>NZ_CP091486.1:0-4757882 GCF_021869665.1 Enterobacter cloacae complex sp. ECL411
GTGTATAACCGCAGATAGCGGTTCGCACATCACCCTGATGGGGTCATGTCGATGTGCGCCAACAATCATGAATATTCAATAGTTTTCTTTTATTGTTCGAGTGGAGTCCGCCGTGTCACTTTCGCTTTGGCAGCAGTGTCTTGCCCGATTGCAGGATGAGTTACCAGCCACAGAATTCAGTATGTGGATCCGCCCATTGCAGGCGGAACTGAGCGATAACACGCTGGCTTTGTACGCGCCAAACCGTTTCGTGCTCGATTGGGTAAGGGATAAATACCTTAATAACATCAATGGACTGCTGAACGATTTCTGCGGGTCAGATGCCCCACAGCTGCGTTTTGAAGTGGGCACAAAGCCGGTCACCCAAACCGTTCGTGAAGTTGTCAATGTGGCAGCCCCTGCACAGGCGGCGCCCGCTCCAGCGCCTCGCGTTGCACCGGCTCGTCAGGGCTGGGATAACGTTCCGGCCCCCGCTGAGCCTACCTACCGCTCTAATGTTAACGTGAAACACACGTTCGATAACTTCGTTGAAGGTAAGTCGAACCAGTTGGCGCGCGCGGCGGCCCGCCAGGTTGCCGATAATCCCGGTGGTGCTTACAACCCGCTGTTCCTTTATGGCGGCACGGGTCTCGGTAAAACGCACCTGCTGCATGCGGTGGGCAACGGCATTATGGCGCGTAAGCCCAATGCCAAAGTAGTGTATATGCACTCCGAACGCTTCGTTCAGGACATGGTAAAAGCCCTGCAAAACAATGCGATCGAAGAGTTTAAACGCTACTACCGTTCCGTTGATGCGCTGCTGATCGATGACATCCAGTTCTTTGCCAATAAAGAACGATCGCAGGAAGAGTTTTTCCACACCTTTAACGCCCTGCTGGAAGGCAATCAGCAGATCATTTTGACCTCGGATCGTTATCCAAAAGAGATCAACGGCGTTGAAGATCGTCTCAAATCCCGCTTCGGCTGGGGCCTGACCGTGGCGATCGAGCCGCCGGAGCTGGAAACCCGCGTCGCGATCCTGATGAAAAAAGCCGACGAGAACGACATTCGCCTGCCGGGTGAAGTGGCGTTCTTTATTGCCAAGCGCCTGCGTTCCAACGTTCGTGAGCTGGAAGGGGCACTGAACCGCGTTATCGCCAACGCCAATTTTACCGGTCGTGCGATCACCATCGATTTTGTGCGTGAAGCGCTGCGCGATTTGTTGGCATTGCAGGAAAAACTGGTCACCATCGACAATATTCAGAAGACGGTGGCTGAGTACTACAAGATCAAAGTGGCAGATTTACTGTCTAAACGTCGTTCCCGCTCGGTGGCGCGTCCGCGTCAGATGGCGATGGCGCTGGCAAAAGAGCTCACCAACCACAGCCTGCCGGAAATCGGTGATGCGTTTGGTGGCCGTGACCATACGACCGTGCTGCACGCCTGTCGCAAGATTGAGCAGTTACGCGAAGAAAGCCACGACATAAAAGAAGATTTTTCCAATTTAATCAGAACATTATCATCGTGACGCTATGAAATTTACCGTTGAACGTGAACATTTATTAAAACCGCTGCAACAGGTGAGTGGCCCATTAGGCGGCCGCCCTACGCTGCCTATTCTTGGAAACCTGCTGCTTCAGGTCGCTGACGGTACGCTGTCGCTGACCGGCACAGATCTGGAAATGGAAATGATCGCGCGCGTTACGCTGACTCAGCCGCACGACGCGGGCGCGACCACGGTTCCGGCACGTAAATTCTTTGATATTTGCCGTGGGCTGCCGGAAGGCGCTGAAATCGCCGTGCAGCTGGAGGGCGACCGCATGCTGGTGCGCTCTGGCCGCAGCCGTTTCTCCCTCTCCACGCTGCCCGCTGCGGACTTCCCGAACCTGGATGACTGGCAGAGCGAAGTTGAATTTACCCTGCCGCAGGCGACGATGAAGCGTCTGATTGAAGCCACGCAGTTCTCTATGGCGCATCAGGACGTTCGTTACTACTTAAACGGCATGCTGTTCGAAACCGAAGGTGAAGAGCTGCGTACCGTGGCTACAGACGGTCACCGTCTGGCGGTCTGTTCTATGCCGATTGGCGATTCACTGCCAAACCATTCGGTGATCGTACCGCGTAAAGGCGTAATTGAACTGATGCGTATGCTCGACGGCGGCGACACCCCGCTGCGCGTGCAGATTGGTAGCAACAATATTCGTGCCCACGTGGGCGATTTTGTCTTCACATCGAAGCTGGTAGACGGACGTTTCCCGGATTATCGCCGCGTATTGCCGAAGAACCCGGACAAAACGCTGGAGGCAGGTTGCGACATCCTCAAGCAGGCGTTCGCGCGCGCCGCTATTCTCTCCAACGAGAAATTCCGCGGCGTACGTCTGTACGTGAGTGAAAACCAGATCAAAATCACCGCCAACAACCCGGAGCAGGAAGAGGCAGAAGAGATTCTGGACGTCACCTACGCCGGGGCTGAGATGGAAATCGGCTTCAACGTCAGCTATGTGCTGGATGTGCTGAATGCACTGAAATGCGAGAACGTTCGCATCCTGCTGACTGACTCCGTTTCGAGCGTACAGATTGAAGATGCCGCATCACAGTCGGCTGCTTATGTTGTCATGCCAATGAGACTGTAATGTCGCTCACCCGTCTGTTGATCCGCGACTTTCGCAACATCGAGAGCGCGGATCTCGCTTTATCCCCTGGCTTTAATTTCCTGGTTGGCGCGAACGGCAGCGGCAAAACCAGCGTGCTGGAAGCCATCTATACGCTCGGTCATGGCCGGGCGTTTCGCAGTTTGCAGATTGGTCGCGTGATTCGCCACGAGCAGGATGCGTTTGTGCTGCATGGGCGCTTGCAGGGTGCCGAGCGGGAAACCGCCATCGGCCTGACCAAAGACAAGCAGGGCGACAGCAAGGTGCGCATCGACGGCACCGACGGCCACAAGGTGGCGGAGCTGGCACTGCTGATGCCGATGCAGCTGATTACGCCGGAGGGGTTTACTTTACTCAACGGCGGCCCCAAATACAGAAGAGCGTTCCTCGACTGGGGATGCTTTCACAATGAAGCCGGTTTCTTTAACGCCTGGAGCAATCTGAAGCGTCTGCTTAAACAGCGTAACGCCGCATTGCGCCAGGTCACGCGCTACGCCCAGCTGCGTCCGTGGGACATGGAATTAATTCCTCTTGCGGAACAAATCAGCCGCTGGCGTGCCGAATACAGCGCAGGTATCGCCGAAGACATGGCCGACACCTGCAAACAGTTTTTACCCGAGTTCTCTCTCACCTTCTCTTTCCAGCGTGGCTGGGAAAAAGAGACGGATTATGCCGAGGTGTTAGAGAGAAGCTTCGAGCGCGATCGCATGTTGACCTACACCGCGCACGGCCCGCACAAGGCGGATTTCCGCATTCGTGCCGACGGTGCGCCGGTGGAAGACACGCTGTCGCGCGGGCAGCTGAAGCTCCTGATGTGCGCGCTGCGCCTGGCGCAGGGGGAGTTCCTCACCCGCGAAAGTGGGCGACGCTGCCTGTACCTGATAGATGATTTTGCCTCGGAACTTGACGACGCGCGGCGCGGGCTACTTGCCAGCCGCTTAAAAGCCACGCAGTCGCAGGTTTTCGTCAGCGCCATTAGCGCTGAACACGTTATGGACATGTCGGACGAAAATTCGAAGATGTTTACCGTGGAAAAGGGTAAAATAACGGATTAACCCAAGTTGAAATGAGCGAGAAACGTTGATGTCGAATTCTTATGACTCCTCCAGTATCAAAGTCCTGAAAGGACTGGATGCGGTGCGTAAGCGCCCGGGTATGTATATCGGCGACACGGATGACGGCACCGGTCTGCACCACATGGTATTCGAGGTGGTAGATAACGCTATCGACGAAGCGCTCGCGGGTCACTGTAAAGACATCGTGGTCACGATCCATGCGGACAACTCCGTGTCCGTTACCGATGATGGTCGTGGCATCCCAACCGGTATTCACCCGGAAGAGGGCGTATCTGCTGCGGAAGTTATCATGACCGTTCTGCACGCAGGCGGTAAGTTCGATGATAACTCCTATAAAGTTTCCGGCGGTCTGCACGGCGTAGGCGTATCCGTAGTAAACGCCCTGTCGCAGAAGCTGGAGCTGGTTATCCAGCGCGAAGGCAAAATTCACCGCCAGATTTACACCCATGGTGTGCCGCAGGCACCGCTGGCCGTTACCGGTGATACCGACAAAACCGGTACCATGGTGCGTTTCTGGCCGAGCCTTGAAACCTTCACCAACGTCACCGAATTCGAGTACGAGATCCTGGCGAAACGCCTGCGTGAACTGTCGTTCCTGAACTCCGGCGTGTCGATTCGACTGCGCGACAAACGCGACAACAAAGAAGACCACTTCCACTACGAAGGCGGTATCAAGGCGTTCGTTGAGTATCTGAACAAGAACAAAACGCCAATTCACCCGAATATCTTCTACTTCTCTACTGAAAAAGACGGTATCGGCGTGGAAGTGGCACTGCAGTGGAACGATGGTTTCCAGGAAAACATCTACTGCTTTACCAACAACATTCCACAGCGCGATGGCGGTACTCACCTTGCGGGCTTCCGCGCGGCGATGACCCGTACCCTGAACGCCTACATGGACAAAGAAGGCTACAGCAAAAAAGCGAAAGTCAGCGCCACCGGTGACGATGCCCGTGAAGGCCTGATTGCCGTGGTCTCCGTGAAGGTGCCGGATCCGAAATTCTCCTCACAGACCAAAGACAAGCTGGTCTCTTCTGAGGTGAAATCGGCGGTTGAACAGCAGATGAACGAACTGCTGAGCGAATACCTGCTGGAAAACCCGTCCGACGCGAAAATCGTGGTGGGTAAAATTATCGATGCGGCGCGTGCCCGTGAAGCGGCGCGTAAAGCCCGTGAAATGACCCGCCGTAAAGGCGCGCTGGACCTGGCAGGCCTGCCGGGCAAACTGGCTGACTGCCAGGAACGCGATCCGGCGCTGTCCGAACTGTACCTCGTGGAAGGGGACTCCGCGGGCGGTTCTGCGAAGCAGGGCCGTAACCGCAAGAACCAGGCGATTCTGCCGCTGAAGGGTAAAATCCTCAACGTTGAGAAAGCGCGCTTCGACAAGATGCTCTCTTCTCAGGAAGTGGCGACGCTCATCACCGCGCTCGGCTGCGGCATCGGTCGCGACGAGTACAACCCGGACAAACTGCGCTATCACAGCATCATCATCATGACCGATGCGGACGTCGACGGCTCGCACATTCGTACGCTGCTGTTGACCTTCTTCTATCGTCAGATGCCGGAAATCGTTGAGCGCGGCCACGTCTACATTGCCCAGCCGCCGCTGTATAAAGTGAAGAAAGGCAAGCAGGAACAGTACATTAAAGATGACGAGGCGATGGATCAGTACCAAATCGCGATCGCCCTTGATGGTGCGACCCTGCACGCAAACTCCAGCGCGCCAGCGCTGGCCGGTGAACCGCTGGAGCGTCTGGTCTCCGAGTTCAACGCCACGCAGAAAATGATTGGCCGTATGGAGCGTCGCTATCCGAAAGCGCTGCTGAAAGAGCTGATTTATCAGCCGACCCTGACCGAAGCCGATCTGAGCGACGAGCAGACCGTCACCCGCTGGGTGAACACCCTGGTGAGCGAGCTGAACGAGAAAGAGCAGCACGGCAGCCAGTGGAAGTTTGACGTTCAGCAGAACGCTGAGCAGCAGTTCGAGCCGATTGTTCGCGTGCGTACCCACGGCGTCGATACCGACTACCCGCTGGAGCACGAGTTTGTTACCGGTCCGGAATACCGCCGTATCTGCACCCTCGGCGAGAAGCTGCGTGGTCTGATCGAAGACGACGCGTTTATCGAACGTGGCGAGCGTCGTCAGCCGGTAGCCAGCTTCGAACAGGCGCTGGAGTGGCTGGTGAAAGAGTCCCGTCGTGGCCTCTCTATTCAGCGTTATAAAGGCCTGGGCGAAATGAACCCGGACCAGCTGTGGGAAACCACCATGGATCCGGAAAGCCGTCGCATGCTGCGCGTCACCGTTAAAGACGCAATCGCAGCGGATCAGCTGTTCACTACCCTGATGGGTGACGCGGTTGAACCACGTCGCGCCTTCATCGAAGAGAACGCCCTGAAAGCGGCGAATATCGATATTTAACGGTTGTTTTTGTGGGGCTCATTCCAAATGATGTCTCATAAAGAATGCAGTCGGCTAATAACAAAAAAGAGAGTGACATGATGTCACTCTCTTTTTTTTACTTATATTTGAATATCAATAAAACGAAGTCGATCTCATTGATGTGATCCTCGCCCAGGAGTATATACCCCGATAAAGAGTATGGTGGTCTGTTAAAGTTGAAATCGGTACGGAAAAAGGATTAAACCGTATGAGCAGCAGGAGCGATATTATCGGGGCCGATGAATGGCAGGTAACGACCCGCAGCGGCCTCGTCTACAGTGAGGTCCTCGGTTGGATCGACCTGGGGCATGCCAGGGGCGAAGATATTTCCCTGCTTCTGGCTGATTTCAGCAGCGGCGAAGCCAGTGGCAGACCTTATTACACGATTGCATACAATCAGAGAATGAATATCGGGAAAGGACTGGCCGGAACGGGTAAGTTTGTTCGCTGGGAAATAAAACGTGGGCGCTCGATGTCAGAAATTAACAGCATTGCCCTGGCTATGATGATGGATACCGCGAGAAATTTTGAAAATTACCAGTCCCGCGCTTTTTTCAGTTGGTACACCGATAGCGGGTTCAGCGGAGAAGACCTGGTGTCGGATCTGCTCGGTTTTTACAGGGCGCTGATTCCTTCGGATTACCGGGCTCAGTTGCGGCCTGTCAGTCGTGAAAGCGCACTACGCCGCTGGGATCATTACGGACCGATCGGTAATTTCAAGAACCGGGGTTTTCTTCCATTGATTTTTCCCGACCCTGATGACCTTAATATCCGGCATGAACCCTATAAAGGCCCGCTTCCCCGCTTTATGAGGTGGGTAACGCCGTTTGATAACTTCAGTTCAGACATTGTTCGTATTCTTAACGATAACGGCACATATCATTCCTTCTTTACCCACTCAGGACGACGTTGAGCATGAAAAAGTTAGCCATATTCTCAGGGCTGGCCATTGTGATTGTCACGGTCATATACCTCCTTTTGCCGTATGAGCCTGAGATGACATACCGTGAATCAGATAGGGTTCGCTATCATCTTTACACCCCAGAATCGATTAAGCAGGCACCACGCCTTTCAACGGATTATACCTTCAGTCACTCTGCTGCAAATGGACAGCCGGACACCGCTGGGGTGTGCTTTAGCGGGGTATCTGATACCGCTGCACTTAAACAATATCTTGTTTTGCGTGGCTATTCCTTTGCGAGAAAAGCCCCGGCCGGGGAGCTGTGGACGTCAGAACGTAGTCAGGATGTGTACTTCACTGTTATAAGCAGAGTTTCGCCTGGTAAGCAGGTTTGCCTGTATGAATCAGATCGTTAATCTGCGCTTTTAGCGCGGCTTTTTTATGGGCGCAGGCATATCCAGCGACATCACGGACGGTAAACGGCTCGCCAGCGTATCTATCGCTATTCTTACCCTCAGCGGCAGATGCGGCGTCTGCTGCCAGACTGCATGAACGTCGAAGCGCACGTCCGGTGCCTGCTTTAAAAGCGGGATGAGTTTTCCCTGATGTATTTCTCTGCGGGCCATCCAGCAGGGCAACCACGCAAGGCCGTATCCGGCCAGCGCAGCGTCGCAGATTGCCTGTAAATCATCCATATTGAGCGATGAGCGGGGAGTAAAGGTGTGCGATCTCCCTTCGCTATCCATTAGCTGCCAGGGCAGCACTCTGCCTGATCGCAGATAGTTAATGGCAGTGTGGTGGGGTAAATCAGCAACGTTTTCTGGCTGGCCGTTCTTCATCAGGTAATCCGGGGCGGCACACAGCACCATGCGATGCTCGCCCAGCCTTCTGGCGACCAGCAGGCTGCTGTCCTGCAGCGTGCCGTTACGTACCGCCATATCAAAGCCTTCCTCTACCAGATCCACCACGCGGTCGCTGAATGACATTTCAAGCTCAAGCCCAGGATGTTCCTGCGTCAGTTCTATCAGCAGTGGCGCGACGCACTGGCGACCAAACAGAACCGGCATGGCGACGCGCAGGCGGCCGCTGACCTGCTGCTTCCCTGTTTCAAGCAGCGACTCCGCGCCCCGAATCTCCTCCAGCGCGCGCAGGCAGCGTTCATAAAAAAGCGCGCCGTTGTCGGTCAGCCTCTGGCTGCGGGTGGTACGCTGGAAAAGACGAACCCCCAGCCGCTCTTCAAGACGAGCAATGCTTTTTCCTACCGCCGAGCGCGACAAATGCAGACGGACGGCGGCCTGCGCAAAACTTCCCGCCTCAACGGCGACCACAAATACAGGTATATCCTTCAGCGTATCGGTCATGAATTGTATCCACTGCGTCATCAATTATGGGAAAACTTATCGCCACTGGCGACCAAACGTCAACGGTAGACTGTCAGTCCTAAAGCTTATTTGATGGCAGGAGAGAAAAATGACAGAAACAATGCAGCGCTGGTCAATGAACGCCCTTGGGCGCGAGAGCCTTCAGCTTGTTCAGGTGCCTGTGCCACAGCCAGGCCCGGGGGAGGTTCGCGTAAGGGTTAATGCCGTTGCGCTCAACTACCGGGATAAAATGGTGATTGAAGGCACGATGCCGATTCCGCTTTCCTTCCCGTTTACCCCAGCATCTGACATGGCAGGCGTGGTGGACAGCATTGGCGACGGCGTTACGCGTTTCAAACCCGGCGCACGCGTCATCTCAACCTTCTTCCCGGAATGGATCGACGGCAAGCCGCAGGCAGACGCGCGCGATTTGCCCTATAAAACGTCCGGTGGATACTTCCAGGGCATGCTGGCCGAATATGTGATTGTGAGTGAAAACGCGCTGGTGGCGTCCCCGGAAAGCCTGAATGACGCTGAGGCCAGCACGCTTCCTTGCGCGGGGCTTACCGCATGGTTCGCGCTGGTGGAGCGCGGTCATTTACGCGCCGGGCAATCGGTGCTGGTACAAGGCACGGGCGGTGTGGCGCTATTCGCTTTGCAGATAGCAAAAGCGCACGGCGCAGAAGTTATTGTTACGTCGGGGAGTGATGAAAAACTGGCACTAGCCAAAAAGCTGGGAGCCAGCCAGGGCATCAACCGACTGAAAGGCGACTGGGCTGAAAATACGCTGGCACTGACGCAGGATCGCGGCATCGACCACATTATCGAAACCGTGGGTGGGGAGAACCTGAGACATTCCCTTCGCGCGGTAGCCGTTCACGGGCGTATCTCCGTTATTGGCGTGCTGGCCGGAACGGACATTTCCCTGCCTGCTGGCGAGCTGCTGCTGAAATCCCCCGTCATTCAGGGGATTGGGGTTGGACACCGCCGGGCGCTGGAAGATTTCGTCCGTGCTGTTGATGTCACGGAGTTAAAACCGGTGATTGAACATCGCTATCGTTTTGACGAACTGGAACAGGCGCTTGAGCATCTGGATCGCGGTGCGTTTGGCAAAATCGTTCTCACCCGCGAGTGAGTTCTTGTTCCCGGGATAAATATAAAAGGGGCTTTTTGTTACGCAAGGTAGCTCTATTTTTGTGTGCTTAATCGCGTTAGCATGAAATAGCACTCATTTATCCCGGGGACCTCATGGCTATCAAACTCATTGCAATCGATATGGACGGCACGCTGCTGCTGCCAGACCACACTATCTCTCCTGCCGTTAAAAATGCGATCGCCGCCGCACGCGAAAAAGGCGTGAACGTGGTGCTCACCACCGGACGCCCGTATGCCGGGGTGCACAGCTACCTGAAAGAGCTGCACATGAACCAGCCTGGCGATTACTGCATCACCTATAACGGCGCACTGGTGCAAAAGGCAGCAGATGGCAGCACGGTGGCGCAAACTGCACTGAGCTATGATGACTACCTGTTCCTTGAAAAACTCTCCCGCGAAGTGGGCTCTCACTTCCACGCGCTCGATCGCAATACGCTTTACACCGCCAACCGCGATATCAGCTACTACACGGTGCACGAGTCCTACGTTGCAACCATTCCACTAGTGTTCTGCGAAGCGGAAAACATGGACCCGGCAACCCAGTTCCTGAAAGTGATGATGATTGATGAACCTGCGGTTCTCGACAAAGCCATCTCACGCATTCCGGCTGAGGTAAAAGAGAAATACACCGTGCTGAAAAGTGCGCCGTACTTCCTCGAAATCCTCGATAAACGCGTCAATAAAGGCACGGGTGTCAAATCGCTTGCCGATGCGCTGGGCATCAAGCCTGAGGAGATTATGGCGCTGGGCGACCAGGAAAACGATATTGCGATGATCGAATATGCAGGCATGGGCGTGGCGATGGATAACGCCATCCCGTCGGTGAAAGAAGTGGCGAACTTCGTCACCAAATCTAACCTGGAAGACGGCGTGGCTTATGCGATTGAGAAATTTGTCCTGTCCTAACAGCTGTCTGTAATCATCAGCCTCGGTTATCAACCGGGGCTTTTTTTTGCGCTGAATTTATCGAATTGTTCTTTTTGTGATCTGGATTGTAGTACAACATTAATTGATTGTACTACATTGTCACCACGGCAAAGGCGAAAGGACTCACGTTTGTACTGCAAAAGTGAGGCGAAATTCAGCGGTCGCGGTAAAGTAGTGATGGACTTACAGAGCACAAGGACTCTCCATGACACTCAATAAAACCGATCGCATTGTCATCACGCTGGGCACTCAGATTGTGGGTGGCAAATACGTTCCCGGTTCGCCGCTGCCAGCAGAGGCGGAACTGTGCGAGGAGTTTGAAACCTCGCGCAATATCATCCGGGAAGTGTTCCGCTCGCTGATGGCGAAGCGGCTGATTGAAATGAAGCGCTATCGCGGCGCGTTTGTTGCGCCGCGTAACCAGTGGAACTACCTCGATACCGATGTTCTGCAATGGGTACTGGAAAACGACTACGACCCACGGCTTATCGGCGCGATGAGCGAAGTCCGAAATCTGGTGGAACCGGCCATCGCCCGCTGGGCGGCAGAGCGCGCAACGTCAGGTGACCTGGCACAGATTGAGTCGGCGTTAAACGACATGATCGCCAATAACCAGAATCGGGAGGCGTTCAACGAGGCGGACATTCGCTACCACGAGGCGGTACTGCAGTCGGTGCATAACCCGGTGTTACAGCAGCTTAGCGTGGCGATCAGCTCGCTACAGCGAGCAGTATTTGAACGTACCTGGATGGGCGATGAGGCCAACATGCCGAAAACGCTTCAGGAACATAAAGCGCTGTTCGATGCGATACGGCATCAGGACGGCGATGCGGCAGAGCAGGCGGCGCTGACCATGATCGCCAGCTCGACACGAAGGTTGAAGGAAATCACATGACATCACGCTACATCGCAATTGACTGGGGATCGACCAATCTGCGCGCCTGGCTCTACCAGGGTGAGCAGTGTCTGGAAAGCAGGCATTCAGAAGCAGGTGTGACGCGCCTGAACGGTAAATCCCCCGAAGCGGTGTTAGCAGAGGTGACACAAAACTGGCGCGACGGTACTACGCCAGTGGTGATGGCCGGAATGGTCGGCAGTAACGTGGGCTGGAAGGTTGCGCCTTACCTGTCGGTTCCGGTGCATTTCACCGCCGTTGGCGAGCAGTTAACGTCTGTTGGCGACAATGTCTGGATTATTCCCGGTTTATGCGTCTCTCGCGACGATAACCATAACGTGATGCGTGGCGAAGAGACGCAGCTGCTCGGGGCGCGCACCCTTTCTCCTTCTTCTGTCTACGTCATGCCTGGGACGCACTGCAAATGGGTCCAGGCGGATGCTGAGCAAATTCATGATTTCCGCACGGTGATGACCGGCGAACTGCACCACTTGCTGCTTAAGCATTCGCTGGTGGGGGCCGGTTTGCCGGAGCAAACCCCTTCGCCGGAAGCGTTTGCCGCCGGGCTTGAGCGCGGGATCGCATCCCCTGCCGTTTTGCCGCAACTTTTTGAGGTTCGCGCCTCGCACGTGCTGGGAAATCTTCCGCGCGAGCAGGTCAGCGAATTTCTGTCCGGCCTGCTGATTGGCGCCGAAGTCGCCACCCTGAGCGACGCATTCGCCGGGCAGCAGGCCATCACGCTCGTCGCGGGTTCATCGCTGACGTCTCGTTACCGCCAGGCGTTCCACGCTATCGGACGGGATGTTGCTGCGGTGGAAGGCGACACGGCATTTCAGGCAGGCATAAGGAGCATCGCTCATGCAGTGGCAAACTGAACTTCCCCTGATCGCGATTTTGCGCGGTATCACGCCCGGTGAGGCCTTAGCGCACGTTGGCGCGGTGATCGACGCCGGGTTCGACGCGGTGGAAATCCCGCTCAACTCCCCGGAATGGGAAAAAAGCATTCCGGCAGTTGTTAAGGCGTTCGGTGATAAGGCGCTGATTGGCGCTGGTACCGTATTACAGCCGGAGCAGGTGGATGAGCTGGCGAAGATGGGCTGCAAGCTTATCGTCACACCGAATATCAACCCCGAGGTGATCCGCCGGGCGGTGGATTACGGCATGACCGTATGCCCGGGTTGCGCCACGGCCACAGAAGCCTTTGCCGCCCTCGATGCGGGCGCACAGTCTCTCAAAATTTTCCCGTCGTCGGCCTTTGGTCCGGATTACATCAAAGCGCTGAAAGCGGTCTTACCCGCCAGCGTGCCGGTCTTTGCCGTGGGCGGCGTCACGCCGGAAAACCTGGTGCAGTGGATAAAAGCAGGTTGTGCGGGCGCGGGGCTGGGCAGCGATCTCTATCGTGCCGGACAGCCCGTTGAGCGTACCGCACAGCAGGCGGCAGCATTTGTGAAAGCGTATCGAGAGGCAGTGCAATGAAAATAACCAAACTTACCACGTACCGTTTACCCCCGCGTTGGATGTTCCTGAAAATCGAAACCGACGAAGGCGTGGTTGGCTGGGGCGAGCCGGTGATTGAAGGCCGTGCGCGTACGGTTGAAGCCGCGGTTCACGAGCTGGGTGAATACCTGATTGGCCAGGATCCGGCGCGCATCAACGACCTATGGCAGGTCATGTACCGGGCGGGATTTTACCGTGGCGGTCCGATCCTGATGAGCGCCATCGCCGGTATCGATCAGGCGCTGTGGGATATCAAAGGCAAAGTGCTGAATGCCCCGGTCTGGCAATTAATGGGCGGCCAGGTGCGAGACAAAATCAAAGCCTACAGCTGGGTGGGCGGTGACCGCCCTGCGGAAGTGATCGACGGTATCCGGCAGCTGCGCAACATCGGTTTTGACACCTTCAAACTCAACGGCTGCGAAGAGATGGGCGTTATCGACAACTCGCGCGCGGTAGACCGGGCGGTGAACACCGTGGCGCAAATCCGTGAAGCCTTCGGCAACGAGATTGAGTTTGGTCTGGATTTCCACGGCCGCGTCAGCGCGCCAATGGCCAAAGTGCTGATTAAAGAGCTGGAGCCGTATCGCCCGCTGTTTATCGAAGAGCCGGTGCTGGCCGAGCAGGCGGAATACTATCCGAAACTGGCTGAACAGACGCACATTCCCATCGCGGCGGGGGAACGCATGTTCTCGCGCTTCGAGTTTAAACGCGTGCTGGAAGCGGGAGGCATTGCGATCCTGCAACCGGACCTCTCCCACGCGGGCGGCATCACCGAATGCTACAAAATTGCCGGAATGGCAGAAGCCTACGATGTGGCGCTGGCGCCGCACTGTCCGCTTGGGCCGATTGCGCTGGCGGCCTGCCTGCACGTCGACTTCGTCTCCCGTAATGCGGTGTTCCAGGAACAAAGCATGGGCATTCACTATAACAAGGGCGCGGAGCTGCTCGACTTTGTGAAAAACAAGGAAGACTTCAGCATGGAAGGCGGTTTCTTTAAACCGTTAACGAAGCCGGGCCTTGGCGTGGAGATCGACGAAGCCAAAGTCATTGAGCTGAGTAAAAGTGCGCCGGACTGGCGTAACCCACTGTGGCGTCATGAAGACGGTTCCGTAGCCGAGTGGTAAATCGCCGGATGGCGCTACGCTTATCCGGCCTACTCTCTCGTAGGCCCGGTAAGCGAAGCGCCACCGGGCAAAAAAAACGTACATAGAAAAAATATAACCCTCTGTAAATTACAGGGCATGGTGAGCGGCTTCGCTATGCCCAAAATCTGGAGACAGATTGCGATGGATATTCCAGTTACTGCTACAAAAACCGGGCATCGTCGTTACCTGACGCTGATCATGATCTTTATTACCGTGGTCATCTGTTATGTCGACCGCGCCAACCTCGCCGTGGCATCGGCCCATATTCAGGAAGAGTTTGGCATCACCAAAGCGGAAATGGGCTACGTCTTCTCGGCGTTTGCCTGGCTGTATACGCTCTGCCAGATCCCCGGCGGCTGGTTCCTTGACCGCGTGGGGTCACGTCTGACCTACTTTATCGCTATTTTGGGCTGGTCCGTGGCGACCCTGTTCCAGGGCTTCGCCACCGGGCTGATGTCGCTGATAGGCCTGCGCGCCATCACCGGGGTGTTTGAAGCGCCCGCGTTCCCGACCAACAACCGCATGGTGACCAGCTGGTTCCCTGAACACGAACGCGCTTCCGCTGTTGGTTTTTACACCTCCGGGCAGTTTGTTGGTCTGGCGTTTCTGACGCCGCTGTTAATCTGGATCCAGGAGCTGCTGAGCTGGCACTGGGTGTTCATCGTCACCGGCGGGATCGGCATTATCTGGTCGTTAATCTGGTTTAAGGTCTATCAGCCGCCGCGTCTGACCAAAAGCATCACCAAAGCCGAACTGGACTACATCCGCGACGGCGGCGGTCTGGTGGATGGCGATGCGCCAGTGAAAAAAGAGGCGCGCCAGCCGCTGACCAGAGCGGACTGGAAGCTGGTCTTCCACCGTAAGCTGGTGGGCGTATATCTGGGCCAGTTCGCGGTGACCTCCACGCTGTGGTTCTTCCTCACCTGGTTCCCGAACTATCTGACCCAGGAAAAAGGGATAACCGCGCTGAAGGCGGGCTTTATGACCACCGTACCCTTCCTTGCGGCGTTTTTCGGCGTCCTGCTCTCGGGCTGGCTGGCGGATAAGCTGGTGAAAAAAGGCTTCTCACTGGGCGTTGCGCGTAAAACGCCGATTATCTGCGGACTGCTGATCTCTACCTGCATCATGGGAGCGAACTACACCAACGATCCAGTGTGGATCATGACCCTGATGGCGGTAGCGTTCTTCGGGAACGGTTTTGCCTCCATCACCTGGTCGCTGGTGTCGTCCCTGGCACCGATGCGGCTGATTGGCCTGACTGGTGGCGTATTCAACTTCGTTGGCGGCCTGGGCGGGATCACCGTGCCGCTGGTCATCGGTTACCTGGCGCAGGACTACGGCTTTGGTCCGGCTCTGGTGTATATCTCTGCCGTGGCGCTGATCGGCGCGCTCTCCTACATCCTGCTGGTAGGTGACGTGAAACGAGTAGGCTAATCCCTTCGGATGTTTTACCCTGATGCGATAACCGCGCATCAGGGTATTTTCATGAAACAAATCACCTTCGCTTCCCGCAACCACCAGCTCACCAACATCAACATCTGGACGCCAGACAGCCAGTGGCTTGTCTATGATGTCCGCCCGTCCGGCGCGTCGTTTACCGGTAAAACCATTGAGCGGGTCAATGTCATTACGGGCGAGGTTGAGGTGATCTACCGTGCGACTGACGGCGCGCATGTCGGCGTGGTGACCGTTCATCCGGCGCAGGACAAATATGTTTTTATCCACGGCCCGAAAAACCCGGATGCAGACTGGCAGTATGATTTTCACCATCGTCAGGGAGTGATTGCGCACAACGGCCAGGTGAGCAATCTTGATGCGATGGATATCACCGCGCCTTACACGGCGGGGGCGCTGCGTGGCGGCGGCCACGTTCACGTTTTTAGCCCGAACGGGCAGTTCGTCAGCTTTACCTACAACGACCATGTACTGCACGCGCGCGATCCGCAGCTGGATTTGCGTAACGTCGGGGTGGCGGCGCCTTTTGGTCCGGTAAATCCACAGGGGAACCATCCGCGGGAATATGCTGGCACCTTCTGGAGCGTGCTGGTAAGCCGGACAACGCCGAACCCGCAACCGGGCAGCGATGAGATCAACCGCGCCTATGAAGAGGGCTGGGTGGACAACGACAGGCTGGCGTTTATCGGCGATACGGTGTCTGCGAAAGGCGAGAAAGTGCCCGAACTGTTTATTGTGGACCTTCCCAAGGACGAGCAGGGCTGGAAACGGGCGGGCGATGCGCCGTTGCAGGGGACGCCGGATACAATGCCCGCGCCGCCTGCGGGCGTCATGCAACGCCGCCTTACCTTCACCCATCAGAAGGCGTATCCGGGGCTGGTGAACGTGCCGCGCCACTGGGTGCGCAGCAATCCACAGGGGACGCAGATTGCGTTTTTAATGCGGGACGATAACGGCATTGTGCAGCTGTGGCTTATCTCCCCTGAAGGCGGTGAGCCGCGTCAGTTGACACACGCTGAGAGCGATATTCAGTCGGCCTTTAACTGGCATCCTTCCGGCAACGGGCTGGGATTTGTGCTTGCAGGCCGCATTGCCTGCTGCGATGCGCAGACCGGAGAGGTGACGTTTTTGACGTCCGATCATGGCAACCCGCCGTCTGCTGACGCTGTGGTGTTTTCCCCGGACGGACGTTTTATTGCGTGGATGGAAGAGAAGGACGGTTTCCGCCAGCTGTGGCTAACGGAAACCGCACAGAATTAGCGCGGGGTCATCTCTGCGGGTGGGATGACGGAGTTAGTCGCCAGCGTCTCCTGCTCGCTTTTCTCAACGCGCGAACGCACTGAGCTGTCGGTGCGGAACATATCCCACGGCAGCAGAAGCGTATCGGCAACCGCCGTAAACGGCATATCAAGAATCGCCAGAGATTTGGTACCCCAGTTTGTCTCATCATCAGAGATCATGGCGGCACTGGCGCGCGTCCCCGGATATGTTCCTTCTTTACCGCCGGTGTGCGACATCACGCTCGAACACCCGCAAAGTAAAACAACCCCGCTGAACGTCGCCAGCTTAATCAGAACATTTCTCATCATCACTCAGTCATCATTAGTAGCACGGCATTGACCTGCAACTCAGGGTTATAGCGAGGCGCGTCCAAAATGGATAGCTCAAAACTCCCGCACTGTGGTCGCCATCGCAATTTAACCCTTTGTGCTGTGCCCCTGAGTCTATGCGACAACCAGCAAAGTGCAAAAAAATCTCACATCAACAGGCTTGAAAAGGCCGTATCCAGACCCATTTTAAGAATGTAACCCGATAACGGACACGCCTGATGGGTGTTCGGGGAAGCAGAAGCCTGTCCATGGTGGAAGGCTACATTTTCTCGCTGATTCCAGGAGTTTTTATCTATGCGTAATTTCGATCTCTCTCCGCTATACCGTTCTGCCATTGGTTTTGATCGTCTGTTCAACCACTTAGAAAACAACCAGAGCCAGAGCAACGGCTATCCTCCTTACAACGTTGAATTGGTTGACGAAAACCACTATCGCATTGCGATTGCTGTCGCCGGTTTCGCAGAGAGCGAACTGGAGATCACCGCGCAGGACAATCTGCTGGTGGTGAAAGGCTCCCATGCGGGCGAGCAGAAAGAACGAACCTACCTCTACCAGGGCATCGCAGAGCGCAACTTTGAACGCAAGTTCCAGCTGGCTGAAAACATCCACGTCAAGGGCGCGAACCTGGTGAACGGCCTGCTGTTTATCGAGCTGGAACGTGTGATTCCGGAAGAGAAAAAACCGCGTCGTATCGAAATCAATTAATTAAGCGGGTCGCGGCTGCGGCCCACCTGAAATTGCTTGCCGTAAAGGGAGCATATGCGAATCCGTAAGGGTTTGCAGGTACAACTGCGCACAAAAATAAACTGTGCCGAACTCGCTTCTCAGAAGGAGATTTAGTATGCGTAACTATGATTTTTCCCCCCTGCTGCGTCAGTGGATCGGTTTTGACAAACTGGCTAACGCGCTGCAAAGCGCAACCGAACAGCAGACGTTTCCGCCGTACAACATCGAAAAAAGCGATGATAACCACTACCGCATCACGCTTGCGCTGGCCGGGTTCCGTCAGGAAGATCTCGACATCCAGCTTGAGGGTACGCGCCTGACCGTTAAAGGGTCACCGGAAAAACCTGACACCGAGACCAAATGGTTGCATCAGGGGCTTGTCACTCAGCCGTTTAGCCTGAGCTTTACCCTGGCAGACCATATGGAAGTTTCTGGCGCGACGTTCACTAACGGGCTGCTGAATATTGACCTCACCCGTAACGTGCCGGAAGCTATCGCGCCGCAGCGCATCGCCATTAGCGACAGGCCGGCGTTAAACAGTTAACAAACCCGCCGAAACTGTAGGTCGGGTTAGGCGCAGCCGCCACCCGACAACGCTCACAGACCGCACAAGGCCCTGCCCCGGCAGGGCTTTTTTGTGCGCCATCGCCCATACAACCGCCGCCAGCTCTGAGAGAATCCTTGATATAACTAAGGTTATGCACAGGATGTGGAACATGAGTGATATCGCGTTAACCGTCAGCGTGTTGGCCCTTGTCGCGGTAGTGGGGCTATGGCTGGGGAATATCAAAATCCGCGGCGTCGGGTTTGGGATTGGCGGAGTGCTTTTCGGCGGGATTTTTGTCGGCCATTTTGCCGACCAGCTTGGGTGGGTGCTCAGCGCCGATATGCTGCATTTCATCCAGGAGTTCGGCCTGATCCTCTTTGTGTATACCATCGGTATTCAGGTGGGGCCGGGCTTCTTCGCTTCCCTGCGCGTCTCCGGTTTACGCCTTAATCTCTTTGCCTTCGGCATCGTCGTGATGGGTGGGCTGGTCACCGCCATTCTGCACAAACTCTTCGCTATTCCGCTGCCCGTCGTGCTGGGCATCTTCTCCGGCGCCGTAACCAACACGCCCGCGCTCGGGGCGGGCCAGCAAATTCTGCGCGATCTGGGTATCCCTGCTGATGTCGTCGATCAGATGGGGATGAGCTACGCCATGGCCTATCCGTTTGGCATTTGCGGTATTTTGCTCTCCATGTGGCTGGTGCGCGTGCTGTTCCGCATTAACGTCGAGCAGGAGGCGAAAGAGCATGAAAGCACGCTGACCAACGGCCATGCGCTTATTAAAACCATCAACATTCGCGTCGAAAACCCCAACCTGAATAATATGGCGATACAGGATGTCCCCATTCTGAACAGCGCGACCATTATCTGTTCACGCCTGAAACGTGACGACACGCTGATGGTGCCTTCACCTGACACACTCATTCAGCACGGCGATCTCCTGCATCTGGTAGGGCAACCGGCGGATTTAAACAATGCCCGGCTGGTGATTGGTCAGGAGGTGGATACCTCGCTCTCAACCCGTGGAACGGACATGCGCGTGGAGCGCGTGGTAGTGACCAATGAGAAGGTCCTGGGCAAGAAAATACGCGATTTGCAGGTTAAAGAGCGTTATGACGTGGTGATCTCCCGGCTTAACCGCGCCGGTGTCGAGCTGGTGGCCAGCCAGGATGCCAGCCTGCAATTCGGTGATATTCTCAACCTCGTCGGGCGTCCTTCATCTATTGATGCCGTAGCGAACATGGTGGGCAACGCCCAGCAAAAACTCCAGCAGGTGCAGATGCTGCCGGTCTTTATCGGCGTCGGGCTTGGCGTCATGCTTGGCTCCATCCCCCTGTACGTGCCCGGCTTCCCGGTAGCACTGAAGCTGGGGCTGGCAGGCGGGCCGCTCATTATGGCGCTGATCCTCGGGCGTATCGGCTCCATCGGTAAGCTCTACTGGTTTATGCCGCCGAGCGCTAACCTGGCGCTGCGGGAGTTGGGCATCGTGCTGTTTCTGGCGGTGGTGGGACTGAAATCCGGCGGCGATTTTGTCGATACCCTGGTTAACGGCGAAGGGATGAGCTGGGTAGGCTACGGCATATTCATTACCGCCATCCCGCTGATAACGGTCGGATTACTGGCGCGTATGTTCGCTAAAATGAACTATCTCACGCTGTGCGGCATGCTGGCCGGTTCCATGACCGATCCGCCCGCGCTGGCGTTCGCCAATAACCTGCACGCCACCAGCGGCGCGGCGGCGTTGTCCTACGCCACGGTCTATCCGCTGGTGATGTTTTTGCGCATTATCACCCCGCAACTACTGGCGGTGCTGTTCTGGGGGATGGGCTAATAAGTCTTCCGGGTGGATACGCCGCAGATGGTAGTCCACCTGGTAATCGCTGGTGTTCCGGAACATCACGGAATAATTGAGGAACTCGCCGCTGTCGCTGTAGGAAAGAGAGGTGATGCGCAGCAGCGGCGTCTGTTCCGGCAGATTCATATAACCGGCCAGCTGTTTATCTGCCAGCACTGGCGTCAGGCTCTCGTAGTTGCCGCTGATGGTGATCCCGCACTCCTTCTCGATGTAATCAAACTTAGACCCTTCGAGATGCGCCAGGGAAAGATTGCGGAACAGCTTCACCGGCATAAAGCTGTCCTCCAGCATCAGCGGTTTTCCGTCCACGTAACGCACCCGCCTTGAAAAATAGATCCGCTCATCAACCTGAATCCGCAACTGGCTGGCGATGGCGGGCGGCGCGGGCATCACTTCAAACTGCAACACCTTGCTCTGCACTTCTTTCCCCTGCTGGCGCAGTACCTCCACCAGCCCGGTCAGGTTAGTCGTTTCATGATGAACGTCTTTGCGCGCCACGAACGTCCCGCTGCCGTGTCGACGTTCAACCTGCCCCCAGCTTACCAGCAGATCCAGCGCCTTGCGGATGGTCATCCGGGCTACGCCAAACTCCTTTGCCAGCGCTTTTTCGCCGGGTAACGGGCTGCCAATGTTGTAGTCCGACGAATTGAGCCGTAGCCGCAATCTGTCGGCAATAGATTTGTAGATCACCTGTAGACCTCTGCTCGCCCGTTATGGCGTGGATTACGTCTTAACTTGTCCATATTTGCTATAAAAAGTAGACCTGATTGGTCAAATTAAAACCATGAATGCGATCACGAATCGCAGCGGCACGCCATGTTCCCGCATCAGTAACTTCTTATGCTCACCTCAGGCCAGTAAAAAATCATAAAGGCCTCTACCCCTACAGGTTGTTTCATGAGGATTTAAAAATGCTCAGTCAAATACAACGTTTTGGCGGCGCCATGTTCACCCCGGTTTTACTGTTTCCCTTTGCCGGGATCGTGGTCGGGATCGCCATCATGCTTCGCAACCCGCTGTTTGTCGGCGAAGCTTTAACGGCCCCCGATCATCTGTTCGCGCAGATTGTTCACATCATCGAAGAGGGCGGCTGGGCGGTGTTCCGCAATATGCCGCTGATTTTTGCTGTCGGCTTACCGATTGGCCTGGCAAAGCAGGCGCAGGGCCGCGCCTGTCTGGCGGTGCTGATTAGCTTTCTGACCTGGAACTACTTTATCAACGCGATGGGGATGACCTGGGGTCACTTCTTTGGCGTCGACTTCTCTGCTGAACCCACTGCTGGCAGCGGGCTGGCGATGATTGCCGGAATCAAAACGCTTGATACCAGCATCATCGGGGCGATTATCATTTCCGGGCTCGTCACCGCTATCCACAACCGATTTTTCGACAAGCCGTTGCCAGTCTTCCTGGGGATTTTCCAGGGCACCTCGTTTGTCGTTATCCTCGCGTTCTTCGTGATGATCCCCTGCGCCTGGCTGACGTTGCTGGGCTGGCCGAAAGTGCAGATGGGCATTGAGTCCCTGCAGGCGTTCCTGCGCTCTGCCGGTGCGCTCGGCGTATGGGTCTATACCTTCCTGGAACGCATTCTGATCCCAACCGGATTGCACCACTTTGTCTACGGCCCGTTTATCTTCGGCCCGGCGGCGGTAGAGGGCGGCATTCAGGTCTACTGGGCGCAGCACCTGCAGGAATTCAGCCAGAGCACTGTGCCGCTAAAAACACTGTTCCCTGAAGGCGGCTTCGCCCTGCACGGCAATTCGAAAGTGTTTGGCTCGGTCGGGATTGCGCTGGCGATCTGGTACACCGCGTCGCCGGAAAACCGCGTCAAGGTTGCGGGGCTGCTGGTTCCGGCCACGCTTACCGCCGTGCTGGTGGGTATTACCGAACCGCTGGAGTTCACCTTCCTGTTTATCTCGCCGTTGCTGTTTGCTATCCACGCCGTGCTGGCCGCAACGATGGCGACGGTGATGTATACCTTCGGGGTGGTGGGGAACATGGGGGGCGGTCTGCTGGACCAGTTCCTGCCGCAAAACTGGATCCCGATGTTCCATAACCACGCCTCGACGGTATTCACCCAGATTGGCATCGGCCTCTGCTTCACCGCTCTCTATTTCGTGGTCTTCAGGACGCTTATCGAACGTCTGAATCTAAAAACGCCGGGCCGGGAAGAGAGCGAAATCAAGCTCTACAGCAAGGCCGACTATAAGGCGGCGCGTGGGCAAACCACCGCCCCGGCAGCAGCCAGCCAGCAGGTCGGACAGGCCGCTGGGTTCTTACAGGCGCTCGGCGGCGCAGCAAATATCGAAAGTATCAATAACTGCGCCACCCGCCTGCGTATCGCCCTAGTGGATATGACGAAAACCCAAAGCGACGACGTCTTCAAAGCCCTGGGCGCACACGGTGTGGTGCGACGCGGCAACGGCATTCAGGTGATTGTCGGTCTGCACGTTCCTCAGGTGCGCGACCAGCTGGAATCGCTGATGAAAACCCCTTTAACAAACGAACAAACCACTCTGACAGAGGCTATATCATGAAAAAATTCTCAGTTGTTATTGCAGGCGGCGGCAGTACATTCACGCCTGGTATCGTCCTGATGCTGTTAGCCAACCGTGACCGTTTCCCGCTGCGTGCGCTGAAGTTCTATGACAATGACGGAGCACGTCAGGAGGTTATCGCGGAGGCGTGCAAAATCATCCTCAGGGAGCAGGCGCCTGAGATTGAATTTAGTTACACCACCGATCCGAAAGCAGCCTTTACCGATGTGGATTTCGTGATGGCGCATATTCGCGTGGGCAAATACCCGATGCGTGAAAAAGATGAAAAAATCCCGCTGCGCCACGGCGTGCTGGGCCAGGAAACGTGCGGGCCGGGCGGCATCTCCTACGGCATGCGCTCCATCGGCGGCGTGCTTGAGCTGGTAGATTATATGGAACAGTACTCCCCGAACGCGTGGATGCTGAACTACTCCAACCCGGCGGCGATTGTCGCGGAAGCCACGCGCCGCCTGCGTCCGAACGCGAAAATCCTCAACATCTGCGACATGCCGATCGGCATTGAAGGCCGTATGGCGCAAATCGTCGGCCTGAAAGACCGCAAAGAGATGCGCGTGCGCTACTACGGTCTGAACCACTTCGGCTGGTGGACGTCGATTGAAGATCTGAACGGAAACGATCTGATGCCGAAACTGCGCGAATACGTGGCGAAAAACGGTTATGTTCCACCTTCGGAAGATGCGCATACTGAAGCGAGCTGGAACGATACCTTCGCCAAGGCCAAAGACGTACAGGCGCTGGATCCGGACACCATGCCGAACACCTACCTGAAGTATTACCTGTTCCCGGACTATGTGGTCGCCCATTCCAACCCGGAGCGTACCCGCGCCAATGAAGTGATGGATCACCGTGAGAAGCATGTATTCAGTTCATGCCGGGCGATTATCGAAGCCGGTCATTCTTCTGCCGGTGAACTGGAAATCGACGAACATGCATCGTACATCGTCGATCTGGCGACCGCGATTGCCTTTAACACCCAGGAACGCATGTTGCTGATTGTGCCTAACAATGGGGCTATCCATAATTTTGACGCCGACGCGATGGTAGAAATTCCGTGTCTGGTCGGCCACAACGGACCGGAGCCGCTGACCGTGGGTGATATTCCTCACTTCCAGAAAGGGCTCATGAGCCAGCAGGTGGCGGTGGAAAAACTGGTGGTGGACGCCTGGGAGCAGCGCTCGTATCAGAAACTCTGGCAGGCGATTACCCTGTCGAAAACCGTACCGAGCGCATCGGTGGCGAAGGCGATTCTGGACGATCTGATTGAAGCTAATAAGGATTACTGGCCAGAGCTGCACTAATCTTTCTGACCGGCATCGCCAGATGCCGGTCTCCTTGTCCTGGCTGAATTACGCTATGCTGAAGCCTGCATGCTGCACGACAAGGAACCTTCATGAACATTTCCCGCCTCGGTGAAGCGCCGGACTACCGCTTCTCACTGGCTAACGAACGCACGTTCTTAGCGTGGATCCGCACCGCCCTGGGCTTTCTGGCCGCAGGCGTCGGCCTTGATCAGCTCGCCCCCGATTTTGCCACTCCGTTGATTCGCGAAGTGCTGGCCCTGCTGCTGTGCCTGATTGCCGGCGTGCTGGCGATTTATGGCTATCTGCGCTGGCTGAGAAATGAAAAGGCGATGCGTCTGAAGCAGGATCTCCCCTACACGCGCGGTTTGATCATCATCAGTACGATTTTGCTGATGGTTGCGGGCGTAGTGATGTTACTGGTGCTGTATGCCGGATAGCCGCAAAGCGCGGCGGGAAGCGGACCCCGGGCTTCAGCCGGAGCGAACCTCGCTGGCCTGGCTGCGCACGCTGCTTGGGTATGGTGCGTTGATCGCGCTTGCCATTAAGCACAACTGGCACCGCACGGGGGCGCCATTCTGGATCTCCATTGTTGTGCTGGCGCTGGTAGCCATCATTTTATGGCGCTACACCCGCAGCCGTAACCTGATGGACGTGGCGCAGAGCGACTTTGTACAGCCGAAGGCGGTGCGGGATAAGTTCCTTATCGCCCTGGCCGTGCTGTCGCTGTCACTGCTGTTTGCGGTCACCCACATTCAGCAAATTTTGCACCTGTAGGCCGGGTAAGGCGCAGCCGCCACCCGGCATATTTACTTCCCTTTCGCTAAATATTTCGCCATCTCGTCTTCCGGCACCATGCCGCCGCCGGTCGCCCAGACCAGGTGTGTAGTGTTAGCATTCGCCATTATGCGTACCGGCCCGGCCATCCCCGCCAGCGCCGACGGCTCCAGACGAATGCCTTCTTCCTGCGCCAGCCAGCCGAGCAGGTCGTACATGCTTTGATCGGAGAGGGTATAGAACCCGTCAAGCAGACGCTCCATCGCGCGGCCCACGAAGCCAGACGCGCGACCTACCGCCAGACCGTCCGCCGCCGTCACGTTATCAATACCCAGATCCTGCACCGCGATTTCATCGTGCAGCCCGGTGTAAACGCCCAGCAGCATGCACGGGGAGTGCGTGGGCTCGGCGAAGAAACAGTGGACGTTATCGCCAAAGGCCAGCTTCAGGCCAAACGCCACGCCGCCGGGGCCGCCGCCGACGCCGCACGGCAGATAAACGTTCAACGGATGTTCAGCGTCCACCGCGCGCCCCTGCGCGGCAAACTGCGCTTTCAGGCGCTCACCTGCAACCGCGTAGCCCAGGAACAGCGTGCGTGAGTTCTCATCGTCAATAAAGAAACAGTTTGGATCGCTTTCCGCCGCTTTGCGCCCTTGCTCCACCGCCACGCCATAATCCTGCTCATATTCCACGACGATCACGCCGTGGCTGCGCAGTTTGGCTTTCTTCCACTCGCGGGCGTCGGCGGACATATGCACCGTGACCTTAAAGCCGATGCGCGCGCTCATAATGCCGATGGACATCCCCAGGTTGCCGGTTGAACCCACCGCGATGCTGTACTGGCTGAAGAAGGCTTTAAAGCGTGTCTCCAGCAGGATGCTGTAATCGTCATCCAGCTTGAGTAAACCAGAGGCCAGCGCCAGTTTTTCCGCATGGGCCAGCACCTCATAGATACCGCCGCGCGCTTTAATGGAGCCGGAAATCGGCAGATGGCTGTCTTTTTTCAGCAGCAGCGTGCCGGGGATCGTTGTGCCAAACTCCTGTTCCAGACGCGTTTTCATCGCCGGGATCGCGACCAGTTCGGATTCGATAATCCCGCCCGTTGCCGCCGTTTCCGGGAAGGCTTTCGCCAGATACGGCGCGAAGCGTTTCAGGCGCGCATGCGCGTCGTCCACGTCGGCTTTGGTCAGCCCGACATATGGCAACCCTTCCGCCAGCGTCGTGGTGTTCGGATTAAGCCAGGTGATCTCTTTCAGGGCAATCAAATCCGCCAGCAGCGGAAACCGGTCAATGAGGCCGGTCAGGTCAGTCGTTTTCATAATCTGTCTCAGAATTTAGTTCGTTTTGACTCTACACCAATTGTGAAAAAGCATGCTAAATACAGAGTAAAGCATTTGATTATTTGCAAGGGGCGTCGTGTTAAAGCCGTTAATTGTCACCGTGTTAGCGCTCGCTTCCGGCTGGGCCTGTGCCGCTGAGCCACCCCTGACGGCTGCCCGTTACGCGCAGATGCTGGGCGTCGGAATGGATGTCGACTGGGCCCGCACCGAGCGCGGTATACGCGAATTCGACCCGTTGGTGGTCCGTGATTTCCAGGCGAAAGGCATACATCATGTCCGTATTCGGGTGGCGGGCGAACCGACGGAAGCGCGGCTGATTCACCTGCGTAAGCTGGTGGAGGCCTGCGAGCAATACGGCGTCATCCTCATCATCGCCTATCAGGCCGATGAATATAAAAACGATCCGAAAGCGGATACCGAAAAAGCGGTGATCAACTGGTGGATTGCCGTGGCGCACTATTTTGGTCAGCGCTCGCCGTTGCTGGGGTTTGACCTGATCTACGAACCGGCGGACAAGCTCAACCACAACGTTGCTTCGCTCAACCGGGTGTATGAGAAAGCGATCAAAGACATTCACGCCATTGATGCCAGCCGCATGATTTTTATCGCCCCTCGTCTGCGCGCCGCGCCGGAGGATTTATCCAGCCTGAAGCTGCCCGCACACAGCCAGAATTACCTGCTGGCGGAATGGCATATTTTCCCCTGGGGTCCGCTGAAAACGAACGGCAAATACCCGTGGACGTCCGGAACCGCGGCTGAGAAAGCGGCTATCCGTAACCGAATCAATGCCGCGCTGCATTGGCAGCAAAAAACCGGGCACGTTAGCTGGGTCGGGGGCTGGGGCGTGGGGGAGTCAAACCACCTCACGCCAACCGCTTCGCAAATGGCCTTCGCCAACTTTATGGCCTGCGAGCTGCAAAAGGCGAAAATCCCGTATGCGCTTAACGCGGACTTCCAGTTTTACGACGGGGAAGAGGGCGCCTGGCGGCCTGCGCCAGAGCCGTTATTACAGGCGATGATTGCGCCCGTGTGTGAAAAGCCCGGCGAGAAGCCGGGCCATCATGCGGTTAAACCGGCTGTTCGTGATGCGGGACGCGCGACGCCAGCGGCAGCCAGCACAGCAAAATCAGCAGCCCCATCAGGGTCATCAGCAGGCCCAAACTCGCCTGCCCGGTCTGCGGCATCATAGCCGAAAGCCAGGCCAGCGCGCCGGAACCGATATTCTGTAAACCGCCGACCAGCGCGCCTGCCGTGCCCGCGAGGAACGGGAACGGCTCCATTGCGCCGCTGGTGGCGAGCGGGAACAGCATGCCCGCGCCGAAGAAGAACAGCGCCGCCGGGATGAGCAACGTCCAGACCGACATCACGTCAAACAGCCCCGGGATCCACATCATCAGCCCGGCCAGTAGACAGCTGATCACCGACTGCCACATCAGCGTAGAGAAGCGTTTGTTCGGACGTCCGGCGAACCATGCGCCGAAGAACGCCGCCGGGATCGGCAGAATAAACAAAATGCTCACCACCATGCTGCTCAGGCCAAGGCCTGCGCCCAGCAGCACGCCGGAACAGGCTTCAAACACCGCAATGCCCGCCAGGCCGCCGATTAGCATCAACAGATAACAGGTAAACGACCCATTACCGAACAGCGTTTTGTAGCTGGCGATGAGCTTCGTGCGCGGCGCGTCCTGCGGACGTGTTTCCGGCATCCAGCGCGCCATGCTGAAGGTGACAATAATGCACAGCACCAGCAGGAAGGCGTAACAGGCGCGCCAGGACCAGACGGTGTCCAGCAGACCCCCAATTAGCGGGGCGAGCAGCGGACTGACCAGAATGCCCATATTTAACAGACTGTTGGCGTGGCGAAGTTGGGTGCCCTGGTACATATCACGCGGCAGGGTACGCGCCATGACCCCGCCGACGCCGGTGCCCACGCCCTGGAGGGCGCTGGCGGCAATCAGGATGGTCAGGCTGTGCGTAGTAATGGCAATCACCGTCGCCACCATGAAAATGCTCATGCCCACCAGAATGACCGGACGACGCCCGACGCGATCGGACAGGGGACCATAAACCAGCTGTGAAACGCCATAGGTCAGCAGATAGGCTGCCATCACGCTCTGGACTGCACCTTCGCGGACGCTCAGATCTTTTGCCATATCGGCAATCGCCGGAATGTAGATGGTTTGCGCCATCTGCCCGACGGCCACCAGTAACACCAGCATCAACAATAAGTTCACGTTCCGTTGCTTTTTCATGTCGCTGAATACTTTTGCCAAAAGAGATAAATAAAGAATAAGTGACTACGCATTCCCATAAATGCGCGAGGAATCTACCACAGAGAGATGACAATTTAAGCATTACTGTGATGAATGACAGAAGGCGTGAAGGCAGGATTTGTAAACAAGATCGGCAACTAATGTTGCCAGCGAATTACGCCAGGCGCAGCAGGACCGCACCGGCTGCAATACCCAGCGCCGCCGCGATGCGCAGGCCCACAACCTTCTCTTTTAAAAGCACAAATGCGATGAATGCGCCGAAGAGAATAGAGGTTTCACGTAGTGCGGCGACCACCGCCAGCGGCGCCTGGGTCATCGCCCAGAGTGCCAGACCGTAAGATCCCATCGTCCCGACGCCGCCGAGCAGCCCTTTTTTCCAGTGCAAGCGCAGATAGGCTGACGCTTCGCGGCGGCGGGCTACCATCGCCCAGCTCAGCAGGCAGAAGCCGTTCATGAAGAAGGTCCAGAGCGTGTAGCCCAGCGCCGAGTCTGATAACCGCACGCCGGTGCCGTCCACCAGCGTATACCCGGCGATAAAACAGGCGTTCAGCAGCGCCAGCCAGATCCCCTTGCGCGACTGCATGCGGCCATTCATCGCCATGGCCAGAATTGACAGGCAAATGACGCCGATACCGGACCAGGCAAGCCAGGAGAGGTGGTCGCCAAGCGCCAGCACACTGATCAGCGCCACCAGCAGCGGGGCGGTACCGCGCATCAGCGGATAGGTCTGGCTCATGTCGGAGACCTGATAGGTTTTTGCCACCAGTACCGTATACACCACCTGTAACGCGCAGGAGACGAACAAATAAGGCCAGCTTGCAGCCGTCGGCTGGGGAGAGAAAGGCAGTAAAATCAGCGCAATAAGCGCGGCTGAACCGCTGACCCCGATCGCCGAGTAGAGCTTGTCCGTTCCGGCTTTAACGATGGCGTTCCAGCTGGCATGTAGCAGTGCGGCGAACAGTAAAATGCAGAAAACGGTGATGGACATGGCGGATCGGTTGGTGAAATGTCATCCAACTGTAACATTCCCCCGTCGAGGCTGCCAGCCGCTTACACTGCGCAAAAAAGGCGGTGCGTCACCCGGGGCTCGTCTGACACCAGCCTGAAGCCCGCCCGATGATAAAATCCGTACGCGGTTTCCGGCGCATGGGTATTAAGAAAATCAAACCAGATGCTGGCATCCGCCATCACCACGGTCAAAAGTTGTTTTCCAATCCCCAGCCCACGGCACTTTTCGCTGACGTAGAGATGACGAATACGTCCGGCGCGCGGCTGCTGGCTGAATGGGTCGCGATTTAGACCGCACACGCCCACCAGCCTGCCGTTAAGAAACGCCCCCAGCAGCTTTTCACCCGGCGCGTTAAAGCGATTCTCACCGCGCTGCCAGTTCTCTTCCAGCCTGCGCAGCATATTGAAATTTAACGCGATACTCTCGGCCTTCAGGGCGATATAGCCCGGTTCATCAGGCGTAACAGGCTCAATTAACAGACGCGACATAGCATTCCCTCGTTATTAAAGAGGGGCGGTTGCCCGCCCCTCTCAGGTGCGACTTGAACCTGAATCACTTAACGTATTTCAGGACAGCATCAAGCAGTTGCAATACAGCAACAATGAGTTTGAGGACAAGTATGACCATATCCACGACGCTCATACGCGTCTCCTTTTGGTTAAAAGGAGCACGATGCTGGCGTACCTTTCCGCCGCCTGTGGCCAGCACCTGGATTGACGTAACACAGTGTGCTCACTTCAGGGGTTAAGGCACTGACGGCACCACCCGTTTCAGCCAGGACTTCGTTGCGCCGGTAAACTGCGGCCCCCTCGCTCACTGCGAACACCCTCAGTATAGATAAATACTGTATACATGAACAGTATTTTATGGACAAATTTTGGAAGGCGATCCATACTCAAAAACGTCAAAATCCGTGCCGGAATTGCGCGTTCGTCTTCGATCGCGTATACTTTTCGCGTTGACGTAACACAGTGTGTTCTGCGGCAACCAACCGCAAAACCCTGATAAAAACCTCGCTTAGGCGGGGTTTTTTGTTTTCTGGTCTGCCCATAAAAAGGCTGCTATAAAAGCGAGGTTTCTGCTATTTAGCTATTTAGCTTCGTTGTGAACGGGATAGCATCGCTTATGCAACTCTTTTTATAGAAATAGGTATTAGACTCATTTTGCAATGATTAAACTAAAAGTGTGTGAACTAATATAAACCGCTAATGCCCTTCAAGTAATTAAGTTGTTTCGTATATAACCTTAATAAATAAAATCGTACTGACTTATTATTTATGTGAATGTTTATGTAAAGCAATTTTACTGGTTTGAATTTCTGGACTTTTCAATGTATATTCCTATAGCCGCAATAATTGTGTGGATACATTATGCAAGCATCTGATTATTTAAAGATGAAGTTCCAGAGTGACAGGCAGTTGGCTATTTATGGACAGCAAGGTGTTGCAGGAACATGGAGAGCATTAAAGGGGATCGGCTCTGATATTTACTCAGGAATTGAGCGTGTAAGTTGGTACTCATCATGCTTAATCCCCAGCTATCACGATGTATGTGACGAGCTTCTCTCAGAAGAAAAGAGAATGTACCTCTCAATTCTCTCGCTTTACCGTTATCGCGATGTAATAGCACACATGCTCTATCTTTATTTTGAACGTGTTATTTCCGATTCAGAAAATGGGAATGAACACAATCGCGTTCGTAAGATAGATTCAAAAGTAACAGGGCTTGTTAATAACATACCGACCAGCAAGGCCGCGCGTTTAGCAATAGCATGGGGTCTGGCCAAATCCCTTTCCGAATCAGGCCTGCTATCTGAAATCGTCGTCGAACGGCTTGCACGCCGCGTACCTAACGTTGTCATGGCACTTCAATTGATTGGAACGGAACAGAAGTGCGCTCTTGCTGCTCGTCGCCTGAAAACATTGGACCCTAAGTATTACGCCACCCTCTATGCCGCACAACTGGAGATGCTTTACTACTTTTTTGAGCCTTTCCTGTCTGAACTCATTAAGAAGGTGCAGTTGGGATTCTATAAGGATTTCGATGCAATTTATAAAGACTTAAAGGGCAAGGAGCATGTTTAAGAGTCTGTTATCAATTCTATTTACGGATATTTTATTTCCTGTTTATATTTTTGCGTGCGCCTCCTTGTTCCTGTGGTTGGTGCCTGACCGCTGGGTATTACTAACATTCATTTCTATCATTGTATTTATTATTGTTCATCCGATAATTTTCGGCCACCTTGATAAGTACGATTAAATCATATAAAAAGGATTTTTTATGTCAAACCCAGCTTATTTTTTTTTAACAGATGAAAATGGTTCTCCCATGGTTGGCCCTTGCCTTGTGTCAGGGCGTGAAGGTGCAATTGAACTCAAATCGTTCACTCATAATGTCAACATTCCAGTCGACGGAAATACCGGGAAATTAACGGGCACGCGCATACACATGCCCGTCATGTTTCAGAAGGAATTTGATCGTGTAACCCCGATTTTATTTCGGGCGCTGAGTACGGGAAGAATGCTCAAGTCAGCCACTATTAAGATGTATCAGATTAATGAGGCGGGTTTAGAACAGGAATATTTTAATATCCTTCTGGAGAATGTGAAAATAACCTCAATAACACCAGACCTGTATCCCGGCGCAAACACCGGAACACACCTTGAAACGGTTCTTATACGCTACGAGAAAATCACCTGGAAGCATTGTGACGGCAATGTCATCTATAGTGATGCCTGGAATGAGCGAGCAACGTACTGAAACGTGATCCCTGACGCATTTTTGCGCAGTTGAAAATATTTCCATTGTCACATCCGAAAACCTGTGTTTGTATAAATTCTATCAATGATTCCAAACACAGGTCCCCAATGACTTCATCCATCTTCACCTCGACCCTACTAAAAACTGCGCAACCTGCCGCAGTGGTCGTCGTGCGTGTGGTGGTGGTCGTCGGCAATGCGCCGTAGGGACTGGATCAACACACGAATCCAAAACCCCGCCGGCGCAAACCGGGCGGGGTTTTTCGTTTAGGACCCCTCCCGGATACGCTAAGTAGTTCGGGTTGCAGGAAGGCGGCAAGTGAGCGAATCCCCAGGAGCGTACATAGGTACGTGACTGGGGTGAGGGAACGCAGCCAACGCATCTGCAACCTGAACTACGACGCGTAAAGCTGGCTCAGAAGAAAAGGACTGGAGCATGGCAAGTTCGGGCACAACATCCACAAAAACGCGTTTCACCGGCGCGCAGCTGATTGTTCATTTACTGGAACGACAAGGCATCACCACCGTTGCGGGCATCCCGGGTGGGACCGTGCTGCCGCTGTATGATGCGTTAAGCCAAAGCACACAGATCCGCCACGTGCTGGCGCGCCACGAGCAGGGCGCAGGCTTTATCGCTCAGGGCATGGCGCGTACCCAGGGTAAACCGGCGGTCTGTATGGCCTGCAGCGGGCCGGGCGCCACTAACCTGGTGACCGCCATCGCCGATGCGCGCCTCGACTCCATTCCGCTGATCTGCATTACCGGCCAGGTGCCGTCCTCGATGATCGGTACCGATGCGTTCCAGGAAGTGGATACCTACGGTATCTCTATCCCCATCACCAAACATAACTATTTAGTTCGCGATATCAGCGAGCTGCCTCAGGTGATCAGCGATGCGTTTCGCATTGCCCAGTCTGGCCGCCCGGGTCCGGTGTGGATAGACATTCCTAAGGATGTCCAGACCGCAGAAATTGAGATCGACGTCCTGCCCGAGCCGGGCAAGCGTGCCCCGGCGCCGGAATTCAGCGTTGAGAGCGTGCGCGATGCCGCCGCCATGATTAACGCGGCCAAACGCCCGGTGCTCTATCTGGGCGGCGGGGCGATCAACGCCGCGGATGAAATCCGTCAGTTCGCTGAAAAAGCCAGCCTGCCTACCACCATGACCCTGATGGCGCTCGGCATGCTGCCAAAAGCGCACCCATTGTCTTTAGGGATGCTGGGCATGCACGGCGCGCGCAGCACCAACTACATCCTGCAAGAGGCGGATTTGCTGATTGTTATGGGGGCGCGTTTTGATGACCGGGCGATCGGCAAAACCGAGGAGTTCTGCCCGAACGCCAAAATCATTCACGTGGATATCGACCGCGCCGAGCTGGGTAAAATCAAGCAGCCGCACGTGGCGATTCAGGGCGACGTGGCCGAGGTGCTGGCACAGCTGATCCCACAGACGGAGGCAAACGACCGCGCCGACTGGCGCCAGCTGGTGGCCGATCTGCAACGCGAGTTCCCGGGCGCTGTCCCAACCGAGGGCGACCCGCTGAGCCACTATGGTCTTATCAACGCCGTTGCCGCCTGCGTGGATGACAGCGCGATTATCACCACCGACGTCGGCCAGCATCAGATGTGGACCGCCCAGGCGTATCCGCTTAACCGCCCGCGCCAGTGTCTGACCTCCGGCGGCCTTGGCACCATGGGCTTCGGCCTGCCAGCAGCGGTTGGCGCGGCGCTCGCCAACCCGGACCGTAAGGTGATCTGCTTCTCCGGTGACGGCAGCCTGATGATGAACATTCAGGAGATGGCCACCGCAGCCGAAAATCAGTTAGACGTCAAAATCATTCTGATGAACAACGAGGCGCTGGGCCTGGTACACCAGCAGCAGAGCCTGTTCTATAAGCAGGGCGTGTTTGCGGCGACCTATCCGGGGATGATCAACTTCATGCAGATTGCCGCTGGTTTTGGCCTGCACACCTGCGATCTGAACGCCGAAGAAGATGCCCACGCGGCGTTGCAGGATGCGATTTCTCGTCCGGGCCCGGCGCTGATCCACGTGCGTATCGACCCTGAACAAAAAGTGTATCCGATGGTGCCGCCGGGTGCGGCAAATACTGAGATGGTGGGAGAATAAACCATGCAGAAACAATATGATAACGTCATTCTGGAACTCACCGTCCGCAACCACCCTGGCGTCATGACCCACGTCTGCGGGCTGTTTGCCCGACGGGCGTTTAACGTGGAAGGCATTCTCTGTCTGCCGATTCAGGGCAGCGAGCACAGCCGCATCTGGCTACTGGTGAACGACGACCAGCGTCTGGAGCAGATGATGGCGCAGATCGACAAGCTGGAAGATGTCACCAAAGTGGCACGCAACCAGTCCGATCCCACCATGTTTAACAAAATTGCGGTGTTTTTCGAGTAAATCACTTAAGGTAAAAGGCTTTTGCCGGATGGCGCTGCGCTTATCCAGCCTGCAAGGACGTTACACGTAGGCCGGATAAGGCGTTTACGCCGCCATCCGGCGTGTTCACGCATCAGGATCAAACCATGACCACCATCGCCCTTATCGACGACCACCTTATCGTCCGCTCCGGCTTTGCCCAGCTTTTAAACCTCGAACCGGATTTTCAGGTCGTGGCCGAGTTTGGCTCCGGTCGCGAGGCGCTGGCGGGCCTGCCGGGACGCGGGGTGCAGGTCTGTATCTGCGACATCTCAATGCCGGATCTCTCCGGGCTGGAGCTGTTAAGCCAGCTGCCGAAAGGGATGGCGACCATTATGCTCTCCGTCCACGACAGCCCGGCGCTGGTCGAGCAGGCGCTCAACGCGGGCGCGCGCGGCTTCCTCTCTAAACGCTGTAGCCCCGACGAGCTGATTGCCGCCGTGCGCACCGTCTCCACCGGCGGCTGCTACCTGACGCCGGATATCGCCATCAAGCTGGCGGCGGGACGGCAGGATCCGCTCACCAGACGCGAGCGTCAGGTGGCAGAGAAACTTGCCCAGGGCATGTCGGTAAAAGAGATTGCCGCGGAGCTGGATCTGTCCCCGAAAACCGTGCATGTTCATCGCGCCAACCTGATGGAAAAACTCAACGTCAGTAACGATGTCGAGCTGGCGCGCCGTATGTTTGACAGCTGGCAATGAGTCCCGTTTTTTCACGGCTGATCGCCGTCGTCGCCAGCTTTTTTATCTTCTCCGCCGCATGGTTCTGCCTGTGGAGCATCAGCCTGCATCTGGTGGAACGCCCGGAGCTGGCGGTGCTGCTTTTCCCCTTTGGCCTGCGTCTGGGACTGATGCTTCAGTGCCCGCGCGGATACTGGCCCGTTTTGCTCGGTGCAGAGTGGCTGATGCTGATCTGGCTGGCGCAGGAAGTGGCGCTGGCGCATCTGCCTTTATTGATGACCGGAAGCCTGCTCACGCTTATCCCGGTCGCCCTGATTTCCCGCTACCGTCACCAGCGCGACTGGCGCACGCTGCTGCGTCAGGGGGCGGCGCTGATTGCCGCCGCGCTGTTGCAGTCCCTGCCGTGGGTGGGCGAAAAGGAGGTGCTCAACGCCCTGCTGCTGACCCTCACCGGCGGCCTGACGCTGGCACCGACCTGCCTGGTTTTCTGGCATTACCTTACCAGCACCGTCTGGCAGCCGCTCGGCCCGGCGCTGGTCTCCCAGCCGGTGAACTGGCGCGCCCGGCACCTGATCTGGTATCTGCTGCTGTTTGTGGTGAGCCTGTGGCTCCAGCTTGGTCTCCCCGCTGAATTATCACGCTTTACGCCGTTTTGTCTGGCGCTGCCGATCATCGCCCTCGCCTGGCACTACGGCTGGCAGGGGGCGCTGATCGCGACCCTAATGAACGCCATCGCGCTGATCGCCAGCCAGACCTGGCACGATCATCCGGTAGATCTGCTGCTCTCGCTGCTGGCCCAGAGCCTGACCGGGCTGCTGCTGGGGGCGGGCATCCAGCGCCTGCGCGAGCTGAACCAGTCTCTGCAAGCCGAGCTGGCGCGCAATCGCCGTCTGGCGGAGCGTCTGCTGGAGACGGAAGAGAGCGTGCGCCAGGAGGTTGCCCGCGAGCTGCACGATGACATCGGCCAGACCATCACTGCCATCCGCACCCAGGCGGGCATTGTCCAGCGCCTGGCGGCAGAAAACGCGGGTGTGAAGCAGGGCGGGGCGCATATCGAACAGCTTTCGCTGGGTGTCTATGACTCCGTTCGCCGCCTGTTAGGGCGGCTGCGCCCGCGCCAGCTTGACGATCTGTCCCTGGAGCAGGCGGTGCGTTCCCTGATGCGCGAGATGGAGCTGGAAAGCCGCGGGATAGTCAGCCATCTCGACTGGCGCATCAATGAAGCTATCCTGAGCGAAGGTCAGCGCGTGACGCTGTTCCGCGTCTGTCAGGAGGGGCTGAACAACATCGTCAAACACGCCAGTGCCAGCGCGGTCACGATCCAGGGCTGGCAGCAGGACGAGCGCCTGATGCTGGTGATTGAAGACGACGGCTGCGGCCTGCCGCCGGGATCCGGCCAACAGGGCTTTGGCCTGGCGGGCATGCGCGAGCGCGTGAAGGCGCTCGGCGGCACGCTGACGATCTCCTGCACCCACGGGACGCGCGTCAGCGTCAGTTTGCCGTTAAGGACGCACCATGTTTAAAACCCCCGCCAGCGCCGCCCCGTTAGGCAACAAAGCGGAAATCGACGCCCGCTACCGCTACTGGCGACGTCATATCCTGGTCACTATCTGGCTCGGCTACGCGCTGTTCTACTTCACCCGCAAAAGCTTCAACGCCGCCGCGCCGGAGATCCTCGCCAGCGGCGTGATGGCGCGCACCGACATCGGCCTGTTGGCGACGCTGTTTTACATCACCTACGGTCTGTCGAAGTTCTTCTCCGGCATCGTCAGCGACCGCTCCAATGCGCGCTATTTCATGGGCGTTGGGCTGATCGCCACCGGCGTGGTGAACATCCTGTTTGGCTTCTCCACCTCGCTCTGGGCCTTCGCCCTGCTGTGGGCGCTGAACGCCTTCTTCCAGGGCTGGGGCGCGCCGGTCTGCGCCCGCCTGCTCACCGCCTGGTACTCACGCAACGAGCGCGGCGGCTGGTGGGCGATATGGAATACCGCGCATAACGTCGGCGGGGCGCTGATCCCGATGGTGGTGGGGGCTGCCGCGCTGCACTACGGCTGGCGTGCGGGGATGATGATTGCCGGTGGCCTGGCAATTATCGCCGGGCTGTTCCTCTGCTGGCGCCTGCGCGACAGGCCGCAAACCGTCGGCCTTCCACCGGTGGGCGACTGGCGGCACGACGAGATGGAGATCGCCCAGCAGCAGGAGGGGGCCGGGCTGTCCCGCCAGCAGATCCTCACCAAATACGTACTGAAAAACCCCTACATTTGGCTGCTGTCGCTCTGCTACGTGCTGGTCTACGTGGTGCGCGCGGCCATCAACGACTGGGGCAACCTGTACATGTCCGAGACGCTCGGTGTGGATCTGGTGACCGCCAACTCGGCAGTGACCATGTTTGAACTGGGCGGGTTTATCGGCGCGCTGGTGGCGGGCTGGGGCTCGGACAAGCTCTTCAACGGCAACCGCGGGCCTATGAACCTGATCTTCGCCGCCGGAATTTTGCTCTCCGTTGGCTCGCTGTGGCTGATGCCGTTCGCCAGCTACGTGATGCAGGCGGCGTGCTTCTTCACCATCGGTTTTTTCGTCTTTGGCCCGCAGATGCTGATCGGCATGGCGGCGGCAGAGTGCTCCCACAAAGAGGCGGCAGGCGCGGCGACGGGCTTTGTCGGGCTGTTTGCCTACCTTGGCGCATCGCTCTCCGGCTGGCCGCTGGCGCGGGTGATCGACATCTGGCACTGGAGCGGGTTCTTCGCGGTGATCGCTATCGCGGCGGGCATCTCCGCCCTGCTGTTGCTGCCGTTTTTGCACGCGCAGGCACCGCGCGAAGCGTGACGCGCCTCACCTTTTGCTGCCGAGTCGCGCAAAACTAAGAAATTTTCCCGGTTTCACCTGGACGCTGTCTCAGGCATCTCTCCTGGCTGGTTTTTACAATGCTGCAAAAATCAGCTCAGGAGTAACTCAGTCATGCTGGCCTTCTTAAATCAGGTGCGCAAGCCGACCCTGGATCTGCCGCTCGACGTGCGGCGCAAAATGTGGTTCAAACCGTTCATGCAGTCCTATCTGGTGGTCTTCATCGGCTACCTGACTATGTACCTGATCCGCAAAAACTTTAACATCGCGCAGAACGACATGATCACCACCTACGGGCTGAGCATGACGCAGTTGGGGATGATTGGCCTGGGCTTCTCTATCACCTATGGCGTGGGGAAAACTGTCGTTTCCTACTATGCGGACGGCAAAAACACCAAGCAGTTCCTGCCGTTTATGCTGATCCTCTCTGCCATCTGTATGCTCGGCTTCAGCGCCAGCATGGGCGCGGGCTCCGTCAGCCTGTTCCTGATGATCGCCTTTTACGCCCTGAGCGGTTTCTTCCAGAGCACCGGCGGGTCGTGCAGCTACTCCACCATCACCAAATGGACGCCGCGCCGCAAGCGGGGGTCGTACCTCGGCATGTGGAACATCTCCCACAACCTCGGCGGAGCGGGTGCGGCAGGCGTGGCGCTGTTCGGCGCGAACTACCTGTTCGACGGTCACGTCATCGGCATGTTTATCTTCCCGTCGATTATTGCCCTGATTGTTGGCTTTATCGGCCTGCGCTACGGCAGCGATTCCCCGGAATCGTACGGCCTCGGCAAAGCCGAAGAGCTGTTCGGGGAAGAGATCAGCGAAGAGGACAAAGAGACCGAAGAAAACGAGATGTCCAAATGGCAGATCTTTGTTGAGTACGTGCTGAAAAACAAAGTGATTTGGCTGCTCTGTTTCTCGAACATCTTCCTGTACGTGGTGCGCATTGGTATCGACCAGTGGTCCACAGTGTATGCCTTCCAGGAGCTGAAGCTTTCTAAAGAAGTGGCGATTCAGGGCTTCACCCTGTTTGAAGTGGGCGCGCTGGTCGGCACCCTGCTGTGGGGATGGCTCTCCGACCTCGCCAATGGCCGCCGCGCGCTGGTGGCCTGCGTCGCGCTGGCGCTGATTATCGCCACCCTTGGCGTCTACCAGCACGCCAGCAACCAGTACATTTACCTGGCGTCCCTGTTCGCGCTCGGCTTCCTGGTGTTTGGTCCGCAATTACTGATCGGTGTGGCGGCAGTGGGCTTCGTCCCGAAAAAAGCGATCGGCGCCGCCGATGGGATTAAGGGCACCTTCGCCTACCTGATCGGCGACAGCTTCGCCAAGCTGGGCCTGGGGATGATCGCCGACGGCACGCCGATTTTCGGCCTTACCGGCTGGGCGGGCACCTTCGCCGCGCTGGATGCCGCCGCGATTGGCTGTATCGTCCTGATGGCGATGGTTGCGGTGCTGGAAGAGCGTAAGATCCGCCGTGAGAATCGTGCGCAGAAATTAAAAGTAGCCTGAGTGTGCAGGTAACTTCTTTGCCCGGTGTGTGATGCCGGGCTTTTTTATTTTGCACGGCCTACCTTTACTCCGCTTTACACACTCGCTCCTCTCTATGCTCTACAGTGTTGTTGCTGCCGCCTTTCGTGCAGCCTTAGCCCTTTTGCTAACGGAGAGCTTGCATGTTAACCCGACGATTGTCCTGCCTTGCGCTGCTGATGGCGCTGGCGTCCCCCGCAATGGCCGCGGATGCCCCCACCTACGGCGAGAAGCTGGAAGGTTTTGACTACGGCTGGCCGGTAAAACACTTTACCTTTACCTCGCAGAACCAGCCTCTGGATATGGCTTACCTGGACGTGAAACCGGAAAAACCCAACGGCCGCACCGTGGTGCTGATGCACGGCAAAAACTTCTGTGCTGGCACCTGGGACGGCACTATCCGCGCGCTGTCGGCCGGTGGGTATCGCGTGATCGCCCCTGACCAGATTGGTTTTTGTAAATCCACCAAGCCGGAGCATTACCAGTACACCTTCCAGCAGCTGGCGGATAACACCCACGCGCTGCTGAAAACGCTGGGCGTCGAGCGCGTGACGGTTATAGGACATTCGACCGGCGGCATGCTGGCAACCCGCTATGCGTTGATGTGGCCGCAGCAGGTGGAGCAGCTGGTGATGGTAAACCCGATTGGTCTGGAAGACTGGAAAGCGCGCGGCGTGCCGCATATTACGGTCGATCAGTGGTACCAGCGCGAGCTGAAAGTTAGCGCCGACGGTATTCGTCAGTACGAGAAAAACACCTACTACGCCGGGGAGTGGAAGCCGGAGTACGAGCGCTGGGTCACCATGCTCGCCGGGCTGAACAACGGGCCGGGTAAAGCGCGCGTGGCGTGGAACTCGGCGCTGCTCTATGACATGATTTATACCCAGCCGGTTGTCTATGAATTTAGCGAGCTGAAGATGCCGGTATTATTGATGATCGGCACGAAGGACAATACCGCCATCGGGAAAGATCTCGCCCCACCGGAGATCCGCAAGACGCTCGGCAATTACGCGGTGCTGGGCAAAGAGACGGCGAAGCGCATTCCGCACGCGACGCTGGTCGAGTTTAACGACATGGGCCACGCGCCGCAGATGCAGGATCCTGAACGTTTCCACGACGCGCTGCTGAAAGGGCTTCAGGCGCGCTGACGGGTCTCCAGCAACAGCCCGCGCAGCCACGCCTGCGCGGGATTGCTTTCATCGCAATTATCCAGCTTTTTTCGGTTCACTATTCTGGCCGTTCCCGCTGTTGACGCGCTGCGTTTCCCGCTATGATGGGCGGCTAGTCTAAGGAGAACGCATGGTCTGGATAATGCTGGCAACGCTTGCCGTGGTATTTGTGGTTGGATTTCGTGTCCTGACCTCAGACTCCCGCCGCGCCATCAAACGTTTAAGCGAGCGGCTGGGCATCACCCCGATGCCAGTCGAGTCGATGATCGATCAGTTCGGTAAAACGCCGGGCAATGAGTTTATCCGCTACCTTGAGCGCCCCGACGAGGCACATCTGCAAAATGCGGCACAGGTGCTGCTCATCTGGCAGGTCTGCATTGTCGACGGCAGTGAAGAGAATCTGCATACCTGGCACCGTATGCTGCGTAAAGCCCGCCTTGCCGCACCCATTACCGATGCGCAAATTCGACTGGCACTTGGCTTTATGCGCGAAATGGAGCCCGATCCGCAGGAGCTGAACGCCTTCCAGCTGCGCTATAACCAGCTATTTCTGCCGGAAGAAGGTGTGTTTTATCTGCACTGATCCCCTCTAAAACCACAAAAGTTGTCAAATCGTTAAATCCGTCACACTTTTGATGATAAACTGCGCGACTTTTCCGCACGTTTTTATCTCAGGTGATGCCATGACAGAACATATCCAGCCCACGACTCCGCCGCAGGCCAAAGAGGTGTCTCGCCCCAACTGGTCGGCGGTTTTCTCCGTGGCGTTCTGCGTCGCCTGCCTGATTACCGTTGAGTTTCTGCCGGTCAGCCTGCTGACGCCGATGGCGCAGGATCTGGGCATTTCCGAAGGCGTGGCGGGGCAGTCCGTTACCGTCACCGCCTTTGTGGCGATGTTCGCCAGCCTGTTTATCACCCAGGCGATTGGCACCATTGACCGTCGTAAAGTGGTCATCCTGTTCAGCGTGCTGCTGACGCTCTCCTGCCTGCTGGTCTCTTTCGCTGAAAGCTTCACCCTGCTGCTGCTGGGTCGCGCCTGCTTGGGGCTGGGGTTAGGCGGCTTCTGGGCGATGTCGGCCTCGCTGACCATGCGCCTGGTGCCCGCGCGCACCGTGCCAAAAGCGCTGTCCGTTATCTTCGGCGCGGTCTCTATTGCGCTGGTGATTGCCGCGCCGCTGGGCAGCTTCCTTGGTGGGATTATCGGCTGGCGTAACGTCTTTAACGCGGCGGCAGTGATGGGCGTGCTGTGCATTATCTGGGTGTGGAAAGCGCTACCGTCTCTGCCGGGTGAAGCGGCGCACCACAAACAGAACATGTTCGCGCTGCTCAAGCGTCCGGGCGTGCTGGCGGGGATGACCGCCATCTTCATGGCCTTTGCCGGGCAGTTTGCCTTCTTTACCTATATTCGCCCGGTGTATATGACCATGGCGGGCTTTGACGTGGATGGCCTGACGCTGGTGCTGCTGAGCTTCGGTATCGCCAGCTTCGTCGGCACCTCACTGTCGTCTCAGTTCCTGAAGCGCTCCCTGAAGGTGGCGCTGGCGGGTGCGCCGCTGGTGCTGGCGATCAGTGCCGCGGTGCTGGTGCTGTGGGGCAGCGACAAGTGGGTCGCATCGGCGATTGCGATTGTCTGGGGCTTTGCCTTTGCGCTGGTGCCGGTGGGCTGGTCGACGTGGATCACCCGCTCGCTTGCCGATCAGGCGGAAAAAGCCGGGTCGATTCAGGTGGCGGTGATCCAGCTGGCGAACACCTGCGGCGCGGCGGTGGGCGGCGTAGCGCTCGACCATCTGGGGCTGACGTCACCGCTGGTGATCTCCGGTACGCTGATGCTGCTGACCGCGCTGCTGGTGGCGGGGAAGGTGAAGGCGAAGTAGTCAATTTTCCCCCTCACCCTAACCCTCTCCCCATAGGGGTGAGGGGACTGCTCGGTGCTGTCTTTTCACCCTCGCCCCTTTGGGGAGAGGGTCGGGGTGAGGGGACATTCGCTTACGCCGATGCCTTAACCCTTCTGCGTGAATCCATCGAAATCAACACCACCGACGACACAATCAGCAGCGTTCCCAGCCAGTCCGGCAGGGTGAATGCCACCCCCAGCAAAACCACCGACAGCAGCGCGCTGCTCAGGGGTTCGGCGCAGCTCAAAATGCTTGCCTTCGGCCCGCCGATCATCTGCGCGCCCTTCAGATACAGGCTGAACGTCAGCGCGGTGCCAATCACCACCAGGTAGAAAAACGCCAGCAGCAGGCCGCCGTCAATGGCGAAGGTGGTGCCGCGTCCGGCGTAGAACGGCGTCAGCATTAGTCCCGCAATCAACATACTCCAGCCGACAATCGGCAGCGTGCCGTAGCGGGCGATAAGCGTTGATGGATAGGTGGTGTAAAACGCCGCAGCAAACGCCGAGGCGATACCGAAGAACAGTGCGGCAGGCGAGATGGAGAGCGACGTCGGGTCGCCGTGGGTCACCAGCAGGAAGGTACCCACAAGCGATGTCAAAATCGCGGATAAGACAAATATGCCGGGACGCGTTTTCCGCGCCAGGGCGAACCACGCCACGATGATGGTTGGCGACAGGAACTGAAGCACGGTGGCCGTAGCGGCGTTGGATTTTTCAATCGTCAGCAGGAAGGTGAGCTGCACGGTGAGCGCGCCAACCAGTGAGAAAAACAGCAGGCTGAGGGCGTCCTTGCGGTTTTTGATGACCGAGAAAATCTTGTCGCCGTGAACGAAGGAGAGCGTCAGCAGGATCACGCCGGTAAACAGCAGGCGAACCATGGTCAGGTAAGGTGAAGAAATGTGGCTTTTCTCCATGATGTACTGCGCGCAAACCCCGGAACTGCCCCATAAAACGGCGGCGATCAGGACGTTGAGCATCCCTTTGCGTGTGGAACCCATGTTCTCCCCTGTTATGTTGTCGTTAATTGGCCAACAGCATAGCATGGTTGTGTGCGGCCTGATGCCCTCACCCCGGCCCTCTCCCACGGGGAGAGGGGGAAAACCGTAGGCCGGGTAAGCGTAGCGCCACCCGGCATGTTGTTGACCTTAGAACCACGCCTCCCACATCGCGCCGACGTTGAAGTCGTCCAGCGTCTCATCTTTGGTGTTGTTCACGCGCGCGGTGCGTTCGTTGTCCACTTTGCCGCCGGTCACGTAGAAGCGCAGCATCGGACGGAACTCCGGCCCCATGGCGATAGACATGTTCTGCGACAGGGTCAGCTTCCAGCCCTTGTTGTCGCCGCCGTTGTCGTAATCTACGTGCTGCCAGCCCGCTTCCAGCCAGGTGGAGTGAACGTCGTTCCACCAGTGCATCGGGCGCACGATGGCGTTGTAGTTCTTACGGTTGTCGGTGTCATCACGGCTGTTGTCATAGTCGTGGAAGGCGAGGATGTACTCCACCTGCGTGGCCTGGGTGAATTTATACAGCCCTTCGAAGCTGGCGTAGACCGTGGTCAGATCTTCGGTTTTGTTGAACACGCTGTTGTCCGAATTATCGGAGTAGCGGGCGATCACCTTGTTCACACCGCTGTCGTTGGTGTGGCTCAGCACCACGCCGCCCTGCCAGGCGTTCAGACGCTCGTCGCTCTCAACGGCTTTGGAGTCAAAACCGTAGTTGGCGTATAGCTCCAGGTCGATCGGGCCGAGCTTCATGCCGTGGATTTTTGAGGTGGCAGCGTAGTTGCCCTTGTCACCCGTGCCGGAGCCGCCGGTACAGGTGATGCGCGACGGGTTGGCTTCATCTTCCATCACTTCCGGGCTACAGGATTCCACCGCCGCCACGGCAGCCACGTCGAACTGCACGCCGCCGATGTCGAAGTTCTTCACCCCGGCGCCCTGGCCATCGTGGTTCATCCAGAAGTAATCGTTGATGCCCTGCTGCGGACGCTGGTGGAAGTCACGACCGGCCCAGAAGTAGGCGTTCGGGTTGGAGGCCATAATGTTGGTCACCCCGGCGTAAGCTTTTTTGAGGTTAACTTCGTCGCCCCAGTGGTCGATCATCACGTTGATGTCCCAGATGGCGCCGTTATCACCCTTGAAGGCCTTGGAGAGCTGGAATTCCCCGCCGTTGCCTTCGTTACCCAGACGACCAATCGCGGACGCGCCGTTGTAGGAGCCGTCCACCGCCACATACTTCTGGTCAGCGGCCTGGAAGTGCGCGCCGTAGCGGGCGTAGCCGGTAAATTTGATGCCAAACGGAATCGCCATGTCCGGGGATTGCGCTGCGCTCTGCGGCTCGGTGATGACGTCCGCTTTTTTCGCGACCGCCGCATCCATTTTCGCCTGACGCTCGGCCAGGGCTTTATCCACCGCTTTCGCCACAATGGCGTCAATTTGCTCCTGCGTAAATTCTTGCGCGAGCACGGAAATTGGACAAAGCGCGGCGATAACCGCCATGGTTAATGGAAGTTTTTTAATCGTATTCATGGTTATCTCAATATAGTTTAATTTTATTCAGACAATAACCATCCCGCTCCGATCTGACAGAATATGTCGCTATCATCAGAACAAGTGGATTTCTAGTTTTAGGTACAGAGGTATTACATTAAATTATTTCGCCATAGACTATCTCTGATATAAATGAATAATCTCTTCAGATAATTCACGCGCTAATAGCGAATTCATTAAATGATCCTGCGCGTGCACCATAATTAAGGTCATCGGCTGGCGGGCTTCGCCCGCGTCCTGCTCGATCAGTTTGGTCTGCATCTTGTGTGCCTGGCGCGCGTAGCCATCGGCTTCACGCAGCAGGCTTTTGGCTTCGTCAAGGTTGCCCTGGCGCGCCGCATGCAGCGCTTCGAAGCACAGGCTGCGGGACTGACCGGCGTTGACGATAATTTCCATTACGGCTTCTTCTAATGCGATCATCATTTTTACTCTTTATCAAAGCAATTATTTAAGGCGGTAGCGGCAAACCACTCTCCGCTTTTTTTAATGGTGCGCTGCTGCGTCTCCAAATCGAGCTGAATAAAACCGTAGCGGTTTTTGTAGGCATTGCACCACGACCAGTTATCAATAAACGTCCACATATGGTAGCCCAGACAATTGCAGCCTTCGCTAATACCTTTATGCAGCCACGCTAAATGCTCAGAAATAAATTCGATGCGGTACCGATCGTTTATCTGGCCGTTTTCAATAAAGCGCTGCTCGTTTTCGACACCCATCCCGTTTTCAGAAATAAAACAGCGGGGGTTGCCGTAATTGTCGCGCAGGTTAACCAGAATATCGTAAATACCCGGCTCGTAAATTTCCCAGCCGCGGTACGGATTCATCTTGCGGCCCGGCATCTCGTAGCTATCAAAGAACCACTCCGGCATAAACGGCGCCTGCGGGTTCACCGCGCTGTCGCGACACTTCACGCGACGCGGCTGATAGTAGTTAACGCCGAGCAGGTCGATTTTCCCTTCCGCAATCAGGAAACCGTCTTCCGGCTTGCAGGCGGGTAGCTGATCGTAAGATTTCAGCAATGCCACCAGGTCGGCCGGATACTCCCCGCGCAGCACCGGGTCGAGGAAGCTGCGGTTAAATATCAGATCCGCGATATGCGCCGCCTTCACGTCCGCCGGGTTCTGCGAACGCGGGTATGACGGCGTCAGGTTCAGCACGATGCCGATCTCCCCCGCGTAATGCCCGGCGCGGTAAGCCTGAACGGCCTTCGCATGGGCCAGCACCGTGTGATACGCCACGGTCGCCGCCCGACGAAAATCCACCACGTTCGGGTAATGGAAATCGTACAGATAACCGCCTTCCACCGGCACGATCGGCTCGTTGAAGGTAAACCAGTGCAGCACGCGGTCGCCAAACAGCTCGAAGCAGATCTGCGCATAGCGGGCGTAGGCGTCCACTACGTCACGGTTTTCCCAGCCGCCTATCTCCTGCATCGCCATCGGCATGTCGAAATGGAACAGGGTGATAAACGGCGTGATGCCCTGTTCATTCAGCTCATCAATGACCTGATTATAAAAATCGACCGCGTCCGGGTTCACTTCACCGATACCGTCGGGGATCAGGCGCGCCCAGCTAATCGAGGTGCGAAAGCTGTTGTGGTTCAGCTGCTTCAACAGCTGAATGTCCGTTTTCCAGTGCTGATAAAACGTGGAGGTATGCTGCGGTCCCACGCCGTTGTGAAAACGGTTCGGCTCGCGGGAAAACCAGTAGTCCCACGTGGTTTCACCCTCTCGTGTCCCTTCCGTCTGGAGAGCGGAGCTTGCGCTGCCCCACCAGAAGTTATCGGGAAATGCGTATTTCATGACCCTTCCTCTTTGACTTAATTGCTAACTGTTTCAGCGGTGCCGACGGTTGCCTGGGCTTTCTGCTCTTTATTTTTGATGAGCGTACGCTCATAGGCGCGCAGGAATGGCAGGTACATCAGGGCGGACATCACCATGCAGACCAGGCACATCACCACCGGGCTCAGCGCCCAGTTCGCCGCCCACGAGGCGCCAATCGGCGCGGGCGTGGTCCACGGGGTTAACGAAACCACCTGGGCCAGCCAGCCGAGTTTGGTTGCGCCGTACGCCAGGCAGGCATTGACCAGCGGAACAAACACGAACGGGATAAACAGCATCGGGTTCATGATGATCGGCGCGCCGAACAGAATCGGTTCGTTGATGTTAAAGAAGCTTGGCACAACGCCCATTTTGCCGATGGTGCGCAGGTGAGTGGCGCGGCTGCGCAGCAGCAGGAACGCCAGCGGCAGGGTCGAGCCTACGCCGCCAATCAGCAGGTAGTGATCCCAGAAACCTTGCAGATAAACGTGCGGCAGCGCCGCGCCCGCCGCCAGCGCCGCCTGGTTTGCAGAGAGGTTCGCCATCCAGAACGGGTTCATGATGCCGGTGACAATCAGCGACCCGTGGATACCGGCAAACCAGAAGATCTGGCACAGCAGAACGGAGAGCAGAATCGCGGGCAGCGAGTCAGACGCAGACACCAGCGGCTCCAGCAGGTGCATAATCGCCTGCGGGATGATCATCCCGGTCTGCGCTTCAATGAACAGGTTCAGCGGATGTAGGGTACCAATCACCACCATCACCGGGATCAGGATCTCAAACGAACGCGCCACGCCGGTCGGCACCTCTTTCGGCAGGCGGATGGTGACGTTGTTCTGCTTCAGCCACGCGTACACACGGGTGGAGTAGATCGCGGTGATAAGCGCAGTGAAGATGCCCTGACCCGACAGATACTGCGTCGAAATTTTGCCGTCGGCATACGGCGCGGCGACCAGCAGGAAGGCCATAAAGGCCAGCAGACCGGACATCACCGGATCGAGGTTAAACTGACGTCCCAGGCTCGCCCCAATCCCCACCGAGATGAAGAAGGTCATCACGCCCATGCTGAGGTTAAAGGGCAGCATCAGCTGTTCGCGGTAGGTCTCGGAGAAATCCAGCCAGCCGCGGGCGAAGCTGTTGGTGGTATCCGCCGAAAACGGCGGGAAGATAAACACCAGCATAAACGAGCCGATGATCATAAACGGCAGCGCGGCGGTAAAGCCGTCGCGGATGGCAATCACATACTTTTGCTGACCGAGCTTCGCGGCCAGCGGCGTAATTGACTGTTCAATCACCGCGACCATGGATTGATATAACGAACTCATGTGAACACCTTTTAGTGTGCCGCTTCGATGAGCGACAGAGCATAGTCCAGTACTTTATCGCCACGCTGCATGCCGTAATCCATCATGTCGATGGGCTGCACCGGTATGCCTTGCGTCGCTGCCTTGTCTGAGAGTGTCTTTAACATGTATTTCACTTGCGGTCCGAGAAGCACCACCTGATAGTGCGGAAACTGCGTATCAAATTCGGATACGCCATACGCATCTATCTTCACGGGCAAGCCCCGTTCTTTTGCTACATCGATCATTTTGCTGACCAGCAGGCTGGTGGACATCCCGGCAGAGCAGCACAGCATAATCTTGAACATCGACGACCATCCTCAAAATGTAAAAAGTTATTGCGATGATGATTGGACATGATACGGAAACCGGTTTCCATTCATAAAAGACAGAAGTGTGACAACCATCAATATCCACTACTTATGACGCTAATTAACCGGATGTGGGTCACATAATTTGGCTGTTTTGACATCAAATTGAGTGGAAACGGAAAATCGGTTTCCATGGAAAACGGAAACGGATATACTCCGTTCTGGCTATAATGTGAGCCGTAGCGGTGATGGAAATTACAGACGCCAGTTGCGTCTGACAGGGGAGAGAGATGTCTACAATCAACGATGTATCGCGTCTGGCCGGGGTGTCCAAAGCCACGGTATCACGGGTGTTGAGCGGGTCGCGTGGCGTTAAAGAAGCCAGCCGACAGGCTGTTCTGAGAGCGGTGGATGAGCTGAACTATCGTCCGAACGTGATCGCCCAGTCGCTGCTCAGCCAGTCGACGGGCTGCATTGGGGTGATTTGCGCGCAGGAGAACATTAACCAGACCACCGGTTACCTGTACGCGCTGGAAAAACACCTCAGCCAGCATCAAAAACATCTGCTGCTGCGTTTCGCACACACGAAAACAGAAGTGATGAACGCTCTTGAAGAACTCTCCTGCGGCTTATGTGATGACATTCTGGTGATTGGCGCGCGTTTCCCGCTGGACGTGGACATGGACAACGTCATTCTGGTCGACTGTATGGAAGCCGATAACGCCAACAGCATTCAGTTCGATCACGCGTTCGCGGCTGAAACGGCCTGCAACTATCTCACCAGCCAGGGGCGTCGCCAGATAGCACTGATCCACCCGCACGGCAGCGGCTTTGCCGATCAGGTGCTGCTGGGTTACAAACATGCGCTGGAGAAAAACTTCCTGCCCTTTAATCGCAACCTCGTGTTTATGGACGCGACTTCATCGTCCGTTGCGCTTCAGGAATTACTCAACAACGCGTCCACGCTGAATTTCAACGCGCTGCTGGTGGCAGACGAGCAGGAAGCCCAGCGGGTGATCCCGCAGTTACAGGCGTTTAATAAATCGGTACCGGAAGACATCATGGTCTTCAGCCTCGGCGGTTCGCTGCATCTCCCGGGTATTCCGGTGATCCCGGCCATTGAGTATTCCATGGACGCCATGGCGGCGCGCATCGTGAGCTGGCTGACGGCGAAAACGCAGATGCTCGGGTCCTACGTTCTGCGTGGGGATTTGATTATTCCGGATGTGCGGAAGCGTTAAACATGTGATGTAGGCCGGGTAAGGCGCAGCCGCCACCCGGCGCTCAACCCTCAGTAATCTTCCATACAATCCACCTGACTTACTGCATCCCAGTAGGCGTCCAGGTTGTCACGCTTCACGGCGGTGATGGCATTTTTGATCAGCAGCTGATTGGCCTCAGACGACAAAATCATCGCCTGCCAGGCCTTATCGCTCTGCTTTTTCTGCGGGGTACAGGTTTTCTTCACATCTTTCAGGACCTGCTGTTTTATCTGGGCCTCTTTCTCCGGAGCGCTCTTCTCCAGCGCGTGAACAAACGCAGCGAAAATCAGGCAAACGAGCAGGCAAACCAGGTGTGCAGATTTCATTGAGACCTCCGGTAAAGTCACAGGCTTTCCCTGAAATGTATCGTTACATTCAGGCAGGCGATTCCAGCCGAAAGTATGAATTTACTTTTCACCTGGTATGAGAATCGCCCTCTCAGGCCGTTACTGAACCCCTCCACCCAGCGATTGCCACAGCGTGATGCGGTTTTCCAGGTCGGTTTGCTGCAAGGCAATCAGTGATTCCTGAGCCGACCACAGCGATCGCTGCGCGGTGAGCACCGTCAGATAATCGCCCGCGCCAGCCTTGTAACTGCGCGTCGCCACATCCAGTGTTTTTTGCTCCGCCGCCACGTATTCACGCTGGGCATCAAGCTGTTCGCTCAACGTTTCGCGCCGCGCCAGCGCGTCGGCCACGTCCTTAAACGCGCTCTGGATGGTCTTCTCATAGGTGGCGATTAGCCCCTTCTTCTCCGCTTCCGCATAGCGCAGCTGCGCCATATTGTTGCCCCCGCTAAACAGCGGCAGGGTGATGGACGGCGCGAACGACCAGACCTTCATGCCGTGGCTGAACAGGGATGACAGCGAATCGCTGCCGACGCCCGCGCTGGCGGTCAGTGAAATGGTCGGGAAGAAGTTGGCGCGTGCCGCGCCGATGTTGGCGTTAGCGCTCAGCAGGTTATGTTCCGCCTCCTGAATGTCCGGGCGACGCAGCAGCGCGCTGGAGCTGACGCCCGCCGGGATCAGCGTGATGGCGTTATCGCTCAGGCTCTCCAGCGTGCCGGGCAGCAGGTTCTCGGGCACCGTATCGCCCGCCAGCAGGTTAAGGGCGTTTTTGTCCTGCATCACCAGCGTCTGGTAGCTCGCCACGCTGGCGCGCGCCTGCTGGTAAACCGCCATCGCTTCACTGACGTCCGTGGCCGCTGCCACACCTACTTCCTGCTGACGTTTGACGATTTTGAGCGAGTTCGCGGCGCTCTCCAGGGTGGATTTCGCCAGCGCCAGATTGCTGTTATCCGCCGCCAGCGTCACCCAGGCCGTGGTCAGCTCGCTGACCATCGTCAGGCGCGTGTTCTGCGCGGTGAACTCGCTGGCAAGCCAGGTTTCACGCGCGGCGCGCGACAGGCTCTGGTTGCGGCCAAACAGATCCAGTTCGAAGCTGGAGACCGTGCCGTTGGCTTCGTCGCTCGTCGCGACGCCGCTCGCCAGCGTGCGGCTGCGGGTGTGGCTCAGTTCCGCGTCCACCGTCGGGAACAGGGAGGATCGCGTTTCGCCATACTGGGCACGGGCGGCGTCGATATCCGCAATCGCTTTTTGCACGTCGCGGTTGCTGTTGAGCGCCATCGTCACCACGCTTTTCAGCCGCGCATCATTCATCACCTGCTGCCACTGGTTCACCACGGCGCTGGCTTCGCCGTGCGCGCCGGGCAGTGTGGCCGGAACGGGCGCGTCCGGGCGCTGATACGTGGGATCTAATGACACACAGCCTGCGCTCAGCAGTGCTAACGCTAAAACAGTTACACGAAACATTATGACCTCCGGTTTGCGTGCTTACCGGAGAACAGACGTTTCACCAGTACAAAGAATAAAGGAACAAAGAAGATGGCCAGCAGCGTCGCGGCCAGCGTCCCGCCGATAATGCCGGTGCCGATCGCCACGCGGCTGTTGGCCCCGGCGCCGGTGGCAATCGCCAGCGGCGTCACGCCTGCGATAAACGCCAGCGAGGTCATGATGATCGGACGCAGACGCGTCTGGGCGGCCCGCAGGGCGGCGCGCGTCAGGGAGTAGCCTTCGGCCACTTTGGCTTCGGCAAACTCGACAATCAGAATGGCGTTCTTCGACGACAGACCGATGGTGGTCAGCAGCGCCACCTGGAAATAGACATCGTTGCTCAGGCCGCGCAGGGAGGCGGCAATGGCCGCGCCCAGCACCCCAAGCGGGATCACGAGGATCACCGAAATGGGCACCGACCAGCTCTCATACAGTGCCGCCAGGCACAGGAACACCACGAGGATGGAGAGGGCATAAAGGCTCATCGCCTGACCGCTCGCCAGTTTTTCCTGCAACGACAAACCGCTCCACGCCCAGGTGCTGCCGGACGGCAGGTTATTCGCCAGCTGCTCCATTTTGCTCATCGCCGTACCGGAGCTGGCGCCGCTGGCGTTCTCGCCCTGAATTTCATACGCCGCCGAGCCGTTGTAGCGCACCAGGCTTTCCGGGCCATACTCCCAGCGGGTGGTGGCGAAGGCGGAGAATGGGGTCATAGTGCTGTCGCTGCCGCGCACATACCATTTGTTGAGATCCGACGGCACCGCACGATAGTCGCTGTCGCCCTGGATGTAGACCTTTTTCACGCGGCCACGGTCAATGAAGTCGTTCACGTAGGTGCCGCCCCAGGCGCTGGACAGGGTGTCGGTGACGTCGCTCAGGGAGAGCCCCAGCGACACGGCTTTGTTGTTATCGATATCCACCTGAAGCTGCGGCATCTGCGGCAGATCGTTGGCGCGCACGGCGTGCAGCGAGCTGTCCTGATTCGCTTCGCCAATCAGCTGGTTACGCAGTTTCAGCAGCGCGTCGCGGTCGGTGCCGCCGCTCGCCATCAGCTCAAAGGTAAAGCCGTTGCTCTGGCCCAGACCGTCCACTGCCGGCGGTGTCATCGCAAAGATGGTGGCATCGCGGATGGCGCTCAGCTCCTGCGTGGCGCGCAGGGCAATGGCCTGCGCGGTGTTTTCCTCGCCTTTACGCTCTGACCAGTTTTTCAGGGAGACGAACGCCATCCCGGCGTTCTGGCCGCTGCCGCTGAAGCTGAAACCTTCAACGGTAAAGATCACGTCGGTATTGGCTTTCTCTTTGGTGAGGAACCACTCGCGTACCTGGCGGCTTACCTCTGCGGTACGCACCGCGGTTGCGCCGGCAGGGAGGGTGTACTGCACCATGATTTCACCCTGGTCTTCGGTTGGCAGGAAGCTGCCCGGCAGTTTCAGCATGGCGAACCCCATCGCGCCGCAGAGCAGGGCGAAGATCACCAGCATGCCGCCGGAACGGCGCAGGGCGCGCAGAACCTTATTCTGATAGCCGTGCTCGGTCTTACTGTAGAAGCGGTTAAACGCGCCGAAGAAGCCCTTTTTGTGCGGAGCGGTGTGATTCAGGATCGAGCCGCACAGCGCGGGCGTCAGGGTCAGCGCCACCACCACGGAGAGGAACATCGCCGAAATAATGGTGACCGAGAACTGACGGTAAATGACCCCGGTAGAGCCGCCGAAGAAGGCCATCGGCAGGAATACCGCAGAGAGCACCAGCGCAATGGCGATCAGCGCGCCGGAAATTTCGCCCATCGATTTTTCGGTCGCTTCCCGGGCGGGCAGCCCTTCGTCTCGCATAATACGCTCGACGTTTTCCACCACCACGATGGCGTCATCCACCAACAGTCCTATCGCCAGCACCATGGCAAACAGCGTCAGGGTGTTGATGGAGTAACCGAACAGCGCCAGCACGCCGAAGGTGCCCAGCAGCACCACCGGCACCGCCAGCGCCGGGATCAGCGTCGCGCGGATGTTTTGCAGAAACAGGTACATCACCACCACCACGAGGATAATGGCTTCGAACAGGGTCTGAATCACGTCCTCAACGGAGATCTTGATGAACTCGGTGCTGTCTTTCGGGTAGGCCACGTCGTAGCCTTCCGGCATCGACTTTTTGAACTCGGCGATCTTGTCTTTTACCGCCGTGGCGGTGTTAAGCGCGTTGGCGCCCGGCGAGAGCATCACCGCCATACCCGCCGCCGGGTGGCCGTTCAGCTTCGCGGTGGCGGTGTAATCTTCGCTGCCCATCTCCACGCGCGCGACGTCGCTGATGCGCACCACCGCACCGTTGGACTCGCTCTTGACGATGATTTTTTTGAACTCATCGACCGTTTGCAGACGCGACTGAGCGCGAACGGTGGCGGTCAGCTGTTGGGCGTTCGACGAGGGCAGCGCGCCGATTTTACCGGCGGAGACCTGCACGTTCTGCGCTTCAATCGCGCTCTGCACGTCGGAGGGCATCAGCGAGTACGACGCCAGCTTAGCCGGGTCGAGCCAGATGCGCATCGCGTATTCTGCACCGAACACCTGCAGGCTGCCGACGCCATCCACGCGCGCCAGCGGATCCTGCATATTACTCACCAGCCAGTCGGCGATATCCGAGCTGCTGGCGGTGTCGGTTTTATCATATACGCCCATGATCAGCAGGAAGTTGCTCTGGGATTTTTCGACGGTGATCCCGGACTGCTGCACCTCGGTCGGCAGGCGCGATTCCGCCTGCTGGACTTTGTTCTGCACCTGTACCTGAGCGGTGTCCGGATCGGTTCCCTGTTCAAACGTGACGTTAATGCTCACCGACCCGTCCGAGCTGCTGGTGGAGGTGAAGTAGAGCAGGTTATCCAGCCCGGTGAGCTGCTGCTCGATCACCTGCGTCACGCTGTTCTCCAGCGTTTGTGCGGAGGCGCCGGTGTAGGTGGCGGATATTTTGATCGACGGCGGGGCAACGTCCGGGTACTGCGCAACGGGCAGCGTGCGGATCGCCAGTATCCCGGCGAGCATGATGAGAATGGCGATAACCCAGGCAAAGACCGGGCGACGCACGAAGAAACGGGAAAACATCAGGCGTTTCCTCCGTTGGTTTTCATCTCTTCAGCTTTCACTTCCTGCCCGGCGGTGACTTTGTCGGTGCCTTCCACAATCAGCTTATCGCCCGCCTTCAGGCCATTCAGCACCAGCCATTTATCGCCGTAGGTGTCGCCCGTCTCCAGCTGACGCTGCTCGACCTTGTTGCTGGCGTTCACCACCAGCGCGGTGGCGGTACCTTTGGCGTCGCGGGTGATGCCCTGCTGCGGCGCGAGGATCGCGTCATTCATGATGCCTTCATCCACTCGGGCGCGGACGAACATGCCCGGCAGAAGCTGATGCTGCGGGTTCGGGAAGACGGCGCGCAGGGTGACTGAGCCGGTAGACTCATCCACCGCCACTTCGGTTAACGCCAGATGGCCTTTTTCGCTGTAGCTGCTGCCGTCTTCGAGGATCAACGACACGTTCAGCGTATCGCTGTTGCTGGCGAGGGTTTGCTTGCGTAATCGCAGCAGATCGGCGCTGGAACGGGTTAAATCGACGTACATACTGTCCAGCCCGCGAATAGTGGCCAGCGCGGTATCCTGCTGGGCGGTCACCAGCGCGCCGGGGGTCACAGAGGAGATGCCGATACGTCCGGCAATCGGCGCGGTGACGGTGGTCCAGTTGAGGTTAATGCGGGCACTTTCCAGCGCGGCTTTCTTTGACTCGACGCTGGCCTTGTCCTGCGCGCAGGTGGACTTCGCGTCTTCCGCATCCTGACGTGATACGCCGTCATCCTTAACCAGCTGCGCATAGCGCCGGGCTTTCTGGCAGTCGGCCTGCACCAGCGCCTGCGCCTGTTTCAGTGCGGTGGCAGCTTCATCATAAGCGGCGCGGTAGCTGGAAGGATCGATCTGATACAGCGCCTGCCCGGCCTTGACCGTATCGCCTTCGGTGAAGAGCCGTTTCTGAATAATGCCGCCCACCTGAGGGCGCACTTCGGCGCTCATCGCGGCGGCGGTGCGGCCGGTCAGCTCGCTGACCACGGACACCGGCTGGCTCATGAGTGTGACAATCCCCACTTCCGGAAGAGGACGCTGGGGAGCAGATGTTTGCGCATTATCGCACCCTGTCAGGAGGAGTAATGCTGCGATGGAGGTTGTTATGGTTTTCATAATCTTTTTCCAGGGTGAACGAAGCCTGCCCTGTTAATCGCTTAACAGGGAGGAGGGCTAATTAAAAGCACAGCGATCCCGCATCTCTGGCAGAGCCAGAAATGAAAAAAGGGAAATTACTTATTTCCGCTAATTATTCACATGCGATTACTTCGCAGAGAAAAGCATATTTAAAATATTCTGGTATATGGGCTCTAATTGTTCTGACGGTACTTTTAAAGGCGTGAGTCGACGGTAAATCGTGCCTTCGATCATCACGGCGGTAATCTCCACGCAGCAGCGAATATGCTCATCGCTCAGGTGGGGGAACTGCTTTTTCAGGTGCTCACAGGCGTTGGCGAACATGCGGGCTTCGGCTTCGATCAGCATGTTTGCCACCAGCGGATTGCGCGTGGCCTCTGCGGACATTTCGAGCATTAGCGCATCATCATCTTCGTTAAGCGTCTGGCGCCAGGCAAGCGCCTGCGGCATCCCTTCAACCAGGGTTTTGCCCTGCATCTCCTCAATACGTGAGTCGATAATGCGCCGGATCATCTCTTCAATGATCGCGTCTTTGTTACTGAAATAGCGATAGATTTGTCCGACGCTGAGCCTGGCTTCGCTGGCGATCTGCGACATGCTGGCAGCGTGAAATCCACTGGCGCGAAAGCAGCGGCGCGCGGCGGTGATGATTTCGTCCTGCCGTAGTTTTTGTCGTGCTTCCAGCTTTGTGCTCATCGTCGGCTACCGTAAAAAGTGAGAATGATCGTTCTCATTATACGTTTTCGGAGCCTATTGGAAAGGTTTTTTTTATTTACATATTGAATGAATATTTCCTTGTTTAAACAATGGAGGAAATAAGGAGTTTTTATGAAGGTTAAGCTGTGAGATATTCAGATTGCGCTGAAAATAAGGAGAGATTTATGCACCTGAGCATTACAGATAAAGTCACGGCTGAAGAAAAAGAAGAATTATTAACGGGGCTAAGAGCCTATAACGCGCAGTATTTAGATCTGGCGACGTTTAGTGGCGATATTGGCGTATATGTGCGGGACGACAACGGCGTCATGCTGGGCGGGTTAATCGGTGTACGTAAAGGCGACTGGCTGAATATCGACTTTCTGTGGGTCAGCGACAGGGTGAGGGGAACGGGCGTCGGCAGCCAGCTGATCAAAACGGCTGAAGAGGAGGCCCGTCGTAAAGGGTGTCGTCACGCGCTGGTGGATACGGTCAGCTTCCAGGCGCGTCCGTTCTATGAAAAACAGGGTTATCAGGTGCAGATGTCCTTGCAGGATTACCCTTATCAGGGAATGCAGAGACACTATCTGACCAGGGATCTTTAACCACCGATCCCGTTGCCGATCACGGCTAACACGTGGCGCACAACGATCTCCGGCGAGAGGGCATTAAGCCTCTCGTCATTGCGCATGCGAGAGAACGGCACCAGCACCAGGCTCAGCAGCGTCGTGAACAGCAGTTCGGGGGCCAGCGCCGGATTCAGCTTTCCTTCCTGCTGCCAGCCTTTGATGGTTGCCAGCGTGGTGTGATATTTCTCATCGCCAAAGCGCTCCTGCAAATGCGTACGCAGTACCGGCATCTCGCCGATCACCTCCTGCATCCACAGCGGGGCAAACCAGCGATACTTTTCCGCCAGTTCGGCCAGCACCCTGACCATTTCCGTCAGGGCATCCACCGGCGAATCCCGGTTGTCGGCGAAAATCGCCCCGATCCGCTCGCGTAACGGCAGGAAGCGCTCCTCAATCATCGCATCCAGTAACTGTTCTCTGGAGTCGAAGTAGTAGTGCAGCATGGCGGGCGTCACGCCGGCTTCGCGGGCAATAGCGTTCAACGACGTATTGGCGATCCCCTGGCGGGAGAAGAGGTTCAGGGCGATGTCCAGCAGCTGTTCGCGGCTGGCGGTAACGCGCTTGCCGCCGCGCGGACGTCCGGGACGGCGGGGTTCAGAATTGTCTTTTAGTGCTGGCACGGTCACGCTGTCTCTTGATCTTATCCATAACTTACCTGAATATTAATTATTCGATTAATTAATTTCAAGCGATCTTTTATGGAGTCTGACGTAATGACTCAACCTGCGAAAAACGCACCGTCGATTAAGCTGCTGTTCAGCGCACTCCTGCTGGTGATGCTGCTCTCGGCGCTGGATCAGACCATTGTCTCCACCGCGCTGCCGACCATCGTCGGCGAGCTGGGCGGGCTGGATAAGCTCTCCTGGGTGGTGACAGCCTATATCCTCAGTTCGACCATCGTGGTGCCGCTGTATGGCAAATTCGGCGATCTGTTTGGCCGTAAAATCGTCCTGCAAATCGCAATAGTGCTTTTCCTGGTGGGCTCTGCGCTGTGTGGCCTGGCGCAGAACATGACCCAGCTGGTGCTGATGCGCGCCCTGCAAGGGCTGGGGGGCGGCGGCCTGATGGTGATCAGCATGGCCGCCGTGGCGGACGTGATCCCGCCTGCCGATCGGGGTCGCTATCAGGGGCTGTTTGGCGGCGTGTTTGGCCTGGCGACGGTGATAGGCCCGCTGATCGGCGGGTTTATCGTTCAGCATGCATCCTGGCGCTGGATTTTCTACATCAACCTGCCGCTGGGGCTGTTTGCGCTGCTGGTGATTGGGGCGGTTTTCCACGGTAGCGCGCGGCGCAGCAAGCATGAGATTGATTACCTGGGAGCGATTTACCTCAGCATGGCGCTGCTGTGCATCATTCTGTTTACCACCGAGGGCGGGACGATCCGCCAATGGAGCGACCCGCAGCTGTGGTGCATTCTGGCCTTCGGCCTGACGGGGATCGCCGGGTTTATCTACGAAGAGCGGCTGGCGTGGGAGCCGATTATCCCGCTGTCGCTCTTCCGCGACCGCAGCTTCCTGCTCTGTAGCCTGATCGGTTTTATTATCGGCATGTCGCTGTTTGGCTCCGTCACTTTCCTGCCGCTCTATTTACAGGTGGTAAAAGACGCCACGCCGACGCAGGCCGGTTTGCAGCTGATCCCCCTGATGGGGGGACTGTTGCTCACCTCCATTATCAGCGGGCGCATCATCAGCCGTACCGGGAAATATCGTCTGTTCCCGATCCTCGGCACGCTGCTCGGCGTGGTGGGGATGGTGTTACTGACGCGCATTTCAATCACCTCCCCAACCTGGCAGCTGTACCTGTTTACCGGCGTGCTGGGCATGGGGCTGGGACTGGTGATGCAGGTGCTGGTGCTGGCGGTGCAGAACAGCGTGTCAGCCGATCAATACGGCGTAGCGACCTCTGGGGTGACGCTGTTCCGTTCCATTGGCGGGGCGATTGGCGTTGCGCTGTTTGGCGCGGTGTTCACCCATATTCTGCAATCAGGGCTGACCGACAGGCTGCCGGAAGGGGCGGAACTGCCGCGCGAACTTAATCCCGTTGCCATACACCATCTGCCTGATGCCCTGCGTCTGGACTATCTGGATGCGTTCGGCTCGGCGATCCATGCGGTGTTCATGCTGGCGGCGGGGATTATGGTGCTGGCGTTTGTGCTGTCGTGGTTTTTGCGCGAAGCGCCGCTGCGTCGGCAGGCGTGAGGTTAGCGGTTCTGCTTGCGCCTGGACTACCGTAGCCTGATGCCCATCGCCCGGTGGCGCTACGCTTACCGGGCCTACACTTCGCCCGTTACGTAGGCCGGGTAAGCGCAGCGCCACCCGGCAACAGGCCGCATATAACTTAACCGTCTTACTGATTCCTTTTCGTTTTTTAGCCTGCCGTCTCGTTGTCGATATAGTCTTCAAAACGTCTATCAAAAGGAACTGTCTCGTGAAACTTCGATTGGGTGCGCTTCTCCTGACTGGCCTGCTGCTCGCGGGCTGTGATCAAGGCGGCAATGATGCCAAACACATTAAAGTCGGCGTGATTAATGGCGCTGAGCAGGACGTGGCGGAAGTCGCCAAAAAGGTGGCAAAGGAGAAATACGGTCTGGATGTTGAGCTGGTGGGCTTTAGCGGCTCGCTGCTACCCAACGATGCCACCAACCAGGGCGAACTGGACGCCAACGTCTTCCAGCATCGCCCGTTCCTTGCACAAGATAACAAGGCGCACAATTACACGCTGGTCGCCGTGGCCAATACCTTCGTCTTCCCGATGGCGGGTTACTCCCGAAAGATTAAATCGGTGTCTGAGCTGAAGGATGGCGCAACCATTGCGATTCCAAACGATCCCACCAACCTCGGCCGCGCGCTGTTGCTGCTGCAAAAAGAGAAGCTGATTACCCTTAAACCAGATGTTGGCCTGCTGCCAACGGCGCTGGATATTACCGCGAACCCGAAAAACGTACAGATTATGGAGCTGGAAGGGGCGCAGCTGCCGCGCGTGCTGGACGATCCGAAAGTGGATGTGGCCATCATCAGTACCACCTATCTTCAGCAAACGGGGCTGTCTCCGGTACATGACAGCGTCTTTATTGAGGACAAAAACTCGCCTTACGTGAATATAGTGGTCACGCGAGAAGACAACAAAGACGCCGAAAACGTGAAGGAATTTATCCAGTCCTATCAGTCGCCGGAAGTGGCGAAAGCGGCAGAGACCATTTTTAACGGCGGTGCGGTGCCGGGCTGGTAGGCCACGGTAAGCTGGCCCTCACAGCGTACGCTGGCATCGGTGCGGCTTTCGGGCCACAGAAAACCCTGGTCAGACTGTGCGCCAGACGTGCGGGCGCGCGCCAGATCCCGCGAATTCTCGATGCCTTCGATAAGAATTGATTGCGCGATACCTGCCCTGACCTCCTGCACAAACGGGGCAAGCGGCGCGCGCTCGCGCAGCGCTGAGCGGTCAATTTTTACCCCATCCAGCGGCAGCGCAAGCCGCGCGAACGCCTCAGCCAACTCCCGGGTTAAATCGTCCAGCCAGATTTGCCATCCCGCCTCTTTTAACCGAACAAGCGTGGCATGAAGACGATGTTGCTCAGCCTTACTCAGCCTTACTCAGCCGTGTGATGGTGTGAGGATCCTGAATTTCAATCGTTAACCGCTGCTGATGGCGTAACGCCAGCAACAACCGGATAGCGCGTTCGTCGAGAAGGTGCTCTGCCGGAAGGTTTAGCCAGTAAGCGTCCCGGGCGGGTATCTGTAACAGGGTGTTGGCCTGCCAGAAGAAGATTTGCAGCGCGCTGCGCGAAGGCAGAGAAGCAAATAATATCTCCAGATTGACGTTATGGATCTCCACGAGAACTTCATGCGCGAACATCTGGCCCGAATGAAGATCGACAAGCGGCTGGAATCGCAGCCCTGAGATACGTTGCAACAGGGGAGAGGGAAGAACGGTATACATGGAACAGCCTTCAGGAAATGAAAAAAGGTTCCCGCGGACACGGGAACAAAAGGCAAACGACACACGGTCAAATTCTTAATTCAGGATCCAGCGAATGCTCTGGTAAAACGAGGGGCCACGCACGGCCTTAAGCTTGTTCATGGCGTTGTTTTTATAAAAGTAAACCAGCCTGACGTTACACCCCAGCTGACGGGCGATTTGCTTGGTTTTGAGATTACAGGAATAGCCGCGCAATACGCTGGCCTCCTCGCTGGACAGCCTCGCCGGGGTGCGTAAGCGGGTAGTCATGCCTACGTTGTAACGACCAGACTCTTGCGGCGTCTGGCTCATCAGTATTTGCCACAGCGCTTTGATATCCCCCAGGGAGACTCTTTTGCTGATTACTCCATCAACATGTTTGAATTTCAAATAGCCGGCGGATAACGAATAGATATAGATCTTCGCCGTCACTTGTTTCTGTTTAATACAGAGAATGTCGTCATTCGTCGTCACCCGGAAATGACGCGTATTCAACGGATCATAAATGATGATATCAAAGAGTTGTTCACTCATAGCAAGTTCTTCGATATGGGTAAACCCATGGAAAATAACGTCGTGTTTTTCATCAGGCTCACGCTTTCCGAGCGATTGCAGGCCAATCATCGTGAATTCGCAGCTGTCAACAACGGCAACGTGAATTGTTTTTTTATTTTGCATTGGCATTCTCCTTTCGCTGAGTAAACAGTCCATATAAGAGAAAATGGCGGTTCGCACTCTCTTATTAAAAGAATGGCGAGCACTTTTTAAATAACGCGATGCGATGGCATCAATGTAAGCCAATACAAACCGTCGAGTAAAGCTGATGCCAATTATTAGAGGAAGATAAAATTGAAAAATGGTTTTAATGGTATATGCAATTGTTTTAATCTTCTAATAATATTCATGCCAGATTTTTATTCTGTGAATGGGCGATTAATAAGCATCAGAAGGTTGATTGATGGGGTTTATCCACCGTTTTTTCAGTGGCTTACTGCTATTCCTGAAAGAGAAATTGTGATCGCGGCAGGGTTATCGACAAGGCTTTATCTGCAAGAGGAAACGGCGTGCAGAATAAAATAGAATTTTTTCTATAAATTTAATGTCCTTGTTCAGATTTTTAAGCCTGAGAAGGATAAAATCCTGGCGTGAAGAGGTTGTGAGTGATGAGTACATAAACTATTATCATTTTCCTCCGGTCACGAGAATTTAGAAAAGACATGAATAATACTGAACGTATCGTAAGGGTAATGGTGTTTTACAAAATAAATATATTTAAAGAGATAATATTCCGGACGCTCCATGATCTTTTACCCGATTACGTATTGAACATTACTCAGGTCGATTCCACTGAACAGGCGCTGGCGGCGGTCGCGGATAATAACGTGGATGTTTTCTTCACTGAATTTAATTATCTGCTTAATCATAAAGAGTGGAGTGCGGAGGTCAGCAGCCGTTTTACATCTTTATGTAAAACCCATCACGTCAGGCGTGTTCTGTTGGTGCCCGAGCTGCCTTACGGGCTGTTAAAAAAAGTTCTGGAGATGAAATTTGAATTAACCATCAGTCAGCAGGATGAATTGACTGAACTGAAAAAGGAATTACCCGCGTTGCTCATGGCGGACGGGCAAACACCGTCGATCTCTTCGTGGCTCAGGCGGGTAATGCGGTCCGGTTCCCGGGCGCGCTCCATCCTCTCGGCCAGAGAGTGGGAGGTGCTCCATCTTATCGTGGAAGGATTTTCAACGACGGAGATTGCCCGTCATCGAAACCGTTCGGTCAGTACCATTGCGACGCAGAAGCACAATGCGATGAAAAAGCTGAATCTTTCCAACCACAGCGAACTGATTAAGTATGTGCAAGCGGTTGGAAAGATGGAGAAATAGCTCACATCAGGGATAGATAATATTCAGCGTAGCCGATGTATTGATCTTACCCTGGCTCACCTGGGCGGGCGCCCACACATAATAGTACGCCGCCATCGGAAGGGTGAAATGTTCGTCCAGCGCCGCGCCAGCCGCCACGCTGAAAATCATCGTGGCGTTGCCACGGCTGGTGGTTGAGGTAGAGAAGGTCACCGGCGTTTGCGGGGCGTCACGTTTTATCAGGCGTAGCCCCACGCCCTGCGCCGCGCTACTGCTGCTGTCGATCAGCACCGAGCTGTCTGTTGAGAGCAACTGCGTGCTGGACAGAAACATCTCAATTGCCCGATCGGAATTGCCGTTAACCCCGACGTTCTGACAGCTCATGTTCAGTGAAAAAGGCGTCAGCCCCGGCTGTGAGGATGCACTGAGCTGGGGAATGCCGAGCGTCGGCAGCGCTACGGTCAGCCCCGCATTATCAAAGGAACAGGTAGTCAGTTTTGGCGCGTATTTGATGATCATCGGCTGACCAAACATATCGCGGTTGTCGTAAGGCCACTTGAACCCGCTGAATAACCACTGCGCTATCTTGATGACCTGATTGATTGGCCAGGTGATGATTTCCCAGAAGGATAACCCACTCATGTCGCTGACGAACAGAACGTCGCTCATGTTCGCCGTATCCCCCGTCAGGGTAGTGCCGCTCTGGTTAACGAGGGTGAAGCGAACCGTAAACGGTGTGTTCAGCTCAGACGCCGTATGGCTACCGCTGGCAGTCAGGGTTTTATTGGCCGGGGGATTGGTGATCTCCGCCCGCACCATATACTTGTTATTGCTGAACCCGAGGATGGTCGCGTATTTGCTGTCGGTCGAGAGGATCGGCGTGTAAGAAAATTCACTGTTACCTGTCGTACAGTTGAATGAGCCGCTGTACTGGGTGCTGAAGCTGCCGGTCCATGTGGGCGTGGCCGGGCTCAGCTTATCCGATAAATCAATGGTAATCGGTGTGCCATAAACGATGCTGCTGCCGGAGCAGGTGGCATAGCTCATCCCACTAATACTGGAGAGGAGCAGGAATATGAATGATCGTAACATTTTGATAATCCGTAATTAATGGCAAACCGATGAGGGGCTGTTCAGCCCCCAGGCTGGGGCGGAGATTTCGCACTTCCCGCCCCGGAGATGCACGTTGAGCGCGCGTGGCGGCTGTTCAGCGCGGATATACAGTACGCTGGCCTGGCCGACATACCCGACAGATTCACCGTGTTCATCCAGCACTTCGGTACCAAAGGGCAGCGGTTTGCCGTCGGCACGCGTCGCATGAAGTACCCATGACTCGCGTTTGTCGGTTTCGAAGCGGATGTAGCTCACCGCCCCGTCGTAAGGGGCCACGTTAGCCATGTTGCCGATCACCTCCGCGCCAGCGCTGTTTTCCGTTTGCGATAACGTAATGGCGTTTTTGCGATACGGGGTGGCGTAAGGCACCAGCGCCACGCCATCGCGGTTCGTCATAATGCTTTCATCGCCGTTCACCATCAGTCCCTCCGCTTTTGGCGCATCGACGATAGTCATGGTTGTGCCGGTTTCGTTTGAGGCGAGAACGTGCCACGGGTAGGCCACCAGGCTTCCCCGTCCGCTGAGCCCGGTCTGGCGGTAGTCGGAGGATTCGCTGTAAGAGCCACCGAGTGTCGCGAAGTTCGAACGGTACGCGGCGTTAACGCTTGCCGCATTTTTACCCCCCCGCGCATTACTGCCGGAGAGGGTGTAGCTCAGGCGGTTCGACGCCAGCGCGTTCCCGCTCATGCTGATATTGCTCTGCTCGTAATGCGAATCGCTGGCCGTCAGGCTGGAGGTGATCCAGGCATTATTATCAAACAGCGAGAACGGCAGGCTGAGGGAGAGGTAAAGGCGCGTCTCTTCTTCACTGTCCCTGTTCCGTACCCGGCTGGCCGACAGGGTATAGCTGGCGCGGCCGATGGCGTTGGAATAGCCCATCTGGTATTCGCGCGTGGTTTGCTGTGAGTTCCAGTAATCGCGCTGTGTGCCGGAGACAAATACCGTGCCCCAGTTATTGAGCAGGCGCTGATTAAGGTTAAGCGTAAAGGTATTCTTGGGCTGCGCCGCGCGCAGGGCATCCCAGGTGCTTAGCGACATGTCGGGCGCAACGCCAAACCGATCTTCATAGTCGTCGTACTGCGCTCTCAGGCGCTGATACCCTTCGCGCGAATAGAGCGCGTCGCTGAAGCTGTAATAGCCTTTAGTGGAATAGCGATAGGCCGCCAGGGTGAAGTTGGTGGCGGTGGTATCGATAAATTTGCTGTACGACACGCGATAACTCTGACCGCTGCTGGTGCGATCCTGTAGGGTGGTTTTGGCGTGGGTGACATCAAACGAGACCGCGCCAAACGGAAGGTTCCACCCGGTACCGACAAGCCCGGCCTGGTAGTTATCGCTAATAATCGTCCCGGTATACCCGGTGATGAGGTTATTAAACCCGTAGCGCAGCGTGGCCTGCATGAATGCGGGTTCGGCATCGAGCGTGTTCTGGTGCACTTTACCCGCCACCACGCTGTACTGACTCACCCCTTCTTTTAGCATCCCGGGCACGGCGGAAAACGGCACCGTGAAGGACTGCTGTGAACCGTCCGCTTCACGCACCACCACCAGCAAATCGCCCGCAGAGCCGGTAGGCTGAATGCTGTCGAGGGTAAACTGGCCCGGCGGTACGTTCTCCTGATAGATCACGTTGCCATTCTGGATAACTTTCACCAGGGCGTTCGTCCGTGCCACGCCGTGAACCACCGGTGAAAAACCCTGCTGTGAATTTGGGCGCATCTTCATGTCCGACGCCAGCGACACGCCGCGCACGCGCAGGGAATCAAACAGATCGCCAGGAATATAAAAGTCACCCAGCGTCAGGTTGGATTTCAGCGAGGCCAGGGGACGGCGCAGGTAGCGGGTATTATTCTGCCAGCTACTCTCTCCGCTGGCCGTTTTCCGCCAGGCGCTGCTGTCGCGAAACTGCCAGCCGAACAGGTTGGCGCCGGAATCCAGCCCGGCATAAAAATCATCATTTGTGTCTTTCGCAGCGCCTTTTGCACGGGTGTTATACCAGGTCGTGTTCCACGAGAGCATCAGCGCCGGGATCCCCTCGTCCCAAAACTGGGGGGCAATGTAACCTTCTTCAGTACGCAGCACAGCCGCCTGCGGAACGGTAAGCGCCAGACTCAGGGTGCTGGTATCGGTTTTGACTTCACCGCCCTGAACCAGATCGCGCAGCTGCACCTGCCCGTGCGCAATGGCGGGCGCAGGCACGGACGTGGTGTTGATGCCAAGCGACCGGGCATCTTTCCAGGCAAGGCGGATGTCGTCACGCTGCTCGCCGTAGATGACGGTATAACGTCCCTTCCAGCTGCCGTTTACGTAGATATCCATCTCCTGACTGCCGGCAGGCATGGCGTTGTTTTCGGAAAAGCGAGACAGATCGGACTCACCGGATGCGCCAGCAAGCAGGGAGGGATCAAACGAGACGGCCCCTGATTTATGCGAAAGCAGAAGCGTGCAGACTGCCAGCAGACAGAGTCTGTTTTGTTTCATTTTCATGGTGAGTCTTTCCGATCACTGACTGGTGAAAGTCCGGGTTTTATACGCGCCAAGATCGTCCACATACATCAGCTGGAAGGTTTGTCCGCGCTTAACCGTATTTTTTGCGGCGACCGTCAGCTGCCCAAACGGGGAAACCATCGGGGACTCCTGGAGCAATTTCGTTTTACCCAGCGAAATATTGGCGACCGTAATATGGAACGGACTGTTATTTGTAATGCGAAAGCGATCGCCTTCGGCGGCGAGCGTCAGTTTCGCCACCGCGTCATCCAGCGTGCCTTTCAGCGCAGCGGGCCGGTAAAAAAGTTTGATACGGGATTTAATCGCCAGCTGAACGGTATTCTGATTTTGCAGATTTTCAGGTCTGGGCGGAATGTCGAGGACATTCAGGAAAAAGACGGATTCGCGATCCGCAGGCAAGCTGGACGGCAGCTTTTTAATACGAAGCTGTTGGCCATTATGTTCGTTAACTTTTATCACCGGCGGCGACAGCAGAAACGGCACATTGGCTGTTTCCGGCGTGGAATTAATATCACCGTCATCTATCCAGGATTGCACCAGAGCGGGCGCATCGCCCGTATTCATTAACTGGACGATCACCTCTTTGTTATTTTCAGGATAAAGGACACGGGTGCCATTAATGACAATATTGGCCCATGAGTGACCGGTGCTTAGCAGTAAGCCTGCCAGCAAAATTGCCTTGCGCATGATTGCAACCTTAAATACAGGCTCTGCGAAAACAGAGCCTGAATAATCATTATTACAGGTAGGAAATGGTATACGTTACGTTGGAGCTTAACTCGCCCACGGTGGCGGCAGCGGCGTTCGTTTTATAGTAATAAACATCCAGCGTCAGCGTCTCGGAATCTGGCGCGGTCGCTGTACCCATAATATCCGTAGTGTAAGGCTGGTTCAGGGTAATTGGCGTAGACGAACCTGGCTCCACTAACGCAAAACCGACATTACGTGCCACACTGGCATCGCTTTCGTTCACGCTGTTATTCAGCAGGTATTTACCGTCAGTGGAAATATTATCCGCGCTGGAGAAATACACTTTCAGCGGGGTACCGGTTGTTCCGGCTGCTGGTGAACAACCTGAGAACGTCAGCGCAATAGATTTTTTATTCTTAGTGATCAGGCCAACCGTGGTGCCTGCATCTTTTACCGAAATAGGGGAAAGCGCAACGGTAAAGTCCGCGCTTTTACCGCCGTTAATGGTACAGGTTGTATCGGTAATAGCGCCGGTAAAGTTAATGATACCACCCGCTGAATTGTCTGCGGCAACTGCACTGGTAGAAGCAATAGCGGCGGCCAGCAGTGATACGGTCATGATCGATTTGAACATGATAAACTCCATGAAGATTTGTGTTATTTAAAATGAATGTTAATCGGCTACACATGTCCCTGATGTACCGGCTAGACGCATGGCGACTCGGGAGAATGCTTTGACGATATTATGTTGCACTAAAAAAGTACATAACAAAACATTATTCCAACAACTTCTAAAGTTTAAGATTATAATCTTGCGAGTTAGTTTTTTTTAATGTTTTAACCTAAATGCGTTAGTTCGAATATTTTTATTAATGATTTAATAATTGTTAATTAATGAAGCTTTATGAATTCATCTCTCAATTAATATCACGCGACTTGACCACACAAACTTTAGACTTATTATTGCCTGGCAAATGCACATAATTTTAACAATGGCGTAATAATAATATGAAGTATCTCATTGATCTTACAATGCTTTATGAAGTCGACACCGGTATGATCATGATTAATGGAGAGGAAGAGTCATCCATTAAGTTATCTAACCAGGCGGGTCGTCTGCTTTATGAACTTATCATCAATAATGGTAAAACTCTCGACAGAGACGACCTGATAAAGAAGGTCTGGGAGGATCATGGTTTCTCTGGTTCTTCGGTGAGTCTGAATGTTGCCATAAGTGAAATCAGAAAAGCATTTCGTACTTTAGGATGCGATCCTTTACTGATAAAAACGATACGTGGCAAGGGATTTAGCCTTGCCGCGCATATTGAACATCACACGGTCAGGCCGCCGGTTGTTTCAACGCTTAGTGAACAATCTGCCTCTGAAGCATTCGATACGCTAGCGCATAAGAAAGATGCCGATCCGCCTAAACAATTAATATCGCTGCACAGACTCTTTATTTCTCTTTGCACGTTATTACTGATTACCGTTATCGGCACCGCTGTTTTACTGTTGCACCAAAGGGATTCCTATGCCGAGAGCCTGAAAGATTCTGATATGCATCTGCTCGGTAAAGTGGACCGGTGTACGGTATACCTGATCGATAAGAATATGTATCAGCCGCGACAGCACTACTTTAATCACGTAAAAGAGGTCATTGCCAGTCAACATATCGACTGTCAACACCAGGTTGCAGATGCTTACTATTCCAGGTTTAAAAAGTCGCAGATAGAAAATTATTTCCTGGCCATCTGTTATCAGCAGGACAGTATCGACGATTATAAGAACTGCATTTCTTACAGAAGCCTGACCGGGAGTTAAAATATGTCAAGGACTAAAATGAGTGTACTGTTCAGTATCGTACTGGCGCTGTCTGCCATCGCGTTGTTGTGGATCTATTTTACCAGAACGCAGGATGAGGGGTTTGGCTGCCAGTCAGATACCATTTCCTGGAAAACCTATTCCACGGGTGAGTTAACCGATATGTCGCTAACCACGCTTTTCCTGTTTAACAACAAAGATGTTGTGACGGTTATTCATAAAGGCGTACTCAAGAAAGAGGGCAAAAGCTACCTGATTGACAGAAATTACACGCTCAGCGTGGAAAAAGTCGACGGAAGCAATATCTTTTATATTAAGGATAAAAAGCTGAATAAATCTGAAGATGATGCGGCACCGGATGGCGTTGTAAACGAAATGTTACTTGATAATATCAACTTCTTCTATATTACCCGCGTTAAACCGCACGCCTGGTTAATTAAGGGGCTGGTTTTGCCTGTAATGATGTGTGTGGCTGTTCCGACGTCCTGATATTTCTCTTTACTGAAAAATCGATATTTATCTATTGCTCGGGAAATTGAGTGATTTACTCAATACGTAACAATAAGATACGAGAAATTTATTTATATTTTTATTGTTATTCTCCGGCGAGTGAATTTTTCTGTATTGCCTCGTTATTTTGCGGCTGTCTATACTCCGCCTCGAAAAAGGGGCTCCCCTTTTTATACACGTGGATTCTTTTTTGAAGGACTAAATAAATGAACAAACTGAACGCTATCGTTCTGGGCTCCCTGTTGTCTGTTTCTGCCCTGAGCGCAGTTAATGCAGCAGAAACGACGGCTTCTGCCACCTGGCAGGCAACCGCGACCAAAGACAGCGAATCCGACCTGGTTGTTACGCCAACGCGTGCTTTGAACTTCGTTTACAGCGCCAATACCAAATCTTTCAACACCGATACCGGTCTGTTTGATGTGGCTATCCGTGGCGATCACTCTACGGCGACCAGCTTCAAACTCGAAGCTATCCTCGACGATTCAAACAACACGCTGTTCAGCGTGGGCGGTGAAGCGACCAAGCTGAAAGTGGGTGCGCGTTGGGGCGGTAACGACCTGGGCTCTATTGGTGGCACCGTGGGGGCGAAATCAACCGCATGGACCACGCTGGTTGATTCTTCTTCTAACACCGGCGTCTCTTCTGGCCTGTGGAACCTGACCACCAGCGCAGGCGCGGCGGCAGATACCGAAATTACCGGCCAGGACAAATTCGTCTTCTACGTTGACTCCGCTCAGGACAACGCGGGTACTGCGAAAGAGTTCAAAGACCTGACCAACAGCCTGTGGGAAGGGACCGTATCTGTTGCGTTCCGCGCAACCTGGGGCTAAGGCCTGATCGATCCAGGGGCGCAAGCCCCTGTTTAGGGAAATAGCATGTTTAACCTCAAATCCGCCTTCTTATTTTTATTATTTATCTCTTCCTCCGCGCTGGCCATTAATGTGGGAAAAGTCACCACCATTATTCCTGCGGATGCTGACTCCACCGCCAAGGAAATAAAAAACGAAGCAGACAGCGTGCGTATTGTTTCTGTTCGCGCACAGCGGATCAGTAGCCCAATGGATGAAGGGATCGTCATTAATCCGGAGAAAGTGGACGAGCTGTTGCTGACGCCCACGCGCATGGTAATGCCCGCCGGTACCAGCAATATTGTCAAATTTTACTATCACGGGAACGCCGATAACAAAGAGCGTTACTACCGCATTACCTTCACTGATGAAGGGGTGAGCGAAGAGGTGGACAGCGGTTCACCAAAAAACGGTACCGGGATGACGCGCGCGGTGGTGAGCACCATTCTGGTGGTTCAGCCCCGTGATAAGAAGATCGACTTCGTCTATGTGGCGGGAAAAATAACCAATAAAGGGAACACCGCTTTTCGCGTCAATGCGACCGGAACCTGCCTGAAGCCGAATCCGGAATCACCGACTACGCCGTGTACCAAAAACTTCTACCTGATGCCGGATACCTCGCGCGCTATCGAGGATATCAACGTTACGGATAACCATTTTCATCTCGGAATATGGGACCTGAAACAGTTCATACCTGTTAAGTAAGGATGCATGGTGAAAAATAAATTAGTGTTGCCGGTGATGATGGCTTGCGCATCCGGCACGCTGCCCGCGCTTGCGCATGCAGCCTCAAGCTCCGTGGTTATCGCTAATTACCGTTTTCCCGACTCGCTTTATGCACTGCTGGAGCAGGGGATCAAAATTCCCGTCTATCTGGTGAATACGCGTCCACACTCAGCACAACAAGGGAACCACGAAGGCACGGCGAGCGAATATGTTCGTATCGGTGACGTGACGCTCTTTGCAAAAGATCTGAAGCTGGGGCTGAGGGACGTTCAGGTTGAAGTGGTCAACAAAAACTGGCCACCGCGTTAGAGTTTTTCCAGTATCGGTTTTCTGATTCGTTTGGCGGTAACCCACCATTATATTCGTGCGGTCTTAGTGCGCTGTAATATCCAACGATATAGTCCGTTATTGCGTGAGCTGCATCGCTGAAGCTTACATAGCCCGTCGCCGGCACCCATTCGTTCTTCAGACTCCTGAAGAAGCGCTCCATTGGGCTGTTATCCCAGCAGTTTCCACGCCGACTCATACTCTGCCTGATCCGGTATCGCCACAGTAACTGCCGGAACTGCCTGCTCGTATAATGGCTGCCTTGATCGCTGTGGAACATCACCCCGACGGGCTTACCACGGGTTTCCCATGCCATTTCCAGTGCTTTCATGGTGAGCCTGCTGTCCGGCGAGAACGACATGGCCCAGCCCACTGGTTTTCTTGCGAACAGGTCGAGAACAACGGCGAGGTACGCCCAGCGCTTACCCGTCCAGATATAGGTCACATCACCGCACCACACCTGATTTGGTTCCGTTACGGCGAACTGTCGCTCAAGATGATTCGGGATAGCAACGTGCTCATGACCGCCACGCTTATACCGGTGAGTCGGCTGCTGGCAACTGACCAGCCCCAGCTCTTTCATGAGTCTGCCAGCAAGCCAGCGCCCCATCTGGTAGCCTCTCTGGGTTGCCATTGTGGCGATGCTTCTTGCTCCGGCAGAGCCGTGGCTGATGCCATGCAGTTCAAGTACCTGACTGCGTAATACAGCCCGTCTGCCGTCTGGCTTTTCAGGACGGTTTTTCCAGTATTTGTAGCTGCTGCGATGAACCCCGAACACATGGCAGAGAGTGGCCACAGGATAACGCGCCCTGAGTTTCCCGATTATCGAGAACTGTTCAGGGAGTCTGACATCAAGAGCGCGGTAGCCTTTTTTAATATTTCATTTTCCATTTCAATACGTTGTAGCTTTTTCCTGAGCTCACGGATTTCAATTTGTTCCGGGGTAATGGGGGAGGCTTTTGGTGTTTTGCCCTGCCGTTCATCACGTAATTGTTTCACCCATCGCGTCATTGTGGAAAGGCCGACATCCATAGCGCTGGCTGCATCTGCCACGGTGTAGTTCTGGTCAACGACCAGTTGAGCGGATTCGCGTTTAAACTCTGCGCTGAAATTTCTTTTTTTCATTATGACACCTGTGTTGTTCTGAGGTGAGCATATCACCTCTGTTCAGGTGGCCAAATTCAGTAAACCACTTCAGGTCCAGGAGTCTGATAACGGCATTCGTCTGTCAAAAGAGATGAGAACGTTATTGCAAAGCATTAACGACAAGCAGTTTGATGACCAGATGCGCATTCCGGTAAGTACGGGGTCCGCGTTCGAGCTGGATCAGAAAAAAATGCGCCTGTTGCTGAATCTGTCGCAGAGCGACTACGGGGTGAATATTCGCCCGCGTGAGGTGGACATTGATGCGCCGGAGTCTGACGACCTGAGCGGCACGTTCTCCTACAACCTCGGGGCGTATCACACCGAGAGCGGCTACGGTGATAGCTGGTCGTCGGGCTATCTGAACGCAAGAAACTGGATCTCAATGGGCGTTGATCATGTGCTGATCGACGGCTCTGGCTACGTCAACGAGAGCAGCAGCGATACCCAGATGAACGCGGTTATGTGGGAGCGCGACTATCAGGGGATGCGCTACGCCGCGGGCATGCTGAACGGCTGGGCGATGCAGTCTCTGGCGAGCGTCAGCGGGATTTCCGGCGGTGAAGTCTACGGCGTTTCCATGGGCAACCAGGCCAACTCCCGTAAGCGCGATAACACGCTCTCTCTGACGCCTGTGGTGGTCTATTTCCCCACGGCGGGCGAGGCCCGTATTCGTCGTGACGGGCAGCTTATCGGGATTCAGCGCTTTGACGTCGGCAACCATGAAATTGACACCAGCAGCCTGCCCTACGGGATCTACAGCATCGAAGTTGAGGTGGTGAGCGGAAGCCGCACCGTGTCGCGTAGCATGTACACCGTGAATAAGCCGTTCTCCAGCAACGTGTCGGAAACACTGCGCTGGCAGATGTGGGGCGGGATGTATAGCCGCGATAAATCCGTCGTCAATTATAAAAAATACGCGAAACACAAAAACGAGCAGGACAACACCTACTACTACGATTACGACACCAAACATAAAGACACCATGTCGCTGGTGGGGGCCTCGTTCAGCAAGCGCAGCGGGATGGTCGACTGGAACGCCTCCACCTACATGATGCGGGAACACATCGTCAGCGAGCTGTGGGCCTCCCTGAACCTGACGGGCTATTTCTCGGTGAATACCCAGACCATGGCCGCCTCCGACGGAACGTACCGCGCCAACTACGGCGCGAATCTCAGCCTGCCGTGGCAGATCGGTTCGGTCTGGTACTCCCATGAACAGCTCTCCAGCGGCAAGTTCCTCGATATCTATGAGAGCAAGGGCAACACCTGGGGCGCCTCCTTTAGCCTGCCGTCGTTCGGCCTGCCCTCAGCGGGCAACCTGAGTCTGATGCGTCAGGAGGACGACCTCTATCGCTATAAACGCTATCAGCTGGACTACTCCCAGGGGTTATACGCCGGTCGCTACGGTACAGCGCGCCTGCGGGTGGGGATGTCGCGCAACAAATACGACGGGTATTACGAAGAGAAAGATCGCTACGTGATGCTCGATTTCGCCATACCGCTCGGAAATACCGTGTCGGTTGGCGTTTCCCACAATCGCGATACCGGCACGGCGCTGAACGTCAGCGCCAGCCGCCAGTTTGAAGGCGATTACCTGAAATCGGCCACCGCCAACGTCTCGAAAGCCTTTAACAGCCGCCAGGATCGCAGCGTAAGCGGCGGCGGCAGCGTGAACTTCGACACGCCGTGGAACAGCAACATCCTCAGCGTCCAGAGCGGCATGAGTAAAGGATGGAACTCCACGCTGACCAGTGACGGCAGCGTGGGCTGGTCCAAAGAGGCCATCGCCGCCGGGAAAGGCACCGAAAGCGCAGGGGTGATTGTCAGTACCGGTCTCAAATCTGATGAAGCGCTGACCCTGAAGCTTAACGGCCGGGCAGAACGCATCAAAGGGGATAAAACCTGGCTGTCGCTGCCGGCATACCAGGCTTATGACCTGGAAGTGATGAACAGTGAAACCGGTACGGAAAGCTATGAGATTGGCGCGAATGCGCGTCGCCATATCACGGTTTATCCGGGCAATACCGTGGTGATGAAGCCGCAGGTGAAGAAAATCGTCACCCTGTTTGGCCGCCTTGTGGATGCAAACGGCAATCCGATTGGCGCCACGCAGATCAAAAACCACGTTGGGCTGACCCGGACGGAGAACGACGGACGCTTCGTAATCGACGTTGATAAGAACAACCCTGTCCTGAGTATCGCCACGCCGGACGACAGCGTCTGCGAAGTGCGCCTGGACATTGAGTCTAACCGCGGTGCGCTGTGGCTCGGGGACATCTCCTGCGACAAAGGCGATTTCGTCTGGCAGGAAGCAAAAGGAACGCAGGAACGTGACGATGAAAAAGATATTCGCTCTTAATTTGCTGCTGATGAGCGCGGTGGCCCATGCGCAGGAGCTGCCCTATTTCGCCATTAATAATCCGGACAATAACGGTACGGGAAACAGCGCGGGGCTGTTTAGTCTGAACAGCACCTCGACCGCGTTTTTACACGGTTCGCGTGAGTGGCCGACGCTGAGCGCGAAAACGAATAACGGTATCGCCACTTACATCCCGGACAACAGCTACAGCGGTCCGGCAGGCAGCGCGCTGACCATCGACTTTTCGGTGACCGGCTCCAGCGCCTCTCCGTTCTTTAAAGGGACGGCGTGTTCCTCGTCCTGCGGCAACACGGGGTACACCCCGACGACCCGCTATACCGATACGTCGATGGTGGTCAAGCCGCCGGTGATGGAGCCCGGCACGTCATACGGGCGCTGGGTCCTGGGCGATCCGTTCTTTAACTATCTGCTCAACGCCGCGCCAGGGGATGAAGTGACCATCACCTCCACGCCGCAAATCAGCTCCATCAACAAAGTGACCACCACCAATACGCTTCACAAGGTGGGCACGCTGACCATGACCAACGCCAGGGCGCTCAACCTGGGGATTGACCCGATCAGCGGCGAGGTGACGATTGTTGATGGATCAACGGGGGCAACCTGCACCAAATACACCCGCAACACGGTCTCTGGCGTGCTGTGCGACCTGCTTGAATACACGTTTGTTGGGGAAGATATCTCCGGTTACAACGGGGGGCTGGCGCTCACCTCTTCCCGCGTCAACAGCGTGCTGCAATCGCACATGAACGGCGGCACCGGGCTTGCCGCCGAGCTGACCTTCGATGAAAACACCTGGTACAGTATCTCCGGCGGTATCCTGAGTGATACGCGTGTCCTGGCAAACACCTTCCTCGCGGCGCCGCAGAAAAACGGCGGCAAAGCGTACCTTAAAATATTTTTGCCGAAAGCGTTAATTCTGAGCGTGGCGCAGGCGGGGGACGGCAGCAGCATTGGCAATATCGTCAGCCTGTGCCTGACGCCCGGCAACAGCTCGCTGGCGGCGGATTTCTGCTTCCAGCCGGGGGGCGGCCTGGTGATTAACCCTATTCAGCCGGGGCTGGAGATTACGCCCGACAACCCGGATTACGCCCTCGATCCTGACGGTCTGGGCGGCTCCGGGAAAGGCGCCATCGGCGAAACGCCCATTGAGATCCCCTACACCATCACCTACAGCGGGGCGCAAAAAGATGCGGCGATTGCGGTCACGGTAAAAGTCACCGGGCCTACTCAAAGCCTGAATGGGGTGGACTACTGCGCCTTCAGCGGCAACGGCTTTACGGTTCCCATTCCGGGCAACGTGCTGGTGGGGAAAAGCCAGACGCGCATGGCGCATAACTGTAAAGGCGAGGTACTGTCTATCCCGGCGCCAGCCACCCATGCGGAAGAGTGGGACAAAATGAGTTCCGGCGTGACCGATATGTGGCTCTGGAAAACACCGCTGATCCTCCAGTTCGTTATGGATAATCCGGTATCGAAGACCACCTATGACGGAAATAGCTGGTTTGGCGAAGTGACCGCGCAGGGAAGAATAGATGTTAGCGCATCCTGGAATTAATCAATCATGACTGGAAAATTCCTGGCTATTTTTGCAATAAATTGCTTCATTTCCACAGGGGCAAATGCTTTAATTATCGAAAGTCTGAATATTGATTTTCTTCCCGAAAGAGAAGTTGTTTTTCAGCCGATAAAAAACGATACCAGCGAACGTCAGAATTATACCGTTTCGCTTATTCAGGTAGACGTTCCTAAAGAGAAGGGAAAAGAAACCGAAATAAAAGACGGCGAAGTCATGTATTCGCCTAAGCAATTAACGCTGGGGAGCGGTGAGCGCGCGGGTTTTAAATTTTACTATACCGGCCCGCATGACAACAAAGAGCGATACTATCGCGTAAAATTCACCGAGACGCCGCTCCAGGCAAAGGTCATCACGCGCAAAGGCCAGCGCATCCAGTCGGATGTGGTGGTCTCGCTTGAGGCTATTTTGATTGTCCGTCCATGGACACGACATTTTGATTATGCGTTTAGCAACGGGGTAGTGAGTAATACTGGGAATACCTATTTTAAATATGTTTCCTCGGTCGGGTGCAGTACGCAATACAATAATTCAAAATATATTCCTCCGGGGCAACGGCTGGAAATAGATAATGCCGGGCAGGCTGCAAGGCGAATGATTATTTATGGCAATAAAATCATTCCGCTGACCACCTGCCCGTAGCAACCGCTTTCCTTCATAAAAGGAAATTAGCCTTTAGCATCATGCTAAAGATCCATCACTACAGGAGATAAAAATGAAAGCGATTTCATTCGTAGAAGCGAAAGACATTATTGGCGGCGCGTTAAACCCGTTCGCTGGTCTGGTTAAAGGTGCACAGCTGGGTTACGACACTGGCGCCAGCATCATGGGCATGGTTGGCGGTGTGGTTGGCGGAGTTCTGGGTGGCGCAATGGGCTTCCTGGGCGCGCTGGTTGGTAGCTACAACTAATTCACGTTTACAGGAAAAGTATCATGCAAGTTATCGATTTCAAAAAAGCACAGGCCATCATCGGTGGTTGGGATCCGTTTGCTGCCGCTATTCAGGGCGCAAGCGCGGGCTATAACGCGGGCAGCCAGATGTTAGGCGCGCTGGGCGGCACCATCGGTGGCGTATTCGGCCTGGTGGGCGGCTTCATCGGCGGTTTCTTCAGCGCCTAAGCGAGAAGCACGTTGTACGCATGGCCCGCATTGCCGGGCCATTTTTTTATTTCAGCCACGGATCATTATGTTTTCGCTCTTTCAGTATAAAAAACAGGGAAAGACCCCTGTTATTCGCCAGCATGAATTTACCGAATGTGGACTGGCCTGCCTGGCGATGGTGTTGGGGCACTATGACCACCATGTCTCCGTCAGCCAGCTGCGCCGGGAGATTTCCGTTTCCGCCGATGCGGGAACCTCAATGGCGGAATTGTTGACCCTTGCCAGCGATAAAAATATGTCTGGCCGGGTGCTTAAAGGCGAAATCACTGAAATAGAAACGTCTGAGCTGCCGCTCATCGCCTTCTGGCGCGGCAACCATTTCGTGGTCATCGTGAAGATCGACAGCCGCAGCGTGACCGTTCACGACCCGGCCAGCGGCGTGCGTCGTTACCGCCTGAAAGAGGCGGAAAAACTGTTTTCCGGCTATGTGCTTGAGCTTAAGCCCACGCCGTGTTTCGAAAAGAAATCCCCGGATGAAAAGCTCACGCTTGGCCGGTTAGCCAATAAATCTCCGAGCCTGTTCCAGCGCCAGCTGCTGCTGTTTGTGCTCTGTATTTTTACTCTCATCACCATGCTGGCGAGCCCCACCTACGTGCAGCTGATTATGGATGAGGCCATTTCCCGCAGCGACAGCGATCTGGTGATCCTGCTCACCGCGATCTTCGCTATCGTCTTTATCTTTGAAGTCATCGGTAAATTCCTCAAGCAGCTGCTTGAGATCCTGATGCGTAACATTGCCTATGACGATTTAAGCCAGTCCGTGCGCCACTACATGCTGCGCACCCAGACCAGCTGGTTCCGCTCGCGCCCGCCGGGCATCGTGCTGGCTATTGAAAAATCGCTCCACGCCTGCGCGGAGTTCATCAGCAATGGTTACGTGCAAATTCTCTTTTCCAGCCTGATCGCCGTCACCAGCCTGCTGTTTATGCTGCTGTATAACGTCAAAATTGCGCTGCTGACGATGCTGCTGATGGGCGTGTTTTTCCTGATCCGCTTTTCGCTGATCGGCCCCTATCAACGCGCGGTGGATGACTCCATCGAGCGTACCGCCCAGTATGAATCTCTGCTGGTAGAGACACAGAAAGGGATCATTACGCTCAAGGCGAACAATATGGAGCAGGCCCGGGATGCGGTGATGGACAAATCCCAGCGCGAACACATCGCCGGGCTGATGCGTAAAGAGCGGCTGCTGGCCCGCTTTGACGTGGCTTCGCTGCTGGTGATCAATGCCGAGCAGCTGCTGGTGGTCTGCTTTGGCGCGTGGCTGATCCTGGAAGGGCAGATGAGTATCGGGATGCTGTACGCCTATATCAGCTATAAGCGCTATTTTTCCGATGCCATGGTGCAGGTGGCGCAGAAGCTGCTGGACAAAAATGCCCTTAAGGGGCCGCTGGATCGCGTGGGCGACCTGCTGTTTGCCCCCTCTGAAACCAGCCAGTTTGGGAAGCGGATTGTCACCTCGCCGGTCTGTCTGCAATTTGAGGATGTCTCATTTGCTTATCCAGGCCGGGAGGCCACGCTACAGCATATCAACATGACCCTGAAGCAGGGCGAAGAGGCGGTGATTGTGGGCCAGAGCGGGTCGGGAAAAACCACGCTGCTGCGTCTGATCTCCGGCATGTTGCTGTCATCGTCTGGCACGCTGCGGATCAATAAGATCCCCATTGAAGAGTGCGATCTTTCCTCGCTGCGCCAGCACATCCGCATTGTCCATGCAGACGATATTCTCTTCACCGGCTCGATTCTGGACAACATCGCCTGCTTTGACAGCGCGCCGGATAAAGAGCAGGTCATCGCCGCGTGTCGGCTGGCGGAAGTGGACCACGTCGTCGCCCGTCTGCCGCACGGTTACGAAACGGAGATGCTGCCGGGGAACACCTTTTTTTCGGCCGGGGAGATGCAGCGTCTGGTCCTGGCGCGCGCCCTGTACAGCCAGCCTAAGCTACTGCTCTGCGACGAAGTGACGGCGAACCTGGATAAGACCACCGCGCAAAAGGTGCTGGCGAACCTGCGTAGCCTGGGGATTGGGCTGGTGTTTGTCACCCACTCGCCGGACGTGGTGGGCTGTCAGGGGCGTCTCTATACCATGGAAAACGGAACCCTGCGGGAGAGTGAGCAATGATGTTTCTGCCGCGTCTCTATGCCCGACTCTGCGCGCGCCAGGCCGGACGCACCTTAATGGCAAACCGGATTGCGCAAAACTACAGCCAGTTTATGCCCTGCCCGGAGGCCGATGTGCCGGCTGATTTTCTGCATCAGAACGCCCATGAGCTGAGCGGGTTTAACTTCGTGGAACAGATTTTCCCGCCCGCGCTGTGGGCGCGCAACGTTCGCTTCGATCTGCATGCGTACGTGGCGCAGTGGACGCAGGATCAGGGGTTTTACAGTTCGCCTCGCACCCTGCTTCTGGGCATGCGCTGGGCGGGCTTTGGCCTGATTATGGATGCGTTGCTCGCCACCGCGCCAGATGATGTGCGCTTTCAGTTTATTACCCGTCACCCTGCGCTGCACAAGCTGATGGCCACACACGACGGACGGCGCGCCGGCTCGTTTTTCGCCCCTCAGCGCCTGGTGACGGTGCTGCTGATGGATGAACGCCTGCCGGATGCGCCGCTGTTCCCAATTCAGGCAGGCGATCGCAAGGCGTGGTTAACGGACGTCTCCACGCGGTTTTTATCCCGTTATGGCTACAGCGTCCGAACGCTGCTGCCGGTCTGTTCGCTGCACGCGGCAGAGTTTGGGCTGGAGAGCCAGGCGTATGCGCCAGAGGATTACCGTCTGGCCGCCGCCGACACGCTGAACGCGCTGCGCAAAACCCCCACGCTCTGGAGTGGATGGGACGATCTTTCAGTGATTTATCATGGATGACATATCGTGAAATTAAAAAACCGAAGCCGACAGCGTCGGGCGCTAATCCCGCACCACTTCTCAAAAAGCTATCAAATCAACGCGCCGCGGCTGAAAACCGTGCTGACGCTGTTCATCGCCTTTTTTCTCTGCCTGCTGGTCTTTGCGATTGCTTTCAACTTTTCGGAAACCACGCTGGCACGCGGGGTGCTGATCCCGGCGCAGGGCGATGTGGAGGTGCGCGCCAGAGAGTCCGGAACCCTTGTTGATTTTGCCGTCCGGCCCGGCCAGTACGTGAAGGAAAACGATCCGCTGTTCACCGTGTCGCAGGACTATGGCGGCAAGCAGGGCTCGGTGGTGCAGTTTGACCGCCAGCAGATGGAAGCGGAGAAAAAGCGCAGCGAGCAGCGCATCCAGGCCATTGAGGACTCGATTGCGTCGTATCGCAAAAATCTGGCGCAGCAGCTGGCTCTCACTGACAAGCAGATCGCCGTTTCCCGCGATAAGGTGAAGAAGCTGCGCGCGCTGTTAAAAAACAGCACCGACACCTACGAGGCGTGGAAATCCGTCTCCGGGAAGGGCTATGTCTCCAAAGTGGATCTCGATAAAAGCCATAACGATGTGCTCAACGCCCAGCTCAACCTGACGCTGGAGGAGAGCACTATTCTTGAGCTTGAGGCGCGCAAAACCAGCCTGACCGACAGCACCCAGTCGCAAATTGATTCGCTGAGCGAAGAGCAGCTGTACGTGAAAAACCGCATCAGCGAAATTGATCGCAACCTGTCCAGCCGGGGGAGTTCCACCATGGCGATGCTGGCCCCTTCAGATGGCTACGTGGTGGCGATTAACTTCCCGCCAGGCCGGGCCATTACGCAAAACAGCGAGGTGGTGGTGGTGATCCGTAAAAATACCGCGGCGACGATGGAGGGGTACCTGTATGTTCCGGCAACGGGGGTGGGGCGCGTGGCGAAAGGCGATAAGGTTAAGCTGCGCTTCGACTCCTGGCCCGTGGACAAATACGGTTCCGTGGAGGCGACGCTGTCCGATTTCTATGAGGTAAACATTGATGCCCATTCGGCGCTGATCCCGCTCCAGGAAGGGCAGAACTACTACCTGGCTAAAGTGCGCGTCCCCTCCTGGTTTACCGACCCGGACAAGAAAAAACGCATGCTGATGGGCGGGATGACGGTGAACGCCGATATCGTTATCGATCGTAAACCGCTTATCAATCTGCTGATTGCGCCGCTGGAAAGGGTGCGCAAGCGGTTTATCGATTGACCCGATTTCATCGATCATCGCCCTTTAGCCCACATTCTTAACGGCACCCTGGGGCTATTCTCCTTCTCATACCAACCGGAGGATAGCCCATGAACATTACGCAAATTCGCAATGCCACCCAGCTGATCACTTACGCGGGAAAACGCTTTTTAATCGACCCAATGCTGGCGCCAAAAGGTGCTTATCCGGGTTTTCCCGGCACCGCGCGGGCCGATATTCGCAACCCGATGGTCGAGCTTCCCGTTGACGTTCAAACGCTGCTGGACACCGATGCGGTGATCGTCACCCATACCCATGACGATCACTGGGATCAGTATGCCGTTGAGCTGATCGCCAAAGACAAGCCGATCTACGTGCAAAATGATAGCGATGCCGCGCTGCTACGCGGACAGGGCTTTCAAAACCTGACGGTCATGACCGACGAAACGACGTTCGGCGATATCCGGATTGCGAAAACTTATGGCGGCCAGCACGGCACTGACCGCGCTTACGCCGTGCCGGAGCTGGCAGAGCGTCTGGGTGAAGCCTGCGGCGTGGTCTTCCGTCATCCCGATGAGAAGACGCTTTATATCGCAGGGGATACCATCTGGCGCGACGCGGTTGCGGCCGATCTACAAAAGCATCAACCGGACGTTGTCGTGCTCAACGCTGGTTACGCCCACGTCATCGGGTTTGGGCCAATTATCATGGGGGAAGAAGATCTGCTTAACGTGCATTTCCTGCTGCCGCAGGCGAAAATCGTGGCGACCCATATGGAAGCTATCAACCACTGCCTGCTGACCCGCCGCGCGCTGCGCGAGTATGTTGACGCCAACGAGATAAGTGACGCGGTGAGCATTCCTCAGGACGGCGAAACCGTTATATTCTGAGTGTTAAAGGGGAAAGGAGAGACAGATGCCGCTTGTTAACGTTGCTATTGTCGCGGTGGACGGGTTTAGCCCGTTCCACTACTCCGTCCCCTGCATTCTGTTTGGCGATACGGTATCCGGGGAAAAGCGCTTTAACGTCACGATCTGCGCTGAAAAACCGGGATTCCTGACCTCGAAAGACGGTTTTGCCCTGCATGCGACGCAGGATTTTTCCGCGATCGCATCGGCTGAAATTGTGGTTGTACCCTACTGGCAGCACGTACTGGAGCGCCCGCCTCAGACGCTGCTCGACGGCCTGGTTAAGGCCAGAGACAACGGGGCGGAAATTGTTGGGCTGTGTCTGGGATCGTTTGTGCTGGGCTATGCCGGCATACTCAGCGGCAAACGGGCCGCCACCCACTGGGAGTTTGAACACCAGTTTCAGACGCTGTTTCCGGACGTTCGACTGGACATCAACGCGCTCTACGTGGACGACGGCAATGTGATCACCTCGGCAGGTACCGCCGCCGCGCTCGACTGCTGTTTGTATATCATCCGCCAGCGCTTTGGCAGCGTCGTCGCCAATCAGATTGCCCGCCGGATGATCGTCCCGCCGCACCGCGAGGGTGGGCAGGCGCAGTTTATTGCGCAGCCTGTGCCGAAAGATACCCGCGACGGGCGGATTAACTGTCTCATAGACTACCTTCAGCAGCACATTTCCGAGCCGCATAACCTGGATTCGCTGGCGGACGTGGTGTCGATGAGCCGACGCACGCTGACCCGCCATTTTATCAAGGCGACGGGCATGAGCGTTGCCGACTGGCTTACCGCCGAGCGCCTGCGGCGCAGCCAGATCCTGCTGGAGTCCGGCAGTCTGCCAATCGAAAGCGTCGCTGAGCAGGTGGGGTTTTTATCAGCGGTGACGTATCGGCAGCAGTTTAAGGCGCGCTTTGGCGTCAGTCCGGCGGAGTGGCGTAAGACGTTTCGTTCTCGCCTGTAGGCCAGGTAAGCATAGCGCCACCTGGCTATTACCCCAGCCGCTCCCTCCGCGTCTCCCCCTCCATCATCGACAGCTGATACAGCGAAAACGATCGGTGCTTCTCAATCAACTGCGCCAGCTCCGGCGAGTGGCTGGTGAGCCAGATCTGCGAGTAGCGGCTGGCCTCGGCAATGAGGCTTGCCAGAGCGGGCAGCATCTGCGGATGCAGGCTGTTTTCCGGTTCGTTGAGGGCGATAAATGCGGGAGGGCGCGGGCTTAGCAGCGCCACAGCCAGGCACAAAAAACGCAGCGTGCCGTCGGAGAACTCTGCCGGTTCCAGCGGCCTGCTCAGCCCCTCGCGCTGCATCATCATGCGGAAGCGCCCGCCGGTGTTGTCGCTGTAAAACACGCAGCCGGGGAAGGCCTGGTCGAGAATGCGCATCAGCAGCAGCTCGTCGCCAATTTCGACAATGGTCTGAAACGCGGCGGCCAGGTTCGCACCGTCGCTGGCCAGCACCGGGGAACGAAAACCCACCTGCGGCGCACGGATCGCCGAGCCGGATGAGACGGAAAACTCATGATAAAAGCGCCAGTTACGCAGGGACTCGCGCATCTGCGACACTTCGGGATAGAGGTGCGGTTCGCCGAGCTGCCCGAACACCGACTCGTTCTCATACAGCGTACCGCTGTGGGTCACTTTTTCGTGATGCACGTTGTTCAGGAAAACCGCCTGATTCTTACGCTTCATCAGCTGTGACGACGGACGACGGTGCTGGCCGCTCAGCCAGATAGCTTCCTCTTTGATCACCGGATCGAGCTGAAACTGTGAGGGATAGGGCAGCTTTTCCACGAACCCGACCTGAAGCTCATATTCATAGGTTTCCGTTTCCACCGCCAGGTTCATGCGCCGCAGCTGGTCGCTGCGGGTTTTGCCCGCCCAGAACACTTTCAAAATCCCCCCCTCGTTTGCCAGCGCCTGGGAGAATTGCCCCTGCGCCGCGCTGTGCATCAGGTAAATCGCTTTATAAATATTGGATTTTCCGGTGCCGTTGGGGCCGAATACGATGTTGAGCTGTTCCAGCTCAAGCGACATATCGCGAATTGAGCGGTAGTTCTGAATATGCAGATTTTTGATCATCGGGGTACTCCGCTGTGCATGCTTAACCTGTACAGAATTACAGTATTTTACGCTGAGCGCAAAAAAAAGACGACAGTGAGGGTGTCGTCTAAACGGGGTACAGCTTTGGGCCTCTGTGGGTCAATGGGCCTTCGCTTCTTTCTTATCAGGTAACGGCCAGACGCAGACCCAAATCATCAGGATAGGGATCAAAGTAGTTTTGCGTCATCAGATACCGGTCAGGGTATTCAGCCAGATAATGCTTAAGCAGCGTCAGCGGCGCGAGGATCGGCAGCAGCCCGTCCCGGTAATGCAGGATCACATCACGCAGTTCTCCACGCTGGCGGCTGTTCAGCTGGTTACGGAAATAGCCCTGAATGTGCATCAGCACGTTAGTGTGATTCTTCCGCGAAGCAGGTTTTTTCAGGATGGTCATCAGTTTGTCGCGATAAGCCACGAAAAACGCGTCCAGATCGTCCCACTCATGCAGTGATGCCACAAACGGACCAATTTCACGGTAGCCTGCCTGATGGTGCGCCAGAAGCTGAAGCTTATAGCGGCTGTGAAAGTCCAGCAGGGCACGGCGCGTCAGGCCATTTTTACGCATTACGTTCAGTTCGTGGAGAGCAAAAACGCGCTCAACAAAGTTTTCCCGCAGTACCGGATCGTGCAGGCGGCCGTCTTCTTCGACGGGCAGCCAGGGGAAAGTTTCAAGGAGGGCGGCGGTGAACAGCCCGACACCCTCCTTGCGGCCCCGGTTGCCGTTTTCGTCGTACAGCCGCACGCGCTCCATGCCGCAGCTAGGGGATTTTGCACAGACGATAAACCCTGACAGATCGCCGATTTTCGGCAGATAATCTGCCGTAAATGCGGCCATCTTCTGCGTGACGTCATCGTGCGGCGCTTTGCTGAACCGCATTTCTGTCTCGCCGCCAGTGGTCATCACCAGGCGCAGCGCCGGACGAGGCGTGGGCAGGCCGATAGCCATTTCAGGGCATACCGGGCGGAAAGCGACCCACTGCGCCAGCTCATCCATCACAAAGCCCATACGCTTATGTCCGCCGTCAAAGCGAACGGCGGAACCGGTCAAACATCCGCTAATACCCAGCACAGGTTTTGTTGTCATGATGTGCACCTCCCGATCTCATATCTAAAAGTTACACAACAATGCGTATTTGTCCAAGTATTGACGGGATTATTTTTTAATCGTCTTTAAAATCAAGGGCAATCAGCTGCCCTTGTAGGTTGAGTAACCGTACTGGCTGAGCAGAAGCGGGATGTGCAGTTTTTCATTGGTGCGGGTGACGGTGAACAGCACCGGCACTTCCGGGAAGAAGGAGTCCAGCTTTTTGCCGTGGAAGTAATCTGCGGTTTTGAAGGTCACTTTATACACGCCTGGCGCCATATCCTGATCCTGCGGATAGAGCGATTTGATGCGCCCGTCGTGGTCGGTTTTACCGCTGGCAATCGGGGTCCACTTGTCCTGCTCCTGCTTTTCCAGCGTGACGGCCACATCCGCTGGCGGCATACCGGTTTGCTGGTCCAGAACGTGGACGCTCAGGGTGCCTGCCGGGGCGCTGAATGCGGCAGGGGCGAAAGCCATTGTAGCCAGCATCATCAGAGGGAGTGTCTTTTTCATCGTGTTTTCCTGTTGAGTTGTCGGTGACAGGAAAACGTTAGCACTCGCTGCGCGAAAAAATATTCAACTTTTCGTGAAGTTTGCCACAGCAGAAAATAATCAGAGGATAATTACCTCAAGGGAAACCTGCTGCTGCCACTGCGCAACCTGCTTTTTCCGCGCGGCGGTAAGTTTACCGCTGGTAACCAGCAGCCATTTGCGATCCGGGAAAATTTCCGGGGCCAGCGCGGCAGGGGGAACCGGCAGTATGTCGATGCGGTGGCCCTGGCCGGTGCGCGTCAGGGCTTCAAGCCAGATCTCACACGGGTCGTTCAGATGCCAGCCGCTGATGAGGATGTTATCGCCCGGCGCTTTTTTATCGCCCTCAAGGCAAAACGAGGTATAGGCGATGAGGATGCCGTCGAGGATCTCACGCAGCGTCATAGCGGCGGCGACGTTAGCCGATATCTGGCTGCGCAACGGACGCAGCACGTTAGTGACCAGCTCTGGCCTTGGGTATTCGCGTCCGGCGTCGTAAATCATCTGACGCAGGGATTCAATTTTCCCCTCCTGCAACTTTTGCAGCATGGCCTGTTGCAGGGTTTGCCAGTTATTGGCGCGGCGCGGCACAGGGCGTTCCAGCAGTGATTTTACCTGGCCGATGGGTACGCCTTTTTTAACCCAGTCGAGGATTTTCAGCGCCTGCTGAACGTCCTCATCGCTGTACAGGCGGTGACCGCCGTCCGTACGCTCGGGTTTGAGTAATCCATAGCGTCGCTGCCACGCCCGCAGCGTGGTGGCGGTGATGCCGCTGAGTCTGGCGAATTCGCCGATGGAGTAAGCCATGTCTGCATCCGAAGAGAAGGAGTAGTCTCAATATACTACGAATATTCCCCGACGGGATGAAGCGCCGCACGGGTGCGCTACACTTAACGTCCAACCGCGTAATTGAAAGGAGTTCTCATGAGGCTATGGCCTGTCGTTACCGGTGTCGCCATTGCGCTGACGCTGGTTGCCTGTAAATCTCCCACGCCGCCGAAAGGCGTGCAGCCCATTACCGGCTTTGATGCCAGCCGCTATCTCGGCAAATGGTATGAAGTCGCCCGACTGGAAAATCGCTTCGAGCGCGGTCTGGAACAGGTGACCGCGACGTACGGCAAGCGCAGCGATGGCGGTATCAGCGTACTGAATCGTGGCTATGATCCGGTGAAGAACAAGTGGAATGAGAGCGAAGGAAAGGCGTACTTTACCGGCGAACCGACTACGGCTGCGCTGAAGGTATCGTTCTTCGGCCCGTTCTACGGCGGCTATAACGTGATCAAGCTGGACGATAAGTACCAGTACGCGCTGGTCAGCGGCCCGAACCGCGACTACCTGTGGATTTTATCGCGCACCCCGACCATTCCGGATGCGGTAAAACAGGACTACCTGAACACCGCACGCGATCTGGGCTTCCGGGTCGATCAGCTGGTGTGGGTTAAACACTGACCTACTGATACGAAAACGTAATGCTCGCCAGGGCGTTAGCCGAGCCGGGGACCAGCTCTCCGGTTCGGATGTACTGCGCCTGGAACGGCAGCGACAGCGTTTGTGCTGCGCTGGTGGTCTGGATGAAAAACTGTCCCGTCGTGCCTGCGGCAGAGCTGTCTGGCCCCATCATCAGCGGCCCGGTACCGTTATAGAAAAACTGCACGCCAATGCCGGAGGCCGTGGAGTCCCCGGTCAGCGTCACGACCGACGAGGTATTTGACGGCGTGGTCTGATCGGTCATTACTGCGTTAACCGCCACGTTCTCATCGCAGGTCAGGCTGACGTTAAACGCCTCCGATGGCGAGGTACTGCCTACGCTGGGTAGCGTGTGAACATCAATGGTGCCCAGGTCGACGTTGGCGCTTTTCGTGCCTACCGTGCAGCCGCTTGCCGTCACCGTGATGGTGGTCGGGTTGATGATCACCTGTGCGGTTTTCACTTCGTTGTTATAGGCCGTCAGGATCGCCGCATTAATGGTGGGGGTCTGGTATACGCCGGATTTCAGCGGAACGCCGGTCTTGATAAACGTCACTTTTGCCGACCAGCCCAGTGTGGAGGCGTAACCGTTAGTCCCGTCGGCCGGATAACTCTGCGTAATGCCCGTCTGCATCGGGACATAGGTGGTGCCGTTATAATCTTTAAGCCCAAGAATGAAGCCGATGCCGGGCACGCCCGTTTCAAATACCATGTAACTGGCGCCATCAAGAATAACCGTGATGCCGGTGGCCGTTACGCTGCTGCTCGGCTCCAGCGTCCCTTTGGAGCAGGTAAATACCAGGCCGCACCAGAACACTTCCGAGACGCTCGCAGTGGCGCTCCATTCAGAGCCGATCGTCTTTCCGGGCACGATGGAATCTGCCGGGCCGGACCAGGACATGGGCGTGGGTGAAAGTGTGATATCCGATGTCCAGGAGAGGGCAAGTGCCTGAGACGTCATGAAAAACAGGCCTAAAAACAGTAAACGCATTATTGATACTCCGTCGTCCAGGTCGCCACTGCCGAAACGTCTCCGGCATTGACCGGCGCACCCGTGGCGGCCAGTCGCGCATAGAAGGTCATTTTTACGCTGTCATCCCCCGCCGCGCCGTAAGCAGTGGTTTGGGTGTCCAGCGGGATAAGTACGCTGTCTTTATCCAGAATCTGCACCGCCACGCCGGTCGCGCCGCCGTCAGCGACTTTCAGAAGCTGCGGGTTCTCGTCATCCGGCGTACCGCTGAAGCGGATTTTCACGCCAGCAAAGGTAGGGCCGCACGCTTCAAGGGTGAGCGTGAAGGGCGTTTTGATATTGCTGACTGCCCCCGCCTCGCTAAATTGCTTCACGCCGAGGGTGCCCAGCGGCACGTTTTGCTCCTTCGAATCTTCCGAGACAATACAGGTATTGCCGATCACGTTGCCGGTCACGGAAACCAGCACGTCATAGCCGCGTACGGGGACGGTGATGAACATCAGCAGGATCAGGGGGAGAAACCGGACGGTTACTGACATATGACCTCCTGGGAATACAGCCCGGTGCGGGCCTGATAATTTTTCGGGTTCAACGCATAGCGGATCGTGCAGCGCTGGGCGCTGTCGCGTCCCCATACGGCATGCAATGTTCCCTTCGCTGACAGGCCGGTCAGATACACGCTGCCGCCATCGCCGACAATACCGCTGGCGTTGTCATCCTCTGACGAGACCAGCGTGCCGAAGGGGAGCACGTCTTTAGCGTGACGCACGATAAACATCGCTTTTGCCCCCTGACGCGTGGTGAGGGTGGCGCGAACCAGTGCCCCGTCGGTGGGGACTTTATTGGCGATGGCGTTCTCAAGCTCCACGTCATTGCCCACGGTGGTGACATCCAGCGCAACCTGATTAACGCGATACGGCGTGGCGTACGGGATCACCGCATAGCCCCGGCTGTCGGTTTTGATGCCCTTGTGGTTGAGCACGGCGACATGGCTGGCGCCCGGGGCTTTCACCAGGATATTGGTGTTCCCGAGCGGCTGGCTCAGCGTCAGGCCATCCTCATGCAGCACCGCACCGCCGCTCATCCCGTAGCTGAGGTTGCGGGAGTTACTGGCGTAGCTGTAGCCCAGGTTATAGTCTCCCCACGCGCCCTCGTATTGCAGCGCGGCATCGCCGCCGTAGTGCTGCTGCGCGCTGTAGCGCTGGTTGACGCTATAGAAAAGATTCTCCTGTCCCGGCAGATAACCACTGACACCGGTACTGGCGGTGGTGCCAGTGGGATCCGCATGGGTAGCGGTAAAACGGAGGCGGGTCGACAGCGCCGGGTTACCCAGCGGCACCGACAGGGACAACGCAAGGATATTGTCTTTCTTGTTGTCGTACAGGCTAGAGCTACGCTGGGCGCTGATGCCAAGCGACAGATTACGAAACGTTGCGTTCCACGCGAACTGCAAACTTTGTGTGGTTTTTGACGTATTCCAGTAGGTTTGTTGATCCCAGGACAGCGACAGCGCGCCGTATTCGCCCATCGGCTGCGACAACAGCAGCTGATTTTTTGCCTTACGCGACATATGCAGGTTGTAAACCGTGTCGTAGCGGGTGGTGACGGTGCCATCGTCTTCTACGGTCTGTTCTGGCGCTCCGCCCGCCATGCCTTTGTAAGTGGTATCGCTGAGGGTATAAAACCCTGCCGTTGAGTAACGCAGCGAGAAGAAATTGACCCGCGTACCGATATCGTTCAGCAGCTTGCTGTACCGCAGGCGCACCGAATCCCCGGTGTAGTGCTGATTATCAGCCAGCTGGCTGCGGGCATGGGTGAGGTCGAGGGAGTAGGCGCCAAAGCGGCCGAGATTCTGCCCTATACCTAAGGCCAGGCCGTTGTAGCGATCGGAAAACTGCGCCCCGCCATAAAACGTGAGACCGTATCGCCAGCCCAGGAACAGCTCGCCCTGCGCGAAGGAGGGCGAAATCTGATTGCCCGCAGGGCGGTATTTCCCGGCCCCCAGAGCATATTTGACCTGACCGTTACGCACCAGATTCGGCACGCTGGCAAAGGGCAGGGTGTATTGCGTCTGGCTGCCGTCGCTCTCCTGAATGGTGACCGCGAGATCGCCGCCGGAAGAGGTCGGATAGAGATCTTTCAGCACAAACGCCCCCGGCGGAACCGAGGTTTGATAGATAACGTTACCGTTCTGGCGAACCGTCACCGTGGCATTGCTGCGCGCAATGCCGCGCACTTCAGGCGCGTAACCGCTCAGGCTGGCGGGCAACATATTGTCATCGGTCTTCAGGGCAATCCCACGCAGGCCAACGGCGTCAAACACCTGCGATGAGGTGAACGTTTCACCGGCATAAACTTGGGCACGCAGGGCGCGGATATCCCGCTGTAGCCAGGTCTGGACGTGGGTGAGCTCGTTACTCTCTTTGGTCCACGTGGTGAAATCACGCAGCCGCCATGCGCCCAGGTTGGCGCCGCTGTTCAGGCTCACAAACAGCTGTTGTTCCCGCGTGCGCGTCTCGCCCCGGTAGTCATTATTCGCGCCATTGACCACATAGTTCAGCCACGCGGCAGGGATGCCGGATTCCCAGCTCTCCGGGCTGACGTACCCGCGCGGCAGAGCGCGCATCGCGCTTTGCGGTACGGTGAAGTTGAGGGTAAGCGTCCTCTGGTCAAAATCAAACCGGGTATCGGCGAATGACTGGGTTAAAAAAATGCAGCGCTGCGCAGGCGACAGCTCACCCCCTTTCGCCTGACGGCTGTCGATGCCAAGTGCGGCGAATTGCGCAGGTGTAAGGCACGGCAGGGCTTCACCGGCGGTGTTTTCAGCGACGCGAAACGTGACGTTACCTGTGAACGCGAACTGGGTGTTGATATACACGTTAAGATTGTACTCGCCCGGCGGCAACGCGCTCCCGGCGTTGACCCAGGCGAGGTCGGCGCTGTTTGCCTGTTCGCCGTTAAGAAACGCAGGATTAAAGTGCAGCTCGCTTTCGGCAGCCACGGCTTGCCGAATCACCAGGGCGATCGCCGTGGCGCACAGGATTTTAATTTTCATGTGGTCACGCCTTACTGTTTTTATTATTGGGACAATGACGTGCGGGTAACGGGCGTCCAGGCCCCATAATCGTTAATCGTCTGGTAGCTCATGCTGCTCGCATGGCTGAAGGTGTCTGCCAGCGTCACGCTGGCTTTCGGCGGCACCATGACGGGCGACACCGGCCTGCCATCAATTTTCAGGTTAATGGTGGTGAGGTAATACGGCGTTGGGTTGGTCAGCGTGACCTTGCCCGCGCGGTAGGCGCCTGCAAGGTTTTTCCATGCCTCTCCTGCGCCTTCCCGAAGCGACTCAGGGCGATAAAAGACCTTGATGCGGTTGGCAGAGGCGAATTGCAGCGAATTGCCGGAACCGTTTTTAACCTGCTGTGGGATAGCTTTGACCGTCATCCAGTACAGCGTTTCGCGATCGGCTGGCAGTGCGTTGCCGCTGAACATGATTTTCACCGCGCTTTCGCTGGCGGGCTTCATGACGTACAGCGGCGGCGTGATGACGAAGTCGTTGGTACGGCTCCCTTTCTCGTCTTCCATCCATGACTGGATCAGGAACGTGGCATCAGGGTGGGTATTTCTTACCTGCATCATCGTCTGCGTCGTCGCGCCTGCGTAGACCAGCCGCGTTGCACCCAACCCCACGCCGCCTGCATACACGGCGGATGAACATAACGTGCCAGCCAGACAAATCCATGTGTTTACGCGCATTGTGCGTCTCCTGAAAGCTGAGTCAGACCCGGCCAGCAGACCGGGCCTGAAGATTACGAATAGGTCACGGTGTAGGTTGCGACCGCGCTGGCATCACCCGCCGTGGCGTTGCCCAGCGGGGAGTAATATTTCGCGCTGAAGTTCAGGGTGTTCGCCCCCGCACGCAGGGGGATCGCTGCTGCCGGCTCACCCAGCCTGACGACGTTGCCCTGTTCATCATAAAGACGGATAGCGACATGCTGCGCCGAGCCCGCGCCGCCGTTTACTCCCGCAGCCAGGCTATTCACATCGGCACTGTCCGGCGTACCGGTGAAGGTGATAGCCACAGTCGTTGCGGCAATGGGGTTATCTTCCGTGGACGCGGAGGTATCGGCGATTTCGCAATCTTCCAGCGTGATGGAGAAGGCTTTTGCGGTACTGGCTTCACTGCCTGCGGCAGCCAGCGTGGCGGTACGCACTTCACCCATGTCGACGTCGATATTCGCGCTACCGGCGCTGATGGCACAGGCGGAGGTCACCACTTTACCGCTAAAGTTAACCGTGCCGCCGCTGGTGGTGGTGGCCAGTGCTGAGCCCGCTGGCAGCAGGGCGGCAATGCTTAATGCCAGCAGAGAATGGCAAGTAAGGCGTGCTTTCATTTCATGGTTCCTTGGTTTTTTTATTACGAGATTTGCTCTGAAAGCGGCAGGTCTAACTGGTTAAAAAGACCAGCAAATCTGTCTTATTCCTGAGCCCGAGTTTCCTTATCGCTGAGCTTTTTAAGGCGCTCACGCGGCGATAAGAAAGTTTCTCCAGTTCTGCGATGTAACGTATATCCAGTCCGTTCCTGAGTTCCTTTAATACCCTCCTTTCTCCAGGCGTCAGCGATAACGCCGCTGGCTGCTTTTGGGGCCGATAATGGCTATCGACCATTTTTGCTAGCTTTATCCGCCACTGATAAACCGTGTTCTGTAGCGAGATATAGGCATCAATATCTTCCCTGGCCCATAACAGGGAATGGGCAGAGGTTGAGTACAGGCAGATAATCACCTCTGGATGCGTGGCTTTGATTTTTTTTAAATGTTTCAGTGCGCCATACCCTGTATGGTATTTCTCTGCGCCGGATATAAATAAGATATCGATACGAATCGACGACAGCGCCTTATCCAGTTCCTGATAACCTCCTTCGATGATAATGATGTGAAGGTCGTCGCGGATGCTGCGTAATAACGTTTTAATGCCGTTTCTTGCATAATGATCGCCGCCCATCAATGCAACAGTAATATGCTGTGTTATTTGGTTATTGTTCGTCATGTTATTCCTCGAATTATAATAGTAATCAGGCGAATTATTTATAAGGGTATCGCCAGTATTCTCGAAGCAATGACGTATTGCATAGTGTAGGCCTACTATACGTCGGCCAATAAAGAGGTAATCTGAATTAATCTAAAATTGTATTAATTACTGAGATCGAGACCGGTTACGACGCTTCCCTCTGATTGGTCTTATTCCGCTTCGCTTTCTGTAAATTATGATAGCCGCTATTTTTAATGAAAATTTAGCTTTGATAAATGTTTTGTAAGGAGTTTGTCGTCTGGTGTCAGTGCGGGTGTGAAGTTGCTGACGGGGAATAACAATTTACGAATGTTATCATCGATAAAAACTGATAGAGAGGTGGGTGAAAAGCATACAAAAACCATGTAACTTATTGATATTTGTCAGGTTGAGAAAACTTAAGGCTTAAGAGTACTGAATATTTCAGACACGCATGTCCGTGGCGTACAATGTTTTTTTATGTAGATATTTGTCAATGTCAAGAGGCGAGGAGTGCGCCAAAAGGAGAGGCTCTGATAAAAGAGATGCTGTCGATAGTCAGATACTTCTGTGGAGCGGAAATTCACTTCACAAAACATCATAATGAGGATGGTCACGGATGAAGCGGCTCTGCAAGCCCCATTCTACAAGGCTTGAGTTCTTATGCAGGTTCAGTGAAGCTTAAGGGATGAAATATAAATTAAGATTTTTCGCCAATGGCGAAGATATACAGCATGCCGTTAATCAGTCACATTAATCCCGACGCGAATGTCATCACATACATGCGGTGACTCAGGTTCAACATCTGTTAACCGGAGAATTCATACTGCCCCTATGCATAAGCATTACATTATAAATAATATCGTCGAATTTCATCCTGCGGCCAGCACGTTACGTGATATCAACAATCCTGACCGTGTGGTTGTGTTAAATTCGCCAGCAGGCCGATGCCTGTTGTTATTAATCGACAGAGCGGGGTCGATTGTCACTCAGCAAGAGTTCCTTGATATTGTCTGGCAAAGCCGCGGCATGCTTGTCTCCTCCAATACCTATTACCAGAACATCTCCATCCTGCGCAAAGGGCTCAAAAAGATTGGTTTTGAAATTGACCCTATCGTTACCATTCCCCGTATTGGGCTGACGCTGGCAAGCGACACGCAAATAACCGTCAGAGAGTCTTCGCCTGTCGCGCCTCAACCCGCAGAGGGACAATGTGTGGAGGCGCCAGCGATCGAGGAGGTCTCTGCATCCTCCGAGCCAGCAGCGCCCGTTGCCAGGAAGCCCACGCGCTGGCTGGCTGTCGTCATGGGGCTATTGGTCATCCTGGCCGGGGCAGGCGTGACGGGATATATGAGCGCCAGGGAAAACCGTTTTGTTGAGGATTACCGTTTTGCGGCATCCGTCGGGGCCTGTCGCGTTTATCTTGCGAACGACATTCAGACTCACGCTGAACGCGCTTCCGCGCTGACCTATGTAGAACAATTCAAGGCTGAATGCGCGCAATATCCCTGGGTTTACATCAGCTGGTACGCCCTGCTTCCTCGTGCGTCGGTTATTCGCTGCGACCGGCCAATGAAAGAACCGAACCGCTGTATATCTGATTATTTCCTGAAGGATAGCTAGCATGACTCGTTTTCGGCAGATGCTGTATGTCATCGTGACGGGCCTCGTCACGGCAGGCGTGCTGACGGGCTATTACCTGTGGCACCGATCTTACGTTCAGCCTTTTTCATGCCAGGCTAATCTGGTACAGCACCATCCGGATGAGACGCTGACGGTCTGGCTGAATTACACCTTCGACGGGAAATTCGGCACCCTGAGCATGAATGGCCGGGCAAAGAGCGATCCGGGTAAAACCATCGACAGGAAAATTTCCTTTCGGGTGGAGAGAAAAGATCGCCTCTATTTGCTGACGTCAGAAAAAAATATGACTTTCCCGGACGATAATGTCGAAGACAGCTGGCTGGAAAAATATGAACCGCAATTTTTTGTCTATCCGGGCAAGAGTATTTATATGCGTATCAATGAACAACATAATGGTAACTATATCTTTACCTTAGGAACATTACCGACATATGTGTGTCGTGGTTCAAAAAAAGAATGATGTAAACGAGAAAAGCATTATATTTTCCTCCCGTCTCATTTATGCTTGATTTAAAATATCAGGATTATCTTAGAAATATAAAGTGCGACAGATCATGTTGCGATAATGTAATTAATTTTAAATTTGGCAAGTAAATGAAAAGTGTATTTTACTCCTCCGATGGGGGGAAATCAGTACCGGAAAAGTGTCTGCATATTGGGTTGATATTATGGCCCCGTTATTCACTTCTGGCGGTATCTGGATTGCTGGAAGCGCTGCGTTATGCAGCGAAAGCTCAGGATAAATTAGCATTTAAAATCAGCCTGATAAGTGAATTTCCTGATATCCCGATTATCAGCAATGCGGGGATTATCATGAGGCCGGATTCTCCCCATGGGCCGCCGGACAGTTTTAACTACCTTGCTGTTATCGGCGGTGAATTGCAGTATCTGGACTTAGGGTATCAGGGGGATAAAGCGTATCTGGCACATGCCCACCATGCCGGGGTTCCGCTCATTGGCATTGGCACCGGCAGTTTTGTCCTCGCACAGGAAGGATTGCTGAATGAACGACGAGCGTCCATCCATCCTTTCCACCTTGATGCATTTCGGCAGGCTTTCCCGCTGGTTTATGCTGAGCAAGGGTATGATTTCATCGACGATGGCGATGTGCTGACCTGCCCGGGCGGTATTTCCACCCTGACGCTGGCAACTGAGCTTATCCGCGCCCATGCCGGGGATGATATCGCCAGCACCACCTGTCAGCGTTTGTCGCTCGTTCCGCATGAAATTGCCACCCCACGTCCGGCGAATCTTGCGCTTATCCCTGACTCGCGGTTGCGCCGCGCCGTCATGCTGATTGAACAGTTCCTGACCCGGCCGCTCACTACCGCCGGGCTTGCGCGAGAAGTGGCATTGAGTGAACGCCAGCTCAACCGTCTGTTCCACGCAGAATTCGGCAAAACGGCCCGCGAATTTATCCGCAGCGCCAGACTGCGCTATGCTTGCTGGCTGCTGAAGAACTCGCAGCAAAGCGTGACGGATATTGCGCAGCGGATGGGGTTCAGCGACTGCGCGCACTTTATTCGTCATTTTCAGACGGAGTATGGTTGTACGCCTGGGGTGTGGCGCACGTCGCAGAATTAATTTTCTGAGGTGGATGTAAAATGCGGCTTATATAGTTGCGCCATCAACTACAGATACAATCGCGCTAGAGATGAAACGCAACCTGCTTGCCAGTGGGTAGTTCCACGTTAATGCTAAGTTTTCCGCCCATCGCTTCGATGTAACGCTTAAGCGTAGCAATCTTCAGATCGTTTCCACGCTGCTCCAGCTGTGTTACCGCAGGTTGACTTACGCCCATAAGAGCGGCGACATGTTTTTGCGAAAGCTGGAGCTCTTCACGCAGAAGTTGCAGACCGGTTTCGAGGAACATTTCCTCTGCCATCTCCTGAATGCGCTGTTGGCTTTCCGGTGAGCGTGACGCAATCACTTCATTTAAGGTTTTCACTTGGCTGCCTCCAGGCTTGTCAGATGATGGGTGAATTCGGCATCTGCAATGCGAATCAGTTTTTCATAAAAGGTTTTGTCATTACGCTTATTGAATCGCCACGGGTTTAACAGACACCTCAGAGTCATTTAAGATGGCTTAAAGAGAGGTGCCCATGAGCGGTAAGCGTTATCCCGAAGAGTTTAAAACTGAAGCAGTCAAACAGGTTGTTGATCGCGGTTATTCTGTTGCCAGCGTTGCAACACGTCTCGATATCACCACCCACAGCCTTTACGCCTGGATAAAGAAGTACGGTCCGGATTCTTCCGCTAATAAAGAACAGTCAGATGCTCAGGCCGAGATCCGCCGTCTCCAGAAAGAGCTGAAGCGGGTTACCGACGAACGGGACATATTAAAAAAAGCCGCGGCGTACTTCGCAAAGCTGTCCGACTGAGGTACGCCTTTATCCGTGACAACACCTGTTGCTGGCCTGTTCGCCTGCTCTGTCGGGTGCTGGATGTTCATCCCAGTGGTTTTTACGCCTGGCTTCAGCAGCCGCATTCACAACGCCATCAGGCAGACCTGAGACTGACAGGACAGATTAAACAGTTCTGGCTGGAATCGGGATGCGTCTATGGTTATCGCAAAATCCATCTGGATCTGCGGGACAGCGGGCAACAGTGCGGAGTGAACAGAGTCTGGCGACTGATGAAACGTGTCGGGATAAAGGCTCAGGTCGGATACCGGAGCCCGCGGGCACGTAAAGGCGAGGCCAGTATCGTGTCGCCCAACAGGCTCCAGCGACAGTTCAATCCGGATGCTCCGGATAAGCGTTGGGTAACGGACATAACCTACATCAGGACCCACGAAGGCTGGCTGTATCTTGCCGTGGTTGTTGATCTGTTCTCACGCAAAATTATCGGCTGGTCCATGCAATCCCGGATGACAAAGGACATTGTCCTGAACGCACTGCTGATGGCTGTATGGCGCCGTAATCCCCAAAAACAGGTGCTGGTTCATTCGGATCAGGGCAGTCAGTACACAAGCCATGAGTGGCAGTCGTTCCTGAAATCACACGGCCTGGAGGGCAGCATGAGCCGTCGCGGTAACTGCCATGATAATGCGGTTGCAGAAAGCTTTTTCCAGTTGTTGAAACGCGAACGGATAAAGAAAAAGAGCTACGGAACGCGGGAAGAAGCCCGCAGCGATATTTTTGATTACATCGAAATGTTTTATAACAGTAAGCGTCGGCATGGTTCCAGCGATCAGATGTCACCGACAGAATATGAAAACCAGTATTATCAACGGCTAGGAAGTGTCTAGATTATCCGTGGCGATTCAGACATGTCTTGCCCAATATACTCAACATGAACTAGATCTGGTTGCTGCTCAGCTAAACAACAGACCGAGAAAGACACTGAAGTTCAAAACACCGAAAGAGATAATTGAAAGGGGTGTTGCATTGACAGATTGAATCTACAGACGAACATTTTGTCATTATGGACACAGCGCCAACAGGTCACACGCTTCTGCTACTGGATGCAACAGGAGCCTATCACCGGGAAATGGTGCGTCAGATGGGGCAAACGCATGACAATGTGTTGACGCCAATGATGCAATTGCAGGACCCGGAGAAGACGAAGGTGATTATCGTGACGCTTGCCGAAACGACACCTGTACTGGAAGCAGCAAACCTGCAACAGGATTTGCGTCGGGCTGAAATTGAACCATGGGCATGGGTAATCAATAGCAGTCTGGCTGCTGCGAAACCGTCCTCACCGTTCCTGGTAACCCGAGCCAGTCGCGAACTGCCGCTGATAAATGACGTTACAGAGCAGTTTGCAAAGCGTATTGCATTAACACCACTGCAGAACGAAGAACCAGTGGGTGCAGCTCTGCTGGCAAAAATGGCAGGCTAATAGATGGGGCTGCGGCCCCATCTTCTGTAGCCAAACTTTTGCTTATACAGATTATAAGTTTAAGTGCTTAACCTGCTGTCGCGAATTCCGGTAGTTTGTAAAACACCATTACTGGAGCAATTCGATGCACATTATCAAAGCTGAAGAACAGCACATTACCGCGATACGCAATATCTATGCTCACCATGTTCTGCATGGTACAGGTAGCTTCGAAACCGAACCTCCGGATATGCAGGAAATGCTTAACCGACTGAGGAGCATTCAGTCTCGGGGATTCCCATGGTATGTCGCCCTGCAGGGCGATACGATCATTGGCTACTGTTATATTTCCCGTTACCGCGAACGCCATGCTTATCGGTTCACGGTTGAAAATTCGATATATATTGATCCGGCTTATCAGCGCCAGGGCGTCGGAAAAGCACTGCTCGATCATGCATTAAAATGGGCCGAATCTCAGGGATATCGTCAGATGATTGCTGTTGTGGGTGACAGCGCTAACGTTGCTTCTGTTGCGCTGCATATCCGCGCAGGATTTACTGAAATAGGCACATTAAAGGACATTGGTTTCAAACATGGCCGCTGGCTTGACACGGTTTTGCTGCAAATGAAACTTGGTGAAGGGAATAGTACTCTGCCAGAAGGTTCAGGTCTTATGCCTTGAGGCAAGAATAAGGGGGCGTCTGCCCCCTTTATGTTTATTTCAATCGCTTACCTGTTTCATCAACGACTTTCTCGCCGTCTTCCTTAGCAAATGCGCCTTTTTGCGCATCCGGAAGAATATCCAGTACCACTTCGGAAGGGCGGCAAAGGCGCGTTCCCAACGGTGTCACCACAATCGGGCGGTTAATCAGGATCGGATGCTGAAGCATAAAATCGATTAACTGATCGTCAGTAAACTTATCTTCGGCAAGCCCCAGTTCTTCATAAGGCTCGACATTTTTACGCAGCAGCGCCCGTACTGTAATCCCCATATCTGCGATAAGTTTGACCAACTCATCGCGTGAAGGTGGAGTCTCAAGGTAAAGAATTACGGTCGGTTCATTACCGCTGTTGCGGATCATCTCCAGCGTATTACGCGACGTGCCGCAGGCCGGGTTGTGATAGATGGTGATGTTGCTCATATCAGTATCTCATTACAAAGTGAAAGAGAGACGTAGCGCCAGCGCGGCCAGCGTTACAAACAGCACAGGCAGAGTCATGACGATCCCTGTGCGGAAATAGTATCCCCAGGTGATGGTCATATTCTTCTGTGAAAGTACATGCAGCCAGAGCAGCGTTGCCAGGCTACCAATAGGTGTAATTTTCGGGCCCAGATCGCAGCCAATCACGTTGGCGTAGATCATCGCTTCTTTGATAACGCCTGTTGCGGTGCTTCCATCGATAGAAAGAGCGCCAACCAGCACGGTAGGCATGTTGTTCATGATGGAAGACAGGAAAGCCGTCAGGAAGCCAGTACCCAGCGTCGCAGCCCAGAGTCCTTTATCCGCCAGTACGTTCAGCACACCTGAAAGGTATTCGGTCAGCCCGGCGTTGCGCAGACCGTAGACCACCAGATACATCCCCAATGAGAAGATGACGATCTGCCATGGCGCACCGCGCAGCACTTTACCGGTGTTAATGGCATGGCCTCGTTTCGCCACCGCAAATAGAATGACAGCGCCTACAGCAGCAATCGCGCTGACCGGGATACCCGACGGCTCAAGGACGAAAAAGCCAACCAGAAGAAGGATCAACACTATCCAGCCAGTTCTGAAGGTTGCCAGATCTTTAATCGCCTTTGCCGGTGCTTTCAGGAGAGCCAGGTCGTAAGTCGGTGGAATATCATTGCGGAAGAACAGATGTAGCATAACCAGCGTGGCAACAATGGCTGCAATATCAACCGGCACCATTACCGACGCATACTCGGTGAAGCCCAGTCCAAAGAAGTCTGCAGAAACGATGTTTACCAGGTTGGATACGATAAGCGGCAGGCTGGCTGTATCGGCAATAAACCCAGCAGCCATGACGAATGCCAGTGTCGTGCCTTTGCTGAACCCTAATGCCAGTAGCATGGCGATGACTATCGGCGTCAGAATAAGTGCCGCACCATCGTTGGCAAACAGTGCCGCTACCGCTGCACCTAGCAGAACGATATACGTAAAGAGCAAACGGCCACGACCGTTACCCCAGCGAGAAACATGCAATGCCGCCCATTCGAAAAAGCCTGATTCATCAAGCAGCAGGCTGATAATAATCACGGCAATAAAGGTCGCCGTCGCGTTCCAGACGATATTCCACACCACCGGAATATCGCCCACATGCACAACGCCAGATATCAGAGCCAGTCCCGCGCCCAGCATTGCACTCCAGCCGATCCCTAATCCCTTTGGTTGCCAGATAACCAAAACAATGGTCAGGACAAAAATAGCGCCTGCCAGTAACATAAAACCTCCTGACAGGGCGACTTTGTCGCCCTGTATATGCCAAAAAATTAACTCATCAACTCTCTGAGCTTTTCAATACCGGTGGGCTCTGACGCCAGCACCGGAACAAGCGCTATACGGTCAGCATGCTGATTCTTAACAGCCTCAATCTGAGGCAGTTCCTGATGAGCACGCTGGCAAAGCAACGGAGAACGCGTATCCGCAATGGAAAGGCTGTTATTGATAATCCAGCCCCACGGATGAATCTCCGCTCTTTCAAGGTCAGCCTGCAGGTTTGCCGCTTCCAGCACTGGTGTGGTTTCAGGAAGCGTAACAAGCAGAACTTTGGTTCTATCCGGATCCTGAAGTTGCATCATTGGGGTAGTAAAATGACCTTTACTACCCATTTTTTTGGCAATCTCTCGGTGGTAAGCCCCGGTCGCATCCAGCAGCAATAGCGTATGTCCCGTAGGGGCGGTATCCATGACAACAAACCGTTTACCCGCTTCACGAATCACCCTGGAAAAGGCCTGAAACACGGCAATTTCTTCTGTACAGGGAGAGCGTAAATCCTCTTCCAGTAGCCGTTTCCCTGCTTCGTCCAGATCTCTTCCCTTCGTCTCAAGAACATGCTGACGATAGCGTTCGGTTTCATCGCGAGGGTTGATGCGGCTGACCTGCAGGTTTTTGAGGTTGCCGTTCAGCGTTGTACTCAGGTGCGCAGCAGGATCAGAGGTCGTGAGATGCACGTCAAATCCCATGTCTGCCAGCCTGACGGCTATAGCCGCAGCCATCGTGGTTTTCCCTACGCCACCTTTGCCCATCAGCATAATCAGGCCGTGTTCACTGCGAGCGATATCCTCGACCAGGCCAGAGAGCGATAAGTTTTCAGGCATGTACAGAGCGTTCGTTGCCGGGAGCGGTAACGCCTCAGAATGGATATCCAGCAGTCCCTTCAATGCGGACACACCAACCATATTGACTGGCTGTAGTAATAGGGTATCTGTCGGTAGCTCAGATAAACCGGCAGGAAGATTTGCCAGTGCCTCCTGCTCACGTTGCCATATCGCAGCGGCCAGGGCGTCATGTTCAGCTTCGGCTTTAGGCAGCACACCATTAATCACCAGGTATTGGTTTTTCAGGCCAATTGCAGCCAGTTCTTCATGGGTGCGGGCGACTTCCTGCAGCGTCGATTTTTGCAGTCGTGCAACCAGAACCAGGCGGGTACGTTCAGGATCGGATAACGCCTCTACTGCATGAGCATACTGCTCACGCTGCTTTTCCAGCCCGGCCATTGGGCCAAGACAGGAAGCACCATCTGGATTACTTTCAATGAAGCTACTCCAGGCACCGGGAAGCTGGAGAAGGCGAATCGTGTGGCCCGTCGGCGCTGTATCAAAAATGATGTGATCGAAGCGGGTCAGCAGGGTAGCGTCTGTCAATAAGCCGGTGAACTCGTCAAACGCCGCAATCTCAGTGGTACAGGCTCCTGAAAGCTGCTCGCTGATACTGTTAACAACGTCATCTGGCAGAAGACCTTTGATAGGATCAACAATTCTGGCGCGGTATTGCTGGGCGGCTTCCTGCGGGTCAATCTCCAGAGCAGAAAGCCCAGGAACTGCTGTCACAGGGCGAATGTTGTTACCGATAGCTTGGTCGAATACCTGGCCGACATTCGAGGCAGGATCGGTACTGACCAGCAAAACCTGCTTGCCCTGTTCGGCAAGGCGGATAGCCGTCGCGCAGGAAATGGAAGTTTTTCCTACGCCTCCCTTGCCAGTAAAAAACAGGTAAGGCGGGATATTCTGTAAGAATTTCATATGTCCTCCTGACATATTCAGCAACAGGAAGTATTACCACCACAGCAGCTGGTGGGAGCTAACCCTACCTTCTCCAGCGTAATACCGAACCAGCGAGCCAGCTCAGCACGTTTTGGGTATCGCCCTGCCATCACAGTTTCACCGTCCAACAGCAGTAGCGGAAGCCCTTCTGCTCCAGATACTTCGAGGAATGCTTTCGCTTTCTCATTCTGAACAAAGCTCATGGGCTGCTGCGCCAGGTTGTAACGCTCAACCTGTACGCCACGTCCTTTCAGCCACTGCACATCAGCAGAAAAATCAACCAGAACCTGATCGACATCTGAGCCACATACGCCGGTACTGCAGCACATTGCCGGGTCAAACACCGTTAACGTCTTCATTCTAAATACCTCACATTCGTAAAATCATATATGTTCAGGCAAATTTTTTAGATGCAAACAGCCTTACCGCTACCAGAGCAGTTTGCCGATGCCAGCTTACGGGCGATGGCCTGTACGTCGTCCTGTTGGCTTAACCAGGCCTGCTCAATCACCTGAGCGGCCCAGGAAGGAATATGCGGGGATAAGCGGTAGTGAACCCACTTGCCCTGTTTACGGTCCAGCAATAGACCACTTTCCCGGAGCATTGCAAGATGACGGGAGATCTTGGGCTGCGACTGCTCCAACGCCGTGCAAAGATCGCACACGCACAGCTCTCCCATCTCCCTGAGCAGCAGCACGATGCCCAGGCGGGTTTCATCGGAGAGATTTTTGAAGAGTTGTAAGGATGTTAGTAGCATCTGTCCTCCGGTTAGTTTAATAACAGGATACTCTGTAAGTCTAAGATCGCAACAATATATTCGAAAAATCATATATAACTTTTGTTGTGGGATTTTTTTATCATGATATCAGTAAGTTGCTTAACTTATTGATATTCATATTTTTATAAAATTCCCTAAAGGATGTAACCCCCATTCTGATATGCAAATAAAATCTTCAGGGATTCAAGAAATGTTGATAGAACGAACTTCTTATGGCGTTACGCCGATGCTAAACTGAACTAAAGGTTTTATTTGTATGGGTATGCTCAGGGGAAAAAGATGGCTAACGGTAAGGTTCTAAGACAGCTTATAAAAGCTGGAGCGACAGGTGATGTCGCGGCCTTCCGTCGTGTTTCGGAAGTGATCATTGAAGAAGAACGACAAAAACAACATCATCTTCTTGCCAATGACCTTGAACATATTCTTTATGGTGATCATGCGATACAAACCTCTCGAGTGCCCGCTGCACCTCCAGTGCCAGTGGACAAAGAGCGAGGCTTGCCCTTGCTAGATATTAGACAGCCAAGTCGTTCTTTAGATGAAATCGTACTACCTGAATCAAGTTCAGATGCTGTCGAAGAGATACTTGAAGAAAATCGTAGGGCTGATGTGTTACGCACTTACGGAATGAAAGCTATCAGTAAAGTTATTTTTTTTGGTCCTCCTGGGTGCGGTAAAACTCTTGCTGCAGAAGTAGTGGCTTGTGAATTGGATATGCCGTTGGCCATCGTCAGGCTTGATACTCTGGTTTCTTCATATCTTGGTGAAACTGCTGCTAACCTACGCCAAATATTTGATTTTATCTCTCAATACCCAATGGTTGTACTCTTCGATGAGTTTGATGCTATAGGTAAAGAACGTGGGGATAGTGGGGATCATGGTGAGTTAAGACGAGTTGTAAATGCTGTTTTACAAATGATGGATGCATACCAAGGAAAAAGCTTAATTCTTGCAGCAACAAACCATGAACATATCCTGGATAGTGCTATTTGGAGGCGTTTTGACGATGCTATTGAGTTTCCACTACCCGATAAACATCAGTTGTCAGAATTGATGAAACTCAAACTTCGTGGTATTCGCCGCCAGTTTGAGCTTGAAGACGATGAGGTTCTCTCACTATTCATTGGAAAAAGTGGTGCTGATTTAGAACGGATTGTAAGACGTGCAATCAAGAGAATGATTTTACGTAGCCAAGAGTTTTTGACTCTCAAAGATCTTAAGAATGCACTTTTACGGGAAAATATAAACAAAACTCGTCAGGGATAATAAATGACGGAACAATATCAACATCTTAGTATTGCTAAAGAATCTCTTCAGAACCCTAGACGCACACGCCAGTTCAAAATTCCGAGAACACAGCGTGCTGACTTGCGCTTACATGGACGCATTTTGTCTGAGCAATTACGAAGTATTACACAATTAGCTAATCCACAAATTCCAGGAAAGGATAATGATGGTCGGTATATGCTGAAGTTACAGTATACCGGGATGTTAGATATTGCTCATATGGATAGGCATGGAATAGAGTTCGTCAGTCAAGAAGATAAAACAATATGTATTGCCTTTGCTGATGAACGAGGAATCGCTCTTTTTGAGGAACACCTTTCACAGCTTGGTCACGCTCATATAACCTACCAGCAAATTTTAACCGCATTGGATAGCGTTGATGTTTGGACTAATGAGGATCGCAAAAGCTGGTCAGTGAAACAGTATGGGTTTCCTGATTCAGATTCCTTCGGTCTAGATGTTGAGCTGTGGCCGGTAGAAACGACACAACATCCTTCTCGAGCTCGGATCTGCGGAGAATTTGAAAACTGGCTCCGCGAAAATATGATTCATCGCTTGGATAGAATTAATCTTGATAGTTTGCTGATGTACCGGGTAAGAGTAAATTTAGAGCAAGCTGAAAAACTGCTTGAGCACCGTGATGTTCGAATGGTGGACCGTCTTCCTGTCAGTGGAATCTCGTATGAGAAACTGAACAAAGATATCAATTTTATCCCCGAATATATCCCATCTCCATTACCTAATGCCGTAAAAGTTTGCATCCTTGATAGTGGAATTAATACCGCACATCCATTATTGCGTAGTGCAATAGCTGAGAGTGCCTGCTTCGTGGATAATGAAGATGAATCTGACCATTTTGGACATGGTACTGCTGTTGCAGGTATTGCCCTATATGGTGATGTTGAGGCTTGCGATGCTAGCAATTTCTGGCAACCGTCAATGTGGTTATATAACGGCAAAATTCTTAATGCCCAAGGGGAATTTGATACTGCTACGATTGAAACAACTTTGACCGAAGCAGTAGAATATTTCGTTGGTCTAGGATGTCGTATTTTTAACTTATCACTTGGCAATGCAAATGCGCCTTACGATGGAAAGCACATCCGAGGTATTGCTTATGTGCTTGATGTGCTGGCGAGGCGTCACAATATTCTTTTCGTAGTTTCCGCAGGTAATTTTAATGGTAGCAGTGACCCTGATGTTCCAGTAGAAAGTTGGCGGGCAGAGTATCCCAGCTATTTAATCCACGATAGCTCAGTTATTATTGATCCAGCGCCCGCACTCAATGTTCTAACGGCAGGAAGTTATGCAAGGCATAATGCAACATTTGACGCTCAACGTCGTGCTGATGAAATTAGCCATTTAAGCCCTGCAGGTGAATATCAACCTTCACCATTCACGCGGCATGGACCTTCTGTGAAAGGTGCATTTAAACCAGAAATAGTTGCGCACGGTGGAAACTTTGCGGCACCTATGCGTAATGCTGGAGGTCAATGGCGACAACATGCCAGAGGACTTGGTGTGCTAAGCTGCCACCATCAATTCCAAGGAAGTACACTTTTCTCTGAACAAAGTGGAACTAGTTTTTCTGCACCTTATATCACGCACCTCGCTGCACGTTTACTCAATGAATATCCAGATATGTCTGCCAATATGTTGCGAGCTATGCTTGTCAATCACGCTGCGCTGACACCGCAGATGGAGAATACATTCTCAGAAGAGGTTACAGAACATTATAAATCTGAACCTTCAACCCGAAATCGTAGTGTTATTCGAGATGTCGTTGGATATGGAGTTGTTGAGGAAGATGGTTTATATCGCTCGTCCGAGGAAGTAGTTGTTATGATGTGTGAAGAGCAAATCTCTGATGACACTCATCAATTCTTTGAGCTTCCATTACCTACATCTTTTTTAAGAACTCAGCGAGCAGTAAGAGAACTGCACATTACTTTAGCGTATTCACCAGCAGTCAGGACAACGCGATTAGATTATACAGCAACACAAATATCTTACAGGCTTGTTAAAGGTTCTTCGTTGCAAGATGTTCAGCAATACTTTAATCATGATATACAAGATGGTACTGATTCTAGGAATGACGATGCGGTAAGCAATCGTTCTATTACTGCACAACAACGTGATCATGGTACAGTACAATCCTCTAGTTGGACTTTTAAGCAAAGGTCTCCAGATGAAAAGTGGTTTGTGGTTGTAACTAGAAATGATCGTGAGTGGGGCACCCCACTTAATAGCCAACATGAACCTTATGCATTAGTTGTTACTGCAACGGACAGAGAAAATGCTGAAGCTAATCTTTATGCCGAAATTGAGGCACGAATTCGTGAGCAGGAGCGCTCCAGGGCTCGGGTAAGTTAAATATAAAGTATTTAGCTTTTAAGCGAGAGGGAAAAAAAAGATTCTCAATCTCTATTATAAGAATGCTAATAGGGGGTGAGAATCTTTATACTGCTGAATTTTCACACACCTCGAGAGACTAAACTTTCTACATAATCTGCATACTTCTGCATCATTTCTCTCCGCCCCTCCAAATACTGCGCATGGTTGTAAGTCCCACGTATCGCGTTCTTATCCACATGTGCTAGCTGCGTTTCTATCCACGCTGAGTTAAAACCTTCTTCATGGAGGATGGTACTCATCGTGTGGCGGAAACCATGTCCTGTCAGCCTTCCTTTATATCCCAATAACTCAATAACCTGATTAACGCTTTCCTTTGAGATCGGCTTCGTTCGATCGTTACGTCCGACGAATACCAGTGGGTATAGCCCGGTAATAGGTTTAAGTGACTCAAAGAGCTCGACAACCTGATCCGACATTGGAACGATGTGTGGTCGTTTCATCTTCATCACTTCAGCAGGGATCTCCCAAAGCCGCTTTTCAAAATTGATATCCTCCCAGCGGGCAAAACGTAATTCCTGAGTTCGTACCCCTGTAAGCATGATGATTTGAGTCGCAGTCTTGGTAATAACGCTACCGGTGTAACCGGCAAGATCCCTAAGAAAGTGAGGGAGTTCTTCGGCTGTCAGGAATGGAAAATGTGTTTTCTTTGGTGTTGCGAGGGCTGTGGCGAGATCGGGTGCTGGATTGTATTCAGCGCGTCCGGTCACAATCGCATGACGGAATACTTCACCGCAGCGCTGTCTGACTTTGCGCATCTTTTCTAATGCACCACGCTTTTCCATACGACGAAGGGTTTCCAGCAATTCCATGGGCTTAATTTCAGCTATAGGGCGCTTACCGATGTAGGGGAAAATATCCTTTTCAAAGGTATCAATAATTTCATCGCGATAGCGTAATGACCAACGATCCGCTCTCAACTGATGCCATTCACGGGCAATAGCTTCGAAGGTATTTTCATAGTTAAGCTTTTGGGCAATTTTCTCTGCTTTCTTTACTTCACCGGGATCGCTTCCGGCAGACAGCAGCTTTTTCGCAGCATCACGCTTTTCGCGTGCTTGAGCGAGAGAAATCTCGGGATAAACGCCGAAAGCAAGACGCTTTTCTTTACCTGCGTAGCGATACTTTAAACGCCAGTAACGTGAGCCGTTGGTAGTTACTTCAAGGTAGAGGCCGCCACCATCAGATAGCTTATACGGCTTCTCTTTGGGTTTGGCTGTATCAATTTGTCTGACTGTTAGCTTCATTGGGGGCATCTCAAAATAGGGCTATAAATCATGCCCCCCATTATGCCCCCAGAATGCACTTGATTCTGGTAGAGACAGTAGACCTCGGGAGAACATAATCAGCTTTAATTGCGGGTATTATAGGGGATTTACTTGAGACAGTGGAGATCAGTAGAAGCTAATTGGCGGAAGATCACAGGAGTCGAACCTGCCCGGGAACGCTGGCGCCCCCAACTGGATTTGAAGTCCAGCCACCTCACCGGAGATGACGATCTTCCGCGCCTCGATTGCTACATGGAGGCGGGGCGCATTATAGCTACTTTCAGGCATTTACCACATACCCCACACCACTTTTTTCACCTCTCTTTTGACCTGAATCCCCCTGTTTCAGCTAATTCTTAAGAAAATCCTCAGGTTAGCATTTTGTGCTCACCAACCTTTATCCCGATCACAAAAAACAAGAAACGTAATCTGCTAACCAGAAAACGCAATACCCGCTCCTGAAACAATGGTTTAAAACCAATGCAACCGGTCTCAGCGCCCCCTACAGCGTGAAGGATAAAAATATGAGCGAAGTATTGTCAGTAAAAGAGAAGATTGGCTACGGCATGGGAGACGCCGCCAGCCATATCATTTTTGATAACGTCATGCTTTACATGATGTTTTTCTACACCGATATTTTTGGTATTCCCGCCGGGTTTGTCGGCACCATGTTCCTGCTGGCCCGCGCGCTGGATGCGATCTCCGACCCGTGCATGGGGCTGATTGCCGACCGCACCCGCAGCCGCTGGGGCAAGTTCCGCCCGTGGATTTTGTTCGGCGCGATCCCGTTCGGCATCGTCTGCGTGCTGGCGTATACCACGCCGGACCTCAGCCTTAACGGCAAAATGGTTTATGCCGCCATCACCTACACGCTGCTGACCCTGCTCTATACCGTGGTCAATATCCCGTACTGCGCGCTGGGCGGCGTGATCACCAACGACCCGACGCAGCGTATCTCCCTCCAGTCCTGGCGCTTCGTGCTGGCGACGGCGGGCGGCATGCTCTCCACGGTGCTGATGATGCCGCTGGTGAACCTGATTGGCGGGGATGACAAAGCCTTCGGCTTCCAGGGCGGGATCGCCGTGCTGTCGGTGGTCGCGTTCCTGATGCTGGCGTTCTGCTTCTTCACCACCAAAGAGCGCATCCAGGTGCCGCCGAGTACTACCTCCATGCGTGAAGATCTGCGTGATATCTGGCAAAACGACCAGTGGCGCATCGTCGGCGTGCTGACCATCCTCAACATTCTCGCCGTCTGCGTGCGCGGCGGCGCGATGATGTACTACTGCACCTGGATCATGGGCTCGCCGGAGGTGTTCGTCGCGTTCCTGACCACCTACTGCGTCGGCAACCTGATTGGCTCGGCGCTGGCGAAACCGCTCACCGACTGGAAGTGCAAGGTCAGCATCTTCTGGTGGACCAACGCCGCGCTGGCGGTGGTCAGCGTGGCGATGTTCTTCGTGCCGATGCATGCCACCGTGCTGATGTTCGGCTTCATCTTCGTTATCGGCGTGCTGCACCAACTGGTGACGCCGATTCAGTGGGTCATGATGTCCGATACCGTCGACTACGGCGAATGGACTAACGGCAAACGTCTGACCGGCATCAGCTTTGCGGGCACGCTGTTCGTGCTGAAACTCGGCCTGGCGCTGGGCGGGGCGATGATCGGCTGGATGCTGGCAGGCGGCGGCTACGACGCGGCAGCCAAGACCCAGAACAGCGCGACCATCAGCATCATTATCGGTCTGTTTACGCTGGCTCCGGCGATCTGCTACGTGCTGAGCGCCATTATCGCCAGACGCTACTACACGCTGAAAACCCCCTTCCTGACCAAAATCCTGCGCGAGCTGGCGCAGGGCGCGCGCCGCAATCAGGAGGAGTTTGAAAACCTGCCGGTCAGCAAAGAATTGCAGAACTAAGAGGACGTAAGCATGAAAATCAGTGATGGAAACTGGCTTATCCAACCGGGCCTTAACGTGACGTATCCGGTACAGGTGTTCGACGTGGAGCAGCAGGGCAATGACCTGGTGGTGTATGTGGCGCCGCGTGACGTGCGCGAACGCACCTGGCAGCTCGACACGTTGATGTTCACGGTGCGCCTGTTTGCTCCGCAGGAAGGGATTATCGGGGTGCGCATCGAGCATTTCCAGGGCGCGCTGAACAACGGCCCGCACTATCCGCTGAACGTTCTGAAGGATGTAAAAGTTGAGATTGAAAACAACGCCGAATTTGCCGAGCTGAAAAGCGGCAGCGCCAGCGTGCGCGTCACCAAAGGCGAGTTCTGGGCGCTGGATTTCCTGCGCAACGGCCAGCGCATTACCGGCAGCCAGCTGAAAAACAACGGCTACGTGCAGGATACCAACACCGATCGCAACTATGTGTTTGAACGTCTGGATCTGGGCGTGGGGGAAACTGTGTATGGCCTGGGCGAGCGCTTCACCGCCCTGGTGCGCAACGGTCAGACGGTCGAAACCTGGAACCGCGACGGCGGCACCAGCACCGAGCAGTCCTACAAAAACATCCCGTTCTACCTGACCAACCGTGGTTATGGCGTGCTGGTGAATCACCCGGAAAATGTCTCGTTTGAAGTCGGCTCCGAAAAAGTCTCCAAAGTGCAGTTCAGCGTGGAAGGGGAGTATCTGGAGTACTTCGTGATCGACGGCCCGACGCCGAAAGAAGTGCTGAACCGCTATACCCGCTTCACCGGCCGTCCGGCGCTGCCGCCTGCGTGGTCGTTCGGCCTGTGGCTGACCACCTCCTTCACCACTAACTACGACGAAGCGACGGTCAACAGCTTTATCGACGGCATGGCCGAGCGCGACCTGCCGCTGCACGTGTTCCACTTCGACTGCTTCTGGATGAAAGCCTTCCAGTGGTGCGATTTTGAGTGGGACCCGGTGACCTTCCCCGACCCGGAAGGGATGATCCGCCGCCTGAAAGAGAAAGGGCTGAAGGTCTGCGTGTGGATCAACCCGTACATCGGCCAGAAATCGCCGATCTTCCGTGAGCTGAAAGAGAAGGGCTACCTGCTCAAGCGCCCGGACGGCTCCCTGTGGCAGTGGGACAAATGGCAGCCGGGGCTGGCGATCTACGACTTCACCAACCCGGACGCGTGCCGGTGGTACGCCGACAAGCTGAAAGGCCTGGTGGAGATCGGCGTCGACTGCTTCAAGACCGACTTCGGCGAGCGTATCCCGACGGACGTCCAGTGGTTTGACGGTTCCGATCCGCAAAAGATGCACAACCATTACGCCTACATCTACAACGAACTGGTGTGGAACGTGCTGAAAGAGACGGTGGGAGAAGAAGAGGCGGTGCTGTTTGCCCGTTCTGCCTCCGTGGGAGCGCAACAGTTCCCGGTGCACTGGGGCGGCGACTGCTACGCCAACTATGAATCGATGGCGGAAAGCCTGCGCGGCGGGCTGTCGATTGGCCTGTCCGGCTTCGGATTCTGGAGCCACGATATCGGCGGGTTTGAAAACACCGCTCCGGCGCACGTCTATAAGCGCTGGTGCGCTTTCGGGCTGTTCTCCAGCCACAGCCGCCTGCACGGCAGCAAATCCTACCGTGTGCCGTGGGCGTACGATGACGAGTCCTGCGACGTGGTGCGCCACTTCACCCAGCTGAAATGCCAGCTGATGCCGTACCTGTATCGTCAGGCTGCGCTGGCCCGCGAGTTCGGCACGCCGATGCTGCGGGCGATGATGCTGGAGTTCCCGGACGACCCGGCGTGCGATTACCTCGACCGCCAGTACATGCTGGGGGATTCGATGATGGTGGCGCCGGTGTTCTCCGAGGCGGGCGATGTGCAGTTCTGGCTGCCGGAAGGGCGCTGGACGCACCTGTGGCACAACGATGAAATCGAGGGTAGCCGCTGGCATAAGCAGCAGCACGATTTCATGAGCCTGCCGGTCTATGTGCGCGACAACACGCTGCTGGCGCTGGGTAACAATAACCAGAAGCCAGACTATGCGTGGCACGAGGGGACGGCCTTCCAGCTCTTCAACCTGAGCGATGGCGCAACGGCGGTGAGCGAAGTGCCTGCGGCGGACGGTTCTGTGGTGTTTACGCTGAAGGCGTCACGTCAGGGCGACGTCGTGACCTTTACCTGCGCGGGAGATGCGCAAAACTGGTCGGTGTGCTTGCGCAACGTGCAGAAGGTCGGCGGCGTAAAAGGCGGTTCACATGTGGGCAGCGAGTGGGGTGTGGTGGTGAAAGCCGACGGGGATGAGGTGGTGGTTCACCTCTGAGCCGTAAAAATGCCCGGTGGCGCTTCGCTTACCGGGCCTACGGTAATTATGCGGTCTGATGCCCTCACCCACGGTAGAAGGAACCAAAACCTCGTAGGCCGGGTAAGGCGAAGCCGCCACCCGGCTTTTTACTGTGCCGGAGCCACCGCCGACACCATCCCGCCGGTCATCGTCTGCTGCACCTGCTGTTTATCCATATTTACCGCGCTCAGCTTCCCGTTCACCGTCGGCTTCAGCGGCGCATTCGCCTGCACGCTGCCGCTGGCGGTGAGCTGAATATTGCCGTCGCCCGCAATCGGCAGCGCTGGCCAGCCCCACTGCTGCAAGACGTTGAGTGGTACGCCGCGCCCGTTCAGGCTCACGGTGGTTTGTCGCTGTGGCAGCTGTGACACGGTGGCGGTCGCTTCCAGGATCCCTTTCTCGGTAAAGGCGCTCAGGTCGGTAATGTTTACCGTTGCGGCGTTGGCATTCAGCGCCAGCGACGGGCGTCGCACGTCGACGCGGTTAAAGGTTGCTGCCGCCCCGTTCAGGGTTGCGTTACCGCCCCACACGCCCCACTTGTGGTCTTGCGCCAGACGCAGATTAGCGCCATAACCGTCGAGGGAGGTGATCTGCCATGGGAACGCCGGATCGATGTCGATCACCAGGTTGCGGCTCAGGCCGAATTTTTTCAGCGTCACGCTGTTCAGCCATGCCGGAAGCGGATCCATCCACAGCGTTTTCCAGTTTTCCGGAAGCGTATATTCCAGCCCGGCAATGGCAACGTCGTCCAGCACCAGCGCGTTCCCGTCGCGCAGCCAGTTGCCGGAGGTGCGCACCATGCCCCCTTCCCAGCGGGAAGTGAACTGACGCAGCGCAATGCCCTGCGGGGAGAATTCCGCGTTCAGGATAGGATCAAAAAGATGCAGCGAGCCGTAGATAAATTCGCTGGCGTTCAGGGATAACCGTCCCTCCTGGCTTTGCCAGTCACCTTTACTCAGGGTGAGGTTACGCAGGCTGAGATCGAGGTCGGTTACCGCCCAGTCTGGCCCCTGTAGACGGGCATCGGTCACTTCCAGCCGCCCAATCTGTAACGAAGGCAGGGTGGAGAGAGGGGCGAAGAAATCCAGCAGCGATTTGTCGCTTTGCAGGCGTATCTCATTCAGACGCAGGGTGTCGATAACCCAGCCACCGTCGGCATTACGCTGAGCCGACCCCGTAAGCGAGCCGCGCGCCATATCGGCACCGATGGTATTGAGCACCACCTCTTTGCCGTTGAGTTGTCCCTGAATCAGCACGTTGTTGGCCGGTATGCCGTTGAGCGTGAGCGACCCGGCGCTCATCTGGATTTGCGCATTTTTCCCCAGTACGTTCCCCGCCTCGGGCTGCCACGGGCTGACGCCGCCGGTCACCTTTTGCGCACTGAGATCCCACTCCGTATTCGGGCTGTTAAAGGCCATGTTATTCAGTTGCAGACGATCGGCCTGGAACGGCAGCGGCGCCGTCTGTGGAGATAAATTCAGCGTGCCATCGAACAGGGTGATGGCGTCCATATGCAGCGGGTCGGTGATCTGGCGGCTGCTTAAGCCAATATCCACTTTTTTAGCGACCAGCGTGGCCGGTTTGCCATCTCGTCCGAAGGTAACGTTTTCCAGAAGAATGTGAGAAGGGGATGAAAAGCGGTGATCCATCAGGTCAAAGTTGAGCTCGTAATCGGTATTCACCGTGATCCAGCTACTGACCTGCGATGCGCCCCAGCGGGTCTGGAGCAGAAAATAAAAGGCGAGCACTACAATGAGCAGGGCTACCAGAAGATAGATAAGCAGCTTTCCAATAAATTTCATGGTCTTCCTTCCCGCGAAACGCACATAAGGGTGTTATGCACGATTTATGCGCAATGCTCAAGGCGGGAATGGTGTAAAGAGATGTCACGGCAGGCATTGACAGCCTGCCGTGTGGGGATCAGTTCTTTTCAGGCGGGAAAATGAGATTCAGCACGATAGCGGTAATACCGCCCGCGGCGATGCCGGAAGAGAGCAGGTTTTTCACCCAGTCCGGGGCAAACTGCAAAATCAACGGCTGCTGGGAGACGCCAAGTCCTACGGCGAGAGACAGCGCAATAATCATGATTGCGCGGCGGTTCAGCGGCTCGCGGGAGACGATACGCACGCCGGAGGCCGCGATGGTACCGAACATGACCAGCGTCGCGCCGCCCAGGACCGGCTCAGGGATGTGCTGCACAAACCCGCTTACCGCCGGGAACAGGCCGAGGACCACCAGCATCAGCGCCACCACGAAGCCCACGTAGCGGCTGGCCACGCCGGTCAACTGGATCACGCCATTGTTCTGGCCGAAGCAGGAGTTCGGGAATGTGTTGAACACCGCCGAGACAAACGAGTTCAGTCCGTTCGCCAGCACGCCGCCTTTCAGACGTTTCATGTACAGCGGGCCGGAGACCGGCTGCTCGGACACGTCGGAGGTGGCAGTGATATCGCCAATGGTTTCCAGCGAGGTGATCATAAAGACCAGCATCAGTGGCAGGAGCAGACTCCAGTCAATGCCCAGGCCGTAGTAGAGCGGCGTTGGCACGGTAATCAACGCGCTGTTGGTTGGGGTGGTGTTTTCCGGCAGCATGCCCAGCGCCCACGCCAGCAGGTAACCGGCCGCCATGGCGATCACCAGCGAAGCCACGCGCAGGTACGGGTTACGCTGGCGGTTAAGCAGAATAATGATCGCCAGCACCACGCCTGCCAGCAGCAGGTTTTTCGGCGCGCCGAAGGTATGGTCGCTCATTGCCGCGTAGCCGCCCCCGATGGAGGTCAGACCCACCTGAATCAGCGACAGGCCGATAATCATCACCACCACGCCGGAGACCAGCGGGGTGATCACCCGGCGCGCAAGGTGCAGAACGCGGGAGATGATCATCTCTGTGCAGCTTGCCAGCATCAGGGTGCCGAATAGCGCCGCCATCATCGTCGGGACATCTGCGCCGCCGGTTTTCAGTGCCGTACCGCCCATGATCAGCGGCGCCACAAAGTTAAAGCTGGTGCCCTGAATCGACAGCAACCCCGAACCCACCGGACCCCAGGCTTTAATTTGAATGATGGAGGCTACACCGGAAGCGAACAGAGACATACTGATGATGTGTTGCGTATCCTGCGCCGGTAACCCCAGCGCCTGACAAATCAGCAGAGCCGGCGTGATGACCGCAACGAACATCGCCAGCAGATGCTGGCAGGCGGCAAACAGGGTTTGAGGTAGCGGGGGACGATCTTCAAGGCGGTAAATCAGTTCACTGTTTTGCTTCTGCGCAATCGGTTGCGCATCAGCAGACTCCAGAGTGTTAACAGACATCGGCGGCAATCCCACGGTGGAAAAGCGGGCATTTTAGCTGACCACCTGGTAAAAGCAAACGATTGCCAGCAAAAAAAAGAGAGAAAATCTGCCGGTGTGAACAGGTTTTCTACAACGAACAGGAAAAAAAAATTACACTTTTCGCGCCGGCGGCTCATGACGAGCAACACCCGGCCCAGGATAACGCCGCGTGTGTATGGAACACGCGCATAACAGGAGCCTTTTATGATTCATCTCGATACGTTGTCGACCCTTGTTGCCGCAACGCTGGTTCTTCTGCTTGGTCGCAAGTTGGTACACAGTGTTTCCTTTCTGAAAAAGTACACCATTCCTGAACCTGTAGCCGGTGGATTGCTGGTGGCGCTTGCCCTGCTGGTGCTGAAAAAAAGCATGGGCTGGGAAATTGATTTTGATATGTCCCTGAAAGATCCGTTGATGCTGGCCTTCTTTGCCACTATCGGCCTAAACGCTAACCTCGCAAGCCTGCGTTCAGGCGGCAAGGTGCTGGGCGTGTTTCTGATTGTTGTGGTGGGCCTGCTGCTGATGCAAAACGCCATCGGCATCGGTATGGCGTCGCTGCTGGGGTTGGATCCGCTGATGGGTCTGCTGGCGGGGTCGATTACCCTGTCAGGTGGCCACGGAACGGGCGCGGCGTGGAGCAAGCTGTTCATCGAACGCTATGGCTTTGAAAACGCAACGGAAGTGGCAATGGCCTGCGCGACCTTTGGCCTGGTGCTTGGCGGGCTGATTGGCGGCCCGGTGGCGCGCTATCTGGTGAAACATTCCACTACGCCGGAAGGCAGACCAGACGATGAAATGGTGCCGACCGCGTTCGAAAAACCGGACGTTGGTCGCAGCATCACCTCGCTGGTGATGATTGAAACCATCGCCATGATTGCCATCTGCCTCACCGTGGGCAAAATCGTTGCGCAATGGCTGGCGGGAACGGCTTTCGAACTGCCAACCTTTGTCTGCGTGCTGTTTATCGGGGTGATCCTGAGCAACGGTCTGGCGCAGATGGGCTTCTACCGCGTCTTCGAACGCGCGGTGTCCGTGCTGGGGAACGTCAGCCTGTCGCTGTTCCTGGCGATGGCGCTGATGAGCCTCAAGCTGTGGGAGCTGGCCTCGCTGGCGCTGCCGATGGTGGCGATCCTGGCGGTACAGGCCGTGTTTATGGCGCTGTATGCCATCTTTGTTACCTGGCGCATGATGGGCAAAAACTATGATGCGGCGGTACTGGCTGCGGGTCACTGTGGATTTGGTCTGGGAGCGACACCAACGGCCATCGCGAATATGCAGGCGATCACCGAACGGTTCGGCCCGTCGCACATGGCGTTTCTGGTGGTGCCGATGGTGGGCGCATTCTTCATTGATATCGTCAACGCGCTGGTCATTAAGCTCTACCTGATGCTGCCGATGTTTGGCTGACCGTCAGGCGTTGGAATACCGCTCGGTTTCCGGCATCCAGCGTTCAATTAACGCTGCCGCCTGTTCGGGGTAGCGTTCATGAATATGACGCGCAAGGCGTTGTACTTCGGGGATCATGGCCTGATCACGCAGCAAATCCGCCACTTTAAATTCGGCGTTACCCGTCTGACGCGTGCCCAGCAGTTCGCCCGGGCCGCGGATCTCCAGATCTTTTTGCGCAATGACGAAGCCGTCATTGCTGTCGCGTAATACCTGCAAACGCATCTGCGCGGTTTTCGACAGCGGGGCTTTGTAGAGCAGCACGCAGTGAGAGGCGATCGCACCACGGCCCACGCGGCCTCGTAGCTGGTGGAGCTGCGCCAGGCCCAGACGCTCCGGGTTCTCAATAATCATCAGGCTGGAGTTCGGCACATCCACGCCCACTTCGATAACCGTGGTCGCAACGAGTAAGTGCAGCTCGCCCTGTTTGAACAACTGCATCACCGCCTGCTTCTCGGCAGGCTTCATGCGCCCGTGAACCAGACCGACGTTCAGCTCTGGCAGGGCGAGCTTTAACTCTTCCCATGTGGCTTCGGCAGCCTGCGCTTCCAGCAGCTCAGACTCTTCAATCAGGGTGCAGACCCAGTACGCCTGACGCCCTTCCTGCGTACAGGCGTTGCGCACGCGGTCAATGATGTCGCTGCGCCGCGTGTCCGGTATGGCAACCGTGGTCACCGGCGTTCGGCCCGGCGGCAACTCGTCGATGGTGGAGGTATCCAGATCGGCATAGGCCGTCATCGCCAGGGTGCGCGGAATCGGCGTGGCGGTCATGATCAGCTGATGCGGGTGGAAGCCCTGTTGCAGACCTTTCTCCCACAGCGCCAGACGCTGATGAACACCAAAGCGGTGTTGTTCGTCGATAATGACCAGCGCCAGGCCGTTAAACTGCACCTGTTCCTGGAAAATGGCGTGCGTGCCGACAATCATCTGCACCTGCCCGCTGGCAATGGCTTCCTGCTGCGCAAGACGTGCTTTGCCCTTCTGCTTCCCGGCCAGCCAGCCCACTTCGATCCCCAGTGGGGCGAACCAGTTACGGAAATTGTTGGCGTGCTGCTCGGCCAGCAGTTCTGTCGGCGCCATCAGCGCCACCTGCTTGCCGTGGGCGATAGCGCGTAAAGCGGCCAGCGCGGCAACCAGCGTTTTCCCGGAACCCACGTCGCCCTGCACCAGGCGCATCATCGGCACATTCAGCGCCATATCGCGTTCAATCTCGGCGGTAACCCGCGCCTGTGCGCCGGTGGGTTTAAACGGGAGTGAGGCCAGCAGCTTATCTTTGAGCTCATCATGCGGGCCTAAAGGCTGAGCGTGGAAACGCTGCGCACCGGCGCGCAGTGCCAGCATGCTCAGGTTATGAGCCAGTAACTCCTCAAGGATAAGACGCCGTTGTGCGGGGTGTTTACCGCTTTCTAAGTCTATGAGCTGAAGCGTCGGCGGCGGACGGTGCAGGGTGCGCAACGCCTCCGGCAGGCTCATCATGCCCTGCGCCAGCTCCGGCGGCAGCAGCTCGTTAATGGCGCAGGTATCGAGCAGCTCCAGCGCCTGGTCGGTGAGCTTGCGCAGCGTGGCCTGCTTAATGCCTTCGGTGGTTGGATAGACCGGGGTGAGCGTCTCCTGTAGCTCAGGTGAGCTGAGATCGCCCTGCACGCGGTATTCCGGGTGGATCATCTCCGCGCCGTATTTGCCCCGTTTGGCTTCACCGTACGCAAGTACGCGTCGTCCGGTGGCAAGGCTGTTTTTCATCGCCGCATTGAAGTTGAAAAAGCGCATGGTGAGAATGCCGGTGCCGTCGCTGATCTGGCAGGTCATCATCTTGCGTCCGCCAAAGGTGATGTTGCAGTTCAGCACTTCCCCTTCAACGGTGGCGTAAATAGCGGGCAGCAGATCGCCAATTTTATAAAGTTGAGTACGGTCTTCGTAACGCAGGGGGAGGTGGAGCAGGAGATCCTGCACGGTGTGCAGGCCAATCTTCGCCAGTTTACTGCTTTGTGCCGCGCCCACGCCCGTCAGGCTGTTGAGCGGTATGGCGTCCAGCAGGCGGCCTTTCATGATTTACCCTGCGTACTGCATGGTGGACCACCACTCGGCATCGGCTTCAATTTCGCCCTGCGCGTTGACGTGGGGGTAAGGCAATTTCTTCTGCTTCGCAACGCGAGCCAGCACCGGATAGCCACCTTCAAACAGCAGGCGCTGCTGCTCCTCTTCCGGCAGCATGCTGTTGCTGCGCTCGTACATTCCGGCATTCTGACGCTGGCGCTGCGCTTCATACAGGATCAGCGCTGAGGCGACCGACACGTTGAGTGACTGGACCATGCCGATCATCGGAATGATGATGTCCCGGTCAGCCAAATCCAGTGCTTCCTGCGTGATCCCCGTTTTCTCCTGGCCCATTAAAATGCAGGTCGGACGGGTGTAGTCGATCTCACGGAAATCCACGGCTTTAGCAGAGAGGTTGGTTGCCAGAACCTGCATGCCACGCCCTTTCAGGTGCGAGACCGCTTCACCAATAGTCTGGTGAGTTTTCACGGATACCCAGCTGTTGCTGCCTGCGGCGGTGGAGGCCATGGTACGCATACGTGCGCCTGGCCAGACGGCGTGGACTTCATGCACGCCGACGGCATCTGCGGTGCGAACGATAGCAGAGACGTTATGAGGTTTATGGACCTGCTCCATGCAGACCGTCAGATCAGGCTGACGCCTGGCGAGCATTTCGCAGATTCGCTCGTAACGTGTTGAATTCATAATGCTAGTTTCGGTTACGGGTGACTTTAATGACATCCGGCATCACGCGGATCTTGCGCATAATATTGGCCAGATGTACGCGGTCACGGGCGGTCAGGCGAATAAAGGCGCTGTAAACGCGGCCATCTTTTTCTTCAGTATTCAGGCTCTGAATGTTTGACGAGGCCGTGTTGATCGCTGCCGTCAGGTTCGCCAGTGCACCCTGGTGGTTAAACATATCCACCTTGATTTCAGTGATAAATTCCTGCGCTGTCTCTTTATCCCATTCGACCGCCATGAACTTCTCAGGCTCTTTCTGATAGCCACGGATGTTACGGCAAGATTCGTGGTGGATCACCAGCCCTTTACCCGGGCTGACGTGCGCAATAATCGGGTCGCCCGGGATAGGGCGGCAGCATTTGGCGAAGGTGATGAGCACCCCGTCAGCGCCTTTGATTGGCAGGTGACCATGATTTTGCGCGTTAGCAGGAACGGCTGTCGTTTCGCCCTGTTGCAGGTTCTTCGCCACGACCACGCTCATGGCGTTTCCGAGGCCAATCTCTGCCAGCAGGTCATCCAGCGAGGCGAGCTTCATACGCTCCAGCTCATGCTGAATGTTTTCTGGTGGGATCTCTGCCAGTTTGCGGCTGCCACCCAGCGCGTGATTGAGCAGACGACGTCCCAGGCTAACGGAGTCGTCGCGCTTGAGATTTTTCAGCAGCTGGCGGATTTTTGCGCGCGCTTTTGAGCTCACGACAAAGTTCAGCCAGGCGGCGTTAGGACGTGCGCCCGGCGCGGTAATAATTTCGACAGTCTGCCCGCTGAAGAGCGGCTGCGACAGCGGATAAGGCTGCCTGTCGACGCGGGCACCCACGCAGGCATGGCCGATATCGGTATGCACGGCGTAAGCGAAGTCGACCGGCGTCGCGCCCGCAGGCAGTTCGACAATGCGCCCTTCCGGCGTGAAAACGTAAATCTCATCCGGGAAGAGATCGGATTTAACGCTCTCGATAAATTCAAACGAGCTACCTGCACTCTGTTGCAGCTCCAGCAGGCTCTGCATCCAGCGCTGGGCGCGGATTTGCGCGGTGGTGCTGCTTTCGCCGCCGTGCTCTTTATAAGCCCAGTGCGCCGCGACACCCATTTCCGCCATCTGATCCATGTCTTCGGTACGAATTTGCACCTCAACCGGAACGCCGTGCGGGCCAATCATGGAGGTGTGCAAAGATTGATATCCGTTCGCTTTTGGAATGGCGATGTAATCTTTGACGCGCCCCGGACGTGGCTTGTACAGGCTATGCATCTGCCCCAGCACGCGGTAGCAGGTGTCAGAGTCGTGGACGATGACGCGGAACGCGTAGATATCCATGATCGAGTGGAAACGCTGCTCTTTGAGCACCATTTTGCAGTAGATAGAGTACAAATGCTTTTCGCGACCGCTGACGCGGCACGGAATACCGGCTTCCTGCAAGCGCCCTTCGATTTCAGAGAGGATCTTTTGAATCATCTCTTTACGGTTACCGCGAGCGGCTTTCACCACCTCTTTAATCACGCGATAGCGGTTCGGGTATAACGCTTCAAAACCCAGCTCTTCCAGCTCGGTTTTAATGTGATGAATACCTAAACGGTGCGCCAGCGGACTGTAGATTTCGAGGGTTTCTCGGGCGATGCGGCGACGTTTATCCGGGCGAAGTGAGCCCAGCGTGCGCATATTGTGGGTGCGGTCAGCAAGTTTGATGAGAATGACGCGGATATCCTGCACCATCGCCATGATCATCTTGCGAAAGTTTTCGGCCTGCGCCTCTTTCTTATCGCGGAATTTCAGCTTATCAAGCTTAGAGACCCCTTCCACCAGCTCGGCAACGCTTTTGCCAAACAGCTGTTCCATGTCCTGGTAGGTGGCAGGGGTATCTTCAATCACGTCATGCAGCAGGGCGGCCATGAGCGTTTCGTAGTCGAGTTTCATCTCGGCCAGAATACAGGCCACCGCTACCGGGTGCGTGATATAGGGTTCACCGCTTGAACGTGTCTGGCCCTCGTGAGCGTCACGTGCAACGAGATACGCCTGCTGAAGACGCTTAATCTGGTCTTCAGGCAGGTAGGTTTGAATCAGTTGATTCAGGCTTTCAAACAGATACAAGGGCGACCCGCAGGTTTAATTAACGACGACCTTCAGCAATGGCGGTTACGGCCTGCAGTTCTGCGGCTTCCTGCTCTTGCTGCTCCTGGCGCTCACGCACGTCGAGGATCTGGTTGTTGATCAGACCTTCTTCGATTTCGCGAAGTGCAATAACGGTGGTTTTATCGTTTTCTTCCGGTACCAGCGGATCTTTACCGCCTACCTGCATCTGACGAGCGCGACGCGCGGCGACCAGTACCAGGTCAAAACGGTTACCAATTTTCTCTACAGCGTCCTGAACAGTTACGCGTGCCATACTTAAAATGCTCCACAGGTGAAGAAATGACTGGGCATGATACTGAAAGTGGGTTCAGTCTGCCAACAGTTTGGTGATTAATGCGTCATGTCGCTGCTTCTGGCGGCTCATACGCAGACGTTCTGCGCGAAGGATAGTTTTGAGATCGCTCAGCGCGGCATCAAAATCATCATTCACAATAAGGTAATCATATTCCGCGTAATGGCTCATTTCTGCAACAGCCTGTGCCATACGCTTCGCGATAACTTCTTCGCTGTCCTGGCCGCGACCCCGCAGGCGGCGATCCAGTTCATCTTTCGATGGCGGTAGAATAAAAATACTGCGCGAATCAGGCATTTTCTTACGAATTTGCTGCGCGCCCTGCCAGTCGATATCCAGGAACACGTTCACGCCGGTCGCCAGAACCTGCTCAATGGTTTCACGCGAAGTACCGTAGTAGTTACCGAATACTTCTGCGTGTTCAAGAAACGCGTCTCTGCCAATCATCGCTCTGAATTCGTCGTGATTCACAAAGAAATAGTGTTCACCGTGCACCTCACCCGGACGCGGTGCTCGCGTGGTGTGAGAAACAGAAACCTGTGTATCGTACAGCGGTTGGGTTTTTAACAGTGCCTGAATAAGGCTGGATTTACCCGCGCCACTAGGGGCAGAAACAATATAAAGCGTGCCTTGAGCCATGAGAGTCTTTTGTATGTGTTAACGAAGAAGTCCTACATACGGGCTTATTATACACGTCGCCGCTGTGTGACGTAGCCTTTGTCACACTTTTTCCCGTGGATGATTAAATTTTGCGTGCCGTTTTCAGGTTTTGTCTGCGGTTTGCAGCAACAAAAAGAAACGCTGGATAACGCCTCGTAAAGCGTAACGTTGCCATTCGCGTCGTTTTCAATACCGGGTTATACCTCCTCCAACGCAAAGGAGGGGTAATAATGTGGCGATGGATAAGCGGGTTTGCGCTGTTGTGGTGTAGCACCGGGTTAGCGGTATGCCCGGTATGGTCGCAGGCAAAAGCAGAAAAGGAAATTGTAGCGCTGAGCGCGCAGATCAAACGCTGGGACGATGCTTACTGGAAGCAGGGAGTCAGTGACGTTGATGACGGGGTTTACGATCAGCTTAACGCGCGGTTGAACCAGTGGCAGCGCTGCTTTGGTCATGTCTCTTCCGAAGAGAGACCGCCACCTCTGACAGGTAGTGTGACACACCCGGTTGCGCATACGGGCGTGCATAAGGTTGCCAGTAAAGCTGAGCTCAGCCAGTGGATGCGAGCCCGGCAACATCTCTGGATGCAGCCCAAAGTGGATGGCGTGGCTGTGACGCTGGTGTACCAGGGCGGGAAGCTTGTCCGGGCCATTAGCCGTGGCAACGGTGTGAAAGGTGAAGACTGGACGGCGCAGGTTCGATCAATCCCCTCTGTTCCGCAAAACCTGTCCGGCCCCCTGGCAAATAGCGTCTTACAGGGTGAACTGTTCTGGATTCATGAAAACCACATCCAGCGTCAGATGGGGGGGATGAACATGCGGGCAAAAGTGGCGGGCGCCATGATGCGTCATAACGATAGCGCACTTCTCAGGCAGCTCGGCGTGTTTATCTGGGCCTGGCCGGATGGACCTAAAGAGATGCAGGTATCTCTGGATGCGTTGTCAAAAGCCGGGTTCACCCTGACGGCGCGTTATACGCTGCCCGCCGCGTCTGTGAATGCGGTCGAAGCGCAGCGTTCAGCGTGGCATACAACAGCATTGCCCTTTGCCACGGACGGCATTGTGGTGCGTTCAGCGGATGAACCCGCGGGCGACGGTTGGTTACCCGGTGAAGGCCGTTGGGTTGTCGCATGGAAATATACGCCTGTCGCTCAGGTTGCTGAAGTACGAGGGATACAGTTTGGCGTCGGGCGAACGGGCAAGGTGTCCGTTGTAGCCGAACTGGATCCAGTAAAGCTTGATGATAAACAGGTGCGGCGGGTGAGCCTGGGGTCGGTCACACGCTGGCAGCGGCTGGATATTGTTCCCGGCGATCAGGTTCTGATAAGCCTCGCCGGGCAGGGGATCCCCCGATTCGATCGAGTTGTCTGGCGGGGAGCGAACAGGGAAAAACCAGAACCTCCGGCCCTGCAGTACCACTCGCTGACCTGTTTTTATGCCTCACCAGCGTGTATGGAACAGTTCTTTGCCCGGTTGACGTGGCTTAGCTCGAAACAAGGGCTAGGGATCGAGGGGTTAGGCGAGGCGGGCTGGCGAACGCTTCATCAGGCGCATCGTTTCGAGCATATTTTTTCGTGGTTAACACTGACGCAGGCGCAGCTACAGTCCACGCCTGGCTTTTCCGCCGGGCGCGGGTTATCGCTCTGGCATCGTTTTAATATGGTGCGCAAGCAACCTTTTATTCGCTGGGTCACAGCGATGGGGATCCCGCTGACAAAAGCCACGCTGAATGCGGTTGGGGCGGCGTCGTGGCAGGCGCTGAATCAGCGGAGCGCCGCTGACTGGCAGGCTTTGCCGGGAACAGGTGAAGAGAAGGCGCAGCAGGTCGTTAACTGGCTGCATGCGCCTCCTGTTGATAGGCTGGCAAGGTGGCTGGCTGAGCAGCACATTAACGGGTTCTGACCTTAATGCGCATTGTGCTTGTAATGAAAAACCGGCAGGCCCAGCTTCAGGCGCAATGCCAGCATACGCGCGGTGAAACCAAACAGCAGCGTGGAGATAACCACCACATCGTGGTTGGTGACATAGTGCTGCAAGGCGACATAAAGCACTGCCGCGGCAAAGGAGATGCCGGCATACAGTTCCTTCTGGAAAACCAGCGGGATACGTTTGCAGAACATATCGCGCAGCACCCCGCCAAACACGCCCGTGATCACCGCCGCAATGGTGGCGATAACCGGGCCTTCACCCATATCGAGAGCAATTTGTGCGCCAATGATGGAAAAAACAATCAGCCCAAGCGCATCCAGCACCAGGAACAAGCGGCGCAGATGAGGCATCACCGGGGCTACAATCGTGGTTAACACGGCTGCCGTTGCCACGATAATGACGTATTCAGGGTTTTTTACCCAGCCGAGCGGATAATGGCCAAGCAGGATATCGCGCACGGACCCGCCGCCGAGCGCAGTGGCCGTGGCAATAATGATCACGCCGAAGGTGTCCATACGGCGACGTCCGGCGGCGAGCGCGCCGGTCATGGCTTCTGCGGTAATGCCAATAAGATAGAGAATGTGAAGCAGCATAAACCCTCCGGAATGAAGAGGAGGAGATTAGCGATTTGTGCGCAAGATCACGATTGAGATTTTCTAAGGCGAGGGGATTTGCCCTACAGAAATTTATCAACGCATGGCAGGCGGGCTTGTGATAAGGCGGGAGAAAAAGAAAGTAAGGATAAATAAGGATTAGAAAAAGTAATGGGTGATGTGCCAGACACCACCCTGAAAGGTATTACTCGATATTCTGGATCTGCTCGCGCATCTGCTCAATCAGGACCTTCAGTTCAATTGCTGAATTGGTCACCTCTGCATTGATAGACTTAGACGCCAGCGTGTTCGACTCGCGGTTGAACTCCTGCATCATAAAGTCGAGACGGCGGCCTACCGCTTCTTTCTTCTTCAGGATGTTGTAGGTCTCTTTAACGTGCGCTTCCAGACGATCCAGCTCTTCAGCCACGTCTACACGCTGCGCCATCAGCACCAGCTCTTGTTCCAGACGGTTGTTTTCCAGCTGAACTTCCGCCTCTTCCAGTTTGGCGACAAGTCGCTCACGCTGCCATTGCAGCACTTCTGGCATATGCGCGCGCACTTTAGTCACTTCGGCGCTCACGCCTTCAAGGCGTTGCTCAATCATCGCTTTCAGCGCCTGGCCTTCGGTTTCGCGGGCAACGATAAAGTCATCCAGCGTGCCGTCGAGTGCAGCCAGGATTTCAGCGGTAATCGCGTCCAGATCCTGCTCTCCGGCGGCCATCACGCCAGGCCAGCGCAGAATATCAACCGGGTTGATCTCGCCTTCATCGCTTTGCATTTTGACCCAGTTCGCCGCATTAACCAGCTGTTTTGCCAGCTTTTCGTTCAGGATCAGTTCGCCCTGGGCACTGGCATCGGGCTCAAACCGCAAATTACATTCCACTTTCCCGCGGGTCAGACGCGTACGGATACGCTCACGCACCACAGGCTCCAGGCTGCGGAACTGTTCCGGCATACGGAAATATGTTTCCAGATAGCGCTGGTTTACCGAGCGCATTTCCCAGGTAGCGCTACCCCAGCTACCCTTGATTTCACGCCGGGCGTAGGCGGTCATACTGCGGATCATAGACATTCCCGTTTTTAAAGGAGAGATGGGGGGATTATAGCTTTCAGGGGCTTCTCAGGATAGGAATAAGCGTCCTTTATCCGTATAATGCGCAGCCACATTCGTTTCAAGCCGGAGAATCCATCATGCGTCCAGCAGGTCGTAGCGCCAACCAGGTGCGTCCCGTCACCCTGACCCGTAACTATACAAAACACGCTGAAGGCTCCGTGCTGGTTGAGTTTGGTGACACCAAGGTGCTTTGCACCGCGTCCATCGAAGAGGGCGTGCCTCGCTTCCTGAAAGGTCAGGGGCAGGGGTGGATCACCGCCGAATACGGTATGTTGCCGCGCGCAACCCATACCCGTAATGCCCGTGAAGCGGCAAAAGGTAAGCAGGGCGGCCGTACTATGGAGATCCAGCGCCTGATCGCACGTGCGCTCCGCGCCGCGGTTGACTTAAAAACGCTGGGTGAGTTCACCATCACGCTGGACTGCGACGTGATCCAGGCCGATGGCGGCACGCGTACGGCCTCCATTACCGGTGCCTGTGTGGCGCTGGCAGATGCGCTGAACAAGCTGGTTGCCGCCGGTAAGCTGAAAACCAACCCAATGAAAGGGATGGTTGCTGCTGTCTCCGTTGGTATTGTTAACGGCGAAGCGCTTTGCGATCTGGAATACGTTGAAGATTCTGCCGCAGAAACCGACATGAACGTGGTGATGACCGAAGATGGTCGCATCATTGAAGTGCAGGGCACGGCAGAAGGCGAGCCATTCACTCACGAAGAACTACTCACCTTGCTGGCGTTGGCCCGAGGGGGTATTGAATCTATTGTAGCGACGCAGAAAGCGGCGTTAGAAAATTGATTTTAAGGCGACCAATGAGTCGCCTTTTTTTTGCCTGTAAGACTGAAAAGACAAAGGAGCAAATCCATGAAATCGTATCAGCGCCAGTTTATTGAGTTTGCGCTTAACAAGCAGGTACTTAAGTTTGGCGAGTTCACGCTGAAATCCGGTCGTAAAAGCCCGTATTTCTTCAACGCCGGGCTGTTTAATACCGGGCGCGATTTGGCACTGTTAGGCCGCTTCTATGCCGAAGCGCTGGTAGATTCCGGGATTGATTTCGATCTGCTGTTTGGCCCCGCGTACAAAGGCATTCCAATTGCAACCACCACGGCGGTGGCGCTGGCGGAGCAACATGACCGCGACGTACCGTACTGCTTTAACCGTAAAGAGGCCAAAACCCACGGTGAAGGCGGCAATCTGGTCGGCAGTGCGTTGCAGGGCCGCGTGATGCTGGTGGATGACGTGATCACCGCAGGCACCGCGATCCGTGAATCGATGGAGATTATCCAGGCTAACGGTGCAACGCTTGCGGGTGTGCTGATTTCGCTTGATCGTCAGGAACGCGGGCGTGGCGACATCTCTGCTATTCAGGAAGTGGAACGCGATTATGGCTGCAAAGTGATCTCTATCATCACGCTGACAGACCTGATTGCATATCTGGAAGAGAAGCCTGAGATGGCGGATCACCTGGCGGCGGTAAAAGCGTATCGCGAAGAGTTCGGGGTTTAATTGCGTTGCCCGGTGGCGCTACGCTTACCGGGCCTACCTGTTCGTAGGCCGGATAAGGCGAAGCCGCCATCCGGCGATGGCGTTACTGTAATTGTGCTGCCACTAACGGCCAGCGGGCGTCAAAATCGTCCGTTGGTCGATATTTAAACTCGCTGCGCACAAACCGGGAGAGCATCCCTTCGCAAAATGCCAGGATCTGGCTTGCCAGCAGCGTCTCATCCGTATTATATCCCTCACCTTCCCGCATTTTCTTCTCGCGCAGAACCTGACGAAGCTGGGCTTCGATACGCTCAAAAAGCTGGTTTATACGGCCTTGCAGACGATCCTGTTCAAACATCAGCGCGTGGCCGGTAAGAATACGGGTCAGACCCGGGTTACGTTCACCAAAGCCCAGAATCAGCAGCACAATCAGACGCAGACGCGTGCTGGTGTCTTTTTCATCCTTCAGAATCAGGTTGATGCGCGTGATCAGGCTATCTTCGATAAACTCGATCAGGCTGTCGAACATCCGGGTTTTGCTCGGGAAATGACGATACAGCGCCGCCTCTGACACGCCCACAGAGGCCGCCAGCTTGGCGGTGGTGATGCGTTGACTGCCGTCGCTGGATTCAAGCATCAGAGCCAGAGATTGAAGTATTTCTTCGCGACGATTCCTTTTCGCGGTTTGTTTTTCTGCCATGTTACAAAATACCCCTGAAAATACGCACTTGTCAGGCTGGCAACCACACAGCGACCCGCAAACTGACGTTTGCGGTTTGTTATTGCATTATGGCGCTGTGAGATGCGTGTTTGTCGGGCGGTTATTTGCGCCCGGAATGGCCGAAGCCGCCTTCGCCACGGTCGGTAGCGTCGAAGTCTGCCACCAGGTTAAATTCTGCCTGCACCACCGGTACAAACACCATCTGCGCAATACGCTCGCCCGGTTCAATGGTGAAGCTGTCCTGGCCACGGTTCCAGACGGATACCATCAGCTGACCCTGATAGTCAGAGTCGATCAGGCCGACCAGGTTACCCAGCACGACGCCATGCTTATGGCCCAGGCCAGAGCGCGGCAGGATCACCGCTGCCAGTGACGGGTCAGCAATGTGAATCGCCAGCCCGGTCGGGATCAGGGTCGTTGCACCCGGCGCCAGTTCTACGGCGTCATCGAGACAGGCGCGCAGGTCAAGACCGGCAGAGCCGGAGGTGGCATACGTTGGCAGCGGAAATTGCTCGCCAACGCGCGGGTCCAGAATCTTAACGTCGATTTTTTTCATCATAACGGGTAACGATCTCGTCCAGTAATTGTTGGCCCAGGAGTTCTTTGCGCTCAAGCGGTAAGACTTTATCTCCATCCTGCCAGAAAAGGTGCAATGCGTTGCTGTCGCTGTTAAATCCTTGCGTGGACAGCGATACGTCGTTCGCGCAAATCAAATCGAGGTTTTTGCGGGTACGTTTTTGCCGGGCATATTCTTCCACATTATTCGTTTCTGCGGCAAACCCAACAACGTAAGGACGATGAGTTTTCAATGCGGCGACACCGGCAACGATATCCGGGTTCTTCACCATTTTTATTGTTAATTCATCACCTTGCTTTTTAATTTTGGCGTCGGCAATGGTTTCGGCGCGGTAATCAGCGACGGCCGCACAGCCGATAAAAATATGCTGTTGTTGAGCATGCGCCTGTACGGCGGCGTTCATTTCCAGCGCGGTAGTTACATCAATACGCCGCACAAACGCAGGGGTGGTAAGCGACACCGGGCCGCTCACCAGCGTCACGTTCGCGCCGCGTTTGGCTGCCGCGGCAGCAATTGCAAAGCCCATTTTGCCGGAGCTGTGGTTGGTGATGTATCGCACCGGATCCAGCGGCTCGCGCGTGGGGCCCGCGGTAATCATGATGTTGAGATGTTGCAGATCGTTGACAGGCGAGAAATGGGCGGCGGCCATATCAACAATCGTCAATGGGTCGAGCATACGCCCTGGCCCCACGTCGCCACAGGCCTGGCTGCCGCTCTCCGGTCCCCAAATTAGCAGGCCGCGCGAGGCCAGCGTATCCAGATTATGCTGGGTAGCGGCGTTGCGATACATCTGCTGGTTCATTGCGGGTACAACCGCGACGGGCGCAGGCGTGGCGAGGCAAATGGTCGTTACCAGATCGTTCGCCATCCCGGCCGCCACGCGGGCAATTACATCTGCCGTGGCGGGGGCAAGGATAACCAGATCGGCCCATTTCCCCAGCTCAATATGGCCCATTGCGGCTTCGGCTGCCGGGTCGAGAAGGCTGTCGGATACCGGGTATCCCGAGACGGCTTGCAGGCTCAGCGGGGTGATAAAGGCTTTGCCGCCTTCGGTGATCGCGACCCGTACGTCGGCCCCGCGCTCGCGCAAACGGCGCACCAGGTCTGGCGTTTTATAGGCAGCAATACCGCCGCTGACGCCAAGAACGATTTTTTTACCGGCCAGGCTCATCATGATTCTTTCCTGTTGGGTTTCACCAGAGAGCGGGCATTTTATCACAATCCCTAAAACGGGGTGATGATGTCCTTAATTCACTTTGCGAGGCGCTACGCAAGAACGAAACGCCAGCGTCGAGCCCCGAATTTGCCTGTGGCAGCATAATGGCAAACAGAAGGAGGCCGGGCATGGAAGAGACTGAACTGCTGCTACCGCGTGAAAAAATGCTGCGCCATGGCGTCACGTTGTTAAAGGACGACGAGCTGCTGGCGCTCTTTTTACGCACAGGCACGCCGGGGAAAACGGTATTTACGCTGGCGAAAGAGCTGATAGAGCATTTCGGCTCACTGTATGGATTGTTGACCGCCGAGCTGGAGGCGTTTACGCACGTTGAGGGCATTGGCGTGGCGAAATATGCCCAGCTGCGGGGCATTGCGGAGCTGGCCCGGCGATTTTACAACGTGCGTATGGAGGAAGAAGACCCGATCCTCACCCCCGATATGACCCGCGAATTTCTGCAAAGCCAGCTTTCCGATCTGGAGCGGGAGATCTTTATGGTGATCTTTCTCGACAACAAAAACCGGGTACTGGAACATACCCGCCTTTTTTCGGGAACATTGAGCCACGTTGAGGTGCATCCGCGTGAAATTGTGCGGGAAGCGATAAAAGTGAATGCAGCCGGCGTGATCCTCGCGCATAATCACCCCTCTGGCTGTGCAGAACCAAGCAGAGCTGACAAAGCAATTACCGAACGTATTATCAAATGCTGTCAATTCATGGACATTCGTGTGCTGGACCATCTGATAATTGGCCGCGGAGAGTACATTTCTTTTGCCGAACGTGGCTGGATTTAGGCCTTTTCTCGCGATCCATCGGGATCTTTGTCTGTTCGGGACTTGAGCACACCGCCGAGTCAGCGTATACTACGCCACCTTTGAGAATCTCGGGTTTGGCATTTGGGCCTGGCAATCGAGAGTTCAATAGAACTATGCGATGACCGGGCTGTAAAGCCTGACGAGGCGCCGATACCCCATACGAAGCTCGAGCTAATTTGATTTTTGGAGAATAGACATGTCCCGAGTCTGCCAAGTTACTGGCAAGCGTCCGGTGACCGGTAACAACCGTTCCCACGCACTGAACGCGACTAAACGCCGTTTCCTGCCGAACCTGCACTCTCACCGTTTCTGGGTTGAGAGCGAGAAGCGTTTTGTCACCCTGCGCGTATCTGCTAAAGGTATGCGTGTAATCGATAAGAAAGGCATCGATACAGTTCTGTCCGAACTGCGTGCCCGTGGCGAAAAGTACTAAGTACTTAAAGAGGAAATAAATCATGGCTAAAGGTATTCGCGAGAAAATCAAGCTGGTTTCTTCTGCTGGTACAGGTCACTTCTACACCACCACGAAGAACAAACGTACTAAGCCGGAAAAACTGGAACTGAAAAAATTCGATCCAGTTGTACGCCAGCACGTACTGTACAAAGAAGCTAAAATCAAATAATTTTAGTCTCCTTGTATTGAAAAACCCCGCATCTGCGGGGTTTTTTGCATTCTGCATCTCAACGGAGGAACCATGCCTGAATTACCTGAGGTAGAGACCAGCCGCCGCGGCATTGAGCCCCATCTGGTTGGCGCGACTATTCTTCATGCTGTCGTTCGCAACGGGCGTCTGCGCTGGCCGGTGTCCGATGAGATCCACGCGTTAAGCGATAAACCCGTCCTGAGCGTACAGCGCCGCGCGAAATACCTGCTGCTGGAGCTGCCTGACGGCTGGATCATTATCCATCTGGGCATGTCGGGAAGCCTGCGCATCCTCACCGAAGAGTTGCCTGCGGAAAAGCACGACCACGTTGATCTGGTGATGAGTAACGGCAAGGTGCTGCGTTACACCGACCCGCGTCGCTTTGGCGCATGGCTGTGGACCAAAGAGCTGGAAGGGCACAACGTGCTGGCGCATCTTGGACCTGAGCCGCTCTCAGAGGCGTTTAACGCAGATTATCTCAAAGAGAAGTGCGCGAAAAAGAAAACCCCGATTAAACCCTGGCTGATGGATAACAAGCTGGTCGTGGGCGTGGGGAATATCTATGCCAGCGAATCGTTGTTTGCCGCCGGGATCCATCCCGATCGGCTGGCCTCTTCGCTGTCTGCGCAGGAGTGCGAGCTGCTGGTCAGAGTGATTAAAGCGGTACTGCTGCGCTCAATTGAGCAGGGCGGGACGACACTGAAGGATTTTCTGCAAAGCGACGGGAAGCCGGGCTATTTTGCGCAGGAGTTGCAGGTTTATGGTCGTAAGGGGGAACCGTGCAGAGCATGCGGGACGCCGATTATTGCCACGAAGCACGCTCAGCGCGCCACGTTTTACTGCCGTCAGTGCCAGAAGTAGGGTTACTTTAACTTTTCCATCAACGCCTGGTGGACGTTAACCGGCAGAAAGTGGGTAACGTCCCCGCGATGGCGCGCCACCTCTTTTACCAGCGAAGAAGAGATGAAGGACCACTCTTTGGAGGGCATCAGGAATACGCTCTCCAGCTCCGGCATCAGATGGCGGTTCATGTGCGCCAGCTGCATTTCATATTCGAAGTCTGCTACCGCGCGAAGACCGCGGATCAGGATATTGGCCTGCTGAGCACGGGCAAAGTTTGCCATCAAATCGCTGAATCCGACGACCTCAACATTCGACAAATGCGAAATCGCATCGGTGGCAAGCTGCACGCGTTCGTTCAGGTCGAACATCGGCTTTTTGCTCGGGCTGGCGGCAATGGCCAGAATCACCTTGTCGAACATACACGCCGCACGGGTGATGATATCAAGATGACCGTTAGTGATCGGATCGAAGGTACCCGGATAAATCGCTTTTGTGCTCATGGCTCACGTTTTCTCTGAGTAGCCGCGGTTCAGCGCCCACAGCTCGGTGTATTTATTGAAAGTATACTGGGCATTCACTACCGCCAGTAACCAGCCCTGTTTGCCGTCCAGCACGCCACCACGTAGCAGCAGCGTTTTCAGAAACGCGCCCAGCGTGTGGGTGAAGATGCCGGTCAGCGTGGCCTTCTTGCCGCGCGCATGCCGCTCCTGTGCCCAGGCGGTGGCATAGTTCAGCTGTTTCCGCTGGAAGCTGGCGAAATCGCGGCAGGTCAGATGAAGCAGATCGCCCGTCAGGGGGATGACCTGAGCGTTATCGCAGGCCAGAGACTCATGGACCAGGTTGTCGTTGTACTGATAACGCTCGCGGGCATAGAGGCGCATCACGCGGTCGGGGTACCAGCCGCTGTGGCGCATAAAGCGGCCCAGGAAATAGTTACGACGCGCGATACTGTAGACCGCGCCGGGCTGTGGCGCGGCAAGCACCGTTTGAATGGCCTGTCGGAGTTCCGGGGTGACGCGCTCATCGGTATCGATCATCAACACGTAATCGCCCGTGGCGTAACTCTGCGCACGCTGACGCTGAATACCGTAGCCCTGCCAGTCGGTGTCGGTAAAGACTTTTGCCCCGGCTGCACGGGCAACGTCCGCCGTATTGTCCGTACTTCCGGAATCGAGAATGACGATTTCGTCAGCCCAGGCAACAGAGGCCAGGCAATCCGGAAGCAGGTCGGCGGCGTTTTTGGCGATCATCACGACCGACAGACGCGTTGACATTAGTGGCTCCGCTGCGGCAGGTAAGGTTGCAAAAGTTGCAGCAGACGGGTCAGTGCGCCCTGGTTCTGATGCAGGACTTCAACGGCGTGACGACCGTACCACAGGCGGTAATCTTCGTCAGTCAGAAGGGTTGAGACCTCTTTGACCACCGAGTCCGCATCGGTCACGGTGATTAAGCCATCGGCTTGCTGCAATTTCGCGCAGATATCTTTGAAGTTAAACGTGTGTGGACCCATCAGCACGGGAATGGCGTGGGCTGCCGGCTCCAGCGGGTTATGACCACCGCGCTCCACCAGGCTTCCGCCAACGAAAGCAAGATCGGCAATCCCGTACAGCAGCATCAGTTCGCCCATCGTATCGCCAATCACCACCTGCGTGCTGCCAGAGGGGATTTCGCCGCTGCTGCGCAGGGTGAAGCTGAAACCGCCTTTTTGCACCATCTCCCGGGCATCTTTAAAACGCTCAGGATGGCGAGGCACCAGAATCAGCAGTAAATCAGGGAATTTTTCCAGCAGCTGGCGGTGAGCCTGAAGAATAATGGCCTCTTCGCCGTCATGGGTGCTGGTGGCAATCCAGACCTGGCGTCGCGGCGCCCACTGACGACGCAGCGTTACCGCACGGGCGGCGAGTTCAGGGGTGACGGAAATATCGAACTTCAGGCTACCCGTGACCGCAAGCTGGTTGCGCTTCAGGCCGAGGGCGATAAAGCGCGCGGCATCTTCTTCGTTCTGCGCGGCGATCAGCGTAATTTTGCTGAGCAGGCGACGCATAAATTTACCCAGCTTGCCGTACCCTTTCGCCGAGCGTTCCGACAGACGCGCGTTGGCGATAACCAAAGGAATTTTACGGGCATGCAGGGCGGAAATCATATTCGGCCACAGTTCAGTTTCCATGACGATCACCAGTTTAGGGCGAACGGTATTCAGGAAACGGTTCATGGCGCAGGGGAGATCGTACGGCAGGTAGACGTGATGCACGTCTTTACCGAAGGCAGACATCACGCGCTCTGAGCCGGTTGGCGTCATCGTGGTGACGGTGATGGGCAGTGACGGATAACGATGGCGTAAGGCACGCACCAGTGGAATGGCGGCCAGCGTTTCCCCAACTGACACGGAATGCAGCAGAATACCGTCCGGCGCCACTTTATTGCGGCAGTAGCCATAGCGTTCGGCCCAGCGTTTACGGTACGCAGGCGCTTTACGGCTACGAAGCAACAGTCGCAGCCACACCAGTGGCTGAATGATGTAGAGCAGGGCGGTATACAACAATTCCAAGCGATTATCCGTTTTTTTAGTTTCGGCCGGGAAATTCTAAGCATTTAAGCGTGCTAAAGCTATCTCTTATGCCAGATACCGTTTTAAACGGAAGTAGCGTCGGCCCAGGCGCCAGCGCAAACGCGGGCTTTTGGCACTTTTCCAGATGAGCTTCCAGATCCCGGTGTCGAAGAACTCTTTGATTATCATTGATTTCTTCGCTTCATCCTTCATGTTGTCGAAGGTATGAATAATTCCCAGACCCTCTTTGGCGATTTGCCAGTGACAGGCCGGGATATTTTTCACTTTATCCGGGTAGCGCTGGTTAATGGCATCTAGCATCTTCAGGATCTTCATGTAATGGCGCGCTGAGCGAATCAGCGTGTCGTCATTATCCGGGGTGTGCGATACTGAGGCGGAGTGAATGTAGTAGTCGTAAAAGCGTTCGCTGGTGTACTGAACGCGTTCTGCAGCAAGCAGCACCTCAGTCGTCCACGGGATATCCTGATGGCGCAGGCCAGGCTCGAAACGAAAGCCGTGCTGACGAATAAAATCGTGACGATAGATATTCAGCCAGGTCACATGCAGGAACTTACGTGAATCCAGCGCCTTTTTTAACCATGCCGCGCCATTCATGACGCTCGTTGAGGCGAGCTTATCTTCAGGGAAGATAGGGCGAGACGGTTTTTTGTTATTTTCCCAGACGTAGTTGCCGTTGCAGGTGGCGACATCCAGGTTCTGCGTGACGGCCATATCCAGCAGACGCTGGTACATGCCGGGTTTGAAGACATCATCAATATCCGGGAAAGAGAGATATTGGCCGGTCGCAACGGCCAGGCCGGTATTACGCGCGATGGACACGCCCTGATTAGGTTGTTCAATGACCTGCATCTGTGGCAGCTGTTCGCGCCATTTTTCGACAATCTGCATCGAGCGGTCAGTGGAGCCGTCATTCACGATGATGACTTCCATACTGTCGATGTGTTGATTTACAAGGCAGGTAAAGAACTGATCGAGAAAAGCTTCACCGTTATAAACGGCAACCACCACGCTTAATAAAGGCGCTGAATTTTGCATATGAAACCTGATTATTTTTGGTTGTCGACCAAAGCAATGTATTGCTGGCAAATGGCGTTGATACCGAACGATGCGATCGTTTCGCGATCAACAACCGGCGGAGAGGCATACAGTTCTGCCAGTGTTTTCGCCAGTGATTCGTCGGTTAACGCGGTCAGACTACGCGCCAGAGGGCCAGTAAGGATCTCAGCAGGGCCGCCAGGGCAGTTTGTACTCACCGGTGGGGTCTGACAGATAATGGACTCTACCAGTACATTACCAAAACCTTCGCAGTCGGAACTTAACACTAAAAGGCGTGCACCTTTGATCCACGGATAAGGATTGGTTTCAAACGGGCGGAAGACGATCTTGTTTTCAATTCCCAGCTTAGCGGCAAGCTGTTTGAGCTGGTTAATTTTCACGTCAGAGCCTTTGCCCATCAACACCAGCGATGCGTCAATCTTGCTCATCGCAAACGCCCGCAGCAGCCGGTCGTGACGTTTGTGCTCATGAAAACGGCCAACGTGGATAATGTAATTCTGCCCCTGCATCTCAAAGGGCGCTTCCGCCAGACGCTGAATTTCAGGGATATCAAACGGGTTATGGATAACCGCTTTGCGCCGCAGGGGGATCGCGAGTACTTCAGACAGATCGTGCAGCACGGCGCCGGATACCGCCACCACGTTGCGGTTTTCATAGGTATGACGAATTTTATAATGCTTAAACCAGCGAGAAAGCCCGCTGCGATGGCGCAAATAGGAGAAGGAGAACATCCCGTGTACGCAAAACCAGACCTTATCGCGATCCAGCACGCGGCTGTGCGCCACGATACGGTCGGTTTTATGCAGATGCGAGAAGACGACGTCAAATTTACCGCTGCGTTCTGCCTGCTCAATGGCGCGATCCAGCAAACGGGCGCGACGCGGGATCTCGGTCAGCTTCCGCCAGGGTTTTTTACAGGTATCCTGCACGACCTGAAAATCGATGCCTTCCGGAACGGCGTAGTCGCACACCTTCCGTAAGGAGAAAAGGGTGACCTGATGCCCCAGTTCTGTCAGTCCGCTGGAGAGGGTGAGAACCGTTTTTTCGGCTCCTCCACCGGGTAAACCATCAATAATCATTAGGATGCGCATTATTAATCCAGTAATTTTTGATAAAGCGAAATAAGCTGACTTGATAGTTTTTCAGGGGTTGCTTCTCTGACGCGTTCACGCGCCGCAAGCCCCATATTGTTATTTTTTTCCAGTGAAGGGATGGACATGACGGCCTCCTTCAATGTGTGGATATCAAGTGCATCACAGTAAAACCCGTTCTGGCCTTGCTCAATAAATTCCGAACCACCGCAACTCTCTGACGTAATGACGGGCAATCCACAGGCCATTGCTTCAAGTATGACGTTAGGGAAAGGATCATACAGCGTCGGCAGCAGTAAACCATCAGAAAGCTGATAAAATGGTAGCGTCTCTTTTTGCATCCCCAGGAAACGGATTTGCCCCTCACAGCCTAATGAACGGGCGAGGTCGCGATAACGGCTTTCCGCTTTATCCTGACCGACCACAACCAGCCACGCCGATGTTCCTGCTATAGCCTGAATAGCGCTTGCCAGCCCCTTGCGTTCAAACCCTGAACCCACGAAGCAGAAAATGACGGCATCAGCGGGTAAGCCAAATTGCTTACGCAGTACAGCTCGCTGCCTCTCTTCTGCCGGAACGAAGCGGCGGGAATCTATTGAATTATAAATCACATGTATCTTTTTTGCGTCAATATCAAAGTCTTCGACGATTTCGCGCTTGATCATCTCCGCATTACAGATAACGGCTTTCAACTCGGGAGCCTGGTACATTTCACGTTCGGCGTTCATCACGTAGCGGTGATAGCGATCGTGCATGAGCAGCTTCGCGCGCCAGGCGGGAAGAATACGCGTACGCTGTAGCATCCAGCGTCGATGTACACCATCTCCGGCGCGGTAAATATCGCAGCCCGGAATACGTTCGTGGCTCTGTACAATATCAAACTGCTGTTGCTGCCACAGCGCGCGCGCGGCGTGTGCAAAGCCGCGTTCACGGCTGATGCGGCCCCACTTTCGTGGATCGCAGATATGAATATGCCAGTCGTCCTGCTTTTCGCCCTGCCACTCGCGGGTGATGACGTTGAGCTCAAGATTTTGATTGCTCAGCGCGGTGAGTGCCCTGGAGACAAAACGTTCTGCTCCCCCATCCGGCCGATATTTTTGGCGCACAATGGCCAGACGATGAAGCTTCATTGCAGGTATCTCCTTGCGGCGGAGACGACAGCATCAACGGGGATGGCGTCGAGATAACGTTCCGTCGTTTTTGTATCAATGGCGTCAGGGTTGGGAAGCGGGCCGTAGTTACCAGCCCAGATGACCTCGCCGTTAACCTGCCATGGCGACCAGAACGTCAACTTTGATGGGCCAAACAGCGCCACGCAGGGCGTCTGAAGGGCGGCGGCCATGTGCATGGGGACGGAGTCAACGCCAATGAACAGGGCTGCGTGATCGATAAGCGAGGCCAGCTGGCGCAGGGTTAACTGCCCTGCCAGCGATACAACACCCGTCTGCGGGGAGGCGGCAAGAATGCGGTCAATCATCGCCAGCTCTTTCTTATCCGGTCCCGCCGTAAGGACGATAGTGTGGCCGTCCTGCTGCAATGCGGCGATAGTTTGCGCCATTTTGCCTTCGTCCCAGCACTTAAAGAACCAGCGTGAAGTGGGTTGAATAACGATATAGCGTTCCCCCACGCCCTTTTGTGTCAGCTTGTGATGAGCATGGTGCCAGTCATCCGCGCTGTAAGCCATGGTGACGGCGGGTCTGGCGGCAACGGGTAATGGTTTCAGTATGGACAGGTTTTGTTCAACGGTGTGCAGGTTCTGATGGCTGGCGACCGAGACCAGTTCACTGTGACAAAAACGCCAGAAGGCATTATTGCGCTTGTTAAAAGCGAACCCGAGCCGAACCGGTGCGCCGGTGAAGCGGGTAACCAGCGCGCTGCGCCACTGATCGGCAAGATTGATCACCAGATGATAATGCTGAGCGCGTAAAGCACGAAGCAACTGCCACTCTTTTTGCAGGTGCTTCAGCGTCCCCAACTGCTTCCATTTACGATCGATACCATAGATCGTACCGATTGCCGGATGCGCGGCGAGCATGTCTCGCGTCTCTTCATAGAGAAGCACGTCGATTTGGGCTTCAGGCCATTTCTGGCGCAATGAATTGATGACGGGGGTGGTGAGTAACATGTCACCATGATGGCGAAGTTTAATCAGTAAAATGCGCAAATCAGGCGTGTCAGGTAAGTTATTCATCATCATCTTATCGGCGTTGTACTGTTGGCAATTCTAATAGACCTGGTAACGACTTGCACTCTTTCTCCATAATGTCAGGAATTTCCCTGGAAGGGTTTACTCCTGCTTTCGGGCGTGCGTAACATAGCGCTAACTATTTTGTCTTGCGGACTCATTATGAAAAAACCAGCGTTTATCATCACGATCGATACCGAAGGGGATAATCTCTGGCAGAACCACCGGGTCATCAAAACGGAAAACGCGCGCTACCTGGCGCGGTTTCAGACGCTTTGCGAGCGTTTCGGCTTTAAGCCTGTCTGGCTCACCAATTACGAGATGGCCGTCGAACCGGTGTTCATTGAGTTCGCGAAAGAGGTCATAGCCCGGGGGCAGGGCGAGGTAGGAATGCATCTCCATGCCTGGAACAGCCCTCCGGAGCACGATCTGACCGGTGATGACTGGCGCTGGCAGCCTTATCTGATTGAGTTTTCAGACGAGGTCATGCGTGAGAAAGTGCTGTTCATGACCCGCCTACTGGAAGAGACCTTCCAGACAAAAATGCTCAGCCATCGCGCCGGGCGCTGGGCATTCGACAGCCGTTACGCCCGGTTACTGATTGAGCTGGGGTATCAGGTAGATTGTTCCGTTACGCCGCGCGTGAACTGGCGCAACGCGAAAGGTGCCCCACAGGGTAATGGCGGAACGAATTACCAGCATTTTCCCGATCGCGCCTACTTTTTGGACGTAGACGACATTTCCCGGCCGGGAAACAGCCTTCTCCTCGAAGTGCCAATGAGCATCCAGTATAAACACCCGGCATGGCTGAATTCCCTGAAGCAGGGTTACGATCGTCTGCGCGGTAAATACCGTTCTCCGTCAGTTAACTGGTTACGCCCGTCCGGCGGTAACGCGCAGGAGATGATTAAGGTTGCGCAGCAGTGCCTGTCTCAGGGAAATGACTACGTAGAGTTCATGCTGCATTCGTCGGAATTTATGCCTGGCGGGAGCCCTACTTTTAAAGACGAGGCCGCGATTGAGGGGCTTTATCAGGATCTGGAGCAGCTCTTTACCTGGTTATCAGATAAGACCGTGGGGATGACGCTGGCGGAGTTTTACCAGTACAAAAAATAGTTATGCCCGCCAGGCGGGCATATTTGCTATTGCTGCTTTGTTTGGGTGAAAGGTGTACTTAATGCAAACAAAACCATAAAGAAGATTAAGGCTTCTGAACTGAGCAGTATGACATCCGTCAGTCCATACAAAAGCAAAAGTAGCATCGAGGTTAGCAGCAGTGCGTTTTTACTTCTAATAGAGTAAGCTATTATCGAAACAAAAAAGAAGCACAAAATTAGCAGTCCAGGAATGCCTTGCAGTGAATATTTTTCAATAAACTCATTGTGCAAATGAATTCGAATGTAACCGAGCGCTGCTGCAACATGTTGATGTCCATTTGCGACATAATTTCGAACCCATGATTCCCTGCTTTCAATAGACTGTCCCAGTGGATGCGCAATGCCAGTCATAAGACCCACGTTCCACATTGAAAAACGAGCCCCCAGAGAAGTTGCATCATGCCCTTCCTGATATTTAGTTATCTCAGTCACTGTTTGTTGAATTTTAGGTGATATCAATGGTTTATAACTTACAATTATGATCCCTGCAACGATGCATAAAAAAATCATTAATGATTTAAGGTGAATTTTTCGGAAATGATAAAGTGTAAGAATAATAGCCAGTAACAGGTAAAGGGCCATGGCGGCACGCGTGGCTGTCAAAAGAATCAGGAAGAAAGATATCAGGACTACGACGCCTGCCAAAAGGTATAATTTCACATTATTCTTTAGGTATAAGCTGTAAACAAAGGCTAATGATAGAACAGAATATACATACGCTGCGATAGTTGGACGGTTTATAGCCATCTCTACGCGATTAATACCTTGTACAGCCTGATAAAGGCCATAAGCTGTGGCAAGGGTATAACCTACAGCTGTACTAATTAAGAAGTATTTCACAAAATTATCTTTTGGTACATAATTTTTGAAACGGTCAAGGTAAAAAATCAAAAGGCTTGCCAGAATTAATTTTTTACTCGATCCAAGATAATCACTGTATGCGTTTAATCCCTCATTATGCAATTCATAAGTGACATACCAAATAAGATTAAGTAACCCTATCAGCATAATAGGATAGGCGATACTAAAAGGATGCCAGGAGATTTTTTTATACTCAAATGCCAAACCCAAGATACTTGCGTATATTGCAATATAGAAAAACTCTCGTTGTTTCCCTGAATTAACAAGCACAAGAGCTAAAGAGATAAGGCTCAATGCGAGTGTTAACTGGTAAGTTCTTAACTTTATTTTTTCCATAACGCCTCAATAACCCTTTTTTTGTAGCTAAAACGAACATCGGTGGACAGGAAAAAAGACAATGTGTACATGGCCTTTACGCGTTGTTTCACGAGTTGCAATTGTTGGTCTGTAAGACAGGACCGATGGTTGCTGTAAATATCAAACCAGTGGCAATTGACAAGATGCCTGTAGCTTGACGGAAATGTTCTTTCCATCTGTAACGTGCATTCGACAAGCGTTGAAATTTTGCTGGCGTCCAGACTGCTCGACAAACTGTCGCGACGCTTGACGTAATAATAATGCCCCTGGCGTTGATAGACTATTTTGCTCGATTGCATCAACATTCCGGGGAAGACAGCGAAATCCTCATAACATAACATTGGAGGAATAGGGTTGCTCTCGTACAGGCTACGATGAATAAACTGGCCAATGAGATGCGCCTGAAAGTCTTTATGGCGTAAGAAACGAGCGACTGCTTCATGTTGTGACAATGGCACAGGGTTGAATCCCTGCCAGTCTGAAGTCATTTTCCGGGGATCGCGAATCTCAAGCAAACGTGTCAGTAACATATCCGGACGTTGCGCTTTCAGAAAGGTAATTGCGTCCCTGAGGCTGCCCGGCTTTAAGCAATCGTCACTGTCGAGCATCGTAATATATTCACCGGATGCCAGTGCGACAGCACTGTTTCGTACCCGGCCGACGTTACGAAAGTTCACGGTGCGCGTTATGATCTGAGGAAATTTAGGTGACCACTCTTCAATTATTGCCTGCGTGGTATCCTCAGAACTGTCATTAAAAATAATAATTTCAGTGTCTTGAACGGTGGCTGCCAGCAGGCTTGAAAGCGTGGCATGCAGCGTAGCTTCAGCGTTATGCGCAGCAATAATGACGCTTAAAAAAGCCATAAAAATTAGTTTCCTTGAGCGTCGGTAGCGCTAGCCAGTGAGCGGGCTTTGGGTAATGTACGGATAAACTGCTGAAGATCGTGTAACGCGGAGTCAGTGACAGAGAATAGTGCTTCCCGTTCTTGCGGGAAGTAATAGCGCGTTTCAAACACATAAGAACAAATGTTGTCGTCATTCCCGATCAGCAACACATTGCCAAGCGGACGTTGTTCATAATGACAACACGGACCAAACAGCAGGACTACCGGAACGCCAACGGCGTCTGCGATATACACATTCCCCGAGTCAGACGCGATATAACAGTCCATCTTAGAAATGGCCCAGGGAAGCTCTTCCAGCGAAATTTTGCCAATAAGATTGATAAAATTAGGGATTTCACCGTAAAGGCGGGTGATATCGTCCATCCACGACTGTTCATTTGGCGCACCGAAGACATAAAACTCGCAGGGTAAATCAGCGAGTTGATCAACAATCCGTTTCCAGATAACCGGAGGAACGGTTTTGGCTTTATTGCCCGCCGCAATACTGATGCCGATGCGGATAACGTCAGGTTTATCAAGAATGGCCGGCCAGGTCGTCGGTTTAAAGAGCGGCTTTGTGGCGTGCTTGGGAGAGTCTTGCCATGTGAGTGCGCGGTCGGCCAGTTTCAGGTAGTTCGACACCGAAAGCGTTTTTTTGCCATGCTCAACGGTACCGTCAGCCGCAAGATAGAAAATCCCGTGATACCACCTGCGCGTGTAAATGGTTAAAAATTGTTTGTTTTTAGCATTGCAGACGGCGGCAAAAAAGAGGTTCACGCTGTTGGGTTGTAGCAGGTAGACGTTGTCGTAGCGGTTCATGATCCTGCACGCGAAGCACAGTTTACGCCACAGGTTGCGCTTATGCTGCTCAATGAAATAGATCTGCTCGATAGTCTCATCATGCTTCGCCAGCGCACCAACGCTGCGACTGACCAACACATCGCTTTTTTGCAGATATGCCAGTAGAGGTGTCGCATTAATAAAGTCACCGATTTTGGCTGTCTGAATGACAAGGTTTTTGCCCGTGTCTTTTCGAAACAGCTTCCGGAGGAGTTTCACCGGAAAGAGTAAAATCAGCAGAAATACATAACTCATGGGTTAAATATCCCTGTTGGAAAGCCGATGGCTGCCATGTAAAAATGAAAAAATAGCATCTGCGCTAATATCCTTCGTTTGTTGCGTAGGGCTGACCATCTGATGCTGGTTTTTACCGTAACCCCCGATCAACCCCGGATCGGTCGGGCCGAAAATCGTGATATTAGGACGATCCAGTGCGGCGGTTAAATGGCTTAACCCTGTATCCACAGAAACGACGGCGTTAGCGCCCGCCAGCTGTGCGGCAACCTGCGCCAGCGTGAGTTTGGGTAACACCTCAACGTGGGAAAAGCCTGCTGCCAGACGTTCCGCACGCTGCCGCTCATGTTCTGCACCCCACGGGAGTTTAATATGGATACCGCAAGGTTGCATTAGTTCAATCAGCCTTCTCCAGTGCGTTTCCGGCCAGTGCTTATCGTCGCGCGTTGTGGCATGCAGGAACACCAGATACGGTTCGGCATGCTCCTCCGTCTCGCGCAAAAAATGCTGTGCAATAGCGTAGTCACCCTGGGCTTCAGGTTTTGCATAGCCCAGGCTTTTCGCGAACAGCTCGCGGGTACGTTCCACGGCGTGCTGCTGCTTCGCAATATGGTGGCGACGATTATAGAACAGGCTCGCCAGCGGTTCGCGGGCGGTTTGCCAGTCCATGCCGTGCTTTACGCCGTGCGCCAGACGCGTGACCAGCGCGGCGCTTTTCACCAGCCCCTGGGCGTCGACGATCGCGTCGTAACGCCGGGCCTGCACCGCTTCGCGGAAGGCTTTGCGTTCGGCTTTAATCTGTGCGGAGAACCACGCTTTGCGCCAGCGGCGAATGGCCACCGGGATCACGCGATCAACCGCTTCATGCCAGGTGGGGATCTGCGCGAAGCCTTCTTCCACCACCCAGTCAAAACGAATGCCGGGAATGGCCCGCATCGCGTCCGTCAGTGACGGCAGCGTATGCAGCACATCGCCCATCGAAGAAGTTTTAACGATCAATACCCGCATTCGTTATCCTTCTTCGCTCAACAGAAGTTCGTTGAGCTCTTCGAGAACGCGCTGCGGCGTAATGTCGATCAGGCTCTGATGGTAGCCTTCTGCGGCATCACCTTTACGTACCTTGTGGTAGCCGGTGATCAGGCGAATTACGCGCGCTTTGTGCGACAGCGGCGGCGTGAAGTCCGGGCTGCTCGGGCCATACAGCGCCACCAGCGGACGATCCAGCGCGGCGGCGACGTGCATCAGGCCAGAGTCGTTGCTGACAACGGCTTTACAGGCGGCAATCAAAATAACCGCCTGCTCGAGCTGCGTTTCCCCGGCCAGGTTTCGGCACCAGGCCTGTTGCTCGGTGCTGAGCGTGGCGAGAATTTCATTGCCCGCCTCGTGATCTTTCGCTGAGCCAAACAGCACAATTTGATAGCCTTCGTCGATCAGCTGTTTCGCCAGCTCTGCGTAGTGATAGTGCGGCCAGCGTTTTGCCGGACCAAACTCCGCGCCGGGGCAGAAGCCAATCATCGGGCGTTCGGACGAAATGCCAAACGCGTTGCAGGTGTGGGATTTCTCCCCGTCGCTTACCTGGAGCTGCGGCCACAGTAGCGGCTGCGGCAGATCTTTCGCGCTGCGCATCACGCCTTTGTCGTAGGCCAGCGCCACGTAGCGTTCTACCATCAGCGGCCAGGCCTCTTTATCCAGCACCCGGGCGTCGTTAAGCAGGCCGTAGCGCATTTCACCGCGCCAACCGGTACGGTGCGGGATGCCCGCAAAGAAGGGCACAAGAGCGGATTTGAAGGAGTTTGGCAGGACATATGCGCGATCATAGCGTTTCTCGCGCAGGCTATGGCCGAGTTTGCGGCGTTCACCGATTTCCAGCGCCCCGTGGCCGAGCGGCATCGGGATCGCCTCGTTCACTTCCGGCATACGCGATAACAGCGGACGGCACCATGCGGGTGCCATCACGTCGATTATCGCCTGGGGATAACGCGCCTTGAGCGTGCGATAGAGACTTTGCGACATCATCATGTCGCCCACCCAGGACGGGCCGATCACCAGTATTTTCATTCACTTCATCCTTCAAGCTGTCTCTGCGTTGGCTGCCTGCGTTCACTCCAGTCACTTACTTTTGTAAGCTCCCGGAGATTCACTTAGTTGCCGCCTTGATACCGCTCGAATGATTTTGTGAATTTATATCGCGGTCACGGTTCAGCCAGGCCATATATTCCGTTACGCCTTCGGCAACGGTCTTGAACGGCTTGTCGTAGCCTGCGGCGCGCAGGTTAGTCAGGTCCGCCTGGGTGAATGCCTGGTAGCGGCCTTTCAGCTTATCCGGGAACGGAATGTACTCGATGCTGCCTTTCTTATGGTAAGCCAGCGTCGCGTCTGCCACCGCCTGGAAGGATTCCGCGCGGCCTGTGCCCAGGTTGAAAATGCCGGACACGCCGTTTTCCAGGAACCACAGGTTCACTGCCGCCACGTCGCCTACGTAGACGAAGTCACGCTTAAAGCCGTCGCTGCCTTCGAACAGTTTCGGACTTTCGCCGTTATTTAACTGGGTGTTCAGGTGGAACGCCACGCTCGCCATGCTGCCTTTGTGGCCTTCGCGCGGTCCGTAGACGTTGAAGTAGCGGAAGCCGACAATCTGAGAGTTTGCTTCTGGGAGGATCTGACGCACGTACTCATCAAACAGGAATTTGGAGTAACCGTAAACGTTCAGCGGCTGCTCATACTCGCGGGATTCGATGAAATCTGAAGTGCGTCCACCGTAGGTTGCCGCGGAAGAGGCGTACAGGAACGGAATTTCACGCTCCAGGCAGTAGTGCAGGATCTCTTTGGAGTACTGATAGTTGTTGTCCATCATGTACTTGCCGTCCCACTCGGTGGTGGAGGAACAGGCCCCTTCGTGGAAGATGGCTTCGATCTCGCCGAACTCTTCACCCGCCATAATCTGGATAAGAAAGTCTTCTTTATCCATGTAGTCAGCGATGTTCAGATCCACCAGGTTTACGAACTTGGTGCCGTCTTTCAGGTTGTCCACCACCAGGATGTCGGTGATGCCTTTGTCATTGAGGGCCTTAACAATATTGCTGCCGATAAAGCCCGCGCCGCCGGTAACGATGATCATAACTGTAACCTTTGAAGTGTGGAGTCCGGGGAACATCCCGAACGCTAATCTCTTTATCATATCATCACAATGCCCGGTCTTCAGCCATTCACCGATATGCAGCAGGGGTACACGTGATTTATGCTGCAAAAACGAGAAGAGATACGGCGTCATCTCGTCATGAACTATTGGTTTGGGTAATATGTGCCAAAATTTGCCGAGTCTGGAGAATTGCAATGCGTGGTGATTTTTACAAACAGTTAAACAGCGACCTCGACACCGCACGTGCGGAAGGGTTGTTCAAAGAAGAGCGTATTATCACGTCTGCCCAGCAGGCGGACATCACAGTTGCCGACGGCAGCCATGTGATCAACTTTTGCGCGAACAACTATTTAGGTCTTGCGAATCACCCTGAGCTGATTGCCGCGGCGAAAAACGGCATGGATACCCACGGCTTCGGCATGGCCTCCGTTCGCTTTATCTGCGGTACCCAGGACAGCCACAAGCAGCTTGAGCAAAAGCTGGCGAACTTCCTCGGAATGGAAGACGCGATTCTGTACTCCTCCTGCTTCGACGCCAACGGCGGTCTGTTTGAGACCCTGCTCGGTGCAGAAGACGCGATTATCTCCGACGCCCTGAACCACGCCTCCATCATCGACGGTGTACGCCTGTGCAAAGCGAAGCGTTTCCGCTACGCCAACAACGACATGGTTGAGCTGGAAGCCCGCCTGAAAGAGGCCCGTGAAGCCGGTGCCCGCCACGTGCTGATCGCCACTGACGGCGTGTTCTCCATGGACGGCGTGATCGCCAACCTGAAAGGCGTGTGCGATCTGGCGGATAAATACGACGCGCTGGTGATGGTGGATGACTCTCACGCGGTTGGCTTTGTCGGCGAAAATGGCCGCGGCTCCCACGAATACTGCGACGTAATGGGCCGCGTAGATATCATCACCGGTACGCTGGGCAAAGCGCTTGGTGGCGCGTCTGGCGGCTACACTGCTGCGCGCAAAGAGGTGGTTGAGTGGCTGCGTCAGCGCTCCCGCCCGTACCTGTTCTCCAACTCCCTGGCGCCGGCGATTGTGGCCGCCTCTATTAAAGTGCTGGAGATGGTGGAATCCGGGGCTGAGCTGCGCGACCGCCTGTGGGCTAACGCCCGCCTGTTCCGTGAAAAAATGAGTGCCGCAGGATTCACCCTGGCCGGCGCTGACCATGCGATCATTCCGGTGATGCTGGGCGACGCGGTTGTCGCGCAGAAATTTGCTCGTGAGCTTCAGAAAGAAGGGATTTACGTGACCGGGTTCTTTTTCCCGGTGGTACCAAAAGGTCAGGCGCGTATCCGCACCCAGATGTCTGCGGCGCACTCGCCTGAACAAATTGAACGTGCGGTGGAAGCCTTTACCCGCATCGGCAAACAGCTGGGCGTAATTGCCTGAGGACGTGTGATGAAAGCGTTATCCAAACTGAAAGCGGAAGAAGGGATTTGGATGACCGACGTGCCGGAGCCGGAAGTCGGTCATAACGATCTGCTGATCAAAATTCGTAAAACCGCCATCTGCGGTACTGACGTTCACATCTACAACTGGGACCAGTGGTCGCAAAAAACCATTCCCGTGCCAATGGTTGTCGGCCACGAATATGTCGGCGAAGTGGTCGGCATTGGCCAGGAAGTGAAAGGCTTCAACATTGGCGACCGCGTCTCCGGTGAAGGCCACATTACCTGCGGTCACTGCCGCAACTGTCGCGGCGGACGTACGCACCTGTGCCGCAACACCGTCGGCGTGGGCGTGAACCGTCCGGGATGCTTCGCGGAATACCTGGTGATCCCGGCGTTTAACGCGTTCAAAATCCCGGACAATATCTCTGACGATCTGGCCTCCATCTTCGACCCGTTCGGCAACGCGGTACACACGGCGCTCTCCTTCGACCTGGTGGGTGAAGACGTGCTGGTCTCCGGCGCGGGCCCAATCGGCATTATGGCGGCAGCCGTGGCGAAGCATGTGGGTGCGCGCAACGTGGTGATCACCGACGTGAACGAATACCGCCTGTCGCTGGCGCGCAAAATGGGCGTCACCCGCGCGGTGGATGTCTCGAAAGAGAGCCTGACAGACGTGATGGAAGAGCTGGGCATGACCGAAGGCTTTGACGTGGGTCTGGAGATGTCCGGCGCGCCACCGGCGTTCCGCACCATGCTCGACACCATGAACCACGGTGGCCGAATCGCGATGCTGGGTATTCCGCCGTCAGATATGTCCATCGACTGGAACAAAGTCATCTTCAAGGGGCTGTTCATTAAGGGCATTTATGGCCGCGAGATGTTCGAAACCTGGTACAAGATGGCTGCGCTGATCCAGTCCGGTCTGGATCTGTCCCCGATTATCACTCACCGTTTCTCCATCGATGAGTTCCAGCAGGGCTTCGACGCAATGCGTTCCGGCCAGTCAGGGAAAGTGATCCTGAGCTGGGATAAGTAATCAAAAAGGGGCCTGAGGCCCCTTTTTTACTGATTCTTTTTCTCTTCGTCCGTCAGGTAACGCACCTTGCGGGTGTAATCCTGACCTTTGAACAGCAGCTTATTATCCGGTGATTCCAGATACTTCTGCCATTCGGAAAGCGGGAAACCGCCGTGCGCGCCAATCACCTCTTTCGGCACAACGGCTTCCTGTCCGCCGATCTTCTTGGAGACCGGCCAGTTCATCCAGTCGCCCAGGTTAACCGTTTTGACATCCAGCATGTCCAGCAGCGCAGCGAGCGGCAGCTGATCGGTCGGCGGCTGCGTATCGTCCATCAGCTCCCAGGTATCCTGGAACAGCGTCAGCCACAGCGGGCAGATACGGCGCCAGGTCTTTTTGGTGGCGGCAAGAAACGCGCCGTTAACATGATCGACCAGATACGGGCGCACCGTTTCTTTGTAATACGCCGGCACTTTCTCCGCTGGCGCGCCGTCCAGCTTGGCAATCATTTTGCCCTGACGGAAGCTGGAGTAGATGTGCATATCCGCCATGTTGATCTCTGGCATTTTAAGCAGGTTGAGATCGGAGTCGATCATCAGCACACCTTCACCGCGCGCCTGCAACGGAGCGTTAAGCTTCACCAGACGACTGAGGTAGATCTGCTTATAGCGGTAACCTTCTTCACGTTTTGGAAGCGTGAGGGTAACAACGCGAGTTTTTGGCGGCAGTTCGCCGAAAGCGGATTCAGGCTGATCGCTGACGATAACAATCTCGCTGACGTCAGAGGCATAACGCTCTGCAAAGGTCGCTGACAATAACGCCTCTTCGACGAAATCTGCGCCCGTACACGGGATCACAATGGAATCAACCGCAACGAGATCGCGCGTGACCGGAAGGGAAGCGTAAGGAATGTTATGACGCCCGGTAATGTGGCGGTAGCGAGCATTCAGGAATTTAAACATGTTCTTCTCGTTTGGTTATTGCGCGCCAAGAACGGCCTCGACACCGTTAACATAGCTTTCAATGGCATACATGTTGCAGACATTCTGGTGCGCGGCTGCGGCGAGCCGGGCGCGCAGAGCAGGATCCTGCCAGATATTATCCAGATGTTGAGCAAGTTGCGACACGTCGCTCCAGGGGAACAGCAGCCCGGTCGACTCATGGTCGATCAATTCTGCCGTGCCGGTCACTTTTGAACCAATCACGGGGATGTTGAGCAGCATTGCTTCCAGCACGACGCGGGGCAAGCCTTCGCTCTGCGAGGCCAGAATGAACGCGTCAAAAGTGGCGAGATAGTCAAAAGGCGTGTTCTGGAAACCGGTAAAAATGACGTGCTCAGCAATACCTGATGCATCAGCTTGTGCAGCCAGCGCGCCGCGTTCAGCCCCTTCACCGACCAGCACCATTTTCCATTTTGCCTGCGGGTGTCTCTGGCTGAACTGTGCCAGCGCCTCCAGCGTGTGGTGGTTGGCCTTACGAGGGATTAACGAGCCAATGCTGCCGAATACAAACGTATCGTCTTCAATGTTCAGTCGCTGGCGCATCGCGCATCGGTCCGGCAAAGGCTGATGGATGTCGATGGCATTGTTGACCGTGGTACACAGCTCTGGCCGGACGCCATGCTGAAGTAGCACGCGTTCAACGCCGTGCGAGACGGCAATGATTTTTGTGGCATGGGCATTCACCAGCTTCACCAGCGGCGGGGTCAGCACTGGTTCAATCCGGCAGTGCTGGATTATCCGTGCACGCAGGTTTGCGCCCGCCAGATACCCTTCTTCATTAGAGCCTGGCTGGTTGTTCATATACAGCGTATCGAATCCACCTTCCCTGAAAATGGTCTCGATCTTGCTGACGTTGGGCCGGATACGCCACAGGGTATCAATATGCCGCGTAAATGCTTTGCGCGCCGAACGCGAGAAAAACAGCAGACCACGTCCCGCTTCTTTCAGGAGTTTTGCCCATGCCGGTTGCTTACGTTGAGGGATAACGAGTAATGGGATCCCAATGCTGTTGAGCACCTGGCCTATCGTTTGACCTTCAGCACGACTATAATCACTGTAAAAACAACAGGTAATGTCGAATTTGTCGCGGTTGATTCGCTTCAGAAGCTCAAGCATACTGTTGGTACCTCCCCCCCATTCTTTGCCTGTGTCCAGGAGGAGGATTTTACGTTTTTGCGGCATGTCTGAATCCGTATGCTACCCTTCATCTGACCGCATTATAAAGAATTTACTGAAATAAAATAGATTTTTTGTATTTCTTTGTCTTTTTATAAGGAAAGGTTTTAAACGCGCTTATTTTAAAAGTGCGATTTAAGACTTTAATCGCCTCTTCTCAATTCGATAGTATTAGCGCAAAAATTTTATGTTGTTTTTGAGAGAGTGAGAATATGTTTAAAATAACGGTTTGCTTATTAACGTTTAACTCCGAAAGAACGTTGCACGATGTTATTCCTCCTCTTTTAAAAATAGCGGATGAATTCGTTGTAGTTGATTCCGGCAGTACAGACGCAACGATATATATTTGCCAGAGTTATGGATTGTCGCCCATATTCAAAAAATATAGCTGGCACGGCGAGCAGATGAATCATGCCGTATCCCATGCGCACAACGACTGGGTGCTGTGCATGGACAGTGACGAAATACTCGATCAAGAAACCGTTGGTGCTATTTTAAAATTAAAAATGGGCGATGAACCCGAACCGGATATGGCGTGGCGGATATGTCGTCACTGGTTTGTTCTGGGAGAAAATGTCCGAACGATTTATCCAGTCTCATCTCCGGATTATCCGGTGCGTCTTTTTAACCGTACGCAGTCGCGATTTAATAACCGGCCAGTAGACGATCAGGTTGAAGGTTTTCTCCGTTCTGAACGTATTCCTGGCTATGTCAGACATGATACGTTTTATTCACTACATGAACTTTTGAATAAATTAAACGGATATACCACTCGCCTGGTTCAATATCAGACGATACGTCCCTCTCTTGGTCGCGGCGCGATCAGCGCTATCGGCGCATTTTTCAAATGGTATCTGTTTAGCGGTGCGTGGCGTAAGGGCAAAGTGGGTGTGGTGACAGGGTTTTATGCCACGGCGTACAGTTTTTTGAAGTATTTCAAGGCCTGGTATCAGGATCGAGAAAAGAAAGAGTCCGTTGCAAAAGAGCAGTCGGACTCTTATCTGGCAGAATAGGCGTTAGCCGATCAGGCTTTTTTTCCCCAACCCTGCCACTGTTGCTGGACGTATTTAACCAGCGTACTGCTGCTGATGCTTTCGCCAATCACCGTGAAGAAGCGGGTTGCATAGACCGGTTCAGGCGGCTGTTTCAGCGTGCAGTTCTTCACGCCGCGGAATGGATTACGCGGCTGCGTTGCGGGTGGTTGCGCGCTACCCGGACGGGAAGTATCCACCTGAGGTTCATTGAGCAGATCGCTCGGACGTACCAGCGTGATATCGGCGGGTAAGCCCGGCAACATTTGCTGCAAAACGCGAACGGTAGACGGATGCGGATGCCCAATGGCAATCGCCGAACCGTTACGGCGCGCCAGCTGTACCGCGCGGTTGAACTGCACGCGGATATCCGCTTCGTTCTGGGAGTCGTCCAGGAAGACTTTGCGCTTGATGACTTTTACACCCGTCCCCTGAGCGGCACGCATCGCCTGGCTGTTGCCGATGGTCATGCTGTCGAGGAAGTAGAGATTGTAACGCTCCAGCGCCTGCATCACTTTCAGCATACCGTACAGGCTGGAGGTCATCGCGCTGCCCATATGGTTATTCAGACCCACGGCATACGGCACTTTATTGTACGCATCGCGGATGATGCGATCGATCTCGTCGCTGCTCATGTCCGGACGCAGGGTATCTTTTTCCAGCGGCTGCTTGCTGAGAGGGGCCATCGGCAGATGGATGAGGACCTGATGGCCGCCATTGTGCGCTTTGGTCGCCATTTCATGCGCGTGAGGCGCATTCGGCAGGACGGCAACAGAGATGGCTGACGGCATCGCCAGCACCTGATTTTCATAGTGTGGTCGATAACCGAAGTCATCAATCACAATCGCGAGTTTGCCTGCATAAACCGGTGCAGCCAGCGCCAGTGCGCTGACGACGGAAAAAACAATTCGACGAAATTGAAGCAAAACTTATCTTCCCAACCACGGCTGTGGATTGACCGCCTGACCCTGACGACGAATTTCGAAATAGAGTGACGGGCGGCCCTGACCGCCACTGCTGCCCACAAGGGCAATGGGTTGACCCGCGCGCACCTGAGTGCCAACGCTGACCAGCGCGCTCTGGTTGTAGCCGTAAAGACTCATGTCGCCTTTACCGTGCTCGACCACCACCACGAGCCCGTAACCCTGTAGCCAGTCGGCCAGGATCACGCGGCCATCGGCGATGGCTTTCACTTCGCTACCTTCAGACGCACCGATAACGATCCCCTTCCAACGTAGCTCACCCTGCAACTGTTCGCCATAGCGATGCAGGATCGTACCGCGAACGGGCCAGTAAGCCTGACCACGCGGGGAGCCGAGGCCGCCGGTACGCGACATCAGGGAACGTTCATTTTCAGTCGGTTTGTAGGTGGTGCCTTTCCGGGAGGCTTCCTGCTGCTTATTACGCACCGCCTGCGCTTCGCGCGCTTCTTTTTCGGCTCGCGCTTTGGCCGCGGCTTCTGCCCGGGCAATGCTGTTACGCAGTCTGGATTCGTTGGCGCGCATTTCGCTCAGCTGGCTTTGTCCTGCCTGGATAGAGGACTCCAGCCCGGCGAGCGTCTTCTTACGCTCATTGCGCGCCTGCTCAAGCTTCTCCTGCTGCGCCTGCTGATCGTAGAGCAGCGTTTGCTGCTGGCTCTGCTTCTCTTCCAGCTCGGCTTTTTGCGTGGTGACTTCTTCGCGCGTCTGTTTCAGCTGCGCAATGGTCTCCTGACGAGCCTGGTTGAGATAGCCGAAATAGGCCTGTAAACGCTGACCGCGCTGGCTCTCTTCACCGCTGAGGATCAACTGAAGGCCTGTGTGCTCACCCTGGCGGAAAGCGGCATCAAGCTGTGCAGCAAGGTTCCGCTCCTGGGCATCGCGCTGACGCTCCAGTTTCGCAATCGATGCGTTCATTTCATCGATTTGCTTATTAAGCTGGGCAAGGGTGTTTTGTGTTTCACGCAGCTTACGCGCGGCGGCGGAAATAGCCTCTTCCTGCTTTTTAAGCTGGGCAAGCAGGGCAGAGCGCTGCTGCTGCTGCTGGCGTACCACACGCTCTTTGGCGGCGATATCGGCCTGAATGGATTTGAGCTGGTCGCGGTCATCCGCGTGGGCAGATGCGGCGCACAGCAATACGCCAGCGCTGAGTGCGCTGGCGCAAAGCAGAGGTCTGACTGATAACCGAAACGGCTTCACGACCCATGTGATTGAAAAAATCGCCTTTCCCCTCATGGGGAGCGATTATTCCACGATGAACAGCGGCTTGCCAGTCATCTCTTCAGGGATTTCCATACCCATCAGCGACAACATGGTTGGCGCGATGTCGGAAAGCTTGCCGCCTTCCACTGCTTTCACTGACTTATCACCTACATAAATCAGTGGAACAGGCAGGTTGGTATGGGCGGTATGCGCCTGACCGGTTGCCGGGTCACGCATCTGTTCTGCGTTACCGTGGTCAGCGGTGATCAGCAGCTGGCCGCCCACGGATTCAACCGCTTTCGCGACCTGCTCAACGCAGTGGTCCAGCGCTTCAACCGCTTTAACGGCAGCTTCCATCACGCCGGTGTGGCCCACCATGTCGCCATTCGGATAGTTACAGATGATGGTGTCGTATTTACCGCTTTCGATCGCGGCCACCAGTTTTTCGGTCAGCTCCGCAGAGCTCATTTCTGGCTGGAGATCGTAAGTGGCGACTTTCGGCGAGTTAATCAGGATGCGGTCTTCGCCTTTAAACGGCTCTTCTACGCCGCCGTTAAAGAAGAAGGTCACGTGCGCATACTTCTCAGTTTCGGAGATGCGCAGCTGCGTTTTATCGTTTTTCGCCATCCACTCGCCGAAGGTATTTTCCAGGGAAGCGGGTGGATACGCGCATGGGGCTTTGATATCCGCTGCATACTCGGTCAACTGGATGAAATCGATCTTCGCCACTTTCTTACGGGCGAAACCGTCGAAATCGCTGTTGACGAAGGCGCGGGTGATTTCGCGCGCGCGGTCAGCACGGAAGTTCATGAAGATCAGCGCATCGCCATCTTCCATAGCGGCATCGGCCTGGCCTTCAGCGCGGATCACGGTTGCCTTCACAAATTCGTCGTTTTCATCACGCGCGTAAGCCGCTTCCAGGCCTTCAACGGCGGTCGGGAACTGGAACTCGCCTTTTGCCAGGGTCAGCAGATCATAGGCTTGCTCAACGCGGTCCCAGCGGTTGTCGCGGTCCATGGCATAGTAACGGCCAACGATGGATGCCACGCGGCCTTTGCCCAGTGCGGCAAATTTATCTTCAAAGGCTTTCAGAGAACCTTTTGCGCTGCGTGGCGGCGTATCGCGACCATCCAGGAAGGCGTGCAGATAGATTTTTTCCGCACCGCGCTCAGCGGCCAGCTCTACCATCGCCATGATGTGATCTTCGTGGCTGTGAACGCCGCCCGCAGAGAGCAGGCCCATAATATGAACGGCCTTGCCTGCGGCAACGGCTTTATCAACTGCTCCGGTGAGCGTTGGGTTGGCAAAGAATGTACGTTCTTTGATTTCAACGTCCAGGCGCGTCAGGTCCTGATAAACGATACGGCCTGCGCCCAGGTTAACGTGACCCACTTCAGAGTTGCCCATCTGACGATCCGGCAGGCCGACTTCCAGACCAGACGCATCAATCAGGGTGTGGGGACGTTTTGCCCATAGCGCATCCATAACCAGGGTTTTGGCGTTGAAAATGGCGTTATCCTGTTGATCTTCACGGTAGCCATAGCCATCCAGAATCACCAGTACCATAGGTTTTTTAGAAACCGACATTGCGACAACCTCATGCTCAAGAGACAAAAAATTTGCGTAATTTTACTACAGCTGAATCGATAAAATAGCCGCAGAAGATCAAAGAAAGCGTGGGGGCAAGGCTGTTCTCAGGCCATTTTGAGGCTTTTTTTACGTGGCATGCCGCAGAAAATAGATTAGCTTTATGTCGCTGGCTGTATTTGCCACAGCGCACAGGTATACTCCTGTCCTGGTTTTTTTAATCACTTAGTCGGGAGTTGTTACCCCCCATGCAAGAAATTATGCAATTCGTTAGCCGCCACCCGGTTCTGAGCATCGCGTGGATTGGCCTGCTGGTCGCTGTACTGTTCACCACATTTAAGGGACTGACGTCTAAAATTAAGGTGATCACCCGCGGTGAAGCGACACGTCTGATCAACAAAGAGGACGCCGTGGTTGTCGATCTGCGTCAGCGCGACGATTTCCGCAAGGGCCATATTGCAGGTGCTATCAACCTGCTGCCAGCGGAAATTAAAGCGAACAACATTGGTGAGCTGGAGAAGCATAAAGCCCAGCCGATTATTGTTGTTGACGGCACTGGCATGCAGGCGCAGGAATCTGCCAACGCACTGCATAAAGCAGGCTTTGAAAACGTAACGGTGCTGAAAGAAGGCATCTCCGGCTGGAGCGGGGAGAATCTTCCTTTAGTGCGCGGTAAATAAGGAGTTAAGTGATGGCCAATATTGAGATCTACACCAAAGCAACGTGCCCGTTCTGCCACCGAGCGAAAGCGCTGCTGTCCAGCAAAGGCGTAACGTTTAAGGAACTGCCGATTGATGGTGACGCGATTAAACGCGAAGAGATGATCCAACGCAGTGGTCGCACAACGGTTCCACAGATTTTTATTGATGCGCAGCACATTGGCGGCTGTGATGACTTGTATGCGCTCGACGCCCGCGGTGGACTCGATCCGCTGCTGAGCTAGAGACTTTAGGACAATTAAAAAGGGTTTTTCCATGTCAGAACAAAACAACACCGAGATGACTTTCCAGATCCAGCGCATCTACACCAAGGATGTCTCTTTCGAAGCGCCAAATGCGCCGCACGTTTTCCAGAAAGACTGGCAGCCAGAGGTTAAACTTGATCTGGATACCGCATCCACCCAGCTGGCGGATGACGTGTATGAAGTCGTACTGCGTGTCACCGTGACCGCCTCCCTGGGCGAAGAAACTGCATTCCTGTGCGAAGTACAGCAGGGCGGTATCTTCTCTATCGGCGGCATCGAAGGTAACCAGATGGCGCATTGCCTGGGTGCATACTGCCCGAACATCCTGTTCCCGTATGCGCGTGAATGCATCACCAGCCTGGTTTCTCGCGGTACATTCCCGCAACTGAACCTTGCGCCAGTCAACTTTGATGCACTGTTTATGAACTATCTACAGCAGCAGGCTGGCGAAGGTGCCGAACAACATCAGGATGCCTGATGAGCACTGTTAATGCGTCAATGACTGTGATCGGTGCCGGCTCTTACGGCACCGCTCTTGCCATCACACTGGCAAGAAATGGTCACGACGTGGTCCTGTGGGGCCACGATCCAAAACATATCGCGACGTTGCAACACGACCGCTGCAACGTGGCGTTTCTCCCGGACGTTCCGTTCCCTGACTCTCTGTATCTGGAAAGCGACCTCGCAACCGCGCTGGCGGTCAGCCGCAATATTTTGATTGTGGTGCCAAGCCATGTGTTTGGCGAAGTCCTGCGTCAGATTAAGCCGCTGATGCGTGCGGATGCGCGTATTGTGTGGGCGACGAAGGGGCTGGAAGCGGAAACCGGACGTCTGTTGCAGGACGTTGCCCGCGAAGCGCTGGGAACAGCGATCCCGCTGGCGGTGATCTCCGGGCCGACATTCGCCAAAGAGCTGGCTGCGGGCTTGCCGACGGCGATCTCGCTGGCGTCCACCGACCAGGCATTTTCCGACGATCTTCAGCAACTGCTGCACTGCGGCAAAAGCTTCCGCGTGTACAGCAACCCTGATTTTATCGGCGTACAGCTGGGCGGCGCGGTGAAGAACGTCATTGCCATCGGGGCCGGGATGTCTGACGGCATCGGCTTCGGCGCGAATGCGCGTACGGCGCTGATCACCCGTGGCCTGACCGAAATGTCACGCCTGGGAGAAGCGCTGGGCGCCGATCCGGCCACCTTTATGGGAATGGCTGGGCTGGGCGATCTGGTGTTGACCTGCACCGACAACCAGTCGCGTAACCGCCGCTTTGGCATGATGCTCGGACAGGGTAGCGATGTCAAAAGCGCGCAGGAGAAGATTGGTCAGGTGGTTGAAGGCTATCGCAATACCAAAGAAGTTCGCGAATTGGCGCATCGTTTCGGTGTCGAAATGCCAATAACCGAGGAAATTTATCAGGTATTGTATTGCGGAAAAAATGCGCGCGAGGCAGCATTGACCTTATTAGGTCGTGCGCGCAAGGACGAGCGCAGCAGCAATTAGCCGGGAAGTATCGTCACCTGAATGACCCAGCCAGCGCAGAACTGGCTGGTCATTAACTATCGTCTGGAGCAAGCAATGCCGTGTGAAGAACTGGATATCGTCTGGAATAATATTAAAGCCGAAGCCCGAGCGTTGGCCGACTGTGAGCCCATGCTGGCCAGTTTTTATCACGCGACGCTACTCAAGCACGAAAATCTCGGCAGCGCCCTGAGCTACATGCTCGCCAATAAACTGGCTTCCCCTATCATGCCTGCTATCGCTATTCGCGAGGTGGTGGAAGAGGCCTACGCTGCCGATCCTGAAATGATTGCTTCTGCCGCCTGCGATATTCAGGCCGTGCGCACGCGTGACCCGGCGGTGGATAAATACTCCACGCCGCTGCTGTATCTCAAAGGCTTCCACGCCTTACAGGCGTACCGCATCGGCCACTGGTTATGGAATGAGGGACGCCGCGCGCTGGCCATCTTCCTGCAAAACCAGGTTTCCGTGACCTTCCAGGTCGATATTCACCCGGCGGCGAAAATTGGCCGCGGGATCATGCTCGATCACGCCACCGGCATTGTTGTCGGTGAAACGGCGGTAATCGAAGATGACGTGTCGATTCTGCAATCCGTTACGCTGGGCGGTACAGGTAAAACCAGCGGCGATCGCCATCCGAAAATTCGTGAAGGGGTGATGATCGGCGCGGGTGCTAAAATCCTTGGCAATATTGAAGTCGGACGCGGCGCAAAGATTGGCGCGGGATCGGTTGTGCTCCAGCCTGTACCGCCGCACACCACCGCCGCTGGCGTCCCGGCGCGCATCGTCGGTAAGCCAGACAGCGATAAACCGTCGATGGATATGGATCAGCACTTTAACGGTATTCACCACACCTTCGAATACGGCGACGGTATCTGAACGCTGGAACACTCAAATAAAAAAGCCCGGTGAGTTAATGCACCGGGCTTTTGATTAGTTGCGGTATAACACTTTGATAATGTGATAGCCGAACTGCGTATGCAGTGGGCCGGTTGGCTCCAGCACCGGGCAGGAGAAAACCACTTTATCAAACGCCGGGACCATCTGGCCCTGGCGGAACTCGCCTAAGTCACCACCGCGTTTGCCTGACGGGCAAATCGAGTGTTTCTTCGCCAGTTTGCCGAAGTCGGCGCCGTTTTTAATCTGTTCGAGCAGATCCTGTGCCAGTTTTTCTTCTTTAACAAGGATATGCAGTGCTGCTGCTGTTTTTGCCATGATCGTGCCTTGAGTCAACGAGTTTACGATCGGTATACTACCACGCGTTTTTCCTCCTCTCCCGACTTTCATTGAGTGATCATTTATGCGTTTAAACCCCGGACAACAACAAGCTGTCGAATTCGTCACCGGACCCTGCCTGGTGCTGGCGGGAGCGGGATCCGGTAAAACACGCGTGATCACCAACAAAATCGCCCACTTAATTCGGGGTTGTGGATACCAGGCGCGCCATATCGCGGCGGTCACCTTTACCAACAAAGCGGCGCGTGAGATGAAAGAGCGCGTCGGCCAGACGCTGGGCCGTAAAGAGGCGCGCGGGCTGATGATCTCCACCTTCCACACGCTGGGTCTGGATATCATCAAGCGCGAATACGCGGCGCTGGGAATGAAGTCCAACTTTTCGCTCTTTGATGACACCGACCAGGTGGCGCTGCTCAAAGAGCTGACGGAAGGGCTGATCGAAGATGACAAAGTGCTGTTGCAACAGCTGATCTCGACGATCTCGAACTGGAAAAACGATCTGATGACGCCGGCCCAGGCTGCGGCAAGTGCCAAAGGCGAGCGTGACCGCATCTTTGCCCACTGCTATGGCCTGTACGACGCGCATATGAAAGCCTGCAACGTACTGGATTTCGACGATCTGATCCTGCTGCCGACGCTGCTGCTTCAGCGGAATGAAGAGGTGCGCGAGCGCTGGCAGAACAAAATTCGTTACCTGCTGGTGGATGAATACCAGGATACCAACACCAGCCAGTACGAGCTGGTGAAGCTGCTGGTAGGACAGCGCGCGCGTTTTACCGTTGTAGGCGATGACGATCAGTCGATTTACTCATGGCGTGGCGCACGTCCGCAAAACCTGGTGCTGCTGAGCAAAGACTTCCCGGCGTTGCAGGTGATTAAACTGGAGCAGAACTACCGTTCTTCCGGGCGTATCCTGAAGGCGGCGAACATCCTGATTGCCAACAACCCGCACGTCTTTGAGAAGCGCCTGTTCTCTGAACTGGGTTACGGGACCGAGCTGAAAGTCCTTAGCGCCAATAACGAAGAGCACGAAGCGGAGCGCGTAACCGGCGAGCTGATTGCCCATCACTTCGTCAACAAAACTGAATACAAGGATTACGCGATCCTCTATCGCGGAAACCACCAGTCGCGCGTCTTTGAAAAGATGCTGATGCAGAACCGCATCCCCTACAAAATCTCCGGCGGTACGTCGTTCTTTTCGCGTCCGGAAATCAAGGATCTGCTGGCCTATCTGCGCGTGCTGACCAACCCGGATGACGACAGCGCTTTCCTGCGCATTGTAAATACGCCGAAGCGCGAGATTGGCTCTGCGACGCTGCAAAAGCTGGGTGAATGGGCGATGACCCGCAACAAAAGTCTGTTCACCGCCAGCTTCGATATGGGGCTGAGCCAGACCCTGACCGGGCGCGGCTATGACGCCTTAACCCGCTTTACCCACTGGCTGGGTGAGGTGCAGCGTCTGGCAGAGCGCGAGCCCGTGGCGGCAGTACGCGATCTGATCCACGGCATTGATTACGAATCCTGGTTGTATGAAACCTCCGCCAGCCCGAAAGCGGCAGAAATGCGCATGAAAAACGTTAACCAGCTCTTCAGCTGGATGACCGAAATGCTTGAAGGATCTGAGATTGACGAGCCGATGACCCTGACGCAGGTGGTCACCCGCTTCACGCTGCGCGATATGATGGAGCGCGGCGAGAGTGAAGAAGAAGCCGATCAGGTCCAGCTGATGACGTTGCATGCCTCGAAAGGGCTGGAGTTCCCGTATGTCTATCTGGTGGGGATGGAAGAGGGCCTGCTGCCGCACCAGAGCAGCATTGATGAAGATAACGTCGACGAAGAGCGCCGTCTGGCCTACGTGGGGATCACCCGTGCGCAGAAAGAGCTGACGTTTACGCTGTGCAAAGAGCGCCGTCAGTATGGTGAGCTGGTGCGCCCGGAGCCGAGCCGTTTCCTGCTGGAGTTGCCTCAGGACGATCTTATCTGGGAGCAGGAGCGTAAAGCTATTACCGCTGAAGAGCGGATGCACAAGGGTCAAGCCAACGTGGCGAACATACGCGCCATGCTGGCGAAAGCCAAAGAGAAAGGATAACAATTTTGTAGGCCGGGTAAGGCGAAGCCGCCCCCCGGCACGCTTCAAAGGGTCACTTCACATCAAGCGCCCAGTGCACATAGCTCTGCCACTGGCACTCCTGCTCGATCAACTCTGCTCCAAGCGGATGATCTTCTAGCCAATTTTCCGGCAGCGTCAGCGTCAGTTTTTCATCGTCTGCCACCAGCGTAATGGCCGGGAGGAGATCGTCGCGACGCCGGCTGGCAAACAGAATCGCCAGACGAAGTAAGCGGCAGAGATGTTCGGCCACGCGCGGCGGTACAGCGTTTTGCTGATGAAGTGAAGAGAGGTCAACGGCGTTGGTTTGATTCAGCAGCAGGGTCGCGAGCAATTTTTTCTGCGCGGGAGTGTAGCCCGGCAAATCGAGATTACGCACCAGCCAGGCTGCGTGTAGCGGCGCTTGTTTGTACTCAACGCTAAGCCCAATTTCATGCAACGCACACGCACTTAGCAGCAAATCGCGGCTTAACGGTTCGATATCCCAACGTGGTTTAACCTGATCCGCAAAGAGCGATGCCAGTTGGCCCACTCGCTGCGCCTGATCGGTATCCACAATAAAGCGGCGCTGGACGTTACGTAGCGTACGGCTTCGAATGTCCTGGTCCACCGAAAGATGCAGCATCCCATAGACCAGACCTTCGCGCAGTGCGCCGCCTGCCAGGGTCATGCACTGGATGTTTAGCTCGGTGAAAATGGCGATGAGAATGGCTAGCCCGCTGGGGAAGACCAGCGCACGTTCGAGCGTCAGCCCTTCAATTTCCAGCTCTTCCAGACGACCACATTGAATGGCGCGCTGTTTAAGCTGCTGGAGTTTAGCAAGCGTGATCCGCTCATCCATCCCCTGCGCCATCATGATTTCCTGCAACGCCTGTACAGTTCCTGACGCCCCTACACACACTTTCCAGCCGTGGTAGCGCAGTTCGTCCATGACCGGACGCAGCACTTCACGCGCGGCATTTTCAGCCTCGTCGAAGTTTTCTTGCGCGAGATTGCGGTCAGTAAAGTAGCGCTCAAGCCAGGTTACGCAGCCCATCGACAGACTGAACAGCGAGGTCGCCTGGGCACCCGTGCCGGTCACCAGTTCAGTACTCGCTCCGCCAATATCCACCACCAGACGGCGATCGTCGCCCCCGGTAGTGTGCGCCACGCCCTGATATATCAGACGCGCTTCTTCTTCACCGCTGATGACTTGCACCGGGCAGCCGAGAATTTCCTGCGCTTTGGCAATAAAATCGACGGCATTAACCGCCAGACGGAGCGTCGCGGTCGCGACAACGCGGATTTGGGCATGCGGTATGTCCTGCAGACGCTCTGCAAAGAGGCGCAGACACTGCCAGCCACGTTCCATGGCTTCGGGAGAGAGGTGATTATCGCTGCTCAGGCCCGCCGCCAGGCGGACCTTGCGCTTGATGCGCGTCAGCGTCTGTATGCTTCCCGCCACCTCGCGTACAACCAGCATATGAAAACTATTCGAACCGAGATCAATTGCCGCATAAAGCGAGGTGGAACTGAGCATCATTTTTTAACCTGAACGACGACGATTACGCGGCGCACCGCCGGAACGACGCGGGCCATTACCGGTACGTGGACGGGTAAGGCGCTTAGGTGGCGGCAGTTCGCTCATCAGCGCGTCCGGATTGTATTTACTCTGTGGAATAGAGTGACCGATATAGGTCTCAATGGCCGGAAGGTTCAGCGCATACTCTTCACATGCAAGGCTGATGGAGTGACCGCTTGCGCCGGCACGACCGGTACGACCGATACGGTGTACATAGTCTTCACAGTCATCTGGCAGGTCATAGTTAAAGACGTGCGTCACGGCTGGAATGTGCAGGCCACGGGCCGCCACGTCGGTCGCGACCAGAATATCAAGGTCGCCACGAGTAAATTCGTCGAGAATGCGCAGGCGTTTTTTCTGCGCCACGTCGCCGGTCAGCAGGCCCACACGGTGACCATCTGCCGCCAGGTGGCCCCAAATATCTTCACAGCGGTGTTTAGTGTTCGCAAAGATGATCGCGCGATCCGGCCACTCTTCTTCGATCAGGGTTTGCAGCAGGCGCATTTTCTCTTCATTAGAAGGATAGAAGAGCTCTTCTTTAATGCGGTGCCCGGTTTTCTGCTCCGGTTCTACTTCCACATATTCCGCATTGTTCATCTGCTCGAATGCGAGTTCACGTACGCGGTATGAAAGGGTTGCGGAGAACAGCATGTTCAGACGCTGGTTTGCCGCAGGCATACGGCGGAACAGCCAGCGGATGTCTTTAATGAAGCCCAGATCGTACATGCGGTCTGCTTCATCCAGCACCACGACCTGGATTGCGCCGAGGTTGATATGGTTCTGTTTAGCGTAGTCGATAAGACGGCCGGTGGTCCCAATCAGGATATCTACGCCGCTTTCCAGCACTTTCAGCTGTTTATCGTAGCCGTCGCCGCCATAGGCCAGGCCAAGTTTCAGGCCAGTGGCTTGCGCCAGGGGTTCAGCGTCTGCGTGGATCTGTACCGCCAGTTCTCGCGTCGGGGCCATAATTAGCGCGCGCGGCTGGTTAACTTTGCGGTCTGCAATCGCTGGGTGAGAAAGTAAATAATGAAACGTTGACGTTAAAAACGCCATCGTTTTGCCAGTACCGGTTTGCGCCTGCCCTGCAACATCACGACCGGCCAGCGTCAGCGGCAGGGCGAGAGCCTGAATGGGCGTGCAGTTATGAAACCCTTTAGTTTCAAGGGCTTCGATCACCTTTGGGTGCAGGGCGAAGTCGGAAAACTTCTGTTCTGTTAAATGTGTTTTGCTCATAGTGTGGTAGAATATCAGCTTACTATTGCTTTACGAAAGCGTATCCGGTGAAATAAAGTCAACCTTTAGTTGGTTAATGCGACATCAACACGTCGTTGGTGGAGACAAAACCAACGTACCAGGCTTATTCCTGTGGAGTTATATATGAGCGATAAAATTATTCACCTGACTGACGACAGTTTTGACACGGACGTACTTAAAGCTGACGGGCTGATCCTCGTTGATTTCTGGGCTGAATGGTGTGGTCCTTGCAAAATGATCGCTCCGATTCTGGATGAAATCGCTGACGAATATCAGGGCAAACTGACCGTTGCCAAGCTGAACATCGACCAGAACCCGGGCACCGCGCCAAAATACGGTATCCGTGGCATCCCGACCCTGCTGCTGTTCAAGAACGGTGACGTGGCGGCGACCAAAGTGGGCGCACTGTCCAAAGGTCAACTGAAAGAGTTCCTGGACGCTAACCTGGCGTAAGGTTTCTCCGCTGAGCGTCCAGAGCGCCTAATTAATGGTGAGCTCTGGACGCCCGGCTTTAGTCGTGCTAAGTTAGCTATGACTACGTTTTAAACATATCTTGTTGTTTGAATCTTGTTTTACCCGATACTTCCCGTTGTTAACTTAAACAGTGCGTGAAGTTGCTAGATTCCGGGCTTGTCACTCAATCCGTCTTGTCGTTTCAGTTCTGCGTTCTTTCCCTGTGACCAGACAGCGAACAGACATGAGGTGATGGCCGCTAAACAGGCATGGATGACCCTGCCATACCATTCACAACATTAAGTTCGAGAATCACCCCGAGTTTAAGAACCCACACCATTATGAATCTTACCGAATTAAAGAATACGCCGGTTTCTGAGCTGATCACTCTCGGCGAAAATATGGGACTGGAAAACCAGGCTCGTATGCGCAAGCAGGACATCATTTTCGCCATCCTGAAGCAACACGCTAAGAGTGGCGAAGATATCTTTGGCGACGGTGTGCTGGAGATACTGCAAGACGGATTTGGTTTCCTCCGCTCTGCAGACAGCTCCTACCTCGCCGGCCCTGACGACATCTACGTATCCCCTAGCCAAATCCGCCGTTTCAACCTCCGCACTGGTGACACCATTTCAGGTAAGATTCGTCCTCCAAAAGAGGGTGAACGCTACTTTGCGCTGTTGAAGGTTAATGAAGTCAACTACGACAAACCGGAAAACTCCCGCAATAAGATCCTGTTCGAGAACTTAACGCCGCTGCACGCGAACTCTCGTCTGCGTATGGAGCGTGGTAACGGGTCTACTGAAGACTTAACCGCTCGTGTGCTGGATCTGGCATCGCCAATTGGTCGTGGCCAGCGTGGTCTGATTGTGGCGCCGCCAAAAGCCGGTAAAACCATGCTGCTGCAAAACATCGCGCAGAGCATTGCTTACAACCATCCAGACTGTGTGCTGATGGTGCTGCTGATTGACGAACGTCCGGAAGAAGTGACCGAGATGCAGCGTCTGGTGAAAGGGGAAGTGGTTGCGTCAACCTTCGACGAGCCTGCTTCCCGCCACGTTCAGGTTGCGGAAATGGTTATCGAGAAGGCGAAACGCCTGGTTGAGCACAAGAAAGACGTGATCATCCTGCTCGATTCCATTACCCGTCTGGCGCGTGCCTACAACACCGTGGTGCCGGCTTCCGGTAAAGTACTGACCGGTGGTGTGGATGCCAACGCCCTGCATCGTCCGAAGCGTTTCTTCGGTGCGGCGCGTAACGTGGAAGAGGGCGGTAGCCTGACCATTATCGCGACGGCGCTGATCGATACCGGCTCCAAAATGGACGAAGTTATTTACGAAGAGTTTAAAGGTACAGGCAACATGGAACTGCACCTTTCTCGTAAAATCGCAGAAAAACGCGTCTTCCCGGCGATCGACTACAACCGTTCCGGTACCCGTAAAGAAGAGCTGCTTACCACTCAGGAAGAGCTGCAGAAAATGTGGATCCTGCGCAAAATCATCCATCCAATGGGCGAAATCGACGCAATGGAATTCCTCATTAACAAACTGGCGATGACTAAAACGAACGACGATTTCTTCGACATGATGAAACGCTCGTAACGCAAATAATCCCAGTAAACGCCACGTTTTTACGTGGCGTTTTTTATTTATGGACTATACGCTATTACCACACACTCCCAATTTTGACCGGTCGGTGCGACAATAAGAAAATTCGCACAGTAAAAATATTAATAGCTTGAATAATAAACAAATGGGTCGCAAGAGGTGTGCTTTATGCCTTCTGGCTTGATGCCATCATGGTTATACTTCTTTGACTAACATATGTTGAGAACATCCGTTGTGAACCTATTCGATACGTTTGCTGAACTCACCAGTATTTTTTTGTTCACTACTTGCTTTCTTTTTTTAGCACGTAAGGTAGCAAAATATGTCGGTTTAGTGGACAAACCTAACTTCCGTAAACGGCACCAAGGTATGATTCCCTTGGTGGGAGGAATCTCCGTTTTTGCAGGTGTTTCTTTCACTTTTGCTATCGCGGATTACTATATCCCACATGCCAGGCTGTACCTGTGCTGTGCGTCTGTTCTGGTTGTTGTGGGGGCACTTGATGATCGCTACGATATCAGTGTAAAAATTCGAGCCTTCGTGCAGGCTGCAGTTGCTCTTGCCATGATGGTGGCGGCAAACCTTCACCTTAGCAGTCTTGGATACATTTTTGGTTCTTGGGAGATGGTACTTGGGCCGTTTGGTTACTTCCTTACACTCTTTGCCGTATGGGTCGCCATCAATGCATTTAATATGGTAGATGGGATTGATGGTTTATTGGGCGGACTATCTTGTGTTTCATTTGCTGCCATTGGCATAATCTTATGGTTTGATGGTCAATACAGCCTGGCAATGTGGTGTTTTGCTATGATTGCGGCCATTCTGCCCTATATTCTTTTAAATCTTGGCGCGCTGGGCCGTCGCTATAAAGTCTTTATGGGCGATGCGGGTAGCACATTGATTGGTTTCACTATTATCTGGATCTTATTGGAAACCACTCAGGGTAAAACACATCCAATCAGCCCGGTTACAGCGCTTTGGATCATTGCCATTCCGCTGATGGATATGGTGGCGATTATGTATCGTCGTCTGCGTAAAGGAATGAGCCCATTTTCTGCGGACCGGCAGCATATTCATCATCTGATTATGCGCGCCGGCTTCACGTCTCGTCAGGCGTTTGTGCTGATTACGCTAGCGGCTGCTATTCTGGCTGCGATTGGCGTTGCCGCGGAATACGCTCATTTCATTCCTGAATGGGTAATGTTGGTATTATTCTTGCTAGCATTTTTCATGTACGGTTACTGCATCAAGCGTGCATGGAAAGTCGCGCGTTTTATTAAACGTTTAAAACGCAGGATGCGTCGGAACAGTGGCAAAAACACAACATTAACTAAGTAAAACCGGGACTATGATGACTCAACCGTTGGCGGGAGCGAAATCAGTGGGCACTGAGAACGAGCTGGATATTCGTGGTTTGTTTCGAGTGTTATGGCAGGGCAAACTGTGGATTATGGGGATTGGCCTGGGGTTCGCGCTGTTAGCGCTTGCCTACACCTTCTTTGCGAAACAAGAGTGGAGCGCCACGGCGATCACAGACCGACCAACGGTGAATATGCTTGGAGGCTACTACTCCCAGCAGCAATTCCTGCGTAATCTTGATATCAAGGCCAATCTGGCGACCCCGGATCAGGCCTCGGTGATGGATGAGTCCTACAAAGAGTTTGTGATGCAGCTGGCGTCGTGGGATACACGTCGCGATTTCTGGTCCCAGACAGACTACTACAAGCAGCGCATGGTCGGTAACAGCAAAGCGGATGCCGCGCTGCTGGATGATTTAATCAACAACATTCAGTTTATGCCTGGCGATGTGCTCCGTAACGTTAGCGACAGCGTGAAGCTGATTGCGGAAACGGCGCCTGACGCCAATAACCTGTTGCGTCAGTACGTTGCTTTTGCCAGCCAGCGTGCGGCCAGTCATCTGAATGACGAGCTGAAAGGCGCCTGGGCTGCGCGAACTATCCAGATGAAAGCGCAGGTCAAACGTCAGGAAGAGGTCGCTAAGGCCATCTTCGCCCGTCGCGTGCATAATATTGAGCAGGCGCTGAAGATTGCGGAACAGCACAATATTTCCCGTAGCGAAACGGATGTTCCGGCTGACGAACTCCCTGATTCAGAAATGTTCCTTCTTGGTCGCCCAATGCTTCAGGCACGTCTGGAAAATATCCAGGCCGTTGGCCCTGACTTTGACCTTGATTACGACCAAAACCGCGCCATGCTCAATACGCTCAACGTCGGTCCAACGCTGGACCCGCGTTTTCAGACCTATCGTTATTTAAGAACGCCTGAAGAGCCTGTAAAACGCGATAGTCCGCGTCGCGCATTCCTGATGATCATGTGGGGGATTGTGGGCGCACTGACTGGCGCTGGCGTAGCGTTATTACGTCGCCGCACAAACTAAGAACGCCGTCTACGATGAAGGCTGCGGCCTTCATCGTCTAATCGAAGAGAATCGATGTGAAAGTACTAACCGTATTTGGCACCAGGCCGGAGGCCATCAAGATGGCGCCTCTGGTTCATGCGCTGGCCAGAGATCCTGATATTGAAGCGAAAGTGTGCGTGACTGCCCAGCACCGTGAGATGCTCGATCAGGTCTTAACCCTCTTTTCTATCGTCCCGGATTACGATCTCAATATAATGAAACCGGGACAGGGACTGACGGAAATCACCTGCCGTATTCTGCAAGAATTAAAGCCTATTCTGGAGTCGTTCAGGCCGGATGTAGTGCTGGTGCACGGCGACACCACCACCACCGTGGCGACCAGCCTGGCCGCGTTCTATCAGCGTATCCCTGTTGGCCATGTCGAAGCGGGGCTGCGTACCGGCAATCTTTATTCCCCGTGGCCGGAAGAGGCCAACCGTACGCTCACCGGTCACCTGGCGATGTACCATTTTGCGCCAACCGAGAACTCACGTCAGAACCTGCTGCGCGAAAATATCAGCGACAGCAAAATCTTCGTTACCGGCAATACGGTCATTGATGCGCTGATTTGGGTGCGTGACCGCGTGCTGGCTAACAGCGAGCTTCAGGCAGAACTCGCTGCGCGCTATCCGTTCCTGAACAACGGCAAGAAAACGATTCTGGTGACGGGACACCGCCGCGAAAGTTTTGGCCGTGGCTTTGAGCAAATCTGCCACGCGCTGGCTGAAATCGCCGCGCAGAATGAGGATGTGCAGATTGTCTATCCGGTGCACCTTAACCCTAACGTCAGCGAACCGGTCAACCGTATCCTGGGCCACGTGGAAAACGTGCTCCTGATAGAGCCGCAGGACTATCTGCCATTTGTCTGGCTGATGAACCACGCCTGGCTGATCCTGACCGATTCTGGCGGCATTCAGGAAGAGGCGCCTTCCCTCGGTAAGCCGGTACTGGTGATGCGCGAAACCACTGAACGTCCGGAAGCGGTCACTGCCGGTACCGTGCGTCTGGTGGGAACGGATCCGCGTCGTATTGTCGAAGAGGTCACGCGCTTACTGCATGACGAAGAAGAGTATCAGGCGATGAGCCGTGCCCATAACCCGTACGGGGACGGGCAGGCTTGTGGACGTATTTTGCACGCACTTAAACACAATCGGGTAACGCTATGAGTTTTACTACCATCTCTGTTGTTGGTCTCGGCTATATCGGGCTGCCTACTGCGGCGGCCTTTGCCTCTCGTCAAAAGCAGGTTATTGGCGTAGATATCAACGCGCATGCGGTAGAAACCATCAACCGTGGCGAAATTCATATCGTGGAGCCCGATCTCGATCGCGTGGTGAAAAAGGCGGTGGACGGTGGCTTCCTGCGCGCCAGCACCACGCCGGTAGAAGCCGATGCGTACCTGATTGCGGTGCCTACGCCCTTTAAAGGCGATCACGAGCCTGACATGGTTTACGTCGAGGCGGCGGCAAAATCCATTGCGCCTGTGCTGAAGAAAGGGGCACTGGTTATTCTTGAGTCCACTTCACCTGTTGGGGCAACCGAGCAGATGGCACAGTGGCTGGCCGAGGCGCGTCCCGATCTCAGCTTCCCCCAGCAGGCGGGCGACCAGGCCGATATCAACATCGCCTACTGCCCTGAGCGCGTACTGCCAGGCCAGGTGATGGTGGAACTGATTAAAAATGACCGCGTGATTGGCGGCATGACCCCAGTCTGCTCCGCGCGCGCCAGCGAGCTGTATAAGATCTTCCTTGAAGGCGAATGCGTGGTGACCAACTCCCGCACCGCCGAGATGTGCAAACTGACCGAAAACAGCTTCCGCGATGTTAACATTGCATTTGCGAATGAACTGTCGTTGATTTGCGCCGATCAGGGGATTAACGTCTGGGAACTTGTTCGCCTTGCCAATCGTCACCCACGCGTGAACATCCTTCAGCCGGGGCCGGGTGTGGGTGGGCACTGTATCGCTGTCGATCCGTGGTTTATCGTGGCGCAGAATCCGGAACAGGCGCGCCTGATTCGCACCGCGCGCGAAGTAAACGACCACAAACCGCACTGGGTTATCAACCAGGTGAAAGCCACGGTGGCGGATTGCCTCGCCGACAGCGGTAAACGTGCCAGTGAGCTGAAAATTGCCTGCTTTGGTCTGGCATTCAAACCGAATATTGACGATCTTCGCGAAAGCCCGGCAATGGAAATTGCCGAAACGATCGCAGCCTGGCACAGCGGTGAAACGCTGGTGGTTGAGCCGAATATTCATGCGTTGCCGGCAAAACTTGCCGGTCACTGCACCCTTACCGCACTGGATGACGCGCTGGCGACGGCGGATGTGCTGGTGTTGCTGGTGGATCACAATGCGTTTAAAGCGGTCTCCGCTGATGCCGTGCGTCAGCAGTATATTGTTGATACTAAGGGCGTTTGGCGTTGATTACTCTCAACGGCGTGCTGGAGTCCCTTGAGTGGGAAAGCGTATTTTTTTCGCTCCCCTCAGCGATAGTGCGTCTGCGCGATAACGCTCCTGCGTTGCAGGACGCAGACTTCAGCGCCTGGCAGCGCGTACAGGCTAAGATCCCGGCGGACCGCGCCGATCTGCTGGACGCGCTCCAGCAGCACGGATTCCGGCTGGTCGAGGGCGAGGTTGATCTCTCTGTTACCGTGGCCCGCCACGGCTCACCGGTCGCGGAAATTGCAACGGAGCAGGATATCCCCGCGCTGCGCAAGATGGCGGCGCTGGCTTTCGCTCAAAGCCGTTTCCGGGCGCCCTGGTATGCGCCCGATGACAGCGGCCGCTTTTATGCCCGGTGGATAGAGAATGCGGTTAAAGGCACGTTTGACCACGTCTGTCTGGTGTTCCGTACTGCCGGTGGGCAGATTCAGGGTTTTGTTTCGCTTCGCAGGCTCAACGAGCAAGAGGCGCGCATCGGTTTGTTAGCCGGGCGCGGCATGGGCGAAAAACTCATGCAGGCGGCGCTGCACTGGGCGGAGCAACAACAGGTATCGACGCTGCGGGTCGCAACCCAGATGGGCAACACCGCTGCGCTTAAACGTTATATTGCGAGTGGTGCCAGCATCGACACCACCGCCTACTGGTTATACAGGTGACAAGATGATTCCATTTAACGCGCCTCCCGTTGTGGGCACTGAACTTGATTACATGCAGTCGGCTATGGGCAGCGGCAAGCTCTGTGGCGACGGTGGTTTTACCCGTCGCTGCCAGCAGTGGATGGAGCAACGTTTTCACACTGCCAAGGTGCTGCTGACGCCGTCCTGTACCGCATCGCTCGAAATGGCCGCGCTGCTGCTGGATATTCAGCCCGGCGATGAAGTGATCATGCCGAGCTACACCTTCGTCTCCACGGCGAACGCGTTTGTCCTGCGCGGGGCGAAAATCGTGTTTGTGGATATCCGTCCGGATACCATGAACATCGACGAAACGCTGATTGAAGCGGCGATCACCGACAAAACGCGGGCGATTGTTCCGGTGCATTACGCGGGCGTGGCCTGTGAAATGGACACCATTATGGCCATCGCCAAAAAGCACAACCTGTTCGTGGTGGAAGACGCCGCGCAGGGCGTGATGTCCACCTACAAAGGTCGCGCGCTGGGAACCATCGGTCATATCGGCTGCTTTAGCTTCCACGAAACCAAAAACTACACCGCAGGCGGCGAAGGCGGCGCGACGCTGATTAACGATCGTGCCCTTGTGGAGCGTGCGGAAGTGATCCGTGAAAAAGGGACCAACCGCAGCCAGTTCTTCCGCGGTCAGGTGGATAAATACACCTGGCGCGATATCGGCTCAAGCTACCTGATGGCGGACTTGCAGGCCGCGTATCTCTGGGCGCAGCTGGAAGCGGCAGAGCGAATCAATCTGCAACGCCTCTCCCTGTGGCAAACCTACTACGACGCGCTGGAACCACTGGCTAAAGCCGGACGTATTGAACTGCCGACCATTCCGGCAGACTGCATCCACAACGCCCACATGTTCTATATCAAGCTGCGCGATAACGACGATCGCAGCAAGCTGATTGCCTGGCTGAAAGAGGCGGAAATTATGGCGGTATTCCACTATATTCCGCTGCACTCCAGCCCGGCTGGCGAAGCCTTCGGGATGTTTGCCGGTGAAGACCGCTACACCACCAAAGAGAGCGAACGTCTGCTCCGCCTGCCCCTGTTCTACAACCTCGCGCCGGTGAACCAGCGTACGGTGATCAATTCGCTTCTGAGTTATTTCGCCTGATATGTCTCTGGCAAAAGCGTCGGTGTGGACGGCAGCGTCCACGCTAGTAAAAATTGGCGCCGGGTTACTGGTCGTCAAGCTGCTGGCCGTCTCATTTGGTCCGTCAGGCGTTGGGCTGGCAGGGAACTTCCGCCAGCTGGTCACGGTGCTTGGCGTGCTGGCAGGTGCCGGGATATTCAATGGCGTCACCAAATACGTCGCGCAGCATCATGACGATGCCGAAAAGCTTCGCACGGTGGTGGGCACCTCCTCTGCTATGGTGCTGGGCTTCTCTACGTTGCTGGCCATCGTCTTTTTGCTGGCGGCGGCACCTGTTAGTCAGGGACTGTTCGGACACACGCACTATCAGGGACTGGTGCGCCTGGTGGCGTTCGTTCAAATGGGCATCGCCTGGGCGAACCTGCTGCTGGCGCTGATGAAAGGCTTCCGTGATGCCGCCGGGAATGCGCTGGCGCTGATCCTCGGCAGCATCATCGGCGTTATCGCCTACTACTTTTGCTATCGACTGGGCGGCTATGAAGGCGCGCTGCTGGGGCTGGCGCTGGTGCCTGCGCTCGTTGTCATTCCGGCAGCGTTTATGCTGATGCGCAGAGGCAATGTCCCGCTGAGTTACCTGAAACCGCAGTGGGACAAGATGCTGGCGGGGCAGCTAGGAAAGTTTACCCTGATGGCGCTCATCACTTCGGTAACGCTTCCCGTGGCTTACGTGATGATGCGAAACCTGCTGGCAGCGCATTACAGCTGGGATGAAGTGGGGATCTGGCAGGGCGTAAGCAGCATTTCAGATGCTTACCTCCAATTTATTACGGCTTCCTTTAGCGTCTATTTGCTGCCAACCTTATCGCGCCTGACGTCCAGGCAGGATATTACCCGCGAGATTTTTCGCGCCCTGCGTTTCGTGTTGCCGGCCGTTGCGATCGCCAGCTTTACCGTCTGGTTACTGCGTGATTTCGCCATCTGGCTGCTGTTTTCGGCGAAGTTTACCGCCATGCGCGATCTGTTTGCCTGGCAACTGGTCGGCGATGTGCTGAAAGTGGGGGCATACGTTTTCGGCTATCTGGTGATTGCGAAGGCTTCGCTGCGGTTGTATATCCTGGCAGAGATCGGCCAGTTTGCGCTGCTAACGGCATTTTCTCACTGGCTGATCCCCACCCACGGTGCGCTGGGGGCGGCGCAGGCCTATATGGCAACTTATATCGTTTATTTCGCTGCCTGTTGCGGCGTATTTTTACTTTGGCGTAAACGCGCATGACTGCACTGATACACATACTGGGATCGGATATCCCGCATCATAACCAGACCGTTCTGCGGTTCTTCAACGATGAACTGGCATCCGGCACGCCCGATGCGCGTGAGTTTATGGTCGTTGGACGCGACAGCGGCCTGAGCGCGGCGTGTCCGGCATTGCATATCACCTTCTGGCCAGACAAAGCGGCGCTGACGAAGGCCGTGGTTGCTAAAGCCAAAGCGGATCGAAGCCAACGTTTCTTCTTCCATGGACAGTTCAATACCGGACTGTGGCTGGCGCTGTTAAGCGGCGGGATCAAACCTTCTCAGTTCAGCTGGCATATCTGGGGAGCGGATCTCTACGAAGTCTCCCGTGGCTGGAAGTTCCGACTTTTCTATCCGCTGCGTCGTCTGGCGCAGGCGCGCGTGGGCTGCGTTTTTGCTACCCGAGGCGATCTCAACTATTTTGCTAAACAGCACCCGAAGGTTCGCGGGGAGCTGCTCTATTTCCCGACCCGTATGGATCCGGCGCTGAACACCATGGCGAATGACACGGTTCGAGAGGGCAAGCTGACCATCCTGGTGGGGAATTCCGGCGATCGCAGTAACGAGCATGTCGCGGCGCTGAGGGCGGTGCATCAGCAGTTTGGCGACACGGTGAACGTGGTGGTGCCGATGGGCTATCCCGCCAATAACGACGCCTACATCGATGAAGTTCGCCAGCAGGGGCTTGCGCTGTTTAGCGCGGAAAACCTGCACATTCTCAGCGATAAGCTGGAATTTGATGACTATCTCGCGCTGCTGCGAAAATGCGATCTGGGCTATTTCATCTTTGCCCGTCAGCAGGGGATTGGCACGCTGTGTCTGCTGATTCAGGCGGGCGTACCCTGCGTGCTCAACCGCGAAAACCCGTTCTGGCAGGACATGGCCGAGCAGCATATTCCGGTGCTGTTTACCTCTGACACGCTTAATGTCGAGGTGGTACGGGAAGCGCAGCGTCAGCTCACGCTGGTGGATAAAAATAGCATCGACTTTTTCAGCCCGAACTACCTCACGCCGTGGCACCGCGCGCTGCGTATTGCTTCAGGAGACAACGCATGAGCCAGTTGCAGTTTAGCGGCTTGCTGGTGGTCTGGCTGCTGAGCACGCTGTTTATCGCCACGCTCACCTGGTTTGAATTCCGGCGGGTACGTTTTAACTTCAACGTATTCTTCTCGCTGCTGTTTTTGCTGACCTTTTTCTTTGGCTTCCCGCTGACCAGCATCCTCGTGTTCCGCTTTGATGTTGGCGTCGCGCCGCCGGAAATCTTGTTGCAGGCGCTGCTCTCTGCGACCTGCTTCTACGCGGTGTACTACGTCACTTATAAAACGCGCCTGCGCGCGGCAAAAGACACCACCCCCCGTCGTCCGCTGTTTACCATGAACCGGGTAGAAACCCATCTGACGTGGGTTATGCTGATGACTATCGCCCTCGTCAGCGTGGCGATTTTCTTCATGCATAACGGCTTTTTACTGTTTAAGTTGCAGTCCTATAGCCAGATTTTCTCCGCCGAAGTCTCCGGCGTCGCGCTCAAGCGTTTCTTCTATTTCTTTATCCCGGCGATGCTGGTGGTCTTTTTCCTGCGTCAGGACAGCAAAGCCTGGCTGTTCTTCCTGGTCAGCACCGTCGCATTTGGCATTCTGACCTACATGATCGTCGGCGGCACCCGCGCCAACATCATTATCGCCTTCGCGATTTTCCTGTTTATCGGCATTATTCGCGGCTGGATCTCGCTGTGGATGCTGGCGGCGGCAGGCGTCTTTGGCATTGTGGGGATGTTCTGGCTGGCGCTGAAGCGCTACGGGCTGAACGTGGCCGGCGACGAAGCGTTTTACACCTTCCTGTATCTGACGCGCGACACCTTCTCGCCGTGGGAAAACCTGGCATTACTGCTGCAAAACTACGACAAGATCGAATTCCAGGGGCTGGCGCCGATTGTTCGCGATTTCTATGTCTTTATACCGACGTGGCTGTGGCCCGATCGTCCCGGCATTGTCCTGAACACGGCGAACTACTTCACCTGGGAAGTGCTGAACAACCATTCGGGTCTGGCGATTTCCCCAACCCTGATTGGCTCGCTGGTAGTGATGGGCGGAACGTGGTTTATCCTGCCTGGCGCGATCGCGGTAGGGCTGATAATAAAATGGTTCGACTGGCTATATACGCTGGGTAACGAAGAGACCAACCGCTACAAAGCCGCTGTTTTGCACAGTTTCTGTTTCGGTGCCATTTTCAATATGATCGTTCTGGCGCGCGAGGGGCTGGATTCATTCGTCTCACGCGTGGTGTTCTTTATGGTCGTTTTCGGACTCTGTCTGCTGCTGGCAAAACTGCTGTACTGGTTGTTTGACAGTGCAGGGCTTGTGCACAGACGTGAGCCACAGGGCAGCACAACGCTGTCGCAAGTCTGAGTAGGGATTATCATGACGGATACAACTTCAGCCCCGCGTTATGCACTGCGCGGGCTACAGCTGATTGGCTGGCGTGACATGCAGCACGCGCTGGATTTTCTGTTCGCGGACGGGCAGATGAAGTCGGGCACGCTGGTGGCCATCAACGCAGAAAAAATGCTGGCGGTTGAAGATAATGCGGAAGTGAAAAGCCTGATTGAAGCCGCGGAGTTTAAATACGCAGACGGTATTAGCGTGGTACGTTCAATTCGTAAAAAGTTTCCAGACGCTAATGTGTCTCGCGTGGCGGGTGCTGACCTTTGGGAGCGGCTTATGGAGCGCGCAGGCGCTGAAGGCACGCCGGTATTTTTGATCGGCGGCAAGCCAGAGGTGCTGGCGCAGACCGAACAAAAGCTGCGTAGCCAGTGGAATGTTAACATAGTGGGCAGCCAGGATGGCTATTTCAGGCCGGAAGATCGCCAGGCGTTATATGAGCGCGTGCGCGACAGCGGGGCGAAAATTGTCACTGTCGCTATGGGGTCGCCGCGCCAGGAAATACTGATGCGCGATTGCCGTCTGGTCAGCCCGGATGCGCTTTATATGGGCGTTGGCGGCACCTACGACGTCTTTACCGGCCACGTTAAGCGTGCGCCCAAAGTCTGGCAAAATCTGGGGCTGGAGTGGCTCTACCGCCTGCTCTCCCAACCGACGCGTATAAAACGACAGATTCGCCTTCTGCGCTACCTCGCCTGGCACTACACCGGGAAAATGTAATCAATATGCAGCGCGATCTGCTGTTCGCGCTGCAACGCCCCCCGCAAAACTGCTGAGTTTATGTGCAATGCATTCATTTTTTTAATGCATTGTTTGCCATTTGCCAGAATTTAAGAAACCATTCGCTCCGTATTTCAGTACCCCTCAAAACAATACCCGGCAACAAGTCGGGAAACAGCAAACACAACCGAGGAATTATGGCAGAGAAAAAACCGGAGCTTCAGCGTGGGCTGGAAGCTCGACATATTGAACTGATCGCGCTGGGCGGGACTATCGGCGTTGGCCTGTTTATGGGCTCGGCAAGCACGCTGAAGTGGGCGGGGCCTTCCGTCCTGCTGGCGTATATTATTGCCGGACTGTTCGTCTTCTTCATCATGCGCTCAATGGGCGAAATGCTGTTCCTGGAGCCGGTGACGGGCTCTTTCGCCGTTTACGCCCACCGGTATATGAGCCCGTTCTTTGGTTATCTCACGGCCTGGTCGTACTGGTTTATGTGGATGGCCGTGGGGATTTCGGAGATCACCGCCATCGGGGTCTACGTGCAGTTCTGGTTCCCGGAGATGGCCCAGTGGATACCCGCGCTTATTGCCGTAGGGCTGGTGGCGCTGGCGAACCTTGCCGCCGTTCGTCTTTACGGCGAAATCGAGTTCTGGTTTGCGATGATCAAAGTCACCACCATCATCGTGATGATTGTCGTTGGCCTTGGGGTCATCTTCTTTGGCTTCGGTAACGGCGGGCACGCTATCGGTTTTGGTAACCTGACCGGGCACGGCGGCTTCTTTGCGGGGGGCTGGAAGGGCTTTCTGACGGCGCTCTGTATCGTTGTCGCCTCCTATCAGGGCGTTGAGCTGATCGGCATTACCGCAGGTGAGGCGAAAAACCCGCAGGTCACGCTGCGTAGCGCGGTAGGCAAGGTGCTGTGGCGTATCCTGATTTTCTATGTGGGCGCGATCTTCGTTATCGTGACCATTTTCCCATGGAACGAGATCGGCACCACCGGCAGCCCGTTTGTCTTAACCTTCGCTAAGATTGGCATCACGGCGGCAGCCGCCATTATCAACTTTGTGGTGCTGACGGCGGCGCTCTCCGGCTGTAACAGCGGAATGTACAGCTGTGGGCGTATGCTTTACGCGCTCTCGCAAAACAAACAGCTGCCGGCGGTGATGGGTAAAGTCTCCCGCGTGGGTGTACCGGTGGCGGGCGTAGCGGTGTCGATTGTGATTCTGCTGATTGGCTCTTGCCTGAACTACATCATCCCGAATCCGCAGCGCGTGTTTGTTTATGTTTATAGCGCCAGCGTGCTGCCGGGGATGGTACCGTGGTTTGTCATTTTGATTAGCCAGCTGCGTTTCCGACAGGCGCACAAAGAAGCGATCGCCAGCCATCCATTCCGTTCCATTCTGTTCCCGTATGCGAACTATTTGACGATGGCGTTCCTGATTTGCGTATTAATTGGAATGTACTTTAATGAAGATACCCGCATGTCGCTGTTTGTCGGGATGATCTTCCTGGCTGCCGTCACAGCTGCTTATAAACTTTTTGGCCTGGGTCGCCGTGGCTCCGCCCATAAAGTGGAGGAATAAGCGGCAAAATGTGCAAACCATAACCAAACGCGCATTTTTTTCAAAAAAGCACTAGACAGCGGGGTCGGAGGTACGTAATATCCAGCCCCGCAACGGCGCTAAGCGCCCGTAGCTCAGCTGGATAGAGCGCTGCCCTCCGGAGGCAGAGGTCTCAGGTTCGAATCCTGTCGGGCGCGCCATTTTAGTCCCGGCGCTAGAGCTGCGGTGGTCTGAGAAGTAGTCAGAACCGCGTGAAAGAATACAGTGGTGGCTATAGCTCAGTTGGTAGAGCCCTGGATTGTGATTCCAGTTGTCGTGGGTTCGAATCCCATTAGCCACCCCATTATTGAAAGAGTTGTGAATTGCGAAGGTGGCGGAATTGGTAGACGCGCTAGCTTCAGGTGTTAGTGTTCTTACGGACGTGGGGGTTCAAGTCCCCCCCCTCGCACCACGACTTTTAATGAGTTGAACTAAAAATTCAAAAAAGCAGTACATCGGCGAGTAGCGCAGCTTGGTAGCGCAACTGGTTTGGGACCAGTGGGTCGGAGGTTCGAATCCTCTCTCGCCGACCAATTTTGAACCCCGCTTCGGCGGGGTTTTTTGTTTTCTGCGCTTTTTCATCCTGTAGCCATTCCCCGACAACACTCTATATCCTTGTCGCGATTCAGCGACATATAAGCCTTTAATAATAAAGAATTTATTATTTTCTCTCTTAACCTGTCTCCTGGTGACGACAGATTGCCGCCCTTAGCGCGAGTTTGTATGGCGTAAGGCGGCTCTTAACAACATAATTTCCTTTTATCTTAAAATGTTGCGCGATGTAAAAGTTATGCGTGTAAACCTGGCACATTACATGCAATAATATGCGTGTAGATGCTCATTCCATCTCTTATGTTCGCCCTACGGCCTCATAAACTCAGGAATGACGCAGAGCCGTTTACGGTGCTTATCGTCCACTGACAGATGTCGCTTCGGCCTCATCAAACACCATGGACATAACGTTGAGTGAAGCACCAATATGTTGTCTTACAGACCTGTTTTAACGCCTGCTTTTATAGCAGGTGTTTTTTTATGGGTACAAAAAAGGAGGCCATCTGGCCTCCTGGATAATTACTGCTGCGTTCCGTTATTGTGTAGCGTAAGCAGAAGCCCATCACGCCGCATGGCTGCGGCCTCTTCCGGCTTGTGCTGCTTGTCCAGCGAATCAGCAAGCCAGGCGTAATCAAATGCGTCCGGGCGTTGCTTCAGCGCAGCGCGGAAGGCCAGACTCGCCTCCTGCCACTCGCCGTGTTTCATCAAAGACTGGCCAAGCGTACTCCACAGCAGCGGACGATCGCCCACGGTTTTGATCTGCTGGCGCAATGCTTTTTCTATTTGTTCCGGATTGTTGGTTTTCAGACGCGGGATGACCATCACCAGGCGGTCATCATACTGTCGCTTGAGACCGTCGAGAAGGATCTCCTGCGCGGTGTCATGGTCGTCACACTCAATCAGATGTTCTGCCATCGCCACCTGAAGGGGAACCTGCTGGCGCGTTTTGCGGCTCTGGTTTTTCCACCAGGTTTTCAGGCCGTCGCTGCCAAGATCGGCGCGCGCCTGATCCATCAGGCCAATCCAGGCCAGACGCTGAAGTTCATCACGATGTTCATCATCGCCCACGTCGGCTTTCGCCATGGAAGGGATAATGTCCAGCAGTGAACCCCAGGCACCTGTCCGAATGTATGCCTGCTCCGCAAGACGCAGCACTTCCGGATGACGAGGGGTAATTTCCAGCAGACGGTCAACGCCGTGACGTGCGGCATGGTTTTCATTGCGCGCCAGTTGCAGACGAACGCGGGTGATCTCAACCGGAATCGGATCCTTAGTTGAGAGCTCAGACGCGCGTTCGAGATGCTGATTGGCGCGGGCCTCATCGCCTCGCTGTTGCGCCGCCTCAGCGGCCAGCAGATAGTTAACAACCGGCTGTTCTGCATGGTCGGCATTTTTCGACATCAGCTTTTCAACCTGCTGATAGTCGCCTTCGGCCAGCTTCAGCAACGCTTGCTCGGTCTGCTTACGGGCGCGACGGCGCTTACGGCCAACGAACCAGCCGCGCGTGTGAACCCCGGTACGGAAAATCCGACGCAGGATCCATTCCACTGCCAGCAGGACGACCACACCCAGGATAAGGATGATCACCAACCCTGTCACGCTGGTTTCGACGTTGTAGTTATCGGTCTGGATCAATACGTAACCCTGGTGACCCGCGAGCATCGGCCCCAGTACAATTCCGGCGATCAGCAGGATGAAGAGTAAGAAGACTTTTAGCATCATCACTCTCCTTGCGGCGCGCTTTCAGACGCTGGCGCGGCGGCAGGTGCTTCAGCCGGGCGCTCTGCCGGAACGCCCGGCTGGGCCAGCAGGTTACGCACGCGCGTCTGCATGATCTTCTCCAGAATCGGCTGGCTTTCCAGCTTGTCCGGCACGTTCATGGTGATGTTTTGCTGGCTCAGCTTGTCGATATCCTCCAGGAACGCGGTCGTGGTTGCGTCATTGGTATCGTAGTAAGCACGTACCCACGTTGAAACGTTATCCAGCGCCTGTTTGTAGGTCTCTTCCTGGTGACGTGGTACGGCCTGGGCAGCCACCAGCAGGCGGGAGCGAATGTTTTCGCGCAGATAGACATCCTGGTTCGGTGCCAGCAGCGGCACGGCAGTTTCATCGCGGCGGCGAATGGTAATAAAGCTGTCCATAAAGTTCTGCCAGCTCTTTTGCAGGTTGATACGCCATTCGCTCAGGGAGCTGGAAAGCTCGGTGCCGTCAGAATCCATCGGGGAGTCATCATCGTTGTTATCGGCCAGCTGAAGGTTATCAATCTGGTTTGAGAGCTGATTTACCTTAAGGATGATACCGTCATAGTCGACCTGAGAAACCGCAGACAGGCTGGCGATATCTTCCGTAATAGCGCGGCGTGCGTTGATGAGGCTCGGATCGTTCATATCGGCCAGGCTTGCGTCGGCGCTTTTCAGCAGCGCGGCGGCGGTGGTGACATCCTGATCGCTCCAGAGCTTGCGCCCGGCCAGCTTCACCAGAAAATCGGCCTGTGAGAGTAGCCAGGTTTTGGCATCGGTTCCCGAAATCGTGGCGACTTTCTCCTGCACTTCGCTCAGCTGTTTGGTCAACTCTTCACGTTTGCTGTTCGCGTCGGCGAGGGCGGCAGCCTGCTGTTTGATCACGCCTTCCAGCTCAGCTTTTTGCGTCTCCTGCGCTTTCTGTAGGGCGGTGATTTGGTTAACCAGCGCGTCGCTGGTGGCCGTCTGGTTGGTGCCTTGTTTCTTCACCAGTCCGTAGAGACCCACGCCTGCGGCCAGCGCAATCGCGATGGCAATCACGCTCAGCGTGAGGCTGGTTTTATTGCTGCCGTTTTTCTTCTCAACGGTTTTGTCTGTCGTCTCTGGCTGTGACGTGGTGTCCACAGTCTCCCTGGTCTCTTCAACCACGGCGGAGGATTTTTCGTGTTCCGTCATTATGGCTTCCCATTTGAGAGTTATTGTAATGCGCGCAGCAGCGCATCGTTGTCGGCGTTATCAGCGATCCGAATATCCTGCCAGCCCAGTTCCCGGGCGTGGTTCGCCAGACGCTCGCTGACGACCAGAAGCCGACAGCGGAGTAACCAGTTTTCGCGATACCAAAGCGGAATCAGCGACCAAAGCTGTTGTAACATTTCACCGCTGGTAACCACCAGCGTATTAATGCCGCGCGCGTGCCAGCGCATGGCTTCTTCCGCGCCATCATAGTGTTTCGCACAGCGCTGATAGCACTCCACAAACGTCACGTCTGCGCCGCGTTCGCGCAGCGTTTCGCCCAGCAGTTCGCGGCCACCGTTGCCGCGCAAAATGAGCGCACGCTTTCCGGCAATAGTTTGTAATTCAGGTAATTGTAGCAAGACTTCGCTGATTTCCCGATCTAACGGGTAACGAACATCGATTCCGCTCGCGGTATGTAAGGCCAGCGCCGTGGTGCGCCCGATGGCGAAATAGCGGGGTGCGTGGGGCCATTTAACGCCCTGCTGTTGCAGCTGCGCATGGGCAAATTCCACGGCATGCTGCGATAGCGCAAAGAGCAGCTCACCTTCCTGCAAGGCACGCATCTGGTCAGCGAGCGTAGGCAGCTCGCGACCGGGGGAGAATTCAATCAACGGAAAACTCCAGGCCACCTGCCCCAGTGCGCGCAGACGGCTCACTAACTGCTCTCCTGCGGGAGAAGGGCGGGTGACAAGTATGCTCATGCAGGGGGCTCTCCGTTATAGACCTCAGCCAGAATTTCACGCGCGCCGTTACTCAGCAGCTCTTCCGCCAGCGATACGCCAAGCGCCTCGGCATCCTGCGGCTTGCCGCGACGTTCACCGCGAACCATCTGCGAGCCGTCCGGCGCGCCAACCAGCGCACGCAGCCACAGCTCACCGTCAGTTAATTCAGCATAGCTGCCAATTGGCACCTGACAGCCTCCTTCGAGGCGAGTATTCATCGCGCGCTCGGCTTTTACGCGAACGGCGGTATCGTCATGATTCAGCGGCGCGAGCAGTGCCTGAGTACGCGCATCATCCAGACGACACTCAATGCCGACGGCACCCTGGCCGACGGCGGGCAGCGACAGCTCCGGCGGCAACGCCACGCGAATACGTTCTTCCAGCCCCAGGCGTTTCAGGCCCGCAACCGCAAGAATAATGGCATCGTAGTCGCCGTTATCCAGCTTGCCAAGGCGTGTGCCGACGTTCCCGCGCAGCGAGCGAATCACCAGATCCGGACGACGTTCAGCCAGTTGACACTGGCGGCGTAAACTTGACGTGCCGACCACGCTGCCTGCCGGCAACGCATCAAGCGAGTCATAGCGATTAGAGACAAACGCATCGCGCGGATCCTCGCGCTCGCAGATGGTCACCAGCCCCAGCCCTTCCGGGAACTCAACGGGCACATCCTTCATCGAATGCACGGCGATATCGGCGCGGTTCTCAAGCAATGCCAGTTCCAGCTCTTTGACAAACAGACCCTTTCCGCCCACTTTGGCCAGCGGCGTATCAAGAATGACATCGCCACGCGTGACCATTGGAACCAGCTCAACGCGTAATCCGGTGTGGCAGGCTTCCAGGCGCTGCTTAACATAATGTGCCTGCCAGAGCGCAAGAGGACTTTGGCGTGTGGCAATTCTCAAAACATTGTCTAACATGCTTGTTACCGTCATTATCAATCGCTAACCATCCTAACATTGTTGACACTCGGATGGCAGTTTTACGGTTGATGAAGAGTGAGAGGGACAGGGCGGCGTTCGCGTCAGCCACCGCCGTATTCAGGAATTTACACGTACAGAACGGTGCTACACTTGTATGTAGCGCATCTTTCTTTACGGTCAACCGGCAAGGTGTTAAATTGATCACGTTTTAGACCATTTTTTCGTCTGTACCACCAGAAAAGAACAAGGCGAAAAAGGGTAACGGTTATTTTTTGAAATACTGCGGGTCCGCTGCTTGTTCTGTTTTGACTGGCGTGCGACACCCGGAAACATCAGGCGATACGTCTTGTACCTCTATATTGAGACTCTGAAACAGAGACTGGATGCCATCAATCAATTGCGTGTGGATCGCGCGCTTGCTGCCATGGGCCCTGCTTTCCAGCAGGTATACAGTCTACTGCCGACATTGTTGCACTATCACCATCCGCTAATGCCGGGTTACCTCGATGGTAACGTTCCCCAGGGCATTTGCCTCTTCACGCCTGATGAAACCCAACAGCACTATCTGACTGAACTTGAGCTTTACCGTGGTATGCCGCCGCAGGTTTCGCCGAAAGGCGAGCTGCCGATTACCGGGGTTTACTCCATGGGCAGCACGTCATCGGTTGGGCAAAGTTGTTCTTCTGACCTGGATATCTGGGTCTGCCATCAGTCCTGGCTCGACAATGAAGAGCGCCAGCTGTTGCAGCGTAAATGCAGTCTGCTGGAGAGCTGGGCGGCGTCGCTCGGCGTGGAAGTGAGCTTCTTCCTGATTGATGAAAACCGTTTCCGCCATAACGAAAGCGGCAGTCTGGGTGGTGAAGACTGCGGCTCGACTCAGCACATTCTGTTGCTGGATGAGTTTTACCGTACTGCGGTTCGCCTGGCCGGAAAACGTATTCTGTGGAATATGGTGCCGTGCGATGAAGAAGAGAATTATGACGACTACGTCATGTCGCTTTACTCGCAGGGCGTACTGACGCCAAACGAGTGGCTGGATCTGGGCGGTCTGAGCTCCCTGTCCGCCGAAGAATACTTTGGTGCAAGCCTCTGGCAGCTCTATAAGAGCATTGATTCACCGTACAAAGCGGTGCTGAAAACCCTGCTGCTGGAAGCCTACTCCTGGGAATACCCCACCCCGCGTCTGCTGGCGAAAGATATTAAGCAGCGTCTGCACGATGGGGAGATCGTCTCCTACGGGCTTGATGCCTACTGCATGATGCTGGAACGCGTCACCGAATACCTGACGGCCATTGATGACGCCACGCGTCTTGACCTGGTGCGTCGATGTTTCTATCTCAAAGTCTGTGAAAAACTGAGCCGCGAGCGCGCCTGCGTTGGCTGGCGCCGCGAAGTGGTCAGCCAGTTAGTCAAAGAGTGGGGATGGGACGAAGCGCGTCTCGCCATGCTCGACAACCGCGCCAACTGGAAAATCGATCAGGTGCGCGAGGCGCACAACGAGCTGCTTGATGCGATGATGCAGAGCTACCGCAACCTGATCCGCTTTGCCCGCCGTAACAACCTTAGCGTTTCTGCCAGCCCACAGGATATCGGGGTGCTGACCCGTAAACTGTACGCCGCGTTTGAAGCGTTGCCGGGCAAGGTAACGCTGGTGAACCCACAGATTTCGCCTGACCTGTCTGAACCGAATCTGACCTTTATCTACGTGCCGCCGGGCCGCGCGAACCGCACCGGGTGGTATCTGTACAACCGTGCGCCAAGCATGAATTCGATCATCAGCCATCAGCCGCTGGAGTATAACCGCTACCTTAACAAGCTGGTGGCCTGGGCCTGGTTTAACGGCCTTCTCACCTCACGCACCCGGTTGTTTATCAAGGGCAACGAGGTGGTCGATTTAGCCAAGTTGCAGGAGATGGTGGCGGATGTCTCGCACCACTTCCCACTGCGTCTGCCTGCGCCGACGCCAAAAGCGCTCTACAGCCCGTGTGAGATTCGCCATCTGGCGATCATCGTCAACCTGGAATACGACCCGACGGCGGCCTTCCGCAATCAGGTGGTTCACTTTGACTTCCGTAAGCTGGACGTCTTTAGCTTCGGTGAGCAGCAAAACTGCCTGGTGGGCAGCGTGGATCTGCTGTACCGCAACTCGTGGAACGAAGTGCGTACCCTGCACTTTAACGGCGAGCAGGCGATGATCGAGGCGCTGAAAACGATCCTCGGCAAGATGCACCAGGACGCCGCGCCGCCGGACAGCGTGGAGGTGTTCTGCTACAGCCAGCACCTTCGCGGCCTGATTCGTACCCGCGTGCAGCAGCTGGTGTCTGAGTGCATCGAATTGCGTCTTTCCAGCACCCGGAATGAAACCGGACGCTTTAAAGCGCTGCGCGTCTCCGGCCAGACCTGGGGGCTGTTCTTTGAGCGCCTGAACGTGTCGGTGCAGAAGCTGGAGAACGCCATTGAATTCTACGGCGCGATTTCACACAACAAACTGCATGGCCTGTCGGTTCAGGTGGAAACCAACCACGTTAAGCTGCCGCAGGTGGTGGATGGCTTTGCGAGTGAAGGGATTATTCAGTTCTTCTTCGAGGAGTCGGGCGATAACGCCGGGTTTAATATCTACATTCTGGATGAAACCAACCGTGCCGAGGTGTATCACCACTGTGAAGGCAGCAAAGAGGAGCTGGTGCGCGACGTCAGCCGGTTCTATTCATCCTCGCACGATCGCTTTACCTACGGCTCAAGCTTTATCAACTTCAACCTGCCGCAGTTCTACCAGATTGTGAATGTGGATGGACGAGCGCAGGTGATCCCGTTCCGTACGCAGGCGATTACCCCTGCGGCGCCCGCTAACCAGGAAACTGCGCCGCTGTTGCAGCAGTATTTCTCCTGACCCTTTTCGCCGGGTGGCGCTAACGCTTACCCGGCCTACGGTCTGAGCCGCTGTTGCCGGGTGGCGCTAACGCTTACCCGGCCTACGGTCCGAGCTGCTGTTGCGGTTGGCGCTCACGCTTACCCGGACTATGGTTCGAGCCGTTGTAGGCCCGGTAAGGCGTAGCCGCCACCGGGCAACAAAACTACCTGAAACTCACGTTCTCACCCGCCTGCGCGGTCGCCGCCTGCTCCAGCAGATCCCAGAACGTTTCGCCGCTGCGGTCGCAGATCCACTCGTCACCTTTTAGATCAAAGTGATAACCGCCCTGTTTCGCCGCCAGCCACACCTGGTGAAGCGGCTCCTGACGGTTAATAATAATCTTGCTGCCGTTTTCGAAGCTTAAGGTCAGGATCCCGCCGTTGATTTCACAATCGATATCGCTGTCGCCGTCCCACTCGTCGATACGCTCTTCGATGGTCATCCACAGGGTATCGGCAAGGCGATGAAATTCACTGTCGTTCATGGTTTTATTCCTGTTTTTCGTGATGGCGGCAGTATAACGCTAAATAATTCCCGTTGCAGGAAAGCGGCAAACTCTTGCTTTTGTGTCTTCTCCTGCGATGATAGAAACAGATTTGAACTTACGGGCAACCTCTACATGAAAAACGTCTTTCGAACGCTTGCCGTTCTTGTCACTCTGTTTAGCCTGACCGGCTGTGGACTGAAGGGACCACTGTACTTCCCGCCAGAGGATAAAAACGCACCACCGCCGACAAAACCAGTGCAAAGTGGTATCGAGTCATCTACGCCGGATACCAACGATCGCGGCAATAACGGCGGCCCGACTCAGGTCAATCTCTGACGATTACGTTCTGTACCCGCGCAATGGAGCAAATGATGCAGTTCTCTAAAATGCATGGCCTTGGCAACGACTTTATGGTCGTCGACGCGGTAACGCAGAATGTCTTTTTCTCCCCGGAACTGATCCGTCGTCTGGCGGATCGGCACGTGGGCGTGGGGTTTGACCAGCTGCTGGTGGTGGAGCCGCCTTACGATCCTGACCTGGACTTCCACTATCGCATTTTTAACGCCGACGGCAGCGAAGTTTCCCAGTGCGGCAATGGCGCACGCTGTTTTGCCCGCTTTGTTCGGCTGAAAGGGCTGACCAACAAGCGCGATATCCGCGTCAGCACCGCCAATGGCCGGATGGTGCTCAGCGTCACCGACGACGAACTGGTGCGCGTGAACATGGGCGAGCCGAACTTCGAACCCGCTGCCGTGCCGTTTCGCGCCAACAAAGCGGAAAAGACCTATATTATGCGTGCCGCCGAGCAGACAGTATTGTGCGGCGTCGTCTCGATGGGTAACCCGCACTGCGTGATTCAGGTAGATGATGTGCAAACCGCGGCGGTTGAAACGCTCGGCCCGGTGCTGGAAAGCCACGAGCGCTTCCCGGAGCGGGCGAACATCGGTTTCATGCAGGTGGTGAAGCGTGAACACATTCGCCTGCGGGTTTACGAGCGCGGCGCGGGCGAAACCCAGGCCTGCGGAAGCGGTGCCTGTGCGGCGGTGGCCGTCGGTATCTCGCAGGGGTTACTGGCGGAAGAGGTTCGCGTGGAATTACCGGGCGGGCGTCTTGATATCGCCTGGAAAGGAGCGGGTCATCCACTGTACATGACTGGCCCGGCGACACATGTTTATGACGGGTTTATCCATCTATGAAGCAACCAGGGGAAGAACTGCGGGAACCTGTAACGGAGCTGGATGACAGCGCTGTTGTGGATTACCTGCTGCACAATCCTGAGTTTTTTATCCGCAATGCACGCGTCGTCGAAAGGATGCGCGTACCGCATCCGGTTCGCGAGACCGTGTCGCTGGTTGAATGGCACATGGCGCGCTCGCGCAACCACATCAATCAGCTCGAAGAGAACATGACGCTGCTGATGGAGCAGGCCAGCAATAACGAAAGCCTGTTCTATCGTCTTCTGCACCTTCAGGCGCGTCTGGCTTCCGCGCACAGTCTCGAAGAGTTCCTCAACCGCTTCCATCGCTGGGCGCGCGAGCTGGGGCTGGCAGGCGCGACGATCCGTCTCTTCCCTGACCGCTGGCGCATTGGCGCGCCGTCCGGGTTTACCCATCTGGCGCTGAGCCGTCAGGCGTTTGAGCCGCTGCGCATTCAGCGTCTGGGCCATGAGCACCACTATCTGGGGCCGCTTAACGGGCCAGAACTGCTGGTGGTGCTGCCGGAAGCCAAAGCTATCGGCTCGGTGGCGATGTCGCTGATGGGGCGCGATGGTGACCTGGGCGTGATGTTATTTACCAGCCGCGACGCGCATCACTATGAACAGGGGCAGGGTACGCAACTGTTGCAGGAGATCGCCCTGATACTGCCTGAGCTGCTGGAGCGCTGGATTGAGCGCGTATGACGGACGGACTGCTCGCCACTGACGTCACCCGTTTTCTGCGCTATCTTGGCGTAGAACGCCAGCTTAGCCCTATTACGCTGCTCAACTATCAGCGTCAGCTTGATGCCATCATGCAGATTGCCGATGAAATCGGTCTTAAAAGCTGGCAACAATGTGACGCCGCCACGGTTCGCGCCTTCGTTGTGCGTAGCCGTAAAAAAAACTTAAGCCCGGCGAGCCTGGCGCTCCGGCTCTCTGCCCTGCGCAGTTTCTTCGACTGGCTGGTCAGCCAGGGCGGTCTGAAAGCCAACCCTGCAAAAGGGATCGCCACGCCAAAGGCCCCGCGTCATCTGCCGAAAAATATCGACGTCGACGACGTAAACCGCCTGCTGGATATCGATCTTAACGATCCGCTGGCCGTGCGCGACCGCGCGATGCTGGAGGTGATGTACGGCGCGGGCCTGCGTCTCTCTGAGCTGGTGAACCTCGACTTAAAGCACCTCGATCTGGAATCTGGCGAAGTGTGGGTGATGGGCAAAGGCAGCAAAGAGCGCCGCCTGCCGATCGGCCGCAATGCGGTTTCCTGGATTGAGCACTGGCTGGATCTGCGCGGTCTGTTTGGCGCGGAAGAGGATGCGCTGTTCCTGTCGAAGCTCGGCAAGCGGATCTCGGCGCGTAACGTGCAGAAGCGCTTTGCGGAGTGGGGCATTAAGCAGGGGCTGAACAGCCACGTTCACCCGCATAAGTTGCGCCACTCTTTTGCGACGCACATGCTGGAATCAAGCGGCGACCTGCGCGGCGTACAGGAGCTGCTTGGTCACGCGAATCTGTCGACCACCCAAATCTATACCCACTTAGACTTCCAACACCTTGCCTCGGTGTATGACGCGGCGCATCCACGCGCCAAACGGGGGAAATAATGCGTTTTTACCGCCCACTCGGTCAGATCTCAGCCCTGACGTTTGATCTTGATGACACCCTTTACGATAACCGCCCAGTGATCCTGCGTACCGAGCAGGAGTCGCTGGCGTTTGTGCAAAACTACCATCCTGCGCTGAAAGCGATCCAAAACAAAGAGTTCCAGAAGCTGCGTCAGTCCCTGCGGGAAACCGAGCCGGAAATTTACCATGACGTGACCGAATGGCGCCGCCGTGCGGTTGAGCAGGCGATGCTCAATGCCGGCCTGAGCGCGCAGGACGCGGCCATGGGTGCTGAAGCGGCCATGGAAAACTTCGCCAAATGGCGCAGCCGAATCGACGTGCCGCAGGAGACCCACGACACGCTGGCGAAGCTCGCCGAAAAGTGGCCGCTGGTCGCCATTACCAACGGCAACGCTCAGCCTGAACTGTTTGGTCTGGGGAACTATTTTCAGTTCGTGCTGCGCGCGGGCCCGCACGGACGCTCGAAGCCGTTCAACGATATGTATCATCTGGCAGCGGAAAAACTGGATTTGCCGCTCGGTGAGATCCTGCACGTGGGCGACGACCTGACCACGGACGTCGCCGGGGCGATCCGCTGCGGCATGCAGGCCTGCTGGATCAAGCCGGAAAATGCCGATCTGATGACTACCCCGGATAGTCGTCTTCTGCCGCACGTGGAAATTTCACGGTTGGCATCCCTCACGACGCTGATATAATCATCAATTGTTCTGTATAAATTAACAGGGTTTTGGCGAATGGAAACATTTGCCCGCCCGACATGACGTGACGGTGCCAATGGACGTTTCTTACCTGCTCGACAGCCTTAATGACAAACAGCGTGACGCGGTTGCCGCCTCGCGTACAAACCTGCTGGTACTGGCTGGAGCGGGCAGTGGTAAGACGCGCGTGCTGGTTCACCGTATCGCCTGGCTACAGAGCGTGGAGAACTGCTCGCCGTACTCGATTATGGCCGTGACGTTCACCAACAAGGCGGCGGCGGAGATGCGCCACCGTATCGCACAGCTAATGGGCACCAGCCAGGGCGGCATGTGGGTTGGCACCTTCCACGGCCTGGCGCACCGTCTGCTGCGCGCGCACCATATGGACGCTAACCTGCCGCAGGATTTCCAGATCCTCGACAGCGAAGATCAGCTGCGCTTACTGAAACGTCTGATCAAGGCGATGAACCTCGACGAGAAGCAGTGGCCGCCGCGTCAGGCGATGTGGTACATCAACGGTCAGAAAGACGAAGGGCTGCGTCCGCACCACATTCAAAGCTTCGGTAACCCGGTTGAGCAGACCTGGCAGAACGTCTACAAGGCCTATCAGGAAGCGTGCGATCGCGCCGGTCTGGTGGATTTCGCCGAACTGCTGCTTCGCGCCCACGAGCTGTGGCTGAACAAACCACATATCCTGCAACACTACCGTGAACGCTTCACCAACATTCTGGTGGACGAATTCCAGGATACCAACAACATTCAGTACGCGTGGATCCGCCTGCTGGCCGGGGATACCGGCAAGGTGATGATCGTGGGCGATGACGACCAGTCTATCTACGGCTGGCGCGGCGCGCAGGTGGAGAACATCCAGCGCTTTCTCAACGATTTCCCCGGCGCGCAAACCATCCGTCTGGAGCAGAACTACCGTTCTACCAGCAACATACTGAGCGCGGCCAACGCCCTGATTGAGAACAACAACGGGCGCCTGGGTAAAAAGCTGTGGACCGATGGCGTCGACGGCGAACCGATTTCGATTTACTGCGCCTTCAACGAGCTCGACGAAGCCCGCTTCGTGGTGAACCGCATTAAAACCTGGCAGGAGAACGGCGGTGCGCTGGAGCAGTGTGCCATTCTCTATCGCAGCAACGCCCAGTCGCGCGTGCTGGAAGAGGCGCTGTTACAGGTGAGCATGCCGTACCGCATTTATGGCGGTATGCGCTTCTTCGAACGTCAGGAGATCAAAGATGCGCTCTCGTATTTGCGTCTGATTGCCAACCGTAACGACGATGCGGCGTTTGAGCGCGTGGTGAACACGCCGACGCGCGGCATCGGCGATCGTACGCTGGACGTGGTGCGTCAGGCCTCGCGCGATCGTCAGCTCACGCTATGGCAGGCATGCCGCGAGCTGTTACAGGAAAAAGCCCTCGCCGGGCGCGCCGCAAGCGCATTGCAGCGCTTCCTGGAGTTAATCGACGCGCTGGCGCAGGAAACGGCCGACATGCCGCTGCACGTCCAGACTGACCGGGTGATCAAAGATTCCGGCCTGCGCACCATGTACGAGCAGGAAAAAGGCGAGAAGGGCCAGACCCGTATTGAGAACTTAGAGGAACTGGTGACGGCAACGCGCCAGTTCAGCTACAACGAAGAAGACGAAGACCTGATGCCGTTGCAGGCATTCCTCTCTCACGCCGCGCTGGAGGCGGGGGAAGGGCAGGCCGATACCTGGCAGGATGCGGTTCAGCTGATGACCCTGCACTCCGCGAAAGGTCTGGAGTTCCCGCAGGTGTTCATCGTCGGGATGGAAGAGGGGATGTTCCCGAGCCAGATGTCGCTGGATGAAGGCGGGCGTCTGGAAGAGGAGCGTCGTCTGGCCTACGTGGGTGTGACCCGTGCGATGCAGAAACTGACCCTGACCTACGCGGAAACCCGCCGCCTGTACGGGAAAGAAGTGTATCACCGTCCGTCGCGCTTTATCGGCGAACTGCCGGAAGAGTGTGTGGAAGAGGTGCGCCTGCGCGCCAGCATCAGCCGTCCGGTCAGTCATCAGCGTATGGGCTCGCCAATCTCGGAAACCGATACCGGTTACAAGCTGGGCCAGCGCGTGCGCCACTCGAAATTTGGCGAAGGCACCATCGTCAATCTGGAAGGCAGCGGCGAGCACAGCCGTTTGCAGGTCGCGTTCCAGGGGCAGGGGATCAAATGGCTGGTGGCAGCCTATGCCAAGCTGGAAAGTGTGTAACTTTCAGAAAAATATCACTATTTTGTAATAATCTGCTAGCCTTATACGTTGAAGGTCAATTAATGCCCTTCAGCGTTCCGTTGCGTGTTGACGCCACAGTTATTGCTGGCGTAACATGCGCGCACGATTACGCTAAGAGGACATTCGCCTTGGACACACCCAGTAGATACTGGCTCAATTCCCTGTCATCCAGGAACAACTCCTAAGGCTATCTCCTCTTGCTGATGGCCTTAGTGGTTGTCAGCGACTGCATCATTCCCGTCGCGCTGAGTCAGGCTGTTTAATGGTCTGAAACCCAATTTGTTTCTGTGTGCCCACCGAACTGTCCGATATTTTTTGCATTGGGAGTCCCGGTCATGTTGAGCGCATTTCAACTCGAAAATAACCGACTGACTCGGCTTGAAGCCGAAGAGTCACAGCCCCTCATTGATGCCGTATGGGTGGATCTGGTCGAGCCGGACGACGATGAGCGCCTTCGCGTACAATCTGAACTGGGGCAAAGCCTGGCGACACGCCCGGAACTGGAAGACATCGAAGCATCCGCCCGTTTTTTTGAAGACGAAGACGGCCTGCACATTCACTCCTTTTTCTTCTTCGAAGATGCCGAAGACCACGCGGGGAACTCCACCGTGGCGTTTACCATCCGCGATGGCCGCCTGTTCACCCTGCGCGAGCGCGAACTGCCTGCGTTTCGTCTCTACCGCATGCGCGCCCGCAGCCAGGCGATGATGGACGGTAACGCCTATGAGCTGCTGCTGGATCTGTTCGAAACCAAAATCGAACAGCTGGCGGATGAAATCGAAAACATCTACAGCGACCTGGAAAAGCTGAGCCGCGTGATCATGGAAGGCCATCAGGGCGATGAGTACGACGAAGCGTTGTCCACGCTTGCAGAGCTGGAAGATATCGGCTGGAAGGTGCGTTTGTGTCTGATGGATACCCAGCGCGCGCTGAACTTCCTGGTTCGCAAGGCGCGTCTGCCGGGCGGTCAGCTGGAGCAGGCGCGTGAGATCTTACGCGATATCGAATCCCTGCTACCGCACAACGAATCCCTGTTCCAGAAGGTCAACTTCCTGATGCAGGCGGCAATGGGCTTTATCAACATCGAGCAGAACCGCATCATCAAGATCTTCTCGGTGGTTTCCGTGGTGTTCCTGCCGCCGACGCTGGTGGCATCCAGCTACGGGATGAACTTTGAGTTTATGCCGGAGCTGAAGTGGAGCTTTGGCTACCCGGGGGCGATTATCTTTATGATCCTCGCCGGGCTGGCGCCGTACCTGTACTTCAAGCGGAAGAACTGGTTGTAAAAATCAGGCGGGTGGCGCTGCGCTTACCCGCCCTACAAAGCACCTAAATTCCTCTGCGAGTCCTGCGCTGGGTATAAATTGCATCCGCAACGAAAATCGCCAGCGCCACCCAGATAAAGGCAAACGTCACCATCTTATCCGCACCCGGCACCTCGCCGTAAAACACCACCGCCAGCAGGAACATCAGCGTCGGGCCGATGTACTGGAAGAAGCCAAGCGTCGAGAGACGCAGACGCGTTGCCGCGCCGGTGAAGCACAGCAGGGGAATCGTCGTGACCACGCCCGCCGCCATCAGCATCAGGTTCAGCGACCATGGGTTGCTGCCCATGTGGCTGGTGGCGCTGTCGGCAATACCGAACAGGTAGATCGCCGCGACAGGCAGCAGCCACAGGGTTTCAAACAGCATTCCCGTCTGCGCTTCCACGGCGATTTTTTTACGCACCAGGCCGTAGAAGGCAAAGCTGAACGCCAGCCCCAGGGCGATAACCGGCAGTGAACCGAAGGTCCACAGCTGCACCAGCACGCCGCAGAGGGCCAGAATCACCGCCACCCACTGCATCCGGCGGAAACGTTCGCCGAGGAAAATCATCCCCAGCACGATGTTCACCAGCGGGTTAATGAAGTAGCCCAGGCTGGCTTCGAGCATGTGATGGTTATTCACCGCCCAGATAAACAGCAGCCAGTTTCCGCCAATCAGCACCGCAGAGAGGGCAAGCAGGAAGACCTTCTTCGGGGTTTTTAGCAGCGTTTTGACGCCTGACCACTGACGGCTGATGCTCATCAGCGCGATCATAAAGAAAAACGACCAGATGACGCGGTGAGTGAGGATCTCGTCCGCCGGGACATAGGCGATAAGCTTGAAGTACGCCGGCGCGATACCCCAAATAAAATAAGCGGCAAGAGCGAGTAAAACGCCCTGCCGCGTCTGTTTAGCATCCATCGGGAAAATCCGTTACAAAAAAGTGAAGTAATTTTACCCGAATTTGCCGCCTCAACCCACCATATAAGTGGCGGTTGCGCTGGCAATATAAACCTGCTCCTCGTTATGCAGCTCAACGCGGGCGACGGCAACTTTATTCCCGGCGCGCAGCAGTCTGCTGGTGCAGGTGAAGCGGTTTCCGCGTCCCGGTCGCAGATAGTCGACGCGTAAATCGATGGTTCCCATGCGCGAGAGGCGCTGGCGTAACTCATCTTCGTTGATGGTGTCGTGGCGCGTCAGCGTGCTGCCCACGCACACCAGACCGGCCGCCACGTCCAGCGCAGAGGCAATCACCCCGCCGTGCAAAATGCTTTGCGCCCAGTTACCGACCATCATTGGCTGATTATTGAAACTCAGCTGAGCGAAGTCTTTTTCGTATCGCTCCAGCTCAAGACCCAGTGCACGGTTGAATGGCATGTGGTACACAAAAATCTCGCCCACGAGCTTTAAGGTTTCTTCGGCGGTGAGTGTGGCTGACATCTGACGTGGCATCCTTGTTGTTAACAAAATGTTGATTTTATGCTTCAGGATAAAGGAATGCCACTTTAAGAAACGAGGAAGCGGAAGTTATCGCAGAAGTCTGTAGAATGCCCGGACAAAACTATTCATTAAATGTCACAATTTCAGGAGAACACCACCGATGCGGACGTATCTGGGTTGGTTACTGGCGGCGGTTGCGCTGCCCCTCACAGCATATGCGCAGGAAGCGACGATCAAAGAAGTGCATGATAAACCTGCCGTTCAGGGCAGCATCATCGCCAATATGCTTCAGGAGCATGACAATCCGTTCACGCTCTACCCCTATGACACAAACTACGTGATCTATACCCAGACCAGCGATCTCAACAAAGAGGCGATAAGCTCCTATAACTGGTCTGACAATGCGCGTAAAGATGAGGTGAAGTTCCAGCTCAGCCTGGCCTTCCCGTTATGGCGCGGCATCCTGGGGCCGAACTCGGTGCTTGGTGCATCTTACACGCAGAAGTCATGGTGGCAGCTCTCCAACAGCGGGGAATCTTCACCGTTCCGCGAAACCAACTATGAACCGCAGCTGTTCCTCGGTTTCGCCACTGATTATGAGTTTGCAGGCTGGACGCTGCGCGACGTGGAGGTGGGCTATAACCACGATTCCAACGGTCGTTCCGACCCAACCTCACGCAGCTGGAATCGCGTCTATACGCGTCTGATGGCGCAGAACGGCAATTTCATGGTGGAAGTGAAGCCGTGGTACGTGGTGGGCAGCACCGATGACAACCCGGATATCACCAAATACATGGGCTATTATCAGCTTAAAGTGGGCTATCAGCTGGGTGACGCGGTGCTGAGCGCCAAAGGGCAGTACAACTGGAATACCGGCTACGGCGGCGCAGAGCTGGGCCTGAGCTACCCGGTGACGAAACACGTTCGTCTCTATACCCAGGTGTATAGCGGTTATGGCGAATCGCTGATCGACTATAACTTCAACCAGACCCGCGTTGGTGTGGGCGTCATGCTGAACGATATTTTCTAAGCTGCTCGAATGTTTTTGCGTTAAACGTTGAAGTTTCTCTCTCAGGCGCTGAAAATAGCGCCTGTTTCATTTCTGGCATATGGGGTTAACGTGGCGCAGGCGGAAGTATTGAATCAGGAATCGCTGGCTAAACAGGTTTTGCATGAAACCTTTGGCTACCAGCAGTTCCGTCCTGGCCAGGAAACCATCATTGAAACCGTGCTGGAAGGCCGCGATTGCCTGGTGGTCATGCCGACCGGCGGCGGAAAATCGCTCTGCTATCAGGTGCCCGCGCTGGTACTTAATGGCCTGACGGTTGTGGTCTCCCCCCTTATTTCCCTGATGAAAGACCAGGTCGACCAGCTGCTTGCCAACGGCGTGGCGGCGGCCTGTCTTAACTCGACGCAAACCCGCGAGCAGCAGCAAGAGGTGATGGCCGGGTGCCGCACCGGGCAGATCCGCCTGCTGTATATCGCGCCAGAGCGCCTGATGCTGGACAACTTCCTCGACCACCTGGCGCACTGGAACCCGGTGCTGCTGGCGGTGGATGAAGCGCACTGTATCTCCCAGTGGGGGCACGATTTCCGCCCGGAATATGCCGCCCTCGGCCAGCTGCGTCAGCGCTTCCCTGAGCTGCCGTTTATGGCGCTTACCGCCACGGCGGATGACACCACGCGTCAGGACATCGTTCGCCTGCTGGGGCTGAAAGACCCCTATATTCAGGTCAGCAGCTTCGACCGGCCGAACATCCGCTATATGCTGATGGAAAAATTCAAGCCGCTGGATCAGCTCCTGCGCTACGTGCAGGAGCAGCGCGGCAAGTCCGGCATCATCTACTGCAACAGCCGCGCGAAGGTGGAAGACACCGCTGCGCGTCTGCAAAATCGCGGCTTTAGCGCGGCGGCATACCATGCCGGGTTAGAAAACCACATCCGCGCCGACGTTCAGGAAAAATTCCAGCGCGACGACCTGCAAATCGTGGTCGCAACGGTGGCGTTCGGGATGGGGATCAACAAGCCCAACGTGCGCTTTGTGGTGCACTTTGATATCCCGCGCAATATCGAATCCTACTATCAGGAAACCGGCCGCGCCGGGCGTGATGGCCTGCCTGCGGAAGCGATGCTGTTTTACGATCCGGCGGATATGGCGTGGCTGCGCCGCTGTCTCGAGGAGAAACCGCAGGGGCAGTTGCAGGATATCGAACGCCACAAGCTTAACGCGATGGGTGCCTTCGCCGAAGCGCAAACTTGCCGCCGTCTGGTACTGCTCAACTACTTTGGTGAAGGGCGACAGGCGCCGTGCGGCAACTGCGATATCTGCCTCGACCCGCCGAAGCAGTACGACGGTCTGATGGACGCGCGCAAAGCGCTCTCGACTATCGGACGCGTTAACCAGCGCTTTGGGATGGGCTACGTCGTCGAAGTGCTGCGCGGGGCTAACAACCAGCGTATCCGCGACATGGGGCACGACAAGCTGCCGGTTTACGGCATCGGGAAAGACCAGAGCCACGAGCACTGGGTAAGCATCATCCGCCAGCTGATCCATCTCGGCTTTGCCACGCAAAATATTGCTCAGCACTCTGCGCTTCAGCTTACCGAAGCGGCGCGACCGGTCCTGCGCGGTGAGGTTGAACTGAAGCTCGCCGTTCCGCGCGTCGTCGCCCTGAAGCCGCGCGTGATGCAGAAATCCTACGGCGGCAACTACGATCGCAAGCTGTTCGCCAAGCTGCGCAAGCTGCGTAAAGCGATTGCGGATGAAGAGAACATCCCGCCATACGTGGTGTTCAATGACGCGACGCTGATCGAGATGGCCGAGCAAATGCCACTCAGCGCCAGCGAGATGCTCAGCGTCAACGGCGTCGGCACGCGCAAGCTGGAGCGCTTTGGTAAAGAGTTTATGGCGCTTATCCGTTCCCACGCTGATGGTGATGATGAGGAGTAGTCAGCCGGGCGAAAAAGTGCCAGGATGATGAATCACTACATTATTTCCCCGCGAGCTAATTATGTTAATGCTATTTCTCACCGTGGCGTTAGTGCACATCGTTGCGCTGATGAGCCCTGGCCCTGACTTCTTCTTCGTGTCACAAACGGCCGTCAGCCGCTCCCGCAAAGAGGCGATGATGGGTGTGCTCGGTATCACCATGGGCGTTATGGTCTGGGCGGCGGTTGCGCTGCTTGGTCTGAACCTGATCCTGGCGAAAATGGCGTGGCTGCATAACATCATCATGGTTGGCGGCGGTCTGTACCTGTGCTGGATGGGCTACCAGATGCTGCGCGGGGCGCTGAAGAAAGAAGAGAAAAAGCCGGAAGAGCCAAAGGTTGAGCTGGCAACGGGCGGCCGTAGCTTTGTGAAAGGGCTGCTGACTAACCTGGCGAACCCGAAAGCGATTATTTACTTCGGCTCTGTGTTCTCGCTGTTTGTGGGGGATAACGTCGGTGCGGGCGCGCGCTGGGGGATCTTCCTGCTAATCGTTGTTGAGACGTTCGCCTGGTTTACCGTTGTGGCAAGCCTGTTTGCTTTACCGGCGATGCGTCGCGGCTACCAGCGCATCGCGAAGTGGATCGACGGCTTTGCCGGCGCACTGTTCGCCGGCTTCGGCATTCATCTCATCATTTCTCGCTAAGCATGACGCGCTGACGCAAGCAGCGCGCCAACCAGCATAAACAGCGAACCAAAGACTTTGTTCAGGGCCTTCATCTGCTTAGGCCCTTTGATCCACGCCGCAATTCGCTGCGCCAGCGTCGCGTAACCAATCATCACAATGATATCGACAATAATGGTGGTCGCGCCCAGCACCACGTACTGCATCACCTGGGGCTGATGCGGCACGATAAACTGCGGGAACAGGGCGGCGAGGAACACAATGCTTTTCGGGTTGGTCAGGTTAACGAATACCGCGCGCTTAAACAGGTGGCCGCGTGATTGCGTCCGGGAGAGCGTATGCAGATCAATCGAGCCTGCGGCGCGCCACTGCTGAATGCCCAACCAGATAAGATACGCTGCGCCAGCCCATTTCAGCACCTCGAAGGCCAGTACCGAACGGGAGAACAGCGTGCCCAGACCAATCCCCACCAGCACAATGTGAATGCCAAGCCCTGTCTGTAAACCGGCAATTGACGCCGCCGCGCCGCGATAGCCGTGATTAATGGAGGTGGTCATGGTGTTGATTGCGCCCGAGCCAGGTGAAAGGCTGAGGATGATGGATGTCAGCAGGTAAGCGAACCACCACTCGAAGGTCATTTGAAACTCCCGGATCGTCTGTTTTTATGCCACAATACGCTATTGTTGAGTCATTTTGTGACCGGTGACGAAAAAAACGATATTCCCTGAATTACGGGGGGTGGAAACCCAATGTTTCAGCAGAAAAAGGACTGGGAAACACGAGAAAACGCATTTGCTGCTTTCTCCATGGGGCCGCTGACCGATTTCTGGCGCCAGCGTGAGGAAGATGAGTTTATGGGCGTCGGGGATATCCCGGTACGCTTCGTTCGTTTCCATGATGAAAAAAATGACCGGGTGATTGTGGTTTGCCCCGGGCGCATCGAAAGCTATATCAAATATGCCGAGCTGGCGTATGACCTGTTCCATCTGGGCTTTGATGTGTTAATTATCGACCATCGCGGGCAGGGGCTTTCCGGCCGGATGCTGCCGGATACCCATCGCGGCCACGTGGATAACTTCAGCGATTACGTCGACGATCTGGCCGCGTTCTGGCATCAGGAAGTGCAGCCCGGACCGTGGCGCAAGCGTTATATTCTTGCCCACTCCATGGGGGGCGCGATCTCGACGTTGTTTTTGCAGCGCCATAAGCACCAGTGCGACGCCATTGCGCTGACCGCGCCGATGTACGGCATTGTGATACGTTTTCCTGACTGGATGGTGCGCCATCTTCTCGACTGGGCTGAGGGCCATCAGCGCATTCGTGAAGGCTATGCCATAGGAACAGGACGCTGGCGGGCGTTGCCGTTTGCCATCAACGTGTTAACCCACAGTCGGCAGCGTTATCGCCGCAACCTGCGTTTTTATGCCGATGAACCGCGTCTGCGGGTCGGCGGCCCCACCTGGCACTGGGTGCGGGAAGGTATTCATGCCGGTGAGCAGGTGCTGGCGGGCGTAGGCGATGATGACACGCCGACGCTCCTGATCCAGGCGGAAGAAGAGCGTGTGGTGGATAACCGCATGCATGACCGCTATTGTGAACTTCGCGCCGCGGCGGGCCATCCCTGTGAAGGGGGTAAACCGCTGGTCATCAACGGTGCGTACCATGAGATCCTTTTTGAAAAGGACGCTATGCGCTCAGTCGCGCTCAACGCCATTGTTGAATTTTTCAACAGGCATAACTGATTATTGTTTTCCACCAGAGGTTGAAATCCCTATGTACCAGGTTGTTGCATCTGATTTAGATGGCACGCTGCTTTCCCCCGACCACACCCTGTCGCCTTATGCGAAAGAGACCTTAAAACTCCTGACTGCCCGTGGCGTGAACTTTGTGTTCGCCACCGGCCGCCACCACGTGGACGTGGGGCAGATCCGCGATAACCTGGAGATCAAGTCGTACATGATCACCTCCAACGGTGCGCGCGTACACGACACGGACGGCAACCTGATTTTTACCCACAATCTCGATCGCGACATCGCCACTGATTTGTTCGGCATTGTGCATAACAACCCGGATATCGTCACTAACGTTTACCGCGACGACGAGTGGTTTATGAACCGTCATCGCCCGGACGAAATGCGTTTCTTCAAGGAAGCCGTCTTCAACTACTCCCTGTATGAACCGGGTTTGCTGGATCCTGAAGGGATCAGCAAGGTGTTTTTTACCTGCGAAAGTCACGAAGCGCTGCTTCCGCTGGAGCAGGCGATCAACGCCCGCTGGGGAGACCGCGTGAACGTGAGCTTCTCCACGCTGACTTGTCTGGAAGTGATGGCGGGCGGGGTGTCCAAAGGTCACGCGCTGGAAGCGGTCGCGAAGCGTCTGGGCTTTGATCTGAAAGACTGCATCGCGTTCGGCGATGGCATGAACGATGCCGAGATGCTCTCCATGGCGGGCAAAGGCTGCATCATGCAGAACGCGCACCAGCGCCTGAAAGATCTGCACCCGGAGCTGGAAGTGATTGGCACCAACACAGACAACGCGGTACCTAAGTATTTGCGCAAACTGTTCCTTGAATAATCTTCATTTGATTATTTATTGTTCAGATGTCAACTAAAGAGTTCGCTACAATGCCTCTCCTTCTTTCTGAGAGACAAGCATTGTGGCGCTACTCATTATCACCACTATCCTGTGGGCCTTCTCCTTTAGCCTGATTGGCGAATACCTTGCCGGATCGGTCGACAGCTACTTTTCGGTGCTGATGCGTGTGGGGCTGGCGGCGCTGGTGTTCCTGCCGTTCCTGCGTACCCGCGGGCAATCGCTGAAAACCATTCTGCTGTATATGCTGGTGGGCGCGATGCAGCTCGGCATCATGTACCTGTTCAGCTTCCGGGCTTACGTCTACCTCTCCGTCTCGGAATTTCTGCTCTTTACCGTGCTCACGCCGCTCTATATCACGCTGATTTACGACCTGCTCAGCAGGCGCCGCCTGCGCTGGGGATATCTGCTGAGCGCGGCGCTGGCAGTCATTGGCGCGGCGATAATTCGCTATGACAAGGTGAGCGATCACTTCTGGACCGGGCTGATGTTCGTCCAGCTCGCCAATATCAGCTTCGCCATCGGGATGGTGGGCTACAAACGCCTCATGGAGACCCGCCCGATGCCGCAGCATAACGCGTTTGCGTGGTTCTATATGGGCGCGGCGATTGTCGCGATTGCGGCATGGTTTATGCTCGGCAACCCGCAAAAGCTGCCAACCACCCCCGTGCAGTGGAGCGTTCTGGTCTGGCTGGGCGTGGTGGCCTCGGGGCTGGGCTACTTTATGTGGAACTACGGCGCGACGCAGGTAGACGCCGGAACGCTGGGGATCATGAACAACGTGCACGTGCCGGCGGGGCTACTGGTGAACCTCGCCATCTGGCAGGAACAGCCGCACTGGCCGAGTTTCCTTATTGGGGGAACGGTGATCCTGGCTTCGCTGTGGGTACATCGCCGCTGGGTCGCTCCGCGCTCCGCACAAACGGAAGATGGTCGCACGCGTGGTTCCGCGCTGAGCGAATAAACGCTTCCGTAATCGGCTGACGCTGCTCGCCGTCGCGCACGGCGGCGTACAGCCGGCTCCACAGTCCTTCACCCAGGGTTTTGGTAACCACCAGACCCTGGCGTTCAACCGTCTCGACCACCCAGTGCGGCAGCGCCGCAATTCCCATTCTGGCCGCCACCATCTGAATTAACAGCAGCGTGTTATCCACGCTTTTCAGCTGTGGGCTGATGCCTGCGGGTTGCAGGAAATGGCGCCAGATATCCAGACGACTGCGCTGTACCGGATAAATCAGCAGCGTCTCCGTTGCCAGATCTTCCGGCGTGATACGCGTTTTGGCGGCCAGCGGATGGTCCGGGGCCAGCACCAGACGCACCTCAAAATCAAACATTGGCGAATAGTGCAGACCGCTGCGCGGCAGAATATCTGAGGTCATCACCAGATCCAGCTCACCCTGCTGAAGCGACGGCTGCGGATCAAACGTGACGCCGGACTTGAAGTCCATTTCCACCTGCGGCCACTTCTGGCGGAAGTTCTCAAGCGCGGGGGTCAGCCACTGAATACAGCTGTGACACTCAATGGCGATGCGCAGGGTGGTCTGCTGCGGCTCGTTGCAGGACTGCAACGCGCTGGCAATCTGCGGCAGCACCTGGTTCGCCAGCTGAAGCAAAATTTCGCCCTGCGGCGTAAAGCGCAAAGGCTGGCTCTTACGCACAAAAAGACGAAAGCCGAGGCGTTGTTCCAGATCGCTGAACTGGTGAGAAAGGGCAGACTGAGTCTGGTGCAGCGTGGCCGCTGCCGCCGCAAGAGAACCGCAGTTCCGCAACGCTTGTAGCGTTTTCAGGTGTTTAATCTCGATCATGAAAGTCCTTCACTTCGGCATGAACATATTGCGCTTGAGGAATATACAGTACCTGCCAATTATAGAAGTGTAAACATCTGGACGTCTAAATAACGAATTTCTACAAGGGGTATGCCATGACAATCCGCACTCACACTCTCGGTTTCCCTCGCGTTGGCCTGCGTCGCGAGCTGAAAAAAGCGCAAGAAAGCTACTGGGCGGGTAACGCCACCCGCGAAGAACTGCTGGCCGTGGGACGCGAGCTGCGCGCCCGTCACTGGGATCAGCAAAAACAGGCGGGCGTAGACCTGCTGCCGGTGGGCGATTTCGCCTGGTACGACCATGTTCTGACCACCAGCCTGCTGCTTGGCAACGTGCCGGCTCGTCATCAGAACAACGATGGATCGGTGGATATCGATACCCTGTTCCGCATCGGCCGTGGCCGCGCGCCAACGGGTGAGCCAGCGGCAGCGGCGGAAATGACCAAGTGGTTCAACACCAACTATCACTATATGGTGCCGGAGTTCGTTAAAGGCCAGCAGTTCAAACTGACCTGGACCCAGCTTCTGGATGAAGTGGACGAAGCGCTGGCGCTGGGTCACCAGGTGAAACCCGTGCTGCTGGGGCCGATAACCTACCTGTGGCTGGGCAAAGTGAAAGGTGAACAGTTCGACCGCCTCAGCCTGCTGAACGACATTCTGCCGGTTTATAAGCAGGTGCTGATTGAGCTGGGCAAACGCGGCATTCAGTGGGTGCAAATCGATGAACCGGCGCTGGTGCTTGAGCTGCCGCAGGCGTGGCTGGACGCCTTCAAACCGGCGTATAACGCGCTCACCGGGCAGGTGAAGCTGCTGCTGACCACCTACTTCGAAGGCGTCACGCCGAACCTGAAAACCATTACCGCGCTGCCGGTTCAGGGTCTGCACATTGACCTCGTTCACGGCAAAGACGATGTAGCAGAGTTGCACAAGCGTCTGCCAGTGGACTGGCTGCTCTCTGCCGGTCTGGTGAATGGTCGTAACGTCTGGCGTGCCGATCTCACCGAGAAATATGCACAAATTAAAGACATAGTCGGTAAACGTGAATTGTGGGTGGCCTCTTCCTGTTCCCTGCTGCATAGCCCGATTGACCTGAGCTTGGAGACCCGACTCGACCCTGAGGTGAAAAGCTGGTTTGCCTTCGCCCTGCAAAAGTGTGAGGAGCTGGCTCTGCTGCGCGACGCGTTGAACAGCGGCGACACGGCAGCGATTAGCGACTGGAGCGCTCCGATCCAGGCGCGCCGTCACTCGACGCGCGTGCATAACCCGGCAGTGGAAAAACGTCTGGCGGCCATCACCGCCCGGGACAGCCAGCGCCAGAGCCCGTATGAAGTGCGCGCCGAAGCCCAGCGTGCGCGCTTTAACCTGCCCGCGTGGCCGACCACGACAATCGGCTCCTTCCCGCAGACTACCGAGATCCGCAGCCTGCGCCTGGACTTCAAAAAGGGCAATCTGGATGCGAATCACTACCGCACCGGTATTGCGGAACACATCAAACAGGCGATTATCGAGCAGGAACGTTTAGGTCTGGACGTGCTCGTGCACGGTGAAGCCGAGCGTAACGACATGGTGGAATACTTCGGTGAGCACCTGGACGGGTTTGTCTTTACCCAGAACGGTTGGGTGCAGAGCTACGGCTCCCGCTGCGTGAAGCCGCCGGTAGTAATCGGCGACGTCAGCCGCCCGGAAGCGATTACCGTGGAGTGGGCGAAGTATGCCCAGTCTCTGACCGACAAACCGGTAAAAGGCATGCTGACGGGTCCGGTGACCATTCTCTGCTGGTCGTTCCCGCGTGAAGACGTAACCCGGGAAACCATCGCCAAACAGATCGCCCTGGCGCTGCGCGATGAAGTTGCGGATCTGGAAGCGGCCGGGATTGGCATCATTCAGATCGACGAACCTGCGCTGCGTGAAGGTTTGCCGCTGCGTCGCAGCGACTGGGATGCTTACTTACAGTGGGGCGTGGAGGCGTTCCGCCTCAACGCGGCTGTCGCGAAGGACGATACGCAGATCCACACCCACATGTGTTACTGCGAATTTAACGACATCATGGACTCCATTGCCGCGCTCGACGCCGATGTGATCACCATCGAGACCTCGCGTTCAGACATGGAACTGCTGGAGTCGTTCGAAGAGTTCGACTACCCGAACGAAATCGGGCCGGGCGTATACGACATTCACTCCCCGAATGTGCCAAGCGTGGAGTGGATTGAATCGCTGCTGCAAAAAGCGGCCCAGCGCATCCCGGCGGAACGTCTGTGGGTAAACCCGGACTGCGGCCTGAAAACCCGTGGCTGGCCTGAAACCCGCGCGGCGCTGGCGAACATGGTGCAGGCGGCGCAGAATTTGCGTCAGGCTTGATGAAATGTAGGCCCGGTCAGGCGTAGCCGCCACCGGGCTTTTTGCTTTTACGCTTTTTTCCCGCCGTACTGGCTAAACCATGTCAGCATCCGCTGCCAGCCATCTTTCGCCGATTCCGCGTGATAGCTCGGACGATAATCGGCATTAAAGGCGTGCCCGGCTTCCGGATACACCACAATTTCCGCCTTCGCGTTTGCCGCCCGCAACGCATGGCGCATGGTCTCGACCGTATCAAGCGGGATCCCGGTATCCTGACCGCCATAGAGCCCCAACACAGGCGCATTTAAATCCGTGGCAATATCAACAGGTTGCTTCGGTGAATTCAGCGTTTTTTCACCCACCAGCTTGCCGTACCAGGCCACGGCCGCTTTAAGCTGCGGGTTATGCGCGGCGTACAACCAGCTAATGCGTCCGCCCCAACAGAAGCCAGTCACCATCAGACGATGCGCATCGCCACCGTTGCGCGCTGCCCAGCTGGCAACGTGGTCGAGATCGGCCAGCACCTGCGCGTCCGGCACTTTGCTGACCAGGTTGCTGAACAGCGTCGGGATGTCGCTGTAATCATTCGGATCGCCCTGACGGAAATAGAGTTCCGGCGCAACGGCCAGGTAACCTTCCAGCGCCAGACGGCGGCAGAGGTCGCGAATATGTTCATGAACGCCAAATATTTCCTGCACCACGATCACGATGGGCAGCGGGCCATCGGCGGATTTTGGCCTCGCGTGGTACGCTGGCATGTTCTCTCCCTGGGAGGGAATGGAGGTCTCGCCTGCGGTAATGGCCTCTTCAGGGGTTGAGACGATGGTTGAAGCATGCGGGGCCGCAGCAGGTGCAAAACCGGTTTTTTCAGTCATGGCATTCTCCGTACCAATGAATGGATTAGCGCAAAGATAAATATAGACACCAGGTTAACAACCCACAGTGCCTTATAGCGTCTATCTTTTGTGCAGCACCCGGCGATATAACTTGTTAATGTGATGTGAATCACCATTTTATGGAAATTAACTGCAATCATTTTCATTCATGGTGAGGTGTGTCACGAAATAATGCACATTGCTTCTGTAAAGTACCGTTTTACTTCTTCTGACAAACCGACCCACAGAGGAGTCACCTATGTCTAAGTCTGATGTTTTTCATCTCGGCCTCACTAAAAACGATTTACAAGGGGCTACGCTTGCTATCGTCCCTGGCGATCCTGAGCGTGTGGAAAAGATCGCCGCGCTGATGGATAAGCCGGTTAAGCTGGCAGCGCATCGCGAATTCACCACCTGGCGCGCAGAGCTGGACGGTAAAGCGGTGATCGTGTGCTCTACCGGTATCGGTGGCCCGTCTACCTCTATCGCCGTTGAAGAGCTGGCACAGCTGGGCATTCGTACTTTCCTGCGCATTGGCACCACAGGCGCCATTCAGCCGCACATCAACGTGGGCGACGTGCTGGTTACCACCGCATCCGTGCGTCTGGACGGGGCAAGCCTGCACTTTGCACCGATGGAATTCCCGGCAGTGGCTGATTTCGAATGCACCACCGCGCTGGTTGAAGCCGCGAAGTCCGTGGGCGCCACCACCCACGTGGGCGTCACGGCATCTTCCGATACCTTCTACCCGGGCCAGGAGCGTTACGACACCTTCTCTGGTCGCGTGGTGAGCCGTTTCAAAGGCTCAATGGAAGAGTGGCAGTCGATGGGCGTCATGAACTACGAAATGGAATCTGCGACGCTGCTGACCATGTGCGCAAGCCAGGGTCTGCGTGCCGGTATGGTGGCGGGCGTTATCGTCAACCGTACCCAGCAGGAGATCCCGAACGCTGAAACCATGAAGCAGACTGAAAGCCATGCGGTGAAAATCGTGGTTGAAGCGGCGCGCCGTCTGATCTAATTCTCTCTTCAGTGCTAAAAGGCCGACATGCTCGGCCTTTCTTTTTTGCGTAACGCCTCGCAGGAAAACCCTTTCAAACTGGACGTTCATACAGCACAATTCTATTTTGTGCGGGTTACACGTGGATGCAGGGGGCATTGTGGATATCTCAATCCTGGTTTATGCGGTAGTTGCGCTGGTGAGCGTGGGGATTGGCTGGCTCATTTGCGGCTACCAACATGCTCAGCAGAAAGCCGATCAGCTGGCAGAGCGCGAAGAGATCGTCGCCGAACTCAGCGCGACGAAACAACAGCTTGCGCTGTGTGACCACTGGCGCGATGAGTGTGAACTGCTCAATAACGAACTGCGCAATCTGCGCGACATTAACACCTCGCTGGAGGCCGATCTCCGGGAAGTGACCACCCGCCTTGAATCCACCCAACTGCACGCCGAAGACAAAATCCGTCAGATGATCAACAGCGAGCAGCGTCTTAGCGAGCAGTTTGAGAACCTCGCGAACCGCATTTTTGAGCACAGCAATCGCCGCGTGGATGAGCAGAACCGCCAGAGCCTGAACAGCCTTCTGACGCCGCTGCGTGAACAGCTGGACGGCTTTCGCCGTCAGGTGCAGGACAGCTTTGGTCAGGAGGCTCGCGAGCGCCACACGCTGGCGCATGAGATCCGTAATCTCCAGCAGCTGAATGCGCAGATGGCCCAGGAGGCGGTTAACCTGACGCGCGCACTGAAAGGTGATAACAAAGCGCAGGGAAACTGGGGCGAAGTGGTCATGACGCGCGTGCTGGAGGCCTCTGGCCTGCGTGAAGGATACGAATACGAAACGCAGGTCAGCATTGAAAACGATGCGCGCTCGCGGATGCAGCCGGATGTCATTGTTCGTCTGCCGCAGGGCAAAGATGTGGTTATCGACGCCAAAATGACGCTGGTGGCCTATGAGCGCTACTTCAACGCGGAAGATGACTATACCCGCGAAACAGCGTTGCAGGAGCATATCGCCTCCGTGCGTAACCATATCCGTCTGCTGGGCAGAAAAGATTATCAACAATTGCCGGGGCTGCGATCGCTGGATTATGTGCTGATGTTCATTCCGGTTGAGCCAGCCTTCCTGCTGGCGCTCGACAGACAGCCCGAACTGATCACCGAAGCGCTGAAAAATAACATTATGCTGGTCAGCCCCACCACGCTGCTGGTGGCGTTACGTACCATTGCCAACCTGTGGCGTTATGAGCACCAAAGCCGTAACGCGCAGCAGATTGCCGATCGCGCCAGCAAGCTGTACGACAAAATGCGGCTGTTTGTTGACGATATGTCCTCGGTGGGGCAAAGCCTGGATCGCGCGCAGGATAACTACCGCCAGGCGATGAAAAAACTCTCCTCCGGGCGCGGCAATTTGCTGGCGCAGGCGGAGGCGTTTCGCAGCCTGGGGGTGGAAGTTAAACGCGAGATTAATCCGGAACTGGTGGAGCAGGCTACGGCTCAGGACGAAGAGTTTCGTCTGCGTGAAGGCGATGGTGAGCAAAATAGCCGCAATGAAGACAATGGGTTAGCGGCGAGTTTATCCCCCGAAGCGCAGTCGGCGCGTTTCTTTCACGGTGGTTGAAACGTAGGGCAAATGCGCCCAATCTGTTACACTTCACGAACATTTGACTGATTAGCAGGCTCTGAGATGGTTGACGATTCACAAGACACAACGCACTTTGGCTTTCAGACTGTCGCCAAAGCGCAGAAAGCTGACATGGTGGCCCACGTATTTCATTCCGTGGCGGCGAAGTACGATGTGATGAATGATTTGATGTCATTTGGCATTCATCGCTTGTGGAAGCGCTTCACTATTGATTGCAGCGGCGTGCGCCGTGGACAAAAGGTACTGGATTTAGCCGGCGGCACAGGGGATCTGACCGCTAAATTCTCCCGTCTGGTTGGCGAAACCGGTCGCGTGGTGCTGGCAGATATCAACGACTCCATGCTGAAAATGGGACGCGAAAAGCTGCGTAACATCGGCGTGGTAGGCAACGTTGAATATGTTCAGGCCAACGCCGAAGCGCTGCCGTTCCCGGACAATACGTTCGACTGCATCACCATCTCCTTCGGCCTGCGTAACGTGACCGATAAAGATAAAGCGCTGCGCTCTATGTACCGCGTGCTGAAGCCGGGTGGCCGACTGCTGGTACTTGAGTTTTCTAAACCGATTATCGACCCGCTGAGCAAAGCTTACGATGCCTATTCCTTCCACGTTCTGCCGCGCATCGGCGAGCTGGTGGCAAACGATGCAGAAAGTTACCGTTATCTGGCCGAATCCATCCGAATGCACCCGGATCAGGACACGCTGAAAGCGATGATGCAGGATGCGGAGTTTGAAAACGTGGAATACTTCAATATGACGGCGGGTGTCGTCGCGCTGCATCGTGGTTACAAGTTCTGAGTGGAGGTTTCCCGTGCCCATTAAACCCTTAGTCACCGCAGGCATCGAGAATGTACTGAATGCCTTTCTGTATCGCGCCCCGGCGCTGAAAACCGCACGTCAGCGGCTTAACGGAAAGGTGCTGCGTATCGTTTTAAAAGAGTTCTCGACGCCGCTTGTGCTGGTCTTCAGCGAACGCCAGCTTGACGTTCTGGGGGAGTGGGAAGGCGAGGCTGACTGCTCGGTGATTACGCACATGAGCGTATTGCCAAAACTGCGTGACCGTCAGCAGATGACGGCGCTTATTCGCAGCGGTGAGCTGGAGGTCGAGGGCGATATTCAGGTAGTACAGAACTTCGTTGCACTCAGCGATCAGGCTGAATTTGACCCCGCGGAACTGCTGGCGCCCTATATCGGCGACATCGCGGCTGAAGGGATAAGCAAAACGCTGCGCACGGGTTCCACTTTCCTGCGTAAAGGCCTGCTCCGTCAACAGCGCTATGCTGCCGAGGTGCTGACCGAAGAGTGGCGTATGGCGCCTGGGCCTTTAGAAGTCGCCTGGTTTGCAGAAGAGACCGCGGCAGTTGAGCGCGCAGTTGATGCGTTAACCAAACGGCTTGAAAAACTGGAGGGCAAATGACGCCTGGTGAAATTCGGCGCCTCTATTTTATCGTTCGCACCTTTTTGAGCTACGGGCTCGACGAGCTTATCCCCAGAATGCGTATCACCCTGCCGCTTCGGCTTTGGCGTCGCACGCTGTTCTGGATGCCGAATCGCCATAAGGATCAGGAGCTGGGCGCACGCCTGCGTCTTGCGTTGCAGGAGCTGGGACCGGTCTGGATCAAGTTTGGGCAGATGCTCTCAACGCGTCGCGACCTTTTCCCGCCGCAGATTGCCGATCAGCTCGCGCTATTGCAGGACCGCGTCGCTCCGTTTGACGGAGAGAGAGCGAAGAAACAAATCGAAGAAGCGATGGGCAATATCCCCATCGAGACCTGGTTTGATGATTTCGACATTCAGCCTCTGGCCTCTGCCTCTATTGCGCAGGTTCACACCGCGCGCCTGAAGGAGAATGGCAAAGAGGTGGTCATTAAGGTGATTCGCCCGGATATCCTGCCGGTTATCAGAGCGGACATGAAGCTGATCTATCGCCTGGCTCGCTGGGTGCCGCGTCTGTTGCCGGATGGCCGCCGTCTGCGTCCGCTGGAAGTGGTACGGGAATACGAAAAAACGCTCATCGATGAACTTAACCTGCTGCGTGAATCGGCGAACGCCATTCAGCTGCGTCGAAACTTTGAAGACAGCCCGATGCTGTATGTTCCTGAAGTCTATTCTGACTATTGCAGTCAGAACATGATGGTGATGGAACGTATCTACGGCATCCCGGTCTCGGACGTGGTAGCGCTGGAAAAACAGGGCACCAACATGAAGCTGCTGGCCGAGCGCGGCGTGCAGGTCTTCTTTACTCAGGTTTTCCGCGACAGCTTCTTCCATGCTGACATGCATCCGGGCAACATTTTCGTCAGCTATGAGCACCCGGAAGACCCGAAATACATCGGCATCGACTGCGGTATTGTCGGCTCGCTGAATAAAGAGGATAAGCGTTATCTCGCCGAGAACTTTATCGCTTTCTTCAATCGCGACTACCGTAAGGTGGCCGAACTGCACGTGGATTCAGGCTGGGTTCCGCCAGATACCAACGTGGAAGAGTTTGAATTTGCGATCCGTACCGTCTGTGAGCCAATTTTTGAAAAGCCGCTCTCAGAGATCTCTTTCGGGCATGTTCTGCTCAACCTGTTCAACACCGCACGCCGTTTTAATATGGAAGTGCAGCCACAATTAGTTTTACTTCAGAAAACATTACTTTACGTTGAGGGCGTAGGCCGCCAGCTCTATCCTCAGTTAGACTTGTGGAAAACCGCGAAACCGTTCCTCGAATCCTGGATTAAGGATCAGGTCGGTATTCCAGCTCTGGTTCGCTCGCTTAAAGAGAAAGGCCCGTTCTGGATTGAAAAAATGCCAGAAATTCCTGAACTGGTTTACGACAGTTTGCGTCAGAGCAAGAACCTTCAGCACAGCATGGATAAAATCGCGCACGAGCTTCAATCCAGTCGCGTGCGTCAGGGGCAGTCCCGCTATCTCTTCGGAATTGGCGCGACGCTGCTGATAAGCGGCACGTTGCTGTTGATCAATCGTCCGGACTGGGAAATGATGCCAGCCTGGATTATGGCTGCCGGTGTGGTTGTCTGGCTTGCTGGCTGGCAAAAAACACGCTGAATTAGCGTCGCTATCGAGGGATTGCATACGTATAATGCGATCTGACTAATTAATCATCTATCACTGGGGAACACGCATGGGTGGTATCAGTATCTGGCAGTTAGTGATCATTGCCGTCATCGTTGTGCTGCTGTTCGGCACGAAAAAACTCGGATCAATTGGTTCCGACCTGGGCGCGTCAATCAAAGGCTTCAAGAAAGCCATGAGCGATGATGAGAATAAGCAGGAAAAAAGCGGTCAGGACGCTGATTTTACCGCTAAATCTATCGCCGATAAGCAGGACGAAGCCAAAAAGGAAGAGGCCAAACGTCACGATAAAGAGCAGGTGTAATTCGTGTTCGACATTGGTTTTGGTGAGTTACTGCTGGTCTTTGTGATTGGTTTGATTGTGCTGGGGCCGCAGCGTTTACCCGTTGCGGTAAAAACTGTCGTGGGCTGGGTGCGTGCGCTCCGTTCGCTGGCAACGACCGTGCAGAACGAACTGGCGCAGGAACTGAAGCTTCAGGAATTTCAGGACAGCCTGAAAAAGGTTGAAAAGGCGAGCATGGATAACCTGACGCCGGAGCTGAAAGCATCCATGGATGAGTTGCGCGAAGCGGCTGAATCCATGAAGCGCTCATACAGCGTTAACGATCCTGAGAAGGCGAGTGATGAAGCAAACACCATCCATAATCCGGTGGTGAAGGGCAGCGAAGAGCAGCGCGAGGGTGTGACGCCTTCCAGCGCGGAGCATCAGGCTGCTTCGCCAGAGCAATCGCCGCAGAAGCCCGAAGTGAAAAAGCAGGTGCCGCCGGAAGAGCCCGTGGTCAAAACGGCTGAGGTAAAACCCGCCGCGCCCGTTTCCGAATCATCCCCCTCGTCGAGTGATAAAGCGTAAACATGGCAGTAGATGATACTCAACCGCTGATTACGCACCTCATTGAGCTGCGTAAGCGTCTGTTAAACTGCATTATTGCGGTTTTCCTCATTTTTTTATGTCTGGTCTATTTTGCCAACGATATCTATCAGGTGGTTTCCGCACCGCTGATTAAGCAGATGCCGCTGGGCGCAACGATGATTGCAACGGACGTTGCCTCGCCGTTCTTTACCCCGATCAAGCTGACCTTCTGGGTGTCGTTGATTGCCTCTGCGCCGGTCATTTTGTATCAGGTCTGGGCATTTGTGGCACCCGCGCTGTACAGGCATGAACGCAAGCTGGTTATTCCGCTGCTGGTGTCCAGTTCGCTGCTGTTTTATATCGGTATGGCGTTCGCCTACTTCGTTGTCTTCCCGCTGGCCTTTGGCTTCCTGACGCATACCGCGCCGGAAGGGGTACAGGTGTCGACGGACATCGCCAGCTACCTCAGCTTCGTTATGGCGCTGTTTATGGCGTTTGGTGTCGCCTTCGAGGTGCCCGTCGCGATTGTCCTGCTCTGCTGGGTGGGGGTGACCACGCCTGACGATCTGCGTAAGAAGCGCCCGTACATCCTGGTAGGGGCATTTGTCGTAGGTATGCTGTTAACGCCACCGGACGTCTTCTCGCAAACCTTACTGGCGATACCCATGTACTGCCTGTTTGAAGTCGGCGTATTCTTCGCTCGTTTCTACGTCGGAAAGGGGCGTACCCGGGACGAAGAAGACGAGCCGTCTGAAGAGACCACTAAAGAATAAAACCAACCGCCCGTCAGGGCGGTTGTCATATGGGGATACGTATGTTTGATATCGGGCTTAACCTGACCAGCGCCCAGTTTGCGAAAGACCGCGATGAGGTGGTGGCGCGCGCCTTTGCCGCCGGCGTGAACGGGCTGTTACTGACGGGAACAAATCTGCATGAGAGTGAGCAGGCACGGCAGCTGGCGCAACGCTATCAACACTGCTGGTCCACCGCAGGCGTGCATCCTCATGACAGCAGCCAGTGGACGCAGGAAAGCGCTGAGGCGCTTCATCGTCTGGCGGCTACGCCAGAAGTGGTTGCCATTGGCGAATGCGGGCTTGATTTCAACCGTAACTTCTCGACGCCTGAAGAGCAGGAGAAGGCATTTACCGCCCAGCTCGCGCTGGCTGCAGAGCTGGGGATGCCGGTGTTTATGCACTGTCGCGATGCGCATGAACGTTTTCTGGCGCTACTGGACCCCTGGCTGGAGAAACTGCCAGGCGCGGTGTTGCACTGCTTTACGGGCTCCCGTCAGGAAGCGCTGGATTGCCTGAACCGCGGGCTTTACTTGGGTATCACGGGCTGGGTGTGCGATGAGCGTCGTGGGCTGGAGCTGCGCGAGCTGTTATCCGTAATCCCGGCCGATCGTTTGTTGCTGGAAACGGATGCGCCGTATCTGTTGCCCCGGGATATGCAGCCCAAACCGGCATCACGACGTAACGAACCGGCTTATCTGGGACACATTGCTGAGCGAGTGGCGTACTGGCGCGGGGAAGACGCGCAGTGGCTGGCAGCCCAAACCGATGACAACGTGCGTCGTCTGTTCGGCGTGCAGTTCTAAACTTTGCGGAAATCGGTGTTTTTAACGCTCTGCAACACCTCTTTGTTCAGCAGGTTGAGCAGCAGCATAGAACGCGCTTCACCGTCTGGTTCAGCGAAGATGGCCTGTAACCCTTCAAAAGCGCCTTCGGTGATCACCACGCTGTCCCCGGCATAAGGGGTTTCCGGATCGGTAATATCTTCAGGCTGCTGGTAGACAGAGAGCTGATGAATAACCGATGACGGTACTCTTGCCGGATGGGCGCCAAAACGTACAAAATGGCTGACGCCGCGCGTGGCGCTGATCGTCGTGGTGTGGATCACTTCGGGGTCGAACTCAACGAACAGATAGTTAGGGAACAGAGGCTCACTGACGGTCGTGCGTTTTCCACGCTGCATTTTTTCAAGCGTGATCACGGGCGTCAGGCAGTTAACAGACTGACGTTCAAGATGTTCCTGTGCGCGCTGAAGTTGCCCGCGTTTGCAATACAGTAAATACCAGGCCTGCATAATCACTCTTCCCATTGTTCGGGGCGCAAGCATACCAAAACCCTGGCGGGATCGCTAAGGTGATTATAATGGCGAAAAAGAGAGTAAGTCGTGGAAGTTCACGCTAATTTAACAAAATTACAGCATCACGCGGTCTTACGCCGTATAATGAAGCGCTTACAGAGAGGCCATGATTAACTGCATGAAATACCACGATCTACGCGACTTCCTGGCGCTGCTGGAAAAGCAGGGCGAACTCAAACGCATTACGCTTCCTGTTGATCCGTATCTGGAAATGACAGAAATCGCTGACCGCACCCTGCGCGCGGGCGGCCCGGCGTTGCTGTTTGAAAACCCAAAAGGCTACGCCATGCCGGTACTGTGCAACTTGTTTGGCACACCTCGCCGCGTGGCGATGGGCATGGGGCAGGAAGATGTCACGGCGCTGCGTGAAGTGGGCAAACTGCTGGCCTTTCTGAAAGAGCCGGAGCCGCCAAAAGGGTTCCGCGACCTGTTCGACAAGCTGCCGCAGTTTAAGCAGGTGTTGAATATGCCCACCAAACGCCTGCGCGGCGCGCCATGCCAGCAAAAAGTGCTGGAAGGCGATGCGGTTGATCTGACCAAAATTCCGATCATGCAGTGCTGGCCTGAAGATGCCGCACCGCTGATTACCTGGGGCCTCACCGTGACGCGTGGGCCGCATAAAGAGCGTCAAAACCTCGGCATTTATCGCCAGCAGCTGATTGGCAAGAACAAGCTCATTATGCGCTGGTTGTCCCACCGCGGTGGCGCGCTGGATTTCCAGGAGTGGTGCGCGGCCCATCCGGGCGAACGCTTCCCGGTTTCCGTCGCGCTGGGTGCCGATCCGGCAACCATTCTGGGCGCGGTGACGCCTGTTCCTGATACGCTGTCTGAATATGCCTTTGCAGGGCTGCTGCGCGGCACCAAAACCGAAGTGGTGAAGTGCATCTCCAATGACCTGGAAGTGCCAGCCAGCGCAGAGATCGTGCTGGAAGGTTACATTGAACAGGGCGAGCTGGCACCCGAAGGGCCGTACGGCGACCACACCGGCTATTACAACGAAGTGGATAACTTTCCGGTATTCACCGTCACGCACATTACCCAGCGTGAAGATGCCATCTATCACTCTACCTACACCGGCCGTCCACCGGATGAACCGGCGGTACTTGGCGTGGCGCTGAACGAAGTGTTCGTGCCGATCCTGCAAAAGCAGTTCCCGGAAATTGTTGATTTTTATCTGCCGCCGGAAGGGTGTTCGTATCGCCTGGCGGTGGTGACGATGAAGAAGCAGTATGCCGGTCACGCTAAGCGCGTGATGATGGGCGTATGGTCTTTCCTGCGCCAGTTTATGTATACCAAGTTTGTGATTGTCTGCGATGATGACGTCAATGCCCGCGACTGGAATGACGTCATCTGGGCCATCACCACGCGTATGGATCCGGCGCGTGATACGGTGTTAGTGGAAAACACGCCGATTGATTATCTGGACTTTGCCTCGCCGGTTTCCGGCCTTGGTTCAAAAATGGGACTGGATGCCACGAACAAATGGCCTGGCGAAACCGACCGTGAATGGGGTCGCCCGATCGAAAAAGATCCTGCCGTGACCGCGCGAATTGACGCGATCTGGGACGAGCTGGCCATAATGAATAACGGTAAGGCAGAATAAGACCGTTTAGCCCTATAGACTTCCCGACAGAGAGAGCGAATGACAACCTTAAGCTGTAAAGTGACGTCGGTAGATGCTATTACCGACACCGTATATCGCGTCCGTTTGGTTCCTGAAGCGGCATTCTCATTCCGTGCCGGTCAGTACCTGATGGTCGTGATGGACGAGCGTGATAAGCGTCCTTTCTCTATGGCCTCAACGCCAGCAGAGAAGGAATTTATTGAGCTGCATATTGGTGCGTCTGAGCTTAACCTGTACGCGATGGCCGTGATGGATCGCATCCTGAAAGAGCGTGAAATCGTGGTCGATATTCCTCATGGCGAGGCCTGGCTGCGTGAAGACGAAGACCGTCCGCTGATCCTGATTGCCGGTGGTACAGGCTTCTCCTATGTCCGCTCTATTCTGTTGACGGCGCTGGCGCGTAATCCAAATCGCGATATCACCATCTACTGGGGCGGCCGTGAAGAGAAGCACCTTTACGATCTGTCTGAGCTGGAAGCGCTGAGCGTCAATCATCCAAACCTGCGCATCGAGCCGGTTGTCGAGCAGCCGGAAGAGGGCTGGCGCGGGCGCAGCGGCACGGTGCTGACTGCGGTATTGCAGGATCACGGAACGCTGGCCGGGCACGATATCTACATTGCCGGTCGCTTTGAAATGGCGAAAATTGCCCGCGACCTGTTCTGCAACGAGCGTGACGCGCGGGAAGATCGTCTGTTTGGCGATGCGTTTGCGTTTATCTGATTGTGAGACCCGCTTCGGCGGGTTTTTCACGCTCGGGCAATAGCGCTGGTGAAAATTTAACCTTGAAATGGGCGGCGCATTGCCGTTATTCTTGTTCCCGTTAAATTTCGCCCTCAGGAGCGCCCCCCAAAAATGAACAAACACGACTGATGAATTTCGATCCTTGCTCAACGCATCGCGTCGGCAGGGGATGTTTTGATTTCATTCAGGAGTGCTTATGGCTCATTTTGCGCAATCCCCCTCTTTTATTTTGCATCAGGTCACCTGTCAGTTTGCGACGGGCGATATCCTTTTTGGTCCACTGAATCTTTCTCTGGATGCGTCAGTGTGTGCGCTGGTTGGCCGCAACGGCAGCGGTAAAACACGCCTTCTGCGTCTGCTGGCAGGGGTTGATGGACCCGCCAGCGGTCACATTGAGCGCTTTGGTACACACGTCTATGTGGCGCAGCAGCAGGATATTTCTGCGGATACGACTCTTGCCGGACTGCTTGGTTACGACGCGATCTTTGCGGCGCGCACGCGCATCGACGGCGGTCATTATGAACCCGACGATCTCGACACGCTCGATGGTTACTGGGATCTGGCTGAACGGCTAAGCCAGGCTTTTATCGCTGCAAAACTTCCCTCTTTTGAGCCGAACAAACGCGCGGCAGAGCTAAGCGGCGGCGAGCGCATTCGTGCCTTGCTGTGCGGTGCATTCACCGCGGATGCTGATTTCCTGCTGCTGGACGAACCGACCAACCACCTCGACAGTCAAGGCCGCGTGTGGTTCTACGAGCAGCTTTCCCGGTATCAGGGCGGGGTGCTGGTGGCCTCTCACGACCGTGAGTTGCTGGCCCAGGTACCGCGTATCCTTGAACTGAGCGCGTTGGGCTTGCGCAGCTACGGCGGGAATTATGCTGACTATCGAACCCAGCGTGATGCTGAGCAGCTGGCTGCCCGCGCCGCGCTGGAGCATGCTGCCACCGAACGCAAGCGTACCCGCGCCCGTATGCATAAAGAGCATGACGACAGCCAGCGTCGTTCGGCCAAAACGCTTCGCACGGTCGACAGCCTTAACATCGCCTCGTTTGAACGGGTCAAATACAAAGGGGCGGCGAAAGAGCGGATTGGTTCCTGGAAAAAACAGCATAGCGATCAAAATCATGCCCTGAACGCTGCGGTTCACCAGGCACGCGAGCGGGTTGAAGAGGATAACGCGGTGATGTTTACCCTGCCGGGCAGTGAAATCCCGGAAGGAAAACAGGTGCTGGTGCTGGAAGAACTGGTGCTTCCGCACGTGCCTGTCTCCCCGATAAACTGGCGAATGGATGGCCCGATGCGCGTGGCGCTACGCGGGCCGAACGGCTGTGGGAAATCCACGCTGTTGAAAGTGATGTTGGGCGAAACCGCCCCTGTTACGGGAACCTGTAAGGTCTCCGTCAGATGTGCTTATCTCGATCAGCATCTTTCCCGGCTGGATCTGTCGCAGTCGGTGATGACACACCTTAGCCTGGGCAATACGCCGCTCGAAGAGGGGGCGCTGCGTACCCGTTTAGCGCAGCTTCAGCTGGGCGCGGAGAAAGTGACACTTCCACTGGCCGATCTAAGCGGCGGCGAGCGCCTGAAGGCCGCGCTGGCCTGCGTATTGTGGCGTGAAGCGGCAACGCAGCTGTTGCTTCTGGATGAGCCGACCAACCACCTCGATCTGGCTTCCGTTCAGGCCATTGAAGCGGCCCTGGCCGATTATCCCGGCGCGCTGCTGGTGGTGTCGCACGATGAAGCGTTTTTAGCAGGATTAAAGCTGACGCATGAGCTGGTGTGGGAAGAGTCGGGATGGCGATGTGAAAGCCTCTAAACACAAGCCCCCGCAAGGGCGGGGGCAAACAAACTTTATCAGGCTAACTGCTTGCGAAGGTCAGGGTTTGCCTGGATCAGGCGCATCAGCTTTAGCTCGGCTGGGGTAGGTTTTTCACGCTTTGACTCCCACTCCAGCACCATCGCTACGCTGACACCCATCGCTCTTGCGAATTCATCTGTTTTCAGGCCCGACCCTTTGCGTAAACGCTCAAATTCACTAAAAGGATTGGACTTTTGATTCAGGGTAACCGTCGGCGGTACATCTTTAAAAATAATCTGTTCCAGGCTGCTCAGCAGCTCAAACTCAGGATCTTTTAATTCCATTGAGAACTCCTCATAAATCACACATCGGGATCATGAACATCAGAGAGCATGTTAAGAATAGTCCCTAAACCAAACACAGGATCGTCACGGTTGTGATTAATTGTGCGATAACGATCGCTTTACCCGTTTCAGCTATATGGATAGTTATGCTAATTACCTGATTAATCATATGTAGGGATGCACAGGTATTTTTTTGTAAATAGTCAGTACAAAAACGGCAATACCCGTTTTGCATGAAAACTCTATCTTGCAAGGCTGACCTGGACTATCCTTGTCAGCGTTGGGCACGCGTGTGCCGGTGTGCGCTTTTTGGGTGAAAGGAGTAATAAAATGGCGACAGGAAAGTCCTGCTCTCGCTGGTTTGCGCCTATTGCGGCGTTGTTGATGGTTGTTAGCCTGAGTGGGTGTTTCGATAAAGAAGGTGATCAGCGCAAAGCGTTTATCGATTTTTTACAGAATACAGTGATGCGTAGCGGCGAGCGTTTACCAACGCTGACTGCGGATCAGAAAAAACAGTTTGGTCCATTCGTGTCGGATTACGCCATTCTGTATGGCTATTCACAGCAGGTAAGCCAGGCGATGGATTCGGGCATTCGCCCGGTCGTGGATAGCGTCAATGCCATTCGCGTTCCACAGGATTATATGACCCAGCGCGAACCGCTGCGCCAGTCCAACGGCGCCCTTGGGGTGCTGAGCCAGCAGTTGCAAAATGCTAAAATGCAGGCTGATGCGTCGCGCTCCGCGTTGAAGCAGGACGAGGATCTCAAGCCGGTTTATGATCAGGTGTATGAGAAAGTCGTGACCAAGCCGTCAAACGCCTTGCAACCGCTGATCCCGGCGGCGCAGGTCTTTACTCAGCAGCTGGTTCAGGTGGGTGACTTTATTAATGAGCAGGGTACGCAGGTGAGCTTCGTCTCTAACGGTATCCAGTTCCCGACCTCCCAGCAGGCGAGTCAGTACAATACGCTGATAGGGCCGCTGGCGTCCCAGCATCAGGCCTTTAGCCAGGCCTGGAGCGCAGCGGTCGCTGCAACGGAATAAGAAAAACCCCCGCTTCGGCGGGGTTTTTTTATGCATGATGAAAATAACGCTTGTCATTCTTCTACCATATCGGTATAACTATCTTCGTCGGTTTGTTACACAGACCTAAAGCAGTTTAGTAAAGCAGTCCAGATTGTTATCCATAGATACCCTTCGTAGTGACCCTTCCTTCATCGCTTAAAAATCTGTAACGCAATCCATCAAGCCGGAAGGCACAATATATTTGTTAATAAGGTAATTTCTATGTCTGCTAAAATGACTGGTCTGGTAAAATGGTTCAACGCTGATAAAGGTTTCGGCTTCATCACTCCTGACGATGGCTCTAAAGACGTGTTCGTACACTTCTCTGCTATCCAGAACGATGGCTACAAATCTCTGGATGAAGGTCAGAAAGTTTCCTTCACCATCGAAAGCGGCGCTAAAGGCCCAGCAGCTGGTAACGTTGTAAGCCTGTAAGCTTCCAACCCAGTAGCACAAAATTCAAAAACCCGCCTTCTGGCGGGTTTTTTCGTTTCTACTGTTGTATCTGCGGGTTAACGCAGTTCTTATCCACTTTACCGCCGAGCGCGGCAATCAGATTATCCACGGCGGTCGCCGCCATGTTGTAGCGTGTTTCGTGAGTTGCAGAGCCGATGTGGGGCAGGGCGACGACGTTTGGCATGTTCAGTAGCGGAGAATCCACCGGCAGTGGCTCCTGTTCAAACACGTCCAGACCGGCGGCGTGGATCTCACCGTTTTGCAGTGCCTCAATCAGCGCCTTCTCATCGACCACCGGGCCGCGACCTGCGTTGATGAAAATGGCCGATTTCTTCATCTTTTCAAACGCCGCCCTGCCGATGAGATGACGCGTTTCATCCGTCAGCGGCAGGATCAGGCAGACAAAGTCGGCTTCCTGCAACAACGTATCAAGCTCGCAGTAACGGGCGTTGAAACGTTCTTCAGCTTCAGCGTGATGACGGCGGGCATTATACAGAATGGGCATGTTGAAGCCGAAATGGGCGCGCTGTGCCAGCGCCAGACCGATACGGCCCATCCCAACAATCCCCAGCGTTTTGCCATGTACGTCCACGCCGAACCAGTCCGGGCCAATGCTTTTCGTCCATTCGCCCGCTTTCACGCGCTCAGCAACTTCCACCACGCGACGAGCAGTGCTGAGCACCAGCGCCATCAGCGTGTCGGCGACGGTTTCCGTCAGAGCATGTGGCGTGTGCATCAGCAGGATGTTGCGCGCGTTAAGCGCATCCACGTCGAAATTGTCGTAGCCCACAGAAACGGTTGAGGTTGCACGAAGCTTCGGCATTTTCTCCAGTAGCGCTGCATCCACCTTTTCGCTTGAACCCAGCAGGCCCTCGGCGCAGGCAAACGCGTCGGCGTGCTGTGCCACGGTTTGCGGGCTGAGGTTCTTTACCCGGGTAACGGTAAAGTGTTCCTCCAGGCGTTTTTGCAGATCTTCAGGCAGTGCTTTGTACAAAATGACGGACGGCTTCATGCTAATCTCCGTTGATTTAAAAGGATTCAGGCGTGGCGTGCGCCGACGGGTAGCTGTTGATTATTAGCAGGCTTAACGATCAGAGTAAGCCATACCGAGGCAAAAAGCGCCACCCCCATAAAGATGTAAGAAGCTGAAGGGCTGCCGGTGGCGCCGTTCAGATAGCCCACAAACCACGAGCCAAAGAACGAACCCAGCGCACCCATACTGTTGATCAGCGCCATCGCGCCCCCTGCGACGTTACGCGGCAGCATTTCCGGGATGATGGCAAAGAACGGACCATAGGGGGCATACATGGCCGCACCCGCAATCACCAGCAGCGTATACGAGGCCCAGAAGTGGTTCGCGCCTACGGCCCAGGAACCAATGAAGGCAAAAGCAGCGATCAGCAGGAGTGGCCAGACGAACAGCTTACGGTTTTGCAGCTTGTCCGATGCCCAGGAGACGATAATCATCGCGATGGTTGCAGCCAGGTAAGGCACTGATGACAGCCAGCCCACTTCCACCATGCCAAGGTTTTCACCGCCGCTGCGGATAATCGACGGCAGCCACAGAACAAAGCCGTACACGCCAATACTCCAGGTAAAATACTGTGCGCATAGCAGAATAACGTTCCGGGAGCGGAAGGCTTCGCCGTAGTTACGTACCGCTTTCAGCCCCTGCTGCTCTTTATCCAGCTGCGCCTGGAGTGCGGCTTTTTCGTCTTCAGAAAGCCATTTTGCCTGGGCTGGCTTATCTTTCACCAGCACCCACCAGCAGAAGGCCCAGATAATCGCGGGAACCCCTTCGATGATGAACATCTCGCGCCAGCCGAAGGACTGGATCAGATAGCCGGAAACCACCGACATCCACAGCACGGTGACCGGGTTACCGAGTATCAGGAACGTATTGGCACGTGAACGCTCAGATTTTGTGAACCAGTTGCTGATGTAAATCAGCATTGCTGGCATGACGGCCGCCTCAACCACGCCGAGAATAAAGCGAATAGCCGCCAGAGCAGGAATATTATTCACCACGCCAGTCAGCGATGCACATGCACCCCATAAGATCAGGCAGATGAAAATGAGCTTTCGCACGCTGCGGCGTTCAGCGTAAATCGCGCCGGGGATCTGGAAGAAGAAATAACCCAGGAAGAAGAGGGCGCCCAGCAGGGAGGAAACCCCTTTGGTGATCCCGAGGTCTTCGTTGATCCCGGCGGCGGATGCAAAACTGAAGTTGGCACGATCAAGGTACGCCAGGCTGTACGTGATAAACACGATTGGCATGATGTACCACCAGCGTTTTACTGCATTGGTCGAACTGTTCATAGGCTTGCCTCTGTTGTTGAGGTTGTTGCCGCCGTTGTCTGTAGGGTACACGGTGGCTTAATTATCTGGTGCGGATTGCTGCCCTCACCCTGGCCCTCTCCCGCAGGGAGAGGGAATTCAGACTCCGAGCTCTGCTCGTGTTGGTAATCCTTCGCTGTCGCCCTGCACCTGAATCGCCAGCGAACCAATTTTGTTGCCTCGCGCCACGGCCTGCGACAGCGGTTTGCCCTCCAGCAGGGCGCTGATGACCCCGACGGCAAACCCATCGCCCGCACCCACGGTATCGACCACGTTATCGACTTTTACCGCAGCGACGGCGCCTTGCTCGCCGTCGGCAGTTTTGAACCATGCACCGTCAGCACCGGTTTTCAGCACCACGGCTTTTACTCCTTTGTTGAGGTAAAAATCAGCAATGCCTTCCGGCGTGCTCTCGCCAGTGAGGATCATTCCCTCTTTTACCCCCGGCAGTACCCAGTCCGCCTGAAACGCCAGTCGGTTAAGTTTCTCAACCATCTCCGCTTCGCTTTTCCACAGCACCGGACGCAGGTTTGGATCAAAGGAGATCGTTTTGCCCTGCGCTTTCATTGCCGAAGCGGCATGATTGAGTAAATCGTACGAACTGGCCGAGAGCGCCGCCGCCACGCCGCTCAGGTGCAGGTGGCGCGCGGAGGAGAAATACGCGGCGTGATAATCATCCACGGAGAGATGGCTTGCCGCTGAGCCTTTACGGAAATACTCCACGATGGGATCGGTTCCATTTTCAACTTTAGATTTCAGCTGAAAACCCGTCGGGAAGCGTCCGTCGAGAGTCACGCCTGCGGCATCAATGCCCTCTTTTTTCAGCGAGTCGAGTACGAAATGGCCAAAGCTGTCATTTCCCACGCGGCTTACCCAGCCAACATTCAGCCCCAGCCGCGCAAGGCCGGTAGCAACATTCAGCTCAGCACCTGCAACGCGTTTGATAAAGTGCTCCACTGCGCTCAGCTCGCCTGTTTCGGTGGCGACAAACATCGCCATGGCCTCGCCGATGGTGATGACATCCAGCGTCTTGTGCATGGTTTACTCCTCGCGCAGCAGGTTGACGTAATGGCGGGTGACGGCGGTGAGATCCGTCCCTTCCAGCGGAAATTCGATACCGCGTGGCGCATCGGCAGGGAGTTGATTAAGCAGATCCCGCCAGCGAGAATCGGTCTGATCCGGCGCGACGGCGCGGAATTGCGCATTATGCGGGACCGCGGCCTTCACATGAATGTAGCTCACGGCGGGAGCCAACTGACGTGCAGCCTCTTCCGGGGAGTCGCCAACCCACAGCCAGTTGCCCATATCGAACGTCAGCGTGACCGGCAGCGCCATTACCCGGCATGCGGCTTTGAAGCGCTGCATCGGAGCGAGCTGACCGCAGTCGGTCTGGTCGTTTTCCACCACCAGCGTCATGCCGCTTTCATCCAGCAGTACGCGCAGGGCTTCAAGCGGTTGTTTGTCGCTGAAATGGCCCAGCGAGACTTTAAGCCACAGGGCGTTCAGGGTGCTGGCTTCGCTAAGGTAGCGCGGAAGATCCGGGTTGAGGGTTCCATCGGGCATAAACAGGGGGGCCGGGGCGGAGTAGCACGCCAGTAAACCCAGCAGTTCAATGGACTCGCCGAGCGCAGGCAGGGCCATTAACTCGTCGCTGCTGAAGAGCTCGCGGCGGATTTCAACGCCATCAGCCCCTGCGCCGGCAATAACGGGAAGCATCGCCCGTTGACCGCCTGCTTGTCGCACCTGATCCGCGCCATACGCGGCGGTGACCACCATAATTTTCCTGCTCATTTCCTGACTCCAGGGCGTAATCGATAGTATTACGCTAGATGGAACCGGTTCCAAAGAAAAGATCGGGATGCTGAATTTATGATCGCTGTCACGAAGGGGAATTTAACGGGCAGTAGAGCCGCGAACGATCAGCTCGCCAGAAAAAACCTGCTCGCGTACGGCGTCGCGTGTGCCTTCAATGCGGCGAACCACTTGTTCAACCGCGGCATAGCCGATCTGCCAGGTGGGTTGTTTGAGGGTGGTAATGCCTACGCCAGCAAGTTCAGCCCACTCCAGTTCATCAAAGCCGAGTAAGCCGATGTCGCTGCCCCAGTGCAGGCCAATGCGTTTAAGCGAGCGGGCAACCTGAAGCGTCAGCGCCCCGTTCGCGGAGATCACCGCTTTGCGCATACCCCGATGGCGGGTATGGAACTGGCGCAGGGTATTATCCAGCTGACCGGCTTCATGGAGGGAGATTTCGGCATTTTCGGCGATCACACCGGGATAACGCGCCAGCGTGGCACGAAATGCAGCCAGGCGGTCGCGGCGGGTGTTAACCATACCCAGCGGTTCGCTCAGGAACAAAATGGCTTCGAAACCCTGTTCAATCAGATGTTCGGTGGCAGTGGTGGCCGCCTGGGTGTTATCCAGCCCGACCACATCGCAGGCAAATTCCGGGATTTTGCGGTCAATAAGCACCATCGGCAGCGACGATTGTTGCAGGCGATTCAGTCCCTCTTCGCGCATCCCGACGGCATTGACCACGATCCCTTCCACCTGATAGCTGCGCAGCAGATCGAGGTAGTGCAACTCCTGATCAACTTCGTTATTGGTGTTACAGACCAGCGGGGTAAAGCCTTTCTCACGGCACGCCGCCTCAATGCCGCTGAGGACGTTAACGGAGTAAGGGTTGGTGATATCGGCGATGATGAGGCCAATCAGACGGGTACGACCCCGCTTGAGGCCGCGCGCCATCAGGCTGGGACGGTAGTCGAGATCGGCAATGGCCTGTTCAATTCGCGCCAGCAGCGCATCGGAAAGCAGGTGTTTCTCGCCGTTGAGGTAGCGTGAAATGCTGGTTTTACCGGTTTTGGCGGCTTTCGCCACGTCGCTGATGGTGGCCCGGGTTGGTTTGCTCATCGCTGATTTCCCTGAAATTAGTGAGAATACCTTAACGGGAAAATCTGGCGAATCAAGCAATTTGCCAGGTGGCGGTCTGATGCCCTCACCCCAACCCTCTCCCACGGGAGAGGGCGCAAACACTAAAAACGGCAACGGGGTTGCCGTTTTGCTTTTACCTACTGCACAGGGCTCAACGTAATCTCAACGCGGCGGTTCTGCGCTTTGCCTTCCGCCGTGCTGTTGCTGGCGATCGGGTTAGCCGGACCCATGCCGCTGGTGCGGATGCGGTTCGCTTCTACGCCCTGGGTGATCAGCGAGCTGGCCACGGAATCGGCACGCTGCTGCGACAGACGCATGTTCAGATCCTGGCTGCCGGTACTGTCGGTGTAGCCAATCACGTTCACGGCAGTTTTGTTGTACTCTTTCAGCACCGCGGCCACGCCGGTCAGGGTGTTCGCGCCTGCGGGTTTCAGCGTCGCGCTGCTGCTGTCAAAGGTCACGTTGTTTGGCATGTTCAGGATGATGTTGTCACCGCTGCGCGTCACGCTCACGCCTGTACCTTTCATTTTGTCACGGAGTTTTGCTTCCTGCACATCCATGTAATAACCCACGCCGCCGCCCAGGGCTGCGCCTGCCGCTGCGCCAATCAGTGCACCTTTACCGCGATCTTTCTTGGAGGAGGAGAGTGCGCCAACGCCAGCGCCCACCAGGGAACCAATACCCGCGCCAATGCCGGATTTACCCGCTTCGCGTTCGCCGGTGTAAGGGTTGGTTGTGCAGCCTGAAACAGCCAGTGCACCGCTCACCAGAGCGGCAATAACGAGTACGCGTTTTTTCATCTTATTTCCTTAATCCTTTTTATTCTTTGCCACGACGGACGTGGCAGTGGATTATGACGTCCGAATACGGAGAAAATTCAGTGTATAACTCTGAAATTTGTCACAAACGATAAACTGCCTCAATGAAAGGCCGTCATACCTGCACGCAACCAGGAGCGCACGCTTTGAGCACCTCAACAAAAACCATTCTGACCGCCGCCCACTGGGGGCCGATGCTGGTCGAAACCGATGGCGACACCGTGCTGTCGTCTCGCGGGGCTTTGCCTTCGCGCCATCTCAACTCTTTACAGACCGTCGTTCGCGATCAGGTACATAGCAAAACCCGCGTACGCTGGCCGATGGTGCGTAAAGGCTTTCTGGCGTCACCGGATAAACCGCAAGGTATTCGCGGGCAGGATGAGTTCGTGCGCGTGAGCTGGGACGATGCCCTGGCGCTGATCCATACGCAGCATAAACGCATCCGCGACAGCTATGGCCCGTCGTCCATTTTTGCCGGCTCCTATGGCTGGCGCTCAAACGGCGTGCTGCATAAGGCCGCAACCCTGCTGCAACGCTATATGAGCCTGGCTGGAGGATATACCGGCCATCTGGGTGATTACTCGACCGGCGCGGCGCAGGCGATCATGCCGTATGTCGTGGGCGGGAATGAGGTTTATCAGCAGCAGACCAGCTGGCCGCTGGTGCTGGAGCATACAGAGGTGGTGGTGCTGTGGAGCGCCAACCCGCTCAATACCCTTAAAATTGCCTGGAATGCGTCCGACGAGCAGGGCGTTTCCTACTTCGATGCGCTGCGCAAAAGCGGCAAGCGCATCATCTGTATCGATCCGATGCGTTCTGAAACGCTTGATTTCTTCGGCGACAGCGCCGAGTGGATCGCGCCGCATATGGGCACCGACGTGGCGATGATGCTGGGTATCGCCCACACCCTGGTGGAGAACGGCTGGCACGACACGGAATTTCTGACGCGCTGCACAACGGGGTTCGATAAATTTGCCGACTATCTGACGGGCAAAACCGACGGTATCGCCAAAACCGCAGAGTGGGCTGCGGCGATTTGCGGCGTTGATGCCGCTAAAATCCGCGAACTGGCAGCGTTATTCCATAGCAATGTCACGATGCTCATGTCCGGATGGGGGATGCAGCGCCAGCAGTTTGGCGAGCAGAAGCACTGGATGCTGGTGACGCTCGCCGCGATGCTTGGGCAGATTGGCACACCCGGCGGCGGTTTTGGCCTTTCCTATCACTTTGCCAACGGCGGCAACCCGACGCGTAAAGCGGCGGTGCTGGCGTCCATGCAGGGCTCGGTGCAGGGGGGCGTGGACGCTGTGGATAAAATTCCGGTGGCACGCATTGTTGAAGCTCTGGAGAACCCCGGCGGGTTTTATCAGCACAACGGTCAGGATCGCCATTTCCCGGATATTAAGTTTGTCTGGTGGGCGGGTGGGGCCAACTTCACCCATCACCAGGATACCAACCGCCTGATCCGCGCCTGGCAGAAACCGGAGCTGGTGGTGATCTCGGAGTGCTTCTGGACCGCGTCAGCGAAACATGCCGATATCGTTTTGCCCGCCACGACCTCGTTCGAGCGTAACGATCTCACCATGACGGGGGATTACAGCAACCAGCATATGGTACCGATGAAGCGCGTCGTGACTCCCCGGGATGAAGCGCGGGATGATTATGACGTCTTTGCTGACCTGAGTGAATTATGGGAAGCGGGCGGACGGGAGCGTTTCACCGAGGGCAAAACGGATCTGCAATGGCTGGAAACGTTTTACCAGATTGCAAGCCAGCGCGGGGCTGCGCAGGGCGTGACGCTGCCGCCATTTGCTGAATTCTGGGAGGCGAATCAACTCTTCGAAATGCCGGAAAGCGAGCAGAACGCGCGGTTTGTGCGCTTTGCTGACTTCCGTCGCGATCCGGAGAATAACCCGTTAAAAACCGAAAGCGGGAAGATTGTGATCCACAGCGAGCGCATCGCCAGCTTTGGCTACGCGGACTGCCCGCCGCACCCGGCGTGGCTGGAGCCGGACGAATGGCATGGCAATGCGCAGCCGGGGCAGCTTCAGCTGCTGTCTGCCCATCCTGCCCATCGTCTGCACAGCCAGCTCAACTATTCGGCTCTGCGCGAGCAGTATGCGGTGGCGGGTCGTGAGCCGATCGCGCTGAATAGCGACGATGCAAAGGCGCGGGGGATTAACGACGGCGATCTCGTTCGCGTCTGGAACGCACGCGGGCAGGTGCTGGCTGGCGCCCTGGTGAGTGACGGGATCCGCCCAGGCGTGTTCTGCATTCATCAGGGAGCATGGCCGGATCTGGCGCTGGACGAGGGCGGTATTTGTAAGAACGGCGCCGTAAACGTGCTGACCAAAGATCTCCCCAGCTCGAAGCTGGGGAATGGCTGTGCGGGGAATACGGCGCTGGCATGGGTGGAGAAATATGAGGGGCCGGCGCTTCCCCTTACGGCATTTGATCCGCCTGCCAGCTCATGATCCACGTCGGGTGTTGGGTATCATCCTGCCAGGCGCTGTCTTCGATGCGAAAACCCTGAGCATGATAGAAATTCACCGCCCGCACGTTTTTCTGATACACCTCCAGGGTTAAATACGGGTAGTGCTGCTGAACATAGTTCAGCAGCGCACGCCCGATCCCCCTTCCGATGAACGCCGGGGCGACAAACAACGCCCCCACGAACTGGAACTGCATGACGCTGATAAAACCGCACAGGGTACCGTTTTCCTCCCAGACCCAGGTCTCGGCGGCGGGAAGGTAATCATCCCGCACTACCGCTTCATTCGCTTGCCAGTAACTTGCGTCGATAAACGGATGCGCCTCGGTGGTGCTCTCCAGCCACAGACTCAAAAGCGGAGCGGTATCCTCACTTTGCCATTTGCGGATCATGGTGGCCCTCCGGGTGGCAGAAGCAGCCCTTAATGTGGTCATTGACCAGCCCGCAGGCCTGCATAAAGGAGTAGCAGATGGTGGTGCCCACAAACTTAAAGCCGCGTTTTTTCAGCGCTTTTGACAGGGCATCTGAGGCGGGGGTAGACGTTGGGATCTCTGCAAGCGTGGCGGCCTGCGTTACCTTCGGCTCGTTATCCACAAACGACCAGACAAAAGCTGAGAAGGGTTCGCCGTTTTGCTCCATCGCCAGATAAGCACGCGCGTTACCAATAATGGCCTGAATTTTACCGCGATGGCGGATGATACCGGTATCCAGAACCAGCCTTTCCACGTCTTCGTCGGTCATGGCGGCCACCGCAACCGGATCGAAATGGTGGAAGGCCTTGCGATAGTTCTCACGCTTTTTCAGAACGGTGATCCACGACAGCCCGGCCTGCTGGCCTTCAAGGCAAATCATTTCAAACAGTTTTTTACCGTCGGTTTCCGGCACGCCCCATTCCTTGTCGTGATAATCGATATAAAGCTGATCCTGGCTTACCCAGCCGCAACGTTGCATAGGTCATCTCCCTTCCTGATACGGTAAACGCAAAAATTTCAATCTGCCCGGCTTGACGTGTTTGCTAAAGAGACAATAGTTAATACAGGGCTATACGCCCTAATACCTCTTCGAACAATGACATATATCGCCGAACTCGGCTCTTTCTGGAGTCGCTTTGATGATGTTAAAAAAAATCAGTGGTCGCCATGCTGCTTCTGGCCTGGTGGGTGTCTCAGCCTGCCTGCTTATATGTAACACCGCTTTTGCGTGGCAACAGGAATATATCGTTTCAGATGCACAAAGTAATACGACGGAACGCTATACATGGGACGCCGATCACCAACCTCGTTATGAAGATATTCTCGCGGAGCGTATCAACCATTCGCAGAATGCTGCGGGCTTTGCCCTGAACGACCCATCCGGTTCAGATGCGGAAACCGTTCTGAGCGTTGGCTGGAATTTTCCCGTGGCGGGACATTTTACCACCGGCCCCGTCATGGCGTGGCGCACTGATGGCGCTCCCCCTGCAACGGTGAACGCATTTGGTGAGGCAACTACCACGCAGCCGCTTACCGATCCCCTCTGGCATGCCAGCGTGAACTCGTTGGGGTGGCGCGTTGATACGCAGTATGGTGATTTACATCCCTGGGCGAAGATCAGCTACAACCAGCAGTCGGAGGAAGAATATTTGTACACCCTGGGCTTAAGCGCCAAATTTTAGGGTTGTTACTTTTTTAAACGCTGCGGTAACATATTTAATACAATAACGGCGCGGGCTGTGGTGATAGTGGTCACTCACCTTTAAGCGTTTTCTTTTCCGGCAAGGTCATTCATTCCCGCTTCCAGGCATTTCATTCCGTATCTCCTGCATTTCATGCCGTTTTACCCCTGGCGTTTTGGGGTTTTGTTTATCGTGTCCTCAGCGAACTTCCTTAATTTCTCTTGCAGGACACTGCCATGAACACATCAACTTATAACCGCACGCGTTGGCTGACGCTTTTCGGCACCATCGTTACCCAGTTCGCACTGGGCTCGGTCTATACCTGGAGCCTGTTTAACAGCGCCCTGTCCGATAAGCTCGGCGCACCGATAAGCCAGGTGGCATTCTCCTTCGGCTTGCTGAGCCTTGGATTAGCGATTTCCTCTTCCGTGGCGGGCAAACTTCAGGAGCGCTTCGGCGTGAAGCGCGTAACCATGGCCTCCGGGATCCTGCTGGGCGTGGGCTTCTTCCTGACGGCACATTCAAACAACCTGATGATGCTGTGGCTAAGCGCCGGGGTGCTGGTGGGTCTGGCGGACGGCGCAGGTTATCTGCTGACGCTGTCTAACTGCGTGAAGTGGTTCCCGGAGCGTAAAGGGCTTATCTCCGCGTTTGCCATTGGTTCATATGGCCTGGGCAGCCTGGGGTTCAAATTCATTGACTCCCATCTGCTGGCCTCGGTTGGGCTTGAGAAAACCTTTATGATCTGGGGCGTGATTGTGCTGGTAATGATCCTCTTCGGCGCCACGCTGATGAAAGATGCGCCGCAGCAGGAAGTGAAAACCGTTAACGGCGTGGTGGAGAACGATTTCACCCTCGCTCAGTCCATGCGTAAGCCGCAGTACTGGATGCTGGCGGTGATGTTCCTGACGGCCTGCATGAGCGGTCTGTATGTCATCGGTGTGGCGAAAGATATCGCGCAGGGGATGGTAAAACTGGACGCGGCGACGGCGGCAAACGCGGTAACGGTCATCTCCATCGCTAACCTCTCGGGTCGTCTGGTACTGGGTATCCTGTCTGACAAAATCGCCCGTATCCGTGTGATTACGCTGGGGCAGGTCATCTCCCTGGTGGGTATGGCAGCACTGCTGTTCGCTCCGCTGAACGAGGCGACATTCTTTGCAGCAATTGCCTGCGTAGCCTTTAACTTTGGCGGCACTATTACCGTCTTCCCGTCACTGGTGAGCGAGTTCTTCGGCCTGAACAACCTGGCGAAAAACTACGGCGTCATTTATCTCGGCTTCGGTATCGGCAGTATTTGCGGTTCACTGATTGCCTCGCTGTTTGGCGGCTTCTACGTGACCTTCTGCGTGATATTCGCTTTGCTGATTATTTCGCTGGCGCTGTCCACCACGATCCGTCAGCCGCAGCGCGAACTGTATAAAGAAGCGCATGTATGATGCGATGAAAAGAGGCCGCAGGGCCTCTTTTATTTATTTCTAAATCGCTTCCGGACTTGCTATTTTGTAAAAATCTTCATCGATTCACATTCTCTGCTGCCACTTTTCTTCCCTGCTGTGGTCTACTTATCGCGCTTGTAGACGTTTCTGATAACGGTTTCTCTCGCATCTACTTACTCTGTCTGCTTTCTCACTGAGATTCGGCGGGTTTTTATACCCCTTCCCCCAGGGTTGTTTGCATGAAATATATTAGGTCTCTTACCCAGCAAAGATTGTGTCTGATGCTGGCTGTCTATATCGGTTTGTTTCTGAATGGCGCGGTGCTGTTCAGACGAGTGGAAGGTTATTTCGAACACCTCACTGTAAGAAATGGAATTTTTGCCGCGATTGAAGTGTTTGGCTCAATTCTGGCGACCTTCTTCCTGTTACGCCTGCTCTCTCTCTTTGGCCGTCGTACATGGCAAATTCTGGCCTCGCTGGTGGTGATTATCTCCGCCGCCGCAAGCTATTACATGACATTCATGAACGTGGTCATTGGCTACGGTATTGTGGCCTCGGTGATGACCACGGACATCGACCTCTCGAAAGAGGTGGTGGGTCAAGGGTTCATCCTGTGGACGATTCTGACCTGCCTGATCCCGCTCTTCTTTATCTGGAGTAACACCTGTCGCTACACCCTGTTACGCCAGTTGCGTACCCGGGGACAGCGCATCCGCAACGTCGCCGTCGTTCTTCTGGCGGGTCTGCTGGTATGGGCGCCTATTCGCCTGATGGAAAAGCAGCAAAAACGGATCGAAAAAGCGACAGGCGTGGATATGCCAAGCTACGGCGGCGTGGTGGCTAACTCGTACCTGCCGTCTAACTGGCTGTCGGCGTTAGGTCTTTATGCCTGGGCTCAGGCGGACGAATCCAGCGATGTGAAATCGCTGATTAACCCAACCAAAAAGTTCACCTACCAGGCTCCGGCTGACGGGCTGGATGATACTTACGTGGTCTTCGTTATCGGCGAAACGACGCGCTGGGATCATATGGGTATTCTCGGTTATGACCGCGATACCACCCCGAAACTGGCGCAGGAAAAGAATCTGGTGGCATACCGCGGCTACTCCTGCGATACCGCCACGAAGCTCTCGTTGCGCTGTATGTTTGTTCGCGAGGGCGGTGCGAGTGATAACCCTCAGCGCACTCTCAAAGAGCAAAACGTGTTTGCTGTTCTGAAGCAGCTTGGATTTAGCTCCGATCTGTTCGCCATGCAAAGTGAGATGTGGTTCTACACCAACACCATGGCGGATAACATCGCCTACCGCGAGCAGATTGGCGCCGAGCCGCGTAACCGCGGAAAGAACGTTGATGACATGCTGCTGCTCTCTGAGATGGAACAGTCGCTGAAAAACCATCCGCAGGGTAAGCACCTTATTGTTCTGCATACCAAAGGGTCACACTACAGCTACTATCAGCGTTACACGCGCGATTTCGCCAAATGGACGCCTGAGTGCGTCGGCATTAACAAGAACTGTAGCAAGCAGGAGTTGATCAATGCCTATGATAACTCGATTCTGTATGTGGATACCTTCCTCAGCCGGGTGATTGACCAGCTTCGCGATAAGAAAGCGATTGTGATCTACGCGGCCGACCACGGCGAGTCCATCAACGAGAAAGAGCATTTACACGGTACGCCGCGTAAGCTGGCGCCACCAGAGCAGTTCCGCGTGCCGATGATCATGTGGATGTCGGACAAGTATCTGGAAAACCCGGACAAAGCCAAAATGTTTGCCCACCTGAAACAGCAGGCAGAGATTAAGGTACCGCGCCGTCACGTTGAGCTGTACGACACTATTATGGGCTGTCTCGGCTATACCTCACCGAACGGTGGGATTAACGAAAACAACAACTGGTGTAAACTCCCTGATAACACCACAAAAGCCGCGCAGTAGCTGGTCTGGCGAGAATATCGCCAGTTGAATGGCTTTTTGAAAATAAGGGATTGACGAGGGCGCACCTCAGCAGTAAGATGCGCTCCGCATTCGGCGAGTAGCGCAGCTTGGTAGCGCAACTGGTTTGGGACCAGTGGGTCGGAGGTTCGAATCCTCTCTCGCCGACCACATTCTAAAAAGGGCTAACCGCAAGGTTAGCCCTTTTTGCATTAACGCGTTACCCCACAGGAGTCCTCAAAATACCCCTTAGCCCTGCTTCCCCCTGCCTGCTTGCGGTTTTGTGACATAATCCATTGTATTTTTTTATATATAGTTTGATCTTTTTTCGCGTTGCTTATGGATAACCTCAGCATTTTTCGCTGTGCGTTTTAACGTTCGCGGTATTTAGTGCTCAGATAATCACCATTCTGTAAGAAAATTTACCCATTCTGAATAAAACTTAATCACTGGGTGTTGCGAAATAGGGAGGGGTTTGTGCTGCAACATGGCGAGTAGCATAAATTTCTCTGCTGAAAACTGGCATTCAGAGTTTTTTTAATCTTTGTTTGCGGTTTCTCACACTCCACGTAAATCCCCGCCACCTGTATTGACGTTTTCACATTCTGTTGACAGATTGTAGGGCACGAGGGGCATTTCAGGGAGGATCTGCGCTGCAACTCAAACGCTCTTCTGAAAGGATTCTCTATCCCTTTTAACGCCCTCGGGCATCACCGACCGGACCGGGTAAAAAATAAATAAAGGTCAGGCGGCGTAACACAACAAAGCAAAACATCACATTGGAGCACAATAATGAGTATTTCCTTGAAGAAGTCAGGGATGCTGAAGCTTGGTCTGAGCCTGGTGGCCATGACCGTCGCAGCAAGCGTACAGGCAAAAACCCTGGTTTACTGTTCTGAAGGCTCTCCGGAAGGCTTTAACCCACAGCTCTTTACCTCTGGTACGACTTACGACGCAAGCTCTGTACCGATCTATAACCGTCTGGTTGAATTTAAAACCGGTACCACGGAAGTGATTCCTGGCCTGGCTGAAAAGTGGGATATCAGCGAAGACGGTAAAACCTATACCTTCCACCTGCGTCAGGGCGTGAAGTGGCAGGACAGCAAAGAATTCAAACCTACGCGCGACTTTAACGCCGACGACGTAGTGTTCTCCTTCGACCGTCAAAAAAATGCCCAGAACCCGTACCATAAAGTGTCTGGCGGCAGCTATGAATACTTCGAAGGGATGGGTCTGCCAGACCTGATTGCTGAAGTGAAAAAAGTGGACGATAAAACCGTTCAGTTCGTGCTGACGCGTCCGGAAGCGCCATTCCTCGCTGACCTGGCGATGGACTTCGCCTCTATTCTCTCTAAAGAGTACGCGGACAACATGCTGAAAGCCGGCACGCCGGAAAAAGTGGACCTGAACCCAATCGGTACCGGCCCGTTCCAGCTGCTTCAGTACCAGAAAGATTCCCGTATTCTGTATAAAGCCTTCCCGGGCTACTGGGGCACCAAGCCGCAGATCGACCGTCTGGTCTTCTCCATCACGCCTGACGCATCCGTGCGTTACGCAAAATTGCAGAAAAACGAATGTCAGGTGATGCCGTATCCAAACCCGGCTGACATCGCGCGCATGAAGCAGGATAAAAATATCAACCTGATGGAGCAGGCGGGCCTGAACGTGGGTTATCTCTCCTTCAACACCGAGAAGAAACCGTTCGATGACGTGAAAGTGCGTCAGGCGCTGACCTACGCGGTGAACAAAGAAGCGATCATCAAAGCCGTTTACCAGGGCGCTGGCGTTGCGGCCAAGAACCTGATCCCACCAACCATGTGGGGCTATAACGACGACATTAAGGACTACACCTACGATCCTGAGAAAGCGAAAGCGCTGCTGAAAGAAGCGGGCCAGGATAAAGGTTTCACCGTTGAGCTGTGGGCGATGCCGGTACAGCGTCCTTACAACCCGAACGCACGTCGTATGGCGGAAATGGTTCAGGCTGACTGGGCGAAGATTGGCGTACAGGCCAAAATTGTGACCTACGAGTGGGGCGAGTACCTGAAACGCGCCAAAGCGGGCGAACACCAGGCGGTCATGATGGGCTGGACCGGCGACAACGGGGATCCGGACAACTTCTTCGCGACCCTGTTCAGCTGTGCGGCAGCGAAAGACGGTTCCAACTACTCTCGCTGGTGCTACAAGCCGTTTGAAGACCTGATCCAGCCGGCGCGTGCGACCGATGATCACAACAAACGTATCGAACTGTACAAGCAAGCGCAGGTTGTCATGCACGATCAGGCTCCGGCGCTGATTGTTGCTCACTCCACCGTGTACGAGCCAGTGCGTAAAGAAGTGAAGGGCTACGTGGTCGATCCACTGGGCAAACACCACTTCGAAAACGTGTCTGTTGAATAATAAGTAGGGTGTTCTCCCTCTCCCTGTGGGAGAGGGCAGGGGTGAGGGGCGTGCATGCATCCCCTCACCCTAACCCTCTCCCGAAGGGAGAGGGAATTTACATTTGTGAGCAATACAGACGTCACGCTACTGAGCGTGCGTCATCAGAGAGAATCCGGGTTATGTTGCAGTTCATCCTCCGACGTCTGGGACTGGTTATCCCGACGTTTATCGGTATCACCCTTCTCACTTTTGCCTTCGTCCATATGATCCCGGGTGATCCGGTGATGATTATGGCGGGCGAGCGTGGTATCTCCCCTGAACGTCATGCGCAACTGCTGGCTGAACTCGGCCTTGATAAGCCGATGTGGCAGCAGTACCTCCACTACATCTGGGGCGTATTACACGGCGATTTAGGGATTTCACTGAAAAGCCGTCTTCCGGTGTGGGACGAGTTCGTGCCGCGTTTCCAGGCGACGCTGGAACTCGGCATCTGCGCCATGATCTTCGCGACCGCGGTGGGGATTCCCGTCGGCGTGCTGGCTGCCGTTAAGCGTGGCTCTATTTTCGACCACACCGCCGTTGGCCTGGCACTGACCGGCTACTCCATGCCTATCTTCTGGTGGGGCATGATGCTGATCATGCTGGTCTCGGTGCAGTGGAACCTGACGCCGGTCTCCGGACGTGTCAGCGATATGGTTTTCCTTGACGACACCAACCCGTTAACCGGCTTTATGCTGATTGATACGGCGATCTGGGGCGAAGAGGGCAACTTCATTGATGCGGTTGCGCACATGATCCTGCCTGCAATGGTGCTGGGCACCATCCCACTTGCGGTGATCGTGCGTATGACTCGTTCCTCCATGCTGGAAGTGCTGGGCGAAGATTATATTCGTACTGCCCGCGCTAAAGGTCTGACCCGTATGCGCGTCATCATCATTCATGCCCTGCGTAACGCCATGCTGCCGGTGGTGACCGTTATCGGTTTGCAGGTCGGTACGCTGCTGGCCGGGGCGATCCTGACCGAAACCATCTTCTCCTGGCCAGGCCTTGGACGCTGGCTAATTGATGCGCTGCAACGCCGTGACTATCCGGTTGTGCAGGGCGGTGTATTGCTGGTCGCGACGATGATTATCCTCGTCAACCTGCTGGTCGATTTGCTGTACGGCGTGGTGAACCCGCGTATTCGTCATAAGAAGTAAGGGGCCATCATGTCACAAGTTACTCAAAATAAAGCGGTTACCGCACCGGTGCCAATGACGCCGATGCAGGAATTCTGGCACTACTTCAAGCGCAACAAAGGCGCGGTCGTCGGGCTGGTGTATGTTTCCATTATGATCCTGATTGCGGTGTTTGCGAACTTCCTTGCGCCGTATAACCCCGCGGACCAGTTCCGTGATGCGCTGCTCGCGCCACCGGCCTGGCAGGAAGGTGGTAGCCTGACGCACCTGCTCGGTACTGATGACGTTGGCCGCGATGTGCTGTCTCGTCTGATGTACGGCGCGCGCCTCTCTCTGCTGGTTGGCTGTCTCGTGGTGGTGTTGTCGCTGATCATGGGCGTTGTGCTTGGTCTGGTGGCGGGCTACTTCGGCGGCATCGTTGATAACGTCATCATGCGTATCGTCGATATCATGCTGGCATTGCCAAGCCTTCTGCTGGCCCTGGTGCTGGTCGCGGTCTTTGGTCCTTCGATAGGCAATGCCGCGCTCGCGCTAACGTTCGTTGCGCTTCCTCACTATGTCCGATTAACCCGTGCGGCCGTGCTGGTCGAGGTGAACCGCGATTATGTGACAGCATCTCGAGTGGCGGGTGCGGGGGCGATGCGCCAGATGTTCGTCAATATTCTTCCTAACTGCCTTGCACCGCTGATTGTTCAGGCGTCGCTCGGTTTTTCTAACGCCATTCTCGATATGGCCGCTCTTGGCTTCCTTGGCATGGGTGCGCAGCCGCCAACACCGGAATGGGGCACCATGCTCTCCGACGTGTTGCAGTTCGCGCAAAGCGCCTGGTGGGTCGTCACCTTCCCGGGTCTGGCGATTCTGCTGACGGTGCTGGCATTTAACCTGATGGGTGATGGTCTGCGTGATGCACTTGATCCCAAACTGAAGCAGTAAGAGGCACGAGATGGCGTTATTAAATGTAGATAAATTATCGGTGCACTTCGGCGATGAAGGCACACCGTTTCGTGCTGTGGACCGCATCAGCTATAGCGTAAATCAGGGCGAAGTGGTTGGTATCGTTGGGGAGTCCGGTTCCGGTAAGTCAGTGAGTTCACTGGCAATCATGGGGCTGATTGACTATCCCGGCCGCGTAATGGCGGAAAGCCTGGAGTTCAATGGTCAGGATCTGCAGCGCATTTCCGAAAAACAGCGCCGCCAACTGGTGGGAGCGGAAGTGGCGATGATCTTCCAGGACCCGATGACCAGTCTGAACCCGTGTTACACCGTGGGTTTCCAGATTATGGAAGCCATTAAGGTGCACCAGGGCGGTAACAAGCAAACCCGTCGCCAGCGCGCTATTGACCTGCTGACGCAGGTGGGTATACCCGATCCGGCATCGCGTCTGGACGTTTATCCGCACCAGTTGTCCGGTGGGATGAGTCAGCGTGTAATGATCGCGATGGCCATTGCCTGTCGTCCAAAACTGCTGATTGCCGATGAACCGACAACCGCGCTGGACGTGACCATTCAGGCGCAAATTATTGAGCTACTGCTGGAGTTGCAGCAGAAAGAGAATATGGCGCTGGTGCTGATTACGCACGATCTGGCGCTGGTGGCTGAAGCGGCACACAAAATCATTGTGATGTATGCAGGCCAGGTGGTGGAGACCGGGAGTTCACACGATATCTTCCGGGCCCCGCGTCATCCCTATACGCAGGCGCTGCTGCGCGCGCTGCCGGAGTTCGCGCAGGATAAAGCGCGTCTGGCCTCGCTGCCGGGGGTGGTACCGGGTAAATATGACCGTCCTCAGGGCTGTCTGCTTAACCCGCGCTGCCCGTATGCGACGGATAAATGCCGCGTCGACGAGCCGGAGCTGAACCTGTTAGCTGACGGACGTCAGTCGAAATGCCACTACCCACTCGATGATGCCGGGAGGCCAACACTATGAGTACGCAACAAATGCTGTTGCAGGCCATCGACCTGAAAAAACATTACCCGGTGAAGAAGGGCCTCTTTGCTCCTGAGCGCCTGGTAAAAGCGCTGGATGGTGTCTCCTTTACTCTCGAACGCGGAAAAACGCTGGCGGTGGTAGGGGAATCTGGCTGTGGGAAGTCCACGCTGGGCCGTCTGTTAACGATGATTGAAGTTCCGACTGGCGGCGAGCTTTACTATCAGGGCCAGGATCTGCTCAAGCACGATCCGCAGGCGCAGAAACTGCGACGTCAGAAAATCCAGATTGTGTTCCAGAATCCGTATGGTTCGCTGAACCCGCGAAAAAAAGTGGGGCAGATTCTGGAAGAGCCGCTGCTGATCAACAGCAACCTGAGCAAAGAGCAGCGTCGTGAAAAAGCGCTGGCGATGATGGCGAAGGTGGGCCTGAAAACCGAGCATTACGATCGCTATCCGCATATGTTCTCTGGCGGTCAACGTCAGCGTATCGCCATCGCCCGTGGTCTGATGCTCGACCCGGACGTGGTGATTGCCGATGAACCGGTTTCGGCGCTCGACGTATCCGTGCGTGCGCAGGTGCTGAATCTGATGATGGATTTACAGCAGGATCTTGGGCTGTCGTACGTTTTCATCTCCCATGACCTGTCTGTGGTTGAGCACATTGCCGATGAGGTGATGGTGATGTATCTGGGACGCTGCGTAGAGAAGGGGACGAAAGATCAGATCTTTAATAACCCGCGTCATCCATATACTCAGGCACTACTGTCTGCGACGCCGCGACTGAACCCGGATGACCGTCGTGAGCGCATTAAGCTGACCGGCGAGTTACCAAGCCCGCTTAACCCGCCGCCGGGATGTGCGTTCAACGCCCGCTGCCGTCGCCGCTTCGGTCCGTGTACGCAGTTGCAGCCACAACTGAAAGATTATGGTGGACAGCTGGTGGCCTGCTTCGCGGTCGATCAGGATGAAAACGGCGAAAAGCCGCATGCATAAAGGAAAAAACCGGCGATTAGCCGGTTTTTTTTACGTCTGAGATCTACTTCCGTAAACGAATCTGGTCAACGGCGTGTTTCTCACTCTTGGTGAGGATCAGGCTTGCACGTTCGCGCGTCGGCAGGATGTTCTCTTTGAGGTTGACGTAGTTGATCTCATTCCATAGCCCGGTCGCCACGTTGATAGCCTCTTCTTCAGAGAGCTGAGCGTAGTTGTGGAAGTAAGAATCCGGGTCGGTGAACGCCCCTTCACGGAACTTCAGGAAGCGGTTGATATACCAGCGTTGCAACAGATCTTCAGGCGCATCCACATAAATTGAGAAATCGACAAAGTCAGAGACAAACACGTGATGCGGATCGTGAGGGTAATCCATCCCGCTTTGCAGTACGTTTAAGCCCTCCAGAATCAGGATGTCGGGCTGCACCACCGTTTTGTCACCATCCGGGATGCGGTCGTAGATCAGATGCGAGTAGACCGGTGCGGTAACATTCGGCACGCCCGATTTTAAATCAGAGACAAACTTTACCAGGCGGTGCATATCATAAGAGAGCGGGAAGCCCTTCTTCTTCATCAGGCCGCGTTCTTTCAACACCTCATTGGGATGCAGGAAGCCGTCGGTGGTGATCAGCTCCACGCTGCGGTGTTCCGGCCAGCGGCTCAGCAGCGCCTGAAGCACGCGCGCGGTGGTACTTTTACCCACTGCCACGCTGCCCGCAATACTGATGATATAAGGAATACGTTGACCGTTCGTGCCGAGGAACTGTTCCAGTACGGCCTGACGACGCAAGTTGGAGCTGATATAAAAGTTAAGCAAGCGAGAGAGGGGGAGATAGATTTCTGCCACCTCTTCCAGGGAGAGATCTTCGTTTATCCCTTTTAGCCGTGCGATTTCACCTTCCGTCAGTGTCATAGGGACGGAGTCACGCAGGGCTGCCCACTGGCTACGGTTAAACTGAAGATAGGGCGTCATTAACGTTTGCTCTTTTTTGCTCATAAGCATGCTTCTGTGAACCATCACGAAACGGCGGGTGCGGGCTCATCACATAGTTAATTTTGGACAATGGGCAGGAGGTTAACACCAGATGAGAGGAATAATAAGAAAAAATATGGGAAAGCGATGCTTAACCGGGCAGGCATCACCCGGGGCTATAGCGTGCCGAAATCAGGCGTTCATGTTGGATTTTTAATCGCGAGCGGATGAATTTACAGCGGTTAGCCCTGGTTTCGAATAAAATGTGAGCGAAAGAACGTTTTATGCAATTTTTTAGTTGCATGACTGCGCAGGTCTCCATAGAATGCGCGCTACTTGATGCCGACTTAGCTCAGTAGGTAGAGCAACTGACTTGTAATCAGTAGGTCACCAGTTCGATTCCGGTAGTCGGCACCATCAAGTCCGGTGGGGTTCCCGAGCGGCCAAAGGGAGCAGACTGTAAATCTGCCGTCACAGACTTCGAAGGTTCGAATCCTTCCCCCACCACCACTTTCTGGCAGCGTCAACGCCGCCGGAGCTGGTTGGAAAAATTGACCAGCTCGAACAGAAAAGAGAGAAATCTCTTTTTTTGTTACAGAAAGAACTGGGTAGCCGAGTTTCAGGATGCGGGCATCGTATAATGGCTATTACCTCAGCCTTCCAAGCTGATGATGCGGGTTCGATTCCCGCTGCCCGCTCCAATACGTGCTGATATGGCTCAGTTGGTAGAGCGCACCCTTGGTAAGGGTGAGGTCCCCAGTTCGACTCTGGGTATCAGCACCACTTCACTTCTCCCTCCCTTTCTCTCTGTTTCAATGTAAATGTATTCAACAGTTCAGGCATTTTCGCCTGGTTGATGTGGTGATATCACCGATTTATCCGTGTCTTAGAGGGACAATCGATGTCTAAAGAAAAGTTTGAACGTACAAAACCGCACGTTAACGTCGGTACTATCGGCCACGTTGACCATGGTAAAACAACGCTGACCGCTGCAATCACTACCGTACTGGCTAAAACCTACGGCGGTGCTGCTCGTGCTTTCGACCAGATCGATAACGCACCAGAAGAAAAAGCTCGTGGTATCACCATCAACACCTCTCACGTTGAGTATGACACCCCGACTCGCCACTACGCACACGTAGACTGCCCAGGCCACGCCGACTATGTCAAAAACATGATCACCGGTGCTGCGCAGATGGACGGCGCGATCCTGGTTGTTGCTGCGACTGACGGCCCTATGCCTCAGACTCGTGAGCACATCCTGCTGGGTCGTCAGGTAGGCGTTCCTTTCATCATCGTGTTCCTGAACAAATGCGACATGGTTGATGACGAAGAGCTGCTGGAACTGGTAGAGATGGAAGTTCGTGAACTGCTGTCTCAGTACGATTTCCCAGGCGACGATACTCCAATCGTTCGTGGTTCCGCGCTGAAAGCGCTGGAAGGCGACGCAGAGTGGGAAGCGAAAATCATCGAACTGGCTGGCTTCCTGGATTCTTACATCCCAGAACCAGAGCGTGCGATTGACAAGCCATTCCTGCTGCCAATCGAAGACGTATTCTCCATCTCCGGTCGTGGTACCGTTGTTACCGGTCGTGTAGAGCGCGGTATCATCAAAGTTGGTGAAGAAGTTGAAATCGTTGGTATCAAAGAGACTGCGAAGTCTACCTGTACTGGCGTTGAAATGTTCCGCAAACTGCTGGACGAAGGCCGTGCTGGTGAGAACGTTGGTGTTCTGCTGCGTGGTATCAAACGTGAAGAAATCGAACGTGGTCAGGTTCTGGCGAAGCCAGGCTCAATCAAGCCACACACCAAGTTCGAATCTGAAGTGTACATTCTGTCCAAAGACGAAGGCGGCCGTCATACTCCGTTCTTCAAAGGCTACCGTCCACAGTTCTACTTCCGTACAACTGACGTGACCGGTACCATCGAACTGCCAGAAGGCGTAGAGATGGTAATGCCAGGCGACAACATCAAGATGGTTGTGACTCTGATCCACCCAATCGCGATGGACGACGGTCTGCGTTTCGCAATCCGTGAAGGCGGCCGTACCGTTGGCGCGGGCGTTGTTGCTAAAGTTCTCGGCTAATCGCTGATAACATTTGACGCAATGCGCAATAAAAGGGCATCATTTGATGCCCTTTTTGCACGCTTTCACTTCAGAACCTGGCTCATCAGTGATTAATTTTGTCATAATCATTGCTGAGACAGGCTCTGCGGAGAGCGTATAATACGAAAAGCGAATAGCATTTCGATTGGTTTGCCTCGCACTCGCGGGGTGAAAATGTTTGTAGAATACTTCTGACAGGTTGGTTTATGAGTGCGAATACCGAAGCTCAAGGGAGCGGGCGCGGCCTGGAAGCGATGAAATGGGTAGTTGTAGCCGTGCTGCTGATTGTGGCGATTGTCGGCAACTATCTTTATCGTGACATGATGCTGCCGCTACGCGCGCTTGCAGTGGTAATTCTGATTGCTGCGGCGGGTGGTGTCGCGCTGTTGACGACGAAAGGCAAAGCGACCGTTGCGTTTGCCCGCGAAGCGCGTACCGAAGTCCGCAAGGTCATTTGGCCGACTCGCCAGGAAACATTGCACACCACGCTGATTGTAGCGGCGGTAACCGCTGTAATGTCACTGATCCTGTGGGGACTGGATGGTATTCTGGTTCGCCTGGTATCCTTTATCACTGGCCTGAGGTTCTGAGATGTCTGAAGCCCCTAAAAAGCGCTGGTACGTCGTTCAGGCGTTTTCCGGTTTTGAAGGCCGCGTAGCTACGTCGCTGCGTGAGCATATCAAATTACACAATATGGAAGAGTTATTTGGCGAAGTTATGGTTCCGACCGAAGAAGTGGTTGAGATCCGTGGCGGCCAACGTCGCAAAAGCGAGCGTAAATTCTTCCCGGGTTACGTGCTGGTTCAGATGGTGATGAACGACGCGAGCTGGCACCTGGTGCGCAGCGTACCACGCGTGATGGGCTTTATCGGCGGCACATCTGACCGTCCGGCGCCAATCAGCGACAAAGAAGTTGATGCGATTATGAACCGCCTCCAGCAGGTGGGTGATAAACCGCGTCCGAAAACGCTGTTTGAACCGGGTGAGATGGTTCGTGTTAACGACGGTCCGTTTGCTGACTTTAATGGCGTCGTCGAAGAAGTGGACTACGAGAAGTCCCGCCTGAAAGTTTCCGTTTCTATCTTTGGTCGTGCGACCCCGGTAGAGCTGGACTTTGCTCAGGTAGAAAAAGCCTAAGCAGCGATCAAAAAAGCGACGATTTAATCGTTGCACAGGGCGCGAGATTGGAATACAATTTCGCGCCTTTTGTTTTTATGGGTTCCGACCCGTAAAACGAATTTTATTCACGGGGAGCCTCTCCGAGGCGTTATTACCCAATCAGAGGATTTTAGAATGGCTAAGAAAGTACAAGCCTACGTCAAGCTGCAGGTTGCAGCAGGTATGGCGAACCCAAGTCCACCAGTTGGTCCAGCTCTGGGTCAGCAGGGTGTGAACATCATGGAATTCTGTAAAGCGTTCAACGCCAAAACTGAATCCATGGAAAAAGGTCTGCCAATCCCAGTTGTAATCACTGTTTACGCTGACCGTTCTTTCACTTTCGTTACCAAAACCCCTCCAGCAGCAGTTCTGCTGAAGAAAGCAGCGGGCATCAAGTCTGGTTCCGGTAAGCCGAACAAAGACAAAGTGGGTAAAATTTCCCGCGCTCAGCTGCAGGAAATCGCGCAGACCAAAGCTGCCGACATGACTGGTTCCGACATTGAAGCGATGACTCGCTCCATTGAAGGTACTGCACGTTCCATGGGCCTGGTAGTGGAGGACTAAGAAATGGCTAAACTGACCAAGCGCATGTCCGTGATCCGTGACAAAGTTGATGCGACCAAACAGTACGACATCAACGAAGCTATCGCTCTGCTGAAAGAACTGGCAACTGCTAAGTTCGTTGAAAGCGTTGACGTTGCCGTTAACCTGGGCATCGACGCTCGTAAATCCGATCAGAACGTTCGTGGCGCAACTGTACTGCCACACGGCACTGGCCGTTCCGTACGCGTAGCTGTATTTGCTCAGGGTGCAAACGCTGAAGCGGCTAAAGCTGCCGGCGCTGAACTGGTAGGTATGGAAGATCTGGCTGATCAGATCAAGAAAGGCGAAATGAACTTTGACGTTGTTATTGCTTCTCCAGATGCAATGCGCGTTGTTGGCCAGCTGGGCCAGGTTCTGGGTCCACGCGGCCTGATGCCAAACCCGAAAGTGGGTACTGTAACTCCTAACGTTGCTGAAGCGGTTAAGAACGCTAAAGCAGGTCAGGTTCGTTACCGTAACGACAAAAACGGCATCATCCACACCACCATCGGTAAAGTGGACTTTGACGCTGACAAACTGAAAGAAAACCTGGAAGCTCTGCTGGTTGCACTGAAAAAAGCTAAACCAACTCAGGCGAAAGGCGTGTACATCAAGAAAGTTAGCATCTCCACCACCATGGGTGCAGGTGTTGCAGTTGACCAGGCTGGCCTGAGCGCTGCTGCAAACTAATGCCTTTACGTGGGCGGTGATTTTGTCTACAATCTTACCCCCCACGTTTGCTAACAAAAGTTAGCGGCTAAAAGAATTGTTCGTTGGAGCCTGGCCTATCCAGGCCTCCGTCGAAGACCGCAGGTGTTTCGCAAGAAACTTAATCCCCTGCGTAGACGGTGACAGAACGCTAAGATTATTTTAAATACTCTGGCTTGTTTCTGCTCACCGTATTAAGACGCTCTTCCCGTTGGGTCGAGTGAAGTGAGTTCCGGAACATGAGTTCCGGCAAACATCCAGGAGCAAAGCTAATGGCTTTAAATCTTCAAGACAAACAAGCGATTGTTGCTGAAGTCAGCGAAGTAGCCAAAGGCGCGCTGTCTGCAGTAGTTGCGGATTCCCGTGGCGTTACTGTAGACAAAATGACTGAACTGCGTAAAGCAGGTCGTGAAGCTGGCGTATACATGCGTGTTGTTCGTAACACCCTGCTGCGTCGCGTAGTTGAAGGTACTCAGTTCGAGTGCCTGAAAGACACGTTTGTTGGTCCGACCCTGATTGCATACTCTATGGAACACCCGGGCGCTGCTGCTCGTCTGTTCAAAGAGTTCGCGAAAGCGAATGCAAAATTTGAGGTCAAAGCTGCAGCCTTTGAAGGTGAGTTGATCCCGGCATCGCAAATCGATCGCCTGGCCACCCTGCCGACCTACGAAGAAGCAATTGCACGCCTGATGGCAACCATGAAAGAAGCTGCGGCTGGCAAACTGGTTCGCACTCTGGCTGCTGTACGCGATGCGAAAGAAGCTGCTTAATCGCAGTTATCTTTATAAAGCATTTGCTTACGTATAAACTTATTCTGATTTTCAGGAACAATTTAAATGTCTATCACTAAAGATCAAATCATTGAAGCAGTAGCAGCTATGTCCGTAATGGACGTTGTAGAGCTGGTTTCTGCAATGGAAGAAAAATTCGGTGTTTCTGCTGCTGCTGCTGTAGCTGTAGCTGCGGGCCCGGCTGAAGCTGCTGAAGAAAAAACTGAATTCGACGTAATTCTGAAAGCTGCTGGCGCGAACAAAGTTGCTGTAATCAAAGCAGTACGTGGCGCAACTGGCCTGGGTCTGAAAGAAGCTAAAGACCTGGTAGAATCTGCTCCAGCTGCGCTGAAAGAAGGCGTGAGCAAAGACGACGCAGAAGCACTGAAAAAATCTCTGGAAGAAGCTGGCGCTGAAGTTGAAGTTAAATAAGCCAACTTTTCTGGTTGCAGCCTAAGTAATTAGGCTGATGGCTGGTGACTTTTTAGTCACCAGCCTTTTTGCGCTGTAAGGCATCAGCAGCATTTCACACTGTTTGACTGCTGGTTGTCCTGACAATGCTTGTTTCTATCGACGACTTAATATACTGCGACAGGGTGCTCGCTCTGTGTAAATCGCAATGAAATGGTTTAAGCGTGATAGCAACAGGTATTGCGGAAAGTATTCAATTTTCCGGTCCACAAAATGGTGTTGCACAAACTGTCCCTTCGTCGGACAGATGGGTCGACTTGTCAGCGAGCTGAGGAACCCTATGGTTTACTCCTATACCGAGAAAAAACGTATTCGTAAGGATTTTGGTAAACGTCCACAAGTTCTGGACATTCCATATCTCCTTTCTATCCAGCTTGACTCGTTCCAGAAGTTTATCGAGCAAGATCCTGAAGGGCAGTACGGCCTGGAAGCAGCCTTCCGTTCCGTGTTCCCGATTCAGAGCTACAGCGGTAATTCCGAGCTGCAGTACGTCAGCTACCGCCTTGGCGAACCGGTGTTTGACGTTCAGGAATGTCAGATCCGTGGCGTGACCTATTCCGCACCGCTGCGCGTAAAACTGCGTCTGGTGATCTACGAGCGCGAAGCGCCGGAAGGCACCGTAAAAGACATTAAAGAACAAGAAGTCTACATGGGTGAAATTCCACTCATGACGGACAACGGTACTTTCGTTATCAACGGTACTGAGCGTGTTATCGTTTCCCAGCTGCACCGTAGCCCGGGCGTCTTCTTCGACAGCGATAAAGGTAAAACGCACTCTTCCGGTAAAGTACTGTATAACGCACGCATCATTCCTTACCGTGGTTCATGGCTGGACTTCGAATTCGATCCAAAAGACAACCTGTTTGTCCGTATCGACCGTCGTCGTAAGCTGCCTGCAACCATCATTCTGCGTGCACTGAACTATACCACTGAGCAGATCCTGGACCTGTTCTTTGAGAAAGTGATCTTTGAAATCCGCGACAACAAGTTGCAGATGGAGTTGGTGCCGGAACGTCTGCGTGGTGAGACCGCGTCGTTCGACATCGAAGCCGACGGCAAAGTGTATGTGGAAAAAGGTCGCCGTATCACCGCGCGCCACATCCGCCAGCTGGAAAAAGATGATATCAAACACATCGAAGTTCCGGTTGAATACATTGCAGGAAAAGTAGCCGCGAAAGATTACGTTGATGAATCAACTGGCGAGCTGATCTGCCCGGCGAACATGGAGCTGAGCCTGGATCTGCTGGCTAAGCTGAGCCAGTCTGGCCACAAACGTATCGAAACGCTGTTCACCAACGATCTGGACCACGGTCCGTACATCTCTGAGACTGTACGCGTCGACCCAACCAACGATCGTCTGAGCGCGCTGGTTGAAATCTACCGCATGATGCGTCCTGGTGAGCCACCAACTCGCGAAGCGGCTGAAAGCCTGTTCGAGAACCTGTTCTTCTCCGAAGACCGCTACGATCTGTCCGCGGTAGGTCGTATGAAGTTCAACCGTTCTCTGCTGCGCGACGAGATCGAAGGTTCCGGTATCCTGAGCAAAGACGACATCATTGAAGTGATGAAGAAGCTCATCGATATCCGTAACGGTAAAGGCGAAGTGGACGATATCGACCACCTCGGCAACCGTCGTATCCGCTCCGTAGGCGAAATGGCGGAAAACCAGTTCCGCGTTGGCCTGGTTCGTGTAGAGCGTGCGGTGAAAGAGCGTCTGTCTCTGGGCGATCTGGATACCCTGATGCCTCAGGATATGATCAACGCCAAGCCGATTTCTGCGGCAGTGAAAGAGTTCTTCGGTTCCAGCCAGCTGTCTCAGTTCATGGACCAGAACAACCCGCTGTCTGAGATCACGCACAAACGTCGTATCTCTGCACTCGGCCCAGGCGGTCTGACCCGTGAACGTGCAGGCTTTGAAGTTCGAGACGTACACCCGACTCACTACGGTCGCGTATGTCCAATCGAAACGCCTGAAGGTCCAAACATCGGTCTGATCAACTCCCTGTCCGTGTACGCACAGACAAACGAATACGGTTTCCTTGAGACCCCGTATCGTAAAGTGACCGACGGTGTGGTTACCGACGAAATTCATTACCTGTCTGCTATCGAAGAAGGCAACTACGTTATCGCTCAGGCGAACTCCAACCTGGATGACGAAGGCCACTTTGTAGAAGATCTGGTTACCTGCCGTAGCAAAGGCGAATCCAGCCTGTTCAGCCGCGACCAGGTTGACTACATGGACGTATCCACCCAACAGGTGGTATCCGTCGGTGCGTCCCTGATCCCGTTCCTGGAACACGATGACGCCAACCGTGCATTGATGGGTGCGAACATGCAACGTCAGGCCGTTCCAACTCTGCGTGCTGATAAGCCGCTGGTTGGTACCGGTATGGAACGTGCTGTTGCCGTTGACTCCGGTGTTACAGCAGTTGCTAAGCGTGGCGGTACCGTTCAGTACGTTGACGCATCCCGTATCGTTATCAAAGTTAACGAAGACGAGATGTATCCGGGCGAAGCGGGCATCGACATCTACAACCTGACCAAATACACCCGTTCTAACCAGAACACCTGTATCAACCAGATGCCTTGCGTATCTCTGGGTGAGCCAGTTGAGCGCGGCGACGTGCTGGCAGACGGTCCGTCCACCGACCTCGGTGAACTGGCGCTCGGTCAGAACATGCGCGTAGCGTTCATGCCGTGGAACGGTTACAACTTCGAAGACTCCATCCTCGTCTCCGAGCGTGTGGTTCAGGAAGATCGTTTCACCACCATCCACATTCAGGAACTGGCCTGTGTGTCCCGTGACACCAAGCTGGGGCCAGAAGAGATCACTGCCGACATCCCTAACGTGGGTGAAGCTGCGCTCTCCAAACTGGATGAATCCGGTATTGTTTACATCGGTGCGGAAGTGACCGGCGGCGACATTCTGGTTGGTAAGGTTACACCGAAAGGCGAAACCCAGCTGACGCCAGAAGAGAAACTGCTGCGTGCTATCTTCGGTGAGAAAGCGTCTGACGTTAAAGACTCTTCTCTGCGCGTACCAAACGGTGTTTCCGGTACGGTTATCGACGTTCAGGTCTTCACTCGTGACGGCGTTGAGAAAGATAAGCGTGCGCTGGAAATCGAAGAGATGCAGCTCAAACAGGCTAAGAAAGACCTGTCTGAAGAACTGCAAATCCTCGAAGCGGGTCTGTTCAGCCGTATCTATGCGGTGCTGGTTGCCGGTGGCGTTGAAGCTGAGAAGCTCGACAAACTGCCACGCGATCGCTGGCTGGAGCTGGGCCTGACCGACGAAGAGAAACAGAATCAGCTGGAACAGCTGGCTGAGCAGTATGACGAACTGAAACACGAGTTCGAGAAAAAACTCGAAGCGAAACGCCGCAAAATCACTCAGGGCGACGATCTGGCACCAGGCGTGCTGAAGATTGTTAAGGTGTATCTGGCTGTTAAACGTCAGATCCAGCCTGGTGACAAGATGGCAGGTCGTCACGGTAACAAGGGTGTTATCTCTAAGATCAACCCGATCGAAGATATGCCGCACGATGCTAACGGTACGCCGGTAGATATCGTACTGAACCCACTGGGTGTACCGTCTCGTATGAACATCGGTCAGATCCTGGAAACCCACCTGGGTATGGCTGCGAAAGGTATCGGCGACAAGATTAACGCCATGCTGAAGCAGCAGGAAGAAGTCGCGAAACTGCGCGAGTTCATCCAGCGTGCCTACGATCTGGGTACCGACGTGCGTCAGAAAGTCGACCTGAACACCTTCAGCGATGATGAAGTTCTGCGTCTGGCGGAAAACCTGCGTAAGGGTATGCCAATTGCAACGCCGGTATTCGACGGTGCAAAAGAAGCTGAAATTAAAGAGCTGCTGCAACTGGGTGGTCTGCCAACGTCTGGTCAGATTACGCTGTTTGACGGCCGTACCGGTGAACAGTTCGAGCGTCCGGTAACCGTAGGTTACATGTACATGCTGAAACTGAACCACCTGGTCGACGACAAGATGCACGCTCGTTCTACCGGTTCTTACAGCCTGGTTACTCAGCAGCCGCTGGGTGGTAAGGCTCAGTTCGGTGGTCAGCGCTTCGGGGAGATGGAAGTGTGGGCGCTGGAAGCATACGGCGCAGCATACACCCTGCAGGAAATGCTCACCGTTAAGTCTGATGACGTGAATGGTCGTACTAAGATGTATAAGAACATCGTAGACGGCAACCATCAGATGGAACCGGGCATGCCAGAATCCTTCAACGTACTGTTGAAAGAGATTCGTTCGCTGGGTATCAACATCGAACTGGAAGACGAGTAATTCTCGCTCAAACAGGTCACTGGTGTCGGGTTAACCCCCGACACCAGATTGTGCTAACTCCGACGGGAGCAAATCCGTGAAAGATTTATTAAAGTTTCTGAAAGCGCAGACTAAAACCGAAGAGTTTGATGCGATCAAAATTGCTCTGGCTTCGCCAGACATGATCCGTTCATGGTCTTTTGGTGAAGTTAAAAAGCCGGAAACCATCAACTACCGTACGTTCAAACCTGAGCGTGACGGCCTTTTCTGCGCGCGTATTTTCGGGCCAGTAAAAGACTACGAGTGCCTGTGCGGTAAGTACAAGCGCCTGAAACACCGTGGTGTGATCTGTGAGAAGTGCGGCGTTGAAGTGACCCAGACCAAAGTACGCCGTGAGCGTATGGGCCACATTGAGCTGGCGTCTCCAACTGCTCACATCTGGTTCCTGAAATCTCTGCCGTCCCGTATCGGCCTGCTGCTGGATATGCCGCTGCGCGATATCGAACGTGTTCTGTACTTCGAATCTTATGTTGTGATCGAAGGCGGGATGACGAATCTGGAACGTAACCAGATCCTGACCGAAGAACAGTATCTGGACGCGCTGGAAGAGTTCGGTGACGAATTCGACGCGAAGATGGGTGCGGAAGCTATCCAGGCCCTGCTGAAGAGTATGGATCTGGAGCAAGAGTGTGAAACTCTGCGCGAAGAGCTGAACGAAACCAACTCCGAAACCAAGCGTAAAAAGCTGACCAAGCGTATCAAACTGCTGGAAGCGTTCGTTCAGTCTGGTAACAAACCAGAGTGGATGATCCTGACCGTTCTGCCGGTTCTGCCGCCAGATCTGCGTCCGCTGGTTCCGCTGGATGGTGGTCGTTTCGCAACGTCGGATCTGAACGATCTGTACCGTCGCGTGATCAACCGTAACAACCGTCTGAAACGTCTGCTGGATCTGGCTGCGCCGGACATCATCGTACGCAACGAAAAACGTATGCTGCAGGAAGCGGTAGATGCCCTGCTGGATAACGGTCGTCGCGGTCGTGCGATCACCGGTTCTAACAAACGTCCTCTGAAATCTTTGGCCGACATGATCAAAGGTAAGCAGGGTCGTTTCCGTCAGAACCTGCTCGGTAAGCGTGTTGACTACTCCGGTCGTTCTGTAATCACCGTAGGTCCATACCTGCGTCTGCATCAGTGCGGTCTGCCGAAGAAAATGGCTCTGGAGCTGTTCAAACCGTTCATCTACGGCAAGCTGGAACTGCGTGGCCTGGCCACCACCATCAAAGCCGCTAAGAAAATGGTTGAGCGTGAAGAAGCTGTCGTTTGGGATATCCTGGACGAAGTAATCCGCGAACACCCGGTACTGCTGAACCGTGCACCAACTCTGCACCGTTTGGGTATCCAGGCATTTGAGCCAGTCCTGATCGAAGGTAAAGCGATCCAGCTGCACCCGCTGGTTTGTGCGGCCTATAACGCCGACTTCGATGGTGACCAGATGGCTGTTCACGTACCGCTGACGCTGGAAGCCCAGCTCGAAGCGCGTGCGCTGATGATGTCTACCAACAACATCCTGTCTCCAGCGAACGGTGAACCTATCATCGTTCCTTCTCAGGACGTTGTATTGGGTCTGTACTATATGACCCGTGACTGTGTTAACGCCAAAGGCGAAGGCATGGTGCTGACTGGCCCGAAAGAAGCTGAGCGTATTTATCGCGCTGGCCTGGCCTCTCTGCATGCGCGCGTTAAAGTGCGTATCACCGAATACGAAAAAGATGAAAACGGCGAATTCGTGGCGATTACCAGCCTGAAAGACACGACCGTTGGCCGTGCGATTCTGTGGATGATCGTACCGAAAGGTCTGCCTTTCTCCATCGTCAACCAGGCGCTGGGCAAGAAAGCGATCTCCAAAATGCTGAACACCTGTTACCGCATTCTGGGCCTGAAGCCGACCGTTATCTTCGCTGACCAGACAATGTACACCGGCTTTGCTTATGCAGCGCGTTCAGGTGCATCTGTTGGTATCGATGACATGGTCATCCCAGAGAAGAAACACGAGATCATCTCTGAAGCGGAAGCTGAAGTTGCTGAGATCCAGGAGCAGTTCCAGTCTGGTCTGGTAACCGCAGGCGAACGTTACAACAAAGTTATCGATATCTGGGCTGCGGCGAACGATCGTGTATCCAAAGCGATGATGGATAACCTGCAAACCGAAACCGTGATTAACCGTGACGGCGTAGAAGAGCAGCAGGTCTCCTTCAACAGCATCTACATGATGGCCGACTCCGGTGCGCGTGGTTCTGCGGCACAGATTCGTCAGCTGGCAGGTATGCGTGGTCTGATGGCGAAGCCAGATGGCTCCATCATCGAAACGCCAATCACCGCGAACTTCCGTGAAGGTCTGAACGTACTCCAGTACTTCATCTCCACGCACGGTGCGCGTAAAGGTCTGGCGGATACCGCATTGAAAACGGCGAACTCCGGTTATCTGACGCGTCGTCTGGTTGACGTTGCGCAGGATCTGGTCGTCACCGAAGACGATTGTGGCACCCTCGAAGGTATCACCATGACCCCGGTTATCGAGGGTGGTGATGTTAAAGAGCCGCTGCGCGATCGCGTACTGGGTCGTGTGACCGCGGAAGACATCCTGAAGCCGGGCACCGCAGACATTCTGGTTCCACGCAACACTCTGCTGCACGAACAGTGGTGTGACCTGCTGGAAGCGAACTCTGTTGACTCTGTGAAAGTGCGTTCCGTTGTATCCTGTGACACCGACTTTGGTGTGTGTGCGCACTGCTACGGTCGTGACCTGGCGCGTGGCCACATCATCAACAAAGGTGAGGCTATCGGCGTTATCGCAGCACAGTCCATCGGTGAGCCGGGTACACAGCTGACGATGCGTACGTTCCACATCGGTGGTGCGGCATCTCGTGCGGCTGCTGAATCCAGCATCCAGGTGAAAAACAAAGGTAGCATCAAGCTCAGCAACGCGAAGTCTGTTGTTAACTCCGCAGGCAAGCTGGTTGTGACTTCTCGTAACACCGAGCTGAAGCTGATCGACGAATTCGGTCGTACCAAAGAGAGCTATAAAGTGCCTTACGGTGCGGTTATGGCGAAAGGTGATGGCGAGCAGGTTGCCGGCGGCGAAACCGTAGCAAACTGGGATCCACACACCATGCCGGTTATCACCGAAGTAAGTGGTTTCATCCGCTTCACTGACATGATCGACGGCCAGACCATTACTCGTCAGACCGACGAGCTGACCGGTCTGTCTTCTCTGGTGGTTCTGGATTCTGCTGAACGTACTACCGGTGGTAAAGATCTGCGTCCTGCACTGAAAATCGTTGATGCTCAGGGTAACGACGTTCTGATCCCTGGCACCGATATGCCTGCGCAGTACTTCCTGCCGGGTAAAGCGATTGTACAGCTGGAAGATGGCGTACAGATCAGCTCTGGTGACACCCTGGCGCGTATTCCTCAGGAATCCGGCGGTACCAAGGACATCACCGGTGGTCTGCCACGCGTTGCGGACCTGTTCGAAGCACGTCGTCCGAAAGAGCCTGCTATCCTGGCTGAAATCAGCGGTATCATCTCCTTCGGTAAAGAGACCAAAGGTAAGCGCCGTCTGGTTATCACGCCAGTAGATGGCAGCGAGCCGTACGAAGAGATGATTCCTAAGTGGCGTCAGCTCAACGTGTTCGAAGGTGAACGCGTGGAACGTGGTGACGTGGTCTCCGATGGTCCAGAAGCGCCGCACGACATCCTGCGTCTGCGTGGTGTGCATGCTGTTACTCGTTACATTGTTAACGAAGTACAGGACGTATACCGTCTGCAGGGCGTTAAGATTAACGATAAGCACATCGAAGTTATCGTTCGTCAGATGCTGCGTAAAGCAACCATCGAAAACGCGGGCAGCTCCGACTTCCTGGAAGGCGAGCAGGTTGAATACTCACGCGTTAAGATCGCTAACCGCGATCTGGAAGCGAACGGCAAAATCGGTGCGACCTTTGCACGCGATCTGCTGGGTATCACCAAAGCGTCTCTGGCAACCGAGTCCTTCATCTCTGCTGCATCGTTCCAGGAAACCACTCGTGTCCTGACCGAAGCGGCTGTTGCAGGTAAACGTGATGAACTGCGCGGTCTGAAAGAGAACGTTATCGTGGGTCGTCTGATCCCGGCCGGTACCGGTTATGCGTACCACCAGGATCGTATGCGTCGTCGTGCAGCGGGTGAACTGCCAGCTGCACCGCAGGTGACTGCCGAAGATGCATCCGCGAGCCTTGCAGAACTGCTGAACGCAGGTCTGGGCGGTTCCGACAACGAGTAATCGTTGATGCCCGGTAGGTAAAATTACCGGGCATATGAATCACAGGTCGGGTAAGCGCAGCGCCACCCGACAATAAAAAACCCGCCTCGGCGGGTTTTTTTACGTCTGTATGTCTTCAATTCACTAACGGGATGCGTCGATAAAGCTCAATCATATCGCCCGCCAGATCCTGAATGACCATCGCGTTCATCAGGTGATCCTGAGAGTGAACGGTGATCAGGTTAACCGGAAGTTTACCTGTCCCTTCATCAAGACCGATGAGCTGCGTCTGGATCGTATGCGCATGTTTCACATATTCACGCGACTCTTCCATCGCTTTCTCGGCTTCGTCAAAGTCACCTTTTCGCGCCATCTGCAACGCTGTCAGGGCCGCACTGCGCGCCGCACCTGCATTGACCAGTAGCTCCATGATTGTGGTTTCTAAGTCTTCCATTATGACTCCAGCAGCTTGAGCGCTTTTTCCAGTACGGCATCACCTTTCATCATGCCGTAATCCATCATGTCGATAACCGCGACCTTTTTTCCGAGCGGATCGGCCTGCGCCTGGAGTTTTGCCTGTTCGTATTTAACCTGTGGCCCCAGTAATACGATATCAGCCGTCGCGATGTTATCTTTAAACTCCGCGACCGGAACGGCTTTAATGGTTACTTCGACTCCTTTTTTCTGCGCGGCATCTTTCATACGTTGAACCAGCATGCTGGTTGACATTCCCGCTGCACAGCATAAAACGATGTTCTTCATAGTCAGCCTCGATCTACATGTGTTTATTGATAATTATCCCGCGCAGACCGCTTCAACAACCGCTTTACCGCGATTGTGTGTCAGGCATCACAAAGAAATCGGCATTTTTCTGAAACCGGTTACAATTTTATACATGAAAGCATTCTGCCCGTCTTAACGGGCGGAATTTCAGGAAGGGTATTATCGGCTGGCCGTGCTTACGATGCGGTTTTTACCCTGTTGTTTAGCGGTATACAGCGCTTCATCTACGCTGCCGATAAATTGTTCCAGCGGTTCGAAGTGCCACTCTCCCACCCCCGCGCTGAAGGTTACTCGCAGGTTCTCTTCCCGCCAGGTCCGTTTTTCCACGGCGGTGCGCCAGGCTTCCAGTAGCGCGTGCGCGGAGTTCATCAGCTCGGCCGGGAAAATCACCCCGAACTCTTCCCCACCGTAGCGGTAAACGGAAACGTGGTGCGGCTGCATGATCTGAATACCTTCGCGCGCCACGCTGCGCAGAACAATATCCCCGCTCAGGTGGCCCCAGGTGTCGTTAATAGATTTGAAGTTATCGATATCGACCAGCGCCAGAACGAAGGGTTGATGAGCGGTCAGCAGCTCATCCACATCGTTGTCGAAAGCACGGCGGTTCTTGCAGCCTGTCAGCGCATCATGGGTGGCCTGACGGACATAGGCCATCTCACGTTCCTTATTGGTTCGAATGGTATGGCTGAGCATCGCCTCAAGACGTGGCGCCTGATTGACGTCTCCGGTTTTGATGGCGTTGATAATGTTCATCAGCACAGAACGCGAGGCATGGCGCAGGTAGAGCCCGAACAGAATGATGATGATTGCCGCCAGCGCAAATCCCCAGCCGACGACGGTGGTTTCATGCCGGGTGATGACGGAAAGCGTGGCATCGGAGACCCGATAAATCACAAACCAGTCCGGATTGGTGAAAGAGTAGTAGTAATACCAGGTTTTACTTTTGGGGTCGAAAAGATGCCCTTCGCCGCTGGTCATTTTGTCCATCAGCGCTTCGCTTACGTACTGCTTAAAGAGCGCCCCCGTGTCCGGATGCAGCACAACGGCGCCGTCACGTTCCACGACAAAAAACTCACCCTGAACCGGTGCCACCATCTGACGCAAGGTATACCCCATGGAGGTTAAATCAAGATGGAAAGCGAGCGTGCCCTTCAGACGGCCTTCCGGTGAAATGACCGGTTTATAGAGGGTGACCGTAGGATGTTGGGTGAAATAGTCCAGATAGGGGCGGGTGTAGTGAGGAAAGTTGCTGGCTTCCGCTTGCCCGATAAACCATGGGCGTGTTCGTGCGTCGAACGACCTACTATTCTCCGTTGGCAGTACTTCCGGCGCGCGCAGATGGTGCCCTTCGGTGTCCGCAAGAGAGATAGACGACACCGTCGGCATCAGATTCTGCAAATGCATTAACATCTGCAAACCCTGTGTCGGATCGATATTTATCGTCTGATTCACTCTGTCTTCACGGGCGTAGTACATCGCAGCGCGACCAAGAATATAGTCATTTTCTCGCAGGATGGATTCGGTATAGTTCACCGCCAGATTATGGGTGAAGTTACCATTAATTTTATGATAATCCTCAATAAAATCCTTCCGTTGTGAAAGGATGACCAGAATCGCGATTATCGCGAAACTGAACAGAATCCCCGCGAAGCTGACCATAATTGGTCGGGTGAAAGAGAGCTTTTTACTGTGGAGTGCCATGAGTTGTGCATCAATCCAGATGGTAGGCGCGTTGCGTCTGTCGATATCCTCAGCATAGTCGCTGTCAGATTGCTGGTAGTAAATTATACAGAAAGCGATTTCCGACGGGTTGATTTATCTTAAGAGTAGATAAGAAACGACGTATTTATTTTATCAATTGAAATTTTGTTTAAGGGGCGGAGGGCAGGGCGAAACGAGGAAGAAGCATTTTCACCCTGGTCAGCGTCCGTTGCTGACGTGGTTAATCCTAATAAAACCGGGCAGATCTCCTCAATCGCCCGGCGTTGATCTTACGAGCCGTCTCGTAACCTTTCCGCATTGTTGCAGGCGGTTTCAGCGCAAATGCGAAGCTCTTCCCAGCCAGCTGTCCCAGTCTTTCCACACGGGCTGTAGCCCCTGTGCAGTCAGGGTTTCCGCCACCGCGTCGGGCCGTCGTCCGTCGTGCGGTGCAAACTGTTCCAGTTCCGGGCGATCGTCTGCGTAACCGCCCGGCTGCGTTTTGGAAAAGGCGCTGACGTTGTTGATCGCCAGAGGGATCGCGCGGTCGCGAAACGCGGGGGATTCACGCGTGGAGAGCGACAATTCCACTTCCGGCGCGAACAGGCGAAATGCGCACAGGGTTTGCACCAGCTGGCGCTCATCCATCAGCGAGGCGGGTTCAATGCCTCCCGTACACGGACGCAGCCGTGGGAATGAGATGGAATAGCGGCTTTGCCAGTAGTACTGCTGTAGCCACAGCAGATGCTCTGCCACCATATAGCAGTCAACCCGCCAGCTGTCGGACAGACCGATAAGCGCGCCCAGCCCAATTTTATCGATACCGGCGCGCCCCAGCCTGTCCGGCGTTTCCAGCCGGAAGATGAAATCCTGCTTCTTCCCTTTCAGGTGATGTCGGGCATAGGTCGCCTCATGGTAGGTTTCCTGATAAACCATTACGCCGTCCAGCCCAAGGGTTTTCAGTTCCGCATATTCCTCTTGCGACAGAGGCTGCACTTCCATTTGCAATGAGGCAAATTCGCGGCGGATGGCCGGAAGATGCTGGCGAAAATAGTCCATCCCCACTTTGCCCTGATGTTCACCCGTCACCAGTAAGAGATGTTCAAAACCCATCTCACGAATAGCCGCACACTCGCGGGCGATCTCATGCTCATCCAGCGTTTTACGCTTAATGCGGTTGCTCATTGAGAAGCCACAGTAGGTGCAGTCGTTGGCGCACAGGTTAGAGAGATAAAGCGGCACGTAAAAGCTCACCGTGTTGCCAAAGCGCTGGCGGGTGAGGCGTTGCGCGCGCTGCGCCATCGGTTCAAGGTATGCGCTGGCTGCCGGAGAAAGCAGGGCCATCAAATCCTCGCGGGTCACATGCCGGGCTGTTAATGCCCGCTCTACGTCCGCAGAGGTTTTACTGTTGATGCGTAAGGCAATATCGTCCCAGTTAAGCTGACGCCAGCGATCGGTAAAGGTAGCCATCAGAGTGCCTCCAGAAAACCGGTCAGCGGGCTGGTGGCCTGCGCCTGAAAGCTGCGCGAGCCGGGGCCGGACTGTCGTGCCAGCAGACCGGACTCCACGGCAAGGCGGAACGCACGCGCCATCATCACCGGGTCGTCGGCCACCGCAATCGCGGTATTGACCAGCACCGCATCGGCCCCCATCTCCAGCGCCTGCGCGGCATGACTGGGTACGCCGATGCCCGCATCCACCACCACGGGCACGGTCGCCTGCTCGATGATGATCTCCAGCATCGCGCGGGTCTCCAGTCCCTGGTTGGAGCCAATGGGCGCCCCTAACGGCATCACGGCCGCGCAGCCGACCTCTTCCAGACGCTTACACAGCACGGGATCGGCACCACAGTAGGGCAGAACGGTGAATCCCTGCTGCACCAGCGTCTCTGCCGCTTTCAGGGTTTCGATCGGATCGGGCAACAGCCAGCGGGCGTCCGGATGAATTTCCAGCTTCAGCCAGCAGGTGCCGAGCGCTTCCCGGGCCAGATGCGCAGCGAAAATTGCTTCCTCGGCCGTTTTCGCACCGGAGGTATTGGGTAAGAGCGTCACGCCTGCCTCCAGTAACGGCGCAAGTATGGCATCGTTGTGCTGACGCAGATCCACGCGCTTCATCGCCAGCGTCACCAGCTGGCTGCCGCTTTCACGAATAGCATCCACCATTAGCTGCGGGGAGGCGAATTTTCCGGTTCCGGTAAACAGATGTGAATCAAAGACTTTGTCGGCAATACGTAACATCTCAGCCCCCTGCGATAACCTGAAACAGCAGGATCTGGTCGCCTTCAATGACCTGCTGATGTTCCCACCGCTCGCGCGGCAGGATCTGTTGATTGAGCGCCAGCGCCGTTCCCGGCTTCAGCTGGCGCAGCGTGTCGAGCAGGGCGGCAACGGTGAGATCGTCGTCGCACGTCATCGGCTCATCGTTAAACAGAATGCGCATCGCGGCCTCCGCATATCGGGCAGCGGTTGGCGCGGTTTATCGCCAGATGGCGCCAGCCGCTGGAACGGGCGTCGAACAGCCGGAGCGTGTTGCGCTCTGTTTCCATGCCGCTGAGCAACTTGATGGCTTCCAGCGCCTGAAGGGTACCCATCACGCCCACTACCGGCCCAAGAATGCCAGCCGTGCGGCAGTTACGCTCCGGTTCAGCCTCGTCCGGCCACAGGCAGCGGTAGCAGCCCTGCGCCCACGGCGGCGTAAGCACCATTATCTGCCCGCCGAAACCGACCGCGCTGGCGGTGATCAGCGGCGTGTTCTGTGCAACACAGGCCGCATTAATGGCCTGACGCGTCGCCATATTGTCCGTGCAGTCCAGCACCACGTCGGCAAGGGCAACTTCGCGTTGCAGATCTTCTCCGCTCAGCCGCGTCTGGAGCGCCACCAGTTCAATATCGGGGTTAAGCTGGTTCAGCCGCTTGCGCGTAACATGTGCTTTAGGCTGGTTAACATCTTCTGTCGTGAAGAGGATTTGCCGTTGCAGGTTGCTGAGGTGTACCTCATCGTCATCGGCCAGTACCAGCGTTCCCACGCCCGCCCCGGCCAGATACAGCGCGGCGGGCGCGCCCAAGCCACCCAAACCGACAATCAGTACCCGGCTGGCGAGCAGCTTTTGCTGCCCGTCAATGGCGATATCCTCCAGCAGGATCTGGCGGCTGTAGCGCATAAAATCACGATCTTTCATCGCCTGCTCCTGCCAGTTGTAAGAGCCGTGCGGTGGCGGCCTGCCAGTCTGCGGCCTGGGTGATAGCGCTGACGACGGCGATACTGCCGACGCCGGTTTCCAGCACGGCGGGCGCACGATCAAGGCTGATCCCGCCGATGGCGACGGTGGGGTAATCGGCAAGGCGCTTAACGTGGGCTGCCAGCTGAGCCAAACCCTGTGGGGCAGACGGCATCTGTTTGGTTTGCGTCGGGAAAACGTGGCCGAGGGCGATGTAGGAGGGGCGGGCCGCCAGCGCCACGTCGATCTCCATATCATCGTGGGTGGAAACGCCCAGCCGCAGACCGGCGTTACGGATTGCGTTGAGATCGGTCGTTTCCAGATCTTCCTGTCCCAGATGCACGCCGTACGCCTGGTGTTTAACCGCCAGCCGCCAGTAGTCGTTGATAAACAGGCGGGCGTGGTAGCGACGTCCCAGCGCGATAGCGGCGGCCACATCGGCCTCCACCTCTTCGTCGCGTTTATCCTTGATGCGCAGCTGGAGGGTGCGAACGCCTGCCTCCAGCAAGCGCTCTATCCACGCCACGCTGTCCACCACCGGGTAAAGCCCTAAGCGGAAGGGGACAGGTGGGAAATCGGGCTGGTACATTACGCCTCCTCCTTTTTGAGGTAGATTTCGCCGCCTTTGGCGCGGAAGGTTTCGGACATGTCTGCCATGCCGACTTCAATGGTCTGCGCGGCGGCGTAATCGCGTACCTCCTGGCTGATTTTCATCGAGCAGAACTTCGGCCCACACATGGAGCAGAAGTGCGCGACTTTGCCCGATTCCTGCGGCAGGGTTTCGTCGTGGTAGGCGCGGGCGGTGAACGGATCCAGCGCCAGGTTGAACTGGTCTTCCCAGCGGAATTCAAAGCGCGCTTTGGACATGGCGTTGTCGCGGATTTGCGCGCCCGGATGGCCTTTCGCCAGATCCGCCGCGTGGGCGGCAATCTTGTAGGTGATCAGCCCCTGCTTCACGTCCTCTTTGTTTGGCAGCCCGAGGTGCTCTTTCGGCGTCACGTAGCAGAGCATGGCGCAGCCGAACCAACCGATCATCGCCGCGCCAATGCCTGACGTGAAGTGGTCGTAGCCCGGCGCAATATCGGTGGTCAGCGGCCCCAGTGTGTAGAACGGCGCTTCGTGGCAGTGCTCCAGCTCCTCGGTCATGTTGCGGCGGATCATCTGCATCGGTACATGGCCCGGGCCTTCAATCATCACCTGCACATCGTACTCCCAGGCGATTTTGGTCAGCTCGCCCAGCGTGTGCAGCTCGGCAAACTGCGCCTCGTCGTTCGCGTCACGGATGGAGCCAGGACGCAGGCCGTCGCCCAGCGACAGAGAAACGTCATAAGCGGCGCAGATCTCGCAGATTTCGCGGAAGTGCTCGTAGAGGAAGTTTTCCTGATGATGGGAAAGGCACCATTTCGCCATAATCGAACCGCCGCGTGAGACGATACCGGTCAGACGCTTCGCGGTCATCGGCACGTAGCGCAGCAGCACGCCCGCGTGAATGGTGAAGTAGTCCACGCCCTGTTCCGCCTGCTCCAGCAGCGTGTCGCGGAACGCTTCCCAGGTGAGGTTTTCGGCGATACCGTTTACCTTCTCCAGCGCCTGATAAATCGGGACGGTACCGATCGGCACCGGGCTGTTACGCAGGATCCACTCGCGGGTCTCATGAATATAGCGGCCCGTGGAAAGGTCCATCACCGTGTCCGCGCCCCAGCGCGTCGACCAGACCAGCTTTTCCACCTCTTCTTCGATGGAAGAGGTGACGGCAGAGTTGCCGATGTTGGCGTTGACCTTCACCAGGAAGTTGCGGCCGATAATCATCGGCTCGGATTCCGGGTGGTTGATGTTGGCGGGAATAATCGCGCGCCCGGCGGCTACTTCATCACGCACGAATTCCGGCGTGATGTTCTCCGGCAGGCGAGCGCCAAACCCTTCACCCGGATGCTGGTGGCGCAGCACTTCGCTGCGAATGCGCTCGCGGCCCATGTTTTCGCGGATGGCGATGAACTCCATCTCCGGCGTGACGATACCCTGTCGCGCGTAGTGCAGTTGGGTTACGCATTTGCCCGCTTTAGCGCGTTTCGGCGTCAGCAGGCCAGTAAAGCGCAGCTCATCCAGACCGTCGTCGGCCAGGCGCGCGTTGGTGTACGCCGAGCTGCGCACGCTCAGTTCTTCGCAGTCGTTACGGGCATCAACCCACGGCTGGCGAAGCTTTGCCAGACCCTGCTGCACGTTGATAGCAACATCAGGATCGCCGTACGGGCCGGAGGTGTCATACACCGGCACGGCTTCGTTGTCTTCAAACTGCGGGTGCTCTTTGCTGCCGCCGATAAGCGTCGGGCTGAGCTGGATTTCGCGCATCGGCACGCGGATATCGGCCTGTGAACCGGTGATGTAGATGCGCGTTGAGTTCGGGAAAGCGGTGCCTTCCAGGGTGTCGATGAAGCGTTGTGCGTGTTCGCGCTGTTCGCGGCGGGTCAGTTTTGTTGTAGACATAGCTCATTCCAGATGTGAAGGACATGGCTTGTCAGACGACGGATGAAGCAAGAGAAGATCGCCTCAGGGCGATACAACAGCAGTGTGACTCTTGTTCCCTTCGCAGGTATTAACCTGATCAGGTTCCGCGGATCCCGAATTAACGGTCTCAGCCCGTGCTTTCACACTGGGCACTCCGACAAGAAAAATCCCCCTCCGCAGAGGGGCGAATGGTTGTAAATTACTCGTTAACGATTAAGAACTCAAGCAGGGCGCGCAACGTTATCGCTGGTGCTGATAGTCAGGTTGTTGTCCAGCACGAGGGCGATGAGCTTGTCTTCCAGCGTGAATCGCTCTTCCAGTGCTTCGCCAAGGTCGGAAAGCGCCTGCTGAAACTCAAGATAGTTATCGTGATCGATAGCATTCTCAAGCGTGGAATCGTAGTAGTCCATGATCTGCTGGGTGTTGGCTTCCAGCAGCGGACAGAGTTTGCTGGCCGCTAAATACGGCGTTGTCCCTTCCATTTCGCGGATAATGCGTTCATAAAGGTTGAAATGGCCGTCGGAGAGGTAGTCGACCAGGCTCTGACAAAAGTCGTCCAGCGCTTTTTCATTGAGTCGCATAAAGGATTCTTTGCCAGGCTTAAGACCAACCAGATTGTAATACGCCACAAGGAGATGCTTGCGCACATGTAGCCAGCGATCCACCAGGGTGTTACTTCCTCCAACGCGCTCAGTCAGGCTTTCCAGCTGGTTTAACATGGTCGACTCCATAAGGTTTAAAATGGGATCTGCTTATCCAAAATGTAACCACAATGCTAACAACATGTCAGTGAAGCGAAGGTAGTGCAATAGATATGGATCGTATTATTGAAAAATCAGATCTGGGTTGGTGGATCGTCAGCCACGAACAAAAATTATGGCTGCCCTCAGGAGAGTTGCCCTACGGTGCCGCGGAAACGTTCGATCTGGTGGGCCAGTCCGCGCTGAAGATCGGCGAGTGGCAGGGCGATCCCGTGTGGTTGATCCAACAGGCGCGCCGTCAGGATATGGGATCCGTACGTCAGGTGCTGGATCTGGACGTCGGCCTGTTCCAGCTGGCGGGGCGCGGCGTACAGCTGGCGGAGTTTTACCGCTCGCACAAATACTGCGGTTACTGCGGCCACACCATGCACCCGAGCAAAACCGAATGGGCGCTGCTCTGCGGCCACTGCCGTGAACGTTACTACCCGCAAATCGCACCGTGCATCATTGTCGCCATCCGCCGTGATGATTCCATCCTGCTGGCGCAGCATACCCGCCATCGCAACGGCATTCACACCGTCCTCGCCGGGTTCGTGGAAGTCGGCGAAACGCTGGAACAGGCGGTGGCGCGCGAGGTGATGGAGGAGAGCGGCATTAAGGTGAAAAACCTGCGCTATGTGACGTCGCAGCCGTGGCCGTTCCCGATGTCCCTGATGACCGCGTTTATGGCGGAATACGACAGCGGCGAGATTGTTATCGATCAGAAAGAGCTGCTGGAGGCGAACTGGTATCGCTACGACGATTTACCGCTGCTGCCCCCGCCGGGAACGGTGGCGCGTCGCCTGATAGAAGATACCGTGGCAATGTGTCGGGCCGAGTATGAGTAGTGTTACACTGACGGACTGACGCAATAAGGAACTGCAAAATGACCGAACTGAAGAACGATCGTTATCTGCGTGCGCTGCTGCGCCAGCCCGTTGATGTCACCCCGGTGTGGATGATGCGCCAGGCGGGACGCTATCTGCCTGAGTACAAAGCCACGCGTGCGCAGGCGGGCGATTTTATGTCGCTGTGCAAAAACGCCGAACTGGCCTGTGAGGTGACGCTCCAGCCGCTGCGCCGCTTCCCGCTCGATGCCGCCATTCTTTTTTCGGACATTCTTACCATTCCGGACGCGATGGGCCTTGGGCTCTATTTCGAAACCGGCGAGGGGCCGCGTTTTACCTCACCGATCAAAAGCAAAGCCGACGTTGATAAGCTGCCGATCCCCGATCCGGAAGGCGAGCTGGGCTATGTGATGAACGCCGTGCGCACCATCCGCCGCGAGCTCAAAGGCGACGTGCCGCTGATTGGCTTCTCCGGTAGTCCGTGGACGCTGGCAACCTACATGGTGGAAGGTGGCAGCAGCAAAGCCTTTACCGTCATCAAAAAGATGATGTACGCAGAGCCGCAGGCCCTGCATGCCCTGCTCGACAAGCTGGCGAAGAGCGTCACGCTCTATCTCAACGCGCAGATTAAAGCGGGCGCGCAGTCGGTGATGATTTTCGACACCTGGGGAGGCGTGCTGACCGGGCGTGATTATCAGCAGTTCTCCCTGTACTACATGCACAAAATTGTCGATGGTCTGCTGCGTGAAAACGAAGGCCGCCGCGTGCCGGTAACGCTGTTTACGAAAGGCGGCGGTCAGTGGCTGGAAGCGATGGCGGCCACCGGCTGTGATGCGCTGGGCCTCGACTGGACCACTGATATTGCCGATGCGCGTCGTCGCGTGGGGGATAAAGTGGCGCTCCAGGGCAACATGGACCCGTCCATGCTCTATGCACAGCCTGCCCGTATCGAAGAAGAAGTGTCGACTATACTGTCTGGTTTCGGCCAGGGCGAAGGCCACGTCTTCAACCTTGGTCACGGTATTCATCAGGATGTACCGCCAGAACACGCTGGCGTATTTGTGGAGGCGGTGCATCGGCTTTCTGCCCAGTATCACAAGTAAGGAGTGGTTATGGATCTCGCGTCGCTACGCGCTCAGCAAATCGAACTGGCTTCATCGGTGATCCGCGAGGATCGTCTGGATACGGACCCTCCGCGATACATTGGCGGGGCGGATGTCGGGTTTGAGCAAGGCGGTGAAGTAACGCGAGCGGCGATGGTGGTGCTGAAATACCCGTCGCTGGAGCTGGTGGAGTACAAGGTGGCGCGTATCGCCACCACCATGCCCTATATCCCCGGCTTTCTCTCCTTCCGCGAATATCCCGCGCTGCTGGCCGCGTGGGAGCAACTCTCGCAAAAACCCGATCTGCTGTTTGTGGATGGGCACGGCATCTCCCATCCGCGTCGCCTGGGCGTTGCCAGCCACTTTGGTCTGCTGGTAGACGTGCCGACCATCGGCGTGGCGAAAAAACGCCTGTGCGGCGCGTTTGAGCCGCTCTCTGCCGAACCGGGCGCGCTGGCGCCGCTTATCCATAAAGGCGAGCAGCTGGCGTGGGTCTGGCGCAGTAAAGCGCGCTGCAATCCGCTGTTTATCGCAACCGGGCATCGGGTCAGCATGGACAGCGCCCTGGCGTGGGTGCAACGCTGTATGAAGGGCTACCGCTTACCTGAGCCTACCCGCTGGGCTGACGCCGTTGCCTCTTCACGTCCGGCATTCATTCGTTGGCAGGAAATTCAGCCGTGATTCAGGTAAACTGCGGCTAATTTTCGATTCGAGACATCATCATGTTACAAAACCCGATTCATCTGCGCCTTGAGAAGCTGGAAAGCTGGCAGCACGTGACGTTTATGGCTTGCCTGTGCGAGCGCATGTACCCCAACTATGCCGCGTTCTGTAAGCAAACGGAGTTTGGCGAAGGCCAGATTTATCGACGTATCCTGGATTTGATCTGGGAGACGCTGACGGTCAAAGACGCAAAGGTAAACTTCGACTCTCAGCTTGAAAAGCTGGAAGAGGCAATTCCGGCGGCGGACGATTACGACCTGTATGGCGTCTACCCGGCTATCGATGCCTGTGTGGCGTTGAGCGAGCTGATCCACTCCCGTCTGAGCGGTGAAACCCTGGAGCACGCCATTGAAGTCAGTAAGGCATCCATCACCACCGTCGCGATGCTGGAAATGACCCAGGAAGGCCGTGAAATGACCGACGAAGAGCTACGTGCTAACCCGGCGGTTGAACAGGAATGGGATATTCAGTGGGAAATTTTCCGTCTGCTGGCGGAGTGTGAAGAACGTGATATTGAGCTGATCAAAGGGCTTCGCGCGGACCTGCGCGAGGCCGGCGAGAGCAATATTGGTATAATTTTTAACCAATGAGACAACAAAACGTGATTTAACGCCTGTTTTGTCACTCCTCGACTCTTCCCTTTCGCCCCCCGTCTGGTCTACATTTGGGGGGCGAAAAAAAGTGGCTATCGGTGCGTGTATGCAGGAGAGTGCTTTTTTGGCATTTTCGTCGCACTCGATGCTTAGCAAGCGATAAACACATTGAAAGGATAACTTATGAACAAGACTCAACTGATTGATGTAATTGCGGACAAGGCTGATCTGTCTAAAGTGCAGGCTAAAGCTGCTCTGGAATCTACCCTGGCTGCTATTACTGAGTCTCTGAAAGAAGGCGATGCTGTACAACTGGTTGGTTTCGGTACCTTCAAAGTGAACCACCGCGCTGAGCGTACTGGCCGCAACCCGCAGACCGGTAAAGAAATCAAAATCGCCGCAGCTAACGTGCCGGCATTTGTTTCTGGTAAAGCACTGAAAGACGCAGTTAAGTAAGACGCGTGGCAGTGAACAGTTTTAACGAAGGGGCGGCAACGCCCCTTTTGTCATTCTGGCGTGGACCGCTCGCGCTGGCAGGCGTACTGTTGCTGTCTGCCTGTAGTCATGATTCCTCACTCCCCCCGTTTACCGCCAGCGGCTACGCTGACAACCAGGGTGCGGTCAGGATCTGGCGCAAAGATTCCAGCGATGAAGTGCATATGCTTACCGCGTTCAGTCCGTGGCATAACGGCAATACCTCGACCGCAGAATACCGCTGGCAGGGCGATGCGCTGTCGCTCATTGAACTGAATATCTACAGTAAGACTCCCGAACACGTGAAGGTGCGTTTTGACGACCACGGCGAGCTGAGCTTTATGCAGCATGAGGTCAGTGGACTGAAACAGCAGCTTTCCAGCGATCAGGTCGCGCTCTACCGCTACCGTGCTGAACAACTTCGCCAGACCAGCGATGCGCTGCGTCAGGGCCGCGTGGTGCTGCGCCAGGGGCGCTGGCATGCCGACGGCACGGTGACCACCTGCGAAGGGCAGACAGTGAAGCCTGAGCTTGAATCCTGGGCAACCGAACACATTCAGCGTCGTCAGCGGCATTCATCTGTGGAGGTGAGTGTGGCATGGCTGGAAGCGCCGGAAGGCTCTCAGCTGTTGCTGGTGGCGAACGAAGATTTCTGCACCTGGCAGCCGACAGAAAAGAGTTTTTGATTTAAGTCCCCTCTCCCTTGAGGGAGAGGGTTAGGGTGAGGGTGTGAAATTACTCTCACTGCTCCCGCGCAATGGCACGATAGCCGATATCCTGGCGGCTGAAGCTGCCGTTCCAGTGAATATCCGCCATCAACGCATAGGCGCGCTTCTGCGCCTCTGCCACGGTATGACCCAGCGCGGTCGCACACAGCACGCGTCCACCATTAGTGAGCACGCGGTCATCGTCAGAGAGCTTTGTACCGGCGTGGAACACCTTCGCACCGTCAATCTCTTCCAGCGGCAGGCCGTGGATCTCATCCCCGGTGTTGTAGCTACCCGGATACCCACCCGCAGCAATCACCACACCTAAAGAGGCACGCTCGTCCCACTCGGAAGTTTTCTCATTCAGCTTGCCTTCGCACGCCGCCAGACACAGATCAACCAGATCGGACTTCATGCGCAGCATGATCGGCTGAGTTTCCGGATCGCCGAAGCGGCAGTTGAATTCAATCACCTTCGGGTTACCCTGCTTGTCGATCATCAGGCCTGCGTAGAGGAAACCGGTGTAGGTATTGCCTTCCGCCGCCATCCCTTTTACGGTTGGCCAGATGATGCGGTCCATGGTGCGCTGGTGTACTTCGTCAGTGACCACCGGAGCAGGGGAGTAAGCACCCATCCCGCCGGTGTTTGGACCCGTGTCGGCATTGCCTACGCGCTTGTGATCCTGGCTGGTGGCCATCGGCAGAACGTGCTCGCCGTCGACCATCACGATAAAGCTCGCCTCTTCGCCGTCGAGGAACTCTTCAATCACGATGCGATGACCCGCATCGCCAAAGGCGTTGCCGGCCAGCATATCGTGAACGGCGGCTTCGGCTTCTTCAAGGGTCATCGCCACGATAACGCCTTTCCCGGCAGCCAGACCGTCGGCTTTAATCACAATCGGCGCGCCTTTTTCACGCAGGTAAGCCAGAGCAGGCTCTACCTCGGTGAAGTTCTGATATTCCGCCGTCGGGATGTTATGACGCGCGAGGAAATCTTTGGTGAAGGCTTTTGAACCTTCCAGCTGTGCGGCACCTTCCGTTGGGCCGAAAATTTTCAGGCCCGCGGCGCGGAAGGCATCTACAACGCCGATCACCAGCGGCGCTTCCGGGCCCACAATCGTCAGATCGATATTCTCGTTCCGGGCAAAGCTCAGCAGCGCCGGGATATCGGTTACGCCGATGGCGACGTTCTGTAGCGCGGGCTCCAGTGCGGTACCGGCGTTACCCGGTGCCACAAAGACGGTTTCAACCTGCGGAGACTGCGCTGCTTTCCACGCCAGGGCGTGCTCGCGCCCGCCATTACCAATCACTAATACTTTCATTTTCTGCTCCGGAAATTAATGGCGGAAGTGGCGCATGTCGGTAAAGATCATTGCGATGCCATGTTCGTCGGCAGCGGCAATCACTTCGTCATCACGGATTGAACCGCCAGGCTGGATCACACAGGTGATGCCCACAGCAGCGGCCGCATCGATACCATCGCGGAAAGGGAAGAAGGCGTCAGAGGCCATGGCGGAACCTTTGACTTCCAGACCTTCGTCACCTGCTTTAATACCCGCGATTTTCGCAGAGTAAACGCGGCTCATCTGGCCTGCGCCTATCCCGATGGTCATGTTCTCTTTGGCGTAAACAATGGCGTTAGACTTCACGAACTTCGCCACTTTCCAGCAGAACAGCGCGTCGCGCAGCTCCTGTTCGGTCGGCTGACGTTTGGTCACCACGCGCAGGTCGGCTTCTGTCACCATACCCAAATCGCGATCCTGAACCAGCAGACCGCCGTTCACGCGCTTGAAGTCCAGGCCCGGCACGCGCTCTGCCCACTGGCCGCAAACCAGCACGCGCACGTTCTGTTTCGCCGCGGTGATTTTCAGCGCTTCTTCGGATGCGGATGGCGCGATGATCACTTCGACAAACTGACGGGAGATGATGGCCTGCGCGGTTTCCGCATCCAGCTCGCGGTTGAAGGCGATAATGCCGCCGAACGCGGAGGTCGGGTCGGTTTTGTAGGCGCGATCGTAGGCATCCATAATGGAGGTGCTTACTGCGACGCCGCATGGGTTGGCGTGCTTGACGATAACGCAGGCCGGCTCGCTGAACTCTTTCACGCATTCCAGCGCGGCGTCGGTATCGGCAATGTTGTTATAAGAGAGGGCTTTGCCCTGTACCTGCTGAGCAGTCGCAACAGAGGCTTCTTTCACCTCTTCTTCTATATAGAAGGCTGCCTGCTGGTGGCTGTTCTCGCCGTAGCGCATATCCTGCTTCTTAATGAAGTTCAGGTTCAGGGTGCGCGGGAAGCGACCAGATGGATCTTTGCTTTCACCGTGGTAGGCAGGAACCAGGCTACCGAAGTAGTTGGCGATCATACTGTCGTACGCGGCGGTGTGTTCGAAGGCTTTGATGGCGAGGTCGAAACGCGTATCAAGCGTCAGGGACCCTTCGTTGGCGTCCATCTCATTAATAATGGCGCTGTAGTCGCTGCTCTTCACTACGATGGCCACATCTTTATGGTTCTTGGCTGCGGAGCGCACCATGGTCGGGCCGCCGATATCAATGTTCTCTACGGCATCTTCCAGAGAACAGCCTTCGCGGGCGACGGTCTGGGCGAAGGGATAGAGGTTAACGACAACCATGTCGATGGGGGCAATATTGTGCTGCTCCATAATGCCGTCGTCCTGACCGCGACGACCCAGAATGCCGCCGTGCACTTTCGGGTGCAGGGTTTTGACGCGTCCATCCATCATTTCCGGGAAACCGGTGTAGTCGGACACTTCGGTTACCGGCAGACCTTTCTCTGCTAACAGGCGAGCGGTACCGCCTGTAGAAAGCAGCTCCACACCGCGTGCGGAAAGTGCCTGAGCGAATTCGATGATACCGGCTTTATCAGAAACACTGAGCAGAGCGCGGCGGACTGGACGACGTTGTTGCATGGTAAATCCCCTGGATTTCACGATTACAGAGAGCGTTAGATGAATTTTCCTGCGAAAAACTCATCTAACACACCTGACGAGGCCTCCTTGTTAAGCGCGAGCATTTTAACGAAAACGTTTGCGCAACGCTCGCATATTTTCACTTTTTCGAAGCGCTGTGGATAACTCTGTGCGTAAAAGGGTATAAGGCGGGGTTTTGCTGGGGAATGCAGCAGTCAGTCATTTTTCTGTCATTTAGCGGTTGCGGCCTGCGGAGAACTCCCTATAATGCGCCTCCATCGACACGGCGGATGTGAATCACTTCACAGACAACCCGGTCGGTTGAAGAGAAAAAATCCTGAAATAACGGGTTGACTCTGAAAGAGGAAAGCGTAATATACGCCACCTCGCGACAGAGCGCTGAAGCGCGTCGCAACTGCTCTTTAACAATTTATCAGACAATCTGTGTGGGCACTCAAAGTGACATGGATTCTTAACGTCCTCGGACGAAAAATGAATACCAAGTCTCTGAGTGAACACGTAATTCATTACGAAGTTTAATTCACGAGCATCAAACTTAAATTGAAGAGTTTGATCATGGCTCAGATTGAACGCTGGCGGCAGGCCTAACACATGCAAGTCGAACGGTAACAGGAAGCAGCTTGCTGCTTTGCTGACGAGTGGCGGACGGGTGAGTAATGTCTGGGAAACTGCCTGATGGAGGGGGATAACTACTGGAAACGGTAGCTAATACCGCATAACGTCGCAAGACCAAAGAGGGGGACCTTCGGGCCTCTTGCCATCGGATGTGCCCAGATGGGATTAGCTAGTAGGTGGGGTAACGGCTCACCTAGGCGACGATCCCTAGCTGGTCTGAGAGGATGACCAGCCACACTGGAACTGAGACACGGTCCAGACTCCTACGGGAGGCAGCAGTGGGGAATATTGCACAATGGGCGCAAGCCTGATGCAGCCATGCCGCGTGTATGAAGAAGGCCTTCGGGTTGTAAAGTACTTTCAGCGGGGAGGAAGGCGACAGGGTTAATAACCCTGTCGATTGACGTTACCCGCAGAAGAAGCACCGGCTAACTCCGTGCCAGCAGCCGCGGTAATACGGAGGGTGCAAGCGTTAATCGGAATTACTGGGCGTAAAGCGCACGCAGGCGGTCTGTCAAGTCGGATGTGAAATCCCCGGGCTCAACCTGGGAACTGCATTCGAAACTGGCAGGCTAGAGTCTTGTAGAGGGGGGTAGAATTCCAGGTGTAGCGGTGAAATGCGTAGAGATCTGGAGGAATACCGGTGGCGAAGGCGGCCCCCTGGACAAAGACTGACGCTCAGGTGCGAAAGCGTGGGGAGCAAACAGGATTAGATACCCTGGTAGTCCACGCCGTAAACGATGTCGACTTGGAGGTTGTGCCCTTGAGGCGTGGCTTCCGGAGCTAACGCGTTAAGTCGACCGCCTGGGGAGTACGGCCGCAAGGTTAAAACTCAAATGAATTGACGGGGGCCCGCACAAGCGGTGGAGCATGTGGTTTAATTCGATGCAACGCGAAGAACCTTACCTACTCTTGACATCCAGAGAACTTAGCAGAGATGCTTTGGTGCCTTCGGGAACTCTGAGACAGGTGCTGCATGGCTGTCGTCAGCTCGTGTTGTGAAATGTTGGGTTAAGTCCCGCAACGAGCGCAACCCTTATCCTTTGTTGCCAGCGGTCCGGCCGGGAACTCAAAGGAGACTGCCAGTGATAAACTGGAGGAAGGTGGGGATGACGTCAAGTCATCATGGCCCTTACGAGTAGGGCTACACACGTGCTACAATGGCGCATACAAAGAGAAGCGACCTCGCGAGAGCAAGCGGACCTCATAAAGTGCGTCGTAGTCCGGATTGGAGTCTGCAACTCGACTCCATGAAGTCGGAATCGCTAGTAATCGTGGATCAGAATGCCACGGTGAATACGTTCCCGGGCCTTGTACACACCGCCCGTCACACCATGGGAGTGGGTTGCAAAAGAAGTAGGTAGCTTAACCTTCGGGAGGGCGCTTACCACTTTGTGATTCATGACTGGGGTGAAGTCGTAACAAGGTAACCGTAGGGGAACCTGCGGTTGGATCACCTCCTTACCTTAAAGAACCTGCCTTTGTAGTGTCCACACAGATTGTCTGATGAATGATGAACTTCTGAATGTACTTTTGAGTGCATTAAGAAGTTTTGCTCTTTAAAAATCTGGATCAAGCTGAAAATTGAAACGACACACAGCTCATGTGTGTTCGAGTCTCTCAAATTTTCGCAATCATGAAGTGAAACATCTTCGGGTTGTGAGGTTAAGCGACTAAGCGTACACGGTGGATGCCCTGGCAGTCAGAGGCGATGAAGGACGTGCTAATCTGCGAAAAGCGCCGGCGAGGTGATATGAACCTTTGACCCGGCGATGTCCGAATGGGGAAACCCAGTGCAATCCGTTGCACTATCGTTAACTGAATACATAGGTTAACGAGGCGAACCGGGGGAACTGAAACATCTAAGTACCCCGAGGAAAAGAAATCAACCGAGATTCCCCCAGTAGCGGCGAGCGAACGGGGAGCAGCCCGGAGTCTGAATCAGCTTGTGTGTTAGTGGAACGGTCTGGAAAGTCCGACGGTACAGGGTGATAGTCCCGTACACGAAAGCACACTTGCTGTGAACTCGAAGAGTAGGGCGGGACACGTGGTATCCTGTCTGAATATGGGGGGACCATCCTCCAAGGCTAAATACTCCTGACTGACCGATAGTGAACCAGTACCGTGAGGGAAAGGCGAAAAGAACCCCGGCGAGGGGAGTGAAAAAGAACCTGAAACCGTGTACGTACAAGCAGTGGGAGCCTCTTTATGGGGTGACTGCGTACCTTTTGTATAATGGGTCAGCGACTTATATTCTGTAGCAAGGTTAACCGTATAGGGGAGCCGAAGGGAAACCGAGTCTTAACTGGGCGTTAAGTTGCAGGGTATAGACCCGAAACCCGGTGATCTAGCCATGGGCAGGTTGAAGGTTGGGTAACACTAACTGGAGGACCGAACCGACTAATGTTGAAAAATTAGCGGATGACCTGTGGCTGGGGGTGAAAGGCCAATCAAACCGGGAGATAGCTGGTTCTCCCCGAAAGCTATTTAGGTAGCGCCTCGTGAACTCATCTTCGGGGGTAGAGCACTGTTTCGGCTAGGGGGCCATCCCGGCTTACCAACCCGATGCAAACTACGAATACCGAAGAATGTTATCACGGGAGACACACGGCGGGTGCTAACGTCCGTCGTGAAGAGGGAAACAACCCAGACCGCCAGCTAAGGTCCCAAAGTCATGGTTAAGTGGGAAACGATGTGGGAAGGCACAGACAGCCAGGATGTTGGCTTAGAAGCAGCCATCATTTAAAGAAAGCGTAATAGCTCACTGGTCGAGTCGGCCTGCGCGGAAGATGTAACGGGGCTAAACCATGCACCGAAGCTGCGGCAGCGACGCTTAGGCGTTGTTGGGTAGGGGAGCGTTCTGTAAGCCGTTGAAGGTGTCCTGTGAGGGGTGCTGGAGGTATCAGAAGTGCGAATGCTGACATAAGTAACGATAAAGCGGGTGAAAAGCCCGCTCGCCGGAAGACCAAGGGTTCCTGTCCAACGTTAATCGGGGCAGGGTGAGTCGACCCCTAAGGCGAGGCCGAAAGGCGTAGTCGATGGGAAACAGGTTAATATTCCTGTACTTGGTGTTACTGCGAAGGGGGGACGGAGAAGGCTATGTCAGCCGGGCGACGGTTGTCCCGGTTTAAGCATGTAGGCGGAGGTTCCAGGTAAATCCGGTACCTTATTAACGCTGAGGTGTGATGACGAGGCACTACGGTGCTGAAGTGATAAATGCCCTGCTTCCAGGAAAAGCCTCTAAGCATCAGGTAACACGAAATCGTACCCCAAACCGACACAGGTGGTCAGGTAGAGAATACCAAGGCGCTTGAGAGAACTCGGGTGAAGGAACTAGGCAAAATGGTGCCGTAACTTCGGGAGAAGGCACGCTGATATGTAGGTGAAGCCCCTGCGGGCGGAGCTGAAATCAGTCGAAGATACCAGCTGGCTGCAACTGTTTATTAAAAACACAGCACTGTGCAAACACGAAAGTGGACGTATACGGTGTGACGCCTGCCCGGTGCCGGAAGGTTAATTGATGGGGTTAGCGGCAACGCGAAGCTCTTGATCGAAGCCCCGGTAAACGGCGGCCGTAACTATAACGGTCCTAAGGTAGCGAAATTCCTTGTCGGGTAAGTTCCGACCTGCACGAATGGCGTAATGATGGCCAGGCTGTCTCCACCCGAGACTCAGTGAAATTGAACTCGCTGTGAAGATGCAGTGTACCCGCGGCAAGACGGAAAGACCCCGTGAACCTTTACTATAGCTTGACACTGAACACTGGTCCTTGATGTGTAGGATAGGTGGGAGGCTTTGAAGCGTGGACGCCAGTCTGCGTGGAGCCAACCTTGAAATACCACCCTTTAATGGCTGGTGTTCTAACGTAGACCCGTAATCCGGGTTGCGGACAGTGTCTGGTGGGTAGTTTGACTGGGGCGGTCTCCTCCCAAAGAGTAACGGAGGAGCACGAAGGTTGGCTAATCCTGGTCGGACATCAGGAGGTTAGTGCAATGGCATAAGCCAGCTTGACTGCGAGCGTGACGGCGCGAGCAGGTGCGAAAGCAGGTCATAGTGATCCGGTGGTTCTGAATGGAAGGGCCATCGCTCAACGGATAAAAGGTACTCCGGGGATAACAGGCTGATACCGCCCAAGAGTTCATATCGACGGCGGTGTTTGGCACCTCGATGTCGGCTCATCACATCCTGGGGCTGAAGTAGGTCCCAAGGGTATGGCTGTTCGCCATTTAAAGTGGTACGCGAGCTGGGTTTAGAACGTCGTGAGACAGTTCGGTCCCTATCTGCCGTGGGCGCTGGAGAATTGAGGGGGGCTGCTCCTAGTACGAGAGGACCGGAGTGGACGCATCACTGGTGTTCGGGTTGTCATGCCAATGGCACTGCCCGGTAGCTAAATGCGGAAGAGATAAGTGCTGAAAGCATCTAAGCACGAAACTTGCCCCGAGATGAGTTCTCCCTGAGACCTTGAGTCTCCTGAAGGAACGTTGAAGACGACGACGTTGATAGGTCGGGTGTGTAAGCGCAGCGATGCGTTGAGCTAACCGATACTAATGAACCGTGAGGCTTAACCTTACAACGCCGAAGCTGTTTTGGCGAAGAGAGACAGACACGATTTTCAGCCTGATACAGATTAACAGAATTTGCCTGGCGGCTTTAGCGCGGTGGTCCCACCTGACCCCATGCCGAACTCAGAAGTGAAACGCCGTAGCGCCGATGGTAGTGTGGGGTCTCCCCATGTGAGAGTAGGGAACTGCCAGGCATCAAACAGAAAGAACCCCGTACCGGAAGGTGCGGGGTTTTTTGCTTTGTGCGTTCTGAAAAGTCGGGTGGTGGCCCCGCCTTACCCGCCCTACATGCTTTCCCTCCTTGAAACTTTCTCACCTTTCGCTTGCAGACTCGACATTAAGCCCGTTTCTGGGTATCGTTAGCTGTCTGGATGTCTAAACGTTTATACGTATGCTGTGAGGATTTAAGGTTATGCCGATTCGGGTGCAGGACGAGCTACCAGCCGTCAATTTCTTGCGTGAAGAGAATGTCTTCGTCATGACGGCTTCGCGTGCGACAGGTCAGGAAATTCGCCCGCTGAAGGTGCTTATTCTCAATCTGATGCCAAAAAAGATCGAAACGGAGAACCAGTTCCTGCGTTTGCTCTCCAACTCTCCGCTTCAGGTTGATATCCAGCTGCTGCGCATTGACGCCCGTGAGTCACGCAACACGCCTGCTGAGCATCTGAATAACTTCTACTGTAATTTTGAAGATATTCGCGATGAGAATTTCGATGGACTGATCGTCACCGGCGCACCGCTGGGTCTGGTGGAATTTAATGACGTTGCCTACTGGCCACAAATCAGGCAGGTGCTGGAGTGGGCAAAAGATCACGTCACGTCCACCTTATTTGTCTGTTGGGCGGTACAGGCCGCGCTGAATATCCTCTATGGCATTCCCAAGCAAACCCGCAGCGACAAACTTTCTGGCGTATACGAACACCACATTCTTCACCCGCATGCGCTGCTGACGCGTGGTTTCGATGACACTTTCCTGGCTCCGCATTCTCGCTACGCCGATTTTCCGGCACAGCTGATCCGCGATTACACCGACCTGGAAATCCTGGCCGAAACGGAAGACGGCGATGCCTACCTGTTCGCCAGTAAAGACAAACGCATCGCGTTCGTTACCGGCCATCCTGAGTACGATCCGCATACCCTCGCGTCAGAGTATTTTCGTGACGTTGAAGCGGGTCTGAATCCGGATGTCCCGTACAACTATTTCCCGAAAAACGATCCGCAAAACACGCCTCGGGCAACCTGGCGTAGTCACGGAAATCTGCTGTTCACTAACTGGCTCAACTATTACGTCTACCAGATTACGCCGTACGATCTGCGCCACATGAATCCGACGCTGGAGTAATCGTCTGCATTAAACGATCCTAAAGCGTTTCAGCTATTCACATCAGGCACCTTCGGGTGCCTTTTTTATTTCCGAAAACCAACTCAACATCGTGAAAAACTTTAATCCCATATTAATCATACAGTTGTGATTGGATATGAATTAAAATGGAAATTGTTTTTGATTTTGGAAAAATTATAGATAGTCTTAATTCTGCTGAGCGAAAACTACACAACGATCTTTCGCTCGCATCGGGGGCGTGATTTTGGATCTTTGATGAGGAGCAGAACGATGACTCAACAGGCAACAACGGTCGATGAACTGACCTTTACCCAGCCGAATGGCGAGCAAGAACAGCAAGTTTTGACGGCAGAAGCGGTAGAGTTTCTGACTGAACTGGTGACTCGCTTTACGCCACAGCGTAATAAACTGCTGGCGGCACGCATTCATCAACAGCAGGAGATCGATAACGGCAAGTTGCCAGGGTTTATTTCGGAAACCGCTTCCATTCGTCATGGTGAATGGAAAATTCGCGGAATCCCTGAAGATTTACAGGATCGTCGCGTAGAGATCACCGGCCCGGTAGAGCGCAAAATGGTGATTAACGCCATGAATGCCAACGTCAAAGTATTTATGGCGGACTTCGAAGATTCCCTCGCGCCGGACTGGCAGAAAGTTATCGACGGGCAAATCAACCTGCGCGACGCCGTCAACGGCACCATCAGCTATACCAACGAAGCCGGTAAAATTTACCAGCTCAAACCGAATCCGGCGGTGCTGATCTGCCGCGTACGCGGTCTGCATTTGCCAGAAAAACACGTTACGTGGCGCGGAGAAGCGATTCCGGGCAGCCTGTTCGACTTTGCGCTGTACTTCTTCCACAACCATAAGAACCTGCTGGCGAAAGGCAGCGGCCCCTATTTCTATCTGCCGAAAACCCAGTCCTGGCAGGAAGCGGCGTGGTGGAGTGAAGTCTTCAGCTACGCAGAAGACCGCTTCAGCCTGCCGCGCGGCACCATTAAGGCCACGCTGCTGATTGAAACCCTGCCAGCCGTATTCCAGATGCATGAGATCCTCCATGCGCTGCGTGACCATATTGTGGGCCTGAACTGCGGCCGCTGGGATTACATCTTCAGCTACATCAAAACCCTGAAAAACCATGCCGACCGGGTATTGCCGGATCGTCAGGTTGTCACCATGGATAAACCCTTCCTCAGCGCCTACTCGCGCCTGCTGATTAAGACCTGCCACAAACGCGGCGCCTTTGCGATGGGCGGTATGGCGGCCTTTATCCCGAGCAAAGATGCTGAGCGTAACAACCAGGTGCTCAACAAGGTGAAAGCCGATAAAGAACTGGAAGCCCGTAACGGCCACGACGGGACGTGGATTGCCCACCCCGGTCTGGCCGACACGGCGATGGAGGTCTTCAACCGCGTACTCGGCGATAACAAAAACCAGCTGTTTGTCACCCGTGAAGACGATGCGCCAATCGCAGAAGAACAGTTGCTTGCGCCGTGTGCGGGCGAGCGTACGGAAGAGGGCATGCGCGCCAATATTCGCGTCGCCGTGCAGTACATCGAGGCATGGATCTCCGGCAACGGCTGCGTGCCGATCTACGGCCTGATGGAAGATGCCGCCACGGCGGAAATTTCACGTACCTCCATCTGGCAGTGGATCCATCATCAAAAAACGCTCAGCAACGGCAAACCGGTCACCAAAGCCCTGTTCCGTCAGATGCTGGCCGAAGAGATGCGGGTCATCCAGGACGAACTGGGCGAGCACCGCTTCAGCAGCGGGCGTTTTAATGACGCTGCGCGCCTGATGGAGCAAATCACCACCTCTGATGACTTAATCGACTTCCTGACCCTGCCGGGCTACCGCTTCCTGGCGTAATTCACCACATAACAATATGGAGCATCTGCACATGAAAACCCGTACCCAACAGATCGAAGAGTTACAAAAAGAGTGGACCCAACCGCGCTGGGAAGGCATTCGCCGTCCGTACAGCGCAGAGGAAGTGGTGAAGTTACGCGGCTCGGTTAACCCGGAGTGTACGCTGGCGCAGAACGGCGCGGCGAAAATGTGGGATCTTCTGCACGGGGGGTCTAAAAAAGGTTATATCAACAGCCTCGGCGCACTGACTGGCGGTCAGGCATTGCAGCAGGCGAAGGCCGGCATTGAAGCTATCTATCTTTCCGGCTGGCAGGTCGCGGCGGATGCTAACCTGGCCTCCAGCATGTATCCGGATCAATCTCTTTACCCGGCGAACTCGGTGCCGTCAGTGGTGGATCGGATCAACAATACCTTCCGTCGTGCGGATCAGATCCAGTGGGCTGCGGGCATCGAACCCCACGATCCGCGTTTTATCGACTATTTCCTGCCGATCGTCGCCGATGCGGAAGCCGGTTTCGGCGGCGTGCTGAACGCCTTTGAGCTGATGAAATCGATGATTGAGGCCGGTGCAGCGGCCGTACACTTTGAAGATCAGCTGGCGTCGGTGAAGAAGTGCGGGCATATGGGCGGGAAAGTGCTGGTGCCAACCCAGGAAGCGATCCAGAAGCTGGTTGCTGCGCGTCTGGCTGCTGACGTGCTCGGCGTGCCGACGCTGGTGATTGCCCGTACCGATGCGGACGCGGCGGACTTGATCACCTCTGACTGCGACCCGTACGACAGTGAATTCGTTACCGGCGAACGTACCAGCGAAGGGTTCTATCGCACGCATGCCGGTATTGAACAGGCGATCAGCCGCGGCCTGGCGTATGCCCCTTACGCTGACCTGGTCTGGTGTGAAACCTCCACGCCGGATCTGGCGCTGGCGAAGCGCTTTGCCGATGCGATTCATGCGAAGTATCCGGGCAAGCTGCTGGCCTATAACTGTTCGCCGTCCTTCAACTGGCAAAAGAATCTGGACGATACGACCATCGCCAGCTTCCAGCAGCAATTGTCAGATATGGGCTACAAGTACCAGTTCATCACCCTGGCGGGTATCCACAGCATGTGGTTCAACATGTTCGACCTGGCGCACGCCTACGCGCAGGGCGAAGGCATGAAGCACTACGTTGAGAAGGTACAGCAGCCAGAATTTGCGGCGGGCAAAGAAGGATATACCTTCGTTTCGCACCAACAGGAGGTGGGAACCGGCTATTTCGATAATGTGACCACGATTATTCAGGGCGGGACTTCCTCCGTCACGGCATTAACGGGCTCAACGGAAGAAGCACAGTTCTGATCTTTCCCCCTCTCCCCCTCGGGGAGAGGGTTGGGGTGAGGGGAATATATGTCGCGTGGTCTGGAATTACTGATAGCCCAAACTATTTTGCAGGGCTTCGATGCCCAGTATGGCCGCTTTCTGGAAGTTACCTCTGGCGCGCAACAGCGTTTTGAGCACGCCGACTGGCATGCGGTTCAGCAGGCCATGAAGCAGCGTATCCATCTTTATGATCACCACGTAGGTCTGGTGGTGGAACAACTGCGCTGTATCACCGACGGTAAAAGCCCGGATGCGGAATTTTTACTGCGCGTGAAAGAGCATTACACCCATCTGTTACCCGACTACCCGCGCTTCGAGATTGCGGAGAGCTTTTTCAACTCCGTCTATTGCCGGTTATTTGACCACCGCTCATTATCTCCTGAGCGGTTATTTATCTTCAGCTCCCAGCCCGAGCGACGCTTCCGAACCATTCCGCGTCCGCTGGCGAAAGATTTCTTTCCCGATCGCGGCTGGGAAAAGCTCCTGCACCGCGTCTTAACGGATTTGCCGCTGCGCCTGCCGTGGCAGAATAAACCCCGGGATATCGGCTATATCCACGCGTATCTCAGTGAAACCTTCGGCGAGGCGGTGCTCAGCCGCAGCCATTTGCAGGTTGCCAACGAGCTTTTCTACCGGAATAAGGCCGCCTGGCTGGTGGGTAAACTGGTTACGCCGACAGCCATCGTGCCGTTTCTGCTGCCCATTCACCGTACCGACGACGGCGAACTGTTTGTCGATACCTGCCTGACTACCAGCGCTGAGGCGAGTATCGTATTTGGCTTCGCCCGCTCCTATTTCATGGTCTACGCCCCGCTGCCCGCCGCCCTGGTGGAGTGGCTGCGCGAGATCCTGCCGGGCAAAACCACCGCCGAGCTGTATATGGCGATTGGCTGTCAGAAGCATGCCAAAACGGAGAGTTATCGGGAATACCTGCGTTATGTCACCACGGCTGATGAGCAGTTTATCGAAGCGCCGGGTATCCGCGGCATGGTGATGCTGGTTTTCACACTGCCGGGATTCGACCGGGTGTTTAAGGTGATTAAGGATAAATTCGCCCCGCAGAAAGAGATGACCGCAGCCCACGTCCGTGCCTGCTATCAGCTGGTAAAAGAGCACGATCGCGTCGGGCGAATGGCCGATACCCAGGAGTTTGAAAACTTTGTGCTGGATAAGCAGCAGATCGATCCGGCGCTAATGACGCTGCTCATGCAGGAAGCGCCGACGAAAATTACCGATCTTGGCGATAAGATTGCGATCAGCCATCTCTACATTGAGCGCCGTATGGTGCCGCTAAATATCTGGCTGGAACAGTCAGAGGGCCAGGCTTTACGTGATGCCATCGAAGAGTACGGCAACGCCATCCGCCAGCTCGCCGCTGCCAATATTTTCCCCGGGGATATGCTGTTTAAAAACTTCGGCGTCACCCGTCACGGGCGGGTGGTGTTCTACGATTACGATGAAATTTGCTACATGACCGAGGTGAACTTCCGCGATATCCCGCCGCCGCGCTACCCGGAAGATGAACTGTCCAGCGAGCCTTGGTACAGCGTCTCGCCGGGCGATGTGTTTCCGGAGGAGTTTCGCCACTGGCTGTGTGCGGACCCACGCATCGGGCCGTTATTTGAAGAGATGCATGCCGATCTGTTCCGCGCCAGCTACTGGCGCGGGCTGCAAGCGCGGATCAAAAACGGGCACGTGGAAGATGTCTACGCTTACCGCCGCAAGCAGCGGTTTTGCATCCGCTTTTCTCCCTCTCCCGCAGGGTAAGGGCATCATGTTTTCTCCCTCTCCCTGTGGGAGAGGGCCGGGGTGAGGGCACCAGACCGCCCTCAATCCTAGCGAATCCCACCATACGCCAGCGTCACCTCTTTTGCGGCCTTAATCACCAGCGCACCCAGCTCGGTGACGCGGTCGTCGGTCATACGTGAAATCGGCCCGGAGATGGAGATGGCGGCAAACGGCTCGCGGTGTTCGTCGAAAATACAGGACGCGAGGCAGCGCAGCCCGAGGGCATGTTCTTCGTCATCAAACGAATAGCCGCGCTTGCGGGTCAGAGCCAGATCTTCTTTCAGATGCACCGGCGACACCAGGGTGGCGTGGGTGTAGGCGTGCAGACCTTTACGGTGCAGCAGACCCGTCACCTGCTCTTCGCTAAGCTGCGAGAGAAACGCTTTCCCTGCGCCAGAGGCATGCATCGGCAGCTTGCCGCCAATCGGTGCGGACATGCGCATCAGCTGCGTACACTGCACCTGGTCGATGATAATCGCCTGATGATCGCTCTGATCCAGCACGGCCAGGTTTACCGTCTCGCCGGACTCCTCCATCAGCTTGCGCAGAATCGGGTGGACAATCGCCAGCAGGTTGCGGCTTTGCAGGAAGCTGCTGCCGACGATAAAGGCATGCGCGCCAACCGCCCAGTGACCCAGCTCGCCCACCTGACGTACGAAGCCCAGCTGCTGCATGGTGGTTAACAGGCGGTGAGTGGTGGAGTTCGGCAGTCCCGCCTGCTGCGCCAGCTCCGTCAGGGCCACGCTACCATGCGATTCGGCTATCCATTCCAGCAGCTTCAGGCCGCGCGTCAGGGATTGAACCTGTCCGCCAGGTTGTGCAGCGGTGGTTGCAGCAGGTTTTCTGCCGCGTTTAGCGGGAACGGTCGTAACCATGACGAACTCCTTTTTCTGTATCGTGGAAATCATTTTCGTTTTATTTGGTGGTTTTGCAACCGCTTTCCTGACTGATCGGAGGAGTGATAGTGAACATGTCTCATGTTACCGCTGTGTGACTTTTCGACCCTTAGAGATTATGCCAGTATGGAACGCAGCCTTTTGGCCATGTTGAACGTTGTCGGGAGCAAGTGTGAGCAGCAAAGTAGAGCAACTGCGTGCGCAGTTAAATGAACGAATTCTGGTGCTGGACGGCGGCATGGGCACCATGATCCAGGGCTATCGTCTGAGTGAAGACGATTTCCGCGGCGAGCGCTTTGCCGACTGGCCTTGTGACCTGAAAGGAAACAATGACCTGCTGGTGTTGAGCAAACCCTCTGTCATCAGGGATATCCACAACGCCTACTTCGAAGCGGGTGCGGATATTGTAGAAACCAACACCTTCAACTCGACAACCATCGCCATGGCGGATTACCAGATGGAATCCCTGTCGGCGGAGATCAACTTTGAAGCGGCGAAACTCGCCCGCGCCTGCGCCGACGAGTGGACGGCCCGCACGCCGGACAAGCCGCGCTATGTTGCCGGGGTGCTGGGCCCGACCAACCGCACCGCGTCGATTTCTCCGGAAGTGAACGATCCAGCCTTCCGCAATATCACCTTTGACCAACTGGTGGCCGCGTATCGTGAGTCCACTAAAGCGCTGGTGGAAGGCGGTTCCGACCTGATCCTGATTGAAACCGTATTCGACACTCTCAACGCCAAAGCCGCAATTTACGCGGTGAAAGAGGAGTTCGAGGCGCTGGGTGTTGACCTGCCGATCATGATTTCCGGCACCATCACCGATGCCTCGGGGCGCACGCTTTCCGGCCAGACAACCGAAGCGTTTTATAACTCTCTGCGCCATGCCGAAGCGCTCTCCTTCGGCCTGAACTGCGCGCTGGGGCCGGACGAGCTGCGCCAGTACGTGCAGGAGCTTTCGCGCATCGCAGAGTGCTACGTCACCGCCCACCCGAACGCCGGTCTGCCGAATGCATTCGGTGAGTACGATCTGGATGCCGACACCATGGCGGCGCAAATCCGCGAGTGGGCCGAATCTGGCTTCCTCAACATCGTCGGCGGCTGCTGCGGCACCACGCCGGAGCACATCGCCGCCATGAGCCGCGCCGTCGCCGGGCTTGCACCGCGCAAGTTACCCGAGCTTCCGGTAGCCTGCCGTCTGTCCGGCCTTGAGCCGTTGACCATCGGCGACGACAGCCTGTTTGTGAACGTGGGTGAACGTACCAACGTCACCGGTTCTGCGAAGTTCAAGCGCCTGATCAAAGAAGAGAAGTACAGCGAAGCGCTGGACGTTGCTCGCCAGCAGGTAGAAAGCGGGGCGCAGATCATCGATATCAACATGGACGAGGGGATGCTCGACGCCGAAGCGGCGATGGTGCGCTTCCTCAACCTGATTGCCGGCGAGCCGGACATCGCCCGCGTGCCGATCATGATTGACTCTTCCAAATGGGACGTCATCGAAAAGGGGCTGAAGTGCATTCAGGGCAAAGGCATCGTTAACTCCATCTCAATGAAAGAGGGCGTCGATACCTTTATCCACCACGCGAAGCTGGTGCGTCGCTACGGGGCCGCCGTGGTGGTGATGGCCTTCGATGAAGTGGGCCAGGCCGATACCCGCGAGCGCAAAATTGAGATTTGCCGCCGGGCGTACAAAATTTTGACCGAAGAGGTGGGCTTCCCGCCGGAAGACATTATTTTCGACCCGAACATCTTTGCTGTCGCAACCGGCATTGAAGAGCACAACAACTACGCCCAGGACTTTATCGGCGCGTGTGAAGACATCAAACGCGAGCTACCGCATGCGCTAATTTCCGGCGGCGTGTCGAACGTCTCGTTCTCGTTCCGCGGCAACGACCCGGTGCGTGAGGCCATCCATGCCGTGTTCCTCTACTATGCCATCCGCAACGGGATGGACATGGGGATCGTTAACGCCGGACAGCTGGCGATTTACGACGACCTGCCCGCAGAACTACGCGACGCAGTAGAAGATGTGATCCTCAACCGTCGCGACGACGCCACCGAACGCATGCTGGATCTGGCGGAAAAATACCGCGGCAGTAAAGCTGACGAATCAGCCAACGTTCAGCAGGCCGAATGGCGTTCCTGGGATGTGAGAAAGCGTCTGGAATACTCGCTGGTAAAAGGCATTACTGAGTTCATTGAGCAGGATACCGAGGAAGCGCGTCAGCAGGCAGCCCGTCCGATTGAAGTGATCGAAGGGCCGCTGATGGACGGCATGAACGTGGTCGGCGATCTGTTCGGCGAGGGCAAAATGTTCCTGCCGCAGGTGGTGAAATCCGCCCGCGTCATGAAGCAGGCCGTGGCTTATCTTGAGCCGTTTATCGAAGCCAGCAAAGAGAAGGGCTCCAGTAACGGTAAGATGGTCATTGCCACCGTGAAGGGCGACGTGCACGACATCGGCAAAAACATTGTCGGCGTGGTACTGCAATGCAATAACTACGAAATTATCGATCTTGGCGTGATGGTCCCGGCGGATAAAATCCTCAGGACCGCTCGCGAAGTGAATGCGGATCTGATTGGTCTTTCCGGGCTGATTACGCCGTCGCTGGACGAAATGGTCAACGTGGCAAAAGAGATGGAGCGCCAGGGCTTCACTATTCCGCTGCTGATTGGCGGGGCAACCACCTCGAAAGCCCACACCGCAGTGAAAATCGAGCAGAACTACAGTGGGCCGACGGTGTATGTCCAAAACGCCTCGCGCACCGTGGGCGTGGTCTCCGCGCTGCTGTCTGACACCCAGCGCGATGACTTTGTCGCCCGCACCCGCAAAGAGTATGAAACCGTCCGCATTCAGCATGGACGTAAGAAACCGCGCACGCCGCCGGTTTCGCTTCAGGCGGCGCGCGATAACGATCTGGCGTTCGACTGGTCCAGCTATACGCCGCCGGTCGCGCACCGTCTGGGCGTGCAGGACGTGACGGCCAGCATCGAAACGCTGCGTAACTACATCGACTGGACGCCGTTCTTCATGACCTGGTCGCTGGCGGGCAAATATCCGCGCATTCTTGAAGATGAGGTAGTAGGCGAAGAGGCGAAACGCCTGTTTAAAGATGCCAACGATATGCTCGACAGACTGAGCGCAGAGAAAGCCCTCAACCCGCGCGGCGTGGTGGGGCTGTTCCCGGCGAACCGCGTGGGTGACGACATAGAAATCTACCGCGATGAAACCCGCACCCATGTGCTGGCCGTGAGCCACCATCTGCGCCAGCAAACCGAGAAAGTGGGCTTTGCCAACTACTGCCTGGCGGATTTCGTCGCACCGAAACTCTCCGGTAAAGCCGACTATATCGGCGCCTTTGCCGTAACCGGTGGTCTGGAAGAAGACGCGCTGGCGGACGCGTACGACGCACAGCACGATGATTACAACAAAATCATGGTGAAAGCGATTGCCGATCGCCTGGCGGAAGCCTTTGCCGAGTATCTGCATGAGCGCGTACGTAAGGTGCACTGGGGCTACGCCGCGAATGAGAATCTCAGCAACGAGGAGCTGATCCGCGAAAACTACCAGGGCATTCGTCCGGCGCCGGGGTATCCGGCCTGCCCGGAACACACCGAGAAGGGCACTATCTGGAAACTGCTCGACGTGGAAGCGCATACCGGCATGAAACTTACCGAGTCGTTCGCCATGTGGCCGGGCGCGTCCGTTTCCGGCTGGTATTTCAGCCACCCGGACAGCAAGTATTTCGCCGTGGCACAGCTTCAGCGGGATCAGATTGAAGACTACGCCCTGCGAAAAGGCATGAGCGTGTCAGAGGTGGAACGCTGGCTGGCGCCGAATTTAGGCTACGACGCAGACTAACGTCACTTTTCCTTACAACAAACAGGGCACCGCTATGGTGCCTTGTCTCTTTCTTACGTTTAAACCCTTATACTGGAAGAAAGTTCTTACTATATTGCCCGGCGGCGCTGCGCTGACCGGGCCTGCGCGTAGGCCGGATAAGGCGTAGCCGCCATCCGGCAAGATAACGCGCAACAAGCCTCAGGAAAACAGATAACGATAAGGAGGAAAACCCACTGTGTTGACGTTGTTACACCTGCTCTCCGCAGTCGCACTGCTGGTATGGGGCACCCATATCGTTCGTACCGGCGTGATGCGCGTGTTTGGCGCACGTTTACGTACCGTTCTCAGCGGCAGCGTTGAGAAGAAGCCGCTCGCCTTCTGTGCGGGTATTGGCGTCACGGCGCTGGTGCAAAGCAGCAACGCCACCACCATGCTCGTCACCTCGTTCGTGGCGCAGGATCTGGTGGCGCTCGCCCCGGCGCTGGTGATTGTCCTTGGCGCCGACGTCGGTACCGCGCTGATGGCACGTATCCTGACCTTCGATCTCTCCTGGCTGTCGCCGCTGCTGATTTTTATTGGCGTCATTTTCTTCCTCGGCCGTAAGCAAAGCCGTGCCGGGCAGCTTGGCCGCGTCGGTATTGGCCTCGGGCTGATCCTGCTAGCGCTGGAGCTGATTGTGCAGGCAGTTACGCCGATTACCCAGGCCAACGGTGTGCAGGTCATTTTCGCCTCGTTAACCGGCGATATTATGCTGGATGCGCTGATCGGCGCGGTGTTTGCCATTGTCAGCTACTCCAGCCTGGCGGCCGTGTTGCTGACGGCCACGCTAACCGCTGCGGGCGCGATCTCTTTCCCGGTGGCGCTATGCCTGGTCATCGGTGCGAATCTTGGCTCTGGCCTGCTGGCGATGCTTAACAACAGCGCAGCCAATGCTGCCGCCCGCCGGGTGGCGCTGGGGAGTTTGCTCTTCAAGCTGGTGGGTAGCCTGATCATTCTGCCGTTTGTGCACCCGCTGGCGAACCTGATGGACAATCTCTCTCTGCCGAAAGCGGAGCTGGTGATCTACTTCCACGTCTTCTACAACCTGGTACGCTGTCTGGCGATGGTGCCGTTTGCTGCGCCGATGGCCCGCTTCTGCGAGCGGCTAATTCGTGATGAACCGGAGCTGGACGCGCGCCTTAAACCGAAGCATCTGGACACCTCGGTGCTGGACACGCCCGCGCTGGCCATCGCGAATGCCGCCCGCGAAACGCTGCGCATGGGTGACGCGATGGAAACCATGCTGGAAGGGTTGCAAAAGGTGATGCACGGCGAGCCGCGCGAAGAAAAAGAGCTGCGCAGGCTGGCGGACGATATCAACGTGCTGTATACCGCCATCAAGCTCTATCTGGCGCGGATCCCACAGGACGAGCTGGCGGAAGAGGAGTCGCGCCGCTGGGCGGAAATTATTGAGATGTCGCTTAACCTGGAGCAGGCTTCGGATATTGTCGAGCGTATGGGCAGTGAAATCGCAGACAAATCCCTGGCCGCACGTCGGGCGTTTTCTGTCGAAGGGCTGAAGGAGCTGGAAGCGCTCCACGAACAGCTGGTCAGCAACCTGAAGCTGGCGATGTCGGTCTTCTTCTCCAGCGACGTGCCGAGCGCGCGCCGCCTGCGCCGCAACAAGCACCGTTTCCGCATCCTCAACCGGCGCTACTCGCACGCCCACGTTGAGCGTCTGCACCAGCAGAACGTGCAGAGTATCGAGACCAGCTCCCTGCACCTTGGGCTGCTGGGCGATATGAAACGTCTCAACTCGTTGTTCTGTGCGGTGGCATACAGCGTGATGGAGCAGCCGGATGAAGATGACGAGCGGGATGAGTATTAATCTCTGAAAGCGCCTCGCAAAATGGTTTTGTGAGGCGTGACTCCCCATAAAGAGCAATTTATTCTTCAACCCTTACATTTTTAAGGGAATAGGAAGTGCTCATTTATTACGCTACACTTCGCCAGTTCATGCGCATTCCAATGGGGGTTCTCATGCGCGGTGCTAATAGTATTAAAAAATCAGTGAATGTTTCCCTGTCGCCGGACATCCTTGAAGAGGCGCGAAGGCTTAAACTTAACCTTTCTGCCGTGCTAACGGCGGCTTTGCAGGAGCAATTTCGTGAACATCGGCGCGCAGAGTGGCTTGAAGAAAATAAAGCTTCTATTGACGCCATTAACCAGTGGGTTGATGAAAACGGCTCCTTTAGTGACTTTCAGAGGTCGTTCTGATGAAGCATGTACTGGTCGCTCCCGCCGTTGAGGTCGCGGGAAAACCCTGCGTGGTGATGATGCACATGATGGCAGGCATATCACTAAAAGAGTTAGGTGAACGCGTTGCCGATCTTACTAACAGCAGTGCTTCATTGCGGGATGCACTCGATTTTCTGATCAGCGGTTACTAGGACTTTTTTGTCAGGCGCAAGGTAAGGTATATTTCGCCCTTCACAGGAGAAACTATGCTGCCAACTCAATCAACCCGATTAAACAAATACATTAGCGAGAGCGGGATCTGCTCACGTCGCGAGGCTGACCGTTACATTGAACAGGGTAACGTGTTTCTTAACGGCAAACGCGCCACCATTGGCGATCAGGTGGTACCTGGCGATGTGGTGAAAGTGAATGGTCAGGTCATCGAACCGCGTGATGCCGAAGACCTGGTGTTTATCGCGTTGAACAAACCGGTTGGGATTGTCAGCACCACGGAAGATGGCGAGCGGGACAACATTGTTGATTTCGTGAACCACAGCAGCCGCATTTTCCCGATTGGCCGTCTGGATAAAGACTCTCAGGGGCTGATTTTCCTCACCAACCACGGCGATCTGGTCAACAAAATTCTGCGTGCCGGTAACGACCACGAGAAAGAGTACATCGTGACGGTGAACAAGCTGGTGACGGACGAGTTTATCCGCGGAATGGGCGCTGGCGTGCCGATTCTGGGCACCGTGACGAAGAAGTGTAAAGTCAAAAAAGAAGCACCATTCGCGTTCCGCATCACGCTGGTTCAGGGCCTGAACCGCCAGATCCGCCGCATGTGCGAGTACTTCGGTTATGAAGTGACGAAGCTGGAACGCACGCGCATCATGAACGTCAGCCTGTCTGGCATCCCGCTGGGCGAGTGGCGTGACTTAACGGATGACGAGCTGATCGAGCTGTTCAAACTTATCGAGAACTCCTCGTCCGAAGCGAAGCCGAAAGCTAAAGCCAAACCGAAAACGCAGGCGATTAAGCGTCCGGTGGTGAAGGCACCGCAGGCGGAAGAGAAAGGGCGAGGCAAGCCGGGCAACGGAAAACGCTTTACCCAGCCGGGGCGCAAAAAGAAAGGGCGCTGATTAGCGCCTTCCACGGGTTGATGTGCTGGCCGACCAGGAAAAAGTCGCCTCTGCGTCGGGTTTATACGCCTGCTCTTTTTTCAGCTTGCGGGCTTTTTTCGCCGCGGCATCACGTTGCGCCATCAGCTTATCGATGTACTCTTTTTTAACCTGATTGGTTTCGGCGTTCGTCAGCGTGCGGCCATGCGCGATGCGGGCGCGGTCGAGAAGCGTTTTAAGTTCGCGCTGCTCGGCTTCGGTCATGTCTTTCTGGGTCAAACGTGGTGTAGCCATTGCTGAAGCCTCCTGATGGGGAGGCTTCAGTGTAAAGCAAGCCGGGTCAATTAACCCTGTTTCACCGCATCTTTTTTCGGTTGGTCATCAATCGGCTTACCGGACCAGTACCCTGCTAACAGCGAACCGGACAGGTTGTGCCAGACGGAGAACAGCGCTCCCGGTAGCGCCGCCAGCGGTGAGAAGTAAATTTTACCCAGCGCCGCCGCCAGGCCAGAGTTCTGCATCCCCACTTCGATCGCCAGCGTGCGGCAGGTGGATTCGTCGAAACCAAACAGCTTTCCGCCCCAGTATCCGCCCAGCAGACCAATGGTGTTATGCAGCACAACCGCGACGATCACTACAAAGCCCACCGAAGCAATGTGCGATGCGGAACCGGCTACCACGGCGCTGATAATGGCAAGTATGCAGACCATCGAAAACGCGGGCAGATACGGCTCAACCGCTTTCACCACCCGCGGGAAGAGATGGTGGATCACCAGTCCCAGCGCAATCGGGATTACCACGATTTGCAGAATGCTGAGCAGCATGCCCATCACATCCACCTGGATATGCGCGTCCACGTACAGGCGGGTTAACAGCGGCGTGGCAATCACGCCCACCAGCGTGGAAACGGAAGAGATAGTGACGGAGAGCGCCACGTCGCCTTTCGCCAGATAGATCATGACGTTAGATGCCGTGCCGCTGGCGACGCTCCCCACCAGCACCATCCCGGCGGAAAGGTCGGGCGGCATCTTAAAGGCCATCGCCAGCAGCCAGGCCGCGAGCGGCATCACCAGGTAGTGCAGGAAAATCCCTGCGGCAACCGGTGCCGGGCGAGACAGCACGCGTTTGAAATCGTCAATTTTTAGATGCACGCCCATGCCGAACATAATCAGCATCAGTAGCGTGGTGACCCACGGACCAATGCCCGTGAACGTGGTGGGAGTGTAATACGCGAGTACGGAGAGCAGCAGCGCCCATAACGGGAACAGCCGGGTGATAGCGGAGAGCATAGTGAATTCCTTGCAGTATTGTCGTGTTGTTTTGTTATAAAAAAGCCGGGTCTGTGCCCGGCTTATGGATAATGTTTATCGTGCTAACGAATTTTATTCAAATAAATTCTGATGAAGTTTCTGCACAACCTGCTCGGCCTGATCGGCAGGGACCAGGAAGCAGAGGTTGTAGCTGGACGCGCCGTAGCAAATCATGCGGATGCTGAACGGGTCGAGCACGCCGAACACCTCTTTGCCCACGCCGCACGCGCGCGACAGCTTATTACCGATGATGGCAACCAGCGCCAGATCTTCTTCCACCTCCACGCGGCACAGCTCGGAAAGCTCAATCAGCAGCGACTGCGTCAGCAGGGTATCACCCGTTGAGGTTGAACCGGTGGTGTCGAGCGTCAGCGCAATACTCACTTCGGAAGTGGTAATCAAATCTACAGAGATATTGTGGCGCGCCAGGATGCCAAACACTTCCGCCAGGAATCCGCGGGAGTGCAGCATATTATGGCTGTGCAGGGTAACCAGCGTCTGCTTACGACGCAGGGCCAGCGCGCGGAACAGCGGCGGGTTCTCGGTTTTCTTGCAGACCAGCGTCCCGCCCGCCTTTGGATCTTTACTGGAGCCAACGAAGACCGGAATGTCGCTGCGCACGGCGGGCAGCAGCGTGGCTGGATGCAGCACTTTCGCGCCGAAGGTGGCCATTTCAGCCGCTTCTTCAAAGGCGATCACGTCAATGCGTTTTGCCGCAGAGACCACGCGCGGGTCGGTGGTGTAAATGCCCGGCACGTCCGTCCAGATATCCACGCGGGTGGCATGCAGGGCTTCACCCAGCAGGGCGGCGGTATAGTCGCTGCCGCCACGGCCCAGCGTGGTTGTGCGCCCTTTGGCTTCGCTGCCGATAAAGCCCTGGGTGATCACTATGCCTTCATCCAGACGCGGGGCAAGCTGCTGGTTGGTCAGCTCGGCCAGCGCTTCCACGTCCGGCTCGGCGCGGCCAAAGCGGTCGCTGGTGCGCATTACTTTACGCACGTCGAACCACTGCGCCTGAATATTGCGCTCGCGCATGATCTCAACGAATAGCAGGGTGGACATCAGTTCGCCGTGGCTGACCAGTTCGTCGGTTAGAGCGGTAGAGGTTGCCAGTGAAGCGGCTTCTGCCAGGGTAGTAATATTTTCCAGCAGGCGTTCCACTTCCTCACGAATGACGTTCGGGTTTTGCAGACGCTCAAGGATGTCGAACTGAATTTTGCGCAGTGCATCCAGCTTCACGAAACGCTCGGTCGCTTCCAGTCCTTCAGACAAAGAAACCAGCAGGTTCGTCACGCCGGCTGAGGCGGAGAGCACCACCAGGCGGGTATTCGGATCGGCCAGCACCACATCGGCGCTGCGGTTCATGGCAGCGTAGTCTGCCACACTGGTGCCGCCAAACTTGGCGACCACAAAACTCGTCATAACAACCTCGTGTCAGGGAATGAATAGAGCGACCTTGGCACAAGAATGAAGCGAGAACAGGTGCAGGCGCAAAATACGGCCCTATAAATAAAATGCGGGGGAGGTCCTGTCAATGCTGGGATTATGCGGATTTTTCATGGGGGGGTACCCCTCAGAAACAGGACTTATAACAGGCCCATATTTTATGCTCCTTTTTACCCCTTTTTGACCAACATTTCGCCACGCCGGAAGGGCGCGACAGCAGCTATACTTTTCGGGTCTTTTCACCTGCGTTTGATGCAGACCAGGGCAATGGCATAAAAACCATCACAATTTTTATTTGCAGGCGCTACAATCGACCGCAGTCACAATTCTCAAATCAGAAGAGTATTGCTATGAAAAACATCAACCCAACGCAGACCGCTGCATGGCAGGCACTACAGAAACATTTTGATGAAATGAAAGACGTCACTATCGCGGATCTGTTCGCGAAAGATGCCGATCGTTTCAGCAAGTTTTCCGCCACCTTCGATGACCTGATGCTGGTGGATTTCTCCAAGAACCGTATCACCGAAGAGACGCTGGCGAAGCTGCAAGATCTGGCGAAAGAGACTGAGCTGGCAGATGCCATCAAATCCATGTTCTCCGGTGAGAAGATCAACCGCACCGAAGACCGTGCCGTGCTGCACGTGGCGCTGCGCAACCGTAGCAATACTCCAATTATCGTTGACGGCAAAGATGTGATGCCGGAAGTGAACGCGGTGCTGGAAAAGATGAAAACCTTCTCTGAAGCGATCATCTCAGGTCAGTGGAAAGGCTACACCGGCAAAGCGATCACCGACGTCGTAAACATCGGTATCGGCGGCTCTGACCTCGGCCCGTTCATGGTGACCGAGGCGCTGCGCCCGTACAAAAACCATCTCAACATGCACTTCGTGTCCAACGTCGATGGGACTCACATCGCTGAAGTGCTGAAAAAGGTGAACCCGGAAACCACGCTGTTCCTGGTGGCGTCTAAAACCTTCACCACTCAGGAAACCATGACCAACGCCCACAGCGCGCGCGACTGGTTCCTGAAAACCGCGGGCGACGAAAAGCACGTGGCGAAACACTTCGCGGCGCTGTCCACCAACGGTAAAGCGGTGGGTGAGTTCGGTATTGATACTGCGAACATGTTTGAATTCTGGGACTGGGTGGGTGGCCGCTACTCACTGTGGTCTGCGATCGGTCTGTCCATCATCCTGTCCGTCGGCTTCGACAACTTCGTTGAGCTGCTCTCCGGCGCGCACGCGATGGACAAACACTTCTCCACCACCGCGCCTGAGAAAAACCTGCCAGTGCTGCTGGCGCTGATTGGGATCTGGTACAACAACTTCTTCGGCGCTGAAACCGAAGCGATTCTGCCGTACGACCAGTATATGCACCGCTTTGCGGCCTACTTCCAGCAGGGCAACATGGAATCCAACGGCAAGTACGTTGACCGTAACGGTAACGCGGTGGATTATCAGACTGGCCCAATCATCTGGGGCGAGCCGGGCACCAACGGTCAGCACGCGTTCTACCAGCTGATCCATCAGGGCACCAAAATGGTACCGTGCGATTTCATCGCCCCGGCGATTACGCACAACCCGCTTTCCGACCACCATCCGAAGCTGCTGTCTAACTTCTTCGCCCAGACCGAAGCGCTGGCGTTCGGTAAATCCCGCGAGGTGGTTGAGCAGGAGTACCGTGACCAGGGTAAAGATCCGGCAACCCTGGAACACGTTGTGCCGTTCAAAGTGTTCGAAGGCAACCGTCCAACTAACTCCATTCTGCTGCGTGAAATTACGCCGTTCAGCCTGGGCGCGCTGATTGCCCTCTACGAGCACAAGATCTTCACTCAGGGCGCTATTCTGAACATCTTCACCTTTGACCAGTGGGGCGTTGAGCTGGGCAAACAGCTGGCAAACCGCATTCTGCCAGAGCTGGGTGACGATAAAGCAATCGATAGCCACGACAGCTCCACCAATGGTCTGATTAACCGTTATAAAGCATGGCGTGCGTAATAAATATGTCATGAACAATGCCGGCGATATGCCGGCATTTTTTTATCGGATAATTCCTGATGTCTGTTAGTTATCTCAAATTCTGAATCTGAGTTTAATCCGAAAAACACGGTTACCCCGTTAATTGCTGAGGGTTATTTTAAGAAAATACGGAGTGATACTTTAATGGGTTTATATTATAACTGTTTGATAATGAATGGTTATCTATTTCAATAATTCTTTTTTCTTTTCATTTTTAACCATTAGTCTGAAAACCTCATCCCTATTTACCCCCACGGTAAACCCACTGCTTTAGTTGTGTATACTCGAATCCGCCTGAATTTCTTTTCGGGCAAATCTCCATTCATTCATTGAAGGGAAATTGTTATGAAGAAAGTACTGTATGGCATTTTTGCCATATCTGCGCTTGCGGCGACGTCTGTCTATGCAGCTCCGGTCCAGGTCGGGGAAGCAGCAGGGTCGGCAGCGACGTCTGCGTCTGCGGGGAGTTCTACCGCAGCCAGCACCAGCGCCGTAAGTTCAGCCGTGGGTGTCGCGCTGGCGGCAACCGGTGGCGGTGATGGCTCCAATACCGGAACCACGACCACTACGACGACCAGCACCCAGTAATACCGGGTGTTTTAATCATAACCACACTTCGGTGTGGTTATTTCGCCCCTTCGGAGAAGAGTCGTGAAGCGACCTGCAATCATCCTGATTTGCCTGCTGTTGCAGGCGTGCTCAGCTACCACCAAAGGGCTGGGCCACTCACTGTGGGACAGCATGTTCGGCACGCCGGGCGTGCATCTGACCGATGACGAACTTCAGAACATGCCGTATGCCAGCCAGTACATGCAGCTAAACGATGGTCCGCAACTGTTTGTGGTGCTCGCTTTCGATGAAAACGGGCAGCAGAAATGGGTGACGCAGGATCAGGCCACCATCGTGACGCAGCATTCCCGCATCGTGAAAACGTTGCTCGGCGGCGACAACCTGCTTGAGGTGAACAACCTGGCTGAAGATCCGCTCATCAAGCCGAATCAGATTGTCGATGGCACAAGCTGGACGCGCACGATGGGCTGGACCGAGCACAAACAGGTGCGCTACGCCACGGCCCGCTCCACCTTCCGCTGGGACGGTACGGACAGTGTCAAAGTGGGCAGCGACGAAACGCAGGTGCGCGTGCTGGATGAAGAGGTGACAACCGATCAGGCCACCTGGCATAACCGCTTCTGGGTGGACGAAGAGGGGCAAATCCGCCAGTCCTTACAGTATCTCGGTGCCGGTTTCTTCCCGGTGAAGACCACCCTGATCAAGGCGGCGAAATCATGAAAATGTTCATTCACGTTGCGCTTCTCGCCAGCCTGGCCTCGCCGCTGGCGTGGTCTGCGGGAACGGTACAGGTCTACACCCCGGACAGCGAAAAACCTAAAACCTTAACTAATGCCGGGCATCTGCTCGATCTGGTGGGGCAGCCGAGGCTGGCGAAAAGCTGGTGGACCGGGGCGGTTATCAGCGAGCGTCAGGCGACGATTGTAGCGGAACAAAAACATCAGGCGCTGCTCGCCCGACTGAGCGGGCTGGCACAACAGGAAGATGCTGACGATGCCGCGGCCATTACTAGCCTGTGTCAGCAGCTTCAGGCGGTTAAGGTGACGGGTCGCCAGAAGGTGAATCTCGATCCGGATGAGGTGCGCGTCGCCGAAAACGGCAATCCGTCGCTGGAAGGGGACTATACCCTGTGGCTGCCGGCTCAGCCTTCCACCGTCACCGTGATGGGGCTTATCAGCAGCCCTGGCAAAAAGTCGTTTACGCCGGGCCGGGACGTCGTGAGCTATCTCGACGAGCAAAGCTTGCTCAGCGGTGCGGATAACAGCTATGCCTGGGTGGTCTATCCGGACGGGCATACGCAAAAAGCGCCGGTGGCTTACTGGAATAAACGCCATATAGAACCTATGCCAGGCAGCATCATTTTTGTCGGTTTTGCCGACCATTTCTGGACGAAAGCGTATGACGGGCTTAATGCCGATATCCTTCGCTCCCTGATACAGCGGATACCGGAATAATGAAAAAAACCTATCTCTACAGCATGCTTGCACTGTGCGTGAGTGCCGCCTGTCATGCAGAAACGTATCCGGCACCCATCGGCCCGTCGCAGTCCGATTTTGGCGGCGTGGGCTTACTGCAAACCCCGACCGCGCGTATGGCCCGCGAGGGGGAAATCAGCCTTAACTATCGCGATAACGATCAGTACCGTTACTACTCTGCGTCCGTGCAGCTGTTCCCCTGGCTGGAGACCACGCTGCGCTACACCGACGTGCGTACAAAACAGTACAGCAGCGTGGACGCCTTCTCCGGCGATCAGACCTATAAAGACAAAGCCTTCGACGTGAAGCTGCGCCTGTGGGAAGAGAGCTACTGGATGCCGCAGGTCTCCGTCGGGGCGAAAGACATTGGCGGGACCGGCCTGTTTGATGCGGAATACATCGTTGCCAGCAAAGCCTGGGGACCGTTTGATTTCTCGCTGGGTCTTGGCTGGGGCTACCTCGGCACCAGCGGCAACGTAACCAACCCGTTCTGTACCTACAGCGACAAATACTGCTACCGCGATAACAGCTACAAAAAAGCGGGTTCCATCAACGGTGACCAGATGTTCCACGGCCCGGCCTCGCTGTTTGGAGGCGTAGAGTATCAAACGCCATGGCAGCCGCTGCGCCTGAAGCTGGAGTACGAAGGCAATAACTACAGCGAAGATTTTGCCGGCAAGATTGAGCAGAAGAGCAAGTTTAACGTCGGCGCCATTTACCGCGTCACCGACTGGGCCGACGTTAACCTCAGCTATGAGCGCGGTAATACCCTGATGTTTGGCTTTACGCTGCGCACCAACTTTAACGACATGCGGCCGCGCTACAATGATAACCCGCGGCCCAAATACCAGCCGGAGCCGCAGGATGCGATCATTCAGCACTCCGTGGTAGCGAACCAGCTGACGCTGCTGAAATATAACGCAGGCCTGGCGGATCCGAAGATCCAGACCAAAGGCGATACGCTGTACGTCACCGGCGAGCAGGTAAAATACCGCGACTCCCGCGAAGGGATCGAGCGCGCCAACCGGATCGTCATGAACGATCTTCCGGAGGGGATCCGCACGATCCGCGTGACGGAGAACCGTCTCAACCTGCCGCAGGTCACCACTGAAACCGATGTTGCCAGCCTTAAACGTCATCTTGAAGGCGAACCGCTGGGACATGAAACCGAGCTGGTGCAAAAACGCGTTGAGCCGGTGGTGCCAGAGAGCACCGAGCAGGGCTGGTATATCGATAAATCCCGCTTCGATTTCCATATCGATCCGGTGCTGAACCAGTCCGTGGGTGGGCCGGAAAACTTCTACATGTATCAGCTGGGCGCGATGGCGACGGCGGATCTGTGGGTGACCGACCACCTGTTGACCACCGGTAGTCTGTTCGGCAACCTTGCCAACAACTACGACAAATTTAACTACACCAACCCGCCGAACGATTCAAAACTGCCGCGCGTGCGTACCCGCGTTCGCGAATATGTGCAGAACGATATCTACGTGAATAACCTGCAGGCCAACTACTTCCAGTACTTCGGTAACGGCTTCTACGGCCAGGTTTACGGTGGCTATCTGGAAACCATGTTCGGCGGCGCGGGGGCGGAGGTGCTTTATCGTCCCGTCGACAGTAACTGGGCGTTTGGGATTGATGCCAACTACGTGAAACAGCGTGACTGGCGCAGCGCGCAGGACATGATGAAGTTCACCGACTACAGTGTCAAAACCGGCCACCTGACCGCCTACTGGACGCCGTCGTTCGCACAGGATGTGCTGGTGAAAGCCAGCGTCGGGCAGTACCTGGCGGGCGATAAGGGCGGCACGCTGGATATCTCCAAACACTTCGACAGCGGCGTTGTGGTAGGCGGTTATGCCACCATCACCAACGTTTCGCCAGACGAGTACGGGGAAGGGGACTTCACCAAAGGGGTGTACGTGTCGATTCCGCTGGATCTGTTCTCGTCAGGCCCAACCCGCAGCCGTGCGGCAGTGGGCTGGACGCCGCTGACGCGCGACGGCGGTCAGCAGCTTGGACGTAAGTTCCAGCTGTATGATATGACCAGCGATAAGAACATTAACTTCCGCTGATGCTTGTTTGCCCGGTGGCGCTGCGCTTACCGGGCCTACGAAAGTATTTTTGTAGGCCGGGCAAACGCAGTGCCGCCCGGCAAGAATGTTCATATGGACAAAACATAAACAAAAAATATAGATCCCCGTCACATTTTTGCGTTATACAGGAACCTCGCCCTGGAGAATGAGGTGCTGTATGACATCCCTGACTCGTCCGCGTGTTGAGTTTATCTCAACGATACTCCAGACCGTGCTGAACCTCGGTCTGCTGAGCCTTGGCCTGATCCTGGTCGTGTTTCTGGGTAAAGAGACGGTGCATCTGGCGGATGTGCTGTTCGCACCTGAGCAAACCAGCAAATACGCGCTGGTGGAAGGCCTGGTGGTCTACTTTCTCTACTTTGAATTTATCGCCCTGATTGTGAAGTACTTTCAGTCCGGCTTTCACTTCCCGCTGCGCTATTTTGTCTATATTGGCATCACCGCCATTGTGCGGCTGATCATCGTCGATCATAAATCCCCGCTCGACGTGCTGATCTACTCGGCGGCGATCCTGCTGCTGGTGATCACCCTCTGGCTGTGCAACTCAAAGCGGCTGAAACGCGAATAAAAAAAGGGCGCTCCGAAGAGCGCCTAACAACAGTCACAAGTTGGTTCAATACAATACGTCTAAAGTTGAGGGTTGCAGTGGCATAACAGATGAAACTTAACCTTTCACACCGCCCGCCGTCAGGCCGTTGACCAGCCAGCGCTGGGCCAGCAGGAACACCACGGTAATCGGGATGGCAGAGAGTACGGCCGCCGCGGCAAAGTCGCCCCACAGGTAGTTTTGCGGGTTGAGGTATTGCTGCATACCGACGGCCAGGGTGTAGCTGTTCACATCGCGCAGTAACAGAGAGGCGACCGGTACTTCGGTGATCGCCGCGATAAACGACAGGATGAACACCACCGCCAGAATCGGCACCGACAGCGGCAGCAGCACCAGACGGAACGCCTGCCACGGGGTGGCGCCATCCAGCGCGGCGGCTTCTTCCAGTGAACCATCGATGGTTTCGAAATAGCCCTTGATGGTCCACACATGCAGGGCGATGCCGCCAAGATAGGCGAAGATCACGCCGCCGTGGGTGTTCAGGCCGATAAACGGCACGTACTGGCCCAGACGATCAAACAGGGCATACAACGCCACCAGTGACAGCACCGCCGGGAACATCTGGAAAATCAGCATCCCTTTCAGCAGGGTCGCTTTGCCAGGAAAACGCATACGGGCGAAGGCGTAAGCACAGGTGGTGGAGAGCGTCACGATGCCGATGGCAGTGATGGTCGCCACTTTTACCGAGTTCCATAGCCACAGCAGCACCGGGAACGGCGGGGGAGTGACGCGGCCATCCGCGTGTTCCACACTGAAGCCCAGCGCGAGTTTCCAGTGCTCCCAGGAGATTTCATCCGGGATTAGGCTCCCGGTGGCGAAGTTCCCCGAACGCAGGGAGATGGCGATAACCATCAGCAGCGGGAACATGATCGCCGCGATGAAAATCAGCAGGCCTAAGTGCGTCGCGAGGAGGCGCAGTTTCTGAGATTTGGGTTGTACCATTGCCATGTTCAGTGCCCTCCTTAGTCAAATTTCATACGTGTAGCTTTCAGGTTCACGATCGCCAGGGCGCCCACCAGCAGGAAGATCAGGGTGGCAATCGCCGCCGCCAGTCCGAAGTCCTGGCCACCGCCGCCTTCGAAGGCGATACGGTAGGTGTAGCTAACGAGCAGGTCGGTATAGCCTGCCGGCGTGGTGGTGCCGAGACGGTCCGGACCGCCGTTGGTCAACAGCTGAATCAGCACAAAGTTGTTAAAGTTAAAGGCGAAGCTGGCAATCATCAGCGGCGTCAGCGGCTTAATGAGCAGCGGCAGGGTAATTTTGAAGAAGTTCTGGAACGGACCCGCGCCGTCCATCGCCGAGGCTTCGTACAGGTCATCCGGGATGGCCTTCAGCAGCCCCATGCACAGGATCATCATGTACGGATAACCGAGCCAGGTGTTCACGATGATAATCATCGTGCGAGCGGTGGTCGGGTCGCTGAACCAGGCCGGTTTGATGCCGAACAGCGCGCTCAGCATCATGTTGATTTCACCGAAGCTCTGGTTAAACAACCCTTTGAAAATCAGAATCGAGATGAACGACGGCACGGCGTACGGCAGAATCAGCAGCACGCGGTAAATCGCTTTTCCTTTCAGGGACTCCCACTGAACGAGACAGGCCAGCACCATGCCCACGGCCACGGTCAGGATCACGGTCAGGATGGAGAAGACTACCGTCCAGACGAAGATGGCGAAGAACGGTTTCTGGATGCCTTCGTCGGTAAACACGCGGGTAAAGTTATCCCAGCCGATGGTAACGGTATAGCCCGGGCTGAGCTTGTCGTCGCCCCAGCTGCCGTCGGCATTCACCGACTGATAGAAACCGATATCGTTGTTCGGGCGGTATTTTACGCCGCTCTGGTTGTTGGTCAGCGTGCCGTCATCCGCCAGAGTATAAAGCGGCTGCGTGCCGGAAAACTGGCGCAGCGAGCTCATGGTTACTTTGCTGTCATCGGGCAGCACAGCGGTGAGCTGGGTCAGCGCCTGGCGATTTTGAGTGATGATACGCAGGTTGGCACGTTCACCTTCTGGCAGGGCCGCGGCCTCTTTTAAGACCAGCTTCTGCTCGCCGCCAAATTTGAACGCGTCGGAAAGATAGTTTTTGCCGCTCTCACCGTCAGTGAGCGCTAACTTCCATTCATCTCCCGCAGGATACAGGCCGAAGTTAAAGGTTTTACCCGCCTGATAAGAACGATCCAGAAGCACCTGGGTGGCACGCTCCTGCGCGAGCTGGTTGGTGCTGCTGTAGTTAGTAAAGGCAATCGCGATGGTGCAGATCAGCGGAAAGAGGACAAACAGCCCCATCCCGGCAACACCGGGGTAGACATAGCGCCAGGCATACGCTTTACGGTTGGCGAAAATATACAGGCCAACCGAGCTTAAAATCAGCGTCATGATGGCAAAAAGGTATTCCCCTTGCACGTACATTAAAACAACAAGGTAACCCACCAGCAGACACAGCAGACCTATCACTGACCACTTCAGTGCGTCGCTTTGCCACCAGCGTTTCTTTTTAATGACATCCATGGGGTTCTTCCTCTACAACGGTGGAAACTTATCGTCAGGTGGCGCTGCGCTTACCTGACCTACGGATCGTGCCGTAGTCGTAGGGCGGGTAAGCGCACGCGCCACCCGCCGTTTTTCAGACTTACTTAGTAATACGACCCTGAGCATCTTTCAGCGCGGCATCAACAGTCTGGCGACCGCTTGCCGCGTTGATGACGGCGGTACGGGTGGCGTACCAGAACGCAGCCATCTGTGGGATGTTCGGCATGATTTCGCCTTTCTGGGCGTTATCCATGGTGGCCGCAATGCGTGGATCTTTCGCTAACTGATCCTGGAAGGATTTCAGCGCAACGGCGCCCAGCGGTTTGTCCTTGTTCACTTCATCCAGACCCTGATCGGTCAGCAGGTAGTTTTCGAGGAACTCTTTCGCCAGCTCTTTGTTCGGGCTGGCGGCGTTGATACCCGCGCTCAGCACGCCAACAAACGGTTTAGACGGCTTGCCGTTGAAGGTTGGCAGCAGGGTCACGCCGTAGTTGACTTTGCTCTTGTCGATGTTGGTCCAGGCCCACGGACCGTTGATGGTCATCGCGGTTTCGCCTTTGTTGAACGCCGCTTCCGCGATGGAGTAGTCGGTATCCGCGTTCATGTGTTTGTTCTTAATCAGGTCAACCAGGAAGGTCAGGCCTTTTTTCGCGCCCGCGTTGTCCACGCCCACGTCTTTCACGTCATATTTGCCGTTTTCAAACTTGAACGCGTAGCCGCCGTCGGCAGCAATCAGCGGCCAGGTGAAGTACGGCTCTTGCAGGTTGAACATCAGAGCGGATTTACCTTTCGCCTTCAGCTCTTTATCCAGAGCAGGGATCTCTTCCCAGGTTTTCGGTGGATTTGGCACCAGGTCTTTGTTGTAAATCAGTGACAGGGCTTCAACCGCGATTGGGTAAGCGATCAGCTTGCCGTTATAGCGAACGGCGTCCCAGGTGAACGGGAACAGTTTGTCCTGGAAGGCTTTGTCTGGCGTGACTTCTGCCAGCAGGCCAGACTGCGCGTAGCCCCCGAAACGGTCATGCGCCCAGAAGATAATGTCCGGACCATCGCCGGTTGCCGCAACCTGCGGGAACTTCTCTTCCAGTTTGTCCGGGTGTTCTACGGTGACTTTGATACCGGTGTCTTTCTCGAATTTTTTGCCCACTTCGGCCAGACCGTTATAGCCCTTGTCGCCGTTAATCCAGATAACCAGCTTACCTTCTTCAATTTTGGCGAGAGCCGGTGCGGAAATCATCATTGCTGCGAGGGCGGACAATGCGAAAACGCGTGCGCCAGTCTTGATCTTCATATCTGCCATCCTTTATTGGTGATGTGCTCGTGGATACATAAGGTGGTTCAACGTGACTCAGTCTCCTTATTTGACATCCTCTTTCCATCCTCCCAGTCCCTACGCCCCACCCCCTGTTTGTGTGATCCCTGTAACATAAATTTAAGTTATGAGTGCTGGCGCACATAAAAACCCACTGAATTTTGCAGGCCGCTTCACGATTTTCGCCTCAGCCCCTCCGCTGCGGTCGCAGAGCCTGCTCTCTCATCCTCCCGCCTCCTCCCCCATAAAAAAGCCGGGGGGTGGAGGATTCACGAAAGTAATGGAACACGCATAGTGAACTTATCTTGAATGTTTCTGTCGGTGACAGGTTGTAACGAAGGGAGAAGGGCATGGCGAGCGTACAGCTGCGTAATGTAACGAAAGCCTGGGGCGACGTTGTGGTGTCAAAAGACATCAATCTGGACATCCACGAAGGTGAGTTTGTGGTGTTCGTTGGTCCATCAGGCTGTGGTAAATCTACTCTGCTGCGTATGATTGCCGGTCTTGAAACCATCACCAGTGGCGATTTATTTATTGGTGATACCCGAATGAACGACATCCCGCCAGCTGAACGCGGCGTGGGCATGGTGTTCCAGTCTTATGCGCTTTATCCGCATCTTTCCGTTGCCGAGAACATGTCCTTTGGCCTGAAGCTGGCCGGCGCGAAAAAAGAGACCATTAACCAGCGCGTCACCCAGGTGGCGGAAGTGCTCCAGCTGGCACATCTGCTGGAGCGTAAACCGAAGGCGCTCTCCGGTGGTCAGCGTCAGCGTGTGGCGATCGGCCGTACGCTGGTGGCCGAGCCGCGCGTGTTCCTGCTCGATGAACCTCTCTCTAACCTGGATGCCGCCCTGCGCGTCCAGATGCGTATCGAAATCTCCCGTCTGCACAAGCGTCTTGGACGCACGATGATTTACGTCACCCACGATCAGGTCGAAGCGATGACGCTGGCCGACAAAATCGTGGTACTGGACGCCGGTCGCGTGGCGCAGGTGGGCAAACCGCTGGAGCTGTATCACTACCCGGCAGACCGCTTTGTTGCGGGCTTCATTGGCTCGCCAAAGATGAACTTCCTGCCCGTAAAAGTGACCGCGACGGCAATCGAACAGGTACAGGTGGAGCTGCCAAACCGTCAGCAAGTCTGGCTGCCGGTCGACAGCGCCAATGTACAGGTGGGGGCCAATATGTCCCTCGGTATCCGCCCTGAGCATTTACTGCCGAGCCACATCGCTGATGTGACGCTGGAAGGTGAAGTTCAGGTCGTCGAACAGCTTGGTCACGAAACACAGATTCATATCCAGATCCCCGCCATCCGTCAGAACCTGGTCTACCGCCAGAATGACGTGGTGTTGGTAGAAGAGGGTGCCACATTCGCTATCGGTTTGCCGCCAGAGCGTTGCCATCTGTTCCGTGAGGATGGCACTGCATGTCGTCGGTTGCACAAAGAGCCAGGCGTTTAAGCATTCCAATTACAAAGAAAAGCAATGATCTCAGGAGATAGAATAATGATTACTCTGCGCAAACTTCCTTTGGCAGTTGCCGTCGCAGCGGGCGTAATGTCTGCTCAGGCACTGGCAGTGGATTTCCATGGTTATGCTCGTTCTGGTATCGGCTGGACGGGTAGTGGCGGTGAACAACAATGTTTCCAGGCAACAGGCGCACAAAGTAAATACCGTCTCGGTAACGAATGTGAAACCTACGCCGAACTGAAACTGGGCCAGGAAGTGTGGAAAGAAGGCGAAAAGAGCTTCTATTTCGACACCAACGTAGCGTACTCCGTGGCACAGCAGAATGACTGGGAAGGTACCGATCCGGCGTTCCGTGAAGCTAACGTGCAGGGTAAAAACCTGATTGAATGGCTGCCTGGCTCTACCATCTGGGCCGGTAAGCGCTTCTATCAGCGTCATGACGTACACATGATCGACTTCTACTACTGGGATATCTCTGGTCCTGGTGCCGGTATTGAAAACATCGATCTGGGCTTCGGTAAACTGTCTCTGGCAGCGACGCGTTCCCAGGAAGCTGGCGGTTCTTATGCCTTCAGCAGCCAGAACATCTATGACCGTACCAAAGATACCGCGAACGACGTATTTGACGTGCGTTTAGCGGGCCTGGAAACTAACCCGGACGGCGTGCTGGAACTGGGTGTGGATTATGGCCGCGCGAACACGACCGACGGCTATGATCTTGCCGACGGCGCGTCGAAAGATGGCTGGATGTTCACCGCTGAACATACCCAGAGCATGCTGAAAGGCTATAACAAGTTTGTGCTGCAGTATGCGATGGACTCAATGACCACGCAGGGTAAAGGTCTGAGCCAGGGTTCCTATGGTTCTTCCAGCTTTACCATCACGAATCCTGATGGCACGACGACCAACTACGCCAACGATGTGATTAATAACAACGGCAGCCTCTGGCGCATTCTGGACCACGGTGCAATCACCCTGGCCGACAAGTGGGACCTGATGTATGTCGGTATGTACCAGAAACTCGACATGGATGATAACCAGGGGAGTGACTGGTGGACCGTGGGTGTACGTCCGATGTACAAATGGACGCCAATCATGAGCACCCTGCTGGAAGTGGGCTACGACAACGTCAAATCCCAGGAAACCGGCGATCGCAACAGCCAGTACAAAATCACCCTGGCGCAACAGTGGCAGGCTGGCGACAGCATCTGGTCTCGTCCGGCCATCCGTGTCTTCGCAACCTACGCGAAGTGGGATGAGAAATGGGGCTACGCGAAGAACGGTAACGGCGATGCCACCCGTTACGCGATCTCTGACTCCACCGGTAACGGTCGATTCTCTACCAGCCGCGGCGATGACGATGAGTTCTCCTTCGGCGCCCAGATGGAAATCTGGTGGTAACCGCATCCTGATCTGACGATGTAATCTGGGGGGCGAAAGCCCCTCAATTCCTGAGGTACTGCGCGCTATTGCCTGGCCACCGCAGTGCTTACGCTTTCTGAGGTGATAACAATGAAAATGAAGAAAAATCTCGTCGCGCTGTGCCTGTCAGCGGGTCTGCTGGCCTGTGTGCCTGGCGTCACGCTCGCTGACGTCAATTATGTACCGCAGAATACCAGCGCAGCGCCTGCCATTCCGACAGCCGCTCTACAGCAATTAACCTGGACGCCGGTGGATCAGTCCAAAACGCAGAGCACACAGCTTGCGACAGGTGGCCAACAGCTCAATGTGGCTGGCATTACCGGGCCGGTAGCCGCCTATAGCGTACCGGCTAATATCGGTGAGCTAACGTTGACTTTATCCAGTGAAGTTAACAAACAGACCAGCGTTTTTGCGCCGAACGTTCTGATCCTCGATCAGAACATGACGCCTTCCGCCTATTTCCCCAGCAGCTATTTTACCTATCAAGAGCCGGGTGTAATGAGCGCGGACCGCCTGGAAGGGGTAATGCGTCTGACCCCGGCGCTCGGGCAGCAAAAGCTCTACGTACTGGTCTTCACCACTGAAAAAGATTTGCAGCAAACCACCACTCTGCTCGATCCGGCAAAAGCCTATGCCAAAGGGGTTGGTAACGCCATTCCCGATATTCCCGATCCGATTGCGCGCCATACCACCGACGGCCTGCTTAAGCTGAAGGTGAAAACCAACAGCAGCTCCAGCGTACTCGTAGGCCCACTGTTTGGCTCATCTGGCCCGGGTCCGGTAACGGTGGGTAATACTGCCGCGCCTGTGTATGCCGCGCCAGCCGCAGCACCAGCCGCAGCCCCGGCCCCGGCGAAAAAAGCCGAGCCGGTGCTTAACGATACTGAAACTTACTTTAACAACGCCATCAAGCAGGCAGTTAAAAACGGCGATGTCGATAAAGCGCTGAAACTGCTTGATGAAGCCGAGCGTTTAGGTTCAACCACTGCCCGTTCCACCTTTATCAGCAGTGTAAAAGGCAAGGGGTAACCGTCTCCCCACAGTGCTGATTTTGTTAGTCGTTTGGTGCGCCTTCGCGGGCGCACTTTTTTTGGCTAAGTTGCACCTTTGTTGCGATAGTGATCGTTAAATTCTGTTTGTCCGTCCTCATTTTGCCAATCTGCGATACAATGCTTTTACGTTATGTATCGGAGAGTCTGGCATGTCACACCCCGCGCTAACGCAGCTGCGTGCGCTACGCTATTTCGACCACATCCCTGCGCTTGACCCGGAACAGCTGGACTGGCTGCTGCTGGAAGATTCCATGACAAAACGTTTTGAGCAACAGGGTAAAACGGTCACGGTGACGATGATTCAGGAAGGGTTTGTCTCGCCTGCGGAGATTGCCAGCGAGCTGCCGCTGCTGCCGCAGGAAGAACGCTACTGGCTGCGTGAAATTTTACTCTGTGCGGATGGCGAGCCGTGGCTTGCCGGGCGAACGGTGGTTCCTGAGTCTACACTTTCCGGGCCGGAGCTGGCACTGCAACGCCTCGGCAAAACGCCGCTGGGGCGATATCTGTTCACCTCGTCTGAACTGACCCGTGATTTTATTGAAATTGGTTGCGATGCCGATTTGTGGGGGCGCCGTTCCCGCCTTCGTTTGAGTGGCAAGCCGTTAATACTGACGGAACTCTTTTTGCCTGCATCGCCGTTGTATTAAGAGGGAGAAAAAATGGAGTGGAGTCTGACGCAGAATAAGCTGCTGGCCTATCACCGCCTGATGCGTACTGATAAACCCATTGGCGCGCTGCTGCTGCTGTGGCCGACCTTATGGGCGTTGTGGGTTGCCACGCCGGGCGTACCGCCGCTGTGGATCCTGGCGGTGTTTGTGGCGGGTGTCTGGCTGATGCGCGCTGCGGGCTGTGTGGTCAACGACTATGCTGACCGGAAATTTGATGGACATGTTAAGCGCACCGCGAATCGTCCTTTGCCGAGCGGTCAGGTGACCGGGAAAGAGGCGCGCATCCTGTTTGTGGTGCTGGTGCTTCTCTCTTTCATGCTGGTGTTAACCCTTAACACCATGACCATTCTGCTGTCCGTCGCTGCTCTGGCGCTGGCCTGGGTCTACCCATTTATGAAGCGATACACCCATCTGCCGCAGGTGGTATTGGGTGCGGCATTTGGCTGGTCGATTCCCATGGCGTTTGCCGCGGTCAGCGAGTCCGTTCCGCTCAGCTGCTGGCTGATGTTCCTGGCGAATATTCTCTGGGCCGTTGCGTACGATACCCAATACGCGATGGTCGATCGCGATGACGATCTCAAGATTGGCATCAAATCGACAGCGATCCTGTTTGGCCGTCACGACAAACTGATCATCGGCATATTGCAGGTGGCGGTGCTGGCGTTGATGGTGGCGATTGGTCGCCTGAACGGGCTGAACTGGGAGTTTTACTGGTCCGTGCTGGTGGCGGGTCTGCTGTTTGCGTATCAGCAGAAGCTGATCGTGAAGCGCGAGCGTGAAGCCTGCTTTAAAGCGTTTCTGAATAATAACTACGTCGGGCTGGTGCTGTTTATGGGGCTGGCGATGAGTTACTGGTCATAAAAAAACCGGGTGGCGGCTTCGCCTTACCCGGCCTACGATTTAGCAGAACATGTAGGCCGGGTAAGCGTTAGCGCCACCCGGCTTTAACATCACTCGCCCTGCGTCGAACTCTCAATCGTTAAACGCACATCCGCGGTAATCAGCTCTGCCAGCATCTGGTAAACCTTCATCGTCTCTTCCGGCTCAGCATCGCCCGTATCGCTAATGTAACCTTCGTCGCGCAGCGTCAGCACCAGGGAGCTGAATACCGCTTTGTCGAAGAATTCCGGGGCGTTAATGCCATGCAGAACGGACAGGCGCTGGGCCAGCGTCCGACTCTCTTTTTCCAGCGTACCGCGGTTGATTGACGGGTTAGCACTCAATAACCAGAAGGTAATGGCGTAGCGCTGCAACGTCTCACGCGCACCGGAAGCCAGGAGCTGCAAGGTTCGGGAACGTGACGGATTGATATGCAGTTCGTCATCACTGATGGTAATCAGCCCCTGACGACGCATCTCTGCGGACATTTTATCGAGCTCTGCCGCCAGCTCATCGTTACTCCAGCGCAGGAACAGCTCCGCTTTCAGCATCGGATAGATGGCCTGAATATGGCGCAGCAGCTCCTGACGCGAAATACGGCGGTGCTGGGTAATAATGGCTGCCATCAGTGACGGCAGCATCAGCATGTGCGTGATGTTATTACGGTAGTAGGTCATCAGCACGGCCTGCTCGCGCGGCAGAATGATGATGTCACCAATCGTATCTTTCTCGACTTCGAACTTGTTCATCTGCAACGCGTGATCGATCAGTTCGCTGGCGGTGGCAGACGGCACGGTCGAATCCACGGAATACGGCACGTTGCGCATGATATCCAGATAGCAATCAATCTGCTCGGTCAGCTGCTCGCGAGTCAGTGAACGCTGGCGAGAGGCCAGAAGCGCGGTACAACACAGGTTCATGGCGTTTGCCGCACCAGCATTGTTGATGCGTACCATCAGCTCGGATGCAATGCCGTTGACCGTTGGCGTCAGCCAGGCCGGACGTACCGCTTCGATAGGATCAATAGACTCGCGCCACTCCGGAACATGATGGTTCAGATACGTCATCAGCGGCAGGGGCTCACCAAAGTTCACGTAGCCCTGGCCGAGATTGCGCAATTTACTCAGACCACGCAGCATCTGCGGCAGACTCTCTTTCTCTTTGGTCGCACCGCGCAGCTCTTTCGCGTAGGTGCCCACTTCCATCACGTGTTCATAACCGATGTAAATAGGCACCAGCGTAATAGGACGCGTACCGCCACGCAGCATGGCCTGAATGGTCATCGACAGCGTGCCGGTCTTCGGATCGAGCAGACGACCGGTACGGGAGCGACCGCCTTCAACAAAGTACTCCACGGAATAACCGCGGCTGAACAGCTCGCCCAGATACTCCCTGAAAACGGTGGAGTAGAGCTTGTTACCCTTGAAGGTACGACGAATGAAGAACGCACCCAGACGGCGGAAAATCGGACCTGCTGGCCAGAAGTTCAGGTTGATACCGGCAGCAATATGCGGCGGCACCAGGCCCTGGTGATAGAGCACGTAAGAGAGCAGCAGGTAGTCCATGTGGCTGCGGTGGCAGGGCACATAGACAATCTCGTGGCCGTCGTGTGCTAACTGACGCACGCGCTCGGCGTTGTGGACGTTAATCCCCTGATAGAGGCGGTTCCACGTGAAACCGAGAATACGGTCGGAGAGACGAATCATCTCGTAGGAGAAGTTCGCGGCGATCTCTTCCATCAGCGCGATTGCGTTCTGCTGCGCTTTCTCGTGCGAAATCTTCTTGCTGCGCGCTTCGTCTTCTACGGCACGGGCAATCGCTTTGGAAGCCAGCAGCTTGTTAAACAGATCCTGACGCGCCGGGAGACGTGGCCCAACGGCCGCCAGACGCTGACGTGCAAAGTGCATACGCGCAACGCGCGCCAGCTTTTGCGCAATGATTTTGTCAGTACCGTGTTCATCCGCCATGCGGCGCAGTGAAACGGAAGGCGAGAAGCGAACAAAGCTGTCGCGTCCCAGCCATGAGACGGCGAAGAATTTCTGAATGCCGTTGAGCATACGCAGCGGCGGGTTCTCTTCCCCTTTTTCACGCCCCGGACGACGGCCAAACATCACCGACACCGGCACCATCTGCACGTCCAGATCGGGGTTGCTGCGGTGCAGATCGAGGTAATCATGGAACAGCTTAATGGACTCTTCTTTCGGCGTGTAATAGGTGAACACGCGCGGTCCGCCATGGATGAACACGTAGCGCGGCAGCAGCGTACCGTCGACTTCCAGCGGTTCAAGCGGGTCAGGTAAATCGTGCGCCAGACATTGAGCGCGAAGCGTTAGCAGGTCTGCCTTCGAGTTATAAGGCAAAACGTACATAATAGGGCGCGACGTATCGAGCCCTAATTCCAGCGCAGGTTCTGCTGGGATAGACTTACTTTTTACCAGTACGCTTAATGGTAAATTAAGTAATTTGTAGTAAATTCGTGGCCAGCCGGACATAAACGATGTAAAGCCTCTGGTTAATAATGCAATTGCGGCGCAAGGATAACAGAAAGCGCGCAAAATTTCTGTTGTTACCCGTCATACTTCAGGTCGCAGCAAAACGCGCTGCGGCTTTAGTTACTGACGCTATTTATCATAAAAGGTTCTTTTAATGGCCAATAATACCACTGGGTTAACTCGAATCATTAAAGCTGCCGGTTATTCATGGAAAGGTTTCCGCGCCGCATGGGTTAATGAAGCCGCTTTCCGCCAGGAAGCGGTTGCCGCGTTCGTTGCCGTTGTCATCGCCTGCTTCCTTGATGTTGATGCTATCACCCGCGTACTGCTCATCGGATCTGTCCTTCTGGTGATGATAGTGGAAATTCTGAATAGCGCTATTGAGGCCGTTGTTGACCGAATCGGGTCGGAATTCCATGAACTGTCTGGCCGGGCGAAAGACATGGGTTCCGCTGCCGTACTGCTGTCGATTATCACGGCGGCGATCACCTGGGTCACGCTACTTTGGTCGCATTTCCGATGAGCCTCGAGGAATAATTAAGTCCCTGGTTTTTTGTGCAGTTTTTGGTTCCAAAATCGCCTTTGACTGTATATACTCACAGCATAACTGTATATACACCCAGGGGGCGGTATGAAAGCGTTAACGACCAGGCAGCAAGAGGTGTTTGATCTCATTCGGGATCATATCGGCCAGACGGGTATGCCACCCACGCGTGCAGAAATTGCGCAGCGTCTGGGCTTCCGTTCTCCTAATGCTGCCGAAGAGCACCTTAAGGCGCTTGCGCGTAAGGGCGTGATTGAGATTGTTTCCGGCGCCTCACGCGGCATCCGTCTGCTGGTGGAAGAAGAGAGCGGTATTCCGCTGGTGGGTCGCGTAGCCGCAGGTGAACCTCTGCTGGCGCAACAGCACATCGAAGGGCACTATCAGGTTGACCCAGGCATGTTCAAGCCGAGCGCCGATTTCCTGCTGCGCGTTAGCGGAATGTCCATGAAAGATATTGGTATTCTGGATGGCGATCTGCTGGCGGTACACAAAACGCAGGACGTGCGTAACGGGCAAGTCGTGGTGGCGCGCATTGATGATGAAGTGACGGTTAAGCGCCTGAAAAAACAAGGCAATACCGTGCAGCTTCTGCCTGAAAACAATGAATTCTCCCCGATTGTGGTGGATCTCCGCGAGCAGAGCTTCTCTATTGAAGGGCTGGCGGTCGGCGTTATCCGCAACGGTGAATGGCTGTAATCTCTTCCTGACAGGCTGTAGTTCCTCTACAGCCTGGCCTGTTTTCTGATTCCGGTAATTTCCATGGCATTGCTAACTTCTGCCGATAAGGCGTTGTGGCGTCTTGCGCTACCGATGATTTTTTCCAATATTACCGTTCCTCTGCTGGGGCTGGTGGATACGGCAGTTATCGGGCATCTCGATTCGCCGATTTACCTGGGCGGCGTCGCGATCGGCGCAACGGCGACCAGCTTCCTCTTTATGCTGCTACTTTTTCTGCGCATGAGTACGACAGGCCTGACGGCCCAGGCGTATGGTGCAAAAGATCCCCTGCGTCTGGCGCGTGCGCTGGTTCAGCCGCTCATTCTGGCGTTCGGTGCTGGCGCGTTAATCGTTCTGTTGCGTACGCCGCTGATTGATCTTGCGCTCCATATTGTAGGCGGCAGCGATGCCGTACTGGAACAAGCCCGGCGGTTCCTCGAAATTCGCTGGCTCAGCGCGCCCGCTTCACTGGCAAACCTGGTCCTTCTGGGCTGGCTGCTGGGCGTGCAGTACGCCCGCGCGCCAGTGATCCTGCTGGTGGTGGGCAACCTGCTTAACATTGTGCTCGATCTCTGGCTGGTGATGGGACTGCACATGAACGTCCGGGGCGCGGCGCTGGCTACGGCAATTGCCGAGTACGGGACTCTGCTGATCGGTTTGGGGATGGTCTGGCGCGTGCTGGCGATGCGCGGTATCACCCTGGATCTGCTGAAATCGGCCTGGCGCGGCAATATGCGTAAGCTGCTGGCGCTTAATCGCGACATCATGCTCCGTTCGCTCCTGCTGCAACTCTGCTTCGGCGCATTAACCGTTTTTGGTGCGCGTCTTGGGCCTGAGATCGTCGCCGTCAACGCAGTGCTCATGACGTTACTGACCTTTACCGCTTACGCGCTGGATGGTTTTGCTTACGCCGTTGAGGCGCATTCAGGGCAGGCTTATGGCGCGCGTGAAAGCGGCCAGTTACGCGAAGTCTGGCGTGCTGCCTGTCGTCAGGCGGGTCTGGTGGCGCTGGTCTTTGCTCTGGTTTACGCCTGTTTTGGTGGGCATATTGTCGCGCTTCTCACCTCGTTGCCCGCGCTACGTGAGCTGGCCGATCGCTACATCCTCTGGCAGGTCGTATTACCGGTGGTGGGTGTGTGGTGCTATTTGCTGGACGGCATGTTTATTGGTGCGACGCGAGGTGCGGAGATGCGCAACAGCATGGCCGTCGCTGCGGCGGGGTTCGGCCTGACGCTGCTGACCTTGCCGTATCTCGGCAATCATGGTCTGTGGCTCGCGCTGGCGGTGTTTCTCTCACTGCGTGGCCTTTCGCTGGCCGTTATCTGGCGTCGTCACTGGCGAAACAATACCTGGTTTCCAGCCCCGCACGATATATCGTAACGGTTAAAGATTCCGAATATAAAAATAAATGCCGAATCCTTAACTACAATAATAATCACGTCCAGCAGAATAGAACGAAGCGGACGACACTCATAGACGCTTAACACGAGGACACGATTATGAATAAAGACGAAATCGGCGGCAACTGGAAGCAATTCAAAGGTAAAGCGAAAGAACAGTGGGGTAAGCTGACAGATGACGATATGACCGTCATTGAAGGTAAGCGCGATCAGCTGGTAGGTAAAATCCAGGAGCGCTACGGTTATGAAAAAGATCAGGCGGAAAACGAAGTCAAAGACTGGGAAACCCGTAACGACTACCGCTGGTAACCGGCACTATCCCCAAGGGCGGCTCTGAGCCGCCTTTTTCTTTGGCCTTAACGCGGCTTTTTCTTCACCAGGATAGAGTGATCGTGCTGACAGGCATCCTGATGACGGCATGACTCCACCTCCACGCAGGCAGAACATAAGCCGTGGGCTTCGATCACGTTATGGCGCAGCGCAAAGCCCATTCTGGCTGCCAGCGTATGCATAATATCTTCCACACCTTCCGCACACTCTTCCTTCACCACGCCACAGCGATCGCAGATAAACATGGCGGACGTGTGAGTAGGCTGGTCAAAAAGATGGCACAGCACATAGCTGTTTGTTGATTCCACTTTATGCACAAACCCTTGCTCCAGCAGAAAATCCAGCGCCCGATAGACGGTCGGCGGTTTTGCCTGCGGCTCGCTTTCACGCAGCAGGTCGAGCAGATCGTAAGCGCTGATGGCACCCTGTTGCAGGCTCATCAGACGCAGTACCTCAAGGCGCTGCGGGGTCAGGCGCACATTGCGTTGCGCACAGAGCTTTTCAGCTTGCGCTAACAGCTCTTTTGTGGACTTGTCCATCGGGCACCTCGGATGTGGTAAGGGGTGAAAACCCTCACTTTATCATGTTCTGCTAAAAACACCGAGATCCGCCGGGCTGTGCTATACCTGACGCATCGCAAATGGGGAGAATGCATGATGAAAAGACCTGACTGTATTCGGCACTGGCGGGACGTGGAAGGCGCCGATGACGCAACGTATCCGGACAGCAATGAACGGTTTTCTATTGGCGCGCCGCTGGCCCGCAAGCTGGGTCTCGGCCGCATTGGTATTCACCATGAACGGCTGCCGCCCGGACGCCGTACTTCTTATCCGCATGCGGAAAGCGACGAAGAGGAGTTTGTTTACGTTCTGGAGGGTTACCCTGAGGCCTGGATCAATGGTTATCTGTGGAAGCTTGAACCCGGAGACAGCGTGGGATTTCCTGCCGGCACGGGGGTGTGCCATACCTTTATCAACAACACCGATGAAGAGGTGCGCTTACTGGTGGTGGGTGAGGCTAATAAAAAACATAACCGCATCTACTATCCCCTCAATCCGGTGTATGCCGTGACGCGCGAAGACCACTGGGTAGACCATCCGCCTCAGTTTTTTGGCCCGCACGATGGAAAACCTGGGCGAAAATAATTTCCTCTTCTATAAATATTGATGGTCGTCACACATTAGAACAGGCCGGGATGGAATTTAACTTAGGGAAATAGCGGGTCTTTTTGTACTTATTCACAGCAATAGTTCGTTCCTGTTTGGGTGATAACAGACAGGGTTAACTAATAACAAACTATTTACGAGCACACTGTGAAAAAACATTTTAAATTTTCGATGGTTAGCATTGCTGTCTCCTTTTTTATGGCAAATCAGGCGGGAGCAGCCAATACCTGGACGGAAGCGCGTAGTGACGCAATGGGCGGCACGGGCGTGGCAGCAGGCAGCTATGGCAGCGGGGCGTTAATCAACCCCGCGTTACTGGCAAAATCTAAGCCCGAGGATGATGTGACGGTCATTTTGCCGTCCGTTGGCGTGCAGGTGACCGATGAAGACAATCTTCAGGACGAGATTGATACCATTAACGATAAAATCAATCATTACAAGGACGTGGTTGATAGTCTGACCCCCATTGATATCATCACGGATCCATTAGGTTCGATCAATCAGTTCCAGGGCGCAGCGAAAGATCTCGCTGATGAGCTGGACTACCTGAAAGGCAAAACCGCACACGCCACCGCAGGGGCGGGGATTGCCGTCAGTATCCCTAACGATGTCCTTTCCGTGGCCTTTATGGCAAAAGGCTATGCACATGGCCGCGTCAGCTCTTCAATCGATCAGCAGGACATTGATTATCTGCGCGGTATACAACGAAGCGATGCGGTGGCTGCCGGTGTGGCGCTGGATGCCGCGCTAAACGGTTCCGATCAGATCACCAAAAACCTTAACTCTACGGCGTCTGGTCGGGCGGCGATTGTGTCCGACTACGGTATTGCGGTAGCCCGTCAGTTCGATCTTGGCGGCGTTCCGGTTTCCGTTGGCGTCACGCCGAAGCTGCAAAAAACCTGGCTCTATAACTACACTACCTCAATCTACGATTACGACAGTAATAAGTGGAACGACAGCCGCTACCGTACCGACGACACTGGCTTCAACGTCGATGCCGGTATTGCTGCTGATTTCGGTGAAAACTGGACGGTCGGCGTGAGCGGGCAAAACCTGATGTCGCGCGATATCGATACCAAAGATATCCGCATTCGCAACGGGCGCACAGGAGAGGTAGTGAGTTATAAAGACACCTATCAGATCCGTCCGCTGGTCACTGCCGGGGCCGCCTGGCATAACGATCTGGTCACGCTTACCGCAGACGGCGATCTGACCGAAACCAAGGGCTTTAAAAGCGAAGACACCTCCCAGTACGTTGGCGTCGGTGCCGAAGTCACGCCACTGAGCTGGCTGGCAGTACGCGCCGGTTATCGTGCGGATATGAAAGGGAACGACAGCAACGTCTTTACCGGCGGTGTCGGTTTCGCGCCGTTCAACGCCGTCCACGTTGACCTGATGGGGCTTTATGGCGAAGACGAGACCTGGGGCGCAGGGGCACAGTTGAGCATGACGTTCTAAAGTCCACCGGAGGCGCTGCGCCTCCGGCTTTTCTTTGTGCTATAGTAGCGCCCCTTTTCCACCAGATGCTTAAAACTTCGCCATGTCGTCAGAATTCCAGACCGCTTTCCCTGCACACCGTTTTTCCATTGCGCCAATGCTCGACTGGACGGACAGACATTGCCGCTATTTCCTGCGTCAGCTCTCCCGCCATACGCTGCTATACACCGAAATGGTCACTACCGGCGCAATTATTCACGGCAAAGGCGACTATCTGGCGTACAGCGAAGAGGAGCATCCGGTTGCGCTGCAACTCGGTGGCAGCGATCCGGCTGCGCTGGCGCAGTGCGCGAAGCTGGCCGAAGAACGCGGCTATGACGAGATTAACCTCAACGTCGGTTGTCCGTCCGACCGTGTGCAAAACGGCATGTTCGGCGCGTGTCTGATGGGAAATGCGCACCTGGTGGCGGACTGCATCAAAGCGATGCGCGACGTCGTCTCTATCCCGGTCACGGTCAAAACCCGTATCGGCATAGACGACCAGGACAGCTATGAGTTTCTGTGTGATTTCATCAACACGGTATCAGGGAAGGGTGAATGCGAGATGTTTATCATCCACGCCCGTAAAGCCTGGCTCTCAGGCCTCAGCCCGAAAGAAAACCGCGAGATCCCGCCGCTGGACTACCCGCGCGTGTACCAGCTGAAACGCGACTTCCCACACCTGACCATGTCGATCAATGGCGGTATTAAGTCGCTGGACGAGGCCAAAGCGCACCTCGAACATATGGATGGCGTGATGGTCGGACGCGAGGCGTATCAGAATCCGGGCATTCTGGCGACGGTTGACCGGGAAATCTTTGGCGTTGAGGGTGCTGACACCGATCCCGTGGCCGTAGTGCGCGCCATGTATCCGTACATTGAGCGCGAGCTGAGTCATGGTACGTATCTGGGCCACATTACCCGCCATATGCTTGGCCTGTTCCAGGGCATTCCTGGTGCGCGTCAGTGGCGTCGTTATCTCAGCGAGAACGCGCATAAAGCCGGTGCGGATATTGAGGTACTGGAACACGCGCTGCGTCTGGTTGCGGATAAACGTTAAATTTCGCTAAAAGATGGTCAAATACGCCACGCCCTGCAACACATTGCGGGGCGTTTTGCTTTCAGAACAACAACTTATTTTTGGCATGATTCTTGTAATGATCGCAGCATCATTCGGGAACTCGTGGGAGAGCACCATGCTGGAACTACTTTTTGTGATTGGCTTCTTTATCATGCTGATGGTCACGGGCGTGTCGCTGCTCGGTATTCTGGCCGCGCTCGTTGTGGCCACGGTGGTGATGTTTGTCGGCGGATTATTTGCCCTGACGATTAAACTCTTGCCGTGGTTACTTCTGGCGATTGCGGTGGTATGGGCCATACGGGCGATTAAATCACCAAAACTGCCGACTTATCAGCGTAATAACCGCTTCCGTTACTAAGGTATTGAGGGGTACGTCACATACCTGCAACTTTTCCGGCAGCAATCTTTAGAACAGAATAGGATTTACTTATCGAATCTGTCACTATGGCTGCCGCTAAAGAATTCATCGAGCTGTACCCTACATACAGCCGAACTAAAAAAAAGAAAGGGCTTCCCATGGGAAGCCCAATTTCTTTTTATGGCTCAGGGAATTAACAGACTTGAGCCCTGGGTTGCCCGGCTCTCCAGCACCTCATGCGCACGTTGCGCATCGGTCAGCGGATATTTCTGCGCTTCTGCCACATCCACTTTGATCACCCCGCTGGCGATCAGCGAGAACAGCTCGTTGCTGGCTTCCTCAAGTTCTTCCCGATTAGTGATGTAACCTTGCAGGGAAGGGCGGGTGACATACAGTGACCCTTTCTGATTCAGAATGCCCAGGTTTACGCCGGTGACAGCCCCGGAGGCGTTACCGAAGCTCACCATCAGCCCGCGACGTTGCAGGCAGTCCAGCGAAGATTCCCAGGTGTCTTTCCCCACCGAGTCATACACCACGCGTACCTTTTTGCCGCCAGTGATCTCTTTCAGCCGCTCAACGATGCTCTCTTCCCGGTAGTTGATCACCTGCCATGCGCCCGCGTCCAGCGCGCGCTGCGCTTTTTGCGCGCTGCCTGTGGTGCCGATCAGCTTCGCCCCCAGGGCTTTCGCCCACTGGCAGGCAATCAGCCCTACGCCACCTGCGGCTGCGTGAAACAGGAATTGCTCGTCAGGCTTAATTTCGTAGGTTTTGCGCAGCAGATAATAGACCGTCAGCCCTTTCAGGAATGAGGCGGCAGCCTGCTCGAAGCCGATCGCATTTGGCAGAAGCGCCGCTTTCTCGGCCGGAACGTTATGGATGGAGCTGTAAGCGCCCAGCGCCGACTGCGCGTACACCACGCGATCGCCTTCCTTAATGTGCTTAACCGCGCTGCCCACTTTGCTGACGATACCGGCCGCCTCGGTGCCCAGTCCGCTCGGCATCGACGGAGGCGGATAGAGACCGCCGCGAATATAGGTATCGATGTAGTTAATGCCGATCGCTTTGTTTTCAACCTGGATTTCGTTCTCGCCAGGTGCTGTGGGGGTAAACTCCACGGCTTGCAGTACGTCTGGCCCGCCATGTTTCTGGAACTCAATGCGTGTTGCCATGCTCCCTCCGTTAGAAAATTATGGTAATCTTTCGACCCACTCTTTATCTCGGTAACTCCATTCACTATGGCAGGAAACAAACCCTTCAACAAACAGACTGAACCCCGTGAACGTGATTATCAGGTCGCCGGGTTAAAAGTCCCGCCGCACTCGATTGAAGCGGAACAGTCGGTGTTGGGCGGTTTAATGCTGGATAACGAACGTTGGGACGACGTCGCCGAGCGCGTTGTTGCGGAAGACTTCTATACCCGCCCGCACCGCCACATCTTTACGGAAATGGCGCGTTTGCAGGAGTCGGGCAGCCCGATCGACCTGATTACACTCGCAGAATCGCTGGAGCGTCTGGGACAGCTCGACAGTGTCGGCGGGTTTGCCTATCTGGCAGAACTGTCAAAAAACACGCCAAGTGCCGCGAACATCAGCGCTTACGCTGATATCGTCCGTGAACGTGCCGTTGTCCGCGAGATGATCTCGGTGGCGAATGAGATCGCCGAGGCCGGTTTCGATCCCCAGGGGCGCACCAGCGAAGATCTACTTGATCTTGCCGAGTCCCGCGTCTTTAAAATCGCCGAAAGCCGTGCGAACAAAGACGAAGGTCCGAAAAACATCGCCGATGTGCTCGACGCCACCGTTGCGCGTATTGAGCAGCTTTTCCAGCAGCCGCACGATGGCGTGACGGGGGTGAACACCGGTTATGACGATCTCAACAAGAAAACGGCAGGTCTTCAGCCATCGGATTTGATTATCGTCGCGGCGCGTCCGTCGATGGGTAAAACGACATTTGCGATGAACCTCGTCGAAAACGCGGCGATGTTGCAGGATAAACCGGTTCTTATCTTCAGTCTTGAGATGCCCTCAGAACAGATCATGATGCGTTCTCTGGCATCCCTGTCCCGCGTGGATCAGACCCGCATCCGTACCGGTCAGCTCGACGATGAGGACTGGGCGCGGATCTCCGGCACCATGGGGATTTTGCTGGAAAAACGGAACATCTATATTGATGACTCCTCCGGCCTGACGCCGACGGAAGTGCGCTCCCGCGCGCGCCGTATCGCCCGTGAACACGGTGGCATCGGCCTTATCATGATTGACTACCTCCAGCTGATGCGTGTTCCGTCGCTTTCCGACAACCGTACGCTGGAGATTGCCGAAATTTCCCGCTCGCTCAAAGCGTTAGCCAAAGAGCTGCACGTGCCGGTGGTGGCGCTGTCGCAGCTAAACCGTTCTCTGGAACAACGTGCAGACAAGCGCCCGGTCAACTCCGACCTGCGTGAATCCGGCTCCATCGAGCAGGATGCCGACTTAATCATGTTCATCTACCGTGATGAGGTTTATCACGAGAACAGCGATCTGAAAGGGATCGCCGAAATTATTATTGGTAAGCAACGTAACGGCCCCATCGGTACGGTACGTCTGACCTTTAACGGCCAGTGGTCGCGTTTCGACAACTATGCCGGTCCTCAATATGATGATGAGTAATTTCTAAGGAATTCAAATGCAAGCGGCAACTGTTGTGATTAACCGCCGCGCTCTGCGACACAACCTGCAACGTCTGCGAGAACTGGCGCCCGCCAGTAAGCTCGTTGCAGTCGTGAAAGCGAACGCTTACGGACACGGTCTTCTTGAGACCGCGCGAACGCTCCCCGATGCCGACGCTTTTGGCGTCGCCCGTCTCGAAGAAGCTCTCCGCCTGCGCGCAGGTGGAATTACGCAACCGATTCTGCTCCTCGAAGGCTTTTTTGAAGCCTCGGACCTGCCGACCATTGCCGATCAGCACCTGCACACGGCGGTGCATAACGAAGAACAGCTGGCCGCGCTGGAAACGGCCGAACTGAGCGAGCCGGTCACCGTGTGGATTAAGCTCGACACGGGCATGCACCGCCTGGGCGTGCGCCCGGAGAATGCCGAAGCGTTTTATCAGCGGCTGTGCCAGTGCAAGAACGTGCGTCAACCGGTGAATATCGTCAGCCACTTTGCCCGCGCCGATGAGCCTGAATGCGGCGCAACGGAACAGCAGCTTGATATCTTCACCACCTTCTGCGAAGGCAAACCGGGGATGCGCTCCATTGCGGCGTCCGGCGGCCTTCTGCTGTGGCCGCAGTCGCACTTCGACTGGGCGCGTCCGGGGATTATCCTGTATGGCGTTTCCCCGCTTGAGAACAAACCCTGGGGACCGGACTTCGGCTTTAAGCCGGTGATGTCGCTGGTTTCAAAGCTGATTGCCGTGCGTGAGCACAAAGCAGGGGAGCCGGTAGGTTACGGCGGCACCTGGACGAGTGAGCGCGACACGCGGCTTGGCGTGGTAGCGATGGGCTACGGCGACGGCTATCCACGCGCCGCGCCAACGGGTACGCCGGTACTGGTCAATGGTCGCGAAGTGAAGATTGTCGGCCGTGTGGCGATGGACATGATTTGTGTCGATCTGGGACCCGACGCGCAGGATAAAGCGGGGGACGATGCGGTGATGTGGGGCGAAGGCCTGCCGGTAGAGCGTATTGCTGAAATAACAAAAGTGAGTGCTTACGAACTTATTACGCGCCTTACCTCAAGGGTAGCGATGAAATACGTCGACTAATCACAGTATCCGGGAAGGGATATGTCACCATCTGAAATGGCTGCTTGTCTGGCCTATGCGCTCTCTGTCTGGCTGGCGGCCAGAAACAATATCAACACGTGGTGGATCGGTATTCTCGGCAGCGGGCTATACGCCTGGGTCTTCTATTCAGTGCAGCTCTATGCCGATGTTACCCTACAGCTCTTTTTCATTATCACGAGCATAACGGGTTGGGTGCACTGGCTGAAAGGAAACCGCGGAGAGGTATTGCCGGTGCGGCGAACCCGCCCCAGACATTTTCTCCTTCTGCTGGCCTGTGCCGTGGCAGTAGCGGCGCTGTACGGGCTTTTATTGCATCGGTATACCAACGCCTGGGCGCCCTGGCTGGACTCCATTATTTTAACCTTCAGCATCCTGGCGCAGTTCATGCTAATGGGCCGACGCCTGGAGAACTGGTACGTCTGGCTTGCCGTCAATACCCTTGCCGTGCCGCTGTATGCGATGAGGGGCCTGCATTTGACCGCGGTTCTGTATCTGGTGTTCTGGTTTAACGCCTGGCACGGTTTATATCAATGGCGTAAGGAGATCCGCGCGCGATGAAACCTTACGCAGAGGGTCTGATTGTCGGCAAGTTCGCGCCCTTACACGCAGGACATGAATTGCTTATCAACGCTGCGCTTGCCCGGTGCGAGACGGTATTTATCATCAGCTATTCGCTACCGGAAATGCCGGGGTGCGAACCCGAAAAGCGCCTTCAGTGGCTACAGACGCGTTTCCCGCGGTGTCGTCACCTGGTGTTTTCGCCAGAGATCGCGGCGGGCCATGATATTGAACCGCCGCCGCCCAACGACGCAGATGCCGATCGCCACCGACACTACGTGGCTACCCTGTGCGAACGCTTCTTTCACTGCCGACCGGACGCCGTATTCACTGCGGAGGATTACGGCGATGGCTTTGCCCGCGTATTAAGCCAGCGTTTTGGCAAACCGGTCACGCACGTGCGGCTTCAGCGCCCGGAGGGCCCTGATGCGCCCTCAGGCACGCTTATTCGCTCTGATGTTCATCGCTACCGCGAGATGCTCTCGGCGGAGGTTTACCGGAGTTTTGTCTTTCGAATTTGCTTATTGGGCGGCGAGTCGACGGGCAAAAGCACGCTTTCCCGGGCGTTGGCAGCAGCGCTTAACGCGCCCTATGTCGCTGAGTTCGGGCGCGAATACTGGGAAGAAAAGAACGGAGTACTGGAATGCGACGATCTCCTGCATATTGCGCGCGAGCAGGTGCGGCGTGAGGACGCAGCCAGCACGGCGCCTTATCTGATTTGTGATACGTCGCCCTTAACCACGCTGTTTTATACCCTCGACCAGTATGGCTCGGCGCCTCAGGCGCTGCACGACTTAGCCGGGCGGGACTATTCGCTGGTTGTACTGTGCGGCGATGAATTTCCCTTTGTACAGGACGGTACCAGGCAAGGCGCAGCGTTTCGCCGCAGGCAGCAGTCGTGGTATATCGCTGAACTGGCGCGCCGAAATATCCCGTATTTACGCGTCACAGGGTCGACGTCTGAACGTATCGAACAAATTCGTGGGCATATCCAGAAACGGTTTTCATAACCTTCTCGACCTTCTCCTGCTTCCGGTTTATTGTTGAAAATCCTGCCTCATAATAATCCGGAGAACATCGCGTGTTTCAGAAAGTAGACGCCTACGCCGGCGACCCTATCCTCTCCTTGATGGAGCGTTTCAAAGAAGATCCTCGCAGCGACAAAGTGAACCTCAGCATCGGTCTTTATTACAACGAGGACGGCATCATTCCTCAACTGAAAGCCGTTGCCGAAGCCGAAGCGCGTCTTAACGCAACCCCGCACGGGGCTTCGCTTTATCTGCCGATGGAAGGGTTAAATACCTACCGTAATACCATTGCGCCGCTGCTGTTTGGTGCGGATCACGCGGTGCTCGCGCAAAAGCGCGTGGCGACTATCCAGACGCTGGGTGGCTCGGGTGCGCTGAAGGTAGGCGCAGATTTCCTGAAAAAGTACTTCCCGGATTCCGGCGTGTGGGTCAGCGACCCGACGTGGGAAAACCACGTGGCCATCTTTGAAGGCGCGGGCTTTAAGGTTGCGACCTATCCATGGTTCGACAGCGAAACCAACGGCGTACGCGTTGATGCGCTGCTGGAAAAACTGAACACCCTGCCGGAGCGCAGTATCGTATTGCTGCATCCGTGCTGCCATAACCCGACCGGTGCGGACCTCACCAATGCCCAGTGGGATGCGGTGATCGAGGTACTGAAGGCGCGTAACCTGATCCCGTTCCTCGACATCGCCTATCAGGGCTTTGGGGCGGGCATGGAGGAGGACGCCTACGCCATTCGCGCGATTGCCAGCGCGGGTCTGCCTGCGCTGGTCAGCAACTCTTTCTCAAAAATCTTCTCCCTCTACGGCGAGCGCGTCGGCGGTCTGTCCGTGGTGTGTGAAGACGCCGAAGCCGCGGGACGCGTACTCGGTCAGTTGAAAGCGACGGTCCGCCGTATTTACTCCAGCCCGCCGAATTTTGGTGCGCAGGTGGTCGCGACCGTACTGGGCGATGATCAGCTGAAAGCCACCTGGCTTGCGGAAGTGGAAGGCATGCGTAAGCGCATCCTGTCGATGCGTCAGGAGCTGGTTAACGTTCTGAAAGAGGCCGTGCCTGGACATAACTTTGATTATCTTCTCAAGCAGCGCGGGATGTTCAGCTATACCGGACTGAGCGCAGCGCAGGTCGATCGCCTGCGCGAAGAGTTCGGTGTCTACCTGATCGCCAGCGGCCGTATGTGTGTGGCGGGGCTGAATGCCGGCAACGTCCAGCGCGTGGCGCAGGCGTTTGCATCCGTAATGTAAGTATTCACTTACTTGCATGCTATATGTAGGCCGGGTAAGGCGCAGCCGCCACCCGGCTTTTTTGTTCGCGCCGGGCCAGTCATTGCCCGGCGGTGCTTCGCTTACCGGGTCTACACGTTTCTTCTGCGCTTTGTGATCGTCTTCTTTTTATTCAGCTTCATAAGTAAAAACTCCTTTTCTTCCCCTCCCGCTGGGGTTATGGTCGGATAGTTTTGGACCATCCGCTCAAAATAAAAAGATAACAAACTGAATATTCAGGGGAAAACATGCGCAAGATCACACTGGCGCTCAGCGCCGCCTGCTTATTGTTCTCGCTTAATAGTACCGTTGTTGCGCGGGCTTCTGCACCCACGCCGCTTTACACCGGTACCACCGCCGCCATTCTTGCCGAACAGGCCCCCATTCACTGGGTTTCAGTGGCACAAATCGAAAACAGCCTGACGGGTCGCCCGCCGATGGCCGTGGGCTTCGATATTGACGATACCGTTCTCTTCTCCAGCCCCGGTTTCTGGCGCGGCAAAAAAACGTACTCCCCGGACAGCGAAGCCTATCTGAAAAACCCGGAATTCTGGGAAAAGATGAACAACGGCTGGGATGAGTTCAGTATCCCGAAAGAGGTTGCCCGCGCGCTGATCGCCATGCACGTAAAGCGCGGCGACAGCATTTACTTCGTGACAGGACGTAGCCAGACCAAAACCGAAACCGTCTCGAAAACGCTACAGGATGATTTTCTGATCCCGGCGGCCAGCATGAATCCGGTCATTTTTGCCGGGGACCAGGAAGGGCAAAACACCAAAACCCAGTGGCTGGAAAAGAAAAATATCAAGGTGTTCTACGGTGATTCAGATAACGACATCACCGCGGCGCACGACGTGGGAGCAAGAGGCATCCGGGTGTTACGCGCCTCGAACTCCACCTACCGACCGCTGCCAATGGCCGGTAAATTTGGCGAAGAGGTGATCGTTAACTCCGAATACTGATGCATTAACGGCGGGGTGAATGCTTTTTTAAGCAAATCTCGCCGCGCGGGTTTTACCTTTCGCTTTCTTGCTGCACACTTAGAAAGATTCATCTTTCAACACGGAGCAGCACATGTGGTATCAACAGACCCTGACCTTAAGCGCAAAACCACGCGGATTTCACCTGGTGACGGACGAAGTCATCGGGCAAATCCGCGACCTGCCGCGCGTCAAAACGGGTTTGCTGCATCTGCTGCTTCAGCACACGTCTGCTTCTCTCACGCTCAATGAAAATTGCGATCCCACCGTCCGGTCTGACATGGAGCGGTATTTTCTGAAAACCGTCCCGGATAACGCCCCGTATGACCATGATTACGAGGGGGCGGATGATATGCCTTCGCACATCAAATCCTCTTTGCTGGGGGTCTCGTTGATGCTGCCGGTCCACAACGGACGGCTGCTGCTGGGAACGTGGCAGGGGATCTGGCTGGGAGAACATCGCATTCACGGTGGTTCGCGTAAAATTATCGCAACGCTACAAGGGGAATAAAGATGACAATTTCGGAGATACTTCAGTACTGCATGAGCAAGCCGGGCGCAGAACAGAGCGTTCACAGCGACTGGAAAGCCACGCAGATCAAAGTGGGTGATGTGTTGTTCGCGATGGTAAAAGAGGTTGAGGGACGTCCTGCGGCATCGCTGAAAACCAGTCCTGAACTGGCCGACTTACTGCGCCAGCAGCACGATGATGTCAGGCCAAGCAAGCATCTGAATAAAGCACACTGGAGTACGGTGTTTCTCGACGGCTCGCTGCCAGATTCGCAAATTTACTACCTGGTAGATGCGTCGTATCAACAGGCGGTAGAACTGCTGCCGGAAACGATCCGACAGCAGCTCTCCGTGTAACGATTACAGCAACGGTTTGAGGAAGCGCGCGGTGTGCGAGGCTTCGCACTCTGCAACGGTCTCTGGCGTACCGGAGACGAGGATTTCACCGCCGCCGCTGCCGCCTTCCGGGCCGAGATCGACAATCCAGTCCGCGGTTTTAATCACGTCCAGGTTGTGCTCAATCACCACGATGGTGTTGCCCTGATCGCGCAGCTGGTGCAGCACGTCCAGCAGCTGCTGGATATCCGCAAAGTGCAGGCCGGTGGTCGGCTCATCCAGAATATACAGCGTCTGACCGGTACCGCGTTTGGACAGCTCACGCGCCAGCTTCACGCGCTGCGCTTCACCGCCGGACAGCGTTGTCGCTGACTGCCCCAGACGAATATAGGTCAGACCCACATCCATGAGGGTTTGCAGCTTACGCGCCAGCGCAGGGACGGCGTCAAAGAACTCGCGTGCCTCTTCGATGGTCATATCCAGCACTTCGTGGATGGTCTTGCCTTTGTACTTAATCTCCAGCGTTTCGCGGTTATAGCGCTTGCCTTTACACTGGTCGCACGGCACGTAGATATCCGGCAGGAAGTGCATCTCAACCTTGATTACGCCGTCGCCCTGGCACGCTTCACAGCGGCCGCCGCGCACGTTAAAGCTGAAACGTCCTGGCGTGTAGCCGCGCGAACGCGCTTCCGGTACACCCGCGAAGAGTTCACGGACGGGCGTAAAGACGCCAGTATAGGTCGCCGGGTTGGAACGTGGGGTGCGGCCAATCGGGCTCTGATCGATATCGATAACCTTGTCGAAATGCTCCAGCCCCTGAATGTCGCGGTACGGTGCAGGCTCGGCCAGCGTCGCGCCGTTCAGCGCCGTCTGCGCAATCGGGAACAGCGTATCGTTGATCAGCGTCGATTTACCGGAACCGGACACGCCGGTGATGCAGGTAAACAGCCCGACAGGCAGCGTCAGGGTCACGTCTTTCAGGTTGTTGCCGCGCGCCCCGGTTAGCTTCAGCACTTTTTCCGGGTTCGCCGCCACGCGCTGTTTTGGCACTTCAATTTTGCGCTTGCCGCTCATGTACTGGCCGGTCAGCGACTCGGGCACCGCCATAATGTCTTTCAGCGTCCCTTCTGCCACCACCTGTCCGCCGTGCACGCCAGCGCCCGGGCCGATGTCGATCACGTGGTCTGCGGCGCGAATGGCGTCTTCGTCGTGCTCAACCACAATCACCGTGTTGCCAAGGTTACGCAGGTGAACCAGCGTGCCGAGCAGGCGTTCGTTGTCGCGCTGGTGCAGGCCGATAGACGGCTCATCCAGTACGTACATCACGCCGACTAAGCCCGCGCCAATCTGGCTCGCCAGGCGGATACGCTGGGCTTCACCGCCGGAGAGCGTTTCAGCCGATCGGGAAAGCGTCAGGTAGTTCAGGCCGACGTTCACGAGGAACTTGAGGCGATCGCCGATCTCTTTCAGCACTTTTTCGGCGATTTTCGCGCGCTGGCCGGAGAGCTTCAGGTTGTTGAAGAAGTCCATTGCGTGACCGATGCTCATGTCTGAGATGGTCGGCAGCGCCGTGTTTTCAACAAACACGTGACGCGCTTCGCGACGCAGACGTGTACCCTCGCAGGTGGCGCAGGAGCGGTTGCTGATGAACTTCGCCAGCTCCTCGCGCACCGCGCTGGATTCGGTCTCTTTGTATCGGCGCTCCATGTTGTGCAGCACCCCTTCGAACGGGTGGCGACGCACGGAAGTGTCACCGCGATCGTTCATGTACTTGAACTCGATGTTCTCTTTGCCGGAACCGAACAGGATCACTTTATGTACGTTCGCGCTCAGGCTGGCCCACGGGGCTTCAACGTCGAACTTATAGTGCTCTGCCAGCGATTTCAGCATCTGGAAGTAGTAAAAATTACGCTTATCCCAGCCGCGAATGGCGCCACCCGCCAGCGACAGCTCCGGGTTCTGGATCACGCGGTCCGGGTCGAAATATTGCTGAACGCCGAGGCCGTCACAGGTCGGGCACGCGCCCGCTGGGTTGTTGAACGAGAACAGGCGCGGTTCCAGCTCGCGCATGCTGTAGCCGCAAATCGGGCAGGCGAAGTTGGCGGAGAAGAGCAGCTCTTCCGCTTTCGCATCGTCCATGTCTGACACCACCGCCGTGCCGCCCGACAGTTCCAGCGCCGTTTCAAAGGATTCCGCCAGACGCGTCGCCAGATCTTCACGTACCTTAAAGCGGTCAATCACCACTTCGATGGTGTGTTTCTTTTGCAGCTCCAGCTTTGGCGGATCGGACAGGTCACACACTTCGCCATCGATACGGGCGCGGATATAGCCCTGGCTTGCCAGGTTTTCCAGCGTTTTGGTGTGTTCACCCTTACGCTCTTTAATGATTGGCGCCAGCAGCATCAGGCGTTTGCCTTCCGGCTGAGACAGCACGTTATCCACCATCTGGCTGACGGTCTGGGCCGCCAGCGGAACGTCATGATCCGGACAACGCGGCTCGCCCACGCGCGCATACAGCAGACGCAGGTAGTCATGGATTTCGGTAATGGTACCGACCGTAGAACGCGGGTTATGCGATGTGGATTTCTGCTCAATGGAGATAGCAGGAGACAACCCTTCAATGTGGTCGACATCCGGTTTTTCCATCAGCGACAGGAACTGACGCGCGTACGCCGAGAGCGATTCAACGTAACGACGCTGTCCTTCGGCATACAAAGTGTCGAAAGCCAGTGAGGATTTGCCAGACCCCGAAAGCCCGGTCACGACGATGAGTTTGTCGCGAGGGATTATGAGGTTGATATTCTTGAGATTGTGGGTGCGGGCGCCCCGAACTTCGATCTTATCCATTCACCTTTCCCGGTTGGAACACGGATTGCCTGATTTGTTTGAAGGACAAACGGCTGTCAGAAACGGCTAATTATGACACAAAATGACCTGTTTGAATATACAGTATTGGAATGCATTTTCTGATTCACTGTGTAACAATGTCGAGTCCGCGAGAGAACTCTGGAACATGCTACGCAACTATCAAAGTGTCGCATGGAAATGGTACACTCGCGCGTTTACACTATTAAGAAACGTATTCAGGAGACACGAACATGGCCAGCAGAGGCGTAAACAAGGTGATTCTCGTCGGTAATCTGGGCCAGGACCCGGAAGTACGCTACATGCCGAGTGGTGGCGCAGTTGCCAACATTACGCTGGCTACTTCCGAATCCTGGCGTGATAAAGCGACCGGTGAAATGAAAGAGCAGACCGAATGGCACCGCGTTGTGCTGTTTGGCAAACTGGCTGAAGTGGCCGGTGAGTATCTGCGTAAGGGTTCTCAGGTCTATATCGAAGGCCAGCTGCGTACCCGCAAATGGACCGATCAATCCGGTCAGGAAAAATACACCACGGAAGTGGTGGTCAACGTAGGCGGCACCATGCAGATGCTGGGTGGTCGTCAGGGCGGTGGCGCACCGGCAGGTGGCGGCCAACAGCAGGGCGGTTGGGGTCAGCCTCAACAGCCTCAGGGCGGCAATCAGTTCAGCGGCGGCGCGCAGTCTCGTCCTCAGCAGCAGTCTGCTCCGGCACCGTCTAACGAACCGCCAATGGACTTCGACGACGATATCCCGTTCTGATATCCAGACGCGTGAAACACAAAAAACCCAGACAATGTCTGGGTTTTTTATAACAGGCTATCAGGTAATCACCATCGGCCAGTCTGGCGGAGTGTGGCTCATGGCTTCAACCATCACCACTTTAATGTTTTCCCAGACGGCGGCCATATCCACCAGCGTAATGCCGAGCAAACCTGTCGCGAACCAGCATGCGGCACCCAACCCTAACAGGGTGCTAATCACAGCAAGACCTGCGTAGTCGGACTTTCGGAACTGAATGTTTAACGTGCTGGCCAGGAACATCAAAACCGCGCTCAACAACGGCCAGCGCAGGAGCACCATGCTGGTGGTAATGGTTGCCATAAAACCCATCCTCGACAAAACAGACGAACTGGAATGAAACAATGTTTCTCGTTACATAAGATGTGTGAACTATATCACATTTGCTGTTTTATTCGCCAGTATCGTATGAGGTAAAAGTGGGTTTATAACCGGGGAAAATATATCGTACTCGCTCAGATCGGCGCTTAGCCGGAATTTTTATTTTTAATTCATTCAGATAGCAAAACCTTTGCAAAACACCCTCGGCTGTATAGCGTTTACAGCAGTATGTCTATGGATTATGCTTGTGTGGAACAATAAATGTACCCGCAAAAATAATTCATCACATTGAATTATTTGGATTTTTATTCTTTTTTAACACTCAGCATACTCTTTGATTTCGTGGTCTTATTCTTTTATTCAGATATGAGTTATTGCGGTTGCTCTCTCGATTAATGACCTGCGAAAAGATAATGAAAGAAAAAAGACGCGAGATTATTAACGACAGCATGCAGGCTCTGCACGCCCTGGCGAAGCTGATGCCACAACTCAACGCGCAGTGTTCGCCGGTTGAAATGCTGGAAATCATCAACAGCGCACTGGGGGCAAATCTCTCGTGGGTCAGTGTCGAATCCGCAGACGGGCCGCGCGTGGTTTGTGCCGGCGACGTGACGTGTCACGCCTTCAACGTGGCGGATTTTCTTGCCAGCACCCTGTTGCAGCGGCATCACCGCGCCTGGCGCGTTATCTACTGGAAAGAGCATATTGGCCGGGCGGTATTTTCCCCTCAGCACCCGGGCTATGCGCGACTGCAAAGCGGCGTGCTGTGTAAACTCTCAGCGCATGGCAGACAGTGCAGTGGTTATTTCTTTTTGGCTTTTAATGAAAAACTGACCTCGTTACCGATATTGAAAAATATCGTGGTGGTATTGGTCGAGAAGCTAAAAGATTATTTTGATGACATCATCGTGCGGGAAAAAACAGCGCAAGAGATGCAGCGCGTCGTCACGCAATATAAAACTTTATTTGAACGTGCTCCGGTATTGATGAACGCCTTTGACAGACATAACCGGTGTGTATTGTGGAACGCCGAATGCGAAAAAGTCTTTGGCTGGAGTATGACTGAAATCGGCGAGCACCCCGATCCGTTGGCCCTGTTTTACCCGGATCCCGAGGAGCGACAGCGCGTGCAGGAGTCGGTTCGTTTCGCACCACTTAAGGATATGTACGAATGGCACCCGGTGCGTAAAGACGGGACGCCGTTAACCATCCTCTGGTCAAACATCCTTTTACCGGATAACTCCATTCTCAATATTGGCCTCGATATCACCGAACGTAAAAAAGCAGAACAGCAGCTGACCGTCAAAGCCACCACGGACGATCTGACGGGCTGTCTGAATCGCTCGACAATTTTACAGCGGCTCAAAATGGCGCTGGCTGCCAGTTCGCCGCAGGATGTCAGTAGCCACTTCTGTCTCCTGATGTTCGATCTCGATTATTTCAAGCAGATCAACGATCGGTGGGGACATCAGGTTGGCGATGCGGCATTGATTCACTTTTGCGACCGTATTCGCGAGGTGAGCCCGGCCGGGTCGGCACTGGGACGGGTAGGAGGCGAAGAGTTTGTTCTTCTGCTGGCGCGTACGGATGGTATGGCCGCTACGTTGCTCTCTTCCCGGCTGCGTGCCGCGCTGATCTCAAAACCGCTGCGTGTGGGCGATAAAACGCTGGTACTCTCTTTCAGCGCCGGGGTGGTTGAAGTCTGTCAGGGGCAACGGGATACTTCTGCCATACTGATGCGTGCCGATCAGGCATTATATGACGCCAAGCGTACGGGAAGAGGAAAAACGGTTCTGGCGTCTGATTATTTATAAATCAGCATAAGAACAAAGAGCAGGCTATTTCAGCCAACAAATTTTCCACACCTGTCGCGGGTAATTATTATCCTTATCAGAAACGAAATGAATACTTTTAGTTTGGCTTACGGGAAAATATTATCGGCATCACGAATTTTAGGATTTTTAATACCAAAAGTCAGTTGCTAACTTCCCATGATTCATGCAACGTAATCACCTGTTTATCAAAGCAGCCGGTCTTCATTGCTACAGGCGTACAACATGCAGGGATACAGAGCGGGAAATGAATCGTAGCGCGCGGCGCAAAATGCTCAAAGCGGTCGGGATTATCATGGTAGTTATGCTGCCGGTGATGCTTGCGCTATGGTTTGCCCAGCTTAGAGCCGTGTCGGAAATCAGCGCTCAGCTGCGCACGTTTGCTGAACTTGCTTTAAACAAAACTGAACGGGTTATTCAACAGGTTGATATGGCCCGGGAAGACGCAGAAAAATATCAGGGTAAAGTGTGTACGCCGGAGCATCGTCAATATATGTTGAACGTTTCCCGCGGTCGCCTTTTTGTTGCCGATTTAATTTATGCTGAAGGCCAGGACTTTCTCTGCTCGACCCTTTTTACGCCGGATCATCCTTACATCATCCCCGCTGCCAATTACACACGTAAACCCGACGTTGCTATCTATTATTTTCGCGATACGCCATTTTTTAATGGTTATAAAATGATATATATGCAGCGCGGAAATTATGTCGCAGTGGTCAACCCGCTTTCGTACAGTGAGGTGATGTCAGACGATCGTTCCCTGTCGTGGGGAGTGTATGACACCGTCAGCAATGCATTCTTTTCTGTGAGTCAGAAAGCCAATATTTCTTTATTGCATTCGATGCTCCGACATCAGGAAACGACTTTTCAGAAAGATGACCGTTTTTATACGATCGTAAAATCAGAGCAGAGGCCCATTGCGGCCATCGTTTCAACCTCCAATGCCCGTTTTTATAAAACGCTTTATCATCAGGCTACTCTGACGCTACCGCTGGGGATGATTTGCAGCATTATTATTTTGCTGGTGTGGTCGCGAACACACCGTGAATTCAATTCGCCTGGCCGACTTCTGCACCGGGCGCTGAATAAACGCCAGCTGTGCGTCCATTATCAGCCCATTATTGATATAAAAAATAACCAGTGCGTGGGAGCAGAGGCGTTGTTGCGCTGGCCAGGATTCAACGGTCAGGTTATGAGCCCGGCGGAATTTATTCCCCTGGCCGAAAAAGAGGGGATGATTGCGCGCATTACGGATTACGTCGTGGAGGAGGTGTTCACCGATCTGGGCCATTTTCTTGCCGCTCACCCCGATCTGTATGTCTCGATTAACCTGTCGGCGTCAGATTTTCACTCTTCGCGTCTTATTGCCCTGATCTCCGACAAAGCCCGCTTTTACTCGGTTCGCGCGCAGCAAATAAAAATTGAGGTGACGGAGCGGGGGTTTATTGACGTGCCGAAAACCACGCCGGTCATTCAGGCGTTTCGCCAGGCGGGGTATGAAGTGGCGATTGATGATTTCGGAACCGGCTACTCTAACCTACATAATCTCTATTCGCTGAACGTCGATATCCTGAAAATCGACAAATCTTTTATCGATACCTTAACCACCAACAGCACCAGCCACCTGATTGCCGAGCACATCATTGAGATGGCGCAAAGCCTGCGGCTGAAAACCATTGCGGAAGGGGTCGAGACGGGGGAGCAGGTGAGCTGGCTGCTGAAGCGTGGCGTGCAGTATTGTCAGGGATGGCACTTCGCGAAAGCGATGCCGCCCCAGGCATTTATGGCCTGGCAGCAGCAACCCTTGCGTTAACACGCATTAATTGAGCTGATGGCGGTAGTCGCTCGGCGTACGGTCAAACTCGCGGCGGAAGACGCGGGAAAAGGTCTGCTGCGACACATAGCCCAGATCCATTGCGATATCAAAAATGGGCCGCTGCGTTGAGCGTAACGCCTGCGCCGCCAGCAGGAGCCTGCGCTGGCGAATGTAGTCACCCAGCGTTTGATGCATTACGGTGCGGAACATTCTCTGTAAATACCATTTCGAATAGCCCGACTTCTTAGCGACCACATCAATGTTCAACGGCTGGTCGATATGTTCATCAATCCATTCAATAAGCGTCTGAATAATTTGCTGATGCGACATAAGGTTACCCCTCTGTGGAGACATCTGTCCTGGTTGATTCGTCGTTTTCTCTGCGGGGGAGTATAATTCCTCAAGTTAACTTGAGGTAAAGAGGTTTTATGGAAAAGAGATTACCGCGCATCAAAGCGCTGTTAACCCCCGGTGAAGTGGCGAAACGAAGCGGCGTGGCGGTGTCGGCGCTCCACTTCTATGAAAGCAAAGGGTTAATAAAAAGTATCCGTAACGCCGGAAACCAGCGGCGCTATACCCGCGATGTGCTCCGCTACGTGGCGATTATTAAAATTGCGCAACGTATCGGCATCCCCCTGGCTACCATCGGCGACGCGTTCGGCGTATTGCCGGAAGGGCACTCGCTGAGCGCGAAAGAGTGGAAGCAGCTGTCGTCCCAGTGGCGAGAAGAACTGGAACGTCGTATTCACACGCTGGTGGCCCTGCGCGATGAACTGGATGGCTGTATTGGTTGCGGGTGTTTATCACGTAGTGATTGTCCGCTGCGTAACCCGGGTGACAGGTTGGGCGAGCAGGGAACAGGGGCGCGGTTGCTGGAGGAGGATTGAAAGGTGTTTGCCGGGTAAGGCGCAGCCGCCACCCGGCAACAAGCATAAAGAACTAAAGCGCCACTAAGGGCGCTTTAGTTTTTTCCGGTCTTTGTCTTTCTCTCTATCCCGCTGGCTCACGGGAGGGTTTCCCCCGACATCAGTACTCCTCGTGTCGAGCTTATGGAGGAGGTTCCGGTTTGTACTGACACTTTAATTCTATGCCCGGCCGCCGTTTTTGCCACCGGAGATGATGAGATTTTAGCCGAATTTTTTTCGTGAAGTTGTTCAGTTTTCTATAGTTAAAAAGTATGAATCACCGGAGAACATCATGCTAACGGTCCACCACCTTAACCAGTCTCGTTCCCATCGCGTCCTCTGGGCGCTGGAAGAGCTGGGTCTGACATATGAGATTGTGCGCTACCAGCGCGAAAAAACCATGCTCGCACCAGACGCGCTCAAAAAAGTGCATCCGCTGGGAAAATCCCCGGTACTGGAAGATAACGGACTGGTTCTGGCTGAATCAGGCGCGATTCTGGAATATCTTCAGGAAACGTACGATTCGGCGTCACGATTCAAACCGTTAGATCCCGCTCATAAAGTGCAGTATCGCTTCTGGCTGCATTACGCCGAAGGATCTTTGATGCCGCTGCTGTTAATGAAGCTGGTATTTAACAGCCTCGGCAAACCCCCCGTCCCGTTTGGCCTGCGCACGCTGGGTAAGGCGCTGGGGCAGGGGGTGCAAAAAGCGTATCTCAACCGCCAGCTGGAAACGCATGCGCGCTTTATTAACGATCATCTTGCCGAAAACAGCTGGTTTGCCGGCGACACGCTGACCATGGCTGATATCCAGATGAGTTTTCCCCTCTTCGCCCTGCTGGCGAGAGGCGGCATCGACAATCTCGACCACATAGCGGCGTGGAAACAGAGAGTGGAGGCACGTCCGGGCTGGCAGACAACGCTTGCGAAAGGCGGCCCGCTGACGATACCCGGCGGGGGATGAAATGTAACGAAATTGCGCATGGACGATAACGTTTGCGCATCCTCTGCTTAATTCTTCATCGTCATGAGGCAATTTTAGCGAAAAACGAGAAAGTTCAGTTGAAAAGGGCGGGTATTAGGCTAGATAATCGTTTGCCTACATTTGACCATCCGTTTTGTAAGCGCGGAGCTAAACGTTTGCTTTTTTTGTGACGCCCCTTTCGTCGCAAACGCAGCACAAGGATTTGACGTTTCGCTGGCAGTGGAGTCTCCACCACGCTTACGGACTTTCAATAAAAATTTTCAGGGGATGTTTTCTATGTCTACGCCATCTGCGCGTACCGGCGGTTCACTTGACGCCATGTTTAAAATTTCTGCTCGCGGCAGCACCGTGCGCCAGGAAGTTGTTGCCGGTCTGACGACGTTTCTGGCGATGGTGTACTCCGTCATCGTGGTGCCGGGCATGCTCGGCAAAGCGGGCTTCCCGCCAGCGGCGGTCTTCGTTGCCACCTGCCTGGTTGCGGGTGTGGGTTCGATTGTGATGGGCCTGTGGGCGAACCTGCCGCTGGCGATCGGGTGCGCCATCTCCCTGACCGCGTTTACCGCCTTCAGCCTGGTGCTGGGCCAGCATATCAGCGTCCCCGTAGCGCTCGGCGCGGTGTTCCTGATGGGTGTTCTGTTCACCGTGATCTCTGCTACCGGCATCCGTAGCTGGATTTTGCGCAACCTGCCGCAGGGCGTGGCGCACGGCACCGGTATCGGCATCGGCCTGTTCCTGCTGCTGATTGCCGCCAACGGCGTGGGTCTGGTCATCAAGAACCCGCTGGACGGCCTGCCGGTTGCGCTGGGTAACTTCGCGAGCTTCCCGGTAATTATGTCGCTGGTGGGTCTGGCGGTGATCATTGGCCTGGAAAAACTGAAAGTGCCGGGCGGCATTCTGCTGACCATTATCGGCGTGTCCATCGTCGGCCTGATTTTCGACCCGTCCGTTCATTTCTCCGGGATTTTCGCCATGCCGTCGCTGAGCGATGACAACGGTAACTCCCTGATTGGCAGCCTGGATATTGTGGGCGCGCTGAACCCGGTGATCCTGCCAAGCGTGCTGGCGCTGGTAATGACCGCGGTGTTTGACGCCACCGGGACCATCCGCGCGGTGGCGGGGCAGGCTAACCTGCTGGACAAAGACGGCCAGATCATTGACGGCGGCAAAGCGCTGACCACCGACTCCCTGAGCAGCGTTTTCTCTGGCCTGGTGGGTGCAGCGCCAGCGGCAGTGTACATTGAGTCCGCAGCGGGTACGGCGGCAGGCGGCAAAACCGGCCTGACGGCTATTACCGTTGGCGTACTGTTCCTGCTGATCCTGTTCCTCTCTCCGCTCTCTTATCTGGTGCCAGCTTACGCGACCGCACCTGCGCTGATGTACGTTGGCCTGCTGATGCTGAGCAACGTGGCGAAAATCGACTTTGCTGACTTTGTTGATGCCATGTCCGGCCTGATCACCGCGGTCTTTATCGTGCTGACCTGTAACATCGTGACCGGCATTATGATCGGTTTCGCCTCGCTGGTGATTGGGCGTCTGGTCTCCGGTGAGTGGCGCAAGCTGAACATCGGTACCGTTGTCATCGCCGTTGCGCTGGTGGCGTTCTACGCGGGCGGCTGGGCAATTTAAGTTATCCATTGATGCGAAAACGGGTGGCTCAGGCCGCCCGTTTTTATTTTCAGGACTCATCCCGTTGTCTTTTACGTTACTCTGGAGAGGATAGAATAAGAGGCACGACGCCTCAGGTTTGGCTTGAAAAGAAACACAGCAAACAGGGAACGCATGGAAATTTTCTTCACAATACTCATCATGACCCTTGTGGTCTCATTATCCGGGGTGGTTACACGCGTACTGCCCTTCCAGGTCCCCCTGCCTTTAATGCAAATAGCTATCGGCGCGCTGCTGGCGTGGCCGACGTTCGGTCTGCACGTGGAGTTCGATCCGGAACTGTTCCTCGTGCTGTTTATCCCGCCGCTGCTGTTTGCCGATGGCTGGAAAACGCCGACGCGCGAATTTCTTGAGCACGGGCGAGAGATCTTCGGTCTGGCGCTGGCGCTGGTGGTCGTTACCGTGGTCGGGATTGGTTTCCTGATCTACTGGGCCGTACCGGGGATCCCGCTTATACCCGCCTTTGCGCTGGCTGCCGTGCTGTCGCCGACCGACGCCGTGGCGCTGTCCGGCATTGTGGGCGAAGGGCGCATTCCTAAGAAAATCATGGGCATTTTGCAGGGCGAGGCGCTGATGAACGACGCTTCCGGCCTGGTCGCCCTGAAGTTTGCCGTGGCGGTAGCCATGGGCACCATGGTCTTTACCGTCGGCGGTGCAACCCTCGAATTCTTCAAGGTGGCGATTGGCGGTATCCTCGCAGGCTTTGTTGTAAGCTGGCTGTACGGTCGTTCGCTGCGCTTCCTCAGCCGCTGGGGCGGCGATGAACCGGCGACGCAGATCGTCCTGCTGTTCCTGCTGCCGTTCGCCTCTTACCTGATTGCCGAACATATCGGCGTGTCGGGCATTCTGGCGGCGGTAGCCGCGGGGATGACCATCACCCGTTCCGGCGTGATGCGCCGGGCGCCGCTGGCGATGCGTCTGCGCGCGAACAGTACCTGGGCGATGCTCGAGTTTGTCTTTAACGGCATGGTGTTCCTGCTGCTGGGCCTGCAACTGCCGGGCATTATGGAATCTTCGCTGATCGCGGCCGAAGCGGATCCAAACGTTGAAGTGTGGATGCTGTTTACCGATATCGTACTCATCTACCTTTCGCTGATGCTGGTGCGTTTCGGCTGGCTGTGGACGATGAAGAAGTTCAGCGTTCGCTTCCTGACCAAAAAGCCGATGGAGTTCGGCTCCTGGACCACGCGCGAGCTGCTGATTGCCTCTTTCGCGGGCGTTCGTGGGGCGATCACCCTTGCTGGTGTGCTCTCCATTCCTCTGCTTCTGCCGACGGGCGACGTCTTCCCGGCGCGCTACGAGCTGGTGTTCCTGGCGGCGGGCGTGATCCTCTTCTCCCTGTTTGTCGGCGTAATTATGCTGCCGATTCTGCTGCAGCATATTGATGCGGGTGACACCTCGCAGCAGCATAAGGAAGAGCGGATTGCCCGCGCGGCGACGGCGGAAGTAGCGATTGTCGCCATCGAGAAGATGGAGGAGCGTCTGGCCGCCGATGCCGAAGAGAACATTGATAACCAGCTGCTGAAGGAAGTCAGTTCACGCGTGATTGGTAATTTGCGTCGCCGTGCTGACGGACGTAACGACGTGGAAAGTTCGTTGCAGGAAGAGAACCTCGAGCGCCGTTTCCGCCTGGCGGCGCTGCGCTCCGAGCGTGCCGAGCTGTATCACCTGCGCGCGACGCGGCAGATCAGCAACGAGACGCTGCAAAAGCTGCTGCACGATCTGGATCTGCTGGAAGCGTTGTTGATAGAGAATCAGTAGCGCTGTAATTGCCCGGTGGCGCTGCGCTTACCGGGCCTACGTGCTCGATCGGTTCCCTCTCCCTGTGGGCTGAGGGTTCCCCACAAATTAATGCGAGCACTGAGCAATCCCCTCGCCCCTCCGGGGAGAGGGTTAGGGTGAGGGGAACATACGGCGGTGGTGGTCATTCCGTTCACTTTATGTTCCTTGCTACTCTGTAACGACATGACCGGTGAACGTGCCAGGGTGGCTCAGTCGCCACCACCCTGGCGACCCGGGCTCCCGGCGGAAAATCGCCGCTTCGCGGTGCCCTCGGCTTATTCCTTCCGGCTTATCGGGTACGGGCGGAGGCAACGTCCCTGTAAAGCCGCCCTCTCGGCGCATCCCTGCGCCTCGCCCCGGCCGGAAGGCAAACGCCTCAGCGATTTACAGCCGGACCAGGGCATCGCTGACAGCCCTCAGTCATTTAGAAAGCAACTTTATTGCTTCTGCATAAAAAAATTACTGGGGAACCCTCAGCCCACAGGGAGAGGGTTAGGGTGAGGGTACCCAAAACCCCTCACAGCATTGCAACCACGCCTGTGCGCTGTGCGACAGATACACCCCTTCACGCCAGATCATCCCTAACTGCCAGTGCAGATCGCTCTCCAGCGGGATCCAGCGCAGCGTTTTTTTATCCAGCCGCTCGCAGATCGGCTGCGGCAGAATGGCTATCCCCACGCCCGCCTGTACCATCGCTGCCAGAAAATCCCATTGGCCGCTGCGCACCGCAATGCGCGGCTTTACGTTGTGCTGGTTAAACAGCGCCATCAGCTGGCGGCTTAAGGCGAAATCTTCGTTGTAAATCAGCAGCGGGTGTTCGCCGAGCAGCTCGGGTTTTACTGATTCAATCTTCAGCCAGTCGCCGGAGCGCGGCACCAGCACGCACAGCGGGTGGCTGAACAGCGGCAGCGTCGCCAGGCCGCTCTCTTCTTCCACGGGAAGGGCCGTCATGGCCACGTCAAGTTCACCGTTCATCACCGCCTGCTGCACGGTCAGGCCGCCAAATTCAGAAATTTTTAGCTCAACGCCGGGATAGCGCTGGCGAAACAGGCTAATCGGCCCGGCCATCATCATGCCGACCATCGGCGGAATGCCGAGCCGCAGCAGCCCTTTTGTCAGGTGGTTGATGTCCCCAAGCTCGGCCTCCAGCTGGCGGAACTCCGCCAGAATTGCCAGCCCGCGCTCGAACACCACGCGACCGGTATCGGTCAGCAGCAGCTTGCGCCCGTCGCGGATCAGGAGGGTACAGTTCAGCTCATCTTCGAGGTTTTTCAGCATCTTACTGATGGTAGGCTGGGTTACGAATAACTTCTCCGCTGCGCGGGTAAAACTTTGCTGGCGAACCACCTCGACAAAATAGCGCAGCGTTCTTATGTCCATGATTATTCCTCGAAACTATACCTTCGATGATTTTAATTCATTTCAGTCGATACCGTACGCTCACTATACTGGCGCCTCGTCTCATTTCTGAGGAAAACCCCCATGGCCGTGGCGTTAAGCCGTGTTACGCCTGCCGTTGTTCAACGACTCCAGGTACCGGTTCAGGTACTGCTCTACGCGGGACTGTTTGTTTTTGCTGAATATCTTGTCGACTGGCTGAACCTGCCTTTACCCGCCAACCTGGTGGGAATGGTGCTGATGCTGACGCTGATCCTCTGTCGCGCGTTGCCCCTTAGCTGGGTGCGGGCCGGTGCGCGCTGGCTGCTGGCGGAGATGCTGCTGTTCTTCGTTCCGGCCGTGGTGGCGGTGGTGAATTATGCGCAACTGCTGATGGTCGACGGCTGGCGCATCTTTGCGGTTATCGCCCTGAGCACGCTGATGGTGCTGGGCGCCACCGCCTGGGTGGTGGATAAAGTGTATCGCTTTGAAATCAGCAGGCAGAAGCATGACTAACTTTCAGATAAGCGTGCTATGCCTGATTGCGACAGTCGTCATTTACTTTGCCAACAAGCGCCTGTATCGCCGCTTTCGCACGCTGCCGCTGATGCCGCTGGTCTTTACGCCGATCCTGCTGGTGCTGATGCTGGTCTTCGGCCATATCTCCTGGCAGAACTACATTGGTGAATCCCACTGGCTGCTGTGGCTGCTCGGCCCGGCGACTATCGCCTTTGCGGTGCCTGTGTATGACAACCTGGCAATTATTAAACGCCACTGGATGTCGCTCAGCGCGGGTGTCGTCACCGCGACGGTAGTGGCGGTGTGCAGCTCGGTCTGGCTGGCGCGGCTGTTTACCCTGTCTGATGAAATCCAGCGCAGCCTGGCGGTACGCTCGGTGACCACACCGTTCGCGCTGGCGGCGGCTAAACCGCTCGGCGGACAGCCGGATCTGGTGGCGCTGTTTGTGGTGGTGACCGGCGTGTTCGGCATGGCAGTGGGGGATATGCTGTTTCTGCGCCTTTCCATTCTCGAAGGGATGGCGAAAGGGGCAGGGTTTGGCGCGGCGTCGCACGGGGCGGGGACGGCACGTTCGTATGAGCTGGGACAGCAGGAAGGCGTTGTTGCAAGCCTGGTGATGATGCTCTCGGGCGTGACAATGGTATTAATCGCGCCGCTGGTGGCGTGGGTGATGTTTTAAGTTCCCCGGCCAGAGCGACCGGGGAGAAAAGGTTTAGTGCGCGCGGCCTTGCTCAACACCCAGGCCGGTTTGCGAGCGGATAAACTGGGCGCGGAATTTCTCACGCTCCAGGTTACCCTCCGGCGAGTTGTCGGTCGCTGAGAAGAACCAGATCCCAATAAACGCCACGGCAATGGAGAACAGCGCCGGGTATTCATACGGGAAGATAGCGCTTTCGTGACCGAGGATCTGCACCCAGATGGTCGGGCCGAGGATCATCAGAATCACCGCCGTCAGCAGCCCCAGCCAGCCGCCAATCATCGCCCCACGGGTGGTCAGTTTTGACCAGTACATGGAGAGCAGAATGATCGGGAAGTTACAGCTTGCCGCAATCGAGAAGGCCAGCCCCACCATAAAGGCGATGTTCTGCTTCTCGAACAAAATCCCCAGCAGGATGGCGACGACGCCCAGCACCAGTACGGTGATTTTGGAGACTTTCAGCTCATCGCGCTCGCTTGCGCCTTTGCGGAAAACGTTGGCGTAGAGATCGTGCGATACCGCAGACGCACCAGCCAACGTCAGCCCGGCAACCACCGCGAGGATGGTGGCGAAGGCCACGGCAGAGATAAAGCCGAGGAACAGGTTACCGCCTACCGCGTCGGCCAGATGCACCGCCGCCATGTTGTTACCGCCGATAAGCGCGCCCGCCGCGTCTTTAAACGCCGGGTTTGCCCCCACCAGCATGATCGCGCCAAAGCCGATGATAAAGGTCAGTATGTAGAAGTAGCCCATAAACCCGGTGGCGTAGAACACGCTTTTACGCGCTTCACGTGCATCAGACACCGTGAAGAAACGCATCAGGATATGCGGCAGGCCAGCGGTACCGAACATCAGGCCGAGACCGAGCGAGAGCGCGGATATCGGATCTTTCACCAGCCCGCCCGGGCTCATGATCGCTTCCCCTTTCGGGTGCACTGACATGGCTTCGGTAAACAGATTATTGAAGCTGAACCCGACGTGCTTCATTACCATAAAGGCCATAAAGCTGGCGCCGAACAGCAGCAGTACCGCTTTGATGATCTGTACCCAGGTGGTGGCCAGCATGCCGCCGAACAGGACGTACATCACCATCAGCACGCCTACCAGCACCACCGCGACGTGGTAGTTCAGACCGAACAGCAGCTCGATCAGTTTGCCCGCGCCGACCATCTGGGCAATCAGGTACAGCGCCACCACCACCAGCGAACCGCAGGCGGAGAGCATGCGGATGGGGCCTTGTTTGAGGCGGTATGAAGCTACGTCTGCAAAGGTGTAGCGGCCAAGGTTACGCAGGCGCTCGGCAATCAGGAACAGAATGATCGGCCAGCCGACGAGGAAGCCGAGGGAGTAGATCAGGCCGTCATACCCCGAGGTATAAACCAGCGCGGAGATCCCGAGGAACGAGGCGGCAGACATAAAGTCTCCCGCAATCGCCAGCCCGTTCTGGAAGCCGGTAATGTTGCCGCCCGCGGTGTAGTAATCGTTACGGGAGCGCACGCGTTTCGACGCCCAGTAGGTGATGTAAAGCGTTAGCACCACGAAAATCAGGAACATGATAATCGCCTGCCAGTTGGTTGGCTGGCGCTGGACCTCGCCGGTAAGGGCATCTGCCGCATGGGCAGCAAAGGGAAGTGTGGCGGCAAGCGCCGTCAGGACTCGCTTCATGATGCTTTTACCTCGCGCAGAACTTCTCTGTTAAGGCGATCGAATTCACCGTTCGCACGCCAGACATACACACCTGTCAGCACAAACGAAATAACGATAACGCCAATGCCAATTGGGATGCCGCGCGTAACGCTGGTTCCGGCGTGCAGCGGCGTACCGAGCCACTGCGGCGCAAAGGCGATCAGCAGAATAAAGCCGACGTAAATAACCAGCATGATGATGGAAAGGATAAAGGCAAACCGTTGCCGTTTTTCGACGAGCTCCTTGTAGTGCGCACTATTCTCTATCTGCTGACAAATATCGTTATTCATCACAGAGTCTCCAAAGGTAAGGTTGGTTTGTTTTTATCCCCTCTCCCCTATGGGGAGAGGGTTAGGGTGATGGAAGGAAGGTGCGGTCTGATGCCCTCACCCCGGCCCTCTCCCACGGGGAGAGGGAGAAAACACTAGGAAGGCATTGCGATGGCCTGCTTCTCTTCGAGCAGTTTGTCTACCACGCCAGGATCGGCAAGCGTTGAGGTATCACCGAGGTTGCTGGTGTCGCCTGCTGCGATTTTGCGCAGAATACGGCGCATAATCTTGCCGGAACGGGTTTTCGGCAGTGAGTCGGTCCAGTGCAGCACGTCCGGCGTGGCCAGCGGGCCGATCTCTTTACGCACCCAGTTGCGCACCTCGGTATACAGCTCTGGCGACGGCTCCTCGCCGTGGTTCAGGGTGACGTAGGCGTAGATCGCCTGGCCTTTGATGTTGTGAGGAATGCCGACAACTGCCGCTTCGGCAATCTTCGGATGCGACACCAGCGCAGACTCAATCTCCGCCGTGCCCAGACGGTGGCCGGAAACATTCAGCACATCGTCCACGCGTCCGGTGATCCAGTAATAACCGTCTTCGTCCCGGCGCGCGCCGTCGCCGCTGAAGTACATGTTTTTAAAGGTCGAGAAGTAGGTCTGCTCGAAGCGCTCATGGTCGCCGAACAGGGTACGCGCCTGGCCAGGCCAGGAATCGACGATCACCAGGTTGCCTTCGGTGGCCCCTTCCTGCGGATTGCCTTCGTTGTCCACCAGCGCGGGCTGCACGCCGAAGAACGGACGGGTGGCCGAACCGGCTTTCAACTGCGTGGCGCCCGGCATCGGGGTGATCATGAAGCCGCCGGTTTCGGTCTGCCACCAGGTGTCCATCACCGGGCACTTCTCGTTGCCGATCTTCTTCCAGTACCACTCCCAGGCTTCCGGGTTGATCGGCTCGCCCACGGAACCGAGGATGCGCAGGGAAGAGCGGTCGGTCCCTTCGATGGCTTTATCGCCTTCCGCCATCAGCGCACGGATCGCCGTTGGCGCGGTGTAGAGAATGTTGACCTGATGCTTATCGACCACCTGGCACATACGCGCCGGCGTTGGCCAGTTAGGTACGCCTTCAAACATCAGCGTCGTTGCGCCGCAGGCCAGCGGGCCGTACAGCAGGTAGCTGTGACCGGTGACCCAGCCCACGTCGGCGGTACACCAGTAGATGTCGCCCGGATGGTAGTCGAAAACGTATTTAAAGGTGGTGGCCGCGTAAACCAGATAGCCGCCGGTGGTATGCAGCACGCCTTTCGGCTTACCAGTGGATCCGGATGTATAAAGGATAAACAGCGGATCTTCCGCGTTCATCTCTTCCGGCTGATGCTGGTCGCTCGCGTTTTCAATCAGATCGCTCCACCACAGGTCTCGGCCTTCGTGCCAGTCGATGTTGCCGCCCGTGCGTTTGAAGACAATGACGTTATGGATGGATTTCACGTTCGGGTTTTTCAGCGCTTCATCGACGTTTTTCTTCAGCGGAATGCCGCGCCCGGCACGCACGCCCTCGTCAGCGGTGATCACCAGCTTTGAGTTCGAGTCGACGATACGTCCGGCAACCGCCTCCGGCGAGAAGCCACCAAAAATAACGGAGTGGATCGCGCCGATGCGCGCGCAGGCCAGCATAGCCACCGCGGCTTCCGGCACCATCGGCATATAGATCGCCACCACATCGCCTTTTTTAATGCCCTGGGCCAGCAGCACGTTGGCGAAGCGGCAGACGTCGCGATGAAGCTCTTTATATGAGATGTGTTTGCTCTGAGAGGCATCGTCGCCTTCCCAGATAATGGCCGTTTCGTTGCCGCGTTCGGCAAGATGGCGGTCCAGGCAGTTCGCCGCCAGGTTCAGCGTGCCGTCTTCATACCATTTAATGGAGACATTGCCCGGCGCGAAAGAGGTGTTCTTTACCTTCTGATAAGGTGTGATCCAGTCGAGGATGTGGCCCTGTTCACCCCAGAATGCGTCAGGGCTGGAAATGGACTGCTGGTATTTCTCCTGGTACTGCTCCGGGCTTATCAGGCAACGGTCCGCAATGTTTGCGGGAATGTCGTGTTTGTGTATTTGGCTCATGGCTTTTTTTCTCCTTGTAAGATGTTAATAATATGTCGCAAAAACGTTAATAGTAGGGGCTTTACAAGCTTTGTTTAGTATTTGGGCGACAGATCACGCAATGTCTGAAGAGTATGAAAATTGAGCGAATGAAACTTTGAAGGGAAATAATTCATCTGAAGAATTATTCACTTTTTTGTTTGTAAAAGTTTTTTCATAACAATCGGTTATTGATGTGGATTGCTATTAATTACCGTCAATGACGCTTTTTGCAGTGAAATGCCTTGTTCTTTAAGGCTTGCGCAGCATGCCGTGCAAATGATACTCATACGGCGCGTTAAAAAATCCCATAAACCAACGCAACACAATTCATACCCTTTCAGTATGTCTCCATATTCATGCAGTTTTGCTGGTGCGGAGATTTCATTGAGGAAGTCAGTTTCTATGAAAAATTTGAAAGTCAGCCTGGCCTGGCAGATCCTGCTGGCCCTTGTGCTGGGCATCTTGCTGGGCAGTTACCTCCATTACCATAGCGACAGCCGCGAGTGGCTGATTGCGAACCTTCTCTCGCCAGCGGGCGATATCTTTATTCATCTGATCAAGATGATTGTTGTGCCGATTGTGATCTCGACGCTGGTGGTCGGTATTGCCGGGGTAGGTGATGCGAAACAGTTAGGCCGCATCGGCGTTAAAACCATTCTCTATTTCGAAGTGATCACCACGGTTGCCATCATTCTTGGTATCACCCTGGCGAACGTGTTCCAGCCAGGTTCCGGGATTGATATGTCGCAGCTGGCGACGGTGGATATTTCGAAATACCAAAGCACCACCGCCGACGTGCAGAGCCATTCGCATGGGCTGATGGGGACTATCCTCTCGCTGGTGCCGACCAACATTATCGCGTCAATGGCGAAGGGCGAGATGCTGCCGATCATCTTCTTCTCGGTGCTCTTTGGTCTGGGGCTTTCTTCCCTGCCCGCGACGCACCGTGAACCGCTGGTAACGGTGTTCCGCTCTATCTCTGAAACCATGTTCAAAGTTACCCACATGGTGATGCGCTATGCGCCGGTGGGTGTTTTTGCGCTGATCGCCGTAACCGTGGCGAACTTCGGCTTTGCTTCCCTGTGGCCGTTGGCGAAGCTGGTGATTCTGGTGCACTTCGCGATCCTGTTCTTTGCGCTGGTGGTGCTGGGGATTGTGGCGCGCCTGTGCGGGCTGAGCATCTGGATCCTGATCCGCATTCTGAAAGATGAGCTGATTCTGGCGTACTCCACGGCAAGCTCCGAGAGCGTGCTGCCGCGTATCATTGAGAAGATGGAGGCCTACGGTGCACCGGCGTCCATTACCAGCTTCGTTGTACCGACCGGTTACTCCTTCAACCTGGATGGTTCAACGCTGTATCAGAGTATTGCGGCAATCTTTATCGCTCAGCTGTACGGCATTGACCTGTCGCTGTGGCAGGAAATCGTGCTGGTGTTGACCCTGATGGTGACCTCAAAGGGTATCGCAGGCGTGCCGGGCGTCTCCTTCGTGGTGCTGCTGGCGACGCTGGGCAGCGTCGGTATTCCGCTGGAAGGCCTGGCGTTTATCGCCGGTGTGGACCGTATCCTCGACATGGCGCGTACCGCGCTGAACGTGGTGGGTAATGCGCTGGCGGTGCTGGTAATCTCCAAGTGGGAACACAAGTTCGACCGTAAAAAAGCGCTGGCGTATGAACGCGAGGTGCTGGGTCGTTTTGATAAAACGGCTGACCAATGATGTAAAAATGCCGGGTGGCGGCTTCGCCTTACCGGGCCTACATAACCGTAGGCCCGGTAAGCGCAGCGCCACCGGGCAATAATTTACTCTCCGCTCAACGCATCAAACTCTTCACACCCGGTATCAAACCCTTCCGTACAGCTCAGGTTTAACCAGTAAAGCGCTTTCTGTTTATTCGGTGTGATAAAGCCTTTTTCACCCTGCCTGAACAGCATGCCTGCCCAGTACTCCGCATAACCCGTCCGGGACAGAGCCGAACTCCGCTTGAACCACGCCGCAGCCTGCACGTCATCCTGAGGGACTTCAACGCCGTTGGCATAGATCAGCCCCAGCAGCTGTTGCGCGTCTACCGCCGAGTCACTATCGATGTCTTCGGTCGCCGTTTGCAGCAGTTTAATGGCCTGCGGGTAGTCGGTCTTGCCTGCCTGCGTATTCACCAGCACCCGCGCCAGCATGATCGCGCCGCGTTTGCTGCCCGCAATGTTTGCCTGTTGGGCCAGAGCTTTGGCCTGTGCGTAGTCGCCCTGCGTAAAGAGGATTTGCGACAGCAGCGCCATGGCGTCGACATTGCCGCCTTTCGCCGCTTTCTCGGCCCACAGCGCGGCCTGCTTGCTGTCGCCGGAGCTGAAGTACGTATCGGCAAGATAATACTGGGCGCGCGCATCACCGGCTTCCGCCTGTTTTCGATACTGGCTGCCTATCTCATCGGCACGGGCAAAGGCGGTTAAAAATAACAACAACAGAAAAATGGCTTTCATGGATTCTTATCATCGGGGTACATGCCGCGCAGTATAATCGCGGTGACAGAAGAAAAAAACGGGTGCGTTAAGACCTCAGCATCCCACAAGCCGGGCGGAACACGCGTTCCACCCGAAGAGGTTAGCCTGCGTTACAGGCTAATTTCGCCGCCACCTCCTGATGTTCACTCTTTATTGAAAACTCACATAACTTACCGCGAGTAATAAAGGTAAAGATCACTATCGTCAGGCAAATAATAAAAACGATGCCTAACGCAGTTTTTAATGGCGTCATGCCTTTTACTCCTTGTGAAAAAAAGAATAAGAGGCTACTCTCAACTTGTTGGGGTTGAGGGGTAGCCTCGGGTAAATGCAAATTTCCCGGGGCTTTCCACTTTCTGTCCCTCAACAATGCTCAAGACAGAAAGTCTTAAGCACCCGCCGTATATCTTATCCCTCTGAATTAAAATGCAAAGATGTAATTAATTTTCGCGCAAATTACATTTTTCTGCGAGACGTCTTCAGAGAAATATATTGATATTATTAATAGCGATGCCAGAAATAATAATGGGGTGAATATCTCACCCCATTTAGTCAGCGATTAATTAACAGCTTCATCCCATTGCGCTTTCACGCAGGCGGGCTTTCAGCTTGTTATATTCGTCGATCACGTACTGTTCCGCTGCGCGCTGATCCGCTATGGGCTCCACGTTTACGTCGCAGTATTTATACTCCGGCGTTTTGGTTATCGGGCTTAAGTTCTCCGTCACGAGCTCGTTACAGGCGCCAATCCACCACTGGTAGGTCATATAGACCGCGCCTTTGTTCGGACGGTCGCTGACCTGCGCGCGGGTAATGATGCGGCCTTTACGCGAGTTCACCCACACCAGCGCTTCATCTTCAATACCGAGCCGTTCGGCATCGGCGGTGTTGATCTGCGCGTAGCCCGGTTCATCCGCCAGCGCCGCCAGCGCGGCGCAGTTGCCGGTCATGGAACGGCAGGAGTAATGGCCCACTTCACGCACGGTGGAGAGCACCATCGGATACTCGTCGGTGAGTTTATCGATCGGCGCGACCCAGTCGCAGGTGAAGAATTGCGCCAGCCCGTTCGGGGTGTCGAATTTTTCTTTAAAGAGGTACGACGTTCCCTGATCCGCCTCTGACTCATCCCGGCACGGCCACTGGATGTAGCCTAGCTCACCCATTTTTTCATAGGTTGCCCCATAAAAGTCCGGGCACAGATGCCGCAACTCGTCCCAGATCTCCTGGGTGTTGTTGTAGTGCATCGGGTAGCCCATGCGGGTGGCGATTTCGCTGATGATCTGCCAGTCCGTTTTCAGATCCCACTTCGGCTCGACAGCCTTGAAGAAGCGCTGGAAGCCGCGGTCTGCCGCCGTATAGACACCTTCATGCTCGCCCCAGGAGGTCGACGGTAAAATCACATCCGCCGCCGCCGCGGTTTTGGTCATAAAGATATCCTGAACAATCACCAGCTCCAGATCCTCAAACCCTTTACGCACCGCAGACAACTCGGCGTCGGTCTGGAGCGGATCTTCACCCATGATGTAGGCCGCACGCACTTCACCGTGCGCCGCGCGGTGCGGCAGCTCGCTGATGCGATACCCCGTGTGCTCAGGCAGGCTCTCCACGCCCCAGGCCTTCGCGAATTTCTCGCGATTTTCCGGGAATTTGACGTACTGGTAGCCCGGATAGGTGTCCGGCAGCGCGCCCATGTCGCACGCGCCCTGCACGTTATTCTGACCACGTACCGGGTTCACGCCCACATGCGCTTTACCCAGATTGCCGGTCAACATGGCGAGGCTGGTGAGCGAGCGCACGGTTTCCACGCCCTGGTAGAACTGGGTCACGCCCATACCCCACAGAATGGCGGCGGTTTTCGCTCCGGCGTACATCCGCGCCGCCTGGCGGATCTCCTGTGCGCTGACGCCGGTTATCGCCTCTACGGACTCCGGCGTATAGCCTTCGACAATCTTGCGATACTCTTCAAACCCTTCCGTACGGCTCGCGACAAACGCCTGGTCGTAGAGGTTCTCCTCAATAATGACGTGCCCCATCGCATTCAACAGCGCGATGTTTGAGCCGTTTTTCAGTGCGATGTGCATATCGGCAATGCGCGCGGTTTCAATTTTGCGCGGATCGCAGACGATGATTTTCGCCCCGTTCTGTTTGGCGCGAATCACGTGATTCGCGACGATAGGGTGAGAATCCGCCGGGTTATAGCCGAAGATGAACACCAGATCGGTGTTATCTATCTCGTTGATGGCATTACTCATTGCGCCGTTACCGACCGACTGGTGCAGACCTGCAACCGATGGGCCGTGTCAGACGCGAGCGCAGCAGTCGACGTTATTGGTACCAATAACGGCGCGCGCGAATTTTTGCATCACATAGTTGGTTTCATTCCCGGTTCCGCGTGAGGAGCCGGTGGTCTGAATCGCATCCGGGCCATACTTGGCCTTGATGGCGCTAAGGCGCGTGGCAACATAATCCAGCGCTTCATTCCAGGAGACGGCTTCCAGCTTGCCGCCGCGCTCGCGGCGGATCATAGGGGTTTTCAGGCGCGGGGTGAGGATTTGGGTATCGTTAATAAAATCCCAGCCGTAGTACCCTTTCAGGCACAGCGTGCCCTGATTGGTTTTACCCTGCGCCGCTTCCGCCCGGACGATTTTGCCGTTATCGACCACCAGGTGGATCTTGCAACCTGAGGCACAATAAGGGCAAACCGTGACGACTTTTTTCATCACTTTGCTCCAGTTAAACAGTTCTTACCTGCCCAATATGCAGCTTCTATGCCATGTTTTTACTATGGGTATTTCCTGACTTTACGACCCTTTGCGGGGCAAAACCCTGACGAAAAACAGCCAATCGTCAAAATTGACGTGTCGAAAGGGCAGGGGATGTGACATGGATTGAATTTCCGTCACGTAAAAAACAATTCGGCTGGAGCCGGCGGCAGAATGGTTCAGACTTAACATAATTCCCTGACGGAAGCATGCGATGAAACCGGCGATTCTGGTGGTTGATGATGATGTCGCAGTCTGCGAACTGCTACAGGATGTGCTCAGCGAGCACGTCTTTACCGTGTTGACGTGTCACACCGGTCAGGAAGCGGTGAACCGTGTCCAGCAGGACTCCGGCATTGCGCTGGTTCTGCTGGACATGATGCTGCCGGATATCAACGGATTACAGGTTTTGCTGCAGATGCAAAAGCGGCGACCGTCGCTACCGGTGGTGATGCTGACGGGGCTGGGAAGTGAATCAGATGTGGTCGTCGGGCTGGAAATGGGCGCTGATGATTACATCGGAAAACCGTTCAATCCGCGCGTGGTGGTCGCCCGCGTTAAGGCGGTGCTGCGTCGTACCGGCGCGCTGGCCGCGGAGCCTGCCGCGCCGCGCGTTGAGGGTATTGCTTTTAACGGCTGGACGCTGGACACCACCCGCTGCGAGCTGAGCGATCCGCAGCGTAATACCGTGCCGTTAACCCAGGGCGAATATGGCCTGCTGCTGGCATTAACGCAAAACGCCCGCCGGGTACTGAGCCGTGAACAGCTGCTTGAACTGACCCACAGCGAAAGCGCTGAGGTCTTTGACCGCACTATCGACGTGCTGATCATGCGGCTGCGGCGAAAAATTGAGGTCAATCCGCACCAGCCTCTGCTGATCAAAACCATTCGCGGTCTGGGCTATGTTTTTGCCACGGACGTTTCCCATCATGAGAAAGCCGCCTGACCGTTCTCCTGAATAAACGTCTGAAGCTCGGCCAGCGTTTTCGCGCCGTCAATTGCATTAGCCGCCAGCAGGCTGGCCCGCGCGCAGGCGTGCGCCAGATAAATACTCTCCGTCAGCGGCAGGGATTCATGGCAGCCGTATAAAAAGCCCGCGCAAAACGCGTCGCCCGCGCCGACGCTGCCGATAATCTCGTCCTGCGTCAGCTTCCACGACGGAACCCATTGCCCTTTTTCACCCGGCGCTTCACCCCATGCCCCTTCCGGACAGTGGATCACCACCCGCTGTCGCACGCCTGCCGCCAGCAGCTGTGCGGCAGCGTCGGCGATATGGGCCATGTTCAGCGCATCATGGCCGTCGCGGATCTCAAGCCCGCTAAACTCACCGGCTTCCAGCTCGTTAATCACCAGATAATCAAGATGGCGCAGGGCAGGGAGCACCAGCGGCTGATAGCGCGGGTCGCCCTTGCGGGACACCAGATCGAGCGAGGTTTCATACCCCTGATCGTGCATCTGTGCCAGTAACCGCGCGCTGCGGGTGCCAAATTCCTCGTCCGGCATATCCAGGCTGTCGAGCAGCAGCAGATAGCCGAGATGGAAGATCTTCAGCGATCCGTCTAAACGATCGAAGGCGGGAAGATCCAGCAGGCGGTTGGCGCCCGGCGAGTGGAAAAAGGTGCGCTGTCCGCTGGGGTCGGTCATCACCTGCGACATCGACGTTGGGGAGAACGTCGTGCGCTGCACGCGCTGGCGATTGACGTGATACTGGTCGAGCATCGCCAGAATATAGTCTCCGTCGCTGTCTTCCCCAATCAGCCCCACCGCCTGTAACGGCAGGCCGACGTGCATTTTCGCCAGCGTCAGCAGAACGTTGAGTGGCGCACCGCCGGTTGAGCGTTCGCTGTGGGTGATTTCTGCCAGCCAGCCGCGCTCCGGCCACTGTACGATCTGGTGGACGTGATCCACCAGCATATTGCCTGCGGCGACGATCCCTTTGCGTTCCATTAGGCCTGCCCCGCACTGCCGAAGATGCGCATCTGTTCCGCAACCGTATCGGTAATGGCCTCTTCAATGCCCAGCAGCAGCTCGGCAAACTCATCGTAAAGCGATTGGCGGTTCGCCATGCGTTGCTCAACGGCGGCAAGTGCGGCCTGCGACATGCCGGTATAGAAATTGATTTTATGAATACCGAGTTCAATGGCGCGGCGGAAATCAGTGTCGCTTATGCCAGAGCCACCGTGTAAAACCAGCGGCAGGCCCGTCTGCTGGCGAATGGCGTCCAGACGCGGAAAATCAAGCTTCGGCTCGCCCTTGTATTTGCCGTGCGCGTTGCCAATGGCAACCGCCAGCGCATCGATGCCGGTTGAATCAACAAATTCGCGCGCCAGTTGCGGGTCGGTAAAGAAGGCTTCATCCGCATGACCGTACAGCGCGCCACCTTCATCCCCGCCTACCGCGCCCAGCTCCGCCTCTACCGAGACGCCCACCGCGTGGCACATCTTCACCACTTCCCGGGTCTGGCGGATATTTTCCTCATAGCTCAGCGTGGAGCCGTCGAACATCACCGAACTGAACCCTAAACGCAGGGCGCGCACCACCGCCTCAAAATGCAGTCCGTGGTCGAGGTTAAGCACCACGGGAATATCGTGGCGGGCAGCTTCGAATTTCACCGCTTCCACCAGCGACTCCAGAGACACGTACTTAAAATGCACTTCGGCGATGTTGATGATAAACGGCGAGCGTTCCTGCTTCGCGGCGGCAAACAGCGCGCGCAGAAAATGGGAGTCGAGCACGTTGAACGCGCCCAGGGCGTAGCGGTGTTCCCTGGCGTGGGCCAGACCGTCGGCAAGAGAAATCAATGGCATCATTCACTCCTTATATCCGAAACAGGTTGTACTCGTTGCACAGCACCAGCACCGCCGGTTCGTCTTCTTCAATGGTGTTGTAGCGGTCAATGGGCTGTAAAAAGTGGTTGTCGTGTTCATCGTCATTGACCGACGACACTTCGCCCACCAGCACATCACCAAAGCCGCGTTCACCCCAGAAACTGTGGTACAGGCCGGGCGTCAGGCAGATGCTCTCCCCAGGCGTGAGGCGCAGCTGGCTGCCGGGCGCGTGCGTCTGCCGACAGCCGTCTATCGTGACGGTCACGTCGGTGTTTTCGGTCTCTTCATGCGCGCCCGCATTCCATAACTCAATAATCAGATTCCCGCCGCCGCGGTTAATAATGTCCTCCCGCTTGCGCCAGTGAAAATGCATCGGCGTCACCTGGCCGTCGCGGACGTGCATGATTTTTTCGGCATAGCACTTTTCATAGGGTACGCCGTTGGGGGAGCCGTTGCGCAGGGTGAAAAGCGTTAACCCCTGTGCAGCGAAGTTGTTGCCACCAAATGCCGTCACGTCCCAGCCGAGCCTGAGGTCAAACACCTCCTGCCATGCTGCCTGGTCAAGCTGCTGCCATTTTGTCGGCGGAAAGCTGGCAAAAGGGGGGAGATGCACGTCGTGCATGGAGAAGAACTGCCGTGTGTGGCCGAGGATTTCATTGATGTCGGAGCGTTTCATGTGGACTCCTTACTTTTTTTGCCGCTCCCTCACCCTAACCCTCTCCCCAAAGGGGAGAGGGAACTTGAACACCCTCTCCCCTTTGGGGAGAGGGCCGGGGTGAGGGGCTTACTTAACCGTCCACCCCTTATACGTGCCGACGTTCTTTTTATCGATCATCGTCACCGGGATCAGCACAGGCTCTTTCGGCGCAGGTTTGCCCTGAAGAATGTCATAGCCGATCTCCACCGCCTTCGCCGCCATCACCTGCGGATCCTGCGCCGGGGTAGCAACAAACAGCGAGTTTTCGCGCTTCAGGGCTTCTTCACCGTCCGGGCTGCCATCCACGCCAACGATAAAGAATTCGTTGCGTTGAGCCTGTTTAGCCGCCAGATCGGCGCCGATCGCGGTCGGATCGTTAATCGCGAATACGCCGTCGATCTTCGGATTGGCCGCCAGCAGGGAGGTCATGACCTCCAGGCCGCCTTCGCGGCTGCCTTTGGCGTTCTGATTATCCGAGAGCACTTTGATATCCGGGTGGCGCCTGAACTCGGTCTGGCAGCCCTCCACGCGGTTTTGTACCGCAGAAACCGGCGGTCCGTTGATGATCACCACGTTGCCTTTACCTTTCAGGCGGTCGGTAATGTACTTACAGGCCATTTCTCCCGCCTGAGTGTTATCGGAGGTGATGGTCGCATCGGCCCCTTCCGCCGCCACGTCCACCGCCACGACCACGATCCCCGCCTCTTTAGCGCGTTTTACCGCGGGGCCGATCCCTTTGGAATCCGCGGCATTGAGGATGATCATGTCTACTTTCGCCGCAATGAAGTTATCGATCTGCGACACCTGCTGGCCCAGATCGTACCCGCTGGAGACCAGCGTCACCTTGACGTTGTCCCCCGCCAGCTTGCGCGCTTCCAGCTCGGCACCTTTGGTGATCTGCACGAAGAACGGGTTAGCCAGGTCACCCACCGTCACGCCGATGGATTTCAGATCTTTTGCCTGCGCAAACGGGGTTGCGGCCAGCAGCGCGCCAGCACAGAGCGCGGTCACTAAGGGCTTCAATCTCATGCTGTATTCCTCACGTAGGGTATTGTTGTTATGCACTTTGATGGTGTCGGGTACGGTATTTGTCGATCAGCACCGCTATGATGATCACCGCCCCTTTGATCACCAGCTGCCAGAAATAGGAGACGCCCATCAGCGTCATGCCGTTGTTGAGGGTGGCGATGATCAGCGCGCCCACCAGGGTGCCGGTGATCGTGCCGATCCCGCCGACGAAGCTGGTGCCGCCGAGGATCACCGCCGCAATCGCATCCAGCTCGTACCCCGTGCCGAGGTTGCCGTTGGCGCTGTAGAGACGTGAAGCGCTCATCACGCCGCCTAAGCCCGAGAGCAGGCCACTCATGCCGTAGACAAACAGCAGCACCAGCCAGACCTTAATGCCGGTTAAGCGTGCCGCCTGCATGTTGCCACCAACCGCATAGATGTGAACGCCGAGGGTGGTGCGGCGCAGGATGAACCAGCACACCACAATCACCGCCAGGGCGATCACCACCAGCCACGGAATCGGGCCGAGGTAGTTATTGCCGATCCACTCGAAGTTAATGTTGGAGTTAATAACCGTCGTGCCGTCCGCCAACAGGTAGGCCGCGCCGCGCAGCGCCGTATAGGTGCCGAGCGTGACGATAAACGGCGGAAGTCCGGCGAAGGCCACCAGCGCACCGTTGAACAGCCCCAGCACCATACCGAGCATCAGCGCCGCCGGAATGGAGAGCATCGCAAATTCAGGGATAAGCGAGACCACCATCGCCGCCACTGCCGTGGTGCCCAGAATCGAGCCCACGGAGAGGTCAATCCCGCCGGTCAGGATGATGAAGGTCATCCCGGCCGCCAGCACAATGTTGATCGACGCCTGCCGGGTAATGTTGAGCAGATTACTCTCGGTGAAAAAGTTCGGGGCGATAAAGCCAAATACCGCCACAATCAGGATTAAAATCGGCAAAATGCCGATCGTTTGCATCAGATCGCTCATCAGCATTTTTTTGGCGGAGGCGGATTTCGTCACCTGCTGCGGATGGGTTGGAGTTGTCATAATTACACCGCCTGATGATGTGTGTCGTTTACGCCGGTTGCCAGCGTCATGATGTTTTCCTGAGAGATGTCGCGCCCGTGCAGTTCACCCGCAATGCTGCCTTCCCGCATCACGTACACCCGGTCGCTCATCCCTACTACTTCCGGCAGCTCGCTGGAGATCATCAGTATCGCAACGCCTTTGCGCGCCATCTGGTTCATGATGCGGTAGATCTCGCTTTTTGCGCCGACGTCCACGCCGCGCGTGGGCTCGTCCAGAATCAGAATGCGCGGGCCTATCGCCACCCAGCGGGAGATCAGCAGTTTTTGCTGGTTGCCGCCGGAGAGCCCGCCCGCGCGCACCTGTGAATGGGGCACGCGGATATTGAGCAGGGCGATGGCGTCATCGGAAATCGACTGCGCTTTTTTGCGGTTCAGCCAGCCGAAGGTGGCGTCGCGCTCCAGCGTCGCCATAGTGATGTTCTCCTGCGCCGCCAGCTCCAGAAACAGACCTTGCTCCTTGCGGTTCTCGGTAAGAAAACCGATGCCGTTCTCAATGGCCGCGCGCGGGGAGTGGATCACCACCGGTTCGCCGTCCACCTCAATCATGCCGCCGGTGGCTTTGCGCACGCCGAAGATCAGCTGCGCCAGCTCGGAACGCCCGGCCCCGACCAGCCCCGCCAGTCCGACGATTTCACCGGAGCGCACCTGCAAACTACTGGGCTGCACTTTTTTGCCGTCGGTGAGGTGGTGGACGTTAAGACGCGGGCTGCCGAGGGGAATATCGCGCTCTTTGTTAAACAGATCGCTGAGCGGACGGCCCACCATCATGCGCACCAGCTCGGAGGCGTTGAGCCTGTCGCGCGTCAGGCTGCCGACGTATTGCCCGTCGCGCAGCACGCTGACGCGGTCCGAGAGTTCATACACTTCCGCCATCCGGTGGCTGATGTAAATAATCGCCATGCCTTCATCGCGCAGGCGCAAAATCAGTTCGAACAGACGGTGGGTTTCGCGTGAGGAGAGGGCGGCGGTAGGTTCGTCCATCACCAGAATGCGGCTGTTGCGGTGCAGGGCGCGGGCGATCTCCACCTGCTGCTGCTCGGCGATCGTCAGCTTCATGACCAGGTCGGTGGCGCTGAACTGCGCGCCCAGACGGTCAATGACCGCCTGCGCCTGGGCAGCCATCTCTTTGCGCTGGACCAGCCCGCCGCGCGACAGCTCGCTGCCGAGAAAAATGTTTTCTGCCACGGTCAGGTTAGGAGCAAGCTGCATCTCCTGATAAATCAGGGTAATGCCTGCGGCCAGCGCATCTTTCGGACCTTTGATGTGAAACGGCTTACCGTCGATGAGGATGTCGCCGCTGCTGGCGGTATAGGCACCTGCGAGGATCTTCATCAGCGTGCTTTTTCCGGCGCCGTTTTCCCCCATCAGCGCGTGGATCTCACCGGGGAAAACCGTCAAATCCACGCCCTTGAGCGCGTGGAAATTGCCAAAGGTTTTGGCAATGTGGCGCATCTCTAAAACCGGGGTTCTGCTCATGGCGGATCTCCTGTGAATGTCGATATCTGCACTTCATCACAGGCGCGTAAATGCAAAATGTCAGAAGCTGTTCATATTTGTCATAGTTATGAATAGCTAATCGCCATCACATTTTCCTTTTCCTTTTCCCTTTCCCTGTGGGAGAGGGCCAGGGTGAAGGCACCAATCCGCAGAGGAGCCCAAACCCATGTCTTCACGCCCCCCGTTCTTCACCAGCGCCCGCGGACGCCTGCTGATTTTTAATCTGCTGGTGGTCGCCGTCACGCTGATGGTCAGCGGTGTGGCGGTGCTCGGCTTTCGTCACGCCAGCCAGATCCAGGAGCAGGTCCAACAGCAAACGCTGGATGACATGACCGGCAGCATGAACCTCGCCCGTGATACCGCAAATGTGGCAACGGCGGCGGTGCGGCTGTCGCAGGTGGTCGGTGCGCTGGAGTACAAAGGCGAAGCCGAGCGGCTGAAACAGACGCAGATGGCGCTGCGCCACTCGCTGGATCAACTTGCCGATGCGCCGCTGGCGCAGCAGGAGCCGGCGCTGGTGGCGCGAATTATTCGCAGGAGTAATGAATTACAGCAGAGCGTGACGGGAATGCTGGAGCGCGGGCAAAAGCGGCATCTGGAGCGTAACGCGCTGCTCAGCTCGCTCTATCAAAGCCAAAGCTACCTGCGTCATTTGCAGGATATCAACCGCCGTTACGCGAGCAATGTGCCAGACGCCCGACAGCTTGCAGAGATGGACAGGCTGATCGTTGCCGCCATTGATACCCCTTCACCGCGCGCCACGGTGCAGCAGCTGGATGCAGTAACCGCGGGGTTATCCGCGAGCGCCCTGCAACCGGTGGCCAACCTGGTGCTCCCGGATTTTAATGATGAGCTGCGCAAGCTCGCACCACTGTCGACGCAGCTGGAGGAGAGCGAACTGTCCATCAGCTGGTACATGTTCCACATCAAGGCGCTGGTGGCGATATTAAATAGCGACATTAATCAGTACGTTGAACAGGTGGCGCAGGCTTCCCGGCTTCGCACGGCCCAGAGCCATCACGAGCTGCAATCCATCAGCGTGTTTATCAGCATCTTCGCGGTGCTGGCGCTGATCATCACCGGCTGTGCCTGCTGGTATATTTACCGCAATCTGGGCTCCAACCTGACGGCTATCTCAAGGGCGATGTCGCGTCTCGCTCACGGGGAGCAGGATGTGTCGGTGCCCGCGCTACAGCGGCGTGATGAGCTGGGGGAACTGGCGCGCGCGTTTAACGTTTTCGCCCGCAATACCGCTTCGCTGGAGCACACCACGCGGCTGCTGAAGGAGAAGACCTCACAGATGGAGGTTGACCGCATCGAACGTCAGGGGCTGGAGGAGGCGCTGCTGCACAGCCAGAAAATGAAGGCGGTCGGGCAACTGACGGGTGGCCTGGCGCATGATTTTAATAACCTGCTGGCGGTGATTATCGGCAGTCTGGAGCTGACCGATTCGGCATCACCGGACGCGCCGCGCATCACCCGTGCGCTTAAAGCCGCGGAACGCGGAGCCATGCTCACCCAGCGTCTGCTGGCCTTCTCGCGCAAGCAATCCCTGCATCCACATGCGGTAGAGATGAAGCCGCTGCTGGAGAACCTGAGCGAGCTGATGCGGCACTCGCTTCCCGCCACGCTGACGCTGGATATTGAAGCGCAAACCCCGGCGTGGCCCGCATGGATTGACGTCAGCCAGCTGGAAAACGCCATTATCAACCTGGTGATGAACGCCCGTGATGCAATGGAGGGGCAAAACGGTGTGATTAAAATTCGCACCTGGAACCAGCGTGTGACCCGCAGCGACGGGCGCAGGCAGGACATGGTCGCGCTGGAGGTGATTGACCACGGCTGCGGGATGTCGCAGGAGGTGAAATCGCAGGTCTTTGAACCGTTCTTCACCACCAAACAGACCGGCAGCGGCAGCGGGTTAGGGCTGTCGATGGTGTACGGCTTTGTGCGCCAGTCGGGTGGTCGCGTTGAGATCGAAAGCGCGCCGGGGCAGGGAACCACCGTGCGGCTCCAGCTGCCGCGCTCGACGCTGCCCGCGTTCTCCGATGATGCCGCGCTGGCGACCACGGCCCCGGCAGAAAGTGAGCTGCTTGTGCTGGTCCTGGAAGATGAGGCGGGCGTGCGGCAGACCCTGTGCGAGCAACTGCACCAGCTTGGCTACCTGACGCTTGAAGCCGAAAACGGCGAGCAGGCGTTGAACATGCTGGACGCATCACCGGATATCGGCATGTTTATCAGCGACCTGATGTTGCCGGGCGGCCTGAGCGGTGCGGAGGTGATCGGCCATGTACGCAGCCACTATCCGCAGTTGCCGGTTCTGCTGATCAGCGGGCAGGATTTGCGCCCGGCGCATAACCCGCAGCTGCCGGACGTTCCGTTACTGCGAAAACCGTTCACCCGCGCACAGCTGGCGCAGGCGCTGCGCAAGGTGATGGTAATTTGAGATTCCTCCGCTACTCCCGCTAACAGCCAGTCATTACTTTAAGGCCAGTTCACCTGCGAGTCTGGCCTTATGAAACGTTACTCTACCGCTCTGTTATTGGGTCTGCTGACTTTAACCAGCCAACTGGCGCATGCCGATGTGATTGATGATGCTATTGGCAATATTCAGCAGGCGATCAACGACGCCTATAACCCCGGCAGCAGCCGTAATGACGATGACGACGATCGTTACGATCGCAGCCGTCAAACCGACAGCCGCCAGTACGACGATCGTCGCCGGCAGTTAGAAGACCGACGCCAGCGCTTAGACGAGCGTCAGCGGCAGCTGGATGACGACCGGCGTCGGTTAGAGGAGGATGAGCGCCGGTTAGAGGATGATTACGATCGGTGGTAAACCCCGGTATCGCAACGCGTAGGCCGGGTAAGGCGCAGCCGCCACCCGGCAAAACCTAATCCAGCACCAGTACCATCCCGTCATACCCCGCTTCAATGCCGGACGGCAGCGGGTTATCCATCATCCAGACGTCAAACTGATGGCTGATATGCGTCAGGATCACCTGCGGACAGCCAATCACCTCGTTCAGCGCAATCACCGTATTCAAATCACAGTGGTTGCGCGGCGTCTCCTGGCGCGGTTCATGGCTACAGTCAATAATCATCGCCTGCGGCTGATTATTTAGCAGAAACGTCACCGTTTTATCCGGTAGCCCGGCGGTATCAGAAAGCCACGCCACGCGGCTGTGGGCGGACTCCAGCAGATAGCCAAATGTGAGTTTTGAATGGTTGAGCGGCAGCGGCGTGACCCGCAAGCCCTGAAGTTCAAACGTTACAAACGGCTCTACCGTGTGGCTGAAATCGAGAAGGCCCGGATGTTTGAACAGGTCGTCACAGCCTGCGTCGTCCGGCGGACCGTAAACCGGAATGGTCGCCCCCACGCCCCAGCGCAGAGGAAACAGCCCCTGAACGTGATCCATATGATAGTGGGTAAGCAAAAACTGCCTGAAACTCCCTGCGGGCCAGTCGTCCATCAGGTGTGGAATACCTGCGTCCAGCAAGGTGACCGCATCGTTGAATTTCACCGCCGCGCTACAGGGGCGACGGCGATGGTTTTCCTGCAAACGCGCCCGTCGGCACGCCGCGCAGTCGCAGCCAAACACCGGCACCAGCTGCGCCCCTCCCGTTCCTGTCAGCGTGATCGTCAGACTCATAACGCACCTCTACAGCGGTTTGGTGAAGCGGAAATGGCTTTGCGTATACCCTTCACGTACATAAAAACGGTGCGCGTCCACGCGCTTCACGCTGGTGGAAAGCTCGGTCAGCTCGGCGCCTGCCTGGCGTGCGATCTCCTCTGCCCAGGCCAGCAGCTGGCTGCCCACTTTCAATCCGCGCGCCTGCGGCATCACCACCAGCTCCTGGATCTCGCCGATCCAGCGGGCGTGGTGCAGGTGAAACTGCATGTGCAGGCCGATCATCCCGATGATCTTCCCGTCCAGCTCGGCCAGCTGGTAGCGCATATTGTGATCCTGCAAGTTGGCCAGATACCCGGCGTGAAACGCCTGATGATCGAACTCGGCCTGCTTAAGTTCGCAGATCAGAGCGTAAACGATCGGCGCATCGTCGGCGGTGGCGGGGCGAAGCTGGCAGTCAGGCATGCTGTTTCTCCTTCTGGCGAATAAGCGATAGAAAGGTCTCGACTGACTGTAGCAAACTTCCGTCGTTATTGAGGAGATGGCAACCCGACGGGGTGTAGCGCGCCGCCCGTTCCAGCCGCTGGTCGATCTCGCGTGCGTTTTCGCGTCCCCGCTTTTGCAGCCGGCTACGCAGAACCTCCGGGGAAACCTGCAAACAGACCGGGAGCAGCGCCGCTTCGTACCGGGCGCGAGCCTGCGGGAGATGCGCCCGTGAGCCGTTAACCAGCACGTCGAACCCCGCGTGCAGCCAGAGGTCGATCTCAATGCCGACGCCATAGTAGTAACCGTTGGCATGCCAGCTTAGCGCCAGCAGGTTTTGTCCGGCGCGGGTAAAAAACTCCTGCTCGCTCAGGGCGATATGGTTTTCGCTTCCGGCGTTGGCATCGCGCGTGATATAGCGGTGCGCCACCAGCAGCTGTGAGTGTTCCCGCTGCCGTAACGCCGACAGCAGGCTGTCCTTCCCGGAGCCGGACGGGCCCATTAACCAGATGAGTCTTCCCATCAGAATACCCTTTTTCCCTGACGCCAGACGTGGTCGATATGAATGTGCTCGCCCTTACGGTGCGCCAGCACCAGATCGGCCCGTTTCCCCTCGGCAATTTCCCCGCGATCGTGAAGATTAAGCGCCGAGGCCGGGTTTTTCGTCACCAGGCGAATCGCCTGCGGCAGCGTGAAGCTATTGCCTTCGTCGTCCGCGACGCGGAAGGCCGCGTCCAGCAGGCTGGCGGGGTAATAGTCAGATGAGAGGATATCCAGCAGGCCGAGGGAGGCGAGCTTGCTTGCCGCCACGTTTCCGGAGTGCGACCCGCCGCGCACGATGTTCGGCGCACCCATTAGCACGTTCATGCCATGCTTACGCGATGCCTCTGCCGCCTCGAACGTGGTGGGAAATTCGGCGATCACGCTCCCAAGCTGGTGGGATTCGCGAACATGGTCGTGCGTGGCATCATCATGGCTGGCCAGGGCAATATTACGGTCACGGCACATCGCGGCAATGGAGAGACGATTCGGCTGCGACCACCGCGCCGCAAGCTGGAGCTGCTCTTCTTCATAGCGCGCCATCTCGGCATCATTGAGCGCGTATTTGCCCTGATAGTATTCGCGATACTTTTCAATGTTGGCGAACTGGCGCTGCCCCGGCGAGTGATCCATCAGGGAAACCAGCGAGACCGGCTCGCGGCCCACCAGCTTTTCAAACAGCGGCAGGGTAGTGTGGTGCGGCAGCTCGCAGCGCAGGTGCAGGCGGTGCTCGGCGCGGTTGAGGCCGCGCTTTTGCGTCTCCTCCACGGCGTTGATCATCTTCTCCAGGTTCTCCAGCCGATCGCCGCCGTCGCGCACGTCGCCGATCGCCACCGCGTCCAGCACCGTGGTGATGCCGCTGGCGACCATCAGCGCGTCGTGGCTGCTCATCGCTGAATGCGCGGGCCAGTCGACCTTCGGGCGGGGCGTGAAAAATTTATCAAGATTATCGGTATGCAGCTCAATCAGCCCCGGCAGCAGCCAACCGCCTTCGCCATCCATCGCGTCCGGTGAGCGGCTCTGGGTTTCAGCAAAGGCGCGGATGACACCGTCCCGGACCTCAACCGAGCCGTTCACGACTTCATTTTCCAGTACCAGCCTGACGTTATTGATAATCATACGTTTGTCCCCATCGGGTGCAGTCTGTCCGCCACGCGATGGCGTACGGCGTCGTCGTGGAAGATCCCGACGATCGCCGCGCCGCGCGCTTTGGCCTGTTCGATCAGTTCCATCACCGCTGCGCTGTTTTTACTGTCGAGCGAGGCGGTGGGTTCATCCAGGAGTAAAATCGGGTAATCGACGATAAAGCCGCGGGCGATGTTCACGCGCTGCTGTTCGCCGCCGGAAAAGGTCGACGGGGCGAGGTGCCACAGACGCTCCGGTACGTTGAGACGCGTCAGCAGGCTGGCGGCTTTAGCGGCGCAGGTTTCGCGCGGCACGCCGAGATCCAGCAGGGGCTGCATGACCAAGTCCAGGGCGGAGATCCGCGGGATCACCCGCAGGAACTGACTGACCCAACCGATCGTCGAGCGGCGTACTTCCAGCACCTTGCGCGCGGGAGCCTGGACCAGATCGACCCATTCATTGTTATGGCGGATATGAATATGGCCTTCGTCCGGCAGGTAGTTGGCATACAGGGAGCGCAGCAGGGTGGATTTTCCGCTGCCGGAATGGCCATGCAGCACCACGCATTCGCCGTTGCTGACCTCTAATGAGGCATTTTGCAGTACCGGCAGGCGGACACCGTTTTGCTGGTGGAGCACAAAGGTTTTACTGACATTTTCAACGTGGATCATTTTTGCCTCGCGATTCGTTTTGCCGGGTGGCGGCTTCGCCTTACCCGGCCTACGGGTGCGGTGTTCGTTTTGCCGGGTGGCGGCTTCGCCTTACCCGGCCTACGGGTGCGGTGTTCGTTTTGCCGGGTGGTGGCTTCGCCTTACCCGGCCTACGGGTGCGGTGTTCGTTTTGCCGGGTGGTGGCTTCGCCTTACCCGGCCTACGGGTGCGGTGTTCGTTTTGCCGGGTGGTGGCTTCGCCTTACCCGGCCTACGGGTGCGCTGTTCGTAGGCCGGGTAAGCGCAGCGCCACCCAGCAACAGCGCCCTCAGTTCTGCAACACCGACGACACCAGCAGCTGGGTATACGGATGATGCGGATCGTCGAGCACCCGGTCGGTTAACCCACTTTCCACCACCTGACCCTGCTTCATCACCAGAAGACGGTCCGCCAGCAGGCGCGCGACGCCTAAATCATGGGTGACAATCACCACCGCCAGGTTCAGCTCCACCACCAGGCCGCGCAGCAGGTCGAGCAGGCGAGCCTGCACGGATACGTCCAGCCCGCCGGTCGGTTCGTCCATAAACACCAGCTTCGGATGGGTGACGAGATTGCGGGCAATCTGTAAACGCTGCTGCATGCCGCCGGAGAAGGTGGTCGGCAAGTCGTCGATGCGCGAGGCGGGGATTTCAACTTCCTCCAGCCAGTGCTGCGCCGTGGCGCGGATATTGCCGTAGTGGCGTGCGCCGGTGGCCATCAGCCGTTCGCCGATGTTGCCCCCCGCTGACACCTGACGGCGCAGGCCGTCCATCGGGTGCTGATGCACCACGCCCCACTCGGTGCGCAGCAGGCGGCGGCGCTCGGCTTCGCTCATGCCGTACAGCGACACGCCCTCATACAAAATGTCGCCATTCTGCGGCGTCAGGCGCGCGGAGATGGACTTCAGCAGGGTGGTTTTACCGGAGCCGGACTCGCCGACAATGCCCAGCACTTCGCCCGGCCACAGCTCAAACGACACGTCGCTAAAGCCTTTGCCCGGCGCATAAAGGTGAGTCAGGTTGTTAACCGAAAGCAGCGGTTTCATTGGCTGTTCGCCTCGCTCTGTTGGCGGCAGTAATCGGTGTCGGAGCAGACAAACATCCGTTTGCCCGTGTCGTCCAGCACCACTTCATCCAGATAGCTGTGTTTGGATCCGCAGATGGCGCACGGCTCGTCCCACTCCTGCACCGTAAACGGGTGATCGTCGAAATCCAGGCTCTCTACGCGGGTAAACGGCGGTACGGCGTAGATGCGTTTTTCACGTCCGGCACCAAAAAGTTGCAGGGCGGGCATCATGTCCATCTTCGGGTTATCGAATTTCGGGATCGGCGACGGGTCCATCACGTAGCGGCCGTTCACCTTCACCGGGTAGGCGTAGGTGGTGGCGATATGGCCGAAGCGGGCGATGTCCTCATACAGTTTGACCTGCATGATCCCGTACTCTTCCAGGGCGTGCATGGTGCGGGTTTCGGTTTCCCGCGGCTCGATAAAGCGCAGCGGCTCCGGGATCGGCACCTGGAAAATCAAAATCTGATCTTCAGTCAGCGGGGTCTCCGGAATGCGGTGACGGGTCTGGATCAGCGTCGCGTCTTCGGTTTTTTCAGTGGTGTTGACGCCCGTTACGCGCCTGAAGAAGTTGCGGATCGACACGGCGTTGGTGGTGTCGTCTGCCCCCTGGTCGATGACCTTCAGCACGTCCGCTTCGCCAATCACGCTGGCGGTGATTTGAATACCGCCGGTGCCCCAGCCGTAGGGCATCGGCATTTCGCGGCCGCCGAACGGCACCTGGTAGCCGGGGATCGCCACAGCCTTAAGGATGGCGCGGCGGATCATGCGTTTAGTTTGCTCGTCCAGATAGGCAAAGTTGTAGCCGCTTAAGTTAGCCATTGGCGCGCTCCCGTTGCAGGCGTTTCAGCAGTTCCAGTTCGGCCTGGAAATCGACGTAGTGCGGCAGCTTGAGGTGCGAGACAAAGCCCGCGGCCTCAACGTTATCCGCGTGGGCCAGCACGAACTCTTCGTCCTGTGCCGGGCCTGCAATATGCTCGCCGTAGTCCGGCGCCTGGAGCGCACGGTCAACCAGCGCCATCGCCATCGCCTTGCGCTCGCTCAGGCCATACACCAGCCCGTAGCCGCGGGTAAAGTGTGGATCTTCATTTTCTGGCGCGACAAAACCGTTGACCATTTCGCACTCGGTCATCAGCAGTTCACCGATGTTCACCGCAAACCCCAGCTCTTCTGGCACAATTTCGACATCGAGATAGCCGCTGCGGATCTCTGCCGCGAACGGGTGGTTGCGCCCGTAGCCACGCTGCGTGGAGTAGGCCAGCGCCAGCAGATAGCCTTCGTCGCCGCGCATCAGCTGTTGCAGACGGGACGAGCGCGAACAGGGATAGACCGGCGGCGTGCGGGTGATGTCATCCGGTGTGCTGCCGGTGTCTTCTTCCGCCTTCGCCAGCCCCTGGTTTGCCAGCAGGCTAAAGACGTGCGGGGAGGCGTCTTGTTCAGCGTCAGAGGCGCTGAGCTGCGGTGTTTCACCGTTCGCCAGCAGAGCGAAGTCCATCAGACGATGGGTGTAGTCGTAGGTGGGGCCAAGCAGCTGGCCGCCAGGAATATCTTTATACACCGCAGAAATACGGCGCTCTAAACGCATTTCCGCCGTATTTACCGGCTCGCTCACCGCCAGCTTCGCCAGCGTAGTGCGGTAAGCGCGCAGCAGGAAGATGGCTTCCACGTTATCGCCGCTGGCCTGTTTCAGCGCCAGCGCCGCCAGCTCACGGTCCGCGATGCCGCCTTCGGTCATCACGCGGTCGACGGCCAAATTTAACTGCTGTTCAATCTGGGCGACGCTCAGCTCGGGAAGAGCGTCATCCCCCCGGCGTCTGTGCGCCTGCAAGGCATGGGCGGCGGCGATCGCCTTCTCGCCCCCTTTGACGGCAACGTACATCAGCACACCTCCACGTGGGTAGTTCGCGGGATCGCCAGCAGGCGCTCGCCGCAGGTCAGGAGCAGGTCAATGCCGAGCGGGAACGGATGCGGGCGCTCGGTCAGCTCATGAATGATGCACTCCGGCAGCTGGGGGGCGACCATCCGCTCGTCGGCGATGCCTGCACCCGTCAGGCGAAGCATGCGACCACCGCTCAGGCTGGAGACCTGCAAAATCAGCGTGGCGCTGGTTTCCGGGGCGACGGCGCTGCCTTCGCTCAGGGCGTTAAGCTGCTCGTGGCTGATTTGCTCGTCTGCCACGGCGAAGACCGCCTGCTGGGGCTGCTCGACCAGCGGCGCGTTGGTATGAAAGCGCAGGTTCTGGCTGGCGATATCGTTCAGCAATGCCCCTGACAGCCATACCGGCGTGTCGTTGTCCGCCAGCGTCAGCAGCACGCTGGTAGAGGCGAGATTCAGCGGCAGCCAGCCCTGCGAAAGCTGGTGCAGCGAGACGATCACGCCGGGCTCGCTCATGGCTTTCAGCAGGCGACGGAAACTCTGTTGGGCATCCTGGACGGCCAGGGTAAAGGCAGGTTGAAGCGTCATGCGTTGTCTCCGCGAACGAGCGTAAAGAAGTCGACCCGGCTGGTATTCACTTCGGCCTGACGCGCGGCAAGGCGTGCGGCGCGGTCAGCTTCCAGCGGGGCAATAAGGGTTTCCATTAAGGTCTGAAAATGCGGCTGTTCCTGTAAAAGCGCGTCGATCACGGCGCAGCGCTCGGCGTGTGTTTTGTCGCGCCCAAGTACGTAGCCGTAGCCCAGCGTGCCGCTGCTCAGGCGGATCACCGCGCGGGTGAGGGTGGCATCGCCGGCGAAGAAGCGCTCGCCGGTGCCGCCCATGCGTGCCTGGATCTGCACCAGGCCGATCTCCGGCGCGCGGATCGTGTCGTAGTCCGGCGTCAGGCCGAGCGCGTTCATGCGGGCAGCCAGCGCAGCAGGCTGGCTGTGGGCCAGCACGCGCATCCAGCGCTGACGAGTGGAGGTGTCGAAGTGCATTCAGTGCTCCATGGTAAATTCAATCATGTCGGCGCGGGTCAGGCTGACGGAGTATTCCGTTGCGTTGACGTCGCCGTCACGGTGGTTGAGGGTGCGCACGCAGAGCAGCGGGGCCATGTTGGGGATCTCCAGCACCTTGCTCTCTTTAGCCTGCGCGCGGCGGGCGCTGATGCGCGTCTGGGTGCGTTTGAGCGCGATACCCGTCGCCTCCTGAAGAAAATCATGCAGGGAACCGCTGGCGAAATGTTGCAGCACGGGCCAGAGGGAGAGGTCCGCGAAGTAGTGGTCGATCTGACAGACCGCCACGCCGTTCACCCGGCGCAACGTGCGCAGGTGAACGACGTTGTCGCCCTCCTGAATCCCCAGCGCGTCCGCTACGTGGCGGGAGGCCGGGCGCAGGACAGACAGCAGCTTTTCGCTGGTGGGGTGGCTGCCCTGATCGAGCAGGTTCTGGCTAAAACGCGCCTGAGCATTGAGCGGGTAGTCAAACGGGCGCATCAGCACCAGCACGCCGACGCCCTGACGACGCTGGACCCAGCCGCGCTCCACCAGCTGATCGATGGCGCGACGCAGGGTGTGGCGATTCACTTCGTAGCGGTCGGCAAGCTGCTGCTCGGCAGGCAGGTAGTCGCCGCACCGATAGTGCGTGCGCAGCTCCACTTCGAGCTTTGCCGCAATCTCTTGCCAGCGGGTAGGGTAACTGGTCGGATGTCTGGATAAGTGCATACCAATCAAAGCCTCGCTTCTCAGATGAAGTGCTTACGCAAGCGTTGAGAGAGGAAATCCAGCAGGCTGACGGTGACGATGATAAGCACCATCAATGCGCAGGTTTGCTGGAACTGGAAACCGCGAATCGCTTCCCACAGGGTGACGCCAATACCGCCTGCGCCCACCATGCCGACCACGGTGGCGGAGCGAACGTTGGACTCGAAGCGGTATAGCGAATAGGAGATGAGCAGCGGCATGACCTGCGGCAGGACGCCGTAGAGGATCTCTTCGATTTTGTTCGCGCCGGTTGCGCGGATGCCTTCCACCGGGCCGGGCTCGATGGCTTCAACCGCTTCGGAGAGCAGCTTGGAGAGTACGCCGGTGGTGTGGATGAACAGCGCCATCACGCCAGCGAACGGACCCAGGCCGACGGCGACCACGAACAGCATCGCAAAGACCATTTCGTTGATGGCGCGGCAGGCATCCATCAGGCGACGCATCGGCTGGTTGATCCACCACGGCACGATGTTTTCGGCGCTCATCAGGCCAAACGGAATGGAGAGGATCACGGCGAGGGCGGTGCCCCAAACGGCGATTTGCAGGGTGGTGGCCATTTCACTGAGGTAGTCCTGCCACTGGCTGAAGTCCGGCGGGAAGAAGTCGGCGGCGAAGGTCGCCATGTTGCCCGAGTCCCTGAAGAGCAGCAGCGGATCCATCTCCGCGCCCTTCCAGGAGATAACGAGCACCGCCAGCAGAACGGCCCAGCTTATGAGCGAGAACCAGCTGCGCTTTGGCGGCGGGAGGGTGATGGTTTGCATGTTGGCTCCTTAATCTGTTCTCCCTCTCCCTGTGGGAGAGGGCCGGGGTGAGGGCATCAGCGTGCGCCTTTCCCCCTCACCCTAACCCTCTCCCTCAAGGGAGAGGGGACTTGAGTTACTGCACCGCTTTATTCACGCTGGTCATCGCGCCGAGCGCGGCGGTCAGGCGGTCGAGATCGTCCAGCTGCGCCTGAATTTCCGACACTTTGCTGGTCTTCTCTTCTTCCTTCAGACCTTTGTTGTCCTTCACGCCCTGCATCTGTTTAAACAGCGCCAGCTGGCGAATCGGCACCAGCTGCAAATCGCTGGACGCGCGGAACGGTGCCCAGCCCAGGTGCGCCAGCACCGCTTTCTCTTCCGGCGTTTTGCCGTAGTTCATAAAGAAGTCGTAGACCTTGTCTTTGGTGCTTTCGGAGAGGTTTTTACGCCACACGATCGGGTCGCCCGGGATCAATGGCGATTTCCAGATCACCTTCAGCGCTTTCAGCTTGTCCGGCGCGGAGGTCTTCAGCTTGTCGAGGTTTTCAGTGTTGTTGGTGGCAACGTCTACCTGCTTGTTCGCTACGGCCAGGGCGTTGGTTTCGTGGCTGGCGTTAACCGTGCGCTTGAAGTCGCTGGCGGAGATGTTGTTTTTCGCGAAGACGTAGTAACCCGGGACGAGGAAGCCGGACGTAGAATTCGGGTCGCCGTTACCAAAGGTCAGCTCTTTGCGTTTGGCGAGCATATCGTTGAGGTTGTTGATCGGGCTGTCTTTGTTAACGATCAGCACGCTCCAGTAGCCCGGGGAGCCGTCTGCTGCAACGGTCTGGGCAAAGACCTGGCCGTTGGCGCGATCTACCGCTTCCATGGCAGAGAGGTTGCCGTACCACGCGATGTCGACTTTGTTGAAGCGCATTCCCTGGATAATGCCCGCGTAGTCCGGGGCGAAGAAGGCGTTCACTTTGATCCCCAGTTTGGTTTCCATATCTTTCAGGAACGGTTCCCACTGCGGCTTCAGGTTTTGCTGTGATTCCGTTGAAATGATGCCAAAGTTCAACGCTTTTTCCTGTTCCTCTGCCCAGGCCGGGCTTAACAGGGTGCTGATGCTGAACATGCTGGTGAAGGCCAGCGCGGCAACGGCTTTGTAGTTCATTTCCATTCCTCGTTATCGGGGCGTTAAGCAGCCTGCGCGCGTTCTTCGACGCGGTTTACGCTGCGGTAGAGATGATCAAAACGTTCGTTATCAAACTGATGGCTGGCGCCATCGAAGAACACGTGGCCCTGACGCAGGGCGACGATGCGCTCGCAGTAGCGCAGGGCGTAATCCACCTGATGCAGCGTCACCACCACGGTGATGCCGTCGTTCTGGTTGATGTCGCGCAGGGTTTCCATCACGATGCGGGCCGATTCCGGATCCAGCGAGGCGATAGGCTCATCGGCCAGAATGATTTTGGCTTTCTGCATCAGGGCGCGGGCGATGGCGACGCGCTGCTGCTGTCCGCCGGAGAGCGTTGAGACGCGCTGGTGGGCAAAATGCGCCATGCCGACGCGGGTCAGCGCCTGTAAGGCTTCTTGTTTCTGGGAAGGGGAGAACCAGCGCAGGCAGGTGCGCCAGAACGGGGTGCTGCCGAGCGCGCCAATCAGCACGTTCTCGAGCACCGTCAGGCGGTTCACCAGGTTGAACTGCTGAAAGATATAGCCCGTCTGCGCGCGGCTTTTGCGAATATCGCTCGCCAGACGCCCCGCATGTTGCACGGTGTTACCCAGCAGCTCGACGCGGCTTTCCGGCGTTTTGTCACAGGTAATGAGGCCACTTAAGTGACGAAGAAGGGTGGATTTTCCTGAACCGGATGGCCCCAGCAGCGCCACCATTTCGCCCTGCTGGACGGTCAGATCAACGGCATGCAGCGCCTTGTTGTGATGGAAGGTTTTGCTCAGTTTCTCGACGCGAATGACAGTTTGCATGTGCTGGGCCTCACGATAAATGTGGCCTCATGCTGGCGCATCAATATGACATTCAGGTTAAGTGTTGGTTGCGGGAGTTTGAAGAGTTGAGGGGGATTTGATGACAATCACCGTAGGCCCGGTCAGCGCAGCGACACCGGACGCTGTTGCCGGATGCGCTGCGCTTATCCAGCCTACGATTTAACGACGTTAATCATCCACGGCACGCCGTATTTGTCGGTCACAGTGCCGAATCCGTGCGCCCAGAAGGTCTCCTGCCAGGCCATTTCAATATTGCCGCCATCGGCGAGGTTGTCGAACCAGCGCTTGCCTTCCGACACATCCTGGGTGTCGAGCACCAGTGTGAAACCCGCGTATTGCGCGCTGCTGCCAGGCGGTATCCCGTCGCTCATCATAATGTCGCTGCCCGCGATGCGGACGTTAGAATGGGCGATGGCGGTATCCGGGAAGTTCATGCCGGACGGACAGCCTTCTTCGCTGTTTTCGTCTTTAGGCATTTCGCCGAAGGTGATTTTGTAGAGGAGTTCTGCGCCGACGGCCTGCTGATAGAAGGCGGTGGCCTCCGCACAGTTGCCGGCGAAAGAGATGTAGGGACTTAACGGCATAATCTTTACCTCACGTAAGAAAAGCCCGTTAAGTGTAGTTCCCGAACGCCCGGTAAGCGAAGCGTCACCGGGCGGGTCAATCAGTTCTTTTTCACGAACTCAGATTTCAGTTTCATCGGACCGAAGCCGTCAATTTTGCAATCGATATTATGATCGCCTTCAACAAGACGGATGTTTTTCACTTTGGTACCAATCTTCAGCATGGAAGAACTGCCTTTTACCTTCAGATCTTTCACAACGGTAACGCTGTCGCCGTCTGACAGCAGGTTGCCGTTCGCGTCTTTCACAATCAGCGTATCGCTGTCCTGCGCAGGCTCCGCATCGTTCCATTCATGGGCGCATTCCGGGCAAACGAACATGCCATTGTCTTCATAGGTGTATTCAGAATTGCATTTCGGGCAGTGTGGAAGTTGCATGTTGGTATCCTCAAAAGTGTTAACACGCTGGAAAACGCCAGCTAAATGACGGCAGTGTGCCGAAAAAGGCAGCGAGTATAACGCAAATCCCCACTTTTGTCGGTGATATTGTTTTAGAAAAATAGCGCAGAAATGCGTAAAAGATGACACGAACTGTCAGTGAATTAAGGGAAGCTTATGCCCTGCACGGCAGTGATCGTTATGATGATAAATATATCGAATATTTTATTACAGCAAATTGCTACGCTGTGCCATTTCGGATAAGGTGAAGGAACAAGCCGTTATTTATCTATCCTTTCTGATGCTATACATCTTTTGGTGTCAGGGAATACCTCTCTTTTTTGGTGGGTAAATAACGATGATATCTCCTGATGTTTCCTGAAAATGCGTTTTGTCTATTTACTTTTGGTCTTCTGACCAGAGGGATGTTTTACACGTATTGGAGGGTGAGATTTAAATTCTCATTATCTTCAGTTACTTGTATTAAATGAACATGTTTTCCATACGTGATCATATAAGCCTGAACAGTATAATTAAAAAAACGTGGCTTAATAAAAGTAATAAATTTGCGTTAAGGGAAGGCTTTTATCATGCACACACAGACCATATTTGAATTAAGCCAGGAAGCCGAACGTTTGTTACAGCTGGCTCTGAACAATCTTGATTCATTAAAATCAATGCCGATTGCAAAGCTGGATAGCACAGCCGCTGCCATGAGCGGCGTTAATAACAACGTTTTGCCATTACATTTTAGCGCGCGGGGTGTCGACGCTCAGCAGGCGTTGCTGAATAACGAATTACGCAAAATAACCCGCCTCGAAATGGTGCTGGCGATTGTGGGTACCATGAAAGCGGGAAAATCGACCACCATTAATGCGATTGTGGGCACGGAAGTGCTGCCGAACCGCAATCGTCCGATGACGGCGCTGCCCACGCTGATCCGCCATACGCCGGGCCAGAAGGAGCCGGTGCTGCATTTTTTGCACGTTGCGCCCATTGATACCCTGATTTCCCAGTTGCAGACGAAATTGTGCGATAAAGATCGCGGCAAGCTGGCGCGGCGTCTGGAAATCGACAAGGACATGAATACGCTGCTGGAGCGCATCGAAAGAGGTGAGGCGTTCGGAAAACATCACCTGGGCGCGGAGCCCATCTTTCATTGTCTGAAAAGCCTGAACGATCTGGTGCGGCTTTCGCAGGCGCTGGGTGTGGAGTTTCCTTTTTCTGAGTATGCCGCGATTGAACATATTCCGGTGATTGAGGTGGAATTTGTGCACCTCGCCGGTCTGGATGCGCATCTTGGTCAACTGACGCTGCTCGACACGCCGGGGCCGAACGAGGCCGGTCAGCCGCACCTGCAAAAAATGCTCAGCGAGCAGCTGGCGCGCGCCTCCGCCGTGCTGGCGGTGATGGACTATACCCAGCTTAAATCCATTTCCGACGCCGAGGTTCGGCAGGCAATTTCGGCGGCGGGGAAATCCGTGCCGCTTTACGCCCTGGTCAATAAATTCGATCAGAAAGATCGTAACAGCGACGATGAAGAGCAGGTACGGGCGATGATTTCCGGCACGCTGATGAAAGGGAATATTTCTCCGGGACAAATTTATCCGGTCTCTTCCATGTGGGCCTACCTGGCAAACCGCGCCCGCTATGAGATGAACACCCATGGGCGGCTTCCCGATCATCAGGATCAGCGTTGGGTGCAGGATTTTGCCGAGGCCGCGCTGGGCCGCCGCTGGCGTACGGCCGATCTCGACGATAGTGACCATATTCGCCATGCGGCGGATCTGCTGTGGGAGGATTCGCTGTTCGAACAGCCCATCCGCAAGCTGATTTACGCGGCTTACGCCAACGCCTCGCTGTTCGCCCTGCGGTCGGCATCGCATAAGCTGCTCAACTATGCGCAAAATGCCAGAGAATACCTGGATTTTCGCCATCAGGGTCTGACGGTCGCCTTTGATGAGCTGGAGCGGAATATTAAGCGCCTGGAAGAGGACATGGCGATGCTGCGTCAGCGGCAGAGCGTAGTGAGCGATGAGGTCCAGCATGAAGTTGAAGAGGCGCTCAACGCAGCGGATGCATTTCTGCTTAGTCAGAAAGGCGAACTTCACCAGGCGCTGGACGACATGTTTAGCCGCCCGTTAATTCTTGATTTAGCCGGGCGCGAGCCATCCAGCATGCGTACAGACGACACGGATGGGAACCAGCAACTGGTGCTTGACGATGAAGGGCAGGCACAGATTGTCCTGAGCAAGATCCGATCGTCATGCGAGCAGATTTTGCTGAATGCGCAGAGCAGAATTAGCCGGGAGCTGGCGTTACGCTTCGATCAGCTGGAGTCTACGCTCGCCCGATCGTTGAATGAGGCGATGCGCCCCATCGAGATGCAAATTAAGGAACAGCTCAGTCATGCCGGCTTTCGGGCGCGGATTAGCTTTCCGGCGTTTCAGGCAAACCAGCTTAACTTCAATACGCGCGGCTTATTTAATGATGCCATTGTGCAGGACACCCCTCCCGCCAGTCAGCCCGCAGGGGCGGGCAGCGTACGTAATACCGTCTCGCGCTGGCTCAATCATCCCGGCTGGGGCTGGGAAGCGTATGTGGAGACGCGCACCCGATATGTCATCGATATCGCCCAGCTTCATGGCAAATTTACGCAGCATACCGATCAGTTTTGCGATCAAATTCGTAAAGCTTTGGCCGCGCAGGTCGATGTCTCTGTTACGGCAGGTATGGCAACGTTTTTTGCAGAGTTTTCGTTGTCCCTGACCGGGTTACAGGAAAGCTTGCGTGATAGCCTTGCCGTGCGGCAGCAGAATGAGCATTCAACCCGGGCGCTTAGCCAGTTGTTGAAGCAAAGTATGACCACAGCGGCGTGGATTCAGGAAGATACCCGACTGTTACGCGATGATATTCAAACCTTATTCGCGGCAGAGCAACCATGACAACACAGCTACTGGACGGTCCCGGGCGGACGCTGGAGTGTATTCATCCAAAATTTATGGTCGATTTGGTCCAGGGGGCGGATGCTGCTCGTCACACCCTCCTGGGGCCACAGCAACTGCAATTTCGTGAGCGTTTGACGCAGGAGATCGTTACGCAGACCCGGTTGCGGCCATGGGCAATGGCGGGAATGCTCAACGAAAATGCAGCACTGCGGCTGGGTCTGGCGGAGAAACTAGCCGGTATGCTCGACCCCGGACACCTGGCGCTGACCCGCATGTCCGACAAGCTGGTAGCCCTGCGCCAGCAGGTTAATCCACGCCTCCCTCAACCTTCCGGATTGTTGCAACAGTACGAGGCGCTCTCCGCACATTTCAACCAGCGTGCCGCCTATAAAGAGAAAGCGCTCGCGCAGCGCGGCCTTACGGTTCAGGCGGGTGAGCACAGCGAGCAAATTTTTACCCGCTGGCGAGCCGGGCAGTATGACGGCTGGTCGCTGGCTGGCCGCTGCTTTATCGTGCTGGAAGAGTTGCGCTGGGGCGCGTTTGGCGATGCCTGTCGTCTGGCGAATAGTGATGTGGCGGCCATGCTGAAAGATAACCTGCGCAGCATGGCCGCAAACTATCTGGCACAGGGGATTAACGCTTCTCCCACCACCCGGCATTTTTACCATCAGTGGCTGACGACGCCCGCTTCTCCTGGTCTGATGGATTATAAAGATATGCTTGGCTGGCTGGGGGACTGGTGTCAGGCGGATAAACATCCGGTGAGCTGGTCAGTGACGCAGAGCTGGCAAACGGTCGCGCTGGGTATGCCGAGACTCTGTTCGGCAAAACGACTGGTGGATGGCATGGTGGAAGAGATATTTAGTGCGTGATTGCCCCCTCTTTTTAAGGAGGGGGCGAACGGCTTAGTGGTGCATTTCTACCGCTTTCGGCTCTGCCTGGGTTTCCGGAACCTGTCCAAAACGTCTGGCGTACAGCGCCGTGATGATCGGGACCAGAATCGCCGTCACAATCACGCTGGCGGCAACCAGGGCCGTGGCGGAAGCCGCCACCGGTTCAAAGGCCGGGTTAATCTGGGCGATAATCACCGGGTTAGCTACCGCAGCGCCTGCGGCCGACGAGGCGGCCACACCTGCGGTTCCGTTACCGCCCCCGATGACGCGGTCTGCAATAATTAGCGGAATACCCGTGATGACGATGACGGCAACACCCAGCACAATACCCAGCAGGCCGGTTTCCAGAATCACGTTCAGATTGATGGTATTGCCCAACGCGAAGCCGAAGAACGGGATCAGTACCGGGGTGGCTTTGCTGAAGAAATCGCGCAGATCGTGATCGAGGTTGCCTAGCGCAAAACCAATCAGGAACGGCAGGATCGCCCCGACAAAATGGTGGGGTTCAAAGGAGGCAAGGCCGGCAGAACCCAGAATCAGCATGGTCATCAGCGGACCCGACTCCAGGGACATCAGCACGAACGCGCCTGATTCTTCTTTGGTGCCATATTGATTCATCAGGCTGGCATAGAGACCGCCGTTGGTCATATCCATTGCTGAAACAATGGCCAGAACGGATAATCCGGCGAAGAATCCGGTCTGTATGCCATTCTCCGGAATGAACATCGCGCAGATCATGGCAACGACCCAGGCGACCGCAATTTTAGTAATGACCAGCGTCCCTGATTTACGTAATACCGTACCAGTTGCACGTAAATTAATAGATGCGCCGATGCAAAAGAACCAGACTGCCAGAATCGGCACCGTTCCGGTGATCATACCTTTTGTAAAACCGCCAAAATAAGCACCGGTATTCGGGGCCAGCGTATTTAATATCGCGCCAAGTACCAGCGGGACCAGCATCATCCCGCCCGGGATGCGTTCTATTGTTGCTTTAATCTTCATCATTAACCCTCACATCTCGCCCGCGTGGCTGGCGGAAATCTCAAAAAATAGATCAACAAATTCAAATGATTGCCTTTTTTGAAGACCAATCGATTCGTTACTTATGCTGTAAAGCGAAATTCAGGTGCTTAGCATTCCTTCATTTGAAAGCCGCTGGGATATTGTGTTCGGGTTTATCATGCGATCTTTGGAATTGCGATTCAATGAAAATAAAACACTGTTTTAGTTATCTGCGTCACATATTGAATGTAAACAGGAATGCCCGCTGTTAATAATTAAATTTTGTGTAAATTCGATGTGAAGAAATGTGATTGTTTTTTGTTTTAAGAGGAATAATAACGGGTGTTAAGATGTGCTTGATAAAGGGGGTGAGAATGACCTTACTTATCGTGAATTGACAAAACCTGAAGCCAACTTACGAACCGGAAAAATATATGTGAAGTTGATCACATATATAAACGCTGGTAGGGTAAAAAGGTCTTTAACTGCCCAGACAGGCGTCAACAGGTTCGGTTGTATTGAGGTAAAACGTCAATGTAAGTAAACCTGCTACGCTTGAATAAGGAGATTCGCATGGAGCGGATCTCTGGTTCACAGCTTGCAAATGCGCTGTGAAACGGACGGGGCTGAGTCTACGAGGAAAGCTATGCTTAGAAGGAAAAAAGTAAAACCCATCACGCTGCGCGATGTCACCATTATTGATGATGCGAAACTGCGCAAAGCGATTACGGCGGCCTCGCTCGGTAATGCGATGGAGTGGTTCGATTTTGGTGTCTACGGCTTTGTTGCCTATGCGCTTGGTAAAGTGTTCTTCCCCGGTGCCGATCCCAGCTTGCAGATGATTGCCGCGCTGGGTACGTTCTCTGTTCCCTTCCTTATTCGCCCTCTCGGTGGCCTGTTCTTCGGCATGCTGGGTGATAAATATGGTCGCCAGAAGATCCTGGCTATTACTATTGTCATCATGTCGATAAGTACATTCTGTATCGGCCTTATTCCGTCCTATGCGACCATTGGTATATGGGCACCGATCCTGCTGTTGATCTGTAAGATGGCGCAGGGCTTCTCCGTTGGCGGCGAATATACCGGTGCATCGATTTTTGTCGCCGAGTATTCTCCGGATCGAAAACGCGGCTTTATGGGCAGCTGGCTCGACTTTGGTTCGATTGCCGGGTTTGTCATGGGCGCGGGAGTTGTGGTTCTGATTTCAACCGTAGTGGGTGAAGAGAACTTCCTCGACTGGGGCTGGCGTATTCCGTTCTTCCTGGCGCTGCCGCTTGGCATCATCGGTCTTTACCTGCGTCACGCCCTGGAAGAGACGCCTGCGTTCCAGCAGCACGTTGAAAAGCTGGAGCAGGGCGACCGTGAAGGGTTGCAGGATGGCCCGAAAGTGTCGTTCAAGGAGATTGCGACCAAACACTGGCGCAGCCTGCTGACCTGTATCGGTCTGGTGATTTCCACCAACGTGACCTATTACATGCTGCTGACATACATGCCGAGCTATCTGTCGCATAACCTGCACTACTCGGAAGACCACGGTGTGCTGATTATTATCGCCATCATGGTAGGCATGCTGTTTGTGCAGCCGATTATGGGTCTGCTGAGCGACCGCTTTGGCCGTAAGCCATTCATTATTCTCGGTAGCGTCGCACTGTTCGCGCTGGCAATCCCGGCCTTTATTCTGATTAACAGCAATGTGCTGGGGCTGATTTTCGCCGGTCTGCTGATGCTGGCGGTGATCCTCAACTGCTTTATCGGGGTGATGGCTTCTACGCTACCGGCAATGTTCCCGACGCATATTCGCTACAGTGCGCTGGCGGCAGCCTTTAATATCTCCGTTCTGATTGCGGGCCTGACGCCGACGCTTGCTGCTTCACTGGTGGAGAGCACGCAGAACCTGATGATGCCTGCTTACTATCTGATGGTTATTGCGGTGATTGGCCTGATTACCGGTATTACTATGAAGGAGACGGCGAACCGTCCACTGAAAGGGGCAACGCCTGCGGCGTCCGATATTCAGGAAGCGAAGGAGATCCTGCGCGAGCACTACGATAACGTAGAGCAGAAGATTGAAGATATTGACGCAGAGATTGAAGAGCTTCAGAAAAAACGTTCTCGCCTGGTTGACCAGCATCCGCGAATTAACGAGTGATAAAAAACCCGCCGCTGGCGGGTTTTCTTTTATTAGCATCCTGCGGCGATATAGTCGCCGCTGGCGCTGACGGGGATCACCGTCAAGAAGAGGATAGTTGCGAACAGTATCAGAACAACTCCTCCGGCTATTTTGACCATCGGCATTACCCAGTTCAGGGAAGTGCCGCCACTAAACCAGGCTACTGTGCGTTCACGCGCGTAACGTACTGCCAGCGACAGCCCCATAATCGACAACGCCGTTCCCAGCGACATTGTCATCACAGCAGCAATTCCCCAGCTAATAATGCCGAGCGCATTCGAGAACATCAGGATCATAATTGCTCCGCTGCACGGGCGCGCGCCAATGGCCAGCACCACGCCCAGACGGGTTTTCCAGTCGCTTTTAGCCAGATCCACCCCTACGCCGTGATGGCCGCAGCCACAGTGTTCATTATGCTGATGATGCGGCTTGATGGCGCTAATCGCCATTTTGCGCGGACGCAGGCTGCTGAGCGCCTGATAAATGATAAACGCACCGAAGGCGGCAATCAGTAAGGCGCTGATTTTCTCGACGTACCAACGGCTGGTACTGATATCCCCTGCCGCGAGGTTCAATCCAACCGCCAGGATAAAGACAAAGAGGATCGCGCTGACGCCCTGCATCAGGCTACCGATAAACGGTACGACGCGCGCCGCGAGCTGGCTCTCTTTATTGGTGCTGAGATACGTGGCGACGATAAATTTGCCGTGTCCTGGTCCAACGGCATGGAGTACACCATAAAGAAACGCACCGGTTAACAACCACAGCCCACCGCTGTACTGATGATTATTAAGTTGCAGCAAATACATCACCAGATAACGGTGCAGGGTGATCTGAGCGGCGAGGCACCACTGAATAAAAGCATTCCAGTGCGTATGCAGTGCGAAACCTGCCATAAGTAACACCAGCACGGCGAGCCCGGCGGTTGGGATACGCCAGTCACGTTGAAGTCGTTGTGTCGTCATCAGGTTGGTCTGCGAGAGGAATATTTGCCGCTAGTATAGTGTTCAATTAGCGGGATCGCACCGGGATCGTCAATGGATTGTGGATAACTCTGTGCGTAAAAGGGTATAAGGCGGGGTTTTGCTGGGGAATACAGCAGTCAGTCATTTTTTTGCAACTTTTCTGTTGCGGTCGCTCGGGAACTCCCTATAATGCGCCTCCATCGACACGGCGGATGTGAATCACTTCACAGACTACCCGGTCGGTTGAAGAGAAAAAATCCTGAAATAACGGGTTGACTCTGAAAGAGGAAAGCGTAATATACGCCACCTCGCGACAGAGCGCTGAAGCGCGTCGCAACTGCTCTTTAACAATTTATCAGACAATCTGTGTGGGCACTCAAAGTGACATGGATTCTTAACGTCCTCGGACGAAAAATGAATACCAAGTCTCTGAGTGAACACGTAATTCATTACGAAGTTTAATTCACGAGCATCAAACTTAAATTGAAGAGTTTGATCATGGCTCAGATTGAACGCTGGCGGCAGGCCTAACACATGCAAGTCGAACGGTAACAGGAAGCAGCTTGCTGCTTCGCTGACGAGTGGCGGACGGGTGAGTAATGTCTGGGAAACTGCCTGATGGAGGGGGATAACTACTGGAAACGGTAGCTAATACCGCATAACGTCGCAAGACCAAAGAGGGGGACCTTCGGGCCTCTTGCCATCGGATGTGCCCAGATGGGATTAGCTAGTAGGTGGGGTAACGGCTCACCTAGGCGACGATCCCTAGCTGGTCTGAGAGGATGACCAGCCACACTGGAACTGAGACACGGTCCAGACTCCTACGGGAGGCAGCAGTGGGGAATATTGCACAATGGGCGCAAGCCTGATGCAGCCATGCCGCGTGTATGAAGAAGGCCTTCGGGTTGTAAAGTACTTTCAGCGGGGAGGAAGGCGACAGGGTTAATAACCCTGTCGATTGACGTTACCCGCAGAAGAAGCACCGGCTAACTCCGTGCCAGCAGCCGCGGTAATACGGAGGGTGCAAGCGTTAATCGGAATTACTGGGCGTAAAGCGCACGCAGGCGGTCTGTCAAGTCGGATGTGAAATCCCCGGGCTCAACCTGGGAACTGCATTCGAAACTGGCAGGCTAGAGTCTTGTAGAGGGGGGTAGAATTCCAGGTGTAGCGGTGAAATGCGTAGAGATCTGGAGGAATACCGGTGGCGAAGGCGGCCCCCTGGACAAAGACTGACGCTCAGGTGCGAAAGCGTGGGGAGCAAACAGGATTAGATACCCTGGTAGTCCACGCCGTAAACGATGTCGACTTGGAGGTTGTGCCCTTGAGGCGTGGCTTCCGGAGCTAACGCGTTAAGTCGACCGCCTGGGGAGTACGGCCGCAAGGTTAAAACTCAAATGAATTGACGGGGGCCCGCACAAGCGGTGGAGCATGTGGTTTAATTCGATGCAACGCGAAGAACCTTACCTACTCTTGACATCCAGAGAACTTAGCAGAGATGCTTTGGTGCCTTCGGGAACTCTGAGACAGGTGCTGCATGGCTGTCGTCAGCTCGTGTTGTGAAATGTTGGGTTAAGTCCCGCAACGAGCGCAACCCTTATCCTTTGTTGCCAGCGGTCCGGCCGGGAACTCAAAGGAGACTGCCAGTGATAAACTGGAGGAAGGTGGGGATGACGTCAAGTCATCATGGCCCTTACGAGTAGGGCTACACACGTGCTACAATGGCGCATACAAAGAGAAGCGACCTCGCGAGAGCAAGCGGACCTCATAAAGTGCGTCGTAGTCCGGATTGGAGTCTGCAACTCGACTCCATGAAGTCGGAATCGCTAGTAATCGTGGATCAGAATGCCACGGTGAATACGTTCCCGGGCCTTGTACACACCGCCCGTCACACCATGGGAGTGGGTTGCAAAAGAAGTAGGTAGCTTAACCTTCGGGAGGGCGCTTACCACTTTGTGATTCATGACTGGGGTGAAGTCGTAACAAGGTAACCGTAGGGGAACCTGCGGTTGGATCACCTCCTTACCTTAAAGAACCTGCCTTTGCAGTGCTCACACAGATTGTCTGATGAAAAGTAAATAGCAAGGCGTCTTGCGATTGAGACTGTACGTCCCCTTCGTCTAGAGGCCCAGGACACCGCCCTTTCACGGCGGTAACAGGGGTTCGAATCCCCTAGGGGACGCCACTTGCTGGTTCGTGAGTGAAAGTCACCTGCCGTCATATCTCAAAACTGACTTGCGAGTCATGTTTGAGATATTTGCTCTTTAAAAATCTGGATCAAGCTGAAAATTGAAACGACACACAGCTCATGTGTGTTCGAGTCTCTCAAATTTTCGCAATCGGAAGTGAAACATCTTCGGGTTGTGAGGTTAAGCGACTAAGCGTACACGGTGGATGCCCTGGCAGTCAGAGGCGATGAAGGACGTGCTAATCTGCGAAAAGCGCCGGCGAGGTGATATGAACCTTTGACCCGGCGATGTCCGAATGGGGAAACCCAGTGCAATCCGTTGCACTATCGTTAACTGAATACATAGGTTAACGAGGCGAACCGGGGGAACTGAAACATCTAAGTACCCCGAGGAAAAGAAATCAACCGAGATTCCCCCAGTAGCGGCGAGCGAACGGGGAGCAGCCCGGAGTCTGAATCAGCTTGTGTGTTAGTGGAACGGTCTGGAAAGTCCGACGGTACAGGGTGATAGTCCCGTACACGAAAGCACACTTGCTGTGAACTCGAAGAGTAGGGCGGGACACGTGGTATCCTGTCTGAATATGGGGGGACCATCCTCCAAGGCTAAATACTCCTGACTGACCGATAGTGAACCAGTACCGTGAGGGAAAGGCGAAAAGAACCCCGGCGAGGGGAGTGAAAAAGAACCTGAAACCGTGTACGTACAAGCAGTGGGAGCCTCTTTATGGGGTGACTGCGTACCTTTTGTATAATGGGTCAGCGACTTATATTCTGTAGCAAGGTTAACCGTATAGGGGAGCCGAAGGGAAACCGAGTCTTAACTGGGCGTTAAGTTGCAGGGTATAGACCCGAAACCCGGTGATCTAGCCATGGGCAGGTTGAAGGTTGGGTAACACTAACTGGAGGACCGAACCGACTAATGTTGAAAAATTAGCGGATGACCTGTGGCTGGGGGTGAAAGGCCAATCAAACCGGGAGATAGCTGGTTCTCCCCGAAAGCTATTTAGGTAGCGCCTCGTGAACTCATCTTCGGGGGTAGAGCACTGTTTCGGCTAGGGGGCCATCCCGGCTTACCAACCCGATGCAAACTACGAATACCGAAGAATGTTATCACGGGAGACACACGGCGGGTGCTAACGTCCGTCGTGAAGAGGGAAACAACCCAGACCGCCAGCTAAGGTCCCAAAGTCATGGTTAAGTGGGAAACGATGTGGGAAGGCACAGACAGCCAGGATGTTGGCTTAGAAGCAGCCATCATTTAAAGAAAGCGTAATAGCTCACTGGTCGAGTCGGCCTGCGCGGAAGATGTAACGGGGCTAAACCATGCACCGAAGCTGCGGCAGCGACGCTTAGGCGTTGTTGGGTAGGGGAGCGTTCTGTAAGCCGTTGAAGGTGTCCTGTGAGGGGTGCTGGAGGTATCAGAAGTGCGAATGCTGACATAAGTAACGATAAAGCGGGTGAAAAGCCCGCTCGCCGGAAGACCAAGGGTTCCTGTCCAACGTTAATCGGGGCAGGGTGAGTCGACCCCTAAGGCGAGGCCGAAAGGCGTAGTCGATGGGAAACAGGTTAATATTCCTGTACTTGGTGTTACTGCGAAGGGGGGACGGAGAAGGCTATGTCAGCCGGGCGACGGTTGTCCCGGTTTAAGCATGTAGGCGGAGGTTCCAGGTAAATCCGGTACCTTATTAACGCTGAGGTGTGATGACGAGGCACTACGGTGCTGAAGTGATAAATGCCCTGCTTCCAGGAAAAGCCTCTAAGCATCAGGTAACACGAAATCGTACCCCAAACCGACACAGGTGGTCAGGTAGAGAATACCAAGGCGCTTGAGAGAACTCGGGTGAAGGAACTAGGCAAAATGGTGCCGTAACTTCGGGAGAAGGCACGCTGATATGTAGGTGAAGCCCCTGCGGGCGGAGCTGAAATCAGTCGAAGATACCAGCTGGCTGCAACTGTTTATTAAAAACACAGCACTGTGCAAACACGAAAGTGGACGTATACGGTGTGACGCCTGCCCGGTGCCGGAAGGTTAATTGATGGGGTTAGCGGCAACGCGAAGCTCTTGATCGAAGCCCCGGTAAACGGCGGCCGTAACTATAACGGTCCTAAGGTAGCGAAATTCCTTGTCGGGTAAGTTCCGACCTGCACGAATGGCGTAATGATGGCCAGGCTGTCTCCACCCGAGACTCAGTGAAATTGAACTCGCTGTGAAGATGCAGTGTACCCGCGGCAAGACGGAAAGACCCCGTGAACCTTTACTATAGCTTGACACTGAACACTGGTCCTTGATGTGTAGGATAGGTGGGAGGCTTTGAAGCGTGGACGCCAGTCTGCGTGGAGCCAACCTTGAAATACCACCCTTTAATGGCTGGTGTTCTAACGTAGACCCGTAATCCGGGTTGCGGACAGTGTCTGGTGGGTAGTTTGACTGGGGCGGTCTCCTCCCAAAGAGTAACGGAGGAGCACGAAGGTTGGCTAATCCTGGTCGGACATCAGGAGGTTAGTGCAATGGCATAAGCCAGCTTGACTGCGAGCGTGACGGCGCGAGCAGGTGCGAAAGCAGGTCATAGTGATCCGGTGGTTCTGAATGGAAGGGCCATCGCTCAACGGATAAAAGGTACTCCGGGGATAACAGGCTGATACCGCCCAAGAGTTCATATCGACGGCGGTGTTTGGCACCTCGATGTCGGCTCATCACATCCTGGGGCTGAAGTAGGTCCCAAGGGTATGGCTGTTCGCCATTTAAAGTGGTACGCGAGCTGGGTTTAGAACGTCGTGAGACAGTTCGGTCCCTATCTGCCGTGGGCGCTGGAGAATTGAGGGGGGCTGCTCCTAGTACGAGAGGACCGGAGTGGACGCATCACTGGTGTTCGGGTTGTCATGCCAATGGCACTGCCCGGTAGCTAAATGCGGAAGAGATAAGTGCTGAAAGCATCTAAGCACGAAACTTGCCCCGAGATGAGTTCTCCCTGAGACCTTGAGTCTCCTGAAGGAACGTTGAAGACGACGACGTTGATAGGTCGGGTGTGTAAGCGCAGCGATGCGTTGAGCTAACCGATACTAATGAACCGTGAGGCTTAACCTTACAACGCCGAAGCTGTTTTGGCGAAGAGAGACAGACACGATTTTCAGCCTGATACAGATTAACAGAATTTGCCTGGCGGCTTTAGCGCGGTGGTCCCACCTGACCCCATGCCGAACTCAGAAGTGAAACGCCGTAGCGCCGATGGTAGTGTGGGGTCTCCCCATGTGAGAGTAGGGAACTGCCAGGCATCAATCAGGAAGAACCCCGTACCGGAAGGTGCGGGGTTTTTTGCTTTGTGCACGGAAAAACATGCCGGATGGCGGCTTCCCCTTATCTGGCATGCGGGTTTTGTAGGTCCGGTAAGCGCAGCGCCACCGGGCAATGCCGGCCGCACGACCTCATCGGGAAGAGATACAGGAATAAAATTTAGGTAAGGTTTTGATAAGCGCAGAAAAGCAAAAACCCAGCCATAGGCTGGGTTCTTTAAATAGTGGTGCCCGGACTCGGAATCGAACCAAGGACACGGGGATTTTCAATCCCCTGCTCTACCGACTGAGCTATCCGGGCAACGGAGCGCATTAAACCGCAATCGCGCGCGATCGTCAACATTATTTCGGGAAAAGCTGTTCAACTGCTTAAGTTTGCGGCAATCTGTCCGTTTGTGCGCTGAAAATGCACAAATCTTCCAGACCGTTCAGGCAAGATGTGACAATGCTGACAGTAAGAGGAGGGCAGTATGGCAAACGACTGGCTTGAGCTGCGTCAGCATGCAGAAACAGGTATTGAGACAATTAAGGCGCATTTCGAAGGACACGCCTTTGATCCCCACTGGCATGATAGCTATCTGGTCGGAATAACCCTTTCCGGTACGCAGCAGTTCCACTGTCGCCGTGAACGCCACCGTAGCCAGCCGGGCGATGCTTTTTTACTTGAGCCTGGTGAAATACATGACGGTGATGCACCGGTAGAGGGTGGCTTTACTTATCTGACCTTTTATCTGGATGAACACTGGCTCACCCGTACGCTTCAAGGGCTGTATGACTCTACTCCCGGGAGTTACACCCTCCACTTTGCCCAAACGCTGACGCGAGAGCCTCAGCTGGTGCGCGCTATCGGTGATACATTTGCCTCGCTGCATAACGATGAGATGAAGATCGTACAACAGAGCACAATGGATAACCTGCTCACTAAGATTACAGCCCACTGCCACTGGCGGAAGAAACTCCCGTCGCAGTTACAAAGCTCCGCTGTGGCGCATCGTGCCCGCGACTATCTCTATGCGCATATCGGCGAGAACGTGGGGCTGTCAGACCTTGCGCGGGAGACGGGGACGGATCGCTTTACGCTCACCCGCTGCTTTAAGCGCGAGTTTCACCTTGCGCCGCACGCCTGGCTTATCCAGCTGCGCCTGGCAAAGGCCCGACAGATGCTGGCGTATGGGGAACTGCCTGTTGATGTGGCGACGGCAGTAGGTTTTGCCGATCAAAGCCATCTTGGTCGCTGGTTCCAGCGGGCGTACCGTATTTCTCCGGCACACTACCGTCGGTTGTGCACAAACCTTCCAGACGTTTCCAGAAAATAACGGCACATTCATGGCTCTACTAAAAGGAGCCACCTGTGAATTTAATACCCTTCCTGCTGTTTGCATTTGTCGCCTCGATTACACCGGGGCCAACCAATATTTTGGTACTGGCTAACAGTCAGCACTTTGGCGTAAAAAATACGGTTCCTGCGATCCTGGGTGGGTGTCTTGCCGCCAGCGCTATTGTTCTGGTTTCAGGCGCTGGGGCAGGAGAAGTGTTACGCCAGTATCCGCTGATACGTCAGGTGATGAGCTGGGCGGGCGTGCTGTGGCTTTCCTGGATGAGCTGGCAGCTGTTTAGCGCCCCGGCCGCGAATCTCTCCTCCAGGCGTCATGTTCGATTTACCGCGCGGGCGGCGGCGTTATTACAGGTTGTAAACCCAAAAACCTGGATGATGGCGCTGGCCGTCGTCAGCCTGTTTGCTCCGGCAAGCGACCATGCATTACGGGATATTTCGCTGATGGCGCTATGGTTTCTGGCGATCTCAGTGGTCTGTTTGTTGTGCTGGGCGTGGCTGGGGAAGGCGGTGAACCGGATTTTCCGCACCACCGTGGCGATGGTGCGATTTCAACGTACAATGGCGCTGTGTTTGTTTATTTCCGCCTGGACGGGAATGCTGGCTTAGGTCAGTGCACCACCCATACGGCACTGCGCAAACCGCAAAATATCTTCCGCCAGACGGTGCGCCGTATCCACATCCGCCTGGCTACGGTTCACCAGCATGCGGCTCAGGCAACCTTCCAGCACCAGCTCCATCTGCTTCGCGACCATTGCCGGATCATCCACTTCAAGTGTGGTCAGCAGCTCGTGTGTGAACTCGTGCGCGGCTCGTTTTTGCTGATCTGCCAGCTGATGGATGGGGTGTCCGGGATCCGGATAGTAGGTGCAGGCGGCGATAAACAGACAGCCTGGGTAACGGTTGTTGGTGACACACTCCGTCAGTGCGGTATAGCGTGCCAGCAGCTTTTGCTCGGTGGTCAGCTCTTCATTCAGCATCAGTTGCCTGCGCCAGATATCCACCTGCTGGCTGAGATAGCGCAGGGCATCATACAGCAGCGCCTCTTTATCCGGCCAGAAGCGCTTAAGTTCATCCAGAGGGTAATCGATACGGTCGGCTACCATCTCAAGCGTGGTGCTGGCGATCCCTTGAATCTCAAGTAATTGCAGGGCTTGTCCCAGTACGTCTTCGCGTTGCACGGTTATCTCCTCCGCTATTCCCAACGGTTTGTCCCGTCTAAAGTGTTGTTTACGGTTGGCGATTGCGCAAATGCGCGTTGAATGCCGTCGCGTCCATAAACCCGGTTACACGCTGCGTCAGCTGTTCTTCCCCCTGTTCATTGAAGAACAGGATGGTAGGCAGCCCGAGCACGTTAAGTTGCTTCAGCAGAGCCTTATCCTGCGCGCTGTTGGCGGTAACGTTCGCCTGGAGCAGAACGGTATCGCTCAGCGCATGTTGTACCTGCGGATCGCTGAAGGTGTATTTTTCAAACTCTTTGCAGGCCACGCACCAGTCGGCATAGAGATCGAGCATGACCGGTTTGCCTTTCGCCTGCACCAGGGCTCGGTTAAGGTCATCCACGTTTTTAATCTGTATAAAATTCAGATGAGCCTGCGTTTGACCTGTCGGGGTGCCAAACGCCCAGTCCTGTAACGGACGGACGCTCACCAGCGCGGCCGCCAGCAGAAGGATCTGTAGCAGGCGCATCCACGGTTTCTTCGCACCCAGACTCACGATAAATGCCCAGCTGAAGAAGGCCACGCCGAGCATAGCCCACAGACGCGTACCCCACACATCACCGATGATGCGTTCCAGCAGGAATACCGGTAGCGCCAGAATGACAAAACCAAACGCGGTTTTCACTGTCTTCATCCACGGGCCGCTCTTCGGCAGCAGACGATTGCCAAATACCGTCACAAGGATCAGCGGCAGACCCATGCCGAGCGCGTAAAGGTACAGTGTGCCGCCGCCGAGCCAAAGGTTGCCGCTCTGGGCAATGTATAACAGGATGGCGCTCAGCGGCGCGGTGGTGCAAGGGGAGCAAATCAGCCCGGCGATGGCACCCATGGCGAACACGCCGCCCGCAGAGCCCCCCTGCTGACGGTTGCTCATTAGCGTCAGACGGGTTTGCAGGGAAGAGGGCAGTTGCAGAGTGAACAGGCCAAACATCGACAGCGCCAGCAGAATAAACACTGCTGACAGTCCGATAAGCACATAGGGGTGCTGAAGGGCGGCCTGGAACTGCAACCCGGCAGCGGCGACCACGAGGCCGAGCGCCGTATAGGTTAACGCCATGCCCTGCACATAGATAAAGGCCAGCAACAGCGCGCGGGCGGTGGAAAGGCGTTGCTTACCACCCAGCACGATGCCAGAGATAAGCGGGTACATGGGCAGTACGCAGGGCGTAAAGGCGATGCCGATACCAATCAATAACGCCCAAAGCGCTGAGAACGGAAGGTCTGAAGCGGCTTCGCCTTCACCCCTCACACTGGCCATTTCCCCTGAGGGGAGAGGGGAGGCCGCCGCTTTCACTTCGCTAAGCGGAACGACCTTTGTTTCAGGGGGATAGCAGAAGCCCGCATCGGCGCAACCCTGATACGTCACCGTCAGGGTTGCGCCTTTATCCGCCTGATTCACCGTGACGGGCACGCTTAAGCGCTGGCGATAAATTTCACTTTTACCGTAGAACTCGTCCTCGTGCCATTCGCCAGCGGGCATCTGCAATGCGCCGACGTCAGCCTTTGCCGGCGTGATGCTGACCTGCTTGCGATAGAGGTAATAACCCTCTTTCACCTGCCAGGTGAGGCTGAGATCGTGCTGGTTTTGCTGAAAGTCGAAAACGAATGCCTGGTCGGCAGGAATAAAGTTCGAACGGCCGGGCGCGTCAAACAACCCGGCAAAAACTGACGTGCTGCACAGCAGCAGGATCAGCGTAAAGAAGCGTTGAGCCATGAGAGATAATCGTTATCGCCGTGGACCACTGGCAGCACCAGCAGCTCCGGGGTTTGGTAAGGATGATGAGACTTGAGGCAGTCGAGGAGCGCCTGCTGGTTGGTCAGATTGGTTTTGAGCAACATCTGGACTTCGTACTCTTGCTCCAGCTTGCCTTCCCAGTAATAAAGGGAGGTGGCGCCGGGAAGTAGCGTGACGCAGGCAGCCAGTTTTTCGGCAAGCACTTTGGCGGCGAGATCCTGGGCAGAAGCTTCATCAGGGGCGGTACACAGTACAACAACAGCATCAGGCGTGTTCACAAGTCGACCTCCTCATCACGAAAGTCTTCACTATATCACGCCATGTGATTGGTCATTAATGAAACGGGCCGCAGCGCGGCCCGTTTTTAACTATTTTTACAACGGCTAACCGTTTACAGCACAATGCCGCCGATGATAAAGCCGAGGACCACGCAGAGCGTAATCGCCACCACGCCCGGGATGAGGAACGCGTGGTTAAACACGTATTTACCGATACGGGTCGAGCCGGTGTCATCCATCTCAACCGCGGCCAGCAGGGTTGGGTAGGTTGGCAGCACGAACAGGGCGGAAACCGCCGCGAAAGAGGCAATCGCCGTCAGCGGCGTCACGCCCAGCATCAGTGCCGCAGGCATTAGCGCTTTGGTGGTCGCAGCCTGGGAGTACAGCAGCGTTGCGGCAAAGAACAGCACCACCGCCAGTAGCCACGGATAGTTGTGCAGCAGGTCGCCTGCAACTGTCTGGATATCGCTGATGTGCGCTTTCACGAAGGTGTCACCGAGCCACGCCACACCCAGCACGCACACGCAGGCGCTCATACCGGATTTGAAGGTGCTGGCGTTCAGCACTTCGCTGGTGTCGATTTTACAGGTGATACTGATCAGCGTCGCGATGGTCAGCATAAATACCACAATCGCTTCGTTACGCGGCAGAACCGGGTTCTGGATCAGACCTACCGTATCGCTGATGGCGGTCGCGTAGAACATCACGGCGACGATACCAATCAGGAACAGCAGCACGGAGCGTTTTGCATGCGGCTTCAGCTCAAAGACCTGGCTACCGCGCAGGCTCACTTCACCTTTTGCCAGGCGCTCCTGGTATACCGGATCGTCTTTCAGCTCGGCGCCGAGGAAGTTACACAGCACGGCAGTGATCATTACCGCAATCAGCGTGACCGGAATACAGATCGCCAGCAGCGTCAGATAACTTACGCCCATCGGCTCGAGAATACCCGCGAAAAAGACCACCGCCGCGGAAATGGGCGAGGCGGTGATCGCAATCTGGGAGGCGACTACAGCAATAGAAAGAGGGCGAGACGGGCGAATACCCTGCTCTTTCGCCACTTCGGTGATGACCGGCAGCGTAGAGAAAGCGGTATGGCCAGTACCGGCGAGAATGGTCATAAACCAGGTCACCAGTGGGGCAAGGAAGGTGATGTATTTTGGATGACGACGCAGCATACGCTCCGCCAGGCTCACCAGGTAGTCCATACCGCCAGCGACCTGCATGGCCGCAATGGCAGCGATAACCGCCATGATGATTTCGATAACGTCAAAAGGGATTGCGCCGGGTTTAATCTGAAAGATCAGGGTAAGTACGAGCACGCCGAGACCGCCGGCAAAGCCGATGCCGATACCCCCGAGTCGTGCGCCCAAATAAATCGCCAACAGGACGATGACGAGTTCTGCTCCAAACATAAAGACCTGCCTTGCTTATTAACAAGTTGATATTGAATTGTTGTGTTTTGGTAACGGCCATAAAGAAAAAAGGCACGTCACAAGTGACGTGCCTTTCGGAAGCTTAGCCTGAACGGTTACTGTTCGCTTTCATCGGTATATCGTTTCGCTTTATATGCCGGGTGCATCAGGTTCTGGGCGGAGAAGATATCGTCCAGTTCGGCTTCGGTCAACAATCCTCGCTCGAGAACCACCTCACGCACGCTCTTACCGGTTTCGGCACAAATCTTCCCGACGATATCGCCGTTGTGGTGGCCGATGAACGGGTTGAGGTAGGTGACGATGCCGATGGAGTTATAGACGTAGCCTTCACACACTTCTTTATTCGCGGTGATGCCGTTAATGCATTTTTCCAGCAGGTTGTAGCAGGCGTTGGTCAGAATGTGGATAGATTCAAACATCGCCTGGCCAATCACCGGCTCCATTACGTTCAGCTGGAGCTGACCGGCTTCGGAGGCCATGGTGACGGTCGTATCGTTACCGATAACCTTGAAGCAAACCTGGTTCACCACTTCTGGCACTACCGGGTTCACTTTAGCTGGCATGATGGATGAACCCGCCTGCAACTCTGGCAGGTTGATTTCATTCAGGCCAGCGCGCGGACCGGAGGAGAGCAGGCGCAGGTCGTTACAGATTTTGGACAGTTTCACCGCCAGACGTTTCAATGCGCTGTGCACCATCACGTAGGCGCCGCAGTCTGAGGTGGCTTCAATCAGGTCTTCTGCAGGCACAACCGGCAGGTTGGACACTTCAGCCAGCTTCTGTACCGCCAGCTGCTGATAGCCATCCGGGGTGTTCAGGCGTGTACCGATGGCGGTAGCGCCCAGGTTCACTTCCAGCAGCAGTTCGGACGTGCGCAGCAGGTTTTTGGTCTCTTCGTTCAACAGCACGTTAAACGCGTGGAACTCCTGGCCGAGGGTCATTGGCACCGCGTCCTGCAGCTGGGTACGACCCATTTTCAGGATGTCCTGGAACTCAACGGCTTTACGCTGGAAGCCATCACCCAGCTGATTAATCGCGTCGACCAGTTTGACGACAGAGGCATACACCGCGATGCGGAAGCCGGTTGGGTAGGCGTCGTTGGTGGACTGACATTTGTTAACGTGGTCGTTCGGGTTCAGGTACTGGTATTCACCTTTCTGATGACCCATCAGCTCCAGGCCGATGTTTGCCAGCACTTCGTTGGTGTTCATGTTGACGGAGGTGCCTGCGCCGCCCTGATAGACGTCAACCGGGAACTGATCCATGCATTTGCCGTTGTTCAGCACTTCATCGCACGCGGCGATAATCGCATTTGCAGCGCTTTTAGGAATGGTTTGCAGCTCTTTGTTTGCCAGAGCCGCGGCTTTTTTTACCATCACCATGCCACGCACAAATTCAGGGATGTCGCTGATTTTGCTGTTGCTGATGTAGAAGTTTTCAATCGCTCTCAGAGTGTGAACACCATAGTAGGCATCCGCTGGAACTTCCCTGGTACCCAACAAATCTTCTTCGATACGAATGTTGTTTAACATGTGAACCTTCTTTTCAAGCTGCCGATGGATTGTACTAAACACACAGTAAATATGTGGTTTTGAATATTTTATGACCGACGATTATTCCCTCAATCGGCCAGATGTTCGAGATCATATGCTGATGATAGCGAATTGCCGTAAGCTGGATCACTTATTATCGACCCGATTTCATGATAATTATTAATCTGTGAAATATGTCACCGCTTTAATATTTCCAGAAAAAATATCCGTGCAAACCGATTGAATTTTGGCTAACCGTCACCATTTCTTATTTACGCGCTTCGCGAACACATTCAGTCAGGGGCCAGAAGGCACCTGCCACACAGGAGATGCCAGTGCGCTGGATACCATTTATTGCTTTCTTTCTTTATGTTTACATTGAGATTTCGATTTTCATCCAGGTTGCCCATGTGCTGGGCGTCCTGCTGACGCTGATTCTGGTGATCTTCACCTCCGTCATCGGCATGTCGCTGGTGCGCAATCAGGGTTTCAAAAATTTCCTGTTAATGCAGCAGAAGATGGCCGCAGGTGAAAGCCCGGCCGCCGAGATGATCAAAAGCGTGTCGCTGATTATTGCTGGCCTGCTGCTGATCCTGCCGGGCTTCTTTACAGACTTCCTCGGCCTGCTGTTGCTGTTGCCGCCGGTGCAGAAGCATCTGACCATGAAGCTGCTGCCGCATCTGCGTTTCAGCCGTATGCCAGGCGGTGGTTTCAGCACCGGCCCGGGGGATACCTTTGAAGGGGAATATCAGCGTAAGGATGAGCAGCGCGACCGGTTAGATCATAAAGACGATCGGTAAGTTTCTTGCCCGGTGGCGCTCGCTCACCGGGCCTGCGGATTTTGCCGCTTCGGTAAAAATACCCACAGCCCCGCCAGCATGACGATGGCGTACACACTCTTCCATCCCACCATCGCCAGCAGCAGCAGGCACAGGACACACCCGACAGCCGCCAGCGCCTTAAAGCGTCCTTTCAGTAGCCGACAGCCCGCTAGCATGCACAACAGATAGATCATGATGAAAATACCGTTGGCGTAGATAATCAGCGCGTCAAGGTTGATGTCGAGGAGATAAATGGCCAGGGAACTCACCACGCAGCAGCCCAGTACGGTATTCAGCGCATTCACCGGAAGCTGACGCTTTGACAGGCGTGAGAGGGGGCTATCCGGTTTATAAAGTGCCTGAGACCACACCAGCCGGGCGAAGCTCTGAATATAGATGTTGAGGCTGGCAAAGCAGGCGAGATAGCCAATCACGCAGGCTACCCACAGGGCTTTAACGCCAAACAGCTGCACCACGATGCCCGGCAGCGACGCGGCGGCGGCTTTCTCTTCACCGAACGCGTTGAAGTGCAGCACCAGTACGGTACAGGCCCAGTACACGGTGCCCGCCAGCAGCAGGCCAATCATCAGGGCGCGGGGAAAATCACGCTCGGGCTGTTTAAACTCGGATGCCAGATGAGCGAACGCCTCCAGACCGACGAAACACCAGAACATGACGGATAGTGCAGCGAAAAGCTGTGTGTGGTCGATGTCATTAATCGCGGGGAAAGGAATATCCGCCACCGTAATGTCACCCGCAAACCAGATGGCGACGATCAGCGCGACGATTAACACGGCGACCAGCGTTTGCAGGTTGGCGCTGGAACTGGCCCCGCGTGAGCCAACCCACCAGATAATCGCCAGCGTACCGAGTTCAGCCAGCAGCAGCTGTTCATCGTGCCAGCCAAACAGCGCCTGTCCGAAGCCGGTTGCGATATGCAGGGCTGCCGGAAGGCCAACGGGTATCACCGACAAAAATAGCCAGCCGGTGACGCGTTCCATTCGCGGCCCAAACGCCATGCCGACAAAATGCGCTACGCCGCCTGCGCTCGGGAAGTGCCGCCCGAGTATGGCAAAGACAATCGCCACAGGAAACACCAGCACGATCAGCACCGGCCATGCCCAAAGACTGTTATTGCCTGCAACCAACGCCGCCAGCGCGGGAACCGCAAAAACGCCCGTGCCTAACAAAGACGTTGAGAGTAAGCCAATGCCCTGCGCCAGCCCCAACTCCTGCCTGAGTCCACTCATTTACCTCGTCCCGCCACCATCAAAAGAGAGTGGATGGTAACACTTTCGCAAATTTTTTTTCGATTACCCCTTGAAGGTGTAAAAAGCTATCCCCATCTCTCAGGGCACTAGCCGGAAAACCGCATGCGGACCGGCGTCATCCATAACTGATAATGACTTTCTCAAAGGAGAGCTATCAATGAGTATTCGTCCGTTACATGATCGTGTGATCGTCAAACGTAAAGAAGTTGAAACCAAGTCTGCTGGCGGCATCGTTCTGACCGGTTCAGCAGCAGCAAAATCAACGCGTGGCGAAATCATCGCTGTCGGTAAGGGCCGCATCCTGGAAAACGGAACTGTGCAGCCACTGGACGTTAAAGTTGGTGACATCGTCATTTTCAACGATGGCTACGGCGTGAAATCCGAGAAGATCGACAATGAAGAAGTGTTGATCATGTCCGAGAGCGACATTCTGGCAATTGTTGAAGCGTAATTAACGCACGAAACTGTACGAATTTGAGGAAATAAGAACATGGCAGCTAAAGACGTAAAATTCGGTAACGACGCTCGTGTAAAAATGCTCCGCGGCGTAAACGTACTGGCAGACGCAGTGAAAGTCACTCTGGGCCCGAAAGGCCGTAACGTCGTGCTGGACAAATCCTTCGGCGCGCCAACCATCACCAAAGATGGTGTTTCTGTTGCACGTGAAATCGAGCTGGAAGACAAGTTCGAAAACATGGGCGCACAGATGGTGAAAGAAGTTGCCTCTAAAGCGAACGACGCTGCTGGTGACGGTACCACCACCGCGACCGTACTGGCGCAGGCGATCATCACCGAAGGCCTGAAAGCCGTTGCTGCGGGCATGAACCCAATGGATCTGAAACGTGGTATCGACAAAGCTGTCGCCTCTGCTGTTGAAGAGCTAAAAGCGCTGTCCGTACCGTGCTCTGACTCTAAAGCCATTGCTCAGGTTGGTACTATCTCCGCTAACTCCGACGAAACCGTAGGTAAACTTATCGCTGAAGCGATGGATAAAGTCGGTAAAGAAGGCGTGATCACCGTTGAAGACGGTACTGGTCTGGAAGACGAACTGGATGTGGTTGAAGGTATGCAGTTCGACCGCGGTTACCTGTCCCCATACTTCATCAACAAGCCAGAAACTGGCGCTGTTGAGCTGGAAAGCCCGTTCATCCTGCTGGCTGACAAGAAAATCTCCAACATCCGCGAAATGCTGCCAGTGCTGGAAGCCGTTGCGAAAGCAGGCAAGCCGCTGGTAATCATCGCTGAAGACGTTGAAGGCGAAGCGCTGGCGACTCTGGTGGTTAACACCATGCGTGGCATCGTGAAAGTGGCAGCGGTTAAAGCACCTGGCTTCGGCGATCGTCGTAAGGCGATGCTGCAGGATATCGCTACCCTGACCGGCGGTACCGTGATCTCCGAAGAGATTGGTATGGAGCTGGAAAAAGCGACCCTGGAAGACCTGGGCCAGGCGAAACGCGTTGTGATCAACAAAGACACTACCACCATCATCGACGGTGTGGGTGAAGAAGCCGCTATTCAGGGCCGTGTTGGTCAGATCCGTAAGCAGATCGAAGAAGCAACTTCCGATTACGACCGTGAAAAACTGCAGGAGCGCGTAGCGAAACTGGCAGGCGGCGTTGCGGTAATCAAAGTTGGTGCTGCGACCGAAGTTGAAATGAAAGAGAAGAAAGCACGCGTTGACGATGCCCTGCATGCGACCCGTGCTGCGGTAGAAGAAGGCGTAGTTGCTGGTGGTGGTGTCGCGCTGGTGCGTGTAGCCGCTAAACTGGCTGGCCTGACCGCTCAGAACGAAGACCAGAACGTAGGTATCAAAGTTGCGCTTCGCGCAATGGAAGCCCCTCTGCGTCAGATCGTGTCCAACGCCGGTGAAGAGCCATCAGTAGTTGCGAACAACGTGAAAGCGGGCGAAGGTAACTACGGTTACAACGCAGCAACTGAAGAATACGGCAACATGATCGACTTCGGTATCCTGGACCCAACTAAAGTTACCCGTTCTGCTCTGCAGTACGCGGCATCTGTAGCTGGCCTGATGATCACGACCGAATGCATGGTAACCGACATGCCTAAAGGCGACGCGCCTGACTTAGGTGCTGCTGGTGGTATGGGCGGCATGGGTGGCATGGGCGGCATGATGTAATCATGTTGTTCTGAACCTCTCAGAATGAACCCCGGGCAGCGATGCCCGGGGTTTTTTATTGCCCGTCGAGCCGTTACTCAAACAAGATGTGCATGGCGGAAGAGATGCGGTTCCGGCACTGAAAAATCCATTTTTATCTCCTCAGAAGAGTAGCTGCATCACCCACATCGAGAGCAAGGCGTTGATAACGCAGACAGCGATGATGTGCGGGTAATATTTCGGGTTCACGCCCGCGGTGCCGAGGCAGCGGCCCGTGTTTTGCACCGGATTGCCCATCAGGTAGATGGCGGGCAGCAGGATGGTGGCATCATGGCCGCTGAGCGTGCCGGCGACGACCAGGCTGGCGCAAACCCCCACGCCGCCGCCCATGCTCATCACCGAGGCCAGAAGTACCGTTGCCGCCGCACCCGGAAGCCCCCACAGGGCCATGATGGGCTCGCATACCCTGCCGACAATATCCAGCAGGCCGGTCACCTTAAGCGCCTGAATGATGACAAACGCCATGACCACGTTCGGCAGCAGGCTGGTGGTGGCGATGGTAAAGCCGCGGCGGGCGCCATCGATAAACAAGTCCATGATATTTTTACGCGTCTGGGCGATCATTTTTCCTCCTGAACGCGACGAACTTCCATGTGGGCGATCCACAGCCGCAGGAAGTTGGCGCCAACAAATTTAAATACCAGAATGACCGCCAGCGGCGCGATCACCGGGACGGTAATAAAGGTAAAAAGTGCGGCACCGGAAGAAAAATAGTTGGTAATAATGGCGCTACCGCTGGTCTGGAAGGTGGCGAAAATGGCGCGTTCATGGTCAGTAATCGCCCCTTCGTCGGTCAACTCTTTGGTCATCCCTGCGGCTGCATCGGTATTTTGCAGGTTGGCGATAAGCGCCAGAGAGCAGATGCCCGGCACGCCGAGCAGCGGGCGCAGAATGGGCGTCATGAGCTGTTGTGCGGCGCGCAGCCCGCCCAGCCCCTCGGTAACGGCAATGATCCCGAGCGATAAAATGACCGAGGGCGCCAGTTCAAGGGCAAACAAAAAACCGTCTTTCGCTCCTGTGCCACCCTCGCCGCGAAACGTTAGGGCGCCGTTCACCGGTCCAAAGCTGCCGTTCAGGACGGTAAAATCCAGCACGCGCCACCATTCAGTACTTTTGGCGAAAAAACCTGAGAAAAATACGATGGTGAGCACGAACGCCAGATAGCCCACCCAGGTTACTTTTTCCTCTCCTGAGGATGATGCACTCATGAAACCCCCTTTTTTTTAGTCCCGTACAAAAGTTGTACGTCGCATCACTAAAAACGATCGGGGGCTAAAACACGATATCCCAAAGGTTATTATCAGAATTCATTTAAGATGTCGGAGGAGTGCCAGCGGAATCTGGCTCGCAGAAATGCTCAGCATTTTTCTTTTGGTCATCTTTTTAGTATAAGGTTTACACGCGGACAACTACTGTCCAGCTTATTGAAAACGAGGAATAACATGCGCATAAAAGTCTGTGCAGGGATTGTAGGTGCAGCATTGCTGCTGGCGGGTTGTAGCACCAGCAATGAGCTGACGGCAGCGGGCCAGAGCGTTCGCTTTGTGGAAGATAAGCCGGGCAGCGAATGCCAGCTGTTAGGCACCGCCTCTGGCGAGCAAAGCAACTGGATGTCAGGGCAGCACGGCGAGGAGGGCGGCTCTATGCGCGGTGCGGCCAATGCCCTGCGTAATCAGGCTGCGGCAATGGGCGGCAACGTGATTTACGGGGTGAGCAGCCCGACGCAGGGTATGCTGTCCAGCTTTGTGCCAACCGCCAGCCAGATGAACGGCCAGGTCTATAAGTGCCCGAACTGATATAACATTTTGATGGCGCTGCCGCTTTACCTGTAGGCAGGTAAGCGTAGCGCCACCTGCTTTTTTTACTGCTGCCGCAGCTGCAAATCCAGCGGCGTCTTACTCGGCTCTCCGCCAATCTCACGTGCCAGCTTCGGCACCATATAACCTGAAACCAGCGTTAACAGCTCGCGCATAATCTTCCGGGCCTCTTCATCCGTCACCATGAAGTGCGCCGCGCCCTGGACGCGATCCAGAACATGCAGGTAATAGGGCATTACGCCCGCATCAAATAAGGCATTGCTGAGATCGGCCAACACGTGGGCGCTGTCGTTCACGCCGCGCAGTAATACGCTCTGGTTGAGCAGCGTCACGCCTGCCATTCGCATACGCGTCATCGCCGCACGAAAGTCCGAGTCAATTTCATTTGCATGGTTGATATGATTTACCAGCAGCACCTGTAAACGGGACTGCTCCAGGCGCGTGACCAGGGCGTCGGTGATACGCGCCGGGATGACGATCGGTAAACGGCTGTGAATGCGCAGACGCTTAATGTGCGGGATGGTCTCAAGTTGAGTCAGCAGCCAGTCCAGCTCATGATCTTTTGCCATCAGCGGGTCGCCGCCGGAAAAGATTATTTCATCCAGTTCCGGATGCGCTGCGATGTAGTCCAGCGCCACCTGCCAGTTGCGCTTATTACCCTGATTTTCGGCGTACGGGAAGTGGCGACGGAAGCAATAGCGGCAATTTACCGCGCACCCGCCCTTAACCAGCAGCAGGGCACGATTGCGGTATTTATGCAGTAAACCCGGTACAACACTGTTCTGCTCTTCCAGCGGATCGGTGCTGTATCCGGGGGCGGTAATAAACTCATCCTGAGAGGTCAGCGTTTGTTTTAATAATGGATCATCAGGGTTACCCTTTTCCATTCGGGCAACAAACGCGCGGGGAACGCGCAGGGCGAAAAGGCGCTTCGCCTCACGGCCTGCACGCAACGCTTCGTGCTGTTCGAGGTCTAAAAGACGCAGCAATTCATCAGGACTGGTGATTACATCGGCAAGTTGCGATAACCAATCTTCTCTGGACGGGGTGTTTAGGGTTACAATATGCGCCATTTTGTGGCTTAGCTACCAGTTAACAAATTTAGAGGGCCTTATGGCAACGTACTATAGCAACGATTTTCGTGCTGGTCTTAAAATCATGATGGACGGCGAACCGTACGCGGTTGAAGCCAGCGAATTCGTTAAACCAGGTAAAGGCCAGGCATTTGCGCGCGTTAAGCTGCGCCGCCTGCTGACCGGTACCCGTGTTGAGAAAACCTTCAAATCTACTGACTCCGCTGAAGGCGCTGATGTTGTCGATATGAACCTGACTTACCTGTACAACGACGGTGAGTTCTGGCACTTCATGAACAACGAAACCTTCGAGCAGCTGTCTGCGGACGCGAAAGCGATTGGCGACAACGCCAAGTGGCTGCTGGATCAGGCTGAGTGCATCGTGACCCTATGGAACGGTCAGCCTATCGCGGTTACGCCGCCGAACTTCGTTGAGCTGGAAATCGTTGAAACCGATCCAGGTCTGAAAGGTGATACCGCAGGTACTGGCGGCAAGCCTGCCACCCTGTCTACCGGCGCTGTGGTGAAAGTGCCACTGTTCGTACAGATCGGTGAAGTGATCAAAGTGGATACCCGCTCCGGCGAATACGTATCCCGCGTGAAGTAATTTACGTCATGATTAAAGGCGCAGCGCCCGCTGCGCCTGATTTTGCAGGCAGGGAAGATGAAACGTACCGTTAAAATTCTGCTTCTGTTAGCGCTCTCCAGCGCAATTCTCTCCGGCTGCAACACCGCGCGTGGCGTTGGTGAAGATATCCAGGATCTCGGCCATATCATTTCCCATGCGGCCAGCTAATTCCGTCTAATTTTCCTAAAAATTCTTCCTTTTCCGTCAAACGGCAAGATTTTGTCTATTCTTAAGTTGCTATACACAAAATAACTTTGGCTATAAAAGGAAGATATTATGGTTAAGAAAACAATTGCAGCGATCTTTTCTGTTCTGGTGCTTTCTTCGGTACTGACTGCATGTAACACCACCCGTGGCGTAGGGGAAGATATCTCCGACGGTGGTAGCGCGATTTCTGGCGCAGCAACTAAAGCTCAGAACTAATGTAAGCGACGGTACGGCAAGTTCTTACACCGTACCGTCAATTCTCCACTTCCTGTAGCGATAAAAACGGCGAGTAGCGCGTATCCATATGCAGCTTCATGCGGATATTGCGTTTGTACGTGTATACCGTTTTTCCGTTAATGCGAAGATTGCTGGCAATTTTCTGGTTGCTCGCACCATCCATCCACAAGGTCAGAACTCTTTCTTCCTGACGCGTCAGCAACGGTGCCGCCATTTTCGGTAGCTCCGCGCTCGCGCATGACGTTAGCGCGTCGTTTATCACCGCCGCCAGTGCTTCCAGATCGGTATTTTTGGAGAGCGAAGACCATATCGGGAACTGCGCCAGATAATCAGTCATCTCCTGCTCCTGCCCTGATTGCAGCATAATAAAAGGCAGTGTTTCGCTGGCAATTAGCAGGGAGGAAAGCTGCTGAAAATGGTGTAAATCCTGCCGGAAGCCAGATAAATCAGCGATGACCAGCGCAGGTTTCCATTGCAGGATATGCTCTCTGGCGAGGAAAAGATTATTTACCCCGGTTACGACGAAATGACCCGAAAACAGGTCTGAATGATTGACCCAGGCTTCAAATCCCGCGCGGGTGAAGTGACAACGGTCAATCAAAAGAATTTTGAACATAAAATTTTCGCAGTCGGCTAGTGGTTTGGCTTCCTGCCATCAGAAAGCCTATCATCATAGAGAAGTCGGATGAGTCATAAATGCCTGAACTACGTGCCTTACTGAGGCTATTTCTTGCTTTAAGGTGTTCAGCAGAAAAAGTTTGAAAAAAAATTCCACGCTAACCAAAATATAAGGCGCAACTTCTGCCTTGCGGGACGACCCGTAAGCGCTTCACTCATCGGGGACGGCCCCAACTTGTCTTTAAGTTAAGGAGCCTGAAATGTCCTGGATCGTTCTTGTTATTGCTGGTTTGCTCGAAGTGGTATGGGCAATTGGTCTGAAATACACCCACGGTTTTACCCGCCTGACGCCCAGCGTCATCACTATCGCCGCAATGATTGTCAGTATCGTCATGCTGTCATGGGCGATGCGAACCTTACCCGTCGGCACAGCTTACGCTGTCTGGACGGGAATTGGCGCGGTAGGGGCTGCCATTACCGGCATTCTGCTGCTGGGGGAGTCTGCGAGTCTGGCGCGCATCGCCAGCCTCGCGTTGATTGTCGCGGGTATCATCGGGTTAAAACTCAGTACGCACTAATGCGGCTGTTTTACCCAGATTAACTTCGTCACATCAAACCCTTGCCGGGTCGCTATGTCCAGCATCTGCTGTTTCATTTCCGCCGAGATCGTTGGCGTGCGTGAGAGGAGCCACAGATAGTTGCGATCCGGCCCACAGACCAGCGCGTGGCGGTACTCTCTGTCCAGCGCAATGACGTTATACCCGCCGTAGTATGGGCCGATGAAAGAGGCTTTCATGGCCGCGCGGTTAGATGCGCCGGTGAAATAGGCCTGACCAACTGACTGCTGCCACATCTGGCGATCCGGGTTATAGCCGCGGTTAATGACCCGGATCCCGCCGTCATCCATCGCGCTGTAGCTGATCGTGACTTTTTCTAAGCCCCGTTCGAACTGATGGTCCAGTCGGGCGATTTCATACCAGGTGCCGAGGAAGCGCTGTGCGTCGAAATTACTGACTACCGTGACGCCAGGCGGAGGAGTAGGGGAACTGCAAGCAACCACTAAAAACGCGGCTGTTACTGCGGCAATAACAGGCAGAATGCGCATAGGAGTTTCCTTACTGTTTTTTGTTAAGTGTAGATGACAGCAGGGAAAATGCGGGAGATTGTGCAGGGTGTTTTGCCGGGTGGCGGCTTCGCCTTACCCGGCCTACAAAGTTCATGCGTTGTGTAGGCCGGGTAAGCGCAGTGTATGACCGGATACATAGGTAACAGATCAGACCGGGAACATAGGTAACACTTTTCAGTCTATCCGGAGCACACTCTGGGTTTTTCGGTCGTAGTACGCAAGCGTTATTCCATTAAAGATGATGGCCTCCAGGCCATCATCTTGTTCTTCCAGCATGATGTACTCATCAGTCAGCGCTTCACTCAGGAACACCGTCCCCTTTTTCCCCATATAGAGTGTCCCCCTTGATTTCACCCTGTAGACCGTACCTCCTTCCGGATAAGCATATTCAGGAACCCTGCCATCCCAGTGCCGGCCTGAGGGTTGCCATACCGTTCCGGGCGTTGCACCCGCCAGGGCTTCATGTGGCCTTTCATAGTTAAACTCTTCCCGGTAGCCACTGAACCACCGCTGTTGTTCTTCCATCGTCATAAATATGTTGCCCTGTTTTACTGCACTTTTCAGCGAACGATGCATTCGCTCATGACGGCCGTTTTCTTCCGGATGCCCCTTTCTGATGCGTTCCGGTCTGATGCCCAGCTTTATCAGCCAGACTGCAAGGCGACTTAACCCGGCGATACCTGTTCCTGCGAAAGGCTGACCATTATCCGTTCTCAGGACTTCCGGCAGACCGTACTCCAGGAACGCATCCGTCAGGCACTGCCTGACGAAGGGCTCGCTCTCCCGGTCTGCTCCCCGGCAGCTCAGAAGATACCGGCTGTGATTGTCGGTGAGGGTGAAGGGATGACAGTATTTCCGGCTCAGCAGCCTGAACTTGCCTTTAAAATCAGCGCTCCAGACCTGATTGTTCTCACTGATGATGGTCAGGGGCTGGCGATTGCCCGGGGTTCTGCGTTTTCGCTTTTTATCCGGAACCAGGCCTTCACGCTTGAGGATATCGCCGATAGTACTGGCAGCGGGGACGGTAAAATCGACGTGATGATTGAGCAGCCACATCCGCAGTTTTTTGGGGCCCCAGTCAGGGTGTTTTTGCCTCAGGGCCGTAAGCTGCCCGGCGATATCATCAGGAACTGTCCGGGAGTGGGAGTGCGGAGCACGCGACCGGTCAGAGAGAGATGACAGGTCAGAGGGGTCAAAACGCTGAAGCCATTTGTAACCGGTTTTTCGACTGATGCCGAAGAGACGGCAGAGGGCAGAAAAAGAATCCGTACCTGCATGGCAGGCACGGATGAAATCAAGGCGTTGCATAGGTCGCGTCTCAGTCCAGGGCATAGCGAGTCTCCTCTTCTATGCCAGTTATAACTGTTACCCATGTATCCGGTCTAAAGTGTTACCCATGTTTCCGGTTCATACCGCAGCGCCACCCGCAATGTTTTACTGTAGCGCGTCGAGGATATGGTATGCCGCCTCAACGCGTGCCGGGTTCGGATAGCTTTTATTCGCGAGCATCACAATACCGATCTGCTTTTCAGGAATAAAGGCCACGTAGCTGCCAAACCCGCCAGTAGAGCCCGTTTTATGGACCCAGGACGCTTTGACCGGGGGAGCCGGTGGATTCACTTCTGCCACGGGCAGCGGTGCCAGCGCCACCTTACTGTCGCTGCCCTCGATCACCGTGTTGGCCTCCACGGGCCAGTTGAGCATCTCCCAGCCCAGACCCTGATACATTGACCCGATACGCCAGTAGCGCGACTGCGCCAGCGAGATGCCCTGCTTAAGTGAGGCATCAGCAACGTTCTCCGGCGCCATATTTGCCATGACCCAGTTCGCCATATCCTGCACGTTGGTTTTCATGCCATAGGCTTGTGCATCCAGCATTCCCGGCGAAACGCGCACCGCTTTACCGTCACGATATCCCCAGGCGTAATGCGCCTCTTCCGCTTTCGGAACGTTAATCCAGGTATGGTCCAGCTTGAGCGGCTTAAGGACCCGCGTCGTCATGGCCTGCTCAAAGGGCATGCCGGAAGGTTTGACCGCCAGCGCGCCAAAAAGACCGATACTGGCGTTGGCGTAAAGACGCGTTGTGCCAGGCTTCCACTGCGGCTGCCAGTTTTGATAAAAGCGCAGCAGGGCGGCATTATCCGTGACCTCATCCGGTACCTGTAGCGGCAGGCCGCCAGCGGTGTAGGTTGCGAGATCCAGCATACGAATCCCCTGCCACTGCTTGCCCGTCAGCTGTGGCCAGTATCTGGTCACCGGATCGTCCAGCGAAATTTCACCGCGAGCAATGGCATCCCCACCTAAAACCCCGGTGAAGGTTTTACTTATAGAACCCAGCTCGAACAGAGTCTGAGGCGTAACGGGTTTGCTGGCCGCGATATCGGCTTTGCCAAACGTGTAATAGTGCGGTTTACCCTGATAAATAACGGCCACCGCCATGCCTGGAATCGACTGGGCTTTCATCAGCGGGGTAACCGTATTCGCGACCACCTCCGCCAGCTGTTTTTCTGACACTGGCGCGGCGAGAGCAGAGCAAGAGATGCCGAGCAGCAGGGCGCAGCAAAGAGATTTTTTCATCATCAGTAATCTTCCGTAATAGCGAGTCAAGGGGATGTCCGGGCCCGTCAGACAGGCGTAGTCTGTTGGATTTGACTGTGCCTGACAAACGGTTAAATTTAGCATTAGCTGTTAATTTTTCTAACGGAAGAGACCATGACGCGAAGCTATCTCCCCCTCAACTCGCTTCGAGCCTTTGAAGCCGCCGCGAGACATCTCAGCTTTACGCATGCGGCCATTGAGCTGAACGTGATCCATTCAGCCATTAGCCAGCATGTGAAAACGCTGGAGCAGCACCTGAACTGTCAGCTGTTCGTTCGCGTGTCGCGCGGGCTGATGTTGACTACCGAGGGAGAAAACTTACTGCCGGTACTGAATGATTCGTTCGATCGTATAGCCGGAATGCTGGATCGCTTCGCTAACCATCGTGCGCAGGAGAAGCTGAAAATCGGCGTGGTGGGTACGTTTGCCATCGGGGTTTTATTCTCACAGCTGGACGATTTTCGCCGTGGCTATCCGCACATCGATCTTCAGCTTTCCACCCATAACAACCGCGTTGATCCGGCTGCCGAAGGGCTTGACTATACGATCCGCTACGGTGGCGGGGCGTGGCATGGCACCGAGGCTGAATTTCTTTGTCATGCGCCGCTCGCGCCGCTGTGTACGCCCGATATCGCCGCCAGTCTGCACAGTCCGGCCGACATCCTCAGGTTTACGCTGCTGCGCTCCTACCGACGCGACGAGTGGACCGCGTGGATGCAGGCGGCCGGCGAACATCCCCCTTCGCCAACGCACCGTGTGATGGTATTTGATTCGTCCGTGACCATGCTGGAGGCCGCTCAGGCAGGGGTAGGTATTGCCATTGCGCCTGTCGATATGTTTACCCATCTGTTAGCCAGCGAGCGCATTGTGCAGCCCTTTGCAACGCAGATTGAACTCGGCAGTTACTGGCTGACCCGATTGCAGTCCCGGGCAGAAACGCCTGCCATGCGCGAATTTTCCCGGTGGCTGGTGGAGAAGATGAAAAAGTAAAAAGCCCGCCGGATGGCGGGCCTGTTCAGTCAGATGGTGACCACGGCAATCAACGTGACGACCGTCAGAATGGTTGCCAGACCGTAGAAGACCCATTTACCGCTTGGCACATGGATTTTCAGATCGTGCATCGCATGGTGGATACGGTGCAGACCACACCACAGCGGCAGGACGATCATCAGGAAGATGAACACCCGGCCAATAAAGCTGCTCGCAAAGGCCAGTACGCGCTCATAGCTCAGCGCATCGCCCGGAAACAGCCCCAGCGGCAGCATAATACCGACCAGCAGGATAATGACCGGGGCAATAATGGCGCTCCACATGCCGCCTGCGCCAAACAGCCCCCAGAAGACCGGCTCATCTGAACGTTTTGGATTTGGATTGATCACAGTAGTCTCCTTACCAGAACAGTGCGACAAACAGAATGACCACAGAGACAACGGCCGTCACTGCCCAGAGCCCTTTAATAACCGGCTCTGGCCCCATTTTTTCGCCTTTTACAATGATGTTCGCTGCTTTTGGCGCCAGTTCAAACCAGGTTTTGGTATGCAGTAGCGCGGCTGCGAGCACAATCAGATTCAGAACCACGATGATTGGGTTTTGCAGGAAACCCACAAAACTGGCCCAGGCTTCCGGGCCGTGCTTGAGGGCATACACCCCGTACATCAGTTCGAAGCTGAACCAGACCGCGGGAACAGCCGTGCCTTCACGCAGCATATAGAAGCGATAAAACGGCAGTTTTTTCCACCAGGTGGACGGCATTGGTCGCACGTAGGCTTTGCGTTTAGTCGTCATCATGCACTCCTTAGCGTGGTTTCAGGGTAGCGATAAGAAAGTCTTTCGAACTTTCCACTTTTCCCTGCTGAATAGCGGCGGCCGGGTCGACATGCTTCGGACAGACTTCGGAGCAGTAACCGACAAACGTGCAGGTCCAGACCCCGTTCTGGCCGTTAAGCTGTGCCATACGTTCTTTTTTGCCGTGGTCGCGGCTGTCCTCGTTATAGCGGTGCGCCAGGGTAATGGCGGCCGGGCCGATAAACTCAGGGTTCAGGCCAAACTGTGGACAGGCGGCGTAGCACAGGCCGCAGTTGATGCAGCCGGAAAACTGATGGTATTTCGCCATCTGCGCGGGCGTCTGGGTGTTTGGCCCCTGATCCGGCGTGCGCGGGTTGCCGATGATGTACGGCTTAATCGCTTCGAGGCTTTCGATAAAGTGGGTCATGTCGACCACCAGATCGCGCTCAATCGGGAAGTTGCCCAGCGCTTCAACCTTGATGCCCTTGGTGTAATCACGCAGGAAAGTTTTACACGCCAGCTTCGGCACTTTGTTGACCATCATGCCGCAGGAGCCGCAGATTGCCATGCGGCAGGACCAGCGGTAGCTCAGGTCCGGGGCCAGGTTATCTTTGATATAGCCGAGCGCATCCAGCAGGGAGGTTTGCTCGTCGTAAGGGACTTCATAGAAAGCGCTGTGCGGCGCGGCGTCCACTTCCGGGTTGTAGCGCACCACTTCAACTTTCAGTTTTTGCATCTCAGCCATTCGCCTTCTCCTTCTTATCGGCGGCTTCTGCTTCTGCACCGTACACGCGTTTCGCCGGTGGCAGCGTAGTGATTTTCACGTCGCTGTAGTCCAGCCGGGTGGTACCATCCGCATCGCGCCAGGCGAGAGTATGTTTAAGGAAATTGACGTCGTCACGTTCGGTGCAGCCCTCATCCAGGCGCTGGTGTGCGCCGCGGGACTCTTTACGCGCCAGGGCGGAATGGGCCATACACTCTGCGACGTTCAGGCCGTGGCCCAGTTCAATGGTATAGAGCAGGTCGGTATTGAAGACGCTGGAGGTGTCGGTGATGCGCACGCGCTTGAAGCGTTCCTGGAGTTCTGCCAGCTTGTCGACGGTTTTCTGCATCAGCTCTGGCGTACGGTAGATCCCGCAGCCTTCTTCCATCGACAGCCCCATTTCGTCGCGGATCTTCGACCAGTTTTCGTTACCTTCCTGGTTCACCAGGCCTTTCAGGCGTTTTTCGATGTCTGCAACCTGCGCATCCAGCGCCGCGCTGTTAGCTTCATCTGCCGTTGCGGCACGCTCCATCGCGCGTTCGCCCGCCATGCGACCAAAGACCACCAGCTCAGCCAGCGAGTTCGAGCCCAGACGGTTTGCGCCGTGCAGACCGACGGAGGAACACTCACCCACCGCAAACAGCCCTTTGATGCGGGTTTCGCACTGCTGGTCGGTTTCGATACCGCCCATGGTGTAGTGCGCGGTTGGACGCACCGGGATCGGCTCTTTCACCGGGTCGACGCCCACATAGGCTTTTGCCAGCTCGCAGATAAACGGCAGACGCTCCAGCAGTTTCTTCTCGCCGAGATGACGCAGGTCGAGATGTACCACGTCGCCGCGCGGCGTTGAGATAGTGTTGCCTTTGCGCCACTCATGCCAGAAAGCCTGAGAGACTTTGTCGCGTGGGCCGAGTTCCATGTATTTGTTTTTCGGCTCGCCAAGCGGGGTTTCCGGACCCATGCCGTAATCCTGCAAATAGCGATAGCCGTTTTTGTTGACCAGAATACCGCCTTCGCCGCGGCAGCCTTCCGTCATCAGAATACCGGAGCCCGGCAGGCCGGTTGGGTGATACTGGACGAACTCCATATCACGCAGCGGGACGCCGTGGCTGAGCGCCATGCCCATACCGTCACCGGTGACGATGCCGCCGTTGGTGTTGTAGCGGTATACGCGGCCCGCACCGCCCGTTGCCATCACCACCGCCTTAGCGCGGATCTGGACGAGCGTGCCTTCCATCATGTTCATTGCTACCAGTCCGTGCGCATGACCGTCGTCGACCAGAATGTCGAGAACGAAATGTTCGTCAAAGCGCTGGATTTGTGGGAACTGGAGGGAGGTCTGGAACAGGGTGTGCAGCATGTGGAAGCCGGTCTTATCGGCAGCAAACCAGGTGCGTTCGATCTTCATGCCACCGAAGCGGCGGACGTTGACGCTCCCGTCCGGACGGCGGCTCCATGGACATCCCCACTGTTCCAGCTGGGTCATTTCCGTTGGGCAATGGTGCACGAAGTAATCAACGACATCCTGTTCGCAAAGCCAGTCGCCCCCTGCAACCGTGTCGTGGAAATGGTATTCGAAGCTGTCATGATCCTGCGCGACGGCGGCGGATCCTCCTTCTGCGGCTACCGTGTGGCTGCGCATCGGATAGACTTTTGAAATCAATGCGATTTTGGCGTTCGGATTGGCTTGTGCCGCAGCAATTGCAGCGCGTAATCCAGCCCCGCCAGCGCCTATTACGGCAAGATCGGCTTGAAAAGTTTGCACGACATTCCTCCAGATTTTGGTTTTCCCGCAACGTGATGAGCTAAAGGACGTTCACCTGCCCGAACGGACGATTGCGGAAGCGATTCCACTGCTCCTTTATGGGTAAAACAGTATAACCGCGTAGAAGTGAGGGAAATTTGACGTGTTCGATTTTTTTGCTGTTCTGTGCGGTGATTTATCATCGTGATTAATGAATGGCGTCACAGTATTTCTCTGTGCAATGAAAAGGGGCTTTTACTGTGCAAAATTTGTCTCTGCCCCGGCTTGCGAGTAGACTTCGTGCCCTTGTCTGAAAACGGAGAAATAACTCATGAGCGAAACGGCCACCTGGCAGCCGAGCGCATCCATTCCAAACCTGCTAAAGCGCGCAGCAATTATGGCGGAGATCCGCCGCTTCTTTGCGGATCGCGGCGTCCTGGAGGTGGAAACGCCGTGCATGAGTCAGGCGACGGTCACGGATATTCATCTGGTCCCGTTTGAAACCCGTTTTGTTGGCCCAGGCCACTCTCAGGGCATGAATCTGTATCTGATGACCAGCCCGGAATACCATATGAAGCGTCTGCTGGCGGCCGGGTGTGGTCCGGTCTATCAGCTGTGCCGTAGCTTCCGTAATGAAGAGATGGGCCGACACCATAATCCGGAATTCACTATGCTGGAGTGGTACCGCCCGCACTACGACATGTATCGTCTGATGAACGAAGTCGACGATCTGCTCCAACAGGTGCTGGATTGTGCGGAAGCTGAAACGCTCTCCTATCAGCAGGCCTTCCAGCGTCATCTGGAAATTGATCCGCTGTCGGCTGATAAAACACAGCTGCGTGAAGTGGCGGCAAAACTGGATCTGAGCAACGTGGCGGATAACGAAGAGGATCGCGACACGCTGCTGCAACTGCTGTTCACCTTTGGTGTTGAACCGCAGATTGGCAAAGATCGTCCGACGTTTGTCTATCACTTCCCGGCCAGCCAGGCTTCACTGGCGCAGATCAGCACCGAAGATCACCGCGTGGCGGAGCGCTTTGAGGTGTACTTTAAAGGCATCGAGCTGGCGAACGGTTTCCATGAGCTGACCGACGCGCGCGAACAGCAACAGCGTTTCGAGCAGGATAACCGCAAGCGCAACGCGCGCGGTCTGCCGCAGCAGCCGATTGACACCAACCTGCTGGAAGCGCTTAAAGCCGGTCTGCCGGACTGCTCCGGCGTGGCGCTGGGTGTGGATCGCCTGGTCATGCTGGCGCTGGGCGCAGAACAACTGGGCGATGTGATTGCCTTTACGGTCGATCGCGCATAAAGAATTGCCGGGTGGGGCTGTCGCTTACCCGGTCTACTCGGTCATTTAACTCTGCCACATTAAAAACTACTATCTTCTCTATGCACGGGTCTTTTTCTTAATTTGACTCGGATAGCCACAATATTTGTCTGGTCATCTGCTACCATCCGCGCAGTTTAATTCCGTTTCGGATGGTTATATGTCTCACGCACTCAAAAAAATGACCCTTACCGGGCTCATCCTGATGATTTTTACGTCAGTTTTTGGCTTTGCCAATAGCCCGTCCGCGTTTTATCTGATGGGCTACAGCGCGACGCCGTTTTATATCGTTTCCGCGCTGTTCTTCTTTATTCCGTTTGCGCTAATGATGGCGGAGATGGGGTCGGCGTACAGGAAAGAAGAAGGCGGCATCTATTCGTGGATGAACAACAGCGTCGGTCCGCGTTATGCGTTTATCGGTACGTTCATGTGGTTTTCATCCTATGTCGTCTGGATGGTCAGCACGGCGGCCAAGGTCTGGGTGCCGTTCTCAACGTTTCTCTTCGGTGCGGATAAAACGCAGGTCTGGTCTCTGGCGGGGCTGAGTTCCACACAGGTGGTCGGTATTCTGGCGGTGTGCTGGATGGTGGTTGTCACGCGGGTGGCCTCGAAAGGCATCAACAAAATTGCCCGTATCACTGCCGTTGGCGGAATTTCCGTGATGTGCCTGAACCTGGTGCTGCTGCTGGTCAGCATCGCTATTCTGTGCCTGAACGGCGGGCATTTCGCACAGGAAGTCAACTTCGTTTCATCGCCTAATCCGGGTTACCAGTCCGGGCTGGCCATGCTCTCCTTCGTGGTGTTTGCCATCTTTGCTTACGGTGGAATTGAAGCCGTGGGCGGGCTGGTCGATAAAACCGAAAACCCGGAAAAGAACTTCGCCAAAGGCATTATCTTTGCCGCCATCGTCATTTCCATTGGCTACTCGCTGGCGATTTTCCTCTGGGGCGTCAGCACCAACTGGCAGCAGGTACTGAGCAATAACACCACCAACCTCGGCAACATTACCTACGTGTTGATGAAAAGCCTGGGGGTGACGCTGGGCAACGCCATGGATCTCGCGCCGGAAACGTCGGCCACCCTGGGGATCTGGTTTGCGCGGATTACCGGTTTGTCGATGTTCCTCGCCTATACTGGCGCGTTCTTCACGCTGATCTACTCGCCGCTGAAAGCGATTATTCAGGGGACGCCAAAGGCGCTGTGGCCTGCACGTATGACGCAGCTGAACGCTGCCGGTATGCCTGCCAACGCGATGTGGATGCAGTGCATGCTGGTGTGCGTGTTCATTCTGCTGGTGTCCTTCGGCGGCGATACCGCGTCGGCGTTCTATAACAAGCTGACCCTGATGGCAAACGTATCGATGACGCTTCCGTACCTATTCCTGGCGCTGGCGTTCCCGTTCTTTAAGGCGAAGCGGGATCTGGAGCGACCGTTTGTGATCTTCAAAACCCGCATGGCGACGCTGCTGGCGACCACTGTTGTGGTGCTGGTCGTCGCGTTCGCCAACATCTTTACCGTCATTCAGCCCGTGGTTGAGGCAAATGACTGGAGCAGCACGCTGTGGATGGTTGGCGGACCGATCTTCTTCTCGCTGCTGGCAATGGGGATTTATGAGAACTACCGCCGCCGCATGATGACCTGCGTGGCAGAAGTGGCATAGCGGATGAAAAAACCCCTCCCGGAAGGGAGGGGGAAATGGATTATAAACTTCCCGCCGGGCGCGAACGCGCCGCAGACGTCAACGTTCTTCCCGTCTTACGTCCGTCCAGCGTTTCCAGACGCATCTGGAAAGGTGGGAACGGCATATCAATTCCGTGCTCGCGGAAGCCAGCCAGGATCAGCTGGTGGATCTCATGGCGCAGCGGCATACGGTGTCCCATCTCGGCGGCGTAGATACGCAGCTCGAAAATCTGGATCCCCTGCTGCAAATCAACCAGGAAGACTTCCGGCGGCGGGTTGTCGATTACCAGCGAACAGCGTTCAGCAGCCGTATACAGGATCTGCGTCACCTCTTCGCTGTTGGCATCCGACGGAGCGGGTACGGTCAGCACCACACGCGTGACGGAGTCAGACAGCGACCAGTTGATAAACTGCTCGGTGATAAACGCTTTGTTCGGGACGATGATCTCTTTACGGTCCCAGTCGCTGATGGTGGTGGCGCGGGTGTTGATCCTGGTGACGCTGCCGGTCAGATCGCGGATGGTCACCGTATCGCCAATTCGAATCGGCTTTTCAAACAGAATGATCAGACCCGAGACGAAGTTGGCAAAGATCTCCTGTAAACCAAAGCCCAGGCCTACGGTCAGGGCGGCAACCAGCCATTGCAGTTTTGACCATTCGATACCAATCATCGAGAAGCCAACCAGCCCACCAAACAGCATGATTAAATACTTGGTAATGGTGGTGATCGCATAGCCTGTGCCGGGGGTTAAATCCAGATGCTGCAACAGCGCCAGCTCCAGCAGGGCAGGGAAGTTACGGATCAGCTGCGTGGTGATAATGAGTACCAGAATCGCAATCAGCACGGCCCCTAAGGTGATGGGCTCCAGGCTTTCGACCCCCTGCACCGTCGACGTCACATCCCACAAAGAGATGTTCTCCAGGAAGCCAAACGCAGAGTGGATTTCCGACCACAGGAAGATCACCGACAGCAGGGCAACCAGCATCAGAATTGAGCGTACCAGCCGCAGGGACTGGGTACTGATCGCATCGAGATCCAGTTCGACGTCATCGGCGTCTGAAGTCCCTTCGGTGCTGTTGACGTGGTTCGGCTCTTCCTCACCCCGCGCGCGCTGGGCCAGTATTTCTGCGCGACGATGTTTGGCACGGTCAAACGCCAGACGACGACGCTGGATCAGCATGCCGCGGCGAATAACATGGTAGACCACCAGCAGCAGGAACCAGATAGCTACTGACGTTTCCAGTCGTGCGAGCAGCGCTTGCGATGTGGCGAGATAACCGACAGCCGCCGCCAGCATCGCCGCCAGCGGCGCGCTAAGCAGCAGGTTCCACAGCAGACGGTTAAACATGTTATCGCCACTGCCGGACTTGTCGAGATAAAGCGGGATCCCGGCGCGCTTCAGGCTGAGCGTCACTACCGCTAATGCCCCGCAGATCAGCATAAAGCACAGCCGTCCCAGCGAGCCGGAGAACTCCCGGTCATTGAGATTATCGAACATGATCAGCGCCATAATTAGCGGCACAATCAGCCCGATGCTCATCAGGTAATAGCGCATCGCCCGCGCCACGCGATTACGCGGCCAGCCAAAGTGAGCGATGAACAGACCATTTGGCCGCGCAAACGTGGCGCAAATCATCACCACCCACAGCAGCGGAACGGTGGCGGTCACGCCATCGCCAATTGCGACGGCAAGCGGATAGGGCCAGGCTTCACGCAGGCCGTATCCGAGCGTCATCCACAGCACCGGCAGCGGAGACGCGACCAGAATTGACCAGAACACTGTACGCAGCGTCAGCCAGAAGTGATCCTGTGTCACTTTCCCCACACGGGCGCTGGAGCGCTCAAGGAAACGGGTGAAGTGGCGACGGGAATAAATACTGAAACCCACCAGAATCAGTGCCCCCAGCAGCGGGAAGATGGTCTCCTTACTGGTGAGCATCATCACGCTGGCGAGACCCAGCTGGCTGAAGGTGTCCAGCGAAATGAGGCGGCGCAGATCCTGCACGATCTCGATCGGCCAGGCGAAGGTCATCGGCCGCACGTCGGAGGTCCAGAACAGGTAACGGTGCGTGGCTTCGTTGACCTCTTTCAGCGCGTCCTCCAGCTGGCTGTTTGAGACTTTCAGCTTGGTGAGTTCGAGGATCAGCGTATCGCCCCCCTGCAACAGGGAATTGAGCAGTTCGCGTTGGGTGCGCAGCTGCGCTTCCAGAATACGGCTTTGCTCGCCGGTGAGCGGCTGTCCGTCAGCCTGACGGATCTGGCGGATTTGTGGCTGCTTATTAAGAAGGTCTTCATAATGAAGACGCTGAACGCGCAGCTGCGCCATCTCCGTATCAAGCTGCTGCGGTTTTGGCATCTCTGGCAGACGAGCCACCTGTGCGCGTAACGCTTCGCCCAACAGGTTAGACGAGCCAAGCCACTGGGACTGTTCACGCAGCGTGTTGAGAGCCTGACGAACCTGGAGGGTTTGATTAGTGGCCTGACGCTGCTGCGAGGCCACCAAATCCATGCGCTGCGCCTGCTGATTCAGCGCGGCAGAAAGCTCGCGGTTAACCTTAAACTGGGCGACGATGCTGTCGGGCAGGTTAGCGCTGTTTTCGGCCAACAACTCGGTGCTTTCCAGCGCACGTTCAGCTTCACGCTGACGCTGGCTGTTGAGTTGATTTCTCAGCGCCTGGAGATACGCATCCAGCTGTTCGCTCTGCTTCTGCGCCAGTTCCGAACGCATCCGCGACAGCTCCTGGCGGTTGTTAGCAGAAAGCTGTGCCAGCTCCAGTTCATCAACCAGTGCTTTAAGTCTGGCGGATTCGGCCTGTAGCCCAAGATTTTGGGCCTGATTCTGCGGGGTGTTGCCGGTCTGCGTCCCAATGCGGCGTTCCACCTCATTTAACTGACGGCGGGCATCGGTTTGCTGCTGTGGAAGCTGACTGAGAGAGTCGGCAATTTCACGCGCCCGTTCCTGCTCCTGCTGTGCCAGACGGCTTTTTTCCAGCAGCTGGCTGCTGACTTGCAGGATCTCCTGATTCAGCGCCTCGGACGTCATCCCTGCGGGTACCTGGCGTGGTTCATCACGCAGGCTGTTTAACTGCGAGCGCAGGGTTTGAGAGAGTTTGGGGAAGTTGTCGATAACCTGCTGATATTGCTGGGCGCGCTCAAGAGAACCCTTTCGTTCCTCAAGTGCGTTCAGTGCAGACTGGAGCGACTCAACGGCCTCCGGCTGAGCGGGTTTCGCCGCTTTTGCCTGCTCCAGCTCCTGGGTTATCTGTTTGGCGTCGGGGGCCGTCGCTGCGTACGCCCCCATGCTGAGGCACCAGGCCATCAGTAATACGATAATCGGGCGCACGTCAGCGATCCTTCTGTTGTTAACCTTCGTCTTTTTTGCCGTCAACCAGCGGGCTGGCATCGTGCTCGGCTTTGATCTCTTCTTCCGGCAACGGGGCTGGCGCAACGTCTGGCGTTGCAAAGACCTCCGTCGATACTGCCAGAGGCTGGCCGAGTTTGGTCACGGACAGGCTTTCCAGCTCGTCGACCAGGTTAACTTTGCCCGGTGCGAACAGGTTGATTACCGTTGAGCCCAGCTTGAAGCGGCCCATCTCCTGACCTTTCAGCAGGGCCACAGAACCTTCTTCTTCCCCGGCAGGCCAGGTCCAGCGCTTGATCACGCCTTCGCGTGGTGGCGTAATGGTGCCCGCCCAGACGGTTTCGATGCTGCCCACAATGGTAGCACCTACCAGAATCTGCGCCATTGGGCCAAATTCAGTATCAAACAGGCAGATGACGCGCTCGTTACGGGCAAACAGGTTAGGGACATTTTGCGCCGTCAGGTGGTTTACAGAGAACAGATCCCCCGGCACGTAGATCATCTCGCGCAGGATGCCGTTACACGGCATATGAACGCGGTGGTAGTCGCGTGGGGAGAGATAGGTGGTCGCGAAAGTCCCGTTGCGGAACAGATCCGCCATTATGTAGTTACCGGCCAGCAGCGCTTCCAGGCTGTAGTTATGGCCTTTCGCCTGCAAAATTTTGTCGTCTTCAATTTTACCCAGCTGGCTGATCACGCCGTCAGCAGGCATCACCAGCACGTTCGGGTCGGTATTCAGCGGGCGCACTTCGTCGCGCAGCGGACGCACAAAAAATTCGTTGAAGGTGCGGTAGCTTGCCGTATCCGGCTTCTGCGCTTCTTTCATGTCGACCTTGTAGTATTTCACGAACAGGTCGATGACCAGTTTGGTCAGCCAGCCCGCTCGTTTGCTCGCGCCCCAGCCCGCCAGGCGAGTGAGCCACAGTTTAGGCAGAATGTATTGAAGCGAAAGTTTAAATGAGTTTAACAAGGTAGCCTCCAGGCCATTGTTTTGTCGTTCCTGATCCGGCAGTACGCTGCCGGAACCTGAAAAAAGGGGACGATTTTAGCGACGCTTAGCTTAGTTGTCAGTTATCAGAATCAGAAAAGTTTTTACGCGTTTTTACCTGGTCCATGCTTTCGAGAATACGATGGTAATTTTCGAAACGGGTTTCCGCTATTTCACCGTTCTCCACCGCTTCGCGGATGGCGCAGCCCGGATCGTTGTCATGTTTACAGTCGCGGTATTTGCAAGCGCCTATATAGTCATGGAATTCGACAAATCCGTTAAAGATTTGTTCCGGCTCGAGATGCCAGAGACCAAATTCACGCACACCCGGGGAGTCAATCACATCGCCGCCGTGCGGGAAGTGATAGAGACGTGAGGCGGTGGTGGTGTGCTGGCCCAGCCCGGAGACGTCCGACACATCGTTGGTCAGGATTTCTTGCTGAAGGCCGAGCAGGTTGTTAAGCAGGCTCGATTTACCCACGCCAGACTGCCCTGCAAAGATACTGATGCGGTCGGTCAGCGCATCTTCTAACGGCTTCAGGCCATCTTTGGTGCGGCTGGAAACCATCAAAACGCGATAACCAATATTGCGATAGATATCCATCTGCTCATTCACAAAGGCCATGGCCTCGTCATCCAGCAGATCGATTTTATTCAGCACGATGAGCGGCTCAACCTGTAGCGTTTCGCAGGCCACCAGATAACGGTCAATAATGTTGAGCGAAAGTTCGGGTAAAATCGCCGAAACGATCACGATCTGGTTGATATTGGCGGCAATGGGCTTTACGCCGTCGTAGAAATCAGGACGGGTCAGAACCGACGTGCGTTCATGCACGGCTTCAACGATACCTTTAACCGTTACCCCTTCCGCAGCCGCTTTGCCTGGACGCCAGACCACGCGGTCACCGGTCACCAGGGAACGGATGGTGCGACGGATATTGCAACGGTGGATGTCCCCGTCGGCAGACTCGACATCGGCATGCATACCGAAGCGGCTAATCACCACGCCTTCCGTCGCTTCGCCAAACAGGTTGTCGTCGTAATCGGGCTTCTCCGTAGTGGTTTTAAGACGGCGCTGGTGATTTGCATTCACGCGGCGCTGCTGCCCTTTGGAGAGTTTATTTTTACTCAATCGCGCTGGCTCCTGGTCGCCCATAGCGGGCAAAACCTCTATGATACACTCTAATTAATACTAGTTAACCTGCTACTGCCGGTTAAGCGAGAAGGGTGGAAAATAACATGAGCGCGGACGAAAACAACCTGATTTGGATCGATCTGGAGATGACCGGCCTGGATCCCGAGCGCGATCGCATTATTGAGATCGCCACACTGGTCACCGATGCCAACCTCAATATTCTGGCGGAAGGCCCAACGATTGCCGTGCACCAGTCCGATGACCAGCTTGCGCTGATGGATGAGTGGAACGTGCGTACCCATACTGGCAGCGGGCTGGTGGAACGCGTGAAGGCCAGCACTCTGGGCGACCGCGAAGCGGAGCTGGCGACGATTGAGTTTCTGAAGCAGTGGGTGCCGGCAGGAAAATCGCCTATCTGTGGCAACAGCATTGGTCAGGATCGTCGTTTCCTGTTTAAGTACATGCCGGAGCTGGAGTCCTACTTCCACTACCGCTATCTGGATGTGAGCACCTTAAAAGAGCTGGCCCGCCGCTGGAAACCGGAAATTCTCGACGGCTTCACAAAGCAGGGGACGCACCAGGCAATGGACGACATCCGTGAGTCTGTTGCGGAGCTGGCGTACTATCGCGAAAACTTTATTAAGCTTTGATTTTGCGATCCGGCGCCTTGCGTGGCCGGGTTTTTGTCGCTAAATTGTTCAGCTTGCCGATTAAATAAGCACTTGAACTGAATTTCAAAAAAATCGCTTTGAGGGGGGTTGCAGCTAAACGGATTTCTCGTATAATGCGCCTCCCGTAACGACAGAGAATTACACGTTACGACAGCAACAAAAGCAGTACAGATTTGCGGGAATAGCTCAGTTGGTAGAGCACGACCTTGCCAAGGTCGGGGTCGCGAGTTCGAGTCTCGTTTCCCGCTCCAAAATTTGAAAAGTATCGCAAGATACGCCAGCACCAGAACACCCAAGCGGGAATAGCTCAGTTGGTAGAGCACGACCTTGCCAAGGTCGGGGTCGCGAGTTCGAGTCTCGTTTCCCGCTCCAAAATTTGAAAGTATCGCAAGATACGCACAGCACCAGAATACCCAAGCGGGAATAGCTCAGTTGGTAGAGCACGACCTTGCCAAGGTCGGGGTCGCGAGTTCGAGTCTCGTTTCCCGCTCCAAATTCTTCTTCTTTCCTAAATTATCCACAGCGAAATGCTTCGTTGGGGACGTTTTCTATTGTATCTGAAACACTCTTGTAAACAGAGTTATCCACAGAAACTGTGATAAATCCCAGTTGTGCAAAATGTTAGCAGGGTGAATAATATCTTCGTAATTAACTGTAATCTATGAAGAAAATTTGATTTCAAAATGTTATTGAGATCACTTGACCTGTTTGCTAAACCTTATTGCGCCTGAATTCTTATTTTTATTCACAGCCTGTGAATATATCACACATCCCGTGGCAGCCCTTTTTCAATCACCCTGACCAGGCGCTGTTTCTTCGGTAACTGCACTTCAACCACGCCGGCATTTCGCTTCTCAATTTGCTGCGCAATCGCCCATTCTATGTGCTCATCAAGAAGTGGGTGCTCACCTCTGCGGCTTTCAAGCGCCTGAAGATTGGCTTCATCCCATGGGGCATTACCCAGCGCAACAGCCACATTACGCAGCCAGCGCAGGTGGCCGATACGACGTATGGCGGAACCTTCCGTCACCTTCAGGAACCAGGCTTCGCTCCAGGCGAACAGTTCGATCAGCTGCGGGGCATGTAACGCCTTGCGGGGACTGAAGTCTTCTTCGTCCGTCAACTGTGAATAGCGGTTCCACGGACAAATCAGCTGGCAGTCATCACAGCCGTAGATGCGGTTGCCAATAAGCGGACGAAATTCCTCTGGAATAGCACCTTCCAGCTCGATGGTGAGATAAGAGATACAGCGGCGCGCATCAACGGTATAGGGTTCAACGATAGCGCCCGTTGGGCAGATGGTCATACAGGCCACGCAGCGGCCACACCCTTCTTCCACCGGACCGTCTACCGGCAGGGGTAAATCAATCAACAGTTCACCCAGGAAAAAGAATGAGCCCGCGTCGCGGCTTAAGATAAGTGAGTGCTTACCTGTCCAGCCAAGCCCGGCTTTTTCGGCGATCGGGCGCTCAAGAATAGGCGCAGAATCGACAAAGGGTCTAAAATTCAGCGAAACACAGTGCTGCTGAATGGTTTCCCCGAGCTTTTTTAGACGGTTGCGCAGAAGTTTATGGTAATCACGTCCCAGAGCGTATCGGCTGACGTAACCCAGCGAAGGATTTTTTAGCGTGCGCGCAAAGGCCGCGTTAGCGGGCAGATAGTTCATGCGTACGCTAATGACGCGCAGCGTACCCGGCAACAGCTCGTGGGGGCGGGCACGCATCATACCGTGGCGCGCCATCCACTCCATCTCGCCGTGGTATTGTTTATCCAGCCATGCCTGTAGCTTAGGCTCGCTGGCAGAGAGGTCGGTATCGGTAATACCGACCTTCTGGAAGCCCAGTTCAGCACCCCACTGTTTTATTTTCTGCGCTAATTCATTGAGATCGAGGGGCTGTGACATGACGGACCATACTGTGAAGAAAAACCCCGCAAGTATACCACATTCCATCTGGCATGCGGATGACCTCCGTCGGGCCGAAAAAGAGGCCGCAGACAGCCTCGGCGTTACCCTTTATGAACTGATGCAGCGCGCGGGCGAGGCGGCGTTTAACGTGGCGCGCACGGCTTATCCGGATGCCTCGCACTACCTGATTCTGTGCGGGCACGGCAATAACGGTGGCGATGGCTATGTGGTGGCTCGTCTTGCGGTGGCGGCGGGGCTGCGCGTCACCCTGCTGGCGCTGGAGAGCGACAAGCCGCTACCGGAAGAGGCTGGCATGGCGAGAGAGGCCTGGCTGAATGCGGGGGGCATTATTCATGCGCCTGATATTATCTGGCCCGAGGATGTCGACGTGATTGTTGATGGTCTGCTGGGGACGGGGCTGATGCGCGCGCCTCGCGATGACGTCGCCGCGCTGATTACCCACGCTAATGCGCACCCCGCCCCGGTGGTGGCGCTGGATATTCCCTCCGGCCTGATGGCGCAAACCGGCGCGACGCCGGGCGTGTCGATTGAGGCTGCGCACACCGTGACCTTTATCGCCCTGAAGCCGGGTTTGCTTACCGGTAAAGCGCGGGATGTCGTGGGGACGTTACATCACAACGCACTGGGGCTGGAAAACTGGCTGGCTGGACAGGATACCCACATCACCCGCTTTGATGCCTCCCTGCTTGCTCAGTGGCTGCCTCCGCGCCGCCCCACATCCCATAAGGGTGATCATGGCCGGCTGCTGATTATCGGTGGCGATCATGGCACGGCAGGTGCGATTCGCATGACAGGAGAGGCCGCGTTGCGCAGCGGTGCCGGATTAGTACGCGTGCTGACCCGCAGCGAAAACATTCCGCCGATTATTACCGCGCGGCCGGAGCTGATGGTCCACGAGCTTGCCCCACAGGCGATTGAAGAGGGTCTTGAGTGGGCGGACGTGGTAGTCATTGGTCCGGGCCTGGGTCAGCAGGAGTGGGGTAAACAGGCCCTGCAAAAGGCCGAGAATTTTCGTAAGCCGATGCTCTGGGATGCCGACGCGCTTAACCTTCTGGCAATAAACCCGGATAAGCGTCACAATCGCATTCTGACGCCACACCCCGGCGAAGCCGCACGGCTGCTTAACTGTAGCGTGGCAGAAATTGAAAGCGATCGCTTACTTTCAGCCCAACGTCTGGTAAAACGTTACGGAGGTGTTGCCGTTTTGAAAGGGGCGGGGACCGTTATCGCCAGCGATGATGCGATGGGCATCGTTGATGCCGGTAATGCAGGCATGGCGAGCGGCGGCATGGGTGATGTGCTCTCTGGCATCATTGGCGCATTGCTCGGACAGAAACTTCCCCTTTATGATGCAGCCTGTGCTGGCTGCGTGGCCCACGGTGCGGCGGCTGACAGGCTGGCTGCTCGTTACGGAACGCGCGGTATGCTGGCCACCGATCTTTTTTGCACGCTGCGGCGTGTTGTTAACCCGGATGTGATTGACGTAGAAAATGACTAATCGAGCGATTCCTTTACCTGATGAACAAGCCACTTTAGATCTCGGCAAGCGCGTGGCGCAGGCCTGTCAGGGGGCGACCGTCATTTATCTGTATGGTGATTTAGGCGCGGGTAAAACAACCTTCAGCCGTGGTTTTTTGCAGGCGTTAGGCCATAACGGGAACGTAAAAAGCCCGACTTATACGCTAGTAGAACCGTACACGCTTGAAAATATCATGGTGTACCACTTTGATTTATATCGTCTTGCGGATCCTGAGGAGCTGGAATTTATGGGGATCCGCGATTACTTTGCCAACGACGCCATTTGCCTGGTGGAGTGGCCGCAACAAGGTGCGGGTGTGCTGCCTGACCCGGATGTCGAAATTCACTTGGATTATCAGGCACAAGGGCGTGAGGCGCGCATCAGTGCGGTTTCCTCATCAGGCTGTTCCTTACTGGCGCGTTTAGCCGGTTGAGCGTAGGGATAACGGGATGATTAATCGCGTTAAAGGTTGGATTTTGGCAGCCACGGTTCTGCTGTGCGCGCAGGCCGGTGCGGCCAGCCTCTCGGATATTCAGGTGTCGAATGGCGATAGCCAGGCCCGCATTACCTTCAGCTTTATGGGCGATCCTGAATATGCTTTCTCACAAATCGACAGCCGCAGCGTGGCGCTCGATATTAAACAGTCCGGGGTGATCCAGGGGCTGCCGCTCCAGTTCAGCGGCAACAATCTGGTGAAAAGCATCCGTTCGGGGACGCCGAAGGATGCGCAGTCTCTGCGTCTGGTGGTCGATCTCACCGAAAAGGGCAAAACGAAGGCGGTTAAGCAGCAAAACGGCGCCAGTTATACGGTGGTTTTTACCATTAATGCTGATGTTCCGCCGCCGCCACCGCCTGCACCTGTGGTAGCAAAACGCGTAGAAGCGCCGGTTTATACCCCAAGGCCGTCTGAGCCAGCCCGTAATCCGTTTAAATCACAAAATGACCGACTTACCGCCGTGACCAGCAGCAACACGGTGACGCGTCCGGCGGTCAGCGCGCGGCGAACGCCGGTCAGTGGCGACAAAGTGATTATCGCCATCGACGCCGGACACGGCGGGCAAGATCCTGGCGCGATTGGCCCGGGCGGCACGCGGGAGAAAAACGTCACTATCGCCATTGCCCGTAAGCTGCGTGCGCTTCTGAATGACGATCCGATGTTTAAAGGGGTCATGACCCGCGACGGAGATTATTTTATTTCAGTGATGGGACGCTCGGATGTGGCGCGTAAGCAAAACGCCAACTTCCTGGTGTCGATTCACGCGGATGCTGCGCCGAACCGTAACGCCACCGGCGCGTCGGTATGGGTACTGTCGAACCGTCGTGCCAACAGTGAAATGGCGAACTGGCTTGAAGAGCACGAGAAGCAGTCTGAACTGTTAGGCGGGGCAGGCGATGTGCTGGCAAACAGCCAGGCCGATCCGTATCTCAGCCAGGCGGTGCTGGATTTACAGTTCGGCCATTCTCAGCGCGTCGGGTATGATGTCGCCACTAACGTACTCAACCAGCTGCAAAGCGTCGGATCGCTGCATAAGCGTCGTCCGGAACATGCGAGCCTCGGTGTCCTGCGTTCACCGGATATTCCGTCGATTCTGGTAGAGACGGGTTTTATCAGTAATCACGGTGAAGAGCGTTTACTGGGAAGCGACAGCTATCAGCAGCAAATTGCTGAAGCGATTTATAACGGTCTGCGTAAATACTTTGACGCGCATCCGCTTCAGTCTGCGCCGCAGGGCGGGGCAGCCCAGACGGCAAGCGCCGCGCTGCCGGGTGAGATGACCGCGACTAATTAAGGAGAGTTCATGCCGATTCAGGTTCTACCGCCGCAGCTCGCGAACCAAATCGCCGCCGGTGAGGTGGTGGAACGCCCTGCATCGGTGGTGAAAGAGCTGGTGGAAAACAGCCTCGATGCAGGGGCGACCCGCATTGATATCGATATTGAACGCGGGGGCGCAAAGCTTATCCGCATTCGTGATAACGGCAGTGGCATCAAAAAGGACGAGTTGGCGCTGGCGCTGGCGCGTCATGCCACCAGTAAAATTGCGTCACTTGACGATCTGGAAGCGATTATCAGCCTGGGTTTTCGCGGCGAAGCGCTGGCCAGTATCAGCTCCGTTTCCCGCTTAACGTTGACCTCCCGCACGGCCGACCAGCAGGAAGCCTGGCAGGCCTACGCGGAAGGGCGCGATATGGACGTCACGGTTAAACCAGCGGCGCACCCGGTAGGCACCACGCTTGAAGTGCTGGATCTTTTCTATAACACGCCCGCCCGGCGCAAGTTTATGCGAACCGAGAAGACCGAATTCGGACATATCGACGAGATCATCCGCCGCATCGCGCTGGCACGCTTTGATGTCACTCTTAACCTCAGTCATAACGGTAAGGTGATGCGTCAGTACCGGGCAGTGGCGGAAGGCGGGCAAAAGGAGCGTCGGCTGGGCGCCATCTGCGGCACGCCGTTCCTGGAAAAAGCGCTGGCCATTGAGTGGCAGCATGGCGATTTGGCCCTGCGCGGCTGGGTTGCCGATCCGAACGCCAGTAGCGCCGCGTTTGCTGAGATTCAGTACTGCTACGTCAACGGTCGCATGATGCGCGACCGCCTGATTAACCACGCCATTCGCCAGGCCTGTGAAGATAAGCTCGGCGCCGATCAACAGCCCGCCTTTGTGCTTTATCTGGAGATCGACCCGCATCAGGTTGACGTTAACGTGCACCCCGCCAAGCACGAGGTGCGTTTCCACCAGTCGCGTCTGGTGCATGATTTTATCTATCAGGGCGTCGTTAGCGTTTTGCAGAAGCAGGCTGAGCCAACGCTGCCGCTGGAAAACGACGTTCCTGCACCGCGATCGCTGCCAGAAAATCGCGTGGCGGCCGGACGTAACCATTTCGCTGAACCCGCAGTCGCGCGCGAACCAGTGGCTCCGCGTTTTTCGTCAGCGGGAAGCGCACCGCGCCCGACGGGCGCCAACTACCCAAATGCCCAGCCGGGGTATCAAAAGCAGCAAGGGGCGTTATACCGTAAATTGCTGGACACCCCAGCCGTGGAACGGAAAGAACATATTGAGGTATCGCCGTCTTCCCTTGACGGACATAGCCAGAGTTTTGGCCGGGTATTGACGATTGTCGCCCCGGACATGGCACTGCTTGAACGTGAGGGGAAATTGATGCTGCTGGCGTTGCCGGTAGCGGAACGCTGGCTTAAACAGGCGCAACTGACGCCAGGGGAAAACGCCGCCTGCGCTCAGCCGTTACTGATCCCGGTTCGGTTGAAAATAAACCATGAGGAAACAGGGGTTTTGCAGCGTGCCCAGGCGCTTCTTGCCGAAATGGGGATTGAAATCGTACTGGACGCGCAGCATGTGACAATTCGCGCAGTGCCTTTACCCTTACGCCAACAAAATTTACAAAACTTGATTCCTGAACTGATAGGCTACCTGGCGCAACAAACGACGTTTGATGCCGCCGATACCGCGCAGTGGATCGCCCGCCATCTGGCCAGCGAACATTCGCCGTGGAGTATGGCGCAGGCGATTACCGTTCTGGCAGAGGTGGAACGCCTCTGTCCACAGCTGGTGAAAGCGCCGCCAGGTGGTTTGTTACAACCTGTTGATTTAAAAACGGCGATGACCGCCCTGAAACATGACTGATGTAAGTAAGGCGAGCCTGCCAAAGGCGATTTTTTTAATGGGGCCAACGGCCTCCGGTAAAACGGCGTTAGCCATTGAGTTACGTAAAGTTTTGCCAGTAGAGTTGATTAGCGTTGATTCAGCCCTCATTTACCGAGGAATGGACATCGGCACGGCGAAGCCCAGCGCAGACGAACTGCGTGCGGCACCGCACCGTTTACTGGATATTCTCGACCCGGCACAGGCTTACTCCGCAGCAGATTTTCGCCGCGACGCCTTAGCTGAGATGGCCGAGATTACCGCCGCGGGACGCATACCGCTGTTAGTTGGCGGCACGATGCTCTACTTTAAGGCGCTGCTGGAGGGGTTATCGCCTCTGCCATCGGCCGATCCGGAAGTGAGAGCGAAGATTGAGCGGCAGGCGGCAGAGCAGGGGTGGGACGTTTTGCACAGGCAACTGGAAGAGATTGACCCGGTTGCCGCAGCGCGGATCCACCCAAACGATCCGCAAAGGCTTTCCCGGGCACTGGAAGTTTTTTTCATTTCGGGTAAAACTTTAACGGAACTGACGCAAACGTCAGGAGACGCTCTGCCGTATCAGGTGCATCAGTTCGCCATCGCCCCGGCGAGCCGTGAACTGCTCCATCAACGAATTGAGCAGCGTTTTCATCAGATGTTGGCTTCAGATTTTGAAGCAGAAGTGCGGGCGCTTTTTGCCCGTGGAGATTTGCATACGGACATGCCTTCCATTCGTTGTGTGGGATACCGCCAGATGTGGTCGTATCTTGAAGGCGAGATTTCATACGATGAAATGGTTTATCGAGGTGTTTGCGCCACGAGACAGTTAGCGAAGCGCCAGATCACCTGGTTGCGTGGTTGGGAGGGTGTTCACTGGTTAGACAGTGAAAAACCACAACAGGCGTTAAACGAAGTGATTGAGGTTATTGGTGATATCGCTGACTGAATGTGTACAATTAAGCCGTATCGTGCGCAATTTTTCAGAATCGCAAGGTTCTAAGTACAAAACAAGCATATAAGGAAAAGATAGAATGGCTAAGGGGCAATCTTTACAAGATCCGTTCCTGAACGCATTGCGTCGGGAGCGTGTTCCAGTTTCTATTTATTTGGTGAATGGTATTAAGCTGCAAGGTCAGATTGAGTCTTTCGATCAGTTCGTGATCCTGTTGAAAAACACGGTCAGCCAGATGGTCTATAAGCACGCGATTTCTACTGTTGTTCCGTCCCGTCCGGTATCTCATCACAGCAATAACGCTGGCGGCGGCACTGGCAGTAACTACCATCATGGCAGCAACGCGCAGGGTTCATCTGCTCCTGCGCAGGACAGCGAAGAAACCGAATAAGGTTTTGGGCTGTTTTCCACACGGGGAGCCAGGGATCCTGCGTTCCCCGCTGATCTTTTTAGAGAGGTTTACGCTTGTTTGACCGTTATGACGCCGGTGAGCAGGCGGTGCTGGTACACATCTATTTTTCGCAAGACAAAGATATGGAAGACCTCCAGGAGTTTGAATCTCTGGTCTCTTCCGCCGGTGTCGAAGCAATGCAGGTGATTACCGGTAGCCGTAAAGCGCCGCACCCGAAGTACTTTGTTGGTGAAGGTAAAGCAGTTGAAATTGCGGATGCCGTAAAAGCAACCGGCGCATCAGTCGTGCTGTTTGATCATGCGCTGTCTCCGGCTCAGGAACGTAACCTGGAAGCTCTCTGCGAATGTCGTGTTATCGATCGCACGGGGTTGATCTTAGATATTTTTGCTCAGCGTGCGCGTACCCACGAGGGTAAGTTGCAGGTTGAGCTGGCGCAGTTGCGCCATCTGGCGACGCGTCTGGTGCGTGGCTGGACACACCTTGAAAGACAAAAAGGCGGGATTGGTTTACGTGGCCCGGGTGAAACCCAGCTCGAAACCGACCGTCGTTTGCTGCGTGGCCGTATAACCCAGATCCTTTCTCGTCTGGAGCGTGTCGAGAAACAGCGCGAACAGGGGCGTCGGGCGCGAACCAAAGCCGACATCCCAACGGTGTCGCTGGTGGGCTATACCAACGCCGGTAAATCCACCCTGTTTAACCAGATAACCGAGGCCCAGGTGTATGCCGCAGACCAGCTGTTTGCGACCCTGGACCCTACGCTGCGCCGTATTGACGTCGCAGACGTCGGTGAAACGGTACTGGCGGATACCGTAGGGTTTATCCGCCATCTGCCGCACGATCTGGTGGCGGCGTTTAAAGCGACCTTGCAGGAGACGCGTCAGGCGACCCTGCTGCTGCACGTGATTGATGCGGCTGACGTACGCGTGCAGGAGAACATCGACGCGGTGAATGTGGTGCTCGAAGAGATTGACGCCCACGAAATTCCCACTTTGTTGGTGATGAACAAGATCGATATGCTGGACGATTTCGGACCGCGTATTGACCGAGATGAAGAGAACAAACCAATTCGGGTCTGGCTATCTGCTCAGGCCGGGATTGGTGTGCCACTGCTTTTCCAGGCTTTGACAGAACGTCTTTCCGGTGAGGTAGCTCAGCACACGCTGCGACTGCCGCCACAGGAAGGCAGGCTGCGTAGCCGGTTTTATCAGCTTCAGGCGATAGAAAAAGAGTGGATGGAGGATGACGGCAGCGTGGGGATGCAGGTGCGTATGCCGATCGTTGACTGGCGTCGCCTCTGTAAACAAGAACCTGCGCTGGCGGACTATATCGTCTGATCAGAAAGGGGAAGCCTGAAAAATTCGCCCTTGCATAACAAATATGGAGCATATACATGGCGTGGAATCAGCCCGGTAATAACGGACAAGACCGCGACCCGTGGGGAAGCAGCAATAATCAAGGCGGCAACTCTGGGGGAAATGGCAACAAAGGTGGTCGCGAGCAGGGGCCGCCGGATCTGGATGATATCTTCCGCAAACTGAGCAAAAAGCTTGGTGGCCTTGGCGGAGGAAAAGGTTCTGGCTCGGGTGGCAACTCCACTCAGAGTCCGCGCCCGCCTATGGGTGGCCGCGTAGTAAGCATTGTGGCCGCGGCGGTAGTCATCATCTGGGCAGCCAGCGGGTTCTACACCATTAAAGAAGCAGAGCGCGGCGTGGTAACCCGTTTCGGTAAGTTCAGCCATCTGGTTGAGCCGGGCCTGAACTGGAAACCGACCTTCATTGATAACGTGACCGCAGTGAACGTGGAGTCCGTCCGTGAACTGGCGGCGTCTGGCGTGATGTTGACCTCTGACGAAAACGTGGTGCGCGTTGAGATGAACGTCCAGTACCGCGTGACCGATCCTGAGCGTTATCTGTTTAGCGTGACCAGCGCGGATGACAGCCTGCGTCAGGCGACCGACAGCGCCCTGCGTGGCGTGATCGGTAAATACACCATGGACCGTATCCTGACCGAAGGTCGTACCGTTATTCGTAGCGATACCCAGCGCGAGCTGGAAGAGACCATCCGTCCGTACAACATGGGTATCACCCTGCTGGACGTCAACTTCCAGGCTGCACGTCCGCCGGAAGAGGTGAAAGCGGCGTTTGACGATGCGATTGCCGCGCGTGAAAACGAACAGCAGTACATCCGTGAAGCGGAAGCGTATACCAACGAAGTTCAGCCGCGTGCAAACGGTCAGGCGCAGCGTATTCTGGAAGAAGCGCGCGCGTATAAGACCCAGACCATCCTGGAAGCACAGGGTGAAGTGGCTCGCTTCGCGAAGATCCTGCCGGAATATAAAGCCGCGCCGGAAATTACCCGTGAGCGTCTCTATATCGAGACCATGGAAAAAGTGCTGAGCCATACGCGTAAAGTGCTGGTTAACGACAACAAAGGCGGAAACCTGATGGTCCTGCCGCTGGATCAGATGCTTAAAGGCGGTTCTGCACCGGCAGCAAAAGACAACAGCGGAGCCAACAACCTGCTGCGTCTGCCGCCAGCCTCGTCTGGTAGCTCCAGCGCGAACACAACGCCTTCTTCGAACGATGGTGACATTATGGACCAACGCCGTGCTAACGCGCAGCGTAACGACTACCAGCGTCAGGGGGAATAAGGATGCGTAAGTCAGTTATTGCGATCATCATCATCGCACTGGTCGTGCTCTACACCTCCATCTTTGTGGTGAAAGAGGGCGAACGTGGGATCAAGTTCCAGTTTAGCAGCGTCGTGCGTGACGGCGACAAGCGTCCGGTGATCTACGAGCCGGGTCTGCACTTCAAGGTGCCTTTCATTCAGTCAGTCAAAACGCTCGACGCACGTATCCAGACCATGGATAACCAGGCCGACCGTTTCGTGACTAAAGAGAAGAAAGACCTGATCGTTGATTCCTACATCAAATGGCGTATCAGCGACTTCAGCCGCTACTTCCTGGCAACCGGCGGTGGTGATGTTTCTCAGGCAGAAGTGCTGCTGAAACGTAAGTTCTCTGACCGTCTGCGTTCTGAAATTGGTCGTCTGGATGTAAAAGACATCGTGACCGACTCCCGTGGTCGTCTGACACTGGAAGTGCGTGATGCGTTGAACTCAGGTACAGCGGGTACCGAAGACGAAGTGGAAACACCGGCAGCGGATGACGCGATTGCCAAAGCGGCTGAACGCGTTCAGGCTGAAACCAACGGTAAAGTACCGGTGATCAACCCGAACAGTATGGCTGCACTGGGTATCGAAGTGGTTGACGTGCGTATCAAGCAGATCAACCTGCCAGCGGAGGTGTCCGAGGCGATCTACAACCGTATGCGCGCCGAGCGTGAAGCGGTAGCTCGTCGTCACCGTTCACAGGGTCAGGAAGAGGCCGAGAAACTGCGTGCCGCAGCGGACTACGAAGTGACCAAGACGCTGGCGGAATCTGAGCGTCAGGGCCGTATCCTGCGTGGTGAAGGCGATGCCGAAGCCGCGAAGCTGTTTGCCGATGCCTTCAGCCAGGATCCCGACTTCTACGCCTTTATCCGTAGCCTGCGTGCTTACGAGAATAGCTTCCAGAGCAACCAGGATGTGATGGTACTCAGCCCGGACAGCGATTTCTTCCGTTATATGAAGACGCCGACTAACGCAACGCGATAAACTCAGGCTCGTTTGAGTATTCAAACCACCGCTCTTCACGGAGCGGTGGTTTTCTTTTATAAGGATGAAAAATGAATTCAACGATCTGGCTCGCACTGGCTTTGGTTTTGGTGCTGGAAGGCCTCGGCCCGATGCTCTATCCACGCGCATGGCGACGGATGATCGCGACAATGAGCCAACTTCCGGACAATATTTTGCGTCGTTTTGGTGGTGGACTTGTGGTTGCCGGTATCGTTATCTACTACATGTTGAGGAAAACGATTGGCTGATCAAAAACTAACCGCAATCGGCATATTTTAGGGTCAAAAAGTGCTGTATATCTGAAAAAGCGATGGTAGAATCCATTTTTAAGCAAACGGTGATTTTGAAAAAAATGGGTAACAACGTCGTCGTACTGGGCACCCAATGGGGTGACGAAGGTAAAGGGAAGATTGTCGATCTTCTGACTGAACGGGCTAAATATGTTGTACGCTACCAGGGCGGTCACAACGCAGGCCATACTCTCGTAATCAACGGTGAAAAAACCGTCCTCCATCTTATTCCATCAGGCATTCTTCGCGAAAACGTCACTAGCATCATCGGTAACGGCGTTGTGCTGTCTCCAGCTGCGCTGATGAAAGAGATGAAAGGTCTGGAAGACCGTGGTATCCCTGTTCGTGAGCGTCTGCTGCTCTCCGAAGCCTGCCCGCTGATCCTGGACTATCATGTGGCGCTGGACGTGGCGCGTGAAAAAGCGCGTGGCGCGAAAGCGATCGGCACTACCGGTCGTGGCATCGGCCCGGCATACGAAGATAAAGTGGCTCGTCGCGGTCTGCGCGTGGGCGACCTCTTCGACAAAGCGACCTTCGCTGAAAAACTGAAAGAAGTGATGGAATATCACAACTTCCAGCTGGTGAATTTCTATAAAGCTGAAGCCGTTGACTACCAGAAAGTGCTGGATGACGTCATGGCGATTGCTGACATTCTGACCGGCATGGTTGTTGATGTGTCCGATCTGCTGGACCAGGCGCGCAAGCGTGGCGATTTCGTCATGTTTGAAGGTGCGCAGGGTACCCTGCTGGACATCGACCACGGTACCTATCCGTATGTAACGTCCTCTAACACCACCGCGGGTGGCGTGGCAACCGGCTCCGGCCTGGGCCCACGTTATGTGGATTACGTTCTGGGCATCATCAAAGCGTACTCCACTCGCGTGGGTGCAGGTCCATTCCCGACCGAGCTGTTTGATGAAACCGGCGAGTTTCTCTGCAAGCAGGGTAACGAGTTTGGCGCAACCACCGGTCGTCGTCGTCGTACCGGCTGGCTGGACGCCGTTGCCGTGCGTCGTGCTGTGCAGATCAACTCCCTCTCTGGCTTCTGCCTGACCAAGCTGGACGTACTGGACGGCCTGAAAGAAGTGAAAATCTGCGTGGGCTACCGTCTGCCAGATGGTCGCGAAGTGACTACCACTCCGCTGGCCGCTGACGACTGGGAAGGCATTGAGCCAATCTACGAAACCATGCCGGGCTGGTCTGAGACCACCTTCGGTGTGAAAGAACGTAGTGGCCTGCCAAAAGCTGCGCTGGACTACATTAAGCGTATTGAAGAACTGACCGAAGTGCCGATCGATATTATTTCTACCGGCCCGGATCGTACTGAAACGATGATCCTGCGCGACCCGTTCGACGCATAATCTTCGTGACTGCTGGCCTGCGGGGAAACCCGTAGGCCGGATAAGCGCAGCGCCATCCGGCGACCGCTCCTGGATCTCCGCTTTTTCGCCCCGTCTGTCAAATAAATTAGCCGCTAACTATCTGGCTGGTTTATCATCATTAATGAATATCTCTGCGGTTTGACCGCGTTTTCCCTTTTTCCTGAGGTTGATGTGCAGTTAACAAGTTTCACCGATTACGGCTTACGCGCGCTGATTTACATGGCGTCGTTACCCGATGGGAAGATGACCAGCATCTCTGAAGTCACAGAGGTGTACGGTGTGTCCCGTAATCATATGGTCAAAATAATCAATCAACTTAGTCGTGCCGGATACGTTGCTGCCGTCCGCGGGAAGAATGGAGGGATCCGTCTCGGTAAACCGGCACAGAGTATCCGTATCGGCGATGTGGTACGTGAACTGGAGCCGCTATCTCTGGTGAACTGTAGCAGTGCGTTTTGCCACATTACGCCCGCTTGCCGCCTGAAACAGGCGCTTTCAAAGGCCGTGCAAAGTTTTCTCAAGGAACTGGATAACTACACGCTGGCCGATTTGGTTGAAGAGAATCAACCGCTTTATAAATTATTGCTGGTGGAATGAAGAAAATTTCCACCGGAGCTGACAACGGAGGAACCGACATGTCACAAGATCCTTTCCAGGAACGCGAAGCCGAAAAATACGCGAATCCTATCCCCAGCCGCGAGTTCATCATTGAACACTTAACAAAACGCGAAAAACCCGCCAATCGTGAAGAACTTGCCGTTGAATTAAACATTGAGGGTGAAGAGCAAATTGAAGCCCTTCGCCGCCGCCTGCGCGCCATGGAGCGCGACGGCCAGCTGGTCTTTACTCGTCGCCAGTGCTACGCGCTGCCAGAACGCCTCGATCTGCTGAAAGGCACCGTTATTGGTCATCGCGATGGCTTCGGCTTCCTGCGCGTGGAAGGCCGTAAAGACGACCTGTACCTCTCATCCGAACAGATGAAGATGTGTATTCACGGCGACCAGATCCTGGCGCAGCCGCTGGGTGCAGATCGTAAAGGCCGCCGCGAAGCGCGCGTGGTCCGCGTGCTGGTGCCGAAAACCAGCCAGATTGTAGGCCGTTACTTTACCGATGCGGGCGTAGGCTTTGTGGTGCCGGACGACAGCCGTCTGAGCTTCGACATTCTCATCCCGCCTGAAGAGGTGATGGGCGCACGCATGGGCTTTGTGGTAGTGGTTGAACTTACCCAGCGCCCGACCCGCCGTACCAAAGCGGTAGGTAAAATCGTCGAAGTGCTGGGCGATAACATGGGCACCGGCATGGCCGTTGATATGGCGCTGCGCACCCATGAAATTCCTTACGTCTGGCCGAAAGCGGTTGAAGACCAGATCGAAAACCTGCGTGAAGAAGTGCCGGAAGAGTCCAAAGCAGGCCGCGTGGATCTGCGCGATCTGCCGCTGGTCACCATTGATGGTGAAGACGCCCGCGACTTCGATGATGCCGTGTACTGTGAGAAAAAACGCGGTGGTGGCTGGCGTCTGTGGGTGGCTATCGCGGATGTGAGTTATTACGTACGTCCACACACGCCGCTGGATAACGAAGCGCGCAGCCGCGGTACGTCGGTCTACTTCCCGTCGCAGGTTGTACCGATGCTGCCAGAAGTGCTCTCGAACGGCCTGTGTTCCCTCAACCCGCAGGTGGACCGCCTGTGTATGGTCTGCGAAATGACCATCTCCAGCAAGGGACGTCTGACGGGCTATAAGTTCTACGAAGCGGTGATGAGTTCTCATGCGCGCCTGACCTATACCAAGGTCTGGCATATGTTGCAGGGCGATCAGGATCTTCGCGAACAGTACGCGCCGCTGGTCAAACACATCGAAGAGCTGCACAACCTATACAAAACGCTGGATCAGGCGCGCGAAGAGCGCGGTGGGATCTCGTTTGAGAGTGAAGAGGCGAAATTCATCTTTAACGCTGAGCGTCGTATCGAGCGAATCGAGCAGACTCAGCGTAACGATGCGCACAAGCTGATTGAAGAGTGTATGATCCTGGCGAACATCTCGGCGGCACGTTTCGTTGAGAAAGCCAAAGAGCCTGCTCTGTTCCGTATTCACGATAAGCCAACCACGGAAGCCGTAACCTCGTTCCGTTCCGTGCTGGCTGAACTCGGCCTGGAACTGCCTGGCGGCAATAAGCCTGAGCCACGCGATTATGCCGAGCTGCTGGAATCCATCAGCGATCGTCCTGACGCGGAAATGCTGCAAACCATGCTGCTGCGTTCCATGAAGCAGGCGATTTACGATCCGGAAAACCGAGGCCACTTTGGTCTGGCGTTACAGTCGTATGCGCACTTTACCTCGCCGATTCGCCGTTATCCGGATCTGTCCCTGCACCGTGCGATCAAGTATCTGCTGGCGCACGAGCAAGGTCACAAAGGCAATACGACCGAAACCGGTGGGTATCACTACTCCATGGAAGAGATGCTGCAACTGGGCCAGCACTGTTCCATGACCGAGCGTCGTGCGGATGAAGCAACGCGCGACGTGGCGGACTGGCTGAAGTGTGACTTTATGCTGGATCAGGTGGGTAACGTCTTTAAAGGTGTGATTGCCAGCGTCACCGGCTTTGGCTTCTTCGTACGTCTGGATGAGCTGTTTATCGACGGTCTGGTGCACGTTTCCAGCCTTGATAACGATTACTACCGCTTCGACCAGGTCGGACAACGTCTGATCGGTGAATCCGGCGGTCAGACCTACCGTCTGGGCGATCGGGTGGAAGTGAAGGTAGAAGCCGTGAATATGGACGACCGTAAAATCGACTTCAGCCTCATCTCCAGCGAACGGGCTCCGCGTAACGTCGGGAAAACCGAGCGTGAGAAAGCGAAAAAAGGTGGCAACGGTAAAGCGGGCGGCAAGCGACGTCAGGCAGGTAAAAGAGTAAACTTTGAGCCAGACAGCGCCTTCCGTGGCGAGAAGCAGCAGAAGCCCAAGGCGGCGAAAAAAGACGCTCGTAAAGCGAAAAAACCGTCGACCAAGACCCAAAAAATAGCGGCCGCAACCAAAGCGAAGCGCGCGGCGAAGAAACAGCAGGCGGAGTAATTTCCCCTCACCCTGACCCTCTCCCCAACGGGGAGAGGGACAATATTTATTACGAGAACCATCAATGAGTGAAATGATTTACGGCATCCACGCGGTGCAGGCCCTGCTGGAGCGCGCGCCGGAGCGTTTTCAGGAAGTTTTTATTCTGAAAGGGCGTGAAGACAAACGTCTGATGCCGCTGATCCACGCGCTGGAAGCGCAGGGCGTCGTGATCCAGCTGGCGAACCGTCAGTATCTGGATGAGAAAAGCGAAGGTGCTGTACACCAGGGCATTATCGCGCGCGTGAAGCCGGGCCGTCAGTATCAGGAGAACGATCTGCCGGATCTGATCGCTGAGCTGGATAACCCGTTCTTCCTGATCCTCGATGGCGTAACCGACCCGCACAACCTGGGCGCGTGCCTGCGTAGCGCCGATGCAGCAGGCGTGCATGCGGTGATTGTGCCAAGAGATCGTTCCGCGCAGCTTAACGCTACCGCTAAAAAAGTGGCCTGCGGCGCGGCGGAAAACGTTCCGCTGATCCGCGTGACTAACCTGGCGCGCACCATGCGTCTGTTGCAGGAAGAAAATATCTGGATCGTCGGCACGGCCGGTGAAGCGGATCACACCCTGTATCAGAGCAAAATGACCGGCCGTATGGCGCTGGTGATGGGGGCAGAAGGTGAAGGCATGCGTCGCCTGACCCGCGAGCACTGCGATGAGCTGATCAGCATCCCGATGGCGGGCAGCGTATCGTCCCTGAACGTTTCTGTTGCGACGGGTATCTGCCTGTTTGAAGCGGTGCGTCAGCGCGGGTAGCCTGTTGTGCCGGGTGGCGGCTTCGCCTTACCCGGCCTACAAAAGCATGGTACCGTAGGCCCGGTAAGCGCAGCGCCACCGGGCAACAATCTCACTCCTCTAACGACCGCAAATGGTCATCCTTTCTCAGCGTCATCAGCGCGAAAATACTCACCACCGCCGTTGCCATCACGTAGTACGCCGGAATATCCAGATTGCCCGTCTCTTTAATCAGCCCGGTAATGATCAGCCCCGCACAGCCCGAGAAGATCGCATTCGACAGAGAATAGGCCAGCCCCAGCCCGGTATAACGCACGCGCGTCGGGAACATCTCAGACAGCATAGCCGGCCCCGGCCCTGCCAGCATCCCCACAAGTCCTCCCGCAATCAACACCACAATCGCTTTGACAGCCACCGTGCTGGACTCCGCCTGCAAAATTTTCAGCAGCGGCAGGGCGAGGATCAGCAGGAGCACGGTGGCGATAATCATCACCGTCCGCCGCCCGATCCTGTCGCTCAGCATGCCCGACGGAATGATCGTGAGCGCAAACCCAATGTTAGAAATCACCGCAATCAGCAGCGCCTGGTTAAAACCGGTGTGCAGCGCAGATTGCAGATAGGTCGGCATAATCACCAGATAGGTATAACCCGCCGCAGACCAGACCATCACGCGACCAATGCCCATCAGAATGGTTTTGAACGTGGCGGCGGTGCTGGCCTGAGTAACAACCGGTTTTTCCCGTTGCTGCACAAAGCTCGGTGTCTCTTCCATGCTTACCCGCAGCCATAGCGCGACAGCACCCATCGGCAACGCCAGGAAGAACGGAATGCGCCAGCCCCAGTCGTGCAAGGCTTCAGGTGAGAGAAGGGCAGAGAGCAACGCGACAATGCCTGCGCCTGCTAACAGCCCGAGCGCCACGGTGAAGGACTGCCATGCCCCGTAAAGACCGCGCTTGCCGCGCGGGGCGAACTCCGTCATCAACGAGACCGCGCCGCCATACTCACCGCCCGCGAACAGTCCTTGCAGAATACGCAGAAGTGTAACGATCAGCGGCGCGGCAATCCCGATACTGGCGTAGACCGGCACAATACCGATGGCAGCGGTGGCGAGCGTCATCAATACCAGCACAATAATCAGCGTCGGTTTACGGCCAATCCTGTCGCCAATGCGGCCAAAGACCACCGCACCCAGCGGGCGGAAGAAGAAAGCGATGGCGAATGAGGCCCAGGTGAGGATCAGGCTGGTGAGCTCCGCTTCCCCCTCAAGCTGGAAGAAGTTTCTGGCAATCACCGTTGCCAGAAAACCATAGACCGCAAATTCATACCACTCGATGAAATTACCGATGGAGCCTGCAATTAATGCACGCTTGTGCGCATCCTGTTGCATAACGATCCTCATAAAAACGGGGTAAGAATAAATTATTCAGCATTAGTGAAGTAAGGAAATAGTTTATTCTTATGTTCTGTGAGCTATTTCACGAATGATATCAACACGATCGTCATCGTGTGACCCCTCTCCCATGCAGCGTGCATGCCCTCTGTCCATACTTACCTTTATTGCCAATGAAAGGAGGGAGACAGCATGCACTGGCAGACACATACCGTTTTTAATCAACCCACACCGCTATCGAACAGCAACCTTTTTCTCTCTGATTGCGCCCTGCGCGATGCGGTAGCGCGCGAAGGGGCTGAGTGGGATGTGGATCTTCTTGCCAGCATCGGCCAGCAGTTGGGTACGGCAGAGTCGCTGGAGCTGGGCAGACTGGCGAACGTTAATCCGCCGGAGCTGCTGCGTTATGACGCCACGGGAGCGAGGCTGGATGACGTCCGCTTTCATCCGGCATGGCATCTTCTGATGCAGGGGCTTTGCGCCAACCGGGTGCACAACCTGGCGTGGGAGGAGGAGGCGCGGAAAGGATCGTTCGTCGCCAGGGCCGCGCGTTTCGTACTTCATGCTCAGGTGGAGGCGGGAACGCTTTGCCCGGTGACCATGACCTTTGCGGCCACGCCGCTGTTGCAACGGTCGCTGCCCAAACCGTTTCATGAGTGGTTAACGCCGCTGATGAGCGATCGCTACGACCCCCATCTTGCGCCGGGGGCGCAAAAGCGCGGCCTGCTGATCGGCATGGGGATGACGGAAAAGCAGGGCGGTTCGGACGTACTCAGTAATACTACCAAAGCAGAGAAATGCAGCGATGGCAGTTACCGGCTGGTGGGGCACAAATGGTTTTTCTCCGTGCCGCAGAGCGATGCGCATCTGGTGCTGGCGCAGGCGAAGGGCGGGTTGTCCTGCTTTTTTGTCCCGCGTTTCTTACCCGACGGGCAACGTAATGCCGTGCGCCTTGAGCGTCTGAAGGACAAGCTCGGCAACCGCTCAAATGCCAGCAGTGAGGCTGAATTTCTTGATGCTTCCGGCTGGCTGCTGGGCGAAGAGGGGGAAGGCGTCCGGCAAATTCTGAAGATGGGCGGGCTGACGCGCTTTGACTGCGCGCTGGGCAGTCACGGACTGATGCGCCGTGCGCTCTCGGTGGCGCTTTATCATGCCCATCAGCGGCAGACCTTCGGCAAAAATCTGATCGACCAGCCGTTAATGCGCGACGTGCTAAGCCGTATGGCGCTGGTGCTGGAGGGACACACGGCACTGCTGTTCCGACTCGCCCGGGCGTGGGACAACCGCAACGACCCGCAGGAAGCCGCATGGGCGCGGCTTTTCACTCCGGCGGCAAAATACAGCGTCTGCAAAGCGGGTATACCGTTTGTGGCAGAGGCAATGGAGGTGCTGGGCGGTGCAGGCTATTGCGAAGAGAGTGAGCTTCCGCGGTTGTACCGTGAAATGCCCGTCAACAGCATCTGGGAAGGCTCTGGCAATATTATGTGCCTTGATGTACTGCGCGTGCTGGCGAAGCAGCCGGGCATTCTCGACCTGCTCGCCGATGATTTCGCGCAGGTCAAAGGTCAGGACAGGCACTTCGATCGCAGCTGGCGGCAGCTACAGCAGAAGCTGCGGAAACCGCAGGAAGCGCAGGGCAGGGAGATCGCGCAGCAGCTCTTTTTACTCGGGGCCGGAAGTCAAATACTGCGGCACGCATCGCCGCCCGTGGCGCAGGCGTGGTGCCGCATGATGCTGGATACCCGGGGCGGCACGCTGATGAGCGAGCAGGTGCAAAACGACCTGCTGCTGCGCGCCACGGGCCGGGTCGGTTAAGCCTTCAGCTGGAACAGGCTCACCAGCCGGGTGAGATGTGAACCCTTCTCGCGCAGCGTCTGTGCCGTCTGCTCGCTGCGTGAGATGCGATCGGCATTGATGTGCGATGCCTCACCGATGTGCGTCATCGCCAGATTCACCTGGCCAATTCCCGCCGACTGCTCGCGGGAGGCGTGGTTGATCTCAGTGACAAGCTGGCTGATGTTATCGATATGAACAATGATGGCATCCATCGCCAGACGCGTCTGCTCAGACAGCGCATGGCCTTCGCTCACCTTGTTCAGCGTATCCCCAATCAGCTGTTCAATCTCTTTTACCGCGTTGGCGCTGCGTGCGGCCAGGGCGCGTACCTCTTGCGCCACCACTGCGAAACCTTTCCCGTGCTCGCCCGCCCGCGCCGCTTCAACCGCCGCATTGAGCGCCAGGATATTGGTCTGGAAAGCGATGGACTCAATCACGCGGGTGATGTCTTCAATGCGTTTCGATGCATCGCGAATATCATCCATGGTGGAGACTGCGTGGGTCACCGTCTCTCCACCCTGATGCACCGCGCGCGAGGTTTCACCCACCAGCTGCTGCGTTTGCTCCATGTTGGCGGCATTTTGCTGCACGGTGGCGGCTAATTGCTCCATGCTGGCGGAGGTCTCCTCAACGCTGCTGGCCTGCTTGTTGATCTGTTCAGATATCTCGCCGGTGTCTGAAGCCAGCGCGTTAGTCCCCAGATGGATCTCGCTTGCGGCCTCGCGGACCTGCAACACAATTTTTTGCAGGCCTTCCCCGATCCCGTTGATGGCGTCAATCAGCTGGCCGACTTCATCCTGGCGGGTAACCGGCAGGCTGGCGCGCAGATCGCCTGCGGCATACTGCCGGGCAAGCGCGATCACCTCGCGCAGTGGGCGGGTTAGCATCCGGCGAATGAGGATAACGAACAGGCCCGCGAAGAGAGCGGATAGCACCACGCCCGCCATCAGGAAGCGATCGCGCAGTGTGGTGACGCTTGAAAGCAGTACGGCTTTATCCACTTCACCCACGATGGTCCAGTTCCAGCCCGGCAGCGGCGTGTAGGCAACTTTGAGCGTACGGCCATCCGCGCTCACGCGTTCCAGCGTGCCGGCTTTATCACTCAGAAGCTGCTGCTGTGTCGCCGTGTCCCAGTTAGGCAGTTTGCCCTCTTCGCTGGCATGGAACAGATACTGTCCGCGCGTTTTGCCGCTACTGCGATCCAGTACAAAGAAGTGACCGCTCTCGCCCAGACGACGGTTAAGGATTTTCTCGCGCATGACGTTCCACGAATGGGTGATGTCCACGCCGACAAAGATAATCCCGATAACCTGGCCTTCCGCATTCTTAACAGGCTGGTACTGCGTGATATAGCGCTTGCCGAACAGCAGCGCGAGGCCACGATAGACCTCCCCTTTAGTGACGGCGGCAAATGCCGGGCTGGTGGTATCAAGAACGGTTCCGATGGCGCGGTCGCCATTCTCTTTGCGCAGCGACGTCGCCACGCGGACAAAATCGTTACCGCTGCGGACAAACAGCGTCGAGATGGCTCCCGTTCGGCTCAGGAAGTCATCAGAAAGCGTATTGTTTTCATGCAGCTCCGTTTCGCCGCCTTTCAGTAAAGGAACGGTAAGCCCGTTTATGGTCCGGCTCTGGCTGCTGTCGCTGTTCAATGGCTGTGGCAAAAAGGTGGTGAACAGACGGGTATAGCTTTCAACCTCTTCGCTCAGGCTGGTGTTGAACATCTCTACCATATCCACCATGCCGGTGGACTGGTTATGCAGGTCTTCAACCGCAAGATCTTCAAGCTGCTGGCTGGCGTTGTGGCTCAACAGGAAAGTGAACAGCAAAAAAAGCGTAGCGACACTTACACCTGTTAGCAGCGATAGCTTCGTGCCCAGTCCTGCCCGGCGGAAAAAGGTGATCATATATTGCTCATTATTGAAAAGTGATGGCTGTTCAACGGCAGAGCGGAGAGAACGTTTATCTGTTTAATGTAACTGAATGTTACGCATTTGTTTTTATTGAGTTTCGGGAGAGATAAAAAATTTGCAAAAGTGAAAAGCCACTAAAATTAAGTGGCTTTTATCGGAGGGGATTATGCATAAAGAATGGCCTGCACGCGCCAGTGATTAACATGGTGATCTTCCTGCATCTGGACGATACGATACCAGGATGCGCCCTGTTCATCGGCCTTCAGGGCGACGACACGTTCAACGTCTTGCGGACTCCCCGTGATATTATTGACGGAGATCTGACCAATCTCATTCAGGCCCGTGACGCAATCCGCGCTGGCAAATTCAGCCGACTGCGCCGTGGTGCTCAGCAGGCCCGCTGAAAGCAATAGCGTCGTTAAAGCAAGGGTTCGTTTCATCGTCAGCTCCTTTTCACGTGTCTCCGGTATCCGCCGGGCAATCCTTCGCGAATAAACTCATTTCCATTGTTGCTGGCATGGAGTTTATTGTGGACAGGAAAATGTCTACGGACGCAAAGCAGTGTAAAGGTCGTTCAAATGATGATGCTCACTTACGGTACAAAATGCCTTGTGCATACCACTGTCCCGTAATAATGGTTTCATCAATCATCGTGATGACGTAATAATCTGCTTTTGCGGCAACGGCCTGTGCTTCAATTGCGTCTTCTGCATCATCCGGTGAACCGCGAACCATCGCGGATACGGTTCCCAGGCGTTGTAATCCTTCCGTCTGATTACGACGAATCTCCTGAGGATGATCGGTAACCGGCGGTGCCGGTTCTGGCGTACCCTGCAATACGGAACATCCGCTGAGCAGTGAGACCAGCAATAAAGCGGTAAGCCTGCGCATAAACCTGTCTCTTTTCCTGATAGCCATAGTGTAGTGGTCTGCGAATTTAGTTTTGGGGGAATGTTCCCGAAGTGTTATCTGGGACGTAGATTTCGAATGAAAATATCGTGAAACCGTAATCCAGCTCTCAACATTATGAATCATTCATCAGCACAGGATCGACAATGATTGAAATTGAAACTCGCCTGCTTAGTGAGCATGAAATCATCCATGCTTTTCCGGCTGGTAAAGGTGAACAGCCGCTGCCGACGGTAGTTTTCTATCATGGCTTTCTCTCCTCAAAGCTGGTCTACAGCTATTTTGCCGTCGCGCTGGCGCAGGCCGGTTTCCGGGTGGTCATGCCTGATGCGCCGAATCATGGGGCACGCTTTACGGGCGATGAACAGGCGCGGCTGGGGCTGTTCTGGCAAACGCTGCACGGCAATCTGACCGAGTTCGCCGGGCTGCGTGACGCGCTTTTACAGGCCGGGCTGGTGGAGGGGAAACGGCTGGCAGTCGCAGGCGCATCAATGGGCGGAATGACGGCGCTGGGGCTCATGGCCAGGCATCCGGAGGTGACGTCCGTGGCTTGCCTGATGGGATCGGGCTACTTTATGTCACTGGCAAAGACGCTGTTCCCGCCGCAGGCACCTCAGGAGATTGAAGCCCTGTTGTCTGAATGGGACGTCAGCCATGCGCTTTCGCAGCTGGCCGATCGTCCCCTGCTGCTGTGGCATGGGGATGCCGACGATGTCGTACCGCCCGGTGAAACGTTCCGTCTGCAACAGGCGCTACAGCGTGAAGGGCTGGACAGCAATCTGACCTGCCTGTGGGGTGCCGGTGTCCGGCACCGTATTACTCCGGCTGCGCTGGAAGCCACCGTGGAGTTTTTCCGTCAGCACCTTTAAACGCGCAGCACCGTGACACCCTGATCCTCGAGCTTGCTGAGGATCTCGGGGTTGGCGTTTTTGCCGGTGATCACCATGCTGATTTGCTCGGCGCGGCTGAAAAGCATGCCGGCGCGTTCACCGACCTTGCTGCTGTCGACCAGCACCACCAGTTTACCCACCACGTTGAGCATGTTCTGCTCTGCCATTGCGGTGAGCATATCGGTTTTATACAGGCCATCCGCCGTCAGGCCTTTGCCGCTGGTAAACATCCAGTGCCCGGCGTAGAGGCTGTTTTCACTGTCCTGCGGGCTCAGGGTTATGGACTGGCTCTTGTTATACTGACCGCCCATGATCACCACGCTTTCATGTTCCTGGTCAATGAGATAGTTGGCCAGCGGCAGATAGTTGGTAATGATTTGCACCGGCTTGCCGCACATCTCACGGCCCAGTAAAAACGCTGTCGAACCGCAGTTGATCACCACGCTCTCACCGGGATTCACCAGCTGTGATGCCGCTCTGGCAATCCGCACCTTTTCATCGTGATTCTGCGCCTGGTGAATATTCATCGGCGTCCAGCGTGGACGCTGCTGGCTGATGGCCTCTGCGCCGTTGCGGACTTTTTTCAGCTTGCCGCTTTCATCCAGCTTGTTAATGTCCCGCCGCGCGGTAGCAGGGGAGATCCCTAAACGTTCGATCACTTTCTCGACGGTGATAAACCCTGTTTGCGCCAGGAGTTCCAGTAAAATTTGATGCCGTTGCGCTTCCGTCATGAGCTATTCCGAAAAGAATTGATTTGAAAAGATGATATTTGAAATAGCATGAAATTACTAAATTAAATATGACATCGCCAGACACGGTGTCTGGCGATTGGCTGCACAATCAGAGGAAGGACTTGAACGGCAGGTCTGGCTCAATGGTGAAGCAATCATCAAAACCACGCGGGTAGTGGTACTCGAGATTGTCTTTATCCAGCGGCCAGGTGAACTTGCCGCCAACCTGCCAGATGAACGGCTTGAAACCATACTTGAGTCGGTCTTTTTTCATCTCCCACAGGACGCGGATCTCTTGCGGATCGGCCTGGAAGTTTGACCAGATATCGTGGTGGAAGGGGATCACCACTTTGGTGTTCAGCGCTTCGGCCATGCGCAGCATGTCCGCGCTGGTCATTTTGTCGGTAATCCCGCGCGGGTTTTCACCGTAAGAGCCAAGCGCCACGTCAATCTGGTGCTCGTTACCGTGCTTCGCGTAGTAGTTGGAGTAGTGAGAGTCACCGCTGTGATACAGGGAACCGCCAGGCGTTTTGAACAGGTAGTTCACTGCGCGCTCGTCCATCCCGTCTGGCAGTACGCCTGCGGCTTTCTGGTCGGCAGGCAGGGTGATCAGCGCGGTGCGATCAAAGGCATCCAGCGCGTGAATTTCAACGTCTTTGATTTTCACCACGTCGCCCGGCTTCATCACAATGCAGCGCTCTTTTGGCACGCCCCAGCCAATCCACAAATCCACGCAGGTCTGCGGCCCGATAAAGGGTACGTCGTCCGCGCAGTTTTGCATTACCGCTGCCGCCACGTTCACGTCGATATGATCGTTGTGATCGTGGGTAGAAAGAACGGCGTCGATCTGGCGAATGGCGAAAGGATCAAGCACAAAAGGCGTGGTGCGCAGGTTCGGCTGGAGCTTTTCAACGCCGGCCATACGCTGCATCTGGTGGCCTTTTTTCATCAGTGGATTGCCGTGGCTCTGTTTGCCGGTGCCGCACCAGAAATCAACACAAATGTTGGCGCCGCCTTCTGATTTCAGCCAGATCCCGGTGCATCCAAGCCACCACATCGCAAATGTGCCAGGAGCAACCTGTTCCTGCTCGATCTCTTCGTTCAGCCAGCTACCCCACTCCGGAAAGGTACTCAAAATCCATGATTCACGGGTGATGGTTTTCACTTTACTCATCGTTTGACTCCTGGTTTTAATCAAAAGTAATCATGCTGTGACTTGTTGTGATTAATGCTGGCACTGTTTGAATCGATTTGCAATGGCTGATTTGCGGAAAATTCCCCTCGCCACATCACAGAAAATACACTTCGTCGTTGTTAAGATAACCGCTACATATAATTAATATATTGAAAATTAAGAATTTATTTATCTTTCTGGATCGGTAGTGAAAATCATTACTAACTCCATGGAAATAAATTGCGTGATCCGTCACAAATAATCAAATGCAATCTTGTGGTGATTATTTGTGATTAATAGAGTGATGACGCCAACCACACAGGGATTGCCCCTCGTGTTCTCATTTTCTGGAGAGAGTTATGGAGATCCTCTACAACGTCTTTACCGTTTTCTTTAATCAGGTAATGACCAACGCCCCGCTGTTGCTGGGTATCGTGACGTGCCTGGGGTACATCCTGCTGCGCAAAAGCGTCAGCGTGATTATCAAAGGCACCATCAAAACCATCATTGGTTTTATGCTGTTGCAGGCGGGGTCTGGCATTCTGACCAGCACGTTTAAGCCGGTCGTTGCCAAAATGTCTGAGGTATATGGCATTAACGGCGCCATCTCTGACACTTACGCGTCCATGATGGCCACCATCGATCGCATGGGGGATGCGTACAGCTGGGTTGGGTATGCGGTACTGCTCGCGCTGGCGCTGAACATCATTTACGTGCTCCTGCGTCGCATCACCGGTATTCGCACCATCATGCTCACCGGGCACATCATGTTCCAGCAGGCGGGGCTGATTGCCGTTTCTCTCTATATCTTCGGCTACCCAATGTGGACCACGGTCATCTGCACGGCAGTGCTGGTCTCGCTTTACTGGGGCATCACCTCCAACATGATGTATAAGCCAACGCAGGACGTTACTGACGGCTGCGGCTTCTCCATCGGTCACCAGCAGCAGTTCGCCTCCTGGATTGCGTACAAAGTTGCACCGTACCTGGGTAAAAAAGAGGAGAGTGTTGAAGACCTCAAATTGCCTGGCTGGTTGAATATCTTCCACGACAACATCGTCTCCACGGCGATTGTGATGACCCTTTTCTTCGGTGCCATCCTGCTCTCCTTTGGCATTGACGTGGTGCAGGCGATGGCGGGTAAAACCCACTGGACGGTCTATATCCTGCAAACCGGTTTCTCCTTTGCCGTGGCCATTTTCATCATCACTCAGGGCGTGCGTATGTTCGTCGCCGAGCTGTCGGAAGCGTTCAACGGTATCTCTCAGCGCCTGATCCCTGGCGCGGTGCTGGCGATTGACTGTGCGGCTATCTATAGCTTTGCGCCAAACGCCGTCGTCTGGGGCTTTATGTGGGGCACCATCGGCCAGCTGATTGCGGTCGGCATCCTGGTGGGCTGTGGCTCCTCAATCCTGATTATTCCTGGCTTTATCCCGATGTTCTTCTCCAACGCCACTATCGGCGTGTTTGCTAACCACTTCGGCGGATGGCGCGCCGCGCTCAAGATCTGCCTGGTGATGGGCATGGTTGAAATCTTCGGGTGCGTGTGGGCGGTCAAGCTCACCGGCATGAGCGCCTGGATGGGCATGGCGGACTGGTCAATTCTGGCGCCGCCGATGATGCAGGGCTTTGCGTCCGTCGGGCTGGTCTTTATGGCCGTCATCATCCTGATTGCACTGACTTATATGTTCTTCGCTGGCCGTTCGCTGCGAGCTGAAGAAGATGCGGAAAAACAAACAGCAGAAGTTTCTGCTCACTAAGGAGTTTCGATTATGACCGTACGTATCCTGGCTGTGTGTGGCAATGGGCAAGGAAGCTCCATGATCATGAAAATGAAAGTGGACCAGTTTTTAACCCAGTCAAACATTGACCACACGGTGAACAGCTGCGCAGTGGGTGAATACAAAAGTGAACTGAACGGCGCGGACATCATCATCGCTTCAACGCACATTGCCGGCGAGATTAGCGTGTCGGGCAACAAATACGTGGTAGGCGTGCGCAACATGCTGTCGCCTGCGGATTTTGGGCCAAAACTGCTGGAAGTGATCAAAGAGCACTTCCCACAAGACGTGAAGTAAGGATGCCACATGAAACTACGTGATTCGCTGGCTGAGAATAACTCCATCCTTTTACAGGCCGAAGCCAGTACCTGGCAGGAAGCGGTGAAGCTGAGCGTGGACCTGCTGGTTAAGGCGGACGTTGTCGAGCCGCGTTATTACCAGGCCATCCTGGATGGCGTGGCGCAGCACGGCCCCTATTTTGTGATTGCCCCAGGACTGGCAATGCCGCATGGCCGCCCGGAAGAGGGTGTCAAGAAAACCGGTTTTGCGCTGGTGACGCTGAAAACCCCGCTGGTGTTCAACCACGAAGATAACGACCCGGTCGACATTCTGATCACCATGGCAGCTGTCGATGCCAACACCCACCAGGAGGTGGGCATCATGCAGATCGTTAACCTGTTTGATGACGAAGCTAATTTTGACCGTTTACGTGCCTGCCGTACCGCGCAGGACGTGCTGGATTTAATTGATAACGCCACTGCGGCGGCCGTTTAAGAGGAATTGAAAATGTCATTACCAATGTTGCAGGTCGCGCTGGATAACCAGACGCTGTCTCACGCTTACGAAACCACCCGTCTGATTGCGGAAGAGGTGGACATCATCGAAGTCGGCACCATTCTGTGCGTGGGCGAAGGCGTTCGTGCGGTTCGTGACCTGAAGGCGCTCTATCCGCATAAAATCGTGCTGGCGGATGCCAAAATTGCCGATGCGGGCAAAATTCTCTCTCGCATGTGCTTTGAAGCCAACGCCGACTGGGTCACCGTGATCTGCTGTGCAGATATCAACACTGCGAAAGGCGCGCTGGACGTGGCGAAAGAGTTCAACGGCGACGTGCAGATTGAACTGACTGGTTTCTGGACCTGGGAGCAGGCGCAGGAGTGGCGCGAAGCGGGTATCCAGCAGGTGGTTTATCACCGTAGCCGTGATGCGCAGGCCGCAGGCGTGGCGTGGGGCGAAGCCGATATCAGCGCGATCAAACGTCTGGCCGATATGGGCTTCAAAGTGACCGTCACCGGTGGCCTGGCGCTGGAGGATCTGCCGCTGTTCCAGGGTATCCCGATTCACGTCTTTATTGCCGGTCGTAGCATTCGTGATGCTGCGTCTCCGGTGGAAGCGGCGCGTCAGTTCAAACGCTCAATCGCTCAGCTTTGGGGTTAAGGAGCGGGTATGTTGTCAAAACAGGTCCCGCTTGGCATCTATGAAAAGGCACTCCCTGCGGGGGAGTGCTGGCTGGAGCGGTTACAGCTGGCGAAGCAGCTGGGTTTCGATTTTGTCGAAATGTCGGTGGATGAGACGGACGAGCGTCTTTCTCGCCTGGACTGGCGCCGCGACCAGCGTCTGGCGCTGGTGAGCGCCATTGCCGAAACCGGCGTGCGCGTGCCATCCATGTGCCTGAGCGCTCACCGTCGTTTTCCGCTTGGCAGCGAAGATGATGCTTTACGCGCCGAAGGGCTGGAGATCATGCGTAAAGCCATTCGCTTTGCACAGGATGTTGGCATCCGCGTGATCCAACTGGCGGGTTACGATGTTTACTATCAGGAAGCCAACGATGAGACGCGCCGTCGTTTCCGTGACGGCCTGAAAGAGAGCGTTGAGATGGCAAGCCGTGCGCAGGTGACGCTGGCGATGGAGATCATGGATTATCCATTGATGAACTCCATCAGCAAGGCGCTGGGCTACGCGCACTATCTGAACAATCCGTGGTTCCAGCTTTATCCGGATATCGGCAACCTGTCGGCATGGGATAACGACGTACAGATGGAGCTTCAGGCGGGCATCGGGCATATCGTGGCGGTGCACGTAAAAGATACCCGTCCCGGCGTGTTTAAAAACGTACCGTTCGGCACCGGGGTGGTGGATTTCGAACGGTGCTTCCAGACGCTCAAACAGACAGGTTATTGCGGACCTTACCTGATTGAGATGTGGAGCGAAACCGCGGACGACCCGGCGGCAGAAGTGGCGAAAGCCCGGGACTGGGTGCGCGAGCGCATGGCGCGGGCAGGCTTACTGGAGGCGGAACATGCTTAAGCTGAAACAGCAGGTCTTTGAGGCCAATATGGATCTCCCGCGCTATGGACTGGTGACGTTTACCTGGGGCAACGTAAGCGCCATCGAGCGCGATCGGGGGCTGGTGGTGATTAAGCCGAGCGGCGTGGCCTATGACGCCATGAAAGTGGACGATATGGTGGTGGTTGACCTGGAAGGACACGTTGTTGAAGGCAAATGGCGTCCTTCTTCAGATACGGCAACCCATCTGGCGCTGTACCAGCGTTACCCGTCCCTGGGTGGTGTTGTGCATACCCATTCCACGCACGCCACCGCCTGGGCACAGGCCGGGCTGGCGATCCCTGCTTTGGGTACGACGCACGCGGACTACTTCTTCGGCGATATTCCCTGCACGCGGGCGTTAACGCAGGCTGAGGTCGAAGGCGAGTACGAACTTAACACCGGCAGGGTCATTATCGAAACGCTGGGTGAGACGGAACCACTGCATACGCCGGGTATTGTGGTGTACCAGCATGGTCCATTCTCCTGGGGTAAAGATGCGCATGACGCCGTGCATAACGCGGTGGTGATGGAAGAGGTGGCTCGAATGGCGTGGATTGCGCGCGGCATTAACCCACAGCTTCAGGGCATTGATGATTATCTGATGAACAAGCATTTCATGCGTAAGCACGGCCCGAATGCTTATTACGGGCAGAAGTGAATAAGTGCTCTGGAATACCGAAACAGTTGTAACCGGTGGTATTCCGGAGCCATTCATAAAAAAAGCCCCCGGCAGGGGGCAATCATATATAGCTATGATTTTCGTTGGCTTTCCTGGTGCTGGCGATAAAGCGTTACTGGTAAATATCTGCACTGGCGCGCATATTGCCGTTGCTGCCGGGCTCACGTGTCAGTATGACGTGATAGTATTTTGCGCCCTGCGCATCGGTTTCTTCATTAAGCGCCTGATCTGCTTCACTTTCAGTGGCGAAGTTATGATTGATGTAAATAACGCCTAAGCTCTGCACATCATCCATGTTTCTGGCCTGTCGGCTGTCTATCTTGATGGCTGCCATCGCGTTTGCACTGAGCAAAAGCGCAGCCAAAATGGCGAATGCGATTCTTTTCATGATATGCGCTCCACGACTGCGTGCTGTGATATGGGGTAATGCTCTCCTTCTCTGCTTAAGGCTTCTGATTAAAGTGTAATCGCTACTCGGGTTGCGATGGGTGACCATTTCTGATGGTGTTGTTCAAAAAAACAGCGTTTCTGATAAGTGAGATTTTAAATCACCCACTTAGAACAGCTTTACCCTTTGTGCGAATTATTTGTGCAATCACCTTGTGTTTAGCGGGGCGCGCAAGTATTATGACGCGTCAATTTTTCAGCCGACCTTTAACACGTTCCTTGCCTCCCCGGGCCTCGGCTGACCCAGACAGGAGGCTGAATAATCCGTAAGGAGCAATTCGATGCGTCATTACGAAATCGTTTTTATGGTCCATCCTGACCAGAGCGAACAGGTTCCGGGTATGATCGAGCGTTACTCTGCTGCCATCACTGGTGCAGAAGGCACGATCCACCGTCTGGAAGACTGGGGCCGCCGTCAGCTGGCTTACCCAATCAACAAACTGCACAAAGCTCACTACGTTCTGATGAACGTTGAAGCGCCGCAGGAAGTGATTGATGAGCTGGAAACTACCTTCCGCTTCAACGATGCCGTTATCCGCAGCATGGTTATGCGTACCAAACACGCAGTGACCGAAGCATCTCCGATGGTTAAAGCGAAAGACGAGCGCCGTGAGCGTCGCGATGATTTCGCAAACGAAACCGCAGATGATTCTGATGCTGGGGATTCTGAAGAGTAATTTCTGATGACCAACCGTCTGGTGTTGTCCGGCACCGTGTGCAGGACCCCCCTTCGAAAGGTCAGCCCATCAGGAATTCCGCATTGCCAGTTCGTGCTTGAGCATCGTTCTGTGCAAGAGGAAGCCGGGTTTCACCGGCAGGCGTGGTGCCAAATGCCCGTTATCATTAGCGGACACGAAAACCAGGCCATTACTCACAGTTTAACGGTCGGTAGTGCAGTAATCGTTCAGGGGTTCATCTCTTGCCACAAGGCAAAGAACGGCCTGAGCAAAATGGTTCTGCATGCCGAGCAGATTGATTTGATAGATACTGGAGACTAGCCAAATGGCACGTTATTTCCGTCGTCGCAAGTTCTGCCGTTTCACCGCGGAAGGCGTTCAAGAGATCGACTATAAAGATATCGCAACGCTGAAAAACTACATCACCGAAAGCGGTAAGATTGTCCCAAGCCGTATCACCGGTACTCGTGCAAAATATCAGCGTCAGCTGGCTCGCGCTATCAAACGCGCTCGCTACCTGTCTCTGCTGCCGTACACTGATCGTCATCAGTAATCGGGCACGGTCCATTAATACGACTTTAAGAGGATAAGGTAATGCAAGTTATTCTGCTTGATAAAGTAGCAAACCTGGGCAGCCTGGGTGATCAGGTAAACGTTAAAGCGGGTTACGCTCGTAACTTCCTGGTACCACAGGGTAAAGCTGTTCCAGCTACTAAGAAAAACGTAGAGTTTTTCGAAGCACGTCGTGCTGAACTGGAAGCCAAACTGGCTGACGTTCTGGCGGCTGCTAACGCTCGCGCTGAAGCAATCAACGCACTGGGCACCGTTACCATCGCGTCTAAAGCTGGCGACGAAGGTAAACTGTTCGGTTCCATCGGTACCCGCGATATCGCTGATGCAGTCACTGCAGCAGGCGTTAAAGTGGCTAAGAGCGAAGTTCGCATGCCGAACGGCGTTCTGCGTACCACTGGTGAGCACGAAGTTGACTTCCAGGTTCACAGCGAAGTGTTCGCTAAACTGGTTGTTAACGTAGTAGCTGAGTAATTTTTTACTCTGCTCACGTCGAAGCGCCGGCCTTGTGCCGGCGTTTTGCTTTTTAGCGTGACCCTACGTCATGTTTTGCGATTGTAAGGTCGCTATTCCTGATGCATTCTCTGATAATAAATTGAAACGCAATTTTATTTATGAGATTTGTCATGGATACCGCTCTGCCCACGCCCGTCTTTGCCCGTCGAAATGTGGCCTATGCCTGCGCCACGCTCTGCTGTCTGCTTTGGGGAAGCTCATACCCGGCCATTAAAAGCGGCTACGAACTCTTCCAGATCGCGACCGATGATATTCCGTCCAAAGTCGTCTTTGCTGGATACCGTTTTCTGTTTGCCGGTGCGTTGCTGCTGCTCTTTGCCCTGGCCCAACGTAAACCGATTGGCAGGCTCACACCCACGCAGTTTGGTCAGCTCACGATCCTCGGGCTGACCCAGACCACCATCCAGTACACCTTCTTTTATATCGGCCTTGCTTACACCACCGGGGTGAACGGTTCGATCATGAATGCCACCGGGACCTTCTTCAGCGTGCTGCTGGCGCACTTTATCTACCACAACGACAAACTCAGCTATAACAAAACGCTGGGCTGTGTTCTGGGCTTTACCGGCGTGATGCTGGTGAACTTCCACGGCGGGTTAAGTGATTTCCAGTTTGTCTGGCAAGGTGACGGATTTGTGGTGCTGGCGGCCTTTATTCTCTCTGCGGCCACGCTTTACGGGAAACGCATTTCCCAGACCGTTGACCCGACGGTGATGACGGGATGGCAGCTGGCGATAGGCGGGGCGGCACTGGTTGTGGGAGGCTATGCCACGGGCGGGGCGCTGGAGGTGCACAGCATGAAGGCCGTCGCCGTGCTGGGGTATCTGACGCTGCTCTCATCCGTGGCGTTCGCCCTGTGGAGCGCGCTGCTGAAAGTGAACCGCGTGAGTATGATTGCCCCGTTCAACTTTGTCATACCTGTAGCAGGAACGGTGCTCTCCGCCATATTCCTCGGCGAAGACATTCTGGACATCAAATACGCGATTGCGCTGGTGCTGGTCTGCTCGGGGATCTGGTGGGTGAATAAACGTCGTGCCTGAGAACAAAAGTGCCGGGGGGCGGCTTCGCCTTACCCGGCCTGGGCTATTAACGTGCTCTGATAAAACTGCCGTCCGGCTGGCGGGTAAACAGTACCTGCTGCCCGTTTCCGGTATCGATCGTTAACCCGGTCACCACCCCACTGGCATTCTGGCGGATCTGCACCATCTGACCATTTTGCAGGTTGCTGAGCGGCTTGCCAGCCCCCTCGACTTGCGCCATGGCATACACATCCGTTGCCGGCAGATTGTGGTCGCGGAACAGCTGAGCAAGGGTTTTCCCTGGCTCTACGCGATACGAACGCCACTGCTGCTCAATGCCGGTGGGCTGTTGCGCCTGTGGCTCTGAAGGGGCGGCGGCCTGCTCCTGATCTTCCTGAACAGGTTCAGGTTCAACCGGCGCAACCTGGCCCGGATCGTTAGACGGTGTGACCAGTTGCGTCTGCATCGGCTGTGAATCAGGCTGCGGCTGGCTTTGCGACTGGATATCCAGCTCAGCATTGCGGCTTACCGGCCCGGTATCAACGTTGTCACTGCCGGAAGGAAGCAGGAAACCGATGACCATCAGCAACGCGCCGATGATAATGCCTCTGCGGTGCAAAGGCGGCAGCGGGTCCATGATGCGAAAGTTATCCGGCGCATGCCAGATTTTCGCCAGGGTAGGTTTCAGTTCAAATCGCCCGGGCATGGCTCTCCTCCTGCTCCGCGTCTTTTTATCCTGTCCTGAGAAGTGTAGTTTGCTAACTGCCTGATGGGCGTAACAAAGCCAGCTTTCGTGACATATATTAGGGAAAATCCTGACGGCTACTATTGTTTCCGTTTCGTCGCAGTTTGTCACCTTTACTTAAGACAAAGTTTTACCCATAAGGGCATGGCTGATATGCTGCCCGCTACTTTAAATGTGATGGAAGGAAAACCCATGACCACCCCGACTTTTGACACTATCGAAGCGCAGGCAAGCTACGGCATCGGCTTGCAGGTAGGACAGCAGCTGAGCGAATCCGGCCTGGAAGGTCTGTTACCGGAAGCGCTGGTGGCGGGTATCGCTGACGCGCTGGAAGGCAAGCAGCCCGCTGTGCCGGTTGACGTTGTGCACCGTGCGCTGCGTGAAATCCACGAACGTGCTGACACTGTACGTCGCGCGCGTTTCGAAGAGATGGCGGCAGAAGGCGTGAAATATCTGGAAGAGAACCGTGAGCGTGAAGGCGTGAACAGCACCGAGTCCGGCTTGCAGTTCCGCGTAATCAATCAGGGTGATGGCGCAATCCCGGCGCGTACCGACCACGTTCGCGTACACTACACCGGTAAGCTGATCGACGGCACCGTGTTCGACAGCTCCGTCGCGCGTGGCGAACCGGCTGAATTCCCGGTCAACGGCGTGATTGCAGGCTGGATCGAAGCCCTGACCCTGATGCCAGTAGGTTCAAAATGGGAACTGACTATCCCGCACAACCTGGCATACGGCGAGCGTGGCGCTGGCGCGTCCATTCCGCCATTCAGCACCCTGGTGTTTGAAGTCGAGCTGCTGGAAATCCTGTAATCGGTTTTTCTTATTTTCCTCTCTCCGATCGGGGAGAGGAAAATAGCGATAAAACCTGGAGTTACGACGGAATCAACATTTTGTATTGCAAACGAAACTGTTACGTGTATTTTTGTGAGCTGTTTCGCGCTGTATGAGTGATATGACACTCACTTTCAACATATTATTAACATAATATTCAAATCATAGTATTCATCCCGCCGATTCTTACCTACTATCGATAAGCCCTTACAAAGGGAACGTCATTTTTTTGGCGTATTTAAAGGCCAGAAGAGCCTTAACAACACAGACAGGCATAAACAGGAAAATATCACATGGTAGATCAGGTCAAAGTCGCCGCCGCAGAAGAGGCGACGTCTGAACAGTCGCTACGGCGAAATCTCACGAACCGTCACATTCAGCTTATTGCCATTGGCGGCGCCATCGGCACAGGGCTATTTATGGGCTCGGGCAAAACTATCAGTCTTGCAGGCCCGTCGATCATCTTCGTTTATATGATCATCGGTTTTATGCTCTTTTTCGTGATGCGTGCAATGGGTGAATTGCTGCTCTCGAACCTCGAATACAAATCCTTCAGCGACTTCGCGTCAGACCTGCTCGGCCCGTGGGCGGGCTATTTTACCGGCTGGACCTACTGGTTCTGCTGGGTGGTTACCGGCATGGCGGATGTTGTCGCTATTACGGCCTACGCCCAATTCTGGTTCCCCGGCCTGTCGGACTGGGTGGCCTCGCTGGCGGTGATTGTCCTGCTGCTGAGCCTCAACCTCGCGACCGTTAAAATGTTCGGTGAGATGGAGTTCTGGTTCGCGATGATCAAAATCGTCGCCATCATCGCGCTGATTGTCGTCGGGCTGGTAATGGTGCTGACGCACTTCCAGTCGCCAACTGGCGTTCAGGCCTCGTTTGCCCATCTGTGGAATGATGGCGGCTGGTTCCCGAAAGGCATCAGCGGCTTCTTCGCCGGTTTCCAGATTGCGGTGTTCGCGTTTGTCGGGATTGAGCTGGTGGGGACCACGGCGGCGGAAACTAAAGATCCGGAGAAATCCCTGCCGCGCGCGATCAACTCCATTCCGCTGCGTATCATCATGTTCTACGTGTTCGCGCTGATCATCATTATGTCCGTGACGCCATGGAGCTCAGTAGTGCCAACCAAGAGCCCGTTCGTCGAGCTGTTCGTTCTGGTGGGGCTGCCTGCTGCCGCGAGCCTGATTAACTTCGTGGTGCTGACCTCTGCGGCCTCTTCCGCGAACAGCGGCGTCTTCTCCACCAGCCGTATGCTGTTTGGTCTGGCGCAGGAGGGCGTTGCCCCGAGCGCGTTCGCCAAACTGTCTAAACGTGCGGTACCGGCGAAAGGGCTGACCTTCTCCTGCATCTGTCTGCTGGGCGGTGTGGTGATGCTCTACGTTAACCCGAGCGTAATCGGCGCGTTCACCATGATCACCACGGTGTCGGCGATCCTGTTTATGTTCGTCTGGACCATCATCCTCTGCTCATACCTGGTGTACCGCAAACAGCGTCCACATCTGCATGAGAAGTCGATCTACAAGATGCCACTGGGCAAGCTGATGTGCTGGGTGTGCATGGCGTTCTTCGTCTTCGTGCTGGTGCTACTGACGCTGGAAGAAGATACCCGTCAGGCGCTCATCGTCACGCCGCTGTGGTTTATCGCGCTGGGGCTGGGCTGGCTGTTTATCGGTAAGAAACGGATGGCAGGCATGCGTTAAGCATGTTGCCGGGTGGCGCTGACGCTTACCCGGCCTACGTTCGAGGACGTTGTAGGCCCGGTAAGCGCTAGCGCCACCGGGCTTTTTTATCTACCCGATAATGCACGCGGGAACAGAACGTTATTCTCAAGACTGATGTGTTCCATCAGATCGTCGATCATCTCGTTGATGCCGTTGTACATCGCTTTCCAGGTGGTGCACGCCTCTGGTGGCGGTGTGACATTGTGGGTGGTGTGTTTGATCACTTCCAGCAGTTCGCCGGCGTCATCATGTTCGCTTTCCATCACGCTGATTGGCCCCATTGCCTGGCTGCCCATGCCCTGTTTGATCATCGGGAAGAGGATCTGCTCCTCTTTCATCATGTGGCTGGATAGTTCTTCGTGCAGCATGGTCAGGTATTTCGCCAGGCCGCGCGGTACGGAAGGTTTATCGGCGTGAACGCGCTCAACTTTGGTGGCCTGTAAAATCAGCTCCGGCAGCTGTTCGCGGTGACGGTCGTGGTAACGCACAATGATATGGTCGATGATTTCAGCCAGCGGCGCGGTGCGCCAGTCTTTGTCGACAGGCTGTTCTGCCAGCTTAGCCAGCTCCGCTTCGATAGCTTCTACATCCAGCTCTTTACGCGACGCTGCGCGCGCCAGCGTTTGCTTACCGCCGCAGCAGTAATCCATATCGTATTTACGGAACAGCGTTGAAGCGCGAGGGATGGAGAGCGCCAGCTCGCCTAAGGGTTGGTCGCGGAAGGCCATAGCAGTTACCTCATCATCAGGAATATAAGATGCATTTTAAATGCATCTTTATGTGGATACTATAACCCTTTAGAGGCAAGGGTAAAAATGAGAAGGGGATCACAAAAAAATCGTGCTTTTAACTTGCTGATTGAATGCAGAAAAGGGCTTTCGAAAGTTTTTAAAGGTGGAGAAACAGTAAACAACCTGCCGCGCGTGCCGATAGATACAGGTCAGACAATACCTGTATATAAAAAAGGCAACGCATGTTTAAACGTATAAAAGTCATTACTCTTTTGATTTCGGTGCTGCTTGTGCTCGGCATCATGCAACTGATCTCCGCTGGCATTTTCATTAATGCGCTCAATAACGACAAAGAGAACTTCACCGTTTCTCAGCTTTCCAGCCAGAACGTCGCGGAGTTTACCGACGCCTGGATCAGCCTGAATCAGGCGCGTGTCACCCTTAACCGCGGCATGCTGCGTCTGCAAAGCAGCATGGCGTCGCAGATTAATGGCGGGCAGCTGAACGAGCTGGTCAATACCGCGAAAAACCTGCTGGCTGATGCCCAGACACATTACGATAAATATTACGCGCTGCCGGAAACGCCGGGTATGGACGAGCACCTGGCCGACAGGCTGGAAGAGCACTACCGCATCTACTCCGCCACGCTGACGCAAATGAACGTTCTGCTGGGGCAGGGCAATCTGGAAGATATGTTCAAACAAAATGCCGAACAGAAGCAGACCGCGATGCAAAAGGTCTATCGCGAATGGCGCGAGGCGCAGGCCGCGCTCACCGACAAAGGCATCAAAGACAATGAAAGCGACTACAAACGCATTCTGTGGATCCTCTCTGCGGTGATGCTGCTGGTGATCGCGGTGATTATTTCCAGCTGGATTGCGATGCGCCGCGTGCTGCTGCTGCCGCTGGAAGAGGTGATCAGCCATATCCGCGCCATTGCGGCAGGGGATTTAACCCAGCCGATTCAGGCTGAGGGTAAAAATGAAATGGCGATCCTGGCGCGCAACGTTCAGGAGATGCAGACTGCGCTGGCCAACACGGTGGGCGTAGTGCGTGAAGGCGCAGATACCATCTACACCGGCGCGGGTGAAATCTCGGCGGGCAGCAACGATCTCTCGTCTCGCACAGAGCAGCAGGCCGCTTCTCTGGAAGAGACGGCAGCCAGCATGGAACAGTTAACCGCCACCGTGAAGCAAAACGCCGATAACGCGCGTCAGGCGTCGCGTCTGGCGCTGGACGCCTCCTCCACCGCGAAGAAGGGCGGAAACGTGGTAGAAGGCGTGGTGCGCACCATGGACGAAATCGCCACCAGTTCCAGCAAAATTGCGCAAATTACCAATGTAATCGATGGCATTGCCTTCCAGACCAATATTCTGGCGCTGAACGCGGCGGTAGAAGCGGCGCGTGCGGGCGAGCAGGGGCGTGGCTTCGCGGTTGTCGCGGGTGAGGTGCGTACCCTTGCCCAGCGCAGCGCTCAGGCGGCGAAAGAGATCAAAGCCCTGATCGATGATTCCGGCGAGCGCGTTAACGCGGGCTCTCAGCTGGTAAATGAAGCGGGCGCGACGATGGCAGAGATCGTTAATGCAGTTACGCGCGTGACTGACATCATGGGTGAGATTGCGTCGGCCTCCGACGAACAGAGCCGCGGTATCGACCAGGTGGGCCAGGCGGTGGCGGAGATGGATCGCGTTACCCAGCAGAACGCCTCGCTGGTGGAGGAGTCTGCGGCGGCGGCGGCGGCGCTGGAAGATCAGGCCGCGCGCCTGAACGACGCGGTGGCGGTGTTTAAGATCACCCGTAACCAGGCGGTGAAAGCCGCGCCGGTAAAGACCTATGCACCTAAAGCGCAGCCCGTAGCGGCGTCTGAAGCGAACTGGGAAACGTTCTGATACTGTGCCGGGTGGCGCTGACGCTTATCCGGCCTACGGTTTTGTAGGCCCTGCAAGCTAAGCGCCGCTGGGCGAAAAGCTCACCCCTCCGACGCCGGAACGACCATCGGTTTTTCCGGCTTCGCTCTCACCGCAATCACCACCCCAACGACCAGCAGCGCGATCCCGCAGGCCGTTAGCAGCGGCGGCACGCTCTGGCGCATCAGGAAGGTATAGAGCAGCCCGGCCAGCGTTTCAAAGACAATCAGCGGCCCCAGTATCACCGTCGGCAGCTTCTGGCTGGCAATGTTCCAGCACAGCGCGCCAACCCACGAACAGAGCACGGCAATGGCGACCATTAACCCGACGAATACCCACGGGCGCGGTCCGAAGGGCAGGGCGAAATCCGGATGCTGGCTACCCAGCCAGATACATGCACCCACATAGCCCAGCAACGAGACAGGAAGCGTGACCAGCGCCTGCGCCGTCGCCCACATCATCGGATGTTTATCCGGGTTTTCCCGCAGCCAGCGTGCGTTGCGCAGGGCATACCAGGCCCAGCAGACAACCGAAATAACCGCCAGAAAGATCCCAGAACCGTAACGCCACAAGCTGAAGTTTTCGAGGCCGTGGCGTAGCTCGGCAATATTCACGCACACCAGCCCCACGGCGATGCATACCAGCGCAGGCACCATTTTTGACCACGCCAGTTTGCCGTCACGCTGGCTATAAAGCAGGTTTGCGAAAACCGGAATGACCACCGGCAGCGTGCCGATAATCATGGTCGACACCGGCGCACCGGTACGCTGAATGGCGCTCGCCAGGCAGACGTAGTAGATAAGATTACCCATCATGGTCAGCCACAGCGCGGTGAGCCAGTCCTGGCAACTCAGCTGGCGCAGACGCGCACGCCCCAGCCATGCCAGCGGCACGGCAATAAGCCCCAGCGCCAGATAGCGTCCGGTTGACTGCAATATTGCCGGGTACTCAGGCACAATCAGCGGGCCGACGAAAATCAGCCCCCACATCAACCCTGCAAGCAGGGCATACAACACGCCGCTAATCATCTTTTCGTCCACAGTAATACATGTTGTAGCCAGTGTAGGAGGCACAGATGCACGCGTATTGTATGAGGTTGCGCATTAGCGCGGCGAAACCTGCTTCTGGTAACGCACGGGCGTAATGCCGTAGCGGCGGGTAAAGGCGCGGGTCAGGTGAGACTGATCGGTCAGCCCCGTTGCGGCGGCCACCTCGGCGGCAGGCATGCCGTGGGTGAGGAATGCTTTGGCGCGCCACAGCCGGATGGCCATCAGCATCTGGTGTGGGGTGACGTGAAAATGGGCCTTAAACTGGCGCTGGAAATGGTACGGACTGAGCGACACAACGTTCGCCAGTTCGTCCAGCGTAAGGGCGCGCATATAGTTGTCGTGCAGATAGTCGCGAACGCGCTCGAAGCGGTGCGCGCCCTCCCGGGCTACCGGCGCGTGACGGGCCAGCGGCTGGAACGTCTCAATCAGATCCAGCAGCAACCCTTTTTGTGCCAGCGCATCGTTCGTATGCCAAAGGCCGTAAATCAGCTGGCCAATTTGCTGCGAGCGCAGCGGGTCGTGGCGGGTCACGTCGCTAAACCACCAGTGGCGCAGGCCGGTGACTTCTTCCAGCAGGTCGGGTTCGATATAGACCATCCGGTAGCGCCAGCCGCCTTCGGTGGCGGATTCGCCGGTGTGGATCTCGTCCGGGTTCATGGTCACGACCGATTTTTCAGCGGCTAAGTGTTGGGTTCCGCGGTAACGGAAGCGTTCGGCGCCGGTTTCAATGGTGCCGATACCGAAGGCTTCATGCGTGTGAGGCTCAAAGGCGTAGTCAGCAATATGCGCGTGATATAGCTCCAGACCCGGCAACTGCGCCAGATGGCGAAAGCGCGCGCTGTCTCTCTCATCAGTAAACTGTTCCGGTACGCCTTGCACGGTGAGCCTCCTTGTGGGTCATCGCTTCATTATCCGAGATGACCCGAAGGGATGCCACAAAAAATAACCAATTCTTAACAATTACAGAATGGCTTTGATGCTCTCCGCCAGCGGCGTGGTCGGACGGCCAATCAGTTTGCTCAGGGTACGGCTGTCGTCAAACAGGCCGCCTTTGGACGCACCGGTATCGGAATCCGCCAGCATCTCCGCCAGCCCGGCAGGCAGACCAACGCCTTTCAGTGCAGCGGCATAATCGGCTTCGCTGAGGTTCTGATACGTTACCGGCTTACTGCTCTGCTTGCTCAGCTCCGCAGCCAGTTCGCTCAGCGTCCAGGCATTGTCACCTGCCAGTTCATACACCTTGCCGGCGTGACCCTCTTCAGAAATCACTTTTGCCGCAGCCGCCGCGTAATCCGCACGGGTCGCAGAGGCAATTTTGCCTTCGCCTGCGGCACCTATAAATACGCCGTGTTCCAGCGCTGGCGGCGCGCTTGCCAGGTAGTTTTCGGTGTACCAGCCGTTGCGCAGCAGGGCGTAAGGCACGCCTGAAGCCGCCAGTGCATTTTCGGTTTCGACGTGCTCAACGTGCAGACCCAGCGGGGAGGTATCCGCATGCAGCAGGCTGGTATAGGCGATGAATTTCACCCCGGCGGCTTTGGCGGCGTTAATCACGTTCTGGTGCTGTACGGCGCGCTGGCCCACTTCGCTGGAGGAGATAAGCAGCAGCTTATCCACGCCGTTCAGGGCGGTGGTGAACGCGGCCTGGTCGGTATAGTCCGCCTGACGTACCACAGTTCCCCGCTGGCTTAAGGCGTCGGCTTTTGCCGGGTTACGCACAATAGCCACGATCTGGCTGGCCGGAACGGTTTTCAGCAGTTCTTCAATAACGTGTTGGCCAAGCTGGCCGGTTGCGCCGGTAATCGCGATCATGATGAATCTCCTTCGTGTTTGTCTGGTGTTGTGGCACACTATCACCATAACTAACTTTTAGTAAGTACGCACAAAAAGGTAAGTATGAAAACACCGATACCGACGCTCAGCGAGCAAATGCGCGATGGCAATCTCTTCGCAGAACAGTGCCCATCACGGGAAGTGCTCAAACATGTTACCAGCCGCTGGGGCGTGCTGATCCTGGTGGCGTTACGTCAGGGGACGCATCGTTTTAGCGATCTGCGCCGCAAGCTGGGCGGTGTGAGCGAGAAGATGCTGGCCCAATCGCTTCAGGCGCTGGAGCAGGACGGGTTTGTCGATCGCGTTTCTTATCCGGTTGTGCCGCCGCACGTGGAATACAGCCTGACGCCGATGGGGCTGGAGGTGAGCGAGAAGGTGGCCGCGCTGGCTGACTGGATTGAGGTGAATACGCCGAAGGTGATGGCGAATCGGGACGATCGTGCGGCATGAAATGCCGGGTGGCGGCTTCGCCTTACCCGGCCTACCCGCAATCCTCGATCCCGTAGGCCGGGTAAGCGCAAGCGCCACCCGGCACAATCATCGCTACCTGCTCAAATCCACCTGATAAATCGCGAACCCAATATCATCCGTCGCGACCTGTTTCATCGGATACTGCGCCTTATCCTTGATAAACGCGGCTGCTTTATCGGACGGTGATGTCTCAAAGCGAATATCCAGCGTCGTGTCGCTGTTGATCGGCGCCAGACGCCAGTTGTTATCCACCGCCGGATGAATTTCACCCGCTTTTTTCGACTCCGCGCTAATCCACGCCGCCAGCACCGAACGGTTCTCATCCGGCGAGGCAAAGGCGATGTGGCTGTCACCCGTACCGGCAAACTTACCGCCATAGGCGCGGTAGTTGTTGGTCACCACCAGGAAAGTGGCATTCGGATCAATCGCTTTGCCGTTGAAGGTCAGGTGTTTGATGCGTTCTGCCTGCGGATTAATGGCCTGACATTCGCCGTCATATTTCGCGGGCTGGGTTATATCAATCTGATATTCCACGCCGTCGATCACGTCGAAGTTGTAGGTGCGGAAACCGTCCCAGTTTATCAGCGACTGCGGTTTGCTGCTGTGCGGATCGATCTGGTTGAACTGTCCGGCAGAGCACTCCAGCCACTCCTTCACCTCTTTCCCGGTGGCTTTCACCACCACGAGGGTGTTGGGATAGAGGTAGAGATCGGCGGCATTACGGAAGGTTAGCTGGCCTTTTTCCACCTCAACGTAGCTGGCCGGATCGTTCTTACGCCCGCCCACTTTGAATGGCGCCGCGGCAGACAGAACCGGCAGATTGGCCAGATCCGGATCGCCCTGAATATAGTGCTCGGCATAGGCTTTCTGCGCCATGTTGACTACCTGCACGGTCGGGTCATCCTGTACCAGCGCGAGGAAGCTGTACATGTTATCAGCCGATTTACCGATCGGCTTGCTGACAAATTCACGCGTTGCGTCGTGGTCATGCTTCAGGACATCGACCAGCTTTTTATCTTCTTCGGCCAGGGATTTTTTTGCAGCGGCATCATAAATCGGACGCGCTTCCGCTTTCGACTGCGTGACTTTCCAGCTCCCGCTGTCGTTATTCAGCACCAGATCTACCACGCCAAGGTGGTCGCCCCACATGCCCGGCATCACCGATGGCACACCGTTGAGCGTCCCTTTTTCGATGTCCGCGCCTTTGATACTGGCGAAATCTTTGCCCGGGAAGACGGCGTGGGCGTGACCAAACAGGATCGCATCGACGCCCGGTACCTGGCTGAGGTAATACACGGAGTTCTCAGCCATCGCCTGATACGGGTCGGCCGAGAGGCCAGAGTGGGCCACAACGACCACCACATCTGCGCCTTTCGCCCGCATCTCCGGCACGTATTTGCGCGCCGTTTCGGTAATGTCGTTGACGGTTACTTTCCCGTCGAGGTTGGCTTTATCCCACGTCATGATCTGCGGCGGCACAAAGCCGATATAGCCGATTTTCAGCGTCTGTTTTTTACCGTCCTGGTCGACAACCTCGGTCTCTTTAATCAGGTAAGGGGTAAAGAGGGGCTTTTTCGTCTTAACGTCGATGATATTGGCATTAACGTACGGGAATTTTGCCCCTGCCAGCGCATCGTGCAGGTATTTCAGGCCGTAGTTAAATTCGTGGTTGCCCAGGTTGCCGACGGCATAGTCCAGCGTATTCATTGCCTTATAAACAGGATGGATCTCGCCTTTCTTCAGCCCCTTCGCCGCCATGTAGTCGCTGAGCGGGCTGCCCTGAATTAAGTCCCCGTTATCGACCAGCACGCTGTTTTTCACTTCACTGCGGGCGGCGTTGATCAAACTTGCCGTACGTACCAGTCCGAATTTTTCGACAGGCGTATCTTTGTAGTAATCGAAGTCCATCATGTTGCCGTGCAGATCGGTGGTTTCCAGAATGCGGAGATCCACCGTCGCTGCCTGAACGCTTGCCGCAATCAGCGTTGCCAGGAGCGTTGCGCTAAACTTAATCATCTGAGGAGTCCTTTTTTCGATCCAAGCCACAAAAGAGTATGTATGTAGTATTTGTTGCTTACAGAAGTGTGAATGCTGCCAGAAAAAAGAACGCTGAAACCAGAATTGCTTCACAGATAGCGGAATTGTTCACATTACGATATAACTAAAACAATAAGTTATGCCCACTGCGTTAACGAAGAGGTGGAGAATGTTAGATCAAATTTGTCAGCTCGCACGGGATGCGGGTGATGCCATTATGCAGGTGTACGACGGTGCGAAACCGATGGATGTTGTCAGCAAAGCGGACGACTCCCCGGTGACGGCGGCGGATATCGCGGCGCATACGGTGATCCTGAAAGGTTTGCAGACCCTGACGCCGGATATTCCGGTCCTTTCTGAAGAAGCGCCCCAGGGCTGGGACGAACGTCAGCACTGGCAGCGTTACTGGCTGGTGGACCCGCTGGACGGCACGAAAGAGTTCATCAAGCGTAACGGTGAATTTACCGTGAATATCGCCCTGATTGAAAAAGGAAAGGCGGTGCTTGGCGTGGTTTATGCCCCGGTGATGAAGGTGATGTACAGCGCGGCGGAAGGTAAAGCCTGGAAGGAAGAGTGCGGCGTGCGTAAGCAGATCCAGGTGCGAGATGCCCGTCCTCCGCTGGTGGTGATCAGCCGCTCGCACAGCGACAGCGAGCTGGAGGAGTACCTGCAACAGCTGGGGGAACACCAGACGACTTCGATTGGCTCGTCGCTGAAGTTCTGTCTGGTGGCGGAAGGGCAGGCGCAGTTGTACCCCCGTTTCGGGCCGACGAACGTCTGGGATACGGCGGCAGGGCATGCGGTGGCTGCGGCCGCAGGCGCGCATGTGCATGACTGGCAGGGTAAGCCACTGGACTACACCCCGCGCGAGTCGTTCCTCAATCCTGGCTTCAGGGTGTCACTTTACTGAGTCAGCAGCTTATGCAGCAGGGCTACTACCTGCTGCACCTCATCCTGCGTCAGCGCGCCGTCCTTAACCCACTGTACGCGACCGTTTTTGTCCAGCACAACAATCGCTGAACTCTCTTCTTCCAGCTGCCACGCCTTACGCGTCACGCCGTTGCTGTCGACAATAAACTGCGACCAGGGATAGAGCTTCTTATTGCTCTCAAGGCTTGAGCGCACAAACATCCCGGAGCCGGGAATCGCGTCGTCGGTATTCACGATGGTGGTGGTCTGGTAGCGATCGTGCGGGAGTTTTGCGGCCTTGATCGCTTCCACGAGGGTGGCGTTTTTCTCTTTAGCGGATGTACGTCCGGCAATATGCTGTACAACTCTCACTTTGCCCGCAAGCTGCGCGCTATTCCAGGTTTTGTAGCTAAACTTATCATTGTCGAGAATCAATTCTCCCCGGTCAGCAATGCCGACCGGCGGGACACGTTGTCCTTTTTCAAGGTTGTGTGCGGAAGCCATCAGCGGCAGCAACAGGCAAGCTGCTGCCAGGAGGTTACGTAGGGTCATGGTGTTTCCTTATTGTGAGCAGGTGATCCGACCACTTGGTCATGCGCTTTTAATCATAAGTGCGATCAATGGGCTTTTCCCGCAATCCCGATGCCAGTTTGCGGGCGAACGCACATATCCACGCAAAAACGACGGCATATACTGCTCTGTATCACGCTTTGCAAAGATTATTCTGAATAATTGTAATCAAACGGTAAATAAACTTATGCACACTGGGTAAGTACGAGGTTCTGGTCTATAGTCATTGGGCATCAAAATTTGCGCTCAGGACAGTCGGGCCGATTGTGGCACCGCAAGGGCGTATGATTCGCAGGAGATACAAGAATGAAAATTTTCCAACGCTACAACCCGCTTCAGGTGGCGAAGTACGTGAAGATCCTGTTCCGTGGACGGTTGTATATCAAGGATGTTGGCGCTTTTGAGTTCGATAAGGGCAAAATCCTTATCCCGAAAGTGAAGGACAAACAGCACTTGTCTGTGATGTCCGAAGTCAACCGTCAGGTTATGCGTCTGCAAACTGAGATGGCTTAACCAACGTGCTATGCAGTAGTAGTTAAAAAGACGGCTCCCGATGGGAGCCGTTGATGTTTGTGGGGCCAGTCCAGAGACATACCCTGAAGCAGATAGTTTTGACATGGCGTTATTTGTATTAACGGGCATAACCATGAATTGATGAAGTTTTTCTTAAAATCTTTTTCAGTGCTAAAAATTGATATAAAACATTAAAAACTTGGTTCACTATTTGTCTTATTATCCATGGCATAAACAATACCCCTATACTTTTTATAAGCGAGTTGTAAAGAGGTCAGCTTTAACTGTTGGCTGAGAAGGGAAGCCGTTACGCATGGAAAATAAATGGAATAATTATGCATCGAGATTTGGTTTTTAAAAATAAGAATATATTCGTGTTATTTATGTTAGCTACCATAGGATATGGGATTTGGCGCATGCTTGGTGACTTTTTTTACCTTGAACAGACTATAGTTTATCGGCATGCCGTGGCTGATAAGTCTATGCTGTATATCACGGAAAGCAGCGCGGGTGCGACGACTTCTTTCGTATATAAATATTATCTTTACACGGCACAAAAGACCGATGAGGTTTTTTTAGAAGACATTAAAAATGGTTATGAACCTTTCCTTGTCACCACCGATCCTGGCGTGAAAGTTAGCATTGAAGACAGAACGATTTTTCTTAAAGTAAGCGGGGATATTTTTAAATTTAATAATATCGCAGGCTCTGCCTTTATTTATCTCAATTCGTCCCCCTTCTAAGGACTTAAAAATTATTTAAATTACATAAACGGCAGCTTCCGTTTTAAAACAAAAAGGGCAGCTCACCGCTGCCCTTCATAAATTACGCCGACACCTTATCTTCCGCATCTGGCAGCTTCGGTACCAGCACGGTCGGTTTACTATCAATGCGCGTTACCAGCAGTTGGTCGATGCGGTAGTTATCAATATCCACCACTTCAAACTTGAAGCCAGAGAATTTCACCGAGTCGGTACGTTTCGGGATCTTACGCAGCATAAACATCATAAAGCCGCCGATGGTCTCGTAGTTTCCGGACTGCGGGAACTCGTCGATGTCGAGCACGCGCATGACGTCTTCAATTGGCGTACCACCATCGATCAGCCATGAGTTCTCATCACGCTGCACAATTTGTTCTTCCAGCCCCTGGCCGACCAGGTCGCCCATCAGCGTCGTCATGACGTCGTTGAGGGTGATAATGCCCACCACCAGCGCATATTCGTTCATGATCACCGCGAAGTCTTCACCGGCGGTTTTGAAACTTTCCAGCGCTTCGGAGAGCGTCAGGGTGTCCGGCACAATCAGGGTGTTGCGGATCTGCACGCCGCTGTTCAGCGCCAGGCTCTGGTTTGCCAGTACGCGGTTCAGCAGGTCTTTGGAGTCCACATAGCCGATGATATGGTCGATATCTTCGTTACAGACCAGGAACTTGGAGTGCGGATGCTGCGCCACTTTAGTCTTCAGGCTCTGCTCGTCTTCATGCAGATCGAACCAGATGATGTTCTCACGGCCGGTCATGGAGGACGGCACGGTTCGGGATTCCAGTTCGAAAACGTTCTCGATCAGCTCGTGCTCCTGCTTGCGCAGCACGCCTGCCAGCGCCCCGGCTTCCACCACCGCATAAATATCGTCGGAGGTGATGTCGTCTTTACGCACCATCGGCAGCTTGAAGATGCGGAAAATGACGTTCGCCAGGCCGTTGAAGAACCACACCAGCGGACGGAAGACATACAGGCAGAAGCGCATCGGGTTGATGATACGCAAAGCCACAGCTTCTGGCGCAATCATACCGATGCGTTTCGGGGTCAGGTCCGCGAATAGAATGAACAAACCGGTGACCAGCGAGAAGGAGAGGATGAAGCTCAACTGCTCGGCCAGCTCTGCGGACATGTACTTTACAAACAGGCTATAAAACGCCGGAGAAAATGCTGCATCACCCACGATACCGCCAAGAATGGCGACCGCGTTCAGGCCAATCTGCACCACGGTAAAGAACATGCCTGGGTTTTCCTGCATTTTCAGAATGCGTGATGCGTTGATGTTGCCCTCGTCGGCAAGCAGCTTCAGTTTGATTTTACGGGAGGCAGCCAGCGAGATCTCCGATATCGAGAAAAATGCACTGACGGCAATAAGACAAAGTATTACTAAAATACTGTTTAACATAGTTTATCCGGCTTCTCGCCAGATCCTCAGAAGGGGAGTTGATACCATTCGTGTGAAGACACATTGAACTCAGCTCGTAGCGTTGAGCCGATTATTTCAGCGGTAGTATAGCGTAAAGGCGTGTAAATCTGCCAGAGGTCACGTTTTCGGCAAAAAGTGGCCGGATGAAAAGGCAGTGAGTGGTTAAGTAATGAACTGACACTTTTGCTTACAGGCGCGCCACGCGGCTCGCGTGGCGCTGATGCAGTAATCAGTCCTGCTGTGGAGGCAGACAGACGCCGATGCCGCCAATGCCGCAGTAGCCGTACGGGTTTTTATGCAGATACTGCTGGTGGTCGTCTTCGGCATAGTAGAACGGTTTCGCAGTAGCGATTTCCGTCGTGACCTGACGTTTATCACCGGCTGCCTGCATCGCTTCCTGGAAACGCGTCAGGCTGGCGTGGGCCGCAGCCTCCTGCTCAGGGGTGAGCGGATAGATGGCCGAGCGGTATTGGGTGCCGTGATCGTTACCCTGACGCATGCCCTGCGCCGGGTCATGGTTTTCCCAGAACACCTGGAGCAGCTGTTCATAGCTGATGACGCTCGGGTCATACACCACACGTACCGCTTCAGCATGACCGGTCTCACCGGAACAGACTTCGCGGTAGGTTGGGTTAGGCGTATATCCTCCGGTGTAGCCCGCAGCGGTGCTGTACACGCCCGGCAGTTGCCAGAACAGGCGTTCTACGCCCCAGAAGCAGCCCATGGCAAACAGGGCGATCTCCATTCCATCAGGAACGTTTGTCATTGAATGGTTGTTTACGGCGTGTAATGTCGCCACTGGCATAGGGGTGTTGCGTCCCGGTAACGCATCGGCTTGTGATACCAGATGCTTTTTATCAAATAAACTCACGGTGGGGCCTCCGGGGTAGCGTTGTTTCGGTTAAGGTTGTCACGAAGCGTTTAATTGAACACAATAAATGCGATGAATGAGTCTAGATTTAATCATAAGAAATATTTGGGTGTTAGGCCCTTTTTCAACCCGTAATTTGGGTTTTTGGCTTTCAGGCCGTATTTTGCCGCGGAGCGGCACTGCATTTGCTTCCAGGGTGGAAACAGGGATATTCAGGAGAAAACGTGACAAAGATCCGCCAGTTATGTTTAGTCAGTTTAATGCTGACAAGCGGGATTGCCAGCGCGGCGAATGTCCGTTTGCAGGTTGAGGGGTTATCCGGGGCGCTGGAAAAAAACGTGCGTGCGCAGCTTTCCACCATCCAGAGCGATGAAGTCACGCCGGATCGGCGTTTTCGCGCGCGCGTGGATGACGCCATTCGCGAAGGCTTAAAGGCGTTGGGGTACTACGAACCCACCATTGATTTCGATTTACGCCCGCCGCCGGCTAAAGGACGTCAGGTATTGATTGCCCGCGTCTCGCCGGGAGAACCCGTCCTGATTGGCGGCACGAACGTGGTGCTGCGCGGCGGTGCACGCACGGATCGTGACTACCTGGATCTGCTCAGCAACCGCCCGAAAGTGGGCACCGTGCTTAATCACGGGGATTACGATCGCTTTAAAAAATCCTTAACCAGCGTTTCGCTGCGCAAAGGCTACTTTGACAGCCAGTTCAACAAAAGCCAGCTGGGCGTTGCGCTTGAACGACGTCAGGCATTCTGGGATATCGATTACGACAGCGGCGAGCGCTATCGGTTTGGCGATGTAACCTTTGAAGGATCGCAAATCCGTGATGAGTATCTGCAAAACCTGGTGCCGTTCAAAAAGGGCGACTACTACCAGTCTAGCGACCTGGGCGAGCTGAACCGTCGTTTATCTGCCACCGGCTGGTTTAACTCCGTGGTGGTGGCACCGCAATTTGATAAATCCCGTAAAACGAAAGTGTTACCGCTGCATGGCGTGGTCTCACCGCGCACCGAGAACACCATTGAGACCGGTGTCGGCTACTCCACGGACGTCGGCCCGCGTGTGAAAGCCTCGTGGAAAAAACCGTGGATGAACTCCTACGGTCACAGCCTGACCACCAGCCTCAGCCTGTCTGCGCCTGAACAGCAACTGGACTTCAGCTATAAAATGCCGCTGCTGAAAAATCCGCTTGAGCAATACTACCTCGTGCAGGGCGGCTTTAAACGTACCGATTTGAACGATACCGAGCAGGATTCGACGACGCTTGCGGTATCACGCTTCTGGGATCTCTCCAGCGGCTGGCAGCGCGCCATTAACCTGCGCTGGAGCCTTGACCACTTTACTCAGGCAAACGTCACCAACACCACCATGCTGCTTTATCCGGGCGTGATGATCAGCCGTACCCGCTCGCGCGGTGGCCTGATGCCGACCTGGGGCGATTCTCAGCGCTACTCCATCGATTATTCCAACTCCGCCTGGGGCTCAGACGTGGATTTCTCCGTCGTGCAGGCGCAAAACGTCTGGATCCGTACCCTCTACGATAAGCACCGCTTTGTGGTTCGCGGCAATCTGGGCTGGATCGAAACCGGTGACTTCGAACGCGTTCCGCCAGATCTGCGTTTCTTCGCCGGGGGCGACCGCAGCATTCGCGGCTATAAGTACAAATCGATCTCACCTGAAAACGAGAAAGGCCAATTGACCGGGGCCTCTAAACTGGCGACCGGCTCGCTGGAGTATCAGTACAACGTCAGCGGCAAATGGTGGGGCGCCATGTTTGTCGACAGCGGCGAGGCGGTGAACGACATCCGCCGCAGCGATTTCAAAACCGGCGCGGGTGTGGGCGTGCGCTGGCAGTCACCGGTCGGGCCGATCAAGCTCGATTTCGCCGTTCCGGTGGGCGACAAAGAAGAACACGGTTTACAGTTTTACATCGGTCTGGGGCCTGAATTATGAGTTTATGGAAGAAGATAAGCCTCGGGGTGCTGATTTTTATCGTATTACTGCTCGGTACGGTGGCATTTCTGGTGGGTACCACCACGGGCCTGCATCTGCTGTTTAACGCCGCGAACCGCTGGGTGCCAGGGCTGGAAATCGGCCAGGTGACGGGCGGCTGGCGCGATCTGCGCCTGAAGAATATTCGTTATGAACAGCCCGGCGTGGCGGTGAACGCGGGCGAGTTTCATCTGGCGGTCAAGCTCGGCTGCCTGCGGGATAGCCAGCTGTGCGTAAACGATCTGTCGCTAAAAGATGTGAATGTGGCGATAGACTCCAAAAAAATGCCGAAGTCTGAGCCTGTCGAGGAAGAGGACAGCGGCCCGCTGAATCTCTCCACGCCGTACCCGATTGCGCTCTACCGGGTCGCGCTGGATAACGTCAATATCAAAATCGACGACACGACGGTATCCGTGATGGATTTCACCTCCGGTCTGCGCTGGCAGGAGAAAAACCTCACCCTGACCCCAACCTCCCTGCAAGGGCTGCTGATTGCGCTGCCGAAGGTGGCCGACGTGGCGCAGGAAGAGATCGTCGAGCCGAAGATCCAGAACCCGCAGCCGGAAGAAAAACCGCTGGGTGAAACGCTGAAAGATCTCTTCTCGAAACCGGTTCTGCCGGAGATGACCGACGTGCATCTGCCGCTGAACCTCAATATCGAAGAGTTTAAAGGCGAACAGTTGCGTCTGACCGGCGATACCGATCTGACGGTCTTCAACATGCTGCTTAAAGTCAGCAGTATCGACGGCAACATGAAGCTCGACGCGCTGGATATCGATACCAACCAGGGGTCGGTAAATGCCTCAGGCAATGCGCTGCTGCGCGATAACTGGCCGGTAGATATTACCCTTAACAGCGCCCTGAACATCGATCCGCTGAAAGGCGAGAAGGTGAAGGTGAAAGTCGGCGGCGCGCTGCGCGAGAAGCTGGAGTTCGGCGTGAACCTCTCCGGCCCTGTGGATATGGTACTGCGCGGGCAAACCCAGCTGGCAGAGGCCGGTCTACCGCTCAACCTTGAGATTGTCAGCAAGCAGCTTTACTGGCCGTTCACCGGTGAAAAGCAGTTCCAGGCCGACGATCTAAAGCTGAAGCTGAGTGGCAAAATGACCGACTACACGCTGTCGTTCCGTACGGCAGTGAAGGGGCAGGGTGTACCGCCCGCCGATATTACTCTGGATGCGAAGGGTAACGAGTTGCAGGTTAACCTCGACAAGCTGACCGTGGCGGCGCTGGAAGGGAAAACCGAGCTGATCGCGCTGCTCGACTGGCAGCAGGCGATCAGCTGGCGCGGCGAGCTGAAGCTGACCGGGATCAACACCGCTAAAGAAGTCCCGGACTGGCCGTCAAAACTGAATGGTCTGATCAAAACCCGCGGTAGCCTGTACGGCGGCACCTGGCAGATGGACGTGCCGGAACTCAAGCTCACCGGTAATGTGAAGCAGAACAAAGTCAACGTAGAGGGCTCGCTTAAGGGCAACAGCTATCTCCAGTGGGTGATCCCGGGCCTGCATGTGGCGCTGGGCCGCAACACGGCAGATATCAAAGGCGAGCTGGGGGTGAAAGATCTCGATCTGGATGCCACCATCGACGCGCCAAATCTCGATAACGCCCTGCCGGGTCTTGGCGGGACGGCGAAGGGGTTAGTGAAGGTTCGCGGTACAGTGGAGGCGCCGCAGCTGCTGGCGGACATCACCGCCAATAACCTGCGCTGGCAGGAACTTTCCATTGCCCGCGTGCGCGTCGAAGGGGACGTGAAATCCACCGATCAGATCGGCGGAAACCTGGACCTGCGCGTGGAGCGTATCTCCCAGCCGGACGTGAACATCAGTCTGGTTACGCTGGCGGCAAAAGGTAACGAAAAGCAGCACGATCTCCAGCTGCGCGTGCAGGGCGAGCCGGTCTCCGGGCAGCTGCACCTGACGGGCAGTTTTGACCGCCAGGCAACGCGCTGGAAGGGCGTGCTGGATAACACCCGCTTCAGCACGCCGGTCGGCCCGCTGGTGCTGTCCCGATCCATCGCGCTGGACTACCGCAATGCGGAGCAAAAGATCAGCATTGGGCCACACTGCTGGACCAACCCGAATGCTGAGCTGTGCGTGCCGCAGACCATTGATGCGGGCGCGGAAGGACGCGCGCAGATCAACCTCAACCGTTTTGACCTGGCGATGCTGAAACCGTTTATGCCGGAAACCACCCAGGCCAGCGGGGTCTTCAGCGGTAAAGCGGACGTCGCGTGGGACACCACTAAAGAGGGACTGCCGCAGGGCAGCGTTACCCTCTCCGGGCGTAACGTGAAGGTGACGCAGGAGGTCAATGACGCGCCGCTGCCGGTGGCGTTCGACACCCTGAATGTGAACGCTGACCTGCGTAACAATCGTGCGGAACTGGGATGGCTTATTCGTCTGACCAACAACGGTCAGCTTGACGGACAGGTGCAAATTACCGATCCGCAAGGGCGGCGCAATCTCGGCGGCAACGTCAATATTCGCAACTTCAACCTGGCGATGGTGAATCCGATTTTCTCGCGGGGAGAAAAGGCGGCGGGGATGCTCAGCGCCAACCTGCGTCTGGCGGGGGATGCGCAAAGCCCGCAGCTGTTTGGCCAGATGCGGTTAAACGGCGTGGACATTGACGGTAACTTTATGCCGTTCGATATGCAGCCAAGCCAGCTGACGATGAACTTTAACGGCCAAAGCTCAACCCTCAGTGGCTCAGTGCTGACACAGCAGGGACAAATCAACCTGACTGGTGACGCAGACTGGAGCCAGCTCGACAACTGGCGCGCCCGTATTGCGGCCAAGGGCAGCAGGGTGCGTATCACGGTACCGCCGATGGTGCGCCTGGACGTGTCGCCAGACGTGGTCTTTGAGGCAACGCCGAGTCTCTTCACCCTGGACGGCCGCGTCGACGTGCCCTGGGCGCGCATCGTGGTTCACGAAGTGCCGGAAAGCGCGGTAGGCGTCTCCAGTGATGAAGTTATGCTCAATGAAAATCTGAAACCTGTTGAACAGAAGAGCGCTGGCATACCGATCAATAGTAATCTTATCGTGCACGTGGGTAATAACGTGCGTTTGGACGCGTTTGGGCTGAAGGCGAGACTCACGGGTGACCTGAAGGTGGCGCAGGATCAACAGGGGCTTGGCCTCAATGGACAAATCAATATTCCTGAAGGGCGCTTCCATGCCTACGGTCAGGATTTGATTGTGCGTAAAGGTGAGCTGCTGTTCTCCGGCCCACCGGATCAGCCGGTACTCAATATCGAAGCGATCCGTAACCCGGAAGCCACCGAAGATGATGTGATTGCGGGCGTGCGCGTGACGGGCTCCGCCGATGAACCTAAGGCAGAGATCTTCTCTGACCCGGCCATGTCGCAGCAGGAAGCGCTCTCCTACCTGCTGCGCGGCCAGGGTCTGGATAGCCAACAGGGCGATGGTGCGGCAATGACATCGATGTTAGTCGGTCTGGGGGTTGCACAAAGTGGTCAGGTTGTGGGTAAAATCGGCGAGACGTTTGGCGTAAGCAATCTGGCGCTGGACACTCAGGGCGTGGGTGACTCTTCGCAGGTAGTGGTCAGCGGCTATGTACTGCCGGGTCTACAGGTAAAATATGGCGTGGGGATCTTTGACTCACTGGCTACACTCACGTTACGTTATCGCCTGATGCCTAAGCTATATCTGGAAGCAGTGTCCGGCGTAGACCAGGCACTTGATCTGCTCTATCAGTTTGAGTTTTAGCAATGCGAATATTTGTTTACGGCAGTTTACGAACCAAGCAAGGCAACAGCCACTGGATGACCAACGCCCAGTTGCTGGGAAATTACACAATCGAAAACTACCAGTTGTACAGTCTGGGCCACTATCCAGGCGCGGTTCCGGGGAACGGAACGGTACAGGGTGAGGTTTATCGTATTGATAATGCTACGCTGGCCGAACTTGATGCCTTGCGCACCAGGGGCGGTGAATACGCTCGCCAGTTGATCCAGACGCCTTACGGCAGTGCATGGATGTATGTGTACCAACGTTCGGTCAACGGGTTAACGCTGATTGAAAGCGGTAACTGGTTAGACAGAGACCAGTTCTGAAAAACGACAGCGCCACCGTAAGGTGGCGTTATCGTTTTGCGCCTCTTGCTGATTGTAGGCCCGTGCAAGCGTAGCGCCGCCGGGCGCATCGAAAGGCACAAAAAAGCCCCGACGCGCGGGGCTTAGTATCAGCAGTAAGAATTACTTCTTAGCAGCACGCTCGAAAGAGGCGATGATTTCTGCTTTCGCCGCTTCTGCGTTATCCCAGCCTTCAACTTTAACCCATTTTCCTTTTTCGAGATCTTTGTAGTGCTCGAAGAAGTGGGCGATCTGCGCTTTCAGCAGCTCTGGCAGGTCGTTCACATCTTTAATGTGATCGTACTCTTTGCTCAGCTTGGTGTGCGGTACGGCAACCAGTTTCGCATCTTCACCCGCTTCGTCAGTCATTTTCAGCACGCCAACAGGGCGGCAGCGAATGACGGAGCCTGGCTGCAATGGGTATGGCGTTGGGACCAGTACGTCAACCGGATCACCGTCCAGAGACAGAGTGTGGTTGATGTAGCCGTAGTTGCACGGATAGAACATGGCGGTAGACATGAAACGGTCAACGAACAGCGCACCGGTGTCTTTGTCGATTTCGTATTTGATTGGATCTGCGTTGGCCGGGATTTCGATCACAACGTAGATGTCTTCTGGCAGTTCTTTACCCGCAGGGACGTTGAGTAAGCTCATGTCGGTGTCCTTTAAAATGGATGGTAAACAAGTGGCAGGTATTATAGCCAACTGGCGCTGAAAGTCTTCGCCTGTTTTCGTCTTATCTCCCTCGCGCTTTCACTTTTCAGACCGTTTCCATGACAGGATAATCCATAAACTCAGCCGCATTTTAAATGTGGAAATGAAAGCGATTACAAACTTGTGATTAACGTTTTATTCACTTTTCTGAAGTGTGATGTAACGCAATCCGTAACATATTCCATTGGCTATAGTTCATCAGCAGAACATCTTTTAACCAACAATAACCTACCCTACGAGGACGTTCATATGTGGAAGCGCTTACTTCTTGTTACAGCAGTTTCGGCAGCCATGTCGTCTATGGCGATGGCCGCACCGTTAACCGTTGGATTTTCGCAGGTCGGATCTGAATCCGGCTGGCGCGCCGCTGAAACGAACGTGGCGAAAAGTGAGGCCGAAAAGCGCGGTATTACCCTAAAAATCGCCGATGGTCAGCAAAAGCAAGAGAATCAGATTAAAGCGGTGCGCTCTTTTATCGCTCAGGGCGTGGATGCCATCTTTATCGCCCCGGTTGTTGCCACGGGCTGGGAGCCGGTGCTGAAGGAAGCTAAAGAGGCTGAAATTCCTGTGTTCCTGCTCGACCGTTCCATCGACGTAAAAGACAAATCTCTCTATATGACCACCGTCACCGCCGATAACGTGCTGGAAGGCAAACTGATTGGTGACTGGCTGGTGAAGCAGGTGGATGGCAAGCCGTGTAACGTGGTTGAGTTGCAGGGCACCGTCGGGGCGAGCGTGGCTATCGACCGTAAGAAAGGTTTCGCGGAGGCCATCGCCAAAGCACCAAACATCAAGATCATCCGTTCTCAGTCCGGCGACTTCACCCGCAGCAAAGGTAAAGAGGTCATGGAAAGCTTCATCAAGGCAGAAAATAACGGCAAAAATATCTGCATGGTTTACGCCCACAACGACGACATGGTGATCGGCGCCATCCAGGCCATCAAAGAAGCGGGCCTGAAGCCGGGCAAAGATATTCTCACCGGCTCGATCGACGGCGTACCGGACATCTACAAAGCGATGATTGACGGCGAAGCGAACGCCAGCGTGGAGCTGACGCCGAACATGGCGGGCCCGGCATTCGATGCGCTGGAGAAATTCAAGAAAGACGGCACCCAGCCTGAGAAGTTGACCATCACCAAATCCACGCTCTACCTGCCGGACACGGCGAAAGAAGAGTTAGAGAAGAAGAAAAATATGGGCTACTAAGCTCAGCCCCCCCTCACCCTAGCCCTCTCCCCGGAGGGGAGAGGGAAAAGGGCAGTTTGGGCAGAAAATTAAAGACTGGCACGAATAATCCCCTCTCCCCTCCGGGGAGAGGGTCAGGGTGAGGGGAAACCATGACCACCGAACAACACCAGGAAATCCTCCGCACAGAGGGCCTGAGTAAATTTTTCCCTGGCGTTAAGGCGCTGGATAACGTTGATTTCAGCCTGCGGCGGGGGGAGATCATGGCGTTGCTCGGCGAAAACGGGGCGGGGAAGTCGACGCTGATCAAAACCCTGACCGGGGTCTATCACGCCGATCGCGGCGCTATCTGGCTGGAAGGTAATGCTATTTCGCCCAAAAATACCGCGCATGCGCAGCAACTGGGGATCGGCACGGTCTACCAGGAAGTGAACCTGCTGCCAAACATGTCGGTAGCGGATAACCTGTTTATTGGCCGCGAGCCCAGACGTTTTGGCCTGCTGCGCCGTAAAGAAATGGAAGCGCGCGCCGCGAAGCTGATGGAATCGTATGGCTTCTCTCTCGACGTGCGCGAACCGCTGAACCGTTTTTCCGTGGCGATGCAGCAGATCGTGGCGATCTGTCGCGCTATCGATCTCTCGGCGAAAGTGCTGATCCTCGATGAACCCACCGCCAGCCTCGATACCCAGGAAGTGGAGATGCTTTTTACCCTGATGCGCCAGCTGCGCGATCAGGGCATGAGCCTGATCTTTGTTACGCACTTCCTCGATCAGGTTTACGAGGTAAGCGACCGTATTACGGTGCTGCGCAACGGCGGCTTTGTCGGCTGCCGGGAAACCCGCGAGCTGCCGCAGATTGAGCTGGTCAAAATGATGCTGGGTCGCGAGCTGGAGACCAACGCACTCCAGCGTGCGGGCCGCACGCTGCTGAGCGAAAAACCTATCGCCGCGTTTCACGATTACGGCAAAAAAGGGACCATCGCGCCGTTTAACCTCGAGGTACGCCCCGGTGAAATTGTGGGTCTGGCAGGGCTGTTAGGCTCCGGGCGCACCGAAACCGCCGAAGTGATCTTCGGGATCAAACCTGCCGACAGCGGAACGGCGCTGATCAAAGGCAAACCGCAAACGCTACGTTCACCGCATCAGGCGTCGTGCCTCGGCGTGGGCTTCTGCCCGGAGGACAGAAAAACGGACGGGATTATTGCCGCCGCCTCGGTGCGGGAAAACATCATTCTGGCGCTACAGGCCCAGCGCGGCTGGCTGCGTCCGATCCCTAAGCGCGAGCAGAACGCGATTGCCGAGCGCTTCATCCGCCAGCTCGGTATCCGTACCCCGAGCGCGGAACAGCCCATCGAGTTCCTTTCGGGCGGTAATCAGCAGAAGGTGTTGCTCTCGCGCTGGCTGCTGACCAAACCGCAGTTCCTGATCCTCGACGAGCCCACGCGCGGTATCGACGTGGGCGCGCATGCCGAAATCATCCGGCTTATCGAAACGCTGTGCGCCGACGGTCTGGCGCTGCTGGTGATCTCGTCTGAGCTGGAGGAGCTGGTTGGCTATGCCGATCGCGTCATCATCATGCGCGATCGCAGGCAGGTGGCAGAGATCCCGCTGGATAAACTGTCGGTTCCGGCGATCATGAATGCCATCGCGGCGTAAGGAGTCATATGTGATGTCCCGTTCTCTTTCGCAAACTGGCGAAGCGAAGCGCCGCTTCAGCTGGCCGACCGGCACGCCGCAAATCGTGGCGCTGCTGCTGGTGCTGCTGGTGGATAGCCTGGTGGCTCCGCATTTCTTCCAGATCGTCGTGCAGGATGGCCGCCTGTTTGGTAGCCCGATCGACATCTTAAACCGTGCCGCGCCCGTGGCGCTGCTGGCGATGGGTATGACGCTGGTCATTGCCACCGGCGGGATCGACCTCTCCGTCGGTGCGGTAATGGCGATTGCGGGCGCCACCGCCGCCTCGATGACCGTTGCCGGGCACAGCCTGCCGGTGGTTCTGCTGGCCGCGCTGGGCTCCGGTGTATTAGCCGGGCTGTGGAACGGCATTCTGGTCGCGGTGCTCAAGATCCAGCCGTTTGTCGCGACGTTGATTTTGATGGTGGCCGGGCGCGGTGTGGCGCAGCTTATCACCTCCGGTCAAATCGTCACCTTTACCTCCCCGAATCTTGCGTGGATTGGCAGCGGTAATTTTCTGTTCTTCCCGACCCCGGTGATCGTCGCGCTGGTGACGCTGGTGGTGTTCTGGCTTTTCACCCGCAAAACGGCGCTCGGGATGTTCATCGAAGCGGTGGGAATTAACATTCGGGCCGCGAAAAACGCCGGGGTAAATACACGGCTGATGGTGATGCTGACCTACGTGCTGAGCGGCGTCTGTGCTGCGATTGCCGGGGTGATTGTGGCGGCCGACATTCGCGGGGCGGATGCCAACAACGCCGGACTCTGGCTGGAGCTTGATGCGATCCTCGCGGTGGTTATCGGCGGTGGGTCGCTGATGGGCGGACGTTTTAATCTGCTGCTCTCGGTGGTGGGGGCGTTAATTATTCAGGGTATGAATACCGGTATTTTGCTCTCCGGGTTCCAGCCGGAGCTTAATCAGGTCGTCAAAGCGGTCGTGGTGCTTATCGTACTTATCGTGCAGTCGCCGCGCTTTATCACTCTCATTAAGGGGTTCCGCGGTCATGATAAAACGTAATTTGCCGTTAATGATCACGCTGGGCGTGTTCGTGCTGGGATACCTTTACTGCCTGACCCAGTTCCCGGGCTTCGCCTCCACGCGGGTGATTTGCAACATCCTGACCGACAACGCCTTTTTAGGCATTATCGCCGTCGGCATGACGTTTGTGATCCTCTCCGGCGGGATCGATCTCTCCGTTGGGTCGGTGATCGCCTTTACCGGCGTGTTCCTTGCCAAGGCGATTGGCTTTTGGGGCATTTCGCCGCTGCTGGCGTTCCCGCTGGTGCTGATTATGGGCTGCGCGTTCGGCGCCTTTATGGGGCTTTTGATCGACGCGCTGAAAATCCCGGCGTTTATCATCACCCTCGCCGGGATGTTCTTCCTGCGCGGCGTGAGCTATCTGGTGTCGGAGGAGTCAATTCCGATTAACCACCCGATCTACGACACGCTCTCCAGCCTGGCGTGGAAAATCCCCGGCGGGGGGCGCCTGAGCGCAATGGGGCTGCTGATGCTGGGCGTGGTGGTTATCGGTATCTTCCTCGCCCACCGTACCCGGTTTGGTAACCAGGTTTATGCCATTGGCGGCAGCGCCACGTCCGCGAACCTGATGGGGATTTCCACGCGCAGCACCACCATCCGCATCTATATGCTTTCGACCGGCCTTGCCACGCTCGCGGGGATTGTGTTTTCGGTATACACCCAGGCAGGCTATGCCCTGGCGGGGGTGGGCGTTGAGCTTGACGCCATTGCCTCGGTGGTGATTGGCGGTACGCTGCTCAGCGGCGGGGTAGGGACGGTGCTCGGTACGCTGTTTGGCGTGGCGATCCAGGGGCTGATTCAGACCTATATCAACTTCGACGGCACGCTCAGCTCCTGGTGGACCAAAATCGCCATCGGTATTCTGCTGTTTATTTTTATCGCGCTCCAGCGCGGCCTGACGGTGCTGTGGGAGAACCGCCAGAGCTCGCCTGTTACCCGTGTGAATACATCTTTAACAGGGCGATAACATGCTGAAATTGCTTAAACTCTAAACATTTTCCGGTAGCGGTCGATACTCTTTTTTTATGCCCAGAAATATCTCGCTACCGGAAATAACATCATGCTTAAAACGCTATCGATTCGTACCGGCTTGCTCTCTTTACTGGCCGTTATGACCCTTCTGCTGCTGATTGTCAGCGGCATTGGCATTTATGCCCTTACAAAAAGTTCCACTTCTCTCCAGCGCATCAATCATCTTCAGGGTGAACAGATGGTGCAGCTGAATGCCGGCTATACGCTGATCCTGCGCGCGCGTAACGAAGCGGGTCAGGCCGTCCGCATGATGGAGGTCGGCCTGCTGGACGATGCGGCCAGGGCGGTCAAAACCATTAACCAGGAAGTGGCGCTGGCACAGAAAACGCTCAAGGGCGTGATCGGCGGCGGCGTGGCGGATGAGCAGGGGCAAAAGCTGCTGGATAACGTCGCCTCGAGCCTGGCGGTGTACAACCAGCAGGGTATCAGCCCGATGCTGAAAGCCCTGAACGAGCAAAGTGCGGACGGCTATTACGATCTGCTGGAAAGTAAGCTGGTCCCGGTGGCGAAGCAGTTTGATAACGATATGCAGGCGTTCCAGACGTGGAGCGAGGCGCGCGGCAAAGCGGAGGTGAGCGCCGTGCAGGCGAGTAAAACCCGTGTGCTGATCCTGATTATCGTCGCGGCGCTGCTGACGGCAGGCATTATCGTGCTGGCCTGGCTGGTGCTGCGCCATATGCTGCTCAAGCCGCTTTCAGCCTCAATTGCCCAGCTGGAGCACGTAGCGGCCGGGGATTTAACCCACACCCTGAACGCGCCGGCGAGCCAGGAATTTAATCGCCTCAACGCGGTCATCGAAGAGATGCGCCAGTCGCTGATGAACTCCGTTCTGCGGGTGCGTGACGCCAGCTCGCAGATTGATACCGGCAGCCGCGAGCTGACGGCAGGGAACCTGAACCTGGCCCAGCGCACGGAATCCACCGCCACCTCGCTGGAACAGACGGCCGCCAGCATGGAAGAGATCACCGCCACGGTGAAACTTAACGCCGATAACGCCGGGCAGGCGCACCAGCTGGCGCAGTCGGTCTCCGATACCGCCGATCATGGCAGCGAAATGGTCTGCTACGTCATTGAGAAGATGCGCGACATCGCCGGCAGCTCGGCGCGCATCGCCGATATCCTGAGCGTCATCGACGGCATTGCCTTCCAGACCAATATTCTGGCGCTGAACGCCTCCGTGGAAGCGGCGCGCGCGGGCGAGCAGGGACGGGGTTTTGCGGTCGTGGCGGGTGAGGTGCGCAATCTCGCCAGCCGCAGTGCCGATGCGGCGAAAGAGATCCGCTCGCTTATCAGCGATTCGCAAACCCACGTGAACGAGGGCAGCGAACTGGCGCAACAGGCCGGTGAGACGATGGACGAGATCGCTACCGAAGTGCTGCGTATGACCAAACTGATGCGAGAAATTGCGACGGCGTCTCAGGAGCAGAGCCGCGGTATTGAGCAGGTTAACATTGCCGTCAATCAGATGGATGAAACGGCGCAACAAAACGCGGCGCTGGTTCAGCAATCCTCTGCGGCAACGCGTTCCCTGGAGGAACAATCGCGCGAGCTGATGGAGGCGATGGCATCCTTCAAACTGACGGCGCAAACGGCATGATAAAAATAGGGGAGCCTGTCGGGCTCCCCTATTTACGCGTTACGCGTCCGGGAATTCGCGGATCATGCGTTCAACGTCTTCCACCATGTGGTCGTTGCCGACAAAGAACGAACGGCGCTGGTGCAGGCTTTCCGGCACGATATCCAGAATACGCTCTTTACCGTCACTCGCTTTGCCGCCTGCCTGTTCGGCCAGGAATGCCATCGGGTTGCACTCGTACAGCAGACGCAGTTTTCCGTCCGGGTGGCTGGCGGTGCTTGGGTAGAGGTAAATACCGCCCTTCAGCAGGTTACGGTGGAAATCCGCCACCAGCGAGCCGATATAGCGCGAGGTGTACGGGCGCTGGGTGGCTTTATCCTCTTCCTGGCAGAATTTGATGTACTTCTTCACGCCATTCGGGAATCGGATGTAGTTGCCTTCGTTGATGGAGTAGGTATTGCCCTTCTCCGGGAAGCGCATGCGCTCCTGGCTCAGACAGAAAACGCCCAGCGACGGATCGTAGGTAAAGGCGTGCACGCCGCAGCCGGTGGTGTACACCAGCATGGTGGATGAGCCATACACCACGTAACCGGCAGCAACCTGCTTGCTGCCCGGCTGCAGGAAGTCTTCTTCCGTCACCGGTGTGCCAACCGGGGTGACGCGACGGTAGATGGAGAAAATGGTACCGACAGAAACGTTAACGTCGATGTTGGAGGAGCCGTCCAGCGGATCCATCAGAACAACGTATTTTGCGTGTTCACACCCTTCGAATACGACGATCTCATCTTCTTCTTCAGAGGCGATACCCGCAACGATGTCGCGCGCGCGCAGTGCTGCTTTCAGTTTTTCATTGGCGAACAGGTCGAGTTTCTGCTGAACCTCACCCTGAACGTTCTCGGCACCGCTGGCACCCAGGATATCGACCAGACCGGCCTTGTTGATATCGCGGTGGATGATCTTAGCGCCCAGCTTTATTGCCGACAGCAAAGCAGTGAGCTCACCCGTAGCATGAGAGAACTCGTGCTGCTTTTCGACAATAAATTCACCTAACGTTTTCATAACACTTTCCCTGCATCTTATGTTGAGTAAAGCGGTTGATGTCCAACAATCTTAACAAACATTCAAATATTAGCGCAGAGGTGAATCGCGCCAGCAAAATACGGATTTACCTGAAATGCGTTTCACAGCCGCTGACATGTGAGTAAAATGTGCGCCACATTGAAGAAGGATAGTGACGTATGCGCATTCATATATTGGGGATTTGTGGCACTTTCATGGGCGGACTGGCAATGCTGGCGCGCTCGCTGGGCCATGAAGTGACAGGTTCGGACGCCAATGTGTATCCGCCGATGAGCACGCTGCTGGAGAAGCAGGGGATTTCTCTGATTCAGGGATATGACGCCAGCCAGCTCGAGCCGCAGCCGGATCTGGTGATCGTTGGTAACGCCATGACCCGTGGGAATCCATGCGTTGAAGCGGTGCTGGAACGCAATATCCCGTACATGTCTGGCCCGCAGTGGCTGCATGACTTTGTCCTGCGCGACCGCTGGGTTGTCGCCGTTGCCGGGACGCACGGCAAAACCACCACCGCCGGTATGGCGACCTGGATCCTCGAAGCCTGCGGCTACAAGCCGGGGTTCGTGATCGGCGGCGTGCCGGGGAATTTCGACGTCTCCGCGCGTCTGGGCGACAGCCCGTTCTTTGTGATTGAAGCGGATGAATACGACTGCGCGTTCTTCGACAAGCGCTCCAAGTTCGTGCATTACTGCCCACGCACGCTGATCCTCAACAACCTTGAGTTCGATCACGCGGATATCTTTGACGACCTGAAAGCGATTCAGAAACAGTTCCACCATCTGGTGCGCATTGTTCCGGGTCAGGGCCGCATTATCCTGCCGGAGAACGACATCAACCTGAAGCAGACTATGGCGATGGGGTGCTGGAGCGAGCAGGAGCTGGTTGGCGAGCAGGGGCACTGGCAGGCGAAAAAGCTCAACGCGGATGCTTCCGAATGGGAAGTGCTGCTCGACGGCGAAAAAGTGGGCGAAGTGAAGTGGGGCCTGGTGGGTGAGCACAATATGCACAACGGCCTGATGGCGATCGCCGCGGCGCGTCACGTGGGCGTACTGCCTGCGGATGCCGCCAATGCGCTGGGTTCATTCATTAACGCCCGCCGCCGTCTGGAGCTGCGTGGTGAAGCGAATGGCGTGACGGTGTACGACGATTTCGCGCACCACCCAACCGCCATTCTGGCGACGCTTGCCGCATTGCGTGGCAAAGTTGGCGGCACCGCGCGTATTCTGGCCGTGCTGGAACCGCGTTCGAACACCATGAAAATGGGGATATGCAAAGACGATCTCGCGCCGTCCTTAGGGCGTGCCGACGAGGTCTTCCTCCTGCAACCGCAGCATATTCCGTGGCAGGTGGCCGAAGTGGCCGACGCCTGCATTCAGCCAGCGCACTGGAGTGCGGACGTGGATGTCTTAGCGGATATGGTGGTGAAAGCCGCACAGCCTGGCGATCACATTCTGGTGATGAGCAACGGCGGGTTTGGTGGGATCCATCAGAAGCTGCTGGACGGTCTGGCGAAGAAAGCCGCGGCCGCAGAGTAAAAAAAGGCCCGGTGGCGTTAGCGCTTCCCGGGCCTACATTATCTCTTCTCCCTCTCCCCTTTGGGGAGAGGGCTGGGGTGAGGGGTTTACTCTTCGTTCTCAGACAGCTCGCGCAGATACTGGAAAATCAGACGCGCAGACTTCGGCGGCTTATTCCCTTCTTTCTCTTTCTTCGCGTTACGGATCAAAGAACGCAGCTGCTGGCGGTCGGCATTCGGCCACAGGTTCAGCACTTCAGGTACCGCGTCATCACCTTGCTCGATCAGACGGTCGCGGATCTGCTCCAGCTTATGGAACAGCGCAACCTGCTGGTTGTGGCGGTTCTTAAGTTTATCCAGCGCCTGACGGATCGGCTCAACATCGCGCTGACGCAGCAGTTTCCCGATAAGCTGAAGCTGGCGGCGACGCCCTTCTTTCTTGATTTTCTGTGCCAGTTCAATGGCATCACGCAGATCCTGGTCGAGCGGGATCTTATCCAGCGCGTTCTTACCCAGTTCTACCATTTCTGCGCCAAGCTGTTTTAACTCTTCGGCGTCACGTTTAATTTCACTTTTACTGACCCAGATGATCTCATCATCTTCGTCTTCGATGTCATCACCGGGAACGTCGTCGAGCCAGTCTTCGGGCTGCTTAGTCATGTCAGGCTCCTTAAAAAAAGAGGCTAATGTTACCAGTTAAGACGCGCACTGAAAAACGGTTCTCTGTTAGACTTCACTTAACTCTCTCTTACAGTATGGCATTTGCGATGAAAGTAACCTCACAAGTTGAAGCGCAGCGTAAGATCCTGGAAGAAGCCGTCTCCACCGCGCTGATGCTCGCTTCAGGTAAATCAGATGGCGCCGAAGTGGCGGTCAGCAAAACCACCGGTATTAGCGTGAGCACCCGCTATGGCGAAGTGGAGAATGTAGAATTTAACAGCGATGGCGCGCTGGGGATCACGGTGTATCACCAGAATCGCAAAGGCAGCGCGTCGTCTACCGATCTCAGCCCGGATGCCATCGCCCGTACAGTGCAGGCGGCGCTGGATATCGCGCGGTACACCTCCCCGGATCCTTACGCTGGCGTGGCTGATAAAGAGCTGCTGGCGTTTGACGCGCCGGATCTCGATCTGTTCCATCCGGCGGAAGTGACCCCGGATGAGGCCATTGAGCTGGCCTCGCGCGCCGAGCAGGCGTCTTTGCAGGCTGACAAACGCATCACCAATACCGAAGGCGGCAGCTTTAACAGCCACTACGGCATCAAAGTGTTTGGTAACTCCCATGGCATGTTGCAGGGGTACTGCTCAACCCGCCACTCGCTTTCCAGCTGCGTGATCGCCGAAGAGAACGGCGATATGGAGCGTGATTACGCGTATACCATTGGCCGCGCGCTGGGGGATTTGCAGTCTCCGGAGTGGGTGGGAAAAGAGTGCGCCGAACGCACGCTGTCACGCCTCTCGCCGCGTAAACTCTCCACCATGAAAGCCCCGGTCATTTTTGCCAACGAAGTGGCAACCGGTCTGTTTGGTCATCTGGTGGGGGCGATTGCGGGTGGTTCGGTGTACCGTAAATCGACCTTCCTGCTCGACTCGCTGGGCAAGCAGATCCTGCCGGAATGGCTGACCATCGAAGAGCACCCGCACCTGCTGAAAGGGCTGGCCTCCACGCCGTTCGACAGCGAAGGCGTGCGCACGGAGCGCCGGGATATCGTTAAAGACGGCATTCTGACCCAGTGGCTGCTGACCAACTACTCCGCGCGTAAGCTGGGGCTGAAAAGCACCGGGCACGCGGGCGGCATTCATAACTGGCGCATTGCCGGACAGGGCCTGAATTTTGAACAGATGCTGAAAGAGATGGGCACCGGTCTGGTGGTCACCGAGCTGATGGGGCAGGGCGTGAGCGGTATCACCGGCGACTACTCTCGCGGCGCAGCGGGCTTCTGGGTGGAAAACGGTGAAATTCAGTATCCGGTGAGCGAAATCACCATCGCCGGCAACCTCAAGGACATGTGGCGCAATATTGTTACGGTCGGTAACGATATTGAAACACGCAGCAATATTCAGTGTGGTTCTGTATTACTGCCGGAGATGAAAATCGCCGGGCAATAATCCCCGTAAAAGCGTGATTTATAATAAAAAAGGAAGTGAGCAATGCGTAAACACCTGTTAGCGATCGTCGCGGCTTCAACGCTGGTTCTTGGCTCATCTGCGTTTGCTGCCGATCTTGAAGACAACATGGACATCCTCAGTCAAAACCTGAAGGTGGTGCAGAAAACCGACGATGCGGCGGAGATGAAAGACGCACTGACCAAAATGCGTGAAGCGGCGCTGGATGCGCAAAAAGCGACGCCGCCGAAGCTGGAAAGCAAAGCGGCGGACAGCGCCGAGATGAAAGACTACCGCCACGGTTTTGACGTGCTGGTCGGCCAGATCGACGGCGCGCTGAAGCTGGCGAACGAAGGCAAAGTGAAGGAAGCCCAGGCGGCAGCCGACCAGTTTGCGGCGACCCGCAACGCGTATCACAAAAAGTATCGTTGATAGTCTGGATGAGCGGGGCGCGTTAAGCATCCCCGCTCACACTCTTCTCCCTCCCCATAAGAAAACCTTATCCACGTCACATTTCTACGAGCCTGCTCGTAATCTTTTCCACTCCGCTTACCTGTTTAGTGCCGCGTAATAGCGTGATATTCATCACGTAAATCCAGCGATTAATCCAGATTCACCGCATTTATGTGGCACAGATCACTGCCGCGGCTCGCCTTTCCACTTCGAAGTGGAAAACAACTCGCTACAAACAACGCCCCCTCGACGTTAGTTTTATTCCAGAGCCATTAACGGGGTAAGACGAGTGATTAACGGAGCGGTAATGAACGACGTTGGGGAACAGGCGGTGCAAACAGAACAGCTCGCGAACACCATGCTTCAGCAGGTCTACGCCCTGCTGGCCCGGCACAACATCATCCCCAACGCGGTACAGGAGCAGATGCTGACCTCCCACGTTCGCGCAATGGCGCACCGGTCTGTGACCGGCGAGCCGCTGCCGGAGGTTGAAGCAGAGCTGTTCGACGAAATTTCACCAGATTCAATGCAACTTGCCCGTGAAGTGGTAGCGCAGTTTGGCAATCTTCCTGATGAAGAAGCCTGGCTGCTCTCCGTTCACTTCGAAGTCGCGAAAGACAACCTTTAAGGAGCAACACATGGAACAGATTACAGTCGTGATTGGCGATCGCCTGGGTAAAGGTCAGAAAGTGGCTGCGGGTGTGGAAAAAGCCGGCGGACGCGCGGTTGTCGTACCGGGCATGGCAGCGGATATGAAGCTCGGTGACGTGATGAAAGCAGAAAACGCCACCTTCGGGATCTCGTTCTGCGGCAGCGGCGGCGCGGGTGCCATCACCGCCCAGACCAAATACGGCTACAAGGCCAAATACGGCATGCGCTCCGTGGATGAGGGGGTGACCGCTATCAACGAAGGCTGCAACGTGCTGGGCTTTGGCTTTATGGATAAAGAAGAGCTGGGCGAGCGTCTGGTACAGGCGTGGCAGAAGAAATACGGCGCGTAAGCATGAAAGAACAGTTCACGACCACGGTGAGAGTGAAGGGGAAGGGCGACGCCAAAGCGCGCGCCTTTGCCGACGCCCTCAACCACGTACAGGCCGCGGTGATGAAAGCCTCACCGCATATCTTACTGCGTATTGAGCCACAGGATGTGCAGGTTGTTCAGGCGCAAGAAGCGGTGCGAAAAGAAGCGTTTTTGTTCTTCTTTCTGCGTCGGGAAAGACGCACCTACAGCGTGGAGCTGGATGTGACCGTCAACGTGACCGCCATCAATCTCGACCAGGTGGATTTCGTCACGCAACGCTGATTATTCATAAAAGGGCAGACTGATGTTCTTAATTATATTAATAAAATCGCTCATCATTGGCGGCCTGGTTGGCGTCGGTGTTGGAGCCGGGGCTGCACGCATGTTTCATGCGCCTACCACTCAGGGTATGGGCGCGTTTCGTACATTGGGGGAACTGAACTCCTGTGAAGGGGATCCGGCGTCCCACTTCTCCTTTGGGTTAGGTTTCTTCTTTAACGCCTGGGCCTCTTCCGTGGCCGCAGGTGCCTTCACACAGGACGTTGACCACCGCATCATCCCGAACTGGGGTGCTGCTGCATTGATGATCAAAAACCGTAACGTCGGTGAAACGCTGCATGACCCGCGCAAAATGGCGATTGCCTGCGGCATTATCGGCATGATTGTCGTGACCTTCCTTAACCTGACCGCCTCCTCCGTTCCGGCTGCGCTTCAGGTCACCGCCGTGAAGGTGCTGGTGCCTGCCGCGAACCTGCTGGTCAACACCGTGATGCCGGTGATCTTCTGGCTGGCAGCCATCGACGCGGGTAAAAAATCGGGCTTCTGGGCCACCATCTTTGGCGGCGCAGCGCAGCTGATCATGGGTAACGCCGTGCCGGGCCTGGTGCTGGGGATCCTGATCGGTAAAGGCGTGGAAGAGAGCGGCTGGAACCACGTCACCAAAGTGATGATGGCGGCGATCGTCCTGCTGTTTGTGCTGAGCGGCTTCTTCCGCGGCTTCGACATGAAGATGATCGAATCCTTCCATCTGACCGTGCCGAACTGGCTCGATATGATCCACAACTCGCTCAGCGGTAAATAACAGGAGCCTCGACATGGAACAGAATAAAGGTTTTTGGTATGCCGACTGGTCGTTCCCGATCTTCGTTGGCCTGCTCTCCTCCGGCGTCTTCGCCGGGACGCACATGTACTACCTCTACGGCATCGGCGCGTTTAACGAAGTGGCCTTCGTGGCGATGCTGAAAGCGGGAATCGATACCGGCGTTTACGGCGCGGTGGCGGCGTTCGGCGCAAGCTTCCTGTTCGCCCGTATCATCGAAGGGTCGCTGGTCGGGATTCTCGACATCGGAGGGGCGATCCAGACCGGCGTGGGCCTCGGCGTACCGGCGCTGCTGCTGGGCGCGGGGATCATGTTCCCGGTGACCAACTTTATTGCCTCGCTGATTACCGGCCTGGTGATTGGTCTGGCGATTGGCTACGTCATCATCCTGGCGCGTAAGTTCACCATCAACCAGAGTAACTCCACCTACGGTGCAGACGTGATGATGGGCGCGGGTAACGCCTCCGGCCGCTTCCTCGGGCCGTTGATTATCCTCAGCGCCATGACCGCCTCCATTCCAATCGGCGTCGGTTCCCTGGTGGGCGCGCTGCTGTTCTACATCTGGCAGAAGCCGATTACCGGTGGCGCCATCCTCGGCGCAATGATTTTGGGCTGGCTGTTCCCGGTCGCCCTTTAATACCTGCGGGCGCTTCGGTGCCCGCCTTATCAGGAGAACCCCATGTTTGATCTACTCCTGCGCCGTGCGCGCCTCGCCGACGATACCCTGACCGATATCGCCATTCAGGACGGGAAGATCGCCGCGACAGGCCAAATTGACGCTCCCGCTCGTAAAACGGTTGAGCTTAACGGTGTCGTGTTCGTCAGCGCGGGCTGGATTGACTCCCACGTCCACTGCTACCCGAACTCCCCAATTTACCACGACGAGCCGGACAGCGTGGGCATTGCCACCGGCGTCACCACCGTGGTGGACGCGGGCAGTACTGGGGCCGACGACGTGGATGATTTTTACGCCATCACCCGCAAAGCATCCACCGAGGTGTTTGCCCTGCTGAACATCTCCCGCGTGGGGCTGATTGCCCAGAACGAGCTGGCCAATATGACCAATATTGATGCTGATGCGGTGAAGCAGGCGGTGACGCGCTACCCGGATTTTATCGTCGGCCTGAAGGCGCGCATGAGCAGCAGCGTGGTCGGTGAAAACGGTATTACCCCGCTGGAGCGCGCTAAAGCCATTCAGAAAGAGAACGGCAACCTGCCGCTGATGGTGCACATCGGCAACAACCCGCCGAACCTGGATGAGATTGCCGAGCTGTTAAGCTCCGGCGACATCATCACCCACTGCTACAACGGCAAGCCTAACCGCATCCTGACGCCCTCCGGCGAGCTGCGCGCCTCCATTACGTCTGCGCTGAAGCGCGGCGTGCGTCTGGACGTCGGCCACGGCACGGCGAGCTTCAGCTTTGAGGTGGCGAAACGCGCCATCGCGATGGGCATTCTGCCGCACACCATCAGTTCGGATATCTACTGCCGCAACCGCATCAACGGCCCGGTCGGCTCGCTGGCAAGCGTGATGTCGAAATTCCTCGCCATCGGCATGTCATTGCCGCAGGTGATTGACTGCGTCACCGCCAACGCCGCAGACGGCCTGCGCCTGACGCGCAAAGGCCGCATTCAGCCTGGTCTCGACGCTGATCTGACGCTGTTCACCCTCAAACGCCAGCCGACGGTGCTGACGGATGCTGAAAACGACAGCCTGCAGGCTGAACACATTCTGGTGCCGCTTGCCGCGATCCGCGCGGGCAAGGGCTACATGACCGAACAAGGGAGCACGGAACATGCCTTCGATTTATGAGAAGTACAACTTAAAGCAGGTTATCAACACCTCTGGCCGCATGACGGCGCTGGGTGTCTCCACGCCGCGCCCGGAAGTGGTGCAGGCGGCGATGGACGGCATGAATCACTATTTCGAGATAAAGGATCTGGTCAATAAAACCGGCGAATACATCGCGAAGTTGCTGGAGGTGGAAGGCGCAACGGTGGTCTCCTGCGCGTCAGCGGGCATTGCCCAGTCCGTGGCGGCGGTACTGGTGAAAGACAGCGACTGGCTGCTGGAAAACCTGCACGTCACACCGATTGAGAACAACGAGATCGTCCTGCCGAAAGGCCACAACGTTAACTTTGGCGCGCCGGTAGGCACCATGGTAGCGCTGGGTGGCGGCAGGCTGGTGGAAGCGGGCTACGCCAACGAATGCTCTGCCGATCAGCTGGCGGCAGCGATCACCCCGCGTACAGCGGCTATCCTCTACATTAAATCGCACCACTGCGTACAGAAAAGCATGCTCAGCGTCGAGCAGGCGGCGGTGGTTGCGCGTAAACACGACCTGCCGCTGATCGTTGATGCCGCGGCGGAAGAAGATCTGCATACCTATTACCGATCCGGCGCCGATCTGGTGATCTACAGCGGCGCGAAGGCGATTGAAGGGCCAACCAGCGGCCTGGTGATCGGCAAAACCCAGTACGTTGAGTGGGTGAAGCGCCAGACGGCGGGCATTGGCCGCGCGATGAAGGTGGGCAAAGAGGGCATTCTTGGCCTGACCTGCGCCATCGAACACTACCTGACGGCCACCAAAGAGAGCGGGGCCGAGATGGTGTCGAAGATGACGCCGTTTATTGACGCGCTCAACACCCTGAACGGCGTCACCGCGCGCGTGGTCTGGGACAGCGCCGGACGCGACATCGCCCGCACCGAGATTAAGTTTGACGAAGCCACCACCGGCGTTGGCACCGGTGAACTGGTGAACGCGCTGAAGCAGGGCGAATACGCCATTTACTTCCGTGGCTATAAAGCTAACGAAGGGATTATCGAAGCGGATGTGCGCAGCGTGAATGCTGATCAGCTGAACATCGTGTACCGCCGTATTAGCGAAGTATTAGGACAGGAGAAAAAAGCATGAAACTGACCCCCAACTTTTACCGTGACCGCGTCTGCCTGAACGTGCTGGCAGGATCGAAAGCCAACGCCAGCGCCATTTACGAGGCGGCGGAAGGTCATGTGCTGGTGGGCGTGCTCTCCAAAAATTACCCCGACGTGGCGAGCGCCGTCGCGGATATGCGCGAGTACGCGGCACTGATTGATAACGCGCTCTCTGTGGGGCTGGGCGCAGGCGATCCGAACCAGTCGGCGATGGTGAGTGAAATCTCCCGCCAGGTACAGCCGCAGCACGTCAATCAGGTCTTTACCGGCGTGGCCGCCAGCCGCGCGCTGCTGGGGCAGAATGAGTCGGTGGTCAATGGCCTGGTCTCCCCGACCGGCACCGTCGGCATGGTTAAAATTTCCACCGGCCCGCTGAGCAGCAACGCGCCGGACGGCATTGTGCCGGTGGAAACCGCGATTGCCCTGCTGAAAGATTTCGGCGGCAGCTCAATCAAGTACTTCCCGATGGGCGGCCTCAAGTGCCGTGACGAGTATAAAGCGGTGGCGGAAGCCTGCGCCCGTCACGACTTCTGGCTGGAGCCGACCGGGGGAATCGATCTGGAGAACTTTGAGGAGATCCTGCAGATCGCCCTGGACGCGGGCGTGAGCAAAATCATCCCGCATATCTACAGCTCGATTATCGACAAAGCCAGCGGCGACACGCGTCCGGAAGATGTGCGTACGCTGCTGGAGATGACGAAGAAGCTGGTGAAGTAGAACCTGCCCCTCACCCCAGCCCTCTTCCCAAAGGGGAGAGGGTGTAATCGTCCCCTCTCCCCTTTGGGAAGAGGGTTAGGGTGAGGGGAAACACACCGCACACACCCGAAGGAGCCACCATGCACACCCGTACCCTGCTTGTCGCTTCACTCTCAATGCTCGCCACCGCCGCTGTCGCCCAGACGCAATACGCCTGGGTGGGTACTTATAATCCCAACGGCGAAGGGCTGTACCGTTTTACCGTCGACCCGCAAACCGGCGCGCTCGATAACAAAACGCTGGTGAGCCAACTCCCGAACGCTGCGCAGCTTACCGTCTCGCACGACGGCAAAATGCTCTACCTGGCAAGCGAGGTGGAGCAGGGCGTGGTGCAGGCGTTGCGAATAGGCGATAACGGCGCGCTGAGCGAGCTGAATCAGGTGGCCTCCGGCGGCGCGGGGCCGGTGTATCTTTCCCTGACGCCGAACGGCAAACATTTGCTGGTGGCGAACTACGTCAGCGGATCGATCGCGGTGCTGCCCGTTAACGCAGACGGCAGCCTGGGCGATGCTACGGACACCCATCAGGACAAAGGCGAACCGGGCGCGGCAAAGCCGGAAGCTGCCGTCGAGGGCAGTTTCGCCATCAGCGATCATAACGGCCCTCACGCGCACATGATCGCCGCCGATCCGAGCGGGAAATACGTTTTTTCCACCGATCTGGGGCTGGATCGCATCTATCAGTACCGTTTTGACGATCGAACCGGAAAGCTGACCCCGAACGATCCGCCGTTTATCAGCGCCTCCTCAAAAGGGGCCGGGCCGCGCCACTTCGTCTTTACGCCGAAGGGGGATGCCCTGTGGCTGATTAACGAAGAAGCCTCTACGCTCACCCATTATGCGCTGGACAGCAACGGCAGGCTGCAAGAGGGTAAAACGGTTTCAGCCTTGCCGGACGGTTATAAAGGCACCAGTTTTGCCGCCGGGCTGGCGCTAAGCGCCGACGGGAAACAGCTGTATGTCGCTAACCGTTTGCATAACAGCATCGGGCACTTTACCGTAACGGCGGAGGGCACGCTGACACATCAGGACGATGTCTGGACGCGGGGCGACTATCCGCGCACCCTGACGCTTGATAAGCAGGGGCGCTGGCTGTACGTCATGAACCAGCGCAGCGACAACATTACCCGTTTCCGCGTGGCGCCGGACGGCAAGCTGAGCGCCGAGTCAGACTATACCCCGGTCGGCAGCCCATCCCAGATGGTCATTTCACCCTGAGCAGTAAGAGGACAACGACGTGCGATTTCCGAACCAACGTTTAGCGCAACTTTTCGATCTGTTGCAAAACGAGACGCTGCCGCAGGACGAGCTGGCGCAGCGGCTGTCGGTCTCCACGCGAACCGTCCGGGCGGATATCACCGCCCTGAACGCGCTGCTGGCCAGCCACGGTGCGCAGTTCATTTTGAGCCGGGGCAACGGCTATCAGCTCAAAATCAATGATGTGGTGCGCTATCAACAATTGCAGTCGTCCCACCCGCGCGCGCTGCGTATTCCGCGAACCGGACCGGAGCGTGTGCACTATCTGGTGGTGCGTTTTCTGACGTCAGCCTTTTCCCTCAAGCTGGAGGATCTGGCCGATGAGTGGTTCGTCAGCCGGGCCACATTGCAGAGCGACATGGTGGAAGTGCGCGAGTGGTTTCACCGTTACAACCTGACGCTGGAAACCCGCCCGCGCCACGGCATGAAGCTGTTTGGCAGCGAGATGGCGATCCGCGCCTGCCTGACCGACCTCCTGTGGGAGCTGGCGCAGCAGGATAGCCTTAACCCGCTGGTGACCGACGTGGCGCTCAACGCGGGCGTGGCGGAAAAGATGGTCCCTGTCCTGCACGACGCGCTGACGCGCCATCACATTCGCCTGACCGATGAAGGCGAGCTGTTCCTGCGCCTGTACTGCGCGGTGTCGGTGCGGCGCATCAGCGAGGGGTATCCGCTGCCGGAATTCCACGCTGAAGACGTGGAAGAGAACGTACGCGAGGCGGCGAAAGATATCGCCGTGGCTATCCAGGAGCTGGCGGGCAAAGCGCTTTCACCATCGGAAGAGAGCTGGCTGTGCGTGCACATTGCGGCGCGGCAGATCCAGGAGATCGCCCCCAGCGCCATTAATGCTGACGACGACGAAGCCCTGGTCAACTATATCCTGCGCTACATCAACACCCACTATAACTACAACCTGTTGAGCGACGAGCAACTGCATGCAGATCTGCTCACGCACATCAAAACCATGATTACCCGCGTGCGGTATCAAATCATGATCCCCAATCCGCTGCTGGATAACATCAAGCAGCACTACCCGATGGCGTGGGATATGACCCTCGCGGCGGTGTCGAGCTGGGGCAAATACACGCCGTATGTGATCAGCGAAAACGAAATTGGTTTTCTGGTGCTGCATATCGGTGTCGGTCTGGAGCGCCACTACAACATCGGCTACCAGCGTCAGCCGCGCGTGCTGCTGGTATGTGACGCCGGTAACGCGATGGTGCGCATGATTGAGGCGGTGCTTCAGCGTAAATACCCGCAGATTGAGGTGACGCGCACGCTCACCCTGCGCGAGTACGAACTTGCCGATGCCATCGGCGAAGACTTCGTGATCTCCACCGCTCGCGTGAGCGAAAAATCCAAACCGGTGGTGATAATCGCCCCGTTCCCGACCGATTATCAGTTAGAGCAGATCGGCAAGCTGGTGCTGGTGGACCGTACCCGCCCGTGGATGCTGGAGAAATACTTCGACGCGGCCCATTTCCGCATTCTCGACAAGCCTGTCGACCAGCAAACGCTGTTCCGCGAACTGTGTGGGCAGCTTGAAAGCGAAGGCTTTGTCGGCGCGGAATTTCTGGAATCGGTTATCGAGCGTGAAGCTATCGTCAGCACTATGCTCGGCGACGGCATCGCGCTGCCGCACTCCCTCGGCCTGCTGGCGCAAAAAACGGTGGTCTACACCGTGCTGGCGCCGCAGGGCATTCAGTGGGGAGATGAAACCGCCCATGTCATTTTTCTGCTCGCCATCAGCAAAAGCGAGTACGAAGAGGCAATGGCGATTTACGATATTTTTGTCACTTTCCTGCGTGAACGCGCGATGGCGCGCCTGTGCCAGTGCGAGGATTTTGCGGCGTTTAAGGCTGAGGCAATGGAGAGTGTGAGTCGGTTTTGACGTTCAGGCGGACAGAGGATATCCGCCTTCATTCAACGCAGATGATGCACAACCTGGTTGCTGCTGCCGCGCCAGATAAGCATAGGATCTTTAAGATCCTGCACGAACTTGCCGTCGACCAGGACGTTAATCAGATCCACCACTTCCTTCTGCTGCGCATTCAGTTCATCCAGCTTGTAACCCGTCCAGACCCAGATGTCTTTTCCCGCGCACTCGCGGCGGATGCGTTTTACCAGCTTCAGGATCGCCGGCACGTTTTGCGGATGGAGCGGGTCGCCGCCGGAGAGCGAGATCCCCTGGCGTTTAATGCGCGTGTCGTTCAGGTCGTTGATGATGCGGTCTTCCATCTCAGCGGTAAACGGCATACCCGAGTTCAGGCGCCAGGTGCTTTTGTTATAGCAGCCGGGGCACTCGTGAACGCAGCCTGATACAAAGAGGGTGCAGCGGGTGCCGGGGCCGTTGACGATGTCGACGGGGTAGTACTGGTGATAGTTCATCGCGAATAACCACGCCGGGTGGCGCTGCGCTTACCCGGCCTACAAAAGAGAGCGGTCCGTAGGCCCGGTAAGCGCAGCGCCACCGGGCATTAACGTGGCAGTGGATTACCCGATCTGCCCATTTCCCAGATGTTTCACCCTGCGCTTCACCTCTTCCTGCTTACCGGCGTTAAACGGACGGGCGTCCGGGCTGCCGAGGTAGCCGCACACGCGACGGGTCACGGAGACGCGGGCTGCATCGTGGTTACCGCATTTCGGGCAGGTGAAGCCTTTGCTGGTGCACTCGAACTCACCGGTAAAGCCGCACTCGTAGCACTCGTCGATTGGCGTGTTGGTTCCGTAGTACGGCACGTGCTGATAGCTGTAATCCCACACGTCTTCCAGCGCCTTCAGGTTATGCTGAATGTTCGGGTACTCGCCGTAGCAGATAAAACCGCCGTTCGCGATGGGCGGATAGGCCGCTTCGAAGTCGATCTTGTCGTACGGGTTCACCTTCTTCTCCACATCGAGGTGGAAGCTGTTGGTGTAGTAACCTTTGTCGGTCACCCCTTCCACGATGCCGAACTCGGCGGTATCCAGACGGCAGAAGCGATCGCAGAGGTTTTCGCTCGGCGTGCTGTACAGGCTGAAACCGTAGCCGGTTTCCTCTTTCCACTGGTCTACCGCATCGCGCAGGCGCTGCACAATCGCGATACCTTTCTCACGCAGGGCGTCGTTGTCATAGATGTGCTTGTCGCCAAACAGCGCGTTAATGGTTTCGTGAATGCCGATATAGCCGAGAGAGATCGACGCGCGACCGTTTTTGAAGATCTCCGACACATCATCATCCGCCTTCAGGCGCACGCCGCAGGCCCCTTCCATATAGAGAATTGGCGCGACGCGGGCTTTCACCCCTTCAAGGCGGGCGATGCGGGTCATCAGCGCCTTACGTGCCAGCTGTAAACGTTCATCCAGCAGCGCCCAGAAGGCCGCTTCATTACCTTTGGCTTCCAGCGCGATGCGCGGCAGGTTCAGGCTGATGACGCCCAGGTTGTTGCGCCCGTCGTGGATCTGCTCGCCGTTCTCATCCTCGTACACGCCGAGGAAGCTGCGACAGCCCATTGGCGTTTTAAACGAACCTGTGACTTTTACCACCTGGTCGTAGTTCAGAATGTCCGGGTACATACGCTTGCTCGCGCACTCCAGCGCCAGCTGTTTGATGTCGTAGTTCGGATCGCCAAACTTGTGGTTCAGGCCGTCGCGAATGGCGAACACCAGTTTCGGGAACACCGCCGTTTTACGGTTTTTACCGAGGCCGGAGATACGGTTACGCAGAATAGACTGCTGGATCAGGCGTGATTCCCAACTGGTTCCGAGGCCAAACCCGAAGGTCACAAACGGCGTCTGGCCGTTGGCGGTGTGCAGCGTGTTTACTTCATATTCCAGCGACTGGAACGCGTCGTAGCACTCTTTCTCGGTGCGGGAACGGGCATAACCGTCGGCGTCCGGGATCTGCCACTCTTCCGCCGTTTTACGGTGTTTGTTGAAGCTCTCGGTCACGAACGGGGCCAACACTTCATCAATGCGGTTAATGGTGGTTCCGCCATAGATGTGGCTCGCCACCTGGGCGATGATCTGCGCCGTGACCGCCGTCGCGGTGGAGATGGATTTCGGCGGCTCAATCTCGGCGTTACCCATTTTAAAACCCTGGGTCAGCATGCCTTTCAGGTCGATCAGCATGCAGTTAAACATCGGGAAGAACGGCGAGTAGTCGAGATCGTGGTAGTGGATCTCACCGCGCTCGTGCGCCGAGACTACATCGCGCGGCAGCAGGTGCTGGCGGGCATAGTGCTTGGCGACGATACCAGCCAGCAGGTCGCGCTGGGTCGGGATCACTTTGCTGTCTTTATTGGCATTTTCATTGAGCAGCGACGAGTTGGTTTGCTCTACCAGGCCGCGGATCTCCTGGTTCAGGCGACCGCGTTTCTCACGCTGGACGTCACGGTCGTGACGATACTCAATGTAGGCGCGCGCCAGCTGCTTGTACGGACCAGACATCAGCTGGTTTTCAACCGCGGTCTGGATCTCGTTGATATCCACCTGGCTGCGTTCGTGCATCTGGCTGCTAACGACTTCTGCGACGGTGGCGCAGTAATCTGCGTCATCGACTCCCGCTGCTTTAGCTGCACGCAGAATGGCTTCTTTGATGCGCTCTGATTTAAACGGCACTTTACAGCCATCACGTTTCATCACATGCGGTGTCATGATCACTCCATTTTAAAAACAGGTTATCCACAGAGGTGGAGAAGTATTCACCGGGCGTATTCCTCGCCGAGGCAAAGACTTCCCGCGTGCCCAGCTCGTGTTATCCACAATTCCGGCCAGCGTTCGCGCCGTCTTGTTGTTGGAATAGTAGACGATAAATACAAGATGTTGGGTCGGCGTGCATTTTAAGTGCTACATATAGTGATTTTCATCAAACATGTTTGCGATTTTTTTGATGCAGGACAAAGTAAAAAGACGAGAGTACAAACGGCGGGCGCTGAGGCAATTGTAAAGACGCGAAGGAAAAATCTGATTAATTATTCAACAAAAACAGTAAAGTAAGCCGGACACGGCATCGTGCCCGGCGGAGGAATTACTGCTTTAACCACCACACGGCTTCAAACGGACGAAGCATTGAGGTTTGAGGGCCGGGGTAGTTGCTTATCACCACCTGCGACTCGCCGCTGAGAGCGTCCGCTTGCCATTCCTGAGGCAAATGGCTCAGGTTCGCCACCACCATCAGCGTTTGTGACTGCCATTGACGGCGATAGCACCACAGGGAAGGGTGGTCAGGCAGGAGATCCTCATAATCCCCCCACGTCAGCACCGGCAGGGTTTTGCGCAGGCGAATCAGCGACTGATAGGTGTAGAACACCGAATCGGGGTCGTCCAGCGCCGCGCGGGCGTTCACGGTTTCGTAGTTGTCGCAGACACCAATCCACGGTTCGCCCCCGGTAAAGCCCGCATTGTGCGAGGCGTCCCACTGCATCGGCGTGCGCCCATTATCACGTGACTTACTCGCCAGAATCGCCAGCAGTTCATCCGTATCGCGGCCGTTAGCCCGCTGTTCGGCGAACATATTCAGGCTTTCTACGTCGCGGTAGTCGGTGATACGGCTGAAATGCGGGTTGGTCATGCCCAGCTCTTCACCCTGATAGATATACGGCGTGCCCTGCATCCCGTGCAGCACCATACCGAGCATTTTCGCCGCCGCCACGCGGTGTTCCCCTTCGTCACCAAAGCGTGACACGATGCGCGGCTGGTCATGGTTACACCAGAACAGCGCGTTCCAGGCTTTGTTGTGCATCCCCTGCTGCCAGTGGCGGAAAAGGGTTTTCAGCGCCACAAAATCCGGCTTCGCAAGCGTCCACTTTTCGCCGCCGGGGTAGTCCACCTTAAGATGATGGAAGTTAAAGGTCATCGACAGCTCGCGCCCGTCGAGCGACGCATACTGCTGACAGTTCTCCAGCGAGGTGGAGGACATCTCGCCCACCGTCATCAGGTTGCGCGGCGTAAAGACATCCCGGCTCATCTCCTGGAGATATTCGTGGATGCGCGGCCCGTCAGTGTAGAAACGTCGGCCATCCCCGATGGTGTCGTCCGGGAAATCCTGATCTTTTGAAATCAGGTTAATGACGTCCAGACGCAAGCCGTCCACGCCGCGATCGGCCCAGAACTCGCACACTTTTTTCAGCTCGGCGCGCACCGCCGGGTTTTCCCAGTTGAGATCCGCCTGCTCCGGCGCGAACAGATGCAGATAATACTGCTCGCTTTCGGCATGCCAGCGCCAGGCGTTGCCGCCAAACTTTGAGCGCCAGTTGTTGGGAAGCGCGTCCGGCGTACCGTCGCGCCAGATATAGAACTCACGGTACGGACTCGCTTTATCCAGCGACTCGCGGAACCAGGCGTGCTGCGTGGACGTGTGGTTAAAGACCATATCCAGCACGATGCGGATGCCACGTTCATGCGCCCGGGCAACCAGCTCGTCAAAGTCGTCCAGCGTGCCGTAGGTCGGGTCGATGGCAGTGTAGTTCGCCACGTCATATCCGTTATCCACCTGCGGGGAGATATAAAACGGCGTCAGCCAGATGGCGTCAATGCCAAGGGTTTTCAGGTAGTCAAGGCGCTGCGTTACGCCACGCAGATCGCCGGTGCCGCTGCCGGTGGTATCCTGAAAACTCTTTGGGTAAATCTGATAGATAACGCCGTTCTGCCACCAGTGAGGAAGGGTATTCATAGTACGTTCCTGCAAATGCGAAGGGGCGCAACTGCGCCCCGAAAAAGGGAATTAAACAATCTGCAACGTGCCCTGACGGAACTTACGCTGGTAAACCACGGTAGTCAGCGCCATTGGGATGATAATCGCCACCGCCATCGCCAGCGCAAATACCTGCCAGAATGAAGGCTGAATGGAGAGGATACCCGGCAGGCCGCCGACGCCAATCCCGTTTGCCATTACGCCGTTCAGGCCGCACAGCAAGCCCGCCAGACCGGAGCCGATCATCGCGCAGAGCATCGGGAAGCGATATTTCAGGTTGATACCGTACATCGCCGGTTCAGTGACGCCGAGGTAGGCGGAGATAGCAGCCGGAACGGATATCTCACGCTCGTTGTGCTTACGGCTGACGATGATAATGCCGGTTACAGCGGAGGCCTGCGCAATGTTAGACAGGGCGATGATCGGCCAGACCGGCGTGCCGCCGAGGCTCTGGATCATCTGCATATCGATCGCCAGCGTGGTCTGGTGCACGCCGGTGATCACCAGCGGAGCGTACAGGAAGCCGAACAGTGCGGCGCCAATCGGTGCGAAGCTGCCGGTCATCAGGTGACGGACCGCGAAGGCCACGCCGTCGCCAATCATGCGGCCAAACGGACCGATAAAGGCATGCGCCAGGAACACCGCCAGGATCAGCGAGCAGACCGGGACCACCACCAGATAGAGATAGTCCGGCACGATGCGCTTCAGACGCGTCTCAATAAAGCCCAGCGCCAGACCCGCCAGCAATGCCGGGATAACCTGCGCCTGGTAGCCCACTTTGGCGATGGTAAACAGGCCGAAGTTCCACACCTCTGGCGTTTGCTGACCAAGTAAGTAAGCGTTCATTAACTGCGGAGAGACCAGCGTCACGCCGAGTACGATTCCGAGAATGGGCGTTCCGCCCATCTTGCGCACCGCTGACCAGCAGATCCCGACCGGCAGATAGAAGAAGATGGCTTCGCCAATCAGCCACAGGAAGTCATAGATGCTTTGCAGCGCCGGGTACATCTGCGCCAGGGTTTTGCCGTCGCTCATTGGCACATCGCCGATGACGTTACGGAAGCCCAGAATTAAGCCCCCGCTGATCAGCGCCGGCAGCAGTGGGAAGAAGATCTCCGCAAAATGGGAAATCAGCTGCTCATGCCATTTCATATTCTGGCGCGCTGCCTTCTTCGCCTGCTCTTTATCGGCGGAAGAGTGCCCGGTAGTCGCCAGCAGAGCCTGATAGTAATCGCCCACTTCGGTACCAATCACCACCTGGAACTGCCCGGCGTTGGTGAAGCAGCCTTTAACCATTTTCAACTCTTCAATGGCTTTCGGATTGGCTTTGGCCGGATCGTTCAGCACGAAGCGCAGGCGGGTAATGCAATGGCTGACGGTGGCGATGTTCTCGCGTCCGCCGACCAGGACGATCAGCTGATCGATATCGGCTTGTTTGACTTTACTCATCATGAAACCTCATGACAGATGGTGAAAGGGGTTATGACCTGTGCGCAAGCCTACTCCTTCAACGTGACGGCGAAAATGGGAACGTTCCCGAAATCGGGCGAAGATCACAATAATCCATTCAAAAGAATTATGAGAGGCGGGCTGGAATAACGATCTGACGGGGCTCGGTACGCCCGGTAATTTGCTCGATCAGCTGCGCGGCAGCCTGCCGGCCAGACTCGGCATAACCCGGGTCAACGCTGATAATCTCCGGGTGTAAGAACTTCATCAGCGGCGTGCTTCCCACGCTCGCTAACTGCAGCTCCCCGATGCGTTGCTCCTGCAAATATTTGCTCGCACCCAATGCAAGGGTATCCGTGGCGCACACCAGGGCGGTGGTTTGTGCAGTCAGCACGCTGGCGACCTGCTCATATCCCTGTTTCATACCCAGTCCAGGCAGCGCGGCCACGGCGGGGAGATTGTTTTTTTTACAAAACGCCAGGTACGCTTCATGGCGACGCTTGCCGGTGGTGATGTCGGCATGCGGCACGCCGAGATAGCTGATATGCCGATGGCCCTGTTCATACAGGCGCTGCATCAGGATCACGATTGCCCCTTCGTCATCGTAACAGACAGAGGCAAACCCGCTGGCGTCGCGCGCCAGCAGCACCAGAGACGGCTGCCAGGGTTTAAGCATGTCCTCTTTAAGGCCGGTAAACCCGAACAGCACTACGCCATCAATGTTGCGGCGCTGAAGCATACCGAGATGCTCCTCCACCATTTGCGCGGAAAACTTACTCTCCATCATGATCGGATCGTAGCCCTGCTCGTAGAACGCGGGCAGCATCGTCTGTACGGCGAGGTTTTCGGAGAGGGAATCCAGACGCGAGACAATAATGGCGACCACTTTATCGCTCTGCCCGCGCATGGCGCGCGCGGAGCGGGAAGGGGAAAAACCGTGCTGATTCATCACCGCCTCGACGCGCTCGCGTGTGCGCTCGCTGACACCGCTTTCGTTGTTAAGCACGCGTGAGACGGTCGATTTCCCCACGCCGCTTAAACGCGCGATGTCTTTAATCGTAAGGCGGTTCTGCATGCTGTATTCCCTGTAACAACGATAAAATAATCAATTGAGCCTAATGCTATCCTGCGAATTCGCTATGGGCAAAGTCTGGTTTACGTGCGGTTTATTTACGAGGGGGTATCATACCGCCCGAATAGTCACAAAAGGTATGGTTAAATCCTTATACTGCGCGACGACATCCCATTTTTAACTTACCGGAGGCCACATGGATCCCGATCCCACACCTCTCCTGACCAGGAGAAAACCTTCTTTCCGGTAAGCCAGCCTTTTGCTGTCTCACCGGCGTGAGGCAGCAACGTTCATACGTTCCTGCTTGATAAATTAAGTGCCTGACAGGTACGGCTCTGCCACGCCTGCGGGAAAACTGCGTCCGCCTTTGCGGATGCGGGGGAATGACTATGCTGAAAAATATCACCCGGCAGCTGTTCGCGCAGCTGAGCCGCCACCTGCCACATCGCCTGATTGCGCGCGATCCGCTGCCAAATGCCAACACCCTGGCGGGCGCGGAAATCCCCGCTTCCCTGACCGAGCGCTGCCTGAACGTGGCGGCGATGGATGAAAACGAAGTCTGGCGCGCCTTTGGCGGCCACCCGGAAGGGCTGAACGCGCAAGAAGTGTCAAAAATCCGCGAGGAACATGGCGATAACCAGATCCCGGCGCAAAAACCCTCTCCATGGTGGGTCCACCTGTGGCTCTGCTACCGCAATCCGTTCAACCTGCTGCTGACGGTGCTCGGGATTATCTCTTACGCTACTGAAGATCTGTTTGCCGCAGGCGTAATTGCCCTGATGGTGGGGATCTCCACGCTGCTTAACTTTATTCAGGAAGCGCGCTCCACCAAAGCGGCGGATACGCTGAAAGCGATGGTCAGCAATACTGCCACCGTGTCGCGCGTGATTAACGACCTCGGCGAAAACGCCTGGATTGAACTGCCCATTGACCAGCTGGTGCCGGGCGATCTGGTGAAGCTGGCGGCGGGGGACATGATCCCGGCGGATTTACGCATCATCCAGGCGCGGGATCTGTTCGTCGCGCAGGCGTCACTCACCGGTGAATCCCTGCCCGTAGAGAAGGTGGCGCGGACCCGCGATCCGCAGCAGATGAACCCGCTGGAATGCGACACCCTGTGCTTTATGGGCACCACGGTGGTCAGCGGCACGGCGCAGGCCATTGTCACCGCTACCGGCGGCAACACCTGGTTTGGGCAGCTTGCCGGACGCGTCAGCGAGCAGGAGAGCGAGCCGAACGCATTCCAGAAAGGCATTGGCCGCGTCAGCATGCTGCTGATCCGCTTTATGATGGTCATGACGCCGATTGTCCTGCTGATCAACGGCTACACCAAAGGTGACTGGTGGGAAGCGGCGCTGTTCGCCCTCTCCGTGGCTGTCGGCTTAACGCCGGAAATGCTGCCGATGATTGTCACCTCCACGCTGGCGCGCGGGGCGGTCAAACTCTCTAAACAAAAGGTGATCGTCAAACACCTCGACGCCATCCAGAACTTTGGCGCGATGGACATTCTTTGCACCGATAAAACCGGCACCCTGACCCAGGACAAAATCGTGCTGGAGAACCACACCGATATCGCCGGAAAGACCAGCGAACGGGTGCTGTACAGCGCGTGGCTGAACAGTCACTACCAGACAGGGCTGAAAAACCTGCTCGACGTGGCGGTGCTGGAAGGTGTGGATGAAGAGTCTGCCCGCATGCTCTCCGGCCGCTGGCAGAAGGTGGACGAAATTCCGTTCGACTTTGAACGGCGACGCATGTCGGTGGTGGTCAGCGAGCAGCCGGACGTACATCAGCTGATCTGCAAAGGGGCATTGCAGGAGATCCTGAATGTTTCCACGCAGGTGCGTCATAACGGCGAGATCGTGCCGCTGGATGAGACCATGCTGCGCCGCATCAAACGCGTCACCGATAACCTGAACCGCCAGGGGCTGCGCGTGGTGGCGGTAGCAAGCAAGTTCCTGCCCGCGCGGGAAGGGGACTACCAGCGTATCGATGAATCCGATTTGATCCTCGAGGGTTACATCGCATTCCTCGATCCGCCGAAAGAGACCACCGCGCCGGCGCTGAAAGCACTGAAAGCGAGCGGGATCACCGTCAAAATCCTGACCAGCGACAGCGAGCTGGTGGCGGCCAAAGTGTGCCACGAAGTGGGCCTGGACGCGGGCGACGTCGTGGTGGGGAGCGACATTGAGCACCTGTCCGACGATGAGCTGGCCAAGCTTGCCCTGCGCACCACGCTGTTTGCCCGCCTGACGCCGATGCATAAAGAACGCATCGTCACTCTGCTGCGTCGTGAAGGGCACGTGGTGGGCTTTATGGGCGACGGCATCAACGATGCGCCAGCCCTGCGTGCGGCGGATATCGGTATCTCCGTGGACGGCGCGGTGGATATCGCCCGCGAGGCGGCAGATATCATTCTGCTGGAAAAGAGCCTGATGGTGCTGGAGGAGGGCGTCATCGAAGGGCGTCGCACCTTCGCCAATATGCTCAAATACATCAAAATGACCGCCAGCTCCAACTTCGGTAACGTCTTCAGCGTGCTGGTGGCGAGCGCCTTCCTGCCGTTCCTGCCGATGCTGCCGCTGCACCTGCTGATTCAGAACCTGATGTACGATGTCTCTCAGGTCGCCATCCCGTTTGATAACGTGGACGACGAGCAGATCCAGAAGCCGCAGCGCTGGAACCCCGCCGATCTGGGGCGCTTTATGCTGTTCTTTGGGCCGATCAGCTCCATCTTTGACATTCTGACCTTCTGCCTGATGTGGTTTGTGTTCCACGCCAACACCCCGGAACACCAGACGCTGTTCCAGTCCGGCTGGTTCGTGGTGGGGCTGCTGTCCCAGACCCTGATTGTGCATATGATCCGCACCCGCCGCATTCCGTTTATCCAGAGCCGTGCCGCATGGCCGCTGATCGTGATGACGGGCATTGTGATGGCGCTCGGGATCGCGCTGCCGTTCTCGCCGCTTGCAAGTTACCTGCAACTTCAGGCGCTGCCGCTGAGCTACTTCCCGTGGCTGGTGGCGATCCTCGCGGGTTACATGGTGCTGACGCAGATGGTCAAAGGGTTCTATAGCCGTCGGTATGGATGGCAGTAACGGCAAGCCCGGTGGCGCTGCTGTATGACCGGATACATAGGTAACAGATCAGACCGGGAACATAGGTAACACTTTTCAGTCTATCCGGAGCACACTCTGGGTTTTTCGGTCGTAGTACGCAAGCGTTATTCCATTAAAGATGATGGCCTCCAGGCCATCATCTTGTTCTTCCAGCATGATGTACTCATCAGTCAGCGCTTCACTCAGGAACACCGTCCCCTTTTTCCCCATATAGAGTGTCCCCCTTGATTTCACCCTGTAGACCGTACCTCCTTCCGGATAAGCATATTCAGGAACCCTGCCATCCCAGTGCCGGCCTGAGGGTTGCCATACCGTTCCGGGCGTTGCACCCGCCAGGGCTTCATGTGGCCTTTCATAGTTAAACTCTTCCCGGTAGCCACTGAACCACCGCTGTTGTTCTTCCATCGTCATAAATATGTTGCCCTGTTTTACTGCACTTTTCAGCGAACGATGCATTCGCTCATGACGGCCGTTTTCTTCCGGATGCCCCTTTCTGATGCGTTCCGGTCTGATGCCCAGCTTTATCAGCCAGACTGCAAGGCGACTTAACCCGGCGATACCTGTTCCTGCGAAAGGCTGACCATTATCCGTTCTCAGGACTTCCGGCAGACCGTACTCCAGGAACGCATCCGTCAGGCACTGCCTGACGAAGGGCTCGCTCTCCCGGTCTGCTCCCCGGCAGCTCAGAAGATACCGGCTGTGATTGTCGGTGAGGGTGAAGGGATGACAGTATTTCCGGCTCAGCAGCCTGAACTTGCCTTTAAAATCAGCGCTCCAGACCTGATTGTTCTCACTGATGATGGTCAGGGGCTGGCGATTGCCCGGGGTTCTGCGTTTTCGCTTTTTATCCGGAACCAGGCCTTCACGCTTGAGGATATCGCCGATAGTACTGGCAGCGGGGACGGTAAAATCGACGTGATGATTGAGCAGCCACATCCGCAGTTTTTTGGGGCCCCAGTCAGGGTGTTTTTGCCTCAGGGCCGTAAGCTGCCCGGCGATATCATCAGGAACTGTCCGGGAGTGGGAGTGCGGAGCACGCGACCGGTCAGAGAGAGATGACAGGTCAGAGGGGTCAAAACGCTGAAGCCATTTGTAACCGGTTTTTCGACTGATGCCGAAGAGACGGCAGAGGGCAGAAAAAGAATCCGTACCTGCATGGCAGGCACGGATGAAATCAAGGCGTTGCATAGGTCGCGTCTCAGTCCAGGGCATAGCGAGTCTCCTCTTCTATGCCAGTTATAACTGTTACCCATGTATCCGGTCTAAAGTGTTACCCATGTTTCCGGTTCATACCTTCCCTTAATGCCCTGGCCTGCGAAGGTTGAACGCCCGACCACGCAGGGTGCGCTGGTGCTTAACAATCAACTCACCGTGAGCGTCAGCGGCGACGATCTGGGGGATGCGGTCAACCGCCTGCGCCAGCGCATCGCCCTGCAAACTGGCTGGACGCTCCAGCCGCAGGCCGAAAAACCTGACAAGCCAACCATCCGTATTTCCATCGCTAAAAAGGTGAAGCCGCAGCCGCTGCCGGACAGCGATGAGAGCTATAAACTCACGGTGGACGCCAACGGCGTAAATATCTCCGCCAACACCCGCTTCGGCGCGCTGCGCGCCATGGAAACCTTGCTCCAGCTGATGCAGAACGGCGCCGAAAACACCTCGATTCCGTGGGTTAGCATTGAAGATTCGCCGCGCTTCCCGTGGCGCGGGCTGCTGCTCGATTCAGCGCGCCATTTCATCCCGTTACCCGATATCAAACGCCAGATCGACGGCATGGCCGCGGCTAAGCTCAACGTCCTGCACTGGCATTTGACGGACGATCAGGGCTGGCGCTTTACCTCGAAGCGTTATCCAAAATTAACCCAGCTTGCCAGCGATGGGCTGTTCTACACCCCGGAGCAGATGCGCGAGATTGTGCGTTACGCTGCCGAGCGCGGCATACGCGTGGTGCCGGAAATTGATATGCCGGGCCACGCCTCGGCGATTGCCGTCGCCTACCCGGAGCTGATGAGCGCGCCGGGGCCGTACGCCATGGAGCGCCACTGGGGCGTGCTTAAGCCAGTGCTGGATCCCACCAAAGAGGCGACCTATACCTTTGCCAACGCGATGGTCAGCGAACTGGCGGCGATCTTCCCGGATCCGTATCTGCATATTGGCGGCGATGAGGTTGACGACAGCCAGTGGAAAGCGAACGCTGCGATCCAGAGATTCATGCGCGACAACAAACTGGCGGACAGCCATGCGTTGCAGGCGTATTTCAACCGCAAGCTGGAGACGATCCTTGAGAAGCACCACCGGCAGATGGTTGGCTGGGATGAGATCTACCATCCCGATCTGCCGAAAAGCATTCTGATCCAGTCCTGGCAGGGACAGGACGCGCTGGGGCAGGTGGCGCAGAACGGCTATAAGGGCATTCTTTCTACCGGTTTCTACCTCGATCAGCCGCAATCCACCGCCTACCACTACCGCAATGAAATTGTGCCGCAGGGGTTGAACGGCGTGGATGTGATAGCAGACACCGACAGCGTCCAGAGCTGGGCTTTCTCGATGCCGCGTCTGAAAGGCAAGCCGGTGGAAGGCAGCTTTACGCTGGTGAAAGGCGATGCTGGCTGGCGCGGATTCATTGATTTTGCCGGGAAATCGCGTCGGGCGGTGGATAACATTCAGTGGCGGGACGACAATCAGGTAACGTTTACCGTTGATACCTGGATGGGTGAAACGCGTCCGGTCGTTTCTGTTGAGAACGATAAGCTCAGCGGCTATTTCCTGGTGGGTAACGCCCGCTACCCGATTAGCGGCACGCGTCTGGACGAGGTGCCGAAAGGCGTTCCGCCGGTGGTGCCGGACCCGGCGAACGAGGCCAATCTGCTCGGCGGTGAAGCCGCGCTGTGGGCGGAAAACGTGGTCGCGCCAGTGCTGGATATCCGTCTGTGGCCGCGCGCCTTTGCGGTGGCGGAGCGGCTTTGGTCGGCGAAGGACGTCAACGACATCGACAACATGTATACCCGGCTACAGGCGATGGACAGCTGGTCCACGGTATCGGTTGGGCTACAGCAGCATACCCAGCAGCAGATACAGTTCACGCGCCTCGCTAACAATGCGGATACCTTGCCGCTGCAAATCCTCGCCCAGGCGCTTGAACCGGCGCAGTATTACACCCGTCAGCATCTTAAGTTCCAGGCCGGAAACTATCATCAGTTTGAGCCGCTCAACCGGCTCGCTGACGCGCTAAACGCGGAAAGTGCGACCGTGCGTCAGATGAATAAATGGGCTGATCGTCTGGTGAGCGACGCGGAAGACACGGAGAGCGCCGACGCGCTGCGCCACGTCTTTAACCGCTGGCAGAACAACACCAGCGACGTGCTGGCCTTGAGCGAAAACAGCTATCAGTTGAAGGCCATCAAACCGGTGATTCAGGAGGTGGACAAGCTGGCCTCGATTGGCCTGCGGCTGACGGATCTGGTGGCACGTCAGGGAACGCTGGATGATAAAGAGATCGCGTCGATCCAGAGCGAACTGGATAACGCGGCGAAAATCCAGGACGAGGTGGTGATTGCGGCGGTGTACCCGCTGGAAACGCTGCTGCGTGCGACGCAGAATCAGTAGAAAAAAATACCCCTCACCCCAACCCCTCTCCCCTTTGGAGGGAGGGCCAGGCGAGGGGGCTCTATCGGTACCCTCTCCCCTTTGGAGAGAGGGCCAGGCGAGGGGGCTCGATCCGTTCCCTCTCCCCTTTGGGGAGAGGGTTAGGGTGAGGGGTAAGGTTTTTCCACTCAGTTCTTCAACACCCACGCCTCTTTCCAGTGCGCGCCAACGCCAGGCTCAAACTGGTTTGCGGTTGGGCTGTACTGCACGCAGTAGCCGCTGTACGGGAAAGGCTTACATTCGTAGGTCTTACCGTCTTTTGGCTGTAGTACCACGGTGCTCGCTTTGTACGAGGCGATATTCTCCGGGAAGGTAAAGTCGTGGTGGCCGGTGCTGTCCGCAGCCGCATCGCTTTCCAGCATCAGGTTCAGCACGTCCTGGGCGAACATCGTGCCGTCTTTATTGGTCGCGTAGTATTTCAGCATATGGTGTCCCGCCGTCACGTCAGTCAGCGTCATGGTCACGTCCTGATTGACGTTGTTCATGTCCTGCTTCAGGTAACCTTTTTCCGCACCGTGGTGGTTCATCACGTGCGCTTCAAAATTAACGTCACCCTGCGTGTTGACGTGGAAGGTGACGGTCGCGTTGCCATGTTCGATTTTGCTGTATTGCAGATCGGAAACGGCGATGGTCTCGCTCACCTGCGCTTTTTGCTCTTCATAGGAGATGGCAATGGATTTCAGCGTGCTGCCGTCTTTCACGAATACGCTGTTGGCGCCGTGAACCGGGCTGATGTCACCGGCTTCATCTTTAACACCGACGCGGACATCGCTCTGAGCGGTGTTGATCTTCTGCGCCAGATCGTAAGACCACTGGTTAGCGTCGCCTTGTTCAGCAGAGCCGATGGTCATTTCGGTACGCATGGCGGTCACTTCACCGTTGGCGTCGAAGAAGCGTGCGATAACCTTATCGCCCACGTTCAGGTTATTACCGGCAATCTGGCCGCTCAGGGTTTTGCTCCATTCGGAAACGATCGCAGGCGTTTCGTCCGGGGTTACGTTGCCACCATTCCCGAAATCAACGTCAATGGCCTGATAAAAGCTATTTGAGGTGTCCGCAATTTCCCACACGCCGTAAATAACCTGGTACCCCGTACGCGCAGGAACATTGCAAGTCATAGATTTTGTTACGGCTGGTGCCTGACTATTTCCGTTGATCGTACAGAATGGAGTTAATTCAAATTGATCGCGAGTCAGCGGCTTATTTGGATCCCAATTTTGTTTGGTGATGTAATAGCGCCAGTTAGTGGTTTTATGCGGTGCAGTATGATGCCAGACGAACTCATGCGGGCCTGCTGTTATCGGGTTTTTGGTCCAGGCATTCAGGCTTTGCTTATCCAGCTGAGAATACTGGGAAATACCTGCACTGGCGAGCTGGCCGTCCGGCGGCATAGCGCGGTCGGGAAACCGGAAGTTTTTTCCACGCTCTGCGGTTCATACTGTACAGCGCCGCAATCAATATTTTGGCCAAGCTTACACATATAGGCGCGGCTGGCTGGAGATTCAATATAGCCGTGAGCAAATGCCGACGATGCAACGGTCACTGTCGCGAGGGCAAGTGCAATTTTTGAAAGTTTCATTACTCATCCATTATTAGAGAATATTACCGGGTGGAGAAGCTTAATAATGGACGGTGCGATTTGTCATTTTATATGGAGAGTAAAAATAGTCGAAATAAAAAGGACAGCTAAGCTGCCCTTTCTTAATTGAATTGAATTAGCGACGTACGGCAATCGCTTCAATTTCAATTTTCACGTCTTTTGGCAGACGCGCCACTTCCACGCAAGAGCGAGCCGGGAAGGTCGCGTTGTGCTCGGTGAAGAACGCTTCGTAAGTGGCGTTAACGGTCGCGAAATCATTCAGATCTTTCACGAACACGGTGGTTTTGACGATATCGCCCACTTTCAGACCGGCAGATTCCACGATCGCCTGCACGTTTTCCAGCGACTGACGCGCCTGCGCCGCTACGTCGGCGGGCACTTCACCGGTTTTTGGGTTCACCGGGATCTGACCAGAAGTGATGATCATGCTGCCCAGATCAACGCCCTGAACGTATGGGCCGATAGCCGCTGGTGCATTTTCCGTCGCGAGTACTTTGCTCATTTTTTCTCCAGAATTACAGCGTTAAGAATGTTCCCGGCCATTATAACAGCCGGGATTTCATTACCAACCTCAATTAGTTGGCCAGCACCACATAATGAGAAAACTCTTTTTCGCAGTATTTGCATTTGAGTGCGATGTCATTGGCGCGTTTTTTCACTGCGAAACTGGAGGAAACCGGCTCAGCATGACTGATGCAGTTGCTGTTCGGGCAGACCAGCACGCTTTCGATGCGATCCGGCAGGCTTGGGCGGGATTTGCCCACCACGTCGTAATCGTCGATGCGGTTAACCGTGGCGTCCGGCGCGTACAGCGACAGCTGGTTAACCTGCTCGTCGGTCAGGAAGGTGTTCTCGATTTTGATCAGGTCTTTACGGCCCATTTCGCCCGACGGCAGGTTCAGGCCGATGGTGATGCGCTGGTCCGTTTCGGTCAGTTTGAACAGCGTCAGCAGTTTAAAGCCCACCTGCGCAGGGATGTGGTCAATCACGGTGCCACGCTTGATGGCTTCAACCTGGAGTTTGTTATCGTGTGTCATGGTCGTCTCCCCTTACAGAGCTAATTCGCGATTCAGAACCAGTGCCAGTAACGCCTGGCGAGCGAAGATGCCGTTTCCGGCCTGCTGGAAGTACCAGGCGTGCGGCGTTTTGTCCACGTCTGTGGTGATCTCATCGATGCGCGGCAGCGGGTGCAGCACCTTCATATTGTCACGCGCGCCTTCAAGGTCGCTGGCGCGCAGCACGAACTGCGCCTTCACGTTGGCGTACTCGGACGGATCCAGACGCTCTTTCTGCACGCGGGTCATGTAGAGAATATCCACGTTGCCCATCACCTCTTCGATACTGGCGTGCAGGCTCCACGCGATGCCTTTCTCGTCCAGCATGTCGAGAATGTACTGCGGCATCGCCAGCGCGTCCGGCGCGATAAAGAAGAAGCGGTTGCCGTTAAATTTCGCCAGCGCCTGGGTCAGGGAGTGGACGGTGCGGCCATATTTCAGGTCGCCGACCATGGCGATGTTCAGGTTCTCAAGCGTGCCCTGCGTCTCCTGAATGGTGAACAGATCCAGCAGGGTCTGCGTCGGATGCTGGTTGGCGCCGTCACCGGCGTTCAGTACCGGAATGCCGCCGGAAAACTCGGTCGCCAGACGCGCCGCGCCCTCCTGCGGGTGGCGCATCACAATCGCGTCAACGTAGGTACTGATAACCGAAATGGTATCCGCCAGGGTCTCGCCTTTTTTGCCCAGCGACGTGTTGCTGCTGTCCGAGAAGCCCACCACGCTCGCGCCCAGACGGTGCATGGAGGTTTCGAAGGAGAGGCGGGTGCGGGTCGAGGCTTCGAAGAAGCAGCTCGCAATCACCTTGTGCTTCAACAGCTCCGGTTGCGGATTGGCTTTCAGTTTTGCCGCGGTTTCCAGAACCAGTTCCAGCTCTTCGCGGCTGAGGTCGTTTATGGAAATGATGTGTTTTTGATAAAGCGGATTCATGTTTATCTCCTGACGCCGGGCAAAAAAAAGCCCCTCAAATGAGGGGCTCTGGGAATAGGTTTAGCAACGGGAAGAAAAACGGCAGGCCAGCGTCTGATTTCAGACGCGGTAAGATGTTATGTCGTACACGCTTGACCATGCTTCCTCCCGGCAAATTGTCGGGCATTATACGCAGCTCGCTTTTGGGATCAAGCGATTTAATGCACGCTTTACTCAATGCAAACGGTTCTTTGTGAATATTAATGCGTTCTGAGTAAATAATTAATTTGCTTATGCACCAGCGCGGTGCGCTTCACTACGCGGGGCGCGACCCAGACAATACTGCTCCCGGCCACTACACCTAAAATTTCAGGTAACTGGTGATAATCCAGAATACGCGCCACCGCGCGGCCATATCCGGCGACGGTATGGATAAGGATAAATTCGCTGTTGTGCTCCACGCTCACCACCATTTCAGAGACCGTACGCGCCGCGTCGGGGGCCGGGCGCAGCTGGGGATTCAGCGAATAAATCTTTAGCCCTTTGGCATTGCGAATTTTTATGACACCAAGCAACTTGAGCAGACGTGAAACGGTGGACTGGCTGATGGTCTCAAAACCACGCTCCTGTAAGTCACGGCGGATCTCTTCCTGGGAGAGATAGCTCTTTTCCGCGATCAGACGCTGGCAGACCGTTAGCTGTAATTGCTCTTTGGGAGAGTACTCTTCGTAATCCATCATAGTTCCCATATCAGTTCCCGAAATAACCGGTGGCACCGCACCGATCCGTAGGCCGGATAAGCGCAGCGCCATCCGGCAAATCACAACGAAGCGCCCAGGCTTAACGCCACCATAATCACCACCGTTAAAATCCCCAGCAGCGGCGCGACCCATTTCAGATAACGCACGTAGGGCACGCGGGCGATAGCCAGCCCGCCCATCACGACGGCAGAGGTGGGAGTGATCAGGTTGACGATGCCGGACGCCGACTGGTAAGCCGTAACCACCAGGTCGCGGTTGACGTTAGCGAAATCGGCAAGGGGCGCCATGATCGGCATCGTCAGAACGGCCAGGCCGGACGAAGAAGGCACAAGAAACGACAGCACCACTTCCAGCCAGTACATCACGTTGATGAACGCCACCGTCGACAATCCGGTGACCATTCCCTCGGCGCTGTGCAAAATGGTGTGGGTAATCATGCCCTTATCCATGATCACTACGATACCGCGCGCGATGCCGATTATCAGCGCGACGCCCAGCAAATCTCGCGCGCCGTTGATAAAGGTTGAGGTCAGCTCCTCTTCGCTCATGCGGGCGATCAGCCCGACGATAATGGCACTGGCGAGGAACACCGCCGAAATCTCCGCCATCCACCAGCCCAGCACCGCCACGCCGTAGATCATCACCGCGAAGGCGAGGGCGAAGATCACCAGGATGAGTTTGCGCACCGGGGTAAATTCCAGCGACTGCTCGCCCTTGTTACCGAGAAAGTGGGCGAGATTTTCTTCCTGCTTATCCGCCACGATCGACAGCGACGGATCCTTGCGCACCTTGCGGGCGTAGCGCATTACCCACGCCACGCAGATGATCCAGCCGATCACCAGCAGCGCGATGCGTAGCATGATGCCGTTGGTGAAGGGGATCCCGGCGGCGTTGGCGGCGATCACCGTGGCGAACGGGTTGATGGTGGATCCGAGCGTGCCGATCCCCGCGCCGAGCAGCACGGCAGAAGCCGCAACCACCGGATCGAACCGCGCTGCCAGCATCACCGGCACCAGTAAGGTATAGAAGGGTAGCGACTCTTCGGCCATGCCGTAAATCGTGCCGCCGGCGGCAAACAGCGCCATCAGGATTGGGATCATCCACTCTTCGCGGCCGCGCAGTCGGGTGGTGACGCGCTCGATCCCGGCGTCTATCGCCCCGGTTTTAGTGACGATCCCGAGGAATCCCCCGATGATCAGAATAAACAGCGCCACGTCGATCGCCCCGGCCTGGCCGGACTCCGGATCGTACAGCCCGGCAATCGGCGCCATCAGCACGGAGACGAGCCCCTGCGGGTGCGCTGCCACGTGCGCGTAAGTGCCAGCAACCGGCACTTCTTTGCCGAGCGCCTCGTTCATCGCCATATGGTACTGCCCGGCCGGAACAATCCACGTCAGCACGGCAACCACGGCAATCAGAAAAAAGAGAATGGTATAAGCGGAGGGAAATTTGAACTTGCCCATGATGTTCTCCTGAACCCGGCGCACCCCGCGGCGCGCCGGGCGGTGATTAGTCGCCGAGTGTCGCCACCATGACCGCTTTAATGGTGTGCATGCGGTTCTCTGCTTCGTCGAAGACGATGGAGTTCGGGGATTCAAAGACCTCCTCCGTCACCTCCAGCCCCTTCAGGCCGTACGCCATCTCGATTTCGCGGCCCACTTTGGTATGTTCGTTGTGGAACGCCGGCAGGCAGTGCATGAACTTGACGTTCGGATTACCGGTGGCCTTCATCACGTCCGCATTAATCTGATACGGCTTCATCAGGCTAACGCGCTCGGCCCACGCCTCCTTCGGCTCGCCCATGGAAACCCACACGTCGGTGTAGAGGAAATCGGTGCCCTGCACGCCTTCTCCCACATCGTCGGTGAGGGTGATGCGCGCGCCGGTCTCTTTGGCGATGGCGCGGCACTGCTCAACCAGCCCGGCCTCCGGCCAGAAGGATTTCGGCGCCACAAGGCGGATATCCATCCCCATTTTGGCCGCGCCGACCATCAGCGAATTACCCATGTTGTTGCGCGCGTCGCCGAGGTAAGCAAAGCTCAGCTCCGGCAGGGTTTTGCCCGGAGAGTGCTCCAGCATAGTCATCAGGTCGGCAAGGATTTGCGTGGGGTGGAACTCGTCGGTCAGGCCGTTCCACACCGGCACTCCCGCGTATTCGCCCAGCTCCTCAACGATGGCCTGGCCGTAGCCGCGGTACTCGATGCCGTCATACATGCGGCCCAGCACGCGCGCGGTGTCCTTCATCGACTCTTTGTGGCCAATCTGCGAGCCGCTTGGGCCGAGGTAGGTGACCTGCGCGCCCTGGTCGAACGCGCCCACTTCGAAGGCGCAGCGGGTGCGGGTGGAGGTTTTTTCAAAGATCAGGGCGATGTTTTTCCCGACCAGGGTTTGCTTTTCGCGCCCGGCTTTTTTGGCCGCCTTCAGCTCGATGGCGAGGTCGATCAGGTACTGGATCTCCGCCGGGGTGTAGTCCAGCAGTTTCAGGAAGTTGCGGTTTTTCAGGTTGATGGTCATGGGTAAATCCTTTTTAAAATTAATGTCTAAGACCTTACCCCTCACCCCAGCCCTCTCCCCAAAGGGGAGAGGGTGTAATCGTCCCCTCTCCCCTTTGGGGAGAGGGTTAGGGTGAGGGGAAATGGGTGCTCAGTTACGAATCAACGTGCCTTTCTCGCCCGCCAGGATCTCCGCGCCGTCGGCCAGCGCGCCGATCCCGGCAATGCCGTTGCAGGCTTCAACAAACTCGCGGCAGGCGGCCACTTTTGGCCCCATCGATCCGGCGTCGAACTGCATGCCTCTGAGCAGTTCCGGCGTGACCTGCGCCAGCGGGCGCTGGGTCGGCTTGCCCCAGTCGAGGTACACTGCGTCGGCATCGGTGAGGATCAGCAGGGCATCGGCCTCGATCTGCCGCGCCAGCAGAGCGGCGGAGAGGTCTTTGTCGATCACCGCCTCAATGCCGCGATAACCGTTGGCGTTTTCCACCACCGGCACGCCACCGCCGCCGTTGCAGATGACCAGGTGGTCGCGCTGAATAAGCGCCGTAATGGCGTCGCTCTCCACGATGCGCTTCGGCTGCGGAGAGGGCACAACGCGGCGGAAATAGGCCCCGTCGACCTTGAACACCCAGCCTTTTTCCGCGGCCAGCGCTTTCGCCTGGGCTTCGCTGTAGACCGGGCCGATGTACTTGGTCGGGTTGCTGAACGCCGGGTCGGCGGCGTCCACTTCCACCTGCGTGAGCAGGACACTCACCTCGCGCTGGGGCAGATTGTTTTTCAGCGCCTGCTGGAGCATGTAGCCGATCATTCCCTGGCTTTCTGCACCAAGAACGTCCAGCGGGTAGGGGGTGACTTTGTCGTAGGCGCTGTTTTGCAGCGCCAGCAGCCCGACCTGCGGGCCGTTGCCGTGCACCAGCACCACGCGCCATTGCTCCGTTAAGCCTGCGATGGTGCGGGCGGCCTGCTCGATGTTCTGACGCTGGATGTCCGCTTCCAGCGGCTCGCCGCGCTTGAGCAGCGCGTTGCCGCCCAGGGCCACAACCAGAGTGGGTTTTCGTTCCATGATGGCTCCTTTAAATTCCGTCGCGTTCCAGTGGGCAGCTCATGCAGCGTGCGCCGCCGCGACCGCGTCCCAGCTCGTCGCCCGGGATCGGCAGCACGGTGATGCCCGCTTTGTCGTACTTCTCGTTGGTCCAGACGTTGCGCTCGTAGCCGATCACCACGCCCGGACGGATGGTCAGGACGTTGTTAGCGTCGTTCCACTGCTCGCGTTCGGCTTCAAAGGCATCGCCGCCGGTGGTGATCAGGCGCACCTGGTTAATGCCGAGGGCTTTCTCGATGGCGTGCAGCAGGTCGGTTTCCTGAGTGCGCAGCAGGCCGCCGCGTCCGTCCGGGGTGAGCGTCCAGCACTGGGCGTCCTTGCGCACCACTTCCGGGTAAACGGAGAAAGTGTCCACGTCGATGTGGGTCATCACGGTGTCGAGGTGCATGCAGGAGCGATGTTTCGGCAGCTCAACGGCGATCACGCGCTCGGCCTGACGATGTTTAAACAAGCTGTTGGCGAGGAACTCCACGCCCTGCGGCGTCGTGCGCTCAGACATGCCGATCAATACCGCCCCGCGGCCAATCACTAATACGTCGCCGCCTTCCAGGGTGGCGTGGTCGTAATTAATATTCTCGTCGCCGAAATACTTAATAAACTCGCCATCGGCAAATGCGGGGTGCCAGCGATATATTGCGCGCAGATTATTGGTTTCGCGCTGACGGGCGGGTTTCGCCATCGGATTAATGGATACGCCGTTATAAATCCAGCAGGAGGTATCGCGGGTAAATAAGTGGTTCGGCAGCGGTTTCATAATAAAATCATTTGCCGTGTGGGTATCGACCACCATATTTTTAATAGCTGCCGGAATTTCACCGTAGGTTAATCCGCCGCTTAATCTGCGCGCCAGTTCGCGGTGCGGCATATCCGCCAGCCAGCCGCGGACGTCGCTGGCAAAGGCTGGGCCGAGGCGGTAGTCGGAGATTTGTGTTTCAAGAAGCCAGGCTTTTGCTTCCGCAATATCAAGCGTTTGCGTAAGAAGGTCGGTCAATAGCAGGACTTCCACACCCTGCTCGCGCAGCGTGTTTGCGAAGATATCATGCTCCTCTCCCGCCCGCTCAACCGAGAGCACGTCATCAAATAACAGCTCCTGACAATTCGATGGCGTTAAACGTTTAAGACTTAAATTAGGACGGTGCAGCATAACGCTACGCAATTGACCAATTTCAGAACCGACGTAATGCTTTTCCATAATTATTCCTTTAACTGTTTTTCAGAATAAAAAGGGCATGCGCCATGTGATGTGTTTAATTTCATGGCGGCTAAGCTCAATTGATTTCGTGATTCATAGTAGGCGCTTAAATAATGGTTATTGTGACGCTGCTCACGCGAAAACCGATATTGAGCAGTTTATTTTCATTTGCATGATTCGTATCAGATAATGATTAATTTCATATTATTACGGGATGAATAGCTAAGCAGGAACGGGTGGCAATATTTGAGGTTGTTATTGTTTTGTAGAATTACATGCTTTGAAATATTTAGTTATGCTGTTGATTTTAATGAATAAAATTTTTCCTCGAGAATAGCTATGCAATAATGACAGTTAACTATTTTTCACTTAAGAGAAATCGATAAATAATTATGGATTTTTGAAGGAAATAACCGAAGTGATAAAGTGTGATGCAACAACAGGTTTTGTTAGTTACGTTTTAAATTCAGCGAGTTAGATAAGTTGCGTAAAGCTTATGAAATGAGGTTATGCATAACGACTGCATAAATGCCTTTTTGTAATTAACAGTGAATTAACACATTTTCCGATAAACATGCGCTGGCGCAAATCTTGTCTAAAAAGGGCTGGTATGGGAGAGGCGATTCTCGTATAAAAGATAAAAATGAAACAATGTTTTAATTTGAGGGTTGTATCATGATTATTGGCAATATTCATCATCTCCAGTCCTGGCTACCAGAAGAGCTGCGCCAGGCCATTGAGCACGTCAAGGCCCACGTCACCGACGCGACGCCGACCGGCAAGCACGACATCAGCGGCAACAGCCTGTTTTATCTGGTATCGGAGGACATGGCCCAGCCGTTCGCCGAGCGTCGCGCTGAATACCATGCACGTTACCTGGATATTCAGATTGTGCTGAAGGGGCAGGAAGGGATGACCTTCAGCACCCTGCCGCACGGCACGCCGGACACCGACTGGCTGGCTGACAAAGACATCGCGTTCCTGCCGGAAGGCGAGCAGGAGAAAACCGTGGTGCTGAGCGAAGGAGATTTCGTGGTGTTTTACCCGGGCGAAGTGCATAAGCCGCTGTGCGCGGTGGGGGCGCCTGCTAAGGTCAGGAAAGTGGTTGTTAAGATGCTGGTGGAGTAATTCCTTACCCCTCACCCTAACCCTCTCCCCAAAGGGGAGAGGGGACTTTACCACCCTCGCCCCTTTGGGGAGAGGGCCGGGGTGAGGGGTTAGCGGACAATATGTGATCCAGCTTAAACTTCCCGCACTCCCTCCTCATCTCCCATTTACCTGTGCTTTTTCTCCGTCATAGTATGATCGTTAAATTAATGAACACTGTTCTATAATGTAGAACAAAATGATTCAGCAAGGAGATCACATGCCGCAGTCCGCGTTGTTCACGGGTATCATTCCCCCTGTCTCCACCATCTTTACCGCCGATGCCCAGCTTGATAAGCCGGGTACCGCCGCGCTGATCGACGATCTGATCGCTGCGGGCGTCGACGGCCTGTTCTTCCTGGGCAGCGGCGGCGAGTTCTCCCAGCTCAGCGCCGAAGAGCGTAAAACCATTGCCCGGTTTGCGATCGATCATGTCGATCGTCGTGTGCCGGTCCTGATCGGCACCGGCGGCACCAACGCCCGGGAAACCATTGAGCTGAGCCAGCACGCGCAGCTGGCGGGCGCGGACGGCATCGTGGTGATCAACCCTTACTACTGGAAAGTGTCGGAAGCGAACCTGATCCGCTACTTCGAACAGGTGGCCGACAGCGTCACGCTGCCGGTGATGCTCTATAACTTCCCGGCGCTGACCGGGCAGGATCTGACCCCGGCGCTGGTGAAAACCCTCGCCGACTCGCGCAGTAACATCGTCGGCATCAAAGACACCATCGACTCCGTCGCCCACCTGCGCAGCATGATCCACACCGTTAAAGCGGCCCATCCACACTTCACCGTGCTCTGCGGCTACGACGATCATCTGTTCAATACCCTGCTGCTCGGCGGTGACGGGGCGATCTCGGCCAGCGGTAACTTTGCTCCGCAGGTGTCGGTAAATCTTCTGAAAGCCTGGCGGGATAAAGACGTGGCGAAAGCGGCTGAGTATCATCAGACCCTGCTGCAAATCCCGCAGATGTATCAGCTGGATACGCCGTTTGTGAACGTCATTAAAGAGGCGATCGTGCTCTGCGGTCGTCCAATTTCTACGCACGTCCTGCCACCAGCCTCGCCGCTGGACGAGCCGCGTAAGGCGCAGCTGAAAAACCTGCTACAACAGCTCAAGCTCTGCTGAGCCGGACGATAACGATGACCATTGAGAAAATTTTCACCCCACAGGACGACGCGTTTTATGCGGTGATCACCCACGCGGCGGGGCCGCAGGGCGCGCTGCCGCTGACTCCGCAGATGCTGATGGAATCCCCCAGCGGCAACCTGTTCGGCATGACGCAGAACGCCGGGATGGGCTGGGACGCCAACAAGCTGACCGGCAAAGAGGTGCTGATTATCGGTACTCAGGGCGGCATCCGCGCCGGAGACGGACGCCCGGTTGCGCTGGGCTACCACACCGGCCACTGGGAAATCGGCATGCAGATGCAGGCGGCGGCGAAGGAGATCACACGCAACGGCGGGATCCCGTTCGCGGCCTTCGTCAGCGATCCGTGTGACGGGCGCTCGCAGGGCACGCACGGCATGTTCGACTCCCTGCCGTATCGTAACGACGCGGCGATCGTGTTTCGTCGTCTTATCCGCTCTCTTCCGACGCGGCGGGCGGTGATCGGCGTGGCAACCTGCGATAAAGGGCTGCCCGCCACCATGATTGCGCTGGCCGCGATGCACGACCTGCCGACCATTCTGGTGCCAGGCGGAGCGACGCTGCCGCCGACCGTGGGGGAAGATGCGGGCAAGGTGCAGACCATCGGCGCGCGCTTCGCCAACCATGAACTCTCCTTGCAGGAGGCCGCCGAGCTGGGCTGTCGCGCCTGCGCGTCGCCGGGCGGTGGGTGTCAGTTCCTCGGCACGGCGGGCACCTCGCAGGTGGTCGCGGAAGCGCTGGGTCTGGCGCTGCCGCACTCCGCGCTGGCCCCGTCCGGACAGGCGGTGTGGCTGGAGATCGCCCGCCAGTCGGCGCGGGCGGTGAGCGAGCTGGATAACCGCGGCATTACCACGCGCGATATCCTCACCGATAAAGCCATCGAAAACGCGATGGTGATCCACGCGGCGTTCGGCGGCTCCACTAATTTACTGCTGCACATTCCGGCCATCGCCCACGCGGCGGGCTGCACGATCCCGGACGTTGAACACTGGACGCGCGTCAACCGCCGGGTGCCGCGCCTGGTGAACGTGCTGCCCAACGGCCCGGACTATCACCCGACCGTGCGTGCGTTCCTCGCGGGCGGCGTGCCGGAGGTGATGCTCCACCTGCGCGATCTCGGCCTGCTGCACCTGGATGCCATGACCGTCACCGGCCAGACGGTGGGCGAGAACCTCGACTGGTGGCAGAGCTCGGAGCGCCGTAAGCGCTTCCGCCAGTGCCTGCGCGAGCAGGACGGCGTGGAGCCGGATGACGTGATCCTGCCGCCGGAGAAAGCAAAAGCGAAAGGGCTGACCTCGACGGTCTGCTTCCCGACGGGCAACATTGCGCCGGAAGGATCGGTGATCAAGGCCACGGCGATCGACCCGTCGGTCGTCGGTGAAGATGGCGTTTACCGCCACACCGGCCGGGTGCGGGTGTTTGTCTCGGAGGCGCAGGCGATCAGGGCCATCAAGCGGGAAGAGATTGAGCAGGGCGATATCATGGTGGTGATCGGCGGTGGACCGTCCGGCACCGGCATGGAGGAGACCTACCAGCTCACCTCCGCGCTCAAACACATCTCGTGGGGCAAAACGGTGTCGTTAATCACCGATGCGCGCTTCTCGGGCGTGTCGACGGGCGCCTGCTTCGGCCACGTGTCGCCGGAGGCGCTGGCGGGCGGGCCGATAGGCAAGCTGCGCGATAACGACATCATTGAGATAGCGGTGGACCGCCTGACATTAACAGGCAGCGTAAACTTTATCGGTACCGCGGACAACCCGCTGACGCCGGAAGAGGGCGCGCGCGAGCTGGCACGGCGGCAGACGCATCCGGACCTGCACGCTCACGACTTTTTGCCGGACGATACCCGGCTGTGGGCGGCATTACAGTCCGTGAGCGGCGGCACCTGGAAAGGCTGTATTTATGACACCGATAAAATCATTGAGGTAATTAACGCCGGTAAAAAAGCGCTCGGTATTTAATTATTTTGTGAGAGAAAATCGTCTGCGGAAAATAGTCCGCGGGCGGTTTTTACGTGTCTGTAATTTAATAATTTAAACAATAAGTTGCGATATATCGTTGACGTCACAAAAGCGAAATAACGTAATTCAGAAATAAGATATGACCATTGCTGGTTAATTGAACAGCTCATTACACTCCATTAACACGATGTTGTAATTCAGCACACTACATAAGGGTGTAATTCTGATGACGCAATTAACCATGAAAGACAAAATTGGCTACGGGCTGGGTGACACCGCCTGCGGCTTCGTCTGGCAGGCCACGATGTTCCTGCTGGCCTATTTCTACACCGACGTCTTCGGCCTCTCCGCGGGCATTATGGGGACGCTGTTTTTAGTCTCCCGCGTGCTCGACGCCGTGACCGACCCGCTGATGGGGCTGCTGGTAGACCGCACCCGCACGCGGCATGGCCAGTTTCGCCCGTTCCTGCTGTGGGGCGCCATCCCGTTCGGCATCGTCTGCATGCTGACCTTCTACACGCCGGACTTCTCCGCGCAGGGCAAAATCATCTACGCCTGCGTGACCTATATTCTGCTGACTCTGGTCTACACCTTCGTTAACGTCCCGTACTGCGCCATGCCGGGCGTCATTACTGCCGACCCGAAAGAGCGTCACGCCCTGCAGTCCTGGCGCTTCTTCCTGGCGGCGGCGGGGTCGCTCGCCATCAGCGGCATCGCGCTGCCGCTGGTCAGCATCATTGGCAAAGGCAACGAGCAGGTGGGGTATTTCGGCGCCATGTGCGTGCTGGGCCTGAGCGGTGTGGTGCTGCTCTACGTCTGCTTCTTTACCACCAAAGAGCGCTACACCTTTGAGGTGCAGCCGGGTTCGTCAGTGGCGAAAGACCTTAAGCTGCTGCTGGGCAACAGCCAGTGGCGCATCATGTGTGCCTTCAAGATGATGGCGACCTGCTCCAGCGTGGTGCGCGGCGGGGCGACGCTCTACTTCGTCAAATACGTGATGGATCACCCGGAGATGGCGACCCAGTTTTTACTCTACGGAAGCCTTGCCACCATGTTCGGCTCGCTCTGCTCCTCCCGTCTGCTGGGCCGCTTCGACCGCGTTACCGCCTTCAAGTGGATCATCGTCGCTTACTCGCTGATTAGCCTGCTGATTTTCGTCACCCCGGCGGAGTACATCGCGCTGATTTTTGCCCTCAACATTCTGTTCCTGTTCGTCTTTAACACCACCACGCCGCTGCAGTGGCTGATGGCCTCTGACGTGGTGGATTACGAGGAGAGCCGCAGCGGACGCCGCCTCGACGGGCTGGTGTTCTCCACCTACCTGTTCAGCCTGAAGATTGGCCTGGCGATTGGCGGGGCGGTGGTGGGCTGGATCCTGGCGTACGTGAACTACTCCGCCAGCAGCAGCGTGCAGCCGGTCGAGGTGCTGACCACCATCAAAATTCTGTTCTGCGTGGTGCCGGTGGTGCTCTACGCGGGCATGTTCATCATGCTGTCGTTCTACAAGCTCACCGACGCCCGCGTGGAGGCCATCAGCCAGCAGCTGATCAAGCACCGCGCGTCGCAGGGCGAGGCCGTTCCCGACGCCGCGACAGCCGCATCCCATTAACCGGAGGCATTATGGAAATCACTAACCCGATCCTGACCGGCTTCAACCCGGACCCGTCCCTGTGCCGTCAGGGCGAGGACTACTACATCGCCACCTCGACCTTCGAGTGGTTCCCGGGCGTGCGCATCTACCACTCCCGCGATCTGAAAAACTGGTCGCTGGTCAGCACCCCGCTGGACCGCGTGTCGATGCTGGACATGAAGGGCAACCCGGACTCCGGCGGCATCTGGGCACCGTGCCTGAGCTACGCCGACGGGAGGTTCTGGCTGCTCTACACCGACGTGAAGATTGTCGACTCGCCGTGGAAAAACGGCCGCAACTTCCTCGTCACCGCGCCGTCCATCGAGGGGCCGTGGAGCGAGCCGATCCCGATGGGCAACGGCGGGTTCGATCCGTCCCTGTTCCACGACGACGATGGCCGCAAATACTACCTCTACCGCCCGTGGGGGCCGCGCCATCACAGCAACCCGCACAACACCATCGTGATGCAGGAGTTTGACCCGCAGACCGGCACCCTCTCGCCCGAGCGCAAAACGCTGTTTACCGGCACGCCGCTCTGCTACACCGAAGGGGCGCATCTTTATCGCCACGCGGGATGGTACTACCTGATGGTTGCCGAAGGCGGCACCAGCTACGAGCACGCCGTCGTGGTGCTGCGCGCAAAAACCATCGACGGGCCGTACGAGCTGCACCCGGACGTGACGATGATGACCAGCTGGCACCTGCCGGAGAACCCGCTGCAAAAGAGCGGCCACGGCTCGCTGCTGCAAACCCACACCGGGGAGTGGTATATGGCCTACCTCACCAGCCGCCCGCTGCGCCTGCCCGGCGTGCCGCTACTGGCTTCCGGCGGGCGCGGCTACTGCCCGCTGGGGCGCGAGACCGGCATCGCCCGCATTGAATGGTGCGACGGCTGGCCTTACGTGGAAGGCGGCAGGCACGCGCAGCTGACCGTGAAAGGCCCGCAGATGGCGGAGCAGCCTGCATCCGTTCAGTGCAGCTGGCGGGAGGACTTCGACGGCAGCACGCTTGACCCGGAACTGCAGACCCTGCGCATTCCGTTCGACAACACCCTCGGCTCGCTTACCGCCCGCCCGGGCTACTTACGGCTCTACGGCAACGACTCGCTCAACTCGACCTTTACCCAGTCGACCGTGGCGCGCCGCTGGCAGCATTTCACCTTCCGGGCCGAGACGCGGATGCAGTTCTCGCCGGTCCACTTCCAGCAGAGCGCGGGGCTGACCTGCTACTACAACAGCAAAAACTGGAGCTACTGCTTTGTGGATTACGAGGAGGGGCAGGGCAGAACGATTAAGGTTATTCAGCTCGACCACAACGTGCCGTCGTGGCCGCTGCACGAGCAGCCCATTCCCGTGCCGGAACAGGCCGAGAGCGTCTGGCTAAGGGTGGACGTGGATACGCTGGTCTACCGCTACAGCTACTCGTTCGACGGCGAGACGTGGTACACCGTGCCGGTGACGTATGAGGCGTGGAAGCTGTCGGATGACTACATCGGCGGGCGCGGTTTCTTCACTGGTGCGTTTGTGGGACTGCACTGCGAGGACATCAGCGGCGACGGCTGCCACGCGGACTTCGACTACTTCACCTACGAGCCGGCATAGCCCAGTGCGCGTGAGAGCGCGAGCCCGGCCTGCTGAAGCTGCTCGCGGAAATTAGCCAGCTCGGCGTCGTCCACGCGCGAGGTCAAGGTCGACAGGCTCAGGGCGGCAATCACGCGGGATTCGTGGTTCCACACCGGCACCGCCACGCAGCGCACGCCCTGCTCGTTCTCTTCGCTGTCCAGGGCATAGCCCTGCTCGCGGGTTTGCGCCAGAGCGGCCATTAATGCTTCGCGAGAGGCGAGGGTAGCGGGCGTAAAGGTGGTGTACTGATAGCCCTCCAGCAGGGTGTTCAGCTCGGCCTCGCCCAGCCAGGCAATCAACACCTTGCCGATGGCAGTGGCGTGAACCGGCAGGCGGCGGCCAATGCGCGAATATGCTATGGCGGCCAGCTTGCCTTCAATCTTCTCGATATAGACCCCTTCACGACCGTCCAGGATCCCCAGATGGGTGGTCTGCCCGGTCCGCTGGGACAGCTCCGTCAGCCAGCCTTTCGCCTTCTGGCGAATGTCGATGGAGCCCACGACGAAATGACCGCGCTCAACCAGCTTCATGCCGAGGCGATATTTGCCGTTCTCCGGGTTCTGATCGATATAGCCGTGAAGCTGGAGGGTTTTCAGCAGCGAGTGGAGGGTACTCTTACTCAGCCCCATCAGTTTGCTGATGTCGGTGATCTTAAGCTCGGTGGCCTGCTCGTTGAACAGGTCGAGGATCTGCAACGCACGTTCAACAGACTGAATAATCGGCATAATGCTGGCATGTCCACGCTGGAATGAAGGCGAAAACGTACCTTTTTCGGGGTGAAAAATCAATGAAATGGAGCTGGCCTGATCCGCCCGGCGGCGCTACGCTTGCACGGGCCTACGGGTTGTGTAGGCCGGGTAAGCGCAGCGCCACCCGGCAACAAAGGCGGCTACATTATTGTTAGCGGGGGAATCAATTATTATCCCGTGCAGCGACAGACTGAATTTTCCAGATCCCATCTTCTTTAACCATGCAATCAATAACTGTGTGCTGGGTCTTTTTGCCGAACGTGATATTCACGTTTAAACAGACCGGGTCTGAATCATACGAATCAATAGCCACATTCTCAGCCCAGTCCTCGCCGATATACTGCGATTTCATAAAAAAATCAGCCTCGTAAAATTCAGCATCGGCATAACGGGGATCGTCTGCATGACGTAATTTTTTCATGGTACTGGCCGTAACGAACTTATCGATTTCATTTCCCTCCTGGATAGGATAATGTTCGTTGTTCACCTGTTTGACGTACCAGCGATTGAATTCAAGAGCGCGCTGCATCGGTATCTGAAAATCTTCGGCCCCCAATGCGGCTGTACTGAATAACACAATTAAGATGAGCTTATTCATATTAATAATGCCTGTATAAGGTGACGGCTGGCTGGAGTTGGCGATACGTTGGCCCCGGGTACATTGTTCTCTGTTTAAAATCTGAATACCAGGTTTCAGCACCATCGTAAATGCAGACATGCCCGTACTGATTCGGGCCGGGCAAGGCATCAATCACCGCGATATCCCCCTCTATGGGAGTGCCATAGACTTTTGTGAACCCTGCTTTTTCAAGAGAACGCCAGAAATCCTTAGCGTTTGCCCCTTCGATTTTAAGCCCTCCGGCTCGAATGGCGGCGGCGATTGCGCGAGCGCAATAATGTCCAGTATGGGTTAGTGCGTGGCTACGGGCGTATGACACAGCTTCATGCTTATTCCATGACATAAATAATCCTTATTAACGAAATGCAGCAATAAGGAAATATTACGCCGATAATATACGGTGTTTTGTAATTGATAATGACCTGATATTAACCATTATCTACTCAGTAAATAATGGTCAATAAAAATATAAATATCTATTATGGTTAATGCCTATCTGAGAAAGCGTCAGTAAAATGAATTTTTCTGCCCGACGATAACGCTGTTGTCGTTTTTAGGGTGTTCTCCCTCTCCCTGTGGGAGAGGGCCGGGGTGAGGGCACCAGACCGCAGAGGAGTCAATCACTCCCCAAGCGTCGCCACCATCACCGCCTTAATCGTATGCATCCGGTTTTCCGCCTGGTCGAAGACGATGCTCGCCGCCGACTCAAACACCTCGTCCGTCACTTCCATCCCGCCGTGCAGATCGAACTCCTTCGCCATCTGCTTGCCGAGCGTAGTCTGGTCGTCATGGAACGCCGGCAGACAGTGCAGGAACTTCACGTTCGGGTTGCCGGTCAGCGCCATCATTTGCGCGTTCACCTGATACCCCCTCAGCAGCGCAATCCGCTCCGCCCACTTCTCTTTGGCTTCGCCCATCGACACCCAGACGTCGGTATAGATAAAGTCCGCGCCTTTCACGCCCGCCGCCACGTCTTCCGTCAGGGTGATTTTCCCGCCGTGCTTTTCCGCTAGCGCACTGCACTCCGCCACCAGGCTCTCTTCCGGCCAGCAGGCTTTCGGGGCCACCAGGCGTAGATCCAGCCCGGTCAGCGCCGCCGCTTCCAGCATCGAGTTGCCCATGTTGTTGCGCGCGTCGCCCGCGTAGACCAGCGTCATCTCGTTAAACGCCTTGCCCGGCAGGTGCTCCTGCATGGTCAGCAGATCCGCCAGCAGCTGCGTCGGGTGGAACTCGTTGGTCAGCCCGTTCCACACCGGCACGCCCGCGTACTGCGCCAGCGTTTCGACCACTTCCTGGCCGTGGCCGCGATACTGAATGCCATCGTACATCCGCCCGAGCACGCGTGCGGTATCCTTAATTGACTCTTTATGCCCAATCTGGCTGCCGCTCGGCCCTAACCAGGTAACGCGCGCTCCCTGGTCAAATGCGGCAACTTCGAAAGAGCAACGTGTACGGGTTGAGTCTTTTTCGAAGATGAGCGCGATGTTTTTGCCAGTAAGCTTTTGTACTTCCTTGCCATTTTTTTTATCGGCTTTGAGCTGTGCGGCAAGAGTCAGCAGAGAAGTGAACTGTGCAGGGGTAAAGTCGAGCAATTTCAGAAAGTGTTTCTTGTACAGATCAGACATTTTATCCTCGCATGGCGAACGCCACTTATTGAATTAAAATTCACTTTATATGTGTAATTATTCATTTGCAACCCCGTTTCACAAATCTTTCCAACAAAGGTGGAGGCAAACCCGTCCGTGTGTGAAAATAGAAGTATCTGCCGCACTTTAAAGAGGATTGACCCATGGCAAACCCGGAATTACTGGAAGAGCAACGCGAAGAGACGCGTCTGATTATTGAAGAACTGCTGGAAGACGGTAGCGATCCGGACGCGCTGTACACCATCGAACACCATTTCTCTGCGGACGACTTTGAAGCGCTGGAAAAAATGGCCGTGGAAGCCTTCAAGCTGGGTTACGAAGTGACCGAGCCGGAAGAGCTGGAAGTGGAAGAGGGCGACACCGTCATCTGCTGCGATATCCTGAGCGAAGGCGCGCTGAAGGCGGAGCTGATCGACGCGCAGGTAGAACAGCTGATGAACCTGGCCGAGAAGTTTGAAGTGGAATACGACGGCTGGGGAACCTACTTCGAAGATCCGAACGGTGAAGACGGCGAAGAAGGCGACGACGAAGATTACGTCGACGAAGACGACGACGGCGTGCGTCACTAAGCGTTTCAGGCGGTGGCGCGCGCCACCGCTTTTTCAAGGCAGAACCATGGATTACCCGCAGATACTCGCCCCCGTACTCAACTTCCTCCAGTGCCCGACCCCGCAAGCATGGATTGATAAAGCCCGCGACCCGGCGAACCTGCCGTTGCTGCTCACCGACCACATGGTGTGCGAGCTCAAGGCCGCCCAGACTGCGCTATTACTCGTGCGTAAATACGTCGCCGACGAAAGCGGTGCCGATGCGCTGCTCGACTGGCTCAAGCCCTACGAACAGTTCACCTTCCGCGACGGCCCGGAGCCGGACTTCATCACCCTGCACAGGCAGATTGGCAAAAGCGTGATGCCCAAAACCGACGACCCGTGGGGCCAGGCGCTCATCGACAGCATGGTGCTGCTGATTAAAGAGGAGCTGCACCACTTCTGGCAGGTGCGCGAGGCGATGCTGGCCCGCGACATTCCCTACGTCAAAATCACCGCCAGCCGCTATGCTAAAGGGATGCTGAAGGAAGTGCGCACCCACGAGCCGCTGACGCTGATCGACAAGCTCATTTGCGGCGCCTACATCGAAGCCCGCTCCTGCGAACGCTTCGCCGCGCTGGCCCCGTTCCTCGACGACGACCTGCAGAAGTTCTATCTCTCTCTGCTGCGCTCGGAAGCGCGCCATTATCAGGACTACCTGACGCTGGCTCAGCAGGTGAGCGACGACGATATCTCACCGCGCATACAGCTTTTTGGCGAAATTGAAGCCACACTTATCTCGACACCGGACCACGAGTTTCGCTTCCACAGCGGCGTGCCGGTGTAACCCGGCATAACTCAAGGATAAGGATGCGAGATGAATAAAAAGTGGACCCGTATTGTGATTATCGTCATTGCGGCTGCCGCCGTGGCGTTCTGGGTGTTTTTCGACAGGCAGCGCGCTCCGGAACGGCAGATGGATAACGCCCTCAACGAGATGCCCGCCTGGCAGGTGATTAAGGAGCAGGAGCCCGCGCTGCATCAGCGCATCCTCGACCAGATGGCCGCCCTGCAAAAAGCGGGCGAGCCGGAGCAGCAGATTATCGACACCATCCAGCCGCAGATCCTGCATCTGCAGATGACGCGCCTGCAAAACGCCCCGGACGCCAACGTGGTGAACTACATGACCATCAACATGGAGCAGACCGCCGCCATCCAGAAGGTGAGCGACGACGCCTGCTTCCGCTTCCTCTACCCGATGGTGAAGGGCGGCATCAACCCGATGCGCATGCTGGATAAAGACCTGATGGCGCGGCGCATGCAGGCCGATGCGGACATGATGCGCGCGGCCTACGGCAAAAACCGCCACACCGTAACCCAAGCCGAGCGTGAGGCGGCCGTCGAGGATGTCCGACCGATTATGAAGCAACTTGCCGATCAGTACGGCGAGGACATCCAGCTGCTGCAGATGCCGGAGAAGGCGGCGGGCAAAGAGAAGCTCTCCTGCGATATGGTGCAGGACATGTGGGCGAAGGTGCTGGCGCTGCCGGAGCAGAAGGCGGCAGGGGTGATTCGGCTGGCGGTGTCTGAGCTGGAGTGACGAAGGGCGCTGGTTTTTTGGGCACTTAGCGCGGGTTTAGCGCGTCGTCGCTTGCATGGCGGCGCGCGACAGGTATAATCCACAACGTTTCCGCATCCCCTTCAGTGCCGAAGTGGCGAAATCGGTAGACGCAGTTGATTCAAAATCAACCGTAGAAATACGTGCCGGTTCGAGTCCGGCCTTCGGCATTCAGTACCTTATTTTCTTTTAAATCAATGAGTTAGTGTGAAAATTCCGTCTCATTGACCAGTAGAAAATGTCAATTCTTCATCACGTACAAAAGCCACTGTGTTTGTTAATGGCTTTGGTATGTTAGCACATAGTGGCGAGTAGTTCCCAGGCTCAACCTCGTATCGCTTTTCCCTTTGAAGCTGGAAGACGTGCCACCGTCTCTAAACCTATACCAAACGCTTACAGTGAAGCGCATTTTTTGCCGATGCTCCCAAATGCCACACGTCGCTGATGACGTTGCAGGGAATAAACAGGTTTATGGTGGTGTTCGTACCTACAAACGATATGTAGGCTCTGCCAGCGGTTCGGCCTCGCTCCTTCGGGTACATGGTCATCCTGATAAACTTCACTGTCTGACATATCCCTGATGTTGTCGCCTAACGGCTCCGCGTGTTGTCTTACCACCAACGGGCATTAGGCTTCTATTGTCCAAAATCTGTTAGTTGCACAATTTTTGCACCCTGTATAACCTGAGATTAATCTTAATCACTCAAGGGTGGGTATGTCAGATAAGGAATCAATACGAAGGGAGTTAACTCTTTTGTTGGAGATACTCGCCTTGACTGGAGAGCAACGAGATTTTGTTGAATCAATGTACCAAGACAATGCAAACAGTAGGGGGATGGTAATGACCAACAAGCAGTTACGTATCCGCTATGGATTTCATGGAAAACACATGGAAAAAAATGTTGCCTGGGATGGCAATGATCAGGTGAATAGTGTTTTGGCTGTTCTTATTGAGGAGTTGTCTCTCCCGATAGGTGAGAAACCAGTGAATCTGATTGAACACGGTGTAGATGATGTATTTTTCTACGATGAAGAGAGTCAGAAATGGCTCGAAATCCCTCCTAAATGGCTAATCAAGGCATAAGGTCAGGGGGCAACTCGCCCCCCGCTTCTTCACTTCAACGCGCGTATGTAATCAAGCAAGGCTTTCAGTTGGCTACCTTTCATCGCCGGAACACGAATACGTATATCAGCCTTTCCTGTACTGGCGTACCTGCTTTCCCCTTGCAGTAATCGAAGGCTCATTGTTATGATCTGATGGTCTGACATTACTAACTCTCCGTGGTGGTTTGTTGTTTGTCGGATCGCTGTGTGGGATGTTCTCAGCATCCTGCACAGCACTATTAACAGCATTGCGTAAATTTCTCGGTAACAGATGACGCTGTATCGTCGTCCCTGCAAACTTCACTACCTGCGTATAAACGCACACCGTAGCACCACACCAGATAAAGCTGGTGATTAGCTCTTCTTCCTTTTTCAATACTCATCTCCGAGAATTGCACCTAAGAAAAATTCTGTTTGCTCTTCGCTGCCTTTGACGCTGTAACACTCGATAGCCTTTCTCATTTCGCTTTCGTCCGTGTTACCAGCCAGCCATTCTATCAGGCTTTCTAAATACTCCTCCGCTCTGTTCACGTCGTGATCTTCTGGTAACACCTTGATTGCATCTGCCATGAAACAGGCTTCTACGTGGTCGTAATGAAACAGCAGGACAAGAATACTTTCTTGTTGCCATTGTTCAGGCGTTTTCAATCCGGAACTGTTAGTCATTTGATACTCACCCATTTACGATCCTCGTTCGGTGTTGCTTGTTGAATTGCATCTTTCAACACCTGTTCAAAGTTCACGCCGTGCTCCTGGTGAAGTGGTCAACAAAAACTGGCCACCGCGTTAGAGTTTTTCCAGTATCGGTTTTCTGATTCGTTTGGCGGTAACCCACCATTATATTCGTGCGGTCTTAGTGCGCTGTAATATCCAACGATATAGTCCGTTATTGCGTGAGCTGCATCGCTGAAGCTTACATAGCCCGTCGCCGGCACCCATTCGTTCTTCAGACTCCTGAAGAAGCGCTCCATTGGGCTGTTATCCCAGCAGTTTCCACGCCGACTCATACTCTGCCTGATCCGGTATCGCCACAGTAACTGCCGGAACTGCCTGCTCGTATAATGGCTGCCTTGATCGCTGTGGAACATCACCCCGACGGGCTTACCACGGGTTTCCCATGCCATTTCCAGTGCTTTCATGGTGAGCCTGCTGTCCGGCGAGAACGACATGGCCCAGCCCACTGGTTTTCTTGCGAACAGGTCGAGAACAACGGCGAGGTACGCCCAGCGCTTACCCGTCCAGATATAGGTCACATCACCGCACCACACCTGATTTGGTTCCGTTACGGCGAACTGTCGCTCAAGATGATTCGGGATAGCAACGTGCTCATGACCGCCACGCTTATACCGGTGAGTCGGCTGCTGGCAACTGACCAGCCCCAGCTCTTTCATGAGTCTGCCAGCAAGCCAGCGCCCCATCTGGTAGCCTCTCTGGGTTGCCATTGTGGCGATGCTTCTTGCTCCGGCAGAGCCGTGGCTGATGCCATGCAGTTCAAGTACCTGACTGCGTAATACAGCCCGTCTGCCGTCTGGCTTTTCAGGACGGTTTTTCCAGTATTTGTAGCTGCTGCGATGAACCCCGAACACATGGCAGAGAGTGGCCACAGGATAACGCGCCCTGAGTTTCCCGATTATCGAGAACTGTTCAGGGAGTCTGACATCAAGAGCGCGGTAGCCTTTTTTAATATTTCATTTTCCATTTCAATACGTTGTAGCTTTTTCCTGAGCTCACGGATTTCAATTTGTTCCGGGGTAATGGGGGAGGCTTTTGGTGTTTTGCCCTGCCGTTCATCACGTAATTGTTTCACCCATCGCGTCATTGTGGAAAGGCCGACATCCATAGCGCTGGCTGCATCTGCCACGGTGTAGTTCTGGTCAACGACCAGTTGAGCGGATTCGCGTTTAAACTCTGCGCTGAAATTTCTTTTTTTCATTATGACACCTGTGTTGTTCTGAGGTGAGCATATCACCTCTGTTCAGGTGGCCAAATTCAGTAAACCACTTCAATCAGCCATGGTCGAAGCATTAAACAAGCCGAACTATTCAGAATGATCGGTCCCGTTCTTGAAGTCTTTTACAAACCGTTCAACCCGATTAGCAATACTGCCTTCCGGTGCATCAACGATCCAGTACGTACCCAAAGGTAATGCTGCATTCCTGATAAAGGCGCACTCTGCAATACTGGTTACGGGTTCTATTCCTGAAAAAACGGGAAACGTCCCAACGCCATAAACGTGTAGTTTCAGCTTTCTTCCATCGGCGGAGACATCATTATAATCCATCCTACAAATCTGCATAGCAATCCTCCCTGTCGCTTTGCGGAGAATGTTACAACCGATTTATTGAGTGCACCAGCGGAGTTAGATAATGCATTTAAAAAAGGAAAAATACGGGCATGCGTATTCAAGCCCGTATTAACTTATCCTTTTACATGATTAATGAAGGGATATTTTAGATATTATTCTTACTTTGCCAGACCATTTCCGCGCTTCACCATAGGTATATCTCCCGTATCATTCAGCGCTCCCGGAAACGTTTTTAACCACTGCACGACTTTCTGCTTATTTATATTCACCACACTCATACCTTCCAGACATCCCCATAATTCTCTTGTATGCTGTGGGGTAATCACGATGCAGTCTTTCATGGCGCGGATTTTCACAGGCATACCGTTGATAAAGCCTGCACGGGTTAACCAGTCGCCGCCTAGGAGAAGGTATTTCATATCTATGCGTGCATACAGTTCGCAGCAGGCGGCACTGTCCTTCGGTGTTTCCGCGCGTGGATGGACGGGTGCCACGTTGGTCTGGTTGCCGTGCAGACGGCGGGCGCTGTTTTTGCGTACCAGCTCGCGGTTTTCAATCATGCCGGTGAAAGCGTCTGATTCTGTTTTGCAAACGGTAAACTCTGGCTTAAAATTCGTCGCAGCCATTTTCAACTTCTCCGTAGTTGTTGGTGGTTAGCGGTATGGGGGTGTTGCAGCACCTTCATATCGCGAATTCTTCTTCAAATTCTCTTTGATACTTCCTTTGCCGTTCGGCGTAATTTCTGGTGCTCATTATACAGGACTGAATATAAATACAGCGGTTTGGTGTGGGAGAATTTGGAATTTGCGAGGAGGATTCAGGAAATAGTTGAGTGTGCGGTAAGGTCATGTTTTTTGTTGATTGCGGGTTGATTGGTCCGGGCTTTGCGAGCATCATCGCAATTATTTACCTTCTTTCGTAACGCGATGGCTTCCAGCAAAACTCTCGAACAGGCAATTGCCGACATCACCATCTGGCGAAAAGGCGAGCAGCGTGCGCCGCATAAACCTTTATTGCTTCTGTACGTGCTGGCGAACTATCAGCATGGGCATGCGAGACTTTTTGATTATGGAACCGAGGTCCACGAGCAGCTGCTTAGCCTGTTAGAACGCTTTGGCCCACAGAGGAAGGCGCATTACCCGAATATGCCTTTCTGGCGGCTCAAAGGTGATGGATTTTGGGATCTGAAGAATACTGAGTTCTGTTCGACCACTGGCAGTAAGCAACCGCCTGTTAAAGAACTTGTGGAACATAACGTCGCAGGCGGGTTTGATGAAGAACACTTTGCGTTGCTGAGTAAGAACAAAAACCTGATCGGCTCGCTGGCGCAGCAGATCCTTGAAGCGCATTTTCCTGAAAGCATTCAGGAAGAGATCGCGGATGAGATGGGGTTTGATATCCAGCAGATCCGTAAGGTTCGCGATCCGCTGTTCCGCCAGCAGGTGTTGCGTGCGTATAACTATGAATGTGCCATCTGCGGATTCAACATGCGACATGATAACGCCTCCGTTGGACTCGAAGCCGCGCATATCAAGTGGAAGCAGTTTGGTGGACCGTGTGAGATCCCGAATGGACTGGCGCTGTGTGCAATTCATCATAAGGCATTTGATAAAGGATCGATTGGGCTGGATGAGAGTATGCGGGTGCTGGTGTCAGAGGCGGTGAATGGGAATGGGATCGTTGGGCGGTTGTTCTGGGATTTTGCCGAGAAGCAGATTGCGCTACCGATGGTGAAAGGGAATTATCCAAGGGAGGGGTTTGTAGAGTGGCATCGGAGGGAGGTGTTTAGAGGATGAGTGCGAAGGCCGGACTCAAATCATCATTTAACCCTATAAAATATAAATAAAAAATATAAAGCACACTTCAAAGTGCCCCCTTTTGTGCCCCCACCATTTATTTTGATAATTTTAAACTCAACTAATTGGTTTAACTGAAAAAAGATTACTCATCCTATCTTCGGTTTGGATCCGTTGTACGGATCCAAACCAGAACAGAAAAACTTTTTTTTGGAAAAACTGTTCACACTGTTCACTACGGTATTTTATTAAATACATTCAAATGGTTAAGTAGTGAACGGTTGGTGAACAGTGAATACTTTACTGTTCACTTTTGCCGTTTTACAGGTAAAAAAAGACCGGCTATTGCCGGTCAGGGTAGGTTATTTCGCTATAGGGTCATCACATTTTGGCAACCAGTCGGCGTTACTTTCCTCTCTGAGTGCCAGATTTGTCTGTATGCCCTGATTTTTTCGGCGCTTCTCATAACTTAGCCCGTACTCTTTCAGCATGGCCGGCAGTCCCTTACCGAACATGGTGAGGCTGAGTGTATTCTTGTAGCCGTGGGCTTCCATATACGCCAGATAGGCATGATACAGATACAGGCGCGGCTGGCGCGGAATGATGTTGGCATTGCCAATATACATACCCTCAGGCTCCGGCAGTGCTTCCAGATAGCCGCAAAAATCAAATGTCGGATCAGCATCGCGTTTAATACTGAGCGCCTCGTCGGAGTTCTGCTGTGACTGGAGCAGAGCACGGGCAGTCATCGGGTCGCTGAACTTTTGCATAAGCTGGCGCACAATTACGGCCAGCTCGCGAGCGATTTTGTTTTTTAGCTGCGGGTCGCGTTCATCCGGGGCAATCTGTTCCGGGAAATGCAGGATCACCCGGCGACGGGAAACACCGCCGCTGCGGTCGGTAAAGCGCATCGGGTTATTGTTCACGGCCAGGATCACCGCCGGAATATGGGTGGAGTATGCATCCTTGTATTTCGGGTCTACCGAGACCGCATCCCCGCCGGTGATGGCCTTTAGTCCTGCCCCGTCACCGCTCCACTTTTCCTGGTCAGGCAGGCGAATCAGCGAGAAGCCAATCAGAGCCGCACGTTCGCGGGGTGATTCCAGCGTTTCGATGGTGGCCGACGTGGCGTTATCTTCCCCGGCAAGCATCGTCGCAATTTCGGCCAGAATACTTTTTCCGCTCCCGCCGGGACCGGTGACTTCGAGAAAGAGCTGCCAGTCGTAACGGTTCGCCAGCACCATAAACAGGGCGGCAAGTATCACGTCGCGCTTTTCCGGTCTGCCACCGGCGGCACGGTCGAGCCAGCGCCAGAAATCCGGGGCGTGGGTTTCGAGTGTTTCACCTTCCACCGGGGGGGTAAAATCGACATCACAGAGCGTGCGCAGCCAGTGTGATTTATGGTGCGGGTTGAATGTGCCGGTGGCGGTATCGAGTACGCCGTTGCGAAAGCCAATCAGACGCCGTGCCGGGGCATCCTGCTGCGGAATAATCAGTTTCAGGGTCTCCACCACCGAGGCAATTTTCCCCGACGAGAACGGGGCGCGCAGACGCTGGAACAACCCGGCCACGTCGCGCGCAAAGTCAGACGGTGGAATGATTTTCCATATCCCGGCCTCATAGCGGGAGAGGAGCTGGCCGTTCGCATCCACGGCCAGCGCTTCGCCGTAATGCTCATGTACTCGCATTGCCTTTTCACTGGTGCTCATGGCGGTAAATTCCGCTTCGCTCATGGTAGTGAAAGGACTGTCAGCCGGTGGCCGGATGGCGTCATAAATCGCTTTCCGCGTTGCCTCTTCGCCGTGCTGCATAAACGCATCATTCCAGTCACCGAATACCGGCGACAGGGCGACAATGCCCTCGCAGGCTCCTGCGGCCACAGCGGCTTTGTTCTGGCCGTCACCGTTAAGGTCACGGTCGGCGGCGAGGACAATCTGACAGGCCGGGTGTTTCTGGCGGACAAGGCTCGCCAGAGAAAGGAGGTTCACGGACGACAACGCCACCATAACGGTTTCACCGGTCAGGTGATGCACGGTGAGCGCGGTCGCATAGCCCTCCGCTATCCACAGGCGTTTTCCGGCCTGTTTTTTTCCTTCGATGGTGTGGCACGCTCCTTTTACCGCCCCGCCTTTCAGGGTGCGTTTGAGACCGTCAGAACTGATAAGCTGAAGGTTAACCAGTGCGCCGGTATCGTCATACAGCGGTACAACCACATCACCGGCGCGAAACGTCACGCCGCCGGTTTTGTGTGTGGCCGACAGTACCGGACATTCCCGGTCGGGGAAGCCCTTGCGGGTCAGGTAGGCGTTGCCGCTGGCCGGTCGGGTTTTCTCCATGAGCCTGACGGCCAGTGCGGCCGCCGCTTTGCGGTCGGTATCGGTTTCAGCCTCTGCGGCCGCAATCACTTCCGGGGCAACCGGCGGCAGGTTGCCGGTCACGGCGTTCACCTTCCCGGCAGCCTCTGATGCGTTCATGCCGAACACTTTCTCTACCAGCTTAAGTCCGTCACCCGCACCGCACTGGTTGCAGTACCACGTCCCGCGCCCCTCTCTATCGTCAAAGCGAAAACGGTCAGAGCCGCCGCACACCGGACAGGCCTGATGCCGGTTTTTTATGACCTTCACACCCAGCGCCGGGAGAATGTGCGGCCAGTGGCCGCACGCCTGTTTTACCGTCTCTGTTACGTTCATTTTCATCGTTATTTTCTCCCTCAGTGCATAACAGGCGATTGCATGTGACGGGCGCAAAGTTCATCCATTACGGCAAGCCCGAGAAAGGACAGTGACGGAGCGGCTTTCAGTGGACCAGCTTCCATTAAATCCTCCAGCAGCGCACAGGCAATCTGGCGACCTTTCTCCTCGCCATGCTGGCGCAGGTAGAAGCCCTCCAGCTCGTCGGCAATGGTACTTTCCAGCGCGTCGAGGGTGAGGTGCGGGTAGCGGTGCTGACGTTCGCATACTGTCAGCCACGCACAGGCGACAGCGCGGCGATACAGCGCGGCGCGTAATATGGGCGGTAGTGGCTTTTTCATACGTTACCCTCCCCGGTCAGCCAGCGCTGATTGCAGTGTTCGACCACGCCGTTGAGCTGGGCGGTCATAAGGTAAATCACGGAGGTGAGCTGTAACTGCTGCGCAGGGTCACGACGAATGGCCGTACAGTCCTGCACCTGCATCAGATCGCCGACGAGCTGGCCGACGTTGCGAAGGTGTTCAAGGCATTCAAGGTCTGCCCGGCTGATGGTGGGCTGATTTATATTTTGCGGCCGTTCTGCACTGTTAACAGGCATAATTTCGTCTCCTGAGGTCGTGCGTATCCCTGCGCAGATACGCACATTTAATATTCGTTATCGTTTTGTAATTACAGATAATGGCGGTAGCTGTTATCCGGTTTTATTTCCGTTTCCGGCCTGAAATTATTTCGCCATTTATACGCCACCGGTGCCGGGCGTTTAACCGGGGGAATATCGTCAGGATATTTATCGATATTCCGCACCCGGTATTTCTGTAATTCCGGGTCTGCGGCAAGCTCACTCAGAACAGCATGGCGGTTTTCAGGACTGCGTTTAAATACGTCGGGAGACTCGCAGGTAAATTCACGCAAAAAACGACCGAGTGGAATTTCTGCCATATCACCAGTAGCGATAATACGAATGAGGATGGTGTAGGTGCGCCGGTAGGGATTCCAGACTTGCCCCGGGCAGCGGTACGGCATATCCCATGGAATACCGTCGGCCAGAATGCCTGACACCACCACGTCAGGAAAGCCTGAACAACGGTATGTTTCACCCGGCTGAGGGAAATCAAACATGGTGCTCCCCTCCATTCCCCGATGTCGTGGCGAGAAAGTCACGGCACAGGCCTTTGGCTTTCAGCTCTTCCAGTACGTAGCTAACGTCCTCATGGATATAACTAAAAATCTGCGGCAGGTATAGCTGGTGTAGACCGTTCAGTTCACGGTGCAGCAAATCTCCACCAATGAACTGTGAGACGGCGCTTGCGCGATTGAGTTTATGATACGCCTCTATGCTGAGGTGTTCCTGCATGGGGTTAAGGTCATCACGACGCGCTGAGACGGTCTGAGGTGTGTTTTTATTAGGCATGTGACACCTCCACAACCGGCAGACGGGCGGCAAGGGAAAGCACGTATTCGCGGACAAGGGTGCGACGGGCGGCCAGCTCGTCACCGGCAACGGTGCGGAGCATACAGATACGGGGCTTACGGTCTGCGCGACGGACGGCGGCAAACACAAAGACAAACTGCGGGTGTGACGGGGTGAGGGTCGTAGCCATAGGGGCAACCTCCTTGAAGTAGCGGTTATTGCTACCACCAGAGTTCCTACACTCATGGGTGGTAGCCCGGACGGGGGTAGGAATACCGGCCTTCAAGGAAACCGGCCAGCCCGAGGGCTGCCCCGCCCGGACCACCATTATCTGATACAGGCTGGTGTGAAACCACCACAGCCCAAAAATAAGGTGTGCCTGAGCAACGACGTAAAAAAAGACGCATGGCGCGTCTGGTGTCGCCTTGAAGTAACACGGGTTCCTACGCCCGGCTGTCGATTTTGCGACAGCGACAAAAATGTACCAGGAAACACACAACAGATGCAAGCCAGAAAAAGGGGCTTTGTGAAAACGGTTCTGATTCATGCGTTGTATTTCCGGTTACGGTGGGCGATACGTTCTTCCATCCACGCCGTGATTTCAGATTGTAGCCAAGCGACATTCTTACCCCCGAGGGAAACCTGAGCCGGGAAAGCATCACGGGCAATTAAATCGTAGAGCGTGGAGCGGGACAGGCCGCACTGATGAATTACTTCCGGAAGACGTAAAAAACGTTCCTGAGCCGGGGATGAAACCGGCATCGGGTGCGTGCCAGTGTGGGTCGATAGTGCTGATGAAACTGTATGCATAACGCTACCTCGTTAATATCCGCAGAGATCCGGACGTTTCCGTCCGGTATCAGGTAGCGCTCTATTTTGTGAATATTTTGGTCTGATGCAACAAGTGAATTTTGTATGAGGCATGGCACAGACTGTCTGAATTTTGAGCAGCAAAATTTCAAATTGCTTTAAATGACTTTAAATGGCTTCAGGCGGAAATAAGAATTTATCTTCGATTAATTACACCTATGGTTATATGTTAATTAATAGAAATTAACGTAATTATGAGGCAATGCTAAATTTCTATAGCGTGAACAGTTGGTGAACAGTTGGTGAACAGTCACAACCTCAACTGTTCACCCCTTATCTTACTGTATTAATTGTCTTTTTCTTTTCAGTGAACAGTGGTGAATAGTTATAAGTAAAAAAACAAACGATGAGTAAGGTTTTGCTGAGACCTTTCTCTGGCCAGCCGGGTTTTGAGTGCTGTTTGTGCCAGAACTGCCACAACTGCAATGAATCGAGATGTTGTGTGATGAAGGGCAGAATCATTACAGGTTGAATAAACGGAGAGCCTGAACATGAAACCCGAAACACTCATCACCGCCCTGCAAGATGTAGCCGCTCAGCAGTACGCAGAGAACAGTCCGCACATCACCGACAAGCTGAGCGCATTCACTGCTGCCAGAGACACCCACGCGGCCAGCATGCAGGCGCTGAAAGAGATTGATACGTCCATTGAACGCTGTAAGCAGGAGCGGCAGACAGCCCTCGATGAGAGCGCTGAGGCGGAGCAGGACTGGCGCAGCCGCTTTCGCACCCTGCGCGGCAGTCTCACGCCTGAAATGAAAGCTGAGCACAGCAGGCGTATCGCCAGTCGCGAGCTGGCCGACGAGTTTACCGGCCTGATTGCGGAGCTGGAGACTGACCGAACACGCGCCATGCTGAATGCCTGCTCCACCGGCAATAAATACCTTTCAGCGCATGAAGATGCCTTTACCGCTTATGCCGGTGCGGAATGGGCTCAGGCTGTCAATGCGGTTCCTGTCGCCCTCATCCGCGCTTTCCTGCTGCGTGTTAGTGCTCTCGAAATGAAGGGTGAAAGCGCCCCGCAGTCCGTGGCCACCGGCGAGCTGCGCGATGCGCTGAGCCGTCAGGGCAGCCTGTATCACTTCGATATGACGCAGGAGCCGGTGTTGTCCGTAACGGGCATGCACCGGCCGCAGATTACTGACGTTGATACGGAGCTGTTACGCAGCCCTGCGAAGAGAATGATGCTTGCCAGAAAGCTGGCTGAAAATGGCGAGACAGAAGCGGAGGGGTAAGCATGTTTCACTGCCCGTTCTGCAAAACCAGCGCGCATTCCCGCACCAGTCGCTATCTGTCCGATAACGTCAAACAGCGCTATCACCAGTGCATGAACATCGAGTGCTCGGCCACGTTCCGCACGCTTGAATCCATCGACGGGGTTATTCGTTCACCGGTGACAGAGCCGGTTATCCCGCTACCCGCACCGGCGGCCACCGTTAACCATGCCGGTGCGTAAGCACGGCCAGTCATCAGGAGAAACATACGTGACCACACTGACGCTACAGAAAGCCTTTGAGGCCTGTCAGGCAAATAAATCCGCCTGGCTGCAACGCAGGGAAGAACTGACGCAGGCCGAACAGGCATACCGCGAACAGCTTGCCGGCAGCGGCCACAGCGGCCGGAGCCTGCAAACCCTGCGCGAGATTATCGACGTGAAAAAATGGGAAATTAATCAGGCTGCCGGTCGCTATATCCGCTCGCATGAGGAGGTGCAGCGCATCAGTATCCGCGACCGTTTAAATGATTTTATGCAGGTGCACGGCGCGGAGCTGGCCGCCGCCCTTGCCCCTGAACTGATGAATTATCCCGGGCAACACCCCGCCGTTCAGCGCTGCGCCATGCAGCACTCACTCGACTATCTGCGCGAGGCGCTACAGCTCTGGCTGGTCGCCGGTGAAAAAATTAATTATTCGGCGCAGGATAATGACATTTTAACGGCCATCGGATTCAGACCTGACGCGGCTTCGTGCGATGATAGTCGTGAAAAATTCACGCCTGCACAGAACCTGAATTACACCCGCCGCCGTGCAGAACTGGCCGTGCAGTAGTCCGCTTAAAAATCCCCGAAAATCCCGCCATTTTTACGTATAAAAGCCATGCATGCATAGGTGCATGGTTTTGCATGCGTTTTAACGACACTGAATTCCCCGCCAGCGCCAGCACTGGCGCACCCTGAGGCCGATCATGCATCTGCATTAAAAGCGCCCCCTTAAGCGGGCAGGCGAGGCGGGGAAAGCACTGCGCGCCAGCGGTAAAGTATTTATTTAATGATATTTAATTTCGCGGCCTGAGCGTCGCTGCGCTGCGCGGGTTCGCGGGAGTGTCGGTGGGTAGGTCGGAGATATTTGAAGGCGTGACGAGCCTTTGAGGTTATCAGAAGACGAGGGCAGAAGTGGAGAAATGAGTTCTGAGCGCAAGATCACAAAAAATAAAATTATTATGTCCATAAGAGTGCCGGATATTCTTTTAGTCTAGCTCCTTATAAGTAGGATACCAGATGGAAAAATAATCTATTATTTTTATTTTACAGCAAAACATAGATAAAAAACCCACCTTTCTTTATTTTCCAATATTTTACATAAAAATAATAACCACCACCCTTACTAATCAACAAGTTATAATTCAATAAAATTCAACTTGTAAAAAACAATTACATGATATAAATAATTTTAACTAAGCTTACATTCGGTATTGGAGAGTCAAAATGATTACCTATAGCGATTATCAAGAAAGTGTTCGTAAGTCAGATAAACTACCTACCGACAATCCTCGTTTTATAGTATTGGGTTTAGTAGGAGAAGTCGGTGACTTAGTAAGCCTAGTAAAAAAAGAGCAAAGAGACTCATTAAAAGCAAATACAATTGAAGAGCATCTCCATGAAGAATTAGGTGATGTCTTATGGTACGTCACATCGATAATAAACAGAGAAAACTTCAGGATTGATAACATAGTAAATAATGCAATCCAGAAAATAAACTTAAAAGAAAATAACATCCAGCCATCTACACTTACAAATTTAAGTTTAATTGACTCCTTCTCGACAAACAACAACTTAAAGTTAAACACAGTAGAAATATCACTTCAACTAACTATTTCCCTTGGTAGCTTTGTTTCTCTCTACTCATCAAAAAACACAAACAACCATAATGAAAAAGAAATTACAATTTCTATCTTTGTAAGTAATCTGCTACTGTTCTGCTTTTCAAAAAAAATAAGCATATCAAGAGCGATAGACTATAATTTAAAGAAAATAAACAGCAGGTGGCCTGATAAATACATATACCCAGATCCATTTGATATTAATTATGCCAATTATGAAAGATTCCCACCAAAGATGGTTTTTGTTTTCAAGGAGATTAGTGTAAGTAATAAAAAATATGTAATACAGCAATGTCAGGGGGTTAATATAGGCGATCGTCTAACAGACAATAAAAAAGATAAGGATGATTACAGATTTCATGACGTTTTTCATATATGTTACGCTGTTCACTTAGGTTGGTCACCAGTCTTAAGGGCTTTATTACACCTGAAAAGAAAAAGTATTTCGTCAACAGATGAAAATCAGGATGGTGCAAGAGCAATAATTATAGAAGAAGGGATTTCAACCTTCATTTTCAGCAGAGCAATAAAACAGTCATTATTCGAAAATGTAACACGCCTCGATTATGATATTTTAAAGTTCATTCAAGAGTTTGTTAAAGGCTATGAAGTTGATAATGCTTATTTATGGCAATGGGAAAAAGCAATATTAGATGGATACAATATATTCAGAAATTTAAAAGAAAAAAGGAATGGTAAAATCACTGCTGATTTTGAAAATCACATTGTTTTTTTTGAAGAGATTTAAAATGAGAAGAAAAAAAGAACATGTAGCCATACTTAAGTTACTATCACAACTTAGGGATTTTACTAGTGATAATGTTTTCAATCCTTATAGAGATATATGTAGTATTCATGACACTGAAGGAGCCCCTAATCTTCGACTAAGCAATCTGGAGCGCTACCTAACAGCCAGTTTAAGTCTAAGAATTGATGCGATCTGGGTTGGGCGAGATCTAGGGTACCGGGGAGGGCGTCGAACTGGGCTAGCATTAACAGATGAGTTTCATCTTGATCTTGCAGCTAAAAGTCTCAATACCGATTCATTTTACAAATCGACCAAAACTATTTGTGTCAAGGAAAGAACTGCATCCGAGGTTTGGAGTCTAATTAATCTTTTAGATGAACCTCCTTTTTTATGGAACATTTTCCCATTTCACCCCCATGAAAAAAATGATTCCATGTCAAACAGATGCCATACAAAAAAGGAGTTTCACCAAGCTTCCTTTTTTTTTCTAGAGTTGATGAAGATTTACAAATTCAATAAAGTATTTGCCCTAGGGAGAGATGCCTCAAATGAACTAAATTATTTAGGGGTGAAACATAGCATAGTCAGACACCCTAGCTATGGTGGACAAACTGAATTTAGAAAAACAATCCTTTTATCTTCTGGAATGAGTATAGAAGAGAGAACTAAAAACTATAGATTGGATATATAGAGAGGAAATATGAGTAAAGCGTGCGTTGTATATATAGCAGAAACAGAATATATGTTAGATGAAGTTGAATCTCGTCTATCAAACGAGGGTTATGACATATGTCTGGTGGAATTACAAAACTCTTGGGATAAGGAAACGAAAACACCCGAGCTATTAGAATGTCAGAGAAATGCTGATGTTTGTATTTTTTTACTCGACGAGAAATGCGAAAATTACCCATCATTTAGCGGTGCTGTGAGCGGTGCAAAGGGACAAGGTTGTAACATTATTGGTATTAGAGGTAAGTCTAATTATATCCCGAAGGAAATAGATGAAAAAGCAAATTCAGTACTTCCAATTAAGAGCCCATCGGTGTCATCCAGCCTTGGGGGAACAAGCATCTGGGAGGATTCGGAATGTAATCCAATGACAAAAAGAGATATTAATAGAGTTAAATGCCAATGAAAAGAAGAATATTCTCATACAAAATAGTTAGGGATTTTGGGTTCGCCCCAAACCCTTTCCATGATTACTGTACGCTTGCAACATGCAAGCCAAAAATAAGAAATTCTGCCCAGCCCGGCGATTTGATTTTTGGATGTGGGAGCTCTCACCTGAATCTAAAAGATAAACTCATTTATGTGATGTTAGTTGAAGAAAAAATGTCATTCCAAGAATATTGGGAAGACCAGAGATTTAAATATAAAAAACCACATTTTTATAGTAATAAGCAGAATGCTTTTGGAGACAATATTTATCATGTTGATAGCAATGGTAATTGGACTCAAGAGGACTCTCATCATAGTTTTGAAGATGGGCGGATTAACCAAGATAATATGGATAGAGACTTAACGAGCCTCCATGTTTTGATAAGTACAAATTTTATTTACTTCGGCGATAATTTTATTGATGCACCTATTTTCCCAACAACAGGTGAGAAGATCTATCCCAACTCACGAGATTATATTACTAATTTTAGTGATGAAATGGTGAACCAAGCTTATGATTGGTTTATAAATTATCCACATAAAGGTTGTATTGGAAGCCCTATATCTTGGATATAAAATGTTTGACTTGCCATGCTTTGAAGAGAAATCTTCGTTGCATGGCATTCATATGTATTGAAAAAACCAAAGGCTATTTATTATTAGCAAAATCATAAGGGCTAATATACATTTTTTTATTTGCATCTATATAATTAGCCCACCATTGAACCATCAGTCGGCGCTCATCTAAATGTTCAGATGTATGAATATACGCTGCACGTACATTATTACGCTCCGAATGGCTCAACTGCCGTTCTATCGCGTCATCGCTCCATAATCCTGACTCACCCAACGCACCACGCGCCATCGTTCTAAATCCGTGCCCGCAAACTTCGGTTTTCGTGTCATAACCCATGGCACGCAACGCACTATTCACCGTGTTTTCGCTCATGACCTTAGTTGCATCATGATCTCCGGGGAAAAGAAGCTCTTTATCACCACTGATTTTCTTAAGCTGTTCCAACAACACCATAGCCTGGCGACTAAGCGGAACGATATGTTCCTCTTTCATTTTCATTCCACGATACGAGTAACGTACACCTTTAATTTCCTCTCGTTTTGCAGGCACACGCCACAGCGATTTATCAAAATCAAATTCTTCCCAACGAGCAAAACGCAACTCACTTGAACGCACAAAAGTTAACAAGGAAATCTCGACCGCAATCCGTGTCATTATGCGGCCACGATATGCAGCAAGACGAGCAAGAAACTCAGGGAACAGACTAGAGGGTAAAGCAGGATAGTGTCGTGCTTTGGTTGTTGATAAAGCACCAGCCATATCACTGGCCGGGTTAGAGTCGATGTAATCATTCTGCACGGCATAACGCATAATGGCCGTGACACGCTGCTGAAGACGCTGCGCGACGTCATGTTTGCCACTGGCATCAACTTTTTTAATCGGGGCTAACAGGTGGCTGGTTTTGAGCTGGCGAATGTCAGACGAACCGATATGAGGGAAGATATAAAGCTCAAGATAGCGAAGAACGCGCGATCGATGGTCTTCACTCCATCGCTTGTTACTGGCATGCCATTCGCGAGCAATGGTTTCAAAAGTATATGCTCCCGCGTTTTCGGCCTGAGCTTCTTTCTGTTCGGCTTTTGGGTCAATGCCCTGTACTAACAGCTTTTTAGCTTCGTCGCGCTTGGCTCTTGCCTGAGCAAGCGTCACGGTAGGCCAAACACCAAAAGCAAGGCGATCCTCTTTTTTGTCAGAGGGGCGTCTGTATTTCATGCGCCAGTATTTAGACCCCTTAGCCGAAACTTCGAGATACAAACCGCCGCCATCGGCCATTTTGTAGGTTTTGTCTTTGGGCTTTGCGGTCTCTACCTGCCTGGCGTTGAGCTTCATTTTGGGGGCACATTTCTAATCGAAGTTAAGATGCCCCCAATTATGCCCCCAATGACATCCGGATTTCAACGGACAACCTCGGACAACTCAGGACGTAAAAATCGCTGCAAGCATTGATTTTTAAGGGATAATTGGACTATCTCGGATGATCTTGGAAGTACTAATGGTGCCGAAGGCCGGACTCGAACCGGCACGTATTTCTACGGTCGTTCGCTTGTCTGACAAGCTCCTGCAATCCTTTGAATCAACTGGAAAAACAGGTAAAGACTTCGACATTTCACACTATTCAAAATCATGTGCAAAAGCCCTGACAAAATAGCTGGGGTGAACATGATTTACAAGCGAGATCGTTACTTAGTTTTAGATCCATGCGGAAACTATCTGGTGAGGATCGCCATACCAAAGTACATGCGTCATCTGTTCGGAGGACGACACAACTATGTGAAGAGCACAGGCACACGCGATGTGCGCGAAGCCCGTCTCTTTCGTGATGCGGTTGCCCTGGAGTGGTTTAAGATTCGTAACCTGGTAAAGCCACAGCGTGATCGAGGCTCGAAGGTTGAGCAAATACTGAATGAGCTACGCCGGATCGGGACGTATGCACACGAAGCGCCGGAACCATTAAGCGCACCTGTAATGAGTTGCCCTTCCCTCTTGAGGATGCGGGATCAATACATTCTCCAGTTCAGCGAGAAGCGCAAACTCACCACGTTATCGAAGACCAACAAGGCCGTAGAAGTGCTCTTAGAACATCTGAAAAAGCGTGATGTTCAGCTTCGTGACGTTAACCGAACCACCGTTACAGGCTGGCTTGATAAGCTCAAGACGGAGAAAGCACCACAGACCATACAAAACTACGTCAGCGCACTGGCGCAGATCTGGGATCTGGCTCGTAACCGTTACCACGATGCACCACAAGAAAACATCTGGCGCGGTCATGGTCTCGAAAGCAAAAGTAGCAAGGTGAGCTATGAAGTGTTTGAGCCTGGCGAATTAGCGAAAGTGTTCGCAGTGATGGCAGATGATGAAGAGATGCAGAACGTAACGCTGATCGGGATGTATAGCGGTATGCGCCTTAATGAAATCTGTTCGTTACGTGCAACCAACATCAAGGAGATCGAGGGGGTGCTATGCTTCGAAGTGACAGAGGGTAAGAGCAAATCAGCCGCCCGTATCATCCCCTGCCACAGTCTGATCACTCCGTTGGTGTTGTCGCTTCGTGAGAAGCCCTACAACGGCTTTTTGTTCTATCGTGCGTCAATCACTGACCGTGCAGACGGAAAGCGCTCTACGTGGCATTCACAGCGTTTTACGAGGGCTAAACGAAAGGCTTTAGGCGAAGCGGGATCAGAGTTGAAAGTTTTTCACTCGTTACGCCACCAGGCCGCGCAAATAATGGACAGGGGCGGAATTGGTCGAGGTAAGTTAAAGCCAGTACCAGAAGACCGCATTGCGCTGCTACTCGGTCACGAGCGCGGCTCTACAGAGAGTTTCAAGACGTACAGCAAGAATGCCGCCTCTCCTGTTGAGCTACGGCAGTATATAGAATTGCTACGCTATCCAGAGATAGAGAATCAATAAAAAAGGGGCGTAAGCCCCTCGTTAACTTATCGAATAGAACATTATTACATTACTTATATATTTAGGTGAATATGAACCAGTATCAAACAAAAAACCGAGCAAAAAAACAACCAGAAATACATCACAAGACTAATATATAACAATCAGCAAACACCCACCGAAAAGTAAAAAGTCATGTTATATCAATCGCTTAGTCAAAACCCTGCATCCGTACCACAAATTTTAGCAATACTATTGCTTTATTGTGATAAAAATTACAATATAATTTTAATTAAAATTTAAGGTATTTGTTATGGATACTACATTCATTGCTGAGCCTATAGTGAGCATTGACGAGAGGTTGTTAGGCGTTGAGCTTCTCACTCGCTTCATTGCCTCAGATGGACGCCCCCTTCACCCTGAATTCGTAATTTCATCTTGGGATTTAGATAGGAAGCGGCTTTTCCTATACGAACAATGTGGAAACATTGCCACTATGCAAACGTGGTTCGAACGAAAGAATCTATTTTGTACACTGAACATTGATCAGCAAATGGCTTTTTTAATACGTCATGACTACATACTTAGACAAACTTTCGAATCGATGCCATTCATCAAACTTGAACTTTCCGAGCTTTTCCTTGGTTTGGATAAGGGATTGAAAAGTCCCTTATTAAAATCGCTGAGCCAGGGTGTAAATGGGCTATGGCTCGATGACCTTGGCGCAGGAAATGCGAATGTAGTTAGTTTGATGGAAGGATACTTTGAGGTTGTAAAGGTAGATCGCTGCTTCTTTAATGAGCAGGTGCAGAAACCAACCTTCTACATGCTAATTGCTTCCATTCAAAAACACTGCGGCAAGGTTATTATCGAAGGGATTGAGGATCGAGAACGTTTGGGAATACTGCGTGAGGTGGGGGTTTGGGGATTACAGGGGTATCTTTTTAAATCTGTCCCTTTTAAAAACGTGGATTTATTGCTGTAGTGTTGAAACCATCAAAAAAAGGGGCTTACGCCCCTTTGATCTATCACCCACCTGTAGACGATTGACCAGACGACATTTGCAGCGTTAGCGACTGTGCGAAGCTGGCTTGAGAAGCTCTCGCCTGGAAGTCTACATAGTCGGCTAATCTGCCTGTATCGGATTGGATTGTCAGTGGTACGGACGGTGCAACCGTCAGGTTAAATGTAGGATTCAGATTATACGCTGGTGGATTGCCGCTATTGAGTGACATTGCAGAATCACGCAGAGAATCACCTGCAAGGTTATATTCGTTCGCCGCTGTCCCTGCTTGCTGATCATCAATACCTAACCACGATTTAATAGCCGGAGCCACTGTCTGAGGATTCCAACCCGTTTGCTCTTGAATCCACCCTGCCGCGCCGTTAGCACTTCCTGTGACGCCATCATAGACCGCCTGAGCTGCTGGCTTATCTTTATCAGCAAACCAACCAGGGAAGCGAGCGCGAAGCCCTGCATTGATGTCACTCACAAGATTGGAGATTTCCCCAACGAAGCCCGACACCTGTTTAGCAAGGTCGCCTAATCCCTCACCTAATAGCCCAGCACTCTGATTGATTGCCTGTGTATTTTTCACCAACTCATCACCGCTATCGGCAAAACTGGACATAAAGCCAGTGAATAGACTGTTATCAACGCCATTCATCAGATTACCCATTGCTACACTCAGGTCACCATATGCCAGAGTTTGCCTTATTTGCTCATCGTTAAGAGTTTGACCACTTTCAACAAGGCTTTTCAGGACGGAGATAAACTGCTCACCGTTATTTTTGAAAAGATCGAGGTAGTGCATCCCATCATCAAAAGTATTTTCGAGAAGATGCCCGATCTCACCGTCTTTCATCCCGCGACGCTGGCCTTCATTTACCACCGATTGTAGGTAATCAAGCGGATTATCTGCATACTGTGAAAGCTGCGATTTGTTCCAGCCAAACTTATTTAACACTTCGTCAACGGCGCTATTTCCACCAGACCATTTACCGCCTTTGAACTGGCTATTTAATAATGTTTCGTTGATTCTCTCGCGGGTATCTTTCCCGAAGCCATCCGTGATCTTGTCAACGCTGGCGCTCGAAACCCCGTGCTGCTGCCCCCAAGATACAATCGCCTTAACAGCGTTAGGATTCAGTTTGGTACGTTCCGACATACGGACAAGCTCAAGATTTTCATCTCCTTGCTGCTTGATACGAGACAAGACTCCTGCCCCGCCAGCTAATGCAGCAGTAGCACCAACAAAGCCAGCACCGCCACCTATAACATTCAGCCCTTTTTCTTTAATACCCTTTGCAGCCCCTGCATAGTCGGTTTTCTTAGCATGTCTGAGTGCTGCCGCCTGTTGCTGTGTAGATGCGGTTATTTTTGCCTGGAGCGCCGCTTCCCTACGCAAGTCCGTTATGCGCTGCCGTATGGTAAAATTCATTCGTTGGCTTGAAATTAGCCCATTTTTAAAGGCTTCTGTTTCTTGTTGAATGAGTTTAAGAGCCTCGTATTGTTTCGCGGGATCTAAACCATACTTGCCTTTAATCCCACGGAGCTGTAAGCCAGCCGATTTAAATTTGATGTCAGCCGTTTCATTACGTTTAGCAATTTTCGCTGCTTCTCTGGCTTGCGCTTTCCCTGCCTTTTCTGCCTGGCGTTGTTGCTTCAAGTCATTGGACGTTTTGGGAGAAGCCGCTTTAGCATCTGCCACTTTTTCCCTTGCTGATTGTCGGCGTGCGCGCTGTGCCTGAAACCGAATTTTCGGATCTTTAATCTTAGAAAAATGGCGTTGAAGATCATCAGCGGCTTTCTTCGCCTCTGCAATGTCCTCTTTCGAAACTTGAAAACGTACCGTGTTGACGATAGAACTTGTGTGAATCTCAAGCATTACCACCGCCTTTCTGATCCAAGAAGTGATGAATTGCCGCTTCGACGGTTTCACCACGGAAAATACGCGCTCTAACGCCCGTATACGAAATCTCTAATAGCTCGCAAAGCTGGCTCACCTTGAGCAGCCCTTCTGCATCGTCTGCACTCAGTCGAACGTGTAAACCACGATTTGATTTAAGGATTAGTTCCACCTGTATTTTTCCTCTTGTTCTGGGGGAAACAAAAAAGGGATGCTACCAGAGCCACAATTGCGCTGTGGGTTAGTAAGCATCCCTCATTAAAGCGCCTGAATATTTCCAGCGAGTCAGGCTCCCGCTTGCTCATTAAGCAGTGATGGTGATTTTCACCTGCATACCTAACGCATGATTGACAGGCAACGCCGAATTTTCGTGCATAACGTGGTACGCATCGCCGCGCTCACTCAGGTAGCCCCAAGAGTAGTATTCAGCAGGTGCTGCATCGATCAGCGCGAAGTTGCCAGAGGCAGCGCCGTAAATATTCTTATAAGGATTTGAGTTGCCTTTGCTAAACACAGGCACCGCCACCATGTCAGCATCATCTGGCATCTGTGCAAGGATCAGCGGATCTGTCACTTTAACAATGTCGATCGGCGCACCAGGCAGACTAAACGTACTAACACCAGGGAGAAGCTCGTGACGCTGGTAGAATAGGTTACGGTCGTCATATGGCGCTACATACTGGAACGCCTTAGACATACTGTCAGAGAAGCGAATCTGGCTAAATGCAGCAGGTTTAGCGAATACGATCACTCGTTCAATCTGTCCAGCCAATCCACCTGCGGCAGCCTGAACTTTGTCTAAGATGGCATCAAAATCCTGTGCCGCTGTCGCTGTATTCACGCTGGCTGTCATTGGCACCACACCGAACAGTTCAGCATAAGAGATCAGTAGGTCATCAGTTGCAGGCGTATAAACTTCACCTTTGAACAGAGCACGGGCCAGGTAAGACTCACGGGTACGCAGATAAGCAATCTTATGTTTGCCAGTGTATTCGGTGTACAGGTCGGTAACGGTTTGCTCGTAGTCCGTTCCTTGCACTCTGCGGCCTTGTACGTCTACAGGTTTAAACTCATCTTCCCTTGCAAACCAAGGAATCTCGATAAGGTATTCTTTGCCATTCTGACGCGCGGTAGTGTCGTGGTTTGATGAATAACGGCTCTGCGGGGTGTTAAACAGGCTGTAGTTATCATCCAGAAGCTGTGTCACCACCACTTTCGGATTCTGAACACCTACCCCGTCGAATAGGTCGAGGGCATTCATAAGATAGTTACGTTCCGGCAGAGCCTGGAAGATTGGCGCTAAATCGACCATCTCACGCCCAATTGCGATTTTACTCATTATTTATCTTCCTTGATTAAGAGGTGAAGAATGGACGGCATACGAACCCTTTGGATTCGAGCGTGGTGATAGCTGCGGCGTGATTAGCTGCGTTCAGGTTGTCGGCTTTCAATGCTACGAAGCTGCCAACATTAGGCGCACGTAGGACATTTACCGTTTTACCGTCGCCAGCACTGACGGCATCGGACACCACCACAAAGGCATCATCGCCGGAGGTGTATGAAGTGGTTTACTGAATTTGGCCACCTGAACAGAGGTGATATGCTCACCTCAGAACAACACAGGTGTCATAATGAAAAAAAGAAATTTCAGCGCAGAGTTTAAACGCGAATCCGCTCAACTGGTCGTTGACCAGAACTACACCGTGGCAGATGCAGCCAGCGCTATGGATGTCGGCCTTTCCACAATGACGCGATGGGTGAAACAATTACGTGATGAACGGCAGGGCAAAACACCAAAAGCCTCCCCCATTACCCCGGAACAAATTGAAATCCGTGAGCTCAGGAAAAAGCTACAACGTATTGAAATGGAAAATGAAATATTAAAAAAGGCTACCGCGCTCTTGATGTCAGACTCCCTGAACAGTTCTCGATAATCGGGAAACTCAGGGCGCGTTATCCTGTGGCCACTCTCTGCCATGTGTTCGGGGTTCATCGCAGCAGCTACAAATACTGGAAAAACCGTCCTGAAAAGCCAGACGGCAGACGGGCTGTATTACGCAGTCAGGTACTTGAACTGCATGGCATCAGCCACGGCTCTGCCGGAGCAAGAAGCATCGCCACAATGGCAACCCAGAGAGGCTACCAGATGGGGCGCTGGCTTGCTGGCAGACTCATGAAAGAGCTGGGGCTGGTCAGTTGCCAGCAGCCGACTCACCGGTATAAGCGTGGCGGTCATGAGCACGTTGCTATCCCGAATCATCTTGAGCGACAGTTCGCCGTAACGGAACCAAATCAGGTGTGGTGCGGTGATGTGACCTATATCTGGACGGGTAAGCGCTGGGCGTACCTCGCCGTTGTTCTCGACCTGTTCGCAAGAAAACCAGTGGGCTGGGCCATGTCGTTCTCGCCGGACAGCAGGCTCACCATGAAAGCACTGGAAATGGCATGGGAAACCCGTGGTAAGCCCGTCGGGGTGATGTTCCACAGCGATCAAGGCAGCCATTATACGAGCAGGCAGTTCCGGCAGTTACTGTGGCGATACCGGATCAGGCAGAGTATGAGTCGGCGTGGAAACTGCTGGGATAACAGCCCAATGGAGCGCTTCTTCAGGAGTCTGAAGAACGAATGGGTGCCGGCGACGGGCTATGTAAGCTTCAGCGATGCAGCTCACGCAATAACGGACTATATCGTTGGATATTACAGCGCACTAAGACCGCACGAATATAATGGTGGGTTACCGCCAAACGAATCAGAAAACCGATACTGGAAAAACTCTAACGCGGTGGCCAGTTTTTGTTGACCACTTCAACTTTAATACCGCTACGGGTGATATTGAACTGACCAAAGTGATAGGTAACGGGCATGTCATCTCATGCCCGTATTAAGAAAAAACCACTCGTGCTTTATCTGCTCTTTCACAGCCTTAACCAGCACAGCATGGAGTTCGCCAACGGTTAAATCGCGTATCACAGGTTCGGGAATGCCTCGTAGCCTGCGAATCAAGCGGCAGATACCAAAGTAATCTATGCCCTCGGTGCTAAAAAGAAACTCGTTTTCAGCGAGGGAAAAAATTTTCTCATAACCATCTTCTTCAGTGACGAGCGTAACGCCAAACGCTTCCTCGCAGTCTTCAATCAGGGCATCGCCATCCATGCCGCATATATCGAGGTCGGCTTCGATTAGGGTGTTCTCATCAATGCGCTTGCGATGATGTCCCGAGGACTGACGTACAACCTCAATGACCTGCGAAAGAGTGGGGTACATTATGTTGGATTCCGTGGGTGAAGAAATGACGTAGACATTGATTAATAGACCGAATTAACGTCTGGGATTTATTATTGAAGGTACAAAGAAAATCAAAACAGTCCACGCAAACATCCCAATGATTTTTAGCGGCCAGGGTTCGAATACATCAAAGCACACAATTGCGCCTATAACTAATAATGGCCCTCCCAATAATTCCACTATTCCTTCTAAGATCGATAACTTATGAGGCAATACACGATTCAGTAAAACGGCCATGAAATGTGCGCATCCTAAAGTGATGATTATTGCTATAGTGCATTCTTTCCAGTTATCAGTGACGCCCACGCATATGAGGCATAACACAATCACAAAAACACAAAGTAACGTATTCAGCATGGAAATAATAAACTTACTCATAATGCTTGCCGCGACGTTTAAAATAAAAAGAGTCTATAAATATAGCGCTCTTAACAGAATGACAAACAACTATGGCTAATAATGCGTTTAAGAATTATTGCGCCTTGCTTATTTTCGTAATAAAAGAGTTAGCGGCTTCATGCCGGTACCATACACTCCACCGCGAACTCTCTTAACTCACACTCTCAAAACACCGGCACCCCCAACCCCACCTTCACCTCCCTCAACGTCTCCTGCGTCACCCCCTGCGCCCGTTCTGTCCCGCGCTTCAGCATCGCCATCAATTCCCCCTTATCCCGCATATACATCGCTCTCCGCTCCCGCATCGGCGCAATCAGCTCCTGCAAACACCCCTCCAGCTCGTTCTTACACGCGCGGTCACCCAGCCCGCCCGCCTGATAGTGCGCCTTCATCGCCGCCACTTTATCCTTGTCCGGATGAAACGCGTCGAGGTACGTAAACACCACGTTCCCCTCAATCTGCCCCGGGTCGCTCACCTTCAGGTGGTTCGGGTCGGTGTACATGGCGCTGACCGCACGGTGGATCGTCTCTTCGCTGGCCGAAAGATGCAGCGTGTTGCCCAGCGATTTCGACATCTTGGCGCTGCCGTCGATGCCGGGCAGGCGGCTGGTGTCGCTCAGCATCGCCTTACAGTGGCGCAGCACCGGGGTGGGCAGCAGGCTGTTCATCTTGTGCACAATCTCGTTGGTCTGCTCAATCATCGGCAACTGGTCGTCGCCGACGGGCACGCACTCGGCCTTAAACGCGGTGATGTCCGCTGCCTGGCTGATGGGGTAGGCCATAAACCCGACCGGCAGCGAGCGGGCGAAGCCCTTCTGCGCAATCTCATTTTTCACCGTCGGGTTACGCTCCACGCGGGCGACGGTGACGACGTTCATATACAGCATCGTCAGCTCGGCGAGGGCGGGCAGGGCGGATTGTAGGCAGATCGTGGTCAGGTTCGGGTCGATGCCGGCGGCGAGGTAGTCGGCCAGCACTTCGGGGATGTTGTCGCGGATTTTCTGCGGGTTGCTGCCGTTGTCGGTCAGCCCCTGCAGGTCGGCAATCAGCACAAACTGGTTGTGCGTCTGCTGCAGCGCCACACGCTGGCGCAGCGATCCGACGAAGTGGCCAAGGTGCAGCGGGCCGGTTGGGCGATCGCCGGTGAGGATGGTGGGTGCGTTCATAAAGACTCCTTAACGTTGTAATGCCGAAAGGGGTCTTAGATGTGAGAAAGCCGCCTTTCGGCGGCTATCTGAAAATGGGAAAAACTACTCCGCGCCGCCTTTAAGAAGGCAGCCACCAGCGGTTTACGGTGAGCACGGCGTGGTTTATGTTCATGCTTTTACCGTATCACGTCCGGCGCGAAAAATAAAAGGGCACGTCATGCTGCAATCACTCAACCATCTGACCCTCGCGGTCAGCGACCTGCAAAAAAGCGTCACCTTCTGGCATGAGTTGCTGGGGCTGACGCTGCACGCCCGCTGGAATACCGGGGCCTATCTCACCTGCGGCGATCTGTGGGTCTGCCTGTCGTACGACGAGGCGCGCCAGTACGTGCCGCCGCAGGAGAGTGACTACACCCACTACGCGTTTACCGTGGCGGAAGAGGATTTTGAACCGCTCTCGCAAAGGCTTGAGCAGGCGGGCGTCACCATCTGGAAGCAGAACAAAAGCGAGGGGGCGTCGTTCTATTTCCTCGACCCGGACGGGCACAAGCTGGAGCTGCACGTGGGCAGCCTCGCCGCGCGGCTGGCGGCGTGTCGCGAGAAGCCCTATGCGGGCATGGTGTTTACCTCAGACGAGGCTTGAGGCGCGCACTTTCAGCCTGCCCGCCAGCGTCACGTGCGTGGCGGCATCTTCCTGATTGCACAGGTACTCCACCGCTAGCCGTCCCAGCTCGCTGTAGGGCAACTGGATACTGGTCAGCGGCGGGGTGAGCTGCTCGGAGATCTTCTGGTCGTCGTAGCCCGCCAGCAGCATGTCCTGCGGGATACGCACGCCATTCACCGCCAGCGCCTGGTAGCAGCCAATCGCCAGCCAGTCGCTGGCACAGAAAATGGCGTCCGGGCGTTCGGTCAGTTCCAGCAGGGACGTGGTGGCGGTAAAGGACTCGCTGAACTGCCAGTTGGTCTGGCGCACCAGGCTCTCATCACACGTTAAACCGGCCTGCTTCAATGCCGCCTGGTAGCCCGCCAGACGCTGGCGCGAGGCCTCCATCCAGCTCTCGCCGGTGATGTGGGCGATACGGCTGGCGCCGCAGGCGATGAGGTGTTTAGTCACCTGGAAGGCGTTGGCGTAGTCGTCCGGGATAAACGACGGCAGCAGCGGCGAGCCAGGGTCGCGCTGGTTGAGCAGCACCAGCGGGATGCGGGTACAGTCCTGAAATGGCGTCATATCGACGACGTTCGTGACCGGAGAGGCAAGGATAATCCCAATGCAGTTGCGCTTGTCCAGCTGGCGGATGATGTTCAGGGCCAGCTCCACGTCGTCGCCGTAGTCGTAGACGGTGAGCAACGTTTCGTTGCGCCACGCCGCTTCCCGCGCCTGGCTGATGGCGTCGATAAACGGGTCGAAGCTCTGCAACGAGCTGACCAGCAGGGCGATCTCCTCCTGGTTGCGCGGAGCGTGAATGGCAGGAAGACGGTCGTAGCCGAGCTCGGTAGCGACGCTAATCACCCGCTGGCGGGTCTCCTCGCTAAGCTTGATGTTGCGGGACTGGTTAAGCACCAGCGATACCGTCGCCTGCGACACGCCCGCCGCCCGCGCAATATCGTTCATCGTCACCTTCGTTTTTCGCTTCATCCGTCCTCTCCCTTTCGCGAATTTGCATCATACCCTAACCGCACGCTTTAGCGCCGCCGATCACGTTTCTCATTCATCGAAGCGTGAACTTTGTGAGAGGCGTCGCTTTTCTTTGCACCGCGATTTGCGCATTTATCCCACAGCTAATATTTATTAGCTAAACATTATCAGCAAGAGGATGCGTAATGAAAGAGCAGTGGAGTAAAGAACAGGCACAGGCGTGGTATCAGCAAAAAGGCTGGCTGTGCGGGTTCAACTATCTGCCGTCGACAGCGGTGAACTGGACCGATATCTGGCAGGAAGAGACCTTCGATGCCGCTACCATCGAGCGCGAGCTGGGCTGGGCGGCGGAGGCGGGCTACAACACCCTGCGCATCAACCTGCCGTTTATCGTATGGGAGCACGACCGCGACGGGCTGATGGCGCGCATCGACCGCTTTTTGACGATTGCCGACGACAACGGGTTCAGCACCATGCTGACCCTGATGGACGACTGCGGTTTCTCCGGCGATGAGCCGTACCTCGGCCCGCAAAAGCCGCCCGTACCGGGCAAACACAACAGCCAGGCGGCGGCGAGCCCGGGGCGCGACAAGGTGTGCGATCGAGACTGCTGGCCACAGATTGAGCGCTATATCCGCGACGTTGTGCGCCAGTTCCGCGAGGATAAGCGCGTATTGCTGTGGGATCTGTATAACGAGCCGGGAAACCGCGGCATTTTCGCGACGGGCACGGAAGAGGTGTTGTACGACGAGAAGCTGGAGACCTGCGCGCACGTGTTGATGAAGCTGGCGTTCCGCTGGGTGCGTGAGGAAGACCCGACCCAGCCGCTTACCGTCTGCGCCTGGCGTCTGCCGGCGGAAGAGGAGGGCGAGACGTTTTATCAGCACCCGCTGGACCAGACCGCGCTGGAACTGTCGGACGTGGTGAGCTATCACGCCTACACCAATACCGGGCGCATGACGGCGATTATCCAGCAACTTCAGGCGCTGGGCCGCCCAATCTTCTGCACCGAATGGCTGGCGCGTCACGTGGGCGGCACCATCGAAGAGCAGCTCCCGCTGATGTACATGGCAAAGGTCGCGCCGTATCAGTGGGGGCTGGTGCGCGGTAAAACCCAGACCTGGCTGCCGTGGCCGGTGGTGATGAAGGAGTCCACGGACTACTGCCGCCTGTGGTTCCACGACGTGTTCGAGGAGAACGGTATCCCGTTTTCACGCGCTGAAATCGCGCTGATGAAGAAGCTGCGCAATATCGCCCCGGATCCGCAGGGCTAATAATAACGACCCGGCGCGCTGTCGCCGGGCAACCAGGTACGCACTATGGCAATGACAATGAAAATACCGTCTCGCGAGTTATGGTCCTACTTTGGCTATGGTTTAGGTCAGTGTTTTAGCTTTGGTTTAGTGGGTTCGTTTATAAACTATTTTTACACCGACGTGCTGGGGATCTCGGCGCTGGCGGCAAGTACCATCTTCCTGATTGCCCGCGCGTGGGACGCGGTTCACGATCCGCTGTTTGCCAGCATTATGGACACCATTAACAGCCGGTTTGGCAAGTTTCGCCACTTTTTACTGATTGCGCCGCTGCTGATTACCGGCGTCACTCTGCTGGCGTTCTATAAAATCGAAGCGGACATGACCACCAAAATCCTCTACGCCGGGGTGACGTATATCCTGTGGGGGACGCTGTACGCCATCTCCGATATCCCGTTCTGGTCGATGTCGTCGGTGATGACCAACGACTCCGGCCAGCGCACCCGCGCGGTAACGGCGGCGATGCTCGGGGTGAACGCCGGGATTGCCTGCGCCAATATCTTCTTCCCGAAGCTGGCGGCGTTCTTTGCCCAGTACAGCAACGATAAAGGCTACTTTATGGCGGCGCTGGTGATGATGCTGGTGGGGCTGCCGCTGATGCTCAACGGCTTTATGCAGATCAAAGAGCGCGTCCCGCCCAGCCCGGAAAAGGTGACGATGCGCGACACCTTCCACAACCTGCGCCAGAACAAGCCGCTGTTTATCGTCCTGCTGTCGTTCTTTTTCTGCGTGTTCCATAACGTGGCGGGCGGACTCTATATCTACTTCTTTATCAACAACATGGGCGACGGCAGCCTGCAAATGGCAATTGGCGTGATGGGGATAGTGGCGGCGGTGCTGTGCCTGGTCGCCCCGCTGCTGACGCGCCGGATACAGAAGCGGAAGCTGTTTATGATCCTCTGCGGGCTGGACGTGGCGGTGCGCGTGGTGATGTGGTTCACGGGCTATCAGCACACGGCGCTGCTGTTTATCCTGCTCGGCCTGAGCACGCTGTTCGTGATGATGACCAACATCCTCACCTCGTCGATGATTGCCGACACCATCGAGTACGCGGAATACCACACCCACAAGCGCTGCGCAGCGATCACCTTCTCCGGGCAGACCTTTACCGGCAAGATGTCGGTGGCGGTGGGCGGCGGGTTAATCGGCGTGTTTTTGACGATGATCAACTATGTGCCGCAGGCGCAGATCCAGAGCGAAGGCGTACTGTCGGGGCTGTTCTTTGGCATTTGTTTGTTGCCGGCGATTGGGTCGCTGATCCGCATGGGCTTTATGTCGCGCTTTACCTTTACCGAGGAGAAGCATGCGGAAGTGTGTCGGCTGCTGGCAGAACGCAGGCGGGGGAGCGAGCAGAATGGCATCGTGGATGAGGCGTTGACCCGCCCGGTATCGGTCAATTAATCGCTTCAGACGCCTGCTTTGCAGGCGTCTGCTTCTAATTCCGCAGCTTCAGGGACTCGGGGAGGTGGAGTATCGAGCTCTGAATACTGGTTCCGATGGTAAAAGGGACGATCCACAAACGTAGCGCATGGCTGTCCGGCTTATGAAGTTCGAAGGGATGGGGAAGCGCATCGCTAAAACCGTCATGCTGCGGGTAGATCAGGATCATATCGCCGCGGCTATCGAGATATTTCGTTCCGTAGGCCAGCATCTGGTAAAGATCGCTTTGCGAAATGTTAAAGCCAGGTTTATGAGGCTTAATCTTTTTCCATTTCGTATCGCAAATAATTGAAGAATGTTTCGACGTGTCATACGGGCGAAGCCAGATATCCGGCTTGAGTCTAAACATATACCTGGTGTGATAGCGAGCCAGAGTGTGTGTTTTTGCTTGGGTATCAATTTGGTAACGTTGATGATGATGATGCCTCATCCACGCCGCAACAAAGGATTCAAATACCGCTTCCATTGGAAAGAGCAGCGATATGGCATCAGCATGACCCTGCATACAAAGTGGTGACTCCCCGTGTAGGATCAATTTGGCCCACTCCAGCGCCTGTTCATAGTGATGCATATGCCTGTCGAGGCGAACCAGATCGAACGCGTGAGCGGTATCAACAACGGGAGGAATACCTTCGAAGGCCGACTGCAAGGGGCGAAGCTGCTGGATGAGCTGAGGGTTGCGGGTCAGGCGCGAAACCGTATCGATGGCCGTTTTGAGAATGCGGTTCTCCGGTCGGTCAACACTGTACTCGTCATACTCCACCTGAAAGCGATCCCGGCGAACGCTATTTGTCGACAGTTGTGCTGAAACCCGCAGTTTTCCCTTCATCCACGGTAGATTCTCCTGCTGGCGAAGGTAGTCACGCTTAAGACCCTGCAGCAGGACCGCCTGGACGCTCTGGATAAATTGATGAATAAAGATATCCATCAGCGGCATGCGCGAGGTTTTAATACTGGCGGAGGTTGTGGCGATGTGCCGGAAGGTTTTCAGCGTGCGCAGCATCATCATCAGCTGTTCGCGGGCGTTATCATGGCCGGTCTTTGGCAACACCTCGATGAACGCTCCTCCCGGCAGCGCAATGACGCCGACATAGTTTTTCACCTGCAGCACCTTCACGCGCCCGACCGTTTTCAGCGTCAGCAGGCGCGCGTCGTATTCCGCATCGTCGTTCAGGCAGCATTGCTCCAGCCACGCAAAACAGGCCGGAGGAAGCTCCACTGCGTCCTTAACCCGGCCGCTGTCCTTTTTACTGACCAAATAACCGTATTCAAAGGTGGACCACTGCCGCCGCCCGGTCATTCGTCGTTCTCCGCGCCTCGCGCACCTGCATCGTAAATCTGACGCCAGGCGATGGCATTATTCCAGACAGGATCGTCTTCGCCTGCAAGGTGATAGCGCTCTCCCTCTTCCTGCAGATCGTCCGATGCATCCGTTCCAAACAGCCGCTGAATATTTCCCTCGTTTTTGATCGAACGGATGAAGCACAGGGCGGGATCCTGCTTCTGGTTATCTCCAAGGACCAGACGAATTTTCTGCCAGTCGTTGTAAAAGTACTCCTCCAGCAGCGGCAGTACTTTATTTTTCATCACCCGCTGCAGACGGGCGAAAGCAATGTCATCGTCCTCCGTCTCAATTACCGGTATGAAAAAAGCGTGCCCGAGCGTGTGCTCGCTATCGTACAGCGCCTCAATGCGTTCATTGAGCATCTGCAGTAGCCGTTTGAGATCGATACCTTTGATGACGTGGCCTTCCAGAATGGAGGCTTTCGGCAGCATGGCCTTAAACTCGAAGCGGCGGCGCAGGGCGGTGTCCAGAGCGGTCAGGGAACGGTCCGCGGTATTCATGGTGCCGACCAGGAACAGGTTGTTTGGCACGCTGAATTTTTCGCCCGAATAGGGTAGCGTCACGCTCAGGGCCTCGGGTTCACCCATGCGCTTGGATTTCTCAATTAAGGTGATGAGCTCTCCGAAAATTTTGGAGATATTGCCACGGTTAATCTCGTCAACAATCAGCACGTAGTTCTGGCGTTTTGCCGGTGCATTTTTTTTCGGTGTGACGGGAAGATTATAATTATCATGAAGATAGTTGAGGATACCCCGGACATACGACTCGTTGTGGATATCAATCCCGTTGTTCTGATACCAGGCTTTGATGTCCTTCACGTAGGCGTTGTATCCATTCCCCAGATCCCCTTTTTTGCTGTTTAAAGGGAAGATGCCGAAGTTCGTTTCACTTTTATAGGTGACGCCGAACGGTTTACCTGATGTCGTTTTGAGCGTGGCGGCTTCGCCATTCAGCAGTTCTTTTTGAAACTTTGATAGCGCCTCGTTCAGCGCCAGCTGTTCACCTGCGTAACCAAACGCCGCATCCTCACAGATTTGCTTAAAGACGCCGGATTTAATGTCATAGCGAACGTTACCGTCACGGGTGGTATCGGCGCGTAGCCCTTCAATAAACTCTTCATAACCAAAGCTTTGGTGGAAAGTGACAAAGCGGATGCGCTGTTCGGAGACCAGCCGGTCATAAAGCGCTTTAAGTGCGTTCCGGTAATCACTGCCCTGAAGGCCATCCAGCAGGCGGGAATACTCAGCGGGTTCACAGGCGCGGACGGCATGCTCAACGGTGGAATAGGTTTTACCCGTCCCCGGAGGGCCATAGAGAATGACGTTCAGTGGAACATCCGCCACGCTCTCATCCGTATCCTGATCGTCGTCTTCGGCCCAGGACTCGCTACCTACCAGGCCGATATCACTCTTATCTTTGATGAAATGCGTGTAGAGATGCCACAGCGACATATTGAGTTCGACAGGGTCTACATGGCCGCCCAGCTCGCGGTTCAGAGCCGCCTTCAGCTCCAGGTTTTTTTCAAACCACGTCCCTTTCCCGGCGAGCCCAAGCCCGAAGCGGTTATTACAGTAGTTATAAATGCGGGAAAACATTTTGGTATTTACCACGTTCGAAACCCGCTCAGGGTACAGCGTGGCAAAAGCCCGGTGACACAACGCCCAGTACTGTTTCTTGAGAATGGATTCGGCCTTAAGCGCCTGTAGCTTGTTGACCACCTTTTCATATACGGCCGGGGTGCAGCCCTGTGCCATCAGGGTTGTGATTTCCCGCAGGTGAATCTGGGCCGCATTGTATTCGTTCTGCGACATTCCACCCTGTTTAATGCTGGCGACGCCGTTGGAGCGTTCATACCAAAGTGCCTTGATAAGGCTTTGATCACGAAACTCGGGTCGCTCTGTCGCTACGCGTTTGACCATCTGGTGATAGGCTGGCCCCCATTTAGGGCTGTATCGGCTGTTGTTATTGATATGCTCATTAAAGAAGGGGGCTAACGCGGTGCGATCCTGAACCATCACAAACTCCGGAAGTCGGGTAAAGGCGGTAAAGGTCAGTATTTTATAGGATTAATCTGAATGGTGTCACTGCTTGTTCAGGTGGGTTGAGGTGAAAAGGGGGCTGTCGCCGTTGGCGTCAGCCCTCAGACTTACAGCGACTTCACAAACGCCAGCAGATCTTCGTTGAGCTGATCCTGGTGGGTCAGCGCGAAGCCGTGCGGCGCGTTGTCGTACACCTTCAGCGTGGCGTTTTTGATCATCTCCGCCGCCAGCTTGCCGGTGCTTTCAAACGGCACGATCTGGTCGTTGCTGCCGTGGATCACCAGCGTCGGCACGTCGATTTTCGCCATATCCGGACGGAAGTCGGTTTCGGCGAAGGCGGTCACGCAATCGATGGTGCCCTTCAGGGACGCCAGCAGGGCGATGTTCAGCGTCTGCGTCAGGGCACCCGCGGAAACGGTCTGCCCGGCGTTGGTGCCGTAGAACGGGGTGGCGAAGTCGCTGATGAACTGGGCGCGATCTTTACGCAGTCCGTCACGGATGCCGTCGAACACGCTCTGATCCACACCCTGCGGGAAGGTATCCGATTTACCGAAGATTGGAGTGACCGCGCCCAGCAGCGCCAGACCAGCCACGCGTTCGCTGCCGTAGTTGTTGATGTAGCGGGTCACGTCGCCACCGCCCATGGAGAAGCCCACCAGCGTTACGTCGCGCAGATCCAGGGTAGTAATCAGGTCGTTAATGTCGGACGCAAAGGTGTCGTAGTCATAGCCGTTCCACGGCTGATCCGAACGCCCAAAGCCGCGACGGTCAAAGGCGATGGCGCGGAAGCCGCGCTCGGCCAGGTAGTTCAGCTGGCTGTCCCACATGTCGCCGTCCAGCGGCCAGCCGTGGCTGAAGAGGATCGGTTTGCCCGCGCCGCAGTCTTTGTAGTAAATCTGCGTGCCGTCTTTTGCCTTAAACAGTGCCATAGTGTGTTCCTGTGCAGGTGATCGTTATGGTTATACCGGCGCGACCAGATAGCGAATTGCCGGTGATGTTGTGCCCTGATGAAAAGCCAGAACGCGGCTCTGCAACAGGAGGTCATTCATGGTGTGGCGTTCCTGCTGGCGCAAATGCTCAATCCAGGAACCCATCAGGAAGGTCTCGATAAACAGCCCTGGACGTTCGATATCCTCGTACACCGCCCAGCTCATCGCTCCGGCGCGGCGGCGCACCCGGCGTAGCTCGTGCACGGCCTGCAAAAACGCTTTCGCGTTCTGTGGGTCGATGATGTACTCGTGCGACACCAGCACCGGGCCGCGCTCGTTCGGGAGTTCAATCTCCACGCCGTCCAGCGGCTGCCCGCTCAGGTCGAGATTTAAATTCGGATCTTTCTCCAGCTTCCAGCGGAACGCCGTCGCGCTTGCCAGCACCATCCCCAGCGTGGCAACCACCAGCGAGGTCGGGGTGCCGAACTGCGAGGCGATCTGCCCCCAGACGGCGCTGCCTGCGGTCATCGAGCCGAAGAACACCGTCAGATACACAGCCAGCGCCCGGGCTTTTACCCAGCGGGCGGCGCTGCGCTGTGCGCCAAGGTTGAGGGTGGAGAGCACCGCAATCCACGCGAAGCCGGTAAAAAACTCAAACAGGTTCAGCAGCCAGACGTGGCGCACGAACGCCAGCGCCAGCATGGTGAGGGCAAACGTCAGGCTGGCGGCCACCATCAGCCGATCGGCATTCAGCCGCTGGCGCAGGCGCGGCAGCAGGATCGCCCCGGCAATCGCCCCCAGGCCGATACACGCCAGCATCACGCCGTAGCCCGCCGGGCCTAAGCCCAGCTCGCGGCGCGCCACCAGTGGCAGTAACGCCCAGCCCGCGCTGCCGAAAACGAAGAACGCCACGGTACGCACCAGCACGTTGCGCAGCACCGGGGCGGCGTGCACGTAGCGAATGCCGGACCGCACCGCCGAGAAGAAGTGCTCCGGCGGCAGCCGCTGCACGGAAGGCGCCGGACGCCAGCGCCACAGCACCCACGCCACGCCGACCACGGATAGCGCGTTAAGCGCAAACACCATCCACGGCCCGGCCAGCGACAGCAGGAAACCGCCCAGCGCCGGGCCAATCGCCCGGCTGATGTTGACCCCGAGCGAGTTAAGCGCCACGGCGGAACCCAGCTCGGGCTTGCTCACCAGATCGGGCACCACCGCCTGGAACGGCGGCGAACTCATGGCCGCGCCCACGCTCAGCAGAAACGTTGCCGCCAGCAGAACGGTGGGGGTGACGTGTCCGGTAAAAGAGAGCAGCGTCAGCCCGGCAGCGGCGATGAATACCCATAGCTGGGAGAAGAGCAGGTATTTTCGTCGGTCAACGATGTCCGCCATCACCCCGGACGGCAGGGCGAAGAGGAACATTGGCAGGCTGCTGGCCGCCTGCACCAGCGCGATATCCAGCGGATCGGCGCTGAGCGTCAGCATGCTCCAGTTGATGCCGACGTCGCTCATCCATGAGCCGACGTTAGAGACCACCGTGGCGATCCACAGCATGCGGAACACCGGCTGGCTCAGCGGCTGCCAGGGCGAAGCCGCCGATGCGGGCGTCGTCTCGACGTGTGCGTCGCGAACGTCGTTAACCTGGGTCATGCGAACCTCTCCGTCGTCTTACGCTGCAGCCGCCACTGGCCCGGTCCGGTGAGGGCGAGGGTGGTGAAGATAATCAGCAGCAGCCAGCCAAACTGCCCTTCGGCAATCGACCAGTTCGGGTGGACCGCCAGCATCGCCACCAGCAGCACGGCGATAATCGGCAGGCACGCCAGGCGGGTGTAAACCCCTGCAATGATAAACAGCGGGCAGATGACCTCGGCGACGATCGCCGGGATCAGGCTCGCGTAAGGTCCGAAACCAAACGGATCTTCGATGCGCGTCAGCTCTTCGCTGAAGTGGAGCACCTTAGGCAGGCCATGCACGTAAAGCAGCAGCAGGCTGCCGGTCAGGCGCAGGAAAAACAGCCCCGGATCGATCCGGGGTGAAGCGTCATTTTGTTTCATCAGAATGCAAAGCAGCTGCAGCCCAGCGCCCCCCAGAAAGCGTTATCGTCGGACACCGGCATCTCTGACGTGCGGGCGAAATCATGCTGGTGGCTATGAACCCCGCACGGGCCGCTGCAGTGGTGGACGGCGCTCATGCCGACGCGTGCGGCCTGCGGCGGCGCGCTGCGGTAGTGGCCCGGCACCTTTACCACCGGGGACCACTCGGGCAGGACCGGAATGGCGGGCGGTGCGAGCGGGCCAAAGCTGCCAGCGGCGTAGACGATATCGCCGTTGACCACGGTGAGGACGGACTCGATGCCCTTGATCTCCTCTTCCGGCACACGGAAGTAATCTTTGCTGAGCACCGCCAGATCCGCGAGCAGGCCCGTTTTGATCTGCCCCTTCTGGTTCTGCTCGCTGGAGAACCACGCGCTGCCCTGGGTCCAGAGCATCAGGGCGGTATCGCGATCCAGACGGGCGCTGTGATCGTACATCTGCATCCCGCCAACGGTGCGGCCGGAGACCAGCCAGTAGAGCGCGGTCCACGGGTTATAGCTCGCCACGCGGGTGGCGTCGGTGCCTAAGCCCACCGGCACGCCGGTCTCCAGCATTTTCGCCACCGGCGGCGTGTGGCGGGTGGCTTCGATGCCGTAGCGCTCGGCGAAGTATTCCCCCTGGAAGGCCATGCGGTGCTGCACGGCAATGCCGCCGCCCAGTTCTTTGATGCGGTCGATGTTGGCCTGTGACACGGTTTCGGCGTGGTCGAAGAACCAGTGCAGCCCGTTGAACGGAATGTCGCGGTTCACCTTCTCGAACACATCCAGCATGCGGCTGATGGATTCGTTATAGGTGGCGTGCAGGCGGAACGGCCAGCGGTGTTCGACCAGATGGCGCACCACGCGCTCCAGCTCGTCCTCCATGCCCGGCGCGAGATCCGGGCGCGGCTCGAGGAAGTCTTCAAAATCGGCGGCGGAGAAGACCAGCATCTCGCCCGCGCCGTTGTGGCGGAAGAAGTCGCTGCCCTGGCCCGGCGTGAGCATGTCGGTCCATTTTTCAAAGTCTTCCAGCTCGTGGCCCGGACGCTGGGTAAACAGGTTGTAGGCGATGCGGATGGTCATCTGCTTTTTCTCGTGCAGCTCGGCAATTACCTCGTAATCTTCCGGGTAGTTCTGGAAGCCGCCGCCCGCGTCGATGGCACTGGTCAGCCCCAGGCGGTTCAGCTCGCGCATGAACTGGCGCGTGGAGTTGACCTGCTGCTCCAGTGGTAGCTTCGGCCCTTTGGCGAGGGTTGAGTACAGGATCATGGCGTTAGGACGGGCGATCAGCATCCCGGTCGGGTTGCCGTTGGCGTCGCGCTGGATCTCGCCGCCCGGCGGGTTCGGCGTGTCCCTGGTGTAGCCGACCACCTCCAGCGCGGCGCGGTTGAGCAGGGCGCGGTCGTACAGGTGCAGGATGAAAACCGGCGTATCCGGCGCGGCGTCGTTGATCTCGTCTAAAGTTGGCATACGGCGCTCGGCAAACTGGAACTCGCTCCAGCCCCCCACCACGCGCACCCACTGGGGCGACGGCGTGCGCAGGGCCTGCTCTTTCAGCATGCGCAGGGCATCTGCCAGGGACGGTACGCCTTCCCAGCGCAGCTCGAGGTTGTAGTTCAGCCCGCCGCGGATCAGGTGCAGGTGCGAGTCGTTCAGGCCGGGGATGGCGGTGTGGCCTTTTAAGTCGACCATCTTAGTGCCGTCGCAGTGGTGTTGCATCACCTCGGCGACGGTGCCCACTTCCAGGAATTTCCCGTCGCGCACGGCAACGGCTTCCGCGAGAGGGTTCTCGCGATCGACGGTGTGAAACTGGCCGTTAACCAGAATGAGATCGGCTTTACCGAGGGTAACCATAACTGCTCCAGACTGAGAGGGGAATGGTCAGGATTATGGGAACCGGTTTCGGGAAAGATCCAGTTATACAATAGGATAGGTATACCAAAGTATAACTATACCTAAGGTTAACTATACGAAGAGATAACTACGCGCCAGCGGCGTGGGTCATAGGATGAATGCGATTTTATCGGCGTGCTGTTCGCGGCGATTTTAACCTTTAACCTCACTGGATAATCTTATGACCACTACAAAGCTCGAAGTCTTAACCCCAGCCAACTGTCAGATCATCTTCATCGACCACCAGCCGCAGATGGCGTTTGGCGTGCAGTCTATTGACCGCCAGGTGCTGAAAAACAACACCGTGGCGCTGGCGAAAGCGGCAAAAGTGTTCAACATCCCGACCATCATCACCACCGTTGAAACCGAAAGCTTCTCCGGTAACACCTATCCGGAGCTGCTGGACGTGTTCCCGGGTCAGGACATTCTGGAGCGTACCTCCATGAACTCCTGGGACGACCAGAAGGTGCGCGACGCGCTGAAGGCTAACGGCAAGAAGAAGGTGGTTGTCGCGGGCCTGTGGACCGAAGTGTGCAACAACAGCTTTGCCCTGTGCGCGATGCTGGAAGGGGACTACGAAATTTATATGGTGGCGGACGCGTCCGGCGGCACCTCCAAAGAAGCCCACGACTTCGCGATGCAGCGCATGATCCAGGCGGGCGTGATCCCGGTGACCTGGCAGCAGGTGATGCTGGAGTGGCAGCGTGACTGGGCGCATAAAGAGACCTACACCGCGGTGATGGATATCGTGCGCGAGCACTCCGGCGCGTACGGCATGGGCGTGGATTACGCCTACACCATGGTGCACAAAGCGCCGTCTCGCCAGAAGAGCGAGCACCGTACCTTAGCGCCGGTTCCGGCACGCTAAATCCCGGCGGCGGGCTGGTCCCTCATCCGGCTCGCCACTGCCTTTTTCTCTGGAGTTCACAATGAGTACAGGGTTGATATCCCTCGCGGCAGGCGTGCTGATTGGCCTGATGTATGCCGTGCTGAAGGTGCGTTCCCCCGCGCCGCCCGCGCTGGCGCTGATTGGCCTGCTGGGCATGCTGGCAGGGGAACAGGCGATGCGTCATCTTTTATCCCGCGATAATCCCGCTGGCGTGCAGGTGACGGTTCCCCACGTTCAGCACCTGACCGGAGCGTCATCATGAAGGCCTGGATTATTTCGCTGGTGTGCGGGGTCGCGGCTGGGGTAATTTACGCCCTGCTCGACGTGCATTCCCCGGCGCCGCCGGTCGTCGCGCTGCTTGGCCTGTTCGGCATGCTGGTGGGTGAACAACTGATCCCCATCGGACGGCGTCTGGTGAGCCGCGAACCGCTGACCCTGGCCTGGTTTCGTCATGAATGCGTACCGAAAATCAGCGGTACCGCGCCCCCAGCGCCCGCGAAGGAAAGCCGCGACGCGTAACGAATTGTTTGAGGAAAGACAGCATGACGCTGCCGTGGCGCATTGCCATCATTGATGACGAACGCTCTGTTCGCAGCGGGCTCAGTAACCTGCTGCAATCGGAAGGGTATGCTACCGATACCTTCGATTCGGCAGAGGTGTTTTTGAGCCACCCTCTCGCCCTGTCCGGCGCGTCGCTGGTGATCACCGACATCAAGCTGCGCGGCATGAACGGGATCGAGCTGTTTGAGAAGCTGCGGTTGCTGGCCACGCCGCCGCCGCCAATACTGTTTATCTCCGGCCATGCGGATGAAAATATGCAGCGGTATGCACTCAGCCTGGGCGCCGCTGCATTTTTGCGTAAGCCGATTAACATCGATATTCTGCTGGATCATATTCAGCGGGAGCTGACCCGCCGACAATAAGGATCGCGGATGAACGAACAAACGTCGCCTGCATTTTGGCCCGCCCGGGGAAGTCTCCATGAAGGGCGGGCTTTTGTTCTGAAAGAGGATGTTATTTTTACCGTGCTGGCGCAGGAGGGCGGCATCTCCTGGATGAACGGGCGGCATCCCCAGTCAGGCGGTTCGTTTATTATTGCCACCGCGGTCAGCGATGAAGAAGAGGAGCGGGCAACGCGGCTGCTTAAAAACGAGTTTGCCCTGCGCGATCGACTTCATGACGGCTGGGCTATCCGGCCCGTCGCTTCAACCCAGTACCGCGGACGTTTTGCGCTGGTCTACGCGCCGTTCTGCTTTGAACTGCTGGCGTGCCGGGCAGGTAAGGCGATTTCCGGGATCGCCCGCTTTATCGAGATGGCGATCCGCATCTGCGGTCCCCTGCGCCAGATGCATCTGCACAACCTGATCCACGGCGATATCAAACCCGGGTCGATCTTCGTTCATCACGACGCCACCAGCCGTCTGTGCAGCTTTGGTCTTTCCTGCGCCACCTCCGACGCATTCTCCCAGTCCCGGCTTGCCGCGTCTGGCGGCACGCCCGCCTACATGTCACCGGAACACACCACGCGTACCCGGCGCGCCGTCGACAGCAGGAGCGATCTCTACAGTCTGGGTATCGTGCTTTATGAACTTCTGACCGGGCGATTGCCGTTTGAACTGAGCGCTGATGACCAGACTAACTGGGCGCATTACCACATTGCCTCTGAGCCGCTTGCGCCGGGCCGGGTGCGTCCGGACGTACCCGGCATGCTGTCGACCATTATCCTTAAGCTGCTGGAGAAGAATCCGGAGAATCGCTATCAGACCGTCGACGGGCTGATTGCCGACCTCAGGCGCTGCCAGGCGACGCTGACCGCCGAAGGTGAGATCGTCGACTTTATTCCCGGCAAGCAGGATCGCTCTCCGGCGATCCATCTTGCCGATTCGCTTTTCTCTGCGCATCCGCAGGCCAGCGACGTCATCGCCGCGTTTGAGCGGGTCAGCCAGAGCGGTGCGCCGGAACTGGTGACGATTGGCGGTCCGTCGGGGATCGGCAAATCTTCCGTGATCGCCACCACGCTGAAATCGCTGCAACAGCGCAAGGTGCTGCTGGCGGTGGGCAAGGTCGATCAATACTCTCCCACGCTGCCCTACGGCGTGCTGAGTTCGGCGTTTCGGACGCTCACGCTGCACCTGCTCGGGCTGCCAGCCGGGGAGGTGGCGACGTGGAAAATCCGCCTGTCGCGCGCGCTGGAAGGCTTCGAGGAGCTGGCTGTCAGCCTGGTGCCGGAGCTGAATTTATTTCTTGAGAACAAACCGCGTTTCTCTGCGGATACATTTTCCATCGACGCGCGGGCGCGCTTCAGCCATATGGTGCTGGCGCTGGTGAAAACCTTCGCCACCCAGGGCGCGCCGCTGGTGCTGCTGCTGGATGATGTGCAGTGGATCGACGCCGCCAGCCTGCAAACGCTCGATCACCTGCTGCGCGCCTGCGGCGCCATCCCGCTGCTGGTGGTGGTGGCGCACCGCGATCTCAGTTCGCTTTCTGATCCCAGCTTGCAGACCGCGCTGGCGAGCCTGCCGGAGGCGGCGCAGCATGCCATGACGATCGTGCCGCAGCCGCTGTCGGTGAAGGCCGTGGCACGCTGGCTCGGGGGGATTTTTCATGCCCGCAGTACCGGCACCTCCGATCTTGCCACGCTGATCCATGAAAAAACCGGCGGCAACCCGCTGTTCGTTCAGGAATTTTTCCGCCGCATCGTCGATGACGGACTGGTGGTGCACAACAAATATCAGGGGAAATGGCATTACGATCTCCAGGCCATCCGCGCCCGGCATTACACCGAGAACGTGGTGACGCTGGTGCTTGAACAGCTCAAGGAGATGCCCGACGAGACGCGCCGCCTGCTGGGCAGCATCGCCTGCCTCGGCTGCACGGGCGAGCTGGAGATGCTGTGCCGCGTGGTGGGGCAGTCGGCGGCGGAAATCCGCTACGCCCTTCATCCGGCGGTTACCGCTCAGCTGATTGTGCTGACGGAGAAAGAGTACGCTTTTACCCACGATCGGGTGCAGGAAGCCGCCTTTGCCCTGCTGGATGAGGGCGAGAAAAGCCATCTGCACCTGACCACCGCCAGCCTGCTGGCGGATGCCGCGCGGCAGACGGCGGGTAACGAACTACTGTTCCGCGCGGTTCACCACGTCAGCGCCGCGCTGGACTGCATCCAGCCTGCGCCGCAGCGCCAGAGATTCCGTGAGCTGAGCCTCCAGGCCGCGCGGCGTGCGAAGCGTACCGGCGATTACCTTTCCGCCTTAAGTTACATCCAGACCGCCAGAGCGCTGGGGAACGCGGGTCCGGTCTCGGACTTTATGCTGGATATCGAAGAGGCGGGCTGTGAGTTCGCGCTCGGGCACCTGGAGCGCACGCGCGCGCTGTGCGATACGATCCTCGGCTCACCGGGCGGGCTGACGGAGAAAGCGCTGGCCGCTAACCTGCTGGCGGAAGTCTATATGCGGCAGTCGGAGATCCGCCTGGCGCTGGAGGCGTCGTTATGCTGGCTGGGCGTGTTCGGGATCCAGATCAGCCGCTACCCGGAAAATGCCGAATGTGACGAGGCCTGGCAGCAGTTCTGTCAACGCACCGCCGACGCGCCGCAGAACCCGTTTACTCAGCTTAAGCTGATGGAGAGCGCGGAGACCGAAGCGGTAATGAACCTGCTTTACAGCGCCAGTATTTTCGCCAGCTTTACCTGCCCGCGCCTGCACTTTTTACTCCTGTGCCGGATGATGCACCTCACGCTCGATCGCGGCATAACCGGCGCATCCACCACGGCGATGGCCTGGTTTGGCGTGCTGATTGGCCACCGCTATGCCGAATACCGTCTCGGGTTTGAGTACGGCACGCTGGCTCGCGAGCTGGTGAACCGCCACGGCTATGATGCCTATGAAGCTAAAACTCTGCTGCCGCTCGACCAGCTCAGCGTCTGGACCCAGCCGCTGTCGTACACTATCGAGTGCGCCAAGGCCTGCTTTACCTCGGCGGTGACCCACGGCGACATGACGATGGCCTGCTTCGCGGCTTGTCATCAGATCATTAACTTCCTCTCCCGGGGCGATCATCTGGACGGCGTGTTGACCAGCATCGATCGCGGTCTGGCTTTTGTGCGTAAAACGGATTATCAGGACATTGAAACCGTTCTGCACATTCAGCGCCGCTACGTGGAGTTTTTACGCACGCCGGTGACGGGCACATGGAGCGCCGCCCAGGCGCTGCCTGACGATCTGCTGCCCGCACCGCCGGAGCAGGCGCCCGAGCAGACCTCGACCATGCTGTTCTGGTACTGGCTCTATCGCGGGATGGCGCACTTTACCTGCGGCGAATACGCCGACGCGCAGGCGGATTTAGAGAGGGCGGGCTGGTATGCGTGGTCCGCACCGGGCCATATCCATCTGCTGGATTACCATTTTTACAGCGCGCTGGCGCTCTCCCGCCAGCTTACGCCGGAGACCTTCTCGGCGGATTATCGCCGCAGTATTCATCACCATTACGACAAAATTGCCCTCTGGGCGCGGATCAATCCGGGCACGTTTGCCGATAAAGAGGCGCTGATTTATGCCGAAATCGTCCGTCTGGACGGCATGAACAGCATCGCGCTGGAGCAGTATGAAAAGGCGGTGCGGCTCTCGCGGGAGGGCGGGTTTAACCCGATCAATGCCCTGGCCCACGAGCTGGCAGGGCGTTTCTCGCTGGCCTGCGGCTACCCGACCGCCTCCGACGCCCATTTCCGCGGTTCGATTGCCGCCTGGGGCCGCGCCGGGGCGCAGGCCAAGGTGCGTCAGCTGGAGCAGGATTTCCCGCATCTGCTGGCCTCCGGGCAGAGCCGCGCGTACGACACCGTGGCATTTGCTCAGAACGAGGTGATCCGCGATTTACAGAGCGTCATCAAAGCCTCACGCGCCTTGTCCGAAGAAATCAACCTCGAGCGTTTAATTGAAAACCTGATGACGCTGCTGCTTGAACGGGCCGGGGCGCAGCGTGGCCTGCTGCTTCGCGTCAGCGATAATCACATCCCGGAGATCGAAGCCAGCGCCTGGACCAGCACCGACGGGGTGCGGGTTCGCATCCTGAAAGAGACACCGATGGCGACGGACATGCCGCTGTCGGTGCTGGCCGCGGTGATCCGCACCGGGCAGGAGATCCGCACCGGCAAACCGGAGGAATTTCACCCGTTCAGCCAGGATCCTTATCTGGTGACGTCCGGCGCCGCCGTGATGTGTGTCCCGATGTTCAAACAGGCGCGACTGGTGGGGGTGCTGTATCTGGAAAACCGCCTGATGCCGGAAGTGTTTACCGCCGAACATTCGCGCGTGGTCAGCCTGCTGGGCGCGCAGGCGGCGGTTTCGCTGGAGACGGCACGGCTCTACGCCGAGCTGCTGGCGGAAAACATCCACCGCCGACGGGTGGAGAAAGAGCTGCGCGCCAGCCAGACCTCGCTGATGCTGGGTGAGCAGATCAGCCATACCGGCAGCTGGCGCTGGGAGCTGGTGCAGGATCTGATGTTTATGTCCGAAGAGTACGCCCGTATTCTTGGCCTGCCGGAGCAGCAAAAGATGATCTCAATGGCGGAGTTTTTGACCTTCGTGCATGAGGATGATTATGGCCGGATCGGTAACCTCGTTAATCAGAGCGTGCGTGACGGACTGTCGATGCGCGCGGAGTTTCGCATTATCCGCACCGACGGCTCCGTTCGCTACATCCTCGGGATTGGCGATCCGGTGGGCGTGGGCAGCGAGGTGAATGAGTATTACGGCATCATTACCGACATCACCAGCCAGCGGGCGGCGGAGGATGCGATGCGGGTGGCGCAAGCGGATCTGGCGCGAGTCTCACGGGCCACCACCGTCGGGCAACTCACCTCCTCGATCGCGCACGAGATCAACCAGCCGCTGATGTCGATTGTCTCGAACGCCGGCGCGAGCCTGCGCTGGCTCAACCGCGATCCGGCGCGGCTGGACAAAGTGCGCGAGGGGCTGGAGGAGATCGCCGCCGAGGGCGAGCGGGCAGGGGAGATCATCCGCAGCATTCAATCTCTGACGCGCAAACAGGACCCCACGTTTACGCGAATCGATCTGCACTTCCTGATCCACCACATCATTATGCTCTCCCGCAGCGAACTTGAGCTGCGACACATAAGCGTTGATTATCTCCTGAACGCTGACGACAGCTTTATCATCGGCGACAGCGTGCAGATCCAGCAGGTGCTGCTTAACCTGGTGATGAATGCGATGGAAGCGATGGCGGAAGTGACGGATCGCCCGTGCAGCATCACGATCGCCACCGCGAACTGCGCCGAAGGGAAGGTGATCTTTGATATCGCCGATACCGGCAGCGGCATTGAGCCGGAGCTCACCGAGCGGATCTTTGACTCGTTCTATTCGACCAAAGCGCAGGGAATGGGGATGGGGCTGACCATCAGCGCCAGCATCATTGAACGGCACCGGGGAAAACTGAGCGCGCGCCGCAGAGAGCCGTACGGCACGGTGTTTACCTTCGCGTTGCCGCTTGCCGGACAGGAGGCGTAACGGTTATTCCGCTGGCTGATGTTTGGTCAGGCGCTCGACGGCCCTGACCAGCTCGGCCACGGAGCGGACCTGCATTTTCTCCATCACCCGGCGGCGGTGTACTTTCACCGTAATCTCACTGACGCCCAGCTCGGCGGCGATCTGCTTGTTGAGCTTGCCGCTGATGGCAAGCTCAAGCACCTCATGCTCGCGCGGCGTGAGGGACATGTGGCGCTGTTTCAGGGCGTAGTGCTCTTTGACGCGGGCGGCGTTGTGCTGTGCCAGCCTGAGCGCGGATTCGATAGAGCCAATGAGGGCGCTGGATTCAACGGGTTTAGTGAGAAATTCGTAGGCCCCGCCTTTGATCGCCCGGACGGACATAGGGATAGTGCCGTGACCAGTGAGAAAGATGATCGGTATTTCCCGCCCGTTGGCTTTCAGCGCATCTGCGACATCAAACCCGGTGATCGTGGGCATTTGCATATCGAGGATCACGCAGGAGGGCAGATCCTCAAAAGGATGGCTGAGAAAGGCTTCTGCTGAGGAAAAGCCAAGGGCGTGTATATCCGCTGATTCCAGCAGCCCAACAACGGACTGCCTGACTGCGTCATCGTCATCAACCACATAAACAATGTGTTCCATTCACCGCCCCGGTGTGATCAGTAAACCATCGAGAATAAAATGCGCCTTTTTGAACGTAAGCGACTGTTTGCTATCCTCATTCATACTAACACATTAATAATTATTATCATTCGGCAATATGAAGATGATATGAAAGTGTAATAAAAATGTGGCGAATTGGTTAGGATCGGAACGCTGTTTTTAGAGACCTTTCCGGCTGCGAAGCCAGTGCGTCACACAGGCGATATTCATCCTGAGCCACGATGTTTTGTGTGAGGACGCCGACGGGTAAAACAGGCTACACTCTGATTTTGAGCGCGACAAGCTGAGGACATAACGATGCACTACACACTGAAAAGCAGTGACGATAAAGAAAAAGCGGAAGGAACAAGCGGCGCGGGCGCTCTACAGCAAAAACTGCTGGAATCCCGTTCGATTGTCATCTCCGGTGAGATCAACCAGGAGCTGGCCCAGAAAGTCATCACTCAGATGATCCTGCTGCAAAGCGTCAGCAACGATCCGATCAAGCTGTACATCAACAGCCAGGGCGGCCACGTGGAAGCGGGCGACACCATCCACGACTTCATTAAGTTTATCCGACCGGAAGTGCACGTCATTGGAACCGGCTGGGTGGCAAGCGCCGGGATCACCATCTTCCTGGCGGCGAAAAAAGAGCACCGCTACTCGCTGCCGAATACCCGCTTTATGATCCACCAGCCGCTGGGCGGCGTGCGCGGTCAGGCAACGGATATCGAAATCGAAGCGCGCGAGATTATCCGCATGCTGGAACGCGTAAACAAACTGATTGCTGACGCCACCGGCCAGCCGCTGGAGAAAGTGAAGAAGGACACCGACCGTAACTTCTGGATGTCACCGGCGGAAGCGCTGGACTACGGCATCGTGGGCAAACTGATCACCCATTATGACGAGCTGAACCTGGATTAAGTTTTAGCCCGCGCGTGCGTCGGGTGACGGCTTCGCCTTACCCGACCTACGCGCGCTCGATTGACCCATGACAAGTTCCCCCTTGGCTGTCTCTTCTATAATCGCGCCTGTCTCCCCTCTCACTGGTGCTAACCATGGCGTATCAACTGAACCTCGACTGGCCGGAATTTCTTGAGAAATACTGGCAAAAACAACCCGTTGTGCTGAAAAATGCCTTCCCGAATTTTGTCGACCCCATTACCCCTGATGAACTGGCGGGTCTGGCGATGGAGCCGGAAGTCGACAGCCGCCTGGTAAGCCATGCTAACGGCAAGTGGCAGGCGAGCAATGGCCCGTTTGAGCATTTCGATAACCTCGGTGAAACCGGCTGGTCTCTGCTGGCGCAGGCGGTGAACCACTGGCATATGCCCGCCGCAGAGCTGGTGCGTCCGTTCCGCGTCCTGCCGGACTGGCGTCTCGATGACCTGATGATCTCCTTCTCCGTCCCGGGCGGCGGCGTTGGGCCGCATATCGATCAGTACGATGTGTTTATTATTCAGGGGATGGGTAGCCGTCGCTGGCGCGTGGGTGACAAGCTGCCGATGCGTCAGTTCTGTCCGCATCCGGCCCTGCTGCACGTCGATCCGTTTGAGCCAATCATTGACGAAGATCTGGCCCCGGGCGATATCCTCTATATTCCGCCTGGATTCCCGCATGACGGCTTCACCCATGAAACCGCGCTCAACTACTCTGTCGGTTTCCGCGGGCCGAACGGTCGCGATCTGATTAGCAGCTTTGCCGATTACGCGCTGGAAAACGATCTGGGTGGCGAGCACTACAGCGATCCGGATCTGACCTGCCGCGAACACCCGGGCCGCGTGGAGCAGTACGAGCTCGATCGCATTCGCCAGATGATGATCGACATGATTAGCAAGCCGGATGATTTTACAAAATGGTTCGGCAGCTTCGTCTCCACGCCGCGTCACGAGCTGGATATTGCCGCCGCCGAGCCGCCGTATTCCGCAGACGAGGTGCTCGACGCGCTACAAGGGGGCGAAACGCTTTCACGCCTGAGCGGGCTGCGCGTGCTGAACGTCAACGGCAGCTTCTTTATCAACAGCGAACAGCTGGAGACGGCGGATGTGAACGGGGCGGACGCGCTGTCCCGCTACACCCAGCTCGGCCAGGCCGAGCTGGGCGATGCGCTGAATAATCCGGCGTTTGTGGAAGAGTTGACCGGATTGATTAACCAGGGATACTGATACTTCGACGAGTAACAGACTGCGGCGTTTAGTCAGACTAAACGCCGCTACGTTTAAACCAGCATATTACAGGCCTTCCAGTAGTTCAGAAGCCGCTCATCGTCGCGCTCTTTTTCCGCTTTAATTTTCATCGCCTGGGCGAGATTTTCTCGCGATACCTCATGGCCTTTTTGCACGATGTCTAAGACCGCTTCACCAAGAGCCAGCGAAATTTCTGTCCGATTGTTGCGAATCGTCATAAATACCTCCTCGTTGGTTGCGATACTTTAATTATGAACGGAAAATAATCAGTCGCTAATAATTCATCTCATTCTTATTTTTTCATTTCGGCGCTAAATAGACATAATATTCGGTTCTGTCAATGATGTTTCAAAATGCTAATACGCATTTCAGGTCCGAATTTATGCGCTACAGTTAATTTCGTGCAACAGGCAAATAACCGAAACAGGAGAATTAATATGGTAGATAAAAGCGCAATTAAGGATCACACTCAGGTTGTCGCCAGCTGCGGAACGCATGTCGGGGTTGTGGACCATCTTGATGGTGAGCGTATCAAGCTTGCAAAGAGCGACCCGGAATCAGGCGGCAAGCACCACTTTATTCCTCTCGGCTGGGTCGATAAGGTCGAAGATAATAAAGTTGTCCTGACCAAAAACCATAAAGAGGTTTTTGCTGAGTGGCAGGAAGCATAAATATATTTCTCGTAAAGAAATATACGCCTTCGCTCCGGCTTCGTCCGGAGCGTAATAGTGTCTGCGCCCGGTGATTGCTGCCATGGCAAATGAATGGTACTGTTTTGCCTGTCCTTTCCCCGATGCAGGCTCCGAATTATGCTCCAGAGTGAAAATACATCAGCGAAGCGCATTTTTTTTGTTGAGGATTTTCAAATATTCGGCGAGCGCTACGGCATCGACTACCGTTTCCCGCAGCTAAAAGATGAGCAGGTCAGCGGCAGCCCCGTGTTGCAGGGGAATGTTGAAGAGATGACGCTCTCGTCCGGCATTTCACTGACCCATTCCGACGTACGTGTATTACAGCCCTATGAAACCACCTCTCGCCACAGCAGCCCGCTTTATATGCTGGTGGTGCTGGAAGGGTGCGTGACGCTCACGCTCAATGGTATCGATTATCCCGTCCGCCCGGGCATGGCGTTCAGCTCGCGTCTGAGTGAAGATCAGGTGATGAGCGCGCGTCACGATGCTGACAGCACGCTGAAAACGCTCTCGTTTGGCGTGTACCCACACGATGCCGGACGTGAAGCCCTGCTTGAGTCGCTGCTGCTGGAATGGCAAAGCCTGAATACCCCCGCGTTTGTCTGGCACGTTCCCGAGTTTGTGATGTCAGGCATTCAGCATGCACAGCGGCAGGGGGGAAGCGTGCTCTCGCGTAAGCTGTTGCTGGAGGGGCTCATGTACCAGCTGCTCGGCCACGGCCTGAACCAGTGCCAGCTGCCCTGTCCGAGCCGCCCTGAGCATGCGCGTCTGGAACGCGTCCGGTGCCTGCTGGAACAGTCTCCTGAACGTGACCATACACTCGCGCAGCTGGCAGCCCTTGCTGCCATGAGCCCAAGCAGCCTGCGCAGCAAGTTCCGTCAACGCTACGGCTGCACACTCTTCGATTATCTCCGCGACTGTCGCCTTGCGCTGGCGCGTCGCTATCTGCTGGAAGGCCATAGCGTACAGCAGGCCGCCTGGATGTGCGGGTATCAGCATGCCACCAACTTCGCCACCGCGTTTCGTCGTCATTACGGGATTTCACCGGGTGACGTGCGCAAACTACGCTAACGTAATTTTGTCCATCGCGCGAACGTATCCCGTGCGGTTTAGCATCGCGCATACATAACCTGGCGGCGCGCATAGCTGTTTGCACCCTCAAAAGGGTAATAATTCTTATTAACAATAAGAAATATCTCTGGAGAGGGTTATGTTTGCTAAATCGCGTCTGGCACTGCTGGTGGGATGGGTTACCGGTAGCGTCGCTTTTCCTTTACTGGCGCAGGATGCCCAAAAAACTGACACCGTGGTGGTGACCCCGCAGATGCAGTCTGCGGCCACCAAGCTTGAAACGCCGGATATTGAAACCCCGCAATCGGTCTCTATCGTCACCCGCGAGCAGTTCGAAGAGCAGGGCGCAACCAGCGTGCGTCAGGCCGTGAGCTACACGCCGGGGGTCTACAGCAACCAGATTGGGGCATCAAACCGCTTCGACTACATGGTGCTGCGCGGCTTCTCGGACGGCAGCCTGGACAACGTCTACCTCGACGGACTGAAGATGATGGGCGACACCAATTCCCACAGCTCGCTGGTGGTTGATCCGTGGTTCCTGGACAGTATCGAAGTCGTGCGCGGCCCGGCCTCCGTGCTGTACGGTCGCTCATCGCCGGGCGGCATCGTGGCGCTCACCTCCCGTAAGCCATCGTTCGATCCGGGCGGGGAGATCAAGCTCTTCGCCGGTAACAATAACCAGCGCGGGGCGATGTTCGACGTCACCGGCCCGGTTGATGATAACGACCGCGTGGCGGTGCGCCTCAGCGGGATGACCCGCTATGCCGATTCCCAGTTCGATCCGCTCAAAGAAGAGCGTTACGCGCTGATGCCGAGCCTGACCTGGCGTATCACCGATAACACCCGTCTGGATCTGATGGCCTACCTGCACCGCGATCCGGAAGGCGGCAGCCACTCCGGCCTGCCGTATGAGGGCACCGTCGTGCCGCACAGCGGTAAGAAAATCTCCAACACCTTTTTTGAAGGTGAAGACGATTACGACAAGTACGATCGTCGGGAAAACATGGTCGGTTATAACATCGAGCACTTGTTTGATAGCGGCTGGGCCGTGCGCCAGAAGCTGCGCTACCTGCACACCAAAGTCGAGCTGAACCAGGTGTATGCCGCAGGCTGGCTGAACGACACCGAGCTGAACCGCGGCTATTCCGGCTCCGATGAGAAGATGAACGCCATCACCCTGGATAACCAGGTCGACGGCAGCTTCGATACCGGCGAGGTGAACCACCGCGTGCTGATCGGCATGGACTACCAGGACCGCACCAACAACGTCACCGGCTACTACGGCGGCTTCCCGCCGATTGACGCTTTCCATCCTGCTTATGGCGCGAAGCCGGACTACATCACCCAGTACAGCAGGGAAAAGCATAAGCTGCGCCAGACCGGCTACTACCTGCAGGATCAGATGTCCATTGACCGCTGGCGCCTCACGCTGGGTGGGCGTTACGACCAGGTGAGCGTGTCGAACGTCGACAACTTCAACCATACCCGCAGCGATCTGGATAAAAACAACTTCAGCAGCCGCGCGGCGCTGCTGTATCTGTTTGATAACGGCGTCGCGCCGTACGTCAGTTACTCCACCGCCTTTACGCCGACCAGCTTTGCCGACGAGCAGGGGAATATCCTGGATCCGATGAAGGGCAAGCAGTGGGAAGCGGGCGTGAAGTATGAGCCGGAGGGGATGAACAGCCAGTTCAGCGCCTCGGTGTTCCGCATCAACCAGAAGAACATTGCTACTAAAGAGGAGCCGGCCGATCCGTACCGTTCCATCGGTGAAATCGAATCCGAAGGCGTTGAGCTGGAGGCGATTGGACAGCTGACCGACAGCCTGCGCATGCAGGCGGCCTATACCTATACGGATATTCGCTACAAGAAGAGCAGCCCGGAAGAGGAGGGCAAGCGCGCCGTCTATGCCCCGCGTAACATGGCCAGCGCCTGGCTGAGCTACGACGTCAAAAGCGGCCCGCTGGACGGCCTGACCGTCGGCTCCGGCGTGCGCTATGTCAACGGGATCGCCAGCGATCGTCAGAACACCCATACGCTACCGTCATACACCCTGGTGGATATGGTCGTGGGGTATGACCTGTCGAAAGTGGGGCTCACGGGCGTGAGCGCGCAGTTGAACGTCAATAACCTGACGGACAAAAGCTACGTTGCGGCGTGTAACTCGCTCTCTTACTGCTACTTCGGTGCAGAGCGCAGCATTGTCGGCAGCGTTTCGTGGACGTTCTGAGTCGTTAGCCAATGCCCGGTGGCGCTGCGCTTACCGGGCCTACGGGATCGGTTTTCACCCTCTCCCTGCGGGAGAGGGCCGGGGTGAGGGCAAAATGCCGCACTACCCCTCCATCGCAATCACAATCGCCTCACCCATCTTTTTCAACGCCTCGCGATGTTTATCCGTCGGCGGCAGCGCCACGTTGATCCGCAGACAGTTGCGGTACTTACCGGAGGCGGAAAACAGCGACCCGGCCGCAGCCTGGATCTTCAGACGGCACAGCTGCTTGCTGACGCACACCATGTCGACCATCTCCGGCAGCTCGACCCACAGCAGGAAGCTGCCCTGCGGGCGGGTAACGCATATCTCTGCCGGAAAATACTGCCGCACCCAGCAGGTGTAGGTCTCCATATTCTGCTGATAAATCTGGCGCATGCGCCGCACGTGGCGATGGTAATGACCGTCGCGAATAAACGCCGCCACCGCCATCTGCGTGCCCGGCACGTTAAACCCGCCCGCGGCGTATTTCATGTGCATCACCCGGTCGTAATAGCGCCCCGGCACAATCCAGCCGACGCGCAGCCCGGGTGCCACGGTTTTGGTAAAGGAGCTGCAGAGGATCACGCGGCCATCAATGTCCATCGAGTGAATGGTGCGCGGGCGCGGGTACTCTGCGGCCAGCTCGCCGTAGATATCATCCTCCACAATCACAATATCGTGCCGCTGGGCGAGCGCCAGCACCTGCTTTTTACGCGCTTCCGGCATGATAAACCCGAGCGGGTTATTGCAGTTGGGGACCAGGATCACCGCTTTGATCGGCCACTGCTCCAGCGCCAGCTCTAACGCCTCGATGCTGATCCCGGTCTCGGGATCGGTAGGTATTTCAATCGCCTTGATGTCGAATCCGCGCAGCATCTGCATGGTGCCGTGAAACGACGGCGACTCGACCGCCACGATGTCCCCAGGCTTGCACACCGAGAGCAGGGCGATCGACAGCGCGCCGTGGCAGCCGTTGGTGATCACAATCTCGTTTGCCGCCACGGTGGAGCCGCCGTCCAGCATCAGGCGGGCGATCTGCTCGCGCAGCTCCAGACGACCATCGAGCACGTCATAGCTCAGCATTTCGCCAGGGTTATGCTGCGCAATGCGGCTCATCTCGCGCCACAGCGGCTTCAGGCTCGGCTGGTTGATGTCCGGCGAGCCGCCGCCAAAGGAGATCATCTCTTTGTCGGCGCGGGCGTCCAGCAGCATCATCACCTCATCCCACTGGGTGACGTCCACGGGGCGCTGCACCGGGCGCGTCATCGCCGGTACGGGCGGCTGCGCTTTGCGTTTCGAGACAAAATAACCGGAGCGCGGCTGGGGCGTGATCAGCTGGAGATTTTCGAGGATCTGGTAGGCCTGCTGTATGGTGCTGATACTCACGCCGTGTTCCTGGCTCAGCGTGCGTACCGACGGCAGACGTTCGCCGCTGCGATACAGCCCTTGTTCGATACGTTCTGCCAGTAGGTTGGCCAGATGTTGATAGCGCGTCATGCTGTATCCTTTGTTTTCACCATACAGATTATTAAACCAGTACAGACTGGTGGGTAAAACGCCATGCAGATACCGTTTTAGCGGATCTGTATGGTAAACAAAAGCAGTTTTTGAATCTGTATTGTATTGGCCGTTTTCCATGATGATAACCCCACTGGCACAGCGAGGAGAGCATCATGGAATTCTACGAGAATCGTTCAAAACGTCCGTTTATCGCGTTTGTCTGGGTAGCGAAAACGCTGCGTAACTGGTATCGCATCAACCGTACCCGCCGCATTCTGAGCCAGATGAGCGACGAGCAACTCAAGGACGTTGGGTTATCGCGATATGATGTGTAAGCATAGGGTTGCCCGGTGGCGCTACGCTTACCGGGCCTACAGGAGACCGTAGGCCGGGTAAGGCGCAGCCGCCACCCGGCGGTTTTCAACTCAACAGCGCAAGCGTCTGCCGTTTCGGCCTTTCCAGCAGCTCAACCGCCTCCTGATATGACCGCACGTTGTTATAGCCCATCACCAGCCCGTAGCGTTTGCCCGACCCGCGATACCACTCCGAAAGCGCATTAACCTGTAGTTGCTGTTCCTGCCAGCAGCGGGCGATCTCCCGGTCAGCGCTTCCCTTTGCGAGGAACGCGACAATATGCATTCCACCGTCGTTTTGCTCGGTGAAGAACAGGTCACCATAGACCTCACCCAGGGCGGCAATCATCCAGTCGCGGCGGATCTGATACAGGGCGCGCATCTTTTTCAGATGACGAAAAAAATGCCCTTCGTTGAGAAATGCGGTGAGGATTTTTTGCGTCAGCACCGGCTGGCCGCTGGTGGTAATGTCCGCGCAGTCGGTAAAGGCCCCGACGGTGCTGGCGGGCATCACCACGTAGCCCATGCGCAGTGAAGGCATGATGGTTTTGCTGAAGGTGCCCATAAAGATCACCCTGTCATGCTGGTCGAGGCTTTTCATCGACGGCAGCACTTTGCGGGTGTAGTGAAATTCCCCGTCGTAATCGTCTTCGATAATCCACGCCTCGTTTTGTGACGACCAGTCGAGCAGCTGCTGCTTGCGCGGCAGTGAGAGCGTCACCGCCAGCGGACTCTGATGCGACGGGGTCACGATGGCAAAACGCGCGTCGCGATGATGACGGAGCAGGTAGTCCGTATCGATGCCGCAGCGATCAACCGGCACGGTGTGCAGGCGGGGCACGATCCGCTTGAGCAGCTGCTGGCCTATAAAATAGCCCGGATCCTCAAACACCACCTTGTCGCTGCGGCTGGCAAGCGTGTCAAGGATCAGGCGCAGGCTGCCGCTGTAGCCGCTGGTGATCAGTATCTGTTCGGCGGTGCAGGATAACCCGCGCGAGATATTGAGATAGCGGGCAATCGCCTCGCGCAGCGGATACCAGCCCAGCACCGGCGGGTTGAGCATTTCATCCTGACGCATGGCGCGCGTCGCCTGGCCCGCCAGCAGCAGCCATTTTTTATAGGGGAAGCTGTCGAGCGCCGGAATGCCGGGGCGCAGAAAACCGGCCCGTTCGCGCTGGCTAATCAACGACGCCGGCAGCGTGCCGGTCGCTTGTTCTGTGGGGGCGTGTTGCGTGGGCAGCAGAAGATCCGGGTTCACCCGCGTCCCGCGCGCGCCCTGGCTTACCAGATACCCTTCGCCCGTCAGAATGGCATACGCCGTCTCGACGGTTTTACGCGCCACCTTCAGCTCTTCCGCCAGCACGCGGATGGCAGGCACTTTATCGCCCGGCTTCAGCACGCCGCGCGTGATGTTGTCGCGATAGCGGGAATAAATCTCATGATAGCCCGGCTTCATGTCCTACCTCATTTCACGCTTTTTGTGTCTTTTTACTATGTCATTAACGGCGTAGATTTGCCTTATCGCATGAAAAAAACGGCACAAAAAGAGGAAAGACAATGAGCACCCGCGTAAACCACCACAAAGCCACACCTGCACTTGCCAACGCGCTTTCTGCCCTGAGCATGGAGGTGGCGAAAACCTCCATCGACCCGGCGCTTAAGCACCTTATCGACATTCGCGTATCGCAGCTGAACGGCTGCACCTTCTGTCTGGATATGCACTCGAAAGAGGCTAAAATCGCCGGTGAGCGCGAGCTGCGCCTGTACCATCTGGCGGCCTGGCGCGAGTCCCCGCTGTTTAGCGCCCGTGAAAAAGCGGCGCTGGCCTTCACCGAAGCGCTGACCCAGATTGGCGTACATGGCGTGAGCGATGCGCTGTACCGCAGCGTGGCGGAGCACTTCTCGGATGTCGAGATTTCAGAGCTGAACTTCGCCATCGTAGCGATCAACGCCTGGAACCGCCTGGGCATTACCTCCCGCATGGAGCCGGGCGCGCTGGATGCGGCTTACGGTCTGAACAAGGCTAACCTGGAATAATTCTGCGCTCGCGGATCATCGCCACCAGCGCCCGTAATCCAGGCGAGTGGGGGATTGGGGCGTTTATGGAGTCGAAGTCGATGGTGGGTTAAACCCTGCCCGGTGGCGCTACGCTTACCGGGCCTACATGAGCCCGTAGGCCGGATAAGCGCAGCGCCATCCGGCAAACACTTCGCTCCATACCGAAGCATTGTGGTTTTTCCTCCTGCATTCTCTCCACACCCTCACAACGGAGAGACACCCATGATCGCAGTCCTTTTTGAAGCCAAAGCGGAGCCTCATCATCAGGCGCGCTATCTGCAGCTTGCCGCTGAACTCAAGCCTTTGCTGGCGGACATCGACGGCTTTATTGATATAGAACGTTTTCAGAGCCTGAGCATCGACGGCAAAATCCTGTCCCTTTCCTGGTGGCGGGATGAAGAGGCCGTCCGCCGCTGGAAGCAGAATGTCTTCCATCAGGCCGCGCAGGCCGAAGGCCGGGAGTCGATTTTTTCTTTCTACCGTATTCGCGTGGCGCAGCTGGTGCGGGAGTACAGCTCCGAAACGGGAGGGCACGCGGATGTATGACGTTCACGTGATTTTTAGCGACAGGCCCGGCGAGCTGGCGCGCTTTGGACAGCTGTTAGGCCGCAACGGCGTGGGGCTGGAGGGGGGCGGCGTTTTCGGTACGGATGCCCATTTCCTGGTGGAGGACGGGGAAAAAGCCCGCCGTGTGCTGCTCGACGCCGGGTTTACCGTGCAGGCGCTGCGAAAGCCGGTGATCAGAAAGCTTAAGCAGGAGCGTCCTGGCGAGCTGGGCGAGATAGCGGCGGCGCTGGCCGCAAAGGGCGTGTCTATCCTGACTCAGTACAGCGACCACGCGAATCACCTTATTCTGCTGACGGATGATGATAAGCTGGCCGCTGAGATCACCACACCCTGGGCGACAAATGTTAAAGACGAGCTTACCCTCTGATAACAGCGCGATGCTGGAAAAGGCCATTGCCGCTGTAGCGGCTGCAATGGCCGATCCGTCGCGCGTGAAAATGCTCTGTGCACTAATGGACGGGCGGGCGTGGACGGCCACCGAACTGAGTGCGGCGGCAGACGTTGCGCCGTCGACCGCCAGCGGGCATCTCGCCCGGCTGGTTGAAGGGCAGTTAATTACCTGCCTGTCGCAAGGGCGGCATCGTTATTATCGTCTTGCCGGGCACGACGTGGCGGCGCTGGTGGAACAGATGATGGAGCTTTCGTGGAGCCGCATTACCCCGCCGGAAACTACCGCGCCGAAAGCCATGCGTAAAGCCCGGACCTGCTACGACCATCTCGCAGGCGCGGTGGCGGTGCAGATCTACGATTTCATGCAGGCAGCAGGCTGGCTGGAGGCAGACGGTTCAGCGCTCACGCCGTATGGTCGGGAGCAATTTCTGAAGCTCGGCGTTTCGTTAAGCGCTCATTCGCGCCGAAAAGCGTGCTGCGCCTGCCTGGACTGGAGCGAGCGGCGGTTTCATCTCGGAGGCGAAGCCGGCGCAGCGCTGCTTCTTTATCTGGAAAGCAAAGGGTGGATCCAGCGGGTGGCGGGGTACAGGGAGGTGGTTGTGACGGCTTCAGGACAGGGCGCCATCTCCAGACATTTTAGCCGCTAAACTCCGCTGCGGGCTGTGCCCTCACTCTGGCCCTCTCCCACAGGGTTGAGGGATCCCCAGTAATTTTTTTATGCAGAAGCAATAAAGTTGCTTTCTAAATGACTGAGGGCTGTCAGCGATGCCCTGGTCCGGCTGTAAATCGCTGAGGCGTTTCCTGCAGGCCGGGGCGAGGCGCAGGGATGCGCCGAGAGGGCGGCTTTACAGGGACGTTGCCTCCGCCCGTACCCGATAAGCCGGAAGGAATAAGCCGAGGGCACCGCGAAGCGGCGATTTACCGCCGGGAGCCCGGGTCGCCAGGGTGGTGGCGACTGAGCCACCCTGGCACGTTCACCGGTCATGTCGTTACAGAGTAGCAAGGAACATAAAGTGAACGGAATGACCACCACCGCCGTATGTTCCCCTCACCCTAACCCTCTCCCCGGAGGGGCGAGGGGATTGCTCAGTGCTCGCATTAATTTGTGGGGAACCCTCAGCCCACAGGGCTGAGGGAGAATCTCATTTCGCAATTCCTGCGCTTTAACTTCTCGTTTCTTGATACTTACCCTGATAACTATTATCGTGACCGCGTGTGACGAGAGGTTTCCCCATGAGTGAAGAAGAACTTTTTAGCCGCAGGCCGATGGGCATGCGGATGGCGATGATCGTGCGCCAGTGGCGTGCCGTCATTGACGACGCCATTCTCGATACCGGGTTAACCCAGTCGAGCTGGACGGTGATGATGCAGCTGCATCAGCTCGGGGATAACGTCTCGGTGAGTGAGCTGGCGGAGGTGCAGGGCATTGAACTGCCGCCGCTAATGCGCACCCTGACACAGCTGGAAAAACAGGGTTACCTGCTGCGCACCGTCTCGCCGTATGACAAGCGCATCCGGCTTCTGACGCTGACGCCTGAGGGAAAAGCTGTACTTAACAGGCTCACCCAGGTAATTGAGACGCTTCAGACGCGCGTATCGCAAAACATCGCGCCTGAACATCTCGACATTTTCAGCGCCACCCTGAATCAAATCGCCTGCAATTTGCGGACAATCCGCGAAGAAGATAACAAGACAGAAAAATAATGACTCCTGAACAAAAGTTTGCCCGCTGGGTAAGGGTAAGTATTGCCTCTTTCCTGCTGATGTTTGTCTACTTTATCGTCGCGGATATCTGGATCCCGCTGACGCCGGATTCCACCGTGATGCGCGTGGTGACGCCGGTGTCTGCCCGTGTCTCCGGCTATGTGGCGGCGGTCCATGTCCACAACAATAGCCAGGTGAAGAAAGGCGATCTGCTGTTTGAGCTCGACGACACCCCGTTTCGCAATAAAGTGGAAGCGGCGCAGATCGCGCTCGAGCAGGCTCGCCTTTCCAACGAACAACTGGACGCGCAGATCGCCGCCGCGCAGGCCAGCCTGAAGACCGCCGTGCTGACCGCGCGTAACGACAAAGTGACTTTCGACCGCTACCAGAAACTGAGCACCCTGCAGAACGTGTCGCAGGCGGATCTGGATAAGGTCCGCACTACCTGGCAGAGCAGCGAGCAGTCCGTCAGCTCGATTCAGGCGAATATTCATAACCTGCGCATTCAGCGCGGCGAGCGGAATGAACACCGTAACGTGACGCTGCAAAAATACCGTAACGCGCTGGATGAAGCGGAGCTGAATCTTGGCTGGACGAAGGTCTACGCCGAGGCGGACGGCACGGTGAGTAATCTGCAATTAAGCCCCGGTTTTTACGCCTCGTCCGGTTCGGCAGCGCTGGCGCTGGTGAATACGCAGACGGATATTGTGGCGGATTTCCGCGAGAAGAGCCTGCGTCATACCCACCAGGGGACCGACGCCGCCGTGGTGTTTGACGCCTTTCCGGGACGGGTTTTCCGCGCCCACGTGACCAGCAGTGACGCGGGGATCCTCGCCGGTCAGGAAGCCGTTAACGGTCAACTCTCTGAACCGGAAACCTCTAACCGCTGGGTGCGCGATGCCCAGCGAATGCGCATTCACGTGGCGCTGGACGAAGCCTTACCGAAGTCGCTGCCGACCGGCGCGCGCGCCACCGTGCAGCTCTACAACAGCGAAGGGCCCTTTGCGCGCTTCTTCTCCGGGATGCAAATCCATCTGGTGAGCCTGCTTCACTATGTCTATTAGCACCCTGGCGCGGGTATTTACCCCGCACGGCAACATCGTCTACACGGCAAACGACTTCCGCCAGACCCTGCGCATCGTCTTTGCCGGGATGATTGCGCTCAGTATTTCGAGCTTCTACAACACCAGCTACGGCGTGTTTTTTGTGGTCTACCCGATCATGCTGCTGTCGCTGGTGCCGGTGTTTAACCGCCACGTGGCGAAGCAGTTTATCTTCAGCGCATCGCTCAACTGCGTCGAAATGGTGATCATCATCGGCTTTCTGTCGCAATGGCCGGTCATTATGACGCTGGTGGTCTTTGCCCTGTACGTGATGCGCTTTCGCTTTATGAGCAAGGGGCCGCTGTTTCTGTTCGGTTCGATGGGCGTGGTGTGCCAGAGCGTAATGCTCAACTTTATGAGCTACCCCACCACCAACTGGCACACGCTTTTGTTCTCCAACATTGAAGCGAGCGTGATGGCGGTGTGTCTGAGCGCGCTGATGAATTACCTGCTGCCGGACGTGGAGCCACGTAAGCCGCCGCCGCTGATAGAGAAAGACGATGCCCGCGTGCGCCACGAGTCGCTGCTCTCCGGCACCGTGGCGACGCTGATTTTCGTGGTATTTCAGATGAGCGACTTAAGCGATTCGCTCTCGGCACTGATGGCGGGCATTCTGATCCTGTTCCCGATGCACTACCGCGGCGCGGTCATGAGCTCTATCTGGCGCGTGGTCGGCGTGGTGCTGGGCTGTCTCTATATCCTCGTCGTTCAGCTTATTCTGTACGATCACAGCAGCCATATGCTGCTGATGATGCCGCTGATCGGCCTCGGGCTGGCATTTGGCGCGCGCCTGCACGTGATGGAGAAGGTCGGGGCCGGGGTGGGATTTTCCAGCATTACCACCATCGGCATCATGTTCGGGCAAAACATGCATCCGGACAGCGATTTGGTGTTCAGCGATCTGTACCGCATCACCTCCGTTACCTTCGCGCTGGTGGTCACGCTGACGATGGTCTTTCTGGTGCACCTGATCCTGAACCGCTTCGAGGCGACGCGCTACGTTATCGCGCCGCCAAAAGCGGATTAATGCCCCACCACGGCGGGCAACTGAGAAAGTAAAAACAGGATCAGGCCAATCGTTCCGCCTACCAGGGTACCGTTTACGCGAATGAACTGAAGATCTTTACCAATATTGAGTTCTATCTGGCGTGACATATCTTTGGCGTCCCAGCTTTTCACCGTGTCGCTGATATGGCGCGTCAGGAACGCCGCAAAATCCGGCGCGACGCGGTGCGCGGCCTGCTCCAGATGCTCGTTCAGCGACGCACGCAGGCTGGCATCATTCGAAAGCGTCTCACCAAACCACAGCCCGGCGTTGGCGATACGTTGCTTCACGCGGGAATCGTCGCTCTGCATGTCATTTTTCAGCCACTGGCGCAGGTCAGCCCACATTTCACCCAGGTAGCGGTTAAATGCTTCATCATTCTTCAGATAGTGCTTGATGTTGTCGGCTTTGGCCGTCATCTCCGGGTCGTTTTTCAGGTTGTCGATAAACTTCAGCGTGGCGCGGTCAAATGCCCGACGGATCTGGTGCGTGCGGTCGTGGCTGATATCATCCAGCAGCGTGTTCACCGCGTTCGACACCATCTCTGCGCTCTGATCGCCCAGCCACTCGGTGGGCAGCACCATCGCCTTGCGCGGATGCTCGGTCTTCAGCCAGTGGACGATCTGGTCAGAGATAAATTCCCGCGTGCTCTCTCGCTGAATCAGGGTTATCAGACGGTTGATGATGGCGTCCAGCAGCACCTGGTGACGGTTGTTTTTGGTCATGCTTTCCAGCATGACGGCGCTGGTCTCGGTTAAATCGACCTTGTCGATAGCCTTATGCACCGCGCGTTTGAGCAGGCGCTGAATGCGCCCGTCGTCAGTCAGCTCAAGAAAACCGCTCATCACCTGCATCAAATGCAGCCCGACGCGCTGGGCGTTGTCGGGCTTGCTGAACCAGGTACCAATCATCTGGGCCGGCTCGTAGCGGCGAATTAATGCGACCAGCGACTGGGTATCCAAAAACTTTTCCTGCACGAACTGGCCAAGATTGTCGCCGATGCGGTCCTTATTGCGCGGGATAATCGCCGTATGGCGCGAGATAAAGGGAATTGGCACCCGGCGGAACAGCGCGACAACGGCAAACCAGTCCGCCAGCGCGCCGACCATCGCCGCCTCGGCAATAGCTTTTGCGCCGCGTACCCAGAAGGTTTGCGGCAGGAACAGGGTAGTGATAAAGGCCGCAGCGGCAATCAGCAGCAGCGACAGCGCGAGAAGCTTGGCGCGTTTGAGTTCGGTATGTTTTTCCATGGGTTAAGGATAGAGGGATACGGGGGAAAAGTGCAAAAACCGCCACAGCACCCACCCACCAAACCCCATCAATACCACCCCCGCCGTGCGCTCTATCAGCCAGAGCGAACGGCTGAGCTTTCGCTGAACCGCCGGTAACCCCATCAGCGACACCAGCGCAAAATCCCATACCAGTACTACCATCACCATCCAGACGCCGCAGGTCGCCTGCTGAAGCAGCGTGACGTCCGGCCCGAGTAACGCCGTCATCAGCGCCAGGTAGAACAACGCGTTTTTGGGATTCAACAGCGCCGAACCCAGCCCCAGCAGGATCTGCTTACGTAGCGAGGGGCAGCGCTCATGTGTTTCATTTAGCGCCAGCGTCTGCGGTCGGCTGCGTACAAGATGCGAGCCGATCCAGAGCAAATACAGTGCGCCGGATAATTCAATCAACGTGAACAGCCACGCGAACTGACGCAGCGCGCTCCATCCCATAATGACCAGCAAAATGTAAAGCCCGTTTCCTGCCGCTATCCCGATGCACAATCCGGCGCTGCCGCGCAGTCGGTAGCGGGCGGCGTAGCCCATCAGCAGGAAGAAATCCGGGCCCGGGCTTAACAGGGCAACAAAATGCGCCAGCGCCAGGGCGAGAAAAGCGGAAGGGAAGAACAGTTCCATAGCGACCTCAGAATGCAAAACTGGGGCCAGAGTACGAAAACACAGAACCTATTTATTGTCTGATATTGATCGGCCCGTAGCGTACTGGCGCGGTGTGGCGGCGGTGTAGCGCACAAAGGTCTTATGAAAATGGCTCTGGTCGGCAAACCCGCTCTGGTAGCCGACATCGGCGATATCATCCCCGGCACGCAGCCGCGCTTTGGCGTACTCTACGCGGGAGATATTGAGGAAGCTGCCAGGCGTCAGGCCCGTGTCCTTCTTGAAGGTACGGATCAGCGTCTCCTTTCGCAGCGAGAATCGTTGCGCAAGTGCGTCGAGGGAAGGCGGGCTGGAAAGACTGGAAAGAAATGCCTGCTGAACCTGCTGGCTGGTTGATCCAGGCTTTTCTGCCTCATCCATGCAATGGGGAAGGGCAGCAAGCAGCCTGTCCACGGACGCAGGGGACATCCTCTCAACAACTTCCCGGTAATACATAAACAGCGTAGCGTTGCTAATCACCTGAACCGCAAGGGGAAGGTCCGTATCGATATAAAGCATATGATAACTACGCGGCTGCCCGGCAACAGGGTTGCAGCTGTGTGGGACATAAGCCGGGATCACAATCAGGTCCCCGGGCTGGAGGATGTATTCTCTGCCATTACACACGCAGCATGTCTGGCCTTCCACAATTGCGCCGATGGAGAGCTGAGGGTGGCAATGGCGTTTGTACGCCTGCATGCTCTGCCACGTGCTGCGTAGTTCAAGGCCCGAGGCGCGGTGAAAGGTCTGACGGATGTGGCGGGTATCGGTCATATCAACTCCTTATGAAGGTTTTTTATACCACGCCAGCCACGGTATGGCATCGCTTTACTCAGAACCTTCCGGATATACCCAACTTTACGTCCATAGCCAGTCATGTTGACTACCCTTAATACCCTAAGCGGTAAAACATGGAGATTCGATATGGCTTATCAGACAGTAAATCCTGCCACTAACCAGCTCATCAAAGAATATCCCTCCCACACTGACGCAGATGTTGAAGCGGCGCTGAAGGCAGCCGATGCGCTCTATCACTCCGACTGGGCGAAAGGCGACATAAGCCAGCGCCTGCCGGTACTGCATAAGCTGGCGGACCTGATCGACGAACGCGTGGAGGAGCTGGCGAAAATCGCCAGCCAGGAGATGGGTAAGCTCATCGAACAGAGCCGCGGCGAGGTGAAGCTGTGCGCGCAAATCGCCCGCTACTATGCGGACAACGCGAAGCAGTTCCTGGCCCCGGTGAAGTATGACTCTGAACTCGGGGAAGCATGGGTTGAACATCACCCCATCGGCGTGCTGATGGCCGTCGAACCATGGAACTTCCCGTACTATCAGCTGATGCGCGTTCTGGCGCCAAACCTGGCGGCGGGTAACCCTGTCATCGCTAAACACGCCAGCATTGTGCCGCACTGTGCGGAAACCTTCGCCCATCTGGTGCGTGAGGCGGGCGCGCCGGAAGGGGCGTGGACCAACCTGTTTATCTCGTCCGATCAGGTGGCGAACATCATCGCTGACGATCGCGTACAGGGCGCGGCGCTAACCGGTTCAGAAAAAGCGGGCAGCGTGGTAGCGGCCCAGGCAGCGAAGCACATTAAGAAATCCACGCTGGAGCTTGGCGGTAACGACGTATTCGTGGTGCTCGACGATGCGGACCTGGATAAAGCGGTGAAGATCGGCGTTAACGCACGGCTCAACAACGCCGGGCAGGTCTGTACCGCGGCGAAGCGCTTTATCCTGCATGAAAAGATTGCCGATGCCTTCCTGAGCAAATTCACCGAGGCATTTAAGCAGGTGAAGATTGGCGATCCGCTGGACGAAAGCACCACGCTGGGGCCGCTGTCCTCTAAAGACGCGCTCGACACGTTGACCAAACAGGTTAACGAGGCGGTGAAAAACGGCGCTACGCTGCACTATGGCGGCAAACCTGTGCAGCGAGACGGGAGCTTCTTTGAGCCGACCATCCTGACCAACATCTCACGCGACAACCCGGCGTACTTCGAAGAGTTCTTTGGCCCGGTAGCGCAGATTTACGTGGTGAAAAACGACGACGAGGCGGTCGCGCTGGCGAACGACTCCCACTACGGCCTGGGCGGAGCGGTGTTCAGCCAGGATATTGAGCGCGCGAAGAAGATGGCATCGCGTATTGAGACCGGGATGGTGTACATCAACTGGCTCACCGATACGGCGGCAGAACTGCCGTTCGGCGGCGTAAAACGTTCGGGTTACGGACGCGAGCTGTCGGACCTGGGGATCAAAGAGTTTGTGAACCAGAAGCTGGTGGTCGTTCGCAAGTAATGTCGGACATAAAAAAACCTGCCATCCGGCAGGTTTTTTTTTATTAACAGTCTCATCGCCTTTTTTGCCGTGTGGCGCTGCGCTTACCCGGCCTACAAGGTGCAATAATATTCATAAATTGCACCCTTCATTGTAGGCCCGTGCAAGCGTAGCGCCGCCGGGCGAAACGGGCAAACAGGCTTAGAAGGACACGCCACCGCCAACATATGCGCCGTCAATCAGCGTGTGGTTAGGACGACCGTCTTTACCATCAACGCTCACGTGACGATAACCCACCTTCAGCGTCACCGGCTTCACTGGCGTCCAGCTTACGCCACCGTTCGCTTCAACGTAGTTTTTCACGCTGTTGTTCAGGCCGTCTGGCGCAACGTAGCCTTCACCGAATACCCTGATGCTGTCGGTCAGGGCAACGTTCACACCGCCGCCGACCGGGAACGCCACGCCGTTATCGCCTTTTTTCGGGCCAACGTAGAGGGCCTTAGCGCCTGCGTTCAGCATCACCGGGCCGACTTCAAAGTTGTAGCCTGCACCTACGCCACCGGTTGTGGTGCCGTCATCGGTGTTTTTCAGCCAGCTACCTTCGGTGTACAGACCGGAGGTTGATTTCCCCATTTCCACATTCAGGTTGGTAAAGTTTTTACCCTGCTCAATGCTGCCGCCCATGGCCAGTGCGGAGCCCGATACGGCAGTCAGAGCGGAAAGAAGGAGAACGTTGAGCTTTTTCATGAGTTTTTCCTCGTCATCAAATTAATCTGAGGGCACCTTAACAAGAGCTGTTTATCTCTGCAAATGCGATGCTTGTCACGTTTTTATGCTGATTTTGTTTGGTTTTTGAATTTTAAATGTTGTTCGAATGTTGATCCGGCAAGGAGTCAATACGTAATGCATTCGCGTTTAGGAAGGGTTCAGGATTCTCATTAAACGTACGCTGAACGGGTCGGAAAAATTAGTTCAGGATGAATTAATTGAGTTTCTAATAATTTCCAAAAGTGTTTCAGTTGTCACAGATAAAGACACAGGTTTACATTTCTGGAGGTGGCTATACGCCCCGTCGTGCCGAACCGCTTTCACCATGTCATTTTTCTGACACGTTTCTTCATTACGTTGTTGGCTTCACTTACTGGGTGCTAACACTATGAAAAGAAAAATCATTCCTGTGCTAATTGGTTGTGCGCTCTCTTTCTCTGGCCTGGCGGCACAGCCAACCGCGGAGCGTTACGTCGTCAGTTTTCCCGAAGGCGCGCATGTCAAATACAGCGGTGCGTTTGCCAGCGCGTTTCCGAACGGGCTGCCTGTGGGGATTGGCTCTGGCCTGCTGTTTATGGGCAAGCAGGGCGACGCCTTGACGTTTATGACCGTGACCGATCGCGGTCCTAACGCGGATTCGCCAAAAATGGGGAAAAATGACGCTAAAATCTTTGTTACCCCGGATTTCGCCCCGCAGCTAATGACGATCCGCGTGCAAAACGGTAAAGCGGAGGCCGTGGACGCGCGTCCTTTGCATGACGATAAAGGCGAAATCAACGGTCTGCCGCTGCAAAGTGGCGTGATTGGTTCCACCAATGAAATCGCGCTAAGCGACACCTTAAAAGTGCTGAAAGGCGATAACCGCGGGCTGGATACGGAAGGCATCACGCCGGACGGGAAGGGCGGCTACTGGCTGTGCGATGAGTATGGCCCGTTCCTGATTAATATTGACAGTAAAGGGAAAATCCTCGCGATCCACGGCCCACAGGCGGCGGAAGGGGAGAAATCCATCGCGGGCGGTCTGCCAAATGTTATCAAATGGCGCCAGGCAAACCGGGGATTTGAAGGCCTGACCCGCATGCCGGACGGACGTATTATCGCCGCTGTCCAGAGTACGTTGGATATCGACGGGAAGAGCAAAAAGCAGGCGCTGTTTACGCGACTGGTCAGCTTCGATCCGGCGACCGGAAAAACCGCGATGCACGGCTACCCTATCGACAGCGCGGCCTACAGCAAAAACAGCGACGCCAAAATCGGCGATATCGTGGCGCTGGATAACCACACTATCCTGCTGATTGAACAGGGCGAAGATAAAAACGACGCAATGCGTAACCTCATCTACAGGGTGGATCTGAGCAAGGCGAGCGATCTGGCCGCCTTCGACAAGCCGGGCGAATACCCGGAATTTGACGATGAGAAAACGCTGGCGCAGCGCGGCATTACACTTGCGGAAAAAACGCAGGTGGTCGATCTGCGTGCGCTGGGCTGGCAGCAGGAAAAGGCCGAAGGGCTGGCGCTGATTGACGACAAAACGCTGGCGGTGGCGAACGATAATGACTTTGGCGTGAAGGTGGCGATGCACAACCCGGCCGAGGGCAAGAAGCTCAAGGATTATCGGGTGAACGCGGAAGGCAAGCTGACGCTGGATGACAAAGCGGTTGAAACTACCCTCAGCGTCAAGCCGCTGAAGAAGCCGGATTCCGACAGCGAGCTGTGGATTGTGACGCTGCCGGAGGCGTTGAAATAATATTGGACTTTACCCCTCACCCTGGCCCTCTCCCCACAGGGGAGAGGGGATTGTTCGGTGCAGATACTTTTCAACGCGGAATAGTTAGATCGACTTAACGCTCTTTTCCCAGGTCTCGACCAGATGATCTCGCAGGCTTCCGGTTCCGTGCATTGTCACCAGAAGATTCTGTCGTGCGCGGGTAATGCCGACGTAAAGGCGCTTGATATCGTCACTCAGATCTTCACTGTCCCTTTCCTTTGCCGCATCCATAATGGCGACCGAATTAAACTCAAGCCCCTTGCTGCTGGGCAGCGGCATGACGCAGAGGTAATCATTCTGCGGGGACCAGTGCTTTTTATCATCGCTGGAGACAATCATCTGGTATGGGATCTTGCGGGCTTCAAGCCTTGGCGCGAGCATGCCTGAAATGCTGTAGGTTGAGGGGCACAGTATAGCGATTTCTGACCACGCAACACCTTCCTGTCGCTGCTCTGTGACCCAATCGAGGACGCGCGTAATCTCCTCGTCCTGATTATCAAAGCTGGCCAGCGCGGGATACTTCCCGGACAGGCCACCTGCGGCAGGCTGCTGGTATTTGAGAGAAGCTTCTATGTGATTATTGAGATAATTAAATGCTACGCTGCTGGCAAAATGGAGTATTTGCCGGGTGTTGCGATAATTGGTATCCAAAATAGTTGTACGGCCCTGAGCCTTTATATCGACGCTGGACAGGGTAAAATCGAGAGCTTTCTTTTTCTGATAAATTGACTGAGCGTCATCGTACAGAAACAGCAGGGAGCTATCTTTATTGTCCGGCATTTTGGCGAGGATTCTTAGCCATTCCGGTTTAAAATCGTGTCCTTCATCTATCAAAACGGCGCTGTACTGCTCCGGTTTGATTGCTCCCTCTTCAAATGCCACCGTCAGCGCATTCTCCATCAGCTCAATAAAGTTTTTGCTCCTGGGGGGAAGACGCCGATGCGCGTTTAATTGCTGATAACACCAGGCGTGGAAATGGATAACTTCGACGGGAAGTCTGAGGCTATGCTGTTCGAGCTGCGCTTTGAGTTTTTTAGCCAGCGTAATGTTGTAGCAAATCACCAGTATCGGTTTGGTGTTTTCAATGTTGTTGGCAAGCTCAATACATCGGTGGTGCAAAATGAGCGTTTTGCCCGAACCTGCCACGCCATGAATTACCCTGTGTCCCGCCCCCATACTTCTGGCGAGTTGTTCCTGGTTCCTGTCCATCATGCATACCACATCAGGGGTGTGGAAAGTAAAATTATCCAGGTCAACCCGCGTAACGGATGGGTTAATGCGGACATCGGGATAAAGATGCCACCGGATGCGGTCGAGCTGCTGTGGTGTTGTGTTATGAACAAAGTGATGTTTGAGAAGGGATTCGAGCCGGCCAGAGATTTGTTCTCGAGTCATAAACTCGTTGAGTTCGTCTTTGCATATCACCTGGCTGGCGGGCAATATTTCATTCAACTCCTCAGGTGTAAAACTCTTTTCCAGCTGTGCCCGAGTGATGTTGCTCAAATAAACACCGTATCCATACGGCATAATAAAACCGCCCTCATGCTCTCCCTGTTTCTGGCGAAGCAGGGGATCTTTTTTCAGGCTATTGATGATATGAAAGGTATATTGTCGAACTTGTTCGAGTGGGTTCTTCAACGGCTCTATGCCGTTTTTGGTTTCATAATTAATATGGGTTTTATTAGCCGATTTTATTTTTGTGATATACCAGTCTTTCACTTCTATAAACAGCAGCCCTTTATCGGGGGCCAGAATCACAAAATCAGGATGATCGTCTTTGTCTCCCATTCGGATATCATACCAGCAGGTACATTGTTCGCTGAGCCCACCCTCCAGAAGCCTTGCCAGTCTTTTTTCTCCTGCCGTAATTTTCTCGCTACAGCTGCTAACCGTGGGAATAATGATTGCCATATTACGCCTACCAATTCATGAAAATTATATAAATCCAATTAATTAATATTGTAACCAATATTAATCAAAGCATGATTTCATTCATGATAAGAACATTAACAGACAATATTGCAAACAGAAAGGGCGAAACCCGCATTTTGCCTTAATGAAATACGCCCCCTTTACTGTTTAAAAGGGAGCGACGATTTACTTTTTCAGTCCCGCAAACGCTGCCCGAATTTCCTCTTCCGGCAGCTGTATTCCAATAAACACCATCACGCTGTGCGGCGGTTCATCGCCCCACGGACGATCCCAGTCGGCGCTGTACAGGCGCTGAACGCCCTGGAACAGCAGGCGGTTCGGCTCGCCGTCGATCCACAGCATTCCTTTATAGCGCAGCAGCTTGTCGGCAAACGACAGCAGCAGGTTCTCCATCACGCGCGAGACCTCGCTGATGTCCACCGGGTAGTCCAGCTCCACCACAATCGACGCTACGTCGTTTTGCTTGTCTGCCATAAAGTGGAAGCGCGGTTTCGCGGTGACGTTCTCCTCCAGCATAAAGCCGTTGGTGTTGAACAGCTGAGACAGGTCGATATCGCCGTGCGTCACGGTATAAATGGGTGCGCGCGAGTTGATGCGCGTCAGGCGCTCACGCAGTTTTTCGCTTTCACCCGCCACGTCGGTTTTGGTCAGCAGAATGCGGTCGGCGTAGCCAATCTGAGACTGGGCGATGGTGAACTGGTTCATCTGCTCGTCGGCGTGTACCGCATCCACCAGCGCGACGACGCCGTCCAGCAGGTAGCGCTGGCACAGAATATCGTGGGAGAAAAAGGTCTGAATAATCGGGCCGGGATCGGCCATGCCGGTGCACTCGATCACCAGACGGTCGAAGACGATGTCACCGCGATCGCGGCTGTCGAGCAGGTCCAGCAGGGCGTCTTCTAATTCACTGGAGCGGGTGCAGCAGATGCAGCCGTTGGTCAGGGTTTTGATCTGCGTGGCGCGGTCGCCAATCAGCTGATCGTCAACGGAGACTTCGCCAAATTCGTTTTCAATGACGGCGATTTTGAAGCCGTGCTGTTCATTCAGGATGTGGCGCAGCAGGGTGGTTTTACCGGCGCCGAGAAAACCGGTCAGAAGTGTAACGGCAATCGGGGTCATGGTTTCTCCTTTAGCAGCAGCGGACGCCGCCTTCTCCACTTCCGCCGTAGCGCGCTTCCTGACGCTCGCGGAAGAATTCAGTGTAGGTCATGTACGGCTTATCCGGATGGTTGGTCTTCATATGCTCAACGTAGTTGTCATAGTCCGGAATGCCAATCAGCATTTTCGCCGCCTGACCGAGGTATTTTTTTGCTTCGCCTAAGTTACCAAACATAACGTGTCCTGATAAGAAAAAGCCCGGTGGCGCTACGCTTACCGGGCCTACAGTAACGTTGTAGGGCGGGTCAGCGCAGCGCCACCCGCCATTTTATTAATGGTGTGAAGACGTCTTCACGCCGCCTTCCGGCACCGGCACGTACGGGGTTTCTTTGTCCGTACGGCCATCGGCATTACGCACTTTCATCCAGGTTTTAATGCCGTAGAAGATAATGCTGTACACCACCACCAGGAACAGAATGCTCAGACCCGCGTTGGTGTAGTTGTTCACCACGATATGGTTCATGTTGGCAATCTGCTGCGCAGTCAGATCCGCGCCGCCTGCGGCAATCTTCTCTTTGTACTGGTTAGCCATGAAGAAGAAGCCTTCCAGCTGCGGGTTGGTGCTGAACAGTTTCAGACCCAGCGCCCAGGTAGTGCAGAGCAGCAGCCACAGCGCAGGCACCACGGTTACCCAGATGTATTTGGTGCGTTTCATCTTCACCAGGACAACGGTGCCCAGCACCAGGGCCACAGCCGCCAGCATCTGGTTAGAGATGCCGAACAGCGGCCACAGGCTCTTCACGCCGCCCAGCGGGTCTACAACGCCCTGATACAGCAGGTAACCCCACAGACCTACGCAGCCCGCAGTACCCAGAACACCTGCTACCAGAGAGTCGGTTTTCTTCAGGAACGGCACAAAGTTACCCAGCAGATCCTGCAACATGAAGCGGCCTGCACGCGTACCGGCATCCAGCGCGGTGAGGATGAACAGCGCTTCAAACAGGATACCGAAGTGGTACCAGAAGCCCATGTCCGCCCACGGCAGCACTTTGTGGAACACGTGTGCGATACCCACCGCCAGCGTCGGTGCGCCACCTGCGCGGTTCAGCACGGATGGTTCGCCGATGTCTTTCGCGGTCTGCATAATCTGCTCAGGCGAAATCACGAAGCCCCAGGAGCTGACGGTCGCCGCCGCGTGTGCGCTGGCGTCTTTCAGCTGCGCCATAATCAGCGCGGTATTTTCGCCGCCCATCTCATGCAGGTTTGGCATGGTGATGCCGAGACCCGCTGGTGGGGTGTTCATCGCGAAGTACAGGCCAGGCTCGATAATCGACGCCGCTACCAGCGCCATGATCGCCACGAAGGATTCCATCAGCATCGCGCCGTAACCGATGAAGCGCGCGTCGGTTTCGTTGGCCATCAGCTTCGGCGTGGTGCCGGAGGCGATCAGCGCGTGGAAGCCAGACACGGCACCACAGGCAATGGTGATAAACAGGAACGGGAACAGGGCGCCTTTCCACAGCGGACCGGTACCGTCAATGTACTGCGTCACCGCCGGCATTTTCAGCTCCGGGTTGATGATCACAATCCCGATTGCCAGCCCGACGATCACGCCGATTTTCAGGAAGGTCGCCAGGTAGTCACGCGGAGCCAGAATCAGCCACACCGGCAGCAGCGCTGAGATGAACGCGTAACCGATCAGCGCGAAGGTGATGGTGGTGTCTTTAAAGGTCAGCGCCGGGCCCCAGTACGGGTCGTGGGCAATCACGCCGCCGAAGTAGATGGAGGCGACCAGCAGCACGATACCGATGACCGACACCTCGCCAACGCGGCCAGGGCGCAGGAAGCGCATGTAGATGCCCATGAACAGCGCAATCGGCACGGTAGAGCAGACGGTGAAGACGCCCCACGGACTTTCGGCCAGCGCTTTCACCACGATCAGGGCCAGCACTGCCAGGATGATGATCATGATCAGGAAGCAGCCGAAGAGGGCGATCGTGCCCGGCACGCGGCCCATCTCCTCTTTGATCATCTCGCCCAGCGACGAACCATTACGGCGCGAGGAGATAAACAGCACCATAAAGTCCTGCACCGCTCCCGCCAGCACCACGCCCGCGAGCAGCCAGAGCGTACCCGGCAGGTAGCCCATCTGCGCAGCCAGCACTGGACCGACCAGCGGACCCGCGCCTGCAATGGCGGCGAAGTGGTGACCAAACAGCACGTAACGGTTGGTTGGCACATAGTTCAGGCCGTCATTGTTAATGACCGCCGGGGTGGCGCGCGTCGGGTCGAGCTTCATGACCTTCTGCGCGATGTACAAGCTGTAGTAGCGATAAGCCACAAGATAGACGGAAACCGACGCGACCACGATCCACAGGGCGCTGACGTGCTCGCCCCGGCGTAATGCGACAACCGCCAGACAGAAAGCGCCGATGATCCCGAGGATGGCCCAGGGCACGTGCTTAAGTAGTTTTTTAGTATCCATAGTAAGACCTGGTTTTTTATGTAAAGAAAAAAGGGTCAGGGTTCGTTGTGAGGAGGTATTGATTAATGCTGGAGCGATCGTGCCAGATCCTCGCGCGTGTAAAGCACGGTAAATGGGTGAGTGGTTGAAAGCGATGCGTGAGCGGTCAAAAGCGAGGGTGAGTGGTTAAGGCTCACCCCCGGCGGGAGAAAATATGTGATTGAGATCACTGAGAATAATCTAGCCCTGCGGGGTTTCGTCGTTCGCATCAGGGCATTGCGTGCAGCGGCAGGGCTGATATGCGGGCAGCAGCTGATAGCGTCCTTTGCCGTCGTGTTCGATAATTGGGGAAAGGGCCTGTAGATCGCGGTACACCGTACGTTCGGTAATGCCAAATTTTTGCATCAGATCGCGGCGATTAACGCTTCCGTTGCGGTGCAGAGCAATAATGATGTCAACCAGACGCTCAGCCGAGCGGCTTCGGGGTGAAGGGGCCATAAGACTTTCCAGCGTTAAGGGGGCGGCTGACGACGTCGTCAGCCGCCCCGAAAAATTTATCTTATGGATAGTTAACGGCGCACCTTTGCGGAAACCTTAGCGTTTTTTTGTGCAACGGGATCAAACCGCGGCTTCCATCTCCATCATCACCGGGTGGAAACGGCGTTTGAAGTAGATCAGGCCGTGCCCCTCGCTGCTGAGGATGATGTTCTTAATCTCCACCAGGTAGACCAGATGGGTGCCGATGGTTTGCACCTGGGTTATCTCACCTTCCAGGCTTGCCAGGGCGCCTTTCAGCACCGGCTGCGCCAGCGGTCCTTTCTGCCAGCAGGAGAGAGCAAAGCGCTCCTCCATGGCCATGCTGGTCATCCCGGCAAAGTGGCGGGCCATGATCTCCTGCTCGTGGTTCAGCACGTTGACGCACAGTTTGCCGTTGCCCTGGAAGACCGGGTTCATGGCGCTGTTGGCGTTGATGCAGACCATGACCGAGGGCGGGGTATCCGTGACCGAACAGACGGCGGTGGCAGTAATGCCGCAGCGGCCCGCATCGCCCTCGGTGGTGACCACATTCACCGCCGCCGACAGGCTGGCCATCGCGTCGCGAAAACGCAGGCGTTCTTCAGATTGCATTGAAACCTCCCGCTGCGTTATTTCAGCAGCTTATCCAGGATGTTGATATCAGTGTTGTTGTGCAGGTGCGGTACGGTCCAGCCGTGCTGGTCGTACTCGGACATGCAGCGGTCAACCATCGCCATCATCTTGTCCATGTTGCCGGAGCTTTGCGCCTGACGCAGGCATTGCAGGCGGATCTCATCCTGGCTACCGGAGTAGTTGATTTCGTACAGCTCGTGACGTCCGCCAAACTCGCTACCGATGGCATCCCACATCAGTTTCAGAATCTTGATGCGTTCGACGTGATCCATCCCGTTGGAGCCGCGCACATACTTCGCCAGATACTGGTCGATCTGCGGGTTGTTCAGGTCCCGCGCGCTGGACGGCAGGTAGATCAGCCCGGAGGTCACGTTGCGTTCGATGATGTTCTTGATTTTCGCGTAGGCCATTGGCGCCATCACGCGGTAGGTCTGTAACGCCGCGTGGTCAGGCAAGTACGCGCCGTTTACCCACGGCGTGGCTTCGGAGCACATGGAGTCGCTCAGCGCCCAGAACATGTTGCGCCACGCCACCACTTCGCCGAGATCCGCCTGCACGCCGCGGAACTCGAGGGTGCCGGTACACTCCAGCGATTTCTTCAGCAGAGCGGTGATGAAGTCGAGCTTCACCGCCAGACGCACGCAGGCCTGAAGCGGGTACATGCGGGCGAAGCCACCTTCCATCGTCCAGCGACGGCAGCGGTCGAAATCGCGGTAGATCAGCACGTTTTCCCACGGGATCAGCACATGATCCATCACCAGAATGGCGTCGTTCTCGTCAAAGCGGCTGGAGAGCGGGTAGTCGTACGGGGAACCGGTCGCCCCTGCCACCATCTCGTAAGAGGCGCGGGAGATCAGCTTCACCCCTTCGGCATCCATCGGCGCGACGAACATTAGCGCGAAGTCCGGGTTTTCGCCCATCACCTGCGCAGAGCCAAAACCAATCATGTTGTAGTGGGTCAGCGCCGAGTTGGTGGCCACCACTTTCGCGCCGCTGACGATGATCCCGGCATCGGTCTCTTTCTCCAGCTTGATGTAAACGTCTTTCACCTCGTCCGCCGGTTTATGGCGGTCGATAGGCGGGTTGACGATGGCGTGGTTAAAGTACAGGCCGGTTTCCTGAATACGGGTGTACCAGTTGCGGGCGTTCTGCTCGAACTGACCGTAGAAGGCAGGGTTCGCCCCCAGCGCGCAGCCGAACGCGGCTTTGTAGTCTGGCGTGCGGCCCATCCAGCCGTAGCTCAGGCGCGACCACTCGGCGATGGCGTCGCGCTGCTGGCGCAGATCGTCGGCGCTTTTCGCCACACGGAAGAATTTATGGGTGTAGCCGCCGCTGCCGGTGTCGGTGCCCCAGCAGAGGGTATCCTGCATGTCTGGCTTGTGCAGGGCATCGTACATCTGGGCGATGGACGCCGCCGCATTGCGAAATGCCGGGTGGGTAGTGACGTCCTTAACGCGCTCGCCGTAGATATAAATCTCACGGCCATCTTGCAGGCTTTTTAAATACTCTTCACCGGTTAACGGACGTTTGGCATCAGCGCGGAAATCTTCAGGCTTCATAGGGACCTCGTATCGGAAGATGGTTGTTAAATTTATGTTTTGTTTTTGTTGTTTAATTGAAGCGTGAGAGGGGCGGAACGTGAAGGGACGATTGGGACAACGGCAGGTACTTTTCGGGTGGGATGTTGTTTTGTGATCTGTGCGGCTTTTCGGCGGGTGGCGCTGCGCGTACCCGTCCTACGAACCGTGATGCGTTCAGGAAACCGGTACTTTCTGCGCCCGGTATGCGCTGGGTGAGCACCCCGTCAGTCGGTTAAAAAAACGGGCGAAATAGGCCGGATCTTTAAACCCCAGTTGCCAGGCAATTTCGCTCACTGTGCTGTCGGAAAACAGCAGCAAGCGCCTGGCTTCCCGCAGCTGGCGGTCGAAGATCAGCCGTTTCGGCGAGCGGTTGGCAAAGCGGCGGCAGATATCGGTCAGGCGGGATTCGGTAAGATGCAGTTCGCTGGCGTATTCCGGCACCGTCCAGTGCTCGTGGTAATGAGCATCTGTCAGCTGGTTAAAGCGCTGAAACAGCTTCAGCTCGCCGCGCATGCCGCCTGAAGCGTGGTCGTCGAGCTTCGCGTTGCGCAGCAGCAGGGTAAATACGGCCTGCGCCAGCAGGACCAGCGTATGCTCACGGCCCGGCAGCTGTTCCGTGGATTCCCGGGCAATGAGCTGCCAGTAATGCTTCAGCGCCGCCAGCTCGTCAGGCCTGTCGGCAAGCGACAGGCAGATCCCCGGCAGGCCGAACGCCTCCCGCGTGCCGGGGTAGAGCACTTCTAACAACGGCCAGATAAGATCCTCGCGCACCGTCAGCACATGGCCGTCGCTGTCGGATTCAGTGATAAACGCGTGCGGCACCGACGGCGGCGTCAGAACGAACAGCGGCGCCTGCACCGAGTAGCGGTGGTCGTCGAGCTGCAGCTCAATCTGCCCGGTGTCGAGAAAATGCATCTGAAAATACTGGTCGTGGCGGTGCGCCTGCATGTCGCGGCCAAAAAAGGCCGCCATGCGGGCGAACGACTGGTAGTGCACATCGTCGGTGCCCAGACTTTCGTCGTACTCCTTGCTGATATCAATGTTGGCGATAGGGCTCTGGCACATGATCGTTCCTCTTTTGAACCCGCTGCGTCATCGGAATGCGCGTCAGCACCAGCGCGCCCACTACCAGCAGACCCGCCACGAACCACAGCCCCGAGCTGAAGCTGCCGGTCGCGTCGCGCAGAATACCAATCAGCAATGGGCTGACGGCAGACCCGACGTTGCCGATGGCGTTGATCACCGCCAGCGCCACCGCGCGGGATTGCAGGCTAATCACCTGGTCCGGCGTGGTCCAGAATATCGCCATGGCGGTAAACGATCCGGTTGAGGCCATGATGATGCCAAGCAGCTGGATCAGGCTGTGATCGGTCGCCGAGGCCAGCATCCATCCCGCCGCCGCAAACAGATACGGCAGGATGGTGTGCTTTTTTCGCTCTTTCAGCCTGTCGGAGCGGCGGCTCCACCAGATCATCCCGAGGATGGTGCAAAACTGCGGGATCGCCGCCAGCAGGCCAATCACGATATTGCTGCTGCCGGTGTTGAAGCTTTGCAGGATCTGCGGCGTCCAGATGTTGATCGCGCTCAGCGTATTCGTCAGGCAGAAGTAGGCCAGCGTGTAGAGCAGTACGGCGGGCGTCAGCACCTCGCGCAGCGTCGATCGCGGCGTGGCGACGTGCGCAATGGCCAGTTCCTGCTCGCGGGCGATCATCGTTTTGAGTGCCTGCTTTTCATCATCATCCAGCCAGGTGGCCTGATCCGGGGTGTCGTTAAGGTAGAACCAGGTCACCACGCCGAGTACTACCGACGGCAGCCCCTCCAGCAGGAACAGCCACTGCCAGCCCTTCAGGTTCCACAGCCCGTCCATCGCCAGAATGTACCCGGAGAGGATCGAGCCGAGCATCATGGTCACCGGCATGGCGATCATAAACAACGCGTTGGCGCGGGCGCGGTGATACGCCGGGAACCACCAGGTGAGATAGACCAGGATCCCCGGCAGGAAACCGGCTTCGGCAATGCCCACCAGCATGCGAAGAACGTAGAGCGTTTCGGGGCTGGTGGCGAACATGGTGCAGGTAGAGGCGATGCCCCACACCACCATGATCCCGGCGATCCAGCGCCGCGCGCCGATTTTCGCCAGCATGATATTGCTGGGGATCCCGCACAGCACGTAGGTGACGTAAAACAGGGTCGCGGCCAGGCCAAACATGGTCGACGTGAGGCCCAGATCTTTGCCCATCGTCAGCCCGGCAAAGCCGATGTTGATGCGATCGAGAAACGAAAAGACAAACAGGATAAAGAGAAACACGATCAAACGACGGAACAGCTTGTTGATAACGCGATGTTCTATAGCTTTCTTATCTTGCAGGGTAGAGGTCGTCATGCTGCGCTCCAGATCTTACGTTTAGTAGACGGATTTATTGTTATTAACTGACGTAACCGGTTGTTCGATAAAGCGTGCCGCCAGCGCTTCCGCGCCGCGGGCGAGCAGGGTGGTGTCGACGCCGACGGCGACAAACAGCGCGCCGAGTGCAAGGTAACGTTTCGCCAGCTGCTCGTTGGCCATCAGGATGCCGGGCGCTTTACCGGCGGCGCGTATCTGCGCGATCGCCTGCTCAATGGCGGCCTGCACCTCCGGGTGCTGCGGATTACCGGCAAAGCCCATGTCGGCGCTCAGATCCGCCGGGCCGATAAACACGCCGTCGACGCCGTCCACGTCCAGGATATGCGGCAGGTTTTTCAGCGCTCTTAGGGTTTCGATCTGCACCAGCACGCACATGGCGTCGTTAGCCTGATGCAGATAGTCCGGGATACGGTTCCAGCGCGACGCCCGCGCCAGCGCGCTGCCGACGCCGCGAATGCCCGCGGGCGGATAGCGGGTGGCGCTGACCGCCAGCCGCGCTTCGTCGGCGTTTTGCACCATCGGCACCAGCAGGGTTTGCACCCCCACGTCCAGCAGTTGCTTGATCTGCACCGGATCGTTCCACGACGGGCGCACCACCGGCTGGCTGGGATAAGGGGCGATGGCCTGTAGCTGAGTGAGAACGGTCTGCACGCTGTTCGGCGCGTGCTCCCCGTCGATCAGAAGCCAGTCAAAACCGGCCCCGGCCAGTAGCTCAGCGCTGTAGCTGCTAGTTAGCCCCAGCCATAACCCGATTTGCGGTCGGCCCGCTTTCAGCGCCGCTTTGAATGCGTTTTGCATGATCATCTCCTTACACAAAGCGGCAGCTGATGGAGCCCATGTTGCCGTAGTCGACGTGGAAGGTGTCGCCTCTGCTGGCGGCAACCGGGCGGGTAAACGAGCCGCCGAGGATGATCTGGCCTGGCTCAAGCTGCACGTCGTATGGCGCGAGTTTGTTCGCCAGCCACGCCACGCCGTTCGCCGGATGATTAAGGACGCCTGCGGCCACGCCGGTCTCTTCGATCACGCCGTTGCGGTAGAGCAGGGCGGAGATCCAGCGCAGATCCAGCTCGTCGGGTTTAATCGGGCGGCCGCCGAGGATCACGCCCGCGTTGGCGGCGTTATCGGAGATAGTGTCGAATACCTTGCGCGGGCGCTGGGTTTCCGGGTCAACGTTGTGGCAGCGGGCGTCGATCAGCTCCAGGGCAGGGATGACGTAATCCGTGGCGTTGTAAACGTCGAAGATCGTGCAGTTGGGGCCGCGCAGCGGTTTTGCCAGCACAAAGGCCAGCTCCACTTCGATGCGCGGGACGATAAAGCGATCCACGGGAATGTCGCTGCCGTCGTGGAAGAACATATCGTCCAGCAGCGCGCCGTAGTCTGGCTCGCTGATCTGCGAGCTGGCCTGCATCGCTTTGGAGGTGAGGCCGATCTTGTGGCCTTTCAGCACGCGGCCTTCGGCAATTTTCAGGCTCACCCATTCGCGCTGGACGGCGTAGGCGTCTTCAATGGTGATCTCCGGATACTCAAGCGAGATCGCGCGGATCTGCTCCCGGGATTGTTCCGCCTGATGCAGGCGGTGGGCGATCAGGGTATGGGTGTGTTTGTCGAGCATGGCGATATCCTGTTTTTGCCGGGTGGCGCGTAGCGATCCCGGCCTACGTTCGGGGCCGTTGTAGGCCCGGTAAGCGCAGCGCCACCGGGCGAGCAGACGGCTACTTAAACAACGCGTGCACGTTGTTTTGCTTGTAGTTGAGCGTCGGATCGAGTTCTTCCATGGTGAACGACAGCGCCAGATAGCGCTCCGCCATCAGCGCCGCGAAATGGGTTTTGATCAGCGTAAACAGCATCTCACCCACGGCTTCCCGGCTCTCCAGGCTCCGGCCCGCGCCGATCTTCAGCGTCATATGCACAAAGGCGTAATCGTGCTTGCCGTCGGCCATCTGCCAGGTGTCCAGCCAGTGGGCGCGGCTGCGGATACCGCCGAGCGGGAAAATACCCGTGGCGGCGAGCGCCTCGTTCACTTTGGCAAACAGCCCCGGCAGGTCGGCCTGCGCGCGGATGTTGTCGGTACATTCAGCAATAAAATGCGGCATGGTGGCTCCTTACGCGGGCAGCGGGAAAACGGCGTTGACCTGGCCGGTGCCGGAGCTGGCGAACAGCTCGGTGAGAAACTCCACCTTACCGTCGTAGTTGTCCCAGCCGAGCATCCCCAGCAGCATCACCGTGTCGTGCATGTTGCCCTCGCCGTAGCAGTAGTCGGCGTACTCCGGCAGCATGCTGCAAAACTCTTTGAACTGCCCCTCGCGCCATAGCTTCACTACTCGCTCATCCATCTGGCGGTCAAACTCGCGGGTGTAGCTGTTCATCCCTTCCTCCGCGCGCTGGTCGTCGATAAAGCGGTGCGACAGCGAGCCGCTGGCGAGCACCGCCACGGTGCCGTCGTATTTTTCGATGGCGCTGACGATGGCCTCGCCCAGCCTGCGGCTGTCGGCGAAGTCGTGAACCGTGCAGAACGCCGAGATGGAGACCACTTTGAAGTGCTTATCCGCGTTCATGTAGCGCATCGGCACCAGCGTGCCGTACTCCAGCTTGAGGCTCGGGATGTTGTGCGCCTTGGCGCGCACGCCAAGCTTCACCGCTTCGTCGGCGATCAGCTGGCCGAGTTCCGGGTTGCCGTCGTAGTCGTAGGTCATGTCGCGAATAAAATGCGGCAGCTCGTTGCTGGTGTAGACGCCTGAAAAATGGTCCGCACAGTTGATGTGATACGCGCTGTTCACCAGCCAGTGGGTGTCGAAGACGATAATGGTATCGACGCCCAGCTCGCGGCAGCGCTTGCTGATCTCTTTATGCCCGTCGATGGCTGACTGGCGGCAGCCGTGGTTTTTGCCCGGCAGTTCAGAGAGATACATTGACGGCACGTGGGTGATTTTTGCCGCTAACGCTAATTTTCCCATGATCAGATCCCCCACTTTGGAATCGGATGGTCGCCCATGGAGATACAGACGTTTTTCATCTCCGCGAAGACCTCAAAGCTGTACTCGCCGCCCTCACGCCCGGTGCCGGAGGCCTTCACGCCGCCAAACGGCTGGCGCAGGTCGCGCACGTTCTGGGTGTTAACGAACACCATGCCCGCTTCGATGTTGCGCGCCAGACGCAGCACTTTGCTGACGTCCTGCGTCCAGATGTACGACGCCAGGCCATACTCCACGTCGTTTGCCAGGCGCAGGCCTTCCGCTTCGTCCTTAAACGGCAGCAGGCAGGCCACCGGCCCGAAGATCTCCTCCTGCGCCACGCGCATGCGGTTATCGACATCCGCCAGCACGGTCGGGCGCAGGAAATTGCCGCCTTTCAGGTGCGCAGGCAGATCGGTCGGTTTGTCCGGGCCGCCCGCCAGCAGGGTTGCCCCCTCTTCAATGCCGAGGCGGATGTAGCCGGAGACCTTCTCCCAGTGCTGCTTGCTGATCAGCGCGCCAATCTGGGTGTTCGGATCGGTCGGGTCGCCCACGCGCAGGCGGCTGGCGCGCTCGGCAAAGCGTTTGACGAACTCCGGGTAGATGCTCTGCTGGATGAAGATGCGCGAGCCGGCGGTGCAGCGTTCGCCGTTGATGGAGAAGATGGTGAACAGGGCGGCGTCCAGCGCGCGCTCGATGTCCGCGTCTTCAAAAATCAGCACCGGAGATTTGCCGCCCAGCTCCATGGAATACTTCTTCAGCCCGGCGTTTTTCATGATGTTACGCCCGGTGGCGGTGCCGCCGGTGAAGGAGACGGCGCGCACGTCATGATGACGCACCAGCGCGTCGCCCGCCGTGGCGCCATAGCCCTGCACTACGTTCAGCACGCCCGCCGGAATGCCCGCCTCCAGCGCCAGCTCGCCCAGACGGTCGGCGGTCAGCGGGGAGAGCTCGGACATCTTCAGCACCGCGGTGTTACCCAGCGCCAGGCACGGCGCGACCTTCCAGGTGGCGGTCATAAACGGCACGTTCCACGGCGACACCAGCGCACAAACGCCTACCGGCTGCACGAGGGTGTAGTTGAGCATCTTGTCATCGACCGGGTAGGTTTTGCCGTTCATCTGCTGGCACACCTCGGCGAAGAACTCAAAGTTGTGCGAGGCGCGTGGAATGAGCACGTTTTTGGTCTGGTGGATCGGCAGGCCGGTGTCGGCGGTTTCCATGGCGGCAATGTCCGGCACGTTCTGGTCAATCAGATCCCCCAGGCGACGCATCAGGCGCGCACGCTCCTTCATCGGCAGGTTGGCCCATTTCGGGAACGCCTCTTTGGCGGCGGCAACGGCCTGATGGATTTCGGCTTCGCCGCCGGAGGCCACTTCTGCCAGCACCTCGCCGGAGGCCGGGTTAGTGGTTTGGAAGTACTCACTTCCGGCGACGTTTTTCCCGTTGATCCAGTGGTTAATCTTTTTCATTTTGCAGTCTCCTCACTGACAATTCGGTTTACCAGGCGGCCTACGCCTTCCACTTCCACTACCACTTCATCGCCCGGTACCACGTCGAACAGCCCCTTCGGCGTGCCGGTGGCAATCATGTCGCCCGGTTGCAGGGTCATGAAATCGCTCAGATACGCAATCAGGAATGGGATGCTGAAAATGAGATCGGCGGTGGTGCCTTCCTGACGCAGTTCACCGTTGACGTAGGTGCGAAGACGAAGGTTGTGCGGGTCAGGGATGGCTTCTTTTGGCACTACGTTCGGGCTGATGGGGGTCAGCCCGTCGCGGCTTTTCACCCGCAGGTTCGGGCGATAGTAGTTTTCGAGATAATCGCGGATGGCGTAGTCGTTGCACACCGTGTAGCCCGCAACATAGTCCATCGCCTCGGCTTCGCTGACCTTACGCGCGGTTTTACCGATGACCACCACCAGCTCGGCTTCGTAATGCATGTATTCAATGTTGTTTGGGCGCACCGAGGTCTGGTTGTCGCCGTTAAAGGTGTTCGGCGCTTTGATAAACACCAGCGGCTCGGTGGGCGGTTTGAAGTCCAGCTCGCTGGCGTGATCGGCGTAGTTCAGGCCGAGGGCGAACAGCGTGGCGTGCGGCGGCGTGCGCGAAGCGATGGTAACGTCGCGTTCCTCCACCACCGGGTTTTCCAGCGGCGGAAATCCCTCTGCCAGAATGCGTACCCGATCGCCCGGGCGAATTTCGACGCGGCTTTGCGGGGTACCGAGCAATATCGCATCGCCGGGGTTCAGGGTGGCAAATTCGCTCAGGGCGCTCAGCAGTTCGGCGGCGTTGCGGTGCAGATCGGCCGTGTTCCAGTGGTCCGCTTCGCGACCGTTGATCTCGGTGATGATGGTCAGGTTGTCCACGTTATCAACGGCGACAGGTTCGCCGAGCGGGCAAAATCCATCCCGACATTTGGCTTTAATAGCCGGGCGGTAGAAGCTCTCTTCCGGCAGGCTGATTTCGTTGGCCAGCGCGTAGCCAGCGATGTACGCCGCCGCCTCTTCAACGCGTACTTTGCTGGCGGTTTTGCCCACCACCAGCGCCACCGTTGCGCCGCTTAACACGGTTTCTCCCTGCGGGAAGAGAATCGGCTCGCCTGCGCGGATAACGGTGTTATGTGGCTTGATAAACCACACCGCCGTTTTTGGCGGCGCGTTATAGGGGGCTTTTTCAAACGCCTCAGCCCAGGCCGCACGCTGGCTTTGGTGGTTTAGCGCTACGGCAAAAACAGTACCTTTCATTCCCATACTCCTCAAACCGGCTGTCCGGTTTTGATTTCATTAATATGTTAATGATCTGGTTTTATGCTTTTGCTGTTCGTTTCGCAAACAGAAGTGAATAATTTGTGATATGAATAACAATAAATTTACACCAATGGGTTAATTATCATTAAAATCAATGCATTAAAAAAATGACGTTGTTTCTGTTAGACTTTTTGGGTTACAACGTATTGTCTATAAAAGCATCTGTTTTAAATTGTTTACTTGTTAATGATGTAAGGGGAAGGTGATGCATGATTCATTAACCATCGCGCTGTTGCAGGCGCGTGAAGCGGCGATGGGCTACTTCCGCCCGATAGTGAAACGGCATAATCTGACCGAGCAGCAATGGCGTATCGTCCGCGTGCTGGCCGAGCATCCCTCCATGGATTTTCATGATCTGGCGTTCCGCACCTGCATTTTGCGCCCAAGCCTGACCGGCATTCTGACGCGGATGGAGCGCGACGGTCTGGTGCTGCGCTTAAAGCCGGTGAATGACCAGCGCAAGCTGTACGTATCGCTGACGAAAGAAGGCAACGCGCTGTACCAGCGTGCTCAGGCTCAGGTGGAAGAGGCGTACCAGCAGATTGAGGCGGAATATACCCCGGAGAAGATGAAGCAGCTCACGGCGCTGCTGGAAGAGTTTATTGAACTCGGAAACCGACATATTGCCGCGCGGGACGAAGAGTAAAAACCCTAAAATCCAGGATGATTTTCGTAAAGTTTTCCCTTTCCAGGCCGAAAATTCTGTATCTGTCTGAGGAAAGAGAAAACATGTTAAATCGTATCAAGATTGTCACCAGCTTACTGCTGGTTTTAGCGATATTTGGCCTTTTACAACTCACATCCGGTGGTCTTTTCTTCAATGCCCTGAAGCATGACAAAGAGAATTTCACCATTCTGCAAACCATTCGCCAGCAACAATCCACCCTGAACGGTAGCTGGGTGGCGCTGCTGCAAACCCGTAACACCCTGAACCGCGCGGGTATCCGCTACATGATGGATCAGAACAATATCGGCAGCGGCTCAACCGTCGCCGAGCTGATGCAGATAGCCTCTGCGTCTCTGAAACAGGCGGAAAAAAACTGGGCGGATTACGAAGCACTTCCGCGTGACCCGCGTCAGAGCGACGCTGCGGCACTGGAAATCAAACGTAATTACGATATCTACCACGGCGCGCTGGCCGAGCTGATCCAGCTGCTGGGGGCGGGCAAGATCAACGAGTTCTTCGACCAGCCGACCCAGAGCTATCAGGATGGCTTTGAGAAGCAGTACGTCAGCTATCTGCAACAAAACGACGCGCTCTATCAGACCGCGGTTGAAGACAGCAACAGCTCTTACCGCCAGGCTATCTGGGTGCTGATTAGCGTGCTGGCTGCGGTGCTGGTGGTGATTGTTGCCGTCTGGCTGGGTATTCGTCAGGCGCTGATTTCGCCGCTGAACCGTCTGATTGACAGCATTCGTCATATCGCCAGCGGCGACCTGGTGAAGCGCATCGACGTGGAAGGCTCCAACGAGATGGGTGAACTGGCTGACTCCCTGCGCCATATGCAGGGCGAGCTGGTGCGTACCGTGGGTGACGTGCGTAACGGCGCAAACGCCATTTACAGCGGTGCGAGCGAAATCTCGATGGGCAATAACGATCTCTCATCCCGTACCGAGCAGCAGGCTGCCTCTCTGGAAGAGACCGCCGCCAGTATGGAACAGCTGACCGCCACCGTGAAGCAAAACGCCGAGAATGCCCGTCAGGCGAGCAACCTGGCCCTGAGCGCGTCTGAAACCGCGCAGAAAGGCGGGAAAGTGGTGGATAACGTGGTGCAGACCATGCGCGACATCGCCGGCAGTTCGCAGAAAATCGCCGATATTATCAGCGTGATCGACGGGATTGCTTTCCAGACCAATATTCTGGCGCTGAACGCGGCGGTAGAAGCGGCACGTGCGGGCGAGCAGGGCCGCGGCTTTGCGGTGGTTGCAGGTGAAGTACGAAACCTGGCGCAGCGCAGCGCCCAGGCGGCTCGCGAGATCAAGAGCCTGATTGAAGACTCCGTGGGGCGCGTGGAATTGGGATCAACGCTGGTAGAAAGCGCCGGTGAAACCATGGGTGAGATCGTGAATGCGGTAACGCGCGTGACGGACATCATGGGCGAAATCGCGTCTGCGTCTGATGAGCAGAGCCGCGGTATCGACCAGGTGGGGCTGGCGGTGGCGGAGATGGATCGCGTGACCCAGCAGAACGCCTCGCTGGTGGAAGAGTCTGCGGCGGCCGCGGCGGCACTGGAAGAGCAGGCGAGCCGTCTGACGCAGGCCGTTGCGGTGTTCCGTATTCAGCAGGAACAGATGAAGGCGCGCGAGTTCGCCTCCGCGAAAAGCGTTGCCGCACCGGTAGTGGCGCGTAAACCGGCGACCGCAGATGCGGGCGATAACTGGGAAACGTTCTGACGTTGTGCGTTTCGCCGGGTGGCGGCTACGCCTTACCCGGCCTACGGGATGTGCGTTTTGCCGGGTGGCGGCTGCGCCTTACCCGGCCTACGGGATGTGCGTTTCGCCGGGTGGCGGCTACGCCTTACCCGGCCTACGGGATGTGCGTTTTGCCGGGTGGCGGCTGCGCCTTACCCGGCCTACGGGATGTGCGTTTCGCCGGGTGGCGGCTACGCCTTACCCGGCCTACGGGATGTGCGTTTTGCCGGGTGGCGGCTGCGCCTTACCCGGCCTACGGATTGTGCAATTTGCCGGGTGGCTGCGTCTGACCTGGCCTGCGGAATTGGGTTTTGTAGGCCCGGTAAGCGCAGCGCCACCGGGCGATTTTACAGAGGCAGGCGCATGGCGCAGCGGGAAGCATACGCTAAACCGTGCGCCGTCTCTTCTTCACGTTTCTGGCGCATTTCCGGCGTCAGCGTCGTCATCATTTCAAACCCTAATCGCCTGTAGTAGGGCGCGTTCCACGGGACATCACGAAACGTCGTTAACGTCAGCGAGGTTAGCCCCAGCGTGCGGGCATGCTCTGCGACACGGTTAATCAACCGGCGTCCGAGACCTCGTCCCTGCCAGTCCAGATGAACGGAAAGTTCCACAATAAACAGCGAAGATGGCTCGGCTTCGGCGAGAATAAAGCCCACGGGCCTGTCATCAGCCAGCGCCAGCCAGCTTAATCCGCGTCCGGCGTAACCGAGGTGATCTTCAACGGAAATAACCTCGCTGTCTGCCAGCCAGGCCAGCTCAGGAACGTCGCGAAATCGCTGCCCCGCCGCGCGTTCAATGGCGGGCAGGGCAGCGACGTCGTCGATGCGCGTCGGGCGAAGGGTGAACGCCGTCATCAGCCAGCGCTGCTCACAATTTTAATCTCCACCATGCCGATTCCCAGCTTGCGCGGAGCGTGACCGAGAATATTCCCTTCGTTAGTGGACTGCGGCTCGGGCGGCACAATGACCAGCGTATTGCTGCGCGTGGGGTTATCGAAATGCAGCGTGCTGGTGGTGACATCATTGCTCAGCGTCAGCATCTGTTCTTTATCGCCGACGCGCACCGGCACAGGACGGTTTGCGTTGGGACCAAATGCCCTGGCGGTGATCACCAGATCGAATTTCTCCGGCAGCGGATGGGTATACTCAATTTTCACCTCATCACCTAACTGCGCGTTAGACCAGCGCCCCCACGATTCGGGACGTGAAATACCGCTGAACTGCTTCACCTCTTCAGGCGCGCCGGCAACGTTAAAAATAAAGCTGTCAGCTTTATAACGAATGTCGTTGTCGACGATTTTCAGCAGGTCTACGTTGCGCTGATAGCGTGCGGTATCAATAACCGTATCTTTAAACGCGGTTTTCCCTTGCCACTGCGGTTTATCAACGTGTTGCACGGTCTGCTCGCCGCCGAGTTGCCCCTGTGAGACGCACCAGTCGGTGGACAGTGACAGCTCTTGTGACCAGAGCTGGCCCATTTTGTAGCATTTATCGACCCAGACGAAATTATCGCGCGTGGCGAATTCCGCCAGCTGGAAGCGCAGTGGCGCGGAGTATTCGCTTTCCGGCAGCGGCTCGACGCGGTTATCCGACACGCGCAGCAGCAGAGGCAGGCGGAAATGGCTGCCGGAGAACGCGATCATTTTTTTATCCTGATCGATGGTGAAGTCGTTTATCTCTTTCGGGAAGTTCCACAGACGAATGATATCCGGCTTCCAGGCGAGGATTTTTTCCTTCATGTTGAGGAAGATTTCCGACAGGGACTGGCCCGACAACGTACTGCGGCCCAGGCCAATGAAGTTATCGCCACCCAGAATATCCAGCACGGTGGCGCCGTTATCCATCGAGTTACGTTTAGCGGCAATGATCTCCTGCTGCGGTTTATCGCCGCGCAGCACAAAGAACAGGTTGCTGCGATCCAGCTTATTCAGCTCATCCCAGGCGCTGTTTTTCATCGCCAGATGGTCAGATGAGACGACGATGACCGTATTTTTGAAATACGGCGACGCTTTGATTTTCTCGATTAACGCCGCGATATGTTCCTGGCTACAGGTCACAGCGCTGAACGACTTGTTGTTTTTACCGTCAATGTCGTAGCCCTGACGTTTACAGGTGCGTGAGACGAAACCATCCGGATGATGCGTGTCGACGGTCAACGCAAACAGCGAGAAGCGTTTACCGGCGCGGGAAAGCTCCTCGAATTTCTTCCAGGTTTCATCCAGAACGGTATCGTCGTAAAAGCCCCAGTCGTTGCGGTAGGCCGGATCGGCGACCGTGGTTTTCAGCTCTTCGGAACCATATAAGTGATCGAAACCGTGGGATCTCAGGAACACATCTTTCCCGGCAAAGCGCAGGTTAGCGCCCTGCATAAAGTAGTTTTCATAGCCCGAGTTTTTCAGGATATCGCCGAGGCAAATGTTCTGCGGGAAGAAGCTCGACATCGAGGCGGAGGCGTTGCCTTCAAACGGGGCGAACAGGGGAATGCCGCACTGGGATGCCACCATCCCGGCGATGGTGTAATCCGTGCCAGGCAGTTGCATGGTGTGGCTGAAGTCGAGGCCCTGGTTTTTCAGCGCGCCGAGCTCTGGCGTCAGGTTCGGGAAAGCATCGTTGTCAAACCAGGTGCGTTCCAGACTTTCGCCGTAGATATAGACCAGGTTGAGTTTAGGGTTGTCGATTTTCTTCGAGGGTTCTTTGTAATAGGCCGCAAAGTCCGGATCGCCATCGCGCGACTGGGATTTTACCAGCTCGGTAATTTGATGGAATGCCGGGCTGGCATCCACGGAGGCCAGCGCCAGGCACAGCGCCAGCAGGCTGTAGCCATGATGATGCGGACGGTGACGGCGACGGCGCAGAACCCAGGCCAGCGCGGCGAAGATGCCCACCAGGGCGACCACCAGCCCCAGACCCGGAAGGATGTACTTACCCACACCTGCGCCGGTCAGACTGTTGGTCAATGTGTAGAGCACCGCGTCGTTAATACCGTCGCCGGTAAAGTAATCGCTGGCATATAACGTAATGTTTAAAACAATAAAAATACCGAGCACCACCAGGGTGGCCACAAACCACCAGGTGTGACGACCGGCTTTCCAGGCATAAACGCCGATGGAAGCCAGGAAAAGGACAAGGGACATTAACTCTGACAACAGCAGATCCTCATCATGCCGGACGCTTAGCCGGCTAATTGCTTATTTTTTGGGTAATACAATGTAATTGCGATGTCGCTTAGCTGCAATTTTAGTGTCACGAAAGTGTGCTGTTGTTAGGATTTGGTTTATAAAATCGGATTTTTGAATACAGTCGCATCGTGGCATACGGAGGCTGAGGTGGTGTCAGGGGGTAAAAAAACGCACTTCACGCCGCGGTATAAGACTAATGTAATAAACGCGGCGTGTTGTGGCAGAAAAAAGGGGGACAATCAGGAGAGGAAATTAACGCCTTGTTTCAGCACCAGATCGCAGGCTTTCGTTTTCACCTGTTTCGCCAGAGATGAATTTCCAAGGGTGCTGAGGTTCAGCTGCTGACCATTTTGCGCGTTCAGCAGGCCCTGAATACCGTCCATATAGTTGGTGTCCGCTTTCTGCTCCTGGGTGTCCAGACCCAGTTTACCCAACACCTGGTTTTTGATGTTTTCGGTATCGGTGACGGAAGCCAGTTTCTGCTTCGCGCAGTATTCCAGAATACCCGCGGCGTTGTTCATCGTTCCGGCACTCAGGCTTTGGGAGCTGTTGCCCAGCAGGCCGGTGAGGGACGAGGCTGACAGCCCGCCCTGGGACGTGCCGCTCTCTTTGGTTAACTCACTTGCTGCGCTGGAGAGCGACTCCTGCCATGATGCGGCCTGCGCTGCGCCAGTCACCAGCAGGGCGCCAGTAAGGATGCTGATAAGAAATTGTTTTTTCATAATGATTTACTCAACAAGGTCCGTTTTGGGCCAGAAGTGGGTTCAGTATATACCTCTGCTCTTCCGGCGCTCCCTGGAAATATCTTAATACTCTTTGCCGGTGACGCGGCTGCGGTAGCTGTCCCAGTCGAAAATGACGTACAGGCTGTTACCCAGCTTCATGCGATCCATCACCCGCTCGCCAAGAAGTCGGATCATCTCGTCGATATTGTGGTTCGTCAACATACCGGTTGGGCGTTTTGACGACGAACGGCGATCGACAATCTGGTTGATGATCACTTTTTCGTAGCGGGACTCCGTCTGGACACCGATCTCGTCGATGACCAGCAAATCCACGTTACTTAAATCATTTAGCAACTGTTCTTCGCTGGTTTCGCGATTACTGAAGGTGTCTTTCATGGCGGACATAATATCGGCCACGGTGATAATCAGCACTGACTTCCCGCGCAGCAGCAGCTCGTTGCAGATAGCGGCGGCGAGGTGATTTTTCCCGGTGCCGGGTTTTCCGCTAAAGATGAAGCTGGCGATGTTGCCGTCAAATTCATCCACGTACTGGCGCGCCTGGTTAAGGGCGTTCATCTGCCCCTGAGACTCGACCTTATAATTCTCGAAGGAGCAGTTCTGGTGCAGAGGGCGAATGCCCGAGCGGTTAAAGGTGCGCTGCATTTTCATCGCGCGGTTTTCGCGGGCGAGGGCAGCCGCGCGAATTTTACCCTGCTCTTTTTGCCATGCCAGCAGCTCTTCACCGGTGGTGAAGGCGGGCTTCACGTTGGCAGGCATCATCTTCTGCAAACGTTTCATCAGGTCGCCGACGTTTTTCATTTCGCACCTCGGAATCCATCAGGGATTTTTTTGTCCGGTTCTGAAAAAGCATTGATATCACGTTTTGGCTGGCCGTTGTTGCTGGCGCGGTTGATTTGCAGACTGCGCGCGAATTTTTGCTGCCACTGAACATGGTGGAAGACTTTTCCTTCAGCTTGCCAGTATGCGGTAAAGGCTGCCAGCTCTTCCGGTGTTGCGGGCTGCGAGAGGGCTATTCCCCATAAGGCCGCCTGCCGCTGAAAATCGGTGTCCGGCTGCCAACCGGCGTACATGGGAAATTTCCCCATTGGAACGGCCACCGGGGCGCTGGCGGGTTCGTCAAAAAACTGATTATCCAGCATGACATCGCTCGCCGGGCGCGACAGCTTCTCTTCAATTTCCAGAAGCTGCGCCAGACGTTCCGGCGTGACCGCATAAAACGCCGGGGCGTTGTCGGCAAATACCGCGAGCGTGCCGCCTTCGGCGTGCGTCAACACACCGCGAGGATCGCGCATAAAGGCATCAATGCCAGCAATGCTGGTGGTCAGAATTCTGGAGGACATAACACTTTCTCAACTGATTACTACGGGCGTGATTGAGGGTTATGGTAGCACAGAGAGAGGGGAGGAAAGGAGAGGATTTCCCCGGTGGCGTTACGCTTACCGGGGCTAAAATCACAGGGGCTGGTTACGCGATGATGTTCAGCGTCACGTCGATATTGCCGCGCGTCGCGTTAGAGTACGGACAGACGATGTGCGCCGCATCCACCAGTTTTTTGGCTTCCGCTGCGTCCATCCCTTCAACGTGGATGTTCAGCTTCGCTTCGATACCAAAACCGGTTGGCAGCGGGCCGATCCCTACTTCGCCTTCAATAAAGGCGTCTTTTGGCAGAGCGAATTTATCGCGTGCCGCAACGAACTTCATTGCGCCCAGGAAGCAGGCGGAGTAGCCCGCAGCGAACAGCTGTTCAGGGTTGGTTACTTCACCCCCCATGCCGCCCATCTCTTTTGGCACACCCAGTTTGACATCCAGAACGCCATCGGAAGACGTGGCGCGGCCATCACGGCCTCCGGTTGCTTTGGCTTTGGCAGTGTAGACAACTTTTTCTAAAGACATGGCAGGTTCCTCATCTTACGTTTATATGCGCTATTAAATAGCGCGCGATGTTTTAAGTTAAAATTAGACGCGTAAAGTACAGCCTTACGCGCGATGCAGCTGTTGGCGCAAACTTTCGAGCTGTTGCTTGAGCGCCAGCATGGTGTCGGTATCACACTGCGATGCACAGCCCACGGCGTGGGGTATCGTCACGGCCTGCTGTTGCAGCGCCCGACCCGCGTCGCTCAGGGTGACGGCGACCTGACGCTCATCCTGACGGGAACGCTGGCGGAGGATCAATCCTGCGCTTTCCAGGCGTTTCAGCAGGGGAGTCAGCGTGGCGGAATCCAGGTACAGCCGCTCGCCAATGTCTGACACCGTAATATCATCCTGTTCCCAGAGCACCAGCATCACCAGGTATTGCGGGTAGGTCAGGTTAAGCGGTGCCAGCAGTTGCCGGTACAGCTTGTTAAGCGCCAGATTTGCCGAATAGAGGGCAAAACAGAGCTGGTTATCCAGCAGAAGCGCGTTGGTGGTGTCGTTCGTTTTTGCGTCCATGAAATGAATATAGATAGTACACGATACAATTGCAAGCGATTTTATTATACGCGTGGACGTTTGCGGTAAAGCCATAAGCCGGGGATCGACAGGCCGATGGAGAGCGCACCCACGATCGACGAGGCTTTAAGGAAGTTGCTCAGGAGCAGGATCATCTGGGGTTCGCTGTAGCCAAAGTGGCTGATTTTGACGGCGGAGATCATCGCCGTATAGGCTGAAATGCCCGGGAACATAGGAATCACTGCCGCCACGGTGAATACCTTCGGGTGCGCCAGATACCAGCGGGACCACTGAATACCGATGCTGCCAACCAGCATGGAGGCGATAAACGTCGACCATTCAATATTAAAGCCCGCTGTCATCATGATCATACGAGAGCCGTGGCCAATGGCACCCAGCAGCGCACACCAGGGTAATGCACGCTGTGGGACGTTAAACACCATCGCAAAACCAACGGCGGGAAGGGCAGACAAGAGCATGTCCTGTGCCAGTACGAGCATAAAATCCATCACGCCCATCCGCGTAACCCCCAGAGTGTCATGGCCATTACCACCCCGATACAGGTCGCCAGCGTCAGCAGGCTGGCTATCGCCCAGCGCGCCAGACCGGTGTTGATATGGCCTTTGAACATATCAGCGACGGCATTAATTAAGGGAAAACCTGGCACCAGCAGCAATACGCTGGCGGCCATCGCAACAGTAGGCGTGCTGGCGAAGTAGGGCTGGCGCAAAAGCAGGCCGGATACGGTTGTCGCCACAAATGCCGTGATGCAGAAGTTAATTTGCGGATGTAGCTGTCTGTGCGTCAACAGCTGGCGGACATACATTGCGATGCTGCTGGCAAAGAAGGTCACGACAGCGCCGTCCCAGCCGCCCGCGTTGAGCTTGCAGAAGCAGGCGCAGGACAGTCCCACCATCAGCACAACCAGCCAGCGCGGATACCGGAGGGGTTTGATTTGATTGAAACGTTTTTCTATCTCCCGGAGATCGAGCAGCTTGTGTTCAGCAAGGATCACGATGTGCTGCACTTCCGTCACGACGTGCATGTTAATGCCGCGGTCATGATTTTTACGGGTGGAGGTCAGGCACTGTCCGTCTTTAATGGTGGTCAGCACAATGGCATTTGACGAGATGGAACTCTCAACGCTGTCCATCCCCAGCGCCAGCCCAAGGCGTGTGGAGAGCTCTTCGACGAGGGCGCTTTCTGCGCCGTGCTGTAAGAGAAAAAGCCCGCACTGAATACATAGCCGCGTGGTGGCACGTTGCGTAGACCGATCTGCCTGCATGAAACGCCCTGAAGAGAAGAGAGATTGCTTACTTTTAACACAAAGTGCAGGGCCCTTTGCGCTGGGCCAGATCAACATTTGTGCGATCAGTGGCGCGATGGGGGCGGAGGAAAGACAGCATTGTTATTTATTTAATGAATGTGAAATTAGGATTTATAAAAACAATATATTAAGTATTTCTAATTTCATATTTTCGATCTTTTCACGCAATTTGAATTAAATTTAAATGGTCTTTATGCGATATTAGGCCTGTATTGGGCGTTTCTTAACCCATGTGATATTTGTTCTATTTTGCGAGTATTAACCCGTTTGTACTTCGGAATGCAAACGTGTTTAACCTTGCAGGGTTAGTTCGTTCTTAAATAAAGAATTCATGACAGGGAGGGTCTATGTTGCCATTGAATGGTAAACACGGAGTGGTGATCAGCAGAGTACCGGTTATGCAAAATGGGTTAGGTGGCGTCATGTCGCGTCATTTTCCCGATTTTGAGATAACGTACTGCCGTTCGATGCAGGAGTTGACGTTATTACAATTGCGTCGCGCTGGGGTCGTTATTGCCGATATTTCGGGTGAGTATCGTAATCCACGCGGCACGCTTGAGCAATATTATGGGTTAATGAATCAGTACCGGGATATTCACTGGATATTCCTCGTTTCGCGCCCCCTTTATCCACTTGCAGTAGAGCTTCTTATGCGTCCGGAAAGCACGCTGCTTTCGGATATGGAACCCATTGAAGGCGTAATTAACGCTATTCGCGCGGGGAGTGAACGTGCCGAGCGAATAAGCCAGACGTTATTGATACCGGAAAATCCTGATATTGAAGAGGAGAGTGAGCAAATGATTGCGCTTACCCACTCTGAACGCAAGGTGTTGCGTTTGTTAGGTAAAGGTTGGGGAATCAACCAAATAGCCACGCTACTTAATAAAAGTAATAAAACGATCAGTGCACAGAAAAACAGTGCAATGCGTCGCTTATCACTTCGCAGTAATGCCGATATGTACGCGTGGATAAGCAGTACCCAGGGAATGCGAGAACTCAGTTTAATGTCGGCTTATGGAGAGTTTGAGGAATGGAAAAGACCACTGCAACAAAACATATCGCCGTCATCGAAAGCTGCTCAATGAGCGCTATGGGGCTGAAGCATCTTTTTGCGATGCCCGCCCTGAGCCATTACCAGGTGCACCTGTTTGCCAGATTTGACAACTTCAAAGCGGCGCTCTCGGAAATCTCATTCTTTGCCGTAATTTATTCATTGTCCGATGAGCGTGAGGAGCGGCGAAACTGTCTGGCCTGTTTGCGGGATCTCACCTTCACCCACAGCGACGTCAAGCGTATTGTGCTGGCCTCTGATGAAATGGAGGCGAGACTGGTCAGCCATCTTTCACCTTCTCGCTTACATGGAATTATCAGTAAATCGGTTCCGCTGAAGCAGTTAATGGAGGGGCTGGAGACATTACTCAGCGAAACGCATCACGTGAACGACAACGTGTACAATCACTGGTGTGTGAGCCAGCATCGTATGCTAAGCCCAACTGAAAGGGCGATTCTGCGATATATGTCATCGGGTTTTTCGATCCCTGAAATTGCGGCACAGCTTGAACGCAATATCAAAACCATCCGGGCGCATAAGTTTAACGCAATGGTAAAACTGGGCGTCAATTCTGATGTGGGATTACTGGATGCGGCAGATATCCTGGCGCATCTCCCGGTCAGGGAAATACGCCGTTCCGCTCTCACCGTTCCTTCTTTCTCGTAGTGTTAAGTGATGCGCCAGAATTTTTCTGGCGCAACGTTCAAATACAGACATCAACCCATTTCGCTGCGGTCAGTTCCGCCATTCTGTCGGGCGATATACGCACCGCACTGTGGATGGCGCCCGCTGCGGGTAACACTTCGGCGTACTGTTTTAAAGTGATGTCACAGTAAACAGAGAGCGGATTTTCCAGTCCAAAAGGGCAGACTCCGCCAACAGGATGACCCGTCAGGGTTACTACCTCATCGCAGCTGAGCATGCGGGCTTTTGCGCCGAATGTCTCTTTGAGCTTTTTGTTATCCAGACGCGCATCGCCTTTTGCAACCACCAGAATCACATCATTTTTAATTTTCAGTGACAGCGTTTTGGCAATTTGGCCGGGTTCAACGTTGTGCGCGGCAGCAGCAAGGGCAACAGTCGCTGTGCTTTGGTTAAGCTCGATGATTTCTATATCCGGAGCGTGTTCGGCGAAAAACTGCTGTACAGACTGCAAACTCATTGATTCCTCCTGACAAATATCTTCCGTAATCTGTCATAAGAATTTAGTCGCTGTAAATATCCCTTAAGTAACAAATATCCGTCAGGGGCGATTTCTGGATCGCCTTCACATTCACAGAAACCGGTTACAGTAACCGGTTGCAGAGCGTGATGCAGAGATTAATACTGAGTGTGTAACTTCCCCTGTATCTAATAATAAGAGCTAATTATGAAACCATTCCGTTTGAGCAGTACCGCAGGTACACGATCCGGCAAGGTTGTGACGCTGATGTATGGAACAACGTGTGACGTGAGAACGTCCGAAACGAACGTCTGACAGGAGATCTGCTATGTCTGCCAACCATGCTGCATTTAATCTGATTTTCCGCTTCGTTGAAAATTATGTCAGCCCTATTGCCGGGCGCATCTCTTCCCAGCGTCACGTTATGGCGATTCGTGACGGGTTCATCTCGGCAATGCCGTTTATGATTGTCGGGTCGTTTTTATTAGTGTTCGCTTACCCACCTTTTTCGCCAGATACCACCTGGGGCTTTGCCCGCGCCTGGCTGGATATGGCGAAGCAGTTTGAAGGTCAAATTCTGACGCCGTTTGATATGACGATGGGGGTGATGTCCCTCTATATCTGTGCGGCTATCGCCTACAACCTGGGCAAACATTACGTTAAAACCCATCAGCTGGATCCGTTCATGTGCGCGATGCTGTCGCTGATGGCGTTCCTGCTGGTCGCCGCGCCTAAAACCAAAGGCGCCTTACCGGTTGATAGCCTTGGAGGGACCGGGATTTTCACCGCGATCCTGGTGGCGATTTACTGCGTTGAGATGATGCGTTTCCTGAAAGCACACAATATCGGGATCCGTCTGCCAGACCAGGTTCCGCCGATGATCAAAAACTCGTTTGACCTGCTGATCCCGGTGCTGGTGGTGGTGCTGACGCTTTATCCGCTGAGTCTGTTGATCCAGTCGCAGTTCGGTATGCTGATCCCACAGGCCATCATGTCGATATTCAAACCGCTGGTCTCTGCGGCGGACTCGCTGCCAGCGATCCTGCTGGCGGTGCTGATTGGCCACCTGCTGTGGTTTGCCGGGATCCACGGTGCAGCGATTGTATCGGGTATGCTGCAAATGTTCTGGCTGACGAACCTGGGGGCGAACCAGACCGCGCTGGCGGCGAGCCTGCCTTTACCACACATCTTTATGGAAGCCTTCTGGACGTTCTTTATTGTGATCGGTGGGTCAGGAGCGACGATGGGGCTGGTGTTCTGTTACCTGCGTAGCCGCTCCGCGCACCTGCGCTCCATTGGACGCCTGAGCGTGGTGCCAAGCATTTTCAATATCAATGAACCGGTGATTTTTGGTACGCCGATTGTGATGAACCCGGTGTTCTTTATTCCTTTCCTGCTGGCGCCGATGGTCAATGCCGTGCTGGCATGGGCAGCGATGAAGTTTGATCTGATTGGCCGCGTGATTTCCGTTGTGCCGTGGACGGCACCGGCTCCGGTTGGTGCCGCCTGGGCGCTGGGCTGGGATTTCCGTGCAGCCATTCTGGTGCTGGTTTTGGCCTGCGTTTCCGCCATTATCTATTTCCCGTTCTTCAAGGTGTACGAGAAACAGTTGCTTCAGCAGGAAGCGGAAGAAGCACAGCGTAATGGGGAAGAGGAAAATCAGCAGGTCGCTTAGGTAAAAGCAAAACGGCAACGCAGGTTGCCGTTTTTAGTGTTTGTTCCCTCTCTCTGCGGGTTTCAGGCAGGGCCAGACTACTTAAGCGTGCAATCGCCGCACTGCTGGACATCCGGCAGACGGTAGCGCTGACAGCAGGTACGACGCACCAGAAGTCCCTCACGCGGAACCACGGTGCGGTAAAGAGGGTTATCCCGCCCATCCGACAGCTGTCTGGCAAAGAAACAGCTCTGACGCAGCGCATCCACTTTCTCGTCGCCGAGCAACGGCTTCATCTCCGTTAAATACCAGTGGATAAGATACCCGGTATTACTCCAGATCAGTTTGCCGTTGATCTCCCCCGTCGCTTCCAGCGCATCAATGACCGGAACCAGCGCTCTTGTAATCAACCGTTCCATACGCGCCTGCGCTGACAGGTGACTCGCGCTCGGATCTTCGTGTACATCAATCCAGAAACAGGCGGCGCGTCCGGTCTCATGGAATTCGACGTGGAAATGTTCCGACGAGAGATCGAGCATCGTTTCCTGGGTCAACAGGGCCAGCATGACAGGCGGCACCATCAGCCCGATATACCATTGTGCCCAGAGGGAAAGCAGCGGTTTATTTTCCCGCGCCAGCGTCGGTTGGTTACGATAAATATGGTCGGAATAGGTTGCCAGCAGTGACCGCAGCTCGGCAGGTCGTTGCCACTGAGTCAGCGTCAGAGCATGATGCGGCGGTGCTTCATCCAGTTTGATGAAATCCAGCAGATGGGCACGTGTTACGGCGATTTTTTCCCGAATGGCATCCGCAAGCGTCGTTTCTCCGGCGGAGAGTGGAGCTCGCCAGAGTAGTGGCTCAACGATGTGTGCGGTACGAGTCGCCATAGTGTGGATTACAAATCTAAATGATAATGATTGCCAATCCTAACTATAGATAAAACCGAGCGCAAGCGTTTTATCCTGGCGCTGTGAAGGCGGTTTCAGGCGATATGAAGCTCGTCGCTCAGTAGAATGCTGTTGCGTCCCATATGCTTGGCTTCATAGAGGGCTTTATCGGCTTTCGCCAGTGCGCCATCAACGTCTTCACCTTCGAACATGGCTATGCCAATGCTGATGGTCACGTTAGTGGCGACGCTTTCGTTAAACATGTGGGGGATTTTGAGATCGTAAACCTTCTGACGTATGCGTTCAGCTGTCTGGCGCGCTTGCTCCAGTGGGATGTTACTTAACAGCACCATAAATTCTTCCCCGCCAAACCGGGCGACAACATCGCGTGAGCGCACGGCGTCGCGGATCGCAGCCGAGACCCTGATCAAGGCCTGATCGCCCATCATATGGCCGTAATGATCGTTGTAGGCTTTGAAATGGTCGATATCCATCAGCAGCACAAAGTGCTCGCCAGCGTCAGGCCTGGGGAGGTTCTCAAGCCGGCTTTGCAGCCCGCGACGGTTATATAGGCCGGTGAGCGGGTCCATCATGCTGAGATCGGTCAGGGTTTCACGCTCTTCGAGCAGTTCGGAAAGCAGCTCCTGGGCGAAACGGTCATTACGCCGCTGAAGAACATGATGGATACCAATGGCGACCACCGGCAGCGCGAAAAAATAGGCCATTCTCAGCCAGTTTTCGGACGGGCTAAGCCACAGGCAGGATATAAAAGCGGGAAATGAATGTAACGTAAAGGCTTTAATATTACTGGCGAAAGCCAGAGACCCTATAAAAAGCACTGTTAATAGCGCCATCATTAAATAGGTTGCGTGATCGTGCGTTATTAACAGAAATTTTGAGACGATCTGCCATGCCCATAAAAACCCAAAAATAGCTGAAACAGCAGGGATATTTATTTTTCGCGTGCTATTTTTCCAGTGCCAGATAAGTAAGCCAGTGCTGGCAGTCAATACGGCAAACAGGGGGACTGATAACACACGAACGGAATAGAGAGGGTTTGTTACCGAGAACAATGCTGATGCAGCGTTCAGAAATAAAAATAAACGTAAAGAAAGCTGATATTTCTTGTTGACTAAGGACAGCCAGGATTGTGATGTCATATGCGTGCGTTTTTATTAAAACTCAATTAAAACAATGAGCAAGGTGTTGTTATGTATTATTGGTCGCTACAAAATTGAATTTTTATTATCAGAAAAACGTTATCGGAAGTTAACAGGTGGGCAATTTATCACCTTACACATTCTCTGTCATTATGGGAAAGCAATTGCTGGCGCAATTTCTTACGTCGCATGCTGACAAGTGATAATTACTATCATATGATACTGGTTATCATTATCAGTGCGAGAGGTGAAACCATGTTGAGCAAAGCGCTGGGAAGTGGGTGGGGAATATTGCTGCCTGGTTCCATTATCGGTGGGCTGATGTTTGCCGATCTTCCCATTGATGTCTGGAAAGCAATGATTGTTTCGGGCTTGCTGGTGACATCCGCGATGATCTGGCACAAACAGTTACGGCATTACGTGCTGTTGCCATCATGCGTTGCGCTAATCAGTGGACTGCTGGTGATTCTGATGAGTTTGAAATAAAAGGGAAAAACAAGAGGTACTGCTGAAGGGATGTAAGATAATTGGTGCGAGGGGGGGGACTTGAACCCCCACGTCCGTAAGGACACTAACACCTGAAGCTAGCGCGTCTACCAATTCCGCCACCTTCGCACAGTCATCTTACTGGTTTGATATCGCCTCGTTGGTGCGAGGGGGGGGACTCGAACCCCCACATCCTAAGGACACTAACACCTGAAGCTAGCGCGTCTACCAATTCCGCCACCTTCGCCCAGTGCGAGCAATATCAACGTGATTTATGGTGCGAGGGGGGGGACTTGAACCCCCACGTCCGTAAGGACACTAACACCTGAAGCTAGCGCGTCTACCAATTCCGCCACCTTCGCATACCATCGACACTGTAAAAGTATCGTAACCACGGAGGCGCATTCTAGATGTTTTCAGCTTTACGTCAACAGAAAATTGCGCACGTTGTTTTGATTGCTGCAAAAATGGGCGATGGCAGCGTCAGCCATCGCCGGGCAGGGGAATTACTTTTTCGCCTGGCGCGTCATCACGGTGCGATACACCTTAAAGCGGCCTGTCTGGGCGATCACTTCGTGGAAGCCGAAGGTTTCATCCAGCACTTTCGGATACGCCAGGAAGGCATTCGCCACAATACGTAGCTCACCGCCGCTGTTAAGGTGACGGGTTGCGCCACGGATCAGCGTTTGCGCCGCTTCAAGGCTGGTTTCCATCCCGTCGTGGAACGGCGGGTTAGAGATGATCATGTCAAAGCGACCGGTCACGTCGGAGAAGACGTTGCTGGCGATCACTTCGCCTTCAATGCCGTTCGCAGCAAGCGTGGCGCGGCTGGCTTCTACCGCCGGGGCGCTCACGTCACACAGGGTTAAACGCACTTTTGGTGAGTGGCTGGCGAGAACCGTTGACAGCACGCCCGCGCCACAGCCGACATCCAGCACCTTGCCCTTGGTGTGCGGCGTCAGGGTGGACAGCAGCAGCTTGCTGCCCGTATCAAGCGCGTCACGGCTAAACACACCCGGCAGGGTTTTAATGGTCAGGCCGTCAAGCTGGTACTCGTCCCAGAAGGTGTTGGCATCAAAAGTGGTCTGTTTTTCCAGACGGCCATGATACAGGCCGCAGCGTCGGGCGCTGTCGATTTTCGTCAACGGCGCGTAGCCTTCGAGCATCTGCTCTGCGCTTCGCACCCCGCTGCGGTTCTCACCGACGACAAAAATATCGCAGCCGACCGGCAGCAGAGAAAGCAGGTTCATCAGCTGGAACTGGGCTTCCGGTTTGTTCTTCGGCCAGTAGTAAATGAGCGTATCGCAGTCAGCAATATCGCTCTGCTCCGCCACCAGGCTAAAGCGTGCGCGCTCGCCCATCTGGCGGCTCAGCACCTGCCAGTGGTGGTAGTATTGGGTGTGGGCACGGCTTTCAGCACAGTCGAAACGTGCGGGCAGGTCATCCTGCATATCTCCGGCAAACAGAATACGGCTTTCTTCGAAATCATCACTGTGACGCAGCAAGACTTCACTTGCCGGGGTAAATGCAGACATGAATTGTTCCTCAATAAACTCAGGCGGGGATTATAGTAGGTAGATGGCGCAGTTTCGACACATTTGCTATATTTGCGCGCCTGAGAGACAGGAGTTTTCGCTATGACATCCCGACGAGACTGGCAGTTGCAGCAGCTGGGCATCACCCAGTGGGCTTTGCGTCGCCCGACGGCGTTGCGGGGCGAAATAGCCATCTCCATCCCTGCGCATGTCCGCCTGGTGATGGTGGCAGAAGCGCCGCCTGCCCTGAACGAACCCCTGATTGAGGATGTCCTTCGCACCCTGAAGGTGACAAACGATCAGGTATTACAGCTGGCGCCCGAAAGCGTCGCGATGCTTCCCCCTGACAGCCGCTGTAACAGCTGGCGAATCGGGGCGGTGGATGAGCTACCTCTTGAAGGAAGCCAGATCAGCTCGCCAGCGCTGGACGAACTGAAAGCCAACCCAAAAGCGCGTAGCGCGCTATGGCAACAAATTTGCGAATATGAACACGATTTCTTCCCTCACGACGGCTGACCTGGCCACCGCGTTCGCGATTGAAACACGCGCCCATGCCTTTCCGTGGAGCGAAAAGACGTTTGCCAGCAATCAGGGCGAACGCTATTTAAATCTCCGCCTGGACGTTGACGGTGCGATGGCCGCGTTCGCCATCACGCAGGTCGTTCTGGACGAGGCGACGCTGTTTAATATCGCGGTCGATCCCGTTTACCAGCGCCGCGGGCTGGGCAGGGATCTGCTTGAGCACCTCATTCGTGAGCTGGAAACCCGTGACGTTTTCACCCTGTGGCTGGAGGTGCGCGCGTCCAATGTCGCCGCCATCGCGCTCTATGAAAGCTTAGGCTTCAACGAGGCGACTATCCGCCGTAACTACTACCCCACCGCAGAGGGACGTGAAGACGCCATTATCATGGCTCTGCCGATTGGATAACGAAAATAAGGTTGTAACGATGAAATGGGACTGGATTTTCTTTGATGCCGACGAAACGCTGTTTACGTTTGACTCGTTCGGCGGCCTACAGCGGATGTTTCTCGACTATAGCGTGACGTTCACCGCGGAAGATTTTCAGGACTATCAGGCGGTGAACAAGCCGCTGTGGGTGGATTACCAGAACGGAGCCATCACCGCGTTACAGCTTCAGCATCAGCGTTTTGACGTCTGGGCTGAACGGTTAAACATCAGTCCTGGGGTGCTGAACGAGGCCTTCCTGAATGCGATGGCGGATATCTGCGCGCCGCTGCCCGGTGCCGTTTCTCTGCTGGATTCGCTGAAAGGGAAGGTGAAGCTTGGGATCATCACCAACGGCTTTACCGCGCTTCAACAGATCCGCCTTGAACGCACTGGCTTGCGCGATCATTTCGACGCGCTGGTGATCTCCGAAGAGGTAGGCGTGCCGAAGCCGGATCCGCGTATTTTCGATTATGCGCTGGCGCAAGCGGGCAATCCTGACCGCGATCGCGTGCTGATGGTGGGGGATACGGCAGAATCTGATATTCTGGGAGGTATGAGATCGGGCCTGTCGACCGTCTGGCTGAATGCGCATGGCCGCACGTTGCCTGAAGGCATCGAACCGACCTGGACCGTAACGTCATTGAACGAACTGGAGCAGCTCCTGTGTAAACAATGATTGCCTGCCCCCTGTTGATGGGTAAAATAGCCGCATTTTTCGTATTCCATGATGCGCGGCCTGCTGCCGCGCTTACCTAAGAAGAATTGATTATGACGTTGTCTCCTTATCTGCAAGAGGTGGCCAAACGCCGCACTTTTGCCATTATCTCGCACCCGGATGCCGGTAAAACGACCATCACCGAGAAGGTGCTGCTGTTCGGACAGGCGATCCAGACCGCGGGTACCGTTAAAGGCCGTGGCTCCAGCCAGCATGCTAAATCCGACTGGATGGAGATGGAAAAGCAGCGTGGTATTTCGATTACCACCTCCGTGATGCAGTTCCCGTATCATGACTGCCTGGTGAACCTGCTGGACACCCCGGGGCACGAAGACTTCTCCGAAGATACCTACCGTACCCTGACGGCGGTGGACTGCTGCCTGATGGTGATCGACGCCGCGAAAGGTGTTGAAGATCGTACCCGCAAGCTGATGGAAGTCACTCGTCTGCGCGATACGCCGATCCTTACCTTTATGAACAAACTCGACCGTGACATCCGTGATCCGATGGAGCTGATGGATGAAGTGGAAAACGAGCTGAAAATCGCCTGCGCGCCAATCACCTGGCCGATTGGCTGCGGCAAGCTGTTCAAAGGGGTTTACCACCTCTATAAAGACGAAACCTACCTGTATCAGACCGGTAAGGGCCACACTATTCAGGAAGTCCGCATCGTGAAAGGGCTGGACAACCCGGAGCTGGACGCCGCTGTCGGTGAAGAGCTGGCCGCGCAACTGCGCGATGAGCTTGAGCTGGTCAAAGGCGCCTCTCACGAGTTCGACAGAGAGCTGTTCCTGAGCGGTGACATTACCCCGGTCTTCTTCGGTACCGCACTCGGCAACTTCGGCGTTGACCATATGCTCGACGGTCTGGTTGAGTGGGCCCCGCAGCCGATGCCGCGTAAAACCGACACCCGCGAAGTAGAAGCGAAGGAAGAGAAGTTCTCCGGCTTCGTCTTTAAAATTCAGGCCAACATGGACCCGAAACACCGCGACCGCGTCGCCTTTATGCGCGTGGTTTCCGGTAAGTACGAAAAGGGCATGAAGCTGCGTCAGGTGCGTATTGGTAAAGACGTAGTGATTTCCGACGCGCTGACCTTCATGGCGGGCGACCGTTCCCACGTGGAAGAAGCCTATCCGGGTGACATCATTGGTTTACACAACCACGGTACCATTCAGATCGGCGATACCTTCACGCAGGGCGAGATGATGAAGTTCACCGGTATCCCGAACTTCGCGCCGGAACTGTTCCGTCGCATTCGCCTGCGCGATCCGCTTAAGCAGAAGCAGCTGCTGAAAGGCCTGGTCCAGCTTTCGGAAGAGGGGGCTGTACAGGTGTTCCGCCCTATCGCCAACAACGATCTGATCGTGGGCGCGGTGGGTGTGCTCCAGTTTGACGTGGTAGTTGCCCGTCTTAAGAGCGAGTACAACGTGGAAGCGATTTACGAATCGGTGAACGTGGCGACCGCGCGCTGGGTTGAATGTTCAGACGTGAAGAAATTCGAAGAGTTTAAGCGTAAGAACGAAGTTCAGCTGGCGCTGGACGGTGGCGATAATCTGACCTATATCGCCCCGACCATGGTTAACCTGAACCTGACGCAGGAACGTTATCCCGACGTTCAGTTCCGCAAAACGCGCGAGCATTAATTCCCTCTCAGAGCACGGCAGCCGCCGTGCTCTTCTTTAATTCCAGTGTTATTAAACCCTTGCGGAATGTTCTTAATTCAACGTAATTTTTCGCTATTCGTTCGTTTTTTCCCCAATTCTGAATGCACCCCTCTGATTGTGATCTATATTTAACTCAGTGTTTAGCACCGGGCGTGGATGAATTAACTGTTCAATGCATGTCCACTGGTTCTCCATTTCGCCCGTGTGTTAATTCGCAATATATAAAACCAAGATTTAGGGAAGTATGTCGCCCAAATAACGGGCAAAACACAGGAATAAATCGATGAATATGACAAGACTGAAGATTTCTAAAACTCTGCTGGCCGTAACGTTGGGTAGTGTCCTGGTAAGCGGTTCTGCTCTGGCGGAATCCAGCACCATGGATAAAGCGCAAAATACCGCTAATACCGCAGGGGAAAAAATCGATAGCTCTATGAATAAAGTCGGTAATTTCATGGATGACAGCTCTATCACAGCAAAAGTGAAAGCCGCACTGGTGGATCATGAATCCATTAAGAGCACCGATATTTCTGTTAAAACCGACAACAAGGTTGTCACTCTGAGCGGTTTCGTTGAAAGCCAGACCCAGGCTGAAGAGGCCGTTAAAGTAGCGAAAGGCGTTGAGGGCGTAAGCTCTGTAAGCGACAAACTGCACGTACGTGACAGCAAAGAATCGTCGGTGAAGGGCTATGCCGGAGATGCAGCAACTACCAGCGAAATCAAAGCTAAACTGTTAGCTGACGACATCGTGCCATCCCGTATGGTGAAAGTTGAAACCACCGATGGTGTGGTCCAGCTGTCCGGTACGGTTGAGAACCAGGCACAAAGCGATCGTGCCGAGTCAATTGCGAAAGCTATTGATGGTGTGAAAAGCGTCAAAAACGATCTGAAAACGAAGTAAAGCAGTACCACTCGCCCGTCTGGCTGAAAACTGCGGGCGAAATAAAAACGACTCTGGAAAAGCCGGTGAGTGACCTGAGCGCTCACGTTTAGCGGCCGACATTAACTATGGTAAAGGAGAGGCTTATGTTTCGTTGGGGCATTATATTTCTGGTTATCGCGTTAATTGCCGCCGCATTGGGCTTTGGTGGACTGGCGGGTACCGCGGCATGGGCAGCGAAAATTGTTTTCGTCGTCGGTATTATTCTGTTCCTGGTCAGCCTGTTTACGGGTCGACGTCGCCCGTAGCAAACGCAATAGTTATTAAACAAACTCAAGCCAGTCCTCGTGACTGGCTTTTTCTCGTTTGAGAACCATCGGGAATGTGCGTTACTGTGTCTCATCAAAATAATGAAAACAGGAAGGCAGAGGTGGGGCAACGAATTCCCGTGACGCTCGGCAATATTGCGCCGCTGACGTTAAAACCGTTTCATGCAGGCCAGCTTGCGCTGGTCTGTGAAGGTGGCGGGCAGCGCGGTATTTTTACCGCCGGCGTGCTCGACGAATTTATGCGCGCGCAATTCAACCCGTTCGATCTCTACTTCGGTACCTCTGCCGGGGCGCAGAACCTCTCCGCCTATGTCTGCAACCAGCCCGGCTATGCGCGCAAAGTGATTATGCGCTACACCACCTCCAAAGAATTCTTCAATCCGGTACGCTTCGTGCGCGGCGGGAACCTGATCGATCTCGACTGGTTACTGGATGCCACCTCCAGCCAGATGCCGCTGGCCATGGATACCGCGTCACGACTGTTCGATACCGGCAAAGCGTTCTGGATGTGCGCCAGCCGTGGCGATGACTATTCACCGGGTTACTTTTCGCCGCAGAAAGAGAACTGGCTGGATATCATTCGCGCTTCCAGCGCGATCCCGGGTTTCTACCGTACCGGCGCGCTGCTGGAGGGGATAAACTATCTTGACGGCGGTATCAGCGACGCGGTGCCGGTACAGGAGGCCGCACGGCGCGGGGCGAAAACCATAGTGGTGATCCGCACGGTGCCTTCTCAGATGTATTACACCCCACAGTGGTTTAAGCGGATGGAACGCTGGCTGGGCGACAGCAGCCTGCAACCGCTGGTGAATATCGCGAAGCAGCATGAAACCACCTACGGCGCGATGCAGCGTTTTATTGAAAAACCACCGGGCAAGCTGCGCATCTTTGAAATTTACCCGCCGAAGCCGCTGCTGAGCATGGCGCTGGGCAGTCGGCTGCCTGCGTTGCGTATGGATTACAAAACGGGGCGGCTATGCGGGCGATACTTCCTGGCGACCGTCGGGAAAATGCTGGCCGAGCAACCGCCTCTTCATCGGCATAAAAGCATCATATTGCCACCCGCTAGTGTGGCCAATGACGCGGTGGCGATGCCGTTGGTGGACGCGCCGCAGGCCAACGACGGCATACTCGATAACGAGGACCTGGCGTGACGCACTCTTTTATCGATACCCATTGCCACTTTGATTTCCCGCCGTTTAGCGGGGAGGAAACATCAAGTATTGCGCGTGCGGCTGAGGCCGGTGTGAGAGCCATTATTGTGCCCGCTATTGAAGCGGCGAGATTCGAGAAAGTCCTGGCGCTTGCCCAGGGTCACGATGCGCTGTATGCCGCGCTGGGTCTGCATCCGATCGTGATTGAGCACCATCTTGATGACCATCTCGACAGGCTGGATGCCACGCTGCAAAACGCGGATACGAAGCTGGTTGCCATCGGTGAGATCGGCCTCGATCTCTATCGTGAAGATCCGCAGTTTGAACGCCAGCAGACGATCCTGGATGCGCAGCTCCGGCTGGCAAAGCGCCACGATCTGCCGGTGATCCTCCACTCCAGGCGCACCCATGACAAACTGGCGATGCACCTGAAGCGCATCGACGTGCCGCGCAGGGGCGTGGTCCATGGTTTCGCTGGAAGCCTTCAGCAGGCGCAGCGTTTTATCGAGCTGGGCTATAAAATTGGTGTCGGTGGCACTATCACCTATCCGCGTGCCAGCAAAACCCGGGATGTGATGGCGCAGCTCCCCCTGTCTTCGCTCCTGCTGGAAACGGATGCCCCTGACATGCCGCTGAATGGTTTTCAGGGCCAGCCCAACCGCCCGGAGCAGGCGGCGCGCGTTTTTGATGTGCTGTGTGAGCTGCGTCAGGAGCCTGAAGATGTGATTGCCAGCGCGCTGCTGGAAAATACCCGCGCGGTCTTCGGCATCACGCTATAGATAAAGGGTCGGGCGGATCACCGTGATCTGCTGTCGTTCCAGGGCCTGCGCCAGCGGCTCGATGTCCTCCGGCGCGGCGCTCCGCCATCGCGCCGCCTCCCCGTAAACCCCATGGGCATGAAACGCGTTGATCCGCACCGGAACGTTCCCCAACGCGTGGATAAAAGCGGTCAGCGATGACAGATGTTGCAGATAATCACACCGATCGGGGATCACCAGCAGGCGTAGCTCCGTCAGGCGATGACGATCGGCCAGCCAGCGGATGCTCTGCTTGATCAGCGTGTTTTCGCGCCCGGTCAGAAAACGGTGATGTTCATTGCCCCAGGCTTTCAGATCCACCATCGCGCCGTCAAACACCGGTAACAGCTTTTGCCAGCCGGTTTCGCTTAACAGGCCGTTGCTGTCCACCAGGCACGTCAGATGGCGCAGGGACGGATCGGCTTTGATCGCGGTGAACAGCGCAACCACAAACGGCAGCTGCGTCGTGGCTTCACCCCCGCTGACGGTCACGCCCTCAATAAACGGCGCGGACGTGCGGATCCGTGAGAGGATCTCCTCGACGCTGTATCGCTGCGCCATCGGCGTCGCCTGCTGCTGACACAGGTGCAGGCAGGTATCGCACTGCTGACAGTGACTCTCCTGCCACCAGACGCGCCCGGCCTGAATCGTCAGCGCATCATGAGGACAGTGGGGAACACAGTCGCCGCAGTCGTTGCAGCGCCCGATGGTCCACGGGTTGTGGCAGGTTTTGCAGCGCAGGTTACAGCCCTGGAGGAACAGCGCCAGGCGGCTGCCCGGCCCGTCCACGCAGGAGAAGGGAATAACCTGACTAACTAAAGCGCATCTGCTGTTCATGGCTTATCACGCGTGGCTGACGTTCCAGAATACGGGTATTGCGCGCGGCCTCCTCGCCGAGCCAGGTGGTGTTGGTGCGCGAGCCGGCCTCCCGATATTTCTCCAGATCGGAGAGCCGCACCATATACCCGGTAACGCGCACCAGGTCGTTTCCGGCCACATTCGCGGTGAACTCACGCATACCGGCGTTGAACGCCCCCAGGCACAGCTGCACCACCGCCTGAGGATTGCGTTTAACCGTCTCATCCAGGGTGAGAATATCGCTGATCCCCGAATGATAGTGTTTATGGTGCGGGGCTACGGCCAGCAGGTGGCTGATGGGATCTGGCTCGTCACCGTACGGCAGACGCGCCCCCGGCGTGGTGCATGAATCAGAACTGATCCCTGACTGCGCGTGCAGCATCGCGCGGTGCTGCCAGCCGTGTTTCACCGGCGTGTTTTCAACGAACGCCGCCAGCTGTTCACTGATGCGGTAACCCAGCGCATTGGCCTGCTCGTTTTTACCGTACCGTCCCGTAATGCCTGCTTTCTCGCACAGCACGTTTACCGCTTCGGCCAGACCGTACATGCCAAACATCGGTACAAAACGATCGGCATCAATCAGCCCCTCTTTCACCAGGAAGCTATTCTCAAAGAAGCCGGATTGTTCATATAAAAAATCGCAGCGCGCATTGATGATCGCGATTTGTTGCTGGCAGTAGTGGGGAAGGGTACGGGTGAAAAAGTCTTCCGGTGAGCGGCTGTGCTCCGCAATCGCTTTCAGGTTAAGGCGCACCAGCGTGCTGCCGCCGCCCGCCAGCGGCAGGGAGTTGTAACAGCTCACCACGCCATAACGACCTTTTGTGAAAATTTTATCATTCACCGGGCCATTGGAAATATGCGGCTTACTGCACCCGCAAATGTTTTTCGCCACGCTCAGCAGCAGATCGTCAGGGGTGACGTCCGGGTCGTAAATAAAGGTCAGGTTCGGCGCGACCTGCTTCAGCTCTGCGTCCGCTCGCAAAATGGCACGCGTGACGGGCGTATCCGCCGGGCCGATATTGGCATGCATAAAGGCATCGGGCAGGGTTCTGTCCAGGTAACGCCAGAAACGTTTTATTCGGCTATCGATTTCATCCTGTGTTAGAATTTTAACATATGGGTTGAGTATCTCATCGAGCTGACCCAGATAGACTGGCATTGATGTGACGGACGGAACATGGTGATAAAGGATAGTGAGCAGTGAGAGGGCATCATCCAGATCTTTCGCCCCTTCCAGCTCCAGCCATTCTGAGCCGTTAGCCAGAAATTTAGCGTAGTCCGGCAGCACGTAGCGCGGTTTGTAAGGCGCATGACCTTCGAACATGTCGCAGATGTATCCCTCGTCCAGCGCGGCGCGGGCCGCCTCTGGCAGAGCGGGATAGAGCAGATTGTTCTCCGCTTCCAGCGCCAGAAAATGACGTTTTTGTTCCGGGGTTAACACCGGGCTGGTCACAATGTGCAGGCAACGTTGTTGCAGGGCGTCGGGCATGTTCAACTTCCTTGAGGGTTCTGCGGATGGTGAACGAATTGTAAGAAGCCAGCCTGCCGGGGCTTTTGATCCGACAGGGGGTATCGCTGCTTTTGTCGGCGGTTGACGCATGAAAGTTTGAAGAAGATCTCATTACAGTAATGCAAATTTGCACACAGTTTTCATTAACTGTGATGAATGTCGAAGTGTGGATGCGGGTGAATGTTAGAATACTCACAGACCCGCAAGGTAAAATTTATACGGCACTGCCGTTGGAGAATGTTATGACCGATTTAACTGCAAGCAGCCTGCGCGCGTTGAAACTGATGGACCTGACCACCCTGAATGATGACGACACCAATGAAAAAGTCATCGCCCTGTGCCATCAGGCAAAAACGCCAGTGGGTAATACCGCCGCCGTCTGTATCTACCCGCGCTTTATCCCGATTGCCCGCAAAACGCTGAAAGAACAGGGCACGCCGGACGTGCGCATTGCGACCGTGACTAACTTCCCGCACGGTAATGACGACATCGAGATCGCGCTGGCGGAAACCCGCGCGGCGATTGCGTACGGCGCAGACGAAGTTGACGTGGTATTCCCGTACCGCGCGCTGATCGCCGGCAACGAGCAGGTCGGTTTTGACCTGGTGAAAGCCTGTAAAGACGCATGTGCGGCGGCAAACGTGCTGCTTAAAGTGATCATCGAAACCGGCGAGCTGAAAGAAGAGTCGCTGATTCGTAAAGCGTCTGAAATCGCTATCAAAGCGGGCGCGGATTTCATTAAAACCTCTACCGGTAAAGTGCCGGTCAACGCGACTCCGGAAAGCGCGCGCATCATGATGGAAGTTATCCGTGATATGGGCGTGTCCAAAACCGTTGGCTTCAAACCGGCAGGCGGCGTGCGTACCGCAGAAGACGCGCAGCAGTTCCTGGCGATTGCCGACGAGCTGTTCGGCGCCGACTGGGCGGACTCCCGCCACTACCGCTTCGGCGCGTCCAGCCTGCTGGCCAGCCTGCTGAAAGCGCTGGGTCACGGTGACGGTAAGAGCGCAAGCAGCTACTAAGTTTGAATTGCCGGGTGGCGCTACGCTAACCCGGCCTACAGGATCGTAGGGCGGGTCAACATACCCGCCGCCATTCACCCGATTCCGCATGGAGGTTACCGTGTTTCTCGCACAAGAAATTATTCGTAAAAAACGTGATGGTCATGCATTAAGCGACGAAGAGATCCGCTTCTTTATCAACGGCATTCGTGATAACACCATCTCTGAAGGGCAGATTGCGGCTCTGGCGATGACCATTTTCTTCCACGATATGTCGATGCCTGAGCGCGTGTCCCTGACCATGGCGATGCGAGATTCAGGAACCGTTCTGGACTGGAAAAGCCTCAACCTCAACGGCCCGATTGTGGACAAACACTCCACCGGCGGCGTGGGCGACGTGACCTCCCTGATGCTTGGCCCGATGGTGGCAGCTTGCGGCGGTTACATCCCGATGATTTCCGGGCGCGGCCTGGGTCATACCGGCGGTACGCTCGACAAACTGGAAGCCATTCCGGGCTTCGATATCTTCCCGGATGACAACCGCTTCCGCGACATTATTAAAGACGTTGGCGTGGCGATTATCGGCCAGACCAGCTCTCTTGCGCCAGCAGACAAGCGTTTCTACGCGACGCGTGACATTACCGCGACCGTAGACTCCATCCCGCTGATCACCGCCTCTATCCTCGCCAAAAAGCTGGCGGAAGGGCTGGACGCGCTGGTGATGGATGTGAAAGTGGGCAGCGGCGCGTTTATGCCGACCTATGAACTCTCTGAGGCGCTGGCTGAAGCGATCGTTGGCGTTTCCAACGGCGCGGGCGTGCGCACCACCGCACTGCTGACGGACATGAACCAGGTGCTGGCGTCCAGCGCCGGTAACGCCGTTGAAGTCCGCGAGGCCGTGCAGTTCCTCACAGGCGAATACCGTAACCCGCGCCTGTTCGATGTCACCATGGCGCTGTGCGTTGAGATGCTCATCTCCGGCAAGCTGGCCAAAGACGACGCGGAAGCCCGCGCGAAGCTTCAGGCGGTGCTGGACAACGGCAAAGCGGCGGAGATCTTTGGTCGGATGGTGGCGGCGCAGAAAGGCCCGACCGACTTCGTGGAAAACTACGCGAAATACCTGCCCACCGCGATGCTCAGCAAAGCGGTCTATGCGGACAGTGAAGGCTTTGTCTCGGCTATGGATACCCGCGCGCTCGGCATGGCGGTCGTGTCTATGGGCGGCGGTCGTCGTCAGGCATCGGACACCATTGATTACAGCGTCGGCTTTACCGATATGGCCCGTCTGGGCGACAGCGTTGACGGCCAACGTCCGCTGGCGGTGATCCACGCGAAAGACGAAGCCAGCTGGCAGGACGCGGCGAAAGCGGTGAAGGCGGCAATAACTCTTGACGATAAAGCACCGGAAACCACACCGACGGTCTATCGTCGTATCACTGAATAGCGGTATACTGATCTGATCGCATTTTTATGAAGCACTAAGTACGGAGAACAATTATGAAACGTGCATTTATTATGGTGCTGGACTCATTCGGCATCGGCGCAACCGAAGATGCAGAACGTTTTGGTGACGTGGGTTCCGATACCCTGGGTCACATCGCGGAAGCCTGTGCAAAAGGCGAAGCGGACAACGGTCGTAAAGGCCCTCTGAACCTGCCAAACCTGACCCGCCTCGGGCTGGTAAAAGCGCATGAAGGTTCTACCGGTAAAATCGCAGCCGGTATGGACGGAAACGCGGAAGTGGTGGGCGCCTACGCGTGGGCGCACGAGCTCTCTTCCGGTAAAGATACGCCGTCCGGTCACTGGGAAATCGCTGGCGTGCCGGTGCTGTTTGACTGGGGTTACTTCTCCGATCACGAGAACAGCTTCCCGCAGGAGCTGCTCGATAAGCTGGTGAAGCGCGCCAACCTGCCGGGCTACCTCGGCAACTGCCACTCTTCCGGTACCGTGATTCTGGATCAGCTCGGCGAAGAGCACATGAAAACCGGCAAACCGATTTTCTATACCTCTGCTGACTCTGTGTTCCAGATCGCCTGCCACGAAGAGACGTTTGGCCTGGATAAACTGTACGAGCTGTGCGAGATCGCCCGTGAAGAGCTGACCGAAGGCGGCTACAACATTGGCCGTGTTATCGCGCGTCCGTTTATCGGCGACAAAGCGGGTAACTTCCAGCGTACCGGCAACCGTCACGATCTGGCCGTGGAGCCACCGGCGCCGACCGTGCTGCAAAAACTCGTCGACGAGAAAGACGGCCAGGTCGTTTCCGTAGGTAAAATCGCGGACATCTACGCTAACTGCGGCATCACCAAAAAGGTCAAAGCGACCGGTCTGGATGCGCTGTTCGACGCCACCATCAAAGAGATGAAAGAAGCGGGCGACAAGACCATTGTCTTCACCAACTTCGTGGACTTCGACTCCTCCTGGGGTCACCGTCGCGACGTTGCCGGTTATGCCGCGGGTCTGGAGCTGTTTGACCGCCGTCTGCCAGAGCTGATGGAGCTGGTGGGGGAAGATGACATTCTGATCCTGACCGCTGACCATGGCTGTGACCCGACCTGGACCGGTACCGACCACACCCGTGAGCACATTCCGGTGCTGGTGTACGGCCCGAAAGTCAAACCGGGCTCGCTGGGTCATCGTGAAACCTTCGCGGACATCGGCCAGACGATTGCGAAATACTTTGGTACGTCTGACATGGAATATGGCAAGGCTATGTTCTAAACGGATTGGGTGAGGCCTGATGCCCTCACCCCGACCCTCTCCCACAGGGAGAGGGAGAAGAGAATGTAGGCCGGGTAAGGCGCAGCCGCCACCCGGCAAAAACAACAATGTAAAAGGAACTGAAGATGGCAACTCCTCACATTAATGCAGAAATGGGTGATTTCGCTGACGTCGTATTGATGCCGGGCGACCCGCTGCGCGCGAAACACATTGCAGAAACCTTCCTGGAAGACGTGCGTGAAGTGAACAACGTGCGTGGCATGCTGGGCTTCACCGGTACCTATAAAGGCCGCAAAATCTCCGTGATGGGTCACGGCATGGGTATCCCATCCTGCTCCATCTACACCAAAGAGCTGATCACCGATTTCGGCGTGAAGAAAATCATCCGTGTCGGCTCCTGCGGCGCGGTGCGCATGGACGTTAAGCTGCGTGACGTGGTGATCGGCATGGGCGCGTGCACCGACTCTAAAGTCAACCGCATTCGCTTTAAAGATCATGACTTTGCTGCCATCGCTGACTTTGACATGGTGCGTAACGCGGTTGACGCAGCAAAAGCGCTGGGCGTTGACGCGCGCGTGGGCAACCTGTTCTCTGCCGATCTGTTCTACTCGCCAGAAGGCGACATGTTCGACGTGATGGAAAAATACGGCATTCTGGGCGTGGAAATGGAAGCGGCCGGTATCTACGGCGTGGCGGCTGAATTCGGTGCGAAAGCGCTGACCATCTGCACCGTGTCTGACCATATCCGTACTCACGAGCAGACCACCGCTGCCGAGCGTCAGACCACCTTCAACGACATGATCAAAATCGCGCTGGAATCCGTTCTGCTGGGCGATAAAGAGTAAGAGCTGTTGTGCCGGGTGGCGGCCTCGCCTGACCCGGCCTACGGTTTTGTAGGCCCGCTAAGCGTAGCGCCAGCGGGCTTTTTTACTAGCGCACGGCCTGAGCAATCCACGCCGATACATCCCGCAGCTCTTTTTCCTGCTCCGGAAAATCCCCAATTAATGCATCACACTCCTGCTGCAGCATATCCGCCCGATACAGACAGCCCTGTAAACGTGCGGCCAGCGCCTCCAGCGGTGCAGGATTGAGACTATCCGTAAAGACCTGCGTGCGGGTAATATGGCCCTTCTCCACGTCAAAGTGCAGCTCAACGCCGCCCCATGTAAATCGCTCATCCAGCAGGTGTGAAAACGCCGGTGCCTGACCGAAGTTCCACTCCCAGCTGCTCTGGCGCGCAAAGGTTTCCGCGAAGTTGGGCAGGTCCGGGGTTTTATCCGGAGAAATCACCTCGGCTTCTACGCGTTCACCGTAATGCCTGAAAAAGGCTTCACGGATCGCGTCGCAAATCTGCTCATGAGTAATCCCCGGCAGCAGATCCACCAGATTCGCCACGCGACCGCGCACGGAGGTAATGCCTTTCGCCTGGAGCTTTTTCTTGTCCGGGTTCAGATAGTTTGCCAGACGGCTCAGATCGGCATTCAGCAATAATGTGCCGTGGTGGAATCCGCGATCCATCGTTTCGCGGTAGGCTGAGCCTGACACTTTCCGGTCGCCTTCAGGTGTTTTCACTACCAGATCGTTACGACCCGAGGCTTCAGCCGTCACGCCGAGCGAATTGAGCGCATTGAGCACAATGGAGGTCGAGATGGTTTTGTCGTATTCCGGCTTGCCCGCCATAAAGGTAAAGCAGGTGTTGCCGAGATCGTGGAACACCGCACCGCCGCCGCTGCTGCGGCGCGCCAGGCGGACGTTGTCCTCTTCCATACGGCGGGTGTTACACTCTTTCCACGGATTTTGCGCGCGGCCAATAACGACCGTATCAGCGTTGCGCCAGAGAAACAGGACGCGCTGGGTGGCGGGCATCTGGCGGAAGATGCACTCTTCTACCGCGAGATTAAACCAGGGATCGTAAGAGTCAGAGATAAGCAGGCGTAACGTCGACATGGCAGAGTTCCTTTTCCGAATCATCCGCCTACTTTATCACTATTCTTTCTTCTCGCTCTCTTCCTCTTCGGGAACTGACTTGCTGGCGGTTAACAGGAACGGCGACTGCTGCCAGCGGGTGCGCTTGCCTTGCAGCAGCGTGCGCGCCAGTACCACGCCAATCGCCAGCGAGAGCAGCAGCATCAGGCGCAAAATATTGGTGGTGTTATCCACCTGTTTGGCTTCGGTTGGCAGGGTGTGGGTGTCGAGTGTCAGACGTAAATAGCCGAGTGGGCCATTCTTGCCCTGAATGGGTTCAACGATTTGTTGATTGAAATAACCGCCAGCTTTTTTGCCGTCCAGCGCCAGCCTGTCGCGCACGTCGACATGCTCACCCGCGCGGGCAATCAGGTCGCCCTGTTCATCGTACACGCCCGCATCCAGAATGCGGCTGTTTTCCGTAAGCTGGCGCAATACCTGCGCTATCCGCTTGTCATCCGGTGTTTCGGTGCGCATAGACGGCGCAACGTTGAGCGTCACCTGGCGCGCCAGCGTACGGGCCAGTTCTTCAAACTGTGGGTTACGCTGTCGTTGGTGATTCTGGCTAAACCAGGATGCCCCCTGCATAAGCGCCACTAATAGTGCGAGACAGATCAGGACAATCACGGCGCGATGAAGCCGGAATTTCAGTTTTGCGCGAGCCATATTCCACCTGCTTAAAATTTACGGCTTAATGTTGCCAGAAGTGATGGTTACAGGGTAGCCTCATGCGTTATTTTCCCTCTGGAACCTTCCGGCGCGAACGAAATTACAGGAGCTTCAATGCCGAACATTACCTGGTGCGACCTGCCAACGGATGTCTCTTTATGGCCAGGATTGCCGCTCTCTTTAAGTGGCGATGAGGTGATGCCTCTCGATTACCACGCTGGCCGTAGCGGCTGGCTGCTGTACGGACGCGGCCTGGATAAGCAACGCCTCACCCAGTATCAAACTAAACTGGGCGCAGCGATGGTCATCGTTGCGGCCTGGTGCGTGGAAGATTATCAGGTTATTCGCCTGGCGGGTTCCCTGACGCAGCGCGCCACGCGTCTTGCGCACGATGCCGGGCTGGACGTAGCCCCGCTCGGCAAAATTCCGCACCTGAAAACGCCTGGCCTGCTGGTGATGGACATGGACTCCACCGCCATTCAGATCGAGTGTATTGACGAGATTGCTAAACTGGCGGGCAGCGGCGAGCTGGTGGCGGAAGTCACCGAGCGCGCGATGCGCGGCGAGCTGGATTTCACCGCCAGCCTGAGACAGCGCGTGGCGACCCTGAAGGGGGCCGATGCTAACATTTTGCGTCAGGTGCGCGATGAACTGCCCCTGATGCCAGGGCTGACGCAGCTGGTGCTCAAGCTGGAGACGCTCGGCTGGAAAGTGGCGATTGCCTCCGGTGGGTTCACCTTCTTTGCCGATTACCTGCGTGACAAGCTGCGTCTGACCACCGTGGTGGCAAACGAGCTGGAGATCATGGACGGCAAACTCACCGGACAAGTGATTGGCGACATCGTGGATGCGCAGTACAAAGCCAATACGCTGACGCGTCTGGCGGAGAAATACGCCATTCCGGTCGAACAGACCGTCGCCATCGGCGATGGCGCGAACGATCTGCCGATGATCAAAGTTGCCGGACTGGGTATTGCCTACCACGCCAAGCCGAAAGTGAATGAAAAGACGGAAGTCACTATCCGTCATGCTGACCTGATGGGCGTGTTCTGCATTCTCTCCGGCAGCATTAATCAAAAATAGCGGCCTGCTTTTGTAGGCCGGGTAAGCGTCAGCGCTATCCGGCGCGCAGACCGCACAGAAATAACGAGGTAAACCGTGGCGAAAGCTCCAAAACGCGCATTTGTCTGTAATGAATGTGGTGCGGATTATCCGCGCTGGCAGGGGCAATGCAGCGCCTGTCATGCCTGGAACACCATCACCGAAGTGCGTGGTGTGGCGGCTTCGCCGAGCGTGGCCCGCAATGAACGCCTGAGCGGCTATGCGGGCAATGCAGGCGTGTCGAAGGTACAAAAACTTTCGGATATCAGCCTTGAGGCGCTGCCGCGCTTCTCAACCGGATTCAAAGAATTTGACCGCGTGCTCGGCGGTGGCGTAGTGCCGGGCAGCGCTATTCTGATCGGCGGTAACCCGGGCGCGGGTAAATCGACCCTGCTGCTGCAAACGCTCTGCAAGCTCGCCGAACAGATGAAAACCCTGTACGTCACGGGCGAAGAGTCACTCCAGCAGGTGGCGATGCGCGCGCACCGCCTCGGTCTGCCGACCGGCAATCTGAATATGCTCTCGGAAACCAGCATCGAGCAGATCTGCATGATTGCCGAAGAAGAGCAGCCGAAACTGATGGTGATCGACTCCATCCAGGTGATGCACATGGCGGACATTCAGTCGTCACCGGGGAGCGTGGCGCAGGTGCGTGAAACGGCTGCGTACTTAACGCGCTTTGCCAAAACGCGCGGCGTAGCGATAGTGATGGTGGGCCACGTCACCAAAGACGGCTCGCTGGCCGGCCCGAAAGTGCTTGAGCACTGTATCGACTGCTCGGTGATGCTCGACGGCGATGCGGATTCCCGTTTTCGTACCCTGCGCAGCCATAAAAACCGCTTCGGCGCGGTGAATGAACTGGGCGTGTTTGCCATGACCGAGCAGGGGCTGCGCGAAGTCAGCAACCCGTCGGCCATCTTCCTGAGCCGTGGCGACGAAATTACGTCCGGTAGTTCGGTGATGGTGCTGTGGGAGGGGACGCGTCCGCTGCTGGTTGAAATTCAGGCGCTGGTGGATCACTCGATGATGGGTAATCCGCGGCGCGTGGCGGTCGGTCTGGAACAGAACCGCCTGGCGATCCTGCTGGCGGTGTTGCACCGTCACGGCGGCCTGCAAATGGCGGATCAGGACGTGTTCGTCAATGTGGTTGGTGGGGTGAAGGTTACGGAAACCAGCGCGGATCTGGCGCTGTTGCTGGCGATGGTCTCCAGCCTGCGTGACAGACCGTTGCCGCAGGATCTGGTGGTATTTGGCGAAGTAGGGCTGGCGGGCGAAATTCGCCCGGTGCCGAGCGGTCAGGAGCGTATCTCCGAAGCGGCAAAACATGGCTTCCGCCGCGCAATTGTTCCGGCCGCCAACGTGCCGAAAAAAATTCCGGAAGGGATGCAGGTTTTTGGCGTTAAAAAACTCGCAGATGCGTTAAATGTCTTTGACGACTTATAATTACGTATTCGATTTTGCAGGAGGCACCGTAATTTATGTCATCATTTGACTACATCAAGACCGCTATCCGCCAGAAGGGTTGCACGTTACAGCAGGTAGCGGACGCCAGCGGCATGACCAAGGGCTACCTGAGCCAACTGCTGAACGCCAAAATCAAAAGCCCCAGCGCGCAGAAGCTGGAAGCGCTGCACCGTTTTCTGGGGCTTGAATTTCCGCGGATGCAAAAGAACATTGGCGTGGTGTTCGGTAAGTTCTACCCGCTGCATACCGGGCATATCTATCTGATCCAGCGCGCCTGTAGCCAGGTCGACGAGCTGCATATCATCATGGGTTATGATGAAACCCGCGATCGCCAGCTGTTTGAAGACAGCGCCATGTCGCAGCAGCCCACCGTGCCGGATCGCCTGCGCTGGCTGCTTCAGACCTTTAAATATCAGAAAAATATTCGTATTCATGCCTTTAACGAAGAGGGCATGGAGCCGTACCCGCACGGCTGGGACGTGTGGAGCAACGGCATCAAAGCGTTTATGGAAGAGAAGGGCATTGCGCCTAACTGGATCTACACCTCTGAAGAGTCCGACGCGCCGCAGTTCCGCGAGCATCTGGGCATCGAAACCGTGCTGATCGATCCTAAACGCACCTTTATGAACATCAGCGGGGCGCAGATCCGCGAGAACCCGTTCCGCTACTGGGACTACATTCCGACCGAGGTGAAGCCGTTCTTCGTGCGTACGGTGGCGATCCTCGGCGGCGAGTCCAGCGGGAAATCGACGCTGGTGAATAAGCTGGCGAATATCTTCAATACCACCAGTGCGTGGGAGTATGGCCGCGATTACGTCTTCTCACACCTCGGTGGTGACGAGATGGCATTACAGTATTCCGACTACGATAAAATCGCGCTCGGTCATGCCCAATACATTGATTTCGCGGTGAAATACGCCAATAAAGTCGCCTTTATTGATACCGATTTCGTCACCACGCAGGCGTTCTGTAAAAAGTACGAAGGACGTGAGCACTCGTTTGTGCAGGCGCTGATTGATGAATACCGCTTTGATCTGGTTATCCTGCTGGAAAACAACACCCCATGGGTAGCCGACGGCATGCGCAGCCTGGGCAGCTCGGTAGACAGGCGTGAGTTCCAGACCATGCTGGTGGAGATGCTCAACGAGAACAACGTTGAGTTTGTGCATGTGGAAGAGTCGGATTACGACACCCGTTTCCTGCGCTGCGTCGAGCTGGTGAAAGAGATGATGGGTGAGCAGGGGTAAAAAACTTACCCCTCACCCTAACCCTCTCCCCAAAGGGGAGAGGGGATCGCACGGAGCTGTCTTTACCCTCTCCCCCGTGGGGAGAGGGCAGGGTGAGGGGGAACAAACCACTCAGAACTCAACCACCACTTTCCCACGCATATGCCCCTCCAGCACCATGCGGTGCGCTTCGGTAATGCTTTCCACGCTCAGCCCGTGCAGCGTTTCGCTGAGCGAGCTTTCCACCACGCCGTTATCCACCAGCTTCGCCACCTCATTTAAAATCTCGCCCTGGCGCGCCATATCCGCGGTCTGGTACATGCTGCGGGTGTACATAAATTCCCAGTGCAGGGCGGCAGATTTGGACTTCAGCTTGTCCTGGTTTAGCGGATGCGCATTTTCAACGATGGAACAAATGTGTCCCTGAGGGGCAATCAGATCGCTGACCGCATCCCAGTGCCCGTCGGTGTCGTTGAGGATAAAAATGTAATCCACAAAGGTGAGCCCCTGTTTCGCCAGTTCACCCTTCAGGTCGCGGTAATCTACGACAACGTCAGCCCCGCGATCGCGACACCATCGGGCGGAATCTTCTCGTGAGGCGGTTGCGACGATCTTCACCTTGCTGTTGTGCTTCGCAAACGGGATCGCCAGCGATCCGACTCCACCCGCGCCGCCAATTATCAGCAGCGTTTTATCTGCGTCGGCATCCTGAATCTTCAGCCGTTCAAACAGGCCTTCCCACGCGGTGAGCGCCGTCAGCGGCAGTGCTGCCGCAGAGGCCCAGCCAAGGTTTGCAGGCTTGTGCCCGACAATGCGCGCATCGATAAGCTGGTGCGTGGTATTGCTGCCCGGTCGGGTGATATCCCCCGCGTACCATACTTCGTCACCCGGTTTGAATCCGGTGACGCCAGCCCCGACGGCTTTGACGATCCCGCTGGCATCCCACCCGAGAATGCGCGGCTCCTTCAGTCCGCTTTTGGCAATGCCTGCATGTACTTTGGTATCCACCGGGTTTACGGAGACGGCTTTCACCTCCACCAGCAGATCGTACTCGCCGGGCTGCGGCATCGGCGGGGTGATTTCAACGAAGGTGGAGGGATTTTCTGGGTTAACGGCAATGGCTTTAACAGACATGGTGTTCTCCTCAATGAATGCGTTGTGTTGAGGCTAGTCTATTAAGTGGTCAGCTGCATGATAAGATGGACAATCAAGAACTCAGCGTTCGTACAGGGTGAACAATCATGTTTAAACAGCTACAGGATATGGCGCTGTTTGCGCTGGTGGCTGAGATGGGCAGCTTTACTGCGGCGGCGCAGAAGGCTGAACTGCCGAAATTCAGCGTCAGCCAGCGCATTAGCCAGCTGGAGCAGCAGGTGGGGATCCGCCTGCTTAACCGCACGACGCGCAGAATAAGCCTGACGTTTGCGGGCGAGCACTATCTGGTGCACTGCCGCGAGATGCTGGCGGCCAGCGAGCGCGCGGAGTATGCCATTCAGCGGCTGCGAGAAAACCCCAGCGGACGGCTGAGGATCACCTGTCCGGCAGGGATTGGCGCGACGCTGCTGGCGCATATGAATGCCGAGTTCCAGCTTCGCTACCCTGACGTGTCGCTGGATGTATCAATTTCAGACGATGTGGTAGATCTGGTCGAGTCGGGTTTTGACGTGGCGCTGCGCACCGGCAAACCGCAGGATTCTTCCCTGATTGGCCGCATGATTGGGCACTGTCCGCGCTACATGCTGGCCTCGCCTGACTATCTGGCGCGTCGGGCGCCGTTAATCCATCCCCGACAGCTGGTGGATCACCGCTGCATTACGCACCGGGCATGGTCGGAGTGGCTTCTGCGAAGCGAGAGTGAGGATTACCGCTACCTACCGGATAACGCCCACATGACGGATAACCTGGTGTACGCCCGAGAATGCGCCATTGCCGGGGCGGGGATCACGCTGTTACCCGCATTCCTGCTGGAAGATAAAATCGAAAAGGGCGTGCTGGTAAAGGTGCTACCGGAGTGGCGCGTTGAGGGGAACGATCTCTGGCTGGCCTATCCGAGCCGTAAGCTCAATTCGCCTGCGCTGATGAGCTATATCGACTTTGCGATGCAGTTTGATGAGGTGAAGCGGTATTACGTGGGCAAATAAAAAAGACGGGTGGCGGCTTCGCCTTACCCGGCCTACACACTGTGCGGCCTGATGCCCTCACCCAGGCCCTCTCCCACGCGGAGAGGGAACAAACATAAAAAACGGCAACCGAAGTTGCCGTTTTGCTTTTATTTCGCAATACGCTTGTACTTAATACGCTTCGGCTCCAGCGCGTCTGCGCCCAGCGTGCGTTTCTTGTACTCTTCGTATTCGGTGAAGTTACCTTCGAAGAACTCCACTTTACCTTCGTCCTGGTAGTCCAGAATGTGGGTTGCGATACGGTCAAGGAACCAGCGGTCGTGCGAGATAACCATGGCGCAGCCCGGAAATTCCAGCAGGGCGTTTTCCAGCGCGCGCAGGGTTTCGATGTCCAGGTCGTTGGTAGGTTCATCGAGCAGCAGAACGTTGCCGCCAACCTGAAGCAGCTTCGCCAGGTGCAGACGACCACGCTCACCCCCAGACAGCTCGCCCACGCGTTTGCCCTGGTCGGTGCCCTTGAAGTTAAAGCGGCCAACATAGGCGCGGCTTGGCATCTCGGTGTTGCCGATACGCATGATATCCAGACCGCCGGAGACTTCTTCCCACACGGTTTTGCTGTTGTCCATCGCGTCACGGAACTGGTCAACGGAGGCCAGCTTCACGGTCTCACCCAGGGTGATAGAGCCGCTGTCAAGTTGTTCCTGACCGGACATCATGCGGAACAGGGTGGATTTACCCGCGCCGTTCGGACCGATAATGCCGACGATAGCGCCTTTCGGTACGGAGAAGGTCAGATCGTCGATCAGCAGGCGGTCGCCGTATGACTTACGCAGGTTGGTCACTTCAACCACTTTATCCCCCAGACGTGCGCCAGGTGGAATAAACAGTTCGTTGGTTTCGTTACGTTTCTGGTATTCGGTGTTGTTCAGCTCTTCGAAGCGCGCCAGACGGGCTTTGCCCTTGGACTGACGGCCTTTCGCGCCCTGACGAACCCACTCCAGCTCTTTCTCAATAGACTTACGGCGCGCCGCTTCCTGAGACGCTTCCTGCGCCAGACGCTGATCTTTCTGCTCCAGCCAGGAAGAGTAGTTGCCTTCCCACGGAATCCCTTCACCGCGGTCCAGCTCCAGGATCCAGCCCGCCACGTTGTCGAGGAAGTAGCGGTCGTGGGTAATTGCCACCACGGTGCCTTCGAAGTCGTGCAGGAAGCGTTCCAGCCAGGCCACGGATTCCGCATCCAGGTGGTTGGTCGGTTCGTCGAGCAGCAGCATGTCTGGTTTTTCCAGCAGCAGGCGGCACAGCGCCACGCGGCGGCGTTCACCACCGGAGAGATTCGCGATTTTCGCATCCCAGTCCGGCAGACGCAGGGCATCTGCCGCGCGCTCCAGCTGCACGTTCAGGTTGTGACCGTCGTGCGCCTGGATAATCTCTTCAAATTTGCCTTGCTGAGCGGCCAGTTTGTCGAAGTCCGCATCCGGCTCGGCGTATTTGGCATACACTTCATCCAGACCTTTCAGGGCGTTAACCACTTCGGATACCGCTTCTTCAACGGATTCACGCACGGTGTGTTCCGGGTTCAGCTGAGGTTCCTGCGGCAGGTAGCCGATCTTGATGCCAGGCTGCGGACGGGCTTCACCTTCGATGTCTGTATCGATGCCGGCCATGATGCGCAGCAGGGTGGACTTACCGGCACCGTTGAGACCCAGAACACCGATTTTTGCGCCCGGGAAAAAGCTCAGCGAGATATTTTTAAGAATATGACGTTTCGGCGGGACAACTTTGCCGACACGATGCATGGTATAAACGAATTGAGCCACGTTGGACTTCGCCTCTTTTATCGTGATGAGAATGAATTTCAGCCTCGAAGTGTAGCCTTTTTCACGCCCTAATCCCAGCCAGGAACGTCGGGAGTGTTAAAACGCGCAAGAAAGGTAAAAAAGTGTCCATGACGTGGCGCGTTGTGGGATGCCTGGTTAGCATAAGTTGAGGTAACTTTAACGTGGCAAGACGCTGCAACTGACGAAAAACAATGAGGAAGAGCTTGTGGAAAAAGCCAAACGGGTGGTCTGGCGTCTGCTGGCTGCCAGCGTATGCGTAATGGCGGTAAGCCAGGCGGTGCATGCCGATTCACTGGATGAACAACGTAACCGCTATGCCCAGATTAAGCAGGCATGGGACAACAAGCAGATGGATACCGTGCAGGCGCTGATGCCGACGCTGAAGGATTATCCGCTGTATCCGTATCTGGAGTATCGTCAGATCACTGATGATCTCATGAATCAACCGACCGTCACCGTAAATAACTTCATTCAGGCGAACCCGACACTGCCGCCTGCGCGCACCCTGAAGTCCCGGTTTGTGAACGAGCTGGCCCGTCGCGAAGACTGGCGCGGCCTGCTGGCTTTCAGCCCGGATAAACCGGGCGCGACGGAAGCGCAGTGTAATTACTATTATGCGAAATGGGCGACCGGTCAGCAGGAGGAAGCCTGGACCGGCGCGAAAGAGCTGTGGTTGACGGGCAAAAGCCAGCCAAACGCCTGTGATCCGCTGTTCAGCGCCTGGCGCGCCTCGGGCAAGCAGGATCCGCTCTCTTACCTGGAACGTATTCGCCTGGCGATGAAGGCCGGTAACACCCGGCTGGTCACCGTGCTGGCGGGCCAGATGCCCGCGGATTATCAGACCATTGCCTCTGCCGTTATCAGTCTGGCAAACGATCCCAATACCGTGCTGACGTTTGCGCGTACCACCGGCGCGACCGATTTTACCCGCCAGATGGCGGCGGTGGCCTTTGCCAGCGTGGCGCGTGAGGATGTGGAAAACGCCCGGCTGATGATCCCGCAGCTGGTGCAGGCCCAGCAGCTTAATGACGATCAAACCCAGGAACTGCGCGATATTGTGGCATGGCGACTGATGGGAACAGATGTCACCGACGAACAGGCGCGCTGGCGTGACGATGCGGTAATGCGTTCAAACTCTGTCTCGCTGGTGGAGCGTCGCGTGCGCATGGCGCTGGGAACGGGCGATCGTCGTGGCCTCAATACCTGGCTGGCGCGCCTGCCGATGGATGCTAAAGAGAAAGATGAATGGCGTTACTGGCAGGCGGACCTGCTGCTGGAGCGTGGTCGTGAAGACGAAGCCAAAGCGATCCTCCACTCCCTGATGCAGCAGCGCGGCTTCTACCCGATGGCGGCGGCGCAGCGTTTGGGCGAGGAGTACACCCTGAAGATCGACAAAGCGCCAGCCAACGCGAACCCGGCGCTGACGCAGGGTCCGGAAATGGCGCGCGTGCGCGAGCTGATGTACTGGAATCTGGATAATACCGCGCGCAGCGAATGGGCCAACCTGGTCACCAGCCGTACCACCGGCGAGAAGGCGCAGCTTGCCCGCTATGCGTTTGATAATCGCTGGTGGGATCTGAGCGTGCAGGCGACGATCGCCGGCAAGCTGTGGGATCATCTCGAAGAGCGTTTCCCGCTGGCTTATAAGGATCTGTTCGATCGCTACACCAGCGGCAAAGATATTCCGCAAAGCTACGCGATGGCCATTGCCCGTCAGGAAAGCGCCTGGAACCCGAAAGTGCGTTCGCCGGTGGGGGCCAGCGGCCTGATGCAAATTATGCCGGGCACCGCGACGCACACGGTGAAGATGTTTAATATCCCAGGCTACAGCAGCCCGTCCCAGCTGCTGGATCCGGAGACCAACATCAACATCGGTACCAGCTACTTGCAGTACGTCTATCAGCAGTTCGGTAATAACCGTATCTTCGCGTCAGCGGCGTACAACGCCGGGCCAGGCCGCGTGCGGACATGGCTTGGCAACAGCGCAGGGCGACTCGACGCCGTGGCGTTCGTCGAGAGCATTCCGTTCTCGGAAACGCGCGGATATGTGAAGAACGTGCTGGCGTATGACGCCTACTATCGGCACTTCATGGGGGAGAAAGATGCCCTGATGAGCGATGCCGAGTGGCAGAGACGTTACTGATCGGCGCGGGTTGTGTTATGCTGTACTCGTTAATGAGTACAAGAGGCAGCATAACATGACCCAGCATTCCCCGTATTCCTCGGCCATGGCCGAACTGCGTCATCAGGAGTGGCTTCGTTTTGTGGAGTTGCTCCGCCAGTCTTACGACAAAGATCTGCATTTACCCTTGCTACAGCTGATGCTGACGCCAGACGAGCGTGAAGCGCTGGGTACACGGGTACGCATTATTGAGGAACTGCTGCGTGGCGAAATGAGCCAGCGTGAACTGAAAAACGAGCTGGGCGCGGGCATCGCGACGATTACCCGGGGTTCAAACAGCCTGAAGTCGGCGCCGGTTGAACTGCGTCAGTGGCTGGAAGCGGTATTGCTTAAAAACGCCGGATGACGGCTTCGCCTTATCCGGCCTACAAACTTAACGATAAATCGCGTTATGGAACGGACTTAACGCCAGAATAACGGCCTGGTGGTAAACGCTCGAACGGGTGAGCTTGCCCGCGGTAAAGACGCCAATCGCCCCCTCTTTACGACCAATCTCATCAATGCCGGTGTAGTGCGACATTACCGGCCCCAGCGCCTCACCCGCGCGGACTTTCTCCAGTATGACCTCCGGCAGCGGCAGCGTGGCTGAACGCGCTTCGCCGCGCTGCTCGCGGCTTTCGATGACAACCCAGCTGAAGGTCGCCCCTTCGTCGATACCTGCTTCAATCGCGACCCAGAAGTCAGCATCTGGCACGGCGGCTTTTGCATTCGCCACGCGATTTCGTGCGCCAGCGCGTGTTTCCTCGCTGCCAAACGGCTGTTCCGGCACACCGCTCTCGACGCCGACGGCGTCAATATGGCAGGATCCTTCGCCGAAGATCTCTTCAAATGCCCTTAGAATTGCCTGAATTTTGGCAGGATTGGTGGTAGCAGAGACAACATGGTGCATAATTAAGCTCGATTTAAAAAATTCATCGCAGTATAACGGAAAAAAAGCATGTTACAGGTATACCTTGTTCGCCACGGTGAAACGCAGTGGAACGCCGAGCGACGTATTCAAGGCCAGTCAGACAGTCCTCTCACCGACAAAGGTGTGCAGCAAGCGTGGCAGGTGGCGGAACGCGCCAGAACGCTGGGTATCACTCACGTCATCTCCAGTGATTTAGGCCGCACGCAGCAGACGGCACGCATCATCGCCGATGCCTGTGGCTGCGACGTGACCCTTGAACCGCGCCTGCGCGAGCTGGATATGGGCGTGCTGGAAAAACGCCCTATCGATACGCTGACGGAAACCGAAGAAGGCTGGCGTCGCACGCTGGTGAACGGCACTGAAGATGGTCGCATCCCTGAGGGGGAATCCATGCAGGAGCTGAGCGTGCGCATGCATGCCGCGCTGGCCGAGTGCCTGAAACTCCCGGCAGGTAGCCGACCGCTGCTGGTGAGCCACGGTATCGCGCTGGGTTGCCTGGTAAGTACCATTCTGGGGCTGCCGGCTTACGCCGAGCGCCGTTTGCGTCTGCGCAACTGTTCCATTTCCCGTATCGACTATCAGGAAAGTGCCTGGCTGGCATCGGGGTGGGTGGTTGAGATGGCAGGGGACATTTCGCATCTTGATGCCCCTGCACTGGATGAGTTGCAGCGTTAACGACGTACCGGAATCAGGAATTCCATACGCAGATTGATAGGGCCTTCTTCCGGTTTTGCATCTTGCGCCGGATAGTAGCGCTCAATGTCCTGACCTTTACGGCGATTCAGATTCAGCATTGGCATGCAGGTCCCGTAAACGGTCAGGATGAACTCCTGAACGCCCGTTCCTAACCCTTCGTATGAGAACATCACATACTCGCCGCCTTCCAGCACGACAGGCTTCGAGCCATGAATGTAACCGTTCGCCATGTCAGGCGTCAGCGCCGTGGTATAGAACACTTCCTGCTCGTCATCTTTTTCCTGGCTTGGATACGTTTCGTTCAGGCCATACAGAATCGGCGGGATCGCCGGAGCGTGGCTTAAAAATTCGCGCCAGAACTGAACGCGCATCTGATGGCGGAACTCGGAGATCTGCTCCAGGGAACAGGAGTAGCTCTGCGTGGTGCCGACCAGGTGCGTTTCCGGCAGGGTGATGATTTCATATTTTGGCATCGCAAACTCGCCCAGACGCAGCGGCGGACGCATACCAAAGGAGCTCCAGTCCGGCGAGCGGCGATAAAGCGCTGGCGTTAACGAGAACTGTTTTTTAAAGGCGCGAGTGAAGGTTTGCTGTGAATCGAAGCGATATTGCAGGGCAATATCCAGGATTGGTCGCGCGGTCAGGCGCAACGCGACAGCAGACTTTGATAAACGACGTGCGCGAATATAGGCACCGATAGCATGACCGGTGACATCCTTGAACATCCTTTGCAGATGCCACTTGGAATAGCCTGCTTTTGCCGCCACATTATCCAGTGACAAAGGCTGGTCGAGATGACCTTCCAGCCAGGTGAGCAGGTCGCGAATAATTCCAGCCTGATCCATATACTATCCTCATCCTTAAAACTGCCGCAGGTGCCTGTTTACAGGTTAGCGGATAATAGCATTTTTTGACGTTTTAGCATTCAGTGTTTTTTTTGCGCATAAATGCTTTTTGTGGTGATTTAAGTGCGGATATATTCTAATCCTGTGATCTTGCTACATTTTTATCTAACCTGTTGAATAATCGCTCAGCGTAATTTTTATGAATGGTAACAATATGAAATACAAGGTTTTAGTCTTTGCAGCACTGGCGCTGATGGCAGGGCGCGTGGCACAGGCGGAGCAAATTGGCTCCGTGGACACCGTGTTTAAAATGTTTGGGCCGGACCACAAAATTGTGGTGGAGGCCTTTGACGATCCGGACGTTAAAAACGTCACCTGCTATGTCAGCCGGGCGAAGACCGGCGGGATTAAAGGCGGCCTGGGGCTGGCTGAAGACACGTCTGACGCGGCCATCTCCTGCCAGCAGGTTGGTCCGGTGGAATTGAGTGACAAAATTAAAAACGGCAAAGCGCAGGGCGACGTTGTATTCCAGAAACGGACCTCGCTGGTGTTCAAAAAGCTACAGGTGGTCCGTTTTTATGACGCGAAGCGCAACACACTGGCTTATCTGGCTTATTCCGACAAAGTCGTGGAAGGCTCACCGAAAAACGCGATTAGCGCGGTGCCGATTATGCCGTGGCATTGATAAAAAAAACGGCGCAAAAGCGCCGTTTTTTACTGCGTGACGGGAGGATTACTCCTGGAGGTCACCGCAGAAACGATAGCCTTCACCATGGATCGTGGCGATGATTTCCGGCGTATCAGGTGTAGATTCGAAATGTTTACGAATACGACGGATGGTTACGTCAACGGTACGATCGTGTGGCTTCAACTCACGACCGGTCATTTTCTTCAGCAGTTCTGCACGGGACTGGATCTTGCCCGGGTTTTCGCAGAAGTGCAGCATCGCGCGGAATTCACTGCGCGGCAGTTTGTACTGCTCACCGTTCGGGCTAATCAGCGAACGGCTATTGATATCAAGTTCCCAGCCGTTGAATTTGTAGCTGTCGACGCTACGACGCTCTTCACTGACCGTACCCAGATTCATGGTGCGGGACAGCAGGTTGCGTGCACGAATGGTTAACTCGCGAGGGTTGAACGGCTTGGTGATGTAGTCATCCGCGCCGATTTCCAGACCAAGAATTTTATCAACCTCGTTGTCACGGCCTGTCAGGAACATCAACGCGACGTTCGCCTGTTCACGCAGTTCGCGCGCCAGAAGAAGCCCGTTTTTGCCCGGCAGATTGATATCCATAATCACCAGGTTGATATCATTTTCAGAAAGGATCTGATGCATCTCTGCGCCATCGGTCGCTTCAAAGACATCGTAGCCTTCTGCTTCGAAAATGCTCTTTAACGTGTTGCGTGTTACCAACTCGTCTTCAACGATAAGAATGTGCGGGGTCTGCATGTTTGCTACCTAAATTGCCAACTAAATCGAAACAGGAAGTACAAAAGTCCCTGACCTGCCTGATGCATGTCGCAAATTAACATGATCGGCTTAACGTGACTAAAGTACGTAATTGCGTTCTTGATGCACTTTCCATCAACGTCAACAACATCATTAGCTTGGTCGTGGGTACTTTCCCTTTGGACCCGACAGTGTCAAAAACGGCTGTCATCCTAACCATTTTAACAGCAACATAACAGGCTAAGTGACACCGGACACCCAATAAAACTACGCTTCGTTGACATATATCAAGTTCAATTGTAGCACGTTAACAGTTTGATGAAATCATCGTAGCTGAATGCTAGCCTTTGTCACAATTTTTCAATAAACCAACTAGTTGCGGACATTGATTGATAAACGGTACGAATCCAATCGGAAAAGAGTATTCATAAGGTCATTATCATTACAAAACATAAGGATAATGGACTTCTGTTAACATTCTAACTGATTGTTCAGCCACAAAATAGTTTAGCTTTTTTTAATTGTTATGAAACGCTATTTCGGTGATTTGTGTTGCAAAATTGTAAATTCGTGCTGCGTAATATGTTGAAGTGAATCACATTTTTACCTGCTAACTGATTAAAAAGAGAGCATAAATGCATCTGTCGATTGTGCTGGTGGCACCAGCAAGAGCTGAAAATATTGGCGCTGCGGCGCGTGCCATGAAGACCATGGGTTTTACCGATTTGCGTATCGTAGACAGCGCGGCGCATCTGGAGCCTGCTGCGCGATGGGTGGCGCACGGTTCGGGTGATATTCTCGATAATATAACCACTTACGCTACGCTCGCTGAGGCGCTGCACGATATTTCGTTTACCGTCGCGACGACCGCGCGCAGCCGGGCGAAGTTTCATTATTACGCCACGCCTGCTGAACTGGTGCCACTACTGGAAGAAAAAAGCCAGTGGCTGGAGAAAGCCGCGCTGGTTTTTGGGCGAGAAGATTCCGGGCTAACTAACGAAGAACTGGAACTGGCTGACGTCCTGACGGGCGCGCCGATGGTGGCGGATTATCCGTCACTCAATCTGGGGCAGGCGGTGATGGTGTACTGCTATCAATTAGCATCCTTAATACAAATTTCTCAGCCGCCAGCGTCAGTAACGGATGAAAACCAGCTGGCGGCGCTGCGTATTCGTGCAGATAAGCTTCTCGAGCAACTGGGCGTCGCTGACGATCAAAAAATGGTGGACTGGTTACAGCAGCGCCTGGGGCGTCTTGAACAGCGCGACACGGCAATGCTGCACCGATTGCTTCATGATATTGAAAAAAAATTAGCCGAGTAAAATAGTGTCATAGGTTTTTATTATGGCCGATCCTGCTGATGTCTGGGGTTGCATCTGGGGTATTCCGATGAAAATAAATCTGCACGCAGCGGGACGTGAGAATGTCCCGAGTTGTGATCAAATTAAAAATTCATTGACTTAAGGTGTCCGATCCTTTAACCCTAAAAGAATAGAGCACAGACAGATAATAATGACAGAGTACACAACATCCATGAAACGCATCAGCATCACCACCATTACTACAACCATCATCATTACCACAGGTAACGATGCGGGCTGACGCGTACAGGAAAAACAGAAAAAAGCCCGCACCTGAACAGTGCGGGCTTTTTTTTCGGCTAAAGGAAATGAGGTAGAACCATGCGAGTGTTGAAGTTCGGCGGTACATCAGTGGCAAATGCAGAGCGTTTTCTGCGTGTTGCCGATATCCTGGAAAGTAACGCCAGGCAGGGGCAGGTTGCTACCGTGCTCTCTGCCCCGGCAAAAATCACGAACCACCTGGTGGCGATGATTGAAAAAACCATCGGTGGCCAGGATGCACTTCCGAACATCAGCGACGCCGAACGTATCTTCGCTGAACTGCTTCAGGGGCTGGCAGACGCCCAGCCTGGCTTCCCGCTGGCGCAGCTGAAAAGCACCGTGGAACTCGAATTTGCCCAGATTAAACACGTCCTTCACGGTATCAGCCTGCTGGGTCAATGCCCGGACAGCATCAACGCGGCGCTGATTTGCCGGGGTGAAAAACTCTCTATCGCCATCATGGCGGGCGTGCTGGAAGCGCGCGGTCACCACGTGACGGTCATCGATCCGGTTGAAAAACTGCTGGCTGTGGGACACTACCTTGAATCCGCCGTCGACATTGCCGAGTCGACACGCCGCATTGCGGCGAGCAAAATCCCGTCTGACCACATGATCCTGATGGCAGGCTTCACCGCCGGTAACGAGAAGGGCGAACTGGTGGTGCTGGGGCGTAACGGCTCTGACTACTCCGCTGCCGTGCTGGCGGCCTGTTTACGTGCAGACTGTTGTGAGATCTGGACTGACGTTGATGGTGTATATACCTGCGACCCGCGCCAGGTGCCGGACGCCAGGCTGTTGAAGTCGATGTCGTACCAGGAAGCGATGGAGCTTTCCTACTTCGGCGCCAAAGTGCTTCACCCACGTACCATCTCCCCGATTGCCCAGTTCCAGATCCCTTGCCTGATTAAAAACACCGGTAATCCGCAGGCGCCGGGTACGCTGATTGGCGCCAGCGCTGATGAAGATGACCTGCCGGTAAAAGGCATTTCGAACCTTAATAACATGGCGATGTTCAGCGTCTCTGGCCCGGGTATGAAAGGTATGGTTGGCATGGCGGCACGCGTATTTGCGGCCATGTCCCGTAACGGGATCTCCGTGGTGCTGATCACGCAGTCTTCTTCCGAATACAGCATCAGCTTCTGCGTCCCGCAGGGCGATTGCCTGCGCGCCCGTCGCGCGCTGGAAGAAGAGTTCTACCTGGAGCTGAAAGAAGAGCTGCTGGAGCCGCTCTCGATTCAGGAGCGTCTGGCCGTGATCTCCGTGGTAGGCGACGGCATGCGCACCCTGCGCGGAATCTCCGCCAAATTCTTTGCCGCCCTGGCGCGGGCCAATATCAATATCGTGGCGATTGCCCAGGGCTCATCAGAGCGTTCAATTTCCGTTGTCGTGGATAACGATGACGCCACTACCGGCGTGCGCGTGGTGCATCAGATGCTGTTCAACACCGACCAGGTGATTGAGCTGTTCCTGGTGGGCGTCGGCGGCGTCGGCGGCGCGCTGCTGGAGCAGGTAAAGCGCCAGCAGGAGTGGCTTAAGAAGAAACATATCGATTTGCGCGTCTGCGGAATTGCGAACTCGAAAGCGTTGCTGACTAACGTCCACGGTCTGAACCTGGAAAACTGGCAGGCGGAACTGGAAGAGGCGAAAGAGCCGTTCAACCTGGGTCGTCTGATCCGTCTGGTGAAAGAGTATCACCTGCTTAACCCGGTGATCGTCGACTGTACCTCCAGCCAGGCTGTGGCCGATCAGTACGCGGATTTCCTGCGCGAAGGTTTCCATGTGGTGACGCCGAACAAAAAGGCCAACACCTCGTCGATGGATTACTATCACCAGCTGCGTCTGGCGGCGAGCAAGTCGCGCCGCAAGTTTCTGTATGACACCAACGTGGGCGCAGGCCTGCCGGTCATCGAGAACCTGCAAAACCTGCTGAACGCGGGCGACGAACTACAGCGTTTCTCCGGCATCCTCTCCGGCTCCCTGTCGTTTATCTTCGGCAAGCTGGACGAAGGGATGAGCCTTTCGGAAGCCACCCGCGCCGCGCGCGAGCTGGGCTACACCGAGCCGGATCCGCGCGACGACCTCTCCGGTATGGATGTGGCGCGTAAGCTGCTGATCCTGGTGCGCGAAACCGGCCGCGAGCTGGAGCTTTCGGATATCGTGATTGAGCCGGTGCTGCCAGCAGAATTTGATGACAGCGGCGACGTCAGCGCTTTTATGGCCAGGTTGCCGCAGCTTGACGACGCCTTTGCCGCCCGCGTTGCGAAAGCCCGTGATGAAGGTAAGGTATTGCGCTATGTTGGCAATATTGAAGAAGACGGCGTCTGCCGCGTGAAGATTGCCGAAGTGGATGGCAACGATCCGCTGTACAAGGTGAAAAACGGCGAGAACGCCCTGGCGTTCTACAGCCATTATTATCAGCCACTGCCGCTGGTACTTCGCGGCTATGGCGCAGGGAATGATGTGACGGCGGCGGGCGTGTTTGCCGATCTGCTGCGTACCCTGTCATGGAAGTTAGGAGTTTAAGATGGTTAAAGTATATGCCCCGGCTTCCAGCGCCAATATGAGCGTCGGATTTGACGTGCTGGGCGCGGCGGTTACGCCGGTGGATGGTTCGCTGCTGGGCGATACGGTAACGGTTGAGGCGGCAGAGCGCTTCAGCCTGAATAACGTCGGCCGTTTTGCCAGCAAGCTGCCGCCTGAACCGCGTGAGAATATCGTTTATCAGTGCTGGGAACGCTTCTGTCAGGAGATCGGTAAAAACGTGCCGGTCGCCATGACGCTGGAAAAGAGCATGCCGATTGGTTCGGGACTCGGCTCCAGCGCCTGCTCGGTGGTCGCCGCGCTGGTGGCGATGAATGAGCACTGCGGCAAGCCGCTGAACAACAGCCGCCTGCTGGCGCTGATGGGCGAGCTGGAAGGGCGCATCTCCGGCAGCATTCATTATGATAACGTGGCGCCGTGCTTCCTTGGCGGCATGCAGCTGATGATTGAAGAAAATGGCATCATCAGCCAGCAGGTGCCAGGGTTTGATGAGTGGCTGTGGGTGCTTGCCTATCCGGGCATTAAGGTTTCTACCGCCGAAGCGCGTGCGATCCTGCCGGCGCAGTATCGTCGTCAGGACTGTATCGCCCACGGGCGTCATCTGGCGGGCTTTATTCATGCCTGCTATACCCGACAGCCGCAGCTGGCGGCGAAACTGATGAAAGACGTTATTGCCGAGCCGTATCGCACGAAGCTGCTGCCGGGCTTTAACGAAGCGCGACAGGCATCCATGGATATCGGCGCACAGGCGTGCGGCATCTCCGGCTCCGGCCCAACGCTGTTCGCCTTATGCGACAAGCCAGACACCGCGCAGCGCGTGGCGGACTGGCTCTCTAAACACTACCTGCAAAATCAGGAAGGCTTTGTTCATATTTGCCGTCTGGACACGGCTGGCGCACGAGTACTGGGATAACGAATGAAACTCTACAACCTTAAAGATCATAACGAGCAGGTCAGCTTTGCGCAGGCGGTAACGCAGGGTTTGGGCAAAAATCAGGGGCTGTTCTTCCCCCACGACCTGCCGGAATTTCAACTGACTGAAATCGATGAACTGCTTAAGCAGGACTTTGTCACCCGCAGCACCAAAATTCTGTCTGCGTTTATTGGCGACGAAATCCCGCAGGAGCTGCTCGAAGAGCGCGTGCGCGCGGCGTTTGCTTTCCCGGCCCCGGTGAAGCAGGTGGAGCCTGACGTTGGCTGTCTGGAGCTGTTCCACGGCCCGACGCTGGCGTTCAAAGATTTCGGCGGTCGCTTTATGGCGCAGATGCTGACCCACATCAGCGGCGACAAACCGGTGACCATCCTGACCGCGACCTCAGGTGATACCGGTGCGGCGGTGGCTCATGCGTTCTACGGCCTGAAAAACGTCCGCGTGGTGATCCTCTATCCGAAAGGCAAAATCAGCCCGCTTCAGGAAAAACTGTTCTGCACTCTTGGGGGCAACATTGAAACCGTGGCGATCGACGGCGATTTCGATGCCTGCCAGGCGCTGGTGAAGCAGGCCTTTGATGACGAAGAGCTGAAGGCGGCGCTGGGGCTGAACTCTGCCAACTCCATCAACATCAGCCGTCTGCTGGCGCAGATCTGCTACTACTTCGAAGCGGTGGCCCAGCTGCCGCAGGACGCGCGCAATCAGCTGGTAGTTTCTGTGCCAAGCGGGAACTTCGGCGATCTGACGGCGGGCCTGCTGGCGAAATCACTCGGCCTGCCGGTGAAGCGCTTTATCGCCGCTACCAACGCCAACGACACCGTGCCGCGTTTCCTGAAGGACGGAAAATGGGCGCCGAACGCGACGCAAGCCACGCTCTCCAATGCGATGGATGTGTCACAGCCTAACAACTGGCCGCGTGTGGAAGAGCTGTTCCGCCGTAAGGTCTGGCGTCTGGGCGACCTGGGCTACGCAGCGGTGACGGACGAAACCACGAAAGCCACCATGCGCGAGCTGAAAGCGGTGGGCTATACCTCTGAGCCGCACGCGGCGATTGCCTATCGTGCCCTGCGCGATCAGCTTCAACCGGGTGAGTATGGCCTGTTCCTCGGTACCGCCCATCCGGCCAAGTTCAAAGAGAGCGTGGAAGCGATCCTGGGTGAAACGCTGCCGCTGCCAAAAGAGCTGGCCGAGCGCGCCGACCTGCCGTTGCTGTCCCATGAGCTGCCCGCAGACTTTGCCGCACTGCGTAAGCTGATGATGACCCGAGCGTGAGTTTATTGCCCGGTGGCGGCTACGCCTTACCGGGCCTGGAACATTTCAGAAAGTAGGCCGGGTAAGGCGAAGCCGCCACCCGGCTTTTTTATGGAGAAAATAAGGAGAAAAACAGCAGGAAAAAAGCAGAAATTCCCAATAAATGCGGTTACTTAGGGTTTAGGATTGCAGAGAATAACATCCACCGTTCCCATCACGTACTCTCCTTACATCGGCCCACGTTGGGCAAGAAGAATAAGGAGTCACCTATGTCTACACTGAAACCTGCACTTATCGCGCTTTCACTGATGCTGGTCGCTCCCATGGCGGTGCAGGCAGCTGAGATCACCCTCGTCCCTGCGGTAAAACTGCAAATTGGCGATCGGGATAATAACGGACACTACTGGGATGGCGGCCGCTGGCGCGACCATGACTGGTGGAAAGCGCACTATGACTGGCGCGATAACCACTGGCGTCCGCACGATGAACATCGCGATCGTCACGATCATCACCGTCATGACGATCATCGCCCGGGGCCGGACCGGAAGCACCATTAACACAAACCCCGCCAGCTGGCGGGGTTGTCTTTTATTGCTCGTGACGCTTAAACACCAGCTCGTTTTTTCCTGACGATGCCTCGTCGAAGAAATACCCTTCACTGTTAAAGCCAGTGAGCTGCTCTGGCTTCGTCAGGCGGTTTTGAATGATGAAACGGCTCATCAGACCGCGCGCTTTTTTGGCGTAGAAGCTGATCACTTTAAATTTGCCGTTTTTCTCGTCGAGGAACACCGGCTTGATAATGTCCGCATCCAGCTTTTTCGGCTTCACCGATTTGAAGTACTCATCGGAGGCCAGGTTGATCACCACGTTGTCCCCCTGGGCTTGTAGCGCCGCGTTAAGCTTATCGGTAATGACATCGCCCCAGAACTGGTACAAATCTTTGCCTTTGGCGTTTTCCAGGCGGATACCCATCTCCAGACGATATGGCTGCATCAGATCCAGCGGGCGCAGCACCCCGTACAGGCCGGATAACATGCGCAGATGCTGCTGGGCAAAATCGAAATCGGCTTCGCTAAACGTTTCTGCTTGCAGGCCAGTGTAGACGTCACCTTTGAAGGCCAACAGCGCCTGGCGGGCGTTAGCGGGCGTGAAGTCAGGCTGCCACTCGTGAAAACGGGTGGCGTTCAGGTCGGCGAGTTTATCACTGATGCTCATCAGCGAAGCGATTTGCGGAGCCGAAAGCTTACGCGCCTCGTGGATCAGCTGTTGCGAGTAGTCCAGCAATTCCGGCTGGGTATAACGCTCAGTGGCGAGCGGGCTCTGGTAGTCGAGCGTTTTGGCAGGTGAAATCAGAATCAGCATATCCAGTCCTTGCAGGAAATTTAGAGCGACTTTAACAAAAAATCGCCCTGAATTGATCGATAGCTGTTATTGCCGCGGCAAATCATCCCAGGTGCCAGGGGCAATTTGTGATTCGATTTCGGGATAGCGTGAGGCGTCAAAGACGGGCTGTACGCCGAGCTTGCGCTGACGCAGATAATCGCGCGCGATCAGCGCCACAACCGGTGAAAGAAGCAAAATTGCCGTCAAATTGGTGATGGCCATCAGCGCCATAATGACATCCGCCAGTTGCCAGATCATCGGCATGCTAAGCAGGCAACCGACAAATACCATCGCCAGCACACCCGCGCGAAGGATGTTGCGGGCAAGACGCGAGTCAACTTTCAGGAAAATAAGGTTGTTCTCGGCATAGATATAGTTCACCACAATAGAACTGAAGGCAAAAAGCCCCACGACAAGGGCGACAAGGCCTGCGCCCCAACCGCCGACGAGGGAGACCAGCGCCTGTTGTACCCAGTGAATGCCTGCTGTACTGCCGGATGGATGTTCAACGGCGCCGGACAGCAACATTATCATCGCACTGGCGGAGCAGATAACAATGGTGTCTGTGAAGACGCCAATCATCTGTACAATGCCCTGCGCGGCGGGATGCGGGGGCCAGGATGCGGCCGCTGCGGCGGCATTCGGCGTGGAGCCCATTCCCGCCTCGTTGGAGAACATGCCTCGCTGAAAACCCGCAGTGAGAGCCTGGCTAAGGGTGTAACCCAGCGCGCCGGAAGCCGCTTCGCGCCAGCCGAACGCGCTTTGGAAAATGGTGACGATGACGTTCGGCACCTCGTCGATATGTATCGCGCATACCATCAGGCTGGTTGACACCCACAGCAGCGCCATCAGCGGAACCAGCCACTGCATCAGGCGGGCAACCCCTCTCAGCCCGGTCACAATGGTCAGCAGGGTGAGAAGGGCAAGCGCGCTGCCCGTCAGCCACTCCGGACAATTGAAGGCAAAGCGCAGCGCGTGGGCGACGGAATTAGCCTGAACGGTATTGAAAATAAGACCATAGGCCATCAGTAAAAAGATTGAGAACAGGACGCCCATCCAGCGCATTCCCAGTCCGCGAGCCATATACCAGGCGGGGCCGCCGCGAAATTGACCGTTGCCGTCTTTTTCTTTGTAGAGCTGCGCAAGCGAGCATTCAGCAAAGGAGGTGGCCATACCGATAATCGCCGTCACCCACATCCAGAATACCGCGCCCGGACCGCCCGCGCCGATTGCCAGCGCGACACCGGCCAGGTTACCGCTGCCGACGCGCGCGGCCAGGCTGGTACAGAGCGCCTGAAATGAGGTCAGGCCGCCCGGCTGTGGTGTGACGCTGTTTTTCAGACTTCTGCCAAATTTGCGAATATAGCGAAACTGAATCAGTCCGCTGCGCCACGTAAACCAGATACCTGCCCCTGAAAGCAGGTATATCATGATTGAACCCCAGAGAACTTCGTTAATAAAGAAAAAGAAATCAGGCACTAACGTCCCTCTTGTTGATGCCAACGTGAATATGTAAGCGCTACCACTGATTGTGCATGCTGTTACTTAGCAGCCTGTTAATATTCTGAGTTTATCATACTCTGCCTAAGCGCACTGTCTGCGGTTGCGCTGCCTCTCACTCGTGTTATCATCAGGGCAGACCGGTTACATCCCCCTAACAAGTAAACCTGTCATTTTTCCGCTGCTGGCAGGCTGTCGGTAGTGTGAATTATCCAGGGAACGTTAAAAGAGAAACACTATCATGACGGATAAATTGACCTCCCTTCGTCAGTTCACCACTGTCGTCGCTGACACCGGAGATATTGCGGCAATGAAGCTGTACCAGCCGCAGGATGCTACAACCAACCCTTCTCTGATCCTTAACGCCGCGCAGATCCCTGAGTATCGCAAACTGATCGACGAGGCGGTGACCTGGGCAAAAGCACAGAGCAATGACCGCGCGCAGCAGGTTGTGGATGCGACTGACAAACTGGCAGTAAACATCGGTCTGGAAATCCTGAAGCTCGTTCCTGGCCGTATCTCTACTGAAGTTGATGCTCGCCTGTCCTACGACACCGAAGCGTCTATTGCCAAAGCAAAACGCCTGATCAAACTGTACAACGATGCGGGCATCAGCAACGACCGTATCCTGATCAAACTGGCCTCTACATGGCAGGGCATTCGCGCCGCTGAGCAGCTGGAAAAAGAAGGGATCAACTGTAACCTGACTCTGCTGTTCTCCTTCGCACAGGCGCGTGCATGTGCCGAAGCTGGCGTATACCTGATTTCTCCGTTTGTGGGCCGTATTCTGGACTGGTACAAAGCCAACACCGACAAGAAAGAGTATGCGGCGTCTGAAGATCCAGGCGTGATTTCCGTGACGGAAATCTACGAATACTACAAACAGCACGGCTATGAGACCGTTGTTATGGGCGCAAGCTTCCGTAACGTCGGTGAAATCATTGAGCTGGCTGGCTGTGACCGCCTGACCATCGCCCCTGCGCTGCTGAAAGAGCTGGCAGAAAGCGAAGGTGCTATCGAGCGTAAACTGTCCTACACCGGTGAAGTGAAAGCGCGCCCAGAGCGCATCACCGAGTCCGAGTTCCTGTGGCAGCACAACCAGGATCCAATGGCCGTAGATAAACTGGCGGACGGTATCCGTAAGTTTGCTATCGACCAGGAAAAACTGGAAAAAATGATCGGCGACCTGCTGTAATCATTCTGCGTGACCGGGTTCCCGGTCACGCCTCTTTCCCCCGCCTCTGTCTGAATTTTCTCTCTGCGTGTATCATTCCCTTTAATCAGTACTTTTTGAATGGAATGGATATGAATACCTTACGCATCGGCTTAGTGTCGATTTCTGACCGCGCCTCCAGCGGTGTTTATCAGGATAAAGGCATCCCTGCTCTGGAAGCGTGGCTGGGCAGCGCGCTCACTACCCCGTTTGAGATCCAGACTCGCCTGATCCCGGACGAGCAGCCGATCATCGAGCAGACCCTGTGTGAGCTGGTGGATGAGATGAGCTGCCACCTTGTGCTGACGACGGGCGGAACCGGCCCCGCGCGCCGCGATGTAACGCCGGACGCGACGCTGGCTATCGCCGATCGTGAAATGCCGGGCTTCGGTGAACAGATGCGCCAGATCAGTCTACACTTTGTCCCGACGGCCATTCTTTCCCGTCAGGTCGGGGTGATCCGCAAACAGGCGCTGATCCTGAACCTGCCGGGGCAGCCGAAGTCGATAAAAGAAACGCTGGAAGGAGTAAAAGCCGAAGACGGGAGCGTTATCGTCCACGGTATCTTTGCAAGTGTACCGTATTGTATACAACTGCTTGACGGTCCGTACGTGGAAACTGACGGCAACGTGGTAGCAGCATTTCGCCCTAAAAGCGCTCGCCGCGAAACAATCTCCTGAAAATGCTTTAAATGTGACATTAGCGCCAGCCGCAGTAGCGTGTAAATGGATTTACGATATAGTAATTTTTTCTTTACGATTACTGTAAAAAATAATCCACAACACATGCACAATGGTTCGCTATGTCACATAACACCCGACCTCTGAATCGACAGGACTACAAAACCCTCACGCTCGCTGCTCTGGGCGGCGCGCTGGAGTTTTACGACTTCATCATCTTTGTCTTCTTCGCCGCCGTCGTGGGGGCGCTGTTTTTCCCGGCGGATATTCCTGAATGGCTGCGTCAGGTGCAAACCTTCGGCATTTTCGCTGCCGGGTATCTGGCGCGTCCGCTGGGCGGCATTGTTATGGCGCACTTTGGCGATCTGGTTGGGCGCAAGAAGATGTTTACCCTCAGCATCCTGCTGATGGCCGTGCCGACGCTGGCGATTGGCCTTTTGCCTACCTATGAGTCGATGGGCATTATCGCCCCGTTATTGCTGCTGCTGATGCGTATTCTTCAGGGCGCGGCCATCGGCGGGGAAGTGCCGGGCGCGTGGGTGTTTGTCGCTGAGCACGTCCCGGTGCGCCGCATCGGCATTGCGTGCGGAACCCTGACCGCAGGACTGACGATCGGGATTCTGCTTGGCTCCGTGGTTGCAACCATCATCAATACCAGCATGACGCAACAGGCCGTTCACGACTGGGGCTGGCGTATCCCGTTCCTGCTGGGCGGGGCGTTTGGGCTGGTGGCAATGTACCTGCGACGTTGGTTGCAGGAGACGCCAGTATTTCTGGAAATGCAGCAGCGGAAGGCGCTGGCGCAAGAATTGCCGGTAAAAACCGTAGTAGTGCGGCATAAAAAAGCGGTAGTCGTGTCGATGCTTCTGACCTGGCTGCTGTCTGCGGGTATCGTGGTGGTCATTTTGATGTCGCCGGTCTGGCTGCAAAAACAGTACGGTTTTGCGCCTGCTGTGACGTTACAGGCGAACAGTATCGCGACAATTATGCTCTGCTTTGGCTGTCTGGCCGCGGGACTGGCGGCGGATCGTTTCGGTGCCAGCGTGACCTTTATTGTCGGCAGCCTGCTGCTGGCCGCGTCGAGCTGGGCATTCTACCATCTTGCGGGCAGCCATCCTGAACAGTTGTTCCTGCTGTACGGCATCGTCGGGCTGTGCGTGGGCGTCGTTGGCGCCGTACCGTACGTAATGGTCCGCGCCTTCCCGCCGGAGGTACGCTTCACCGGCATCTCATTCTCTTATAACGTCTCGTATGCCATTTTCGGTGGGCTGACCCCGATTGTGGTCACGGTGTTGATGGGGCTGTCACCCCTTGCACCTGCATGGTACGTGCTGGCGTTATCGCTGATGGGGCTGGTATTGGGGATGTGGCTTCGCCAGTCAGAGGGATGTCGTGCCCGCGACGCGGGCACGACAGAGGGATCAGTGTTTTTCACCAATCGGTAATACGGTGCGGCCGAACTGCTCGTTCAGCACTTCACCCATTGCCAGGTAGATAGCGCTTGCGCCGCACACCAGACCGACCCAGCCGGCAACGTGAACGATGCCTTCGTTATCCGCCAGGTGACCCGCGGCAAGCAGAGCGAACAGCACGGTCAGGCTCAGGAAGACGAATTGCAGCGCGCGGTTCGCCTTCAGGGTGCCGAAGAACATGAACAGGGTGAACACGCCCCACAGTCCCAGGTACACGCCCAGGAAATGGGCGTTTGAAGCATCTGCCAGGCCCATTTTAGGCATCAGCAGAATGGCGACCAGCGTCAGCCAGAACGAACCGTAAGAGGTAAAGGCGGTTAAGCCGAAGGTATTGCCTTTCTTATATTCCAGCAGGCCCGCGAAAATTTGCGCGATACCGCCGTAAAAAATGCCCATCGCCAGGATTACGCCGTCCATCGGGAACATCCCGATGTTGTGCAGGTTCAGCAGAATGGTGGTCATGCCAAAACCCATCAGGCCCAGCGGAGCCGGATTAGCCAACTTAGTGTTGCCCATAAGTCCTCAAAAAAATCATCATTAATATGGTGAAATGGTTAAACCCGCGCCAGTTCTACCTGACGGGGCGCGGCATCATAATGGGCGGCATCGGCGCCGTCTATGATCTCATCGGGGTGAAATTAAAAAATTTTTTATCCTTCCCCCTTGATGGATGCCGTTGTGACCCCATCTTGTAAGCAACCGCAGTGTGTGGACCTGAAAAAAATCAAATCTGGGCAGTTGAAAAAGTACGTTCTGCCCTTATTACAGGTACACAACCACATGTTGACTGAATTTTTAGTGGAGACGTTTAGATGGGTAAAATTATTGGTATCGACCTGGGTACTACCAACTCTTGTGTAGCGATTATGGATGGCACTACTGCACGTGTGCTGGAGAACGCCGAGGGCGATCGCACCACGCCTTCTATCATTGCTTATACCCAGGATGGTGAAACTCTGGTTGGTCAGCCGGCTAAACGTCAGGCAGTGACAAACCCGCAAAACACCCTGTTTGCGATCAAACGCCTGATTGGCCGCCGCTTCCAGGACGAAGAAGTTCAGCGTGACGTTTCCATCATGCCTTACAAAATCATCGCAGCCGATAACGGCGATGCATGGCTTGATGTGAAAGGCACCAAAACTGCACCTCCGCAGATCTCTGCTGAAGTGCTGAAGAAAATGAAGAAAACCGCGGAAGATTACCTGGGTGAACCGGTAACTGAAGCTGTTATCACCGTACCTGCTTACTTCAACGATGCTCAGCGTCAGGCAACCAAAGATGCTGGCCGTATCGCAGGTCTGGAAGTAAAACGTATCATCAACGAACCAACCGCAGCTGCGCTGGCTTACGGTCTGGACAAAGAAGTTGGCAACCGCACTATCGCGGTTTACGACCTGGGTGGTGGTACCTTCGATATCTCTATTATCGAAATCGACGACGTTGACGGCGAAAAAACCTTCGAAGTTCTGGCAACCAATGGTGATACCCACCTGGGTGGTGAAGACTTCGATACCCGTCTGATCAACTACCTCGTTGACGAGTTTAAGAAAGATCAGGGCATTGACCTGCGTAACGACCCGCTGGCCATGCAGCGCCTGAAAGAAGCCGCTGAGAAAGCGAAGATCGAGCTGTCTTCCGCTCAGCAGACCGACGTGAACCTGCCGTACATCACCGCAGACGCGACCGGTCCAAAACACATGAACATCAAAGTGACCCGTGCGAAACTGGAAAGCCTGGTAGAAGACCTGGTGAACCGTTCTATCGAGCCACTGAAAGTTGCATTGCAGGACGCTGGCCTGTCCGTGTCTGATATTCAGGACGTTATCCTGGTAGGTGGTCAGACTCGTATGCCAATGGTTCAGAAGAAAGTTGCTGAATTCTTTGGTAAAGAGCCACGTAAAGACGTGAACCCGGACGAAGCGGTTGCTATCGGTGCTGCGGTTCAGGGTGGTGTTCTGACGGGTGAAGTGAAAGACGTACTGCTACTGGACGTTACTCCGCTGTCACTGGGTATCGAAACCATGGGTGGCGTGATGACTCCGCTCATCAACAAAAACACTACTATCCCGACGAAACACAGCCAGGTGTTCTCCACCGCTGAAGACAACCAGTCTGCGGTAACCATCCATGTGATTCAGGGTGAGCGTAAGCGTGCGGCGGATAACAAATCTTTGGGTCAGTTCAACCTGGACGGTATTAACCCGGCACCACGCGGCATGCCACAGATCGAAGTCACCTTCGACATCGATGCTGACGGTATCCTGCACGTGTCTGCGAAAGACAAAAACAGCGGTAAAGAGCAGAAGATCACCATCAAGGCATCTTCTGGCTTGAACGAAGCGGAAATCGAAAAAATGGTTCGTGATGCCGAAGCTAATGCGGAATCCGACCGTAAGTTCGAAGAGCTGGTTCAGACCCGTAACCAGGGTGACCATCTGCTGCACAGCACCCGTAAGCAGGTTGAAGAAGCGGGCGATAAACTGCCAGCGGAAGACAAAACTGCGATCGAAACTGCACTGAGCGCGCTGGAAACGTCTCTGAAAGGCGAAGACAAAGCGGACATTGAAGCGAAGATGCAGGAGCTGGCACAGGTTTCTCAGAAGCTGATGGAAATCGCTCAGCAGCAGCACGCACAGCAGCAGGCGGGCGCTGATGCTTCCCAGAACAACGCGAAAGACGACGATGTTGTCGACGCTGAGTTCGAAGAAGTGAAAGATAAAAAATAATCGCCCTGATGCAGGGTAATTAATCGGCACGGGCGTAGGAGTATTCTCCACGCCCGTGCTCGCATGTTAAGGGGCTTAAAAAAACCAATGGCAAAGCAAGACTATTACGAGATTTTAGGCGTTCCGAAAACTGCGGAAGAGCGTGAAATCAAAAAGGCATATAAGCGCCTGGCCATGAAATTCCACCCTGACCGTAATCAGGGTGACAAAGAGGCTGAAGCCAAATTTAAAGAGATTAAAGAAGCCTACGAAGTCCTGACCGATGCACAAAAACGTGCGGCTTATGACCAGTATGGTCACGCGGCCTTTGAACAGGGCGGCATGGGCGGCGGTGGATTTGGTGGCGGCGGCTTCGGCGGCGGCGCTGATTTCAGCGACATCTTTGGCGATGTATTTGGCGATATCTTCGGCGGCGGTCGTGGTCGTCAGCGCGCGGCGCGCGGCGCAGATCTGCGCTATAACATGGACCTGACACTGGAAGAAGCGGTTCGTGGCGTAACCAAAGAGATCCGTATCCCGACGCTGGAAGAGTGTGACGTTTGCCACGGCAGCGGCGCGAAAGCGGGGACTCAGCCACAGACCTGTCCAACCTGTCACGGTTCCGGTCAGGTGCAGATGCGCCAGGGCTTCTTCGCGGTGCAGCAGGCCTGTCCGCATTGTCATGGTCGCGGTACGCTGATTAAAGATCCGTGCACCAAATGCCACGGTCACGGTCGCGTGGAGAAAACCAAAACGCTGTCCGTTAAGATCCCGGCAGGCGTAGATACGGGCGACCGCATCCGTCTGGCAGGTGAGGGGGAAGCTGGCGAGCACGGCGCACCGGCAGGGGATCTGTACGTTCAGGTTCAGGTTAAACAGCACGCCATCTTCGAGCGTGAAGGTAACAACCTGTACTGTGAAGTGCCGATCAACTTTGCGATGGCGGCGCTGGGCGGCGAAATCGAAGTGCCGACGCTGGACGGTCGCGTTAACCTGAAAATCCCTGGCGAAACCCAGACCGGGAAGCTGTTCCGCATGCGCGGCAAAGGCGTTAAATCCGTTCGCGGTGGCGCGCAGGGTGACCTGTTATGCCGCGTGGTCGTTGAAACGCCGGTCGGCCTGAACGACAAGCAGAAACAGCTGCTGAAAGAGCTTCAGGAGAGTTTTGGTGGCCCGACGGGTGAGAAAAACAGCCCGCGCTCCAAAAGCTTCTTCGATGGCGTCAAAAAATTCTTCGACGATTTAACCCGCTAACCTGCCAGCTGGTTACTATCCTTTAAAGCCCGGAAGCGATTCCGGGCTTTTTGCTTTATAGCGTTATTCCTCGGTTAAACTGAATCTATAACCAATATTAATCTGTTTTTACCGATCTGTTTGCGCTGATATTATGGTTTTACCGAGGTATTGTTGTAAAAGAGAGCTTAAACGTGAAATTACTACACCGTTTCTTTAGCAGTGAGGCATCCGGCGGCGTCATCCTGATTATTGCTGCTGCAGCCGCCATGCTGCTCGCCAATATGGGCATGACGCGCGATCTCTATCACGCATTTCTGGAAACCCCCGTCGAGCTGAAGGTCGGGGCGCTGGAAATTAACAAGAACATGCTGCTGTGGATCAACGATGCGCTGATGGCGGTGTTCTTCCTGCTGGTAGGCCTGGAGGTCAAACGTGAGCTGGTGATCGGTTCTCTTGCCAGCCGACAGCGCGCGGCGTTTCCGGTGATCGCGGCGATTGGCGGGATGATCGTTCCCGCGTTGCTCTTTCTCGCGTTTGCATGGCAGGATCCGGTTGCGCGTGACGGCTGGGCGATCCCGGCCGCAACGGATATCGCGTTTGCGCTCGGGGTCTTAGCCTTGCTCGGTAGCCGCGTCCCGGTAGCACTGAAAATTTTCCTGATGGCGCTGGCGATTATCGATGACCTGGGCGCTATCGTGATTATCGCGCTGTTCTACACCAGCGATCTGTCGGTTCTGTCGCTGAGCGTGGCGGCCGTGGCTATTGCGGTGCTGGCGTTGCTGAACGTCTTCAACGTCCGACGCACGGGTATTTATATTCTGGTGGGGATGGTGCTGTGGACGGCGGTGCTGAAGTCTGGCGTGCATGCCACGCTGGCGGGCGTTATCGTTGGCTTCTTTATTCCGCTGAAGGAGCAGGACGGCAAATCGCCTGCCAGACAGCTGGAGCATGTGCTTCATCCGTGGGTGGGCTTTATGATCCTGCCGCTGTTTGCATTTGCCAACGCGGGTGTTTCCCTGGCCGGTGTTACCCTGGACGGACTCACCTCTGTGCTGCCGCTGGGTATCATCGCTGGTTTGTTTATCGGTAAGCCGCTGGGTATCAGCCTGTTCTGCTGGCTGGCGCTGAAGCTGAAGCTGGCGTCATTGCCAAACGGAACCACCTTTAGTCAGATTATGGCCATCGGCGTGCTGTGCGGTATTGGATTCACCATGTCGATCTTTATCTCGACGCTGGCGTTTGGTGCCAGCGCGCCTGAGCTTATCGTCTGGGCGAAACTCGGCATTCTTATCGGGTCGTTACTGGCCGCGGTTATTGGTTATACCTTGTTGAAGGTGAAGTTGTCCGGACAGGCTGTCCAGGCATAACAGGAAACCGGGAGAAGGGAAGCCTTCTCCCGATAAACTATCAGGGAGTGAAAACGTGATGTCTCATTTGAACTATAACCATCTCTATTACTTCTGGCATGTCTACAGGCAGGGCTCGGTCGTGGGAGCGGCAGAGGCGCTCTATCTGACACCACAAACTATTACCGGGCAAATCAAAGCCCTGGAAGAGCGCTTACAGGGCAAGCTTTTTAAGCGGAAAGGACGTGGCATTGAGCCGAGCGAGCTGGGCGAACTGGTGTTCCGCTATGCGGACAAGATGTTCACCCTGAGCCAGGAGATGCTGGATATCGTTAACTATCGCAAAGAGTCGAACCTGCTCTTTGACGTGGGCGTGGCGGATGCGTTGTCCAAACGGCTGGTAAGCGGTGTGCTGGATGCGGCGGTGGTGGAAGATGAACAGATTCATTTACGCTGCTTTGAGTCCACTCACGAGATGCTGCTGGAACAGCTGAGCCAGCATAAGCTGGATATGATCATTTCGGATTGCCCAATCGACTCCACGCAGCAGGAAGGCTTGTTCTCGGTGAAAATTGGCGAATGCGGCGTCAGTTTCTGGTGCATTAATCCGCCGCCGGAAAAACCGTTTCCTGCTTGCCTGGAAGAGCGCCGCCTGCTGGTGCCGGGTAGGCGGTCTATGCTCGGACGTAAGCTGCTGAACTGGTTTAACTCGCAGGGGCTGAACGTGGAGATCCTCGGTGAGTTCGACGATGCGGCTTTGATGAAGGCTTTTGGCGAGGCGCACAACGCTATCTTCGTTGCCCCGACGCTGTACGCGCACGATCTCTATTCAGACGACAAGATTACCGAGATTGGCAGGGTGGATAACGTGATGGAAGAGTATCACGCCATATTCGCCGAAAGGATGATTCAGCACCCGGCGGTGCAGCGAATCTGCAACCGCGACTACTCGGCGCTGTTTACGCCGCCGGCAATCTGAAGACATAAAAAAACCCGCGTTAAGCGGGTTCTTTCAAACAAGCAACAACAAGTAGCGATTAAGCCAGTTTGTTGATCTGCGCGGTCAGGTTTGCTTTATGACGCGCTGCTTTGTTTTTGTGGATCAGACCTTTAGCAGCCTGACGATCCACGATTGGTTGCATTTCGTTAAATGCGTTCTGCGCTGCAGCTTTGTCGCCTGCTTCGATTGCTGCGTATACTTTCTTGATGAAAGTACGCATCATAGAGCGACGGCTTGCGTTGTGCTTACGAGCCTTTTCAGACTGAACGGCACGTTTCTTAGCTGATTTGATATTAGCCAAGTCCAACTCCCAAATATGTTCTATGTGGACAATTCAAAGGCCGAGGAATATGCCCTCTTTGCCTTCTTTTGTCAATGGATTTGTGCAAATAAGCGCCGTTAATGAGCGACGCTACGTTACGTAGTGATGGCGCAGGATTCTACCAGCTTGTCTTTCGTGAATACAGCCTTTCGGCATAAAAATCGCAGTTCTCGGGCAGATTTTTTTGCTGTGAAAGGTCAGCCTGATGAAATCATACGGCTTTCTGTTTCGCGTGAACAATCGCCGGTTAACCTTAACCGCCGTACAAGGTATACTTTGGCGATTTTCACTGTTTTGAGCCAGTCATGAAGCTGATACGCGGCATACATAATCTCAGTCAAGCCCCGCACGGGTGCGTGCTGACCATTGGTAATTTTGACGGCGTGCATCGTGGGCATCAGGCGCTGTTGCAGGGATTGCGTAAAGAAGGGGAGGCGCGTGGCCTGCCCGTTGTGGTGATGATTTTCGAACCGCAGCCGCTGGAGCTGTTTGCCGGCGAGAAATCCCCCGCGCGGCTGACGCGTCTGCGTGAGAAGTTACGCTACCTGGCGGAGTCCGGCGTGGACTACGTCCTGTGCGTACGCTTCGACCGTCGGTTTGCCGCGCTGACCGCACAAAACTTTGTCAGCGATCTGTTGGTCAGGCAGCTTGGCGTGCAGTTTCTCGCCGTGGGCGATGATTTCCGCTTTGGCGCTGGTCGTCAGGGCGATTTCTTGTTATTACAGAAGGCTGGCCTGGAGTACGGGTTTGACGTCACCAGTACGATGACCTTCTGTGAGGGCGGGGTGCGCGTCAGCAGCACGGCGGTACGTCAGGCGCTGGCGAACGATGAACTGGACACGGCAGAAACGCTGCTGGGTCATCCGTTCACAATTTCAGGTCGTGTGGTCCATGGCGATGCGCTGGGCCGCACGATAGGTTTTCCGACGGCGAATATACCGCTGCGTCGTCAGGTCTCCCCGGTTAAAGGGGTCTATGCGGTGGAAGTGGCAGGACTGGGTGAGAAGCCTTTCTACGGTGTTGCCAACATTGGTACACGTCCAACGGTTTCCGGTGTGCGTCAACAGTTAGAAGTACACCTGCTGGACGTTGTAATGGACCTCTACGGTCGCCATATAGATGTGATACTGCGTAAAAAAATACGCAATGAACAGCGATTCGCTTCGCTGGATGAACTTAAGGCGCAAATCGCGCGAGATGAATTAACGGCCCGCGAGTTTTTTGGGCTTTAGAACCGGCTTAACTGCCTACGTGATAAATACGGAACCGAGAATCTGATGAGTGACTATAAATCAACCCTGAATTTGCCGGAAACAGGGTTCCCGATGCGCGGCGATCTCGCCAAGCGCGAACCGGGAATGCTGGCGCGTTGGACTGATGATGACCTGTACGGCATCATTCGTGCAGCCAAAAAAGGCAAAAAAACCTTCATTCTGCATGATGGCCCTCCCTATGCGAATGGCAGCATTCATATTGGTCACTCTGTAAACAAGATTCTGAAAGACATTATCGTGAAGTCCAAAGGACTCGCGGGATATGACTCGCCTTATGTTCCGGGCTGGGACTGCCATGGTCTGCCAATCGAGCTGAAAGTGGAGCAAGAGTACGGTAAGCCGGGTGAGAAGTTCACCGCCGCAGAGTTCCGCGCGAAATGCCGCGAATACGCTGCCACCCAGGTAGACGGTCAGCGCGCTGACTTCATCCGTCTGGGCGTGCTAGGCGACTGGTCGCACCCGTACCTGACCATGGACTTCAAAACCGAAGCCAACATTATCCGTGCGCTGGGTAAAATCATCGGCAACGGTCACCTGCATAAAGGCGCTAAGCCGGTGCACTGGTGCGTGGACTGCCGTTCTGCGCTGGCAGAAGCGGAAGTAGAGTATTACGACAAAACCTCGCCTTCTATCGACGTGGCGTTCGAAGCGGTCGATCAGGATGCGATCAAAGCTAAATTTGGCCTGCCAGGCGTAAGCGGTCCAGTCTCGCTGGTTATCTGGACCACCACCCCGTGGACGTTACCAGCCAACCGTGCCATTTCCCTGTCCGGTGAGTTTGAGTACGCGCTGGTACAAATTGATGGTCGCGCGGTTATCCTGGCAAAAGATCTGGTTGAAAGCGTGCTTAAACGCGCGAACATCACTGATTACAGCGTGCTGGGTACCGTAAAAGGCGACGCGCTGGAGCTGATGCGCTTCAAACACCCGTTCCTGGACTTCGACGTTCCGGCGATCCTGGGCGACCACGTCACGCTGGACGCGGGTACCGGTGCGGTGCATACCGCCGGCGGCCACGGTCCTGACGACTACAACATCAGCCTGAAATACGGTCTGGAAATCGCCAACCCGGTCGGTCCGGATGGCTCTTACCTGCCTGGCACCTACCCGGCGCTGGACGGTATCAACGTCTTTAAAGCCAACGACATCATCGTTGACATGCTTCGCACCAGCGGCGCGCTGCTGCACGTTGAGAAAATGCAGCACAGCTATCCGTGCTGCTGGCGCCATAAGACCCCGATTATCTTCCGTGCGACCCCGCAGTGGTTCGTCAGCATGGACCAGAAAGGCCTGCGCGAGCAGTCTCTGAAAGAGATCAAAGGCGTGCAGTGGATCCCGGACTGGGGCCAGGCGCGTATCGAATCCATGGTGGCTAACCGTCCTGACTGGTGTATCTCCCGTCAGCGCACCTGGGGCGTGCCGATGTCGCTGTTCGTGCATAAAGAGACGCAGGAACTGCACCCGAACACCCTGGAACTGATGGAAGAGGTGGCGAAGCGCGTTGAAGTTGACGGCATTCAGGCGTGGTGGGATCTCGATTCCCGTGACATCCTGGGCGCTGACGCGGACAACTACGAGAAAGTGCCGGATACCCTGGACGTGTGGTTCGACTCCGGGTCTACCCACTCCTCCGTGGTTGACGTGCGCCCTGAGTTCGCCGGTCACGCTGCCGACATGTATCTGGAAGGCTCCGACCAACACCGCGGCTGGTTCATGTCATCCCTGATGATCTCCACCGCCATGAAGGGCAAAGCACCTTACCGCCAGGTACTGACCCACGGCTTCACCGTGGATGGTCAGGGCCGTAAGATGTCCAAATCCATCGGTAACACCGTTTCTCCGCAGGACGTTATGAACAAGCTGGGCGCGGATATTCTGCGCCTGTGGGTGGCATCCACCGACTATACGGGCGAAATGGCGGTGTCTGACGAGATCCTGAAACGTGCTGCTGACAGCTATCGTCGTATTCGTAACACCGCGCGCTTCCTGCTGGCGAACCTGAACGGGTTTGATCCGGTAAAAGACATGGTGAAGCCGGAAGAGATGGTGGTGCTCGATCGCTGGGCGGTAGGCTGCGCGAAAGCGGCACAGGAAGATATTCTGAAAGCCTATGAGTCTTACGACTTCCACGAAGTGGTGCAGCGCCTTATGCGCTTCTGCTCCATTGAGATGGGGTCGTTCTATCTCGACATCATCAAAGACCGCCAGTACACCGCGAAAGCGGACAGCGTGGCGCGTCGTAGCTGCCAGACCGCGCTGTTCCACATCGCAGAGGCGCTGGTACGCTGGATGGCGCCGATCATGTCCTTCACCGCAGATGAAATCTGGGGTTACCTGCCGGGCGACCGTGAGAAGTATGTCTTCACCGGCGAGTGGTACGAAGGTCTGTTCGACCTCTCCAGCACTGAAGCAATGAACGACGCCTACTGGGACGAGCTGCTGAAAGTGCGTGGCGAAGTGAACAAGGTAATCGAGCAGGCGCGCGCTGACAAGAAAGTCGGTGGCTCTCTGGAAGCGACGGTGACCCTGTACGCAGAGCCTGAGCTGGCCGCGAAGCTGACCGCGCTGGGCGATGAATTACGATTTGTCCTGTTGACCTCCGGTGCGAAAGTTGCGGATTATGCCGAGGCATCTGCTGATGCTCAGCAGAGCGAACTGCTCAAAGGACTGAAGGTCGCACTGAGCAAAGCCGATGGTGAAAAATGCCCGCGTTGCTGGCATTACACTACCGATGTCGGCCAGGTGGCGGAACACGCAGACATCTGCGGACGCTGTGTAAGCAACGTCGCCGGCGACGGCGAAAAACGTAAGTTTGCCTGATGAGTAAAACTCTCTGTTCAACAGGACTGCGCTGGCTGTGGCTGGTGGTAGTGGTGCTGATTATTGATTTGGGCAGCAAGTTCCTGATCCTCCAGAATTTCGCTCTGGGGGATACGGTCCCGCTGTTCCCGTCGCTTAACCTGCACTACGCCCGCAACTACGGCGCGGCGTTTAGTTTCCTTGCCGACAGCGGTGGCTGGCAGCGTTGGTTCTTCGCAGGTATCGCAACGGGTATCTGCGTCGTGCTCGCGGTGCTGATGTACCGCTCGAAGGCCACGCAAAAGCTGAATAACATCGCCTACGCGCTGATCATTGGTGGCGCACTGGGTAACCTGTTTGACCGCCTGTGGCACGGCTTTGTAGTCGATATGATCGACTTCTACGTCGGCGACTGGCACTTTGCGACCTTTAACCTCGCCGATAGCGCAATATGCGTTGGTGCAGCGTTAATCGTGCTGGAAGGCTTCTTGCCTAAACCGGCCGCGAAAGAGCAGGCGTAACAAAACCAGCCGGGTGACGCGTAGCGATCCCGGCCTACAGAATTTGTGGCCCCCGTAGGCCCGGTAAGCGTAGCGCCACCGGGCAAATGGTGACCCAAAACAAGCGAGCAATTTGCATGTCTAAATCCGTACAGAGCAACAGCGCGGTTCTCGTTCATTTCACGCTGAAGCTGGATGACGGCTCCACGGCCGAGTCCACCCGCAACAATGGCAAACCGGCGCTGTTTCGTCTGGGCGACACCTCCCTGTCTGAAGGCCTCGAACAACAGCTTCTCGGGCTGAAAGAGGGTGAGAAAAAAGCGTTCTCACTGGAGCCGGATGCGGCATTCGGTGTGCCAAGCCCGGATCTGATTCAGTACTTCTCGCGCCGTGAGTTTATGGATGCGGGTGAACCGGAGATCGGGGCGATTATGCTCTTTACCGCTATGGACGGCAGCGAAATGCCTGGCGTGATCCGCGAAATCAACGGGGATTCCATCACCGTTGACTTCAACCATCCGCTTGCCGGGCGTACCGTTCATTTTGATGTAGAAGTGCTGGAGATCGATCCGGCGCTGGAGGACTGAAATGCAGATCCTGTTGGCTAACCCGCGCGGTTTTTGCGCTGGTGTAGACCGCGCTATCAGCATTGTTGAAAATGCGCTGGAGATTTACGGCGCGCCGATTTACGTGCGTCACGAAGTGGTGCACAACCGCTACGTGGTCGACAGCCTGCGCGAGCGCGGTGCGATTTTTATCGAGCAGATCAGCGAAGTGCCGGACGGCGCAATCCTCATCTTCTCCGCGCACGGCGTATCCCAGGCCGTACGTAACGAAGCCAAAAGCCGCGATCTGACCGTATTCGATGCCACCTGTCCGTTAGTGACCAAGGTGCATATGGAAGTGGCGCGTGCAAGCCGTCGTGGTGAAGAGTCGATTCTGATTGGCCATGCCGGTCACCCGGAAGTTGAAGGCACCATGGGTCAGTACAGCAACCCGGAAGGGGGTATGTATCTGGTTGAGTCGCCGGAAGACGTTTTTACGCTGAATGTGAAAAACGAAGCGCGTCTGTCGTTTATGACCCAGACGACGCTTTCCGTGGACGACACCTCAGACGTGATTGACGCCCTGCGCCAGCGCTTCCCAAAAATCGTCGGGCCGCGCAAAGATGATATCTGCTACGCAACCACCAACCGTCAGGAAGCCGTGCGCGCGTTGGCTGAACAGGCGGACGTGGTGCTGGTGGTCGGTTCAAAAAACTCCTCTAACTCTAACCGTCTGGCCGAACTGGCGCAGCGTATGGGGAAAGCGGCGTTTCTGATCGACGACGCAACGGACATTCAGGAAGCGTGGGTGAAAAACGCGGCCTGCGTCGGTGTTACCGCAGGTGCTTCAGCGCCGGATATTCTGGTGCAAAACGTCATTGCCCGCCTGCAAGAGCTGGGTGGTGGCGAAGCGGTGCCGCTGGAAGGCCGTGAAGAGAACATTGTCTTTGAAGTGCCGAAAGAGCTGCGAATTGACGCCCGCGAAGTGGAATAATTTCTTTTCTGATGAAAGGCCAGCACCTTCTGTGCTGGCCTTTTTTTTGCTTCGTATCTTATCGTGACGACAAAATCATGTCTTTTACTGATATCTGAGTCGGTTTCACGTTAAATTCTAATTATTGGTGTTTTCAGTTGGCAGCGTTAGCGAAGGCTGGTTAATCTGAAAACGGTTTACATCATTTTAACGTAAGAGAATAACTATGCATGATGCACAGATCCGTGTCGCCATTGCGGGCGCGGGTGGACGTATGGGTCGCCAGCTGATTCAGGCGGCACTACAGATGGATGGCGTGGCACTTGGCGCGGCGCTGGAGCGTGAAGGTTCATCCCTGCTGGGCTCCGATGCGGGCGAGCTGGCAGGCGCGGGCAAGACAGGCGTTACCGTGCAGAGCAACCTGGAGGCGGTGAAAGAAGACTTTGACGTGTTCATCGACTTTACCCGTCCGGAAGGCACTTTGACTCACCTGGCGTTTTGCCGCCAGCACGGTAAAGGGATGGTGATTGGCACCACCGGTTTCGATGATGCCGGTAAACAGGCCATTCAGGAAGCAGCCGCCGACATTGCGATTGTCTTCGCCGCGAACTTTAGCGTAGGCGTTAACGTTATGCTGAAACTGCTGGAAAAGGCAGCGAAGGTGATGGGCGACTATACCGACATTGAGATTATTGAAGCGCACCACCGCCATAAAGTCGATGCCCCATCTGGCACGGCGCTGGCGATGGGCGAAGCGATTGCTTATGCAATGGATAAAGATTTGAAAGACATCGCGGTCTATTCTCGCGAAGGTCACACTGGCGAGCGCGTGCCTGGCACCATTGGTTTTGCCACCGTTCGCGCGGGTGATATCGTCGGCGAACATACCGCTATGTTCGCCGATATTGGTGAAAGGGTCGAAATCACACATAAAGCATCCAGCCGCATGACGTTTGCAAACGGGGCGGTACGCTCCGCACTGTGGCTAAAAGGTAAGCCAAATGGTCTTTTTGATATGCGAGATGTGCTCGAACTCAACAATTTGTAAGCGTTATTACCCATCGTGATGTGGTTATTGCAGTCGTAACTGTTTGATTGCATAGGGCAATATTTTATTGCCCTTTTATTTTGTCTATTTCAAAGGATTATTGCATTTAACTCATTTAAAGTAAGTGTTTTCATGCTATTTTATGTTGCTGTACTGTAAATTTTGACCATCTGGTCCACTTTTTATTCCCGCAAGACGATTGTTTCTTTTAAACTGCCTGCGCAAGCGGTTTCCACAGTGATTTAGTTGATCTTTTTGCCGCTTAATTTGAAATCAAGCCATCAGGCCTGCAAAAGAATAAACAAAATCCCCGTTTTAAGTTGACTTTTACATGGCAAATCCCCAGAATGCCGCCGTTTGCCAAAAATCCGCTGGCAACACATTTGCATTGATCCATGACATGGTTATGAATTAATATGCAAATAAAGTGAGTGAATATTCTCTGGAGGGTGTTTTGATTAAGTCAGCGCTATTGGTTCTGGAAGACGGAACCCAGTTTATCGGTCGGGCCATAGGGGCAACGGGTTCGGCGGTTGGGGAAGTCGTTTTCAATACTTCAATGACCGGTTATCAAGAAATCCTCACTGATCCTTCCTATTCTCGCCAAATCGTTACTCTTACTTATCCTCATATCGGCAATGTCGGCACCAATACGGCTGACGAAGAATCCTCTCAGGTACATGCGCAAGGCCTGGTCATTCGCGACCTGCCGCTGATTGCCAGCAACTTCCGCAACACCGAAGACCTCTCTTCTTACCTGAAGCGCCATAACATTGTGGCGATTGCCGATATCGATACCCGTAAGCTGACGCGTCTGCTGCGCGAGAAGGGTGCACAAAATGGCTGCATCATCGCAGGGGACAACCTCGATGCGGCGCTGGCGCTGGAAAAAGCGAAAGCCTTCCCGGGCCTGAACGGGATGGACCTGGCGAAAGAAGTGACTACCACAGAAGCCTACAGCTGGACGCAGGGAAGCTGGACTCTGGAAGGCGACCTGCCGGAAGCGAAACCGGAAAGCGAGCTGCCGTTCCACGTGGTGGCCTACGATTTTGGTGCCAAGCGCAACATCCTGCGTATGCTGGTTGACCGTGGCTGCCGCCTGACGGTCGTCCCGGCACAAACGTCTGCGGAAGATGTTCTGAAGATGAACCCGGACGGCATCTTCCTCTCTAACGGTCCTGGCGACCCGGCGCCGTGTGACTACGCTATCGACGCCATTAAGTCCTTCCTTGAAACCGATATCCCGGTATTCGGCATCTGTCTCGGCCATCAGCTGCTGGCGCTGGCGAGCGGAGCGAACACCGTCAAGATGAAGTTCGGCCACCATGGTGGTAACCACCCGGTGAAAGATATCGACAACAACACGGTAATGATCACCGCGCAGAACCACGGCTTCGCTGTGGATGAAGCGACGATGCCAGCTAACCTGCGCGTGACGCATAAGTCACTGTTCGATGGTACCTTGCAGGGTATCCATCGCACCGATAAGCCTGCGTTCAGCTTCCAGGGCCACCCTGAAGCCAGCCCGGGCCCACACGATGCCGCGCCGCTGTTCGATCACTTCATCGAACTTATCGAGCAATACCGTAAGACTGCTAAATAATCAGGAGCTGAGAAGACCATGCCAAAACGTACAGACATAAAAAGCATCCTGATCCTTGGCGCTGGCCCGATCGTGATCGGCCAGGCCTGCGAATTTGACTACTCCGGCGCGCAGGCGTGTAAAGCCCTGCGCGAAGAGGGTTACCGCGTCATCCTGGTCAACTCTAACCCGGCCACCATCATGACCGACCCGGAAATGGCAGATGCGACCTACATTGAGCCGATTCACTGGGAAGTGGTACGCAAAATTATCGAGAAAGAGCGTCCGGATGCGGTGCTGCCGACCATGGGCGGCCAGACGGCGCTGAACTGTGCACTGGAGCTGGAGCGTCAGGGCGTGCTGGAAGAGTTCGGCGTGACCATGATTGGTGCAACCGCCGACGCGATTGATAAAGCAGAAGACCGTCGTCGCTTCGACGTAGCAATGAAAAAAATTGGCCTCGACACCGCGCGTTCCGGTATCGCACACAACATGGAAGAAGCGCTGGCCGTCGCGGCTGACGTGGGCTATCCGTGCATCATCCGTCCATCATTCACCATGGGCGGCACCGGCGGCGGTATCGCCTACAACCGCGAAGAGTTCGAAGAGATTTGCGAACGCGGTCTGGATCTCTCCCCAACCAAAGAGCTGCTGATTGATGAATCGCTGATTGGCTGGAAAGAGTACGAGATGGAAGTGGTGCGTGATAAAAACGACAACTGCATCATCGTCTGCTCCATCGAAAACTTCGACGCGATGGGGATCCACACCGGCGACTCCATCACCGTTGCGCCAGCTCAGACGCTGACCGACAAAGAGTACCAAATCATGCGTAACGCCTCGATGGCGGTACTGCGTGAAATCGGCGTGGAAACCGGCGGCTCGAACGTGCAGTTCTCGGTGAACCCGAAAACCGGCCGTCTGATTGTTATCGAAATGAACCCGCGCGTGTCCCGTTCCTCCGCGCTGGCCTCCAAAGCCACCGGCTTCCCGATTGCGAAAGTGGCGGCGAAACTGGCGGTGGGTTACACCCTTGACGAGCTGATGAACGACATCACCGGTGGCCGCACGCCAGCGTCCTTCGAACCGTCCATCGACTACGTTGTGACCAAAATTCCTCGCTTTAACTTCGAGAAATTCGCCGGCGCGAACGACCGTCTGACTACCCAGATGAAATCCGTTGGTGAAGTCATGGCGATTGGCCGCACGCAGCAGGAATCCCTGCAAAAAGCGCTGCGTGGCCTGGAAGTGGGCGCGACCGGCTTTGACCCGAAAGTCAGCCTGGACGACCCGGAAGCACTGACCAAAATCCGCCGCGAGCTGAAAGACGCGGGCGCAGAGCGTATCTGGTACATCGCCGATGCCTTCCGTGCGGGCCTCTCTATCGACGGCGTATTTAACCTGACTAACATCGACCGCTGGTTCCTGGTGCAGATTGAAGAGCTGGTGCGTCTGGAAGAGAAAGTGGCAGAGCTGGGCATCAACGGCCTTGACGCAGACTTACTGCGCATGCTGAAGCGTAAAGGCTTCGCCGATGCGCGTCTGGCTAAACTGGCGGGCGTACGTGAAGCGGAGATCCGCAAGCTGCGCGACCAGTATGACCTGCACCCGGTTTACAAGCGCGTGGATACCTGTGCGGCAGAGTTCTCGACCGATACCGCGTACATGTACTCCACCTATGAAGACGAGTGCGAGGCGAACCCGTCCGTCGACCGCGACAAGATTATGGTGCTGGGCGGCGGTCCAAACCGTATCGGCCAGGGCATTGAGTTCGACTACTGCTGCGTGCATGCCTCGCTGGCGCTGCGCGAAGACGGTTACGAGACCATCATGGTCAACTGTAACCCGGAAACCGTCTCGACCGACTACGACACTTCCGACCGCCTCTACTTCGAGCCGGTTACGCTGGAAGACGTGCTTGAAATCGTGCGCATCGAGAAGCCGAAAGGCGTGATCGTGCAGTATGGCGGCCAGACTCCGCTGAAGCTGGCGCGTGCGCTGGAAGCAGCAGGTGTGCCGGTCATCGGCACCAGCCCGGACGCGATTGACCGTGCGGAAGACCGCGAGCGTTTCCAGCAGGCAGTTGATCGTCTCAAGCTGAAACAGCCGGCGAACGCCACCGTGACCGCGATTGAAATGGCCGTTGAGAAAGCGAAAGAGATTGGTTACCCGCTGGTGGTGCGTCCATCCTACGTACTGGGCGGCCGTGCGATGGAAATCGTCTATGACGAAGCCGACCTGCGTCGCTACTTCCAGACGGCGGTGAGCGTTTCCAACGATGCGCCAGTGCTGCTCGACCGCTTCCTCGACGACGCGGTTGAAGTCGACGTTGACGCTATCTGCGACGGCGAAATGGTGCTGATTGGCGGCATCATGGAGCACATCGAGCAGGCTGGCGTGCACTCCGGTGACTCCGCATGTTCTCTTCCTGCGTACACCCTGAGCCAGGAGATTCAGGATGTGATGCGTCAGCAGGTGCAGAAGCTGGCCTTCGAGCTACAGGTTCGCGGCCTGATGAACGTTCAGTTCGCAGTGAAAGACAACGAAGTTTATCTGATTGAAGTCAACCCGCGTGCGGCACGTACCGTACCGTTCGTCTCTAAAGCGACCGGTATTCCGCTGGCGAAAGTGGCGGCGCGCGTGATGGCTGGCCAGACGCTGACTCAGCAGGGCGTCACGAAAGAAATCATCCCGCCGTACTACTCGGTGAAAGAGGTGGTGCTGCCGTTCAACAAATTCCCGGGCGTTGACCCACTGTTAGGGCCAGAGATGCGCTCTACCGGGGAAGTGATGGGCGTGGGCCGCACCTTCGCAGAAGCGTTTGCCAAGGCACAGCTGGGCAGCAGCTCCACCATGAGAAAATCGGGCCGTGCGCTGCTCTCCGTTCGCGAAGGCGATAAAGAGCGCGTGGTTGACCTGGCCGCCAAGCTGCTTAAACAGGGCTTCGAGCTGGATGCAACCCACGGCACGGCAATTGTGCTGGGTGAAGCTGGGATCAACCCGCGTCTGGTGAACAAGGTGCATGAAGGTCGTCCGCACATTCAGGACCGTATCAAGAATGGTGAGTACACCTACATCATCAACACCACCGCAGGTCGCCAGGCGATTGAAGACTCCAAGCTGATTCGCCGCAGCGCGCTCCAGTATAAAGTGCATTACGACACCACCCTGAACGGCGGTTTCGCGACGGCCATGGCGCTGAATGCGGATGCCACCGAGAAGGTGATTTCGGTGCAGGAAATGCACGCTCAGATTAGCAAGTAATCTGCGTAGGCCCGGCAAGCGTTAGCGCCGCCGGGCAAGTGGCGGGTGGCGCTTCGCTTACCCGCCCTACGGTTTTCTTTACCCATCTTAAGAACCTTCTGGTTTTTCATCCGCTTTCAGTCAGTTAGCCTAAAATGGTTAGGTCGATAACGAAAATTCAACTGAGAGCAGGGGAAAACACCATGCAAAATAAACTACTGATCGCTTCCGTTCTGGCTGCCACTGCAATGTTCACCGTGGCGGGCTGTTCGTCAAATCAGGCCGTAAAAACCACCGATGGTAAAACTATCGTTACTGACGGGAAACCGCAGGTGGATGACGATACCGGTCTGGTATCGTACAAAAACGCCGAAACCGGTCAAACTGAACAGATTAACCGTGACCAGGTTAAATCAATGGGTGAGCTGGATAACTAAAAAAAAGCAGTGGCACATGCCACTGCTTTTTTTGCGTCAGAATGATCGATTACCAGCGATGGTTTAACAAAATATGACCGCCGTAAGCGGCATAGCTGTTTTCACCCCACTCACCGCTGGCACGCAGGGAGATCGTTGTGGTTTCGTTCAGGTTGCCGGTTACGCCCAGCTCTAACTGACCACGATCTTCTGGCGTATCGTTGCTGACGGTTTCGTCGTTGAATGCCAGATCGTTTTGACCAGCACCTTTCAACCAGTTAACTGCGACGTATGGCTGCCAGGCCTTGACGTCCTTCTGCTGGAAGTAGCTTGCTTTAACGCCAAGACGACCAAAGACGCTGTCATTGTCCAGCGTGGTTACGCGTACGCCGTCGCGATCGGTGTGATTTTCCTGATCGAGATAGCTGTAGATCACCTGCGCCTGTGGCTCGATCTTCCATGTACGTTCATTTTCAGACTGGATAACCCACGCGTGGCCGACTTCAACAGACGCGGCGAAACCTTCGCTATCGTAATCTTCATCGTTACGATTGCTGGTGGCTTTGTTGTTGTACCAGCTATAAGCGGCCCAGGTATCAACGTAGCTGCCCAGACGTAATTTCTGATCTTCCTGCCAGGTGGCGTAAAGCCCAACATTGAAGCCATCAACTTTACCCTGTGCGTCACGCACGTTGTGCTTCGCATCAGAGTGGGTCTTCGCCTGGCCTGCACCGAACATACCACCGGCACGCAGGATGCCGTTATCCATTGGCTTGCTCATGAAATCGCTGCCGACTTGCAGAACGGTGGTGGTGGTGTCGTAGCTGACTTTATCGCCACCCGCATCGTTCTCATGATAGCGACCCTTAACGTACATCCATGTGTTCAGATCGTCTTCATTGCGGAAAGTGAGCTGGTCGCGATCGTCGCGCTTATGCAGGAACATGCTCTGCGCGGCAAGGTAGTTACCTAAGTAAGCACCCACTTCAGGTGCCATAACTTCCGGGGCACTGTTACCGCCGTTATCGGTGTTGCCGCCGTTATCGGTGTTGCCGCCGTTGTCAGTGTTGCCGCCGTTATCGGTGTTGCCACCGTTGTCAGTGTTGCCGCCGTTATCGGTGTTGCCGCCGTTGTCAGTGTTGCCGCCGTTGTCGGTGTTACCACCATCATCGGCGTTACCACCGTCATCTGTGTTACCACCGTCATCGGTGTTACCACCATTATCGGTGTTGCCACCGCCGTCGGTGTTACCGCCGTCATCATTATTGCCACCGTCATCGGTGTCGTCGGAAGGATCATCAGAAGGCGTCGCCTTTGATTCCAGATACCAGTTTCCGTCACTGTGCTGGTAGAGGTTATACTCCCAGGCGCCTGCGACGACCGGTTTTGCCAGCGTCAGCTGGGCTTCGGAACTGCCGCCAATGCTGACAATTTCCATACCGTTAAGGGTTTGCGCGCCTGCGCCGCCAATGTTGGTAATGCTGACGCCGGACTGACCGAAGCTGCTGCCCGTAATGGTGAGGTGGTCAGTTGGTGAGTTATCTTCACCCAGAGTGCTGTTCATCACAATCTGGCTACCGTCAGAGCCGGTGTAGTCGCCATTAATCGTAAAATTATTGCCAACGCTATTATCAGCCGCACTCAGCAACAGCGTGCCGCCATTAGCCACGTTGCCGTTGATGGTATCAACACCGGAAGCGCTGAGCGTGGAGTTACCCTGGACTGCATTCCATGCCGCCAGCGTACCGCCGCTAAGAATCGCGATGTTGTTGTTCACTTCGCCTGCGGTGGCAAAGGTCGCGCCGTTTTCAACGGTAACGGTGGCGTTACTGCCCTTGACGCCGAGCGTTGCTCCGGTGGAGACCAGCGTGGTGCCACCGTGCAGAACCGTATTCCCTGTATAGCTATTTTTGCCTGTCAGGGTCAGCGTGTTGGAATCAACTTTTTCGACGTTACCGCTACCGGTCATGTCGGTGGCGAAAGTGAAATCGCTACCCTGATTAAAAATGACGATACCATTGTTGGTGAGCCCACCGCTGAGCGTCGCAGTTTTTTCGCCATCGCCCAGTTGCAGCGAGGCGTCTTTGGCCACCCGCGTATTACCGGTATTCGATACCGCACCCGACAGGGTTAACGCGCCAGTCTCTATCAGCAAGGAGTCGCCAGAGCCAATAATGTCGAGATCGCCCGACAGTGCCCAGCTTTCACCCTCCATTTTTACGCTGGCAAAACCGTCGCCTTTATTCAGACCCACGAAGTTACTGTCTTCCGTACCGGTGCCGATCAACGTCAGGGTATTTCCTCTGGAATTTGTGGATATTACGTCACCGATGAGGTTGGAGCCAGTGTCGAGCAGTAGCGTGTTATTTTTATCGCTGGCAAACATAATAGCGTTTGTTTCACCACTAATCGTTCCGCTATTTTTGATATCTAATTTTGCTGTATCTTTTACATTGATTCCGTACTGGGTTCCCTGCACAGTGGCACTGTTAAAAATCTTAGTGTTGCCATCATTTGCCGTAATAGCATCACCGTTTGTACCGATAATTTCGCCACTGTTATTAATGCCAATGCCAACCTGAGTACTAAGACCTGTTTTTCCTTTTATCGTTCCGGTGCTGGTATTGGTAATATTTACTGCGGAGGAGTTTTCACTGACAAAAATGCCATTTTCCGAGCCAGTAATGTTTCCACTGTTATTAAAATCACCGAGTAGTGACTGAATATTCACCGCATTCGCGGTGGTGGAGGAAATGGTTGCGCCGATGTCGTTATTAATTACAATGCGCTGTACACCAGTATTTATATTCAGGCCATTTCCCGTGCCAGAAATATTCCCTTTGTTAGTGACATTATCGATCGCAAACCCAGAGACCGATACCGCCGCTTCACTACCAGCGGAGGAGATCGTCACGTTTTTATTAATAATATATTCAGCATCGGCTGAGAAATCTTGAGGAACAGAAGTTGATTGGTCAATCGTTGCAGAAAATGCAACCGCAGGGGTGCATATCAACAAGGCAGGAAATATCTTTCCAAGAGTTTTGGTTGTATGATTTAATCTAAAGAAATTGTTGCTCATGTACACATCCATTTGAGTGAGAAGGAACATTAGATAACGTGCGTAAAACGTATTTAGTCCGTCTTAAAGCGTGAGCTTAAAACAAAAAAGCATAAAATTATTATTTTTTCAATGGGTTATGTACAGGTTGATTTATTAAATAATGACTTAAGTTTCGCTAAAAATATCTGTTGATAATATGAATGGCCATAACTATTTTGTAGGATGAATTTGTCTCGCGTATCGCTCTTCGTGTTTAGCGCCACTGTCGCTGGTAAGGTGGGATGGGTTGCCAATACTTGCGTTTTACTTTTAACCGTTAGATAGCCCCTTTAAGTCGGGGTGGTAACTGTCTACACTCAATGCTACAAGAAAAGTAAAAGACAGGCATATTCATGGTTCTGATAATTTATGCGCATCCCTATCCGCAACATTCGCATGCGAATAAACGGATGCTTGAGCAGGCAAGGACGCTCGAAAACGTTGAGATACGTTCCCTCTATCAACTCTATCCTGATTTCAGTATCGATGTCGCCGCCGAACAGGAGGCGCTCTCTCGTGCCGATCTGATCGTCTGGCAGCATCCGATGCAGTGGTACAGCACACCTCCGCTGCTGAAATTGTGGATCGACAAAGTCTTGTCGCACGGTTGGGCATACGGACATAACGGCAAAGCGCTTCAGGGAAAAAGCCTGATGTGGGCTGTAACCACCGGTGGGGGTGAAAGCCACTTTGAGATTGGCGCTTTCCCCGGATTTGACGTGCTGGCGCAGCCGCTCCAGGCTACCGCCCTTTACTGTGGCCTGAACTGGCTTCCGCCTTTTGCAATGCACTGTACCTTTATCTGCGACGATGAAACCTTGCAGGCGCAGGCTCGTCACTACAAACAACGCTTACTCGAGTGGCAGGAGGGGCACAATGGATAGCCATACGATGATACAGGCGCTGATTTACCTCGGCGCGGCGGCATTAATTGTGCCCGTGGCGGTCCGTCTGGGGCTGGGCTCGGTGCTCGGCTATCTGATTGCCGGGTGTGTGATTGGCCCCTGGGGCTTTCGGCTGGTGACGGATGCCGAGTCAATCCTGCATTTTGCGGAAATCGGCGTGGTGCTGATGCTGTTTGTCATTGGCCTGGAATTGGATCCGCAGCGGCTGTGGAAACTGCGCGCCTCGGTGTTTGGCGGTGGCGCTTTGCAAATGCTGGCCTGCGGTCTGCTGTTGGGCGGGTTCTGCATTTTGCTGGGGATGGAGTGGAAAGTCGCAGAGCTGATCGGCATGACGCTGGCGCTCTCCTCGACGGCGATTGCCATGCAGGCAATGAACGAACGTAACCTGACGGTCTCGCAAATGGGGCGCAGCACCTTCTCCGTACTGCTGTTCCAGGATATTGCCGCCATCCCGCTGGTAGCGATGATCCCGCTGCTGGCAACCAGCGGCGCATCAACGACGCTGGGGGCATTTGCCTTATCTGCGCTGAAGGTTGTCGGTGCGCTGGCGCTGGTAATTCTTCTGGGGCGCTACGTAACGCGTCCGTTGCTGCGCTTTGTGGCTCGCTCTGGCCTGCGCGAAGTATTCAGCGCCGTTGCGTTATTCCTGGTGTTTGGTTTTGGATTGCTGCTTGAAGAGGCTGGGCTGTCGATGGCGATGGGCGCTTTCCTCGCAGGGGTCTTACTGGCAAGCTCCGAATATCGTCACGCGCTGGAAAGCGATATCGAGCCGTTTAAAGGATTGCTGCTTGGGCTGTTTTTCATCGGCGTCGGGATGTCTATCGACTTCGGGACGCTGGTAACCCACCCGCTGCGCATTATCATTCTGCTGGTGGGTTTCCTGGTCATTAAAATGGCGATGCTGTGGCTGATTGCCCGACCGTTAAACGTGCCAAAACCGCAACGCCGCTGGTTTGCCGTGCTGTTGGGACAGGGGAGTGAGTTTGCTTTCGTGGTCTTTGGCGCAGCGCAGATGGCAAATGTACTCGATCCGGAATGGGCAAAAGCGCTGACCCTGGCGGTCGCGCTGTCGATGGCCGCAACGCCAATTCTGCTGGTGCTGCTGACGCGTCTGGAAAAAACGGGAAGCGAACAGGAGCGAGAAGCCGATGAGATCGACGAGGAGCAGCCGCGCGTGATCATCGCCGGATTTGGCCGCTTCGGGCAGATCGCAGGCCGTTTACTGCTCTCCAGCGGTGTGAAAATGGTTATCCTCGATCACGATCCTGACCATGTTGATACGCTGCGTAAATTCGATATGAAAGTGTTTTACGGTGATGCGACCCGGGCGGACCTGCTGGAATCCGCCGGGGCGGCGAAAGCCGAGGTGCTGATTAACGCCATCGACGATCCTGAGACCAGCATGCAGATGGTTGAGCTGGTTAAAGAGCATTTTCCGCATCTGACCATTATCTCCCGTGCGCGCGATGTGGATCACTACATCCAGCTGCGTCAGGCGGGGGTGGCAGCCCCTGAACGTGAAACCTTCGAAGGGGCGCTCAAATCTGGCCGCATGGCGCTGGAAAGTCTGGGGCTTGGTGCGTATGAAGCGCGTGAACGTGCCGATCTGTTCCGCCGCTTTAACCATGAGATGGTGGAAGAGATGGTGGCGATGGCGAGCAGTACGGCAACCGAACGCGCAGCGGTGTTTAAACGCACCAGCACCATGCTGACGGAAATCATCAACGAGGATCGTAATCACCTGTCGCTGGTTCAGCGCCACGGCTGGCAGGGGACGGAAGAGGGCAAGCATACCGGCGATCCTGCGGATGAACCGGAGAGTAAACCCTCTGCGTGAAGTGGAGTTGCCAGCAATATTAAAAAATTTCTAATTCTTTACCCTGCCGCCAGTCGACGAAAGATTAAGCTTTCCGTATAGTGGCGGCAATTTTTTGCATCCGGGAAATTTTCAATGATCAGTCTGATTGCAGCGCTGGCGGTAGACCGCGTTATCGGCATGGAAAACGCCATGCCGTGGAACCTGCCTGCCGATCTCGCATGGTTTAAACGTACTACGTTAAACAAGCCAGTAGTGATGGGCCGCCTGACCTGGGAGTCGATTGGTCGTCCATTGCCGGGTCGTAAGAATATTGTGATCAGTAGCCAGCCGGGCACTGACGATCGCGTGCAGTGGGTGAAATCCGTTGATGAAGCGATTGCCGCCTGCGGCGATGCCGAAGAGATCATGGTGATCGGTGGTGGTCGCGTGTATGAGCAGTTCCTGCCAAAAGCGCAGAAACTGTATCTGACGCACATTGATGCGGAAGTGGAAGGGGATACCCATTTTCCGGATTACGATCCGGACGAGTGGGAGTCCGTATTCAGTGAGTTTCACGATGCGGATGCGCAGAACTCGCACAGCTACTGCTTCGAAATTCTGGAACGTCGTTAACGTTTTTATCCTCTCCCCAAAGGGAGAGGATAAACATCTTCAGGAGGCGACCGCCTCTCCCTCGCCTAAATCCAGCTGTCGGTTGGATGGCTGGACAAAGTAGGTTTTATCTTCCCAGCGTAAGCAGGTTAAATCCCCGCCCCAGCAGCATCCGGTATCCAGCGCATAGATATTTTCCGGGGTGCCTTTTCCTTCCAGTGATGCCCAGTGCCCAAATACCACGCTATATTCGTTTGTCACAGGGCCCGGAATCGCAAACCATGGCTTAAGCGGCGCAGGGGCATTTTCCGGCGTATCTTTGCAATACATATCCAGCTGCCCGTTCGGGAAGCAGTAGCGCATCCGCGTAAAGGCATTGGTGATAAAACGTAGCCGCGCCAGGCCGCTGAGGTCATCACTCCAGTTATTCGGCATGTCGCCGTACATCGCATCAAGGAAGAACGGGTAGGAGTCGCTCGCCAGCACCGCTTCGGCGTCGCGCGCACAGGTTTTTGCCGTCTCAAGATCCCATTGAGGCGTGATGCCGGCATGAGCCATCACCAGCTTTTTCTCTTCGTCAATCTGTAGCAGTGGCTGGCGACGCAGCCAGTTGAGCAACTCATCGGCATCCGGTGCTTCCAGCAGGGGGGTAATGCGATCTTTCGGCTTATTACGGCTGATCCCGGCGTATACGGCCAGCAGATGCAGATCGTGGTTGCCCAGTACCAGCCGCACGCTGTCGCCCAGAGATTTGACGTAACGCAGGACGTCAAGGGAGCCAGGGCCGCGCGCCACTAAATCGCCTGTAAGCCAGAGCGTGTCCTGCCCGGGAGTAAAATCGACCTGTTTTAATAATGCGATCAGTTCATCGTAGCAACCGTGAACGTCGCCAATCAGATATGTAGACATTAGATTAATGAATAAGTGTAGGTACGGCGAGACGGAACACAGGAATAGCAATGCGGAAAGCATTACCGTCGGCATCGACCATTTCGTAATGGCCTTGCATGGTACCCAGTGGCGTTTCAATGACCGCACCGCTGGTGTACTGATACTCTTCGCCAGGGGCGATATGGGGTTGTTCACCGACCACACCTTCACCCTGGACTTCAATTTCGCGGCCATTGCCGTTGGTGATAAGCCAGTAGCGCCCGAGCAGTTGCACAGGCATCCGCCCCAGATTGCGAATGGTTACGGTATAAGCAAAGACAAAACGTTCTTCATCCGGTGTGGATTGGGACTCAATGTAGACGCTTTGAACCTGAACACAGACGCGGGGCGAATCAATCATGGCTTAGCTCTCCTTCGGCGGCGCATTGTCGCTGATGTAATTAGCCAGCTTGCAGTACTGCTCTACGGAAATATTTTCCGCACGCATTGCCGGGTCGATGCCCAACTCAGCTAACACGTCAACGGTAAACAGATTGCCAAGGCTGTTACGAATCGTTTTACGGCGCTGGTTAAAGGCTTCTGTCGTTATACGGCTCAGCACGCGCAGGTCTTTGACCGGATACGGCATCGTTTTATGTGGCACCAGGCGCACAACCGCAGAATCCACTTTTGGTGGTGGCGTGAACGCGGAAGGCGGCACTTCTAATACCGGGATCACATTGCAGTAATATTGCGCCATCACGCTTAAACGACCATACGCTTTACTGTTCGGCCCTGCAACCAGACGGTTAACGACCTCTTTTTGCAACATGAAGTGCATGTCGGCAATGGCATCAGTATAGCTAAACAGATGGAACATCAGCGGGGTGGAGATGTTGTACGGCAGGTTACCGAACACGCGCAGCGGCTGTCCCATTTTTTCTGACAGTTCGCCAAAGTTCATGGTCATCGCATCCTGCTGATAAATCGTCAGCTTCGGCCCGAGGAAAGGGTGCGTTTGCAGACGCGCGGCCAGATCGCGGTCGAGTTCGATAACGGTCAGTTCGTCAAGGCGTTCGCCTACCGGCTCGGTCAGCGCGGCAAGACCCGGGCCGATTTCGACCATGGCCTGGCCTTTCTGCGGATTAATGGCAGAAACGATACTGTCGATCACAAACTGATCGTTGAGGAAGTTTTGCCCGAAGCGTTTACGGGCTAAGTGGCCCTGATGGACTCGATTAGTCATTGAGTATTAACAATCATTTTGATGGCGAGATTAAGCGCCGTGATAAAACTGCCGACATCCGCTTTTCCCTGGCCTGCCAGATCCAGCGCAGTACCGTGGTCAACGGACGTTCGAATAAAGGGTAAGCCGAGGGTGATATTCACCCCGCGACCAAATCCCTGGTATTTTAGCACGGGCAGACCCTGATCGTGGTACATCGCGAGTACGGCATCGGCTTTATCCAGGTATTTGGGCTGGAAAAGGGTGTCGGCAGGCAGTGGCCCGCTGAGGTTCATCCCCTTCGCCCGCATCTCCTCAAGCACCGGAATGATGGTGTCGATCTCTTCAGTGCCCATATGTCCGCCCTCACCCGCGTGCGGATTCAGGCCGCAAACCAGCACATGCGGCTGCGGAATACCGAATTTGGTTTGCAGATCGTGATGCAAAATGCCAATGATCTCACGCAGGAGTTCAGGCGTAATGGCATCCGGAATGGCTTTGATCGGCAGGTGCGTTGTTACCAGCGCAACGCGCATTGCTTCGGTTGCCAGCATCATCACCACTTTCGGGCTGTGCGAACGCTCTTCGAAAAATTCGGTATGCCCGGTAAACGGAATGCCCGCGTCGTTGATTACGCCTTTATGCACCGGACCGGTGATCAGGGCGGCAAATTCGCCCTGAAGGCAACCGTCACAGGCGCGCGCCAGCGTCTCGACAACGTAGTGGCCGTTTTCGATGTGTAACTCACCGGGGACAACAGGTGCACGGAGCGGAACAGAAAGCAGGGTGAGAGTACCAGCCTGCTGCGGTGCGGGCTGTTGGCCTTCAACGTAAGGGAGGAGCGTTAAAGGCAGACCGAGCAAGGCTGCCCGGTCTTGTAACAGTGTTGCATCTGCGCAAACAACCAACTCTACCGGCCAGCTGCGCTGGGCGAGCTGAACCACAAGGTCAGGCCCAATCCCGGCGGGTTCGCCGGGAGTGATCACAACACGATGCGGTTTCATTAGTTGCTCAACACTTTCACGTAAGCGCTGGCGCGTTGTTCCTGCATCCAGGTTGCGGCTTCTTCAGAGAACTTACGGTTAAACAGCATCCGATACGCACGATCTTTCTGCGCCGCGTCGGTTTTATCCACGTTGCGCGTGTCCATCAGCTGGATCAGATGCCAGCCGAAGGAGGAGTGCACTGGCGCGCTCATCTGACCCTTATTCAGCTTCATTAACGCATCGCGGAAAGCTGGATCGTAAATATCCGCTGCCGCCCAACCCAGGTCACCGCCCTGGTTTGCAGAGCCAGGATCCTGAGAGAACTCTTTTGCCGCTTTATCGAAGGTGGTTTTACCGCTCTTGATGTCTGCGGCGATCTGTTCCAGCTTTGCACGGGCCTGATCGTCAGTCATGATCGGAGACGGTTTGAGCAGGATATGGCGCGCATGCACTTCGGTAACCGAAATGTTCTGGCTCTGACCGCGCAGGTCGTTCACTTTCAGAATGTGGAAGCCCACACCGGAACGGATTGGACCGACGATGTCGCCTTTCTTCGCCGTGCTCAGCGCCTGGGCAAACAGGGATGGCAGCTCCTGAATACGACCCCAGCCCATCTGGCCGCCTTTCAGCGCCTGCTGGTCAGCAGAGTAGGTGATCGCCAGTTTGCCGAAGTCATCGCCATTACGCGCCTGCTCAACGATAGCGCGCGCCTGACTTTCCGCCTCAGCCGCCTGATCGGAGGTTGGGTTTTCCGGCAGTGGGATCAGGATGTGGCTCAGGTTAAGTTCAGTGCTGGCATCATTCTGATTACCCACCTGTTTCGCCAGGGCATCCACTTCCTGAGGCAGGATGGTGACGCGGCGACGGACTTCATTGTTACGCACTTCTGAAATCAGCATCTCTTTACGGATCTGATTACGGTAGGTGGCATAGCTGATGCCGTCATAGGCCAGGCGGCTACGCATCTGGTCCGGGGTAATGTTGTTCTGCTTTGCAATGTTGGCGATCGCCTGATCGAGCTGCTCGTCAGAGATCTTCACACCCATTTTCTGGCCCATTTGCAGGACAATCTGATCCATGATCAGACGTTCCAGGATCTGGTGGCGCAGCGTAGCGTCATCCGGAAGTTGTTGACCTGCCTGGCCCGAGTTGAGCTTTACAGATTTCATCAAACCGTCAACGTCACTTTCAAGCACGACGCCGTTGTTAACCACAGCCGCGACTTTATCGACAACCTGTGGGGCCGCGAAGCTGGTATTCGCAACCATAGCGACACCGAGTAGCAGCGTTTTCCAGTTCTTCATACTTTTTCCATTTCAATTAACCGCAAAGCGGATTACGTTGTAAATCAAGCACATTACAATGAACTACGATACGGCAGAATGTTCGAGCGCAGCATCTGCTGCGTGCCCAGACCGTAGTTAGAGCTCAGGCCGCGCAACTCGATATTAAAGCCAATCACGTTATCGTATTTGCCCTGACTGTTTTGCGTATCCCAGCCGTTAAGTTTGCGTTCGTAACCGACACGTATTGCGTAACAGCAGGAGTTATATTGCAGACCCAGCATCTGGTCAGCAGGTTTTTGGGCATTCGTGTCATAGTAGTACGCTCCGACGACTGACCAACGATCGGCGATCGGCCAGCTCGCGGCGGTACCCACCTGTGAAATACCGTCTTTGTATTGGTCTGTATTCGCATAGTTTGGCAGTGTCGCCTGGATATACTCCGGGCTGGCGTAACGGTACGTCAACTGCAACATGCGATCTTCATCACGACGATATTCGATGGCAGCGCTGCCCGTCGCGATATTGTCCAGTCGTGTATCGTACTGAACACCACCGCGCAGACCCCAACGATCCGTCATACGCCAGTAGGTGTCGCCCGCCCATACCAGTGAGCCCGTTTTGTTGTCTTTCTCCCAGTTAATGTCGTCATCACCGGTACGAGACTCGGTGAAATAGTAGATTTGACCAACAGAAACGTTAAAACGTTCAACGGCAGCATCATCATAAATGCGCGTTGTGACGCCGGTCGTTAACTGGTTAGCAGACGCAATACGGTCAAGGCCGCCGTAGGTACGATCGCGGAACAGGCCGCTGTAGTCTGATTGCAGGAAGGACGAGTCGTAGTTTTGAATTTTGCTCTGATCGCGATAAGGCACGTACAGATACTGCATACGTGGCTCAAGCGTCTGGGTGTATCCATCCGCGAGAAGAGCCATGTCACGTTCGAAAATCAGCTTCCCGTCCATTTTGAATTGCGGAAGCGTACGGTTTACCGACTCTTCAAGATCGGTGCCATAGCGTTTGTTATACCAGTCCAGATTTTTCTGCTGATAGTGGGTGGCCATCAGCTTGGCTTCGGTATTCAGGCTTGCCCAGTCGTTTGACCACGGCAGATTGATCGTCGGCTCGATATGCAGACGCGTTGATTCCGGCATATCCGAGTTGGTGTTGACGAAATGGACCGCCTGAGCGTAAACGTGCGTGTCGAAAGGACCCACATCGTTCTGGTACCAGTTCACGTCCAGCTGCGGCTCTGCACCATAGGTACTACGCGATTGCGTATCAAATACCTGGAACTGCTTGGTCGACACCGTCGCGTCAAAGTTCTCAATGGCGTAGCCCACGCTGAATTTCTGCGTGGCGTAACCGTCGGTACTGGACCCGTATTTAGAGTCGAAGTCGTTGAAGTAATACGGATCGCTGACTTTGGTGTAGTCGATGTTGAAGCGCCACACCTGATCCAATACCCCGGCGTGCTTCCAGTAGTACATCCAGCGGTGCTTATCACCTTCGCTCGGATGTTCGTCCTGGAACACCTTATCTGATGGCAGATAATCAAACTCCATCAGACCCGCGCCCGCTTTGGTCAGATAGCGGAATTCGTTCTCCCACATGATGTTACCGCGCTTATGGATGTAGTGCGGCGTGATCGTGGCGTCCATGTTGGGCGCAATGTTCCAGTAGTACGGCAGGTAGAACTCAAAGTAGTTCGACGTGCTGTACTTGGCGTTCGGGATCAGGAAGCCTGAACGACGTTTGTCACCCACAGGCAGTTGCAGGTAAGGACTATAGAAAATGGGCACCGGGCCGAGTTTAAAACGGGCGTTCCAGATCTCTGCAACCTGTTCTTCACGGTCGTGGATCACTTCGCTGCCCACAACGCTCCAGGTATTTGACCCTGGCAAACAGGACGTAAACGAGCCGTTTTCGAGAATGGTGTAGCGGTTCTCGCCGCGCTGCTTCATCAGGTCTGCGGTACCGCGCCCCTGACGACCGACCATCTGATAATCACCTTCCCAGACGTTGGTGTCTTTGGTATTCAGATTCGACCAGGCTTTCGGACCTTTCAGGATGACCTGATTGTCGTCATAGTGCACATTACCCAGCGCATCCACCGTACGGACAGGCGCCTGAGCACCTTCCGGCTGCTTCTGGTGCAATTGCACTTCGTCAGCCAGCAGACGGCTGTTTCCCTGGTTAATATCGACATTGCCCGTAAAGGTTGCATTGTCAGGATAATTACCTTTTGCGCTGTCGGCATTAATGGTGACGGGTAAGTCATTCGTATCGCCTTTCACCAGTGGGCGATTGTAACTTGGGACGCCAAGCATACACTGCGAGGCGAGATCGGCTGCGAGCCCCTGTTGGCTATACAGGGCGGTGCCAATCATTGTGGCCAGAAGGGTGGGGATACGTTTTTTCATACGTTGTATTTTATTGTTCCGTCATCAGTGGCTACGGCTTACAAACGCTCAGAGACTATCTTACTCATCAGCGCAGTACCAGCGTTAATCCTGCCCGTTTGCGCGCCAGAGTGTTAGGCTCGCTATCGAATGACGAGTATGATAATGCAAATTATAGGCGATGTCCCTCAATTGACCGTGGCGCGACCACTGTAATGATGGCGTTGCGTCGGCCAGGAACATGACCATTCGGGGAGTATATGCAGTATTGGGGTAAAATAATCGGCGTTGCGTTCGCAATTATTATGGGTGCCGGATTCTGGGGTGTTGTTCTTGGCCTCATTATCGGCCATATGTTTGATAAAGCACGCAGCCGCAAAATGGCCTGGTTTGCCAACCAGCGCGAGCGCCAGTCACTCTTCTTCTCCACCACCTTCGAGGTGATGGGGCACTTAACCAAATCAAAAGGGCGCGTAACGGAAGCCGATATTCAGGTTGCCAGCGTCTTTATGGATCGCATGAATCTGCACGGCGAATCCCGCGTCGCGGCGCAGAATGCATTCCGGATTGGTAAAGCGGATAACTACCCGCTGCGTGAAAAAATGCGGCAGTTCCGTAGCATCTGCTTCGGGCGCTTTGATTTAATTCGGATGTTTCTGGAAATTCAAATCCAGGCCGCCTTCGCGGATGGCTCTCTGCATCCGAATGAACGGGACGTCCTGTATGTGATTGCTGAAGAGCTGGGCATTTCCCGCATGCAGTTCGATCAGTTCCTGCGCATGATGCAGGGCGGCGCGCACTTTGGCGGCGGTTATCAACAGCAATCGTCCGGTGGCGGCTGGCAGCAGGCGCAGCGTGGCCCTACGCTTGAAGATGCCTGTAATGTCCTCGGCGTGAAGCCCTCTGACGATGTCACGACCATCAAACGCGCCTATCGTAAGCTGATGAGCGAGCACCATCCGGATAAGCTGGTGGCGAAAGGCCTGCCGCCTGAGATGATGGAGATGGCGAAACAGAAAGCGCAGGAAATCCAGAAAGCCTACGAGCTGATTAAAGAGCAGAAAGGTTTTAAATAAAAAAATGGCCCGACAGTGTCGGGCCATTTTTTCAGAAGTCCACCGGGGCTTTGAACGTCATGGCGTTGCCGAAAGCAGGGTGGGTGATGGTGAGCGTCTGCGCATGCAGTTGCAGGCGCGGCGCTAACACCAGCGCTTCCGGCGGCGCATAGAATCTGTCACCCAGAATCGGGTGACCCATCGCAAGCATATGCACACGCAGCTGATGGGAGCGCCCAGTAATCGGCTTCAGCAGGACGCGCGCGGTATTATCCGGCGCGTACTCCAGCACTTCATACTCGGTCTGCGCAGCCTTGCCGGTTTCATAACACACCTTCTGCTTTGGCCGGTTCGGCCAGTCGCAAATCAGCGGTAAATCCACCAGCCCTTCCGCCTGCGCCGGATGGCCCCACACGCGGGCGACATACTGCTTCTTCGGCTCGCGCTCGCGGAACTGACGCTTCAGCTCACGTTCTGCCGCCTTATTAAGAGCCACCACAATCACGCCGCTGGTCGCCATATCCAGACGATGGACAGACTCGGCCTGGGGATAATCGCGCTGGATACGCGTCATCACGCTGTCTTTATGCTCTTCCAGACGCCCCGGCACGGACAACAGGCCGCTCGGCTTGTTAACCACCATAATGTGCTCGTCCTGATACAGAATGACCAGCCACGGATCCATCGGGGGATTGTAGGGCTCCATTACCATTTTGCGCTCCGCTTACTGATGCGTCACAACGATAAGACGCAGGGCGTCGAGACGCCATCCCGCCTGATTCAGACTTTCCAGCACCTGCTGGCGGTTGCTCTCAATTGCGGCCAGCTCATCGTCACGAATGTTCGGGTTCACCGCTTTCAACGCTTCCAGACGCGACAGCTCGGCAGAAAGCTTCTCATCGGCTTCGCTGCGCGCCGCATCAATCAGCACTCTGGCCGCTTTTTCGGCCTGGGTTTCACCCAGTTGCAGAATGGCATGCACGTCCTGTTGCACCGCATTCACCAGCTTGCTGCCGGTATGGCGGTTCACCGCGCTCAACTGACGGTTGAAGCTTTCAAACTCCACCTGGCCGGCCAGATTCGTACCGTTTTTATCCAGCAGCAGACGCACCGGCGTTGGCGGGAGGAAACGGTTAAGCTGAAGCTGTTTCGGCGCCTGCGCTTCCACAACGTAGATCAGCTCCACCAGCAGCGTGCCCACAGGCAAGGCTTTGTTCTTCAACAGGGAAATGGTGCTGCTGCCGGTATCGCCGGAGAGGATCAGATCCAGACCGTTGCGGATCAGCGGGTGCTCCCAGGTAATGAACTGTGCGTCTTCGCGGGACAGCGCCACATCACGCTCAAAGGTGATAGTGCAGCCGTCTTCCGGCAGGCCCGGGAAATCCGGCACCAGCATATGATCGGACGGGGTCAGCACGATCATGTTCTCGCCGCGATCGTCCTGGTTTATACCGACGATGTCGAACAGATTCATGGAGAAGCTGATCAGGCTGGTGTCGTCGTCCTGCTCTTCAATGCTTTCGGCCAGCTGCTGCGCTTTTTCACCGCCGTTGGAGTGGATCTCCAGCAGGCGATCGCGACCCTGCTCCAGCTGCGCTTTCAGTGCGTCGTGCTTCTCACGGCAGGATTTAATCAGCTCATCAAAGCCCTCACTATTTTCAGGCGCGGCCAGGTAACCGATCAGATCGCCATGGACCTGATCGTAAATGGTGCGGCCGGTCGGGCAGGTGTGTTCAAACGCGTCCAGCCCTTCGTGGTACCAGCGCACCAGCACGGACTGGGCGGTTTTCTCCAGATACGGCACGTGGATCTGAATATCGTGCGCCTGCCCGATACGATCCAGACGGCCGATACGCTGCTCCAGCAGATCCGGGTTAAACGGCAGATCGAACATCACCAGATTGCTGGCGAACTGGAAGTTACGGCCTTCAGAACCGATTTCAGAGCACAGCAGAACCTGCGCGCCGCTGTCCTCTTCACCAAACCAGGCTGCTGCACGATCGCGCTCAACTATGGACATGCCTTCGTGGAACACGGCGGCGCGAATGCCTTCGCGCTCACGCAGAACCTGCTCCAGCTGCAATGCGGTAGCGGCTTTGGCGCAGATCACCAGCACTTTCTGGGAACGGTGAGCAGTGAGGTAGCCCATCAACCACTCCACGCGCGGATCGAAGTTCCACCAGGTGCCGGTGTCGCCTTCGAATTCCTGATAAATCTGCTCCGGGTAGAGCATGTCGCGCGCGCGATCTTCCGCAGATTTACGGGTACCCATAATGCCGGAGACTTTAATCGCCGTCTGGTACTGGGTCGGCAGCGGCAGTTTGATGGTGTGCAGCTCGCGTTTCGGGAAGCCTTTCACGCCGTTACGGGTGTTACGGAACAGCACGCGGCTGGTACCGTGGCGATCCATCAGCATGTCGATCAGCTCTTTACGCGCGGATCCCGCATTATCGCTGTCGCTGTTCGCGGCCTGAAGCAGCGGCTCAATATCCTGCTCGCCAATCAGATCGCTGAGAGTGTTAAGTTCATCATTAGAGAGACGATTACCGGCCAGCAGCAGCGCGACGGCGTCCGCCACCGGGCGGTAGTTTTTCTGCTCTTCAACAAACTGCTCAAAATCGTGGAAACGGTTGGGATCGAGCAGACGCAGACGGGCGAAGTGGCTCTCAAGACCCAGCTGCTCCGGCGTAGCGGTCAGGAGCAGAACGCCCGGTACGCGCTCGGCAAGCTGCTCAATCGCCATGTATTCACGGCTTGGCGCGTCTTCGCTCCAGACGAGGTGATGCGCTTCGTCGACGACCATCAGATCCCATTCAGCGTCGCACAGATGCTCCAGGCGCTGCTTGCTGCGGCGCACGAAGTCCAGGGAACAAATGACCAGCTGTTCGGTTTCAAACGGGTTGTCCGCGTCGTGCTGGGCTTCGGCATAGCGCTCATCGTCGAACAGGGAGAAGCGCAGGTTAAAGCGGCGCAGCATTTCAACCAGCCACTGATGTTGCAGCGTTTCTGGAACCACAATCAGCACGCGCTCGGCAGCGCCAGAGAGCAGCTGCTGGTGCAGGATCATGCCTGCTTCGATGGTTTTACCCAGGCCCACTTCATCAGCCAGCAGCACGCGAGGCGCATGGCGACGGCCCACGTCATGGGCGATATTCAGCTGATGGGGAATAAGGCTGGTACGCTGACCGCGCAGGCCGCTCCACGGCATGCGGTACTGCTCACTCTGAAACTTACGCGCGCGGTAGCGCAGGGAGAAGCGATCCATTCGGTCGATTTGCCCGGCAAACAGACGGTCCTGTGGCTTGCTGAACACCAGTTTGCTGTCGAGCAGCACTTCACGCAGGATGACATTTGTCTCGTCGGTATCAAGACGCGTTCCGATGTAGGCGAGCAGTCCATTCTCTTCTTTTACGTCTTCAACCTTCAGTTGCCAGCCGTCATGGCTGGTCACGGTATCACCCGGATTGAACATTACGCGGGTAACAGGGGAGTCATTGCGAGCGTACAGGCGGTTTTCACCGGTAGCAGGGAAAAGGAGGGTAACCATGCGCGCATCGACGGCAACGACGGTTCCTAATCCAAGTTCGCTTTCTGTATCGCTGATCCAGCGTTGACCAAGTGTAAAAGGCATAGTTGTTCGGCTCTAATCTTTAATTGCAGGCAATAGTTCGACCCCGTCAAAAAAGACGGTCATCGAAAAATGGGTCCGGGAATGGAAAGGGCGCTATGGTACTGGATGGCAACGGTTTCGTCACGCGTCAAAATAGCCCAAGTTGTCCTGTCACTAGTGTAGCAAAGTCGTCGTTGATGAACGGTAAAATTCCCTCCGCAACAGGCTGAAGCTGGCGGGTCAGGTAGTGATCGTAATCGAGCGGAGACTGCTGGTAATCAACGGGTTCTGGTCCGTTCGTTGTCCAGACGTATTTGATCGTTCCCCGGTTCTGATACTGCGGCGCGCGGCCCCGTCGAACGTTCTCTTCATCCGCCAGTCGCGCCGCGCGGACGTGCGGAGGAACATTACGCTGGTACTCCGCCAGCGGGCGGCGCAGGCGCTTGCGATACACCAGCTGCGCGTCAAGTTCGCCCGCCATCAGGCTGGCTATCGTCTCGCGCACGTAGTCCTGATACGGCTCATTGCGGAACACCCGCAGATAAAGGGTTTGCTGAAACTGCTGTGCCAGCGGCGTCCAGTCGGTGCGCACTGTCTCCAGCCCTTTAAACACCATCCGCTGCTTGTCGCCTTCCTGAATCAGTCCGGCGTAGCGCTTCTTGCTGCCCTGGTCGGTTCCGCGAATGGTCGGCATTAAGAAGCGGGCAAAATGGGTTTCAAACTCCAGCTCTAACGCGCTGGTTAACCGCTCTTTTTGCAAATTTTCGCGCCACCAGGCGTTCACGAAGGCGACCAGTTCTTTGCCGATTTGCGCGGCGTCGTCTTCTGAATGGGCCGATTTCAGCCAGACAAAGGTGGAATCGGTGTCGCCATAAATAACGTCATAACCCCGGGATTCAATCAACGCTTTGGTCTGGCGCATAATGTCGTGCCCGCGCATGGTGATGGACGACGCCAGACGCGGATCAAAGAAGCGGCAGGCGCTGGTGCCCAGCACCCCGTAAAAGGCGTTCATAATGATTTTCAGCGCCTGTGAGAGCGGCTTGTTGCCGTGGCGTTTTGCCTCGTCGCGGCCGTGCCAGATGTTTCCCACGATCTCAGGCAGGCAGTGTTTTTCGCGCGAGAAGCGTGCCCCGAGAAAACCTTCAGTACTGTGCGCATCGTCTGGCTGCGCCATCCCCTCGACCAGCCCTACCGGATCAATCAGAAATGTGCGGATAATCGACGGGTACAGACTTTTATAATCCAGCACCAGCACCGAATCATACAGCCCGGGCCGTGAATCCATCACGTAACCGCCGGGGCTGGCCTGCGGCGGCACGTCGCCGAGGTTAGGGGCGACATAGCCCGCCCGGTGCATCCGCGGGAAATAGAGGTGGCTGAAGGCCGCTACCGAGCCGCCGTGCCTGTCGACCGCAAGGCCGTTCACCGTCGCCCGCTCCAGCAGGAAGGGCATGATCTCGGTTTTGTGGAAGATCTGCGTCACCAGCTCGCAATCTTTCAGGTTATAGGTGGCGAGCGCGGGTTTGTCTTCATTAAAGCGCCGGTCGATCTCGTCCATTCGGTCCCAGGGATTGTCGATGGATTTACCTTCGCCGAGCAGTTCCTGGGCGACCGCTTCCAGCGAGAAGGAAGAGAAGTTCCAGAAGGCGGATTTCAGCGCCTCGATGCCGTCGATAATCAGGCGACCGTTAGCCTGCGCGAAGAAAACACCGTTCTTAAAACCATGCTCACGCCACTCCAGCTCGCTGTTGCCGCGCCCCAGAATCAGCGGGATACGGTAACGCTCGGCATGTTTTTGCAGCACGCGCAGGTCAAACTGCACTACGTTCCAGCCGATCAGAACATCCGGATCGTGCTCGGCAAACCACTGGTTGAGCTTCTCCAGCAGTTGCGGGCGGCTGTTGACGTACTCCAGATTAAAATCCAGCGCGGACGCATCGCCGTTTGGCGGCCCGAGCATATAGACAACCCGCTGCCCACAGCCTTCCAGACCAACGCAGTACAGTTCGCCGTGGCGGGTGGTTTCGATATCCAGCGAGACCCACTTGAGCGGGGGGCGATAATTCGGGCTAGGCTTGAGGCGCGCGTTAACGATCCTGCCATTTTGCGCGGTGCCATCTACCCAGACGGGGGCGGTGATAAACCGCTCCATCAGAAAGCGTTCAGGCGGGCGAATATCGGCCTCGTAAAGCGTCACGCCCGCTTCACGGAGCAGTTTTTCATAGCGCATTAACTGGCGATGGGCGCGGCAATAGAGGCCGTAAACCGGCTGGCGGTGGAAATCTTTCAGTTCAAGCGGGGTTATGCGCCAGCCGTTTTCGCCGCGCAGCATTTGTTTCACTTTCTCGACGTGAGCTTCAGGAATAAAGGCCACGGACTCCTGCGGCGGGAGCGTAACGTTTAGCGGGCCGTTGTCCGTTGCCAGCCAGAATTCAACCTCAGTACCCTGAGGGGTATCCCGCCAGTGTCTGGTCAGTAAAAAGCCTTCTTGCGCCTGCGTCACGGCGTTATCCCATAAAACAAAACCAGGCCTGATTATAGCCTGGTTGAGGGGTGTTTGCTGGGGTTTTATACAGTGCCTGTTCAGTCGGATGGCGCTGCGCTTATCCGGCCAACAAGCTACTGCCCGTAATACGCTTTCGCGCCGTGCTTACGCAGATAATGCTTATCGAGCAGGGTTTGCTGCATATCCGGCAACTGCGGTGCCAGCTGGCGGCAGAAGATCCCCATGTAGGCGACTTCCTCCAGCACGATCGCGTTGTGCACCGCGTCCTCCGCGTTTTTACCCCAGGCAAACGGACCGTGGGAGTGCACCAGCACGCCGGGCATTTGCGCCGCGTCGATACCCTGTTTTTCGAAGGTTTCGACGATCACGTTCCCGGTTTCCCATTCGTACTCACCGCCGATCTCCGCATCGGTCATCAGACGCGTGCAGGGAATGGTGCCGTAAAAGTAGTCCGCGTGGGTGGTGCCGGTGGCCGGAATTGGCTGGCCCGCCTGCGCCCAGATGGTCGCGTGACGCGAATGGGTATGCACAATCCCACCGATGGTCGGGAAGGCCTGATACAGCAGGCGGTGAGTGGGCGTATCGGAGGAGGGCTTTTTATCGCCTTCAACCACTTCACCCGTTTCGATGCTGACCACCACCATATCTTCCGCGGTCATCACCGTGTAATCCACGCCCGAAGGCTTGATCACGAACACGCCTTTTTCCCGGTCAACGGCGCTGACGTTGCCCCAAGTCAGGGTCACCAGGTTATGTTTTGGCAGCGCCAGGTTGGCTTCGAGTACCTGACGTTTGAGATCTTCTAACATTGTCGTCTCCTGCCGGATGGCGCTGCGCTTATCCGGCCTACAGAACCGTAGGCCCGGTAAACGAAGTGCCACCGGGCATTCAGGGCTTAGCGTTTTGAACCGTAATAGACTTCGTTCCAGCGCAGCGCGTCTTTAAAGGCTGGCAGACGGGTGTCGTTATCAATCACGGTCAGTTCGATGTCGTGCAGCTCGGCAAACTGACGCATATCGTTCAGGTCAAGCGCGTGGCTGAAGACGGTGTGGTGCGCGCCGCCGGCCAGGATCCAGGCTTCCGACGCGGTTGGCAGGTCAGGTTGCGCTTTCCACAGGGCGTTCGCGACCGGTAGTTTCGGCAGAGAATGCGGAGTTTCCACAGCATCGACGCAGTTCACCAGCAGGCGGAAACGGTCGCCGAGGTCGATCAGGCTGGCGTTAATGGCCGGGCCGGTACGGGTGTTGAAGATCAGACGGGCCGGATCCGCTTTGCCGCCAATGCCGAGGTACTGCACATCGAGGATCGGTTTCTCTTCGACGGCGATAGAGGGACACACTTCCAGCATGTGCGAGCCGAGCACCAGATCGTTGCCGTTCTCGAAGTGGTAGGTGTAGTCCTCCATAAAAGAGGTGCCGCCCTGCAGACCGGTTGACATCACCTTCATGATGCGAAGCAGAGCGGCAGTTTTCCAGTCGCCTTCGCCCGCAAAACCGTAGCCCTGCTGCATCAGACGTTGTACCGCCAGACCCGGGAGCTGTTTCAGGCCGTGGAGATCTTCAAAGGTGGTGGTGAAGGCATGGAAGCCGCCCTGTTCCAGGAAGCGCTTCATGCCCAGTTCAATGCGTGCGGCATCCAGCACGTTCTGGCGCTTGTCGCCGTTGACCTGTGCCGCAGGCGTCAGGCGGTAGCTGCTTTCGTACTCGTCCACCAGCGCGTTAACGTCGCCATCGCTGATGTCATTCACCACCTGCACCAGGTCGCCCACTGCCCAGGTATTCACGGAGAAGCCGAACTTGATCTGCGCGGCCACTTTGTCGCCGTCGGTTACGGCAACTTCACGCATGTTGTCGCCGAAACGCACCACTTTAAGGTGACGGGTATCCTGCTTAGAGACCGCCTGACGCATCCAGGAGCCAATGCGTTTTTGTGCCTGACCGTCCTGCCAGTGCCCGGTCACTACGGCATGCTGTTGACGCATGCGCGCGCCGATGAAGCCGAACTCGCGGCCGCCGTGCGCGGTCTGGTTCAGGTTCATGAAGTCCATGTCGATGCTGTCCCACGGCAGGGAGGCGTTGAACTGAGTGTGGAATTGCAGCAGCGGTTTGTTGAGGATAGCCAGGCCGTTGATCCACATTTTGGCTGGCGAGAAGGTGTGCAGCCACACCACCAGGCCAGCGCATTTGTCATCGTAATTGGCATCGCGGCAGATGTTAGTGATTTCGTCCGGCGTAGTACCCAGCGGCTTCAGCACCAGTTTGCACGGCAGTTTGGCTTCCGCGTTCAGCGCATTCACAACGTGCTCCGCGTGTTTCGTCACCTGCTGCAACGCTTCCGGTCCGTATAAATGCTGGCTGCCAATCACAAACCACACTTCATAATTATTAAAAATGGTCATTATCGTGTCCTTAAAGTGTCAGGGTTGCCGTAGTGTCCGCGGTGCTTTTGGCCGGGGCGGCGACAGGGAGATAGTGAAGTTCGGCGCTTTTTGCCCATTGCTGGTAGCGCTGATAAAGCTGTTCAAAGCGTTGTGCCTGCTGTGCCTGCGGCTGGAGCGTACTTTCGACGGCGCTCGCCATATGCTGTTGCGCGATCGGGATATCCGCATGGACGCCTGCGGCCACGGCCGCGAAAATCGCTGCGCCCAGCGCACAGCACTGATCGGAAGCCACAATTTGCAGCGGACGGTTGAGCACATCGCAGCAGGCCTGCATGATCACCGGGTTTTTACGGGCGATACCGCCCAAAGCCATCACGTTGTTCACGTCAATGCCCTGCCCGGTGAAGCACTCCATAATGGCGCGCGCGCCGAACGCGGTGGCGGCGATCAGGCCGCCAAACAGCGCGGGCGCGTCGGTCGCCAGGTTGAGATCGGTAATCACCCCTTTCAGACGCTGGTTGGCAAACGGCGTACGACGGCCGTTGAACCAGTCCAGCACCACCGGCAGGTGATCGAGAGACGGATTTTTTGCCCAGGCTTCGGTGAGCTGCGGCAGGAGCTGTTTTTTGCTCGTGGTAATCTGGTTTTTCAGTTCAGGATGCGCGGCCGCCAGCTGATCCAGCGGCCAGCCGAGCACCCGGCCAAACCAGGCGTAGATATCGCCAAACGCGGATTGACCCGCTTCGAGGCCGATAAAATCGGGCACCACGCTGCCGTCAACCTGACCGCAGATGCCTTTCACTGCGCGGTCACCGACGCTGGCTTTATCTGCCGTCAGAATGTCACAGGTGGAGGTGCCGATAACTTTTACCAGCGTGTTGGGCTGCGCACCCGCGCCCACGGCCCCCATATGGCAGTCGAACGCGCCGCCGGAAATGGTCACGTTTTGCGGCAGACCGAGGCGTTTCGCCCACTCTTCGCAGAGCGTGCCGACAGGAATATCGGCGGTGAAGGTGTCGGTAAACAGCGGGTATGTCAGGTTTTTGTTGATGATCGGGTCGAGTTCATCGAAGAACGCTGCCGGAGGCAGACCACCCCAGCTTTCATGCCACAGCGATTTATGCCCGGCGCTGCAACGGCCACGGCGAATAGCCTGCGGACGAGTGGTGCCGGAGAGCAGGGCGGGAACCCAGTCGCACAGCTCAATCCATGACGCCGCTGCCTGTGCGACCGACCCATCCGCGCGGGTAACGTGCAGGATTTTTGCCCAGAACCATTCGCTGGAGTAGATCCCGCCGATGTAGCGCGAGTAGTCGGTTTTGCCCGGCTGGTGGCATAAGCGGGTGATGGCTTCCGCCTCTTCCACGGCGGTATGGTCTTTCCACAGCACAAACATGGCGTTCGGGTTATCGGCAAACTCCGGGCGAAGCGCCAGTACGCGGCCTTCTGCATCAACCGGGGCCGGCGTTGAACCGGTACTGTCGACGCCAATCCCCACGACGTCGGCCCGCTGGGCATCCGTCAGCTCCGCCAGCACGGTTTTGATCGCCGCTTCCATTGATTCAATGTAATCGCGCGGGTGGTGACGGAACTGGTTGTTCGGCGCATCGCAGTAGCGCCCCTCTTGCCAGCGCGGATACCACTCAACGCTGGTTGCTATTTCCTGGCCAGTCGTACAGTCCACTGCCAGCGCGCGAACTGAGTCGCTGCCAAAATCGAGGCCAATTGCAATTGCCATGGTGTTGCTCCATCCAAAACAGGTATGGAAGAACATTAGAGACTGGGGACAAAAATCGTCAGGCAGGATCCGCTAATCTTATGGATTAAATTGCTGTTACGATTGAAAGTGTGACGCCGTGCAAATATTCAATGTGGACATTTCTGCCGTACTTATAGACACTTTTGTTACTGCTTATCCGCCCGTGCTGGCGGAGAAATCAGGGGAAAAGGCTGAAACATGGCGGACGTAAAAGAGGCGTGATGCTTTTTGGATCTTTTCGCGGGCCATTTTTATACTGCTTTTATCGATATGGACAATTGGTTTCCTTCAGGACCCTTGGGAGAACTGAATCTATGGCCGAACCGCAAAACGATCCCCTGCTGCCGGGATACTCATTTAACGCCCATCTGGTGGCGGGGCTGACGCCCATTGAGGCCGAGGGGTATCTCGATTTCTACGTCGATCGACCGCTCGGAATGAAAGGGTATATTCTGAACCTGACCGTTCGCGGGGAAGGGGTGATTAAAAACGGCGATCGGCAGTTTATCTGCCGCCCTGGTGATATGCTGCTGTTCCCGCCGGGGGAGATCCACCACTACGGGCGCCACCCGGATGCCAAAGAGTGGTATCACCAGTGGGTCTATTTCCGTCCGCGCGCCTACTGGCAGGAGTGGCTCTCGTGGCCGGCCATTTTCGCGCAAACCGGTTTTTATCGCCCGGATGAGGCGCATCTGGCGCAGTTCCGTGAGCTGTTTGCACAGATTATTGAGGCAGGGCAGGCGGGAGGGCGCTACGCCGAACTGCTGGCCATCAACCTGCTTGAACAGGTGCTGCTGCGCCGCATGGAGGCCATCAACGAGTCGCTTAATCCGCCGCTGGACAACCGCGTCCGCGACGCCTGCCAGTACATCAGCGACCACCTTGCCGACAGCCAGTTTGATATTGCCAGCGTCGCCCAGCATGTGTGCCTGTCGCCGTCACGGCTGTCGCATCTGTTCCGCCAGCAGCTTGGCGTGAGCGTACTCAGCTGGCGCGAGGATCAGCGCATCAGCCAGGCGAAACTGCTGCTCAGCACCACCCGAATGCCTATCGCCACCGTCGGGCGTAACGTTGGCTTTGAAGATCAGCTCTATTTCTCTCGCGTGTTTAAGAAGTGCACCGGTGCCAGCCCGAGCGAATTCCGTGCGGGATGTGAATAATCGGTAAACATTCAGGTGAACTTCAGGCGCATCTTGTAAACTATTCAGACAATTGATGCCTTGACGCGGTGCAGGGCGCTAAGCAGAATCGCTGATTCGTTTTCTGACCGGAATAGTTATGCAGGCATTGCTGGAACATTTTATTACCCAGTCCGTTATGTATTCGCTCATCGCCGTGGCGCTGGTGGCGTTTCTGGAGTCGCTGGCGCTGGTCGGGCTGATCCTGCCCGGCACCGTGATGATGGCGGGGCTTGGGGCGCTTATCGGCAGCGGCGAGGTCAATTTCTGGCAGGCGTGGATGGCCGGTATTATCGGCTGTTTGCTGGGGGACTGGATCTCCTTCTGGCTGGGCTGGCGCTTTAAGAAGCCGCTACACCGCTGGTCGTTCATGAAAAAAAACAAAGCGCTGCTGGATAAAACCGAGCACGCGCTGCACCAGCACAGCATGTTCACCATCCTCGTGGGGCGCTTCGTTGGGCCAACGCGTCCACTGGTGCCGATGGTGGCCGGGATGCTGGATCTGCCCGTCGCGAAGTTTGTGGTGCCGAATATCATCGGCTGCGTCTTCTGGCCGCCGTTCTACTTCCTGCCGGGTATCCTGGCGGGCGCGGCGATTGATATTCCTGACGGTATGCAAAGCGGTGAGTTTAAATGGCTGCTGCTGGGTACGGCGGTGCTGCTGTGGCTGGCGGTTTGGCTCTGCTGGCGCCTGTGGCGCAGCGCGAAAGCGAGCGTCGATCGCCTGACCCGCTATCTCCCGCGCACGCGCCTGCTCTGGCTGGCCCCACTTACGCTCGGCGTGGCGGTGGTAGCGCTGGTGGCGCTGATCCGCCACCCGCTGATGCCGGTGTACGGCGAGATCCTGTTGAAGGTGGTGAGCCGTTAAGGTGTTTTCCCTCTCCCCGTGGGAGAGGGTTAGGGTGAGGGCATCAGACCGCACGAATACCCAACAATGAAGATGCCCCTGCGTTACCACTCAGAAGTTCTTCTGTTTCTCCATCCCACAAAATACGGCCCTCCGCGATCACCACCGATCGCGGCGCGATGCGTGCGGCATCTTCAATGCTGTGCGAAACCATCAGCATCGTCAGTTGTTCGCGCTCGCACACCTCCTCAACCAGCGAGAGCATTTCCTGACGCAGAGCCGGGTCGAGCGCCGAAAAGGGTTCGTCGAGCAGCAGCAGCGGCTGCTCGCGCACCAGACAGCGTGCCAGCGCCACGCGCTGGCGCTGGCCGCCGGAAAGCTCCCCCGGTAGTCTGTTGATAAACGCAGACAGGCCCATTTGTTCGGCGATCGCCTCCAGCGTCTGACGCTGCGCAGCACTGAGCTTTAACCCCGGATCCATACCCAGCGCGATGTTCTGCCAGACCGTAAGATGATTGAACAGATTGTTTTCCTGAAACAGCATCGACACCGGGCGCTTAGCCGGCGGAGCGTAGGTAAACTCGCCGTTATCAATGACGATCGACCCGCTGGCAGGTTGCAGAAAACCGGCGATCAGATTGAGCAGGGTACTTTTTCCGGCCCCGCTGGGGCCAAGCACTGCGATTCGCTCTCCCTGACGAACGGAGAGGGTAAAACGCATTGGCAGGTGCTCATAAAGCCAGGTTACATCAGTCAGTTTTAACATCACGCCCCGGAAGTTTTTCGATAACGGTAAATAACGCAAAGCACAGCAGCAACAGGAGCAGCGCCGTGACGGCGCCGTCCTGGCTACGGTAAGAGCCAATTTGCTGATAAAGCCAGAACGGCAGCGTGCGGAAATCCTCGTTGCCGAAGAGCGCCACTACGCCAAAATCGCCAATCGACAGCACGCAGGCAAACGCCAGCGCCTGGGCGAGCGGACGTTTCAGTGCGCGCAATTCTACCACCTTCAGGCGCTGCCAGCCCTGCATGCCCAGCGACTGACACAGCAAGCTGTAGCGGCTGTTGACGTCGCGCATCGGGTTTTCCAGTACCTTGAGCGCGTAAGGGATGGCCATCAGTGCGTTGGTAAAAATGACGATGCCGTCGGCGCTTTCCGGCAGGCCGATGGTGCTGTTGAACAGTAAAAAGAATCCGGTCGCCAGCACAATGCCCGGCATCGCCAGGATCAGCATACCCGTCAGTTCCAGCGCGTGTCCGGCTTTACGGGCATGACGCGCGTACAGCTCGCGGCTGCTCCAGAGCAGCATCATGGTCAGAATCACGCACAGTAGCCCGGCTGCCAGCGCAATGCGCAAGGAGGTCCACGTCGCTTGCCACAGGACAGGTTGTTGCAGTACCGACAACACATTGCGATTCAGTCCATCAACGATAACGGCCAGCAGCGGGGGCAGCAAAAGCAGGAGTGCCAGTGCGATCAGCATAAAATCCGCGACGCGGCTATACAGGCTGTCCTGCGGATCGCGCCAGCCTGTCATGTTATTGCTTCCTGCGGGGATCGTTTTGCTTAGCCTCTGGCTGAGTAACACCAGTGCCAGACAGCATACCATCTGCACGATCGCCAGCAGCGCGGCGCGGCCCGGATCGTAGTCGTAACTTAAAGCCTGATAGATCGCCAGCTCAATGGTGGTGGCCTGCGGCCCGCCGCCGAGAGAAAGTACGGTCGCGAAGCTGGCGAAGCAGAGCATAAAGATTAGCGCGGCAACCGGGGCAATCTGGCGTCGCAGCCACGGCCATTCGACAAAGCGGAAGAACGACCAGCCGCGCATGCCAAGCTGGGCGGCAATCTGACGCTGCTCACCGGGAATGTTTTCCAGCGCCTGTAAAAAGAGGCGCGTGGCCATCGGCATATTGAAAAAAATATGCGCCAGCAGAATGCCTTTCAGGCCGTATGGCGAGAAGGTCCATTCCAGACCAAGCAGGTTGAAAAGGAATGCCAGCCATCCCTGCCGACCATAGACGCTCAGAATGCCGAACACCGCCACCAGCACGGGCAGGATCAGCGTCATCGCGCACAGCCGCAGCAGGGCAAGCCTGCCGGGGAAACGTCTGCGATAGAGGGCGCGCGCGAGGAAAATGGCCGGGAGCGTCGACAGCAGCGCGGAAAGAAACGCCTGCCAGAAGGAGAAACGGATGACGTGCCAGAGATAGCTGTCGTGCCAGAGGGCAAGCAGATCGCTCTCTGGCGCGTTAAACCACAGCGCAAGGAATGCACCCAGGCTGACGACCACCATCAGTATAGCGGCGAGCAGCCCGGGAACTAACCAGCCGGGGATCAGCGGCTGACGGCGCGTTGCCATTCACTTATCCATGCGGCGCGCTGGGTGGCAACCTGCTGCGGCGTAAATTCCAGGGAGGTTTGCGGTTTGTTCAGCTGCTCAAAACCTGCCGGCAGCGCAACATCAGTGACCGGGTACATCCAGTTTCCTGTCGGAATAGCATTCTGGAATGCCGGTGAAACCATAAACTTCAGGAATTTCTCGGCGAGCTCCGGCTGTTTGCTCGCGGCGGTGCGGGCGGCCACTTCCACCTGCAAATAATGCCCTTCAGCAAAGTTCGCGGCAGCGTAGTTGTCTTTCTTCTCGGCGATAATGTGGTAGGCCGGAGAAGTCGTGTAGCTCAGCACAAGGTCGCTTTCGCCTTTCAGGAACAGGCCGTAGGCTTCGCTCCAGCCTTTGGTGACGGTAACGGTTTTCGCAGCCAGTTTCTGCCACGCCTCAGGCGTTTTGTCGCCATAGACTTTCTGCATCCACAACAGCAGCCCCAGACCCGGCGTGCTGGTGCGCGGATCTTCATAAATCACGCGCCACTTCTGATCGCTTTCGACCAGCTCTTTCAGGCTTTTGGGCGGATTCTTCAGCTTGTTTTTATCGTAGACAAACGCAAAGTAACCGTAATCAAAGGGAACGAAGGTGTCGTTTTTCCAGCCGCCCGGCACGTTGACGGCATCTGCCGCCACGCCGCTTTTGGCGAACAGTCTGGTTTGAGTGGCGGCTTGCAGCAGGTTGTTATCCAGCCCGAGCACCACGTCGGCTTTGCTGTTTTTGCCTTCCATACGCAGCCGGTTAAGCAGAGAGACACCATCTTCCAGTGCCACGAATTTCAGCTCGCAGTTGCAGTCGGCTTCAAAGGCTTTTTTCACCGCCGGGCCGGGGCCCCAGTCGGCGGAGAAGGAGTCGTAGGTGTAGACCGTCAGGACAGGCTTAGCAAAAACAGGCAGCGCAAACAGCGCCAGCAGAGGAAGAACGTTTTTTAACACTTTGCACCTCAGGGTTGAGTGGCAAAGGATTTTGAGAGACAGCCTCAAATCCCTTCGCCGGCGTTATCCGGATCAGGTTCGACGGGTATTATCTCAGCGCACATCAGTGATGCAGCACCCCGTTGAGAACGGCGCTATTGTAATGATTTGGTGAATATTACGAAAGCGTTATGGCTCCGGCGGCGCAAACCACGCGGATTTAAAATCAAACCAGCCCAGGGTATTCATTCGCAGGCCGCGCATGCTGCGCTGACCCTGGATCAGCAGCCAGTGGTGAATCAGCGGTACGATCGTCTGCCCGGCCAGCAGCTCCTGACACCAGGCGGCCAGATCCATTTCTCCTGCCCGCCACCGTGCGGCGTCTCGCTGCCAGTCCCGATTGATACAGTGCTGAATCAGGGGCACTTCATACAGGTGAGAGAAGAGCGAAAAATCAAGCGGCAGCGTGAAGTTCGCACTGTTGAGCCAGATATCGCTGATAACATCTCCACGGTGCCATTCATCATAGTCCACTTCCTGTATCGCCAGCGTCACGCCCTCGGCTGCCAGCAGCTTACTCATGATCCTTGCGATAAACCGGTGTTCAATGTGATCGCGATAGTAGCTGAGGGTGATGGTCTCCAGTCCGGCAGGTTTTTCACTGCGTACTGGCTGCGCATGGTGCCAGCGCGGAAGCAGGCCATAGGCCGGGAACCACCAGGTCTGGTATTGCTCCTCTGCGTGATAAATCAGGTTAGCGGGCGCCAGAACATGGCTGATCCACCTGCGTACGTCGTGATTCGCCCCGCGATGGCTGCGGCTATCGAAGAGCAGGTAGTAGCAGCCCTCCTCCAGGCGGCTTTCGAACGCCTTTTCACCGGCTGTTGGCCCTTCCAGCGTCAGGCCTGCGCTCAGCTCTTCGTTGAGATCCGGCAGTACCCAGACGTTGACTTCGTCGATCAGCGCCCTATAGCCAAAGTAATCATCAAAGGCGCGGATCTTCAGCTGATTACTGTTGTTCCGTGAAACGGAGTAGGGGCCCGTACCAATCGGCTGGCTGGAAAAATTGTTCAGGGATCGCCACTCGGCAGGCAGGATCATCGAGGGCACGTAGCCCAGAAGCCACGGAAGCCATTTGTCCGGCTGCGATAGCTCAATATCCAGCGTCCATGCCGTTGGGGAGTGGATCCGCGCGATATGCGAGTAGAGCGGCAGCGTGCGGGCGCGTTCTAAGGAGTCGATAACGTCGCGCATCTCCAGCTCGCGTCCATGGTGGAAATGAATGCCGGGACGTAAAAAGAAGCGCCAGTGCAACGGAGACACCTGTTGCCAGTGATGGGCAATATCCGCTTCCAGTTCCCCGTTTTCCTCATTTATCCGCGTCAGGCCGCTAAAAATCTGCCGGGCCATGTGGGTTTCAGAGCGACGTAACGCCGTACCGGGCAACAGATTTTTCATTGGGCGATAGTAAAGCACTCGCAGAATGTGGCGTCCCTGACGAAAGCTGCGTCCCAGATGCGAGACCAGCATCTGGCGCACGGCGGCTTTGTCGCCCACCAGCTGGACCAGCTGATCGATGCGGTCTTGCTCCAGCAGATCCTCCGCCCGCTGTTGCTGCAACGCCAGGCCGGTATAGAGGAAAGTCAGGCGCGAGCGCTTACCGCGTCCGGCTTCGGCCTCCCAGTTTAGCCAGCCCTGCTGCTGCATGGTGTTAAGGAGGGTACGCATATGACGCCGGGAGCAGTTGAGGAGCTCAGCCAGCTCGTTCAGCGTGGTCTCCTGCGATTGCCCCTCGCAGCACTGCCAGAGGCGGATAAATTGTTGTTGCAGACGACCAGAAGGCATAAAAGAGGAACTCCTGACAAAAAATCAGCAATTTATTAATCCCTATATTAAGCCAATAATCCTTATCGATGAAGCGAGGAGGTAAATTATGAAGAGGTCTACCGCACGTCAGTTTTATCAGCACTATTTTTCAGCGACAAAGGGAGTGTCCTGGCTGGCCCGCCAGTGCGCAGAGCAGCGGCTGAGAATACTGGAAGATCTGATGCAGTGGGACGTTACGAAACCGACCTCTTCTCGCTAACTCGCCTCGATCATGTGTGACTGAGTATTGGTGCTAATCACCCGCCAGCAAAATGTTTTTGCTGGCTTTTTTCGTTTACTATTTCACCCAATTTCGATTCGCTTTCATAAGGACTTGCGCATGCTCTGGTTGATGACGATGGGGCGACGCCTGAACGGCGTGTACGCCGCTTTTATGCTGGTGGCCTTCATGATGGGCGTGGCCGGTGCGCTACAGGCGCCGACGCTGAGCCTGTTTCTCAGTCGTGAGGTTGGGGCGCAGCCATTTTGGGTAGGCCTGTTCTACACCGTCAACGCCATTGCCGGGATCCTCGTCAGCCTGTGGCTGGCGAAACGATCCGACAGCCAGGGCGATCGCCGCAAGCTGATCCTCTTTTGTTGCGCCATGGCCGTGGGCAACGCGTTGCTGTTTGCCTTTAATCGTCACTACCTGACGCTTATCACCTGTGGCGTGCTGTTGGCCTCTCTGGCGAACACCGCCATGCCGCAGCTCTTCGCCCTGGCCCGGGAGTACGCCGACAACTCGGCGCGGGAAGTGGTGATGTTCAGCTCGGTGATGCGTGCGCAGCTCTCTCTCGCATGGGTCATCGGCCCCCCGCTGGCGTTCATGCTGGCGCTGAACTACGGTTTCACCGTCATGTTCACCATCGCCGCGGGAATTTTTGCCATCAGCCTGGCGCTGATAGCCTTTGTGCTGCCATCGGTGGCGCGCGTAGAGCAGGTGACGGACAAGCCCATCACCCAGGTAAGCGGCTGGCAGGATAAAAACGTCCGCATGTTGTTTATCGCCTCCACGCTGATGTGGACCTGCAACACCATGTACATTATCGATATGCCGCTGTGGATCAGCAGCGATCTGGGACTGCCCGACAAGCTCGCGGGGATCCTGATGGGCACCGCTGCCGGGCTGGAGATCCCGGCGATGATTCTGGCGGGTTACTACGTAAAACGTTTCGGAAAGCGTCGGATGATGGTCGTCGCCGTGGCGGCTGGGGTGGTGTTCTACGCGGGGTTAATCCTTTTCCATTCGCGTGAAGCTTTGCTGGCGTTACAGCTATTTAACGCGGTATTTATCGGAATCGTTGCCGGGATCGGCATGCTCTGGTTCCAGGATTTAATGCCGGGGCGAGCAGGCTCCGCGACCACGCTGTTTACTAACAGTATCTCTACCGGCGTGATTCTGGCAGGGGTGATTCAGGGGGCGCTGTCGCAAAGCTATGGACATGCATCCGTGTACTGGGTGATCGCAGCGATTTCGGTCATCACGCTTGTGTTAACGTGCCGGGTTAAAGACGTTTGATTCTGGAAGGCGGCTTCACGAAATGAAACGATTTTCTGACAGGAGCAGAGAAGGCGCATAAAGTGCGTGACGGGTGCTTGAGGCTGTTTGCCTCAGGCTTTCGCAAGAGGCAAACAGTGGAGAGTCCCACATCAAAAAAACTGATGGGGAGACCAACTTCACAACCAACATTGCGAGGTTAGTCTCTTCATTGCCGAAAAGCAATAAGGAGGCTGGAATGCCAAAACGTACTCTGCTGTTAGGTTTGTTTCTGATCTGTACGACGTTGTTGATCTTCACCTGGATGGTGCGTGACTCGCTGTGTGAGCTGCACTTCAGACAGGAGAAAACAGAGCTGGCGGCAGTGTTGGCTTACGAAGCAAAACGTTAGCGGTATTGGCGGGTTTTTTCCCCGCCTCTCCAGAGTGGTTACGCCTCAACGCACCCTTATCAATGGCCCGCGCCCTGCGGGCCATTGCCTTTAGCCCATAAACGCAGGTTGTTTTTTCTCGTAGGTGGAGATAGCCTCTTCGTGCTGCAGCGTCAGGCCAATGCTATCCAGACCGTTCAGCATGCAGTGGCGACGGAACGCATCAATGCTAAAGCTGTAGGTCTTGTCACCGGCTTTCACCACTTCTGCTTCCAGATCCACTTCAAACGACATCCCCGGATTTGCCTGCACCAGCGCAAACAGTTCATCGACCTGTTCGTCACTCAGCGTCACCGGCAGCAGCTGGTTGTTGAAGCTGTTGCCGTAGAAGATATCCGCGAAGCTTGGGGCGATAACCACTTTAAAACCGTAGTCGGTCAATGCCCATGGCGCGTGTTCACGCGACGATCCGCAGCCAAAGTTTTCCCGCGCCAGCAAAATGGAGGCGCCTTTGTATTCCTGAAAGTTCAGGACGAATTCCGGGTTCGGCACTTCGCCTTTATCGTCGAGGAAGCGCCAGTCGTTGAACAGATGCGCCCCAAAACCCGTGCGCGTCACTTTCTGCAAAAACTGTTTAGGAATGATCGCGTCAGTATCGACGTTAGCGGCGTCCAGCGGGACAACACGGCCCGTATGTTGGGTAAATTTCTCTGCCATGATTGTCTCCTTATTTCAGGCTGCGAATATCGGCGAAATGACCGGTGACTGCCGCAGCGGCGGCCATTGCCGGGCTGACCAGGTGGGTGCGCCCACCGCGGCCCTGACGGCCTTCAAAGTTACGGTTGCTGGTGGAGGCACAGCGCTCGCCCGGATTCAGGCGGTCGTTGTTCATCGCCAGACACATGGAGCAGCCGGGCAGGCGCCACTCGAAGCCTGCTTCGATAAAGATCTTATCCAGACCTTCCGCTTCCGCCTGGGCTTTCACCGGACCGGAGCCCGGCACAACCAGCGCCTGCACGCCCGGTGCCACTTTGCGGCCTTTTGCAATTTCTGCCGCAGCGCGTAAATCTTCGATACGGGAGTTAGTGCAGGAGCCGATGAACACTTTATCAATGCTCACGTCGGTCAGCGGTACGCCGGGTTTCAACCCCATGTAAGCCAGCGCCTTTTCCGCACTCGCGCGCTCGACCGGATCGGCGAAGGAAGCCGGGTCAGGAATGCTGTCGTTGACGGAAATGACCTGGCCCGGGTTGGTGCCCCAGGTGACTTGCGGGGCGATCTCTTCCGCCTGCAACGTCACAACGGTATCAAAAATTGCCCCCTCGTCCGTTTTCAGGGTTTTCCAGTACGCTACCGCGTCGTCAAAATTCTGTCCTTTCGGCGCATGAAGACGCCCCTTCACATAGTTGAAGGTGGTGTCGTCTGGGGCCACCAGGCCTGCTTTGGCACCCATCTCAATGGCCATGTTGCACAGGGTCATACGACCTTCCATGCTCAGCGCCTGGATAGCGTCGCCGCAGAACTCAACGACGTGACCGGTACCACCTGCACTGCCGGTTTTGCCGATAATCGCCAGCACGATATCTTTCGCGGTGATACCCGGCGCGGCTTTTCCCTTCACTTCAATCTTCATGGTTTTGGCGCGGCCCTGCTTCAGGGTCTGCGTCGCCAGAACGTGTTCCACTTCAGAGGTGCCAATCCCGAACGCCAGGGCGCCAAATGCGCCGTGCGTCGCGGTGTGGGAGTCGCCGCAGACAATGGTCATGCCCGGCAGAGTAATACCCTGTTCAGGCCCCATTACGTGGACGATGCCCTGATAGGGGTGGTTCAGATCGTACAGCTCCACGCCAAACTCGTTACAGTTCTTAATCAGCTCCTGCATCTGGATACGTGCCATCTCGCCAGATGCATTAATGTCTTTGGTCTGGGTGGAAACGTTGTGATCCATCGTGGCAAAGGTTTTACCCGGCTGACGCACCGGGCGCTTGTGCGCACGCAGGCCGTCAAATGCCTGAGGAGACGTCACTTCGTGTACCAGATGACGGTCGATGTACAACAGTGGGGTTTCGTCTGGCGTCTCGTAAACAACGTGCGCATCAAACAACTTCTCATATAACGTCTTAGCCATGATTACACCCCTTCAGCGACATAGCGGGCAATGATGTCGCCCATTTCATCGGTACTGACTGCCGCCGTGCCGCGTGCTAAATCACCGGTACGGACGCCTTCTTCTAACGCCCGGTTAATGGCGTTTTCAATTGCGGTTGCTGCATCGCCTGCATCCAGGCTGTAGCGCAGCAGCAGAGCCAGGGAGAGGATCTGCGCAATCGGGTTGGCGATGTTTTTGCCTGCGATATCCGGCGCGGAGCCCCCCGCCGGTTCGTACAGGCCAAAGCCTTCTTCGTTCAGGCTGGCCGAGGGCAGCATGCCCATGGAGCCAGTGATCATGGCGCATTCATCCGAGAGAATATCGCCGAACAGGTTGGAGCACAGCAGCACGTCAAACTGAGACGGATCTTTGATCAGCTGCATCGTTGCGTTGTCGATATACATATGCGACAGCGCAACGTCCGGGTACTGCTTAGCGACTTCACTGACGATTTCGCGCCACAAAATGGAAGACTGGAGCACGTTCGCTTTATCAATAGAGGTCACTTTACGGCGGCGTTTGCGCGCTGACTCAAACGCGATATGGGCGATACGTTCAATTTCAAAACGGTGATAGACCTCGGTATCAAACGCTTTCTCATGCTGACCGCTGCCTTCGCGACCTTTTGGCTGACCGAAGTAGATGCCGCCGGTCAGCTCACGCACGCAGAGAATGTCGAAACCGTTGGCCGCGATATCCGCGCGCAGCGGGCAGAACTCTTCCAGCCCCGGGTACAGCTTCGCCGGACGCAGGTTGCTGAACAGTTTGAAATGTTTACGCAGCGGCAGCAGCGCACCGCGCTCCGGCTGCTCTGCTGGCGGCAAATGTTCCCACTTAGGGCCGCCCACGGAGCCAAACAGCACGGCATCGGCATTTTCACAGCCTTCCACAGTGGCTTTCGGCAATGGCGTACCGTGGTTATCAATCGCAATACCGCCCACATCGTAGTGGCTGGTGGTAATTTTCATCGCAAAACGCGAACGAACGGCTTCCAGTACTTTCAGCGCCTGTGCCATCACTTCCGGGCCAATACCGTCACCCGGCAACACAACAATATGGTAATTCTTCGACATCACACGGTTTCCTTGTTGTTCTCTTTATTCTGAGCTTTGCGTTGCAACTCTTTTTCGACTTCGGCGGCGCGCCAGATGTTGTTCAGGACATGCACCATCGCTTTCGCGGAGGATTCGACGATATCTGTCGCCAGACCCACACCGTGGAAGCGGCGACCGTTATAATTGACGACGATATCCACCTGACCCAGGGCGTCTTTACCGTGCCCTTTAGCCGTCAGGTCGTATTTCACCAGCTCTACGTCGTACTCAGTGACGCGGTTAATCGCCTGGTAAATGGCATCCACAGGGCCGTTGCCGTTGGCGGCTTCCGCTTTAATTTCATCCCCGCAGGCCAGCTTCACGGAGGCGGTGGCGATGTCGCTTGAGCCGGACTGGACGTTGAAGTAGTCCAGACGGAAGTGCTCTGGCTCTTCCTGCTGTTTGTTGATGAATGCCAGCGCTTCCAGATCGTAATCGAACACCTGGCCCTTCTTGTCCGCCAGCTTCAGGAAGGCGTCGTACAGCTGATCCATGTTGTAATCGCTGTCCTTGTAGCCCATCTCTTCCATACGGTGCTTCACTGCCGCGCGACCAGAGCGTGAGGTCAGGTTCAATTGAACCTGGTTCAGACCGATGGATTCCGGAGTCATGATTTCGTAGTTTTCACGGTTCTTCAGCACCCCATCCTGGTGGATACCGGAAGAGTGAGCGAACGCGCCCGTACCGACAATCGCTTTGTTGGCCGGGATCGGCATGTTGCAAATCTGGCTGACGGTCTGGCTGGTGCGCCAGATTTCGTTGTGATTGATGCGTGTGTGCACGTCCATGATGTCTTTGCGCACTTTGATCGCCATGATCACTTCTTCCAGCGAACAGTTGCCTGCGCGTTCGCCGATGCCGTTCATCGCGCCTTCTACCTGACGCGCGCCGGCGTGCACCGCCGCGATAGCATTGCCAACGGCCAGACCCAGGTCATCGTGGGTGTGTACAGAGATAATGGCTTTATCAATATTTGGTACGCGGTCATACAGACCAGTAATGATGTTGGCAAACTCAAACGGCATGGTGTAGCCGACGGTATCCGGGATGTTGATGGTTCTGGCTCCGGCATTAATACCGGCTTCCACTACACGGGCCAAATCGTCAATCGGCGTGCGGCCTGCATCTTCACAGGAAAATTCCACGTCGTCAGTGTAGTTACGCGCCCGTTTAACCATATACACCGCACGTTCGATCACTTCATCCAGCGTGCTGCGCAACTTGGTTGCAATGTGCATGGGGGAGGTGGCTATAAAAGTATGGATACGGAAAGCTTCTGCAACTTTCAGGGATTCCGCGGCCACATCGATATCTTTCTCAACGCAGCGAGCCAGAGCGCACACGCGGCTGTTTTTGATGGTGCGGGCGATAGTCTGCACTGACTCAAAATCACCCGGCGAGGAGACAGGAAAACCGACCTCCATTACGTCTACACCCATGCGTTCCAGGGCCAGCGCAATTTGCAGTTTTTCTTTAACACTCAGGCTCGCCTGTAATGCCTGTTCACCGTCACGTAAAGTAGTATCGAAAATAACGACTTGCTGGCTCATGGGTTAGGTCCTTGTCAGTCTTAGGGCGCCTTGCTACGAGCATAAAAAAACCCGCGCAGTGGCGCGGGTTTTTAGTTTTACTGAAGACGATTCAACGCTGAATTTCGCCCGCCAGTCTACCGCGCACAGTGGATGCGTTTAGTAGTAGTAGACCGGTGAAACGAAGGGTGCGAATCATGAATCCTGCTCCAGGTGAATGCGATATGCTTTTAGTGGTACTGGATACGCCGACTCATGTCAACCCCTCCCCGACAAAACGGGGACCCAACGCAGGGAGAATACATTAGCTAATTGTGCTGGTTTGTGCGTGGCTAAACGATTTTATTGTCTATTATTGGACTGGGGATTCATCTCTGGAATAATTTGAATATAATTGGTAGCAATTGAACATACTATTTTCACCAACATGCTATGAAATGGAATGTGTTTCATATCATTGATTTATAAACTTCATGAATGATTTACGGGTAAGTAAGTTATCAAAATTGATATCAATTTGTTAATGAATATGCGTTGTATACTATTAATAGTTTATTAACGCTTAAGTCATTATTAATGAGAGCGTTGATTGTGTATTTGTCTGGTTTATGGTTTCATGCTCACAATAAAGTTTGAGATATCTTTTGAACGATTTTTAACTCTTCATTTATGGGGTGCGTAAAGCCGCTCGGTGAATGGGGCTCTTTATATATTCCGAATTTTAAATAATTTCCTTTCGCTTGTTGTATATGCATGGTAAATCATATTTTTCGAAGTTATTACTGTACCTGGGCAAAGGGAATTTAGCGTGACGGTGGAGTCAGAAATGCCAGAAAATAATATTAACCAACCACAGACTTATGATGGGGTTAAGCCTCAGTTACGCACAGTGGATCTTAACTTGTTAACTGTATTCGATGCAGTGATGCAGGAGCAGAATATTACGCGAGCAGCGCAATCTCTGGGAATGTCTCAGCCTGCCGTGAGTAATGCCGTAGCCAGACTTAAGGTGATGTTTAACGACGAGTTATTCGTTCGTTATGGGAGGGGAATTCAGCCTACAGCGCGTGCATTCCAGCTATTCGGTTCGATTCGTCAGGCGCTACAGCTGGTTCAAAATGAACTTCCCGGTTCGGGCTTTGAACCCTTAAGCAGTGAGCGGGTTTTCCATCTCTGTGTTTGCAGTCCGTTAGATAATTATTTGACGTCTGTTATATATAATAAAGTTGAACAGATCGCCCCAAATATTCATCTCGTTTTTAAATCATCATTAAATCAAAACACTGAACACCAGCTTCGTTATCAGGAAACAGAGTTTGTTCTGGGATACGAAGAGTTCCGCCGTCCAGAGTTTGCCTGTGTTCCGTTGTTCAAAGACGAAATGGTGTTAGTCGCCAGTAAAAAACATCCCCGTATGAATTCGCCGCTGCGTGAAAGCGATGTTTACAGTGAGCAACACGCCGTTGTTGCTCTTGACAGATATGCCTCATTCAGTCAGCCGTGGTATGACACCGCCGATAAACAAGCCTGCGTGGCTTATCAGGGAATGGCCATGGTCAGCGTATTAAATGTCGTTTCTCAGACGCAGTTAGTCGCTATTGCGCCGCGCTGGCTTGCTGAAGAGTTCTCCGATTCACTGAATCTGCAAATTTTACCTCTGCCGCTCAAGCTTAATAGCCGTACCTGTTATCTTTCCTGGCATGAGGCTGCGGGTCGGGATAAAGGGCATCAGTGGATGGAAGAGCTGCTGATCAATATTTGCCGTCGCTAGGTTCTGGTGAATAAACCGCATGGCGTCATGCGGTTTATTCTGCGGTTTTTAAAACTGGCGATATTATGTTCTGTGTTCATTTTTTCAGTTACTTATGCATGCTCAAAAATAGATGATTTCCTGATCCATCCTCTTTTTAAGAGATGAATTATTATTGTCTCCACTCATACCAGACGAATTCACCATATTCATGTCTGTCAGCTGTTTTTTCTGCTTTTATTGCTCATTCCCGCATCCCGTTTGCTAATTGCCTGCCTCATAACGAGCGGTTAAGGTATCCATCACTCTGCACATTATAAGATGGGTTTACCCTGTCAGAAGACGGCGCGGAAATGAATTCTGTAGACCGTCTATAACAAAAGCCTGGAGGCAAAGCATGGAGATGTTGTCTGGCGCGGAAATGGTCGTCCGATCGCTTATCGATCAGGGCGTGAAACAAGTGTTCGGCTATCCCGGAGGCGCGGTTCTCGATATTTATGACGCGCTGCACACGGTAGGCGGTATTGATCATGTTCTGGTTCGTCATGAACAGGCTGCTGTGCATATGGCTGACGGCCTGGCCCGCGCCACGGGCGAAGTGGGTGTTGTGCTGGTCACTTCCGGGCCGGGGGCGACCAATGCCATTACCGGCATAGCGACTGCGTATATGGACTCTATTCCACTGGTCATTCTTTCCGGACAGGTGGCGACGTCGCTGATTGGCTATGATGCGTTTCAGGAGTGCGACATGGTGGGGATCTCACGCCCCGTGGTGAAGCACAGCTTTCTGGTTAAACAAACTGAAGATATCCCGGGCGTACTGAAAAAAGCCTTCTGGCTGGCCGCCAGCGGTCGTCCTGGGCCAGTGGTTGTCGATCTGCCAAAAGATATTCTCAATCCGGCGAATAAACTGCCTTACCTTTGGCCTGAGTCGGTGAGCATGCGTTCGTATAATCCGACCACGCAAGGGCACAAAGGACAGATTAAACGTGCGCTTCAAACGCTGCTGTCTGCGAAAAAACCGGTGGTCTATGTGGGGGGCGGCGCCGTCAATGCAGCCTGCGAAACGCAACTACGCGAACTGATCGAGAGGCTCAATCTTCCTGTCGCGTCATCACTGATGGGGCTGGGGGCATTCCCTGCCACGCATCGGCAGGCGCTGGGCATGCTGGGTATGCACGGCACCTACGAAGCCAATATGACGATGCACAATTCTGACGTGATTTTCGCCGTCGGCGTGCGTTTTGACGATCGCACCACGAACAACCTGGCGAAATACTGCCCGAATGCGACGGTGCTGCACATTGATATCGATCCTACTTCTATCTCTAAAACGGTGCCGGCGGATGTGCCGATCGTGGGAGACGCACGACAGGTGCTGGATCAAATGTTGGATCTGCTGGCGCAGGAGACCGCCTCTCAACCGCTGGACGAGATCCGCGACTGGTGGCAACAAATCGAGCAATGGCGTGGCCGTCAGTGCCTTAAATACGACACGCAAAGTGAGAACATCAAACCGCAGGCGGTGATCGAGACGATCTGGCGTCTGACCAATGGCGATGCGTATGTCACTTCTGACGTGGGCCAGCATCAGATGTTTGCTGCGCTGTATTACCCGTTTGATAAACCGCGTCGCTGGATCAACTCAGGCGGGCTCGGCACGATGGGCTTTGGTTTGCCCGCCGCGCTGGGGGTAAAGCTGGCGTTGCCAAACGAAACGGTTATCTGCGTAACGGGTGACGGCAGTATACAGATGAATATTCAGGAACTTTCTACTGCGCTGCAATATGAACTGCCAGTGCTAGTGCTGAACCTGAATAACGGTTACCTCGGCATGGTAAAACAGTGGCAGGATATGATTTATTCGGGCCGTCACTCTCAGTCCTATATGAAATCACTTCCGGACTTTGTCCGTCTGGCTGAAGCCTATGGTCATATTGGCATGCGGGTAACCGATCCGTCAGAGCTGGAAGCGAAGCTCGGCGAAGCGCTTGAGCACGTAAAAAACAATCGCCTCGTCTTCATGGACGTTATCGTCGATGGCACAGAGCACGTTTATCCGATGCATATTCGTGGCGGTGGTATGGATGAAATGTGGTTAAGCAAAACGGAGAGAACCTGATATGCGCCGGATATTATCTGTATTACTGGAAAATGAGTCGGGCGCACTGTCGCGGGTTATTGGGCTCTTTGCCCAGCGCGGCTATAACATTGAAAGCCTGACCGTGGCACCGACCGATGACCCTACGCTCTCGCGCATGACGATCCAGACTGTCGGCGATGCGAAAGTGCTTGAGCAGATCGAAAAGCAATTGCACAAGCTGGTGGACGTGTTGCGCGTCAGCGAGCTGGGGCAGGGGGCTTACGTCGAACGTGAAGTGATGCTGGTGAAAATTCAGGCCAGCGGTTACGGCCGTGAAGAGGTCAAGCGCAACACGGATATTTTCCGTGGGCAGATTATTGACGTCACGCCTTCTATATATACTGTCCAGCTTGCCGGAACGAGCGATAAGCTGGACGCTTTCCTGGCCTCTGTCAGGGATGTGGCAAAAATTGTTGAAGTTGCGCGCTCTGGCGTTGTTGGCCTCTCGCGCGGCGATAAAATCATGCGTGAGTAGCGCAATAGGTTCGCCTCTTTCAGCCCGGTAGCCAAAGCCGGGCTTTTTTTTGCGTAATCCGCCGACAACGCAGACAAAAGCGGTTGCCGTGAAGGCTATTCTGCGTTTAGATGTTAAAATATTTAACCATAACCTTGACAGGGCCATGGACTCTTTTCTTTTTTTGAGGGGCAATTGTGAAACTGGATGAAATCGCCCGGCTCGCCGGCGTGTCGAGAACCACGGCCAGCTATGTGATTAACGGTAAAGCAAAGCAGTATCGTGTCAGCGATAAGACCGTTGAGAAAGTGATGGCAGTCGTTCGTGAGCATAATTACCATCCGAATGCTGTCGCCGCAGGTTTACGTGCCGGGCGCACCCGCTCTATTGGCCTGGTGATCCCGGACCTGGAAAACACCAGCTATACCCGCATCGCCAACTATCTGGAACGTCAGGCTCGTCAGCGGGGCTATCAGCTGTTGATTGCCTGCTCCGAGGATCAGCCCGACAACGAGATGCGCTGCATTGAGCATCTGCTGCAACGTCAGGTTGATGCCATCATCGTGTCGACCTCTTTACCACCCGAGCATCCGTTCTATCAGCGCTGGGCGAACGATCCATTCCCGATAGTGGCGCTGGATCGTGCGCTCGATCGTGAACATTTCACCAGCGTCGTGGGTGCCGATCAGGACGATGCAGAAATGCTGGCTGCCGAGCTGCGTACCTTCCCGGCTGAAACGGTGCTGTATCTTGGCGCTTTGCCTGAACTTTCGGTAAGCTTCCTGCGTGAACAAGGGTTCCGTACGGCATGGAAAGACGATCCGCGTGACGTTCATTATCTCTATGCCAACAGTTATGAGCGCGAAGCGGCTGCCCAGCTGTTCGAGAAATGGCTGGAAACGCACCCGATGCCGCAGGCGTTGTTTACCACCTCGTTTGCTCTGTTGCAGGGAGTGATGGACGTGACGTTACGTCGCGATGGCAAGCTGCCATCCGATCTGGCGATTGCTACCTTCGGTGATAACGAACTGCTCGACTTCCTGCAATGTCCAGTGCTGGCCGTGGCTCAGCGTCACCGCGACGTCGCCGAGCGCGTGCTGGAGATTGTTCTGGCAAGCCTGGATGAACCCCGCAAGCCGAAACCCGGGCTTACGCGTATCAAACGTAATCTCTATCGGCGCGGAATTTTGAGCCGCCATTAATATTTCCACAGGGGCGGTATAACTGCCCCTTTTGCGGCGAATTTATTGCGATAAATAATTCCCGGATAAAAATTAGGATTTATCTCTAAGATTCATAGCCTGCTATTTTTCTGAATCCATTTTGGTGTTAAAAAGCACAATTATAAATTTTTGACTGACATTTCTTTGTATTGTTTTGTTACAAACAGGCGCCAGCCGATGAATATTCAGCCATTTTTCACTCTCCCTCCAGGCCTCAATGCACACGAACGAATCCATATTGCCTCGGGATTAAACTGGTGCTGTTATCCCCCGGCGATATGCCTTAAAATGCTGCCCGCGTCGCAAACTGACACTTTATATTTCCCTGCGATGATATTGAGTGAGTCTTAACGCTCGTGTGCATATTCGGTTTTTTTCTTACAAATATTCATAACGTTAATTTTGCCTCGCCAGTTGTTTAGTTATTAGCCAGGTCACTCTTGCTCTGTAAATAGGATGCTTTCGGGTCCGTACAGAGAGAGTCCTGGCTTGACAAGCTTTTCCCTCGCTCCGTAAACTCCTTCAGGTGGGAATTTGTGGGTTAAAGTGGTGAGGAGGGATGAGGCTGGCATGTTCCGTGGAGCAACGTTAGTCAATCTCGACAGCAAAGGGCGTTTATCGGTACCAACCCGATACCGTGACCAGCTGATTGAGAACGCTTCGGGTCAACTGGTTTGCACCATTGACATCAACTCCCCCTGCCTGCTGCTTTATCCTTTGCCTGAATGGGAAATCATTGAGCAAAAGCTGTCGCGACTGTCGAGCATGAACCCGCAGGAACGCCGCGTACAGCGGTTGTTATTGGGACATGCCAGTGAATGTCAGATGGATAGCGCCGGGCGATTATTGATTGCGCCTGTGTTGCGGCAACATGCCGGTCTGACTAAAGAAGTGATGCTGGTCGGGCAGTTCAACAAGTTTGAACTGTGGGACGAAACGACCTGGTATCAACAGGTCAAGGAAGATATCGACGCTGAGCAGTCTGATTCCGCAACATTATCGGAACGGCTGCAGGACTTGTCTCTATAAATATGATGGAAAATTATAAACATACAACGGTGCTGCTGGATGAGGCCGTTAACGGCCTGAATATTCGTCCAGATGGCATCTATATTGATGGCACTTTTGGTCGCGGTGGCCACTCGCGTTTGATCCTCTCTCAGCTTGGAGCGGAAGGGCGCCTGCTGGCAATTGACCGCGATCCGCAGGCGATTGCCGTTGCGCAAACCATCGATGACCCTCGCTTTTCCATCGTGCATGGACCTTTCTCTGCGCTTGCGGATTATGTCGCCGAGCGCGGCCTGACCGGCAAAATCGACGGGATCCTCCTCGATCTTGGCGTCTCTTCACCACAGCTTGATGATGCAGAACGCGGCTTCTCCTTTATGCGCGACGGTCCGCTGGATATGCGTATGGACCCCACCCGCGGCCAGTCTGCCGCCGAGTGGTTACAAACTGCTGACGAAGCGGATATTGCCTGGGTGATCAAAACCTTCGGCGAAGAACGCTTTGGCAAACGTATTGCGCGCGCCATCGTGGAGCGCAACCGCGTTGAGCCAATGACCCGTACCAAAGAGCTGGCAGAAGTCATCGCGGCGGCAACGCCAGTGAAGGACAAGCACAAACATCCTGCGACCCGTACCTTCCAGGCGGTTCGTATCTGGGTAAACAGTGAACTGGAGGAAATAGAGCTGGCGCTAAAAAGCTCGCTCGACGTGCTGGCCCCGGGTGGGCGGTTATCCATCATCAGCTTCCATTCGCTGGAAGATCGCATCGTTAAGCGCTTTATGCGTGAACAGAGCCGCGGTCCGCAGGTTCCAGCTGGGCTGCCGATGACGGAAGAACAACTCAGAAAGCTGGGAGGCCGTCATTTGCGAGCATTAGGCAAGTTGATGCCGGGCGAAGAAGAGGTGGCAGAGAATCCACGTGCCCGTAGTTCAGTGCTGCGTATTGCAGAGAGGACGAACGCATGATCAGCAGAGTGACAGAGACCCTAAGCAAAGTTAAGGGATCGTTAGGAAGCAACGAGCGCCATGCCTTGCCTGGCGTGATCGGCGACGATCTTTTGCGGTTTGGGAAGCTGCCACTCTGCTTGTTCATTTGCATCATTGTGACGGCAGTCATGGTGGTAACCACCGCTCACCATACCCGTTTGTTAACTGCGCAGCGCGAACAGATGGTACTGGAACGCGATGCGCTGGATATTGAATGGCGAAATCTGATCCTTGAAGAAAACGCGCTCGGCGATCACAGCCGGGTTGAACGGATCGCAACGGAAAAACTGCAATTACAGCATGTTGATCCTTCGCAGGAAAATATCGTAGTACAAAAATAAGGGAAAACGCGACGCATGAAAGCAGCGGCAAAAACGCTAAAACCAAAACGCCAGGAAGAACAGGCCAACTTTATCAGTTGGCGTTTTGCGTTGCTTTGCGGCTGCATTTTACTGGCGCTGGGTTTCCTGCTGGGGCGCGTGGCGTGGCTACAAATCATCGCGCCTGACATGCTGGTGCGTCAGGGGGATATGCGTTCTCTGCGCGTGCAGGAAGTTTCTACCTCTCGTGGGATGATCACCGACCGCTCCGGCCGCCCGCTGGCGGTGAGCGTACCGGTGAAGGCGATCTGGGCCGATCCTAAAGAGCTGCATGACGCAGGCGGGATCACCCTTGATAACCGCTGGAAGGCGCTCTCAGACGCGTTGAAAATGCCGCTGGATCAGCTGGCGTCACGCGTTAACGCCAACCCGAAAGGGCGCTTCATCTATCTTGCCCGTCAGGTGAACCCTGACATGGCTGATTACATTAAAAAACTTAAGCTGCCCGGCATTCATCTGCGGGAAGAATCCCGCCGTTATTATCCTTCCGGCGAAGTCACCGCGCACCTGATTGGCTTCACCAACGTGGATAGCCAGGGGATTGAAGGCGTTGAAAAAAGCTTCGACAAGTGGCTTACCGGCCAGCCTGGCGAGCGAATCGTGCGTAAAGACCGCTATGGTCGCGTCATTGAAGATATTTCCTCGACAGACAGCCAGGCCGCGCACAACCTGGCCCTGAGTATTGATGAGCGCTTGCAGGCGCTGGTCTATCGTGAGCTGAACAACGCCGTCGCGTTTAACAAGGCGGAATCGGGCAGTGCCGTGCTGGTGGATGTGGCGACAGGTGAAGTGCTGGCGATGGCCAGTAGTCCCTCATACAACCCGAATAATTTTGCCGGTACAGCAAAAGATGCGATGCGTAACCGCTCCATCACCGATGTGTTTGAACCCGGTTCAACCGTAAAACCTATGGTGGTGATGACGGCTCTACAGCGGGGCATCGTCAACGAAAATACCGTTCTGAATACGATCCCTTATCGAATTAACGGCCACGAAATAAAAGACGTGGCACGTTACAGCGAACTGACCCTGACCGGGGTCTTACAGAAGTCGAGTAACGTCGGTGTGTCAAAACTGGCGTTAGCGATGCCGTCCTCAGCGTTAGTAGATACTTACTCACGTTTTGGGCTGGGAAAGGCGACCAATTTGGGGTTGGTCGGAGAACGCAGTGGCTTATATCCTCAAAAACAACGGTGGTCTGACATAGAGAGGGCCACCTTCTCTTTCGGCTACGGGCTAATGGTAACTCCCTTACAGTTAGCGCGAGTCTACGCAACGATTGGCAGCTATGGCATTTATCGCCCGCTGTCGATTACCAAAGTTGATCCACCGGTTCCGGGGGAACGTGTTTTCCCGGAATCTATCGTTCGTACCGTCGTACATATGATGGAAAGCGTCGCGCTGCCCGGTGGTGGTGGCGTGAAGGCTGCGATTAAGGGCTATCGTATCGCCATCAAAACCGGTACAGCGAAAAAAGTGGGGCCGGACGGCCGCTATATCAACAAATACATTGCCTATACCGCAGGCGTAGCGCCTGCAAGCAATCCGCGTTTTGCGCTGGTGGTCGTCATCAACGATCCGCAGGCGGGTAAATACTACGGCGGCGCCGTCTCCGCGCCTGTGTTCGGGGCTATTATGGGCGGCGTGTTGCGCACCATGAACATTGAACCGGATGCGCTGGCGACGGGCGAAAAAAGTGAATTTGTAATTAATCAAGGCGAGGGAACAGGTGGCAGATCGTAATTTGCGCGACCTTCTTGCTCCGTGGGTGCCTATGCTACCTGCGCGAGCACTGCGAGAGATGGTACTGGACAGCCGCGTAGCGGCTTCTGGCGATCTTTTTGTGGCAGTGGTAGGTCATCAGGCGGACGGGCGTCGTTATATCCCGCAGGCGATTGCGCAAGGTGTTGCTGCCATTATTGCTGAGGCCAAAGATGAGGCAACAGACGGTGAGATCCGTGAAATGCACGGCGTGCCGGTCATCTATCTCAGCCAGCTGAATGAGCGTCTCTCCGCGCTGGCAGGACGTTTTTACGACGAACCTTCCGACCAGTTAAAGCTTGTTGGCGTGACAGGAACCAACGGAAAAACCACCACCACTCAGCTGATGGCGCAATGGGCTCAGCTGCTGGGTGAAACCGGTGCCGTCATGGGCACGGTGGGGAACGGTATTCTGGGCAAAGTAAGCCCGACGGAAAACACTACAGGCTCGGCGGTTGACGTGCAGCGTGTGCTGGCAGGCCTTGCAGAGCAGGGGGCGACCTTCGCGGCGATGGAGGTCTCCTCCCATGGTCTGGTACAACATCGCGTGGCGGCACTGAAATTTGCCGCCTCTGTCTTTACAAACCTGAGCCGCGATCACCTTGATTATCATGGTGATATGGAGCACTACGAAGCGGCGAAATGGCTGCTTTATTCCACTCACCACCACGGGCAGGCGATCATTAACGCCGACGACGAAGTCGGTCGCCGCTGGCTGGAAAAACTGCCAGATGCGGTGGCGGTGTCGATGGAAGATCGCATTAATCCGAACTGTCGTGGCCGCTGGCTGAAGGCAGTCGAAGTGAACTACCACGATAGCGGGGCGACGATCCGCTTTGCTTCCACCTGGGGCGAAGGTGAAATTGAAAGCCGCCTGATGGGGGCTTTCAACGTCAGTAACCTGCTGCTGGCGCTGGCGACGCTGCTGGCGCTGGGTTACCCGATGGTAGATCTGCTGAAAACGTCTGAGCGTTTGCAACCGGTCTGTGGCCGCATGGAAGTGTTCAGTGCGCCGGGCAAGCCGACGGTGGTCGTGGATTACGCCCATACGCCGGATGCGCTGGAAAAAGCGCTGGAAGCGGCGCGTCTGCACTGCGCTGGCAAGCTCTGGTGCGTGTTTGGCTGCGGTGGCGATCGCGACAAGGGCAAACGTCCGCTGATGGGCGCCATCGCTGAGCAGTTCGCGGATATTCCCGTGGTGACCGATGACAACCCGCGTACCGAAGAGCCGAGGGCCATTATCAACGACATTCTGGCGGGCATGCTGGATGCGGGTCGTGCGCGCGTGGTCGAAGGCCGTGCGGAGGCCGTGACTAACGCCATTATGCAGGCGCAGGAGAACGATGTGGTTCTGCTGGCCGGTAAAGGTCATGAAGATTATCAGATCGTCGGCAATCGTCGTCTGGATTACTCAGACCGCGTGACGGCAGCGCGTCTGCTGGGAGTGGTGGCATGATTAGCATTACGTTAAGCCAGGCCGCTGCGGTATTGCAGGGGATGCTGCATGGTCAGGATCTGACCATCGAGGCTGTGACCACCGACACCCGTAAGGTGACGGCGGGCTGCCTGTTTGTGGCGCTGAAGGGTGAACGTTTTGACGCCCACGATTTTGCGCAACAGGCTAAAGATAACGGCGCGGGTGCGCTGCTGGTCAACCGTAAGCTCGATATCGATTTGCCGCAGATTGTGGTGAAAGATACGCGCCTGGCCTTTGGTGAGCTGGCGGCATGGGTTCGCCAGCAGGTGCCAACACGCGTCGTGGCGCTGACGGGCTCGTCGGGCAAAACCTCCGTTAAAGAGATGACGGCGGCGATCCTTAGCCAGTGCGGAAACACGCTTTATACGGCGGGCAACCTTAATAATGACATCGGTGTACCGATGACGCTGCTGCGCCTGACCCACGAGCATGAATATGCGGTGATTGAGTTAGGGGCTAACCATCAGGGCGAAATCGCCTGGACCGTGAGCCTGACGCGTCCGGAAGCGGCGCTGGTGAATAACCTGGCGGCGGCACATCTTGAAGGTTTTGGTTCGCTGGCCGGTGTGGCGAAAGCGAAAGGTGAAATTTATACCGGCCTGCCGGATGACGGCATCGCCATTATGAATGCCGATAACAATGACTGGCTGAACTGGCAGAGCATCATTGGTTCACGCAAAACCTGGCGCTTCTCCCCGAATGCGGCAAACAGTGATTTTTCGGCGACCAACATTCATGTGACGTCACACGGCACCGAGTTCACCCTCATGACCCCAACGGGCGACATCGACGTGCTGCTGCCGTTGCCGGGTCGTCATAACATCGCCAATGCGCTTGCTGCGGCAGCGCTCTCAATGGCGGTAGGGGCCTCACACGCTGCGATAAAAACTGGTCTGGCGAATTTAAAAGCCGTGCCGGGGCGTCTGTTCCCAATCCAGCTGGCTGAAAACAAACTCCTGCTGGATGACTCCTACAACGCTAACGTCGGCTCCATGACGGCGGCCGTGCAGGTCTTGTCTGAGATGCCGGGCTATCGCGTGATGGTTGTTGGCGATATGGCCGAGCTGGGTGATGAAAGCGAAGCCTGCCACGTACAGGTTGGCGAAGCGGCGAAAGCTGCCGGGCTTGACCGCGTACTGAGCGCAGGCACGCTGAGCAAGGCCATTTCCGATGCCAGTGAAGTTGGCGAACATTTTGCCGATAAATCTGCACTGATCGAACGCCTGAAGGCATTGATTACAGAAAAACAGATTGTGACTGTTTTAGTTAAAGGTTCACGTAGTGCCGCCATGGAAGAGGTTGTGCACGCATTACAGGAGAACGGGACATGTTAGTTTGGCTGGCCGAACATTTGGTCAAATATTATTCAGGCTTTAACGTCTTTTCCTATCTGACGTTTCGCGCCATCGTCAGCCTGCTGACTGCGCTGTTCATCTCGTTGTGGATGGGCCCGCGCATGATTGCCCGTTTGCAAAAACTCTCTTTCGGCCAGGTTGTACGCAACGATGGTCCGGAATCGCATTTCAGCAAGCGCGGTACGCCGACCATGGGCGGGATCATGATCCTGACCGCGATTGTGGTGTCCGTTCTGCTGTGGGCTTATCCGTCTAACCCCTACGTCTGGTGCGTGCTGACCGTTCTGGTTGGCTACGGGATCATCGGTTTTGTTGATGACTACCGCAAAGTCGTGCGCAAAGACACCAAAGGTTTGATCGCGCGCTGGAAGTATTTCTGGATGTCGGTAATTGCGCTGGGTGTGGCCTTCGCGCTTTACCTGGCAGGAAAAGACACCCCGGCCACCGAGCTGGTGGTGCCGTTCTTCAAAGACGTGATGCCGCAGCTGGGGCTGTTCTACATTCTGCTGGCTTACTTTGTGATCGTCGGCACCGGCAACGCCGTCAACCTGACCGATGGTCTGGACGGCCTGGCCATCATGCCAACCGTGTTTGTCGCGGGCGGTTTCGCGCTGGTGGCGTGGGCGACCGGTAACATGAACTTTGCAAACTACCTGCACATCCCGTACCTGCGACACGCTGGTGAGCTGGTGATCGTCTGTACGGCGATTGTCGGCGCGGGGCTGGGCTTCCTGTGGTTCAACACCTATCCGGCGCAGGTCTTTATGGGCGACGTCGGTTCACTGGCGCTGGGCGGCGCGCTGGGCATTATCGCCGTGCTGCTGCGTCAGGAGTTCCTGCTGGTGATTATGGGCGGTGTGTTTGTGGTTGAGACCCTGTCGGTGATTTTGCAGGTCGGTTCCTTCAAGCTGCGCGGTCAGCGCATCTTCCGTATGGCACCGATTCACCACCACTATGAACTGAAAGGCTGGCCGGAGCCGCGCGTCATTGTGCGCTTCTGGATTATTTCGCTGATGCTGGTGCTGATTGGCCTGGCAACGCTGAAGGTACGTTAATCATGGCAGATTACCAGGGCAAAAAAGTCGTTATCATCGGGTTGGGCCTTACCGGCCTCTCCTGCGTGGACTTTTTCCTTGCGCGTGGCGTGACGCCGCGCGTGATGGATACGCGCGTCTCTCCGCCGGGTCTGGACAAGCTGCCGGAGCAGGTTGAACGCCACCTGGGTGGTCTGAATGATGAGTGGCTGCTGGTCGCCGATCTGATTGTTGCCAGCCCGGGCATGGCGCTGGCGCATCCTTCGCTGAGTGCCGCGGCGGATGCAGGCGTTGAGATTGTTGGCGATATCGAACTGTTCTGCCGGGAGGCGCAGGCCCCGATCGTTGCCATTACCGGTTCAAACGGTAAAAGCACCGTCACCACCCTGGTGGGTGAGATGGCGAAAGCGGCGGGCAAAAATGTCGGCGTGTGCGGTAACATTGGTCTGCCCGCGTTGATGCTGCTCGATAAAGGGTGTGAGCTGTTTGTACTTGAGCTTTCCAGCTTCCAGCTGGAAACCACTTCAAGCCTGCATGCGGCGGCAGCGACGATCCTTAATGTCACCGAAGATCATATGGACAGATACCCGTTCGGCTTGCAGCAGTACCGCGCGGCCAAGCTGCGTGTCTATGAAAATGCCAAAGTCTGCGTGGTGAATGCCGATGATGCACTCACCATGCCGGTGCGTGGCGCAGACGATCGCTGCATTAGCTTCGGTATTAACATGGGTGACTATCACCTTAACCGCCAGCAGGGCGAAACCTGGCTGCGGGTGAAAGGTGAGAAGGTGCTGAACGTGAAAGAGATGATGCTCTCCGGCCAGCATAACTACACCAACGCGCTGGCGGCGCTGGCGCTAGCGGATGCCGTTGGCCTGCCGCGATCTTCAAGCCTGAAGGCGCTGACCACCTTTACCGGCCTGGCTCACCGTTTTCAGCTGGCGCTGGAACACAACGGCGTACGCTGGATTAACGATTCCAAAGCGACCAATGTGGGTAGCACCGAGGCGGCATTGAACGGTCTGCACGTTGAAGGCACACTGCATCTGCTGCTGGGCGGCGACGGTAAATCAGCCGATTTCTCCTCGCTGAAGCAGTACCTCAACGGTGATAACGTGCGCCTTTATTGCTTTGGCCGCGATGGCAGCGAGCTTGCGGCGTTGCGTCCTGAGGTCGCCGAACAAACCGAGACCATGGAACAGGCGATGCGCCTTATCGCCCCCCGCGTGAAGCCCGGCGATATGGTGCTGCTCTCGCCAGCCTGTGCCAGCCTCGATCAATTTAAGAATTTCGAACAGCGGGGCGATGTCTTTACCCGCCTGGCGAAGGAGTTAGGCTGATGCGTTTATCTCTCCCTCGCCTGAAAATGCCGCGTCTGCCAGGGTTTGGTATCCTGGTATGGCTGTTTACGGCGCTGAAAGGCTGGGTGATGGCTTCACGGGATAAAGATTCCGACAGCCTGATTATGTACGACCGCACGCTGTTCTGGCTCACGCTGGGGCTGGCTGCGACCGGCTTTATTATGGTCACCTCGGCGTCGATGCCTGTCGGACAGCGTCTGGCAAACGATCCGTTCCTGTTTGCCAAGCGTGACGGGCTGTACATCATTCTCGCGTTCTGCCTGGCAATGATCACCTTACGCCTGCCGATGTCGTTCTGGCAGCGGCACAGTACGGCCATGCTTATCGCCTCAATCATCATGCTGTTGATCGTTCTGGTCGTCGGGAGCTCCGTTAACGGGGCATCACGCTGGATCGCCTTTGGTCCGCTGCGTATTCAGCCTGCAGAGTTCACCAAGCTTTCGTTGTTCTGCTACCTGGCAAACTACCTGGTGCGTAAAGTCGACGAAGTTCGTAACAACCTGCGCGGCTTCTTAAAACCGATGGGCGTGATTCTGGTACTTGCGATCCTGCTGCTGGCGCAGCCCGACCTCGGTACGGTTGTCGTACTGTTTGTCACTACGCTGGCGATGCTGTTCCTGGCGGGAGCAAAACTGTGGCAGTTCATTGCCATCATCGGGATGGGGATTTCGGCGGTGGTGCTGCTGATCCTCGCCGAACCATACCGTATCCGCCGTGTGACCTCGTTCTGGAACCCATGGGAAGATCCGTTCGGCAGCGGTTATCAGCTGACACAGTCGCTGATGGCGTTTGGCCGCGGCGAAGTCTGGGGCCAAGGCCTGGGCAACTCGGTGCAAAAACTGGAGTATTTACCGGAGGCGCATACCGACTTCATCTTCTCCATTATTGGGGAAGAACTGGGTTATATCGGTGTGGTATTGGCGCTATTAATGGTATTCTTCGTCGCTTTCCGCGCCATGTCGATTGGCCGTAAAGCGCTGGAGATCGATCACCGCTTCTCCGGTTTCCTGGCCTGCTCAATTGGTATCTGGTTTAGCTTCCAGGCACTGGTAAACGTTGGGGCCGCAGCGGGTATGCTGCCGACCAAAGGTCTGACGTTGCCGTTGATCAGTTATGGTGGTTCGAGTCTGTTGATCATGTCGACGGCCATCATGTTTTTGTTACGCATAGATTATGAAACGCGTCTGGAGAAAGCTCAGGCGTTTACACGAGGTTCACGATGAATCAACCGAAGCGGTTAATGGTGATGGCAGGCGGGACCGGCGGACACGTGTTCCCGGGACTGGCGGTTGCGCACCATTTAATGGAACAGGGCTGGCAGGTACGCTGGCTGGGAACCGCAGACCGCATGGAAGCCGACCTTGTACCTAAACACGGTATCGAGATCGACTTTATTCGTATTTCTGGCCTTCGTGGCAAAGGGATCAAGGCGCTGCTGCTGGCGCCGGTGCGCATTTTCAATGCCTGGCGTCAGGCGCGCGACATTATGAAGCGCTTTAAGCCTGACGTCGTTCTGGGCATGGGCGGCTACGTTTCCGGTCCGGGAGGACTGGCGGCGTGGTCACTGGGCATCCCTGTTGTTCTGCATGAGCAGAACGGTATTGCCGGGTTGACCAACAAATGGCTGGCAAAAATCGCCACCAAAGTTATGCAGGCCTTCCCCGGGGCATTCCCGAAAGCGGATGTCGTAGGGAACCCGGTGCGTGTGGACGTGCTGGCGCTGCCGCTGCCAGATGCACGTCTGGCGGGCCGAGAAGGGCCGGTGCGCGTGCTGGTTGTCGGCGGTTCCCAGGGCGCACGTATTTTAAACCAGACGATGCCACAGGTTGCGGCAAAACTGGGTGATGCGGTGACCATCTGGCACCAGAGCGGGAAGGGCGCTCAGCAGAGCGTTGAGCAGGCTTACGCGCAGGAAGGTCAGCCGCAGCATAAAGTGACTGAATTTATTGATGATATGGCCGCAGCCTATGCCTGGGCCGATGTCGTGGTCTGTCGCTCGGGTGCGCTGACGGTGAGCGAAATCGCCGCCGCCGGTTTGCCGGCGCTGTTTGTGCCGTTCCAGCACAAAGACCGACAGCAGTACTGGAATGCGCTGCCGCTTGAGAAAGCGGGTGCCGCGAAGATTTTTGAGCAGCCACAATTTACCGCTGATGCGGTCGCCACTACCCTGGCGGGCTGGAACCGGGATGTATTACTGGAGATGGCGCAACGCGCACGCGCGACCGCTATCCCGGATGCAACGGAACGGGTGGCAAAAGAAGTGAGCCTGGCAGCCCAGGCATAATTCTCGCAGCGTGTGTTGCGCTGCACGATTTTTTTGAAGTAGTCGATGGCGTTTAGAGAATGAATACACAACAACTGGCAAAACTGCGTTCTATCGTGCCCGAGATGCGTCGCGTCCGGCACATTCACTTTGTCGGCATCGGTGGTGCTGGCATGGGCGGTATTGCCGAAGTGTTAGCTAACGAAGGCTATCAGATCAGCGGGTCTGACCTGGCGCCAAACCCTGTTACGCAGCAGCTGGCGTCGCTGGGGGCGACTATCTATTTCAATCATCGCCCGGAAAACGTGAGCGATGCGAGCGTGGTTGTAGTGTCCAGCGCGATCTCCGCGGATAACCCGGAAATCGTTGCGGCGCATGAGGCGCGCATTCCGGTGATCCGTCGCGCGGAAATGCTGGCGGAACTGATGCGTTTCCGTCACGGCATTGCGGTGGCCGGTACGCACGGTAAAACCACAACAACAGCGATGGTCTCCAGCATTTATGCGGAAGCGGGTCTCGACCCAACGTTCGTTAACGGTGGTCTGGTGAAAGCCGCTGGCGTGCATGCGCGTCTGGGCCACAGCCGTTATCTGATTGCGGAAGCGGATGAAAGCGACGCGTCGTTCCTGCATTTGCAGCCGATGGTGGCTATCGTCACCAATATCGAAGCTGACCATATGGATACCTACCAGGGCGACTTCGAGAACTTAAAGCAGACCTTTATTAATTTCCTGCACAACCTGCCGTTCTATGGCCGTGCGGTGATGTGCGTGGACGACCCGGTGATCCGCGAGCTGCTGCCGCGCGTCGGGCGTCAAATTACCACCTACGGCTTCAGCGAAGACGCTGATGTACGCGTGGAAGATTATAAGCAGATTGGTGCGCAGGGGCATTTCACCCTGGCACGCCAGGATAAAGAGCTCCTGCATGTCACCCTGAACGCGCCGGGACGTCACAATGCCCTGAATGCGGCGGCGGCGGTGGCTGTTGCAACGGAAGAAGGCATTGATGATGAGGCGATCCTGCGCGCGCTGGAAAGCTTCCAGGGAACGGGCCGTCGCTTCGACTTCCTGGGTGAGTTCCCACTGGAGCCAGTAAACGGTAAGCCAGGTTCTGCGATGCTGGTCGATGACTACGGTCACCATCCGACGGAGGTGGACGCAACCATCAAAGCGGCACGCGCGGGTTGGCCGGAAAAGAATCTGGTCATGATCTTCCAGCCGCACCGTTACACACGTACCCGCGATCTGTATGACGATTTTGCCAACGTCCTTTCGCAGGTCGATACCCTGCTGATGCTGGATGTTTATGCCGCGGGCGAAGCGCCGATTCCGGGCGCGGACAGTCGGTCTTTATGTCGTACCATCCGCGGACGCGGTAAAGTGGACCCTATCCTGGTCCCCGACCCGGTGCAGGTAGCTGAAATGCTTGCCCCGGTCCTGACGGGTAACGATCTGATCCTGATTCAGGGTGCGGGAAATATCGGCAAAATCGCCCGTACCTTAGCTGAAATCAAACTGAAGCCGCAAACTCAGGAGGACGAGCGTCATGGCTGATAAGATTGCTGTCCTGTTTGGCGGCACTTCCGCCGAACGCGAGGTTTCTCTGAATTCGGGCGCTGCCGTGCTGGCGGGCCTGCGTGAAGGTGGCGTGGACGCGCATCCGGTTGATCCGAAAGAGGTGGACGTTACGCAGCTGAAAGCGATGGGCTTCGATAAAGTCTTTATCGCGTTGCATGGCCGCGGCGGTGAAGACGGCACGTTGCAGGGGCTGCTGGAGCTGATCGGTATGCCGTACACCGGCAGTGGCGTGATGGCATCCGCTATCTCCATGGATAAACTGCGCAGCAAACTGCTGTGGCAGGGGGCGGGTCTGCCCGTTGCGCCATGGGTTGCACTGACGCGCCGTGAATTTGAATTGGGCTTGTCGGACAGCGTTAATACACGCATTGCGGCACTGGGCTTACCGGTTATTGTGAAGCCTAGCCGTGAAGGGTCGAGCGTGGGAATGTCCAAAGTTGATAAAGCTGTAGATTTGGCTGACGCTTTAGCTCTGGCATTTCAACATGATGAAGAAGTTCTGATTGAAAAATGGCTTAGCGGGCCGGAATTTACCGTCGCGATGCTTGGTGAAGAAATTTTACCGTCAATTCGCATCCAACCCGCCGGAGTCTTCTATGATTATGAGGCGAAGTATCTCTCTGATGAGACGCAATATTTCTGCCCAGCTGGTCTTGAAGCACAACGTGAAGCGGAATTACAGTCTCTGGTGCTTAAAGCCTGGAATGTTTTGGGATGCCGAGGCTGGGGACGAATTGATGTGATGCTTGACGGTGACGGGCAATTTTATCTGCTGGAAGCAAACACGTCTCCGGGTATGACCAGCCATAGCCTTGTGCCGATGGCGGCGCGTCAGGCGGGAATGAGCTTCTCGCAATTAGTCGTACGTATTCTGGACCAGGCGGGCTGATATGTCTCAGGCTGCGTTGAACACGCGCAACCGCGATGACGAAGAAGAATATTCTTCTTCGCGCCGGAGTAATGGAACGCGTCTTGCAGGGATTATCTTCCTGCTCGGGGTGCTGTGCACCGTGTTTATCAGCGGCTGGATGGTGCTGGGCTGGATGGAAGACGCACAGCGGTTGCCGCTGTCGAAGCTGGTAGTGACCGGAGAGCGTCACTACACGCGTAACGATGACATTCGCCAGTCAATTCTGGCGCTGGGGTCGCCTGGCACCTTTATGACGCAGGACGTCAACATTATCCAGAGCCAGATTGAACGTCTGCCGTGGATAAAACAGGCGAGTGTCAGAAAGCAATGGCCTGATGAATTGAAGATTCATCTGGTTGAATATGTGCCGATTGCGCGTTGGAATGATCAGCATATGGTTGACGTAGACGGAAATTCGTTCAGCGTCCCGAGCGATCGTGTCAACAAGCAGAATTTACCGATGTTGTATGGCCCGGAAGGCAGCGAAAACGAAGTATTGCAGGGTTTTCGTGAGATGGGGCAGGTGCTGGCTAAGGATCGCTTTACGTTAAAAGATGCTGCGATGACGGCGCGCCGTTCCTGGCAGCTGACCTTAACGAATGGCATTAAGCTCAATCTTGGCCGCGGCGACACAATGAAACGTCTGGCGCGTTTTGTAGAACTTTACCCGGTTTTACAGCAGCAGGCGCAGACGGATGGCAAACGGATAAGCTACGTTGATTTGCGCTATGACTCAGGCGCAGCAGTCGGTTGGGAGCCGGCTCCGGTCGAGGAACCTAATCAGCAACAAAATCAGGCACAGGTACAGGCAGAACAACAATGATCAAGTCGACGGACAGAAAATTGGTAGTAGGACTGGAGATTGGCACCGCGAAGGTTGCCGCTTTGGTAGGGGAAGTTCTGCCCGACGGTATGGTCAATATCATTGGCGTGGGCAGCTGCCCTTCCCGTGGTATGGATAAAGGTGGGGTAAACGACCTTGAGTCGGTGGTGAAATGCGTTCAGCGCGCCATCGACCAGGCTGAATTGATGGCAGATTGCCAGATTTCCTCTGTCTATCTGGCTCTTTCTGGTAAGCACATCAGTTGCCAGAATGAAATCGGTATGGTGCCGATTTCTGAAGAAGAAGTGACGCAGGAAGACGTTGAGAACGTTGTCCACACGGCGAAATCCGTGCGTGTTCGCGACGAGCACCGTGTGCTGCATGTGATCCCGCAAGAATACGCGATCGACTACCAGGAAGGTATCAAGAATCCGGTCGGTCTGTCGGGCGTACGTATGCAGGCAAAAGTGCACCTGATCACATGTCACAACGATATGGCGAAGAACATTGTAAAAGCCGTTGAACGTTGTGGCCTGAAAGTTGACCAACTAATTTTCGCCGGACTTGCCGCGAGCTATTCCGTGCTGACCGAAGACGAACGTGAACTGGGCGTCTGTGTGGTCGATATTGGTGGTGGTACAATGGACATGGCTGTCTATACCGGCGGTGCGTTGCGCCACACCAAAGTGATCCCGTACGCCGGGAATGTGGTGACCAGCGATATCGCTTACGCCTTTGGTACGCCACCGAGCGATGCAGAGGCGATTAAAGTGCGCCACGGTTGCGCGCTGGGCTCTATCGTCGGCAAAGACGAGAGCGTTGAAGTGCCGAGCGTAGGCGGTCGACCGCCGCGCAGCCTGCAACGCCAGACGCTGGCAGAGGTAATTGAGCCGCGTTATACCGAGCTGCTCAACCTGGTCAACGAAGAGATTTTGCAGTTACAGGAACAGCTTCGCCAGCAGGGTGTGAAACATCATCTCGCAGCGGGGATTGTATTAACCGGCGGGGCAGCGCAAATTGAAGGTCTTGCGGCCTGCGCTCAGCGCGTGTTCCATACGCAGGTGCGTATTGGTGCGCCGCTGAATATTACCGGTTTAACGGATTATGCTCAGGAGCCGTACTATTCAACGGCGGTGGGCCTGCTGCACTACGGGAAAGAATCCCATTTAAGTGGTGAGGCAGAGGTGGAAAAACGCGTCTCGGTGGGGTCGTGGGTCAAACGACTTAACACCTGGTTGCGAAAAGAATTTTAATTTTTTAAGAGACCGGAGAGAATTAGCGGTCTCGGGCGACAGGCACAACGGAGAGAGAGATTATGTTTGAACCTATGGAATTAACCAACGACGCGGTGATTAAAGTCATCGGCGTCGGTGGCGGCGGCGGTAACGCCGTAGAGCACATGGTGCGCGAGCGCATCGAAGGTGTTGAATTCTTCGCGGTGAACACCGATGCGCAGGCGCTGCGTAAAACGGCTGTTGGCCAGACGATTCAGATCGGTGGTGGCATCACCAAAGGTCTGGGAGCAGGGGCTAACCCGGAAGTGGGCCGCAACGCGGCTGAAGAAGATCGTGAAGCGCTGCGCGCTGCACTGGACGGTGCAGACATGGTCTTCATCGCAGCGGGTATGGGCGGCGGTACAGGTACCGGTGCAGCACCCGTTGTGGCGGAAGTCGCTAAAGATTTAGGTATTCTGACCGTTGCTGTCGTGACCAAGCCTTTCAACTTTGAAGGTAAGAAGCGTATGGCTTTCGCGGAGCAGGGTATCACCGAGCTGTCCAAGCACGTGGACTCTCTGATTACCATTCCGAACGACAAGCTGCTGAAAGTGCTGGGTCGCGGTATCTCTCTGCTGGACGCCTTTGGCGCGGCAAACGACGTGCTGAAAGGCGCGGTTCAGGGTATTGCTGAACTGATTACCCGTCCTGGCCTGATGAACGTTGACTTTGCAGACGTTCGCACCGTGATGTCCGAGATGGGCTATGCGATGATGGGCTCTGGCGTGGCGAGCGGTGAAGACCGTGCGGAAGAAGCCGCTGAAATGGCGATCTCTTCTCCACTGCTGGAAGATATCGATCTGTCTGGCGCGCGCGGCGTGCTGGTCAACATTACCGCTGGCTTTGACCTGCGTCTGGATGAGTTCGAAACCGTGGGTAACACCATCCGTGCATTCGCCTCTGACAACGCGACCGTTGTTATCGGTACGTCCCTTGACCCGGAAATGAACGACGAACTGCGTGTGACTGTTGTGGCCACCGGTATCGGTATGGACAAGCGTCCTGAGATCACCCTCGTGACCAACAAACAGACTCAGCAGCCGGTGATGGATCGTTACCAGCAGCACGGTATGTCGCCTCTGACTCAGGAGCAAAAACCGGCTGCGAAAGTGGTGAACGACCCGACTCCACAAACGGCAAAAGAGCCAGATTATCTGGATATCCCGGCGTTCCTGCGTAAGCAAGCTGACTAAGAATTGGCTGGAATTTGGGGATTTGCGCTCTTTGTGCTAAACTGGCCCACCGTTAGTGATATACACTCTCGGTTGGATAGTTAATTTGGCGAGATTATACGATGATCAAACAAAGGACACTTAAACGTATCGTTCAGGCGACGGGTGTCGGTTTACATACCGGCAAGAAAGTCACACTGACGTTACGCCCTGCGCCGGCCAATACCGGGGTCATCTATCGTCGCACCGACTTGAATCCACCGGTAGATTTTCCGGCCGATGCCAAATCTGTGCGTGATACTATGCTCTGTACTTGTCTGGTGAACGAGCATGACGTGCGGATTTCTACCGTAGAGCACCTGAACGCCGCCCTGGCGGGTCTGGGTATCGACAACATTATGGTTGAAGTCGATGCGCCAGAAATCCCGATCATGGACGGGAGTGCTGCTCCGTTCGTTTATTTGTTGCTGGATGCCGGCATCGAAGAACTGAACTGCGCGAAGAAATTTGTTCGCATTAAAGAGACCGTTCGCGTCGAAGATGGCGACAAATGGGCTGAATTCAAACCGTACAATGGTTTCTCGTTGGACTTCACCATCGATTTTAACCATCCGGCGATTGACTCCAGCACCCAGCGCTATGCGATGAACTTCTCTGCGGATGCGTTCATGCGTCAGATCAGCCGAGCACGTACCTTCGGCTTTATGCGTGATATCGAATATCTGCAATCCCGCGGCCTGTGCCTGGGCGGCAGCTTCGATTGTGCCATCGTTGTTGACGATTATCGCGTACTGAACGAAGACGGTCTGCGTTTTGAAGATGAATTTGTTCGTCACAAAATGCTGGACGCGATCGGCGACCTCTTCATGTGTGGTCACAACATCATTGGTGCCTTTACCGCGTTTAAATCCGGTCATGCACTGAACAACAAACTGTTGCAGGCCGTCCTGGCAAAACAGGAAGCCTGGGAATATGTGACCTTCGAAGACGAAGCTGAACTGCCGCTGGCGTTCAAAGCCCCGACTATGGTCCTGGCGTAACGGTTAAAGCCGTTTCGTAAGAAAAGCGACTGGTTCACCTGGTACTCTCTCCGACCAGGGAAGCCAGTCGTTTTTATTTCTGCCCTTTCTGGATTTGTCTCTCTCACCCCTGGCCTGTGTTGGGTGCCAAATAACGGTGTGTTCGCTGCATTAATGACCGTTTTTACCTGCTGCAAGGTGTCATTCCTGCTGTCGTGTATTGGCTTTAGTGGTAATATCTGGGCGCTAAAAAAGAATAACTGAACTCAGCCTGCACTGGCGGGCGAACGTGGTGGAGCAAGTGAGCGGAATACTGACGCGCTGGCGACAATTTGGCAGACGTTACTTCTGGCCGCATCTCTTATTGGGGATGGTCGCGGCGAGTCTCGGCTTGCCTGTGCTCAGCAACAGCGCAGACGCGGCAACGCCAGCACGTTCCACGACGACCAAGCATGATCTCACCACGCGGGTTAACTTCACTAATCTCGCATGGCTTGAAGCCAACCGTCGTCCCAATTTCTCCGTTGATTACTGGCAGCAACACGCGATTCGCACGGTTATTCGCCATCTGTCGTTCGCGATGGCGCCGCAGACGATGCCTGTTGCTGAAGAAACGCTGCCGGTCCAGGCTCAGCACCTTGCTCTGCTCGATACGCTCAATGCGCTTCTGACGCAGGACAACCAGCCGCCTGTGACCGTGAGTCAGACGGCGCAAACTGCTTTTGTTTCCCCCGCATCCTTCTCTGTTTCGACCTGGATTAGCCAGGTTCACGGCATCCGTGCCGGGCCTCAACGCCTCAGCTAAATTAACCCTTTTTCAATACCTTAATTTATCTGCCCGACTGGGGCGTTTGAGAATTTATTATGCTAATCAAATTATTAACCAAAGTTTTTGGTAGTCGTAACGATCGTACCCTGCGCCGCATGCGCAAAGCTGTGAACGTCATCAACGGTATGGAACCGGCGATGGAGAAGCTCTCTGATGATGAACTGAAAGCAAAAACCGCGGAGTTCCGTGCGCGTCTGGAGAAAGGCGAAACCTTAGAAAGCCTGATCCCGGAAGCCTTTGCCGTAGTACGTGAGGCCAGTAAACGCGTGTTCGGCATGCGTCACTTCGACGTGCAGCTGCTGGGCGGGATGGTGCTCAACGAGCGCTGCATCGCGGAAATGCGTACCGGTGAAGGTAAAACCCTGACTGCAACGCTGCCGGCTTACCTGAATGCGCTGACGGGTAAGGGCGTTCACGTTGTTACCGTCAACGACTATCTGGCGCAACGCGACGCCGAAAATAACCGTCCACTGTTCGAATTCCTCGGCATGACCGTGGGCATTAACATGTCCGGCCTGCCGGCACCTGCGAAGCGTGAAGCCTACAACGCGGACATCACCTACGGCACCAACAACGAATACGGCTTCGACTACCTGCGTGACAACATGGCGTTCAGCCCTGAAGAGCGCGTCCAGCGTAAACTGCACTATGCGCTGGTGGATGAGGTTGACTCCATTCTGATCGATGAAGCGCGTACCCCGCTGATCATCTCCGGCCCGGCCGAAGACAGCTCCGAGATGTACCGTAAAGTCGACAAAATCATTCCACACCTGCTGCGTCAGGAGAAAGAAGACTCCGATACTTTCCAGGGTGAAGGTCACTTCTCCGTGGATGAAAAAGCGCGTCAGGTCAACCTGACCGAACGCGGCCTGGTGAAAATCGAAGAGCTGCTGGTGGCTGAAGGCATTATGGAAGAGGGCGAGTCTCTGTACTCCCCGAGCAACATCATGCTGATGCACCACGTAACGGCTGCACTGCGCGCGCACGCCCTGTTCACCCGCGACGTTGACTACATCGTTAAAGACGGTGAAGTCATCATCGTCGATGAACACACCGGTCGTACCATGCAGGGACGTCGCTGGTCCGATGGTCTGCACCAGGCCGTGGAAGCGAAAGAAGGCGTGGATATTCAGAACGAAAACCAGACGCTGGCGTCTATCACCTTCCAGAACTACTTCCGTCTGTACGAGAAGCTGGCGGGGATGACCGGTACCGCAGATACCGAAGCGTTTGAGTTTAGCTCCATCTATAAGCTGGATACCGTGGTAGTACCAACCAACCGTCCAATGATCCGTAAGGATATGCCGGACCTGGTGTACATGACCGAAGCGGAAAAAATCCAGGCGATCATCGAAGATATTCGCGATCGTACCGCGAAGGGCCAGCCGGTTCTGGTGGGGACCATCTCCATCGAGAAATCTGAAGTGGTGTCTAACGAGCTGACCAAGGCGGGCATCAAGCACAACGTGCTGAACGCCAAGTTCCACGCTAAAGAAGCAGATATCGTTGCGCAGGCGGGTTACCCGGCTGCCGTAACCATCGCTACCAACATGGCGGGTCGTGGTACCGATATTATGCTCGGCGGTAGCTGGCAGGCCGAAGTGGCCGAGCTGGAAAACCCAACCCCGGAGCAAATCGCGCAGATAAAAGCCGACTGGCAGGTGCGTCACGACGCGGTGCTGGCATCCGGTGGTCTGCACATCATTGGTACCGAGCGTCATGAATCTCGTCGTATCGATAACCAGCTGCGCGGTCGTGCGGGCCGTCAGGGTGATGCCGGTTCTTCCCGCTTCTATCTGTCCATGGAAGATGCGCTGATGCGTATTTTCGCCTCTGACCGTGTGTCCGGCATGATGCGTAAACTGGGCATGAAACCTGGCGAAGCGATCGAGCACCCGTGGGTTACCAAAGCGATTGCCAACGCCCAGCGTAAAGTAGAAAGCCGCAACTTCGACATTCGTAAGCAGCTGCTGGAATATGATGACGTTGCCAACGACCAGCGTCGTGCAATCTATACCCAGCGTAACGAACTGCTGGACGTGTCCGACGTGAGCGAAACCATTAACAGCATTCGCGAAGATGTGTTCAAAGCCACTATCGACGCGCACATTCCACCGCAGTCTCTGGAAGAGATGTGGGATATCGAAGGCCTGCAGGAACGTCTGAAAAACGACTTCGACCTCGAACTGCCAATCAAAGAGTGGCTGGACAAAGAGCCTGAGCTGCACGAAGAGACCCTGCGCGAGCGTATCTACGAAACCGCGCTGGACGTCTACAAGCGTAAGGAAGAAGTGGTTGGCGCTGAGATGATGCGTCACTTCGAGAAAGGCGTAATGTTGCAGACCCTGGACTCCCTGTGGAAAGAGCACCTGGCGGCGATGGACTACCTGCGTCAGGGTATCCACCTGCGTGGTTATGCGCAGAAAGATCCGAAGCAGGAGTACAAGCGTGAATCCTTCTCCATGTTTGCTGCCATGCTGGAGTCGCTGAAGTATGAAGTCATCAGCACTCTGAGCAAAGTTCAGGTGCGTATGCCGGAAGAAGTGGAAGCGATGGAGCAGCAGCGTCGTGAAGAAGCTGAGCGTCTGGCACAGATGCAGCAGCTGAGTCATCAGACCGATGAGAGCGAAGCCGCAGCGGCAATCGCAGCGCAGACGGGCGATCGTAAAGTCGGTCGTAACGATCCGTGCCCATGCGGTTCCGGCAAAAAATACAAGGCGTGCCACGGCCGCCTGAGCTAAGAACATAACAAACCGAAAAGGCGCAGATATCTGCGCCTTTTTTATGGACGTGACATGATGAAAACACTGCAAATTGCTGTCGGGATCATTCGCAACCCGCAAAACCAGATCTTCATTACCCAACGTGCCGCCGATGCGCATATGGCCAACAAATGGGAATTCCCCGGCGGGAAAATCGAATCAGGTGAAACGCCGGAGCAGGCGCTGGTGCGTGAGCTTCAGGAAGAGGTGGGGATCACCCCGCTTGACGCAACGCTATTCGATAAGCTGGAGTACCAGTTTCCGGACAGGCACATCACGCTCTGGTTCTGGCTGGTGGAAAACTGGGAAGGTGAGCCATGGGGAAAAGAGGGGCAGCCGGGTAACTGGATTGAGCTTCAGGCCAGCGATGCGGAAAAATTCCCGCCTGCCAATGAGCCTGTGATCCTCCGGCTGGTTGCACAACCGTAGGCCTGCTAAGCGAAGCGCCAGCAGGCTTTGAACGTTACTGCTGGTTTTCGCTCCAGTCATCGCTATCCGAGAGATCGCCTTCGCTCGGAATGCGTTTCTCTTCCGCCGCCCATTCGCCCAGGTCTATAAGTTGACAGCGTTTGCAGCAGAATGGGCGAAATGGACTCACTTCTCCCCAGACGACAGTTTTCCCACAGGTTGGGCAGTTTACGGTGGTTACGTCAGACATCGGCACTCCTTAACAACAGGCCAGTTCAAAATCGAGGCGTTCCGGCACGGTGCCATGCTCACTGTCCAGCGGCATAAAGCGGATCGCGAAACGGCTTTTATGTCCGGAAATTTGCGGGTAAAGCTGCTCGCCAAGAGAGAGATTCAAACGCAGAAGATCGGCGTCGTCGCCGTTATCCTGATAAAAACCGTTGAGACTGGTCTGCTTGCGGAACGGGGCAGAGTGACGCACAAGATCGAGGATCAGGGATAACGTTTGATTCATCGGCTCCAGACTGCCCATCCAGCTGTTTACCTGGCGATCGCGCTGTTCCTGCGGCATGTGCAGCCACATATGCAGCGTTGGAAGGTCAAAGCTACAGCAACCGCCCGGTATGCTCAGACGCTGACGCACCAGCGCAATCAGACGGTCCTCGCGTAAAAATTGTCCAACGCGCGGCGCGGCCATCAGCGTCGCGCTGCTGTTTTTTAGCTGCTGGCGTAAAGCGTCAATTCGACTTTTATCTACGCCCGGTACTTCGGCCCAGGCCTGTAATTTACGCTGCTGGCGCTCCAGCTCTTTCAACAGCTCAGTGCGGACATCGCCGCGTTCAATCACATCCAGCAGATCGCCCACGTTGCGGAAAAAATGCAGCGCGGTGGCATGATCGTTGACGGGCAGATGTTGTGAAAGTTGTTGAATAAGAAATTCTATGCGTAGCCAGGTACGCATTTTTTCGTTAAGCGGATGCTCAAAAAGGATATGAGTCGACATTATGGTTTTTCCTGTGCAACGGCCTGCGCGGCGAAGGTCAGATACTTCGCGTGCAGACGAGCAACATCCGATGCAATGGCATCTGGTGCGCCGTTATTATCAATAACATCATCCGCAACGGCGAGGCGCGCTTCGCGCGTGGCCTGTGCGGCAAGAATTTGTTCAGCATGCTCGCGTGAAACATGGTCACGCGCCATGGTTCTCTGGATTTGCGTTTCGCGGGAAACGTCAATCACCAGCGTTCTGTCCGCCTTATTCTGTAGCTGATTTTCCACCAGTAACGGGATCACCCACAACACATAGGGCGAACTGGCTGCGGCAATCTGACGCTGAGTTTCATGGTGGATAATGGGGTGGAGCAGGGCATTAAGCCAGGCTTTTTCCGCCGGATCGGAAAATATGCACTCACGCAGCTGCCGACGATTCAGGGTGCCGTCAGCCTGTATCACACGGCGACCAAAATGCGCTTCGATGGCGTTTAAGGCGGGTGTATTGGGTTCTACCACCTGACGGGCAATGATATCGGCGTCGATAATCGTGATGCCGAGACGAGCAAACGCGTGCGCAACGGTGCTTTTACCACTACCGATGCCGCCGGTTAATGCGACGATATACCCCATTAAATCAGATCCTGGGAATTATTCAGTTTTAAAATCAGTTGCTTAAAATTCAAACTTACAACAGCCAATGTTTAGCTCTCTTTACCCGCTTTTTACCAGGTAAATTTATAGGATTGTAGCGTAAAAAAAGAGAATTTCGCAGTCTTGCGGAGCAGGTATTAGTGCGTATGATAGCGTCACTGGAGTTGTGCTTTTAATATATTTGCCTCTAACCCCAGGAATCCGCACATGCGTATTGAAGAAGATCTGAAGTTAGGTTTCAAAGACGTTCTTATCCGCCCTAAACGCTCTACACTGAAAAGTCGCTCAGACGTTGAACTCGAACGTCAATTCACCTTTAAGCATTCCGGTCAGACGTGGTCTGGCGTGCCGATTATCGCGGCCAACATGGACACCGTCGGGACCTTCGAGATGGCGACCGCGCTGGCGCAATTCGACATCCTTACTGCGGTACATAAACACTACAGCCCTGAGGAGTGGAATGCGTTTGTCGCCTCCGCCTCGGCTGACGTGGTGAAGCATGTGATGGTCTCGACCGGTACGTCTGATGCAGATTTTGAGAAAACCAAACAGATCCTGAACGCCAATCCGGCGCTGAATTTTGTCTGCATTGACGTGGCAAATGGTTATTCCGAGCATTTCGTCCAGTTCGTCAGCAAGGCGCGTGAAGCCTGGCCAACCAAAACCATCATCGCGGGCAACGTGGTGACCGGTGAAATGTGTGAAGAGCTGATCCTCTCCGGGGCCGACATTGTGAAAGTAGGCATTGGCCCGGGGTCCGTTTGCACCACGCGCGTGAAAACCGGTGTGGGTTATCCGCAGCTGTCTGCGGTAATTGAATGCGCTGACGCCGCGCACGGTCTGGGCGGCCAGATCATCAGCGACGGTGGCTGCACCATGCCAGGCGATGTGGCGAAAGCCTTCGGCGGCGGCGCGGACTTCGTGATGCTCGGCGGCATGCTGGCCGGCCACGAAGAGAGCGGCGGTACCGTGGTGGAAGAGAACGGTGAGAAATTCATGCTGTTCTACGGAATGAGCTCTGAATCTGCGATGACCCGTCACGTGGGTGGTGTCGCGAAATACCGTGCGGCGGAAGGCAAAACCGTTAAGCTGCCACTGCGTGGCCCGGTCGAAAACACGGCGCGCGATATCCTCGGCGGTCTGCGTTCTGCCTGCACCTACGTTGGGGCTTCCCGCCTGAAAGAGCTGACGAAACGCACGACGTTTATCCGCGTTCAGGAGCAGGAAAACCGTGTATTTAATAGCCTCTGACGGCTACGGCTGGCGCGCGTCCGTGCGCCAGCATTACCCCGCGCTCATTGCATCCCCCAGATGGAAAATTGGCAGATACATCGCCACCACCAGCGTGCCAATAATCAGACCTGTCACGACCAGTAGCAAAGGCTCAAGAAGCGCCGCCAGATTGTCTGCCTGCTGAAATGTCTGTTCCGTATGATGGCGGGCCAGATTCATCAGCATCACATCCAGTGAACCCGACACTTCTCCGGTGCGAATGAGCTGAATACACAGTGGTGTAAAAACAGAGGCCTTCTGGAAGGAGGACCACACGGGCATCCCCTGTTCGATATCGCTGCGTATCTCACGGAGTTTCTCCTGCCAATAGCCACTCTCAACGGTCTCCTCCACACTCTCCACTCCTTGTAAAAAAGCAATTCCAGCCTGCTGGGTTAATGACAGCACGGTAAAAATTTGCCCCAGTTTTTGCCCACGCATCAGCGTGCCCATCACCGGTACGTGTAATAAGACATACTGCCAGCGCGGATGCCGCCGCAGCTTACAGGCGATGACAACCATTGCCACGAGCAGGGCCAAAAGGGTGAGCATATGCGCCTGAACCAGGGCCGCCAGCCCCATGACTGCCTGCGTGAGCAAAGGGAGCGGGGTGTTGAACGTTTTGTAGATTGCAGCAAACTCAGGCAACACCAGCGTGACCATCGCCAGCACCACGAAAACGGCCAGCGTCAGGATGATCAGCGGATAGCGCAGCGCTTTCTTCACCTTTGCACTGAGCTGCTGCTGGGATTTTTGCTGCAGCGCAAGCTGACGGCAGCAGGCTTCGAGCTTACCCGTCAGCTCACCCGTCTTCACCATCGAGACATAAAGGGGGCTAAACACCTCTGGCCATTTCTTCATGGCCTCTGACAGGGCGCAACCTTCGCTCAGGTCATCAGCAAGACTGTGCAGCAGCGCCTGCCAGTGCTTCAAAGGATGCTGTTCCGCCAGCATGTGCAGGCTTTGGGACAGCGTGAGTCCGGCCTGTAGCAGCGTGGCGAGCTGGCGAAAAATATCGTAGCAGTGTTGCACCTGCCATCGGTGTCGCTGCTGGCAGCGTTTTAGCGCCAGCGGGTGCAGCTGTTTAAGCACCAGAGCCGTGTAAGCTGCGTTACGGTCGATGGCCCAGAGGGTGCCGGTTTGCACCTCCCCCTCGGTGGTCAGGGCACGCCAGCGCCAGAGCGAATTAGCAGCCATCGGGCATTCCCAGGACGCGTAACAGCTCTTCGAGCGTAGTCAGCCCTTGCTCTACGGTCATGCAGCCGTGCTCAAACAAAGAGGTCATTCCCGCCTGACGAGCGCTTGACCCAATCACCTCCGTGCTTGCTCCGCTGGCGATGGCCTGCCGCAGCGTGTCGTCGATGACGAGCACTTCAAAAATGGCTACGCGACCATAAAAACCGTGGTAGCAGCGCTCGCAACCGGTGGGTTGCCAGCGAGGAAGCGGCCGGGGCCACAGCGTGCGAGGTAATTCGGTGTGGCGGCTGGCTTCCTGTCGGCAGTACGGGCATAAACGACGCACCAGCCGCTGGGCAATCACCATCGAGAGCGCCGAAGAGATCATCCAGCGCGCGACGCCCATCTGTTGCAACCGTACCAGCGTTTCAGTCGTCGAATTAGTATGAAGGGTGGACAGCACCAGATGCCCGGTTTGCGCCGCCTTAATGGCAATTTCTGCCGTTTCGCCGTCACGAATTTCACCCACCATAATGATGTCAGGATCCTGCCTGAGCAGGGCACGCAGCACGCTCTGGAAGGTCAGCCCCGCGCGCGGATTAATCTGCGTCTGGTTTAAGCCTGCAAGCGGGATTTCAACGGGATCTTCCACGCTGCAAATATTAACGTCAGGGGTATTTCGCGCCTGTAACGCACTGTACAGCGTCACCGTTTTCCCGCTACCGGTCGGGCCGGTGACCAGAATCAACCCCTGAGGGCTGTTAAGCGCCCCGGAAAAACGGGCCTGCTGGTCTGCACTCATCCCCAGCAGTTCAAGCTCCAGAGCCTGCTGTACCTGGTGAAGCAGACGAAGCACGATTTTTTCTCCACCGCTACAGGGAAGGGTTGCGATACGAAAAGAGACGGGGACGCTTGCCAGCTCCACCGTAAACTGACCGTCCTGCGGCAGGCGGCGCTCCGCAATATCCAGTTGGCCCAGCACCTTCAGGCGTGCGGCAAGCGTCGTACCGAGGGCGGCGGAAACCGGCGGTTGCGGGTAGAGAACACCGTCGATTCGCAAACGGATCTGGTAGCCGTGCTCCGTCGGTTCAATATGGATGTCAGAAGCCCGCTGGTTCACTGCCTGCTGCAACGTTGTACTGAGCACGTCAGCGGCTGAGTTTGGCGCTATTCCCGGCAGGTGTGATGATGAGAGGGACTGAAGCCGTTTTTCCATCCGTTCGGCCGTCCAGCACTCAATATCAATACGTTTCTGCGTGGCGAAGCGTAACGCTTCCATCAGCTCAGAGGCAGGATTACCCACCACCGCAATGCTGATCATCTCGGTGTCGCTTGCGAGTAGCAGTGCGTGATGGCGCTGACAGAGCGTCATAAGCTGTTCGGTGTTCATTGTCCACTCCTGTCAGTTGTTGTCGAAGCGGAAAACATCTTCACAGGCTTGTCTGAGCGCCGTGTCGGACGCAATGTTGCAGGCACGCGTCCAGCCCGTCATACCGTTACCGTCGCTCCAGATCGGTGTCATGAGCACTTCAAGTCCGTTAAGGCTTTCCTGCCCTGTTAACGATACGACCCCCTTCGCCACGCTCATCGCTGAAACGTAACGCGTGGTTGTCGGGGAGGGGATGCCATTGGTTCCTGCGTCGCAGCGATCCACACCACCACGATCCAGGGCGCAAAGCTCAATAGCGGTGCGGTAGGGGATGAACGTTTGCAGCATATCGGTGAGCGCTGCTTTTCGCAGGTAGTTCTGATAAGCCGGGATGCCAATCGCGCTCAGGATGGCAATAATGCCAATGACCACCATTAGCTCAATCAGGGTAAATCCTTGTTGTCTGTTCATATCTGCTCCTTACGTTAAGTGGCGCTACTGTGGCAGTACCGGCGCGCAGAAACGAGGGGCAAAAGCGCGAACGTGAAAGGGCTTTCAGGGAAATGATTCAGTGTTGCAGAGAAGGACAGCGTAATTGCGAGCGGTTTCGTATTTCCCCTCTCCGGGGGAGAGGGGAAGATCAGTTATTTGAAGCGCATCGAGAGGTCCAGGGCACGTACGTGCTTGGTCAGGGCGCCAACGGAGATATAATCGACGCCGGTTTCAGCAAATTCGCGGAGGGTGTCGAACGTCACGTTGCCGGACACCTCAAGCTGCGCCTGGCCGTTTGTGCGTTTGACCGCTTCACGCATCTGCTCCGTGTCGAAGTTATCGAGCATGATGATGTCAGCCCCCGCTTTAATGGCCTCGTCCAGCTCATCCAGCGTTTCCACTTCCACCTCAACCGGCACATCCGGATGCAGCCAGAAGGCTTTTTCCACGGCCTGACGTACCGAGCCAGAGGCAATAATGTGGTTCTCTTTGATCAGGAAGGCATCGGATAGCCCCAGACGATGGTTGGCGCCACCGCCGCAGAGCACGGCGTATTTCAGCGCGGTGCGCAGGCCCGGCAGGGTTTTACGGGTATCCAGCAGCTGCGTGCGGGTGCCTGCCAGCAGGTCAACGTAGCGGCGTACTTCACTGGCAACGCCAGAGAGCGTTTGCACAAAATTGAGCGCGGTGCGTTCACCGGTCAGCAAGACGCGGGACGGGCCGTCCAGCTCGAACAGTGGCTGATTTGCCGTGACCGCATCTCCGTCCTCAACGTGCCATGTTACCTGCACCTCGTCGCCCGCCAGCTGGGTAAAGACCTCCTCAACCCAGCGTTTACCGCAGAAAACCCCCGCTTCGCGGGTGATGACTACCGCGTGCGACCGTGTCTCTTTTGGCAACAATTGGGCGGTAATATCGTTATCGGCGCTGACGTCACCGCCGAGGTCTTCTCTCAGGGCATGGGCAACGCTTGCCGGGATATCACTATTAATACGTTCCAGAAGCGCGTCACGTCGGTGGTCGGGGTTATAGCGGCGAGGCGGCATGATAAAACTCCAAATTGGTAACGAATCATAATATTGAAACATGCTACTCTGAACCGAGTAACAGCACCATAGATAAGGAGTTCCAGCATGTTGTTAGAAAACGGATGGCTGGTGGACGCGCGACATGTACCGTCGCCGCACCACGATTGCCGCCCGGAGGATGAAAAGCCCACACTGCTGGTGGTTCACAACATAAGTCTCCCGCCAGGTGAGTTTGGCGGTCCGTGGATCGACGCGTTATTCACAGGAACGATAGATCCCGATGCTCATCCTTACTTTGCTGAGATTGCGCATTTGCGCGTATCGGCGCACTGCCTGATCCGCCGTGATGGCGAAGTGGTTCAGTATGTTCCTTTTGATAAGCGAGCCTGGCATGCCGGCGTGTCGATGTATCAGGGGCGCGAGCGGTGCAATGATTTCTCCATTGGAATTGAACTGGAAGGAACGGACACCACGCCTTACACCGATGCGCAATATCAGAAACTGGTTGCTGTGACGCAAACTTTAGTGGGGCTTTATCCCGCCATTGCAGACAATATTACGGGGCACAGCGACATCGCCCCCGAAAGAAAAACCGACCCCGGCCCGGCGTTTGACTGGTCCCGGTTTCACGCCATGCTTACCACGTCGTCAGATAAGGAGATAACATGACGTTGTTTACCATGCTGCTGGTTATGATCGCCGAACGCCTGTTTAAACTCGGCGAGCACTGGCATCTGGATCATCGGCTGGAAGTATTATTCCGCCGGATCAAGCATTTTTCTATGCTACGCACGCTGCTTATGACGGCAGGTGTGATGGTGATTACGTTCCTGTTGCTACGCTCACTTTACGGCCTCTTTTTCAACGTGCCGCTGCTGGTGGTATGGATACTGCTGGGCGTGTTGTGTATTGGCGCGGGCAAGGTGCGTTTGCACTATCACGCGTATCTGAAAGCTGCTTCCCGGGATGATGTCCACGCGCGCGGCGCGATGGCGAGCGAGCTGACGATGATCCACGGCGTACCGCCGGACTGCGATGAACGCGAATTTCTGCGCGAGCTACAAAACGCGCTGCTGTGGATTAACTTCCGTTACTACCTGGCGCCGCTGTTCTGGTTTGTGGTGGGCGGTCCATGGGGACCAGTACTGCTGATGGGCTATGCTTTTCTGCGCGCCTGGCAGACCTGGCTTGCCCGCTATCTTACGCCGCATGAACGTCTCCAGTCCGGCATTGATGCCATTCTGCACGTGCTCGACTGGCTTCCGGTGCGACTGGTCGGCGTGGTCTATGCCCTCATCGGTCACGGTGAAAAGGCGTTGCCAGCGTGGTTTGCCTCCCTTGCAGACCGCCATACCGCGCAGTATCAGGTCTTAACCCGACTGGCTCAATTCTCGCTGGCTCGCGAGCCGCACACGAACAAAGTCGAAACGCCTAAAGCTGCCGTCTCGATGGCGAAAAAAACGTCGTTTGTGGTGGTGGTGATTGTGGCGTTGCTGACGATTTACGGCACGCTGGTCTGACCCAGCGCGCCGAAGCCGTTACAGCGTATCCGCAGGCGGGATGCCAAAATCAGGCATCCCGTTGTCGTCCCAGCGGACGAGCTTCAGGCGAGTGTGGCGATTCGGATCGTAAAGCGGATCGCCTTCAATTTCAGTGTAGTTTCGCGCGTGGTAGACCAGCACATCGTCGCCTTCCGGCGTCTGCGTAAAGCTGTTATGGCCTGGTCCATACTGACGGTTTTCGTAGCTGGTGACGAACACCGGGCGCGGGGATTTATGCCAGTTAGCCGGGTTTTGCGGATCGGCATCTACGTCTATCCACAGTAATCCCATGCAGTAATTCTCGTCGGTGGCGCTGGCGGAATAGCTGATAAATAGCTTATCGCCATGGAACAGCACCGCCGGGCCTTCGTTGACCCAGAATCCGCGGCACTCCCAGTCATATTCCGGTTTACTGAGCATCACCGGCTCGCCTTTCAGCGTCCACGGATTTTCCATTTCACACAGGTAAAGATTGGAGTTACCGGAAATGTCCGGGGCTTTTTGCGCCCACAGATACCAGCGTTTGCCCTGATGCACAAAGGTAGTGGCATCCAGCGCGAAGGTGTCAAACGGGGTTTTGATTTGCCCTTTTTCCACCCATGTACCGGTGAGCGGATCGCGATCTGCGCATTCAATGGCGAACATGCGATGCTGGAACATACCGAGTTCGTCGAGCGCCTGGGTATGTGTGGCGGCAAAGTAGATGTACCACTTGCCGTCGATATGATGCAGTTCCGGTGCCCAGATCAGCTGGCTCATCGGGCCGGTGTCGGGCTTGCGCCAGACAACTACCTCTTCGGCATTGCCTAAATCTTCCAGCGAGTCCGCGCGGCGGATCGCCAGCCGGTCATACTCCGGCACGGAGGCGATAAAGTAATATTGTCCATCGTGGCGCAGGATATACGGGTCGGCGCGTTGTTCAATAAACGGGTTTGGCCAGGTTTGCATTCGGCTTTCCTTATTTAGTCTCAGCGGCTTTAAATTCCTGATAGTCGCTCAGTTCACGATAGTTGGTGCGACGCTTCTCCAGATCGGACTGGATTTGCTTCATGGTCTCACGGTCCACTTTCAGCAGACGTACAACGCCCGCGGTAATTAAATATCCAATGCCAGGAATGACGGTAAAGAGCAGCACAATGCCGTTGATGGCATCCGCGCTCTGCGCTTTTGCGCCCGCGTCATAACCGTACCAGGAGAGCAGGAAGCCAACCATCGCCCCGGCAATCGCCAGACCCAGCTTCAGGAAGAAGATGTTGCCGGAGAAGCTGATCCCGGTGATACGTTTCCCGGTTTTCCATTCACCGTAGTCGTCCACGTCGGCCATCAGTGACCAGTGCAGAGGGGATGGGATCTGGTGCAGGATATTCAGCAGGACGTAAAGCACAACAATGGTTGTCGTCGCTTTCGGGTCGAAGAAGTAGAAGGCGCAGGAGAAAATCGCCAGCGCGATGTTGGTCCAGAAGAAGACCTTCAGCTTACACCAGCGGTCGGTCAGCACTTTCGCCAGCATACTGCCGAACATCATGCCGACAACGCCCAGGCTGATAAACAGCGTGGCGAAATGGGTGCTTTGCCCCATTACCCAGGTGACGTAATACATGGTGGCCGCCATGCGGATAAAGCCCGGGCAGACGTTACAGAGCGTCAGAAGCAGAATGCGCACCCACTGGTCATTCTTCCACACATCCTTCAGGTCGTTTTTCAGTTCGTCGTGGGTTTGTACCGCCGGGCGAACGCGCTCGCGCACCGTGGCGAAGCAGAACAGGAACATGCAGGTACCAATCAGCGCCAGCACGGTCATCGCCATCTGGTAGCCTTTGGCTTTGTTATCCCCACCGAACCAGTCGGCCATTGGCAGGAGCGTAAGCGACAGCAGCAGCGTGGCGATACCGACCATAACAAAACGATAGGACTGGCAGGCTACGCGCTCTTTTGGGTCGTTGGTGATCACGCCACCGAGCGAGCAGTACGGAATGTTGATGGCGGTATAGGTCAGCGACAGCAGGAAGTAGGTGACAAATGCATAGATAACTTTGCTGTTATAGCTCCACTCTGGGGTGGTGAACATCAGGATGCTGAACAGCGCATAGGGGAAGGCAATCCACAGTAGCCATGGACGAAATCGACCATATTTGCTGCGGGTACGGTCGGCAATCGCGCCCATGATTGGGTCCGTTACGGCGTCAATCACGCGAACGGACAGCAGCAGTACCCCAACCAGCGCAGGCGCCAGACCAAAAATATCCGTATAAAAATAGTTAACAAATAACATGATGGCGCCAAAGATAATGTTGCATCCGGCGTCACCCATGCCATAGCCGATCTTTTCTTTTACTGACAGTTTGTTGTTATCCATCGACAGATCTCCGGGTTTCGGTATGGAGAGAATTATTCGCTGGCAAACGGATATATGCGTTGCAATATAAGGGCGGTGATATGGAGGATTTTGCTGTTGGCGTGAATTTGTGAGGAAGGTAACAAGACGCTGTACCCGCAACCGCGGGTACAGCGAGAAAACACTTAGTGCGCTTTCACCGTTTTGGCATTTTTCTGTTTCACCATATAGCCCACGCCGAGGATCGCAATCCACACCGGGATGAGGTAGACGGAAATCGCCATGCCTGGCGTGATGAGCATGATGACCAGCACGGCCGCCATGAACAGCAGGCAAACCCAGTTCCCCAGCGGATAGAGCAGGGCAGGGAAGCGCGTGGTTACGCCCTGCTGCTGCTTGGCGCGGCGGAACTTGATGTGCGCGAGGCTAATCATCGCCCAGTTGATCACCAGCGCGGAAACCACCAACGCCATCAGCAGGCCGAAGGCCGATTCCGGTGCCAGGTAGTTAATCAGAACGCAAAGCGCCGTCACGACCGCCGACACGATAATGGTGTTAACCGGTACGCCACGTTTATCAACGGTAAGCAGCGCTTTCGGTGCGTTGCCCTGTTGCGCCAGGCCGAACAGCATACGGCTGTTGCAGTAAACGCAGCTGTTATAAACAGAGAGCGCGGCGGTCAGCACTACGACGTTGAGCGCGTTCGCCACGAAGGTGTCGCCCAGCTCGTGGAAGATCAGCACAAACGGGCTGGTATCCGCCGTGACGCGTGTCCATGGCAGCAGGGAGAGCAGGACCGCCAGGGAGCCCACGTAGAAGATCAGAATACGGTAGATAACCTGATTTGTGGCTTTCGGGATGCTCTGCTCCGGGTTGTCGGCTTCCGCGGCGGTGATGCCCACCAGCTCCAGACCGCCGAAGGAGAACATAATGATCGCCATCATCATTACCAGGCCGGTCATGCCGTGCGGCAGGAACCCGCCCTGTTCCCAGAGGTTGCGTACGGTTGCCTGCGGGCCACCGTTGCCGCTGAAGAGCAACCAGCCGCCAAAAATGATCATCGCTACAACGGCAATTACTTTGATAATGGCGAACCAGAACTCCATTTCCCCAAACACTTTCACGTTGGTCAGGTTAATGGCGTTGATCAGCACGAAGAAGACTGCCGCAGACGCCCAGGTGGGGATCTCCGGGTACCAGAATTGAATGTATTTACCGACGGCGGTGAGTTCCGCCATAGCAACCAGCACGTAAAGAACCCAGTAGTTCCATCCGGAGGCGAAGCCCGCAAAGCTGCCCCAGTATTTGTAGGCAAAGTGGCTAAAAGAGCCTGCAACCGGCTCCTCAACGACCATTTCCCCTAACTGGCGCATAATCAAAAACGCAATGAAACCTGCAATTGCGTAACCCAGAATGATGCCCGGACCGGCCGACTGGATAACGGACGCACTGCCCAGAAACAGGCCAGTACCAATAGCACCGCCCAGGGCAATGAGCTGAATATGGCGGTTTTTAAGGCCGCGCTTTAGCTGATCGCCATGCTGTTGAGCTTCCATTTGAAACCTCGTGTGTGGTTGTTATGTTCACGCTGTGCGTGTGTAATTATGAAAGTCCATATTCTGTATTTATTTCTTTACGGTTAACGATACCGAAAAAAGCGGAGATGGCTTCCGTTAGCGCCAGAATAGTGGTAAGTGCCAGCGAATGCACCTGCTTTATGAAGGGATGATGACGACTTGAATAAAAAGAAACCAATTGTAAATCGGTACGTTAACCCCTCATACCCCAACCTATAGAATAGAAATGCGTCATAAGTGGACGAATTTTCATATTTTGCCTTGTTGAATCGCTTCAGATTGCAAAATCCCTCGTTTAAATATGGTTAAAACTGCCCCTTTGGGAGTAACCATTTCATTTGTGCAAAGTTACATTCCTGAAACGTTAGTTCTGTAAGGTTGTTAAAATGTGCCGGGTTTCCTGATTTCAATCAAAACCAATATGGACAGAAGGTGAATACTTTGTTACTTTAGCGATACGAACATGAAATTGGTAAGACCAATTGACTCCGGGCAAAAAGGCGTAAGACAGGGAATATGGCCTACAGCAAAATTCGCCAACCAAAACTTTCCGATGTGATTGAGCAGCAGCTGGAGTTTTTGATTCTCGAAGGGACACTGCGCCCGGGCGAGAAACTCCCGCCAGAACGCGAGCTGGCAAAACAGTTCGACGTTTCACGCCCCTCTCTGCGTGAGGCGATTCAACGTCTCGAAGCAAAGGGCCTGTTGCTCCGTCGTCAGGGTGGCGGAACCTTTGTGCAAAACAGCCTGTGGCAGAGCTTCAGCGACCCGCTGGTAGAACTTCTCTCTGACCACCCAGAATCCCAGTTTGATCTGCTTGAGACCCGTCACGCGCTGGAAGGTATCGCGGCCTATTACGCCGCCCTTCGCAGCACTGATGAAGATCGCGTACGTATTCGCGAGCTGCATCAGGCCATTGAACGGGCACAGCAGTCCGGCGACTTAGACGCCGAATCCAGCGCCGTTGTCCAGTATCAAATTGCCGTCACCGAAGCAGCGCACAACGTGGTGCTCCTCCATCTGCTACGCTGCATGGAGCCCATGCTGGCCCAGAACGTTCGTCAGAATTTTGAATTGTTGTATGCCCGTCGGGAGATGCTCCCGCTGGTAAGCAACCATCGCACCCGAGTATTCGAGGCGATAATGGCCGGGGAACCGGAGCAGGCGCGTGAAGCGTCGCACCGCCATCTGGCTTTCATTGAGGAAATCTTGCTGGACCGCAGCCGTGAACAATCGCGTCGCGAGCGTTCATTGCGCCGCATACAGCAACGAAAGGATTAAGCGCCAGGTACTTTTAGAGCGCGGCAACTAAACGCAGAACCTGTCTTATTGTGTTCTTAACCGAGAGCACAATGGGACAGGTTCCAGACAAATCAACGTATTAGATAGATAAGGAATACCCCCATGTCAGAACGTCTCCAAAATGACGTGGATCCGATCGAAACTCGCGACTGGCTACAGGCGATCGAATCGGTCATCCGTGAAGAAGGTGTTGAGCGTGCTCAGTATCTGATTGATCAGCTGCTTTCAGAAGCGCGCAAAGGCGGCGTGAAAGTGGCTTCAGGTGCAGGGGCTAGCAACTACGTAAACACGATTGCCGTCGAAGACGAACCGGAATACCCGGGCAATCTGGATCTGGAACGCCGTATCCGTTCTGCTATCCGCTGGAACGCTATCATGACCGTTCTGCGCGCATCCAAGAAAGATCTGGAACTGGGTGGCCACATGGCGTCCTTCCAGTCCTCTGCAACCGTTTACGAAGTGTGCTTCAACCACTTCTTCCGTGCAGCCAACGAGAAAGACGGCGGCGATCTGGTGTACTTCCAGGGCCACATCTCTCCGGGCATCTATGCACGTGCCTTCCTGGAAGGTCGTCTGACTGAAGAGCAGATGAACAACTTCCGTCAGGAAGTTCACGGTAAGGGTCTGTCTTCTTATCCGCACCCTAAACTGATGCCTGAGTTCTGGCAGTTCCCGACCGTATCTATGGGTCTGGGTCCAATTGGTGCAATCTATCAGGCTAAATTCCTGAAGTACCTGGAACACCGTGGTCTGAAAGACACCTCTGAGCAGACCGTTTACGCCTTCCTGGGCGACGGTGAAATGGATGAGCCAGAATCTAAAGGCGCGATCACCATCGCGACCCGTGAGAAGCTGGACAACCTGTGCTTCATCATCAACTGTAACCTGCAACGTCTGGATGGTCCGGTAACCGGTAACGGCAAGATCATTAACGAACTGGAAGGCATCTTCGCGGGTGCAGGCTGGAACGTGATCAAAGTCATGTGGGGCGGTCGTTGGGATGAGCTGCTGCGTAAAGACACCAGCGGTAAACTGATCCAGCTGATGAACGAAACCGTTGACGGCGACTACCAGACCTTCAAATCCAAAGACGGTGCCTACGTTCGTGAGCACTTCTTCGGCAAATATCCTGAAACCGCAGCCCTGGTTGCAGACTGGACTGACGAGCAGATCTGGGCGCTGAACCGCGGTGGTCACGATCCGAAGAAAGTTTACGCTGCACTGAAAAAAGCGCAGGAAACCAAAGGTAAAGCGACTGTGATCCTGGCCCACACCATCAAAGGTTACGGCATGGGTGATACCGCAGAAGGTAAAAACATCGCTCACCAGGTTAAGAAAATGAACATGGACGGCGTGCGTTATATCCGCGACCGTTTCAACGTTCCAGTGACCGATGAGCAGGTAGAAAACCTGTCTTACATCACCTTCCCGGAAGGGTCTGAAGAGCACAAGTACCTGCACGAACGTCGTCAGGCGCTGAAAGGCTACCTGCCTGCTCGTCAGCCTAACTTCACCGAGAAGCTGGAACTGCCAGCCCTGGAAGACTTCTCTCAGCTGCTGGAAGAGCAGAACAAAGAGATCTCTACCACTATCGCTTTCGTTCGTGCCCTGAACGTGATGCTGAAGAACAAGTCAATCAAAGATCGTCTGGTTCCAATCATCGCCGACGAAGCGCGTACTTTCGGTATGGAAGGTCTGTTCCGTCAGATCGGTATCTACAGCCCGAACGGCCAGCAGTACACCCCGCAGGACCGTGAGCAGGTTGCATACTACAAAGAAGACGAGAAAGGTCAGATCCTGCAGGAAGGTATCAACGAGCTGGGCGCAGGCGCATCCTGGCTGGCTGCTGCGACCTCTTACAGCACCAACAACCTGCCGATGATCCCGTTCTACATCTACTACTCCATGTTCGGGTTCCAGCGTATCGGTGATCTGTGCTGGCAGGCAGGCGACCAGCAGGCTCGCGGCTTCCTGATCGGTGGTACTTCTGGTCGTACGACCCTGAACGGTGAAGGTCTGCAGCACGAAGATGGTCACAGCCACATTCAGTCTCTGACTATCCCTAACTGTATCTCTTACGACCCGTCTTACGCGTACGAAGTGGCAGTCATCATGCATGACGGTCTGCAGCGCATGTACGGTGAAGCGCAAGAGAACGTTTACTACTACATCACCACCCTGAACGAAAACTACCACATGCCGGCAATGCCAGCAGGTGCCGAGGAAGGTATCCGTAAAGGTATCTACAAACTCGAAACCATCGAAGGTAGCAAAGGTAAAGTTCAGCTGCTGGGCTCCGGTTCTATCCTGCGTCACGTTCGTGAAGCAGCGCAGATCCTGGCGAAAGACTACGGTGTGGGTTCCGATGTGTACTCTGTGACCTCCTTCACTGAACTGGCGCGTGATGGCCAGGATTGTGAGCGCTGGAACATGCTGCACCCAATGGAAACCCCACGCGTTCCGTACATCGCTCAGGTGATGAACGACGCGCCAGCGGTGGCGTCTACTGACTATATGAAACTGTTCGCTGAGCAGGTTCGTACTTACGTTCCAGCTGATGATTATCGCGTACTGGGTACTGACGGCTTCGGTCGTTCTGACAGCCGCGAAAACCTGCGTCACCACTTCGAAGTTGATGCTTCCTACGTGGTAGTAGCAGCACTGGGCGAACTGGCTAAACGTGGCGAAATCGATAAGAAAGTGGTTGCAGACGCAATCACCAAATTCAACATCGATGCAGATAAAGTTAACCCGCGTCTGGCGTAAGAGGTAAAAGAATAATGGCTATCGAAATCAATGTACCGGACATCGGGGCTGATGAAGTTGAAATCACCGAGATCCTGGTCAAAGTAGGCGACAAAGTTGAAGCTGAACAGTCGCTGATCACCGTAGAAGGCGACAAAGCCTCTATGGAAGTCCCGTCTCCTCAGGCTGGCATCGTTAAAGAGATCAAAGTCTCTGTTGGCGATAAAACCGAGACTGGCAAACTGATCATGATTTTCGATTCCGCCGACGGTGCAGCAGCTGCTGCACCTGCGCAGGAAGAGAAGAAAGAAGCCGCTCCTGCTGCTGCTCCAGCAGCGGCCGCGGCAGCGAAAGAAGTAAATGTGCCTGACATCGGCGGTGACGAAGTTGAAGTTACCGAAATCCTGGTGAAAGTGGGCGACACCGTTGCGGCTGAGCAGTCACTGATCACCGTAGAAGGCGACAAAGCCTCTATGGAAGTGCCAGCACCGTTCGCCGGTACCGTTAAAGAAATCAAGATCAACACCGGCGACAAAGTGTCTACCGGCTCGCTGATCATGGTATTCGAAGTGGCGGGTGCTGCACCTGCCGCTGCGCCTGCTCAGGCTGCTGCTCCGGCTCCGGCCGCTGCACCAGCGGCTGCTGGCGGCGCGAAAGACGTTAACGTACCGGACATCGGCGGTGACGAAGTTGAAGTGACCGAAGTGATGGTGAAAGTGGGCGACAAAGTTGCCGCTGAACAGTCACTGATCACCGTTGAAGGCGACAAAGCTTCTATGGAAGTGCCTGCGCCGTTCGCCGGTACCGTTAAAGAGATCAAAATCAACACCGGCGACAAAGTGTCTACCGGCTCTCTGATCATGGTCTTCGAAGTGGAAGGCGCAGCGCCTGCCGCCGCTCCGGCTGCCGCGGCTGCTCCGGCACCTGCTGCTGCACCGGCTCAGGCTGCTAAACCTGCTGCTGCCCCTGCTGCTAAAGCAGAAAAATCTGAGTTCGCTGAAAACGACGCTTACGTCCACGCGACTCCGCTGATTCGTCGCCTGGCGCGCGAATTCGGTGTGAACCTGGCGAAAGTGAAGGGCACCGGCCGTAAAGGTCGTATCCTGCGCGAAGACGTTCAGGCTTACGTGAAAGACGCGGTGAAACGCGCCGAAGCTGCACCTGCGGCAGCAGCTGGCGGCGGTATCCCGGGCATGCTGCCATGGCCGAAAGTGGACTTCAGTAAGTTCGGTGAAATCGAAGAAGTGGAGCTGGGCCGTATCCAGAAAATCTCTGGTGCTAACCTGAGCCGTAACTGGGTGATGATCCCGCACGTTACGCACTTCGATAAGACCGATATCACCGATCTGGAAGCGTTCCGTAAACAGCAGAACGCCGAAGCTGAGAAGCGTAAGCTGGACGTGAAGTTCACCCCAGTGGTCTTTATCATGAAGGCCGTTGCCGCTGCCCTTGAGCAGATGCCACGCTTCAACAGCTCCCTGTCCGAAGACGGCCAGAAGCTGACGCTGAAGAAATACATCAACATCGGTGTTGCGGTTGATACGCCAAATGGTCTGGTGGTTCCGGTCTTCAAAGACGTGAACAAGAAGAGCATTACCGAGCTGTCCCGTGAACTGACCACCATCTCCAAAAAAGCGCGTGATGGTAAGCTGACTGCCGGCGAAATGCAGGGCGGCTGCTTCACTATCTCCAGCATCGGCGGCCTGGGTACCACCCACTTCGCGCCGATTGTAAACGCGCCGGAAGTGGCTATCCTCGGTGTGTCCAAGTCCGCGATGGAGCCGGTGTGGAATGGCAAAGAGTTCGTGCCGCGTCTGATGATGCCAATCTCTCTGTCCTTCGACCACCGCGTAATCGACGGGGCTGATGGTGCGCGTTTCATCACCATCATCAACAACACCCTGAGCGACATTCGCCGCCTGGTGATGTAATCGAAAAGCCGGCCAGTCGGCCGGCTTTTTTCTGATAATCTCATGGGGTTTTTGAGGTTATTGGTGAAAGCGATAATTCGTGAGCCGTTTGTTGTTTCAAAATTGTTAACAATTTTGTAAAATACGGGCGGATAGAACGACCCGGTGGACGACGGGTATACATTAAGAGGTCATGATGAGCACAGAAATCAAAACTCAGGTCGTAGTACTTGGGGCAGGCCCGGCAGGTTACTCCGCAGCATTTCGCGCCGCGGATTTAGGTCTGGAAACCGTCATCGTAGAACGTTACAGCACCCTCGGCGGTGTTTGTCTGAACGTCGGCTGTATCCCTTCTAAAGCGCTGCTGCACGTAGCGAAAGTTATCGAAGAAGCCAAAGCGCTGGCTGAACACGGTATCGTCTTCGGCGAGCCGAAAACCGATATCGACAAAATTCGTACCTGGAAAGAGAAAGTTATCACTCAGCTGACCGGCGGTCTGGCGGGTATGGCCAAAGGCCGTAAAGTGAAAGTGGTAAACGGTCTGGGTAAATTCACCGGTGCGAACACCCTGGAAGTGGAAGGCGAAAACGGCAAAACCGTGATCAACTTCGACAACGCGATCATCGCGGCAGGCTCTCGCCCAATCGAACTGCCATTCATTCCACATGAAGATCCACGCGTGTGGGATTCCACCGATGCGCTGGAGCTGAAAACCGTTCCTAAGCGTCTGCTGGTTATGGGCGGCGGTATCATCGGTCTGGAAATGGGTACTGTGTACCATGCGCTGGGTTCAGAGATCGACGTGGTTGAAATGTTCGACCAGGTAATCCCGGCAGCCGACAAAGATATCGTTAAAGTCTTCACCAAACGCATCAGCAAGAAATTCAACCTGATGCTGGAAACCAAAGTGACTGCCGTTGAAGCGAAAGAAGACGGTATTTACGTTTCCATGGAAGGCAAAAAAGCCCCATCCGAACCACAGCGTTACGACGCCGTGCTGGTGGCTATCGGCCGTGTGCCGAACGGTAAAAATCTCGACGCGGGCAAAGCTGGCGTGGAAGTGGACGACCGTGGCTTCATCCGCGTTGACAAACAGCTGCGTACCAACGTGCCGCACATCTTTGCTATCGGCGATATCGTCGGTCAGCCAATGCTGGCGCACAAAGGTGTTCACGAAGGTCATGTTGCCGCTGAAGTTATCGCCGGCATGAAGCATTACTTCGATCCGAAAGTGATCCCATCTATCGCGTATACCGAGCCAGAAGTTGCATGGGTTGGTCTGACTGAGAAAGAAGCGAAAGAGAAAGGCATCAGCTATGAAACTGCCACCTTCCCGTGGGCTGCTTCTGGCCGTGCTATCGCGTCCGATTGCGCAGACGGTATGACCAAACTGATCTTCGACAAAGAGACTCACCGCGTCATCGGTGGTGCGATTGTCGGTACCAACGGCGGCGAGCTGCTGGGTGAAATCGGTCTGGCTATCGAAATGGGCTGCGACGCAGAAGACATCGCGCTGACCATCCACGCACACCCGACTCTGCATGAGTCCGTGGGCCTGGCGGCTGAAGTGTTTGAAGGTAGCATTACTGACCTGCCAAACGCGAAAGCGAAGAAGAAATAAGTTTCTTCAGATGAAAAAAGCGGCCTCAGGCCGCTTTTTTTATGCGCTGCGTTCAGGGTGTGACAGGCTGCCAGGTCTTATCCTGCTGGTATTCACTAAGAGCCTGCGCTTTCTGCGCCGAATCGTTGCCGAGATCTGCCTGATAAACCGCGTCATCCTGGTTAATTACAAAGCTCATTACCCCCGTCTGACCGTAGTTCACCGGCCAGGCGACCATGGCAAAGCCATTTTTATCCGGCAGGATGCGGAATCGGTAACCATGGTAACCCGCCCCCCGACTGTGGAGGACTGAACGCCGGACCCAGTGGGCTGGGCGTTTCACCGGGAGCGACGGGCCAGTACAGTCCATCCTTTTTACCTTCAGAACTGACTATCTTCTGCGCGTACTTTTGGTTCATCGCAAAATAGCTCTGCTGGGCATCAACATAGGCGTGAAGCGCTTCGATGGCTGCGAGTTCGTTGCGCCCGATTTCGCGGGTCAGGATCTCTTCTGCGGCTTCCTGCATATCAAACTGCCAGCCAGATGCCGTTTTGACCACCGGGATCGGTAGCTGCCAGCCGTTATCGCCCACCACCAGGTGCGCCACGTTGCCACTGATGACGGTTTTATGATGAACGTTCCAGTCGCGCAGGAAGCGATCGACCGCATCAGGATCAACGCCTTCGGGCGGCAGGAAATCGCGCCAGTTTTCACCGAGCAAATTGTTCATCGCACTTTCATTTTGCTCGCTGATGGCGCTTGCCAGCGCACTGGTCGCCTGTTCTGGCGAACTGAACGATTGCTGTGCCATGACGGCCGCCGAGACCATGAACAACACCATTCCACTGAGTAATTGACGTTTCATGTCGGCTCCCTTAACGATGACGGAATTCATGGCGTTCAGCGCGTTCGCCAGTGAGCTGGCGCGGCTGATGTTGACGAGTAGCGAGCTGCCGGCTTTGCGCCCCGCGCTGCTGCTGGGCTTGCCAGTTCGCGGAGCGGCTGTCGTTGCCGCTCAGGGCATTGGCCCGATGCAGCCTGGCTGGCTGCTGTACCGTCTGTGAAACCCGCTTCTCCTGTCTGTGCATGTCAGTCTGATGATGTTCACGCTGCGGCGTGCTCGTCCGTTTTACGGCCTGTGGCCTGGTGTCATATCCACGATAGTTATTTCGCTGCGAGATCTGCTTCAACTGTTGCGTTGAGGCCAGACGTTGTGCGTCCCGCGTGGCTGTATGTACTGAGTGTGGGAGGGTTTTACCCGTTGATTTTTCCATCTGGCTGAGAGCGGCCTGGCGCTGGCTGTCGCGATTGACTGGATTTTGCTGCGTCGCGCTTAGCCCGGTGGCTGTCTGTGTAGAGTGGAAGCGGTTAGCCAGCTGGTTATTCGGGTAAGGCACGCCTTCACGATAGGCAGGATTGTGCTGCCAGGTGTGGTTATTACCGTTCAGGTGCTGCCCGCTGATTCTGTTGAAATTATCCACGTTGATATTGATGTTGTTATCACCGTTGCGGTTATAACCGCCGTGATTGTCCCAGTCATCATCGTGATGATGGTGATCCCAGTCGTCGTCATCCCAGTCAATATTGCTGAAAATGGCGTAGGTTGTAGCGACCCCGAGGCTAAAACCTAATCCTTTAACCAGACTGTCCGTGAATTGCTCGCCGGGTGAGGGCGGAAGATAGACCGGCGGGTAAGCGGTGTTAGGCCAGCTACCATAAACCGTATTCGGGTTATACGTGGGAACATACACCACCTGCGGATCGGCGGATTCAATCTTGATCACCGTTGGGCTGGTAGGCGTTGCGGTTGTCGTGGTTTTTGTCGATGCAGGTTTCGTGACGGTGGTGACCGTCTGCTGCGGTGTGGATTGTAGCGCACCCGTTTGTTGGGCCAGCAGGCGCAGCCGCTGTACGGAATCCATCACATCTTTCGGCTGTGCAAGGAAAGCGTCTCCCAGATTTTGTACCCATGGCGGATTTTCGCCCATCAACGACATCAGCTGAGGAAACGCAACCAGGGATTTTACGCTGGGATCCCACGGCTGGGTGGCTACCGCCTGCAGGGCGGCATCACCCTGCATTTTAGGATTATCTTTCGACCACTGCGCGGCCTGAATAACATTTGACGGGTAAGTCGACGCCATCAAGATTTGCGACAGCAGGGCATCCGGGTAAAGCGCGACAGGGGCAACCCATTGGTCGATTTGCGCCGCAGTGTAGACCGGGGCAGCGACGGGCGCAGGCTGGGCTACCGGTGCGCCAGGTTGTTGTGTAACCGGAGCAGGCGTAGCAGGTTCCGTTGCGCGGCTTTTAACGTACATGACACCCGAGGCGGCAAACAGCCCCGCACTGCAAAGCAGAACAAGAAGATGTGGCTTAAAAGGCAACTTCATAGATTGACTCCAACGAGACGAGTGCAGTGCCGTGAGGCGTTGCTGTTGCCGCGAGTATCATTCACTCGTGTTTTACAGTTTTGACTATTGTTGGGAAACCAACCGGAGCGTCCGGATAAAGAGTGTGAGTATTTATTACACAATTATATCGGATAGCTGAAAAGGCGACGGGAAAGAGGACAAGATTCGCCTCGTCTCCCCGCTACACCATGCTTAACGATTCAGCAAATAATTTAATGTTGCTTTTTTGTAAACAGATTAACACTGTGCAGAAATCCTGCTATGCTGCCCGACGCGGTATCGGGCATTTACCCTACAAACTGCTGTCTCACAGGAGCGTGAAGAGAACGCCCGCCGCATATGACAATGAGAGCGAGGAGAACCGTCGTGCTAGAAGAATACCGTAAGCACGTAGCAGAACGTGCCGCCGAGGGAATTGTACCCAAACCTTTAGATGCAACCCAAATGGCCGCGCTCGTCGAGCTGCTGAAGAACCCGCCTGAGGGCGAAGAAGAATTCCTGTTAGATCTGCTGATCAACCGCGTACCGCCTGGCGTAGATGAAGCTGCCTACGTAAAAGCCGGATTCCTTGCTGCTATCGCCAAAGGCGAAGCCACCTCCCCACTGGTTACTCCTGAAAAAGCCATTGAACTGCTCGGCACCATGCAGGGCGGCTATAACATTCATCCGCTGATTGACGCGCTGGACAACGAAAAGCTGGCACCGATTGCTGCCAAAGCGCTCTCTTCAACGCTGCTGATGTTCGATAACTTCTACGATGTAGAAGAAAAAGCCAAAGCAGGCAACGTTTACGCGAAGCAGGTGATGCAGTCCTGGGCCGATGCCGAATGGTTCCTGAACCGCCCTGCGCTTGCTGAAAAAATTACCGTGACCGTCTTTAAGGTTACCGGTGAAACCAACACCGATGACCTCTCTCCGGCTCCGGACGCGTGGTCTCGTCCTGATATCCCCCTGCACGCCCTGGCGATGCTGAAAAACGCCCGCGAAGGCATCGAGCCGGATCAGCCGGGTAGCGTTGGCCCGATTAAACAGATCGAAGCGCTTCAGGAGAAAGGTTTCCCGCTGGCCTACGTCGGTGATGTGGTTGGTACCGGTTCTTCCCGTAAATCCGCCACCAACTCCGTGCTGTGGTTCATGGGCGACGACATTCCGCACGTGCCGAACAAGCGCGGCGGCGGCCTGTGCCTCGGCGGCAAAATTGCGCCAATCTTCTTCAACACCATGGAAGATGCGGGCGCTCTGCCAGTTGAAGTGGACGTGAGCAACCTGAACATGGGTGACGTGATTGACGTTTACCCGTATAAAGGCGAAGTGCGCAACCACGAAACCAACGAACTGTTGGCAAGCTTCGAGCTGAAAACCGACGTGCTGATCGACGAAGTGCGTGCCGGTGGCCGTATTCCGCTGATCATTGGCCGTGGCCTGACCACCAAAGCGCGTGAAGCGCTGGGTCTGCCGCACAGTGACGTGTTCCGTCAGGCGAAAGACGTGGCGGAAAGCAATCGCGGCTTCTCGCTGGCACAGAAAATGGTCGGTCGCGCCTGCGGCGTCGCTGGTATCCGTCCTGGCGCGTACTGCGAGCCGAAAATGACCTCCGTGGGCTCTCAGGACACCACCGGTCCAATGACCCGTGATGAACTGAAAGACCTGGCGTGCCTGGGCTTCTCGTCTGACCTGGTGATGCAGTCCTTCTGCCACACTGCGGCATATCCGAAGCCGGTTGACGTCACTACGCACCACACGCTGCCTGACTTCATTATGAACCGTGGCGGTGTCTCCCTGCGTCCGGGCGACGGCGTTATCCACTCCTGGCTGAACCGCATGCTGCTGCCGGATACCGTGGGTACCGGCGGTGACTCCCATACCCGTTTCCCGATTGGTATCTCCTTCCCTGCGGGCTCCGGTCTGGTGGCGTTTGCCGCAGCGACCGGCGTGATGCCTCTCGACATGCCTGAATCCGTGCTGGTGCGCTTCAAAGGCAAAATGCAGCCGGGCATCACTCTGCGCGATCTGGTGCACGCAATCCCGCTGTATGCCATCAAACAGGGTCTGCTGACCGTTGAGAAGAAGGGCAAGAAAAACATCTTCTCTGGCCGCATTCTGGAAATTGAAGGTCTGCCGGATCTGAAAGTTGAGCAGGCGTTCGAGCTGACCGATGCCTCTGCCGAGCGTTCTGCGGCGGGCTGTACCATCAAGCTGAACAAAGAGCCGATTATTGAGTATCTGACCTCCAACATCGTGCTGCTCAAGTGGATGATTGCGGAAGGCTACGGCGACCGCCGTACGCTGGAGCGTCGTATTCAGGGCATGGAAAAATGGCTGGCGGATCCGCAGCTGCTGGAAGCTGACGCTGACGCAGAGTACGCGGCGGTGATCGACATCGATCTGGCGGATATCAAAGAGCCAATCCTGTGTGCGCCAAACGATCCGGACGATGCGCGTCTGCTCTCTGACGTACAGGGCGATAAGATCGACGAAGTGTTCATCGGCTCCTGTATGACCAACATCGGCCACTTCCGTGCTGCCGGTAAGCTGCTGGATACTCACAAAGGCCAGCTGCCGACCCGTCTGTGGGTGGCGCCGCCAACCCGTATGGATGCGGCGCAGCTGACCGAAGAGGGCTACTACAGCGTGTTCGGTAAGAGCGGGGCGCGTATTGAAATTCCGGGCTGCTCCCTGTGCATGGGCAACCAGGCGCGCGTGGCCGACGGTGCGACAGTGGTCTCCACCTCCACCCGTAACTTCCCGAACCGTTTGGGTACCGGGGCGAACGTCTACCTGGCTTCTGCGGAGCTGGCAGCGGTTGCGGCGCTGATTGGCAAACTGCCAACGCCGGAAGAGTACCAGACCTTTGTGGCTCAGGTAGATAAGACGGCGGTGGATACCTATCGCTATCTGAACTTCGACCAGCTCTCTCAGTACACCGAGAAGGCTGACGGGGTGATCTTCCAGACCGCGGTATAAAAAACCAACCCCTCACCCCTAACCCCTCTCCCCAAGGGGCGAGGGGGATTTTATTCCCTCTCCCTTTGGGAGAGGGCCAGGGTGAGGGGTATTTTTTTTATTTTCATTCCTCCCACCTCTCCCGCTTTTTTTCTTCCTCTCTGCTGCGATAATTACCCTAATGGCTTTGCAGAGGAAAACGCTATGGATTACGAATTTTTGCGCGACATCACCGGCGTGGTGAAAGTGCGAATGTCGATGGGGCACGAAGCCGTTGGACACTGGTTTAACGAAGAGGTGAAAGAGAACCTCGCGCTGCTGGATGAAGTCGAACAGGCAGCGGAAACGGTGAAAGGCAGTGAACGCTCCTGGCAACGCGCCGGGCACGAATACACCCTGTGGATGGATGGCGAAGAGGTGATGGTGCGTGCCAACCAGCTTGAGTTCTCGGGTGATGAGATGGAAGAGGGGATGAGCTACTACGACGAAGAAAGCCTGTCGCTGTGCGGTGTGGAAGATTTCCTGAAAGTGGTGAACGCCTACCGCGACTTTATGAAACAGAAGTAATTCCCCGAAGCGTCCCTGCTTCGGGCCACGATTACACGGTCGGAATGTTACGGCCGTAGTAAATTTCGCGCATCTCTTTCCAGAGCAGGTCGGTAATGACCTTACGCTCTTCTTCGCTTAAATCTTCCGGCTTCGTGTGGAACATGTAGTGCTTAAGGTCGAATTCCTTAAGTAACATTTTGGTGTGGAAGATATTTTCCTGATAGACGTTCACATCCATCATGTCGTATAGCGACTTCATGTCGTCGGACATGAAGTTCTGAATGGAGTTGATCTCATGATCGATGAAGTGCTTCATGCCGTTGATATCACGGGTAAAACCGCGTACGCGATAATCAATAGTGACGATATCGGATTCCAGCTGGTGGATTAAATAATTCAACGCATTCAGCGGTGAAATCACGCCGCAGGTCGACACTTCAATATCCGCGCGGAAGGTACACAGTCCGCCTTCCGGGTGGCTTTCCGGGTAGGTGTGCACGCAGATATGGCTTTTATCCAGGTGGGCGACAACCACTTCTGGCAGCGGGCCGGGGTGCTCGGTTTTGTCGATAAGCTGCGGGTCAACCGGCTCTTCGCTGACCAGAATGGTGACGCTTGCTCCCTGCGGCTCGTAATCCTGCCGCGCGATATTCAGGATGTTGGCGCCGATAATCGAGCAGGTCTCTGTCAGGATCTCGGTCAGACGGTTGGCGTTGTAGAGTTCATCGATATAGGCGATATAACCATCGCGCTCTTCTGCTGTTTTGGCGTAGCAGATATCGTAAATACAAAAACTCAGGCTTTTGGTCAGATTGTTAAAGCCATGCAGTTTAAGCTTTTTCAATTAGTTCACCTCCTTTGAGGACAGCGCGTCTTGCAGATATTGAGGCAACGCAAAGGCTGCGGTGTGGATCGCCGGGTTGTAGTATCGGCATTTGAGTCCGGCCTGGTGGAAGCGGGCCTGGATAATTTCGGTGGAGAGATGGCGCAGGACGTCGTTATCCGTCGCCCAGGCAAAGGTCATGATCCCGCCGTAGTAAGTGGGGATCGCCGCCTGGTAGAAGCTGACGTCAGCAAAATAGGTGCTCAGCTTACGGTGGCTATCAAGCGCTTCATCCTGTTGCAGGAAGCAAACGCCGTTTTGCGCCACAAAAATCCCGCCAGGCTTCAGGCAGCGCTTGCAGCCTTCGTAAAACGACGAGGTAAACAGCGACGCGCCCGGACCGATAGGGTCGGTACAGTCAGAGATAATGACATCAAACGTTTGCGTGGTCTGGTTAACAAAATTGACGCCATCGTCGATAACCAGATTAAACCGCGGATCGTCATAGCTGCCAGCATTGTGGTTGGGCAGATACTGGCGGCAGAACGACACCACACCGGCGTCGATTTCCACCATGGTGATGGTTTCGACATTCTGATGACGCGAGACTTCACGCAGCATCGCGCCGTCGCCGCCGCCGATAATCAGCACGTCCTTCGCGTGGCCGTGGGCCAGCAGCGGGACGTGGGTCATCATTTCGTGATAGATAAACTCGTCGCGCTCGGTGGTTTGCACCACGCCGTCCAGCGCCATTACGCGGCCAAAGGCGGCGTTTTCGAAGATTATCAGATCCTGATGATCGGTTTTCTCATGATAGAGCACGTTATCCACGGCAAAATACTGACCAAACTGGTCATGCAGCGTTTCTTGCCATACCGTTTTTTCGGTCATGGGGAGCACCTCCTTCGTTAGCATCCATTACATCCGGCAGATGGGCGCAACACAACACCGCCGTGAAGCGGTTAGCGGGTCAACAAGGGGCGTCGGGAAGGTTACTTCACGTAGGCGAGCAGGCTGAGTGAATCGCGAGCCAGCGCTTTGCATTTTTTAGCAGTGGGAATGCCAATACCGCTTAAATCACGGTAGCTGTCTTCACCGAGCGCCTTCATGTCGAAGCTGTCGTAGTTGCTGAGGTCCCATTGGTTCTGCTGGGCAAAAAAGACCAGTGCGCGACGAATTTGCCCATTGGGTAAATTCTGGTAACCACAATCGTTTTTCAGAAAAACAAAAACTGCCGTCAGATCGGCCATATCTTCCGCTTCGTTTTCACTTAGCGCGTAACTGTTCGCACACATCGCCATCAGGCTGGCGAACAAAATTGTTCTGAAAAACGTCTTCATTGCCTTTACCACTGCATCACGGAAAATTAACGTTAGCATACTTGATGCCAGGCCGACGATCTTTATTATTGCCGCCGTGCTTGACCTTCCGGTAAGGGGAGGGTTTATGCTCAAAAGATCGCCTGCTGGAAATAAGGAAATGCACATGCAACGTCGTGATTTTTTAAAATTTTCTGCCGCGCTGGGGGTTGCCAGCGCGTTACCGCTCTGGAGCCGCGCCGTTTTTGCCGCCGACAGACCTGCTTTACCCATACCTGAATTACTCGCCGCAGATGCCCGCAGCCGCATTCAGCTTGTGGTGCAGGCCGGTAAAACCACGTTCGGTCAGCACGCCGCCACGACGTGGGGTTATAACGGCAATTTGCTCGGCCCTGCGTTGCAGTTACGCAAAGGGAAGGCGGTGACGGTAGACATTCATAACACGCTAGCGCAAGAGACCACGCTGCACTGGCATGGGCTGGAAGTCCCGGGCGAAGTGGATGGGGGGCCTCAGGGCGTCATCAGGCCTGGTGGTAAACGCAGCGTCACCTTTACTCCTGACCAGCGTGCGGCGACCTGCTGGTTCCACCCGCATCAGCATGGCAAAACGGGCCATCAGGTGGCGATGGGGCTGGCCGGTCTGGTGCTGATTGAAGACGATGAAAGCCGCCTGCTGCGCCTGCCAAAACAGTGGGGGATCGACGATGTCCCGGTGATTGTGCAGGACAAAAAATTCAGCGCTGACGGGCAAATTGACTATCAGCTGGACGTAATGAGCGCGGCGGTAGGCTGGTTTGGCGATACGCTGCTGACCAACGGCGCAATCTACCCGCAGCATGCCGCGCCAAAAGGCTGGCTGCGTTTACGCCTGCTAAATGGCTGTAACGCCCGCTCGCTGAACTTCGCCACCAGCGATAAACGCCCGCTGTATGTGGTGGCAAGCGACGGCGGCCTGCTGCCGGAACCGGTGAAGGTGAGCGAGCTGCCGATGCTGATGGGCGAGCGCTTCGAGGTGCTGGTGGATATCAGCGATGGCAAAGCGTTTGACCTGGTGACTCTGCCGGTCAGCCAGATGGGGATGGCCGTTGCGCCGTTTGATAAACCCCATCCGGTCCTGCGCATTCAGCCGCTACAGATCGCCGCTTCCGGTACGCTGCCGGACGCCCTCACCACGCTACCCGCACTCCCGTCGCTGGACGGGCTTACGCAGCGTAAACTTCAGCTCTCCATGGACCCGATGCTCGACATGATGGGCATGCAGGCGCTGATGAAGAAGTACGGCAAGCAGGCCATGGCGGGAATGCACCACGGCCAGATGATGGGCCATATGAATATGGACCACGGTAAAATGGGCGGCATGGATCACGGCGGCCATGGTTTCGATTTCCACAACGCCAACCGCATCAACGGCAAAGCGTTCGATATGAACACGCCCATGTTCGCCGCCACGAAAGGGCAGTTTGAACGCTGGGTAATTTCAGGCGAAGGCGACATGATGCTGCACCCGTTCCATATCCACGGCACGCAGTTCCGTATTCTCTCTGAGAACGGTAAAGCGCCGGACGCGCATCGCCGGGGCTGGAAAGATACGGTGAGGGTGGAAGGCGGTGTCAGCGAGGTGCTGGTGAAGTTCGATCACGAAGCGCCGAAAGAGTTTGCCTATATGGCCCACTGCCATCTGCTGGAGCATGAAGATACGGGGATGATGCTGGGCTTTACCGTATAAAAAAAGCCGGGTGGCGGCTTCGCCTTACCCGGCCTACATAGGACACCCGAAAGCCCGGTATGCGTTAGCGCCACCGGGCTTTTTCATTACTTAGCGTCGTCAGGCAGTGCATACGCGACAATATAGTCGCCCATCTTCGTGCCAAACGAACCGTGACCACCTGCGGAGATAACAACGTACTGTTTGCCATTCACTTCATAGGTCATCGGCGTTGCCTGTCCACCGGCTGGCAGACGGCCTTGCCACAGTTTTTCACCGTTGGTCATGTTGTAGGCGCGCAGGTAGTTATCTGCGGTTGCCGCGATGAACAGCACGTTACCGGCGGTGGAGATTGGGCCACCCAGCATTGGCATACCCATATTGAACGGCACTGGAACAGGCATCGGGAACGGCATGCTGTCCTGTGGCGTACCAATACGTTTCTTCCAGACGATCTTGTTGGTCTTCAGATCCAGACCGGAGATGTAACCCCAGGCAGGCTGTTTACACGGCAGACCGAACGGAGAAAGGAACGGATTCAGGGTCACACCATAAGGAACGCCATACTGCGGCTGGATACCGGCTTCGGTACCGCTGCCTTTCGCATCTTTCGGCTGCTCCATTGGGTTACCCGGACCACGAGGGATCAGACGGGAAACGAACGGCAGCGCCATTGGGTTAGCGATGGCGACCTGACGGTTAGGGTCAACGGAGATCCCACCCCACTCGAACATCCCCAGGTTACCCGGGAAGACCAGCGTGCCCTGCTCTGACGGCGGCGTGAAGATGCCTTCATAGCGCAGCTGGTGGAACATCACGCGGCATACCAGCTGGTCAAACATCGTGGCACCCCACATGTCTGCACCACTGAGGTCTTTCTCCGGACGGAAACTCAGATCAGAGAACGGCTGCGTTTTGGTAACGTAGTCGCCTTTGGCCGCACCCTGCGGAACCGGTTTTTCCGGCGCAGGAACAACCAGCTTACCGTTGCTGCGATCCAGCACGAAGATGTTGCCGGTTTTGGCCGGGGCGTAAATCACCGGAACGGTTTTACCGTTAACGGTAATGTCCGCCAGCGTTGGCTGGGACGGCATATCCATATCCCACAGATCGTGGTGAACGGTCTGGTAGCTCCATGCCAGTTTACCGGTCGTTGCGTTCAGCGCCACGATGGAGCTGGCGTAACGTTCCTGCTCCGGCGTACGGTTACCACCCCAGATATCCGGCGTGGTCACGCCCATCGGCAGGTAAACCAGGTCCAGCTTCGCGTCATACGCTGCCGGTGCCCAGGAGTTCGGTGAGTTAAAGGTAAAGGTGTGTTCATCCGATGGGATCGCGTTGGGATCTTTCGCGCCCGGGTCGAAGGCCCACAGCAGTTTACCGGTGTTCACGTCGAAACCACGGATAACGCCGGAGGTTTCGCGGGTAGAGAAGTTATCCGTTACCGAACCGGCAATCACGATGGTTTTATCGGTAATGATTGGCGGGGAGGTCGGCTCATACAGACCCGGCGTAGTGTCCGGCATGTTGGTCTGAAGATTCAGAATGCCTTTGTTAGCGAAGGTTTCGCACAGCTTACCGGTCTCAGCGTTGATGGCAAACAGGCGGCCATCGTTCACCGGCAGCATAATGCGGCGAGGACAGTCGGCAATGACTTCCGGGCTGGCATTATCAGCGCGCGCTTCGTGGTAAGAGACGCCGCGGCAGGTGATGTGCTGGAACGACGGGTTGGAGTTCAGCTGTGGATCAAAGTGCCATTTCTCTTTACCGGTGGCCGCGTCGAGCGCGAACAGACGCTGGTGCGCCGTACACAGGTAGAGCATGTTGCCCACTTTAATCGGGGTCACTTCGTTGGTCAGCTCACCCGGATCGTTTGGCATCTTCAGGTCGCCGGTACGGAATACCCAGGCTTCCTTCAGGTTTTTCACGTTGTCCGCATTGATCTGCTTCAGCGGGGAGTAACGTTGACCTTCCTGATTTCGACCATAGGCTGGCCAGTCGCCGTCAGCCACCTGCGAAATAGCCGCAGCCGGTGTGGATTCAGTGTTCAGCGTACCGTGGATCTCCTGCGGGTCGTTGAATCCGGCCCAGGTCAGGATGCCGCCACTAATCAGCAGGGCAACGACCAGACCGGCTACAGCACCACTGGAAGGGACGATCAGACGACGCCAGACAAACGGCAGGATCAGCCAGATACCGAAGAAGACCAGAATGTCGCTGCGCGGCGTCAACGCCCAGAAGTCGAACCCGACTTCCCAGACGCCCCAGATCATGGTTGCGAGCAGTAACGCTGCGTACAGCCACAGAGCAGATTGTTTTCTGCGTAAAAGCAGGACGGTTACGCCAACCATAACCAGACCCGCAATCGGGTAGTACCAGGAGCCGCCAATCGCGACCAGCCATACGCCACCGATTAACAAATACAGCGCGCAGAATGCGGCAAACGCGGCTGTTAATGTCACCAGTAGACGCGGCTGTTTAGTTTTTGTTTCAGCCATAGAAAAGTACTCGTCAGTTTTGTTAATTATTTGCTAGCAATTAATTATAGGTATTAACAACTGTGATCGGAATTACAAATATTGCTTTTTATAACTCATGCGCCAGGCTTATCCATTTACTGGTATAATGGCTGGCTTGCGTATCGATGCCGGAACGAGAGTCATCCGCATTGAGAGATTTTCACTAAAATCATTTGGTTAGTAATATGAAACATACTGTTGAAGTGATGATCCCGGAAGCCGAGATCAAAGCGCGTATCGCTGAACTGGGTCGTCAAATCACCGAACATTACAAGGACAGCGGCAGCGAAATGGTGCTGGTCGGTCTGTTGCGTGGTTCTTTCATGTTCATGGCAGACCTGTGCCGTGAAGTGCAGGTGCCGCACGAGGTCGATTTTATGACCGCCTCCAGTTACGGCAGCGGCATGTCCACAACCCGTGATGTGAAAATCCTGAAAGATCTGGATGAAGATATTCGTGGCAAAGATGTGTTGATTGTTGAGGACATCATCGACTCCGGCAACACGCTCTCTAAAGTGCGTGAGATCCTGAGCCTGCGTGAACCAAAATCACTGGCGATTTGTACCCTGCTGGATAAGCCTGAGCGCCGTGAAGTGCAGGTGCCGGTGGAGTTCGTTGGTTTCTCCATCCCGGACGAATTCGTGGTGGGTTACGGCATTGATTACGCGCAGCGTTATCGCCATCTGCCGTATGTTGGGAAAGTAGTGATTCTGGACGAATAATTGCGGGCTGATGCCCTCACCCCAGCCCTCTCCCACAGGGAGAGGGTGAAAACCCCCGGCTTTGTTATTTATGGTTCACATGCTTAAGCTTGAGGTTGGCAATTCCCGATCGGTAACGCTGTTCCAGCGTTTCGCGGTTGGTGGCGGTCACTTCCAGATTGCGCAGCAGACCGTCGTGAATACCGTACGCCCAGCCGTGGATGGAGACCTTCTGCCCGCGTTTCCAGGCAGACTGCATAATCGTCGAGTGGCCCAGGTTATAGACCTGCTCCATTACGTTCAGCTCACACAGGGTGTCGAGACGGCGCTCCTGCGGCATTTCGCCCAGCAGTGAGCTATGTTTGAACCAGATATCACGAATGTGCAGCAGCCAGTTATCGATTAACCCCAGCTCTGTGTTTTCGACCGCCGCCTGCACGCCGCCGCAGCCGTAGTGGCCACAAATAATGATGTGCTCAACCTCAAGAACGTCAACGGCGTACTGCACAACCGAAAGGCAGTTGAGATCGGTATGAATAACCAGGTTAGCCACATTGCGGTGAACAAACAGTTCGCCAGGTTCAAGACCCGTCAGACGTTCGGCGGGGACACGGCTGTCAGAACATCCAATCCAGAGAAAGCGCGGGTTCTGCGCTTGCGCGAGTTTTCCAAAAAATCCGGGGTCTTCCTCCACCAGCATTTTTGACCATAGTGCATTGTTGCTGATGAGTGTATCTATGTCGTTCATGGAGGTTAGCGACCTGTAACCAAGTGATTGCGTTGCGCTACTATAGGGTAACCCGACTTTTAATGAAACCACACAACGTGTGTCAGAACTTAAGGTAAGTTGAATTCATGGCGATTGCACTGGAGCTTGAACAGCTCAAAAAAACCTACCCGGGGGGCGTTCAGGCGCTGCGCGGGATAGATCTTAAAGTCGAAGCGGGAGATTTCTACGCGCTTCTGGGGCCGAACGGGGCGGGGAAATCCACCACCATCGGGATCATCAGCTCGCTGGTCAACAAAACCTCCGGCCGCGTCAGCGTGTTTGGCTACGATCTGCAAAAAGATGTGGTCAACGCCAAGCGTCAGCTGGGGCTGGTGCCGCAGGAGTTCAACTTCAACCCGTTTGAGACGGTACAGCAGATTGTTGTTAACCAGGCGGGTTATTATGGCGTTGAGCGCAAAGAGGCGCTTGAGCGCAGCGAAAAGTATCTGAAACAGCTCGACCTGTGGGAGAAGCGTAACGAACGCGCGCGGATGTTGTCCGGGGGGATGAAGCGCCGCCTGATGATTGCCCGCGCGCTGATGCACGAGCCAAAGCTGCTTATCCTTGATGAGCCGACTGCTGGCGTGGATATTGAACTGCGTCGTTCCATGTGGGGCTTCCTGAAAGATCTGAACGATAAAGGCACCACCATCATTCTGACCACGCACTATCTGGAAGAGGCGGAAATGCTGTGCCGCAATATCGGCATCATTCAGCACGGTGAGCTGGTGGAAAACACCTCGATGAAGAATCTGCTCTCCAAGCTCAAATCAGAGACCTTTATCCTCGATCTGGCGGCGAAAAGCGCGCTGCCGAAACTGGAGGGCTACAACTATCGCCTGGTTGATACCTCGACGCTGGAGGTAGAAGTGCTGCGCGAGCAGGGTATCAACAGCGTGTTCTCACAGTTGAGTGCGCAGGGCATTCAGGTATTAAGCATGCGTAACAAAGCAAACCGACTGGAAGAGCTGTTTGTCTCTCTGGTGCACGACAAACAAGGAGACAAGGCATGACGCATCTTTACTGGGTCGCGCTGAAAAGCATCTGGGCAAAAGAGATTAACCGCTTTATGCGTATCTGGGTGCAAACCCTGGTGCCGCCGGTGATCACCATGACGCTCTACTTCATCATTTTCGGTAACCTGATTGGCTCCCGCATTGGTGAGATGCACGGTTTTACCTATATGCAGTTTATCGTGCCGGGCCTGATCATGATGGCGGTGATCACCAACGCTTACGCGAACGTAGCGTCGTCGTTCTTTAGCGCCAAGTTCCAGCGCAACATTGAAGAGCTGCTGGTGGCCCCGGTGCCAACGCATGTGATCATCGCCGGTTACGTGGGCGGCGGCGTAGCGCGCGGGCTGTGCGTGGGGATTCTGGTGACGGCGATTTCGTTGTTCTTCGTCCCGTTCCAGGTGCATTCGTGGCTGTTCGTGGCGCTCACATTATTGCTGACGGCGATCCTGTTCTCCCTCGCCGGGCTGCTGAACGCGGTGTTTGCTAAAACGTTTGATGACATCAGCCTGATCCCGACCTTCGTGCTGACGCCGCTGACCTATCTGGGCGGGGTGTTTTACTCCCTGACGCTGTTGCCGCCGTTCTGGCAGGCGCTGTCGCACCTGAACCCGATTGTCTACATGATCAGCGGCTTCCGCTTTGGCTTCCTCGGCATTGCCGATGTCCCGCTGTTCACCACCGTTGTGGTGCTGGTGGTGTTTATCGTGGCATTCTATCTGCTGTGCTGGTATCTGATCCAGCGCGGACGCGGGCTGCGTAGCTAACCTTCTGCCCGGCGACGTTCTGTTTGCCGGGCACTTTCTTTGACAGTTATCACCGTAAACTAACCTTCACCTGGATAAACTACTCGCCTGCTAAGGAGAGACGTTATGCTGGGATGGGTGATCACCTGCCACGATGAAGAGGCACAGGAAATGCTGCTTAAGCTGGAGGCCCGATTTGGCCCCCTGGCGCAATGTCGTGCGGTAAATTACTGGCGAGGGCTGAGCACCAATATGCTCAGCCGGATGATGTGTGACGCGCTGCATGAAACCGACACCGGCGATGGCGTGATTTTTCTCACTGACAGATCCGGCGCGGCGCCATACCGTGCGGCTGCCCTAATGAGCCATAAGCACGATAACTGTGAAGTAATCTCCGGTATCAGCCTGCCTTTACTCGAAGCGATGTATCCGCTGCGCGCAACGTTGAGCAGCGCTGAGTTTCGTCACGCCATTGTGGCGCAGGGCTCGCCGGGCGTGAGCAGCTTGTGGCACCAGCAGCAGAAGAACCCGCCTTTTGTTCTGCTTCACGATCTGTATAAGCATTAAACATTGGTATTGATGCCGCTTTTGTTACAATGGCGGCTGATTTTCTGTGTCGATTTATATTCCATGCTCAAACGCGTTATCTTTATCCTTCTGCTCGTGGTTTCCGGTGGTGCGTCTGCCAGCCTGACCAGTCAGCAAGGCCTTCCTGCCCAATATATGCAAACCACCGAAGATGCGGCCATCTGGGCGCAGGTGGGAAATGCCGTTGTGAATGTGGGGAATGTCCGCGCCGGGCAGATCCTCGCTGTCTTTCCGGCCGCGGCGGATTACTATGAATTTCGTTTCGGATTCGGTACGGGGTTTATTGATAAAGACCACCTTGAAAAAGTTCAGGGCAAACAACGCGTTGAGGATAGTTTGGGTGACTTGAACAAGCCGCTCAGTAATCAAAACCTCATTACCTGGAAAGACACGCCGGTGTATAACGCCCCCAGCAGCGGAAGCGCGCCCTTTGGCACCTTAAGCGCTAATCTTCGCTATCCGATTCTGAATAAGCTGAAAGACCGCCTGAACCAGACCTGGTTCCAGATCCGTATCGGTAATCGTCTGGCATGGGTAAGCAGCCTGGATGCGCAGGAAGATAACGGGCTACCGGTTCTGACCTACCATCATATTTTGCGTGATGAAGAGAACACCCGTTTTCGACATACCTCCACGACGACCAGCGTACGTGCGTTTAATAATCAGATGGCCTGGTTACGCGATCAGGGCTATACCACGCTGACGATGTACCAGCTTGAAGGGTACGTACGTAACAAGATGAACCTGCCCGCGAAAGCGGTGGTGATCACTTTTGATGATGGCCTGAAATCGGTGAGCCGCTATGCGTATCCGGTGCTAAAAGAGTATGGCTTCAACGCGACGGCGTTTATAATTTCATCCCGAATCAAAGGCCACCCGCAGAAGTGGGATCCAAAATCGCTGCAGTTTATGAGCATTCAGGAAATTAAGGGCATCCAGGATGTGTTCGACATTCAGTCTCACACTCATTTCCTGCATCGCGTGGATGGCTATAAACACCCCATCCTGTTGAGCCGTAGCTATCACGTGATCCTGTTTGATTTTGAACGCTCACGTCGTGCACTGGCGCAGTTCAACCCGCGCGTATTGTATGTGTCGTATCCATTTGGCGGTTATGACAATAAAGCGATAAAGGCAGCGAATGAGGCTGGTTTTCATATGGCAGTGACGACGATGAAGGGGAAGGTGAAGCCGGGGGATAATCCGTTCCTGTTGAAGCGTTTGTATATCTTAAGAACGGACTCACTGGAGACGATGTCGCGGCTGATCAGTAATCAGCCGCAGGGATAGCGGTTAATCGTATGAAAGGGTGAATACGCCGGTGGCTTTAAACGACCCCGGTTTCACTGTGTTTCCGTTTGCTACCAGTTGAGCAACATAATTAATTTGCTTGGATTCAGGGGTTTGGTAATCCGTTATGACATAGGATGAGTCAGGATTATTCGGCAGAAGTTGAGAGGTTCCGTTATACATGATTTTCACGCCTGCGCCTTCAGCTCCGGACGAAAGCGTATTACCAAGAAGATCATTATTTTTTCCGGTTAGCTTTGAGGTGGTGAGTTTGGTTGTGATATTTGCCACACCGGTACAATTGCTTAAGCTAATGGAAAAAGGGATATCCTTAACCCGATTGTTTTTAATATCTGAAACATAATATTCTCCCAGGTTAACATTATTAGTACCATCCGATAGCATGGCCATGTCGCAGGTTGGAAGAACGATCGGGATCTGGAATGAGTCCTCGTTGACCATAAATGTCCATGGTTGGTTGTCACTATCATCTGGATTACCAATAGCCATTTTACCCAGAGTGCCGGGTTTGGGTCTGATTGAGGTTTCTTTGTTCGGGTTGCCTCTGTAACCTTCATCAATATAAATTTGAACTGAGGTGTTTATCCATTTTTCATCCCACGGGTCAGATTTTCCGGAGGAGGCAACGGTAGTCCAGCCAGTAGTATTCATAGCGAAGTAACCACCCATGCCTCCAGTGCTTTCTGCGGTGTGCACCCTTACGGAATAATAAATCCCCGGAATATTTGTTTCAAACATAGCCCTGCCATAACTACTCCCCATTAGCAAGGTCGGGTTTGTTTGTGACACGAGGTTAAAACCATCGTCCCCCGGACCACATTTGGCCTGAATGCCTGGTGTCAGGTTAACGTTAAAAAGAGTACTGGCGTAGTTACCCGGAGGGGGAAGACGTACGGTGCCACCTGAGTAGTCAGAATTGATTAGCGTGGTTGTGCCGCCTTTTCCATTATTCATTTGGCACTCCCCTGCCCAGCAGGAGTGGCTGAGGGTAAATAACGCGCTCGCCATGGCAAACGTCATTGTGCCTTTCACGTTGAAACCCTGTCTTATAAAGTTGAACATTCTCATCCTTTTTCCTGTTCTGATTATTATTCGTAAGTGACGTCAACCAATACTTTACTGGTAACTACACCACCAGCCACTACGCCAATATTTTGATATCGGGCATAGAACTGATAATCCGTTAAAAATGCAGTATCCTGACCGCTTACGTCAAAAGTGATTTTTGACGTGCCGTCGTTGTTTAAAACATTCTTTTTATATTTTTCAGAGAAAACGACGACGCCGACATTTTTTGCCGCGCCTGCGGCGGTATCATCACTTTTGAAAACCTGATTTTGTCCTGGCCAGAAACCCGACTGCGGCGAAAAGCTAAAACTCAGCTTTTTAGCCGTACCGCTGTCTCCATAGCAATCATCTACATGGATCTTAAAAGGCGTACCACCTGCATCATCGGTTGCAGTAAAACGATCGCTACCATCCGGGTTATAAAACCAACTGCGCATCGCATTGGGGAGATAAATTTCGCCGTCATTTTCCACGGTCATCTTACAGGTGCTATTAACAATGTTAGCGGTAATATTTACGTCTAATCCTGAGCTTGCCTGGCTTACGCCAGGCAAGATGCCACCAGCCAAGCCCATAAGCAACACAAGACCGGGCTGGTATAAAATAAACGGTGATTGTTGCATACTGGTTCCTGGTATTATGGATAAGCGATAGTAAACGTGACTGGCGCAGTAACCGCCCCCGCGCCTACATCAGCAATGGTTTGGCCTTGCCCGATAACGATACGGGAATTCATCGGGAATTCACCGGTACCATCAGTAATGGTGACATCCTTAGCAGCCGAAGGCGTGTTACAGCTCATAAGCTCGCCAGTATCGACAACACCCGACCAGATCTCAAAGCCCGTTGCTAAGCCGCCAGAGTAAGAATCACCCGTCTTGTTGACGCCACTGCATTCACCACCAGCGCCTTTCGCAGCGGACACCGTTGCCTTGGTTACTCCAGAACAGTTGGTGAAACTAATCTTGAGCGGCTCGACACGGGTTTTGTTCACCAGATCGGATTTGTATACGTCGCCGAACGCAATTTCAGTGGAGGCTGTGCCTGCATCGTTAAGTACTTTTGCGGTACATGTGCCTGATACAATTTTTGATTTAATCGTTAATTCGACACTAGGGGTGCCTGTAATTGCTGCGCTTGCCATTCCCGAGAACAGAAGAGCAGAAACGGACAGGGCGATAAAAGTAGAATTGAATTTCATAATGTTGCTCCGTTTTCCTGCACTAATCACTCGTAGCTAAATTCAAAGGTCGCCACGGCCTGAAAATCACCAATGGTCATGCTGTTTTCTTTTGTTTCACGTAAGGTGGCCACCAGAGCAACTTCCTTATTCTGGATTTCTGTCGGACTCCAGACCAGGCGCTCTGAATCCAGGGTTGAGTTAATGATAAAAGGAGTATTTGGTGCATCGGCTCTGGCGATTTCAGCCGCAGAGTAATCAGCGCCACCGTTAGTTTTTGCAATCTGGTTAACAAGGCCGCTAGCTAAATAACCTGATTTGGTTCCTTTTACGGTTGTTTTTAACGAGGTTAGCGACGCCGGGCATTCAACGAGCACAATTTTGAAATTGGCATTTGCCGTTCCGGCTTTGACATCATCTAAACGTACCTGACCGTTATTACCGATAGTCAGCGTTTGCTGCGTATCTGAACCCGTACCGCCGACCAGTTTCATATCGCAGGTGGTTTCGCGGATATTGGCAGTGAAGTTAACATTGAGATCGGCTGCCGCAGCAGAACCTGACATCGCTAACATTGCTAATGCGATTAATGAATAACCGCAATGATTTTTCTTCATATTATTTCCCATGGGTGTGATTCCCTGTTTTAACATCATTACATTTGGCACTGTTGATTACTCAGAATCGTGGTTAAGCCTGCTTTCTTCGCATTTTCAGGAATCTGATAATGCACCGTGCAAGAGCTGGATCCATCGCTTCCCCATACCACCCGGAGAGCGCCTTTGTCTTCCACACCGCGTACATAAGCTTGTCCTGCCTGGCCTACCGTTCCGATAGATTCGTTTTTCTCATTCAGAACGTCTGCACCTAACGGAATAAAGCCGTTATCAGAACGTTGTAATTCCAGAACAAGCGAACGACCTTCATCCGTTTCAAAATTCACTAATACAACGGAGCCATTGCGAGGTACGGCAACAGCGCTGGTATTTTTGATTTCAACGTCTGCTTCGAGAGTGCTGATATCGAGCGATACTCGGTTTTCTCTGTAGGCTGACATATACGGCATAATCCCGTACCCGGAGCTGTTAATGCGGCTTTGGCCGTAACCCAGCCGAGCACCCGTTGCGCCACTTGCTTTTACCAGCGCAAGTGAATCCGTTTCGCCGATACTGCCGGATGTAAATACAACGCCACCCGAGTGAACAACCATTCCGCCGTTATAACTCGCGGAATACTGTTTACTATTGTCATCGCCAAAGGACGCTGAGACACCGAGCGGCCCGTAAGGACTGTTCCATGAGCTATAGCCACTGACCTGGTTCAGGTTGCCGTAGTTGCCCCCGCTTGATGAGGCGCTAACGGAATAGCTCACTTCACTGTTTTTGGAGTTGCCGCTTGCCGTAGAGTTAAAACTGGTACCGCCTTTTAAATCAGTGCGCAGGCTCATGTTGACGTTATTGAATCCGCCTGACTGCGCGCTATCTTTATTGAATATGCTGAATGGAATACTGACGTTTAAATAAACGCTGTCATCCTTTTCCCCTGTTTCGTTGTACGTGCGTTGCACAGAAACGCTATAGCTACCGTAAGCAAAACTATTGTTGTAACCCACGCTGTAGTCGGAAGTGGAGCTAGAGTCATTCCAGTAATCCTGCCAGGTGCCGCTAATATAGAGTGAGCCGTATTCATCACCGTTAACATTCAATGGCTGATTCAGGCTGACCTGTATCTGGTTTTTGGTACGCTGATAATCAGCATAAAGCTCGGCATTGCTGTCATAAGATCGATTGCCATATTCCTCGTGATGAATACTGTCCTGCAATGAGGCGGCATCGTTAAGGCTGAGATAATCTTCTGTAGAGAAGCGATAAGCTGCCACGTTAAGAGATGTGTTAGTAGCTTCAAGCATTTTGCTGTAGGTCAGCCGATAACTTTGCCCTTTAAGCGTGTCCAGCCCGTCGATATCGGCATAGGACCCGGTAACATCTAATGCGAATGCACCAATACGGGTATTCATAGCCAGACCAAGCAGGCCGGCGTAGAAATCCATATCCGTATATTGCGCACCCACGTAACCGGTAAAGGTATTATTCAGACCATACGCGTAAGTTGCGTAGCCAACGTTTGGCTTATCGTGCAATGAATCATCATTCAGCTCACCTAAACCCACATCCCAGCGGCTGGAGCCTGGGCGGAGCATTTGTGTAACTGAGGAGAACGGAACGGTAAACGTCCGTTTACTTCCATCGGCTTCCTCTACAGTGACAATCAAATCATTGCCATAGCCTGTTGTACTGAGGTCATTGATCTCGAAAGCACCGGGTGGAACGGTGGTTTCATAAATTTTATTGCCGCTTTGCGTTACGCTAACCTTGGCGTTACTGTTTGCCACACCACGAATTACTGGCGCGTAGCCAGAGGTGCCTTCCGGGAGCATGCGGTCATCGTTATACATACGCGCACCACGCAGGCTCACCGAGTCAAAGACATCACCGCGTGTGTAGGAATCACCCATTACCATCTGTGCGTTAAGTGGTGTGATGTCTCGCTGGAGGTAGATATCCTGGCTGGAATAATGTGTGCCATTATCGCTGTCCCAGTTCAGACTGCCGCGAGAACGTAAACGCCACGGCCCCACGTTCAGGCCATAATGCAAGCCCGCATAAGCGGTATCTGAATTGGTGCCGTTTGACTCGCTGTGCCAGGTATTAAGATCGTATGAGAGTAATCCGGCCGGAACACCATTATCCCATAATGAAGGATCGACATACCCTGCTGGAAGCTTAAGCACGTAGATTTGCGGGAAATTAAGATCCATTTCCTGCTTGCTACTATCAAAATTTTCAGAAGCACCGGGATAATATTTTTTGATATCTACGCAAGACGTTTCGTCGTTTTTGACATCATCGCCTAGTATGCTGGTATCAACGCCTGCCTGTGTCAGCGTGAGTTTAGTCAGACATGCTGAGGCACGTGGCGTTTTGTTATCAATGAATGTCATCTCGACCGTGGATTTTGAATTGCCATTCAAATTCACTTTTACACGGTAAGTACCTGGCATAACTGGGTTGCCATAAGCATAACGATCGACATTGATACCTCCACCATTATCGATAAGGAACTGGTCATTAAATTCAATGGCCGATTCTGTTTCGGATGAGGTGTCTACAGCTTTTTTTTCAGTCTCGCTGGCATGCAGAGGAAATGCTGCACAGATTGCGAGACATAAAATTGATCGTTGAAATAGCATGCTTCATCCAGACAAGTCGTCGTATGAATGCTATGAATCATTCATACGTGTTATATTTATAATGTGGCGGTGGTGCGGTTATTAATTTACTTTGCTTTCAAAAGTATCAGAGCCGCCATTGTCATTAATGGTTTCGTAAGCAACAGTGCCGGTGGCAGTACTACCTAAACCTTTTACCTGCATAATTTGAGTACTAAACGGTAAAATAGATTTATGCTCAACCTGGTACTCTTTATTTGCTGATTTCAGCTTTACATTTGAAATAGATACGTTGTAAGGGGAATCATTGTGTGCGATCAGGTTTAGCGTATTACCTTGTTTTTGTTGTGACCACGTTACTTTGGCTGCTGCATCTCCTGGCGTACCTTTCAGGCCGTCAGGTCGGAAAAAGAGTTTAATACGTGTGCGGAATGCCAGCTGGAGCTGGTTAGGATTTTCACCGTCTTTCACTTTTGACTTCGGTGGAATCTCGAGCACATTGAACCAGAATAGGGATTCGCGATCTTGCGGCAATGAACCACCCAGGTACGAGATCCGAACGGATTGACCTTTTTGCGGATCAATTCGGGATACTGGTGGAGTAATAATAAACGGTAGTTTTAATTCCTGTGGATTGGTGTCATCGCGACCGTCATCGAGCCATGATTGAACTAATAGTGGTTTTTTGCCACGGTTGTCTAAAGAAACGATGACATCTTTTTGCGACTGCTGATAAACAATACGTGTTCCCGAAATAACGATATCTGCGCTTGCCTGGAATGACGCGACAGCAGCAGCTGTAAAGCAGGCAGCTTTAAATCCTTTATAAAATGATGTGCTTAACATTTTTCCACTTCCTGTTGGAATGATATCAATAGTCCCCTGACGTACGTCAGGGGATAATATGAGCATTTTATTTATACGCTTAAAATTACTCGTAGATCATGGTGAATGCAGCTTGTGCCTGAACCACACCAGCTGACACTGGGTTGTTGGCCGCATCCCAGTTCTGACCCTGGGTATACGCTACACGGTAGTAAAGTGCGCCTGCGCCTGTGGTATCAATCGTTGCTTTCTGGGTATTGTTGGTCTGATCCAGTTTGATCTGATCGGTAGCGGAGTTGCCATCGTTTGACAGTACCAGATTGACGTTTTTAGCGGCGCCTTGAGTATTTGATGGTGGAACCAGCAGACCGCCGGAAGTTGAAGAAGAACCCGCCCAGGAATCAAACTGAGCAGATGCCTGGTTGACGGTAGCAGAATCACAACCTGTCAGGGTAAGGGAGAATTTCTTTTCTCCCAGGGTGCTGGTGGTACCCAGCGCATTAGCGAAGTCTTTTACAAACACGGTATCCAGGTTAACGTCAAAATCATTACCATCCTGGTCAATCTTCTGATCCAGGGATACTTTACAGGTGTTATTAGAAACCATACCGTGGAAAGTAATAGTGCCTGTATCTGAAGGAATATCAGCTGCCATTGCAGAACCCGCACTCAGAACCATTGCTACTACAGTTGCCAGACCTAATTTATTAAAAGACATTTTTTATATCCATATTTAAATGCTAGAAAAGTGAACATAAGCAAGGCTTATGTTCGTTCCGAACAGATGCTTCGGGAAAAGGATTCTAAGTGATGAGTAATGGTTGTGAGAAGCCGTTAGGCGTTAGAAATACTTAAACGATCTTTAAGTCAATATGATTATTTAATAGTGAATGATAATAATTGTTCATTATTTTGATGAGCAGGTGTTCGGCAGGGTGACTTGAATATATTAATAAAAATATATAAAAAGAACGCTATTCATTTTAATTATGTATAAATTACCCAACCTATTTGTCGGGTAATTTATAACAGTACTATTGGCTTAGGCAACCTGAACCGGAATTGCCTTCGCAATACGTTTCATTTCATTATCGCCTTCAAAGTATGCCACTTTTGGCTGCCAGCGACGTGCCTCTTCGTCAGACATCATCACAAAGCTGGCAATAATGACGATATCACCCACGTCCGCGCAGTGCGCCGCTGCCCCATTAACGGAGATGATTTTAGACCCGCGTTCAGCGGCAATCGCGTACGTTGAAAAGCGTTTGCCGTTATTAACGTTCCAGATATCAATAGCTTCGTTTTCGAGAATACCCGCCGCGTCGAGAAAATCCTGGTCGATCGCGCAGGAGCCTTCATAGTGCAGGTCGGCCTGGGTGACTTTCACACGGTGAAGCTTACCTTGTAGCATTTTGCGAATCATTACGTTTACCTTTCACTTCCGGGTAGTAAAACTACGCCAGTTCAACCACTTTGTTGTCGATAAGGCGGGCCTGGCCGAGCCAAGCCGCCACCAGAATTACCGCACGTTTGCTGGTATCTGAGAGTTCCAGAAGCGTATCGGCATCCCGAATTTGAACGTCGTCAGCACGAAGACCTTTCTCGTTCAGCGCCTGTTCAGCCAGAGCGATGATTTCTTCTGCGGTTAATTCTTTTGCCAGCAGTTGCTCTGCCATGGTATTCATGACTTTGCTTAAGCCTGGCGCAATTTTACGCTGTTCCGCAGTCAGATAGCCGTTACGGGAGCTAAGCGCCAGGCCATCTTTCGCACGTACAATCGGCACGCCGACAATCTCTATGTCGTAGCCCATATCGGCAACCATTTTGCGGATCAGCGCCAGCTGCTGGAAATCTTTCTCGCCAAAGCAGGCGATGTCCGGCTGCACCAGGTTAAACAGCTTGCTGACGATGGTGGAAACGCCGCGGAAATGGCCCGGACGGCTGGCACCCTCCAGCATGGTCGATATACCCGGTACGTCGACGTAGGTCGCTTCAGTGGTACCCTGAGGATAAACATCTGCGGGGGCCGGTGCGAAGACGATATCCGCATGACGTTTTTTGAGCTTCTCGCAATCTTCCTGCAAGGTACGTGGATAGCGCGCCAGATCGTCTTCGCGATCGAACTGCATCGGGTTAACGAAGATACTGACTACCACGATATCTGCACGGGCTCTCGCTTCATCGACCAGCTTCATATGGCCGTCGTGCAGATTGCCCATGGTCGGGACGAGGGCGATACGTTTACCTTCCTGACGTGCACGGCGGATATGCTGGCGCAGCAGCGGCAGAGTTTCTATGATTAGCACACTTGGACTCCTTAATGGAAACTGTGTTCTTCGCCCGGATAAACGCCGGACTCAACCTCGGCAATATACTGCCGCACAGCAGCACGCATGTCGCCTGCTTCTGTCAGGAAATTTTTAGCAAATTTTGGAATGTGACCGCCGGTGATCCCGAAGGCGTCGTGCATGACCAGAATCTGGCCATCGGTGACGTTGCCCGCGCCGATGCCGATCACCGGAATCGACAGCGCCTCAGTGATACGCTTAGCCAGCTCAACCGGCACACACTCCAGCACCAGCAGCTGTGCACCAGCGGCTTCCAGCGCCAGGGCATCATCAAACAGCGTCTGCGCCGCATCGCCACGCCCCTGAACTTTATAACCGCCAAAGATATTCACGGATTGCGGCGTCAGCCCTAAGTGCCCGCAAACTGGCACGGCCCGTTCGGTGAGCATTTTCACCGTATCGACCAGCCAGTCGCCGCCTTCGATTTTGACCATATTGGCGCCGGCGCGCATCACAGTTGCCGCATTTTCAAAGGCCTGTTCCGGGGTGGCATACGCCATAAACGGCAGATCGGAAAGTAGCAGGCAGGCGGGCGCACCCCGGCGCACGGCGCGGGTATGGTAAGCAATATCCTCGACCGTGACCGGCAGAGTAGAATCATGTCCTTGTACCGTCATCCCTAACGAGTCTCCGACCAGCATGACGTTGATCCCTTCTTCGGCAAACAGTTTTGCGAAGCTGTAGTCATACGCGGTGATAGTGGCGAAGCGTTTCTTTTCCTGCTTGCATTTCTGCAATAAGGAGATGGTAGTTGGTTTCATACTGTTTCCTGATGGCCCAAAAGCGGATCTTTGCGCATTCTAACAGTAACATTCGAGGGAACAATGATTTTAGGCAATCGATTAACCATATTTAACACATGGCTAATCGGGGGTGACACGGGATTACCAGCGGACCGGTTTTTCCGCGTTGAGGCTTTGCAGAACGGCGTTCAGCGAGGTGCCGTCAGGGAAGGTGAGATCGGGGGCGACTTCAAACAGTGGCCAGAGCATAAACCCACGGTTTTTCATGTCATAGTGCGGAACGGTGAGGCGCTCGGTGTTAATCACCTTGTGGCCGAAAAGCATAATATCGAGGTCGAGCGTGCGCGGTCCCCAGCGTTCGGCTTTACGTACGCGACCCTGCTGTAGCTCAATACGCTGGGTATTATCCAGCAGCGTTTCTGCGTCAAGGGCTGTTTCCAGCACCACGGCGGCGTTCAGATAATCAGGCTGATCCTGCGGGCCGAGCGGGGGCGTACGGTAAAAGGAGGAGACCGCCACGATATGGCTTTGCGGGATCTCCCCCAGCGCCTGAACGGCAGCGTTAACCTGCTCAAGCGGAGAGGCCAGATTGCTGCCGATGGCAATATACGCAAGGGTCATGCTGTGCCTTCACGACGCGGCGCGCGCTTGCGCGGGCGACGGTGACGACGGCGCGGTGCCGGCTCGTCATCGAGATCCGTGAGCATATCTTTTTGCTCCGGTGGTGCAGAGACCTGAAATTCTCCCCACCACTGCGCCAGGCGCTGTAGCTCCTGGTTTCTTTCGACTTCAGCACGCAGAGAGAGTAAATCGAACGCGGCGCGGAACTTAGGATGCTCCATCAGTTTCCAGGCACGTTTACCCTGACGGCGGGACATACGCAGCTGAAGCTGCCAGATATCACGCACCAGCGTGGTAATACGTTTCGGGATCGCCAGCGTGCGACAGCCTTCGTCCAGCACGTCGTTTGCCGCCAGCGCGAACGCATCATAATAGGCGAGGCCGCTCTCCTGGGTAATGCGCTGCGCCGTTTCCAGCAGCGGATACCAGAACATGGCCGCGAACAGGAACGCCGGATTCACGCGCATATCGTTATGAATACGGGTATCCGTGTTCTTCAGCACCTGTGCAATCATCCGCTCCATTGCGCTGTCACCGTTTTCGGTGAAGTAGCGGGTAATGGTCGGGAACAGCGGCTGGAACAGGTTGTATTCACGCAGCAAATTGTAGGTTTCAAACCCGTAGCCTGCCTGGAGCAGCTTTAACGACTCCTCAAACAGACGGGCAGGGGGGACGTCGTTAATCAGCGTCGCCAGGCGCGGGATCGGCTCTGCGGTTTCCGGGCTGATACGCATGTTTAGCTTGGCGGCGAAACGCACGGCGCGCAGCATCCGGACCGGATCTTCGCGATAGCGCGTTTCCGGCGTGCCGATCAGGCGAATCAGGCCGTCTTTCAGATCCTGCATACCGCCGACGTAATCGCGCACGGTAAAATCCGCCACGCTGTAGTAAAGGCTGTTGATGGTGAAATCGCGACGCTGAGCATCTTCTTCAATAGAGCCGAAGATGTTGTCGCGCAGCAGCATGCCGTTTTGGCCGCGCTGGGAAGTTGTGCGATCGTTGACGCCCGCTTCGTGGTGACCGCGGAAGGTCGCCACTTCAATAATTTCTGGTCCAAACATCACGTGCGCCAGACGGAAACGGCGACCAACCAGACGGCAGTTGCGGAATAATTTACGCACCTGTTCAGGCGTGGCGCTGGTCGTCACGTCGAAATCTTTTGGTTTTTTGCCCAGCAGTAAATCGCGCACCCCGCCGCCGACGAGATAGGCCTCGTAGCCTGCTTTATTCAGACGATAGAGCACCTTGAGGGCATTTTCACTGATATCTTTGCGGGAAATATTGTGCTGCTCACGCGGAATGACCGACATGTGTGGCTGTGCAATAGCATCATTCGCCATGCTCTCTTCGCGGCTCAGCACTTTACGGCAAAAATTAGCGACTCGGGTAAAAATAGTACACCTCGTAGTGTGTTTTGTTATCAAAAAAGCGGCTAATCATAGCTCAGCGCAACGCATTTGAGAATGCTGGATTTTTGGCACGGCCATAAGCGTCCAGTCAGCAATGGCCGTTTTCAGCAATTCATCCAGACTCAGATCCTGCCATTCCTGCGTTACATTCTGGTTGAGAAATCGCAGCGCGTCGATCAATACCGGGCGCGGATCGCCGTCAGGCAGCGCCGGGGCATGATTCTGTTTTGACAGCTTACTCCCCTGTTCATTGACCGCCAGCGGCAGATGGATGTAATCCGGCACCGTCCAGCCAAACTGCTGGTAAAGCGATATTTGCCGCACGGTAGGCTCAACCAAATCCGCCCCACGCACGATTTCCGTGACGCCCTGGAAATGGTCATCGACAACTACCGCCAGGTTATAGGCAAACAAGCCATCGCGACGGTGAATAATAAAATCTTCACGCGCCAGACGATCATCCGCCTGAATGGTTCCTGAGAGGACATCGGTAAACTGCGTCACCGGAGCGCGCTGTATCAGCCGTACGGCGGCATTCTCAGGGCCGTTGTGCCGCGTACGGCAGTGGCCGTCGTAAACGCCACCCACGCTCTGAATTCGCGCACGCGTGCAGGTGCAGTTATAGGAAAGGCCCTGTTCAGCAAGCCACGCCAGACGTTCACGGTAGGCATCATGGCGTTGAGACTGCCAGAGTACGTCGCCGTCCCAGTGAAGACCGTAATGTTCCAGCTGACGCAGAATAGTTTCTGCCGCACCGGGAACTTCACGCGGAGGATCGATATCTTCAATGCGAACCAGCCATTTACCCTGACGGGCGCGAGCCTGTAGGTAGCTGCCGAGCGCGGCAATTAATGAGCCGAAGTGTAATTCACCGGAGGGAGATGGCGCAAAGCGCCCGATATAGTGAGATTCAGACATATCAACGGTAACAAGGCGGGAGAAACTCCCGCCTTAGCAGAGTAGTGAGAGGGAAGGCGTTAGCCAGCCATCTGTTTTTCGCGGATTTCTGCCAGCGTTTTACAGTCGATGCACAGATCGGCTGTTGGACGCGCTTCCAGACGACGAATACCGATTTCAACACCGCAGGATTCGCAGTAGCCAAAATCTTCGTCCTCGACCTTTTTCAGCGTTTTCTCGATCTTTTTGATCAGTTTGCGCTCGCGGTCACGGTTACGCAGTTCGAGGCTGAACTCTTCTTCCTGAGCGGCACGGTCGACCGGATCCGGGAAGTTAGCAGCTTCATCCTGCATATGTGTAACGGTGCGATCGACTTCATCCCTGAGTTGATTACGCCATGCTTCAAGAATACGCTTGAAGTGCGACAGCTGGGCTTCGTTCATATACTCTTCGCCCGGCTTCTCTTGATACGGCTCCACCCCAGCGATGGCGAGAATACTCAGGGACGATGTTTTACGGTTTTGCCCTTCTTGCATGTTGCTTCTCCTTAACACGCACTATCGATCCCCGTGTTGGGGGAAAAATCAGGTCGCTATAAATAGCAGATGCTTTTCCGTATGGCAATTATCTAAACGTAACACTTGACAACCCTGTGAGGAAAAGCGTATTTGCGCACGCGGCCAGAACACTTATTAGTCAATCGTCTAATCCCTTATAGGACAATGGGAAGAGAGGATCTCAGAGTCATATTATCGGCAGAAAGTTCCGCTTTATAAGCGAAAATCTCTACCCCCTGCTTTTGTGCCTCATTCAACAATTGCGCGTATTTAGGATCAATATGACGGGCCGGGGAAAACCGTTCAATGGCTGAATGCAGAACCGCAAACAGCAACACGGCGCGCTTGCCCGCCGCCGCTACACTCATTAGCTCCCGCAGATGCTTCTGGCCACGTAGCGTTACCGCATCCGGAAAGAAGCCGTTTTCCTCTTCCGCTAACGTCACTGATTTCACTTCAATATAGCACTCAGGGCGGTCTTCCGCCTGTAACATAAAATCAATTCTGCTGCTTTCATCGCCATATTTCACTTCGCTTTTTTGCGTGCCGTAACCCACCAGTTCAGGAAGGATTCCATTTGTCAGGGCTTCCTTAACCAGCTGATTTGCGCGCAGGGTATTAACGCAAATAAATGCCCCGCTTTGCGTCTCGGTCATTTCCCAGGTATGAGGATATTTGCGTTTAGTATTTTCTGATGTGGAATACCAGACCGTGTCACCCGGTGTGGCGCAACCGGTCATGGCGCCGGTGTTAGGACAATGCAGCGTGAGCGTTTCGCCCTCAGGCGTGATCACGTCAGCGAGAAAGCGTTTGTAACGCTGGATCAGCGTGGCGGGCTGGAGTGCAGGGCTAAACTTCATCAGGATTCCTTAACGTATCGCCCAGCGTCCAGCGCTGGAGCGGAGTATAGCGGGTGCGTCCTTGTACAAAGGCAGATTCGTACAGCGCAAATTCATTCACCTGAAAGGACCAGTGAAAGCCCGGTGGCGGGATGGCAACAGCCTGACCCGCATCGCGCAGCAGGGTAATGTGGGGATGAAACGGCTGCGGGCTCTGATAACAGCCGCTGCGCGCGGCCTGTGCCCGCAGCATGTTGGCGAGCTGGAGCAGTCCGCGGGGGGGCTGCCGCGTCCCCAGCCAGACCACCCGAGAGCGCAGCCATTGCCCGGCATCGTCAAGATGCAGCGTAAAACCCGGCTGAGAAATGCGTCCGGCCATTGCGCTTAACGCGCGCTGCTTTTCTGCGCTCACCTCGCCAAGAAAAGCTAACGTCAGGTGCATATTGGCGGCGACGACAGGGCGGCCCGCATCCGCGGGGAAGTGGCTGGCGCGCCAGCGAACAATTTGCCGTTGAAGCGTGGTGGGTAATTCAATGGCGAAGAATAGCCGTTTTGACTCAGACATGCGCAAGACTCGGTAATGATATGCGCCGATGCTACAATGTACGCCGATTAATGTTAACCCTCTGGAGCCGTAAGTGTCCTCTTTGCCCGTCGCCGTCGTCCTTCCTGAGCTACTCGCAGCCTTAGAACATGCGCCACAGGTTTTGCTCAGCGCGCCCACCGGAGCGGGTAAATCCACCTGGCTGCCCCTGCAAATTCTGCGCGAGGGGAGCATCAGCGGGAAAATTATCCTGCTGGAACCGCGCAGGCTGGCGGCGCGCAATGTGGCGCAGCGCCTGGCGGAACTGCTGAATGAAAAACCGGGCGAGACGGTAGGGTACCGGATGCGCGCCGAAACCTGCATTGGCCCGTCTACGCGGCTGGAGGTGGTCACTGAAGGCATTCTCACCCGTATGCTGCAAAACGATCCGGAGCTGAGCGGCGTCGGGCTGGTGATCCTTGATGAATTTCACGAGCGCAGCCTCCAGGCCGATCTGGCCCTTGCGCTGCTGCTCGACGTTCAGCAGGGGCTGCGCGACGACCTTCGGCTGCTGATTATGTCGGCGACGCTGGATAACGAGCGGCTCCGGCAGACGCTCCCTGACGCGCCGATGATCTCCTCTGAAGGGCGTGCGTTCCCGGTCGAGCGCCGCTATCAGCCGCTGCCTGCCCATCAGCGTTTTGACGAAGCCGTTGCCATCGCCACCGCCGAATTGCTCCGTCAGGAACCCGGCTCGCTGCTGCTGTTTTTACCCGGCGTAGGCGAAATCCAGCGCGTACAGGAGCAACTGGCATCCCGGGTGAGCAGTGACGTTATGCTGTGCCCGCTCTACGGCGCGCTGCATTTGGCTGACCAGCGCAAGGCGATCCTTCCCGCACCGGCGGGGCAGCGCAAAGTGGTACTGGCGACCAATATCGCCGAAACCAGTTTGACCATCGAAGGCATTCGCCTGGTGGTGGACAGTACGCAGGAGAGGGTGGCCAGTTTTGATCCGCGTACCGGGCTGACCAGGCTACTGACGCAGCGCATCAGCCAGGCCTCCATGGTGCAGCGCGCAGGGCGAGCAGGGCGTCTTGAGCCGGGTATTTGCCTGCATTTAACCAGCGCCGAGCAGGCGGAGCGTGCGGCATTGCAGAGTACGCCTGAGATTTTACAAAGCGATCTCTCCGGGCTGGTAATGGATCTGATGCAGTGGGGCTGCCCGGACCCTGACCAGCTCACCTGGCTTAATCCTCCGCCTGTTGTGAACCTTTCCGCCGCGCGCAGCCTGCTGACCCAGCTTGGCGCGCTGGAAGGCGAGCGACTGACGGCGCGCGGCCAGAAAATGGCGGCGCTGGGCAACGATCCGCGTCTGGCAGCGATGCTGGTGGCAGCACAAGGCGACGATGAAATTGCCACGGCGGCAAAACTGGCGGCTATTCTTGAGGAGCCGCCGCGCGGTGGCAGCAGCGATCTGGGACAGGCCTTTTCACGCCATCAGGGAAACTGGCAACAGCGCGCGCAGCAGTTGTGTCACCGCCTGAAGAGCCGGGGAGGATCGCCTGACAGCGATAAAGTTATCCCTCTGCTGGCCCAGGCCTTCCCGGACAGAATCGCGCGCCGTCGCGGGCTGGATGGTCGTTATCAACTGGCAAATGGGATGGGCGCGATGCTGGACAGCGATGATGCTCTGACGCGTCATGAATGGCTGATCGCGCCGCTCTTACTCCAGGGCAGTCACTCCCCGGATGCGCGCATCTTGCAGGCGGTTGCCGTAGATATTGACGCCCTGACGCGTGCCTGCCCGCAGCTGCTTCAGCAATCTGACATTGTCGAATGGGATGATGCCCAGGGCACGCTGAAGGCGTTCCGTCGTAGCCAGATTGGCAAACTGACGCTCGGGACAAAACCGCTGGCTAAGCCGTCGGAGGAAGAGTTACACCAGGCGATGCTGAACGGCATTCGGGAAAAAGGGCTGAGCGTATTGAACTGGACGCCTGAGGCTGAACAATATCGTATACGTCTGCACTGCGCCGCGAAGTGGCTGCCCGAAAAGGGGTGGCCAGCGGTGGATGATGAGACGCTGCTCGCGACGCTTGAACAGTGGTTGTTGCCGCAGATGAGCGGCGTACACTCCCTGCGCGCCCTTAAGGCGCTTGATGTTAAGGCAGCGTTACAGAATTTACTGGACTGGTCGTTACGTCAACGTCTGGATAGTGAACTGCCTGGGCATTACACTGTGCCAACCGGGAGTCGGATTGCCATTCGTTATCATGAGGATAATCCGCCAGCGCTGGCGGTTCGGATGCAGGAGATGTTTGGTGAGGCCACCACGCCGTCCATCGCTGAAGGGCGCGTGCCGTTAGTGCTTGAGCTGCTTTCGCCTGCGCATCGTCCCTTGCAGATCACCCGCGATCTGAGGGCGTTCTGGGCGGGGAGCTATCGTGAAGTGCAGAAAGAGATGAAGGGGCGATATCCCAAACACGTCTGGCCGGACGATCCGGCGAATACCGCGCCGACACGGCGCACGAAGAAATATTCGTAATGGGGGAGTGCGGCCTGAAAGGGAAAGTGCGGCCTGATGCCCTCACCCCGGCCCTCTCCCACAGGGAGAGGGAGAAAACACTAAAGACTTTCCTGTCAGGAAAGTCTTGCTGTTTATTTTGAGAGATTTCTTCTTTCACTGACCTGTGCAAGATAAGAAAATCTGGCCTTTGCGCCTGAATGTTGCGGAGAAAAAGCATGGCGGGGAATGACCGCGAGCCAATAGGACGTAAGGGAAAGCCGACGCGTCCGGCGAAAGAAAAGGTAAGCCGTCGTCGCCTCAGAGATGAGGAGTATGACGATGACTATGAAGACGATTATGAGGATGAAGAACCGATGCCGCGTAAAGGGAAAGGCAAAGGGCGTAAGCCTCGTGGTAAGCGCGGCTGGTTCTGGCTGCTGCTGAAGCTGTTTATTGTTTTTGTTGTTCTGATCGCGATTTACGGCGTTTATCTGGATCAGAAGATCCGCAGCCGTATTGACGGGAAAGTCTGGCAATTGCCTGCGGCAGTGTACGGCCGCATGGTGAACCTTGAGCCGGACATGTCCATCAGCAAGAATGAGATGGTGAAGCTGCTGCAAGCCACGCAGTATCGTCAGGTCACGAAAATGACCCGTCCGGGTGAATTTACCGTCCAGGCGAAAAGCATTGAGATGATCCGCCGTCCGTTCGACTTCCCGGACAGTAAAGAAGGGCAGGTGCGCGCGCGTCTGACCTTTGACGGCGATCGCCTGGAAACCATTGAGAACATGGATAACGATCGCCAGTTCGGTTTCTTCCGTCTCGATCCACGTCTCATCACCATGCTGTCGTCCGCAAACGGCGAACAGCGCCTGTTCGTGGCGCGTAACGGCTTCCCGGATCTGCTGGTGGATACCCTGCTGGCAACCGAAGACCGCCACTTCTACGAGCACGACGGGATTAGCCTCTACTCCATTGGTCGTGCGGTACTGGCGAACCTGACCGCGGGGCGTACGGTGCAGGGGGCGAGTACCCTGACCCAGCAGCTGGTGAAAAACCTGTTCCTCTCCAGCGAGCGCTCTTACTGGCGTAAAGCCAACGAAGCGTACATGGCCGTGCTGATGGATGCGCGCTACAGCAAGGATCGTATTCTTGAGCTGTACATGAACGAGGTGTACCTCGGTCAGAGCGGCGATAACGAGATCCGCGGCTTCCCGCTGGCGAGCCTGTACTACTTTGGCCGTCCGGTAGAAGAGCTGAGCCTTGATCAGCAGGCGCTGCTGGTGGGCATGGTAAAAGGCGCGTCGATCTACAACCCGTGGCGTAACCCGAAACTGGCGCTGGAGCGTCGTAACCTGGTGCTGCGTCTGCTGCAACAACAGCAGGTGATTGACCAGGAGCTGTACGACATGCTGAGCGCGCGTCCGCTGGGCGTTCAGCCGCGCGGTGGGGTGATCTCTCCGCAGCCTGCCTTTATGCAGATGGTACGTCAGGAGTTGCAGTCTAAGCTCGGAGATAAAGTGAAAGATCTCTCCGGGGTGAAGATCTTCACCACCTTTGACTCCGTGGCGCAGGATGCGGCAGAAAAAGCGGCGGTTGAAGGTATTCCGGTTTTGAAGAAGCAGCGTAAGCTGAGCGATCTGGAAACCGCGATGGTGGTAGTTGATCGCAACACCGGCGAAGTTCGCGCCATGGTGGGCGGCGCCGAGCCGCAGTATGCGGGCTATAACCGCGCGATGCAGGCGCGTCGTTCGATTGGTTCTCTGGCAAAACCGGCAACCTACCTGACCGCGCTGAGCCAGCCGAATCTCTATCGACTGAACACCTGGATTGCCGATGCGCCAATCTCCCTGCGCCAGCCTAACGGCCAGGTGTGGTCTCCGCAGAACGATGATAAGCAGTTCAGCGGCCAGGTGATGCTGGTGGATGCGTTAACCCGCTCGATGAACGTGCCGACTGTTAACCTCGGCATGGCGCTGGGCCTCCCCGCCATCACCGACACCTGGCAGAAGCTGGGCGTACCGAAAGATCAGCTGCACCCTGTGCCAGCGATGATCCTGGGGGCGCTTAACCTGACGCCAATCGAAGTGGCCCAGGCGTTCCAGACCATCGCCAGCGGCGGAAACCGTGCTCCGCTCTCCGCCCTGCGTTCGGTGATTGCCGAAGATGGCTCCGTGCTGTATCAGAGCTTCCCGCAGGCGGAGCGCGCTGTTCCGGCGCAGGCGGCCTATATGACGCTGTGGACCATGCAGCAGGTGGTCCAGCGCGGTACCGGGCGTCAGCTGGGGGCGAAGTATCCTGGTCTGCATCTGGCGGGTAAAACCGGGACTACCAACAACAACGTCGATACCTGGTTCGCCGGTATTGATGGCCGTGAAGTGGTGATCACCTGGGTGGGCCGCGATAACAACCAGCCGACCAAACTGTATGGTGCGAGCGGCGCGATGTCGATTTACCAGCGCTATCTGGCCAATCAGTCTCCGGTGCCGCTGAACCTCGTTGCCCCGGAAGATATCGTCGATATGGGCGTGGACAGCTCGGGTAACTTCATCTGTGGCGGCGGCGTGCGTTCGCTGCCGGTCTGGACGACCAACCCGGATGCGCTGTGCCAGCAAAGCCAGCCAGAAGAACCGACAGGTAACCCGTTCGATCAGTCTTCTCAACCTCAGCAGCCGCAGCAGCAACAGCCGCAGCAGCAGAACGAGAAGAAAGACAGCGACGGCGTCGCCGGCTGGATCAAGGATATGTTCGGCGGCAACTAGCCCTTATGACACCCCCTTCCCTGGAAGGGGGTATTTTTTCACCTCAGCAACTCATTTCCTTAACCCTGTTTTCAATCCTTATTAACGACCCGTTTTCCGTTGATTATTTCTTAAACCCTCAATTCTTGTAGGGCCGCATATCGCTTGCTATGCCGTCAGCGTTTCGCATATTATTCTGCGGTCATAATAATAATTCTCGTTTACGTTATCATTCACCTTTTTCATCAGAGATCCATCATGGCGCTTTCCAATACTGCTCAGCCAATTAACACGTCGCTGCGTAAAATCGCAGCCGTCGTAGCCGCAGCGGTTGCCGGCATGTCTGCTTATGCACAGGCCGCTGAAACCCCCAAGAAAGAAGAAACCATCACCGTGACTGCCGCACCGGCTGCACAGGAAAGTGCCTGGGGTCCTGCTGCGACGATTGCGGCAAAACGCACTGCAACGGCGACGAAAACCGATACACCCATTGAGAAAACCCCGCAGTCTATTTCTGTTGTGACTCGTGAAGAGATGGACATGAAACAGCCGGGGACGGTTAAACAGGCCCTGGCCTACACCCCAAGCGTTTTCGCAACGCGCGGCGCCTCAACAACTTACGATGTGGTTTCGATTCGTGGTTTCACGACCTCCAGCACCGTGAATACCAACCAGTATCTGGATGGTATGAAGTTGCAGGGAGACAACTACTCTGAAGCGTCCATGGACCCGTACTTCCTTGAGCGCGTAGAGCTGCTGCGTGGCCCGACGTCTGTACTGTATGGCAAAAGCCATCCGGGCGGCGTAGTGAGTATGGTCAGTAAGCGTCCAACCACGGAACCGTTGAAAGAAATTCAGTTCAAAATGGGGACGGATAACCTCTGGCAGACGGGGTTTGATTTCAGCGACGCGATTGACGATGACGGCGTGTGGTCCTACCGTCTGACCGGTCTGGGACGTAGTGAGAACGCGCAGCAGGAAATGGTGAAATCTACTCGTTACGCGATTGCGCCGTCTTTCAGCTGGCGTCCTGATGATAAAACCGATTTCACCTTCCTGAGCAACTTCCAGAGCGATCCGGATGCGGGTTACTACGGCTGGCTGCCACGTGAAGGTACCGTTGTGCCTTACTATGATGCTAACGGAAAAGCGCACAAACTGCCGACCGACTTCAACGAAGGAGATGAAGACAATAAGATCTCCCGTCGTCAGAAAATGGTGGGTTACAGCTTCGCGCATGAATTCAACGACACCTTCACCGTGCGTCAGAACCTGCGTTATACCAAAATCAACACCCTTTACCGTTCAGTTTACGGTAACGGCTATATCGCCCCGGCCCAGATCAGCCGTGCCTACGTGCGCTCAGATGAAGACCTCAACTCGTTCACGGTTGATACACAGCTCCAGTCGAAATTCGCGACCGGCGCCGTTGACCATACCCTGCTGACGGGTGTGGATTACCTTCGTATGCGAAATGACATTGATGCTGACTACGGCACCGCCGATCCGATCAGCATGAACAATCCTCAGCACGGCAATGCGAACGTCAATGTGAACTTCCCGTATGCCATGCTCAATCGTCAGGAGCAGACCGGGCTCTATGCGCAGGATCAGGCTGAATGGGATAAGTGGGTACTCACCTTGGGTGGCCGCTATGACTTTGCGAAAACGTCTGCCTTTAACCGTAATAACGGAACCACCGCGGAAATTAACGATCAGGCATTTACCTGGCGCGGGGGGATTAACTACCTGTTCGACAACGGGATTACACCATACTTCAGCTACAGTGAATCCTTTGAACCGCTCTCTGGCACTACTCAGGGTGGTAAACCGTTCGATCCGGCACGCGGCAAGCAGTATGAAGCGGGCGTGAAGTATGTTCCAAAAGATCTGCCTGTTGTGGTGACGGCAGCGGTATACCAGCTGACCAAGAACAATAACCTGACCGCGGATCCGGCGAACCCGACCAGCGGCTTTAGCGTGCAGGGCGGTGAAATTCGCTCCCGAGGCTTTGAGCTGGAAGCGAAAGCGGCGGTGTCGGCTAACGTGAACGTGACGGCGGCCTACAGCTACACCGATGCGGAATACACCCACGACACCTGGTATGAAGGTCGTCGTCCGGCAGAAGTACCGCGCAACATGGCATCACTGTGGGCGGATTACACCTTCCACGAGACGGCGCTAAGCGGCCTGACCGTTGGTGCGGGTGCTCGCTACATCGGTAACACGGTGACGTACTACTCCTCAGCGTCGCCTAAAGCCTATGAGTCCTTTAACGTCGCGGGTTATGCCCTGGCGGATGCGACCGTGAAATACGATCTGGCGCGCTTCGGTCTGCCGGGCTCTTCCGTCGGCGTCAACGTGAACAACATCTTTGATCGTGAATACGTCTCCAGCTGCTACAGCGAGTATGCATGCTACTGGGGAGCAGGACGCCAGGTTGTTGCCACGGCGACCTTCCGCTTCTAACCTCTTTATGGGCACGGTTCGCCGTGCCCTTTTTATTTAAGTTGGCTGACATGCAGGATACTAAAACGCAATCCGATTCCACCTTCACGCTCAACAATCTCTCCTTTCGCGTACCCGGGCGCACCTTGCTGCATCCGCTCTCTTTGACGTTTCCCGCAGGTAAAGTGACCGGTTTAATCGGGCACAATGGTTCCGGTAAATCGACGCTGCTGAAGATGCTGGGCCGTCATCAGCCGCCGTCCGAGGGCGACATTCTGCTGGATGACCAGCCGCTGGCGAGCTGGAGCAGTAAGGCCTTTGCCCGCAAGGTGGCCTATCTGCCGCAGCAGTTGCCGCAGGCGGAGGGGATGACGGTGCGCGAGCTGGTGGCGATTGGACGTTATCCGTGGCACGGTGCGCTCGGGCGTTTTGGCGTTGCTGACAGAGAGAAAGTGGAAGAGGCGATCGCGCTGGTTGGGTTAAAACCGCTGGCGCACCGTCTGGTGGATAGCCTGTCCGGTGGCGAGCGTCAGCGCGCATGGATCGCGATGCTGGTAGCGCAGGACAGCCGCTGCCTGCTGCTCGACGAACCCACTTCAGCGCTGGATATTGCTCATCAGGTTGACGTCCTGGCGCTGGTGCATCGCTTAAGCCAGCAGCGCGGCCTGACTGTGATTGCCGTTCTGCATGATATCAACATGGCGGCACGCTACTGCGACTATCTGGTAGCGCTGCGCGGCGGTGAAATGATCGCTCAGGGTACGCCTGCCGAACTGATGCGCAGCGAAACGCTGGAACATATCTACGGTATTCCTATGGGCATTCTGCCTCACCCGGCCGGGGCTGCACCCGTGAGCTTTGTCTACTGATGCTGGATCCAACATTAATTAGCCGCCGTCGCCTGCTGACGGCCATGGCACTCTCACCGCTGCTGTTAAAGATGGGCCCGGCCCGCGCTGCCGCAGTCGATCCGCACCGCATCGTGGCGCTGGAGTGGTTGCCCGTCGAACTGATGATGGCGCTGGGCGTGACGCCTTACGGCGTGGCCGATATTCCCAACTACACCCTGTGGGTGAATGAGCCAAAACTGCCGGACTCCGTCATCGACATCGGTCTGCGTACGGAGCCGAACCTCGAGCTTCTCACCCAGATGAAACCGTCTTATTTATTCTGGTCTGCGGGGTATGGCCCGTCGGAAGAGACCATGGCGAAGATTGCGCCCGGACGGGGCTTTTCCTTTAGCGACGGTAAAAAGCCGCTGACCATGGCAAAAAATTCCATCCACGAGATGGCGCAGTTCCTCAACCGTGAGGCTGAGGCGAAAAAACATCTCAATGAATTTGATGCGCTGATTGATTCCCTTAAGCCGCGCTTTGCCCACCGTGGCGATCGGCCTTTGCTGATGGTGACCCTGCTGGATGCCCGCCATATGCTGGTCTTTGGAAATAACTGTCTGTTCCAGGAAGTGCTCGACAGCTTTGGCATTCGCAATGCCTGGGAAGGCGAGATGACGTTCTGGGGCAGTACCGCCGTGGGGATTGACCGTCTGGCGGCGTTTCGTGATGTGGACGTGCTGTGCTTTGACCACGGCAATGAGCGCGAAATGCAAACCCTGATGGCGACTCCGCTCTGGCAGGCAATGCCGTTCGTCCGCGAGCAGCGCTTCCTGCGCGCGCCAGCGGTATGGTTCTACGGCGCGACGCTGTCGGCCATGCATTTTGCCCGCGTGCTGGACAATGCACTGGGAGGCAAGGCATGAGCACGCGTATGGCCCGTTTCCCGATGTTACTGTTAGCGCTCATTTTTCTGGCTGCCCTGGCATTAACCGGCTTTAACCTGACCACGGCGTTACCGCGCGATCAGTGGGCAGCCGCGTTTGCCGCACCGGATATCGACAATATTCAGCAAATGCTGTTCCACTACAGCCTGCTGCCGCGTCTGGCTATCTCCCTGCTGGTCGGGGCGGGACTGGGACTGGTGGGCGTACTGTTTCAGCAGGTGCTACGTAACCCGCTGGCGGAGCCAACCACGCTGGGCGTGGCGACGGGGGCTCAGCTGGGGATCACCATCACCACGCTCTGGACCCTGCCGGGAGCGTTAACCTCGCAGTTTGCCGCGCTGGCAGGCGCATGCGTGGTCGGTGCGCTGGTCTTTGGCGTAGCCTGGGGAAAACGTCTCTCACCGGTCACGCTGATCCTCGCGGGGCTGGTCGTCAGCCTCTACTGTGGGGCGATCAACCAGCTGCTGGTGCTGTTTCACCACGACCAGCTGCAAAGCATGTTTATGTGGAGTACCGGCACGCTCACCCAGACCGACTGGAGTATCGTCCAGCGCCTGTGGCCGCAGCTGTTTGGCGGCGTGGTGCTGACGCTGCTGCTGCTGCGTCCGCTCACGCTGATGGGCCTCGATGACGGCGTGGCGCGCAATCTCGGGCTGGCGCTGTCGCTGGCCCGTCTGGCGGCCCTGACCCTGGCGATTGTGCTGAGCGCGTTACTGGTTAACGCCGTCGGCATCATCGGTTTTATCGGCCTGTTTGCGCCATTGCTGGCAAAAATGCTCGGCGCGCGCCGTCTGCTGGCGCGTCTGATGCTGGCGCCGCTGATTGGTGCGCTGATCCTCTGGCTTTCCGATCAGCTCATTCTCTGGCTGGCGCGCGTCTGGATGGAAGTTTCCACGGGCTCGGTGACGGCCCTGATCGGCGCGCCGCTGCTGCTGTGGCTGCTGCCGCGCCTGCGCAGCATTAGCGCTCCGGCGATGGATGCCGGCGATAAAGTGCATGCCGAGCGTCAGTCGGTGGTGTGGTTCAGCCTTGCCGGGCTGGCAGTGCTGGTTATCGCCTCGTTTGCCGCACTCTCGCTGGGACGCGACGCCACGGGCTGGCACTGGGCAACGGGGGATTTGCTGCATGAACTCATGCAGTGGCGCTGGCCGCGGATTTTCTCCGCGCTGATTGCGGGCGTCATGCTGGCGGTGGCGGGCTGTATTATCCAGCGTCTCACCGGCAACCCGATGGCAAGCCCGGAAGTATTAGGGATCAGCTCCGGGGCCGCGTTTGGCGTAGTGTTGATGTTGTTCCTCGTACCGGGAAATGCGTTCGGCTGGCTGATGCCTGCCGGGAGTATCGGTGCGGCAGTCACGCTGATGATTATCCTGATCGCCTCCGGGCGAGGTGGTTTCTCACCTCACCGCATGCTGCTGGCCGGGATGGCGCTCAGCACCGCGTTTACTATGCTGCTGATGATGTTGCAGGCGAGCGGCGATCCGCGCATGGCGCAGATCCTGACATGGATTTCCGGTTCAACATACAACGCCACCGGCAGTCAGGTGGTGCATACCGGGATTGTGATGATCGTGCTGCTGGCGATTGTGCCGCTGTGCCGCCGCTGGATGACCATTCTGCCGCTGGGTGGGGATACCGCCCGCGCGGTCGGGGTGGCGCTGACGCCAACGCGCATTGCGCTGTTGCTGCTGGCCGCGTGCCTGACGGCGACGGCCACCATGACTATCGGCCCGCTCAGTTTTGTCGGATTAATGGCGCCGCATATCGCCCGTATGATGGGTTTCCGCAGGACTTTGCCGCATATCGTGATCTCTGCGCTGACGGGCGGGGCGATCCTGGTCTTTGCTGACTGGTGCGGAAGGATGGTGCTGTTCCCGTATCAGATCCCGGCGGGCCTCCTGTCGACCTTTATCGGCGCGCCTTACTTTATTTATCTGTTGAGAAAGCAGAGTCGGTAATAAAAGTAAACGGCAATCCTTAGATTGCCGTTTCAGTGTTTGCTCCCTCTCCCTGTGGGCTGAGGGTTGGGGTGAGGGCATCAAGCCGCACATTTTACAGCTTCGCAAATACCTTACGCGCTGCGTCGATGGTGTTATTGATATCTTCTTCGCTGTGCGCCACGGACATAAAGCCCGCTTCAAACGCTGACGGGGCAAGATACACGCCTTCTCCCAGCATCAGGTGGAAGAAGCGTTTGAAGCGTTCCACGTCGCATTTCACCACGTCCTGATAGCAGGTCACGGTTTTCGCATCGGTGAAGAAAATCCCGAACATCCCGCCCACGTGGTTCACCACCAGTGGAATACCCGCATCTTCTGCGGCTTCCAGCAAACCGTTTGCCAGTTGCGTCGTCCGGTCCGTCAAGGTTTCGTGGATACCCGGCTGCGCCACTTCGGTCAGACAGGCAAAGCCCGCCGCCATCGCAATCGGGTTACCGGAGAGCGTACCCGCCTGGTAAACCGGACCGGTTGGCGCCAGCACGTCCATGACGTCCTTACGGCCGCCAAACGCGCCGACAGGCATGCCGCCGCCAATGATTTTGCCGAGGCAGGTCAGATCCGGCTCCACGCCATAATAAGACTGGGCACCCGCCAGCGCCACGCGGAAGCCGGTCATCACTTCGTCGATGATCAGCAGCGCGCCGAACTCATCGCACAGGGCGCGCAGGCCCGGCAGGAAGTCAGGCTGCGGTGGGATACAGTTCATGTTGCCCGCAACTGGCTCAACGATGATGCAGGCGATCTCCTGCGGATACTGCTCGAACGCGGCGCGAACGGTGCTCAGGTCGTTATAGGTGCAGGTCAACGTGTGTTTCGCGAAATCAGCCGGCACCCCCGGAGAGTTTGGCTGGCCGAGGGTCAGCGCGCCGGAACCGGCTTTCACCAGCAGACAGTCGGCATGGCCGTGATAACAACCTTCGAACTTGATGATCTTGTCACGGCCGGTAAAACCGCGCGCCAGACGGATAGCGCTCATGGTCGCTTCGGTACCGGAGTTCACCATACGCACCATGTCCATCGTTGGCACCAGTTCGGTGACCAACTCCGCCATTTTGACTTCCATCTCGGTTGGCGCACCGAAGCTCAGGCCGCGCTGAGCGGCTTCAATCACCGCGTTGCGGATCGCCGGGTGGTTATGCCCCAGTACCATCGGACCCCAGGAACCGACGTAATCGACATAGGCTTTACCATCCACATCATACAGATATGCGCCATCCGCACGTTCGATAAACAGCGGGGTGCCACCCACGCCGGTAAAGGCGCGCACGGGTGAGTTTACGCCGCCTGGGATTAGCTCGCGGGCTGCGCTGTAGAGGTTTTCAGACTTGCTCATGGCGTCGTTCCTGGTTCGTAGAAATGAGTTAAGGCAACTATTCTAAGTGATTCGGAAGAGGTTATAAAATTTTTGCCCCATAGAAGGCTTAACAATTGTTAAGTATTTTTCAGGGGACGAGGGGATTGTCTCTGGTAGAATCCCTGCGGCCTTTTGTATGACGAAACAGAACAGGTAATGAACGAGAACACGCCTTCTTTTGAACAACAACAGTTTACGCGCGCGAAGCACCGGGTCAGTATCCGGCGGCTGCTCAACCGTGACAAAACCCCGTTAGCCATTCTGGTGGCAGCCGCCGTTGTGGGCACGCTGGCCGGGCTGGTAGGCGTCGCGTTTGAGAAAGCCGTCAATGCGGTGCTCAACTGGCGCATAGGTACCGTCGCCAGCTTCGCGGATCGTGAATGGCTGGTCTGGGTGTGGGCCTTTGGCCTTTCGGCCCTGTTTGCCATGGTGGGCTATTTTCTGGTGCGTAAATTCGCACCTGAAGCAGGTGGCTCGGGGATCCCTGAAATTGAGGGGGCGCTGGAAGAGCTACGCCCGGTTCGCTGGTGGCGCGTGCTTCCTGTGAAATTTATCGGCGGGATGGGAACGCTCGGAGCGGGCATGGTGCTCGGTCGGGAAGGACCAACGGTACAGCTGGGCGGTAACGTCGGGCGCATGGTCGGCGATCTGTTCCGTATGCGCAGCGCCGAAGCGCGCCATACGCTGCTGGCAACGGGGGCGGCGGCCGGGCTGTCTGCCGCGTTTAACGCGCCGCTGGCGGGTATCCTGTTTATCATTGAAGAGATGCGCGCCCAGTTCCGCTACAACCTGATCTCCATTAAAGCGGTGTTTACCGGCGTGATTATGTCGAGCATTGTCTTTCGCGTCTTTAACGGCGAAGGGGCGGTGATTGAAGTTGGCAAGCTAACCAATGCGCCGGTCAATACTTTGTGGCTGTATCTGATTCTTGGGATGATTTTTGGCGTCGTTGGCCCGCTTTTTAACACCCTGATTTTACGGGTGCAGGATATGTTTCAGCGCATCCATGGCGGAAATACCACGAAATGGGTGCTGGTGGGGGGCCTGCTTGGGGGCGTGTGCGGGATCCTCGGTTTTATCGAACCGAATGCGGCGGGCGGCGGTTTCGGTCTGATTCCCATTGCCGCGGCGGGGAATTTCAGCGTAGGCCTGCTGCTGTTTATGTTTATTTCACGCGTCATCACCACGGTATTGTGCTTCTCCTCTGGTGCCCCGGGCGGCATTTTCGCCCCGATGCTGGCGCTGGGGACGCTGCTGGGTACGGCGTTCGGGATGGCGGCGGCGGCAGGCTTCCCGGCCTACCATCTGGATGCGGGGACGTTTGCGGTTGCGGGAATGGGGGCGCTGCTGGCGGCCTCCCTGCGTGCGCCGCTGACCGGGATCGTGCTGGTGCTGGAAATGACCGACAATTACCAGCTCATTTTGCCAATGATCATTACCTGCCTCGGCGCGACACTATTAGCCCAATTCCTGGGTGGAAAACCGCTATACTCCACCATTCTTGCCCGTACCCTGGCGAAACAGGAAGCTGAACAGGCCCTGAAGCAGAATACTTGAATGAATTACCAGGGTATTAGATAATGACAAAAAGAATTGGGTGATTTTTACCCAATAGCAGTCGCAGTATTCATGGGAGCATAAGATGAGTGATGACGTAGCGTTGCCGCTGGAATTTACCGAAGCAGCAGCGAAAAAAGTGAAAACCCTGATTGCCGACGAGGACAATCCGGATCTGAAACTGCGTGTTTATATTACCGGCGGCGGCTGTAGTGGCTTCCAGTATGGTTTTACCTTTGACGACCAGGTTAACGATGGTGATATGACTATCGAGAAACAGGGCGTCGCGCTGGTGGTTGATCCGATGAGCCTGCAATATCTGGTGGGCGGTTCAGTGGACTACACTGAAGGTCTGGAAGGTTCGCGCTTTGTGGTGACTAACCCGAATGCGACCAGCACCTGCGGGTGTGGTTCTTCATTCAGTATTTAACCTGAATGCAAATTGTAGGCCCGGTAAGCGAAGCGCCACCGGGCTTATAAACGACACCTATCTTGAATTTTCATCCAGTGCAAACGTCGGCAGCTTCAGGTGCCAGCGTATCGCCGCTAAACGGATCACCAGCGTTACCACCATCCCCAGCATCGCCGCGTTTTCCAGCGGGACAGCAAAGGTATAATACGCCGTGGCGTGAACAATCCCCCCGATGATACAGGCCGTCGCGTAGATTTCCGTTCGCAGGATCATCGGGACTTCTCGCGCCAGAATGTCGCGAATAATCCCTCCGCCCACGCCGGTCAACACGCCCATACAGATCGCCACCAGCGGGCCAGTCCCGGCAATAAAGGCTTTATTCACGCCTATTCCCACAAAGACCGCCAGACCGACGGCATCCAGCACTGGCAATATCCATTTTGGTAGTCTGCGAGGCTGACGAACCAGCACGATGGTTAACAGGCAGGTGACCATCGCCACCACCAGATCCGTTGGATCTTTTACCCAGAATACCGGGCCGTTTGCCAGCGCCATATCGCGAATCGTTCCGCCGCCTACCGCCGTAACGACGCCGAGCACCAGTACGCCAAAAGGATCCATGCGTAGTTTTCCGGCAAGCAAAACGCCGGAGATCGCAAAAACGGCTGTGCCAAGAATATCCAGCCAATACACGAGCATCGTTAAATCCTCGAATAGGGTATTTATCTGTTTGAGTGACTCTCTGCCAGTTCGGCGCAGAGTTGTTTTGCGGCGAGGATAATACGCGGGCTGGCGCGTTCAAACCAGTCGCTGTTGAGTGCGATGACCGGAATTTTAAGCTGCCGATGCCAGAATTGTTCTATTTTAGGAATCTCGCTCGCATTTCCGACCACCACAATGGCCTGCGGTTGTCGCGCCAGAACCTGCTCACGGCTGACCTGCGGCCAGGGGACCCGGCTTTCGGCAAAGATATTTTCACCTCCACAGATCTCAAGCACCTGGTTCTGGATCGAGCCTTTCCCGGTAGTGAACAGCGGCTGGCTGCCAAATTGCAGAAAAACGCGTTGTTTCGGTTGCGTGCCGTATCGGGTTTTAAGCGCAGCATAGTCGTTGAGCATCTGCTGTGCAGCGTGTTCGGCGCGTTGGGGGGTAGGGCTGAAGGGCGCGAGGTCACGGAGGGTTTGCGCCACCTGTTCGATGCTCACCGCATCTACCCATTTTACCGTTATTCCCAGCGAAGAGAGCTGGTTCACCTGTCGTTCGGCATTACCACCGCGCCAGGCAAGAACCAGATCGGGCTTCAGCGCCACGATGCGTTCCAGGTTCATTCCCTGCCAGGTGGCAACCTGTTCGAGATGGGCGGCCTGCGGTGGATAATCGGAAAAGCTGCTCACCGCAACGGGCGTAATCCCGGCGGCAAACGCCAGTTCCGTATTGGCAGGGGAGAGTGTGATCACCCGCGGCGCGGCGATGAGCCAGGCCGGGGCGAGCAGAAGCAGGGCGACCAGCGCCCTGAATGACACCTTACCCACGCGCCAGTTTCTGCACCAGGGTTTCCACCATCACGGTGGACTGTTTGGCCGCAACGGCCAGGAACTCGTCGAAGCTGATGTGGGACTGCTGGTCCGCCACGTCAGAGATCGCGCGAACAACCACGAACGGCACGCTGAAGTTATGGCACACGTGCGCAATGGCCGTGGCTTCCATCTCAACGGCCACAGCCTGCGGGAAGTTATGACGGATTTTCGCCAGACCAACAGAGCCGTTGATAAAGGCATCGCCGCTGACGATCAGGCCACGCACCGCATTGAGGTTCAGCTCGTTAATGCAGCTTTCAGCGGCGGCAATCAGCTTATCATCCGCTTTAAACCCGGCCGGGCAGCCCGGAAGCTGACCATATTCGTAGCCGAATGCGGTGACATCTGCGTCGTGGTAACGCGCTTCGTCGGAAACCACGATATCGCCCACTTTCAGCGTCGGCGCCAGACCGCCCGCCGAACCTGTATTAATGATAACGTCAGGCTTGCAGCGCTCAAGCAGCAGGGTCGCGCCCAGTGCCGCTGCAACTTTACCGATGCCTGATTTCAGCAGAGCCACGTCAACGCCGTTCAGCTGGCCGGTGTAGATCTCACAGCCACCAAGGGAGAGGGTCTGACGGTTCTCAATTTTGTCACGCAGCAGCGTAACTTCTTCTTCCATTGCACCAATAATGCCGATTTTCATAGATTTACTCGCGATGTGCCTTGTTAAGATGCATAGTCTATCATGCGGTTAAGGGGAAACGCATTCTCACGCGGGGGAGCACATGGCACCAATCGATTTTCGCACCAAAATTAACTGGCACCGACGTTTCCGTTCGCCGCAGGGCGATAAGAGCGAACATGAGATCCTGCGCATTTTTGAAAGCGATCGCGGACGCATCATCAATTCGCCCGCCATCCGCCGGTTACAGCAAAAAACCCAGGTGTTCCCGCTGGAGCGTAACGCCGCGGTGCGTACGCGGTTAACGCACTCCATGGAAGTGCAGCAGGTGGGGCGCTACATTGCAAAAGAGATCCTCAGCCGTCTTAAAGAGCAACGTCTGCTGGAAACCTACGGGCTGGATGAACTGACCGGGCCGTTCGAAAGCATCGTTGAGATGGCCTGCCTGATGCACGATATCGGCAATCCTCCCTTTGGTCATTTCGGCGAGGCCGCCATCAATGACTGGTTTAAACAGCGGCTTTTTCCCTCTGACGCCATAAGCCAGCCGCTCAGCGATGACCGCTGTGTGGTACGCGATTTACGCCTGCGTGAGGGCGAAGATAGCCTGAACGATCTGCGCCGCAAGGTGCGTCAGGATCTGTGTCATTTCGAAGGTAACGCGCAGGGGATCCGTCTGGTGCACTCCCTGATGCGCATGAATCTGACCTGGGCGCAGGTGGGCTGTATTCTTAAATACACGCGTCCCGCGTGGTGGATGGGGGAAACGCCTGCCACCCATAGCTACCTGATGAAAAAACCGGGCTATTACCTGTCGGAAGAAGCGTACATTGAACGGTTGCGTAAAGAACTTTCGCTAACGCCGAATGGCCGTTTTCCATTGACGTGGATTATGGAAGCGGCTGATGACATTTCTTATTGCGTGGCCGATCTGGAAGACGCAGTGGAAAAAAGAATATTCAGCGTCGAGGAGCTGTATCAGCATCTTCACGATGCCTGGGGAGAGCATGAAAAAGGTTCTCTGTTTGCACAGGTCGTCGAGAATGCCTGGGATAAATCGCGTTCAAATTCGCTGAGCCGCAGTACCGAAGATCAGTTCTTTATGTATTTGCGGGTCAATACGCTGAATAAACTGGTGCCGTATGCGGCCGCCCGTTTCATTGATAATTTGCCGATGATATTTAGCGGGGAATTTAATCACGCCCTGCTAGAAGATGAGAGCAGTTTTAGTCAGCTGCTTGAATTATATAAAAACGTGGCTGTTCGCCATGTTTTCAGCCACCCGGATGTCGAACAGCTGGAGCTGCAAGGATACCGGGTTATCAGCGGTTTGCTGGAAATTTATGGCCCGCTGCTCCAGCTGACGGTCGATGAGTTTTGCGAGCTGGTCGAAAATGAACGTGTTCGCCGCCTGCCGATTGAATCTCGTCTCTATCAGAAGCTTTCAACCCGTCACCGGCTGGCATACATTGAGGCCGTCAGTAAAATAGATCGTCATTCTTCCCAATGGCCAGTCATGGAATATTATTATCGCTGTCGTCTTATCCAGGACTATATCAGCGGGATGACAGATTTGTATGCCTGGGATGAATACCGCAAGCTTATGGCCGTTGAATAAGCCATGAGTTTTGTAAAGACGACCAATAAATTTTTACTTTTTCCATAAACTTAATCCCGGAACTAAGCGGTATAAAACGAATCTGAGTTACACAGCAATTTTGCGTTATCTGGTAAATCGAGATTGAGAAACATGAAAAAAACCACATTAGCAATGAGTGCACTGGCTCTGAGTTTAGGTTTAGCGTTGTCCCCTCTGGCGACGGCGGCCGAGACAGCTTCCTCGGCAGCGACTGCACAGCAGATGCCAAGCCTGGCCCCGATGCTCGAAAAAGTGATGCCATCGGTGGTGAGTATTAACGTTGAGGGCAGCACAACCGTCAATACGCCGCGTATGCCGCGTAATTTCCAGCAGTTCTTCGGCGACAATTCGCCATTCTGCCAGGACGGTTCGCCATTCCAGAGCTCCCCGTTCTGTCAGGGCGGCGGCGCAGGGGATGACGGTCAGGGCGGCGGCCAGCAGCAGAAATTCATGGCACTCGGCTCGGGCGTTATTATTGATGCAGCGAAAGGCTACGTGGTGACCAATAACCACGTGGTAGATAATGCTAACACCATTAAGGTTCAGATGAGCGATGGCCGTAAATTCGATGCCAAAGTGGTCGGTAAAGACCCGCGCTCCGATATCGCACTGATTCAAATTCAGGATCCGAAGAACCTGACGGCGATTAAGCTTGCCGACTCTGACGCGCTGCGCGTGGGTGACTACACTGTCGCCATCGGTAACCCGTTTGGTCTGGGCGAAACCGTGACCTCGGGTATCGTCTCCGCGCTGGGACGTAGCGGCCTGAATGCGGAAAACTATGAAAACTTCATCCAGACGGATGCGGCCATTAACCGCGGTAACTCCGGCGGTGCGCTGGTTAACCTGAACGGTGAACTGATCGGTATCAACACCGCTATCCTGGCACCGGACGGTGGCAACATCGGTATCGGCTTTGCTATCCCGAGCAACATGGTGAAAAACCTGACTGCGCAGATGGTGCAATATGGACAGGTGAAACGCGGTGAGCTGGGTATCATGGGGACCGAGCTGAACTCCGAGCTGGCGAAAGCGATGAAAGTGGACGCTCAGCGCGGCGCATTCGTGAGCCAGGTCATGCCGAACTCTTCAGCGGCGAAAGCCGGCATTAAAGCGGGTGACGTGATCACCTCTCTGAACGGTAAACCGATCAGCAGCTTTGCCGCCCTGCGTGCGGAAGTGGGTTCTATGCCAATCGGCAGTAAAGTGACCCTCGGCCTGCTGCGTGAAGGTAAGCCAGTTAACGTGAGCCTGGAACTGCAACAGAGCAGTCAGAATCAGGTGGATTCCAGCACCATCTTCAGCGGTATTGAAGGTGCTGAGATGAGCAACAAAGGGGCAGATAAAGGCGTGGTGGTGAACAACGTGAAAGCGAACTCACCTGCTGCCCGTATCGGCCTGAAAAAAGGTGATGTGATCATGGGCGCTAACCAGCAGCCGGTGAAAAACATCGCTGAACTGCGCAAAATTCTCGACAGCAAGCCGTCCGTGCTGGCACTGAATATTCAGCGTGGTGATACCTCTATTTATCTCCTGATGCAGTAATCTTCTTAAGCCCCTGTTCGCAGGGGCTTTCTCTTTTCTGTGACCTTTCCCACAACTCCATACATCTCTCTCTGCCTTTGGGCATCTGCACAATGCAGCCTTAGCTGAACTTCCCTATGCTTGAGCTCTGCTCACGGGAGGGTTATATGGCTGGCTGGCATCTTGATACCAAAATGGCGCAGGATATCGTGGCGCGCACCATGCGAATCATCGATACCAATATCAACGTAATGGACGCCCGAGGGCGCATTATCGGCAGCGGCGATCGTGAGCGTATTGGTGAATTGCACGAAGGGGCGTTGCTGGTGCTCTCTCAGGGGCGCGTGGTCGACATTGATGACGCCGTGGCGAAACATCTGCACGGGGTCCGTCAGGGGATCAACCTGCCGCTGCGTCTGGAAGGAGAGATTGTTGGCGTTATCGGTCTGACCGGCGATCCTGAATCGCTGCGTAAATACGGCGAGCTGGTCTGCATGACGGCGGAGATGATGCTGGAGCAGTCGCGTCTGATGCACCTGCTCGCCCAGGACAGCCGCCTGCGTGAAGAGCTGGTGATGAATTTGATCCAGGCGGAGGAGCACACGCCTGCCCTGAGCGAGTGGGCGCAGCGTCTGGGTATCGACCTGAATCAGCCGCGCGTGGTCGCCGTGATTGAGGTGGATAGCGGCCAGCTTGGCGTGGATAGCGCCATGGTGGAGCTACAGCAGCTGCAAAATATGCTGGCGACGCCGGAGCGTAACAACCTGGTGGCAATCGTCTCTTTGACGGAAATGGTGGTGCTCAAGCCTGCGCTTAATCAGTTTGGCCGCTGGGACGCGGAAGATCATCGTCGCCGCGTTGAGCTGCTCATCGAGCGCATGAAGGAGAACGGACAGCTCCGTTTTCGCGTCGCGCTGGGAAATTACTTTACCGGGCCGGGAAGTATCGCCCGTTCATGGCGAACGGCGCGCACTACCATGATGGTGGGTAAACAGCGCATGCCGGAGAGCCGCAGTTATTTCTATCAGGATCTGATGCTGCCGGTCCTGCTCGACAGTTTGCGCGGTGGCTGGCAGGCCAACGAGCTGGCGCGCCCGCTGGTGCGTCTGAAAGCGATGGACAACAACGGGCTGCTGCGCCGTACGTTGCAGGCGTGGTTCCGGCATAACGTGCAGCCGCTGGCAACGTCAAAAGCGCTGTTTATTCACCGTAATACGCTGGAGTATAGGCTAAACCGGATCTCGGAACTGACGGGGCTGGATTTAGGGAATTTTGACGACCGGCTACTGCTGTATGTGGCGTTGCAGCTGGATGAACAAAGATGATGCTTTTTGCCGGGTGGCGGCTTCGCCTTACCCGGCCTACATGCGTTCGTAGGCCCGGTAAGCGAAGCGCCACCGGGCAATAAAACGGCTCATTTGTTACGCGTCAATTTCTCAAGATCAGCTTCAATTTCGCTGATCTTATGGGTAACAACACTTTCCAGGTGACGCAGGTCGTCAAGGATCTTACGTTTCAGATCGACTTCGCTGCGATCGCGCTGGCAGATTTGATCGAGTTCGTCGATAACGTAGCGCAGGTTAGGGCTGATTTCCTGTACTTCTTTATATCCCTGACCGATACCGTCAGCGACAACGGTCTTACGCTGGCGTGGGTATTTAAATTTCACGCTTTTGGCGAAGAACTCTCCTTTGTCCTTGTGAAAATAGATTTTCAAAATATCGTTATTGGCTTCCTGGCGGAGACTATAACGATCAATTTCATCAGGATTGGTAATGCCCAGACTTTTCAGATTATCGTACATAGCGGTACCCTTGATCTCAACATAACCTATGAATAATTAACGAAAAAATCTATTTTCGCCACCTTCGGATATAAAAAAAGCGGGGTTGCCCCCGCTTTTTGTTATACCCGATTAATCGATGGTGCGCAGCAGTTCATTGATGCCCACTTTACCGCGCGTTTTCGCATCCACTTTTTTCACGATGACCGCGCAGTACAGGCTGTATTTGCCATCTTTAGACGGCAGGTTGCCGGAAACCACAACGGAACCGGCTGGAACGCGGCCGTAGTGAATTTCACCGGTTTCGCGATCGTAAATACGGGTGCTCTGGCCAATGTACACGCCCATGGAGATCACAGAACCTTCTTCGACGATCACGCCTTCAACCACTTCGGAACGTGCGCCGATGAAGCAGTTGTCTTCGATGATGGTTGGGTTAGCCTGAAGTGGCTCCAGAACGCCACCAATGCCGACGCCGCCGGACAGGTGAACATTTTTACCGATCTGCGCGCAGGAGCCGACGGTAGCCCAGGTGTCCACCATGGTGCCTTCGTCAACGTAGGCGCCGATGTTCACGTAGGATGGCATCAGCACGGTGTTGCGTGCGATGTATGCACCCTGACGAACGGCTGCCGGTGGTACTACGCGGAAGCCCTCTTTCTGGAAGCGCGCTTCGTCGTAATCCGCAAATTTCATTGGCACTTTATCGAAGTAGCGGCTTTCTGCTCCGTCGATAACCTGGTTATCGTTGATACGGAAAGAGAGCAGCACAGCTTTCTTCAGCCATTGATGAGTAACCCACTGACCGTCGATTTTTTCTGCCACGCGCAGCGCGCCGGAATCCAGCAGGGAAATAACCTGGTTTACCGCTTCACGGGTCACGGTATCCACATTTGCCGGAGTGATGTCGGCGCGACGCTCAAAAGCGGACTCAATAACGTTCTGTAACTGCTGCATTGTTTACTCTTTCCATTTCACTAAAAAACACGTCACCCTTTATCGTTTGGATTGAGGGCTGCTGTCAACCGTTGTTGCACTTCAAGTTGCAGGTCATTATTAAGGGCACGCCGGTCGGCCGTCGCGATTATAAATAAATCTTCTACTCGTTCGCCAATGGTTGTAATTCGGGCGCCGTGAAGCGAAATTCCCAGATCGGCAAAAACCTGGCCGACGCGGGCGAGCAGCCCTGGCTGGTCGAGCGCAATCAGCTCAAGGAACGATTTACGGTCGGTATGGGTCGGCAGGAAATTGACCTCGGTATCGACGGTAAAGTGGCGCAGTTTTGCTGGCTGACGTCGCGGCTGCGGAGGTTGCCAGCTGCGCTGCGTAATCGCCTGCTCGAGGCCAAAGCGTATCCCCTCATGCCTGTCCGACGACAGCGGGCTGCCATCCGGCTCCAGTACAATAAAGGTGTCCATCGCCATGCCGTCGCGGGTGGTAAAAATCTGCGCGTCGTGAACGCTCAGGTTACGCCTGTCCAGTTCGGCGCAGACCGCCGCAAACAAATAAGGCCGGTCCGGGCTCCAGATAAAGATCTCCGTTCCGCCACGCGTGGCCTGCGGGCTGAGCAGAATCATTGGTTTCGTCAGGTCGTGCTTCAGCAGATGCCGGGCGTGCCAGGCAAGCTGGTTTGGGCTGTGGCGCACAAAGTAGTTGGCGCGACAGCGCGCCCAAATCTGATGTAGTGCCTCTTCGTTAATGTTATCCATGCGCAACAGGGCAAGCGCCTGCAACTGGTGGTGGCGCACGCGCTCGCGCATATCCGGGGTGTTCTGCATCCCGCGACGCAGCTGTTTTTCGGTGGCGAAGTACAGTTCGCGCAGCAGGCTCTGCTTCCAGCTGTTCCACAGGGTTTCGTTGGTAGCGCAGATATCGGCTACCGTCAGGCAGACCAGGTAGCGCAGGCGGTTCTCCGTTTGCACTTCCTCGGCGAACTGCTTGATCACTTCCGGATCCTGAATATCACGACGCTGAGCGGTAACCGACATCAGCAGATGATGGCGAACCAGCCAGGCAATAAGCTGCGTCTCACGTGAGTTCAGGCCGTGCAGCTCGGCAAATTTCAGCACGTCCTGGGCACCGAGTACGGAGTGGTCGCCGCCGCGACCTTTGGCAATATCATGGAACAGGGCGGCGATCAGGATCAGTTCCGGGTGAGAGAGGCGTGGCCACAAATCAACGCACAGCGGATGGCGGGATCGCGTCTCTTCTCTGGCAAAACTTTCCAGCTTCAGCATGACGCGGATCGTGTGCTCATCCACCGTATAGGCGTGAAACAGGTCGAACTGCATCTGCCCGACAATATGCGACCACTGTGGCATATAGGCCCACAATACACTGTGTCGGTGCATCGGCAGCAGACCGCGGCTGACGGCGCCCGGATGACGAAGCATGCTCAGGAATAGCGAGCGCGCCTCCGGGATGTAACACAGCGGCTGCTTCAGATGACGCCGCGCATGGCGTAAATGGCGAAGGGTGGTGGAGTAGATCCCGGTGATCGTGCTGTTGCGCACCATGGTATAGAACATTCGCAGGATCGCTTCCGGTTCGCGGATGAACAGCGTTTCGTCGCGAAGATCGATCAGCGTGCCGCGCAGCTGAAATTCGTCATCAATCGGACGCGGTTTTTCGTCTGCCGTCAGCGCGAGGATCGCCTCATCGAACAGCTGTAGCAGCATCTGGTTCAGCTCAGAGACGCGGCGAGTGACGCGGAAGAAATCCTTCATCATTTGCTCGACCGGCTCGTTGCCCTCGCCCTGGTAATTCAGGCGCTGCGCCACGCTAAGCTGCCGGTCAAACAGCAGGCGGTTATCGTAGCGGGTGACCTCCAGGTGCAGCGCAAAACGGATGCGCCAGAGCAGATGCAGGCACTCGTTGAGTTCGTTACGTTCGGCTTCGGTCAGAAAACCAAAACCGACCATTTCGTCCAGCGAGGTGGCCCCAAAATGGCGACGGGCGACCCATTGCAGCGTGTGGATATCGCGCAGGCCACCGGGGCTGCTTTTAATATCCGGTTCGAGATTATAGCTGGTGCCGTGATAGCGCTGGTGGCGCTGGTTTTGTTCTTCGACTTTCGCGGCGAAGAATTTTTCTGAAGGCCAGAAGCCGTCGCTAAAGATGTGCTTTTGCAGTTCGAGGAACAGCGCCACGTCGCCAATCAGCAGGCGGGTTTCAATTAAATTGGTGGCGACGGTCAGGTCAGATAACCCTTCCAGCAGACACTCTTCCAGCGTGCGCACGCTGTGACCCACTTCCAGCTTCACGTCCCAGAGCAGGGTCAACAGCTCACCGATTTTCTGCGCCCGATCGTCCGGCAGTTTTTTACGGCTTAAGATTAGCAGGTCGATATCAGAGAGCGGATGCAGTTCACCCCGGCCATATCCGCCGACAGCAACCAGCGCGACGTCGCTCACCTGCCCGAAACCGTAGTCGATCCACAGACGTTGCAGGAGCTGGTCGATAAATTCGGTGCGCGCTTCAATGAGCTGTTCGGCTGAGACGCCTGCATCAAATGCGCTACCCAGCCAGCGATGGAAAACCGCCATATGGGATTTGATATGTGCGCAGGTCAGCTCATGCGGTGGCCAGACGCCCGGGTTATCAGGCTGGTCGGGGAGGGTGGGAAGTGCTGTGTTAGCATACTGTTCGGGTAAGAGATTACTCATCGTGCGCCACCCATAAGAAAAAGCTATCGCCATTAAAAAAGCCGGCATTCGCCGGCTTCTTATCACTCAATGTTCGTCAGTATCGCCGGGATGGTGTCATCCTTGCGCAACGTCATAATTTCGCAGCCGTTGTCTGTAACCACAATAGTATGCTCGTACTGGGCAGACAAGCTTCTGTCTTTGGTTTTTACCGTCCAGCCATCTTTCATGGTACGGATGCGGTAATCGCCCGCGTTGACCATTGGCTCAATAGTGAAGGTCATGCCCTTTTGCAGCACTACGCCACCGTCGTCTGCATCATAGTGCAGAACTTGCGGTTCTTCATGGAACACACGACCAATACCGTGACCGCAATATTCACGCACCACGGAGAAACCTTCCGCTTCCACAAACTTCTGGATTGCGGCGCCGATGGTGCGCAGGCGGATGCCTGGCTTCACCATTTTCAGCGCCAGGTAGAGGCTGTCCTGGGTGACTTTACACAGGCGCTCGCCCAGAATCGTTGGCTTGCCAACGATGAACATCTTAGAGGTGTCACCGTGGTAGTCGTCTTTAATGACGGTCACGTCGATGTTGACGATGTCGCCATCTTTCAGCAGCTTCTCGTCATCCGGAATGCCGTGGCAAACCACTTCATTAATAGAGATGCAGACGGATTTTGGAAAACCGTGATAGCCAAGGCAGGCGGAGACCGCGTGCTGCTCGTTGACGATATAGTCGTTACAGATGCGATCCAGTTCGCCGGTGCTGACGCCCGGTTTCACAAACGGTTCGATCATTTCAAGCACGTCAGCGGCCAGACGACCGGCGACGCGCATCTTTTCAATTTCTTCAGGTGTCTTAATAGAGATAGCCATGTAATCTGTCCATCGGTGTCGATTTTTTCGACAATACTAGTGTAAGTGTTGTCAATGGTATCAGTCAGGCGCACCCCGTGCCAAATTGAGAATCATTAACAGCACACTCCGCCAACAATTATTGGTTTCTGGCCGTGTTTTGTGATATAAAGCGCGCCGGACTTCCGATCCATCTCAGATACACAGGCTGGACGGGAGCGACAAATCTCACTTTGTGTAACAACACACACGTATCGGCACATATTCCGGGGTGCCCTTCGGGGTCGGTAATATGGGATACGTGGAGGCATAACCCCAACTTTCAATATAGAGGTTTTAAACATGGCAACTGTTTCCATGCGCGACATGCTCAAGGCTGGTGTTCACTTCGGTCACCAGACCCGTTACTGGAACCCGAAAATGAAGCCTTTCATCTTCGGCGCACGTAACAAAGTTCACATCATCAACCTTGAGAAGACTGTACCAATGTTCAACGAAGCCCTGGCTGAGCTGAGCAAGATCTCTTCCCGTAAAGGTAAGATTCTGTTCGTTGGTACTAAGCGCGCTGCAAGCGAAGCTGTGAAAGATGCTGCTAACAGCTGCGACCAGTTCTTCGTGAACCATCGCTGGTTGGGCGGCATGCTGACCAACTGGAAAACTGTTCGTCAGTCCATCAAGCGCCTGAAAGATCTGGAAACCCAGTCTCAGGACGGTACTTTCGATAAGCTGACTAAGAAAGAAGCGCTGATGCGCACTCGTGAACTGGACAAGCTGGAAAACAGCCTGGGCGGTATCAAAGATATGGGCGGCCTGCCAGACGCGCTGTTCGTAATCGATGCAGACCACGAGCACATCGCAATCAAAGAAGCTAACAACCTGGGTATCCCGGTATTCGCTATCGTTGATACCAACTCCGATCCGGACGGTGTTGACTTCGTTATCCCGGGTAACGACGACGCAATCCGTGCTGTTAGCCTGTACCTGAGCGCTGTAGCTGCTACCGTTCGTGAAGGCCGTTCCCAGGATCTGGCTTCTCAGGCGGAAGAAAGCTTCGTAGAAGCTGAATAATAAGGTTTTACCCCTTATTAGTACCGTGTATGAATAGGGGCCCATTATCGGCCCCTTTTTTCAATTTATACTGTTTGGCTCCCGGCCGGGCAGTTCACATCTCCCGAGGATTTAAGAATGGCTGAAATTACCGCATCCCTGGTAAAAGAGCTGCGTGAGCGTACTGGCGCAGGCATGATGGATTGCAAAAAAGCGCTGACCGAAGCGAACGGCGACATCGAGCTGGCAATCGAAAACATGCGTAAATCCGGTGCGATCAAAGCAGCTAAGAAAGCAGGCAACGTTGCTGCTGACGGCGTGATCATCACCAAAATCGACGGCAACTACGGCATCATTCTGGAAGTTAACTGCCAGACTGACTTCGTTGCTAAAGATGCTGGTTTCCAGGCATTTGCTAACAAAGTTCTGGACGCAGCGGTTGCAGGCAAAATCACTGACGTTGAAGTGCTGAAAGCACAGTTCGAAGAAGAGCGTGTTGCGCTGGTTGCTAAAATCGGTGAGAACATCAACATCCGTCGCGTATCTTCCCTGGAAGGCGATGTTCTGGGCTCTTACCAGCACGGCGCGCGTATCGGTGTTCTGGTTGCGGCTAAAGGCGCTGACGAAGAGCTGGTTAAACAGCTGGCAATGCACATCGCTGCAAGCAAACCAGAATTCGTTAAGCCAGAAGACGTGTCTGCTGAAGTGGTAGAGAAAGAGTACCAGGTTCAGCTGGACATCGCGATGCAGTCTGGTAAGCCAAAAGAAATCGCAGAGAAAATGGTTGAAGGCCGCATGAAGAAATTCACCGGCGAAGTTTCTCTGACTGGCCAGCCTTTCGTAATGGATCCAAGCAAGTCTGTTGCTCAGCTGCTGAAAGAGCACAACGCTGACGTGACTGGCTTCATCCGCTTCGAAGTGGGCGAAGGCATCGAGAAAGTTGAGACTGACTTCGCAGCAGAAGTTGCTGCCATGTCCAAGCAGTCTTAATGATTGAAAAGGAGCCGCCTGAGGGCGGCTTCTTTTTGTCACCCGTCTCACGAAATCAGACAGGCTCCAGTATCGCTGTGCTGATTTGCGACATATCATGTCGCCAGAATTAACCCCATCTTAATCGTTGACAGTCTCAGGAAAGAAACATGGCTACCAATGCAAAACCCGTGTACAAACGCATTCTGCTTAAGCTGAGTGGCGAAGCGCTGCAAGGATCGGAAGGCTTCGGTATTGACGCAAGCATCCTTGATCGCATGGCACAGGAAATCAAAGAACTGGTCGAACTGGGTATTCAGGTTGGCGTGGTCATTGGCGGTGGCAACCTTTTCCGTGGTGCTGGTCTGGCGAAAGCGGGGATGAACCGCGTAGTGGGCGACCACATGGGGATGCTGGCAACCGTGATGAATGGCCTGGCGATGCGTGATGCGCTTCATCGCGCCTATGTGAACGCTCGCCTGATGTCCGCTATTCCTTTGAATGGCGTATGCGATAACTACAGCTGGGCAGAGGCTATCAGCCTGCTGCGCAACAACCGCGTGGTGATCCTCTCCGCCGGTACGGGTAACCCGTTCTTTACCACCGATTCCGCAGCCTGCCTGCGCGGTATCGAAATCGAAGCCGATGTGGTGCTGAAAGCGACCAAAGTAGATGGCGTGTTTACTGCCGACCCGGCAAAAGATCCTTCCGCGACCATGTACGATCAGCTGAGCTACAGCGAAGTGCTGGATAAAGAGCTGAAAGTGATGGATCTTGCCGCCTTCACGCTTGCTCGCGACCATAAACTGCCGATCCGTGTTTTCAACATGAACAAGCCTGGCGCGCTGCGTCGCGTCGTGATGGGCGAAAAAGAAGGCACTTTGATCACGGAATAATTTCCGTCGGCGATAAATACAGGTAAGATTCCGCTTTACTTTGTAGTGGTATCTTACCTGGACGCGCCTTTGGCGCTGTCATGAATTAAACGCGACTATACTTAGCACACCTGTAGCGCTGTGCTGGCGGATAGTCTGCCTGAGACAAGTTTTCAAGGATTCGTATCGTGATTAACGACATCAGAAAAGATGCTGAAGTACGCATGGACAAATGCGTAGAAGCGTTCAAAAACCAAATCAGCAAAATCCGTACTGGCCGTGCTTCCCCAAGCCTGCTGGATGGCATCATCGTAGAATACTACGGTACGCCTACGCCACTGCGTCAGCTGGCGAGCGTGACGGTAGAAGATACCCGTACCCTGAAAATCAACGTGTTCGATCGCTCAATGAGCCCGGCCGTTGAAAAAGCGATCATGGCATCAGACCTGGGCCTGAACCCAAGCTCAGCGGGCGCGGATATTCGCGTTCCACTGCCTCCGCTGACGGAAGAGCGTCGTAAAGACCTGATCAAAGTCGTTCGCGGTGAAGCAGAGCAGGGTCGCGTTTCCGTGCGTAACGTGCGTCGCGATGCGAACGATAAAGTGAAAGCCCTGCTGAAAGAAAAAGAGATCAGCGAAGACGACGATCGTCGTTCTCAGGACGACATTCAGAAAATGACCGACGCGGCGATCAAGAAAATTGATGCGGCGCTGGCAGAAAAAGAAGCGGAACTGATGCAGTTCTGATTTTCGCTATACACTGATAAACGCCGTTCAGAAGGACATTGAGTCTTGCTGGCGGCGTTTTGCTTTTATCTGGTCTAACTTTTGGGCATCTCATGAAGCATCTCACTCTCCTCGGCTCGACCGGCTCTATCGGTTGCAGCACTCTCGACGTCGTACGTCATAATCCCGACAGCTACACCGTGACCGCACTTGTGGCCGGAAAAAACGTGCAGCGAATGGTCGAACAGTGCATGGAGTTTACCCCTCGTTTTGCGGTGATGGATGATGAAGAGAGCGCCCGCCAGGTGAAAGCGCTGTTGCAGGAGAAGGGCTGTCGTACCGAAGTGCTCAGCGGGCAACAGGCGGCTTGCGATATGGCCTCGCTTGATGAAGTTGATCAGGTAATGGCGGCAATCGTCGGGGCGGCGGGTCTTCTGCCGACGCTTGCCGCTATTGATGCGGGAAAAGATGTTCTGCTTGCAAATAAAGAGTCGCTGGTCACCTGCGGACGCCTTTTTATGGAGGCGGTAAAACAGCGTGGGGCGCGTCTTTTGCCGGTCGATAGCGAGCACAACGCGATTTTTCAGAGTTTACCCCAACCTTTTCAACAAAACCTGGGGTACGCTGACCTGGAGCAGAATGGCGTTGTGTCGATTCTGCTTACCGGGTCTGGTGGCCCGTTCCGTGAAACGCCACTGTCTGAATTGAGCGCAATGACGCCGGATCAGGCGTGTCGTCATCCGAATTGGTCAATGGGGCGTAAGATCTCCGTCGATTCGGCCACCATGATGAACAAAGGTCTGGAATACATTGAAGCTCGCTGGCTGTTCAATGCGTCGGCGAAACAGATGGAAGTGCTGATCCACCCGCAGTCGGTGATTCACTCGATGGTGCGCTATCAGGACGGCAGCGTGCTGGCCCAGTTGGGCGAGCCGGATATGCGTACGCCTATTGCTCATACGATGGCGTGGCCAAACCGCGTAAAATCGGGCGTTAAGCCTCTCGATTTTTGCAAGCTGAGTTCACTGACGTTTAGCGAGCCTGATTACGACCGTTATCCCTGCCTGAAACTGGCGATGACGGCCTTCGATCAGGGGCAGGCGGCGACAACGGCGCTTAATGCAGCCAATGAAGTGACCGTTGAAGCATTCCTGAATCAGCAGATCCGCTTTACTGATATCGCCGCGTTGAATTTATCCGTGCTGGAGATGATGGATTTGCGTGAGCCGCAGAGTGTGGAAGAGGTGCTGGCCGTGGATGAACAGGCACGTATTGTTGCGCGTAAACAGGTGACACGTCTCGCAAGCTGGTGATAAAGCAAGCACTAGTCGTCGTGCTATTTGTTAGCGTTGGGCTTCAGTGATATAGTCTGCGCCACCTGATCGCAGGTATTTGGCTTTAAGTGGTCAGGTAAGCCGTGGTATGACACGGCTTTTTTATGTATAGGCTTCAGTATTCCTGTGTACCGTTAAATCCTTTCAGGGACTAAAAACGCGTTATGTTGTCTGCGAATCAACCAATAAGCGAAAACTTGCCAGCACATGGCTGTCGCCATGTTGCAATCATCATGGATGGCAATGGCCGCTGGGCGAAAAGACAAGGGAAGATACGAGCCTTTGGGCATAAAGCCGGGGCGAAATCTGTTCGCCGCGCCGTTTCTTTTGCCGCCAATAACGGCATTGATGCGTTAACGCTCTATGCTTTTAGCAGTGAAAACTGGAATCGACCTGCGCAAGAAGTGACTGCGTTGATGGAACTGTTCGTGTGGGCGCTCGATAGTGAAGTAAAAAGCCTGCACCGCCACAACGTCCGCTTGCGTATTATTGGCGAAACCAGTCGTTTTAACTCACGTTTGCAGGAACGGATTCGCAAAGCTGAAGCGCTGACGGAAAATAATACCGGCCTGACGCTCAATATCGCGGCGAATTACGGCGGACGCTGGGATATTATCCAGGGGGTTCGGCATTTGGCTGAGCAGGTTCAGGAAGGGCTGTTAAGACCCGACCAGATTGATGAAGAGGCGCTGAGTCAGCAAATCTGCATGAATGAACTGGCTCCCGTGGATTTGGTTATAAGGACAGGGGGGGAGCATCGCATAAGTAACTTTTTGCTGTGGCAAATTGCCTACGCTGAACTTTACTTTACGGATGTTCTTTGGCCAGATTTTGATGAACAAGACTTTGAAGGTGCGCTGCATGCCTTTGCCAATCGAGAGCGTCGTTTCGGCGGCACCGAGCCTGGTGGCGATAACGCCTGATGGGGGTAGCTTTTGCTGAAGTATCGCCTGATTTCCGCTTTTGTATTAATACCCGTCGTTATCGCAGCGCTGTTTTTACTGCCTCCGGTGGGATTCGCTATTGTTACGTTGGTGGTGTGTATGCTCGCCGCGTGGGAATGGGGGCAGCTTAGCGGCTTTACCTCGCGCACTCAGCGGGTATGGCTGGCGGTACTCTGTGGTTTTTTACTGGCCCTGATGCTGTATACCTTGCCTGAATATCATCACGATGTTCACCAGCCGCTGGTTGCCGGATCCTTATGGATATCGCTGGCCTGGTGGATTGCTGCGCTTGTTTTAGTGCTTTTCTACCCGGGCTCTGCGGCGATCTGGCGTAACTCTAAAGTGTTGCGCCTTATTTTTGGTCTGCTCACGATTGTTCCGTTCTTCTGGGGTATGGTTGCGCTGCGCGCCTGGCACTATGACGAAAACCACTACAGCGGCGCAATATGGCTGCTTTATGTGATGATTCTCGTCTGGGGGGCTGACTCCGGAGCCTATATGTTTGGTAAACTGTTTGGCAAACATAAACTGGCGCCAAAGGTTTCTCCGGGCAAAACCTGGCAAGGTTTCATCGGCGGCCTGTTTACGGCAGCGATTATCTCCTGGGGCTATGGCGTCTGGGCGAATCTTGAGGTTGCCCCCTCCACGCTGCTGATATGTTCGATTTTCGCGGCGCTGGCATCGGTACTGGGTGATTTAACCGAGAGCATGTTTAAGCGTGAAGCAGGGATTAAGGACAGTGGTCACCTGATTCCAGGACATGGCGGAATACTGGATCGCATTGACAGCCTTACCGCGGCTGTTCCCGTATTTGCTTGCCTGCTTTTACTGGTGTTTGGGACGATATAACGGAAGGTTTTATGCTGAGCATTCTCTGGAATCTGGCGGCGTTCATTGTTGCATTGGGTGTACTGATTACCGTGCATGAATTTGGCCATTTCTGGGTTGCCCGGCGCTGTGGTGTGCGGGTAGAGCGATTCTCGATTGGCTTTGGCAAATCGCTCTGGAAGCGCACCGATAAGCATGGCACCGAGTTTGTCATTGCTCTGATCCCCCTGGGCGGCTATGTCAAAATGCTCGACGAACGCGTTGAGCCTGTCGCCCCGGAACTTCGACATAGCGCGTTCAACAATAAAACTGTTGGCCAACGTGCTGCCATCATCGCTGCCGGACCGGTAGCCAATTTCATCTTCGCTATCTTCGCCTACTGGCTGGTGTTTATTATCGGCGTGCCTGGCGTACGCCCGGTTGTGGGTGAAATCACCACGGGTTCCATTGCAGCAACGGCGCAAATTACACCGGGAATGGAACTTAAAGCGATTGATGGTATCGAAACCCCTGATTGGGATGCCGTGAGGTTACAACTGGTTGCGAAAATCGGTGATGAGCAGACAACCGTCAGCGTATCGCCTTTTGGTTCCGACCAGCGGCAGGAAAAAGTGCTGGATTTACGCCACTGGCGCTTTGAGCCAGACAAAGAGGATCCAGTCGCTACACTGGGGATTCGCCCGCGCAGCGCGCAGATCGAGCCGGTGTTAGCCGAAGTGCAGTCTAATTCGGCAGCGAGTAAAGCAGGTTTACAAGCGGGTGACAGGATCGTTAAAGTCGATGGTCAGCCATTAACACAATGGATGACCTTTGTTACTCTGGTGCGCGATAATCCAGGCAAGCCGCTCGCGCTGGAAGTGGAAAGGCAGGGGAGTTCGCTCTCACTGACCCTCACCCCGGATACCAAATCGGGCGGCGGTAAGGCGGAAGGGTTTGCCGGCGTTGTGCCGAAAGTGATCCCACTGCCAGATGAGTACAAGACAATACGCCAGTATGGGCCGTTTAGCGCCATCGTTGAGGCCACGGATAAAACATGGCAGCTGATGAAGCTTACGGTCAACATGTTGGGGAAATTGATAACCGGTGATGTGAAACTGAACAACCTCAGTGGGCCAATTTCGATTGCTCAGGGGGCTGGGATGTCAGCGGAGTTCGGGGTGATTTACTATCTCATGTTCCTTGCGCTGATTAGCGTGAACCTGGGGATAATCAACCTGTTCCCGCTTCCCGTATTAGATGGGGGCCATCTGCTGTTTTTAGCGATTGAAAAGCTAAAAGGCGGACCGGTATCCGAGCGAGTTCAAGACTTTAGTTATCGCATTGGCTCGATTTTGCTGGTGCTGTTAATGGGGCTTGCACTTTTCAATGATTTCTCTCGGTTGTAAGAGAGTTAGTTAGGAAGAACGCATAATAACGATGGCGATGAAAAAGTTGCTCATAGCGTCGCTGCTGTTTAGCAGCGCGACCGTATACGGTGCTGACGGGTTCGTAGTGAAAGATATTCATTTCGAAGGCCTTCAGCGTGTCGCCGTTGGTGCGGCCCTCCTCAGTATGCCTGTGCGCCCCGGCGATACGGTTAATGATGAAGATATCAGTAACACCATCCGTGCTCTGTTTGCCACTGGCAACTTTGAGGACGTCCGCGTCCTGCGCGATGGTGATACGCTGGTGGTTCAGGTAAAAGAACGTCCAACGATTGCCAGCATCACTTTCTCCGGCAACAAGTCGGTGAAAGATGACATGCTTAAGCAGAACCTTGAGGCATCGGGTGTTCGTGTGGGGGAATCTCTGGACCGCACAACCCTTGCAGACATTGAAAAAGGTCTGGAAGATTTCTATTACAGCGTCGGTAAATACAGCGCGAGCGTTAAAGCGGTTGTTACACCGCTGCCACGTAACCGTGTTGACCTGAAACTGGTCTTCCAGGAAGGTGTTTCTGCGAAGATCCAGCAGATCAACATTGTGGGTAACCACGCGTTCAGCACCGACGAATTGATCTCCAACTTCCAACTGCGTGACGAAGTGCCGTGGTGGAACGTGGTAGGCGATCGTAAATACCAGAAACAGAAACTGGCGGGTGACCTTGAAACCCTGCGCAGCTACTATCTGGATCGCGGTTACGCCCGTTTCAACATCGATTCAACTCAGGTGAGTCTGACTCCGGACAAGAAAGGTATCTACATTACCGTTAACATCACAGAAGGCGATAAATACACGCTTTCAGGTGTTGAAGTCAGCGGCAACCTGGCAGGACATTCTGCTGAAATTGAATCTCTGACCAAAATTCAGCCGGGCGATCTGTATAGCGGATCTAAAGTCACCAAAATGGAAGACAGCATTAAGAAGCTGCTCGGCCGTTATGGTTATGCGTATCCGCGTGTGCAAACGCAGCCGGAAATTAACGACGCGGATAAGACTGTTAAGCTTCACGTTAACGTTGATGCGGGCAACCGTTTCTACGTGCGTAAAATCCGCTTCGAAGGTAACGATACCTCTAAAGACTCCGTTCTGCGCCGTGAAATGCGCCAGATGGAAGGGGCATGGCTGGGAAGCGATCTGGTCGACCAGGGTAAAGAGCGTCTGAACCGTCTGGGCTACTTCGAAACGGTCGATACCGATACTCAGCGTGTACCAGGTCGTCCGGATCAGGTGGATGTTGTTTATAAAGTTAAAGAACGTAATACCGGTAGTTTCAACTTCGGTATTGGTTACGGTACTGAAAGTGGCGTGAGCTTCCAGGTCGGCGTTCAGCAGGATAACTGGCTGGGTACGGGTTACTCTGTCGGTATCAACGGGACGAAAAACGACTACCAGACCTACTCTGAGTTCTCCGTTACCAACCCATACTTCACCGTGGACGGTGTAAGCCTGGGTGGTCGTATCTTCTATAACGACTTTAAAGCGGACGACGCGGACCTCTCCTCGTATACCAACAAGAGTTACGGTCTGGATGGTACGCTCGGCTTCCCGGTTAACGAATACAACACCCTGCGTGCAGGTTTAGGGTACGTGCATAACGACCTGTCTAACATGCAACCGCAGGTGGCGATGTGGCGTTACCTGGACTCCATCGGTCAGTCTGCAAGTACGTCCAGCGATGACAACGGTTTCGCCGCGGATGACTTCACCTTCAACTACGGTTGGACCTACAACCGTCTTGACCGTGGCTACTTCCCGACGGAAGGTTCACGCGTTAACCTGAACGGTAAGGTGACGATCCCGGGCTCGGATAACGAGTTCTACAAGGTCACTCTGGATACGGCGTCCTACTTCCCAATTGATGACGACCACAAGTGGGTCGTACTGGGTCGTACCCGCTGGGGCTATGGTGACGGTATCGGAAGCAAAGAGCTGCCGTTCTATGAGAACTTCTACGCCGGTGGTTCAAGCACCGTTCGTGGCTTCCAGTCCAATAACATTGGTCCGAAAGCGGTTTACTACGGCGGTAATGACGAAGATAACTGCGCAAGCCGCGATTCAAAACAAGTCTGTAGCTCTGATGATGCGGTAGGCGGTAACGCCATGGCCGTGGCGAGCCTCGAGTTCATCACGCCGACGCCGTTTATCAGTGATAAGTACGCGAACTCTGTCCGTACCTCCTTCTTTATGGATGCAGGTACGGTGTGGGATACCAACTGGGAGAATACCGCCCAGATGCGTGCAGCGGGCGTTCCGGACTACAGCGATCCGGGCAACATTCGCATGTCCGCAGGTATCGCATTACAATGGATGTCACCGCTGGGGCCGTTGGTCTTCTCCTACGCCCAGCCGTTCAAGAAATACGATGGAGACAAAGCGGAGCAGTTCCAGTTTAACATTGGTAAAACCTGGTAATAATCCGCTGCAATGGAATGCGTTGGCAGTGTAGCGCTGACAACCGGCGATCGGTAAAACGGTCGCCTTGCCACGCAAAGAACGGCACCCCTCGGGTGCCAATGGGATGGTAAGGAGTTAATTGTGAAAAAGTGGTTATTAGCTGCAGGTCTCGGTTTAGCGATGGCAACTTCTGCTCAGGCAGCGGACAAAATTGCAATCGTCAACATGGGTAATTTGTTCCAGCAGGTTGCACAGAAAACGGGCGTTTCTGCAACGCTGGAAAACGAATTCAAAGGCCGTGCGAGCGAACTGCAACGTATGGAAGGTGATCTTCAGTCCAAGATGCAGCGTTTACAGCGTGATGGTTCTACCATGAAAGCGAGCGAGCGCAGCAAACTGGAAAAAGACGTCATGTCTCAGCGCCAGACCTTCTCTCAGAAAGCGCAGGCTTTCGAGCAGGATCGTCAGCGTCGTTCTAACGAAGAGCGTGGCAAGCTGGTGACGCGTATTCAGTCTGCCGTTAAAGCAGTAGCAGCCGATCAGAGCATCGATCTGGTTGTTGATGCGAACGCCGTTGCATTCAACAGCAGCGATGTTAAAGACATCACCGCTGATGTTCTGAAACAGGTTAAATAAGTAATGCCTTCAATTCGACTGGCTGATTTAGCTCAGCAGTTGGATGCAGAATTACACGGTGATGGCGATATCGTCATCACCGCTGTTGCGTCCATGCAATCTGCTAAAGCAGGCACTATTACCTTCATGGTAAGCCCTAAGTACCGTGAACACCTGGCTCAGTGCCAGGCGTCTGCCGTTGTTCTGACGCAGGACGATCTTCCGTTTGCCACTAACGCTGCACTGGTAGTGAAAAATCCCTACCTGACCTATGCACGCATGGCCCAAATTCTTGATACCACGCCGCAGCCGGCGCAGAACATTGCAGCCAGCGCTGCGATTGATTCAACGGCTCAGCTGGGTAACAACGTGGCAGTCGGCGCAAACGCCGTTATCGAATCCGGCGTTGTGCTGGGTGATAACGTGGTGATTGGGCCAGGCTGCTTTGTTGGAAAAAATACGAAAATTGGCGCAGGGACTCGTCTGTGGGCCAATGTTTCTGTCTACCATGAGGTTGAGATTGGCGAGAATTGCCTCGTACAGTCCAGCACGGTGATTGGTTCTGACGGATTCGGTTACGCCAACGATCGGGGTAACTGGGTTAAGATCCCGCAGCTGGGTCGCGTGATTATCGGCGATCGCGTTGAGATCGGCGCTTGCACAACCATTGACCGTGGTGCACTTGACGACACCATTATTGGTAACGGTGTTATCATAGACAACCAGTGCCAGATTGCACATAACGTTGTGATTGGCGACAATACCGCAGTTGCGGGTGGTGTTATCATGGCAGGCAGCCTGAAAATAGGCCGTTACTGCATGATAGGCGGTGCCAGCGTGATCAATGGCCATATGGAAATATGCGACAAAGTCACGGTGACGGGGATGGGTATGGTGATGCGTCCCATCACTGAGCCCGGCGTTTATTCCTCCGGTATCCCGCTGCAACCGAACAAGGTATGGCGTAAAACAGCTGCACTGGTGATGAATATTGATGATATGAGCAAGCGACTCAAAGCGATTGAGCGCAAAATCGATCAACAAGACTAAGCGTTCATCCGTTTAACGCTAAATTTCCCGGCCTGTCGGCTTTGTTTATAAACCGGCAGGCCGTGTTATTATTGCTACTTAGTACATTTGACAGGAAGAGTATTTTGACTACTGACACTCATACTCTGCATATTGAAGAGATTTTAGAACTTCTGCCGCACCGCTACCCGTTTTTACTGGTAGACCGTGTGCTGGATTTTGAAGAAGGTCGTTTTCTGCGCGCAGTGAAAAATGTCTCCGTTAACGAGCCATTCTTCCAGGGGCACTTCCCTGGTAAACCTATCTTCCCGGGTGTGTTGATCCTGGAAGCGATGGCACAGGCTACCGGTATTCTGGCGTTTAAAAGCGTAGGTAAACTGGAGCCGGGTGAACTCTATTACTTCGCGGGTATCGATGAAGCGCGCTTCAAGCGTCCGGTCGTGCCTGGTGATCAAATGATCATGGAAGTCACTTTTGAAAAAACGCGTCGCGGCCTGACTCGCTTCAAAGGCGTAGCTATGGTTGACGGCAAAGTTGTTTGCGAAGCGACAATGATGTGTGCGCGTAGCCGGGAGGCCTGATACGTGATTGATAAATCCGCCTTTATTCATCCTACCGCCATTGTGGAAACGGGTGCCATCATTGGCGCAAACGTCCACATTGGCCCGTTTTGTATTGTTGGACCCCATGTCGAAATTGGTGAGGGTACAGTACTGAAATCTCACGTTGTCGTGAATGGTCATACCACCATTGGCTGCAACAATGAGATCTATCAGTTCGCCTCCATCGGCGAAGTTAACCAGGATCTTAAGTATGCTGGCGAACCGACCCGCGTGGAAATCGGCGATCGTAACCGCATTCGCGAAAGCGTCACCATTCATCGTGGTACAACGCAAGGCGGTGGATTGACGAAGGTGGGCAGCGACAACCTGTTTATGGTTAATGCGCATATTGCGCACGACTGTACCGTGGGTAGCCGCTGTATTCTCGCCAACAACGCAACGCTGGCGGGGCACGTATCGGTCGATGATTTCGCAATTATTGGCGGCATGACCGCAGTCCATCAGTTCTGCATCATCGGTGCACACGTGATGGTCGGCGGGTGCTCCGGTGTGGCGCAGGACGTCCCACCGTTTGTGATTGCGCAGGGCAACCATGCCACGCCGTTTGGCGTGAACATTGAAGGCCTTAAGCGTCGTGGCTTTAGCCGCGAAGCGATTACCGCGATCCGCAACGCGTACAAATTGCTGTACCGTAGCGGTAAAACGCTGGAAGAGGCGAAGCCGGAAATTGCCGAGCTGGCGAATAAGCATCCTGAAGTGAAAACGTTCATGGAATTCTTTGAACGTTCAACCCGTGGTCTGATTCGTTAATGGTCGACAGTCGTCCGCTTACTATCGCCCTGGTCGCCGGAGAAACCTCCGGCGATATTCTTGGTGCAGGTCTTATCCGCGCGCTTAAAGCCCGTGTACCCAATGCCCGCTTTGTGGGCGTGGCTGGGCCGCTGATGCAGGCCGAAGGCTGTGAAGCCTGGTATGAAATGGAAGAGCTGGCTGTGATGGGCATCGTCGAGGTGCTGGGCCGCCTGCGTCGCCTGCTGCATATTCGCGCCGATCTTACCCGCCGCTTTACCGACCTCAAGCCCGATGTCTTTGTCGGCATTGATGCACCTGATTTCAATATTACCCTTGAAGGGAACCTGAAAAAGCAGGGGATCAAAACTATCCATTACGTCAGCCCGTCCGTGTGGGCGTGGCGACAGAAACGCGTTTTCAAAATCGGACGGTCCACCAATCTGGTGCTGGCTTTTCTGCCTTTCGAAAAAGCGTTTTACGACAGGTTTAATGTCCCGTGCCGTTTTATCGGTCATACCATGGCGGATGCCATGCCGCTGGACCCTGATAAAAATGCGGCGCGTGACGAACTGGGCATCCCGCATGATGTGCACTGTCTGGCGCTGCTGCCAGGGAGCCGGGGTGCGGAAGTTGAAATGCTCAGTGCCGATTTTCTGAAAACGGCGCAAATTCTCCGCAAGACGTACCCAGACCTTGAAGTGGTCGTGCCGCTGGTGAATGCCAAACGCCGCGAGCAGTTTGAGCGTATCAAAGCCGAGGTTGCCCCGGATCTTCACGTCCGCCTGCTGGACGGGAAAGGACGGCAAGCCATGTTTGCGAGCGATGCCGCACTGCTGGCTTCCGGCACGGCTGCGCTGGAGTGTATGCTGGCAAAATGCCCAATGGTGGTCGGTTATCGCATGAAACCGTTTACCTTCTGGCTGGCAAAACGTCTGGTAAAAACAGACTACGTATCCCTGCCAAACCTGCTTGCAGGTCGCGAGCTGGTGAAAGAACTCTTGCAGGATGAATGCCAGCCGCAGGCACTGGCTGATGCATTACTGCCGCTGCTGGCCAACGGTAAAACCAGCCACCAGATGCATGATACTTTCCGTGAACTGCATCAAATGATCTGCTGTAATGCTGATGAGCAGGCGGCCGATGCGGTGCTGGAGTTAGCACAATGATGGAATTTATTTATCCCCATACCCACCTCGTTGCCGGTGTGGATGAAGTCGGTCGTGGTCCGTTAGTGGGTGCCGTTGTGACCGCGGCGGTGATCCTCGATCCAGCCCGCCCGATCCCTGGCCTGAACGACTCGAAAAAACTGAGCGAAAAGCGCCGCCTGGCGCTGTTCGATGAAATTAAAGAGAAGGCGCTGGCCTGGAGTCTCGGGCGCGCAGAGCCGGATGAGATCGACGATCTGAACATTCTGCACGCCACCATGCTGGCGATGCAGCGTGCCGTTGCTGGCCTGAAGATTGTGCCTGAGTATGTGCTGATCGACGGTAACCGTTGCCCGGCGCTGCCGATGCCTTCCATGGCTGTTGTTAAAGGCGATAGCCGCGTCGCAGAAATCAGTGCGGCGTCAATCATTGCCAAAGTGACGCGCGATGCCGAAATGGCCGCGCTGGACCTCACTTATCCCGCGTATGGTTTCGCCCAGCACAAGGGATATCCAACGGCTTTCCATCTGGAAAAGCTGGCTGAACATGGCGCAACTGAACATCATCGGCGCAGCTTTGGCCCGGTGAAACGCGCGCTGGGACTGGTGTCCTGAATCAAGACGCAAGCAATTAAGTAACGCGGGATCTGAAGATGGCTGAACCACGTTTCGTACACCTGCGGGTGCATAGCGACTACTCCATGATCGATGGGCTGGCAAAGACCGGGCCGCTGGTAAAGAAGGCGGCCTCGCTTGGCATGCCTGCGCTGGCGATCACCGATTTTACCAACCTGTGTGGCCTGGTGAAGTTCTACGGAACGGCGCATGGCGCAGGATTAAAGCCCATCGTCGGCGCGGATTTCCACGTGCAGAGCGACCTGCTCGGCGATGAGATGACGCAAATTTCCGTGTTAGCCATGAATAACACGGGCTATCAGAACCTCACTCTGCTGATCTCAAAAGCCTACCAGCGCGGCTACGGCGCGCTGGGTCCATGGATTGACCGCGACTGGCTGGCGGAGCTGAACGAAGGTCTGCTGCTGATCTCCGGTGGTCGTATGGGGGATGTCGGCAAATGTCTGCTGCGCGGGAACAACGCGCTGGTGGATCAGTGCGTCTCGTTCTACGAAGAGCATTTCCCGGATCGCTATTACCTGGAGCTAATCCGTACCGGGCGTGCGGATGAAGAGAGCTATCTGCATGCGGCCGTCGCCCTGGCGGAAGCGCGTGGCCTGCCTGTGGTAGCCACCAACGATGTGCGCTTCCTTGAGCCGGGCGATTTTGACGCACATGAAATTCGCGTCGCTATCCACGACGGCTTCACCCTCGACGATCCGAAACGTCCACGCAACTACTCATCGCAGCAGTACATGCGCAGCGAAGAGGAAATGTGTGAGCTCTTCTCCGACATCCCGGAAGCGCTGGAAAACAGCGTAGAGATTGCCAAGCGCTGCAACGTCACCGTGCGTCTCGGCGAATATTTCCTGCCGCAGTTCCCGACGGGCGACATGACCACGGAAGATTTCCTGGTCATGAAATCGAAAGAGGGCCTTGAAGAGCGTCTGGAATTCCTCTTCCCGGATGAAGCGGTCCGTAAAGAGAAGCGTCCTGAATATGACGAGCGTCTGGATATTGAACTCCAGGTGATCAACCAGATGGGGTTCCCTGGCTACTTCCTGATCGTAATGGAGTTCATCCAGTGGTCGAAGGATAACGGCGTACCGGTTGGCCCGGGCCGTGGTTCAGGTGCCGGCTCGCTGGTGGCGTATGCGCTGAAAATCACCGACCTCGATCCGCTGGAATTCGACCTGCTGTTCGAACGTTTCCTCAACCCGGAACGTGTCTCCATGCCCGACTTTGACGTCGACTTCTGCATGGAAAAACGCGACCAGGTGATTGAGCACGTGGCCGATATGTACGGTCGTGATGCGGTTTCACAGATCATTACCTTCGGTACGATGGCGGCGAAAGCGGTTATCCGCGATGTGGGCCGCGTTCTGGGCCACCCCTACGGTTTTGTCGATCGAATCTCTAAGCTGGTGCCGCCCGATCCGGGCATGACCCTGGCGAAAGCCTTTGAAGCTGAACCTCAGCTGCCGGAAATCTACGAAGCCGACGAAGAGGTGAAAGCGCTGATCGACATGGCGCGCAAGCTGGAGGGCGTCACGCGTAACGCCGGTAAGCATGCGGGGGGCGTGGTTATTGCCCCGACCAAAATCACCGACTTCGCGCCGCTGTACTGCGATGAAGCGGGCCAGCATCCGGTCACCCAGTTCGACAAGAACGACGTTGAATACGCCGGGCTTGTGAAGTTCGACTTCCTTGGTTTGCGTACGCTGACCATCATCAACTGGGCGCTGGAGATGATCAACGCCCGCCGTGAGAAGAACGGCGAGCCGCCGCTGGATATCGCGGCTATCCCGCTTGATGACAAGAAAAGTTTCGACATGCTGCAACGCTCCGAGACGACAGCCGTCTTCCAGCTTGAATCCCGCGGCATGAAAGATTTGATTAAGCGTCTGCAACCAGACTGCTTCGAAGATATGATCGCGCTGGTGGCCCTGTTCCGTCCGGGCCCGTTGCAGTCGGGGATGGTAGATAACTTTATCGACCGTAAGCACGGGCGCGAAGAGATTTCCTATCCGGATGTGCAGTGGCAGCATGAAAGCCTGAAGCCGGTACTGGAGCCAACCTACGGCATCATCCTGTATCAGGAACAGGTCATGCAGATCGCCCAGGTGCTTTCTGGTTACACCCTTGGCGGCGCAGATATGTTGCGTCGTGCGATGGGTAAGAAAAAGCCGGAAGAGATGGCCAAGCAGCGTTCTATCTTTGAAGATGGGGCGAAGAAAAACGGCGTCGATGGCGAACTGGCGATGAAAATCTTCGACCTGGTGGAGAAATTCGCCGGGTACGGATTTAACAAATCCCACTCCGCCGCTTATGCTTTGGTGTCGTATCAAACGCTGTGGCTCAAGGCCCACTATCCCGCTGAGTTTATGGCGGCGGTAATGACCGCCGATATGGACAACACCGAAAAGGTGGTTGGCCTGGTGGACGAGTGCTGGCGCATGGGGCTGAAGATCCTGCCGCCGGATATTAACTCGGGCCTGTACCATTTCCACGTCAACGATGACGGGGAAATCGTCTATGGGATCGGCGCGATCAAGGGCGTGGGTGAGGGGCCGATCGAGGCGATCATCGAAGCGCGTAACAACGGCGGCTATTTCCGCGAGCTGTTCGACCTGTGCGCCCGCACCGATACCAAAAAACTGAACCGGCGCGTGCTGGAAAAACTGATCATGTCCGGTGCGTTTGACCGGCTGGGGCCACACCGCGCCGCGCTGATGAACTCGCTCGGCGATGCGCTGAAAGCGGCCGATCAGCATGCTAAAGCGGAAGCCATTGGTCAGGCGGATATGTTCGGTGTGCTGGCGGAAGAGCCAGAGCAGATCGAGCAGTCCTATTCCAACTGCCAGCCCTGGCCAGAACAGGTGGTGCTGGATGGGGAGCGTGAGACGTTAGGCCTGTACCTGACGGGACACCCGATCAACCAGTATCTGAAAGAAATTGAGCGCTATGTCGGCGGCCACAGGCTTAAAGACATGCATCCGACAGAACGTGGTAAAATCACCACGGCTGCGGGGCTCGTGATTGCTGCAAGGGTAATGGTCACCAAGCGCGGCAATCGTATCGGCATCTGTACCCTGGATGACCGTTCCGGGCGTCTGGAGGTGATGTTGTTCACCGACGCGCTGGATAAATACCAGCAATTGCTGGAAAAAGACCGCATACTTATCGTCAGCGGACAGGTCAGCTTTGATGACTTCAGCGGGGGGCTTAAAATGACCGCCCGCGAAGTGATGGACATTGACGAAGCCCGGGAAAAATATGCTCGCGGGCTTGCTATCTCGCTGACGGACAGGCAAATTGATGACCAGCTTTTAAACCGACTCCGTCAGTCTCTGGAACCCCACCGCTCGGGGACCATTCCAGTACATCTCTACTATCAGAGGGCGGATGCACGTGCGCGGTTGCGCTTTGGTGCAACGTGGCGTGTCTCTCCGAGCGATCGTTTACTGAACGATCTCCGTGGCCTCATTGGTTCGGAGCAGGTGGAACTGGAGTTTGACTAATACAGGAATACTATGAGTCTGAATTTCCTTGATTTCGAACAGCCGATTGCAGAGCTGGAAGCGAAAATCGATTCTCTGACAGCCGTAAGCCGTCAGGATGAAAAACTGGATATTAACATCGACGAAGAAGTGCATCGTCTGCGTGAAAAAAGCGTAGAACTGACGCGCAAAATCTTTGCCGATCTCGGCGCATGGCAGATCGCCCAGCTGGCGCGTCATCCACAGCGTCCGTACACCCTGGATTATGTCCGCCTGGCGTTTGACGAATTTGACGAACTGGCAGGCGACCGCGCATACGCTGACGATAAAGCTATCGTCGGCGGTATCGCGCGTCTGGATGGACGTCCGGTGATGATCATTGGTCACCAGAAAGGCCGTGAAACCAAAGAGAAGATCCGTCGTAACTTCGGTATGCCAGCACCAGAAGGCTACCGTAAGGCCCTGCGTCTGATGGAGATGGCTGAGCGTTTCAATATGCCAATCATCACCTTCATCGACACACCGGGTGCTTACCCGGGTGTTGGCGCAGAAGAGCGCGGTCAGTCTGAAGCCATCGCACGCAACCTGCGTGAGATGTCTCGCCTGAAAGTGCCGGTCATCTGTACCGTTATCGGTGAAGGTGGTTCCGGCGGTGCGCTGGCAATTGGCGTGGGCGATAAAGTGAATATGCTGCAGTACAGCACTTATTCCGTTATCTCTCCGGAAGGCTGTGCCTCCATTCTGTGGAAAAGTGCCGATAAAGCGCCGCTGGCTGCGGAAGCGATGGGCATCATTGCCCCACGTCTGAAAGAGCTGAAGCTGATCGACACCGTTATCCCTGAACCGCTGGGTGGCGCGCACCGTAAGCCGGAAGTGATGGCTGCTTCCCTGAAAGCGCAGCTGCTGGCAGACCTGGCTGATCTGGACGTGCTGAGCACAGAAGATCTGCTCAACCGTCGTTATCAGCGCCTGATGACCTACGGTTACGCGTAAGCCTCACAATTATCCTAAAAGCCGCACATTGTTGCGGCTTTTTTTATACCTGCCGTTTACCTTAACTATGCTTATCTGATGTTTTTCAAGGAGGTAAACCATGAACATCATTGCCATCATGGGGCCACACGGCGTCTTTTATAAAGACGAACCCATCAAGGAGCTGGAGCAAGCCCTTAAAGCACGCGGATATCAGCTAATCTGGCCGCAAAACAGCGCCGACCTGCTGAAATTCATCGAACACAATCCGCGCATCTGTGGCGTGATATTCGACTGGGACGAATACGACATGGAGTTGTGCAGCGAGATCAATAAGCTCAACGAATATCTTCCGCTGTACGCCTTTATCAACACTCACTCGACCATGGACGTCAGCGCCCATGATATGCGTATGGCGCTGTGGTTCTTCGAATACGCGCTCGGCGTGGCTGAGGACATTGCGACCCGCATTCAGCAGTACACCGGTGAATATCTGGATAACATCACCCCGCCGTTTACGCGTGCGCTGTTCACCTATGTGAATGAAGGGAAGTACACCTTCTGTACGCCAGGCCACATGGCGGGAACGGCCTATCAAAAAAGCCCGGTAGGGTGCCTGTTCTACGATTTCTTTGGCGGCAATACGCTGAAGGCGGACGTGTCGATTTCAGTGACCGAGCTGGGCTCGCTGCTGGATCATACCGGCCCGCATCTGGAAGCCGAAGAGTACATTGCCCGGACCTTTGGTGCCGAGCAGAGCTACATGGTGACCAACGGAACCTCGACGTCGAACAAGATCGTCGGGATGTATGCCGCGCCTGCCGGTAGCACGTTGCTGATTGACCGAAACTGCCATAAATCACTGGCGCATTTGCTGATGATGAGTGACGTCGTGCCGCTCTGGCTGTCTCCCACGCGTAATGCGCTGGGGATCCTCGGCGGCATTCCTCGCCGTGAGTTCGCGCATGAAGCCATTGAAAATAAGATCGCGGCGATCCCCGAGGCAAGCTGGCCTGTGCATGCGGTGATCACCAACTCCACCTATGACGGGCTGCTTTACAACACGAACTGGATCAAGCAGACACTGGACGTGCCGTCGATTCACTTTGACTCCGCGTGGGTGCCTTACACCAATTTCCACCCGATTTACTCGGGTAAAAGTGGGATGAGCGGCGAGCGGGTGCCGGGCAAGGTGTTCTTCGAGACGCAGTCGACGCACAAAATGCTGGCCGCGTTTTCCCAGGCGTCTCTCATTCACATCAAGGGCGAATACGACGAGGACACCTTCAACGAAGCCTTTATGATGCACACGACCACGTCGCCGAGCTACCCGCTGGTGGCGTCCATCGAAACGGCGGCGGCGATGCTGCGCGGTAATCCGGGTAAACGCCTGATCAACCGATCGGTGGAGCGGGCGCTGCATTTCCGCAAAGAAGTTCAGCGTCTTAAAGATGAAGCGGACGGCTGGTTCTTTGATATCTGGCAGCCGGAAGAGATTGATGAAGCAGAATGCTGGCCCGTCGCGCCGGGGGAGAGCTGGCACGGTTTTCGGGATGCTGATGCAGACCACATGTTCCTCGATCCGGTTAAGGTGACGATCCTGACGCCGGGCATGGATGAGCAGGGTGTGATGGGTGAGGAAGGGATCCCGGCTGCGCTGGTGGCGAAGTTCCTTGATGAGCGCGGCGTGGTGGTGGAGAAAACCGGCCCCTATAATTTGCTGTTCCTGTTCAGTATCGGGATCGATAAAACCCGCGCGATGGGGCTGCTGCGCGGACTCATGGAGTTTAAGCGCGCATACGATCTTAACCTGCGGGTGAAGAATATGCTGCCGGATCTCTACGCGGAAGATCCTGACTTCTACCGCAATATGCGTATTCAGGATCTGGCCCAGGGGATCCACAGGCTGATCCGCCAGCACGATCTGCCGCGCCTGATGCTGCAGGCATTTGATGTTCTGCCTGAAATGAAGCTCACGCCGCACAGGGCGTGGCAACGCCAGGTGAAAGGGGAGGTTGAAACCATTGAACTGGAGAACCTGGTCGGGCGGGTATCAGCCAACATGATCCTGCCTTATCCGCCGGGCGTACCGCTGCTGATGCCGGGCGAGATGATCACCGAGGAGAGCCGGGCGGTGCTCGATTTTCTGCTGATGCTCTGTTCGATAGGGCGCCACTATCCGGGCTTTGAGACGGATATTCACGGTGCGAAACGCGATGATAACGGCGTGTACTGGGTGAGAGTCCTAAAATAAAAGGGGCCGCTTGCCAGGGGCGGGTTGTCGGTTGTAACGTTCAGGACATCATAAAAAGGAGAAACTATGCTGGGTTTAAAAGCTGTTCATCATATTGCGATCATTGCCACCGATTACGCGAAAAGTAAGGCCTTTTACTGCGACATTCTCGGCTTTACGCTGTTGAGCGAGGCCTACCGCGAGGAGCGCGATTCCTGGAAAGGCGATCTGGCGTTAAACGGACAATATGTGATTGAACTGTTCTCTTTTCCTTTCCCGCCAGCGCGTCCTTCGCGCCCGGAAGCCTGCGGCCTGCGCCACCTGGCCTTCAGCGTCGATAACCTGGACAGCGCGGTAAAGCATCTGGAAGCCCACGGCGTGGCCTGTGAAGCAATTCGCATCGATCCCTTCACCGATAAACGTTTCACTTTTTTCAACGATCCGGACGGGCTGCCGCTGGAGCTTTATCAGCAGTAATCGCCGTCATGTGTGATAATGCCCGTTCAGTTCGGGCATTTTTTATGTGTAATTTCCTATGACCTTACCCGCTATCGCGCACGCCGTTTCACCCTACCGCCAGCTGCTGGTGGGGTTCAGCGGTGGCCTGGATTCCACCGTTTTGCTGCACCGTCTTAAGCTCTGGCGCGACCGTGAGCCTGACGTCCAGCTGCGGGCGATGCATATCCATCACGGCTTAAGCCCCCATGCCGACGACTGGGTGGCGCACTGCGAAGCGGTGTGCTCAGGGTGGACGATCCCGCTAATCGTTGAACGCGTCACGCTTGAGGATGAAGGGCTGGGTATTGAGGCGCAGGCGCGCAAAGCCCGCTACGCCGCGTTTTCCGGCGCGTTACAGCCTGGAGAAGCGTTGGTCACCGCGCAGCATCTGGACGACCAGTGCGAGACGTTTTTACTGGCGCTCAAGCGGGGCAGCGGGCCTGCGGGTTTATCCGCCATGCCTGAGCGTGCTGGTTTTGCTGAAACAGAGCTCATCCGCCCGCTACTGGGTGAGACGCGCGCATCACTGGAAGCCTGGGCGCAGCAACATCATCTGCGCTGGATTGAAGACGAAAGCAATCAGGACGACAGTTACGACCGTAACTTCCTGCGCCTGCGCGTCTTACCGCTGCTGAGTGAGCGCTGGGCCCATTTTTCCGAAGCGGTGGCCAGAAGTGCCATGCTTTGTGCTGAACAGGAAAGCTTGCTGGATGAGTTGCTGAGCGGGGAGCTGAATACGCTGACTACCGCTGACGGTGCCCTTAACATTGCGCCGTTGAAAGTGATGAGCCCCGTGCGTCGGGCTGCTCTGATTCGTCGCTGGCTGGCTTCCCACCGTGCGGTTATGCCGTCCCGGGCGATGCTCAACCGTATCTGGGAAGAAGTTGCACAGGCGCGGGAAGATGCCGCACCGTGTATACACCTGAATGGTTATGACGTCAGGCGCTATAAAGAGCAACTCTGGTGGGTGAAATCTGTGCCGTCGCTGGCTGACGTTGTGCTTGACTGGCCGTCGCCGGAAAAAGCATTAACGCTACCGTTGAATGCCGGTGTCGTTGCGTTAAGCCATTCGGGCAATGTGCGTCTACCTGAGCCGGACGAGAACGTCACCATACGCTTCAGGGCCAGCGGCATGCTGCATATCGTTGGGCGTAACGGCGGGCGTAAACTGAAGAAAATCTGGCAGGAACAGAACGTTCCGCCCTGGCGACGTGATACCACGCCGCTTCTGTTTTACGGCGACACGCTCATCGCGGCGGCAGGTGTGTTTATTACCCAGGAAGGGTGGGCTGAAGCGGGTGTCAATTTTCAATGGAAAGCGTAACGGGCAGCCTGGCTGCCCGTTGGTTATCAGGATTCGCTCACCACGACGGTGCCGATTTCCGGATGGCTGAAACTGGCAATTTTGTCGAGGCGTAACTCACGCGTTGCACCTGCATCTTCCACAACCAGGTATTCCACATTTTTACGGGAAACCAGATCGCTGGCCTTTGCCTTTAGCACTTCGCCATCTTTTAGCTCCAGCGTCAGTATTAAATGATGCTGGCAGGCGAGTTCGAGGTTGTCATAGTCATCACAATTGATGGGTTGATAGATATCATTCATCGACATAATCGCTCACCAGTAAATTCGCCGCAGCATACGCTGCTTTTTCCCTGACCGATTCAGAAAGGCTCTCATCAGAGGCCACTTCATTCAGCACGTTCAATACACAGCCCAACGCATCCGGGATGTACCCCAGATCTCCGCTGGCAATTTCCGCATACCGTCTGCGAATCAACTCACAATAATTATTCACATCACCTCCTGCCAGCGTACTGACTTACTGTGAGATATCATTAAGCCTACGAAGTTAAACTCGGTTTAGCAAGGTGACTATACCATACTCATTTAAGCAATATCAGCGCCTTGATAACGGGGTGCCACCACCTCGTAACAGCCTTTTGCTGCGGTTTTCGCTACAATGTACGCCTGATTCGAAAGGAGTTCTCTCATGGCGCTGAAAGCGACAATTTATAAAGCTGTGGTCAATGTGGCGGATCTTGACCGTAACCAGTTTCTGGATGCGTCATTGACGCTGGCGCGTCACCCTTCTGAAACCCAGGAGCGCATGATGCTGCGCCTGCTGGCGTGGATTAAGTATGCCGACGAGCGTCTGCAATTTACCCGTGGTTTAAGCGCGGAAGATGAACCGGAAGCCTGGCTGCGCAACGATCATCTGGGTATCGATTTATGGATTGAGCTTGGCCTGCCGGATGAACGCCGGATCAAAAAGGCGTGCACCCAGTCAGCTGAAGTGGCGTTGTTTGCCTATAACCAGCGCGCGGCGGAGATCTGGTGGCAGCAAAACAAAAATAAATGTGCGCAGTTCAAAAATCTTACCGTCTGGTATCTGGATGATGAACAACTGGCACAGCTGAGCGCATTCGCCAGCCGGACAATGGCGCTTCAGGCAACGATTCAGGACGGCGCCATCTGGCTTTCCGATTCTCAGAATAATCTGGAAATTCATCTCACGGCCTGGCAGCCCGTATCATGATTGAGTTGTCCCGAAACGTCAGCATCCCTGATCACGAGCTGGAGATCACCGCCATCCGTGCTCAGGGCGCAGGGGGGCAGCACGTTAACAAGGCCTCAACGGCTATCCATTTGCGCTTTGACATCCGGGCCTCCAGCCTGCCAGAGTATTATAAAGAAAGCCTGCTCGCCGCCAGCCATCATCTGATCACCAGTGAAGGTGTGATTGTGATTAAAGCGCAGGAATATCGCAGCCAAGAAATGAACCGGGAAGCGGCACTTTCCAGACTGGCGGCGGTCATAAAAGAGCTGACGGCTGTACAAAAAAGTCGCCGGGCAACACGTCCAACGCGGGCATCGAAAGAACGTCGGTTGTCATCGAAGGCGCAGAAATCCACCGTAAAGTCACTGCGTGGCAAAGTCCGTCATCCGTAATGTGACGAAAGGGACACACTTTTTCATAAGGAATGTATTGTGAAAAAAGCATTATTATCAGCGCTGGCCGTGACAAGCCTGTTCGCGCTTTTTGGCTGTAACAACCGTTCAGAAACACAGGTACTACAGCCAACGCAAAACGAAGAATTGAAGCCGATGCAGCAGAGCTGGCGCGGCGTATTGCCATGTGCAGATTGTGAAGGCATCGAAACCTCTCTGTTCCTGCAAAAAGATGGCACCTGGGTGATGAACCAGCGCTATCAGGGGGCGAAAGAGCCGTCTTCTTTTGCAACATACGGAACATGGGCGCGTACGGCTGAAAAGCTGGTATTGACTGATACCACGGGCGATAAAACGTATTTCCGCGCCAAAGGCGAGGGGATGGAGATGCTCGATCGCGAAGGCAATCCGATTGAATCCCAGTTCAACTACACGCTGGCCCCGGTAAAAGCGACCCTGCCTGCAACCCCAATGGCGATGCGAGGGATGTATTTCTACATGGCGGATGCGGCGATCTTCACGGACTGTGCAACCGGGAAGAAAGTCAGCGTGGCGAACAATGCCCAGCTGGAGCGTGACTATGCCGTCGCGCGCGGTAACGACAGCAAACCAGTGTTGCTGACGGTTGAAGGGCATTTTACGCTGGAGCCAAACCCCGATAGCGGTGAGCTGGTGAAAACGCTGGTGGCAGATAAAGACGCGAAGTTTGCTGCGGGTAAAGACTGCGAAAGCAAATAAGTTATAGCCATTAAAAAACCCCGCACTGGCGGGGTTTTTTTGTTTCTTAGCCTTTGATGGCTTTCACCAGGTAATCAAGAATGTCGCCCGTCTTGAGCATCTGTTTTTCGCCGTTGCGACGGTACTTGTATTCAATCTCGTCGCTGTCGAGGTTACGGTCGCCGATGACGATGGTGTGTGGAATACCGATCAGTTCCATATCAGCAAACATCACGCCAGGACGCTCTTTACGGTCATCCATCAGCACGTCGATACCTTTCGCGCTCAGCTCAGCGTAGAGTTTCTCTGCCAGCTCCTGCACGCGGTAAGACTTGTGCATGTTCATTGGCAGGATCGCCACCTGGAACGGCGCGATGTTATCCGGCCAGACGATTCCGCGTTCGTCATAGTTCTGCTCGATAGCGGCCGCAACAACGCGCGTTACCCCAATGCCGTAGCAGCCCATGGTCAGAACCTGGTTACGACCATCTTCGCCCTGAACGGCAGCGTTCATTGCGCGCGAGTACTTATCGCCCAGCTGGAAGATGTGGCCTACTTCGATACCGCGTTTAATCATCAGGGTACCCTTGCCGTCCGGGCTTGGATCGCCTGCGACCACGTTACGGATGTCAGCCACTTCCGGCGTCGCCACGTCACGATCCCAGTTGATGCCGAAGTAGTGTTTACCGTCGATGTTTGCCCCTGCAGCGAAGTCGCTCATCGCCGCAACGGTGCGGTCAATCACTACAGGAACAGGCATATTCACCGGACCCAGAGAACCTGGGCCTGCGTTCACCACGGCGCGGATTTCGGCTTCCGTCGCGAAGGTCAGCGGGCTGGCAACCTGCGGCAGCTTCTCGGCTTTCACTTCGTTCAGCTCGTGATCGCCACGGACCAGCAGGGCTACCAGCGGGTAAGCGCTGCCTTCAGCCGATTTCACCAGCAGGGTTTTCACGGTTTTTTCGATCGGCAGATTAAACTGTTCAACCAGCTCGGCGATAGTTTTCGCGTTTGGCGTATCAACCAGCGTCATCTCTTGCGTTGCCGCGCCGCGTGGTTCTTTTGGTGCCAGCGCTTCTGCGAACTCAATGTTGGCGGCGTAATCAGAGGAGTCAGAGAAAATTACATCGTCTTCGCCGCTCTGCGCCAGAACCTGGAATTCATGAGAGGCGCTACCGCCGATTGAACCGGTATCAGCCTGTACAGCACGGAAATCCAGCCCCATGCGGGAGAAGATTTTGCTGTAGGCCACGTACATTTTGTCGTAGGTCTCTTGCAGTGATTCCTGAGAAGTATGGAAAGAGTAGGCATCTTTCATCAGGAATTCGCGAGAGCGCATCACGCCAAAGCGTGGGCGCACTTCGTCACGGAACTTGGTCTGGATCTGGAAGAAGTTCAGCGGCAGCTGTTTGTAAGAGCTCAGCTCGTTACGGATCAGATCGGTGATCACTTCTTCATGCGTTGGGCCGAGAACGAATGGACGATCGCCACGATCGGCAATACGCAGCAGTTCAGGACCGTACTGCTCCCAGCGACCGCTCTCCTGCCACAGTTCAGAAGGCTGAACGACCGGCATTAACACCTCGATAGCACCGGCGTTGTTCATCTCTTCACGCACGATGTTTTCGACTTTTTTCAGGACGCGCACGCCGGTCGGCAGCCAGGTGTATAACCCGGAGGCCAGCTTGCGGATCATCCCGGCGCGCAGCATCAGCTGGTGGCTGATCACCTCGGCGTCGGCAGGTGTCTCCTTCAGAGTGGAGAGCAGATATTGGCTAGTACGCATGTTGTTACGGTTCCATTTCGACGATTGGAACAGGCTGAAACACCAGCCTGACACAAAAAAAGTGGTTTAGTTTACCAGTGTGGCAAAGATGCCAAAAGAGAGGAGAACAAAATTACCTGGGTTCCAGGGCAAACACTTCAAAACCTGCATCAGTTACGCGCCAGCGCACGTTAAAGTCCAGCAGCCAGACGGCGTACGTTTTTCCTGCGTCTTCCTCTTTGCGGTAGGCGGGACGAGGGTCCTGCGCCAGGACTTCGACGATAAAGTCACGCAGACGAGGATAGCGCTTTTCCAGCTGGCTGATTTGCGTCGTTATTTCAGATGTGAAGTAAACCGGCATCTCTGCCTGTGGGGCGTCCTGAGCATAGCTTGCACGGGCATCCGGCAGCGCTTCGGCGAAGGGCAGGTAAGGTTTAATATCGATGACCGGCGTACCATCAACCAGGTCAAGGCTACCTAACTCCAGGATCACCCGATCTTTCTGACAGCGTATCCCTTTCAGTTCGACCAGCGACATCCCGACTGGATTCGGTCGGAACGTTGAGCGGGTGGCAAAAACTCCCATTCTGGCATTTCCGCCCAGACGAGGAGGACGCACGGTAGGACGCCAGCCGCCTTCCATGGTCTGGTGAAACACAAACACCACCCATAAATGGCTGAATGCCTCAAGCCCGCGCACTGCATCGGCCTGATTATACGGCGCGACAAGATGCAGCTCGCCGCCGCCGTTAAGGACCAGTCCCGGCTGACGCGGCACGGCGAACTTTTCTTTATAAGGGGAGCGGATAACGCCTATCGGCTCGAACTGAAATGAACTCATTTCGCCGTGATGTTAAGCGCAGAACCGATACATACCGCCTGACGGTAGCAGCCCGGCGTACCACTGGTGACCTCGCAACTGTGCAGCAGCACCGCGTTGGCTTTCATTTTCGACGCGTTGATTTGCATACGCTTGCGGGCTGTTGGGATATTTGGAGGGGAGTCCTGATTCGTTGCCTGGCAGGATTCGCCGCTCACTTCGCCCAGTTCACGGAATGGCTTACCGACCAGCTCGTCGGCTTTAGTAATAATACGTACCGGCGCAGCGCGAGGCGCTTTCGGTTTTGCTGGCTCCGCTTTTGGCGGGGTTGCAGTGCTTTGAACGGGTTCAACAGGAGATCTGCTTAGCATAGAACAGCCGCTCAGCATCAGTGCTAAAAGACAGATCGGTAAAGCACGCATAATAGTTCCTCAGTGGATAATCAAAACGTCAGATATTGAAGCAGTTGACCGCACAAATGACAAGACGGGCAAATGCCCGTCTTGATGATATTACACTGAGGTGAGATTACCAGCCTTTAACCGCGCCGCCGTTAAACACCTTATTGGCTTCCTGGTAAACTTCTTCAGACTGATATGCCTGCAGGAATTTCTTCACGTTTTCCGCGTCCTTGTTGTCTTCGCGAGTCACGATCAGGTTGACGTACGGGGAATCTTTGTCTTCAACAAAGATGCCATCTTTCGCAGGGGTCAAACCGATCTGGCTGGCGTAAGTGGTGTTGATAACGGCCAGCGCGATCTGTGCATCGTCCAGAGAACGTGGCAGCTGAGGGGCTTCCAGCTCAACAATTTTCAGATTTTTCGGGTTTTCGGTCACGTCCAGAACGGTCGGCAACAGGCCAACACCTTCTTTCAGTTTAATCAGGCCCACTTTCTGGAGCAGAAGCAGCGAACGGCCAAGGTTGGTTGGGTCGTTAGGGACGGCAACCTGTGAACCCGGCTGGAGTTCATCCAGAGATTTAATTTTCTTGGAATAACCGGCAATCGGGTAAACGAAGGTGTTACCGACAGCAACCAGCTTGTAGCCGCGATCTTTGATCTGTTGATCCAGGTACGGTTTATGCTGGAAGGCGTTAGCGTCAATGTCGCCTTTGCTCAGCGCTTCGTTCGGCAGAACGTAATCGTTGAAGGTCACCAGCTCAACGTCCAGGCCATATTTTTCTTTCGCGATTTTCTGCGCGGCCTCAGCAACCTGCTGCTCTGCACCGACGATAACGCCTACTTTGATGTGGTTCGGATCTTTTTCGTCCTGACCGCAACCCACCAGTGCCAGCGAACCAATCAGTGCGCCTACTGCTGCAAAGGTCTTAAATTTAAACGCCATGTTATATCCTTAACTCGTCGAGTTTGTGTTGTTTGTAACGTTATTTATGCGTAACAGCCCGGACGATACGATCGCCAGAGAATTGGATTAAGTAAACCAGCACAACCAGCAATACCAGAACGGTATTCATTACGGTAGCGTTATAGCCAATATAGCCGTACTGATATCCAATCTGTCCTAAACCGCCAGCACCCACGGCGCCGCCCATCGCGGAATAACCGACCAGGGTGATAAGCGTGATGGTTGCTGCATTCACCAGCCCAGGCAGCGCCTCAGGCAGCAGAACTTTGCGAACGATCTGCATTGGCGTCGCACCCATAGCGCGGGAAGCTTCAATCAGGCCTGTTGGGATTTCCAGCAGGGCGTTTTCCACCATACGGGCGATAAACGGCGCGGCGCCTACGGTTAGCGGGACAATTGCCGCCTGCAAACCAATCGACGTCCCGACAATAACGCGTGTAAACGGAATCATCCACACCAGCAGGATAATAAACGGTATAGAACGGAAAATGTTCACCAGCGCAGAGAGCGTGCGATACAGCTTCGCGTTTTCAATAATTTGACCCGGGCGCGTGACGTACAGCAGTACGCCGACCGGCAGCCCAATCACAAAACCAAAAAAGCCCGATACGAAGGTCATTGCCAGCGTTTCCCAAACGCCGCGAACCAGTAGCCACATCATCGGCTCAGACATAACCCAGCACCTCTACTTTTACGTGATGTTCTTGCAGCCAGGCAATTGCCGCCTGGGTTTCTTCCTGCGTGCCGTGCATTTCCGTCAGCATGATGCCGAACTTCACGCCGCCGGCGTAATCCATCTGCGCGCTAATAATGTTGTTATTCACGTTAAAGCGACGCGCGGTTTCGGACAGCAGCGGTGCGTCAACGGACTGGCCCGTGAACTCCATGCGCAGCATCGGGACGCTGTCAGGCGTTGCGTCTGTTTTTAAACGTTCCAGATAATCTTCCGGAATATCCAGATGCAGTGTGGACTGAATGAACTGCTGAGCCAGAGGCGTTTTCGGGTGCGAGAAGACTTCGCTGACCGTGTCCTGCTCAATCAGCTCACCGTTGCTGATGACGGCGACGCAGTCACAGATACGCTTCACCACGTCCATTTCGTGCGTGATAAGGAGGATAGTCAGGCCCAGACGACGGTTAATGTCTTTCAGCAGTTCCAGGATAGAACGCGTGGTGGCCGGATCTAACGCGCTGGTGGCTTCATCACACAGCAGCACTTTTGGGTTGCTTGCCAGCGCGCGAGCGATTGCTACACGCTGCTTTTGCCCGCCTGAGAGGTTGGCCGGGTAGCTGTCATGCTTATCACCCAGCCCAACCAGATCCAGCAGTTCGGTGACGCGTCGGGTAACCTCTTCTTTTGGTGTGTTATCCAGCTCCAGCGGCAACGCCACGTTTCCAAAAACCGTGCGTGAGGCCAGCAGGTTAAAGTGCTGGAAAATCATGCCAATCTGGCGACGCGCTTTGGTGAGTTCTTTTTCTGAGAGAGCGGTAAGCTCCTGGCCGCCAACTTCTACGCTGCCCTGGGTCGGGCGCTCAAGCAGGTTAACACACCGGATCAGCGTACTTTTACCCGCACCCGATGCGCCAATGACGCCATAAATCTGACCAGCAGGCACATGCAGGCTGACGTTGTTCAGCGCCTGAATGGTTCGGTTCCCCTGCTGGAACACTTTGGTGATATTGGAAAGTTTAATCATTAGATTATTTTTATCGTATGTAAGTTAGCCGTGGCATTTTCTTCTGCCAGATACGGGGAATGACCGTAAACAAAATGGATGTTAAGGCATCCAGACGTCTAAATCAATCCACCTCTGTGCGATGAGCACTTTATTGCGCTGCGATTCATGAGATACTAGCTGAACAAGCCTTTTTCAGGAGCAAACCGGTGGCAAAATCTGTACCCGCAATTTTTCTCGATCGTGACGGCACAATTAATGTGGATCACGGTTACGTCCATGAGATTGATGAGTTCGAATTTATTGAGGGCGTAATAGATGCCATGCGCCAGCTGAAAGAGATGGGCTATGCGCTGGTGGTGGTAACTAATCAGTCCGGTATCGCCCGGGGTAAATTCTCCGAAGCGCAGTTCGAGACGCTGACGGAATGGATGGACTGGTCTCTGGCCGATCGTGGCGTCGATCTTGATGGTATCTATTATTGTCCGCATCATCCACAGGGAACAGTAGAAGCGTATCGTCAGACATGTGATTGCCGTAAGCCACACCCGGGCATGTTTATCTCTGCTCAGGAATTCCTGCACATTGATATGACCGCGTCTTTTATGGTGGGCGATAAACTGGAAGATATGCAGGCAGCGGCGGCGGCAGGTGTGGGAACCAAAGTATTAGTGCGGACCGGTAAACCAGTCACCCCAGAAGCAGAAAATGCAGCTGACTGGGTGATAACTAGTCTGGCAGATCTGCCAAAAGAGATTAAAAAGCACCAAAAATAGACGTTTTGGTGAAAAGGTGAGCGGTTAAAATAAAAATGCATTTTTCCGCTTGTCATTCCTCGGCGGCTCCCTATAATGCGCCTCCATCGACACGGCGGATGTGAATCACTTCACAGACAACCCGGTCGGTTGAAGAGAAAAAATCCTGAAATAACGGGTTGACTCTGAAAGAGGAAAGCGTAATATACGCCACCTCGCGACAGAGCGCTGAAGCGCGTCGCAACTGCTCTTTAACAATTTATCAGACAATCTGTGTGGGCACTCAAAGTGACATGGATTCTTAATGTCCTCGGACACTAAATGAATACCAAGTCTCAACGAGTGAACACGTAATTCATTACGAAGTTTAATTCATTGAGCATCAAACTTAAATTGAAGAGTTTGATCATGGCTCAGATTGAACGCTGGCGGCAGGCCTAACACATGCAAGTCGAACGGTAACAGGAAGCAGCTTGCTGCTTCGCTGACGAGTGGCGGACGGGTGAGTAATGTCTGGGAAACTGCCTGATGGAGGGGGATAACTACTGGAAACGGTAGCTAATACCGCATAACGTCGCAAGACCAAAGAGGGGGACCTTCGGGCCTCTTGCCATCGGATGTGCCCAGATGGGATTAGCTAGTAGGTGGGGTAACGGCTCACCTAGGCGACGATCCCTAGCTGGTCTGAGAGGATGACCAGCCACACTGGAACTGAGACACGGTCCAGACTCCTACGGGAGGCAGCAGTGGGGAATATTGCACAATGGGCGCAAGCCTGATGCAGCCATGCCGCGTGTATGAAGAAGGCCTTCGGGTTGTAAAGTACTTTCAGCGGGGAGGAAGGCGACAGGGTTAATAACCCTGTCGATTGACGTTACCCGCAGAAGAAGCACCGGCTAACTCCGTGCCAGCAGCCGCGGTAATACGGAGGGTGCAAGCGTTAATCGGAATTACTGGGCGTAAAGCGCACGCAGGCGGTCTGTCAAGTCGGATGTGAAATCCCCGGGCTCAACCTGGGAACTGCATTCGAAACTGGCAGGCTAGAGTCTTGTAGAGGGGGGTAGAATTCCAGGTGTAGCGGTGAAATGCGTAGAGATCTGGAGGAATACCGGTGGCGAAGGCGGCCCCCTGGACAAAGACTGACGCTCAGGTGCGAAAGCGTGGGGAGCAAACAGGATTAGATACCCTGGTAGTCCACGCCGTAAACGATGTCGACTTGGAGGTTGTGCCCTTGAGGCGTGGCTTCCGGAGCTAACGCGTTAAGTCGACCGCCTGGGGAGTACGGCCGCAAGGTTAAAACTCAAATGAATTGACGGGGGCCCGCACAAGCGGTGGAGCATGTGGTTTAATTCGATGCAACGCGAAGAACCTTACCTACTCTTGACATCCAGAGAACTTAGCAGAGATGCTTTGGTGCCTTCGGGAACTCTGAGACAGGTGCTGCATGGCTGTCGTCAGCTCGTGTTGTGAAATGTTGGGTTAAGTCCCGCAACGAGCGCAACCCTTATCCTTTGTTGCCAGCGGTCCGGCCGGGAACTCAAAGGAGACTGCCAGTGATAAACTGGAGGAAGGTGGGGATGACGTCAAGTCATCATGGCCCTTACGAGTAGGGCTACACACGTGCTACAATGGCGCATACAAAGAGAAGCGACCTCGCGAGAGCAAGCGGACCTCATAAAGTGCGTCGTAGTCCGGATTGGAGTCTGCAACTCGACTCCATGAAGTCGGAATCGCTAGTAATCGTGGATCAGAATGCCACGGTGAATACGTTCCCGGGCCTTGTACACACCGCCCGTCACACCATGGGAGTGGGTTGCAAAAGAAGTAGGTAGCTTAACCTTCGGGAGGGCGCTTACCACTTTGTGATTCATGACTGGGGTGAAGTCGTAACAAGGTAACCGTAGGGGAACCTGCGGTTGGATCACCTCCTTACCTTAAAGAACCTGCCTTTGTAGTGCTCACACAGATTGTCTGATGAAAAACAGCAGTAAAAAATCTCTGCAGGCTTGTAGCTCAGGTGGTTAGAGCGCACCCCTGATAAGGGTGAGGTCGGTGGTTCAAGTCCACTCAGGCCTACCAAATTTTTGCTGATGCTGCGTTGCGGCGACACTCACATACCTGAGTATGCTTCGTGTCACCACGCCTTGCCTCAACAAAAATTACCGGTAGAGAGATAACTACGATGGGGCTATAGCTCAGCTGGGAGAGCGCCTGCCTTGCACGCAGGAGGTCTGCGGTTCGATCCCGCATAGCTCCACCATCCTTTACTGCGAACACAAGAAAACTTCAGAGTGAACCTGAAAAGGTGCACTGCGAAGTTTTGCTCTTTAAAAATCTGGATCAAGCTGAAAATTGAAACGACACACAGCTCATGTGTGTTCGAGTCTCTCAAATTTTCGCAATCATGAAGTGAAACATCTTCGGGTTGTGAGGTTAAGCGACTAAGCGTACACGGTGGATGCCCTGGCAGTCAGAGGCGATGAAGGACGTGCTAATCTGCGAAAAGCGCCGGCGAGGTGATATGAACCTTTGACCCGGCGATGTCCGAATGGGGAAACCCAGTGCAATCCGTTGCACTATCGTTAACTGAATACATAGGTTAACGAGGCGAACCGGGGGAACTGAAACATCTAAGTACCCCGAGGAAAAGAAATCAACCGAGATTCCCCCAGTAGCGGCGAGCGAACGGGGAGCAGCCCGGAGTCTGAATCAGCTTGTGTGTTAGTGGAACGGTCTGGAAAGTCCGACGGTACAGGGTGATAGTCCCGTACACGAAAGCACACATGCTGTGAACTCGAAGAGTAGGGCGGGACACGTGGTATCCTGTCTGAATATGGGGGGACCATCCTCCAAGGCTAAATACTCCTGACTGACCGATAGTGAACCAGTACCGTGAGGGAAAGGCGAAAAGAACCCCGGCGAGGGGAGTGAAAAAGAACCTGAAACCGTGTACGTACAAGCAGTGGGAGCCTCTTTATGGGGTGACTGCGTACCTTTTGTATAATGGGTCAGCGACTTATATTCTGTAGCAAGGTTAACCGTATAGGGGAGCCGAAGGGAAACCGAGTCTTAACTGGGCGTTAAGTTGCAGGGTATAGACCCGAAACCCGGTGATCTAGCCATGGGCAGGTTGAAGGTTGGGTAACACTAACTGGAGGACCGAACCGACTAATGTTGAAAAATTAGCGGATGACCTGTGGCTGGGGGTGAAAGGCCAATCAAACCGGGAGATAGCTGGTTCTCCCCGAAAGCTATTTAGGTAGCGCCTCGTGAACTCATCTTCGGGGGTAGAGCACTGTTTCGGCTAGGGGGCCATCCCGGCTTACCAACCCGATGCAAACTACGAATACCGAAGAATGTTATCACGGGAGACACACGGCGGGTGCTAACGTCCGTCGTGAAGAGGGAAACAACCCAGACCGCCAGCTAAGGTCCCAAAGTCATGGTTAAGTGGGAAACGATGTGGGAAGGCACAGACAGCCAGGATGTTGGCTTAGAAGCAGCCATCATTTAAAGAAAGCGTAATAGCTCACTGGTCGAGTCGGCCTGCGCGGAAGATGTAACGGGGCTAAACCATGCACCGAAGCTGCGGCAGCGACGCTTAGGCGTTGTTGGGTAGGGGAGCGTTCTGTAAGCCGTTGAAGGTGTCCTGTGAGGGGTGCTGGAGGTATCAGAAGTGCGAATGCTGACATAAGTAACGATAAAGCGGGTGAAAAGCCCGCTCGCCGGAAGACCAAGGGTTCCTGTCCAACGTTAATCGGGGCAGGGTGAGTCGACCCCTAAGGCGAGGCCGAAAGGCGTAGTCGATGGGAAACAGGTTAATATTCCTGTACTTGGTGTTACTGCGAAGGGGGGACGGAGAAGGCTATGTCAGCCGGGCGACGGTTGTCCCGGTTTAAGCATGTAGGCGGAGGTTCCAGGTAAATCCGGTACCTTATTAACGCTGAGGTGTGATGACGAGGCACTACGGTGCTGAAGTGATAAATGCCCTGCTTCCAGGAAAAGCCTCTAAGCATCAGGTAACACGAAATCGTACCCCAAACCGACACAGGTGGTCAGGTAGAGAATACCAAGGCGCTTGAGAGAACTCGGGTGAAGGAACTAGGCAAAATGGTGCCGTAACTTCGGGAGAAGGCACGCTGATATGTAGGTGAAGCCCCTGCGGGCGGAGCTGAAATCAGTCGAAGATACCAGCTGGCTGCAACTGTTTATTAAAAACACAGCACTGTGCAAACACGAAAGTGGACGTATACGGTGTGACGCCTGCCCGGTGCCGGAAGGTTAATTGATGGGGTTAGCGGCAACGCGAAGCTCTTGATCGAAGCCCCGGTAAACGGCGGCCGTAACTATAACGGTCCTAAGGTAGCGAAATTCCTTGTCGGGTAAGTTCCGACCTGCACGAATGGCGTAATGATGGCCAGGCTGTCTCCACCCGAGACTCAGTGAAATTGAACTCGCTGTGAAGATGCAGTGTACCCGCGGCAAGACGGAAAGACCCCGTGAACCTTTACTATAGCTTGACACTGAACACTGGTCCTTGATGTGTAGGATAGGTGGGAGGCTTTGAAGCGTGGACGCCAGTCTGCGTGGAGCCAACCTTGAAATACCACCCTTTAATGGCTGGTGTTCTAACGTAGACCCGTAATCCGGGTTGCGGACAGTGTCTGGTGGGTAGTTTGACTGGGGCGGTCTCCTCCCAAAGAGTAACGGAGGAGCACGAAGGTTGGCTAATCCTGGTCGGACATCAGGAGGTTAGTGCAATGGCATAAGCCAGCTTGACTGCGAGCGTGACGGCGCGAGCAGGTGCGAAAGCAGGTCATAGTGATCCGGTGGTTCTGAATGGAAGGGCCATCGCTCAACGGATAAAAGGTACTCCGGGGATAACAGGCTGATACCGCCCAAGAGTTCATATCGACGGCGGTGTTTGGCACCTCGATGTCGGCTCATCACATCCTGGGGCTGAAGTAGGTCCCAAGGGTATGGCTGTTCGCCATTTAAAGTGGTACGCGAGCTGGGTTTAGAACGTCGTGAGACAGTTCGGTCCCTATCTGCCGTGGGCGCTGGAGAATTGAGGGGGGCTGCTCCTAGTACGAGAGGACCGGAGTGGACGCATCACTGGTGTTCGGGTTGTCATGCCAATGGCACTGCCCGGTAGCTAAATGCGGAAAAGATAAGTGCTGAAAGCATCTAAGCACGAAACTTGCCCCGAGATGAGTTCTCCCTGAGACCTTGAGTCTCCTGAAGGAACGTTGAAGACTACGACGTTGATAGGTCGGGTGTGTAAGCGCAGCGATGCGTTGAGCTAACCGATACTAATGAACCGTGAGGCTTAACCTTACAACGCCGAAGCTGTTTTGGCGAAGAGAGACAGACACGATTTTCAACCTGATACAGATTAACAGAATTTGCCTGGCGGCTTTAGCGCGGTGGTCCCACCTGACCCCATGCCGAACTCAGAAGTGAAACGCCGTAGCGCCGATGGTAGTGTGGGGTCTCCCCATGTGAGAGTAGGGAACTGCCAGGCATCAAATTAAGTAGTAAGCCGGTGCATTAATCCGGTGGTTACAGAAGTATTCGGTGGAGCGGTAGTTCAGTCGGTTAGAATACCTGCCTGTCACGCAGGGGGTCGCGGGTTCGAGTCCCGTCCGTTCCGCCACTTATTAAAAGCCCTGAGCTAACGCTCAGGGCTTTTTTCTTATCTGTCGTTTTACTATTGCGAAATTAGCAAAAATCCTCTGCATTTTACGATCTTTTTCGACATAACAACCACAGCGATAATCCTCCTCAGTTTACGAACATAACGATTGAGGAATGATATGACTATCCCTGCACTGGGTCTGGGCACTTTTCGCCTGAAGGACGACGTTGTTATCGCATCTGTTAAAACCGCACTCGAGTTGGGCTATCGCGCTATTGATACGGCGCAGATTTATGACAACGAAGCTGCCGTAGGTCAGGCTATCGAGGAGAGCGGCGTACCGCGCCATGAGCTTTTCATCACCACCAAAATCTGGATTGAGAACCTCAGCAAAGACAAGCTGATCCTAAGCCTGAAGGAAAGTCTGAAAAAGCTGCGTACTGATTATGTTGATCTGACGCTGATCCACTGGCCATCACCTGGCGATGCCGTCTCCGTAGAAGAGTTCATGCAGGCGCTGCTGGAAGCAAAAGAGCAGGGCTTGACGCGTGAAATTGGTATCTCGAATTTCACTATCCCATTGATGGAAAAAGCCATTGCCGCAGTGGGTAAAGAGAATATTGCTACTAACCAGATTGAACTCTCTCCTTACCTGCAAAACCGCAAAGTTGTGGACTGGGCGAAACAGCATGGCATTCACATCACCTCGTACATGACGCTGGCATATGGTAAGGCCCTGAAAGATGAAGTGATTGCGCGCATCGCTGAAAAACACAATGCAACAGCTGCACAGGTGATCCTGGCATGGGCGATAGGTGAAGGATATGCCGTGATCCCGTCTTCAACCAAACGTGAAAACCTGGCAAGTAACCTGTTAGCGCGGGATCTCCAGCTTGATGATGAAGATAAAAAAGCGATCGCTGCACTGGAATGCAACGATCGTCTGGTCAGTCCCGAAGGGTTAGCACCTAACTGGGATTAGTAAAAACCCTCCCTCTGTGCCCTTAACCCTCACACAGCTCCTCCGGGAGCTGTTTTTATATGCTCACTCAGGAAGTCGATAAATGCGCGTATGCGCGTACTTACCGCTCGGTCACTGTAATACACCGCGCTAAAAGGCATCTCTACAGGCAAGCGTTTATCAGCCATCAGCTCAACTAGCTGGCCCGCGGCTATTTCCTTATCAATCATATAGTCTGATAAACAGGCGATCCCGTTTCCTTCAAGACATAGCTGTTTCAGCGTTTCCCCGCTATTAGACGAAAGTCCGCAGGTGATCTCATGAAGTTGTCCGTCATGACAGGCCACGGGCCAGGTGTTCAGCGAGACAGGTTCCGTAAAGCCCAGGCACAGGTGCTGCTTCAGCTCCTCAACGGTCTCAGGTTTGCCATGCTCTGCAATATATTGCGGTGACGCGATAATTTTGCGGTAGCTGGTGAACAGAGGGCGAGCGCGTAAACTTGAATCCGTCAGGGTTCCCGCGCGGATCGCCACGTCAACTTTACGCTCAATCAGGTTAATAAACGTCTCAGAAGAGACCAGAGACAGGGTCATCTCCGGGTAGCGTTCGCGGAAGGGTTTAATCAACGGCATCAGGAAATGCAGCACGACCGGCGTCGCCGCATCTATGCGCAGCAGCCCACGCGGCGTGCTGCGAGATTCCATGATTTCCGTTTCTGCTGCCGCCATCTCCTGCAAAACGGACTGCACGCGTCGAAAATAACGTTCACCTTCTTCCGTCAGGCTGAGCTGCCGCGTTGTTCTGTTGAGCAGACTCACCCCGAGCTTCATCTCCAGCTTTTTCACCGAGCGGCTGATGGCGGAGTTCGCCTGTCCGAGCTGTTCGGCAGCACGGCTGAAGCTGCCGCTTTCAACAACGGCAACGAAGACAGTCAGTTCTTCCGATGTGGCTTTCATTATTGCATCACCTGCAAAATTCTATTGAGATTCTAACCATTTTTGTTATTTAAACACTGGCGCATACTGCCTGTCATCTTAATCCTGAAGAGACGGAGTATTTTATGCCACTGGCGCTTCTTGCCCTGACGATCAGTGCCTTCGCAATTGGCACGACCGAATTTGTTATTGTAGGACTTGTTCCTACCATTGCTGAACAACTCGCTATCTCGCTGCCTTCTGCCGGGCTGCTGGTATCTATTTACGCGTTAGGCGTCGCTGTTGGGGCGCCTGTGCTGACCGCACTGACTGGACGCTTTCCACGTAAACAACTGTTAGTTGCCCTGATGGTGCTCTTCACCGCCGGCAATATTCTGGCGTGGCAGTCACCGGATTACTCCACGCTGGTCATTGCCCGCCTGCTGACAGGCCTCGCGCACGGTGTCTTCTTCTCCATCGGTTCCACGATTGCAACCAGCCTGGTGCCAAAAGAGAAAGCGGCGTCAGCCATTGCGATTATGTTTGGTGGCTTAACCGTCGCGCTGGTCACCGGCGTGCCGTTAGGAACGTTTATCGGACAACATTTTGGCTGGCGTGAAACCTTCCTCGCCGTATCGCTGTTGGGCGTGATTGCTCTGGTAGCCAGCCTGCTGCTGGTGCCCTCCAGTATTCCGGGACGCGCGAGCGCCAGCCTGAGCGATCAGGTTAAAGTTCTGACACACCCGCGCCTGCTGCTGATCTATGCCGTTACGGCCCTGGGTTATGGAGGTGTGTTCACTGCGTTCACCTTCCTTGCACCGATGATGCAGGAACTGGCTGGTTTTTCTCCGGGCGCGGTGAGCTGGATTTTACTGGGCTACGGTATCTCCGTCGCAATCGGCAATATCTGGGGCGGCAAGCTTGCGGATAAGCATGGTGCGGTACCGGCGCTGAAATTCATCTTCGCCGCCCTGGTTGCCCTGCTGATGATTTTCCAGTTCACCGCATCGATGCAATACGCCGCGCTGGTAACGGTGTTGGTTATGGGGATATTCGCTTTTGGTAATGTGCCGGGATTGCAGGTATATGTTGTGCAGAAAGCCGAACGTTATACGCCTAATGCGGTGGATGTCGCATCTGGGCTGAATATCGCCGCATTTAATATCGGTATCGCACTCGGTTCGGTTATCGGTGGGCAGGTGGTTGAACATGTTGGATTAACCCAAACGCCATGGATTGGTGCGGTAATTGTGCTAATCGCTTTCCTCCTTATTGGTCTCAGTGGACGGCTTGATAAACCCGCTCGCGTTGCACTTGGATAAGTATCAGTAAGTGCTTGCTTACAAAACTGGAAAGCGGTTTCTCAGTAATTGCGTTGAAAGTGTGACCTAAAATCCCTATAACATTAGAACCAGTCCGTTTTCCGGGCTGGTTAATGTTACAGAGGCCGTTTCCAAAAGTGCGAAAAAATACCTATGCCATGCGTTATGTTGCCGGAATGCCTGCGGAGAGGATCTTGCCTCCGGGGTCGTTTGCGAGCCTTAGCCAGGCATTACCAGCGGGCACTCCATTAAGCAGTGACGAAAAAATTCGCGTACTGGTGTGGAACATCTTTAAGCAACAGCGTGCGGAGTGGTTATCCGTACTTCAAAATTTTGGTAAAGATGCGCATCTGGTTCTGTTACAGGAGGCGCAAACCACGCCTGAACTGGTCAGGTTTGCAACGACGAACTATCTTGCAGCCGATCAGGTGCCTGCCTTTGTTCTGCCACAGCATCCTTCCGGGGTGATGACCCTTTCAGCCGCACATCCGGTCTATTGCTGCCCGCTGCGTGAACGTGAACCGATCCTGCGTCTGGCAAAATCAGCGCTGGTCACGGTCTATCCGTTGCCCGACACCCGTCTGCTGATGGTGGTAAACATTCATGCGGTGAACTTCAGCCTGGGTGTTGATGTGTACAGTAAGCAGTTACTTCCCATCGGCGACCAGATTGCTCATCACAGTGGGCCGATCATTATGGCCGGGGACTTCAATGCCTGGAGCCGTCCGCGTATGAACGCGTTGTACCGCTTCGCGCGTGAAATGTCGCTGCGTGAAGTTCGTTTTAACGATGACCAGCGCAAGAAAGCGTTTGGTCGTCCTCTCGATTTTGTCTTCTATCGGGGTTTAAGCGTGCACGACGCCTCCGTTCTGGTGACGCGCGCCTCCGATCATAATCCTCTACTAGTCGAATTCAGTCCCGGCAAACCTGATAAATAATGGTGCGTCAGGTCTGCCGTGGGGCAGGCCTGTGCGGGTGCTGCCCTTTATTTTTTAACCCATAAAAGGACAGCAACATGACAACAACACACTCCCATCATGACAACGTCGAAAAACAGTTTGGTTCTCAGGCAAGTGCCTACCTGAGCAGTGCCGTACATGCCTCTGGCCGCGATCTGGTACGTCTCGGCGAACGGCTCGCCGCGTTTCCTGACGCGCACGTGCTGGACTTAGGCTGCGGAGCGGGGCACGCCAGTTTTACCGCCGCACAGCAGGTTGCTCAGGTGACGGCGTATGACTTATCGAGCCAGATGCTGGATGTGGTTGCTGAAGCGGCGAAAGCGAAAGGGCTGAATAACGTCACGACGCGACAGGGCTACGCTGAATCTTTACCCTTTGAGGATGCATCCTTTGAGGCTGTGATTAGCCGTTACTCTGCACACCACTGGCATGATGTGGGGCAGGCATTACGGGAAGTGAAACGCGTGCTCAAACCGGGCGGAATATTCATCATCATGGACGTGATGTCTCCCGGGCATCCGGTACGGAATATCTGGCTCCAGACGGTTGAAGCGCTGCGTGATACCTCGCACGTGCAAAACTACTCCAGTGGAGAGTGGCTTACGTTTATCACCGAAGCTGGCTTGATTTCACGCTCATTGATAACCGACCGTTTGCCGCTGGAGTTCACGTCATGGATTGCACGGATGCGCACACCGGAGGCATTAACTCAGGCGATCCGATTGTATCAGGAGATTGCCTCTGCTGATGTCAAGGCGTACTTTGAATTGCATGACGATGGTTCGTTTACCAGCGACACCATTATGGCTGAAGCGCAAAAAGCGGGATAAACAAAAAAGGCACCGAGGGGAATCGGTGCCTTTTTAATAAGCGATCGTACTATCAGGAATCTGGCGTAGCGCTGTTTTTCACAAACAACGTCAGCTGGTCGCCAGGTTGCAGGTTGTCAGTATCGTTGTTCCAGCGCATCACATCTTTGATGTTTACGCCGTGACGCTTAGCAATACTGGACAGCGAGTCGCCTTTACGTACGCGATAGGTAATGCTATCGCTGTTTTTAGCGAGACGCTGTGCGCTGCTACCTGCACCTACGGTCAGCGTTTGACCCACTTTCAGACCGGATCCGCGCAGATTATTCCACTGCTGGAGATCTTTCGTATTCACGCCAAGACGTGATGCAATACCTGAAAGCGTATCACCTGAACGCACCTTATAGCTGCGGCTGCTTACAGGCGACGTATCAGCAATCAGCGTAGACTGAACGGCTGCAATTTCACCCGAAGCTAAAGACTCACGTAACTGCTCCGCGTGTTTCTGCGGAACCATCACATAGCGCGGGCCGCTTGCACCCAGCGTGGAGCCTTTAACACCTGCATTAAAGGTTTTAAGCTTACTTACCGACATACCCGTCATATCGGCAACCTGTTGAATATCAACAGGGCTGCTGAGGCGGACACGCGCCAGTGCACGACTTTCGTCTGGTGTTGGCAGTTGTACACCGTAACGTTTGCTGTTCTTGAGAATGTCACTCAATGCCAGCATTTTCGGTACGTAAATCTTTGTTTCCTGTGGCAGTGAGAGCGACCAGAAGTCTGTGGATTTTCCACGCGCTTTATTCGCTTTCATTGCCTTCAGTACACGACCTTCACCACTGTTATACGCCGCGACAGTCAATAACCAGTCGCCGTCAAACATCTTGTTCAGACGTTGCATCATGTCGAGAGCGGCTGTCGTTGAAGCGACAACATCACGACGCGCATCGTAGTTGCGGGTCTGCTTTAAACCATAATTTCGCCCTGTGCTCGGAATGATCTGCCAGATGCCTGCTGCATTGGCGCCAGACGTCGCGTGCGGGTCAAAAGCGCTCTCCACTATGGGTAGTAGTACCAGTTCCATAGGCATGTTACGTTTCTTAACTTGCCCTGCTATCCAGTACATATACGGCTCTGCCCGTAATGTTACATCGTGGAGATAGCTCTTATTTCTCAAATACTTCTGTTTCTGTTCGCGAATCCGGCTGTTTTCCGGAATTCCCATCTTTAGCTCGTCGCCAATAGAGGCCCACAAGTCTTGTTCCTGCGCGAAGGATGTCCCATCGTCCAACCATCGCGCCTGACTTGTAAACTTCCCTGCTTCCCCTTGACCAGCCGCAGAAAGGCTCTGTGCGTGCTGTTGTACGTTGCTGCCGTTTTGTGACTGGCAACCTACAAGCAGGACAGAGGCGAGTAATATCGCTTTTGCCTTCATGTGTGTGTCAATAGTTGCTTAAAAGACGAGCGATGATAACGGCGAAATTTTGAAAAGGCAACCCGCAATTATCTGAAGTTATCTTTCTTTGACCTTAACCATGCAAATCGCGCTTCAGGTTGTAACAAATTTGTTTCTTGATTAATTTTATTAATTAAATCAACGTCATTCGTTCTTAAAAATAAATTTATTTGTCGCTCATTTTTCAGAATTACGGGGAGTGTTTTTTGGTTTTTTGCACGTAACTCCTTCACTTTCTGGTAATAATCCTGAATCGCCCGATCCTCTGGTAGTACGCTTGCAGCAAACTTCATATTCCCTAATGTATACTCATGTGCGCAACAAATTACGGTGTCGGCTGGCAGCGCATTAATTTTTTGTAAAGATTGATACATCTGTTCTGGCGTGCCTTCAAACAGCCTTCCACAGCCGCCGGAAAACAGCGTGTCGCCACAAAAAAGATAAGGTTTGCTGTAGAAACAGAGATGACCGGAAGTGTGACCTGGCGTAGCAAATACGGAAAACTCGCACCCGAGGATGAGGATACTTTCGCCTTCTTCGACAACTTGCGTCGTACCCTTATCCTGTGTCTCTGCTGGTCCGTAGACGGGAATATGGGGATAGCGCGCAAGGAGATCGGGAACACCCCCGACATGATCGTGATGGTGATGGGTAAGGAGGATCGCTTCAGGCTGCCAGTCGTTTTCTTCTATCGCGTGCAGGATCGGTACGGATTCGCCGGGATCAACAATGATGCATCTGCGATCGTCATCGACTAAAACCCAGATGTAATTGTCCTGAAAGGCGGAAATACTGATAAGATTCATGCATTACCTCTTATAGCGTGGCGGGTGTTTTGATGAAACCGGCAAGGATACCTCAGACTGTCGCACCACCGGAACGTTGGGCAGAGTTGCCCTGGGGTGAATATTATCGCGAGGCCTTAGAACTTCAGCTTAAACCCTGGCTCGCGAAAATGTATGGTTTTCACCTGCTTAAGATTGGCAATCTGAGCGCAGAAATCAATACCGAAAGCTGCGCTATCTCGCATCAGGTTAGCGTATCGCTTAATGGCTCCCCGGTTCAGGTGAAGGCTGATCCGCTGCATTTGCCTTTTGCGGAAAAATCCATTGATGCCTGTCTGCTCGCCCATACGCTGCCCTGGTGCAGCGATCCCCATCGTCTGCTGCGGGAAGCCGACCGCGTTTTGATTGATGACGGCTGGCTGATCCTGAGCGGTTTTAATCCGCTGAGTCTGATCGGGCTACGTAAACTGACGCCCGTTCTGCGCCGCACGGCGCCATATAACAGCCGGATGTTTACCATGATGCGCCAGCTGGACTGGCTTTCACTGTTAAATTTCGAAGTGCTGAGCTACGGGGGTTTTCAGGTCATCCCCTGGACGCGTAAAGGCGGGGTCTTATTAAGTACCCATTTACCCGCGCTGGGCTGCATGCAATTTATTGTCGCGCGTAAGAGGACGATCCCACTTACGCTCAACCCAATGAAGCAAAGCAAATCAAAAACGCGGATCCGCCAGACCGTGGGTGCCACGCGGCAGTACAAAAAACCGTGATCAGGATTCAGGTTGATAACCTGCATCCTCATGGGTTGGGTTTGATGCCGCCGCGCGAGCCAGCTCGTCACAGCGTTCGTTTTCAGGGTGACCGGCGTGCCCCTTTACCCACTCCCATTTGATTTCGTGCTGACCGAGGGCGGCATCAAGACGCTTCCAGAGATCGACATTCTTGACGGGTTTTTTCTCTGCCGTTTTCCAACCGCGCTTTTTCCAGTTGTGGATCCATTGGGTAATGCCCTGGCGAACATACTGGCTGTCGGTACTCAGCACCACGTCACAATGTTCTTTTAAGGCTTCCAGCGCCACGATGGCCGCCATCAACTCCATGCGGTTGTTGGTGGTCAGGAAATAGCCTTCACTAAATGTTTTTTCATGCTGGCGATAGCGCATAATGGCGCCATAGCCGCCGGGCCCTGGGTTACCGAGACAAGATCCATCGGTGAAAATTTCTACCTGTTTACGCATCTCTGGTAGACTTCCTGTATTTGAAACGTTCAGTAAAACGATAAGTCTGACATAAATGACCGCTATGAGCACTGCAATTACTCGCCAGATTGTTCTTGATACCGAAACCACCGGTATGAACCAGATTGGCGCCCACTACGAAGGGCACAAAATCATTGAGATTGGTGCCGTTGAAGTGGTGAACCGCCGTCTTACGGGCAACAACTTCCACGTTTACCTCAAACCCGATCGGCTGGTGGATCCGGAAGCGTTCGGCGTTCACGGGATTGCCGATGAGTTTTTGCTGGATAAGCCCACCTTCGCCGATGTCGCGGATGAATTTCTCGACTACATCAGAGGTGCGGAACTTGTCATTCATAACGCGTCGTTCGATATCGGCTTTATGGACTATGAGTTCAGCAAGCTCAACCGCGATATTCCAAAGACCAATACGTTCTGTAAAGTCACGGATAGCCTGGCGCTGGCAAGGAAGATGTTTCCCGGCAAGCGTAACAGCCTTGATGCCCTGTGCTCTCGCTATGAGATAGACAACACCAAGCGAACCCTGCACGGCGCATTGCTCGATGCCCAGATCCTGGCCGATGTTTACCTGACCATGACCGGCGGGCAAACGTCGATAAAATTCAGTATGGAAAATGAATCCCAGCAGACGCGGGATGAAGGCGGCATTCAGCGTGTCGTGCGCCAGGCTAATCGCCTGCGGGTTGTTTTAGCCAGTGATGAAGAGCTAATGAACCACGAATCTCGCCTCGATTTAGTGCAGAAGAAGGGCGGAAGCTGTCTGTGGCGTGGATGAAAAAAGGCGGAAACGTTTGTTAAATCGCCGTTTGGGTGATTTTTGCAGCAAACGATTCAAAACCTGAGAAAAAGCGTTGACGAGTTCAGAGGCAAACCGTAATATTCGCCTCGTTCCCCAAACGGGAACAGTGGAGCGGTAGTTCAGTCGGTTAGAATACCTGCCTGTCACGCAGGGGGTCGCGGGTTCGAGTCCCGTCCGTTCCGCCACTATTCAGAAAGCCTGAATCAGAAATGATTCAGGCTTTCGTCGTTTTATACTCCCTACACTCGCTTATCTCTCTTCTTATTTTCGTTAACAAAAAGTTAATATAATCAGTGCAATTTATTAACATTTGCACGGTTTTAGTGCGTTATTTGCACTGCTTTTGTGCATTGTTTGCCCATCCCCTCTCCGAACCTCACTTAGTTATGTAATAATTATGTAAAAATAATTCATAAGAAATCATTCGGTTACCGATCATTTTTCAGAAAAGATCTGAACCAATGCGCTATTGGTTCGCTTATTGCTTAATCATTAGCACGATAAGTAGTCCGTCATATCAATAACTTATCGTTAATAAAAATAAAGTCATGATGAAAGCGAGCGAACCAATATGGAAAAACCTTCACGGGTTTTAGCAAATTCCAGCACCGCGCTTGACCAGTTGCGCGGGCTTATCAACCAGCACGAGTCAACACCAGGCACTCCGCTGCCCACTGAACGTGAGCTATCGGAAACACTCGGCGTAGGACGACGCGAAGTGCGTCGCGCGCTGGACGTGCTGGAAGAAGAAGGGCGGATCTGGCGCAAGCAGGGCAAAGGTACCTTCATTGGTCCGGCTGCCCCTGTTGAGCCGTTGGCGCTTCAGGGATTGGTTCAGCAAACCAACCTGCTGGAAGTCATGGAAGCTCGACTACAGCTCGAACCCGGCTTAGCCCGACTTGCGGCACTGCGTGCCACCAGGGAAAACCTCGCGCTCATGCAGCGCATGCTGGAACGCATTGACAAGGTCAGCCCGGATGACCGCGATCTTAACGAACTGTGGGATAGCGCCTTTCACCGCGCCATTGCGGAAGCTGCCGGCAACCGCCTGATGCTAGGGCTTTTCGATGCGATAGATGCCGTCCGCCGGGAGCCCGGCTGGCAGTATTTACGCGAGCTTGCCCGCACCCCCGAACGTGTCGACAACTACAACGACCACCATCACAAAATCATGTCAGCGATTATTCATCGCCAGCCTAATGAAGCTGCGGCCGCCATGCGCGAACACCTGCTCAGCCTGCAAACCGCCCTGATTCAGGCCATCCACCTTGAGGACGATTCCACGCTATGACGACGATACCCTTTAAGGACTCCACTCCCGTACTGCGGCTGCAAAACCTCAACGTTAAATTCGCGGGCTCGCCGGTGAGTGTGCTCGAAGATATCTCGCTGATGGTAAGGGCGGGCGAAACGCTGGCGCTGGTGGGCGAGTCCGGCTGTGGTAAAAGCATCACTTCCCTGGCGCTGATGGGGTTATTGCCTGCCAGCGCCAGGATCGTCAGCGGGGAGATGCACTTCCGCCGCCACGATCTGCGCAAGCTCTCGCCGCGCGAGTATGCCAATCTGCGCGGCAGCGAGCTGGCGATGATATTCCAGGAGCCCATGACCTCGCTCAACCCGGCTTTCACGCTTGGCGATCAGCTCAGTGAAGCGGTGATGCGCCATCAAACGATCTCCCGGGCTGAGGCGATGACGGTTGCGCTACAGATCCTGGAGAAGGTGCAGATCCCGGCCGCAGAGATGCGCCTCAAGGCTTACCCGCATCAGCTTTCCGGCGGTATGCGCCAGCGCGTGATGATTGCGATGGCCCTGATAAACCATCCCAAATTACTGATCGCTGACGAACCCACTACCGCTCTGGACGTGACCATTCAGGCGCAAATTCTCGCCCTGCTCAATACCCTAAAAGAAGAAACGGGCACGGCGGTGCTGATGATCACTCACGATTTAGGCGTGGTGGCCGAAGTGGCACAGCAGGTGGCGGTAATGTACGCCGGACAGGTAGTAGAGCAGGGAAGCGTCGAGGCGATATTTGCCGACCCGCAGCACCCGTACACAATTGGCCTGATGGGCTCGATCCCCTCCCTTGGCGTACGCAAGGGCCAGCTTTCCACCATTCCCGGATCGGTCCCGCTGCCGGAATCTATGCCTCAGGGCTGCCGCTTCGCCACCCGGTGTCCCTTCGCGCAGACGCGCTGTCATGCTGAAAAACCACCGCTCACTATGCTCGGCACGGGTCATCAGGTTGCCTGCTTCCGCGTGCCGCTGGAACAACACATTGCCCTGGGAGAAATTGCATGACCACGCCCATTCTTGAAGCCCGGGATCTGAGCAAGCTTTTCCCCGGCCCGAAAAAACTGTTTACGCCGGCCCGCTTTGTCACGGCTGTTGACCGCGTTTCACTGTCGGTGCTGCCAGGCGAAACGCTGGCTATTGTCGGCGAATCAGGTTCCGGGAAATCCACCCTCGGCCGGCTGCTGCTGCGCCTGCTGGGCGCCAGCGAAGGGCGCGTATTTTATCAGGGTGAGGAGATCACCCACGCCTCAGGCGCACGTCTGAACCAGCTCCGGCGTGAGCTACAGATCATCTTTCAGGATCCCTTCGCCTCGCTGAACCCGCGCATGACGGTAGAACAGATTGTCGGTGAGCCGCTGTGGCTGCACCAGAACATGAAAAAAGCGGATCGCCAGTACCACGTCGCCGAGCTGCTCAGGACGGTCGGCTTGCCCGCGGCCTGGGCCGGACGTTATCCGCACGAATTTTCCGGCGGGCAGCGTCAGCGTATCGGCATTGCGCGCGCGCTGGCGTCAGGCCCAAAGCTGCTGCTGGGCGATGAACCGGTTTCCGCACTGGATGTTTCCGTCCAGGCACAGGTGGTCAATTTACTGGAAAGCCTGAAGCACCAGTTGGGGCTAACGATGGTGATCGTCGCCCACGGTCTGGCAGTTATCCGTCATATGAGCGACCGCGTGGCGGTGATGTATCTTGGGCAAATCGTCGAGCTGGCCACCGTCGACGATATCTTCGACGCGCCGCTGCATCCTTATACCCAGGCATTAATTGCCTCTGCGCCGCAAATGCAGCCAGGCGTAGCGCGGGATGCGCCGCTGTTGCAGGGTGATTTACCGAACCCGGCTAATCCGCCCTCCGGCTGCCGTTTCCACACCCGTTGCCCCTATGTTAGCGATGAATGTCGTCAGGTTGAGCCGATTCATCAGGTAATCGACGGCGGACGTCAGGTCGCCTGCCACCGCTGGCAGGAGATTAATCGCGATCGCAGCGTTATACAGATCGCACCGCCATCCGCCGCATTTTTGCGCCGCCGCGCGCTGTTTGAACACGCGGCTACTCACTCCTCCCTTCCTTCAAGGAACTCATGATAATGACAATGCGTAATTCTCTTTTGACCGTACTGGGAAGTGTTATGTTGCTTGGTGCGGCGCTGCCCGCCCATTCTGAAAGCGTGCTGCGAATCGGCCTGGGTGCAGATCCGGACATGCTGGACCCGCATCTGGCGCGTACCTATTATGGCCGCTTCGTCTTTGCCTCCCTGTGTGACCGGCTAGTGGACGTGGACGAGCACCTCAAGGTGGTGCCGGGACTGGCGAAATCCTGGGCGTGGAGCGATGACGGCAAAACGCTGACCCTGGATCTCCGTGAAGGCGTGGCCTTCCACGACGGTGAAAAATTCGATGCCGCCGCCGCGAAATACAACCTCGACCGGGCCCTGACGCTAAAAGGCTCTCTGCGTAAAAGTGAACTCTCTTCTGTTGAGTCGGTGGAGGTCACCGGCCCGATGCAGATAGCCCTGCACCTGAAAACGCCGGATGCCGCACTTCTGATGCAGCTCACCGATCGCGCAGGCGCAATGATGGCGCCGGAAGCCGCGAAAAAAGCCGATTTTGCCGCCCATCCGGTCTGTTCCGGCCCCTATAAATTCGACAGCCGCGTGTCGCAGGACCGCATTGTGCTGACCCGCTTCGACAACTACTGGAACAAAGACGCCTACCACTTCGATAAAATTATCTATCTGCCGATCCCGGATGCCTCCGTGCGCCTGGCGAACCTGCGCGCGGGCGATCTCGACCTGACCGAAGGCATTGCCGCCAGCGACGTCAAAACCGTCGAAGCCGACAGCAAGCTGGCGCTGGCGAAGGTGACGGGCCTCGGATACCAGGGCATCACCTTTAATATTAACAATGGCAAAGTCCCGGCGAACGATCCCTTCAAAGATGCCCGCGTGCGTGAAGCATTTTCCCAGGCCATCGATCGCGATGCTTTAAACCAGGTAGTGTTCGAAGGGCTTTACACTCCGGCAAACCAGGCGTTTTCGCCGGTAAGCCCGTATCACGTCAATCTTCCGGTTCCCCCGCGTGACGTCGACAAAGCCAAAGCGCTGCTGAAAGCCGCAGGCGTCACCGCGCCGCTGACCGTCAATCTACTAGTGCCGAACAACCCAACCTCGCAGCAGGTGGGCCAGGTATTGCAGGCGATGGTGGCAGAGGCGGGCTTTAACCTGAACCTGCAAATGACCGAGTTCGCCACGCTGCTGGATCGCCAGCAGAGCGGTGACTACCAGTTGAGCTTCTCCGGCTGGTCGGGTCGCCCGGATCCAGATGGCAGCATCTACGGCTTTATCAACAGCAAAGGCACCCTCAACGACGGCCGCTACAGCAATGCTCAGGTGGATGAATGGCTGACGCAGGCGCGCCAGAGCACCGATCAGGCCGCTCGCCAGCCGCTGTATGACAAGGTTGTGAAGCAGCTTCAGACCGATATGCCGATTGCATACCTTTACTTCGAACCGCGCATTTTTGGCCTGAACAAGCGCGTGCAGGGCTTTAAAGCGTACCCGGACGGCATTGTGCGTCTGGCTGGCTTAACGCTGGCGAAATAAACCTCCTGAGGAGAACCCATGCTGGAACTGATTTGCAAACGTCTGCTGCTGGCTATACCCACTCTGCTGCTGGTGAGCATGATGGTGTTCGGCCTGCAAAAGCTGCTGCCTGGCGATCCGCTGATTGCCATGGCCGGGGAGGAGCGCGATCCGGCGGTGATCGCCCAGCTGCGTGCTGAGCTGAATCTGGACGCGCCGATCCCCGTGCAGTATTTCAACTGGCTGACGCGCGCGCTGCAAGGCGATCTGGGTGTCTCCTTACGCACTCATGAGCCGGTCACGCAACTGATTGCCAGCAAGCTGCCGGTCACGCTGGAACTGTCGCTGCTGGCGATGATTATCGCGCTGGTGTTTGGTATCAGCATGGGGATCCTCGCGGCGGTGAACAAAAACAGCTGGATCGATCACGGGGCGAATTTTGTGGCGATCTCGGGGATCTCAATACCGCACTTCTGGCTGGGGATCCTGCTGATTCTGGTCTTTTCAGTAAACCTGCAATGGTTGCCTGCGTCCGGTTATGTGCCGTTCAGTGAAGATCCGATCCAGAACCTGCGGACATTGCTGCTGCCCGCGTCCGTGCTCGGAACCGGCCTGGCGGCGACGCTGATGCGCCATACCCGCGCGTCGATGATTGCGGTGCTGAAAGCGGATTACATCCGCACCGCGCGCGCTAAGGGGCTGCTGCCGAAAGCGGTGATCCTGAAGCACGCCTTTCGCAATGCGCTGGTGCCGGTGATCACCCTCACCACGTTGCTGTTCGGCGAGCTGCTGGGCGGGGCGGTGCTGACCGAGCAGGTGTTCACCATTCCGGGCTTCGGCAAAATGATCGTCGACTCGGTGTTCAACCGCGACTACGCGGTGGTGCAGGGCGTAGTGCTGATCGTGGCGATCGGTTTCCTGATGCTCAACCTGCTGGCTGACGTGCTCTACGTCCTTATCAACCCGAAAATGCGAGGTTAATCATGGCGGAACTGACGACGCAAACCGTGGCGCCCGCGCTGCCGCGCGCGCAAAACCGGGTGCTGAAAAAATTCCTCGCTAATAAAAGTGCGGTGATTGGCGCGATTGTGGTGGGCTTTTTTGTGCTGGTGGCGCTGCTGGCGCCGTGGATCGCGCCATTTGACCCGGTCAAAGCTAACTTCCTCGCGGTGCGCAAAGCGCCATCGGCGATGTACTGGTTCGGCACCGACGAGCTGGGGCGCGATATCTTGTCCCGCATTATCTGGGGGGCGAGAACCTCGCTGATGGCGGGCTGTATGTCGGTGGCGATCGCGGTTGTCATCGGCGTGCCGCTGGGGCTGGTGGCGGGTTATTTCCAGAAGATGTGGGACGGGGTGATCTCCCGCTTTATTGAGGCACTGCTGGCCTGTCCATTCCTGATCATGGCGATCGCGCTGGGAGCATTCTTAGGCCCAAGCCTGACGAATGCCATGATCGCTATTGGACTCTCGGCAATGCCGATCTTCGCCCGCCTGACGCGCGGCCAGGTGATCGCCATTCGCAACGAAGAGTACATCGACGGCGCGCGGGCGATTGGCCTGCCGGACCGCTGGATCATCATTAAATACGTTCTGCCCAACGTGATGTCACCTATCCTGGTGCAGGCCACGCTGGCCATTGCCTCGGCGATTATCGCCGAAGCCAGCCTTTCGTTTTTAGGGTTAGGCCAACAGCCGCCGAACCCATCCTGGGGCTCCATGCTCAACACCGCAAAAGGGTTTCTCGAACAGGCGCCGTGGATGTCGGTTTTCCCCGGCGTGGCGATTTTCCTTGCCGTTCAGGGCTTTAATTTACTCGGCGACGGGCTGCGCGATGCGCTCGATCCGCGCCACGACTAAGGAGTCATGATGACCAAAGCGCTCGATTTTACAACCGGTTACGATTCACGACGCCCGCCTATGATGGGCCATAACGCCGTTGCCACCTCGCAGCCGCTGGCGGCACAGGCGGGAATGAAGATGCTACAGCTGGGCGGAAATGCCGTTGATGCGGCGGTTGCGACCGCCATGGCGCTGACCGTTGTCGAGCCGACCGGCAACGGCATCGGCAGCGATGCTTTTGCCATTGTCTGGGACGGTGAAAAACTTCACGGTCTGAATGCGTCCGGTCGTTCGCCAGCCAGCTGGCATGCGGATCTGTTTGCCGGAAAAACCGCCGTACCGGAAATCGGCTGGGACGCGGTGACCGTGCCGGGTGCGGTGTCGGGCTGGGTGGCGCTGGCTGAACGTTTTGGCACGCTGCCGCTGACCACGCTCGCGCAGCCAGCCATTGATTACGCGCGTAACGGTTTCCCGGTCTCGCCGCTGATCGGCCATCTCTGGCAGCGCGGCTACAACAAGCTGAAAGATCAGCCCGGGTTTAGTGCCTGCTTTGCGCCGGAAGGCCGCGCGCCGCGCGTGGGGGAGATATTCCGTAACCCGGCGCAGGCGAACTCACTGGAGCTGATCGCCAAAACCAACGGCGACGCGTTTTACCGTGGCGAACTGGCGCAGAAAATTGCCGCCTTCGCCAAAGCACATGGTGCACACCTGACCGAAGCAGACCTGGCGAATCACCGTGTGGACTGGGTGGAACTGCTATCGCGCGACTTCGCGGGCGGTTCGGTGCAGGAATTGCCACCAAACGGTCAGGGGATCGCCACCCTGATTGCGCTCGGCATTCTGGAGCAGTGCGGCATCGAGAAACATCACCCGGATTCCGTGCAGGGGCTGCACCTCTCTATAGAGGCAATGAAGCTGGCGCTGGCGGATCTCGATCGCTACGTTGCGGATGAAGAGCATATGGAGTTTGCCGCCAAAGCGCTGCTGAGCGACCATTATCTGAAGTCGCGCGCCGCGCTTATCAATCACGATAAAGCCTCTGATTTTGTGTACGGATCGCCGACGCAGAGTGGGACGGTTTACCTCAGCGCAGCGGATTCCAGCGGGATGATGATCTCCTTTATTCAGTCCAATTTTATGGGCTTCGGTTCAGGGATCGTGGTGCCGGATACGGGGATCAGCCTGCAAAACCGCGGCTGCGGCTTTGTACTCGATCCCAAACACCCGAACGCGCTGGCGGGCAGCAAGCGTCCTTTCCACACCATCATTCCGGGCTTTGCGATGGACGGTAACGGCAAACCGCTGATGTCCTTCGGCGTGATGGGCGGCCCGATGCAGGCGCAGGGGCACATGCAGATGGCGCTGCGCATTATGCTGCACGGGCAAAACCCGCAAGCGGCGATTGACGCCCCGCGCTGGCGCGTGGTGCAGGGCAGGGAAGTGGTTGTTGAATCGACCTTCGATCGCAATACCATCGCGGCGCTGCGCGAGCGCGGACACCAGATCGTGGTGGAAGATCCGCTTCAGGATTACAATTTTGGCGGCGCGCAGGTGATTTACCGTATGCCGGAAGGGCACTACGTGGCTGCGACGGAGAGCCGCAAAGACGGGCAGGCGTTGGTGAGCTGATTTGTAGGCCGGGTAAGGCGCAGCCGCCACCCGGCTTTTTCTTATCCAATGCTAAATGGATCTGCATCCTGCCAGGCCGGAAACTTCTCCCGATACTCCTTTAACGCCGTTAACGAGATCTCAGCGTCAATTCGTGTCGCCTGATGCGGCTCGGCGGTGGCAATAATCTCACCCTGCGGACTGATCACCCGGCTGTCACCGCGATAGTGATGCCCGTTACCGTCCGTTCCTACACGGTTACAGCCAACGACATAAGCCTGATTTTCAATCGCGCGCGCGGTCAGTAAAGCCTGCCAGTGCAGGGAGCGTGGGGCGGGCCAGTTGGCGACGTACAACGCCAGGTCATAATCGTTGCGGTTGCGCGACCACACCGGGAAGCGCAGGTCATAGCAGACCAGCGGCAGAATACGCCAGCCGCGCCATTCAAATACCACGCGTTCGTTTCCGGCTTCATAATGTTGATGTTCATCCGCCATGCGGAACAGATGGCGCTTATCGTAGAAATGGACGTTTCCTTCCGGCTCGACCAGCAGGAAGCGATTGACCGGTCCGCGCCCGGTCTGGAGCGCGACGCTGCCGACAATCAGCGCGTTTGTTTCCTGCGCCCTGGCGTGCATCCAGGCCACCACCTCGTCCTGCGGCATGGACTGTTTTGCTGCCTCCATCGCGAAACCTGTGGTGAACATCTCCGGCAGGACAATCACATCGCGTCCGGTAATCTCTTCCAGCTGGCGATCAAAATGGCGAAGGTTGGCGGGGCCGTCCATCCACACTAAAGGTTGCTGCAAAACAGAAATCTTTAAACCAGGCACGATACAGGCTCCTTAATAAACACTTTTTGACACTGTAGCACGTCATTACCAGAAAATGTGGCAATAAAAAACCCCGCGCGGGGCGGGGTTTGTGAGAGCAAAATACCTTATGCCGCTTCAGGTTTGCGGTGCTTCTCTGGCAGCTTTACCGGCTGAGTCGCCAGCTCTTCTGGTTCGAAATCATCCACGTTAATACTGCGCAGACGGCTCTCTTCGGCTTTCACCAGAATCGCAGCTTCGCTGTTGTCGATGATGCCACCCGCCAGCGCCTGTTTTGCCAGCTCATCCAGTCGTGTAAACGGCAGGTTTTTGCCCAGCTGTTTGCAGATCTTCTGGTGAATCGGGTCGGCGGCCATCACGTCAAGCAGCGCTTCTTCCAGCAAACCTACCGGGTTATGCGGGGTAGGTTCCAGGTATTGACCACGGCCAATACGGGAACGGGTTGCGCTTGGTACCTGGAGGATCTTCGCCACTTTATGATCCAGCTTGTCAGACGGTGCCAGATGGTGACGACCGGTCGGGAAGATCACCGCGCGCAGGGCGCCCGCCACGAAGCGGTTCGGGAAGTTTGCCAGCAGGTCGTCAATCGCCTGTTCCGCCTGATACATCGCATCCTGCACGCCCCAGTGCACCAGCGGCAGATCCGCTTCCTGACGGCCTTCATCGTCGTAGCGTTTCAGCACCGCAGAGGCCAGGAAGATCTGGCTCAGCACATCACCCAGACGGGCGGAGATGCGTTCGCGACGCTTCAGGCTTCCGCCCAGAACGGCCATGGAGACGTCAGACAGCAGCGCCAGGTTAGCGCTCAGACGGTTCAGGTGTTGGTAGTAACGTTTAGTTGCATCGCGGGTCGGCGTCGCGCTGGTCAGCCCCCGCGTCAGGCCGAGCCAGAAGCTGCGAACTTCATTGCTGCCAACGTGACCGATATGTTTGAACAGCAGCTTGTCGAAGGCATCCACGTCGTTATTCTGCGCGGCGGCCATCTCTTCCAGCACGTAAGGATGGCAGCGAATCGCCCCCTGGCCGAAGATCATCATGCTGCGGGTCAGGATGTTTGCCCCTTCCACGGTGATGGCAATCGGTGCGCCCTGATAGCCGCGCGCCAGGAAGTTGCCTTCGCCAAGCATAATGCCTTTACCGCCTGCGATATCCATTGCATCAATAATTGACTGCTGTGCGCGGTGGGTACAGTGGTACTTCACAATCGCCGACAGCACGGCAGGTTTTTCGCCCAGCATAATACCGTAGGTAATCAGCGAGGCTGCGGCGTCCATCACGTAGGCATTGCCCGCAATGCGCGCCAGCGGCTCTTCGATACCTTCCATCTTGCCGATGGAGATTTTGAACTGACGGCGGATATGCGCGTAAGCCCCAATCCCCATCGCCACCGATTTCAGACCGCCGGTAGAGTTCGACGGTAGGGTAATGCCGCGGCCCACCGACAGACATTCCACCAGCATACGCCAGCCCTGACCGGCCATTTTCGGTCCACCGATGATGTAGTCAATCGGCACAAAGATATCCTGACCGCGAGTCGGGCCGTTCTGGAACGGTACGTTCAGCGGGAAATGACGACGACCAATTTCAACCCCCGGGGTCGAGGTTGGGATCAGCGCACAGGTAATGCCCAGATCTTCTTCACCGCCCAGCAGTTTTTCCGGGTCAGAAAGTTTGAACGCCAGACCGAGTACGGTGGCGATAGGCGCCAGGGTGATATAACGTTTGTTCCAGGTCAGGCGCATGCCCAGCACCTGTTCGCCCTGCCATTCGCCCATGCAGACCACGCCAGTATCCGGGATCGCACCGGCATCAGAACCGGCTTCCGGGCTGGTCAGCGCGAAGCACGGAATTTCCTGACCACGCGCCAGACGCGGCAGATAGTGATCTTTCTGCTCTTCCGTACCGTAATGCTGTAACAGCTCGCCCGGGCCTAAGGAGTTTGGCACGCCAACGGTGATCGCCAGGATCCCGGAAACACCCGCCAGTTTTTGCAGGACGCGAGCCTGAGCGTAAGCGGAGAATTCCAGACCGCCGTACTCTTTCTTAATGATCATCGCGAAGAAGCGATGCTCTTTCAGATATGCCCACAGCTCAGGCGGCAGGTCGGCCATTTCGTGAGTGATGGCAAAATCGTTCGCCATGCGGCAGGCTTCTTCCACCGGGCCGTCAATAAAGGCTTGTTCTTCGGCGGTCAGACGCGGCTGCGGGTAGTTGTGCAGCTTTTTCCAGTCCGGGTTGCCCTGGAACAGATCGCCTTCCCACCAGGTCGTGCCCGCATCAATCGCTTCTTTCTCCGTGCGCGACATCGGCGGCATCACTTTACGGAATCCCTTGAACACCGGCGCGGAGATCATCGACTTACGCATCGGCGTCAGGTTAAACGGCAGCAAAATGATTGCCAGGGGAACAAGTACCCAGATATTCCACAGGCCAACGACGCCAAGTGCAGCCGTCCAGGCCAGAAGAATCAGGCTACTCAGGAATAAACTGACACGGTGATAGAACAACACCCCGAGCAGCACAACGGTTGCGAAAATGCTCAAAATCATCATAAAGAAAAGCTCCCTTGCTTGTAGGAGGTCTGACCACTTGTGATGATATGGTTGTAGTTGATGTCATTTCCTTTAGCAATGCGTTTACAAAATAATTACAACCTGGTTCACATTGTTCGCGTTTTAGCCGGCACAAAAAATCAAAACGCCGGACGATTCGCATGGCTTTAGCTTCTCGCTTTTACTGCTATCCGGTACACTCCACTGTGTTATTTCATCAATACTGAAGGATTATCCTCATGTACCAGGATCTTATTCGTAACGAACTGAACGAAGCGGCGGAAACGCTGGCGAATTTTCTGAAAGATGATGCCAATATTCACGCTATTCAGCGCGCGGCGGTCCTGCTTGCCGACAGCTTCAAAGCCGGCGGTAAAGTGCTCTCCTGCGGTAACGGCGGTTCCCACTGTGACGCCATGCACTTCGCCGAAGAGCTGACCGGACGCTATCGCGAAAACCGTCCGGGCTACCCGGCGATTGCGATTTCCGACGTGAGCCACATCTCCTGTGTAGGCAACGACTTCGGTTACGACCATATCTTTTCCCGCTACGTTGAAGCCGTAGGCCGTGAAGGCGACGTGCTGCTGGGGATCTCCACGTCCGGTAACTCCGCTAACGTGATCAAAGCGATCGCCGCCGCGCGTGAGAAGGGCATGAAAGTGATCACCCTGACCGGGAAAGATGGCGGTAAGATGGACGGTACAGCGGACATTGAAATCCGTGTACCACACTTCGGTTATGCGGATCGCGTTCAGGAAATTCACATCAAAGTGATCCACATCCTGATCCAACTGATCGAAAAAGAGATGGTTAAGTAAGACTTCGCTGGGGGGCGCCGGTGCCCCCCGCTGTTGTGGAGGTGTTTTATGTGCGAACTGCTCGGGATGAGCGCCAATGTGCCAACCGATATCTGCTTTAGTTTCACCGGGCTGGTTCAGCGCGGTGGAGGAACCGGGCCGCATAAAGACGGCTGGGGCATTACCTTCTACGAAGGCAAAGGATGTCGCACGTTTAAAGATCCACAACCCAGCTTTAACTCACCCATTGCCAGACTGGTGCAGGACTATCCTATTAAATCCTGTTCGGTGATCGCCCATATCCGCCAGGCCAATCGCGGCGAAGTGGCGCTGGAAAATACCCATCCGTTTACCCGTGAACTGTGGGGACGTAACTGGACCTATGCGCACAACGGGCAGCTCTCGGGCTATAAATCACTGGAAACCGGCAATTTTCGTCCTGTCGGTGAAACGGACAGCGAAAAAGCATTTTGCTGGCTGCTGCACAAGCTGACCGAGCGCTACCCCCGTACGCCCGGCAACATGACCGCAGTATTTAAGTACATAGCGTCACTGGCGTCTGAGTTACGCGAGAAGGGCGTGTTTAATATGCTGCTGTCTGACGGACGCTACGTGATGGCATTCTGCTCGACGAATCTGTTCTGGATCACCCGACGTGCGCCGTTTGGCGTCGCCACGCTGCTCGATCAGGATGTGGAAATTGATTTTCAGAAGGAGACCACACCGAACGATGTGGTCACTGTCATTGCAACGCAGCCGCTGACGGGCAACGAAACCTGGCAAAAGATCATGCCAGGCGAGTGGGCGCTATTTTGTCTCGGGGACCGCGTAATTTGACGCCAGCTGAGGCTGAACCACTTCATGGCTGAGCGGTTTACTCACCACGTAACGGCCATTGACGATGGACACCACCGGCGGCTTATGGGTCTGCTCGAAGTAGTCATAACCCGGTTTTAGCTGTTTCCAGAAATCTGTGTAAACAGAGTACTTATGGCGCGCCATGTTGGCATCCGTCATACGGAACGGATAGATGCTGACCTGAACATTCGGCTGGCCGAAGACCAGTGCGCCCGTGACAAACTGGAAGATTTCATCAATGCCGGAATCCGTCATCGCATAACAGCCGACAGACACGCAGGCGCCGTGGATCATCAGGTATTTCCCTTCGTAACCGTGCGCACGGTCAAAGGCGTTAGGGAAACCGATGTTAATCGCTTTATAGAAGCGGCTGTCCGGTTTTAGCTGGTTACGCTGAACGTTGTAAAACCCTTCCGGACTTTTGAAGTCACCCTGGCGCTGTTTCGGCCCCAGTCCGCCAGAATAGTTACAGATTTTGTAGCTATCGAGCAGTTGATACGTCTCGCCCATTTTGACAAACAGATCGAGTGTGCGCTCTTCCTTGAAGATTTGAATATAAACAGGGGATCCCATCAACTGCTGTTTATACTCTTTGCTGACCGGCGTCGTTGAACTATTACTGCCAAGCAGCCCGGCAAACGACATGCACGGTATCAGAAGCATCGCAATGAACAATGCGATTTTACGCATACTACTGGTTCCTTGATAAAACAATGACCAACTTGCCAGAACGGCAAAAGACACCCGAAATCAGACTAATCTGGACAGGAGCGCTCACATTAGCACCGATGGAGATTTTCGCAAGAGCCAACCTTTGCGTTTACAAATTAGTTTTACTTTATAACCCATTCATATTGTCCTGACTCCAGGAACTTTGCGCAATAGCTCGCATTTCGGCGCGCCAGACGGCGGATTTACTGCCCTTGGCAGGGCCGAAAATGGTACACTCCGGCCTCTCTGGATTGTTGTTCATGGATACCTGCTAACCACATGTTTAGAATCAGAAAAGGACTCGATCTGCCAATCTCTGGCGTGCCTGAACAGCACGTAACGACCGGCGCCAGTATTCATCATGTCGCTATTGTGGGTGATGATTACGTGGGCATGCGCCCCGCGATGCTGGTACAGGAAGGCGATCGTGTAATAAAAGGCCAGGCACTCTTCGAGGATAAAAAAAATCCTGGCGTTATGTTTACAGCCCCTGCCAGCGGTACCGTCGTCGCCATCCATCGTGGTGAGCGTCGCGTCCTGCAGTCGGTTGTCATTCAAATTGAAGGTGACGAAAAACGCGAGTTTGCGCGTTTTGACGCCGCCGATCTCGCTACCCTCAGCCACGACGCGGTGCAGACGCAACTGCTGGAGTCAGGACTGTGGACGGCGCTTCGCACGCGTCCCTATAGCAAAACACCCGTACCTGGCACTGTGCCAGCCGCTATCTTCGTTACGGCCATCGACACTAACCCGCTCAGCGCGGATCCGCAGCCTCTTATCCTGGCGGAACGCAAAGCTTTCGATGCCGGCCTCACCGTGTTAACGCGCCTGACGCCGGGCAAAGTGCATGTCTGCCAGGCCAGCGGCGGTAAGCTGGGCGGGCATCCGCAAGGGCAGGTCGCCTTTAATGAATTTGCCGGCCCGCATCCGGCCGGGCTGGTGGGAACGCATATTCATTTCCTGGAGCCGGTAAGCCTGACGAAACAGGTCTGGCATCTTAATTATCAGGACGTGATCGCTATCGGTAAGCTCTTCACCACGGGTGAGCTGTGCGCAGAACGCATTATTGCCATCGGCGGCCCTCAGGCAACCCAACCGCGTCTGGTTCGCACGCTGCTTGGGGCAGACCTGACGGCGCTGTTGGCTGGCGAAACGAAAGAAGGTGAAAACCGCATTATTTCCGGTTCGGTGCTGAGCGGCAGGCACGCGACAGGCCCGATGGCCTGGCTGGGTCGTTTCCATCTTCAGGTGAGCGTGGTGCTTGAAGGGCGCGAGAAAGAGCTGTTCGGCTGGGTGCTGCCTGGCGCGGAAAAATACTCGGTAACCCGTACCACGCTCGGCCACTTTTTGCGTCGTAAGCTGTTTAACTTCTCCACCAGCTCCAACGGCGGTGAGCGCGCCATGGTCCCGATTGGCAACTACGAACGCGTGATGCCGCTGGATATTCTGCCCACTGTGCTGCTGCGCGATCTGCTGGCCGGCGATACCGACGGTGCCCAGGCGCTGGGCTGTCTGGAGCTGGACGAGGAAGATCTGGCGCTGTGTACCTATGTGTGTCCAGGTAAATACGAATATGGACCCGTATTGCGCGAGGTGTTAACCCGCATTGAGCAGGAAGGATAACCATGGGCTTAAAACACCTCTTTGAAAAAATTGAGCCGCACTTTACCGAAGGGAAGCTCAAAAAGTACTACCCGCTGTATGAAGCGACAACGACCATTTTCTACACCCCGGGTCTGGTGACGAAAGGCGCGGCGCACGTTCGCGACGCCATCGACCTCAAGCGAATGATGATTCTGGTCTGGTTTGCGGTCTTCCCGGCCATGTTCTGGGGGATGTATAACGTTGGGTTGCAGACTATTCCGGCGCTGCACCATATGTACGATGCAGAGCAGCTGGCGCAGGTGATTCAGTCTGACTGGCACTATCGTCTGGCGCAGTCGCTGGGGGTGAGCTTTGCGGCAGATGCAGGCTGGATCAGCATGATGACGCTGGGCGCTGTCTTCTTCCTCCCCATCTATATGACTGTCTTTATTGTGGGCGGTTTCTGGGAGGTTCTGTTCGCTATTATTCGCAAACATGAGATCAACGAGGGCTTCTTTGTTACCTCTATTCTGTTTGCGCTGATTGTTCCGCCAACGCTGCCGCTCTGGCAGGCGGCGATGGGGATCAGCTTTGGCGTGGTGATTGCCAAGGAGATCTTCGGCGGGACCGGACGCAACTTCCTCAACCCGGCACTGGCAGGGCGCGCGTTCCTGTTCTTTGCTTATCCGGCGCAAATCTCGGGCGACCTGGTGTGGACGGCAGCAGACGGATTCTCCGGCGCGACGCCACTTTCACAGTGGGCGGCAGGTGGCGGCGAAACGCTGGTTAACAATGCAACCGGACAGCCTGTCACCTGGTTTGATGCGTTTATTGGCAATATTCCAGGCTCCATCGGTGAAGTGTCTACCCTGATGATTTTGATCGGCGGAGCCATCATCCTCTTTGGCCGCGTGGCGTCCTGGCGCATTGTCGCTGGCGTCATGCTTGGGATGGTCCTCACCGCCACGCTTTTCAATTTCATTGGTTCAGACACTAACCCGATGTTCTCCATGCCGTGGTACTGGCACCTCGTGCTGGGAGGCTTTGCGTTTGGCATGATGTTCATGGCCACCGATCCCGTCTCGGCTTCGTTTACCGACAGAGGTAAATGGTGCTACGGCGCGCTCATTGGGGTGATGTGTGTACTGATTCGCGTGGTCAACCCGGCCTATCCGGAAGGGATGATGTTGGCCATTCTGTTTGCCAATCTGTTTGCGCCGCTGTTCGACTACCTGGTCGTGCGCGCCAACATTAAGCGGAGGAAGGCGCGTGGCTGAGATCAAAAATAACGACAGTATCAGCAAAACGCTGCTGGTGGTGCTGGTACTGTGTCTGGTCTGCTCCATTGTCGTGGCCGGTTCTGCCGTTGGGTTGAAACCGCTACAGCAGGAGCAACGTGCGCTGGATAAACAGCGTAACATCCTGGCCGTTGCCGGGCTGATGCAGGAAGGCATGACGAAGGATGACGTCGCAGCGGTGTTTGCCGAACGCATTACCGCACGGCTGGTGGATTTAAAAACCGGGGAGTTAATGGATAAAGACCCGGCGAAATATAACCAGGCGCTGGCGCTAAAAGATCCGCAGATGAGCACCATGCTTGACGCCTCGCAGGATCCGGCAGGCATTAAGCGCCGCAGCAATGTCGCGGAGATTTACCTCGTCCGCGACGAGCAAAAGCGCATCCAGGAAATCGTGTTGCCCATCTATGGCAACGGTTTATGGTCAATGATGTACGCCTTTGTGGCGCTGGATACCGATGGCCGTACGGTCAAAGGCATTACATATTACGATCAGGGCGAAACACCAGGGCTGGGGGGCGAAGTTGAGAACCCTAACTGGCGGGCACAGTTTGTCGGTAAAAAAGTGCTCGATGACAACGGCCAGCCTGCGCTGAAGGTGGTGAAAGGAGGAGCGCGTCCCGGTGATGAATTTGCCGTTGATGGCCTTTCCGGCGCTACGCTCACCTCTAATGGGGTGCAGCACAGCTTTGATTTCTGGATGGGTGAACTGGGCTTTGGTCCCTTCCTGAAGAATGTACGTGAAGGAGCGCTGAACAATGGCTGATACGGGTGAACTGAAAGAAGTTAAAAAGGTGCTGATTGGCCCACTTTTAGCCAATAACCCGATAACGCTTCAGGTGCTGGGTGTATGCTCGGCTCTGGCGGTAACCACCAAGCTGGAAACGGCGGTGGTCATGACGCTGGCGGTAACGCTGGTGACAGCGTTTTCCAGCATGTTTATCTCAATGATCCGCCACCACATACCCAACAGCGTGAGGATCATTGTCCAGATGGCGATCATCGCCTCGCTGGTGATCGTGGTTGATCAGCTTCTGCGCGCCTTCGCTTATGAAACCTCGAAGCAGCTTTCGGTGTTTGTCGGCCTGATTATCACCAACTGTATCGTGATGGGGCGCGCTGAAGCCTATGCGATGAAAATGCCGCCACTGGCGAGCTTTATGGACGGTATCGGCAACGGGCTGGGTTATGGCGTGATCCTGTTGACGGTTGGTTTCCTGCGCGAACTTATTGGCAGCGGCAAACTGTTTGGCATTCCGGTGCTGGATACGGTACAGAACGGCGGCTGGTATCTGCCGAACGGTTTGTTCCTGCTGGCACCAAGCGCATTTTTCATTATCGGTTTGCTGATCTGGCTGATTCGTACGCTGAAGCCTGAACAGCAGGAAAAGGAGTAACCGACGATGGCTCATTACCTGAGTTTATTTGTGCGCGCGGTGTTTGTTGAAAACATGGCGCTCGCTTTCTTCCTGGGCATGTGTACGTTCCTTGCTGTTTCTAAGAAGGTATCGACGGCATTCGGTCTGGGTGTGGCGGTCACTGTTGTGCTGGGGCTTTCCGTTCCGATTAACAACCTGGTGTTCAACTTCGTGCTTCGCGATGGCGCGCTGGTGGAGGGCGTTGATCTTAGCTTCCTGAACTTCATCACCTTTATCGGGGTGATTGCGGCGCTTGTTCAGATCCTGGAGATGATCCTCGATAAATACTTCCCGTCGCTGTACAACGCACTGGGGATCTTCCTGCCGCTAATCGCGGTGAACTGCGCCATTTTCGGTGGCGTCTCATTTATGGTTCAGCGCGATTACAACTTCAGTGAATCGGTTGTGTATGGTTTCGGTTCCGGTATCGGCTGGATGCTGGCGATTGTCACCATGGCGGGGATCCGTGAAAAAATGAAATATGCCAACGTACCTGCGGGGCTTCGTGGCTTAGGGATCACCTTTATCACCACCGGCCTGATGGCGTTGGGCTTTATGTCCTTCTCCGGTGTGCAGCTATAAGGGCTAAAAGATGGAAATTATTCTTGGCGTGGTGATGTTCACGCTGATAGTACTGGTGCTGTCAGGGCTGATCCTGGCAGCGCGTGCGAAGCTGGTGAATTCCGGGGATGTGATCATTGATATCAATGACGATCCGCAGAATCAGATCCGTACCCCGGCAGGGGATAAGCTGCTTAATACGCTCTCCGGCAACGGGATTTTTGTCTCGTCTGCCTGTGGCGGCGGTGGCTCCTGTGGACAGTGCCGTGTGACGGTGAAAGAGGGAGGCGGGGATATTCTGCCAACGGAACTGTCGCATATCACGAAGCGTGAAGCGAAAGAGGGCTGCCGTCTGGCGTGTCAGGTCGCAGTGCGCCAGAACATGAAGATTGAGCTGCCGGAGGAGATCTTCGGCGTGAAAAAATGGGAGTGCGAAGTTATCTCTAACGATAATAAAGCCACGTTCATTAAAGAGCTCAAGCTGCGCGTTCCTGAAGGGGAGAGCGTCCCGTTCCGTGCGGGTGGGTATATTCAGATTGATTGTCCGGCACACACCGTGGCGTATGCTGACTTCGACGTGCCCGAGGAGTACCGGGCCGACTGGGATAAATTTAACCTCTTCCGCTTTGTTTCCGAAGTAAACGAGCCCGCGCTTCGCGCTTATTCCATGGCTAACTATCCGGAAGAGAAGGGCATTATTATGCTCAACGTGCGTATCGCCACGCCGCCGCCGAATGTGCCTGATTCACCCCCTGGCGTCATGTCGTCATATATCTGGTCCCTCAAGCCTGGCGACAAAGTGACGATTTCCGGCCCGTTCGGCGAATTCTTTGCCAAAGACACTGATGCGGAAATGGTCTTTATCGGCGGCGGTGCGGGTATGGCGCCGATGCGTTCACATATCTTTGACCAGCTCAAACGCCTTGGCAGCAAGCGCAAGATCAGCTTCTGGTACGGGGCGCGTTCACTGCGCGAAATGTTCTATGACGATGAGTTTGAACAACTGGCACGTGATAACCCTAACTTTACCTTCCATGTGGCGTTATCCGATCCGCAGCCGGAAGATAACTGGACAGGTTATACGGGCTTCATCCACAACGTGCTGTATGAAAATTACCTCAAACAGCACCCGGCACCGGAAGATTGCGAGTTTTATATGTGTGGCCCGCCAATGATGAACGCTGCCGTGATTAAGATGCTAAAAGATCTTGGCGTGGAAGATGAGAACATCATGCTCGATGATTTCGGAGGTTGATTATGCTGACCTTTCTGGCGACCTTTGCGGTGTTTGTACTGGTGATATTCGGGATGTCCTTAGGCTGGATCATCAAGCGTAAAAGCATCCAGGGCAGCTGTGGAGGTATATCTTCCATCGGAATGGAAAAAGTGTGCGATTGTCCGGAACCGTGCGATGCGCGAAAAAAACGGATGGCTCGCGAGCAGCAACGCATTATTTAGTCTTGTATGTCGGGTAAGGCAACGCCGCCACCCGACAATTCCCACGCATACTTCTCAACCCTCATTTGTTTACTGTATACTTATCCAGTAATGAGTGAGGGCTTACTATGCGCAAAATAATCCATGTCGATATGGACTGCTTTTTTGCCGCAGTGGAGATGCGTGACAACCCGGCGCTGCGGGATATTCCCATCGCCATTGGCGGCAGCCGGGTTCAGCGCGGTGTCATCAGCACCGCCAACTATCCTGCTCGCAAATACGGTGTGCGCAGCGCCATGCCGACAGCGATGGCGCTGAAACTGTGCCCGCATCTCACTCTTTTGCCCGGACGTTTTGATGCCTATAAAGAAGCATCGAACCACATTAGGGAGATCTTCTCCCGCTACACCTCTCTGATTGAACCGTTATCGCTGGATGAAGCCTATCTGGATGTCACCCACAGCGTGCACTGCCACGGATCCGCCACCCTGATGGCGCAGGAGATACGCCAGACTATTTTTAACGAGCTGAACCTGACGGCATCGGCAGGCGTCGCGCCGATAAAATTTCTCGCCAAAATCGCCTCCGATTTAAATAAGCCCAACGGCCAGTACGTCATCACCCCGGAAGAGGTTCCGGCGTTTTTAAAGACGCTGCCGCTCAGCAAAATCCCCGGTGTGGGTAAAGTCTCCGCCGCGAAGCTGGAAAATATGGGGCTACGCACCTGTGAAGACGTTCAGCGCAGCGATCTGGCGCTGCTGCTTAAGCGTTTTGGTAAGTTTGGCCGCGTACTGTGGGAACGCAGTCAGGGCATTGATGACCGGGATGTGAACAACGAACGGCTGCGTAAATCGGTCGGCGTTGAACGCACGCTGAGCGAAGATATCCATGACTGGGCAGAGTGTGAAACCATTATTACGGAACAACTCTATCCTGAGCTTGAACGACGCTTACTGAAGGTCAAACCAGATCTGCTTATTGCCCGGCAGGGCATCAAACTGAAATTTAACGATTTTCAACAGACGACGCAGGAGCACGTCTGGCCACGCCTCAACAAAGAGGATCTTATTGCGACGGCAAAAAAGGCATGGGAAGAGCGGCGGGGCGGACGAGGGGTAAGGCTGGTGGGGCTGCACGTCACATTGCTGGATCCTCAGCTGGAGCGTCAGCTGGTGCTGGGACTGTAGATTAGGCTAATCTTATGCCCGGTAAGCGAAGCGCCACCGGGCATCAAACGGCTTATTACTTAACAGGGATTGCTTTCAGCAGCTCAGTCAGCAGCGTCCAGTAGTGACCGACGCTTTCAATGTGAACCTGCTCATCCGGGGAGTGTGGACCCGTGATGGTCGGCCCGATGGAGACCATGTCCATATCCGGATACGGTTTCTTGAACAGACCACATTCCAGACCCGCGTGAATAACCTGAATGTTCGGGGTGCTGTTGAACAGTCTCTGATAAGTTTCACGCACCAGTGCCATGACCGGAGAACTTGCATCCGGCTGCCAGCCAGGGTAGCTGCCTTTTGCAGACGTTTTCGCGCCCGCCAGGGTACCCAGAGATTCCAGCATGCTCACAACGTACTCTTTACCGCTGTCGATCAGGGAACGGATCAGGCAAATGATCTCTGCGCTGTCGTCGCCCATGGTCACTACGCCCACGTTCAGGGAGGTTTCAACCACGCCTTTTGCGACGTCAGAATTGCGGATCACGCCGTTTGGCGTTGCGTTCAGCAACTGGACGAACGTGTCACGAGACTGTGCGGTCAGCGCGGCTTTATCCGTTGTAACGGACTCCAGTACCACCGTCAGGTTTTTCTCTTTCTCAGACAGCTCGTTTTTCAGGATATCCAGATACAGGCTGGAGAGGTTTTTCAGCTCATCCGCTTTCGCCGCAGGCACCGCCACGGTCGCGAAGGCTTCGCGAGGGAGCGCGTTACGCAGAGTGCCGCCGTTGAAGTCCACCAGACGCAGATCCAGTTCAGCGGCATGGCCCGCCAGGAAACGCGCCAGCAGTTTGTTGGCGTTGCCCAGGCCCAGGTGGATATCGCCGCCGGAGTGACCGCCTTTCAGCCCTTTCAGCGTCAGCTTAAAGGTCTCGAATCCAGCAGGGATCGCTTCGCGGGACAGCTGCAGGGTAGAGATGAAATCGATCCCGCCCGCGCAGCCCATGTAGATCTCACCTTCTTCTTCGGAGTCGGTGTTGATCAGAATGTCCGCTTGCAGCCAGTTTGCCTGGAGACCGAACGCGCCATCCATGCCCGCTTCTTCAGTCATGGTCAGCAGCACTTCCAGCGGACCGTGTTCAACGCTGTCGTCAGCCAGCACGGCCAGCGCGGAAGCCATACCAATACCGTTATCTGCGCCCAAGGTCGTGCCGCGCGCCTTCACCCACTCACCGTCGATGTACGGCTGAATCGGGTCTTTTGTGAAGTCGTGAACGGTGTCGTTGTTTTTCTGCGGAACCATGTCCAGGTGCGCCTGCAATACCACTGGCTTACGGTTTTCCATACCTGCGGTGGCAGGTTTGCGGATGAGAATATTGCCAACCTGGTCGCGCTCAGCGTGCAGACCTTTTTCCTTTGCCCAGCCCATAATATGTTCGGCAAGCTGTTCTTCGTGATAGGAAGGGTGCGGAATGGAGCAGATTTTGGCAAAAATATCCCACAGCGGCTGTGGAGATAATTGAGACAGTTCAGACACGATAGGTCTCCTTGTCGTTGCGCTGCAAAACAATGTTGCAGGTCACTGGGTTAGCAGGTTAATCGTTACCACAAGACGGGCTTGCGAGATGCATCTGAGAATACCACTTTCTCCCGTGGCTGGTAGCATTAAGCATGTAAAAACTCAGGCTCATGGCGCGTAACACTGGTTTTTAGTGCGTCAGATCTCTATAATCTCGCGCAACCTGGTTCACCCTCATTTTTTTAAGCCGTATATAAACAGGCTGGGACACTTCACATGAGCGAAAAATACGTCGTCACCTGGGACATGTTGCAGATTCACGCACGCAAACTGGCTGCGCGTCTGATGCCTTCCGAACAGTGGAAAGGCATTATTGCCGTCAGCCGTGGCGGTTTGGTACCGGGGGCGCTGCTGGCACGTGAGCTGGGTATTCGTCATGTCGATACCGTATGTATCTCCAGCTATGACCACGATAACCAGCGTGAGCTGAAAGTGCTGAAGCGCGCGGAAGGCGACGGTGAAGGCTTTATCGTTATCGACGATCTGGTGGACACCGGCGGTACCGCTGTGGCTATCCGCGAAATGTATCCAAAAGCGCACTTCGTCACTATCTTCGCGAAACCAGCGGGTCGTCCCCTGGTTGATGATTACGTCATTGATATCCCTCAGGATACCTGGATTGAACAGCCTTGGGATATGGGCGTGGTCTTCGTACCGCCTATTTCTGGCCGTTAATTTCAGTACGTAACTTTACACGCCCGGTTATGCCGGGCGTTGTTCTTTTTGGCCTGCCACGCGTTACAATGGTCTCCAAGTGATGTATCCATGGAGGCAACGCAATGGCGCAGGCGAATCTCACCGAAACTCTTTTCAAACCCCGTTTCAAGCACCCTGAAACCTCGACGCTGGTGCGTCGGTTTAATCCGGGGACCATGCCTGCTGTACAGTCAGCGTTAGATGGTAAAAACGTGCCCCACTGGTACCGCATGATTAATCGCCTGATGTGGATCTGGCGCGGTATCGACCCGCGCGAAATCCTCGACGTGCAGGCGCGTATCGTGATGAGCGAGTCTGAGCGCACCGACAGCGATCTCTACGACACGGTGGTGGGCTACCGTGGCGGGAACTGGATCTACGAATGGTCAAAGCAGGCCATGCTCTGGCAGCAAAAAGCGAGCCAGGAAGAAGATGCCACTCTCAGCGGCAAACACTGGCTGCATGCGGCAAACCTTTACAGCATCGCTGCATACCCGCATCTGAAAGGAGACGAACTGGCGGAGCAGGCCCAGGCGCTGGCAAACCGGGCTTATGAAGAGGCCGCCCAGCGGCTGCCTGGCCGGATGCGTGAAATTGAGTTCGCCATTCCCGGCGGTAGCCCGGTGACTGGATTCCTGCATATGCCGGAGGGGGAAGGCCCGTTCCCGACGGTTCTGATGTGCGGCGGCCTGGATTCGTTACAAATTGATTATTACAGCCTGTATGAGCGCTACTTTGCCCCAAACGGGATCGCCATGCTGACGCTCGATATGCCATCAATTGGTTTTTCATCCAAATGGAAACTTACGCAAGACTCCAGCCTGCTGCACCAGCATGCATTAAAAGCGCTGGAGAATATCCCCTGGGTTGACCATACCCGGGTAGGTGCGTTTGGCTTCCGCTTTGGCGCTAACGTCGCGGTACGGCTGGCCTACCTTGAATCTTCCCGCCTGAAGGCCGTCGCCTGTCTTGGCCCGGTAGTGCATGCACTGTTAAGCGATCCTGCGCGTCAGGGTAGCGTTCCTGAAATGTATCTGGACGTGCTGGCGAGCCGACTTGGCATGCATGATGCTTCAGATGAAGCGTTACGCATTGAACTTAATCGGTATTCATTAAAAACGCAGGGCTTGCTGGGCCGCCGTTGCCCAACCCCGATGATGTCCGGTTTCTGGAAGAACGATCCATTTAGCCCGGAAGAGGAGTCACGCTTAATCACCTCGTCATCTTCGGATGGCAAATTGCTGGAGGTACCCTTCAGCCCGGTGTACCAAAATTTTGACAAAGCGCTTAAAGAGATCACACGCTGGATCACGCAGAGATTGTGTTAATAGTTTGCTAAATTTCGTTGGTTTGGTAAAACAGTGCTTCACAAAAGGAGATCGCAATGACGTTACCGAGTGGACACCCGAAAAGTAGACTGATTAAGAAGTTCATGGCTCTTGGCCCGTATATTCGAGAAGAGCAGTGTGAAGAGAATCGCTTTTTTTTCGACTGCCTGGCTGTTTGCGTCAACGTGAAGCCTGCACCCGAAAAACGTGAGTTCTGGGGCTGGTGGATGGAAATGGAAGCACAGGAAAACCGTTTTACCTATAGCTATCAGTTTGGCCTGTTTAATAAAGACGGGCACTGGCAGGCGACGAGCATCAAAGATCAGGAAGTGATCGATCGCCTGGAGCATACGCTAAAAGAATTTCACGGCAGAGCTCGCGACCTGCTGGCAACGCTGGATCTGAAGCTGGAGCCTGCGGACGATTTTTCCAGCGAAGCGGTGAAACTGAGAGCCTGATGATGTCACAGCGCCGGGTGGCGGCTACGCCTTACCCGGCCTAAAAACGTATTACTCCCCAGGTCCGGTAAGCACAGCGTCACCGGGCACAAAAAAACCGGCTCAGCGCCGGTTTTTTTATTATCACAACATCAGAACTGGTAGGTCATGCCCAGCGCAACGATATCATCGCTGCTTACGCCCAGTTTATTATCGTCATCGATCTGGTTGATTTTATAATCAACAAACGCAGACATGTTTTTGTTGAAATAATAGGTCGCACCTACATCGATGTATTTCACGATATCTTCATCGCCGATGCCTTCGATATCTTTGCCTTTAGACTGCACGTAACCCAGAGATGGGCGCAGACCAAAGTCAAACTGATATTGCGCAACCACTTCGAAGTTTTGCGCTTTATTTGCAAAGCCACCGGAAATAGGGGCCATATTGCGGGTTTCAGAATAGAGAGTGGCCAGATATATATCGTTGGCATCATATTTCAGACCGGTCGCCCAGCCTTCTGCTTTTTTACCTTCGCCGCGTGCCTGAAGGTTTTGCTCATTGGTGCGATCGGAGCTGGCATACGCACCAATCACAGAGAAATCGCTGCCGCCGAAGTCATAGCTCAGGGAGGTACCGAAGCCGTCACCGTTTTGCTTCTTCACGTCGCGGTTTTCATTTTTACCCTGATATTGCAGGGTCATATTAAGACCGTCAACCATGCCAAAGAAATCGGTATTACGGTATGTGGCCAGACCGGAAGCGCGTTTCGTCATGAAGTTATCGGTCTGCGCCAGGCCGTCACCGCCGAACTCGGGGAACATATCGGTGTATGCGGCGACGTCATACAGCGCACCCAGGTTACGACCGTAATCAAAAGAACCAAAATCTTTCAGTTTAATACCCGCAAATGCCAGGCGCGTTTTTTGAGAAGAGTCGCTTTCTGCTTTGTTACCCGCGAACTCTGCTTCCCAACGTCCGTAGCCCGTCAGCTGATCGTTAATCTGCGTTTCACCCTTAAAGCCAAAACGAACGTAAGTCTGGTCACCATCCTTCGCGTCATCATCACTGAGGTAGTGCATTGCTTTTACTTTGCCGTACACGTCCAGTTTATTACCGTTTTTATTATAAACTTCTGCTGCGTGAACAGATGTGGATGCAACTACGCCCATTACCACTAATGCCAGAGTGCTCTTTTTCATTTTCAATCCTGATTTTATAAAAACGCGCTAATATTCGCTGAGCAATAAGATTCAACTTATTACCCCGTGAAAAACAGGAAGGGTTTTATCGTTAGTGGGTGAACGTTTTATGACAAAGTAAGAATATGTCTAAAAAAGTATGTTTTAATTTTTCGGTAATAAAATTGTCAAAATCTGCCGCTACGCTTCCTGATCCCGCGCAACAAAGTGACGGGTGATGTGCTAAGGCAGTTGGCAACGGGGCTGACACCTGTTAAAACGTCTGACTGACATCATTTTCCCTTATTGTTGAACGGCAGAGAATCATGAGTGACAGCCAGACGCTGGTGGTAAAACTCGGTACCAGTGTGTTAACAGGCGGATCACGCCGCCTTAATCGTGCCCATATCGTTGAGCTTGTACGTCAGTGCGCTCAGTTGCATGCCGCAGGGCATCGTATTGTGATTGTGACCTCCGGGGCGATTGCCGCCGGGCGTGAACACCTGGGCTACCCCGAACTCCCCGCGACGATCGCCTCCAAACAGCTGCTGGCCGCCGTAGGACAAAGCCGACTCATACAGCTCTGGGAACAACTGTTCTCCATTTATGGCATTCACGTCGGGCAGATGCTGCTGACGCGTGCGGATATGGAAGACAGGGAACGTTTCCTGAACGCCCGCGATACGCTGCGCGCGCTGCTGGATAACCATATCGTTCCGGTCATCAACGAAAACGACGCTGTTGCCACCGCTGAAATCAAAGTAGGCGACAACGATAACCTCTCTGCGCTGGCGGCGATCCTGGCAGGGGCCGATAAGCTGCTGCTTCTGACCGATCAGCAGGGGCTGTTTACCGCTGACCCGCGTTCCAATCCACAGGCAGAACTGATCAAAGACGTTCACGGCATTGACGATGCGCTGCGTGCCATTGCGGGAGACAGCGTTTCTGGTCTTGGGACAGGCGGTATGGGCACCAAGCTCCAGGCCGCGGACGTGGCGTGCCGGGCCGGTATCGACACCATCATTGCCGCGGGCAGCCGTCCGGGCGTGATAGGTGATGTGATGGAAGGCATCTCTGTGGGCACACGCTTCCACGCCCAGGCGTCCCCGCTTGAAAACCGCAAACGCTGGATCTTTGGCGCGCCCCCGGCTGGTGAATTGACCGTGGATGAAGGCGCGACCGCCGCTATTCTGGAAAGAGGAAGCTCATTGCTTCCAAAAGGAATTAAAAGCGTGACAGGCAACTTCTCGCGTGGTGAAGTGATCCGAATCCGTAACCTTGAAGGTCGCGACATCGCTCGTGGCGTAAGCCGTTATAACAGCGACGCGCTGCGTCGGATTGCTGGCCACCATTCCCAGCAGATCGACGCCATCCTGGGCTATGAATATGGCCCGGTTGCCGTGCATCGCGACGACATGATTATTCGTTAAGGAGCCAGAACATGCTGGAACAAATGGGCGCAGCCGCGAAAGCCGCCTCGTATAAACTGGCGCTCCTTTCCAGCCGCGAGAAAAACCGCGTGCTGGAAAAAATCGCTGATTATCTGGAATCCCAGTCGCAGGAAATTTTGCTCGCCAACGAGCAGGATCTGCTGGAAGCGCGTCGCAACGGCTTGAGCGAAGCGATGCTCGACCGTCTGGCATTGACCCCGGCGCGTTTGAAAGGTATTGCCGACGACGTCCGTCAGGTGTGCAACCTCGCCGACCCGGTAGGGCAGGTGATTGACGGTGGGGTGCTCGACAGCGGGTTACGCCTTGAGCGTCGTCGTGTGCCACTCGGCGTCATCGGTGTGATTTACGAAGCGCGTCCAAACGTGACGGTGGATGTTGCCTCCCTGTGCCTGAAAACCGGTAACGCCGCTATCCTGCGTGGCGGGAAAGAGACCTGGCGCACCAACGCCGCGACGGTGAACGTCATTCAGCAGGCGCTGGAGGAGTGCGGCTTACCGGCGGCTGCCGTGCAGGCGATTGAAAGCCCCGACCGCGCGCTGGTCAACGAGATGCTGCGCATGGACAAACACATCGACATGCTCATCCCACGCGGCGGCGCGGGCCTGCACAAGCTGTGCCGTGAGCATTCCACCATTCCGGTCATTACCGGCGGTATCGGCGTATGCCATATCGTGGTGGATGACACCGCGGAGATCGAACCTGCACTGAAGATTATCGTCAACGCTAAAACTCAGCGTCCAAGCACCTGTAATACGGTGGAAACGCTGCTGGTGCATCAGGGCATCGCCAGTACCTTCCTGCCAGCGCTGAGCAAGCAGATGGCGGAAAGTGGCGTTACGCTGCATGCGGACGAGAAGGCTCTCGCCCTGCTGAAAGACGGTCCGGCGAAGGTCGTTCCGGTTAACGCGGAGCAGTACGACGATGAGTATTTGTCGCTGGATCTGAACGTGAAGGTAGTTGCGGATCTCGATGACGCTATTGCGCACATTCGTGAACACGGAACCCAGCATTCTGACGCGATCCTGACGCGCACCCTGCGCAATGCCAATCGGTTTGTGAATGAAGTGGATTCGTCTGCGGTTTACGTGAATGCCTCGACGCGCTTCACCGATGGCGGCCAGTTTGGTCTGGGTGCAGAGGTGGCTGTGAGCACTCAGAAGCTGCATGCCCGCGGTCCGATGGGGCTGGAAGCGCTGACCACCTACAAGTGGATCGGCTTCGGTGATGATACCATTCGTGCGTAAATAATCGCGGGTGATGCAAAAATAGCCGTTTGATTCAAAAGGGCATTGACGCATCACCCGGTTAGATCTACTCTTTTGCCCCGTGGTTACGCTCGTAACCGGTCTCTCAGGGCCGATATAGCTCAGTTGGTAGAGCAGCGCATTCGTAATGCGAAGGTCGTAGGTTCGACTCCTATTATCGGCACCATCATTTCATCCAGTACCATCCTCAATTGTCCATTTTTCCTTGTTTTTCGCGGCGTTGGCTGTTTTTTTTGTCCATCGTTATCCACCTTTTGCCGTTGCAATCCAAATTTAAAACGGGTACATAAACGGGTATCTGAGTTTGAGGCGGGTACCTATGAAACTAAACGCACGACAGGTCGAGACGGCAAAACCTGCCGAGAAAGACTATAAGCTACCAGACGGCAACGGGCTTATTCTGCTGGTCAAAACCAGCGGGGCGAAATACTGGCGCTATCGCTATACTTTCGCCGGCAAAGAAAAGATGCTGGCGCTCGGTGTGTACCCGGCTGTTTCGCTGGCGGCCGCTCGCGAAAAGCGAGACGAGGCCAGGCGGAACGTTGCAGCAGGTGTTGACCCAGTAAAAGTCAAAAGCCATGTTGCAGCTGCGGCAGCAAAGACGATCACGTTTAAAGAGATTGCTACAGAATGGCACGAATTCAAGAAGCCACGCTGGTCACCTGGCTATGCCTCTGACATTCTCGAAGCATTCAACAAAGATATTTTCCCAGCGGTGGGTAAGCTGCCAGTTGCTGAAATCGAACCGGTTCAGATGTTGACGGCGCTGCGTAAAATTGAGAATCGCGGCGCAACCGAGAAAGCAGCCAAAACACGCAGGTTGTGTGGTGAGGTGTTCAGCTATGCAGTTGCGACCGGGCGCGCGAAGTATAACCCCGTCAGCGAACTGAACAGCGCAATGACCGGGCATAAAGGAGAGTCTTTCCCGTTCCTGACGGCTGAAGAACTGCCCGATTTTCTCGCGGCGCTTGAGAGTTACAAGGGGAGCCCGCTGCCCCGGCTGGGGTTGCAGATCATGATGCTGGCAGGGCTGCGTACTTACGAACTGCGGCATTCAAAATGGGAATGGGTAGATTTCGATAATCGGCTGTGGGAGATACCCGCCGAATTTATGAAGATGGACCGCCCGCACCTGGTACCGCTCTCCGATCAGCTTGTTGTCTTGCTGAAGGAGTTGCACGGTCTGACAGGTCGATACGTGAATATGTTCCCCGGCAGGAATGACCCGTCAAAGGTCATGAGCGAGAACACAATAAACAGGATGATCCACACGCTGGGGTATAAGGGGAGGGTAGTAGGGCATGGCTTCCGGCATACGTTCAGCACCATCCTGAACGATAAAGGATTCAACTCTGACTGGGTTGAACTCCAGATCGCTCACGTGGACAAGAACAATATTCGCGGGGTTTATAACCATGCCCTGTATATGGAAGGGCGTCGGGAAATGATGCAGTGGTATGCGGATTATATTGACCAGCTGCGTTTGATTTAAAGAAACTGTTTTTTCCACTCTTCGACCTCGCCGCGTACCCAGCGGGAGGTTCGGCTCCCGAGCTTCTTAGGCTTCGGAAACTCGTTATTACTGATGCGCTCATAAATGCTGGATTTTTTCAGGCCAACTGAGCGCTCAACCTCTTTGATGTTAATCAGGTCAGTGTCAGAGATAACCGGTGTCATGCTATACCTCTCTTTTTCATGGCATCGAGCAGGATGTCCTGCACTGTTCGTTTTGAGTTGCGCCGCTCCATCACCATTTCGTCCATAGTGCCGGCAGAGATAATGTGGTGAATGAACACCGGGCGGTTGTGTCCGGCCTGAATCTGCCGGGTTGGCCCGATGCGTTCGATAATTTGCTGGTACTGTTCCAGGTCCCACCAGTGCGAGAAAAACACCAGTATGTTGCCGCCATCCTGCATGTTCAGGCCGTGGCCCGCGCTGGCCGGGTGCGCGAACAGCACCGGTATTTTTCCGGTGTTCCAGTCACGTAGCGTCTGTGGATCCTGGTCGAGGTGGCGACCTCGGGGAAACGCTTTAAGCAGGCGCTCAAGGTCGTGTTTCCAGTGGTAGGCCACCAGTACAGGCGCGCCAGCTGCTTCGGTGAGAATACTGTCCAGCGCCTGCAGCTTCGCGTCGTGCAGTTCGGACCAGCTCCCGGCGTCGTCGGTGTACACCGCGCCGCTGGCGATTTGCAGACACTTCACCGTCTTTGCCGCGGCGTTTGGCGCTTCGATGCCTTCGCCGTTCAGTTCGAGGAACATTTCCTTTTCCATTTCGCGATACTGCTGGCGGGTCTTCGGCGGCATGTCCACGCGGATCACGTTATGAATGGGCTCTTTGATATCGAACCAGTCGGCGGCGTCCAGGGAGATAGTCACGTCGGCCAGTGCACGCTGTATCTCGTCTTGCGAGTGTGCAAACGGCTCCAGCTTCGTCCAGCTCTGCCCCGGAAACTGTATTGAGTTGAACCAGCGGGAGGTAAACTCGCCGTAGGTGCGCCCTAGGCGCTGCCCCTGGTCCACAAACCACGCCTGCCCCCACAAATCCACCAGGCCGTTCGGCGCTGGTGTACCGGTGAGATTCATCCAGCGCCGGACGTGCTTATGCGCCACTTTGCCCAGTGCCGCCGCGCGCTTACCACCTCCGCGCAGCCGGAAGGATTTCAGCCGGGTGCTTTCGTCGGGGATAACGGTGCCGAACGGCCAGCGGCCGCCCAGCTCTTCCACCAGCCAGACCAGATTGTCGTAGTTGATGGTAAACACGCTGGCGTTGCTGTTCGCCAGCGCCGCGGCGCGCGCTTTGGCATTACCGACAATTGGCTGTACCTCGATATTGCGCAGATGCCCCCATTTAACCGCTTCATCCGGCCAGGTGCTGGCGGCAACGCGCAGCGGCGCGAGAACCAGCGCGGGCTGTGTCTCCGCTCCCGCCATGAAGAGATCTTCCAGCGTGGTGAGCGTTGCCACGGTTTTACCCATACCCATTCCCGCCCAGATGTTGCAGCGGTTAATGTCGATTTCGTGGTTGATGATGAGGTCTTGATAAGGACGGGGGATAAAGATTTTAGATGAGGTCATAACATTTCTCATACCGTCACTAGAAAAGTTTATGAAGTTAATTATTGGGAAAAATCTTTAATAAGACTAAGATGGTAACCCGCAAAGAGTAGTAATAAGAAGAGGTTACGAATGCTTACTGTATATTGTGAGAAAATGACTAATACTGGGTTAAGTGCCCCGATAATAGGCCTAATTGGTATCGCAATAGGTGCAATTCTTGGATTGGCAACGTCATATTTTACCCAACGTTGGCAACACAAAAACGCGCTGCAGTTGGAGAACCAAAAAACAGAGGTGAAACTATTTACTGATCACGTTCTAGCTGATTTGTTAAAATATATTGATACCGAAACCGACTATATACAGCGCATATACGCTATAGGAAACGGCGTATCTGTTAGTAACAATGACTTATTCGGAAATCATCGCTTGGAACTTGCAAAGTACAATGCTTTACTTGGTGTTTTTAAGGATGATGTTCTTATTGGTGATTTTAAAAAGCTACTTACCTATCGTGATAGACTTCAAGAATTTCCTTTAAAAAATAATATGGGTGAAGTGGTAACCGATTCAACAATTGTTTTGGATGAAGCTATATAGTTAGCAAGTAATATTAAAGCCAACCTATTTGCGCATTGCTCATTTAATAAGCCTAATAAGTAATTATTTCCTCCAGATTTTTGCTATCTAGTACCACCACGTTAAAACCCAGCGCGCGTAGCCGTTCATGCTCGCGCAGCTGGTCGACACGTGGTGGTTTGCCAGGTGCTTTGCATTCGACAAAGACGAGACGGCCGCCGGGTAATGGCTTTGGTAATACCATGCGTGGTTACTCTGCGCTGATCACGCGGTCACCGGCATTCAAGGCCAGCCGTGCCGAACAGTTAAAAATGGCCGTCGGGCTGGAGACCATTCTCCATACCCGTGCGCGTACGATGGGCGACCTGGTGGATGGCTCTGCCAGAACAACGGCGGTCGAAGCGGGTATGGAGCGCGTCACCGATGCATTCGGCAAGCTCACGTTGATGGGGCACTTCGATGATATGAACAAATCGGTAAACGGCATGATCACGTCCGACGGCATTCTCTCCGGCACGTTCGCTGGCCGCCGTCTGGCTAAGCTCGGCATTAACGATAATATGGCCGCGCGTATCCGCAGCGAGTTCGAAAAACACGGTGAGGTAATCAACGGCTGGCATATCGGCAATTTTGAAAAATGGGACGATCAGCACATTGCTGGCGTTTTCCAGTCGGCGGTGCTCAAAGATGTTAACAATACCGTTATCACTCCTGGGATCGGTGATACACCGCTGTGGGCCAGTACACCGCTGGGTAAAACTATCTTCCAGTTTAAATCATTCGCTACCGCATCCTACAACCGAGCCACGCTGGGTGGCCTGCAGGAGGGAACCGGTCAGTTTTATTATGGTACCGCTTTTCAGATTGGGCTTGGCGCGCTGACGTACGCGCTTAAACAGTCCGCAAATGGTAAAGAGGTTGACTGGTCTCCGCAGAAACTGGTCATTGAGGGGATCGACCGTTCAGGTATTCTTGGCCCGTTAATGGAATATAACAACATGGCAGAGAAAGCCTCTGGTGGTATGGTGGGGCTGGGCGCATTGCTCGGTACTGGAACACAGTCACGTTATGCCAGCCGCGGCTTTATTGGTTCCGCGCTTGGCCCAACGTTCGGCCTGCTCGATACCATCACTGATGTTACTGCTGGCGTGCTTAATGGCGATGCCGGTGATCGGGTGCTGCACAACGTACGTACGCTGCTGCCTGGTAATAACCTTTTCTGGATCGCACCGTTGATAAATCAGGTTGACCCTGGCATGCGGTAATCGGTCGGGATTCCGACCTTAAACCCGCGCCATCATAGCCCTGTATTCACTACGGGGCTTTTTTATGCATCAGGATTACAAAACACGCCTTACCGCGCTCAGCGATAAACTTACCGATGTGGTGCTCGAAGAAGCCGATCCGGATAACTGGCCGGGGGCGGGCAAGAAACCGAGCGAGCTGACCAAAGACGAACGCGGCGACCGCTACTGGGATAAGAAAAACGCAGCTGCGTCGTTGACACTGCTGATTAAGGTCCACTCCCTTATCGGCATGCAGACGCGGGGAGGGACACCCTCTGATAACCCTGGTCAGGATGATGAAGCTTTTGCGCTGGGCCAGCAGGTTTCAAAAGCTGAGCGAGAGGCGGCCGAGATTATTGAGCGCCTGCAGAAAGGGAAAAAATGATTTCGTTCCTCGCCTTCTTTTTAATGTGGGCGGAGCGAATGAACTGGGACGTTCCGGACTGCCACTATCAGGCCTGCCACTGGCTGGAGCATCGCGGAAACCTCGCGGTGCTTCGCTGTTTCCGTGGTTTCGGTAAATCAACGATCCTTGCGGTGTATAATGCCTGGCGGTATTACTGCGACCGTCAGTACCGTATTCTGCATCAGTCTGAATCTGACGGCACCGCGTATAAAACCAGCCGCGATACACAGAACGTTCTGCGTAACCATCCGCTTACCAAAGGCATGCTGCCGGACGGTCAGGGGACGGTTGAACAGTGGTGGGTCAATGGCGCGCTGGATTTACGTAACGGCAGTATGTATGCCAAAGGGATCCTGTCTAACGTTACCTCCGCCCGTGCCAACGAATGCCAGAACGATGATGTAGAGGTACCCCGTAATATCCAGACGCCTGAGGCGCGCGAAAAACTGCGCTATCGCCTGGGCGAACAGACTCACATCCTTATCCCGGGGGGCCGCAAACTCTATATCGGTACGCCCCATACGCATGACAGCCTTTATGACGAGGTGGAGTCTATGGGTGCTGACTGCCTGACCATCCGGCTATTTGAGAAAGAAAAACGTGTTGAGGCGAAAGACGCCACCCTGCTGCATTACGACTTATCTTTCCGGCCAGAATATGTTTTCGCCTGGATCCATAAAAGCGCCCGCCTGCTGGTGGAAGATGTCGACTACAAAATTACGTCAAGCGGTGTTGAGTTTGCCACCGCGCCCGATACCGTTATCGACTTCTATGCGGATTGCGCCTGGCCTGAGCGATTCACTCGCGAGGAAATGGAGAATCGACGTAAAGAAACGCGCACGGTTAACGAGTGGGATAGCCAGTATCAGCTGCACAGTAAACCCGTTGGCGACGTTCGCCTCGATCCTGACCGTATCCGTGAGTACAACATCCATCCGCAGATCCGCTATGCGAACCGTACGGCCTCGCTCTGGCTGGGTAACGTGCAAATCGTTGGCGCTGTCGCCTGGTGGGACGTGGCCACCGGCAAAGTTAAGGCCGATGCTTCGGCGTTCTCTCTGATGCTTACCGATGCGCGTGGACACCTGTACTGGCACATTTGCCAGGAACTTACCGGAGAGCTGGCGGAATTCGATGACAACGACAAAATAACAGGCGGGCAGGTGGCGCAGATTAAAGAGCTGGTACTCAAATATCAGATCCCGGTGGTATGTGTCGAAGTCAACGGTCCGGGCAGCTTCGCGGGTAAATTGCTGCGTCAGGCGCTTAAGGGTACCGGCTGTGGCGTTCGGGAAGAATTCAGCATTACCAACAAACAGAAACGTATTCTCGATGCGTTTGAAGCGCCGCTGTCGTCGCGGTTCCTGTGGGCGCATACCGATGTACTGGACGGCCCTGTCTATGACCAGATGCGTGATTTTAATCCGGCTCTGACCAACCAGCCGGATGACTTTATCGATTCTGGTGCCGGCGCAATCAGTCAGACACCAGTACGTATCGGGAAAGTGGTCGGGATTCCGACCGGGCATGCGCGCGAAGATTGGCAGTTAAGTGACGGAGATCATCTGGTCGACGTCGATTACTAACCTGCCAGAGGTTTCGCATCATGTCGGTACCCAACCAGACTCCCTATACTATTTACAACGCCAACGGTCTGACGACCCTTTTCCCCTTCGAGTTCTATATCATCAATGCCGGTGATATTCAGGTATCAATCAACGGTACTGTCGTTACCAGCGGATATTCCGTATCAGGTGTCGGTAACGTCGGCGGGGGTGACGTGGTTTTCGTTACTCCACCTGCAAGCGGTGCAGTGGTCATGCTGGAACGTGTTGTTCCTACCTACCGGTTAACGGATTACCAGGACAACGGCGATCTGTTGGCCGACACAGTGAATAAGGATTTCGACCGCCTCTGGATGGCAATACAGCGTGCCTTTATTTATCTCGGGCTAGCGCTGCGACGTCCGCTATTTGGTGGTCCGTTCAACGCAGAAGGTTATAGGATCGCGAATCTCGGTGACCCGATAAATGTGCAGGATGCAGCGACCAGGAACTATGTCGATAATGTCAGCCTGGTGCGTACGCTGCGTGTTCCTGAGTCTTCAGTCTCCATTCTGCCGCCTGCTGATCAGCGCGCAAACAAGCTTCTGGCGTTTAACGCTGCAGGGCAACCAATCGTCGTTCTGCCAGCTTCTGGTTCGGCGTCCGATGTAATGATAGAACTTGCTAAACCCGATGGCGAAAAGTACATCGGCGAATGTCCAGACATTGCAACGCTACGGACAATCGAGCCATCTTTCGACAAGCAGCGCATCACCGTACGGGAGCACACCGTTGGACTGGGAAAAACGGGTGGCGGGGTATTCTGGTATGACGCCACGGATACGACGTCAACAGATAATAATGGACATTATATTGTCACTACTGCCGGAGCGCGATGGAAGCGAAAAGAAGTTGATGTGAAACCAGAACACTTCGGTTATAACACCACTTATACAGGTGATCAGACCAGCCTTCTTCAGGCAGCAATTTATTTTGCAGTAGAAAAAAATCGTAAGTTTATCGGTTCAACAAGGAATACAATTTACATTACATCTACTATTTACATACCACCATTCTTGACCGCAGATTGGCGCGGTATGAAAATAAAAACGGTGACAAACTCTATCACTGCTGTGCGTCTCAGTAGTGGAAGTGCGACCATTCCGGCACCACCATATAAACCTGGGACGCCTCTTGATCAGCTCGAGATAGAGGGGAGATATAAAACAGGAACAACAGCAGTTCCTGATGAGACTTTCACAACAAATGGATTGGTGATCGGTGAATCAACATCATCGCAAACATCAGATCTGAACATTGTCAATCTGATAGTTCGTGGTTTCCAGTCTTGCATAACGGTAACTGGCCCTAATAGTTATCTTCTGAAATTTGATAATTTGCCTTGTGGTGTTGCCTGGTTTAGAGGTTTTGCATGGACAGCATCTTCTAACTCAGGTGAGAATATACAATTCTTTGGTGGTTCAATTTATAACTGCATAAACACTGCTGGAACAGCACAAGGGTTATATATTGCACCAACCGCAAGCTCGGTTGAGCTTACATTTAACGGAACAAGCTTTGATTATAACGACGTAGATGTTTCTCAAAACCTAGGGAACATAACACTTAATGATTGTCATATGGAGAATAATAACAATAATCCCAAGATAACTATAGCAAATACAGCATCAAAAGAGCCTTCCAAGTTAAAAATTAAGGGAGGTAGCATGGGTGGCGGACCAGGGGCAAACAGTCTTAATCCAACTGTGGAAAGTGCGACAGGAAGGCCTTGTTATATTGATATTACATCAGCAGGAACAAGTGTGGTTATTAACGGATTGCAAGTTGGGAGTTATTACACCACTGGCAACGTTACGCAGGTTGTCAGAAACAGTGGTTCATTAACTATGCGTAAGCTTGAAATCGGTATTTTACAGAATGCCGGACCTGCAACTACGGAAGGGTGGCCTCTAAACCCTTCATTCTTTCAGAATCTACTCACATTATTGGGATATGGGTCAATCAATGGCTGGACACTTAATTCTGCCAACGGCGTTACACTGACAGCAGTGACCTCAGTATCGGCTTCACATGACAGTGGTGCTAGACAGCTTGAAAGGTCATCGTCAGGTACGGCAACAGGTATGTCTTTTTATCAGGATGTGCGTGTCAGACCTGGCAAGACAATGATAGTGAAAGCATGGTTGCAAACCCTTGAGATCATAGCTAACGGCGGTACTGCCACTATTCAGACAACTTTCCTGAATGAAGACAAATCAGTCACTGTGCAATCAGCAGCGTTAGCTCAACGAGCTGTAAGCGCTGATGGCACCCTTACTGAATGTGCAACAGTGATTCCGGTTCCGGCAGGGGCTGCATGGATGCGCGTTGCAATTTACGGTACCAACATACCAACAGGGACAACATCCAGAATTTATAGCTCTGGCGAACGCGTTTTGGAGATTTAGGGAAAAATAAAAGCTGGCTCAGATGCCTGAGCCAGTCTATATCTATTTTTTACAGTTGTCTTGACCTAATGAAATAAGCAGGTTGTTTTCATTCTCAAAAATAGAATATTGATATGTGGAAAATATTTTATCCATGCTGCCATCACAAGCCTTTTTCTGTAGAGCTTGCGAAAATTTCCTTGCCTCTCCAGAAAAATTAATATTTCTCACCCCGTTATTAATTAATGACTGGCTTAAAGTCATGTCGTAATAATTGTTTTTTATGTGTTTAAGTATAGGGAATACTCGCGCTGATGTTTTAGAGGCTTCAGAGTCTTCTGTGGCACCAAATATGTAGATATCCTTTCCTTTATTTATTGCTGATAATTTATCTGTCAGTGAGAACAATATGTATGAATCATATCTCTGCTGATGGTAAAGTGCAGATGTTGTCGCATATATAACTGAAAAAGATGAGAATATAACACATATTGATAAAATCGATGCTATATTATTTATTTTTTTGCTGCTATTGGCCGGAACCGCTAGCATCATAAATATAATAAATGTTACCGGAAACAGAACCCTAACAGGATAATACCCATTGCTAAGAATTAAATTTACCCCAATAGCACAAAGGAGAATGACAAAAGGAATTGCCATCATTATCAATATGTTTATGTATTTTGTTCTAGTGGCTTCCCCCTTTAATATTTTAATAAATATTTTTACATAAGTTACAGCAAAAATAATGGCGGCAATAGAAATGATTGCACACGAAATATAACCATATGATTGTGATGCTGTCTCAAGTGAGTTTCTCAACCCAGATAAAATAGCATGGGCAAAGTTTGAAGTAAGATCGGCTCTATGTTCGGATCCATTTATTGTTAACTTAACCACTGCGAGATAATAGACTATGCATGCAATGAAAGTTGATAATACAGCCTTTAAAATATAACTTATTGTTTTCTCGCTGTATTTACCTGACTGAAGAAAGTTTGTTATTACCAATAATGGGAATATTGCAATTGCAGGTTGATAAAATGAAAGACAGGCAATAAGCAGTAAGCATGGGAAAACTACTCTATTTTTATTCAGCGAGTCCCATGCCATCACGGGCAACAAAATAGAAAGAACCATAGACAGTGAGTCAAACCTAAAAAGCATATTCCCAAATGTAAGCGGATTAACAGCAATTGTGATACATATTAAAACATTACCTACAGTAATATCTTTGAATGTGCTCTTTAGCAAAATAATTACCAAAGTGCTTAGTGCAAGCATGCTTAATAACTGAGGTAATGGCGATATATCCGCTAGCCTCACAGAGCTTGTGCTTAAAACAATAGCAAGCCATTCTGTTAGCGGTCTTCCTAACCCAATCCATCCAAAGTAACCTTTGATAGATCTGGTTATATCATCAACAAGATAAATTCTGTCAGTAATAAGCGGGTAATAACCCAATATAATTATGACAAGAGAAAGCATGAAGGCGTTAAATGACGACAATTCCTTCTTGTGAAAACTAATCATTATTTTTCCCTTTCAAAATATAACGAGGACGGTTTTTAACCTCAACGTAAATTCTTCCGATATATTCCCCTAAAACTCCGATCCCTATCAGTTGAACACCGCCAAGAAACAATATCGAAACCAGCATTGACGGATATCCACGCACCGGGTTACCGAAAGCCAGCGTATCAATTATCATCCATGCGCCATAAAGAAAAGATAGTCCGGCCACGAACAGGCCGATGTAAGTCCACATGCGCAGCGGAAATGTTGAAAAGCTGGTTATCCCTTCCAGTGCCAGATTCCATAGCTTCCATCCATTGAATTTTGTGCTGCCTGCCACGCGTTCTGCGCGAGCATATTCAACCACATCTGTACGGCCACCAACCCAGCTCAGTACACCCTTCATAAACAGGTTGCGTTCTGGCATTAGCTTGATGTTTTCAACCACATCTCGAGACATCAGGCGGAAGTCGCCAACGTTTTCCTCGATCTGCGGATTGCTGATTTTGTTGTGCAGCTTATAGAACCACTCTGCGGTCTTGCGTTTGAGTCGTCCATCCGTAGAGCGGTCTGTTCTCTTAGCAAGAACCATATCCGCGCCGGCCTGCCATTTCTCTATCAGGTGCGGGATAACCTCAATTGGGTCCTGCAAATCAACATCTATCGGGATAATAGCTTCACCGCTTGCATGGTCCAGGCCTGCAAACAGCGCAGGTTCTTTACCGAAATTGCGGGTAAAGGAAAGAGGAATGACAAGCGGGTCGGCCACAGCGAGCGCATTTATGATTGATTCTGTCGCATCTTTACTGCCGTCGTTAATGAAGACTATTTCAACTTCATGCTGCTGAAGCCCTTCAAACTCCCGCACGGTTTTATAAAAGATTGGAATTGCTTCCTCTTCATTAAACACCGGAACGACAAGAGAAATTTTCATTTCGCATCCCTAAAGACAATGAATTTTGAGTAGATGAACCCGGCAACCAGGCTAAAGCCGGAAAATGCTATTAGGGTAACCACGGGAGGGGCGCCCACAGTATCAGCGAAGTAACCCGTCAAGCCTGCCATGATCCCCATGAATAATACGAACGCGAGATAGCGTCCGGAAGTGGCCTGTGATTTGAACGTCCATTTCGCATTCGCAAAAAAACTAAACGTCACAGCAATGCAGAATGCCAGAACGTTAGCAATCGCCTGGCTGACCCCAAAGAAGTGAAGCAGAGCGCCAAAGCACAGCCAGTGTATGGCTGTGTTGAGCACGCCAACGGAAACGTATCTACTGAATATCTTTAACATTATAAAAATCAGTCAATTCTGAAAGCCAAGAAGTTTAGCACTTGTTGTCAACCTTATCGACCTCCTCTATATGGTCGGGATTCCGACCGACCTGCGCGCTTACCCTCATGCCACGATACGATTTTCCCCACCGGGGGTGAGGCATGAGGATGAATAACGTTTCAGACGTGGCGGCGGGACTTTCCTACGGCACTTCTATTGGCAGCTTTGGCTACTGGCTTTTGCAACTGCTCGATAAAGTCAGTCCCAGCCAGTGGGCTGCAATTGGCGTTCTCGCCAGTATTCTCTTTGGTCTGCTGACTTATCTGACAAACCTTTATTTCAAAATTAAAGACGATCGTCGCAAAGAGGCTCGGGACAATGGCTACCAGTAAGGCTAAGCTCAGCGCCGCTGTTCTGGGGCTGGTGCTTGCTGGCGCATCCGCACCAACAATTCTCGATCAGTTCCTGAATGAGAAAGAGGGAAACAGCCTCACAGCCTATAAAGATGGCTCCGGGATCTGGACAATCTGCCGTGGCGCCACGCAGGTAGATGGGAAACCTGTGGTGCAGGATATACAACTGACACAGGCCAAATGTGACCAGGTAAATGCCATAGAGCGCGATAAAGCGCTTGCATGGGTTGACCGGAATATACTGGTGCCACTGACTGAGCCACAGAAAGCAGGTATTGCATCATTCTGCCCGTATAACATCGGCCCCGGAAAATGCTTCCCATCGACGTTCTATCAGCGAATCAATGCCGGTGATCGTAAAGGCGCATGTGAAGCGATTCGCTGGTGGGTTAGAGACGGTGGTCGCGACTGCCGCCTGACTAAAGGCCAGAAGAATGGTTGCTATGGTCAGGTTGTACGCCGGGATCAGGAAAGCGCACTGACGTGCTGGGGGATAGATCAGTGACCATTAAATCGAAGCTGTTAGCGCTGGCCGTTCTGCTGGCGCTTTTCGCTGGTACGTATTATGCCGGTTACCTGAAAGGCTGGTACGCCCATAGCGAAAAGGTAAACAGTGAGCATGTAGCGAAAAACAAAAAGGCTGAGAAAGCCGTCGCCACCGGGGAGCAGAAAGCGGCAGCGGCCAGCGCAGAAGGCAAGGTGATTTACCGGACCATTTACCGAGACGTGGTGAAATATGTTAACGACCCGAATCATACTAAGTGCGATTTTGACGATCACGCTGTGCAGATGCGCCAACGAGCCCTCGATGCGGCCAACTCCATCAGCGGATTTGATGCAGGAACCGTGCAAGGGAGCGAGTAAAGCTGGAACAGACAGCGACGAAGACCTGCAGGCGGACATCGAAACAGTGGAATGTCTGCGCCAGCTCCGGCTGGATAAATTGCGTTGGCAAGCTTGGTACCGGGCGACGGAATAGCCCGTTTTGTTCCTCAATCGGGAGCGAAATTAAAACGGGTATCAATTCGGGTATCTATCTCATTTGTAAAAACAAAACACAGTAAATACATGTGTTTATTTGCTGTGTTTTACTCCTATTATCGCACCATTTCAAATTCTCCCGCCATCTCTTTTCGGATTCGTTTGGTTGCAATCTGAAGTTCTATTTAAACGCCTAATCGCTTTGGTTTGTCTCCCCGCCTGGTTTGTTATCCGTTCTGTTGTGAACAGGTCGAGAATAACGGCAAGATATGCACAGTGTATTTAGCACAGACATACGTTACGTCGTACCGCAAAGTTATGGAGCAGGACCAGTTGACCGGATTCTGGTTTGAACTCTGCCGTGAGATGTGCATATCACCAACGTTAAGATGGTCATCCGAAAATCACCTTATTTCATATTAAACCGATTAAAGGATTATAAAATTTTATCTTTTTTTCACACAAATAAATAAAGGAAGAGGAACATCGCCAAAAACAAAGGTATTGAGATATCTTCGAACGGTAAGCCTGTTGTTTTCCAGATCAAACATATCGAAAAGCAGCCCAGAGGCCTCTGTCTCGGTCATGCTGTCCCCGGGGTGAGCTGTTGTCTTCATATCACTCAGGTAAAAATCGCTTTTGTTTCTGCTCAGGACCGTGAATGTTATATCCCGATTAACGAGATGCGTATTGATGGGGGAAGGCTGTCTTGCTGATACCGAAGTACCAAAGATACTGATAATACTTTCAGTACCCGGTCGTATCACCACACTGATGGTTCCATTAAAGAGATACTCTTGATCGCCCGGTGAGTTCATTTGTAAGGTTCCAGAACAGTTAATGTTGCCACTTTTAGTCATGTTACTGATAGTGACAAGGATGCCTGAGAAAAACACAAATAAAGTAATTGTTAATAATTTATATTTTTTATTCATGGCTATATACGCTCTTGCAACTGGATAACTTTTTCTTGTTGCCAGCCTGATAACTGCATCTGCTGATGAATAAACGTCCTGCTTCATCAAAAATCAGGCTGTCTTCCTGCTGAGAGATATAAAAGCTTCCTGGGAGGCAAGGTATTGATTCTCTGGCTATCTTTTCAGTTAAGGTGAGTCTCACGGGGAGCAGTTCATGCGCACTTCTGAAAAACATATATACAGGGCAGCTGTCAATCGTACCGACCTGGTATACCCTGGATACTTTCATCTCATTAGTTTTAAGCTGAATATGATAACAAATAAGTAAGAACATGATTAATGACAATGCATTAAGGCCATGAAACCATACTAATCTTTTACTGTTTTTTGTAATGGAAGTCGTACTGTCCTCTTCAGTGCCTGTATCTGTATTAGTCTCTGTAAGAGACATCCCCTGTTCGACCGTGTCAGCTAGAAAATCATCACTGAATGAACGGGTATCCGGAAGCAACAGGTCTTGTTTTTCTGCTCCGGGTTCGATCATTTTCACTTCTACATCTTTGTTCATCACAAAACCGGTACGTGGAATAGTGATGATGATATCGGCTGTTTCACCAAGTAACTGAAAATTTTTTCTAATCAACGATACATATTGTGTAAGTGTATTGTTGGACGCTTTATAACCGTACTCATCCCATACGCAATTGAGGATTTCTTCACGGGTTAAAGTTGACCCATGATATCTGATAAACAAAGACAGCAACCTTGAGGCCGTTGCTGGAAGAAGGATCGAGTCATAACTCTTACAGTTAGTTAAAGAACACTGAGCGTCATCATAAACAATATTCTCATTGAAAATATAGAGCATAACCCGTCCTTATCCTTCAGGTCTTACCTGCGGCACTTTTACCTGTATGAAATAGTGAAACTGATTTTGGCGCTGAGTTTAGCATATTAAACATATCTGTCACGCGAATATGATAGTGTTTTGTTATTTACAATAAATATCATATCAAAATATAGAATTCTCCTTCCGACATGAATGTTTTATATACATTCTGATGGTTTTTAAAACTCTCTCAATGATGAGCCTTATTTCTATATAAAAGAATAAAAAAATTAATATTGCACATATACTCAGATGAATCATCTGATATTTATATATTTTGCAATATATTATATAAAAAATTAGAAGTCAGAGTTATGATTGTTTCATTGCAGACGGACACGCTGAAGCAAACGAAAGTAAGGATAAACACTGCGATACAGATAAAAGAAGGGTATGAAACATGCTGATAATGAATGATACACTTGAAAAGAAATGTTCTTACAATTGTGAAATGGATGTTACGCCTTTCCTTCAGCCTGTTATTAATACTTATGATAACTGTATCGTGGGAGCAGAAATCCTCTGTAGAGTAAAAACAAAAAAAGGATACATACTTAATCAGCTGCATATCGAAGAACTTGAGGTGCCTGAGCGTGCAGATTTTTATGCAAGAGAGCTTTTACTGAAAACGGCAGAACTGTTAAGGAAAAATGACGGTGCAGGCGAAATCCCATCGGGCTTTGTTTTTTCTCTGAATATCACCTGTGGTCAGATAAGCTCTCAAACTATCAGGAATGCGGTAGTGAGGTTTAAGAGTTATTTCAAAACAGACGTGGTGATCCTGCTTGAGATAGTGGAAAGAAATATTACTGATGCGACCAGTGATATTCTGAATGCAATCACATTCTATAATTCTATCGGAGTGAAGTTCGCTATTGATGATGCTGGGATAAACACTGCTGCAATGAAATTTTTTGGCGTAAGTAATGTTTCAATTCTAAAACTGGATCGCTCGGTTACGCAGATAAAAGAGAACTTTGAACTAATTTACCGGAAGTTAATTGATGGCATCGTAAAAGTATCCTCTCTGTGCGGGGTGCATATTGTTGCGGAAGGGGTGGAAAATCAATATCAGAAAGAGGCTCTGGGAAACGCTGGCATCATACATATGCAAGGGTATTTTTTTTCACGACCTTTATCCGTAGCTGCTTTTTGTGATTTTATGAAACACTACCGCTGACAGGACGGATACCATGACAGTAAAAAAACAGTTTTTCTCATATCCGATGATTATTTTTACCTTAATGGACTGGAGTTTTTATTAAAGAATGAAAATAATCTAAATGTTTTTTGTCATTATGTAGATCAAAACCAGCAGGAATGTTTTTCTGATGGTATTCCTTTTGAAAACTATAATGAAAAAAGCATCATTATACTGGCAGTGGATGACTTGAACCGCATCAGGAATTTCGCTGCGCGTTTTAGAACTAATATTGTCTTTTCTCTGAGAACCCTCGGCAAAAGAGAAATGGCGCTTTGTTATAAAGGTTTTCTGGTAATTAACAGATGCCTTTCATCATGGCGGATGTTAGATGTAATTAAGAAGTACGGGAGGGTAAGTTTTATGCCTGGCATATCTCTTACTCAAAAAGAGGAACAAGTGATTTTTAATTATTTTAACTTAACGGGTGCCCTGACCTGCCCCCAGGATTAGATACAAGGCTCAGTTAGTAATGTCGGATCCTTCACTCTCAGAATTACCCTTTCTCCAGCTCGCTGCAAATTCAGACGGCGTCTGATAATTCAGCGTGGAGTGCGGGCGACATTCGTTATAATCCTGACGCCATTCGCTGATGGTTTTCCTGGCATGATTGACGTCGCTGAACCAGTGTTCATTCAGGCATTCATCGCGAAAGCGTCCGTTAAAACTCTCAATAAATCCGTTCTGCGTCGGCTTGCCGGGCTGGATAAGTCGCAGCTCCACTCCATGCTCAAAGGCCCACTGATCGAGCGCGCGGCAGGTAAACTCCGGGCCCTGATCGGTTCTTATCGTAGCCGGATAGCCGCGAAACAGCGCAATGCTGTCCAGAATACGCGTGACCTGCACGCCTGAAATCCCGAAGGCAACAGTGACCGTCAGGCATTCCTTTGTGAAGTCATCGACGCAGGTAAGGCACTTGATCCTGCGACCAGTAGCCAGCGCATCCATGACGAAATCCATCGACCAGGTCATGTTGGGCGCCGCCGGGCGGAGCAGCGGCAGACGTTCTGTTGCAAGCCCTTTACGACGACGTCTGCGTTTAACGCCCAGCCCGTTCAGATGATAAAGGCGGTACACGCGCTTGTGATTAACCAGAAGCCCTTCACGGCGCAGTAACTGCCATATGCGGCGGTAGCCAAAACGCCTGCGCTCCAGTGCCAGTTCAGTAATGCGCCCTGATAAATGGGCATCAGCCGCCGGACGCTGAGCGTCATAGCGGCAGGTCGACAGGGACAAACCTGTGAGTCTGCAGGCACGACGTTGCGACAGACCGGTCGCATCACACATCAACACCACGACTTCGCGCTTCTGGTCTGTCGTCAGTACTTTCGCCCAAGAGCCACCTGAAGCGCCTCCTTATCCAGCATGGCCTCGGCGAGCAGCTTCTTGAGTCTGGCGTTCTCTTCCTCAAGCGACTTCAGGCGCTTAACCTCAGGCACCTCCATGCCGCCATACTTCTTACGCCAGGTATAAAACGTGGCGTCGGAAATGGCGTGCTTACGGCAGAGTTCACGGGCAGAAACTCCGGCTTCAGCCTCGCGGAGAATACTGATGATCTGTTCGTCGGAAAAACGCTTCTTCATGGGGATGTCCTCATGTGGCTTATGAAGACATTACTAACATCGCGGTGTATTAATCAACGGGGAGCAGGTCAGCCCAGTTTAGTTCCTTTAAGTATAAAACTGGGGTTAAGAAAATTAGTCATTATAAACGTTCTGCTTATCAGAAATGTTGGTTAATGGTGATGGGGAAGCTCATTTTGTAGTGAAAGCATTAAGTGAAATTAGAACAGGGATGCTATAACCGCTGTCCCATGGTTTACCTCTGTTTGTTTATTGCCAAAATTCATTTGTTTGAACAGATGAAGTGCTTAATACTGAAAATTAATAACTCAACGCTTTATGTTTTTTTGTAGTGCCTGGTGATTTTCACCATTCTAAGTAAGGGGTTTGATAAGGATGTTTCCACATCTCCTTATTACAACTCTATTGTGTATAAATATGTTCAAAGGAAATAAACATGAAAAATAGTGCTATTGCGTTAACGCTGTTTGCTGTTCTGGGTGCAACTGTAAGTTCTGCGAATGCTGCATCTACAGGAACCATTACTTTTAATGGTGAACTGACTGCCACTACCTGTGATGCCGTTGTTGATAATCAGGCTGCGGATGCAACGGTTGTTCTGCCAACGGTCGGTATCAACCAGCTGGTAAATCCGGGTGAGACTGCGGGGCGTACGGGCTTCAATATCGCTCTGACTAATTGCCAGGGTACTCTTCAAAGCGCCTCCGCGTTCTTTGAGGCAGGTCCGACAGTGGATTTAGCCAGCGGACATCTAAAGAACAGCGGAACGGCAACGAATGTCAGCCTGCAGCTGCGTGACGAATCCTCTGCGACTGGAGATGTCATTGTGGCGGGTAACGGAAATCAGGCTGCCAACACAACCTATCAGAATGTTTCCTCTGGAAGTGCAAACCTGCCTTATTCGGTTGAGTATTTTGCTGATGCTGCAACCACAGCCGGGACAGTTATCAGCCAGGTGGTTTACTCCATTCAGTATATGTAATTCAACGTACTTCATTAATCAGGGGGGCTTCCGCCCCCTTTCAAAGAGAGTGGAATTATGCCTGTGCAGCGGAAGCATAACTTTATTTTTATTCAGACACTGATATTACTGTTCATGCTTTTTCTGGTGCTGCTTAGCAACCCCGTGAAAGCCAGTATTGTTATTACCGGTACCCGGGTGATTTACGCTCAGGGCGAGCGCTCTGTCAGTGTGAAACTTAATAATAATGGTAAATCCCCCGTACTTATCCAGAGCTGGATTGATGATGGTGTTATGAGCAAATCACCAGATACAAGCACGGCCCCCTTTATTGTGACGCCCCCGATAAACCGTGTTGATCCTGGCAAAGGTCAGACACTACAGATCAGTTTTACCGGAAAACCCCTGCCTTCAGATAAAGAGTCTGTATTCTGGCTTAACGTGCTTGAAGTGCCAGCACGTAACAGTGCAAAGAAAGATGATAATTTCTTACAAATCGCTTTTCGTACCCGAATAAAACTTTTTTATCGGCCGCAGGCGCTTCAGGGGAAATCTATTGAAGCTCCGGATAAACTCGAATGGAAAACCATAGGCGGGAAATTACAGGCCATCAATAAAACGCCCTGGAATGTATCTATTTCTGGCGTAAAAGCGAATGGAAAAAAAACCGAAGGGAAAATGATAGCACCTTTTGATGCTGAGTCGTTTCCGTTGCAGGTAAGGCATGGACAAACGATTCACTTTGACGCCGTCAATGATTATGGCGCAGTCACTGAGAAATCTGCTGCTGTTCAATAACGTCTGTTTGACAGGGAATATAACGTGAAAAACCATAATAAATATTTCCGCAAGAGCTTTCTTGCAGCAGCTGTTGCGGGTTTTTGCAGTATATCGCATTCAACTGAAGCAATGGAACACACAGGAGCGCAGCCTGAGAATCCTCTGTCAGAAGTGATACCTGACCCCGGGACCGGGGACGTTGAATTTATCAGTGATGTACTGATGTTACAAAACAATCAACCCGTCGATATCAGCCGCTTTTCAAAGCGCAGTTTTCTTTTACCCGGGAAATATTATGCCTCCATTCGGGTAAATGGGAGTGAAGTAGGGAATGAAAATATCGAGATTAAAACCCGGGCGGATAACTCTGGTTATGTCTGTATAACGCCGGAATTACTGAAAGCGATCCCTCTGGCCTGGGAAAGAATCAATGAGACCGACACAGTGCGGCTGCCAAATTCTGATGGCTGCACCGAGATCTTATCTGGCATCCCGAATGCCAGGGTCGAATTCGATGCGGGAGAGCAGGTACTGGATATTACGTTGCCGCAAAAATATGTCCATCGCTCTGCGCGTGGTTTCGTAAACCCGGAACTCTGGGATAGCGGTATACCAGCAGCATTTCTCAGCTATGGCCTCAACGCCTGGACAAGTCAGTCCAGTCATTACGATTATAAATCGTTGTTTGCCTCGTTAAATACCGGATTCAATCTTGGTGCATGGTATTTCCGTCATAATGGCTCTTATTCCTGGTCAGATGACGGGAAAAAGGATTATCAATCTCTGAACACGTATGCGCAGCGGGATATTCCGTTCATTAAAGGCCGCTTACTTGTCGGCCAGTCTAATACTACAGGCAGGGTTTTTGACTCACTGCCCTTTTCCGGTATGCAAATTGCCAGTGATGAGCGCATGTATCCGGCTTCGCTGCGGGGTTATGCGCCTGAAATCAGGGGGATGGCAAGAACGAATGCGAAAGTCACTGTACGCCAGAACAACGCCATTATTTACGAAACTACCGTATCCCCGGGTGAATTCGTCATTAACGATCTTTATCCGACGGGATTTGGTGGCGACCTGGCCGTGACCGTCCGGGAGGCAGATGGCAATGAAAACTTTTTTCTGGTCCCATATACCGCGATGCCCCAGCTAATTAAACCGGGGTCGTACCGCTATTCTATTACGGCGGGTAAATTACGCCAGCTCAATCTTAGAGATAAACCAGAGTTTTATGAGGCAACCTGGCAGCACGGACTGTCAAATTACCTGACGGGCTATACTGGCTGGCAACAAAGCGATGGCTATTATGCCGCTCAGGCTGGTATGGCATTAGGAACCCAGGCCGGGGCGATTTCTCTGGATATCACCCAGTCGCATGCCTCTTTTGCGGGCAACCCGAATGGTCAGGAATATAGCCATAAAACGTCATCAGGACAGAGCTACAGACTCAGCTATTCAAAATTCATCCCCCGGACGGGCACCAATTTGACGCTGGCAACCTATCGTTTTTCACCGCAGGGCTATTACGATCTGGCAACAGCCATGATGACAAAAGATATGCTGGCGCGTGGTTACGATGAACAGCGTCTGAAACGTTCTAAAAGCCGCTATACCCTGACTGCCAGCCAGTCTCTTCCCGAAGGTCTGGGACAGTTCTACGCAAGTGCTTCATTGCAGAATTACTGGAACAGTGAGGATACCGATAAACAGTTCCAGGTAGGTTACAGTAATAGCTGGAACTCAGTCACTTACGGACTGAATGTCAACCGAACATATACCTGGTACGGCAAAAGCGATACCAGCTGGCTTCTGTCCCTCAGCTTCCCTCTGGGGACTGCCGGAGACACTCACGTTCCATCCGCGCGTCTGGAAACAGGGCGCAACAATGATGGTTCATGGTCAAAAGCGGCCTCCCTGTCCGGAACGGCCGGCAAAGACAACCAGTACAGCTATGGGTTAACGGCGCGTAATACCAGCGGCACAACCGGCAGCAGCCTGTATGTTAACGGGCAGTGGCGGACACCTTATACGTACCTTAATGCCAGCAGCAGCGTTGGTAATCATAACCAGAGCCAGTCATTTGGTGCGAATGGGTCAGTGATCCTGCATTCCGGTGGTGCAACGCTCAGCCCTTACACCTCAGATACCTGGGCGTTGATTGAAGCCAGAGGTGCCGAAGGCGCCCGGGTTTCCTCTTACCCTGGTATCAGTATTGATAATGCCGGGTATGCAGCAGTGCCTTATCTGAATGCGTATGAACTGAATGAAGTGGCTATCGATCCAAAGGGTGCGACGAACGATGTCGGTTTTGATAGCACATCACGTAAGGTGGCCCCCTACGCCGGTGCCATTGTAAAGGTTAAATATAATACGCAGACAGGTGTCCCTGTACTGATTTCTGCCCGATGGAAAGGAGAAACAGTCCCCTTTGGCGCTGATCTCAGTAATGAGAAGGGTAATTATATTGCGACCGTCGGCCAGGCCGGGCAGATATTTGTTCGCCTTGAGCCAGGCACTCATATTCTCAAACTGAAGGCCGGTAATCAGGGTGAATGTAAAATGAAAGTCATCATTTCCGAAGAAGATTCAGCAATTAATATGAAGAAAGAGGTCCTGGAATGTTACTGAATGCGGTAGGGTTTCTGTCACGCAGTAGCATGAGAATGTTACTCGCTATTTCATTGTTCATCATGATGCATTTCCCGTCTGTGGCCTTAGCTGCGCCTGTTTGTGACGACACGAATATTGGCCACAGGGAGATAGTATTACCTGGAGGTAGTATTTCACCCGGTGTTGACCATTCTTCGTTTGTCCCAGTATATACAGGTGGTTTCCTTTCGATTAATCTAGCTAACTATTATAATTGTCACGTAACTAGTGGAGACTCTTCAAGTTATGATATGTTTGTTTTTCTTGAACCATTAAATTCATATGGTAACTCTTACTCTTTTAATTCGGGGGCGATGAGGTATTACAGTGTCGTTGCGATGAATGCTCCGGCATTTGGGGTCGGATTATCTACTGCACTTGCTTCACCGCCAGGCATGGCGGTTAATACAGTAGATAAGGTATGGTTTGACTCAAGCTACCAAATACATGGCAGTTATAAAGGTGCATATATTATATCATTGGTTAACGGTTCCCTCTTACAGCCAGGAGTTTTATCGGGGAGTGACCTACCCACTTTTGGCATATACGGTATGATATTTAAGAGTGATGGTACCCCCTATGACGGAAAGAAAATAACGATGGGGTCTGTATCTTTTAGCGGCTCAGTGAATGTTATTCCGTTTACATGCCAGACACCTGATGTGGTCGTGCCGATGGGAAAATATAAAACGACAGATTTCACCGGTGTGGGAAGTACCAGTCAGTGGGTGGATTTCAATATTGAATTAGGTAACTGCCCGGGTAATTACCCAGGGTATTATACATATAAAAACCAAATGAGTGTATTAATTAATCCCGTTTATGGCAATCCGACCCCTGATTCATTCAGTCTCAAATCAGGTACTGGCAGCGCAACGGGGATAGATATGCAGGTCAGAAAGCAAAATGATAGCAGCATGATAACAATGGGAACAGGTTTTGACCCTCTGGGCCCCGTAACCGGGAATACGGGAGTGACGCAATTACGGATCCCTCTGCAGGCCAGATATATACAGTCAGGCGGGCAGGTGACTCCTGGTTTGGCGGAGTCAGCGCTAACGTTCACAATAAATTATTATTAGTATGATAAATAATAATTTTTCTCTCATCCATTGAAATTAAAGAGTCGATATGACCAGACAGGAATGGCTTTTACAACTCAGGCGGTGTACATCAAAAGATACGTTAGAAAAACTCATAGATAAAAACACCTATTCTCTTTCCAGTGATGAGCTGGAGACATTTAACTCTGCGGTCGATCATCGACTGGCCGAACTGACAATGGGGAAACTTTACGACAAGGTACCTCCGGAAGTGTGGAAATTTGTGAAATAAAATGCGGGCGTGGCAGGTAGCACAGCGCCTGCGTGACGTTAAGTTATGTCAAACCTGACGGCTGGAAGAAGAGTAACCTTCTCGTCGTCAGGTGGGCTGAATGCTCCATGCACGTTAAATTTTATGACGTTATTGGCCATCCGCAGATAATCACTAGAAAGGTAACAGGATGGCTGAGATGATCATATTTTTAGCAATTTTCATGTGTCTATCCCTGATCTCATCGACATTTCCGCGCTAACGTTTCACCAAATCGATTGCTGCTTAAAATTAATGAGATTCAGAAAGGTTTTGTGAAGCGTGTTTTTCTCAAAAAATGACATAAACGGATTAAGTGAGTTTTGTCCGTAGCTATTTAAAAAGAACTCACTTTTCTTTTTCATCAATCCAGGCAATCAGATCGGCGAGCCTCTTCTCAGAAAATACGGCTATACCATGTTTGGAGAGTAGCGATGCAGCGACACCCATTCCTGACTTACGCTGGCCGCTGAATGAACCGTCATAGATAAATTGACTACCGCATGTTGGGCTGTCGTCGGTTAATAGCGCCGCGGTACAATCTGACTCCTGAGCGGTACGAAGCGCTAATCTGGCGGCGAGCTGATATTGTTCAGTGACATCCTGCCCATTAATTTCAATTATTCTGACCTGCGCCAGCAATGTATCTTTAATTTCAGCAGAAATAATTTCAACCGGAGGACGGGGCACTGATAAACCGGCGGCCAGTTCTGGACAGAAGATCACAAGGCGTCCTTCTTTCTGCCAGCGCTGCAACTGATCTGACATCTGTGCTTTCTCGCTTCCGTCATAACGTACTTTGAGTCCCGTCAGGCATGCACTTACCAGTATTTTATTGATCATCGTTATCTAATATGACGTAACCCGTATAGCTGTATGTTAACACATTACTTGTATATATCTGTCTCTTAGCGGGGGAATGCTGCGCTGTATCTTTAGACTGATTGAGAAAAAGCATGATCGTAAACGCCAAATGGCGGTATACCCCCAAGGCTATACCGCCAGCGCCATATTATCGCGCCATTAACGCAAACACCCCCCAGCCAAAGTACTCCCGCGAGTACGTCACATGACGTTCAGGCGCTATCGTCAGCTCCGCCCGAACCTCCTGCGCGAAGTCATCTTCTGGGTTTTCCTCCAGCCAGCGACGCATGGTCATCCATTTTGCGGCTTCGTACCTGTCCCAGCCTTCCTGGTCTGCCAGCACCATTTCAACCAGGTCATAGCCCTGTTGATCGAAAGACGCAACCAGACCGGGCAGAGTGAGAAAGTCTGCAATCGACGAGACGCCGCACGCCTGGGCTGTCTCCTCCGTCGCGGGTACCTGACGCCAGTACGGTTCGCCAATGAGCATTATTCCCCCGGGCTTGAGGCTTTTTGCCAGCAGATCCATCGTCCCGGCTACGCCACCCGCAATCCAGGTTGCGCCAACGCAGGCCGCCAAGTCACATTTTTCATTCGCGACATAGCCAGCCGCGTCGTTATGAATGAAATGGACGCGTTCGCTGACGCCGAGTTCCTCTGCGCGCCGCGTGGCCTGCGCGGTGAAGAGTGGGCTCATGTCGATGCCGGTACCGGTGATACCGTAATCACGTGCCCAGGTGCAAAGCATCTCTCCCGAGCCGCTGCCAAGATCGAGAATGCGTGTGCCTCGCTTCATGCGTAACACGCGGCCCAGCGTCGCGTACTTCTCTTGCGTAAAGGGGTTATGAATGCGGTGTTCGCTTTCGCTAACAGTAAAAATACGTGGGATATCCATCATCCTCTCCTTAACGGTTATCGGGCTGGGCGCGGACGTTATTCAGCCCCGTAGTGTTAATGCGGTAGGGCTGACCGTTGACGGATTTGATCAGCTTTTTGGTTTTGAGCTTTTTGAAAACGGCGAGCGTGCAGTCAGCCAGCAGTAGCCCTTCGCGGCTATAGCATTCAACGGCGGTGACGCGGCCGGAGGTGTTGCGGACGTGCACAATACGGCCACCTTTGGCGAGAACGTGTAAGGTACGTTGTTCCTGACGGGATAAATTCATACTGGAAAACCTGTTTAATCATCATGTGCAAAACGTGCAAACACACAGCGGTGTCCGCATTCGATTTCGGCGCATTGATAATCAGTCCGGCCTGGAAAGGTCGGTAAGCTGATTATCGGATGATTACATTCTCCAGCATCAAAGCCTCGGGTTGAGTTGAAAGGTATTTACGGGGTGAATGATAACACCTGATTTTTATAAGTGAATACCCAGGGGTGAAAAACGTGATCACGGTTGGCATCGGGTTGAGGAGAGGGAATCATTCCAGGCCGCTCTTAATTTTGCTGTCGACCTGAGGCTGTGGTTTGCTGAAAAGATATCCCTGCACAAGCTCGCAACCCAGAGCCTGAAGCCGCTCAAGCTGCTCTTCGGTCTCAACGCCCTCGGCTATAACGCCCATATTAAGGCTCTTAGCCATACCGGTAATAAGCTTCACAATATTAAGCGCATCTTCTTGTGTAGATATCGGATTGACAAAAGATTTATCGATCTTGATTTTATCAAAATTCAGTTCGCTGAGTCTGGAGAGCGACGAATAACCCGTGCCAAAATCATCAATGGAAATTCTTACGCCCAGTGCGCGGAGTTTTTTCAGAATCGCAATGGGGTTATTTCTGTCACTAAAGAGGGATGACTCCGTGACTTCTAACTCAAGACGGTTAGCCGGGAGCCCGGTCTCAGCCAGAACGGTCTGCACCGTATTAATAAATGATTTACTGCCTAATTGAACAGGCGAGACGTTTACGGAGATCCTGGCCGGAACAGCCCAGGAGACCGCTTCCCTACAGGCCAGTTTAAGTACGGTTTTACCTATCTCGTTGATCATGCCTGTTTTTTCTGCGGCGAAAATAAAGCTATCCGGGGAAAGCATTCCCTTGACGGGGTGCATCCAGCGAATAAGCGCTTCATAGCCGTAAATTTCCTTGCTGACGGAATTCACAATAGGCTGGTAATAAACAATAAACTCATTGTTTTCTATCGCCCTTGCCATATCATTTTCTAGCGTTCTGCTCTCCTGTAACTTCTGAAGCATTCGCTGGCGGAAAACTTTAATCTGCTGTGAGCCTGCCTTTTTGGCTTCATAGAGCGCCAGATCGGCGAACTTATAAAGATAATCAGCACGTCGTTCATTATCTGATAAAACAATACCCACGCAGGTGGCAATTTTTATAAGCTGGTTATTAATCGTATAGGGTTTACTGATATTCTCGCTGATTTCTCTAGCGCGCAAAACGGCTTCGCTTTCGTTTAACCCACTGGCTAAAAAAGCAAACTCGTCTCCGCCTAAACGGTAAAATCTGTCTGAAATATTGCTCATGGCGGTCAATCGTCTTGATACCTGACGTAACAGTAAATCGCCAGCATCATGACCATAGGTATCGTTGACCTCTTTGAATCGGTCTAAATCAAATAACATTACCGTAACGGGAACATGATTTTCTTCGGCCTCAAGATTGAGTTTGCTGAGCTCATCCCAGAAGTACAGACGGTTTTTCATGCCAGTGAGGGAATCATGGTAAACGTCATACTCTAGTTTTGAATTCTGAATCTGTAGGGTCTCCTTGGATAACTGGAGTTCTTCTGCAAGACTTTCAACCTGCCTGTGCGCTTTAAGGATGTTTTTATTTTGATAGATCGTTAAAAAACCCAGGATAATACTCAGAATGATCAGCAGTAAAGAGAGGGCTGAGTAAATATAATACAGGATCTGTATTTTATGGTTGCTACTGTTAATTGTGCTAATGTCTTTCGTTAACGCGCTTGATGAAAGCTGACTGAGTGGAGCATCCAGCAAATGCATGGTATGAAGGTATGTTTTTACATCCGAATGGCTCATTTTTTCGAGGTTAGCATCCAGATACGTAAGGATTTTATCAAGGCTTAACGCGAGGTCATGATGTGCCTGAACGTTTTTAATGTAATGTCCTAAATCCCCCTCCTTAAACAGATCATTCTGGCTTAGCATAATTTCCAGCCGCATCCGGACCTGGTCTATCGTAACGTCATCGGAATCGGTTGCGTACAGACCAAGCCATGATTCAAAGCGGTAATATTCGGATACCAGTTGGGCGACAGACCATGACTCCGTGTAATGAGTCAGTTTTTGGAGCTCCTGCTGTCGATCGTAAACAAGAAAAGCAATATATCCAGTCGTGATAAAAAGAGAAAAAATGATACCAACCAGTATCCTGTTCATTATGTTCTCCTGAACTGCTATTCAATCTTCATTTTGCTGACCTGCCATGCCGATCGCGAATAATATATCTGATTATTTAATTCAGGAAGACTGTCGTAGGGATATACAATGAATGCCGGACCTTTATCTCGGATGCGCATATATTCACCATTAACCTTCAAAGCGAGTATGGCATTATATTTTTTAAAGTCGCTCAGCGGGATGGCTGTCGCGTAATCATTAAGCGCTATAACATTAACCACGTTACCCTTTGCGCCAATATAATCCATGAGTTTGCTCATTGGAACACCCTCAAACTTTGTGCGGCCATTATACCAGGGGGATGATGTCTGGAAGCTCACCATACCGAGTTTTTCAAGGCTGGCGATATCAAACACGGCTTTTCCACTTTCATTCGTGTTCTCGATATTACCGTAAATCGTTAAAATGGGTTTACCAGCAGGTTTTGGCAACTCACCAGCCAGGGTGACGCTTTGCACTAAAAAGCAGCACAGCATTAGGATTAATCGCATTTCAGCCTCCACGTTTTAACATAAGTATAAGAATTATAATTTAGTTATCCTACTAGTTTATATATTTTATCTCTCCCCACGTTTATCCATCATAATCAGGATGTAAAAACGCCGTCAGTCGGCAGCCACCCGAGCGATGCTTAACCTTCTTACCGCAGACGCATGACAAGGAACCGTCCATCATGAAAAAAGATAGCTATGCCTTTTTAATTCCACTCATCGTTGGCGGGTTAGCGTTGATATTTGGCTTTGTTGTCTGGTCAATCGAGATTTATCGCGTGACATTTCTTACGGCCCTGGGGGAACAGTATCTTGCGGCTGTCACATTGCTGCTGCCGCTGGTGGCGATGGTGATGTTCGCCGCGAAGAGAGCGTTTAAAGACAAAACCCTTGTTGACGTTGTCAAACTTTACCTCGGCCTCATCATCTTCAGCCTGCCGGTTGCCATTTTCGTCATCTTTACCGCGGCCTGGCTACTGAACGGAGAATACTCTGCCTGGAGCCAACCTTACCGGTATGAATCCGGCAGCAGAAATAGCTGTTCGGGGGCGGAAGTCTATGAGCCGGAACTCAAGAGAGAGATCCGCATCTGTTATCCTCAGGGATATTATTTAATCGATGGCACCCTGTACGTGGAAAAGCGGAGTAATTCGCTGGGTATGGTGGTGCTTTGGGCGATCGCGCGATCCTGAACCTCAGGCTCGAATAACCCCTTTAGCCCGCCTCCAGCATCCCAAAGCTGACAATCCGCGAGCGGCCCAGCTCTTTCGCCCGGTACAACGCGACGTCCGCCGCGCGCAGCAGATTATCGCTCTGGGCGTGCTGCGGATAGCTGGCGATCCCGATCGACACATCCACCGGGCCAATCTCCGAAAGCCCGTAGCGCAGCGAAAGCGCATGCACGCCGTTGTAGATCTCCGTTGCAGCGGCGTGCGCTGCTTCCTCATCTGCACCGGTAAGAAGCACCAAAAACTCTTCACCCCCATAGCGGAAGGCCAGCCCGCTATCGTGTACCGCCCGTTGAATAATGGCTGCCACGCTTTTGATCACCAGATCGCCAGCCTCATGACCAAAGCGGTCATTAATGCTCTTGAAGTGATCGATATCGATCATCAGGCAGCTTACCGGCTCCTCGTTACGCACCGCCTGCTTCATTTGAGTACGTAACGTATCTTCCAGATGGTAGCGGTTACGCAGCCCCGTCAAGGGATCGAACAGGGCTTTTTCCAGCAGCGCATCGCGCAGCCGCTGGTTGGCCAGCGCCAGTCCCAGCGCCTCGGCCATCAGTTCCAGATAGGCGCGGGACGGCGCGGTTTCAGGCGTGATGTCCTGGAATGAGAGCAATCCAATCGCCTCGCCCTGAGCAATCAGGGGAACGCATAGCGATTGCTGCGCCTGTGATTCGGGCAGATGATAACAGCCGATATCCGGCTCGCCATTCACTGGCGGATGGCTTTGACCACGCCGGACGGCCCAGCATTCGTCAGGATGGAACGGCTTTTTATCCCCTTCTGGCGATAGCCATTCGGCCGTACAGCGCATCTGCCACGGCTCGCGTTCCAGAATATACAGACGCCCTGAAACCCCCGGCGCAATATTGGGTGCAAACAGCTCCGCCACATTCATCACGTCGGCAAAGTTTTCACAGCCCTGCAACCGCTGGGTCATTCGCGCCAGCAGTTCGCGGATGGCCCAGTCAGCATCGCGCTCTTTTTCCAGCCGCTGCCTTGCCAGCCCGTTCTCACGGAAGATGCGGATGGCCTGCGCCATATCACCGATTTCATCAACCTGGGTAAAGTTCGGCGTTTCGACGGCGTAATCCTGCGATGCAAGACGATGAACTACGTCACTCAGACGCACCACCGGACGGAGTACGCGGCGCTTGAGGATGAAAACCATCACAAACAGGAAGAGCAGGGCGGTCAGGCCGACCATCACCTCAGAGGCCGTTCGAAGCGTTTTGGACGTTTTGGTTGCGGCCTGCACGTCGGCAATAATGCGCTTGTCCAGCAGCATGCGAAAGCGTTCGATAGTGTTGTGTGCCCGTTCGAGTTCCAGCTCATAGCTCTTACCAAACAGCAGCGAAACGGCCTGCTGTTCCTCGCCACGGGCGATGCCGTCAATGGCTGCCTGCTGTTCATCCTGGAGATCGTCTACAATTTTCAGTCCGTCGTACAGCAGCGCCAGCTCTTCGCCCGATGCCCCCGTATTTTTGAGCTGTCGCAGCGTGTGTTCGATATTCTTCAGCTCGGCTTCTTTCGCCTGATATTTCTCAAGCACCTCGGGCTCTTTTTGGATGACGTAAAGCCGCGCCAGATCGGAGAGCATCCAGGTGTCTGTCTCGATCTCCTCCGTCAGCTGATCGAAGACCTGGCGTTGTTTAACGGCTTCACGTTCGATGTTATCGGCGTGGGAAGCCATCAGCATGACGATGCCGGAGGCAATGGTCAGGCACACCGTGACACCATAAGCCCAGTTCGTGATCGTGGCGATTCGCACCTGTTGGATCCTTCTACGACAAATGTGGAAGAGCGTTCATTTCAGATTATAGAAAACCTCTGATTTATCGCGATAAAAAAGGCGGCACAGGGCCGCCTCACAGAACGCGTTTCTTTATAGATCCGGAGAATTTCTCCCCTCTTCGATAAAGTCTGCGTCCAGCTCCTCGGCGTTGCCTGCGTGGTCGCGGCCGGAGAAGAGGTTCCAGCAGGCGATAAACAGAGCGGCAATCAGCGGCCCAATCACAAAGCCGTTAATGCCATACAGCTCCATACCGCCGAGCGTGGTGATCAGTATCAGGTAGTCCGGCATTTTGGTGTCTTTGCCCACCAGCAGCGGACGCAACAGGTTGTCCACCAGCCCGACGATAATGACGAAGAAGCCCACAATGAACAGACCCTGCCACAGCTGGTGAGTGGCAAACAGGAAGATGGCGGCGGGAACCCAGACGATGGCCGACCCAACGGCAGGCACCAGGGAGAGAAATGCCATCAGTGCGCCCCACAATACGCTGCCGTCAATACCGACAATAGCAAAGGCGATACCACCGAGCGTGCCCTGAACCACCGCCACGACCGCCGTGCCTTTTACCGTGGCGCGCGACACGCCGACAAACTTAGCGAACAGGTGCTGTTTGACGAAGTCAGACAGCGGCAGCGAGTCGAGGATCTGGCGCACCAGATACGGCCCGTCTTTCAGCAAGAAAAACAGCAGATACAGCATAATGCCAAAGCTGATGGCAAAGCCGAACGTCCCTTTCCCAATCAGGAACGCGCTGCCCGCCAGATACTGCCCGCCCTGTAACGCGACATCGGAGAGTTTTTTCTGGATTTGCGCGGCGTTGGTCAGGTTGTGATCCGCCAGGAAGCCGCTGGCCCAGTCCGGCAGGCGGTTGAAGATACCGGCGATCACTTCCGGGAACTGCGTGTTGTTCTGTTGCAGCCTGGTGTAAACCATGTTCAGTTCCACCGCGAGCGAGGAAAGGATCACCATCAACGGAATAAACACGATCAGGCAGATAATGCCGAGTGTGAGGAGTGAAGCCAGCCCGTTGCGATCGCCCAGCGCGGTACGCAGTTTGTTTTTCACCGGGTTGAAAATGATGGTCAGGATCGCGGCCCACAGAATCGCCGTGAAATAGGGAGACAGCACGTCAAAGAAGGCCCAGGTTACAAGGGCCAGGATGAGAATAAAGAAACCTTTGGTCAGTCCGTTAAATCGCATAGTGAGTCCTGGTGAAGAAGAAACTGTGTCGACTATAGAACTGATTTAAGGATTTACCAATAATTGCGCTGAAGTCGCGCCGGGTGGCTTTTTGTTAACAATCGCGGTATAACACTCCTTCTTTGGATGTTTAGATGTCCATACGTTTAGAAGGTAACATGCAAACACAACAAGAAAACGGGCAACTTAAGCGCACCATGAAAACCCGCCACCTGATTATGCTCTCGCTGGGTGGCGTTATCGGCACAGGGTTATTCTTCAATACCGGATATATCATCTCGACAACCGGCGCGGCGGGCACGCTGCTGGCATATCTTATCGGTGCGCTGGTGGTCTGGCTGGTCATGCAATGTCTGGGCGAACTTTCCGTGGCGATGCCGGAAACCGGCGCGTTTCACGTCTATGCCGCCCGCTATCTCGGTCCGGCGACGGGGTATACCGTGGCGTGGCTCTACTGGCTTACGTGGACAGTGGCGCTGGGATCGAGCTTTACCGCGGCCGGGTTCTGCATGCAGTACTGGTTCCCACAGGTTCCCGTCTGGACGTGGTGCGTTGTCTTTTGCGCTGTGATTTTTGGTCTTAACGTGATTTCCACGCGCTTTTTCGCGGAAGGGGAATTCTGGTTCTCGCTGGTCAAGGTTATCACCATCGTCGCCTTTATTATTCTCGGCGGCGCGGCCATCTTTGGCTTTATCCCGATGGCGGACGGCTCTGCCGCGCCGGGACTAAGCAACATTACCGCCGAAGGCTGGTTCCCGCACGGTGGCCTGCCGATCCTGATGACCATGGTGGCGGTCAACTTTGCCTTCTCAGGAACGGAGCTTATCGGCATCGCGGCAGGGGAAACGGAAAACCCACACAAGGTTATTCCGGTTGCTATTCGCACCACCATCGCCCGGCTCATCATCTTCTTTATTGGCACCGTGTTTGTGCTGGCGGCGTTGATCCCGATGCAGCAGGCTGGCGTGGAGAAAAGTCCGTTCGTGCTGGTGTTTGAAAAGGTCGGCATTCCGTATGCGGCGGATATCTTTAACTTCGTGATCCTGACGGCGATCCTCTCGGCGGCGAACTCGGGTCTGTACGCCTCTGGCCGTATGCTTTGGTCTCTGTCTAACGAGAAAACGCTGCCGCGCTGCTTTGCCCGCGTCAACAAAAACGGCGTGCCGCTGACGGCGCTTTCTGTTTCCATGCTGGGCGGCGTGCTGGCGCTGTTCTCCAGCGTGGTCGCGCCGGATACGGTGTTTGTGGCCCTGTCAGCCATTTCCGGTTTTGCGGTGGTGGCGGTGTGGATTAGCATTTGCGCGTCGCACTTCGTGTTTCGTCGCCGTCACGTGCAGTCCGGCCAGCCGCTATCCGCGTTGCAGTATCGCGCGCCATGGTATCCGCTGGTGCCCGTGCTTGGCTTTATCCTCTGTCTGGTGGCCTGCGTCGGCCTGTGGTTTGACCCAAGCCAGCGTATTGCCCTTTATTGCGGGCTTCCGTTTGTCGCCCTGTGTTATGGTGCGTACTACCTGACCCGAAATCTGACCACGCAGGAGCCTGAACATGTCGCAGAATAATCCGCTTACCGCCCTCCTTGAAAAACAGCCGTTTGTCGTGCTGGATGGGGCGATGGCAACGGAGCTGGAAGCGCGCGGTTGTAACCTTGCCGACAGTCTCTGGTCGGCCAAAGTGCTGATGGAAAATCCGGAGCTGATCCGCGACGTACACCTCGACTACTACCGCGCGGGTGCACAGGTGGCGATCACCGCCAGCTATCAGGCGACACCCGCAGGCTTTGCCGCTCGCGGGCTGGACGAGTCGCAATCCCGGACGCTGATCGGCAAAAGCGTAGAGCTGGCACGCAAAGCGCGCGAAGCGTACCTGGCAGAGAATGCGCAGGCGGGCACGCTGCTGGTGGCGGGATCTGTGGGCCCTTACGGCGCGTATCTGGCCGATGGTTCCGAGTATCGCGGCGATTATGTGCGTAGCGCTGAAGAATTTACCGCCTTCCACCGCCCGCGTGTAGAGGCGCTGTTGGATGCGGGCGCGGACCTCCTGGCCTGTGAAACGCTGCCTTCGTTCACTGAGATTAAGGCGCTGGCGGCGTTGCTGACGGCGTATCCGCGCGCCCGGGCATGGTTCTCATTTACCCTGCGTGACAGTGAGCACCTGAGCGACGGAACGCCGCTGCGGGATGTTGTTTCTGCGCTGGAAAGCTACCCGCAGGTTGTCGCGCTGGGGATTAACTGTATCGCGCTGGAAAACACCACGGCGGCGCTGACGCATCTGCACAGCCTGACGTCGCTGCCCCTGGTGGTCTATCCGAACTCCGGCGAGCATTACGATGCGGTGAGTAAAACCTGGCATCACCGCGGTGAAACGTGCGAGACGCTGGCGGGGTATTTACCGCAGTGGCTGGAAGCAGGCGCGAAGCTGATTGGCGGCTGCTGTCGGACCACGCCGCAGGATATTGCTGCGCTGACGGTTCAGCGCTGAGGCCTTTGCCGGGCGGCGGCTGCGCCTTACCCGGCCTACAAATTGCACGAACCGTAGGCCGGGTAAGCGTAGCGCCACCCTGCGAAACAACCGCACAAAATTCACTATCCTTTCCCGCTTTTTTTCTAAAAACGAATCGTCATTAGCGATTCTTTTTTATTCCTTTATCAAAATTCTCGCGCCGGAAATACTGCCCTTATAACAACAAGGGGAGCAGACGGTATGGCAATTTCATCGCGAATCACGTTACTTGGTGCACTGGCGCTGTGGGTATTTCAGGCGCAGGCGGTGGACGTCACCGTGGCGTATCAGACTTCCGCGGAACCGGCGAAAGTCGCGCAGGCGGATAACACCTTCGCCAAAGCGAGCGGGGCGAACGTCGACTGGCGCAAGTTCGACAGCGGCGCGGCAATTGTGCGGGCGTTAGCCTCGGGCGACGTGCAGATTGGCAACCTGGGTTCCAGCCCGCTGGCCGTTGCCGCCAGCCAGCAGGTGCCGATTGAAGTCTTCCTGCTGGCATCGCAGCTCGGAAATTCCGAAGCGCTGGTGGTGAAGAAAAGCATCACGAAACCCGAAGATTTGATTGGCAAACGCATCGCGGTGCCGTTTATCTCCACCACGCATTACAGCCTGCTGGCAGCGCTGAAACACTGGGGCATTAAGCCGGGCCAGGTGCAGATCATCAACCTGCAACCTCCAGCGATTATTGCCGCCTGGCAGCGTGGCGACATTGACGGAGCATACGTCTGGGCGCCCGCCGTCAACGAGCTGGAAAAAGATGGCACCGTGCTGACCGACTCCGAAAAAGTGGGGCAATGGGGGGCGCCAACACTTGATGTCTGGGTCGTTCGTAAGGACTTTGCCGAAAAACACCCTGAAGTGGTGAAAGCCTTCGCCAAAAGCGCCATCGACGCCCAGCAGCCTTACATCAGCAATCCGGATGAATGGCTGAAACAGCCCGCCAACCTGGAGAAGCTCTCACGTCTGAGCGGTGTGCCGGAAGCTGACGTGCCGGGGCTGGTGAAAGGCAACACCTATCTGACACCTGCGCAGCAGGTCCAGCAGCTGAACGGGCCGGTGAGCAAAGCGATTGTCGACACTGCGACGTTCCTGAAAGAGCAGGGCAAAGTGCCTGCGGTAGCAGCGGATTACAGCCGGTTCGTGACCGACCGCTTTGTGAAATAAGGGGGCTGCGATGCTGAACATTACCAACCTGTCTGCCGATTACGGCGGCAAACCCGCCCTGAAAGAGATCAACCTGACGCTGGACAGCGGTGAACTGCTGGTCGTACTGGGGCCGTCCGGCTGCGGGAAAACGACGCTGCTGAACCTGATCGCCGGGTTTGTACCGTATCAGCACGGCACGATCCAACTCGAAGGAAAACGGGTCACGGGGCCGGGCGCAGAGCGCGGCGTGGTCTTCCAGAACGAAGGGCTACTTCCGTGGCGAAACGTGCAGGAAAACGTTGCGTTTGGTCTGCAACTGGCCGGCGTAGCGCGTGAACAGCGTCTGAATACGGCGCGCGACATGTTGAAAAAGGTCGGGCTGGAGGGGGCTGAAAAACGCTTTATCTGGCAGCTTTCAGGCGGGCAGCGTCAGCGCGTCGGGATTGCCCGTGCGCTGGCGGCTAACCCTCAGCTGCTGTTGCTGGACGAACCTTTCGGGGCGCTGGATGCCTTTACCCGTGAGCAGATGCAAACCCTGCTGCTGCGCCTGTGGCACGAAACCGGCAAGCAGGTGCTGTTAATCACCCACGATATCGAAGAGGCCGTGTTTATGGCGACGGAGCTGGTGCTGCTCTCACCGGGACCGGGACGCGTGCTGGAGCGTCTGCCGCTTGAGTTTGCCCGGCGCTATATGGCGGGAGAGCCAGTACGCAGCATTAAATCAGACCCGCTATTTATCGAAAAACGGGAATACATCCTGAGCCGTGTGTTTGAACAGCGGGAGGCGTTCTCATGAGCATTGTCTTCAGTGAAAAAACGCGGCGGACGCGCCGTGCCTTACGCTGGCCGTTCTCTCGCCAGCTCACCTTAAGCGTCAGCACGCTGGTGGTGTTGCTGGCGGTATGGTGGGCGGTTGCCGCGCAGCAGTGGATCAGCCCGCTGTTTCTGCCCCCGCCAGGCCAGGTTCTGGAAAAACTGATCGCCATCGCCGGACCGCAGGGCTTTATGGATGCCACCCTCTGGCAGCATTTAGGCGCCAGTCTGACGCGTATTCTGGTGGCGCTGCTGGCGGCGGTCATTATTGGCGTTCCGGTGGGGATTGCGATGGGACTGAGCCCGACGGTGCGCGGCATTCTCGACCCGCTGATAGAGCTTTACCGTCCCGTACCGCCGCTGGCTTATCTGCCCCTGATGGTGATCTGGTTTGGCATCGGCGAGACGTCAAAGATCTTACTGATATATCTGGCTATTTTTGCGCCGGTAGCAATGTCGGCCCTGGCTGGCGTAAAGAGTGCGCAGCAGGTACGCATACGTGCGGCGCAGTCGCTCGGCGCCAGCCGCGCGCAGGTACTGCTGTTCGTCATTTTACCAGGTGCGCTGCCGGAGATATTGACCGGGTTGCGCATCGGCCTTGGGGTGGGCTGGTCAACGCTGGTGGCGGCAGAGCTGATTGCCGCCACGCGCGGCCTTGGGTTTATGGTGCAGTCGGCGGGAGAGTTCCTGGCGACTGACGTGGTACTGGCAGGGATCGCGGTCATCGCCGCGATCGCCTTTGGATTAGAACTGGGACTGCGCACGCTACAGCGTCGCCTGACGCCCTGGCATGGAGAAATACAATGAGTGAACGTCTGACGATTATCCCGTTGGGGCCGTACATTGGCGCGCAGGTGTCGGGCCTGGACGTAACCCGTCCGCTGAGCGATAACCAGTTTGAGCAGCTGTACCACGCGGTGCTGCGCCATCAGGTGGTGTTCCTGCGCGAGCAGGCCATCACCCCGCAACAGCAGCGCGCGCTGGCCCTGCGTTTTGGCGACCTGCATATCCACCCGGTCTACCCGCATGCGGAAGGGGTGGAGGAAATTATCGTGCTGGACACTCATAACGATAACCCGCCCGATAATGACAACTGGCATACGGATGTTACCTTTATCGACACACCGCCAGCCGGGGCGATTCTGGCAGCAAAACTACTGCCAGAGACCGGCGGCGATACGCTGTGGGCGAGCGGCATTGCGGCGTTTGAGGCGCTCTCCGCGCCGTTCCAGACCTTGCTAAGTGGCCTGCGGGCGGAGCATGATTTTAAAAAATCGTTCCAGGAGTATAAGTACCGTAAAACGGAAGAGGAGCACCAGCGCTGGCTGGATGCGGTCGCAAAACATCCGCCGCTGTTGCACCCGGTGGTGCGTACCCATCCGGTGACCGGCAAGCAGGCGCTGTTTGTGAACGAAGGGTTTACCTCGCGCATTGTGGACGTAACGGAAAAAGAGAGCGAGGCGCTGCTCAGCTTCCTGTTTGCGCATATCACGAAGCCGGAGTTTCAGGTGCGCTGGCGCTGGCAGGAGAACGATCTGGCGATCTGGGATAACCGCGTCACGCAGCATTACGCCAATGCGGATTACCTGCCGCAGCGAAGGATTATGCAGCGGGCGACGATCCTGGGGGATAAGCCGTTCTACCGTGCGGTTTGAGCCCCTCACCCTAACCCTCTCCCCAAAGGGGCGAGGGGACTGACTGGTGCGGTTTTCACCCTCTCCCTTTTAGGGAGAGGGCAGGGGTGAGGGTATTAAGTGCGCCTCTATATACCGCTGATAGCGGTTCGCCTTCAGATAACACAGATCCACCAGCACCAGCCCGTCGATACAGTTATTGAACGCCGGATCGCTGCCGAAATCGATAAACTGCACGCCGCCTGGCTCGCATAGCTCGGAATATTGTTTATAAAGCGGCGGAATACCGCAGCCCAGATTGCCGAGCAGGGATTTGAGCTTTGTCAGGTCATCCACGTAATCCACCCCGCTAAATTGCGCCAGCACGTCCGGGAGTGACGCCGGGTAGGGTTGACGCGAGGCGGCTAACGGGTGGCTGGCCGGAAACCAGAGACGATAAAACGCGACCAGCAGATCCCGGGCGGCAGGCGGTAAGCCGCCGGAGATGGACACCGGACCAAACAGGTAACGGTAATGTGGATAGCGCGCCAGATAGGCGCCAATGCCTGACCACAGGTAGTCCAGACCGCGACGTCCCCAGTAGCGCGGCTGTATAAAGCTGCGCCCCAGCTCAATGCCGTGCTCCAGTATGTCCTGCATTTTTTCGTCGTAGTGGAACAGGCTGTAACTGTACAATCCCTCGACGCCGCACTTTTCCACCTGCATGGCCGTTGGCATAAAGCGGTACGCGCCGACAATCTCGAGGTCATCATCATCCCACAGAATAAGATGCAGATAGTCATCATCGTAGCTGTCGGTATCCCGGCGTTTTCCGCTGCCTTCCTCCACGGCGCGAAAGGCAATCTCGCGCAGTCGCCCCAGCTCGCGCAGCAGAGGCGCCTCTTCCTGCCCGTTGCGCTGCCACAAATAGTGGTTTTACCATCGCTGGTTTTGCCCAGACATTCGGCCTGCGCCAGCTCCCGCTTCAGCGTGGCCCTGTCTTCCGGGCGGGCAATGGCGCACTGGGTTTTAAAGACGCCAGGCAATCCCTTGCCAAGTCGTATCACGTGCTGACGGCACTGCTCGGCCATCTCACGCGATGAAAGGGTAGAGCTAAACCGATCATTCCAGGCAATCTGCTGGCCGATTTTGATCGGCAGCTGGCTGTGGCGGCGGCGAAACATCTGTTGCATCAGCAGCAGCAGGGATACCGTCGGCGATACCAGGGTGCTGGCATAAAACAGCAGGCTGTTGTGGGCCTGAATATGTACCGGTAGCAGCGGTACCCGTAGTTTGCTGGCCAGCTTGATAAAGCCCGGATGCCACTTTTTATCGCGGATGCCTTTACGCGTTGGGCGGGAGACTTCGCCCGCCGGGAAGAAGATCAGCACGCCGGCGTTTTGCAGGTGCTGCTCCATCTTCACCAGAGATGCTTTTGCGGTTCTGCCGCCCATATTGTCCACGGGGATAAACAACGAGCTGAGGGGCTCAAGGTGAGACAGCATCCGGTTGGTGACAACCTTGACGTCCCGGCGCACGCGCGAAACGGCATACAGTAGCGCCAGCCCATCCAGGGTGCCCGTCGGGTGGTTCGCTATCACAATGAGTGGGCCGTGTTCGGGGATTTGTTCGAGGTCTCGGGCGGAAATGGTGCAGAGAATATCAAGGTGTTCCAGAACCTGCTCTACCATATCCAGCCCTTTCAGGTGACGGTGGCTGGCGGCAAACTGCTGAAATTCGTCTTCGTGGAGCAGTCTTTTTAACAGACTTTTTTGCCAGGGTGCGGGCCTCGCCTGAGGCCAAAGGTCATCAAGAACGCTGTCGAGACTAAACATTGATCACTCCTCCTGCCGTCTTGCCCAGACAGTAGAAGGAGGAGATGTCGGTTGTATTGCAGTTTAGTGAAGATTCGCGCAGAGAGTAGGCCGGGTATGGCGAAGCCACCCGGCGCTAAAGCGGATTAACGCAGAATTTTCTTCTCAGCCAGATCCAACGCGAAGTAGCTGAAGATTAGATCCGCGCCCGCGCGTTTGATCGCACCCAGGCTTTCGAGGATCACTTTCTCTTCGTCGATGGCACCCGCCTGCGCGGCGAATTTGATCATCGCGTACTCGCCGCTCACCTGGTATGCGCCCAGCGGCAGTTCGGTGCGTTCGCGAATGTCGCGCAGGATATCCAGATACGCGCCGGCCGGTTTCACCATCAGACAGTCTGCGCCCTGTGCTTCATCGAGCAGAGATTCACGAATCGCTTCGCGGCGGTTCAGCGGGTTCATCTGATAGGTTTTACGATCGCCCTTCAGCGCCGTGCCCGCCGCTTCACGGAACGGGCCGTAGAAGGAGGAGGCGAATTTGGTGGAGTAGGACATGATGGCGGTGTCGGTAAAGCCTGCCGCATCCAGCGCATGACGAATAGCCTGAACCTGACCATCCATTGCCGCAGAAGGTGCAATGAAATCCGCACCTGCGGCGGCGGCAACCACCGCCTGCTTGCCCAGATTCAGCAGGGTCGCATCGTTGTCCACGCCGTGATCGCACAGCACACCGCAGTGGCCATGAGAGGTGTATTCGCAGAAGCAGGTATCGGACATGACGATCATCTCCGGCACACTCTCTTTGCAGATGCGCGACATGCGTGCCACGAGACCGTCTTCTTTCCATGCATCACTGCCGGTTGCGTCAGTGTGGTGGGAGATACCGAACGTCATCACCGAGCGGATGCCCGCATTCGCAATGCGTTCGATCTCGCGGGCCAGATGCTTTTCAGGAATGCGCATCACGCCCGGCATCGCGTCGATGGCTTTGTAGTCATCGATCTCTTCTTCAACAAAAATCGGCAACACCAGATCGTTTAAGGTCAGTGTTGTCTCTTCAAACATGGCGCGCAGTGCGGGTGACTTGCGCAGGCGACGGGGACGAGCAATTAAATCGGTCATGGTATGCCTGATGTTTGTGGAACAAAGAGGCTTAGTGTACCTGAAAGCGGAGAGTGGTGTTTTACTAAAGTTGTCTTTTAGATTTTCGAAATCGATTAATATACGCTACATGTATTTTGTATATATTATAAATCTTATTATGGTGTCCAGAGTGGTATGTGATATTGGTGAGGCTTCTATATTGGTTTGGGATTATAAATATAAATGATTTATTGCTTTTCATTATATGTGTCGAAGCAACTAAAGTAGTTTGCAATCAGTTGAATTTATAATATTTATTCATAATGATTGATATTGCCCTGGGTTTATAAGCTTATTTGTCTGAATACGGACTTAATGGAATCATTCATTGAACCTTTTCGAAGTGAAACTGCATAATTCCTTCCGCAATTAAACGTTGCCAAATGATTTGATGGACAAACTTGCTTACGTCCCTGAGGAGGGATGACCCAATGCAAACATGGAAAAAGAAACTGGTTGTATCACAACTTGCATTAGCCTGCACACTGGCTATCGCTTCTCAGGCCAATGCCAAAGATATATCCGGCACGACATATAATACTTTTGGATATGACAATACTGCGTCCACGCCCTGGTATTATGGTTATGCTGACTGGGATTATTCAGATGCCACACATGATGGTGACATTTATCCAGTCATCAATAAATCAACCGTAAACGGAGTTATTTCGACATACTATCTGGATGATGGTGTCAATGGCCGTGCGAACGCGTTGAGTATTTCTAACAGCACCATTAACGGCATGATCACGTCAGAGTGTATGACCACGACGTGTGCAGAAGGCGTGGATACTGACGGCACTACGCATACCCAGTACGATCGTTTTAGCCTGACTGTTGATAACTCCACCATCAACGATACCTACGAGCATTATGCGTATGATGTCGTTAATGGCGATACCACTGAAACGCATTATCTGGACACCTATGGTCTGGGTAACGCCATCACCCTGGATGTTGAGTCTGATATCGTTATTCAGAACAATTCCCACATCGCGGGCATCACGCTGACGCAGGGTTATCAGGAGCTTGATAACACGCCATACGACGGTGTTGAAGGCGTTGCTAACAGCAGCAATATCTTTACCGATACGCTGGTGGTGAAAGACTCTGTGCTGACCTCTGGCGCATACAGCGATCTGGGCACCAGCGGCTTCTACGGTCAAACGGCGAAGCCGAGCGACTACGGTGAAACCAACGCCACGGCTGCGGATGATGCGGCGCTGATCGTTGCTGCCAGTGCGTCTGATAACGCCATGCAGACCACCGCTACCTTCGATCACTCTACCGTTACGGGTGACATTCTTTTCTCCAGCACCTTTGATAACAACTTCTACGAGAATGGCGATCCGGCAACGGATACCACAGAAGATGGCGTCTATAACCCAACCACCAACGGCTGGGATGGTACCGATAAACTGGATGTCACGCTGACCAACGGCAGTAAGTGGGTGGGTGCAGCGCAGTCCAGCGTTGAAGCTATCGGCACTGCGCAGATGTATGGCCAGGGCTACAGCAACGTAGACTGGCACGCATTGTCCCCGAATAGCATCTGGCCTGATTCTACCTTTGACAGCAACGGTCACGTTGCCGGTGAAGAGGTGTATCAGAGCGGCCTGTTCAACGTGGCGCTGGATAACGGTTCCGAGTGGGATACCCGCAAGATCTCCAACATCGATGCACTGACGGTGAACAACCAGTCTCAGGTCAATGTTGAAAACTCCGGCCTGCTGGCAGATTCCATCACCCTGACCAATGCTTCGACCTTGAATATTGGCGACAGCGGTGCCGTGGCAACCGACAGCTTGTATCTGGATAGCTACAGCCGTGCGGCACTGACTGAAGAGACGGCAGAACTGTATGCCAACACCATTACTGTAGACAACGGTGCAGAGCTGGCGCTGGGTCTGGGTCAGGTTGATACGCACAATATGGTGCTGACCGATGGCGGTGTGCTCAATGTTGCCAGCCGCGATTATGTGCTGAACAGCGACCTGAACAACGCACGCTATATCACCAACGATAGCCATAAAGCGGACTACGACTATGGTGTTGTCGCGCTGAACTCTGACGGCCATCTGGCGGTGAACGGTGACGTTGCCGGTAACTATAAAGTGCGCATCGACGATGCGACCGGTGCAGGCTCCGTAGCTGACTACAAAAACAAAGAGATCATTCGCGTCTATGACAATAACGCGGATACCGCTGCCAGCTTTACTGCGGCAAACAAAGCTGATTTAGGTGCATACACCTATCAGGCGCAGCAGAAGGGTGACACCGTTGTTCTCCAGCAGGAAGAGCTGACTGACTACGCCAACATGGCGCTGAGCATTCCTTCTGCTAATACCAACATCTGGAATCTGCAACAGGATACCGTGGGTACCCGTCTGACCAACAGCCGTCATGGCCTGGCAGAGAACGGCGGCGCATGGGTGAGCTATTTTGGCGGCAACTTTGACGCGGATAATGGCACCGTTAGCTACGATCAGGACGTAAGCGGCATTATGGTGGGTCTGGATACTCAGATCGACGGTAATAACGCGAAGTGGATTGTCGGTGGTGCGGCTGGTTTCGCGAAGGGTGATATCAGCGATCGTACTGGTCAGGTCGATCAGGACAGCCAGACTGCGATGATCTACGCGTCGGCGAAGTTCATGAACGACATCTTCCTCGACAGCTCCATGAGCTACACCCGCTTCAACAACGACCTCTCTGCTACCATGAGCAACGGTCAGTATGTTGACGGTAATACCACGACTGACGCCGTTGGTTTCGGGATGAAACTGGGCTATGACTGGAAACCAAACCTGTCTGGCTACGTCACGCCTTACGCGGCGATCTCTGGCCTGTTCCAGTCCGGTGATGACTATCAGTTAAGCAACGACATGCGTATCGATGGCCAGTCTTACGACAGTATGCGTTATGAGCTCGGCGTGGATGCAGGTTATACCTTCAACTACGGTGGCGAGCAGGCATTAACCCCTTACTTCAAGCTGGCTTACGTGTATGACGATGCCGACAACAATGCTGATATCAACAATGACAGCATTGACAACGGCGTGGAAGGCTCTGCGGTTCGCGTGGGACTGGGCACTCAGTTCAGCTTCACGAAAAACTTCAGTGCTTACACTGATGCGACTTATCTGGGCGGCGGCGACGTTGACCAGAACTGGGGAGCAAACCTGGGTGTGAAATATACCTGGTAAGAAAAAAACGCGGGGGATTTTGCCCCCGCTTTTTTATGTGCTTTAAAAATAATAAAGAACCGACATATACAGATGACTTGAGGTATGCATGAACGTTAATGCGAAACCACTTTCTGAATTAAGCCGGCTCATAAAGTGTCTGGAAGTCGCCGGTACCCCATTTAAAACGGAACCACAACAATTTATAACTACCGGCAATAATGATGATGAACCATTGACATTTGTAATACAATCCGGCCTGACAGTCGTTCACCGTAAATCAGATGAATTACTCGTGGGTATTGCACGGGCACCCTATATTCATGGATTAAGTGCATGGATTAATGACAGCTATCTTGAATATTCCCTGATGGCACAAACACCTTGTACCGGATTTTATTTGCCAGCCTCTACTGCATGCGAAATTATTCAAGAAGCGCAACTCTGGCAAGAAGCATTCTGCTGGCTTTCATGGCTAAATCATTTACTGGGAAAACGTGATATCCAGCTGGTCGGAAATAATTCGTATAGCCAAATTCGGGCGATGCTAATCAATATGGCCGAGTGGGATGACACGCTACGCTCAAAAATTGGTGTGATGAATCATATTCAGCGTAGCACGCGTATATCACGTTCGGTGGTTGCGGAGGTTCTGGCGGCGCTGCGTCAGGGGAACTACATCAATATGAGCCGGGGCAAACTGATCAGTATCAACCGTTTGCCCACGGACTATTAAGCTCAGTTAGCGGCCGTAAGTACCTGCGCTTTATTGGCGCTCAGCTCGGCTACAAGGTTATTTACGCCATCACTCATATTCACGAAGCGGGTGTTCGGTGACCGGGTGACCACCACAAAAGCGCCCACGTTTGATTGCGGAATCATCGCCATGTAGGTGATGAATCCGCCACCCCCACCGGTTTTTTGAATAATACCCGGGCGACCATCTTTTGGCGCCATATATACCCAGCCCATGCCGAGGGCATCGGCTTTACCGGGAACATCCATACCAATGACGCGACGTAACTGAGCACGCTGGTAGATGAGCGTCTGCATTCGGTCGGCCTGATTACTGCGCGCGTAAAAATCCGATGAGAGGAACTGTTGCATCCAGCGCATCATGTCGCCAGGCGTAGAGTAAACCCCACCGCTGCCAATGGCTGCCAGCGTGTTATTACACGGGCTGGCCCCTTTTTCCGCCACCATCAGACGCTTGCACTGGTCCGGGGAGGGGGTGTAAGTAGTATCTTTCATCCCGAGCGGACGCGTGATTTGCTCTTCAAACAGCTGAGGGTAAGGCTTACCTGATGCCGTTGCTAACGCGTCGGCCAGCAGATCAAACGCCAGGTTAGAATAGCCAGCCTGAGAACCCGGAGCCGATTTCAGCGTTGCGGTGCTCAGGTAGTTCCAGCGTTGTTCGCGAGTTGGCCAGACAAAGACAGGGCGATGCGCAGCGCCACCGGGCTGTTCTCGCGGCAGGGCGCTGGTATGGGTCGCCAGGTTCACCAGCCTGATCGGCGTTCCCTGATATGTCGGAACGCGAGCGCCGGGTGGCGCATATTTGCTGAGTGGATCGTCGAGTTTTACCACGCCCTGATCGAGCAATTTCACCAGCATTTCGCTGGTCATCAACTTAGTTATCGACGCGACACGGATAACGGAATCCAGCTGCGGGCGAACGTTATTTCCCGGTCGTGTTTCACCGAAGCTGCGAAACACCCGCTGGTTACCGTCGATCACGACCAGCGCCATTCCCGTCGCACCACTGCCGTAATAAATAAGGTTCGCATAGCGATCGGCAATGTCAGAGGCCAGAACCGGTGCCGTCAGAGGCTGTGCTGCCTGGGCGGTGGACAGGCTCACCGCACACAGCGCGGCGAAAGAGAGCAGACAACGTTTCAACGAAAAGCATCCATCCAGTGAATAAGGAGAGTTACGGGTAGTTATACTACTAATCGGCGTCGGGCAATCGTCCGATTTGCATAACGATAGCGAGAAAAACGTAACCGTGGGTAAATTTGCACAATTTACTTACGGCCAGACTCCCATTTTGTGACATCGGGCTTATGATAGTCACCAGTTACATTCATTATTGCGGAGAACGGTATGTCTGAAAAGCGTGTGGTTTTGGTGGTTGATATGCAGAATGGGGTGTTTAAGACGCCGCGCTATCAGAGTGAGAAATGTGTCTCACTGATCAATCAGCTTACCCAGGCTGCTGAGGCCGTTATTTTCATACAGCATACTGAAGCTGGCGGGCTAGAGGAGGGGAGCGAAGGGTTTGCATTGCTGCCCGATCTCAACCAGCCGGCAGGGGCGTTTTACGTCACGAAGACCGCTTGCGATGCCTTCTATAATACTTCGCTCGAGGCACTGTTGCGCGAACAGGAGATCGATGAATTTATTATCTGCGGCTGCGCGACGGATTATTGTGTCGATGCCACCTTTAAAAACGGTGTCAGCCGGGGCTACCACATCACGGTTGCGGAGGATGCCCACACCACGGCCAATCGTCCAGCGGCCGATGCCCAGGTTCTGATCGCGCACTATAACGATGTCTGGCGTAACTTCATCGCCCCTGCCAACCCGCCTTCGGTGAAACGCACCGAAACAATTCTTGAAAACTGGAAAGCGAACTAATAATTCACCCGCAGGTCTGACTTTTTTGCCTGAGCCGGGAGGCTGGCCCAGGCAAGGTTTCGTGTGGCGATATGTTAAACACAGCAACAGCCATAACAACAAGAAGGAAGCACAATGTTTAAGTCTTTTTTCCCAAAGCCGGGGCCCTTTTTCCTGTCGGCATTTATTTGGGCACTGCTGGCTGTCATTTTCTGGCAGGCCGGTGGCGGCGCGTGGCTGACCCGTCTTACGGGGGCAACGGGCGACATTCCCATTAGCGCTGCGCGCTTCTGGTCCATGAGCTATCTACTTTTCTACGCCTATTACATGCTCTGCGTGGGGCTTTTTGCCATGTTCTGGTTTATCTATTCGCCTCACCGCTGGCAATACTGGTCGATTCTCGGCACGTCGTTAATCATCTTTGTCACCTGGTTCCTGGTGGAAGTGGGCGTGGCAGTCAACGCCTGGTATGCGCCGTTTTACGATCTGATCCAGACGGCGCTGAGTTCGCCGCATAAAGTGACCATTAACCAGTTCTACCATGAGGTGGGGATCTTCCTCGGCATCGCCCTCATCGCCGTGGTGATCGGCGTGATGAATAACTTTTTCGTCAGTCACTATGTGTTCCGCTGGCGTACCGCGATGAACGAACACTATATGGCGCACTGGCAGCACCTGCGTCATATCGAAGGTGCCGCACAGCGTGTGCAGGAAGACACCATGCGTTTTGCCTCTACACTGGAAGATATGGGCGTGAGCTTTATTAATGCCATCATGACGCTGATCGCCTTCCTGCCGGTGCTGGTGACACTCTCATCCCACGTTCCGGAACTGCCGATTGTCGGCCATCTGCCGTACGGCCTGGTCATTGCCGCGATTGTCTGGTCGCTGATGGGAACGGGACTGCTGGCAGTGGTGGGGATCAAGCTGCCGGGGCTGGAATTTAAAAACCAGCGCGTGGAAGCGGCCTACCGTAAAGAGCTGGTGTATGGTGAAGACGATCCCAACCGTGCGTCACCGCCTACCGTGCGTGAGCTGTTTGGCGCCGTACGTCGTAATTACTTCCGCCTCTATTTCCATTACATGTATTTCAATATCGCGCGCATCCTTTATCTTCAGGTTGATAACGTTTTCGGGTTGTTCCTGCTGTTCCCGTCCATCGTTGCGGGTACGATTACACTCGGTCTGATGACCCAGATCACCAACGTTTTTGGTCAGGTTCGCGGTTCGTTCCAGTACCTGATTAGCTCCTGGACTACGCTGGTGGAGCTGATGTCCATCTACAAACGTTTACGCAGTTTCGAGCGTGAGCTGGACGATAAGGATTTGCAGGAAGTCACCCATACATTAGGTTAAAAAGGAATTGCTATGCCATTTGCCGTACCACGTGCATTACCGCTGACGTTACTCGCCGCCGTCGTGCTGGCGGGCTGTGCCGAGAAAGGGGCTACCCCGCTCAAAGAAGGGGAGAAGCCCGTTGATGTGGCGAGCGTGGTGCGGCAAAAAATGCCCGCCAGCGTGAAGGATCGCAGTGAGTGGGCTGATGCGCTGGCAACGACCTTCAAAAGTCAGAAGATCGCGCCTACCGAGGAGAACATCTGCTCTGTACTGGCGGTGGCGCAGCAGGAATCGATGTATCAGTCAGATCCTGTTGTGCCTGGCCTGAACAAAATCGCCTGGAAGGAGATCGACCGCCGGGCCGAATCGATGCATATCCCGGTTTTCCTGGTACATACCGCCCTTAAAATCACCTCGCCAAACGGGAAAAGCTACAGCGAACGGCTGGATACGGTGAAAACCGAGAGGCAGCTCAGCGCCATTTTCGATGATTTCATCAATATGGTGCCGATGGGGCAGAAGCTGTTTGGCTCGCTGAATCCGGTACATACCGGCGGTCCGATGCAGGTAAGCATCGCATTTGCGGAAAAGCATACCGACGGCTATCCGTGGGATATCGACGGTACGGTGCGTCATGAGGTCTTCTCCGTGCGCGGTGGGCTGTGGTTTGGGACGTATCACCTGCTGAATTATCCGGCCAGCTACGATAAACCGCTGTATCGTTTTGCCGACTTTAACGCGGGCTGGTATGCCAGCCGAAATGCAGCCTTCCAGAATGCGGTAAGCCGTGCCAGCGGTGTGAAGCTCGCTTTGGATGGCGATCTCATTGCTTACGGCAGCAGCGAGGCAGGGTCCACCGAACGGGCAGTGCGAAAAATTTCGACGAAACTGGAGATGAGCAACAGTGACATTCGCCGACAGCTGGAGAAGGGTGACAGCCTGGCGTTTGAGAAAACGGATCTGTATAAGCAGGTTTTCGCGCTTGCAGAGAAGAAAAGTGGAAAGGCACTACCCAGAGCCATTCTGCCAGGCATTCAGCTTGAAAGCCCGAAGATCACGCGTAACCTGACGACCGCATGGTTCGCAAAACGCGTGGACGATCGTCGGGCTCGCTGTATGGGACTGTAATCAGTGGCGGTTGCGCCAGCGCAGCACGAGCGCAATCACGCCCAGAACCATGCTGCCCGCGAGGAAGGGAATGAGCCCGAATACGGTGCTCACGCCTAAACCAATTTCAACGCGCGGGCGGCCGGTATCCTGTACCTGCATCAGATGCTCATACACGCCAGGGGCATGCACCAGCATATTCAGTTGGGTTCCTGCCCAGAAACAAAACAGAACAAACAGGGCATAGGCAATATTCCCCGCCGTGGAGGTTTTTGGTTGTTTTCCGCCAAAAATCGGTTTCGACAATGTAAAGTCTGCCATAAGACCTCCCGAAAATATCACTCTGTTTTAATACGCGTCGTACAGGGTGAGTGTGACAGGTCATAGCATTTGTCAATATCAGAATCGTGGGAAATTCGGCTCAGGATTTCTCCTGGATTGTCGATTTCTGCATCACGTCACAAATTGATAACATAAGTGAAACTGCGCTGCTTTTCAGAATTTACGTATCCGCCACAGACGGCTTTATCAAACTGTGAGAGGATAGTTTTTTTTCTGCCGGAGTTGTCATGAAGCTCACTTCCAAACTACGCCGTGACTGGCATTACTACGCCTTTGCGATCGGGCTGATCTTTATACTCAACGGTGTTGTCGGGCTGCTGGGATTTGAAGCGAAGGGCTGGCAAACCTATGCGGTTGGGCTGGTGACCTGGGTAATCAGTTTCTGGCTGGCGGGATTCATTATCCGCCGTCGTCCCGATGAGACGACGGCAGAGAAAGCCGACTAACCGTCAGTTAACAGAGCTTTTCAGGGCGCTGTCAGCGGCGTGACGCTCCAGCGCCAGTTCAATCAGGCGGGTGATCAGTTCTGGATAGCTTATTCCGCTGGCCTGCCACAATTTCGGGTACATGCTGATATTGGTAAAGCCCGGCAGGGTGTTGATTTCGTTAATCACCACCTCGTTATCCGCCGTCAGAAACACATCGACGCGCGCCATCCCACTGCATCCCAGCGCCTGATAGGCTTCAACGGCGATCGCCCGGATCTTGTCGTTAACGTCAGGATCGAGCGCGGCGGGAACCACAACCTGGGCACCTTTGTCGTCAATATATTTGGTGTCGTAGGAGTAGAAGTCGCTATTCAGCACCACTTCACCACAGGTACTCGCCTGCGGGAAGTCGTTACCCAGTACGGCGCACTCAATTTCGCGCCCGTTAATTCCCTGCTCAACCACCACCTTGTGGTCAAACTCAAAGGCCAGACGAACGGCATCGTTAAACTGTGCTTCGCTGGTGACTTTGCTGACGCCGACGGACGAGCCCTGATTCGCCGGTTTCACGAACAGCGGCAGGCCGAGTTGCGCCTGGATCTGCGCGAAGCTGTGTTTATCGCGGTTGGCGCGAGTGAGCGTGACGAACGGTGCAATATTCAGACCGGCGTCGCGCAGCAGACGTTTAGTGACGTCTTTATCCATGCAGGCGGCAGAACCCAGCACATCGGAGCCGACAAACGGCAGGTTCGCCATCCGCAACATGCCTTGCAGGGAGCCGTCTTCGCCCAGCGTGCCGTGAACGATAGGGAACACCACGTCAATCTGTGCCAGCGCCTGCGCGTTCCCGGCATCGATAAGCTGTCCCTGTGCCACGCCTGGAACCGTTGCGACGCTGATATCAGAAGGATTAAGGGCGATGCGCGCCGGATCATCAGCGTGTAACAGATACTGGCTGGCATCGTTAACATGCCACTGGCCCTGTTTATCAATGCCCAGCAGCACCACGTCAAAACGGCTTTTATCAATCGCATCAACGATATTTTTAGCCGATTGCAATGACACCTCGTGCTCTGATGATTTTCCCCCAAAGACAATACCTACGCGCTGCTTTGCCATCTCACTCTCTTCCAGTCTGACGAAAAGCCAATAACATACCACGATGCCCGGCGGGTTTCGCGGCCTTCTGCCATAATGTTTTGAGGGATGTTGAAGGGGGGCGCGTGAAAGGAAAAGGTCTGCTTATTCTTATTGTTATTGCCGGGATCGCCACGGTGGGCTACCGCTGGTTGCCGCCGCATTACAACCCTTTCGTGCCGCTTACGCTTGACGATCCGCCTGGAAAAATAACCCAGTTTAAACTCCGGCGCTTAACGCCGCAGGCGTGCGAAAACCTGTTAGCGCAGGCGAATCAACGCCAGCTTATCCGTACCCAGGCGGTCGCTGACAGCGCCGGTGAGTGTCCGCTGAGTAACGTGGTGCGTGTGCGCGATTTTGGCCCGGTCAGCCTGAACGGCAGCTTCCTTGCCAGTTGCCCGCTGGCGTTAAGCTCGGCGCTGTTTGTCAGCCAGCAGGCCCGGCCGCTCACCAAAACCTGGACCGGCAGCGAGCTTACGCGTATTGAACATCTGGGCAGCTTCGCCTGCCGCAATATCTACAGCCGCCCGGATGCGCGGCGCAGCGAACATGCCACGGCGGATGCGCTGGATATCAGCGCTTTCAGGCTGGCAAACGGACAGCGTGTTACCGTCCTCAACGGCTGGAAAGCGGAAAAGACGCAGCCCTGGCTACAGGCGCTGCTGTCGGCAAGCTGCGGCTATTACGGTAACGCTCTGGGGCCGGACTACAATGCCGCCCATGCCAACCATTTCCATCTGGGAATGCGCGGCTATGGCTTATGTCGATGAAGCATAATCTTCCGCCGAAAATTGGATAGATTGTGACTTATCTCACAAATATGATGACTGGGAAGATAAAACACCAAAGTCTGCAAGGCCGCATCTCTGGCGCTATGTCATTGCGCGTAACTTGCTAATCTGTCGGCGAATTCGCCTAAAAATGAAGACTATTTCTGTTATGGAATCCTGGAAAGTTAACCTCATTTCAGTCTGGTTCGGCTGCTTCTTCACCGGACTGGCTATCAGCCAGATATTGCCCTTCCTGCCGCTTTACGTGTCGCAGCTGGGGGTCACTTCCCATGAAGCGCTCTCTATGTGGTCCGGCCTGACGTTCAGCGTGACGTTTCTGGTGTCCGCCATTGTGTCACCGATGTGGGGCAGCCTTGCGGATCGCAAGGGGCGCAAGTTGATGCTGCTCCGCGCCTCGCTGGGGATGGCGATAGCCATTTTGCTCCAGGCCTTCGCCACCAACGTCTGGCAGCTGTTTATTCTGCGGGCGATAATGGGGCTGACCTCCGGGTACATTCCGAATGCCATGGCGCTGGTGGCCTCACAGGTACCGCGCGAGCGGAGCGGCTGGGCACTCAGCACGCTTTCCACGGCCCAGATTAGCGGTGTAATTGGCGGCCCCCTGCTCGGCGGCTTCCTGGCTGACCATGTTGGGCTGCGTGCGGTCTTTATCATTACCGCCATCCTGCTAACGGTCAGCTTTCTGGTCACCCTTTTTCTGATTAAAGAGGGCGGTCGGCCTGTCGTCAGCAAATCAGAACGCCTGAGCGGAAAGGCGGTTTTCGCCTCGCTACCTTATCCTGGCCTGATGATTAGCCTTTTTGTGACAACGATGGTGATCCAGCTCTGTAACGGCTCGGTGGGACCGATTCTGGCGCTGTTTATCAAGTCGATGGCACCGGACAGCAGCAACATTGCTTTTCTGAGCGGGATGATTGCCGCCGTGCCGGGCGTGTCGGCGCTGATGTCCGCTCCGCGTCTGGGGAAACTGGGCGACAGGATCGGTACGGCACGCATTCTGATGGCAACGCTCATCATTGCGGTGATCCTTTTCTTTGCCATGTCGTTCGTCACGACACCGCTTCAGCTCGGGGTGTTGCGCTTCCTGCTTGGCTTCGCGGATGGTGCTATGCTGCCCGCTGTACAGACGCTGCTGGTGAAATATTCCAGTGACCAGGTAACCGGCCGCATTTTTGGCTACAACCAGTCGTTCATGTATTTAGGCAACGTAGCGGGCCCGCTTATTGGCGCCTCGGTCTCGGCGATGGCGGGTTTCCGCTGGGTATTTGCCGCGACGGCGGTGGTGGTGCTTCTCAATATTATTCAACTGGCCTTTGCCTTGCGCCGTCGCCGGCGAATCGCTGAGGCAAAGTCAGCCCGGCAAACACGATAATATATTATTAATTCTTATGATGGCCGCATTTTTATATAACGAAATGCGGCTTCTGTCTTTTAGAAAAACGTTTCGCTTGCGCTCCGAAATATCTTTTTTGGCAGCAATGTCACTTTTGCATAAGATAAAACCAATCCATGCTTTTCATTATTCAGTGAGGGTGTTAATTTCAGGGGAAATCACATAAGGACATAGCACCATGAAAAATCTCATTGCTGAGTTGTTGGTTAAGCTTGCCCAAAAGGAAGAAGAGTCGAAAGAGCTGGTTGCCCAGGTCGAGGCGCTGGAGATCGTTGTGACGGCGCTGCTGCGACAGATGGCAAAACCAGAGCAGGAGGCGTTGATCGACAACGTTGAAGGCGCGCTGGAAAAAGCTCGCCCTGATTCACAGGTGCCCGCAGAGGACGCGGAGCTGCTTCAGCAATACGTAAAGAAGCTTTTAAGGCATCCTCGCAGTTAACCGGCCAGAGGTGAAATGACGTGTCACAGAATTGTCATGCAGGATGCCTGGCGTCGCTCTGTTTTTATTTTTACCCTGTTACCATGGGGAAATTAAAATGAAGCAGAGCACACTTTTCACCGCATTAAACTCGCTCGTAATTACCTCCTCCGTTCCTGCGAAACCGGTTAATAATAAACGCGCTGCGACGGGACTGAAATAACCCTGGATCACGGTGAAAATCATGGCCGCAGGGTGGTTTTTTTCCCGTAACGAACCAGACTTAACGTGGAACTTCACATAAAGGATGGTGCAATGAAAACAACAATTCTGGTTACCCTGCTCTCTGGCCTGTGTCTGATCGCCTCAGCACATGCGGAAGAGAAAACGTTAACGCCCCAGCAGCAGCGCATGACGACCTGTAACCAACAGGCGACCTCGCAAAGTCTGAAAGGGGATGCCCGTAAAACGTATATGAGCGACTGCCTTAAAAATGGTACGACCAAACCGGGTGAAAAAAGCCTGACCCCGCAGCAGCAAAAAATGCGCGAGTGCAATGCCCAGGCGACACAGCAGATGCTTAAAGGCGACGATCGCAGCAAGTTTATGAGCGCGTGCCTGAAAAAACAGGCGTAGTGCTAACGGGTGAGTCACGGCTGTGGCTCACCCAAAATTTCATACTTTCCTCGCTATCCCCCTCTCTATAATTTGGGAAAATGTTTCAGAATAATCCCAAAAATGATGAATGATGAGTTTTATGACAATCACGAGAACATTCGGGAAGCGTGGTATCAGCAGCTTTCTCAGGATGACTCATACCGTTCCGGTCTGCGATTTGCCCGGCGAATACGGCTGGCACGCATCGTTGGTCTGGCGGCGCTGTTTGTTCCGCTTGCCAGCGTTCTGGTGAGTCTGCTTCTTTCTGGCGTCTGGTGGTTGTTATTGGTGGGCTGGGTCTTTGTCTGGCCCCATCTGGCCTGGCAGCTGGCTTTTCGTTCGACCTGCCCCCACAGTGGTGAAATCGTTAATCTGAAAATCGATGCCATCATTGCTGGCGTCTGGATGGGCTTAATAGGGTTCAATGCGTTGCCAACGGCGGCGCTGATCGTGATGATCGGCATGAACATGATGGGATCGGGGGGATGCCGCTTATTTCTGACAGGACTTGCGCTGCTTGCTCTGTCTGCCCTGCTCACCGTGCAATCCACGGGTACTCCTGTGCTATTGACCTCTGAACCGCTGGCGTTGTGGCTGACGCTCCCCGTGCTGGTGGTCTACCCCATGCTGTTTGCCTGGCTCAGTCACCGCACGGCGATCCGGCTGGCAGAGCATAAGCGTCGGCTTGAGCTGATGAGTACCCGCGACGGAATGACCGGCGTGTTCAATCGCCGTCACTGGGAAACGTTGCTGCGTAACGAATTTGAGGCCTGCCGTCGCAGCCATCGACAGGCGACGATACTGCTCATCGATATCGATCACTTCAAGACGATCAACGACACCTGGGGGCATGACGTGGGGGATGAAGCGATTGTCGCCATCACGCGCCAGCTTCAGCTGACCCTGCGCGCAGGCGATTATATTGGCCGCTTCGGGGGAGATGAGTTCGCGGTGATCATGTCCGGCACGCCTGCCGACAATGCGATTGCGGCGATGGCGCGCGTCCATGAAAGGCTGGTCAACATGCCGCTGCACGGAGCACCTATGGCGAGGTTGTGTATCAGCGTTGGGGTTGCCCCCTGGGGGGCGCAGTTCACGCACTATCGTGAATGGCTAAAGGCCGCGGACGTGGCCCTCTATAAAGCCAAAAATGCCGGACGGGGTCGCACCGAAGTGGCCGCCTGACGCCCGGCGTAACGCATCAGGACTTACTCAGCTTCTCTGATTTTTCCATGCATTTTTCCATCGCCTCGATCACGGCGGAGCGGAACCCGCGCTCTTCCAGCACGCGCACGGCTTCAATGGTTGTGCCCCCCGGCGAGCACACCATATCTTTCAGTTCGCCCGGATGTTTACCCGTTTCCAGCACCATTTTGGCCGAGCCCATCACCGCCTGCGCCGCAAATTTGTAGGCCTGCGCGCGCGGCATACCGCCAAGTACGGCGGCATCGGCCATGGCTTCGATAAACATAAAGACATACGCCGGGGCAGAACCGCTCACGCCGACAACCGGGTGGATCATCGGTTCGGCAATCACTTCCGCTTCGCCAAAGCAGCGGAAAATGTTCAATACATCCGCCACCTCTTCAGAAGTAACCAGCGCGTTCGGGGTAACGGAGGTCATACCGGCATTTACCAGCGACGGGGTGTTTGGCATGGCGCGAACAATCTTACGGTCGTGCCCCAGCGCGCGGGCGAGCTGGTCGAGGGTCACGCCTGCGGCAATCGACACCACCAGGCTCTCTTTGTTCAGGCTGGAGGTGATCTCGCTCAGGACTTTAATCATGATATTCGGCTTAACGGCGCCAAAGACAATGTCCGCCACCTGAGCCACTTCCTGCGCGCTTTCGGCGGCGTTGATACCATACTCATCACGCAGCGCCGCGACTTTATCCGGGGATGGGGTATAGACCCAAATCTGCCCCGGCAGCACCTGGCCGCTGGCTATCAGTCCACCGAGGATAGCTTTACCCATGTTTCCGCAGCCGATAAACCCGATTTTCTTATCCATCACGTCTCTCCGTTATTATGCGTTGTTATCTCTCATTGATAGCTTAACAACGAAATGCAGGCGACAATAGTCGCCAGAATCATAATGGGGAGACACTATGGCGATTTGGGTTGATGCGGACGCGTGTCCGAATGTGATTAAAGAGATTTTATTCCGCGCCGCCGAGCGGGTGCAGATGCCGATGACGCTGGTGGCGAACCAGAATATCCGCGTGCCGCCCTCCAGGTTCATTCGTTCTCTGCGCGTGCCGGCCGGGTTCGACGTGGCAGATAATGAGATAGTACGCCTGTGTGACGCAGGAGATCTGGTGATCACCGCGGATATCCCGCTGGCTGCCGACGTGCTGGCGAAGGGGGCCGCGGCGCTTAACCCGCGCGGCGAGCGCTACTCTCCGGCAACGATCCGGGAGAAGCTCACCATGCGTGATTTTATGGATACCCTGCGTTCCAGCGGCGTGCAAACCGGTGGGCCGGACAGCCTGTCGCAGCGCGATCGCCAGCAGTTTGCCGCCGAGCTGGATAAATGGCTGCTGGAAGTGAAGCGCCGCCCGGCGTAGCCCACCTCCGGGCTGTTTTGTGGTACAGTGTGACTTCCACAGGCTTGTCATTCCGTACCGCTTTGCAGTAAAGTTAGCGCAACATCTTCTGCAATCATTTCTTTACAGCCTTCAGTTATCCGGCAGCAAGGGGAACACCTGGTTATGAACCCACCCATCTTTTTAGTTGGCCCTCGCGGCTGTGGGAAAACCACCGTTGGTCTGGAGCTGGCGCGTCTGTGCCAGAGTCAGTTTGTCGATACTGACCACTGGCTCCAGGAGAATGCCGGTAAGACCATCGCCGATATCGTGGAGAATGAGGGGTGGGAGAGCTTTCGTGCGCGCGAAACGGCCACGCTGGAAGCGGTGACCGCACCGTCGACCGTGATTGCGACCGGTGGAGGCATTATTCTGGCGCCGTATAACCGCCAGTTTATGCGCGAAAAGGGTGTCGTAATCTACCTTTGTGCCCCGGTTTCTACGCTGGTGGGGCGGCTGGAGGCGTTTCCGGAAGAGGGACAGCGCCCGGCGCTGACCGCGAAACCGCTGAGTGAAGAGGTCAGCGACGTCCTCGCCGAACGCGATGCACTGTACCGCGAGGCGGCACACCACGTTGTGGATGCGTCAGCGTCACCCGAGAAAGTTGCGATTCAGATTATTACCGCCCTGCGTTTGGCTTGCGCCAGCTAACAGCCGTCTATACTCATAGCTCAGACATAAAAAAAGGATGAGCTATGCCAACCAGACCTCCCTATCCACGTGAAGCCCGCATCGTTACCGTTGAAAAAGGTAACGGCGATCAGACCGTAACCTGGTACCAGCTGCGTGCCGATCACCCTAAACCTGATTCGCTGATCAGCGAACATGAAACCGAACAGGAAGCGCTGGATGCGAAACGGCGCTATGAGGATCCTGAGAAGTCCTGACAGGAATCCGAATTCGTTACAACCGTGCCTGAATCACACTTTTAACATATCGCTGATGTTAAGCAGCAGTTAATATTTAGTTATTACAGGTGGATTCGGAAAGGCCAGTCGATCTTTACATTACGGTGTAGAGATCCCCTGCTACCCTTGGTGCTGTTTTGTTGAAAAAATGAACAGTGCAGCGTAGTGAGCCTGTACTTGTGTGGCAGTTGTGGTAGTAACGGAAGGCGATCAAAATGAAGGCGACGTTGGCGATCCTCACGATTGGTGTGGTGCCTGTAAGCGAAGTATTACCGCTCTTAACCGAGCATGTCTCTGAACAACAAATTACGCATCTCAGTCTGTTAGGGAAGCTCAGTCGGGAAGAGGTCATGGAAGACTACGCGGTCGGAGAGGGGGAAGATCCCCTGGCAACGTTACTCAGTGACGGTAAACTGGCGCATGTGTCGCGCCAGAAAATCGAGCGCGCGCTACAGGGTGTGATCGAAGTGCTCGACAATCAGGACTATGACGTCATTTTGCTGATGAGCACAGCACCCGTTAAAGGACTCAGCGCGCGTAATGCCATTCTGCTCGAACCGATGCGGATTATCCCCCCGCTGGTGGCGTCAATTGTTGATGGTCATCAGGTGGGCGTGATCGTTCCCGTAGAAGAACTGCTGGATAACCAGACGGTGAAGTGGGCCGCGCTGGAGCACACCCCGTTGTACGCGCTGGCAAACCCGTTCTGGGACAGCGAAGCGAAGCTGATTGCGGCCGGGCAGGAGTTGATCGACAGAGGGGCGGATGTCCTGATGCTCGACTGCCTGGGCTTCCATCAGCGGCATCGTGATTTACTGCAAAAGGCGCTGGATGTTCCGGTGCTGCTCTCTAACGTCCTGATGGCGCGCCTGGCGTCAGAATTACTGGTGTAATGATTTTGCGTGACAGGTCATGAGCATGGCCCCTATAGTGGATTTTTCTCAATAAATATAAGGGCCAGTTCATGCTTCAAAGTAACGAATACTTTTCCGGTAAAGTGAAATCCATTGGTTTTACCAGCAGCAGCACTGGCCGCGCCAGTGTCGGCGTAATGGCGGAAGGGGAATACACCTTTGGCACCGCAGAAGCGGAAGAGATGACGGTGGTCAGTGGTGCGCTGAACGTCCTGCTGCCGGGTGAAACGGAGTGGAAAGTCTATAGTGCCGGGCAGGTGTTCAACGTGCCGGGCCACAGCGAGTTCCATTTGCAGGTTGCAGAGCCAACCTCTTATCTGTGCCGCTATCTGAAATAAAAGCATGCCGGGTGGCGCATTCGCTTACCCGGCCTACGTTTTGCCTGTCAACGCTGCGCTTCGCCGCCGAGACCTTCCACCAGGTTCTGGATCAGCGCCGCCAGCTCGCCGGTCATCAGGATAAAGTCTGCGTCAAAGCGCTGAGCATAATCTTCGCGGTCGATATCTTCGTTCTGATCGCGCAGTTCATCGCAGAATTTAAGGCGCTTCACGGAGCCGTCATCACACATCACAAACTGAATGCGCTGCTGCCAGTCGAGTGCCAGTTTAGTCACCACTTTGCCCGCTTCAATGTGCACGGCGATCTCGTCGCTCACCAGATCCTGTTTCTTCGCGCGGATCACGCCGCCATCTTCCAGCAGCGCTTTCAGCTCTGCTTCATCAAGGATCTGGAAGCCCTGCGCGGCAGTCCCGCTGCGCACCCACTCAGTCAGGGTCAGCTCAATCGGCGTCTCCAGTGCCAGCGGTACCACCGGTAATGAGCCAAGGCTCTTACGCAGCAGCGCCAGCGTATCTTCCGCTTTTTTGGCGCTGGCGCAGTCGACCATGATCAGCCCGTTCACGGTGTCGATCCACATCATGGTCTGGCTAAAGCGGCTAAAGGCGCGCGGCAGCAGCGAGTGCAGCACTTCATCCTTCAGTGAATCTTTTTCGGTTTTTTTAAGCTTACGGCCCTGTTCAGCTTCCAGCTTGAAGATCTTCGCTTCGAGCGCCTGCTTCACCACAGGCGTCGGCAGGATCTTCTCTTCTTTGCGGGCGCAAACGATGATTTGCCCCGTGCTGCTGGCGTGGGTCAGCGCATCGCTTTGAGAACCCATTGGCGGAACCCAGCCGGTTTTTGCCATATCCTGGCTACCGCAAGGGGTAAAGGAGTAAGCGGCTAACTGTTTTTCCATCTCTTCTGCACGCAGCGAAACGTCGCGGCTGAGACGGTAAACCATCAAATTTTTGAACCACAGCATGATAATTTCCACGGCCTTGTCGTTAAATCAGCGGGCATGATAACGAATTGTCGCATCGCTTGCATTGCTAATCGGGAAGTGGGCTTCTACTCTGTTGATAATCAAAATAATGAGGAGTGTCTTGTGCGTATTGGGATTGATTTGGGCGGCACCAAAACAGAAGTTATTGCGTTGAGCGAGCAGGGGGAGCAACTGTTTCGCCACCGTCTGCCTACGCCGCGCGATGATTATCACCAGACCATAGAGACGATTGCCCGTCTGGTCGATATGGCAGAGCAGGCAACGGGCGAGACGGGCACGGTCGGGATGGGGATCCCCGGCTCCATTTCGCCGTATACCGGCGTGGTGAAAAATGCCAACTCCACCTGGCTCAACGGTCAGCCGTTTGATAAAGACTTAAGCCAGCGTCTGAACCGGGAAGTGCGTCTGGCAAATGACGCTAACTGCCTGGCGGTCTCTGAGGCCGTAGATGGCGCAGCGGCTGGCGCGCAGACCGTATTTGCGGTCATTATCGGTACCGGCTGCGGGGCGGGCGTGGCCTTCGGTGGGCGCTCGCATATTGGCGGCAACGGCACCGCAGGTGAGTGGGGGCACAACCCGTTACCGTGGATGGACGAAGATGAACTCAAATACCGTGCCGAGGTGCCGTGCTACTGTGGCAAGCAGGGCTGTATTGAGACCTTTATTTCCGGCACGGGGTTTGCCACCGATTATCATCGTCTGAGCGGCCAGCCGCTGAAAGGCAACGAGATTATGCGTCTGGTTGAGGAGCAGGATCCGGTGGCTGAACTGGCGCTCAGCCGCTACGAAATGCGGTTGGCTAAATCACTGGCGCATGTGATCAATATCCTCGATCCGGACGTGATTGTGCTGGGCGGCGGCATGAGCAACGTTGACCGGCTGTACGCGACGGTGCCAACGCTGGTGAAACAGTGGGTATTTGGGGGCGAATGCGAAACGCCGATCCGCAAAGCCGTCCATGGAGATTCCAGCGGTGTGCGCGGCGCGGCGTGGCTCTGGCCGGAATAAACGCAAAACGGCAACTTGCGTTGCCGTTTTTGATGTTTGTACCCTCTCCCACAGAGAGAGGGCCAGGGTGAGGGCAACATCCCCCATTTACTGCACCGCAAACTCCCTGTCCAGCCTGCTATACCCCAGCCCGTTGATCTTCTTCACCTTGATCTGCACCGGAATACGTTCTTTCATTGCCTCTACGTGGCTGATCACGCCGATGGTTTTCCCGGTGGCGTTCAGCGCGTCGAGCGCATCCAGCGCGGTGTCCAGCGTTTCGCTGTCGAGTGTGCCGAACCCTTCATCCAGGAAAAGCGAGTCAATGCGCGTTTTGTGACTGACCAGATCGGAAAGCGCTAAAGCCAGCGCCAGACTGACGAGGAAACTTTCCCCGCCGGACAGGGTACGGGTATCGCGTACCGCATCGGCCTGCCAGGTATCAACCACCTCCAGCTCCAGCGCGTCGCTGGCTTTACGCTGAAGCAGATAGCGGCCATGCAGACGGTTGAGCTGCTGGTTGGCAAGCCACACCAGATTATCCAGCGTCAGCCCCTGGGCGAATTTACGGAATTTATCGCCGGTGCTGGAGCCTATCAGCGCATTGAGATAGCCCCAGTCGTCAGCCTGACGCGCCGCCTCCTCAATCTGCTGCATAAGCGCCTGCTGGTGCAGACGGTTATCGGCGTCCTGTTTGAGCTGCTGGCGGATCTCCCCCTGACGCGTGGTGTTTTCACGAAGCTGTTGCGCCAGCTGGTGTAACTGCGCCTGAAGGGTTGCGGCGTCGGTTTCCAGCCCCTCCGGGCGTTGTGCCTGGTGCGCCTGAAGCTGCTGGTTTGCCTGTACGGAGAGCGCCGTGGCCTGCTGGAGCTGGTTCTCCAGCGTCTGCTTTTGTTGTTCAAGCTGGCGGATCGACGCTTCATCCAGCAGGGCGGAGAGAAATGCCTCCTGACTGGCAAAGCAGCTCGCGGTCAGCGCGGCGCTGAACTGAGCCTGCGACTGCTGAAGCCGTTCACGCTCAAGCGTCTCCTGCTGCTGTAGGGTGGCGAGCTGGCTTTGCAGCGACACGCATTCGTCGTGGATGCCGCGCCAGTTCTCAGGGATAACCGCGTCGGCTTCTGCGTCATCAGAATCCGGCAGCGTCTCCAGGATGGGCATCAGGGCGTTAATACGTTCCTGAATCGTACCGTGCTGGGCCTGTTTTTCCTGCCAGCGGGTATATTCAGCTTCGCGTGCGCTCAGCCAGGCGCTTTCGGCCCCTTCATCGGGCACGCTAAGCGACAGCGACTCTAGCGAGGCTGCCAGCGCCTGACGCGTCGCCGTCAGCTGCTGCTGGTACTGGCGCGCCTGATCTTCCTGTTCATTGAGCTGGTTTTGCAGCGTCAGACGCTGGCTAAGCTGATACAGCTGGCGTTCATACTGCTCCTGTTCGCTCATCCAGGGGGCAATATCATCCTGAATATTCAGCGCTATGTTCAGGGAGGTGCAGACCTCCAGCCACTCTTTAGTGAGTGCTTGCTCTTCCTGAGAGAGGGCCTGTACTTCCTCTGTCTCGCGCTGGATCTGTTGGGTGAGCGCATTCACCTGCCCGAGCACCAGCAATCCTTCCTCTTTTAGCGCGGCAACCTCTTTCTCCAGCGCGTCGCGGCGGCGCTGATTGTCGGTCAGTTCAAGCGCCTGATACTGCACAACTGCCGGGTGTTCGCTTGAACCGCAGAGCGGGCAAGGTTTACCCGCTTCGAGCAGTGCACGATAGTTCTCAAGATCCTTGATTGTTGCCTCACGCTCACAGAGCGCTTTCAGGTCGGCATAGTGCTGATTTTTCTCTTTGAACTGCTGACGCCGCAGGATCAGCGTTTCATTGAGCTTAGCCTGCTCAGCCTGCGCTTTTTGCACGCTTTCCGCATTATGGCGCAGCCGTTTTTGCAGCGGCTGATAGCGAGCGTGAAGCGCAGTCAGGCGCTGGCGGAGCGCCCGCGATTGTGCCTGTTGCTCCATTGCCGTCGCGAGATCCTCAGCCGTCAGCGTCAGCGTACTCTCCGGCATCTCAGCCAGTTTCTGACGAAGCTCAGCCATACGCGCTGACTGGGCCACAAGCTGATTTTTATCGCGACTCAGTTGCGTAAAATGCGCCCGCCAGCCGGCAATTTCCTGCCCCCACTGACGGAAACGATCGTGTTCGGTTAGCCACTGCGTCAGTACCGTGTGTTCTGTCCGCAACTGTTCACGGTTGTGCAGCGCACCGTTGCGAATACGCGAGCGCTGCGCCGCTCTGTCGAGTAAGCGAGTATTTACTTCAACAATTCGCGCTGTTGTCTGCGCCAGGCGGGTGGTCTGCTCCTGCTGATACTCCCACAGCGGACGTAGCTGGGCGGCGGGCTGTGCCAGCTGGAGCTTCGCCAGTTGCGGCGCGGCGTCCGTCAGAGCCTGTTGCGCCTGCTGCTGCGAAGCGGCTGCGCGTTGCTGCTCACGTATCAGCTCGTCGTTACGCGTAAGCCACTGAAAATCTTTCTGTTGGCTCTGCTGCTGTGCCAGCAGGATTTTTTCTACGTCAGTAAGTGCCTGCAAACTTTGCTGCAAGTGCTGCTGCTGTTCCTCGCTCAGCAGCACAACGCCTGCGGCCTGCGCTTCGCACATCTCCAGCGCGTTGCGTGCCGCTTTGTGTTTTTCAAAAACCATGGCGGAAATGTGGCCGTAAATTTCCGTGCCGGTCAGTTCCTCCAGCAGCTCTGCCCGATCGCTCGGTTTAGCGTTCAGGAAGGCGGCAAACTGCCCCTGAGAGAGCAACATCGAGCGGGTAAAGCGACCATAGTCTAGCCCGGTGAGTGCGGCGGTTTGTTCCAGCTTATCCGTGACTTTATCGGCCAGAATTTTGCCGTCTTCGCAGCGGGCCAGCTCAACGCGCGGTGCCTGTAAGTTCCCGTCTGGCTGGTTGCGGGCGCGGTTCTGGCTCCAGAAAGCGCGATAAGCAACGCCTTTGACCTCAAATTCCACTTCAGCCAGGCATTCGGCGGTATCGCGCGTCATCAGGTCGTTTTGTGCCTGAGAGACCTTATTAAGACGCGGTGTTTCGTGGTAAAGCGCCAGGCAGATGGCATCCAGCAGCGTGGTTTTACCCGCGCCGGTTGCGCCGGTGATGGCAAACAGCCCATTGCTGGCGAAAGGCTCCGCGGTGAAATCGATTTTCCACTCACCCTTTAGCGAATTCAGATTTTTCAGACGCAGGCTCAGAATTTTCATGCGTTTTCGTCCTCGTCATTGAGGGAATGCAAGGTATGGGCAAACAGCTCGTTAAGCCTGGTGCGCCTGGCCTCGTCCACTTCTTCATGCGCAAGCCGCCGCGCGAACACCTCTTCAACCCGAAGTTCGCTAAGCGTTTCACGCTGGGCGTTCAGCAGAATTTTCTCGCGCTGCTCGCGGCTGCGACGTACCAGCAGCACCTCCACGGGAAGGTCTTCCGTCAGCGTCTGAATTTTACGCTGCATATCGTACAGGTAGTCATCGGTGGTGATTTCGATATCGAGCCAGACGGGGGGATTAAGCACTGCGCCGCGCCACTGCTCAAGCTGAGCGGTAATGGCGGCCAGATCGCCTTTCAGCACTGCCAGCGGCTGGGTGACCGGCACCTCAAGCGTCTCAACGGCGCTAAGTTTGCCTTCGGTGAAGCTCACCAGATGCACGGATTTGGCTTTGCCCGTTTCGTCAAAACTGAGGGAAATGGGCGAGCCGCAGTAGCGAATATGCTCGCAGCCGCCGACGATCTGGGCCCGGTGAATATGCCCGAGGGCAATGTAGTCGGCGGGAGGAAAGTTTTGCGCTGGAAACGCGTCCAGCGTACCGATATAAATCTCGCGCACCGCATCACTCTTACTGGCCCCGACGGTGGTGAGGTGCCCGGTGGCAACGATCGGAATGGCCTGTTCGCCGCGCAGGGCGCAGGCTTCCGTATGCTGCTGGTGATAATAGCGGGTGATGGCCTGCAACAGATGCTGCTGTTTTTCGCTCCCGGACAGGCCTGCCTGGCTTTGCACGATATCGCGCGGGCGTAAAAACGGAATTGGGCATAGCACCGCACCCGGCGTGCCGTCGCGTTTTTTCAGGATCTGCGGCGCGTGTCCGGCGCTGGCCACCACGGTGGTATTGAGGAACGCCAGAATATCGCGGGATTCATTCAGCGTCGCCACCGAGTCATGGTTTCCGGCGACAATCACCAGGTGACAACCGGTTTGCTGGAGGTTGACCACAAAACGGTTGTACAGCTCACGCGCATAGCTCGGCGGCGATCCGGTATCAAAAATGTCGCCCGCCACAATAATTGCGTCCACCTCGTGAGCCTGAGCCGTCTCCAGCAGCCAGTTCAGGAACGCTTCATGTTCCGCGGCGCGGCTTTTGCTGTAAAAATTTTGACCCAGGTGCCAGTCTGAGGTGTGAAGTATGCGCATAAGAGATCCGTGGCAATAATAAGAAAGCAGGATTATAAACGTTCGGGGAACGGAAAATAACCGCTGTAATAAAACAACAGTTTGCTATTTATCGTGGTAATGTTTTTCATAAATCTGTCATAAATCTGACGCATAATGACGCCGCATTACAGACTTGTAACTTAAATACGATAAGACAGGGCAAAGTATGGCGAGACGTATTCTGGTCGTAGAAGATGAAGCTCCGATCCGTGAAATGGTGTGCTTCGTGCTTGAACAAAATGGCTTCCAGCCGGTTGAAGCGGAAGATTATGACAGCGCGGTGAACCAGCTGAATGAACCCTGGCCCGATCTGATCCTGCTGGACTGGATGCTGCCTGGCGGTTCCGGATTGCAGTTTATCAAGCATATCAAACGCGAGGCGATGACCCGCGATATCCCGGTGGTGATGCTGACGGCGCGCGGTGAGGAAGAGGATCGCGTGCGCGGTCTGGAAACCGGCGCGGACGATTACATCACCAAACCGTTCTCTCCAAAAGAGCTGGTGGCGCGTATCAAAGCCGTGATGCGCCGTATTTCACCGATGGCGGTGGAAGAGGTGATTGAGATGCAGGGCCTGAGCCTGGATCCTACCTCACACCGGGTCATGACCGGTGAAAATCCCCTCGATATGGGCCCCACCGAATTTAAACTCCTGCACTTCTTTATGACACACCCGGAGCGCGTTTACAGCCGCGAACAGTTGCTGAATAACGTCTGGGGAACTAACGTCTATGTCGAAGACCGAACGGTTGACGTCCATATTCGCCGCCTGCGTAAAGCACTGGAACTGAGCGGCCACGATCGCATGGTACAGACGGTCCGCGGCACGGGTTATCGCTTCTCGACCCGTTTCTGAACAATGACAGGAGTGTGACGCGTGCTGGAACGTCTGTCATGGAAAAGGCTCGTCTTTGAACTGATCTTATGCTGTATTCCGGCCCTCATTCTGGGGGCTATTTTTGGCTATCTGCCGTGGTTTTTACTGGTGGCCGTGACGGGGTTGCTCGTCTGGCATTTCTGGAATTTACTGCGTCTTTCCTGGTGGCTGTGGGTCGACAGAAGTATGACACCCCCGCCGGGAAGCGGGAGCTGGGAACCGCTACTCTACGGCCTGCACCAGATGCAGATGCGTAATAAAAAGCGCCGTCGTGAGCTGGGAAGCCTGATAAAACGCTTTCGCAGCGGCGCGGAGTCGCTGCCGGACGCAGTGATCCTGACGACGGAAGAAGGGACCATCTTCTGGTGCAATGGCCTCGCACAGCAGCTGTTGGGCCTGCGCTGGCCGGATGATAACGGTCAGAACATCCTCAACCTTCTGCGCTATCCCGAGTTCACGCTGTATCTGAAAACGCGTGATTTTAGTCGTCCGCACAATTTGAAGCTCAATAACGGTCGCCATCTTGAAATTCGCGTGATGCCCTACAGCGATCGGCAGTGGCTGATGGTGGCGCGGGATGTCACCCAGATGCATCAGCTTGAGGGCGCGAGACGTAACTTCTTTGCCAACGTCAGCCACGAGCTGCGTACGCCGTTGACGGTGCTTCAGGGCTATCTGGAGATGATGCAGGAGCAAACGCTTGAGGGGGCGCCGCGTGAGAAAGCGCTGCATACCATGCGGGAACAGACGTTCCGCATGGAAGGGCTGGTCAAACAGCTACTAACGCTTTCAAAAATTGAGGCTGCCCCGTCGCTGGCGCTAAACGACATCATTGATGTGCCGATGATGCTGCGAGTGGTGGAGCGCGAAGCCCAAACGCTGAGCCATAATCAACACACCCTGAGTTTTGATGTTGATAACACGCTGAAAGTGCTCGGCAGTGAAGATGAGCTGCGAAGCGCTATCTCAAACCTGGTCTATAACGCCGTGAATCATACCCCGACAGGGACGCATATCGCGGTGCGGTGGCAGCATACTCCGGCAGGGGCTGAGTTTAGCGTCGAGGACAACGGGCCGGGGATTGGGCCTGAACACCTCCCGCGTCTCACCGAACGGTTCTACCGGGTGGATAAGGCGCGCTCGCGGCAGACCGGCGGGAGCGGACTGGGGCTGGCAATTGTGAAGCATGCCGTCAGCCACCACGAAAGCCGGCTCAATATCGAAAGCACCCTGGGTAAGGGCACGCGCTTTAGCTTCGTGATTCCGGAACGATTAATTGCCAAAAAAAGTGCCTGACAGCGTGTGTGTCAGGCTACCTTTCCACGGGCCAGCGATTGCTGGCCCGTTTGCTTTGCAGTCAAGCGAAACGCGAGTGAATATTATACGGCTGGTGCTTTTTTGTTCGCATGATTAGCCATGAGTTTTTCTTATACATGGCATATTATTTTGGTCTGAATTTTCATGCTGGCATATTGTTCTGGTTTTACGATCCCTTCTTGCCTTTAAACGTTATAAGCGTTTAAATTGCCCCCCATATACTGTCAGACCGACTGTATTTGCGTGGTAAATCGAAAAACTATTCTTCGCCACGCCTGGACGGGAGCATATCCCGCTGAAATTGAGCAAATTTTCCGCTGTATCGTCCCGTCAGGGATGGCGAAAATCTCAACGTATTCAACACCACATCCACAGGCAGTAAGGTTTTATGACCCATCACTTGAAATCGCGTGACATTATCGCGCTGGGCTTTATGACATTTGCGCTGTTCGTTGGCGCAGGTAACATCATTTTTCCTCCAATGGTTGGCTTACAGGCGGGTGAACACGTCTGGACGGCTGCGTTTGGCTTCCTGCTTACTGCCGTGGGCCTGCCGGTACTGACCGTTATCGCGCTGGCGAAAGTCGGTGGCGGTGTGGACAGCCTCAGCACCCCGATTGGCAAAGTGGCTGGCGTTCTGCTGGCAACCGTCTGCTATCTGGCCGTTGGCCCGCTGTTCGCAACCCCGCGTACGGCGACCGTCTCCTTTGAAGTGGGTATTGCCCCGCTGACCGGTGACGGCGCGATGCCGCTGTTTATTTACAGCCTCATTTACTTCGCCATCGTGATTCTGGTTTCTCTCTATCCGGGCAAACTGCTGGATACTGTGGGTAACTTCCTGGCACCGCTGAAAATTGTGGCGCTGATTGTGCTGGCGGTTGCGGCCATCGTCTGGCCTGCGGGGCCCATCAGCTCCGCGATGGACGCCTACCAGAACGCGGCGTTCTCAAACGGTTTCGTGAACGGCTATCTGACGATGGATACGCTTGGCGCGATGGTGTTTGGTATCGTTATCGTTAACGCCGCGCGTTCCCGCGGGGTAACCGAAGCGCGTCTGCTGACTCGCTACACCATCTGGGCTGGCCTGATGGCCGGTGTCGGCCTGACGCTGCTGTATCTGGCGCTGTTCCGCCTGGGTTCAGATAGCGCAACGCTGGTCGATCAGAGCGCAAACGGCGCGGCGATCCTGCATGCTTACGTGCAGCACACCTTTGGTGGTGCAGGCAGCATGCTGCTGGCGGCGCTGATTTTCCTGGCCTGTCTGGTGACGGCGGTGGGTCTGACCTGCGCCTGCGCGGAGTTCTTCGCTCAGTATCTGCCGCTTTCTTACCGCACGCTGGTGTTTATCCTCGGCATCTTCTCCATGGCGGTGTCAAACCTCGGTCTGAGCCACCTGATTCAGGTCTCAATTCCGGTGCTGACGGCGATCTATCCGCCATGTATCGTGCTGGTAGTGCTGAGCTTCACCCGTTCGTGGTGGCATAACTCCACGCGAATTATTGCGCCAGCCATGTTTATCAGCCTGATTTTTGGTATCCTTGACGGGATCAAAGCATCAGCATTTGCAGAAATCCTGCCAGCCTGGACACAGCGTCTGCCGCTGTCCGAGCAGGGCCTGGCCTGGCTGATGCCTTCCGTTGTAGCGCTGGTTCTGGCGATTATCTGGGACCGTGCGGCAGGGCGTCAGGTGACATCCAACGCCCATTAATCAACGGCAACAAATTGTTTAACCACGGGGCTTAAGGCCCCGTGGTTTTTTGTTTTTTTCGTGTTGAATGGCAAGATTTTAATGGAAAGCACTAACAAACTTAAACGTGGATTGAGCACCCGCCACATCCGCTTTATGGCGCTGGGCTCGGCTATCGGTACCGGTCTTTTTTATGGCTCGGCAGATGCCATCAAAATGGCCGGTCCAAGCGTTCTGCTGGCCTACATCATCGGCGGCGTGGCGGCGTATATCATCATGCGCGCCCTTGGCGAAATGTCGGTTCACAACCCCTCTGCCAGTTCCTTCTCCCGCTACGCGCAGGAAAATTTAGGCCCGCTGGCCGGGTTTATCACCGGCTGGACCTACTGCTTCGAAATCCTGATTGTTGCCATTGCCGATGTGACGGCGTTTGGTATCTATATGGGGGTCTGGTTCCCCGCCGTGCCGCACTGGATCTGGGTGCTGAGCGTGGTGCTGATTATCTGCGCCGTTAACCTGATGAGCGTGAAGGTGTTTGGCGAGCTGGAGTTCTGGTTCTCCTTCTTCAAGGTCGCGACCATTATCATCATGATCCTCGCCGGTTTCGGCATTATCATCTGGGGTATCGGCAACGGTGGACAGCCAACCGGCATTCACAACCTGTGGAGCAACGGCGGCTTCTTTAGCAACGGCTGGCTCGGGATGGTCATGTCGCTGCAGATGGTCATGTTCGCCTATGGCGGAATCGAGATTATCGGCATCACCGCCGGGGAAGCGAAAGATCCGGAGAAGTCTATTCCGCGCGCCATCAACTCGGTGCCGATGCGCATCCTGGTGTTCTACGTGGGCACGCTGTTTGTGATTATGTCCATCTACCCGTGGAACCAGGTGGGCACCAACGGCAGCCCGTTTGTCCTGACTTTCCAGCATATGGGCATTGCGTTTGCCGCCAGCATTCTCAACTTTGTGGTGCTGACCGCCTCGCTGTCGGCCATCAACAGTGACGTGTTCGGCGTGGGCCGTATGCTGCACGGCATGGCGGAGCAGGGCAGTGCGCCGAAGGTGTTTGCCAAAACGTCGCGTCGCGGTACCCCGTGGGTAACGGTGCTGGTCATGACCGTGGCGCTGCTGTTCTCGGTCTACCTGAACTACATTATGCCGGAGAACGTCTTCCTGGTGATTGCGTCGCTGGCGACCTTTGCGACGGTGTGGGTGTGGATCATGATCCTGCTGTCGCAGATTGCGTTCCGTCGCCGCCTGTCGCCAGAAGAGGCCAAAGCGCTGAAGTTTAAAGTGCCGGGCGGTGTTGCGACGACCGTCGTTGGCCTCATCTTCCTGGTGTTTATCATCGGCCTGATTGGTTATCACCCGGATACCCGTATTTCCCTGTACGTGGGCTTCGCGTGGATCGTCCTGCTGCTGGTGGGCTGGATGTTTAAATGTCGCCGCGATCGTCAGCTGGCGGAAGCACAGTAACATTCTTTTCCCCTCTCCCCGTGGGCTGAGGGTTCCCCACAAATTAATGCGAGCACTGAGCAATCCCCTCGCCCCTCCGGGGAGAGGGTTAGGGTGAGGGGAACATACGGCGGTGGTGGTCATTCCGTTCACTTTATGTTCCTTGCTACTCTGTAACGACATGACCGGTGAACGTGCCAGGGTGGCTCAGTCGCCACCACCCTGGCGACCCGTGCTCCCGGCGGTAAATCGCCGCTTCGCGGTGCCCTCGGCTTATTCCTTCCGGCTTATCGGGTACGGGCGGAGGCAACGTCCCTGTAAAGCCGCCCTCTCGGCGCATCCCTGCGCCTCGCCCCGGCCGGAAGGCAAACGCCTCAGCGATTTACAGCCGGACCAGGGCATCGCTGACAGCCCTCAGTCATTTAGAAAGCAACTTTATTGCTTCTGCATAAAAAAATTACTGGGGATCCCTCAGCCCACAGGGAGAGGGTTAGGGTGAGGGCATCAGGCCGCACTGATGCCTCCTCCCCCGTCCTCCTCCCCCAATAAATCCCATCATGGTGAGCTATCCTTACCAACCCTGTGGCAAGGTGACGTCAATTTCATCAAAGGGGATTCGTGATGTTAAACGCCTGGCACCTTCCGGTTGCCCCATTTGTTAAGCAAAACAAAGACAACCTTGTGATTACGCTCTGGCTGGCAGGGGAAAATCAGCCTGAACGTGTGACCCTGCGCGCCGAAGTGGATAACGAAGAGACATCGCTGAAAATGCACAAGGTGCGCAGCCAGCCTCAGCCGGGTATTACGGCGTGGCGGGCGAATATCGATTTGCGCAGCGGACAGCCGCGTCGCCGCTACGGCTTCAAGCTGCTGTGGAACAACCGCCAGCTGTGGTTTACCCCGCAGGGCTTCAGCCGTTTCCCTCCGGCCAGGCTGGAGCAGTTTGCCGTGGATCACCCGGATAACGGCCCGCAGTGGGTTAACGATCAGGTATTTTACCAGATTTTCCCGGACCGCTTTGCGCGCAGTGAAAAGCGCACCGCCGACCAGGACAAGGTTTATTACCATCATGCGGTCGGTCACGACATCATTCTGAAAAAATGGGACGAGCCGCTGACCGCCCAGGCGGGGGGATCGACCTTTTACGGCGGCGATCTCGACGGTATCAGCGAAAAACTGCCATACCTGAAAAAGCTCGGCGTGACGGCGCTGTACCTGAACCCGGTGTTTAAAGCGCCAAGCGTTCACAAATACGATACTCAGGACTACCGCCACGTTGACGAGCAGTTTGGCGGTGACGAGGCGCTGCTGCGACTGCGCCACAACACGCAAAAAGAAGGTATGCGCCTGATCCTTGATGGCGTGTTCAATCACAGCGGTGATTCTCATGCGTGGTTCGACCGTCACAATCAGTCGATGGGCGGCGCATGCCATAATCCGGATTCCCCCCAGCGTGACTGGTACAGTTTTGACGAGAATGGCCGCGCCCTGGACTGGCTGGGCTACCCGAGCCTGCCGAAGCTCGATTTCCAGTCGTCAACGCTTGTGAATGAAATCTACGGCGGCGAAGACAGCATCGTGCGTCACTGGCTGAAAGCGCCGTGGAATATGGACGGCTGGCGGCTGGACGTGGTGCATATGCTGGGTGAAGCAGGCGGGGCGCGGAATAACCTTCAGCATGTCGCCGCCATTACCCGGTCGGCAAAAGCGGCCCGGTCGGAAGCATTCGTCTTCGGGGAGCACTTTGGCGACGCGCGTCAGTGGTTGCAGGCAGATGCAGAAGACGCGTCGATGAATTATCGCGGCTTCACCTTCCCGCTGTGGGGCTTCCTCGCTAACACCGATATCTCTTACGATCCGCAGCATATTGACGCCGAAACCTGCATGGCGTGGATGGAGAACTATCGCGCTGGCCTGTCTCATCAGCAGCAGCTTCGGATGTTTAACCAGCTCGACAGCCACGATACCGCGCGCTTTAAATCGCTGCTGGGTAAAGATGTGGCGCGTCTGCCGCTGGCGGTGACCTGGCTTTTCACCTGGCCGGGCGTGCCGTGCATCTATTACGGAGATGAAGTGGGGCTGGACGGTAACAACGATCCGTTCTGCCGCAAAACCTTCCCATGGGAGCCTGAAAAGCAGGATCAGGATCTGTTCAGCCTGTACCAGCGTATGGCGACACTACGCAAGCAGAGCCAGGCCCTGCGCTACGGGGGCTGTCAGGTGATGTACGCCCACGATAACGTGGTGGTGTTTGTCCGCGTCTACAACCAGCAGCGCGTGCTGGTGGCGATCAACCGGGGCGAGGCGTGTGAAGTGGTGCTGGAAGATTCACCGCTGCTGGCCGGTAAAACGTGGAAGAGCAAAGAGGGGAAAGCGACGTTACAGGAGAGCGTGCTCACGCTGCCGGCGATCTCCGCTACGGTCTGGTTCGGCAGCTAAGCGCAGGCAGCATGGTTTTCACCTTTTAGATGGCGCAAATGCAACTATTTGTGTCAATCTTAACGGATCTTTTACGGTGAAGGTGGAAACATGGACGAGCTTTACATCCTTGGCTGTTTGTTCCTGGTTTTTGCGCTGGTCGTGGCCCCCGTGCTTGCGGTGATAGGCTTTAATCGAAGCACGGCGGCGCGGCAGGAGATCGCCCGGCTTCGCCAGCGCATTGAGGCGCTTGAGCAGCACGGTGTAGCTGAGAAAGCGCCGGAGCCGGTGCAGACCGCCGCGCCAGTGGAGACACCAGCGCCGGTGCCAGAGGCCGTTAACGCACCTGTCGATCCCTGGCGTCCCGAACCGCCCGTCACTGAAGCAGAACCTGCGCCTGTCCCGGCGGCAAAACGGCCTTCCGCCTTTGGCGGCATCCTGTCCTCGCTGACGCGCTGGTTTATGCAGGGCAATCCGCTGGCAAAACTGGGGATTGTACTGCTCTTCCTCGGCCTCTCTTTCCTGCTGCGCTATACCGTTGAACATTCACTGTTTCCGCTTGAGCTGCGTCTTGCCGCCACGGCGCTGTTTGCCATGGTTCTGCTGGCCGTTGGATGGCGGCTGCGGCACAGGCAGCGGATCTACGCGCTGATCCTCCAGGGCGGGGCGACCGGCGTGCTTTACCTGACCGTCTTTGGCGCATTCCGGCTGTGGCAGATGCTGCCGATGACGCTGGCGTTTGCGCTGCTGGTGGTGATTTGCGCGGCGAGCGTCGGGCTGGCCGTGCTGCAAAAGGCGCTGAGCCTTGCCATGCTGGCGAGCCTGGGCGGATATCTTGCGCCGCTGCTCCTGTCTACCGGGGGCGGTAGCTTTGTGGCGCTGTTCTCCTTCTATCTTCTGCTCTCCATCGGCATTCTCGTCATCAGCATCTGGCAGCACTGGCGCGAGCTCAACCTGCTCGGGCTGCTCTTCACGTTTGGCGTTGGCGGAGTGTGGGGGCTGAGCGACTACCAGCCTGAAAACTATGTTATCTGTCAGCTGTTCCTGATTGCCAATACGCTTATTTTTGGCGTGTTTAGCGTAGCGCTGTCGCTGCGGGCGCAGGAAAAAGGCAAACAGATTATTGACGGCGTACTGCTGTTTGCCCCGCCGCTGATTGGTTTTGGGATGCAGTACGGCATGACGTCGCACTGGACGTACGGCCCGGCGCTCAGCGCGCTGGGCTATGGTGCGTTTTATCTCTCCCTGGCGTTTCTCGCACTGCGACGCTATCCGTCTGTCGGGCGGCCACTGATTATGGCGGCGCTGGCGATCGGCGGCGGGTTTGCCACGCTTGCCATTCCGCTGGCGCTTTCAGCGCGCTGGACGGCGATGGCCTGGGCGCTGGAAGGGCTGGGTATTCTCTGGCTGGGCGTGCAACAGCAGCAGCGGCGCATGAGCTATAGCGGGACGGCGCTGCTGGTGCTGGCGCTCGGCAGCGCGATATGGGCGCAGATGGACGGCGTCACCTCCCTGAGCCTGCTGCTTATTTTCGCAGTGCTCAGTCTTTGCTGGCTGGCTGCGGCCTGGCTGTGGCAGAAAATCGTGCTGTCGGGCAGTTGGGCGCTGCTGGTCGGTGGGCTGCTGTTCTGGTTAGTGGCGCAACTGGGTGCGTCGCAACTGATCCTCAAGACAGAATTATCGGTTCTTGCGGGCGTGCTGGCGCTGACGGCGGTGTCGGCCTGGGGATGGCGGCAGGCTGCCGCTCGTATGGCATGGCGGGAGCTGGATGCCAGCAAATGGCTGCTGTGGCCGGTGATGCTGCTGATGGTGCTTTATCAGGTCTGGCAACAGCAGATCCTGGCAGCCGGCTGGGCAAATCTGGCCTGGGCTATTGCGCTGCCTGCCGCCCTGATGATGCTGCGGCGCGACGAAGATAAACTTCTTCCGCGCATCGCAATGGGGCTGCATCTGTCGCTGTTGTGGATGATTTTACTCGCCATGGCCGCCGAGCTTTACTGGTTTGCCCGCTCCCTGCCATGGGGCATGGCGGCCTGGGGAAGCGGCATTGCGATGGCTGTCGGCGGTGGGGTGATTATGGCACTCTCCGCGGCCGTACGGCGTCGCGGGTGGCCGTTCCGGGTATGGCCTGCGCTCTACGCCTGCCTTGCCGTGATCCCTGTGGTTGTGGCGCTGGTGGTATTGCTGGTCGTGACTAATTTCCAGGACGGGGTAGTCTATCGACAGACCTGGCTGCCGCTGGTGAACCCGCTTGAGGAAGGGGCGGCGTTCGCGCTGCTGGGGCTGGTGGTGTTTTATCGGGCAGTGGATCGCCACTATCCGGCATCGCTTGCTCAGTCCCGACCGTGGCCCGCCGTTGTGCTGATGGCGCTTGGCTTCTGGTGGCTAAACGGCGCGCTGCTGCGCGCGCTGGCGTGGTACGGCGAGGTGGCCTGGAATATGGAGTCGCTGTGGCATTCGCGGCTTATCCAGACCACCTTTGCCCTGTTCTGGATGTTCTGCGCGCTGGTGGTCATGATCCGCGCCACCCGTCAGGCCTCCCGTCAGCAGTGGCTTGCCGGTGCGGTGCTGCTGGGGGTGGTCATGCTCAAACTGATGCTGGTGGACAGCGCGGGCGGTGGCGGCCTGGCGCGTGCTGTCGCGTTTATTGGCGTGGCGATCCTGGTCCTGATTGTGGGCTATTTCTCGCCGCTACCGCCTAAAGCAGGAGAAGAAAAATGAAATGGATGAATGCGGTTGTTTGTGCGGCACTGCTAGCCGTGGCCGGTCCGGCATTCAGCGAGGGCGCGCCGGTGGAATCCCCGCGGGATTATGCCTATGGCCTGTCCCTTGATACCTCTGCCTCTTCGCCGTGGTATCGGGTCATGCTGCCGCTGGCGGTTTATCAGCAGAGCACATCGCCCGATCTGCGCGACGTGCGCGTGTTTAATCAGTCGGGCGAGCCGGTACCGTTCAGCCTGGTTACCACGACGCGTCCGCAGCCGGCACCGACCACCACGGCGCTGCGCCTCTTTGCGCTTAACGCCTCGCCGGGTGGGGAAGAGGGTAGCGGTGATAAAATTATGTTACGTGCCAGAAACGGCGTGGAGATTGTGCTGGAAGGGCAACACGCGGCGGCTGCCGGACAGCACTATCTGCTGACCCTGCCGGAAAACGCGACGCAGGTTCCGCTCTCTCAGCTCCAGCTTTTCTGGGACACGCCGCAGGGCTCGTGGCAGGGGACGGCATCGGTCTATTACAGCGAGGATCTAAAAAACTGGTATACCCTGCGCGAAGAGATGCCCCTGCTGGACGTGATGAGTGGACAGGATCGCCTGAAGCTCGACCGCATCGATACCGATCTGGTGTTATCTCCTGAGGCGAATCGCTATCTGCTGCTGGTGCTGAACACGGGGCGTTCAGCCCTGACGTTAACCGGCGTCAACGCGATTAACGCTCCTGCGCAGCCGGAATCAGAGCACATTAGCCTGGCGGGAGAGGGGGAGCGGCTATCCGATAGCGAAGCCGTGTGGCGCTGGACGCATCCGCAGCCTCTGAGTGCGATCGCCTTCATGCTGAATGGCGACGGCGTTCTCCCGGCAGAAATAGCCTGGCGGGGAGCGGACAAGGATCGGTGGCATACGCTGAAAAAAGAGGTGATCTACCAGCTCGGCGGCAAAACGTCTGAACCTGTTCCGCTCCCGGGCGGGCTGGTCGAGGCGGTAAAAATCAAGACCTACAATGCGCGTTTGCCAGAGAACCTGCCGGGCGTGATCGGGCAACGCGTGCGCTATGATCTGGTGTTCAACGCGCAGGGGAAGGGGCCGTATCTGCTTGCATGGGGGAACAGGGCTGCGAAACCGGCAAGCGTGGAGACGGATATGCTGATCCCGACCGAACTGCGTAAAACCTACGCTCTGGCAGCCCTGCCGATGGCGGATACGCTGGAACCTGTCCCGCTGGGCGGCGAGGCGCGTTTAACCGCGACGTCTGCGGCTGAGCAGGAAAGCAGAATGAAAACGCTGATGGTCTGGGGCGTACTGATCGTCGGGGTGATGGTGCTTGCGGGTATGGCATGGCGCATCTGGCGCGAGGTAAAAAAAGACGGCGCAGCATAAGCCATAAAAAAACCCGCGTAGTCGCGGGTTTTTTTCGTAAACCGTGCCGATTACAGGCTGGATACGTTCTCAGACAGGTATTTAGCTACGCCGTCTGGGGAAGCCGCCATACCTTCTTTACCTTTTTCCCACTGAGCCGGGCACACTTCACCGTGCTCTTCGTGGAACTGGAGCGCGTCAACCATGCGCAGCATTTCGTCAATGTTACGACCCAGCGGCAGATCGTTCACAACCTGGTGACGAACGATGCCGTTCGCGTCGATCAGGAAAGAACCACGCAGCGCAACGCCAGCGTCCGGATGTTCGATACCGTAGGCCTGCTGGATTTCGCGTTTGATGTCCGCAACCATCGCGTATTTCACCGCACCGATGCCGCCGTTTTCGACAGGGGTGTTACGCCATGCGTTGTGTACAAATTCAGAGTCGAAGGAGACGCCAACCACTTCCACGCCACGCTTCTGGAATTCTTCGTAACGTTTGTCGAACGCGATCAGCTCAGACGGGCAAACGAAAGTGAAGTCCATTGGCCAGAAGAACAGAACGGTCGCTTTACCGTTGGTGTGCTGTTTGAAGTTGAAGTTTTCAACGATTTCACCGTTGCCCAGAACGGCGGCAGCTGTAAAATCCGGAGCCGGACGAGTTACCAGAACCATATGATTCTCCTGTAGATACTAAGGTTATTTGGAACGCAACGCGGGCCAGTATAGAGGCAGCGCGGGAATAAGACAAAGAGGTGGTAACAATCGTTCCACCAGCTTTTACCTATCAATCGAACCGGCATCACAGTTCTTTATTTTTCGCCTGCGCCATCATGCGCGGGTAGAACTGCCAGAAGCGCGTTTCCAGCGCGTCATAATGTTCGTCCAGGTCGTGCCAGGAGTCGCGCAGCGCGTCCAGACGCGGTCGACGGCTGGCCATGCCGTTGAGCACGTTCTGAATGAAATCCATCTCGCGGTAACGCTCCAGCCAGCGTTCAGACCACAGATAGTTATTCAGATTCACAAAGCGCGGTGGGGAGTCCGGCAAAATGATCGACACCTGCGCGTGGGCGTAGCGCACAAACTCAGGCAGCGACATATCAGGCGACAGCAGGGACCAGTGGCGCGACAGGAAATGATCCCACATGACGTCGAGCGTGATCGGCGCCACGCGTCGCGTTTCGGGGCGGAACCAGGCTTTGGCTTCCGTCACTTCCGGCAGGTTATCGGTCAGCACGTCGATGCGGCGGTGCATAAAAATCCCGTCGATAACCTCAGGGGAATAATCTTCCGCGGGGTTGCCGCGTACGAAATCGGCCAGCAAATTGCCGGAGAGGGAGCTGTCCGCGAGGTGAGCGAGATGCAGGTGAGCGAGAAAATTCATGCGTTTTATTTGTCCGGTGGCGGCTAGTTGTTGCAGCAAATGGGTGTGAGCACTAGACTATGCCGCCTGTTTTTAAGTCACGAGTATACGTCATGCGCGTCGCCGATTTCTCCTTTGAACTACCTGAATCCCTGATTGCTCACTACCCCATGCCTGAGCGTAGCAGCTGTCGCTTGCTGTCACTGGACGGGCCAACGGGCGCGCTGACGCACGGTACTTTCACCGATCTACTCGACAAGCTCAACCCTGGCGATCTGCTGGTCTTTAACAATACCCGCGTGATCCCAGCGCGTCTGTTTGGCCGTAAAGCCAGCGGCGGCAAGATTGAGGTGCTGGTCGAACGTATGCTCGATGATAAACGTATTCTGGCACATATTCGCGCATCCAAAGCGCCGAAGCCGGGCGCTGAACTGCTGCTGGGTGATGACGAGAGCATCAAAGCGACCATGACCGCGCGTCACGACGCGCTGTTCGAGGTGGAGTTCAACGACGAGCGCACAGTGCTTGATATCCTCAACGCCATCGGCCACATGCCGCTGCCGCCGTACATTGAACGCCCGGATGAAGAAGCCGACCGCGAGCTGTATCAGACCGTCTACAGCCAGAAGCCTGGCGCAGTGGCGGCGCCAACGGCGGGCCTGCACTTTGATGAACCGCTGCTGGAAAAGTTGCGCGCCAAGGGTATTGAGATGGCCTTCGTGACGCTGCACGTCGGCGCGGGGACGTTCCAGCCGGTGCGCGTGGACAGCATCGAAGACCACATCATGCACTCTGAGTATGCCGAAGTGCCGCAGGAGGTTGTGGATGCGGTGCTGGCGGCGAAAGCGCGCGGTAGCCGCGTCGTGGCCGTCGGTACAACGTCGGTACGTTCCCTTGAGAGCGCTGCGCAGGCCGCGAAAAAAGAGCTGATTGAGCCCTTCTTTGGCGATACGCAGATCTTTATCTACCCGGGCTATCAGTACAAAGTCATTGATGCGCTGGTGACCAACTTCCATCTGCCTGAATCGACGCTGATTATGCTGGTCTCCGCGTTTGCGGGGTATCAGCATACGATGAACGCCTACAAGTCTGCGGTAGAACAAAAATATCGCTTTTTTAGCTACGGTGACGCGATGTTTATCACGTACAATCCGCAGGCTTTGAATGAGCGTGTCGGGGAATAAGTCCGCGGCACCGTGTTACAACGTTGGACTGTTTTTCTGACGTCGGAGAAAAAATGAAATTTGAACTCGATACCACCGATGGCCGCGCGCGTCGCGGTCGCCTGGTGTTTGATCGCGGCGTGGTAGAAACCCCCGCGTTTATGCCTGTGGGCACGTACGGCACCGTAAAAGGAATGACGCCGGAAGAAGTTGAAGCCACTGGCGCACAGATTATTCTCGGCAACACCTTCCACCTGTGGCTGCGTCCAGGCCAGGAGATCATGAAGCTCCACGGCGATCTGCACGACTTCATGCAGTGGAAAGGCCCCATCCTCACCGACTCCGGCGGTTTCCAGGTCTTCAGCCTGGGCGATATCCGTAAGATCACCGAGCAGGGCGTACACTTCCGTAACCCGATCAACGGCGATCCAATCTTCCTCGATCCGGAAAAGTCTATGGAGATTCAGTACGATCTCGGCTCCGATATCGTGATGATCTTCGACGAATGTACGCCATACCCGGCGGACTGGGACTATGCCAAACGTTCCATGGAGATGTCCCTGCGTTGGGCGAAGCGTAGCCGCGACCGTTTTGACTCCCTGCAAAACAAAAATGCGCTGTTCGGCATTATCCAGGGCAGCGTTTACGAAGATTTACGCGATATCTCGGTTAAAGGTCTGGTAGAGATAGGCTTTGATGGCTACGCTGTCGGCGGTTTGGCTGTGGGTGAGCCGAAGGAAGATATGCACCGTATTCTGGAGCATGTCTGCCCGCAAATCCCGGCGGATAAACCACGATACCTGATGGGTGTGGGTAAACCAGAAGATCTGGTGGAAGGCGTACGTCGCGGCATTGATATGTTCGACTGCGTTATGCCAACCCGAAACGCACGTAACGGTCATCTGTTCGTTACCGATGGCGTGGTGAAAATCCGTAACGCGAAGCATAAGAGTGACACCAGCCCGCTCGATTCCGAGTGCGATTGCTATACCTGTCGCAATTATTCTCGCGCGTATCTGCATCATCTCGATCGTTGCAACGAGATTTTGGGGGCGCGTCTCAATACCATTCATAATCTTCGTTATTATCAGCGCTTAATGGCTGGTTTACGTAAGGCTATCGAAGAGGGTAAATTAGAGAGCTTCGTGACCGATTTCTACCAACGTCAGGGGCGGGATGTTCCACCGTTGAACGTTGATTAATTTTAATAATGAGGGAATTTGAATGAGCTTTTTTATTTCTGATGCGGTAGCAGCAACGGGTGCACCAGCGCAGGGCAGCCCGATGTCTCTGATTTTGATGCTGGTTGTGTTCGGTCTGATCTTCTACTTCATGATCCTGCGTCCACAGCAGAAGCGTACTAAAGAGCACAAAAACCTGATGAACTCCATCGCGAAGGGCGATGAAGTCCTGACCAATGGTGGCCTGGTGGGTCGCGTAACCAAAGTAGCGGAAAACGGCTACATTGCTATCGCCCTGAACGACACCACTGAAGTGGTTATCAAACGTGACTTCGTAGCTGCCGTTCTGCCGAAAGGCACCATGAAGGCGCTGTAATCCCAACTTTTCCCAAAGGGAACTGCCGTGTTAAACCGTTATCCTTTGTGGAAGTACATCATGCTGGTCGTCGTGATTATCGTCGGCCTGCTGTACGCGCTTCCCAACCTGTATGGTGAGGATCCGGCCGTTCAAATCACTGGCGCGCGCGGTGTCGCCGCCAGTGAGCAAACGCTGATCCAGGTCCAGAAAACGTTACAAGAAGAAAAAATTACCGCTAAGTCTGTGGCACTGGAAGAGGGCGCAATTCTTGCTCGCTTCGACACCACCGACACGCAGCTCCGCGCACGTGAAGCGCTGATGGGCGTGCTGGGTGATAAATATGTCGTGGCGCTTAACCTTGCTCCTGCAACCCCACGCTGGCTGGCTGCGCTGAACGCAGAGCCAATGAAACTGGGTCTTGACCTGCGTGGCGGCGTTCACTTCCTGATGGAAGTGGATATGGATACCGCGCTCGGCAAGCTACAGGAACAGAATATCGACAGCCTGCGCAGCGATCTGCGCGATAAAGGCATTCCGTACACCACCGTACGTAAAGAAGATAACTACGGCATGAGCATCACGTTCCGCGACAGCGCGGCACGCGATCAGGCTGTGACCTATCTGTCTCAGCGTCACCGCGATCTGGTGATCACCTCTCAGGGCAGCAACCAGCTGCGTGCGGTAATGACCGACGCGCGTCTGAGTGAAGCACGTGAGTACGCCGTTCAGCAGAACATTAACATTCTGCGTAACCGTGTAAACCAGCTGGGCGTGGCTGAGCCACTGGTACAGCGTCAGGGTGCTGACCGTATCGTGGTCGAACTGCCAGGTATCCAGGATACCGCCCGTGCGAAAGAGATTCTGGGCGCGACGGCGACTCTGGAGTTCCGTCTGGTTAACGCCAACGTTGACCAGGCTGCTGCGGCTTCAGGCCGTGTGCCGGGCGATTCCGAAGTGAAACAGACCCGCGAAGGCCAGCCGGTTGTGCTGTACAAACGCGTGATCCTGACCGGTGACCATATCACCGACTCCACTTCAAGCCAGGATGAGTACAACCAGCCGCAGGTTAACATCTCGCTGGACAGCGCAGGTGGCAACATCATGTCTAACTTCACCAAGGACAACATCGGCAAGCCGATGGCGACCCTGTTCGTGGAGTACAAAGACAGCGGTAAGAAAGATGCCAATGGCCGTGCCGTGCTGGTGAAAGAGGAAGAGGTGATTAACATCGCCAACATCCAGTCTCGTCTGGGTAACAGCTTCCGTATTACCGGTATCAGCAACCCGAACGAAGCGCGTCAGCTCTCTCTGCTGCTGCGTGCCGGTGCGCTGATTGCGCCAATTCAGATTGTTGAAGAGCGTACCATCGGTCCAACCCTGGGTATGCAGAACATCAAGCAGGGTCTGGAAGCGTGTCTGGCCGGTCTGGCGGTGTCCATCATCTTCATGATCTTCTTCTATAAGAAGTTCGGCCTGATTGCGACCTCCGCGCTGATTGCCAACCTGGTGCTGATCATCGGTATCATGTCCCTGCTGCCGGGGGCGACGCTAACCATGCCGGGTATCGCGGGTATCGTTCTAACCCTTGCGGTGGCGGTCGACGCCAACGTACTGATAAACGAACGTATCAAAGAAGAGCTGAGCAACGGTCGTTCTGTACAGCAGGCGATTGAAGAAGGCTACAAAGGGGCGTTCAGCTCCATCTTCGATGCGAACGTAACAACACTGATTAAGGTTCTTATCCTGTATGCAGTGGGTACTGGCGCGATCAAAGGCTTTGCGATTACTACCGGTATCGGTGTCGCAACGTCGATGTTTACCGCTATTGTCGGCACCCGTGCCATCGTGAACCTGCTGTACGGCGGCAAGCGCGTCAAAAAGCTGTCTATCTGAGGAGTGCGTTGTGGCACAGGAATATACTGTTGAACAATTGAACCACGGCCGTAAAGTCTGGGACTTTATGCGCTGGGACTACTGGGCCTTCGGCATTTCAGGTTTTCTGCTGATCTTGTCCATCGTCATTATGGGCGTGAAAGGCTTTAACTGGGGTCTGGATTTCACCGGTGGTACGGTGATCGAAATTACCCTGGAAAAACCGGTCGATATGGACCAGATGCGTGAGTCTCTGCAAAAAGCGGGCTTTGAAGAGCCGTTGCTACAGAACTTCGGCAGCAGCCGCGACATCATGGTGCGTATGCCGCCGGTACACGATGCCAACGGCAGCCAGGAGCTGGGCAGCAAGGTCGTTCAGGTTATTAACGAAACGACCAGCCAGGATGCAACGGTTAAGCGTATTGAGTTTGTCGGCCCGAGCGTTGGTGCTGACCTGGCACAGACCGGTGCGATGGCGCTGCTGGTGGCGCTGATCTCGATTCTGATTTACGTCGGTTTCCGCTTTGAGTGGCGACTGGCGGCAGGCGTGGTTATCGCTCTGGCGCACGACGTGGTGATCACCATGGGCATACTGTCTCTCTTCCACATTGAGATTGACCTGACGATTGTGGCATCCCTGATGTCCGTTATCGGTTACTCACTGAACGACAGTATCGTGGTATCTGACCGTATTCGTGAAAACTTCCGTAAGATCCGTCGCGGCACGCCGTACGAAATCTTTAACGTGTCGTTGACCCAGACGCTGCACCGTACGTTGATCACCTCCGGCACCACCCTGATGGTGATCCTGATGCTGTTCCTGTTCGGTGGCCCGGTGCTGGAAGGCTTCTCGCTGACCATGCTGATCGGTGTGTCTATCGGTACGGCCTCGTCTATCTACGTCGCGTCCGCGCTGGCGCTGAAGCTGGGCATGAAGCGCGAACATCTGATCCAGCAGAAAGTCGAGAAAGAAGGGGCGGATCAGCCGTCCATTCTGCCGTAAGAGTCTTATGCGGTATCGAAATCCCGGCCTGCTGGCCGGGATTTTTTTTTGTCTACTCCTGACAGTATGCATACCGCTGCTTCCGGCTCGACAGGTGCCTCAATATTGTGCAGACGGAGAGACGCTTTAGCGAAAGTGCGGACAGAGCTCTGGCAGATTTTTTGCGGAAGGTGAAGCAGTAAAAAGCCGGGTGGCGGCTACGCCTTACCCGGCCTACATTCGGATCGTAGGCCCGGCAAGCGCAGCGCCACCGGGCGAAGTCCGCACAGGTTAGAAGTTGTAACCCACGACCAGGTAACCACCCCAACCGGTAGAGCGAACGCTGAAGTCGCCGTTGCCGAAGTTCAGGCTGGCGTCGTCGTTCCACTGGCCACCGTTGTGCCAGTAACGCGCAACAACAGAGTAGTGCCAGTGATCGTAGTTCAGCGCCAGGATGTGGCTGGAGGCGATGGAGTTACTGGTACGAGCATGCTTCCCGTTGTTGTCATAGAAGTTATCGTCGCCCAGGTCTGAACCCCAGTCAAAGTTGGTGAAGCCGATATAGCTCAGGTTACCGCCCCACAGCTGAGTGATTGGCACAAAGTATTTCACTTTGAAACGGTAGCCATCCCACTCGTTCTCATTTGATGCGCCATAGTTCTGCCACTGGTATTTCGCATACACGTTCAGTGACAGGCTCATTGGCAGGCCGGTTTCGATGTCAGTACCCAGACCCATATACCAGGTGCTCTGTTCCTGAGAATCGTTGCGACCCATGTCATAGATGTAGTTGTTCGCGAAGTACCACTCTTTGAACGGACCAAACGCCAGGCTGGTGCCGGTCAGTTTGTCGATAGAGAAACGCGGTTCGATTTCCATGAACAGCGGGGAGCCATTGTTCCAGATACCTTTCGCATCGGAGTTACCGCCGAAGAATACCGGCAGATCGACGTAGCCGTAGAAATCAAACCAGTCTTTCTTGGCAAACGCTTCGTATTCCAGGTAGGTATCGTTGCGGATCTGCGGCCCGAAACGGGTGTGGTAGCTGCCTACCACGTTAACGCTCTGGTGCCACCAGTCGGAGAGATATTGTGGTTTGTCGTTTTCCGCTGCGTTAACAGTGAAAGAGGAGGACAGTGCCAGCACGGCGCCAGCTGCGAGTAATGTTTTTTTCATAATCATGCCACTGATTGAAATTCCCTTCCGGGAGTGAAAAATGCGCGAATTGCGTTTCTAAATATTTCGTGTTTCTGCGGAGCCTATTATAGGAATCCTTGCTCACAAAAATATGTGTTGTTTCACATATCTCTCACATACGTAATCGATTGCGTTCACGTTTGCGTACTTTAAACGGCCGGGATTGTAGCGGCAATCATTTATGTTGCCAATCCATACGAAATGTAAATGTTAGCGGAGTGACATTTCACTCCGCTAGAAGGGCGGGTTATTGCGCGGCAGGTTGAATGTCGTGAATGCGGATAAAACCCAACTGTTCTGGCGTCAGTCCGCTCAGCTGGAGCGGGATATCAACATCGCTCGGTGCCAGCGTGCTGGCGGGGGCGGTGAAGAGCTGATTCTTCACGTTCACTTCCTGATAGCTCTCCGTGGTGCCCTGAATCTGGCCCCACTCTACGGTGCCGCTGAAGGCGGGAAGCGGATCGTTGGATTCACCCTGAATGCGTAATGTTGCGCGCGTACCATCGGCATTCGCTGCAACATTCACCAGAGACATCTTTAGCGTGCCAATTTGGCTGTTCAGACGCGCGGGCGTGTTTGCGCCCGGCAATAAATAAACGCCATTGCTGGATTTGGCATTCAGCGCGTTCTGCTGGGTGATCTTCACGGTTTCTTTATTAAGTTTGTCCATCGCCACATTGAGCGTATTCACGCTTTGTTTCATCTCGCGAACTTCACTTTGCTGTGCGCAGGCGCTGAGCGTGAACAGGCTCCCAACCAGCACTATTTTCAGGTAACGTCTTGTCATTGCGTTTAATTCCTTGAAATCACACATTGCTGCAATGGTAGACAGGATAGTGGCGTCAGGCATAGATCCTTTGTCTCAAAAAGCTCTTCCTTTGTTGTCGGGCCAGTTCAGGGTAAAATAGAAATCAGTTAACCAGATAACAGGGACATCGTATGCATTGCCCATTTTGCTCCGCTGTGGATACCAAAGTCATCGACTCACGTCTTGTAGGCGAAGGGTCTTCCGTGCGTCGTCGTCGGCAGTGTCTGGTGTGCAACGAGCGTTTTACCACCTTCGAGGTGGCAGAGCTGGTAATGCCGCGCGTGGTAAAAAGTAACGATGTGCGCGAACCGTTCAATGAAGAAAAACTGCGTAGCGGGATGCTCAAGGCGCTGGAAAAACGGCCCGTCAGCTCCGATGACGTCGAAATGGCGTTAAATCATATTAAATCTTATCTGCGGGGGCTAGGTGAGCGCGAAGTGCCGAGCAAAATGATCGGTAACCTGGTGATGGAACAGCTGAAAAAGCTCGATAAAGTCGCCTATATTCGCTTCGCCTCCGTTTACCGCAGCTTCGAAGACATTAAAGAGTTTGGCGAAGAGATCGCCCGCTTACAGGATTAAGCCTATGCAGGACGAGATGTACATGGCGAGAGCCATGAAGCTGGCGCAGCGCGGTCGGTTTACCACTCACCCTAACCCTAATGTCGGGTGCGTCATTGTTAAAGATGGCGAGATCGTGGGGGAAGGTTTTCACTACCGCGCAGGCGAGCCGCACGCTGAAGTGCATGCCCTGCGCATGGCGGGGGAGAGGGCGCGTGGCGCGACGGCCTACATGACGCTGGAGCCATGCAGTCATCACGGGCGCACGCCTCCGTGCTGCGAAGCACTGATTGCGGCGGGAGTCTCGCGCGTTGTCGCCGCCATGCAGGATCCTAACCCGCAGGTGGCGGGCCGCGGGCTGTATCGTCTGCAACAGGAAGGGATCGACGTCAGTCACGGCCTGATGATGCAGGATGCCGAAGCCATCAACAAAGGCTTCCTGAAGCGTATGCGCACCGGTTTCCCGTTTATCCAGCTTAAGCTTGGCGCGTCACTGGATGGCCGCACGGCGATGGCGAACGGCGAGAGCCAGTGGATCACCTCGCCACAGGCAAGGCGCGATGTGCAACGTCTGCGCGCACAAAGCCATGCTATTCTCACCAGCAGTGAAACGGTGCTGGCTGACGATCCGGTCCTGACCGTGCGCTGGGATGAGCTGAATGCCGATACCCAGGCACTCTATCCGCAGGAGAACCTGCGTCAGCCGCTGCGCATTATTATTGATAGCCAGAACCGCGTGACGCCGGAACACCGCATCGTGCAGCAGCCGGGGGAAACCTGGATTGCCCGCACCAAAGAAGATACGCGCGAATGGCCGCAAGGCGTGCGCAGCATTATGGTACCGGAGCACAACGGGCATCTCGATCTGGTGGTGCTGATGATGCTGCTCGGCAAACAGCAGGTCAACAGCATCTGGGTCGAAGCCGGTCCGACGCTCGCCGGCGCGCTGCTCCAGGCAGGGCTGGTGGATGAGCTTCTGGTCTACGTTGCGCCTAAACTGTTAGGTAACGACGCGCGCGGCCTGTTTGTGCTGCCCGGCCTTGAAAAACTGGCCGATGCGCCGCAACTCTCATTCAGCGAGATTCGTCCGGTAGGCCCGGATGTCTGCCTCCATTTAACGACAGCGTAATTGCTCCTGAAATAGGGAAGCAGTGCGCAAAGTATTATGATAAAATCCGCCCCCCTGCGGGGCCAAATGAACCCGTAAAGGAAGAGTATGAACATTATTGAAGCTGCTGTAGCTACCCCGGACGCTCGCGTCGCCATCACCATTGCGCGTTTCAACAACTTCATCAACGACAGCCTGCTGGAAGGTGCGGTTGACGCCCTGAAACGTATCGGCCAGGTTAAAGATGACAACATTACCGTCGTTTGGGTACCAGGTGCTTACGAACTGCCACTGGCAGCGGGCGCGCTGGCGAAAACCGGTAAATACGACGCGGTGATTGCACTGGGTACTGTTATTCGTGGCGGCACTGCGCACTTCGAATACGTTGCGGGCGGTGCAAGCAATGGTCTGGCGCACGTTGCACAGGATGCTGAAATTCCTGTCGCGTTCGGCGTACTGACTACCGAAAGTATTGAACAAGCCATCGAACGTGCTGGCACCAAAGCCGGTAACAAAGGTGCAGAAGCTGCACTGACCGCGCTTGAAATGATCAATGTATTGAAAGCCATCAAGGCCTGATTTTTTTGTAAGGGGAATTCCGTGAAACCTGCTGCTCGTCGCCGCGCCCGTGAATGTGCCGTCCAGGCACTTTACTCCTGGCAGTTGTCCCAGAACGACATCGCTGATGTTGAATACCAGTTCCTGTCAGAACAGGACGTGAAAGACGTTGACGTTCTGTACTTCCGTGAACTGCTGTCGGGAGTGGCGACTAATAGCGCGTATCTCGATGGTCTGATGAAGCCATACCTGTCCCGTCTGCTCGAAGAGCTGGGCCAGGTCGAAAAAGCAGTGTTGCGTATCGCGCTGTTTGAGCTGTCTAAACGTGATGATGTGCCGTACAAAGTAGCCATCAACGAAGCGATCGAACTGGCAAAAACCTTCGGCGCTGAAGACAGCCACAAGTTTGTAAACGGCGTGCTGGATAAAGCCGCACCTGCGATCCGTCCCCACAAAAAGTGATCCGCAAACCGGAGTCTTGCATTGCCTTTTTGGCAGTGCGGCTCCGGTTTTTTCTTTTATTTGCTGAGGCATAACGTATGGCATGCGGCGAATTCTCCCTGATTGCCCGTTATTTCGACCGTGTCAGAACCTCTCGTCTTGATGTTGAAACCGGCATTGGCGATGACTGTGCACTTCTCAATATTCCCGAAAAACAGACGCTGGCAATCAGCACCGACACCTTAGTATGTGGGCGTCACTTCCTGCCCGATATCGATCCTGCCGACCTGGCGTATAAGGCGCTGGCGGTAAACGTTAGCGATCTGGCGGCAATGGGCGCCGACCCGGCCTGGCTGACGCTGGCTCTGACCCTGCCGGAGGTGGATGAAGCCTGGCTTGAAGCCTTCAGCGATGCCCTGTTTGAACAGCTGAATTATTACGATATGCAGCTGATTGGCGGTGATACCACCGCCGGGCCGCTGTCGATGACCCTGGCGATCCACGGCTATGTGCCAGCGGGGCGCGCGCTGAAGCGTTCGGGCGCAAAACCGGGCGACTGGATCTACGTGACCGGTACGCCGGGGGATAGCGCGGCCGGGCTGGCGATCCTTCAGAACCGTTTAGCAGTTGAAGATGCTGACGATGCTGCGTACCTGGTGAAGCGCCACCTGCGGCCCACACCGCGTATTTTGCACGGTCAGGCGCTGCGCGAGCGGGCCAGTTCTGCTATCGATCTCTCTGACGGGCTGATCTCCGATCTCGGCCATATCCTGAAGGCCAGTGGCGTGGGCGCACGGATCGATCTGGATCTGTTCCCACTGTCAGAGCCGTTGCGTCGCCATGCCGATCCTGAACAGGCGCTGCGCTGGGCACTATCCGGTGGGGAAGATTATGAGCTGTGCTTTACCGTTCCCGAGCTGAATCGCGGGACGCTGGATGTGGCGTTAGCGCATCTGGGGGCGAAATTTACCTGCATCGGGCAGGTGATGCCGGAAAGTGAAGGGCTGCTGTTTGTCCGCGGCGGCGCCCCGGTTACGCTTGACTGGAAAGGGTACGATCACTTCGCGTAATTTTGTGCGCTCTGTATTGCCGGGTGGCGCTGCGCTTACCCGGCCTACGGATTTTGTTCCCTGAATTGTTTATTTAAACCCTACCACCGGATGTTGCTGATACGGCGTCTCCAGCTCGGCAATCTGCTCCGGCGTCAACGATAAGTCCACCGCACTCAACAACTCGTCCAGCTGTTCTTCCCGCGATGTGCCCACAATCGGCGCGGCGACACCGCGCTTGCTCAGCAGCCACGCCAGCGCTACCTGTGCGCGCGTTGCACCGATATCGTCGGCGATCCCGGCTAATCGTTCGGCAATTAACGCATCGCTGGCTTCTGTATCGTCATACAGATTTTTACCTACTTCATCCGATACCAGCCGGGCGGTAGTTTCACCCCACGGACGGGTTAACCTTCCGCGCGCCAGCGGGCTCCACGGGATCACCGCCACGCCTTCCTGGTAGCAGAGCGGCAGCATCTCGCGTTCTTCTTCCCGGTAGATCAGGTTGTAGTGATCCTGCATAGTGACAAAGCGCGCCCAGCCGTTCTGCGCCTGGAGATCGAGCGTCTGAGCAAACTGTGAGGCATGCATGGACGATGCGCCGATGTAGCGCGCTTTACCGGCTTTCACGACGTCGTTCAACGCTTCAAGCGTCTCTTCGATCGGCGTGTTGTAATCCCAGCGGTGAATTTGCAGCAGGTCGACGTAATCCATGTTCAGGCGTCTGAGGCTGTCATCAATGGAGCGCAGGATCTGCGTGCGAGAAAGGCCTTCCGCCAGATCGCCTGACGGGTAATACACTTTGGTGGCGACCACAATCTCATCCCGACGGGCAAAATCTCGCAGGGCGCGGCCCACAATCTCTTCGCTGCTGCCGTCGGAGTAGCTGTTGGCGGTATCGAAGAAGTTGATGCCGCCGTCAATGGCGCGCTTAATGATAGGGCGGCTGCTCTCTTCAGGCAGCGTCCAGGCGTGATTTCCCCGGTCAGGCTCGCCAAACGTCATGCAGCCCAGGCAAAGCCGGGACACCTTGAGGTCTGTTTTTCCTAATGTCGTGTATTGCATGGTTCCGCTCCTGCTGTTTAAACAATACGTTTAAGCATAGCAGGAGCAGAAAAGGGGAGGGATCAGGCCAGCCAGGTGCGGATTTTAGCTTCGATACCGACGGCGTCCAGGCCAATGTCGGCTCGCGCCTCGTCCTGAGTGCCTTGCGGGATGAAGTGGTCCGGCAGGCCGAGATTAAGCACCGGAACGACTTTACGGTTCGCCATCAGCACTTCGTTCACGCCGCTACCCGCGCCACCCATGATGGCGTTCTCTTCCAGCGTGACCAGCACCTCATGGCTTTCCGCCATGCTCAGAATCAGAGATTCATCGAGCGGCTTCACAAATCGCATATCGACGAGCGTCGCATTCAGGGTTTCAGCGACTTTTGCCGCTTCCGGCATCAGCGTACCAAAGTTCAGGATCGCCACTTTTTCACCGCGACGTTTCACCAGACCTTTACCGATATCCAGTTTTTCCAGCGGCCGTAATTCAACGCCAAGGGCATTGCCGCGTGGATAACGTACCGCACAGGGACCGTCCTGATAGTGGTAACCGGTATACAGCATCTGACGACACTCGTTTTCGTCGCTTGGCGTCATGATCACCATGTCCGGGATGCAGCGCAGGAAGGAGAGGTCAAATGCGCCCTGGTGCGTCTGGCCGTCAGCCCCCACGATGCCCGCACGGTCGATAGCAAACAGCACCGGCAGCTTCTGGATGGCAACGTCATGGATCACCTGATCGTAGGCGCGTTGCAGGAAGGTAGAGTAAATCGCTACCACCGGCTTGTAGCCGCCAATCGCCAGGCCCGCTGCGAAGGTCACCGCGTGCTGCTCGGCAATGGCGACGTCGAAATACTGGTCCGGGTATTTTTTGGAAAACTCGACCATGCCGGAGCCTTCACGCATGGCAGGCGTCACCGCCATCAGCGTGTTGTCTTTCGCCGCCGTTTCGCACAGCCAGTCGCCAAAGATTTTTGAGTAGCTCGGCATTCCGCCGCTGCTTTTCGGCAGACAACCGCTGGTATGGTCGAACTTGGGCACCGCGTGGAAGGTGATCGGATCTTTTTCCGCCGGTTCGTAACCACGCCCTTTTTTGGTCATGATATGCAGGAACTGCGGGCCTTTCAGGTCGCGCATGTTTTTAAGCGTCGTCACCAGACCTAACACATCGTGGCCGTCCACCGGGCCAATATAGTTAAAGCCCAGCTCTTCAAACAGCGTACCCGGCACGACCATGCCTTTGATATGTTCTTCGGTACGCTTAAGCAGCTCTTTGATCGGCGGTACGCCGGAGAAGACTTTTTTCCCGCCTTCGCGCAGTGACGAGTAAAGCTTACCGGACAGCAGCTGCGCCAGATGGTTATTCAGCGCGCCGACGTTCTCGGAGATCGACATTTCGTTATCGTTGAGGATCACCAGCATGTCCGGTTTGATATCGCCCGCGTGGTTCATGGCCTCAAAAGCCATCCCGGCGGTGATCGCCCCGTCACCAATCACGCAGACGGTACGGCGTTGTTTATTCTCTTTTTCAGCGGCAACGGCAATACCAATGCCCGCAGAAATGGAGGTGGAAGAGTGGCCGACGCTTAACACGTCAAACTCGCTCTCGCCGCGCCACGGGAACGGATGCAGGCCGCCTTTCTGGCGAATGGTGCCAATCTTATCGCGACGTCCGGTCAGAATTTTGTGCGGATAGGCCTGGTGGCCAACATCCCAGATCAGCTGATCGAACGGCGTGTTATAGACGTAATGCAACGCCACGGTCAGCTCAACCGTGCCAAGTCCGGAGGCGAAGTGGCCGCTGGAGCGGCTAACGCTGTCGAGCAGGTAGCGACGCAGCTCGTCACACAGCTTCGGCAGACTCTCTTTCGGCAACAGACGTAACTCCTGAGTGGAGTCAACTAACGCCAGTGTCGGGTATTTGGCAATATCAAAACTCATCAAAGGCTCATCGAGATATATAGTTTATTTATTACGCTGGATTATGTAGTCCGCTAGCGCTTCCAGTGCCGAGGTATCCAGCGATTGCGCGGCCAGCTCATTCAGTGACCGGCGGGCATCGTCTATCAGATCCCGGGCTTTACGTTGGGCATGCTCAAGGCCCAACAGGGCGGGGTAGGTACTTTTGCCAAGCTGCTGATCCGCACCCTGGCGTTTTCCCAATGTTGCAGTATCGCCCACCACATCCAGAATGTCATCCTGAACCTGGAATGCCAGACCGATACTTTCTGCGTATCTGTCCAGAACCGGCAGGGCTTTACGCCCGCGTTCACCCGCGCTCAACGCGCCCAGACGAACGGCTGCCCGAATCAGGGCGCCCGTTTTGTGACGGTGGATGCGCTCCAGCTGTTCCAGAGTTACCTGACGACCTTCAGCCTCTAAATCCAGCGCCTGGCCGCCGCACATCCCGGCGACGCCGCTGGCCATTGCCAGTTCGGACACCATTGCCAGACGATCGCGATCGCTCACTTCAACCATCGGCGCATCGCTCAGAATAGAGAACGCCAGGGTTTGCAGCGCATCACCCGCCAGAATGGCATTCGCTTCGCCGAACTTAATGTGGCAGGTCGGCTGACCGCGACGCAGATCGTCATCGTCCATGGCCGGCAAATCATCGTGGATCAGCGAATAGGCGTGGATACACTCCACAGCGGCTGCCGGGGCGTCCAGCGTGTTATCGCTGATACCGAACATATTGCCCGTGGCATACACCAGGAACGGACGCAGGCGTTTACCCCCCAAGAGTGCGCCATAGTGCATGGCTTCAACCAGAGGAGTGTTCTGAAAAGGCTGCGGCTCAATGAAACGGCGCAGCGCGTCGTTGGCGCGGATGACGCGCGCCTGAAGCGCGTTGGAGAAATCCATTTACTCGGCGTCCGGTGTGAATGGCGTGGTTTTAGCGTCTTCGCTGTCGGAAAGCAGGATCTGCACACGCTGCTCGGCCTGCTGGAGTTTTACCTGCCCCTGGCGCGCGAGCTGCACGCCGCGTTCAAATTCGTTGAGCGCGTCTTCCAGCGGGAGATCGCCGCTCTCAAGACGGGTAACGATCTGCTCCAGTTCACTCAGCGCAGTTTCGAAACTGGCCGGTGCGTCGTTTTTCTTCGGCATAGTGAATTGACTCTTAAATTTTTCGCCCTGACATGGTAACGGACTCGGGGCAATTATCAAATAACGCGAGTGGCGCGATGGTGGTATACTTGCGCGCCTGGATGCAGCCACGGGTGTGGGCTGCTGTATCATTTTCCACTACAAGCCTTTATAAGCTTGCCTAAGAAACATTGCCGCCATGAAGTTTATCATTAAATTGTTCCCTGAAATCACCATCAAAAGCCAATCCGTGCGTTTGCGCTTTATTAAAATTCTCACCGGGAACATTCGTAACGTATTAAAACACTACGACGAAACGCTCGCCGTGGTGCGTCACTGGGACCACGTTGAAGTCCGCGCGAAAGACGAAAACAAACGTCTTGATATTCGTGACGCGCTGACCCGTATCCCGGGTATTCACCATATTCTGGAAGTGGAAGACGTTCCCTTCACCGATATGCACGATATCTTCGAAAAGGCGCTGGTACAGTACCGCGATCAGATCGAAGGGAAAACGTTCTGCGTACGCGTGAAGCGCCGTGGTAAGCATGAGTTTAGCTCCATTGACGTTGAGCGCTATGTCGGCGGCGGTCTGAACCAGCACGTTGAGACGGCGCGCGTGCGCCTGACTAATCCGGACGTTACCGTTAATCTTGAGATCGAAAACGATCGCCTGCTGCTGGTTAAGGGCCGTTATGAAGGTATTGGCGGCTTCCCGATCGGCACGCAAGAAGATGTGCTGTCGCTGATCTCCGGCGGGTTCGACTCCGGCGTTTCCAGCTATATGCTGATGCGTCGCGGCTGCCGCGTGCACTACTGCTTCTTTAATCTGGGCGGCGCGGCGCACGAAATCGGCGTACGTCAGGTGGCGCATTACCTGTGGAACCGTTTCGGCAGCTCTCACCGCGTGCGTTTCGTGGCGATCAACTTTGAGCCAGTGGTTGGCGAAATTCTTGAGAAAGTGGATGACGGCCAGATGGGCGTGGTCCTGAAACGTATGATGGTGCGTGCGGCGTCCAAAGTGGCTGAGCGCTACGGCGTGCAAGCGCTGGTCACCGGTGAAGCACTGGGGCAGGTCTCCAGCCAGACGCTGACCAACCTGCGCCTTATCGACAACGTGTCTGATACGCTGATCCTGCGTCCGCTGATCTCTCACGATAAAGAGCACATCATCGATCTGGCGCGTAAAATCGGTACTGAAGATTTTGCCCGCACCATGCCGGAATATTGCGGCGTGATCTCAAAAAGTCCAACCATTAAAGCGGTGAAGGCGAAGATCGAAGCGGAAGAAGAGAACTTCGATTTCAGCATCCTGGAAAAAGTGGTGGCGGAAGCGTCCAACATCGATATCCGTGAGATCGCCCAGCAGACCGAGCAGGACGTGGTTGAGGTGGAGACGGTCAGCGGCTTCGGTGCTAACGATACGATTCTGGATATACGTTCTGTTGATGAGCAGGATGACAAGCCGTTGCAGGTGGAAGGCGTGGAGGTGGTTTCGCTGCCGTTCTACAAGCTGAGCACCCAGTTTGGCGATCTCGACCAGAGCAAAACGTATCTGCTGTGGTGCGAACGTGGGGTCATGAGCCGTTTACAGGCGCTGTACCTGCGTGAGCAGGGCTTCGCGAACGTGAAGGTGTATCGCCCGTAGCCTATTGCCCGGTGGCGCTTCGCTTACCGGGCCTACGGTACCGTACACTTGTAGGCCGGGTAAGGCGTAGCCGCCACCCGGCTTTTTTTACTCGTAGTAGTTATAAATCCCTGCCGCCATCACCAGCGATGACGCCACTTCGTACGCTTTTTCGCGCCCGACCAGCAGGTCAATAATCTTCAGGCCAAAATCAATGGCGGTACCCGGCCCCTGGCTGGTGAGCAGGTTAACGCGCGGATCCCAGACCACGCGTTTATCCACCCACTGGTCATCCGGAATCGTATCCTTCAGGCCTGGGAAGCCGGTCATATTGCCGATGGGGAAAATGTCGTGCGGAACCAGTACCGTACCTGCGGCCGCACAGATTGCCGCGACGATACGCCCGGAAAGATGAAACTGACGAACGGTTTCAACCAGCAGCGGGCTGTCGCGGAAACACTCCGCGCCCTTCAGACCGCCCGGCAGCACGATAATGTCGTAATCACCGTCCGCCACCTGTACAAGCGGTGCATCTGCCAGGATCTTGACTCCACGCGAGCAGGTAATCGCCAGACTTCCGTCGCTGGCGACGCTGGCGGTGGTAACCTTAATACCACCACGTACCATCAAATCAATGGTGGTGACCGCTTCTGTCTCTTCGCTACCAGGGGCGAGGCATACCAGTGCCGATGCGCTCATACTCACTCTCCTTTCGTTTTACTAACTCAAACAGACGGCTGTTTTCCGCAACGGTAATGCCGTGTGCCCGGGCGCGTTTTAACAGATAACCGGTAATGTAATCAATTTCGGTATGCCGCATAGCCCGGATATCCTGCAGCATTGAGGAGATATTTTCTGCCGTACTCTCAATGACCTGGTCGACATAATAACGTAAATCAGACTCTGAGGTGTGGTAGCCTTCGCGTTCAATGACGGCTGCAACTTCCCGGCAAATCAGCGCTAACCGAGCGGGATGCTGGCGCAGATCACCGTTAGGGCAATCCAGCAGGGCAGTCAGCGGATTGATCGCGCAGTTGACCGCCAGTTTGCGCCACAGTTCTGCGCGAATGTTATTGTGCCAGGCGACGTCTGGCAGCGTGCTTTGCAGGGTATCCGCAAGATAGCTGTAATCGCCGGGCTGTTCACGCGCCGGGCCGATATGGGTGATGCCACTGGCAACATGAATAATGACGTTACCGTCGCGGCGTGCCGCGTGGGTGGTTGTTCCCATTAGCAGCGGTTGCCGGACAGACTTTAGCTCTTCAATGGTACCCATACCGTTGTGAATCAGCAGGACTGGCGTGCTTTCAGGTAATTGGGCGGCCAGGCTTTTCACCGCATCGGAGACCTGCCAGGCCTTCAGCGTGACCAGCAGCAGATCGCTGCTCGCGAGAAATTCCGGATCGTTTGCCGTCAAAGACTCGTTAAAAATTGAACCGTCTGTACCTATCACATTCACACTGCAATAGGGTTGGGGAATTCGCAGCCAGCCCTGAACGTCGTGTCCCTGTTTGCATAGCGCGCTAAGCCAGAGTTGACCAAGGGCGCCGCATCCAAGCACTGTTACTTTCATTGTTCCTCCTCACCTGCAACTGCGCCAGGTGCTAAGACGCTAAGTATAGCGCCATCAGCTAAGCTTCTCGTTATGCCTCGTTGCAGGTATTATGCAACGCAACAAAAATGAAGGGAGAAGAAAAGATGCCATCTTTCGATATTGTTTCTGAAGTTGATCTGCAGGAAGCGCGTAACGGCGTAGATAATGCTATTCGTGAAGTGGAGTCACGTTTCGATTTTCGTGGCGTTGAGGCGACCATTGAACTGAACGACGCGAACAAGACAATCAAAGTCCTGAGTGAGTCTGATTTCCAGGTCAACCAACTGCTGGATATCCTGCGCGCCAAGCTGCTCAAGCGCGGCATTGAAGGGACCTCACTTGATGTACCGGAAGATTTTGTTCACAGCGGCAAAACCTGGTTTGTGGAAGCGAAGCTGAAGCAGGGGATTGAAAGCGCGGTACAGAAAAAAATCGTTAAGCTTATCAAAGACAGCAAGCTGAAAGTGCAGGCGCAGATCCAGGGGGAAGAGATCCGCGTGACCGGAAAATCCCGTGATGACCTGCAATCCGTGATGGCGCTGGTGCGTGGCGGCGATCTCGGTCAGCCATTCCAGTTTAAAAACTTCCGCGATTAAGACAATTATGCCCGGCTAAACCGGGCATTTTTTCAGGCCTTCAGCGCCTGCTCTACCTCAAAGCGGTTAGTCACTTTGCTGTCAATTTTGATATACGCACTGCGCTCTTCCGGGACAATCAGCACTTCGCTCACGCCCTCTGTCGCTTCCAGACGCTTTTGTAACGCGTCACCGATTGCCACGTCATCGGGAATTTCTACCCGCAGGCTACTCACATAGCGCGGCTCTTTCATGGTGCTGGCAACAAACAGCCAGAGCATCGCCAGTAGCGCACCGGCGAGGAACACGGTCTGAGAATCAAAAAGGCCGTCCACCCAGCCGCCGAGGGACCCGCCGATCGCCACGCCGAGAAACTGGCTGGTGGAGTAAATGCCCATCGCGGTGCCTTTGTATCCTGCCGGAGACTCTTTGCTGATAAGCGACGGCAGCAGGGCTTCCATCAGATTAAACGCCAGGAAGAACAGCTGTACGCCTGCGATCAGCTCCCAGAAATGTGGGCCGGCGCCCCACAGCACAATCTCGGCAATCAACAGTAACGCCACGCAGCCCACGAAGACGCGTTTCATTTTGCGCTTCACTTCGGCGTAAATAATGAAGGGCACAACGGAGACAAACGAGATCAGCATTGTGACCAGATAAATTTTCCAGTGCTCTGCCGCCGGGAAACCTGCTGCGGCAAGTTGACCGGGCAGGGCGACAAAGGTGGACATCAGCAGAATGTGCAGGCACATAATGCCGAAGTTCAGCTTAAGCAGGCGCGGCTCGGCGATGACTTTGCTGAAGCAGCCTTTGACCATCCCGGATTCACGGTTCAGGACATGGTTTTTACTGTCCGGCACAACCCACAGCGTGAGTGCGATCCCGATGGTTGCCAGCACGGCTATCATCCAGAACAGGGCGTGCAGGCCGAGTGAATGGGTAATAATCGGCCCCAGCACCATGGCAATGGCAAACGTAACGCCGAAGCTGACGCCAATAAACGCCATGGCTTTGGTGCGGTTTTGCTCGCGGGTTAAGTCTGACAGCAGCGCCATCACGGCGGCGGCAATCGCCCCGGAACCTTGCAGGGCGCGGCCAAGAATAATTCCCCAGATGGAGTGGGAGAGGGCGGCGATGATGCTGCCAAGTACAAACACCAGCAGCCCGCCGACAATCAGCGGTTTGCGACCCACGCGGTCGGAGAGCAGGCCAAAGGGGATCTGGAATATCGCCTGCGCCAGGCCGTAGATACCGATCGCCAGACCAATCAGCGCTTCGCTGGCACCCTGTAACGCCATGCCATATGTGGTCAGAACGGGCAGGACCATAAACATGCCAAGCATCCGCAGCGAGAAAACAGTCCCTAAACCCCAGGTCGCACGCAGTTCGCCTGGCGTCATTTTATAATCGTTCATTACCACCTCTACCAAAAAGCAGGCCATAGTTTAGGCGGGGTGATAAGTGCGGTAAATAGGTGTTTGTTTAAGAGATATTACGAGGGTGTGATAAAAGCACCCCCGGATAAAAAATTACGCCTCGACGCGCAACCCGTAGCTTTTAAATTTCTCAAGAACAATGGCAATTTCATCGTCACTGAGTACCGGAACGGGATCCACGATCGCCAGCGTGGCCAGGTAGAGTTTTGCCAGCACCTCTACCTCCTGCGCCAGCCACAGTGCCTTCTCAAGATTTTCTTCGCAGGTGATCAGACCGTGGTGCTGTAATAGCGTCGCTTTGCGATCGCGTAACGCGACCGCGACATGCTCTGACAGCGCGCGCGTCCCGAAGGTCGCGTAAGGCGCGCAGGGAATGGAGTTTCCCCCGGCGGCGGCAATCATATAGTGAATAGCAGGAATGGGGCGGTTGAGTATCGAGACGGCGGTACAGTTAACCGCATGGTTATGGACGACGGCGTTAGCATCCGGGCGGGTCTGATACACAACCTGATGAAAACGCCATTCGCTGGAGGGCAGTTTATCCTCTTCGTGTCGCCCCTGTGCATCGACATAGACGATACTCTCTTCGGTCAGATGCTCGTAGGGAATTCTGGTCGGCGTAATCAGCATACCGTCGCCATAGCGAACGCTGATATTCCCGGCGGTGCCCTGATTTAATCCCATGCGGGTCATCTCAAGGCAGGTGTCGATAATGTCTCTGGCTAATCGGGCTCGTTCCATTTTTTATTCTCCGGGTACAGTTTTATTTTTACTGGCGGGAACGTTTGACCAGCTTCATATCGACTTTCGCCGTCTCGTTGACCGCTTCGCCGTCGATGGCTCGCTGCATCAGTTCAAACGCTTTTTCCGCCCAGGTATCTTCATCCTGCTGCATGGACCAGACGCTGTTAGGCAGGAACCCCAGCATGGGGTGCTCATCGAAGGTGCCAATATTGATGTGTTGAGGCACGGTACCGGTACGCGTCCGCAGGGCTTCGATTGCCCCTTCCAGGACGGGTAACGATGAGGCGATAAACGCCTGCGGAACACCCTGGCTGTCGATAAGCGAATCCATCAGGGCATATCCCCCCTCCGGCGTATTGTCCGGCCCTTCGATGACCCACTCGCGATGGTGTATACCGGCTGTTTTCAGGGCCTGCAAATAGCCGTTCAGACGGTCCGTAATGCTGGGCAGTGCGGTATCGCCCACAAGGAACCAGAGCGGCGTTTTGCACTCTTCCAGCATATTGCGGGCCAGTTCATCCCCCCCAGCCTCGTTATGACTCTCTACCAGCGCGTTGTCAGTAAAGCCAAAATCCCGGTCAAGGAGCACCAGTGGCTTTTGGATCTGCCGCAAATGATGCTGCTGATTTTCCAGCGTCGAGGGAACGATAAATAAGCCGTCCACGTTGCGCGCCATCAGAGCTTTTACCAGCTTGTTTTCGTAATCCACATCGTTGTAAGTACAGCTGATCATCAGCTGGTAACCCGAACGGCGGCAGCGCAGTTCGAGTTTCTCGGCGAGCGTTGCAAAGAACACGTTTGAGATGTTGGGCACGATGAGCCCCAGCGTCTCGGTTTTGTTTAACTTCAGACTGCGCGCCGAATGGTTGAGGGTATAGCCGAAGCGCTCGACGTGTTCATTAATTCGGGACTGTGTTTTCACACTGATCCGATACTGTTCGGCTTTCCCGCTCAGTACCAGCCGCACGGTGGTGACGGATAAATTCAGATCCTTCGCTATCTGTTCAACTGTTTTGGCCATCGCTACGCCTCAATCCTTAACGTACGTAAAAACTGCTGATAAAGCATACGCATCCTGCCATTACATTTCCTGCTGCATCAGGAGATTAAGCGCCTGTTGCTGGGTCCACAGCATCAGGTACGCCTCATATTTTTGCCGGTGGAAGGCCGCGGTTTCCGGCCGACAGGTGATGATATCGCCGGCTTTGACCATTTCCCGGGTGGCGTCGGTAAGCGTTGCCCATGCACCGCTCGCCACAGCGCCGCAAATGGCCGCGCCGAGAGTGACCGCATCTTCTTCGGCTAAAAGGTGAATATTGCAGCCTGTGGCATCGGCATACTCCCGCAGCCAGAGCCGGTTATGAGTAGCTCCACCACAAATGACAATGCGCGACAAGGTGTGCCCATGATGTTTCAGAGTATCCATAATGTGTCGTGTGCCGTAGGCAATGGCCTGTAGCGTGGCCAGGTAGAGCCTCGCCAGCGCACGTTCACCGGTTTCTAATGTCAGACCGACCACGCTGCCCCGGGCATCAGGACGCGAACGCGGCGAGCGGTTGCCGTGGTGATCGGCCAGAATGTGCAGGTTGCGGGTGGGATATTTTTCTTCCTGTTCAAGCGCGGCTACCCAGTCGTTGAGCAGCGCCACCGGATGGCGTTGCGCCGCTTCTGCTTTTGCAAACAGGTCTGCGCTGGCTCCGTGCTCGCGCAACGTCCAGTCGACCAGCGCCCCGGCAGCACTTTGCCCGCCTTCCGTCAGCCAGTAGCCCGGCAGCATGGCGCTCCAGTAAGGTCCCCAGACGCCGGGCGTATGGATCTCCGTCTGACTGGCAAGCATATGGCAGTTCGAGGTTCCGCTGATGAGCGCCAGCGTGCCTTCCGGGTGTGAGGCCGTCAGCGCCACGCCACCCGCGTGGGCATCGATCATGCCGCTTGCCACAACCACTTCTTCGGACAAACCCAGAGCTTGCGCTGCCTGCGGGCTAAGTTTCCCGACGCATTCAGCGACGTCCAGAATAGTGCCGGGAATTTTTGTCAGTAAGTTTTCCAGCCCCACCGCCCTGAGCAGCGATTCGCTGAACTGCGCCTCATGCGCAAGGTAGTTCCATTTGCAGGTGAGGGTGCACAGGCTGGCGACGTCCTGGCCCGTCGCTTTCCAGACCAGAAAATCGGCAAGGTCGTAAAAGCGCCAGGCCTGATTCCAGGTTTCAGGATGATGCCGCTGCAACCACAGCAGTTTTGGCAACTCCATCTCGATGCTGACCTCGCCGCCCACGTAGCACAGGGCCGAATCGCGTGTGGCATTGATGTGAACGGTTTCTTCGTGAGCACGATGATCCATCCACATAATGATGTCCTGCGATGCCGGACTGTCCGGGGAGACGCTCAGGCCGTTACCGTCAGCATCCAGCGCGACCAGCGAGCACGTGGCGTCGAAGCCAATCGAACGAATGGCGTCAGGTGAAATCCCAGAGGAGTCGACGGCTTCCCGCACCACCGCACAAACCTGCTGCCAGATTTCCACAGAGGATTGTTCCACGCGCGCGTTGCTGGCGTGAAACTGCGAAATCGGACGGGTCGCGAAGCTCAAACGCTCGCCTTGCGCAGAGTAAAGCCCTGCACGAACGCTGGCTGAACCTACATCTACCCCGAGGAAATAGCCGTCACTCATCATGAACTTCCTTATTTTTTACCAAACGGATGCAGCAGTTTATCAATTTCAGGCGTGTTGATATTCTGCGCATTGACATATTTCACTGGAATATCAATTTCTTTGGCCACCGTCTGTCCGGAAATCACCGCGTTCAGCGCTTTTATGCCCTGATAACCAATCTGATAGGCGTCCTGCACCACGAAGCCCTGAATCACACCGTTTTTAAGGAAGTTAATGATGGCTTCGGTGCTGTCAAAACCGATGACTTTTACTTTGCCCTTCAGATTCTGGCTGTCGATAGCGTTCGCAACGCCCAGGGTTGAGCCTTCGTTGGTGGCATAAATACCGGCGATATCCGGGTTGGCCTGAACCATATCAATGGTTTTATCCATCGCTTTTTGCGGGTCGCCATCGCTGTATTGCACCGGCAGTACCTGAATATTCGGGTACTTCTCTTTCATCCGCTCGCTGAACCCTTCAGAGCGCTCAATGGCGGACGTCGTCCCGGCTACGTGGGCGATAATACCCACTTTCCCCTTCTGGCCTACCTGCTCTGCCAGCGCATCCGCAGCCTGTGCGCCCGCCTTACGGTTATTGGTGGCGACAAAGCTGGCCGGGATATCCGAGTTCACGCCCGAGTCGAAGGTCACCACTTTGATCCCCCGGCTGTTGGCGGTTTCGACCAGCGGGGCAAGGGCGTTTGCATCAAGTGCGGCCAGCAACAGGCCGTTTGGTTTTTGTGCCATGGTGTTTTCGACTAACTGGATCTGTTCGGCGATTTGCGTTTCATCGGCAGGGCCAACGTAGCTGGTTTTGTCACCCAACTCTTTTGCGGCAGCTTCCGTTCCCATTTTGACCGTCTGCCAGAATTCGTGCTGGTAACCTTTACTGACCACCGGCAGGTTTAAATCTTTTGCCAGCGCGCTGCTGGACAGGATGGCAACGAGCGACAGGGCGCTCAGGATATGGCTGGTTTTCATTATTTTGCTCCGTTGTAAGGTTGGCAGGGCTTGTTGTATCGAGAACCTAACGCATTCTTTTACGTAACGTGTCCAGGTAGACGGCGGCAACGACGACCACGCCCATCGCCACCATCTGCCAGAACTGGGACACGCCCATGAGATTGAGGCCGTTTTTCAGCACGCTCATAATGAACGCGCCTATGATGGTGCCGCCAATCGTGCCCACGCCGCCCATCAGACTGGTACCGCCGATCACTACCGCCGCAATGGCTTCCAGCTCATAACCCACGCCCACGGTTGGCTGGCCTGAGTTGAGACGAGAGGCGAGGATCACCCCGGCCACGCCGGTTAACAGGCCGCAGAAGGCGTAAACGAAAATTTTCACTCGCTGGACTTTGATCCCGGAAAGGTGTGCCGCCGTTTCATTGCTGCCGACATCGTAGATATAGCGGCCCATCACCGTTTTCTTCAGGATCCACATGGCGATCAGTGCCACGATGACCAGGTAGAACACCGGATAAGGCAGAACGTCGAACAGGCGACCCTGTGCTAGCAGCTTGAACTGCGGGTAGTCAGAAAAATAAATCGCGCGGCCATCGGTCATCACCATATTGATGCCGCGTACCGACATCATTAAGCCGAGGGTGGCAATAAACGGTGGTATGGTCATTTTGGTGACCAGAAACGCGTTCACATAGCCGCAAAGTCCGCCTGCGAGCACGCCTGCCAGAATACAGACCGGCAACGGCATACCAAACCCGGCGGCGATGCCCACCGCAACCCCTGAGAACGCCACCACCGATCCAAGCGACAGGTCGATCCCGGCGGTAATAATCACAAAGGTCACGCCAATGGCCATGATGCCAATCACCGCCGTTTGCAGGGCGATAGTCATGATATTTTCAGTATTAAAGAAGAACGGTGAGCTGAAGCTGAAAAACAGAACCAGCAATACCAGGCTAAAAAGAGGCGCCAGACGCATCAGGAGCGCTTTATTTATTTTCATCGTATGACTTCCGCTTTGCGGCGATGGAACGGTAACGGACATGATTAATCCTCCAGCGTGGCGTATTGCATGATTTTTTCCTGGGTGGCGTGCTCAGCCGCTATTTCGCCGGCAATGCGGCCGCTGCGCATCACGAGTATGCGGTCGCACATTCCTAATACTTCCGGCAGTTCGGATGAAATCATGATGATCGATTTACCTTTAGCGACAAGGCGATTCATTAATTCGTAGATTTCCAGCTTGGCGCCAACGTCAATTCCCCGGGTTGGCTCATCAAAAATTAAAATATCGGTGTCTTTGCAGACCCAGCGGGCAATAATGATCTTCTGTTGATTACCGCCGCTTAAATTCAGTGCCGCCTGTTCCATATGTGGCGTTTTTATTCGCAGCGTATCCACCAGTTTCTGGCTGGACTCCCGGCAGCGTTTTTCATCGACATTACCCGCGGCGCCAGCGTAGTCCGGGTAATTGCCGAGCATAATGTTCATCTCAACAGAAAGGCCCAGGGCGAGTCCCTCTTTTTTGCGGTCTTCTGTTAAATAGCTGATGCCTTTCTCAATAGCGTCAGCCACGTCTTTAATACGTGTGGGGGTGCCGTTCAGCGTCAGGGTGCCAGCGTCGATCGCATCGGCGCCAAACAGGGCCCGGCCCAGTTCCGTTCGGCCTGCGCCCATTAAGCCAGCGAGACCGAGGATCTCACCGCGCCAGAGGGTAAAGTTGATGTCATGCAGTACACCATTACGCGTCAGGTCGTTCACCTCCAGCACTTTTTCTCTGCGCTGATGCGGCGGGCGTTTTGGGTAGATGTTATCGAGATTGCGGCCAACCATCATGGCGATAAGCTCGCCGATCTGAACCGTTTCATAATCTACGGTGGCGATGTATTGTCCGTCGCGCATGACGGTCGCGCGATCGGCGATCAGCGCCAGCTCTTCCAGACGGTGCGAGATGTAGACAATCCCCGTGCCCTGAGCCTTGAGCATCCGCGTGACGTCAAACAAACTCTCGATTTCACTTTCGGTCAGCGCGGCGGTGGGTTCATCCATGATTAGCACTTTGGCATTGACCGAAATCGCTTTGGCAATTTCCACCATCTGCTGCTGGGCTACGGTTAATTCACTGACGCGGGCGTCCGGGGCGATTTTTAAATTCAGCGTGTGCAGTATTTTCTCAACCGCCTGTCGCTGGGCGCGTTTATCTAACTGCCAGCGACTATTTTTGCAGAATTCACGGCCAATAAAGATATTCTCTTCCACGGTTAAATCGGGGAAGAGATTAAATTCCTGATGGATAATCGTAATACCTGCATGCTGAGCACTTAGCGGATCGCTGAATGATACGGATTGCCCTTCAAAGCGAATTTCACCGGCATCAGGTTGGTAAACACCGGATAAAATTTTCATCAGCGTCGATTTGCCGGCACCGTTTTCACCTAAGAGGGCATGAACTTCGCCGCAGCGTAAATCGAAATCAACCTGATTCAGCGCCAGCACGCCGGGAAAGCGTTTGGTAATGCACGTCATCTGAATAAGAGTCTCTGACATTGCAAAATTCCTGTGTTGGAAAGGCAATGAATCACAAGCCACAGTGATTTAGTTAATAAGCTAACTCGACTTAGCTTTCGTCCTTAAAAGCTATTTTAGGGTTATAATTTAGCCAAATCATTTGTATTCAAATTGTGACGTCGTGCAAAGGTATTTTGTTATTTAATTGAATTTAAACGATATGTTTAATTTTTGCTGAATCGTAATACCTGACGCTGATCGAATTTTGACCTCTCATCGTGAAACTGCTCACAGATTCTGCACATTTATCTTGTCTCATTTTTAGTGTGAACCCTAAGCTAATTCGAGTTAGCAAATTTCACCACTTTCCGTTCACGGCGCTGCCTGGGCGCTTTTTCACGGCTATGCCCCTGAGACGGATAGGTTAACCAACGTGAGGAAGGGCTATGAAAACGATAAAAGCGTTACCCCGTATTGGCATTCGACCTGTTATTGATGGCCGCCGAATGGGCGTACGCGAGTCTCTGGAAGAGCAGACCATGAACATGGCGAAAGCAACAGCGGCGCTACTCAGTGAAAAATTACGCCACCCCTGCGGTACGCCCGTTGAGTGCGTGATTGCCGATAGCTGCATTGCCGGAATGGCGGAGGCCGCTGCTTGCGAAGAGAAGTTCAGCACGTGCCACGTTGGTCTGACGATCACCGTCACCCCCTGCTGGTGTTACGGGAGTGAAACCATTGATATGGATCCGCTGCGTCCGAAAGCGATCTGGGGCTTTAACGGCACCGAGCGTCCGGGGGCAGTATATCTCGCGGCGGCACTGGCGGCGCATAACCAGAAAGGGATCCCGGCGTTTTCCATATATGGCCACGATGTACAGGATGCGGGCGACGAGACCATCCCGGCAGACGTCGAAGAAAAATTGTTGCGCTTCGCCCGCGCGGGCCTGGCGGTCGCCAGCATGAAGGGGAAAAGTTATTTGTCGGTGGGCGGCGTCTCGATGGGGATTGCGGGCTCGATTGTCGATCACAACTTCTTTGAATCCTGGCTGGGGATGAAGGTGCAGGCGGTGGATATGACCGAACTGCGTCGCCGCATCGATCATAAGATTTACGACGAGCAAGAACTTGAGCTGGCCCTGGACTGGGCGCAAGCACATTTCCGTTTCGGCGAGGATAAAAACGCTGAGCAGTATCGTCGCAATGAACAGGAGAATGCCGCGATCCTGCGGGAGAGTCTGCTGATGGCGATGTGCATCCGCGACATGATGCAGGGTAACCCAAAACTCGCTGCGATGGGCCGCGTGGAGGAATCTCTGGGCTATAACGCCATCGCGTCCGGGTTCCAGGGACAGCGCCACTGGACGGATCAGTATCCAAATGGCGATACCGCAGAGGCGCTGCTGAACAGCTCCTTTGACTGGAACGGTATTCGCCAGCCGTTGGTGGTGGCGACGGAAAATGACAGCCTGAACGGGGTAGCAATGCTGTTTGGACATCTGATGACCGGTACAGCGCAAATCTTTGCCGACGTGCGCACCTACTGGTCGCCAGAGTCGGTTGAGCGTGTTACCGGCCAGAAACTCACTGGACGGGCTGAGCAGGGCATTATTCATCTGATCAACTCCGGCTCGGCGGCACTGGACGGTACAGCGGAGCAGAAAGACGCCGAGGGGAAACCGACCCTGAAACCACACTGGGACATTACTGAGCAGGAAGCCAACGCGTGCCTGGCCGCAACCCACTGGTGTCCGGCGGTGCATGAATACTTTCGCGGGGGCGGTTTCTCATCAAACTTCCTCACCCGAGGTGGCGTGCCATTTACCATGACCCGCGTAAACTTCATCAAGGGGGTGGGCCCGGTATTACAGATAGCGGAAGGCTGGAGTGTTGAGCTGCCGGAACAAGTACATGACATTCTGAATAAGCGCACCGATTCAACCTGGCCCACCACCTGGTTTGCCCCACGTCTGACCGGTAAAGGCCCGTTCAGCGACGTCTATTCAGTGATGGCGAACTGGGGGGCTAACCACGGAGTATTAACCGTCGGGCACGTCGGTGCTGATTTCATCACTATGGCGTCCATGCTGCGCATTCCCGTGTGCATGCATAACGTACCGGAGGCGCTGATTTATCGGCCGACGGCCTGGGGCGCTCACGGTATGGATCCGGAAGGGCAGGATTACCGCGCCTGTGAAAATTACGGACCGTTATACAAACAATAAGCCGGTTTGCCAGCCTGCTCCGGCGGACTGGCAGCCTGTGGGGACCGCAATGAAAAAATGTTTTCTGGTTCTCGATTGTGGCGCGACGAACGTGCGCGCCATTGCGCTGGATCCTGAAGGGAATATTGTGGCGCGAGCCTCGGTGGCGAACGAAAGCGAAAGTGCCGCTGAAAATCCGGCCTGGCACCAGTGGTCGCTCGACGCCATCATGCAACGTTTTGCCGTCTGTTGTCAGAAAATCAGCGCAGTGCTGAGCAAGCATCAACTGTGCGGAATGAGTGTGACGACCTTTGGCGTGGATGGCGCGCTGGTAGATGAGCGCGGAGAACTGCTTTACCCGATCATCAGCTGGAAATGTCCACGAACCGTGCCGGTGATGGAAGCGGTTGCCCGTTTGTGCTCCCCGGCTGAACTACAGCAGATCACCGGCGTTGGGCAGTTTAGTTTCAACACGTTGTATAAGCTAGGCTGGCTTCAGGACAACCATCCCAATCTGTTACAGCGTGCTCACGCCTGGCTTTTTATCTCCTCGCTAATCAACCATCGCCTGACCGGAAAAATGACGACCGATCTCACGATGGCCGGTACCAGTCAGATGTTCGATCTACATCAGCGGTGCTTCAGCGAAACGATCTTAAGCAAGATCGGCGTGCCTCATTCCCTTTTCCCGCCGCTGGTTTCCCCCGGAGAGATGATGGGTGAACTGCAGCCCGACGCTGCATCCAGACTCGGATTGCCTTGCGGTGTGCCGGTGATCTCCGCCGGGCACGATACGCAGTTTGCCCTTTTTGGCGCCGGTGCGGGAATTAATGAGCCGGTTCTCTCTTCGGGAACCTGGGAGATTTTAATGGCGCGCACCTCGCAGGTTGATACCGCTTTACTGGGGCAATACCCGGGCGCGACCTGCGAACTGGATAGCCGGACGGGGCTCTATAATCCGGGAATGCAATATCTGGCGTCTGGCGTACTGGAGTGGATCCGCGCGCTGTTCTGGTCGCCTGATGTCAACTGGGACACTATTCTGGCTCAGGCGGCGGCAATTCCGTACGGGGCGGATGGCGTCACGATGAATACCCAGTTGCTCGATTCTCCGCTCGCCGGCTGGCAGGGCGTTACGCTCACCACCACGCCAGCCCATTTTTACCGCGCAGCCCTGGAAGGACTCACGGTGCATCTGCAAGAAAAACTCCAGGCGCTGGAGGCGATCGCGCAATTTAAGGCGCGTGAACTCCTGCTGGTGGGGGGAGGTAGCCGCAATATGCTGTGGAATCAGCTCAAGTCCAATGCGCTTGGGATCCCGGTGAAGGTTCTTGAAGATGCAGATACGACCGTGCTGGGGGCGTCTTTGTACGGATGGTGGGGCGTCGGAGAAACGGCCAGCGCTGAGGCTGCTCGCGATCGGGTCCACTATCGTTACCGTTATTTCTATCCTGAGGAGCAAAGCCGTGCTTAAAACTATATCCCCACTGATTTCACCCGAGCTGCTGAAAACGCTGGCAGAGATGGGCCATGGTGACGAGATTATTTTTGCAGACGCTCACTTTCCCGCGCACAGCCTGGGGCCAAAGACGATCCGCGCAGATGGCCTGCTCATCAGCGATTTGCTGGCCGCGGTGATACCGCTGTTTGAACTCGACAGCTATGCGCCACCGCTGGTGATGATGGCCCCTGTCGACGGGGATACGCTCGATATACAGGTAGAAGCACGCTATCGCAACGCACTCTTTGGTGAGGCGGAAGGGGAGGGGATTACGCGTATTGACCGTTATGCGTTTTATGCGCGGGCACAGAAAGCGTACGCCATTGTGGTGACAGGCGAGACAGCGAAATACGGCAATATACTGTTAAAGAAAGGGGTTACGCCGTACCAATAAAAAACGCCGGGTTAAACCCGGCGTTTTTACTTCAGTCTTCTTACCAGACGTACGTCAGCAGGCTTTGTGAATCTGGCACCATGAAGTCTACGGACATCATCACGGACAGGGAGGTGATGGCGACAATCGAGAACACAAACAGCTTGCGTGCCCAGACCTTGTCATCTTCCACTTTGTAACCGCGCAGAGCCATGCCGAGCCACCAGACGCTCACCGCAGCGGCCACCACCAGATATTTATATCCGGCGTAACCGCCCAGAGAGAGCATCAGCGTTGCCACGGCAAAAGCGATGATGTACAGCGTGATGTGGTTTTTGGCAACTGAGATGCCTTTCACGACCGGCAGAACCGGAATGTTCGCTGCCTGATAATCCTTAAAGCGGAAAATCGCGATGGCGTAGGAGTGCGGCATCTGCCACAGGCTAAAGATAGCCAGCAGGATCAGCGCACCGCTGTCGAACTCGTTCGTGACGGCGCAGTAGCCAATCACCGGCGGCGCAGCGCCGGAGAGAGAACCAATCAGCGTGCCGTAGACGGAGTGGCGTTTCATATACAGGCTGTAGACGCCTACATACACCACGAACCCCATCACCCCCAGCCAGCAGGCCAGCGGGTTAGCACCAAACCACAGCAGCATAAAGCCAGCAATACCCAGCAAGGTGGCGTACACCAGCGAGACGGAAGGAGCAATCAGGCCTTTAACCAGCACCCGATTTTTGGTCCTTTCCATCTTCTTGTCGATATCCATGTCGATGTAGTTGTTAAATACACAACCGGACGCAACCACCAGTGACACACCGACCAGCGTGTAAATAAAGAGGGTGTAATCAATGCTGCCTTTAGAGGCCAGCAGGAACCCTCCGATTACGGAGATCAGGTTGCCAAAGATGATGCCTGGTTTCGTGACTTGCAGGTATTGCTTAAACATACTCGCCGCTCTTAGTGAACCATCATGTTGTAGTTAAGGTTCCACATAATCCAGATGGAACCGACTACCAGGATAGCGATGATAATCACGGTAAAGATAAAGGCCGTCATGTTCCAGCCTTCATCGGACTTGGTGTTCATGTGCAGGAAGCAAACCAGATGCACCAGAATCTGAATCACCGCGGTCACCAGGATTGCGCCCAGGATAACCGGCTTAGATGCAGAACCGTTCATCACCATCCAGAACGGGATCACCGTCAGGATGATCGACAGGATGAAACCTGTCATGTAGGTTTTTACGCTGCCGTGGGAAGCGCCATGATCGTTAGAATGACTCATTACATCGCCCCCATCAGATAGACAACAGAGAACACACAGATCCATACCACGTCCAGGAAGTGCCAGAACAGGCTCAGGCACATGATACGGGTACGGTTAGTACTGGTCAGGCCGCGACGGGAGATCTGGAACATCAGCACTGCCATCCAGATCAGACCCGAGGTCACGTGCAGACCGTGGGTGCCGACCAGCGCGAAGAACGCTGACAGGAAGCCACTGCGATCCGGACCAAAGCCTTCCGCAATCAGGTGATGGAATTCATAGATTTCCATCCCGATAAAGCCAGCACCAAACAACCAGGTCAACGCCAGCCAGGAAACAACCTGGCTTTTGTTGTTTTTGTACATGGCGATAGCCGCCATGCCGTAGGTGATGGAGCTGAATAACAGCAGTGCGGTTTCAACCAGAACGAACGGCAGCTCAAAGATGTCCTTACCGGTCGGGCCGCCCGCTGTGCCGTTCACCAGAACGGCATAGGTTGCGAACAGACAGCAGAACAGGATGCAGTCGCTCATCAGGTAGATCCAGAAACCGAAGACTTTCGTCGGTCCTGTATCATGGTGCGCATGTTCATGCGCGTGGGCAGTCGAGTGCGCCAGAGTATCAGTTGCCATTTTTCAGCCCCGCTTTAGAAATCTCGTCAAAATGCTGGTTTTCCAGCTTTTCAACTTCACGGACTGGTACGTAGTAGTCCACGTCCTCGTCAAAGCTCTTCACAATCCAGCTGATTACGATGCCAGCGAAGCCAACAATCGCCATCCACCAGATGTGCCAGATCATTGCGAAACCAAATACCGTTGCGAAGGCGGCAATCACGATGCCCGCACCGCTGTTTTTCGGCATATGGATCTCTTCGTAATGTTCAGGTTGCTTGTACGCTTCACCTTTTTCTTTCATTTCCCAGAATGCGTCACGCTCATGAATGTGCGGCACTACGGCAAAGTTATAGAACGGAGGTGGAGAAGAGGTAGACCACTCCAGCGTACGGCCACCCCACGGGTCACCGGTCAGGTCGCGGTTCAGGTTACGGTCACGGATAGACACGTAGTACTGAATCAGCTGGCACAGGATACCGCAGGCAATCAGCGCGGCGCCGCCCGCTGCAATCATCAGCATCGGATGGAACTGCGGATCGATCTGCTGGCTCAGACGACGGGTCATCCCCATGAAGCCCAGCACGTACAGCGGCATAAACGCCACGAAGAAGCCGATGATCCAGAACCAGAACGCGCGTTTGCCCCATTTTTCGTTCAGGGTGAAACCGAACGCTTTTGGCCACCAGTAGGTCACACCTGCGAAGCAGCCGAAGACGACGCCGCCGATGATAACGTTATGGAAGTGCGCAATCAGGAACAGACTGTTGTGCAGGACAAAGTCAGCGCCCGGAACCGCCAGCAGCACGCCGGTCATCCCACCTACGGAGAAGGTCACGATGAAGCCGATGGTCCACAGCATCGCTGAGTGGAACTGGATACGGCCCTGGTACATGGTGAACAGCCAGTTGAAGATCTTAACCCCGGTCGGGATCGCGATAATCATAGTGGTAATACCGAAGAAGGCGTTTACGTTGGCGCCCGCACCCATGGTGAAGAAGTGGTGCAGCCAGACGATGAACGACAGGACGGTAATACACACGGTTGCCCACACCAGAGAGGTGTAACCAAACAGACGTTTACGCGAGAAGGTTGCCGCGATTTCGGAGAACACACCGAACACCGGCAGAACCAGGATGTACACTTCCGGGTGACCCCAGGCCCAAATCAGGTTGATGTACATCATCATGTTGCCACCCATATCATTCGTGAAGAAATGGGTACCCAGATAGCGATCCAGGGTCAGCAGCGCGATGGTGACGGTCAGAATTGGGAACGACGCGATAATCAGGACGTTGGCGCACAGAGATGCCCAGGTAAATACTGGCATCTTGAACATCGTCATACCTGGTGCACGCATCTTCAGGATGGTCACGAAGAAGTTAATACCGGTCAGGGTGGTACCGACACCGGAGAGCTGAAGCGCCCAAATCCAGTAGTCAACGCCCACGCCCGGACTGTACTCAATTCCCGAAAGTGGCGGGTAGGCCAGCCAGCCGGTCTGAGCAAATTCGCCCACACCCAGTGACAGGTTAACCAGGATAACGCCGACAACGGTGAACCAGAAGCTCAGGTTGTTCAGGAACGGGAACGCAACGTCGCGCGCGCCGATTTGCAGCGGAACGACAACGTTCATCAGACCGATTACCAGCGGCATCGCCACGAAGAAGATCATGATAACGCCGTGAGCGGTAAAGATCTGATCGTAGTGGTGCGGTGGCAGGAATCCGGCTTCGCCCGCAGACGCAAGCGCCTGCTGGCTACGCATCATGATTGCATCCGCAAAGCCACGAATTAACATGACGATACCGACGATGCAGTACATGATGCCGAGTTTTTTGTGGTCAACCGAAGTCAGCCACTCGTTCCACAGGTAGCTCCACTTACCGAAGTAAGTGATCAGGCCAACTAAGGCCGCGCCACCAATGATAATTGCAGCAATCGTAACCATGATAATGGGTTCATGGTACGGCACCGCATCCAATGTCAATTTTCCGAACATTTTCTTCCTCGGCCCCTTAGTGAGCGGTTTCCGCGTGGCTCATGTCCATGCCTTCCATACCCTGGTGCGTGTTGTGCTCGCCTTCAGGCTGGGTCATGTCCATGCTCATGCCGTGATCCATAAATTTGCCAATAACATCTTTGAACAGATTCGGTTTCACGTTAGAGAAGTACTCCACCTTGTTGTATTCGCTAGGTGCAGCCACTTTTTCGAACGCCGCCATGTCAGACATGGTGTTTGGAGACTGCTTCGCTTTTGCAACCCACTGGTCGAAAGTCGCGCGGTCTGGCGTAGCGATAGCTTTGAACTTCATACCCGAGAAGCCCGGGCCACTATAGCTGGCGGAGATACCGTCGTAGGTGCCTGCTTCATTCGCAATCAGATGCAGGTTAGTCTGCATACCGGCCATCGCGTAAATCTGGCTGCCCAGACGTGGGATGAAGAAGGAGTTCATTACGGAGTTGGAGGTCACTTTGAACTGAACCGGAGTGTTCGCCGGGAAGGCGATTTCATTCACGGTAGCAATGCCCTGTTCTGGATAGATGAAGAACCATTTCCAGTCCATGGAGACCACTTCAATGGTAATGGGTTTTTCATCGTGAACCAGCGGTTTGCTCGGCTCAAGTGCGTGAGTGGTTTTCCAGGTCAGTACAGCAAGGAACAGGATGATCAGAATAGGTACCGTCCAGACCACAGCTTCCACTTTATTGGAGTGTGACCAGTTAGGGCTATACTTCGCATCTTTATTGCTCGCACGATACTTCCAGGCGAAACCAACAGCCATCAAGATGGCAGGAATAACCACAATCAACATCAGGCCAAAAGCCGTCAGTATCAATGAACGTTGTTCCAGTCCAATCTGTCCTTTGGGGTCTAGTAGTGCAGAATCGCAGCCACTGAGTAATACAGTGCCTGCGAATAATGACAACCATCCCAAACTTTTATTGTATTTCCTGAGTCTCATTTAACGACCTCAATTCCACGGGAGTCTGGTGGCGTTTAAAGTGTGGGGGCATTTTACGGGAAGGTTACATTACTGTAAACATCATTAGCCCTGTGTCAGGAAGGTGTTACTGGGTTCTGCCGCACATGTCACAAGTGTTGCAAATTATGTCGCGTTTCCAGACGGAAGCCGCACGGAGTGGGCGTTATAACGAAAGGGTGCCCCAGCATACCGCAAAAGGGACAATTGGTATAACCATTGCGAAAAACACACAATTAGTTAACAATTAATTATCAATAAAAAGACAACTAAAAAACGAAAATTCAATGTTTCGAATGCTGAATCGTTTAATGAAAAATAGCGTAGCGAAATAAGCTCCAATAATTTCCGAATGCTATCCCGCACAAAACAACAAATATTTTTTTTGTCGATGGCGGTTATTTCACCGTTATAATTTCGGGCTGTTATTACAACGGGAAATAACCTTTCGCTTTTTACTTCATGTCATCTGCGTCTTTCGTAATGACATGAAATCCAGCATCCCACCCGTCAGGATCCCCGCCAGGGCGAGAAACACACCTGCATCAAGCAGAAGGGTTTCAAAAGGAAGTGACAAGTCGGTAGTCGCATTCATGATGAGCACCGTGAGCCACCCTACCAGGGCAAGACAACCTGCCATTAGCAGACGCAGGGCAAACCGATAGGCAGCGTGATATTCCGTGCGCGGCATGAAGTGTTCCGTCCGCTGGGTATATTCCAGCGTCTGGCGACAGACCAGCAGCAATAAAATCCCCGGCACGGCCGCCACCACCGAGAAGAGATAAAAGGTCGGCCAACCGTAGGCTTCAACAAACCAGCCCGCGACGGGGCCAACGTATACGCGCCCGACGGCGGAAAGGGCAGAGAGCAGCGCAAACTGGGTAGCGGAAAATGACTTATTGCACAGCGTCATCAGCAGGGCGACAAATGCCGCAGTGCCCATACCGCCGCACAGGTTCTCAAAGAATACCGCCGTCCCCATACTGATCATATTCTTGTCGGTGATCGACAGCAGCCAGTAACCGGCATTCGATGCGCCCTGAAGGATGCCAAATATCAGCAGAGCGCGGAACAGCGTCAGGCGCTGCATCAATACGCCGCCGTACAGCGCGCCGACAATCGTGGCAAACAGACCCAGGGTTTTGTTCACCACGCCGACCTCGCCCGCATCAAACCCGACGCCGCGGATCAGGAAGGTAGTGGTCAGACTCATGGCGAAAGCGTCGCCAAGCTTATAAAGGACAATAAGCAGCAGGATCAGCCAGGCATTATTGCGACCAAAGAAGTCGCGCAGCGGTGCGGCGACGGCCTGCTCCAGCGAGCGTGGAACCGGGATCACATCGCTCGGTTCAGGCGCGAACAGGGTGGCAATAATGCAGGGGATCAGCAGTGCGGCCATCAGCCAGTACATGCCCTGCCAGCCGAGATAGCGGTCAGCAAGCCACAGTGCGAGTCCGCCGGAAACCAGCATACCCAGGCGGTAGCCGAGCACGCTGATTGCCGCACCGGCGCCACGCTCTTCCGCTGGCAGGACGTCCGTTTTCCACGCGTCAAAAACGATGTCCTGCGAGGCGGAGCAGAAGGCGATGACCACCGCAAGCGCGGCCATCCAGCGCAGCTGCGTTGACGGTTCAAGGAAACCCATTGCGGCAATGGCCAGCAACAGCAGCACCTGCGTCATCACTAACCAGCCGCGACGGCGCCCGAGGAACGGTGGGGTATAGCGATCCATCACTGGCGACCACAGGAACTTAAAGACGTAAGCCTGGCCGACGAGCGAGAAGAAACCAATGGTTTTAAGATCGATGTTCTCAACCGTCATCCACGCCTGTAACGTGCCGGAGGTGAGCGCAAGGGGTAAACCGGAGGCGAAACCCAGGATCAGCAGAATAGCTGATTTCGGTTGCTGGAAAATGCGTAAGTAGTGACTGGACATGTTCTTATGAACTGACCCGGTGAAGCACCGGGTCAGTCAGCAGGATTAACGTGCGTTCTGCTTGATGAAGTCGTGAATGCTGGTGTCCTGTGCCATGTCGGCAATGGTGTCAGTCAGCACGCTGTTAACCGCGTTAGCGATATTTTTGTTGGAGGCCTGGAATGCGCCTTCAACGGAATAGCTTGCACGGTAGTTTTTGTTCATCTTGTTGCCGTTCTTCGCGGTAGCGATGATGGAGATATCGGCTTTGGTCGCAATGTTGTAGCGAACGTTACCCTGGGAGACGTCAGCGTACAGGTTGTTCACGATGATTTGCAGATCAACCGCGCCGCTTGGGCCAATCATGTAGCCACGGGAGGTCATCTGTTTTTCCAGTACTTCCTGCAACAGGAAGCGCAGGTCGCGGGAAGCGGTCAGCGTAACCTGCTGGTTGTCGCGAGTCACTTTCGCCAGCGCCTGGTCCTGACGCTGATCGGCGCCATTAATGCTGACCGTCACGCCCATCAGGCTTGGATCCTGCTGAGGCAGGGTAATTTTTGGTGAAACGTCAATGGTCGTCGGCGGGGTTGCGCAACCGGCGAGCATAAAGAGTGCTACCAACGGAAAGAAGATTTTTTTTAACATTTTCGGGTTCTCAACGAATCGTAAGCAAAGAGAGAAAAATTGCCGCCATCATAACATCGCCAACGGCCAGGGGAAGTGGTCAACGCATGTAAATTCATCGCCTTGTCCGAAAACTGACCACCTTTCCGCTTTTCTCTGCCTGTAAGTGACAAAACGTATGAACCTCATAGTGAACTTCATCCGTTTGGATGAGAAAATCAGACGAAAGCTAAATATTTGTTGTCACGGTGTAATGGAATCGGTAAAAGCGGCTAATATTTAAAGGGATGGGTGACATCTTAGCGTTGTCGGAGGAGTGATTTCATGATGATACGTGAACAGATAGAAGAAAAATTAAGGGCAGCGTTCAACCCTGTGTTTCTCGAAGTTGTCGACGAAAGCTATCGTCATAACGTGCCGGCAGGTTCTGAAAGCCACTTCAAAGTGGTTCTGGTCAGCGATCGCTTCACGGGAGAACGTTTCCTGAACCGACACCGCTTGATCTACAGCACCTTGACGGAAGAACTCTCCACAACCGTACATGCGCTGGCGCTGCATACCTACACCATTAAGGAATGGGAAGGGCTGCAGGATACGGTATTCGCATCACCGCCTTGTCGGGGTGCAGGCACCATCGCCTGATAAATCGGATTTGCAACCGCCGGAGTTTTTCCAGTATGTTGCTTACAGATTTCGTCAAAACGGCCTTCGGGCCGTTTTGTTTTGTCTGAGTTTTGAGCGGATGGCGCGTTTTTAAGGCTAAAAATAGCCTTAAAGTGTGAAAAAAGCCGCAGCAACATGCTCCAACCGTTCTCGACTCACCTAAGTGATGCCGCTATAATGCCGCGTCTTATTGAATGTCTTCGGGATGATTCTGGCGACAGGGAATGTGAATCTGCACATAAGAGAGCATCCCGGTATAACAGACAGATTCAGAGTTGACCGAGCACTGTGATTTTTTTGAGGTAACAAGATGCAAGTTTCAGTTGAAACCACTCAAGGCCTTGGCCGCCGTGTAACGATTACTATCGCTGCTGACAGCATCGAAACTGCTGTGAAAAGCGAGCTGGTCAACGTAGCAAAAAAAGTACGTATTGACGGCTTCCGCAAGGGCAAAGTACCAATGAATGTTGTTGCTCAGCGTTATGGCGCTTCCGTGCGTCAGGATGTGCTGGGTGAACTGATGAGCCGCAACTTTATCGACGCGATCATCAAAGAAAAAATCAATCCAGCCGGCGCGCCAAACTACGTTCCAGGTGAATACAAGCAGGGCGAAGACTTCACCTATTCCGTAGAGTTCGAAGTGTACCCGGAAGTTGAGCTGAAAGGTCTGGAATCAATCGAAGTTGAAAAACCGATCGTTTCCGTGACTGACGAAGACGTTGACGGCATGCTGGATACCCTGCGTAAGCAGCAGGCGAACTGGAAAGAGAAAGAAGGCGCTGTTGACGCGGAAGACCGCGTAACCATCGACTTCACCGGTTCAGTAGACGGCGAAGAGTTCGAAGGCGGTAAAGCGTCTGATTTCGTACTGGCGATGGGCCAGGGTCGTATGATCCCAGGCTTCGAAGACGGTATCAAAGGCCACAAAGCAGGCGAAGAGTTCACCATCGACGTGACCTTCCCTGAAGAATACCACGCTGAAAACCTGAAAGGTAAAGCAGCGAAGTTCGTCATCAACCTGAAGAAAGTTGAAGAGCGCGAACTGCCAGAACTGACTGAAGAATTCATCAAGCGTTTCGGCGTGGAAGATGGTTCTGTTGCGGGTCTGCGTGCTGAAGTGCGTAAAAACATGGAGCGCGAGCTGAACGGCGCTGTACGTAACCGCGTGAAGTCTCAGGCGATTGAAGGTCTGGTGAAAGCGAACGACATCGACGTTCCTGCTGCCCTGATCGACAGCGAAATCGACGTTCTGCGCCGTCAGGCTGCACAGCGCTTCGGTGGCAACCAGCAGCAAGCGATGGAACTGCCACGCGAGCTGTTCGAAGAGCAAGCGAAACGTCGCGTTGTTGTTGGCCTGCTGCTGGGCGAAGTGATTCGTACCCACGAGCTGAAAGCTGACGAAGAGCGTGTGAAAGGCCTGATCGAAGAGATGGCTTCTGCATATGAAGATCCATCAGAAGTGATCGAGTTCTACGGTAAGAACAAAGAGCTGATGGACAACATGCGCAACGTTGCACTGGAAGAGCAGGCTGTTGAAGCGGTACTGGCGAAAGCGAAAGTAACCGAAAAAGAGACCTCTTTCACCGAACTGATGAACCAGCAGGCGTAATTTCGCCCCAACGGTTTAAAGTTTGAACAAAAAACCCGTTGCCCTCCGGCGACGGGTTTTTTTTATCACAGCTTTAGTCCTGGAAGGGTGCTAAAACGCCCTTTCAGTGTTAGCGTTACAACAAAACGTTGTTATGCTTGAAATAGGGCATGGCGACCCCCATTAGTATGTAATCACGATGATTGAGACTGGCTGATAATCCGTCCATAAGGTTACAATCAGTACAGCAGGTGTTTTCAATTTTGAACCAGGAGACGGAAATGTCATACAGTGGCGAACGAGATAACTTTACACCCCATATGGCGCTGGTGCCAATGGTTATTGAACAGACCTCACGCGGTGAGCGATCTTTCGATATCTATTCCCGTCTGCTCAAGGAACGCGTTATCTTTCTGACCGGCCAGGTGGAAGACCATATGGCTAACCTGATCGTGGCGCAGATGCTGTTCCTGGAAGCGGAAAACCCGGAAAAAGACATTTACCTGTACATCAACTCGCCGGGCGGTGTGATTACGGCGGGCATGTCTATTTATGACACCATGCAATTCATCAAGCCGGATGTCAGCACCATCTGTATGGGACAGGCGGCGTCCATGGGGGCTTTCCTGTTAACCGCAGGGGCGAAAGGTAAGCGTTTCTGCCTGCCTAACTCCCGCGTGATGATTCACCAGCCGCTGGGTGGTTACCAGGGCCAGGCGACGGATATTGAAATCCACGCCCGAGAAATTCTGAAAGTAAAAGCGCGCATGAATGAACTTATGGCGCAGCATACGGGTCAACCACTCGAGCAGATCGAGCGCGATACCGAGCGCGATCGCTTCCTGTCTGCACCTGAGGCAGTTGAGTACGGCTTAGTCGACTCCATTTTGACCCATCGTAATTGATGCCCGCGACGCGAGTGTGCCGCTATACTAATTTAGGGCGGCACGTTGCCTGTAAGCAGCTTGCGTCTGAGTATGGCATTTGCGTCGTCATGTGCGGCACATAGAACTTAAAAAGAGGTTTGGACTCATGACAGATAAACGCAAAGATGGTTCGGGCAAACTGCTGTACTGCTCTTTTTGCGGCAAAAGCCAGCATGAAGTGCGTAAACTGATTGCCGGGCCGTCCGTGTATATCTGCGACGAATGCGTCGATTTATGTAACGACATCATTCGCGAAGAGATTAAAGAAGTCGCGCCGCACCGTGAGCGCAGCGCGTTACCAACGCCACACGAGATTCGCCACCACCTGGACGACTATGTCATTGGTCAGGAGCAGGCGAAAAAAGTGCTGGCGGTGGCGGTATACAACCACTACAAGCGTCTGCGTAACGGCGATACCAGCAATGGCGTGGAACTGGGCAAAAGTAACATTCTGCTGATCGGGCCTACGGGTTCCGGTAAAACGTTGCTGGCGGAAACGCTGGCGCGCCTGCTGGATGTTCCGTTCACCATGGCGGATGCCACCACCCTGACCGAAGCCGGTTATGTGGGCGAAGACGTTGAAAATATTATCCAGAAGCTGCTCCAGAAGTGCGATTACGACGTACAGAAAGCCCAGCGCGGGATCGTCTATATCGATGAGATTGACAAAATCTCCCGTAAATCAGACAACCCATCCATCACCCGTGACGTCTCGGGCGAAGGCGTGCAGCAGGCGCTCCTGAAGCTGATTGAAGGTACGGTTGCGGCTGTTCCACCGCAGGGTGGGCGTAAACATCCGCAGCAGGAATTCTTGCAGGTTGATACCTCCAAGATCCTGTTTATCTGTGGTGGTGCGTTTGCAGGCCTGGATAAAGTGATCTCTCACCGTGTGGAAACCGGCTCCGGCATTGGTTTTGGCGCAACGGTGAAAGCTACGTCTGAAAAACCAAACGAAGGCCAGCTGCTGGCGCAGGTTGAACCGGAAGATCTGATCAAATTTGGTTTGATTCCGGAATTTATCGGCCGTCTGCCGGTTGTGGCGACCCTGAACGAACTGAGCGAAGACGCGCTGATTCAGATCCTGAAAGAGCCGAAAAACGCGCTGACCAAGCAGTATCAGGCGCTGTTTAATCTGGAAGGCGTTGAGCTGGAATTCCGTGACGAAGCACTGGACGCGATTGCCAAGAAAGCGATGGCGCGTAAAACCGGTGCCCGTGGCCTGCGTTCTATCGTGGAAGCAGCATTGCTCGACACGATGTACGATCTTCCTTCTATGGAAGATGTCGAAAAAGTCGTGATCGACGAGTCCGTCATTGGTGGCCAGACCAAGCCGTTATTGATTTACGGTAAACCGGAAGCGCAGCAGGCATCTGGAGAATAATTCACCATTTCATACAATCAGTTAATCAAAAAGGGGGGATTTTATCTCCCCTTTACTTTTTCCGTATTCATGGCGTTGAATGTATGGGAAACATCCCCATATACTGGATTACATGTTAATGGTTGTGTGAAGCACAGTTACATGACCAGTTTACCTGGCGGACACTAAACTAAGAGAGAGCTCTATGAATCCTGAGCGTTCTGAACGCATTGAAATCCCCGTATTGCCGTTGCGCGATGTGGTGGTTTATCCGCACATGGTCATACCCTTATTTGTAGGGCGGGAAAAATCTATCCGTTGCCTCGAAGCCGCCATGGATCATGATAAAAAAATCATGTTGGTTGCGCAGAAGGAAGCATCAACGGATGAGCCGGGTGTAAACGATCTTTTCACCGTCGGGACCGTGGCCTCTATTTTGCAGATGCTGAAGCTGCCAGACGGCACCGTGAAGGTGCTGGTGGAAGGCTTACAGCGCGCGCGTATTACCACTCTGTCAGACGATGGCGAGCACTTCTCTGCGAAGGCAGAGTACCTTGATTCACCGGAACTTGATGAGCGCGAGCAGGAAGTGCTGGTACGCACCGCGATCAGCCAGTTTGAAGGCTACATCAAGCTGAACAAGAAAATCCCACCTGAAGTGCTGACGTCGCTGAACAGCATCGACGATCCTGCACGTCTGGCGGATACCATCGCTGCGCACATGCCGCTGAAGCTGGCTGACAAACAGTCCGTGCTGGAAATGTCCGACGTTAACGAACGTCTGGAATACCTGATGGCGATGATGGAGTCTGAGATCGATCTGCTCCAGGTTGAGAAGCGCATTCGCAACCGCGTCAAAAAGCAGATGGAAAAATCGCAGCGTGAGTACTATTTGAACGAGCAAATGAAAGCCATTCAGAAAGAGCTCGGCGAGATGGACGATGCGCCGGATGAAAACGAAGCGCTGAAGCGTAAGATCGACGCGGCGAAGATGCCGAAAGAGGCGAAAGAGAAAGCCGAAGCTGAGTTGCAGAAGCTGAAAATGATGTCTCCGATGTCGGCGGAAGCGACCGTTGTACGCGGCTACATTGAGTGGATGGTTCAGGTTCCATGGAATGCCCGCAGCAAGGTCAAAAAAGACCTGCGTCAGGCACAGGAAATCCTCGATACCGACCACTATGGCCTGGAACGTGTGAAAGACCGCATTCTTGAGTACCTCGCGGTACAGAGCCGTGTGAACAAAATCAAAGGTCCAATCTTGTGCCTGGTAGGGCCTCCAGGGGTGGGTAAAACCTCTCTGGGCCAGTCCATCGCCAAAGCGACCGGACGTAAGTACATCCGTATGGCGCTGGGCGGCGTGCGTGATGAAGCGGAAATCCGCGGCCACCGTCGTACCTATATCGGTTCTATGCCGGGCAAGCTGATCCAGAAGATGGCGAAAGTGGGCGTCAAAAACCCGCTGTTCCTCCTCGACGAGATCGACAAAATGTCTTCGGACATGCGTGGCGATCCGGCGTCGGCGCTGCTGGAAGTGCTTGATCCAGAGCAGAACGTGGCGTTCAGCGATCACTACCTGGAAGTCGACTACGACCTGAGCGATGTGATGTTCGTGGCGACGTCGAATTCCATGAACATTCCGGCACCGCTGCTGGACCGTATGGAAGTGATCCGTCTGTCCGGTTATACCGAAGACGAGAAGCTGAACATTGCTAAGCAGCACCTGCTGCCGAAGCAGATTGAGCGTAACGCGCTGAAAGCTAACGAGCTGACCGTTGAGGACAGCGCTATTGTCGGCATTATTCGTTACTACACCCGTGAAGCGGGCGTGCGTAGCCTTGAGCGTGAGATCTCTAAACTGTGCCGCAAGGCGGTTAAGCAGCTGCTGCTGGATAAGAGCCTGAAGCACATCGTGATTAACGGCGACAATCTGCATGCTTACCTCGGCGTTCAACGCTTCGACTATGGCCGTGCGGACAACGAAAACCGCGTTGGTCAGGTGACTGGACTGGCGTGGACGGAAGTGGGTGGCGATCTGCTGACCATTGAAACCGCCTGTGTACCGGGTAAAGGCAAGCTGACCTACACTGGCTCGCTCGGTGAAGTGATGCAGGAGTCCATCCAGGCAGCGTTGACCGTGGTGCGTGCGCGCGCGGAAAAACTGGGTATTAACCCGGATTTCTACGAAAAACGCGACATTCACGTTCACGTTCCGGAAGGGGCGACGCCGAAAGATGGCCCAAGCGCGGGTATTGCTATGTGTACGGCGCTGGTTTCCTGCCTGACGGGTAACCCGGTCCGTGCTGATGTGGCCATGACTGGTGAAATTACGCTGCGTGGTCAGGTACTGCCCATCGGCGGGTTAAAAGAAAAACTGCTGGCGGCACACCGTGGTGGGATCAAAACCGTATTGATTCCTTACGAGAATAAACGCGATCTGGAAGAGATTCCGGACAACGTTATTGCCGATTTGCAGATCCATCCGGTGAAACGCATTGAGGAAGTTCTGACTCTCGCACTGCAAAATGAACCGTCCGGAATGCAGGTTGTAACCGCAAAATAGTGACCTCGCGCAAAGAGCGCTAATAAAAACAAGGCTGGTAAGTCATTTCGTACTTGCCAGCCTTTTTTTGTATAGCTAATTTAGATTGCTGATTGGGTTAGCCATCAACAACGGGTGTTGTAAGGTCATAGCAGGACTGATATAACTGCTGCGCGGTCGCGCTGTGAAGGATTCAGGTGCGATATAAATTATAAAGAGAGGAAGAGAACAGTGAATAAATCTCAACTGATTGACAAAATTGCTGCGGGTGCTGATATTTCTAAAGCTGCAGCTGGACGTGCTTTAGATGCTTTAATTGCTTCTGTTACTGAATCTCTGCAAGCTGGGGACGACGTTGCACTGGTAGGCTTCGGTACTTTTGCGGTTAAAGAGCGTGCTGCCCGTACTGGCCGCAACCCGCAGACCGGTAAAGAGATCACCATTGCTGCCGCTAAAGTGCCGGGTTTCCGTGCAGGTAAGGCGCTGAAAGACGCAGTAAATTGATTGCTTTCCCGCTCCAGGGAAGCTGAAAAGTACAAGGGCGCATCGTTTGATGTGCCTTTTTTGTTTGTCCAGACCTGATTTGTGCGAGTTTATGCGAGTTGTGGGCTGACAATTGCCCTGTTTTCTTGTCACAATACGCCTTTACGCGCGACGGTCAGGATTTTCCGTCAGCGTCAGGTAACCAGTCACCTACAGCGGAGTGTTGTTACACCATGATGGACAGCTTACGCACGGCTGCTAACAGTCTCGTGCTCAAGATTATTTTCGGTATCATTATCGTGTCGTTCATATTGACCGGTGTGAGTAGTTACCTCATCGGCGGTGGCGCGAACTACGCCGCAAAAGTGAATGGCCAGGAAATTAGCCGTGGGCAGTTCGAGAACGCTTTTGCTGGTGAACGTAACCGCATGCAGCAACAGCTGGGCGACCAATACTCTGAACTTGCAGCCAACGAAGGCTATATGAAAAACCTGCGTCAGCAGACGCTGAACCGCCTTATCGACGAAGCGCTGCTGGACCAGTACGCGAAAAGCCTCGGTCTGGGCATCAGCGATGAGCAGGTTAAAAAAGCCATCTTCTCAACGCAGGCTTTCCAGTCTAATGGGAAGTTCGACAACGCGCGTTACAACAGCATTGTTAACCAGATGGGGATGACGGCTGACCAGTACGCACAGGCGCTGCGTAACCAGTTGACCACGCAACAGCTGATCAACGCGGTGGTGGGCACCGATTTCATGCTGAAAGGCGAAACTGAAGCGCTGGCGGCACTGGTAGCGCAGCAACGCGTGGTGCGTGAAGCGACGATTGATGTCAATGCACTGGCGGCGAAACAGCAGGTTAGCGACGCTGAAGTTAATGCTTACTACGAGCAAAACAAGAACAACTTCATCTCTCCTGAACAGTTCCGCGTAAGCTATATCAAGCTGGATGCTGCCGCGATGCAGAAAAACGCGACTGACGCCGAGATCCAGTCTTATTACGACCAGCATCAGGATCAGTTCACTCAGCCGCAGCGTAACCGTTACAGCGTGATCCAGACCAAAACGGAAGCAGAAGCAAAAGCCGTGCTGGACGAGCTGAACAAAGGCGCTGATTTCGCGACCGTGGCGAAAGCAAAATCCACCGACATTATTTCTGCCAAAAACGGTGGTGATATGGGCTGGCTGGAAGATTCCACTACCCCGGACGAGCTGAAAAATGCGGGTCTTAAAGAGAAAGGCCAACTGTCTGGTGTAATCAAATCCTCCGTTGGCTTCCTGGTGGCGCGTCTGGACGATGTCGTGGCGGCGAAAACCAAGCCGCTGGCTGACGTTCGTGATGATATCGCTGCGAAAGTGAAGCAGGAGAAAGCGCTGGACGCCTTCTATGCTCTGCAACAGAAAGTGAGCGATGCCGCAAGCAACGACAACGAATCACTGGCGGGCGCTGAGCAGGCTGCTGGCGTGAAAGCGGTTGAGACGGGCTGGTTCAGCCATGAAAATCTGCCGGAAGAACTGAACTTCAAACCGGTTTCAGATGCCATTTTCAATGGTGGTCTGGTAGGTGAGAACGGTACGCCGGGCAGCAACTCAGACATCATTACCGTTGACGGTGACCGTGCGTTCGTACTGCGCGTCAGCGAGCACAAAGCCGAGGCAGTGAAGCCCCTGGCGGAAGTGAAAGATCAGGTGGTGGCGCTGGTCAAACACAACAAAGCGGCACAGCAGGCAAAACTGGATGCAGAGAAAATTCTGGCCGATCTGAAAGACGGTAAGAACGATGCACTGAAAGCGGCTGGCCTGAACTTTGGCGAAGCCAAAACGCTGAGCCGTACCGGTCAGGATCCTGTCAGCCAGGCTGCGTTTGGTCTGAGCCTGCCGGCGAAAGACAAACCTGTCTTTGGCACCACGACCGATATGCAGGGTAACGTGGTGATTCTGGCTCTGGATGAAGTCAAAGCCGGCACGCTGCCAGACGCGCAGAAGAAGGCCATGGTTCAGGGAATTACCCAGAATAATGCCCAGATTGCTTTCGAAGCGATGATGAGCAACCTGCGTAAAGAAGCCAAAATCAAGCTGGGTGATGTGGTGACCCAGGAGCAATAATTACGTACCTGCTCGCAGATTTTCGTAACGCTCTGCAAAAACTAAAGGCCGCTTTCGCGGCCTTTTCCATTTCTGCAATCTGCTGTTTGTCCCTGTTTTCTCGTACGGCTATCGTGGCGTGGCTGTCAACAAACAAGGAGAAAACAGCATGAAATGTGGAATCAAAGCACTGTTAATTACACTGGCTATTGCCACTTCCGGGATGAGTGCGGGCGCGCTGGCGGCGTCGCCCTCGGCTAAAGCGCAGGCTGCACAGACCAAAACAGACTCAGCTGCGCAGGCTTATACGCAATCAAAAGCGACTGATGCCGGTAAAAGTGCAGAGGATGACGGTACGCGAGTCAGCATCAATTCGGCATCGGCAGAAGAGCTCGCGCGCGTGATGAACGGTGTGGGACTTAAAAAAGCCCAGGCCATTGTTAGCTACCGCGAGGAGTACGGTCCTTTCAAAACCCTTGACGATCTCAAGCAGGTGCCGGGTATGGGCAGCGCGCTGGTTGAGCGCAATCTCGCACACCTGACGCTGTAATCGCGTAATCACTTGCACTGCGGCAAAAATTTGCCAGGATAAAGAGGTCATACCAGTTATGACCTCTGAACCTATAACAACGAAAGGCTATTGCGCTATGCAGACACAAATCAAAGTCCGTGGTTATCACCTCGATGTTTACCAGCACGTCAATAACGCCCGCTACCTTGAATTTCTTGAAGAGGCGCGCTGGGATGGCCTGGAGAACAGCGAAAGCTTCCAGTGGCTGACCGCACACAACATCGCGTTTGTGGTCGTCAACATCAACATTAACTACCGCCGCCCGGCTGTGCTGGGGGATGTGCTCACCGTGACCAGTGAGGTCCAACAACTGAATGGCAAAAGTGGTGTATTGAGCCAGGTCGTCACGCTTGAGCCAGAAGGGCAGGTGGTGGCCGATGCGCTGATCACCTTTGTCTGTATCGATCTCAAAACCCAGAAAGCGTTGCCGCTGGAAGGGGAGTTGCGCGAAAAGCTGGAGCTGATGATCGCATAAGTAATATTCAGGAATGCCCGCGCTGTCGACTCCTGTTGTACGACAGCGCGGACAGTTAGCCCTTATTTCAGACCGGTCTTTTTCTGCATCGCGGCCATCACGCCCGCTTTATCCGCAAGATAATGATTCAGACCGTTCGCGCGCAGGTTACAGGCGGCACACTGCCCGCAGCCGTCCCCTTTAATGCCGTTGTAGCAGGTCAGGGTCTCGTTGCGAACGACATCCACCTTGCCCCAGTAGTCGGCCAGCGCCCAGGTTTCGGCTTTATCCAGCCACATCAGCGGCGTTTCGAAGCGGGTCTCTTTTGCCATTCCCAGATCGACGGCGTGATTGAGTGCTTTCACGAATTCATCCCGGCAGTCCGGGTAGCCAGAGAAGTCGGTCTCACACACGCCCGTGATCACCGCTTCGGCTTTCACCTGGTAGGCATAGATCGCCGTCAGGGTCAGGAAGAGAATGTTGCGGCCCGGTACGAAGGTGTTCGGAATGCCGCTGGCATCCGGTTCGTAATCAGGCACCGGAATGCTGTCGCGGGTGAGGCTGCTGACGGCCAGTTCATTTAACAGCGTCACGTCCAGCACTTTATGAGCGCGGGCGCCCAGTTTGAGAGCCAGTTCACGAGCGACATCGATTTCAGCGCGATGACGCTGACCATAATCAAAAGTGACGCAGTGCACTTCATCATACTGGTGAAGCGCCTGAATCAGGCAGGTGGTGGAATCTTGTCCTCCGCTGAACACGACGACGGCACGTTTCATAGATCATCTCGACAGTTACAGTAAAAGCGTCATGTTAACGCCTGGCTAAAGCGGCGACCAGCTTCTTCACGCGTTTGGTGGAGGAAGCCAGGCTTCGGTGAAGTCAAACCAGCCGCGAGTGTTAAGGCGTATGCCGTTGACGCCCGGAGGCGCGCTGATTTGATACTGGTAGTTAAAGAGCGGCGTCAGGACGGCTGTCTCCATTAACCGGCTGAATATAGCCTGAAGTCCTGCGTGTCGGTCACGCTCGTCGGCCTGCGACTGCACCGCATCCAGCGTGGCCTGCAAATGGGCGAATGCCGGTGCGCTCAGCAGATGCGGCCAGAGCGCATCGCAGCGGAGCCACTGCTCAAGCGTGTACGCCGGCGCTTCGCCAATCAGTCTGTCTCCCATCATGATGTCTGCATCGGCAAGCTGCTGGCACCCGTCCCACGTTTTGGCGTCATGAAAGATGACGGTCAGTTCACAACCCTGCCGCGCAAGGTATGCTTTTAACTGGCTGGCCATGGTGTGAAGCTCAACCGGCAGGTGGTAGACCAGCGTCAATGCCTCTGGCAGCGCAACGTCGGTTAAATCAGGCCATTGGGGGATCGCCCAGCCGGGAAGCAGTTCCTCGGAAGGAGTGATGAGCCCTTCGTTCAGGGGAAGCGTGTGCAGCAGCGTTGAGAGATGAATGATATTAATCAGCCGCTTTGCCTGAAGTTCGCTCAGACGTGGACTCTGTTTCAGCGTGAGGTAGCAGAAGCCCAGACTGGTGCTGTTACTCACCAGCCGCAGGCTGGCCAGCTCGTCGGCCTCGCCAATGGCGATTTGCACCGGGTGGCGACAGCTGGTGCCCAGACTGTAGTCAAAAAGCTGGGGCGTGATCCAGTACTCGATAGCCTTAAGCAACGGATGGCCAAGATGATACTGCTCGTGGCTTTCCAGACGCACCAGTTCAGGCTCAAAAACGCTCAGCCGAAAGGGACCGCTGCCCACCACAGGGTAATCGGGATGCGCCAGACGGCTACAGTAGGTTGCCAGCCTGTGCGCCAGCCAGTAGTCAGGTTGATGGAGAATAAACGTCAGGCACTGCGGGTGCGTGGTTTCGATACGTAAGACGCTGCGGAACAGCGTGCCCATGCCGGGCTGCGATAACAGCGCCGTCAGGCTTTGCCGGAGCTGTGCCGTCTCTATTTTATCGCCGTTATGCCAGTGCAGAGTGGAGCGAATGTAGAAATGCCAGCACAGGCCGTCAGCGGAGACTTCCCAGTGATGCGCCAGATCGCCCGTGGGTTCACTGCTGTTACCATTAAAACGCGTCAAACCAGAGAATACCTGTCCCGCCAGATGCTGCTCCGCCCGGCCAGGGAGAAACCCCGGCTGAAGCGGCTCCAGCGAGCGATAGTAGGGAATACGCAGCGTCGGCGTATCGTTCTGCCACTGCCCGCCCATAAACGGATGCAGCAGCGATCGCAAATCTTCAGGCGCGAGCTGGGCCAGCTCCAGCGCGTTGTGCTGCTGTCCACTTTTCAGGGCCTCTTCCATCATCGTATTACGCAACGAATCCGGGGTGACGTGAAAGCGTAATTCCCCACGCTTACCTCGTCCGGAGCGGGCGTGCCAGCTTAGCCAGCCCGCCTCCTGCGCCTGGCGCAGCAGGGTGCGAACATGTCGCTCGCTGCAAAAGCAGCGGCTGGCAAGTTCACTGATGGTCACCTGCTGCGGTGCGCCGGCAGACGGGTGCCACAGACGCTGATACTGGTTAAGACGGTTAAGCTGGCGCATGAAAACCCGGAACAATAATTATCATCTATTCACTATTACTTCCGTATATCCCACGTAAAACTGATGCACAAGTTAACCGCATCACATTTCGGGAGTAATCATGGCTCGGCTCGCTGCATTTGATATGGACGGCACGCTGTTAATGCCGGATCACCGTTTAGGGGAGAAAACCCTGAACACTCTTAAGCGCCTGCGCGAGCGTGAAGTTACCCTGACGTTTGCTACTGGTCGTCATGTGCTGGAGATGCGCCATCTGCTGGGGACATTTGCCCTCGATGCGTTCTTGATCACCGGCAACGGAACGCGCATTCACTCCGTCGACGGCGATGTGCTGCACCGTCAGGATCTGAATCCGGAGGTGGCGGACATTGTCCTGCACAGCACCTGGGATACGCAGGCCAGCGTGCATGTTTTTAATGATGAAGGCTGGTTTACCGGGCGTGAGATCCCGGCCTTGCTGCACGCACACGTTTACAGCGGCTTTAAATATCAGCTTATCGATTTGCGCCGCATTCCGGCACACAAGGTGACCAAGATCTGCTTCTGTGGCGATCACGACGATCTCTGCCGTCTGCGTATTCAGCTTAACGAGGCGCTGGGCGAACGGGCGCACCTGACCTTCTCGGCGGTGGACTGTCTTGAAGTGCTGCCGGTGGGCTGTAACAAAGGATCCGCGCTGGCGGTGCTGAGCGATCATCTTGGGCTGACGATGCAGGACTGTATGGCCTTTGGTGACGCCATGAACGACCACGAGATGCTGAGCAACGTAGGTCGTGGGCTGATTATGGGGAACGCGATGCCGCAGCTTATCGCCGCGCTCCCGCATTTACCGGTTATCGGACACTGTCGTAACGAAGCGGTGTCCCATTTTTTGACGCATTGGCTGGACAAAAATAACCTCCCATATTCCCCCGAATAGTGAGACCCTTCCAGCAAGCCAGGCTAAAGCCTGGCTTTTTTTATTTCACCAGCTGCGAAATCTGCGCTTTCCACGGCTCAACATCGCCAATATTGGCCTGCACCCATTCTGCGTTGTAATAGGTGTCCAGGTAGCGCTCCCCGCTGTCGCACAGCAGCGTGACGACAGAGCCGGTACGGCCTTCTTCACGCATCCTCGCGGCCAGCTGTAGCGCGCCCCACATATTGGTGCCGGTAGAAGCCCCGACTTTACGGCCAAGCTGTGTCTCCAGCCAGTGCGCCGTCGCGACGCTGGCGGCATCCGGCACGCGGAGCATTTCATCCACAACGTCCGGAATGAACGAGGGTTCGACGCGCGGGCGACCAATCCCTTCGATCTTGCTCCCCACGGGGCTGCGCAGGCTCGCATCGCGGGATTGCCAGTAATCGAGGAACACCGAGTTTTGCGGGTCAACCACCATCAGCTGCGTATCATAACCCTGACAGCGGATATAACGTCCGATGGTGGCGGAGGTTCCGCCCGTGCCCGCGCTCATGACAATGTAAGAGGGGACAGGATGCGGCTCGTGGGTCATCTGGCGGAAAATGCTGTCCGCAATGTTATTATTGCCGCGCCAGTCGGTGGCGCGCTCGGCGAAGGTGAACTGGTCCATATAGTGACCATTTAGTTCGCGGGCCAGCATTTCGGAGGCCGCATAGATTTCGCAGGCGCTTTCCACAAAGTGGCAGCGTCCGCCGTAAAATTCGATCTGTTCAATTTTACGTTTCGCCGTGCAGGAGGGCATCACAGCGATAAACGGCAGGCCCAGCAGGCGGGCAAAGTAGGCCTCTGAGACGGCAGTTGATCCGGACGACGATTCAATAATCGTGGTGCCTTCTTTAATCCAGCCGTTACATAAACCGTATAAAAAGAGTGAACGCGCCAGGCGATGCTTCAGGCTGCCGGTAGGATGGGTACTTTCATCCTTCAGGTAAAGCTGAATGCCGGGAAATCCAGGCAAAGGCAGGCGGATCAAATGGGTATCTGCCGAGCGCTGATAGTCGGCATTTATTTCGCTGATGGCATGTTTAACCCAGGTGCTATTCATCGTAGTTATCCGTTTGTCATTTTGTGCCCAGCATAGCGAAAAGCACAGAAAAAATTGTTGCTATCTGGCCTTTAAAATAGAATGTAAGGAGAATAATTTTCTCTGGGAGGTGGATATGCTAGATAAAATTGACCGCAAGCTGCTTTCTTTGCTGCAAAGCGACTGCACCCTCTCTTTGCAGGCGCTGGCAGATGCCGTTAATCTGACCACCACACCGTGCTGGAAGCGCCTCAAGAAGCTGGAAGACGATGGCATTCTGCTGGGACGTGTGGCGCTGCTGGACCCCGAAAAACTGGGGCTTGGACTGACCGCCTTCGTCCTGATAAAAACGCAGCATCACAGCAGCGAATGGTACAGCCGCTTCGTCACCCAGGTTTCCGACATGCCCGAGGTGCTCGGCTTCTGGCGCATGGCGGGGGAATACGACTATCTTATGCGCGTTCAGGTGGCAGACATGAAGCGCTACGATGATTTTTACAAGCGGCTGGTCAATAGCGTACCGGGCTTGTCCGATGTCACCTCCAGTTTCGCCATGGAACAGATAAAATACACCACAGCGTTACCCATTGAATAACTTCATAAAATATCTTCAGGAAAAGACCGCGTGCGATTATTTGCCCAATTAAGCTGGTACTTTCGTCGGGAGTGGCAACGCTACCTCGGCGCGGTGGCTCTGCTTATTATCATTGCCATTTTGCAACTGATCCCGCCCAAAGTGGTGGGATACGTCGTGGATGGTGTTACGGAACAACATTACACCGCCGCACGGGTGATGATGTGGGTCGGTACGCTGGTGTTGACGGCCGTGGTGGTTTACCTGCTGCGTTATGTCTGGCGCGTGCTGCTGTTCGGCGCGTCCTATCAGCTTGCCGTTGAGCTGCGCGAGGACTTTTACCGCCAGCTGAGCCGCCAGCACCCTGAGTTTTATCTGCGTCACCGTACCGGGGATCTCATCGCCCGCGCCACTAACGATGTGGACCGTGTGGTGTTTGCCGCCGGTGAAGGGGTGTTAACGCTGGTGGATTCCCTGGTGATGGGCTGTGCGGTACTGATTGTGATGTCTACGCAAATTAGCTGGGAGCTCACGCTGCTGGCGCTGCTGCCGATGCCGCTGATGGCGCTGGCGATTAACCGCTACGGCGAGCAGCTCCATGAACGCTTTAAGCTGGCGCAGGCGGCGTTCTCGTCGTTAAACGATCGCACCCAGGAGAGCATGACCAGCATCCGCATGATCAAAGCGTTTGGTCTGGAAGACAGGCAGTCCGCGCTGTTTGCGGCCGACGCCGCCGATACCGGCGCGAAAAACATGCGCGTGGCGCGTATAGACGCCCGCTTTGATCCGACAATCTATATTGCGATTGGCATGGCGAACCTGCTGGCGGTGGGCGGCGGCAGCTGGATGGTGGTGCGAGGCACCATGACCCTCGGGCAGTTAACCAGCTTTGCGATGTACCTCGGGCTGATGATTTGGCCGATGCTGGCGCTGGCCTGGATGTTTAACATCGTTGAACGTGGGAGCGCCGCCTACAGCCGTATCCGCGCCATGCTGGCGGAAGTGCCGGTAGTGAACGATGGCAGCGAGCCGGTACCGGAAGGTCCGGGTGTTCTGAAGGCTGATATCCGCGTCTTTATCTACCCGCAAACGGAACATCCGGTGCTTGAAAACGTCAGTTTCACGCTGCGTCCTGGTCAGATGCTGGGCATCTGCGGCCCGACGGGCTCCGGTAAAAGCACCATTCTGTCACTGATTCAGCGCCATTTTGACGTGAGCGAAGGCGATATCCGTTTCCATGACGTCTCCCTGCCACGTCTGCTGCTGGATGACTGGCGCAGCCGCCTGGCGGTCGTCAGCCAGACGCCGTTTTTGTTTTCAGACACCATAGCCAACAATATCGCGCTCGGGTGCCCGACGGCGACACAGGACCAGATCGAGCATGTGGCGCGCTTAGCCAGCGTCCATGAGGATATTCTGCGCCTGCCGCAGGGCTACGACACAGAAGTGGGTGAGCGGGGCGTTATGCTCTCCGGTGGACAAAAACAGCGTATCTCTATTGCCCGCGCGCTGCTGCTGGACGCTGAGATCCTGATTCTGGATGATGCGCTGTCCGCGGTTGACGGACGTACCGAGCATCAAATTCTGCATAACCTTCGCCAGTGGGGGGAGGGGCGCACGGTCATCATCAGCGCGCACCGTCTGTCGGCCCTTACCGAAGCCAGTGAAATTCTGGTGCTTCAGCACGGGCATATTGCCCAACGTGGTCAGCATGAACAGCTCGCCGGGCAGGCCGGCTGGTATCGGGATATGTACCGCTATCAACAGCTTGAAGCTGCGCTGGATGAGGAGGTCACCGATGCGTAAGTTTGGACAGATGTGGCCGACGTTAAAACGGCTGCTCGCCTATGGCTCACCGTGGCGCAAACCGCTTTCCATCGCCGTGCTGTTACTGTGGATCGCCGCGATTGCGGAGGTGACCGGTCCGCTGCTTATCAGCTATTTTATCGATAACATGGTGGCGAAAAGCTATCTGCCGCTGGGGCTGGTGGCGGGGCTGGGTGTGGCGTATGTCGGGCTACAGCTGACGGCGGCGGGGCTGCACTATGCGCAGTCGCTGCTGTTTAACCGGGCCGCCGTGGGCGTGGTCCAGCAGCTACGCACGGATGTGATGGATGCCGCGCTGCGCCAGCCGCTGAGCGAGTTTGATACCCAGCCGGTCGGGCAGGTTATTTCGCGCGTCACCAATGACACCGAGGTGATCCGCGACCTTTATGTGACTGTTGTCGCAACGGTTCTGCGCAGTGCCGCATTGATTGGCGCGATGCTGGTGGCGATGTTCAGTCTGGACTGGCGGATGGCGCTGGTGGCGATCTCTATTTTCCCGGCGGTGCTGATTGTGATGGTAATTTACCAGCGCTACAGCACGCCGATTGTTCGTCGCGTGCGCGCTTACCTTGCAGACATCAATGATGGCTTCAACGAAGTGATCAACGGCATGAGCGTTATCCAGCAGTTTCGCCAGCAGGCGCGTTTTGGCGAGCGGATGGGAGAAGCCAGCCGTTCGCACTATATGGCGCGGATGCAGACGTTACGTCTGGACGGCTTCCTGTTACGCCCGCTGCTGAGCCTCTTCTCTGCGCTGGTGCTGTGCGGGCTGTTGATGCTGTTTGGCCTGACGACGCGCGGAACCATTGAGGTGGGAGTGCTGTACGCGTTTATCAGTTACCTTGGCCGTCTTAACGAACCGCTGATTGAACTCACTACGCAGCAATCGATGCTGCAACAGGCGGTAGTCGCGGGTGAGCGTGTGTTTGAGCTGATGGACAGGCCGCGTCAGACCTATGGCGATGATGAACGTCCGCTGGAAAGTGGATCCATAGCGTTTGATCATGTCTCGTTTGCCTACCGCGACGATCAGCTTGTCTTGCAGGATATCAACCTCGAGGTACCGTCGCGCGGTTTTGTCGCCCTGGTTGGGCATACCGGCAGCGGCAAAAGCACGCTCGCCAGTTTGCTGATGGGCTACTATCCGTTGACGCAGGGGGAGATCCGTCTGGATGGACGGCCTCTTTCCGCGCTTAGCCACAACGCGTTGCGTAAAGGCGTCGCGATGGTGCAGCAGGATCCGGTAGTGCTGGCGGATACCTTTTATGCCAACGTGACGCTGGGACGATCTTTCACGCCTGAGCAGGTATGGGAGGTGCTGGAAACGGTGCAGCTGGCAGATCTGGCGCGCGGGTTAAGCGAGGGGATCAATACCCGGCTGGGCGAGCAAGGCAATAACCTCTCTGTCGGGCAAAAGCAGCTCCTGGCGCTGGCGCGCGTGCTGATTGAGACGCCGCAGGTGTTGATTCTGGATGAAGCGACCGCAAGCATCGACTCCGGTACCGAACAGGCGATCCAGCTGGCGCTGGCTGCCGTGCGGGATCGCACTACGCTGGTGGTGATCGCTCACCGCCTCTCAACGATCGTCGATGCCGATACCATTCTGGTGCTGCACCGTGGCCAGGCCGTTGAACGGGGTACGCACAGAGCGCTGCTTGAGGCGAAAGGACGCTACTGGCAGATGTATCAGTTGCAGCTGGCAGGCGACGAGCTGGCCGCCAGCGTGCGCGAGGAGGAGTCGCTCAGCGCCTGATGCACCATAACAAGGCAATGCGCTAACAGTCTTAACCGTTGGTGCAAAACTGAAACGCACCCTGCACTGCCATGGTGCGTTTTTTTTCACCCCTTCGCGGCGCATGCGCGCCGCGGCGCTTTCCTCCTCACATTTCACTTCTGGCACACCCTTTGCAATATACCTCTCGTGTTAGCTGCGGCCATTACCGAATTCTGACTGGAGGGGATATATGAAGCTGGTTACGGTGGTAATCAAACCATTCAAACTCGAAGACGTGCGTGAAGCGCTGTCTTCCATGGGTATTCAGGGACTGACTGTCACCGAAGTGAAAGGCTTTGGGCGTCAGAAAGGTCATGCCGAGCTTTATCGCGGGGCGGAATACAGCGTTAACTTCCTGCCAAAAGTGAAGATTGATGTGGCGATTGCCGACGATCAGCTTGATGAGGTGATTGATGTCGTCAGCAAAGCGGCCTACACCGGAAAAATTGGCGACGGCAAAATTTTCGTTGCCGAACTACAGCGCGTCATTCGCATCCGTACCGGCGAATCTGACGAAGCGGCGTTGTAAGTAACTCCTGGCACACAGTGATAGGGATCGAGAAAATGATGAAAGCAACAATGAAAACAGGTCTGGGTTCGCTGGCACTGCTGCCGGGCCTGGCAATGGCTGCACCTGCTGTGGCAGACAAAGCCGATAATGCCTTTATGATGATTTGCACCGCGCTGGTGCTGTTCATGACGATTCCGGGGATCGCGCTGTTTTACGGCGGCCTGATCCGCGGCAAGAACGTACTCTCCATGCTGACGCAGGTTGCCGTCACGTTCGCGCTGGTGTGCGTGCTGTGGGTGGTTTACGGTTACTCGCTGGCCTTCGGGGAGGGCAACGCCTTCTTCGGCAACGTTAACTGGGCGATGCTGAAAAATATCGAACTGACCGCGGTAATGGGCAGCTTCTATCAGTATATTCATGTCGCGTTCCAGGGCTCATTCGCGTGCATCACCGTGGGGCTGATTGTGGGCGCGCTGGCTGAGCGTATCCGCTTCTCTGCGGTACTGATTTTCGTGGTGGTCTGGCTGACGCTCTCCTATGTCCCGATTGCGCATATGGTCTGGGGCGGTGGTCTGTTGGCTTCCCATGGCGCTCTGGACTTTGCGGGCGGCACCGTTGTTCACATCAACGCCGCCGTAGCCGGCCTGGTAGGCGCATACCTGATTGGCAAGCGCGTGGGCTTCGGGAAAGAAGCATTTAAGCCGCACAACCTGCCGATGGTCTTTACCGGCACCGCCATCCTCTACTTTGGCTGGTTCGGCTTCAACGCAGGTTCAGCCAGCGCCGCTAACGAAATCGCCGCGCTGGCCTTCGTGAATACCGTGGTGGCAACTGCCGGGGCCATCCTCTCATGGGTATTTGGCGAGTGGGCCGTTCGCGGCAAGCCATCCCTGCTGGGTGCCTGTTCTGGGGCGATTGCCGGTCTGGTAGGTATTACGCCAGCATGCGGTTACGTGGGCGTGGGCGGCGCATTGCTGATCGGTATCGTCGCGGGTCTGGCGGGGCTGTGGGGCGTTACCGCACTGAAACGTATTCTGCGCGTTGACGATCCGTGTGATGTATTCGGCGTACACGGTGTGTGCGGCATTATCGGCTGTATCATGACCGGTATCTTTGCTGCACAATCTTTGGGCGGCGTGGGTTATGCTGAAGGCGTGACCATGATGCATCAGGTGCTGGTCCAGCTTGAAAGTATCGCGATTACGGTTGTCTGGTCGGGCGTTGTGGCCTTTATCGGCTACAAGCTGGCCGATATGACCGTGGGGCTGCGCGTACCGGAAGAGCAGGAGCGCGAAGGTCTGGACGTCAACAGCCACGGCGAGAATGCGTACAACGCATAATTTGAGTGCCTTGCCGGGTGGTGGCTTCGCCTTACCCGGCCTGAAAAAGTGAAATTTGCAGGCCCGGTAAGCGTAGCGACCGGGCTTTTTACCTCACCCGCGATTACGCATCACACCTTCCTGCACGGTAGAAGCCACCAGCACACCATCCTGGGTGTAAAACTCCCCGCGAACAAAACCGCGTGCGCTGGACGCAGAGGTACTTTCTACGCTGTAAAGCAGCCACTCGTTCATATCGAAAGGACGATGGAACCACATGGAATGGTCAATCGTGGCGACCTGCATCCCTTTTTCCAGGAATCCCACGCCGTGCGGTTGTAGCGCAACCGGCAGGAAGTTGAAATCCGACGCATAACCCAGCAGATACTGATGCACGCGCAAGTCTGCCGGTACGCTGCCGTTGGCGCGGATCCACACCTGGCGGGTGGGCTCAGCAGTATGCCCCTTCATTGGGTTATGAAATTCGACCGGGCGGATCTCCAGCGGTTTATCGCACAGAAACTTCTCTTTTACCTGCGGCGGCAGCAGATGTGCGAGTGCGCGGGCAATTTCGGTTTCCGATTTCAGATCGTCCGGCGATGGGGCGGACGGCATCTGTTTTTGATGCTCATAGCCCGGCTCTGGCGCCTGGAAGGAGGCGGTCATGTAGAAGATGGGTTTCCCATGCTGGATGGCCGCCACACGGCGAGCGCTGAAGCTTTGGCCGTCACGCAGAACTTCCACGTCGTACACAATCGGTTTAGCGCTGTCACCGGGGCGTAAAAAGTAGCTGTGGAATGAGTGCACCAGACGGTCTGCCGGAACGGTCTCCTTAGCGGCATATAGCGCTTGCCCCACGACCTGGCCCCCAAAAACCTGGCGTAAGCCTAAATCTTCGCTCTGTCCGCGAAAAAGCCCTTCTTCTATTTTTTCCAGGTTCAGCAATGTCAGCAGATTGTTCAGTGCCTGACTCATAGTGGTCCTCAATAAACGCCGTGGCGAAAGATACGCTGAGTATAACGCAGAAACGATAGTGGTCCGATGGGTAGAATTATCTTAATACCTGGGCAAAATTAGGCATAAATCCGTGATTTGTGCCACACTTGTTTACGTTATGTGAATAAAACGACATCGGATGGGATCGATCCCGCCGGTGCATTGATGATAAGGAGACTTCAATGAAACTCGTGCCTATGTTAAGCGGTGTTGCAATGGCGGTGGCGTTGTCCGCCTGTGCGGATAAGAGTGCCGATGTAGCGGTACCAACGGCGACCCCAAACGGGATTAACACTCTTTCACAGCAAGCTATTCGACAGCCTAACGTGTCCGGTACCATCTGGTTCAAACAGAAAGTCGCTCTGCCGCCGGACGCGGTTTTAACGGTCACGTTATCCGATGCGTCTCTGGCGGATGCACCGTCTAAAGTCCTTGCACAGCGTGCAGTTCGTACAGAGGGTAAACAGGCGCCGTTCAGCTTCGTGCTGCCGTACAACCCGTCTGACGTTCAGCCTAACGCGCGTATCCTCCTGAGCGCGGCGGTAACGATCAACGATAAGCTGGTCTTTATCACCGATACCGTGCAGGAAGCGGTCAACAAAGGGGGCACCAAAATCGACCTGACCCTGGTCCCGGTGCAGCAGACTGAAGTGCCTGTGGCAACGCAGACCAATCAGCCGACCTTGCCTACACCGCCAACACAGTTGTAACTTTCTTTCGCCCTCTTCATCTTGACGGGAGAGGGCGTCAGTATTCCCAGCGATACTTCTGCATATCTATCTGTCCCGTCCCGGACACCTGCACCCCTTCTGAGAGTAATGCCTGACGCTGGCGCTGCAAGTCTGGCCCGGTGAGGGAAATGGCACCATGGCGATTAACGACCCGGTGCCATGGTAACGTACTTCCCTCCGGAAGCCTTCTTAGCACGCCGCCAACCTGACGCGCTGCGCGCGGAGAGCCCGCCAGTCGGGCGACTTCCCCATAGGTCGTGACACAGCCTTCCGGAATCGAGGCCACGATTTGCCACACTCGCTGTGGGAAAGAGTCGTGTTCGTCCATTGTTTCTCCAGCGGGAATTCAGCGAAAGGTAATGTTATACGAAGATAAAGAAGATTGTCGGGTCAGTTTGCGCAATAATCCAGCATCCAGTTGCCAGCGGCTTGCAATTGAGGTGCTCCACAGGGATAATGCGCCAGCGCGTTGGTTATCAACGCTCTCAATGGGGGCTCTGTTGGTTCTCCCGCAACGCTACTCTGTTCACCAGGTCAGGTCCGGAAGGAAGCAGCCAGGGCAGACGACGTGGGTGCCGGGATGTAGCTGGCAGGGCCCCCACCCATTTGTGTTCTTCTCTGAAGTTTCCCCCTATATAAACCTTCTCAATTATGTGTCTATTTTGTTCGTGCAATATATCCTTCATTGAACTGAAATAATAATGTCATAAACCTGTAATAATAGACTGTCATTTTATTATCGGGCGTCTTTTTGTTGTCATAAGTAAAAAAATATATATCTGGATAACAAACTTATCTTCGTGTATTAAATTAAACACGTGTTCCGAAAGGATGTGACAATCATGGTAACTGCGGTTTTAAACGTTAAAATTGATGAAGCGCTAAAAGAAAGACTCCGCCACTATGCGGAAGACAATAATGAGAATTTAAGCGTGACCACAGAGAAACTGCTGCTGCTGGCATTTGAAGCAGTAGAAGAGGCGGGAGTATCGGAAGAGGATGTTGATAATCAGCATACGGAAGAAGAGAGCGTAAATCCATTTACTCCTAAAGAAATCAAAGCACTACGTAAACTTCTGAAGAAGAGAAAATGAAACAACAACTATCGACTGCCAGCGATTACAACGAGGCCTGCAATCTGTTACGTTCGGGCTATGTGAAACATGTTCGTCTTGGCTGGAATGTAGGAAGTGATGAGTTCTTTCGAATTGCGTCTGACTGGTGTGATACCGGTGCAAAAATAAAGAAAGAAGGTGAAAATTTCATTATTTCGCTGAAAGGCTTCCCGATTCCTCCTCAACATTAAGTTGTTCTTCATGAAAACAGCTGACTGCATGCGTTACAGTCAGCTGTTTTTATTGTTTCTGGCGAATAATTTACACCAGGCTCCGTTTTACTGGCGGTGTACTTTTATTTAAGGCAAGCCACAGCGGTTTGATACGCAGTAATGCCTCTTCAAGTTCTGGCGAATTGAGTGAGAAGGGCATACGCAGGTAGCGGTCAAACGCGCCTGAAAGCCCAAAGCGCGTGCCGGTGCCCATAATGATGCCTGTCGTTTCCGCACGTGCCGCCAGTTGAGTCGCCAGCATGCCGGGTAGTTCAATCCAGTATGAAAGTCCTCCCTCCGCTTCCTGAAACCGCCATTCGGGGAAATGCTCCCGTAACATCTGGCCGCAGCGGTCACGCCGTTCTGCCAGCATTTCCCGCCGGGCAGGCAGGAAGGTTTCACTGTTTTCGATAAGCCACAGCGTGGCCAGCTGTTCCAGCACCGGAGAGCCCAGATCCAGCGTATCGCGCGTCTGTGCGAGCGTGGCGATAGTGCGGGACGAGGCGCGGATCCAGCCGAGACGAAGCCCACCCCAGAAGCTTTTGCCTGCGGAACCCAGCGTAATCACTGCGGCCTCCGGGTTAAAGGCGGCCAGCGGCGGCGGCGGGGGAGCATCGAACCAGAGATCGACCATGGTTTCATCCACCACCAGCGTGGTGCGGGTTTGCGCGGCGATGTCGGTTATGGTCTGACGCGTCGCGGCATCCATGCAGCGCCCGGTCGGATTATGAAAATCCGGCATTAGATAGGCCAGACGCGGGGCTGTCTGGGCAAGCGTTGCGGCAAAACCATCGGTATCCCAGCCCGTTTCTGGCAGCGAGACGCCCACGGGCCGGCATTGCGCCCCCTGAATCGCGGCTATCGCCAGCGGGTAGGTGGGATGATCCACCACCACGCGATCCCCGGGCCCGGTCATCATTCTTAAGATCAGGGCGAAGCCGCTGACGGCACCGTTCACCACCATCACTTCGTCTGCCCGGGTGGGCAGACCGCGTGCGGTGTAGCGGGCGGCGATAGCTTCACGCAGCGCTGGAAGCCCAAGCTGATCGTACCCGGTCAGCGCCAGATTCGGCGTAATGGTCGTCAGCGCGTGGGTGTAGGCCTGATGGATCTCTGGCCCTGCGTTGAGCGCGGCGGTTGAGAGATCCAGCGCCGCGCTGGCAGTGGAAAGCGTGGGCACGGCCCGGCTGTCTGGCAGGATCGCCCGGGAACCGCTGCCGTGACGGCTCTCCAGAAAACCCTCTTCACGCAGATGCGCCAGCGCGCTGCTGATGGTGGTGCGGCTGACGTCCAGTGCGGCGGCCAGTTCCCGCTCTCCGGGCAGGCGCGTGTTTAGCGCCAGCCTGCCATCCAGAATTAACAGGCGTAACGCGTCAGCCAGCTGGCGCCACCGCGGGGTGCGGGAAGAGGTTTGTTGCCAGTGCCCTAACAGGCGAACCAGAGACTGGCTTCCAAAACGACGTGATGACATGTGCAGTCCACTATTTGAAAACTGGACATTAATCATAGTGCCATTTTCAGCGAAGATGGAAGCTGGTTCTTCGGAGAAGAGAAAATGGTGCGTCGTCTGGTACAACTTTATGTCGGTTTAGCCCTTTACGGACTTTCAACCGCGATGTTTATTCGTTCGGATCTGGGTGTTGATCCCTGGAATGTTTTTCACCTTGGCGTCGCCATCCAGGCCGGAATGAGCATCGGCACGGTGATGATTTTAACCGGGGCTGCGGTGCTGCTGCTATGGATCCCGCTGCGTCAGCTTCCGGGGCTGGGTACGGTCAGTAACGTGATTTGTATTGGCCTGGCGGCAGATGCGTCAATGGCATTGATCCCGGAACTCACCTCGCTGCCCGTGCGCATCACCCTGCTGGTTTCCGGCATTGTGGTTAACGCCCTTGCCACCGGAATGTATATCGGCGCGGGTTTTGGCGCAGGCCCGCGCGACGGTCTGATGACCGGCATACACGCCCGGCTGGGCTGGTCGATCCGCAGCGTGCGTACCGCAATCGAGGTGACCGTGTTGATCGTCGGCTATCTCCTCGGGGGAGCGTTTGGCGTCGGAACCGTGCTGTATGCGTTAACCATCGGCCCGCTGATCCAGCTTTGTTTGCCGTGGTTTCGCCAGAGACCGCGCATGCAGAAAGCCGCGCAGCCGGAGCGGATTGCTTAATTTTGCGAAGCGCTCACAGGCTATAATGGCGTAACTGTGTCAGAATAGTGACTACCTTTTACGACGCCAGAATCTATGAAAGCGATCACTCTTTATGACGTTGCCCGCGTAGCGGGCGTTTCTTATCAGACCGTTTCCCGGGTGATTAACGACGCGGAACACGTTTCTGCCCGTACGCGGGAAAAGGTCCGACAGGCCATGGCGGCGCTACATTATGTACCTAACCGTGGCGCGCAGCAGCTGGCCGGGAAACGCACTCGCACGCTGGGGCTGATGACCAGCGATCTGGCGCTGCATGCGCCGTCGCAAATCGCCTCAGCTGTAAAATCCCGGGCAGTGGAGCAGGGGGCTGGCGTGCTCATCTCTATGGTGGAGCAGCCCGCGCAGTGTCAGGCTGCTTTGCAGGAGTTACTGGCGCAGCGCGTGGAGGCGCTGCTGGTGAACGTTCCGCTGGAAGATGCTCAGGCAGAAATGCTTCAGGAAATGGCCTCGCCGACCCCGGTTCTTTTTCTTGATGTTTCCCCCACAGCTCGGGTTAACAGCCTCGTTTTCAATGCTGAACAGGGCGCTGGCCTGGGGGCGGAGCATCTGCTTTCGCTGGGGCACCGGCGAATTGCGCTGCTCGCCGGGCCGGAAAGTTCTGTCTCTGCCCGGGCTCGCCTGGCGGGATGGAAAACTACGCTGGCTCAGGCTGGCGTGGAGGCGTTTGCGGTAGCGCAGGGCGACTGGAGCGCGGCCTCGGGCTACGAGAAAGGGCATCAGCTTCTGGCGGGCGCACAGCTGCCGGAAGCGATCCTTGTGGCGAACGATCAGATGGCGCTTGGCGTTTTACGCGCCTGTGCGGAAAAAGGCGTTGCGGTACCGGGGCAGATCTCGGTTGTCGGGTTTGATGATACGGCTGACAGCGCGTGGTTTTCCCCTCCGCTGACCACCGTTCGGCAGGCGTTCCGCGAGGCCGGTGAACGCAGCGTGGAGTGGCTCCTGGCAACTGCCCGTCACGCCGAACCCTGGCAACAACAACTTCCCGTTACGTTGATCGTTCGTCATTCCACCGCGCCGCGCGCCGTACAACAGGCCGATCGTGAAGAGCTGGCGCAACAGCTAAGAACGCTGGCGCTGCTGGCGGAGAAACTGGCGCGCAGCTAGCGCTTTTGTGATCGTGCTCGCCTGGTGACGATCAAAGTCTTTACCGCCACCGTTTACCATGGCATGTTGACTAAAATTGTGAGCGCTTCGCAAAGAGGATGATATGTCTTCCACATTGCCGCTGACCCTCAGCGCAATTCTGGCTCGTCGTGACTGGGAAAACCCGGGCGTGACGCAGTGGAATCGTCTGGCCGCACACGCGCCTTTTCATAGCTGGCGCGATGAAACCCTCGCCCGGGAGGATAAGCCTTCGCTGAGCAAGCGTCTGCTTAACGGCATCTGGCGATTCAGCTTTTTCCCGGCACCAGAGCAGGTGCCCGAGGCATGGGTAACGGACGATCTGTCTGATGCCGTTGAGATGCCCGTGCCGTCGAACTGGCAGATGGAGGGATTCGATACCCCCATCTACACCAACGTCACCTATCCGATAAATGTGAACCCGCCCTATGTACCGGCTGAAAACCCAACCGGTTGTTACTCGCTCACATTTGAGATGGATGATGCCTGGCTGCTCAGCGGGCAAACCCGCATTATCTTTGATGGGGTGAATTCAGCTTTTCATCTGTGGTGTAACGGCCAGTGGATAGGCTATTCCCAGGACAGCCGTCTGCCTGCGGAGTTCGACCTCAGCGCGGTGCTGCGACCGGGGCAGAACCGCCTGGCGGTGATGGTGTTACGCTGGTGCGACGGAAGCTACCTGGAAGATCAGGACATGTGGCGGATGAGCGGCATTTTCCGTGACGTCTCGCTGCTGCACAAGCCGGAAACGCAGATTGCCGATTATCAGATCGTGACCGATCTGAATGCCGAATGCGATCGGGCGCTGCTCCGGGTTGACGTTGCGCTGGAAGGCTTACGCTATGCCGAATGCGAGGTGGCGTTTACCCTGTGGCGTAACGGCGAAGCCTGCGCGCAAATCACGCAACAGCCCGGATCGGCCATCGTGGACGAACGCGGCAGTTGGGCGGAGCGGCTCACGGTGGCGATACCCGTGAACAATCCCGCGCTGTGGAGCGCTGAAACACCGGAACGCTATCGTTTGACCATGTCGCTTCGGGATGTGCAGGGCAACATGCTGGAGACTGAAGCCTGCGATGTCGGTTTCAGACGCGTCGAAATCAGCAACGGTCTGCTGAAGCTTAACGGCAAACCGCTGCTGATCCGCGGCGTGAACCGTCATGAACATCATCCTGAGAAGGGGCAGGTGATGGATGAGGCGACCATGCGCCGCGACATCGAACTGATGAAGCAGCATAACTTCAATGCCGTGCGCTGCTCGCATTATCCGAATCACCCTCTGTGGTACACGCTTTGCGATCGCTACGGCCTGTACGTGGTCGATGAGGCGAATATTGAAACCCATGGCATGGTGCCGATGAGCCGCCTGGCGGACGATCCGCGCTGGCTGCCTGCCATGAGCGAACGCGTCACGCGTATGGTGCAGCGGGACCGGAATCATCCGTCCATCATCATCTGGTCCCTGGGGAATGAGTCCGGGCATGGGGCGAATCACGATGCGCTGTACCGCTGGCTGAAAACCACCGATCCCACGCGGCCGGTGCAGTACGAAGGCGGGGGGGCCAGTACGGCGGCAACCGATATTATTTGCCCGATGTATGCCCGCGTCGATCAGGATCAGCCGTTCCCGGCGGTGCCAAAGTGGTCGATTAAAAAGTGGATTGGTATGCCGGACGAAACCCGTCCGCTGATCCTGTGCGAGTATGCCCACGCGATGGGTAACAGCTTTGGCGGCTTTGCCAGCTACTGGCAGGCATTCCGCAGCCATCCCCGGTTGCAGGGCGGCTTTGTCTGGGACTGGGTCGATCAGGCACTGACGAAAAAAGCGGAAGACGGCACGGCATTCTGGGCCTACGGCGGCGATTTTGGCGATAAGCCCAACGATCGTCAGTTCTGCCTCAACGGGCTGGTGTTTCCCGATCGCACTCCGCATCCCGCCCTTTACGAGGCACAGCGTGCCCAGCAGTTCTTTACCTTTACGCTGGTGAGCACCGCTCCGCTGGTCGTCGATATCCAGAGCGATTATCTGTTCCGTCATACTGACAACGAGAGTCTGCGATGGTCGGTGGCGCGTGACGGTGTGGTGTTGGCTTCCGGCGAAATAACCCTTTCTGTTGCGCCCCAGGGGACACAGCGCGTGGAGATCCCGCAGCCTGAACTTGTCTCTGAGCCGGGCGAGGTCTGGCTCAACGTGGAGATCGTTCAGCCGCAGGCCACGCCGTGGTCGCCGTCCGGCCACCGTTGTGCCTGGGATCAGTGGCCGCTCCCGGCTCCGCTGTACCTTACGCCACCGAAAGCAGGCGGAACCCCTCCGCAGTTAACGGTGCGGGACGAGGTGCTGGACATCACTCATCAGCAGCAGCGCTGGCAGTTTAGCCGTCTCACCGGCAACCTGACCCAGTGGTGGAACGCGGGCGCTGAAACGCTCCGTTCCCCGCTAACGGATAACTTTACCCGCGCGCCGCTGGATAATGACATTGGCATCAGCGAGGCGACTCGCATCGATCCGAACGCGTGGGTGGAACGCTGGAAAGCGGCAGGGATGTATGAGATATCCTCGCGCCTTATCCAGTGTGAAGCGGAACAGCATGCCCGTGAGGTGGTGGTGACCACGCAGCACGTCTGGGAGCATCAGGGTAAAGCGCTGTTTATCAGCTACAAGGTCTGGCGGATTGATGACCACGGGTTACTGCACGGTGATGTGCAGGTGACGGTGGCGTCTGACATTCCTGAACCCGCTCGCGTGGGCCTGAGCGTTATGCTGGCGGATATCCCGCAAACGGTGCGCTGGCTGGGGCTGGGCCCGCTGGAGAACTATCCGGACAGAAAACTGGCGGCGCAGCAGGGGCGCTGGGCGTTACCGCTGGACGCCATGCAGACGCCGTATATCTTCCCGACGGAGAACGGTTTACGCTGCGACACCCGTGAGCTGACGTTTGGCTCACATCACTTCCAGGGACAGTTCCATTTCTCCCTGAGCCGTTACAGCCAGCAGCAACTGCATACGACAACGCATCACCATTTGCTACGGGAAGAGGATGGCTGCTGGTTGAATCTTGATGCGTTCCACATGGGCGTGGGGGGGGACGACTCATGGAGCCCGAGCGTAGCCCCCGCCTTCATTCTGCAAAACCGTCGGCTGCGCTACACGTTTAGCTGGCAGCAGAACGGCTGAGCTGAAACGTGCGGCCACTGTCGTGGCCGCACGTAACACCGCGTAATGGGTTTATTTCCTGAGGTTGTGCTCGGCCCAGCGAATGAAATCTTCTTTAGGCAGCGCCTTGCTGAAATACCAGCCCTGTCCGTACTGCACGCCGTGGCGATGCAACCATTCGAGCTGCCCTTCAGTTTCAATGCCTTCTGCGACCATCGCCAGCTTAAGCGATTTGGCCATTTCGATGATGTGGGGAGTCACGTTCTTATACTCCAGCGCGTCCACAAAGGATTTATCAATCTTCAGGGTATCGACATCAAGATCCTGCAAATAGCTCAGGCTGGAGTAACCCGTACCAAAATCATCAATGTAGATGGCATGCCCGGAGCGCCGAAACGCAGCGATGGCAGGGGCGCTGACGGCAGGATCGGCAAAGCCGCGCTCGGTCAATTCAAGGGCGATCTGGCGCGGGTGGACGCCCCATTTGTTGAGCAATTGACTCAGCAGGCGAGGCAGCTCGGGGGACGTTAAATCGGATGGTGCAAGGTTGACAGAAATGTGCAGTTCCGGGTGATGATGCAGCCAGGCACCTAAATCCTCAAACACCTTATTCACTACCAGCTGCGTCAGCGTTGAAATAAGCCCCGTCTGCTCCGCCAGGGGAACAAAGAGATTAGGCGACAGGTCACTGCCATCTGGCTGCGGCCAGCGCATCAGCGCTTCTGCACCCACCAGTTTTCCACTGCATAGCGCCACAATGGGCTGATAGTAAACCTCGATCTCCCGGTTGTTGATCGCGTCGATCAGCCGGTTACGCGGGGACAGCAAACGGCGGAGGATGCGAAGCACAATAAGGGCTGCAACCAGGCTTATCAGTATGCCTGCCGGTAGCCAGATGATCAGCTGCTGATGCCAGGATGCCGCGAGCGGTTTTAACGATGCCCAGGCAATAACCGTAAGCCCCAGTTCTGGCACCGGTTTCAACACGTACATCGAGCCGTTGTATTGCACGCGCTTAACGTCCTGCTGCTCCTTAACGACAGAAAGAATATACGGGTCGAGAATATTGCTTCTGGCAAATATCCGATGGGTTTCGCTGCCCACCAGGGCGGCATCCATCGAAATGTCACCGAACGGGACAACATCCACAAGCGACGCCGGATCGACCATTACCAGATAATGTCCTTTCCCCAGAACGGCCATATAACGGTGAATGCCGAGGTCGTTTTGCGAGGTGAGCCACGCGCTATATCCGTCTGCGGTGATCCGCATCGGGGGCGGTAAGATCGCCGTATTACTGGATTGTTCCAGAGAGGAGCAGAGCGGCTTCAGGTTATCGATATACATCACTTCCTGAATATAGCGCCATGAGAACGCGACACGACGCATTTCGCGTAAGTGCGGAGGAGTGCAGGGCGGGGCGTTGAACAACTGTAGGTGCGTGAGCGCCTGTTTTGCCTGCGCAACGACTCTGTCGGTACGGATCAGGACGCGCGAGGCATATCTGTCCAGTGCATCCACAAATTTCGCCTCTGCCTGACGATGCGCCAGCCAGATACTGAGGCACACAGGGACCAGCACAGAGAAGATCAGTACGCCTGTCACCAGGCTGACCAGATGTCGGGTTCGCATGCTGCTGTATCCTTTCCATATGCCCGACCAGGGCATGGAGTTTGCGCGCCAGATGAAAAATTTTTTATCGCTAAATGATATAGTTATAGCATGTAACAGTCTCTGGCAGTATTTGAAAACCTTTCAAAAACAGGCTGTGCATCACAGGGGTTGTTTTTGCAGCAAAGCTCAGATAGTATTTTGTTATGTTATAACAATACATGAAGGCCAGAGATGAAACCGAATATCCATCCAACCTATCGCACCGTTGTGTTTCACGACACCACGGCTAATGAATATTTTAAAGTTGGCTCAACGATTAAGACAGACCGTGAAATTGAGCTTGAGGGGAAAACGTATCCCTACGTTACTCTTGATGTCTCCTCTAAATCACATCCGTTTTATACCGGGAAGCAGAAGACCTTCTCGACGGATGGCAGCGCGGCACGCTTCCGCAAGCGTTTTGGTGGCTTTCTTGATGCGAAGCGAGGCTAATCATGCAGGTGCTTAACTCATTGCGCAGTGCAAAACAGCGTCACCCGGATTGCCAGATAGTCAAACGCAAGGGACGCTTATACGTGATTTGCAAATCTAACCCGCGCTTTAAGGCGGTGCAGGGGCGTAAAAAAAGACGCTAGAGGCGCGTTTCTCGCCAGCTTTCCAGGGATCTTTTCTGTTTGCCATCGACGGTAAAATTGTCGGTGGCAAGCCAGCTTTCAAACGCGCTCGCCAGCGCTGACCACTCTTTGTCGAGAACTGAAAACCAGTCGGTGTCCCGGTTTCGGCCTTTAATGACCAGCGCCTGGCGAAAACGCCCTTCAAACTGAAACCCAAGACGCAGGGCCGCTTTGCGGGAGGGTTCGTTCAGGCTGTTGCACTTCCATTCATAACGTCGGTAGCCCAGGGTATCGAACACGTACCGCATCAGCAGATACTGCGCTTCTGTCGACATGGGCGTGCGGCTTAACAGTGACGAGAAGTGAACATGTCCCACTTCTACAACGCCGTTTTTAGGATCGATCCGCATAAGGGACAGCGTCCCGACAGGAGATTGGGTCTGGTTATCGATAACGCTAAAGTGGATGGGATCGGATAATTTGCTCACGCTCGCCACCCATTCGGCAAACTCCTCTGCGGTGGCATCGGGTTCACGCAGCAGCCACGTCCAGCTTCGGGTATCTCCGGCCAGGGAATACGCAGAGAACAACGCGTGGGCATGCTCCACGCGCAGCGGCTCAAGCCGACAATAGCGACCCTGAAGTACCACCCGGGACGGGTGCGGGCGAGGCTGCCAGTCGGTAAGGCTTTCCCCTACAGGTTGTCCAAACTCATTGAATATACTCATCTTTATTTCCACGATGTTGAAAAGATCTCCAGATTAGTGAATTACTGGTTCCTTAAAAAGAACCACCAGGCTATGTTTTGCTGGTACCACGAGGAGGTAAAGATGAATATACCGGGTGATGAGCTATACACCCTGCTCCATGCTGCGCTGAAAAAACGTGGGGAAGAAACGCTCCAGCGCGCGCTCTACCTTGCTTTGCGGGAGGCCATACTGTGCGGAAGGCTTCGGTCCGGCTGTCATTTGCCCGGCTCGCGAACGCTGGCGCAGCAGATCTCGGTGTCCCGAAACACCGTTAATGCGGCGCTGGACCAGCTCACGCTCGAAGGTTATTTGCTGCGTAGCCGCCAGGGTACGCGGGTGGGGCAATTCGCTCATCGTACGATTGCCCGGACATTACCGGACCCGGACGTCAGGCTGACAAAACGTGTTGCCCTGCTGCCCGCGCCTGTGCCGCGCGACACTCCGGTGATGGCATTTACGCCAGGAACGCCTGCCATCAACTATTTCCCCTTGCCGCTGTGGCGGCGGTTATACGATCGCGTCCTGCGCGAGGAGGGGAGCGCCCTGTTAGGGTATGGCGACCCGGCCGGCGAGCCGACGCTACGGGCCGCCATTGCCCGCCATCTTGCGCTCTCCCGCGGCATTGACTGCGATGCCAGCCAGATTGTGATAACCGAAGGGGCACTGGAGGGCGTCAATCTGTGCACGATGCTGTTAAGCGAGCCGGGGGATGTCGCCTGGGTTGAAAATCCCGGCTATAGCGGCGCTAAAAGCGCTTTCGTCAAAACCGGCCTGGCGATGAGCGGCATACCGGTTGATGACGAGGGGATGTGCTGGGAAGGGCTGTGTGCGCCTTCACCCACGCTGATTTTTACCTCGCCATCGCATCAGTTCCCTTACGGAAGCGTGCTCAGCGCGCGGCGGCGTCTGGCGCTGCTGGAACTGGCCCGGCAGCACAGCGCGTGGATCATTGAGGACGATTACGACAGCGAATTCCGTTATGCCGGTGAGCCCGTACCGGCGATGCTGGGAATGGTCAACAATGCGCCCGTTGTGTATCTGGGGACGTTCAGCAAAACGCTGTTTCCGTCGCTCAGAATGGGGTTCATGGTATTACCGCCAGCGCTGGCGAAGGCGGCGCGTCCGGCCATCGGCTCGCTGCTGCGCGGCGGGCATCGCGCTGAACAGCGCACCCTGGCGCTATTTATTGAGGAAGGCCACTATGCGCGACATCTTGCCGCCATGCGCCGACTTTATCGTAAGCGATACCGCCAGCTGCGGGAGGTGCTAAGCGCAGAGCTTCATACGCCGCACCGTGTTCTTGCCGGAGAAGGAGGGATGCACCTGGCGCTGGCAATTGACGGTATCGACGACCAGCGGCTGGTGGAGCAGGCAAGAGCGTTTCAGCTGGCACCCGCTGCACTGAGCGGGTACTACCTTGAGACGACGCAGGGGCAAACCGGTCTGGTTTTAGGTTACGGCAATACCTCTGCTTCGCAGTTTGCGCCGGGTATTCGACGTCTTCAGGCGCTCATTACACAGCAGCGGGGCGGGAAAGGGTAAAGACATCATAAAAAGAGAGCTGGCCCTTGGTGATGACCATTTTCTGCAACTTCTCTTTTTGCCCGGCTTCGACAGCCGGCGAGTGCAGGATGCTGTCGATCAGCTCCTTCGGCACGTAACGCGTGTTGTACCACTCCCCGTTGTAGCAGACGCGGAAATCGAGTACGTCGATATCTTCATACCGGTAACGCGGATTGACGTCGAAAAAGAAAAACGCGTTAAACACCACGAACAGCACAACCAGCAGCCAGACGGAATCGACCAGCGTTTCAGACTTCAGCATGACGATAAGCGTTGCCAGCCAGGCGGCGTACATGGCGACGAACAATCCGGGATGTTTGCGAATAAAGCTGATGCTAAAGCGCGGACGATTGTCGCGCTTTTCGCGGGTATTGAGCTCGTCGATGGTGGCGGTAAGCAGGCGCTGTATCTCTGTCATTTTTTGCCTTTATGATTGTTAAAAATACAGGTGATCTGCCTATTTTATGAGAGGGGTTTATGCGATGAAAGTAACAGTTATGCCAGGAAAAAGCATAACAGTTACTCAGGATGCGCTTAGATCATTTTAATGATTTTCGCCGGATTCCCGCCCACTACCGCATTGGCCGGCACGTCTTTGGTCACTACCGCGCCGGAAGCGATAACCGCATTATCGCCAATGGTCACGCCCGGATTAATCACCGCACGTCCGCCGATCCAGACGTTATGGCCTATGGTGACCGATTTACCGTACTCCAGCCCGCTGTTACGTTCGGTCGCGTCCAGAGGATGCGTGGCCGTATAAATGTGCACCCCCGGTGCGAGCATACAGTTATCGCCAATGCGGATAGGGCAGACGTCCAGCATGACGCAGTCGAAGTTGGCGTAAAAATTGTTGCCCAGATAGATGTTATAGCCGTAGTCGCAGCGGAAGCTCGGCTCAATATAAGCGCCTTCGCTTTGACCCAGCAGGTCAGCTAATAAGGCGCGACGTTCGGCCTTCTCATCGGGTGCGGTATGGTTATAGCGGTGAACAATATGACGAGCGCGTAAACGGTCAGCCCTCAGCGTGTCATCGCCGGGGCGATAATATTCACCGGCAATCATCTTCTGTTTTTCTTCACTCATGGGAACCTCTCTGGAATCGTTTTACGTAGCGTAAAGAGGATTAGCCAGAAAGGGAACGTTCCCTAAAAGTGGCTGTGACGGGAGTCACAACATTCTTGCGTATAAATACGTTTTATACGGGGACCTGGCGTTTGCACTTGAAGCGTAATACGAAAGGTAAATTCAGCTTAACAACGGGCGTAGTGCCTTAAAGTCTCTCTTCAACGACTAACGAACAAATTTCCATACCGAAGAGGGGATCTTGTCATAGAGTTTATTCATGGTCAGTTCAGCAAGACGATGGTCGGCAGCTGAATAAAATACCGCCAGTTCATTATCAGACAGCTCGTATTTATTTTTCTCAATAACACGTTCGAGCGTGTCAATTGACTGACAGCGTCGCAGGCGCATCAAATAATCGACTTTAGTTAATGGTTTATCAGACATAAAATTCACCTTAGTATTTGTAATAATTTTAACAGGAAAGACTAACCGGATTAGCTCTGCTGACATTCGTGAAGCAGCGAAATAGACGGTTTCCTGATTTACGCCATTTCTGCAAATCCTGTGCGTTAATGCCGTAGCTGCTGAACAACATAAAGGTGTCGTCCAGGTATTCATCAATTTGCTCTATCAACTTATTATCTTCATTGTACTTAATTTTATAATTAAGTGCGAAGGTTGCGATATGCTCGATCAGCTCATTAAGCTGTAAATTGATAGCAGACGTTGGATCGTTCACCCAGCCATGGTTACTTTCTTCAAGATTGGCAAGGCAGTCATGGTACAAGGATTCGCAGAGAAATTTCAACTGCGCGATATCATGCCTTTTTGGCGAGTACTCGTCCATAGCGCATCCCCTTCTGAGTGATTTTTTACTCACCGAACATCATGTCGGGATGGATACAACTTGCTTAGCCACACGGGAGCTGTGTTCCTGATAACACTAACTATAAGCCACTCTGATCAGGATTTCACCGCGCTATTACGAAAAATTACAATTAAAACGTTTCCTTGCGAGCGCTTACGCAAATGTGACCTCAGACGCGAACACTTTTATCGTGAGAAACCCTTTTTTTAATCCGTTCCTTAAGATTCATTGAGTTAGCGCAATGTTTCATTTGAAGTCCGGATTCAGATGTCTTCGGCATTTACGATGATTTAGGATTTGTCCGAATATTTTAGGCGATGAATTGATATTAAAAGAATGCTGAATTCTACGATTAGCTTATCGGATTATTATGATAAGTCTTATCAGGACGGGTGAAAATAAATAAAACGACAATAAGACTATTTTATGAATTTTTCTGAAAATGAAAAAGGCCGCAAATGCGGCCTTTTTATCATGTGAAACCGGTATCAGTGATGTTCTACCGAATGATTGTGCTCCACATCTTCATTTTTGCGGCTAAAGCGGCGACGTACCACCACGAAGAACACCGGTACAAAGAAGATGGCGAGAACGGTCGCAGTGACCATACCACCCATTACACCGGTACCTACCGCGTTCTGTGCGCCGGAGCCTGCGCCTGAGCTGATAACCAGCGGCATAACGCCGAGGATAAACGCCAGGGACGTCATCAGGATTGGACGCAGACGCATACGAACGGCTTCAAGCGTTGCTTCAATCAGGCCTTTACCTTCTTTCTCCATCAGATCTTTGGCAAATTCGACGATAAGTATCGCGTTCTTCGCCGACAAGCCAATGGTTGTCAGCAGGCCCACCTGGAAGTAAACGTCGTTAGTCAGCCCTCGGAAGGTTGCGGCAAGCAGCGCACCGATAACCCCCAGCGGAACCACGAGCATAACGGAGAACGGAATCGACCAGCTCTCATACAATGCCGCCAGACACAGGAACACCACAATCAGTGAAATGGCGTACAGGGCAGGGGCCTGGTTACCGGACAGACGTTCCTGATAGGACATACCGGTCCAGTCGTAGCCAATACCCGCAGGCAGTTTGCTGGCCAACTCTTCCATCAGGTTCATGGCTTCACCGGTGCTTCGGCCCGGCGCCGCCTGACCGAGGATCTCCATCGATGGCAAGCCGTTATAACGCTCCAGACGCGGCGAACCGTATTCCCAGCGCGAAGTTGAGAAGGCGGAGAACGGCACCATCTGGCCATCGCTGCCGCGAACGTACCAGTTGTTGATATCGTTCGGCAGCATACGGTATTGCGCTTCGGACATGACGTACACTTTCTTCACGCGACCACGGTCGATGAAGTCGTTGACGTAGCTGCCACCCCAGGCTGCACCCAGCGTGGTATTGATGTCACTGATGGACACACCCAGCGCCTGTGCTTTTTCCTGGTCGATATCGATCTTGTACTGCGGCGTATCTTCCAGACCGTTAGGACGCACGCCCACCAGCAGGTCAGGGTGTTTAGCCACCTCGCCAAATAGCTGGTTACGCGCCTGAGTCAGTTTTTCGTGGCCCAGACCGCCCTGGTCAATCAGCTGGAAGTCGAAGCCGGTCGCCGTACCCAGTTCAACAATCGCTGGCAGGTTAAAGGCGAAGACCATCGCATCTTTAATCTGTGAGAAGGTACCCATGGCCCGGTTGGTAATGGCTTCAACTTTGTTCTCATCACCCGGGCGTTCGGACCAGTCTTTCAGAGAAACGAAGGCAATACCGGTGTTCTGACCACGACCCGCGAAGCCAAAGCCGTTAACCGCAAACACGGATTCGACGTTGTCTTTCTCTTTGGTCAGGAAGTAGTCGGTCATCTCATCCAGCACTTTTTGCGTACGTTCTTGCGTCGCACCCGCCGGAAGCTGAGCCATGCTCAGGAACACGCCCTGGTCTTCATCTGGCAGGAACGAGCTTGGCAGACGAACAAACAGGAAAGCCATGCCCACCACGATGATGATATAAAGCAGCAGATAACGACCGGTGCTGCGCAGGATGTTCCCCACGCTGTCGGTGTAGTGATGCGTACTCTTATCAAACATGCGGTTAAACCAGCCGAAGAACCCTTTGTGCTCGCCGTGGCCACCTTTCTTAATCGGCTTCAGCATGGTCGCACACAGGGCTGGCGTCAGGATCAGGGCTACCAGCACCGACAGCGCCATCGCGGAAACGATGGTAATAGAGAACTGACGGTAAATCGCACCGGTTGAACCCCCGAAGAAGGCCATCGGGATAAATACCGCAGACAGAACCATCGCGATACCGACCAGCGCGCCCTGGATCTGGCCCATTGATTTACGGGTTGCTTCCTTCGGCGGCAGGCCTTCTTCCGCCATCACACGCTCAACGTTTTCGACCACTACGATGGCGTCATCCACCAGCAGGCCGATGGCGAGCACCATCCCGAACATCGTCAGGGTGTTTATCGAATAGCCAAATATCGCCAGAACCGCGAAGGTGCCGAGCAGTACAACCGGCACGGCGATGGTTGGGATCAGCGTTGCGCGGAAATTTTGCAGGAACAGGTACATTACCAGGAAGACGAGGATGATCGCCTCAACCAGGGTTTTAACCACTTCGTGAATCGAAATTTTAACGAACGGCGTGGTGTCATACGGGTAAACAATTTTCAGACCTGACGGGAAGAAAGGTTCCATCTTCTTCAGTTCTGCACGGATAGCCGTCGCGGTGTCCAGGGCGTTCGCACCAGTCGCCAGTTTGATACCTAAACCGGAAGCCGGTTTACCGTTGAACTTCGCAATAACGTCGTAGTTCTCGCCACCCAGCTCCACTTTCGCCACGTCACGCAGGCGAACCTGCGAACCGTCCTGATTCACCTTCAGCAGAATTTTACTGAACTCATCCGCCGAGGTCAGACGCGTTTGCGCGATGATAGACGCGTTAAGCTGCTGGCCTTTCACCGGCGGCGTGCCGCCTAACTGACCGGCTGCAACCTGGGCGTTTTGCGCTTTAATTGCGCTGATCACGTCAACCGGGGTTAGCTGGAAGTTGTTCAGCTTATTCGGATCCATCCAGATACGCATCGCGTACTGTGAACCGAACAGCTGAACGTCACCCACACCAGACGTACGGCTGATGGCGTCCTTCATGTTGGCGCCCACGTAGTCGGAAATATCTTCCTGCGTCATGGTGCCATCGGTGTTAATCACGCCGACAACCATCAGGAAGCTACTGGACGATTTCTCGACGCTCACACCCTGTTGTTGCACTTCCTGCGGCAGCAGGGGCATCGCCAGCTGCAGTTTGTTCTGCACCTGAACCTGCGCAATGTCCGCATCCGTACCTGATTCAAAGGTCAGGGTAATCTGAACTGTACCGGTTGAGTCACTGTTTGAGGACATGTACATCAGGTTATCGATACCGTTCATGTTCTGTTCGATAACCTGCGTAACGGTGTCCTGCACCGTTTTGGCATCAGCGCCCGGGTAGGTTGCGGAGATCGTCACTGCCGGCGGCGCAATCGTTGGATATTGCGCAACAGGCAGCTTCAGGATCGCAAGTCCCCCGGCCAGCATGATGATAATGGCGATCACCCACGCAAATATGGGGCGATCGATAAAGAAATTAGGCATGTCTTAACGGCTCCTGTTTAAGTTAAGACTTGGTTTGTTCTGACTGGCCAGCGGCCGACGCTTGTTGTTTGTCGTCAGATTTCACTTCCTGAGCTTTGACCTGCGCGCCAGGACGAACTTTTTGCAAACCAGTAATAATCACGCGATCGCCATCTTTCAGACCTTCCGTTACCAGCCACTTGTCGCCAATCGCCTGCGTTGCAGTGATATTGCGTGTTTCGACTTTGTTATCGGCACCCACAACCAGCGCGCTCGCATCGCCGCGTGGCGTACGGGTCACGCCTTGCTGCGGAACCAGAATGGCGCTTGGGTTAGTCCCTTCTTCAAGACGGGCGCGTACGAACATACCCGGCAGCAGGGTTTTATCCGGATTCGGGAAAATAGCCCGGATGGTGATAGAGCCGGTGGTCTGATCGACGGTCACATCAGAAAATTCCAGTGTGCCTGTCTGTGAGAACTTGATACCGTCGTTGGTAACCAGTTCAACTTTGGCTTTACCGTTTTCCTGTTTCAGTTGTCCGCTGGCAAGCTCCTGTTTGAGACGCAGGAAATCGTTGCTGGACTGTGTAACGTCAACGTAGATCGGGTCAAGCTGCTGCACGGTGGCCAGCGCGTTGGTTTGACCGTTCTGCACCAGCGCACCTTCGGTGACGGCTGATTTACCAATACGACCGCTGATAGGGGAGGTCACTTTGGTGTAGGCGAGGTTAATACGCGCGGTTTCTACCGCCGCTTTCGCCGCCACAACGGCTGCATTGGCTTGCTGTGCATCGGCCAGGGCAGAATCGTAATCCTGTTGACTGATGTACTGCGTGCCGAGCAGTTTCTTGTAACGATTCAACGTCAGTTGCGAAATTTTGGCTGCCGCTTCTGCTTTCGCCAGATCGCCTTTAGCGCTCTCATAAGACGCCTGATAGGTTGCTGGATCAATCTGATAAAGAGACTCACCTGCTTTCACATCACCGCCTTCGGTGAAGTTACGTTTCAGGATGATACCGCTCACCTGCGGACGTACTTCTGCAATGCGATAGGCGCTGGTGCGGCCCGGTAGTTCTGTTGTCATCTGGAGAGGTTCGGATTTGAGCGTCACGACGCCAACTTCTGGCACCTGCTGAGCTCCTTGTTGAGCCTCTTTGTCGTCACATCCTGTAAGCGCTAAGCTGCCTGAGAGCATCAGAACGACCGCCAGAGGCGTTAACCCTCTGTTTTTGTTCATATGTAAACCTCGAGTGTCCGATTTCAAATTGATCAAGGGTCCTGAGTCTAAAAACCCATTGCTGCGTTTATATTATCGTCATGCTATGGTACATACATTCATAAATGTATGTAAATCTGACTCCTGTAAATTCATCAACGTATGGCACGAAAAACCAAACAACAAGCGCTGGAAACCCGACAACACATTCTGGATGTGGCAATGCGTTTGTTCTCACAGCAGGGTGTTTCGGCAACCTCGCTGGCGCAGATTGCTCAGGCCGCGGGCGTCACGCGGGGAGCGATTTACTGGCATTTTAAAGACAAGTCAGATCTGTTTGGTGAAATCTGGGAGCTTTCAGAGTCCAGCATCAGCGATCTTGAGAGTGAGTATCGGGCAAAATTCCCTCACGATCCACTCTCAGTATTAAGAGAAATATTAGTATATATCCTTGAAGCGACTGTTGTGGAAGAACGCCGACGTCTGATGATGGAAATCATCTTCCATAAATGTGAGTTTGTTGGCGAAATGGCGGTGGTTCAGCAGGCGCAGCGCGACCTGTGTCTGGAAAGCTACGATCGCATCGAGCAAGTTCTTAAGGAATGTATGCAGGCCGACATGCTTCCCGCTACGCTGTTAACGCGCCGGGCGGCGATCCTGATGCGCAGCTATATTTCTGGCCTGATGGAAAACTGGCTTTTCGCCCCGCAGTCGTTCGATCTGAAATCAGAGGCGCGCAGCTACGTCGCGATTTTCCTGGAGATGTGCCAGCTTTGCCCGACCCTCCGCAGCGAGGGAGCGCCGCTTACTGCCTGAATCTTTCCAGGAAATGTCTTAGAGGATTACCTTCCCGCTATTCTGCTTTAGCCGGGCGTGATATTCTTCACGCCCGACTATTTTCGGTCATTTCTCAGATCACATTCACGACTATGCTGCACACCTATCGCTCGACACATTCTGTTCTGGCCGTTTTTTTGATCCTGCTGTTTTTCTTTGCAGCCGCACCGCATTCCTGGGCCCGTGCAGACAACGGCAGTGACGTCCCGACGCGTGCCGAGGTTCAGTCGCAACTCGACACCCTGAATAAACAAAAAGATCTCTCCGCCCAGGAAAAGCTCGTTCAGCAGGACCTGACGGAAACCCTGGATACGCTGGATAAGATCGATCGCATCAAAGCCGAAACGGCCCAGCTGCGGCAGAAGGTCGCTCAGGCGCCGGAGAACATGCGTAAAGCAACGGAGGCCCTGAACGCGCTTAGCGACGTTGATAACGACGATGAAACCCGAAAAACGCTTGCCACGCTTTCGTTGCGCCAGCTCGAGTCGCGCGTGGCGCAGCTGCTGGACGATCTGCAAACGGCGCAGTCCGATCTCTCGACCTATAACAGCCAGCTGGTTTCGCTGCAAACCCAGCCTGAGCGCGTGCAGAACGCCATGTATTCTGCATCGCAACAGCTACAGCAGATACGTAACCGTCTGAATGGCATTACCGTGGGGGAAGGGGCGCTTCGTCCGACCCAGCAAACGCTGCTGAACATCCAGCAGACGCTGCTGAACGCGGAGATTGAACAGCAGCGTAAGAGTCTGGAAGGCAACACGGTGTTGCAGGATGCGCTGCAAAAACAGCGTGACTACGTGAACGCGAATATCAACCGGCTCGAGCATCAGCTTCAGCTGTTGCAGGAGGCGGTGAACAGCAAGCGCCTGACGCTGACCGAAAAAACGGCGCAGGAAGCGGTCTCGCCAGACGAAACGGCGCGTATCCAGGCCAATCCGCTGGTGAAGCAGGAGCTGGAGATTAACCATCAGCTGAGCGAGCGCCTGATTCAGGCGACTGAAAGCGGCAGCGCGCTGGTGCAGCAGAATATTAAAGTCAAAAACTGGCTGGATCGCGCTTTGCAGGCTGAGCGCAATGTCAAAGAGCAGATTGCCGTCCTGAAGGGAAGCCTGCTGCTGTCGCGCATTCTTTACCAGCAGCAGCAGACGCTGCCGTCCGCCGACGAGCTGGAAGACATGACCAACCGCATTGCGGATTTGCGTCTTGAACAGTTTGACGTTAACCAGCAGCGCGATGCCCTGTTCCAGAGCGATACGTTTGTTGCCAAAGTGGAAGAAGGCCATTCAAGTGAAGTAAACGGTGAAGTTCACGACGCGCTGTTGCAGGTTGTGGATATGCGCCGCGAACTGCTCGATCAGCTTAATAAGCAGCTGGGCAACCAGCTGATGATGGCGATTAACCTGCAAATCAACCAGCAGCAGCTGGTGAGCGTGTCTAAAAGCCTCCAGGAGATCCTGACCCAGCAGATTTTCTGGGTGAACAGCAACAAACCCATGGACTGGGACTGGTTTAAATCTTTCCCTGAAACGCTGAAATCCCAGATCAAAAGCATGAAAATTACCGTGAACTGGGAGAAAGCCTGGCCTGCGGTAATGATTGCCTTCCTTGCGGGTCTGCCTTTGCTGCTCATCGCCGGAGTAATACGCTGGCGTTTGAAATGGCTGAAGCAGTACCAGGCGAAGCTGGCCTCGGAAGTGGGGCAACTGCGTAACGACAGCCAGCTGCACACCCCGAAAGCGATCCTGATCGATCTGATCCGTGCTCTGCCGGTCTGCCTGCTGATCCTCGCCGTCGGCCTGATCCTGTTGACCATGCAGCTCAATATCAGCGACCTGCTGTGGGCGTTCAGCAAAAAGCTGGCGCTGTTCTGGCTGGTGTTTGGTCTGTGCTGGAAAGTGCTGGAAAAAGATGGCGTCGCGGTCCGACACTTCAACATGCCGGAGAAACTCACCAGCCACTGGCGTCGCCAGATTGTACGTATCAGCCTCGCGCTGTTGCCGCTGCACTTCTGGTCCGTTGTGGCCGAGCTTTCGCCGCTGCATCTGATGGATGACGTGCTGGGACAGCTGGTAATTATGCTGAACCTGCTGCTGATAGCCGTCCTGATGTGGCCGATGTGCCGCGACAGCTGGCGTGATAAAGAGTCCCACAATCTTCGTCTGGTTACCGTAACGGTGCTGGCGATCATTCCGCTGGCGCTGATGGTGCTGACGGCAACGGGTTACTTCTATACCACGCTTCGTCTGTCAGGCCGCTGGATTGAAACCGTGTATCTGGTGATCCTGTGGAACCTGCTGTTCCAGACCGTGCTGCGCGGTTTGAGCGTGGCGGCGCGCCGCATTGCGTATCGTCGTGCTGTTGCCCGTCGACAGCATCAGGTTAAAGAGGGGGCTGAAGGGGCTGAGCCGCAGGAAGAGCCGACCATTGCCCTGGAGCAGGTCAACCAGCAAACGATGCGTATTACCATGCTGGTGATGATTGCGCTGTTTGCGGTGATGTTCTGGGCCATCTGGTCTGATTTAATTACCGTCTTCGCCTACCTCGACAGTATCACCCTCTGGCAATACAACGGTACCGAAGCGGGCGCTGCGGTAATGAAAAGCGTCACCATGGGCAGCCTGCTCTTTGCGCTGGTGTCGTCGGTGGTGGCCTGGGCGTTGATCCGCAACCTGCCTGGTCTGCTGGAAGTGCTGGTGCTCTCAAGGCTGAACCTGCGTCAGGGGGCGTCGTATGCCATTACCACCATCCTGAACTACGTTATTATTATTGTCGGGGCGATGACGGTATTCGGCTCGCTGGGCGTCTCGTGGGATAAACTCCAGTGGCTGGCGGCGGCGCTGTCGGTAGGTCTGGGCTTCGGCTTGCAGGAGATCTTCGGTAACTTTGTTTCTGGCCTGATAATCCTGTTCGAACGTCCGGTGCGTATCGGCGATACCGTCACCATCGGCACCTTCTCCGGGACCGTCAGCAAAATCCGTATTCGTGCGACCACCATCACTGACTTCGATCGTAAAGAGGTGATCATCCCGAACAAAGCCTTCGTGACCGAGCGACTGATCAACTGGTCGCTTTCGGATACTACGACGCGCGTGGTGGTCCGACTCGGGGTGGCCTATGGTTCAGATCTGGATAAAGTGAAAGAGGTCCTGCTGGAAGCCGCGAAATCACATCCTAAAGTGATGCACGATCCTGCGCCTGACGTGTTCTTCACCACCTTCGGGCCAAGCACGCTGGATCATGAGCTGCGCCTGTACGTACGCGAACTACGCGATCGCAGCTACACCGTCGATGAGCTGAACCGCACCATTGACCGTCTGTGCCGTGAAAACAACATTAATATCGCCTTCAACCAGCTTGAGGTTCACCTGCGCAATGAGAAAGGTGACGAACATACGGAAGTGAAGCGCGAGATTAAGGGTGACGAAAACTCCGCCCCTCTCCCTGCTCTCTCCCCAGAGGGGAGAGGATAAAAGCGAATCAGTGCAGATCTTTCAAACCGCACCTAACGGTCCCCTCTCCCTCCAGGGAGAGGGCTAGGGTGAGGGCAACCGGCCTTCACCTTTCCCTCAAAATCCCGCCGCACAATCTCCAGCGCTTTCAGCACCGTCTCCGCCGGGATCTCGTGATTCTCCAGCAGCATAATTAAATCGACGGCCAGCTTGACCTCGTCGGGGGCATTTTCCAGTGACATTAGTGGCTCCTGTTAACGGGTCAGGCGTTCAATGACGCGTTCAATCTCATCCAGCGCCTGACGGCAGCGGACGATGCGGCCTTCCAGCGCGCTGATTTCACGCATTAATAACTGCTGCTCTTGCAGCGTTTCGCTGGTGGTCAGGCGGGCTTCGCGCTCACACTTCATCTCAAACAGACGCCGCTCAAACTCCTGGTTCTCCAGCCGCTTGCGCTGCCATTTTCCGAGCCCAGGCGAGGCGCTGTCCCACGCCCGTAGCGGCCAGGCGGCGATTTCGCGGTGCAGGGCGGTGATCTGCTCAGTAAGATGCTCCGCAAGCCACACCACCTGTTCCTGCTGTTCACTCTCAACCGCGTGGCGAAGCTCGTCGAGGTTGGTCTGCATTTCAGCAAGGTAATCCTGAATGACGGTACTGCGGGTGCGGAAGAGCTGCCGATCAAAGCGCGGTTTCAGCGTAGCATGTCCCATCAGCGGTGTGGCCTGCGCCCGCAGCGCGATCAGCTGATTTTGCAGCCTCTCAAGAAGCAGTGCTGTTTTCAATGCGCTCTCCAGTGGTAAAGTAGCCGTTCAGTTTGATAACGATTCGCATTATGCAGCGTACTATTTTAATCATCATTGGCTGGCTCGCGGTAGTGCTGGGTACGCTGGGCATCGTATTGCCCTTGCTGCCGACCACCCCGTTCATCCTGTTGGCCGCCTGGTGCTTCGCCCGCTCGTCGCCGCGTTTTCACCACTGGCTCCTGTACCGTTCGTGGTTTGGCGGCTACCTGCGGCACTGGCAAAAACACCGGGCCATGCCGCCCGGGGCCAAGCCGCGCGCCATTGCCTTCATCCTGATCACCTTCGCCGTCTCGTTATGGCTGGTGAAAATGATGTGGGTGCGCATTCTGCTGCTGGCGATCCTGGTCTGCCTGCTGATCTTCATGTGGCGGATCCCCGTGGTTGATGAAAAGCAACAAAAGCACTGAAGCCTCATCATGGCGGTTGCAATTATGGCGCACAGCCAGTAAATTCGACCGTTTTCGAGCACAGGTGCGCCTGGTCAAAGGTTAAACAACTGTTACTTTGACCGACTCGTCGCGCGCCGTGAGTAACACTGTTTCATTTAGGCACAAACCGATGACCGCAACTGCACAGCAGCTTGAATATCTGAAAAATAGCATCAAAAGTATCCAGGATTATCCAAAGCCTGGCATTCTTTTCCGTGATGTCACCAGCTTGCTGGAAGACCCGAAAGCGTACGCCCTCAGCATTGAACTGCTGGTTGAGCGTTATAAAAACGCCGGGATCACCAAAGTAGTAGGTACCGAAGCCCGTGGCTTCCTGTTCGGCGCACCGGTTGCGCTGGCGATGGGCGTGGGTTTTGTGCCGGTGCGTAAGCCGCGCAAACTGCCGCGTGAAACCATTGCTGAGAGCTATGAGCTGGAATACGGCACCGATCAGCTGGAAATTCACGTTGATGCCATCAAGCCAGGCGACAAAGTGCTGGTGGTGGACGATCTGCTGGCAACCGGCGGCACCATCGAAGCGACCGTGAAGTTGATCCGTCGTCTGGGCGGGGAAGTGACCGACGCGGCATTCATCATCAACCTGTTCGATCTCGGCGGCGAGCAGCGCCTGGAAAAACAGGGTATTACCAGCTACAGCCTGGTGCCTTTCCCGGGACATTAATCCCGTATCTCACAACCTCGCTCAATGGGTGAGGTTGTGATAGCATTCCCCTCCATTAATTCACCTTCCAGCGTTGCAGAGCCTGCCCATGAGTTATCAGGTGTTAGCCCGTAAATGGCGACCACAAACCTTTGCTGACGTTGTCGGTCAGGAACATGTGCTGACGGCCCTGGCGAACGGCTTGTCGCTAGGTCGCATCCATCACGCCTATCTTTTCTCCGGCACCCGCGGCGTCGGTAAAACCTCTATTGCCCGCCTGCTGGCAAAAGGTCTGAACTGCGAAACCGGGATCACCGCCACCCCGTGCGGCGTATGTGACAACTGCCGCGAGATCGAGCAGGGGCGTTTTGTCGATCTGATCGAGATCGACGCCGCCTCGCGCACCAAGGTGGAAGACACCCGCGATCTGCTCGACAACGTGCAGTACGCCCCGGCGCGCGGCCGCTTCAAGGTCTATCTGATCGATGAAGTGCACATGCTGTCGCGCCACAGCTTCAACGCCCTGCTGAAAACGCTGGAAGAGCCGCCTGCGCATGTAAAATTCCTGCTGGCGACCACCGATCCGCAAAAGCTGCCGGTCACGATCCTGTCGCGCTGCCTGCAATTCCATCTGAAGGCGCTGGACGTTGAGCAGATCCGCGCTCAGCTTGAACACATTCTTGATGAAGAAAAGATCGTTCACGAGCCGCGCGCCCTGCAGCTGCTGGCCCGCGCGGCGGACGGCAGCCTGCGTGATGCGCTGAGCCTGACTGACCAGGCAATTGCCAGCGGTGACGGTAAGCTTTCCACTGACGCGGTCAGCACCATGCTCGGCACGCTGGATGACGATCAGGCGCTGTCGCTTATCGAAGCGATGATCGCCGCCAACGGTGAGCGGGTAATGACCCTCGTCAACGATGCCGCCGCCCGTGGCATTGAATGGGAAGCGCTGCTGGTCGAGATGCTCAGCCTGCTGCATCGCGTGGCGATGCTGCAATTGTCTCCGTCGGCCATTGGCGCGGACATGGCGACCATTGAACAGCGGATGCGTGAACTTGCGCGCACCGTGCCGCCGGCTGATGTTCAGCTTTATTATCAAACCCTGCTGATTGGCCGCAAAGAGCTGCCGTTTGCACCGGATCGCCGGATGGGCGTTGAAATGACGCTGCTGCGCGCGCTGGCCTTCCATCCGCGCAAGCCATTGCCGGAGCCGGAAACCCCCCGGCAGTCCTTTGCGCCGGTTGCGCCGACCGCGGTAATGTCACCGCAGCAGGTGCCACCGCAACCGGCATCGCCGCCGCCGCAGAACGTGCCGCTGTCGGATGCCACCAGTTCGGTGCTTGCCGCGCGAAGCCAGTTGCAACGTGCGCAGGGAGCAACCAAACCAAAAAAGAGTGAACCGGCAGCGCCTGCAAGAGCGCGGCCGGTGAACAACGCCGCGCTTGAACGACTGGCCTCGGTAACGGAGCGCGTGCAGTCGCGTCCGGCACCGTCCGCGCTCGAGCAAAAAGCCCCGGCGAAAGAAGAGGCATACCGCTGGAAGGCGACTACCGTTGTTGAAACGGTCAAGGAAGTGGTCGCCACGCCAAAAGCGCTGAAAAAGGCGCTTGAGCATGAAAAAACGCCGGAGCTGTCCGCGAAGCTCGCGGAAGAGTCCATCGAGCGCGACGCCTGGGCCGCTGAGGTCAGCAAACTTCAGCTGCCGAAGCTGGTGGAGCAGGTCGCGCTGAATGCCTGGAAAGAGCAGGAAGGCAATCAGGTGCGTCTGCACCTGCGCCCTGGCCAGCGGCACCTCAACTCCCCAGGCGCGCAAAAGGCGCTGGCCGAGGCGCTTACCGCCTTACAGGGTGTGCCGGTTGAATTGACTATCATTGAAGATGATAATCCGGCGGTGAAAACGCCGCTCGAGTGGCGACAGGCGATTTATGAAGAGAAGCTCGCGCAGGCGCGCGAGTCGATTATCGCGGATAACAACATCCAGACCCTGCGCCGGTTCTTCGACGCCGATCTGGATGAAGAGAGTATTCGCCCCCTTTGATCGTGAGTCTGACTTACGGTTGTAATCCTTAACGTGAAAGAAGAGAGAAGCCTATGTTTGGTGGAAAAGGCGGTCTGGGTGGCCTGATGAAGCAGGCTCAGCAGATGCAGGAAAAAATGCAGAAGATGCAGGAAGAGATCGCTCAGCTGGAAGTCACGGGTGAATCCGGTGCCGGTCTGGTCAAGGTGACCATCAACGGTGCGCATAACTGCCGTCGCGTTGAAATCGACCCGAGCCTGCTCGAAGACGATAAAGAGATGCTGGAAGATCTGGTTGCAGCCGCGTTTAACGATGCCGCTCGCCGTATCGACGAAACCCAGAAAGAGAAAATGGCCTCTGTTTCCAGCGGTATGCAACTGCCGCCGGGCTTTAAGATGCCATTCTGATGCAAACCAGTCCGCTGCTCACGCAGTTAATGGAAGCACTGCGCTGCCTGCCGGGCGTTGGCCCGAAGTCGGCGCAGCGTATGGCGTTTACGCTATTGCAGCGCGACCGCAGCGGCGGGATGCGCCTGGCGCAGGCTCTGACCCGCGCCATGTCAGAAATTGGTCACTGTGCGGATTGCCGGACCTTTACCGAGCAGGACGTCTGTAACATCTGCACGAACCCGCGTCGTCAGGAAAACGGTCAGATTTGCGTGGTGGAGAGTCCGGCGGACATCTACGCCATCGAACAAACCGGGCAGTTTTCCGGCCGCTATTTCGTGCTGATGGGGCATCTCTCCCCGCTGGACGGCATCGGCCCGGATGATATCGGTCTCGATCGTCTTGAACAGCGTCTTGAGTCCGAGACGATCAAAGAGGTGATCCTCGCCACCAACCCGACGGTGGAAGGGGAGGCAACCGCCAACTACATCGCCGAGCTGTGCGCGCAGTACGGCGTTGACGCCAGCCGCATCGCCCACGGCGTGCCGGTCGGCGGTGAGCTGGAGATGGTCGACGGCACCACGCTGTCGCACTCGCTGGCCGGACGACACAAGATTATTTTCTGACCAAACGGAGGCTGCGTGCGCGGCCTCCGCTTGAAAATCCCCCCCCTTATCCCCATCTCTCACTCAACGTTTTACAACCCCATTAAATGGCATTGTTGAGGTCGACTTAGATGAAAGGACAAGAAACCCGTGGTTTCCAGTCAGAAGTAAAACAGCTTCTGCACCTGATGATCCATTCCCTGTATTCCAACAAAGAAATCTTCCTGCGTGAGCTGATTTCCAACGCCTCCGATGCGGCGGACAAGCTGCGCTTCCGCGCGCTGTCCAACCCGGATCTGTACGAAGGCGATGGCGAACTGCGCGTGCGCGTCTCTTTTAATAAAGAGAACCGCACCCTGACGATTGCCGATAATGGCATCGGGATGAACCGCGACGAGGTGATCGACCACCTTGGCACCATCGCTAAATCCGGCACCAAAGCGTTCCTCGAGTCCATGGGCTCTGACCAGGCGAAAGACAGCCAGCTGATCGGTCAGTTCGGCGTAGGCTTCTACTCGGCATTCATCGTGGCGGATAAAGTCACCGTGCGCACCCGCGCCGCGGGCGACAGCGCCGAAAACGGCGTGCTGTGGGAATCCAAAGGGGAAGGCGAATACACCGTTGATGATATCACCAAAGCGGATCGCGGCACCGAAATCACTCTGCACCTGCGCGAAGGCGAAGACGATTTCCTGAACGACTGGCGCGTACGCTCCATTATCAGCAAATATTCTGACCACATCGCGCTGCCGGTTGAGATTGAAAAACAGGAAGAGAAAGACGGCGAAACCGTGGTTTCCTGGGAGAAAATCAACAAGGCGCAGGCGCTGTGGACGCGCAACAAAGCTGAAATTAAAGACGACGAGTACAACGAGTTTTACAAGCACATCGCCCACGACTTTACCGACCCGCTGACCTGGAGCCACAACCGTGTGGAAGGGAAGCAGGAGTACACCAGCCTGCTGTACATTCCGGCGCAGGCGCCGTGGGACATGTGGAACCGCGATCACAAGCACGGCCTGAAGCTGTACGTGCAGCGCGTCTTCATCATGGACGACGCCGAGCAGTTCATGCCGAACTACCTGCGCTTTGTGCGTGGCCTGATAGATTCCAACGATCTGCCGCTGAACGTCTCCCGTGAAATTCTCCAGGACAGCACCGTCACCCGTAACCTGCGTAACGCCCTGACCAAGCGAGCGTTGCAGATGCTGGAAAAACTGGCGAAAGACGATGCGGAAAAATACCAGACCTTCTGGAAACAGTTCGGCCTGGTGCTGAAAGAAGGCCCGGCGGAAGACACCGCGAACGTGGAAGCTATCGCTAAACTGCTGCGCTTCGCCTCTACGCACAACGACTCCTCCGCCCAGACCGTGTCGCTGGAAGAGTACGTCTCCCGCATGAAAGAAGGGCAGGAGAAGATCTACTACATCACCGCCGACAGCTATGCGGCAGCGAAGAGCAGCCCGCATCTGGAGCTGCTGCGTAAGAAAGGCATCGAAGTGCTGCTGCTGTCTGACCGCATCGACGAGTGGATGATGAACTACCTGACCGAGTTCGACGGTAAATCCTTCCAGTCCGTTGCTAAAGCCGACGAGTCTATCGATAAGCTGGCGGATGAAGTGGACGACAGCGTGAAGGAAGCCGAGAAGGCGCTGGAGCCGTTCGTTGAGCGCGTGAAAACCCTGCTGGGCGACCGCGTGAAAGAGGTGCGCTTCACGCACCGTCTGACCGATACGCCAGCCATTGTCACCACCGATGCGGACGAAATGAGCACCCAGATGGCGAAACTGTTCGCTGCGGCGGGCCAGGCCGTGCCGGAAGTGAAATATATCTTTGAGCTTAATCCGGATCATCCGCTAGTGAAACGCGCGGCGGATACCCAGGACGACGCCCGCTTTGCGGAGTGGGTTGAACTGCTGCTGGATCAGTCCCTGCTGGCCGAGCGCGGCACCCTGGAAGATCCTAACCTGTTCATTAAACGTGTGAATGCGCTGCTGCTGGCGTAATACAAAACCTACCCCTCACCCTGGCCCTCTCCCCAAAGGGGAGAGGGTATAATCGTCCCCTCTCCCCTTTGGGGAGAGGGTTAGGGTGAGGGGGCATTCTCGCACTAACCCAAATAATCTCCCCCCGTTAACCGTTTCAGCCTCCCCGCCTTCCTTGAGCGATACCCGTTCTGGTGGTATTGTTTAGCGCTTTTGAAAAATTGAATCGACATTTGAGGGGATTTTCGCAATGCGTATTATTCTGCTTGGCGCTCCGGGCGCGGGTAAGGGAACTCAGGCTCAGTTCATCATGGAGAAATACGGTATTCCGCAAATCTCTACTGGTGACATGCTGCGTGCCGCTGTTAAATCTGGCTCCGAGCTGGGCAAACAAGCTAAAGACATCATGGACGCAGGCAAGCTGGTGACCGACGAACTGGTTATCGCGCTGGTAAAAGAGCGCATTGCTCAGGAAGACTGCCGCAATGGTTTCCTGCTGGACGGCTTCCCGCGCACCATTCCTCAGGCTGACGCCATGAAAGAAGCGGGCATCAACGTGGATTACGTGCTGGAGTTCGATGTACCGGACGAACTGATCGTTGACCGTATCGTTGGCCGTCGCGTGCACGCTGCCTCTGGCCGCGTTTACCACATCAAATTCAACCCGCCTAAGGTTGAAGGCAAAGACGACGTGACCGGCGAAGAGCTGACCACCCGTAAAGACGACCAGGAAGAAACCGTGCGTAAACGCCTGGTGGAATACCATCAGATGACCGCACCGCTGATCGGCTACTACTCCAAAGAGGCGCAGGCGGGTAACACCAAATACGCGAAAGTTGACGGCACCAAAGCCGTGGCTGACGTACGTGCAGAGCTGGAAAAAATCCTCGGCTAAGCGCACCTCTCTCACCCGGAGCCCCGGGTGAGAAAAATTCTCATCTTACCTATTACAGCAATGGGTTTCGTTTAAACGCATTTCCGCTACAATTGACAGCCTATCAAATGGTTAAGAGGCGTGAATGAGTCAGGCGAAAACCGGCATCCTGCTTGCCAATCTGGGCACCCCAGAAGCACCTACTCCAGCGGCGGTAAAACGCTACCTGCGACAATTTTTAAGCGACACGCGCGTCGTGGATACCCCAAGACTGCTGTGGTGGCCACTGCTGCGTGGTGTCATTCTGCCGATTCGTTCTCCGCGTGTAGCAAAGCTCTATCAGTCCGTGTGGATGGAAGAAGGCTCGCCGCTGATGGTCTACAGCCGTCGTCAGGAGAAGGCGCTGGCCGCCCGTCTGCCGGACATGCCCGTTGCGCTCGGTATGAGCTACGGTAAGCCATCCCTGGAAAGCGCCGTCGACTCTCTTCTGGCGCAGGGCGTTGAACACATTGTGGTGCTGGCCCTTTATCCGCAGTATTCGTGCTCCACGGTGGCTGCCGTCTGGGACGAACTGGCACGCATTCTGGCGACCCGCCGCCGTATACCGGGCATCACCTTTATCCGCGACTACGCCGATAACGAGCTGTACATTCAGGCGCTTGCCAGCAGCGCGCGCGCGTCGTTTGAAAAACACGGCGAGCCGGATCTGCTGCTGCTCTCCTATCACGGTATTCCGCAGCGTTTCGCGAACGAAGGGGACGATTACCCCCAGCGTTGCCGCGATACCACCCGCGAGCTGGTCTCCGCCCTCGGCCTGCCGCCTGAGAAGGTGATGATGACCTTCCAGTCGCGCTTCGGTCGTGAACCGTGGTTGACCCCGTATACTGATGAAACGCTAAAAATGCTGGGCGAGAAGGGCGTGAAGCACATTCAGGTTATGTCGCCGGGCTTCTCGGCGGATTGTCTGGAAACGCTGGAAGAGATTGCCGTCCAGAACAAAGAGTTCTTCATGGAGGCCGGCGGAACAAAATACGAATACATTCCTGCGCTTAACGACTCCCCTGAACACATCGATATGATGGTGTCACTGGTCACCACCCGCCGCTGATCGCGTTACGGGCCGGGTTTGTGCTACCATTCCCGGCCCGTATTCTTTGCACAGTTCAGACCATGAAATTTCCCGGTAAACGTAAGTCCAAACACTATTTCCCCGTCGATGCCCGCGATCCGCTGTTACAGCAAATTCAGCAGGAAAGCGAAACCAGCGCTGCCTGGGTGGTCGGTATCGATCAGACGCTGGTGGACATTGAAGCCAAAGTGGATGATGCGTTTGTCGCACGTTACGGTCTGAGCGCCGGGCACTCGCTGGTGATTGAGGATGACGTTGCCGAAGCGCTGTATCAGGACCTGATGCGCGAAAATCTTATCACCCACCAGTTTGCTGGCGGCACCATCGGTAACACCATGCACAACTACTCCGTTCTGGCAGACGACCGCTCGGTGCTGCTTGGCGTGATGTGCAGCAATATCGAAATCGGTGGCTACGCCTACCGCTACCTGTGCAATACCTCCAGCCGCACCGATCTGAACTATTTGCAGGGCGTTGACGGGCCGATTGGTCGTTGCTTTACGCTGATAAGCGATTCCGGCGAGCGTACCTTTGCCATCAGCCCCGGCTATATGAACAAGCTGCGCGCTGAAAGTATCCCGGAAGAGGTGATCGCGGGCGCGTCTGCGCTGGTGTTGACGTCTTATCTGGTGCGCTGCAAGCCGGGCGAACCAATGCCGGACGCAACCATGAAGGCAATTGAGTATGCGAAGAAATACAACGTGCCTGTGGTTCTGACGCTGGGCACCAAATTCGTCATTGCCGACAACCCGGAGTGGTGGCAGGCCTTCCTGAAAGAACACGTCTCGATTCTGGCGATGAATGAAGAAGAAGCCGAAGCGCTGACCGGCGAAAGCGATCCGCTGCTGGCGTCTGATAAGGCGCTGGACTGGGTGGATCTGGTGCTCTGCACCGCCGGGCCGGTCGGGCTGTACATGGCGGGCTTCACGGAAGAAGAGAGCAAGCGGAAAACCCAGCACCCGCTGCTGCCGGGCGCTATCGCCGAATTTAACCAGTACGAGTTCAGCCGCGCCATGCGTCATAAAGACTGCATCAACCCGCTGCGTATCTTCTCCCACATTGCACCGTATATGGGTGGCCCCGAGAAGATCATGAACACCAACGGCGCGGGCGACGGCGCGCTGGCCGCGCTGCTGCACGACATCACCGCTAACGCCTACCACAAAACCAATGTGCCGAATTCCAGCAAACACACCTTCAACTGGCTGACCTATTCCTCGCTGGCGCAGGTGTGCAAGTACGCGAACCGCGTGAGTTATCAGGTGCTGAACCAGCATTCACCGCGCTTAACGCGTGGGCTGCCGGAACGGGAAGACAGCCTCGAAGAGGCGTATTGGGACAGGTAAAAGAAGACCCCTCACCCTGGCCCTCTCCCCAAAGGGGAGAGGGAACTTGAACACCCTCTCCCCTTTGGGGAGAGGGCTGGGGTGAGGGGACCAGGCCGCACAAAACTTACCCCGTCACTGCCTCTTCAACCGGCGGCTTCGTCAGCATTGTCAGCATCGTATTCGCAATCTCACGCTCACCCATCACCACCTGATTCGCGCCGCGCTCGGTAATGTACTCCACTTCGTCATCATAATGGGCGCGGGCTATGATTTCGATATGCGGGCATTTTTCACGGGCTGTGGCGACAATCTCGCCAGCCTCGTAACCGTTCGGGATAGTGAGCAGCAGCCAGCGAGCGCAGTCCAGATGCGCCAGATTCATAATCTCTTCGTTAGCCGCGTTGCCCAGCACCGCGCGGATGCCGCGTTCGCGAAGTTCGTCGACGCGGGTGCGTGACGTTTCAATCACTACAAGTGGAATGCCCTGAGCCATCAGTTTTTCACCCAGCAGGCTGCCGACGCGGCCAAAACCGACCAGCAGCGCGTGGTTGCAGATATCCACCGGGATCTGTTTCTCTTCTTCTGTCGCCTCTTCCAGCGTCAGCTCTTCGAGGGTTTCGGTCTTCTCGAGATATTTCTCCAGCAGGGCAAACAATACCGGGTTCAACATGATGGAGAGGATCGCCCCCGCCAGCACCAGATTTTGCCCAGCCTGTGGCAGCAGATTCAGGGCCATTCCCAGACCAGCCAGAATAAAGGCGAACTCGCCAATCTGCGCCAGGCTGGCGGCGATGGTCAGCGCCGTGCGCGGCGAGTGACCGAACATCCGCACCAGGAAGAAGGCGGCAACGGACTTACCAAAGATGATGATTGCCAGCGTACCCAGCACGGCCAGCGGCTGCTGGATGAGGATCATCGGGTCGAACAGCATCCCGACGGAGACAAAGAACAGCACCGCGAACGCATCACGTAGTGGCAGAGTATCGTGCGCGGCACGGTGGCTCAGCTCGGACTCGTTCAGCACCATCCCGGCGAAGAACGCGCCCAGCGCAAAGGAGACGTCAAACAGCTCGACAGCGCCAAAGGCAATGCCCAGCGCCAGCGCAAGGACCGAAAGCGTGAACAGTTCACGCGAGCCGGTGGCGGCGCTGCGGGACATGATCCACGGCACCAGACGGCGGCCCACCAGCATCATGATGGCAATAAACGCCACAACCTTACCGATGGTAATGCTCATATCCAGCGCCAGCGAAGCGAAGCCGATATTCTCTTTTTCCATCATCCCGGCGACGGCGGGCAGCAGTACCAGCGTCAACACCATCACCAGATCTTCAACTATCAGCCAGCCAATCGCGATTTGCCCGCGCTGGCTGTCTATTAGCTGTCTCTCTTCAAGCGCGCGCAGCAGCACCACGGTACTAGCGGTTGAAAGACACAGCCCAAATACTATACCGGTCATGATTGACCAGCCCAGCACCGCCGAAAGCGCCATGCCCAGCAGCGTCGCCACCCCTATCTGGGCGATCGCTCCCGGTATGGCGATCGACTTTACCGCCATCAGATCCTTCAGGGAAAAATGCAGTCCGACGCCAAACATCAGCAGGATAACGCCCAGTTCCGCCAGCTCCGGTGCAAGTTTGGTATCTGCGACAAAACCCGGCGTAAAGGGTCCTGCCAGCACGCCCGCTAACAAATAGCCTACCAGGGGCGAAATACGCAGTTTGTTGGCAATCATGCCGAGGATAAAAGCGAGCACAAGTCCACCAACAATGGTGGTGATAAGCGGTGTGGCGTGGTGCATTCCGTCTCCTTTCGCGATGGGTGATCCATTTTTGGTGCAAATACCAAAAAGCCGATTAATAGTTTATGACAATTTTTACGCTTATGTTTATGAATAATTGTTGAAATCACAATAAAAAGGCAATAAGCACGAAAAAAGGCAGATTTTGATAAATTTGCTGAGGGGAGGGGGAGGAAAGCCTTATGGCATCAGGTTATCCGGCTGCCAAAGTTTAACTTTGGCAGCCATGAAGTTACGCTTTATGACGGTTGTCAGGCAGGAATATGGTCAACATCCCCAGAAGTGGCAGGAAAGCGCAGATTTTATAGACCAGGAAGATGCTGGTGTGGTCTGCAACCATCCCTAACACGGCGGCGCCAAGGCCGCCCATGCCAAAGGCAAAACCGAAAAAGAGACCGGAAACCATACCGATACGTCCCGGCAGCAGCTCCTGCGCATAGACCAGAATGGCTGAAAACGCCGACGCGAGAATAAAACCAATAATCACTGTCAATATTCCGGTCCATTCCAGCGTTGCGTACGGTAAAACAAGCGTAAACGGCGCAACGCCGAGGATAGAGCCCCAAATCACATATTTACGTCCGATTTTATCTCCCACAGGGCCGCCAATCACCGTGCCTGCCGCCACCGCAAACAGGAAGGCAAAGAGATGGAACTGGGCGTTTTGTACCGATAATCCGAATTTTTGCATCAGATAGAAGGTGTAATAGCTGCTAATGCTCGCCATATAGAAATATTTCGAGAAAATCAGCACCAGCAACACGCTGACGGCAAGGATCACCTTATTACGCGGAAGGGGATTGGTTATCTTCGCGACAGGTTTTCCCTTATTTACGCGGTGCTGCGCGGCATACCAGCGGCTGATTTGCGCCAGGACGACAATCGCCAGCAGCGCGGCCAGCACAAACCACGCCACGTTGCCTTTGCCGTAAGGCGCGATAATTACCGCCGCCAGCAGAGGACCGAGGGAGCTACCAAAGTTCCCCCCCACCTGGAACAGAGACTGCGCCAGCCCGTGGCGTCCGCCGGAGGCCATACGCGCCACGCGGGACGATTCCGGATGGAACACCGATGAACCGGTTCCTACCAGCGCCGCGGCAACCAGTACCGCCTCAAAGCTGCCCGCCATGGCCAGCAGCACCAGCCCGCTCAGGGTGAAGCACATCCCAATGGGCAGCGACCATGGCATCGGGTATTTGTCCGTCCAGTAGCCCACCACCGGCTGTAGCAGCGAAGAGGCCAGCTGGAAGGTCAGGGTAATCATCCCGATCTGCACGAAGGTTAATGAGAACTCAGACTGCAACAGCGGGTAGATCGCCAGAATCAGCGACTGGATCATGTCGTTGAGCAGATGAGAGAGACTGATTGCGCCTAATACTTTGAAGGAAGTGCGCGATTTCGGCGGCGACGCCGGAACGCCCTGAACAGGCTGGGTTGATTCACTGATTGCCATAAATACCACGTCAATTTGTAATTAGAGATGCAGGGAGTAATTATTATCCGACTAACATACCCGTCCGTGACATTTGAAGAAAGTCGCAATTCTGAAAACTTATTTGTCTATTCTTGTGAGTCACTGTAATTTTTGCGTTTGTCTATGGGTCAGGGAGAGAGAAGATGAAGTTAATAAAGCGTGGCGTCGCGCTGGCGCTCATCGCCGCATGGGGGCTGACAAGCCTGCCCGCGCAGGCGTATGAAAAAGATAAAACCTATAAAATTACCATTCTGCATACTAACGATCATCACGGCCATTTCTGGCGCAGCGAATACGGTGAATATGGCCTGGCGGCGCAAAAAACGCTGGTGGACGGCATTCGTAAAGAGGTCTCGGCTCAGGGCGGCAGCGTGCTGTTGCTGTCGGGCGGGGATATTAATACCGGCGTACCGGAATCTGATTTGCAGGATGCCGAGCCTGATTTCCGCGGCATGAATTTAATTGGTTACGACGCGATGGCGGTCGGAAACCACGAGTTTGATAACCCGCTGAGCGTATTGCGCCAGCAGGAAAAGTGGTCCAAATTTCCGTTCCTTTCCGCCAATATTTATCAGAAAAGCACCGGCGAGCGCCTGTTTAAACCGTGGGCGCTGTTTAAGCGTCAGGATCTGAAGATCGCGGTCATCGGCTTAACCACCGACGATACGGCCAAAATTGGCAACCCTGAATTTTTCACCGACATCGAATTCCGTAAACCGGCGGACGAAGCGAAGCTGGTGATCCAGGAGTTGCAGCAGAATGAAAAACCGGATGTGATTATCGCTACCACCCACATGGGGCATTACGACAACGGTCAGCACGGCTCTAACGCGCCGGGCGACGTGGAGATGGCGCGCAGCCTTCCTGCGGGCTCGCTGGCGATGATTGTGGGCGGTCATTCGCAGGATCCGGTCTGCATGGCTTCTGAGAATAAAAAGCAGGTAGATTATGTGCCCGGCACGCCGTGCGCGCCGGATCGTCAGAACGGTATCTGGATTGTACAGGCCCACGAGTGGGGTAAATACGTTGGCCGTGCGGATTTCGAATTCCGTAACGGCGAGATGAAGCTGGTGCACTATCAGCTCATCCCGGTCAACCTGAAGAAGAAAGTGACCTACCCGGACGGCAAAAGCGAGCGGGTACTCTACACGCCAGAGATCGCTGAAAACCAGCAGATGCTCTCCCTGCTGACGCCGTTCCAGAGCAAAGGGAAAGCGCAGCTGGACGTGAAGATAGGCACGCTTAACGGACGACTGGAAGGGGACCGCAGCAAAGTCCGCTTCGTACAAACCAACATGGGGCGTCTGGTGCTGGCCGCGCAGATGGCGCGCACGAATGCGGATTTCGGCGTGATGAGCGGCGGCGGTATTCGTGATTCCATCGAAGGCGGAAACATCACCTATAAAGACGTGCTCAAAGTGCAGCCGTTTGGCAACGTGGTGGTGTATGCGGACATGAGCGGGAAAGAGGTAATTGACTACCTGACCGCCGTGGCGCAGATGAAGCCGGACTCCGGAGCGTATCCGCAGTTTGCTAACGTCAGCTTCGTCGCGAAGGACGGTAAGCTCAACGATCTCAAAATCAAAGGCGAACCTGTTGATCCGGCGAAAACCTACCGCCTGGCAACGTTAAGCTTTAACGCCACCGGCGGCGACGGCTATCCGCATATCGATAACAAACCGGGCTATGTAAATACCGGGTTTATTGATGCGGAAGTGTTAAAGCAGTTTATCCAGCAAAATTCACCGATTGACGTGAACGCGTATGAGCCGAAGGGCGAGGTGAGCTGGCAGTAGAGCGGGTGTGTTGTGCCGGGTGGCGGCTACGCCTTACCCGGCCTACATTCGAATCGTAGGCCCGGTATGCGCAGCGCCACCGGGCAATTTTCTCAATCCCTGCGCGCAATATCCGCAAATTTCGCGTCCAGCATTTTCGCCAGATCGCCTGCGGCCAGTTCGATATCCAGCCCGCGTTTGCCGCCAGAAATATAGATCGTCTCAAATTCCTGCGAAGGCGCATCGATCAGGGTCGGCAGACGCTTTTTCTGGCCGAGCGGGCTGATCCCGCCGACCAGATAACCCGTAGTGCGTTGCGCAACCATCGGGTCTGCCATATCGACCTTTTTCGCTCCCAGCGCTTTGGCCACTTTCTTCAGATCAAGCTGTCCGGCGACGGGCGTCACTGCCACGGCGAGGTGCTTCATATCGCCATTCACCGCGACCAGCAGCGTTTTGTATACCTGGTCCGCGTTCAGCCCCAGCTTGCGCACCACTTCATCACCAAAGTTGGTTTCGTTCGGATCGTGATCGTAGGTGTGGATCCGGAAAGAAATTTTGTTTTTTTCGAGTAATTTAACGGCGGGAGTCATGGCTATCCTTCTTACGACAGACGGTTCATGCCAGCAGCATACGCCTGACGTTTGTCTAAAAAATAGCACCATCTTGCGCAATAGTATTGGCAGTGATGGTTACTTTGAGCGACAATCGGCGTAGCCGAAGGTCACTTCGGTATAATAAAAACGATGAAATTCCTCTTTGACGGGCCAATAGAAATATTGGCCATTTTTTTATTTCAGCAGCGACGGCAAATTCCCTTCTCCGTACAAATGCAACGCGCCAACCGCGACAACATAACGACCGGCAGGCAGGGCATACAGCGTCTCCCGCCACGCCTGGTTGCGCGCGTTCATCAGCACATCATACAACGATTCACTGAACGTCGACGGTAACGCCAGCTTACCGTCTGCGGGCGGCGCATCCAGCCACCAGCCAATCATCGTTTGCAGCAGACGCGCGTTGGTGTGCCAGTGGGTCAGGGTATCATCCAGCAGCATCTTGCCGTCATCAGGAAGCTGGCGAAGAAGCGCAATCTGGCTGTCCGTGCCTTCCAGTTCAATGACGGACAGGTTGCACGCCCTTGCCGCATTCAGCAGTTGATAATCGATACCGTAATCGCCGCGCAGCCCCAGGCGCTGCGCCTGGGTTGCCTGTAGCACCATGGCAATTTGCCACAGGGGCAGGGTGTCGAGCATTGAGAGCGAGACGCCGGACTCATCCGCAAGACGGGTAAGCTCAGCCAGCTGCGTCTCGTTAAGACGTTCAGCCAGGGGGCGGTCGCTTTCCAGCCCGGCAAACGGCGATTCATGGCCGGAGATGTCGGCTTCGACGATCAGCGCGTCGGCGCGCTTCAGTAGTTTAATCAGGCCGGAGGGCAGGGGGGACATATCCTGCGTGCCCATATGAATGCTTCCCACCAGGTGCAGTTGCTGCCCACCCGGAAGCGAAATATCCATACCGGGCCAGGCATAACGGCGGGGAAAAAGGGCGCGAAACGATGTTTTTATACGATTAAACAGACCCATACGCGCTCCATAAACGGAAAGGTTCATGCTAGCGCGTGGGGAAGGGGGGCGCAATAGGCGAAAGCCGGGCGGCGCTGCGCTTACCCGGCCTGCTTCCGGGATTCTACGCTTTCGGTTTAAACCGCAGCAGACGGTTAGCGTTGCTCACCACGGTAATTGACGAGAGCGCCATCGCCGCACCCGCAACAACCGGGTTCAGCAGGGTGCCGGTCAGCGGCCACAAAATCCCGGCGGCAATCGGAATGCCGAGCGAGTTATAGACGAAGGCCCCCAGCAGGTTCTGCTTCATGTTGCGCAACGTGGCTTTCGAAATCGCCAGCGCATCCGCCACGCCCATCAGGCTGTGGCGCATCAGGGTGATCGCCGCGGTTTCAATGGCGACATCGCTCCCGCCGCCCATCGCAATACCTACGTCAGCCTGCGCCAGCGCCGGGGCGTCGTTGATGCCGTCGCCGACCATCGCCACCTGACGACCATCACGTTGCAATTTCCTGATGGCGTCCGCTTTGCCATCTGGCAGTACGCCGGCTATCACCTCATCAATCCCGGCTTCTCTGGCGATGGCGTTAGCGGTAGTCGGGTTATCACCGGTTAACATCACCAGGCGATAGCCCGCGTGGTGCAGGCGTTGCAAGGCATCCACGCTGTCCTGGCGTAACGGATCGCGTACGGCCAGCAGCGCCGCCACCTGACCATTCCTCGCCAGCAGAACCGGCGTCGCGCCCTGAGAGGCCTGCGCGTTCAGCTCAGCGTCCAGCACGGACGTATCAACACCGTGTTCAGTTAGCAGTGCCTGGTTACCCAGCAGCAGCGTATGGCCTTCTGCTTCACCGCTGACCCCTAAACCGCGCAGGGTGCGGAAGTTGCTTACCTGCGGCAGACGGGCATCACCGGCTTTCTCAAGGATGGCGCGCGCCAGCGGGTGACTGGAGCCTTGTTCCAGCGCGGCGGCCAGGCGCAGGGCATCCGTCTCCGTACAGCCAATGGTATTAACGGCCACTACCTGCGGTTTGCCCTCGGTGAGCGTGCCGGTTTTGTCAAAGACGAGGGTGTCCAGCGTGCTTGCCCGTTGCAGGGCGTCAGCATCACGGACCAGTACGCCAAATTCGGCGGCGCGTCCGACGCCAGAGATAATCGACATCGGCGTGGCCAGACCAAGGGCACAAGGGCAGGCGATGATCAGTACCGTGGTGGCGATCACCAGGGTGTAGACAATCTGCGGCGCCGGGCCGAAGAAATACCAGATTGCCGCGCTCAGCAGGGCAATACCGACCACCACTGGCACAAAAATGGCGGAGATTTTATCGGCAAGCTGACCAATTTCCGGCTTACTGCTCTGCGCCTGGCGGACCATCCGAATGATGCGTGACAGTGTGGTATGGCTGCCAACGGCGCTGGCGCGGAACAGCACGCTGCCGTCCTGTACCACCGTACCCGCATGCACCGCATCGCCCTGAGATTTCTGCTGGGGGATCGGCTCACCGGTCAGCATGGCTTCATCAAGCCAGGCATCGCCCTGGGTGATTTCACCGTCGACGGGCACGCGGTCACCGGTGGTGAGACGAAGCGTCATACCGGGTTGCACCTCTGAGAGAGGAACGTTTTTTTCCCCATCGTCGGTGACCACGCGGGCCGTCGGCGGGGTTAAATCGAGTAATCTTTCCAGCGCTTTCGACGAACGCTGACGCGCGCGGGCTTCGAGCATATGGCCTAAGTTAATCAGACCTATAATCATCGCGCTCGCTTCATAATAGAGATGGCGCGCCTCCATCGGGAACCACTGCGGCCAGACGTTAACGCTCATCGAATACAGCCACGCCGCACCCGTCCCGAGCGCGACCAGCGTGTCCATCGTCGCGGTGCGGTTTTTCAGGCTCTTCCAGGCGCTGGTATAGAAATGTCCGCCTGCAAACACCATCACCGCAAGGGTAATCAGACCAATCACCAGCCACAGGGTGCGGTTGTCTGCGGTGACCATCATGTTGTCACCCATCATGCCCCACACCATCACCGGAATACCGACCAGCAGGGCGACGATCGCCTGCCAGCGGAAGCGCTTCATGGTGGCGACAGCCGTTTCCTGCTGGCGCTCGCGGCGCTCGGCATCATCTTCGATGGCCTCCGCCCCGTAGCCCGCTTTCTCCACGGCCTGCACTAAATCTGCGGCGGAGGCACTGCCCATCACCAGCGCAGTACGCTCCGCCAGGTTTACCCGTGCCTGTGCGACGCCCGGTACCGCCTGTAAGGCGTTTTGTACCCGGGAGACACAGCTGGCGCAGCTCATACCGTTGATCAGCAGCTGTTGGCTGTCATCAATATCATCAGCTACCGGAAGCTCAGGAGTGGCCGCTGTCAGTGCTTCCGACGGGGATGATGACTCTGCCAGCGGTTTAGCCTTTGGGTGGCTTAACTCCGCCCCGTAACCGGCCTGTTTAATGGTATCAATCAGCGCGTCGGCGCTGGCGCTGCCGGTCACGGCGGCATGATCGATAGTCACCTCAGCGCTTTCCACGTCAGGACGCTGCTCCAGGCTTTCTTTAACACGTTTGACACAGTGGCCGCAGGAGAGGCCGTCCAGTGTCAGGTCAATAGTGTGAGACATAACAAAACTCCCGTATAATGTTCTGGTCAATTGTTGACCTTCACTCTGCTTTTCGCTAACTGTTATGAAGGTTAAACCTTCCATCAAGGGGAAGGTCAAGGGGGAAATGTGAATATCAGCGATGTTGCGAAAAAAACCGGCTTAACCAGCAAAGCGATTCGCTTTTATGAGGAAAAAGGGCTGGTGACGCCACCGTTGCGCAGTGAGAACGGCTACCGCAGCTATACGCAGCTGCATCTTGATGAACTGACGTTACTGCGCCAGGCAAGACAGGTAGGATTTAACCTTGAAGAGTGCGGTGAGCTGGTTAACCTGTTTAACGATCCGAAACGCCACAGTGCCGACGTGAAAAAACGTACGCTGGAAAAAGTAGCGGAGATCGAACGCCATATCATCGAATTACAGGCGATGCGTGAGCAACTGCTACAGCTGGCAGAATCCTGCCCGGGAGATGACAGCGCCGAGTGCCCGATTATCGACAATCTTTCCGGCTGCTGCCACCGTAAAACCCACGCCTAACAGGCTTTAATCCGCAGGGTAATGCCTTCTACCGCAATGACCTCAACCCGCGTGCCGGCGCTGAGGTCATCATCGGCCACCACCGGCCATGAACTGTCTCCCACCCGCATATGACCGCGTCCGTTGATCAGCGCGTTATCAAGCGTAAAACGTTTACCCACGATCTGCTGCCCACGCTGATTGAGATGCGCGTCGACCGGCTTCTGCGCCTTCACCCGTTTGTTCAGCCAGCGCCACCACAGCCAGGCGGCCAGCAGCGTCAGCACGGCAAACAGCGCGCCCTGCCACTCCCAGCCGACAGGCAGCAGCCAGACGACCAGCCCGGTAATCACAGCGGCAACACCGCTCCACAGCAGATAACCGTTGCCGCCAAGCATCTCGGCGGCCAGCAGCAAGCCGCCAAGGCTTAGCCAGAACGCATGAGGATGTGCAACGATGAGCTCAATCATTTTTTACGCTCGTTTCCGCCGTCTTTGATCAACTCGGCAATTCCGGCGATAGATCCCATCAGACTGCTGGCATCCAGCGGCATCATCACCACTTTGCTGTTGTTCGCAGAGCCGATCTCCTTCAGCGCATCGGTATATTTTTGCGCGACGAAGTAGTTCACAGCCTGGATATCCCCGGCGGCAATCGCCTCGGAAACCATTTGCGTCGCGCGGGCTTCCGCTTCTGCCGAACGTTCACGCGCTTCTGCCTGGAGGAAGGCAGACTGACGGTCGCCCTCGGCTTTCAGGATCTGCGACTGTTTTTCCCCTTCCGCTTTCAGGATCTCGGCCTGACGCACCCCTTCGGCTTCAAGAATATAGGCGCGTTTGGTACGCTCGGCCTTCATCTGCGCGTTCATGGAAGCAATCAGCTCTGCTGGTGGGCGCACGTCGCGGATCTCAATGCGGGTCACTTTGATCCCCCACGGATTGGTGGCTTCATCAACAATGTGCAGCAGGCGGGTATTAATGCTGTCGCGCTGGGAGAGCATTTCGTCCAGCTCCATCGAGCCAAGCACGGTACGGATGTTGGTCATCGTCAGGTTGACGATCGCCAGCTCCAGGTTGCTCACCTCATAGGCCGCTTTCGGCGCATCAATCACCTGAATAAAGCACACCGCATCGATGGTGACGTTGGCGTTATCCTTGGAGATGACTTCCTGGGAAGGAATATCCAGCACCTGCTCCATCATGTTGATTTTACGCCCAATTCTGTCCATGAAGGGGACGATCAGGCTTAAACCCGGCTGAAGGGTATTGGTGTAGCGACCGAAACGTTCGACGGTCCACTGGTAACCCTGCGGGACAATTTTGACGCCTGCGCCCACGATAACCAGCGCAACGAAAATAAGGACAGGAACAACGATGAGCATAAAAACCTCCTGTTTTGCATGCCGTAACGAGAAAAAGTGCGTATTTGTTGAACGTAAGTATATCGGTTAACGGGCGGGATTTCGCCCCTGTAAAGAGGTGGGAACCGGACTGGTAAAATTAAAACGCCCCGCCAGGAGAGCGGGGCGCATAGCGTTACTCTTCAGACCAGGTATAGCTGAAGTCGGTGATAAACCCATCCCCGGCGTCAGCGATGGCTTTCGATAAGCCCTGATAGTATTTTTCCAGGCCGATGGCCTCTATCTGCTGGATCTGCTCGCGAATGGGCGCGCAGAACAGTACTGCATTGCCCGCTCCGACACGTTTGTTGTTCGGCGGCAGATCGCCGGTAATCCCCTTAAACCAGGTTCTGATCCCTTGCTTTAAGCTGTGCGGCGCTTTTGCAAGATCCTTCTGGCCTGTCAGCACCTGTAAGGTGGGGAACTCATTTGCATTGACGGCGGTTTTCATGCGTGCAAAGAACGCGGTAAAAAGCTCAAAAGAGCCGAGATCCGTGACGCGAGGCTTGGTGGTTTTTCCGTTTTTATTGCCCATTTTTCCGGCAGGGGCTGTAGGCGCCGGAACCACATTGACCTTATGCAGATCCAGACCAAACAGCAGATTGCAGTGCGCCCGGCGCTCTTTAAGCGGGTAGGACATTAGCACGTCAATAAACGCCGTCGCCTTCACATCGGCCAGGTCATGGTTAATCAGCCATTGCGAGCGGGCAAATTCCGCGGGGGAAACGAACCAGTCCGGCACCTCAGTAAAGCGTCTGGATTTACCCTTGCCGTCAAACTCGAGAAAGTAAGCCCCATCATCGAAAGCAAAATAGCAGTTTTTAAAGCTTCCGATCGTGGTGTTAACGATGAGCGCCTTCTTAACAAAATCGACCACCTCTGCACCCATGACAAAACGCGTGAGTTCAGAAGAATTGATGGCTTCCATTAATGTTTCCACATCTGGAACACCAGGCTTCAGGGAAGAGAACTCATAAAAGATATGTGTCATGTTGCTGACTTCCTGTAGTTATAGAGGTGACAATTACCGAACAAAAAGTTTAACACTTGCGATAGGTTAAGGCTATTCGCGCAGCGTAGCGGAAAGGATTATGCTAAAGGCTGTTCTTATCACAGCGGTTAACGGAATCGGAATGAATAATAAAAAAAATCTTCTGGATATCAGGGATGTTGGCTTTCGTGTGGGTGATAACACCATCCTTCAGCACGTCGATTTTTGTCTCTCTCCGGGCGAATTTAAACTCATAACCGGCCCCTCCGGCTGCGGCAAAAGCACCCTCCTGAAAATCGTGGCTTCGCTACTGAGTCCAACGGAGGGAACCATCCTGTTTGAAGGGAAAGATATCGCCACGCTTACACCGGAAAGCTATCGCCAGCAGGTGTCATACTGCGTGCAAACGCCGTCCCTGTTTGGCGACACGGTGTACGACAATCTGGTTTTCCCCTGGCACATCCGCAACCAAACGCCCGATCCGAAAAAGTTTGCGGACGATCTGACCCGTTTTGGGCTTCCGCCGGAGACGCTGACCAAATCGACTGCCGAACTGTCAGGCGGGGAAAAGCAGCGCGTCTCGCTGATCCGTAACCTGCAATTCCTGCCGAAGGTGCTTTTGCTGGATGAAATCACCAGCGCGCTGGATGACGCTAACAAGCGCAACGTCAATGAGATTATTCATCGCTACGTCCGTGAACAGGATATTGCCGTGCTGTGGGTGACGCACGATTCAAACGAAATTAGCCATGCGGATGATGTCATCACGCTCAGGCCGCAGGGCGGGAAAATGGAGGAGGCTCACCGTGGGTGAACATAACATAACCAACGAATCGCTGGCGCTGTCGATGGTCCTGGTGCTGGTGGCGATTGTGGTCAGCTACCGGGAGAAGCTGGGGCTGGAAAAAGATATTCTGTGGAGTATCGTTCGCGCGGTCATTCAGCTCATCATCGTCGGCTATGTGCTGAAATACATCTTCAACGTCAATCATGCCGTGCTGACCCTGTTGATGGTGCTGTTTATCTGCTTTAACGCGGCATGGAACGCGCAGAAACGCAGTAAATACATCGATAAAGCGTTCCTCTCGTCGTTTATTGCCATCACCACCGGGACCGCGTTAACGCTGGCGGTACTGGTGCTCTCCGGCTCGATAGAGTTTACGCCGATGCAGGTGATTCCCATTTCCGGGATGATTGCGGGCAATGCGATGGTGGCGGTCGGGTTATGCTACAACAATCTGGGGCAACGCTTCAGCAGTGAACAGCAACAGCTTCAGGAGAAGCTAAGCCTGGGCGCGACGCCGAAGGTGGCCTCGGCGCGGTTGATCCGCGACAGCATTCGTTCATCGCTGATCCCAACGGTGGATTCCGCCAAAACCGTGGGTCTGGTGAGCCTGCCGGGCATGATGTCGGGGCTGATTTTTGCCGGTATCGATCCGGTAAAAGCGATTAAATACCAGATTATGGTGACGTTTATGCTGCTCTCTACGGCGAGCCTGTCGACGATTATTGCCTGCTATCTGACCTATCGGAAGTTTTACAACGCGCGCCACCAGCTGGTGGTGACGCAGTTGAAAAAGACGGGGTAATATCGGCTTTTGTAGGCCCGGCAAGCGTTAGCGCCACCGGGCATTTTTGTTAGTATAGCAATGCGTACAGCTGACGACGATACTTAGACGCCAGCGCGTCACCGGTGCCGAGCGCGGCCAGGATCTCCTGGAACATCTTTCGCGCCTGACCGTCTGCGGCGCCCAGGTCCTTCTGAAGGTGGCTAAACAGCAGCTCCAGCGCCTCTTCATTACGCCCCACCTGGTGAAGCTGAAGCGCCAGCTGGCTTGCCAGCGCGGCATCCGCCGGGTTGTCCGCCACCTGCTGCTGAAGTTGCTGAATTTCAGGGGTATCCGCCGCCTGTTTCAGCAGGTCAATCTGCGCCACCAGGCCCTGATAGCGGGTGTCCTGATCCTGCATCGGCACCGTTTTCAGCACGGCTTCCGCGTCTTCGGGGCGGTGCAGCGCAATCTGGGTCTCTGCCAGCAGCAGACCAATCTGGCTGTTCTGGTTCGACAGCTGCCACGCGTCTTTTAACAGCGGCAGCGCCTCGTCGTACTTGCCTTCCTGCATCAGCGCCATGGCTTCCTGCGCTTTCAGCTCTTCTTCGCGCGGCAGGACTTTATCCAGCAGGGCGCGGATCGCCTCTTCCGGCTGCGGCCCCTGGAAGCCATCCACCGGCTGACCGTTCTGGAACAGGTAGACGGTTGGGATCGCACGCAGGCCAAACTGGGAAGCCACCATCGGTTCGGCGTCACAATCCAGCTTCGCCAGAATGAATTGACCGTTGTACTGCGCGGCAAGGCTTTCCAGGACCGGCGTCAGCTGCAGGCAGTGTTGGCTGCGTTCAGACCAGAAGTAGAACAGCACCGGTGTAGTCATTGACTGTTCGAGTGTCTGTTGCAGGTTAGCTTCAGTTATGTTGACGATATTCTGTACGGACATGCGGCATTCTCTTTTATCGGTTTACTCTTTACATGGGGGTAAGCGTCGTCGCTTCAACTCAACCCTGCAAAATTTTGTCCATCATCCGCCCCGGCAGCAGGCGTTTCAACCAGCCGACGGCATGGGTCACCAGCGTCACCGGATAGCGCATTTTAGGGGTATCGCTCTCAAATGCGTGGCGCACTTTGGCAACCACGGCTTCTGGCCCAAGCGTAAAACGCGCCGCGATACCGGGATTTTCGACCGGTTGGTCCGCCTGCGTCTGGTTAACGTTTTCCGTAAAGCGGGTGCGGATGGGGCCCGGTTCAATCAGGCTGACCTTAATGCCGCTGTGGCGCAGCTCCATGCGCAACGCATCGGACCAGGCTTCAAGCGCATATTTACTGGCAGCGTAAGCCCCGCGTCCCGGCGTGGAGATCAGGCCCATCACCGAGGAGGTCATGACAATCCGCCCTTCGCCGTGCGGCAGCATGGCGGGGAGAAGGCGCATGGTGAGCTGATGCGCCCCAAAAAAGTTTGCGGAGAACTGCTGCTCCAGCTGTTCCCGTGAGAGGGTCTGTAGCGGGCCGTATACGCCATAGCCCGCATTGTTGAACAGGCCGTAAAGCCGGTTGTTGGTCAGGGCGATAACCTCATCGGCGGCCTGCTCCACGCTCTCTGGCGAATCGAGATCCAGCAGAATGCCGGTAAATCCCAGCCCTCGCATGCGTTCGACATCTTCGGGTTTGCGGCAGGCCGCCAGCACCCAAAACCCCTGACGTTTCAGTTCAAGGGCGCTCTCAAGGCCAATTCCGCTGGAACATCCTGTTATTAAGACCGATTTTTGCATAACTTTACCTGTCAGGTTCTCAGCTGTTTGACGAGTCATGTTTTACTAAAGGAGCCAGCCGGGTTGCCATCCAGTCGGCAATGAACGGCTGGGCATCGCGATTGGGGTGAATGCCATCATCCTGCATCCACTGGGGTTTCAGATAGACCTCTTCCATGAAAAATGGCAGCAGCGGAATATCAAACTCTTTGGCAAGCTTAGGATAGATCGCGCTAAACGCCTCATTATACCGACGGCCGTAGTTAGCGGGCAGGCGAATTTGCATCAGCAGCGGCTGGGCGTTAGCGGCCTTAATGGTCTGCAAAATAGTCCGCAGCGTTTGCTCCGTTTGCTGTGGCTGGAAGCCGCGCAAACCATCATTACCGCCCAGTTCGACCAGCACCCAACGCGGTTGATGCTGCTTAAGCAGGGCAGGCAGGCGCGATAAGCCTTGCTGCGACGTATCGCCGCTGATGCTGCCGTTAACGACAGACGCCCGGGACTGCCATTTATCATTGAGCAGGGCGGGCCAGGCCGCACTGGCGGCCATACGATAGCCCGCGCTCAGGCTATCGCCCAGAATCAATAACGTGTCCGCAGCCGCCGCGCGGAAGGTCATCAGCATCAAAAACAGGAAGGGCAAATGCCAGCGGAAAACATTGTTGAAGTTCATCGTCTTAAGAAGTCCGTCGGTCAGGGAGAACACGAGCTTTCCATCCTCACCGGAGTTGAACTCGTTGTCAAACGTGCCGAAACCATCGCCCTGATTGGCGAATCCGGTTCCGGTAAGTCCACGCTGCTGGCCATTCTCGCCGGGCTGGACGATGGCAGCAGCGGGGAAGTGAACCTGGTCAGCCAGCCCCTCCACGCGCTTGATGAAGAGGCGCGCGCCGCGCTGCGTGCCCGGCATATCGGGTTTGTCTTTCAGTCATTCATGCTGATCCCAACCCTCAACGCGCTGGAAAACGTTGAGCTGCCCGGCCTGCTGCGCGGTGAAAATACCCGCGAAAGCCGCGATCACGCCAAAGCGTTGCTGGAACAGCTGGGGCTGGGAAAACGTCTCGACCACCTTCCGGCGCAGCTTTCCGGCGGTGAGCAGCAGCGCGTGGCGCTGGCCCGGGCGTTTAACGGGCGCCCGGAAGTGCTGTTTGCCGATGAGCCCACGGGCAATCTCGACCGTAAAACCGGGGACAAAATTGCCGATCTGCTGTTTTCACTCAACCGCGAACACGGCACCACGCTGATTCTGGTTACCCACGACCCGCAGCTGGCCGCCCGCTGCGACCGCCGCCTGCGGCTGGTGAACGGTGTTCTTCAGGAGGAAGCATGATTGCCCGCTGGTTCTGGCGCGAATGGCGCTCGCCCTCGCTGCTGATTGTCTGGCTGGCGTTGAGCCTGGCGGTGGCCTGCGTGCTGGCGCTCGGCAGCGTCAGCGATCGTATGGAGAAAGGGCTTAGCCAGCAGAGTCGGGAATTTATGGCGGGGGATCGGGCTCTGCAAAGTTCTCGCCCCGTGCCGCCGGGCTGGATTGAGGAAGCGCGCAAAGAGGGGCTGAAGGTGGGAGAGCAAATCACCTTCCAGACCATGACCTTTGCGGGCGACACGCCACAGCTTGCCAGCGTAAAAGCCGTGGATGACATCTACCCGATGTATGGTGATTTACAAACCAGTCCGCCGGGGCTAAAACCGACGGCCGGTACGGTACTGCTGGCATCGCGTCTGATGGCGCTGCTGAACCTGAAACCCGGCGACAGCATCGACGTCGGCGACGCGACCCTCAAAATTGCCGGGGAAGTGGTGCAGGAGCCCGACTCCGGATTTAATCCGTTCCAGCTCGCGCCGCGCCTGCTGATGAACACCGCTGATGTGGCGAAAACCAACGCCGTCCAGCCGGGTAGCCGCGTCACATGGCGCTATAAGTTTGGCGGGACGCCTGCTCAACTGGAGGCGTATGAAAAATGGCTCCTGCCTCAGCTCAAGCCGGAACATCGCTGGTACGGGCTGGAGCAGGATGACGGGGCGCTCGGCAAATCCCTTGAGCGTTCTCAGCAGTTTCTGCTGCTGTCGGCGCTGTTAACCCTGCTGCTGGCCATTGCGGCCGTTGCCGTGGCAATGGGGCACTACTGCCGCAGCCGTTACGATCTGGTGGCGATACTCAAAACCCTCGGCGCGGGCCGGGCACAGCTGCGCAAGCTGATTGTCGGCCAGTGGCTGATGGTGCTGGCGCTGTCGGCTCTGACTGGCGGGGCGATAGGGCTGCTGTTTGAAAAGCTGCTGATGGTGCTGCTCAAACCGGTACTGCCCGCTGCGCTGCCGCCTGCCAGCCTCTGGCCGTGGCTGTGGGCCATCGGCGCGATGACGACGATCTCCCTGCTGGTGGGGTTACGCCCCTACCGGCTGCTGCTCGCCACCCAGCCGCTGCGCGTGCTGCGCCGGGATGTGGTGGCCAGCGTCTGGCCGCTGAAGTTCTATCTGCCGGTGATTATTGCGGTGGCAGTCGGGCTGTTGGCCTGGCTGATGGGCGGCAGTACGCTGCTGTGGGCGGTGCTGGCGGGCGCGGTGGTGCTGGCGCTGCTGTGCGGCGTGGTGGGCTGGCTATTGCTCAATCTTCTCAAAAAGCTGACGGTGAGATCGCTGCCGGTGCGGCTGGCGGTTAACCGACTGCTGCATCAGCCGTGGTCCACGCTCAGCCAGCTCTCGGCATTTTCGCTGTCGTTTATGCTGCTGGCGCTTCTGCTGGTGCTGCGCGGGGATCTGCTGGATCGCTGGCAGCAGCAGCTTCCTCCGGAAAGCCCGAACTATTTCCTGATCAACATTGCTCCCGAACAGGTGACGCCGCTGAAGGGTTTCCTGTCTGAGCATCACATTATTCCGGAATCGTTCTATCCGATCGTGCGCGCCCGCCTGACGCAGATCAACGGCCAGTCCACGGAGGGAAATAAGGATGAATCGCTCAACCGCGAGCTCAACCTGACCTGGCAGGCGAAACGTCCGGACCATAACCCGATCGTTGCTGGCACCTGGCCGCCGAAAGCGGGGGAAGTGTCGATGGAGGAGGGGCTGGCGACACGCCTGAACGTGAAGCTCGGTGATAGCGTGACCTTTACCGGTGATACCCAGGATTTCACCGCCAAAGTCACCAGCCTGCGCAAAGTGGACTGGGAAAGCCTGCGGCCAAACTTCTTCTTCATCTTCCCGCCGGGCGCGCTGGACGGACAGCCCCAGAGCTGGCTGACCAGCTTCCGCTGGGAAAACGGCAACGGCATGCTGACGCAACTGAATCGGGAGTTCCCGACGGTGAGCCTGCTGGATATCGGCTCGATCCTCAAACAGGTCGGGCAGGTGCTGGAACAGGTGAGCCGCGCCCTGGAGGTGATGGTGGTGCTGGTGACCGTCTGCGGCCTATTGCTGCTGCTGGCGCAGGTACAGGTGGGCATGCGCCAGCGTCATCAGGAGCTGGTGGTCTACCGCACGCTGGGGGCCAGTAAACGGCTGCTGCGCGCCACGCTGTGGAGCGAATTTGCCCTGCTCGGGCTGGTGGCGGGCCTGGTGGCGGCCATCGGGGCGGAAACCGCACTGGCGGTGCTTCAGACGAAAGTCTTTGATTTTCCATGGGAGCCTGACTGGCGGCTGTGGCTCACGCTGCCCGTCTGCGGCGCGGTGCTGCTGTCCCTGTGCGGTGGCTGGCTCGGGACGCGGCTGTTGAAAGGTAAAGCGCTGTTCCGCCAGTTTGTCAGCTAGTTTACTTGCGTGATGATGACGCACCGGCATTTCTGCTGGTGTGTCATCACTTAATAGCACAAATCGTTAATGCCCATGCATTTAGTAGCACAAAACATTAAAAACCCGCCCACACAGCCCGAATTTTTCCGGTTAATATTCACCAGCTAAATATTTAGCAGCGTGTCTATCAAGGAAAAAGAATGACTATAAGAAAAACAGCGCTGGCGACAACGATCGGCGCAGCAGTGGCATTGGCTTCTTTCGCATCTCAGGCGGAAATCACCCTTCTGAAACAGGATCCGCAGGCGGGTAACCCGCTGAGCCGTCTGAACTTCACCGTTGGCGGCAGCATCCGTCCTCAGTTCCAGAACATGACCGGTGATGACGGCAAAAACGGCTACAAGCGTAACGGCTTTGACGGCGGTACCCGTTTCCGTTTCGCGGCAGACTACTACCTGTTCGATGACATCAGCTGGATCACCTACTACGAGCTGGGTGTGAACATTCCGGCGCAGTTTAACTGGGATAACCACTACGCCGACGGCGCGCACGACACCTCACGCCGTATGCTCTACACCGGTCTGAAGAGCGACACCTGGGGTACGCTGACCTTCGGCCAGCAGAATAGCGTGTACTATGACGTGGTGGGCGCGAAAACCGATATCTGGGACTACGACATGATTGGTCAGGCGTCGGGTAACGGGATCAACGGCGACTACGACGGCTCTTACCGTTCACGCCAGATGCTGAAGTACAAGAAAACCGTGGGCGATGCTGACATCTACGCCTCTTACCTGTTTGAAGACAGCGAATACCTGCCGGGCAACGGCCTGCGCTACAAGCGTAAAGGCGGCGGTTCACTGGGTATCGATTACCACCTGACCACCGATCTGACCTGGGGCGCAGCGTGGAACTACACCCGCGCGGACATGCGTAATTCGGACAACGGCGACAGCAAATCCTACGACCAGAACATTCTCGGCACCGCACTGAGCTGGACGCCGGATAACTGGACTTTCTCCGCAGGCGGCGGCTGGTATCAGAACTTCATGACCACCAAAAAAGTGTCCGTTAACGACTACTTCGCCGGTGATGCATGGGGTATTGAATACTTCGCAGGATACAAATTCCCGGTCGGTCAGTATGCGGTGAAATCCATTCAGCCGTACTTCATGGGCGACCGCATTGAGTACGTGAACGGCCGTAACTACCAGCGCATCGACAACGGCGTGGGTATCAGCTTCCAGCTGGACTACGGTTTCCGCGTGGATTACGAACACGTGTTCACCTCCAGCACCGACAACCTGGGCGACATGAACCTGGTGCGTCTGCGTTACGACTTCTGAGTGGTTTGTTCCCCGGTGGCGCTGCGCTTACCGGGGCTACAAAAGCACGCGTAGGCCGGGTAAGGCGTAGCCGCCACCCGGCTTTTTTCAGCGATCAAGCCACTCGGCAATTTCTTCGTACGTCCCGCGAAAAACAATCTTCTCCGCTTTCTTCTCCAGCTGATAGCCGTACATCGGGTCGTAATAGTCCTTCAGCAGCGGCACAAGCCAGCTGAAGTGCGCGTCAGTGCTTCCAGAGCGCTGTTGTTCCAGCAGCGCGGAATCCAATAGCGCGGTAAATTCCGCGAATCGTTGCAGCCCCAGACGACGGCGGATGGCGAACAGGCCGTGATGCAGGTATTCGCTGTAGGCTTTCCAGCCCGCTTCTTCACCGTAGGCGGCAAAAAAGTCGGCCCACATGTGGTCGAAATACTCTTCGCGCAGGCGCTCAAGACGGATCTCAAACGGATCTTCGACCACCACGACAGGCGCTTCCGCCATGCGGTCGCGCAGGCACTCCGGCAGGTGGTTAGAGCCAATCATCCGGCCCTCATCCTCCAGCACCCAGCGCGCGGCATCTTTTTTTAGCAGCTCGACGGCAAGGTGATTCTCGAAGCTCGCCTGAGAAAGTTGCGGGGTGAGCGTGCGGCCAAATGACGAGCCGCGATGGTGCGCCAGCCCTTCCAGATCGATGCCCTGCGCATGCTGCTTCACCAGCAGCGTTTTGCCGTTTCCGGTACAGCCACCGATAAGCACCATCGGTTTTTGTGACTGCTCAATCGTCACCTGAATTGCCGTCTGGCGCAGGGCCTTATAGCCGCCGCGGATCAGCGGATAATCGATTCCCGCCTCTTTAAGCCAGGCCTGGGAGATATGTGAGCGCTGGCCACCGCGCGCGCAGCAAAGGTAGCCCTCAGGATGGGCCAGGCTGGCTTCGCGCCAGGCGTTGATGCGCGCCTCTCGCGTCTCGCCGTTGACCAGGCTATGGCCGAGCGTCAGTGCGGCGTCCGGACCCTGGCGTTTATAGCAGGTGCCGACGGCGGCACGCTCGTCGTCGTTCATTAAGGGCAGGTTGAGTGCGGCGGGCATCGCACCCTGGACAAATTCGATCGGCGCGCGAACGTCGATTAAAGGGGTATCGGACGCGAGGATCGCGCGATAGTCCGTTCCATCGTTCATGGTGGTTCCAGAAGAAAGCTAAGCAGCAATGGGCGGGAATTGTACGCCGGGGAAGGGGAAGGTCAACTCCCCGGCGGGGGTTACTTACTTCAGTTTTGACTGCGCCCAGACAATCCCGCTCGCGTATTCTGGCGGTAGCAGGGGAACAATCGCTTCCAGCGTGGCGCTCAGGCGGTCCGTGTCGGTATCGTTCAGGTTCAGGTGGCCGACCTTACGACCCGGGCGCACCGCTTTGTCGTACCAGTGCAGGTGCACCAGCGGCAGCTTCAGCCAGTCGTAGTTCAGATCGGTGCCGATCAGGTTGATCATCACCGACGGGCTGGTCACCACCGGCTGCGGCAGCGGCAGGTCAGTGATGGCGCGCAGGTGCAGCTCGAACTGGCTGATGGAGGCACCGTTTTGCGTCCAGTGGCCGCTGTTGTGCACGCGCGGCGCAAGTTCGTTGATCAGCAGACCCGATGGCGTGACGAAACACTCCATCGCCATTACGCCCACATAGCCCAGCTCATGCATGATGGCAGAGAGCATCTCTTCCGCCTGCGCCTGCTGGTCAGCATTGGCCTGCGGGAAGGCGACGCTGGTGCGCAGAATCCCGTCCTGATGCAGGTTATGCGTTAGCGGGTAAAAAACGGTGTGCCCGTCATGCCCGCGCGCGCCCACCAGCGACACTTCACCGCTGAAGTTTATGCCCTGCTCAACGATGCACTCGCCGTAGCAGTCGTCCGGCAGCTCGGCGGTGTCGTTCGCGCGCAGGCGCCACTGCCCGCGACCGTCGTAGCCGCCGACACGACGCTTCACGATCGCCAGATCGCCCAGCATGGCGAAGACGTCATTCCACTCGCTTTTGTCGGACAACAGCTGCCACGGCGCGGTCGCAAGGCCGAGCTTGTCGAACAGCTGCTTTTGCGTCAGACGGTCGGCGATGATCGGGAAGACGTCGCGGTTCACAAAGGCGTTATGGCGCGCCAGCTCGCGGGTCAGGGCGGTTTCCGGCCAGCGTTCAATTTCGGCGGTGATCACGCTCTGATGGAACGGCACGGCTTCCGGCTCGGCGTCCAGCCCGACGGGCCAGACGGCAATACCCAGCGGCTCACCGGCCTGACGTAGCATCCGGCCAAGCTGACCATTACCAAGAACGCAAACCTGCTTCATGCTGCACCCCGCGGATCCGGGTTATCCAGCACCTCGTCGGTCTGGGCTTTACGCCACTCCGCCAGGCGTTGATGTAAGTCATTATCATGCGTCGCGAGGATCTGCGCGGCCAGCAGGGCGGCATTTGCGGCACCCGCCTTACCAATCGCCAGCGTACCGACAGGGATACCGCGCGGCATCTGGACGATAGAGTACAGGCTATCAACCCCGCTTAACGCGGCGCTCTGTACCGGCACGCCCAGTACCGGCACCAGGGTTTTGGCGGCAATCATGCCCGGCAGATGTGCTGCGCCGCCCGCACCGGCAATGATCACCTCGTAACCGTTCTCTTCGGCGCTTTCGGCGAAGCTGAACAGTTTATCCGGCGTACGGTGCGCGGAAACCACTTCAACGTGGTGCGGAACATTCAGGATTTCAAAGATTTCGGCGGCGAACTGCATGGTAGCCCAGTCGCTTTTGGACCCCATCACGATGGCGACACGCGCCGGATTATTGCGGGAAGACATGCGTCTTAAAACTCCTGTGGTGCGGAACACACTGCTTTCGAGGGCACAGAGAATAGCATGTAATACCGGCAAGGAAAACGGTTGCGTGGTCGTGAAATGGGCGAAAAAACGAGGAGGGTTAGAACGGGAAGGCGATCAGTTCCACACCTTCCGGCGTGACTTTGACCATCGATCCTTCGCTGTGCCAGGCGCCTAAAACCACGCGATGGGCGGGCTCGCCGTTGGCGATAAGGGAATGCACATCGGGACGATGGGTATGGCCGTGGATCAGCCACTGAACGCGATGCTTCTCCATCACCTTCACTACCGCCTGCGGGTTGACGTCCATGATGGTCATCGATTTGCTGCTATTGGCGGCCTTGCTGCCCGCGCGCATTCTGGCGGCGATGCGGTTGCGAATAAACAGCGGCAGGGCGAGGAACACTTTCTGGATCCACGGGGTATGAACTTTGGCGCGAAACGCCAGGTAGCCGGTATCGTCAGTGCAGAGCGTGTCGCCGTGCATGATCAGAATATTGCGGCCATAGAGGTCAAGCACCTGCTCTTCCGGCAGCAGCGTCATGCCGCTCTCGCGGGCGTAGCGCTGGCCGATCAGGAAATCACGGTTGCCGTGAATGAAATAGCAGGGGACGCCGGAATCCACCAGCGCTTTAATGGCCGCTGCCATCTCACGGTGCAGCGGGTTCGGATCGTCGTCGCCTATCCAGGCCTCAAACAGGTCACCCAGAATGTACAGCGCATCGGCGCTTTTCGCTTCACCGCGTAAAAAACGCAGAAAACCGGCGGTTATCGCCGGTTCTTCTGTTTGCAGATGCAGATCCGCAATAAAGAGTGTCGCCACGAATTACTCGCTGACGGTCACGCTTGTGATCACAACGTCTTCTTTAGGAACGTCCTGGTGCATACCGCTGCGGCCAGTAGAAACGGCTTTGATCTTGTCGACCACGTCCATGCCTTCAACCACTTCTGCGAATACGCAGTAGCCCCAGCCCTGCAGGCTTTCGCCAGAGAAGTTCAGGAAGTCGTTGTCCGCCACGTTAATGAAGAACTGTGCGGTAGCAGAGTGCGGGGCCTGAGTACGGGCCATTGCCAGCGTACCGCGGGTGTTTTTCAGGCCGTTGTTCGCTTCGTTTTTGATCGCTTCTTTCGTCTCTTTCTGGCGCATGCCAGGCTCGAAACCGCCGCCCTGGATCATAAAGCCGTTGATCACACGGTGGAAAATAGTGTTGTTGTAGAAACCTTCGCGGCAGTAGTCCAGGAAGTTTTTAACTGTTTCAGGCGCTTTGTCATCAAAGGTTTTGATTACGATATCGCCATGATTAGTGTGGAAAGTAACCATTTTTGCATCCTGTTCCGTTATTGTGGTGCGTCGACCCGTGCTCGGGTCACATATAGGGGCTTGTTATAGCATAACCACAGGACACGATCACCTTGCATTGTGTGCTGACCGTGCTCCGAATTATGGGTATTATAAGGAACAAACAATCCACACACGTGTTTACATGGAATCTTCGATGTTAAAAATCTTTAATACAATGACGCGCCAAAAAGAGGAATTTAAACCTATCCATGCCGGGGAAGTCGGCATGTACGTGTGTGGTATTACGGTTTACGATCTCTGTCATATCGGCCATGGCCGTACCTTTGTCGCGTTCGACGTGGTGTCCCGCTACCTGCGCTTCCTGGGCTATAACCTGAAGTATGTGCGCAACATCACCGACATCGACGACAAAATCATTAAACGTGCTAATGAAAATGGCGAAAGCTTTGTCGCGCTGGTGGATCGCATGATCGCCGAAATGCACAAGGATTTTGATGCCTTGAATATTCTGCGCCCGGATAGCGAGCCGCGTGCGACCCACCATATTCATGAAATCATTGAGATCACCCAAAAGCTGATCGAGCGCGGTCACGCCTATGTGGCAGACAACGGCGACGTGATGTTCTCGGTGCCGACGGACCCAACCTACGGTGCGCTTTCCCGCCAGGATCTGGACCAGCTCCAGGCCGGTGCACGCGTGGACGTGGTTGACGTGAAGCGTAATCCGATGGACTTCGTGCTGTGGAAGATGTCCAAAGCGGGCGAACCGAGCTGGCCATCCCCGTGGGGCGAAGGGCGTCCGGGCTGGCACATTGAATGTTCCGCGATGAACTGCAAACAGCTGGGCAACCATTTCGACATTCACGGCGGCGGTTCGGATCTGATGTTCCCGCACCACGAAAACGAAATCGCGCAGTCCACCTGTGCTCACGGCGGCGAGTACGTGAACTACTGGATGCACTCCGGGATGGTTATGGTTGACCGCGAGAAGATGTCGAAATCGCTGGGTAACTTCTTCACCGTGCGCGACGTGCTGAAGTATTACGACGCGGAAACCGTGCGCTACTTCCTGATGTCCGGCCACTATCGCAGCCAGCTGAACTACAGCGAAGAGAACCTGAAGCAGGCGCGCGCTGCGCTGGAGCGTCTGTATACCGCACTGCGCGGCACCGACAGGTCTGTTCCGGCCGCTGGCGGCGAGGCGTTCGAAGCCCGCTTCGTTGAGGTCATGAACGACGACTTCAACACCCCGGAAGCCTACTCCGTGCTGTTCGACATGGCGCGTGAGGTGAATCGCCTGAAGTCAGAAGATATGGCGGCGGCGAATGCGCTGGCGTCTCATCTGCGTAAACTCTCTTCCGTGCTCGGCCTGCTGGAGCAGGACCCGGACGTGTTCCTGCAAAGCGGCGCGCAGGCGGACGACGATGAAGTAGCGGAAATTGAAGCACTGATTAAAGCGCGTCTGGAAGCGCGTCAGGCGAAAGACTGGGCGGCGGCGGATGCGGCGCGTAACCGTCTGACCGAGATGGGTATTATTCTGGAAGATGGCCCCCAGGGCACCACCTGGCGTCGTAAGTAAGTCCGTAATGCCCGGTGGCGCTTACGCTTACCGGGCCTACAGGTGAAGGTAGGCCGGGTAAGGCGCAGCCGCCACCCGGTTTTTTTTTACCTTCTCTTCTTCCACCATAATACTCCCATCAGCACGATTCCCGGCAGCCACACCCACAGCAGTTCCGAGATAATCACCTGATGCCCGTACGGCGTGGTATAGCGCGACAGTGCAAACGGCGCGACCTTAATCACCTGCCACGGCGCAAAGAAGCGCTCATCTGACCAGGGCCATAGCCAGCCGACGCCTTTCCCGCCGGTGGTAATCGAATCCAGCAGGCTGTGCGACAGCAGCGACACGGTTAAAAACAGCCAGCAGCGCGACAGGCTGGCCCGGAACCATCGACGCCCAGCCAGCACGCAAAGTATGGGCACTACAAAGGCAAACAGCAGCGAATGAGTGAAACCGCGGTGGCCGAAAATATTCCCGTAGGCGACACCGAATTTAAACGCCAGTACGTCAGCGTCAGGCAGCATGGCGAGGACGATCCCGGCAAACAGCAGGCGGGGTGGGATGACTTTGGTTCCGAGCCCTAAGCCCAGACACAGAGGTACGGCAGCGTGGGTGATAACGGTAGGCATTACATTTATCCATGGCAAATCATGGAAATATAGCAGTCATCTCGCGCTATAAGACCCATGCTAAATTCTGAATTTACGCCGATTCCCGCGCGATAAGCTGGCCGGAGAGGGTAATACGCTGCGTTTGCAGATCCGGCTCCTTCAGCCTGCGGATCATCAGCCCTGCCGCCTGGCGGCCGGTCTCTTCACTGGCAGACGAAACGTAAGTCAGTGACGGCGACGTGAGGTTTACGTGAAGCATATCTTCAAAGCCGATCAGCGCCACCTGCTGAGTCAGGAAAACATCTTTGCCCACCGTGCGCCCCACCTGGTGAATGCCGGAGATCGAACCGATCATCGCGTCCGGCGAATGGCAGAGCAGGGCGGTAATCGTGTTGTTCTTCTCCAGCAGCTGGCGAGTCGCCATGGCCGCCGCCTGCGTATCATCGGTGCAGGCGGGAGAATATTCCTCACGCCAGACCAGGCCGTTCTGCGTCATCGCGCTGCGAAAACCGAGCAGGCGCTGCTCGCGAATACGGCACCCGTCGCGCCCGCCAATGTAGGCGATGGTGCGGTGCCCGCGCTCGATAAGATAACGCGCGGCCAGGTTCGCCGCCTGGCGGTTATCGCGCATCACCAGGTTGCATTTCTCTTCCAGCAACGACTGCGAAACCGCCACAAGCGGCAGCGGGCATTGGCGAATGTGTTCCGGGAGAGAGGCGGCGCGGGTGTCCGACGCCAGATAGATGACGCCCGCCACGCCCTGCTGCTTAAATGAGAGCAGGGTACGCTCAAGATGTTCGTCGTCGTTCAGCGGCTGACCGAGAAAAACCATATAACCCTGTTTCTCCAGCTCCTGAACGATGCTCGCCATCACTTTGATGGAAAAGCTGTCGCTGAAGTCCCGCAGGATCAGGCCGATTAAGTTGGAGGTGTTGGCGCGAAGGTTGGCAGCGGCGACGTTATGAACATAGCCCAGCGTTGTGATGGCGGCATTGACCTTCCCGATCGTCGCCTCTGAGATTTTCCCTTTCTGGCGCAGCACCAGCGACACGGTAGAAACCGACACGCCCGCATGCTTTGCAACATCAATAATGCTGACTTTCTTCAAAACCGCTCCCTGAAATTTACCGATTATCAGCCAGATAAGAGGCGTACCCCAGCGTACAGGAGACGCCTCCTTCAGGCATCTTATTATTTGCCAATCATCGTGGACATGGTCTGGGCGATAAACTGTGCTCTGGCCCCGAAAATCACCTGTATCCCGTTGTCGCCAACAAACACCACGCCGCGCGCGCCCAGCCCGTTCAGCCCGTCCCGGTCCACCGCTTCGCTCTTCGCCACTTCCAGACGCAAACGCGTGATACAGGAGCCGACAGAATCAATGTTCTGCGCACCGCCCAGCAGGCCGATGATTTCGGTGGCAAGTTCGGAATCGGACTTGTCATTCGCGCTGGCGGTCACTTCGGTGCGGCCCGGCGTTTTCACGTCGAAACGGCGGATCACGAAGCGGAACGTGAAGTAGTAAATCAGGGCCATTGGGATACCGATGATAATGGCGCTCAGGAAGTTGGTCTGATAGCCGTTAAACGACGGCAGGATCCCGAACGACAGGTAGTCGATAAAGCCCGCCGAGAACGACTTGGCGATGTGCGCATGCAGCAGGTACATGGTCATGTACGCCAGGCCCGCCATGATGGCGTTGAAGACGTAAAGGATCGGCGCCACGAAGATAAAGGTGAACTCTACCGGCTCGGTGATGCCCGTCAGGAAGCAGGTGAGGGCGGCGGAGAAGAGAATACCGGCCGCGATTTTCTTATTCTTCGTGTGCGCTTCATGGTACATCGCAAGGCACGCCGCAGGCAGCGCGAACAGCATCAGCGGGAACTCGCCCTGCATGAATTTCCCGGCGTTCTGGTAGGTATCGCTGCTGAAGGATTTCACCCCCTCTTCGAGCATCTTGAACCAGATGGTCTGGTCGCCGTGGATCACCTGACCCGCCTGGGTAGTGTAATCCCCGAACGAATACCAGAAGGAGGGATACCAGATGTGGTGCAGGCCGAGCGGGATCAACGCGCGCTCCACCAGCCCGAAGATAAAGGTCGAGGCCGCCTGGTTATCGCCGTTCACCACCACGGACAGGGCGTCGATCCCGGACTGAATATGCTGCCACACGTACGGCAGCAGCAGGCCGAGCAGGAACGACAGAAATGCCGTCGCAATCGCCACAAAACGCTTCCCGGAGAAGAAGCCGAGGAATTCCGGCAGCTGCATGGTGTGGAAGCGGTTGTAGCACCAGGCCGCGAGAATACCGCAGATCAGGCCGCCAAAGACACCCATCTGCAACGTCGGAATGCCGACGACCATGGCGTATTTCCCGCCCTGGGAGGCCATTTCCGGCGTAATGCTCAGCACGGTGCTGATGGTGATGTTGGTGACAAACACCGAGACCGCCGCAGAGAGTGCCGCAATGCCGGATTCCGAAGCCAGACCGACGGCAGAGCCGATGGCGAACAGCATCGGCAGGTTATCAAAGATAACCCCGCCGGCGTTCATCATCAGCGGCAGGTGGAACTTATCGCCGAAGGCCAGCAGCAGGCCTGCAGCGGGAAGCAGTGAAATTGGCAGCATTAAGGCGCGACCAATCATCGATAACTTAGACAGCGATTTAACAAACCCTGATATCAGACTCATGCTGATTTCCCCCGAGTAGCGCTTTTTCGCGCTGTTATTGTAAGTAGAACGTTTTAGTAGAACGTTCTACTTATCGTGGGGAAAGTCTGAAAATCGCGCAACATAATTTTCACGTTTCGCCAGAGGGAATAGTGATTATTTGAAGTTGATCGATAATTAACCGTGATGGGTGTGAGGGGATTGTGAGAGAAATTGCCGGGTGGCGGCTTCGCCTTACCCGGCCTACAAACGGAGACAGTACGTAGGCCCGGTAAGCGCAGCGCCACCGGGCATCAGACAGCTCAGGCCGTCACGGTCACGCTCTGACCTGCAAAGCTCACGGTCTGGCCCGCGACAATTTTGCAGCGCTTGCGGGTTTCCACCGTGCCGTCTACTTTTACCTGCCCGTCGGCGATGACGATTTTCGCCTGCGCGCCGCTTTCGCTCCAGCCTTCCAGCTTCAGCAGATCGCACAGCTCAACGTGCGGATGTTTACCTAAAGAAAAAGTTGCCATGATTACGCGTCCTCTACGTCGTGATACTCCTCGCACGCCTGCAAGGTATTCTGAATCAGTGTTGCGACCGTCATCGGGCCTACGCCGCCCGGGACCGGAGTAATATAGGAGGCGCGCGCTGCGGCATCTTCATACACCACGTCGCCGACCACTTTGCCGTTTTCCAGACGGTTAATACCCACGTCCACGACGATTGCGCCCTCTTTGATCCACTCGCCCGGAATAAAGCCCGGCTTGCCGACCGCAACGATCAGCAGATCGGCGTTTTCGACGTGATGACGCAGGTTTTTGGTGAAGCGGTGGGTGACGGTGGTGGTGCAGCCCGCCAGCAGCAGCTCCATGCTCATCGGGCGGCCCACGATGTTGGAGGCGCCAATCACCACAGCGTTCAGGCCATAGGTGTCGATGTTATAACGCTCCAGCAGCGTCACGATGCCGCGCGGGGTGCACGGACGCAGGCGCGGCGCGCGCTGGCACAGACGGCCCACGTTATAGGGATGGAAACCGTCAACGTCTTTGTCCGGCGCGATACGCTCCAGCACCTTCACGTTGTCGATGCCCGCAGGCAGCGGCAGTTGAACCAGAATGCCGTCGATCTCTTTATCGGCATTCAGGGTGTCTATCAGTTCCAGCAGTTCTGCTTCGCTGGTGGTTTCCGGCAGATCGTAAGAGCGGGAGACGAACCCCACCTCTTCACACGCTTTGCGTTTGCTGCCGACATAAATTTGCGAAGCCGGGTTGCTGCCAACCAGCACAACGGCCAGCCCTGGGGCGCGTTTTCCGGCGGCTATACGCGCCTTCACTTTTTCCGCAACCTCAGAGCGCACCTGCTGCGCAATCGTTTTACCGTCAATAATCTTTGCTGCCATCAGAGAGAAGATTCCGTCTGTAACGTTAGAAAGGGGGGATTACCTGTATTTTGTCAGAAGCGAGCGCCGCTGTCAGTCACCCTTTACGAGATTTCATCGATGGCCCGCAAAACCCCTTCTCAGGGCATGGTCAATTTCTTAGAGGCGATTAGGATGTGACCTGGCAAAATGGCAGCGTTTTGACATATTACAAAATAGATTCCTGAGCTACTTTGTCCTCTCCGAAATAAGCCTTCAATTTTTTAATTGAACGTATTTCTTATTCCCGAATATGCGCGGGAAGGGTTATTTACATTTTAAAGGAATAGACATGAAACTCAGCAACATTGCTTCTACTGTTATTGCAACTCTGGCCCTGGTCGCGGGTGCCGCTCACGCAGAAGATCCGGTAGCACCTGTATCTGTAAACGGTGGTACGGTGCATTTTAAAGGTGAATTAGTGAATGCCGCGTGTTCAGTGAATACTGACTCTTCAGAGCAGACGGTTAATCTCGGCCAGTACCGTACCGCGAAATTCACTAAAGTGGGTGACACCACCTCCAATATTCCCTTCACCATCGAACTGAACGACTGCGATCCTGCGGTAGCGAAAACCGCTGCTGTCGCGTTTACCGGCCAGATCGACGCCACCGACAAAACGCTGCTGGCGGTAAGCTCCGGTAACAACGACAACTCCGCGAAGGGCGTAGGCATTGAGATCCTCGACAGCAAATCCTCCACGCTGACCCCGGACGGTGCAACCTTCTCTGCGGCGCAGAACCTGATTGAAGGGACTAACACCCTGAACTTCACCGCGCGCTATAAAGCCACGGCGGCGACCACCGCGCCAGGCCAGGCAAACGCGGACGCAACATTCGTAATGAAATACGAGTAATGCCTGAGTACAGGGATGTGGCTGGCCTCAGGGAAGAGGTCTTTTGATCGCCTATACCGGGAGCGAAGGATGACAAGGACTGGGATACTGCTGTGTGCCCTTGCGATTGCCTCAGCAGTAAACGCACATACCGTTGTCATAGACGGCGGCAAAGTACACCTCAGGGGAGAGCTGGTTAACGGCGGCTGCGCCGTGGCCCCGGACAGCCAGAATATGCGCGTGGATATGGGGCAATACCGCACAAACGCCTTTTTCGGCGTCGGCAGCTTTTCCACGGTTAATGTGCCTTTCACCGTACGTCTGCTGGATTGCAGCGTGGACGTCTCCCGCACCGTGGGGATCCAGTTCCAGGGAGTGACACCGGCAGAAGACCCGCAGGTTTTCCTGGCGACATCGCGGCCGGGGGAAAATGCGGTCAGCAGTGGTGTCGGACTGGCGCTTTTTGACGAACAGCAACGTCAGATCATCCCGAACGCGACGGCAGTGAGCTGGTTACCCATTAACACCCGCGAGCTGGTATTTCATTTCAGCGCCCGCTACCGGGCTATTTCCGAACACCTTGTACCAGGCACTATTCAGTCGAATGTCTGGTTTACGTTGATTTATCCCTGACGCCTGCGAACTAATTATTAAAGGTACGGTTGTGATGAACACCCTGATTAAACCTGGACTGTTTTTAACTTTTATTTTGATGATGGTTTCTGCCAGCGCGAATGCATCCGGCGGAATTGCGCTGGGCGCGACGCGCGTTATTTATCCGGCCGATGCAAAACAAACGTCGCTGGCGATCACCAACAGCAATAAACAAGAGCGCTATTTAATTAACGCGTGGATAGAAAATGCCAACGGGCAAAAGGAAAAAACCTTTGCCGTCACGCCGCCGCTGTTTGTCAGCGAGCCGGCCAGCGAAAACACCCTGCGCATTATCTACGCAGGCCCGGCGCTGCCTGCCGATCGCGAATCACTCTTTTACATGAACGTCAAAGCGATTCCCTCCGTCAGCAAAAAACATCAGGACGGCAACAACGTCCTGCAACTGGCCATTCTGTCACGCATCAAGCTGTTTGTTCGCCCGGCTAACCTGGCGATGCCGCCGGAAGAGGCGCTCTCACAGCTGCGTTTTGAGCGCGTCGGCAACCATCTTAAGGTGAGCAATGCCTCGCCGTATTACGTCACGCTGGTCAATCTGAAGCTCGGCGGTCAGACGCTGGAGAACCTGATGGTTGCTCCGAAAAGCTCGGCGCAGCAGGTGCTGCCTGCCGCAGCGAGCGGCACGCTCTCCTGGCAGAGTGTGAATGACTACGGTGCCATTACGCCGGCGCGTAGCGTCAGCCTGTGAGCAGAGACAGGGCGATGAACACTCAATGGCGTTACTGCCCGGTTGCGCTGGCACTGATGGCAACGCTCTGGCCACACGCTGGCTGGGGTGAAAGCTACTTTAACCCGGCGTTTCTCTCCGATGACGCGGCGAACGTGGCGGATTTGTCGCGTTTTGAGAAAGGCCACCAGCAGGCACCGGGCGTCTATCGCGTCGATATCTGGCGTAACGATGAGTTTATCGGCACCCAGGACGTGCGGTTTGAGCAAGCCGACAACACGCCGCCGGTCGCGGGCGGTTTGTCGCCGTGCATTACGCGCGCGATGCTCGATCGCTTTGGCGTCAATATCGCCGCCTTCCCGGAACTGAGCAACGTGCAGGGCGAGACCTGCGTTCCGCTCACCACGGCTATTCCGGGCAGCGAAACGGCGTTCAACTTCGCCTCCTTGCGCCTTAACGTCAGTCTGCCTCAGGTGGCGATGCAAAACAGCGCCCGCGGGTATATTCCGCCTGAACAGTGGGATGAAGGCATCCCCGCCGCGCTGCTGAACTACAGCTTCACCGGCAACCGGGGCAGCGACGACGACAGCTACTATCTGAACCTGCAAAGCGGGTTGAACTATGGCGCCTGGCGATTACGCAATAACGGCGCGTGGCGTTATACCGAAAGCAACGGCCGGCGGCACAGCAGCTGGCAAAATATTGGCACCTGGGCGCAGCGTACGGTCATTCCGCTAAAAAGCGAGCTGGTGCTCGGCGACAGCAACACCGGTAACGATGTCTTCGACAGCGTCGGTTTTCGCGGTGGTCGGCTCTATTCGTCCGACAGCATGTATCCGGACAGCCTGCAAGGCTACGCGCCTACCGTACGCGGAATCGCCCGCACCCCTGCCAAAGTGGTGATCCGCCAGAACGGATACGTGATTTACCAGAGCTATGTGCAGCCGGGGGCTTTTGCGATAACTGACCTTAACCCGACCTCCTCAAGCGGTGACCTGGAGGTGACGGTGGAAGAGAAGGACGGCAGCCAGCAGCGCTACACCGTCCCGTATTCCACCGTTCCGTTGCTTCAGCGTGAAGGACGCTGGAAATACGATCTGGTGGCAGGGGACTATCGCAGCGGCAACAGCGAGCAGGACACGCCGTTCTTTACTCAGGGTACGATGATTGCGGGTCTTGCCGACGGCTACACGCTGTACGGCGGAACGCAGCTGGCCTCGCGCTATACCGCCATCGCCATTGGCGCGGGTAAAAACCTCGGTGACTGGGGGGCTGTGTCACTTGACCTCACCCATGCCCGCAGCCAGCTTGCCGATGACAGCCGCCATGAAGGGCAGTCACTGCGGTTCCTGTACGCAAAATCCCTTAACGGATTCGGCACCAACTTCCAGCTGCTGGGCTATCGCTACTCGACCAAAGGCTTCTACACCCTCGACGATGTGGCCTGGCGCACAATGGAAGGCTACCAGTATGGCGACGATCAGGACGATGACGGCGTGCCGGACGTGCAGAGCTATCACAACCTGACGCTGAATAAAAAAGGACGTTTCCAGCTCAATATCTCCCAGTCTCTTGGCGATTACGGCTCGGTGTACGTGTCGGGCAGCCAGCAAAGTTACTGGGGCACCAGCGAGTCCAACGTCTGGTATCAGCTCGGCTACGCAGGCGGGGTGAAAGGGGTCAGCTACGCCTTATCCTGGTCATGGAACAAGGCCGTCGGCATTGAAGGAACTGACCGGATCGCCTCGTTTAACGTCTCCGTCCCGTTCAGCCTGTTCACCCGTCACGGCTACCGTCGCGATAACGCGATCGACCGGGCCTATGCCACGGCCTCAGCAAGCCGCAACAGCGACGGTGATACCAGCTGGCAGACCGGGATCAGCGGAACGCTGCTCCAGGATCGTAACCTGAACTACAGCGTCACGCAGGGTCACACCAGCAATAACGGTGCCAGCGGCAGCGCCAGCGCCAACTGGCAGGCAACGTACGGTACGCTGGGTGTGGGCTACAACTACACGCGGGATCAGCACGACCTCAACTGGCAGCTCTCCGGCGGCGTGGTAGGGCATTCAGACGGCATCACATTCAGTCAGCCGCTGGGCGATACCAACGTCTTGATCAAAGCGCCGGGCGCGTCAGGCGTGAGCGTCGAAAACCAGACCGGCGTCAAAACAGACTGGCGTGGCTATGCGGTGATGCCGTACGCCACGGTGTACCGTTACAACCGCGTGGCGCTCGACACTAACACCATGAGCAACAACACCGACATTGAAAATAACGTTTCCAGCGTCGTGCCGACGAACGGTGCGCTGGTGCGCGCCAGTTTTGACACCCGCATCGGCGTGCGTGCGTTGCTCACCGTGAAGCGTGATAACCAGCCTGTGCCGTTTGGGGCGGTGGTGCGTGAGACGCAGAGCGGCGTAACCAGCATGGTGGGCGATGACGGTCAGATTTACCTGAGCGGGCTGCCGCTGAGCGGGGAACTGCTGATTCAGTGGGGAGACGGGAAGCAGTCCCAGTGTCGTGCGCCCTACAGCCTGCCAGAACAGAGCCTGCAACAGGCGATCACACTTAAGGGGATCCGCTGTGAATAAAATCCATTATCTGGGGCTATCCCTTCTGGCATTTTTGCCGCTATCTGAGGCGTTCGCCACCGTCTGCGTCAATGAAAATGGCGTGCCGACGGAGGTGTATTACGACCTGACGGATAAATTCAACAGCTCCAATAACCAGGTGGGGCAGATTGTTACACTCAGCGAGAAGTCCCAGTGGGTGGGCGTCAACGCCGTCTGCCCTAAGGGAACGTCCGGGAACACCACCAAGCGTAGCTATGTGACCGAATTCCCGGTCACAGGCACCAGCGATGGCTACCAGTATCTGAAGCTAAACGACTATCTGGACGGGGCGATGAAAATCACCGACAGCTACGCTGGCACGTTCTATCCACCCAGAAAGTACATTCAGATGGGGAGCCATCCGAACGTGTCTAAAAACAAACCGTTTGGTGTACAGGATTCCAGCCTCGTCTTTCGGCTTAAGGTGACCCGACGCTTTATCAATATGGTGGTGATCCCCCGGGCAATCATGTTCCGGGTTTACGTCACCACGACCTCCACGGATCCGCTCACCACGCCGGTTTATACCATCAGCTACAGCGGGACCATTCAGGTGCCTCAGAGCTGTGAGATTAATGCCGGGAATGTGGTGGAGTTCGATTTCGGAGACATCGGCGCCTCTCTGTTCAGTAAAGCGGGCATCGGAAATAAGCCGGAGGGGATCTCAGCGCAAAGCAAAACCATCGGCATAAAATGCACCAACGTCGAGGCGAACGCCATGCTCACAATGCGTGTTGAAGCGGAGAAGGTTTCAGGCAGTACGCTGGTCTCTGATAACGCGGATGTGGGTTTTGTGATTGCCAACAGTAATGGTGTGCCGCTGACGCCGAACAACCTGACCAGCAAAATCCCGTTCCGTCTGGACGATAGCGCACAGGCACAGGTGGGGATCCGCGCGTGGCCCGTCAGCGTGACCGGTAAAAAACCTGCCGAGGGGCGTTTTACCTCTCGCGGCTATTTACGCGTCGACTATGACTAAGGAGCAGGTATGCGAAACGGAATGCGGTATTTAGCCGTCGCGCTCTTTGCGCTTTGCTCCCCTGCGCACGCAGAGACGGCGCTTGGGGAAATTAACATTCAGCTTTACGGCAATATAGTGGACTTTACATGCGTGGCGGAGGGGGACGACAGCAATAAAACCGTCACGCTCGGCACCTGGCCCACGAAACAGCTCCGCACAACGGGAAGCCGGACGCAGCCTGTACCGTTCACCCTGAAGCTGACCGGATGCCCGCCGGGGGCGGCTTCGATCACATTTACGGGGAAGATGGACGGGCATGATAACAGCCTGCTGGCGCTGAATGATGCCAGCGCGGCCAGCAACGTGGCCGTGGAGATCCTCGACCGGGATAAAACGCGCCTCGCGTTGCAGCAGGCCAGCCAGACGGTGTCGGTGGATGCGCAGGGAAATGCCGAACTGTCGTTTTATGCCAATTATATCGCCACGGCGGATAACCCGCAGCCGGGCCGGGCTGATGCCGATGCAACTTTCATGATTAATTATAATTAATCGTATCCCCTCTCCCTGTAACGGTTATATGTTGCAGGGAGAGGGAAGGATTACAGTAATTCGTGCGCTTTCGCGTAATCAATTAATTCAACGATACTTTGTACGCCCAGCTTGGAAAAAATATTAGACTTATGGGCGCTAATTGTTTTGTTGCTAAGTAATAATTGATCCGCAATCTCCTTATTAGATAATCCGTTCGCCAGATATCGCAGAACCGTCACTTCACGATTCGATAATGGCATATCCACAGCGGCGCCTGTCCGGGAGCCTATATGGTTTATAAAACTCAATGTTTCTGACGGGAAAAAAGAATAGCCCGTCAGTATCATTTCCACCGCGTTATAAATTTCCCCCAGATCTTTCCGCTTACTGACAAAACCATTTGCCCCGGCGCGGATGGCGCGCCCTGCGTAGAAGGCTTCAGATTTCGAAGAGAGGAAGAGAATCTTAATATCTTTATTTAAGTTTCTGATTCTTTTCAATAATACGAAGCCATCCGTGCCTGTCATTTCGATATCGAGAATGACCAGGTCGATGGGGTGGTTGCGTATACAGTCAAGCACTTCGTGGCTGTCGCCTGACTTCAGTTTGACCTGGATGTTTTTATTTTTCTGTAGCAGGACTTCTATCGACATTCTGACGATAGGGTGTTCGTCCATAATGATAACGGATGCCGGTTTCATTTTTTATGCCTCAGATTGTTAAAAGCGTTATGCTGAGTTTTGTTAAAACTCTCGAAAAGCCGGAAGGATAATTACGCAGATCCTTGTACGGTAGATCCCTGGGAAGAGCGAAAGCATCCTTGTTTACGTAGTGGTGATATCAATGCCTGAGCGCAGTTATCTCATAAGGCTGTTATGGCAAAATGATTTTTCTTATTCGCGTGTCAAACACGTCTTATTATACCGTTTAAGTATTGTCCGAAAAGCCTGTAAATTAATGTCCATATATTGATGATTATTATCTTCTGTATCTGAATCGCTAACTTTTTAAAATTAGCAAAAATGTCCTGATATTGCATTTACCACACAGTTTCATCTTTATGTAATAACAAAAAATAAACGATCTTACTGTATGTTGATCAAATGTTAACAATACGCAGGTCGTGACAACGTGTTTTCCGCCTGTCCGCTACCTCTGATGTCCGCTCTTTAGCGCGTCATCGCCTCATTTCTAACGCCTCAGACCAGGAGGATGATCCCTTCGTCAAAACAGCACTATCTGCTGTTTTCTTCACCTCTCATCGCTTTTATTCACAGATAAATCGCTTGTTTTTACACCATTATCATCCTGTTAACGGAAACGTCAGAAACTTAACGCATGGATAAAATGACTCTCGTTTAGCGTACAGGCAGCATTTCGCATGGTTTAAGTTGAAGAATTAGGAATAGTTATAAAATCGAAAGTTTTGTTAAAAAACACAAAAAATTAACATATATCCTAAGTGTTTTCTTAAAGGTCTTTAGGAATTAAGGGGTTACTGAATACGTTAATACGTGAAATCTGAAAGGTTGTTGAGAAGATGTAGCAACTCATGACGATGATTCAGCCCAAGTTTCGCCAGGATGCAGCTGAGACGGTAAATAATGCGGCTATAGGGGCGGTTCTGTAACTGAGCAATCTGTCGCAGGGTGCTACCCTGCGACAGCGCCTGCAGGATCGGCCATTCATCACGTGAAAACCACTCTTTCCGGTGGCCGGCGGGTGACGGCGCTTCCAGCAAGGTTTGTTGCAAAGCCCGCGGCGTAAGTTGCCGTTCAAGCACATGAAAAGGGCCAGCCGCTTTGCAAAACAGGCGTGTATCGTAATCATCGGCGCGAATGAGCAGGTAGGGTGTCAGGTAGGGGGCGAACAGGCTGTGGCGTCGTAATCGGTCCAGCAGGTCAATAAGCGGCGAGGCGCGGCTTTCTACATCTACCACCAGACGTGATGAAGGCCACTGATTCAGATCGCTGAGGGCGGCTTCCAGGGTGGAATAGTCACAGCAATTGCTCAGGGGAGAGTGCCCGCTCAGAAAACCGGAACGGAAAAAGTTATCCTGTGTGACCAGGACGATAAAGGGAGCATCGGTTTTGCGGGTCTGGTTGATTGACTGGCTCAAATATTCGAGACGATCAAAAAATGGGAGAGCAAAAGGCGAGTGCGTTGAACCCGGTGAATCACTTCCTGTCCGACGACGCCGGTAACGGCGTACTGTCATTCGCATAGCTTCCCTCTTGGCGATGACCGTTCAGTCCTCCTGCCATCTCCAGGATGGCCAATAATATCCCTGACCGAAGCGCGCGCCAGCCTGAAGCGCAAACTTACGGTCCGTTTCTGTTTCAATGCCTTCTATGAGTACATTTTCAGCAATTTTTGAACAAAGCGTGACCAGGTTTGCCAGCGCTGGCGTTGCACGTAAACGCCAGAAAGCGATCTTATCGATTTTTATTCCGCTTAACGGCATGCGGCAGGACAAAAACGCGCGCCCTGACGCTTCATCAATGTCATCCAACCAGATCCGATGTCCTTGCGCCGTCAACTGCTGAAGCGCACAACTCACCCTCAGACGTGCCGGGTCTGAGAGAGAAAAGAAGGAAGCAGGCTCCACGAGTTCAATGTTCAGCGGTGGGCTGTTAAGTTGCAGTAAACGCTGGAACATTTCCGGTATGGTCAGAACGGTTATCGGCAAATTTATGAAAAGGTTGTCGCAGGGAAAGGGTTTTTTTAACGCAGCGATCTGTGCTTCCAGCAGCATAAGCGCCCGAGCAGCGGACCAGTCGTGAAAAAAGCCTTCGCTTTGTTGATGCGGTGACAGCACGCTGAGCACTTCAGCCCCTACCGTGCGCGAAGAGGAGAGGGCGACAATGGGTTCAAGCTTGATGCCTGTAATGTCGTGTGAGATGTGCTGCACGCACGAGGGGAAACCTGTCTGGTCTGACGCTGTCACTCCGTCGTCCTGTTCATTTCCAGCCTCCAGGCGGCCGGGATACCGCAGGACAGTGTGAAGGGGAAGTAAACAGGAAAACAGCAGGCGTTACTTAAAAGCGGCTAAGCCTTTTCGCAGCCCGTAAAAGAGGGATAAATGTTGAAAAAACAGCCGTATTTACAATCAGCTAGTCATTAACGGCAGAGAAGGTGGAAAAGGCATTGACTCACTACGCATTGACCGTATAATTCCAGGCGTTTCACCACCGCGAAGTACACTCTTCTCCGTGCGCCCTTAGCTCAGTTGGATAGAGCAACGGCCTTCTAAGCCGTAGGTCGTAGGTTCGAATCCTACAGGGCGTGCCATTAACCCTCCGGCACTCAGCCGTTCCTGACCAGCCTGAATCGTGTTTTCATTACCTTTAATAACTGGCCTTCCAGGGTCATACGACACATTGACTTTTCCCCCAGCTTACTTGCCGGGGGAGAGCGCCATCAGTGCCCTGTAACGGCCGCGGCGGCGACCGGATGGTCAGCGTTAGCGACCACGGTTGCACGGGCGACGGGATGATAACTACCGTCTGTTGCGGCTGCGACGGCGACAGGGTGATCGGCAGATACCACCGCCGTGGTGCGGGCGACAGGATGGTTACCTTCACCGGTGGCCGCCGCAACGGCAACAGGATGATCGGCGGAGGCGACGGCAGTCGCACGGGCTACCGGATGATTTGCAAATGCAGAAAATGATGCCGCAGTGAAAGCCAGAGCGAGAATGACTTTTTTCATACTATAACTCCTGATGTTTTCCCTGTATGGACAGGGACCATTATTTTAATAACGATGATTGGTAATTATTGAGAATTGTGCAATGGATATTGCTTCGTCTGAATCAAATACTCTGACAATGTATCTGGAAAACACGTTATTGATAATTGAAGTCAATATACCTTTCCAGTTTTAAATTGTTTATTTTTAAATTTATGGTCGTTTTGTGTAAAAATAAATTATTTGCCTGGTAAAGCATATTTAGCTAAAGGAGAGGATTTTTCGCCGGGCAGAATAGTGTCACCTTCAATGTATAAGAAAGGCTTAAAATGAAAAAATATTTACTCATCGCGTTGAGCTTTCTGGCTATCACCAGTCCGGCGAGTTACGCTGGCATCCGATCGCTGGTGGAGGATGGCACGGTTCTGCAGAGCCAAATTATTACGCATACCCGAGAAGGGTATCATCCGCTGCGTACCTTAACCGCGGGCACGATTGGTGGCGTAGTGGGTCACCAGTTCGGTAACGGCAAAGGGAAAACCGCCATGACGGTAGCCGGTGCAACAGCCGGGGCGGCGGCTTCTCATAACCGGCAGTCTAACGAATTGGCAGCACAGGAAGTGAAGTTACTTATCAAGACTCAATCCGGGCAGACTATTCAGGTGGTGCAGCACAATAATGGTTTGACATTTAACCCTGGCGACAAAGTTCGTATCATCACAACGGGTTCTAATACCACCGTGGAAAAATCATACTAAGCACATTATTATGATTACAAAAATGAAATACCGTGGTTTTCACGTCTGTTATAAAAATAACGATACACGATACCTGGAAATACTGGACGATATATTGTCCTGTAATGTAAAACGACTCAGCGTTCAGATGGTATTTAAAAGCCTTCCGCATACCCACGTCTCTTTACTGAATACCCCCTACGGACAGTTTGTATTAAAGATTTACTCCCCCAGGAAAAAAAGGATAGAAAAATTTTTCAAATCGTTTTTTACGCCCAACCCCAACGAAAATTTGATTGAGCGGATCGACTATGCCGGCAGGCAAGGTCATACCTTCCCGAATGATTTTTATCTCCTGGCTGAACGCCGGATTTTCAGATTCGCAAAAATCTCGCTCATGTTGTTTGAGTATGTCCCCGGTCCGGAGTTACGCGTTCTTCCCGCGATCACGCCGGACATAAAGCGTGAAATCCGACACAGTATGCAGACAATGCACAATCTGAAAATCATTTCCGGGGATGCGCACGGCGGGAACTTCATCCTGAGTGAAAAAGGAATAAGGATCATCGATCTGTCCGGGAAGCGTTGTAACGCGAAAAGGATTGTTGAAGACAACGTGACGGCCAGCCTGCGCATTGGTATTCCCATTGAATCCCACCGGCGTTGGGAAAAACGCCTGATCGCAAAAAAAATCAGACGACACCATAAAATCGTCCAGAGGAAGTATCTGGCGCGTTCAAATACCGCTTAAACCCTTTATTCATGCAGGACAACAGCCTGTTATAAAAGAATTTTCCCTGGTATATGGCATTTTCGCCAATCCTCTACCATGCTCATTACACCTCACCGTTTCGCGTGGGGGCTTTTCGTAGTTGCTCATTAATCTTAAGGAAAAAGTTTATGAAAAAAACGACTGCTATTTTGTTGGGCACCGCGTTTCTGTTTACCACCAACGCCTTTGCGGCTGAAATGATGACAAAAAACGAATTCGAAAAAGTTGAGTCTCAGTACGAAAAAATCGGTACCGTGAGCACGGCTAACGAAGTCTCTGTCGACGATGCGAAAAAAGAGCTGGTCGAAAAGGCCGATAAAGAAGGTGCTGATGTGCTGGTGCTGACTTCCGGTAATACAAACAACAAAATTCACGGCACCGCCGATATTTACAAGAAAAAATAACGCTTTAGCAACCACCCCTTTCTGGGGTGGTTGTGCGCCATACTTCTCCCCCACATCGTTTTTAGCCTCTTCTCGCGCAGTGCTCCTCGTTGACGCTTGATTACGTATATATAATGCGTATAGTTCTCATTTGCATTTCATTTGATAAATACTAAGGCCCGACAACGGGCCATTTTTGCGCGCACGTTAAGAGCTCATTATGAACAACACCACAATGCACAAAACGCTGCTGGCGATTGCCATCGGCGCGGTTACACACTCCGCCTTTGCGGCGGAAGAGAAAAAAGAGGACACCATCGTGGTCCAGTCCACGGCGGGGAGTGATTTCAAACCCGGCGGTGACCAACTGCTTCCGGCCTTCCTCGACGGCCAGGTGGCTAACGGCGGACGTATGGGGATGCTCGGGCAGCAGAACGCCATGGACGTGCCGTTCAACATCATTAGCTACACCTCGAAGCTGGTGGAAGATCAGCAGGCGAAAACCATTGCTGACGTGGTCGCTAACGACGCGGGCGTGCAGTTCGTTCAGGGGTACGGCAACAGCGCGGAAACCTTCCGTATCCGCGGCCTGAAGTTTGACGGCGACGATATGACCTTTGGCGGATTGTCTGGCGTACTGCCGCGTCAGGTGGTGGATGCCCAGATGGTTGACCGCATCGAGATCTTCAAAGGGGCCAACTCCCTGATGAACGGCGCGGCCAGCTCGGGCGTGGGCGGGATGATCAACCTTGAGCCAAAACACGCGGGCGACATCCCGCAGGCGAAAGTGGGCGTCGACTACACCTCGGATTCCCAGATTGGCACCACGCTGGATGCGGGGCGTCGCATTGGCGATAACGACCAGTTCGGCGCGCGGGTGAACCTTGTGCATCGTGAAGGCGAAACCGGCGTGCCGAACGACCGCCGCCGCACCACGCTGCTCTCCACCGGTCTGGATTACAAAGGTGACCGTTTCCGCACCTCGCTGGACCTGGGCTATCAGAAAAAAACCTTCCACGGCAGCCCGACCAGCGTCAACATCTCGGCGGTGGACTTCGTGCCTGAACCACCGAAGAACGATCGCAACTTCTCGCAGAAGTGGGCCTACAGCGATATCGAAAACGAATTCGGCATGTGGCGCAGCGAGTACGACATCACCGATAGCTGGACGGCCTATACCGGCCTCGGCGCACAGCACGCGCACGAAGAGGGGATCTACAGCGCGCCGAAGCTGATGGATAAAAGCGGTAATGCGACGGTCAGCCGCCTTGATACCAACCGCATCAGCGATTCCGTCAGCGGCATGGCGGGCATTCGCGGTAACTTCATGACCGGCTTCGTCTCGCACAAGGTGAATGTCGGGTATTCGGCGATGACCAAAAACGAAAAAATCGCGTGGAAAATGTCTGCCGCGGCGGATAACCCGACCACCAACATCTACCACAACACCGGCGTTGCTATGCCGGACAGCAGCAACTTCAGCGGCTCAGGCGGCAAATACAGCGATCCGCTGACCAGTGGGCGCACCCGCACGCAGGGCTGGCTGTTGAGCGATACCCTGGGCGTGCTGGACGACAAACTGCTGTTTACCGCAGGCGCACGCCATCAGAAAGTGGTGATTCGCGGGTACAACAAAATTACCGGTGCGGAAAACGACGCGGACGGTTTTGACGGTAGCCGCTGGATGCCAACCTACGGCGTGGTCTATAAGCCGTGGGAGGAAATTTCCCTCTACGCCAACCACACCGAGGCGTTACAGCCCGGTGAAACTGCGCCTCGCTCAGCAAACAACTACGGCCAGAGCACCGGTATCGTGCACTCTAAGCAGAACGAAGTGGGTGTAAAGGCGGACTTTGGCCGCGTGGGCGGCTCCCTGGCACTGTTTGAGATCAAAATGCCGTCGGCTATCCTCGACGACAGCGGCCACTACGGCCTGGACGCTGAACAGCGTAACCGTGGCGTGGAGCTGAACGTTTTCGGCGAGCCAACGCTCGGGATGCGTCTGAACGCCAGCGCCACCTGGCTTCAGGCCGAGCTGACCAAAACTAAAAACGGCGTGAACCAGGGGAACGACGCGATCGGTATTCCGAACTTCTACGCCGTGCTGGGCGCAGAATACGATATCAAGCCGATTGAGGGCCTGACGGCGACCGCGCGCGTTAACCACTCCGGCACGCAGTATGCTGACCTGGCGAATACCAAAAAGCTGGACAGCTACACCACGCTGGATCTGGGCATGCGCTATCGCTTCGCGGTGAACCACAATGAAAACCAGATGACCGTGCGCGCAGGCATCGACAACGTGACCAACGAGAACTACTGGTCAAGCGTGGATGATTCCGGTACTTACATCACTCAGGGCGAGCCGCGTACCTTTAAGGTCTCGGTTGGCTACGAGTTCTAAGCGTTCCACCTCGTTATCCGGGGCAGGGACGCCCCAATCCCTTCGTTGTCGTGTTATAAAATTGTAATAAAAGCTTCTTACACTGGTCGCCACATCCTTACCTCTTGGCCAATGACAGGAAGCCGCTATGGGCAGACCCCTCAAATCCGTATTTAAAAAAGAACATCGCGACGATATCAGTAACCGCAGCGCTAACCCGGTATTCTCCGAGGTGGCAGAGGTGTTCCTCTCCCGCCGCCGTTTTCTCCAGATGGGGGCCGTAGCGGGGGCCGCCGTATCATTCCCGTATCTGATCACACCCGAGAATGCGATTGCCGCGGTCTCAAAACCGTCCGCGCTGGCAAAAGCGGTTTCCCTGGGCTTTACCAGCATCGACGTCTCCACGGAAGATACGGTCAGGGTGCCGGAAGGATATATTGCCCGCCCGTTCTATCGCTGGGGCGATCCGACAGGCATCAAAAACAACATGCCGGCGTTTAAACCGGACGCCAGCAATACCACAGACGAACAGGCCGTGCAGGCGGGCATGCACCACGACGGCATGGCGTGGTTTAGCCTGCCGCAGGGGGGGCAAAGCCCGGAGCATGGCCTGCTGGCGATGAACCATGAATACATCGACAACGGAATGCTGTTTACGGACGGTACGGCGAACTGGAGCCTCGACAAAGCCCGCAAGGGGCAGAACGCGATGGGCGTGTCGGTGGTGGAAGTGAAAAAAACGGGCAGCGGCTGGGAGGTGGTGCGTCCGTCTTCGTTCGCCCGCCGTATTACCGTCAATACGCCGATGCAGCTTACCGGCCCGGCGCGGCATCAGGACTTAATGAAAACCGCCGCCGATCCGCAGGGGGAACGCGTTCTGGGCACCATGCAGAACTGCGCCAACGGCCACACGCCGTGGGGGACCTATCTCACCTGCGAGGAGAACTGGTCGGACATATTTGTGAAAAAAGCCGATCTCAACCCGCTGGAAAAACGCTACGGCATTAGCGACAGCGATGAATCATACCGCTGGAACGAGGTGGATGAGCGGTTCAGCGTCGATAAAACCCCTAACGAACCCAACCGTTTCGGCTGGGTCGTGGAAATCGATCCCTACAACCCGACCTCCACCCCGCGCAAGCACACCGCGCTGGGCCGCTTCAAGCATGAGGGGGCAGCCGTCACGCTCGCCGCCGATAATCGCGTGGTGGTTTATATGGGTGACGACCAAAAGTTTGAGTACATCTATAAATTTGTTTCGGATAAAAAATACGATCCCGCGAACCGCGAAGCCAATATGCAGCTGCTGACGTCCGGCACGCTGTACGTCGCCAGGTTCAACGAAAACGGCAGCGGCGACTGGCTGCCGCTTGTCTTCGGGCAAAATGGCCTGGATAAAAGCAACGGTTTTGCAAGCCAGGGCGATCTGCTGATTAAAACCCGTCTGGCGGCCGACGTGGTGGGGGCAACGAAGATGGATCGCCCCGAGTGGATAGCCGTCGATCCGCACGCCAGCGGCAGCGTCTACTGTACGCTCACCAACAACAGCGATCGCGGGAAAGAGGGCAAGGCACCGGTCGATGCTGCTAACCCGCGCGCCAACAACGTGTACGGGCATATTATGCACTGGCTCGAAGAGGGGGCCGATCCTGCCGCCTCACGCTTTAAGTGGGATATTCTGGTCATGGCCGGGCGCACCGACGGCGACGATCCGAAGGCCAAAGGCTCGATGCAGGGCGCGGAATTTGGCAGCCCGGACGGCCTGTCGTTTGACCACCAGGGCGTCCTGTGGATCCAGACCGATGTCTCCTCCAGCACCATCAATAAGAAAGCGTACGAGGGGATGGGCAATAACCAGATGGTGGCTACCATTCCAGGCACCAACGAGTATCGCCGATTCCTGACCGGGCCGCGCGGGTGCGAAATCACCGGCATTGCATTTACGCCAGACAACCGGACGCTGTTTATCAACATTCAGCATCCGGGGGAGGGTGGGGATGATATTACCGACCCGGCCAACCCTCGCGCTGTTTCCAGCTGGCCAGACGCGAGCCCGAACGGGCGTCCGCGATCGTCAACGGTGGTGATCGTCAAAGCAGACGGCGGGATCATCGGGTCGTGACGTTTATCAGCCGGGCGCATGCGCTGGCCCGGCGTTAAGCTTGCTACCACCAGCATGAAGTGTTAAAACGTGCCCCTTCTAAAAAAGAGACAGGGGTAGGGCGTGAAAGACGCGTCATCCGCTTCAGGCCATGGTAGCGCTGAAGCTTCGTCGGATCAGAGTCCGACGCTGCAACGTGGTTTGCAAAATCGACATATTCAGTTAATTGCCCTTGGCGGCGCGATCGGTACCGGGCTGTTTCTCGGCATCGGCCCCGCCATTCAAATGGCTGGCCCGGCGGTTCTGCTGGGTTACGCTCTCGCGGGGATTATCGCCTTCCTGATCATGCGCCAGCTCGGCGAGATGGTTGTTGAAGAGCCGGTGTCCGGCTCCTTCGCGCATTTTGCCTATAAATACTGGGGTCCGTTCGCAGGCTTCCTCTCCGGCTGGAACTACTGGGTGATGTTCGTGCTGGTGGGCATGGCGGAGCTGACCGCCGCAGGCATCTATATGCAGTACTGGCTGCCGGATGTCCCGACGTGGATCTGGGCGGCGGCCTTCTTCATCATTATTAACGCCGTTAACCTTGTGAACGTGCGCCTGTATGGTGAGACCGAGTTCTGGTTTGCGCTGATCAAGGTGCTGGCGATTATCGGCATGATCGGCTTTGGCCTGTGGCTGCTGTTCTCCGGCCACGGCGGCGAGCGTGCATCGATCGACAACCTGTGGCAGCACGGCGGCTTCCTGGCGACCGGCTGGAAAGGGCTGATCCTCTCGCTGGCGGTCATTATGTTCTCCTTTGGCGGTCTGGAGCTGATTGGCATCACCGCTGCCGAAGCGCGCGATCCGCACAAAAGCATTCCGAAAGCGGTCAACCAGGTGGTGTACCGTATCCTGCTGTTCTATATCGGCTCGCTGGTGGTGCTGCTGGCGCTCTATCCGTGGGTGGAAGTAAAATCTGACAGCAGCCCGTTCGTGATGATCTTCCATGACCTGAACAGCAACGTGGTGGCTTCCGCGCTGAACTTCGTCATTCTGGTGGCGTCTTTGTCGGTGTACAACAGCGGGGTTTACTCCAACAGCCGCATGCTGTTTGGCCTCTCCGTACAGGGCAATGCGCCGAAGTTCCTTACCCGCGTCAGCCGTCGCGGCGTGCCGATCAATTCGCTGTTCCTTTCCGGCGCTATCACCTCGCTGGTGGTGCTGATCAACTATCTGCTGCCGAAAGAGGCGTTTGGCCTGCTGATGGCGCTGGTTGTCGCCACGCTGCTGCTGAACTGGATCATGATCTGCCTGGCGCACCTGCGCTTTCGCGCCGCGATGCGCCGCAAGGGGCGCGAGACGCAGTTCAAGGCGCTGCTCTATCCGGCGGGGAACTACATCTGTATCGCCTTCCTCGGCCTGATTCTGGTGCTGATGTGCACCATGGATGAGATGCGCCTGTCAGCGATGCTGCTGCCGGTGTGGGTGGTGTTCCTGTTTATCGCGTTTAAGCTTTCACGCAAAAAGTAGCGCGGTTTTCTCCCTCTCCTTGTGGGAGAGGGCCGGGGTGAGGGCACCAGACCGCACCAAACCAGACCGCACCACACTGCCTGCCTTCACGCCCGGTGGCGCTGCGCTTACCGGGCCTACATGTTCGGGGACGTTATTTAGTAGGCCGGGTAAGGCGAAGCCGCCACCCGGCACCTCCGCTTCACCATTATCGTGACCCCTCTCCCAATTCTGTTTCGATCCACAGGATCTTTGTTTTGTAATCGATTACTTTTCATTTGAGCTAATTTGTAATCGATTACTTTTTCCGGTTGAGGCTTATCATGGTGTCAACTGAGAGTAGTGAAAAGGCGATAACGCAACACCGGCTGCTGGTGCCGCGTCTGTCGCTGATGATGTTTCTGCAATTTTTTATCTGGGGTAGCTGGTCGGTCACGCTTGGCCTGGTGATGAGCCAGCACAACATGTCTTTGCTGATTGGCGACGCGTTCTCTGCCGGGCCTATCGCTTCCATTCTTTCGCCGTTCGTGCTCGGGATGCTGGTGGACCGCTTCTTCGCCTCGCAGAAGGTGATGGCGGTGATGCACCTCGCAGGCGCGGCGATCCTCTGGTTCGTGCCGGGGGCGCTGATTGCTGAGAACGGCGCGCTGCTGATTGGCCTGCTGTTTGGCTACACGCTCTGCTACATGCCAACGCTGGCGCTCACCAACAACATCGCGTTCCACAGCCTGGCAAATGTGGATAAAACCTTCCCGGTGGTGCGCGTGTTTGGCACCATCGGCTGGATCGTGGCGGGCATTTTTATCGGCGTCACCGGCGTGGCGTCCAGCGTGACCATCTTCCAGGTAGCGGCGGTCAGCTCCGTGCTGCTGGCGCTCTATAGCCTGACGCTGCCGCACACGCCAGCACCGGCGAAAGGCCTGCCTGTGAAGGTGCGCGATCTCTTCTGCGCGGACGCCTACGCGCTGCTCAAAACCCGCCACTTCTTCGTCTTCTCCGTCTGCGCAATGCTGATCTCCGTCCCGCTCGGCACCTATTACGCCTACACCGCCTCGTATCTGGCGGATGCCGGCATTGCCGACGTCAGCACCGCCATGTCCTTCGGGCAGATGTCTGAGATCGTCTTCATGCTGGTTATTCCGCTGCTGTTCCGCCGCCTGGGCGTGAAATATATGCTGCTGATCGGCATGCTGGCGTGGTTCGTACGTTATGCCATGTTCGCGCTGGGCGTCAGCGAGGAGGGGCGCATTCTGCTGTATCTGGGCATTCTGCTGCACGGCATCTGCTACGATTTCTTCTTTGTCGTCGGCTTTATCTACACCGACCGCGTGGCGGGAGAAAAGGTCAAAGGCCAGGCGCAGAGCATGATCGTGATGTTCACCTACGGCATCGGCATGCTGCTCGGCTCGCAGATTTCCGGCGCGCTCTACAACCGTCTGGTGGCAGGGCAGACCGTGCCGCAGGCGTGGGTCACATTCTGGTGGATCCCGGCGGTGGCTGCCGCGGCGATCGCGCTGATTTTCCTTCTCACGTTTAAGTATGACGATGACAAGGCGTAATGTTCTGGAGGTGGTATGAGGACAATGAAAGGACCGGGCATTTTTCTGTCGCAGTTTATTGGCGGGGAAGCGCCCTTCAACACGCTCGACGGGCTGGCAGAATGGGCGGCGTCGAAGGGTTACAGAGCGGTGCAAATCCCCTGCAATCATCCGCATATCTTTGATGTAGAGAAAGCCGCAGAGAGTCAGGCCTACTGCGACGACATCACCGCTAAGCTGGCCGCGCACGGGCTGGTCATCAGCGAGCTGTCGACCCATCTGGAAGGGCAGCTTGTGGCGGTGAACCCGGTTTACAGCGAGGCGTTTGACCACTTCGCACCCGCATCCGTACGCGGTAACGATGCGGCGCGTCAGACGTGGGCAACGGAAAAACTGAAGCAGGCGGCGGTCGCCTCGGCCCGATTAGGCCTGAAAGCGCACGCCACCTTCTCCGGCTCGCTGGCCTGGCCGTTTTTCTATCCGTGGCCGCCGCACAACGAGCAGCGTTTTCAGGAGGCGTTCGAGGCGCTGGCAACCCGCTGGCGGCCGATACTGGATACCTTCGACGAGCAGGGCGTGGACGTCTGCTTTGAGCTGCATCCGGGGGAAGATCTGCACGACGGCGTAACCTTCGAGCGTTTTCTGGCGCTGGTGGATAACCATCCGCGCTGCAACATTCTCTACGACCCGAGCCATATGCTGCTTCAGCAAATGGATTACCTGACCTTTATTGATCTCTACCATGCGCGCATTAAAGCGTTCCATGTCAAGGACGCGGAGTTCCGCCCCAGCGGGCGCAGCGGCGTCTACGGCGGCTACCAGCCGTGGATCAACCGCGCCGGACGTTTTCGCTCGCTGGGTGACGGGCAGATCGACTTTAAGGGCATCTTCAGCAAGCTGACCCAGTACGACTACGACGGCTGGGCGGTGCTGGAGTGGGAGTGCTGCCTGAAGGATGGCGATACCGGCGCGAGTGAAGGCAGCGAATTTATCCGCCGCCACATTATTCCCGTTTCCGGACGGGCGTTTGATGATTTCGCCGCAGGGGGCAGCCATGATTAACGTCGGGATTATCGGTAGCGGGTTTATTGGCCCGGCACACATCGAGGCGCTCAGGCGTCTCGGGTTTGTGCAGGTGGTCGCGCTCTGCGACGGTTCGCTCGTTAAGGCGCAGGAAAAGGCGCGCCAGCTAAATGTGCCGCATGCTTACGCCAGCGTGGAAGAACTGCTCGCGCACCCCAATCTGCATGCGGTGCACAACTGCACGCCGAACCACCTGCACGCGGAGATTAACCGCCAGATCCTGCGCGCGGGCAAGCACGTGTTTTCCGAAAAGCCGCTGTGCATGACGCCGGACGAGGCGCGCGAGCTGGTGGCGCTGGCAGAGCAGGCGGGCGTGGTGCATGGCGTGAGCTTTGTCTATCGTCAGTTTGCGATGGTGCGCCAGGCGGCGAGCATGATGCGCGCGGGCACCCTCGGGCGGCTGTTTGCCTCGCACGGCAGCTATTTACAGGACTGGATGCTGCTGGAAACCGACTACAACTGGCGGGTGGATGCCGCGCTCGGCGGCGCATCGCGGGCGGTGGCGGATATCGGCTCCCACTGGTGCGATACGGTGCAGTATGTCACCGGCAGGCGCATTACTGAGGTGATGGCTGATTTATCCATCGTCTGGCCGACGCGCAAGGCTAACGTGGCGGGCAGTCAGACGTTTACGCACGACGAACATGCTCACTATGAAGATAAACTGGTCACTACCGAAGACTTCGGCTCGGTGCTGTTGCGTTTTGACGACGGCAGCAAGGGCAGCTTTAGCGTCTCGCAGGTGAGCGCGGGGCGAAAAAACCGCCTGACCTTTGAAATTAACGGCAGCGAGCAGTCGGTGGCGTGGGATCAGGAAACCCCGCAGCAGCTGTGGATCGGCCATCGCACCCGGGCAAACCAGACGCTCAGCGACGATCCGGGTCTGTTGAACCGTGATGTGGCCGACAGCGCCCATTTCCCCGGCGGACACATTGAAGGCTGGCCGGATGCCTTTAAAAATATGATGGCGCAGTTTTACCGTGCCGTGCAGGCGGGAGCGATGCCGGATAATCCGCAGTTTGCCACCTTCCACGATGGCGCCAGTGTGATGTATATCCTTGATGCGATTGTGAAAAGCCATCAGCAGCAGCGCTGGGTGCGTGTGGAATACTGACGCATTGCCCGGTTCGCCGGGCAACCAATTTATGGTAGCCTGCACAAAACGCTAACCGCAGGATGTATCGTCGCTATGTCAATTCAGAAAATCGCTCAACTGGCCGGGGTATCCGTGGCAACGGTCTCTCGCGTACTGAATAACAGCGATACCGTGAAGGCGAAAAACCGCGAGCGCGTTTTGCAGGCGATCCAGGAGAGTAACTACCAGCCCAATCTGCTGGCGCGTCAGCTGCGCACCGCCCGCAGCTATATGATCCTGGTGATGGTCTCGAACATCGCCAACCCGTTCTGTGCCGAAGTGGTGAAGGGCATCGAAGCCGAGGCGGAGAAAAACGGCTACCGCATTCTGCTGTGCAACTCTGGCTCGGATATTGAGCGCTCCCGCTCGGGCTTAAGCCTGCTCTCCGGCAAAATCGTCGATGGCATTATCACCATGGATGCGTTCTCGAAGCTGCCGGAGCTGGCCGCGCTGATTGGCAACGCGCCGTGGGTACAGTGCGCTGAATACGCCGATGCGGGCGCGGTCTCCTGCGTGGGGATTAATGATGTTGATGCCTCCCAGCACGTTGTCAGCCAGCTTGCCGACGAGGGCCGCAAACGCATTGCGCTCATCAACCACGACCTCAGCTACAAATATGCCCGTTTACGCGAACGCGGCTATAAGAGCGTCATACACCTGCGGGATCTGGACTATCAGGCGGTGGAGTACGCCAGTGAGCTCAGCTCCAGTGCGGGCATGGCGGCGATGCAAAATCTGTTAAAAGCAAACCCGCCGGATGCGGTGTTTGCCGTTTCTGATACGCTGGCGGCGGGGGCGCTGCGCGCCATTCAGCAGGCAGGGCTGCGGGTGCCAGAAGATATCGCGGTGGTGGGTTTTGACGGCACCGAGCTGGCGGAGATGATTTCTCTCACCACCATTGAACAACCGTCGCGGGATATCGGGCGCAAGGCGGTCAATCTGCTGTTAAATAAGATCGACAACCCGGATGCGCCCACGGAAAGGGTCATGATGGACTGGCGCTTTATTTCCCGCGCCAGCACCTGATTATCTGGCGATGACGCCAGCCAGCGAGCGAATATCGTTTCCGGTTGGCGACTGGTGAATACGCAGGCCAAATTCATCCACCACCGCGAAAATATGATCGAAGATGTCGGCCTGAATATCTTCGTATTCTGCCCAAATCACCGTGTTGGTAAAGGCATATATTTCAATCGGCAGCCCGTTGGCATCGGGCGCGAGCTGGCGCACCATCAGCGTCATATCTTTACGAATACGCGGGTGGTTACGCAGATATTCATTCAGATAGGCACGGAAGGTGCCGATATTGGTCATCTTGCGCAGGTTTAATACCGATTCCCCTTCGCCGTTCTGCTGATTCCACAGGTTAATTTCCTCGTGACGCGCGGCCAGATACGGCTTCAGCAGTTTCGCCTGAATCAGTTTCTGCTGCTCCTGCTCATCGAGGAAATGAATGCTGGTGGTATCGATATTCAGGCTACGCTTGATGCGGCGACCACCGGAGGCTGACATGCCGCTCCAGTTGATGAACGCGTCGGACACCAGCGCCCAGGTCGGGATGGTGGTGATGGTGTTATCGAAGTTGCGCACTTTAACGGTGGTCAGGCCGATGTCGGTCACCGTGCCGTTGGCCCCGTATTTCGGCATCTCCAGCCAGTCCCCGAGCTTCAGCATGTCGTTGGCGGAGAGCTGAATACCGGCCACTAAGCCCAGTATCGGGTCTTTAAAGACCAGCATCAGAACGGCAGCCATCGCACCCAGGCCGCTTATCAGAATGGCGGGTGACTGACCGATCAGAAGGGAGATAATTAATATTCCCACCAGAATGGCGCTCACCAGCTTGATGCCCTGGAATATCCCCTTCAGCGGCAGCTGTGATGCGGTGGCCATTTTCTGCGACAGATTAAAAATCACATCCAGTAGCGAGAAGAAGGAGAGCAGGGCATAGACCATCACCCACAATTTTGCGCAGGTGGTGAGCATTTCCGCCGCTTCGCTGCCTTTTTGCAGCCACAGAACCGCCTGAACGTTGACGATTATCCCCTGGAGGGTAAACGCCAGACGGTGAAATAACTTGTTCTGCGTAATGATCTGCAACCATAAATGGCTGCTGGCCTGCGCGCGTTTTTCGAAGGCGCGCAGCACCACTTTGTGAAGAATAAAATGAACGATAATGGCTGTAAGAAAAATAATACCAAAGATAATCACTAAAGAGGTGGTGTGATTAATTTCAATCCCTAACTCTTCAACCTGAGCAATTAATTCCTGCATAACGTCTCCTGTATTGATGCAGCCCCATAATGGCGGCTGCGGATCCATTATGCAAATTCAGGCAGTTTTATTTTGTCGCCGGACAGGCCTTGACGACCGGTAAACACAGACGATGGCGCATACGCAGCGTGGCCACTGCCAGCACCCCCATCATGGCCGTTTCCACCATCAGGAAGACGTTGACTGCCTGGGTGTAATCTCCGTGATGATTTTGCAGCCCGTGCAGCAAAATCGCGCCGAAAATGGCCGGGCCAAGCCCCAGCGCAGCCTGTTGCAGCGTGCTTAAAATCGCGCTCGCGGACCCCGCGTCGTCAGGCTGAATATCGCGCATCCCGATACGGTAGAAGCTGTTTACAATCAGCGCCTGCCCGTAACCCACCAGCCCGGTGGCCGGGGCCAACGTCAGCGCGGTATTCTGCATTCCCCAGTGACGGAACGTGGCGATCAGCGCCACCAGGCCGACAAGCTGAATCGCAAGCCCGGTCAGCAGGATGGCGCTGGTGCTGTAGCGGGCAATCAGGCGTGGGGCGAACCAGGCGGAAATAAAATAGGTGACGCCGAGCGCGATAAAGCTGTTCCCGGACTGCCACGGCGCCATCCCCAGACCGCTTTGCATGGTCAGCGCCATACAGAACATAAACCCGGACCAGACGCTGAAAAAGAGTATCCCGATCAGCACGCCAAAACGGATGCTGCGCAGCTGCAACAGGCGCGGCGCGATGAGCGGGTGGGCATCTTCTCGCTCTTTCTTACGCGCGTTTAACACCATCAAATAGACCAGCGGCACAATCGCCAGCAGCGCGGCCTTCAGCGGCCACGACCAGTGCCACTGCGGGCCGAGCGCCATCGGGAAAAGCAGACAGCACAGTATCGCCGTCAGCAGGATAGTCCCGGTCCAGTCAATGCGCGACGGCGTGTCGCGGCGGGTTTCCGGTACGTAGCGACGGCTCAACGCCAGCACCACCAGACAAATCGGCACGTTGATAAAGAAGGCGTTACGCCAGCCAAGCCCGGCGATGTCCGCCGACACCAGCCAGCCGCCACCCATCTGGCCGACGATAAACGCAATACCGCCGATACCGCCGAACAGACTGATCGCTTTGGCGTGTGCCGTTCCTTTTAACGTCACGTGCAACGTCGCGAGAATTTGCGGCATGATCAGCGCGGCGCCCGCGCCCTGAATAATGCGCGCGGCAAGCAACTGTTCGATATTGCCCGCCATGCCGCACAGCAGCGAGGCCAGGCCAAAACTCGCCACGCCCCACATAAACAAGCGACGGCGGCCAAGGTTATCGCCCAGCTTGCTGCCGGGGGCCAGGCAGACGGCAAAGGCCACGCCGTAGAGGGCGACGATCAGCTCCAGTTCGGTGGCGGTGGCGTGTAACGAATGGGTGATGGAATCCAGCGCCACGTTGGTGATCGAGGTATCAATCAGCGGCAGCATCTGGCCGGTTAACAGCAATATCAGGCCCGCACGACCCGGTGAAACAACTGACGTATTCATGGTGACTCCATTGCGTCAAACAGCGTAGAGTCGTAGCATCAACCATCTGATAAACGGGTACCAGTTCTTACTTATACTGGTACTGGCACTACCATGCAGGAGATGTTATGGCGCTGATGTCTGAACCTGTCACCTCTCTCCAGGATGACACCCGTAAGCAGCTGGGCGCGTTCTTGCGTGCCCGGCGCGAAAGCCTCGATCCGCAGCGGCTCGGCTTACCGCGCAGCGGCCGTCGCCGCACGCCGGGCCTGCGCCGGGAGGAGGTAGCGATGCTCGCGGATGTCGGTGTGACCTGGTACACCTGGCTGGAACAGGGCCGGGACGTCAATCCGTCCAGCGCGGTGATGGCCGCCATTGCAAAAGCGCTGCAATGCACCCCGACCGAAGCCCGGCATCTTTTTGTGCTTGCCGGTTTGCCGCCGGGCGAAGCCCCGCAGGCGGTGTGCTGTGAGGGGATCAGCGAAGGCACGCGTCGCCTGCTGGATACCCTGATGCCGAAGCCTGCCAGTATTCAGAAACCGAATTTCGATATCGTGGCGTGGAACGACAGCTTCGGACACCTGATGGGCGTCGATTTCAACGCTATCCCGCCGGAAGATCGCAACTGTATTTACCTGTTCCTCACCCATCCGGCGTGGCGCGCGCGGCTCGGCAAACGTGACGACGTGCTGCCGATTTTCGTCTCCTACTTCCGCGCGGCAATGGCTGAGCACCGTGGCGACCCGCTCTGGGAAGCGAAGCTGGCGCGTTTTTTTGCGGTGTCTGAGGAGTTCAAAACCCTGTGGCACCAGCGTAACGACGTGCGCGGCGTGGAGAACCAGCTCAAGCTGTTCACCCATCCCGAACTGGGGGATTTTCATCTCCAGCAGATGTACTGGTACTCTGCGCCGCGAAACGGATCGCGGCTGCTGGTCTATTTACCGGTGGACGAGGCGGGTGAGAGGGCGATGGCATGGCTGGAGGCGCAGGGGAAATAATTTTTTGCGAGGGGCTTTCAGGGAATAAGAGCTGGCTCTGCTAAGCGGATGAGACAGGTATAAGGTGGCGTTTAACTTAAACCAACCGACTGAATCGACATCATTTCGATGAGGGATTAAGTCGACTATACTCACGCCATGAGAAACAACAAATGTCGCCACTGATGATTGATTCCGCAGACTTCAGCCAAAAACTCGGCCTTATCTCCCGAAACGTCGAACACACCGAAGCGTTCCTGGCACGAGGTACGGCGGATTTTCATCTGCCGGGGTTTCTGCTGCCTGTGGGATACCGGCTCCTGAAATCGCGTTATGGTGATGAATATCGTCTCGTGACCACCGATGACGGCAAACCTTATACGGCGTATGCCGTAAAGCTTAAATTTCATAAAGAAATTACCTTTCCCCACGGTGCCGCCACGCAGGTGATGGTGTGGCGTACGCCACGTGCCGTTCATCAACGCGTGATAAGCGGGTTGCCACAACTCTTTTTTCAGTGGGTGCTAAGCGAATACGACATCGTTGTCTCTGACAGCGAACAAACGGGAGACGGGCAACGGTTCTGGCTGCGCATGATCGACTGGGCGTTTACCATGAACTATCGCATTAGCGTGGCGGACGGTACGGTGGGAGAAGAGTGGACGTTAACGCCCGTAAATTCCTACGCTGAGCTGGAAGAGCGCTGGATTGCTTTTGCCTGGGGAAACGATCGTGAGGTCCATCCGCATCGCAGGCTTGTCATCAGTAAAGCGTAACGGGCCGCATGCAGCGGCCCATTTTCATTAGCATTCAGTCACAATCGTGCTCAGCGGCAGGCGAGACTTCGGCAGCGTGGCATTGAAATCCTCAACGCTGTGATGCCCAACCGGCACCACCACCAGGCTGGTGAAGCCTTTCTCTTTCAGGCCGAACTCTTCGTCGAGGATTGCGGCATCGAAGCCTTCAATCGGCACTGCGTCCAGGCCCATCGCGGCCACGCCCAGCAGGAAGTTGCCGACGTTCAGGTAAACCTGCTTCGCCATCCACTGGTCGTCATCTTTCAGATCCACGCGGTGCATGTCGGCAAAATAGCACCGGCCTTTGTGGTTCGCGGCTTTTGCTTCTGGCGTGGCGAAACGGCCGTCAGCCTCTTCCTGATCGACGACGCGCTCAAGCCAGGCATCGTCCATCGCGGTTTTCGCGCAGAACACCACCACGTGAGAGGCATCCAGCATTTTGCGTTCGTTAAACACATAGGTGCCCGCCGCGGATTTTGCCACGCGCGCTTTACCCTCTTCAGTGCTGGCAACAATAAAGTGCCACGGCTGGGAGTTGGTGCTGGACGGGCTGTATTGCAGCAGCGTTTTGATTTTTTCCGCTTCTTCTGCGGTCAGTTTTTTGGCTGGGTCGAACGCCTTGGTAGAGTGGCGTTTCAGGGCGACAGAAATAATATCCATAACAACTCCTGGTGATGAAATTCGCCCGCGGGCGGGCGTGAAAGGAAAGCAGATTACCGCGCCAGGGGGTTACGAATGCCCCAGTCCACATAGCTATTCCAGATATTACGGGTATGCTCTTTTGGCTGGGTGATGGTGCGATCGAGGTTCGCCAGCATGGTCTGGCAAAGATCCTGCTTCAGATGCAGATAGAGGGCATTCAGCAGATCGTCTTTGGTAGCAAAGTAGCGAAACAGTGTCCCTTCAGCGACGCCCGCATTACGGGCAATTAACGCCGTTGAGGCGGCAATACCTGACTGCGCAAACGCAGCCGTTGCTGCTTCCAGTAAGGCCTGTTTTTTATCTTCACTCTTCGGACGTGCCACTAAATTTTTCCTCCCGTCAATTGTAAAAACCCTGATTGAAACACGTGCTTTGCCACGCTGCAACGCGGAATGTCAAAGATCGAAAACCTTCTTGACGGCGTGATCATCCTATCTATAATGAGTGCTTACTCACTCATAATCAAGTTCAACCCGCGCAAACTATCGGACAGGGCGCGTTGGCGGGTCAGGATAATGAAAAAGCCTCTATTCATCTGCGTGGTGTTAGTTATGATTATTGCTTCAGCTGCCAGTTTACCGTTTGTACTGAATGCCGGATTTGGCCAGCCACCGCAGGGTGCGCAGCTCTCTGAAGTGGAGGCCTCTCCGCACTATCGCGACGGGCAATTCCATAACACGCTCCCTACGCCGGGCTTTACCGGGCAACAAAATATGCTGGTGGCGTGGTGGCAGTTTCTTACCCGTAAAACCGAAAACGCCCGTCCTGCGCAGCCGCTGCCGCTGGTGAAAACCGATCTGGCGAGCCTGTCGCCTGAACAGGACACGCTGGTGTGGCTCGGCCACTCCTCCTGGTATATGCAGCTGGCGGGGCAACGAATCCTGATCGATCCGGTTCTGAGTAACTACGCCGCACCGTTCTCCTTCCTCAATAAAGCCTTTGCGGGGGAGTACCCGTGGCGTGCGGAGAGCATGCCGGAGATCGACCTGCTGATTATCTCCCACGATCACTATGATCATCTGGATTACGCCACCATCAAGGCGCTGCTGCCGAAGGTTAAGCGCGTGGTCACCCCGCTGGGCGTGGGTTCGCATCTGCGCTACTGGGGGATGAACCCTGAGATTATCGACGAGCGGGACTGGAACCAGTCGGTACGTATCAGCGATGCGCTGAAGGTTCACGTGTTGCCGGCGCGCCATTTTTCCGGGCGCGGCATTAAGCGTAACCAGACCCTGTGGGGCAGCTTTATGTTTGTCTCTCCGGAGCAGAAGGTCTACTACAGCGGAGACTCCGGTTATGGCCCGCACTTCAAAGCGATTGGCGAGCAGTTTGGCGGAGTTGACTTAGCCATTATGGAAAACGGCCAGTACGACCAGGACTGGAAGTACATCCATATGCATCCGGCGGAAACGGCGCAGGCCTCGGCAGATCTCAATGCCAGAGCGGTCGTACCGGGACATAACGGGCGTTTTGTGCTGGCGAAACATACCTGGAACGATCCACTGATCCAGCTGGCGAAAGCCAGTAAGGATAAAAACTACCGGCTGCTGACACCGGAGCTGGGCGAGCCCGTGCGGGTGAGTGATACCACGCAACAATTTCGCGAGTGGTGGGAATAATGTTTAAGCGAGAAGCAGAGGGGGAGAGCAGTATGACGATTTCCGCTCAGGTCATTGATACGATTGTCGAATGGATCGATGACAACCTACACCAGCCGTTACGCATCGAAGAGATTGCCCGCCATGCGGGTTACTCAAAATGGCATTTACAGCGGCTGTTTATGCAGTACAAAGGCGAAAGTCTGGGGCGCTACATCCGCGAACGCAAGCTGCTGATGGCGGCGCGCGATCTGCGTGAGTCAGACGAGCGCGTGTACGATATCTGCCTGCGCTACGGGTTTGACTCGCAGCAGACGTTTACCCGCATCTTTACCCGCACCTTCAACCAGCCGCCCGGGGCGTACCGCAAAGAGAACCATAGCCAGACACATTAACATGTCGCGTGTAGGCCGGGTAAGGCGTAGCCGCCACCCGGCTTTTTTGTGGGCTCGGTGCCCGTAACTGCCCGGTGGCGCTGCGCTTACCGGGCCTACAAATCACTTACCACCGATAATTCACCGTCGCCGTCACCGTCCGGCCAATCCCGTAGAAGCACGCCGTATCGCTTGCGCATGACGCCACATACTTCGTGTCCGCCACGTTATTGACGTTGAACTGCACGCTTGCCCCTTTCAGGCTGCGGTTCATCTCGCCCAGATCATAGCGCAGCATCGCGTCATACAGATCCACCGATGGCACCTTAAAGGTGTTCTTCGCATCGCCGTAGCTGGTGCCGATGTAGCGCATCCCCACGCCAGCGGTCAGGCTCTTGAGCGCCCCGCCCGGAACGGTATAGCTGGCAAACGCAGACGCCATATGCGTCGGGATACGCGCCGGGGTCTTGCCCTCGGTGCCCGCCACCGTGGTGCTTTCGGTTTTTGCATCGGTGTAAGTGTAGGAGCCAATCAGGTTGATGTTATCCATCAGCGTGGCGTGGATTTCCGCTTCAGCGCCTTTCGAACGCACCTTGCCCGCATTTTCGAACCAGCCTTCAGCGCTGTTATAGGTCGCTACGTTGTCCTGAGTTAAATCGTACAGCGCGAGAGTCATCAGCGTGGTGTCGACCGGCTGATATTTCAGGCCAATCTCGGTCTGCTCCCCGGTAGTAGGCCTGAATGGCGCGACGCCCGGCGCACGGTTGGTTTGCAGGTTCGGCTCAAACGACGTGCTGTAGCTGATGTACGGCGAGAGACCAAAATCGAACGCGTACAGCAGGCCAGTGCGCCAGGTAAATTTGCTGTCGTTCTGCTGCGTAAAGCTATTATCGGTGAAGTCGTTGGTACGCACTTCGCTCCAGTCGTAGCGCCCGGAAACCAGCCACTCCCAGTTGTTCCAGCTCATCTGATCCTGAAGATACAGCCCCATCTGGTCGAGATTTTGCTGCTCGTCGGAGGCCGTTTTGAAGGTGCTTTCATCCACGTTCACGCCGTAAACCGGGGTTGTCCAGTCGAGGTCATACTGTGAGCCGCTCCCGCGCGCCAGCAGCTGTTTATCCTTGCTTGTCTTGTAATCAAACCCGCCGAGCAGGGTATGGCTGACGCTCCCGGTCTCCAGCAGATATTCCAGCTGGTTATCGAGGCCAAATTCATTGGTCGTGCGCTCTTCACGCTGGGCGCGACGGGTCAACACCGTGCTGTTGGCCGCGCTGTTGGCGTAAACCAGATAACGGTATTTCTGCTTGATGGTGGCGTAACGGGCGTTCTGGCGGAAGGTGAGGTTGTCGGCGAACTGGTGTTCCAGCTCGTAGCCAATCATCGTCTGCTCGCGCAAGGACTGATTGTAATTCGGATCGCTGACGTTAAAGTCGCGTGGGATGTACTTCCCGTCGACGCTTTTCACCGTGCCATACGCGGGCAGGAAGTTGCGGTATCCGGCATCCGGATCTTTCTGGTAGCTGGTCAGCAGCGTAAAGCGGGTCTGATCGTTCGGATACCAGGTGATCGCCGGGGCGATCGCCATCCGCGTCTCTTTATAATCGTCCACCTGATTATGCTGCGTACGGGCGATACCGTTCACGCGATACAGTACGCGGCCGTCGTCGCTCAGCCTGCCGCCGAAATCAAACGCACCTTCGGCGAGATCGTTATTGCCGGTGCGGAACTGCACGTTGTGAATGGCCTCCGCCGTCGGGCGCTTGCTGGTCATGCTGATTAACCCGCCAGGATTCACCTGACCAAACAGGACCGACGCCGGGCCGCGCACCAGCTCCACGCGCTCCAGCAGCCACGGGTCAACTGTGCCCGTCTGTGATGAGGCCGTTGCGCCAAAGCTTAAGCCGTCGAGGAATTTTGGCACGTAGCTAAAGCCGCGCACAAACACCTCGTCGTTACGGTTAGACGAGCCCCGGTATTCGGTAAACACGCCCGCCGAGTAGCGCAGCGCCTGCGAAACGGATGTGACGTCCTGCATGTTCATCTGATCGCGGGTGACCACCGATACCGACTGCGGCGTCTTCACAATCTCCGCGCTGGTCTTGGTGGCGGAGAGCGTTTTCGTCGCCACAATGCCTTTTACGGGCGCAGTGGGCTCTTCACTCACGCCCTGCGTCACCGTAATCGTTTCTTCCTTCATTTCTGCCTGAGCCGCGACGCTGGTCGTCGCCAGACTCATCAGCCAGAGATACATTATCTTATTATTTTTAAACATTTTTATTGAACGTCCTTGGTTGCTATCGCCATAAAAACACCGGTAAATCGCCGTTGATGATATTGCAAATTATTACCATTTGCATTAGCGTTGTTAACAAATTTCGTTGGGGAACAAGCGGTAATGAAGAGGGTATGGAGTGGGTTGCTGTTGGGGATCGGCGCGCTGCCCGCCGTGGCGGCAACGTGCGAGCAGTCGTCCCGGCAGGGCGATGTTCAGGGAAAGTTTGATGCCAGCGGCGAAGTCTGCTTCTCCCTGCCTGAACTGGGTGAAAATTACGTTTCCGCCACGCTGAATGGCGTGACGGATGCGCGCCTGCTGGATGGGCAAAACCGCCGCATCCGCACGCTGATCGAAAATGGTCCTGCGGACGGGGAACACACGCTGCTGTTTGCCCTGCCGGTGAAACAGAACACCTCGCTGGTGCTACACGGCGAAGCCGGTAAGCCGTGGCGTTTTCAGTGGCGGATGAAAGAGACCTCTCCATTACCACGCGTGCAGATGCTGGCGCCAGTAAGCCCGACGCTAAAGGCGCTGGCAAACGTCATTTCTGCCGGTGGAAGTACCGAGGCGTTCTGGCAGGCGCAGCGTCGACAGGGAACGCCAATGGTGGAACCGGTAGATGCGAACCATAAGCGCGTGACCTTTCTGTGGCACGGCGCGCGGGATAACGTCTTCATTCTCGGCTCTCCGGCGGGGGATCACGATCCGCTGTTCCGCCTGGGCAACAGCGACGTCTGGTTCCGCAGCTACGTGGTCCCCGCTGATACGGTGATGCAATATAAGCTCGCCCCCGATGTGCCGATCGTTGAAGGCTCTGCCCGCGATCAACGCCGTGCCATCCTGGTGAGCGCACAGGCCGATCCGCTTAACCCGAACACCTTTGGGGAGCAGAAGGCGGATCGATGGAACCGTTACTCGCTGCTCGATCTCAGCCCGGTGCGCTACTGCTCCGTTCAGGCCACGGCAAAGCCGCTGGTGCACGGGACGTTGAGCCGTCAGAGTTTTTCCAGCCACATCCTCGGCAACGCCCGCGACGTGATGATCTACAAACCGCGCGGCGCACAGCCCGCACGCTGGACGTTAATTCTGTTCGACGGGCAGATTTATCAGGACGAATACCATTTTGCCAACGTGCTGGACGGTCTGATTGCCCGGCATCACCTGCCACCGATTAACGTGGTATTTATCGACAGCCTCGATCACGCCCGTCGCGGCAACGAGCTGCCGCCGAACCCGGAATTTGCTGACTTTATGGCGCACGAGCTGCTGCCGTGGCTGCGCGGGCAGGGCATCGCGATGCAGCGGCAGAAAACGGTGCTGGCGGGGTCGAGCTACGGGGGAATTGCCTCGTCATGGGTGGCGCTGCGCTATCCGCGCCTGTTTGGCAACGTGCTGAGCCTTTCCGGCTCCTACTGGTGGGCGCCGAAAGGTGACGCCCCCGGCTGGCTGACGCGTCAGTACCAGCAGTCGCCGCCGTATCCGGTGCGCTTCTGGTTACAGGCCGGAAAGTTTGAAACCACGGGGCCGGGCGGCGGCATTTATCGCACCACGCAGGATTTTGAACAGGTGCTGAAGGAAAAAGGCTATCGCGTCAGCTTCCACCCCTCATCCAGCGGCCACGACTACGCGGCCTGGTGTGAAGCGCTGATCCACGGGATGCGCGATCTCACTGGCTTACGACGCCAGTGAAAACCAGCGGCGCCAGATGAAACGCAGGATAAAGAATTCTATGGCACCGAGCACCAAAAACCACAGACAGAACAGAATGGTGTACAGCTGATTCAGATCGACCATATGAAAGGTCTGAACCAGTTTCTGCGCCAGCACCAGACCCAGCGACGGCGCAGGTAACAGCAGACAGGAGAGCAGGGCCATCAGCAAAATGCCCCCTGCGGTGAGCAGCGATTCTAACGGGTGTTTCATCGTAATGTTAATCGTGAGTTAAAAATGTCATTGTCCGGCATCCTGAAACGTAAAGCAATATCATCCCCACTGGCAAAATTGAGTGAAAGGCCACCGTTATTCTGCGAGTTAATAACGGAAAATAGATAATATTTCCGGGGCGATTAAATTAATATCGCGTAATGTAAATAAACGTCTTTTTCACGAAAATAATTTTACAAAGCTATAGGTGCTATATCCAATTAACGTCGCAATAACAATGGCTGCGACAATGTATAACGCCAGGCGCCGCCCGCGATAAATACCAAACATGCTTCCTCCTCGTTTAGTGTTGGTTTAGAAATATTTTGTAAAAATCAACGCGTCGAAATAATTTTAATCAGTTTTGAATAACCGGGTAGTCAATATATTGCGGTAGATCAATTTAACCCGCAAGACTTAAAAATGAATTATTTAAAGCCAGAAAGGAATTCCGGCTTCCGTCCACCGGATATTGAAGGAAAAATACCATGACCAAAAAAAATTTCTCGCAGAATATGCCACCCGCAGGCGGGCAGGCATACCAGCAGACCGTAGAGCAGGTGCTTGCTCAGGCGCAGAGCCATGCGAATGGCCTGGACCGCACCGAGGCGCAGGCACGTTTGCAGAAGCATGGCCCGAACGCGCTGCCGGAGAAAAAAGGCAAGCCGGGCTGGCTGCGTTTTCTCGCGCATTTTAACGATGTCCTGATTTACGTCCTGCTGGCGGCCGCCGTATTAACGGCTGTAATGGGACACTGGGTTGATACGCTGGTTATCCTGGGTGTGGCGGTAATCAATGCCTTAATTGGCCACATTCAGGAAAGTAACGCAGAAAAATCCCTGAAGAGTATTCGCAATATGCTCTCCAGCGAGGCGCGCGTAATTCGTAATGGTAACCATGAAACCATCCCGACGACGGAAATCGTCCCGGGCGATATTATTGTGTTGCGCGCAGGAGATCGTATTCCGGCGGATATGCGCTTAATTGAAGCGCATAATTTACGCGTGGAAGAGGCAATTCTGACCGGCGAATCCACCGTGGTGGATAAACACATTAATCCGCTGAGCGGTGAACTGCCGCTGGGCGACCGCACCAATATGGTCTTCTCCGGGACGACCGTAAGCGCGGGCGGTGGCGTTGGCCTGGTCACCGCCACCGGTAAGGATACGGAGCTCGGCCACATCAACCAGATGATGGCGGGCATTGAAAAGCACCGCACCCCGCTGCTGGTGCAGATGGACAAGCTGGGCAAAGCGATTTTCGCTATCATTCTGGCGATGATGGCCGCGCTGTTTGTCTTCAGCTTGGTGTTCCGCGAGATCCCGATGGGCGAGCTGCTGCTCTCCCTGATTAGCCTGGCGGTAGCCTCCGTACCGGAAGGTCTGCCGGCGATTATCTCCATCATCCTCTCTCTGGGCGTACAGGCGATGGCGCGTAAGCGGGCGATTATCCGCAAGCTGCCGACGGTTGAAACCCTGGGCGCGATGACCGTGGTCTGCTCGGATAAAACCGGCACCCTGACCATGAACGAGATGACGGTGAAAGCCATCATTACCGCCGATGCGTGCTATCGCGTGGACGGCAACAGCTACGAGCCGGTGGGCAACCTCTACCTCGAAGGCAGCGACGAGCCGGTGCAGATCCAGCCGGGCACCGTGCTGGAGCAGTACCTTCGCACCATCGACCTGTGTAACGACAGCCAGCTGATTCAGGACGAGCGCGGCCTGTGGGGCATCACCGGCGGCCCGACCGAGGGCGCGCTGAAGGTGCTGGCGGCAAAAGCCTACCTCGCACCGGTCGAGACCACCCTGGTCAACAAGATCCCGTTCGACTCGCAGTACAAGTACATGAGCACCCACTACCAGATTGGCGGTGAGGAGCAGATTTTGATCACCGGCGCGCCGGACGTGATTTTCGCCCTGTGTGAGCAGCAGCAGACCCGCAACGGTGCGCAAGCCTTTGACCGCGCGTACTGGGAAACGGAGATGGAGCGCTATGCGCGTCAGGGGCTGCGCATGGTCGCCGCGGCGTTCAGGCCAGCGAACGGTGAGCAGGCACTGACTCACGACGACCTGAGCCACGGCCTGATCTTCCTCGGCATTGCCGGGATGATGGATCCGCCGCGTCCGGAAGCGATTGAGGCAATTAACGCCTGCCAGCAGGCGGGGATCCGCGTGAAGATGATCACCGGGGATCACCCGCAGACGGCGATGAGCATAGGCCAGATGCTGGGGATCACTAACAGCGAGCAGGCGGTCACCGGCTATGAGCTGGAGAAGATGGACGACGCGGAGCTGGCCGAAGCGGCGGTGAAGTATGACATCTTCGCCCGTACCAGCCCGGAGCATAAGCTGCGCCTGGTGAAAGCGTTACAGGACAAAGGCGAAATCGTCGGCATGACCGGTGACGGCGTGAACGATGCGCCAGCGCTGCGTCAGGCGGATGTGGGTATTGCGATGGGCATCAAAGGCACGGAAGTCACCAAAGAGGCGGCGGACATGGTCCTGACGGACGATAACTTCGCCACCATCGCCAGCGCGGTGAAAGAGGGGCGTCGCGTTTACGACAACCTGAAGAAGACCATTCTGTTCATCATGCCGACCAACCTGGCGCAGGGGCTACTGATTGTGATTGCGCTGCTGGCGGGGAACATCATTCCGCTGACGCCGGTGCTGATCCTGTGGATGAACATGGCGACCTCCGCCACGCTCTCCTTCGGCCTGGCCTTCGAGGCCGCCGAGCGCAACATAATGCGCCGTCCGCCGCGTCAGACCGGCCAGCACGTGATGGACGCCTACGCCGTATGGCGCGTGGCTTTCGTCGGCACCATGATTGCCATCGCCGCCTTTGCGCTGGAAGCCTGGCTGGCCCCGCGCGGCCACAGCGCGGAGTTCATCCGCACCGTGCTGCTCCAGATGCTGGTCTGCGCCCAGTGGGTGTACATGATTAACTGCCGCAACACCGAAGGGTTCTCCCTGAACCGCGGCCTGCTGGCGAACAAAGGGATCTGGCTGGTAACGGGCGTACTGTTCCTGCTCCAGGCGGCGATCATCTACCTGCCGTTTATGCAGATGCTGTTCGGCACCGAAGCACTGCCGCTGCGCTACTGGTTCGTGACGCTGGCGGTGGCGGGGGTGATGTTCTTCGTCGTCGAAATCGAGAAGCGACTGACCCGCAGGTTCCGTAAGGCTGCATAACTAAAACCTTACCCCTCACCCTACCCTCTCCCCAAAGGGGAGAGGGTGTTCAAGTTCCCTCTCCCCTTTGGGGAGAGGGTTAGGGTGAGGGGAAAATACTGAGGTACTCCCATGAAACTCCCACTTCTGTTCGCGCTCCTCGCCGCTACCCTGCCGCCCGCATTCGCCGCAGTCATTCCCGTGCGTATCGCCACCGTGGAGCAGACCGCCCACGCCGCCGAACGTCAGATCCCGGGTCGCATCGAAGCGATTCACACCGTTGAACTGCGCGCGCGTACGGAAGGCGTCATCACCAAAATCCACTTCCGCGACGGCCAGTACGTGAAAAAGGGCGACGTGCTGTTCGAGCTTGACGACGCCGAGCCGCGCGCCGCCCTGCGCCTGGCGCAGGCCGAAGTGAGAAGCGCCGAAGCCACGCTGCGTCAGGCGCAACAGCAGCTGTCCCGCTTCGAAAGCCTGGGCAGCAGCAACGCCATCAGCCGCCACGATGTGGACAACGCCCGCATGCAGCGCGACGTAGCGAGCGCCGCGCTGGAGCAGGCGAAAGCCCGTCTCGACACCCGCAGCGTCACCCTCAACTACACGCGCATTACCTCACCGATTGACGGACGCGTGGGGCACAGCAACTTTCACGTCGGCAGCCTGGTGGATCCTGCCAGCGGTGTGCTGGTGGAGGTGGTCCAGCTCGATCCGATCCGCATCGCCTTTGCGCTGGAAGAGGGCGCGTTTGCCACCAAAGCCGGACAGCATGCGGATATCAGCGCCATGAAACAGGCCTGGCAGGCGCTGATTGACAGCAACGGCCAGCGCGTCAGCGGGGAACTCACCTCCGTGGACAACCGCATCGACCCGCGTACCGCCAGCGTGATGCTGCGCGCCGAGTTCGCTAACCCGCGCCATCAGCTGCTGCCCGGCGGCAATGTGAACGTCTACCTGCGTCCGGCAAGCGAGCAGCCTGTCCTGACCCTGCCCGCCGCTGCGGTACAACAGAATGGCGACGGGTTCTTCGCCTGGGTGGTTAACGCCGAGGATAAAGCCGAAATGCGTCCGCTTAAGGTCGCCGGGCAGATGGGCCAGCAGTTCCAGATTGCCTCCGGCGTTAAGCCCGGTGAGCGAGCAATTACTGACGGTGCGCAGCGCGTGCAGCCAGGCGCTGCCGTTCAGATACTGAATTAAGGAGCCATCATGCTGACGTTTTTCATCAAACGCCCGCGCTTTGCGATGGTGATTGCGCTGGTCATCACCCTGCTGGGGGCCATCGCGCTGAGGATTATTCCGGTGGAGCAGTACCCGCAGATCACACCGCCGGTCGTGAATGTGTCAGCGTCATGGCCGGGCGCCAGCTCGGCTGACGTGGCGGAGGCCATCGCCACGCCGCTGGAGACGCAGCTGAACGGGGTGGATCATATGCTCTATATGGAGTCCACCAGTTCGGACGAAGGCACGTACAGCCTGAACATCACCTTTGCGGCGGGCACCGACCCGGATCTCGCCGCCATCGACGTGCAGAACCGCGTGGCGCAGGCTGTGGCGCAGCTGCCGACCGAGGCACAGCAAAACGGCGTGCAGGTGCGCAAGCGCGCCACCAACCTGATGATGGGGGTAAGCCTTTACTCACCAAATAACACCCACACGCCGCTGTTCGTCAGCAACTACGCCAGCACCCAGGTGCGCGAGGCGCTGTCGCGTCTGCCGGGCGTCGGGCAGGTACAGATGTTTGGCGCGCGCGACTACAGTATGCGCATCTGGCTGCGTCCGGACCGCATGAATGCCCTGAACGTGACCAGCGATGACGTGGCGCAGGCGTTGCGCGAGCAGAACGTGCAGGGGGCGGCAGGCCAGGTCGGCACGCCGCCGGTGTTTAACGGCCAGCAGCAGACGCTAACCATCAACGGGCTAGGGCGCTTAAACCAGGCCGACGACTTTGCCAACATCATTATCCGCACCGGGGAGATGGGGCAGCTGGTGCGCCTGAAGGACGTCGCCACCATTGAGCTTGGCTCGCGCAGCTACAGCTCGGGCGCGCAGCTGAACGGGCATGACTCCGCCTACCTTGGCATCTACCCGACGCCGTCCGCTAACGCCCTGCGCGTGGCCGATGCGGTGCGCGCGGAGCTGGAACGGTTATCCACGCGCTTCCCGGACGATCTGGTCTATGAAGTCAAATTCGACACCACCTCGTTTGTGGCCGCTACCATCAAAGAGATTGGCGTCTCGCTGGCGCTGACGATGCTGGCGGTGGTGGTCGTGGTGTCCCTGTTCCTGCAAAGCTGGCGCGCGACGCTGATTGTCGCCCTTGCCATTCCGGTGTCGCTGGTGGGCACCTTTGCGGTGCTCTACGCGCTCGGCTACTCCGCGAACACGCTCAGTCTGTTCGCCATCATTCTGGCGCTGACCATGGTGGTGGATGACGCCATCGTGGTAGTGGAGAGTGTCGAAACGCTGATGGCGGAAGGGCAGAGCCGCACGGCGGCGACCGCGCTGGCGCTGCGTCAGATTGCCGGGCCGGTGATTGCCACCACGCTGGTGCTGCTGGCGGTGTTTGTACCGGTGGCGCTCCTGCCGGGGATCGTGGGCGAGCTGTACCGCCAGTTCGCGGTGACGCTCTCGACCGCCGTCACGCTCTCAAGCCTCGTGGCGCTGACCCTGACGCCCGCGCTCTGTGCGATGCTGCTGCGCCCGCGTCCGGCACAGCCCGCCGCCGTTTTCCGTGGGTTCAACCGCGGGCTGGACGCCACGCGCACGCTTTACACCCGGATCGTGAGCGTGTTCAACCTCCGTCCGTGGCTGGCGCTGCTGGCCACCGCAGGCGCGGCGGCGGTGGTGATATTCAGCTTTATATCGATGCCAAAGGGCTTCCTGCCCCAGGAGGATCAGGGCTACTTCTTCGCCAGCGTCCAGCTGCCGGAGGCAGCCTCGCTGGAGCGCACCGAAGCGGTGATGACCACCGCGCGCGAGCTGATCGCTAAAAACCCGGCGGTGGAAGACGTGATTCAGGTCTCCGGGTTTAACATCCTCAACGGCACCAGCGCATCGAACGGCGGGTTTATCTCCATCATGCTCAAAGACTGGAGCGAGCGTCCGCCGCTGGATGAGGTGATGGGCACCCTTCAGCGCCAGCTGCTGGCCCTGCCGGAAGCCACCATCATGACCTTTGCACCGCCGACGCTGCCGGGGCTGGGCAACGCCTCCGGCTTCGATCTGCGCATTCAGGCACAGGCGGGGCAAAGCCCGGCGGAGCTGGAGCGCGTAACTCGCGAGGTGCTGGCGAAAGCCAACCAGCACCCGCAGCTGAGCCGCGTGTTCACCACCTGGAGCAGCAACGTGCCGCAGATGACGCTCACCGTTGACCGTGAGCGCGCGGCCCGCCTCGACGTGCCGGTGTCGCGCATCTTCAGCAGCCTGCAAACCGCCTTTGGCGGCACGCGCGCCGGGGATTTCAGCGTCAACAACCGCGTCTACCACGTGGTGATGCAGAACGAGATGCAGTGGCGCGAGCGCGCAGAGCAAATCAGCGAGCTGTTCGTGCGCAGCAACAGCGGCGAGCGGGTGCGTCTGAGCAACCTCGTCACCATCACGCCGACCGTCGGCGCGCCATTTATTCAGCAGTACAACCAGTTCCCGTCGGTATCGGTGAGCGGCTCGGCAGCGGAAGGGGTGAGCAGCAGCACCGCAATGGCGGCGATGGGCGAGATTCTGGCGGAAAACCTGCCAGCCGGGTACGACTACGCCTGGAGCGGCATGTCGTATCAGGAGCAGCAGACCGGGAATCAGGCGATATGGATTGTGCTGGCGGCGGTGGTGATGGCGTGGCTGTTCCTCGTCGCCCAGTATGAGAGCTGGACGCTGCCGGCGAGCGTGATGCTCTCGGTGCTGTTCGCCATCGGCGGAGCGCTGGTCTGGCTGTGGCTGGCAGGCTATGCCAACGACGTGTACGTGCAGATTGGTCTGGTGCTATTGATAGCCCTCGCCGCCAAGAACGCGATCCTGATCGTGGAGTTTGCCCGCGCCCGGCGTATGGACGGAATGGCGATTGTCGATGCCGCGCGGGAAGGGGCATCGCGCCGCTTCCGCGCGGTAATGATGACCGCCGTGTCGTTCATCATCGGCGTCCTGCCGATGATGCTGGCGACCGGGGCGGGTGCCCAGAGCCGCCGTATCATTGGCACCACGGTGTTCAGCGGCATGCTGGTAGCCACCGTGGTGGGGATAGTGTTCATCCCGGCGCTGTTCGTGCTGTTCCAGCGCCTTCGCGAATGGGGGCACGGCCTTACGGACTCGTCGCCCACAGCTCACAGTGCTTCTGCACCAGAGAAATCAGCGAGCCGCCATCGGCGATAAAGTCCCGCATGCGCTGCGCCTCGCTCTTGCCCTGCTTTAACAGCAGGGCAATTTCCTTGATGGCGCTCGTCGCGCCGAGTTTCTCGGCCGACGGTGCAACCTGCTCCAGCAGCCAGGCGATATCTTCCGCCACGGTTTTGTGCTCGCCGGTATGCACGTCGGTCAGAATGCCTTCCAGCCCGTAGCGACAGGCCTGAAAACGGTTAAAGCGGTATAGCAGAAAATCCCGTTCCTGATGCTTATAGGGCCGCGCAGTCAGCAGCCAGTGCGACGTCGCCTGAATAAGCCCGGCGATGTTAATGGCGTGACCGAGCGTCAGCGGCGTATCCATCACCCGCACCTCCACGGTGCCAAAGTGCGGGCTGGGGCGGATGTCCCAGTGCAGATCCTTAATGCTGTCGATCATGCTGGTGGAACTCAGGCGGCGGAACAGCCCCTCGAACTCCTGCCAGCTGTTGACCCACGGCATCTGGCCGTTATCCGGGAACCCGGAAAATATGTTGAGCCGCGACGAGGAAAACTTGGTGTCCGTGCCCTGCATATAAGGTGACGACGCGGCGAGGGCGATAAAGTGCGGTACGAAGCGCGACAGGCCGTGCAGCAGGTAAATCGCGTCGTCCCCGTTTCGGCATCCCACGTGCACGTGCTGGCCGAACACCGTCGCCTGCAAAATCAGATAGCCAAAGCGCTCCAGCGTGACGTTATAGCGCTCGTCGTCACACACCTCCTGCCGCTGCCATTTCTGGAACGGGTGCGTGCCGCCGCCGCAGATCTGGATGTGCTGCTCCGACGCCGCCCGCAGGATGCTCTGCTGCATCACGGAGAACTGCGCCGCCGCCTGGTCGATGGTCTGGCATACACCGGTGGCGATTTCGAGCATGCTTTCGGTGATGTCGTGTTTGACTTCGCCCCCTTTGATGTCGTCTTTGACGGCGGCGATGAGGGCAGAGGAGTCCTGGCTCAGATCGTAACCCGGCGGGTTAACCACCTGGAGTTCGAGCTCAATGCCGAGGGTATAAGGTTCAGAGGACTTGAAATCGGGTAAGGGCATGGCGCACTCCGTTGTCTGTTATGTGTTGAGTATAGACAATGGGCGTGGCGCGCTCTTTTCAGGGTGGTATAACTGATAGCAGGCTTAGCAAAAGGGGAGTGACCCATGTCTGACTATCCAACCATTGCGCTGATTGGTCCCGGTGCGATTGGCACCACCATTGCCGCGGTGCTGCATGACGCGGGCCGTACGCCGCTGCTGTGCGGTCGCACCGCGCATCCGGTATTACGCCTGCGTCACGATGAGGATGAAACTGTGGTGCCCGGTCCGGTACTTACCGATCCCACCGTCATTACCCGCCCCGTAGACCTCGTTTTTGTGGCGGTAAAAACGACGCAAAATGCCGACAGCGCCGGGTGGCTGCGCGCCCTGTGCGATGAAAACACCGTGGTCTGCGCGCTGCAAAACGGCGTGGAGCAGAAAGCCCAGCTTGCGCCTTTGGTCAACGGCGCAACGGTGCTGCCGTCGGTGGTCTGGTTCCCGGCGCAGCGCGAGCCGGACGCCTCCGTCTGGCTGCGGGCAAAACCGCGTCTGACACTACCGGACGTGCCGCAGGCGCAGCGGGTGGTCGAGACGCTTCGCGGTACGCGCTGTGATGTTGAGCTCTCGACAGATTTCGCCACCGTCGCCTGGCGCAAGCTGCTGCAAAACGCGGTCGCCGGGCTGATGGTGCTGGCCAATCGCCGCGCCGGGATGTTCAGACGCGAGGATATCAGCGAGCTGGCGCTGGCCTATCTGCACGAGGGACTTGCCGTCGCCCGCGCCGAAGGGGCGAAGCTGGACGATGCGGTGGCCCAGGAGATTCTGGCGAACTTCCAGCGCGCGCCCGAGGATTTAGGCACGTCAATCCTTGCCGACCGTCAGGCCGAACGCCCGATGGAGTGGGATATTCGTAACGGCGTGATCCAGCGCTATGGCCGCAAGCACGGTATTGCGGTGCCCATCAGCGACGTGGTGGTACCGCTGCTGGCGGCGGGGAGCGAGGGGCCGGGCTAACGGCCGCTGTTTTTCCGTTCGGCGAGCGTGACGGTGGAGCAATAATCTGGGGATAGTCAGCCTTAAACACATATGCGAAACTTACCGCTTCTGAAAAAATGTGGTGGGACCCGCTCAATGTCAGAACCATCTTCGCAGTGCCTGTTTAATGAAGGAATGATTGCTTTTCCTGAGGGCTATCAGGACCGTACCGTAAATGTCTTCGCGCCGCCTGCAGCGGATGCGCCCGCGTTCAACATTTCCCGCGATGCCCTCAACCCCGGCGAAGCGCTTGCCGCGTATATCGATCGCCAGCTCGCCCTGATGGCAAAGCACATCAAGGGCTGGAAGCAGGGTGAGCGCAGCGCCGCTACGCTGGGCGACAGCCTTTTACAGGGTGAAACCGTCCATGCCAGCTACCTGCGCGACGGGAAACGCATCTGGCAGCAGCAGGCCGTGTTTAACGTCGACGGCGATAAAATCCTGGTGTTCACTATGACCTGCACCCGCGCGCCGGGCGATGCCGACGGCGCGCTGTTTGGCGATCTTCTCAGGAGCTTCCGCTTCCACCATTAACTTCAGGGACCGTTGTTATGTTTGAAGCAGCACGCGTTGGTGATGATATCGGCCACTCCGGTGCGCTGGCCGGGATGATTGCCGGAACGATTGTCGGTGGCCTGATTGCCGCCGCCGGGGGCATTCTGGCGGGGGCCATGTTTATTGCCGGTCTCGGCGCATCCTGTCTTGGCGTGGGCGTCCTGCTCGTCGGCGCCAGCCTGGCCGTGGGATATTACACCGGGGAGCTGGCGACTGCCGCCAGGGACAGCATCGCCGACGCCGGGGCATCCAGCATGACGAAGAAAGGCGTCATCACCTCCGGCTCGCCCAACGTGTTTATCAACGGTAAACCCGCCGCGCTTGCCACCGATAGCACCGTCGACTGTTCTGACGACGGCTCGCAGCAGATGGCCGAAGGCTCTAAGCGAGTCTCCATTAACAGCCAGCCTGCGTCACGCATCGGGGATCGCACCACCTGCGACGCGAAGGTGATGACCGGTTCTGACAACGTCATTATCGGTGGCGATCCGCAGCAAACCCTGCCCATTCAGTCTGAAGTCCCCGAGTGGCTCTATAAGGTCTCCGATCTTACCCTGCTGTTCGCCGGGCTTCTCGGCGGCTGGGGCGGCGCCGCTGGCAAAGTCGGGGCGCTCTCTAAGCTGCTGGGCAAAATCCCCGGCATCAACAAGCTGGCCCGTATCGCCTGTCGCGCCGGCACGCTGATGACCGGCGTGGCGGCCGCGGGGATCATCGCCCGCCCGGTGGATATCGTCAGCGGACAGAAGTTTCTCAGCGGGGATGATGAGCTGGACTTCGTCCTGCCTTCCCGTCTTCCGGTGCGCTGGCAGCGCTACTGGCGCAGCGGCAACCCCGGCGACAGCGTGTTGGGCCGCGGATGGAGCCTGTTCTGGGAAAGCCGCCTGGAGCCTTATCAGGACGGCCTGGTGTGGCGCGCACCGTCCGGCGATTACGTCGCCTTCCCGAAGGTCCCGAAAGGGATGCGCTCCTACTGCGAAAGCGAAAAAAACTGGCTTGAACATCACCAGGACGACAGCTGGTCGGTGTATGACGTCAGCGGCGAGCGCTGGCACTATGCGCCGCTGCGGGATGCTGCCCCGTCGCTGCTCCAGCGCCTCTCCGAACCCTGCGGCAACGATATCCTCTTTGAGTGGAATGCGGATAATACCCTGCATGCCCTGACCGACTGTGCGGGCCAGCGCGTGGTCTGCCGCTACGACCGCGACAGGCTCGTTGGCGCCTGGCTGGATGACGAGATCTGCCTGGTCAGTTACGCTTATGATGAACAGCGCCAGCTGGTCTCCGTGACCGGCCGGGGCGGTAGCGTGCGCCGACGCTTCAGCTGGCAGGACGGGCTGATGAGCGCTCATGATGACGCCAACGGCCTGCTGAGCGAATACCGCTGGCGGGAGATTGACGGCCTGCCGCGCGTGGTCGGCTTCCGCCATAGCGGCGGCGAACAGCTGACGTTCGAATACGATTTTGAGAACGGCACCCGCCGCGCGACCCGCGAAGACGGCGCGCAGGCGCACTGGCTGGTGGATGACGACGACAACATCGCGCGCTTCACGGATTACGACGGTCGCCAGACGACGTTTGTCTACCGCGACGGCGAGCTCTGCCACGTCATTCTGCCGGGCGGGGCGATGCGCCGCAGCACGTGGGACAAATACGGCCGCATGACCAGCGAGACGGACCCGACGGGCCGCCGCACGGAGTATCACTGGCATCGCCTGACCGACCGCATCACCCGCACGGTTTACCCGGACGGTACCTCATCGCAGGCCATGTACGACCTTCGCGGTCGCCTGCTGTCGGAGACGGATCCGGCCGGTAGCACCACCGCGTATCGCTATCCCGATGATGAAGAATTCCTCCCGGAGAGCATCACCGACGCTATCGGCGGCGTGGTGCGCCTGGTCTGGAACCACCAGGGGCTGCTGACGCAGCGCACCGACTGCTCCGGCAGCGTCACCCGCTTCACCTACGACCGCTTCGGGCAACTGATTGCCAGCGAAGATGCAGAAGGGAATATCACGCGGCGGGAGTGGAGCCGTGCCGGGCTGCTCAGCGCCGTGATCCATCCGGACGGTAGCCGCGAGTCGCTGGTGTGGAACGAACGCGGCCAGCTCACGGGCTGGCGCGACCCGCTGGAAAGCGAGGTGAGCTGGGCCTATAACGCGCTCGGCCTCCCGGTCAGCCTCACCGACCGTATTGGCCGCGTGCGCCAGTGGCGCTACGACCCGCGCGGTAACCTGCTGCGACTCGATAACGGCAACGGGGCGGAATACCGCTTCACCTACGACGCCGTGGGCCGCCCGCTCAGCGAAACGCGCCCGGACGAGACCGTGCGCCATATGGAATGGGACGCGCGAGGGTTCCTCTGCGCGCTCGAAGAAAACGGCCGGCCTGCCGCCGACGGCGGCATCGCCCGTCGCGTCCAGCAGTTCAGCTATGACGACAGCGGGCTGCTGATCGGGCGCACTCAGCGCCACGCGGAGTACCGCTACTTCCGCGACCTGAGCGGCCAGATTACCCGCATCCGCCGCACGCCGACGGCCGAAGGCGTTGCCCTGGGTATCGAAAGCGATGAGATCGCTTACCGCCACGACGCCGCCGGGCGCGTGCTGAGCGAGTCCGGCATTAACGGCGCGGTGGGCTACGAATGGGATGCCCTGAGCAACCTGACCGGCCTGACGCTGCCCGGCGAGCAAAAGCTGGCCTGGCTGCACTACGGCTCCGGCCACGTCAGCGCCATCCGCTTTGGGCAGCAGCTGGTGACCGAGTTCACCCGCGACCGCCTGCACCGCGAGGTGCGCCGCACCCAGGGCGCGCGCGAGCAGCTCCGTCAGTATGACAGCCTCGGCAGACGCACCCTGCAGCGCAGCGAACTGAGCACGGACGTGACCCTGCCGGAGCAGGCGCTACTGGAACGCCTGTATCGCTACACCGCGCGCGGTGAGCTTTCCGGCGTCAGCGACACCCTGCGCGGTGAGGTGGATTACGGCTACGACGCCGAAGGGCGTCTGCTGAAGCACTACGAGGCCCGACAGGGACACAGCCGCGCGCAGTTCAGCTACGACGCCGCGGATAACCTCGCCGCCAGTGACGCTGCGGCACCGGTCACGGATAACCGCCTCCAGCACTGGCAGGCGCTGTTTATGAAATACGACCACTGGGGCAACCTGGTCAGCCGCCGCATCGGGCTGTACGAGCAGCATTATGCGTATGACGCCGAGAACCGGCTGGTGTCCGCCCGGGGAACCGGGCCGGAAGGGCGGTTTGAGGCGCGCTATCACTACGACGCGCTGGGCCGCCGTACGCGCAAAATCGTCACCACGACGCACGGCACCACCGACACCCGCTTCCTGTGGCAGGGCTACCGCCTGTTGCAGGAGCAGCAGGCGAGCGGGCTGCGCAGCACCTATGTATACGACCCGAATGAAGCCTGGAGCCCGCTGGCGCGTGTGGATCACCTTCGTGACCAGAGCAGCGGTGAGATTTACTGGTTCAATACCGATCTGAACGGTGCTCCGCTGGAGGTCACAGACGAGCGCGGCGCGGTGCGCTGGAGCGGCCAGTACGGCAGCTTTGGCGAGGTGCGCCATCAGAGCGAAGGGTTCTCACGGCTTGTGAATCGCTCGGCGATGGCACACCAGCCGCTTCGCTATGCCGGGCAGTACGCTGACGGTGAAACGGGGCTGCACTATAACCTGTTCCGCTACTACGACCCGCAGGTCGGGCGGTTTATTGTGCAGGATCCGATTGGGCTGAATGGCGGGTGGAACCTTTATCAGTATGCGCCGAATCCGTTGGGGTGGATTGATCCGCTGGGTTTAATAAACGAATTTGGAATCGCAGGCTATGGAAGCCCCGTCCATGCAAAAGACGGTTTAACTGCACATGAGTTATTACAAAATGCTTGGCTAAGAAATAATGGCATAATAAAAGGTAGAATGTCTGGTATTGCAACTACCAACCCAGCGATAGCTTTGCAAGAAAACGCTATGCATAAAACCATATCCAAATTACAGGCCAAATATGGATTGCATAATCCTAATGTACTAAAAAACCAGTCCGCATTGCAGAATATCAACAGGAATACTGCAATTACTCGAAGAGGTATTTACGAAGACTTGGTGAATAACAGAGGTTGGGAACGTCAAAACGCTAAGGAATTTGCCACAGAAACGGCAATGAAACTTAGAGAAGAGTCTATTGGGTTTGCCAGAAAAAATGGGTTGACAAAATGTTAAAATCTAATCTTATCGCTAAAATAAGTACCCTGCCTGATGGTAATGTCATTGGGCGGATTGGTGGAAATATCCCTGAATTCTTTTTAGATAAACTAGATATTGTGCGGGGTTATAAATTTTATTTGACAGTTCAGAATCCTGATGAGGCACATGAGTATATTACGATACTTACTCCTGAACGATATGATGATATGATTGATAAAAACATCTACCCTAATTGTTCAGTAAAAATTTTTACGCACACGCATTCTGATGAAAGCAATAATGATGCATTTACGATAAAACACATTAATAAGGCAGTTATCGTTGGGTATGATAAGGTTGAAAGTGAAGAGTTTGACTTTATCACTAAAACCGAAGAGGCAAGATTAATACAATCGGAAGATTATTATTTTGATGCTTTGCAAAAAGATGGTTATGAATTTTTCATGCAGATAGATGAAGATTATTATCCAGATGCATTGCTTGATGGTGATTACATCTTTGGTTACGGTGCTTTGTATTTGTATAAAAACATATCTGGCGGGAATATCATAGCTGGTTTTTGGCAGTACTCGTAAAGATAAATGATTAATAAAAGCCGGGTTAGTATTAATTATTTCCGGCTTATATAATATTGATGGTTTTTTATTCGGAATGCTTTTTTTCTTAATTTTTTAATTGCTTTTATAAAATTTCTTTCAATTAATCATGGTATTAATATCATGTCTCAGAAAAATATATTTTTTTATAATTTAATAATTGCTCGCCCGTGTTTAAGATTCTATCTCCGCCAAAATGTTAATATTTTAAGATGCATAGTTTCAACTGGTTAAGTTTGTAATTCTATAGACACGACGGGATATCGTTGACATGAATGTAAAGGCACTAGAAAAAAATATGATATGATTTACGGTCGTGATGCTTTAATAATATTAGCACTGAGTTAAGATTTTATTCCTTTAGCTTTTTGGTAAAAGCTTCTTTAGGTTTATCTGCTACCAGGTAGGCGTAATCCTAATTAGAAAAATCATTGGTTTGAGCATCCCGACGGCCACCCGGATGCTAGTCAAACTGGTATGTCTGAGCATCATTCTAATGGTCATGTGCATGCGATTGACCCTAAAGGTAATGAGGTGATTTTTACATGGTAAATAATATGCCTGAGCAATTAATTAAATTTCCTATTTCCGAATGGATAGTTCAATCAGGTCATTTCAAAACTGATTTACCATCGGAGGCTTATTGTATTTGCTATCAATATAATATAGATAGTAATGGATATGGTCCTTATGATTTTTTAACTGAAAAATCGAAGGGGCTATTGTCCTCTTTATTTACTAATCTTATGTGTTTTAATAAAGAGGGGCAAAATCTTGATGCTTGCTCAGCCCTAAGTAGAAAAGGGCTTTATTTTTATGGCAACAATAATGAACAAGTGAATAAGCGACTGACGGAGTATCGCAAGATGCTTCTGAAAAATAAGTTAAGAACTAATAAAGGATTACCTGAAGAGAATTTCCCTGAGAAACCTGAACTACTTAATCTTTATGATGATTATGGTGGTGCTGATGTAAGTGTAATAAATTCTTTAATAAAAAAAGGTTATCAATTTCTTTTTTACAGGTTTTTTACTCCTGTCGCTGGGGGGAGTGTAATTGTTTTTGATGGTAATATATGGGATAAAGCCGTTGAATATTGTAAGAAAAATGGAATTAGTTTTCAAGAGGTTGATTCAGTTGATAATCTGAAAGAATGGTAAGGTTGTTTTTTATAAATTAGCTAACTTAATAATAAAAAAGGACTGGAAAGATCTTCTTATCTTTCAAGTCCTTTTTTATTCTAATTTTGGGGAAGTTTTACACCATATGTCTTGTCAGATTATGTTACTTGGATAGCTCCTGCATATCATAATTATCCGCTATCAGAAAAATATAGCTGTTCGAAATATTCATGGTGACGCTGCGCCCGGTCTCAAATCCCTTCTCTGCGAGTCAGTTGCTCATGAGGGGGCAAGTTGGGCTTGCGTGTATGTCCGGCAGAGATTTTGGTTTACGGTTGGAATAGGTAATGCCGACAAAGTCGACCTTAAAAAGCAGGATACTTTGAGTAAGTTTTTTCTATTTAACCTACTTTTTAGAAAGTAACATAAGTATCGTGCAGATAGCTTAATTTATCAGGGTGTGGCGGTAGCATGATTGTCTTATGCAAACCGCTACTTCCACGACCTGAGCGGCCAGATTACCCGCATCCGCCGCACGCCAACCGCCGAAGGCGTTGCCCTGGGTATTGAAAGCGATGAGGTTGCTTACCGTCATGACGCCGCCGGGCGTCTGCTGAGCACTACGAGGCCCGACAGGGGCACAGCCGCGCGCAGTTCAGCTATGACGCAGCGGATAACCTCGCCGCCAGTGACGATCCGGTACCGGTCACGGATAACCGCCTGCGGCACTGGTAGGCGCTGTTTATGAAATACGACCACTGGGGCAACCTGGTCAGCCGCCGCAACGGGCTGTATGAACAGCATTACGCGTATGACGCCGAGAACCGGCTGGTATCCGCCCGGGGAACCGGGCCGGAAGGGCGGTTTGAGGCGCGCTATCACTACGACGCGCTGGGCCGCCGCACGCGCAAAATCGTCACCACGACGCACGGCACCACCGACACCCGCTTCCTGTGGCAGGGCTACCGTCTGCTGCAGGAGCAGCAGGAGAGCGGGCTGTGCAGCACCTATATCTACGACCCGAATGAGGCCTGGAGCCCGCTGGCGCGGGTGGATCATCTCCGTGACCAGAGCAGCGGTGAGATTTACTGGTTCAATACCGATCTGAACGGCGCGCCGCTGGAAGTGACCGACGAGCGCGGCGCGGTGCGCTGGAGCGGCCAGTACGGCAGCTTTGGCGAAGTGCGCCATCAGAGCGAAGGGTTCTCACGGGTTGTGAACCGCACGGCGATGGCACACCAGCCGCTTCGCTATGCCGGGCAGTACGCTGACGGTGAAACGGGGCTGCACTATAACCTGTTCCGCTACTACGACCCGCAGGTCGGGCGGTTTATTGTGCAGGATCCGATTGGGTTGAATGGTGGGTGGAACCTTTATCAGTATGCGCCGAACCCGTTGGGGTGGATTGATCCGCTGGGTCTTAAATGTTCTCATTCAGCAAAGAATCCTAAAGAATTTCATGCTGTTGTAAACGAAAAATGGGGGCATAAAATGACCGCCTCAGAAATGAGGGAAGTACAAAAAACAATCGATAATATTAAATTGAATAGACCAGCTTTTCCTCGTGATGGAATACCTTTTGAAAATAATTTCAAAATTTCACCAGATAGTCAGCGCCTTAATACAGGAAGCGGTCCTTATAGAGAATGGACAGTAAAAACACCTGGTGTAGGAAATCGAGGAGCCAGGCGTATAGTTGTGGATACAAAAACAGGTCAAGCATTTTATAGTCACGACCATTACAACACTTTCATAGAGATCGGTCTAGGAGGATGGAAGTAATGAAAGTAATTACTTTATCTATTGACTTTAAAGAAATAAATGATGTTACAGAATTTCATGATAGGGTTAAGCACTTGTTTGGCTTTCCTGATTTCTATGGTAATAATTTCCATGCATTCATAGATTGCCTGACTAGTTTGCGATTCCCAGAAGAGGGGATGACATCTTTAAACTTAAAGCAAGACGAGTTTTTATTACTTAAGATAAGTAATATCAACAATTTGAATGAGGAGTTGAAGCATGATTTTCTTTTGTCAATTCAAGAGGTAAATAATAGAAGTATTTTATTTGGTGAGGAGCCAACTATCTTGTTATTGCTTTGTGCACAACATAAGTGAAATATGGCGGGCGAAAAGAAAAATTCGCCTGTTTTTTATTAATTGATATTATTCTGAACGGAAGTATATTGCGGAAAGTATATTTTTCACTCACTATGTGGAGTGTAATCATAGATACTTTAGGGAGGGCTGATGAGAGGGATTAAAGAGGCGTTGAAGCAACTAGCCGCTATTTGTAATGAATGCTCGGTATCCGGAAATTTCAATACCGTTAATGACTTGGGCAATGCATTTCCAACCAACCTACCTCGTTCCACAGATGTTGATTACTTATATAAAAATTACAATCCGGAAAAATTAAACATTGAAACAGGCTTCACGCCAATTAAAATTCACTCTGTCAGTGAGCTCTCGAAGGCTCAAAGTGGTTATGAATACTTACCGGATAATTATCTTGTTATTGGTGATGATTTAGGTGGAGGTAAACCTTTAATTGCGGTTATCGAAGAAGGGAATACCTCTGTCTATGCTAGTTATGATGTAATTGAACCATTTAAAATAGCTAGCAGTCTCTCTGGATTTATATTTTCATTAGCTGAGCTTATTGATCTGGTATATGGTCAATACGGTATCTTTGATATAGCAGATGATAATGACGAAGTGAAAGGTGACTTTATTGATGAGTTGCGGAAAAGAATTGCGCCTCTTATCGGTAATGAAGGTTTTAATGCATTCTATGATTATTTTTATGGCTAGGGTACATGTTTTTTATTTAAATAAATGAATGGGATATGCCTCGCTTGTCAGATTGTTCGCCGCTTTGATGGCTGCTGCAAAGTTCATTCTTTCGTTCTCCGGTAGAGGTACGTGAGCTTGTCATACTCTGCGTGAGTGCTGGTGTGTTTGATGAAGAGCTTTCCGCGCTCAAAATCAGTAAATAACATTACTCTTAAATACCCGCCACCTACGTCAATGACCCACCATTTTTCCCGGTATTTCATCCTCTCCCGGCTGGGGAAGCGCTTTCGCATGTCGTCTGGTGATGGATAGTGGTCTCCTTTTAGTACCCAGTAAAGATCTTCCAGAGCGAGTTCTTGAATAGGAAAATGTCTGGTGGCCGCGTCGAAAGCGCTCTTGAGACTGCGGGCATTTTTGCCCCTTGTTTCCAGATTGGAAACATTTAAGGTGGTGGTCGGCGGGTTGAGAATGTGGGAATTGTCATGGATTGCAGTTTTCATTTGCTCGTGATAAAGGCGATCATTTAATGAGTGCGAACACTGTAAGAGGTGACTGTGAAAGAAATGTCCACTTTGTGCAAGAAGCGGACCTTTATAGCCAGCTCAAGGCTATCTCGTACTCATAGCGAGTTTAGCCGCAAAGCATAAAAATAAGCCGCCTGTGGCTCTATCCATCACCTTAACAACGCGACTTTTCTTCAATACGGCTGACGCAAAATGTGTGGATAAAATGAGTGTGAGTGACCATATAGTCCCAATCGCTACGTGGATGCTGACCAGGATAAAAGTCCATATAAAAGGAGAGTGACCGGCAGGTATGAACTGCGGCAAAAAAGAGACATAGAAAATGCCCATTTTAGGATTGAGCACATTCCCCAGCATTCCTCTGATAAACCAGTTCCCCTGAGAATCGTTGTTGTCATCGCCATTACTGAAAGATGATCGGGGACGTACCAGCAGTTGTAAGCCCAGCCAGCTCAGGTAGACCGCGCCACAAACTTTGAGCACAGTGTAAGCCATCTCTGAAACCGCCAGAAGAGCACCAAGACCTAACGCCACCAGCGCGCCCCATACAAAACAGCCAGCATCAATGCCAAGCGCAGCCTGAAAAGCCTTTTTGCCGCCCTCAGCACAAGCTGTGCGCAAAATAAGTGCCGTATCAAGGCCGGGAGTCAGGGTAAGTAACAATGCTGCGAGAGAGAATGCGAAGAGGGAATCGTTAACAGTCATTTTCTTTATCCGAAAGAGAAAATGCTAATCATTTAGTTCGCTACAATCAATCCATAAAATATTATTTTTAAAAGGTCCGCTGTTCGCTCTTACCAGACATTCAAAAACAACATTAAATTTTGCGTATGGCCGGGGATCCGCTTCTTACCCAGCAGAACTCCGGCCTCCCATCACCCGCCTCAGTGCGTCGTTATATACGGCTCCTTCACAAACTCTGCCAGCAGCCAGACCATATCATGCAGTAGCCCGGCGAGTTCTTTCGCCACGCTCGCAGGCAGTGTCCCGCCCATCACCGCCAGCGTTAATGCCACGGCATAATCCACCTGCAACACCGTTTCCTGCCAGCAGTCCGGCACGCAGGAAGTAATCTTTTCACCTGCAATCAATTGCTCAACCAGATACGACGGAAGCTCTGAGTCACAGCACTCACGCAGCCGCTTCAGCGCGGCCAGCAATCGCTTGCAGAGCGTGGCAAACATCACTGCGTCGTCAGTTTCCACCAGCACGCTAACATACGCAGTGCAGGCGTCAGCCAGTTCAAAGAGATCCGCAGAATCGGGAAGTTGCAGGTGGAGAAGGTGATAAACAGCGCTTTCTTCATTAAGCGCGTAAGAAAATCCAGGGATAGTAGCCATAAGGCATCCTCTTTATGCAAAAAATGTTAACCGCCCGATGAGTTCCTACGCTCAGAGGGGGTAGCGCTGACGGAGGTAGGAATACCGTGCATAAAGAAAAACGGCCAGCCTTTCGACTGCTCCGTCAGCGCCACCGTGATTCTAACGGGATATGCGCTGTCGCGACAAAAAATATCGCTTTATGCTAACGGGTTCCTACGCCCGGTTACGGATGTGCCGCAACGCAGGCACTTTACGACCGTGAAGAAGGGATGAAAAGGGAGGCCCCTGAATTACATAAGGTTGCTTGCAGGTTTGCGAGGCGGCTTCCAGAAGGGGATTGCCGCGTGGCGGCTACGCCCGACCCGGCCTCCAAACCACCGCGATACGACCCGTAGGCCCGCGCAAGCGCAGCGCCGCCGGGCACAGTTTGCACTGCGGTTACGTCTTACGCAGACCTTTTCATTTGAGCATCCCTTCTAATGATGTCTGCGTCGCGCGGGAGGATTTTCCCGCCTGTGAACAAAACACCCCAAACTCCCGGCACAGTGAAAGCGTAGACATTTTGTAGTACATGGTAGACCTCAAGCCAGAACGATGTCTGGCACCGCGACCAGCCATCCGGGCGTTTAAATGGTTAAAATAAATAATAATAATCATTGCGCAATAAATTTCGCTGTGTCTTAATAGCGTCATCGGTTTGGAATACAGACCTTATGAAAGCAGTTTTAGTAAAGCAGTCCTCAGTTCAGGTGTTATCAGTAGATACTCCTTCTTCGTGAGCCTCCTCCTAAGTGCCAAATAAGTAACTCTCGAAATACAGGCCATCATCGCCGCGCTTAAGTGGCTCATAAATTAAGGATTTATCTATGTCTAATAAAATGACTGGTTTAGTAAAATGGTTCAACGCAGATAAAGGTTTCGGCTTTATCACCCCTGACGACGGCAGCAAAGATGTATTCGTACATTTCTCTGCAATTCAGAGCGACAACTTCAAAACGCTTGATGAAGGTCAGAAAGTTTCCTTTACCATTGAGAATGGCGCAAAAGGTCCAGCAGCTGGAAACGTTTCTCCACTGTAACCCGCGCTAAATATCAGTGCGGCGTACGATAGCGATGAAGACAATAGTCCGAGCAGTTAAGCTGTACTGATAAAAATTAACCCGCACCTGTGCGGGTTTTTTATTTTTAAAGGGTAGTGGTACTGAGTTTTATATGGCAGCCTGCCCATACTCCCTTCAAATTCAGCCTCAAAAACTGCTTCGCAATAAATTGAGCATCAATACAGTCCGCAGTTTCTGAAAAGGTTCATCCCTGCTCCCGTTCCCCCTCGCTCATCATCGCCAGAAACCGTTTCACCGTCCGTGAGCGTTCAAAGCGCCGCCAGCAGAGCGCGATATCGGTATAAAGCTCCGGTGAGCTCAGCGCGTGGTAGGTGACATTCGGCGGAGAAATAGCGGCCATCGATTTCGGCACCAGCGCGAACCCGCCGCCAGCGGAGACCATGCTCAGAGAAGAGGAAAGTTGTGAAGATTGCAGCGTGTGTTGCATATCGACTCCGGCCCGCTCGCAGCTGCCGTAAACGCGGTCATACAGCCCCGGCGCGACCTCCTGGGGGAACAGCACCACCGGTGTCTCCCGAAGCTGCTCTAACGCCAGCGAATCGCACGCAGCCAGCGGATGGTCGCGATGCAGCGCCACCACCATCGGCTCCCGGTCTAGGATTTTTAGCTCGAACACCTTGCTGCTCTCGCACGGCAGGCGCACGAAGGCGATATCCAGTTCACCCTCCGCCAGCATTGTCGTCAGCGAAGACATATTGGCTTCCACCTGGTGAACCTGCACCGCCATGTTCTGCACCTGAAACTGACGAATCAGGGCGAAGATTTTGGGATGAAAAGCATCTGAACTGGTGATGCCAATCGACAGGCTGCCGTTCAGCCCGCGCGCGATGCCCCGGGCTTTCTCCAGCGCGGCGTCGCTCAGCGCCAGGATCTTACAGGCGTCCTCATAGAAGGCTTCTCCCGCCTCGGTCAGCTCCACGCCCCGCGTCAGGCGCCTGAACAGCGGCGTGCCCACTTCCTCTTCGAGCCGTTTGATCTGCTGACTCAGATGAGGCTGTGAAATACCCAGCGCTTTGGCCGCCCTGGTGAAGTGTCGCTCGCGTGCTACCGCGACAAAATAGCGCAGATAACGAAGTTCCATATCAAAAACGTCTCAAACCAGCATGGATTCTATATTGGAACTCTCTGCTGAATCGGGTCAACATTTATTTAACCTTTATAAATAAAGTTGAAGAGGACGGGCATGATGATGCATTCATCTGCATGCGACTGTGAGGCGAGCTTATGCGAGACCCTGCGCGGGTTCTCGGCTCAGCATCCTGACAGCGTGATCTATCAGACATCGCTAATGAGCGCCCTGCTAAGTGGCGTCTACGAAGGGGAGACGACGATCGCCGACCTGCTGGCACACGGTGATTTTGGTCTCGGCACCTTTAACGAGCTGGACGGTGAAATGATTGCCTTCAGCAGCCAGGTGTACCAGCTGCGCGCCGACGGCAGCGCCCGCGCCGCTAAGCCGGAGCAAAAAACGCCGTTCGCGGTGATGACCTGGTTCCAGCCGCAGTACCGCAAAACCTTTAACGGTCCGGTCAGCCGTCAGCAGATCCACGACGTGATCGACCAGCAGATCCCCTCCGATAACCTGTTCTGCGCGCTGCGCATCGATGGCAACTTCCGCCATGCGCATACCCGCACCGTTCCGCGCCAGACGCCGCCGTACCGGGCGATGACCGACGTGCTGGACGACCAGCCGGTGTTCCGCTTTAACCAGCGCGAGGGCGTGCTGGTCGGGTTCCGCACCCCGCAGCATATGCAGGGCATCAACGTGGCGGGCTATCACGAGCACTTTATCACCGACGACCGTCAGGGCGGGGGACATCTGCTCGACTATCAGCTGGAGAGCGGCGTGCTCACCTTCGGCGAAATCCACAAGCTGATGATTGACCTGCCCGCCGACAGCGCGTTTTTACAGGCCAACCTGCACCCCAGCAACCTTGATGCGGCTATCCGCGCCGTCGAAAACTAACAGGAGAACTACCGTGAACAGTGAGAAACAGTCACGTCAGTGGGCGCACGGCGCCGATATGGTTGTCGGCCAGCTGGAAGCGCAGGGTGTGAAGCAGGTGTTCGGGATCCCGGGCGCAAAAATCGACAAGGTCTTTGACTCCCTGCTGGACTCCTCCATCGAGATCATCCCGGTGCGTCACGAGGCGAACGCGGCGTTTATGGCGGCAGCGGTAGGGCGGTTAACCGGCAAGGCCGGAGTCGCGCTGGTCACCTCCGGGCCGGGCTGCTCCAATCTGATCACCGGCATCGCCACCGCCAACAGCGAAGGCGACCCGGTCGTCGCGCTGGGCGGGGCGGTGAAGCGGGCGGATAAAGCCAAGCTGGTGCACCAGAGCATGGACACTGTCGCCATGTTCAGCCCGGTGACCAAATACGCCGTAGAAGTGAACTCCCCGGACGCGATTGCCGAGGTGGTGTCGAACGCGTTTCGCGCTGCCGAGCAGGGCAGGCCGGGCGGGGCGTTTGTCAGCTTACCGCAGGATATTGTCGACCAGCCCACCACGGGGGCGATTTTACCCGCCAGCGGCCCGGCGCTGATGGGCCCGGCACCGGAGTCCGCCATTAACGAGGTGGCGAAGCTTATCGAGAACGCCAAAAACCCGGTCATTTTACTCGGCCTGATGGCCAGCCAGCCCGCGAACAGCGCCGCGCTGCGCACGCTGCTGGAGAAAAGCCGCATTCTGGTCACCAGCACTTATCAGGCCGCCGGGGCGGTGAATCAGGAACACTTCACCCGCTTCGCCGGGCGCGTCGGCCTGTTCAACAACCAGGCCGGAGATCGGTTGCTGCATCTGGCGGATCTGATTATCTGCATCGGCTACAGCCCGGTGGAATACGAGCCGTCCATGTGGAACAGCGGCGACGCGACGCTGGTGCACATTGACGTGCTGCCCGCCTATGAGGAGCGCAAGTATGTTCCCGATCTGGAACTGGTCGGGGATATTGCCGCCACGCTGAATCTGCTTGCCAGCCGAATCGAGCACAAACTTGAACTCAGCCAGCGCGCCTCGGAAATTCTTGTCGATCGCCAGCATCAGCGTGACCTCCTCGACCGTCGCGGCGCATCGCTAAACCAGTTTGCCCTGCATCCGCTGCGCATCGTGCGCGCCATGCAGGACATCGTGAATAACGACGTAACGCTCACCGTCGATATGGGCAGCTTCCACATCTGGATCGCCCGCTACCTCTACAGCTTCCGCGCGCGTCAGGTGATGATCTCCAACGGTCAGCAGACCATGGGCGTGGCGCTGCCGTGGGCGATTGGCGCGTGGCTGGTCAACCCGGGGCGCAAGGTGGTGTCGGTCTCCGGGGACGGCGGATTTTTGCAGTCGAGCATGGAGCTGGAAACCGCCGTGCGCCTCAATGCCAACGTGCTGCACATCATCTGGGTGGATAACGCCTACAACATGGTGGCGATCCAGGAAGAGAAAAAATACCAGCGTCTCTCCGGCGTGGAGTTTGGCCCGGTCGATTTCAAAGCCTATGCCGACGCCTTCGGTGCGAAAGGCTTTGCCGTCGAGAGCGCCGACGCGCTCGAACCGACGCTGCGTGCCGCAATGGATGTCGATGGCCCGGCCGTGGTGGCCATTCCCGTCGACTACAGCGATAACCCGCTGCTGATGGGCCAGCTCCATCTCAGCCAGATTTTGTGAATCAATATAAGGACAGAGAAATGCAAAAAGTGGCTCTCGTAACCGGCTCCGGCCAGGGGATTGGCAAAGCGATCGCGCTTCGCCTGGTGAAGGACGGCTTTGCCGTCGCTATTGCGGATTACAACGAAGAGACGGCGAAAGCGGTCGCGGATGAGATCACCCGCAACGGCGGGAAAGCCGTCGCCGTGAAGGTGGACGTCTCTGACCGCGAGCAGGTGTTTGCGGCGGTGGAAAAAGCCCGCACTGCGCTGGGCGGCTTCAACGTCATCGTCAATAACGCCGGGGTGGCGCCGTCCACGCCAATCGAATCCATCACGCCGGAAATTGTCGACAAGGTCTACAACATCAACGTGAAAGGGGTGATCTGGGGCATTCAGGCCGCGATTGACGCGTTCCGCAAAGAGGGGCACGGCGGTAAAATCATCAACGCCTGCTCCCAGGCGGGCCATACCGGCAACCCGGAACTGGCGGTGTACAGCTCCAGCAAGTTCGCGGTGCGTGGCTTAACCCAGACCGCCGCGCGGGATCTCGCGCCGCTGGGGATCACCGTTAACGCCTATTGCCCGGGCATCGTCAAAACGCCGATGTGGGCGGAGATCGACCGTCAGGTCTCCGAGGCGGCGGGTAAACCGCTCGGCTACGGAACGGAAACCTTTGCCAAACGCATCACGCTTGGCCGTTTGTCCGAACCGGAAGATGTGGCCGCCTGCGTCTCCTACCTCGCCGGACCAGACTCCGACTACATGACCGGTCAGTCGCTGCTGATTGATGGTGGGATGGTGTTCAACTAAATTCTAATAAGCTCTGACATGAACTTTCCCCTGCTCCCGTGCAGGGGCTTTTTTTTGTCTCCTCAGCCATTGTGCATTACACTGCGCGCTGCAAAACTTTAGTCTTAAGATCTGACAGGCGGTAACAGCGATGAACGGTACAATCACAACGTGGTTTAAAGATAAAGGCTTCGGATTTATCAAAGATGAAAACGGCGACAACCGCTATTTTCACGTGATTAAGGTCGCCAACCCTGATCTGATTAAGAAAGATGCGGCGGTGACCTTCGAACCCACCACAAACACCAAAGGCCTTTCCGCGTATGCGGTGAAGGTGATCCCGGAGAGCAAGCATCTTTATATCGCGGGCGAGCGCGTGAAGCTCACCTCGATCAAATCCTTCGTGGTGTTCAGCGAAGAAGAGCCCGTTGAGACCAAAATCGACAAAGAGAACGCGGTGCTGTCGGTGGGGCTACTGATGAACAGCATCAAGCCGAAAAGTGAGAAAAAGCCGGGCGAGATGCGCACGGTGAAGAAGCTGGCGATCACCACCTTCCAGAACACGACGATGATCTTCACCGAAGATGAAATCGACATCGACGCGACGGTTAAGCTGCTGAAGTAATTTTATGCCGGGTGGCGGCTACGCGTTACCCGGCCTGCACGTTCTTCCTTTTCGACCGCTTTTTAACCTGCTATAACAAACTCCTTACCTTGCAGGGAGTCACCGCCGTGCCCGAAATCAATCAACATGGTCAAACCGTTAACGATATCGTCCCCGACTGGAAATGTGCCCGAGCGCTAACTCGCACGCCGCTAACCGGCCAGTATTGTCGTCTGGAACCGTTGGACGCAGAACGCCACGCGGCGGATCTGTTTGAAGCTTACGCACTGGGCGATGACAGCGACTGGACGTGGCTTGCCAGCACCCAGCCTGTGAGCGTTGATGCTACTGCGCACTGGGTGCTCGGAAAGGTGCTGGATGACGACCTGGTGCCCTTTGCCGTTATCGATCTGCGCACCGAAAAGGCGGTAGGGCTGGTGAGCTATATGGCGATTGAACGCTTTCTGGGATCGGTGGAAATTGGCCACGTCACCTGGTCGCGCAAGATGAAAGGCACCCGCATTGGCACCGAAGCGGTGTGGCTACTGCTGAAAAATGCCTTTGAGCATAAATATCGTCGGCTGGAGTGGAAATGCGATTCGATGAACACCGCCTCACGCAACGCGGCGGAGCGGCTGGGGTTCGTCTGGGAGGGACGTCTGCGCCAGAAGCTGGTGCGCAAAGGACGCAACCGCGACAGCGATATGCTCTCTATTATTGACGGCGAGTGGCAGGAAAGGGACGCGGAGTTGCGCGCCTGGCTGGCGGCGGAGAATTTTGACGCCCAGGGGCGGCAGATTAAGCGGCTGGAGGCGTTTCGTTTATAAGCTTTTTATGTAGGGTACAGCGCAAAGATGCAGTTAATCCGCGGAAATCGCGATTTCAATCAGGTTGGTTTTTCCTGACTGCAGTCCGCGGGTTACCGCTTCGGCGATGTCTGCAGCATCGGTTATCCGACAACAGCGAATGCCCATGGCGGTGCCCAGCGACTGAAAATCGATGTGCGGATTAATCAGATCCATCCCGATAAAGCGCCCCAACTGCGTCGAGCTGTAACCCGGCTGTCCTTTCATAAAGTTTTTAAGAACGTTGTACTCCAGGTTATTCATCACGATAAAGGTGACCGGCAGGTTTTCGTGTGCTGCCGTCCAGAGCGCCTGCGGCGAATACAGCGAGGCGCCGTCGCCCATCAGGCACACTACCGGCTCGCGGCCCAGCCCCAGCGAGTGGCCCACCGCCGCAGGCATACCCCAGCCCAGACCGCCGCCGCGCATGAAATAGTAGCGCTGGTGCTGCGTGTCGGAGATAAAACGTCGGACATGTCTGGCTGTGGCAATCGCTTCATCAACAATGGTGACGCCCGGCGGAACGGCTTTGATGACTTCATAGGCCGCCACCATCGGCGAAATGGCCGGGCGCAGCCGCTCGGCAGCCAGACGTTCTTCCTGCAGTTGCCACTCTTTTTCACGTTCAGCGCGTGCCGTTTTGAGCAGCCGCTGATGCGTCAATTTGCCTGCCACCAGGCGCTGCTGAAGCAGAGGTAAGAGCGCCTTCAGGGAGAGTTTTATATCCCCCATCACCGACAGGCGTGTAGCGTAGGTGCGGCCCAGCTCGTTCATGTCGGCGGAGAGCTGGTAGACCGCGCATGAGCCCGGAATCGCGTCTCCTTCGCTGTATAATATGGTGATCAGGCTTCTGCCCCCAATGATAAACACCGCGTCGTAGGCATTAACGATGCTGGCAATTTCACTGGCGGTGGTAGGCATATTGCCGCGCCAGAGGGCATGCTGCGTGGGAAAGGGCAAATTCAACGGCCACGATGAGCCGTAAACGTGTGCACCTAGCGCTTCTGCAAGCTGGACAATCTCCGGCGTCGAGCCGCTGGAGTGAACTTCATCCCCCGCCACAATCATGATCCTGCCGGGCGTAACCTGGCTCAGGTCCGCCGCCAGCTCGTCCAGGGAGCCCGCGACGGTGTGATAGTTCACTTTGGAGGCCGTTTGTATCCCGGCGTCGCTCAGCTCTTCCATCACGTTCATTGGCAGAGAGAGCAATACGGGCCCGGCGGGGGGATAGCTGGCAGCATGGAACGCGCGACGCACCAGCACCGGGAGCTGGTCGGCGCTGGTGACCTCCTGCGCCCATTTCACCACCGGCGATCCAATGGAGACTATGTCATCGTACAGGAGCGGGTCGCGCACGTAGTGCCGCGTGTCCTGTTGCCCGACGGTGACAACCAGCGGCGTTTTCATGATCCGCGAGTTGATTAAATTTCCCATTCCGTGCCCAAGACCGCTGGCGGTGTGCAAATTGATAAAACCGGTTTTGCCGGAGGCTTTCGCGTAGCCGTCGGCAATCGCCACCACGGTGCTCTCCTGAAGCGCCAGAATATAGTGAATATTTTCATGCCGGAGCAGGGCATCAATGAGCGGAAGTTCGGTGGTGCCGGGGTTGCCAAAAATATATTCCACGCCTTCACTCTCCAGCACTTCAAGAAGAATGTCGGCACCTGTTCGCATATTTAAATCTGATAAGGACGTTAATGACTTAATCATAATGACACCTCATTCAGCGTTATTTAAGTCATGCTAAAATTCTTCCTGCGTTGGCCGGACGACAATTTCATTTACATCAACATCATCAGGCTGCTCGATAGCAAATAATACGGCCCGCGCAATGGCATCTGCCGGAATAGCCTGCTTATAAAATTCATGCAGGAATTTTTTACTCTCTTCGTCAGAACTGCCGAACTGCAGTTCGCTCTCGACCGCACCGGGAGAAATAAGCGTAGTGCGGACCGTTTTACCCACCTCCTGACGCAAGCCTTCGCTCAGCGCGCGGACGGCGAATTTCGTGGCGCTGTAGACCACGCCGCCGGGCGCAAGCACCTTAATACCGGCCACAGACGCAACGTTAATAAAATGCCCGCCACCCTGGCGCTGGAACACCGGTAACGCCGCCGCAATGCCGTATAAAACGCCTTTGAGGTTGGTATCGATCATCCGATCCCACTCGTCGGTCTTGCGCTCGCTGATGGGGGCGATAGCCATAAAGCCCGCGTTGTTGATCAGCACATCGACACGTTGGTATGCGGCAACGGCAGCGTCAATCGCGTGCTGGACCTCCTCCTGACGGGTCACGTCCGCCTTCACGGCAATCGCCCGGCCGCCCTGCTGGATGATGCGATCCACCAGGGCGTTAACTCTGTCCAGGCGACGCGCCACCAGTACCAGAGAAAAAGGCTTATTCGCTAAATACAGGGCAATAGCCTGACCGATACCGCTGCTGGCGCCGGTGATAACAACAACGTTGTTTGCACTATTATTCATGATCTTATCTCGCGGTTGAGTGATGCAAAAATAAAGGCAGGAGAGAATTAAAGAATAATGACGCTTTCTTTAATTTCAGTTTAAAATATATTGTATATTTCGAATGGAAAGACATTCGATTAAACTTAGTTGAATTACGGGAGCAGTGTCAACAGACTTTTAAATGAACAAAATAATTGCCGGGTAATATTTATTTCTTATAGTTATCGAAAAATATTATCGTAATGAAGGGATGTATTGAAAACCCTCTCGTTTTACGGAGAGGGCAGAATATTAAACGTTCTGTAATGCCTGACGAACCGGCGCCCCATCCGCCACATAATACGCCGCCGTGCTCTTCGCCAGCGGCTCGCGCCCGCGAATGGCGTCGGCAATCTTTTCGCCAATCATGATGGTGGTAGCGTTCAGGTTGCCGGTGATAATCTGCGGCATAATCGACGCATCCACTACGCGTAACCCTTCCAGCCCGTGAACCCGGCCTTCGCCGTCGACCACCGCCATTTCGTCGTAGCCCATCTTGCAGGTGCCGCACGGATGGAAGGCGGTTTCGGCGTGGTTACGCACGAACTCGTCCAGCTGTTCGTCGGTCTGGCATTCGACGCCCGGGCTGATTTCGCGCCCACGGTATTTGTCCAGCGCGGGCTGGTGCATGATCTCGCGGGTGATGCGGATCGCGTCGCGGAACTCCTGCCAGTCCTGCTCGTGGGACATATAGTTGAACAGGATCGCCGGATGCTGATGCGGGTCGCGAGACTTAATCCGTACGTGCCCGCGGCTCGGCGAGCGCATGGAGCCGACGTGGCACTGGAAGCCGTGTTCTTTCACCGCGTTCGAGCCGTTGTAGTTAATCGCTACCGGCAGGAAGTGATACTGAATATTCGGCCACTCGAACTCCTCGCGGCTGCGGATAAACCCGCCCGCTTCGAAGTGGTTGCTCGCACCCACGCCGGTGCCGCCAAACAGCCACTCCGCGCCAATCTTCGGCTGGTTCCACCACTGCAGGGCAGGGTAGAGGGAAACGGGCTCTTTGCATTCATACTGAAGGTACATCTCCAGGTGATCCTGCAAGTTTTCGCCCACGCCGGGTAAATCATGTACCAGCGGGATATCAAACTGCTTCAGCAGTTCAGCGTTGCCCACGCCGGAGCGCTGGAGGATCTGCGGTGACGCAATAGCGCCCGCGCACAGCAGTACCTCTTTCTTCGCTGTCGCTTTTGAAGGAATGGTGCTTTCGCCTTCCAGCCACTCGACGCCCACCGCGCGCTTGCCGTCAAAGATAATGTGATCGGTCATGGCGTGGGTGCGGATGGTCAGATTCGGGCGCGGTTTGGCCTGATCCAGATAGCCGCGCGCGGTGCTGGCGCGTCGGCCCTGCGGCGTGACCGTGCGATCCATCGGGCCAAAGCCTTCCTGCTGATAGCCGTTGAGATCGTCGGTGCGCGGGTAGCCTGCCTGCACGCCTGCCTCCACCATCGCTTCAAACAGCGGGTTCACGCCCGGCTTAGAGGTGGTGACGCTCACCGGACCGTCGCCGCCGTGGTAGTCGTTCGGCCCCACGTCGCGGGTCTCTGCCTTGCGGTAGTAGGGCAGACAGTTGAGATAGCTCCAGTGCTCCAGACCCGGTTCTTTCGCCCAGTTGTCCAGATCCATTGCGTTGCCGCGCACGTAGCACATGCCGTTGATCAGCGACGAGCCGCCCAGCCCTTTTCCGCGTCCGCACTCCATGCGGCGGTTGTTCATGAAAGGCTCTGGCTCGGTTTCATACGCCCAGTTGTAGCGCTTGCCCTGCAACGGGAAGGCCAGCGCGGCAGGCATCTGGGTGCGGAAGTCAAAGCGGTAGTCCGGCCCGCCCGCCTCAAGCAGCAGGACGGTGGTGTTCGGATCTTCAGTCAGTCGTGTTGCCAGAACGTTGCCGGCAGAGCCGGCCCCGATAATGATGTAGTCAAATTGCAAATAAACCTCCCGGTTAAAATATGGACTGGAATTTACCCATCTCAACCTGGATGGACTTCACCTGGGTGTAACTCTGAAGCGTCATGACGCCGTTCTCGCGGCCAATGCCGGAGTGTTTGTAGCCGCCCACCGGCATCTCCGCGGCGGATTCGCCCCAGGTGTTGATCCAGCAGATGCCCGCTTCGAGCTGATGAATAGCGCCGTGGGCGCGGTTCAGATCGGCGGTGACAATGCCCGCCGCCAGACCGTAGTCGGTGTCATTGGCGCGACGAATGGCCTCTTCGTCAGTGTCATAGGAAAGAATGGACATCACCGGGCCGAAGATCTCTTCGCGCACGATGGTCATTTCGTCGGTGCAGTCGGTGAACACGGTCGGGGCAACCCACGCGCCGTTATCAAAGCCGTCACCCTTCAGCACGTCACCGCCGCACAGCACGCGCGCGCCTTCCTCTTTGCCTTTGGCGATGTAGCGCATCACGCTGTCGCGGTGCGGGAAGCTGACCATCGGGCCGAAGTTAGTGTTTTCATCGAACAGGTCGCCCGCGCGGATGCGGCCCATGCGCTCAACGATTTTTTGCTCAAACGCGGCTTTGAACTTCGCGGGCACGAACACGCGGGTGCCGTTGGTGCACACCTGACCGGAGCTGAAGAAGTTGGCCATCATGGCGATATCTGCCGCGAGATCCAGATCCGCATCGTCAAACACTATCAGCGGGGATTTACCGCCCAGCTCCATCGTCACCTCTTTCAGGGACGAGGCCGCCGAGTTTGCCATCACCTTTTTGCCGCTGGCGACGCCGCCGGTAAAGGAGACTTTGGCGATGCCCGGATGCTCGGTCAGGTACTGGCCGGTTTCCGCGCCCACACCCGGCAGAACGTTAAACACGCCGTCCGGCACGCCCGCTTCGGTGTAGATTTCCGCCAGTTTCAGGGCGGTAAGCGGCGTTACTTCGCTCGGCTTGAAGATCATCGCGTTGCCCGCCGCCAGCGCCGGGGCGGATTTCCACAGGGCGATCTGGATCGGATAGTTCCACGCGCCGATGCCCACCACCACGCCCAGCGGCTCGCGGCGGGTGTAGACGAAGGAGGTCTCGCGCAGCGGGATCTGGCTGCCTTCCAGTGCCGGGATCAGCCCCGCGTAGTACTCCAGCACGTCCGCGCCGGTGACGATGTCGACGGTCGAGGTTTCAGAAAACGCTTTACCGGTGTCGAGGGTTTCCAGCTTTGCCAGCTCGTCGTTGCGCTCGCGCAGGATATCGACGGCGCGACGCAGGATGCGCGAGCGCTCCATGGCGGTCATCGCCGCCCAGATTTTTTGCCCGCGCTTTGCGCTCTCTACGGCGCGGTCCACGTCTTCGCGCCCGGCGGCCTGCACGGTTGCCAGAACTTCACCGTTCGCCGGGTTGATGGTCTCGAAGGTGCGACCGCTGGTGGCCGATGTGTAACCACCATTGATATAAAGCTGCTGTTCTGCCATTCGGGACATAAATTCTCCTCGGTTAATCGGTCGGTAAATGCTGGCTGATAAAGTGGCTGGTGAGCGACTGGGCCAGGGTTTTATCCAGCGGTTTGCCGCTGAGCGCGGCGCGCAGCCACAGCCCGTCAATCAGTGCGGCGAGCCCGTAGCCCGCCTCTTCAGCCTGTTCACGCGGCAGTTCGCGGCGGAATTCGTACACCAGATTTGAGAGCAACCGGCGGCTGCTGACCTGCTGCAAACGATAGAGCATCGGCTGATGCATGCTGCTGGCCCAGAAGGCCAGCCAGGCCTTCATCGCCGCGCCGCTGACCTGGGTTTCATCAAAATTGCCGCCGACAATCGCCTGCAAACGCTGCTCTGCACTGCCGTCCGGCAGGGCGCGTAAACGGCTTAATACCGCATCGCGTAACTGACCGGTGATGTCGCGCATGGTTGCTTCCAGCAGACCGTTTTTATCTTTGAAATAGTGGCTGATGATGCCCGTGGACACGCCCGCCCGACGGGCGATTTGCGCGATGGTTGCGTCATGCATTCCCACTTCATTAATTGCTTCCAGCGTGGCATCGATGAGCTGCCTGCGCCGGATCGGCTGCATCCCCACTTTGGGCATTTTTGCCACTCCATTCATCAGCGTTGGTAATCTATTAAAGCGGTTTTTGATTGGACGTTCAATATAAAATGTGTCTTAATTGTTGCGATTTTGGATTTTAATAGTTACAAAAACAGTGGGGATACTGGATGACAGACCTTTCACAAGACAGAGAAAAAGACAAAATCAACCCGGTCGTTTTTTATACGTCCGCCGGGCTGATTTTGTTGTTTTCCCTGACGACCATCTTCTTTCGTGATTTTTCTGCCGAGTGGATTGGGCGCACCCTGAACTGGGTGTCGAAGACCTTCGGCTGGTACTACCTTCTGGCGGCGACGCTCTATATCGTGTTCGTCGTCTGCATTGCCTGCTCGCGCTTCGGTTCGGTGAAGCTTGGGCCGGAGCAGTCCAAGCCCGAGTTCAGCCTGCTGAGTTGGGCCGCGATGCTGTTTGCCGCGGGCATTGGCATCGACCTGATGTTCTTCTCCGTGGCGGAACCGGTCACGCAATATATGCAGCCGCCGGAAGGGGCAGGGCAGACGATGGAGGCCGCGCGTCAGGCGATGGTCTGGACGCTGTTCCACTACGGCCTGACGGGCTGGTCAATGTATGCCCTGATGGGCATGGCGCTCGGATACTTTAGCTATCGTTATAATTTGCCCCTAACCATCCGCTCCGCGCTGTACCCGATTTTCGGGAAAAAGATCAACGGCCCGATTGGCCACAGCGTCGATATCGCGGCGGTGATCGGCACCATCTTCGGCATCGCCACCACGCTCGGGATTGGCGTAGTGCAGCTTAACTACGGGCTGAGCGTGCTGTTTGACATCCCGGATTCGATGGCGGCGAAGGCGGCGCTAATTGCGCTGTCGGTGATCATCGCTACCATCTCGGTGACCTCCGGCGTGGATAAAGGTATTCGCGTGCTCTCCGAGCTGAACGTCGCGCTGGCGCTGGGGCTGATCCTGTTCGTGCTGTTTATGGGCGACACCTCGTTCCTGCTCAACGCCCTAGTGCTCAACGTGGGCGACTACGTGAACCGCTTTATGGGCATGACGCTGAACAGCTTCGCCTTTGACCGCCCGGTGGAATGGATGAACAACTGGACGCTCTTCTTCTGGGCGTGGTGGGTGGCCTGGTCGCCGTTTGTCGGCCTGTTCCTGGCGCGCATTTCGCGTGGCCGCACCATCCGTCAGTTCGTGATGGGCACGCTGATCATCCCGTTCACCTTCACCCTGCTGTGGCTGTCGATTTTCGGCAACAGCGCGCTGCACGAAATTATCCACGGCAATGCGACCTTCGCGCAGGAAGCGATGGTGCACCCGGAGCGCGGCTTCTACAGCCTGCTGGCGCAGTACCCGGCGTTTACCTTTAGCGCGTCCGTAGCAACCATTACCGGCCTGTTGTTCTACGTCACCTCGGCGGACTCCGGCGCGCTGGTGCTGGGGAACTTCACTTCGAAGCTTAAAGACATCAACAGCGATGCGCCGAACTGGCTGCGCATCTTCTGGTCCGTCGCCATCGGCCTGCTGACGCTCGGGATGCTGATGACCAACGGTATCTCTGCGTTGCAGAACACCACGGTGATCATGGGCCTGCCGTTCAGCTTCGTGATCTTCTTCGTGATGGCCGGGCTGTATAAATCGCTTAAGGTGGAAGACTACCGCCGCGTCAGCGCCAGCCGCGACACCGCCCCGCGGCCGATGGGCGCGCAGGACAGGTTGAGCTGGAAGAAACGCCTGTCGCGCCTCATGAACTACCCGGGCACGCGCTACACCAGCCAGATGATGGAGACGGTCTGCTTCCCGGCGATGGAAGAGGTGGCGCAGGAGCTGAAGCTGCGTGGCGCCTACGTGGAGCTGAAAAACCTGCCACCGGAAGAGGGCGAAACCCTGGGGCACCTGGATCTGCTGGTGCACATGGGCGACGAGCAGAACTTTGTTTATCAGATCTGGCCGCAGCAGTATTCGGTGCCAGGGTTCACCTACCGGGCGCGCAGCGGCAAATCGACCTACTACCGGCTGGAGACCTTCCTGCTGGAAGGCAGCCAGGGGAATGATTTGATGGATTACAGCAAGGAGCAGGTAATTACGGATATTCTGGACCAGTATGAACGGCACCTGAACTTTATCCATCTCCACAGGGAAGCGCCGGGGAATAGCGTGATGTTCCCGGATGTCTAAACGGATTCTTAAAATACCTTCAGACTGTATATAAATACAGTTATTTGGCGCAGCATTACTCAAGGAAGAGTAACCATGCAGCAAGAGCCTGATGCTGAAGCATTCGGGCTTTTGCTGCGTTTAGGGAAGGAACTATGGATGAGTCATGCGATAGAGTTTATCGAAACATCACTCTTTACCCGACAGATTAAAAGCATTGCTACGGATGATGAATTAAAGGATCTGCAAAAGGTGATCTATTTCATTATGGCCTATCCAAAATGCATAAAGGACAGCCTGACAGAGACAGAGAAAGCAGAACTTAAAAAGCTGACTTCCATTCTGAAAAATACTGCTTCCAGTGCCGTAAATTTGAGGTGTACTATGTACCCTAATCAGGCAGGTGGAGGCTGATAATGAGTATTTTTAATGAATTAAAATCTTCGCTTGAAGAGGCCGTTGAGATCCATAACGGAAGAAAAGCCGCTTCCCGGGTAACCCGCTATGAAGTTGCTGATGTGCGCGCCATCAGAGAGCAGCTCAATATCACGCAAAGCGAAATGGCGAAGGCGCTTGGCACGAGCGTCGATACGATAAAGAGCTGGGAGTCTAAACGTCGCAACCCAACCGGGCTGGCGGCGAAGGTACTTAATGTGATTCGGGAGAATCCTGCATTTTATAAGGCACTTGCCGGGCAGTGAGTCGCCCTTATGCCGGGTGGCGCTGCGCTTACCCGGCCTACAAAACTCCAAAACTGCTTTACCGTAGGCCTGATAAGCGAAGCGCCATCAGGCTCTCCCTCCGTTGACACAACTTTAATGATAATTATTTTCATTTAAATATAGCCTGTGCTATACCTTATAGCACGGGCTAATTTTGCTTTTAATTTAATCACCTCAGGAGACTTCTGCGATGCATCCACGGCAAGGATTGAAGCGTCTGTTGCTCGGCGCGCTGCTTATGACCGCGACCACAACCGGCGCGCTGGCGGCTGAAAAGTTCCAGGTCATCACCACTTTTACCGTTATCGCTGATATGGCGAAAAACGTAGCGGGGGATGCCGCAGAGGTCACCTCCATCACCAAACCGGGCGCGGAAATTCACGAATACCAGCCCACCCCGGGCGATATCAAACGCGCGCAGAAGGCGCAGCTGATCCTGGCGAACGGCATGAATCTGGAGCTGTGGTTCCAGCGCTTTTATCAGCATCTGAACGGCGTGCCGGAGGTGATTGTTACCAAAGGCATCACCCCGATGGGCATCAGCGAAGGGCCCTATAACGGCAAGCCCAACCCGCACGCGTGGATGTCGCCGGACAACGCCCTGATTTACGTCGATAACATCCGCGACGCGCTGGTGAAGTACGATCCGGCCAACGCGCAGACCTATCAGCGTAACGCCGACGCCTACAAGCAGAAGATCACCGCCACTCTCGAACCGCTGCGCAAGCAGGTCACGGCGATCCCGGAAGACAAGCGATGGATGGTGACCAGCGAAGGGGCGTTCTCCTATCTGGCGCGGGATTTGGGCCTGAAAGAGCTGTACCTGTGGCCGATCAACGCCGATCAGCAGGGCACGCCGCAGCAGGTGCGCAAGGTTATCGATCTGGTGAAAAAACATCACATTCCGGCGGTGTTCAGCGAAAGCACCGTCTCGGATAAGCCCGCTCGTCAGGTGGCGCGGGAAACCGGCGCCCATTACGGCGGCGTGCTGTACGTTGACTCCCTGAGTGCAGAAAACGGCCCGGTGCCGACCTATATCGATCTGCTGAACGTCACCACCCGCACGCTGGTGCAGGGCATCCGCGATGGGATGAAGGAGTAACCATGCAGAAGGGGATTGTTGTAACCGACGTGACCGTGACCTACCGCAACGGCCACACGGCGCTGCGCGACGCGTCGTTCAGCGTGCCGGGCGGATCGATTGCCGCCCTGGTGGGGGTGAACGGTTCCGGCAAGTCCACGCTGTTTAAGGCGGTGATGGGCTTTGTGCGGGCGGCGAGCGGCACTATCTCCATTCTCGGGCTTCCGCCTCACCGGGCGCTGCGCCAGAACCTGGTCGCCTACGTGCCGCAGTCGGAAGAGGTCGACTGGTCATTTCCGGTGCTGGTCGAGGACGTGGTGATGATGGGCCGCTACGGGCATATGGGGTTTCTGCGTCGGCCTAAAGAGCGCGACAGGCAGATTGTAACCGACGCCCTGAAGCGCGTGGATATGCTTGAGCTGCGTCATCGGCAGATTGGCGAGCTCTCCGGCGGCCAAAAGAAGCGCGTGTTTCTGGCGCGGGCGATTGCCCAGCAGGGCGAGGTGATCCTGCTCGACGAGCCGTTTACCGGCGTGGACGTCAAAACCGAAGCCAGGATCATCAGCCTGCTGCGGGAGCTGCGCGACGAGGGTAAAACGATGCTGGTTTCGACCCACAATCTGGGCTCGGTCACGGAATTCTGCGATTACACGGTGATGGTCAAAGGCACCGTGCTGGCGAGCGGCCCGACGGATATCACTTTTACCGCTGAGAATCTTGAGCGCGCCTTCAGCGGCGTGCTGCGCCACGTGGTCCTCAGCGGCTCGGAAGATCGCATTATTACCGACGACGAACGCCCCTTCGTCACGCACCGACAGGAGGCCAAATGAACGTGCTTCTCGAACCCTTCGGCTACGAGTACATGCTCAACGCGATGTGGGTCTCGGCGATGGTGGGCGGGCTGTGCGCGTTTCTCTCCTGCTATCTGATGCTCAAAGGCTGGTCGCTGATCGGCGATGCGCTGTCGCACTCCATCGTGCCGGGCGTAGCGGGCGCTTACATGCTCGGGCTGCCGTTCTCGCTGGGGGCGTTTTTATCGGGCGGGCTGGCGGCGGGCAGCATGCTGTTTCTCAACCAGCGCAGCCGCCTGAAGGAGGACGCCATTATCGGGCTGATCTTCTCCTCCTTTTTCGGGCTGGGGCTGTTTATGGTCTCACTCAACCCGACCTCGGTGAACATTCAGACCATCGTCCTCGGCAATATTCTGGCTATCGCCCCGGAAGATATCGTCCAGCTGGCGATTATCGGCGTGGTGTCGATAGTTATCCTGCTGTTCAAATGGAAAGATCTGATGGTGACCTTTTTTGATGAGAACCACGCCCGCGCCATCGGTCTGCGCCCGGAACGTCTGAAAATTCTCTTCTTTACGCTACTGGCGGTCTCTACCGTGGCGGCGCTGCAAACCGTCGGCGCATTTCTGGTGATCTGTCTGGTGGTTACGCCCGGTGCGACCGCCTGGCTGCTGACCGATCGCTTCCCGCGCCTGTTGATGATTGCCGTCGCCATTGGCAGCATCACCAGCTTCCTCGGTGCGTGGGCCAGCTATTACCTGGACGGCGCCACCGGCGGCATTATCGTGGTCGCCCAGACGCTGCTGTTCCTGCTGGCGTTCGTCTTTGCGCCGAAGCACGGGCTGCTTGCCAGCCGCCGTCGGGCGCGGGAGGCACATCCATGATGACGCTGCTCCTCGAACCGTTCCAGTTTGCGTTTATGAACAACGCGCTGCTGATTTCACTCCTGGTGGCCGTGCCCTGCGCGCTGCTGTCGGTTTTTCTGGTGCTGAAAGGCTGGGCGCTGATGGGCGACGCCATGAGCCACGCGGTGTTTCCCGGCGTCGTGCTGGCCTGGATGATGGGCCTGCCGCTGGCGCTGGGCGCATTCGTGGCCGGTCTGTTCTGCGCGGTCGCCACCGGATACCTGAAGGATAACAGCCGAATCAAGCAAGATACGGTTATGGGGATCGTCTTTTCCGGCATGTTCGGCGCCGGGCTGATCCTCTATATCGCCGTCAAACCTGAGGTGCATCTCGACCACATTCTGTTCGGCGATATGCTGGGCATTAACGGGATGGACATTTTGCAAAGCGGTCTCGTCGCGGGGTTGATTGCGCTGGTGATTGGCCTGAAGTGGCGCGATTTTCTGCTGTTCTGCTTTGACTATCAGCAGGCGCAGGCGAGCGGCCTGCGCACCCGCTGGCTGCACTACGGCTTACTGTGCATGGTTTCGCTGACCATCGTGGCGACGCTGAAAGCGGTGGGGATAATTCTGTCGATTTCGCTGCTGATTGCCCCCGGCGCGGTGGCGGTGCTGATCACCCGACGCTTTCACATGGCGCTGCTGGTGGCGGTCGCCGTTTCAGCGCTGGTGTCGGTAAGCGGCGTTTATGCCTCGTTTTATCTCGACAGCGCGCCCGCGCCGACCATTGTGGTCCTGTTCGCGATGGTGTTTATCGTGACGTTTGTGGTGACCAGCGTGAAGGCACGTCGGCAGGAGCGTGTGACAGCAGGGTGATGACCTGTTCGCCGTGCTGCTGCCAGTGAAGGGTGAAGGCAGTGCCTTCCTCAAAGCCTGCAAGTTGACGGGTCAATGCCAGCGTAAGCGTCCTGTCGTCGAGCAGGGTAATGCGGGCGCTGTCAAAACCCATCCAGGCCTGCACCTGCGGAAAGAGGGCCTTGAACAGGCTCTCTTTGGCGCTGAACGCCAGCGTCAGGGCGAGGGCGAACGGGTATCCCGAGCGGGAAAGCACAGGTTCTTCCTGCATATCAATGATGCCGTCTTTGATTTCCCAGGCTTCGTTTTCGGAAAGGATCGTTTCACAATCTATGCCGATAAGCGCCGGGTGATGCGTGACGACGGCCATCGCCTGCGTGCCGCTGTGGGTGATGCTGCCGGAAATACCTTGCGGCCAGAGCGGTTCGCCGCTGGGTCCGATGCCGGGGATTACGCGCTCGTTTAGCGCATGCGCCGCGGCGATGCGGCCTGCCAGGTGGTCGGATTTGCGCTTACGTCCGGCGTCAGCCAGCTGTGCGTGATGGGGGAGCCAGAGGAGATCGGCGTCGGTGAAGGTGGTGGGGTCGAAAGTGATGCGGTGAAGGGTGTGGCCGGCGAGAGAAAATGTGCTGTGGGTTGTGTGCATGGTTTTCCCTTCAGTATTGTGCGGCCTGATGCCCTCACCCCGGCCCTCTCCCAAAGGGCTGAGGGTTCCCCACAAATTAATGCGAGCACTGAGCAATCCCCTCGCCCCTCCGGGGAGAGGGTTAGGGTGAGGGGAATATACGGCGGTGGTGGTCATTCCGTTCACTTTATGTTCCTTGCTACTCTGTAACGACATGACCGGTGAACGTGCCAGGGTGGCTCAGTCGCCACCACCCTGGCGACCCGGGCTCCCGGCGGTAAATCGCCGCTTCGCGGTGCCCTCGGCTTATTCCTTCCGGCTTATCGGGTACGGGCGGAGGCAACGTCCCTGTAAAGCCGCCCTCTCGGCGCATCCCTGCGCCTCGCCCCGGCCGGAAGGCAAACGCCTCAGCGATTTACAGCCGGACCAGGGCATCGCTGACAGCCCTCAGTCATTTAGAAAGCAACTTTATTGCTACTGCATAAAAAAATTACTGGGGATCCCTCAGCCCACAGGGAGAGGGGGAAGTCACTACCTGTATCAGAACCTCGTATTCACGCTCATGTACCAGGTGCGACCCGGCTCATTATACGTATACGCACCCGCACCGTACATATACGCACCCGTCGTGGTATTACCCGTGGTCTGGGCGTTACCGGCGCGCCACTGGCGCTTGTCGAAGACGTTGTCCACGCCGCCGGTCAGGCTGACGTTTTTCGTCACGTCCCAGGTCGCGCTCAGGCCAACGATGCTGTACGGGCTGACTTCGTCTTTCTCAGACCCGGTCACCGGCTGACCTTTGTAGTTGTACTTCTTCGGCTGCTGCTTGCCGTACCAGGTGAAGGTCGACTGCAATGAGACATCCTGACGTACCTGCCAGCTCAGGGTAGAGTTCAGCGTATACTCCGGGATGATCGACAGACGATCGCCGGTCTCCTTGTTCTTGCTTTGCAGCATGTAAGTGATGTTGTTGGTCCAGTTGATGGTGTCGCTGACCGGCACGTTCAGGGAGCCTTCCAGACCTTCCACCACCGCCTTCGGCACGTTTTCCCACTGGTAGATATCGGTGGTGACTTTGCCGGTGGACGTCTGGCCAATCGGCGCGTAGCCCGCTTCAATCTTGTTGCGATAGTCGTTGCGGAACCAGGTCACGCCCGCCAGCCAGCCGTCGCGTTTCCACTCAAGGCCAATCTCTTTATTGATGCTGGTTTCCGCTTTCAGATCGTCGTTACCCATCATGTAGCAGCCCACGCCGTCGGAGCTGGCGTAGCAGCCCTGGCCTTTACTGTACAGCAGGTAGTTCGGGTTGGTCTGATACAGGCTTGGCGCTTTATAGGCGCGCGCGATGCCCATCTTCAGGGTGAAGTCATCCCCCAGACCTTGCGACAGGTTCAGGGACGGGCTCCAGTTATTGCCGACAATAGTGTGGTGATCGAAGCGCAGGGCAGGGGTCAGCATGGTGCTGTCGGTCAGCTCCATGTTGTTTTCGGCGAACAGGGAGAAGATCTCCGCTGACGTGTAGGGGCTACGGTCTTCGCTCATGCCCGGGATGGTGCCGCCCTGCTGGGTTTGCGTGAAGGAGGTCGAGTCCTTCATGCGCTGCTGGTTCCACTCGGTGCCGAGCGTCAGGTTCTGGTTCACAATGAAATCAATCGGCAGGTTGATTTCGCTGTGCAGCATCACGTCGGACAGATCGGTGTCGGTGAATTTATTGCTGTTGAACAGACCTTCAGTACCGCCCGCCAGTCCTTCACCCAGACGGGAGTTGCGGGTGTGCTCGTACTGCGCCCAGTTGCTGGTGGTAATGCCGTTATCCCAGCCGCCGTTCCAGGTCACGGCGAAGTTCTGGCGATAAATACGGTTCGTCTCTTTACCGTAGTTCTTCTTCACCAGCGCGTTGTCGTTGTTGGTGTTCTGCGTGTCGCCCGCATACAGGTTGTTCTGGCGGCTGTAGCCCGCTTCAAACTCCAGCGACTGCATCGGTGCGAAGTCCCAGCGCACCACGCCGTTGATGTCTTTGTTTTCCACACCTTCACGGCCTGCGGGCAAGGTGTTGGCGTAGGCACCGGTACGTTCAGACTGGTGACCCTGGTTGATGTCCCACGCATCGGCCTGGGTTTTGTCCAGGTTACCAAACATGCGGAAGCTGAAGTCGCCGCCCAGCGGGCCGCTCAGGCTGAAGTTGGTGCGTTTAGTCGAACCTTCGTCCTTATGTTCTGGCGCGTTCAGATAGGTGTTCCAGGAGCCGTGCCACTGGTCGTCGAATTTTTTGGTGATGATGTTCACCACGCCGCCCGCCGCGCCGTTACCGTAGCGTGCAGCGGCCGGGCCACGGATCACTTCGATGCGCTCGATCATCTCTGGCGGTACCCAGCCGGTATCGCCGCGGGTGTCACGCTCGCCGCGCCAGCCCAGACGGATGGAGTTGCGGCTGGTGACCGGCTTGCCGTCAATCAGGATCAGGGTGTTTTCCGGGCCCATGCCGCGAATGTCAATCTGACGGTTGTTCCCGCGCTGGCCGCTGGTGGAGTTGCCGGTCAGGTTAACGCCCGGCATGGTGCGGATGATTTCCGCCACGTCGCGCGCGGGCGGGTTTTTGCGGATCTCATCGGCGGTGATGGTCGACACGCCCGGCGCCTGCAAATTCTGCTCGGCGGCGGTGATCACCATGGTGTCTTCGTGCTGCGCGGAGGCGGTGTTGTCGTCTGCCATGACGGGCAGCGCGACACCATAAATCCCTAAATTGACCAGCAAGGCCAGAGAGTGAATCTTCTTATTCATTGTACGTCCCGCTTTTATGGTTATTTAATGAGCGCGCTTCCCACAGCGCGGGCATTACGCTATTGCAAATGCAAATAGTTATCAATAATATTATCAATAAAATTTGCTCTGAAACAAAAAAGACTGTTAAACATGGGGTTATAAGGGTGACGGCGTTAACAACCGGAAGTGAAGCGTGGTGGCAGGCGAAAAACGGGCCGGAACGGGAACGTCATCAGGAAAACTATCGCGTGACATTCTGGTGGCGGGACCCGGCGGGAACGCAGAAAACGTCGACGATTAAACGCGTCTGGCTCTACGTCACCGGCGTGACCGATCACCATCAAAATGCCCGTCCGCAGTCCCTTGAACGTATCCCGGATACCGACGTCTGGCAGTGGCAGGGCGAGTTCAGCCCCGAATGGCGCGGCAGCTACTGTTTTATCCCCTCCGACAATGAAGATGATTTTGCCAGCGCAGTGTTTGAAGGCGAGCAGCCGGACCGCATGGCGCTGCGCGAAGGCTGGCGCAAACTGCTGCCGCACGCGGTTTCCGATCCGCTGAATGCCCAGAGCTGGCGCGGCGGACGCGGGCACGCCGTCTCGGCGCTGGAGATGCCGGAGGCGCCCGTACAGCCCGGCTGGAATCATCCCGATACGCCCTATAAAAAGCCTGTCTGCATTGAGTGGCACAGCGCGCGTCTGAAGAACCATCGCCGCGTGTGGATTTTTACCACCGGGGATGAAAGCCCCGAGCGCCCGCTGGCGGTGCTGCTTGATGGGCAATTCTGGGCCGAAAGCATGCCCGTCTGGCCTGCGCTGGCGTCGCTCACCCATGAAGGCAAACTGCCGCCTGCGGTTTATGTCTTAATCGACGTTATTGACACCGCACACCGCAGCCGCGAGCTGCCGTGCAACCCTGATTTCTGGCTGGCGGTGCAGGACGAACTCCTCCCGCAGGTGAAAAGCATGGCCCCGTTCAGCGACCGCGCCGACCATACCGTGGTGGCGGGCCAAAGCTTCGGCGGGCTCTCTTCCCTCTATGCGGGCCTCAACTGGCCGCAGCGTTTTGGCTGCATCCTCAGCCAGTCCGGATCCTACTGGTGGCCGCACCGCGGCGCGCAGCAGGACGGGCTGCTCATTGAACAACTCAAAGCGGGTGAAAAAACCGCTCGCGGGCTGCGCATCGTCCTTGAGGCTGGGCGCAACGAGCCGCTTATCTTACGCGCAAACCAGGCGATCCTCGCCGAACTACACACTCAGCAACCGGTTTTCTGGCGTCAGGTTGACGGCGGACACGATGCGCTTTGCTGGCGCGGTGGGCTGACACAGGGGCTGATGACCCTCTGGCAGCCGCTTATTCAATAACGGAGTCTGTATGGAATTCAGCAATCCTTTCGATAATCCGCAGGGACAGTTCGCCATTTTGCAAAATGACCAGGGGCAGTACAGCCTGTGGCCGCAGGAGTGCGAGTTGCCCGCGGGCTGGCGCGTGGTGTGCGAACCGCAATCTCAGGAGGCGTGCCAGCAGTGGCTGGCGGAACAGTGGCAGACGCTTGAGCCGTCTTATTTTGCGGGGGAGCGCGCATGAACCGTCTCCCTCTTGTCGCCGCCCAGCCGGGGATCTGGATGGCAGAGCAGCTTTCCTCCCTGCCAAACGCCTGGAGCGTGGCGCACTACACCGAACTGAAAGGCGCTATCGACGCGCCGTTGCTGGCAAAAGCCATCGCTGAAGGCATGATGCAGGCCGACACCCTGCGGATGCGTTTCACCGAGGATAACGGCGAGGTGTGGCAGTGGGTCGATGAGGCCATGATCCTGCCGGAGCCGTCCATTGTGCGCGTTAACTCCCACGACGACGCCGTGGCGCTGATGGAGGCCGATCTCAACCAGAACCTGCGCGTCGACAGCGGTCAGCCGCTGGCGTTTCACCAGCTGATTCAGGTGGGAGAAAACCACTGGTACTGGTATCAGCGGTATCATCATCTGGTGGTAGATGGCTTCAGTTTCCCGGCCATTACCCGTCAAATCGCCGCCATTTACGCTGCGTGGCAGAAAGGTGAACCTGCGCCCGCCTCCCCGTTTACTCCGTTCGCCGAGGTGGTAGAAGAGTATCAGCGCTATAGCGACAGCGAGGCGTATCAGCGCGACGGTGCTTTCTGGACCGAACAGCGCAAACAGCTTCCTTCTCCGGTCTCGCTCTCTTCCGCGCCCCTGCCGGGACGTGCCGCCACCACCGACATCCTGCGCCTGAAAATGGCGATGGACGGCCATGCGTTCAGCCTGCTTGCACAGGCGGCCGGGCAAACGCAGCGAACCGATCTGGCGCTTGCGCTGGTGGCGCTGTGGCTGGGCCGCCTGACCGGGCGGCTGGACTACGCCGCCGGGTTTATCTTTATGCGCCGCATGGGCTCCGCCGCGCTGACCGCGACCGGACCGGTGCTCAACGTCCTGCCGCTGGCGGTGAATATTAGCCCGCACGAGAGCCTGTCGGCGCTGGCGCTGCGCCTGGCGAACCAGCTGAAAAAGATGCGCCGCCATCAGCGCTACGACGCCGAGCAGATCGTGCGCGACAGCGGGCAGGCAGCAGGGGACGAACCCTTGTTTGGTCCGGTGCTGAACGTCAAGGTGTTCGATTATCAGCTGGATATCGACGGCGTGGAGGCCATTACCCACACGCTGGCGACCGGCCCGGTGAACGATCTGGAGCTGGCGCTGTTCCCGGACGAGCAGGGCGGACTAAGCATTGAGATCCTCGCCAACAGGCAGCGTTACGACGAGGCGACGCTGAAGGGGCACGCGGCGCGGCTGAACGCAATGCTGACGCAGTTTGCCGCCAACCCGGACCTGCGTTGTGGCGACGTGGAAACCGTATCAGAGCAGGAATACGCCCGGCTGGCGCGAATCAACGATACCGGGCTGGCGCTGCCGTCCACCACGCTGGCGGACCTTGTCGCGGAGCAGGCGAGCAAAACGCCGGACGCCCCGGCGCTGGCGGATGCCCATACTGAGCTGAACTACCGCCAGATGCGCGAGCAGGTGGTCGCGCTGGCAAATCTGCTGCGCGCGCGCGGCGTGAAGCCGGGCGACAGCGTGGCGGTGGCGCTCCCGCGCTCGGTGTTCCTGACCCTGGCGCTGCACGGGATTGTTGAAGCTGGCGCCGCCTGGCTGCCGCTGGATACCGGTTACCCGGACGACCGTCTGCGGATGATGCTGGAGGACGCGAAGCCGTCGCTGCTCATTACCACCGACGAGCAGCTTCCGCGCTTTAACGATCTGCCGATCGCCACCTTTAGTTACAACACACTATTACCGGCCACCGATGCTGAACCTCTGCGCCTGGCGAAGCCGGAGCAGACCGCGTACATCATCTTTACCTCCGGTTCGACGGGACGACCAAAAGGGGTGATGGTCGGCCATACCGCCATCGTTAACCGCCTGAAGTGGATGCAGGATCATTATCCACTGGCGGCGCATGACGTGGTGGCGCAGAAAACGCCGTGCAGCTTTGACGTGTCGGTGTGGGAGTTCTGGTGGCCGTTTATCGCCGGGGCGAAGCTGGTGATGGCCGAGCCGGACGCGCACCGCGATCCGCAGGCGATGCAGGGCTTCTTCGCAGAATATGGCGTAACCACCACCCACTTCGTGCCGTCGATGCTGGCGGCGTTCGTCGCCTCGCTGACGCCGGAAAACGCTGTGTGCTGCAAAACCCTTAAGCAGGTGTTCTGTAGCGGCGAAGCGCTGCCGACTGCGCTGTGTCGCGAGTGGGAACAGCTCACCCATGCGCCGCTGCACAACCTCTATGGCCCGACCGAAGCGGCGGTGGACGTCAGCTGGTATCCGGCGTACGGCCCCGAGCTGGCGGCGGTGGAAGGGAACAGCGTGCCGATCGGCTTCCCGGTGTGGAATACGGGGCTGCGCATTCTGGACGCGATGATGCGCCCGGTGCCGTTCGGCGTGGCGGGGGATCTGTATCTCACCGGCATCCAGCTGGCGCAGGGGTATCTGGGACGCCCCGACCTTACCGCCAGCCGCTTTATCGCCGATCCTTTTGCCCCCGGCGAGCGGATGTACCGCACCGGGGACGTTGCCCGCTGGCTGGACAACGGCGCGGTGGAATATCTGGGCCGCAGCGATGACCAGTTAAAAATCCGCGGACAGCGTATCGAACTGGGCGAAATCGATCGGGCGATGCTCGCGCTGCCGGATGTGGCCCAGGCCGTGGCGCACGCCTGCGTGTTCAACCAGGCAGCGGCGACAGGTGGCGATGCCCGCCAGCTGGTGGGGTACGTTGTCTCCGAATCCGGCTTACCGCTGGATCGCGACGCGCTGCTAGCATCACTCAAAGCCCAGCTGCCGCCACATATGGTGCCGGTGGTGCTGCTGCAAATCAGCGCGCTGCCGTTAAGCGCCAACGGCAAGTTGGATCGCAAGGCGTTGCCGCTGCCGGAGCTGACCAGCAAAACCTCTGGTCGCGCGCCTGAGACACAAACCGAAGTCGCCGTGGCGCAGGCGTTTTCTGCCCTGCTGGGCTGCGCAGTGAACGATATCGAATCCGATTTCTTTGCCCTCGGCGGCCACTCGCTGCTGGCGATGCGCCTCGCGGCTCAGCTCAGCCGTGCGTTCAGCCGTAAGGTCACGCCGGGCCAGATTATGGTCGCCTCAACGGTGAGTAAGCTTAGCGGCCTGCTGGACTCGCAGATGAGCGACGAGCAGGCGCAGCGTCTGGGGTATGAAACTGTTCTCCCGCTGCGTGAGAGCAACGGCCCCACGCTGTTCTGCTTCCATCCGGCGTCCGGCTTTGCCTGGCAGTTTAGCGTCCTGGCGCGCTACCTCAGCCCGCGCTGGTCAATCGTCGGCATTCAGTCTCCCCGGCCTGAGGGGCCGATGGAGCAGTGTGCGGATCTCGATGCGGTGACCGAACATCATCTGAACACGTTGCGTAAGCAGCAGCCGCAGGGGCCGTATTATCTATTCGGCTATTCCCTCGGCGGCACGCTGGCGCAGGGCATTGCGGCGCGTCTGCGCGAGCAGGGTGAAGCGGTGGCGTTCCTCGGCCTGCTGGATACCTGGCCGCCGGAAACCCAGAACTGGGCGGAGAAAGAGGCCAATGGCCTCGATCCGGAGGTGCTGGCGGAAATTGAGCGCGAGCGTCAGGCGTTTATCGCCGCCCAGCAGGGGCAAGGTTCCAGCGAGCTGTTTAACGCTATTGAAGGCAACTACGCCGATGCGGTGCGGCTGCTCACCACCGCGCATAGTTCACGGTTCGACGGTAAAGCGACGCTGTTTGTCGCCGAACGCACGCGAACCATGGATCCGCAGGCCGCATGGGCGCCGTGGGTGAGTGCGCTGGAGGTGTACAGCCAGGACTGCGCCCACGTGGATATTATTTCACCGCAGGCGTTTGAGAAGATTGGGCCGGTACTGAAGGAAATTTTAGGATAGTGCAAATGCCCCTCACCCTAACCCTCTCCCACAGGGAGAGGGGATGGTTTGCTCCCTCTCCCCGTGGGAGAGGGCCGGGGTGAGGGCATCAGACCGCACGCTTGCCCAACGGCACCACCAGCGGCGTACCCGCCACCGGATCGTCAATAATCATGCAGCGCATGCCGTAGATCCGCGCGATCAGATCCGGCGTCACAATCTCCTTCGGCGCGCCCTGCGCCACAATCTCGCCGTCGCGCAGCGCAATCAGATGCGTCGCGTAGCGGCACGCCTGATTTAAGTCGTGCAGCACTGCCGCCAGGGTGTACCCCTGCGTGCGGTTAAGTTCGCTCAGCAGCTCCAGCAGATCAATCTGATGGCTGATATCGAGCCAGGTTGTCGGCTCGTCCAGCAGCATAATCGAGGTTTCCTGCGCCAGTACCATTGCAATCCAGGCGCGCTGGCGCTGTCCGCCGGAGAGAGTATCGACGCTTTGTTGGGCCAGATCGGTGATGCCCGTCGCCTGCATCGCGCGCTTCACCGCCTCGTCGTCCTCTTTGCGCCAGCGGGTAAACAGTGGCTGGTGCGGGTAGCGCCCGCGGGAGACCAGCTCCTGCACGGTAATATCCCCCGGCGTGGTGGCGTTTTGCGCCAGCAGACCAATTCGGCGCGCCACCTCTTTGCTGGCGAAGCGCTGGATCTGCTCCCCGTCGAGGAACACGCTACCCTCAACCGGCGACATCAGGCGGCTCAGCGTGCGCAGCAGGGTCGATTTGCCGCAACCGTTCGGGCCGATAATGGCGGTGAAGTGGCCGTCCGGAATGGACACGGATAAATCCCGGGCAATGATTTTTTTGCCGTAGCCGAGGGTCAAGTTTTCGCCGCGCAAGCGGAATGTTGAATCTGTCATTTCTTGCGTGACTCCTGAACGAGCAAGACGATGAGGTAAATCCCGCCGAGGCTGACGGTCACCACGCCCACCGGCAGTTGATAAGGCATAAACAGCTGCTGAGCGCAGAGATCGGCGGCCAGCAGTAACAATGCGCCGCACAGCGCCGCCTGGGTTAATCCCCAGCGCGCGGTACCGCTAAGACGCCGCGCGATATGCGGGGCTACGAGGGCAATAAACGAGATCGGCCCGGCGATGGCGGTAGACGCTGCGGTCAGTAAGACCGCCACCAGCATCAGCATCAGGCGCGAGCGCTCTACGCTCACGCCCAGCGCGCAGGCGCTGTCGTCGCCCATCTCCAGCAGCCGCATGCGCCTGACCAGCAGCAACGCGCCAATAAACATCAGCAAAATCAGCGGCGCGGCGGGCCAGGTTTTTCCCCACGTCAGACCGTTGAGGGAGCCGGCGTACCACAGCCCGGCGGAGAGCGCGGTTTCCAGCGATGCCTGTAGCAGAAGCCAGGTGTTGAACGCCATCAGCATCGCACGGATGCCGATCCCGATGATGATCAGACGGAAGGTGTCGATGCCGTTGCGCCAGGCCAGGGCCCAGATAAGCAGGGAGGTGAGAATGCCGCCCGCCATCGCCGTAAAGGTAATGGCCGTAAGATGCTGCCCGAACAGCACCATCGCCACCAGCACGCCGCTCCACGCGCCGGTATTCAGGCCCATCACGTCCGGGCTCCCGAGGGGGTTACGCATCAGCGACTGGAATATCGCGCCGCTGACGCCAAGCGCCGCGCCCACCAGGATCGCCATCGCCACGCGCGGCAGTCGCCATTCGGTGACCACCATGGTGATGTTACGCGGCGCGCTGCCGCTGAGAGCGTGAAAGACCTGCGCGAAATCAAGCGTTACGGCACCGCTTTGCAGGCTCCAGACCGCCAGCAGCAGACTGGCGACGACCAGCAGGGCGACGCTGGTAAGTAAACGACGGGACGGGGCCATCATGCGCCACCCCCGCGTCTGCGTCGAACCAGGAAGATCAGCACCGGCGCGCCGATAAAGGCGCTGACCACCGAGACGCGCAGTTCACCCGGCACCAGCAGGCGGCCCAGTACGTCGGCAAAGAGCAGCAGGGCAGGGGTCGCCAGCAGCGTGACCGGCAGCGACCAGCGGTGATCCGCCCCCACCAGCCAGCGCGCCATGTGCGGCATCATCAGGCCGATAAAGGCAATCGGCCCGACCACGGCGGTCGCGCTGCCGCAGAGCACGGTAATGGCGAGTAGCCCCGTCAGCTGCGTGCGCGCCACGCGGTTGCCGAGGGCGGTCGCGGTATCGCTGCCGAGGCTCAGGCTGTTCAGCGCCCGGCTTAAACAGAGCGCCACGGCGGCAGCGACGATTGTCGGGATCACCACCACCTTTAAGGTTTCAAGGGTACGAATATCCAGCGAACCCGCCTGCCAGAAGCGCAGCTGGTCATACACGTCCGGGTTGAGCAGGGCGATGCCGTTGGACAAGCCTTCCAGTACCGCCGCGAGCGCTACGCCCGCCAGCGTTAAGCGTACCGGGCTGAGCTGGCCGCCGCCCTGGCTGCCGGTAAACGCCACTACCAGCGAGGCCGCCAGCGCGCCGCAAAAAGCCATCACCAGCTGTTCAGAGGGGGACGTAAATCCAAACAGCGCTGCGCCGAGCACGATGGCAAAGCTGGCGCCGGAGTTAACGCCGAGAATGCCGGGGTCCGCCAGCGGGTTGCGGGTGAGGGTTTGCATCAGGGCACCGGCAAGGCCGAGCGCACCGCCAGCCAGCAATCCGGCAAGGGTGCGGGGCAGGCGAGCGTCGAGCACGATGGTGCAGTCGGCGCTCTGACAGGTACCGGATAGCGCATCGACAATAACGGACGCGGGCAGCGGTTTTGCGCCGACCAGCAGGCTGAGTGCAATCGCAAGGATTAGCAGTAGCAATAAAACGGGCACGGCAAGGGCGCGCACCGCAGAAGAGGAAAACGACATAGCAACATCCATGATTTGATAATGATAGTGATTATCGTTATCTATCTTATTTGGCTATGTTAGCATGTGCGCCCATGGAATGGGTAGAAATAGACTCAAGGCTTTGTCATGAATCAAAAATCCTGGCTGCTTAACCTCAGCCTGCTCAAAACACACCCGGCGTATCGCGCCGTTTTTATCGCTCGCTTTATCTCCATTTTGTCCCTCGGTCTGCTTGGTGTGGCCGTACCGGTGCAAATCCAGACCATGACTCACTCCAGCTGGCTGGTGGGGTTATCCGTCACCTTAACCGGCGGGGCGATGTTTATCGGCCTGATGGTGGGCGGCGTGCTGGCGGACCGCTACGAGCGTAAAAAGCTGATCCTGCTGGCGCGCGGCACCTGCGGGGTGGGCTTTGTCGGGCTGTGTCTGAACGCCATGCTGCCGGAGCCGTCGCTGGTGGCCATTTACGTGCTGGGATTGTGGGACGGCTTTTTTGCTTCGTTAGGCGTGACGGCGCTGCTGGCGGCCACGCCCGCGCTGGTCGGGCGCGAGAACCTGATGCAGGCGGGGGCGATCACTATGCTCACCGTACGTCTCGGCTCGGTGATTTCGCCGATGGTGGGCGGTCTGTTGCTGGCGACCGGCAACGTGGCGTGGAACTACGGCCTTGCCGCGGCGGGAACGTTTATTACCACCCTGACGCTACTGCGTCTGCCGCTCCTGCCACCCCCGCCGCAGCCGCGCGAGCATCCGCTGAAGTCCCTGATGGCCGCGATTCGTTTCCTGTTCAGCAACCCATTGATTGGCGGCATTGCGCTGCTCGGCGGCCTGCTGACGATGGCGAGCGCCGTGCGCGTGCTGTATCCGGCGCTGGCGGGTGAGTGGCAGATGAGCGCCTCAGAGATTGGCGTGCTGTACGCCGCCATTCCGCTCGGTGCGGCCTTCGGGGCGCTGACCAGCGGCAACCTGGCGCAGAGCGCGAGACCGGGGTTGATCATGCTGGTGGCGACGCTGGCCTCGTTTATCGCCATTGGTTTCTTTAGCCTGATGCCGGTGTGGGCGCTGGGGGTGATGTGTCTGGTGATTTTCGGCTGGCTGAGCGCGGTCAGCTCTCTTTTACAGTACACCCTGATCCAGACCCAGACGCCGGAAGGGATGCTCGGGCGCATTAACGGCCTGTGGACGGCGCAGAACGTCACGGGCGATGCGATTGGCGCGGCGATCCTCGGCGGGCTGGGGGCGATAATGACCCCGGTGGCGTCGGCGAGCAGCAGCGGGTTTGTGTTAGCCGTTGTTGGCGTGATTATACTGGCGGTTCTGGTGGAGTTGCGTCGGTTCAGGCAGACCCTGTAGGTCGGGTAAGGCGTAGCCGCCACCCGACAAAACGCCCGGTGGCGCTGCGCTTACCGGGCCTACGGGGAACGTGCCACTTATTTAAAAATTGAATTCAAACGCTGCAACACCAACATCGCGCTGTAATAATCCAGGCGGAACGTCTCGGTTCCTAATGCCCAGACGCGCTTGTTCTTAACCGACGGCAGATGCGCCAGCAGCGGGTTGGCGTAAATCGCGTCCACGTCTTTCTGATCGCCGGCAAACACGAACAGCCCTTCGCCGTTCAGCCCCGTCGCCAGGTTTTCACCCCCTAACTGGATAATGTCGTGGCGTTTGCCCTGACTTTTTGAGGTGTGCAACCCGGCAGGCACGTCGGCCAGCGTAAAGCCCAACTGGTGCAAAAGCTTGCCCTGCGCGGAGTCTGTCGTCCACAGGTTCGCCGTGTGCGCCGCGGCGGTGTAGACGATGGCGTTCACCGGCTGTGGCGGCAGCTTCATCTGCTGTTTCACCTTGGCGAGCTGTTTGTCGAAGGCAGCGATGCGCTCTGCGGCCTGTGTCTCCTGCCCGGTGATCGTCCCCAGTTGGGTCAGCAGTTCCTGCCAGCTTTTGTCGTCGTAGTTAATGATAAGCGTCGGCGCGATGGCGGAAAGCTGATCGTAGAGCGCCAGCGCGGAATCCCCGCCGGTGGCGCTGATCAAAATCAGGTCCGGCATCTGGGCCGCGACGGCTTCGGCGCTCGGCTCGCCGATGTACAGCCGGGCAACCTTACGCTGTTTGGCGATATCGCCCCACTGACGCAGGAAGCCCTGCGCATCCGCCACGCGGTTGTTTGGCGTGGTCGCGCCGCTGGCAATGACCGGCGCGTCAATGGCCAGCAGGGAGCCGGTTAAGGTCACGCTGGTGGAGACAATGCGCGTCGGTTTGCTCTCAAGCGTGTGAACGCCGCGGCTGTCGGTGACCTGGCGCGGCCAGTCGGCGGCGACGGCTGAGGTTAGTCCTAAAACAAAAAGTCCTGTTAAAAGAAGGGCATTGCGGCAAACGGCAGCGATTTTCACAGAGCGGCATCCTGATTTTATTGAAGATAATGCTTCTCATTTTCAGGGCTGTAGGGAAGGGATGCAAGCGTTTGTCGCACAAGTTATTTGCCCGACGGTTGACAGCGGGGCGATGTGGGATTAGGTTAGCCGACGAAAATATAAATGATAATCATTATTGCTTCTTTTATCATTTTAAGGAGGATGATATGGACACGTCCCTGGCTGAGGAAGTTCAGCACACCGCGACAACGCTGCAATCAGACAGCTTTTTCTTTATGTCGCCTTACCGCAGTTTTACCACGTCCGGCTGTTTTGCCCGTTTTTCTGAACCCGCCGTCGGCGGTGACGATCCGGCGGGTCCCTTTCAGCAGAAATTAGCTCAGGCTTTCCGGAATGCGAAAAACAGCGGCATTGCCCATCCGGTGATGGTAGGGGCGATCCCCTTCGATACCCGCAAACCGTCATCGCTGTTTATTCCGCAACGCTGGCAAACCTTCTCCCGCCCGGCGCGTCAGCAGTCCGCACGTTATGCCTCCGGCGCGCAGACGCTGAACGTGCAACAGCGCACCGAGATCCCGTCGCAGCCGGTTTTCGAGGAGATGGTTGCTCGCGCCGCGTCGCTCACCGCTACGCCGCAGGTGAATAAGGTGGTGCTGTCGCGCCTGATTGATATCGCTACCGACAAACAGATCGATAGCAGCGCGCTGATGGAGCGTCTTATCGCCCAGAACCCGGCGAGCTTTAACTTCCACGTACCGCTGGAAGACGGCGGCGTGCTGCTGGGCGCCAGCCCGGAACTGCTGCTGCGCAAAGAGGGCGCGCACTTTAGCTCGCTGCCGCTGGCAGGCTCTGCGCGCCGTCAGCCGGACGATGTGCTGGATCGCGAAGCGGGCACTAAGCTGCTGGCCTCCGAAAAAGACCGCCACGAGCACGATCTGGTCACGCAGGCGATGAAAACCATTCTGGAACCGCGTAGCCATCATCTGAGCATGCCGGCTTCCCCGCAGCTCATCACCACCCCGACGCTGTGGCATCTGGCCACGCCGGTAGAAGGTGAGGCACGTGAAAACGAGAACGCCCTGACGCTAGCCTGCCTGCTGCACCCGACGCCCGCGCTGAGCGGCTTCCCGCATCAGGCGGCAAAAGAGCTGATTGCCGAGCTGGAGCCGTTCGACCGCGAGCTGTTCGGCGGCATCGTCGGCTGGTGCGACAGCGAAGGTAACGGCGAGTGGGTGGTAACTATCCGCTGCGCGCGGCTGCATCAAAATACCGTTCGCCTGTTTGCTGGCGCGGGCATTGTGCCTGCCTCCTCCCCGGTCGGCGAGTGGCGCGAGACGGGCGTGAAGCTCTCCACCATGCTCAACGTGTTTGGTTTGCACTAAGGAATACTCATGACCATCCCTTTTACCCGCTGGCCTGAGGAGTTTGCCCGCCGCTACCGTGAAGAAGGCTACTGGCAGGATCTGCCGCTGACCCACATCCTGACGGACCATGCGGACAGCGATACGGTCGCGATAATTGACGGCGATCGCCGCATCACCTACCGCGCGTTTAATCAGGCGGTGACGAATCTGGCGTCCTCCCTTCAGGCGCAGGGGCTGCATCGCGGCGAGACCGCGCTGGTGCAGCTTGGCAACGTGGCCGAGTTCTACATCACCTTCTTCGCGCTACTGCAAATCGGCGTCGCGCCGGTCAACGCGCTCTTTAGCCATCAGCGCAGTGAACTCAACGCCTACGCGGAGCAGATCAAACCCGCCGTACTGATTGCCGATCGCGACCACGCGCTGTTCTCAGGCGATGATTTTCTCAACACCTTTGTGGATGCGCATCGCTCGGTACGCGTTGTGCTGCTGCGTGGCGATAAGGGCGAACATGCGCTGGAGGCGGCGATTGCGCGCCCGGCGGACAATTTCATCCCGAACCCGACGCCCGCCGACGAAGTGGCGTTCTTCCAGCTCTCCGGCGGCAGCACCGGCACGCCGAAGCTGATCCCGCGCACGCATAACGATTACGACTACAGCATCCGTCGCAGCAACGAAATCTGCGGTATCACTGCGCACACCCGCTATCTGAACGCCCTTCCCGCGGCGCATAACTACGCCATGAGCTCGCCAGGATCGTTAGGCGTTTTCACGGCGGGCGGCTGCGTGGTGCTGGCGAACGATCCGAGCGCCACGCTCTGCTTCCCGCTGATTGAGCAGCATCAGATAAATGTCACCTCGCTGGTGCCGCCTGCGGTCAGCCTGTGGTTGCAGGCGATTGCCGACGGCGCGGGGAACGCCCAGCTGAAATCCCTCAGGCTGCTCCAGGTGGGCGGCGCACGCCTCTCCGCCACGCTTGCGGCGCGCATTCCGGCGGAAATTGGCTGCCAGCTTCAGCAGGTATTTGGCATGGCGGAAGGGCTGGTGAACTATACCGCCCTCGACGATGCGCCGGAGCGCATCATCAATACCCAGGGCCGCCCGATGTGCCCGGACGATGAAGTGTGGGTGGCGGACGAGGACGGTAACCCGCTGCCGCGCGGGGAGGTCGGGCGTCTGATGACGCGCGGCCCTTACACCTTCCGCGGCTATTTCAACAGCCCGGACCACAACGCCAGCGCCTTCGATGCCAACGGCTTCTACTGCTCGGGCGATCTGATCGCCATCGATGAGCAGGGTTACATCACCGTGCAGGGGCGCGAGAAAGATCAGATCAACCGCGGTGGCGAGAAGATCGCCGCCGAAGAGATCGAAAACCTGCTGCTGCGCCACGAAGCAGTGATCCACGCCGCGCTGGTGAGCATGGAGGACAGCCTGCTGGGCGAAAAAAGCTGCGCGTACCTGGTGGTGAAACAGCCGCTGCGCGCGGTGGAGGTGCGCCGCTTCCTGCGCGAGCAGGGCGTTGCCGAATTTAAGCTGCCGGACCGCGTGGAGAGCGTGGATGCGCTTCCGCTCACGCCGGTCGGCAAAGTTGATAAGAAACAGTTGCGCCTGTGGCTTGCTGAACGCGCCCGGGGCTGAGGAACAGAGAATGGCTATTCCAAAATTAACCGCATATGCGCTGCCAACCGCCGCCGAACTGCCGACCAGTAAAGTAAGCTGGGCGTTTGAGCCGGAGCGCGCCGCACTGCTGATCCACGATATGCAGGAGTACTTCCTGAATTTCTGGGGCGAAAATAGCGACATGATGCAGCAGGTAGTGGCGAACATCGCTAAACTGCGCGCGTACTGCAAAGAGCACAATATTCCGGTGTACTACACCGCGCAGCCGAAAGATCAGAGCGATGAAGACCGCGCCCTGCTGAACGATATGTGGGGGCCGGGTCTGACTCGCTCACCGGAGCAGCAGCGCATCGTCGCTGAGCTGACCCCGGACGAAGCGGACACCGTGCTGGTGAAGTGGCGCTACAGCGCGTTTCACCGCTCCCCGCTGGAGCAGATGCTGAAAGAGACCGGGCGCAACCAGCTTTTGATCACCGGCGTGTACGCCCACATCGGCTGCATGACCACCGCCACCGACGCCTTTATGCGCGACATCAAACCGTTCTTTATCGCCGACGCGCTGGCGGATTTCACCCGCGACGAGCACCTGATGTCGCTGAAATACGTGGCCGGACGTTCGGGCCGCGTGGTGATGACCGACGAGTTGCTGCCGTCTGTTCCGGCAACGAAAGCCGCGCTGCGTGAGCTGATCCTGCCGCTGCTGGACGAGTCCGACGAGCCGATGGATGACGAAAACCTGATCGACTACGGTCTGGATTCAGTACGGATGATGGCGCTGGCCGCCCGCTGGCGCAAAGTGCACGGCGACATTGATTTCGTGATGCTGGCAAAAAATCCGACCCTCGATGCCTGGTGGGCGCTGCTCTCCCGCGAGGTGAAGTGATGGCTTTTGATTTTACCGGTAAAACCGTCTGGGTGACGGGCGCGGGTAAGGGCATTGGCTATGCGACCGCGCTGGCATTTGTGGAGGCCGGGGCGCAGGTGACCGGGTTCGATCTGGCTTTCCCTCACGGCGAATATCCGTTTGCCACCGAAACACTGGACGTGGCGGATGCGGCGCAGGCGAGTGATGTCTGCGGGCGTTTGCTCAGCAGCCTTGAGCGGCTCGACGTGCTGGTTAACGCGGCGGGCATTCTGCGTATGGGCGCGACGGATCAGCTTTCGCAGGAGGACTGGCAGCAGACCTTTGCGGTCAACGTCGGCGGCGCGTTCAACCTGTTCCAGCAGACGATGGGCCAGTTCCGTCGTCAGCAGGGCGGGGCGATTGTGACCGTGGCCTCTGACGCGGCGCACACGCCGCGCATCGGCATGAGCGCCTACGGCGCGTCGAAAGCGGCGCTGAAAAGCCTGGCGCTGACCGTCGGGCTGGAGCTGGCGGGCAGCGGCGTACGCTGTAACCTGGTGTCGCCGGGTTCTACGGATACCGACATGCAGCGCACGTTGTGGACCAGCGATGATGCGGAACAGCGGCGCATTCGCGGCTTCGGCGAGCAGTTCAAACTCGGCATTCCGCTCGGTAAAATTGCCCGTCCGCAGGAGATTGCCGCGACCGTGCTGTTCCTGGCATCCGATGCCGCCAGCCATATCACCTTGCAGGATATCGTGGTGGACGGCGGCTCCACGCTGGGGGCGTAATGATCTGGAAACGTCATTTATCCCTCGACGAGCTGAATGCCACTAGCCAGAACACGATGGTGGAACACCTTGGCATCGTCTATACCCGCCTCGGGGACGATACGCTGGAAGCGGAGATGCCGGTGGATGCGCGCACCCACCAGCCGTTTGGCCTGCTGCACGGCGGTGCGTCGGCGGCGCTGGCGGAAACGCTGGGGTCGATGGCCGGTTTTCTGATGACCCGCGACGGGCAGAATGTGGTGGGCACGGAACTGAACGCTACGCACCACCGCGCGGTCTCTCACGGTAAGGTGCGCGGCGTATGTCAGCCGCTGCATCTGGGCCGCTCCAGTCAGAGCTGGGAGATTGTGGTGTTCGACGAGCAGGGGCGGCGGTGCTGTACGTGTCGGTTGAGTACGATGGTGCTGGGTTAGATTGTGCGGCGGGAGTGCCGGGTGGCGGCTTCGCCTTACCCGGCCTACGAAACATGCAGGCCCGGTAAGCGAAGCGCCACCGGGCGGTTGTCACAACATCGATACCACCCGCTTCAACAGCCGAATTCGCGGCGCAATGGACGCTTTATCCAGCCATTCCGCCGGGCTGTGGAACCCGGCGCCAACCGGCCCGAAGCCGTCAAGCGTGGGGATGCCGAGCGCGGCGGTGTGGTTGGCGTCGCTGCCGCCGCCGACTGCCTGCCAGGTAATGTCGATGCCTTCCGCTTTACCCGCCGCTTCAACCTGCTGCATCAGCGCCTGCGTCGCGTCGCTCGCGGCCATCGCCGGTTTGTGATTAACCCGCGTCAGCGTGGTGGTCACGCCGTCTAAAAAGCCTTGTTCACATAACAACTCCAGCGCCTGGTTCACCCGGTCATACTCGTCGTTTTCCCAGAAGCGAACGTCCAGTTCTGCCACAGCGCTGTCCGCGACCACGTTCGCCGCGCTGCCGCCCTGAATCACGCCGACGTTAAGTGTAGTGCCGCGATCCCAGTCCGTCAGCGCATTGATGGCGATAACGCTCTTTGCCAGCGCGGTGATCGCCGAGCGGCCTTTTTCCGGGTCATTGCCCGCGTGTGCCGCCACGCCGCAAAAGGTGAGGTGATAGCCCGCCATCCCTTTACGCGCTTTCACCAGCGAACCGTCGGCGCGGGCGGCTTCGCACACCAGCACGCAGCGGGAACGCTTAGCCAGCTCGCCAATCCACTCATGGGAATGGACAGATCCGGTCTCTTCGTCCGGGTTCATCGCAACGGCAATCGCGAGACGATCGTTGTCTGCGGCGTCAAGCGCGCGCATTGCCCACAAAATATTCAGAAGTCCGCTCTTCATATCCGAGACGCCGGGGCCGTACAGGCGGGTTTCATCCTCGCTCAGCGGACGCGCGGCCACGGTGCCGGCGGGAAATACGGTATCCAGATGCCCGACCAGCAGCACGTCGAACCGTTCCGCCTGCGGCTTGTTACTGACGAAGACGCCGGGGCCCACCTTGTCGCCCAGGTTCACCTGCTCCGTATGCCAGCCTTCGCGCTGCCACAGTTGCTGCATGATGCCTGCAACAGCGGCGACGCCGTCAATCGTCTGGGTGCCGCAGTCTACGTTCACCAGGGTTTTCAGCTCTTCGATATAATGGTCAAGATTCATGTTCACGTCCTGTTCAGAGAATAATGCGCATCAGCAGCATGGCTAAGAAAGCGTTGACCACCGAGAGGGCGATCATCAGCGGAATACGTTTGGCGCGGGTGCCAATCACCCCCAGAATGCGGCCCAGGTACTGCACCTGCGAGCCCATCAGGTAGATGGCGGGCGCCAGGATCGCCAGGTGCTCGCCGGTGAGGATGCCTTTATCAAACAGGCCGATGGCAACGCCGATCCCGCCGCCCATCGACATCCAGCCGCCAATCAGCACGGCGGCCGCTTCGCCCGGCAGGCCAAACAGGCCCATCAGCGGGGAGAAGATCGTGCCCAGCCCTTTCAGCGCGCCGGTAATTTCCAGCGCCTTGATGATGATAAAGGCCATCACCACGTTGGGCAGCGTGCTGCTGGTGGCAATGCTCCAGCCTTTGCGCGCGCCTTCGATAAACACATCGGTAATGACGGGATTGGACTGTGGGGCACTCATGCGGCGTCTCCTTTATGGGTGAACGTCAGGATCAGGCGCAGCAGATTGGCGCCGACAATTTTCATGATAAACATCACCGCGATACAGGCCCCGATGGAGGTGGGCACCGCCGCCGTGCCGTCAACGGCGAGCAGCGTGAAGAGGATCGCCCCGGAAGAGAAAAAGTTGGTGATCATCGCCCCGGCGGAGAACTGGAACATGGCGAAAACGTCTTTCTCTTTTTCGCTGATTTGCCCTTCATCAGAGAGATTACGGGTAAGCGACGCGCCCACGTCGGTACTTTGCAGGCTGCCAATCAGCGCCAGCCCGGTGGTGCCAGGGATCCCCAATAGCGGGCGCAGCAGAGGAGTTAAGAGTTTGCGCGCGGCGCGCAGGGCGCCATAGTGCTCCAGCACGTTGATCATCCCCAGCGCGAACATCACCGCGGGAATTAAACCGAGCGCGAAGAGAAACCCGTCCATCGCGCCGCTGCCGCCGGTGCCGCGAAAGGCGCTGCTGGCTGTGGTTAACGTACCGTCATCCAGACTGGCTTTGCTGACCACTTTGCCAAATGCGCCGTTGAGGGTGGTGAAATCAAAGACGCCGTACCACTCTGGTCCGCCTAACAGACCCGAGAAGAAAACGGCTGCAAACGCCAGCGCGAAGTACGCGCCCGGCCCGACCTGACTATCCTGAGGTACTGAACTGTTCATATCTTTTTCCTTGTATGCACGCGATTGCGCAGGATCATTCTGGCGAGGTTATGGCCAAAAAAAATGATACAAATCATTCCGTAAGGCGGTGTCTGGCCGAAAAAGGTAAAAGTGTGAACGGTGACGCTACGAAAGTGATCGGCTTAACAATGTGGTGTAAATGTCTGGTTTGACCACGCATTATTGCGTTTCAAAGTTGTTAAATTTTATCCGTTGTTCTAGAAACAAAATGTAACATCTCACTGTTTCACAACAACGGATAACCATTATGAACAACTCAGGGAAATACCTTATATGGGCAGGGCTCTCCGTTGTGGGAGCCTTTGCCCTGGGCTACATCGCCCTCAACCGGGGGGAGCAGATCAATGCGCTCTGGATCGTGGTCGCCTCCGTCTGCATTTATCTGATCGCATACCGTTTTTATGGCCGTTATATCGCGAAGACGGTACTGGGCGTAGACGGCACGCGCATGACGCCGGCCGTGCGTCATAACGATGGTCTGGACTACGTGCCGACCGATAAAAAAGTGCTGTTCGGTCACCATTTCGCGGCGATTGCCGGGGCAGGCCCGCTGGTGGGGCCGGTACTGGCCGCGCAGATGGGCTACCTGCCGGGGATGATCTGGATCCTCGCGGGGGTGGTGCTGGCGGGCGCGGTGCAGGACTTCATGGTGCTGTTCGTCTCCACCCGTCGCGACGGTCGTTCGCTGGGTGAGCTGGTGAAAGAGGAGATGGGGGCAACTGCCGGGGTGATTGCGCTGGTGGCGACCTTTATGATCATGGTCATCATCCTCGCGGTATTGGCGATGATTGTGGTGAAAGCCTTGACCCACAGCCCGTGGGGAACCTATACCGTCGCCTTCACCATTCCGCTGGCGCTGTTCATGGGGATCTACATTCGCTATCTGCGTCCGGGACGCATTGGTGAAGTTTCAGTCATTGGCCTGGTGTTCCTGGTGTTTGCTATTATCTCCGGCGGCTGGGTGGCGGAAAGCCCGACCTGGGCACCGTTCTTCGACTTCACCGGCGTGCAGCTGACCTGGATGCTGGTGGGCTACGGCTTCGTGGCGGCGGTGCTGCCGGTATGGCTCCTGCTGGCCCCGCGTGACTACCTCTCTACGTTCCTGAAAATTGGTACCATCGTCGGGCTGGCGATCGGCATTCTGATTATGCGCCCGACCCTGACCATGCCTGCCCTGACCAAATTCATTGACGGCACCGGCCCGGTCTGGACCGGTAACCTGTTCCCGTTCCTGTTTATCACCATCGCCTGTGGGGCAGTGTCTGGCTTCCATGCGCTTATCGCCTCCGGGACCACGCCGAAGATGCTGGCGAATGAAAATCAGGCCTGCCTGATTGGCTATGGCGGCATGCTGATGGAATCCTTCGTGGCGATTATGGCGCTGGTCTCGGCCTGTATTATCGACCCGGGCGTGTACTTCGCGATGAACAGCCCGATGGCGGTACTGGCCCCGGCCGGCACTGTTGACGTGGTCGCCTCTGCCGCGCAGGTGGTGAGCGGCTGGGGCTTTGCGATTACCCCTGAAACGTTGACGCATATCGCTAACGAGGTCGGCGAGCAGTCGATTATCTCCCGTGCGGGCGGGGCGCCGACGCTGGCGGTGGGTATGGCCTACATCCTGCACGGTGCGCTGGGCGGGCTGATGGATGTCTCGTTCTGGTATCACTTCGCCATTCTGTTCGAGGCGCTGTTTATCCTGACGGCGGTTGATGCCGGTACGCGCGCTGCGCGCTTTATGTTGCAGGATCTGCTGGGGGTGATCTCCCCGAATCTGAAACGTACCGATTCACTCCCGGCTAACCTGCTGGCGACGGCACTGTGCGTGCTGGCGTGGGGCTACTTCCTGCATCAGGGCGTGGTCGATCCGCTGGGCGGCATTAACACCCTGTGGCCGCTGTTCGGAATCGCCAACCAGATGCTGGCGGGCATGGCGCTGATGCTTTGTGCCGTAGTCCTGTTCAAGATGAAGCGCCAGCGTTACGCATGGGTGGCGCTGGTGCCAACGGCGTGGCTGCTGATCTGTACCCTGACAGCAGGCTGGCAGAAAGCCTTCAGCCCGGACAACAAGGTGGGCTTCCTGGCCATTGCCAACAAGTTCCAGGCGATGATCGACAGCGGCAAGATCCCGGCGCAGTACACCGAATCTCAGCTGTCCCAGCTGGTGTTTAACAACCGTCTGGACGCCGGGCTGACCATCTTCTTTATGGTGGTGGTTGTGGTGCTGGCGTTGTATTCTCTGAAAACCGCGCTGGCGGCGTTGAAAGTCGACACGCCAACGGCGAAAGAGACGCCGTATGAGCCAATGCCTGAGAACCTGGACGAGATTGTCACCCAGGCGAAAGGGGCGCATTAACCCGTGTGCCGGGTGGCGGCTTCGCCTTACCCGGCCTACATTTCTTATCCTCCCTCTCCCTCCGGGAGAGGGCCGGGGTGAGGGAAACAAACGAGAAACTGACTATGTTCGACACCCTTTCCAAAGCAGGTAAATACCTGGGCCAGGCCGCAAAAATGATGATTGGCGTGCCGGATTACGACAACTACGTCGAGCATATGCGCGTCAACCACCCGGATCAGACGCCAATGACCTACGAAGAATTTTTCCGCGACCGCCAGGACGCCCGCTACGGCGGCAAGGGCGGGGCGAAGTGCTGTTAACCCTCTTTTGGTAAATAGAGGCTGATCTGCTCCTGTTTACAGCCGTAAATTGCCGCCAGCTTTTCGCGGGTGCGCTTTTGCGGTCGGGAGTCCAGTGCCTCCAGCTGTGACACGGCGGACTGACTGATGCCGAGTTTTTCCGCCACCTCCTGCTGGGATAGCCCGCGCAGGATACGCCACGCGGCCTGCAGGCTGACGTTCTCGCTATGCATGATGTCGCACACTTCACCCGGTAAACCTACGTTATCGTAGATATCTGATTCGTAAGGGATGTCTTCCCAGTCGTTTTCATCATCGTCATCATACTCAAGCATGGCTAAACGCATGCGAAAATATTCATCGTAGGGAATGACAACATACTGTTTTTTTCCTTCTTCATCCTTGATGAACTGAACAGTCATATTCCGTATGCTCCTCATGAAGGTAGGTGGTGGTTGTCCGGCGTTTTACCGCCACTACGTAGCAGATATCACCCGGCGGATCCCCGAAGGTGTAAATGACCCTGTAATCACCTAATCGCAACCTGTAGTGGTTTTCGGGAGAAGATAATTTCTTGATATCCGCGACAGGTGATGTTTTATCATCCATCTTCTCCAGCCTGAATTTAATGCGGTTCTGATATCGCGTATCGATTTTAGAAAATTGCTTCTCTGCTGTTTTTGACCACACGATCTTCATCCGTACCTCCACTGTACGCCCACACAAAATATAAGGAAATAATAAGACTATTAGATAAATTCCGAATTTCTTATGGGGTACTGTAGAGCGGAAAAAAAGCGCAGGTAAGAGGCAAAACGCAAACCGTCGAGGCGGCTCGAAAAGGCCTCTGCTGGGCGACAGAGGCTTGCAGGAAAATTGCGATCAGGCGTTCAAACCGCCATCCACGTCCAGACCGGCGCCGGAAATTTGCCCCGCAGCCGGGCTGGCGAGGAAGGTGACCGCCGCTGCGATATCCTCCGGCTGGCCGTAATGACCAAGCGCGATCATCCGGCGCTGGGCTTCCGCCTGCTCGCCGTCTTCCGGGTTCATATCGCTGTTGGTCGGGCCGGGATGAACCAGGTTGACGGTAATGCCGCGCGGGCCTAAATCGCGGGCCAGACCCCGGGTAAGGGAGTTTAGGGCCGATTTGGTCATCGAGTAGACGGCGATCCCCGGCTGCGCCACGCGGTTCGCCAGACAGCTGCCGATGTTGATGATGCGTCCGCCGTCAGACATATGCACCAGCGCTTCCTGAATGGCGATCACCACGCCGCGGATATTGACGTTGATCAGAGCGTCGATGTCCGCCAGGGTCATGGACTCCAGCGGGCCGCCGCGTGCAATCCCGGCGTTATTGACCAGAATATCCAGCCCGCCGAGGGAGCGCGCCGCCTGCGTGACCGCATCCTGAATCGCCTGCGCGCTGGCGCTGTCGGCCTGAATCGCCTCGCCGTGTCGCCCCAGCGCGTTGATTTCATCGACGACCTGCTGGGCTTTATCGACGGATTTTTCGTAGGTGATAACCACATCGGCACCGGCGCGTGCCAGCGACAGCGCAATCGCCCGACCCAGCCCACGACTGGCGCCGGTGACCAGCGCCTTTTTACCTGTTAAATCGATCTGCATGATGACCTCGTTGTAAGAGTGGAGAGAATCATCATTAGGTATAGCCCGTCGGCGCGATTAACGGCTGAAGGATTCCACCTTCTCAAACGCGGCGCGCAGAACGTCAGGGCTTAACGTAATCGGTAAAAAGTGAATCGACTCCACCGGGCGCAGGGTGTGAGCAATGACCTTGTCCAGCTCGTCGCGGTTATGGATATCGACCTCCAGCGCGCGAAGCGTGGTCGGCAGGTTAAAACGCTGGTATGCCGCCACCAGCTGCGCCAGCACGTCCTCCTGACCGAGCAGGGCGCTCTGCACCAGAATGCCGTAGGCCACCTTGGTGCCGTGGAGGTATTTTTCCGTCTGCGGCAGCACGGTTAAGCCGTTGTGCACCGCATGTGCCGCCGCCACGCGGGTATAGCGTTCGCCCAGACCGCCGACCATACCGCCACCGGCGATAACGGCGTCCACCACGTCCCGAAACGCCTGCGTCTGGTCGCCGCGCTGCTGGTCGGCCAGCGCCTCTTCGCTGCGCTCCAGCAACACGTCGCGGATCGCCAGCGCACCGTTCAGGCCAAGACGCACGGTCAGCGGCAGGTTTTCCGGTTCAGGGGCGAGTACCGCCGCTTCGTACCACTTCGCCAGCGTATCGCCGATGCCTGCCAACAGGTATTCCGCCGGGGCGTTAAGGATGATTTGCGGCTCCACCAGCACCAGATAGTTGGCGTCGTCAAAAATCTCAAACTGTAGCGCCTGCCCGGCATCGTTGTACCACACGGAGAGCGGGGTCCACGCCGCGCAGGTGGCGGCGATGGTGGGAATGCCCACGAACGGCACGCCCAGACGACGTGCCACGGCCTTGACGGTATCCATTACCGCACCGCCGCCCACGCCAATCACCACGCTGGCTTCACCACCCGACGCGTTCACCAGATGAGTGACGTCACGCTCGCTGCAATGGCCCTTAAACAGCAGATGTTTTGCCCCCGTCGCGTTAAAACTCTCCGGCAGATAAGGGCGTGCGCCCTCGATAGCCCGCTCGCCGTAGATCCACACCGCGCGGGAAAGCTGTTCCGGAGTAAAGAAATCATCCAGGTGCGCAAGGCTTCCCGGATGAGAGAAGTAGTTCGCCGGGCCGGGCACGACGCGGATATTGGTGTTGCTCATGAAGTTGTCCTTTTTTAGCAAGCGCTAACCCGATGTTATGTCTGGACATCCGGATGGCTAATAATATTTCGCTTTATCTTATGCCTTTTCCGTCGTTGTCAGTCAACCGGAGCTGTGAAAAATTCGCTAAATCAGAAGAGTAATGAAGGATTTACGCGGATGGTTTCCAGTCGCCTTGAGATGCGCGGTATCAGCCTGGCCTTTTCCGGCTTTCAGGCCCTGTCGCGCGTGGATTTCACCCTGAATGGCGGGTCGGTGCATGCGCTGACCGGCGCCAACGGCGCGGGAAAATCGACGTTGATGGCGGTGCTGTGTGGGACGCACGATCGTTATGAAGGCGAAATCTGCATTAACAACCAGCAGGTAAGCATCCGCGAGCCGCTGGACGCTAAACGGCTGGGTATCCACCTTGTGCAGCAGGAGGTGGACGTGGCGCTGATCCCCGGGCTGAGCATTGCGGAGAACATTATGCTCGACCAGCTGGCGCAGCCGGGACACCGCTACAGCTGGCGCGCGATTCGTCAGCAGGCGCGGCAGGCGCTGGCGCAGCTGGATGTTTCGCTGGACGTTCGCCGTTCCATCGACAGCTGCACGCTGGCTGAAAAGCAGCAGATTTTGCTGGCGCGGGCGCTCTCGCACCACTGCCGTTTTCTCATTCTTGATGAGCCCACTGCGCCGCTGGACGCGCACGAAAGCGAGCGTCTGTTTGCGGTAGTAAGACGTCTGCAACAGCAGGGCATTGGCGTGGTGTTTATTTCTCACCGCATTCACGAGCTGAAGGCCATCTGCGACACCCTGACGGTGCTGCGCGACGGCAGGCTGATTGAGTCCGGCCCGATGGCGGATCTGAGCGGAGAGGAGATCGTCGAGAAGATGCTCGGCCACGAGCTGAGCGATATCTATCCGCCCCCGCGACCGCCGCACGGTGAAGAGATGCTGCTGCGGGTGGAAGGCCTGCACGACGACGCGCTGCTGAAAGATATCTCCCTGCATCTGCGCAAAGGTGAAATCCTCGGCATTGCCGGGCTGGCGGGGGCGGGGAAAACGGAACTCTGCAAGGCGCTGTTTGGCGCCAGCAAAAGCCGCGTGGCGCGCGGCGAGCTGAACCATCAGGCCTGGAAACCGCGCGATCCGGCAGACTCGGTGCTACGCGGTCTGGCGCTGGTGCCGGAGGAGCGGCGCAAAGAGGGCATTTTTATCGACGAGCCGGTGAGCATGAACCTTGCCGTGTGCGCCGATAACAGTTTCTCGCGCTGGAGCCTGTTTGGTCATCGTCAGGCGTGGCGCTGGGCGGAAGAGGTGATTGCCCGCGTCGGCGTGCGCACGCGCGGGCCGGGGCAGGTGCTGCGTCGGCTTTCCGGCGGTAACCAGCAGAAGGTCGCCATCGGGAAATGGCTGCGCAATGACGCCAGCGTGCTGATATTCGACGAGCCGACCAAAGGCGTGGACGTGAAGGCCAAAACCGATCTGTTTCAGCTGATCGACGGCCTGGCGCGCGAGGGCAAAGGGGTGATTTACGCCTCAGGTGAATTTGCCGAGCTGGTCGGTCTGTGCGACCGCATCTGCGTGCTGTGGGACGGGCGCATCGTGGCGGAAATCGCCGGGGCAGAGGCCCGGGAAGAAACACTACTTTATTATTCAACCGGAGGAACGGCGTCGTGAGCAAGGCCCTTTCAGTGACCACGGCGGCGTCTGGCCGTCAGCAGATTTTCGATTTTCTTTATAAGTGGGGCATGCTGCTGACCGTCGTCGCGCTGGTGGCGGTGTTTGGCCTGGCGTCGGACAGCTTCCTCGACCCGAACAACATCATCAACATTCTGCGCTCGATTGCCATCGTGACGGTGATTGCCGTTGGCGTCTCTATTTCGCTGACCGTCGGCGGGTTCGATCTCTCCGTGGGATCTACCGCGTCGCTGGCGAACGCGCTGGTGATTTCGCTTTTCGTCTGGCACGGCTTTGGCACCACCGAGTCGATTCTGCTGACCCTCGCGCTCTGTACGCTGGTCGGCCTGTTTAACGCCTTTCTGATCGTCATCCTGCGCATTCCGGACATGCTCGCGACCCTTGCCAGCCTGTTTGTCATTCAGGGTGTGGCGATGACCTACAGCTACGGCGGGTCGATTACCGAGAACATGGTACTGCCGAGCGGCGACATGGCGGAAGGGACCATTCCGGCGGCGTTTGGCCTGCTGGGGCAGGTGCCGACCATTGTGATCGTCATGCTGGTGGTGACCGTGCTGGCGCAACTGGGCCTGTCGCTGACCACCCATGGACGCCGGATGTACGCCATTGGCGGCAACCCCGAAGCCGCGCGCCTCTCCGGCATTCGCACCACTCGCTACAAAGTGGCAGCCTACGTGATTGCCTCTCTGCTGGCGGGGCTGGGCGGCATTCTGCTGGCCTCGCGTATTGGTTCATCGCAGGTGAATGCGGGCGGCGGCTACCTGATGGACGCGGTGGCGGCGGCGTGGATCGGCTTCTCGCTGGCCGGATCCGGCAAGCCGAACGCGCTGGGTACGCTGGTGGGGGCGGTGATCCTCGGCGTGCTGTCGAACGGGCTGGTGATGCTCTCCGTGCCGTATTACGCCATGGACATTATAAAAGGGCTGGTGCTCGCGGTAGCGCTGGCGATTACCTACATACAAAAACGCTGACAACACAACGGGATAATAAATGAAAAAGATTGCGCTCTCTTTGGTAGCTCTTGGGTTACTCACTTCTCTGCCGGGCCTGGCGGCTACCCCCGCGCCGGTTCCGACCGCCATTGCCAGCCATGACGGCCCGATCCGCATCGCGGTGATCCGCAACCTGGGCTCGGACGACAACACCACGCAGTTTGTTGCCGGGGCGATTCAGGAAGGGAAAAAGCTCGGCTTTAAGGTCAGCACCTTTTTAAGTAACGGGGACGACGCCAAATTCCAGGATTTCGTTAACCAGGCCATCAGCCAGAAATACGACGGGATTATTCTCTCTCAGGGGCGCGATCCGTACTCCACCGCGCTGGTGAAGAAGGCGGTGGATGCCGGGATCAAAGTTTCGGTGTTTGATACCGCTGTGAACGGCGAGATCCCGGGCGTAACCGTTACCCAGCAGGACGATGCCTCCCTAACCAACCTCTCTTTCGGCCAGCTGGCGAAAGATTTCAACGGCAAGGCCAATATCGTCAAGCTATGGGTCGCGGGCTTCCCGCCGATGGAGCGCCGTCAGGCGGCCTACAAAGAACTGCAAAAGCAGTACCCGGAGATTAAAGAGCTGGAGTCCATCGGCGCGGTCTCCTCTGACGTGCAGGGCGACACTGCCAACAAGGTGGGCGCGATCCTCGCGAAATACCCGAAAGGTAAAATCGATGCCATCTGGGGTACCTGGGATGCCTTCAGCCAGGGCGCGTATAAGGCGCTGAAAGAGAACGGCCGAACCGAGATCAAACTCTACAGCATCGACATCTCCAACCAGGATTTACAGCTGATGCGCGAGCCGGGTAGCCCATGGGCAGTGAGCGTGGCGGTGGATCCGAAGCTGATTGGCGCGACCAACGTACGCCTGATTGCCAATAAGATTGCCGGAGAAGCGACGCCTGCCACTTACGATTTCAAGGCGGCGGCCATTCCGCAGGCGCTGCTGACCGCCCAGCCGGGCGCGGTGAACGTGGCGTCTCTGGGGAAAATCATTCCGGGCTGGGGCCAGACGGAAGATTTTATCGCGCCGTGGTTTGCGACCCTTGCCGCTAAAAACAAGTAAACCAAGCCGGGTGGCGGCTGCGCCTTACCCGGCCTACATTTCGCACCCGTAGGCCCGGTAAGCGCAGCGCCACCGGGCGTAAGGAGCATAAGGTGTCTCAATTACCCCCTCCCGAATACAGCCGCAATATGCGGCTGATTGGCCATAGCGATCAGGGCGGTCGCCCGGACGGCGTGCAGCTGATGGTGCACCGCGGTTTCGCCTATATCGGCCATATGGTGTCGCAGGGCTTTTCGATAGTGGATGTGCGCGACCCGAAAAAACCAAAAGCCGCAGGATACGTGCCTGCGCCGCCGGGTACCTGGAATGTGCATCTCCAGGCGCATGACGACCTGCTGCTGGTGATCAACGCCCGGGATCTGTTTGCCGATGCGCGTTTTGCCGACGAGAAGGTCTACTACACCCGCCAGGTGGGGGAGACCGTCAGCGATGTGCAGGATAAAGGCTGGAGCGCCGGGCTTCGCGTCTTTGATATCTCCACACCGGACAGGCCACGCGAGATAGGCTTTTTATCGCTGAGCGGCATCGGCATTCACCGCATCTGGTACGTCGGTGGCCGCTGGGCGTATGTCTCAGCGCTGATAGACGGCTTTACCGACTACATCTTTCTGACCATCGATCTGGCGGACCCGCGCAAGCCTGAAGTGGCGGGACGCTGGTGGCTGCCGGGGATGAATCAGGCCGAAGGCGAACAGCCGAACTGGCCGGAAGGCAAACGCTACGCCCTGCACCATGCGATTATTGCAGGCGATACCGCGTACGGCAGCTGGCGCGACGGTGGCCTGACGCTGCTGGACGTGAAGGACCGCACCCGGCCTAAGCTCATTAGCCATCGTAACTGGAGCCCGCCGTTTGGCGGCGGGACGCACACCGCGCTTCCGCTGCCGGATCGCGACCTGCTGGTGGTGCTGGACGAGGCGGTGCTGGATAACCAGCAGGACGGCGAGAAGCTGATCTGGCTGTTTGATATCCGCGAGCCGTCGAACCCGGTGAGCATTTCTACCTTCCCGCAGCCGGATGAAACCGACTACGTGGCGAAAGGGGCGCATTTCGGCCCGCACAACCTGCACGAAAACCGGCCGGGGAGCTTTGTCAGCTCAACGCTGATCTTCGCGACGTACCAGAACGCGGGCGTGCGCGCGTATGACATTTCCAATCCGTATCGCCCGGTGGAAACGGGGGCGCTGGTGCCCGCGGCGCCGGAAAAGATGATGGATACGCGGCCCAATCGCCCGCAGGTGATCCAGTCGTGCGACGTGTTTGTGGATGCGCAGGGGATTATTTACAGCACGGATTATAACGGTGGGATGTCGGTGATTGAGTATCTGGGGTGAGTTTTTGCCGGGTGGCGGCTTCGCCTTACCGGGCCTACATTTTGCACCCGTAGGCCCGGTAAGCGCAGCGCCATCGGGCAAACGTTCTCAACTGTACTGCCGCACTCGCGCTACCAGCTCTTCCGCGCTGTCGATGCGGTCAGCAATCACAATCAGCGCCTTGCCGAGGGATATCGCGTGGCGCAGGCATTCGTGACGCATCGCTTCATCCTGAATGGTGTCGATATCCGCCACATGGGAAAGCCCGACGCTGCGGCGAATCAGCTCGGTGCCGCAGAATCCGATGGCATCGTGCCAGACCTTTTTCAGGAACGCAGAGGCATAGCCCGGCGCGCTGAGCGCGGCGTCGCGCGTTTTCTCGTTCGCCAGCGCCTGGAAGCGCTCCGCGAAGGTGTTCCACAGTTCCTGAATATCGGTCAGGCGCTGCTCGCGCGCGGCGGCGGCATCGCGAATGCCCAGATGCCCCGGCAGGCCACAGAAGTTCAGCAGCAGGTTGCCGATGGCGGTGCCAACGTCAAAGCCAATCGGGCCAAAGTAGCCGAACTCGGCGTCGATGGCCTTCAGGCTGCCGTCGGCCACAAAAATTGAGCCGCTGTGAATGTCCCCGTGCAGCAGGGCTTCGGCATGCGAAAAGAAGCGGTGCTTCAGGGAGGCCACGGCGATTTTAAGCTGGGCGTCGTCGCGCAGGGCGGCAACATCGTTCTCCAGATCGGCCGGGTAGCTGTTGCGCGCGTGGATCTGGTACGGATCGTTAAAGAACAGATCTTCGGTGATCTCGCACATCTCCGGGTTGATGAATTTTGCCACCTGCGCTTTTTTCTCGTGCGGATGCAGATAAAAATCGCTGGTGTGGAACAGGGTGTGAGCCAGATATTCACCCAGCTGCCGCGCCGCCTGCGGGTAGTAAATGTTGTTAATCAGCTCGCCGCGCCAGATGCGATGGCTGGAGAGATCTTCCATCACCATCACCGCCAGTTTCGGGTCAAAGTGGTGGATTTTCACCGTGTGCTCAGGGCTGTGCTTGTAATGCTCGACCAGGGTTTGCGCCTCCAGGCGAGCGCGATCCAGCGTCAGCGGCCAGGACTCGCCGACGCAGCGCACATAGGGCAGCGCCTGCTTAACGACGATGCGGCTCACCCCCGCGCTATCGAATATTTTAAAGACCAGGTTGAGGTTGCCGTCGCCGATTTCCTGCGCCTCCACCAGCGATGACGGATCGTCAAGTCCGCCAAACTGCCTGGCATACTCCACGGCGTCCTGAGCGGTAAAGGTACGGTATTGCGACATGGCCTGCTCCTCAGTTTTGCTAATTAAGACATGTAGACGTCTATACATCTGGATTTCATCCTGACACAATGTGCTACAACAACGCAACAGGGAATTAACGACATGCAGACATTACAGACGACCAGCCTGCGGGTGGCGAATAATCAGCTCTTTATTCTCGACCAGCAGGCGCTTCCGCAGGAGAAACGCTGGCTGGATGCCTCGACGGTGGAGGCGCTGGTTGGGCATATCCACGCTCTGCGCGTGCGTGGCGCGCCGTTGATTGGTCTCTCTGCAAGCCTGCTGCTGGCGCTGTTAGCGGAAAGCGGTAAAGGCCGCGACGAGCTGGCGGCGGCGCTGGAGACCCTGCGTGCCTCCCGCCCGACGGCGGTGAACCTGATGAACAATCTCGACCGCATGAAGATTGCGCTTTGGCAGGAAGCGTTCGTTCCGGCGCTGGTGGCTGAAGCGCTGCGCCTGATTAATGAAGACAAACGGCTTTGCGACGCGATTGCGAAAGCGGGTAGCGCGCTGGTGAAGCCCGGCAGCCGCCTGCTGACCCACTGCAATACCGGCGGGCTGGCAACGGCGGGCGTCGGTACGGCGCTGGGGGTGATTGCCCGCGCGCATCAGGCAGGCAACGTCAGCAACGTCTGGGTGGATGAAACCCGTCCGCTGTTGCAGGGCGGCAGGCTGACCGCATGGGAGCTGGGCGAGCTGGGCGTGCCTTATCAGCTGATTACTGACTCCATGGCCGCCAGCCTGATGGCAAAAGGGCAGGTGGATGCCGTGTGGGTGGGGGCAGACCGAATTGCCGCCAACGGCGACGTGGCGAACAAAATCGGCACCTATTCCCTGGCGGTGCTGGCGAAGTTCCACGGTATTCCGTTCTACGTCGCCGCCCCGCAAACGACCCTCGACCGGGACTGCCCGAACGGTGACGCGATCCCCATTGAGCAGCGCGCGGCCAGCGAAGTGACGGGCGTGGCGGGAAGCTTTGGCGCGGTGCAGTGGGCACCGCAAGAGGCGCAGGTCTATAATCCGGCGTTTGACGTTACCCCCGCCTCGCTGATTAGCGGCTGGGTGCTGGATACGGGCGTGGTCACCCCTGAAGAGGTAGCGAAAGGGAAATTCGCCTGAGTGGGACTATCCTTGTAAGGGGTTCCCTTTAGAGGACGTTATCGTGACGCTCGATCCTGAAACAGATTTAAAACTGGAACGCGTGGTGGACGCACCGCGCGACCTGCTGTGGCTCTGCTGGACCACACCGGAGCACATCAAAAACTTCTTCATTCCTGCTCCCCATAAGGTGACTGAATGCGACCTCGATCTGCGTGTGGGTGGGCGGTTCAATACCGTGTTTGAGGTGGACGGGCAGCGGATGGATAACCGGGGCGTATTTCTTGAAATCGATCCGGGGAACAAGCTGGTCTTTACCGATGGCTATACTGAGGGCTGGAAGCCGGCTGAAAAGCCGTTTATGACAGCGATCCTGCTGCTGGAAGATGTGGGGGAGGGCAAGACCCGCTACACGGCGATTGCGCGTCACCCAACGAAGGAAATCCGCGAGCAGCATGAACAGATGGGCTTCCACGAAGGGTGGGACGTGGTGTTGGATCAGCTGGTGGGGTATGTGAAAGGGCTGAAACGGTAGTGCCCTTAGACCCCCTCTCCCTTGAGGGAGAGGGCTGGGGTGAGGGGGGAGAATTCATTGATTATGTTGAAGACAGATTTCTCTTTTTGGTATTCCTCATCTGACGAAATACTCGCTCTCCCTTTTCATCAAAGTATCTTTCCGGCCATATCACATCGGGTGGAATGTCTGGCGCCTGAGCGATAAGCAGTTCACCTTTAGGCCATGGTCGGGTAAGCGCATTTGCCAGTGTGGATGAGGAAAGGCCAGCCTTTCTGGACAACGCAGCCAGGCTTGTTCCATGTTTCTTTAGTGCAGCGATAATGTCGGCCGGGTGCCAGTTCTGATGTTGCATTGTGTCCTCCTTACATGTGTTCGTTACGTGCTCAATTATCCTATTTTGGGATAAGAAGGCAGCGGGAGGATATTCGATTTCAGGATATTTGTATGGAATCGGAACAATGGCTTCAGTTTACTCGGATGAATACCAGCGTGTTATCAATGCGTTGAAGAAAGCGCGTAAAGAGAAGGGGATGACTCAGGCGCAGCTTGCGGAGGCACTGGGAAAACCACAATCGTTTATTGCTAAAGTGGAAAACGGTGAGCGTAGGTTGGACGTGGTGGAGTTTGTGCATCTGGCGAGGCTGGTTGGCGCAGATGTGCAGAGGATTATCGCCAGTATTTAATTAATGCCTGAGTATGGAACTGACCCCCTGAGCCGTATGTTCCCCTCACCCTAACCCTCTCCCCAGAGGGGCGAGGGGATAGCACGGTGCTCGCATTACTTTGCGGGGTAGGGAGAAAAGATCAGGCCAGGCGTGGATACGCATCCGCGATTGCATCGCCCGTAAACTGGGCAACCCAGCCTTCCGGATTGTCGAAAATACGAATGGCGGTAAAGTTCGGCTCTGAACCCATGTCAAACCAGTGCGGCGTGCCTGCGGGTACGGAAATCAGGTCGTTTTTCTCGCACAGCACCTGATACACCTCATCGCCGATGTGCAGGCAGAATAGTCCCGCCCCTTCCACGAAAAAGCGCACTTCGTCTTCGCCGTGGATGTGCTCGTTGAGAAACTTCGCGCGCAGCGCCTCTTTCTGCGGATTGTCGGCGCGAAGGCTAATCACGTCCCAGCTCTGATAACCTTTCTCTGCCACCAGCTTGTCGATTGCATGCTGATACGCCTCAATCACGGCTTCAGGCGCGGGATCCTGCCCTAAATCACGGTCTGCCGCCCAGCGTTCAAACCGCACGCCTTTGGCGTTGAGCTGTCGGGCGATCTCGACGGCGTCGGTGCTGTGCCACAGGTGCTTACTGGCGTCTTTATCGGAATAAATGGTCAATGCGCTCATGAAGGGATCTGCTCCGGGTTAATCTCGTCAAACTGGTGGATCTGATGGTGATGGCTTACGCCGTCATCTTCTTCACCGCGTATCAGTTGCAGGGTGCGAAAACCCGCCTGTTCAGCCGCGTCCAGCTCCTGATGAATATCCGACAGGAACAGGATCTGCGACGGGGCGATGCCCGTTTGCGCCGCAATATTTTGATAAGACTGCACCTCACGCTTGGCCCCGATGCGGGTATCAAAATAGCCGCTGAACAGATGAGTAATATCACCTTCGTCGCTGTAGCCAAATAACAGTTTCTGCGCGGCGACGGAGCCAGAGGAATAAACATAGAGATCAATCCCTTGTGCCTTCCATTTTTCCAGCGCGGGCAGTACATCAGGGTAGAGATGGCCGGTAAAGTCACCGTTGACGTAACCGTCCTGCCAGATGATGCCTTGCAGGGCTTTGAGCGCCGTCGATTTGCGGTCTTCATCCATAAAGGTAAACAGCACGTTGATGAGATCGCTGACGCTGGCATGCGGAGTGCTGATTTCATCGCGCAGGTTGTCCAGAATCGATTTGACCGGCTCGGCGTACTGCTGCGCGGTCACAAAGGCCGCCAGCCGCTCACGCGCGTAAGGGAACAAAACATCATGGACAAAACGGATATCGCTGGTGGTCCCTTCAATATCCGTCACAATCGCGCGAATCATACTCTCTCCCATTGTCGTAAACGCATTTCGCATTCAAATAAGAATTCTAAACCTTCCAGATGACGGCGGGCTTCGGCCACGTCGCGTCCCCAGCAGGTTAAGCCATGACCGCGCAGAAGAAAACCATAATTAAGCGGGCGTTCCTGCGCGTAATGGGCGATGCGAGAGGCGAGGGCGTCGATGTCCTGGTCATTATCAAACACCGGGATGGCCACCGTATCCCGATGCGTGGTCTGCCCGGTAAGGGATTTTTGCATCTCGAAGCCGGAGATCTTCAGCTCGGTCTCGTTGACCAGCCGCGACAGCACCGTGGCATTGACGGTGTGAACGTGCAGGACGGCGTTAGCCTCCGGGAACAGGCGATAGATGAGGGTATGCAGCCCGGTCTCTGCCGACGGTTTACGGCCAGAAGGCGCACGGTTGGTGGCGATTTCAACCTGTAGAAAATCGGCGGTGGTCAGGCTGCCTTTGTCTTTTCCGGATTCGCTCAGCCAGCACAGATGTTCATCCTGACGCACGGACATATTGCCGCCGGTAGCGGGCGCCCAGCCTTTAGCGCCAATCCAGCGGCAGGCCTCGGCCAGGTGTGTGAGTTGCAGGTTGTCTGTCATTTCCTTTTACCCTCTCGGTCAGGAATATTTATATCATTTAGACGTCTAAGCGTCTTGATTGCCAAAGACTAACATCGTGTTATAGTGTCAGCAACATAAGTATTACAGGCAGGCACACTACAATGAGCAATAACCCGTTGATCCCGCAGAGTAAACTTCCGAATCTCGGCACGACGATTTTTACGCAGATGAGCGCCCTGGCGCAGCAGCACAACGCCATTAACCTCTCACAAGGTTTCCCGGATTTTGACGGGCCGAAATATTTGCAGGAGCGTCTGGCGTACCACGTTGCGCAGGGAGCCAACCAGTATGCGCCGATGACCGGCGTGCAGGCGTTGCGTGAAGCCATTGCGGATAAAACGGCGGAGTTATACGGCCATAAGCCTGACGCGAACAGCGATATCACGGTAACCGCAGGGGCCACCGAAGCGCTGTATGCGGCGATAACCGCCCTGGTGCGTACGGGCGATGAGGTGATTTGCTTTGACCCGAGCTACGATAGCTACGCCCCGGCGATTGAACTGGCCGGTGGCGTGGTGAAACGCGTGGCGCTCCAGCCGCCGCATTTTCGTCCGGACTGGCAGGCGTTTGCCGCGCTGCTGAGCGATAAAACCCGGCTGGTGATCCTGAATACGCCACACAACCCATCGGCGACGGTGTGGCAGAAAAGCGATTTTGCCGCCCTGTGGCAGGCCATCGCCGAACGTGAAATCTATGTTCTGAGCGACGAGGTGTATGAGCACATCTGCTTTGCCGAAGAGGGTCATGCCAGCGTGCTGGCGCATCCGCAGCTTCGCGAGCGCGCAATCGCGGTATCATCATTTGGGAAAACCTACCATATGACCGGCTGGAAGGTAGGGTACTGCGTGGCGCCCGCCGCCATCAGCGCTGAGCTGCGTAAAGTGCACCAGTATTTGACGTTTGCCGTAAACACACCCGCCCAGCTGGCGCTGGCGGATATGCTGCGCGCTGAACCTGAACATTACCGGGACCTGCCAGCTTTTTACCGTGCGCGGCGGGATCGGTTTGTGACTGCCTTGAGCGAGAGTCGGCTGGAGATCCTGCCATGCGAAGGCACCTACTTCCTGCTGGCGGACTACAGCGCGATTTCCGATCTGGATGATGTCAGTTTTTGCCAGTGGCTGACGAAAGAGGTGGGCGTGGCGGCCATTCCGCTGTCGGTGTTCTGCGCCGATCCCTTCCCGCATAAACTGATTCGTCTTTGCTTTGCGAAGCAGGAGTCGACGCTGCTGGCAGCGGCTGCGCGCTTAAATTCGCTCTGACTATTTAACCGTCCAGGCTTCTGAAAAACGACGGTCCGCGAAGAGTTCCAGCAGACCGTTGATTTGCTTCAGTCGCAGCACTTCATCGCTGTCCATACCCAACTCCAGGCCAATTTTCTGCTCACTCCAGCCCATAAGCACCAGTTCTCGCACGATTTCTGACATGGCATTGATCTGGTGGCGTCCACGCGCGCGGTTGTGACGAATGGTTGCAGCCATGCGATCGAACTTTTCCTGGCGTGCTTTACGCAGGCAGGTAACAGGGAGGTAACCTTTAAGTTGACGCTTCAGAATAGCCCGATGACTGCCAAGCTCATGGCGATGGAATCCATCGACAATTTCATAGCTCTCAGGCGCATTTTCCGTCACAACGATAGGTTGTGTGAATCCATCCAGCTCCAGTGATTTGCTGAGCAACCGCTTCTCCGCCGGAGCGACATTATTTGGGTTGTAGTCATTGGCGGTGATGTCAGTCTGTTTTATCCACAATACGCAGTCGACGGGTTGATTATGAAAAGGGCTGATTTCGTGTATTGCCTGACGAAAGGCATTAATAGCGCCGATTTTCTCTTCTTCAGAAAGGGCCTGCAGGTACGTCTGCATTTCTCTGATTATTTGCTGTTGCATAAAATCCCCCATTCCTTGCGTTTGGTTTTCACTCTTTCGCTGTAGCGTTGATAGTGTTTAGGTTTGTTTGGACTAAATGAGAGTGCCCGGCACCAGTAGTCATTGTTGAGCAAAACCTTGCAAATGCGTCGCCAGGAAGGGATATCTTTTGCGCCAATGTCACCCTCCTGCGTATCGGGAATATCGTCCAGGCCTCGCTTTTGATACCAGTGGAGATAAATTGCGATTTTATTTCGGTAATGTTCCGCCGTATTTTGCGGCATGCTGTCGAGTAGCAGCATGGCGTATTCGCGCCAGCCGAGATGGTCAGGTTTCAGGATCTTCCGGTGGCCATAAAAATGGTTATCGTGCCCGGCATAAATACCTCCACTTCGCACGCCGCAGGCGCGTTCACACATAGCCGCCCAGCGTTCGGGTTCAATGACATGATAGAGCCATAAGCCCTGACGCTGTTCCGGACCAAACGGTTCGCAGATGCGCATATAACGCGGCGGCACCCCCGCCTTGTACATCAGGTCGTATAACGGGTTATAGCAACATTTTGATTTCGCGAACCACGTCCAGATGTCGGCGGTTTTCCAGTCGTACAGTGGGTAGATATACCAGGCGTGCCCACCCGGGGCGACGGTCGTCCAGGGTTTATCATCAGAAAAGCGCTGCTTACGCGCCGACGCGATAGCCAGAAAGCGGTTGTAAGATTCATCGGCGCGGATCCCCACCATGACTGCGGCAGGACGTCTTTGCGCATACCATTCGGCAAACTCGCGCACGAAGGCTTCAAACGTCATTCCCTGCTGATAAAAATCGAAATAGTGATAATCGGTAATGGCATCTTCTGGTGGCTGGCGAACCCAGTTTGTCCCGGGTTCCCAGCACTGCCATTCAGGTTGAAACTGTGACAGGGCGTTCTGGGTCGTGAGCGGAAGCGCTACCCACCAGAACTGGTGGATAACATCCCGATAGAGCGTTTTCATAGCGTCAACATGCTGAATGGTCGACGAGAATTGCGCTTCCCAGTCCAGAAAGATGACGTCTATTTTTCGCTTTAATTGCCGTGCTTTCTGGGCAACAAGATGCAGCATCACGGTAGAATCTTTTCCACCGGAAAAGGAAACGCATACCCTGGGGAAATTGTTAAGCGTCCAGTGTATGCGTTCCGCAGAAGCGTCTAAAACATTTTCCTGTAAAGGGATTTTATAGTTCGACATGATTAATCGCGTCCTGCGTGTTAAATGTCTTGGGAAAATCAAAACGATATTATGGAATTATTTATCCTTAATTTCACGGAGTCATTTTTTTTCGGTTCGCTTTAATTATATTCACCATGCAAATGTATTTTACGCAGACGGCGGAGAAACGCAGAGCTTATGCATTTTTTCAATGAATGTTGAAAAAACAGAGCTATTCAGTGATGAACGGCCGTAGAGCATATAGATCTTTAATTCAGGCAGCGCAAACGGTGGCTCAAGCCTTTTTAATTTCAAAGATTCTTTAAATGTTTCATAGATCGACACGGGGATATAGCCTAACAAATCAGATGAACTGACCATAGAGATGAGAGAGCTAAGGGAGTCGGTGCGAAAAGCAATATTTCTTTCCGGAAAAGCGTCATTGGCCCGACTCTGGAACTCTTTTACACCCGGATGAGCACTCTGGTAAAAAGTGAATTTCTCCTGGTATAGCGCGTCCACTGTAGCTGTGTCAGCGAGCCTTGGGTGGTCTGCTCTACAGATTAAGGCTATCGGCACCGTAGTGAAGTGGGTGCAGACCACAGAGCGATTGTGGATAGGTGCGATAGAGAAGATGAGATCGGCTTTACGATAGGCCAACAAATCTTCCGCTGATTCGGAGGAAATAAGCATATCTCTTTGTTCTATCTCATAATTCTCCTCAGATATTAAAAGCTTCAACGGTTCCAGCATCGAACCAGGAGACACCATTTGAGTGCAATAGATAACGAACTTTTTCTTGATGTCCGAGTGATGCATCATGTTGATCGTCTGCTCAAGCTGATTGAGATTTTTTTCCAGATGATGATGCAAGTTGGTACCTACCGTGGTGGGCGTAATTCCCTTCCCTGAACGGATAAACAGGGGGTCATCAAGCTGACCGCGCAGGCGTTGCAGCGACTGGCTGACGGCGGATGGTGTGATATAAAGCGTCTCGGCAGCCCTACTGATACTGAGATGTTGGTAAATGCATTCGAAGATAACTAACAGATTGAGATCGAATTTTTTTAGGTCGTAGAGGTTTGCCATGTTTCGTCCTGAGTGAGTTGAGTTTGCTGTCGTTATCACACCATGGAGTACGACAGAGTGTAGTTACCCTTTACAATCCGTGTGAATAACTCGCTTAATTTAAAATTTAAGTGATCTTAATATATCACGGCTTTGGATTATTGAAACATATCTTCAAGAGTTATTAAGATAATTTTATCTTTAAAGTGTGATTGAATTATTTGAATGACAAATGGCGTTTATATATAGCGTGAAACCCATAATGAAATTAAATTTATAATGTTTCAATGACCTGTTCGAATCTGCCTATCACAGCCATAGGCAGGACTATCCCTCTTATGCATTGCTCATTGCGCGCAGGGGTGCTGTAATCAAACCGCTGTTACGGCCTTGATACAAGGTATGTAGAGCGCAACGCAACGCCAGCTTCGGCTGGCACTGAATGTACCTGCGGGGAATTCAGGTATCAGGGCCGCCCGTTGAGGCGGCCTTTTTACTTTCAGGCTTTCCTGTAAAAGGTTCACCTTGCTGTCTTGTTGCTGTTGTAAGGTTTGGCTGATTGATTTGATAAAGCATACGCATTAGCCCCGATGAACAAAGTTGGTTACCTTACACCTCAACGAAAACACGGAGGAAGTACAGATGTCCTTGATTAACACCAAAATTAAACCTTTCAAAAACCAGGCGTTCAAAAACGGTGAGTTCATCGAAGTTACTGAGAAAGATACCGAAGGCCGCTGGAGCGTGTTCTTCTTCTATCCGGCTGACTTCACCTTCGTTTGCCCGACCGAACTGGGCGACGTTGCAGACCACTACGAAGAACTGCAAAAGCTGGGCGTAGACGTTTACTCTGTTTCTACCGATACCCACTTCACCCACAAAGCGTGGCACAGCAGCTCTGAAACTATCGCGAAAATCAAATACGCGATGATCGGCGACCCGACTGGCGCCCTGACCCGTAACTTCGACAACATGCGTGAAGATGAAGGCCTGGCTGACCGTGCGACCTTCGTTGTTGACCCGCAGGGCATTATCCAGGCTATCGAAGTTACCGCTGAAGGTATCGGCCGTGATGCATCTGACCTGCTGCGCAAAGTTAAGGCGGCTCAGTACGTTGCTTCTCACCCAGGCGAAGTGTGCCCGGCGAAATGGAAAGAAGGCGAAGCGACGCTGGCGCCATCTCTGGACCTGGTCGGCAAGATCTAAGTCTGTAAAGCCTGGCGGCGCTACGCTTGCACAGGCCTACAGTATCGTAGGCCGGGTAAACGAAGTGCCACCCGGCAATCAATGGGCGCACCCGCGCCCATTTCATTCCAGCACCATGATGCAAGTTGCATTCAGGCAGCCCGTATAAGGCGGCTTGCATGATGACGTTTTAAGAGAGGGAAGAATAATGCTCGACACTAACATGAAAACCCAGCTCAAGGCCTACCTTGAGAAACTGACCAAACCTGTTGAGCTGATTGCCACGCTGGACGACAGCGCGAAATCGGCAGAAATCAAAGCGCTGCTGACAGAGATTGCTGAGCTGTCGCCGAAAGTGACCTTCAAAGAAGACAACACGCTGGCAGTCCGTAAGCCTTCTTTCCTGATCGCCAACCCAGGGTCTGACCAGGGGCCGCGTTTCGCGGGTTCTCCGCTGGGGCACGAATTTACGTCCCTGGTGCTGGCGCTGCTGTGGACCGGTGGTCATCCGTCAAAAGAAGCGCAGGCGCTGCTGGAGCAGATCCGCGATATCGACGGTGATTTTGAGTTTGAAACCTATTACTCGCTCTCCTGCCACAACTGCCCGGACGTGGTGCAGGCGCTGAACCTGATGTCAGTGCTCAACCCACGCATTAAGCACACGGCGATTGACGGCGGTACGTTCCAGAACGAAATCACCGAGCGCAACGTGATGGGCGTTCCGGCGGTTTACCTGAATGGTCAGGAGTTCGGCCAGGGGCGTATGACGCTGACCGAAATCGTCGCCAAAGTGGATACCGGCGCAGAAAAACGTGCGGCGGAAGAGTTGAACCAACGTGATGCGTACGACGTGCTGATTGTTGGCTCCGGCCCGGCGGGCGCGGCGGCAGCGGTTTACTCCGCACGTAAAGGGATCCGTACCGGTCTGATGGGCGAGCGTTTCGGTGGTCAGGTTCTGGATACCGTAGACATTGAAAACTACATTTCCGTGCCGAAAACCGAAGGCCAGAAGCTGGCCGGGGCGTTGAAAGCGCACGTCAGCGACTACGACGTGGATGTCATTGACAGCCAGAGCGCCAGCAAACTGGTTCCGGCAGCGGTCGAGGGTGGTTTGCACCAGATTGAAACGGCGTCCGGCGCGGTGCTGAAGGCGCGCAGCGTGATCATTGCCACTGGCGCGAAATGGCGCAACATGAACGTGCCGGGCGAAGATCAGTATCGCACCAAAGGCGTGACCTATTGCCCGCACTGTGACGGCCCACTGTTCAAAGGTAAACGCGTAGCGGTGATCGGCGGCGGTAACTCCGGTGTGGAAGCGGCTATCGATCTGGCGGGAATTGTTGAACACGTTACCCTGCTGGAGTTCGCCCCTGAGATGAAAGCGGACCAGGTGTTGCAGGATAAAGTGCGTAGCCTGAATAACGTCGACATTGTGCTCAATGCCCAGACGACAGAAGTGAAAGGCGACGGCAGCAAAGTGACCGGTCTGGAATACCGTGACCGCGTGAGTGGCGATATTCACAGCGTACCGCTGGCGGGGATCTTCGTTCAGATTGGCCTGCTGCCAAACACCACCTGGCTGGAAGGCGCAATTGAGCGCAACCGCATGGGCGAGATCATCATCGATGCGAAATGCGAAACCAGCGTGAAGGGCGTATTTGCGGCGGGCGACTGCACCACCGTGCCGTACAAGCAGATCATCATCGCTACCGGTGAAGGTGCGAAAGCGTCGCTGAGCTCGTTTGATTACCTGATCCGCACCAAAACTGCATAATAAAAGAAAGCAAGACGACACCTGCAATACAAGAGGCCACCTAAAGGTGGCCTCTTTTTTTATCTGACGACCATCACCGGAATGTGGGTGTGGCGGATCACGCTGGAGGCGTTCGACCCCAGCAGGTGCGTGGTAATAGACGGGTTGCGCGAACCAATCACCACCACGTCTGCGTTCAGCTCCGCGGACAGTTCATTAACGGCGTCACGCACGCTACCGAACCGGACGTGGGTTTTTATGCGGGAAGGATCGATGCTGAAGTGCCCGACCATGGTTTGCAGGCGCGTCTCGGCTTCATGCTGTAAATGCTCTTCAAAACGACGCACATCAGCAGCGAAACGATGCAGGCTCAGGCTGGCAGAGCCCGGTAAAACATGCAGAAGATGAATAACTCCGTCCTGCTGCGCGAGAAATTCCGCGTGACGTACAGCCTTATCACTCAGTTCCATTTCGAAAACATCAACCGGCATAATGATTGTTTGATACATACCCGTTTCTCCTTGTTTATAAACGCTGCAATCATTCAACCACAAAATATAAATGGTTTCTGTAATCCCGACAGCACTTTTATCTCGCCAGGATAAATCTCAAAACAGCCGGATTCCGGGGCAGATCCCGAGAGGTAGCTACCCTTTTATAAGCTTACCCACACCCTTTCGGAGGTTGCATGAAAGCTCTCACCTATCACGGTCCACATCATGTTCGGGTCGATAATGTCCCCGATCCGGGCATCGAACAGCCTGACGATATCATCCTGCGCGTAACAGCCACGGCGATCTGTGGTTCCGATTTGCATCTTTATCGCGGAAAAATTCCCAAGGTCCAGCACGGCGATATCTTTGGTCATGAATTTATGGGCGAGGTGGTGGAGTGCGGGAGCGAAGTGAAGAACGTGCAGAAAGGTGACCGGGTGGTGATCCCGTTTGTGATTGCCTGCGGTGACTGTTTCTTTTGCCAGATGCAACAGTACGCGGCCTGCGAAAACACGAACCGCGGGCAGGGCGCGGCGCTGAACAAAAAGCAAATTCCCGCCCCTGCCGCGCTGTTTGGCTACAGCCATCTTTATGGCGGCGTGCCGGGCGGACAGGCGGAGTATGTGCGCGTGCCGAAAGGCAACGTAGGGCCGTTTAAAGTGCCTCAGCTGCTGTCAGACGACAAAGCGCTTTTCCTGTCAGATATTCTGCCTACCGCCTGGCAGGCGGCGAAAAATGCGCAGATCCAGAAAGGCTCCAGCGTCGCCGTATTCGGGGCCGGGCCGGTGGGGTTACTGACCATTGCCTGCGCGCGGCTTCTCGGCGCAGAGCAGATTTTTGTGGTTGACCATCATCCCTATCGACTGCGGTTTGCCCAGGAGCGCTACGGCGCGATCCCGATTAACTTTGATGATGATAACGACGCGGCGGAGAAAATCATTGAGCAAACGGCCGGGCAGCGCGGGGTGGATGCGGTGATTGATGCCGTCGGGTTTGAGGCCAAAGGCAGCACGACGGAAACGATCCTCAGTAACCTGAAAATTGAAGGCAGCAGCGGCAAAGCCCTGCGCCAGTGCATTGCTGCGGTGCGACGCGGCGGCGTGGTCAGCGTGCCGGGCGTGTACGCCGGTTTCATCCATGGCTTCCTGTTTGGCGATGCCTTCGATAAAGGGCTGAGCTTTAAGATGGGGCAGACGCACGTCCACGCCTGGCTGGGAGAGCTGCTGCCGCTTATCGAAAAAGGGTTGCTTACACCGGAAGATATTGTGACCCACTATCTTCCGCTGGCTGATGCGGAGCGCGCCTATAAGATCTTCGAAAAACGGGAGGAGGAGTGCCGCAAGGTGATCCTGGTGCCTGGCGCAGACACCCCGGAGGCAGCGCAGCAGAAAGTGAAGGGACTGGTGAATGCCTTCCCCGGCGGCGTTGTGTGAGGTTTCGTCCCCACGGCACTACGACAGAGTAAACATGGATTAAGCGGTTTTTGTCCGATATAACACAATCGGGTGAATTTGCGGAAAGAGGATGCAGGTGCATCCTCTGTGCAAAGCGGGGTCGCTTGTTCAGAAGGGATTAACGCAGGTAATCGCCAGCGGCTTCGGGCTGGTAGAGCAGCTCAAGCACTTCCAGATGGGCTGAGGCGCCGCCCGGGAGTTCCCAGTGGATAGTATCGCCCGTGCGCAGTCCAAGCAGCGCCGCGCCCACGGGTGCCAGCACCGAAAGCTGCATGCTGCTGTCGGTCATCTGTGCCGGATAGACCAGCGTACGGGTGAGTTCCTCCCCGGTGGTCAGGTTGCGGAACTTCACCTGGCTGTTCATGGTGACCACATCATGCGGCATGGTCTCAGGCGTACACATCTGCGCCCGATCTAGCTCTTCGTTCAGCGCATCGGCTACCGGCAGCGAGGCGAATTCTGGTTTCTCCAACAGTCGGTCAATACGTTCTGCGTCGAGTTCATTGATGATAATCGTAGGTCTGGACATTTTTACTCCATGTCGTTAATGCTGCGTGTAACGCAGAAACCAATCCAAAAGAAAACCCTCGCCGTCTGGCAGCGAGGGTTTAACTTATCTGATGATACTGTCTGAAACCCTAAGTTTGAAGTGATGAAGGTCACATTCGTGCGCCATATGAATTTTTGGCGATAAACCCGGCATCCCGATTCACGCTGAACTGAAATTTCGTTACGCTGGTAAAACTTAAACCGGGCAATGCGCGTTGCAGCCCCAGCGTAGAGAGAGCGATATGTACTTTTACCAACCGTCTCAGGGGCACGGTCTGCCGCACGACCCGCTGAACGCCATTATCGGTCCACGTCCGATTGGCTGGATTTCATCCTGTGATAAGGCCGGTCAACTGAACCTTGCCCCGTACAGCTTCTTTAACTGCTTTAACTATCGCCCACCGATCATTGGTTTTTCCAGCAACGGCTGGAAGGATAGCGTGCGGAATATTACCGAAACGGAAGAGTTTGTCTGGAACCTCGCAACGCGCGATCTGGCTGAGGCGATGAATGAAACCTCCGCCACACTCCCTCATGGCGAGGATGAATTTACCTTTGCCGGCCTGACGCCCGAAGCCAGCCAGCTTGTGAGCTCGCCGCGCGTGGCGGAAAGCCCGGTGAATTTCGAGTGTCGATTGTCACAGTGCATTCAGTTGACCTGCGCGGATGGGACCCCGATTGATACCTGGCTGGTGCTCGGCGAAGTGGTGGGCGTCCATATCGCCGAGAGTTTGCTGGAAGAGGGGATTTACCAGACCGCGAAAGCGCAGCCCATTCTGCGTGCGGGTGGACCGTCCGCCTACTACGGCATCAGCGACAGCCATCGCTTCGATCTGGTACGCCCGGATGCGCGCAGGAACAATCAGTAACCAGCTTTATCGATAACAAACTGTTTGCCGCAGTTGCCCGGATGCGGCTGTGGCGCAAAGGTGCTGGCTGAGAGCGAGTTGTTAATGGTGCTGGATTTTAGCGAGATCTGCATCTCGGTCAGATAAGCCTGATTGCCATGGCAGGTAAGCTTGAACGCTTTTACGTTCTGTTTCCCCCAGCTTTTGGCCACGGCTGCATCAAAATCGCTACGGCGGACGGTCTTGCCATAGTTTTCCGCCAGAAATTCCCCAACCGCACTATTTTTCACTTCCTGGTTCATGCGCACCATGGTGCCGAAGTAAGCGTCGGGATCAAAACCAAAGCAGACGCCGTGTTTCGCGTATTCATAACGTTCAAGGCAGGAGTTGCCGCCCGCGCCGGGCATCACGCTGTTCAGCTTCGCCGCGCCCGTTAGCGATAGTCCGGTCTCTGCGGCGTCACATTTGCGGCTGGCTTTTGCTTCCGGCATATTCGGAACCGGACGAGTGGCACAGCCGAAGCGCATCCAGCGGCGTTCATCCACTCCGCGAGCGGCAATAGATTTCGGCAGCGCTGGCCATAAGCCGTGGACGGTCAGAAAATCGGTTTTGTTGCTGCTCTCTTTTTGCAGGCGACACTCTTCCGGTTCGTCACGGTTGCGTTCGACCATACTCTGGCAAAATCCCGTTTGCCAGGAAAGAGCCAGAACGTAGCGATCGAAATCGCCATACTGGGTTGGCTTAAGCGGATCTGCCTGAATTGAGAAGACACAGAGTGCAAGCGCTACTGCGCCAGACGGGATAACGATATCCTTCCTGAACATTTGCTTTCCTGATTGGTTGGGCGCGATTAATTTCTGGAGGTTATTAAAGCACAAAAAGCGCCCGCAGGCGCTTTTTGGAAAGCAGGAATTTCGCTTAGGCAGCGCCGGGAACCAGCACTTCGGTGGCGATAATAACGATAATCAGGCCAACCAGCACCGGCACTGACGTGCGTTTTACCACTTCAAACGGAGAGATTTTTGCCATCCCTGCAACCGCAACCACCACGCCCGATACCGGAGAAATGGTACGACCCAGGTTGGAGGCCTGGAGCATCGGAATGGACAGGTAAGCCGGGTTGATGCCGGAGGAGTGTGCCAGCTTAGGGATCATCTCAACAAACGCATAGAACGGCGCGTTACCGGAGCCGGTAGTCATCGCCGCCAGCATGGTCAGTACCACCAGCACCAGCATCAGGATAATGCTGGCCGAGCCGAACGAGGTGGCGATAGAGATCAGGCTCTGGATAAAGCCGATTGTGCTCAGCCCCTGAGCAAACACCCCTGCGGCAACCAGCAGCATCACCACGCCCGCGAAGGCATCCGCCATGCCGCGGAAGGCGACTTCAAGACCCGTGAACACCTTCTGGGTATTAAAACCACGAACAAATTCCAGGATGGCCGCCAGCAGCATACAGATCACCAGGATAGTGATGATGTGCAGCTGAGGGCCCCATTTGCCGTCAAAAATAAGCACGCCAATAATCGGCGTGAAGGGCAGGATGGAATAAAACGCCGGGGCGGTAGTGGTGATTTCACTGACGTCCATCATCTCATGGCTGACGTTCTCTTTCTTATCGAGGTAGCGTTGCCAGAAGAAATGCGCCACGCCCATGCCGAGAATAGCGGTGATGGAGATTGGCAGTGTGGTTTTGAAGGCGAAGTCAATCAGCGACATTTCCGCGGCTTTCGCGGCCAGCACCACGTCACCGGAAGTAGGGGAGAGAATAATCGCCGCCGGAGAGGCGCAAATAGCCGCCGCTGCGCCACGGCTGATCCCGACGTTAACCATTACCGGGAATAACGTCGCCATTAACAGCACGCCAAGGCCTGTTGCTGAGGAAACGGCTAATGACATCAGACAGGCCAGGAAATAAGCCGCGACCATCAGCAGATAGGGGGAGTTAATATATTGCAGCGGCTTAGAAGCCAGCTTCACCACCATATCATTCGCACCGATATGGGTCATATAGGCAGCAAATCCGCAGAGCATCATGATCATCATGCCCAGGTCGCCGCCGCGGCTCATCAGCAGAATTTTTATATATTCCACAATATCGGTAGCGGTATATCCGGTGCTGGCTTCGCTGGCGGGTAAAACCTGATGACCCATTAGCGCGCTAATGATCAGCAGCGTCAGGCCGCCGACAAATAGCACACCGGTGGCTGAGTAACCTTTAATGATGTAGCGTGCTACACCGACAATGACCACGACTCCAATGAGGAGTTCGAGAAAAGTAAGCATGATTTCCCCTGTATCCTTGCTGCCCGAGAGACAAATAATCAATAAAAAAGAAGCTTGAAATGTGCCGAATAAATGGCCAGTCCTTGCTGATTAAAATCAAGAAAGAGACTACTAAAGGCAATGATGACGATATTTTTGCTAACCCTGCGTCATTTATATTAAGACGTTATTGACCTGATGAATAGATATTATATGTCATTAAATTGATGGTGAAGTGTTAAGGTTTTGAGTATTACTTGCCGACAATCGATTTAAAAACGTAAATCTCTTTAAAACTACTTCTCTTTCATTCTTTTGCCTGCTTATACTCGGTTCACTTTTACCCTATCCGACGATCTGAATATGCACGCCAGCTGGACGTATCGCCTGCGCTTTATCAAAAAACATCTGCTGATGTTTTTGCTGGCGTTTGGCTGGCTGTTAATCCAGAGTCAGGTGGCCGTCGCCTCCCATCAATGTTCAATGGATTTGCGCGGTGAGGTGGCCACCATCCAGCATATGGATATGATGGCGGGACCGGGGCTGCATTATGCTGCCGGTGCTTCACCGCTGTGTGAAAAACATTGTGTGCCGGATCAGGTACAAAAAGAACCTGCCCAGCCGCATCTGGTGGCGCTGCCTGCCGCCATGACGCTGACCTTAACGACGCCAGAGTGTTCATCTGCAAGCCATTCTGCGTGGTCTGTTACCCCTCCTGCTGTGGGGCCGCCGGCAACGATCCGCTATTGCCGGTTTCGGGAGTAAAAACCTGTTAATTCGTTGATTTTATTTACTTAACGTTTAACAGGAGTTTTATCATGCGTACCCTATTCCTTTCCGCGCTGGTTGGCGCGTCCATCTCTTTCGTTTCTTATACCGTTCAGGCAAACCAGACCTGGCAGGGCCGCGGCGTGGTTCAGTCGATCTCTGACAATGCCGTCATGCTCCGTCACGAGGCCATACCGGAACTAAAATGGCCAGCGATGACCATGCCGTTTACTTTATCTGCCGGCGCCACGCTGAATGGCACCAAACCGGGGGATGAGGTGACCTTCACGCTTGAGCGTGCGGGTGACGGTTTCCAGATTATCTCGCTGACGCCAGCGCGCTAAGCGAGGTCACCATGAAACAACACACACTGAGTCTGTGGCTCGGTGGGGTGTTGTTCGGCCTGTTAACCTCCGCCGCGCAGGCGGAGCCGTGGACGCTCGAACACACCCTGACCGAAGCCCAGCGCTACTCGGCAGAACTCTCCGCCAGCCGTAACGAAGCGCAGGCGCTGGATGCGATGGCGGATTCCGCCACGCAATTACCTGATCCAAAACTGAAATTCGGTATTGAAAACGTGCCGGTACAGGGCAGCAACGATCGGCGGCTTACGCGCGAAGGGATGACCATGCAGAAGGTTGGCATCATGCAAAGCTACGTCAGCTCGGAGAAGCGGGAACGTAAAGCACAGACTTTTCAGGCGCAGGCGCGAAGCGTGCTGGCAAAATCCGAGGCCGTACGTGCCGCGCTTCAGCGTGATACCGCCCAGGCCTGGCTGGATCTGGCGCTGGCACAGCAGGCGCTGAAAACGGCCAGAACGCTGGTCCGTGAAACGGAACGCCAGCGGGGCGTGCAGAAGGCGAGCGTCGGGGCGGGAGGCGCAACGCCGGACAGCGTACTGGCCCTGCAAATGATCCTCAGCGCCATGCGCGACAAAGAGACGCTGGCGCAGCGGGATGTGCAGCTGGCGCAAAGCCGTCTGCTGGAGCTAACAGGGCACGCTATTACGGCGGTTCGCGGTCCGCTGCCGCGCTATCAGCGCCTTCCTGCCGATGAAAAAACGTTGCAGGAGGGGATTGCCAGACACCCGGAAGTGGAGGCCGCGCGACGTGAAGCAGAGACCGCGAAAGCGCGTTCAGCGCAATCTGCCGTGGCAGCGCTACCCGATGTGGATGTGGAGGTCTATTACGCCCACCGCGCCGAAGGCTATGACGATATGGCTGGCGTGATGTTCAGCGTGGATCTGCCTTTGTTCCAGTCAAAACGTCAGGACAAGGATTACGCCGCCGATGTTTCCCGCTCAATGCAGGCGGTGGATCAACTGACGCTGCTCAAACGCGAACACATTGCCCAGGTGCAAACGCTGGTGGCGCAGTATCAGGCTGCGCAAACGGTGTGGCAGCGTCAGCGGGATGAGGTACTACCGTTGCAGCGACAACGGCTGGCGGTGCTGACGGCGCAATATCGTTCTGGACAGTCGGCGCTTCCGGCCCTGCTGGAGGCGCGTCGTGGCGTACTGGATACGGAACTGGCGGTGAACCAGGCGGAGCGCGAAATGGCGCGAACCTGGGCTGCCGTGAACTGGCTGATCCCGCAGGAGCTGGCGCAATGAAAAAAACAACGTTAATGGCGATTGCCATCACGATAGCTGCCGTTGGCGGCTATTTTGTCGGACAGAAGCAGACGCATCAGCCGGATGCGGCTTCACAACCATCAGAACGCAAGGTGCTTTACTGGTACGACCCCATGGTGCCCGGTCAGCGCTTCGATAAGCCGGGTAAATCCCCTTTTATGGATATGGATCTGGTCCCACGCTACGCCGATGAAGCGCAGGCGGCGTCAGGCGTGGCCATCAGCACTCAACAGCAGCAAAACCTGGGGATGAAAACCGCCAACGTTGAGATGCGCCAGCTGGTTTCGCCGTTCTCGGCCTTTGCCACGGTTGCAACGGATGAACGTAACGTCTCGGTGTTGTCAGCCCCGGCCAATGGCGTGGTGTCAAAATTGTTTGTTAATGCGCCGCAGCAGCAGGTAAAAGCCGGAGAGGCGCTGGCGCAACTGTGGATCCCGCAGTGGACCGCCGCCCAGCAGGAGTATCTCGCGGTTCGTCAGCTTGGCGATGCCGCATTGACCCGCGCCGCTCGCGAGCGGCTGGCGTTGCAGTTTATGCCAGAAGAGGTCATTCGTTTGCTGGAGCGTAGCGGTAAGCCGCAGACCACGCTCATTCTGCGCACCGACCGGGCGGGCTATGTGGTGAAGCTGGACGTGCGGGAAGGGGCGCAAATCACCGCAACGGCGCCGCTGTTTGAGATCGCCAGCCTCGATCCGGTCTGGCTGGTGGTCGACTACCCGCAAACGCAGGCGCAGTCTCTGGCGGTGGGCAGCAAGGTGGTAGCAACCTCAGAAAGCTGGCCGGGGGAGCAGTTCCACGGCACGGTCAGCGAATTGCTGCCGCAGATGGAGGCGGCCACGCGAACCCTGAAAGCCCGTATCGTGCTGGAAAATTCCGCACATAAGCTGAAGCCGGGCATGTACCTCTCCGTCAGGCGTGCGCAAGAGCTGAAAGGCCCGCCGGTGCTGGCGGTGCCGGAAGAAGCGGTGATTAACAGCGGAGAGTCTGCGCGTCTGCTGCTGGCTACCGGGGACGGTTATTTCCAGCCTGTGACGGTGAAAACCGGCCTGACGGCGCAGGGCTGGACGGCGATCCTGTCCGGGGTCAAAGAGGGCGATAAGGTGGTGACGTCCGGGCAATTCCTGATTGATTCCGAAGCCAGCCTGCGTAGCGTGATGCCGGAGGTGACGCCATGATTGCCGCTGTGATTCGCGCCTCGTTGCGTAACCGCCTGCTGGTGATCCTGGCCGCGCTGATGATGGCCAGCTGGGGCTGGTGGGCGGTGCAGCGCGCGCCGCTGGACGCGTTGCCCGATCTGTCTGATGTGCAGGTCATTATCAAAGCGAGTTACCCCGGGAAAGCGCCGCAGGTGATTGAAGATCAGGTGACCTGGCCGCTGACAACCTCCATGTTGTCTGTGCCGGGCGCCAAAACCGTGCGCGGTTTTTCAATGTTTGGTGACGCTTATGTGTATGTGCTGTTTGAGGATGGCACCGATCTCTACTGGGCGCGATCCCGGGTGCTGGAATATTTAAGCCAGGTACAGGCGCAGTTTCCGCCGGGCGTGAAGGTGTCGCTGGGGCCGGATGCGACGGGCGTCGGCTGGATCTACGAATATGCACTGATCGACCGTAGTGGAAAACACAGCCTGGCAGATCTTCGGGCCCTTCAGGACTGGACGCTTAAGTTCGAGCTTAAGACGGTACCGAATGTATCTGAAGTGGCAAGCATTGGCGGAATGGTGCGTCAGTATCAGATCGTGGCGGACCCGGCGAAAATGCGCGCGCTGAATATTACCCACAGCCAGCTATCCGGCGCGGTGCAGGCCGCCAATAAAGAGAGCGGCGGCGCCCTGCTGGAGATGGGCGAAGCGGAGTATATGGTGCGGACAACGGGCTATTTGCGCTCGCTGGAGGATTTTCGCAATGTGGTGATCGCCACCCGCGATGGCGTACCTGTCCTGCTGAAAGATGTCGCCACCATTGGCATTGGCCCGGAGATCCGCCGGGGCGTGGCGGAGCTTAACGGTGAAGGGGAGGTTGCTGGCGGCGTAATCGTGATGCGCTACGGGCAGAACGCGCTGGAAACCCTTCGCGCGGTAAAAGCGAAACTGAGCGAGCTGCAAAAAACGCTGCCGCAGGGCGTCGAGATTGTTCCGGTCTACGATCGCTCCACGCTGATTGAGGAGTCGGTCAAAACGCTGACGCACAAGCTGCTCGAAGAGTTTGCCGTGGTGGTACTGGTGTGCGCGCTGTTCCTGTTCCACCTGCGTTCCGCGCTGGTGGCGATGGTTTCTCTGCCGCTGGGGATCCTCGGGGCTTTTGTGGTGATGCACTATCAGGGCATTAACGCGAATATGATGTCGCTCGGCGGGATCGCCATTGCCATCGGAGCGATGGTGGATGCGGCAATTGTCATGATTGAAAACATGCACAAGGTGCTGGAGCAGTGGCGGCATGATAATCCGGGCAAGGAGCCTGCGTCGGGAGAGTACTGGCGTCTGGCGGAAAAGGCGGCGGTTGAAGTGGGACCGGCGCTGTTTTGCAGCCTGTTAATCATCACGCTGTCATTTATACCGGTATTTTCGCTGGAAGCGCAGGAGGGGCGAATGTTCTCGCCGCTGGCGTTCACCAAAACCTGGTCGATGGCCGTGGCCGCCGGGCTTGGGATCACTCTGGTGCCGGTGCTAATGGGCTTCTTTATTCGCGGGAAAATCCCGGATGAGAAGGCAAACCCGATAAACCGCCTCCTGATCCGCCTGTATGAGCCGCTGCTTGATAAGGTACTGACCTTCCCGAAAACGACGCTGGCACTGGCATGTCTGCTGCTGATCGCCACGCTCTGGCCGCTGAGCCGCCTGGGCAGTGAGTTTATGCCGCCGCTGGATGAAGGGGATTTACTCTATATGCCCTCCACGCTGCCGGGGATCTCTGCTCGCGAGGCATCGCGGCTGCTTCAGCAGACGGACCGCTTGATCAAAAGCGTACCGGAGGTGGCGAGCGTGTTTGGCAAAGCTGGTCGGGCGGAGTCGGCAACCGATCCCGCGCCATTAACCATGCTGGAAACAACTATCCACTTTAAGCCCCGCGAGCAGTGGCGGCCTGGAATGACGCCGCAAAAGCTGGTGGAGGAGCTCGATAAAACCGTGTCGCTGCCGGGCATTGCCAATGTGTGGGTGCCCCCTGTCCGTAACCGTCTGGACATGCTGGCAACCGGGATCAAAAGCCCGGTCGGCATTAAGGTGAACGGCAATAATATTGCCGACATTGAGCGCGTGGCCCGGCAGATTGAGCAGGTGGTGAAGGACGTTCCTGGCGTCTCCTCGGCGCTGGCGGAGCGACTGGAAGGCGGGCGCTACGTGGATATTCGTATCGACCGGCAAAAAGCCGCGCGCTACGGCGTTTCCGTCGATGAACTGCAAAGCCTGGTCTCCACGCTGGTCGGGGGCGATAACATTGGTGAGGTGATCCAGGGACGCGAGCGGTACCCCATCAACCTGCGTTATCCCCGCGATTTGCGTGATAACGTCGACACGTTGCGGGTGTTGCCGGTAGTAACCGCCAGCGGTAGCCAGGTGGCGCTGGGGGAACTGGCCGATATCGTCGTGACGGAAGGCCCACCGATGCTAAAAAGTGAAAACGCGCGCCTTTCCAGCTGGATCTACGTGGACTTACGCGGGCGCGATCTGAAGTCCGCCGTAGATGAAATGCAAAAACGGGTGGAGGAGAAGGTGGTATTGCCGCAGGGCGTATCTCTCTCCTGGTCCGGGCAGTTTGAATATCTGGAACGGGCGACCGCGACGCTTAAAATAGTCTTACCTGTCACGCTGATGATTATATTCATCCTTTTATGGTTAACCTTCAGGCGGATATCAAATGTCCTGATAATAATGGGGGCATTGCCTTTCGCGCTTATTGGTGGGGTGTGGTTATTATGGCTGCTTGAATATAATTTGTCTGTGGCGGGGGCCGTTGGCTTTATCGCCCTTTCCGGGGTGGCAGCAGAATTCGGCGTAATTATGGTTCTATATTTGAATCATGCGCTTGATAAATATCACAGGCTTGAGCCAGAAGGGGGAAATACGGTGCTATTGCGGGCGATCCACGAAGGTGCCGTGCTGCGCGTGCGTCCGAAGGTGATGACGGTCGCCACGATTATGGCGGGACTGCTGCCAATCATGTGGGGCAATGGGAGTGGCTCGGAGGTGATGCAACGTATTGCTGCACCGATGATTGGTGGCATGGTTACTGCACCGTTATTGTCGATGTTAGTTATTCCCGCACTCTACAAATTGTTACATCAACGTTAAAAATGTCAACTGCATGTGCTTATTCAGGCATGCAGTTTATGTATCGTCAGACTATTCTCAGGAACGGGATGGTAATTAGGAATAACACCCATGCTGTTAAGCGTTCATTCAAGTAATCTGTGCTAAGGTCTGCACCGAATACTAAATATGGTAATGGCATTGTGATTGTACGAATTAAATTCCCCCTGATTTTATTGTTTATTATTGCGCAGTTATCATTTGCGTCTGCTGTTAATGCACAGAGCAATACAGCGGATAAAAGCTGGTTCACCACCTTCACGGATAACGTCGCGCAAACATGGAACGAACCTGAACATTACGATCTCTATATTCCGGCCATTACGTGGCATGCACGTTTTGCCTACGATAAAGAAAAAACAGACCGTTATAACGAGCGTCCGTGGGGGGCTGGTTTCGGTCAGTCTCGCTGGGATGAAAAAGGTAACTGGCATGGCCTGTACCTGATGGCGTTTAAGGACTCCTACAATAAATGGGAGCCTATTGGTGGCTACGGCTGGGAAAAAACCTGGCGTCCGTTATCAGACGACAAATTCCGTCTGGGACTGGGCTATACGGCAGGGCTTACGGCGCGTGATAACTGGAAGTACATTCCTGTTCCGGTACTTTTGCCGCTTGCCTCCATCGGCTATGGTCCGGCAACGTTTCAGATGACCTACATACCGGGTACATATAACAACGGTAACGTTTACTTTGCCTGGATGCGGTTTCAGTTTTAACTGAATTTGTCTGGTAAATCGGCCAAAAACGCACAGACATTGAAATGTAAAGGATAAAAATCGGACAGCGAAAATTAACGCGACTTTTGTCACTTTTTATCAAAGAACCGCTGGACAAAACGCCTCACAATTGTTGTACTGATACCCGACACAGCATTTGTGTCGTTTTTTAATGTAAAGGTAATTTTGATGTCTAAGATTAAAGGTAACGTTAAGTGGTTTAATGAGTCCAAAGGATTCGGTTTCATTACTCCTGAAGATGGCAGCAAAGACGTGTTCGTACACTTCTCTGCAATCCAGTCTAATGGTTTCAAAACTCTGGCTGAAGGTCAGCGCGTAGAGTTCGAAATCACTAACGGTGCCAAAGGCCCTTCTGCTGCTAACGTAATCGCTCTGTAATTCAGACGCGTCAGCAAGAATTTCAAAACCCGCTCAATGAGCGGGTTTTTTTCGTTATGAATCAACCAAAAAGATAGATCTTCAGAAAGCTGGCGACGATCGCGACGCTTAGCAATACCATACCCACGCCTGACAGATTCTCTCTCATGCTATCACCCTCGTTCAATATTGAGCCAAGAATGACAGAGAAAAATTAAGCCAACATTAAGGTTGTCGCGCTTAATGTCCGCTGGCGGAGGAAAATAACCAGAATGCGATCGCAGTCATCGCAAACGAGCCAAGCATGTTAACGGCAATGTTCGTCAGCGCCCAGCCCATCCGGCCTTCCTGAAACAGAAACACCACCTCCGCAGAGAAGGTAGAAAACGTCGTTAAACCGCCGCAGAAACCGGTTGTAATCAGTACCTTCCACATAGGGTCGATGTTGGTCATGCGATTAAACCACGCCAGCCCCATCCCGATGATAAATGCCCCGATCAGGTTTGCCGCCAGTGTCCCCATCGGAATGGCCTGATGCAGCGGGTTAAACCGCATGCTTAAGAGCCAGCGCGCAACGCTACCCGTGCCCCCACCAATAAAAACGGCTATAAGTAGTTGTAACACTGTCAATACCTGCTATTTGCTGTGTAAGTGCGTCGAGTGTAACGCTGTTTTTAACCGGGAGACAATTATGTATGTTGCAGTAGGGCAGTTTGCGGTGACGCCGGACTGGAATGAAAACGCGGACAAGTGCATCTCCCTGATGAACCAGGCGAAGCAAAAAGGGGCGGCGCTGCTGGTGCTTCCTGAAGCGTTACTGGCGCGCGATGATGGCGATCCGGACCTGTCGGTAAAGTCTGCGCAAATGCTGGAAGGGGCGTTTCTGAAACGACTGCTGGCCGAAAGCGTCGGTAACGCGCTCACCACCATTTTGACTATCCATGTTCCCTCCACGCCGGGGCGGGCGGTGAACACGCTGGTGGCGATACGTGAAGGCACAATTGTCGCAAGCTACGCCAAACTTCATCTGTATGATGCGTTCAGCGTCCAGGAGTCGCGACTGGTCGATCCGGGGAGTGTAATTCCGCCGCTGATTGAGGTGGAGGGTTTTAAGGTTGGCCTGATGACCTGCTACGATATCCGTTTTCCGGAGCTGGCGCTGAACCTGGCACTACAGGGGGCCGAGGTGCTGGTTCTGCCCGCCGCGTGGGTCAGAGGACCGCTTAAGGAGCATCACTGGGTAACGCTACTGGCCGCACGCGCGCTGGACACCACCTGCTATGTAGTGGCTGCGGGTGAATGTGGCAATAAAAATATCGGGCAGAGCAGGGTTGTCGATCCGCTGGGAGTGACCGTAGCCGCGGCGGCGGAAGCGCCTGCTTTACTGCTGACAGAGATAACGTCAGCACGAATAACGCTTGCGCGTCAGCAATTACCTGTTCTGCGCAACCGCAGGTTTGCGCCACCGCAATTAATATGATGTTTTTTTCAACAATGCTTGATTCACCTTGTTACAGATTGCTATTGTGTGCGCGCGCCTGATGACCGTTAATACGTTCAGGTTTCTTTGGCGCTGAATGCAGCCTGTTTCATGTAAAGAAGGTATTTATGGGTGAGATTAGTATTACCAAACTGCTGGTGGTTGCCGCACTGGTCGTCCTGCTGTTCGGTACCAAGAAGTTACGCACGCTGGGTGGAGACCTGGGTGCTGCCATCAAGGGCTTTAAGAAAGCAATGAACGATGACGACGCGGCAGCGAAGAAAAGTGCCGAAGATGACATCGCAGCACAGAAGCTTTCACACAAAGAGTAATGGCAATGCTGCAAGGCTTGCATAAAAAAACCGGCTCACGAGGCCGGTTTTTTGTTTTACTGTAAATAAGTTTTACAGCTTTATTTCACTTCTTCGCCCTTCGCCTGCATATCGGCGTGATAAGAGGAGCGAACAAACGGACCGCACGCAGCGTGGGTAAAGCCCATCGCCATCGCTTCGGCTTTCATTTCATCGAACTCATCCGGACTCACGTAACGCTGTACAGGCAGGTGGTGACGGCTTGGCTGTAGATACTGCCCCAGCGTCAGCATGGTGACGCCGTGGCGACGTAGATCGCGCATCACTTCAATGATCTCAGCGTTGGTTTCACCCAGTCCCACCATCAGGCCAGACTTGGTAGGAATATGCGGATGGGCTTCTTTAAAGCGCTCCAGCAGCTTCAGCGACCAGTTGTAATCTGCACCTGGACGCACCTGACGGTAGATACGCGGTACGTTCTCCAGGTTGTGGTTGAACACGTCTGGTGGCGTCGCGGTCAGGATATCGAGCGCGCGGTCCATACGGCCACGGAAGTCCGGCACCAGCGTCTCAATCTTAATGTTCGGGCTTTTTTCGCGGATGGCGGTAATGCAGTCAGCGAAATGCTGAGCACCGCCATCGCGCAGATCGTCACGGTCAACGGAGGTGATAACAACATAACGCAGCGCCATATCGGCAATGGTCTGCGCCAGTTTATGCGGTTCGTTAGCGTCAGGCGCAACAGGACGGCCATGGGCAACGTCACAGAACGGACAGCGGCGGGTGCAGATGGCACCCAGAATCATAAACGTCGCGGTACCGTGATTGAAACATTCAGCAAGGTTAGGGCAGGAGGCCTCTTCACAGACAGAGTGGAGGCCATTTTTGCGCATCGCCGCTTTGATCCCCTGAATACGCGAAGAGTCAGCCGGAAGTTTAATTTTCATCCATTCCGGTTTTCTTAACAGCGCCTCGCGCTCTGTAGCCACGTTTTTAACCGGGATAAGGGCCATTTTATCGGCATCGCGGTATTTAACACCGCGTTCCATCACAATGGGTTTACTCATAGCGTGCGTGTTCCAGTTGCGAATATCGAAGGAAAGCGTTTCAATTCAAGGGAATGTTGTAATTATCAACTATTTTTGAACGAACGACAGGCAGTATAACATTTAAAGGGGCGGTAAAGCAGCCTGCCAGGTCGCCAATTTGTAAAATAGTTGTTGTTTTGTGCCTTTTGCCCCGCATGCGGCAGGGCCTTACGCTGAAAGGCGGATCAAAAAGTCTGGCGGATCACATTGATGACGTTTTCCAGCACCGGATCGCGCAGGCTTAGCTTGTTGTAATGCAGTGAGATTTCAATAGATTCCGTCGTAAGTTGACTTAATGGAATGCTCTCCAGTGGCCAGCACTTTTGAAGCAAAGTGAAGAGACGCACAGGCATGATACAAAGCAAGTCGCTGCTGCCAATCAGGGCCGCGAGGGTAAACATATTGTAACTGCTAAAGCTGATCGGACGGTCCGGGAAGAGTTCGTCAATACGTTGTCGCAGCGGATCCTGACCCTGTCCTTCGGACATAAATGTCGCATGTTCGTAATGGCGCAAATTTTCTGGCGTCAAAGGTGCGCTCAACGCAGGGTGAGCCTGACGACAAACGAGCGCCAGAGTGTCGGTATAAAGTACGTTATGCCCTAACGCTCTGGCCGTAAAGCTATTGCCGTCGATGATCAGGTCCGTCTGGAATTGCGCCAGCTGTGTTTCCGGATCGGTGACGGGCACGTTGCGGATAAGCAACTGTGGCGCATGCTGTTTCACCGCCTGATAGATGGCCGGCATTACCAGAACGCCCACTGAGGGAGAGGTGCCTATGGTGATAGTTCGTTGCTTATCGTAACTGCCGGTGAGATCCAGCGCGCCCAGTATTGATTCCAGACCCTGGCTGATGTACTCGTGCAGATGGGTGGCGTACGCGGTTGGGGTTACGCCCTGGCCTTTACGAATAAATAACGGATCGGGAAATATCGCGCGCAATTTTTGAATTGACTGGCTAATAGCAGAGGGCGTGAGATTAAGAATTTTCGCAGCATTAACGATACCTTTATGGACATATACCGCCTCAAAAATAGTCAATAAATTGAGATCAATATTACGTAAAGTCCGAAAAATTTGCGGCTTATCTTCGCCGCTGGTTTCATTCAGGCGTTTGGCTGGTAAATTAGTAGGCTCCACGCTCTTACTCCGTATCCATTCACAATATGAATGATAGTTGAATTTATTTATTATGCTTGCAGAGATTCGTAAAGTGTTTAGTAAGTTTCCATTATTTATCGAAAACAAGCAGTTGGGTGATTGTCACGCACGTTACACGAAACCCGGCGATGGTTCTATTAAGGTTCTAATTAATATGTGACGCTAATATATGGGCGACTCGAAAATATAGAATATGCGGTTTATTGTAAAGCGTAAATGCGGTAATTAAGCAGTGGCTGGTCAAATAATTGAGCCACTGCCCGAGGTAAGTTAAGCAGCAATATATTCGTAGGTGGGATTGTTAAGCAGTGCTAAAAAGTTCTTCAGAAGCACGGGCCGGATATTGTCAGGCGTGGCGGTATCGACCCACTGGCGCATTTGCGTCATTTCCATACCGGCATACCCACATGGGTTGATGCGCTGGAAGGGGGCCAAATCCATATTGATATTCAGCGCCAGCCCGTGGAACGAGCAGCCTTTTCGGATACGCAGCCCCAGCGAACAGATCTTCATCTCTCCCACATAAACGCCCGGGGCATCGGCGCGAGGGTGAGCGTCAATATCGTACTCAGCCAGCGTATTCACCACGGTTTGCTCCAGTAAGGTCACGAGCTCACGCACGCCCAGCTTTCTGCGTTTCAGGTTAAGCAGAACATACATCACCTGCTGGCCCGGGCCGTGGTAGGTCACCTGTCCACCGCGATCGCTCTGGATCACTGGGATATCGCCCGTCATCAATAAATGTTCGGCTTTTCCTGCCTGGCCTTGAGTGAACACCGGCAGGTGTTCAACCAGCCAGATTTCATCAGGCGTGGTGTCATCGCGCCTGTCGGTAAAGTCATGCATAGCCTGAGAGACAGGCTCGTAAGGCTGTAGCCCAAGATGGCGGACAAGAATTTTATCCTGGTACAAAAGGATGTCTCCGAAGACAAGGGAGAATAGGTACGGGGAGTATATCACAGCGGGGAAGTGGGTTACCCGGCAAACCGGGTAACCGCAGAAGGACTACAGCACCATACGAACAATTTCAATATTGCCGAGCTCTTCGTACAGCGTCTCAACCTGCTCAATGTGTGTCGCAGTGATGGTGATTGAGACCGAGTGGTAGTTACCTTTGCTGCTCGGTTTGACTGATGGAGAGTAGTCGCCCGGCGCATGGCGCTGTACCACTTCAACCACCTGATCAACCAGCTCAGGTTTCGCCAGACCCATTACTTTGTAAGTAAAAGGGGTAGGGAATTCAAGCAGTTCGTTAAGTTTGGTTTTCATGTCAGCTCCGGCGTGTGTATAAAAAATAATAACTCCCGCCACGGGGCGGGAGTTTTACTGATACGTAGTATATGGGGATCAAAATCACACTTTCAAGTGTTCAATTTTTAACCAAACCAGTGATGGAACATCAGCTTAATGTAATCAATGATTTTGCCGAAGAAATTGCCTTCAGGAATTTCCTCCAGCACCACCAGCGGGCGCTGATCGATGGTTTTGCCATCCAGCTGGAAGTTGATGGTACCCACGACCTGATTCTTTTGCAGCGGGGCGTGCAGCTCGGTGGTATTCAGCACGTAGCTGGCTTTCAGATCTTTCATACGACCGCGTGGGATCGTCAGATAGAGATCTTTGTCCACACCCAGGGAAGCACGGTCGTTATCGCCAAACCAGACAGGTTCAGAGGCAAATTCTTTACCGGCTTTCAGCGGATTCACGGTTTCGAAGAAGCGGAAGCCCCAGGTCAGCAGTTTTTTACTTTCCGTTTCGCGTCCTTTAAACGTGCGGCCTCCCATCACGGCAGAGATCAGACGCATCTGGCCTTCAGTGGCAGAAGCCACCAGGTTATAGCCGGCTTTGTCGGTGTGACCAGTTTTGATGCCGTCGACGTTCAGGCTATTGTCCCACAGCAGGCCGTTACGGTTGGTCTGACGAATGCCGTTGAAGGTGAACTCTTTCTCTTTGTAGATAGAGTACTCGTTTGGCACATCGCGGATCAGCGCCTGACCGATCAGCGCCATGTCACGCGCGGAGCTGTACTGACCTTCGGCGTCCAGGCCGTGAACGGTCTGGAAGTGGCTGTTTTTCAGGCCCAGCGCAGAGACGTAGCTGTTCATCAGGCCCACAAACGCGTCCTGGCTGCCCGCTGCAAAATCGGCCATTGCCACGCAGGCGTCGTTACCGGACTGCAAGTTGATGCCACGGATAAGCTGAGAGACCGGAACCTGCATGCCTGGCTTCAGGAACATCAGCGATGAACCTTTGAACACCGGGTTGCCGGTTGCCCACGCATCGTTACCGATAGTCACCAGATCGGTTTCTTTAAATTTACCCGCTTTCATGGCCTGGCCGATAACATAGCTGGTCATCATTTTGGTCAGGCTGGCCGGGTCGCGGCGGGCATCGGCGTTCTGTTCTGCCAGAACTTTGCCGGAGTTGTAATCAATCAGGATGTAGGATTCCGCGTCGATCTGCGGAACGCCAGGGATCATGGTCTTGATGTTCAGGTCATCCGCGTGAGCTGCGGAGAACGCAGCAGCGCAAAGGGCCGTGGTCAGCGCCATGCGCTGCACAAAACGAGCAGAAAAAGTGGTCTTCATGGTCAGAACTACGACATCCGTGATGGAATTAAAAAAAGTGCCTTACTATAGCAAATGCTATACGGGCAGGCATCCGACTTTCATCATGAGAGTGTTAACGTGGTTTACACAAACTGACATTTCGGATACCACCGATTAATTACTTCGCAACAGCGATAAACGACTGGAGCTGCGCCTCGCTCTGCAAACGCTGTTGCAGGGACGCTGCCTGCGATTTGCTGGCAAACGGACCCATCTGGATCCGCCATACCGCACCGTTTTGCTCAACGCGGCCTGGCACGCCAAACTGCTGGCTTAAACGCTGCTGATACTGCTCTGCACGGGCCCGATCGCTGACGGCGCCAACCTGAACCACGTAGCTGCCGCTCGCCGTCGCAGGCGCCGCAGTCTGCGTAGCAGCCGGTGCGGTCGCCGGGGCGGGTTGTGTAGCGGGTGCAGCAACAACGGGCGCAGGCGCTGGGGCAGGTTCATTTGATTCAATCACGCCCGGCGCTAACGTGGTGGGTGCACCAAGGAAACCACTGCTTTTCACCGGGGCGCCTGTCGCATCTTCACTTTGTAGCGTATCGTTGCTGATGGCGTGCACTTCACCCTGCGGCTGCGCGGGCTCTGCTGGCATTGAAGCGCCCCCCATACCACCGCTTAGATCCGGGCGTGCGGGCAGGGCGTAGGTCTGTTTCGCGACCGTGGTACAGGCCGTGCCCGGGCCAGACAGCGAACCATCCTGCGCCACGATAATCGGGTCGATACGCACTTTTGTATTATTTGAGGTATTCAGACGGTCGGCTGCCGCGCGTGACAGGGAGATCACGCGATCGTTGCCGTAAGGGCCACGATCGTTGATACGTACCACGATCATCCGGCCATTCGCCAGGTTAGTGATGCGCGCATAGCTTGGAATAGGCAGTGTCGGGTGTGCCGCCGTGATCTGCATCGGATCGAAGGTTTCACCTGACGCGGTCAGATTGCTGCCTGGCTCAGCGTCATAGATGGCAGCAAAGCCGGCCTGGCTGAAACGGGAAGGATCCTGAACGATTTTATAGCTTTTACCGTCGCGCTGATAATCCTGATTCACGCTGGCGTTCAGCGGTTCATAAACGGGATCGGCACCGCTAATTTCAACAATCGGGCCATTACAGACCGCAGGCTGCGGCGGCGCGACGGTTGCCTGTTGCTGACCATCATCACTTGTACAGGCGGCAAGTAAACTTGCTGCGATGCAGATCCCCAGCCACTGCTTACGCATTGCGATCCCCTTATTTTTATACGCTTTTGGACAACATTTTCCTGTGGGTATGGATCGACATGACGATACCAAACCCGGCCATCAACACGATCAGTGCCGAGCCCCCGTAACTCACCAGCGGCAGCGGTACGCCAACAACCGGCAGAATACCACTCACCATACCAATATTTACGAAGACATAAACGAACAAAATCAACATTAATCCACCCGCCATAACCCGGCCAAAGGTGGTCTGCGCGCGTGCGGCAATGTAGAGCCCACGCATGATCAACAGCACGTAGAGTGCAAGCAGCACCAGAATGCCAACCAGCCCTAACTCCTCAGCCAGAACGGCAAAGATAAAGTCGGTGTGGCGTTCCGGTAAAAATTCGAGCTGCGACTGTGTCCCGTGCAGCCAGCCTTTTCCGCGCAGGCCGCCGGAGCCAATCGCAATCTTCGACTGAATAATATGATAGCCTGCGCCCAGCGGATCGGTCTCGGGATCGAGCAGCATCATCACGCGCTGGCGCTGGTAATCATGCATCAGGAAGAACCAGAGAATAGGAATAAAGGCAGCCAGCAGGACCACCGCGATGCCGATCAGACGCCAGCTCAGGCCGGACAGGAACAGGACGAACAGGCCGGAGAGGGCGATGAGAATCGAGGTACCGAGGTCAGGCTGTGCGGCCACGAGCAGCGTCGGCAGGAAAATTAGCACCAGCGCAATGGCGGTATTCTTCAACGACGGCGGGCAGACGTCGCGGTTAATGAAGCGCGCCACCATCAGCGGAACGGCGATTTTGGCGATTTCTGACGGCTGGAAGCGGACAATCCCCAGATCCAGCCAGCGTTGCGCCCCCTTCGAGATAGCACCGAACGCATCTACTGCCACCAGCAAAATGATACAGAAAATATAGAGATAGGGCGCCCAGCCCTCATACACGCGCGGTGGTATTTGCGCCATCACCACCATAATGACCAGACCCATGGCGATCTGGCCAACTTTACGCTCCATCATGCCGATATCCTGGCCGCTGGCGCTCCAGATAACGAGGGCGCTGTACACCAGCAGAGCTAGCAGGATCAGCAGCATGGCAGGGTCGATGTGGATCTTGTCCCACAGCGATTTTTTATTCGGATTATCCGTCATGATTATTGGTCCTCCGCCGCAGCGGCTGCCGGGTTTTCAGCTGGCAGTTCGGTGTTGTTATCACCCAGCATGATGTGGTCGAGGATTTGACGCATGATGGTACCCACCGCCGGGCCTGCGCCGCCGTTCTCAAGAATCATCGCCACCGCAACCTGCGGGTTATCATAAGGGGCAAACGCCGTCATGAGCTTGTGGTCACGCAGACGTTCGGCAATTTTATGTGCGTTATAGGTTTCATTCGCTTTCAGACCGAAGACCTGAGCCGTACCTGATTTCGCGGCAACCTTATACGGTGCGCCAGCGAAATATTTGTGCGCCGTCCCGTTAGGGCGGTTGGCTACGCCATACATCCCGTCTTTCGCGATTTCCCAGTACCCGGAATGAATGTCACCCACCGGCGGCTCGTGCGGCTGTATCCATGGCACTTTTTTGCCGTCTTCTACGGTGCTTTGCAGCAGGTGCGGTACTTTCACAACGCCATCGTTGATGAGGATCATCATCGCCTTGTTCATTTGCAGCGGCGTTGCCGTCCAGTAGCCCTGGCCGATGCCCACCGGAATGGTATCACCCTGATACCAGGGTTTTTTAAAGCGCTTCAGCTTCCATTCGCGGGTTGGCATGTTGCCGGAACGTTCTTCCGCCAAATCTATACCGGTGTAATGTCCGTAGCCGAATTTGCTCATCCATTCAGACAGACGATCAATACCCATGTCGTAGGCGACCTGATAGAAGAAGGTATCCGCCGACTCCTCCAGTGATTTGGTCACGTTTAGATGGCCGTGACCCCATTTTTTCCAGTCACGGTAGCGTTTTTCAGAGCCAGGTAACTGCCACCAGCCAGGGTCAAACAGACTGGTATTACGGGTAATGACGCCCGCGCTCAGCGCAGAAACGGCGACATACGGTTTTACCGTTGAGGCTGGAGGATAAACCCCCTGCGTGGCGCGGTTCACCAGCGGGGTGTTTGGATCGTTGAGCAGGCCGGAGTAATCCTTGCTGGAGATGCCATCCACGAAGAGGTTCGGATCGTAGCTTGGCATAGAAACCATCGCCAGAATACCGCCGGTACGCGGGTCGGTCACGATCACGGCGGCCCGGCTACCCGCCAGCAGCGTTTCGATATACTGCTGTAGCTTCAGGTCGAGCGTCAGATAAACGTCATGTCCCGCCTGTGGGGGTACCTCTTTGAGCTGACGGATCACGCGGCCACGGTTGTTAACTTCAACCTCTTCATACCCGGTCTGACCGTGCAGGACATCTTCGTAATAACGTTCAATCCCAAGCTTGCCAATATCATGGGTTGCGGCGTAGTTAGCCAGCTTGCCGTCTTTATCAAGGCGTTCGACGTCTTTATCGTTAATTTTGGAGACGTAGCCTATGACGTGCGTCAGCGCGGAGCCGTAAGGATAGTAGCGGCGTTTATAGCCTTTGACTTCCACACCGGGGAAACGGTACTGGTTAACGGCAAAACGGGCGACCTGCACTTCCGTCAGGTTGGTTTTTACCGGAATAGAGGTGAAGCGGTGAGAACGTGCGCGCTCTTTTTTGAACGCAGCGATGTCGTCATCAGTCAGGTCGACAACGCTTCTCAGCGCGTTCAGCGTATCCTGCACGTTATCCACTTTCTCCGGCATCATCTCTATCTGGTAGATGGTGCGGTTTAGCGCCAGCGGGGTGCCGTTACGATCGTAGATAATGCCGCGGCTGGGCGCGATGGGTACCAGCTTGATACGGTTTTCGTTTGAGCGGGTCTGGTAATCGGTATAGCGGACAATTTGCAGATTATAGAGGTTGGCGATCAGCACGCCGGTAAGCAGCAAAATCCCCGTAAAGGCGACCAGCGCCCGGCGCACAAACAGCGCGGACTCAGCCGTATAGTCGCGAAAAGAATTCTGTAGTTTCATCCGCTGCTTAAATTACCCTGGTCTGTCATTACTCGCGGTGATAAGGGTGGTTGGTAGTGATGCTCCATGCGCGATACAAACTTTCTGCCACGAGAACCCGCACAAGCGGGTGGGGCAACGTCAGCGCCGAGAGTGACCAACTTTGTTCTGCTGCCGCTTTGCAGGCGGGAGATAACCCCTCTGGTCCGCCAATCAACAGACTGACGTCACGACCATCCTGCTTCCAGCGCTCCAGTTCGTGCGCCAGCTGCGGCGTATCCCAGGGTTTTCCCGGGATATCGAGGGTCACGATGCGGTTTTTGCCTGCGGCAGCCAGCATCAGCTCTCCCTCTTTATCGAGAATACGTTTGATATCTGCGTTCTTGCCGCGCTTTCCTGCTGGGATCTCCACCAGTTCGAACGGCATATCTTTTGGGAAACGACGCAGATACTCAGTAAAACCGGTTTGTACCCAGTCCGGCATTTTGGTGCCGACGGCGACCAGTTGCAACTTCACGCATTAACCCCAGAGTTTTTCCAGCTCATACAGGCGACGGCTCTCTTCCTGCATGACGTGGACAATCACATCGCCGAGATCGACAACCACCCAGTCAGCGGTCGCTTCACCTTCAACGCCCAGCGGAAGCAGCCCTGCCGCGCGCGATTCCTGAACAACATGGTCAGCAATCGAAACAACGTGACGAGTTGAGGTCCCGGTGCAGATGATCATGCAGTCGGTGATGCTGGATTTACCCTTAACGTCGATAGCGATGATGTCCTGACCTTTCAGGTCATCAATTTTGTCGATAACAAAATCCTGGAGTGCTTTACCCTGCAAGTTTTCCCCCTGGGTGAATGAGATTGTACAACTATGAATTCGTGGCCAGTCAGTATACCTGAACTGACGCCAGTCGCGGGACAAATGTCACCGCCCGGCTTTTGAAGGCGGGTATCATCCCACCCTCCGCCTGAGATTGCATCGCCATTTTTGTAAAACAATTTCTGTAAAGCAGCGATCGGCGGGAAAGTCTGGCAGCGGAGGATATCAGTATGGCTTAGCCTGTCAAGGCAGGATAAACATTAACAGACAATTTCGCCGGTGATGATCAGGCATCTGTACTTTTCTGATACAAACCGTGTGCGTGGATATAGGCCAGCACGGGCGAGGGCAGGAGATCGTCACAGTCTAAACCCTGCTGGAGACGCTCGCGGATGAGGGTCGCGGAAATATCAAACCACGGCGTTTCAGCGAGGTAAATTTTCCCGGCGGGTAGACTGTGCAGGTCTTCTATATTGTCCGTCAGATGCGCGTCAAGCCACTGCTGATGCTGCGCATCGCGCATGGTCAACGGGTAGCCCGGACGGCGGCAGACCAGCAGATGACTGTTTTCCAGAATGGTTTCGTACTGGTACCAGCTGGGAAAGTTGAGCAAGGAATCCTGGCCGATGATAAACGCCAGCGGTTGCATGGGCCCCTGCTCAGCGCGCCACTCCCGCAGCGTTTGCGATGTCCAGGAAGGGGTATCCCTGCGCAATTCGCGCTCATCCAGCGTGAAGAGAGGCTTATCTGCGATAGCCAGCGCGAGCATCGCTTTGCGCTGCTCGCTGGTTGCTTCTGGCTGAGGACGATGCGGAGGAACATTGTTGGGCATGATGATTACCCGCTGCAACCCAATCAAATTCGCGAGGATTTCTACCGGTTTAAGATGCCCATAGTGTACCGGGTCGAAGGTCCCGCCATACATTGCCTGTAAAGAATGCATATCACCCATCGATAAATACGTCTGCCAGCGCCTTATGGCAGAGCAGCAAAGAGAGGCTCTCCAGCTCCGCCCAGACAGACTGGCCGTAGTCCTGTTTTAACGTCAGTTCGGCGCGCATCAGAAGTTGCACTGCCTGACGCAACTGCTCCTGGCTCAGGCGGTTTATCGCCTCCGTGGTCATCGCCCGACGGTTCTGCCAGACGCGATGTTTATCGAATAAGGCGCGCAGGGGCGTATGTGCCGACTGACGTTTAAGGTTGTTCAGCAGCAGTAATTCGCGCTGGAGCGTGCGGAGCAGAATGACCGGCTCACTCCCTTCCAGGCGCAGCTGTTGCAGTATGTGCAGGGCTCGCTTACTTTTCGCCGACAGCAGCGCATCAACCCAGTGGAAGGGAGTAAAGTGCGCGGCATCATTCACCGCCTGTTCCACGCGCGGTAGCGTCAGCTTGCCATCGGGCCACAGCAGGGCGAGCCTGTCCAGCGCCTGCGCCAGTGCCAGAAGGTTGCCTTCATAGCAATAGCAAAGGAGCTGGCTGGCGGCATCATCCAGTTGCAGATTGTGCAGCTTTGCGCGCGCGGCAACCCATTTTGGCAGATGCGCCTGTTCTGGCGTCTGGCAGGTGACCAGTACCGCATTGGTAGCAAGCTGGGTAAACCAGGTCGCGTTTTCCTGCGCTTTCGTGAACTTGTTACCGCGTACGATAAGCAGCAGATCGCCGTGTAATAAACTCACCAGCATGGTCAGCTGTTCATTGATGGCCGAGTTAGGACCATTCTCTGGCAGCACGATCTGGATTGTCTGACGAGAGGCAAACAGGCTCATGGCCTGACAAAGCGAGAAGATAGCGTTCCAGTCGGTACTGTTATCGATCTGGAACGTATGATGCTCATCGAAACCCTGCGCGGCTGCCGCATGGCGAACCGCATCAAGGCTTTCCTGAAGTAACAGGGGGTCATTGCCGAGTAGCAGATAGGCCGCGCGCAGCCCTTCGTTGAGCTGCGCGCGGAGTTGTTCAGGATACAACCTGATCATCAGTTACCCAGCGACGTTGGCATATCCGGCGTGCTGGCATCCGGTGTTTCGATAACGTCAGCGCCTTTTTTCGTCGACGCGGCAATGGCAGGCAGTCTGCGGATCAGTTGCTCCGCGGCCTTATCATACATTTCCTTGATGATAATCTGCTGTTCGGCGTCTTTTGCCAGGGCCGTCTGCGGGTTATCGAAGAACGAGCGGTAGACTTTGGTATTGATAGGGTAAATATCTTTACCTGGCATTAAAACGGCCGCATCAACGGTAAGCACCATTTGATATTCCGCGGTTCGTCCATCCTGGAAGATCGATGCCGTGTCTTGTGACAGCGTTGATTTCAGGACGCGGAGCGAAGGAACATCCTGACGCAGGGTTCCCTTCTCGATCAGCTCAACATCGTTCAAACGCAGCTGGTTACGAATGGCCCGGCTCAGCGGACCATTCGGATCGGATGAGTCGAAGATCATTGTTTTCATCTGAGCCGGCACTGCCGTGGTATTGCGCAGGTGCCAGCCGCAGCCAGCGGTGACCAGCACCGCCAGAGATAAGAGTATTGTTGCCAGGTGTCGCACGTTTCCTCCCGCGCTTAGCCAACGACCAGATTCAGCAGTTTACCGGGTACGTAGATCACTTTACGTACGGTAACGCCCTCAAGGTATTTCGCGACCAGATGCTCCTGGCCTGCGCGCTCGCGAACCTGTTCTTCGGTTGCGTCGACCGCGACGGTAATTTTACCGCGCACTTTACCGTTAACCTGCACCACAACCAGCGTGGTGTTTTCCACCATAGCGGATTCATCCGCCACTGGCCACGGCGCGTTATCGATATCGCCTTCGCCTTTCAGCTCCTGCCACAGGGTGAAGCTAACGTGCGGCGTGAACGGGTTCAGCATGCGAACGACCGCCAGCAGCGCTTCGCGCATTAACGCGCGATCCTGCTCGCCGTCCTGCGGGGCTTTTGCCAGCTTGTTCATCAGTTCCATAATAGCCGCAATTGCGGTATTGAAGGTCTGACGACGACCAATATCATCGGTGACTTTCGCAATGGTTTTATGAACATCACGACGCAGCGCCTGCTGATCTTCGCTCAGTGCAGCCACGTTCAGCGCTGGCGCATCACCTTGTGAGGTGTGCTCGTAAACCAGTTTCCAGACGCGTTTCAGGAAGCGGTTTGCCCCTTCAACGCCGGATTCCTGCCATTCCAGCGTCATATCTGCCGGGGAGGCGAACATCATGAACAGACGCACGGTGTCAGCGCCGTAACGCTCAACCATCACCTGCGGGTCGATACCGTTATTTTTAGACTTGGACATCTTGCTCATGCCGGTATAAACCAGTTCATGACCTTCGGCGTCTTTCGCCTTCACGATACGGCCTTTCTCGTCGCGCTCCACAATCGCATCAACCGGAGAAACCCAGTTACGTTCACCGTTCGCGCCAACGTAGTAGAACGCATCTGCCAGCACCATACCCTGACACAGCAGCTGTTTTGCCGGTTCGTCGGAGTTGACCAGGCCTGCGTCACGCATCAGTTTGTGGAAGAAGCGGAAGTAGAGCAGGTGCATGATGGCGTGTTCAATGCCACCGATATAGATGTCTACCGGCAGCCAGTAGTTTGCAGCATCGGAATCCAGCATGCCTTCTTTGTACTGCGGGCAGGTGTAGCGCGCATAGTACCAGGAGGATTCCATAAAGGTGTCAAAGGTGTCGGTTTCACGCAGCGCTGGCTGACCGTTGACGGTGGTTTTTGCCCACTCAGGATCGGCTTTGATCGGGCTGGTGATGCCGTCCATGACCACGTCTTCCGGCAGGATCACCGGCAGCTGATCTTCCGGCGTTGGCATCACGGTGCCGTCTTCCAGGGTCACCATTGGGATTGGCGCACCCCAGTAACGCTGACGGGAAACGCCCCAGTCGCGCAGACGGTAGTTGACTTTACGCTCGCCCACGCCCAGGGAGGCCAGTTTGTCGGCGATGGCGTTGAAGCCCTCTTCGAAGCTCAGGCCGCTGAACTCACCGGAGTTAAACAGGGTGCCTTTTTCAGTCAGCGCTTGCTCAGAGAGATCGGGTTCAGAGCCGTCAGCAGCAAGAATAACAGGCTTGATGGTCAGGCCGTATTTGGTGGCAAATTCGTAGTCGCGCTGATCGTGACCCGGCACGGCCATCACGGCGCCTGTGCCGTATTCCATCAGTACGAAGTTGGCGGCCCAGACAGGGATCGCTTCGCCCGTCAGCGGGTGGATCGCTTTGAAGCCGGTATCAACGCCTTTTTTCTCCATCGTCGCCATGTCGGCTTCGGCCACTTTCGTGTTGCGGCATTCGTCGATAAAGGTCGCCAGCTCCGGATTGTTTTCCGCCGCTTTTTGCGCCAGCGGGTGACCTGCGGCCACGGCCAGGTAGGTCGCGCCCATGAAGGTGTCCGGACGGGTGGTGTAGACGGTCAGCGTCTGGTCGTAGTTTTCTACGTTAAAGGTAATTTCCACACCTTCGGAACGGCCGATCCAGTTGCGCTGCATGGTCTTAACGGTGTCAGGCCAGTGATCCAGATTATCCAGATCGTTCAGCAGTTCGTCAGCGTAGGCGGTGATTTTGATAAACCACTGCGGGATCTCTTTACGCTCTACTTTGGTGTCACAGCGCCAGCAGCAGCCATCGATAACCTGCTCGTTCGCGAGAACGGTCTGGTCGTTCGGGCACCAGTTAACGGCGGACGTTTTCTTGTAGACCAGGCCTTTTTTATACAGCTCGGTGAAGAACTTCTGCTCCCAGCGGTAGTATTCCGGGGTACAGGTTGCCAGCTCGCGGCTCCAGTCATAGCCAAAGCCCAGCATTTTCAGCTGGTTTTTCATGTACGCGATGTTGTCGTACGTCCACGGAGCCGGTGCCGTGTTGTTTTTCACCGCCGCGCCTTCAGCAGGCAGGCCGAACGCATCCCAGCCGATAGGCTGAAGTACGTTTTTGCCCAGCATACGCTGGTAGCGTGCAATCACGTCACCGATGGTGTAGTTACGCACGTGGCCCATGTGTAGTCGACCAGAAGGATAGGGAAGCATCGACAGGCAGTAATACTTCTCTTTGCTCTCGTCTTCGGTTACTTCAAAGGTGCGCTTCTCGTCCCAGTGTTGCTGGACTTTTGATTCTATCTCTTCCGGGCGGTATTGCTCTTGCATGGCAGCCAGTGGTCCTGTGTTCAATACAGCTACAAATGTAGCCAATGGATGTGGTAATTCAGATCCGCATAGCATAGCCCAAACGCCCGCGTCAAAACAGCCTTTCACGCAAATGCACTTTGCAGGAATTTACCGGGTCTGTGCTTCACCTGACAAAGCGGCGACGAAATAAGGTCTATTATTAGAGACAGTTACTTACCCGGGAGGCAAAATGATGAACAAGGTTGCTCAATTTTACCGTGAACTGGTAGCGACTCTGACGGAAAGGCTGCGTAACGGCGAGCGTGATATCGACGCGTTGGTCGAACAGGCACGCGCACGCGTAACGCAAACGGGTGAGTTATCGCGAACCGAAGTGGAAGAGGTGACGCGCGCCGTGCGCCGCGACCTGGAAGAGTTTGCGCGAAGCTATGAAGAGAGCCAGGACGAAATCGCCGACAGTGTTTTTATGCGGGTAATTAAAGAGAGCCTGTGGCAGGAGCTGGCGGATATTACCGATAAAACCCAACTGGAGTGGCGCGAGGTGTTCCAGGATTTAAACCACCACGGTGTCTATCACAGCGGCGAAGTGGTGGGGCTGGGGAACCTGGTGTGTGAGAAGTGCCACCACCATATCGCCGTTTATACGCCGGAGGTGCTGTCGCTGTGTCCGAAATGCGGGCACGACCAGTTCCAGCGTCGGCCGTTTGAGCCGTAGGTAAAAGCAAAACGGCAACGTCGTTGCCGTTTTTAGTGTCTGCTCCCTCTCCCTGTGGGTGAGGGCATCAGGCCGCAGAATAATAAGCCAGCCTCTCCGCCAGCAAATCCACAAACGCTTTCCGATCGATATCCACCATCACTGTGGTATTCGGCTTGTTTCCCGTCAGCGAGTAATAGTCCACCACCGTCATTCCCTGGGTATATTTCCCCTGTGTTTCCACACCAACCCAACGCTCGACCGTAGTAAACATTTCCGGCTTCAGTAGCCAGGCGATGGTGCATGGGTCATGCAGCGGGGCGCCGTGGAATCCCCACTTCTCGGCTTTGTGATACTCCATAAAGAAATCGAGCAGCTCTGCCACGGTTGTTGCAACCGGGTTACCCACAGTACGAAATCGTTCGATGTCCTGCGCCATAATTTGTGCGCGGTGGGTAACGTCCAGCCCCGCCATCACAATCGGTAGGCCCGACTGGAAGACGATTTCTGCGGCTTCCGGGTCAACAAAGATGTTGAACTCCGCGGCTGGCGTCCAGTTCCCCAGCCCCATTGCCCCGCCCATGATGACGATACGGGCGATATTGCTGTGCAGTTCAGGATGGCTGTTCAGCAGCAGCGCTACGTTGGTCTGTGGGCCGGTCGCCACCAGCGTCACGGGCTCTGCGCTTTCACGCAGAACTTTCGCCATGAGCTCGACGGCAGTACAGTTTTGTGGTGCGAAACCCGGCTCCGGCAGCGCCGGGCCATCCAGCCCACTTTCACCGTGAACGTTATCCGCAATGATCAGCTCGCGCATTAGCGGCTTAATGGCGCCACCTGCGACCGGAATATCGGTGCGTTTTAGCAGCGTTAACATGCGCAACACGTTTCGCAGGGTTTTATCCGGCGTCTGGTTCCCTGCAGAGGCGGTGACAGCTTTTACGTCCAGTTCAGGGGAGGCAAGAGCAAGGACGAGTGCGATTGCGTCATCATGACCCGGATCGCAGTCGAGAATAATAGGCTGTGCCATGGCGTTCTCCATTCTTAGCATTATTTGTGACAAGGTTAACGCTGCGATGTGACGCCGAATAGAAAAAGAGATCTAAAGCGTGAAGCAGTGCGCAATCCACAGATTGCGCACTAAAAAGATTAATGCAGGATTTTGGCGAGGAAGTCTTTTGCACGTTCAGATTTAGGATTTGCGAAGAACTCTTCTTTCGGTGAGTCTTCAACAATTTTCCCTTCATCCATGAAGATCACACGGTTGGCCACTTTACGGGCGAAGCCCATTTCGTGCGTCACCACCATCATGGTCATCCCTTCGTGCGCCAGTTCCACCATAACGTCCAGCACTTCGTTGATCATCTCAGGATCGAGCGCGGACGTCGGCTCATCAAACAGCATCGCCACCGGATCCATGCACAGCGCACGCGCGATTGCCACGCGCTGCTGTTGGCCGCCCGAAAGCTGCGCCGGGAACTTATCCGCATGTGCAGACAGCCCGACGCGTTCCAGCAACTTCAGCCCCTTTTCACGCGCCGCTTTTTTGTCGCGCTTCAGCACTTTCACCTGCGCCAGCGTCAGGTTCTCAATGATGGAGAGGTGAGGGAACAGCTCAAAATGCTGGAACACCATCCCAACGTGGGAGCGAAGCTGGGCAAGGTTGGTTTTGCGGTCATTCACTTTGGTGCCGTTAACGACAATCTCGCCCTGCTGGACAGGTTCCAGCCCATTAACGGTTTTGATAAGCGTCGACTTACCGGAGCCGGACGGGCCGCATACCACCACCACATCGCCTTTTTTCACTTCTGTTGAGCAGTCGGTCAGCACCTGAAAGTGCCCATACCATTTAGAAACATTTTTCAGGGAAATCATTATACGGTCCTTTTCTTCAGCCAGCTGACCAACAGCGATGCGCTTAAACTAATCACAAAATAGACCCCGCCCGCGAAGAGGATCATCTCAACCTGCGTTCCGTCACGTTCGCCAATGGTGGAGGCGGTACGGAAGAAGTCTGCCAGGCTCAGCACGTAGACCAGGGAGGTATCCTGGAACAGGACGATGCCCTGCGTCAGCAGCAGCGGAACCATGGCGCGAAACGCCTGTGGCAGAATAATAAGCTTCATGGACTGCCAGTGCGTCATACCGAGCGCCAGCGCAGCGCTGGACTGCCCGCGCGAGATACTCTGAATACCTGCGCGGATGATCTCGGAGTAGTAGGCGGCTTCAAACATGGAGAATGCCACCATGGCAGAGATCAGGCGGATATCGGTTTTCGGCGACAGTCCCAGCACGTTCTGTAAAAAGCCGGGAACAATCAGGTAAAACCACAACAGCACCATGACCAGTGGAATGGAGCGGAACACGTTAACGTAAGCCGTAGCAAACCAGGCGAGCGGTTTAAAGCTCGACAGGCGCATCACTGCCAGCAGGGTGCCCCAGACAATACCGACGATAATGGCGATTACGGTAATCTTTAAGGTGATCGCCAGGCCATCCAGCAGATAAGGCATGGAGGGAACAATGGAACTCCAGTCAAATTCGTACATTATTTGCCCCCCAGATTGCCCGGCAGGCGTACTTTGCGTTCAACCAGGTTCATCACCAGCATGATGAAAGCGTTAATCAGAACATAGGCGAGCGTGATTGCCGTGAAGGATTCCCATGCATGAGCGGAGTAATCCAGCAGTTTGCCCGCCTGCGCCGCCATATCTACCAGACCAATGGTTGAGGCGATGGCCGAGTTTTTTACCAGGTTCATCATCTCGGAGGTCATCGGCGGAACGATGACGCGGTAAGCGTTAGGCAGCAGTACGTAACGGTAGGCTTGTGGCAGGGTCAGGCCCATCGCCAGTGCCGCATTCTTTTGTCCGCGTGGCAGTGACTGTATGGCGGCACGCACCTGCTCGCAGACGCGCGCAGCGGTGAACAGTCCCAGACACAGCATGGAGGAGACAAAGAATTGTACGTTAGGATCCAGCTCGGCCTTGAACCACATGCCGAGATCTTCCGGCAGCAGTTCCGGGATCACCAGATACCAGGTAAAGAACTGCACGATCAGCGGAACGTTACGGAACAGTTCCACATAGAGCGTGCCAATCGAAGAGAGAAAACGGTTAGGGACGGTACGCAGAATACCGAACAGCGAACCGACAAGAAACGCGATAATCCACGCCGTTATCGATAACGCAACGGTAACCTGAAAGCCGCTCCACAGCCAGCCGAGATAGGTGGTGTTGCCGAACGGGGCTTGTTGCAGAAAGATGCCCCAGTTCCAGTCAATTGACATAGTAAACTCCAGAAAAAAGAGGGTAGCAGCGCTACCCTCGAAGATTGGTGAGAAGCTCAATTTTTGCGCTGAGTGGGGAACGACCACTCAACGTATAGTCTGTCCATGCTTCCCGACAATCGAGAGGGCAGGAGATCCCGCCCCTGTCGTTCTAGTTAGTTAAGAGCTTTGTCGTTTGGTGATTTGAACAGCGCTTTCATGTCGTCAGACAGTTCAAAGTTCATGTTCAGGTTTTTTGGTGGAATTGGGTTCTTGAACCATTTGTCGAACCATTTTGCCGCTTCGCCAGAGGTTTGCGCCTGAGCGATGGTGTCATCGATCAGCTTTTTGAAGCCTTCATCGCCTTTACGCAGCATACAGCCGTAAGCTTCTTTCGACTGCGCAGTCCCGACGATTTCCCAGTTGTCTGGTTTCTTCGCCTTGGCGCGCTCGCCTGCCAGCAGAGCGTCATCCATCATAAACGCAACGGCACGACCGCTTTCCAGGGTACGGAAGGAGTCGCCGTGATCTTTCGCGCTGATGATGCGCATGTCCATTTTCTTCTCGTCGTTCAGCTTGTGCAGCAGCACTTCGGACGTGGTACCGGAGGTCACGACAACCGCTTTGCCTTTCAGGTCAGCAAAATCTTTGATATCGCCGCCTTTCTTCGTCAGCAGGCGGGTGCCTACAACGAAGATAGTGTCCGAGAAAGCGGCCTGTTTCTGACGCTCAAGGTTGTTGGTGGTTGAGCCACATTCAAAATCAAATGTGCCGTTTTGCAGCAGAGGAATACGGTTCTGTGAAGTGATGGGGATCAGCTTCACTTGCAGGTCAGGTTTGTTCAGCTTTTTCTTCACGGCTTCAACGATGGCGTTGGAGTAATCCTGTGAATAGCCCACGACTTTTTGCGTGTTGTCGTAGTAAGAGAACGGGACAGAAGATTCACGGTGGCCGACCACGATCACGCCGTTTTTGGCAATCTTGTCGAGAGTGCTTCCTGCTGCCGGAGCGTCTTCAGCGTGAACGATACCCGCAGACATTCCCATAACCAGCATTGCTGTGGCCAGTTTACGTAATTGCATACCCAACTCCTTTCTTATCAGCGCCAGTGACGCTTTGATACCCATTGTGATGTTGTTATATCTCGCGCAATGCGAGTGCAGTGTTATGCAAGCTTGTTAACATTTAGTCTGGCTTAATGTAAAGATTTTGCTGCGTTATTGTTTATTTTTGCGAAGCGCGCCGCACCATTCAGAGGCAATAATCTCTCGTTGCACCGTTTCGGTGCTACCGGAGATCCATGCTGGTGCGACAAGGTTGCACGTTAAGCCAGACAGCGTTTGCGTAATTAAACAAAGCAACAGGCGTGCCAGAATTGAAGTTTAGGAGGAAATTGTCGGGTGGCGGCTGCGCCGGAGAGTAGGCCGGGTAAGGCGTAGCCGCCACCCGGCAACAGAAGGCCAGGTTATCTACGACGCTGACGCAGGCTCATCACTACGGCGGCAAAACCGAACAGCGTGGTCAGGATCCACAGCGGCCAGTTCCCGGTGCGCGCATAAGGCGTCAGGCCCGTAGCTGGCGTCACTTTCGTGGTCAGCACCTCACGGGTGAACTGCGGGATCATGGCCTGGATTTCACCCTGCGGGCCAATCACGGCGGTGATGCCGTTATTGGTGCTGCGCAACAGCGGACGTGCCAGCTCCAGAGAACGCATTCGTGCCATCTGGAAGTGCTGCCACGGGCCGATCGATTTACCGAACCACGCATCGTTTGAGATGGTCAGCAGATAGTCGGTGTCCGGGCGGAAGTTATCGCGCACCTGCTCGCCGAGGATAATCTCGTAGCAAATAGCGGCCGTCAGGGCAAAACCGTGCGCATGCAGCTGCGGCTGAACGTAAGGGCCCCGGCTGAATGAGGACATCGGCAGGTCAAAGAACGGTGCCAGTGGGCGCAGAATAGACTCCAGCGGAACAAATTCGCCAAACGGTACAAGGTGATTTTTGTTGTAACGATTGGTGAAGGTATAGCTGTATTCGCTGTCCTTACCGAGCGTAATGATCGTGTTGTACGTGTCATAGCGGTTCTGCTGATTGAGACGCGCATCCACAATTCCGGTAATCAGCGTACTGCCGCGCGCGCGCAGCAGATCGTCCATCATCTTCAGGAAGGGCTGCTGATTGATCTCCAGATCCGGGATCGCAGACTCAGGCCAGATGATGAGCTGCGATTTGCCCATCACCTTTTCAGTGGCGTTGGCGTAGATTTTCAGCGTGTTCAGCAGCTGATTCTCATCCCATTTCAATGACTGCGGGATATCGCCCTGTATCAACGATACCTGCGTGGCGCGCGCGGGCTCCAGCGTGAACCACTGGATATAACGCAGTGGGAAAGGCAGGGCAAACAGGATTAACGCGGCAACCAGCGGCTTCCAGTTACGTGTCACCAGAGCCAGCACCAGCAGGCCGCTGACCGCCATGAGCAGGAAGTTAATCGCCTCCACGCCCATGACGGGAGCCAGACCTTTCAGCGGGCCGTCCACCTGGCTATAGCCGAACTGCAACCACGGGAAGCCGGTCAGTACCCAGCCGCGCAGAAATTCGGTGATTTGCCAGACAACGGGAGCCGCTATCGCGACGCGCAGCCAGGTCGTTTTAGGCCACAGACGAGATAGAATACCGGCGAACAGGCCAGTGTAGAGCGAAAGATAGGCGGCGAGCAGCACAACCAGGAAGACGTTAACCGGCCCCGGCATTCCGCCAAATTGCGCGATACTGACGTAGACCCAGTTGATACCAGAGCCAAACAGCCCCAGCCCCCAGAAGTAGCCTATGGCCGCGGCCTGTACCGGACGACGGTTCAGGGTAAGACCCTGTAGCCCCATCAGGGAGAGAATAGCGGCTGGCCAGATATCGTAAGGAGAAAAAGCCAGCGTACCGCTGGCTCCGAGTAACAGCGCCAGCAGCAAACGGACGCGCTGGCGTTCAAAGAGTGGGGCAAATGCCATTTACATTAATCTTCCAGTTTTGGCACCGGTGAGTCGTCCGGCATTCTGACATGAACCTGAATAATACGTCGGCTGTCAGCCATTGCGACCTTGAACTGGTAACCATCGATGTCAACGGTTTCACCGCGGGCCGGAAGATGGCCGAAGGCCTGCATCACCAGACCACCAATGGTGTCCACTTCTTCATCGCTGAAGCTGGTGCCAAAGGTGTCATTGAAGTCTTCAATGGAGGCCAGCGCGCGCACGGTCCAGGTGTGGCGGCTCAGCTGACGGAAGTCGATATCCTCTTCTTCGTCATACTCATCTTCGATTTCGCCCACGATCAGCTCAAGGATGTCTTCGATTGTGACCAGACCGGAAACGCCACCAAATTCATCAATAACAATCGCCATGTGATAGCGCTGGGAGCGAAACTCCTTCAGCATCCGATCCACACGTTTACTTTCCGGCACAACCACGGCCGGGCGTAACACTTTTTCCATACTGAAGGCTTCGGCATCGCTGCGCATAAACGGCAGCAGATCTTTCGCCATCAAAATCCCTTCGATGTGATCTTTGTCTTCGCTGATGACCGGGAAACGTGAGTGAGCCGATTCGATAATCACATCGAGGCACTCGTCCAGCGTCTGGTTGCGTTTCAGGGTAATCATCTGCGAGCGGGGGATCATGATGTCGCGGACGCGCTGGTCGGCGATGTCCATCACCCCTTCGAGCATTTCGCGCGTATCTTCGTCGATAAGGTCGTTCTGCCCGGAATCACGAATCAGCTCCAGCAGTTCATCACGGTTTTTCGGTTCGCCGTGGAAAAGCTGGTTCAGGATGAGGGAGAAAAATCCCTTTTTAGTGGTTGTCGTGTCGCTACTGTGTGAATTGTCGTCGCTCATGGCGTTTGTTAAGGGTTCTCTTGTTAGTTCAACGTTAACCGCCGCGCTATGTCCCTGCGCGGCGGCATGGTAGTCAGTGACTGACTATTCTTTCTCGGCAATGTACGGATCCTCATAGCCCAGAGCAAGCATTATCTCTGTCTCAAGGGATTCCATCTCTTCCGCTTCGTCATCTTCAATATGGTCGTAACCCAGAAGATGCAGGCTACCGTGCACCACCATGTGTGCCCAGTGCGCTTCCAGCGGCTTTTGCTGCTCTTTGGCTTCCTGCTCAACCACCTGACGGCAGATGATCAGATCGCCCAGCAGCGGCATCTCAATGCCCGGAGGGGCTTCGAACGGGAAAGAGAGCACATTGGTCGGCTTATCTTTCCCGCGATAGGTCAGGTTGAGCTCATGGCTTTCTGCTTCATCCACCAGGCGAATCGTGACCTCTGATTCTTCCTGAAACTGGGGGATAACGGCATCCAGCCATTTCTGAAACTGTGCCTCTTCTGGCATGCCGGAATTATCTTCACAGGCCAGCTGTAAATCGAGGATCACCTGACTCATTTCTGTTCATGCTCCTGCGCTTCGCGCTTACGTTCTGCGGCCAGCTCGGCCCTGCGCTTCTGATCTGCCTCTTCCCAGGCCTCATAAGCGTTAACGATACGCGCGACCACCGGGTGGCGTACCACGTCTTCACTGTGGAAGAAGTTGAAGCTGATTTCCTCTACCTCGGCCAGGACTTCGATGGCGTGACGCAGACCCGATTTGGTGTTACGCGGCAGGTCAATCTGGGTGACGTCACCGGTAATAACCGCTTTCGAGTTAAAGCCAATACGCGTCAGGAACATCTTCATCTGTTCGATGGTGGTGTTCTGGCTCTCATCCAGAATGATGAACGCGTCGTTAAGTGTACGCCCACGCATGTAGGCCAGCGGGGCCACTTCAATCACGTTACGCTCGATGAGCTTTTCAACTTTCTCGAAGCCAAGCATTTCGAACAGCGCGTCGTACAGTGGGCGCAGGTAGGGGTCCACTTTCTGACTTAAATCGCCCGGCAGGAAGCCGAGTTTCTCACCGGCTTCTACAGCAGGGCGGGTCAGCAGGATACGGCGGATCTCCTGACGCTCAAGTGCATCGACCGCAGCAGCAACGGCCAGATAGGTTTTACCCGTACCCGCCGGACCCACGCCAAAGGTGATGTCATGGTCGAGAATGTTGGCGATGTACTGTGCCTGGTTCGGGGTACGAGGCTTAATCACGCCGCGTTTGGTTTTAATGTTGATGGCTTTGCCATAGTCCGGCACGCTTTCCGCGCTCTGCTCAAGCACGCGCGCCTCTTTGATGGCCAGGTGGATCTGTTCAGGTTCAATATCCTGGATCTCACCGCGCATCGGGGCGGTATCAACATACAGGCTGCGGAGAATATCTGCCGCGGCGTTGACGCAGATTGGGCGTCCGGTGAGTTTGAAATGGTTATCGCGACGATTGATTTCGATACCCAGACGTCGCTCCAGTTGTTTGATGTTGTCATCAAACGGCCCGCACAGGCTCAGCAGGCGAGCGTTGTCTGCGGGCTCAAGGCTAATTTCACGCGTATCTATGTTCAAACTGTTCCTCTTTATTTGGTTAACTGACCTGTGGCCACACGGCGTAATAAAACGGTCATTACCGAAATTATTCACGCCATAGAATAAAGGCGCAAGCGTTGCGGTAGATATTGGGGGTGATGAGAGGAAATACAAGGCCTGCCGGACAGGCAGGCCAGAGGGATCAGGGCTGGTAAATACCTACGCCAGAATCGTTGACTTTACGGGTGCGAGAGATAACGGATTCCGGAGTCTGTGCAATACGCAGACCCATTTCGTCCTCAGTGCGTACCACCTTCCCGCGCAGCGAGTTCTTGAGCACTTCGACAATCTCGACGTCCACAAACTTACCAATCATGTCCGGGGTGCCTTCAAAATTCACCACGCGGTTATTTTCGGTTCGACCAGACAGTTCCATGATGCTCTTACGGGAAGTGCCTTCCACCAGAATACGCTGGACAGTGCCGAGCATACGACGGCTCCAGGCGTTGGCCTGCTGGTTGATACGCTCCTGCAAAATATACAGACGCTGCTTTTTCTCTTCTTCCGGCACATCGTCAACCATATCGGCCGCTGGGGTGCCCGGGCGTGCTGAGAAGATGAAGCTGTAGCTGACGTCGAAATTCACCTCGCCGATGAGCTTCATGGTGCGCTCGAAGTCATCAGCGGTTTCGCCAGGGAAGCCGACGATAAAGTCGGAGCTAATCTGGATATCCGGGCGCGCTTCACGCAGCTTGCGGATGGTGGACTTATACTCCAGCACCGTATGTGGACGACCCATCAGATTCAGCACGCGGTCAGAGCCGCACTGGATCGGCAGGTGCAGGAAGCTCACCAGCTCTGGCGTATCGCGATAGACGTCAATAATGTCGTCGGTAAATTCCATCGGATGGCTGGTGGTAAAGCGAATGCGGTCAATGCCGTCAATCGCCGCCACCAGACGCAGCAGTTCAGCAAAGCTGCCGGTGGTGCCGTCGTAGTTTTCCCCGCGCCAGGCGTTCACATTCTGGCCCAGCAGGTTCACTTCGCGAACGCCCTGCGCGGCAAGCTGCGCGATTTCAAACAGGATATCGTCTGCCGGGCGGCTCACTTCTTCACCGCGGGTGTAAGGTACCACGCAGTAAGTACAGTATTTGTTGCAGCCTTCCATGATGGAGACGAAGGCGGTCGGGCCATCAGCGCGCGGCTCTGGCAGACGGTCAAATTTCTCGATCTCCGGGAAACTCACGTCAACCACTGGGCTACGGCTGCCGCGAACCTGATTAATCATCTCTGGCAGGCGGTGCAGGGTCTGAGGGCCAAAAACGATATCCACATAGGGGGCTCTCTGGCGGATCAGCTTACCTTCCTGCGATGCGACGCAGCCACCCACGCCAATGATCAGGTCCGGATTTTTCCGTTTGAGAAGCTTCCAGCGGCCTAACACATGAAAGACTTTTTCCTGTGCTTTTTCACGAATTGAACAGGTGTTCAGCAGCAGCACATCGGCTTCTTTCGCATTTTCAGTCAGCTGGTATCCGTGGGTGGTATCCAGCAGATCGGCCATCTTAGATGAATCGTATTCGTTCATCTGACAGCCCCAGGTTTTTATATGGAGTTTTTTAGTCATCGACTTGCTCAGCTCAGGATTGCAAGCCGCGTATTGTAATGCTTTGGTGCGGTTGTGACCAGTATGAAGGTTGTCAACCTCAGGGCCGCAAAAATCCGGTAAACTTAAGGTATTCTCCAATAAGGAATAGTGACCATGACACTCCTGAACACCGAAGTTGCCGTTGTTGGCGGCGGTATGGTCGGCGGCGCACTGGCGCTGGGGCTGGCGCAGCAGGGATTTGACGTAACCGTTATTGAACAGGCGGCTCCGCCGGTATTCGATCCTTCCAGCCAACCGGACGTGCGTATTTCCGCCATCAGCGCGTCCTCTGTTGATCTGCTTCGCGGGCTGGGCGTCTGGGAGGCGGTGCTGGCGATGCGCGCGCACCCTTACAGCCGTCTTGAAACCTGGGAGTGGGAAAATGCTCACGTCTCGTTTGACGCCGCCGAGCTGAAACTGCCGCGCCTGGGCTATATGGTGGAAAACAACGTGCTCCAGCAGGCACTCTGGCAGGCGCTGGAGGCGCACCCGAAGGTGACGCTGCGCGTTCCGGACTCGCTGAAAGCCCTGCATCGTCATGAAGGTGGATATCTCCTGACGCTGGATAACAACGATGAGCTGGCCGTGAAGCTGTTGGTGGGGGCGGATGGCGCGAACTCGCAGGTCAGGCAGATGGCAGGCATTGGGATCCATGCCTGGCAGTATCAGCAGTCCTGCATGCTGATCACCGTGCAGTCAGAAAACGCGCCGGGCGAAAGCACCTGGCAGCATTTTACGCCGAACGGCCCGCATGCATTCTTACCGTTGTTTGATAACTGGGCTTCGCTGGTGTGGTACGACAAGCCGGCGCGCATTCGACAGTTGCAGGGGCTGTCCATGGATCAGTTGCAGCGCGAAATCCGCCAGCACTTCCCGCGCCGTCTGGGTAACGTGACCCCGGTTGCCGCTGGCGCATTCCCGCTGATGCGACGCCATGCGTTGCAGTATGCCCGTGAAGGGCTGGCCCTGGTGGGAGACGCGGCGCACACCATTCATCCGCTGGCGGGGCAGGGGGTTAACCTGGGATACCGTGACGTCGATGCGTTACTGGATGTGCTGGGTAACGCTCGCGCCCACGCGGAAGCCTGGGCCAGCCATCAGGTACTGAAGCGCTACCAGACGCGCCGTATGGCGGATAACTTCATTATGCAGTCGGGGATGGATCTCTTCTATGCCGGGTTCAGCAATGACGTGGGTCCGGTGCGGATATTGCGCAATATCGGACTGATGGCGGCGGAGCGCGCCGGTGGTCTGAAGCGTCAGGCACTGAAATACGCCCTCGGACTCTAATCTTTATTCCCTCTCCCCGTGGGAGAGGGTTAGGGTGAGGGCATCAGGCCGCACTATTCTGAGCAACAAAAACAAAAAAGCCCGCAGAGCGGGCTTGTTTGTTTTAAGTGGCTGGGGTGCAGGGATTCGAACCCCGGAATGCTGGTATCAGAAACCAGAGCCTTACCGCTTGGCGACACCCCAATTGCGTTAAACAAACTGCTTAACGACTTTAAAGTGGCTGGGGTACGAGGATTCGAACCTCGGAATGCCGGAATCAGAATCCGGTGCCTTACCGCTTGGCGATACCCCAACAATGTTCAGTTTACCGAATCGTATTCGATAACATAAATATGGTGGCTACGACGGGATTCGAACCTGTGACCCCATCATTATGAGTGATGTGCTCTAACCAACTGAGCTACGTAGCCAGTACTGCAATCTTCGATGGCTGGGGTACCTGGATTCGAACCAGGGAATGCCGGTATCAAAAACCGGTGCCTTACCGCTTGGCGATACCCCAATACCGCGGAGAACCGCATGATCGAAGAAATATGGCTGGGGTACCTGGATTCGAACCAGGGAATGCCGGTATCAAAAACCGGTGCCTTACCGCTTGGCGATACCCCATCCGTGCAACGCTTACCTGGGAATGGTGCGGGAGGCGAGACTTGAACTCGCACACCTTGCGGCGCCAGAACCTAAATCTGGTGCGTCTACCAATTTCGCCACTCCCGCAAAAAAGATGGTGGCTACGACGGGATTCGAACCTGTGACCCCATCATTATGAGTGATGTGCTCTAACCAACTGAGCTACGTAGCCATCTTTTTTTCGCGTTACCTTATCGGCGTTGCGGGGCGCATTATGCGTATAGACCCTTGCAGCGTCAACACCTTTTTCAATGAAAATAGCCGGAATGTGACTGTTTGGTTAGGTTGCGAACAGCGAGGCCGAATATTCGACAATTATTGGTTATTAATCGATTTTATGCGGGGAAAAGAGAGGAAAAAAAATCAGGCCCCGGAGGGCCTGATGATACTCTGAACATTATTTATAGGCAGACTGGTGAACGCCCACTGCGCGTCCTGACGGATCGTTCATGGCTTTGAAGGATTCATCCCATTCAATGGCTTTAGCAGAAGAGCAGGCGACCGATGGACCACCCGGTACGCACTCGGCTGCACTTGGAACCGGGAACAGCTCCTCAAAGATCTCACGGTACAAATACGCTTCTTTCGAGGCTGGCGTGTTGTACGGGAAGCGGAAGCTCGCAGTTTCCAGTTGTTGATCAGAAACCTGTTTTGCCGCCACCTCTTTCAGGGTGTCGATCCAGCTGTAACCTACGCCATCGGAGAACTGCTCTTTCTGACGCCACGCCACGCTCGCCGGCAGGTAGGATTCAAAACATTCACGCAGGATATGTTTCTCCATTTTGCCGTTGCCGCACATTTTGTCCTGCGGGTTGATGCGCATCGCCACATCGAGGAATTTCTTATCGAGGAACGGCACGCGGGCTTCCACACCCCAGGCGGACATCGCTTTGTTGGCGCGCGCGCAGTCAAACATGTGTAGCGCCTGTAGCTTACGCACCGTTTCTTCATGCAGCTCTTTGGCGTTTGGCGCTTTGTGGAAATAGAGATAACCGCCAAACACTTCGTCAGAACCTTCGCCGGAGAGCACCATCTTGATGCCCATCGCTTTGATCTTCCGCGACATCAAATACATCGGCGTGGAGGCGCGAATGGTGGTCACATCATAGGTTTCAATGTGATAGATCACATCGCGGATCGCATCCAGACCTTCCTGTACGGTGAAGTGAATTTCATGGTGCACCGTGCCGAGATGGTTCGCCACTTCCTGGGCGGCTTTCAGGTCAGGTGCCCCTTCCAGACCCACGGCAAAGGAGTGCAGCTGCGGCCACCAGGCTTCAGAGCGCTCCTGATCTTCCACGCGACGTGCAGCGAATTTCTTGGTGATCGCGGAGATCACGGAGGAGTCCAGACCGCCGGAGAGCAGTACGCCATAAGGTACGTCTGACATCAGGTGGCTTTTCACTGACTCTTCCAGGGCCTGACGCAGTTCGGCTTTATCCGTCACGTTGTCTTTCACCGCTTCATAATCAAACCAGTCGCGCTGGTAGTACGGGTGGATCTCGCCGTCTTTACTCCACAGGTAGCTACCTGCCGGGAACTCTTTGATGGTGCGGCACACCGGTACCAGGGCTTTCATCTCTGAGGCAACGTAGAAGTTACCGTGTTCATCGTGTCCCATGTACAGCGGGATAATACCAATATGGTCGCGGCCAATCAGGTAAGCGTCTTTTTCGCTGTCGTACAGCGCGAAGGCGAACATACCTTGCAGGTCGTCGAGGAACTCCGGGCCTTTCTCCTGATACAGCGCCAGGATCACTTCGCAGTCTGAGCCGGTCTGAAACGCGTAGCGATCGCCGTACTCAGCGCGCAGCGCCTGATGGTTGTAAATTTCACCGTTAACAGCAAGCGCGTGCGTTTTTTTCTCGTTATACAGCGGCTGTGCGCCAGCGTTGACATCAACAATGGAAAGACGTTCGTGAGCCAGAATCGCTTTATCGCTGGCGTAAACGCCTGACCAGTCCGGACCGCGATGGCGCATCAGGCGGGACAATTCGAGTGCTTTTTTACGCAGTTCGCCCGCGTCAGTTTTAATATCCAGTACGCCAAAAATAGAACACATAACCTTCTCCGTTAACCCTGTTGCGTTGTGATGTTGCTTGCTTATGAAAATGCCGCAAAAAGGGGAGGGGGCGCAAGCGATTTACCGATGAAAACGTAAAAAGTGCAATGGCAATTGCCGAATCTTAAAAAAAGAGTATGCATTAAGCCATTCTATTGATGATTTCTCAATGAAGAGCTGATTTCGTTAGATGAAGTGATATTTTCAGGCGGCAGAAATGAAAAACCACGCCCTGGGGCGTGGTTCTGAATCAAATAACGTCGATTTCGTCGACAGAGGGGTAAATCCAGCTTGGCCGGAACGGCATCGTATCAATGTCATCAAGCTGTGAAACGCCAGAAAGCACCAGGATGGTTTCAAGCCCGGCCTGGAAGCCGGCCAAAATATCGGTGCGCAGGTTGTCGCCAACAATGACGGTTTCTTCTGAGTGTGCCTGCATTGTGTTCAGTGCAGCGCGGATGATCCACGGGCTCGGTTTGCCGACAACAAACGGCTTACGGCCTGAGATTTTTTCGATACCGGCGCACAGCGCACCGCAGGCTGGATAAAAACCACGACCGTGCGTATCCGGGTTGGTGGCGATAAAACGTGCACCATTGGCGACAAAGTAGGCTGCTTTATGCATCATCTCCCAGTTAAAGGAGCGCGTTTCGCCCACGATGACAAAGTCCGGATTCACGTCGGTGATGGTGAAGCCCGCTTTATACAGCTCGTGGATCAGCGCGCCTTCGCCAACCACGTAGGCTTTTTTGCCTTCCTGACGCTTCAGGAAATCCGCGGTCGCCATCGCAGAGGTATAAAACACGCTGTCCGGGACATTGACGCCCGCAGTAGCAAAGCGATTTGCCAGATCCTGACCAGTCTGTGAAGGGTAGTTCGTGAGAAGAACCAGTGGCATTCCTTTGTCGATGATGCGGTGAAGAAACTCCGCAGCACCCGGCACGGCAACGTTGTCGTGCATCAGCACGCCGTCGATATCACAAATTACATTCTTAATGGTCATGGACAATCCGACATCAAAAAAAGAAGGCGTTACTATAAGGTCCGATCAGGATTCCAGCAAATGTTGCAGCAGGATCCCGTTGAGCATGGCACGTTTTACCAGGGCGAATGCGCCAATTGCCGAGCGGTGATCGAGCGTAGATCGCACCACCGGCAAATTCTGGCGAAATGCCTTCAGCGCCTGGGTATTGATGCAGCCTTCAATGGCAGGCAGTAATACTTTTTCGGCTTCAACGATCTCGCCGGCGATCACCACTTTTTGCGGATTAAACAGGTTGATGGCAATGGCGATGGTCTTACCCAGGTGGCGTCCTACCTGTTCGATCACTTCGCAGGCCAGCGCATCGCCTTTGTTTGCCGCTTTGCAGATGGCACCGATCTTACAGTCGCCCAGCGTGACGCGGCTCTGATAACCCTGCTCCAGCAGGTGGCGGACGCGATGTTCAATGGCGGCATTGGCGGCAACGGTTTCAAGACAGCCAAAGTTACCGCAGTGGCAGCGCTCGCCAAGCGGTTCCACCTGGATATGACCGATCTCGCCTACGTTACCGTTACGACCAATAAAAATGCGGCCATTCGAGATGATACCCGCACCTGTACCACGGTGAACGCGCACCAGAATAGAGTCTTCGCAGTCCTGGCTCGCACCAAAGTAGTGCTCCGCCAGCGCCAGCGAGCGGATATCGTGACCAACAAAGCAGGTCAGCTTGAAGCGTTTTTCCAGCGCCTCAACCAGCCCCCAGTTCTCTACTTTAATATGCGGCATGTAGCGAATAACGCCGCTTTCCGGGTCAACCAGACCGGGTAAAATCACCGAGATGGCGATGAGTTCACGGATCTTGCGCTGACAGCTTTCGATAAACTCCGCGATGGTATTCAGTAACGCGTGTTCGAGCGTCTCCTGTGTGCGCTCAGGAAGGGGGTAGTGCTCTTCGGCAATGGCCTTGCTGCTCAGATCGTAGAGCGTAAGCGTGGTGTCATGACGTCCTAAGCGAACGCCAATGGCCTGAAAATTGCGGGTTTCAGTGACGATGGAAATCGCGCGGCGGCCGCCGGTGGAGGCCTGCTGATCCACTTCTTTGATCAGGCCGCGCTCAATAAGCTGACGTGTAATTTTTGTCACGCTGGCGGGAGCAAGCTGGCTTTGTTCGGCTATCTGAATGCGTGAGATTGGCCCGTGCTGGTCAATCAGGCGATAAACTGCCGCGCTGTTAAGTTGTTTAACGAGATCGACATTACCGATTTGAGCTTGTCCGCCTGGTGTCATACTTTTACTTACTCAGTGACGACCTCGTTACCATTAACGATGGTCTTAATAATTTTATAATCGTGTGTGAACGCCGTCAGGTTTGCAACCATACCTGGCGCAATACCGCCGAGCTGTTTATCGACGCCAATAGCGCGCGCCGGATAAAGCGTGGCCATGCGCAGCACTTCCTCAAGCGCAATGCCGCAATGTTCAACGAGGTTACGTACCCCTTCGATCATCGTCAGAGAAGAACCGCTCAGCGTGCCGTTCTCATCCACACACAGTCCATTCCGGTAGTATATTGTTTTACCAGCAAAAATGAACTGGTCAATATTCGCTCCTGCCGGAGCGGTTGCATCCGTGACCAGGCAGAGCTTGTCGCCTTTAAGGCGCTTGGCGTTGCGGATGTTGGTGTAATCGACATGCAAGCCGTCGGCGATAATGCCGCAGTAGACGTCTGGTTCATCCAGAATTGCGCCAACCAGTCCCGGTTCGCGACCGGTAATATACGGCATCGCGTTATAAAGGTGTGTGGCAAATGTAATACCTGCGCGGAAACCGGCCTTCGCCTCTTTCAGCGTCGCGTTCGAATGGCCCGCAGATACCACAATCCCGGCGGCGGCCAGTTTGCTGATAACGTCCGTGCCGGTCATTTCCGGTGCCAGCGTCACTTTGGTGATCACATCGGCATTGGCGCACATGTAATCCACCAGTTCGGCATCCGGTTTGCGCACGTAGTTCGGGTTATGGGTGCCTTTCTTGACCATATTCAGCCATGGTCCTTCCAGGTGCAGACCCAGCGCCTGATTCGGATGTTTTGCCAGGTATTCGCGCATGACGCGGATACCCTGTTTCATCAGGTCATCGCTGCTGGTAATCAGCGTTGGCAGATAGCTAGTGCAGCCCGATTTCTCGTTGGCGTTTTGCATGATTTCCAGCGTTTCAACCGTTACCGCCTCTGCGGTATCGTTAAACTGGACACCGCCGCAGCCGTTAAGCTGTACGTCGATGAAACCGGGGGAGATTACTGCTCCATTGAGGGAACGTTGTTCGATCTCCGGCGGCAGTTCCGCCAGCGGGCAAACACGTTCAATCAGGCCATTGGCGATTACAATCGCATGGTCATCCAGAATTTCATGGCCGGTATAAATCCGACCGTGGGTTAAAGCGTACATATCGACCCCCGGTTAAAAAAGCGACCGCCTCTGATAAAAGAGGCGGTTATTCAATTACAGACCTTTAATGTTCTCAGCTTCCAGCTCGTTGAAGTATTTCAGCGTTTTCACTTTCAGCTCCATGGTGGACGGTTCGTCACACACGACAACCGCTTTTGGATGCAACTGTAAGCAGCTGATCGTCCACATATGGTTCACGTTGCCTTCAACGGCAGCCTGAAGCGCTTGCGCTTTCACTGCGCCCAGTACCAGAATCATCACTTCTTCGGCATCCAGCAGTGTACCCACACCCACGGTCAGCGCGTATTTCGGCACCTGATTGACGTCGCCGTCAAAGAAGCGGGAGTTAGCCACACGCGTGTCATGGGTCAACGTTTTAATACGGGTACGGGAAGCCAGTGAAGATGCCGGTTCGTTGAACGCGATATGACCATCGTTGCCTACGCCGCCCATAAACAGGTGGATTTTACCGTAAGAACGGATTTTTTCTTCATACTGACGGCATTCTGCGTCAATATCAGGCGCGTTTCCATTCAGCAGGTTAATGTTTTCAGCCGGAATATCAACGTGATCGAAGAAATTACGGTGCATAAAGCTGTGGTAACTTTCCGGATGTTCCTTTGGCAGGCCGACATATTCGTCCATGTTGAAGGTCACAACATGTTTAAAGCTAACCTGGCCCGCTTTGTGCATTTCAACCAAAGCCTTATACGCGGTCAGGGGAGTACCACCGGTTGGAAGACCGAGTACGAAAGGACGATCGGCTGTTGGTTTGAACGCGTTGATGCGGTTAACGATATGACGAGCAGCCCATTTTCCGACTTGTTCAGCTGTTGCCAGGGGAATCAGTCTCATTATTCACCTCTAAAGTTTAAGTAAAAGTGGGCGGATGATTAGTGCAACCTGAACTAAGCGTAACCTGGAACCTTTCAGGCCGGATCAATCCGTCTTGATTTTTTGAATGATAAAATAAGTTTTCGTGGTTAGCCAGTGAAAGGGAGGGTTTAATACGATATTTGGTGACAATAATCACAAAAAATAGGTGTTTAATTTGCGATACGAATTAATTTTTCACACACTCACACTGCCAGTGAATCATCAACAGTATCTATCGTTCGTGACACAATAAAAACATAGTTTATGCGCGAGTCTTAACAAAGGGTCTCGTAGGGGGAATAGGATGAATATTTTAGGTTTTTTCCAGCGCCTCGGTAGGGCTTTGCAGCTCCCTATCGCCGTGCTACCGGTTGCAGCGTTGCTGCTGCGATTCGGGCAACCCGATCTTCTTAATGTGCCGTTTATTGCCCAGGCAGGCGGCGCCATTTTTGACAACCTTGCGCTGATTTTCGCCATCGGCGTGGCGTCAAGCTGGTCAAAAGACAGCGCCGGTGCTGCGGCACTGGCAGGGGCGGTAGGTTACTTCATCCTCACGAAAGCGATGGTAACCATCAACCCGGAAATCAACATGGGTGTACTGGCGGGTATCATTACCGGTCTGGTCGGTGGCGCCGTGTACAACCGCTGGGCGGGTATCAAACTGCCTGACTTCCTGAGCTTCTTCGGCGGTAAACGTTTTGTGCCGATTGCGACGGGCTTTTTCTGTCTGATCCTCGCCGCCATCTTTGGCTACGTTTGGCCACCGGTTCAGCATGCTATCCATGCGGGTGGCGAGTGGATCGTGTCTGCGGGCGCAATGGGCGCGGGCATCTTCGGTTTCATTAACCGTCTGCTGATCCCAACCGGTCTGCATCAGGTACTGAACACCATCGCCTGGTTCCAGATTGGTGAGTTCACCAACGCGGCTGGCGCGGTATTCCACGGTGATATCAACCGCTTCTACGCAGGTGACGGCACCGCGGGCATGTTCATGTCCGGCTTCTTCCCAATCATGATGTTTGGTCTGCCTGGCGCGGCGCTGGCAATGTACCTGGCTGCGCCGAAAGCGCGTCGCCCAATGGTCGGCGGGATGCTGCTGTCCGTTGCGATCACCGCCTTCCTGACCGGCGTGACCGAGCCGCTGGAATTCCTGTTCATGTTCCTGGCTCCGCTGCTGTATCTGATGCACGCGATCCTGACCGGTATCAGCCTGTTCGTCGCCACCCTTCTGGGTATCCATGCAGGCTTCTCCTTCTCCGCAGGCGCTATCGACTATGTGTTGATGTACAACCTGCCGGCGGCAAGCAGCAACGTCTGGATGCTGGTGGTGATGGGCCTGATCTTCTTCGTTATCTACTTCGTTCTGTTCAGCGCGGTTATTCGTATGTTTAACCTGAAGACGCCGGGCCGCGAAGATACGAAAGATGATGTTGTGACCAGTGAAGCCAACAGCAATACCGAAGAGGGTTTAACCCAGCTGGCAACCAGCTATATTGCCGCTGTGGGTGGCACCGACAACCTGAAAGCGATCGATGCCTGTATTACCCGTCTGCGTCTGACCGTGGGCGACTCCGCACGCGTGAGCGATGCAATGTGCAAACGCCTTGGTGCGTCTGGTGTGGTGAAGCTGAACAAACAAACCATCCAGGTTATCGTGGGTGCGAAAGCCGAATCTATCGGCGATGAAATGAAAAAAGTGGTTGCCCGTGGGCCGGTCGCTGCCGCCTCAACGGATAACGCGCCAGTGGCTGACGCGCCGGTTGCAAAACCGCAGGCTGTGCCAAATGCGGTGACCATCGCTGCGCTGGTTTCTCCGGTGACAGGTGACGTTGTTGCGCTTGAGCAGGTGCCTGACGAAGCGTTCGCCAGCAAAGCGGTCGGTGATGGCGTGGCGGTGAAACCAACGGACAAAACCGTGGTCTCTCCGGCAGCCGGTACTATCGTGAAAATCTTCAACACCAACCACGCGTTCTGCCTGGAAACGGAAAAAGGCGCGGAGATCGTTGTCCATATGGGTATCGATACCGTTGCGCTGAACGGTCAGGGCTTTACTCGCCTGGTGGAAGAGGGCGCTGAAGTGGCGGCAGGCCAGCCGATTCTGGAAATGGATCTGGAGTTCCTGAACGCCAACGCGCGCTCCATGATAAGCCCGGTAGTGTGCAGCAACATCGACGACTTCAGCGGTCTGGTGATCCAGGCGCAGGGGCAGGTAGTTGCAGGCCAAACGCCACTGTATGAGATTAAAGGCAAGTAATCGCTCCTGAGCAGAGTTATGCCTTTAGCGGCGGGGGATATCCTCCGCCGCTTTTTTTTGCAGCAATTGCCCCCATTATTTTCTTCCGGGACGTTTTAAGGGTTGTCACTACGTCCGGCTTATAAGATCATATGCCGTTATACGTTGTTTACGCTTTGAGGAATCCACGATGAGTGAGGCAGAAGCCCGCCCGAGTAACTTTATTCGTCAGATCATCGATGAAGATCTGGCCAGTGGTAAGCACACCACAGTCCACACGCGTTTCCCGCCGGAGCCAAATGGCTACCTGCACATTGGTCACGCCAAATCGATCTGCCTGAACTTTGGTATTGCGCAAGACTACCAGGGGCAGTGCAACCTGCGTTTCGATGACACCAACCCAGTAAAAGAAGACATCGAATACGTTGAGTCGATTAAAAACGACGTGCAATGGCTGGGCTTCAACTGGTCTGGCGATATCTGCTACTCCTCAGACTATTTCGATCAGCTGTATGCCTATGCGGTTGAACTGATTAACAAGGGTCTGGCATACGTCGACGAGCTCTCTGCTGACGAAATCCGTGAATACCGCGGTACGCTGACTCAGCCCGGTAAGAACAGTCCGTTCCGCGATCGTAGCGTGGAAGAGAACCTGGCGCTGTTTGAAAAAATGCGTGCCGGTGGCTTCGAAGAAGGTAAAGCGTGTCTGCGTGCCAAAATCGATATGGCGTCTCCGTTCATCGTGATGCGCGATCCGGTGCTGTACCGCATTAAGTTCGCAGAACACCACCAGACCGGTAACAAGTGGTGCATCTACCCGATGTACGACTTCACCCACTGCATCAGCGATGCGCTGGAAGGCATTACGCACTCTCTGTGCACGCTGGAATTCCAGGACAACCGTCGTCTGTACGACTGGGTGCTGGATAACATCACCATTCCTGTGCATCCGCGTCAGTACGAGTTCTCTCGTCTGAACCTGGAATACACCGTGATGTCCAAGCGTAAGCTGAACCTGCTGGTCACTGACAAGCACGTTGAAGGCTGGGACGACCCACGTATGCCGACCATTTCTGGCCTGCGTCGTCGTGGCTACACCTCTGCGTCCATTCGTGAGTTCTGCAAACGTATCGGCGTCACCAAGCAGGACAACACCATCGAAATGGCGTCTCTGGAATCCTGCATTCGTGAAGACCTGAACGAAAACGCGCCGCGCGCGATGGCGGTGATCGATCCAGTGAAACTGGTTATCGAAAACTATCCGCAGGGCGGGAGCGAACTGGTCTCTATGCCTAATCATCCGAACAAACCGGAAATGGGCACCCGCGACGTGCCGTTCAGCGGTGAAATCTGGATCGATCGTGCCGACTTCCGCGAAGAAGCGAACAAGCAGTACAAGCGTCTGGTGCTGGGCAAAGAAGTACGTCTGCGTAACGCCTATGTAATCAAAGCCGAGCGCGTAGAGAAAGATGCGGAAGGTAACATCACGACCATCTTCTGTACGTACGACGCAGAAACGCTGAGCAAAGATCCGGCGGATGGCCGTAAAGTGAAAGGCGTAATCCACTGGGTGAGCGCGCAGCATGCGCTGCCGGTTGAGATCCGTCTCTACGACCGTCTGTTCAGCGTGCCTAACCCAGGCGCAGCGGAAGACTTCCTGGCGGTTATTAACCCTGAGTCGCTGATTATCAAGCAGGGGTATGCCGAACCGTCTCTGAAAGCCGCTGAAGCCGGTAAAGCGTTCCAGTTCGAACGTGAGGGTTATTTCTGCCTGGACAGCCGTTACAGCACGGCAGAAAAACCGGTATTTAACCGTACCGTGGGTCTGCGTGATACCTGGACTAAGATCGGCGAATAATAACGCTGCTCTGGTCAATGAGAAACAAACGCCGCGTAATGCGGCGTTTTTTTATTTAACGATCATGTCGTTAAGCATCGGGATAATCTTTTAAAGCCAACATTCCAGGTCAATGTGGTGCTACTTATTTTATTTAAAAAAAGTTTGTTGTTTTCCAAAAACAAAAACGCTGAAAAATATATTCTCAATCTCAATGTTACTTACTGAAAATTAGCGTATTCCCCCGCCAGCACTCGCTTCCCGGTAAATGTTACAAAGCACTACGAAATATGTGCTCTTCGTCATAATCCTGACTTTTGCCTGATTAAAAGCATTGATAATTCGCGTCGCGAAAAATAACCTAAAGACGGTAGTTAATTCGAGGGTATTTCTGACTACCCCTGACCATTTGGTCTTTTCTGTTTTTCGCCGTTTAAGGCGTTTTAATTCGTCAAAGAGGAATAATCTATGCGTACGTTCAGTGGCAAACGTAGTGCGCTGGCGCTGGCTATCGCCGGTGTGACAGCAATGTCGGGCCTGGTGGTTGCGCCAGAGGCAAAAGCAGCAGGTTTCATTGAAGATTCCACCCTTACGGGCGGTATTTATTACTGGCAACGTGAGCGTGACCGTAAAGACGTCACTGAAGATAAATACAAAACTAACCTTTCTCACTCGACCTGGAACGCCAACCTGGATTTCCAGTCGGGATATGCCGCCGATATGTTCGGGATCGATATTGCAGCGTTCACCGCAATTGAAATGGCCGAAAATGGCGACAGCGGCCATCCGAACGAAATTGCGTTCTCCTCCAGCAATAAAGCTTACGACGAAGACTGGTCCGGCGATAAAAGCGGAATCAGCCTGTATAAAGCGGCTGCAAAATTCAAATATGGCCCGGTCTGGGCGCGTGGTGGTTATATCCAGCCAACCGGTCAGACGCTGTTAGCGCCGCACTGGAGCTTTATGCCAGGTACCTATCAGGGCGCGGAAGCCGGTGCTAATTTTGACTACGGCGATGCGGGGGCGTTGAGCTTGTCCTATATGTGGACCAACGAGTACAAAGCGCCGTGGCACATTGAGATGGACAAGTTCTATCAAAACGATAAAAAAACCAAAGTTGATTATCTCCACTCGCTGGGGGCGAAGTACGACTTCAAAAACGATCTGGTGCTGGAAGCGGCTTTTGGTCAGGCTGAAGGCTATATCGATCAGTACTTTGCTAAAGCCAGCTACAAATTTGATATCGCAGGTAGCCCGCTGAGCACCAGCTATCAGTTCTACGGTACGCGCGACAAGGTCAGCGATGGCAGCGTAAATGATATTTATGACGGCACCGCGTGGTTACAGGCGCTGACCTTCGGCTACAAAGTGGGTCAGGTTGATTTGCGTCTGGAGGGTACATGGGTCAAGGCAGAAGGGCAGCAGGGCTATTTCCTGCAACGTATGACGCCAACCTACGCCTCTTCCAACGGTCGTCTGGATATCTGGTGGGATAACCGCTCTGACTTCAACGCCGACGGCGAAAAGGCAGTCTTCTTCGGCGCAATGTATGACCTGAAGAATTGGAACCTGCCTGGCTGGGCAGTGGGCGCGTCCTACGCGTACGCCTGGGACGCGAAGCCAGCGGATATGGCTACGCCAGACGCCTACTACGATCCGAACTACCGTCTGAAAGAGTCTTCATACAGTCTGGATGCGATTTATACCCTGCAGGAGGGTCGTGCGAAAGGCACGATGTTCAAACTGCACTTCACCCAGTATGACAACCACTCCGATATCCCGAGCTACGCGGGCGGTTACGGCAACATCTTCCAGGATGAGCGCGACGTGAAATTTATGGTCATTGCGCCATTTACCATCTTCTGATGAATGCTGCGGCGGGCTGTGTCCCGCCGTTATGGAGACTGAACATGATGAAAAAAAGGGTAATCGTTGCGCTGCTGGCATTAGGGCTGGTGGCGTGCGCGCAGGATCAGGCGCCGAAAGAAGACTCCCGTCTTAAAGAGGCCTACAGCGCGTGCATCAATACCGCACAAGGTTCACCTGAGAAGATTGAAGCCTGTCAAAGCGTGCTGAACGTGCTGAAAAAAGACAAAGCCCATGAGCAATTCGCCACGCAGGAAAACGTTCGCGTGATGGATTACCAGGCCTGTATTCAGGCGCGTAAAACCGGTAACGATCAGGAAGTGGCGAAGCGTTGCGATAAGATTTGGGACGAGATTCGCAATAACAATAAATAAGTTGCTTTACGCCCGGTGGCGCTGCGCTTACCGGGCTTTTTCCAGGCAAAAAAAAGCCAACCTCACGGCTGGCTCAGAGTATGAACACTGACTTATTTTGCGTCGTGCGCATGTTCATTTTCGCGGCAATCACCTTCAGCGCAGTGACCGTACAGGTACAGGCTGTGGTTGGTCAGGCGGATGCCATGACGGGCGGCGATTTCACGCTGGCGTGATTCAATGGAATCATCGCTAAATTCAATGACCTTGCCACAGTCGAGGCAGATCAGGTGATCGTGGTGGTGCTGCTGAGTCAGCTCGAACACGGATTTACCGCCTTCGAAATTATGACGAGTAACAATGCCCGCGTCATCAAACTGGTTCAGCACACGATAGACGGTTGCCAGCCCAATCTCTTCACCCATATCGATAAGACGCTTATAAAGGTCTTCCGCACTGACATGGTGATTGTCTGGCCCCTGAAGCACTTCAAGGATTTTTAACCGAGGAAGCGTTACTTTCAGGCCAGCTTTCTTTAATGCGGTATTGTTGTCAGTCATGCGGAATCTGTCCTGTTGCTAAACGATTCACTTCAAAAGAAGAAGTGACAGAAAATGCACTTGGGATAATGCGTCTCATTATAGAACTGCCATGGCTAAATGGAAACTGCAAGTCTCAAGCAAAGTATGCTTATAAAAACGTGGTATCACCAACAAACTTGTTCGATGGCACCCACTTTTTACCAGGGGGATATTGTACAGGTCTGGACGAAAAAGTTAAAAGTTTGTAGCAATTAATTTAATCGGTTTTACCTGGACAACGGGCGCAACCGGAGTTGCGCCGCAGGGATATCAGGCGTTAAGGATATCGTCCAGGTTCAGCTCTTCACGAACCTGCTTAACCCATTTTTCTACACGCTCTGCGGTCAGCTCTGGCTGACGGTCTTCATCAATGGCAAGGCCAACGAAGTGATCGTCATCTGCCAGACCTTTGGAAGCTTCGAAGTGGTAACCCGCTGTTGGCCAGTGACCAACGATCGCCGCACCGCGCGGCTCAATGATGTCGCGAATAGTGCCCAGCGCATCACAGAAATACTCAGCGTAGTCTTCCTGATCGCCACAGCCAAACAGGGCAACCAGCTTGCCGTTGAAGTCGACTTCTTCCAGCGTCGGGAAGAAATCGTCCCAGTCACACTGTGCTTCACCGTAGTACCAGGTCGGGATGCCCAGCAGCAGGATGTCATAGCCCTCGAGATCTTCTTTGCTGCTCTTGGCGATGTCATGCACATCAGCAACGTCTTTACCGAGCTGTTTTTGAATGTTTTTTGCGATATTTTCAGTATTGCCGGTATCACTGCCAAAGAAAATGCCGATGATTGCCATGAGTAAAATAACCTCTTGAAACTTAATGGTATGGTGGCGCAAATTGTCCACGGATAAGGGCAATAATAGCAGAACAGGCAACCCTGCGGAAACAGCTATCACGCAGGACTGCACTCTGTGCTACATGAAAAAGGTAATATTGGGGATTTTCTGACTCACGCCTTGCCGCGTAACGTCTCAAGCTGGGCGATCAGCATCTCTTCGATCAGTTCGCTGCGGCTGATGTTGCGCGCGTCAGCTAACTCGTTAAGCGCATCGACGGCATCGGCATTCAGCTTGAGTTCGACACGCTTAAGCCCACGATTTTTATCGCGTTTAAGCTGGTTGCGTTTATTGATACGCAGCTGTTCATCGCGCGAAAACGGATTCGTTTTCGGTCGTCCCGGTCGACGCTCATTCGCGAACAGATCTAGTGTCGTACGGTCCGTTTGTTCTTTGGCCATGATTCTGAGACTTCGGGGGAAACACGCCGCCCTGCTAATGCCCGGGCGATAAGCGCGCCATCATACATCACCCAAATCCACACGCCAACGACTGGAAGCCCGTCGTCTTCCGGTCGCTGGCTTTTTAATCAATTCGCTGTATCAGTAAGATAGCGGCGAATGGCGCGCAGGACCGCATCCGGTTTTTCCGCGTGGACCCAGTGCCCGGCACCGGCGATGACGTGAGCGCGAGCCTGCGGAAATTGCGCCAGCAGCGTGTCACGGTACGCGTCAGTGACGTAAGGGGAGTTGCCGCCGCGAATAAAGAGGGTAGGGTGCGGCCAGGCGGGGACATTTTCCCACCCCACAATATGCGAATACTGATCCCACAGTACCGGGACGTTAAAGCGCCATTGTCCGTCAACAAAGGATTTCAGCAGGAACTGGACCACGCCTTCTTCATCGAGATGCTCGCGCATAACGGCTGCCGCCTGCTGGCGTGTGGAGACGCCTGACTCTGTCACAGCATTGATCGCAGCGAAAATCTCATCGTGACGGCGAACGTCGTAATTGACGGGCGCAACGTCAATGACCACCAGACCGGAAATTCGCTCAGGGGCCAGCGCTGTAAGCGCCATCACCGCTTTACCGCCCATTGAATGCCCGATGAGCGTCGCTTTCTGGATATTATTCGCATCGAGGGTGTCACGCAGATCCTGCGCCATGGCTGCGTAGGTCATCTCCTCAGAGCGCCCTGAAAGACCGTGATTGCGCATATCAACCTGGAGGATCTCGTGATCGGTCACTAAATCGCGCGCCAGCACGCCCAGGTTATCCAGACTACCAAACAGGCCGTGAACCAGTACGATGGGAGAATTATTGTTCGGCGATTGTGCAGTTTGCGCTCGGGTATTCAATTTCATGGCAAAGTTCTTTTTTTAGGTTTGTCAGGTTAGGGTATCATGTTGACCATTCTGCCGCCCGGGGGCAAGGATCCAGTTTAATCTGACTTTTGCCGCCAACCTGGTTTGACGCTATCCGCTGTTGGGATTAGACCTTATAATCTCAACGACTTGTATTCAGATAAGATATCGCACTGGATTAAGATGAAAACAATCGAAGTTGATGACGAACTCTATCAGTATATTGCCAGCCAGACGCGGCATATTGGGGAGAGCGCGTCCGACATTTTACGGCGCATGCTTAAAATTTCCGCCGCCTCACAGCCCACTCCTGTCACTAAAGATGTCGTGTCTCAGCCGAGCGTTGTTGCACAAGTAAAACCTGCCGTCATGCCGGCAAAAGACAAAGTGCGCGCGATGCGCGAGCTGCTGCTGTCCGATGAATATGCAGAGCAGAAAAAGGCGGTTAACCGCTTTATGCTGGTGCTGTCTACACTTTACTCACTGGATAACAACGCATTTGCAGAAGCGACAGAGTCGCTGCACGGTCGCACGCGCGTTTACTTCGCAGGTGACGAGCAGACCCTGCTGCAAAATGGCAACCAAACCAAACCCAAACATGTTCCCGGTACGCCATACTGGGTGATCACCAATACCAATACGGGCCGCAAGTGCAGCATGATCGAACATATCATGCAGTCCATGCAGTTCCCGGCGGAATTGATCGAAAAGGTTTGCGGTACAATTTAACCCTTGCATCAGAAGGACCAGGCAATGGCAAATCACAGCCGTGCAGGACAACCTGCACAACAACGCGATTTGATTAACGTCGCTCAACTGACCGCGCAGTACTACGTGCTGAAGCCGGTGGTGGGCAACGCAGAACACGCAGTGAAGTTTGGTACATCTGGCCACCGCGGCAGCGCGGCGCGCCATAGCTTTAACGAACCGCACATTCTGGCCATTGCTCAGGCCATCGCGGAAGAGCGCGCCAAAAATGGCGTCACCGGTCCGTGCTATGTTGGGAAAGATACCCACGCCCTGTCTGAACCTGCCTTTATCTCCGTGCTGGAAGTACTGGCGGCAAACGGCGTAGACGTGATTGTTCAGGAGAACAACGGTTTCACGCCAACGCCTGCGGTTTCTAACGCTATTCTGGTACATAACAAAAAAGGTGGCGCGCAGGCGGACGGTATTGTGATCACCCCGTCCCACAACCCACCGGAAGATGGCGGCATCAAGTACAACCCACCTAACGGTGGCCCGGCGGATACCAACGTCACGAAAGTGGTGGAAGATCGCGCCAACGCGTTACTGGCTAACGGTCTGAACGGCGTGAAGCGCATCTCGCTGGATGAAGCCATGGCGTCCGGCCACGTGAAAGAGCAGGATCTGGTGCAGCCGTTCGTGGAAGGGCTGGCGGATATCGTCGATATGGCCGCTATCCAGAAAGCCGGTCTGAAGCTGGGCGTGGATCCGCTGGGCGGCTCCGGTATTGAATACTGGAAACGCATTGCCGAGCACTACAAGCTGGATCTGACCATCGTGAACGATCACGTCGATCAGACCTTCCGCTTTATGCACCTGGACAAAGACGGCGCGATCCGTATGGACTGCTCCTCCGAATGCGCAATGGCTGGCCTGCTGGCGCTGCGCGACAAGTTCGACCTGGCGTTTGCCAACGACCCGGACTACGACCGCCACGGTATCGTCACCCCGGCTGGGCTGATGAACCCTAACCACTACCTGGCTGTTGCGATCAATTATCTCTTCCAGCATCGTCCGCAGTGGGGCAAAGAGGTTGCGGTGGGTAAAACGCTGGTCTCTTCCGCCATGATTGACCGTGTGGTCGATGCGCTGGGCCGCAAGCTGGTGGAAGTGCCGGTGGGCTTCAAGTGGTTTGTTGACGGTCTGCACGACGGCAGCTTCGGCTTTGGTGGTGAAGAGAGCGCGGGGGCATCCTTCCTGCGCTTCGACGGCACCCCATGGTCAACCGATAAAGACGGCATCATCATGTGCCTGCTGGCGGCGGAAATCACCGCGGTTACCGGTAAGAACCCGCAGGAACATTACAACGACCTGGCGGCACGCTTTGGTGCGCCAAGCTATAACCGTATTCAGGCTGGCGCGACCTCTGCTCAGAAAGCCGCTCTGTCCAAACTCTCTCCGGAGATGGTCAGCGCAAGCACCCTGGCAGGTGACCCGATCACCGCGCGTCTGACGGCGGCACCGGGTAACGGCGCATCCATCGGCGGCCTGAAGGTGATGACCGAAAACGGTTGGTTCGCCGCGCGTCCATCCGGTACGGAAGATGCGTATAAAATCTATTGCGAAAGCTTCCTCGGCGCTGAGCACCGCCAGCAGATTGAGAAAGAAGCGGTAGAGATTGTCAGCGAAGTGCTGAAAAACGCGTAAATGGTGTCTGGTGCGGGCTGATGCCCTCACCCCGGCCCTCTCCCACAGGGAGAGGGAGAAAACAGTGATCTCGTAGACCCGGTAAGCGTTAGCGCCACCGGGCTTCTTTTTTAACTATGCTTATTCTTCAGTTCAAATCTCGGCGATACCAGACCGTACAGCGTCCAGCCCATAAAGGTCACCATCGCGCCATACAGCATCGCCTCCTGACCGGACGAGTAGAGCGCATAGAAGCTGTAAATCGCCCCAATCAGCGCCACGATATTGGCCGCCCGGGCTTTGCGCGGATCCACCTTCGCCACCTTCTGAATAATCACCAGTGCCGCCATCGACAGAATGTACGGAATGATGTTCGTCACCACCGCCAGGTTGACCAGTACATTAAACTGGCTGTTCAGTGACGGGCTGATGGTCATCAGCGACAAACCGCTCTGGAAAATCACAATCGCCAGCATACCCTGTACCGGCGCATCCGCTTTGGTGACGCGGGAGAAGATTTTCGGGAAATAACCTTCGTCAGCGGAGGATTTGAATACCTGGGCGATGGTGAACTGCCAGCCCAGCAGCGAGCCGCAGCAGGACATCACCATCAGTCCCATGATCACTTTCCCTACCTCTGGCGTAAACATCTGCGCAAACGCCAGCCCGAACGGCGCCGTGGAGTTGGCGAGATCCATGTTGGGCACAATTCCCGCAATCACGTTGGTTGAGACGATATAGATCACCGCCGCCCCCAGCGTCCCGCCGAGTACCGCGATCGGCACGTTCTTTTCCGGGTTTTCCACCACTTCCGCATTCGCACAGGCTGACTCCAGCCCGAGGAAAGCCCATAGCGTCATGGCGATGGACGATCCCACGGCGGTAAAGAACGGCACGTGATGCGGGTTCCAGGAATTGGCGTACAGCGTCGGGCTGAACCAGAACCAGCCGATGATGCACAGACCGACTACCGGAATGATCACGCCCCAGACGGTGATGCTGCTGAGTTGTCCGGTGATGCGCGCGCCGCCAAAGTTGGCGACGGTGCAGATCCACAGCACGCCGATGGTCGCCAGCCCAATCTGCACCGGGGTCAGCGTCGCGCCAAACAGCTCCGTACCGTAACCGACAGCGGAGATGGCAATCGCCACGTTGGCGATCAGCAGCGACACGCCGTAGGTATAGTTGGCCATAAAGTTACCGGACTTACCAAACGCATATTCGGCATAGCCGCCCATGCCGCCAGACTTACGGCTGAACATCCCGCACTTGGCAAACGCCCACGCCAGCGCCATTGAGCCGACTGCCGTTACCAGCCAGGAGATAATCGAAATCGTCCCCACTTCAGCGAGCTTGGTGGGCAGCATGATGATCCCGGACCCCATCATATTCACCATGGTGAGGATAGTGAGTTGTACCACGCCCATCTTGTTGGACTTACTCATAATTTTTCTCCTTTCAGCAGAGACGGCTGAGCGGCGGGTTGTTTAATGACGTAGCAGCGTACCTGTTTGCGCCCGTCACACTCCTCGACATAAACCCCCTGTAACTCCGGCGCAAAGCCCGGCAGCAGATTGATCCCGTCTTCCAGCGCGGCGAAATAGCGCAGCACGGAACCGCCCCAGACTTCCCCCGGAACCACGCACAACACCCCCGGTGGGTAAGGCAGCGCGCCTTCCGCGGCGATACGGCCTTCCGCGTCGCGCAGTGACACCAGCTCGACCTCACCGCGCAGATAGGCATAGTTCGCCTCCTGCGGGTTCATCATGACGCGCGGGAAGTGAGACTTGCGGAACATCTCTTTCTGCAACTGCTTCACGTTATGGCGGGCGTAGAGGTCGTGCATCTCCTGACAAATCTGACGCAGGGAATAATCCGCATAACGTTCCGGATGTTGCTTATAAAGAGAGGGCAGAACCTCTTTCAGCGGCACATCGCTCTGGAGCAGTTTTTCGAAGCGCACCAGCTGGGCGACGAGCTGCTGCAATTTGCCCATGTCCTCCGCCGGGGTGAGCAGGAACAGAATGGAATTGAGGTCGCATTTTTCCGGCACGATGCCGTTTTCACGCAGGAAGTTGGCGAGGATGGTGGCGGGCACGCCGAAATCATCATACTCGCCGGTGCGGGCGTTGATGCCTGGCGTGGTCAGCAGCAGTTTGCAGGGATCAATAAAATACTGATGCTCGGCATATCCCTCAAAGGCGTGCCAGCGTTCGCCCGGAACGAAATGGAAGAAGCGCAGATCGGTGGCGATCTCCGCCGTATCCCAGCTTTCCCACGGACGGCCATCCACCGTCTCCGGCACGAACGGGCGAATAAACTGACAGTTCTGAAGGATCAGTTTTCGCGCTTCGATACCCGTCACCACGCAGTCCATCCACATGTTGCGCCCACTTTGCCCCTCGTGCATGCGGGCGTTGATATCCAGGGCGGCAAACAGCGGATAAAACGGGCTGGTGGAGGCGTGCATCATAAAGGCGTTGTTGAGGCGCTTATGCGGGACATAGCGCTGCTGGCCTTTTATGTGGCTGTCCTTCTTATGGATTTGCGAGGTTTGCGAGAAGCCCGCCTGCTGCTTATGCACCGACTGGGTAACCAGAATGCCCGGATCGTTTTCGTTCAGCTCCAGCAGCAGCGGCGAGCAGTCGGCCATCATCGGGATAAACTGCTCGTAACCCACCCAGGCGGAGTCAAACAGGATGTAATCGCACAGGTGACCAATCTTATCCACCACCTGACGGGCGTTATAAATGGTACCGTCGTAGGTGCCCAGCTGGATCACCGCCAGACGGAAGGGACGTTCATCCCGCGCGCGACCAGGCGCGACCTCTGACACCAGTTCCCGCAGGTAACTCTCGTCGAAACAGTGTGCGTCAATACCGCCGATAAACCCGTACGGGTTGCGCGCTGTTTCCAGATACACCGGCGTCGCTCCCGCCTGTAACAGCGCCCCGTGGTGGTTAGATTTATGGTTATTGCGATCGAACAGCACCAGATCGCCTGGCGTGAGCAGGGCATTGAGCACCACCTTATTGGAAGAGGAGGTGCCGTTCAGCACGAAGTAGGTTTTATCCGCATTAAAGACTTTTGCCGCATGCTGTTGGGCGATGCATGGCGCACCTTCATGGATCAGCAGATCGCCCATTGCCACGTCGGCATTGCACAGATCGGCGCGGAAAAGCGTTTCGCCAAAGAAATCGACAAACTGGTTTCCGGCCGGATGGCGGCGGAAGAACTGACCTCCCTGATGTCCGGGGCAGTCAAACGCGCTGTTCCCCTGCTGGACGTAATCGACCAGCGCGCGGAAGAACGGCGGACGGAGCTGGGTTTCGTACTTCTGCGCAGCCGCTTCAAGCTGGCGTCCGTAGTACGCATTGCTGGTGTCGGAGTACTCAAAAACGCCGTGAATACGCGACAAAAATTCAGCCGGAACCCTTTCTTCTTTATGCGTGGCAATAAACACCGGAATACCGAATCCCGTGGCTTCTATTTCTTCTATGGCGCCATTGAAAATATCACTGACGGCCAGAACCACGGCTGCCACATCAATATAATCCGATGCGGTGATATCCACGATCTCGCGCGAAGTGGTAAAGCATTCAGGGCAGGCACGGCTGACGGCAATTTTTAACGTTTTCATCTTTATCTCTTTATTTCAGGCAATATGGGTCCCTCGACTTCTTGCGGTAAAGAAATCGATTTTTTCCGGAAAAAAAAGCAAAGCGTGTCCGCTGATACGAAATCAGTTAATTGCTTTTTTGCTGAGTAGAATTCAGTCCGCCCGGTTGCGGAGAATCTGAATCACAAGGAATGAGCGCAGGTGTTCACAGGCAACAGCCTGTAAAATAGCGTTTTTCAGGATAACCTGTAAGCAGATGCGCCAGAAGTCGAAGGACTACCGGGCGTTAAAGAGATGAAAGTCAAAACAGTTTCGGTGGGCAAACATCATGATATGTGTTGTCCGCCTTATATGGGGCATTAAACGATTATTGTTTTCCATGTTCATTTTCCTTTCAGTAATTGAAAGCACGGTCATTTTATCCAGGAAAAAGGGATTAACTGTGAAACAGATCACCAATAACCGATCATTTCAGAAATAATTAGTCGTTATGAGTGAATAACGCAGATCAAAATGCTGCTTTGTTGGTTTGGTGTTAAATTGGTGTTCTAATTATGTTTAGTGAGGGCGAATATAGGCATGAAAATAATCTCGGCGTTATTTTCATGCCTATATTCAGGCTGGCGTGTTCTTTATTTAAAATTAAAGTGAATACTTATTCAGATCATAAACCGATATCCGATACCGGTTTCTGTTAATAAATGACGAGGGCGCGCGGGATCGGCTTCAAGTTTCTGGCGAAGGTGTCCCATATAAATGCGTAAATAGTGACTATGTTCGACGGCATTCGGTCCCCAGACCTGGCTTAACAGCTGTCGCTGCGTTAACACTTTTCCGTGGTTACTGAGCAACACGGCCAGCAGACGAAACTCGATAGGCGTAAGGTGGATCTCTTCTTCCCCTCGCACGATGCGGCGGGCGGCAAGATCGACGCGGATATCGCCAAAGACGTACACCGGTTCAGAAGGGGTCGTGGCACTGTGTCGACGCAGCGCCACACGCAGCCGGGCCTGTAACTCGCCAATGCCAAACGGTTTGATCAGATAATCATCCGCTCCGGCATCCAGCGCGGCGATTTTATCCGTCTCTTCGGTGCGGGCAGAGAGCACCAGAATGGGCATCTGGCTCCACTGACGCACCTCACGAATAAAATCGATGCCATCGCCATCCGGGAGTCCCAGATCCAGGATCACCAGATCTGGCTTGCGGGTGGCGGCTTCAATTAACCCCCGTTGAAGCGTACCGGCTTCATGAACGCGCAAACCGTCGCCTTCCAGCGCGGTACGCAGAAATCGGCTGATAGCGAGCTCATCTTCAACAATCAGAACGTTAATCACAAATCCTCTGGTAATTCATCAAGTTCTGGTGGGGTTTCAAGAGGAAGTGTAACACAAAAGCGTGCCCCACCTTCCGGGCGGTTCTCTGCGGAAATGGTGCCGCCATGCACGTCAACAATCGCCTGGCAGATCGCCAGCCCCAGCCCGACGCCCGGAATGGCAGATTCCTTATTACCGCGCGCAAATTTTTCGAATATGGCGCGCTCCTGGCCGGCCGGAATACCCGGCCCGGTATCCCAGACATCGAGCCGCAGCACACGTTTATCCACCCTGGCAGCAATCCCCAGCCGGGCCTTTGTCCCGGCGTATTTAGCGGCATTTTCCAGCAGATTAATCAGCACGCGCTCAAACAGCGGGCCATCCACATGGATTAACGTCAGGGGTTCCGGCATGTCCAGCTCGATATGGCGCCCGCCGAGACCCGGCTCCAGCATCTTCAGCGCACTGCCGACAACCTCCTCAAGGGTGAGCCACTCTTTTTTGAGGTTAAACCCGCCGGACTGAATGCGCGCCATGTCCAGCAGGTTGTTCACCAGACGCGTGGTATTTAGCACGTGCTGACGAATTTCGCTGGCCTGCATCGCATGTTTTGATCCTTCCGCCGCCAGATCCAGCGTCAGAATTTCGGACTGGCCAAACAGCACGGTAAGCGGGGTGCGCAAATCGTGAGACAGCGCTGCCAGCAGCGAATTGCGAATACTTTCGCGCTCGCTTGCCAGCCGCGCCTGCTCTTCGCTGGCGGTGAGCGCCAGCCGTTCAAGGGCGCTGGCGACCAGCAGGGTGAAGGTTTCCAGCAGGCGCTGCTGCTCGGGGATCATCAGCTGACGCAGGTTAGACGGCTCGACGATGACCAGCCCGTGATTTTTATCCGCGCTGCGCAGCGGCAGGATCTGGTAAGGCACCCCGGGCAGAGTGTCGGTGCCAGCACCGGCAGGTAAACCCTTATCAAAGCTCCAGCGTGCAATCGCTTCATCCCAGGGCGTCATCCCCGAAGGGGAGGTCAGCGGGCGAAGGCGCCCCTGCTCGTCGGGGAGCAAAATCAGGTTACTGGCATGAAAGGTCGAACGGATAAACTGCTCACTGGTCTGGACGATATCCTGCTGCGTGCGACCGACCGCCAGCGATTTTGACATCTCATACAGATGGCGGGTGCGCTGCTCGCGATAGCGGGCAATGCGTGCCTGGTAGCGCACGCCTGCCGTCAGATTCCCGATCACCAGCCCGACGGTAAGCATCACGGCAAAGGTCAGAATGTACTGCACGTCCGAGACAGCAAGCGTCCCGCGCGGAGCGATAAAAAAGAGGTCGAAGCTGATGACGTTGATCACCGTTGCCAGCACCGACGGCCAGCGGCCATAAAAGAGCGCGACCACAACGACGCCCAGCAGATAAATCATGACCAGATTGGCGGCATCGAAGGCGATTAGCCACTGGCTGGCAATCACCGTAATCAGGGCGCAAAGGACCACGGCCACCAGGCAGCCCCGGATCTGGACGCGCCATTTATCGCCAAAGGTGCGTGCGTCCGGCGTACGGCCGGGCAGGGGGGCGGGCTTGTCATCCAGCGCGACGATGACTAAATCCAGATCCGGCGCGCGGCGTGCCAGCCTGTCGGCAAAAGATTCGCGGCTAAACCAGCGGCGATGCTGGCGACGTCCAATGACAATCTTGCCCAGGTTATGCTCGCGCGCGTAGCGCAGAATGGCTTTATCTTCCTGCGGATCGGACAGGGTTGCAGTTTCGGCGCCCAGCTCCTGCGCCAGCCGCAGCGCGCTCAAAATGGCGCGACGCTGATTTTCCGGCAGGCCGTGAAGCTGTGGCGTTTCGACATACACCGCGTGCCAGACGCTGCCAAACTTCGCCGCAAGCCGGGCGGCGGTGCGGACCAGTTTTTCATTGCCGCTGCCGTGACCAATGCATAACAGAATGGCGTCACGCGTGTGCCAGACGCGCTCCCGCCCCTGCAGGTCCCGCCAGGCGCGCATCTGGTCATCCACGCGATCGGCGGTGCGGCGCAGGGCCAGCTCGCGCAGGGCAATCAGGTTTCCTTTGCGGAAAAAATGTTCGATAGCGCGTTCGGCCTGGCCGGCAATATACACCTTGCCTTCGTGCAGGCGCTGGCGCAGATCGTCCGGCGGCAGGTCAACCAGTACGACTTCATCGGCAGAATCAAAAAACGGATCGGGGACGGTTTCCCGCACCTGGATACCGGTTACCCCGCTCACCACGTCGTTCAGGCTTTCCAGATGCTGAACATTCACCGTAGTGAAGACGTCGATGCCGGCTTCAAGCAGCTCCTCAACATCCTGCCAGCGCTTCGGGTGGCGTGAGCCAGGCGCGTTGCTGTGCGCCAGTTCGTCCATCAGGATCAGCGCGGGGCGGCGGGCGAGGGCGGCATCAAGATCGAACTCCGTGACCAGCCGCCCGCGATGGCTGATACGCTGGGGCGGCTGCGTCGCCAGCCCCGTCAGCAGCGCCGCCGTCTCTTTGCGACCGTGGGTTTCCACCACGCCGATGAGAATATCAAGCCCCTGCGCCCGAAGCCGCTGGGCTTCCGTCAGCATGGCGAAGGTTTTCCCGACGCCCGCGCAGGCGCCGAAGAAAATTTTCAGCTTGCCGCGGTGGGCTTCAGCCGTTTGTTCAAGCAGCCTGTCCGGATCCGGGCGCATGGGCTCGTCGGTCATTTAGTTCTTCCTTAGCGCATCCAGCGCCAGATTCAGCTCAACAATGTTCACTACCGGCATGCCGATGAAGCTGACCAGCGGCTTTTGCGTATGTTCTGCAACCAGCTGGCTCACCTGCTCGACGGTCAGCTGACGGGCGGCGGCCACGCGTGGGATCTGCCACGCCGCTGCGTCCGGCGTCAGGCTGTAATCCAGCCCGCTCGCGGAGGCGGTGACCAGCTCAACCGGCACCTCACGGCTGGCCTGCGGATTCGCGGCGCGCAGGGCGGCAACGCGTTCAGCAACGGCTTTGTCCAGGTCAGGATTACTGCCAGCCAGATTGCTGCCGCCGGAGGCCATTGGATTATACGGGCTTTCCGCAGTGGCGGAAGGGCGTCCCTGGAAGTAGCGCGGGTCCGTAAAGTTTTGCCCAATCAGACGCGAGCCGCGGTTTTCACCGTTCTGGATAATCAGCGAGCCGTTGGCCTGGTCCTCAAACCACCACTGGCCCAGCGCGGTTGTCATCAGCGGGTAAAGCCCGCCGGTAATCAGAGACAGCAGAATAAACAACAGTATAGCGGGACGTAACATCGTCATGAGATTCACCTTTTAAACCAGCCCGAACAGCGTTAACAACATGTCGATAACCTTGATCCCAATAAAGGGCACCACCAGCCCACCCAGACCGTAAATCCAAAGGTTACGGCGCAGCATGGCGGCGGCCGTCAGCGGCTTATAGCTCACCCCTTTCAGCGCCAGCGGAATAAGAAAGACAATAATCAGCGCGTTGAAGATCACCGCGCTCAAAATGGCCGAGGCTGGAGAGTGCAGGTGCATCACATTCAGGGCATTCAGCTGCGGATAGGTTGCCGCAAAGGCCGCCGGGATTATGGCGAAATACTTCGCCACGTCGTTGGCGATACTGAACGTGGTCAGCGAGCCGCGCGTCATCAGCATCTGCTTCCCGATATGCACCACTTCGATCAGCTTGGTCGGGTTCGAGTCGAGATCCACCATGTTGCCCGCCTCTTTTGCCGCCTGGGTACCGGAGTTCATCGCCACCGCCACGTCGGCCTGCGCCAGCGCCGGGGCGTCGTTGGTGCCGTCGCCGGTCATCGCCACCAGACGACCTTCCGCCTGATACTGGCGAATGAGTGCCAGCTTCGCTTCCGGTGTCGCTTCGGAAAGGAAATCATCCACGCCCGCTTCGGCGGCAATGGCCGCCGCAGTCAGACGGTTATCCCCGGTGATCATCACCGTTTTAATGCCCATCATACGCATCTGGGCGAAACGCTCTTTAATACCGCCTTTAACGATATCCTTCAGAGCGATAACCCCCAGAACGCTTGCACCTTCCGCCACCACCAGCGGGGTTGCCCCCTGACGCGCTACGCTTTCCACCAGGTGGTCGACTTCCGGAGGGAAATGTCCATTATTGGCTTCAATATGACGGCGAATGGCATCAACGGAGCCTTTACGGATCATTCGGTCCTGAATGTTAATTCCACTCATGCGGGTTTGCGCCGTAAAGGGCACGAACGTGGCGTGAAGGCTTTGTACGTCGCGCTGGCGCAGGTTAAAGCGCTGCTTGGCGAGGATCACGATACTGCGACCTTCCGGCGTCTCATCGGCCAGCGAAGAAAGCTGTGCCGCGTCGGCCAGCGTTTTTTCATCCACGCCCGGCGCGGGTAAAAAGTCAGAGGCCTGACGATTACCCAGGGTGATGGTCCCGGTTTTATCCAGCAGCAGTACGTCTACGTCACCCGCCGCTTCAACGGCGCGTCCGCTGGTGGCGATGACGTTCGCGCCCAGCATACGGCTCATCCCCGCCACGCCAATCGCGGAAAGCAGGCCGCCGATAGTGGTGGGGATCAGACAGACCAGCAGGGCGATCAGTACGGTGATGCTGACCGCTGTACCGCCGTAGGCGGAGAAGGGCCACAGGGTCGCCGTTGCCAGCAGGAAGACAATGGTGAGCGCCACCAGCAGAATGGTCAGGGCGATCTCGTTCGGCGTTTTACGACGCTGTGCGCCTTCCACCATGGCGATCATCCGGTCGAGAAAGGTTTCGCCCGGGTTAACGCTGCACTGGATCACCAGCCAGTCGGAAAGAATGCGCGTTCCGCCAGTAACTGAGGCGAAATCTCCGCCCGACTCACGGATCACGGGCGCGGATTCCCCGGTAATAGCGCTTTCGTCTACCGACGCGCCGCCCTCAATTACCTCCCCGTCGCAGGGGATGATGTCCCCGGCTTCCACCAGCACCACGTCACCTTTGCGCAGTTCATCCGCCGGAACGTGGTCCATCTGCGCGCCGTATTTAGGTTCGCGTAATTTGCGCGCAAAGGCGGTTTTTTTGACCCCTTTCAGACTGTTGGCCTGCGCCTTACTGCGGCCTTCCGCCAGCGCTTCGGCAAAGTTGGCGAACAGCACGGTAAACCACAGCCACAGGCTGATGGCGCCGGTAAAGGTTGCATTTCCTGAAAGGTGTCCCGTTCCCATGGCAATCGCCAGTGCGGTGGTGAGTAAACTTCCAGTCCAGACAATAAACATCACCGGGTTGTGCCACTGCACGCGCGGGCTCAGTTTTTTTACCGCATCCATGAGGGCCTGACGAACTAAGGTTGGTTCGAGCAGGGCCAGTTGTTTACGACTCATGACAAATTCTCCGCAAAATCAGCGTAAAGAGAGATATTCCGCAACCGGGCCTAACGCGAGGGCGGGGATAAAGGTCAAGGCACCTACCAGCAGAACGGTGCCAATCAGCAGGCCGACGAACAGCGCGCCGTGAGTCGGTAACGTACCGGTAGTGGTCGGCTGGATCTTCTTATTCACCAGTGTTCCGGCGATCGCCATGACGGGAATAATCACGCCGAAACGACCGAAGAACATGCAGAACGCCAGCAGACAGTTCCAGAACGGTGAGTTGGCACTTAACCCTGCAAAGGCGCTGCCGTTGTTGTTTGCGGCAGACGAAACGGCGTAAAGCACTTCGCTAAAGCCGTGAATGCCCGGGTTAAAGATGCCGCTGCGCCCGGCGTCGGTCATCAGCGCCAGGGCGGTACCGAGCAGCACAAGGGCGGGGGTGACCAGGATTGCCAGCGCGGTTAATTTCATTTCGCGGACGTCGATTTTTTTGCCGAGATATTCCGGCGTGCGGCCGATCATCAGCCCGGCGATAAACACGGCGAGCAGAACGAACAACAGCATGCCGTACAGCCCCGAACCGACCCCACCGAAGACTACCTCGCCAATCTGCATCAGCCACATCGGGATCATGCCGCCGAGCGCGGTGAAAGAGTCGTGCATGGCGTTCACCGCCCCGCAGGAGGCCGCCGTGGTGACCACCGCATAGAGGCTGCTGGCAAGAATGCCGAAGCGGCTCTCTTTGCCTTCCAGGTTGATATTGCTGTTAGCCCCCAGCTGCATGAAGTGGCTGTTGCCGTTCCATTCGGCCCACATCATCAGTGCTACGCAGACCACGAAGATTAACGACATGGCCCACAGCAGCGTACGGCCCTGGCGGCGATCGTTAACCACATCGCCAAAGGCGAAGCAGAGCGCGGCGGGGATCAGGAAGATCGCCAGCATCTGTACAAAATTGGTTAATGCCGTTGGGTTTTCAAACGGATGCGATGAGTTGGCGTTGAAGAAGCCGCCCCCGTTGGTGCCCAGCATCTTGATTGCTTCCTGCGACGCCACTGGCCCCATTGGCAGGAGTTCCCTGCCCCCTTCAAGCGAGGTGTAAGGGGTATAAGGCAGCAGGTTTTGCAGAGTGCCTTGCTGTATAAAGAACAGGGCAATAATCAGCGCAACAGGCACCAGGATCCAAAGGGTGATGCGCGTGACATCAACCCACGCGTTGCCGAGCGTGCTGACATTCTGACGGGCAAACGCGCGCGTCAGGGCGAAGATCACCGCGATACCGCTGGCTGCAGACAGAAAGTTTTGCACGGTTAACCCGGCCATCTGGCTGAAGTAGCTGAGCGTGGTTTCACCGGCGTAAGACTGCCAGTTGGTATTGGTGACAAAGCTGACCGCCGTGTTCAGCGCCAGATGCCAGGATAAACCTGGTAACTGCTGCGGATTCAACGGCAAATTGCCCTGGAGCATGAGCAGCGTAAAGAGGGCAATAAGCCCCACGATATTCAGAAGCAGTATCGCCATCAGGTACTGGCCCCAGCTCATTTCGCGGTCGCTGATACCTGAAATGCGCCAGAGCACGTTTTCAATTTTTCGCGTACCCGGCAGTGGCACGTTGTTTATCAGCCGCGCCAGCGCTGTTCCCAGCGGCCTGGCGAGCACAAACAGCAGCAGTAAAAAGCTGGCAATAAGCAAAAACGCCTGAGCAGCCATCAGAATGCCTCCGCATTAATCAGGGCATAAATCAGATAACCCAATAACAGGAACACCAGCACGATGCCGGCAATCAGACCTGCACTCACACTCCACCTCCGGGTGACTTTTGTTGTTGTACAAACGGTAGGATTTGTGGCGCAAAGATTTCGCAAAAATCAGAAGGGCAGGTGTAAAAAAAGTATAAAAATGGGAAAGACCACAATTTAACTATTGTTAAGTAAACTGTTAACTTTTTTGTAACTTAATTACAGGCGTGAATGTAAATATTCACGAAATGGATGAAAATAAGTGGTCGGATGAGTAGTAAAATTACAAACAAAGCGGTATTATTTTAACCAGGTCACAGATTTCACATTTTCCGGAGACGGTTTCCGGCCAACTACAGGGGAGAAAAATATGGATCTTTATAAAGAGTATCCGGCTCATATCGTGTTCATGCGTCGCACTTTCGCCGTAGTGGCTGGCGTGCTGGCCCTGCCGGTGATGCTGTTCTGGAAAGATCGCGCACGTTTTTACAGCTATCTGCACCGCGTCTGGGCGAAAACCAGCGAAAAGCCGGTGTGGATGGATCAGGCCGAGAAAGCAACCTGCGATTTCTACTGATACGGTGTGACATCGTAGCCATAAAAAAACCGCCTACAGCAAAGTGGCGGTTTTTTTGTCCCTCGGGATTCGCGGTCCGTTGGGTAATCTTGCAGCCCCTACCCGGGATTTTTATCATACCCTTCTTTAAAAAGTTCGCAATCCACTTCACCTTTATAAATTCCTAATTTTACTGAAATAACTTACTTTTGGCGTTGGTGTTAATTATGATGCCACGTCCCTTTCCGCCATCTCGCAAATGGGCATCGGTCCTGGGAAAGGTGTATCCATAGCCGTAAAGCAGCCCGCCTACCCGGGCTTGTGTCCACCGATTTATCACCGGTGGTGATAGGTGGAGCGGTTAGCAGCAGGGACCGCATAGTGAAACGCTATTTATGCATCGCGTTCATTGTCGCCAGCGCACTCGTTGTAAAGAGTGATAAACCGGATGTGTTTATTGCCTTTACCCCGATAGCGCAGGACAAGTAGCGTTAAGGCCGCCTCGGGCGGCCTTTTTTATTTCATCCCGTCTACACTTCATGGCAAAGTAGTTCAATGCATGCCTTTTTCCTTTTACGGCATGCCCTTACGGACATAATGGACAATTGCCTGGAGTTTTATGCCCACCCATCTGGTTTGGTTTCGCGCGGATTTACGCATTCACGACAACTTCGCTCTCGCGGCCGCCTGCCGCGCTAAAGACGCGAATGTGCTGGCCCTGTTTATCGCCACGCCTGAACAGTGGCGGCAGCATGACATGGCGCCCCGGCAAGCGGCATTACTCAGCGCGTATCTGAATGACCTGCAACATTCACTGGCCGAAAAAGGCATTCCGCTGATCTATAAAGAGGCCCATGATTTTGCCGCACAGCTTGAGATGGTGCAGGCAATCTGTAAGCAGCACGCGGTAACGCGTCTTTTTTACAACTACCAGTATGAATTTAACGAGCAGCAGCGGGATCGTCAGCTGGAGAAAAACCTTACGGGCGTGGTCTGTGAAGGCTTTGATGACAGCGTGATGCTCGCACCGGGCAGCGTGATGACCGGCAGTCACGAAATGTATAAAGTTTTCACGCCGTTTAAAAATGCTTTTATCAAACGCCTGAAAGAGGGGCTGCCAGAATGCGTTCCCGCCCCGGCTATAAGAGGGGAAACGATAACGGATCTGCAGGACATCAGGCTGAATTATCCCCAGCAGTCGTTTGATGAAACGGTATTCCCCGCCAGCGAGAAAGCGGCTATCGCCCGGTTGCGTCAGTTCTGCGCGCAGGGGGCGGCGGATTACGAGGCGCGGCGGGATTTTCCAGCGATTGAAGGCACCAGCCGCCTGTCGGCCTGTTTAGCGCTGGGCGCGCTCTCCCCGCGCCAGTGTTTACATCGGCTACTGGCGGAACAGCCTCAGGCGTTAGATGGGGGGGCGGGCGCAGTGTGGCTGAACGAACTGATCTGGCGTGAGTTTTATCGCCATCTGATGACGTATCATCCTGATTTATGTAAACATCGCCCCTTCATTCGTTGGACCGATAAGGTACAGTGGCAGTCGAATGAGAAGCTGCTTAAGGCATGGCAGCATGGGCTCACCGGCTTCCCGATTGTTGATGCGGCTATGCGGCAGCTCAATGAAACCGGGTGGATGCATAACCGTCTGCGTATGATTACCGCCAGCTTCCTGGTGAAGGATCTGCTTATCGACTGGCGAACCGGAGAGCGTTATTTTATCTCTCAGCTGATCGATGGCGATCTGGCGGCAAATAACGGCGGCTGGCAGTGGGCGGCCTCCACCGGCACGGATGCGGCTCCCTATTTTCGGATCTTTAATCCGACCACGCAGGGACAACGATTTGACGTCGACGGCGAGTTTATCCGTCGCTGGCTGCCTGAACTTAAGGATGTCCCCGCCAAAGCCATTCATGAACCCTGGGCATGGGCGGATAAACAGCGTGTTACCCTGAACTATCCCCGTCCCATTGTCGACCATAAACAGGCGCGCGTCGCCACGCTGGCGGCGTACGAAACCGCCCGAAAAGTTTGAGAGAATGATGATGAAAAACAGTGAACTGGAACGCCTGATTAACGAAAAACTCAACACGGCCTCGTTTAGCGACTACGGTCCGAATGGCTTACAGGTGGAGGGGCGCGAGACGGTGCAAAAAATCATCACCGGCGTAACGGCAAGCCAGGCGCTGCTGGATGAGGCGGTGCGTCAGGAAGCCGACGCGGTGATTGTCCATCACGGTTATTTCTGGAAAAACGAATCACCGATTATTCGCGGCATGAAGCGCAACCGTCTCAAAACGCTGCTGGCGAATGACATCAACCTGTACGGCTATCACCTGCCGCTCGATGCGCATCCTGAACTGGGGAATAACGTTCAGCTTGCGCAGCTGCTGGGGATTACCGTGATGGGCGAAATTGAACCCCTGGTGCCGTGGGGTGAACTGTCGATGCCGGTTCCGGGTCTGGAGCTGGCATCGTGGATCGAAGCACGCCTGGGGCGTCGTCCGCTGTGGTGCGGCGACACCGGGCCGGATACCGTGAAGCGCGTGGCATGGTGCACCGGCGGCGGCCAGGGCTTTATTGATAGCGCGGCGCGTTTCGGTGTCGACGCCTTCATTACCGGCGAGGTTTCCGAGCAGACCATTCACTCTGCCCGTGAACAAGGCCTGCATTTTTACGCGGCAGGCCATCACGCTACCGAGCGTGGCGGCATCCGCGCCCTCAGCGAGTGGCTGACGGAAAATACCGATCTGGATGTGACGTTTATTGATATCCCTAATCCGGCCTGATGAGAGGTAGTTAAGTGCAGCGAGCGCGTTGTTATCTTCTGGGTGAGACCGCAGTGGTTCTGGAACTTGAGCCTCCGGTGACGCTTGCCACGCAAAAGCGTATCTGGCGTCTGGCTCAACGACTGCCCGAGCTACCTGGCGTGGTTGAAGCTATTCCGGGTATGAATAATATCACCGTGGTGCTGCGTGATCCGCACACGGGGGCGCTGGATGCCATTGAGCGCCTGCAACGCTGGTGGGAGGAGAGCGAGGCGCTGGAGCCGGAATCGCGGACGATTGAGATCCCGGTTGTCTATGGCGGCAAGGGAGGCCCCGACCTTGGCGTGGTGGCCGAACACTGTGGATTAACGGAGAAGCAGGTTGTGGAGCTGCATAGCTCAGTCGACTATGTTGTCTGGTTTTTGGGATTTCAGCCGGGTTTCCCCTATCTGGGCGGGTTATCGCCCCAGTTGCATACGCCGCGCCGGGCTGAGCCGCGCCTGAGCGTACCGGCGGGCAGCGTGGCGATTGGTGGCGAGCAAACGGGAATTTATCCACTCGCCTCGCCGGGAGGCTGGCAGCTTATCGGGCACACGTCCACGCCGTTATTTGAACCAGGCCAGGACGCGCCCATACTCCTGCGTCCGGGGGATACCCTGCGCTTTATCCCGCAAAAGGAGGGGATATGTTAACGCTTATTCGCGCAGGGCTTTACACCTCGGTACAGGATGCCGGGCGTTTTGGGCTGCGTCAGTCGGGCGTGAGCTACTGCGGTGCGCTTGATCGTCCCTCGCTGGAGATTGCCAACCTGCTGGTAGGCAACGCCGGCAGCACGGCGGCGTTAGAAATTACGCTGGGTCAGTGCGTGATTGAGTTTGGTCAGGAAACCTGGTTTGCCTTAACCGGCGCGGGCTGTGACGCGACGCTGGACGGCAAAACGGTGTGGACCGGCTGGCGCCTGCGGGCGAAAGCCGGACAGCGTCTGACGCTCAAGCGTCCTCTGCACGGCGTGCGCAGCTATCTTGCGGTGGCGGGAGGTATCGACGTGCCGGAGGTGCTGGGCTCATCCAGCACCGACCAGAAAGCGGGAATGGGCGGACATGAAGGACGGCTGCTGCGCGACGGCGATCGCCTGGCGATTAAGCCATCAGCGCGCCATTTCACCACCACGCAGGGCGTGAAGCAGCTGTTGTGGGGGAACCTGATCCGCGCCCTGCCGGGGCCGGAATATCATGAGTTCGATGAGGCCTCAAAAGAGTCTTTCTGGCGCTCGCCATGGAAGATCAGCCCGCAGAGTAACCGCATGGGTTACCGGCTTCAGGGCCAGCCGCTGACCCGCACGACTGACCGGGAGCTGCTTTCCCATGGTCTGTTGCCGGGGGTGATTCAGGTGCCGGGCAACGGACAGCCTATCGTACTGATGAACGATGCGCAAACCACGGGAGGATATCCGCGTATTGCCTGCATTATCGAAGCGGATCGCTACCATCTGGCGCAAATTCCTCTCGGTCAGCCAATTCATTTTGTGCAGTGTTCGCTGGAGGAGGCGCTGAAAGCCCGTCAGGATCAGCAGCGTTATCTCGAACAGCTGGCGTGGAGGCTCGATGGTAAAGATTGATTTAAACGCCGATCTGGGGGAGGGCAGCAGCGCCGATGCGGCGCTGATGACGCTGGTCTCCTCGGTGAATATCGCCTGTGGGTTTCATGCCGGCGATGCGCAGACCATGCTGGCGAGCGTGCGCAATGCCATGAAAAATGGCGTGGCGATAGGCGCTCACCCCAGCTTTCCGGACCGGGAAAACTTTGGTCGCACGGCGATGGATCTGCCGCCTGAGACGGTTTACGCGCAAATGCTCTACCAGATCGGCGCCCTGGAGGCGATAGTGCGCGCTGAGAAGGGCGTGTTGCGTCACGTCAAGCCGCACGGCATGCTCTATAACCAGGCAGCGAAAGATCCGGCGCTGGCAGACGCCATTGCCCGCGCGGTACGGGACTGCAATCCGCGTCTGATTCTGGTTGGCCTGGCGGGCAGCGAGCTTATCCGTGCCGGCGAACGGCTGGGGCTGATTACGCGGCAGGAAGTGTTTGCCGATCGGGGATACCTGCCGGACGGCAGCCTGGTTCCGCGTACGCAGGCCGGTGCGCTGATCACCGACGAAGGTAAAGCGCTGGCGCAGACGCTGGAGATGGTGCGCTTCGGGCGAGTAACCTCAACGGAGGGTACAACGGCAAACGTTCAGGCTGATACGGTGTGCTTACACGGTGACGGCGAGCATGCGCTCCAGTTTGCGCGACGCCTGCGGGCGGCGTTCTCGGAAGAGGGCATTGTTGTCAGCGCAGAATAATCATGAAAGGACAATAACATGCCAGAAGGTCCGGAGATCCGCCGCGCGGCGGATAGCCTGGAGGCGGCGATAAAGGGCAAAACTCTGACACACGTCTGGTTTGCCTTTCCTCAACTCAAACCGTTTGAAACAGAGCTGGTGGGACAGACGGTGACCCACATTGAAACGCGCGGCAAAGCGTTGCTCACCCACTTTTCCCATAACCTGACGTTATATAGCCACAATCAGCTTTACGGCGTCTGGCGGGTGGTAAAGGCGGACGAGCAGCCGCAAACGACCCGCGTGCTGCGAGTGCGGCTACAAACGGCGGATAAGGCGATCCTGCTCTACAGCGCTTCTGATATCGAAATGTTAACGCCGGAGCAGTTGCTCACGCACCCGTTCTTACAGCGGGTTGGGCCGGACGTGCTGGATATGCGCCTGACGGCAAGCGATGTGAAAGCCCGGCTGTTATCGCCCACATTCCGCAACCGGCAGTTTTCCGGGCTGTTGCTCGATCAGGCATTTCTGGCGGGGCTGGGAAACTACCTGCGGGTGGAGATCCTCTGGGAAGTCGGGCTGGCGCCGCAGCACAAAGCGTCGCAGCTAAGCGATGAACAGCTGGAGGCGCTGTCCCACGCGTTGCTGGACATTCCCCGGCTGTCGTACAACACGCGCGGCGTGGTGGATGAGAACAAGCATCACGGGGCGCTGTTTCGCTTCAAGGTGTTTCATCGGGCGGGTAAAAAGTGCGAGCGGTGCGGCGGGGTGATTGAGAAGGCGACGATCTCTTCCAGGCCGTTTTACTGGTGTCCTGGGTGCCAGATGTAAAAAAGCCGGGTGGCGGCTACGCCTTACCCGGCCTACATCTCGCACTTGTAGGCCCGGCAAGCGAAGCGCCGCCGGGCGTGTTTTTTAGCGCTTAATATCAGACTTAAAGTCACGCTGCTCGTAGCCGGTATACAGCTGACGAGGACGGGCGATTTTCATGCCTTCGCTGTGCATTTCGTTCCAGTGCGCAATCCAGCCTACGGTACGCGCCATGGCGAAGATCACGGTGAACATGGAAGACGGAATGCCCATCGCTTTCAGGATGATACCGGAGTAGAAATCGACGTTCGGGTAGAGTTTCTTCTCGATGAAGTACGGATCGTTCAGCGCAATGTGTTCCAGCTCCATCGCCACTTCCAGCAGATCATCTTTGGTGCCCAGCTCTTTCAGCACTTCGTGGCAGGTCTCACGCATAACGGTCGCGCGAGGGTCGTAGTTTTTGTAAACACGGTGACCGAAGCCCATCAGACGGAAGGAGTCATTCTTGTCTTTCGCGCGGCGCACGAACTCAGGAATGTGCTCAACGGAGCTGATCTCTTCCAGCATCTTCAGTGCTGCTTCGTTCGCGCCGCCGTGCGCCGGTCCCCACAGGGAGGCGATACCCGCAGCGATACAGGCGAACGGGTTCGCGCCGGAAGAGCCCGCGGTACGGACGGTAGAGGTCGAGGCGTTCTGTTCGTGGTCAGCGTGCAGGATCAGAATACGGTCCATCGCGCGTTCCAGCACCGGGTTCACTTCATACTCTTCACACGGCGTAGAGAACATCATGCGCAGGAAGTTACCTGCGTAGGAGAGGTCGTTGCGTGGATACACAAACGGCTGACCGATAGAGTATTTGTAACACATCGCCGCCATAGTAGGCATTTTGGACAGCAGACGGAACGCCGCGATATCACGGTGACGTGGGTTATTCACGTCCAGAGAATCGTGGTAGAACGCCGCCAGCGCACCGGTAATACCGCACATGACCGCCATCGGATGAGAGTCACGACGGAACGCATGGAACAGACGGGTAATCTGCTCATGGATCATGGTGTGACGGGTCACGGTGGTTTTAAATTCATCGTACTGGGCCTGCGTCGGTTTTTCGCCGTTCAGCAGGATGTAGCACACTTCCAGATAGTTGGATTCGGTGGCTAACTGATCGATGGGGAAGCCGCGATGGAGCAGGATACCTTCGTCACCGTCAATGTAGGTGATTTTGGATTCGCAAGATGCGGTGGAGGTGAATCCAGGGTCAAAGGTGAATACCCCTTTGGAACCCAGCGTACGGATATCAATAACATCCTGACCGAGCGTGCCTTTTAGCACATCCAGTTCAATAGCATCATCACCATTTAGGGTGAGTTTTGCCTTTGTATCAGCCATTTACGGTCTCCTTAGCGCCTTATGCTTAAGACTGCGCTTTACCGGATTTGCTTTCAGCTGTTAATCATCGTTACCAGATTGTTATTTGGCTTACCGCTCAGCTCACGAGGAGAAACCAGGGTACAGAGCTATGGCGCCTTGCAGGTAAACGAATGAAATATCAGTGAAACAACAGCAAATCAGCGTTTTTGCAGTCCGAATTATTCAAACCTGTATATCACTAATAACTGTCCTGATAACTTCGGTCAATACCATCACACTGTTACATAACTATTTGTCAGGTGAAAGAGAGACCTCATAACTTTTGCGCATTATATGCCTTTTCTGATGACGTTTGTAACAATATTGTTTAACATTTGTCAAATCAGATGATTAAAAATTAAAAAGATGTTGTTATCGTGACCCCGATCACTGTTCCAGAGAAAACCCAACAAACTGTATGTAGGTTAATTGTAATGATTTTGTGAACGGCCTATACTGCCGCCAGGTCTCCGGAACACCCTGCAATCCCGAGCCACCCAGCGTTGTAACGTGTCGTTTTAGCATTTGGAAGCAATGTTTTGCATGACGCGCAGTTATAGAAAAGGAACGCTGTCTGACCCGCATCGCAGTCCGGAGGAAGGAAACAATAAGAACAGCATGTGGGCGTTATTCATGATAAGAAATGTGAAAAAACAAAGACCTGTCAATCTGGATCTCAAAACGATCCGATTCCCTGTAACAGCAATAGCGTCCATTCTGCACCGTGTTTCTGGTGTGATTACGTTTGTGGCGGTTGGTATCTTGCTGTGGTTACTGGGAACCAGCCTCTCATCTCCTGAAGGATTCCTCCAGGCCTCAGCCATCATGAACAGCTTCTTCGTGAAATTTATCATGTGGGGCATTCTGACCGCGCTGGCCTATCACGTGGTTGGCGGCGTTCGCCATATGCTGATGGACTTTGGCTACCTGGAAGAGACGTTCGAGGCCGGTAAACGTACCGCTAACATTTCATTTGTGATCACTGTCGTGCTTTCACTTCTCGCAGGAGTTCTCGTATGGTAAGCAACGCCTCCGCATTAGGACGCAACGGCGTACATGACTTCATCCTGGTCCGCGCTACCGCCATCGTCCTCACGCTCTACATCATCTATATGATCGGTTTCTTCGCCACTAGCGGCACACTGACGTGGGAAATCTGGAGTGGTTTCTTCGGATCGGCCTTCACCAAAGTGTTCACCCTGCTGGCCCTGTTCTCCATCCTTATTCATGCCTGGATTGGCATGTGGCAGGTGTTGACCGATTACGTTAAACCGCTGGCGATTCGCCTTCCGCTGCAACTGATTATTGTTGTTGCTCTGCTGGTTTACGTCAATTATGGATTTGTTGTGGTGTGGGGTGTGTAATGAAACTGCCAGTCAGAGAATTTGATGCTGTTGTGATTGGTGCGGGTGGCGCAGGTATGCGCGCCGCACTGCAAATTTCCCAGAGCGGCCAGACCTGTGCGCTGCTCTCTAAAGTATTCCCGACCCGTTCCCACACTGTGTCTGCGCAGGGCGGTATCACCGTTGCGCTGGGTAATTCCCATGAAGATAACTGGGAATGGCACATGTACGATACGGTAAAAGGTTCCGATTACATCGGTGACCAGGATGCCATCGAATATATGTGTAAAACTGGCCCGGAAGCGATTCTGGAGCTGGACCACATGGGTCTGCCGTTCTCCCGTCTGGAAAATGGCACCATCTATCAGCGTCCGTTTGGCGGCCAGTCGAAAAACTTCGGCGGCGAGCAGGCGGCACGTACCGCAGCGGCGGCTGACCGTACCGGCCACGCGCTGCTGCACACGCTCTATCAGCAGAACCTAAAAAACCACACCACCATCTTCTCCGAGTGGTATGCGCTGGATCTGGTGAAAAACGCCGATGGCGCGGTGGTGGGTTGTACCGCACTGTGCATTGAAACCGGTGAAGTGGTCTATTTCAAAGCGCGCGCAACCGTGCTGGCCACCGGCGGCGCAGGCCGTATCTATCAGTCCACTACCAACGCCCACATCAACACCGGTGACGGCGTTGGGATGGCTATCCGCGCTGGCGTGCCGGTGCAGGACATGGAGATGTGGCAGTTCCACCCAACCGGTATCGCCGGTGCGGGCGTGCTGGTGACAGAAGGCTGCCGTGGTGAAGGTGGCTATCTGCTGAACAAACATGGCGAGCGCTTTATGGAGCGTTATGCCCCGAATGCGAAAGACCTGGCGGGCCGTGACGTGGTGGCGCGTTCCATCATGATCGAAATCCGTGAAGGCCGCGGCTGCGACGGCCCTTGGGGCCCGCACGCGAAGCTGAAACTCGACCATCTGGGTAAAGAAGTGCTGGAATCCCGTCTGCCGGGCATTCTGGAACTGTCCCGCACCTTCGCCCACGTCGACCCGGTGAAAGAGCCGATTCCGGTTATCCCAACCTGTCACTACATGATGGGCGGTATTCCGACCAAAGTGACCGGTCAGGCGCTGACCGTGAACGAGCAGGGCGAAGACGTGGTCATCCCTGGTCTGTTCGCGGTAGGCGAAATTGCCTGCGTATCCGTGCACGGCGCAAACCGTCTGGGCGGCAACTCCCTGCTGGACCTGGTGGTATTTGGCCGTGCGGTGGGGCTGCATCTCCAGGAATCTATTGCCGAGCAGGGCGCGTTGCGTGATGCGACCGACGACGAAATTGATGCCTCTCTTGAGCGCCTCAACCGCTGGAACGGCAACCGTAACGGCGAAGATCCGGTGGAAATCCGTAAAGCGCTGCAAGAGTGTATGCAGCACAACTTCTCGGTATTCCGTGAAGGTGACGCGATGGCCAAAGGGCTGGAGCAACTGAAAGCGATCCGCGAGCGTCTGAAGAATGCCCGTCTGGACGATACCTCGAGCGAGTTCAACACCCAGCGCGTTGAGTGCCTGGAGCTGGATAACCTGATGGAAACCGCGTTCGCGACCGCGATGTCGGCAAACTTCCGTACCGAAAGCCGTGGCGCCCATAGCCGCTTCGATTTCCCGGATCGTGATGACGAAAACTGGCTGTGCCATTCCCTGTATCTGCCAGAGTCGGAAACCATGACGCGTCGTAGCGTTAACATGGAACCGAAACTGCGTCCGGCGTTCCCGCCGAAGATTCGTACTTACTAATGCGGAGACAGGATAATGAAACTCGAATTCTCAGTTTATCGTTATAACCCGGATGTAGACGATGCTCCGCGTATGCAGGATTACACCCTCGAAGCGGAAGAAGGTCGTGACATGATGCTGCTGGATGCTTTAATCCAGCTGAAAGAAAAAGATCCTACGCTGTCGTTCCGCCGCTCCTGCCGTGAAGGGGTATGTGGCTCTGACGGTGTAAACATGAACGGCAAAAACGGTCTGGCCTGTATCACGCCAATTTCAGCGCTACAGCGTGCAGGCCAGAAAATTGTCATCCGTCCTCTGCCTGGCCTGCCGGTCGTGCGTGATTTGGTGGTGGACATGGGGCAATTCTATGCACAATATGAGAAGATTAAGCCTTACTTATTGAATAATGGGCAAAATCCACCCGCTCGCGAGCACTTACAGTCGCCTGAGCAGCGTGAAAAACTCGATGGGTTGTACGAGTGTATTCTCTGTGCATGCTGTTCAACGTCATGCCCGTCATTCTGGTGGAACCCGGATAAATTTATCGGCCCTGCGGGTCTGCTGGCTGCCTATCGCTTCCTGATCGACAGCCGCGATACCGAAACCGAGAATCGTCTGGAAGGGTTAAGTGACGCTTTCAGCGTATTCCGCTGCCATAGCATCATGAACTGCGTCAGTGTGTGTCCTAAGGGGCTGAACCCGACGCGCGCCATCGGCCATATTAAGTCGATGTTGTTGCAGCGCAGTGCGTAAGTAACAACGCCGGATGGCGCTGCGCTTATCCGGCCTACGTAACAGTAGGCCCGGTAAGCGTAGCGCCACCGGGCAAATTGCAGAAACCTTTAAAAACTGCCCTGAAGTTTAGACAGTTTCTAAAGGTTCCTTCGCGGGCCAAATGAAAAGAGCTCGCAGGTGAACCCCGGCACGTACACGTGGTGTGCGTGGTAGTTTCTACGGCGAAAGTAAGCATAAAAATGCTTAAGGGATCACGATGCAGAACGGCGCAATGAAAGCCTGGCTGGACTCTTCTTACCTCTCTGGTTCAAACCAGAGCTGGATAGAACAGCTCTATGAAGACTTCTTAACCGATCCTGACTCAGTGGACGCAAACTGGCGTTCCATGTTCCAGCAGTTGCCTGGTACAGGGGTCAAACCGGATCAATTCCATTCAAAAACACGTGATTATTTCCGTCGTCTGGCGAAGGATGCCTCACGTTACTCTTCTGCGATTTCCGACCCTGACACCAATGCGAAGCAGGTAAAAGTCCTGCAGCTTATCAACGCTTATCGCTTCCGTGGTCACCAGCATGCGAATCTCGATCCGCTGGGACTGTGGCAGCAGGAACGTGTAGCGGATCTCGATCCGGCTTATCACGATCTGACCGAGGCCGATTTCCAGGAAAGCTTTAACGTAGGTTCCTTTGCCATCGGCAAAGACACGATGAAGCTGGGCGATCTGATTGATGCGCTCAAGCAAACCTACTGCGGCTCCATCGGCGCGGAATATATGCACATTACCTCCACCGAAGAGAAACGCTGGATCCAGCAGCGTATCGAATCCGTGGCGGGTCACGCGAATTTCTCAGCAGACGAGAAAAAACGTTTCCTGAGCGAACTGACGGCAGCGGAAGGCCTTGAGCGCTATCTGGGCGCGAAATTCCCGGGCGCAAAACGCTTCTCACTGGAGGGCGGCGATGCGTTAGTCCCGATGCTGAAAGAGCTGATTCGTCATGCCGGTAAGAGCGGCACGCGCGAAGTGGTGCTGGGCATGGCGCACCGTGGCCGTCTGAACGTGCTGGTTAACGTGCTGGGTAAAAAACCGCAGGATCTGTTCGACGAATTTGCGGGTAAACATAAAGAGCACCTCGGCACCGGTGACGTGAAGTACCACATGGGCTTCTCGTCGGATATCGAAACCGAGGGCGGTCAGGTTCACCTGGCGCTGGCGTTTAACCCGTCGCACCTGGAAATCGTCAGCCCGGTGGTTATCGGTTCCGTGCGTGCGCGTCTGGATCGTCTGGACGAGCCGAGCAGCAATAAAGTGCTGCCAATCACCATTCACGGTGATGCGGCAGTCACAGGGCAGGGCGTGGTTCAGGAAACCCTGAACATGTCGAAAGCGCGTGGTTATGAAGTGGGCGGTACCGTTCGCATCGTAATCAACAACCAGGTGGGCTTCACCACCTCTAACCCGCTGGATGCGCGTTCTACCCCGTACTGCACCGACATCGGTAAAATGGTTCAGGCGCCAATCTTCCACGTAAACGCGGATGACCCGGAAGCCGTTGCTTTCGTTACCCGTCTGGCGCTGGACTTCCGTAACACCTTTAAGCGCGACGTGTTCATTGACCTCTTCTGCTACCGCCGTCACGGCCACAACGAAGCGGATGAGCCAAGTGCAACCCAGCCGCTGATGTACCAGAAAATCAAAAAACACCCGACGCCGCGTAAAATCTATGCTGACAAGCTGGAAAGCGAAAAAGTGGCGACGCTGGAAGATGCGACCGAAATGGTCAATCTTTATCGCGACGCGCTGGACGCGGGTGAATGCGTGGTCAAAGAGCTGCGCCCAATGAACATGCACTCCTTTACCTGGTCGCCGTACCTCAACCACGAGTGGGACGAGAGCTACCCGAACAAGGTTGAGATGAAGCGTTTGCAGGAGCTGGCTAAACGCATCAGCACCGTGCCGGAAGCGATCGAGATGCAATCCCGCGTAGCCAAGATCTATGGCGACCGCCAGGCCATGGCGGCGGGTGAGAAGCTGTTCGACTGGGGCGGCGCGGAAACGCTGGCCTATGCGACGCTGGTTGACGAAGGTATTCCGGTTCGTCTGTCCGGTGAAGATGCGGGTCGTGGCACCTTCTTCCACCGTCATGCGGTTGTACACAACCAGTCTAACGGTTCAACCTATACTCCGCTTCAGCACGTGCATAACGGTCAGGGCCAGTTCAAGGTCTGGGACTCCGTGCTGTCAGAAGAAGCGGTTCTGGCCTTCGAATACGGCTACGCCACCGCAGAACCCCGCACCCTGACTATCTGGGAAGCGCAGTTCGGTGACTTCGCCAACGGTGCGCAGGTCGTCATCGACCAGTTCATCTCCTCCGGTGAGCAGAAGTGGGGCCGTATGTGTGGTCTGGTGATGTTGCTGCCGCACGGCTATGAAGGACAAGGGCCGGAGCACTCCTCCGCGCGTCTGGAGCGTTATCTGCAACTCTGCGCCGAGCAGAACATGCAGGTCTGCGTGCCGTCCACCCCGGCTCAGGTGTACCACATGTTGCGTCGTCAGGCGCTGCGCGGTATGCGCCGTCCGCTGGTGGTCATGTCGCCAAAATCCCTGCTGCGTCATCCGCTGGCGGTTTCGAGCCTGGATGAACTGGCTAATGGCACCTTCCTGCCAGCCATCGGTGAAATTGACGAGCTGGATCCGCAGGCCGTTAAGCGTGTCGTAATGTGTTCTGGTAAGGTTTATTACGACCTGCTGGAACAGCGCCGTAAGAACGATCAGAAAGATGTCGCCATCGTGCGTATCGAGCAGCTTTATCCGTTCCCGCATCAGGCGATGCAGGAAGTACTGAAACAGTACGCTCACGTTCATGATTTTGTCTGGTGCCAGGAAGAGCCGCTCAACCAGGGCGCATGGTATTGCAGCCAGCATCATTTCCGTGAAGTGATTCCATTTGGGTCTGCCCTGCGTTATGCAGGTCGCCCGGCCTCCGCCTCTCCGGCGGTAGGGTATATGTCCGTTCACCAGAAGCAGCAACAAGATCTGGTCAATGACGCGCTGAACGTCGATTAATTAAAGGATACATAATGAGTAGCGTAGATATTCTTGTTCCCGACCTGCCTGAGTCCGTAGCAGATGCAACCGTCGCCACCTGGCACAAAAAACCAGGCGACGCGGTAACCCGTGACGAAGTGCTGGTAGAAATCGAAACTGACAAAGTGGTACTGGAAGTACCGGCTTCAGCGGATGGCATTCTGGATGCAGTCCTGGAAGACGAAGGTACGACCGTGACTTCTCGCCAGATCCTGGGTCGCCTGCGTGAAGGCAACAGCGCGGGCAAAGAGTCCAGCGCGAAATCTGAAGAGAAAGCGTCTACCCCAGCCCAGCGCCAGCAGGCGTCTCTGGAAGAGCAAACCAATGACGCGCTCAGCCCGGCGATCCGTCGCCTGCTGGCTGAGCACAGCCTCGATCCGGCAGCCATCAAAGGTACCGGCGTGGGTGGCCGTCTGACTCGCGAAGATATCGACAAGCATCTGGCAAAAGCGCCTTCAGAGGCGAAAGCGGAAGCGAAAGCCCCTGCGGCAGCACCAGCGGCACAGCCAGCTCTGGGCGCACGTAGCGAAAAACGCGTGCCGATGACCCGCCTGCGCAAGCGCGTGGCCGAGCGTCTGCTGGAAGCGAAAAACTCCACCGCGATGCTGACCACCTTCAACGAAGTCAACATGAAGCCAATCATGGACCTGCGCAAGCAGTACGGTGACGCGTTTGAAAAACGTCACGGTATCCGTCTGGGCTTCATGTCCTTCTACGTGAAAGCGGTAGTTGAAGCGCTGAAACGCTACCCGGAAGTGAACGCGTCTATCGATGGCGATGACGTGGTTTACCACAACTACTTCGACGTCAGCATGGCGGTTTCTACCCCACGCGGCCTGGTCACCCCGGTTCTGCGTGATGTGGACACCCTGGGTATGGCTGACATTGAGAAGAAAATCAAAGAGCTGGCCGTGAAAGGCCGCGACGGCAAGCTGACCGTTGAAGACCTGACTGGCGGTAACTTCACCATTACCAACGGTGGCGTGTTCGGCTCGCTGATGTCTACCCCGATCATCAACCCGCCGCAGAGCGCGATCCTGGGTATGCACGCCATTAAAGATCGTCCAATGGCGGTAGACGGTAAAGTTGAGATCCTGCCGATGATGTACCTGGCGCTCTCATACGATCACCGCCTGATCGACGGCCGCGAGTCCGTAGGCTTCCTGGTTGCCATTAAAGAGCTGCTGGAAGATCCAACGCGTCTGCTGCTGGACGTTTAGTAACTATTTAGCATCACCTGCCCTGTAGGCCGGATAAGCGTAGCGCCGGTCTACAGGTTTGAAGATAACGATTACCCTGAAGGATGGATAGAACACATGAACTTACATGAATATCAGGCCAAACAGCTGTTTGCCAGGTCAGGCTTACCGGCTCCGGTGGGTTATGCCTGTACTACCCCGCGTGAAGCAGAAGAAGCCGCATCTAAAATCGGTTCCGGCCCGTGGGTAGTTAAATGTCAGGTTCACGCTGGTGGCCGTGGTAAAGCGGGCGGTGTGAAGGTTGTTAAGAGCAAAGAAGAGATCCGTGCGTTTGCTGAACATTGGCTCGGCAAGCGTCTGGTAACCTACCAGACAGATGCGAATGGCCAGCCGGTCAACCAGATCCTGGTTGAAGCGGCAACCGACATCGCGAAAGAATTGTACCTCGGCGCAGTCGTAGACCGTAGCTCCCGTCGCGTGGTGTTCATGGCATCTACCGAAGGCGGTGTGGAAATCGAAAAAGTGGCGGAAGAGACCCCGCACCTGATCCACAAAGTGGCAATCGATCCGCTGGCGGGCCCAATGCCTTACCAGGGACGTGAGCTGGCGTTCAAACTGGGTCTGGAAGGCAAGCTGGTTCAGCAGTTCACCAAGATCTTCATGGGGCTGGCGACCATCTTCCTGGAGCGCGATCTGGCGCTGATCGAGATCAACCCGCTGGTGATCACCACCCAGGGCGACCTGATCTGCCTCGACGGCAAGCTGGGCGCTGACGGCAACGCGCTGTTCCGCCAGGCGGATCTGCGCGAAATGCGCGACCAGTCTCAGGAAGATCCGCGTGAAGCGCAGGCTGCCCAGTGGGAGCTGAACTACGTGGCGCTGGATGGCAACATCGGCTGCATGGTTAACGGTGCGGGCCTGGCAATGGGCACCATGGACATCGTTAAGCTGCACGGCGGTGAGCCAGCGAACTTCCTCGACGTGGGCGGTGGCGCAACCAAAGAGCGCGTAACCGAAGCGTTCAAAATCATTCTCTCTGACAGCAACGTAAAAGCGGTTCTGGTGAACATCTTCGGCGGTATCGTACGTTGCGACCTGATCGCCGACGGTATCATCGGCGCGGTAGGAGAAGTGGGCGTTAACGTTCCGGTTGTTGTACGTCTGGAAGGGAATAACGCTGAACTCGGCGCGAAAAAACTGGCTGACAGCGGCCTGAATATTATTGCAGCGAAAAGTCTGACGGATGCAGCTCAGCAGGTTGTTGCCGCAGTGGAGGGGAAATAATGTCCGTTTTAATTAATAAAGATACCAAGGTTATCTGCCAGGGCTTCACCGGTAGCCAGGGGACTTTCCACTCCGAACAGGCGATTGCCTACGGTACGCAGATGGTTGGCGGCGTAACGCCAGGTAAAGGCGGCACCACGCACCTGGGCCTGCCGGTGTTCAACACCGTGCGTGAAGCAGTAGAAGCGACGGGCGCAACCGCGACCGTGATCTACGTTCCAGCGCCGTTCTGTAAAGACTCTATTCTGGAAGCGATCGACGCAGGCATTAAGCTGATCATCACCATCACCGAAGGCATCCCGACGCTGGATATGCTGACCGTGAAGGTGAAGCTGGACGAAGCAGGCGTGCGCATGATCGGCCCGAACTGCCCAGGCGTTATCACCCCGGGCGAATGCAAAATCGGCATCATGCCGGGCCACATTCACAAACCGGGCAAAGTGGGCATCGTGTCCCGTTCCGGTACCCTGACCTATGAAGCAGTTAAGCAGACCACCGATTACGGCTTCGGCCAGTCCACCTGCGTGGGCATCGGCGGTGACCCGATCCCAGGCTCTAACTTCATCGACATCCTGAAGCTGTTCCAGGAAGATCCACAGACCGAAGCGATCGTGATGATCGGTGAGATCGGTGGTAGCGCGGAAGAAGAAGCGGCTGCTTACATCAAAGATCATGTGACCAAGCCGGTGGTGGGTTACATCGCGGGTGTGACCGCGCCAAAAGGCAAACGTATGGGTCACGCGGGCGCGATTATCGCTGGTGGTAAAGGTACGGCTGATGAGAAATTCGCAGCACTGGAAGCCGCAGGCGTGAAAACCGTTCGCAGCCTGGCGGATATCGGTGAAGCACTGAAATCCATCATTAAGTAAGTCCTCTCTGCTCCCCGAATGGGGCGCGTTGAAGTATAAAAAAATGTCCGTTTCGACATGGTTGGCCGCTGTAAAGCGGCCTTTTTTTATTGCCTGCGTTTAGCCACCAGAGTGAATTTATAGTCGTCGGTGTTAAACACGTTGCGACTGTATTCAAATACCCGGCCGTCTTTCAGGAAGCCGCGGGAAACTTTTTCAAGAATTGGTTTTGCCGGATCGAGCGCCAGGGCGGCAATCGCCTCGTCCGATGGCATGACTGGCACCAGCTCCTGCTCGCTGCGATCGATAACCAGCTTTTTGACCTGCTCAATGTAATGGTATTTCGACTGTTCCATTACCTCCCAGGTGAGGTCGGGGAACATCGCCAGCGGCATCCATGTCTCTTCCAGATTCACCGGCTTTTCCCTGATGAAGCGTACGCGCTTGACGTGCCAGACCTTATCATCCGGATTGAGCGCCAGTTTTGCCGCGAGCCGCTCATCGGCTTTCACCACTTCGAAGACGCTGACGTCGCTGTGCGTATCAACGTTGCGATCCGCCAGTTTTTCGTAAAAGCCGGTAAGCTGATAAATATCGTAATTCACCCGCTCCTCTTTTACATACGAGCCGCTGCCCTGAATGCTTTCGATGATCTGCTCGTCGGCGAGCAGCTTCAAAGCCTGCCGCACGGTGACACGGCTAACGTTAAATGCCTCCTGAAGGCTGGATTCCGTCGGCAGCGCGTCTCCGGGTTTTAATTCCCCGGCGTTAATCTTCTCGCGGAACGCATCGGCGATCTGCCGGTACATCGGTTTATTGCCCATTGTGTTACGCCTTTTTAATACCTTTTTAGGGGAATTATGCCTTCAGTGACTGATTTGTAAATAATACAAATTAAATACAAATATCGTTGTTAGTGAAAATGATCACATAAATGTATTATCCAGTCTGCCATAATCCTCCCCAGACAATAACTTTGGATAGGTGAGGATCTTATGAACCTGACGACTCTGACCGACCCCCGTGCTGTCTGCGTGCAGGCGCAGTTTACCAGCCGTGATGAGGCAATCCGTCAGCTTGCGACGCGGCTGGTAGCGTTGGGCAAAATAGCCGACGCCGATACGTTTCTGGCAGAGGTTTTCCATCGCGAATCGCTTGGCCCGACGGCGCTGGGCGAGGGGCTGGCCGTACCCCATGGTAAATCAGCGGCAGTAAAGGAAGCGGCTTTTGCCGTGGCAACACTGCGCGAGCCGCTGGTCTGGGAAGGCGTGGACGGACCGGAGGAGGTCGAGCTGATTTTTTTGCTCGCCATTCCTCCCGCACAAGCGGGATCAACGCATATTCAGGTGCTGACGGAACTGACGTCCCGCCTGGCGGATGACGATCTCAGGGCGCACGTGATGACGGCGACCAGCGCGGAAGAGGTGCTTGCTGCGCTGGAAACGACGCCTGACGCGCAAGAAACCGCCGTCGCAGAGAATGCCCCGACGATCGTCTGCGTTACCGCCTGTCCGGCCGGGATCGCCCATACCTACATGGCAGCGGAATATCTCGAAAAAGCGGGACGTAAGCTCGGCGTCAATGTAGTGGTCGAAAAGCAGGGGGCAAACGGTATTGAGGGGCGCATCACGGCGCAGCATTTGCAGGAGGCAAAAGCGTGTATCTTCGCGGCGGAAGTGGCGATCAAAGAGCGTGAGCGTTTTCAGGGGATCCCCGCCATTTCCGTGCCCGTCGCGGAACCCTTGCGCCATGCGGAAGCGCTCATTGAGCGTGCGCTGGCGCTACAGCCTGTATCCGATGCGCGTCCTGCGCATGTCGACTCGGACGCGAAAAAGTCCGTTAAAACCGAACTCAAGCAAGCGCTGCTCAGCGGTATCTCCTTTGCGGTGCCGCTGATTGTCGCTGGCGGCACGGTGCTGGCCGTGTCGGTACTGCTGGCGCAAATCCTGGGCTTGCAGCACCTGTTCGATCAGGAAAACTCGTGGCTGTGGATGTACCGCAAACTGGGCGGTGGGATGCTCGGCATTCTGATGGTCCCTGTTCTGGCGGCCTATACCGCTTACTCGCTGGCGGATAAACCTGCGCTTACGCCGGGCTTTGCGGCGGGCCTTGCCGCCAATATGATCGGCTCCGGCTTTCTGGGGGCCATCGTCGGCGGGCTGATTGCGGGCTACCTGATGCGCTGGGTGAAAAACCACATCCGGCTGAGTAGCCGCTACAACGGCTTTCTGACCTTTTATCTCTATCCGGTGATTGGCGTACTGGGCGCAGGCAGCCTGATGCTGTTTGTGATCGGCGAACCGGTGGCCTGGATCAATAACGCCCTGACCGCCTGGCTTAATGGTCTCTCCGGTGCGAACGCGCTGCTGCTGGGGGCGATCCTGGGCTTTATGTGCTCGTTCGATCTGGGCGGTCCGGTCAACAAAGCCTCTTACGCGTTCTGTCTGGGCGCGATGGCCAACGGCGTATACGGGCCTTATGCGATCTTCGCCTCCGTCAAAATGGTTTCGGCCTTTACCGTGACGGCATCAACGATGCTGGCTCCGAATCTGTTTAAACAGTTCGAAATTGAGACCGGAAAATCCACCTGGCTGCTGGGGCTGGCGGGCATCACCGAAGGGGCAATTCCGATGGCTATCGAGGATCCGTTGCGAGTCATCGGCTCATTTGTTCTGGGGTCAATGGCGACCGGAGCGATTGTCGGAGCGATGGGTATTGGGCTCTCCACCCCGGGCGCGGGCATTTTCTCTCTCTTCTTACTGCATGATGCCGGGCTGGGCGGCGTGATAGCCGCTGCCGGGTGGTTTGGCGCCGCGCTGGTGGGCGCCGCAATCTCTACGCTCATTTTACTGCTCTGGCGACGCCAGGCCGTGAAGAGCGGTACCTACGTGACTGAAGACATACCATCCTAAACACGCACTGACAGGAAACGAAGATGAAAGCTGTATCTCGCGTTCATATCACGCCACATATGCACTGGGACCGGGAGTGGTACTTCACCACCGAAGCGTCACGTATTCTTCTGGTCAATAATATGGAAGAGATCCTCACCCGTCTTGAGCAGGACGCAGAGTATAAATACTACGTTCTCGACGGCCAGACGGCGGTGCTGGAAGATTATTTTGCCGTGAAACCGGAAAACAGGCCACGCGTGAAGGCGCTGGTGGCGGCCGGGAAGCTGATTATCGGGCCGTGGTATACCCAGACGGACACCACCCTTGTCTCCGGCGAGTCGATTGTGCGCAATCTGATGTACGGCATGCGCGACTGTCTGGCCTTTGGCGAGCCGATGAAAATTGGCTATCTGCCGGACTCCTTCGGCATGTCTTCCCAGTTGCCACACATTTACAACGGTTTTGGCATCACGCGCACCATGTTCTGGCGCGGCTGTTCCGAGCGGCACGGTACCGATAAAACCGAATTTCTCTGGCAAAGCCAGGACGGCAGCGAAGTGACGGCACAGGTACTGCCGCTGGGCTACGCGATTGGTAAGTACTTACCGGAGGATGAAGCCGGACTGCGCAAACGGCTCGACAACTACTTCGAGGTGCTCGAAAAAGCCTCCGTGACGAAAGAAATTTTGCTGCCTAACGGCCATGATCAGATGCCGCTCCAGCAGAACATATTTGCGGTGATGGATAAGCTGCGCAAAATCTACCCGCAGCGTCAGTTTGTGATGAGCCGCTTCGAGGAGGTGTTTGACCATATCGATGCGCACCGCGATGAACTGGCGACGCTGAAAGGGGAATTTATTGACGGTAAATATATGCGGGTGCACCGGACGATCGGCTCCACGCGGATGGACATCAAAATCGCCCACGCCCGGATAGAGAATAAAATCGTCAACGTCCTCGAGCCGTTGGCTACGCTTGCCTGGACGCTGGGCTTTGACTATCACCACGGCTTGCTGGAAAAAATGTGGAAAGAGATCCTCAAGAATCACGCCCACGACAGTATCGGCTGCTGCTGCAGCGATAAAGTGCATCGCGAGGTGATGTCGCGCTTTGAGCTGGCGGAAGACATGGCCGATAACCTGACGTGCTTCTATATGCGCAAGATTGTCGACAACATGCCGCAGAGCGAGGAAGACAAACTGGTGATGTTTAACCTCACGCCCTGGCCGCGTGAGGAGGTGATCAACACCACGATACGTCTGCGCGCCAGCCAGTTCCGCCTGTTGGACGAAAAGGGAAATGAAATCCCTTATTATCTCCGCAGCGCGCGTGAGATAGACCCCGGGCTGATTGACCGGCAGATAGTGCATTACGGCAACTACGATCCCTTCATGGAGTTTGACATCCAGCTCAACCAGATCCTGCCATCTATGGGTTACCGCACGCTCTATATCGAGCCGCACGTGGCCGGCAAACTGCAGACGCCAGATAAATCGCCGGAGGCGTTACTGGAAAATGCTTTCTGGGAAGTAACGTTAAACGAGGACGGTACTTTGCGTCTGCTCGATAAAGCGTCCGGGCTTATCTATGACCGCGCGCTGGAAATTGAAGAGAGCTCGGATGATGGCGATGAGTACGACTACTCGCCTTCACGGGAAGAGTGGAGACTCTCTTCCGCGCAGGGCGAACATGAGGTTGAGGTGATCCACGAGGCCTGGCAGAGCAGGGCGGTGATCCGCCATCGAATGGCGGTGCCAGCGGATCTCGCTGAACGTTCTGCGCGTCAGCAGACGGGAACGCTTGAGGCAGAACTCACGGTCACGCTCAGCCATAACAGCCGACGTATCGACGTCAAGGCACGTCTCGGAAATCACGCGGATGACCACCGTGTGCGGGTGCTGATCCCGACACCATTCACCACAGAGACGGTCTTAGCCGATACCCAGTTTGGTTCGCTGACGCGCCCTGTACAGGATGAAGCGATGGCAGACTGGCAGGAGGAGGGATGGAAGGAAGCGCCGCTGCCGGTGTGGAATCTGCTCAACTACGCGGTGCTCCAGGAACGGCGTAACGGGATGGCGCTATTTACCGAAGGGTTGCGCGAATTTGAAGTAACAGGTGAGCGTCAAAACACGTTTGCCCTGACGTTGCTTCGCGGCGTCGGGTTGCTTGGGAAGGAAGACTTACTTCTGCGCCCTGGCAGACCGTCCGGGATCAAAATGCCGGTGCCTGATTCGCAGATGCGGGGTCAGTTAACCTGTCGCTTTAGCCTGTTCAGTTTTAATGGTACGCCCGTCAGTGCTGGCGTTGCGCAGCAGGCGAAGTCGTGGTTAACGCCAGTGCACTGTTATAACAAAATTCCGTGGGATGCGATGAAGCTTAACCGTGCCTCTTTCACCACACCCTGTAGCTATAGCCTGCTAACGCTGGCGCCTAACGGATGTGTACTCAGTGCGCTGAAAAAAGCGGAGGATCGTGACGAGATGATTCTTCGTCTGTACAACCCTTCGGAGACCCGCTCCTGTGACGTGGCTTTGTCTGTGAACCGTGAGGTCCAGGCCTGTTGCGAAACGGACATGAATGAGGTGTGCAAAGCGCAAGGGGAGGAGGGCTCAGCCATTACGGGGCCTTTCCGGCCAGGCCAGTCACGCACCTTCAGCATAAAAATTGAAAGGTAATCTCAAGAACAATATCAAGGCCGCATCCCCTGCGGCCTTTATTTCATCAAATAGTCACTAAAGGGTGTTAATTTTAAGATTAGCGAAGGTGAATGAAATGTAATCTTTTAGGCGGGTAGTAAAACGAAAGAAAAATACTGTGAAGCGGATAACATTATATGTTTCTCTCCCTGCAAAAAGGTCTTTTTTCACACGCGTTAATAAAAATCACAACTGTTTATATTATCTTCTGGCTTTTATAACCATTAATGCCTTTAAATATACATGTTATTAACAAGGTTTTTACTATCCATGTCACAAAGAAACATCATTAACAGTACCGGCTGTTTTTGATTTAAATCAATGTTTAATCCTTGGAAAAAGGCTCCAAAAGGCGTTAAATTGTTCCCGATCAAAATGGCCGAAAAGTGGTAATTTTGCTATAAATTGATCGCCGTCGAAAAACGTAAATCTGTTCGAATAAAAACCTGTTTATTGTAAGGGTTTTGCAGCGTATTATATTTACGGGATCAATTTGGTTTTTTCTTAACGTATTTGTAACCTTTCATCATTGCTTTTTCCTCCTGTAGAGAATAAGCAACGAAGAAGGGAAGCAGATAACTTTGTATTGGGGCATGCGTGTGGATCCTTATCTAACGGGGTTCACTCTCGGAGTCTTCATGCGATGAGCAAGGAGTCATAATGTTAGACGTAGTCGAACTGTCGCGCTTACAGTTTGCCTTGACCGCGATGTACCACTTCCTTTTTGTGCCGCTGACGCTCGGTATGGCGTTCCTGCTGGCCATCATGGAAACGGTTTACGTCCTCTCCGGCAAACAGATTTATAAAGATATGACCAAGTTCTGGGGCAAGTTGTTTGGTATCAACTTTGCGCTGGGCGTGGCAACCGGTCTGACCATGGAGTTCCAGTTCGGGACAAACTGGTCTTACTATTCCCACTATGTAGGGGATATTTTCGGTGCGCCGCTGGCCATTGAAGGTCTGATGGCCTTCTTCCTCGAATCCACCTTTGTAGGTCTGTTCTTCTTCGGTTGGGACCGTCTGGGTAAAGTCCAGCATATGGCGGTAACCTGGCTGGTGGCATTAGGCTCCAACTTGTCCGCACTGTGGATCCTGGTGGCGAACGGCTGGATGCAAAACCCAATCGCATCTGATTTCAACTTCGAAACCATGCGTATGGAGATGGTCAGCTTCGCTGAGCTAGTCCTGAACCCGGTTGCCCAGGTTAAATTCGTGCACACCGTGGCGTCTGGCTATGTGTGCGGCGCGATGTTCGTGCTGGGCATCAGCTCCTACTATATGCTGCGCGGCCGTGACTTCGCGTTCGCCAAGCGTTCTTTCGCTATCGCAGCAAGCTTCGGTATGGCCGCGATTCTGTCCGTTATTGTTCTGGGTGATGAATCCGGTTACGAAATGGGTGACGTGCAGAAAACCAAACTCGCCGCAATTGAAGCTGAATGGGAAACCCAGCCGGCACCGGCAGCGTTTACCCTGTTCGGCGTGCCTGACCAGGACGCGCAGGAAAACCGCTTCGCCATTCAAATTCCTTACGCTCTGGGTATTATCGCCACGCGCTCCGTCGACAAACAGGTGACTGGCCTGAAAGATCTGATGGTGCAGCATGAAGAGCGTATCCGTAACGGGATGAAAGCCTACTCGCTGCTGGAACAGCTGCGCGCCGGCTCTACCGACCAGGCCGTTCGCGATCAATTTAACGACGTGAAGAAAGACCTCGGTTACGGTCTGCTGCTGAAACGCTATACCCCGAACGTCTCCGACGCGACGGAAGCGCAGATTCAGATGGCAACCAAAGACTCTATTCCACGCGTTGCGCCGCTGTACTTCGCGTTCCGCATCATGGTGGGTTGCGGCATTATCATGCTGCTGATCATCGCGGCCTCGTTCTGGTCAGTCATTCGTAACCGTATCGGTGAGAAAAAATGGCTGCTGCGCACCGCGCTGTACGGTATCCCACTGCCATGGATTGCTATCGAGTCCGGCTGGTTTGTTGCGGAATATGGCCGTCAGCCATGGGCGATCGGTGAGGTGCTGCCAACAGCGGTAGCGAACTCCTCCCTGACCGCAGGCGACCTGATCTTCTCCATGCTGCTGATTTGCGGTCTGTACACCCTGTTCCTGGTGGCTGAACTGTTCCTGATGTTCAAGTTCGCGCGCCTTGGCCCAAGCAGCCTGAAAACCGGTCGCTACCACTACGAGCAGTCTGTTACGACTACTCAGCCGGCACGCTAAGACAGGAGTCATCAAATGATCGATTATGAAGTATTGCGTTTTATCTGGTGGCTGTTGATCGGCGTTCTGCTGATTGGTTTTGCGGTCACCGATGGTTTCGATATGGGCGTGGGCATGCTCACCCGTTTCCTCGGTCGTAATGACACCGAGCGTCGAATCATGATCAACTCCATCGCCCCGCACTGGGACGGTAACCAGGTGTGGCTGATCACCGCAGGCGGCGCGCTGTTCGCTGCCTGGCCGATGGTTTACGCGGCTGCGTTCTCCGGCTTCTATGTGGCGATGATTCTGGTGCTGGCCTCTTTATTCTTCCGTCCGGTAGGTTTTGACTACCGCTCCAAGATTGAAGACACCCGCTGGCGTAACATGTGGGACTGGGGCATCTTCATTGGTAGCTTCGTTCCACCGCTGGTCATTGGTGTGGCGTTCGGTAACCTGTTACAGGGCGTACCGTTCCACGTCGACGAATATATGCGTCTGTTCTACACCGGTAACTTCTTCCAGCTGCTGAATCCGTTTGGTCTGCTGGCGGGCGTGGTGAGCGTGGCGATGATCATCACCCAGGGCGCAACCTATCTCCAGATGCGTACCGTGGGTGAACTGCACCTGCGTTCCCGTGCGACCGCTCAGGTGGCGGCGCTGGTGACGCTGGTCTGCTTCGCGCTGGCAGGCGTGTGGGTCGTGTACGGTATTGATGGCTACGTGGTGACCTCCGCCATTAACCATACCGCACCGTCTAACCCGTTGACCAAAGAGGTGGCGCGTCAGGCTGGCGCATGGCTGGTGAACTTCAACAATATGCCTGCGCTGTGGGCTATCCCTGCTCTGGGTGTGCTGCTGCCACTGCTGACAGTGTTAATGTCTCGTCTGGAGAAAGGCGCTATGGCGTTCGTGTTCTCTTCCCTGACGCTGGCGTGCATTATCCTGACAGCAGGTATTGCTATGTTCCCATTCGTGATGCCATCCAGCACCATGATGAATGCTAGCCTGACCATGTGGGATGCAACGTCCAGCCAGTTGACGTTGAACCTGATGACGTACGTTGCTTGCGTGTTCGTGCCGATTATCCTGCTCTACACCGCCTGGTGTTACTGGAAAATGTTCGGTCGCATCACTAAAGAACATATCGAAAGCAACACCCACTCTATGTATTAAGTAAGGAGCTGAATATGTGGTATTTCGCATGGATTTTAGGGACGCTTCTTGCCTGTGCATTTGGTGTCATCACTGCCCTGGCGCTTGAGCATGTAGAAGCGTCTAAAGCAGGTGAAGATAAGCACTAATGAATATTATCGCAACTTTATATGCGGTAATGGACAAGCGCCCCCTGCGGGCGCTTTCCCTCATTATGGCATTACTGCTGGCGGGCTGTATCTTCTGGGACCCGTCGCGCTTCGCGGCTAAAACCAGCGAGCTTGAGATCTGGCACGGCTTCTTGATTATGTGGGCGGTGTGTGCAGGTGTGATTCACGGTGTCGGCTTTCGTCCGAAAGCGCTTCACTGGCAGGGCATCTTCTGCCCGCTGATTGCCGATCTGGTTCTTCTCGCCGGTTTGATTTTCTTCTTCTTCTGAATAAGAAATGTCCGTTAATGATATGGGCTTACCCGAGCCCATAAAAATTTACTCTCCGTTTACTTTCCCCCATTCCAAACCATCATTCCCGCGCGTATAGTAGCGAAGTTTGAAAGCTCCAACTTTTCTTGTATTACCGGGATGTAAAGTGAATACAACGCTGTTTCGATGGCCGGTACGTGTCTATTACGAAGATACCGATGCCGGTGGTGTGGTCTACCACGCCAGCTACGTTGCTTTTTATGAACGGGCACGCACAGAGATGCTGCGCCATCATCACTTTAGTCAACAGGTGCTGTTGGCTGAGCGAGTTGCCTTCGTGGTACGCAAGATGACGCTTGAGTATTTTGCGCCTGCCAGACTCGACGATATGCTCGAAGTCCAAACAGAAATTACATCAATGCGCGGAACTTCACTGGTTTTCACGCAGCGGATAGTCAATGCAGAGAACACGGTACTGAACTCAGCTGAAGTCCTGATTGTCTGTGTTGATCCAACCATAATGAAGCCTCGTGCGCTTCCTAAGTCTATTGTCGCGGAGTTTAAGCAGTGACTGACATGAATATCCTTGATTTGTTCCTGAAGGCAAGCCTTTTGGTTAAACTTATCATGTTGATTTTGATTGGTTTTTCAATCGCATCCTGGGCCATCATCATCCAGAGAACGCGTATCCTCAATGCCGCTGGCCGCGAAGCCGAAGCGTTTGAAGATAAGTTCTGGTCGGGTATAGAGCTTTCTCGTCTCTATCAGGAAAGCCAGGGACGCCGTGATAACCTTTCAGGCTCCGAACAAATTTTTTATAGTGGTTTCAAAGAGTTCGCTCGCTTACACCGTGCTAACAACCATGCGCCGGAAGCCGTGGTAGAAGGTGCGTCGCGTGCGATGCGCATCTCCATGAATCGCGAACTGGAAAATCTTGAAACGCATATTCCTTTCCTCGGAACCGTTGGCTCCATCAGCCCGTATATCGGCCTGTTTGGTACGGTGTGGGGGATCATGCACGCCTTTATCGCCCTGGGGGCGGTGAAGCAGGCAACCTTGCAGATGGTGGCACCGGGTATCGCAGAAGCACTGATCGCGACCGCAATCGGTCTGTTCGCGGCAATTCCGGCGGTAATGGCGTACAACCGTCTGAACCAGCGCGTGAATAAACTGGAACTGAACTACGACAACTTTATGGAAGAGTTCACCGCGATTCTGCATCGTCAGGCGTTTACCAGCACCGAGAGCAACAAGGGGTAAACCATGGCCAGATCGCGTGGACGAGGTCGTCGCGAGCTCAAGTCCGAAATCAATATCGTTCCGTTACTGGACGTGCTGCTGGTGCTGCTGCTGATCTTTATGGCGACAGCCCCCATCATCACCCAGAGCGTAGAAGTTGATCTGCCGGATGCGACAGAATCACAGGCGGTAAGCACCAATGACGATCCTCCGGTCATCATTGAGGTTTCCGGCGTAGGGCAGTACAGCGTGGTGGTCGAGAAGGATCGTATGGATCAGCTCCCCCCAGAGCAGGTTATTGCTGAAGCGCAACGACGCCTGGAGTCAAATCCGAAGACGGTCTTCTTAATCGGTGGTGCGAAAGACGTACCATATGATGAAATTATCAAAGCGCTGAACTTGCTACATAGCGCGGGCGTTAAGTCAGTTGGCTTAATGACTCAGCCTATTTGATCATCTGCGTAGTTTTTGGGAACCGATAGTGTCAAAGGCAACCGAACAGAACGACAAGCTTAAGCGAGCGATAATCGTCTCCGCAGTGCTGCACGTGATTCTTTTTGCAGCGCTGATCTGGAGTTCGTTCGATGAGCACATTGATGCATCGGGCGGTGGTGGAGGCTCATCCATCGACGCCGTCATGGTAGATCCCGGTGCGGTAGTGCAGAACTATAATCGTCAGCAACAGCAGCAGGCAAGCGCAAAACGCGCTGAAGAGCAGCGTGAAAAACAGGCGCAACAGCAGGCGGAAGAGCTGCGTGAAAAGCAGGCCGCCGAGCAGGAACGTTTGAAGCAGCTTGAGAAAGAGCGTTTGCAGGCGCAGGAAGCCGCGAAAGAGCAGGCGGAGCAGCAGAAACAGGCTGAAGCCGCAGCGAAGAAAGCGCAGGAACAGCAGAAGCAGGCGGAGGAGGCGGCAGCCAAAGCCGCAGCAGACGCTAAGGCGCAGGCAGATGCTCAGGCGAAAGTAGCCGCAGAAGCAGCGAAAAAAGCCGCTGCTGACGCGCAGAAGAAGGCCGAAGCAGAAGCCGCGAAGAAAGCCGCTGCTGATGCGAAGAAGAAAGCGGAAGCCGAAGCCGCGAAAAAAGCCGCTGCTGACGCACAGAAGAAAGCCGAAGCAGAAGCCGCGAAGAAAGCCGCCCAGGAAGCAGAGAAAAAAGCGGCCGCCGAAGCGGCGAAGAAAGCGGCTGCCGCTGAGAAAGCTGCGGCAGAAAAAGCCGCCGCTGCGGAAAAAGCCGCTGCTGATAAAAAAGCTGCAGCTGAGAAAGCCGCTGCCGATAAGAAAGCAGCAGCCGAAAAAGCCGCTGCTAAAAAGGCCGCTGCCGCTGAGAAAGCTGCCGCAGCCGCAGGAGTTGACGATCTGCTGGGCGACCTGAGTTCCGGTAAGAATGCACCGAAAACGGGCGGTGGGGCGAAAGGAAATGGACAGCCGTCAAAAGACAGCGGTACCTCCGGAGCCAACGGTGGGGCAACAGGTGCAGATATCAGTGCTTATGCCAAACAGATCCAGGTTGCGATTCAGAGCCGACTCTTTGATGCAGGCCTGTATCAGGGCAAGCAATGCGTACTGCACATCAATCTTGCGCCAGACGGCAGGTTGAAAAGCGTGACGTCTGAAGGGGGCGATCCTGCGCTCTGTCAGGCTGCGCTGGCCGCAGCCAGATCGGCGAACATTCCTAAACCGCCTAGCGAGGCTGTTTATGAAAGGATAAAAGATGCCAAACTGGACTTTAAGCTGTAATCAACTCTTCTAACGGAAGTATGAAAAACAGTCTATGGTCGTAAACAGGATAAGTAGTTTTGTCTATTTGGGTTTGTTAACATTCTGCTAAATTATCGTGGGTAAGGTTACCCAGATAAGGGAGATATGATGAAGCAGGCATTACGTGTAGCAGTTAGTTTTTTAATGCTGTGGGCAGCTGTACTGCACGCAGAAGTACGTATCGAGATCACCCAGGGGGTGGACTCGGCGCGTCCGATTGGTGTCGTTCCGTTCCAGTGGGCAGGCCCGGGCGCTGCGCCTGAAGATATTGGCGGCATTGTTGCAGCTGACCTGCGTAACAGCGGTAAATTTAACCCATTAGATCGTTCCCGCCTGCCTCAGCAGCCGGGTACTGCGCAGGACGTTCAGCCTGCTGCATGGTCTGCGCTGGGTATTGATGCGGTAGTTGTCGGTCAGGTTACGCCTGCACCAGACGGCGGCTATAACGTTGCGTATCAGCTGGTTGATACCGGCGGTGCGCCGGGTACCGTTCTGGCTCAGAACACGTATAAAGTGAACAAGCAGTGGCTGCGCTACGCTGGCCATACGGCGAGTGACGAAGTGTTCGAGAAGCTGACCGGTATTAAAGGTGCGTTCCGTACCCGTATCGCGTACGTGGTACAGACCAACGGCGGCCAGTTCCCTTATGAGCTGCGCGTCTCTGACTACGATGGTTACAACCAGTTCACCGTACACCGTTCACCGCAGCCGCTGATGTCTCCGGCATGGTCTCCGGACGGCTCAAAGCTGGCGTATGTGACCTTCGAAAGCGGCCGCTCCGCGCTGGTCATCCAGACGCTCTCTAACGGTGCTGTTCGTCAGGTTGCGTCATTCCCACGTCACAACGGTGCACCTGCGTTCTCTCCGGACGGTACCAAACTGGCGTTTGCCCTGTCTAAAACCGGTAGCCTGAATCTGTACGTAATGGATATTGGTTCTGGTCAGATCCGTCAGGTCACGGATGGTCGTAGCAATAACACTGAGCCAACCTGGTTCCCGGACAGCCAGAATCTGGCCTTTACGTCCGACCAGGCAGGTCGTCCACAAGTTTATAAAGTGAATATCAACGGCGGAGCAGCGCAGCGTATTACCTGGGAAGGTTCTCAGAACCAGGATGCTGACGTCAGTGCCGATGGTAAAACAATGGTAATGGTTAGCACTGCGGGTGGTCAGCAGCACATTGCCAAACAAGATCTGGTAACGGGAGGCGTACAAATACTGTCGTCAACGTTCCTGGATGAAACGCCAAGTCTGGCACCTAACGGCACCATGGTAATCTACAGCTCTTCTCAGGGGATGGGATCCGTGCTGAATCTGGTTTCTACAGATGGGCGTTTCAAAGCGCGTCTTCCGGCAACTGATGGACAGGTAAAATCACCTGCCTGGTCGCCGTATCTGTAATAATAATTAATTGATTACTAAAGGAATCTTAGAAATGCAACTGAACAAAGTGCTGAAGGGGCTGATGATCGCTCTGCCTGTTATGGCAATCGCAGCGTGTTCTTCTAACAAGAACGCAAGCAATGACCAGAGCGGCGAAGGCATGATGGGTGCCGGCACCGGTATGGACGCTAACGGCAATGGCAATATGTCTTCTGAAGAGCAAGCGCGTCTTCAGATGCAGCAGCTGCAGCAGAACAACATCGTTTACTTCGATCTGGATAAATACGACATCCGTTCTGACTTCGCTGCAATGCTGGATGCGCACGCAAACTTCCTGCGTAGCAACCCGTCTTACAAAGTCACCGTAGAAGGTCACGCGGACGAACGTGGTACTCCAGAGTACAACATCTCCCTGGGTGAACGTCGTGCGAACGCTGTTAAAATGTACCTGCAGGGTAAAGGCGTTTCTGCTGACCAGATCTCCATCGTTTCTTACGGTAAAGAAAAACCAGCAGTACTGGGTCACGACGAAGCGGCTTACTCCAAAAACCGTCGTGCCGTACTCGTTTACTAAGAGAATTGCATGAGCAGTAACTTCAGACATCATCTGATGAGTCTGTCGTTACTGGTTGGAATAGCGGCCCCCTGGGCCGCTTTTGCTCAGGCACCAATCAGTAGTGTCGGCTCAGGCTCGGTAGAAGACCGGGTCACCCAACTCGAGCGTATCTCTAACGCTCACAGCCAGCTTTTAACTCAACTCCAGCAGCAACTTTCTGACAACCAGAACGATATCGATTCCCTTCGTGGTCAGATCCAGGAGAGTCAGTATCAGCTTAATCAGGTTGTGGAACGCCAGAAGCAAATCTTGTCGCAGATGGATAGCCTGAGCAGCGGCGGTGCGGCTGCACAGCCCGCAGCAGGCGATCAAAGCGGTGCGGTGACGCCTGCACCTGCGGCAGATGCCTCCGCGTCGTCTGGAGCGCCTGTACAAAGCGGTGACGCGAATACGGACTATAACGCGGCCATTGCCCTGGTACAGGACAAATCGCGCCAGGACGATGCTATCGTTGCGTTTCAGAACTTCGTTAAGAAGTACCCTGATTCTACTTACCAGCCAAATGCGAACTACTGGCTGGGTCAGTTGAATTACAACAAGGGTAAAAAGGATGATGCGGCGTTTTATTTTGCCTCTGTGGTGAAAAATTACCCGAAATCACCGAAAGCGCCGGATGCGATGTATAAAGTCGGCGTGATCATGCAGGACAAAGGCGACACTGCAAAAGCCAAAGCGGTTTATCAGCAGGTGGTTGCGAAATTCCCGGGTACAGACGGCGCCAAACAAGCGCAAAAACGTTTGAGTTCGATGGGTTGATTATCGCATGACCAGAAATCGCGTTATTTCTGGTCGTGCAGCATGATTCCTAAGCAGTTAAGTGATCTTCATCGAAATTTTTGTTGCGCAGAATTCTTAAATCAGTAATATATGCCGCCGTTGCCACGGGATATCAAACAACGTGAAAGCAGCGCAAAAGTGGGTCGTTAGCTCAGTTGGTAGAGCAGTTGACTTTTAATCAATTGGTCGCAGGTTCGAATCCTGCACGACCCACCACTTAAAGCAGTTCCGGCAGTACAGAGTGGGTGATTAGCTCAGTTGGTAGAGCATCTCCTTTACACGGAGGGGGTCGGCGGTTCGAGCCCGTCATCACCCACCACTCGGGTCGTTAGCTCAGTTGGTAGAGCAGTTGACTTTTAATCAATTGGTCGCAGGTTCGAATCCTGCACGACCCACCAATTTTATTGGTTCCGAGTGATAATTCAGGCAACACCCGAATGGGTCGTTAGCTCAGTTGGTAGAGCAGTTGACTTTTAATCAATTGGTCGCAGGTTCGAATCCTGCACGACCCACCAGCCTGAATAGATTTGAAGTACATCCCGTAAGGGGTCGTTAGCTCAGTTGGTAGAGCAGTTGACTTTTAATCAATTGGTCGCAGGTTCGAATCCTGCACGACCCACCAATTTTAATGTCTTACTCAGATACTACACGTGAAGGATAACGTTGCTTTAGCAACGGCCCGATGGGCGAGGCGAAGCCGAATCATCCTGCACGACCCACCAGTGTAGAAAGGCGCCCTAAAGGCGCCTTTTTGCTATCTGTCGTTCGCCAGTGCCTTGTAGGTCGGGTAAGGCGAAGCCACCAGCCGACAAATGCTACCGGCATCAATTCCCGATGACATTCCCCCTCAAATTCGCTATCTTGTTTAGTATATAAAACACCATTGCCTCATTTTTGTTATCTCATGCAAAACAAAGGCAATATTGTTAAGCCAGTAAAACGAGAAGCCATAATGAGTGTGATGTTTGATCCCGAAACCGCAATCTATCCCTTCCCGCCGAAGCCAGCTCCGCTAAGCCGGGATGAGAAGCAGTTCTATCGTGAAAAAATCAAGCGCCTCCTTAAAGAGCGTGATGCGGTGATGGTGGCGCATTACTACACCGACCCGGAAATTCAGCAGCTGGCGGAAGAGACGGGTGGCTGTATCTCAGACTCCCTGGAGATGGCGCGTTTCGGTGCTAAGCATTCAGCCTCCACGCTGCTGGTCGCGGGGGTTCGTTTTATGGGTGAAACGGCAAAAATCCTCAACCCGGAAAAAACGATTCTGATGCCTACGCTGAATGCCGAATGTTCTCTTGACCTCGGTTGCCCGATTGATGAGTTCACCGCCTTCTGTGATGCCCACCCTGACCGTACCGTGGTGGTCTATGCCAATACGTCTGCGGCGGTGAAAGCCCGGGCAGACTGGGTAGTAACGTCCAGTATCGCCGTTGAGCTGATTGAACATCTGGACAGCCTGGGGGAGAAAATCATCTGGGCGCCCGATCGTCACCTGGGAAACTACGTACAAAAACAGACCGGTGCGGATGTACTGTGCTGGCAGGGCGCCTGTATCGTTCACGACGAGTTTAAGACCCAGGCACTGACCCGGATGAAACGCTTATACCCGCAGGCCGCAATTCTGGTGCATCCGGAGTCGCCGCAGTCGATTGTTGAGATGGCGGACGCCGTCGGCTCAACCAGCCAGTTGATAAACGCGGCAAAAACCCTGCCGCACAAGCAGCTCATCGTGGCGACCGATCGCGGTATCTTCTATAAAATGCAGCAGGCCGTACCAGAAAAAGAGCTGCTCGAAGCGCCAACCGCCGGAGAAGGGGCGACCTGTCGAAGCTGCGCGCACTGCCCGTGGATGGCGATGAATGGACTTAAGGCGATAGCGGAGGGGCTGGAGATCGGGGGCGCAGCGCATGAGATCCACGTAGACGCCGCCCTGCGCGAAGGCGCGTTAATTCCGCTTAACCGTATGCTGGATTTTGCGGCTACACTACGTACTTAACTTATTACGCCCCGGAGAAAAAATGGATTTTTTTAGCACACAGAACATCCTGGTTCATATCCCGATTGGTGCGGGCGGCTATGACCTGTCGTGGATTGAAGCGGTAGGTACGCTGGCCGGTTTACTCTGTATCTGGCTGGCCAGCCTTGAGAAGATCAGTAACTATGCGTTCGGGCTGATAAACGTCACGCTGTTTGCGATCATCTTCTTCCAGATCCAGCTCTACGCCAGCTTGCTTCTGCAGCTGTTCTTCTTCGCGGCCAATATCTATGGCTGGTACGCCTGGTCGCGGCAAAACAGTCAGCAGGAGGCGGAGCTGCAAATCCGCTGGCTGCCGTTGCCAAAAGCCATTGCCTGGCTCGCGGCCTGCGTGGTGGCAATCGGCTTTATGACCGTCTTTATTGACCCGGTATTTGCCTTCCTGACGCGCGTGGCGGTCTCGGTCATGTCGGGTCTGGGATTAAACGTGACGATGCCTGAGCTTCAGCCTGATGCCTTCCCGTTCTGGGATTCCTGCATGATGGTGCTTTCGATTGCCGCAATGATCCTGATGACCCGTAAATACGTTGAAAACTGGCTGCTGTGGGTGGTCATCAACGTGATTAGCGTGGTGATTTTTGCCCGTCAGGGCGTTTATGCCATGTCGTTGGAGTATATGCTGCTGACCGTCATTGCCCTGAACGGTAGCCGCATGTGGATCAACAGCGCGCGTGAGCGTGGCTCTCGCGCGCTTTCCCGCTAATGGTGATGCTCGTGTGAGTGGCCGGACTGCGCCTCGTTCAGGTGACAGTCTGGCCCGTTACAGGGCTGGTACTCCATCTGGATAGTGGAGTGCGCAATTTCGTAGTGATGCTCAAGGAAGTGCCGAATACGTTCAAGCAACGCATCGTGATCGTGGGGCGGAATAACCTGAACGTGCAGCGTCATAAGCGGTTTCTCACCCACCAGCCAAACGTGAACGTGGTGAACGTTACGGACTTCAGGAATGGAACGACACAGATTGCGTTTTAGCTCGCCAATATCCAGCGACGTGGGAGCGCCTTCCAGCAGTTCATTCACGCTCTCTTTCAACAGCCGCCAGGCACTGCGTAATACAAGGCACGATACCAGCACGGAAAGAATCGGGTCGATGGGGGTCCAGCCCGTACCCATAATGATCAGCGCGGCGACGATGGCACCTACGGAACCCAGCAGATCGCCCAGCACGTGAAGCGCCGCGGCCCGTACGTTCAGATTTTTTTCGCTGCTGCCGCGGTGCAATATCCAGAATGCCAGAATATTGGCGACCAACCCGGCAATAGCAATCACCATCATCGTCGTTCCGGCTACCGGTTGTGGATGACGAAAGCGCTGAAACGCCTCCCAGACGATAAGAATGGTAATAACCACCAGTGCAATCGCATTCACGAACGCAGCAAGTGTGGTCAGTCTGAGCCAGCCAAAGGTGTGGCGGGCATTGGGAGGGCGACGGGCAAACTGCACGGCCAGCAGAGCAAACAGGAGCGCGGCAGCGTCGGTCAGCATATGCCCGGCATCGGCCAGCAGCGCCAGCGATCCGGAGATCAGTCCGCCTGTCACCTCAATAATCATAAAGGTGGCAGTGACGCCAAAAGCCAGCAGAAGCCGTTTGGCATTTTCATCGCCAGTGGAATGGGAATGGGAGTGGGAGTGCGCCATGGTATCGTTCCTGATTTATTATTATTTTTAGTGTAGCGTTTTTAAGAGCTTAAATAAAAAAGGAGAGCATTCGCTCTCCCTCTTTTACCTTACGGAAGGTTACTGGGTAGTACCGTCCGTTTTGGTATTGGCATCGCTGCCCACTTTGTCATTCGGGTCCGGGCATTTCCCGTCTTTACACATTGAGTTTTTGTGAACTTCGTCAGTGCTCATACCGTCATGGTTCATCGTGCCGGTATTCGTACCGCCGGTGTTGGTATTGCCCGTGTTGATATTACTGTTATCAACATTATTTGGCGCGATATTCTGTTTTGCATCCGGCGCAACCTGGCCCGCTTCGGCAGCGGCATTCGCGTCGCCGTTGCTGCCGGAGGAGCCTGTATCGGCTGCCAGTACGCTACCGCTTGCCAGGGTAAGGGTTGCCGTCAGGAAAAGCGTAGTCAGTTTCGTCATTTTCATCATGGTGCTCCTGTTCTTATCGTTACGCTGGATAACATTCTCCAACAGTGCATCTTGTTCAGTGGCGAAAGATCCCAGATTCCTGAATTATGTCAGGATGGAATCGCGTATAAATTTTTAAAAACAGTCGTTACAAGTAAAAAGCTTAGGCGAGATCTCATTTTTCGCTATTTTGTTGCGTATTTTAGGCGAATTCCAGGAATTATCTGCGCGAAGTGTAAAAGCCCGTTTACACTTCGTGACCGACAAGTTAGATTGAAAGCATTGCTTTCATTACTAAAGATATGGCAGAGCCGGAAAGAAGATGAATTATCAGAACGACGATTTACGCATTAAAGAGATCAATGAGTTATTACCTCCCGTAGCGCTCCTTGAAAAATTCCCCGCCACCGAAAATGCCGCCAACACGGTGTCTCATGCCCGCAAGGCGATCCACAAGATCCTGAAAGGTAGCGACGATCGTCTTCTGGTGGTCATCGGACCGTGCTCCATTCACGATCCTGCTGCGGCCAAAGAGTACGCGTCACGTCTGCTCACCCTGCGCGAAGAGCTGAAGGGCGAACTGGAAATTGTGATGCGCGTTTATTTCGAAAAACCGCGTACCACCGTGGGCTGGAAAGGGTTGATCAACGATCCGCACATGGACAACAGTTTCCAGATCAACGACGGCCTGCGTATTGCGCGTAAGCTGCTGCTGGAGATTAACGACAGCGGGCTGCCTGCTGCCGGAGAATTCCTCGATATGATCACCCCGCAGTATCTGGCTGACCTGATGAGCTGGGGCGCTATTGGTGCGCGTACGACTGAATCGCAGGTTCACCGTGAGCTGGCGTCTGGCCTGTCATGCCCGGTGGGTTTCAAAAACGGCACTGATGGCACCATCAAAGTCGCTATTGATGCCATCAATGCGGCTGGCGCGCCGCACTGCTTCCTGTCGGTGACTAAGTGGGGCCACTCGGCTATCGTGAATACCAGCGGTAATGGCGATTGCCATATCATTCTGCGCGGCGGTAAAGAGCCTAACTACAGCGCTAAACACGTAGCGGAAGTGAAGGCGGGTCTGGAGAAAGCGGGACTGGCGCCGCAGATCATGATCGATTTCAGCCATGCGAACTCAAGCAAACAGTTCAAAAAGCAGATGGAAGTTGGTGCAGACGTTTGTCAGCAAATCGCCAACGGTGAACGCGCAGTGATTGGGGTGATGATTGAGAGCCATCTGGTGGAAGGCAATCAGAACCTGGAGGGCAGCGAGCCGCTGGTCTACGGTAAGAGCGTGACGGATGCCTGCATTGGCTGGGATGATACCGATGCGATCCTGCGTCAGCTGGCGGATGCGGTAAAAGCGCGTCGCGGTTAAGTTTATCGCGGGAAATAAAAAAGCGTGGATTGCTCCACGCTTTTTTTATGTCCGGCGAAAATTACTTCGCTTTACCCTGGTTCGCCACGGCCGCCGCTTTTGCAGCGATTTCGTCGGCGTTACCCAGGTAGTAATGTTTAACTGGCTTGAAGTTTTCGTCGAACTCGTACACCAGCGGCACGCCGGTAGGGATGTTCAGCTCAAGGATTTCATCTTCACCCATGTTGTCCAGGTATTTCACCAGCGCACGCAGGGAGTTACCGTGAGCAGCGATAATGACGCGCTCGCCGCTTTTCAGGCGTGGCAGAATGGTTTCGTTCCAGTAAGGCACAACGCGGTCGATGGTCAGCGCCAGGCTTTCGGTCTGCGGCAGTTCAGCCTCAGTCAGCTTCGCGTAACGCGGATCGTGGCCCGGGTAGCGCTCGTCATCTTTGCTCAGCTCTGGAGGCGTGACCGCAAAACCACGACGCCACTGCTTAACCTGCTCGTCACCGTATTTTTCTGCGGTTTCTGCTTTGTTCAGACCTTGCAGCGCACCGTAGTGACGCTCGTTCAGTTTCCAGGATTTCTCAACCGGCAGCCAGGCCTGATCCAGCTCGTCCAGGATGTTCCACAGGGTATGGATGGCACGTTTCAGCACAGAGGTGTAAGCAAAGTCAAAGGTGAAGCCTTCTTCTTTCAGCAGCTTACCTGCCGCTTTTGCTTCGCTCACGCCTTTCTCGGACAGATCAACGTCATACCAACCGGTGAAGCGGTTTTCGTTGTTCCACTGGCTTTCGCCGTGGCGCACCAGGACAAGCTTAGTATTAGCCATTTCTTACTCCTCAAGCATTTTGAATGATAACAATTCTCATTATATTGCCGTGACTGTGCCAGCAGCAACGCTTAACCCTAACCATAGCGAAAATAGTTCGAGAGTGTAAGATGCATGTGAATCCAGGGTTATGATTTTGTCTGCGATCGCCGCTATTTTCAGCAAGCGGAGCAGAAAAAAGCCCTCGCGGTGAGGGCCAGGCTTTTTTGCCGGATGGCGCTTCGCTTATCCGGCCTACATTCGTAGGCCCGTGCACGCGTAGCGCCGCCGGACATTATGCGCGCGGAATGAAATGATACTCTGTGACGCTTACGTACTCTTCACCCGGACGCAGCACGCAGTCCGGCTGCGGCCATTCAGGATGGTTAGGACTGTCCGGCAGGAACTCGCTCTCCAGCGCCAGACCTTGCCAGGCGGCGTAGTCGTTATGTTCACGCGCCGTGGTCCCCTCCAGGTAGTTACCGGAGTAGAACTGCAGGGCAGGGGCGGTGGTGTAGACCGTCATCTGTAACTTCTCATCCGCAGACCAGACCTGTGCGGCAGGTTGAGAAAGATCGCCTTTCGCCTGCAACAGGAAAGCGTGGTCGTAGCCTTTCACCTTGCGCTGATCGTCATCACTCAGGAAATCCTGGGCGATGGTTTTCGGCTGACGGAAATCAAAGCTATTACCGCTTACCGGTTTCAGCCCCTGATAAGGGATCCCCATCTCATCGACCGGCAGATACGCGTCCGCCAGGATCTGGAGTTTGTGGCTGCGGACATCGGTCTGATTGCCGTCAAGGTTGAAATAGGCGTGGTTAGTCAGGTTGACCGGGCACGGCTTGTCGACGATCGCGCGGTACTCAATGGCGATACGATTATCTTCGGTCAGGGTAAAGCGCGCGGTTGCGGTGAGATTGCCCGGGAAGCCCTGGTCTCCGTCGAGGGAGTCCAGAGAGAACCAGACCTCACGGTCATTTTGCTGCACAATCTTCCAGCGACGTTTATCAAACCCTTCGGGGCCGCCGTGCAGCTGATTTTCACCCTGGCTGGCAAGCAGGGAATAGGTTACGCCGTCCAGCGTAAACCGGCTTCTGGCGATGCGGTTGGCGTAGCGGCCTATGGATGCGCCCAGAAAAGCGGTCTGCTCGATATACTGCTCGGGCGATGCGCAGCCGAGCAGGGTTTCGCGCACGCTGCCGTCAGGCATTGGTACGCGGGCAGAAAGTAACGTTGCGCCCCAGTCCATCAGCGTAACCACCATCCCGGCGCTGTTGCGCAGGGTCAACAGGCGATACGGCAGACCATCCGGTGCGAGAGTAGGTGTTTCGTTTAGCACTGTCCGGCTCCTTGTGATGCTTTGCAGACATAGAAAGTTTCTTTGATGCCCGTTTTGGCTTCGTACTGTTTAGCCACCGCGTCCTGAATGGCAGGGACCAGCTCTTCCGGCACCAGGGCGACGACACAGCCGCCAAATCCACCCCCGGTCATACGCACGCCGCCTTTGTCGCCAATCGTGGCTTTCACAATTTCAACCAGGGTGTCGATTTGTGGCACGGTGATTTCGAAATCGTCGCGCATGGAGGCATGCGATTCGGCCATCAGCTCGCCCATCCGTTTCAGGTCACCTTTCGCCAGCGCGGAGGCGGCTTCTACGGTACGGGCATTTTCCGTCAGCACGTGACGCACGCGCTTCGTGACAACCGGATCCAGTTCGTGGGCAACCTTGTTAAATTCGTCAAGTGAGACATCACGCAGGGCTGGCTGCTGGAAGAAGCGCGCGCCGGTTTCACACTGCTCGCGGCGGGTGTTGTACTCGCTCCCCACCAGGGTGCGTTTGAAGTTGCTGTTGATGATCACCACAGCCGCACCTTTTGGCAGTGGAACCGCTTTGGTCCCGAGGGAGCGGCAGTCAATCAGCAAAGCATGTTCTTTCTTGCCCAGCGCGGAAATCAGCTGATCCATAATGCCGCAGTTGCAGCCCACGAACTGGTTTTCCGCTTCCTGACCATTGAGGGCGATCTGCGCCCCGTCCAGCGGCAGATGATAAAGCTGCTGGAACACGGTGCCGACCGCCACTTCCAGCGATGCGGAAGAGCTTAATCCCGCCCCTTGCGGAACGTTGCCGCTGATCACCAGATCGGCCCCGCCGAAATTCTTGTTACGCTTCAGAAGATGCTTCACCACGCCGCGAACATAGTTCGACCACTGCTGGCTGTCGTGGGTCACGATCGGCGCATCGAGGGAAAATTCGTCAATTTCATTGCCGTAATCCGCGGCGATCACTCGCACGTTACGATCTGAACGTTTCGCGCAGGCGATTACCGTCTGGTAGTCGATGGCACACGGCAGGACAAAACCGTCGTTATAGTCGGTGTGCTCGCCGATCAGATTAACGCGGCCTGGCGCCTGGATAATATGGGTGGCAGGGTAGCCAAATTTTTCTGCAAACAAGGATTGTGTTTTATCTTTCTGACTCATTTTTATACTCCTGATTCGCGGTAATGGACGTCGCTAACGGCACGCAGGCGTTCTGCCGCCTGTTCCGCCGTCAGGTCGCGCTGGGTTTCCGCCAGCATTTCATAGCCCACCATGAATTTACGTACCGTCGCAGAACGCAGCAGCGGCGGATAGAAGTGTGCATGTAACTGCCAGTGTTGATTCTCTTCGCCGTTAAACGGCGCACCGTGCCAGCCCATGGAGTAGGGGAAGGAACACTGGAACAGGTTGTCGTAGCGGCTGGTCAGTTTTTTCAGCGCCAGGGCAAGGTCGTCTCGCTGGGCGTCGCTGAGGTCCGTAATACGCTGAACATGGGCCTTTGGCAGCAGCAGCGTTTCAAACGGCCACGCCGCCCAGTAAGGGACTACCGCAAGCCAGTGCTCGGTTTCCACCACAGTGCGGCTGCCGTCCACCAGTTCACGCTGGGTGTAATCCACCAGCATCGGCGAACCGTTCTGGGCGAAATAGGCTTTTTGCAGCCGGTCTTCACGTTCGGCTTCGTTCGGCAGGAAGCTGTTCGCCCAGATCTGGCCGTGCGGATGCGGGTTAGAGCAGCCCATCGCCGCGCCTTTATTTTCAAATACCTGCACCCACGGATAGGTCTGGCCCAGCTCCGCCGTTTGAGCCTGCCAGGTGCTGACCACCTCTTTCAGCGCCTCAACGCTCAGCTCCGGCAGCGTTTTGCTGTGATCGGGAGAGAAGCAGATCACGCGGCTGGTGCCGCGGGCGCTTTCGCAGCGCATCAGCGGGTCGTTGTTTTCCGGCGCGTCCGGCGTGTCGGTCATCAGCGCCGCAAAATCGTTAGTGAAAACGAAGGTGCCCTTGTAGGTCGGGTTTGTATCGCCCGTCACGCGCGTGTTGCCCGGACAGAGGAAGCAGTCCGGATCGTGCTGTGGCAGCGACTGTTTTGCAGGCGTCTCTTGCGCCCCCTGCCAGGGGCGCTTGGCGCGATGCGGTGAAACTAAAATCCATTGCCCGCTGAGCGGGTTAAAACGACGATGCGGGTGATCGACGGGATTGAATTGCGTCATGACAAATCCTTAATCCGGATAACCCTGCGGATGGCGTGACTGCCAGTGCCAGGTATCCTGTGCCATTTCATCAAGCGTGCGGGTAACACGCCAGTTAAGCTCTTTATCCGCTTTGGTGGCATCGGCCCAGTAAGCCGGGAGGTCGCCATCACGACGCGGCGCGAAGTGATACTTCACTGGCTTGCCGCAGGCTTTACTGAAGGCATTCACCACATCCAGCACGCTGCTGCCGACGCCGGCGCCGAGGTTGTAAATATGCACGCCCGGTTTATCCGCCAGCTGCTGCATCGCCGCCACGTGGCCGTCGGCCAGATCCATCACGTGAATGTAATCGCGCACGCCGGTGCCGTCTTCGGTGGGATAATCGTTACCAAAAATCGCCAGGGAGTCGCGACGCCCTACGGCAACCTGCGCGATATACGGCATCAGGTTATTTGGAATGCCCTGCGGATCTTCACCCATGTCGCCTGACGGATGCGCGCCAACCGGGTTGAAGTAGCGCAGCAGCGCGATGCTCCACTCAGGCTGGGCTTTTTGCAGGTCGGTCAGGATCTGCTCTACCATCAGCTTGCTTTTGCCATACGGGCTTTGCGGCGTACCGGTCGGGAAGCTTTCAACGTAAGGAATTTTTGGCTGATCGCCGTAGACGGTCGCGGAAGAGCTGAAGATAAAGTTTTTAACGTTCGCCGCACGCATGGCGGAGATCAGACGCAGGGTACCGTTGACGTTGTTGTCGTAGTACTCAAGCGGTTTTGCTACCGATTCGCCCACCGCTTTCAGGCCCGCGAAGTGGATAACGGTTTCAATCGCGTGATCGTGAAGGATTTCAGTCATCAATGCTTCATTGCGGATATCGCCTTCCACGAAAGTCGGCTGTTTACCCGCAAGGCGTTCAATGACCGGCAGCACGCTGCGCTTACTGTTGCACAGGTTATCAAGAATGACGACATCGTGGCCGCTTTGCAGAAGTTGTACGCAGGTATGACTTCCTATGTAACCGCTACCACCTGTTACCAGAACTCGCATATTTCGCTCCATTAGGCTTATGGTATGAATTAACCATAGCATATCAGAGACGCGAAAAGTGTGACATGGGATAAAATAGTGGTATCGTTTACACTGGTTTTCACAGGCGCTTTTTCACAGACTGAGTGCATTGTAGATCAAAGAGATAGAGATGTATTGTTGCAGGTTGTCTGAAAAGCGGAGGGCAGCGCCCTCCACGCGTTAATCGATTTTGCTCAGCAGGTAGCGGTAATGCTCGCCGTCAGACACAAATTCCAGCCGATGGGTGATGCAGGATGGGGCATCCTCAGCATGGTGGGAGACAAACAGCAGCTGGGTTTCACCTTCGCTAATCAGGACATCCACAAAGCGGCGGATCAGCTGACGGTTGAGGGGATCCAGCCCCTGCAACGGTTCATCAAGAATCAGCAGAGTAGGATGCTTAACCAGCGCGCGGACGATCAATGCCAGCCGCTGCTGCCCCCACGACAGGCTGTGGAATGGCGCATCGGCTACCCGGTTGTCCATACCCAGAATATCCAGCCACTGCTGCGCCAGCTTGTGCTGCTTGTCGGATACCGCCTGATAAATACCAATGGAATCGAAGAAGCCAGAGAGGATCACGTTTCGCACCGTAGTGCTCACCCGGTAGTCCAGATGCAGGCTGCTGCTAACATAACCGATATGCTTTTTGATATCCCAGATGGTTTCCCCGCTGCCGCGGCGGCGGCCGAAGAGGGTCAAATCGTTGCTGTAACCCTGCGGGTGATCGCCAGTGATCAGGCTTAGCAGCGTGGATTTACCCGCCCCGTTGGGGCCGACGATCTGCCAGTGCTCACCAGGATTAACCGTCCAGCTGAGATGATTAAGAATAGGGCGATCGTCGTAAGCAACCACCCCATCGCGCAGCACAATGCGCGGCTGGTCAGGATCCAGCCCGTGGCGTGCCGAAGGGGCATCCGGCTCCGGCAGCGCAATACCGTCCAGTTTCTCGCTGTGTGCCAGCTGTGCAATTAGCGCCTGCCGGAGCAGTACGGCTTTCTCGCCGGTTTTGGTCAGGCTACAGTCCGCCAGCACGCCCGCGTAATGTACGAAATCCGGGATCTCATCAAAGCGGTTAAGGACCAGCACAAGGGTGTATCCCTGCTGGTTAAGCGACGCCAGCAACGCTGCCAGCTGCGCGCGGGACTGCACATCCAGTCCGTCAAACGGTTCATCCAGAATCAGGAGTTCCGGCTCGCTCATCAGCGCCTGACACAGCAGCGTTTTGCGCGTCTCGCCGGTAGAGAGATATTTAAAGCGGCGGTTAAGCAGGGCGGTAATGCCAAATTGCTCCGCCAGCTGCTGACAGCGGGCAGGATCTTTTATCTCATCCTGGATAATGTCCGCCGTCGTGCGGCCGGTATCTTCTTCGCCGGGGCTGAGCAAATCGGTATTGTTACGCTGCCACTCATCGCTGACCAGCTTTTGCAGCTGTTCGAAGGAAAGGCGCGTCAGCCGGGTAAAGGTGCACTGTCGCTCACCCTTCAGCTGGGTTAATTCGCCTGCCAGAGCGCGGGCCAGCGCGGATTTTCCGCTGCCATTCGTGCCCACAAACGCCCAGCTTTCTCCGGCGCGAAGGGTTAACTCTGGCAGCGATAAGGTACGGGTATCGCTAAGACGAAACGTGCCTTGCGAAATATGCAATGATGACATGTGTTATCCCATTTTTTGCAGCAACAGATGTCAGGGATACTCAGTGTTGGTGGGGTTGTCAATGCGCTTAGCACAATGTGGCGATAATTACCCGGTCTGCATTGAAATATGCGGTCACCACAGCACCTTCATCTAATTCGGTCGCGTCGTTCACCGGAACGGTGGCGCAGAGCGACTGTCCATCCGGCAGGGTCATCAGCACTTCACACTGTTCTGCGCCGCGCTCGATGTGGCTGATACGCCCGCGTAGCTGGTTGTCGGCCTCGGCGGCCTGCTCAGGGTTAAGCGTGATGCTGATCCAGGGCGCTTTGAGTAATACCAGCACTTCCTGACCTTCGTTCAGCCCGAGGCGTTGACCGCTTTGCGCGGTGATGGCGGCTTTCAGGCGCGTTGTGCCGTCCGCGAGCAGGATCTCAATATGCTCCTGCACCTGCGAATGATCGCGCCCCGTCACCGTACCAAACCATTGGTTGCGGGCGCTGGTCTGCAAAGAGAAACGGGAGATGGCGCCCAGCAGGCTGTCCAGCGGCAGGTTGTCGTCATCGCTCAGCACATCAAATGCTTTTTGCTGGATCTGCGCCAGTAAGTCATAGAGCTGGATCAGGCGTTGCCCGTAACGCGTCAACACGGCGCCGCCGCCGCCTTTTCCGCCGGTGGCGCGCTCTACCAGTGTTTGTTCGCTCAGGGTGTTCATGTCGTTAATCGCATCCCAGGCGCTTTTATAGCTGATGCCGGCGTTTTTGGCTCCCTGGCTAATCGAGCCAGTTTGTTCTATTTGTTTTAACAGGGCGATGCGTCGCGGATCGGCGAAAAGCTTCTGCTGAAGTCGTAGGGTGAGGAGAATTTCGGCCTGCATAACAATGTCCCGGCAAAAAGGTTATTGTGACCCAAATGTCCGGGTGCGGAAAGCGCACCGCACAAAAGGGGATGTTTTTCTTACTTTTCAGGGTAGAATAAGCCGTTCACAAGATCTGGAGAAAACCATGTTAGAGTTGTTGAAAAGTCTGGTATTCGCGGTAATCATGGTGCCAGTAGTGATGGCTATCATCCTCGGTGCCATCTACGGCCTGGGTGAAGTGTTCAACGTCTTTTCGAACATTGGTCATCGTCGTGACCAGCCTAAAAAGCAGCAATGATTTCCTCCAAAACGCCCGGCCAGCCCGGGCGTTTTGCTCTCAAGTTTATTCCTCTCCCGCCGATATCTTTTACAACGTTCCTTGAGTTTACGCATTAATGGGTACGATTTAGCGCTAGGAACGCCTGCGATATGTCGTTATATTTGTTTGTATATAACGATATACACAGGAGCTTCAAATGGCACGTTCATGGGTACGCCTTTTCGCAGGGGCAACGCTGACTCTCTCACTCACCGGCCACGCGCTGGCGGATGAAGGAAAAATCACGGTCTTTGCGGCGGCGTCGCTGACTAACGCGATGCAGGATATTGCTGCGGTATACAAAAAAGAGAAAAACGTCGAGGTCGTTTCGTCGTTTGCCTCCTCGTCCACGCTGGCCCGCCAGATCGAAGCGGGGGCTCCGGCTGATCTGTTCATCTCTGCCGATCAGAAATGGATGGACTACGCGGTGGAGAAAAAATCTGTTGATACGGCTAGCCGCGAAACCCTGCTGGGAAATAGCCTGGTGGTGGTCGCGCCCGCAAACAGCAAGCAGGGCGACATCGCCATCAACAAACAGACGGACTGGACCCGTCTGCTCAACGGTGGCCGTCTGGCGGTGGGCGATCCGGAGCATGTTCCTGCCGGGATTTATGCGAAAGAAGCGCTACAAAAACTGGGCGCATGGAAGACCTTATCACCGAAGCTGGCTCCCGCAGAAGATGTGCGTGGCGCGCTGGCGCTGGTGGAGCGTAACGAAGCGCCACTCGGGATCGTTTACGGCTCCGACGCCGTCGCCAGTAAAGGTGTGAAGGTGGTCGGTACCTTCCCGGAAGACTCGCATAAGAAAGTAGAATATCCTGTTGCGATAGTTGATGGACATAAAAATGCGACCGTGACGGCCTTCGTTGACTACCTGAAGGGGCCTGAAGCGTCCGCTATCTTTAAACGTTACGGATTTACGACTCACGAATGATATTGACCGAACCTGAATGGCAGGCCGTGCTGCTGAGCCTGAAAGTCTCTTCCCTGGCGGTTGCGCTGAGTTTGCCCTTTGGGGTGTTCTTTGCCTGGTTACTGGTTCGCGTGAAGTTTCCAGGCAAAGCCCTGCTCGACAGTGTTCTCCATCTTCCGCTCGTGTTACCGCCTGTGGTGGTCGGCTATCTGCTGCTGATCTCTATGGGGCGACGCGGTTTTATCGGCGAATGGCTGTACGATTGGTTCGGCCTGACCTTTGCTTTCAGCTGGCGCGGCGCGGTTCTGGCCGCGGCAGTAATGTCCTTCCCGCTAATGGTGCGCGCTATCCGCCTGGCGCTGGAAGGGGTGGATATCCGGCTAGAGCAGGCCGCCCGCACGCTGGGTGCAGGCCGCTGGCGGGTATTCCTGACCATTACGCTTCCGCTCACCTTACCGGGCATTATCGTCGGTACGGTGTTAGCCTTCGCCCGCTCACTGGGTGAGTTCGGCGCGACCATCACCTTTGTGTCCAACATTCCCGGCGAGACGCGGACCATCCCGTCGGCCATGTATACCCTGATTCAAACCCCGGGTGGCGAAGGTGCGGCGGCCCGGCTGTGTATTATTTCGATTGTACTCGCCCTGGTCTCGCTGCTGGTGTCTGAATGGCTGGCGCGCCTCAGCCGTGAACGGATGGGGAAACCGTGATGCTGGAACTCAACTTTACGCAAACCCTGGGCAGCCACACTCTGACGCTTAACGAAACGCTGCCTGCCAGCGGTATCACCGCCATTTTTGGCGTTTCCGGGGCAGGGAAAACGTCGCTGATTAATGCGATTAGCGGCCTGACGCGTCCCCAGTCTGGCCGTATTGTGTTAAATAACCGCGTCTTAAACGACGCGGAGAAGAAGATCTGCCTGTCACCGGACAAGCGCCGCATCGGCTATGTGTTTCAGGATGCGCGCCTGTTTCCGCACTACAGCGTGCGCGGAAATCTGCGCTATGGCATGGCAAAATGCATGGCCGGACAGTTCGATAAGCTGGTGGCGCTGCTGGGCATCGAACCGCTGCTCGATCGTCTCCCGTCTTCGCTGTCGGGTGGTGAAAAACAGCGCGTGGCGATTGGCCGCGCCCTGTTAACCGCGCCGGAATTGTTGCTGCTGGATGAGCCGCTGGCCTCGCTGGATATTCCGCGCAAGCGCGAGTTGCTGCCGTATCTGCAACGTCTGGCGCGGGAAATCAACGTGCCCATGCTGTACGTCAGCCATTCGCTGGATGAGATCTTACATCTGGCCGACAAAGTGCTGGTGCTGGAGGCGGGCAGGGTGAAGGCATTCGGCAATCTGGAAGAGGTATGGGGCAGCAGCGTTATGCATCCGTGGCTGCCAAAGGAGCAGCAGAGCAGCATTCTGAAGGTGAGCGTGCTGGAGCACCATCCACATTATGCGATGACCGCGCTGGCGCTGGGTGACCAGCATTTGTGGGTGAATAAAATCGATACGCCGATTCAGTCCACGTTACGGATCCGCATTCAGGCGTCGGATGTCTCTCTGGTGCTGCAACCGCCGCTGCAAACCAGTATCCGCAATATTTTGCGCGCAAAAGTGGCGCAGTGTTTTGATGATAACGGCCAGGTGGAAGTGCAACTGGAAGTGGGCAACAGAACGCTGTGGGCGCGCATCAGCCCGTGGGCCAGGGATGAGTTAGGCATCAAGCCTGGCCTGTGGCTTTACGCGCAAATCAAGAGCGTCTCTATCACCGCCTGATTACAGCAGGTGGGTATAAATATACTGCGCGATGCTGTCGGTGGTGTTATCGCCAATCACCACGTTAGCACGCGCTTTCACCGCATCATCGGCGTTGCCCATCGCCACGCCCGTTCCGGCCGCTTCCAGCATGCTAATGTCGTTATAGTTATCGCCGAAGGCAATCACGTCCTGCATTGACCAGCCCTGTGACTCAACGAACTGGGTCAGACGCTTTCCTTTGCTGTTGCCTTTACGGGCGATATCCACCTGATCGTGCCAGGACCATTCACATTCCAGACCCAGCGTATGCTCGACATGTTTTGCGAAGGTATTCAGTTTGGCAGTGTCTTCATCGGTCAGGGCAAATTTCCAGATTGCCTGGACGTCTTCCGCCGCCTGGCGCAGGGAGGAAACCTGAGTGAACACCGGACGCTGCGCTTCCGGCAGAGACAGGGCCCAGTTGCTGGTGCGGATCACATGGCCGGTAGGGCGTTCATACAGCATGGCGTTATCCACATACATCAGGCCGTGAATCGCGTGCTCATCCAGTAAATCAATCAATTGCAGCGCCTGCGGAACGGGAAGCGGATCAGAGGTTAAAACCTTTTTTGCCTGATAATCATACAAATAAGTGCCATTACAACAAATTGCAGGTGTATCTAAGCCCAGTGCCTGATAAAAAGGATGAATGGCTACGTGATGTCGACCCGTTACGATGAGAAGTTGATACCCCGCTTCCCGGGCTCGTTTGAGGGCCTCAAGAGAAGAGGGGAGCAGGGTTTTCTGAGGGGTAAGCAGTGTTCCGTCTAAATCCAGGGCAATCACTCGCGAGGTCATTTTTTCTTCCGGGTTAATGTTGAATTTAAGGTCTGTCGGGATGGTACACCGAGAGCGGAACCCTGCAAAATCCCGGACTACAATTCAGCATTCACCGTTAAAAATAATCAGGAGTATTCATGAAACAAACCGTTTATACCGCCAGTCCTGAAAGTCAGCAGATCCATGTCTGGCGTTTGAATACAGAAGGTTCGCTTACGCTGGTTCAGGTTGTTGATGTGCCAGGCCAGGTGCAGCCGATGGTCGTCAGCCCGGATAAACGTTTTCTTTATGTCGGGGTACGCCCGGAATTCCGCGTACTCGCATACCGCATCTCCCCGGATGACGGCGCGCTGACCTATACCGCAGAAGCGCCGCTGCCGGGCAGCCCGACCCATATTTCTACCGACCTTAAAGGTAACTTTATCTTCAGCGGCTCCTACAATGCAGGCTGCGTGAGCATCACCCGCCTGGAAGACGGTATTCCCGTTGAAACCGTCGACGTGGTAGAAGGGCTTGAGGGTTGCCACTCCGCCAACATTTCGCCGGATAACCGCACGCTGTGGGTGCCAGCGCTGAAGCAGGATCGCATCTGCCTGTTTACCCTGAGCGATGACGGTCATCTGGTCGCGCAGAGCCCGGCGGAAGTCACCACCGTGGAAGGCGCAGGCCCGCGCCATATGGTCTTCCACCCGAATCAGCAGTATGCCTATGTCGTTAACGAGCTGAACAGCTCGGTAGATGTCTGGGAGCTGAACGATCCTAACGGGCAGATCGAGTGCGTACAGACGCTGGACATGATGCCAGCTGATTTCTCCGACACACGCTGGGCGGCAGACATTCACATCACGCCGGATGGCCGCCACCTGTATGCCTGTGACCGTACCTCCAGTCTGATCACCATCTTCAGCGTCTCAGAAGACGGCAGCGTTCTGGCAGTTGAGGGCTTCCAGCCGACAGAAACCCAGCCGCGCGGCTTTAATGTCGATCACAGCGGCAAATACCTGATTGCGGCGGGGCAGAAATCCCACCACATCGCGCTCTATGAAATCAAAGGCGTGCAGGGTCTACTGGAAGAGAAAGGACGCTATGCGGTCGGACAAGGGCCGATGTGGGTTGTGATTAACGCTCACTGATCCGTAGACGAAAAAAAACCTCGCACATGCGAGGTTTTTTTATGCGTGGTTAATGCATGAGGTAGGCCGGGTAAGGCGTAGCCGCCACCCGGCAGCAGGCATTTTACTGCTTCGGTTCAGCAACCACTTTGCTACCCAGACCGCGGTTGTTGTATTCCCACATGCGGTTGAAGTTAGCGTCGTTCAGGTTACGCTGCACGTTGTCTTTATCATCCACCGTGCCGGTGTTGCCGGAGAAAGGACGTTTCGAGATCGCCGCATCCGCCCACGGTTTCGCCATGTTAAAGCCTTCGTTAATCACGCTGTCGCGGATCACGACCTGGCCGTTAGTGGCGGAGTCCACGTCCAGAGAGCGGCCAAGCTGCGCCACGCCATCGCCAGCAGCAGTAAAGCGGCTATTCACGGCCAGGAAGCCATAGAACAGATTGGACTGCGTGGCCGGGGCAAAGACGTAACCTTCCTGCTGCGTACGTGAATTCACCACGCGGAAGTCGGTGTTATCAAATACCACCGCGCCGCGACCGGAGACCATATCCACGTCGCCTTCAATGTAGCTGTTGGTGACCAGAGTACGCGTCAGACGATTGTTCTGAAGGGTATTCTGCACGCCGCTGTTGGTCACGAAGAAGGTATTCTGGCGGCCCAGGATATTGACGTTGTTAATCTGTACCTTGTCGCCATCGCTACGCAGCGCCACGGCCTGGTGATTACCTGCGTCAACGCTGTCGCCCAGGGTGTTCTGAATGGTCAGGTTCTGCAATTGCAGGCCATTGTTCTGTGACCAGAATACCGCCGAGCACATCACGCCAATGGTGGCGGCACGTTTGCGCTGGCAGTTATCAAACATATACCACGCCGGTTTACCTGGCATGTATTTACCGGCCGGGTTCACCAGATGGCGCCAGGTGGTGCTGTCGATCTCTGAATCAATCGCCAGGCCAATTTTCACGTCGACCGCTTTTTCGCCAAGTCCGTAAAGCGTAATGCTTCCCGGTGCAGCCGGAACATAAACGGTTCCTTCGTATTCACCCGGCAGGATGGCAATGTACTGACGAGATGCGCTGTGTTTGGTGATTGCGGCATCAACAGCTGCCTGAATTGAGGTGTGCGTAACGCCCTCTGCTCCGGCCGGGCCGACAACGAAGTCTGGCTGTTTCGGCAGGTTAATAGAAGAAGGCGTCCATGGGGCTGCATTGGGATCCATCGCCGTGAAATAGTGCGCACGGGTGAAGTTCTTCGCTTCAGCCGCTGACAGGATCGGACGGGAAGCGGTGCCCGGAGCAACCTGCTCAGAAGGTTGCTGATCCGGTGGTGTTGAACTGCAAGCGGATAAAGTCACGCCAAAGGCGAGTGCCAACGCCAGACGGGAAATCCTGGAAATATTCAAGGTAATGCTCCTGGGTATGCAAGTCTTATCTGAATAGACGAAATAGCCTGCTTTTTTATACTAAGTTGAGCGAAACGGGAAGATAAAAACGGGAAAAGTTGCATTTTTGCCCGCAGGCGACGGGAAAGTCATCACAAATAAATAACATTTTCCTGCAAGGCGGTTGACAGCAGGTGACAGATGAAAATAAATGTCTATACAACCCATGACAAGCGGAAGGCACATGCAGCAGCTTCATCCCGATGATGTGATATGGCGAAATGCGCGACTGGCGACCCTGGCAACAGGTGAGCCGGAACCCTATGGTCTGAAAGAACAACATGCCCTCGTCGTGCGCGGCCAGACGATTGCGGCCGTTATTCCTGAAGCCGAGATCCCCTCCGGGCATCGTCAGTGTGTCGATCTCGACGGGCGTCTGGTTACTCCCGGCCTGATCGATTGCCACACCCATCTGGTGTTCGGCGGCGATCGCGCAGCGGAATGGGAGCAACGGCTTAACGGCGTGTCGTATCAGACCATCAGCGCGCAGGGCGGCGGTATTAACGCCACGGTCACGGCGACCCGCAACAGTTCGCCGGAAATGCTCCTGACGGTGGCACAGCAGCGGCTCCAGCGGCTGATGAATGAAGGCGTAACGACCATTGAAATCAAATCGGGATACGGACTGAATGCCCAGGCCGAAGAGAAAATGCTGCTGGTTGCCCGCCAGCTCAGCCTGAACAATCTGGTCGATATCAGCCCGACGCTGCTGGCCGCGCACGCCGTTCCTGCCGAGTACCGACAGGATCCGGATGCCTATCTCACGCTGGTCTGTGAGCAGATCATGCCCACGCTGTGGCAAAAAGAGTTATTTGAAGCGGTGGACGTGTTTTGTGAAAACGTCGGCTTTACCCCGGCGCAAACCGAGCGCCTGTTTCAGGCCGCCGCCGCGCTCGGGATACCGGTTAAAGGGCATGTAGAGCAGCTGTCGAATCTGGGCGGCGCGGCGCTGGTCAGCCAGTATAAGGGGCTGTCGGCCGATCATATTGAGTATCTCGATGATGCAGGTATTCAGGCGATGGCGCAAAGCGGCACGGTGGCGGTATTGCTCCCCGGCGCGTTCTATTTTCTTCAGGAGCGCCAGCGTCCACCGGTGGCGCAGCTCAGAGAGCAGGGCGTGCCGATGGCGGTGGCTACCGACTACAACCCGGGCACCAGCCCGTTTGCCAGCCTGCATCTGGCAATGAACATGGCCTGCGTCCAGTTTGGCCTCACGCCGGAAGAGGCCTGGGCTGGCGTGACGCGGCATGCGGCGCAGGCGCTAGGTCGTGGCGCGACGCACGGGCAGTTAAAGCCCGGTTATGTGGCTGATTTCGTCGTCTGGGAGGCGAATCATCCGGTTGAGATGGTTTACGAGCCGGGGCGGAATCCTTTATATCAACGCGTGTTTCGGGGGCAGGTAGCATGAAATTGTGGCATCCCGTTTCCCCGCAGGTCTGGCAGGGTCGTGACGACAGCGCCGAATCCAGCACCGCGAAACGTCTCTTCCAGACCATACAGCAGCGCGTACACTTTGCACCCGTGCCGTCAGGCATCGCCCTGCTGGGCTTTGAATGTGATGAAGGGGTTAAGCGTAACCAGGGCAGGCCCGGTGCTGCACAGGCTCCCGATGTTCTGCGCGGCGCGCTGGCGAATATGGCGAGCCATCAGGGGCATGCGCGCCTCGTGGATATGGGCTCCATTTATGTTGAAGGCAATGCGCTGGAGGCGGCACAGCAGGGGCTGAGCGAGGCCATTACCGCGTGCCAGCAATCCGGGATGCGTACTTTGGTTTTCGGCGGTGGACATGAAACCGCCTGGGCGCACGGGCGCGGCGTGCTGGACGCCTTTCCGAACGATCGCATTGCGGTGATCAACCTGGATGCGCACCTCGATTTGCGTAAGGCTGAACGGGCTACGTCCGGCACGCCGTTCCGCCAGCTGGCGCACTACTGCGCGTCGCAGTCGCGGTCGTTTCACTACGCCTGCCTGGGGGTAAGCCGTGCGGCGAATACCCAGGCGCTGTGGGAGGAAGCTGAACGGTTGAACGTGATGCTGGTTGAAGATCTCGATTTTCGCCGGGATGCGCTATCCGCGCTGGATAGCGTGCTTGCGCAGGCAGACCGGGTTTATCTCACCATTGACCTCGATGTGCTGCCCGCCGCAGAAATGCCCGCCGTGTCCGCCCCTGCGGCGTTGGGGATCCCGGCGCTGGATCTGTTCCCGGTGATTGAGCGTATCTGCCGAAGCGGTAAACTACAGGCGGCGGATCTGGTGGAATATAATCCGCACTACGACCGGGACGGTCAGGGGGCGAAGCTTGCCGCCCGACTGGCCTGGCAAATTGCTCACTGGTGGGCATAACAACATTCAAGGAGTCATGATGTTTTCACGCTCGCCCCTGCCGCAGCCGAGCCCTCCTGCGCCTTTTTACGAAAAGGTGAAGCAGGCGATCAGCGAAAAAATTGCTGCCGGCGTCTGGCGTCCGCACGACCGTATTCCCTCCGAAGCTGAACTGGTCGCGCAGTTTGGCTTTAGTCGAATGACCATTAACCGGGCGCTGCGGGAACTGACCGATGAAGGGTTGCTGGTGCGTTTGCAGGGTGTCGGAACCTTTGTCGCCGAGCCAAAAGGACAGTCGGCGCTGTTTGAAATCCGCAGCATTGCCGATGAAATTGCCGCCCGCAACCATCAGCACCACTGCGAAGTGCTGGTGATTGAAGAGACGCAGGCCAGCGCCGAACAGGCCATTGAGCTGAACGTTAATGAGGGCACCCGGATCTTCCATTCGGTGATGGTGCATTATGAGAACGATATTCCGGTCCAGATTGAAGATCGCTGCGTCAACGCGGAGCGGATCCCGGACTACCTGAACCAGGATTACACCCAAACCACACCGCATGCGTATCTCTCGCTCGTCGCCCCGCTGACGGAAGGGGAGCATATCGTGGAGGCCGTGCGCGCCACGCCTCAGGAGTGCGAGTTGTTGCGTATTAAAGAGCACGATCCCTGCCTGCTGATCCGCCGTCGTACCTGGTCATCCTCGCAGATCGTGTCGCATGCGAAGCTGCTGTTCCCGGGGAATCGTTACCGGTTGCAGGGCCACTTTATGTCATAAGTTTTATAAGCGTGATCGCTAACGCAATATAGCAAAATTGTATCTTTTTTGTTAAATCCGACCTTGTGTGTGCTTGTCTATACAAGTATATCTAAATGCATCACCTGTCCCTTATGAGGAACACACAATGTCGTCAGATAAATACCGCAAGCAGGATGTCCGCGCCGCGCGCGGCACCACGCTCACCGCAAAAAGCTGGCTCACCGAAGCACCGCTGCGCATGTTAATGAACAACCTTGATCCTGAGGTAGCAGAGAATCCCCATGAGCTGGTGGTCTACGGCGGCATTGGCCGCGCCGCGCGCAACTGGGCGTGCTATGACGCGATTGTCGAGTCTTTGACGAATCTCGAAAACGACGAAACGCTGCTGGTGCAATCCGGCAAACCGGTTGGCGTATTCAAAACCCATAAAAATGCGCCCCGTGTGCTGATTGCCAACTCCAACCTGGTGCCGCACTGGGCGACGTGGGAACACTTCAACGAGCTGGACGCAAAAGGGCTGGCCATGTACGGCCAGATGACCGCGGGTAGCTGGATCTACATCGGCAGCCAGGGGATTGTGCAGGGCACCTATGAAACCTTCGTGGAAGCGGGCCGACAGCACTATAACGGCTCACTGAAAGGCCGCTGGGTGCTCACCGCCGGACTGGGCGGCATGGGCGGCGCGCAGCCGCTGGCCGCGACGCTGGCCGGCGCGTGCTCCCTGAACATTGAGTGCCAGCAGAGCCGCATCGATTTCCGTCTGCGTACCCGCTATGTTGATGAACAGGCCGACAACCTCGATGACGCGCTGGCGCGCATCAAAAAGTACACCGCTGAAGGCAAAGCCGTGTCGGTTGCCCTGTGCGGCAACGCGGCGGATATTCTGCCGGAACTGGTGGCGCGCGGCGTGCGTCCGGATCTGGTCACCGACCAGACCAGCGCTCACGATCCGCTTCATGGTTACCTGCCAAAAGGCTGGACGTGGGAAGATTACCAGCAAAAAGCGGAAACCGATCCTGAGGGCACGGTACTGGCGGCTAAACGCGCCATGGCGGAACACGTCTCCGCGATGCTCGCCTTCAGTAAGATGGGGATTCCGACCTTTGATTACGGGAATAACATCCGCCAGATGGCGAAAGAGATGGGGGTGAATAACGCCTTTGATTTCCCCGGCTTCGTGCCTGCCTATATTCGTCCACTGTTCTGCCGCGGCATCGGGCCGTTCCGTTGGGTTGCCCTGTCCGGCGACCCGGAGGATATCTACAAAACCGACGCCAGAGTGAAGGAAATTGTCGCCGACGACGAGCACCTGCACCGCTGGCTGGACATGGCGCGCGAGCGCATTAATTTCCAGGGCCTGCCAGCGCGTATCTGCTGGGTCGGGCTGGAGTGGCGGCAAAAACTCGGCCTCGCCTTTAACGAAATGGTGCGCAGCGGCGAAGTCTCCGCGCCGATCGTCATTGGCCGCGACCACCTGGACTCCGGCTCTGTCGCCAGTCCGAACCGTGAAACCGAAGCCATGCGCGACGGCTCGGATGCGGTCTCCGACTGGCCGCTGCTGAATGCCCTGCTGAACACCGCCAGCGGCGCAACCTGGGTGTCGCTGCACCACGGCGGCGGCGTCGGGATGGGCTTCTCCCAGCACTCCGGGATGGTCATCGTCTGTGACGGTACCGACGAAGCGGCGGCACGTATTGCTCGCGTGCTGCATAACGACCCGGCAACCGGCGTAATGCGCCACGCGGATGCGGGTTACGAGATTGCCATTGATTGTGCCAAAGAGCAGGGCCTGAACCTGCCGATGATCCCCGCCACACAAGGAAAGCCTGCATGAACGCGTTAACACTTACTCCCGGCTCTTTGTCGCTCAAACAGCTGCGTCACGTCTGGCGTCAGCCGGTGACACTCGCCCTTGATGAAAGCGCCCACCGTGCCATTAATGACAGCGTGGCCTGCGTGGAGGCGATTGTAGCGGAGGGGCGCACCGCCTACGGCATCAATACCGGGTTTGGCCTGCTGGCGCAGACCCGCATTGCCACGCACGATCTGGAGAATTTACAGCGTTCGCTTGTGCTCTCGCACGCGGCGGGCGTTGGCCAGCCGCTGGACGATGAGATCGTCCGCCTGATGATGGTGTTGAAAATCAACAGCCTGGCGCGTGGGTTTTCCGGCATTCGTCTGAGCGTGATCCAGGCGCTGATGGCGCTGGTGAATGCGGAAGTTTATCCGTGGATCCCGGCGAAGGGCTCCGTCGGAGCTTCCGGCGATCTGGCACCGCTGGCGCATATGTCGCTGCTCCTGCTGGGTGAAGGCAAGGCGCGCTGGCAAGGGGAGTGGCTGCCTGCGAAAGAGGCGCTGAAAAAAGCCGGCTTAGCGCCGATCACCCTCGCGGCAAAAGAAGGGCTGGCGCTGCTCAACGGCACGCAGGCGTCGACGGCCTTTGCGCTGCGCGGCCTGTTTGAAGCAGAAGATCTGTTCGCCTCCGCGGTGGTGTGTGGTGCGCTGACCACTGAAGCGGTGCTCGGCTCGCGTCGTCCGTTCGATGCCCGCATCCACGAGGTGCGCGGCCAGCGTGGTCAGATTGATGCCGCAGCCATGTACCGCCACGTACTTACCGATACCAGCGACATTGCCGATTCGCATCACAACTGCGAGAAGGTGCAGGATCCGTATTCTCTGCGCTGCCAGCCGCAGGTGATGGGCGCATGCCTGACGCAGCTGCGCCAGGCGGCAGAAGTGCTGTTGGTGGAGGCCAATGCGGTGTCCGACAACCCACTGGTATTTGCTCAGGAAAACGAGGTGGTTTCTGGCGGTAACTTCCACGCCGAGCCGGTGGCGATGGCCGCAGATAATATCGCGCTGGCGATTGCCGAAATCGGGGCATTGTCTGAGCGTCGAATCGCGCTGATGATGGATAAGCACATGTCCCAGCTACCGCCATTCCTGGTGCGCAACGGCGGCGTGAACTCGGGCTTTATGATCGCCCAGGTCACCGCCGCAGCACTGGCAAGCGAAAACAAAGCCCTGTCGCATCCGCACAGCGTGGACAGCCTGCCAACGTCAGCAAATCAGGAAGATCACGTTTCGATGGCCCCGGCTGCCGGGCGTCGACTGTGGGAGATGGCCTCCAACACCCGCGGCGTGCTGGCGGTGGAATGGCTGGCGGCGTGTCAGGGTATTGATTTACGCGAAGGGCTAAAATCCAGCCCGCTGCTGGAGCAGGCGCGTCATACGCTGCGTGAGCACGTTACGCACTACGATGAGGACCGCTTCTTTGCGCCGGATATTGATAAGGCGATACAGCTTCTGGAAGAAGAAACCCTTGCAGGACTGCTACCTTCCGTGCTGTGATTTTTTTGCCCGGTGGCGCTGCGCTTACCGGGCCTACGAATACGAAATGTAGTCCGGGTAAGGCGTAGCCGCCACCCGGCTTTTTTTATGAATACATCGCCGTAATCGACGCGCTGCCCAGCGAATGGAAATGCACGTTAAAGCCTACCATTGCCCCGCTTGCCCCTTCGTCAACCTCAATCTTGTCCACATCCAGCGCGTGCACCGTGAAGATATAGCGGTGCGTTTCCCCTTTTGGCGGCGCCGCGCCGCCGTAGCCCGCTTTGCCAAAGTCCGTGCGGGTCTGAATTGCACCGTCGGGCAGGGCAACCAGATCGGAACCGGAACCCTGCGGCAGCACGCGGGTTTCGGCGGGCAGGTTTGCCACGATCCAGTGCCACCAGCCCGAGCCGGTTGGCGCATCCGGATCGTAGCAGGTCACGACAAAACTTTTGGTTCCCGCTGGTACATCGTCCCACGCCAGATGGGGAGAGATATTATCTCCCTGATAACCCATCCCGTTAAACACGTGACGTTCCGGCAGCTTTTCGCCGTCGCGCAAATCTTTACTGATGATTTTCATCCTATTTCCCTCGTTACTCACTCATTCAGAAAGTGTAACGCATGGGGTTAAATCGTGAAATGCGCTGATATGTTAACGGCTTTAACCACTGCCCCGGTCAGCTTGTGGAGCTGATCCGGAGAAATGCTGTACGGCGGCATGAGGTAAATCAGCTTACCGAAAGGTCGCACCCAAACGCCCTGGTCAACGAAGAAGCGCTGCAACGCGGCCATGTTCACCGGATGCGTTGTCTCGATCACCCCGATGGCGCCCAGCACGCGGACGTCCGCGACGTATTCCGCATCCGCCGCCACGCTTAGCTGCTGCTTCAGCTGTGCCTCAATCGCCGCCACCTGCGTCTGCCACTCGCCGCTCTCCAGAATGGCGAGGCTTTCGCTTGCCACGGCGCAGGCCAGCGGGTTGCCCATAAATGTCGGGCCGTGCATAAAGCAGCCCGCGTCGCCGTCGCTGATGGTGTCGGCAACCTGGCGGGTGGTGAGCGTGGCGGAGAGCGTCATGGTGCCGCCGGTGAGCGCTTTCCCCAGGCACAGAATATCCGGCGCGATCCCCGCATGCTCGCAGGCAAACAGCTTCCCGGTACGGCCAAAGCCGGTGGCGATCTCATCGGCAATCAGCAAAATCCCTTCGCGGTCGCACATCTTCCGAATGCGCTTCAGCCACTCGGGGTGATACATCCGCATTCCGCCCGCGCCCTGCACAATCGGTTCGAGAATAACGGCGGCAACCTCGTGGCGATGGGCCGCCATCAACCGTGCGAAGCCCACCATGTCCATCTCGTCCCATTCGCCGTCGAAGCGGCTCTGCGGGGCTGGCGCAAACAGGTTTTCCGGCAGGTAGCCTTTCCACAGGCTGTGCATGGAGTTGTCCGGATCGCACACCGACATCGCCCCGAAGGTGTCGCCGTGATAGCCGTTGCGGAAGGTGAGGAACCGCTGGCGCGTTTCGCCCTTCGCATGCCAGTACTGCAACGCCATTTTCATCGCCACTTCCACGGCCACCGAGCCGGAATCAGCCAGGAAAACACACTCCAGCGATTCAGGCGTCATCGCTACCAGGCGACGGCATAAATCCACCGCGGGCTGATGCGTGATCCCGCCAAACATCACGTGTGACATCTGGTCAATCTGCGCTTTCATCGCCGCGTTCAGACGCGGGTGGTTGTAGCCATGGATCGCCGCCCACCAGGAGGACATCCCGTCAACAAGCCGCTCGCCGCTGGCGAGATGCAGCTCGCAGCCGTGGGCCGAGGCTACCGGATAGACGGGAAGGGGGCGGGTCGTGGAGGTGTAAGGGTGCCAGATATGCTGCTTGTCGAAGGTGAGATCGTCCTGGGTCATAATCGACTTGTAAACCATTTTGAAAAGTTTTAGGTTTACAAGTATAAACCGAACCGACAATTAACAAAACCCTTTGGAGAAGCCCGATGGCTCACCACGCACGCTGGACGATGTCGCAAGTCACTGAATTATTCAACAAACCTTTCCTGGAGCTGATGTTTGAGGCGCAACAGGTGCACCGCCAGCACTTCGATCCGCGTCATGTTCAGGTCAGCACGCTGCTGTCGATTAAAACCGGGGCTTGCCCGGAAGACTGCAAATATTGCCCGCAAAGCGCGCGCTATAAAACCGGTCTCGAATCCGAGCGCCTGATGGAAGTCGAGCAGGTGCTCGACTCAGCGCGCAAGGCCAAAAACGCTGGCTCAACCCGCTTCTGCATGGGCGCGGCGTGGAAAAACCCCCATGAGCGCGACATGCCCTATCTGGAGCAGATGGTGAAGGGGGTGAAGGAGATGGGGCTTGAAGCCTGCATGACCCTGGGTACGCTAAACGAGGAGCAGGCGCAGCGCCTCTCGGCGGCAGGGCTGGATTACTACAATCACAACCTCGATACCTCGCCGGAATTCTACGGCAACATCATCACCACGCGCACCTATCAGGAGCGTCTGGATACGCTGGATAAAGTGCGTGATGCGGGGATCAAGGTCTGTTCCGGCGGGATCGTGGGACTGGGCGAAACGGTAAAAGATCGTGCCGGCCTGCTGTTACAGCTGGCGAACCTGCCGACCCCGCCGGAAAGTGTGCCCATCAACATGCTGGTGAAGGTAAAAGGCACGCCGCTGGCGGATAATGAGGACGTGGATGCCTTCGATTTCATCCGCACCATCGCGGTGGCGCGCATCATGATGCCAACCTCTTACGTTCGCCTCTCTGCCGGTCGCGAGCAGATGAGCGAGCAGACCCAGGCGATGTGCTTTATGGCCGGGGCCAACTCCATCTTCTACGGTTGCAAACTGCTGACCACACCAAACCCGGAAGAGGACAAAGACGTTCAGCTGTTCCGCAAGCTGGGGCTGAACCCACACCAGACCGGGGTACAGGCGGGGGATAACGAGCAACAGCAGCAGCTGGAGCAGCAGATTTTCAACGCCGACACTGACCAGTTCTACAACGCGGCAGCCGTATGACCTGGCAGGCACGTATCAGGACCGCGCTCGACGAGCGGCGGGCGGCGGATGCATTTCGGGTACGCAGGGTAGTGGAAAACGGTGCAGGCCGTTTTCTCACCCGGGAAGGAGAGCGGTTCTGTAATTTCTCCAGCAACGATTATCTGGGCCTGAGCCAGCACCCGCAAATCGTTCGTGCCTGGCAGCAGGGCGCGGATCGTTACGGCGTGGGCAGCGGTGGCTCCGGGCACGTCAGCGGCTACACCACGGCGCATCAGGCGCTGGAGGAAGCGTTGGCCGACTGGCTGGGCTACCCGCGGGCGCTGTTGTTTATCTCCGGTTTTGCCGCGAATCAGGCGGTGATTGCCGCCCTGATGGGCAAAGACGACCGCATCATCGCGGACCGCCTGAGCCACGCCTCCCTGCTTGAAGCCGCCAGTCTCAGCCCGGCACAGCTGCGGCGTTTTGCCCATAACGATGCCTCTCAGCTGAACGTCCTGCTGGGTAAACCCTGTTCAGGGCTTCAGCTGGCGGTCACGGAAGGGGTATTCAGCATGGACGGCGACAGCGCGCCCCTGGCCGCGTTGCACGACGCCGCAAAACAGCAAAACGCATGGCTGCTGGTCGACGATGCCCACGGCATTGGCGTCACCGGCGAGGAGGGGCGCGGAAGCGCTTATCAGCAGGGCGTCAGGCCGGAACTGCTGGTGGTCACCTTCGGCAAAGGCTTCGGCGTCAGCGGTGCCGCAGTGTTGTGCAGCGAGCCGGTGGCCGACTACCTGGTGCAGTTCGCCCGGCACCTGATCTACAGCACCAGCATGCCCCCGGCGCAGGCCGTGGCACTCTCTGCGTCGCTTGCGGTGATCCGCAGCGAAGACGGCGCTGAACGCCGGGCTCGCCTGGCCGACCATATTCAGCGTTTTCGCCGGGGGTTAAGCGAACTGCCTTACCGGCTTACCGACTCGCACAGCGCCATTCAGCCCGTGATTGTGGGTGAAAACCATCGGGCGCTGATGCTGGCACAGGCGCTACGAGAAAGCGGGCAGTGGGTCACGGCGATCCGCCCACCCACCGTGCCGCCAGGCACCGCGCGCTTGCGTCTGACGCTTACGGCAGCGCACGAGCCGCAGGATATCGATACGCTTCTGGAGGCACTGTATGTCTCCCGTCAATAAACAGGCCGTTGCCGCTGCGTTTGGCCGGGCAGCGCAAAGCTATTCACAGCACGATGAGCTGCAACGCCTGAGCGCGCGCGGGCTGCTGGCCGCGCTCGGGGAGGGGCATTTTATGCAGGTGCTGGACGCGGGCTGCGGGCCAGGCGGCAATAGCCGCTACTGGCGCGCAACGGGCAGCCACGTCACGGCGCTGGATTTATCTGCGCAGATGCTGGATGAAGCCCGCCAGCAGCAGTCAGCAGACCGTTATCTGGTGGCCGATATCGAGGCCATCCCGCTGGAGGATGCGCTTTTTGACCTCGTCTGGAGCCATCTTGCGGTGCAGTGGTGCACCAGCCTGTCGCAGGCGCTACGCGAGCTTTACCGCGTGGCACGGCCCGGCGGAGCGGTGGCCTTTACCACCCTGCTGGAAAGTTCGTTGCCGGAGCTGAATCAGGCGTGGAGGGCGGTGGATGCGCAGCCGCACGCCAACCGGTTTCTCTCGCACGAACAGGTCACTCAGGCGCTGGCAGGCTGGCGTTATCGCAGCGAGGTCCAGACCGTCACCCTCGAATTTAGCGATGCGTTAAGCGCCATGCGCTCTCTTAAGGGCATAGGCGCGACGCACCTGCACGCCGGACGGGAGAAGAAACCCCTTACCCGCGGACAACTCCAGCGTCTCGGGCTGGCCTGGCCGCAGGATCGGGGCCGGTTCCCGCTCTCTTATCATCTTTTTCATGGGATTATTGAACGTGACTGAACGTTATTTTGTTACCGGTACGGACACTGAAGTCGGTAAAACGGTTGCCAGCGCCGCGCTGTTGCAGGCGGCGCGTCTGCTGGGGAAAACAACGGCCGGGTATAAGCCCGTAGCCTCCGGCAGCGAGATGACGCCGGAAGGCTTACGCAATACTGATGCGCTGGCGCTACAGCGTAACAGCAGCCTTGTGCTGGCCTATTCTGCGGTGAACCCCTATACCTTTGCTGAACCCACCTCGCCGCACATCGTCAGCGCCGATGAAGATCGTCCGATTGATTTTTCGGTGCTCTCTTCCGGATTACGCAACCTGGAAACGCAGGCCGACTGGGTGCTGGTGGAGGGGGCTGGCGGCTGGTTTACCCCGCTGTCCGACGAGCAGACATTTGCTGACTGGGTGCAGGCCGAACAGCTTCCGGTCATTCTGGTGGTCGGCGTGAAGCTTGGCTGTATCAATCACGCCATGCTGACCGCTCAGGCCGTGCAGCAGGCCGGGTTGCGTCTGGCAGGGTGGATTGCCAATGACGTGGTTGCGCCGGGTAAACGTCATGCTGAGTATCTGGCGACGCTGAAGCGGGTGCTGCCTGCGCCGTTTCTCGGCGAGATCCCGTGGCTTGCCGACGGCGCAGAGCAGGCGGAAACCGGACGCTATCTTGACCTCAGCGCATTATGTCCCGCGCCATCCAGTGCGCAATAAGGTCGTCATCCAGCTCGTTAACGTGGCCCTGTGCCACGTTACGCCCGCGATAGAGCATGCAGAAACGATCCGCTACCCGGCGGATAAACGACAGCTGTTGCTCCGCTAACAGCACCGTCATTCCCAGCTCCCGATTCAACCGTACCAGCAGTTGACCCAGCCTGCGGGCGAAGCCTTGCCCTGCGCCATACATGGGCTCATCCAGAATCAACACGCGCGGGCGATTAACCAGCGCACTGGCGAGGGCCAGCTGATACTGGTCGTCGGGGGACAGCGCAGAGGCACGCATTTGTCGCAGCGGATAGAGTTCCGGAAACAGTGCGTACACGTCATTTTTTGATGTCGGGTCGGATTTCCCCGTCGCCCGCATAGCGATATGCAGATTTTCATCGACGGTCAGCTGGGAAAATATCCGCCGATCCTGCGGGACGTAGCCTATCGTTGGCGGCGCCGTGAATGCTGACGCAGGGCTGAGCAAATTACGCGGCGGCGCGCCAGCCTCATGCCAGATGATGGTGCCGCTCTCAACGGGCACCTTTCCGGTAATGCAGTTCATTAGCGTGGATTTACCCATGCCAGGCAGGCCAACAATGCCCGTACAGATGCCTTGCGGGAAATCGATATTCACATTCCATAGCGTATGTTGGCTTCCGTAAAACTGATTTACAGCACGCAGACTCAACATCTTTCTCTCCTTAAAAATGTGTGGGGTAATGCTCAGGCTGATATCTGCAAAACGCCTGCCAGAAACAAAATAATGATTAAAAAAGAGCCATTTTTAGGAATAACCCACTGCTAAAAGCTTAACGTTTGTTCGAATTGCACGCTCCCGGTGCCGTGCGTGTCGAATCGTGGTGCAGGGAAAATGACGGAATTGTGATTAAGATCTCGCCGGTTACTTATGAAAAAATGAACGTTTTCCAGGCAAAAAAGAGTGATAAAAATTTTTTACTGCCGCTTCGTGGGAAAAACCGGGAATTTGCTGGAGTGCATGCTGTACGGGCTGGAGGCAGTTATCCACTATTCCTGTGGATAACCTTGTGCATTAGAGTTAGAAAACACGCGATAAGCGAGAGAACACGCGGGTTACGCCCAAATTGATGCGAAACGCGGCTTTAGGAAATAGTCTATATTTTTTAACGAATTAGATAAAAGCAATTCCCTCAGCGCCAGCGACACCTGTTGCCATAAAACTTTCATAACCGCCCTTGACAAATGTTAAAAAAGTAATAGTTCTGGGGATAACCCCCTGAGGCTGGTGTTTTATATTGTCACAGTTGAAATTTAGCTCGCGAACGCACTAATCCTCTCTGCGCTACGCTAAATATCCTGACACGCTACTGGTTTTCCATCCAGTGTTTTTTACTGGCAATCCTGGCCACAACGAGTAAAATTACTCACCTGCCGCTTATTCTGTCATCAGGTCGTCGCCCATGAGTAAACCGTTCAAATTGAATTCTGCTTTCCGTCCTTCCGGGGATCAGCCCGAGGCCATTCGTCGCCTGGAAGAGGGGCTGGAAGACGGGCTGGCGCACCAGACCCTGCTGGGGGTAACCGGTTCGGGTAAAACCTTCACTATTGCCAACGTCATTGCCGATCTCCAGCGTCCTACGATGGTTCTCGCGCCGAACAAAACGCTGGCGGCGCAGCTGTATGGTGAGATGAAAGAGTTCTTCCCGGAAAACGCGGTGGAGTATTTCGTCTCCTACTACGACTACTACCAGCCGGAAGCCTACGTTCCCAGCTCCGACACGTTTATCGAGAAAGATGCCTCGGTGAACGAACATATCGAGCAGATGCGTTTGTCGGCGACCAAGGCGCTGCTGGAGCGTCGTGATGTGGTGGTGGTGGCCTCGGTGTCGGCGATCTACGGCCTGGGCGATCCGGATCTCTATCTCAAGATGATGCTGCACCTGACGCAGGGGATGATCATTGATCAGCGGGCGATTTTGCGCCGTCTGGCGGAGCTGCAGTACACCCGTAACGATCAGGCGTTCCAGCGCGGGACCTTCCGCGTACGTGGTGAGGTTATTGATATCTTCCCGGCGGAATCGGACGACATGGCGCTGCGCGTGGAGCTGTTCGATGAAGAGGTTGAACGCCTGTCGCTGTTCGACCCGCTGACCGGTCATGTGGAGTCGGTGATCCAGCGCTTCACCATCTACCCGAAAACGCACTACGTGACGCCACGCGAGCGTATCGTACAGGCGATGGAAGAGATTAAAATTGAGCTGGCAGACCGCCGCAAGGTGCTGCTGGCGAACAACAAGCTGCTGGAAGAGCAGCGCCTGAGCCAGCGTACCCAGTTCGATCTGGAGATGATGAACGAGCTGGGCTACTGCTCCGGCATCGAAAACTACTCGCGCTACCTCTCCGGACGCGGGCCGGGCGAAGCGCCGCCGACGCTGTTTGACTACCTTCCGGCGGACGGCCTGCTGGTGATCGACGAATCCCACGTTACGATCCCCCAGATCGGCGGGATGTACCGCGGTGACCGCGCGCGTAAAGAGACGCTGGTGGAGTACGGATTCCGACTGCCGTCAGCGCTGGACAACCGTCCGATGAAGTTTGAAGAATTTGAGGCGCTTGCTCCGCAGACCATCTACGTATCGGCGACGCCGGGCAACTACGAGCTGGAGAAATCCGGTGATGACGTGGTGGACCAGGTTGTGCGTCCGACCGGGCTGCTGGATCCGATTATCGAGGTGCGTCCGGTGGCGACGCAGGTGGACGATCTGCTCTCGGAAATACGTGCCCGCTCTGCCATCAACGAGCGCGTGCTTGTGACCACGCTCACCAAACGTATGGCGGAGGATTTGACGGAGTATCTGGAAGAACACGGCGAGAAGGTGCGGTATCTGCACTCGGATATTGATACCGTGGAGCGTATGGAGATCATCCGCGACCTGCGCCTGGGCGAGTTCGACGTGCTGGTGGGTATCAACCTTCTGCGAGAAGGTCTGGATATGCCGGAAGTGTCGCTGGTGGCGATTCTGGACGCGGACAAAGAGGGCTTCCTGCGTTCCGAGCGCTCGCTGATCCAGACCATTGGCCGTGCCGCGCGTAACGTCAACGGGAAGGCGATTCTGTACGGGGATAAAATCACCCCGTCGATGGCCAAAGCGATTGGCGAAACGGAACGTCGTCGCGAGAAGCAGCAGCGCTATAACGAAGAGCACGGCATCACGCCGCAGGGGCTGAACAAGAAAGTGGTGGATATCCTGGCGCTGGGTCAGAACATTGCGAAGACCAAAGCGAAAGGGCGCGGCAAGGCCCGTTCAGTGGTGGAAGAGGATACCGTCGCGCTGACCCCGAAAGCGTTGCAGCAAAAGATCCACGAGCTGGAAGGGCAGATGATGCAGCACGCGCAGAATCTGGAGTTCGAAGAGGCTGCGCAAATCCGCGATCAGCTTCATCAGCTGCGGGATCTGTTTATTGCGGCATCGTAGTTTTTTGCCCGGTGGGGTTTTCTCCCTCTCCCTGTGGGCTGAGGGATCCCCAGTAATTTTTTTATGCAGAAGCAATAAAGTTGCTTTCTAAATGACTGAGGGCTGTCAGCGATGCCCTGGTCCGGCTGTAAATCGCTGAGGCGTTTCCTGCAGGCCGGGGCGAGGCGCAGGGATGCGCCGAGAGGGCGGCTTTACAGGGACGTTGCCTCCGCCCGTACCCGATAAGCCGGAAGGAATAAGCCGAGGGCACCGCGAAGCGGCGATTTACCGCCGGGAGCCCGGGTCGCCAGGGTGGTGGCGACTGAGCCACCCTGGCACGTTCACCGCTCATGTCGCTACAGAGTAGCAAGGAACATAAAGTGAACGGAATGACCACCACCGCCGTATATTCCCCTCACCCTAACCCTCTCCCCGGAGGGGCGAGGGGATTGCTCAGTGCTCGCATTAATTTGTGGGGAACCCTCAGCCCTGTGGGAGAGGGCCGGGGTGAGGGCATCAGGCCGCACAAAACGAACCTAACCTAATGCCTGAATCGCCTTCTCCAGCGCCTCGCGCAGCAGATGGCGGTCGTGGCGATATTTAATATCGCTGGCTTCCAGCGGCTCCTGCACCACCACGCGATCGCCAATCCCCGACACATCTACTTTTGGCCCGACCACGACACCATCGATAATTTTCTTACCAACATACTGTTCCATCAGGTCCAGCTTATCCGCCAGCGACAGGCTTGCCGCCGCCGGACTGAGTTCGCGGCCTAAATTACCGATATAGACCATGGGCGCAGGCGTTCTGCGCAGCGCCTGCGCCAGCTCTTTCACCAGCAGGATCGGCATCAGGCTGGTATAAAAACTCCCCGGCCCAATCAGGATCAGATCGGCCTCGCCAATCGCTTCAACCGCTTCACGCGTTGCGGGTACGCTGGGGTAGGTCATCAGCTCTTTTGGCGGAAGGAGAAGCTGGTCGATATTCACTTCACCATACACTTCGTGATCGTCAGCATCGATCGCCATCAAATCTACCGGCTGTTCGGACATCGGGATCAGGAACGCATCCACTTTTAGCAGGTTACGAATTAAATTGATCGCTTCCAGAGGGCGCACGCTCAGGTGATCCAGCGCCTTTAACATCAGATTTCCAAGGTTATGGCCTGAAAGTTCGCCATTTCCCCCAAAACGGTACTCAAACATCGCCGAGGCCACGCTTGGCTCAGTAATGAGCTGGTTGAGGCAGTTGCGCATATCACCCCAGGCTATCCCGCCTTCAGCACGTCGGATCCGCCCGGTTGAGCCGCCGTTGTCCGTTGTTGTCACGATGCCCGTCAGGCGTGAGCCCAGTGACGATAACGACGACATAACCCGTCCCAGACCGTGACCTCCTCCAAGAGCGACCACGCGGTCCAGATCCGCAAAAGTGCGATTGCGCATACCTATTCCTTATCCTGTTAAGCTTGCGTCACAGTAACGCAACTACTCCTAAAAGACGATGCCTCTCACAAACCATAATGACGTATATCAATGCGAAAGCGCTGTTTTTGCGTATTCTGTAGTGAAAATGCACGATAACATCGTTATGTATAAATTTATATAGCGAAAAGCGACAATGGCGAAGTGGCGATTTCCACGCTACTATCGCCATAACCACGTTTTCAAAACTGAAAACATACACTCTAGCCCTGGCGCCTGTGTCGAGAGATATGGCGCCCTGGCCGTGGCGGATTTGCCACCAGGGTACAGAAAGAAATGACTGTGCCTCCCGATCTGGAAAGGTGTACATGGCTTCACAACTTACTGATGCTTTCGCGCGTAAGTTTTTCTACTTACGTTTGTCGATTACCGACGTGTGTAACTTCCGTTGCACCTACTGCCTGCCCGATGGCTACAAGCCGGGCAGCGTCACCAACAACGGCTTTCTCTCCGTGGATGAAGTACGCCGCGTCACGCGCGCGTTCTCTGAACTCGGTACGGAAAAAGTGCGTCTTACCGGGGGAGAACCCTCCCTGCGCCGTGATTTCCCTGACATCATTGCCGCCGTGCGTGAAAACGAACGTATCCGCCAGATAGCGGTGACCACCAACGGTTACCGCATGGCGCGTGACGTGGCGAACTGGCGCGATGCGGGGCTGACGGCGATCAACGTCAGCGTCGATAGCCTGGACGCCCGTCAGTTCCACGCCATTACCGGCCAGGATAAGTTCCAGCAGGTAATGGACGGCATCGATGCCGCGTTCACCGCCGGTTTCGACAAGGTCAAAGTCAATACCGTGTTGATGCGTGATGTGAACCACCATCAGCTGGACACCTTTCTGGCGTGGATCAAACCGCGCCGCATTCAACTGCGTTTTATTGAGCTGATGGAGACCGGGGAGGGCAGCGAGCTGTTCCGTCGCCATCACATCTCCGGCATGGTCCTGCGTGACGAACTGCTGAAACGCGGCTGGATCCACCAGATCCGCCAGCGCAGCGATGGCCCGGCGCAGGTCTTTTGTCATCCGGATTATGAAGGCGAAATCGGCCTGATCATGCCCTATGAAAAAGACTTCTGTGCCAGCTGCAACCGCCTGCGCGTCTCCTCTGTTGGCAAGCTGCACCTCTGCCTGTTCGGGGATGGCGGCGTCGATCTGCGCGATTTGCTGGAAGACGACGCCCAACAGGACGCGCTTGAAGCACGCATTTCCGAGGCGCTGACGCACAAAAAGCAGACCCATTTCCTGCATCAGGGCAACACCGGCATTACTCAGAACCTGTCCTATATCGGCGGGTAATCAGGCTTTAGAAGGAACCAGAAGATGAGTCAGGTAAGCGCGGAATTTATCCCGACACGCATTGCTATTCTTACCGTTTCCGAACGTCGTGGTGAAGAGGATGATACCTCCGGCCACTGGCTGCGCGAGGCGGCACACGAAGCCGGGCACCAGATTGTTGATAAAGCGATCGTCAAAGAGAACCGTTACGCCATTCGCGCTCAGGTTTCACAGTGGATTGCGAGTGATGACGTCCAGGTTGTACTGATCACTGGCGGCACCGGCTTTACCGCAGGCGACCAGGCGCCGGAAGCGCTGCTTCCGCTGTTCGATCGCGAAGTAGAGGGCTTCGGCGAAGTGTTCCGCATGCTCTCATTTGAAGAGATTGGCACCTCTACGCTCCAGTCCCGTGCCGTCGCGGGGGTAGCGAACAAGACGCTGATCTTCGCCATGCCGGGCTCGACCAAAGCCTGCCGCACCGCGTGGGAAAACATTATTGCCCCGCAGCTGGATGCCCGTACCCGTCCGTGTAATTTCCATCCCCATTTAAAGAAATAAGCTATGTCACAACTGACCCACATAAACGCCGCTGGCGAAGCGCATATGGTGGATGTCTCCGCCAAAGCCGAAACGGTGCGCGAGGCGCGTGCTGAAGCGTTCGTCACCATGCTGCCGGAGACGCTGGCGATGATTATCGACGGTAGCCATCACAAGGGTGATGTGTTTGCCACCGCCCGCATCGCCGGTATTCAGGCCGCTAAACGCACCTGGGACCTCATCCCGCTCTGCCATCCGCTGATGCTTAGCAAAGTGGAGGTAAATTTGCAGGCGCAGCCGGAGCATAACCGCGTACGTATCGAGTCCCTGTGCCGCTTAACCGGGAAAACCGGCGTGGAGATGGAGGCGTTGACGGCAGCCTCCGTGGCGGCGCTGACCATCTACGACATGTGCAAAGCGGTGCAGAAAGATATGGTGATTGGCCCGGTGCGTCTGCTGGCAAAAAGCGGCGGCAAATCCGGTGATTTTAAGGTGGAAATCCATGATTAAGGTGCTCTTTTTTGCCCAGGTCCGTGAGCTGGTTAATACCGACAGCCTGACGCTGGACGGCTCTTTCGAAAACGTCGCCGCCCTGCGTGCGCATCTGGCGGCGCAAAGCGACCGCTGGGCGCTGGCGCTGGATGAAGGCAAACTGTTGGCCGCCGTGAATCAGACGCTGGTGGAGTTGACCCACCCGCTGGCTGATGGGGATGAAGTGGCCTTCTTCCCGCCGGTCACAGGGGGTTGAGATGACGGAAACCCGAATTCTGGTTGGCCATGAGCGTTTTAACGTGGGCACGGAATATGACTGGCTGGCCGGGCGCGACGAAGACGGCGCGGTCGTGACCTTTACCGGGAAAGTGCGTAATCATAATCTCGGCGACAGCGTAAAAGCGCTGACGCTGGAGCACTATCCGGGAATGACCGAAAAATCGCTGGCGGCCATTGTCGAAGAGGCGCGAGGCCGCTGGCCGCTGGGGCGCGTTACGGTTATCCATCGCATCGGCGAAATGTGGCCCGGCGAAGAAATTGTGTTTGTCGGCGTCACCAGCGCCCATCGCGGGAGTGCTTTTGCGGCGGGGGAGTTCATCATGGATTACCTCAAAACTAAAGCGCCGTTCTGGAAGCGTGAAGCGAGGCCGGAAGGTGAGCGCTGGGTGGAATCGCGGGACAGCGACAAACAGGCTGCCAGCCGCTGGTAACAGGTTTACGTGGATGTGTTAGTCTTAACGTGTGTGTTTACTTAATCAGGAGTGAATCATGGACCGATTTCCGCGTTCCGATTCGATAGTTCAGCAGACCCGTAGCGGGCTGCAAACCTACATGGCTCAGGTATATGGCTGGATGACGGTTGGCCTGCTGCTTACCGCGTTTATCGCGTGGTATGCGGCAAACACGCCTGAACTGATGATGTTTATCTTCTCCAGCAAAATCACCTTCTTTGGGCTGATTATTGCGCAACTGGCGCTGGTATTCGTGCTCTCCGGGCTGGTGCACAAGCTCAGCGCGGGCATGGCGACCACGCTGTTTATGCTCTATTCGGCGCTGACCGGGCTGACGCTCTCCAGTATTTTCATCGTTTACACCTACTCCTCCATCGCCAGCACCTTTGTGGTGACCGGCGGGATGTTCGGTGTGATGAGCCTGTACGGTTACACCACCAAACGTGACCTGAGCGGCTTCGGCAACATGCTGTTTATGGGGCTGATAGGGATTGTGCTGGCGTCGCTGGTGAACCTGTGGTTGAAGAGTGACGCGCTGATGTGGGCGGTGACCTATATCGGGGTGGTGATCTTCGTGGGCTTAACCGCCTACGACACCCAGAAGCTGAAAAACATCGGTGAACAAATTGATGTTCGCGACAGTTCAAACCTGCGCAAATACTCGATTCTGGGCGCGCTGACGCTGTATCTGGACTTCATCAACCTGTTCCTGATGCTGCTGCGTATCTTCGGCAACCGTCGCTAGTGAGGGTGGCGCTGTCTGATGCCCTCACCCTGACCCTCTCCCACAGGGCTGAGGGTTCCCCACAAATTAATGCGAGCACTGAGCAATCCCCTCGCCCCTCCGGGGAGAGAGTTAGGGTGAGGGGAACATACGGCGGTGGTGGTCATTCCGTTCACTTTATGTTCCTTGCTACTCTGTAACGACATGACCGGTGAACGTGCCAGGGTGGCTCAGTCGCCACCACCCTGGCGACCCGGGCTCCCGGCGGTAAATCGCCGCTTCGCGGTGCCCTCGGCTTATTCCTTCCGGCTTATCGGGTACGGGCGGAGGCAACGTCCCTGTAAAGCCGCCCTCTCGGCGCATCCCTGCGCCTCGCCCCGGCCGGAAGGCAAACGCCTCAGCGATTTACAGCCGGACCAGGGCATCGCTGACAGCCCTCAGTCATTTAGAAAGCAACTTTATTGCTTCTGCATAAAAAAATTACTGGGGATCCCTCAGCCCACAGGGAGAGGGAACAAACCCTAAAAACGGCAACGAAGTTGCCGTTTTGCTTTTATTTTGCCATCGCCTTCTCGTTTTTGGCGCGCAGCTTCTTCGCCCGACTCTCCAGCACCAGATAACAGATCGTTGCCAGCGCCAGCGGCAGGAAGTAGTAGATCATGCGGTACGCGAGCAGGGCAGCGATAATCGTCCCGTGAGACACATGCTCCCCTGCAAGCAGCGCGATAAACACCGCTTCCAGTACGCCGATCCCCGCCGGTATATGCACAATCACCCCGGCAATACTGCTTACCAGCAGCACGCCCAGCACGAAGAAGTAGTTCACATCTTCGCCAATCAGCAGCCAGATAATGGCCCCCATCGCCATCCAGTTGGCGCTGGAAACCACCATTTGCAGGACGGCAAACTTCCATGACGGCAGCACCAGCTTCTGCCCTTTAATGGTCATATGACGACGTTTGGCAAAGGCGCAGGCCCAAAGGTAGGCGGCGATGATCAGCAGCAGTACGATGCCCAGAATGCGCAGGGTGGCCTCATCGATGTACCAGTGCGCAGGCAGTTGCACCACGCCAATGGTGAAAATCACCCCGCCGAGCAGGATATACCCCAGCCAGTTGGTGGTGATACTCAGCGAGAAAATACGCGTGATGGTGCCGCCCGGTAAGCCAAGGCGGGAGTACAGGCGATAGCGCATGCCAATCCCGCCCACCCAGGTGCTCAGCGTCAGGTTAAAGGCGTAGCAGATGAATGACACCAGCATAACCTGCCGTTTGGCAAGCTTATGCCCGCAGTAGGCGCGTCCCAACAGGTCATAGCAGCCGTACATCAGGTAGCTCACAATCACCAGGCCAACCGCCCCCAGCAGGACTGTCCGGTTGTAGTTGCGAATAACCTTCCACACCTCTTCCCAGTCCACCTTTTGGGCATACACCACCAGCAGGACCGCGACGGCAATGAAGAACAGCCAGGTCAGGATTTTTTTCGCCAGCCGCCAGCGAGGATGAGATTTCGACATCAGGTTTTCCCTCCATCTTCCGCCTCTACGCGGTCCTGGGTTTCCATTTCGGGTTGCACTGGCGGATCCACCAGCGCCAGTTTCGGTGTATGCGCGGGCAGCCAGCCCACCATGGCCGGGAAGTGGCGCAGGAAGTGGAACACCACCACGCCGATGCCAACGTTCCACCAGCTGCGTTTCGGCACCATGGACTCATCCACACGCACGCAGTCTTTATTGATCAGACCCTGAAGGTTATCGCGCAGGGTCTGATTAAACTGGCGATCGTGGATGATCAGGTTCGCTTCCAGATTGAGCGATAAGCTCAGCGGATCGAGGTTGCTTGAGCCAACGGTCGCCCAGTGGTCATCCATCACGGCCACTTTGCCGTGCAGCGGGCGGCGGCGATATTCATAGATTTGCACGCCGCTTTTGACCAGATAGCGATAGAGCAGACGCGCGCCCACCTTCACAATCGGCATATCGGGCTCACCCTGGACGATGAGCTTCACGCTTACGCCGCGTCGGGCCGCGTTGCGCATGGCGTGCAAAATCCGGTAACCGGGGAAGAAATAGGCGTTGGCGATAATTACCTCGCGCTTCGCGTTCGCCAGCATCTTCAGGTAGTGACGTTCGATATCGTCCCGGTGCTCCTCGTTATCCCGCCAGACGAACAGCGCCTGCGCCTCGCCGGGCTTGCGGTTCTCTTCCGGGCGATGGCGGCGTCGCCACCAGCGGCGTGCGGCCTCTTTGCCGGGTAAGTTTTCCAGCACGAACAGCTGGATGTCCTGTACCACCGGTCCCTCAATGCGGATCGCGTAGTCCTGTTTCGCTTCGGGACCATAATCCGACATATGCTCGGCGGAGTAGTTAATGCCGCCAACGAAGGCCACCGTTTCGTCCACCACCACAATTTTGCGGTGCATTCGGCGGAACAGGTTGGTGCGCATCCCGAACAGACGCGGGCCGGGATCGTAATAGCGGAATACCACCCCTGCGGCGGTGAGCTCGTTAACAAATTCGTCGCTGAGATCCGGCGAACCATATCCGTCGAGCAGGACCTCGATTTTTATACCGCGACGAGCGGCTTGCAGCAGTGCGCTGTGCAACTGCCTGCCCACGTCGTCTTCAAACCAGATAAACGTTTCCAGAAAGACTTTCTGCTGTGCGTGGCTAATCGCCTCAAAGACTGCCGGATAAAAGTTATCGCCATTTTCCAGCAGCGTAATACGGTTACCTTCCTGCCATGTGCATTTCATAAGTGTATCTCCGCGCTGAGTGGGGCATGGTCGGAGAGATGTCGCCAGTTGAGTAAAGCCAGCGCCGTCGGGCTGCTGGCGTGGGCATTTTTTACGTAGATGCGGTCAAGGCGCAGCAGGGGGAAGCGCACCGGAAACGTCCGCGCGGGACGACCGCGTGAGCGGGTAAAAATCTCCTCCAGCCCCGCATTCACCTTCAGAGGATGGTTGGCCCGCTGTCGCCAGTCGTTAAAATCACCGGCCACTACCACGGGCTCGCCCTCCGGCAGCGCATTGGTCCAGTCTGCCAGCATCTGTAGCTGAGCCTGACGGTGGGCCTCACGCAGGCCAAGATGAACGCAGCCCACATGAATGGGAAAATCGAGCGCCGGTGGCGTGATGCGGCAGTATAACAACCCGCGTTTTTCGCTCTCGCCAACGGAGACGTCCCGGTTCTCATAATGCTCGATAGGAAAACGCGACAGCACTGCGTTACCGTGATGCCCCTCCGGGTAGACCGCATTGCGCCCGTAGGCGTAATCGCTCCACATGGTATCCGCCAGAAACTCGTAATGGGGCGTGTCGGGCCAGTTTTCGAAATGCATCGGGTGCACTTCGTGCGCGCCCATGACCTCCTGAAGGCAGACAATATCGGCGCTGACGGTGCGTACCGCGTCGCGCAGCTCCGGTAAAATGAAGCGGCGGTTAAATGCTGTGAAGCCCTTATGAATATTTATCGTCAGCACCTTAAGCGAGAAATGCTGCGTTCTTTTGCTCATAAACACCTTCCTGGGTGACTATCCCGATGAAAATAAAGTGTAGTAGGCGTCACAAAAAGATGCGGCGTTACGGAATTTTCCGTAAAGTGCGGTAGTCTGAATTAGCAGAGAAAAATCCTTCAGGAGAGAAGCCATGAAGTGGCAACAACGCGTTCGTGTCGCAACCGGTTTGAGTTGCTGGCAGATAATGTTGCATTTACTGGTCGTGGCCGTACTGGTGATGGGCTGGATGAGCGGCACGCTGGTGCGTGTCGGCTTAGGGTTATGTGTGGTTTACGGCGTGACCGTGCTGTCGATGCTGTTTTTACAGCGTCACCACGACGCGCGCTGGCGTGAAGTGGGTGATGTGCTCGAAGAGCTCACCACCACCTGGTATTTTGGTGCGGCAATGATCGTCCTGTGGCTGTTGTCACGCGTGCTGCAAAACAACCTGCTGCTGGCCCTGGCGGGTCTGGCTATCCTCGCAGGGCCTGCGGTGGTGTCGTTGCTCACCAAAGAGAAAAAGCTACGCGATGTTTCGTCTAAACATCGCATAGGCCACTGAGCCCGTTGTGGCCGCGATGACCAGTAGCGGCCACAAACTTCCCCACACAATATCCAGACTCGCATCCTTCAGATAGATTTGCTTGGTGATATCCGTGAAGTGACGAATCGGGTTTATCCATGTCAGATCCTGTAACCACACCGGCATGTTCTCCACTGGCGACACGTACCCTGAAAGCAAAATCGCCGGCATCATAAAGACAAACACCCCGATAAACGCCTGCTGCTGCGTTGAGCAGAGCGCGGAAATCAGCAGCCCAAACCCCACCAGCGACAGGCCGTAAATCACCATCGTGAAGTAAAACAGCGCCAGCGATCCGGCAAACGGGATCTGGTACGCCCATATTCCCACCCCCAGCACGATGGTGGCCTGGAACGTCGCGACAATCAGTGCCGGCACCGCCTTGCCGACAAATATCTGCCAGGTGGCGAGCGGCGAGACCAGCAGCTGATCCAGCGTACCTTGCTCACGTTCGCGTGCCACGGACAGCGAGGTGACAATCATCACGCCAATAGTGGTGATCATGGCGATTAACGACGGCACCACAAACCACTTGTAGTCCAGATTCGGGTTGTACCAGTTGCGCACCACCAGCTCGCTGTTGTTGGGTTTGGGTTTGTCCGCCATCAGCTCCTGCTGGTAGTCCTTCACTACCTGCTGCAAATAGTTCGCCGCTATCTGGGCGCTGTTGGAGTTACGTCCGTCGAGGATCAGCTGCATCGGCGCGGTCTGGAAGGTGTCCAGATTGCGGGAGAAATCCGCCGGGAAGCGCACCAGCAATAATGCTTTCTGCGTGTCGATGGTGGGCTGGATCGCCTGCGGGCTTTGCAGCAGCAGGACATGGGTAAAGGCTTTGGCGCGGGCGAAACGCTGTGTCAGCTCGACGGAATGCTTGCCATTGTCTTCGTTGTAAATGGCGATGGTGGCGTTGGTGACCTCCAGCGTGGCGGCAAACGGAAACAGTACAACCTGAAGCAGCACCGGCAGCACCAGAATGGCGCGGGTCTGCGGCTCGCGCAGCAAGGATTGCAGCTCTTTGCGGATCAATGTCCATAAACGGTGAAACATCGCGTCGTCCTCCTGTCGGGTGGCGCTTGCGCTTACCCGACCTACAAAATCCGATGGCTAATCTAATCTTCTTTTCGTTTTCATCCACGTCAGCCCGATAAACATCACCGCCGACGCCAGCAAAAACAGGGTGTTGATAATCAGCACTACCGGGATGTTCCCCGCCAGAAACAGGCTTTGCAGGGTGCTCACAAAGTAGCGTGCCGGAATGATGTAGGTCACGGCACGGATCACCGCTGGCATACTGTCAATCTGGAAGATAAAGCCGGAGAGCATGATCGACGGCAGGAAGGCGGCATTAAGCGCCACCTGCGCGGCGTTAAACTGGTTGCGGGTGATGGTGGAGATCAGCAGCCCCATTCCCAGCGTGCTGAGTAAAAACAGGCTGGTAATAAAGAACAGCACCACCAGCGAACCGCGGTACGGCACGCCAAGAATAAATACCGAGACCAGCATACAGAGCAGCATCGCCAGCATGCCGAGGAAGTAGTAGGGGATCAGCTTGCAGAGCAAAAGCTCGACGCGCGTCACTTCGGTGGAGAGCAGCGCCTCCATGGTGCCGCGCTCCCATTCGCGGGCGATCACCAGCGAGGTGAGGATCGCGCCAATCACCGTCATGATGATAGTGACTGCACCCGGGATAATAAAATGCTGGCTGATGGCGGCGGGGTTAAACCAGTAGCGCGTCTGCACGTCAATCAGCGGTTCAAACTTCTCCCCCCGGTCTTCGGCGCGCTGCATCTGCCAGAGCTGCCAGATCCCCTCCGCATAGCCCTGCACGAAGTTGGCGGTGTTCGGTTCGCTGCCGTCGGTGATCACCTGAATTGGCGCATCGGCGCCCGGGCGTGCCATGTTGGCGGCGAAATCGACCGGGATGACGATCAGACCGCGAATTTTACCGGCCTGCATTTTCTGGATCAGTTCCTGCCGGTTGTCGCTGATGGTGGCATCGATGTAGGGCGAGCCGGTCATGGCGTGGGTGAAGTCCAGCGCCTCTTCGCTCTGCTGCTCCAGCAGGATCCCGACCCGCAGCTTGCTGGAATCGAGGTTAATCCCGTAGCCAAAAATAAACAGCAGCAGCAGGGGGATCACCACCGCAATCAGCCAGCTGCTGGGGTCACGCACAATCTGCCGCGTCTCTTTGACGCACAGGGCGCGCACCCGGCGCCAGGAGAGGGCGTTACTGCGCATGAGGATTCTCCTTATCCCAGTCGTGGATGAGGGTGATAAACGCCTGCTCCATGGTCGGGTCCGGCTGTGCGTCGTCGGCGGCCTGCGCTTTCAGGTCGTCCGGCGTGCCGTGGGCAATCAGCTTGCCGCGATAGACCAGCCCGATGCGGTCACAATACTCTGCCTCGTCCATAAAGTGGGTGGTGACCATCACGGTCACGCCTTTTTCCACCATGCTATTGATATGCAACCAGAATTCACGGCGGGTGAGGGGATCCACGCCTGACGTAGGTTCATCAAGAAAGAGGATGTCGGGCTCGTGCATCAACGAACAGGCCAGCGCCAGCCGCTGTTTGAAGCCAAGCGGCAGCGCGTCGGTAGCGTGTGAGGCGATATCGGTCAGGCCAAAGGCGTCGCACATGCGGCCGATCTTCTCGTTCTGCGCCCGTCCCCGCAGGCCGTAGACGCCGGAGAAAAATCGCAGATTTTGCTCCACCGTCAGGTTGCCGTAGAGCGAAAACTTCTGCGCCATATAGCCCAGGTGCTGGCGCGCCTTGCCGGAGCTGACTTTGAGATCCATGTTCAGCACCAGCGCTTTGCCTGAGGTCGGTACCAGCAGGCCGCACATCATTTTAAAGGTGGTGGATTTCCCCGCACCGTTCGGCCCGAGCAGGCCAAATATCTCGCCGCGCTTCACGGCAAAATTGACGTTATCGGTGGCGGCGAAATCGCCGAATTTTTTGGTGAGCGATTTCGCCTCAATGACCGTTTCGCCCGGCGTGCCTTCCACCGTGTGCAGAATGGCGCCAAGCGGTGATTCTGAGGTTCCCGCCCCGCCCAGCAGATCGATAAACGCATCTTCAAAGCGCGGCGCGGTCTCTGTGATGTCGATTTCAGGCATCCCCTGCGCACGCCGGATATCGTCGGCGGTGGCCTCTTTTTTGAGGATCACGCGCACCGAACGGCCCTGAATCATCCCGTCGCTCACCTGGGGCAGCTTCAGCACCCGTTGCAGCAGCTTGCGGTTGGATTCCTGCGCGCTGTGTAGCAGAAAACTGCGCCCGGCCATGGTTTGCGTCAGCTCGGTGGGCTCGCCCTGATAGAGCAGTTCGCCTTCGTTCATCAGCAGCACGTCACGGCACTGCTCTGCTTCATCAAGGTAAGAGGTACTCCAGAGGATCAGCATGCCGTCACCCGCCAGCTCGTGCACCATCTGCCACAGCTCGCGGCGGGAAATCGGGTCCACGCCGACGCCGGGTTCATCCAGCAACAGCACCTTCGGTTCGCCCACCAGCGTGCAGGCCAGCCCCAGCTTCTGCTTCATCCCGCCGGAAAGTTTGCCCGCCAGCCGATCGGTGAACGGGCCGAGGGAGGTAAACGCCAGCAGACGCTCGAAGGTTTTCTGCCGGGTTTCGCCGGTAACGCTGCGCAGATCGGCATAGAGGTTGAGGTTTTCCATTACCGTCAGATCTTCATACAGACCAAACTTCTGCGGCATATAGCCGAGTATGCCGTGGAGCGCCGCGTCGTCTTTGATGGGGTCGAGGCCAAGCACGCTGGCGCTGCCTTCATCCGGCTTCAGCAATCCCGCCAGCATCCGCATCAGCGTGGTTTTACCCGCGCCGTCCGGCCCCACCAGCCCGGTCACATAGCCTTTCTGAATCGTACAGTTCAGCGGCGCGACCGCCGGTTTAGCCATTCCCGGGAAGCGTTTGACCAGATTATTGAGCTGGATAACCGCATCATTCATGTTGTTCCCCGTCGTTTAAGGTCACGGTAACAGGCATGCCCTGACGCAGCGCGTTGTCCGCATCGGTGACGATGATGCGCAGGCGATACACCAGGTCGGTACGCAGATCCGGGGTTTCAACGGTTTTTGGCGTGAACTCGGCCGTTGGGGAGACGAAGCCCACTTTGCCGTGATACGGCTTGTCCGGGCGACCATCGGTGTAGAGCAGCAGTTCGCGGCCCGGCTGCATCTGGCCAAGATTCGGCTCATCAATGTAAGCGCGCACCCACACCGGACGGGTTAAGGAGAGCGTTAACACGGTGCTGCCCGCGCTGAGCATGCTGCCCGGCTCCACGGCGCGGGTCATCAGCGTACCGTCAGACGGGGCGATTAACGTGGTGTCGTGCAGATCCAGCTCCGCCTGGGCTAACTGCGCCTGCGCCTGCTCAAGGCTGGCCTTCGCCTGGGCAATGTCCTGCGCGCGGTTACCGGTGCGGTACTGGCTTAACTTATCCTGGGCAGATTTCAGCGTCGCCTGCGCCTGGTCGCGGGATGAGCGCGCATTTTCCAGGTCGTTGGCGGAAATGGTGCGGCTTTTCCATAAGCCTTGCTGACGGTTATAGAAATTCTGCGCATAGTCATAGGCGGCTTTTGCCTGCTTAACGGCAGCGGCCGCCTGGGCGATCTCTTCATCACGATAGCCCGCCAGCATCAGGTCGTACTGCGCCTGTGCGACGGCGACGCCCGCTTTTGCCTGCATCAACGCGTTTTCAAACGGGGCTTTGTCCAGCATCCCCAGCGTCTGCCCGGTTTTGATGGCATCGCCTTCGTCAACGCTCAGCGAGGCCAGCCGTCCGCCGACGCGGAAGCTCATGTTCACGGTGCGGATATCCACGTTGCCGTACAGCGTCAGGCCACGATCCTGCTGGCTCTGATACCACAGCCAGCCGCCTGTTCCCGCAGCAAGCAAGACAACAACCACCAGAATGATGGCGACAGGTTTTTTCATGACTTCCGGCTCCTTTGCGTTAAGCCTTGCAGGATCAGATCAACGTGACAGGTAATGACCTGGCTAATTTGCGCGGCTTTATCCTCATCGAATTGTGTCCAGCCCGTACGTAACAGGATGGTCTCACGCCCCAGACGGAAGGCGAGCACTTCGCCCAGCAGGGCGTGGGTATGCAAAATGGTGTCCGTATCGCTGGCGTCCCGTCCGGTATAGGCGGCGATCAGCCGGGTCAGATGGCTATGCATCGGGGCGATCACCTGATCGTGCACCAGCTGGTACGCGGCAGTGGGGGAGAGCTGCTCGCGGGAGATAAATTTGCTCAGGTTCAGCGTATCGTCGTGCGTCAGCAGGCGAATCATGTTGTGACAGGCGTTAAGGATCAGCTGGCGGATGGCAACCCGGTCCGGTTCTGTCTGGCTGAACAGCGCGGTGGCTTCTTCCACGTGTGGGCGAAAGCTGGTGCCGATAAAATCCGCGATCCACTGGGCGCAGGCGAGGTATAAATCCTCTTTTGAGCCAAAATAGTAGGTAATGGCCGCAATATTCTGCCCGGCCTGCGCGGCGATATCCCGCGTGGTGGCATGCAGACCATACTCGCCAAACTGCGCCAGCGCAGCGGCGATAAGCTGACTTTTCGCCTGTTCGCCTTTGGTTGTCGTTGGGGTTGTATTCATAGCAGCATTAAAAATTAATCAATCGATTGATTAAGATTATGCCTGATTTGCGCAAACGTCGAGTCATCGCCGGGGATATTTTATGCGCCACGTCACAAAAGCTGCTACACTCCGCTCCTTCGCGACATTGTGGTTTTTGTCCTTCTATTCGTTATATCTCCCTGAAAACTACACCTGTGATGGTCGGGGCGGTTCGGAGTTTTTATGTCTTTTGATTCCCTTGGTCTGAACCCGGAAATTCTGCGCGCCATCGCAGAGCAGGGCTACGTTGAGCCAACCCCTATTCAGCAGCAGGCTATCCCGGCCGTTTTGCAGGGCCGTGACCTGATGGCAAGCGCGCAGACCGGTACTGGTAAGACCGCGGGCTTTACCCTGCCGCTGCTGGAGCTGCTGGTAAAAAACCAGCCACACGCCAAAGGCCGTCGTCCGGTGCGTGCGCTGATCCTCACCCCAACCCGCGAGCTGGCGGCCCAGATTGGTGAGAACGTGCATGAATACAGCCGCTATCTCAACATTCGTTCGCTGGTAGTTTTCGGCGGGGTAAGCATTAACCCGCAGATGATGAAGCTGCGCGGCGGCGTCGACGTGCTGGTGGCAACCCCGGGGCGTCTGCTGGATCTCGAACACCAGAACGCGGTGAAGCTCGATAACATCGAAATTCTGGTGCTGGACGAAGCCGACCGTATGCTCGACATGGGCTTCATCCACGACATTCGCCGCGTGCTGGCGAAGCTGCCGACGCGTCGTCAGAACCTGCTCTTCTCCGCGACCTTCTCCGACGAGATCAAGGCGCTGGCGGAAAAGCTGCTGCATAACCCGCTGGAAGTGGAAGTCGCGCGCCGCAACACCGCCTCCGAGCAGGTGACGCAGCACGTGCATTTTGTAGATAAGAAGCGCAAGCGGGAACTGCTCTCCCAGATGATCGGCCAGGGCAACTGGCAGCAGGTGCTGGTCTTTACCCGCACCAAGCACGGCGCCAATCACCTGGCGGAACAGCTGAATAAAGATGGCATCCGCAGCGCGGCCATTCACGGCAACAAGAGCCAGGGCGCGCGTACCCGCGCGCTGGCAGACTTCAAGTCCGGCGACATACGCGTGCTGGTGGCAACCGACATCGCCGCACGCGGTCTGGATATCGAAGAGCTGCCGCACGTGGTGAACTACGAGCTGCCAAACGTGCCGGAAGATTACGTTCACCGTATCGGCCGTACCGGACGCGCGGCGGCAACCGGGGAAGCGCTCTCTCTGGTTTGCGTGGATGAGCACAAGCTGCTGCGCGACATCGAACGCCTGCTGAAGAAAGAGATCCCGCGTATTGAAACCCCGGGCTATGAAGTTGACCCGTCAATCAAAGCCGAGCCAATTCAGAACGGTCGTCAGGGTGGCGGGCGCGGTCAGGGCGGCGGTGGTCGCGGTCAGCAGCCGCGTCGTGCCGAAGGCGGCGCGCCGAAATCTTCGGGCAAACCGCCGCGTCGTAATAACGACAGCAAACCGGCCGGTGAAAACCCATGGCGTAGCGGCGAAGGGAAACCGGCAGGCGAGGGGCAGCGCCGACGCCGCCCGCGTAAGCCTGCTAACCCGCAGTAATCTGGAAGCCCGGTCGTAAAGCCGGGCTTTTCTTTTTGCGGCAGCGGAGAGAAAGTGCCACAATAGTGGCTGTTTATACAGTATTTCAGGTTTCCGATGGCTTTAACCGCTGCGCTCAAGGCGCAAATTGGCGCATGGTATAAGGCGCTACAACAGCAGATCCCCGATTTTATTCCCCGAGCCCCGCAGCGGCAGATGATTGCCGACGTGGCAAAAACGCTCGCCGGGGACGACGGGCGACATCTGGCGATTGAAGCCCCGACCGGCGTCGGGAAAACCCTGTCGTATCTTATTCCCGGCATTGCCATCGCGCGGGAAGAAGATAAAACGCTGGTGGTCAGTACCGCTAACGTGGCCTTGCAGGATCAGATCTTCAGCAAAGATTTGCCGCTGCTGCGCAAAATTATCCCCGATTTACGGTTTACCGCCGCCTTTGGTCGCGGGCGCTACGTCTGTCCGCGCAATCTGGCGGCACTGGCCAGCAGTGAACCCTCCCAACAGGATCTGCTCGCGTTTCTTGATGACGAGCTGACGCCAAACAACAAGGCGGAGCAGGAGCAGTGCGCAAAGCTGAAGGCCGATCTCGACGGCTACAAGTGGGACGGCCTGCGGGATCACACCAACCAGGCGATCGGCGACGACCTGTGGCGCAGGCTCAGCACCGATAAAGCAAGCTGCCTGAACCGTAACTGTCACTACTATCGCGAGTGTCCGTTCTTTGTCGCCCGGCGTGAGATTCAGGAAGCGGAGGTGGTTGTCGCCAACCACGCGCTGGTCATGGCTGCACTGGAGAGTGAAGCGGTCCTGCCGGAGCCCAAAAACCTGCTGCTGGTGCTCGATGAAGGTCATCATCTGCCCGACGTGGCGCGAGATGCGCTGGAGATGAGCGCGGAAATTACCGCCCCGTGGTTTCGCCTGCAACTGGATCTGTTCTGCAAACTGGTGGCAACCTGCATGGAGCAGTTCCGTCCGAAAACCACGCCGCCGCTGGCGGTTCCGGAGCGGTTGAGCGAGCACTGTGAAGAGGTGTACAGCCTCATCGCCTCGCTGAATAATATTCTTAACCTGTATCTCCCCGCCACCCAGGAGGCGGAACACCGCTTTGCGATGGGTGAGTTGCCGCAGGAAGTGATGGAGATTTGCCAGCAGCTGGCGAAGCACCTGGAAAAGCTGCGCGGGCTGGCGGAGATGTTCTTAAACGATCTCAGCGAGAAAACCGGTACTCACGACGTGGTGCGTTTGCACCGCATTCTGCTGCAAATGAATCGTGCGCGGGGGATGTTTGAAGCGCAGAGCAAACTCTGGCGGCTGGCTTCGATGGCGCAGGCGTCTGGCGCGCCGGTGACTAAGTGGGCCACCCGCGAAGTACGAGACGGGCAGGGACATCTCTTCTTCCACTGCGTGGGCATCCGCGTGGCCGATCAGCTGGAAAAGCTGATCTGGCGCAGCGTGCCGCACGTGGTAGTGACGTCAGCGACTCTGCGTTCCCTGAACAGCTTTTCAAGGTTGCAGGAGATGAGCGGCCTGAAAGAGAAAGCGGGCGACCGTTTTGTGGCCCTGGACTCGCCGTTCAACCACTGTGAGCAGGGCAAGCTGGTCATTCCGCGCATGAATTATGAGCCGCTTATCGATAACGAAGAGCAGCATATTGCGGAAATGGCGGCCTACTTCCGCGAGCAGGTTGAGAGTAAAAAATACCCCGGTATGCTGGTGCTGTTTGCCAGCGGTCGGGCGATGCAACGCTTCCTGGAGCACGTCACCGATCTGCGCTTACTCCTGCTGGTGCAGGGCGATCAGCCGCGCTATCGGCTGGTGGAAACCCACCGTAAACGCATTGATAACGGCGAGCGCAGCGTGCTGGTGGGGTTACAGTCCTTTGCGGAAGGGCTTGATTTGAAAGGCGACTACCTGACGCAGGTGCATATCCATAAAATCGCCTTCCCGCCCATCGACAGCCCGGTGGTGATCACCGAAGGCGAATGGCTGAAAAGCCTTAACCGTTATCCGTTTGAAGTGCAAAGCCTGCCTGCAGCGTCGTTTAACCTGATTCAGCAGGTCGGGCGCTTGATCCGTAGCCACGGCTGCTGGGGCGAGGTGGTGATTTATGACAAACGACTGCTCACCAAAAACTACGGCCAGCGGCTGCTGAATGCGCTGCCGATCTTCCCGATTGAGCAGCCGGACGTGCCGGAAGTAAAAAAACGCCCGACAAAACTGGCTGCCGGGCGTCGAAAAAGCTTCCGTGCTAAGGGGCGCGGTCCTACTGGTAAGTGAAGGTCACCTGGATCACGCTGCTGAACGTGCCGGCAGAGATGGGCATCGAGGTGGCGTAATAGCGTGCGGCCAGCGGGAACGTGGCCGTGTGGTCTGACGGGTTTATGGCAGCGTTAAAGGCGGCCTGCGGGGCAATCAGTATCTTGTCCTGACGATCTGCCAGCTCCAGTGCCAGCCCCTTTGCGCTACCGAGATTGGCAAATTTAGTGGGATGGGTGCTGTCGGCCTGACCGTAGAAAAAGGCGGTGGCAAGCGCCAGCGTGGCCGGGCAGTGCGACACCGAAAGGGAAAAGTCCTTCCACTCGCCGGTATCGCCCACGTCTTTAAAACTACCCGATGCCGCCTGGCCTAAGTCCACCGTCAGGTTGCGGCTGGCACTGTCAATGACGCACGTGTTGGCGTAAATGTTACCCGTCATCTGGATCTGTATATCATCGGCGTGGGCCTGGGCGATCAGCCCCAGCGCGAGAATCAATGCGGTTTTTTTCATGACGTTCACTTATAAGCGAGGGTGATGGTTGCCACAGTATTGGCTGGCCCGGGGGTGACTACATTGCTGACCTGCTCGTAGCGAACCTCAAACGGGATCACCAGCGTTTCGTTGGCTACGGCCTGATTTTGGGTACTTACATAGGTACCGAAGGTGGCGAGATGGTCATCAAATAGCATTCTTACTCCGACGCCTGTAGCCATGCCGGTCTGCTGCGTGAGTTTGATCACCCCCTCAAATGCTGTGTCATATCCATTCGCGCTGGTGATTTTTAGCTCAGGCTGTACGGTTGTGTCACAGTTGACGGTGATATTAAATTTTTGAGCAGGGCTGGATAAAAAACCTACGCTGATGAAATCACTGACGGGAAAATCGCCCAAATTAACGGTGAGATTTTTCGGTAAAACGGAGCAGGTGACCTGATGAAGAATAACATTACCTGCATAGGCGATGTGGTTAGGGTTGCCGATCCCTTCATGGCCGAAAACGCCAATGCCAAATTCGGTTTGAGACTGCACCAGCGTACCGGATGTCACGGTGTCACTCGTTTTAACCAGCTCAAGCGTTATTTCAAAGCTAAAAGTCTGTGTTCCATCGGTAGAGACGTAGCCAACAGGCGTTCCACGTGAATCGCACTGCACGCCGCCAGCGCCGCTAATTCGCTGCCCGTGATCATTCATCAATGCTACGCCAATCCCCGGCACGCCGGATTCGTATACCCCCCTGAGCCCTGGCATTTCCGCTCCGGTGCCGTAGTAGCAGGAGACAATCTCCAGGCCGCTGTCGGTACTCTGATCGCAATGCCCGGCAACATGAACGCTCTGCTCTGTACCCGGGATAGTTGCGCCAACTGCCAGCGTCGTCGGGACAGAAATGGATGCCACGTTGATCATTTTGGGGAGATCCGGCGTGGTGCAGGTCGCCTTCGCATGCGGCATGAATAACGCAGCGGTTCCCAGAATCATTAAGAAAAAGCACTGTTTAATCATTTGCATAATGTTTTGCCTTTAGGGGAGATCAGTGACACTGCGCGGCAGCGTTAATGATGCTGGTTTTCGCTTTCTCATCCGTGAGCACATAGTCAGCGACGCAATGCTCGTTTGCCTCCTGTCCCCAGGAAACGCGGAGATGCCCTTGCTGTGGCAGACCCGAGAGATAGGTCTGGCCGTCATTCCCGACGATAAATTCGCTGTCCTTGTCCTCGGTGGTAACCGTTGCGCCGAACGGCAGCGGTTTACCGTTTTGCGTGAGCGTCATCAGGACGCGATTGCCCACGCGCGTCGTGAAGCTGGCGCGCACAATGGCTCCGCGGGTTGGCGTCACAATTTGTGCCGCATGGGTGACGTCGGCGTCCTCCGGCAGCGTTTCCGTATCCAGCGCAATAGTGTTGTGGCGATACGCGGTGACGAACGGTACGACGGTGTAGCCGCGGAAGTCGGTTTCAACGCCGGTCTGGTTAGTGATATGCGTGCCGTGCGTACCCGGGGCTTTCACGAGCGCAATGGTCTCACCGAGCGGCTGGCTCAGCGTGATGCCGTTTGCATGGGCAATCACGCCTCCCTGCAAGCCGACGTTCAGTGTTTGCTGATATTTATCCTGACTGACGCCACCGCTCACTTCACCGTATGTCGCTTTGTAGTCGGCGTTAACGCTGGTGGAGTTACCGCTGCCGGTGCTGCTCAGCCCCTCCTGGAGATTCCAGTTCAGGTTGTCTTCTTTCAGGGCCGTACCGTTCAGGCCGATGTTCTGCGTGGTGCCATCTTTCGTGTTGTTCAGGTTGTACGTGGCCCAGGTGTTATGCATCCAGCGATCCAGCGGAACCGAAACGCTCAGCGAGAACTGGTTGTCGTTCGTCACCGCATTACCGTCCAGATCGCTGTCGTGAGTGTTTTTATTCATGCTGTAGCTAAGGCTGTAGCTAACGCCGTGCCAGCTGTTGTTGTAGCTGACGCTCATGGAGGTCATGTCCTGGTTCTGGCTCCAATAGGTTTCCTTCACCATGCTCAGCGTGACCGATCCCCAGCCTTCTGGTAGCGTCTGGTCGATGGTGGCTTCGGTACGGGCGCGGCGCTGCTGTGGCGCAGACCAGTTGTCGGCGCGGGTATACGACTCCATGGTGTCGTCCAGGGTGTAAAACCCCTTGCTGTTGTAGCGATAGCCCGCAAGCGAAAAGTTGGTGCCTGAACCGGCGAAATCTTTGCTGTAGCGTACGCGCCACGATTTGCCTGTGCTGGACTGCTGTTTTTTCAGCAGGGCTCTGGCGCGAGTCACGTCAATGGAGAACGCCCCTAAATCGCCCATGTTTTTCCCGGCGCCTATCGCCTGCGACTGATAATGACTGCTCTGCTGTACGCCGCCGTAGGCCGTGAAGCCGTGGGGTAAACCATAGATGGCGCTCCCCTGAGCAAACGGGGTCTTTTCAACATCTTTGTCATAAGAACGATAACGCCCGGCAGTTACGCTGTAGCGCAGGTTTTTTTCACGCTGCAATACCGGAACGGAGGCAAACGGCACCACGAAATGGCTTTCGCTGCCGTCAGTTTCTTTCACCGTGACCTGGAGGTCGCCGCTGCTGCCGGTGGGGTAGAGATCGTTAATTTCGAAGGCCCCCGGCGCGACCGTGTTCTGATAAATCACGTACCCGTTCTGGCGCACCATCACCAGCGCGTTGCTGTGGGCGGTGCCACGAATAATAGGCGCATAGCCTTTTTCGCTGTCGGGAAGCATGTCGTTATCGGATTTCAGCTCCACGCCGGTGTAAGGGACACTGTCAAAAACATCAGCAGGTGATGAGCTCTGGCCAACGGTGATATCGCTTTTCATCGCCACAATATCGCGTTGCGCATAGGTATAAACGGAGGTGAATTTCTGTTCCTCCTCATTGCCTGTGGTGCTGCGATTCCAGGTGGAATAGTTGCGAAGGCGCCATGCGCCAACGTTTAAACCCGGACGCAGGTTCACGTACTGGCTACTGCTATCCTCTTCACCCTGCTGGCGCGCATGGCTCTGGCTGGCGTTGACGCTGTAATTAAGCAAGCCCGCGTTGATCCCTTCATCAAACTCTTTCGGGTCGATGTAACCGCGTGGCACCTGTCCGAGCGCCTTTTGCGGAATGCTCAGCAGCAGCTGCTGGTTGCGAACGTGAAAGATTGCAGATGAAGCAGGGATGACACCTAAATCGGCACACTGGCCTTTGGCCATGAGCTGAGGAAACTTTTGGGTCCTGATACCGAGGCTTTTTAACTCACCCATGCTAAAGCAAGGTTGTAACGTGTCGTTGCCCTGCGAATCTTTCTCAAGCGTAAAGGTCACGTTGCGGGTATCAATATTATTATTATTGATAAACACCGCGACCTCATATTTCCCCGGTGCCTGGCCGGGACCTTTTTCATAGACGGACAGATCGGTTTTACCCTGCTGGGGATTATCAATATCCAGCAAGGCGGGGTTAAAATAATCATCAGCCATAACCTGCTGCGCAAAGATGGCTATTGCCAGGCCACAGAGAATGACCAGCAATGAAGACATTCGGCAGGTGAACGGCTTTTTGTGGCTGTACATGATTATTTTATTACCGGAACAATTAATGAACGGATTTCGACCAGGAATGGCTGATGCTGCCGTAATCATTAATAATGGAATACGTCACGTTTGAGCCCCCGACATTACCCGGTATGGCAAAATGTGTTTCTGATTTCGGAACAGCCCAGGTCGCTTTTGTGACTTTCTGACCGTTAAGCGTGACGGTCTGGAAATTCATATAGAAAGGCGTAGGGTTATTCACCACCAGGTCGTTACCTTCGCGATGCCATTCAAGCTTATCCGCCACATCTTCTGGTCGGCCTTTTACCGCGGACGGGCGATACAGCAATTTAATGCGGGTATTAATGGCAATTTGCAGCGTATTTACTCCCTCAACGTGTTTTGAGGAAGGGATCGCTTTGATATTCAACCAGTACAGAGATTCCCTGTCTTCCGGTAAATTTCCGCCCGTGCGTACCACGCGCAGAACGTTATCTTCTTTTGCATCCAGACGGAAAAGCGGCGGGGTGATCAGGAATGGGGCTTTGGCCGGGTTTTTACCGCCAGAATCGACCCAGGACTGTACCAGATAATCCGTCGTATCCGGGTTTGACAGGCCAAGAGATGATTCCTTTTTATCTCCCTGATAGACCAGCCGGGTACCATTAATCACGACACCCGCATGTGCAGAGGCTGCTATCAGTAAAAGAGTGCTCAGTAAATAACCGTGGCGCATAAAGATTTCTCAATAAATAGAAGAGATATTAATGCCCGCAAAAGCATTAATATCTCAGGATTGATAAGATCAGTTATAAATAACGGTGAAAGTCGATACAGAGTTGGCAGGGCCTGCGGTAATGGCGGCCTGAGTTTGAATATAACGCGCACCGAATTCCAGGTCGTTAACTGCCGTGCCGGAGGCTAAAGGATATTGCTGCGAAGGCGTATACAGAGTGACAGGCTGCCCGGAAGCATCCATCAACTGAATGGCTACACCGGTTGCCGCATCGGTATCTGGCGTTAATGCCAGCGCGGCATTATTATCCGCATCCGGGGTACCACCGAAGTTAATCGCAGCCGAGGTCACTGTTTCCGGACAATTGGTTAACTTAATATCAAACTTCGTTGATGTGCTGGTAGAGCCTGCGCCGGTAAATACCGTTTTAGACACCTTACCCAACTGAACGTTTAATGGATTACTTAATCCATTCACGACCTGGCAAGCAGAATCAATAATTTCACCGGTGAAATTAATCTGACCTTCACCGTTAGTTGCCGCAAATGCGGATGCAGAACATCCCACCGTTGCGGCGATAAAAAAACCTAATGCAACCTTGTTCATAGTTAATCCTGATGTGATTCTGGTAAAAGCGTTGCCTGGACGTTTTTACCGTTGACCCTTAATGATTTTTCGATGTTTATTTAATCAAAAAAAGGGTCGCTGCGGATCTTTTGTCCCAATCACAAATAATGTAAATAGTGCTTGAGTTTAATTTTTTTATATGAAAACAGCAGGTTGATAATGATCACAAAACACTATCGGGTCTGTGTTCATCGGGCTATATTGTTAACAAGATAATGCAGTCAGGAGAAATGTCGTGGATTACCGCAAAATTATCAAAGAGGTAGGGCGTGGGAAAAACCACGCTCGCGATCTGGACCAGGAAACAGCCCGCGCGTTGTACACGCATATGCTGAATGGCGACGTGCCGGAACTGGAAATGGGCGGCATTTTGATTGCGCTGCGTATTAAAGGGGAAGGTGAGGCGGAGATGCGCGGCTTTTATGAGGCCATGCAGTCGCAGACCATGCGCTTAACCCCGCCCGTCACGAAGCCGATGCCAATTGTGATCCCGACCTACAACGGCGCGCGTAAGCAGGCAAACCTCACGCCGCTGCTGGCTATTCTGTTGCAGAAACTCGGTTTCCCGGTAGTAGTGCATGGCGTGAGCGAAGATCCGACGCGCGTGCTGACAGAAACCATCCTGGCGTTGTTAGGTATTGAACCGACCCTCCATGCCGGTCAGGCACAGGCAAAGCTGGAGGGGAATCAGCCGGTCTATATCCCCGTTAGCGCGCTCTGCCCACCGCTGGAAAAGCAGCTGGACATGCGCTGGCGCATGGGCGTACGTAACAGCGCTCACACCCTGGCGAAGCTGGCGACGCCGTTTGCCGAAGACGCCGCGCTGCGTCTTTCCAGCGTCTCCCATCCGGAATACGTGACGCGAGTCGGGCAATTCTTTGCCGAAATCGGTGGACGCGCGCTGCTGATGCACGGGACAGAAGGCGAGGTTTACGCCAACCCGCAGCGTTGTCCACAGCTGATGCTGATTGAGCCCGCCGGGACGCGGGTCGTTGTCGAACGTGGGGAAGAGAACAGAGATGCGATCCTGCCTGAGTCGAAAGATCCGCAGGTCACCGCGCGCTGGATTGTGCAGTGTCTGGCCGGGAAGGTGCCGGTTCCGCAGTCAATCAAGCTGCAAATGGCCTGCTGCCTGCTGGCTGCAGGGGAAGTCGAGTCCGTGGAAGCCGGGTTGCAGCGCGTGGCGCAGTCATTTTAAGCAAAAAAAAGCCCGTCCAGTGGCGGACGGGCAAACAAGGGTAACAACAACAGGGTCAATGAGGGTTGGAGCATCTCACCAGAGGGTATGGCGAGGGTGGAGCATAATTTGTTCGATTACTTGTAGATAACCGCAGTACCGCTCAGTTTGTTATTACCGTTAGTGGAAGTGATGGTGTATCCACTTGCGCCCGCGGCGGCAGCTTTTTCAGCCAGTTTTGCTTCCAGACCGTCCAACGTGGTCGCGCCTTCAGCACTCACCACACCGATTTTGTTCAGATCCTGTGCCTGAGTAGAGGAGACTGGCTCTACAGCGAAAGCGCCGAAAGACAGAGCGGACAGGGCAACAGCGGCAACAGCATATTTGATGGTTTTCATAGGTCAATTCTCGCAGGTTATTCTGTTAAGGAGACGATGTTCCGTCGATGTGATAAGTATCACGCTTTTTAGCGGAAGATAAAATCGAAGAGAATTGACGTGGTTTGTCAAAAAAATTGAATGACAAATAACTTATTGATTATCAATAAAATCAGAAGCGCAATTGACACTTCTTGCGGATACGCTTTACAGACACAATCAGAAGGGCACGTTTTGCTACGCGCTTCGCTGAAAGTCGTGAGCGTAAAGTAAACTGTTGGTGCGGTTAACTACGGTAAAGGAAAGTCAACGTAACTGGCTGTCTTTCGATCCTCTACGATTATATCCTGAATGTGAAGCATTTTTTGAATCTTTCTCCTGCTGACAGGTGATGCAAAGCCGTACTCCGGGAATGGCTTTACGTCGTGCCTCAGGAATGGGATCCCCGCACTCTTCGCATTCCGTCAAACTTTCGCCGCGCGGAATTTCACCGCGAGCACGCGCAACCGCATCTTCAATGGTACTGTTGATCTGTTCGTTAACGGCGTCGTCATTCGCCCAGCCGGAAGCCATGATGTTCTCCTGAAAGGATCAAGTCATGCATTTTAATATGGGGTGAAAAAACGCACAGTCAAGGCGCAGGCAGAGAGAACTGCATCTGCCGGGCAGATGCAGTTTGGAAGGCGGTAAGTTATTTATAGATAGTCGCGGTACCGTACATATGGTTATCGCCACCAGCGGCGTTCACCACGAAGCCTTTAGCACCTTCCTGACGGGCTTTTTCGGCCAGCTTGTCCTGAAGGTCATCAAGGTTGCTTGCCCGGCTGACAGAGACCGTCCCGGCCGCGCGTAGCTGGCTGGTGTCGGTACTGTCGGTCAGAGGTTGAACGGACAAGGCAGAAAATGATGCGCCTGCCAGCGCACCCGCAATAATAAAGGTCAGATACTTTTTCATAATCACATCCTCAGGGGAAACAACAGGTGATTCCTGTTAAGTTTAGAAGCCCGATGCGTGTGATTTATCGCAAAAATTTGATGATGATCTGCTTATTTTTTGAACGATAAATTCTGACAATTTATTGACAGATCATAGACATACAGGTCGCTGATTTTTGTCGTTTTTTTGTGCGACTCAGACAGATATTTACCCCCGCGCCGTCACAGGGTATCTTACGCGGCTGTTTAAAGGAGAATGCCATGACTTCCCACAAGCCGGGATTGCACCCGCGTAACCGCCACCGTAGCCGCTACGATATGAAAGCCCTGTGTCTGAGCTGCCCTGAATTGCAGGGTTTTATCGTTCAGACACCAGCCGGTGAACCGTCGGTAAACTTTGCCGATCCGCTGGCGGTTAAAACGCTGAACAAAGCGCTGCTGGCCCATTTTTATGGTGTGACGCACTGGGACATCCCTGATGGCTTTCTCTGCCCGCCGGTCCCGGGCCGTGCGGATTACGTCCATCATCTTGCCGATCTGCTGGCGGATGACCACGATGGCGTAGTGCCGAAACAGGCTACCGTCCTTGATATCGGTACGGGCGCGAACCTGATCTACCCCCTGATAGGCGCACATGAGTACCAGTGGCGATTTACCGGCAGCGAGATCGGTGATGAGGCCTTCGCCAGCGCGCAGGCCATTATCAACGCTAACCCGGGGTTAAGCCGGGCCGTTCGTCTGCGTCGTCAGAAGGATGCCGCTGCTATTTTCAACGGCATAATTCATAAGAACGAACAATATGATGCCACCCTGTGCAACCCGCCATTCCACGACTCCGCCGCGTCTGCGCGTGCGGGAAGTGAACGCAAGCGGCGTAACCTGGGCCAGGCCAAAGATGGCGCGCTGAACTTTGGCGGCCAGCAGCAGGAGCTGTGGTGCGAGGGCGGGGAAGTAGCCTTTATTCTGCGCATGATTGCCGAGAGTAAAGGCTTCGGTCGTCAGGTGAAATGGTTTACCACGCTGGTCTCTCGTGGCGATAACCTGCCGCCGCTTTACCGCGCGCTGACCGAAGCCGGCGCGGTGAAGGTGGTCAAAAAAGAGATGGCGCAGGGTCAGAAGCAGAGCCGCTTTATTGCCTGGTCCTTTATGGACGATAACAAACGTCGCAAATAATCGTTTCTCGGGCCGGGAAAGGCGAAGCCGCCACCCGGCTCGGTTACAGCGTCGGCTCCTGCGGAGGGAGCAGCGAAGCGGGCGGCGACAATACCTGATACGTCTGCACCGGCGCTCTCACGTTCGCCAGATCGAAGTGTTTTTTCACCATGCTGTCCAGGGCAAAGCGCACCGTCCACTGTTTCAGCGGCTGGGTGGTGAACGACACGCGCAGGGTAAAGGCAGTGTTCGTCAGCCCGACGATGCCCGCAAACGACGGCTCACCAATTACCAGCCCGCGAATATCCTCCATCTCCATCAGTTCGCTCACCGCATCCCGCAGCGCCTGTTTCGCCTTATCTGCATCTTCGTGACGATCGACATCATAATTCGCCACCACCGAACCAATGCCGCGCACAAAGTTGGCAAAGGTGGTGATCGATGACCACGGAATAATGTGGTACGCCCCGGTATCCTGACGTACGCCGACGGAGCGAATGGACATCCTCTCCACCGTTCCGGTGAGCGGTCCAATGGTCACCAGATCCCCGGTGTTCATCCCGTTCTCAAACTGGATAAAAATGCCGGTGATAATATCCTTCACCAGCGTCTGCGAACCAAAGGAGATCGCCAGTCCCAGGGCACCGGCACCCGCCAGCAGTGGGGCGATATTTACGCCGATTTCCGACAACACAATCATGATGGTAATGGTGCTAATGATCACCGCCAGCGCGTTGCGGAACAGCGTCAGCAGTGTGCGGGCGCGGGCGCTTGGCAGGGGCCTGCCGTGGACATCCGACACCAGACGGTTTTCGATAAGGCTTGCCAGCAGCGTCCAGCCGACGGCGGAGAAGAACAGGATCAGCGCGATACGAATAAGAATATCGACGGTCTTTTCTCCCGCACCGTTATGCAGCCAGTTCCAGAAATCAAACAGTCCCCACGCATTCAGCAGCAGCATAATTGCCACGCAGACCGTCAAAATACGCGCCACCTTCAGCGACACCGATGTCCAGCCATTTACCCGTTTTTGCAGCTCGGGGTAATTACGCTGAACCTGCGGCGACAGGGTGATCGTCTTCGACAGCCAGCGGGAGAGCAGGCCAGAAACAAAGGCCGCGATGCCGATAATCGCCAGGCTTTTGAACGTCGCCCCCATCATAAATTTCAGGCTGTTGCCCGGATCGAACAGCGAGAAGAAACACAGCACAATAAAATAGGCGCTGGCCAGCCAGTGCCACACCAGCGCAAAGGCGCGAATAAAGAGGCTGAAAAAGGAGAGGGAGCGATCGGCCAGGTGAAGCAGACTGTCGGTGATCGCTTTTTTATTGTGGAAGATGAGGTACAGCGCCCAGACGGTAATACAGAGCATGATCAGCACGTTCGCCAGGGCCCCGAACTGCACGTTAACCTGGTTGGAAATAATCGGGACGGCGACCAGCAGGCCATAGCCGATCAACCCGCTCAGCACGCTGAGCCGAACCGCCCAGTATTTGGCGCTCCGATCCGAAATGGCGAACGGGCGAAGTTCCGGCACGCGCGGACAGAATATTAACCGCAGGAGCGCCTTAAAGAACTCGATCAGGGCAAAGGCGTTCAGGAACAGCCCCTGCTGAAAGGCGATGGTTTTGTTCCCGGTATTAAGACGGTCGGCCAGCATCTGGCCGACAAACAGCGTCAGCGCCAGCAGCAGCAAATCGATGATAAAGGCCCCGGTAATCATTGCCGGAAGATGCAGCCAGCTGCTTTTATGCTGATTCTTTTTACGTCCCCAGTGGCCCATCTTCCGGTAAAGCGGCCAGACAGACAGGCGCAACAGCCAGTAAAAAATGAATACCGCGGCGGCCAGAATAGAAAACTGGGTCGCGGCTGCAGAAAAGGTGTGGGGATTAAAAGGCTTATGCGAGGTGCCAACAAGGTTGCGATAGAGCTGGGCAAAACGCGACGACAGGGCTTCCCCGTAGCGGCGACTGATATCGGTGACGTTTTCCAGTACCGTCTTTTCGTCTTCGACTTCCGGCGGCGCGATAGTCGGAACCGGATCCTGAGGCGGTGTGGCGGCCACTTTCCTCAGCTGATCGATAAGCTCCTGCCGGGACGTGTCGTTCTCAAGCACGTCGGCAAGTGCGCTGTAAGCGGCTTTTTTCTTTTCAGCGTCGGGTTCTGGCGGCGCATTTTGCTGGGTGGCGGTGGCTCCGGTGGTGACGCCGGGAATGGTTACAGCAAGTGATGGCGCGCTAAACAGGGTAAACAGTAGCAACAGGATCCACGGCACGGCGTCCTCCGACAAAAATATCGTGCAAAATGATAAGTATAGAGCGCGCGGAGCGGAGGGGAGTTTTTGGGAACAATCCGGCATAAAAAAGCCGGGCATGCCCGGCTCTGTGTATGGCTATCAGGAGACGTGTTGCAGGAACTCCTGGAGGCGCTGGCTAGGTGGGTTCGCAATCAGCGCCTGCGGATTACCGTCTTCCGCGATGCGGCCCTTATCAATGAAGATCAGACGGGACGCCACTTTTTCGGCAAAGCCGATTTCGTGGGTAACGATCACCATCGTCATGCCTTCTTCTGCCAGATCCTGCATCACTTTCAGCACCTCGTGACGCAGCTCCGGGTCGAGTGCGGAGGTTGGCTCATCAAACAGCATCATCTTTGGCTTCACCGCCAGCGCACGGGCAATGGCCACGCGCTGCTGCTGGCCACCGGACAACTCGGAAGGATAGTGGTGTGCACGCTCCGCCAGACCCACTTTCGCCAGCAGATCTTTTGCCAGCGTTTCTGCCGCCGCTTTGCTGGCCCCACGCACGCGCAAAGGACCGAACATCACGTTTTCCAGCGCCGTCAGGTGCGGGAACAGGTAGAACTGCTGGAACACCATGCCCGCTTCCTGGCGGATCAGGCGATCGTCCACTTTCGGATCGTTCACCTTCAGACCATCGACGATCAAATCGCCGCTGGTGATCTCCTCGAGCTTGTTAATACAGCGCAGCAGGGTGGATTTTCCGGAACCCGACGGCCCGATGATCACCACCACTTCACCCTGCCTGATGTTCAAATCGATATTGTGCAGCACCTGGGTTGGACCAAAGTGCTTGGAAACATTTTTAAATTCAATCACAGGATTTTCATCCTTCTTTCAAGACGACGCAGAACAAAGCTCAGGACAAGCGTGATAATCAGGTAGACAACGGCGACCGCACTCCAGATTTCCAGGGCGCGGAAGTTACCCGCGATGATCTCCTGGCCCTGACGGGTCAGCTCGGCCACGCCGATAACAATAAACAGCGAGGTGTCTTTAATGCTGATGATCCACTGGTTGCCCAGCGGCGGCAGCATGCGGCGCAGCGCCAGCGGCAGGATCACGTGACGGATCGTTTCGCGACGGGAAAGACCTAACGCCAGGCCAGCTTCGCTGAAGCCTTTATGAATCGACAGCACCGCACCGCGGGTGATTTCCGCAATGTAGGCGCCGGAGTTGATCATAATGGTGACGACAGCTGCGCTGAACGGGTCAATGCGCAGATCGTTGAAGGCCATCGGCAGGGCGAAGTAGATAAACATGACCTGCACCACAATGGGGGTGCCGCGGATCACTTCGATGAAAACCAGTGCGATGTGGTTTGCAATCCAGCCGCCGTAGGTGCGGGCGAAACCGGCCACCAGACCGATAATCAACCCGCCAACCAGACCGAGGACCGAAATCCACAGGGTCATTTTAGCGCCTTCAAGCAAGAGAGGAATGGCAGGCCAGATGGCGCTCCAGTCAAACTGCATGATGTATTCCTGTATACCGTGGTGAAAAACGAAAAACGTAGGCCCGGTAAGCGGTAGCGCCACCGGGCGTTACAAACCTGAAGTCAGGTGAAATTATTTAGGCTCGGTACCGAACCATTTTTTGTAGATTTCGTTATAGGTGCCGTTCTCTTTCAGGGTTTTCAGCGCGCCGTTAACTTTATTACGCAGGTCGTCGCTGCCTTTCGGGAACGCAATACCGTACTGCTGAGCTTCCAGAGAATCACCTACCGCTTTGAACTTGCCGTTACCGGCGGTTTTGATGAAGTAAAGGATGTTAGGCGTGTCGTGCAGCACCGCGTCTGCGCGGTTGGTGCCCAGTTCCATGTAAGCGTTGTCGATGTTCGGGAACTGACGCAGGTCTTTGGTTTTGATATTGGCTTTCGCGTAATCAACGGAACCGGTGCCGCTCTTCACGGCGACCACTTTACCGTCGAGATCTTTCACGCTTTTCACGTCGTTGTTATCCGCTTTCACCATCACCAGCAGGCCGCTTTTGTAGTAGCCATCAGAGAAATCGATAGCTTTTTTACGCTCTTCGGTAATGGTGATGCCCGCCAGCGCCAGGTCAACGTTTTTGGTTTGCAGTGCCGGGATAATGCCGCTGAAATCCATTGGCATCAGGGTGTAATCCAGTTTGAGTTCTTTTGCGACAGCGGCCCACAGATCAACGTCAAAACCAACGTATTTATCACCCTGTTTGAATTCAAACGGTACGAACGCCGTGTCAGTCGCCACAACCAGTTTGTCGGCAGCCTGCGAGGACACCGCAAACGCCAGGGTAAGTGCAGCCAGTGAAACTTTTAATACAGACTTCATAGCATTTCCTTTTATATCCACGGGGCGATCCCCTGCGAGAACCTCAGGCACAATGAAAAAATCGTGCCAGTTTTACAAGCTGTTGTTTTGCAAAGGGGATAATGTCACGCATTGCACAAAAAGCGTGGCAATTCTGCCAGGTTGCACCAGAATGGAGCACCGTTTTGGTGCGCTTCGTTAAGGTCTTCTGACAGGGGGATATTTAGCGCAGAATCTGACGAAAAAACAATCTTCCGTTAACGGTTGTGTGAGGTGATTATTACATTTTATTCACTTTTGCGGCCGTTGCGGACAAAAGTGTGCACCATAAATGTGCAAAACCCCCGCCAGGGGAGGGGCGAGGGTTATTCAGACAATCCGCAGGGATTATTCGATGTTTGACTCAATGAACCACAGGAACTGATCCAGGTCGCGTGACGCGGCAGTGAAGATATCAGCGGTGTCTTCATCTTTTGCTTCGCCAATCGCTTTACGAACATCGTTCGCGACAATCGCATAACGGTCCGCCAGCTCTTTCAGGTGATCCTGAACGGTATGGATATCCAGCGGATAGCTTTTCAGTGGCGTTTTGCTGTTGATCACCTGCGTGGTACCCAGAGCCACACCGCCCAGCTGTACGGCGCGTTCGGCCATGGTATCCAGATGAGTCACCAGTGCTGTGCGGAAGCCATCCAGCATTTCATGAACGGCAATAAAGTTTGCACCGCGCATATTCCAGTGGGCCTGTTTGGTGATCAGCGAAAGATCGATGAACTGGACCACCTGGCGATTCAGCAGCTCAATGGTCGCTTTTTTATCGCTATCCGATACATCGTTACGGGTATAAAGCAGATTAGACGCTTTCGTTTTCACCAGTTTAGCGGTACTCATAATCTCATATCCTCTTGATGTTTGTGTCCCAGGTAATTACGGGATTAAGTATAGCACCGGATTTTTTCTCTGCGGTTTGGCGCTGCCTATCGGTTTAATAGCGAAAGGATGGTTGAAGTTTTAACTTAATGATTTTAAAGTTTTTTATATAAATTGATGCAGATCAATCTTAATTCGTTAAGTGACAAGGCGGGCAGGTGAAATATTTTGGCAATATAAGAGAGTTTGTAAGAAATTATTTGAAGGGCTGACGAGACCTATATTCTGCATGGCCGGTAAGCCATGCAGAATTTAAGGGCTAGTTGAGGTCAATCTTATGTACTTTTGGTTCCGGGCGCATGGTCAATGTAGAGCCCATTGACGCCGCGATAATGGAACAGAGCGCCAGCGTCTGCACCAGTGTCAGGGTTTCGCCGAGGAACATCATTCCAGAGATGGCAGCCAGCGCGGGCTCCATGCTCATGAGCGTACCAAAAATACGCGTAGGCAGACGCGTCAGGGCGATCATCTCCAGAGAGTAGGGCAGCGCCGTGGAAAGAATGGCGACCGCCAGCCCAACCGGCAGGATTGACCACTGCCATATTGAGTCCGTTGCTTGTGCCATGCCGATCGGGACAAAGATAACCGCGGCAATCAGCGAGCCTAAGGCGACCGTCGCGGGGCCGTGCTCTTCGCCCGCACGCTGGCCAGTGAGAATATACACCGCCCAGCACGCCCCTGCGCCCAGCGCCAGAGCGGCCCCTGTCAAATCGATTTGTGAAACGCTTTGGCCGAGCGGCAGCAGGAACCATAGCCCCAGCACGGCCAGTATGACCCAGATAAAGTCTACCGGGCGACGAGAAGAAAAGAGGGCAACCGCCAGCGGGCCGGTAAATTCAAGCGCGACCGCGATCCCCAGCGGGATAGTCTGAATAGAGAGGTAGAACATGTAGTTCATCCCTCCCAGCGCCAGCCCATAAAAAAGCAGAGGCAGTCGCTGCTCCTTTTTAAACCGTAGCCGCCAGGGTTTAAAGACAACCACGAGGATCAGGGTGCCTAATGCGATACGCAGCGCCGTGACGCCGGGCGCACCAATCAGCGGAAACAGCGATTTTGCCAGCGACGCGCCGCTTTGTATGGACATCATCGCGATAAGTATGACTGCCACCGGCATCCAGACCGACGATTTACGAGGTAAACCTGGCATCCTTTCTCCTGTCAATTTTTGTCAAAAGAGGTAAAAGTCGCAGTGTAATGGAAATAACCTGCAACGGTTGAGCTACTGTTGAAAAAAAATCCAGGGAAAATCCGTAAAATGAGAAAACGTTGCTGATTTTATCGCCTGAAAGATTAGGAATAATCTGGATGAACTAAATGGCGATGACGCGCACTATTAGCATTTACAGGTGAAAATCTGGAGTTATTTGAACGAGATAGCTGGTGCTGGAAATGTTCTGTTACAGGAAAGGTCGCATTAGACATCGTGAATGACAAAGAGTTTCACAGATTTTTTTGATATATTTAAAACTTACGGACTTACTTGAAGCACATTTGAGGTGGTTATGAAAAAAATTGCATGTCTTTCAGCACTGGCAGCTGTTCTGGCTGTTTCCGCAGGTACCGCTGTAGCGGCAACTTCTACTGTAACTGGTGGTTACGCTCAGAGCGATATGCAGGGCGTGATGAACAAAACCAACGGTTTCAACCTGAAGTACCGTTACGAGCAAGACAACAACCCGCTGGGTGTGATCGGTTCTTTCACTTACACCGAGAAAGATCGTACTGAAAATGGCTCTTACAATAAAGGTCAGTACTACGGCATCACCGCGGGTCCTGCTTACCGCCTGAATGACTGGGCAAGCATCTACGGTGTTGTAGGTGTTGGCTACGGTAAATTCCAGCAGACCGAAAACCAGGGTCTGAACCGTACTGCAAGCAACAGCGACTACGGTTTCTCCTATGGCGCAGGTATGCAGTTCAACCCAATCGAAAACGTTGCTCTGGACTTCTCCTATGAGCAGAGCCGTATCCGCAACGTTGACGTTGGCACCTGGATCGCGGGCGTAGGTTACCGCTTCTAATCACTTCGGTGAGCCAGTAAAAAATCCGCCCTTTGAGGCGGATTTTTTTTGTTTGTACCCTCTCCCTGTGGGAGAGGGCCAGAGTGAGGGCATCAGCCTGCACGAGACGGCAGAGATCACTTACTCTTAATATCGAAAATATCCGTCCCCAGATGGTTATAGTCAACTTTCTGTAACCTGAAGTTGGTAATGTAAACTGGCGGGCCCTTCTTCCCGGAGATAAACGGGTAATCATTTTTTATCTCTTTCGCCTTAATCCCCGTCCACTGTGAGAAGAATTTCAGGAAATCGTTCGCGGAACGGCGCGCTTTGATGATGCGATGCGTTTTGTCATCACTCGACAGCACCATAAACGGTACCTGGAAGTTCTGCTGAAACTTGTCATCGTGGGCCAGATACTGCACCTCTTTACCGCGCTCCTTAAACGCCAGACCGTGGTCAGAGAAATAGACCATCGAGAAGCTATCGCCGCTGTTGCGCAGCTGCGCGTACAGCTTGCTGAGCAGATCGTCGGTTTGCGTCATGGTGTACAGATAACACGAGGTCTCTTTGGATTGCACAAACTCCGCATATTTTCCCCCGGTACGATCGCATGCCTGCGGGTGTGACCCCATCAGGTGCAGGACGATCAGCTGCGGCTGGGTGCGCTGAGTGGCAAAGACCTGCGCGGTCATTTTTAGCAACGCTTCATCTTTTGTGTTTTTATCGGCTTCGAAATCACCGCTTTTCAGGAACTGTACCTCGTCGGCACGCTTCGCGATGCTGGCAATGGCGGTATCATACTCGCCGATCTGCCCCTGGTTGGAGAACCACCACGTCTGAAAACCTGCCCGGTTGGCCAGGGTGACAAAATTATCCTGAAACTGCGGTTTTCCATCCACGACACGGTTGAGCGTCAGACCGAGAGATTTCTGCGTCGAACCGCTGGCCGCCACGTAATCGGTAAACAGCGTACCGTTGACGGAGCTGGCAAACGGCGTGTTATCCCAGTGACCGCCAAACGCGCCGAGCGCATCGCGACGCGCGCTTTCACCGATCACCACCACATAGGTGTGATACTTCGGTTTCACCGCCAGCACGTTCCAGGTATCTTTCATGGTGGAAAGCTCGGCCATACGCGCCTGCTCGTCGAGCACTTCCTCGTTATTCACTACCACGTCTTTAACGAAGCGAAACACCGGATACCCGGTATCTTTAAGCTTAAACACGCCGCCCCAGGCCAGATTTTGTACCGGCGCAACAAAAAACGTCACTACGCTAAAGGCCAGGCACAGGCTTTCAATTTTACCCCATGTTTTTTTCCCGACCTGCTTACGGCGAACCGCAATCACGCCGAGAGCAAAAATGAAAAGGCCAACCACGTAGTTGTACCACGGGAAGATCGTCAGGATCTCTGTAGACTCTTCCATATTGGTGGAGTGGAGCGCCAGCAGGGTATTAAAGTTCGGCGCGCCATAGGCCTGGCCGAACGGGAAATAGGCGGCAGCCACCAGAGAACAGATCCCGATAAGCACTTTCTGCATGCGCGGTGCGCTTCGCCATAGCAGGTGAAGAATGCAGGTGAACCCGACGGCATAAAGCAGGCTAAAGGGGTAGCCAAGAGCAAAGTTAATTAACAGCGATTGCAAAAAATAAAATCCCGTCCACGGGCTTAGGGCCCGGCTGCGGGTAACAAGTGTATCAATCAGGGTTACGTTCATAGATCACTATCACGAAAACGCCATGTGCTCACCCTGGCGTCAAGGGTCAAAGCCTGCCGGACAGTGCGTGGAAAGGGAATGGAGGTCCGCTTCAGCGAGCCGCAAATTGTGCAGGGCTGCAAGAAGATAGTGCGAGCGTGAATTAAGGTCAACAGTTGCTAAACAGATGTTTTGCGAAGGGGGCTGCAAATCCGCAAAAATAATCAGGAAAAAGCGAGTTTACAACGAAAGTGTGACAGGAAAATGAAGCGGCGTGCCGCGACGCCGCTTAGTGAGAAGATTTGTCGTCCTGATGCGGTTTGGCGTTAAACATATCGCACAGCATGTTCAACAGCATTAGACGCACTTTAAAAGGAGAGTGGGTAAACACGTTCATACACCTCTTGAATTCATTCATAAGACCTCCTGATTCATGATCCCTTCGATCCGTGAAGGGTGACTGCATTACATACAGATATAGCACAGGCTATATTGTATAGCTATGGCTAATTCGTTAATTTTTTGTGCTTGTAGAGCTATGGTTTACAATGTGCGCTCCGTTACAGGGCGCTGGAAGCGTCAACCCATTGAGGAAGCACAATGAACCGTCGCGCAGGTAAGCCAACAACAAAAAAAACGACGCAACTGGTGAACGTTGAAGAACATGTGGAAGGCTTCCGCCAGGTGCGTGAGGCGCACCGCCGGGAGCTGATTGATGATTATGTCGAACTGATCTCCGATCTGATTCGTGAAGTTGGAGAAGCGCGCCAGGTGGATATGGCCGCACGCCTGGGGGTGTCGCAGCCAACCGTTGCCAAAATGTTAAAACGTCTGGCGTCGGTCGGGCTGATCGAGATGATCCCCTGGCGCGGGGTGTTTCTCACCGCTGAAGGCGAAAAGCTGGCGCAGGAGAGCCGCGAGCGCCATCAGATCGTCGAGAATTTTTTACTGGTGCTGGGCGTCAGCCCGGAAATTGCCCGTCGGGATGCCGAAGGTATGGAACACCACGTCAGCGAAGAGACGCTGGTGAAGTTCCGCGAATTTACGCTCAAATATGGCCCCGCCGCTGAATGAACATCCCCGGCTTGCAGGCCCTGAAACGCGATCGTTTTTTCCATCTTTTACTTATCACTGGCGTTGGGCTCAGCGTCTTTGTGCCCTTCACGCCGCACACCTGGCCGGCGGCCATAGACTGGCGCACCATTATTACCCTGAGCGGTTTGATGATGCTCACCAAAGGCGTAGAGCTGAGCGGCTATTTTGACGTGCTGGGGCGCAAAATGGTGCGCCGCTTCGCCACCGAGCGCAAACTGGCTCTGTTCATGGTCTTTTCGGCGGCGCTGCTGTCGACGTTCCTCACTAATGACGTAGCGCTGTTTATCGTGGTGCCGCTTACGCTCACGCTGCGTAAGCTGTGCGAAATACCGGTTACCCGTCTGATTATCTTTGAAGCGCTGGCCGTCAATGCAGGCTCGCTGCTCACGCCGATCGGTAACCCGCAGAACATTCTGCTGTGGGGACGCTCCGGCCTGTCGTTTACCGCATTTACCTGGCAGATGGCGCCGCTGGCGCTGGCGATCGTGGCGACGCTGCTGGTGGTGGGCTGGTTTGCTTTCCCGAATAAATCGTTGCAGTACCACAGCGGTACCACCGGCCCCCAGTGGCAGCCGCGTCTCGTCTGGAGCTGCCTGGGACTGTATATCGTTTTCATTACCGCGCTGGAGTTAAACCAGGCGCTGGCGGGCGCGCTGCTGGTGGCGTGTGGCTTCCTGTTCCTCGCCCGGCGGGTGCTGGTGAGCGTTGACTGGACGCTGCTGCTGGTGTTTATGGCGATGTTTATTGACGTCCATCTACTGATCCAGCTCCCGGTATTGCAGACCGTTCTCCATAGCGTCAGCGGTCTGTCGCAGCCGGGACTATGGCTGACGGCGATTGGTCTCTCGCAGGTGATCAGTAACGTGCCGTCCACCATTTTGCTGCTTAACTATGTTCCCCCAACGGTACTGCTGGCGTGGGCGGTCAACGTCGGCGGCTTTGGGCTGCTGCCCGGCTCGCTGGCCAACCTCATCGCCCTGCGGATGGCCAACGATCGCCGCATCTGGTGGCGCTTCCATTTATGGTCAATCCCGATGCTGCTCTGGTCTGCGGCGGTCGGTTTCGGACTATTCCTTCTCATATAGTGCGCAATTTGTCAGTTTTTCCTGGCAAATGTATAGCAACGTCCTAGCTTTAGTGAACGGCATAGTGTGATGCCGCTCACTGACAGGACCGTTGCTGAACTATGGCAGAAGATCAAAATCCACCTGCTGACGAGCAGGATCAAAACAATAACGAGCGCAAGCGCCCGGGCAAAAAACCGTTAATTATCCTTGGCATCGTGGTCATCGTGATGGTGATCGTGGCGCTGGTCTGGTGGTTTTTAACCCGTAACGAAGAGACCACCGACGACGCCTTCACCGACGGCGACGTAGTGACCATTGCCCCAAAAACGGCAGGCTACGTTACCGAACTTCGCGTGCGGGATAACCAGCGTGTAAAGAAAGGGGATGTGCTGGTGGTGATCGATCCGCGTGATACCACCGCCCAGCGCGATCAGGCTCAGGCCCAGCTTGGGCTGGCGGTTGCGCAGTTGCATCAGGCACAGGCGCAGCTGGCGCTCTCGAAGGTGCAATATCCCGCCCAGCGCGATGAAGCCAAAGCCCAGGTACTGAAAGCCCAGGCGGATATGACCAACGCTCAGGCGGAGTACCGCCGTCAGCGCGGCGTTGACCCCCGCGCGACCACACAACAAAGCATCGATGCCGCGAACGCTCAACTGCGGAGTGCCCAGGCGGGTCTGGCCAGCGCGCAGGCGCAGCTGGAGGTGGCGGAGCAAGTCCAGCTGCAAATCCGCCAGCAGGAGACTAACGTCGAAGCCCGCGAACGGCAGGTCGATCAGGCCAGAGCGCAGTTGGAAACCGCCAACCTGAACCTCTCTTATACCGAAGTCCGCGCCCCGTTCGACGGTTTTGTCACCAAACGCAACGTCCAGCCTGGTACGCTGGTGCAGGCAGGCACGGCACTGTTCTCGCTGGTTTCCCCGAACGTGTGGGTGGTGGCGAACTTCAAGGAGTCGCAGCTTGAACGTATGAAGCCGGGCGACAAAGTGACCGTGTCCGTCGATGCCTGGCCGGATATGGCGCTCGAAGGCCATATTGACAGCATCCAGCAGGGCAGCGGCTCGCGCTTCTCCGCCTTCCCGTCGGAAAACGCCACCGGTAACTTTGTGAAGATCGTTCAGCGCGTGCCGGTGAAAATCGTCATTGATAAGGGGCTGGATCCGAACAAACCGCTGCCGCTGGGGCTGTCGGTTGAACCGAAGGTCACCGTGGAATGACGGACAGCAGCCACGAAAACTGGAAGCCCGCCAGTAACCCGTGGGCGGTGGCGATTGTGGTCACCCTGGCGGTGTTTATGGAAATTCTGGACACCACCATCGTCAACGTGGCGCTGCCCCACGTCGCGGGGTCGCTCTCGGCCAGCTATGACGAATCCACCTGGGTGCTCACCAGCTACCTGGTGGCGAACGGCATCGTGCTGCCGATCTCGGCCTTCCTGAGCCGGCTGTTTGGCCGCAAGCAGTTCTTCCTGATCTGCATTGTGATGTTCACCATCTGCTCGTTCCTGTGCGGCATCGCCACCGAGCTTTGGCAAATCATCCTGTTCCGTGTGATGCAGGGCTTTTTTGGCGGCGGGTTGCAGCCCACGCAGCAATCGGTGCTGCTCGATTACTTCAAGCCGGAGGACAGGGGCAAAGCCTTTGGCCTTTCATCCATTGCCATTATCGTCGCGCCGGTACTTGGCCCGACGCTGGGAGGCTGGATCACCGATAACTACTCCTGGCGCTGGGTGTTCTTTATCAATATTCCGGTAGGGATTGTGACGGTGCTGGCCATCTATCAGCTGCTGGAAGATCCGCCGTGGGAGAAAAAGTCGGAAGAGAAGCTCACCGTCGACTGGACGGGGATCGGCCTGATCGCTCTCGGACTTGGCTGTTTGCAGGTGATGCTCGACCGGGGCGAAGATGATGACTGGTTCTATTCGAACTTTATCCGCACCTTCGCGGTACTGACGCTGGTCGGCATTATCGGCGCGATCTACTGGCTGATGTATGCCAAAAAGCCGGTGGTGGATCTGCACTGTATGAAGGACCGCAACTTTGCGATCTCCAGCCTGCTGATGGCGGGGATGGCGATGATCCTGTACGGCAGTTCGGTGGTTATTCCGCAACTGGCGCAGCAGGATTTGGGCTATACCGCCACCTGGTCCGGGCTGGTGCTCTCGCCCGGCGCGGTGCTGATTGTGCTGACTATTCCGCTGGTACTGAAGCTGATGCCGGTGGTGCAGACGCGCTGGATCATCGCCTTCGGCTTTACCTGCCTGGCGGTGTCCTTCTTCTGGTCCCGGACGCTGACGCCGGATATCGATTTCGAAACGCTGGTGCTGTTCCGCAGCGCCCAGTCGATTGGACTCGGGTTCCTGTTTGTGCCCCTCACCACCATCGCCTTTATCTCGATCCCAAGGCGGCTTAACGCCGACGCGGCGGCGCTGTTTACCATGTTCCGCAACGTGGCTGGCTCGATTGGGATTTCGCTCTCGACGGCGGCGATCACCGAGCGCTCACAGGCGCACAGCGCGCATCTGGCTTACCACGCTTCGCCGTTTAATGAGCAGTTCCAGCTGGCGATACGCGAAAGCGCCCAGGCGATCCAGAACTTCACCACTCAGGTGGGCGATCCGACCGGCATTGCCACCGGGCGGATGTACCAGACCATGATCGAGCAGTCGCGCTTTCTGGCCTACATCGACGTCTTCACCATTCTGAGCGCGGTGGCCTTCTTACTGATTCCGTTTTGTTTGTTGCTCTCGCCGGTTAAGAGCGAGGGGAGTGCAGGAGCACACTGATGATACACAGACGTTTACACCTCCTGATGATAATGATGCTGCTGGTGGGCTGCGCCGTCGGGCCGGACTACCAACAGCCTGCACCGCCCGCCACCACGCACTGGAACGATAAGGGCGACGGCGCGGTGAAATCGCAAACGTCCTCCGCCGCCACCAACCCGCGCTGGTGGAAAACCTTCGGCTCGCCGCAGCTCGACAGCCTGATTGAACGCGCCATCGCCGGAAATCTGACGCTACAGCAAACGGTATTGCGCATTGCCGGCGCGCGCGAACAGATTAACCAGGCCGGCGGGGCATTTTTCCCGTCGGTGAATGGCAATGTGCAGGCGACGCGCCAGCAGCTTGGGCTGGAAGGGGAGCTGAAATCCCACGGCGTGTATGACCAGTTGAATAATGTCGATCCGCAGCTGCGAAGCGCGTTAGGCCCGCTGACGCAGCCGATTAACCTCTATCAGGGCAGCTTCGACGCTCAGTGGGAAATCGACCTGTGGGGCAAGGTGCGCCGTCAGGTAGAAGCGGCCGAGGCGCAGCAGCGGGCGGCGATCGAGCAGCGTAACGATGCGCTGGTCTCGCTGGAAGCCGAAGTGGCGCGGGCGTGGCTACAGCTGCGAGGGGCGCAGAGCATCATTGCCACGCTTAATACGCAAATTGAAAGCGCGCAGCAGACGCTGGATCTGACCGAAAGCCGCCAGCGGGGCGGGCTGTCACCGCAGATGGACGTAGAAAACGCCCGGGCGCAGTTGGGCAATCTTGAAGCCCAATTGCCGCAGTATCAGGCGCAGGAACGCCAGGCGATGAACGGGCTGGCCATCCTGCTCGGCAAACCGCCGGGGGCGCTGGATGCCGAATTACAATCCGTGCAGCCGATGCCAGCGTTGCCGGATATTGTGCAAACCGGCATTCCGTCAACGCTGGCGCGTCGTCGCCCGGACGTGCGCGAAGCTGAGGCGAACCTCCATGCCGCCACGGCGCAAATTGGCGTTTCGGTAGCCGAACTGTTCCCAAGCTTCACCCTCTCCGGGCAGTTTGGCCTGCGTAACAGCGAATCCGGCTGGCTGACCGACTGGAGCAGCCACTTTTACAGCTTCGGTCCGCAGGTCTCCATCCCCATCTTCCAGGGCGGTCGGCTGGTCTCCAGCGTCAAGGTGGCCCGCGCACAGCAAGGGGCGGCGGTGCTGGACTATCGTCAGACGGTGCTGACGGCGCTCGGCGATGTTGAAAACGCGCTGGTGAGCTATCGCACTGACCAGCAGCGTGAGGCGGGCCTGGCGAAAACCATCGACGCGCTGCAAAACGCTTTTGATCTCGCCAGCGACAGCTACCGACAGGGGATCGCCAGTTTTATTGACGTGCTGGACGCCCAGCGTCAGCTCGCTCAGGCCGAACAGCAGCGGGCGCAGGCGCAGGTGCAGAGCGCGCTTGACCTGGTGGCGCTCTACAAAGCCCTCGGCGGCGGCTGGGAGCCGTATCAGCAGGTTCAGCTGCCAGACTACAGCGTCTTTGGCGATGCCCCGCGCGGATAGATTCAGAGGATTGGGCAAGAAACGGACAGGAACGCCACATTCGCGATGGCTGGGGGGCGGGTATAACTAACAGACACCCAATCGATATGCGAGGAAAGCGTTATGCGTTATCAAAAACTGGGCAATACCGGACTGTTTGTTTCTGAACTCTGCCTCGGCACCATGACCTTCGGCGGCGAGGGCGGCATGTGGGGCAAGATTGGCCAGCTAAGGCAAAACGAAGCCGAGCAGCTGGTGGGCCGCGCGCTGGACGCGGGCATCAACTTTATCGACACTGCCGACGTCTATTCGGAAGGACGCTCGGAGGAGATCCTCGGGCAGGCGCTGAAAAACCTGAACGTTCCACGTGAAAACGTGGTGGTCGCCACAAAGGTGTTTGGTGAAACGGGCACGGCGGGAGTGAACTCACGCGGCGGCTCGCGCTATCACATTATCGACAGCGTAAAGGAGAGCCTGCGCCGCCTGCAGCTCGATCATATCGATCTCTATCAGCTGCACGGTTTCGACCCCGCGACCCCCATTGAGGAGACGCTTTACGCACTGGATAACCTTGTACAGCACGGTCACGTGCGATACATCGGCGTCTCGAACTGGACTGCGTGGCAGATTGCCAAAGCGCTCGGTATTTCTGAACGTCTTGGGCTGGCGCGTTTCGCATCGTTGCAGGCGTATTACACCATTGCCGGACGTGACCTGGAGCGCGAGCTGGTGCCGATGATGCAGAGCGAAGGCGTCGGATTGATGGTCTGGAGCCCGCTGGCGGGCGGCCTGCTGAGCGGAAAATACGGTCGTGACGGGCAGAGCGAAACCGGAGGCCGCCGTCTGGAATTTGACTTCCCGCCGGTGAATAAAGATCGCGCCTTCGACTGCGTGGACGTAATGCGCGTCATTGCCGAGCGTAGGGGCGTCTCCGTGGCGCAAATCGCGCTGGCATGGCTGCTGCATCAAAAAGCGGTGACCAGCGTCATTATTGGTGCGAAACGCGTCGATCAGCTGGACGATAATATTGCCGCCACCGGGATCCGCTTAAGCGAAGACGAGCTTAAACAGCTTGATGCCGTCAGTGCGCTGCCGCGCGAATATCCAGGCTGGATGCTGGAGCGGCAGGGGGAATACCGTCGTAGTCAGCTCGCGCAGCAGTAACCTTCCTTTTCCCCGGAGGCGCTTCGCTTACCGGGGCTACTATCTCTGGTCTTTATTTCAACCCACCTCACAAAAAATGCTCCTTCTCTTTGCCTGATGTTTCATCTCGATCTATATGACTAGTCATTAAATTTAAATGACTAGTCATATAGGGAGAGACCATGAACAAATCACTGCCAGCCAACTTTTTATGGGGCAACTCGGTATCCAGCATGCAGACGGAAGGGGCATGGAATGAGGGCGGGAAGGGGATGTCGGTATATGACATTCGGGAAGCAGGAGAAAACATCTCCGACTGGAAAGTGGCGACCGACTCCTACCACCGCTACCGGGAAGATTTCGATCTGATGCAGGATCTGGGCATGAACTGCTACCGCTTCCAGATCTCCTGGAGCCGCGTCTGCCCGCAGGGTGACGGCGAGTTCAACGCCGAAGGTATCGCGTTTTACGACCGCTTTATTAACGATCTGCTCGCCCGCGGTATTGAGCCGATGGTCTGCCTCTACCACTTCGATATGCCGCTGGCGCTGGCGCAGGAGTACAACGGCTTCAACGAACGCCGGGTGATGGAGGCCTTTATCCGCTACGGCAAGAAGATGATCGACTGCTACGGCGATCGCGTGAAGTACTGGCTGACCTTCAACGAGCAGAACATTTTCCATATGCCGGAAGCTTTTCGCATTTCCGGTTACATGAAAGGTGAACAAACCCTGCGCGAGCTGTATGAGCTTCAGCACCATGCGATGGTGGCGCACATGACTCTGACCGAATACCTGCACCAGACTAAGCCAGGCAAGCTGATGGGCGGCATGCTGGCGCACCAGTTGATTTATCCAGCCACCTGCAAACCGCGCGATATCTTCTGCGCCCAGCAGTACGACGAATTCCTCAACCAGAACCTGCTGCGCGTCTTCGCGGGACAGGGCTACAGCCCGGCGGTGATGGCGGTGGTGGAGCAGGAGGGCTTCGGTGATATCTACCGCGCAGACGATCTCGCGCTGTTTGCGCGCACGAAGAACGACTTTATGGCCTTCAGCTATTACGCCAGCAAAACGCTGGACAGCGATGCCATCCCGGAAGGCACGCCGGTGAACCATTACCTGCTGCATGGCGAGAAAAATAACCCGTACCTGAAAGCCACCGAGTGGAACTGGCAGATCGACCCGCTGGGCTTTCGCACCATCATCACCCGCTATGCCAACGACTGGCGGATGCCGGTATTCCCGATTGAAAACGGCATCGGCGTGATCGAGTCCTGGGACGGGGTAAACCCGATCGAGGACACCTACCGCATCGACTACCACCGGGCGCACATCGAGGCGATGAAAGCGGCAATATTCGAGGACGGGGCAGAGGTAATGGGCTACCTCGGCTGGGGCTTAATCGACATTCTCAGCTCGCAGGGTGACATGCGTAAGCGCTACGGCGTGGTCTACGTCAACCGTGAAAATCACGACCTGAAAGACCTTAAGCGCGTGCCGAAGAAGAGCTACGCGTGGTTAAAACAGGTTATCCATACTAACGGACGCGAGATGTAAGCCGTACGCTGCCGGGCCGTTTTTGTGACTGATTGATGGGAATACTCCGCTATGTCTGAAACAAAAATAACACCGCACATGCAGTCTTTTGTCGATAAATTTGTTGAGTTCTCGGCGCGCCTGGCAAACCAGGTACACCTGCGATCCCTGCGGGACGCTTTCGCCACGGTGATGCCGATTTTCATCCTCGCCGGTCTGGCGGTGCTGGTGAACAACGTCGTGTTTCCATGGGTGCTGGAAGGCGACACGCTCACGCAGTTTAAGGTGTGGGGCGAGGCTATTATCAACGGCACGCTGAACATCGCCGCGCTGCTGCTGGCACCGATGATCGCCTGGTCGCTGGCGCGCAACAAAGATTTCGACAATCCGGTCTCGGCAGTGGTTATCGCCGTCAGCAGCTTCATCATCATGATGCCGATGCGCTTACAGATTACGCCTGTCGGCAGCGACGCCCCGGTGAACGTCACCCAGGTGCTGACGTTCGCCAATATCGGCTCCACCGGGATCTTCGCCGGGGTGCTGATTGGGCTGCTCTCAACCGAGCTGTTTATCGCCATTTCACGGCTGAAGGCGCTGCACATTTCGCTGGGGGAGAACGTGCCTCCGGCGGTGAGCAAATCCTTTACCGCGCTGATCCCGACAATCCTCACGCTCTCCCTGTTTGCGGTGCTGGCGGCCATACTGGCGAACGTGCTGCATACGGATCTGATCCATCTCATTACGACATTCATTCAGCAGCCGCTGCGGCTGATCAACACCAGTCTGCCCGGGACGATCTTCATTTACAGCTTCGGTAACTTCCTGTTCACGCTCGGTATTCATCAGTCGGTAGTCAACAGCGTGGTGCTGGAACCGTTCCTCCTGATCAACACTAACGAGAACATGCTGGCCTTTGCCAACGGCCAGCCGATCCCACACATCATCAACAACATCTTTGTGCCGACCTTTGGCATGGTGGGCGGGACGGGCAGCACTATCTCATTGCTGATCGCTATCTTCATCTTCTCAAGACAGAAATCAGCGAAGCAGGTGGCGCGTCTGTCACTGGCGCCGGGTCTGTTCAACATCAACGAGCCGGTGATTTTCGGCCTGCCGATTGTCTTTAACCTGCCGCTGATGATCCCGTTTGTGCTGCTGCCCGCCATCGGGATTTACTTTGCGTGGCTCTGTACCACGCTGGGTCTGATGTCGCGCTGCGTGGTGATGATCCCGTGGACCACGCCGCCGATCCTCAGCGCCTGGCTGGCGACGGCGGGGGACTGGCGGGCGGTGGTGGTGCAGTTGGCAATCATCGTATTTGGTGTATTCTTCTACCTGCCTTTCCTCAAGGTGGCCGAGCGAGTGGCCTTGAAAAACAGCGGGACAGAAAACTAATTTAAGGAAGGAAGATGGCGGCGAAGTACATCACCATAGCGCGGGAAATTAAGAAACGCATTATTACCCAGCAGTACGCCGCCAATGAACCGCTGCCGGACCAGTTCGCGCTGGCGGCGGAATTCAGCACCAGCCGGATGACCATTCAGCAGGCGATGCGTCAGCTGATCGTAGAAGGGCTGGTCTATACCCGGCAGGGACAGGGCACGTTCATCCGCAAAAATTTCCTCCAGCTTTCCCAGTGGGATCTCTCCGGCAGCGACTACTTTGGGGCGACCAAAACCTGGGAACATTTAGGCACGGTGTCGAGCCAGGTGGTGCACTTCGAACTTCGCTTCCCGAACGAGAAAGAGCAGGCCTCGCTGATGATAAATCCGGATACGCCGATCTATGACTTCATCCGTCTGCGTTTACTCAACGGTGAGCCGATGTCCCTGGACGCCACGGTGATGCCGCTCAATCTGGTGCCCGGCCTGAACAAAACCCATCTTGAAAGTTCGGTATTCCGGTATGTGCAGGAGACGCTGGGGCTGAAGATCATGGGATCGTATCGTGTGGTGCGGGCGCTGAAGCCCAGTGCGCTGGATATGCAGCATCTGGTCTGTGAGCCAACCGACCCGGTGCTGGAGGTCGAGCAGGTGATCTATCTGGAAGATGGTACGCCGCTGGAGTACGCCCATTGTCACTATCGCTATGATCATGGCGGCATCGTAATTGTGAATAACGGATAAAAAAAAGCGGGCCTCGAGGCCCGCTTTGTTCGTGCTCGCGATTAGTTCAAACGCACCGGCATACCGGAACGGTTCTGAATCGCCTGGTCAACGATGGTCGTGTCAACATCCGCCTGAGAGGTAACGGACTGCACCGCGCTGGTCAGCTTAATCGGTACGATTTCGTTGTTGTTGATCTGATCTTCGCTGGTGGACAGCGGGTTATGCACTTCAATGTAACGGCTGCCGTCCGGCTCTGACGTCGCTTTCACCGGTTCGTTAATGAACTGCACGCGCGTACCGACCGGCACGTTATCGAACAGGAATTTGATGTCTTCATTACGCAGACGTACGCAGCCGTGGCTTACGCGCAGGCCGATACCGAAGTTGGCGTTAGTACCGTGGATGGCATACAGACGACCAATGTACAGCGCGTACAGACCCATCGGGTTATCAGGGCCAGCAGGCACAACGGCCGGTAGCGGTTCACCGGCAGCAATGTACTCAGCGTGCATTTTGGCGGTCGGCGTCCAGGTTGGGCCCGCTTTCTTACGCTCCACTTTGGTGGTCCAGTTCAGCGGGGTGTCTTTACCCAGCTGACCGATACCGATAGGCAGCACGATCACGGTGTTGGTGCCTTTCGGGTAGTAATACAGACGCATTTCGGCGCTGTTAATCACGATACCTTCGTGCACGGTATCCGGCAGGATCAACTGCTGTGGAATGTTGAGTACGGTACCCGCTTTCGGCAGATACGGGTCAACGCCCGGGTTCGCTTCCAGCATGTTAGACAGGCCGAGCTGATACTGCGCCGCAAAGTATTCCAGCGGCTGAGTGTTACCTTCCGGAACCGTCACCACCTGGTTTTCACCCACCAGACGGCTTCCGTCTGTCGGCAGGGGATACGTCACCGCAGACGCGGTCTTACAAAAACCTACTACGGCTAACGCCGCCGCAAAAAGCGTTGTTAATTTCATGTTCATGTTATGCGAGGTATCTAAGCCATTCTGGCGATGAGTTGAGAAGTCTGAATCTGTAATGGGAGCGCATTATATGTGCATTCCCGTTAACTGGGAATTCAGATGTGTACGAAATCACATTTTTTTCGATTTTGTTAAAGTTTAGTGGATTACCGCAACACAGGATCTCAATTCGGAATTGTGGCATAATGCCGCGTTTATCACACTTTTCGCAGGAATCTCTCCGTGTTAGTTACCAGCAACGTCACTATGCAGTTTGGCAGTAAGCCGCTGTTCGAAAATATTTCCGTCAAATTTGGCGGCGGCAACCGTTACGGCCTGATTGGTGCCAACGGTAGCGGAAAATCCACCTTTATGAAGATCCTCGGCGGTGACCTGGAGCCGACGCTGGGCAACGTGTCGCTCGACCCGAACGAGCGTATCGGTAAGCTGCGTCAGGATCAGTTCGCCTTCGAAGAGTTCACCGTGCTCGACACCGTGATCATGGGGCATGCGGAGCTGTGGGAAGTGAAGCAGGAGCGCGATCGTATCTACGGTCTCGCTGAGATGAGCGAAGAAGACGGTTACAAAGTGGCCGACCTGGAAACGCAGTACGGCGAAATGGACGGTTATTCTGCGGAAGCGCGTGCGGGCGAACTGCTGCTGGGCGTCGGCATTCCTGTTGAACAGCATTATGGTCCGATGAGCGAAGTTGCGCCAGGCTGGAAGCTGCGTGTGCTGCTGGCGCAGGCGCTGTTCTCTAACCCGGACATCCTGCTGCTCGACGAACCGACCAACAACCTGGACATCGACACCATCCGCTGGCTTGAGCAGACGCTGAACGATCGCGACAGCACCATGATCATCATCTCGCACGACCGTCACTTCCTTAACATGGTGTGTACGCACATGGCGGATCTGGATTACGGCGAGCTGCGCGTTTATCCGGGCAACTATGATGAGTACATGACGGCGGCAACCCAGGCGCGTGAACGTCTGCTTGCCGACAACGCCAAGAAGAAAGCGCAGATTGCGGACCTGCAATCCTTCGTCAGCCGCTTCAGCGCTAACGCCTCTAAATCGCGCCAGGCAACGTCGCGTGCCCGTCAGATCGACAAAATCAAGCTCGAAGAGGTAAAAGCCTCCAGCCGTCAGAACCCGTTCATTCGCTTCGAGCAGGACAAGAAGCTGTTCCGTAACGCGCTGGAAGTGGAAGCCCTCACCAAAGGCTTCGATGAAGGCCCGCTGTTCAAAAACTTCAACCTGCTGCTGGAAGTGGGCGAGAAGATTGCTATCCTGGGCGCCAACGGCGTGGGTAAATCTACCCTGCTGAAAACTCTGGTGGGCGAAATGCAACCGGATAACGGTACCGTGAAATGGTCTGAAAACGCGCAGATTGGTTACTACGCGCAGGACCATGAATATGAGTTCGAAAACGATCTGACCGTCTTCGACTGGATGAGCCAGTGGAAGCAGGAAGGCGACGACGAGCAGGCGGTACGCAGCATTCTGGGGCGTCTGCTGTTCAGCCAGGACGACATCAAAAAGCCCGCCAAAGTGCTCTCCGGTGGTGAAAAGGGCCGTATGCTGTTCGGCAAGCTGATGATGGGAAAACCGAATATCCTGGTGATGGACGAACCAACCAACCACCTGGATATGGAATCGATCGAATCCCTGAACATGGCGCTGGAGATGTATCAGGGCACCCTGATCTTCGTCTCTCACGACCGTGAGTTCGTCAGCTCCCTGGCGACCCGCGTGATCGAAATCACGCCAGAGCGCGTGGTGGACTTCACCGGTAACTACGAAGATTACCTGCGCAGTAAAGGTATCGAGAGTTAAAAAATAGCCGGGTGGCGGCTTCGCCTTACCCGGCCTACGTTCTATCCTCTCTCCCTGTGGGAGAGGGTTAGGGTGAGGGCATCAGGACGTACTAAACCACCCACTCGCCCCCTTCAACCCCGTTCACCCGCAGCGTACGTTTTTCCCCCGTCGGTAACGACACCTTCAGTGCCTTCCATGCCGGACGATAGTCGCCGCGCGCATTCACCTTCAGGTTGATACTTGCGCCGTCGCACACCATCTCCCATTCCACCCACAGCGCATTGCCGTTCAGGTAGCCCCAGCTTTCGCCGTCATCCTCAAACAGCAGCCCGGAGGTGGTGCCGACGCCTTTCACCGGGAACAGTTTTAGCTCGCGGGTATCGTCTTTATCGGCGCTCACGTGACGGATGCGTTCGCTGAGCGGCAAACCGGCCCCTGCGCGCACCAGAAGCGGCAGCTTTTCCAGCGGCGCATCAAGGACGATCGATTGCCCGCCCGCATACCACGCGTGGGTGTAAAAATCGTACCAGCCGGTTTCGTTATCCGGCAGCCAGACGCGGCGCTCGCGCTGCCCGGCTTCGACGACGCTGGCCACCAGCAGGTCACGGCCCAGCAGGAAGTCGTCGCACTCTTCAAAGGTCTGCGCATCGTGCTCATGATCGAGGAAGGTCGGGCGCAGCATCGGCTCGTCGTCGGCGTGCGCCTGCCAGAGCAGGGTGTAGAGGTACGGCAGCAGGCGATAGCGCAGTTCAATGGCGCTACGAATCGCAGGGGTCACGCCCGGGTACATCCACGGTTCGTTCACGGTGCGATCGTCATTCCACGAGTGGATGGTAAAGCGCGGATGCATCACGCCGTTCTGTACCCAGCGCACGAACAGCTCGGCATCCGGCTTGTCGCCGGAGAAACCGCCGACGTCGTGACCGACGTTGAACAGTCCGGAGAGGCTCATGCCCAGGCCCATGCGGATGTTATAGCGTAGGGTGTCCCAGTTGGTACGGTTGTCGCCGCTCCAGGTCTGAACGTAGCGCTGCATTCCGGCACAGCCGGAGCGGGAGATCAGATACGGACGTTTATCCGGCGCAAAGCGCTGCTGTGCTTCCAGCGAGGCGCGCATCATCAGCAGCGGCATCACCGGGCGAATATGCTTGATGGCGATCTCCTGGCCGAAGCCATAGCAGCGCGCTTCCCCGTCCCACACTTCATATTCGTTGTTGTCGTTCCAGGTGGAGTCGATGCCCATCTCCAGCAGCTGCGTGGTCACGCCGTTCTGCCACCACTGCACCGTCTGCGGGTTGGTGAAGTCGAGATGCGATCCTTCGTCATCCCAGAAGCTGGAACGTTCAGGCGCATCGGTTTCTGAATCGCGAATGAACAGGCCGCGTTCCGCCACTTCGCCGTAGCGGGGATGATCCTGCAACAGACACGGCTTGATGTTTGCCGCAAGCCGCAGCCCCGCGTCGTGGAACGCCTGGCTCATCACCTTCGGCTGCGGCACTTTGTCGTAGTTCCAGTTAAAGACGTAGCGCTTGCCGTTAATCGAGGTATAGCCGGAGGAGAGCTGGAACGAGTCGCACGGAATGGCATGCTCATCGCACAGGCGGATGAAGTTCATCAGCTGGTCCTGCGCGTCCGGCGCGTCGGTGTAGTGCATGGTTGAGCCGCTGTAGCCCAGGCTCCACTTCGGTCCGAACAGCGTTTTCCCCGTCAGGCGCACGAAGGCTTTCGTCACGTCCAGCACGCGCTTGCCGGTGAAGAGGTAGTAGTCAATATCGCCCGCTTCCGCCTGCCAGCGGCGGTAGGCGGTGTGATAGTTGTCGATCTCGTTACCCAGATCCAGCCAGCAGCTGCTCAGGTTATCGTAGAACAGGCCGTAGCTCACGTCATCGCGACGGGTGAGGGTGAACGGGATGTGCTTGTACAGCGGATCGGTGCTGGCGGCGTTATAGCCCATCGCGTCCAGGTTACGCATCTCATAGCGTTTGCCGTTGCGCTGTAAATCCCCCGCTTTCTCACCCAGACCGTAAAAACGTTCATCATTGCGACGGCTGAGATAGTGCGCCACGCCGTCACCGTGGGCGTTCAGCAGGTAGGCGCTGGTCGGGCGGTCATTGACCAACGGCTGCCACTCGCCCGCCTCATTGCGGTAGTGCCACTCCAGCCACAGGGGCTGGTGGACGATGACGCGCAGTTGTTCGGTCGCTACGGTTAACGCATCGCCCTGCTGCGTCAGTGTCCAGGCCGGGCAGGTGAAGCCGCTGACATCGTCGCGACGGCGGCCTTCCCACGGTACGTCTTGTTCCGGCGCGATGCTCCAGGTGCGGTCCAGCGCCAGCTGGCCTTTACGCTTGATCAGCACGCGGAACAGATTCTCTTCCAGCACATACAGGCACAGACGGTGCTGGTTATCCACCAGCAGTTCCAGATGATTCGCTGACTGCGTATCGATGGTCCAGTTTTTCAGGGTTTTCATATGCAATACATCCACTATCAGGCGCGCTTGGCGCGACGTTCAGCAATAAATGCCACCAGGAAGAAAGCGCCAATCAGGTCAAAGAAGCCCATGGCGATAAAGAGCGGGTTGAAGCCGATTTTGTCGGCGGTCACCCCAATCAAAAGAGAGAACAGGAAGCTGGCGATCCACGCCGCCGAGCCGCGCATGCCGTTAACCGTCGCCATCTGGCCCTTGTCGAACGACTCCACGACCAGCGCGCTCAGCATGCAGGAGATAATCTGGTGGCCGAAACCGCCGATGGAGATCAGCACGATGGTGATATACGGGTCGCGGGTCACGGCCACAACGGCCAGAGAAATCATCAAAAACGCGCCGGTCACTGAACTTGCCACCACCGAGTTGACGCGGGTGCAGCCGAACCAGCGGGTATAAAGCCGGGTGAGGTAGCCGCTCGCCACGCTGCCGAGGTCGGCGGCGAGGAACGGCAGCCAGGCGAACATCGCGATCTGTTTCAAATCCATGCCGTGCTCTTTGGCGAGGTACAGCGGCACCCAGAAGCTCAGCACCGCCCAGGCGGGTTCCGCCATAAAGGCCGGAATGGCGATACCGTAGAACCGTTTGTTCTTCGAGACGGTTTTCAGCGCGGTCAGAAAGGGCAGCCTGACCGGTGCGGGTTCGTTATCCTGTTTGATAAACGCCAGCTCGTCGCGGCTCAGGTTCGGGTGTTGCTCCGGGTTGTGATAGAAGATCCACCACAGGATCACCCACAGCAGCGCCAGCACGCCGGTAAACATAAACGCACCCTGCCAGCCGAACGACGCATGAGCGAAGTAAATGATTGGCGGAGCCAGCATCGCACCGATGGAGAAGCCCACGCCCGCCCAACCGGCGGCAACAGGACGCTCTGATTTCGGGAACCATTCACCGATGGTTTTGGCGTTCGCTGGCGTGGCGGCGGCTTCGGACGCGCCCATAAAGAAGCGCAGGATCGCGAGATGCAGCCAGCTCCCGGCACCTGCGTGGAAGATACACATCAGCGCCCAAATCCCGGCGCAGACCATAAAGCCAATCTTGAGGCCGATAACGTCAATCAGCCAGCCGCAAAGGGGCTGGAAAATGGTATAGGCGATCTGGAACGCGCCGACGATCCACGAGTATTGCTCGGTGGTGATACCAAGGCTCTCTTTCAGCTCGGGGGCGAGAATACCTAACGAGTTACGGGTGATGTAGTTTACGGTCACGCCAAGAAGAAACAGCACCAGTACGTACCAGCGCAGATTCTTAATGACGCGACGGGTTTTGCTTGTCGCAACGGTGTTGTTGATGTCCTGACTCATTTTCTTCTCCACAAGACGGACGGTAAGGGACAAAGGTTCAGGTGTCACACAGCGTCAGGCGTTTGAAAGTTATCTGTTTTAGAGTGCTAAGCTGCTATACAACTAGTATGGAAGTTGTGTGACAGGTTCACCTTAAGAGAGAAATTGAGCAGGAAATAGTGGATTTTGTGCAAACTTTCTCATAACCGAGGTTTAATTTTCGGCATTATGGCCTTCTCGCAAGTTATTACCTGATAAAGATGTTGTGAAAATTTTTTCATTTCACATCCGGAGCCAGATCACAAAATGGATAAAAGGCTTAAAATCACCGAAATCGCCGCCCGTACCCGGCTCTCCATCAGCACCGTTTCCCGCGTGCTGGCGGGGAAGGCAAACACCAGCGAAAAAGCACGGGCAACGGTGCTGGCATGCGCGCGGGAGCTGGGGGTAATAGAGGGCATGGCGGCGGGGCGTCTGCTGCTTAACAGCCTGATGGTGTTTGCCCCGCAGCGGGCGTTTGACGAGCGGTCTGACATCTTTTACTACCGCGTCATCCAGAGCGTGAGCAAAGGGCTGGCCTCGCACGAGGTTCGCCTGCGTTACTGTGCGCTGGAGGAGAACGACAGCGACGCCCAGCTGTTTCTGGCCCGCATGAACGAAGTGGACACCCAGGCGGCGATCCTCCTCGGTATCGACGATCCGCATATCCACGATCTGGCGGTAGACGTGGGCAAACCCTGCATGCTGATTAACTGCCGGGACCGCCACATGCGCCTGCCCGCCGTCGCGCCGGATCACCGCGCCATTGGCGAGCGGGCGGCGGAGTACCTGTTCGAGATGGGGCACCGGGAGGTGATGAATGTGCTGTGTTTGCGTCGCTATACCATGGAGCTGCGCCTGTCGGGGATCCGCGACGCGTGGCACGGCCATAACCTCAGGTTTAGCGACCGGCGCGATCTGCTGATGGTGCCAAGCTTCAGCGCCAAAGAGACGGAGCAGCTGGTGAGTGAGTGGCTTCACCAGCAAAAAGGGAAAGATCTGCCGACGGCGTTCCTGGTGGGCGGCGACTTTATGGCGGCGGGGACCATCAGCGCCCTGCAAAAACACGGTCTGCGCGTGCCGCAGGATGTCTCGGTGATGAGCATCGACGGCTTTAATCTCGCGGCGATTCAGGATGTGCCTCTGACGGCGGTGCATGTCCCGCGCGATGAGCTGGGAACAGAAGCGGTATATATGCTCCAGCAGCGGCTGATGCGCCCGGACGCGCCGGTCGGAACATTGCTGCTGAACGGCACGCTGGCCGTGCGGGAATCGGTACGGCGGATACGTCAGGGAAAACGACGCACCGCCGTTGAGCGGGAAGGGCTTTACGACAGTTAAGCCATGCCCAGCGCGCGCTTGCCGTGGATGTTCAGATCGTTCACGGTGAAACGGTCCTGCCAGCTTTTCTCATAATCCTCGCGCGGGAAATCTCCCGGTGACGCGCCGGTTTCCAGCGCTTCCTTGACCTTTTTCGCGTAGGCGAGGTTTTTCTCGCACATCGGCGCGGCAGGAATATACATCACGTTGCCCCAGCCCTGTTGGTTTTCCACCGGCGCGACCGAGTGGATCACATCGCAATGCCACCAGACAGAATCACCGGCTTCCAGCGCGGGAATGCTGGTCAACGCTTCGATGAGCAGCGGATGCCACTTCTCAGAAATCGGCAGCACGCGCCCCGGCGCCACGCCGCACAGTTCGTCTTCCGGCACGTCGTCCAGCAGCGGACGCAGCAGAATGTAAGCCATCGCTTCCGGGATCGGCACCACGTGCAGCAGCCCCTGGCCGGGGATCATGTCCGACAGTGCCGTCCAGCCCTGGAAGGTGCGGAACACGGAGCATTTGGTGGTGTTATCCACCGTGTACTCTTCCACCTCGGTACGGTGCGCAGCATTCCACGGATCGTATTTCTCAACGTTGCCGTCAAACACGCGGGCAAAGACCTGCTGATAAGCGGGCAGCAGCCAGCGCTCCAGCGCGCCGGAATCGGTGTGTGCGCCAAGGCCTTTCGAGGTTGTTCCTGGTGGGCGGCGGCGAATGCGGTCCGGATAAATTACGCTCACGTCCGGGTCGAACCACTGCTTACCGTTGCTCTCAAATGTCCATAAACGATTCAGGAACGACTGTACCTGTGCCATCTCTTCACTCTGGCGCGCCTGCATTTGCGCCTGAGACCAGTAGATCGGATAAATCTCCGGGCGAGAGGCCGTTAAGGTGCCGAAGAAGTTATCGCCGGGTCCTTTGTAAACCTCGTCAAACTTATTCAGATCGAGGTAGTCGAGCATCGATTGATCCCATGCCAGCGCCTGCTCGCGCGGGAAGTGGCCTTTGATCACCGCGCAGCCGCGACGTTTAACCGCTTCGCGCTGTTCGGCGGTGATCGTACCGTTTTTCACATCCGTAAAGGGGATTACCGGCCATACGGATTCACCTTTATTTTTAAGGGCGTTAATTTCCGCCACGCGGGCGGCGATTTTGTCGCTAAGCCGGTCGAACACTGCCTGCACGTCACCGATCTGGGCCCGTAGCGCGCGTTTCATCTGACGAATTGCCGCTTTGTGGTCCGCTGGCAACGTTTCGCTGGTAAAGGTCATAACTGCCTCGCATCTTTCATTCGAAAGTAAAAGTATCTACAAGTGACACTTTAAGTTAAAAATAAGTTAATGCAAGTTTAAAACCTTGACGGGCGCCACAGGATGGAAAAAGAGTGAAGGGGCCGGAGTGAGGCTCCGGCAGGTAGGGGATCAGACGTCGAACGGGGAGTGGGCGTCGAGCACGGCCTGAATCACATTCAGCACGCCCTGATGGTTGTTATCGTCGGTAGTGTAACGGCTGACCGCTTGAATGCTTTCCGCCGCATTGCCCATCGCAAATGAATATTTCACCAGCTTCAGCATTTCCGCATCGTTGCCGCTGTCGCCAATGCCCACGCACGCCTGCGGGGAGACTTTCCAGCGTTTCAGCAGACGACTGATGCCGTTGGCTTTGTGCAGGCCCGGGATAATCAAATCGACAAAACCGAAGCCGCTGGTAACCGGCTTCATGATGCCGTCCAGGGAGACATGCAGTTTATCGACCAGGTTCGGGATATCGCTGTCCGGCAGGTTCAGGGAGAATTTAAACAGCACGTCGTCAATGTCGCGGTAATCGCTGATGGGTTTTAAGCGATGGTAGTGTTTCGACATCAGCTTCACGAACGCTTCTGGAGCCTTATCGCTGACGTACGCGCTCTCCAGCCCGCAGGCCACAAAATTCAGCCCTTTGTCTTTCAGCAACTCGCCAATGACGATCTGCGACTCATGACGCGTTAGCTCACCGTGGAAAATCTGTTCGCCGTGGTCGAACACCAGCGCGCCGTTTTCCGCGACGAAGGAGATCTGATCTTTCAGCTCCGGGAAAAAGGAGATGAGCTGGTAATACTGGTTGCCGCTGGCGACAACAAATTCGATGTTACGGGCTTTAAGCTGCTCAAACTGTGCCTGGAAGCGGTCACGATCGTACTGCTTGGCATCATCAAGGAAAGTTCCGTCCATATCGGTGACGATAACTTTTACGGTCATACTGTGCTCCTGGGTCACTGCGTTTTGAAACATTCTAATAACAAGGTGACGGGGAGCACAAATTTAATTTCGAATGAAAGTCAGAAAGCCGGGTGGCGGCTTCGCCTTACCCGGCCTACGGGGAGACAATGTAAGCCCGGTAAGCGAAGCGCCACCGGGCGTTTTTTTACAGTGTATGCTCGGTACGGGCAATAATATCGTCCTGCGCATCCGGTGACAGGGCGGTGAAGAACGCCGAGTAACCCGCGACGCGCACCACCAGGTCACGATACTGATCAGGGTGTTTCTTCGCTTCCAGCAGCGTTTCGCGCGAGACAATGTTGTACTGAATATGCCAGCCTTTATGCACCTCGAAGAAGGTGCGCAGCAGCACCATCAGCTTCTGGCGATCGCTGTCGTTTTCCAGCGTCGACGGGTTCAGCTTCTGGTTAAGCAGCACGCCGCCGAGGATCGCTTCCGTCGGCAGTTTACCCACGGAGCCAATCACCGCCGTCGGGCCGAGGTGGTCGGTACCGGAGGCCGGGCTTGCCCCTTCCGCCAGCGGGGTGTGCGCTTTACGTCCGTCCGGCGTCGCCATGGTTGCTGCGCCAAACGGCACGTTTGCGGAGATAGACGACGTGCCCGCGTAGTAGTTACCCCCAATTGGGCCACGGCCGTAGCGTGGGTTGTGATACTGCTTCAGTTCTTTAATGTAGGTTTCGTAGGCACGGGTCAGCAGCAGGTCCACGCTGTCGTCGTCGTTGCCGTACTTCGGCGCGCCGTTGATCAGGCGCTGGCGCAGCTGCTCGTGGGTCAGCCCCTCGAAGTCATCCGCCAGCGCCGCCGCCAGCTGTTGCTGACCGATAACGCCCTGGTCAAACACCAGCTTCTTCACCGCGGCCAGGCTGTTACCGAGGTTGGCGATCCCCACCTGAAGGCCGGAAACCCAGTCATACTTCGCGCCGCCCTGCTTAATGCTTTTCGCGCGTTCGATGCAGTCATCCACCAGCGCCGAGCAGAGAATATCGTGGACGTTCTCTTCCAGCATGGTGTCCACCACGTACTCGATCTCAATGGATTTGCGGGTGTAGTAGCGGATCTGGTTATCCCACGCCGCCATCACTTCGTCGAAATTGCCGAAATTACCGGCCGAAAGCGCTTTTTCCTGCGGCAGGAATACCTGGCCGCTGGTGGCATCGCGACCGCCTTCCAGCGCTGCCAGCATCACGCGAGCGAAGTTGATAAAGCTCATGCCGGTGCAGCGATAGCCCCACTTTCCGCCGACGGCGGTTTCGATGCAGCCAATCGCCGCATAGTCATACGCGTCCTCTCGTTCCACGCCGAGCTTGATAAATTCCGGGATGACGATTTCATCGTTGTTAAACGCCGGCATCCCGAAGCCGCAGCGGATCACCTGCACGCAGGCGTCGAGGAAGTCGTTGCTCATCCCCGCGTGGTAACGCACGCTCAGGTTTGGCTGGGTGGAGCGCAGACGGCCGCAGGATTCCAGAATTGCGTAGGAGAGCGGGTTGACCGCGTCCATTGGCTCGCCGTTGACCAGCTTCTGGCCGCCGATGGTGACGTTCTGATACAGCGGGCTGCCCGCAGAGGCTTTGGAGTGCGAGCCGGAGCGGATTTTGTTCACCTCCAGCAGCTTCAGCCAGCAGCTGTGCAGTAGCTCGATGGCGTGCTCGCGATCCAGGCTCTGGTCCAGCTCCACGTCGCGGCGATAGTACGGGTAAAGGTACTGGTCCATACGGGCAAAGGAGACGGAGTGACCGTTGGACTCAATTTGCAGGATCAGCTGAATGAAGTAGCACAGCTGTAGCGCCTGCCAGAAGGTTTTTGGCGGCTGGTGGGCGATGATGTCGCAGTTTTCCGCCATCGCCAGCAGCTCGTCGCGGCGGCTGTCGCGGGTTTCGCTGGCGGCCATCTCACGAGTCAGATCGGCGAAGCGCCTGATGTGCAGGCTTACGGCTTCCAGCACGATATCAATGGCTTTCAGGAACTGATCGCCGTGCAGATCGTCCAGTACCGTCAGGTTGATGCGCGAGCGGCGCTCGGCTACTTTCGCGCGCAGGCCGTCGAGCCCTTTCTCCAGCACCAGCGGGAAATTCACCGCCAGGTGTGCGTCACCGGAGGTCATGTTACCTTCCGCTTTGATGATGCCGGTTTCCAGCAGGCCCTTCTGCTCGTCAGTAAACATACCGTAGCAGCGATCCTGTACCGTCTGGCCGCGCCACCACGGGCAGATTTCATGCAGAACGCGTTTATTCTCTTCGCTCACCGCAAAGCCTGCACCTGGACGGTCCGCCAGATCGTCAATCTCTTTCTCAATCCAGGAGACGGTATATTCCGGGAAGATCGGCGCGGCACGCACTTCGCTGGCCTGGTTACCGATAATCAGCTCGTCGTGCTTGATCCAGATGGTACGTTTTGCCAGGTGGTGGGCGAGGGCCAGCGCGCGACGTACCGGGATCGGCTTGTCCAGATGCTGCTGATACATTTCGGTATAGTGCTGCGCGCGTTCGGTACAAACCGGCGGCTTAACGATATGCACCAGAGCCGTTTTGTGCGCCTTGATGCGCTCGCTGAGGGTGTTGAGATTCAGGGTGGTCATAAGTTTATCCTCGTAAGGTCGCGGTTAACCCTTTCTGGCAGGCATACTGCTGCGCGAAGTCCAGCAGGGCAGGGTTATCCAGCGGTTTGTCAGGGGCAGAGTAGGGTTGGCCGAGCAGGGTGTATTTGTTCATGCCCAGCGTGTGATACGGCAGAAAATGAATATCATCGACGCCGAGTTCATCGGCGGCGAAGTTGGTAATGGCGGTAACCGACGCTTCATCGGCGTTAAAGCCCTGGATCAGCGGCACGCGGATGGTGATCTTCTTCCCGACGGTAGCCAGGCGCTTCAGGTTGTCCAGGATCCGCTTAGCAGAGCCATCGGTCCACTGCTTGAACACCTCGCCGTCGACATGTTTCAGGTCCGCCAGGAACAGATCGACATACGGCAGTGAAGGCTCGATATAATGCCAGGGCACGTGAAGGCAGGTTTCAACCGCAGTATGAATGCCTTGTTCATGGCTGGCTTTAAACAGGGCGTGCGCCAGGTCAGGATTCATAAACGGCTCGCCGCCGGAAAGGGTGATCCCGCCGCCGCTGCGGTCGTAGAAGGGCTTGTCGCGTAGCACGGTGGCCATAATCTCCTCCACCTGCTTCTCTTCACCGCAGACGGTAAGCGCCTGCGTCGGGCAGCAGTCGGTGAGGGCAGTGAGCGTCTTTTCACTTAATTTTTCACGATGGATGATCAACCCGTTCAGCGCACGTTCAACACACCCTGGCGCGGCCTGCTGACACAGGTCACAGCCGTCCAGACACAGACGGGCGTCAAACAGGACGTCCCGCGTGCGGGAGCGGCTTTCCGGGTTCTGGCACCAGCGACAGCCCAGCGAGCAGCCTTTCAGGAACACCACGGTTCGAATACCGGGGCCGTCGTGGGTGGAGTAACGCTGTATGTTGAAGATCATTTTTTTGCCCTCTGATTACATATGAAGATTAAATTACTTTCGAATGAAAGTTATCTTGATATGGGTCAATTCATGAGCAGGTTTTCTCGTGATAGGGTAAATGCAGGCAAATTTTGAGGGTGACATCATGGAACTTTATCTCGACACATCTGACGTTGCGGCAGTCAAAAAGCTGGCGCGTATCTTCCCGCTGGCGGGCGTGACCACTAACCCAAGCATTGTGGCGGCGGGTAAAACCCCCCTGGAAGAGTTGCTGCCCGCGCTGCACGACGCGCTGGGCGGCAAGGGCCGGCTGTTCGCCCAGGTGATGGCGAAGACCGCCGAGGGGATGGTGGAAGACGCACGTAAGCTGCGCGCGATAATCGATGACCTGGTGGTGAAAGTGCCCGTGACCGCTGAAGGGCTGGCGGCGATCAAGATGCTGAAAGCAGAAGGGATCCCGACGCTGGGTACCGCGGTATACGGCGCAGCGCAGGGGATGCTCTCCGCGCTGGCGGGTGCTGAGTATGTGGCCCCTTACGTGAACCGCGTGGACGCGCAGGGCGGGGACGGGATCCAGACGGTGATTGAACTGCAACAATTGCTGACGCTGCACGCACCGCAGTCAAAGGTGCTCGCCGCGAGCTTTAAAACCCCGCGCCAGGCGCTGGACTGCCTGCTGGCAGGGTGCGAGTCCATCACGCTGCCGCTGGACGTGGCGCAGCAGTTTATTACCTCTCCGGCAGTAGATGCGGCAATTGTGAAGTTTGAGCAGGACTGGCAGGGGGCGTTTGGGCGGACGTCTATTTGATGCTGTTGCCGGGTGGCGCTGACGCTTACCCGGCCTACGATTTTCTCCCTCTCCCTGTGGGAGAGGGCCGGGGTGAGGGCATCAGGCCGCAGCAGGGTTTAACCTCCGCACACCTCACACCCCGGATTACGCATCAGCTTCATCTCGCGGAACTGACAGGTCATCGCGTCATACATCACGATTTTGCCCGCTGCGGGCGTGCCGTAATGCGCCAGCACCTTGATCGCCTCCATGGCCTGCAAGGAACCGATAACCCCAACCAGCGGCGCCATCACGCCCGCCTCGACGCAGGTCAGCGCATTCTCGCCGAACAGACGGCTCAGGCAGCGGTAGCAGGGCTCTCCCTCAGCGTAGGTGAAAACGCTGATTTGACCCTCCATGCGGATGGCCGCGCCGGAAATTAGCGGCGTTTTATGGGCAAAGCAGCCCGCATTGAGCTGGTTGCGAATGGCGACGTTATCGGTGCAGTCCAGCACCAGGTCATGCCGTGCAATCTGCGCAAACAGCGCGTCGTCATCCAGCATCGCGTCAATCAGGGTGAACTGAACGTTGGGGTTAATTCGCGCCAGCGCCGTGCGCGCAGATTCCACTTTCGGCTGACCAACCGTCGCGTCGCTGTGTAGCGTCTGGCGTTGCAGGTTCGACACCGACACGGTATCGAAATCCAGCAGCGTCATGCGGCCGACGCCCGCCGCAGCCAGATATTGCGCTGCCGCGCAGCCCAGCCCGCCAAGACCCACAACCAGCACGCTGGCCGCCTTGAGCGCTTCCTGGCCCTCGAAATCAAACCCGCGCAGCACGATCTGGCGGTTATAGCGCATCATCTCCGGGTCGCTCAGTTCCACCGTCATGTCAGCCTCCGAACAGGTGGTTAAAGCGTTCCACTTCAACCCATTCGCCCGCCTCAACGTGGCCGCGATCGCGCTCCAGCACGATAAAGCAGTTACCCTGACTGAAGGAGCTAAAGATGTGCGAACCCTGATGCCCGGTGGTGCTCACCTCCAGCTCGCCGTCGGCGTTGCGCGCCAGAATGCCGCGCTGGAAATCGAGACGGCCCGGAGATTTTTTGAGGCGCGTTGCCGCCCGCACGCGCACACGTTCCGGCAGCGGGTCGGCATTGTTGCCTGAAAGCTTCGCCAGCAGCGGGATCACCAGCTGGTAGAAGGTCAGCGCGGCAGAGACCGGGTTACCCGGCAGGCCACAGAACCAGCTGTGCGGAAGTTTGCCAAACGCGAACGGTTTGCCCGGTTTAATCGCCAGCTTCCAGAAGGCGATTTCACCCAGCTCTTCAAGCAGGGTTTTGGTGTAATCCGCTTCGCCAACCGATACGCCGCCAGAGCTGATCACCACGTCGGCAGAGGCGTCCGCGTCGATAAATGCCGTGCGCAGTTTCTCCGGATCGTCAGGAATGATGCCGAGGTTAATCACCTCGCAGCCCAGTTGCTCAAGCATCAGGTGCACCGCCAGACGGTTGGTGTCGTAAATCTGCCCCTCGTTCAGCGGCTGACCCGGAATCTGTAGCTCGTCTCCCGTTGAGAACACCGCCACGCGTACCTTGCGGACAACGTCAATCTCCGCGATGCCAAGCGATGCCAGCATCGGCAGTTCGGCGACCGTCAGTTTTTGCCCGGCGGCAAAGACCGTTGCGCCGAGGGTAATGTCTTCCCCGATGTGGCGGATATTCTGTCCCGCTTTGACGCTGGCGGTAAAACGCACGCCGTCGTCCGTTAGTTCGGTCTCTTCCTGCATCACCACGGCTTCACAGCCCTTTGGCACCGGCGCGCCGGTCATAATGCGCACGCAGGTGCCCGCTGGCCACTCACCGTTGAACGGCTGCCCGGCAAAGGCTTTACCTGCCACCGGCAGCGGCTGACCCGTTTGCAAATCCGCCAGACGTACGGCATAGCCGTCCATCGCCGCGTTATCGAACCCCGGCACGTTCAGCGGCGAGACGATATCGCGCGCGGCAATACGGCCAAAACAGCGCACAAGCGGCAGCGTCTCAACGTCGTGCAGGGGAGTAATACGATCAAGCATCTGCGAGAGTGCCGTCTCAAGCGGCATCAGTCCGGCGGTAAAATCCATGGTGGGCTCCTGCGGAGTAACAACGAAAGCGCTCATTATGGCAGAAAAGTGCGGCTAACTGTATGACCCGATGGGTGTAAGCTTTACATCACAGTTGCGTCTTTCTATATTCAAAAATCATCTGAAGATTCGTCGACGATAATGATATTTATAGAAAAAGCAGCCAGCCAGGCTGATGGGTGATGCGAAATGAGTAAAGCGGTTATCGCAATTCATGGCGGTGCCGGGGCAATCACCCGTGCACAGCTCAGTCCCGAGCAGGAGAAGCGTTATATTGATGCGCTGAACGCCATTGTGGAAACAGGCCAGCGCATGCTGGAAGCGGGCAAAAGCGCGCTGGACGTGGTGACCGAAGCGGTGCGCCTGCTGGAGGAGTGTCCGCTGTTTAATGCCGGTATTGGCTCGGTCTTTACGCGCGATGAAACGCATGAACTGGATGCCTGCGTGATGGACGGTATCACCCTGAAAGCGGGGGCGGTGGCGGGCGTCAGCCGACTGCGCAATCCCGTGCTGGCCGCGCGTCTGGTGATGGATCAAAGCCCGCATGTGCTGCTGACCGGGGCGGGGGCGGAGAAATTTGCCGTCGAGCACGGGATGGATACGGTCTCGCCCGATCTTTTTTCCACCGAGGAGCGTTACCGGCAGTTGCTGGAGGCCCGTACAGCGGGGATGACGCAGCTGGACCATGCCGCGCCGCTCGATGAACGCAGCAAAATGGGCACGGTAGGCGCGGTGGCGCTGGATAAAGCCGGTAACCTCGCCGCCGCGACGTCGACAGGCGGTATGACCAACAAGCTTCCCGGACGCGTCGGCGACAGTCCGCTGCCGGGGGCCGGGTGTTACGCTAATAACGCCACGGCGGCGGTGTCATGCACCGGAACCGGCGAAGTGTTTATCCGCGCGCTGGCGGCCTACGACATTACCGCGCTAATGGATTACGGCGGATTAAGCCTGAGTGAGGCCTGCGAGCGGGTGGTAATGGAGAAACTGCCAGCCCTGGGCGGAGAAGGTGGCTTAATAGCGGTGGATCGGGAGGGCAACGTGGCGCTGCCGTTCAACAGTGAAGGGATGTACCGGGCGTGGGGGTATGCCGGCGATGCGCCCAGCACAGGCATTTATCGTGAATAAGGGGGCATTGCGTGCCGCACAGTGAAGAGCTGGACAACTGCGAAGTGCTGGCTGTCCACCAACTGAATATTGCCTTTCAGGAAGAGCGGCAGTTCATCCCTGCAGTACAGAATTTATCGTTTTCGCTCAGGCGCGGCGAGACGCTGGCGATTGTCGGCGAGTCCGGATCCGGTAAATCGGTTACCGCGCTGGCGCTGATGCGTCTGCTTGAGCAGACGGGCGGGCAGGTCACCAGCGAGCGGATGCTGTTGCGCCGTCGCAACCGTCAGGTTATCGATCTCAACGAGCTGAGCGCGTCCCGGATGCAGGGGGTGCGCGGGGCGGATATTGCGATGATTTTTCAGGAGCCGATGACCTCCCTGAACCCGGTTTTTCCGGTGGGCGAGCAGATTGCCGAATCTATCCGCCTGCATCAGGGATTGAGCGGTGATGAGGCGCTCAACGAAGCTAAACGGATGCTGGAGCTGGTACGTATCCCTGAGGCGCACGCGATTTTGTCCCGCTATCCGCATCAGCTTTCCGGTGGCATGCGCCAGCGGGTGATGATTGCGATGGCGCTGTCGTGCCGTCCGGCGGTGCTCATTGCGGACGAACCCACCACGGCGCTGGATGTCACCATTCAGGCCCAGATCCTGCAACTGATTAAGGTGTTGCAGCAGGAGATGGAGATGGGGGTGATATTCATCACCCACGATATGGGGGTGGTGGCGGATATTGCCGATCGGGTGCTGGTTATGCATCAGGGCAATGCCGTGGAAACCGGCTCGGTGGAGCAGGTCTTTCATACGCCGGTGCATCCTTATACTAAAGCGCTGCTGGCGGCGGTCCCGCGTCTGGGCGCCATGAATGGCAGTGATTTTCCGCGCCGTTTTCCGCTGTTCTCTCAGACCGAACAGGGCCAGCAGGAAGACGAAACCGAGCAGAACACGGTGGTTTCCGGCAGGCCGATCCTTGAAGTGCGTGAACTGGTGACCCGTTTCCCGCTGCGCAGCGGGATCCTTAACCGCGTGAAGCGCGAAGTGCATGCGGTTGAATACGTCAGTTTTGATCTCTGGCCGGGCGAAACGCTGGCGCTGGTGGGGGAGTCCGGCTGCGGTAAATCCACCACCGGGCGGGCGCTGCTCAGGCTGGTTGAGTCGCAGGAGGGGAGCATCACCTTCAACGGTGAGCGCATCGATACACTCCCCAATGGTAAATTGCAGGCGGTACGCCGGGATATTCAGTTTATTTTTCAGGATCCTTATGCGTCGCTCGATCCGCGCCATACGGTGGGGTACTCGATTATGGAGCCGCTGCGGGTGCACAACCTGCTCGACGGTGAAGCCGCGCAGCGCCGCGTCGCGTGGCTGCTGGAGCGCGTGGGCCTGAAACCGGAGCATGCCTGGCGTTATCCGCACGAATTTTCTGGCGGTCAGCGACAGCGTATCTGCATAGCCCGGGCATTGGCCCTGAATCCGAAAGTGGTGATTGCGGATGAGTCCGTGTCAGCGCTGGATGTCTCCATCCGCGCGCAAATCATCAATCTCCTGCTCGATTTACAGCGGGATTTGGGCATTGCGTTTCTGTTTATCTCTCACGATATGGCGGTGGTTGAGCGGATCAGCCATCGCGTGGCGGTGATGTACATGGGGCAAATTGTTGAAATTGGCCCCCGTCGGGCGGTATTTGAAAACCCGCAGCATCCGTACACCCGCAAGCTGATGGCCGCCGTACCGGTTGCCGATCCTGAGCATCGTCACGCCCAGCGCGTGCTGTTGCAGGACGAAATGCCGAGCAATATTCGTAAACGGGGCGAAACTCTGGAGCGCGTGGCGCTGCGTGAAGTCGGTCCCGGTCATTTTGTCGCACCCCCGCGTCAGGGCAATGCATTCTCGCGGTTATAACTTACAACAGGCAGGAGAACACAATGGTTCCTTTTGTTGCTCGTCAATGGCTGCTTGCCGCGAGCGTGACGGCTGCGCTGGCCGCCGCCCCCGCGATCGCGGCGAAAGACGTGGTGGTGGCTGTGGGGTCTAACTTCACGACGCTGGATCCGTATGATGCTAACGACACCCTTTCTCAGGCGGTGGCAAAATCCTTCTACCAGGGGCTGTTCGGCCTGGACCGCGAGATGAAGCTGAAAAACGTGCTGGCGGAAGGCTATACCGTGTCGGACGACGGGCTGGTCTATACCGTTAAGCTCCGTACCGGCGTGAAGTTCCAGGACGGCACCGACTTCAACGCCGAGGCGGTTAAGGTCAACCTGGACCGAGCCAGCAATCCGGAAAACGGTCTTAAGCGCTACAACCTGTATAAAAATATCGCCCAAACCGAGGTGATTGATCCGGCGACGGTGAAGATCACCCTCAAAGAGCCGTTCTCGGCGTTTATCAATATCCTGGCGCATCCCGCGACGGTGATGATTTCCCCTGCGGCGTTGAAGAAATACGGCAAAGAGATTGGCTTCCACCCGGTGGGGACCGGACCGTACGAACTGCTTACCTGGAACCAGACCGATTATGTGAAGGTGAAGAAATTCGCCGGATACTGGCAGCCGGGGCTGCCGAAGCTGGATACCCTCACCTGGCGGCCGGTCGTGGACAACAATACCCGCGCCGCGATGCTGCAAACCGGCGAAGCGCAGTTTGCCTTCCCGATCCCCTACGAACAGGCAGCGCTGCTGGCGAAAAACAGCAAGCTGGAGCTGGTGGCCAGCCCGTCGATTATGCAGCGCTACATCAGCATGAACGTCACGCAAAAACCGTTTGATAACCCGAAGGTGCGCGAAGCCATCAACTACGCCATTAACCGCCAGGCACTGGTGAAGGTGGCCTTTGCAGGCTACGCCACCCCGGCGACGGGCGTGATGCCGCCAACCATTGAGTACGCGCAGAGCTATCAGCCGTGGCCGTACGATCCGGCGAAAGCGCGGGAACTGCTGAAAGAGGCGGGCTATCCGAACGGCTTTAGCACCACGCTGTGGTCGTCGCATAACCACAGTACCGCGCAGAAGGTGCTGCAATTTACCCAGCAGCAGCTGGCGCAGGTGGGCATTAAAGCCAGGGTCACGGCGATGGATGCCGGACAGCGCGCGGCGGAAGTGGAAGGCAAAGGACAGAAAGAGAGCGGCGTGCGGATGTTCTACACCGGCTGGACGGCTTCAACCGGTGAAGCGGACTGGTCCCTGTCGCCGCTGTTTGCTTCCCAGAACTGGCCGCCAACGCTGTTCAATACCGCGTTCTACAGTAATCCGCAGGTGGATAAGGATCTGGCCGATGCCCTGAAAACCACCAAACCGGAAGAGAAAGCGCGCCTGTACAAAGAGGCGCAGGACATTATCTGGAAAGAGTCGCCGTGGGTGCCGCTGGTGGTGGAAAAACTGGTCTCAGCCCACAATAAAGCGCTGACCGGTTTTTACATCATGCCGGATACGGGCTTTAGCTTTGATGACGCGGATCTAAAATAAAACTCATGCTGAATTATGTGTGTAAACGCCTGCTGGGGCTTATCCCGACGCTGCTGATTGTGGCCGTGCTGGTGTTTTTGTTTGTCCACATGCTGCCCGGCGATCCGGCGCGTTTGATTGCCGGACCGGAAGCGGATGCCACGGTTATCGAACTGGTACGTAAACAGCTCGGTCTTGATCAGCCGCTGTATCGGCAATTTCTGCGCTACATTGGCAATGTCCTTCAGGGCGATTTCGGCATCTCGATGGTGTCGCGTCGTCCGGTGTCGGAGGAGATTGCCAGCCGCTTTATGCCCACCTTCTGGTTAACGATTGCCAGTATGAGCTGGGCGGTTGTGTTTGGCCTGGGCGCGGGAATCGTTGCCGCCGTCTGGCGCAACCGCTGGCCGGATAAGCTCGGTATGGCGCTGGCGGTCACCGGTATCTCTTTCCCGGCGTTTGCGCTGGGTATGCTGCTGATGCAGATTTTCTCCGTCGAGCTGGGCTGGTTGCCCACCGTCGGGGCCGACACCTGGAAGCACTACATTCTGCCCTCTATGACGCTTGGCGCAGCCGTTGCGGCAGTGATGGCCCGTTTCACCCGCGCCTCCTTTGTCGACGTGCTGAGCGAAGATTACATTCGCACCGCGCGGGCAAAAGGGGTGAGTGAGAAATGGGTCATTCTGAAGCATGGTTTTCGTAATGCGATGATCCCGGTGGTCACGATGATGGGGCTACAGTTCGGCTTCCTGCTGGGCGGCTCTATCGTGGTTGAGAAGGTCTTTAACTGGCCGGGGCTGGGGCGCCTGCTGGTCGACTCGGTCGATATGCGTGACTACCCGGTGATTCAGGCGGAAGTCCTGCTTTTCTCGCTGGAATTTATTCTTATCAATCTCGTGGTGGACGTGCTGTACGCCGCCATTAACCCGGCCATCAGGTATAAGTAAGATGCGATTACTGAACTGGCGTCGCCAGGCCATTTTAAACGCTATGCCGGGGATCAGGCCGGACCATATTCGCACCCCGTGGGTTGAGTTCTGGCGTCGATTCCGTCGTCAGCCCGTCGCTATGGTCGCCGGGTTGTTTGTGTTACTGCTGATCCTGGTGGCGATTATCGCCCCTTGGATAGCCCCGTTTGATGCGGAAAATTACTTCGATTACGACCGGCTGAACGATGGACCGTCGATGATGCACTGGTTTGGCGTGGACTCGCTCGGGCGCGATATTTTCAGCCGCGTGCTGGTAGGGGCGCAGATCTCGCTGGCGGCCGGGGTCTTTGCGGTGCTGATGGGCGCAGCAATTGGCACCGTGCTGGGGCTGGTGGCCGGGTATTACGAAGGCTGGTGGGACCGCATCATCATGCGTATCTGCGACGTGCTGTTTGCCTTTCCCGGTATTCTGCTGGCGATTGCCGTGGTGGCGGTGATGGGCAGCGGCATGGCGAACGTCATCATCGCCGTGGCGGTATTCACGATTCCCGCTTTCGCGCGCCTGGTACGTGGCAACACGCTGGTGCTGAAGCAGCAGACCTTTATCGAGTCGGCCCGCAGCATGGGAGCCAGCGATGCCACAATCCTGTTCAGCCATATTCTGCCGGGAACGGTCTCGTCTATCGTGGTCTATTTCACCATGCGCATAGGCGTGTCGATTATCTCGGCGGCCAGCCTGTCGTTTCTGGGGTTAGGCGCACAGCCGCCGACGCCGGAGTGGGGCGCGATGCTGAACGAGGCGCGGGCGGATATGGTGATCGCCCCGCACGTGGCGATCTTCCCGAGCCTGGCGATTTTCCTGACCGTGCTGGCGTTTAACCTGCTGGGGGATGGGCTGCGCGACGCGCTGGATCCGAGGATTAAGGGGTAGGTTTTTGCAGGAACTTACCCCTCACCCTAACCCTCTCCCCTGAGGGGAGAGGGGACTGCTCGGTGCGGTCTGTTCCCCCTCGCCCCTTTGGGGAGAGGGCCGGGGTGAGGGGTTAAAGATTAAACCCGGCTGCCCCACAAATCATACTCGTCGGCGTTTTCAACCTTCACGCGAATAATATCGCCCGGCTTGACGTTGGTTTCCCCGTTCAGGTACACCGCGCCGTCGATTTCAGGCGCATCCGCCATGCTGCGGCCAATCGCGCCTTCTTCGTCCACTTCGTCGATAATGACCAGAATTTCGCGGCCCACTTTCTCCTGCAAGCGTTCAGCAGAGATCTGCTGTTGCAGCTGCATAAAGCGGTTCCAGCGTTCCTCTTTGACCTCTTCCGGTACCTGGTCCGCCAACTCGTTGGCCGTTGCGCCTTCAACCGGGCTGTACTTGAAGCAGCCCACGCGATCCAGACGCGCTTCTTTCAGGAAGTCGAGCAGCATCTGGAAATCTTCTTCGGTTTCACCCGGGAAGCCAACGATGAAGGTGGAGCGCAGGGTCAGTTCAGGGCAGATCTCGCGCCACTGCTTGATGCGCGCCAGCTGGCGGTCAACGGAGCCAGGACGCTTCATCAGCTTCAGAATGCGCGGGCTGGCGTGCTGTAACGGGATATCCAGATACGGCAGGATTTTGCCTTCCGCCATCAGCGGAATCACGTCGTCAACGTGCGGGTAAGGGTAGACGTAGTGCAGACGCGTCCAGATCCCGAGCTTAGCAAGCTGCTCGCACAGGCCAACCATGCTGGTTTTTACCGGCTCGCCGTTATGGAAGCCGGAGCGGTGTTTGACGTCCACGCCGTAGGCGGAGGTGTCCTGGGAGATGACCAGTAACTCCTTCACGCCCGCGTCGGCCAGGTGTTTGGCTTCTGCCAGCACCTCGCCAATCGGACGGCTCACCAAATCGCCACGCATCGACGGGATGATGCAGAATGTGCAGCGATGGTTGCAGCCTTCGGAAATTTTCAGGTAAGCATAGTGGCGCGGCGTCAGCTTCACGCCCTGTTCCGGCACCAGGCTCAGGAACGGGTTGTGCTTTGGCTTTGGTACGTAGTGATGAACATGTTCCAGCACCTGCTCGTAGCTGTGCGGGCCGGTGATCTCCAGTACCTTCGGGTGCACTTCGCGGATCTGATCCACCTTCGCGCCCAGGCAGCCGGTGACAATCACTTTGCCATTTTCCGTCAGGGCTTCACCAATGGCTTCCAGTGACTCCTGGACCGCGCTGTCGATGAACCCACAGGTGTTGACGATCACCATGTCGGCGTTGTCGTAGCTTGGCACCACGTCATAGCCTTCAGTGCGAAGTTCAGTCAGGATGCGTTCGGAATCCACCAGGTTCTTCGGGCAGCCCAGGGAGACAAAGCCGATTTTCGGCGGGTGCGTAACATTGCTCATAGGTTAAAAATTCATCAATTATGGAGTTGTCAGGGCGGGATTTTACAGCGTATCGCGGGGGATTTATACACTCTTGATGGCGCAGTTGAGGCGGGCAATCGTTGTAACATTGTAAAGAATGTTAATCAGTTATCGTTTATTGATCTCAGGCATCACATTGTACAAAAAATGACCTTATTATTAATAGGGTAACATGGCTGACAGAGGAGGAAATAGCATGTCCGTTGACAGACTGAAACGCGATCTGCTTAACAAGCTGATCAACGCCCGAATCGACCTGGCTGCATATCTGCAACTCCGCAAGGCGAAAGGGTATATGTCAGTCAGCGAAAGCGAAAATCTGCGTGAAAATTTCTTTGAACTTTGCAATTTCATGCGTGAAAAAGCACCCATCCTGAAAGCGCACTGCGCTGAAAACGAATTAGTGGCGCTGCGCCGCGCCGCCGAGGTGCTTTCCATCGCAGGGGTCTGTTTGATGAACGGACGTCACGACTGCCCGAATTTTATTGCCGTTAACGCGGAGAAGCTTGAAAACTGCCTGACCACGCTCGCGCTTTGCATCATGTGTCTGAACAAGCCGGAAACGCTTGCCCGACACTGAACCCGGGGGAGGCAACTCCCCCTTTTGATTAAGCTTTTGTAAAAGTGTTAACGCACCCGGGAACAGTGGCTAATCTTTAAGCCATATGCCGATAAAGGAGTGCGTTATGCCTCGATCCTCGCTGCTTTTCCTCCCTGCACTGTTATTCCCGCTTTCGCTGCTTGCGGCGCCCGAGACGGTTAAGGTCGACGTGCTACAGACAAAACTGGATCACCCCTGGTCGCTGGCGTTTCTGCCTGATAATAAGGGGCTGCTGATCACGCTAAAAGACGGGCAGCTTAAGCACTGGCAGGCAGGGAAAGGGCTCTCCGACCCGATTATCGGCGTGCCGAAGGTCTGGGCGAGCGGCCAGGGCGGATTGCTGGACGTGGTGCTGGCCCCGGATTTTGAACAATCACGGCGGATCTGGCTCAGCTTCGCCGAGGCGGGTGATGATGGAAAAGCGGGTACCGCGGTGGGCTACGGGCGGTTGAGCGATGACCTCTCGCGCATTGAGGGCTTCCAGGTGGTGTTCCGACAGATGCCGAAGCTCTCTACTGGCAACCACTTTGGCGGACGGCTGGTGTTTGACGGCAAAGGCCATCTCTTTATTGGCTTAGGTGAAAACAACCAGCGCCCGACGGCGCAGGATCTGGATAAGCTTCAGGGTAAGGTGGTGCGCCTGACGGAGGACGGGAAAGTGCCGCCGGATAACCCGTTTGTGAACACCGCCGGTGCACGGCCTGAAATCTGGTCTTACGGCATTCGCAACCCGCAGGGGATGGCGATGAACCCGTGGAGCGACGCGCTGTGGCTTAATGAACACGGCCCTCGCGGCGGGGATGAGATCAACATTCCTGAAAAAGGCAAAAACTACGGCTGGCCGATGGCGACGCACGGGATCAACTACAGCGGCCTGAAAATCCCGGAAGCGAAAGGCGAGCACGTTGAGGGCACTGAAAAACCGCTGTTTGTCTGGAAAGTGTCGCCCGCCGTCAGCGGCATGGCGTTCTACAACAGCGACGTCTTCCCGCAATGGAAAAACAAGCTGTTTATCGGCGCGCTGAAGGAGAAAGACGTCATCGTGCTGAGCGTGAAGGGCAATACCGTGACGGAGGACGGGCGCATTCTTGGGGATAAAGATCATCGAATTCGCGATGTGCGCGTCGGGCCGGATGGTTATCTGTACGTGCTGACCGACGAGACGGACGGGCAGCTTTGGAAAGTCAGCCCGTCCGGGTCGTAATCAGGTCACCGGGATCATCACCACGTTGCGATACGCCGGGCGCTCGCTGAGCTGCTGGATCCAGCGCTGAAGGTGAGGGCGCGGGGTCCAGCTGAGACCCATGTTAGTGAGGTTCCAGACGAAAGGGGCGACGGCGATATCGCCCACGCCGAACGTGTCGCCGGAGAACCAGGTATGCTTCGCCAGTTCGTCGTCCATCATCGCAAACAGCGACTCGCACGCGTCCTGGGCGGCATGAATGGCGGGATAATCACGATCGGCTTCCGGCGTACGGATAAGCCCCATCAGGATCACGCGGTGCGTTGGGGAAAGCGTCTGGTTTGCCCAGTCCATCCATTTTTCGCCCTGCGCGCGCTGGGCTGGATTTTCTACCCACAGCCGACCCTGGCCGTACTGCGCGGCGAGGTATCGCACGATGGTGTTAGACTCCCACAGCGTGGCGTCTGTCTCGTCATCGCGCAGTAGCGGCACCAGTCCGTTTGGGTTCATCGCCAGGTAGTCCGCGTCTTTATTCACGCCAAACTCCAGGCCCGCCATAACCTGCTTAAACGGTAAATCCAGCTCTTCCAGCGTCCAGAGCACTTTTTTCACGTTGGTCGAATTGTTCCTGCCCCACAGCGTAATCATATTTACTCCCGATGAGATGTGAATCCGAGTCAGCTTTTCGCCATGGTGAGATAAACCTAACAATTACGCAACAGATGCTAAAAAAAACACCGCCATCAAAGCGTATCTGAATGTTATTGCATAAACTTTAAAAACTTTACCTGGAACAGGTTTCTTTGAAGGCTGTAGTGCGCTATTACTCATCGCTTCTTGCGACACGGTGATTGTGACGTGATTTTTAGAATGGACACTCGGGTGGCATTTATGACGCAAAAAACTTCCTCTCTGCGCAGCCTGGCGGCAGGCTCGGCGCTGCTTTTCCTTTTTGCCCCAACGCTCCATGCGGCGGAACAGACAGCGCCCGAAGCGCCGCCTGTTGATGCGCGCGCCTGGATCCTGATGGATTACGCCAGCGGGAAAGTGCTGGCGGAAGGTAACGCCGACGAAAAACTCGACCCGGCGAGCCTGACGAAAATTATGACCAGCTATGTGGTCGGCCAGGCGTTGAAAGCGGGCAAGATCAAGCTGAATGACATGGTCACCGTCGGGAAAGATGCCTGGGCGACCGGTAATCCGGCGCTGCGCGGCTCGTCCGTGATGTTCCTGAAGCCTGGCGACCAGGTCTCCGTGTCCGATCTGAATAAAGGGGTTATTATTCAGTCGGGAAATGATGCCTGTATTGCGCTGGCCGATTACGTCGCGGGCAGTCAGGACTCATTTATTGGGCTGATGAATGGCTACGCGAAAAAACTGGGTCTGACCAATACCACTTTTAAAACTGTTCACGGCCTGGATGCGCCGGGTCAGTTCAGTACCGCGCGCGATATGGCGCTGCTGGGCAAAGCGCTGATCCATGACGTGCCGGATGAGTACGCTATCCATAAAGAGAAAGAGTTTACCTTCAACAATATCCGCCAGCCTAACCGTAACCGTCTGCTGTGGAGCAGTAACGTTAACGTGGACGGCATGAAAACCGGTACAACTGCCGGGGCCGGATACAACCTGGTGGCTTCTGCGACGCAGGGCGATATGCGCCTGATCTCAGTGGTGCTGGGAACGAAAACCGACCGTATTCGTTTTAACGAATCCGAAAAACTGCTGACCTGGGGTTTCCGCTTCTTTGAAACCGTCACGCCGATTAAGCCGGACGCCACCTTCGTCAGCCAGCGTGTCTGGTTTGGTGATAAAAGTGAAGTGAACCTGGGAGCGGGTGAAGCGGGTTCCGTTACCATTCCACGCGGTCAGCTGAAAAACCTGAAAGCCAGCTATACCCTGACCGAGCCACAGCTCACCGCACCGTTGAAAAAAGGTCAGGTGGTCGGGACGATAGATTTCCAGCTTAACGGCAAATCTATTGAGCAGCGTCCGCTGGTGGTAATGGAAGCGGTGGAAGAGGGCGGCTTCTTCAGCCGGATGTGGGACTTTGTGTTAATGAAATTCCACGGCTGGTTTGGCAGCTGGTTCAGCTAAGTTTTTGCCGGGTGGCGGCTTCGCCTTACCCGGCCTACAACGGCTCGAACGTAGGCCGGGTAAGGCGAAGCCGCCACCCGGCATAACCTCAATACATCAACTTCACCTGCTGCGCTTTCGCGTATGCCACCAGCTCGTCATCCGGGCGGCAATCACTGACGATGGCGTCAAAGCGCGACAGTTCTCCCATCCTTGCCGGACGGACCTTGCCAAATTTACTGTGATCAACCACCAGCACATGCTGCTGCGCGGCGTTGAGCGCCCACTGTTTCACCGGTAACTCTTCAAGATTAAAACAGGTTGCCCCCTGTTTCACATTCACGCCCGCCGCAGAGTAAAAGGCGATATCAGGGCATACATTACTCAGCGTGTCCTGAATATTCAGCGGCTTGAAGATGGCGTTGCTGGCATGAAATTCGCCGCCACACAAAATCACCCGGCACGCTGGTTTCTCCTGCAAGGCCAGGAAGGTATTTAGCGAATAACAGACGGCGGTAAAGGGAACGGTGCTGTCGATGGCCTCAATGATCCACGGGGTTGTCGTACCGCAGTCAAAAAACAGCGTTTGATGCGGCTGCACCAGCGAGGCGGCGAGCCGCGCGGCTTTGCGCTTCTCTTCCACCAGGCGTGTTTTTTGATCGCTTAACAGATAATGGCTGGCGCTACGCGGCTCCAGAACAATATACCCGCCAAGCAGCACAACGGGGGCGCTGTCGCTGTTCAGATCGCGACGAATGGTCATTTCAGACACGCCAAGCAGGGAAGCGGCTTCCTTAAGATGCAGCTTATCGCTGCGCTTCAGCGCCTGAAGCAGCTGAGCAATGCGGTCATCGCGACGTGTTTCCATAGATCCTCGGGCTAAAAAAGTGAGCCCCCGCAGGGCGGGGGCTCAAGTGTAACCTGACGGACCGGGGTTAGTCACGTATCCAGCCTTTGCGGATCGGAAGGGCAAACAGAACGCGATAGGCCTGTGATAATCCACGATAAAGCGCCGGGCCAAAGAGGCTCCACAGGATGGCTGCGCTGACGCAGCCCATCAGCCCCACCAGGAAACCGCCGACCATATCCAGCGGCCAGTGCACCCCCAGGTAGACGCGGGACCAGGCGATGGCGACTGCCACGCCCATCAGCACTACGCCGGACCACAGGCGATGCCAGAACAGGAAGGCCAGCGCAAAGGTGAAGATCACCGTGCCGTGATCGCTCGGGAACGAGTCATCCGGCGCATGGTGCAGGAAGTTGTAGCCGACGCGATCGACAAACGGACGATCGTGCGGGAAGGCGTGACCCAGCACGTAGCTTGCCAGCACGCTCACGCCAATTGCCATCGCCATTTTGATCACCAGATGGCGCTGGGCGGTGACCTGTGTACGAGGTCCCCATAACCAGAGGATCACCGCCAGCGCCGGTACAATGCTAATCAGATCTTTCGCAATGAAGGTGGCGAGATCGATCATCCATTCCGGTGACGACGGCGTGGCGTTGAGCAGGTAAAACAGTTCGTAGTTCAGATTTTCTAACATAATCTCGTTACTCTTTAGCAAACCGGGCGGAAACCAGCCCGTAAACCAGCACCTGGGAAAACCAGACCCACCACCCGGCCCACAGGTTGTGAGAGAAAAAATGCGCGCCGCGCATGACCTGCCCGAAGCCCATCACCAGCCCCATAACAACGCCTGACGCGACAAAGGACCATGCCAGGCGCGGACGTTCACGCCAGAAGGCAAAAAACAGCCCCATCACCATAAACCCGCTGGAGGCGTGGCCGCCGGGAAAGCAGCGTCCCGGTCCGCTGTCTGCCGGAACGGCGCTGAACAGGGGATACGAAACGGACCTGCCGCCATATTCCACCAGATCCCACGGACAGCTGTGGTGGCTTATGCTTTTCAGCACCCCTACTACCAGCGCACCCAGCCCCATCAGAAGCGCGGCCGTTACCAGTCGGGCATTGCGTTTGTAAGCGCCGTAAATCAGCGATGCGGCAGCGATAACAATGGTCACATATTTCGCCAGCCGATGGTTCAGCAGATCCAGCAGCGGGTTTTGCTGTAGCGGAAAATGATGCGTCGCTGCGTCATACCAGAAACCGGTTATCCATCGGTCAAGCGATTCATCGCGCGAAAGCCAGGTAAAAAGCACCGCAAGGGCAATAAGCACGAAAAGTTGATAACCATAAAAGCGGGGAGGCAAACGGTAAAGACGTTTTGTCTTATTTGTCGGTAACTTAGATAATTCTGAAGGGCTGACGGCGTGTGTCATAGTTTCGGTCAATAACGTGAAATAGCACTATCATAGGGAGGGCAACTTAAGGAAACCTTAAACAACAACGATAAGTGCGTTATTTCTGTTTTTTCACGTTAATTTGCTATCTCAGACAGCGGCAATTCATTACACTCATCGCGATTTTTTCATACTAAAGAGATTGCATGATAAACCGTTCTTCTTCCGGTAATCGTCTGGGTCGTCAGGCGTTACTTTTTCCTCTGTGTCTGGTGCTTTACGAATTCTCTACCTACATCGGCAACGACATGATCCAGCCCGGCATGCTGGCTGTGGTTGAGCAGTACAACGCAGGTATTGAGTGGGTACCGACATCCATGACCGCCTATCTGGCGGGCGGCATGTTTTTACAGTGGCTGTTAGGGCCGCTGTCGGATCGTATTGGCCGCCGTCCGGTGATGCTGACGGGCGTAGTGTGGTTTATCGTCACCTGTCTCGCCACGCTGCTGGCGCAGAGTATTGAGCAGTTCACGCTGCTGCGTTTCCTTCAGGGCGTGAGCCTGTGCTTTATTGGCGCCGTGGGCTATGCCGCTATTCAGGAGTCGTTTGAGGAGGCGGTGTGTATCAAAATTACCGCGCTGATGGCAAACGTGGCGCTGATTGCACCGCTTCTTGGGCCGCTGGTGGGAGCCGCATGGGTTCACGTCGCGCCGTGGGAGGGGATGTTCGTCCTCTTTGCCGCGCTTGCGGCTATCTCTTTCTTTGGCCTGCACCGTGCGATGCCGGAAACCGCCACCCGCCTGGGCGAAAAGCTCTCGCTTAAAGAGCTGGGGCGGGATTATAAGGCAGTGCTGAAAAACGGTCGTTTTGTCGCGGGCGCGCTGGCGACGGGGTTTGTCAGCCTGCCACTGCTGGCGTGGATTGCCCAGTCGCCGGTCATTATCATCAGCGGCGAACAGCTTAGCAGCTATGAGTATGGCCTGTTACAGGTGCCGATTTTTGGCGCGCTGATTATCGGTAACCTGGTGCTGGCGCGTCTGACGTCGCGCCGTACCGTGCGTTCGCTGATTATTTTGGGCGGCTGGCCCATAGCGGCAGGGCTGATTATCGCGGCGGTGGCGACCGTAGCCTCGTCTCATGCGTACCTGTGGATGACGGCGGGGCTGAGTGTTTACGCGTTTGGTATCGGCGTGGCGAATGCTGGCCTGGTGCGCCTGACGCTGTTCGCCAGTGAAATGAGTAAAGGCACGGTGTCTGCCGCGATGGGGATGCTGCAAATGCTGATTTTCACTGTCGGTATTGAGGTGAGCAAACATGCCTATGCTTTCGGCGGTAACGGGCTGTTCAGCCTGTTCAACCTCGCAAACGGTGTGCTGTGGGTAGGGCTGATGGTGGTGTTCCTGAAGGACAAACGCGTCGGAAGCGCACTGCAACCGTAATCCTTATTCCCTCTCCCCGCTGGGCGAGCTCGGGACAGTTCCCTCTCCCTGTGGGCTGAGGGATCCCCAGTAATTTGAAAGCAAAAGCGATAACGTTGCCTCAGAATAACTGAGGGCTTTCAGCGATGCCTCGGTCCGGCTGTAAATCGCTGAGGCGTTTCCTGTAGGCCGGGGCGAGGCGCAGGGATGCGCCGAGAGGGCGGGCTTTACAGGGATGTTACCTCCGCCCGTCCCCGATAAGCCGGAAGGAATAAGCCGAAGGCACCGCGAAGCGGCGATTTTCCGCCGGAAGCCCGGGTTGCCAGGGTGGTGGCGACTGAGCCACCCTGGCACATTCACCGGTCATGTCGTGACAGAGTAGCAAGGAACATAAAGTGAACGGAATGACCACCAGAGCCGTATGTTCCCCCTCACCCCAGCCCTCTCCCTCAAGGGAGAGGGGGCCATCTGTGCAGGCATTATTTTGTGGGGAACCCTCAGCCCTGTGGGAGAGGGTTAGGGTGAAGGCACCAGAGCGCACGGAATCAATTAAACGGCGCCTTCCCCTCCAGCACCATATCAATCACGTCCAGCACCCCTTCGTCATTATTGTTCGGCGCTTCATAGCGGGCCACAGCCTTTATATGCGGTCTGGCGTTGGCCATCGCGAAGCCAAACCCAGCCTGGCGCAGCATCTCCACGTCGTTACCGCTGTCGCCAAAGGCCACCACTTCACTGTCCTCAATGCCCCAGCGCGCTTGCAGGATCCGCAGGCCGTTAGCTTTGTGCACGCCAGGGATTATCAGGTCGATACTGCCGTGACCCGTGGTCACCGGCACCATGATGTCACCAAGCTTCTCATGCAGCAGCGCCTGAATGCGCGGTATTTCGTCGTCAGAGACGTTAAGCCCGAACTTGAAGAAAATATCGTTGAGGTTGTCAAAGCTGCTGACGCTTTCAAGGCGGTGATAGTATTTCGCCGCAATCTCTTTAAAGAGGTCGTTATACGTTTTCAGCGTGTAGGCGCTGTTTTTTCCGCAGGCAATTATCTCAATGCCGGGCACGTCGTTTAACAGGGTGGCGACGGTCAGAAAATGCTCTTTCGACAGTTCGCCGTTAAACACGTCTTCGCCCGCATCCACCACCCAGCCGCCGTTTTCGGCGACGAAGGCGATTTCATGGGCGATCTCGGGGAAAAATGAGATCAACTGGTAGTACTGGTTTCCGCTGGCGACCACAAAACGGATGCCTTGCGCTTTCATGCGCGCGTACTGCGCCAGAAAACGCGCGCGATTATAGGTTTTCGCATCGCTCAGGAAGGAGCCATCCATGTCGACTGCAATCAGTTTAACGCTCATATCCCTTCTCCATTGTCGTTTGTTCTGCTTCCGGTTTTGCCACCGCACGCGCCACCAGGGCGGCAATAATCACTAACCCTAACACCACCAGCATGGCGCTGCGCAACCCGTAGTGCTCACCGAGGAATCCAAGCAGCGGTGGCCCCACCAGGAAGGCAAGGTAGCCCGTGGTCGCCACAACGCTCACGCGCGTCGGCGCATCGGGACCGGTATCGCTGGCAGCGGAAATGGTCAGCGGGAAGCCAAGGGAGGCGCCCAGCCCCCACAGGATCACCGACACGCCGGCAATCCAGTCCACATCCACAAAGATGATCATCGCGATGCCCAGCCCACCAAGCAGGGCGCTGGCACGGACGACCGCCACGCGGCTGTAACGGTCGATAAACCAGCCGCCGGTAAAGCGTCCGACGGTCATACCGAGCGTAAATCCAGCGTAGATCAGCGAGCCGGAGGTGGGGCTAAATCCGTGCCCGTCCACCATCAGCAACGGTAGCCAGTCGTTGGCGGAGCCTTCAGCAAATGCCATCGCCAGCACCACCACGCCAATCAGCATTAGCTGGAAATCACGATAGAAGGGCAACCCTTTTGCCGCAGACTTCTGTTCGTCCGAGGCGTGTTGTCCTGTGCCTGCGGGAATAGCCCTGATGCCGGTGAGGATCGGTATAATACAGACCAGCGCCGCCAGCAAAATGTGCACATTGGCCGCAATGCCCAGCGCCGTCAGCGCCATCCCCACGCCCGCGCCCGCCAGCGTGCCGAGACTGTAAAAGCCATGCATCATGGGCAGCACCGTTTTGTTCATCGCCTGTTCGACGGCGGCCCCCTCAACGTTAATGGCCACTTCAGCCGCACCAAAGCTGCCGCCAAATACCATCAGCCCAAGGGCAAACATCAGCGGCGAGGCGAACCACAGCGCCACGCTCAAAGCGAACATTCCCACCACGGCGCAGCACATGGTGGTACGGATCACCGCGCGCGTGCCAAAGCGCTTCACCAGCCAGGCCGAGCAGAGGATGCCGCTCATCGAGCCAATCGACAGGCCAAACAGCACGATCCCCATCTCCGCCGTCGAGACGGATAGCGTATCGCGGATTGCCGGGGTGCGCGTTGCCCAGGAAGCCATCAGCAGCCCGGGGATGAAGAAGAACATAAACAGCGCCCACATGCGCAGATGCAGGGCTTTGCGAGGAGAAGTTAGCGTCATTGGGATCAGCACCAGAAGTACAACAATAGCGACAACACTAGCAACTTTGTGTACATTTGTACATAAACCGGATGAGGATTTTATGAGCAGACCACCAAACGACCCTAACCGCCGCGAGAAGATACTCCAGGCGACGTTGGACACCATTGCTGAGCACGGTATTCATGCCGTCACGCACCGCAAAATTGCCACCTGTGCAGGCGTACCGCTGGGGTCGATGACCTACTATTTCGACGGGATGGAGTCGCTTCTGGAGGAGGCGTTCACGTGGTTTACGCAGCAGATGTCTCAGCAGTACCGGGATTTCTTCGCGGGGGTGACCGGGCGGGAGAGGGCGTGCGAGGCCATTACCACGCTGATCCACAGTTCAGCCGTGACCACGCCACACAATATGGCGCTGATGTATCAGCTGTACGCTTTTATGCACCGCAGCGCCGCGCTGAAAACGGTGATGCAGGACTGGATGAAGATGAGCCAGACTACGCTTGAGCAGTGGTTTGATCCGGCCACCGCCCGTGCGCTGGATGCGTTTATCGAGGGGATGACGCTGCATTTTGTAACCGACCGGTCGCCGTTAACCCGGGAGGAGATCCGGGCGATAGTGGGACGGATTGCAGGCGAGGATACCGTCTGATAGCGCTCGCCCCGGCCACGCCTGATGTCAGGAGATTTTTTTCCCGCTGGCGTCAACGACGACTTCGCCATCTTCCTTCGTAAATGCCCCTTTTTGCGCGTCCGGAAGGATGTCGAGAACGACTTCAGAAGGGCGGCACAGACGTGTACCCAGCGGCGTCACCACAATCGGACGGTTAATCAGAATGGGGTATAGCAGCATGAAATCAATAAGCTGGTCATCGGTGAAATTTCCCCCGGCAAGGCCCAGTTGCTCGTAAGGCTCGACGTTTTTGCGCAGCAGATCGCACACGGGAATCCCCATGTCTGCAATCAGCCTGGTCAGTTCATCACGCGACGGTGGGTTCTCAAGATAGAGAATAATTTCGGGTTCCGTACCGCTGTTGCGGATCATCTCCAGCGTATTGCGCGACGTGCCGCAGGCCGGGTTGTGGTAGATAGTGATGTTGCTCATATCCGTTACTCATTACAGTGTGAAGGAGAGACGTAGCGCCAGCGCGGCGAGCGTCACAAACAGAACTGGCAGCGTCATTATGATGCCCGTCCTGAAATAGTAGCCCCAGGTAATGGTCATGTTTTTCTGTGCCAGCACATGAAGCCATAGCAGGGTAGCCAGGCTACCGATGGGGGTGATTTTCGGCCCCAGATCGCAGCCAATCACGTTAGCGTAAATCATCGCCTCCTTAATCAAGCCTGTTGCCGCACTACCCTCAATGGAGAGCGCGCCGATCAATACCGTTGGCATATTGTTCATTATGGATGACAGAAAGGCGGTGATAAATCCGGTTCCCAGCGTAGTGGCCCAGAGTCCATGTCCGGCTAAGCGATCAAGAACGCCTGAAAGAGACTCCGTCAGCCCGGCATTACGCAGGCCATACACCACCAGATACATCCCCAGCGAAAAGATAACGATCTGCCAGGGTGCGCCGCGCAGCACTTTCCCGGTGTTGATGGCGTGCCCGCGTTTCGCAACGGCAAATAAAATCAGCGCGCCAGTTGTTGCGATAGCGCTGACCGGGATACCCAGAGGTTCAAGCACAAAGAAACCGACGAGCAGTAGCAGCAGCACGATCCAGCCCGTTCTGAACGTCGGCAGGTCATGAATGGCCCGTGCGGGCTCGCGGAGTTTTGCCAGGTCATATTCCGGCGGTATTTCCTTGCGGAAGAACAGATGCAGCATCACCAGCGTCGCGGCAATTGCGGCGATATCAACCGGGATCATCACCGAGGCGTATTCGCTAAAGCCCAGCTTAAAGAAGTCCGCTGAGACGATGTTGACCAGGTTGGAGACAATCAGCGGCAGGCTGGCGGTATCGGCGATAAATCCCGCCGCCATCACGAACGCCAGCGTGGCCTGCTTGCTGAACCCCAGCGCCAGCAGCATGGCGATAACGATAGGCGTCAGGATCAATGCCGCACCGTCATTGGCGAACAGCGCCGCCACGGCCGCACCCAGCAGCACGATCCAGGTAAACAGCAACCGCCCGCGACCGTTTCCCCAGCGAGCAACGTGCAGCGCCGCCCACTCGAAAAAACCGGACTCATCCAGCAGCAAACTGATAACGATTACCGCGATAAACGTGGCCGTCGCATTCCAGACGATGTTCCAGACCACCGGAATATCGTTAACGTGGATCACACCGCTCGCCAGCGCCAGCGCGGCGCCAATGGTGGCACTCCAGCCGATACTGAGCCCTTTGGGCTGCCAGATAACCAGTACCAGCGTAAACAGAAAAATAGCCCCTGCCAGAAACATCTTTTACTCCGTTATATCTGTTTTTGTGAATGTGTTGTGGTCAGCACGAGCCCGGGAGGCGGTTTTTCAGCTTCATACGTGTCTCTTCTCGCAGGCAGTTCCAGCTGTTATCGATAACGGTTGCCGCCCACGCGGGCATGTTGGGAGAGAGACGGTAGTAGATCCATTTACCCTCACGACGATCGATGACCAGCCCGGCCTCACGCAGCAATGCCATATGGCGGGAGACTTTCGGCTGCGGCTCGTTGGTAGCGGAGCAGAGATCGCAGACGCACAGCTCGCCCGCTTCACGCAGAAGCATGACGATGGAGAGGCGCGTTTCGTCGGAGAGGGTTTTGAAGAGCTGGAGCGGGTGGAGCATTCTGTCATCCTGAATGTTTTGTGTCATATGCATTAAATCATATGTGATTGTAGTAAAGGAGAGAAGAAGGAGATAGCAGGAAGGATAAAAAAGCGACTGGAGGACTCGCTAAGGTCAAAATAGTCTTTATGGCTTGTCCGGACTACTCCTGATAGTCATGGGAAAGAAACCGCCCCAGGGGGACGGTTTCTTCATATCTGCTCACTTTCAACGCTCTTCTGTGTTCAGGCGCAGCAGCGATCGTTCCAGGTGTCACGGTAAATGATATTCCCCTCCGTGTACTTCCATGAGATTGCTTCGTAACGCAATTCGAGCGTTTCAAGATGGGTGCTGCTCATCCCGTTAGGGGTCATGAAGGGTGCCACTGTCGTGAACTTAACGTTTTCCATCACGATATTGAAATATTCGGCCTCGATCCCGGACTCCAGAATGCGGTACATCTTAATGATTCCCTTCTTCATAACTCTCCCTTCGCACACGGTGCGGTAAAGAAGCGGGGTAGTCTGATCAAATTCTTTAACTATCGTAATAGGGCGATGGACGCGCGTGCCGGTGAGTTTACCCCAGCTTGGATCAACCGGAATGGTTACACCGTGGGAGAACGATTTTAGCTCTATGGAACCAAGACGCGTGGGCATCATGCAGCTACCGATAATCGGCGAACCGTTCTCGTCTTCTAGCCATAGGTGTGCGGGTGTAGACATGTAATTTCCTTATTAGTAAGCGTAACGCATTGATGTTCCTCAATGCCATATCCAGTAAGCCAGTCCCAGTGTTACCAGGTAAAACAGGAGGATGAATCCCTGGCTAACCTCAGGGAAGTAAACGTCAAGGACATAGCCAAAAATGAACGTGAGGATGATCGGGACATAGGTCCAGAAGAAAAACTGAGCCTGAGATTTGAACCAGCGTCTTAAAAAGCCCATCAGTGTCTACCCATTAGCTTCAGGATCGTGTCAGCAGCATCATAAGGGCTTTGACTGTCAGTCCATTGCTGGGTTAGCACGCCCGCGCGCATAAAAGCAGGCTCCACCAGGAAATACATCATCTCCAGTTCTCGCAGGTATAACGCTTGATAGTAGGCGGGATGCATCACTTGCAGGCGATGAGCGCTGTCAGCAGCTTTTTGCACAACCCCGTATATCCCCAGCCCTCCAATAGCCGCGCCCGTTAATCCTGAAACGCCCTTTAACACTGAAGGTGGAAGGGTCACATAGAGGCAAACAGTCGATGCGACGCCTGCAGAGAATGAATACGAGGTTAGCGTGCTGGTGGATATATAAACGTTAGCGCGCATTAGAGCATGCTGTATCGCTGATAATTCTGCCGGGGAATAATCCTTAACCAGCTCCTCTACGTACGTGTTGATTAGGTCAAAGACGATGTTCCAGCGAGAAACGAGATGGAATATGCCCTTTCGGAATCGAGCGTCCTCCAGGTTTTGTCGGGTGCATACATCGTAATATTCATCAGTAAAGCAGGAGGTGTAGTACAGCAGGCGTTGGGCACCGGCACCTATATTATTCAGGTGGCTCTTTACCTCTTCACCTACATCACGTACCGCCCGGTCCAGCTTCATTGCCAGTATCTTTTGGCTCTGAAGCTGGCGGATGATCTCTTCAGAATGGTACATGCTTACGGACCTCGCACTTCAGCTCAATTGAGCGATTTTTTGCTGCATCCCCTAAGACCGGCATTGCTATTACTGAACTTGAAAACTGCATTCCTGTCCCCTCCATAGTGTTTCTATCCGCTCCAGCGTATATCTGTAACTAATATGGAAGTTCAAAGCAGATCATGTTCATGAAAAGCAGGGTATTTTTAGGATAATGACTTGATGTTTTTTAACCAATATGCGATTTATCGGCGAGCTTTTAGTGCGAATAGATAAGTTCAACATTGAGTGACTCGTTCCAAAATCCAACAGAAATATCATCACATACAGACTTTGCCACGCGCAACTAGTAGCGCTCTGGCGTGTTCCAGCCTTTCAGGCAGTTAGCGCCACCCTTAAAGCAGATCGAGCCCCCAGCAGGGCGCTGGCGCGTCACAGCATGGCCAAAAAAATCTTTCGCAGACCAAAATCGCACTACACCGCACCCGCCTGCGGTTTTTGGATCATAAAATTTTTTCAGTTTTATTTTTCTCCAAATCAGACCGCCATACCGCGCCAGTGCTGGCGGCTCAACAGAAACCCAGAACTGAAAAGATTGAAAAGAATTTCAGTGTTTTTCATTTTTCTGGATTTATATCTTTGCCCCTGCCTTGGCTAATAATCTGATTTATATGATTTTTTCTGTTTTTTTGCGTGAGTGTAAATGACTGATAAAGTAATCATGTGTTATGATCTTTTGCGATGAAATCAAGGATGACGTGGCCTTCAGATTGATACCAATTTACAATTGACTGAAATTCTTGAAATGCGCACATTTTGAATGTGCTTGTTTATTGAATAATGGTGGCATAATGAAAATCAAAGATGGATTATTGGTTTTAATAATTACTGCATGTTCATACTTATATACATACGTATATTTTTTAGGATATTTCAGAGCAAAAAACATTCCTGAGCAGTTTATTGATATCCAGTTGATTTCAATGATAAAGGTTGGTGTTTTTTTGTTAGGGGTCTTAGGGTTAATGTCATTTTTTATTGACATGTTGACTTCGATAGGTGAGCGTGAAATAAATGAAGGCCAGACTGATGCTGTGACACTGAGTGAACCATGGAGGCTTTTCTTTAAACGAAATAGTCTAATTATCATTACAATGCTTTTGGCTATAATGGATTTTTTTCATGACCCGACAATATCAAAACTATCATTTATTGTGTTTGTATTTTGTTTTGTTTTTCTGGCTGAGTTTTCTGTTGTGCCAAAGAATGTAAATACAAAATGGTATATGCGGAGGTTTAATATTTATTTGAAATCACCTAGAGTTACTGGATCAATAAAAGCTGCTCATAAGTTTAATGTATTAACACAATTTGTATATTTAACTTGGGGCATGTCGGCATTGTTATTGATGTATTTTATTGGTGTGACCGTGGCTAATGGTGAAAAGGATACCCTCATGTGTAATGGGAAATATCATGCTTTACAAATAAACTCAGATGCAGTGCTTGTCACACGAGATTATCGGGAATTTAAGTTTATAGAGAAAACTGAATGTAGTTTTACGAATTTAAAATGAAAGTTTATACTCTCAAAAGGGGAGCTGTAATTGGAATTATGTTAGTAATGTTGAAGGCTTCGCATGGAAGCCACTTCATAACAATCTGCAACGAGTTTCACTTTAACAATTGTGGATATCCCCATACCTAATTGAAATTAATTCAACTCAACAAATTTGTAGCTATCGAATGCCATACCAAGTTCAATAAATTTGCATCGTAAATTTATCTCTTTATTCATATCAGCGATTGCGCCTCTTATCTTGGCTTTATTCTCTTTACCAGCTCTTACTCCGGCAAAAACCTTAGTAATTTGAAATCTGGAAAATTCATGGATACCCTCACGGTTACTTAATGCTCTTACTTCCTGTTCATAAGCCCATTGTTTGCTTTTAGATAGTGCAATATTCAACCCGTTCATATTACCGTCTTTGTCATATAAGGCAGGTCGCATGTCGGTATAATTAACATCGAAAGGAAGTATTATTATTGGATTTTCAGTTTTTGAAATTCGTGCAATCATTTCGGATGTATATTCAAACTCAATTGCAAAGCCTTGATGTTCGTCGGCATAATGTGCCCACATAGGAGCGGATAAATGGTCTAAACTAAAACATGTGACTGTTAAGTTATTTGACACTAAACGATGAGTTATTCCACCTACGCCTGTTTGACTCATTAAATTAAAATTTCTTTGCAATAATTTATTAGATGCCTTTTGTTCGAGTTTATAGATGCTTTTAAGTCTTTTAAAAAGTTTTTGTTTGCCTTGGGATGGAAAATATGGGTAGCAGTCAAAAGGATCGTTGAATTTTTCTGGTCTTGAATACCATAATGTACCGTTACTCAGGGTTTTTAAGCAATTTTCCATATTAAGATATTTATAGAATTTCCTATTGACTGGTCGTGTCAGGGAATGGTTGATGCCAACATTTAACATTAGATATCTCCTCTATTAAATATTCAAAGATGCTGTGAAACTGTGCATCCTAAATGCAATTTCGGTGATAATGATTGATTGCAAGTTTTTTTGATGTCAATATCATTATTCTTTTGAATTTTTGAATCCAGATGTGTCGCTTTGTTCTTCGATACTCTCTATATGAGAAACTTTAATTGCATTTGAGGCCTTGATAATTTCAAGAGCATCCTCAGTTGAAAAACCTTTTAAATCAATGATTCTTCGATCTGAGCAAATTTCTATTTTAATGCTATTTTTTCTCTGTAACATTTCAAGTGCCTTCAGTACTAATGGTGCATAGGTTTTACCACGTTCATATAGTACGCTAAGAAATTCTTTTACGGTTGATGGCTTGGCGGAGAAACAACGTACCACTCCAGCATGCAAACCCACTTCATCAAAACCATCTATGAATTTTTGCCTTAGGTCTTCTGGAACGTAAAGTTCGATAGAATCGTACCTGGCTTTTCTATCTGATGCCATAGCTGTAGCCTTACATAGTTAATGAGCTTTCTCTGTCGCCACTTTGCCGCCATTGGCATGAAATGGAGTGAGTAAGTCAGTGATTTGGAAGGGATAAAATAGCAGGCAACAAAAAACCCATCAACCTTGAACCAAAAATGGCGGGGTTGATGGGCTCCACAAATTGGGGACATCAAAGAAAAGCAGTGGCACTAGTTATGACTGCACCCTGCGTAAAAAGTTCTGCGCGTAACGAAAATTTTTTCAGCCACACGCAATCTTGAGATTTATCCGAGTCCTGGCCAGATAATGATGATCAGCGTACCTGCCAGCGTCAGCAGCACGTTTGCGATGGCGTAGGTGCCTGCATAGCCCAGCGCCGGAATATTGCTGTGCGCGGTGTCGCTGATGATCTCCATTGCCGGTGCGCAGGTGCGCGCGCCCATCATCGCGCCGAAGAGCAGGGCGCGGTTCATGCGGAGCACGTAGGCGCCGAACAGGAAGCAGATGACTACCGGTACCAGGCTGACGATAAGTCCGGAAACCAACATTTGCCAGCCGACCGCACCCAGGCCATTGCCAATGCCGCTCCCGGCGCTTAAGCCGACACCCGCCATAAAGACCATCAGACCGAACTCTTTCACCATGTTCAGCGCTCCCTGAGGGATGTAGCCGAAGGTGGGATGGTTCGCTCGCAGGAAGCCCAGCATGATCCCGGCGAACAGCAGACCGGCAGCGTTACCGATGCCGAAGCTAAAGTTACTGAACTGGAAGGTGATCATCCCGATCATCAGGCCAACAATGAAGAAGGCGCAGAAGGCTAACAGGTCCGTCACCTGACTGTGAATCGAGATAAAGCCGATACGGTCGGCAACGGTTTTAACACGTCGGGCATCGCCGCTGACCTGCAACACATCGCCTTTATTAAGCACCACGTTATCGTCGATAGGCATTTCAATCTGGCTGCGGATCACGCGGTTGAGGAAACAGCCGTGGTCGGTCAGCTTCAGCTGCGCCAGACGGCGGCCCACGGCGTTGTGGTTCTTCACCACAATCTCTTCAGTTACGATACGCATGTCCAGCAGGTCGCGGTCAAACACCTCTTTCCCGTTGCGGAAGCTCGGATCGAGACGCGCGTGGGCGTCCGGGTAGCCAACCAGAGCGATGTCATCGCCCATCTGGAGTACCGCGTCACCGTCCGGGTTTGCCAGAATGCCGTTACGACGGATACGTTCGATGTAGCAGCCGGTCTGACGGTAGATCCCCAGCTCGCGCAGGTTTTTCCCGTCGGTCCAGGCAACCAGCTCTGGCCCGACGCGGTATGCGCGGATCACCGGCAGGTATACTTTACGTTTGGAGTCCGTATCCAGACCACGCTCTCGGGCAATGGTTTGGGCGCTGGTCTGGAGATCCTGATGCTGAAGTTTTGGCAGATAGCGCGCGCCAACAATCAGGCTCACCAGACCAATCAGATAGGTCAGGGCATAGCCCAGGCTCAGGTTATCCAGCGCGGCGGAAAGCTGCGTGCCTGCCATGCCAGAATGACGAAGCGTATCCCCCGCGCCAACAAGCACCGGCGTGGAGGTCATCGAGCCTGCCAGCATACCGGCCGTTAAGCCGATGTCCCAGCCAAACAGTTTGCCCAGCCCTAACGCAATCAGCAGGGCGCTGCCGACCATCACCAGCGCCAGCATCAGATAATTTTTGCCGTCTCGGAAGAAAATGGAAAAAAAGTTCGGACCGGCTTCTACGCCAACACAGAAAATAAACAGCATGAAACCTAAGTTAAGCGCGTCCGTGTTAATACTGAAATGTTGCTGACCTAATAACAGGGAGACGACTAAAACGCCAATGGAATTACCAAGTTGAACTGAACCCAGGCGCAATTTACCCAGACAAAGGCCCAGTGCCAGTACCACAAATAATAACAGGATGTAATTCCCATTTAACAAGTCTGCGACGTTTATATTCACGGAGGCTAACTTCTTGTTTACCAGTAAGTTGTTGAATGAAAGGACTATTTGGGCTACTGTTTTCAGAGTCAGGGAATCACTTTGCACCTCCCTGCTTCCTGATAAATACCCTAAACACTAGCAGGCGGTTAGTTTAATCGTAATAGCTACCGACAGCCACCTATTATCGCACGACTTGTGTGCGTGCTTTGGCAAGGATTGCCGCAATGCTTTATCTGACTGGGCGTCCACCGGACGATTTTTGTATTTGATAGAGATAAGTCAGGAGGATAGTTTGAACTTTAAACGAAACTGGGTTGGCGTAATCAGCTGCTTTTTGCTGTTTACGGTCGTTTGCATGTCGCTTGCTTTTAATGTGAAGGGCGCCTTCAGAGCGTCCGGTCATCCCGAGCTGGGCCTGTTGTTCTTCATCCTGCCGGGGGTAGTGGCCAGTTTTCTCTCGCGCAAAGGCGAGGTGGTAATGCCGCTGCTGGGGGCCATCCTTGCGGCGCCCCTCTGCCTGCTTCTGATGCGCGTGCTGTTTCTCTCGTCGAGAAGCGTCTGGCAGGAAGTGGCGTGGCTACTAAGTGGCGTTTTCTGGTGTGCGCTGGGGGCGCTCTGTTTCTTATTTATGCGCAGCCTGCTGCAACAGCGGAAGCATCATAAATAAAAACGCCCTCAGGGTGAGGGCGTCTTAGCATTACTGAGCGGCAAACAGGCCCAGGTGCTCTTTGGCGTACGCTTCGAAATCGGTGCAGCCGCCGATGTGTTTCTGATCGAGGAAGATTTGCGGCACGGTTTCAACCGGTTTACCCACGGTTTTTTCCAGATCGGCTTTGCTGATGCCTTCCGCGTGGATATCCACGTAACGGAAGTTGAAATCATCACGTTCTTCAGTCAGTTTCTCAGCCAGCTCTTTCGCGCGCACACAGTAAGGGCATCCTGGACGACCAAAAATTACTGCAAACATTTCTCTCTCCTCAAAAAACAAGCCTGACGGCGAATAATCCCTATAGTGCACGATAACCTGCCGTCATGGAAAGAAGGTTTCACCTGTCACTTTGATACAGTCAGGCTATGTTTCGCCAATTACATCAGGTGGATCATTGCCTATACTGGCTGCCATACGTTTTACGCAATACAAAGAGAGACAAAATGACGCCAACCATTGACCTGCTTCGTTCCCACCGTTCCATTCGCCATTTCACCGATGAGCCGATCACCCAGGCGCAGCGGGACGCGATCATCGACAGCGCAAGAGGCACCTCCAGCTCCAGCTTTTTGCAGTGCAGCTCCATTATCCGCATCACCGATCCGGCGATGCGTGAGCAGCTGGTAACGCTGACGGGCGGACAAAAGCACGTTGCCCAGGCGGCTGAGTTCTGGGTGTTCTGCGCCGATTTTAACCGTCACCTGCAAATCTGTCCTGAGGCGGAGCTGGGGCTGGCGGAACAGCTGCTGCTGGGCGTGGTGGATACGGCATTGATGGCGCAAAACGCGTTCACGGCGGCGGAATCGCTGGGGCTTGGCGGCGTCTATATCGGCGGGCTGCGTAATAACATCGAAAGCGTGACGCAACTGCTGAAGCTGCCGAAACACGTGTTGCCGCTGTTTGGTCTGTGCCTCGGCTGGCCGGCGGATAACCCGGATCTGAAGCCGCGTATTCCTGCTGCGATGCTGGTGCATGAAAACCACTACCAGCCGGTCGATCAGGACGTTCTGCATCAATACGATGAAGAGCTGGCGAACTACTATCTGACGCGCGACAGCAACAACCGCCGCGATACCTGGAGCGACCATATTCGTCGCACCATCATTAAAGAAAACCGCCCGTTCATTCTTGATTACCTGCACAAACAGGGCTGGGCAACGCGATAGTCCCTTCCTCCTGCGCCTCGTGTATGATAGGCAGGCTTTTCCCATGTCTTTAGAGAGGTGCAGGGTGAAAATTGCCATATTGTCCCGGGATGGAACGCTCTATTCATGTAAACGCCTGCGAGAAGCGGCGGCGAAACGCGGACATCAGGTTGAGATCCTCGATCCGATGTCCTGCTATATGAACATCGACCCTGCGGCGTCGTCGATTCATTACAAAGGCCGCAAACTCCCGCATTTTGATGCGGTAATTCCCCGCATTGGCTCCCAGATCACCTATTACGGCACGGCCGCGCTGCGCCAGTTTGAAATGCTGGGAAGCTATCCGCTCAATGAGTCCGTGGCGATCTCACGCGCCCGCGATAAGCTGCGCTCGCTGCAACTGCTGGCGCGCCAGGGGATCGATTTGCCCGTCACCGGGATTGCTCACTCCCCGGACGACACCAGCGATTTAATCGACATGGTGGGCGGTGCGCCGCTGGTCATTAAGCTGGTGGAAGGCACGCAGGGTATTGGGGTGGTACTGGCGGAGACGCGTCAGGCGGCGGAAAGCGTGATTGATGCCTTTCGCGGTCTGAATGCCCATATTCTGGTGCAGGAGTATATTAAAGAGGCCAAAGGGTGCGACATCCGCTGCTTTGTGGTGGGCGATGAAGTGGTGGCCGCCATAGAGCGGCAGGCGAAAGAGGGCGACTTCCGCTCTAACCTGCACCGCGGCGGTATCGCGCGGGTGGCCCTTATCAGCGAGCGCGAGCGCGAGATTGCGGTGAAAGCGGCGCAGACGCTGGGCCTGGACGTGGCGGGGGTCGATCTGCTGCGTGCCGACCGCGGGCCGCTGGTGATGGAAGTTAACGCCTCGCCGGGGCTGGAAGGGGTGGAAAAAACCACAGGCGTCGATATTGCAGGTAAAATGATCGCATGGATTGAACGCCATGCGACGCCGGGATTTTGCCTGAAAACGGGCGGTTAAATGGATCGGCGCGCACTTTTTGCGTAAGCTGGACAACGTTTTTATTTAAGAGGCTGCACAGCGATGGATTTACAGGTCGTACCTACACTGGATACGTTACGTCAATGGCTCGATGATGCCGGTATTACTTTTTTCGAATGCGACTCCTGCCAGGCGCTGCATCTGCCTCACATGCAAAATTTCGATGGTATTTTTGATGCCAAAATTGATCTGATTAACGACGTGATCCTGTTCTCGGCGCTGGCTGAAGTGAAGCCTTCAGCGCTGCTTGCACTGGCATCCGATCTGTCAGCGATTAACGCCAGTTCTTTGACGGTGAAAGCGTTTCTCGACATACAGGATGATAATCTGCCGAAGCTGGTGGTTTGCCAGTCTTTATTCTCCGGCGCGGGGCTCTCCTTCAAACAGTTCGCCTGGTTTATGCGCCTGAGCGAAGAGCAAATTTCCATGGTAATGATGGAAGCCAACGCACATCACCTGCTGTATAGCGCGGAAGATGATGCCGAGAATAATGTTGCATCTTCCAATTTTCTCCACTAAGCCTGTCTGACTTTTGCGCAGTCGCTACCAGAGCGGCTGCATAACACCGCTTTTTCTGCTGCTTTTAACCTTTCTTTAAAGAATTTTTCACCTCCTCTCAGGCCGTTTCGGCTTATCACGTAGACATAATCTGCATAAAAAATTGATAAAAGGCGTTTTTTCGTCTGGGCTATAGCCGGAGACACGGGCTACAGTTATTCTTGCGGTGCTTAAAAAAGCGAGCGGAACCTGCCGGGAAGAGGGGTGTATTTTATTTCGGGCAGAGCGACAAACTATGCATGAATATTGCATATCTTCAGGCTGCACAGTTTTGGTTCGTTTGTTAACGAGCTTTCAGAAGGAATAACAATATGATCGCCTTGAATAAAAAATGGTTATCGGGTCTGGTTGCGGGTGCTCTGATGGCCGTCTCTGCCGGCACGCTCGCTGCGGAACAAAAAACGCTGCACGTCTATAACTGGTCTGACTATATTGCGCCGGACACCGTCGCGAATTTTGAAAAAGAGACCGGCATTAAGGTTGTCTACGACGTATTCGATTCCAACGAAGTACTGGAAGGCAAACTGATGGCGGGCAGTACCGGTTTCGACCTGGTGGTGCCCTCTGCAAGCTTCCTGGAGCGTCAGCTGACCGCCGGTGTCTTCCAGCCGCTGGACAAGAACAAGTTATCGAACTGGAAAAATCTTGACCCGGAAGTGCTGAAGCTGGTGGCGAAGCATGATCCGGACAACAAATACGCCATGCCTTACCTGTGGGCGACCACCGGTATTGGCTTTAACGTGGATAAAGTCAAAGCGGCGCTGGGCCCGGACGTCAAGCTGGACAGCTGGGACGTGGTGCTGAAGCCGGAAAACCTCGAGAAGCTGAAAAGCTGCGGCGTCTCTTTCCTCGATGCGCCGGAAGAGATTTTCGCCACCGTGCTTAACTATCTCGGCAAAGATCCAAACAGCAGCAAGGCCGACGACTACACCGGTCCGGCGACCGACCTGCTATTGAAGCTGCGTCCGAATATTCGCTACTTCCACTCCTCTCAGTACATCAACGACCTGGCTAACGGGGATATCTGCGTGGCCATCGGCTGGGCGGGTGACGTCTGGCAGGCGGCGAACCGTGCGAAAGAGGCGAAAAACGGTGTGAATGTTTCCTACTTCATTCCGAAGGAGGGGGCGCTGGCGTTCTTCGACGTCTTCGCGATGCCGGCTGATGCGAAAAACAAAGAGGAAGCGTATCAGTTCCTCAACTACCTGATGCGTCCGGAAGTGATTGCCCACATCAGCGACCACGTCTACTACGCCAACGGTAACAAGGCCTCCGTGCCGCTGGTGAGCGAAGAAATCCGCAATAATCCGGCGATCTACCCGCCAGCCGATGTGTTTGCCAAGCTCTTCACCCTGAAAGTGCAGGAACCGAAAATTGACCGTGTGCGTACCCGCGCGTGGACGAAGGTGAAAAGCGGTAAGTAACGGCGTTTGATATCGTTGCCCGGTGGCGCTGTCGCTTACCGGGCCGACAAATCCCGTAGGCCGGGCAAGCGTTAGCGCCGCCCGGCGATACGCACCCTGACGGTGCGTTTGCACCAGTGTTGATCTATGCCGGAGAGCACCCCGTGAATGACGCGATCCCCCGCCCGCAGGCGAAAGTCCGTAAAGCGCTGACCCCGCTTCTTGAAATTCGAAACCTCACCAAATCCTTCGACGGCCAGCATGCCGTGGACGATGTCAGCCTGACGATCTACAAAGGTGAAATATTTGCTTTGCTCGGCGCATCCGGCTGCGGTAAATCGACCCTGCTGCGCATGCTGGCCGGGTTTGAACAACCTACCGCCGGGCAGATCGTGCTGGATGGGGTAGACCTCTCCAGCGTGCCGCCGTACCAGCGGCCCATTAACATGATGTTCCAGTCCTATGCCCTGTTCCCGCACATGACCGTCGAGCAGAACATCGCCTTCGGCCTGAAGCAGGACAAACTGCCGAAAGCCGAAATCACCGCGCGCGTGGCGGAGATGCTGAGCCTGGTGCACATGCAGGAGTTCGCGAAGCGTAAGCCGCATCAGCTTTCCGGTGGCCAGCGTCAGCGCGTGGCGCTGGCAAGAAGTCTGGCGAAGCGTCCAAAATTACTCCTGCTCGACGAGCCGATGGGCGCGCTGGATAAAAAGCTGCGCGACCGGATGCAGCTGGAAGTGGTGGATATCCTTGAGCGCGTAGGGGTGACCTGCGTGATGGTGACGCACGACCAGGAAGAGGCGATGACCATGGCCGGGCGCATTGCGATCATGAATCGCGGTAAGTTCGTGCAGATCGGCGAGCCGGAGGAGATTTACGAACACCCGACAACCCGCTACAGCGCGGAGTTCATCGGCTCGGTAAACGTCTTCGAAGGGCTGCTGAAGGAACGCCATGACGACGGTCTGGTGATTGAATCGCCGGGGCTGGTGCACCCGCTTAAGGTTGATTCTGATAATTCCGTGGTGGACAACGTGCCGGTTTACGTTGCCCTGCGCCCGGAAAAAATCATGCTTTGCGATGAGCCGCCCGCCGATGGCTATAACTTTGCCGTGGGCGAAGTGGTACACATCGCCTATCTCGGCGATCTGTCGATTTACCATGTCCGCCTGAAAAGCGGCCAGATGCTCAGCGCCCAGTTACAGAACGAACACCGGTATCGCAAGGGACAGCCAACCTGGGGCGACGAAGTGAGCCTGTGCTGGGATGCGGACAGTTGCGTAGTCCTGACGGTATAAGGAGCGGTCATGAGCACACTTGAACCTCCAGCCCGCGTCAAAAAACCGGGCGGTTTCTCGCACTGGCTGGCGCGCGTGCAGATGGCGCATGGCCGCAAGCTGGTCATCGCCATGCCCTATATCTGGCTGATCCTGCTGTTTCTGCTGCCGTTCCTGATCGTCTTTAAGATCAGCCTGGCGGAGATGGCGCGGGCGATCCCGCCGTATACCGATCTGTGGGAGTGGGCCGACGGGCAACTGACGCTGACCTTAAACCTTGGGAATTTCCTGCAACTGACTGAGGATCCGCTCTATTTCGAAGCCTATTTACAGTCGTTACAGGTTGCGGCGATCTCAACGATCTGCTGCTTGTTGATGGGCTACCCGCTGGCGTGGGCAGTGGCGCACAGCAAGCCGTCGACGCGAAATATTTTACTGCTGTTGGTCATTTTACCGTCGTGGACATCTTTCCTGATCCGCGTGTACGCGTGGATGGGGATCCTGAAGAATAACGGCATACTGAATAACTTCCTGCTGTGGCTTGGGGTGATCGACCAGCCGCTGACGATCCTGCATACCAACCTTGCGGTGTATATCGGGATTGTCTATGCCTATCTGCCGTTTATGGTGCTGCCAATCTACACGGCGCTGACGCGAATCGATTACTCGCTGGTGGAAGCCTCGCTGGATCTCGGCGCACGCCCATTGAAGACGTTCTTCAGCGTCATTGTGCCGCTCACAAAAGGCGGGATCATCGCCGGATCGATGCTGGTGTTTATCCCGGCGGTCGGGGAGTTTGTGATCCCCGAACTGCTCGGCGGCCCGGACAGCATCATGATTGGCCGCGTGCTGTGGCAGGAGTTCTTCAATAACCGCGACTGGCCGGTGGCCTCGGCGGTGGCGATTGTCATGTTACTGCTGCTGATCGTGCCGATCATGTGGTTCCACAAACATCAGCAGAAACAGATGGGAGACCACGGATGAACAACTTACCGGTAGTACGCTCCCCGTGGCGAATTCTGATCCTGATTATCGGCTTTACCTTCCTGTACGCGCCGATGCTGATGCTGGTGATCTACTCGTTCAACAGCTCTAAGCTGGTCACCGTCTGGGCGGGCTGGTCGACGCGCTGGTACAGCGAGCTGTTCCACGATGATGCGATGATGAGCGCGGTGGGGCTGAGCCTGACCATTGCGGCGCTGGCGGCGACGATGGCCTGCGTGCTGGGCACGATTGCCGCGCTGGTGATGGTGCGCTTCGGCCGTTTTCGCGGAGCAAATGGTTTTGCGTTTATGATCACCGCCCCGCTGGTCATGCCGGACGTCATCACCGGTCTGTCGCTGCTCCTGCTGTTTGTCGCGCTGGCGCACGCCATCGGCTGGCCAGCGGATCGCGGGATGCTCACCATCTGGCTGGCGCACGTCACCTTCTGTACGGCGTATGTGGCGGTGGTCATCTCCTCGCGGCTGCGCGAGCTGGATCGCTCCATTGAAGAGGCGGCGATGGATCTCGGCGCCACGCCGCTGAAGGTCTTTTTCATCATTACGCTGCCGATGATTATGCCGGCGGTGATCTCCGGCTGGCTGCTGGCGTTCACGCTCTCGCTCGACGATCTGGTTATCGCCAGCTTTGTGTCGGGGCCGGGCGCGACGACGCTGCCGATGCTGGTCTTCTCCAGCGTGCGCATGGGGGTGAATCCGGAGATTAATGCCCTGGCCTCCATCATCCTCGGCGTGGTCGGAATTGTCGGATTTATCGCCTGGTATTTGATGGCGCGCGCGGAAAAGCAGCGCGTGCGCGATATCCAGCGTGCAAGACGCGGCTGAAGGAATTATTATTTCCAGTGATGTGCCGCGTATGACGCGGCACTGTTTTTCAGGGAAGTAAAAACATTGGGATTCTTGCAAAAAACACGTCATTCGCACGCCCGTCCGAACGTCCCTGCGCTGGTGCAGGTGGCGGCGCTCGCCATTATTATGATCCGCTGCCTGGATGTGCTGATGATTATGAACACGCTGGGCCCGCGAGGCATGGGGGAGTTCATTCACCGCAGCGCGCAGACGTGGAATCTGACGCTGGTGTTTCTCAGCAGCCTGATGCTGGTGTTTATTGAGATCTACTGTGCGTTCTCGCTGGTAAAGGGGCGCAACTGGGCGCGCTGGGTATATTTTCTTACGCAGATCACCGCCGCCAGCTATCTGTGGGCCGCCTCGCTGGGCTATGGCTATCCGGAGCTATTCAGCATTCCCGGCGGCTCCCGCCGCGAGATTTTCCATTCCTTAGTGATGCAAAAATTGCCGGACATGCTGGTGCTCTGCCTGCTCTATGTTCCCGCCTCCAGTCGGCGGTTCTTCCGCCTGCAATAATGTGTATAATCGCAGCCCTCGTGATTCTTAAGGTTTTCATATGCAGTGCGCACTCTATGACGCCGGACGCTGCCGCTCCTGTCAGTGGATAGAACAGCCGGTCCCTCAACAACTCACCGCCAAAATGGCCGACCTGCAACAGCTGCTGGCAGCACACGCGGTGGGCGAGTGGTGCGCACCCGTCAGCGGGCCGGAGCAGGGCTTTCGTAATAAAGCCAAAATGGTGGTCAGCGGCAGCGTCGAAAAGCCGCTGCTGGGCATGCTGCACCGTGACGGCACGCCCGTCGATCTCACCGGCTGTCCGCTGTATCCCGCCTCGTTTGAGCCGGTGTTTACCGCCCTGAAACCCTTTATCGCCCGCGCGGGGTTAACGCCCTATAACGTTGCCCGCAGGCGCGGCGAGCTGAAATACCTTCTGCTGACCGAAAGCCAAATCGACGGCGGGATGATGCTGCGCTTTGTGCTGCGTTCGGAAACCAAACTGGAGCAGCTTCGCGCGGTGTTGCCGTGGCTGCAGGAACAGCTTCCGCAGCTCAAGGTCATTACCGCTAATATTCAGCCGGTGCATATGGCGATCATGGAAGGAGAGAAAGAGATTTTCTTCACCGAACAGCATGCGCTGGCGGAGAATTTCAACGGCGTGCCGCTGTGGATCCGTCCGCAAAGCTTCTTCCAGACTAACCCCACCGTCGCCAGCACGCTGTACGCGACCGCGCGCGACTGGGTGCGTGCGTTACAGGTTCATCACATGTGGGATCTGTTCTGCGGCGTCGGCGGCTTTGGCCTGCACTGTGCCACGCCAGACATGCAGCTCACCGGGATTGAAATTTCTGCGGAGGCCATCGCCTGCGCGAAACAGTCCGCCGCGGAGCTGGGGCTGACGAATCTGCACTTCCAGGCGCTGGACTCGACCCGGTTCGCCACCGGCCAGGGCAACGTGCCGGAGCTGGTGCTGGTGAACCCGCCGCGCCGGGGTATCGGCCAGGCGCTCTGCGACTACCTGAGCCAGATGGCGCCGGAGTACATCGTCTACTCCAGCTGTAACGCGCAGACCATGGTGAAGGATATCGCCAGCCTGCCGGGCTACCGCATTGCGCGCGTTCAGCTCTTTGATATGTTCCCGCACACTGCGCATTACGAAGTGCTGACGTTGCTCGTGAAATCTTAAACAAAATGTGAACTCTTCCCCCGCTCGAAATCAGGTAAGCTTACGTCATAACAAATGATTGAAGGCTTACCCATGAAGCAGATCCTGCTGGTAGAAGACGACCACGATATCGCTGCACTCCTGCGTCTTAACCTGGAAGATGAAGGCTACGCCATTACCCACGAGCCGGACGGGGGAAAGGCGTTACTGCTTCTGGAAAAACAGCCGTGGGACGCGGTGATCCTCGATCTGATGCTGCCGAATGTTGATGGTCTGGAGATTTGCCGCCGTATCCGCCAGATGACCCGCTACCTGCCCATTATCATCATTAGCGCCCGCAGCAGTGAAACTGACCGTATTACCGGCCTGGAAACCGGGGCGGATGATTATCTGGCAAAACCTTTCTCGGTGCAGGAGCTGATTGCCCGCATTAAGGCGCTGTTCCGCCGACAGCAGGCGATGGGCCAGGCGCAGACGGACGGCATTATTCAGGCGCACGGTCTGACTATCGATCCGCTGGCGCGCACCGTGCGTCTTAACGGTCAACACGTCGATCTCACCCCGCGTGAATTTGAACTGCTCTATTTTTTTGCCCGCCATCCCGGAGAGGTCTTTTCACGGCTGGCATTGCTGGAGCAGGTGTGGGGGTATCAGCACGAAGGCTACGAACACACCGTCAACACCCATATTAACCGCCTGCGCATCAAAATAGAGAAAGATGCCGCCGAGCCGGAGATCGTTCGCACCGTCTGGGGTAAAGGCTACAAATTTGCGGAGCAGAATCATGATGCGTCGCTTTAGCCTGAGCCAGCGCCTGACGCTGCTGTTTACGGTGTTACTGTTGCTCTGCGCCACCGTCGCCTGTGCGGTGCAGCTCTACGTTAGCATGCAGTACGGCAATGCGATGGTGCAGCGTCTCTCAGGCGGGCTGGCGCAGCAGATTGCGCAGCGGGAAGCGATTCTGGATTCGCAGGGCAGGGTGGATCGCAGCGCCTTAAAGCCGCTGTTCGACCGGCTGATGACCTTTAATCCGAGCGTCGAGCTGTATGTTGTCTCGCCTGATGGCGATATCCTGGCCGATGCCGCCCCGCCGGGGCACATTCAGCGGCAAAAAATTGACCTCGCGCCGATACAGAATTTCCTGAGCGGGACGGTGATGCCGGTGTTTGGCGACGATCCCCGAAGCCAGAATAAGAAAGTCTTCAGCGCCACCCCGCTGCGACAGGACGGCGAGCTGAAGGGGTATCTGTACATTATTTTGCAGGGGGAGGAGTCCAACGCGCTGGCGGAGATGGCCTGGCACAAAGCGCTCTGGAGTACGGCGCTGTGGTCGATGCTGCTGGTGGCGCTGTTTGGTCTGCTGGCGGGGCTGCTGCTTTGGTACTGGGTGACGCGCCCGGTTAAACAGCTCACGCTGGACGTGGCCGGGCTGGAGCAGGACAGCATCAGCGCGATTAAGCAGCTGGCGGCCCAGCCGCTCGAGCCTGCCGGCCAGGATGAAGTGGCGATCCTGCGCAATACCTTTATCGAGCTGGCGCGCAAAATCACCTCTCAGTGGGATCGGCTGGCCGACAGCGACCGCCAGCGCCGGGAGTTTATCGCCAACATTTCGCACGACTTACGCACCCCGTTGACGTCGCTGCTGGGTTATCTGGAAACGCTGTCGCTGAAATCCGCCACGCTGTCGCCGCAGGAGCATCAGCAGTACCTCGCTACCGCGCTGCGTCAGGGGCAAAAGGTACGCCATCTGTCGCAGCAGCTGTTCGAGCTGGCGCGTCTTGAGCACGGCGGCATCAAGCCCCAGCGCGAGCGTTTTGCCATGGCTGAACTGATTTCCGACGTGGCGCAGAAGTTTGAACTTACCGCCCGCACGCGCGAGGTGAACCTGCGTATTGATGTGCCGGGGCGATTGCCGCTGGTGAACGCCGACGTGTCGATGATCGAGCGCGTGGTCACTAATCTTCTGGATAACGCCATCCGTCATACGCCGAGCGGCGGAGAAATTCGTCTGGCGGTCTGGCAGGAGAATGAACGACTTCAGGTCGAAGTGGCAGACAATGGTACGGGCGTAGATGCCTCGCTGCGCGACGATTTGTTCCAGCGACCGTCAGCGTTAAATCCTCAGGCGTCGCGGGAGAACCGTGGGGGATTAGGGCTGTTAATCGTGAAGAGAATGCTGGAGCTGCACGGTGGCGGGATCAGGCTGATGGAGTCCGTGAGCGGGGCGCGGTTCAGGTTCTTTGTGCCGCTATGAGAAATTGCCGGGTGGCGCTGCGCTTTCCCGGCCTACAGACCACCCCCGTAGGCCAGACCGCCCGGCAAAAAGAGATTACTGCGGGAACCACTGCTCGCTGATTTTCTGGTATGTGCCGTCAGCTTTGATCGCTTTCAGCGCGCCGTTCAGTTTTTCCAGCAGGGCTTTGTTATCCGGACGTACCGCGATGCCGAGGCCGGTACCAAAGTACTGCGGATCGGTCACTTTCTCCGTCGCTGTACCCAGCTGCGGGTTGGTTTTCAGCCACTCATTCACCACCGCGGTGTCGCCAAATACGCCATCGATACGGCCATTTTTCAGGTCGATAATTGCGTTCTGGTAGCTGTCATAGGCCACGGTTTTCACTTCAGGATGCTTGTCCTGGAGATATTTCTGGTGCGTGGTGCCGTTTTCCATGCCGATGCGCTTGCCTTTCAGTTCGTCGAAAGACTTATAAGCTCCTTTCTTCGCAATCACTACCGCAGAGTTCGCGTAGTACGGGTCGGTAAACGCGACCTGCTTGCTGCGCTCTGGGGTGATATCCATGCCGGAGATCACCGCATCGTATTTTTTAAATTTCAGGGACGGGATCAGGCTGTCAAACGCGTGGTTAGTAAAGGTGCAGTCGGCCTGCATCTGCTTGCACAGCGCTTTCGCCAGGTCAATGTCAAAGCCGACGATCTGGTTGCTGGCATCCAGCGATTCAAACGGCGGATAGGTGGCAGAAACGCCAAAATTGATTTTATCTGCGGCGGATGCGCCTGCGGCGAAGGTTGCGAGTAATGCGGCCAGAACTAACTTTTTCATTGTAATGCTCCCGTCTGTCTTATTTATGCGCCGTGTCTGCGGCCTGGATATACAATGCCATCTACTGAATTTATATGCAATAAAAATGATTAAATATTACCTTTGTTGCAAAAAAAAGCGGATAACCCATCAGGTTACCCGCTCAATGAATACCGTTTTATGCATTGGCGTGATTAATTCCTGCGCTCAAACGCCAGCGCCTTACGCTCGATAAGACGCATCATCAGCGTCAGCAGACCGTTGACCACCAGATAGACCAGACCCGCCGCACCGAACACCATCACGTCGTAGGTACGTCCGTACAGCAGCTGCCCGTAGCCCATCACTTCCATCAGGGTGATGGTGTAGGCCAGAGAGGTGCTTTTGAACACCAGAACGACTTCATTGGAATAGGAAGAGAGCGCACGCTTAAAGGCGTATGGCAGCAGGATCGCCAGCGTGTCCTTCTTGCTCATGCCCAGCGCACCGCAGGACTGCCACTGGCCTTCCGGGATCGCGCGGATCGCGCCGTAAAACAGCTGCGTGGTATAGGCCGCGCTGTTCAGTGAGAGAGCTATCAGGGCGCAGAGCCATGGCTCAGAGAGCAAATGCCAGATAACCGGATATTCCTGTAACGACGGGAACTGCCCTGGACCGTAGTAAATCAGGAAGATCTGCACCAGCAGCGGCGTACCGGTAAAGAGCGTAATGTAGCCACGGACAATCCACACCAGCACCGGCGTTTTCAGCGTCAGGACGATGGTGAAGAACAGCGCCAGGATCAGCGCTACGATGATAGACGCAACGGTCAGCGTCAGGCTGGTGTGCAGCCCTTTCATCAGTTCGGGTAAATAATCCAGCATCAGCCTGGTCTCCGTTCAAAACGCGTTGCGCGCAGATCAATACGCTTCAGAACGTACTGGCTCAGCAACGTGATCACCAGGTAGATAGCCGCCGCGACGATGTACCAGGTAAATGGCTCCTGCGTACGGGTGGCGATACTTTTGGTTTGCAGCATCAAATCGTTCACGCTGATCAGGCTCACCAGCGCGGTATCTTTCAGCAGTACCAGCCACTGGTTGCCCAGCCCTGGCAGGGCATGACGCCACATCTGCGGCATCACCAGGCGGAAGAAGATCGCCGCTTTCGACAGGCCGAGCGCCTGACCGGATTCCCACTGTCCCTGCGGTACCGCTTTCAGCGCGCCGCGCAGCGTTTGTGACGCATAGGCCGAATAGAGCAGGGAGAGCGCAATTACGCCGCACAGGAACGGACTGACGTCGAAGTTCTCAATCTGCATTTGCACCGGGATCTGCGCAAAGCCGAGATTAATCGTAAAGCCGTCCGACAGCGTTAACAGCAGCTGTGAGGAGCCGAAATAGATAAACAGAACCACCAGAATTTCCGGCAGTCCACGCAGCACAGTTACCAGCGCTGAACCGAGCCATGCGACAGGGCGCCACTTAACGGACTCCCACACCGCAAAGAACATCGCCAGTACGAGGCCGATAATCAGTGCACAAACGGCAAGGCCGACGGTCATCCCGGCGGCGCTTGCTAAAGGAAAAATTTCATTCATCAGGAATTACTTCTGGAACCATTTTTTGTAGATGGTTTCGTAGGTGCCGTCTTTCTTCACTTTTTCCAGCGCAGCGTTGAATTTCTGCTGCAGCTCGGTGTTGCCCTGACGTACGGCAATACCCAGACCTGTACCGAAGTAGTCTTTATCTGTCACCTTGTCACCCACGGCGGCCAGCTTGTCGTTCGCTTTCAGCCATTCAGTCACGACAGCAGTGTCCCCGAACACCGCATCGATACGGCCGTTTTGCAGGTCCAGCTTCGCATTCTGGTAGCTGTCATACGGCACGGTGGTGATTTCCGGGTGCTTATCCATGATGAATTTCTGGTGCGTGGTGCCGTTCTGCACGCCGACTTTCTTGCCTTTCAACAGGTCAACGGAGGCGTATTTACCTTTCTGGCCAATGAACAGCGCCGAGTTGTCGTAGTAAGGGGTGGTGAACAGAACCTGCTTTTCACGCTCCGGAGTGATGTCCATACCGGCCATCACGGCGTCGATACGGCGGAACTTCAGGCTTGGGATCAGGCTGTCGAACGCCTGGTTGCTGAAGGTACAGGTCGCGTCGATCTCTTTACACAGGGCATTTGCCAGATCCACGTCGAAGCCAACAATCTTGTTGTTCGCATCAATGGATTCAAACGGAGGGTAGGACGCTTCAGTGGCGAAACGGATGGTCTGGGCTGCGGTAGCGGAAAGGCTGACGCTAGCAAGCAGCGCGGCAATCAATACTTTTTTCATTATAATTTCCCTAACACATCAGTGTGATAAGTAGTTTTTGAAGGCATCGGTTTGCGGGTTGGTGAAGCAGCTCGCATCACCTTGCTCAACGATATACCCGTTTTCCATGTAGACCACGCGGCTGGCGGTTTTGCGCGCCACTTCCACCTCGTGGGTCACGATGACCTGGGTAATGTTGGTTTCCGCCAGTTCACGAATGATACTCACGATCTGGGCAGTAATTTCCGGGTCCAGCGCCGCGGTTGGTTCGTCGAACAGCAGCACCGCTGGCTCCATCATCAGCGCACGGGCGATCGCCACACGCTGTTGCTGACCACCAGAGAGATGCAGAGGATAACGGTCGCTGTACGGTTTCAGACGCAGACGTTCCAGCAGCTTTTCAGCTCGCGCCATCGCCTGGTCTTTGCTTAAGCCAAGCACGCGGCACGGGGCTTCAATCAGGTTTTGCACCACCGTCAGATGCGGCCAGAGATTATATTGCTGGAAAACCATGCCCACGTTTTGACGCAGTTCACGAATCGCTTTATCAGAAGGGGTTTTCGCGAAGTCAAAATGGTTACCGGCGATGGCCAGCGTTCCCGAACGGGGCATTTCAAGCAGATTTAAAACACGCAGAAGGGAGCTTTTTCCCGCACCGCTTGGGCCGAGCAAAACCAGCGTTTCGCCCTCCGGGCAGCTCAGCGTAATGTCGAACAGCGCCTGGTGTGCGCCGTAGAAGCAGTTAATGCCGTTTAGTTTAATACTCATCGGGGCAGTCTTTACTCATCCAGGCAATCTATAGCAATTGAGGCCGCAGATAGTACCGTTGACAGAATAGTTATGCAATATTTCTGCGTTAAAAGTTAAATATAACCCGTGTTTCCTCTTAAACATAGCACAAAATAGCGACGGGAAAGGGGGGCGAGAATAAATGTCGGCATTCCGCATGAAATGCCGGACATTTTACGGGGTTAACGTTTATTTAACGTATGCGTTAGCGGTTCTCAATCGACTGGCGAAGGGTGCCCGCCGGAGCATGAACGCTGCCGCCAATGTAGCGCACATCATCTATTGCCCAGCACTGGCCTTCACGGATCATCAGCACCTCATCCTGCCAGGTTTGCGTCCCCTGGGTTAGCTTCACGCGCAGAGGAATATTCCGTGCGTCGGTATTCGGAATGGTGGACGCGCTGGCGACGTCGGCGCTGTCCGGCAGCGTGGCGCGGCTGGAGAACGGATCGGATGAAAGCAGCGCGTTTTGCTGCGGATCGCGCGAGGCGTCATTAAGCAGTTTCGCCAGATTATCGCTCAGGTACGGGCGCAGGGCGGTGAGGTCATTACCGCGATGCTGAATGCGGTAATCATAGAACTGTTGCGCCACGGCGTCCGGGCCGCCCTCAATGCAGGGGCCGCTGCGGGAACCGATATCCTTAAAGGCTGGCGTGACCGGCGTAGTGCAGGCGCTGAGCACCAGCGCGCAGGGCACTAAAAGCGTTAAAGCAGAGTAGCGCATGTTGATTTCCTTATTTATTAACTATCCTTTCAATCATAGCGTAACGAACCGATAATGCAGTTGCTAACGCATTGAACGCTAAAGACGGAGAGGAAGTATGCAATTTTCAACAACACCAACCCTGGAAGGTCAACCCATTACCGAGTACTGCGGCGTGGTCACCGGTGAGGCGATTCTGGGCGCCAACATCTTCCGGGACTTCTTTGCCGGCATTCGGGATATCGTCGGCGGGCGCTCCGGTGCCTACGAGAAAGAACTGCGTAAAGCGCGTGACATTGCGTTTAAGGAGCTGGGCGAGCAGGCCAAAGCGCTGGGCGCGGATGCGGTGGTGGGCATTGATATCGACTACGAAACGGTCGGGAAAGATGCCAGCATGCTGATGGTGAGCGTAAGCGGCACGGCGGTGAAAACCCGTCGATGAAGCGTTCGCTCTCAACCCTCCTGCTGGCATTGTTGCTGGCAGGATGCGCCTCGGAAGAGGGCATTGTTGATAAAGGCGCGTACGAACTTGATACGCGCCATCAGGCGCAGGCGGCCTACCCGCGCATAAAGGTGCTGGTGATCCATTACACCGCCGATGATTTCGACACCTCGCTTGCGACCTTGACCGATAAAAACGTCAGCTCTCACTATCTCATCCCCGCGAAGCCCCCAGCTCCGCAGGGCAAACCGCGTATCTGGCAGCTGGTGCCGGAGAGCGAGCTGGCCTGGCATGCAGGTATTAGCTTTTGGCGTGGGACCAACCGCATAAATGATACCTCCGTCGGCATTGAGCTGGAAAACCGCGGCTGGCGGAAAACCGATGGCGTGAAAATCTTTACCCCCTTCGAACCGGGGCAAATTGCGGCGCTGATCCCGCTTGCCAGAGACATCATCGCCCGCTACGACATTAAACCGCAGAACGTTGTGGCCCATTCGGATATCGCCCCGCAGCGTAAAGACGACCCTGGCCCGCTGTTTCCGTGGCGCGAACTGGCGCAGCAGGGCATCGGAGCCTGGCCCGAACCGGCGCGGGTGAATTTTTATATCAACGGGCGACCGCATTATCAGCAGGTTGATACCGCAGCACTGCTCGATCTGCTGGCGCGCTACGGTTACGAGGTGCCAGAAAACAGCACGCCTGCACAGCAAAAACGCATCATCATGGTGTTCCAGATGCATTTTCGTCCGCAGTTATGGAATGGCGTAGCGGATGTGGAAACCATGGCGATTGCCGAAGCACTTTTAGAGAAATACGGGCAGGGGTAGACCTTTGGCTTACCCCCAAATGAGTATATTTCCGCAAGTTTCTATTAGATTAATCCTAAGTACAATCTCATTTCATTTTTAGTTAATTGACTTAAAATTATTCGGATTTAAGATGGACACATAGCACGCTAAGCAATTAAGCGAATAAAAAACTTTACTCTTTTTTTTATTCTTGAGTTTTTCATCAGGAAAATATTTATGGTTCGGTATGAATGCCATTGCCATGTTTTTTTAAAATCACATCTTAAAACGGGTATAACAATGTTAAGCATCTATGGAAAAAAATTACGTCCGCAACATGAAATGGAAAAGATTATTTCTGCAACCTCATGCGTTGAAGAAAGAACGTTAAAAAAATGGCAGAAGATTTCCACTGCTGATTCCGGTTTAATTCATATTATTGTCAGCGGCGAAGTCGAATTTCGACGTGACTCTGACGAACTGTGCTTGTTCACCGTTACCGGGCAATGCATTTTCGGCCTGTCGTCGATGTATTACAACGCCACCCATATGTACGGCCTTGTTCGGTCGAATACGGTTGTTCGCTCGATCAAGAAAGAGGTCTTCGCCCAGCTGATGACCGAGAAAAACCTGTGGCCTGAACTGACAAAAGTGCTTTCCTGGTACATATGCCTGATGAGCAAGCGCGATGATATTCTGGTCGCTCGCAGCGCATATTCTGTTGTTCGCGAATTTTTATATGAGATCAACGACCTGATTGTACAGCATCAGCGTGATATTAACGTTTATGATTACATTCAGGAATACACTAACCTGGCACGTAGCACCATTATTAAAATCCTCTCCGATCTGAAAAAAGGTCAATATATTGTGGTGGAAAAAGGTCGACTGCTTAACCTCACCGCACTGCCTGAAAAATATTAATGCCTACTCCCGCCGGTCTCCTTTATCACTGAAAGGGGAACGGCTGTTTTCACTGTTTTTAACACTTGCTTGTGAATTATCCTGCGTTTCGTCAACCGGCGGTGCGGGAATTTTTCCTTGAGAATAATCCTGCTCCTGCTCTTTTAATGCCTGTTTAAATAATTCCGTTAATGATGACTCTTCACTGCTCGTGCTGGCGGGGGGGGTATCGTGCTCATGCGCCTCAGTTCCGGGTAGGGTATCCCGCGAGGGGTCTTGCGGCACCGCGCCGTCGGGCGCCTGCTGCCAGTCGGCATCATCACTGATGATCGGCAGATCCTGCATCGGTGGAACATCAACAGGCACTGGCGCAGCTTTAGGCTGCGGATGCGGGAACGGTTTACTCACGTACACGTAGTGCATCTCCGAAAGCTGGGTTTCCGGTTTGGCAACGCTGGCGTTGACCGGTTCAGGCGCCGGGTGGCGCATGTTCCAGTAGACATGCATATACAGGCCGACAACCAGCATGGCGCAAAGGCCGACCATCCATAATGCTGTTTTGCCGAAAACGTTTTTCAGGCTGGGGAGGCGGTACGAAAACCAGACCGCTTCCCCGGTTGTATAGCTGCGCTGGGCCGCAAGGCAGATGGTCGACATTAGGCTTTCTTCTCCTGCATTTTTGCGTCCGGGGTAGTGCGGGTGGCCTGAATCAGTACGCTCGGCGTGCTGTTGGTTACGCGCATCAGCTGCATCAGCGTTTCTTCGCCGGGGATGCCATCCACGTGCAGATGCATTTTTTGCTGAAACTCACGGGTGCGTTTCATCATCTCAGCGGTCCAGATCCGGGCATGCGTTTCGGGCTGGTTCAGCGCCAGGCTTAACTGGTGATCGAGCCAGGCCATGTCTTTGCTGTCGCTGGCCGCGCCGATCGCGTCTTTTCCTTCCGGTGTCAGGCGGTGCAACTGGGTGAAGTTGCCGGTCGCATGCCGGTTAAACCAGCTGCGGCTCACCTGCCAGGTCCGGTTATTCATTAACAGGTCAATTGATGTATCTCCGACCCTGGCGACCACCGCATAGTTAAGGTGACCGCTGGTTTTCAGCTCACTGACCCACGGATACCCTTCCTGCGCCAGCGTCTCCGGCGACGCGTTCCCCTGTTTACACATCAGGTTCACTTTAGCGGCATTCTGGCACAGCGCATCTTCGGCCGAGGCGTCATATCCCCACATCAGATAGAGCTGGTGCATCGCATCCGGCTGATTAACCATTTCATTGTCGATAACCGGCACCACGGGCGCCTCCGTTTTTCGCGTCGGCTGTTTCCAGCTGACGGGGACCGGCAGCTGGATGGGAAGATGCCCGCTGATGGATGAGGTTAAATACCAGCCGCAAGCGGCAAACAGCACCGATGCGAACAGCCCCACGGTTGCCAGACGCTTACCGTGTTTTTTCGCGGGCAGGATCTCTCCCGCCGCCAGGCGTAAATGACGCGGGCTGACCTGCGACGCGCGTTCCGTCCAGGCGGCGAGCATTGACAGGTGCGCCAGTTCGTTAAGTTTGCTGATGTTGCCTTTGGTCAACGTGTGCATTTTGCGCACGCGGGCCGGCGTTAACGGCGAATTTTCACAGCCGTGTTCTTCGCATTGCGCCTGCACATAGCCCAGGAATTCGCGGCAGGTCAGGGGGCGCAGGACATGACGAGTGTGTGTATATTCGCGCAGTTCAGGTTGCTTAAGCAGGATTTCCTGATCCGCAGTGCCCGTCAGCACCACGGAGAGCCGGAAGTTCAGCTCCTGGGCTCGCGTGAGCAGCGTACCCAGGACTTCACGGCAGCTCTCTTTCATGGCTTCGGCGTGTGAAATCACCAGCACTCTGGTTTTCGCTTTTCCCTCGTGCCACTGGCGCAGGATGGCATCCACCGCCTGCAGGCGATTCTTGCTCTCTTTCGTTACCGGATTGAGCTTGTACAGCAGGCTACTGGCACTCAGTTTGGGAAACGCATTGATAACAAGGACGTTACTGTGGCGGGTTTTTAGCGCATCGCTGAAGTGACCCAGAAGCGGGGCGTCGTCGCAAAAGAGCCCGATAATTCCCGCCTGCTGGGTTTTCTCTTTCAACAGGTTGAACACATCCTGATGATAAGGCACCAGAAAATCCCCGGATAAACGGGCGATCGATCTGAATGGCGGATTTTTAAAATTAAAGTGGCTCTGATACATAACGACTTACCGTCTCTGATTAGGAATAGCAACAGCATCAGAAAGTAAGGTAACGCCCCTGAACGGTCAATTTGCAAACAGGGTAAAAATATCCTGCTGGCAGCGTCTAACATTTGGATTTTATACGGTCAATATTTTTCTTTATGAAAGTTAGCGGCGAAGTCAGTGGTCGCATTTGCACCAGCTTATTACTATTTTCATCCATATTGGCGCAGTATGACGCTGCTTATTTTTGCTTTGCTATAGGCCGGATAAAAAATGAGGTTCTCATTTCTTTCACGGTGGATAACGCCTTGTATTATGTTTGTGCTGCTGATCTTTTGCGGCCAGCAAGGGTATCTCACCTTTAAAGATTATAAAAAAGTTATGAATAAGTTGGCTAATGCCGATCAACAGCCGCTGAAAAAAACGCGCGAAGAGAAATCCTTTACGCTTTTTACGGCAGCCGTGCGTCAGGAAATCTTACCGGGTGCGGTGAAAGCCCCGCTGGCAGCTGAAATCGAAGGTATTGTGAACAGCGATGACGCCTGGCTCTCCTTTGCTGTCATCAAAACGCCAGGCGGTCAGAGAAGCTACCGTGAGGGTGAACCTCTCTCTGGATTTAACGACGCATTTATTCAGGAAATAAACAAAGATAATGTGGTGGTTAATTATGAAGGTACTACGCAGGTTCTGGCATTAAATAAACCGGACTATTTTAAGGGTGGCGTGGATAGCGGCCCGGTAACGAAATCGACAAAAGATGTTGGCGCAGAGAGTGTGCATCTTGATGATTATCTGGTGTTAAAACCCATAATTGAAAAGGGCCGACTGGAAGGCTACAGGATAAACCCAAGGAATGCCTCCGCCTTTTACAGCCAGTCAGGTCTGGTAAAAGGCGATGTGGCGGTTCAGGTTAACTCTGTCGATATGACCGATGAAGCAAAAGCGAAAAGCATTATTGCCAACTGGTCAAAAATGAAAGAAGCGGAGGTCATCGTACGACGTCACGCTCACCTTGAAAATATTCGGATTAATGTTCTAAACAATTAAAAAGTGTGCAGACATGAAAAAAATTCCCTGGGCGTGCGTGGCGCTGACCGCATTGTCGTTATATTCCAGTTCGCTGCTTGCAGCTAACTTTAGCGCGAGTTTTAAAAATACTGATATTCGCGAGTTTATCGATACGGTAGGCCGCAATCTCAATAAAACCATTCTGGTCGATCCGTCCGTCCAGGGAACCGTCTCGGTCCGAACCTACAACGTGCTGACGGAAGATGAGTACTATCAATTCTTTCTGAGCGTGCTGGATCTCTACGGCCTGTCGGTGATCCCGATGGACAACGGCATGGTCAAAGTGGTGCGCTCAAGCGTGGCGCGTACCGCCGGTGCGCCGCTGGCAGACAGCAAAAATCCGGGCAAAGGTGATGAGATCATCACCCGCGTGGTGCGCATGGAAAACGTGCCTGTTCGTGAGCTGGCCCCGCTGCTGCGTCAGCTCAACGATGCCACCGGTATCGGGAACGTGGTCCACTTTGAGCCGTCCAACGTCCTGCTGTTAACCGGTAAAGCCTCGGTGGTGAACCGGCTGGTGGATCTGGTGCAGCGCGTCGATAAAGACGGCATCCAGCGTCGCGAAATCATCCCGCTGCGCTTTGCGTCCGCCAAAGAACTCTCGGAGATGTTGAATAACCTCAACAATGAAGAACAGAAAGGGCAGAACGCGCCGCAGCTGGCGACTAAAGTCGTCGCGGATGACGAAACCAACAGCCTGGTGATCAGCGGCGCGGAAGATGCGCGGGCGCGCACCCGTTCCCTTATTCATCAGCTGGATCGTGAGCAGAATAACGAGGGCAATACCCGCGTCTTCTACCTCAAGTATGCCAGCGCCACCAAAGTGGTGCCGGTTCTCACCGGGATTGGTGAGCAGCTGAAAGACAAGCCGGGTGCGGCCAAAGCGAAATCCGCGAGCACCTCAACCGATCTGAATATTACCGCCGACGAGTCAACCAACTCCCTGGTGATCACCGCACAGCCTAACGTGATGAACTCCCTCGAGAAAGTGATCGACAAGCTGGATATTCGCCGTCCGCAGGTGCTGGTGGAAGCGATCATTGCCGAAGTGCAGGACGGTAACGGCCTGGATCTTGGCGTGCAGTGGACCAGCAAGCACGGCGGGGTGCAGTTTGGCTCCACCGGCCTGCCAATCAGCCAGATTAAAAATGGCACCATGAAAGGGGCAAGTTTCACTGGCCTTGCGACCGGCTTCTTTAACGGTGACTTCGGTGCGCTGGTGACCGCGCTTTCCACTGACGGCAAAAATGACATCCTCTCCACGCCAAGCGTGGTCACGCTGGATAACAAAGAAGCGTCGTTCAACGTCGGTCAGGATGTGCCGGTGCTTTCCGGTTCGCAAACCACCAGCGGCGACAACGTCTTTAACTCGGTTGAGCGTAAAACCGTAGGGACCAAGCTGAAGATTGTGCCGCAGATTAACGATGGCGACATGATCCATCTGAAGATTGAGCAGGAAGTGTCGAGTGTCGACAACAGCGCGACGGAAGACTCCAGCCTCGGCCCAACCTTCAACACGCGCACGATTAATAACGAAGTGATGGTCCACAGTGGTCAGACGGTGGTGCTCGGCGGTCTGATGGAAAATGTGACCAAACAGTCCGTGTCCAAAGTGCCCCTGCTCGGCGATATCCCGCTGGTCGGTCAGCTGTTCCGCTACACCTCGCAGGATACTTCCAAACGCAACCTGATGGTGTTTATTCATACCACCGTCCTGCGTGACGACGACAACTACAGCGCGGCCTCGAAAGAGAAATATGACCAGATCCGGGTGCGCCAGATGCAGCGAGTGGAGGAGAAAAAGCTCGGTATTGTTGAGCCGACTGACAACGCCGTCCTGCCCGCGTTTCCCTCTGCAAGCACTGGCGCCGCACCGGTGAAAACCAGCGCCACGCGCAATCCGTTTAAAGAATAGCGCGGAGGGGTAACGTGGACGAACTGAGTAAAACACTGTGTAGCAGCAACTACGCAAAAGATAACGGCGTTCTGTTTTACAACAATGATGTCTATATCCGGGGCGACACTCCTGCGCATGCTCTGCTGGAGGTGCGCCGGGTGCTGGGCCGTGCTTTCATCCCCGTCACTGTGACGCCGGAAGCGTTTGACGAGATGCTGGCCAAAATCTGGCAGCAGAGCAGCGGCGTGTCGCAGCAGCTGGTGGACGACATGGACGCGGATATCGATCTGATGGCCTTAACCGAGGAGATCCCGGATAACGAAGATCTGCTCGATAACGACGAAAACTCACCGGTGATCCGCCTGATCAACGCCATTCTCGGCGAGGCGGTGAAGGACGGCGCGTCGGATATTCATATCGAAACCTTCGAGCGCACGCTGAGCATCCGCTTCCGCGTTGACGGCGTGCTGCGCCCGGTGTTGCAACCGGCGCGTAAGCTCGCGCCGCTGCTGGTGTCGCGTATTAAGGTGATGTCGAAACTCGACATCGCCGAGAAACGTCTCCCCCAGGATGGACGTATCTCCCTGCGCATTGGCCGTAAGGCCATCGATGTGCGTGTGTCGACCATTCCGTCCCAGTACGGCGAGCGCGTGGTCATGCGCCTGCTCGATAAAAGCAATCTCAAGCCCGACATCAACAAGCTTGGGCTGATTGATGAAGAGCTGGAGAAGCTGAAAGGGCTGATTGACCGCCCGCATGGGATCATCCTCGTTACCGGCCCGACGGGTTCCGGTAAAAGTACCACGCTGTACGCCATTCTTTCGGCGCTGAACGGTCACGAGCGCAACATTCTGACCGTGGAAGATCCGATCGAATACGAGCTGGAAGGCGTGGGGCAGACGCAGGTTAACCCGCGCGTGGACATGACCTTTGCCCGCGGGCTGCGCGCGATTCTGCGTCAGGATCCGGACGTGGTGATGATCGGGGAAATTCGCGACGGTGAGACCGCCCAGATCGCGGTGCAGGCGTCGCTGACCGGTCACCTGGTGATGTCGACGCTGCATACCAACAGTGCCGCAGGGGCGATAACCCGTCTGCGGGATATGGGGCTGGAGTCGTTTTTAATCGGTTCATCGCTGCTCGGTGTCATTGCCCAGCGTCTGGTGCGTCGGCTGTGTACGCACTGCCGGACCACCAGTCCGCTGGATGCCAATGAAAAAGCGTTGTTCAGCTTTATGGACGCGCCACCAAAAGCGATTTATCGCGCGGTGGGGTGTGAACACTGCCGTCAGAGCGGCTATCAGGGCCGCGCCGGTATTCATGAGTTTCTGGTGGTGGACAGTACCATGCGCCGCGCCATCCATGAAGATAAGGACGAAATGTCCATCGAAACGCAGCTCTTTAAGCAGGCCTACAGCCTGCGTGAAAACGGGCTGCTGAAGGTGATCGGCGGCGTGACGTCTCTGGAAGAAGTCATGCGCGTCACCGCCGAGCGTGGGGGGGATGCGTAATGGCCTTCTACGCCTGGACGGCGACGAGTGCCGCGGGAAAAACCCAGCGCGGGACGTTACAGGCCGAGGGACAGAAGCAGGTTCGCCAGTGGCTTCGCGAGCAAAAGCTGATGCCCGTGAGTATCACCGAAACCCGCGAAACGGCGACAGGCGGGAAAGCGAAAACCGGGGCGAAGCTCTCTACCCCGGTGCTGTCGATGTTTACCCGTCAGCTTTCGACGCTGGTGAACGCCGCGCTGCCGCTGGAAAGTGCGCTGAAGGCGATCTCTAAGCAGACGGAAGATAAAAAGCTGGCGGCGATGGTGATGGAGATCCGCGAGAAGGTGGTCGAGGGGCATACGCTGTTCGACGCCTTTAGCCAGTTTCCACGCACCTTCGACAAACTTTACTGCACGCTGGTGATGGCCGGTGAAAAGACCGGCCACCTGGGCGACGTGCTGGAGAAGCTGGCGGAGTACAACGAACAGCGCCAGAAGATGAAATGCAAGCTGACGCAGGCGATGGTCTACCCGATTACCCTCACCGTGGTCGCTATCGCGGTGATCGGCATTCTGCTGGTGGCGGTGGTGCCGCAGGTGATTGAGCAGTTTACCCACATGAAACAGCAACTGCCGATCACCACCCGGACGCTGATTGCGGTAAGTGATTTCCTGCAAGCCTGGGGTATCTATATTGTCGGCAGCCTGGCGGGGGCGTTCGTCGGCTTCAAAACCTGGGTGCGAAACGTGAAAAACCGTTTTCGCTGGCACAGCTGTCTGGTGAACGGCTCGCCGATTAAAAAGCTGGTGTGCGCCATCAACAGCGCCCGCTATATCCGTACCCTGAGCATTTTGCAGGCCAGCAGCGTGCCGCTGCTGGAGGGGATGTATATCGCGATGGACGGTATTGAAAATCTCTATGCCCGGCAGGTGCTGGAGCAGGCCGCCGATACCGTACGTCAGGGGGCGTCGCTGTATGCGGCGCTGGAACAGGCGAAATTATTCCCGCCAACCATGCTGTATATGATTGCCTCCGGTGAAGAGAGCGGGGAATTAGGTAATTTAATGGATCGCGCGGCGGAAAATCAGGAATCGGCATTACAGCATCGAATTACATTAACGCTGTCGGTATTTGAACCGGCGCTGGTGGTATCCATGGCGACGATTGTTTTATTCATCGTTCTTTCAATATTACAACCGCTTCTGCAACTTAATAATATGGTAGGTTAAATCATGGCTCTAAAACGTAAAAACCTGGCTCGCCAGGCGGGCTTCACATTGCTCGAATTAATGGTGGTGATTGTTATTCTTGGCGTTCTGGCGAGTATGGTAGTGCCAAACTTAATGGGTAATAAAGAAAAAGCGGATACGCAAAAGGCGACCAGCGATATTGTCGCGCTCGAAGGCTCGCTGGATATGTATAAGCTTGACAACCACCGCTACCCGACCACAGAGCAGGGTTTGCAGGCGCTGGTGACGAAACCGGAAATCGCACCAATCCCGAACGGCTATCGCACGGATGGCTATATTCGCCGCCTGCCGCAGGATCCATGGGGCAGCGATTATATTCTGGTCAGCCCAGGTGAACACGGTGCGGTGGACATTTTCTCTGCGGGTCCGGACGGCGAAGCGAATACTGCCGATGACATTACCAACTGGTCTCTGGATAAGAACGAGAAGTAATGAAAAATCAACGCGGCTTTACGTTGCTGGAAATTATTCTGGCGCTGGTGATATTTGCCAGCTGCGCCATGATGGTGGTGTCCACCATTCCATCGCGCAGCGGCGCGGATATATTTGGCCAGCAATTAAAAGCGCTCGTTGATTATGGTTCAGACCGTGCGGTGATGGACGGAAATATTGTCGGGCTGGTGATCGCCACTGATAAATATCAGCTGGTGACGAGCGCGGATAAAAATGGCGAGCGTCACTGGGTGCCATTATCTGCCGGACGTATTACCACCAAAGGTGATTTTCCGGAAGAGATGCACGTGTCGCTCTCGCCGCAGCGCCTGGCCGCGACGGTGGCGTCCGAGCCACAGGTGATCTTTTTACCGGACGGTGAAATCAGCCGCTTTACGCTGACGCTGCAAAGTTACGACAAACAGCACCATTTCCGCGTGGTGTCGCAGGGTGCGGCGCCGGTATCGGTAGAAAACGATGGCTAACGACAACACAAAGCAAAAGGGGATGACGCTGCTGGAGGTGATGGTCGCGCTGGTGATTTTCTCCACCGCCGCGCTGGCGCTAATGAACTCGGTCTCCCTGAACGTGCGTTTTACCCATGGCTTGGCCGATACCTTGCAGGCCAGTTGGGTGGCGGAAAATCAGCTGGCGGAAGCGCAGCTCACCAAAACCGACTTCCCGGATGCTGAGCAGCAGGGGACGGAAATCATGGGCGGGCGCAGCTGGAACTGGCGTAAGCAGCGGGTGAAAACCGCCGACAACGGCTGGGCGAACTCCATTCGCGTCTATGCGGAAGGCGATGAGAGCCAGCCGGTTATTTCCCTGCACATCATTCCGCCGGGAGAGAGCAAGTGAAGAAAACGCGACGCCAGCGCGGATTTACCCTGCTGGAGATCATGATTGCGCTGACTATTTTCGCGGTAATCAGCACCCTGGCCTGGCAAATTCTGGACGGCGCGATGCGTACCAGCTCGGCCACCGATGCCAGCGCCGCTAAGCTCAACCAGCTTCAGCGCGGCTGGAGTCTGATGGAGCGCGATTTTTTCCAGCTACAGGCGCGAGCGCCGCGTAATGAGCCAGAGCGGTTCCGTCAGGAGGGCGATGCCCTTGAACTGACCACCCTGAATGGCGTGAGCGGAACGGTCCAGCTGGAGCGCGTGCGCTGGCGGCTGGAAGAGGGGCGTTTGTACCGCGACGTCTGGCCGGTCATTGACGGCCCGGTGGACGTTAAGCCTGACGAAGTGCCGATTGTCAGCGGCGTAAAAGCATTGCAGTGGCGGTTTTATCGTCAGGGCTGGAAGACAGCCTGGCACGACGCCGCCCATCTGCCGGACGGCGTGGAGGTCACGTTGACGATGGAAAACGGGGATACCTGGCGCTGGGTGTTCACCACGCCGGGGGATATGCCGGAGGTGGCCGCTGCCGCTGCCCCAGAGAAAGCCGCCGACGCGCCTGCGACGACTCCGGACGCAGCCCCTGCGCCTTCGCCGGAGACCAGACCATGAACCGAATCCGTCAACAAAAGGGCGTCGCTCTGCTGGTGGTGCTGATTTTGCTGGTGATGATGTCGGCGCTGGCCGCCAAAATCAGCCAGCAGTTCTGCCGTAATTTGCAGAAAACGCATTATCAGATAAGCCAGCAGCAGCTGCGCTGGGCGATGCAGGCCCAGGAAAAAGTGGTGAAGGACAGGTTACAGACCGATGCCAGCGGCGAGAGCAAGCCGCTGGCGCTGGACGGCGACTGGCATCAGCCGCTGGAGACGCAGGGAGAAGACTACACGGTCGTGAGCCAGGTGGAAGACGCTCAGGACTGCTTTAACGTCAATAACCTGTTGACCGCCGACGTCGCGCCCCAGGGGCAAAGCGCTCCCGCTGTGGCGGAAAAACCGCGTAAAGAGCGGATTGTTGAACAACTCCTGACGGAAAGCGGGCTCAGTCCGGGCACGGCGGAGGCGGTCTATTTCCAGCTGGTGGATTATCTCGATGGTGACAGCACCACGGCGAAAGAGGGTGCCGAAAGCGATGCGTGGGCTGGCGTCGTGCCCGCCCGGCAACCGGCAAACCAGATGATGCGCAGCATCGCGGAGATCAAACTGCTGCCAGCGTTCCCGGTTACGGCATATCCGAAGGTGAGCAAGGTGTTATGCGCGCTGCCGGACGCCGCCAGCAAGGTGGACGTTAACACCCTGCAACCGGAACAGGCCATGGTGCTGGCGGCCATGTTTCCGGGAAAATTCACGCAGGATGACGCGGTTCGTCTGCTGGATACACGTCCGGAATCGGGCTGGGAAAATATGGACGCGTTCAGCAAAGCGCTGGAGCAGACCTTCCCGCAGTTAAAAGACGATCTCCCGCAGGTGGCAGATCAATTTTCTATAAACAGCCGGTACTTCCGCGTGAATTACAGCGGCAATACCGATGAATTAACGCTTCGCGTGGTCAGCCAGCTTCAGATGAATAACGAAGCCGGTGAGATCGTGACGTGGCAGCGTCGTTACCGAATGATTGAATAAGAAAAGTAGAACGTTATGAAACAGGTACTTTTTGTTCGCCCCGACAGCCGCGAGGGCGGGAAAATAATGTGCTGTGAGTCCGGCAGCGAGCGCGTCGAGGTGCTCGACAGCCTGGAGATGCTGGCCGAACACCCGCTGGCTACACGCGTTTGTCTCCTGCTGCCCGCCAGCGACATGATTTTCCGCCATTTCACGCTGCCGAAAAAGGTGGCTTCTCAGGCGATGGCCTTCTCGTGGATGGCGGAAGAGACGCTGATTGGCGACGTGGACAACCTCCACTGGACAGTGCTCTACAAAAAAGGCGCTGACGTCGACGCCGTTGCCATTGACGCCGACCGCCTGCGTGCGGCATTGACCCGCTGTCACGAGGCCGGATTAAACGTGATTCAGGCCCTGCCTGATGCCTGGCTGCTGCCCGTGGCGGCAGGGGGCAGCACGCTGGTCGTACAGGATAAAGGCTACTGGCTGCGTTTATCTCCCCACGTGGCGGGTGAAATGGAGGGAACCCTGCTGCCGCTGTTGATGCAGAAAGCCGGAGACGGGGAAGTGTGTTGCTACGGCGACGCGCCTGCGGACGTTCACGTTGACGTACAGCATGCCTGGCAGCACCCGCTGGTGCTGATCCAGCCGCAGTGGAAAACCTGTCGTATGAATCTGCTTCACGGTGAATTCAGCCTTAAGGCCGGTCATGGCCAGGCCGCAAAAAGCATGAAAGCAGCGATGATAGCGGCGGGCCTGCTGTCCGTTGGTCTGCTGCTGGGGCCGCGCATTGCGATGACCTGGATGCTGGTGCAGCAGGAAAATCGGGTTCAGCAGGAGATCGTTCAGGTTTATCAGCACCATTTCCCCAGCATGCGCCAGCAGACCAATATCAAATATCACTTTGGCCAAAGCCTGAAAAAACAGAGCAAGGGGTTCTTTCTTCAGCTTGAGGAGCTGGAGAAAGCCAGGCAGTCAGTCCCTGCGATGGAAATCGATCTGCTGGAATACGATGCGCAGCAAAACACCCTGACGCTGAGCGTTAGCGCGCAAAGCCAGCCCGCGTTGCAGGCGTTTGTGAACCAGACCAGTGAGAATTTTGATTTTACCTTACAACCTGTTTCAACAACCGAACCGTATACCGCCATGATCGCAGGGAAACATAAATGAAAGAGCGAATCGTGCAGCTGAAATCACGCTATCAGAATTACAGCGCCCGGGAAAAAATCATTTTAAAAATATGTGCCGTTGCCATTGTGGCGGCTGCGGTGTATTACACAGGAGTAATTCCCCTGGATAATATAATTCAAAATAGTAAATCGACGCTTAAAAGACAAAAAGAGACGCTTAACTGGATGCGCAGTGAAATTGATAAAAATCATCTTCAGGTCCAGTTAGTTAAAACGAATAATCCGCGTACGGTGGTCGAGAACAGCGCTCATGAAATTAATCTTTCACTGACGGATGTGCGCCAGGAGGGGCAAACTTTATCGTTCGTGGTGAATCGGGTAAATGTATATGAATTAAAAAGCTGGCTGCGTGAAATTAATCAGACCTCCGGCGTGACATTGCAAAAAATAAACCTCACGCCGGTTGACCACCTCAGCGATGTGAAAGCACAGGTGCAGCTTACCTGGTCAAAAAGCGCATGAATACCTTCACGCTGATGCGGGAGGCCTGTCCGCTCGGTTTCCCGATGATGAGTGCTATCCTGGGCGGGATTATGGGCAGTTTTCTCGGCGTTGTTGCCGAGCGCGTACCGGGAATGGTGATGGATGAGGAGGGGAGCGGCAATCTGCTCTTTCCTGCCTCGCACTGCCCGGTGTGTCAGCACACGCTTGCTGCATGGGAAAATATCCCGCTGCTCAGTTGGCTGTTATTACGGGGGCGCTGCCACCAGTGCGGCAGCGCGATCCCGCTGCGACTCTTTTTGGTGGAACTGTTCTCCGCGCTGTTTTTTGGCATCACGGCCTGGTGCATGCCGGACGTTCAGGCGCTGTTCTCTTTGTGGTTACTGGCGGCTTTTTTGCTGCCGCTGGCCATGATCGACTGGCAGCATCAGTTGTTGCCGGACTGCCTGACCCAGCCGCTGCTGTGGGCGGGGTTAGTGCTCCATGCTATTGACCACACATTGCCGCTACGCGATGCGCTGTTTGGCGCGGTGGCGGGCTATCTGTCGCTCTGGCTGCTCTACTGGGCTTTTCGTCTGATCGTCGGACGAGAAGGGCTGGGTTACGGGGACTTTAAGCTACTGGCGGCGCTGGGCGCCTGGTGCGGCTGGCAGGCATTACCCTCCATTGAACTGGCGGCAGCGTTAAGCGGTATTGTCGGTTATTTCGCCGTCAATAATTTAAATAAAAATAACCTCACTATTTCTTTTGGTCCTTACCTCGCCTTTTCTGGAATCGTGGTGTTTATTAGTCAGCAGTTTGCTTTCACATTTTAAATATACTGGTCAAGGTTTTTTATAAATCTTTTTGATGCTGCGAGAGAAGGACGACTCTTTACGCTCGGTGTATCGTAGGAGATATAAGCTACACGGGATTTGGCTTGTATCTTTTTATGGAGGAATACAGCGCAGCAACAATTTTTTGTTTACGGCACTCACGTTGGTTAAATACGCATTACGCGAAACGCATCCATGATCTCACGGAAGGCATGGGTTATTACGTTATAAATAAATTTATCAGGAAATAAAAATGAAATTTATGAAACCAAAATATCTGGCGCTCTTTATTGCGGCGGCCACCAGCTCCGCATTTGCAGCTGCGCCGGGTACGCCTTCTATTACATCGGGCAATGATAAATTTGCGCTGGTAGAAGTGGATCAGGCGGCACAGGATTACAACAACCTCATCAAAGTGCATAAAGAGGGTGTTGATGTAAAAGTGGAATGGAACGTCTGGAGCGGTGACGCCCCAACGTCTGCAAAAGTGCTGCTGGACGGCAAGACCGTCTGGACCGGCGCGGGCAGCGCGGCGGGTTCTGCGACCTTCAAAGTCAAAAAAGGGGGCCGCTATCAGGAACAGGTCGAACTGTGTAACGACAGCGGCTGTACCAAAAGCGCAAGCAAACTGATTATCGTGGCGGATACCGACGGAAGCCATTTGCTGCCGCTGAATACGCCGCTGCTGGAAAATAACAAAGCTTTCGCTCAGCATACCGATAAAGTCGTCGGTGCCTATTTCCCTGAGTGGGGCGTTTACGATCGAAACTTCTCTGCGGATAAGATCCCGGTCGCGAACATTAACCACCTGCTGTACGGCTTTATTCCAATTTGCGGCGGTGACGGTATTAATGACAGCGCCAAATCTTCAGGTGCACTGGAATCCCTGAAACGCGCCTGTGCTGGCCGTCAGGACTACACCGTGGCCATTCACGATCCATGGGCTGCGTTGCAGAAACCGCAGAAAGGCGTAAGCAACTGGGACGATCCCTACAAAGGTAACTATGGGCAGCTGATGGCGATGAAAAAAGCCCATCCTGACCTGAAAATTCTGCCATCCATTGGTGGCTGGACCCTGTCCGATCCGTTCTATCAGATGGATAACAAAGTACTGCGTGACCGTTTCGTGGCGTCGGTAAAAGACTTCCTGACCACCTGGAAAGTGTTTGACGGTGTGGATATTGACTGGGAATTCCCGGGCGGCGGCGGTGAAAACGCCAAACTCGGCAATCCTCAGACCGATAAAGCTACCTACACCGCGCTGATGCACGACCTGCGTCAGATGCTGAATGAACTGTCTGCGGAAACCGGTCGTACCTACGAGCTGACTACTGCAATCGGTGCCGGTAAAGATAAGATCGAAGACGTGGACTATAACACCACGCAGCAGTACCTCGACCATATCTTCCTGATGAGCTACGACTTCTACGGTGCCTGGAGCAATACCGATCTGGGCCACCAGACCGCCCTGTACGGTGCTTCCTGGAAACCAGACACTAACTACACCACCGATAACGCGGTGAAAGCGATGCTGGAGCAGGGCGTTAAGCCAGGCAAGATCGTGGTAGGCGCAGGTATGTATGGCCGCGGCTGGACCGGCGTTCATGGTTATACCGGCGATAATCCATTTACCGGCACCGCAACCGGACCAATTAAAGGGACATGGGAAAACGGTATCGTTGACTATCGTCAAATCGTCAACCAGATGCTGGGCAAACCGGGCTGGGAATACAAATATGACGAAGCGGCTGAAGCGCCGTACGTGTTCAACAAGTCCACCGGTGAGCTGGTGACGTACGATAACGCCCGTTCCGTTATGGCGAAAGGCAAATACGTACTGAACAAAAACCTGGGCGGACTGTTCGCATGGTCTATCGAGTCTGATAACGGCGATATCCTGAACGCCATGAACGAAAGCCTTCTGGGCGGAAGTTCCATCCCGGATCTGCCTGTTGAGACTAACCATGCGCCAGTGGCTTCAGCTGCCGATCAAAATGTCACCGGTCCTGCAACCGTGACCCTGGATGGCTCTGCTTCCAGCGACCAGGACGACGATGCGCTGACCTATAAATGGACGCAGGTTTCAGGCCCTTCTGTGACCATCGCCAATAGCACCAAAGCAAAAGCCAGCTTTAGCGTTCCGGCTGTGACAAGCGACCAGAACCTGGTCTTCCGTTTGACCGTAACCGACGCTAAAGGGCTGAGCAATGCTGTTGACGTCCAGGTTGTGAATAAAGCGCCTAAAGCCAACCAGGCGCCGGTAATCAATGCTATGGAAGCCGTTACCGTTCAGTCCGGTGAAGCAATTTCTCTGCACGCACAGGCATCCGATCCTGATGGTGACGCGCTGACCTACAGCTGGAGCGTACCGGCTGATATGAACGCGACCGGCACTGATTCGGCGAACGTTCGCATCACTGCGCCAGAAGTGCACAATACCTCTTCCTACACCCTGAGCGTTATTGTGACGGACGGTAAAACCAGCGTGCAGTCTGACGTGCAGGTGACGGTGGAGCCTAAGCCGGCTGACGAGGTAACGCCTCCTGCCGATGACGTAACCCCACCGGTTGACGACGTAACGCCTCCTGCCGATGACGTCACACCACCGGCTGACGACGTAACCCCGCCAGCTGATGATACCACCGGCAGCTGCGATGCACCTGTCGATGCCAACGCCAGCAAATACGCTGCGTGGGACGCGAGCAAAATCTATAACAACGGCGATACCGTAAGCTTCGACCACCTCGTGTGGAAAGCGAAATACTGGACTCAGGGCAATCAGCCTGGCTTCGGTATGGACGCGTGGGAGCTGGTAAGCAACGTGAAGATGAACTGGCGTTCTGACCTGGTCTATAACGGCGGCGACACCACCACCTATGAAGGTAACGTTTACCGTGCGAAATGGTGGACCCGTGGTGATAACCCAGCAAATAGCGACGTATGGGTAAAAGAAGGCGCATCAACAGATTGCAAATAATCTAACCCATTAATTACTCCCCCCTTCTGAGGGGGAGTAATTAAAAATTCATTTTACAGGATGTTTCTAAGGAGAAATAACCAATAAAGTCAGCAGGTAAAAATGAAAAAGCTCATTTTGTTGTTATTAATAATAAGCCAGGGTGCTCTGGCAAACTGTTGGGATAAAGCGGCGCGTTATTATCATGTCGACCCTTATTTACTGTACGCGATAGCGAATGTGGAATCCGGTATGAATCCGTACGCGGTTGGGAAAAAACGCGATGGCACGCGAGATGTCGGGCTGATGCAAATCAACAGCTCGCATTTTACCGCGCTGGAAAGCAGAGGCATCGATGAGTATCGCTTAATGACCGAGCCGTGTACCTCCATCATGGTGGGTGCCTCCATTCTCTCCGGAATGATAAGAGTATATGGCTATAACTGGGAAGCGGTAGGCGCTTATAACGCCGGGTTGAAGAAAGAGAATTATCCGCAGCGGATGAAATATGCCCATAAGGTCTGGGCTAAATATCAGCAATTAAAATTAGCAGCACGCGATTAACGTTTTTTATTTTTGAAGAATTCCTGAAGGTGTTCTTCGAAAAGTGAAAACAGCTGAATGTGGTTTATGTATTAACGGAATAATACCTAAGCCGGGATATTAACATTTAATTTGAAACGAACAGGAAAACTGAAATGAACAAAAGGACGTTACTGAGTGTACTTGTTGCTGGTGCTTGCGTTGCACCTTTTATGGCGCAGGCCGCCTCTTTGCAGGCGACCACCGGCGAGCCGTACACCATGAAAGCCAGCGATCTGGCGAAGAAAGAGCATGAGCTCACTAACTTCCCGCTGATGGCCTCCGTTAAAGAGACTATTCAGACCTTGGACAACGCGCAGGTCGAACTGATTGAGCCAGGCCGCGCGGCGAACCCGGACAACGTCAAACGCGTTGAAGGGATTGTGAAAGCCAGCGACTGGGAATATCTCTTTCCGCTGCGTGCACAGGCTTATACCTACAGCAACTTCCTGAAAGCCGTGGGTAAATTCCCGGCGCTGTGTAAGACCTACAACGACGGTCGTGACAGCGACGCTATCTGCCGCAAAGAGCTGGCGACCATGTTTGCCCACTTTGCCCAGGAAACCGGCGGCCACGAAAGCTGGCGTCCGGAAGCCGAATGGCGTCAGGCGCTGGTCCACGTGCGTGAAATGGGCTGGAGCGAAGGGCAGAAGGGCGGCTATAACGGCGAATGTAACCCGGACGTCTGGCAGGGACAGACCTGGCCTTGCGGTAAAGACAAAGACGGCGATTTCCTGAGCTATTTCGGACGCGGTGCGAAACAGTTGTCCTACAACTACAACTACGGTCCATTCTCTGAAGCGATGTACGGCGACGTGCGTACCCTGCTCGATAAACCTGAGCTGGTGGCGGACACCTGGCTGAACCTGGCCAGTGCTATCTTCTTCTTCGCCTATCCACAGCCGCCAAAACCAAGCATGTTGCAGGTGATCGACGGTACATGGCAGCCGAACGATCACGATAAAGCCAACGGACTGGTCCCGGGCTTCGGTGTAACAACCCAGATCATCAACGGTGGCGTTGAGTGCGGCGGCCCGACTGAAATTGCGCAGTCTCAGAACCGTATCAAGTATTACAAAGAATTTGCGAACTACCTGAAAGTCCCTGTTCCGGCGAACGAAGTGTTGGGTTGCGCCAACATGAAGCAGTTTGACGAAGGTGGCGCAGGCGCCCTGAAGATTTACTGGGAACAGGACTGGGGATGGAGCGCGGATACCCCGGACGGCAAGACTTACTCTTGCCAGCTGGTGGGTTATCAGACACCGTTCAGCGCGTTCAAAGAGGGCGACTACAGCAAGTGCGTGCAGAAGTTCTATAACGTGAATATCGTGAATGACGACGGTTCCTCGGTGACGCCGGACGAAACCCCGGTCACGCCAACGCCAACACCTTCTGAAGATGTTACGCCGGCCCCAACGCCAGCGCCAGTTCCGGATGAAACTCCGGTTGAACCTGTCGCGGTGAACCACGCGCCGGTTGCGCAGATTGCGGGCCCAATCGGTGCCGTAGAAGCGGGCGCGCAGGTTTCTCTGAGCGCGGAAGGCTCTACCGACGCAGACGGCAACAAGCTGACCTACACCTGGCGTTCTCAGGATGGCCAGACCGTGACCGGCGAAGATAAAGCGGTGGTGACCTTTAAGGCGCCTGAGTCTGCAACGGCGCAGCAGTATGAAGTGAGCCTGACCGTCAGCGATGGCGAGCTGAGCAGCACCACGTCTTACCTGCTGAACGTGAAAGCGAAAGCGGCAACGCCATCCGGAGAAGATACGTCTTACCCGGCATGGAGCGCGAACAGCAAGTACAACGCCGGTGATATCGTGAACAACCACGGTAAATTGTTCCAGTGCAAACCGTTCCCGTACAGCGGCTGGTGTAACAGTGCGCCGACGTACTATGAGCCGGGTGCAGGCCTGGCATGGGCTGAAGCCTGGACGGCTCTGTAAAAGCAAACGGCAACCCTCGGGTTGCCGTTTTAATGTTTGCACCCTCTACCTGTGGGAGAGGGCCGGGGTGAGGGCATCAGTCCGCACTCTCTGTTTTTTGCCGGGTGGCGCTGCGCTTACCCGGCCTACATGAGGCTGGAACGCTTACCGGTGCAACTTCCCGTGATCCCGTAACCACGCCGCCGTACGCACGATCCCTTCATCCAGCGAGATAATCGGTTTATACCCCAGCTCGTTCTCCGCCCGAGAAATATCCAGCGTAAAATCGAAGTTGAGCTTCGACACACCGTAATGCGTCAGCGCAGGCTCTTTCGCCGATTTACTGCCAAAGCGCTCCATGCTGCGGGCAATCATGTCCAGCATCGGGTAGGGAACGGAACGGATCCGGCAGTCGATTTTTAACTCATCAATCAGCCTTTGCACAATGCTGCGCAGGGTACAGGGTTCGCCGTTGGTGATGTTATAGGCGCGGCCCGACACCAGCTTATCGCACTCCGGCTGGCTCGCCAGCCACATGGCGTGAACGGCATTTTCGTAATAGGTCATGTCTACCAGCGCATCGCCGCCGCGCGGTAACAGCACGCTGCCGTAATGGTGCATCATTTGGGCCAGTCGCGGGATAAAGACTTTGTCGTGCGGCCCAAACAGGCTCTGTGGTCGCAGCACGGTAAAGCGGGTGTGCGGATTTGACTGGGCCAGCAGGTCGATCACCTCTTCGCCAGCCGCTTTACTGCGGGCAAATTCACAGGCAAAGCGCGCAGGGCGGAAATCTTCCTGAATATCACGATGATGGTGATAATCAAAATAGAGCGACGGGGAAGAGATATGAATAAAGTTACGCACGCCCCAGGCGACGGCCCATTCGCCCAGACGGCGCGTGGCGCGCACGTTGGCGAGATCGAAGGCTTCCTGGGTACCCCACGGGGAGGTAAAACTGGAGCAGTGCCACAGCGTATCGATACCGGCGAGCATCACCTTGGCCTGAGAGGAGACCAGCTCCGTCAGGTCGGCATGGACAAACTCAGCGCCCATTTTTTGCAAGAGCTTGCCCATCGCCTCGTTGCGACCGGTGGCCCTCACGCTGATGCCTTTGTTGCGCAGAAATTCGACCGCATTTCGGCCTAAGCCGCTGGTCGCCCCGGTAACCAGTACCTTCATAACAATCCACTGTGTTGAAAAGAATTTCGTGCGCATTCTTTCGTGAATTACGATGTGTTGCAATGGGAAAGGTGAAAGAAAAAGGGTTTTATTTAATTACTTTCCCGCTTTTCTTCTGCCAGTTGCGCAATCCTTTTCGCCATTCCGCGGAAGATAAACAGGTGTGCCGGGATCATCAGCAGCCAGTAGAACAGCCCGGGCATTCCGTGCGGGTGCCACCACGCCCGAACGTCCAGCTCGCGGTGATCGCCTTTGTCTTTAAGGGTGAAGCAGAGCCGCCCCAGCCCCGGTGCCTTCATGCCAAACAGCAGCGCCAGCTGTTTTTCCGGCTCAACGATGATCACCTTCCAGCTGTCGACCGTATCGCCCACGTTCAGATACGGGGCGGCAGGACGGCCTTTTGCCAGCCGGTGACCCACCAGCAGATCCAGCGCGCCGCGCGTTTGCCAGAGGATATTGCCGAAGAAATAGCGCTCTTTGCCGCCGATCTGGTTCACAACGTCCCACAGCGCTGAGAGGCTGGCAGTGGTTTTTACCGTACAGCCCGCCTGTTTTGGGTAATAGCCGTACTCGGGCCGCCAGCGGGCAAACGCCTGCGCGTCGTAGCCCCAGTCACTGGAGTTCACCAGCTTCTCTTCTTCTTTCAGCGTATTGCGTACGGCATCGTCGAAGGGGATCAATTCCTGAGGGATCAAGGCACGCAGTTCACGATCGTCCGCCAGCAGATCGTGTTTCAGTCCCTGTATAAGCGCTTTGGCAGTCGTCGGCGGCACGGAGGTGATCACATTCAAAAACCACACCGAAATCCAGCGGGTCGGGAAGGGGACGGGCACCAGCCAGCGGCGGCGGCCACTCACCCGCATAAAATGTTCGAACTGCGCCTGATAGCTCAACACTTCCGGGCCAGCCGCCTCCAGCACACGATGCGCCGCCGCCGGATGATCCAGCAATGCCACCAGATAGTGGAGTAAATTCTCCAGCGCAATGGGCGTGGTGCGCGAGCGTACCCAGCGCGGCGGTGTCAGCACAGGCAGGTTGTAGACCATATCGCGCATCACTTCGAACGCGGCGGAACCCGCGCCGACGATGATCCCTGCCCGCAGTTCGGTGACGGGGATAAGGGCGCTTCGCAATGTCTCTGCCGTCAGTTGCCGGGCGCGCAGATGGTCTGACTGCTCGTTCTCAGGCGCCTGAAGCGAGCTTAGAAAGATCACCTGCTTTACCGGCGTTTGCAGCAGCGTATCACGTACGTTCATCGCCACCTGACGCTCGTGGGCGATAAAATCGCCGCCTTCGCCCATGCTGTGAACAAGGTAGTAAAGCGTATCGACCCCTTCCAGCAGCGCAGGAAGCGCTTTCGGCCAGTTAAGGTCAACGTTGTGACACGTCACGCCAGGCAAATGTAGCTTTTGCAGGCGTTCCGTGTTGCGTGCCACTGCCAGCACCTGGTGCCCCTGCTGGCTTAACGCAGTGGTCAGATGCTGACCGATATACCCGCTGGCACCGAGCACCAGAATACGTTGCGGCACGGTATGCTCCTTAACGCTGTAAAAACGCCTGCCAGTGTTTCACCACCTCGGTCAACTGCTCGCGGTTAACGTCAAGATGCATCACCAGTCGCACGACCGGGGAGGCGTTGATCAGCACGCCTCGGGCTTTCATAAATTCGCCCAGCGCGGCAGCATGCTCATTGCCGACGCGGACAAACAGCATGTTGGTGTCATGACGCATGACATCAGCGCCGATTTCACGCAGCTGCGCTGCCATCCACGCCGCATTGTCGTGATCGTCTTTCAGGCGTGACACGTTATTTTTCAGGGCGTACAGTCCGGCAGCCGCCAGAATACCCGCCTGACGCATCCCGCCGCCGGTCATTTTGCGCCAGCGGTTGGCGCGTCTGATGTAGTCCGCGCTGCCAACCAGCAGGGAACCTACCGGCGTGCCCAGCCCTTTAGAGAGGCAAATGGTGAACGAGTCGCAATATTGGGTGATCTCTTTCAGCTCGCAGCCGTACTCCACCACGGCGTTGAAGATACGTGCGCCGTCAACGTGCAGGCCGAGCTTGCGCTCGCGGGTAAAATCCCATGCCGCTTTCAGGTATTCGCGCGGCAGGACTTTACCGTTATGGGTGTTTTCGAGGCTCAGCAGTTTAGTGCGGGCGAAGTGAATATCATCGGCTTTGATTTTTGCCGCGACTTTGTCCAGCGGCAGCGTACCGTCCGGCGCAGCATCGATCGGCTGCGGCTGAATGCTGCCAAGCACCGCCGCGCCGCCGGCTTCGTACAGGTAGTTATGCGCCCCCTGGCCGACGATATACTCTTCGCCGCGCTCGCAGTGGCTCAGCAGCGCCACCAGGTTAGCCTGCGTGCCGGTGGGCAGGAACAGGGCAGCCTCTTTACCGCTCAGCTCGGCCGCATAGCGCTGGAGTTCGTTGACCGTCGGGTCATCGCCGTAGACGTCGTCCCCGACCGGGGCGGCCATCATCTCTTCGAGCATGGCGCGGCCCGGACGGGTAACGGTATCACTACGTAAATCAATCATTTCACATCCCTTTCATTTAAGAGGTCTTGTGAAATGTTTTACCTGAGCCAGTTGGTTTTTGCCAGTTCGATCACTTCGTCACCGCGCCCGCTGATGATGGCGCGCAGCATGTAGAGGCTAAAACCTTTAGCCTGTTCCAGCTTGATTTGAGGCGGGATTGCCAGCTCTTCTTTGGCGACCACCACATCCACCAGCACCGGGCCGTCGATGGAGAAGGCACGTTGCAGGGCTTCGTCCACCTCTGAGGCTTTCTCCACCCGAATACCGGTGATACCGCAGGCTTCGGCGATGCGGGCGAAGTTGGTGTCGTGCAGCTCGGTGCCGTCCGTGAGGTAGCCTCCGGCCTTCATCTCCATCGCCACAAAGCCCAGCACGCTGTTGTTAAAGACCACGATTTTCAGCGGAAGCTTCATCTGCGCCACCGACAGGAAATCCCCCATCAGCATACTGAACCCGCCGTCGCCGCACATCGCCACCACCTGACGTTCCGGTGCCGTCGCTTTTGCGCCCAGCGCCTGCGGCATGGCGTTGGCCATTGAGCCATGGTTGAACGAGCCAAGCAGGCGTCGTTTGCCGTTCATTTTCAGATAGCGCGCGGCCCAGACGGTGGGCGTACCCACGTCGCAGGTGAAGATGGCATCGTCGTCGGCGAAGTGGCTGATCTGCTGCGCCAGATACTGCGGGTGGATCGCTTTTTCGCTCGGTTTGGCCAGATCGTCCAGCCCCTTACGCGCATCGCGATAGTCGCTCAGGGCTTTATCGAGGAATTTGCGGTCCGTTTTTTCTTCCAGCAGCGGCAGGAGGGCGGCGAGGGTGGATTTAATATCGCCGATAAGCGCCATATCCACCTTGCTGTGCGCGCCGATGCTACCGGGATTAATGTCGATCTGGATAATTTTCGCATCCGTCGGGTAGAACGCGCGGTACGGGAACTGGGTGCCGAGCAGGATCAGCGTATCGGCGTTCATCATGGTATGGAAGCCGCTGGAAAAACCGATCAGCCCGGTCATGCCCACATCGTACGGGTTATCGTATTCAACGTGCTCTTTCCCGCGCAGGGCGTGCACAACTGGCGCCTTCAGCTTAGCGGCAAATTCCACCAGCTCTTTATGCGCGCCGGCACAGCCGCTGCCGCACATCAGGGCGATATTGCTGGAGTATCGCAGCAGTTGCGCCAGCTTTTTAAGCTCTTCATCCGCAGGGGTAATGGTTGGCTGTGGCGCAGAGTACCAGTGGGTGGTGGCGGTTTCAGGTGCGGCCTTCAGCGCCACGTCCCCCGGCAGCACAACCACCGAAACCCCGCGATTCAGGATCGCCTTACGCATGGCTATCGCCAGCACCTGTGGGATCTGCTCCGGCGACGAGACCAGCTCGCAGTAGTGGCTGCATTCACGGAACAGCTCCTGAGGATGCGTCTCCTGAAAATAGCCGCTGCCGATTTCGGATGACGGAATATGTGCGGCAATCGCCAGCACCGGAACATGGTTGCGGTGACAGTCGAAAAGACCGTTGATAAGGTGCAGGTTTCCCGGTCCGCAGGAACCTGCACAGACGGCGAGTTCGCCCGTGAGCTGCGCTTCGGCACCCGCGGCAAAGGCGGCGACCTCTTCATGGCGGGTGGGCATCCATTCAATGGTCTTCATCTTGTTAAGACTGTCGCTGAGTCCGTTCAGCGAATCGCCGGTGACGCCCCAGATACGCTTTACGCCAGCCTGCTCCAGGGTTTTCGCTATGTATGCAGCCACGGTTTGTTTCATGGTGGTCCTTCTCCTTTATGTGATATCGCTTACAAGCTTAGAAGAAAGTCACTGTATTGGCTGCCTGGTATTCCATACGCACAGGCAGTAGGCACAACGTAAGCCGGGTAAACGCAGTGTCACCCGGCAAAAAGCCCGGTGGCGCTAACGCTTACCGGGCCTACGAAGAGCCAACATGTACAAAGTAGGCCGGGTAAACGCAGTGCCACCCGGCAACAAATGGAGGCACTGCGCCAGATTATGCCAGCACCAGGTCCCCCTGCGGATGGCATGAACACGCCAACACGTAACCCTCTGCAATTTCCGCATCGGTCAGCGTCATGGTGCTGGTGACGGTGTATTCACCGGAAACCACCTTCGTCTTACAGCAGCCGCACACACCCGCACGACAGGCTGCCGCTACCGGCACGTTATTGCTTTCGAGCGCTTCAAGCAGCGTGGTGCCCACGCGACCAAAGAAGGTCTGCGCCGGTTGCAGCTTCGTGAACTTCATCCCGCTGGTCGCCGCTGCCGCTACAGGCGTGAAGAACTGCTCTTTAAAGAAGCGGGCCACGCCGAGCGCTTTCACTTCTTTCTCCACGATCTCCATGTACGGCGCCGGGCCGCAGGTCATCACGGTACGATCCGCAATGTCCGGCACGCTTTGCAACATTTCGCGGCTCAGACGCCCCGCGACAAAACCGTGCGTCGCGTTGTGCTCAGCCACCAGGGTCACCGGATAATTTCGCCATTCCTCGGCAAAAATCACATCTTCCGGGGAACGCACGCTAAAGATCACCTGCACGTCGGCCTGAGGACGGTATTTCGCCAGCCAGCGGCGCATCGACATAATCGGCGTTACGCCACAGCCTGCCGCCAGAAGCAGGAATTTGTCTTCCTTCTTGTCGTCGCAGGTGAACTCGCCCTGCGCGTCAGACAGCCAGATGTAATCCCCGCGCTTCACGTCACGGGTCAGCCACCGGGAGCCTGCGCCGTCATCAATACGACGGACGGTGAGCGTTATGTATTCGCTCACGCCCGGCGTGGAGGAGATCGTGTAGGCGCGCAGGGTATCCGCCGAATTACGCACACTCACCAGCGCATACTGACCTGCGCGGTACGGGTAGTAGTCATGGCACAGCAGCGACAGTGTCCACACATCCGGCGTCTCCTGTTGGATGTGATGAACCTGCATCCGCCACGGACATTGTGAGGTTGGCATGGTCATGAGTTACTCCTTACGCGCACAGCAGTTGCTTCATATCATCTTCAACGTTGGTCACGGAACGCAGACCAAATTTCTCGTTCAGGATGGCCAGCAGGTCCGGCGTCAGGAAGCCTGGCGCGGTCGGCCCGGTGACGATGTTGGTCACGCCGAGAGAGAGCAGGGTCAACAGAATAACGATCGCTTTCTGCTCGAACCAGGAGAGCACCAGCGACAGCGGCAGATCGTTCACGCCGCAGCCCAGTTTCTCTGCCAGCGTGACCGCCAGAATGATGGCTGAATATGCATCGTTACACTGACCAGCATCCACCAGGCGTGGCAGACCTTCGATGTTGCCGAAGTCCAGCTTGTTGAAACGGTATTTACCGCAGGCCAGGGTCAGGATCAGACAGTCTTCCGGAACGCGGGTGGCGAAATCGGTGAAATAGTTACGTTCCCCGCGCGCGCCGTCACAGCCGCCGATCAGGAAGATGTGACGCAGTTTTTCACGGCTGACGAGGTCAATCAGGGAATCCGCCGCACCCAGCAGGGTTTCACGGCCAAAACCGACGGTGATGAGGTGCGGAATTTCGCTGTACGGGAAGCCCGCCATCTGCTGCGCCTGCGCGATAACCGGACCGAAATCATCGCCTTCAAGGTGGCTCACGCCCGGCCAGCCGACGATGCTGCGGGTCCAGATACGGTCGTCATACGCGCCCACGGTAGGGTCGATGATGCAGTTAGAGGTCATGACGATTGGGCCAGGGAATCGGGCGAACTCCACCTGCTGGTTCTGCCAGCCGCTGCCGTAGTTACCGATCAGATGCTTAAATTTACGCAGTTCCGGGTAGCCGTGCGCGGGCAACATTTCGCCGTGGGTATAGACGTTAACGCCGGTGCCTTCGGTCTGCTTCAGCAGGTTGTAGAGATCTTTCAGGTCGTGGCCGGAGATCAGGATGCATTTACCTTCGGTCGCTTTGACGTTGACCTGCGTCGGCGTTGGGTGACCGTAGGTGCTGGTTTCACCGGCATCCAGAATGCTCATCACTTTGAAGTTCATCTGGCCGATTTCCATCGAGCATTCCAGCAGGGCGTTCATGTCGGAAGGCCAGGTGCCCAGCCATGCCATGATTTTGTGGTACTGGGCATAAATGTCGTTGTCGTACTGGCCGAGTACGTGCGCGTGCTCCATATACGCCGCAGCACCTTTCAGACCGTACAGGCACAGCAGGCGCAGGCCGAGGATGTTCTCGCCAATCGCCGCTTTGTCTTTATTGGGAGTAAATTCGGCGGCCTGACGCTGTAGCTCGCCCAGGTCGTCGCTCACCAGCTGTAGTTCCGCCATCGGGTTGTCCACGCGGGCGCTGGCGTCGGCATTCAGGCATTGCGCTTTCAGGGCTTCACGCAGGGCAATCGCTTCGCGGGCATAGCCCACAATGCGTGGAGAATCGAAGTTAACGTTAGTCAGCGTGGAGAAAAATGCGCGCGGCGCAAAGCTGTCGACATAGTGATCGACAAGGCCATATTCACGGGCCTTGAAGGCCCAGGCGGATAAGCCTTGCAGCGCCGCAATCAGCAGGTCCTGGAGATCGGACGTTTCTGCGGTTTTGCCGCACATACCCTGCGCGTAAGAGCAGCCGTTGCCTGCCGGGGTACGGATGGTTTGTTCACATTGCACACAAAACATAATCACACCTGTTAAAGTTATATTTCAGATACATGTTTAAGGTTATGCCTGTGCCACAACGGAGAAAAGTGCTTTCTTATACTAAGTGGAGGGTTATTGATTTAGCGCAATTTTGGCGGCAGGTTCACTACCGCCAAAGCAGTATCAGGCTGAGAAGAACGCCATCAGGATGGGGACCAGCATGCTCAGAATAAAGCCGTGTACAATAGCGGCAGGGACCATCTCAAGCCCTCCCGAGCGCTGTAACACCGGCAGGGTAAAGTCCATTGAGGTGGCCCCGCACAGGCCCAGCGCGGTAGAGCGGCTGCGGCGTACCAGGCCGGGGATCAGCATGATGGCTATCAGCTCGCGCGCCAGATCGTTAAAGAAGGCGGCGCTGCCGATCACCGGACCAAACGATTCGGTCAGCAGAATACCGGAGAGCGAATACCAGCCAAAACCGGATGCCATCGCCAGGCTGGTTTTCAGCGGCAGATCGAGAATAAAGGCGTTAATCACTCCCCCCGCCATTGAGCTGGCCACAACGATAACGGCAACCATCATGCCCCGGCGGTTCAGGACAATCTGTTTCAGCGTCATGCCATTATTTCGCAACTGAATACCGATCAGGAAGAGCAGGAAAATCAGCGTATATTCGCTGGCTTCCGTAGCGTGCTGTAAAAAAGCCCATCCGGTTAGCCCCAGTAAAAAACCGAGCACCACCACGCCGCACAGCTTTAATGATTCCAGCGCCATCGCAATTCGGGAGGGAAGCTTTTCCTGATGGTGGTGATTTTTCCAGGGAATAGTGCGTTCCAGCCAGAACAGCGCGGCAATATTGCACAGCAGAATAACCACTACCGTAACCGCAGAATAATGCAGGATGGAAAGCAAGTTCGTCCCCAGATTATCCAGGAAGGCCAGGCTGATCCCCATAAAGAACAGAATGACGTAAACAATCCAGCTGAGAAAACGATTAATAAGCTTTAAGGCCGATTCATGACGCAGCGGAATAAGGTAGCCCACAATCAGGGGCAGAAGAATGATGAGGAGTCCTGAGAACATGAACAGCCGGTCCTTTTGAGTATCATTTAAGCGCCAGAGACACTACCCAATAAAGGCTGTACAGTAAAGCGGCAAAAGAAAGCCGGGTGGCGGCTGCGCCTTACCCGGCCTACAAAGTGCACACTCACGTAGGTCGGGTAAGCTTTAGCGCCACCCGACATTACAGGCCGCACTTAATTAATCGCGTTTTTCCAGCAGGGTGCGATACAGCACGCCGCCCATAATACCGCCAATAATTGGCATCACCCAGAACAGCCACAGCTGTTCAAGCGCCCAGCCGCCCTGGAAAATAGCCACCGCGGTGCTGCGTGCCGGGTTAACGGAGGTATTGGTCACCGGGATGGAGATCAGGTGGATAAGCGTCAGCGCCAGACCAATAGCAATGGGGGCAAAGCCCGCAGGCGCGTATTTGTCCGTTGCGCCGTGGATCACCAACAGGAAACCTGCGGTGAGCACAATTTCAATCACGATAGCAGACAGCATTGAGTAGCCGCCTGGAGAGTGTTCGCCGAAGCCGTTTGACGCAAATCCGCTGGCCGCGGCGTCAAACCCGGCTTTTCCGCTGGCAATGACGTACAACACCGCCGCGGCAATAATACCGCCAATAACCTGGGCAATAATATAGCCAATAATATCTTTCGCCGGGAAACGTCCGCCCGCCCATAAACCTAACGTGACGGCCGGGTTGAAATGACCGCCGGAAATATGCCCCACGGCGAATGCCATGGTTAATACGGTTAAACCGAATGCCAGCGCGACGCCGACAAATCCAATGCCTAATTCCGGAAATGCGGCTGCGAGTACTGCACTACCGCAACCACCAAACACCAGCCAGAATGTACCAAAGCATTCTGCCGCTAATTTTCTGAACATAACCACCTCAATAATAAACGTCCGCGCCCATTCCTGCGCGCGGGTTATATCGCCATAAAGGGATGACGACTCAAAGAGCCAGTATTTTGAAACCATCAACATCCCTTCGCCACTCAAATAAATTCACTAAATTTGATTTAAGGCAATGTGATGTCAATCCTTGTTCAGAACGGAGGTAATTAGAGCATAGCCCAATAATTAAGGGGGCGTATATTCTGCTGTCGTGACCTACAGCCTGCCGCTATACTGCTGATAACTTGAAGGAAAAAGTGGCCGAAATGCGGGGGATGTATGCTACTCGAACGTGTGGAGATTGTCGGGTTTCGCGGGATTAACCGCCTGTCGCTGCAACTGGAACAGAACAACGTCCTGATAGGCGAAAACGCCTGGGGTAAATCCAGCCTGCTGGATGCCCTGACGCTGCTGCTTTCGCCCGAAGAGAACTTGTACCACTTTGTCCATGATGACTTCTGGTTTCCGCCGGGGGATGTCAATGGGCGCGAGAAACACCTGCATATCATTCTGACCTTCCGCGAATCCGAGCCCGGTCGCCATCGCGTGCGTCGTTTTCGCCCTATGTCGCCCTGCTGGGTGCCCTGTGAAGATGGGTTCCAGCGTATTTTCTATCGCCTTGAGGGCGAAATGGCGCAAAACGACGGGGTATTAACCCTGCGTGAATTTCTTGATGAGAAGGGGAATCCGATCCCGCTCGATAATATTGACGAGCTTGCCCGCCATCTTATCCGCCTCTCCCCCGTGTTGCGCTTACGAGACGCGCGCTTTATGCGGCGGATCCGTAACGGCACCGTACCGAATATGCCTGAGGTGGAAGTAACCGCCCGCGAGCTGGATTTCCTCGCCCGTGAACTGGTCTCGCGGCCGCAGAACCTCACCGACGGCCAGATCCGTCAGGGACTGTCTGCCATGGTCCAACTGCTGGAGCACTACTTCTCCGAGCAGGGAACGGGGCAGGCGCGCCACCGCCTGATGCGCCGCCGCTCGCACGACGAGCAACGAAGCTGGCGCTATCTCGATATTATCAACCGCATGATCGACCGCCCCAACGGGCGCACGCATCGGGTGATCCTGCTGGGATTATTCTCCACGCTTTTACAGGCGAAAGGGACGGTGCGCCTGGATCGGGACGCGCGCCCTCTGCTGCTGGTGGAAGATCCGGAAACGCGGCTGCACCCGATTATGCTTTCCGTGGCGTGGCATCTTCTTAATCTGCTGCCGTTGCAGCGTGTCACCACCACGAATTCCGGCGAGCTGCTCTCCCTGACGCCGGTGGAGTATGTCTGCCGCCTGGTGCGTGAATCCTCGCGGGTCACCGCCTACCGGCTCGGGCCCGGCGGGTTAAATGCCGAAGATGGCCGACGCATTGCGTTTCATATCCGTTTTAACCGTGCCTCTTCCCTGTTTGCCCGCTGCTGGTTGCTGGTGGAAGGGGAAACCGAAACCTGGGTGATAAACGAGCTGGCGCGCCAGTGCGGACACCACTTTGATGCCGAAGGCATCAAAGTGATCGAATTTGCTCAGTCTGGCTTAAAGCCGCTGATCAAATTTGCGCGCCGGATGGGGATAGAGTGGCACGTGCTGGTGGATGGCGATGAGGCGGGTAAAAAATATGCGGCGACCGTGCGCAGCCTGCTCAATAACGATCGTGAAGAGGAGCGGGAACATCTGACCACGCTGCCCGCGATGGACATGGAGCACTTTATGTACCGCCAGGGATTTGACGACGTCTTTCACCGCGTGGCGATGATCCCGGTGGATGTGCCCATGAATATGCGTCGGGTGATCGCCAAAGCTATCCATCGGTCGTCAAAACCGGATTTGGCCATTGAAGTCGCGACGGAAGCGGGCAGGCGGGGCGTGGAGTCGGTGCCCACGCTGCTGCGTAAAATGTTCTCCCGCGTCCTCTGGCTGGCACGCGGGAGAGCCGATTAACGGGCAGTCGCCTGCGATACCTGTTGATGCAGGCTATCAAGCAGGATATAGCGGCGGCGGTACTCGGACCGTTTTTTACTCGCAATCTCTTCCATCGGTTTGCGTGGCATGGTCAGTGGCAGTGCAAAGTTACCGTTCTCCTGCTGCTGTCCGCCAAGGGAGCGCCAGAAGCTGTCATAGTCAGCCAGCAATTTTCCCTCTTTTTTCTTGCGATAGCGCCAGCTGCGGTAGATGTGGGTGGCGTTACTCACCGCGAGGATCTGCTCGACGGGGAAGGCGCCTGCCAGCGTCATGACCGCTTCTACCAGCAGACGTTTTGGGAACAGTCCGTGACAGGCTTTGGTCGCCAGCTGAATGTGCTCGTGCGGGACATGCGCTTTCGCCCCCTGCATTCCGCCGATGAAGAGCGTTGACTTGCCCTGGTATTTGCACAGCGTAAAGGTCAGCTCGGCCAGCACCGTGTTCTGGTGGTCACAAAAAGTGAGGGTCGCTTCCCCTTCTTTGTCCAGAAACGCATCCGCGCTCAGGCGAACGCTAAACTGCTGCTCCTCTTTGCCCGTTAACGTCACCAGCGTGATGCCCTGGCTGGAAAGGTAGCCGTTCAGCAGTGACGCCGGAAGATGGCGGCTCATCATCTGATAGTGATTGTCCAATGCGTCCAGCGTATTCTGACGGCCCATATTGACGGTCAGCCACGGTCGGTGCAGGCGGCACGGCAGGCCGGGCTGCACGCGCAGGATCTGCATCAGACGGGGCTGTTTTGCAAGGTTTCCGAGCAGGCGCGCAGTGGTGAACGGCGTTGCCAGCGAGCGCAGCATAAACTTACGTCGATAGGCCGGATTTTGCCACGCCAGCCCCGGCGTGAGGGAACCGGATGCCAGGCTTTTAAACAGTTGCCAGCCCGATTTAGGCTGGGACAGCGTTGAATAAGGTGTATCGACGATGGAAGACATGTTAGATCCTGCTTCTGGTGGAATTTCGCTATTTCAGCAGGCGCTTTATCAACATCGGGTAAACAATTCCCGACGATTACGGGGATCGGGGGTTTCGTTGAGGAGTGGTTTAGATAAAATCAACGGTGATGATAGCCAGAACAATTATTTGGAATATTTATGAACCTGAAGGGAAAACGCAGAAAGCTGTTTCTGCTGCTGGCGGTAGTGGTGTTAGCAGGCGGATTCTGGTTATGGAAGGTACTGAACGCGCCGGTACCACAGTATCAAACGCTGATTGTTCGTCCGGGCGAGCTGCAACAAAACGTGCTGGCGACGGGGAAGCTGGATGCCCTGCGTAAGGTTGACGTGGGCGCGCAAGTCAGCGGTCAGCTTAAAACCCTGTCGGTTGAGATTGGCGATAAGGTTAAAAAAGGCCAGTTGCTGGGCGTGATCGATCCTGAGCAGGCGCAAAACCAGATCCGCGAAGTGGAAGCGACGCTGATGGAGTTGCGCGCGCAGCGCGCTCAGGCTCAGGCGGAGCGTAATCTCGCTCAGGTCACCCTGTCGCGCCAGCAGGCGCTGGCGAAAACGCAGGCCATCTCGAAACAGGATCTGGACACAGCCGCCACGGAGCTGGCGGTGAAGCAGGCGCAGATTGGCACCATCGATGCGCAAATCAAGCGGAATCAGGCCTCGCTGGATACGGCGAAAACCAACCTCGATTACACGCAAATCGTTGCGCCAATGGCCGGGGAAGTGACGCAGATAACCACCCTGCAAGGCCAGACGGTCATCGCCGCGCAGCAGGCGCCGAACATCCTGACCCTGGCGGATATGAGCACCATGCTGGTGAAAGCCCAGGTATCTGAAGCGGACGTCATTCACCTTAAGCCGGGGCAGAAAGCCTGGTTTACGGTGCTGGGCGATCCGCAAACCCGCTATGAAGGGGTGCTGAAAGATATCCTGCCGACGCCGGAGAAGGTCAACGACGCCATCTTCTACTATGCGCGTTTTGAGGTGCCTAACCCGCAGGGCGTGCTGCGTCTGGACATGACCGCTCAGGTGCATATCCAGCTGACCGGCGTGAAAAACGTGCTGACGGTTCCGCTCTCCGCGCTGGGCGAATCCGCCGGGGACAATCGCTACAAGGTGAAAGTGCTGCGCAACGGTGAAACCCGCGAGCGGGAAGTGGTGATTGGCGCACGTAACGACACCGACGTGGTGGTGGTAAAAGGGCTGGAAGAGGGTGAGGAAGTGGTCACCAGCGAAAGCCTGCCTGGAGCCGCGCAATGACGGCGCTGCTTGAGCTGAATGACATTCGTCGCAGCTATCCGTCCGGCGACGGGCCGGTGGAGGTGCTGAAAGGCATCTCCCTGCGCGTTGAAGCCGGTGAAATGGTGGCGATTGTCGGGGCATCGGGCTCGGGTAAATCAACGCTGATGAACATTCTCGGCTGTCTGGATAAGCCTACCAGCGGCACCTATCGCGTGGCCGGGACGGATGTTTCCACCCTGGACGGCGACGCGCTGGCGAAGCTGCGTCGCGAGCATTTTGGCTTTATCTTCCAGCGTTACCATCTGCTTTCACACCTGAGCGCGGCGCAGAATGTGGAAGTGCCGGCGGTGTATGCGGGCGTCGAGCGCAAAAAACGCCTCGAACGCGCGAAGGCGCTGTTAACGCGTCTTGGGCTGGCGGAGCGTGTTGATTATCAGCCTTCGCAGCTTTCCGGCGGTCAGCAGCAACGCGTGAGTATTGCCCGCGCGCTGATGAACGGTGGGCAGGTGATCCTCGCCGATGAGCCAACCGGTGCGCTCGACAGCCATTCCGGTGAAGAGGTGATGGCGATCCTGCATCAGCTTCGCGATCAGGGGCATACGGTGATTATCGTCACCCACGATCCGCAGGTGGCAGCGCAGGCGGAACGCATTATCGAGATCCACGACGGCGAGCTGGTCAGCAACCCGCCGCCACGTCAGTCCAGAGCGGCGGCGGCGAAAGAGGCGCTGCCGGCCGCAACCGGCTGGGGCCAGTTTTCCAGCGGTTTCCGCGAGGCGCTGACCATGGCCTGGCTGGCGATGGCGGCCAACAAAATGCGCACTCTGCTGACCATGCTTGGCATCATTATTGGTATTGCCTCAGTGGTGTCGATTGTGGTGGTGGGCGATGCGGCGAAACAGCTGGTGCTGGCAGATATTCGCGCCATCGGGACTAACACCATCGACGTTTACCCCGGCAAAGATTTTGGCGACGACGAGCCGCAGTATCAGCAGGCGCTGAAGTATGACGATCTGGCGGCTATTCAGAAGCAGCCGTGGGTGAACTCCGCCACGCCTGCCGTCTCGCAAAACCTGCGTCTGCGCTACGGCAACATCGACGTGGCGGCCAGCGCTAACGGCGTCAGCGGAGATTACTTCAACGTCTACGGCATGACCTTCAGCGAAGGGGCGACCTTCAACGCTGAACAGCTGGCGGGCAGGGCGCAGGTGGTGGTGTTAGATGCTAACTCCCGCAGGCAGCTGTTCCCGAATAAGACCAATGTGGTGGGGGAAGTGATCCTCGTAGGCAACATGCCAGCGACGGTGATCGGCGTGGCGGAAGAGAAGCAGTCGATGTTCGGCAGCAGTAAAATCCTGCGCGTCTGGCTGCCGTACACCACCATTTCCGGGCGCATCATGGGGCAGTCCTGGCTTAACTCTATTACCGTTCGAGTGAAGGAGGGCTACGACAGCGGGCTGGCGGAACAGCAGCTGGAGCGGCTGTTAACCCTGCGCCACGGGAAAAAGGATTTCTTCACCTGGAATATGGATGGCCTCTTGAAAACGGCGGAAAAGACCACACGTACTCTTCAGCTGTTCCTGACGCTGGTGGCGGTGATTTCGCTGGTCGTCGGCGGGATAGGGGTGATGAACATTATGCTGGTGTCGGTGACCGAACGTACGCGGGAGATCGGCATCCGCATGGCGGTCGGAGCCAGAGCCAGCGACGTGCTGCAGCAATTTTTAATTGAAGCGGTGCTGGTGTGTCTGGTGGGCGGTGCGATGGGGATTGCGCTCTCGATGATGATCGCCTTTGCGCTCCAGCTCTTCTTACCGGGCTGGGAGATTGGCTTCTCGCCGATGGCGATCCTGACGGCGTTTTTATGTTCCACCTTCACCGGTATTCTGTTCGGCTGGCTACCGGCGCGAAACGCGGCGCGGCTGGATCCGGTGGATGCGCTGGCGCGCGAATAACCCGAAAATAAAAATGCCAGCCGATCGGGCTGGCATTTTGCCTGCAGGGTGTACACAATGAATCAGAGAGCTATGCAACCGCTTCTGCTTCAACGGGGACGATCAGACTGGCATGATTGCCTTTTGGCCCCTGGTGTACATCGAACCGGACGGACTGCCCGGCTTTGAGCGTCCTGTAACCATCCATCTGAATGGTGGAATAGTGAGCGAAGATATCCTCGCCGCCGCCTTCGGGGCAAATGAAGCCAAACCCCTTGGCGTTGTTGAACCACTTAACAGTACCCATTTCCATGCTTCGACATCCTTCGTAAATCTTATAAATTAAGATGGAATGAACCGGTGGTGGAGTGGGGGCTGTTCAAAACCTCGCCAACTCACGCTTGTACAATTTAGAGAAACGGAAGAAGCCGTCAAGCGTTTGGCGCTGGAGTTGGGACAATAATCAACCAAAATTTGAGGCAGTTAACGCTATTGCAACAGTTTGTGACAGACATCGCGGATGACAGTAATAGATGATTGTTATCTAACATCTGAGGTAGATTCAAAGTGGTTATGCATAATGGGTAAGACCAACGATTGGCTGGATTTTGACCAGCTGGCGGAAGATAAAGTGCGCGACGCGCTAAAACCGCCATCTATGTATAAAGTTATGTTAATGAACGATGATTACACGCCGATGGAATTTGTTATTGACGTGCTACAAAAGTTCTTTTCTTATGATGTTGAACGTGCAACGCAACTGATGCTTACCGTTCATTATCGTGGCAAAGCGATCTGCGGCATCTTTACTGCCGAAGTAGCGGAAACCAAAGTAGCGATGGTGAACGACTATGCAAGGGAGAACGAGCATCCGTTGCTGTGTACGCTGGAAAAGGCCTGATAAGGCATAAAATTGGGGGAGGTGCCTATGCTCAATCAAGAACTGGAACTCAGTTTAAACATGGCTTTCGCCAGAGCGCGTGAGCACCGACATGAGTTTATGACCGTCGAGCATTTGCTGCTCGCACTGCTTAGCAACCCATCTGCCCGCGAAGCGCTGGAAGCCTGCTCCGTGGATCTGGTGGCGCTACGTCAGGAACTCGAAGCCTTCATCGAACAAACCACACCGGTGCTGCCAGCCAGTGAAGAAGAGCGCGACACACAGCCGACGCTCAGCTTCCAGCGCGTGCTGCAGCGCGCGGTTTTCCACGTCCAGTCTTCCGGACGTAGCGAAGTGACGGGCGCCAATGTGCTGGTCGCCATCTTCAGTGAGCAGGAGTCCCAGGCGGCCTACCTGCTGCGTAAACACGAAGTCAGCCGGCTCGACGTGGTCAACTTCATCTCTCACGGAACGCGAAAAGACGAGCCTAACCAGGCATCGGATCCCAGCGGACAGATCAACAGCAATGAAGAGCAAGCAGGCGGGGAGGATCGTATGGAAAACTTCACCACCAACCTTAACCAGCTTGCTCGCGTTGGCGGTATCGACCCGCTGATTGGCCGCGACAAAGAGCTGGAGCGTGCCATCCAGGTGCTGTGCCGTCGCCGTAAGAACAACCCGCTGCTGGTGGGGGAATCTGGCGTGGGTAAAACCGCGATTGCCGAAGGTCTGGCCTGGCGCATTGTGCAGGGCGACGTGCCGGAAGTGATTGCCGACTGCACCATCTACTCGCTGGATATTGGCTCGCTGCTGGCGGGCACCAAATACCGCGGTGATTTTGAAAAACGTTTCAAAGCGCTGTTAAAACAGCTGGAGCAGGACACCAACAGCATCCTGTTTATCGATGAGATCCACACCATCATCGGCGCAGGCGCGGCTTCCGGTGGTCAGGTAGATGCCGCCAACCTGATCAAACCGCTGCTCTCCAGCGGCAAGATCCGCGTGATGGGCTCTACGACGTACCAGGAGTTCAGCAACATCTTTGAGAAGGATCGTGCGCTGGCGCGTCGTTTCCAGAAAATCGACGTTACCGAGCCGTCGGTTGACGAAACGGTGCAGATCATCAACGGTCTGAAAACCAAGTACGAAGCGCACCACGACGTGCGTTACACCGCGAAAGCGGTGCGTGCGGCGGTGGAGCTGGCGGTGAAATACATCAACGATCGTCATCTGCCGGATAAAGCGATCGACGTAATTGATGAAGCGGGTGCGCGTGCGCGCCTGATGCCAGCGAGCAAGCGTAAGAAAACCGTGAACGTAGCGGATATCGAGTCCGTGGTGGCCCGTATCGCACGTATCCCTGAGAAGAGCGTCTCTCAGAGCGACCGTGATACGCTGCGCACCCTCGGCAATCGCCTGAAAATGCTGGTCTTTGGTCAGGATAAAGCCATTGAGGCCTTAACCGAAGCGATCAAGATGGCCCGTGCTGGCCTGGGGCATGACCACAAGCCTGTCGGTTCCTTCCTGTTCGCCGGCCCGACCGGTGTGGGTAAAACCGAGGTAACGGTGCAGCTCTCCAAAGCGCTGGGCATTGAGCTGTTGCGCTTTGATATGTCCGAGTATATGGAGCGTCACACCGTCAGCCGTTTGATTGGTGCGCCTCCGGGCTACGTGGGCTTTGACCAGGGCGGCCTGCTCACCGACGCGGTGATCAAGCATCCGCACGCGGTCCTGCTGCTCGATGAAATCGAGAAAGCGCACCCGGACGTGTTCAACATCCTGTTGCAGGTGATGGACAACGGGACGCTGACCGATAACAACGGGCGCAAGGCCGATTTCCGCAACGTGGTGCTGGTGATGACCACCAACGCCGGGGTGCGTGAAACCGAGCGCAAATCCATCGGCCTGATCCATCAGGATAACAGCACCGATGCGATGGAGGAGATCAAGAAGATCTTCACGCCGGAGTTCCGTAACCGTCTGGACAACATTATCTGGTTCGATCACCTGTCTACCGAGGTGATCCATCAGGTGGTGGATAAGTTCATCGTCGAGCTGCAGGTTCAGCTGGATCAGAAAGGCGTGTCGCTGGAAGTGAGCCAGGAGGCCCGCAACTGGCTGGCTGAGAAAGGCTACGACCGTGCGATGGGTGCCCGTCCGATGGCGCGCGTGATTCAGGACAACCTGAAGAAACCGCTGGCGAACGAACTGCTGTTTGGATCGCTGGTTGACGGCGGCCAGGTGACCGTGGCGCTGGATCAGGCGAAGAACGAACTGACGTACGATTTCCAGAGTGCGGCGAAGCACAAGCCGGAAGCGGCTCACTGAGTTGAAAGGTAAAAGCAAAACGGCAACTTCGGTTGCCGTTTTTTTTGTTTGCTCCCTCTCCCAGTGGGAGAGGGCTGGGGTGAGGGCATCAGGCCGCAGAGGAATTTTGCGAGGCGCTTTCCAGATTCTTTCGAAGTCAGTTGCTGGATAAATCTACAGTAATAAAATGGTGTCGCACCTGCAAAATCGGGTGCCGGGATTGGCGTCCTGAAAGTGTGTGCACAGACAATCTTGCGTGCATAAAGGATTACATATGACTAATATTAATAGCTTCGCCCAGCTCTACACCGAACTCTCCCTCAACCCCGATCTCCCAACTCTTGCCGAACGCTGTAACCTGCTCACTGAAATCCTGCTCGACTGTCATTCGCTCCCACAAACGCAGCCCGTTTGCCGCTGTCTCGGAGCTTATCTGGAAGAGGTAAAATCCGGCCTCACAGAATCCATGCGTGATTTTCAGGTGGTGGAATTTGAGGACGAAGCGGAACAGCCGCGACAAAAAGAGTGGTTGCTGGAAGATACAGAAACGAAATGTGACTACTGCCGGGCGTTAAACCACGTGCTGCTGGTTTCGCATTTTGACCGCGATATGTTGCCGCACCTGACGGGACTGTTGCATGACATTACCCACGCGATAGCTGAAGATTTAATCGTACCCATGAACCCGTGCATGACAATACATCTGCCGACACAGCCACACTAAGGCCATAAATAAAAAAGGCCGGGATTGTCCCGACCTTTTAAATATTCATCTGCCATTACAGGCGAAAACAATTAGCGACTACGGAAGACAATGCGGCCTTTGCTCAGGTCGTACGGGGTCAGTTCAACAGTCACTTTGTCGCCCGTCAAAATGCGGATATAGTTTTTGCGCATTTTACCGGAGATGTGCGCAGTTACCACGTGACCGTTTTCCAGTTCTACGCGAAACATGGTATTAGGCAACGTATCAAGTACGGTACCCTGCATTTCAATATTGTCTTCTTTGGCCATCTAATCCTCTGGGGTATCACTACCAAGTTTTGAACCGGCAAGATAATGCCGAAATTCATCAATTAAGTAAAGAATTGCGCGTTTAAAACGCAGCAAAACAATTTCAGCGTATTGCCCAAGCGTCACGGTACAACCGAACGGAAAGCGCATTCGTAAAGGGGATACGACAGGATAAACGTCAGGACGTTATCTGAAGCGAGGGTCCCAAACGGCGGCGGGGCAACAGGCAGAAGCTACTCTGCGGCGTAATTATAACACCCTCATAAAAAATATGCGGAAAACATTTAGGCATTGGGCATAAAGAGCATTCTGGGAACCCAAAAATCGCGCGGAAGAGTCTCCTGTCGGCACTGTTCAAGGTGTTCGATATAGCGTCGGCGGGAAATTTCAACCGCGCCGAGCGAGGCGGTGTGCTCATTCAGCACCTGACAATCCATCAGTTGTCCGCCGCGTTGGGCAAATTCCTGGCTAAAAACCAGCAGCGCGGTTTTCGACGCATTCGTGGCGCGGGAGAACATCGACTCGCCGCAGAACAGCGTGCCCTGCGCCACCCCGTACATCCCCCCAACGAGGTCATCATCTTTCCATACTTCGATGGAGTGCGCGTAGCCCAGCTCATGAAGCTGGTGGTAGGCGATAATGATGTCGCGGGTTATCCAGGTGCCTTCATGACGATCTTCAGCGCAGCCTTCGATAACCTGCCCGAAGGCATGATTGAGCGTGACGCGATAGGGCGAATTTGCGTGAAAACGTTTCATGCTGCGGCTCAGGTGAAACTGCCCGGGCCACAGCACGGCTCGCGGGTCCGGAGACCACCATAAAATCGGGTCGCCGGGAGAAAACCACGGGAAGATGCCGCGCTGGTAAGCCATTAAGAGACGCGCCGGGCTGAGATCGCCGCCCAAAGCCAGCAATCCGTTAGGTTCACGCAGCGCCCCCTCCGGAGAAGGGAACGCAATATTATGGCGAGAAAGCTGCACCAGGCGCATGACAACAGAACTCCAGTACGCGAGAGAGGACGCTACAAATATAGTCTACAGGCGCTGTTTAAACTGGTAGTAGCGACCCTGTTTTGCCAGCAGCTCTGCGTGATTACCTTGCTCAATTATGTGTCCGTTGTCCATCACAATTATTCGATCGAAATTCACCAGCCCGCGCAGGCGGTGAGTGACCATCAGCACGGTTTTGCCTTTCATCACCTTTGTCAGTAAATCAAGAATTTGACTCTCGGTTGTCGCATCCAGACCTTCTGTCGGTTCATCCAGCAACATCAGCGGAGCATCGTGCAGCAAGGCGCGCGCGATGGCCAGACGACGCAGTTCGCCGCCGGAAAGCTGTCGGCCCCCTTCACCCAGCCAGCTGTTCAACCCGTCGTCCTCAAGCAGCTTGTGCAGCCCAACCTGTTCCAGCATCGCCCGCAGCGTATCGTCAGAGGCGTCCGGTGCCGCCAGAAGAAGATTATCGCGCAGCGTAGCGCTGAACAGGTGCACACGCTGGGGCACGACGCTGACCGTTTTACGCAAGGCCGCTTCGCTATAATCAGACAGCGGAAGGTCGTTAAACCGAATCTCGCCCTGCTGCGGGTCCCAGGCGCGCGTGAGGAGTTGCAAAAGCGTCGATTTGCCACATCCCGTACGGCCAAGGATCGCAATGCGCTGCCCGGCATCAACAGAAAGGCTGATGTCTTCCAGCGCGTTTTGCGCCTGCTTGTCGTAGGCGAAGGTGACGTTGCTGAGCGTCAGCGCGACCTGCTCCGGCACGATGGTTTGACCCGCGCTGAACTTCACTTCCGGCTCCTGCTCTGCAATATCCGTAATGCGCAGCGCAGAGGCAATCACCTGGCCGAGATGCTGAAAGGCGCCGGTGACCGGGGCTAAGGCTTCGAAGGCTGCCAGGGCACAGAAAACAAACAGCGCAATCAGCGGGCCAGGCTGCGGGTTACCGCCCACGCCACCGGAGGCCATCCAGAGCATGGCGATAACGGCAAACCCACCGATTAACATCATCAGCGCCTGAGAAAACGCGGTCAGTTCAGACTGGCGACGCTGGGCTTCATGCCAGTTCAGTTCCGTATTTTCCATACGGGTGCGGTAGCGCTTGCTGGCACCAAAAATGGTGAGCTCGGCCTGACCCTGCAACCAGGAGGTGAGCTGCTGGCGGTATTCCCCGCGCAGACGCGTCAGGTTTTCCCCGGTGGTTTTACCTGCACGATAAAACAGGGGCGGCAGAATAATCAGCGTCATCAGCATGATGCCGCCGAGCGTCAGTGCGATGGGAACATCCAGGAAACTCAACCCCAGCGTGACCACGACAATCACCACAAACGCGCCCACCATGGGCGAGATGACGCGCAGATAGAGGTGATCCAGCGTATCCACATCCGCAACTACGCGGTTGAGTAATTCGCCCTGCCGAAAACGTGCCAGCCCGGCAGGGGAGAGGGGCAGCAATTTGCTGAACGTATAAATACGCAGGTGTTGCAGCACGCGGAAGGTCGCGTCGTGGCTGACCAGGCGTTCGAAGTAGCGCCCGGCAGTTCGCGTAATCGCCGTGCCGCGCACCCCGGCGGCAGGCAGCATGTAGTTAAAGCTGTATAGCCCGGCAAAGCCTGCGGCCGCAGACGCGGAGAGGAACCAGCCAGAAAGCGTAAGCAGGCCGATGCTGGCGAGCAGAGTGATAATCGCCAGTACGATCCCGAGCGTCAGCATCCATTTGTGGCGTTTATACAAAGCAAGATAGGGAAGCAGGGCGCGCATCAGATATCCTCCTGACGGTTCGCCAGCAGGGTCGCAAAGGGCCCCTGCGCGGCAACAAGCGCGGCGTAATCGCCTTGCTCAACAATGTGTCCGTTTTCCATCACCCAGATCTGATCCCAGTCGGCAATACCTTCCAGCTGGTGGGTCACCATCAGGGTAGTTTGCTGGCGTGAGGCTGCGTTAAGCGCATCCATCACGCGCTGCTCGCTGTGAGCGTCCAGGCTGGCGGCGGGTTCGTCCAGCAGCATTAACGAACAGGGGTTCAGCAGCGCACGGGCAACCGCGACGCGCTGTGCCTGGCCCACTGACAGCCCGGCAGACTGATCGCCAATGACGGTATCGACACCCTGCGCAAGCAGCGGCAAAAACTCGCTGACCCAGGCGCGGTCGAGGACAGATTGCAGCTCATCGTCACGTGCATCCGGCCTTGCCAGCAGCACATTCTCGCGCAGCGTCGGGGCAGGCAGCTGAGGGTTTTGACCCACCCAGCTTAGCTGTTTACGCCAGGCATCAGGATCGAGCTCGCGTAGCTCCGTTTTGTTGATACGCAGCGATCCGGTGTACGCCATAAAACCTGACAGCGCATTCAACAATGAGCTTTTACCTGAGCCGCTGGTACCCACCAGCACCATACGATGCCCGGCAGGCAGGGTAAAGTTCAGCGGGCCGGCCAGCACTTTGCCTTCAGGCGACAGAACAGAAAAATCCTGTGCTTCAATGGTCACCGGATCGTTCGTATTCAGCGTCACCTCACCACGCTCCGGATGCGCCAGCGGCGTTTCCATAAAGGTTTTCAGGCTGTCGGCAGCACCCACCGCCTGCGCTTTGGCATGGTAAAAGGTGCCGAGATCGCGAAGCGGCTGGAAAAATTCCGGGGCCAGGATCAGCGCCAGGAACCCGGCGGAAAGCGTGACCGCCGTACCGTAGTGGCCAAAGTCCAGCGCGCCGAGGTAGGAGAAGCCAAAGTAAACCGCCACCAGCGCAATCGACAGGGAGGTAAAGAACTCGAGCACGCCGGAAGAAAGGAAGGCCATGCGCAACACTTCCATGGTGCGCTGACGAAAATCCTGCGACGCCAGGCGAATGTTTTCGGTTTCCGCTTCACCACGACCAAAGATCCGCAGGGTTTCCATTCCGCGCAGACGGTCCAGGAAATGACCGCTCAACCGACCCAGCGCAAGGAAGTTGCGACGGTTGGCATCTGCCGCGCCCATGCCGACCATCGCCATAAACAGCGGGATGAGCGGGGCGGTCCCCATCAGGATCAGAGCCGCTACCCAGTTAACAGGGAAGATGGCGATAACAATCATCAGAGGCACAAACACTGCCAGCGCCATCTGTGGAAGATAACGCGCATAGTAATCGTGCATATCGTCGATTTGCTCCAGGATCAGCGTCGCCCAGCTACCGGCCGGTTTGCCCTGGATCCACGCAGGCCCGGCTTCCGAAAGCCGGTCGAGCACTTTGCGGCGGATCTCATAGCGGATGTGCTGGCCGGCATGGAACCCAACCCGCTCGCGCAGCCAGACCACCCACGCACGCAGGACGAAAACCAGCACCAGAACGATAAACGGCAGCAGCAGCGCTTCGCGCGGGATGCTCTCCATGATCATATGATTGAGAATGCGGGCCAGCAGCCATGCCTGGGCAACAATCAACAGACCGCTGATAAATCCCAGAACGCGGGAAATCATAAGCCAGCGGCGGGACAGAACGCTTTGCTGTTTCAGCCAGCGCGTTAACTCTTGTTGACGGGTTTTTTCCATTGCGTACTTTGCAGGTGACGTTATAAGAAATTAGACATCTGCATGTTACACGTGAGCAAAAATAAAGGCGACCAGTGGCCGCCTTTATTTACGTTTGTTACTGACTTGTAAAGATTATTTACCTTGTTCTGCCAGTCCGTCCAGATAGCGTTCTGCGTCCAGCGCGGCCATACAGCCGGTGCCCGCAGAGGTGATCGCCTGACGATAAATATGGTCCATCACGTCGCCAGCCGCGAAGACGCCTGGGATGCTGGTCTGCGTGGCATTGCCGTGAATGCCAGACTGCACTTTGATGTAGCCGTTCTCCAGCTCAAGTTGGCCTTCGAAAATGGCCGTGTTCGGGCTGTGACCGATTGCCACAAACAGGCCTGCCACCTCCAGCGTTTCGACGGTGTCGGTGTTCTGCGTATCACGAATTCGCAGACCTGCCACACCCATCTGATCGCCGGTCACTTCTTCCAGCGTACGGTTGGTATGCAGCACAATGTTGCCGCTCGCCACTTTATCCATCAGGCGTTTGATCAGGATCTTCTCGGCGCGGAAGGTGTCGCGACGGTGGATCAGGTGTACTTCTGAGGCGATGTTCGCCAGATACAACGCTTCTTCCACAGCGGTGTTGCCGCCGCCAATCACCGCAACTTTCTGGTTGCGATAGAAGAAACCGTCGCAGGTCGCGCAGGCTGATACGCCGCGCCCTTTGAATGCTTCTTCAGACGGCAGACCGAGATAACGGGCAGAGGCACCGGTAGCGATGATCAGCGCATCGCAGGTGTATTCACCGCTGTCGCCGGTCAGACGGAACGGACGGTTCTGCAAATCCACTTTATTAATGTGGTCGAACAGGATTTCGGTTTCGAATTTAGCAGCATGCTCGTGCATGCGCTCCATCAGCAGCGGCCCGGTCAGGTCGTTCGGGTCGCCCGGCCAGTTTTCCACTTCCGTGGTGGTGGTCAGCTGACCGCCTTTTTCCATCCCGGTAATCAGTACCGGTTGCAGGTTAGCGCGTGCAGCATAGACCGCTGCGGTATATCCCGCAGGTCCAGAACCAAGGATTAGCAGCTTACTGTGTTTGGTCGTGCCCATGAGATCCCCATTGTTGTTGGCAGGCAATGGGCTGGATTGTAGGGAATTTGTTGCCGTAAAAAAAGAGCACGACAGTTTTGCTTCCGATATATGCAATAGTCACGCCCTATGGATAAGACACGGTCATATCACGTCTGCTACTGAAAATCGCGCGTTTATAAGGCAATAAAATGATGATTAATACCCCCCCGTAATGAATATCCGGCATCTTGTACTAAAAATCGATGTTTTGCTTTGACAATCCCCTGCGCTTTTGCGAAAACATTCAAGGAAGAAAAAAAGACGCATGAACTGCATGTCGAATAGACATGCACGTAAATGCCATTTTTACCGGGTCAGTGAAATCTACGCATGGTGTGGACAGACGCCATACGTGATGTCTGTGACTGCTTTCGGGCAACGGTCTTCTTACCGCAGAACCCGAATCCACATCGCGTCTAATACATAACCAGGCGATGTGATGAATAACGGGTGCAGGCTCTGAACAGTGATGTGCACAGGGTCCAGGCAGGAGTAGGGAAGGAATACAGAGAGACAATAATAATGGTAGATAGCAAGAAGCGCCCTGGCAAAGATCTCGACCGTATCGATCGTAACATTCTTAATGAATTGCAAAAGGATGGGCGTATTTCCAACGTCGAGCTTTCAAAACGTGTGGGACTTTCCCCGACGCCGTGCCTTGAGCGTGTGCGTCGACTGGAAAGACAGGGTTTTATCCAGGGCTATACGGCTCTGCTAAACCCGCATTATCTGGATGCCTCACTTCTGGTATTTGTTGAGATTACTCTGAATCGTGGTGCGCCGGATGTGTTTGAGCAATTTAACGCCGCTGTACAAAAACTTGAAGAAATTCAAGAGTGTCATCTGGTTTCCGGTGATTTTGACTACCTGTTAAAAACCCGTGTGCCTGATATGTCCGCCTACCGTAAGCTGCTGGGTGAAACCCTGCTGCGTCTGCCAGGCGTGAACGACACCCGTACTTATGTGGTGATGGAAGAGGTCAAACAGAGCAATCGTCTGGTTATTAAGACGCGCTAACACGGAACAGGTGCAAAATCAGTGTAGTTTGATTACACTCCTGTTAATCCATACAGCAACAGTGCCGGGGATACCCGGCGCTGTTGTCCGTTTTAGCACACAGGCAGGACATGCCTGATACCTGGAGAGCCTTTCTTGAGCCAGGAATACACTGAAGACAAAGAAGTCACATTATCTAAGCTAAGCAGCGGACGTCGTCTCCTCGAGGCGTTACTGATTGTTATTGCCCTTTTTGCCGTCTGGCTGATGGCCGCCTTACTCAGTTTCAACCCCTCAGATCCCAGCTGGTCGCAAACCGCATGGCATGAGCCTATTCATAACTTAGGTGGCGTTCCCGGTGCCTGGCTTGCGGACACGCTCTTTTTCATTTTCGGAGTGATGGCTTATACCCTTCCCGTCATCATTATTGGCGGATGCTGGTTTGCCTGGCGTCATCGACAGAACGACGACTACATCGATTATTTTGCCGTTTCGCTGCGCCTGATTGGCGCCCTGGCGCTGATCCTCACCTCCTGTGGGCTGGCGGCGATCAACGCTGATGATATCTGGTACTTCGCCTCCGGCGGGGTGATCGGCAGCCTGTTGAGCTCCGCGCTGCAACCGATGCTTCATAGCAGCGGCGGCACGCTGGCGCTGCTCTGTATCTGGGCGGCGGGCCTGACGCTGTTTACCGGCTGGTCCTGGGTGAGCATTGCTGAGAAGATCGGCAGCTTTATTCTGACGCTGCTGACGTTCGCCAGCAACCGTACCCGTCGTGACGATACGTGGGTCGATGAAGACGAGTATGAAGATGAGTACGAAGAGGAAGACGAGGCGCCTGTACAGCGGCGTGAATCTCGCCGCGCGCGTATTCTGCGCGGTGCTCTGGCGCGCCGCCAGCGCGTCGCTGAAAAATTTGCTAACCCGTTAGGCCGTAAAACGGATGCCGCGCTGTTCTCCGGCAAACGTATGGATGAAGACGAGCAGATTGAGTATCGCGGTGCGGCCGTCGACCCTGATGACGTACTGTTCTCTGGCCATCGAGCCACGCCGGGAGAGTATGACGAATACGATCCGCTGCTGAATGGCCACTCCGTGACTGAACCGGTAGCCGCTGCTGCTGCCGCAACGACGGCTGCTCAGGCCCATGTTGCGCCTGTTGAAGGCGTGATGCCGTCCTCGCCTGTTCCGGCACCGGAGTCCGCGATCCAGCAACCGCAGGTAGACTGGCAGACTGCGCCAGGCGTCCATACGCCTGAACCGACCATTGCACCTGAGCCTGAAAGTTATATTCCTGTGCAGCAGGAACAGTGGCAGCAAACGTCTCAGCCGCCTGAGCCTGCCAGCGTGCCGCAACAACCGTATCAGGCTTATACGCCCGAACCCGCTGTACCTGAACAGCCATACGTTGCACCGGTGTCTGAACCCGAAGTGGTGGAGGAAGCGAAGCCATCCCGTCCGCCATTATACTATTTTGAAGAAGTGGAAGAGCGCCGCGCCCGTGAGCGCGAGCAGCTTGCCGCCTGGTATCAGCCCGTGCCCGAGCCGGTGCAGGAGCCTGTTGCAAAAGCGCCTTCGGTCAGCGTTCCACCTGTAGAACCTACGCCAGCCGTTGCGTCGGGTGCAGAAGCCGTGAAGCAGGCAACGGCAGCCGCTGCCGCGTCCGCTCCGCTATTCAGCCCGGCAGCCGACAGCGCCCCGCGTCCTCAGGTGAAAGAGGGCATTGGTCCACAGCTGCCGCGCCCTAACCGCGTGCGCGTACCGACTCGCCGGGAGCTGGCCTCTTTGGGCATTAAACTGCCTTCCCAGCGTATGGCGGAAGAAAAAGCCCGTGAGTCCGACTACGAGGATGATGCCGACGAACTGCATCAGGATGAGCTGGCGCGTCAGTTTGCTGCCCAGCAGAATCAGCGTTACGGCGAAGAGTATCAGCATGACGTGCCTTCACAGCAGGACGACGATGATGCGGCCGAAGCGGAGCTGGCGCGCCAGTTTGCAGCAACGCAGCAGCAGCGTTATTCCGGTGAGCAACCTTCGGGGGCAAACCCGTTCTCGCTGTCGGATTTCGAATTCTCACCAATGAAAGATCTGGTGGATGATGGCCCAAGCGAACCGCTGTTCACGCCGAGCGTAATGCCGGAAGCGGAGCCGGTGCGTCAGCCGCCTGCACCACAGGCTTACGTGCAGCCGCAACAGCCGGCGCCGCAGGCGTATGCGCAGCCGCAGACACCTTCTCAACCGCCTCAGCCACAGTTCCAGCAGCCAGCACCACAGCCGCAGGAGAGCCTGATTCACCCGCTGCTGATGCGTAACGGAGACAGCCGACCGCTGCAACGACCAAGTACGCCGCTACCGTCGCTGGATCTGTTAACGCCACCGCCAGCGGAAGTCGAGCCGGTGGATACCTTTGCCCTTGAGCAGATGGCCCGTCTGGTGGAAGCGCGTCTGGCTGACTTCCGCATTAAAGCGGACGTGGTGAACTACTCACCGGGCCCGGTGATCACCCGTTTCGAACTGAACCTGGCACCGGGCGTAAAAGCGGCGCGTATTTCTAACCTCTCCCGCGACCTGGCGCGTTCTCTGTCCACCGTGGCGGTACGCGTGGTGGAAGTGATCCCAGGCAAGCCTTACGTTGGCCTTGAGCTGCCAAACAAGAAACGCCAGACCGTTTATCTGCGTGAAGTTCTGGATAACACCAAATTCCGCGACAACCCGTCCCCGCTGACCGTGGTGCTGGGTAAAGATATCGCCGGCGATCCGGTGGTTGCCGATCTCGCGAAGATGCCGCACCTGCTGGTTGCGGGTACTACCGGCTCCGGTAAATCGGTCGGGGTGAACGCCATGATCCTCAGTATGCTCTACAAAGCGCAGCCTGAAGACGTGCGTTTCATCATGATCGACCCAAAAATGCTCGAACTGTCCGTCTACGAAGGCATTCCGCACCTGTTAACGGAGGTGGTGACCGACATGAAGGACGCCGCCAACGCATTACGCTGGAGCGTCAATGAAATGGAGCGTCGCTACAAGCTGATGTCGGCGCTGGGCGTGCGTAACCTGGCCGGTTATAACGAGAAAATCGCCGAAGCGGCGCGTATGGGCCGTCCGATTCCGGACCCATACTGGAAGCCGGGTGACAGCATGGATGCCCAGCATCCGGTGCTGGAAAAACTGCCTTACATCGTGGTGCTGGTGGATGAATTTGCCGACCTGATGATGACCGTTGGCAAGAAAGTGGAAGAGCTGATTGCGCGTCTGGCACAGAAAGCGCGTGCGGCGGGCATCCACCTGGTACTGGCAACGCAGCGTCCGTCCGTGGATGTAATCACCGGTCTTATTAAGGCAAACATCCCGACCCGTATCGCGTTTACCGTGTCGAGTAAAATTGACTCCCGTACTATCCTTGACCAGGGCGGAGCAGAGTCGCTGCTGGGGATGGGTGATATGCTCTATTCCGGGCCGAACTCCACCTCGCCGGTGCGTGTTCACGGTGCGTTTGTTCGCGACCAGGAAGTGCACGCGGTTGTGCAAGACTGGAAAGCGCGCGGGCGACCGCAATATGTTGACGGCATCACCTCTGACAGCGAAAACGAAGGTGGCGGCGGTGGTTTTGACGGCGGCGAAGAGCTGGATCCGTTATTCGACCAGGCGGTTAATTTCGTCACCGAAAAACGCAAAGCGTCCATCTCCGGCGTGCAGCGCCAGTTCCGTATCGGTTACAACCGCGCGGCGCGTATCATTGAGCAGATGGAAGCCCAGGGCATCGTGAGCGAACAGGGGCACAACGGTAACCGTGAGGTGCTGGCGCCACCGCCTTTTGAGTAATCTTCAGCGATTGCAAAGAAGGGTAAATCAGCAAAAATTAAGCATATTCTTCTGTCGCCTGCCTTCGGGCAGGTACAGAATAGAAACGGAACCCCCATATCGGGAAGACGTATTTTAAGGAATAACAATGAAAAAAATCGCCATCGCCTGTGCATTACTCTCCAGTTTTGTTGCCAGCAACGTCTGGGCTGATGCAGCCAGCGACCTTAAAAGCCGACTGGATAAAGTGAGCAGTTTCCACGCCAGCTTCACGCAAAAAGTGACTGACGGCAGCGGCAACGCGGTGCAGGAAGGCCAGGGAGATTTGTGGGTGAAACGCCCAAATCTGTTCAACTGGCACATGACCCAGCCGGATGAAAGCGTTCTGGTGTCTGACGGTAAAACCCTGTGGTTCTACAATCCGTTTGTTGAGCAGGCGACCGCCACCTGGCTAAAAGACGCGACCAGCAATACGCCGTTTATGCTCATTGCCCGTAACCAGTCCAGCGACTGGCAGCAGTACAACATCAAACAAAACGGTGATGAGTTCGTCCTTACGCCAAAAGGCAGCAACGGTAATCTGAAGCAGTTCACCATTAACGTGAGCAGCAACGGTACCATCAATCAGTTCGGCGCGGTTGAGCAGGACGATCAGCGCAGCAGCTATCAGTTGAAGTCTCAGCAAAACGGCGCCATTGATGCATCGAAATTCACCTTTACCCCGCCGCAGGGCGTAACGGTGGACGACCAACGCAATAAGTAAGAGGCATGAGTGAGCAACCTGTCGCTCGATTTTTCAGATAATGCGTTTCAACCTCTGGCCGCCCGTATGCGGCCAGAAAATTTAGCGCAGTACATCGGTCAGCAACATCTGCTGGCTGCGGGGAAACCCTTGCCGCGCGCTATTGAGGCGGGGCATCTGCACTCCATGATCCTCTGGGGGCCACCCGGCACCGGAAAAACCACGCTCGCTGAAGTGATCGCCCGCTATGCCAACGCGGACGTTGAGCGCATCTCGGCGGTCACGTCGGGGGTGAAAGAGATCCGCGAGGCGATCGAGCGGGCGCGACAAAACCGCAATGCCGGACGTCGCACCATTCTGTTTGTCGACGAAGTTCACCGCTTCAACAAGAGCCAGCAGGACGCCTTTCTGCCGCATATTGAAGACGGTACGATTTTCTTTATCGGCGCCACCACGGAAAACCCGTCGTTTGAACTGAATTCTGCTCTGCTCTCCCGGGCGCGCGTGTATCTGCTTAAATCGCTTACCACGGAAGATATCGAAAAAGTTCTGACGCAGGCGATGGAGGACAACGCGCGTGGTTACGGCGGACAGGATATCGTTCTGCCGGACGAGACGCGTCTTGCTATCGCCGAACTGGTTAACGGTGATGCCCGTCGTGCGTTGAACACGCTCGAAATGATGGCCGATATGGCCGAAGTGGACGATGCGGGCAAGCGCGTATTAAAGCCTGAACTGCTCACCGAAATTGCCGGTGAGCGCAGCGCGCGCTTCGATAATAAAGGCGATCGTTTTTACGACCTCATCTCTGCATTACACAAGTCCGTGCGCGGCAGCGCTCCGGATGCGGCGCTCTACTGGTATGCGCGTATCATCACCGCCGGTGGCGATCCGTTATATGTCGCGCGTCGCTGCCTGGCGATTGCGTCAGAAGATGTCGGTAATGCCGATCCACGCGCCATGCAGGTCGCTATTTCCGCCTGGGACTGCTTTACCCGCGTCGGGCCTGCGGAGGGCGAGCGTGCCATTGCGCAGGCGATTGTGTATCTGGCTTGCGCACCGAAAAGTAACGCGGTGTATACCGCCTTCAAAGCGGCGATGTCGGATGCACGTGAACGTCCGGACTACGATGTGCCGGTTCATCTGCGCAATGCGCCTACCAAATTGATGAAAGAGATGGGTTACGGGCAGGAGTATCGCTACGCCCATGACGAACCCAACGCCTACGCCGCCGGCGAGGAGTATTTCCCGCAGGAGATGGCACAAACCCGCTATTATCACCCCACAAACAGAGGTCTTGAGGGTAAGATTGGCGAAAAGCTCGCCTGGCTTGCCGGACAGGATCAAAATAGCCCTATAAAACGCTACCGTTAGTTCAATCGTTGCGGTAATGTTGGCAATATATCTCTGTGGCCGCAGGCTGTGGTCACTTTTTCCTCTTTTAATTCGATAAGCACAGGATAAGCATGCTCGATCCCAATCTGCTGCGTAATGAGCCAGACGCAGTCGCTGAAAAACTGGCACGCCGGGGCTTTAAGCTGGATGTAGATAAGCTGCGCGCTCTTGAAGAGCGTCGTAAAGTTTTGCAGGTACAAACAGAAAATCTGCAGGCAGAGCGTAATTCTCGATCGAAATCCATTGGCCAGGCGAAAGCGCGCGGGGAAGATATTGAGCCATTACGCCTGGAAGTGAACAAACTGGGTGAAGAGCTGGATCAGGCGAAAGCTGAACTGGACGTTCTTCAGGCTGAAATTCGTGATATCGCTCTGGCGATCCCGAACATTCCTGACGACAGCGTCCCTGTCGGCAAAGACGAAAACGACAACGTTGAAGTGAAACGCTGGGGTACGCCTCGCGAGTTTGACTTCGAGGTGCGCGATCACGTGACGCTGGGCGAAATGCACGCGGGCCTGGACTTTGCGGCTGCGGTTAAGCTGACCGGTTCTCGCTTCGTGGTAATGAAAGGTCAGATTGCTCACCTGCACCGAGCGCTGGCGCAATTTATGCTGGATCTGCACACCGAGCAGCATGGCTACAGCGAAACCTACGTTCCGTATCTGGTTAACCACGATACGCTGTACGGTACAGGCCAGCTGCCGAAATTTGCCGGCGATCTGTTCCATACCCGTCCGCTGGACGAAGAAGCTGACAGCAGCAACTACGCGCTGATCCCAACCGCGGAAGTGCCGCTGACCAACCTCGTGCGTGATGAGATCATCGACGAAGACGATCTGCCAATCAAACTGACTGCGCACTCTCCATGTTTCCGTTCTGAAGCCGGTTCTTACGGTCGTGATACGCGCGGTCTGATCCGTATGCACCAGTTCGATAAAGTTGAGATGGTGCAGATCGTTCGTCCGGAAGAGTCTATGGACGCGCTGGAAGAGATGACAGGTCACGCAGAGAAAGTGCTGGAGCTGCTGGGGCTGCCATACCGCCGTATGGCGCTGTGCACCGGTGACATGGGCTTCGGCGCCTGCAAAACCTTCGACCTCGAAGTCTGGGTGCCTGCGCAAAACACCTACCGTGAAATCTCCTCTTGCTCTAACGTCTGGGATTTCCAGGCGCGTCGTATGCAGGCGCGTTGCCGCAGCAAGTCCGACAAGAAGACCCGTCTGGTTCATACCCTGAACGGTTCTGGTCTGGCGGTTGGCCGTACGCTGGTTGCCGTGCTGGAGAACTACCAGCAGGCAGATGGTCGTATTGAGATCCCTGAGGTGCTGCGTCCTTACATGAAAGGCCAGCAGTTCATCGGCTAATATTTTGCTGCAAAACAAAAAAGCGCCTCAGGGCGCTTTTTTTATATCTTTGATTTGATACGACGCAATATTCCCTCCCTCTAAAGTAGTAATACTCCTCCGAACGAAAGTTAGCATAAAACACCTGTAACGAAGGAATTCGTTATATATAAAACTACATAGCGGTATGCGCCGCCTCTCTTTTCTTTGTGAGCAACCAAAGTGAGTCTTTATGAAAATCAAAGCGCCTGAAGCGTTAATGGCTGCCGAGGTCACTCGCCGTGGGTTGATGAAAACCACGGCAATAGGTGGTCTGGCGGTTGCCAGCAGCGCCTTTACGCTTCCTTTTACCCGTCTGGCGTCGGCGGCGGAGGCTCTGTCTCCCGCTTCAGCCCCGGAAAAAGTGGTGTGGAGTGCCTGTACCGTTAACTGTGGTAGCCGTTGTCCCCTGCGTATGCATGTTGTGGACGGTGAAATCAAATACGTTGAAACCGACAATACCGGCGATGATAACTACGAAGGGTTACACCAGGTTCGTGCCTGTCTGCGTGGCCGCTCAATGCGCCGTCGCGTTTATAACCCGGATCGTCTGAAATATCCGATGAAGCGTGTCGGTAAGCGTGGGGAAGGGAAGTTCGAGCGCATTAGCTGGGACGAAGCCTACGATATTATCGCGACCAACATGCAGCGCCTGATCAAAGAATACGGCAACGAATCCATCTACCTGAACTATGGCACCGGGACGCTGGGCGGCACCATGACCCGCTCCTGGCCGCCGGGTAAAACGCTGGTAGCGCGCCTGATGAACTGCTGCGGCGGCTATCTCAACCATTATGGCGACTACTCTTCCGCACAGATTGCCGCGGGCCTGAATTACACCTATGGCGGCTGGGCAGACGGTAACAGCCCGTCGGATATAGAAAACAGCAAGCTGGTGGTATTGTTCGGCAACAACCCGGGCGAAACGCGTATGAGCGGCGGTGGGGTAACCTATTATCTTGAGCAGGCGCGCGCCAAATCCAACGCACGTATGATCATCGTCGATCCGCGCTACACCGATACCGGCGCGGGGCGAGAAGACGAGTGGATCCCTATCCGCCCTGGTACCGATGCGGCGCTGGTCAATGCGCTGGCGTATGTGATGATCACTGAAAACCTCGTCGATCAGCCGTTCCTTGATAAATACTGCGTCGGCTATGACGAGAAGACGCTGCCAGCCAGCGCACCGGCTAACGGGCATTACAAAGCGTATATTCTTGGTCAGGGCAGCGACGGGGTAGCGAAAACCCCTGAGTGGGCATCCACTATCACCGGCATTCCAGTCGAACGTATTGTTCAGCTGGCCCGTGAAATTGGTTCAGCAAAACCGGCTTATATCAGCCAGGGCTGGGGACCGCAGCGTCACGCGAACGGCGAAATTGCCACCCGCGCTATTTCTATGCTCTCGATTCTGACTGGCAACGTCGGCATTCACGGCGGTAATAGCGGGGCGCGTGAAGGCTCGTATGAAGTACCGTTTGAACGTATGCCAACGCTGGATAACCCGGTTCAGACCAGCATCTCCATGTTTATGTGGACGGACGCGATCGAGCGCGGCCCGGAAATGACCGCGCTACGCGACGGTGTTCGGGGCAAAGATAAGCTGGATGTGCCGATCAAAATGATCTGGAACTATGCCGGTAACTGCCTGATCAACCAGCACTCAGAGATCAACCGCACCCACGAAATTTTGCAGGACGACAAGAAGTGCGAAATGATTGTGGTGATCGACTGCCACATGACCTCATCGGCGAAGTATGCCGATATTCTGCTCCCAGACTGCACCGCCTCTGAGCAGATGGATTTCGCGCTGGACGCCTCCTGCGGCAACATGTCCTATGTGATCTTCACAGACCAGGCCATCAAACCGCGCTTCGAGTGCAAAACCATCTATGAGATGACGTCCGAGCTGGCGAAACGTCTTGGCGTTGAGCAGCAGTTCACAGAGGGGCGTACTCAGGAAGGGTGGATGCGCCATCTGCACGAGCTCTCACGCAAAGCCATTCCAGACCTGCCGGACTTCGATACCTTCCGCAAGCAGGGCATGTACAAGCAGCGCGATCCGGAAGGGCATCACGTGGCGTATAAAGCCTTCCGCGACGATCCGCAGGCCAATCCGCTGACCACGCCGTCGGGCAAAATCGAGATCTACTCCGAAGAGCTGGCAAAAATTGCCGCAACGTGGGAATTGCCGGAAGGGGACGTTATCGATCCGCTGCCGATCTATACGCCTGGCTTCGAAAACTACAACGATCCGCTGACGGAGAAATTCCCACTTCAGTTAACCGGTTTCCACTACAAAGCGCGTGTTCACTCCACCTACGGCAACGTTGACGTTCTGAAAGCGGCCTGCCGACAGGAGATGTGGATCAACCCGATGGATGCGAAAGCGCGCGGCATCAGTAATGGCGATCGCGTACGTATCTTCAACGGACGTGGCGAAGTGCATATCGAAGCTAAAGTGACTCCGCGCATGATGCCTGGCGTTGTCGCGCTGGGGGAAGGGGCCTGGTATAACCCGGATGCGAACCGTATCGATCAGGCGGGCTGCATCAACGTTCTCACTACGCAGCGTCCATCGCCTCTGGCGAAGGGCAACCCATCCCACACAAACCTCGTTCAGGTTGAAAAGGCGTAAGGAGTAACCGATGACAACCCAGTATGGATTTTTTATTGATTCCAGCCGCTGCACCGGGTGCAAAACCTGCGAGCTGGCCTGCAAGGATTATAAAGACCTGACCCCGGACGTCAGCTTCCGTCGTATTTATGAATACGCGGGCGGCGACTGGCAGGAGGATAACGGCGTCTGGCATCAGAACGTCTTCGCCTATTACCTGTCGATTGCCTGCAACCACTGCGAAGATCCGGCCTGCACCAAGGTCTGCCCGAGCGGGGCAATGCACAAGCGCGACGACGGTTTTGTGGTGGTGGACGAGGATGTCTGCATTGGCTGTCGCTACTGCCACATGGCCTGCCCGTACGGTGCGCCGCAGTATAACGCGGCTAAAGGCCACATGACCAAGTGCGACGGCTGCCACAGCCGCGTGGCGGACGGCAAAAAGCCCATCTGCGTCGAGTCCTGCCCGCTGCGCGCGCTGGACTTTGGCCCGATTGAAGAGCTGCGTAAAAAACACGGTCAGCTTGCTGCGGTCGCGCCGCTGCCGTCTGCGCACTTCACGAAGCCGAGTATTGTGATTAAACCTAACGCCAACAGCCGTCCGACGGGTGACACCACCGGCTACCTGGCAAACCCGAAGGAGGTGTGAGATGGGAAGTGGATGGCATGAATGGCCGCTTATGATCTTCACGGTCTTTGGGCAGTGTGTGGCAGGCGGGTTTATCGTCCTTGCGCTGGCGCTGTTAAAAGGGAACCTCAATGCTGAACAGCAGCAGCGTTTAGTGTTGAGCATGTTTGGCCTGTGGGTGTTGATGGGGATTGGGTTTATCGCCTCTACGCTGCACCTGGGCTCACCGATGCGCGCGTTTAACTCCCTGAACCGCGTAGGTGCCTCTTCGCTGAGTAACGAGATTGCCAGCGGCGCAATCTTTTTTGCAGTTGGCGGGCTGGGGTGGTTACTGGCAGCGCTGAAAAAGCTGCCGTCAGGGTTACGTGCGTTGTGGCTCATCGTCACCATGGTACTGGGCGTTGTCTTCGTCTGGATGATGGTCCGGGTGTACAACACCATCGATACCGTTCCGACCTGGTACAGCGTCTGGACGCCGATGAGCTTCTTCCTGACCATGTTTATTGGCGGGCCGCTGCTGGGTTATCTGCTTCTGCGTGTAGCTGGCATTAATGGTTGGGCGATGCGCCTGCTGCCCGCGGTCTCGCTGCTGGCACTGGTCATCAGTACCGTTGTAGCGCTTATGCAGGGAGCGGAGCTGGCGACGATTCACAGCTCTATCCAACAGGCTTCGGCGCTGGTACCGGATTACGGTTCTCTGATGGCCTGGCGTGTGGTGCTGCTGACGGCGGCGCTGGTGTGCTGGATTGCCCCTCAGCTTAAAGGTTACGCGCCTGCGCTACCGTTGCTGTCACTGGCCTTTGTGCTGGTGCTGGCAGGGGAGTTAATTGGTCGCGGCGTATTTTACGGTCTGCATATGACGGTCGGTATGGCTGTCGCCAGCTAATTTTAGATTTTGTTATAAAAAGCCGGGACATAGTGCCCGGCTTTTCTTTTTTCATTCATGAAATTTTTCGACTGATGTTTCGTTGTAAAAATTCCCGGAAATAAATAAAAACAAATAGATAATTAATATTGGTAGCAGGCTTTGCATTAGCAGGATGAGTTTTTTAAATCGACAAGGCGCATATCGTGCGTGACGCCTGAATCGGTGGATTGACTTTGTTTTTGCCAGTGGCATGATGCGCACGAAATCTGAACTTCCTCACGGTTTTTAATCCATGACCACCTATACCCGCCCGGTGCTTTTGTTGCTCTGTGGCCTGCTTTTGCTGACCCTGGCGATCGCGGTGTTGAACACACTCGTCCCGCTATGGCTCGCCCATGAAAACTTACCAACCTGGCAGGTGGGTATGGTTAGCTCGTCCTTTTTTACGGGCAATCTGCTGGGCACCTTATTAACGGGCAGCCTTATTAAGCGCTTTGGTTTTAACCGCAGCTATTATCTGGCGTCACTGATCTTTGCCGTCGGATGCGCCGGTTTAGGACTGATGGTCGGCTTCTGGAGCTGGATGGTCTGGCGCTTTATTGCGGGCGTTGGCTGCGCCATGATCTGGGTGGTGGTTGAAAGTGCGCTGATGTGCAGCGGCACGTCCCGTAATCGCGGGCGTCTGCTGGCGGCTTATATGATGGTTTACTACGTCGGTACCGTTCTGGGACAACTGATGGTCAGCAAATTCCCAACCGACCTGATGAGCGTTCTGCCATGGGTAACAGGGATGGTGCTGGCCGCAATTCTGCCGCTGCTCTTTACCCGTATCGTGAACCAGAGCAGTGAGCATCAGGAGGCCACCCACGTCTGGCCGATGCTGAGACTGCGCCATGCGCGCCTGGGGATTAACGGCTGTATTATTTCCGGGATTGTGCTGGGCTCGCTCTATGGCCTGATGCCGCTCTATCTTAACCATCAGGGTGTCAGTGATTCCGGGATCGGTTTCTGGATGGCGGTGATGGTCAGCGCAGGGATTGTCGGCCAGTGGCCGATTGGCCGCCTGGCGGACCGCTTTGGTCGTCTGCTGGTGCTGCGCGTCCAGGTTTTCGTGGTCATCATGGGCTGTCTCGCCATGCTCAGCAACGCCGCGATGGCGCCTGCGCTGTTCATTCTGGGGGCTGCGGGTTTTACGCTCTATCCGGTCGCGATGGCCTGGGCCTGTGAGAAAGTTGAGCATCACCAGCTGGTGGCGATGAACCAGGCATTGTTGCTGAGTTACACCATCGGCAGTTTACTGGGGCCGACTTTTACCGCTATGCTCATGCAAAATTACTCTGATAATCTGCTGTTTATCATGATCGCCAGCGTATCGTTTATTTATCTGTTAATGTTGCTGCGCAAAGCGGGCGAGCACCCAACGCCAGTGGCACATGCCTGATTAAATAAAAGCCTGTCGATGACAGGCTTTTTTGTCCCTGTCACATATAAGACTTTTACTTATTGTGAGTTTTTACTGCCTGGCGATAATTCAAATGAGTTCTACCACTAAAAGGCAGCAATCATGTCTACTCGTCGTTTTTCCACTACCGCACTTGCCGTAGTGTTGGCTTTAACGTTTGCAACGGCTCCGGCCATGGCTAATCCAGGAAACGGGAATGGCGGTGGTCACGGAAACGGTGGCGGACAAGGTAATAGCGGCAATCATGGTAACGGGAACGCTGGTAACCATGGTAATAAGCACAATACCGGCCAGGATAATCCAGGAAAATCGGATAAGAGCTTTAAAAACAGCAACGATGTTGGTCATGATGTTGACGTCCGCGTGAGCTTCGATCATGCCCGCCATCTGGCACTGAATTACGGCTTAACGGGCTACGACTCTCTGCCTCCGGGTATTGCGAAAAACCTGGCGCGCGGTAAGCCACTGCCTCCGGGCATTGCGAAGAAAACCGTGCCAGCCGATATGCTGGGTCAGCTTCCTTCTTATCCGGGCTATGAATGGCGCGTGGTGGGTGACGACCTGGTCTTAATTGCGCTGAGTACCGCGATTGTGACTTCGGTGATTAACGGCGTCTTTAAATAGAATATAAAAAGGCCCGGTTTTCACCGGGCCTTTTCGTTAATACATGACCTTGTGGCCATACTGCTCAAGAATACCTTTGACGCGCTCCATCGTCTCTTTTTTCGGCGGCTTCACGCCATCGAGCTTGTACTCTTCACCCATTGCCACCCATTTGTGTTTACCCAGCTCGTGATAGGGCAGGAGTTCAATTTTCTCCACGTTACCCATATCCCGGGTAAATTCGCCCAGACGATGTGCAGAATCATCATCATCTGACCAGCCCGGTACCACCACGTAGCGGATCCAGGTCTTGACGCCTTTGTTGGCAATGTATTTGGCAAATTCCAGCGTACGGTGGTTTGAGACGCCAACCAGATTCTGGTGGATCTCATCGTTCATCTGCTTGAGATCGAGCATCACCAGATCGGTCACTTCAAGCAGTTCATCAATAACCGGATCGTAACGGCGCACAAAGCCGTTGGTGTCGAGGCAGGTATGAATACCTTCTTTATGGCAGGCGCGGAACCAGTCGCGCACAAATTCAGCCTGAAGAATAGCTTCACCGCCGGATGCCGTCACGCCACCACCGGACGCGTTCATGAAGTGGCGATAGGTCACCACCTCTTTCATCAGATCCTCAACGGTGACTTCTTTACCGCCATGGGTGTCCCAGGTGTCACGGTTATGGCAGTACAGGCAGCGCATCAGGCAGCCCTGGAAGAAAGTGATAAAGCGGATCCCCGGGCCATCGACGGTGCCACAGGATTCAAAGGAGTGAATGCGACCAATAATTGACATTGCGGTGATATCTCCGAATTTGGCCCATCCGGGGGCCTATGTAGATGCACAGCTCAAAGGCTATGTCGAGTCTGTTTTGGCTGTTATCCATTAAGTATAGATAGCGGACAAAAGAGACTGATGAAGCGAGGGTGTTAAAAAGGCCCCACTTGCGTGGAGCCTTTATTGTACGCTTTTTAACGCGTGATTTCAGTCAATTCCACTTACATGGACTGAGTGAAAGTACGGGTGATAACGTCCTGCTGCTGTTCTTTCGTCAGGGAGTTAAAACGTACTGCGTAGCCAGATACGCGGATGGTCAGCTGAGGATATTTCTCAGGATGTTCCATCGCGTCGAGCAGCATTTCACGGTTCATCACGTTCACGTTCAGGTGCTGACCACCTTCAATGGACGCTTCGTGGTGGAAGTAACCATCCATCAGACCCGCGAGGTTAGTTTTACGCACTTCGTCGTCTTTACCCAGCGCGTTTGGCACGATAGAGAAGGTGTAAGAGATACCATCTTTCGCGTATGCAAACGGCAGTTTAGCAACGGAGGTCAGAGAGGCAACCGCACCTTTCTGGTCACGACCGTGCATTGGGTTAGCACCTGGGCCGAATGGCGCGCCAGCACGACGACCGTCTGGGGTGTTACCGGTTTTCTTACCATACACAACGTTAGAGGTGATGGTCAGAACAGACTGAGTCGGGATAGCGTTACGGTAGGTAGTGAGTTTCTGAATTTTCTTCATGAAACGTTCTACCAGGTCAACCGCCATGTCATCAACGCGAGCGTCGTTGTTACCAAACTGCGGGTATTCGCCTTCGATTTCGAAGTCGATAGCCAGACCATCTTCGTCACGAATTGGTTTAACTTTCGCATATTTGATTGCAGACAGGGAGTCAGCCGCAACGGACAGACCTGCGATACCACACGCCATGGTGCGAACGACGTCACGGTCGTGCAGCGCCATCAGAGAGGCTTCGTAGCTGTACTTGTCGTGCATGTAGTGGATGACGTTCAGCGCAGTGACATACTGCTTAGCCAGCCAGTCCATGAAGTGATCCATGCGCTCCATCACTTCGTCGAAGTTCAGAAGGTCGCCTTTGATCGGTTCAGACTTAGGACCAACCTGCATTTTCAGTTTTTCGTCAACGCCGCCGTTGATTGCGTACAGCATGGTTTTCGCCAGGTTTGCACGCGCACCGAAGAACTGCATTTGCTTACCAACAACCATTGGGCTTACGCAGCACGCGATAGCGTAGTCGTCGTTGTTGAAGTCCGGACGCATCAGGTCATCGTTCTCGTATTGCAGAGAAGAGGTGTCGATGGACACTTTAGCGGCGAATTTCTTGAAGTTCAGTGGCAGTTTTTCAGACCACAGAACGGTGATGTTCGGCTCCGGAGAAGGACCCATGGTGTACAGGGTGTTCAGGAAGCGGAAGCTGTTTTTGGTTACCAGAGTACGGCCATCTACGCCCATACCGCCGATAGATTCGGTTGCCCAGATTGGGTCACCAGAGAACAGCTCATCATATTCTGGAGTACGCAGGAAGCGAACCATACGCAGTTTCATGACCAGGTGGTCAATCATTTCCTGAGCGTCTTGTTCGGTGATTTTGCCTGCTTTGATATCGCGTTCGATATACGCATCCAGGAAGGTGGATACGCGGCCGAAGGACATTGCTGCACCGTTCTGAGACTTAACCGCGGCCAGGTAGCCGAAGTAGGTCCACTGGATAGCTTCCTGAGCGTTGGTTGCAGGACCAGAGATATCACAGCCGTATTTAGCCGCCATCTCTTTGATCTGACCCAGCGCACGGTGCTGTTCAGCAATCTCTTCACGCAGACGGATAGTCGCTTCCAGGTTTACGCCGTTTTCCAGGTCAGACTGGAGAGAGACGAACTGCGCGTATTTGTCTTTCATCAGGAAGTCGATACCGTACAGCGCAACGCGACGGTAGTCACCGATGATACGGCCACGGCCATAGGCATCTGGCAGACCGGTCAGAACGCCAGATTTACGGCAGTTCAGAATGTCTTTGGTGTAAACATCGAATACACCCTGGTTATGGGTTTTACGGTATTCGGTGAAGATTTTTTTCAGCATTGGGTCCAGCTCGCGGTTATACGCTTTGCAGGAACCTTCAACCATTTTAATGCCACCGAACGGGATGATTGCGCGTTTCAGTGGTGCTTCAGTCTGGAGACCAACGATTTTCTCAAGGGCTTTGTTGATGTAGCCAGCATCGTGAGAAGTGATGGTAGAAGCAACGGAGGTGTCAAAATCAACTGGCGCGTGAGTGCGGTTTTCCAGTTTAACGCCTTCCATTACGCTGTCCCACAGCTTGGTGGTTGCATCAGTCGCACCAGCCAGGAAGGATTCGTCACCTTCATACGGGGTATAGTTTTTCTGAATGAAGTCACGGACGTTGACTTCATTCTGCCAGTCACCTTTCGTAAAACCTTCCCAGGCTGTGGCTAACTTTTCATTAAGCTCGGACATGTAACACCTACCTTCTTAAGTGGATTTTTTATTTACTGCCTGAGACAACCATTAATGATGATCGCCGCCACGCAGGTAAATGACCCAGTATGTCAACCCAACTAACAGACCCCCACCGATAATGTTCCCGATAGTGACGGGGATCAGGTTATCAGTAATGAAATTCATAATAGTCAGGTGTGAAAAACTTTCCGGGGTTGAACCAACAGCAGTCCAGAACTCCGGGCTTGCAAAGTTGCGGATAACAATCCCCATCGGGATCATGAACATATTCGCAATACTGTGCTCAAAGCCGCTGGCAACAAACATCGCAACCGGCAGAACCATAATCATGGCTTTATCCATCAGGCTACGACCAGAGTAGCTCATCCAGACCGCCAGGCAGACCATCAGGTTTGCAAGGATGCCGAGAGCAACGGCTTCGATAAATGTATGGTGCATTTTGTGGTCGGCGGTTTGCAGGACGTTAAGCCCCCAGCCGCCGTTGGCGGTCATGTACTCGCCAGAAAGCCACATCAACAGAACAAAGAGCAGACAGCCAATCAGGTTGCCAACGTAGACGTTGAGCCAGTTGCGCCCCAGTTGACCCCAGGTAATTCTTCCGCTGGCTTTTGCCACAACAATCAGCACCGTTGAGGTGAAGAGGTCGGCGCCGCAGATGACGCAGAGGATCAGGCCCAGTGAGAAGCAAATACCACCAATCAGTTTCGCTATGCCGAAAGGCATCCCGGCAGTGCCGGTGGTGGCTGTAATATAGAAGACGAAAGCGATGGAGATGAACACCCCAGCCGTAATGGCCAGAAAGAACGTCGTCATCGGATGTTTCGTTGCTTTGTAGACACCCGCTTCTTCGGCAACTTTCGCCATCGCAGCGGGGAGTAATAGATCAAAAGGGTTGTCAGCTTTCACACTAACTCTCTCTTTATTAAGTCGGCGACGAGATACTAACAAAGCATTATAGAAGAGAACTTGATATAGATCATATCTCGCCTGGCTTATAGGCCCGCAGTGTGTATGGTTTTACAGCAAAAGCGGAGTAAGTATTTGATTATCCGTATAAAAATAAATTTTAAAAGTTATGAAAAGAGTTGAATTTTTTCCTTCAGCCTCCCGTGGAACAGTTAATTAAAATGGAGTATTTATTAGAATTAGTAACAGTAAAGCCCAGGTAAGCGTTTTTATATTTACCCGTGATTAACTTAATTATTACAATTAAACGTCATTGCGGAAAAATAAAAAAAAGGGGCAATGAAATTGCCCCGTAATATAGCTCAGGCGATTGAATACGCCTACAGCCATTAATGTTATATGCGCTTATTTTGACCAGTAAGCGGCTTTAGCCTTCTGCAATTTTTCATACGCATTCAGCAGTGACTGATGCGCCGGGAAGGCTTTCAGATCGCTGTCAACCGCTTGCAGGCCATAGAACGGTTCTTCACCGCTCAGCGCCGCGCTGGCAGCCTCAACGGCATCTGCACCGTACATGCGGACGAAGGCGTTCAGATACTGCAATGGCTCGCGGTCGTCTTCCTGAGAAAGCAAGAGCAGCGTTTGCAGGCAACGGTAATAGTTAGTGCGCTCGGCGGAGAAGACGGACTGGTTAAACTCCATCGTCCACTCGGTCCAGGCCAAAGCCTGATCCAGATCGCCGCCCGCCAGCGCCAGCATCGCTTTTAGCTCGCCGATGCGCAGCGTGTACCAGCCGTTATCTTTTCCGGTTGCCAGACCCAGCAGTTCGCGTACGCGGGTGAAATCATCGTGTCCTTCTTCGTCCAGTTGGGCGATCAGGTTCAGATAATCTTCTTTATCCCACTCGCTGCCCGGCAGGGCCAGCAGGGTTTCACGCAGATGCGCACCCATGCTGTTGTTCGCCAGCCACAGATCTTCTGCCGGATAGATGTCCGACATACCCGGCACAATAATACGGCACGCATAAACGCCGAGGTGTTCATAGTCGGCAATATAGACTTCCTGATCTTCCGCGTTGAAGATCGCCATCAGGGTGACGAACTCTTCTTCCGTCGTACCGGCAAAGCTCCAGTCCACGAACGGATAGTCTGCGTCCTGTTTGAACATATCCCAGGAGATCAAACCGCTGGAGTCGATGAAGTGCGTTTCGAGGTTGGTGTGCTCGGCGACTTCTTCGTCATCAAAGGTTGGCGGGGTGAATACGTCGAGATCTTTCAGGCTACGACCTTGCAGCAGTTCGGTCACGGTACGCTCCAGCGCCACGCCGAAGTCCGGGTGCGCGCCGAAAGAGGCGAAGCAGGTGCCATTTGCCGGGTTAAACAGTACCACGCAGATAACCGGATATTTGCCGCCCAGAGAGCCGTCATAAGCAAAGATTGGGAAACCTTCCGCTTCCAGTTTGGCGATGGATTCCACCACGCCCGGGTAGCGCGCCAGCACGTCAGCCGGGATCTCCGGCAGGCTGATGGATTCAGCAATAATACGGTTTTTGATGTGACGCTCGAAAACTTCAGACAACCCCTGTACACGCGCTTCGTTACGGGTGTTACCGGCAGACATACCGTTAGACACATACAGATTGCCAACGATGTTCATTGGAATGTAAACGGTCTGCTCGTCAGACTGACGGGTGAACGGCAGGGCGCAGATACCACGATCCTCATTGCCGGATTGCAGGTCGATCAGCATGCTGGCGGTCAGTTCGTTTTCCGGATCGTAGAACGCGCGCAGGCGGGCATCGAGAATGCCTTCCGGCAGTTCGTCGTCTTCGGGTAGCGGGAACCATTTTTCGTTCGGGTAGTGAACGAACGGGCCGTTGGCAATCGTTTCACCCAGCCAGAAGTCGGCGAAGAAATAGTTGGTGGACAGACGCTCAAAATACTCACCCAGCGCAGAGGCCAGTGCCGCTTTTTTGGTCGCGCCTTTGCCGTTGGTGAAGCACAGCGCACAGTCTTTGTCGCGAATATGCACGGACCAGACGTGAGGCACCGGATTCAGCCAGGAGGCTTCTTCGATATTAAAGCCCAGGTCGGTCAGTTTCTGCTGGAAGCGAGCGATGGAATCTTCCAGAGCGGCGTCTTTGCCGGGGATAAACGTTTGAGTCATGGCGTTCACTTTTATCGTACGTAAAGCGCGCAATGATACGGGTTTTGCGTGACGGGTGCTATCTCCGGCGAAAATAAATGGCTGGGCTATGCTTATAAGCAGTAACCTACTGTTAAGGCATAAAAAAATGAAAGCATTTGATCTCCAGCGGATGGCGTTTGATAAAGTCCCACCTGAGTTTTTAGGCGAAGTGGCGTTGCGTAGCCTGTACACCTTTGTACTCGTCTTCCTGTTCCTGAAAATCACCGGACGTCGCGGCGTGCGGCAGATGTCACTGTTTGAAGTGCTGATTATCCTGACGCTGGGTTCGGCGGCAGGGGACGTTGCCTTTTATGACGATGTGCCGATGGTGCCGGTTTTTATCGTCTTCGTGACGCTTGCGCTGCTGTACCGGCTGGTCATGTGGCTGATGTCGAAAAGTGAAAAACTGGAAGATCTGTTCGAAGGAAAACCGGTGGTGATTGTCGAAGATGGTCAACTGGCCTGGGAGAATGTGCAAAGCGCCAATATGACGGAGTTTGAGTTCTTTATGGAGCTACGTATAAGCAGCGTTGAACAGCTGGGGCAGGTGCGTCTGGCGATTATGGAAACGAACGGTCAAATCAGCGTTTATTACTATCCTGACGATGAGGTCAAGCCCGGCCTGTGCATACTGCCGGATATGCTTATCGAGCGATACAAAACCGTCCCTGATGCGGGCCAGTATGCCTGCATAAAATGCAGCCATGTGGTGGTCATGCAGGCGGGCGATCATCAATTATGCCCTCGCTGTACAAATCCAGAATGGACGAAGGTTAGCCGGGCTAAACGCATTACCTGACAGCGATATTGTCGGTTTTGCGACAACGGTACGGCAGATTGTTTTGTGTGACGAGGGGCACATTTCTTCGGCCATAAGTTTTAGACATTGCGGCGCGTGTCACTGAATGATAAAACCGATATCCACAGTTATAACTTATGGCTTTTAGCGTGGTGAGGGGAAATGGCTCAAGTCTTTAATTTCAGTTCAGGTCCGGCAATGTTACCGGCAGACGTGCTCAAACAGGCTCAACAGGAGCTGTGTGACTGGAACGGTCTGGGTACGTCGGTGATGGAAGTTAGCCACCGGGGTAAAGCGTTTATTCAGGTGGCGGAAGAGGCAGAAAAGGATTTTCGCGATCTGCTGAACATTCCCTCGAACTACAAAGTATTGTTCTGTCACGGCGGTGGACGCGGTCAGTTTGCGGGTATTCCGCTCAATCTGCTGGGCGACAAATCCACCGCTGATTACGTTGATGCCGGCTACTGGGCGGCCAGTGCGGTAAAAGAAGCGCACAAATATTGCACGCCGAACGTTATCGATGCCAAAGTGACCGTTGACGGTATGCGCGCCGTGAAGCCGATGAGTGAGTGGCAGCTTTCTGACAACGCCGCGTATCTTCATTACTGCCCGAACGAAACCATCGACGGTATCGCTATTCACGAAGAGCCAGACTTTGGCGAAAATGTCATTGTGACGGCGGACTTCTCCTCCACCATTCTGTCCACGCCGCTGGACGTCAGCCGCTACGGCGTCATCTACGCGGGTGCCCAGAAAAACATCGGTCCTGCGGGTCTGACTATCGTTATCGTGCGTGAAGACCTGCTGGGGAAAGCCCATAAGTCTTGCCCGTCAATTCTGGATTACACCGTCCTGAACGACAACGATTCCATGTTCAACACTCCACCAACGTTCGCCTGGTATCTCTCCGGCCTGGTCTTCAAATGGCTGAAGCAAAAAGGCGGCGTGGCGCAGATGGACAAGATCAATCAGCAAAAAGCTGAACTGCTGTACGGCGTGATCGACAAGAGCGATTTCTACCGTAACGATGTCGCCAAAACTAACCGTTCGCGCATGAACGTGCCGTTCCAGCTGGCGGACAACAACCTGGATAACGTGTTCCTGGAAGAGTCCTTCGCGGCGGGTCTGCATGCGCTGAAAGGTCACCGTGTGGTAGGCGGTATGCGTGCCTCTATCTATAACGCGATGCCGCTGGAAGGCGTTAAAGCCCTGACTGATTTCATGATCGACTTCGAACGTCGTCACGGTTAATTGGCTGTTTTTCACCCCCGCAGCGTTCCTGCGGGGTTTTTATTATGTTGAGTTGAGAGTTAAGTTTCATGGAATCCCTGACGTTACAACCTATCGCGCGGGTAGATGGCACCATTAATCTGCCTGGTTCAAAAAGTGTCTCGAACCGCGCTCTGCTGCTGGCAGCTCTGGCAAACGGCACCACCGTCCTTTCCAACCTGCTGGACAGCGATGACGTGCGCCATATGCTCAATGCACTGAAAGCGTTGGGCGTTCAGTACGCGCTGTCAGACGATCGTACCCGTTGTGAAGTCACCGGTAACGGCGGCGCATTACATTCCGCTGAAGCGCTGGAGCTTTTCCTGGGTAACGCCGGTACGGCGATGCGTCCTCTGGCCGCTGCGCTGTGTCTTGGGAGCAACGATATTGTGCTGACCGGCGAGCCGCGCATGAAAGAGCGTCCGATCGGCCACCTGGTCGATGCCCTGCGTCAGGGCGGCGCGCAGATTGATTATCTTGAGCAAGAAAATTACCCGCCACTGCGTCTGCGCGGTGGATTTACCGGGGGTAACGTTGAGGTGGACGGTAGCGTCTCCAGTCAGTTCCTGACCGCGCTGCTGATGACCGCACCGCTGGCTCCAAATGATACCGTGATTAGCATTAAAGGCGATCTGGTTTCTAAACCGTACATTGATATCACGCTGCACCTGATGAAAACCTTCGGCGTTGAGGTGGAAAACCAGTCATACCAACGCTTCGTGGTTCGCGGTGGCCAACAGTACCAGTCTCCGGGCAACTACCTGGTTGAAGGCGATGCTTCATCCGCCTCCTATTTCCTTGCCGCAGGTGCGATTAAAGGCGGTACGGTAAAAGTGACGGGTATTGGTCGCAACAGCGTGCAGGGCGACATTCGTTTTGCCGACGTGCTGGAAAAAATGGGCGCGGTTGTGACCTGGGGCGATGACTTCATCTCCTGTACGCACGGTGAGCTGAACGCCATCGACATGGACATGAACCATATTCCTGACGCGGCAATGACCATCGCCACCGCTGCGCTGTTTGCGAAAGGCACCACCACGCTGCGTAACATCTATAACTGGCGCGTAAAAGAGACTGACCGCCTGTTCGCAATGGCAACCGAGCTGCGTAAAGTGGGGGCGGTGGTAGAAGAGGGCGAAGACTACATTCGCGTCACGCCGCCGGCAAAACTGCAATTTGCAGAAATTGGCACCTACAACGATCACCGCATGGCGATGTGTTTCTCGCTGGTGGCGCTGTCAGATACGCCAGTCACCATCCTTGACCCGAAGTGCACGGCGAAAACCTTCCCGGACTACTTCGAACAGCTGGCGCGCATTAGCACCCTGGCCTGACGATCGTATGCCGCATCTCCTGATGCGGCATTTCCTTACGCTTTCTGACAGTCATCCTCTTTCATTTCTTCTACACTCTGCTTCAATCATTCCGTAATTTGCACGCAAAGGTAACAGTTGCGCACGTTGGCGCGTATAATGCGCGGCGTTCATGTAAACGGTATGCCTTAATTAAGGAGAAAAAGATGACGGCAATTGCCCCGGTAATCACCATTGATGGGCCAAGTGGCGCAGGGAAAGGTACTCTGTGCAAAGCGATGGCGGAAGCATTGCAATGGCATCTTTTAGATTCGGGAGCAATCTATCGCGTGCTGGCGCTGGCTGCGCTGCATCATCATGTAGATGTTGCGTCTGAAGAAGCGCTGGTACCGCTGGCTGCACATCTGGATGTGCGCTTTGTCTCTACTGATGGCAACCTTGAAGTGATCCTGGAAGGGGAAGATGTCAGCGGTGAAATCCGTACGCAGGAAGTGGCCAATGCGGCCTCTCAGGTGGCGGCTTTCCCACGCGTTCGTGAAGCGCTGTTACGTCGCCAGCGCGGTTTCCGCGAAGCGCCGGGGCTGATCGCCGACGGCCGCGACATGGGAACCGTGGTATTCCCTGATGCGCCAGTGAAAATTTTCCTTGACGCCTCTTCGGAAGAACGTGCTCAACGCCGCATGCTTCAGTTGCAGGAAAAGGGGTTTAGTGTTAACTTTGATCGCCTTTTATCCGAGATAAAAGAGCGCGATGACCGCGATCGTAACCGCGCCGTCGCACCACTTGTTCCCGCGCAAGACGCATTAGTGCTGGATTCAACCAGTTTAACTATTGAGCAAGTGATTGAAAAAGCGCTACAATATGCGCGCCAAAAACTGGCACTCGCGTAATCGCGACCGATTTAGCAGTACCCCCGCTGCAATGGATTGACGGCGGGTATGTGAAACAACCCCATCCGGCACGGAGCCAGGTGGACGTTAATATTAACCTGAAGATTAAACATGACTGAATCTTTTGCTCAACTGTTTGAAGAATCCTTAAAAGAAATCGAAACCCGTCCGGGTTCCATCGTTCGCGGTGTTGTTGTTGCTATCGACAAAGACGTAGTACTGGTTGACGCCGGTCTGAAATCTGAGTCCGCCATCCCGGCTGAGCAGTTCAAAAACGCCCAGGGCGAGCTGGAAATCCAGGTAGGTGACGAAGTTGACGTTGCTCTGGACGCAGTAGAAGACGGCTTCGGCGAAACCCTGCTGTCTCGTGAGAAAGCTAAACGTCACGAAGCATGGATCACGCTGGAAAAAGCTTACGAAGAAGCTGAAACTGTGGTCGGTGTTATCAACGGCAAAGTTAAAGGTGGCTTCACTGTTGAGCTGAATGGTATTCGTGCGTTCCTGCCAGGTTCTCTGGTAGACGTTCGTCCAGTCCGTGACACCCTGCACCTCGAAGGCAAAGAGCTTGAGTTCAAAGTAATCAAGCTGGACCAGAAGCGTAACAACGTTGTTGTTTCCCGTCGTGCCGTTATCGAATCCGAAAACAGCGCAGAACGCGATCAGCTGCTGGAAAACCTGCAGGAAGGCATGGAAGTCAAAGGTATCGTTAAGAACCTCACTGACTACGGCGCATTCGTTGACCTGGGCGGCGTTGATGGCCTGCTGCACATCACCGACATGGCGTGGAAACGCGTTAAGCACCCAAGCGAAATCGTGAACGTGGGCGACGAAATCACTGTTAAAGTGCTGAAGTTCGACCGCGAGCGTACTCGTGTATCCCTCGGCCTGAAACAGCTGGGCGAAGATCCATGGGTAGCTATCGCTAAGCGTTACCCAGAAGGTACTAAACTGACTGGTCGCGTTACCAACCTGACCGACTACGGCTGCTTCGTTGAAATCGAAGAAGGCGTTGAAGGCCTGGTGCACGTTTCCGAAATGGACTGGACCAACAAAAACATCCACCCATCCAAAGTTGTTAACGTTGGTGATGTAGTGGAAGTGATGGTTCTGGATATCGACGAAGAACGTCGTCGTATCTCCCTGGGCCTGAAGCAGTGCAAAAACAACCCATGGCAGCAGTTCGCGGAAACCCACAACAAGGGCGACCGTGTTGAAGGTAAAATCAAGTCTATCACTGACTTCGGTATCTTCATCGGCCTGGACGGCGGCATCGATGGCCTGGTTCACCTGTCTGACATCTCCTGGAACGTTGCAGGCGAAGAAGCAGTTCGTGAATACAAAAAAGGCGACGAAATCGCAGCAGTTGTTCTGCAGGTTGACGCAGAGCGTGAACGTATCTCCCTGGGCGTTAAACAGCTCGCAGAAGATCCGTTCAACAACTGGGTTGCACTGAACAAGAAAGGCGCAATCGTAAACGGTAAAGTGACTGCTGTTGACGCTAAAGGCGCAACCGTAGAACTGGCTGACGGCGTTGAAGGTTACCTGCGCGCTTCCGAAGCTTCACGTGACCGCGTTGAAGATGCAACTCTGGTTCTGAGCGTTGGTGACGACGTTGAAGCTAAGTTCACCGGTGTTGACCGTAAGAACCGTGCAATCAGCCTGTCTGTTCGTGCTAAAGACGAAGCTGATGAGAAAGATGCAATCGCAACTGTGAACAAACAGGAAGATGCAAACTTCTCTAACAACGCAATGGCTGAAGCTTTCAAAGCAGCTAAAGGCGAGTAAGTTCAGGTTCGCACCATCATTTGAGCTGTAACGCATTTACAGCGCGAAGGATGGAGAGCAGACTTGACAGATTGCAGGATTCGTCCTGTAATCAATAACAAAGGGCGGCTACGGCCGCCCTTGTTTAATAAGCTGTTCAGCTAATGGGTTTGAAAGGAACCGGAGGAATCATGACCAAGTCAGAATTGATTGAAAGACTTGCCAGTCAGCAACCGCATATCCCTGCCAAGGCTGTGGAAGATGCCGTTAAAGAGATGCTGGAGCATATGGCTACCACTCTTGCCCAGGGCGAGCGCATTGAAATCCGCGGTTTCGGTAGTTTTTCCCTGCACTATCGTGCACCACGTACCGGGCGTAACCCGAAGACTGGCGATAAAGTGGAGCTGGAAGGAAAGTATGTTCCGCACTTTAAGCCGGGTAAAGAACTGCGCGATCGCGCCAATATTTACGGTAACTGAGTTTAATCATCAGGGTTAAACTGAGTTTAAAGAAAGCACCTTAGGGTGCTTTTTTTGTATCCCGCCCTGCATTTCTGAATACGCGCCGCATTTAAATTTTCTCTTTGCTGTAAACGCTTAAAAACGTTGCAGCGCCCGCTGTAAATCACGCCTTTTCTGTCTGACGACGCATCAGTCCCGCCGCATAATCGCCTGAAACATGGAGGTGAAGATGGGGATCCACGTTATCAGTATGTGCGCCATTCTGGCCATAATCCCGCTCTATTGGTTACCCGTTTTGCCAGATTTGCATATTGTCTGGTTGCTGATTGCCGCAGGAGTTGCGTTATCCGTACAGAAGAGAAAATGGCTCAGGTTTTCAGGCCTCGCATTGCTTTTTATGTGCTGGGGGATCCTGGCCGCTCAGGAAAGCGTGTGGCCGATGAACCATTTAACGAAAGCACCGCAGCAGGCCGAGGTGGTTATTACCGCAACGGACGGCGCAACGATGCATCAGGGAAGGATTATCAGCCTCAATGGAGAACGCGTGTGGGCTGCCATGGGCGTGTCACTCTACGGCAACTACCTGCCTCAAAATGTCTGCGTGGGTCAACGCTGGGCGATGACCCTGCGGCTCAGGGCGGTACACGGAGAACTCAACGATGGCGGCTATGATTCGCAGAAAAACGCCTTTGCCCGACACCAGACGCTGAGCGGACGGTTTACCCATGCGGAGATTATCGACGCACGCTGTAGCCTGCGTTCGCAATACCTGACATCACTACAGAATACGCTTTCAGCATATCAGTGGGGGCCCGTGATCCTGGGGCTGGGGATGGGGGAGCGGCTATCGGTCTCGCGGGAGATAAAAAACCTGATGCGTGAGACCGGAACGATGCATCTGATGGCAATCTCGGGATTGCATATTGCGCTGGCCGCTTCTGTCATCTGGTTTCTGGCGCGGGGGATCCAGTTCTTCCTGCCGGGCCGCTGGATTATCTGGCAAATCCCCTTGCTGGCAGGTCTGCTTTTTGCCGCGTTTTACGCATGGCTAACGGGATTGCAGCCGCCCGCGCTGCGTACGGTTATGGCGCTTGTGGTACTGGCTGCATTAAAAATGAGTGGTCGCCAGTGGTCGCCCTGGCAGGTATGGCTTACCTGCGTGGCGGCGATCCTGTTTTTCGATCCGCTGGCGGTACTGTCACAAAGCCTGGCGTTGTCAGCGTTTGCGGTCGCCGCGCTTATTTTTTGGTATCAGTGGTTGCCTCTCCCGCACTGGCAACGTGGCCGGTGCCTGCGGCCGCTGGTTACGCTGTTGTATTTGCAGGTTGGAATGCTGCTGCTTCTGTTGCCGCTTCAGGTACTGATTTTCCATGGTTTCAGTCTCTCCTCGCTGGTGGCGAATCTGTTTGCTGTTCCTCTGGTAACGTTTATCTCAGTTCCACTGATCCTGCTCGGCATGTTTCTGCATCTGTTTCCGGTGGCGACGCTGGAAAGTATCGTCTGGCTGGCAGCCGATAAATCTCTGGCAGGACTTTTCTGGCTATTGATGCGTTTACCGAATGGCTGGCAGGACGTGGATGAACGCTGGCAATGCCTGACGTTACTGCCGTGGCTGCTGATCATTGGCTGGCGATTCAGGGCCTTCAGCGCAGTACCCGCAGTCTGTCTGGCAGGCAGCGTGGTGATGGCATTTCCCCTCTGGCACAGGATTAAAACTGACAGCTGGTCGCTGCATATGCTGGATGTAGGGCAAGGGCTGGCGATGGTCATTGAGCGTCACGGGAAGGCCATTCTGTATGACACCGGGCTGGCATGGCCCGGTGGGGACAGCGCGCAGCAGCTGATTATTCCCTGGCTACGCTGGCATCATCTGAGGCCGGAAGGGGTGATCCTGAGCCATGAACATCTCGACCACGCGGGGGGACTGACATCGCTAAAAGCTGCCTGGCCTGCAATGTGGATCAGAAGCCCCTTAGCCTGGACCGGACATCTTCCGTGCTTTCGTGGACAGCGATGGCAGTGGCATGGGTTAACGTTCTCCGTGCACTGGCCACCCGAAAACACCCCGGAGAAAGGTAACAACCGCTCCTGCGTGGTAAAAATCGATGACGGCGAACAGAGCGTTTTACTGACCGGAGATATTGAAGCGCAGGCAGAACTGGCAATGTTGAGCCACCGCTGGCGTCAACTTGCGGCTACACTGATTCAGGTGCCGAATCATGGGAGTAACACGTCATCTTCAACACCGCTGCTACAGCGCGTGGAGGGGCAGGTTTCGCTGGCCTCGATGGCCCGCTATAACGCGTGGCGTTTCCCTTCCATCAAAGTAGTCAGGCGCTATCGAACTGAGGGATATCTCTGGCTTGATACCCCGCAGTCCGGACAGATAACTGTGACGTTTTCGCACCAAAGTCGGCAAATTCGCCGCTTACGTGAACACTATTTACCGCGTTGGTATCATCAGTGGTTTGGCGCGCCCGTAGATAACGGGTAGAATATGCGGCTATTTCAACAAATGCTGGTTTTTTGAATGCATAACGACAAAGATCTCTCCACGTGGCAAACGTTCCGCCGGCTCTGGCCGATGATTGCACCTTTCAAAGCAGGCTTGATCGTGGCGGGCGTAGCGTTAATCCTCAACGCAGCCAGCGATACGTTTATGTTATCGCTTCTCAAACCGTTACTGGATGACGGTTTTGGTAAAACGGATCGTTCAGTGCTGCTATGGATGCCGCTGGTGGTTATTGGGCTGATGATCTTACGCGGAATCTCCAGCTATGTATCCAGCTACTGCATCTCCTGGGTATCCGGTAAAGTGGTGATGACCATGCGCCGTCGGTTATTCAGCCATATGATGGGGATGCCAGTCTCATTCTTTGACAAACAGTCAACCGGTACCCTGCTGTCGCGTATTACCTACGATTCAGAGCAGGTGGCGTCGTCCTCTTCCAGCGCACTGATTACCGTTGTGCGTGAAGGCGCATCCATCATCGGTCTTTTTGCGATGATGTTCTATTACAGCTGGCAACTGTCGCTGATCCTTATTGTGCTGGCGCCGATTGTCTCCATCGCGATCCGCGTGGTATCAAAGCGTTTTCGCAACATCAGTAAAAATATGCAGAATACGATGGGGCAGGTGACTACCAGCGCCGAGCAGATGCTGAAAGGCCACAAGGAAGTGTTGATCTTCGGCGGTCAGGAAGTCGAAACCAAACGCTTTGACAAGGTCAGCAACAGAATGCGCCTGCAAGGGATGAAAATGGTATCGGCCTCGTCGATTTCCGATCCGATCATTCAGCTGATTGCCTCTTTGGCCCTGGCCTTCGTCCTGTATGCAGCAAGCTTCCCGAGCGTCATGGAAACCCTGACTGCGGGTACCATTACCGTGGTGTTCTCATCCATGATTGCGCTGATGCGTCCGCTGAAATCGCTGACTAACGTCAACGCCCAGTTCCAGCGCGGGATGGCAGCCTGTCAGACGCTGTTCAGCATCCTCGATTCCGAACAAGAAAAAGATGAAGGTACACGCGTGATAGAGCGCGCTAAAGGTGACCTGGAATTCCGCAACGTGACCTTTACCTATCCAGGCCGTGAAGTGCCGGCGCTGCGTGATATCAGCCTGTCCATCCCGGCGGGTAAGACCGTTGCACTGGTCGGTCGTTCCGGTTCGGGCAAGTCGACTATTGCCAGCCTGATTACCCGTTTCTACGATATCGACCAGGGCGAAATCCTGCTTGATGGTCACGACCTGCGGGAATATACCCTACAGTCGTTGCGTAACCAGGTCGCGCTGGTTTCGCAGAACGTGCATCTGTTCAACGATACGGTGGCGAACAACATTGCGTATGCCCGTACCGAAGAGTACAGCCGTGAAGAGATCGAGAATGCGGCGCGTATGGCCTATGCGATGGACTTCATTAACAAAATGGATAACGGTCTGGATACGATCATTGGCGAAAACGGGGTGCTGCTCTCCGGTGGTCAGCGTCAACGTATCGCGATTGCCCGAGCGCTGCTGCGCAACAGCCCGATTCTGATCCTCGATGAAGCAACGTCCGCACTGGATACGGAATCTGAACGCGCTATCCAGTCGGCTCTGGATGAATTACAGAAAAACCGTACCTCGCTGGTTATCGCGCACCGTCTGTCGACCATCGAACAGGCTGACGAAATCGTGGTGGTGGAAGACGGCGTTATCGTTGAACGCGGCAGCCATGCGAACCTGCTGGAACAACGTGGTGTATACGCGCAGCTTCATAAAATGCAGTTCGGTCAATGATTGCACGTATCTGGTCGGGTGAATCCCCTCTGTGGGTGCTGCTTCTCCCGCTCTCCTGGCTGTATGGCCTGGTGAGCGGTGCTATTCGTCTGCTTTATCGCCTCGGGATCAAGCGCGCCTGGCGCGCACCGGTACCGGTAGTGGTGGTCGGCAACCTGACGGCGGGTGGAAACGGCAAAACGCCGGTGGTGATCTGGCTGGTAGAACAGCTTCAGAAGCGCGGTATCCGCCCGGGAGTTGTCTCACGCGGTTACGGTGGTAAAGCGGCGCAGTATCCACTGGTGCTGAGCCCAGCTACGACAACCGCTGAAGCCGGTGATGAGCCGGTACTGATTTACCAACGTACTGGCGCGCCGGTTGCGGTATCGCCGGTGCGCAGTGATGCCGTAAAGGCACTGCTTGCAGAGCATGACGTACAAATCATAATTACCGATGATGGTTTGCAGCATTACGCGCTGGCGCGTGACAAAGAGATCGTGGTTATTGACGGCGTGCGGCGTTTTGGCAACGGCTGGTGGCTTCCAGCCGGTCCAATGCGTGAGCGTGCGTCGCGCCTGAAGAGCGTCGATGCCGTGATTGTGAACGGTGGTGAAGCCAGAGCGAGTGAGATCCCGATGCATCTTCGTCCCGGAAAGGCAGTGAATATGCTGACCGGCGAGCGTAAAGACGTCGCGTTACTGGATCATCTGATTGCGATGGCCGGGATTGGTCATCCGCCGCGTTTCTTCGCGACGCTGGAGCAGTGCGGCGCGCGGCTGGAGAAACGGGTACCGCTGGCCGATCACCAGGCGCTGGTTGCCGAAGAGGTTGAGAGGCTGGCCGCACCGGGCCAGACGCTGATCATGACGGAAAAAGACGCGGTAAAATGCCGGGCCTTTGCGAAAGAAAACTGGTGGTATCTGCCGGTTGATGCTGAACTCAGCGGCGAACAGCCGGAACATTTGCTCAAGGAACTGCTCGCGTTAGTGCAGTAACTTCTACGTGGTTCCGGTAGCGCTTTGACTGACAGGAAAACGCATGTCTCTACCGCAACTCTCACTTGCAGCCGCACGCAACCTGCATCTTGCCGCCCAGGGGCTTCTGAAGAAGTCCCGCCGCCGCGCGCAGCCAGCTGATATCCTCTCTACCGTGCAACGCATGTCGTTGCTGCAAATCGACACCATTAACATCGTGGCGCGTAGCCCGTATCTGGTCCTGTTTAGCCGCCTGGGAAACTATCCTCCGCAGTGGCTGGATAATGCGCTAAGTCAGGGCGAACTGATGGAATACTGGGCGCATGAAGCCTGTTTTCTCCCGCGCAGCGATTTTGCACTGGTGCGTCACCGAATGCTCGCCCCGGACAAAATGGGCTGGAAATACCGCCAGGAGTGGATGGCGGAACACGCGGATGAAATAGAACAACTGATTGCCCATATTCAGGAAAACGGTCCGGTACGCTCTGCGGATTTTGAACACCCGCGAAAAGGCGCAAGCGGATGGTGGGAGTGGAAACCGCACAAACGCCATCTTGAAGGGCTGTTTACGTCGGGCAAAGTGATGGTGGTCGAGCGCCGCAACTTTCAGCGCGTCTATGACCTCACGCACCGCGTTATGCCTCACTGGGACGATACGCGTGACCTGCTGTCTCAGGACGCAGCCGAAGCCATCATGCTCGGGAACAGCGCCCGCAGCCTGGGCATATTCCGCCCACAGTGGCTGGCGGATTATTATCGCCTGCGTCAGCCGCAGCTAAAACCGCTGCTGGAAACGTGGCAGCGTGAACAGCGCGTGATGCAGGTCTCGGTTGAGTCGTTAGGTGAAATGTGGCTGCATGCGGATTTGTTCCCTCTGCTGGCGCAGGCGCAAGAGGGCAAACTCCAGGCGACCCACAGTGCCGTGCTCTCGCCATTCGACCCCGTAGTCTGGGACAGAAAGCGGGCCGAACAGCTGTTTGATTTCAGCTACCGTCTGGAATGCTACACCCCGGCGCAAAAGCGTCAGTACGGTTATTTTGTTTTGCCGTTGCTTCATAAAGGGCAGCTTGTCGGGCGCATGGACGCTAAAATGCACCGTAAAACCGGCACGCTTGAAATTATCGCGCTCTGGCTGGAAGAGGGCATAAAAGTCACGGCTGGCCTGGAAAAAGGGCTAACGTCTGCGCTCAGTGAATTTGCGCGCTGGCAGGGGGCGTATGAAATTGTACTCGGTCGCGTGCCTGCGGGGCTGTTTACGACCTGTCGAGGTGGCTGGGAAACAGGCACTCCCTGAAAAAAGAATGTGGTAAGCTTTAGCAATTACCCATACGGAGGAACTATGGATCACCGTTTACTTGAAATTATTGCCTGCCCGGTGTGCAACGGCAAACTGTATTACAGCCAGGATAAACAAGAGCTGATTTGCAAGCTGGACAGCCTGGCGTTCCCGCTGCGTGACGGTATTCCGGTCCTGCTGGAAAATGAAGCCCGTTCCCTGGTGGCAGAAGAGATCAAACCATGAGTTTTGTTGTCATTATCCCTGCGCGTTATGCTTCAACGCGCCTGCCAGGTAAACCGCTGGTGGATATCAACGGTAAACCGATGATTGTGCATGTCCTTGAACGGGCACGCGAATCGGGCGCCGGACGCGTCATCGTCGCCACCGATCACCCGGATGTCGCGCGAGCGGTTGAGGCCGCGGGTGGGGAAGTGTGCATGACCCGTGCCGACCACCAGTCTGGCACCGAGCGCCTGGCGGAAGTCGTCGAAAAATGCGGTTTCAGTGACGAGACGGTGATTGTGAACGTGCAGGGCGATGAGCCGATGATCCCGGCGGCTATTATCCGTCAGGTGGCCGACAACCTGGCCCAGCGTAAGGTTGGCATGGCGACCCTCGCGGTGCCGATTCACCACGCTGAAGAGGCGTTCAATCCGAATGCGGTGAAAGTGGTCATGGACGCAGAGGGCTACGCGCTCTATTTCTCCCGCGCCACCATTCCGTGGGATCGCGATCGTTTCGCGCAATCGAAAGAGACGATCGGCGAAACCTTCCTGCGCCACATCGGTATTTACGGCTACCGCGCCGGCTTTATTCGTCGCTATGTCGCCTGGGCACCAAGCCCGCTTGAGCATATCGAAATGCTCGAACAGCTTCGCGTGCTGTGGTACGGCGAGAAAATTCACGTTGCGGTTGCCCAGGAAGTCCCTGGTACCGGCGTGGATACGCCTGAAGATCTCGATCGCGTACGCGTCGAATTGCGTTAATTCGCTGCCATCCCCTCGTTCTGGGGGGATGTTCTCTACCTTTTCTTTTTCATTATTGATCTCGACCGGGTGACATCCGGGGTTCGCGCGCTCATTATAAAAGCAGTAGTCTTAATGGGGGTAATCTCATATGGAACAGCTGCGTGCTGAACTCAGCCATCTCCTTGGCGAAAAGCTAAGCCGGGTGGAATGCGTGAATGAAAAGGCCGATACCGCACTCTGGTCGTTGTACGACAGTCAGGGAAACCCCATGCCGCTGATGGCCAGAAGTTTTACCTCGCCGGGCGTCGCCAGACAGCTGGCCTGGAAAATGTCGATGCTGGCGCGGGAAGGGACTGTCCGTATGCCGACGGTCTACGGCGTGATGACCCATGAGGAGCATCCCGGCCCGGATGTTCTGCTTATTGAACGTTTACGCGGGGTTTCTGTTGAAGCTCCGACGCGTACACCGGAGCGCTGGGAACAGCTGAAAGATCAGATTGTCGAGGCTCTGCTTGCCTGGCATCGGCAGGACAGCCGGGGTCTTGTTGGCGCGGTAGACAGCACCCAGGAAAACCTGTGGCCGCTATGGTATCGCCAGCGTGTCGAAGTGCTCTGGGGCACGCTGAACCAGTTCAACAACACCGGTTTAACGATGCAGGACAAACGTATTCTGTTCCGCACCCGGGAATGTCTTCCGACGCTGTTTGAGGGTTTTAACGACAACTGCGTGCTGGTTCACGGCAACTTCACGCTGCGCAGTATGCTTAAAGACTCGCGCAGCGATCAGCTTCTGGCAATGGTCGGGCCGGGGATCATGCTCTGGGCGCCGCGCGAGTACGAACTGTTCAGGCTGAGCGAGGGCGGGGCGGCGGAAGATTTGCTCTGGCACTATCTTCAGCGCGCCCCCGTTGCGGAGGCCTTTCTCTGGCGACGCTGGCTCTATCTTCTCTGGGATGAGGTGGCGCAACTGGTCAACACCGGGCGCTTTAATCGGGCCAGTTTCGATCTGGCCGCAAAATCACTCCTGCCCTGGCTTGCCTGACGAACCCTTAAGCCACTGCCACAGGCGGCCAAGCGTCTCGTAACCGACGCGGTCGCTGTGCATCAGCCATACCGGGGACGGGATTATCCGTTCCCACGGGTTGAGCGGGGCGTCAATGGCCAGCTGGTTTGCCGGAGCAGGAAGCGGATGCAGGCCCTGATTCTCAAAGAAAATCATTGCGCGCGGCAGGTGAGAAGCAGAGGTCACCAGCAGGAACGGCACATCACCGATGGCTTGTTTCACCGCAGCAGCTTCTTCTTCGGTATCTTTTGGGCTATCCAGCGTGATGATGGCGGAACGTGGTACGCCAAGCGATTCAGCCACTCTTGCCCCTGCTTCAGCGGTACTTACCGGGTTGGTTTTTGCCGCAGCGCCCGTGAAGATCATCTTCGATCCCGGATTGGCCAGCCACAGGCGGATCCCCTCGTTCAGACGCGGCAGACTGTTGTTGATCAGGTTCGAGCTGGGCGCCCAGTTCGGATCCCAGGTATACCCGCCGCCCAGCACCACGATATAGCCCACCTTCTGTTTTCCCTGCCATGTAGGGTAGGTGTTTTCAATCGGGCGTAACAAACCGTCAGCGACCGGTTGCAGGCTGAGTAATAGCAGCGCCAGCCAGCCCACGGTGACGAGGGATTTACCGCTTTTCTGAAAGCGGCTAAACCATATCAATGCCAGCCCCAGCGCGATGAGAAGCAACAGCAGGGGAAGGGGAAGCATCATGCCTCCGATATATTTTTTTAGGGTAAAAAGCATCCTTTTTGGTTCCTTTTTTAACCATACAGCAGGCGATTGCCCGTGATATTACACCAGAGTGGTTCATTCTCCGCGCGGGTGTGACAAAATAGCGGTTTTGCAGTGAGTGGAACCCTCCCAATGCGGGATCGCAATTTTGATGACATCGCGGAAAAGTTTTCGCGCAACATTTATGGCACCACCAAAGGTCAGCTTCGTCAGACGATCCTCTGGCAGGATCTGGATAAGCTGCTGGCTGAATTTGGTGACCGACCGTTGCGCGTACTGGATGCCGGCGGTGGGGAAGGGCAGACTGCAATTCTGATGGCGCAGCGGGGACATCACGTCACGCTTTGCGATCTTTCTGCCGAGATGGTTGCGCGCGCCGGGCGAGCGGCAGAAGAGAAAGGTGTGAGCGACAACATGCATTTTATACATTGCGCCGCTCAGGACATTCCGCAGCATTTGGAAACGCAGGTTGATCTGATATTGTTTCATGCTGTGCTCGAATGGGTCGCCGAACCACAAGCGATGTTAAAAACGCTGTGGTCGATGTTGCGCCCGGGCGGTGCGTTATCGCTGATGTTTTACAATGCCAACGGCCTGCTGATGCGAAACGTGCTGGTCGGCAATTTTGGCTATGTACAGCAGGGCATGTATAAAAAGAAACGACGCACGCTTTCACCGGATTTCCCCCGTGAACCGCAGCAGGTCTATGGCTGGCTGGAGGAGATCGGTTGGGAAATTACCGGCAAAACCGGCGTGAGGGTGTTTCATGATTATCTGCGTGATAAACAAAAACAGGATGACTGTTTAGACGCCTTAACAGAAATAGAGACGCGGTACTGCCGCCAGGAGCCTTATCTGAGCCTTGGCCGCTATATCCACGTCACCGCGCGCAAGCCGCAGATGCAAGGATAATCTATGAGTGAATTTTCCCAGACAGTCCCCGAACTGGTTGCCTGGGCCAGGAAAAACGATTTCTCCATCTCGCTGCCGGTAGACAGACTCTCATTCCTGCTGGCGGTTGCGACGCTAAACGGCGAACGCCTGGATGGCGAAATGAGTGAAGGCGAACTGGTGGATGCGTTCCGCCACGTCAGTGATGCGTTTGAGCAAACCAGCGAAACCATTAGCGTGCGTGCCAACAACGCAATCAATGATATGGTGCGTCAACGTCTGCTGAACCGCTTTACCAGCGAGCAGGCGGAAGGAAACGCCATCTATCGTCTTACGCCACTGGGCATTGGCATTACCGACTATTACATCCGCCAGCGCGAATTTTCCACGCTGCGTCTCTCCATGCAGCTCTCCATTGTTGCAGGCGAGCTGAAGCGTGCCGCCGACGCGGCTGATGAAAACGGTGACGAGTTCCACTGGCATCGCAACGTTTACGCGCCGCTAAAATACTCGGTCGCCGAGATTTTCGACAGTATCGATCTGACTCAACGTCTGATGGACGAACAGCAGCAGCAGGTCAAAGACGATATCGCTCAACTGCTGAATAAAGACTGGCGTGCGGCCATCTCCAGCTGTGAACTTTTGCTGTCAGAAACGTCCGGTACGCTACGTGAGTTGCAGGATACGCTGGAGGCGGCTGGGGATAAGCTACAGGCCAACCTGCTGCGCATCCAGGACGCGACGATGGCGCACGACGATCTGCATTTTATCGACCGTCTGGTGTTTGATTTGCAGAGTAAGCTTGACCGCATTATCAGCTGGGGCCAGCAGTCGATCGACCTGTGGATCGGTTACGACCGCCACGTGCATAAATTTATCCGTACCGCCATCGATATGGATAAGAACCGCGTCTTTGCTCAGCGTCTGCGCCAGTCGGTACAGACCTACTTTGATGCGCCGTGGGCGCTGACCTACGCCAACGCCGATCGTCTTCTGGATATGCGCGACGAAGAGATGGCGCTGCGTGATGAAGAGGTCACCGGTGAACTGCCGCCGGATCTGGAATACGAAGAATTTAACGAAATTCGCGAGCAGCTTGCGGCGATGATCGAAGAACAGCTCGCTGTCTATAAAGCCAGACAAGCACCGCTGGATCTTGGCCTCGTGGTACGCGACTATCTGGCGCAGTATCCGCGCGCGCGCCACTTCGATGTTGCCCGCATTGTTGTAGACCAGGCGGTGCGCCTGGGCATCGCACAAGCCGATTTCACCGGACTGCCGCCGAAGTGGCAGCCGATTAACGATTACGGAGCCAAGGTACAGGCGCATGTCATTGACAAATATTGAACAAGTGATGCCAGTTAAGCTGGCACAGGCGCTGGCGAATCCGTTGTTTCCGGCGCTGGACAGCCAGCTGCGTGCCGGTCGTCACATTGGCCTTGACGAGCTGGATAATCACGCCTTTTTGATGGACTTTCAGGAGTATCTGGAAGAGTTTTACGCTCGCTATAACGTTGAGCTGATCCGCGCGCCGGAAGGGTTTTTCTACCTGCGTCCGCGCTCTACTACGCTTATTCCGCGCTCGGTGCTTTCCGAACTGGATATGATGGTCGGCAAAATTCTCTGCTACCTCTACCTCAGCCCGGAACGTCTGGCGAATGAAGGGATCTTCACCCAGCAGGAGCTTTACGATGAGCTGCTGTCGCTGGCGGATGAAACCAAGCTGCTCAAGCTGGTAAATAACCGCTCGACGGGGTCCGATCTGGACCGTCAGAAATTACAGGAAAAAGTTCGCTCTTCCCTGAACCGTCTGCGCCGTCTGGGAATGGTCTGGTTCATGGGTCACGACAGCAGCAAGTTCCGCATTACCGAATCGGTCTTCCGCTTTGGTGCCGACGTGCGTGCGGGTGACGATGCGCGTGAAGCACAGCTGCGCATGATCCGTGACGGTGAAGCGATGCCGGTGGAAAACCATTTGCAGCTCAATGACGAGCACGAAGAGAATCAGCCGGATAGCGGGGAGGAAGAGTAATGATTGAACGCGGTAAATTTCGCTCACTAACGCTGATTAACTGGAACGGCTTCTTTGCCCGAACCTTCGATCTGGATGAGCTGGTGACAACGCTCTCCGGCGGTAACGGGGCAGGTAAATCCACCACCATGGCGGCCTTCGTGACGGCGCTGATCCCTGACCTGACCCTGCTGCACTTCCGTAACACCACTGAAGCGGGTGCAACGAGCGGCTCCCGAGATAAAGGGCTGCACGGTAAGCTGAAAGCGGGCGTCTGTTATTCGGTGCTGGACGTGATCAACTCCCGTCATCAGCGCGTGGTTGTAGGCGTGCGCCTGCAGCAGGTTGCCGGCCGCGACCGTAAAGTAGATATCAAACCGTTTGCGATCCAGGGGCTGCCAACCTCCGTGCAGCCGACCGCGCTGCTGACGGAAACCCTGAATGAACGTCAGGCGCGCGTTCTGACGCTCCAGGAGCTGAAAGACAAGCTGGAAGCCATCGAAGGCGTGCAGTTTAAGCAGTTTAACTCCATTACCGACTACCACTCTCTGATGTTCGATCTCGGCGTGGTGGCCCGTCGTCTGCGCAGCGCGTCAGATCGTAGTAAATACTACCGTCTGATTGAAGCCTCCCTGTACGGCGGTATCTCAAGCGCCATTACCCGCTCCCTGCGCGACTACCTGCTGCCGGAAAACAGCGGCGTGCGTAAGGCCTTCCAGGATATGGAAGCCGCGCTGCGTGAAAACCGCATGACGCTGGAAGCGATTCGTGTTACGCAATCTGACCGCGATCTGTTTAAGCACCTGATCAGCGAAGCCACCAACTACGTGGCGGCAGACTATATGCGTCACGCCAACGAGCGCCGTATTCATCTCGATCAGGCGCTGGAATACCGCCGCGAGCTGTTTACCTCCCGCAAACAGCTGGTGGCCGAGCAGTATAAGCATGTCGAAATGGCGCGCGAACTGGGCGAGCACAACGGTGCCGAAGGGGATCTGGAAGCCGATTACCAGGCAGCCAGCGATCATCTGAACCTGGTGCAAACCGCGCTGCGTCAGCAGGAAAAAATCGAGCGCTATGAAGCCGATCTCGATGAGCTGCAAATTCGTCTTGAAGAGCAAAATGAAGTGGTGGCAGAAGCCGCCGATTTGCAGGAAGAGAACGAAGCCCGCGCGGAAGCCGCCGAGCTGGAAGTGGATGAGCTGAAAAGCCAGCTCGCAGACTACCAGCAGGCGCTGGACGTGCAGCAGACCCGCGCGATCCAATACAACCAGGCGCTGCAGGCGTTGCAGCGTGCCAAAGAGCTGTGCCACCTGCCGGACCTGACCCCTGAAAGCGCTGACGAATGGCTGGATACCTTCCAGGCCAAAGAGCAGGAAGCCACTGAGAAACTGCTTTCTCTCGATCAGAAAATGAGCGTGGCGCAAACGGCACACAGCCAGTTTGAGCAGGCGTACCAGCTGGTGGTGGCGATCAACGGTCCGCTGGCGCGTAACGAAGCATGGGACGTTGCCCGTGAGCTACTGCGCGACGGCGTCAATCAGCGCCATCTGGCCGAGCAGGTGCAGCCGCTGCGCATGCGCCTGAACGAGCTGGAACAGCGTCTGCGTGAACAGCAGGAAGCTGAGCGTCTGCTGGCGGAATTCTGCAAACGTCAGGGTAAAAATTACGATTTCGACGAGCTTGAGGCTCTGCATCAGGAGCTGGAAGCGCGTATTGCGGCCCTGTCCGATACCGTATCGAACGCCAGCGAACAGCGCATGACGCTGCGTCAGGAGCTGGAACAGCTTCAGTCCCGTTCGAAGACGCTCTTACAGCGTGCGCCGATCTGGCTGGCCGCACAAAGCAGCCTGAACCAGCTCAGCGAGCAGTGTGGTCAGGAGTTTGCCTCCAGCCAGGACGTCACCGAATACATGCAACAGCTGCTGGAGCGCGAACGCGAAGCGATTGTTGAGCGTGACGAAGTGGGCGCGCGCAAGCGTGACGTCGATGAAGAAATCGAGCGTTTAAGCCAGCCTGGCGGCTCAGAAGATCCGCGCCTGAATGCGTTAGCCGAGCGTTTCGGCGGCGTGCTGCTGTCTGAAATTTACGACGACGTCGGCCTGGACGATGCGCCGTACTTCTCCGCGCTGTACGGTCCGTCCCGTAACGCGATTGTAGTGCCGGATCTGTCGCTGATTTCTGACCAGCTTGCAGGGCTGGAAGACTGCCCGGAAGATCTCTACCTCATCGAAGGGGATCCGCAGTCGTTTGATGACAGCGTATTCAGCGTCGACGAGCTGGAAAAAGCGGTGGTGGTGAAAATCGCCGATCGCCAGTGGCGCTATTCGCGCTTCCCGGAACTGCCGCTGTTTGGCCGCGCCGCGCGTGAAAACCGTATTGAAAGCCTGCACGCCGAGCGTGAAACGCTTTCAGAGCGTTTTGCGACCCTGTCGTTTGACGTGCAGAAAACCCAGCGTCTGCATCAGGCGTTCAGCCGCTTTATCGGCAGCCATCTGGGCGTTGCCTTCCAGCCCGATCCGGAAGCCGAAATTCGTAAGCTCAACACCCGCCGCGGTGAGCTGGAGCGTGCGCTTGCCAGCCATGAAAATGACAACCAGCAAAGCCGGGTGCAGTTTGAGCAGGCGAAAGAGGGCGTTGCGGCCCTTAACCGCATCCTGCCGCGCCTGAACCTGCTGGCGGACGATACGCTCGCCGACCGCGTGGATGAGATTCAGGAACGTCTGGACGAAGCGCAGGAAGCGGCGCGCTTTGTGCAGCAACACGGCAATCAGCTGGCAAAACTGGAGCCGATGGTTTCCGTTCTCCAGAGCGACCCGGAACAGTTTGAGCAGTTAAAAGAAGATTACGCCTGGTCACAGCAGGTGCAGCGCGAAGCGCGTCAGCAGGCGTTTGCCCTCACGGAAGTGGTGCAACGTCGCGCACACTTCGGCTACTCCGATTCAGCAGAAATGCTGAGCGGGAACAGCGATCTGAATGAAAAGCTGCGCCAGCGTCTTGAGCAGGCCGAAGCGGAACGAACGCGCGCCCGTGAAGCGATGCGTACTCACGCTGCACAGCTGAGCCAGTACAGCCAGGTCATGGCATCGCTGAAAAGCTCCTTCGACACCAAGAAAGAGCTGTTAAATGACCTGCATAAAGAGTTGCAGGACATTGGCGTGCGCGCCGACAGCGGAGCAGAAGAGCGGGCGCGTATTCGCCGCGATGAGCTGCATGCTCAGCTCAGCAACAACCGTGCGCGTCGTAATCAGCTCGAAAAAGCGCTGACCTTCTGTGAAGCGGAGATGGACAACCTGACGCGTCGTCTGCGCAAGCTGGAGCGCGACTATTTTGAGATGCGTGAACAGGTTGTGACCGCGAAGGCGGGCTGGTGCGCGGTTATGCGCATGGTGAAGGACAACAACGTGGAGCGTCGTCTGCACCGTCGCGAGCTGGCGTACCTGTCAGCCGATGAACTGCGCTCTATGTCGGATAAGGCGCTGGGTGCGCTGCGTCTGGCCGTGGCGGACAATGAACACCTGCGCGACGTGCTGCGCATGTCCGAAGATCCGAAGCGTCCTGAGCGCAAAATTCAGTTCTTCGTGGCGGTTTATCAGCACTTACGCGAACGTATTCGTCAGGACATCATCCGTACCGACGATCCGGTTGAAGCGATCGAACAGATGGAGATCGAGCTGGGCCGTCTGACGGAGGAGCTGACTTCCCGCGAGCAGAAGCTGGCAATCAGCTCCCGCAGCGTGGCGAATATTATTCGTAAAACCATTCAGCGCGAGCAGAACCGTATCCGTCAGCTGAACCAGGGCCTGCAAAGCGTGTCGTTTGGCCAGGTCAACAGCGTGCGGCTGAACGTGAACGTGCGTGAGGCGCACTCCACGCTGCTTGACGTGTTGTCTGAACAGCATGAGCAGCATCAGGATCTGTTCAACAGTAACCGCCTGACCTTCTCCGAAGCGCTGGCGAAGCTGTATCAGCGTCTGAATCCGCAGATTGACATGGGCCAGCGTACGCCGCAAACCATCGGCGAGGAGTTGCTGGACTACCGCAACTATCTGGAAATGGAAGTTGAGGTTAACCGTGGCTCAGACGGCTGGCTGCGCGCGGAATCCGGTGCGCTCTCTACCGGTGAAGCCATCGGTACTGGTATGTCGATTCTGGTGATGGTGGTGCAGAGCTGGGAAGATGAAGCGCGTCGTCTGCGCGGCAAGGACATCTCTCCATGCCGTCTGCTGTTCCTCGATGAAGCCGCGCGTCTCGACGCCCGCTCCATCGCCACGCTGTTTGAGCTTTGCGAGCGACTCGATATGCAGCTCATCATCGCGGCGCCGGAAAACATCAGTCCGGAAAAAGGGACAACCTATAAGCTGGTGCGTAAAGTGTTCCAGAACAGTGAACATGTACACGTCGTAGGTTTGCGTGGCTTCGCCCCGCAGCCACCGGAGTCATTACCGGGCACGGCTGACGCCTCTTAACCCGGGGTATGATAAAAGGCGGCGCTCAGGCGTCGCTTTTTTTATTCACTTAACTTGTGTTCAGGGCTGCGTTATCTTTAAACTTCTTTACATAAGGTAAGGCAGCAGCGTGTATGCCTTTCTATACTGAAGGAAAGCTCCATAATACTGGGCATGTCGTGAAAAACAGGGGGCAAGGGATGTTGCTTAAGAAAGATCGTGGTCGTCAGCTGTCTGCGCTGAGTTTGTGCCTGACAGTGATGTTTGCTCCACTGTTTACCGCTCAGGCCGATGAGCCTGAAATTGTACCGACTGACAGCTCCGCGACGATGGGCGCGCAGCCGACGTCGCTGTCACAACCGCTGGATCAGTCTCCGGCGACGGCCATCATGGCCGGCATTAAACCGCTGCCGGAAGGCATCGATACTGAATCATTACGCCAGCAGCTTATGACCGGGCTGCCCTCGGGCTATACTCCCGCTTATATTAACCAGCTCACGCTGCTTTACGCTGCGCGCGATATGAAACCGATGTGGGAAAATCGCGAGGCGGTACGTGCCTTCCAGCAGCAGCTGGCTGAAGTGGCGATTGCAGGTTTTCAGCCACAGTTCACGACCTGGGTTGAACTCCTGACCGACCCTGCCGTTACCGGACAGGCGCGTGACGTGGTGCTGTCTGATGCCATGATGGGCTACTTGCAGTTTGTGGCGGGGATTTCGGTGAACGGCAACCGCTGGTTATACAGCAGTAAACCGTACAAGCTGGCGACGCCCGCGCTGTCCGTCATTAATCAGTGGCAACTGTCGCTGGACAACGGTGAACTGCCGCGCTTTATCGCAAGCCTTGCGCCCGCCCACCCGCAGTATGCCACGATGCATCAGTCGCTTCTTGAGCTGGTCGCGGATTCCCGCCCGTGGCCTCAGTTGCGTGGAACAGCAACGCTGCGTCCGGGACAATGGAGCAGCGATGTGCCTGCGATTCGCGAAATTATGAAACGGTCTGGCATGCTTGACAGCGGCCCTAAAATTGCGCTGCCCGGCGACGATACGCAAAACGCAGTCGTCAGCCCGTCGGCGCCGGTAAAAGAGAAAACCGCCGTTGCGCTGAGCAATAAGTCCGCCGCTTACGATCGCGAGCTGGTCGCGGCAGTGAAGCAGTTCCAGGCCGCGCAGGGGCTGGGCGCCGACGGCGTGATTGGTCCATCGACTCGCGACTGGCTGAACGTCTCTCCGGCCCAGCGGGCAGGGGTGCTGGCGTTGAATATCCAGCGCTTGCGCTTGCTGCCGGGCACGTTATCCACCGGCATTATGGTCAACATTCCGGCGTACTCTCTGGTCTACTATCAGGACGGTAGCGAAGTGCTGGCGTCCCGCGTGATTGTGGGTCGACCTGACCGCAAAACGCCGATGATGAGCAGCGCGCTGAATAACGTGGTGGTTAACCCGCCGTGGAACGTGCCGCCGACGCTGGCGCGCAAAGATATCCTGCCTAAGGTCTGGAATGACCCGGGCTATCTGGAGCGACATAACTATACGGTGATGCGTGGCTGGAACAGCAAAGAAGCGATTGACCCCTGGATGGTCGACTGGTCAACGATTACGCCTTCGAACCTGCCGTTCCGTTTCCAGCAGGCACCGGGTGCGCATAACTCGCTCGGACGTTACAAATTCAATATGCCAAGTTCGGACGCAATCTATCTGCATGATACCCCGAACCATAATCTGTTTCAGAAAGACGCACGCGCGCTCAGTTCTGGCTGCGTTCGCGTGAATAAGGCCTCCGAACTGGCGAATATGCTGTTGCAGGATGCAGGCTGGAACGATACGCGGATATCAGATGCCCTGAAGCAGGGGGATACGCGTTACGTCAATATCCGCCACAATATTCCGGTCAATCTTTACTATCTGACGGCGTTTGTGGGCGCGGACGGACGTACCCAGTATCGTACAGATATTTACAATTATGATCTGACAGCGCGATCCGGCGCACAAATCTTGCCAAAAGCGGAACAATTAATCAGATAAATGAAGTAGTTCGGTAAAAATGATTGTCGTAAGTTATGGTGAATATGAGGCGATCTGGCTGCAAGCCGCGTATTCACTGGGATTGGGCGCCTTGACGTAGCAGGCTTTGCCAGTTATGGTGCCCTTCGTGCGCTAAGCATATTGACAATTTCTTTTACCTGTAGACCTGATTATCATGGACAAATTTGACGCTAATCGCCGCAAATTGCTGGCGTTAGGTGGCGTTGCGCTGGGCGCAGCAGCCATCCTTCCGACGCCAGCATTTGCCACCCTCTCGACACCTCGTCCGCGTATTTTAACGCTCAACAATCTGCATACTGGTGAGACGCTTAAAGCGGAATTTTTCGATGGCAGAGGCTATATTCAGGATGAATTAGCACGACTCAACCATTTTTTCCGTGATTTCCGCGCGAACAAAATCAAAGCCATCGACCCTGGATTATTCGATCAGCTTTACCGCTTGCAGGGACTGCTGGGGACCAAAAGGCCGGTGCAACTCATTTCTGGCTATCGCTCTCTGGATACCAACAATGAACTGCGCGCCCACAGCCGTGGGGTAGCGAAAAAAAGCTATCACACCAAAGGGCAGGCGATGGATTTCCATATTGAAGGCGTTTCGTTAGCCAATATTCGCAAAGCGGCGTTATCTATGCGCGCAGGTGGTGTAGGATACTACCCACGTAGCAACTTTGTGCATATTGATACCGGGCCGGTTCGGCACTGGTAATAACGAAACACAGGAGCAGTATGAACTATCGTATTATTCCGGTTACCGCGTTCTCACAGAACTGTTCATTGATCTGGTGTGAACAAACTAAACTGGCCGCGCTTGTTGATCCCGGTGGCGACGCAGAGACAATCAAGCAGGAAGTCGCTGCCAGCGGTGTAACGCTGATGCAGATTTTACTGACCCATGGCCATCTTGACCATGTGGGTGCAGCGGCTGAACTGGCTGAACACTACGGTGTGCCGATTATCGGCCCGGAAAAAGAAGATGAGTTCTGGCTTCAGGGGCTGCCTGCCCAAAGCCGCATGTTTGGTCTGGATGACTGTCAGCCACTGACACCGGACCGCTGGCTGAACGAAGGCGATCGCGTTAACGTAGGGAATGTAACTTTACAGGTGTTGCATTGCCCCGGGCATACGCCTGGCCATATTGTCTTCTTTGATGACGCGTCGCGTCTGCTGATTTCCGGTGACGTGATTTTCAAAGGGGGCGTAGGACGCAGCGATTTCCCACGCGGCGATCACGGTCAGCTGATTCAGTCGATTAAGCAGAAGTTATTACCGTTAGGTGATGATGTGACGTTTATCCCTGGACACGGACCAATGTCAACGCTGGGCGATGAGCGGTTGCATAACCCGTTCCTTCAGGATGAAATGCCTGTCTGGTAAACCCTTTCAATAAAAAAGCCTGCGCGATGCAGGCTTTTTTTATGGGTGCAGGTTACAGCACCGCGACAATGGCTTCGCACAGTGGCGCCATGTTGTCAGGCGTCATACCTGCAACGTTCACGCGGCCAGAGGCAACGGCATAGACGCCAAACTCTTCACGCAGGCGCAGCACCTGCTCTTTGGTCAGACCGCTGAAGGAGAACATGCCGTTCTGCTTGATGATGAAGCTGAAGTCACGGTCGGCGCCTTTCTCAGCCAGCGTGTTCACAAACAGCAGACGCATGCGTTGAATGCGCTGACGCATATCGTTCAGCTCTTGTTCCCAGATTGCGCGCAGCGCATCGTTGCTCAGGATCGTCGCAACTACAGACGCACCGTGTGCCGGTGGGTTGGAGTAGTTAGCGCGGATCACGGACTTCATCTGGCTGAATGCGCGATCGACAGTTTGATCGTCAGCGGCCACCAGCGTACAGGCGCCGACACGCTCGTTATACAGACCAAAGTTCTTGGAATAGGAGCTTGCGACAATCAGCTCCTGATGGACGGCGGCGAATGCGCGCAGACCTTCAGCATCTTCTTCCAGACCACGGGCAAAGCCCTGGTAAGCGAAGTCGAACAGCGGCAGCCAGCCTTTTTCAACGGACAGCTTAGCCAGCTGTTCCCACTGTTCAAGCGTAGGATCGATACCAGTTGGGTTATGGCAGCAGCCATGGAACAGCACCACATCGCCCGCCTGGGCTTCGCTCAGGCTGGCCAGCAAACCATTGAAGTCCAGCGCATGGTTGGCCGCGTCATAGTAGGCGTATTCACGGACTTCCAGACCCGCAGAATTAAACACGCTCTTGTGGTTCGGCCAGCTTGGATTGCTTACCCAGACACGCTTCACAGAGGTGTTTTTCGCCAGGAAATCTGCCGCCACGCGCAGTGCGCCGGTACCGCCTGGGGTCTGCGCCGTGCGGGCGCGTTTTTCGCTCACAATGGTGCTGCCTTTGCCGAACAGCAGCTCCTGGGTGCAGCGACCAAATTCAGGGATACCATCAATACCGAGGTAGTTTTTGGTGGTTTCGTTTTCCAGCAGATACTGCTCAGCTTTTTTGACGCTGGTCAGTACCGGAGTTTTGCCGGTTTCATCTTTATATACACCAATACCCAGGTTGATTTTGCCAGGGCGGTCGTCGGCACGAAACAGATCGGCCAGGCCCAGAATTGGGTCGGCAGGAGCGGCAGTAATGTTCTCAAACATGACGAAGTTCCATTGTGATTACAGAAGTGAAATCCGCTATCAGGTTAACGGTAGATTTACAAAATGCCAACCGTTTGCGACGAAAAGCGTGCGGCTTTTCAAAAGTCGCTATTATTTTCTCTCGGCAATAAAAAAACAGGGCCGAAGCCCTGTTCATTAAGCATATAGCAACGAGGTGTGCTGATTAGAACTGGTAAACCAGACCCAGAGCCACGATGTCGTCGTTGTTGATGTTCAGCTTGTTGTCGTCTTTCAGCTGGTTGATCTGATAGTCAACATAGGTAGACATGTTTTTGTTGAAGTAGTAGGTCGCACCGATATCAACGTAGTTGATGTAGTCTTCGTCACCGATACCTTCTACGTCTTTCGCTTTAGATTTGTAGTAAGCGATGGATGGACGCAGGCCGAAATCGAACTGGTACTGAGCGACAACAGAGAAGTCCTGAGACTTGTTAGCGAAACCACGGCTGCCCAGGCGCGCTGCGTTACGCATTTCGCCATAAATGGCTGCCAGGTAGATGTTGTTCGCGTCGTATTTCAGGCCGGTTGCCCACTGTTCAGCTTTGTCGCCTTCACCCCATTCCAGAGTCTGCTGATTGTTGGTACGGTCAGCGGCGCCATAAGCACCGACAATGCCGAAGCCTTCGTAGTCATAGCTCAGAGAGGTCGCCCAGCCGTCGCCGTTGGAACGTACCGCGTCATCACGTTCATTTTTGCCCAGGTACTGAACACCAAAGTTCAGACCGTCAACCAGGCCGAAGAAGTTGCTGTTACGGTAAGTCGCCAGACCACCCGTACGGCCTGCGAAGAAGTTATCGCTCGCGCCGGTGTCGCCGCCAAACTCAGGCAGCATATCGGTGATGCCGATTGCGTCATAGACCAGACCGTAGTTACGACCGTAGTCGAAGGAGCCTGCGTCACCAAATTTCAGACCTGCGAATGCCAGACGGGTTTTGTTGCCGTTCTGCGCATCGCCGCCTTCAGAGTTGTTACCCTGGAAGTTGTATTCCCACTGACCGTAGCCAGTCAGCTGATCGTTGATCTGAGTTTCACCTTTGAAGCCCAGACGCGCGTAAGTGTTGTCGCCATCGTTGCCCGCGTAATCAGAGAAGTAATGCAGGCCAACTGCTTTCCCGTAAAGATCTAATTTGTTGCCGTCTTTGTTATAGATTTCAGCAGCGTTTGCTGCACCGGCTACCAGCAGGGCAGGGACTACCACTGCCAGGATATTGCGCTTCATCATTATTTATTACCCTCATTGGTTTTTTTATGACACTCGCCACTGCCGTCAATAAATTCTGTCAATAAATATTTCCGGAACTATTGATGAGAGTTAGGTGTCTTTATGTGTCTGACAGGCATCTTTCCATTCATAGAACCGTTTCGCTACACTGAAAGTGCTACAATCTTCAAGATTCAGTTACCAAAAGAAAATATGTGTAACTAAATATGTATTTTTGGGAACTTTGTGAAGCACCTCAAACTTCAGCGCGTTCTGGTGAATTAAACCTCCGCTTTATTCTTATATATATGATTTCCTTATGTTTAATTTAGCTAAAGGTCTTTCGTATAAACAGAAGTTAAACGGCTCATTTTTTCTTATAATCGACAAAAGCCATCCAGATGGCTGTGAAAGTGGTTGTTTTTTGTGCTATTGCGTAAGGATTGTATTAATCGCAATAAGAATAGGGTTATTTTTTTGTCTAAGGATATTTCGTGGAAACAAAACGTAACAGGTAGAGGGAATTGCGGGGTTGTGGTTTATAGATGCTTACTTTTGACTGACGAAAACTGACATTGCAGGATAAAATAATGGCCAGCATTTGCTGGCCATTAATGATTTGGTCGGTTAGAAACTTGCGTTACGCGGTGTGCGTGGGAACGGAATCACATCACGTACGTTCTGAACACCTGTTACGTAAGCAATCAGACGTTCGAAGCCCAGGCCAAAGCCAGAGTGCGGAACGGTGCCGTAGCGACGGAGATCGCGATACCAGCTGTAGTCCGCCGGGTTCAGGCCCATCTCCTGCATACGCGCATCCAGTACATCCAGGCGCTCTTCACGCTGGGAGCCACCGATGATCTCACCGATGCCCGGCGCCAGAACATCCATCGCGGCAACGGTTTTACCATCTTCGTTAAGGCGCATATAGAACGCCTTAATGTCTTTCGGATAGTTTTTCACCACAACCGGTGCTTTGAAGTGCTTCTCTGCCAGATAACGTTCATGCTCGGAGGAGAGATCCACGCCCCAGTAAACCGGGTTTTCGAATTTCTCGCCGCATTTTTCCAGGATAGCGACCGCGTCGGTGTAATCCACCTGCGCGAAGTCTGCGGAGACGAAGCGCTCAAGACGGGCGATGGCGTCCTTATCGACACGCTCAGCGAAGAATTTCATGTCGTCTGCGCGTTCTTCGAGAACGGCTTTGAACACGTATTTCAGCATCGCTTCTGCCAGGCCAGCCACGTCATTCAGATCGGCAAAGGCGACTTCCGGCTCCAGCATCCAGAATTCCGCCAGGTGACGGCTGGTGTTAGAGTTTTCCGCACGGAAGGTTGGGCCGAAGGTGTAGATCTTAGACAGCGCACAGGCATAGGTTTCGCCGTTGAGCTGGCCGGAAACCGTCAGGAAGGCTTCTTTACCAAAGAAGTCTTTGTCGTAATCGACTTTACCTTCCGGCGTACGCGGCAGGTTTTCCATATCCAGCGTTGAAACGCGGAACATTTCACCTGCGCCTTCGGTATCGGATGCCGTGATCAGCGGAGTAGACACCCAGAAGTAACCCTGCTCGTCAAAGAAGCGATGCAGCGCCTGCGCCAGCGTATGACGCACGCGCGCCACTGCACCAATCAGGTTGGTGCGCGGACGCAGGTGCGCAACTTCACGCAGATATTCGATGCTGTGACGCTTTGCAGCCATCGGATAGGTGTCCGGATCTTCAACCCAGCCGGTCACTTCCACCGAGGTCGCCTGAATTTCGTAGCTCTGACCCTGGCCCGGAGAGGCCACCACAACACCGGTGACGATCACGGAACAGCCGGTTGTCAGGTGCAGAACGTCATCATTGTAATTGGGCAGAGAATTATTAATGACGGCCTGTACAGGATCAAAGCAGGAACCGTCATAGACGGCGAGGAAGGAGATGCCAGCTTTAGAATCTCGGCGAGTACGCACCCATCCGCGCACGGTGACCTCCTGGTCAACGGCGACACGGCCCTGGAGTACGTCGGCTACAGGCACAACGCTCATAATATTCTCTCTGTTAATAGTCGGAAAAAATAAACACTTGTCCGCCCTTATAGGGGGGATATCTATGTTACCTGCCATCCGCTATCAGACAAGTAAATTTCACCGTCTTAAGAGAAGAAATAAGAAATTAATAAGAGAAGGGGAGCCATGAAGGCTCCCCCGAAGCCGTTAACTGGCTTTTTTAACCTGAGGCAGATCGAAGGCTTTACGTAATGCGCGGACAAACGCTTTGTCATGGCAGATGGTTTTGCCAGGGCTGTCGGAGAGCTTCGCGACCGGCTTACCGTTACATTCCACTAGCTTTATGACGATGTTCAGCGGTTTCACCTGGGGGATATCACAGGTTAAGCGCGTACCAATCCCGAAACTCAGGTTCACCCGCGATGAGAAGTGGCGATAAAGGTCGACGGCTTTCGCCAGGTCAAGGTTATCGGAGAAGACCAGCACCTTACTCATGGGATCGATACCCAGTTTTTCGTAATGGGCGATGGCTTTCTCACCCCATTCAACCGGGTCCCCGGAATCATGGCGCAAACCCTGGTAGCGTTCGGCAAACTCAGGGCCAAAGTCGCGCAGGAACGCGTCCATGGTAATGCAGTCGGTAAGGGCAATACCCAGCCGATCCGGGTACTCCTCAAGCCACGCGGCGAGGGCGGCGCGCTGGCTGTTGGCAAGGTCAGGGCTGATCTGCTGGTGCGCCTGGAACCATTCGTGCGCCTGGGTACCCATCGGCGTTAAATCAAGGCGACGCGCCAGATCGTAGTTACTGGTGCCAACGAACCACGGCTCCTGTTGCAGACGTCTGACAATGGCTTCCTGAACCTCGCGAGAGAAGCGGCGGCGCGTGCCAAAGTCCATCAGACGGAAGCGGGACATATCCAGCCCTTCTGTCAGTCTGGAAAACTCAACGAGTTTATTCTCCAGAGCGGCAACCGCCTGCGTTACACCGGTTTCAGGGGAGCGATAACGGTGGGCCAGCTCGCTGATCACGGCCAGAAGCGGCACTTCCCACATGATCACTTCGCGCCACGGGCCGGTCAGACGAATGTCCAGCTTGCCGTTATCATTGGTGACGGTGACCTGTTCCGGCTTATAGCGGAACTCACGCAGCCAGTTCAGATAGTCCGCTTTAAAGAAAGGCAGGCCTGAAAGCCACTGATATTCGTCATCGGTGAGCGCCAGATGCTGCATGGCATCGACCTGTTCACGAATGGAATCTGCGTAGATACCCAGCAAGTCGTCACCCCGGCAGCGAAATTCCGCCGCAACATGAACATCATGATAGTGGTGAAACACGGCTTGCTGCATATGCAGCTTGTACGCGTCGGTATCCAGCAACGTATGCAGAACCGGAGAAGCGAATTGAGTCATAGGTGCGCTGTAGCATCCTCTCACGGGAGCGTTTAGTACAATAAACAACTCCGGAGTATACCCTGTTTAGTGATTTATTGAACCCCGATCACAACATAAGCACACTTTATGGTCGAGCGCATTTCGTGCCCCGTGTTATAAAAATGTAGCAAAAACGGCGTTGTGCCTGAAAAGATGAACATTCTGCATAGCGCGTTTTACACAACCGGAATATATTGAATCGTTACTCGACAAACGATGCATAAGGTTTTCTATGACACAACAGCCACAAGCTAAATACCGCCACGACTACCGTGCGCCGGATTACCTGATAAGCGATATCGATCTGACCTTCGACCTGGATGCCACAAAAACCGTCGTGACGGCGGTAAGCCAGGTGACGCGCCAGAGCGCGACAGCCGTGCCGCTGCGTCTGGATGGTGAAGACCTGACGCTGGTTTCCCTGCATATTAATGATGAAGCCTGGTCAGACTATAAAGAAGAAGGCAACCAGCTGGTCATCGACAACCTGCCGGAACGCTTTACCCTGCGCATCGTGAATGAAATCAGCCCTGCCGCCAATACCGCGCTGGAAGGGCTTTACCAGTCAGGCGTAGCCCTGTGCACCCAATGTGAAGCCGAAGGGTTCCGCCACATTACCTGGTATCTGGATCGCCCGGACGTCCTGGCGCGCTTTACCACCAAAATTATTGCCGACAAAACGCTGTACCCGTACCTGCTTTCCAACGGCAACCGGATTGGTGAAGGGGAACTGGAGAATGGCCGTCACTGGGTACAGTGGCAGGATCCGTTCCCTAAACCCTGCTACCTGTTTGCGCTGGTGGCGGGCGATTTCGATGTTCTGCGCGACACCTTTAAAACGCGCTCTGGCCGTGAAGTCGCGCTGGAGCTGTTCGTGGACCGTGGCAACCTTGACCGCGCCCCGTGGGCAATGACCTCCCTCATCAACTCCATGAAGTGGGATGAAACGCGCTTTGGCCTCGAATATGACCTCGACATCTATATGATCGTTGCTGTCGATTTCTTCAATATGGGCGCGATGGAGAATAAAGGTCTTAACATCTTCAACTCCAAATACGTGCTGGCGCGTACCGATACCGCAACGGATAAAGATTACCTCGATATCGAACGCGTTATCGGCCACGAATATTTCCATAACTGGACCGGGAACCGCGTCACCTGCCGCGACTGGTTCCAGCTGAGCCTGAAAGAGGGCTTAACCGTCTTCCGCGATCAGGAGTTCAGCTCCGATCTGGGATCGCGGGCGGTAAACCGCATCAACAACGTGCGCACCATGCGTGGTCTGCAATTTGCAGAAGATGCCAGCCCAATGGCCCATCCGATCCGCCCGGATAAAGTCATTGAGATGAATAACTTCTACACCCTGACGGTGTACGAAAAAGGCGCTGAAATTATCCGCATGATCCACACCCTGCTGGGCGAAGCGAATTTCCAGAAAGGGATGCAGCTTTACTTCGAGCGTCATGACGGCAGTGCGGCCACCTGCGACGATTTCGTCCAGGCGATGGAAGACGCCTCTAACGTCGATCTGTCTCATTTCCGCCGCTGGTACAGCCAGGCCGGTACGCCGATTGTGACGGTCAAAGACGACTACAACCCGGAAACCGAGCAGTACACGCTGACCATCAGCCAGCGCACACCGCCAACGGCGGAGCAGGAAGAGAAACATCCGCTGCACATTCCGTTCAGCGTTGAGCTGTACGACAACGAAGGCAACGTGATCCCGCTACAGAAGGGCGGTCACCCGGTGCATAACGTGCTGAATGTGACCCAGGCAGAGCAGACCTTTATCTTCGATAACGTCTATTTCCAGCCTGTTCCTGCCCTGCTGTGCGAGTTCTCCGCGCCGGTGAAACTCGAATACAAGTGGAGCGATCAGCAGCTGACGTTCCTGATGCGTCACGCGCGCAACGATTTCTCGCGCTGGGATGCGGCACAAAGCCTGCTGGCGACCTACATCAAGCTGAACGTCAACCGTTACCAGCAGGGCCAGCCGCTGACGCTGCCGGTTCATGTGGCAGACGCGTTCCGTGCCATCCTGCTGGATGAGAATATTGACCCGGCGCTGGCGGCTGAAATTTTAACGCTGCCGTCTGCGACTGAAATCGCCGAGCTATTTGACATCATTGACCCCATTGCGATCGTCGCCGTGCGTGAAGCGCTGACCCGCACGCTGGCGACCGAACTGGCAGATGAATTCCTCGCAATTTACAACGCCAACAAGCTGGACGCGTATCGGGTGGAACATGCGGATATCGGTAAACGTTCCCTGCGCAATACCTGCCTGCGCTATCTGGCGTTTGGTGAGGCAGAGCTGGCGAACACGCTGGTCAGCAAGCAGTACCACGAAGCCGATAACATGACGGATGCGCTGGCTGCGCTGGCCGCAAGCGTTGCCGCCGAGCTGCCGTGCCGCGATGCGCTGATGCAGGAGTACGACGACAAGTGGCATCAGGATGGTCTGGTAATGGACAAGTGGTTCATCCTTCAGGCCACTAGCCCGGCAGCCGACGCGCTCAGCAACGTACGTAGCCTGCTGAAGCACCGTTCGTTCACCATGAGCAACCCGAACCGCGTCCGCTCCCTGATTGGCGCGTTTGCCAGCAGCAACCCGGCCGCGTTCCATGCTGAAGACGGCAGCGGATATCAGTTCATGGTTGAAATGCTGACCGAGCTGAACAGCCGTAACCCGCAGGTGGCGTCTCGTCTGATTGAGCCGCTGATCCGCCTGAAACGCTACGATGCGCAGCGTCAGGCGAAAATGCGTGCCGCACTTGAGCAGCTGAAAGGGCTGGAAAATTTGTCTGGCGATCTGTACGAGAAGATTACAAAGGCGCTGGCCTGATGTAAAAAAGCCCGGTGGCGCTTCGCTTACCGGGCCTACGATTTGCCCTTGCGCCGTGCTCCCTGTTGAAGAGGGCCGGGGTGAGGGCATCAGGCATTAGCCTTTATCCGCTGAATCTCCGCTTCTCCACGTTTCATCACTCTATCCAGCACTTCCGCCTCCAGCTCCGCCAGTCTGGCCGATCCCACCCGGCGAGGACGTGGAATATCCACCGTCAGATCCAGACCAATTTTACCCTCTTCTATTAACAGCACCCTGTCTGCCATTGCCACAGCTTCGCTTACGTCATGCGTCACCAGCAGCACCGTAAAGCCGTGCGTCTGCCAGAGGGTTTCAATCAGATCCTGCATCTCGATCCGCGTCAGGGCATCAAGCGCGCCGAGCGGTTCATCAAGCAGCAGCAGACCGGGACGATGAATCAGCGCGCGTGCCAGGGCCACGCGCTGCTTTTGTCCACCCGACAGGGCCGCAGGCCACTCTCCCGCGCGATTCTCCAGCCCGACGGCGGCGAGTGCCTGCCGGGCATCCTCCCGCCAGCTACCCTTCAGGCCCAGCCCGACGTTATCCATCACCGTTTTCCACGGCAGCAGACGCGCGTCCTGAAACATCATGCGCGTATCATCCTGAATCGTGGACAGCGGCGTGGTGCCTGCCAGAATGTCACCGCTGTTTGGCGCCTCCAGCCCGGCTAAAAGACGCAGCAGGGTACTCTTGCCGCCACCGCTGCGGCCAACAACGGCCACAAACTGTCCGGCAGGAATATGCAGATCCAGTGCATTCAGAATGGTGTTATCACCGTAGCGTTTGGTCACGCCGTTCAGCAGTAACGGTGTTCCCTGGTTCAGTCGTGCAGTATTCATGCTTTCGCCTCCTGAGCGGTGTAGGCCGGGTTCCAGCGCAGCCAGCTACGTTCCAGCCACTGGGCGCTGACGTCCGCAAGTTTGCCAAGCAGGGCATAAAGGATAATGGCAACCACCACCACGTCCGTTTGCAGGAACTCGCGGGCGTTCATCGCCAGATAACCAATGCCGGAGTTGGCCGAAATGGTTTCCGCCACAATCAGGGTTAGCCACATCAGGCCGAGCGCAAAACGCACCCCAACCATAATGGAGGGCAGGGCGCCCGGCAGGATCACATGGGTAAACAGGGCAAAACCTGACAGGCCATAGCTGCGGGCCATCTCAACCAGACCGCGATCGATATTGCGGATCCCATGCCAGGTATTGATATAAATCGGGAATAATGTTCCCAGCGCCACGAGGAAAATTTTGGCGCTCTCATCAATGCCAAACCACAGGATAACCAGCGGAATAAGCGCCAGATGCGGCACGTTACGCAGCATTTGAACGGAGGTATCCAGCAGCCGCTCACCCCAGCGGGACAGGCCGCTGATCAGCCCCAGCGTCAGGCCGATGCTCCCGCCAATCGAAAAGCCGATTACCGCGCGCCAGGAGCTGATGGCAAGATGTTGCCACAGCTCACCGCTGGCGCTTAGCGACCAGAACGCTTCCACAACGCCCTCCGGAGAGGGCAAAATACGGCTCGACAGCCAGCCAGTTGAAGACGCCAGTTGCCAGACGAGGACAATGCCGACGGGCAGAAACCACGGTGCGGCGCGCAGCAGCCATTTTTGTGCGGTTGAAGACATGGTGGCTCCTTAACTTTGCGCGACTTTTCTCGGGATAAACGCATTCGCCACGGCTTCGCCCTGCAACTGAAGCTGACGTGGCTGCGGAATCTCCGGGATAGCGACATCCAGGTGCGGGAAGAGCAGTTCACCCACCTTGTAGGCCTCCTCCAGATGCGGGTAGCCAGACAGGATAAAGCTGTCGATCCCCAGCGCCGCGTATTCATTAATGCGTGCCGCTACGGTTGGACCGTCGCCGACCAGCGCCGTACCGGCGCCGCCACGCACCAGACCCACCCCGGCCCACAGGTTCGGGCTGATCTCAAGATTTTCACGCTTGCCGTTGTGCAGGGAGGCCATTCGGTGTTGGCCCACTGAGTCGGTTTTGGCAAACGCCGCCTGTGCTTTGGCGATAGTGTCGTCGTCCAGATGAGCGATCAGACGGTCGGCGGCTTGCCAGGCCTCGTCGTTGGTTTCGCGTACGATCACGTGCAGGCGAATGCCGAAGCGCACCGTACGGCCATGTTCTGCGGCTTTGGCGCGTACCTGAGCAACTTTCTCTTTAACCAGCTCCGGTGGCTCGCCCCAGGTCAGATAGAGATCGACCTGCTCAGCCGCCAGCTCCTGCGCCACGTCCGACGATCCGCCGAAATAAAGGGGAGGGCGCGGCTGCTGTACCGGCGGGAAGTAGAGTTGCGCATCGCGAACGTGGATATGTTTTCCTTCGAAGGTGACGGTTTCCCCTTCCAGCAGACGTCGCCAGACGCGGGTGAACTCTGCGGAGGCTTCATAGCGCTCGGTATGATCGAGAAAAACGCCATCGCCCGCCAGCTCCTGCGGATCGCTGCCCGTCACCAGATTGAACAGCGCGCGGCCGTTGGAGAGCCTGTCCAGCGTTGCCGCCTGGCGTGCCGCGACGGTGGGCGACACCACGCTTGGGCGCAAGGCTACCAGGAATTTCAGGCGCTGGGTGACGGGGATCATCGATGCGGCAACCAGCCACGCGTCCTCACATGAACGGCCCGTCGGGATCAGCACCCCGGTAAAACCGATGCGGTCTGCCGCCTGGGCGATCTGCTGTAGATAGCCGTGATCGACCGGGCGGGCGCCTTCTTCTGTGCCAAGATAGTGTCCATCACCGTGGGTGGGTAAAAACCAGAAAAGATTCAGACTCATGATTTTTTTCCTTCAATGCCAGCGGGTTGCCAGATGCGTTCGCGAATATTCACCTGCTTTGGAACCAGGCGGTTTTGATAAAAGAGGTCTGCCGTTTGCTGCTGGAGGGCGGCAACGTGGGCGTCAACCGGCGCTATGGTGGTGGGAGGACGGTGGTCAAGATAGGTGGCGATCACCGGTTCAGGCAGGCCCATGGTTTTTGCCAGCAGCGTGATGCTCTGCTGACGCTGGCTTTGGGTCAGCGCATCGGCCTGAGAGAAGGTATCCAGCACCTGCTGAATAAATGCGCCATTTTTTTCAGCGTAAGGACGTGCCGCCAGGTAGAACGAACCGGTTTGTTTCAGGGTGGTACCGTCTTTCAGCACCCGCACACCGCCCTGCAACAGTGCGGCGGAGTAGTACGGATCCCAGATAGCCCAGGCATCAACATTTTTTTGCTGAAACGCCGCGCGCGCATCGGCAGGCGTCAGGTAAACGGGCTGGATATCGGTGAATTTAAGGCCGGCCTCCTGCAACGCGCGCAGCAGCAGGTTGTGCGAGCTGGAACCTTTCTGGAAAGCAACCTTATGACCTTTGAGATCGGCGACGCTTTTGATCTCGCTGTTTTCCGGCACCAAAATAACCTCTGCCTTCGGCTTGGCGGGTTCAACGCCAACGTAAACCAGATCCGCCCCGGCCGCCTGGGCAAAGATCGGCGGGATATCGCCGGTGCTGCCTAAATCAATACTCCCGACGTTCAGCGCCTCCAGCATCTGCGGTCCGGCAGGGAACTCGACCCATGAGAATTTGGTCTGCGGGAAACGTTTCTCCAGCAACGCATGGCTTTTCGCCAGCACCATGCTGACGCTGCCTTTCTGATAACCGATACGCAGGCTCTCCGGCGTTTTCTCCGCCGCCTGAGCCAGCGATGCCACTGCCAGCAGACCTGCCAGCCCGATACGGGTAACTGTTTTAAACATGCGCCACTCCTTGTGATTGATGAAATGCCGCCGCGTGGCGATCCCGACGATTAAGGGCGTGCCAGAAGGTTTCAAGCGCGCTGTCGAGGCGGGTTTGCAGATTCGGCGTGAAATGCGGTTTATGCTGGTAGTCGATTACCTGTGAGTCGTCAGCGAAGACGCCATGCAGGATCTCCTGCGCTTTCAGCGCGTTCAGAACTGGCTTGAGGGCATAATCCACCGCCAGTAAATGGGCTACCGTACCGCCTGTGGCCAGCGGCAGGACGACCTTACCGTCCAGCGCGCGTTCGGGCAGCAGATCGAGCAGCGTTTTCAGTGCACCGGAAAAAGAGGCTTTATAAATTGGTGTCGCGACGACCAGCCCGTCAGCACGCTTAAGTTGTTCGATCAGGGTTTTCAGCGCCGGGCTGTCGAAACGGGCGTAGAGCAGATCTTCAGGCGCGAAATTGTGCAAATTCCAGTGACACACTTCGACATCCAGAGCATTAAGCTTTTCGCGAGCGTATTCCAGCAGTGCGCTGGATCGAGAGGGGAAGCGGGGGCTTCCGGCCAGGGTAATGACGCGCATGGTTGCTCCTTATAACTAATTGTTTGCTTTTATCTAACATTCATAACAATTTTCAGGAGTGTGACATTGCGTGGTTATTCCACTAAATGATTTATCCTCAGGATGAATGCAGAAAAAAGCATAAGAAGCGAACCGATAAGTAAACGATTGCGTTTTACATGGCTTTTTTTGCCACAGGTCAATTCCCTTTCCGGGCGGGATCGCACATAATCCCCTCCCGGTTTGCACACCGGGAATCCAGGAGAGTTCATGTACTACCCCTTCGTTCGTAAAGCCCTTTTCCAGCTCGATCCTGAGCGCGCTCATGAATTTACATTTCAGCAGTTACGTCGTATTACAGGAACGCCTCTGGCCGCGCTGGTGCGTCAAAACGTGCCGGAAAAACCTGTCCAATGCATGGGCCTGACGTTCAAAAATCCACTGGGCCTTGCGGCCGGTCTGGACAAAAATGGCGAATGCATTGATGCACTCGGCGCGATGGGTTTTGGCTCGATCGAAATCGGGACAGTGACGCCGCGTCCGCAGCCGGGAAATGACAAGCCACGTCTGTTCCGCCTGGTTGAAGCCGAGGGGCTGATCAACCGCATGGGCTTTAATAACCTTGGCGTCGATCATCTGGTTGAGAACGTTAAGAAAGCCCATTTTGATGGTGTGCTGGGTATTAATATTGGCAAAAATAAAGACACGCCAGTCGAGCAGGGTAAAGATGACTATCTGATTTGTATGGAAAAAGTCTATGCCTATGCCGGTTATATCGCGGTGAATATATCCTCGCCTAACACCCCAGGGCTGCGTTCATTACAATATGGCGAAGCGCTTGACGATCTTCTTAGCGCCATTAAAAATAAACAAACGGCACTACAGGCGATCCACCATAAATATGTTCCGGTCGCGGTTAAGATCGCCCCGGATCTTTCGGCAGAGGAATTGATCCAGGTTGCCGACAGTTTAGTTCGCCATAATATTGATGGTGTGATTGCGACCAATACAACGCTCGATCGCTCCCTCGTCCAGGGAATGAAAAACTGTGACGAAGCGGGTGGATTAAGTGGCCGTCCGGTACAATTAAAAAGCACCGAAATTATTCGCGCACTCTCCGCGGAATTAAAAGGCCAGCTGCCGATTATTGGCGTGGGTGGCATTGACTCCGTCATCGCTGCACGTGAGAAGATGGCGGCAGGGGCTTCACTGGTGCAAATTTATTCCGGCTTTATTTTTAAAGGGCCGCCATTGATTAAAGAAATTGTCACGCATATCTAATCTTTTCTCTTAATCAGACAACCAGGGCTTTATTTCCAGCCCTGGTTGTTTTATATTCCGTCATTGTTGCTTATTTAGACATTATAGTCTTTTATTACTAGTGTTATAAGCGAAGCGGCAAACAGGACATTTTTAGTACAGGACGTTTTGGGGACGGGAGAGAAACATGCGAATTAAACCTGACGATAACTGGCGCTGGTATTTTTGTGACGAGCATGACCGTATGATGCTCGACTTAGCCAATGGCATGTTGTTTCGCTCTCGTTTTGCGCGCCGAATGTTAACGCCAGACGCGTTTGCTCCCTCAGGCTTTTGCGTTGACGACGCTGCACTCTATTTCTCTTTTGAAGAAAAATGCCGCGACTTCAATCTCTCCAAAGAACAGCGCGCTGAACTGGTACTAAATGCGCTGGTGGCGATCCGTTTCCTGAAACCACAAATGCCGAAAAGCTGGCATTTCCTCGCGCACGGTATGAGCTGGACCCCGGCTATCGGCGATGCGGCCAGCGTCAATCTGAGCGATACCGAAGAAGAGGTGAATTTGCTGGTGGTTGAACCCGGTGAAAACGCTGCGCTCTGTTTGCTGGCCCAACCCGGCGTGACCATTGCCGGGCGAGTCATGCAGTTAGGTGATGCCATCAAAGTGATGAATGACAGGCTGAAGCCTCAGCTGCGCGTCGATTCCTTCAGCCTCGAACAGGCGGTTTAAGCTTCCAGCTGTACGGATGTTTTCGGTACACAGCTACAGCACAGGATCGTGCCGTCACTGCCAATCGCAGATTTCTTCAGGGCACTCACTTCACCATCGACCAGTTTAATGCGACAGCATCCGCAAATCCCCGCGCGACAGGAATAAGGTACGCGGATACCCGCCTGCTCCAGCTGTTCCAGTAGCACCTGCTGATTGTTACCACGAATAACTTTGCCTTCCCAGTGAATATCCACCGCGGAAGCGACGTTGGTGACAACGTCAACCATTTCTTCTTCCTGGCCTGCGCCGTACACTCTTGCAGGCCCGCGGGTAAGAATTTCGACCTCATCGCCCACGCGGATTACGCCGCTGGAGCGGGGGATCAGGTTCTGGCCGAAGTCGACATCACCGTTATCCTGCGCGGTACGAAATGATTGCAAGGTTTTCAGAGGTTCGCCGGAAGGGTGTTTCTGGCCTTTCTCCAGGCTGACGGTGGTAAAAATACAGCGGCTGCACGGCTTCACGACATCAAAGATAACGCTGCCGATGCGGATCACTTTCCAGGTATCTTCATCCCAGGCATCCGCTCCGGTCACCACCAGATTCGGGCGAAACTGCTCCATCTGCACGCTGGCTTTGCAACGGGTTTGTAAATCACGCAGCGAGGCCTCGCTGGTCTGCAGGAAGGGAAAACCATCCGCAAAGGAGAGGGGAACCGCGTCGTGGCGTTTCACGCGACGAGTCAGCGCAGGCCCAACCCAGCGCAGCTGAACGTCACGTGAGAAAAAGCCGCTCAGCCACTGGTTAATGTTATCCGGCGCGATACGCGCGGTAAAATGATTGCCCCACACTTCCGTTGGCGCTTCAACCGGCGCAAAATCAGCAAAGCGGATCAAGACGCTTGAACCGTCTGGCGCGGTCAAATGCAATCCGTCATGAAGCGGGGAAGGCGTAAAGCGAACCATCTGCGGGAACTGACGTGCGGTGATGAACGTACCGTCAGGCTCGGTGATCATAAAAATACGATCGAAGGCGAATCCGCTCATATCGGCCAGCGCGTGCGTCACGCCGATACCACGCATGGATTTCACCGGATGAATAAAAAGCCTGGATAACGTCGCCACTGCACACTCCCGCTAAATAAAATAAGCCTTCAACTTTATGACATACACGCCATATTAGCTATAATGCGCGACAATTTTCTATGAGTAAAAGTGACGATATGAATTCTCTGTTTGCCAGTACGGCCCGTGGGCTGGAAGAGCTGTTAAAAACTGAACTGGAAACCCTGGGCGCGAAAGAGTGCCAGGTGGTTCAGGGTGGTGTCCATTTTGAGGGCGACACGCGGCTTATTTACCAGAGCCTGATGTGGAGCCGTCTGGCGTCGCGCATCATGCTGCCGATGAAAGAGTGCAAGGTCTACAGCGATCTTGATCTCTACACCGGTGTACAGATGATCGACTGGACAGAGATCTTCACCCCGGACGCTACCTTTGCGGTGCATTTCAACGGCGTAAACGATGAGATCCGCAACAGCCAGTACGGTGCCCTGCGCGTCAAAGACGCCATTGTGGACTGCTTCACGCGTCGTAATAAAGAACGTCCGAACGTTGATCGTGAAAACCCGGATCTGCGTATCAACGTCTGGCTGAACGGCGATACTGCCAGTATTTCCCTGGATCTGAGCGGCGCAGGCCTGCATCTGCGCGGCTATCGCGATCGCACCGGCATGGCCCCAATCAAAGAGACACTGGCCGCCGCTATCGTGATGCGCTCCGGCTGGCAGCCGGGTACGCCGCTGCTCGATCCAATGTGCGGTTCCGGTACGCTGCTGATTGAAGCCGCGATGCTGGCCACCGACCGCGCGCCAGGGCTGCATCGTGGACAGTGGGGCTTCAAAGGCTGGGCGCAGCACGATGAAGCCCTCTGGAAAGAGGTCAAAGACGACGCGCAGACCCGTGCCCGTAAAGGGCTGGCGGAGTACACCTCTCACTTTTACGGTTCGGACAACGACCCACGGGTGATTGAACGCGCGCGCAGCAACGCCCGTCGTGCCGGTATCGGTGAGCTGGTGACCTTCGACGTCAAAGATGTGGCGAACCTGACCAATCCGCTGCCAAAAGGCCCGTACGGTACGGTGATCAGCAACCCGCCGTATGGTGAGCGTCTTGGCAGCGAGCCAGCGCTGATTGCGCTACACAGCCTGCTGGGCCGCAACATGAAAGCGCATTTCGGCGGCTGGAACCTCTCCCTGTTTAGCGCCTCGCCGGAGCTGCTGAGCTGCCTGCAATTACGTGCCGATCGCCAGTTCAAGGCGAAAAACGGCCCGCTGGACTGCGTGCAGAAAAACTACCATCTGGCAGAGATAGCAGCGGACAGCAAACCGTCTGGCGTGGCGGAAGATTATGCCAACCGCCTGCGCAAAAACCTGAAGAAATTTGAGAAGTGGGCGAAGCAGGAAGGCATCGAATGTTATCGCCTTTACGACGCTGACCTGCCGGAATACAACGTGGCGGTTGACCGCTATGCAGACTGGGTGGTGGTTCAGGAATACGCCCCGCCGAAAACCATTGATGCGCAAAAAGCGCGTCAGCGTATGCTGGATGTGATTGCGGCCACCATCGCCGTACTCGGCATTTCGCCAAACAAGCTGGTGCTGAAAACCCGTGAGCGTCAGAAAGGCAAAAACCAGTATCAGAAGATGGGCGAGAAGGGCGACTTCATCGAAGTGGGCGAATATAATGCGCGCCTGTGGGTTAACCTGACCGATTACCTTGATACCGGTCTGTTCCTCGATCACCGCATCGCCCGCCGCATGCTGGGACAGATGAGCAAGGGCAAAGACTTCCTGAACCTGTTCTCCTATACCGGCAGCGCCAGCGTTCATGCAGGGCTTGGTGGGGCGCGTAGTACCACCACGGTCGATATGTCCCGTACTTATCTGGAGTGGGCAGAGCGCAACCTGCGTCTTAACGGCTTAACCGGTCGTCAGCATCGCCTGTTACAGGCCGACGTGCTGGGCTGGCTGCGCGATACCGACGAGCAGTTTGATCTGATCTTTATCGATCCGCCGACCTTCTCTAACTCCAAGCGTATGGAGGATAGCTTTGACGTTCAACGCGATCACCTGCGCCTGATGACCGACCTGAAGCGTCTGCTGCGTAAAGGCGGCACCATTATGTTCTCGAATAACAAGCGCGGATTCCGCATGGATCACGACGGCCTGGCCGAACTGGGACTGAAAGCACAAGAAATCAGCCAAAAAACGCTGTCTCAGGACTTTGCCCGTAACCGTCAAATCCACAACTGCTGGCTGATCTCCGCGGTCTGAAAGGAAAAATAAATGTCTTTAATTAGTATGCACGGCGCGTGGCTCTCTTTCAGCGACTCACCGCTTCTCGATAATGCAGAGCTGCATATCGAAGATAACGAGCGCGTCTGTCTGGTCGGCCGTAACGGCGCAGGTAAATCGACGCTGATGAAAATCCTCAACCGTGAGCAGGGGCTGGACGACGGCCGTATTGTTTACGAGCAGGATCTGGTCGTCTCTCGTCTGCAACAGGATCCGCCGCGTAACGTTACCGGCAGCGTGTACGATTTTGTGGCCGAAGGAATTTCAGAGCAGGCGGAATACCTCAAGCGCTACCACGAGATTTCGCATCTGGTCATGACCGACCCGAGCGACAAAAATCTCAACGAGCTGGCAAAAGTGCAGGAGATGCTCGATCACCACGGCCTGTGGCAGCTGGAAAACCGCATTAACGAAGTGCTGGCTCAGCTTGGCCTGGAAGCGGATATGGAGCTGTCGGCGCTCTCCGGCGGCTGGCTGCGTAAAGCCGCGCTGGGCCGTGCCCTGGTGAGCGGGCCCAGGGTACTGCTGCTGGACGAACCAACGAACCACCTGGATATCGAAGCGATTGACTGGCTGGAAGGGTTCCTGAAAATCTTTAACGGCACCATTATCTTCATCTCCCACGACCGTTCGTTCATCCGCAACATGGCCACGCGCATAGTCGACCTCGACCGCGGCAAGCTGGTGACCTATCCGGGCGATTACGATACCTATCTGCTGGAGAAAGAAGAGAACCTGCGCGTGGAAGAGCTGCAAAATGCCGAGTTCGACCGCAAGCTGGCGCAGGAAGAGGTATGGATCCGTCAGGGCATCAAGGCGCGTCGTACCCGTAATGAAGGCCGCGTTCGCGCCCTGAAGGCGATGCGCCGCGAACGTAGCGAACGCCGTGAAGTCATGGGTAGCGCCAAAATGCAGGTGGAAGAGGCGTCCCGCTCGGGCAAGATTGTCTTCGAAATGGAGAACGTGAATTATTCGGTTGACGGCAAAGTGCTGGTGAACGATTTCTCCGCACAGGTTCAGCGTGGCGACAAAATTGCGCTTATTGGTCCAAACGGCTGCGGCAAAACCACGCTGTTGAAACTGATGCTGGGCCAGTTGCAGGCAGACAGCGGTCGTATTCACTGTGGTACCAAGCTGGAAGTAGCGTACTTTGACCAGCATCGCGCAGAGCTGGATCCGGACCGTACGGTGATGGACAACCTCGCAGAGGGTAAACAGGAGGTGATGGTTAACGGCAAGCCGCGTCACGTGCTGGGCTACCTTCAGGACTTCCTGTTCCACCCGAAACGCGCCCTGACGCCTGTGCGCGCGCTGTCCGGCGGTGAGCGTAACCGTCTTTTACTGGCGCGCCTGTTCCTGAAACCCAGTAACTTACTGATTCTCGATGAACCGACGAACGATCTGGATGTCGAAACGCTGGAACTGCTGGAAGAGTTGATTGATGGCTATCAGGGAACCGTGATGCTGGTCAGCCACGATCGTCAATTTGTCGATAACACCGTGACCGAGTGCTGGATCTTCGAAGGCGAAGGACGCATCGGTCAATATGTGGGCGGCTATCATGACGCGCGTGGACAGCAATCGCAGTCGCTGGCGCAAAAACAGGCGAAGACCAAAAATGTCGCTGAACCTGTTGTTGTGAAAGCAGAAACTGTCAAAAAGTCTCCTGCTAAAATGAGCTATAACTTGCAGCGCGAGCTGGAAGGACTGCCGCAGCGTCTGGAAGAGCTGGAAGCGGCACTGGAAGCACTGCAAATTCAGGTCGCTGATGCGTCATTCTTTACGCAGCCTCACGACTATACTCAGAAAGTATTGGCTGAACTCTCCCAGGCCGAGCAGGCGCTGGAAGAGGCATTTGAGCGCTGGGAGTACCTTGAGTCTCTGAAAAACGGCGCATAAACAGGGATAATCTATGTGTGACCAGCACCATGCCGATCGGCATATTTTATGCTCGCAATGCGATATGCTCGTGGCGTTGCCAGAGCTTGGTCACGGACATAAGGCTGCCTGCCCGCGCTGCGGAGCTACGCTGACGACCGAGTGGGACGCGCCAAGGCAGCGTCCTACGGCTTACGCACTGGCAGCCCTGTTCATGTTACTGCTCTCCAATCTCTTCCCTTTCATCTCTATGAAAGTGGGTGGGATGGTAAGCCAGGTGGAGTTACTGGAAATTCCAGGCGTGATGTTCTCGGAAGATTACGCCAGCCTTGGCACCTTCTTTCTTCTGTTCGTGCAGATAGTCCCGGCTTTTTGCCTGGTCGTCATTCTGCTATTGGTCAATCGCGTCAGGATGCCCACCGCCCTTAAAATCAAACTCGCGCGGATCCTGTTCCAGCTGAAAAGCTGGGGGATGGCGGAAATTTTTCTGGCGGGTATCCTGGTCAGCTTCGTGAAGCTGATGGCCTACGGCGATGTGGGGATTGGCAGCAGCTTTATTCCGTGGTGTCTGTATTGCGTGCTGCAACTGCGCGCTTTCCAGTGCGTGGACCGACGCTGGACCTGGGACGATATTGCCCCGGCACCGACGCTCTCGCAGACAGTAAAGGTGGGCGTACCGGGTATCCGTCAGGGGCTTCGCTCCTGCTCCTGCTGCACCGCCGTGCTGCCCGCGGATGTCGAGGTGTGTCCCCGCTGTGAAACAAAAGGTCACGTCCGACGCAAAAATAGCCTGCAATGGACCATGGCGCTGCTGGTGACCTCTGTCATGCTTTATCTGCCCGCCAATATTTTGCCGATCATGATCACCGATCTGCTCGGCGACAGAATGCCCTCGACCATCCTTGCCGGGGTGATTTTGCTGTGGAGCGAAGGATCATACCCTGTTGCAGGCGTCATATTTCTCGCCAGCATTATGGTTCCGACCTTAAAGATGATTGCCATTGCCTGGCTTTGCTGGGATGCAAAAGGGCACGGTAAGCGTGACAGTGAGCGCATGCATCTGATTTATGAGGTCGTGGAATTTGTTGGCCGCTGGTCGATGATTGACGTGTTCGTGATTGCGGTTCTCTCAGCGCTGGTGCGTATGGGTGGGCTGATGAGTATTTATCCCGCTATGGGAGCGCTGATGTTTGCTTTGGTCGTCATTATGACCATGTTTGCGGCCATGACCTTCGACCCTCGTTTATCGTGGGATCGTGAGCCCGATTCAAGCCATGAGGAAGAGTAAGAGCATGGAAAATAAGAGTGGAGAGGCTAAAGTGCAGAAGGTCAGAAACTGGTCGCCGGTGTGGATTTTCCCCATCGTGACCGCGCTGATCGGTGCATGGATCCTGTTTTATCATTACAGCCATCAGGGACCGGAAGTCACGCTAATTACCACCAATGCAGAGGGAATTGAGGGCGGAAAAACCACCATCAAGAGCCGCAGCGTGGATGTGGGTGTCGTGGAAAGCGCGACCCTGACGGATGATTTAACCCATGTTGAAATTAAGGCCCGCCTGAATGCTGGCATGGAAAAACTGCTCCATGAAGATTCCGTTTTTTGGGTGGTGAAACCGCAGGTCGGAAGAGAAGGGATCAGCGGCTTAGGGACGCTATTGTCAGGGGCTTACATTGAACTCCAGCCCGGCAATAAAGGCGCCCAGCCAGCAAACTATCAGTTGCTGGATTCACCGCCGCTTGCGCCACCGGATGCAAAAGGGATCCGCGTCATTCTGGACAGCAAAAAAGCGGGCCAGCTCTCGCCGGGCGATCCGGTGCTGTTCCGTGGGTATCGTGTCGGTTCGGTTGAAACGAGCACCTTCGATCCGCAAAAACGGACCATCAGCTATCAGCTATTTATCAATGCGCCTAATGACCGACTGGTGACCAGTAACGTTCGTTTCTGGAAAGACAGTGGGATCGCTGTGGATCTCACCTCTGCGGGGATGCGCGTTGAGATGGGTTCACTCACCACGCTGTTTGGTGGGGGCGTCAGTTTTGACGTGCCGGAAGGTATAGATCTGGGACAACCGGTGGCGGAAAAAACCGCCTTCAGATTGTTTGACGATCAAAAAAGCATTCAGGATGCGCTCTATACCGATCACATCGATTATCTGATGTTCTTTAAGGACTCTGTACGCGGCTTGCAGCCAGGAGCGCCAGTTGAGTTCCGCGGTATCCGACTGGGTACAGTGGGGCAAGTGCCTTACTTTGTTCCGGGACTCAAGCAAATGCTTGATGATGATTATCGTATTCCGGTGCTGATACGCATTGAGCCTGAGCGTTTAATTAACCAGATTGGTGAGGATCAGGATATTGGGGAGCATATCAGCGACCTGATGAATCGCGGTCTGCGTGGCTCGCTGAAAACCGGCAACCTGGTGACAGGGGCGTTGTATGTCGATATGGACTTCTATCCAAAAGCGCCACCTATGACGGGAGTCCGTGAATTTGGCGGCTACAAAATCATTCCTACGGTCAGCAGTGGCCTGGCGCAGATCCAACAGCGTCTGATGGAAACGCTGGATAAGATCAACAATCTGCCGCTGAATCCAATGCTTGAGGCTGCGACGGGATCACTGCATCAGAGCCAGGCGACGATGCAACGTCTGCAAACCACCCTGGATAATATCAACAAGATCACGGCCAACCAGTCCATGCAGCAGCTGCCGCAGGATATGCAGAAAACGTTGCGTGAACTGAATCGCAGTATGCAGGGCTTCCAGCCGGGCTCAGCGGCCTACAACAAGATGGTGGCGGATATGCAACGTCTTGATCAGGTTTTACGCGAGCTACAGCCCGTTCTGAAAACGCTCAATGAAAAGAGCAACGCGCTGGTGTTTGAAGCGAAAGATAAAAAGGATCCTGAGCCTAAGAGGGCGAAACAATGAAAAAATGGCTAATCATCGCAGGCGCACTGGTATTAACGGCCTGTAGCTCTGGAAGCGATAACAAAAGCTACTACCAGCTGCCGTTAAGCGCGCAGTCGGGGGCGCAGAGCAGCGCCTCGCAGGGCAGCCGTCTGCTGTGGGTTGAGCAGGTTGCCGTGCCAGATTACCTGGCGGGCAACGGGGTGGTCTACCAGACCAGCGATGTGCAGTATGTAATCGCCAACAATAACCTGTGGGCCAGCCCGCTGGATCAGCAGCTACGCAATACGCTGGTGGCGAATCTGAGCAGCCAGCTCCCCGGTTGGGTCGTTGCCTCGCAGCCTCTGGGAAGCGATCAGGACACTCTGAATGTTAACGTGACGGGATTCCATGGCCGCTATGATGGTGCCGTTGTTATCAGCGGGGAGTGGCTGCTGAATCACCAGGGTCAGCTGATTAAGCGTCCTTTCCATCTGGAACTCAAGCAGCAGAAAGATGGCTATGACGAAATGGTGAAAGTACTTGCGCAGGGATGGGCACAGGAGTCGGCTACTATAGCAAGAGAGATTTCCCGCCTGCCATAAGTAAAATTCATCGACGAAAGCCGCACTCAGCTTCTTGCTGATTGCGGCTTTTTTTTCGTTTTACGTTCAGGTTGTTACTTGTCCCGCATCACACTTTTTGTACAAACGATCTTCCATGTAGCTCACAAATATGACACCCGTATGAATTTTGAACGTTGACGCTGACGCAGATTCGGGGTATTCGTTAACTGTGCTTGCACATATTGCAACCACTGTTTTCTTTCCACCAGACAAAAGAATGAGGGAAACGAGGCATGAAGAGACAGAAACGAGATCGCCTGGAAAGGGCTCATCAACGTGGTTATCAGGCTGGCATCGCCGGACGTTCTAAAGAAATGTGTCCCTATCAGGCCCTGAATCAAAGGTCCCAATGGCTAGGGGGCTGGCGAGAAGCCATCGGAGACAGGGCAGTACTTGCTTGATACCGTCTCTTTAAAAAGAAACCTCCGCAATGCGGAGGTTTCGCCTTTCTGGAAGGGGCTAAAAGCCGTTATCAGAAAGCGGAGGTATCCTGGAACAGACCCACTTTCAGGTCGTTCGCGGTATAGATCAGACGACCATCAACCAGCACTTCACCGTCCGCCAGGCCCATAATCAGACGGCGGTTAACGATGCGTTTGAAATGGATACGGTAGGTGACTTTCTTCGCGGTAGGCAGAACCTGACCGGTGAATTTCACTTCGCCTACGCCCAGCGCACGGCCTTTGCCTTCACCGCCAAGCCAGCCCAGATAGAAGCCAACCAGCTGCCACATAGCATCGAGGCCCAGGCAGCCAGGCATTACCGGATCGCCAATAAAGTGGCAACCGAAGAACCACAGGTCCGGGTTGATATCGAGTTCTGCTTCTACGTAACCCTTATCAAAGTTGCCGCCGGTTTCGGTCATTTTCACGACACGGTCCATCATCAGCATATTTGGGGCTGGTAACTGCGGGCCTTTCGCGCCAAACAGTTCACCGCGACCAGAGGCAAGAAGGTCTTCTTTAGTATAGGATTCGCGTTTATCTACCATGTTCTCAGTAAGCCTTATTTTAGTGAAGGACGCAGGATAGCTAACACGTGTACGCTGAACAAGTCCGATCAGTTCGCACTAAACCAACTTAACCAGCGTAACGGCCACGGATAACGATGACGAGCATCCTGCTGTGTCGCCTGAGCTATACGTTCCTGAATGGTCTGCATCAGGGTTGTCTGGCCTTCGCCGTCCCAGACCAGGTTTGTCAGTAAGGGTAGTGCATCCTCAACCCCTTCGATGGCCCAGACAGTGAATTGTTCCTGCTCTACCGCATCCAGAATCGCCTGGCTCAGGCTCAAATGGCGAGCGTTAGGTGCCGGAATAATCACGCCCTGTTTGCCGTTTAAACCGCGCTGCTGGCAGATTGCGAAGAAGCCTTCGATTTTCTCATTCAGTCCGCCCACCGGTTGGGCACGGCCAAACTGATCCACGGACCCGGTAATCGCAATATTCTGGTTAATCGGCACGTCTGCAAGCGCGCTGATCACGGCGCACAGCTCTGCCATTGAGGCGCTGTCGCCGTCGACTTCACTGTAGGACTGCTCAAAGGTCAACGAGGCAGAGAAGGGGATCTGCTGCTCGAGCTGAAGTTCAGACATCAGGAATGCCTGCATGATCATCATGCCTTTGGCATGAATGTTTCCGCCCAGTTCGGCCTTGCGTTCGATATCGGTAAATTCGCCGTCACCAATGTGTACGACACAGCTGATACGGGAAGGCTCACCAAAGGCGCGTGGGTGCCCGGGGAACTCGATGACGGACAAGGCATTGATTTGCCCGATACGTTCGCCTTCGGTCTCCACCAGAATCTGTTCAAGCAGAATTTCATCCTGCATACGGTCAGCAAGATAGCCTTCGCGCCATTCACGCTGGGCCAGCATCTGGCTCAGTTGCTCACCGTTGAACGTACCGTTGCCGCTGATAACGCCCACTTCACGCAGCTGTTTGCCGATCCAGAGCGGACAGAGCGGCAGGGTTTCCTGATCGCCGGTGTAGCGTACGGCCTCTCGGATTAAGCCCGGCCACGCATCCTCGGCAGGTGAGGGCAGCGCGAAACGTTCCGCCACGGCCATAACCCACTGACACCACTGCGCCATGTCATCGGCATCTGCAATCTGAATATTGTCTTCAAATTCGCTGTAAACCGCCTGCTCCGCGAGTTCTGGCTCCATTTCCTGGAAGTCAGCCAGGGATTCACGGTCACCCGTCAGCACGACGGTCAGCGACAGCGGCATAGACGGAATGGAAACAGGCAGAGGACGTGACTCGTCGAAGCCTACCCAGTCAAAACGTTGCTGCGTCACCACCGTTTTCAGGCGCATCCACAGCAGCGGCTGCGCAAGCAGTGTGCGAAGGGAGATGAGCAATACGCCGCCATTCGCGCGGTGTACCAGCCCGGGTTGCAGTGAAACATCGCCATTGAACTGACGAAGGCAGCCGAACAACTGTTCTGCTTCCACCCAGTTGGCGGTGATCACCTCGCCTTTTGCAGCGAACAATCCATCTGCCTGCGTGGCAGGTTCGAATGTCACGTCGCGACCGGCAATATGATACTGACCACCAAAAACGGCATTCGTTTTTGGCTGCAACTGGCGCATGGCATCACCGAGAAGCGTCAGATACTCGGCTTCTTCCGGGGCTTTGAGCAGCATGAAAGGAGATGTAGCCCATGGGGATGACATCTGCTCCAGCGCGTAATGCAAACGCGGTTGTGTCTCGCTAAGTATGAATTTGTGTTCTTTTGTGAGGTCTGGCTGTGCAAACAGCTCCTGATAGCTCTCGGTATCCGGAACCAGGTCACGCCATGCAAGTTTCGTAATGGTCAAAGTTGATGTTTTTTAGTCAGAAGTAAAACCGTGGAGTATACCGTAAGCGGCGCACTCTGCCCAATCAGGATTCGGGTTTTCGTCATGCGGATCGCCTGCGACGTTTCACAGGATATGATTTCTTTTCAGCAGATTGCCAAAAAACTGATATTCTGAACAGAGTTACACGGTAACACTGAGATCGCAATGAAATATCAACAACTGGAAAACCTCGAAAGCGGCTGGAAATGGAAGTACCTGGTCAAAAAGCACCGTGAAGGGGAGCTGATCACCTGCTACATCGAAGCCAGCGCGGCACAAGAAGCTGTGGATATGTTGCTGACCCTCGAAAACGAACCGGTACAGGTCAACGGCTGGATTGAGAAACACATTAATCCGGCCTTGTTAAACCGGATGAAGCAAACTATCCGTGCTCGTCGTAAACGGCATTTCAATGCCGAGCATCAGCACACCCGTAAGAAATCCATCGACCTGGAATTCATGGTCTGGCAGCGTCTGGCTGGGCTTGCGCAACGGCGCGGGAAAACCCTGTCGGAAACGGTGGTGCAGCTGATTGAAGATGCCGAGCACAAAGAGAAGTATGCCAGCCAGATGTCGACGTTGAAAAACGATCTACAGGCACTGTTAGGTAAAAAATAAGCTTTTTACTTTTCTTCAGATAATAAAAAACCCCGCATGGCGGGGTTTTTTTATAAGACGATAACTTATGCCGCAGGCTGAGTTACAACGTCTTTGATACCTTTAACTTCGATCTCTACGCGACGATCTGGTGCCAGGCAGTCGATCAGTGCAGCGCGTGGTTTCACGTTGTCACAGGTAGAACCGGTAACTGGGTTAGATTCGCCCATACCACGTGGGGAGATCTTGTTAGCTGGGATACCTTTAGATACCAGGTAATCAACTACAGACTGAGCACGTTTCTCAGACAGACCCTGGTTGTAAGCGTCAGAACCGATACGGTCGGTGAAGCCCAGAACCACTACAGAACCGTCTTTAGGATCCAGGTTGCTCAGCTGGGTGTACAGCTGATCCAGTGCCTGCTGACCTTCTGGTTTCAGGGTAGCTTTGTTGAAGTTGAACAGAACGTCAGACTTCAGAGTGAAGTGCTTGGTCTGTACTTCTGGCGCTGGAGCCGGAGCTGGAGCTACGACTGGCGCATCTTCCTGCTGACCGAAACGGTAAGAAACACCAACGCTCAGCATGCCGTTGTCTGGACGAACACCAACGGTAGCACCGTCACCGATGTTGTTAACCCACTGGTATTCCAGACGGGTAGCGATGTCACGGGTCATTGCCCACTCAACGCCACCAGCGAATACTGGGGAAACACCAGTGTCGTGGTCGTCACCAGCGATGCTGTTGCTGGAGTCTGCACGCCATACCATGCCGCCCAGACGGGTGTACACGTCCAGATCGTCAGTTACTGGGTAACCCAGTTTAGCGGTCAGCTGTACGCCTTGAGCTTTGAAAGCGCCATTTACGTTGTCGCCTTTGTAAGGCATACGACCTAACCAGTCGTAACCCATTTCAAAGCCAACATACGGGTTAACCTGATAGCCACCGAACGCACCTGCACCCAGCTGGCTCTCGTGAGTAGGGCCATCGTTGTTCAGGCTGCTGTTGTACCAACCGGTGTCATGGAACTGAGACCAGCCCAGTTTACCACCTGCATACCAGGTATTATCTTTCGGAGCGGCCTGCGCTACGGTAGCGAAGCCAGCCAGTGCCACTGCAATCGCGATAGCTGTCTTTTTCATTTTTTGCGCCTCGTTATCATCCAAAATTTGCCATGAATATCTCCATCGGAGGAATCACGGTTAAATCCTTCACCGGGGGGCGTGGTCAAATATAAACCTACCGATATCTTCGGCTTAGGCCGAGCACCCCTGGCGATGTAAAGTCTACAACGTAGCTGAAAACTTACAAGTGTGAAGTCCGTCAGGCATATGAAAAAAAAAGTTCCGTATACCTAATATTTAACAATTTTTGAACGAATTTTGTGCAGTAAAATTAACGAGAACCGCGTCAGACAAGCCTTGCCGCAGTTTTGGCGCGTTGAACTTTTTTTGCATACTGCGGTCGAAAAAAATTCCAGGAAAACTCTTAAAATGACTCAATGGTACACATTTGAGTGAATTTTTAGCCCGGGATGTTGTCCTCTGCGATAGGAATCTCCACGAACTGGCCGCATGATGAAACCCATCGCGTTACCTTCTTCAGCCGCTTCAGTCAGACGCAAATGTTCCTCTTGCGACAGATCCTCAGGCAACCACCCAATCACGACGCTATAGTTCCCGGTACGTAATGCCCGGACCATCGACTCGACCGTATCGCAAGGGGAGAGTTGATTAATCTGCATCACCTTCGCTAACGGCAGGCCAGCCGACTGAACCCATTCGCGACTTAATTTTTGCTGTGGCGTCAGCCAGAGCTGCCAGCGAGACTGTTGCCCGAGCTGCTGCAAAAGCGGCAGGAGTAAGAGTTGTGTCAACAGCGGCTGGTCTTCACGGTAAACCACTTCACTGATAAGCCCTGTCGATTCACGCCCGATAGAATTCTGCGCAGCATTGCCTGCGGCAGAAGTAGAAGGTGTTAAGTGATTTGCATAGCCTGAAGTGTACATATTCATTCCAGCCCTGTAGTTACTGTATAGATATACAGTAACCCCTGTATGCATAAAGATCAACCTCATTTTCGGAAAGCGACTCGCAAATTTCATCCATTCCTGGTGAACCTGAAAAAATCATCTTGCCCAACGGCAATAAGTTGCCTATTTTCCTGCTAACGGATCCGTTAGTAAGAAATATCGTGGTTACTGTATGATTTTTAATGGAATTATCATGAAAAAGATATCTTATGATCGGATTTATCAATCTCAAGAATACCTCTCTCCGCTGGGCGAAATTCATCATCGCGCCCTGTTTGGCGGTTATACCCTGGCCGTGGATGAAGCGGTGTTCGCGATGGTGTCTGACGGTGAGCTTTACCTTCGCGCCTGTGAGCAAAGTGCAAAATACTGTGTAAAAAACGCGTCCTCTTTTCTGACCCTGATGAAACGAGGACGTCCTGTGCTGCTTAATTACTACCGTGTGGATGAAGGTCTGTGGCAAAACAGGGAAAAACTGCTTCAGCTCTCCTCGTTTGCGCTCGATGCCGCCAGGAAAGAGCGCTACCAGCGCCATCAGCGTAACCGGCTTAAAGATCTGCCGAACCTGACCTTTCAGATTGAGGTCCTGCTTATGGAGGCGGGCATTACCAATGAAGAGACGCTACGACAGTTGGGGGCGAAGACGAGCTGGCTGAAAATGCGCTCTAAGAATAAAGCGCTGAGTATCCGGGTATTGTTCGCGCTTGAAGGCGCGATTGAAGGGTTACATGAAGCGGCACTCCCGGCGGATATTCGCCGGGAGCTTACGGAGTGGTTTAATGCGCTGCCTGAGTCGCAGGGCCATCATTCCGCCAGGTAGCGATCTGCTGTCGCAGCCGACAAATTTCCGGCAGCAAAGCGATAAGCAGGCCAATTTGCTGAAGGACCAGCGGAGCTTTGTTGTCGGTGCCTGGATCAAGGTGTGCGATACGTTGCACCAGTTCATCCAGTGCCTGGTGAACCCGTGGCTCGTCCGCAGGTTGATGATGAAGCGCATCATCAACGTAGCAAACGGCATCGTCCAGCAGTGCCAGGATGCCCGGATTCGTCAGTTTCTCTCGGTGGGCGCCAAGGGTAGAGATATAGCTGGTGAACGTGTGGTTCAGACACAGCAGGCGGAAGGCTATCTCCCGGATTTCTGCCGTGGCGCGCGGCTCAGTTGACATATTCGAGACAACGGAAGCCAGCTCTGCGTCAGTGTTATGCGCATCGCGACGGGCAATCCGATAGGCCAGACGGTTATCGCGACCCTGATGGTATTGCTCAAGTATGGCGTCCAGATAGCGGCAGTTGGCGTTCATTGCTCTGTCGGACACGCGCGGTAAATTTCGGAAACGCCAGTCCGGCCAGATAAAGCTCACCGCCGCCCAGGCGATGGCGCAGCCGATAAGCGTGTCGATCACACGGGGGAGGGCCACTTCAAAGCCTTCACCCAGCAGATTGAAGCAGAGCAGAACCAGCAGCGTGATGAACATCGTGGCGTGGGCATACTGCACATTGCGGAAGGCGAAGAACAGTACCCCGGTAATCACAATCAGGATCAGTTGCCCTTCTACTGAAGGCACAAAATAGAGCACCGGCAGTCCGATGGCGACCCCGACTAATGTCCCGACAATACGCAGCGCGAGCCGATGGCGGGTAGCGTTATAGTTCGGCTGGCAGACAAACAGGCTGGTCAGCAGGATCCAGTAGCCGTGGTGCAATCCTGTTATCTGGATAAACGCGTAGCCGACGCACAGTACCAACGACATCCTTACCGCATGGCGAAAGAGGGCGGATTCCGGCGTAAAATGCCGGCTCAGGCGCAGCCATATATCGCTGAAACCGTTGAGACTGTCGTCGGCAAGCTGGTTGTCAGCGTCATTGCCCGGCATCGCCATCGCCTGTTCAGACTCAATGGTGGCGAGTTGAGCATCGATGGCTCTCAGGTTGTTGAGCAGGAATCCCAGGGCTTTGAACTGTTCCGGCGAAGTTCCACTGGCCTGAACGCGATCGAGCGCCGCATCCAGGTGGCTGAATGCGCGTTCAAAGCGAGGATCGTGCTGATAGGGCGTGCGCAGCAGTATTGAGCGCGCAAGTTGCTGGCAGGCCTGAGACTGCATCGACAGCAGACGCTGGAAACGGAACATCACGTCGCTGTAGCGAAATTTCTCGCGCAGGTCAGCGTATTGCACATGCGAGGAGCTGGCGCGCTCGTGAATATCCTGGGCAACAAAGTAGTAGTGCAGGGTGCGCCGGGTACCGCGCTGACCGCGATCGCCGCGCAGACGGGTGAGCAGAGACGCTTTGGTCTGATTCAGCGTGGCGACCAGTTGGCCATTTGCCAGCGCCAGATCGTACAAGGGCGCCTGGCTGTCCTCTTCGATATCCGGATCAAACAGCCGGGATTTCAGCTCCAGATAGTGGGCCAGCTGTTCGTAACTGCGGGCAATGTTGTCCTGTAAGGCACGAACCGGAAAAATAAGATGCCCGGTTAAGGTCAGCAGGTTATACCAGATAGCGCCCAATAGCAGCAGGACCGGTTGCTGATACCACTGATCGTAAAGAGAGACGCCCAGCATGGTGTAAATGGCAATCAGCAGGGCGCCAAACGCGATAGTGGCGTAGCGTTGCCCGAGGCCGCCGAGCAAAATGAAGCCGCTGGTGGACACCGTCAGCCCTAAGGCAAACAGCCAGGGCCACGGGAAAAGCAGCTCAACGGAGGCGGAAGCAATAAAGAAGCAGACCAGCGTGATGACCAGATTACGCAAACGACCGGCCAGGCGGTCGTCGAGATCCGCCAGCGCGCCGGCCACCACCCCAAGCGTGAGGGGGATGGTGAGTTTCACATCATTCAGCCACCACGGCAGAGCGACGGTGCCGCAGAGGGCGATAAATATCCTGACGTTATACAGCCAGTTACTGTTCCATGTATAGCGACGAAGCAGGGGGCTTAGCATGAGAGCGGCCAGTCCTTATTACTGAAAACGACGACGGGCATTGGCTTCACGCGCGGCTTGCGCCACTTCGACCGGAACCACTCGGCGTCCTACCGGCCACAGGGCGATGGTGGCAATTTTGAAATTAGCGAGGCCAACCGGAATGCCAATAATCGTAATGCACTGGGCGATACCGGCGAAGATATGCATCAGACACAGCCACCAGCCAAAGAAGATTAGCCATAAAATATTCAGCAGCGTGCCGCCGGTATTCATCAGGGCATTTTTTCTTTCCGGCTCCAGTTCATCCACGTGTATCGCTTCATTTCCATAAGGAACGAGGGACAGTTTGGTGATTTCCCAGCAGGAGCGCGTCAGCGGAAGGGTGAAGATAAGCACGATGCTCACCAGGGTGGCAAAAAGCCAGGAAAGGGTGGTGGCAAAACCGCCAAGGACAAAATTCAACACATTCAGAACGGTACGCATAAACCCTCATTTCCTTCGATATGATTAACGCCCGGTGATTGTAACGTTTTTTTGGGCTGGAGCACCTTAAAACTGGCAGTTAAACTGTCTGACAAATTATGACCTCGTGGATCCGGCAGGATATGGAACTGAAAGCAACTTCAATGGGCAAACGCCTGGCGCAGCACCCTTACGACAAGGTTGTGCTTCTTAATGCGGGAGTGAAAGTCTCCGGTGAACGCCACGAATACCTTATTCCGTTTAATCAGCTACTGGCCATTCACTGTAAACGAGGGCTGGTATGGGGGGAGCTGGAGTTCGTTCTGCCGGCAGAGAAAGTGGTGCGACTCCACGGGACCGAGTGGGCGGAAACCCAACGCTTCCACCATCATCTGAACATGCGCTGGCACCAGTGGAGCCAGGAGATGAGCGTGATTGCCGCACAGGTGCTGCATCAGGTGCTGGACGATATCGCGCTAAGCAATACGCAGCAGAAGTGGCTGACGCGCCAGCAAACCGCCGGGCTTCAGCAAAAAATCACCCAGGCGCTGACGGCATTGCCTTTACCGGTGGCGCGGCTTGAGGAATTTGATAACTGTCGCGATGCGTGGCGGAAGTGTCAGGCCTGGCTTAGCGATATCGAGAAAAGCCGTCTGGCGCATAACCAGGCCTGGACTGAGGCGATGCTTACGCAATATGCCGATTTCTTCAGTACGGTGGAATCATCGCCTCTCAATCCTGCCCAGGCGCGCGCAGTGGTGAATGGCGAGCACTCTTTACTGGTGCTGGCAGGCGCAGGGAGCGGCAAAACGTCGGTGCTGGTGGCGCGCGCGGGCTGGCTTCTGACAACGGGCGAGGCAGTTGCCGACCAGATTTTGCTGCTGGCTTTTGGTCGCAAGGCGGCGCAGGAGATGGATGAGCGCATTCAGGCGCGTTTGCATACCCAGGATATCTCGGCGCGCACGTTCCACTCCCTCGCTTTACACATTATTCAACAGGGCAGCAAAAAAGTCCCTGTTGTCAGCAAGCTGGAGAATGATGCTCAGGCTCGCCAGGCGCTGTTTATCAAGGCATGGCGTCAGCAGTGCAGTGAAAAAAAGGCGCAGGCGAAAGGTTGGCGTCAGTGGCTTGAAGAGGAACTCAACTGGGAGGTGCCGGAGGGCAGCTTCTGGCAGGATGAAAAGCTGGCGCGCCGGCTGGGCTCTCGTCTCGACCGGTGGGTAAGCCTGATGCGCATGCACGGCGGCTCTCAGGCGGAGATGATAGAAAGCGCACCGGAAGCGATCCGCGCCGTGTTTTCTAAGCGGGTAAAGCTAATGGCGCCGATGCTGAAAGCGTGGAAAACCGCGCTGAAAGACGAAAACGCGGTCGATTTTTCCGGGCTAATCCATCAGGCCATTATCATTCTGGAGAAAGGGCGCTTCGTCAGTCCGTGGAAACACATTCTGGTGGATGAGTTTCAGGATATTTCGCCGCAGCGCGCTGCGCTGCTTTCGGTGCTGCGGGCGCAGAATAAACATACGTCGCTGTTTGCCGTGGGCGATGACTGGCAGGCTATCTACCGCTTCAGCGGGGCGCAACTTTCCCTCACGACGGCCTTCCATCACTATTTTGGGGAAGGCGATCGCAGCGATCTGGACACCACCTACCGCTTCAACTCGCGGATTGGTGAAATTGCCAACCGTTTTATTCAGCAGAACCCGCATCAGCTGTCGAAGCCGCTTAACAGCCTGACGTCGGGGGATAAAAAGGCCGTCACGCTGCTGGCGGACGATCAGCTGGAACCGCTGCTGGATAAACTGAGCGGCTATGCGAAACCGGATGAACGGATTCTGGTCCTGGCGCGTTATCACCACCTCAAGCCGACGGCGCTGGAAAAAGCGGCAACGCGCTGGCCAAAACTACAGCTCGATTTTATGACCATTCACGCCAGTAAAGGGCAGCAGGCCGACTACGTAATTGTGGTGGGGCTGAAAGAGGGGAGCGACGGTTTCCCGGCACCGGCGCGGGAATCCGTGATGGAAGAGGCGTTATTGCCTGTTCCGGAAGATTTCCCGGATGCAGAGGAGCGGCGCTTACTGTACGTGGCGATAACCCGCGCGCGCCATCGCGTGTGGCTCTTGTTCAACAAAGAGGAGCCGTCGGTGTTTGTCGATATTTTGAAAAGTATTGACGTGCCGGTGGCGAGAAAGCCGTAACGCGCCGGGCAAATTCTGTAGGCCCGGTAAGCGCTGCGCCACCGGGCAAAAAACTACTTCAGTCTCTCCGCAAGATAACGCTGATAATCCGGGATCAAAATCTCCACCGGATCGTTAAACTGCGGCGATTCAATGATGAAATCTGCCGTTGAAAGATTGGTGGCTACCGGAATGTTCCATACCGTCGCCAGACGCAGCAGCGCTTTAACGTCCGGATCATGCGGAACCGCGTTCAGCGGATCCCAGAAGAATATCAGAACGTCAATTTTACCTTCCGAAATCTGAGCGCCGACCTGCTGGTCACCCCCCATCGGGCCGCTCAGCATGGCATTCACTTCCAGACCGGTTTCGCGGTGGATCAGGTTGCCGGTTGTTCCCGTGGCAGAAAGGGCATGATGCTGTAAAAGAGGCTGATGGCGACGAACCCAGTTAAGCAGCATTTGTTTACAGTGATCGTGCGCAACCAGAGCTATGTGCTTGCGCGCCGGAAGTGTGCGTGTTGTCAGTTCCATAATCTTATCCGTGAGGTTACCTCGCTACACGATGACGGGAACTGACTGATGCTGCAAGAGAAAGGACGAAAAAATGTGGCTTACGACGAAGGTTGTCGTTTCGCCCATTGCAGAAAACGGGCGCGCGTGTCCGGATCGGCATTCTGGAACCAGAATTTGAGGCGTTGCTCAGTAAGGGTCTGCGACTGAGGAGGGAGTACATCCAGCTCCGATACGCCCGAAAGCAGGGTACTGTCATCCGCCATCATGGTGGCGAACTGGGGCAGGGAGGCGCGCCTGCTGGCTCTGTTATAGATCTCCGTGTCCGCTTCGTAATCTGTTCCTTTTGGCCTTTTTGTCAGCGCCAGGATATCCAGCTTTACCGGGATGGGCATAGAATCCCCGTCCACCAGCTCAATGCGCGGTGAGGCATCAAATGCCAGTGACTCTTTTTCTGTCTCAAGGTGCGGGAGACGAAAATTGACCTGGCTGATGCGTTGGGTATTAAAGCTGACCACCAGCGGAGGCGAAATGTACACCTGCTGTTCGTTGTCGGCGAGGCGAATCGTCTTTTCAACCCGAAAAACCACCTGATGCGGGCCATTATCCAGCTCGATGCTGTCTGCGCCCCGCAGCAGGGAGCTGGAGACTTTTTTCCCGTCCAGCACCAGCAGGTCAATGTCGGTTGAGAGTCTGAGGGGGGTTGCGAAAACACAAACCGGCATGATTAACGCAACCACAGCCCAGACAATGCCGGTTTTCATAGCAGACTCCTGTAGACAAACTACCCGGTAAGAATGTATCAAAATTTTTCGATAAACACGTTTACTAACATATAGACATATTTTGCCGTTTTGCCCTCATACTTCTGTATGGGATGCGTGGTTGAGATGTCTGCTTTGACGTACACTTTGAAAAAAACCAGGAGGAACAGCATGAAAGAGAACGACATTGTCGAGATTCTGACGTCCACGCGCACTATCGCGCTGGTCGGCGCGAGCGATAAACCGGATCGCCCAAGCTATCGGGTCATGAAATACCTTCTGGACCAGGGATATCACGTGATCCCGGTCTCGCCTAAGGTGGCGGGGAAAACGCTGCTGGGTCAGCAGGGCTATGCGACGCTCGCGGACGTGCCGGAAAAGGTGGATATGGTGGACGTTTTCCGTAATTCAGAGGCGGCCTGGGGCGTGGCGCAGGAGGCGATTGCCATCGGCGCGAAAACGCTGTGGATGCAGCTGGGCGTGATTAATGAGCAGGCGGCCGTGCTGGCACGCGATGCCGGGCTGAAGGTGGTGATGGATCGCTGTCCGGCAATCGACATCCCCCGTCTGGGGCTGGCAAAATAAAAAAAGCCCGCTTGACGGGCTTTTTTACACCTTTAGTTACGCAGTCTTGGCGCCTGTAACTGTTTGCGGATGGTCTGAGCAAGCTCGTCCATAGTGGGTTGTTCCGGATGCTCATCCTGTAGTTCACCACTCAGCTGCGCTTCGGCAAGATAGGTATGGACAGGCTGACCATCGTCGCCCTCCATAACCACATGATACCAGGGCGCGGCGCGAAGCTCTGCGTCAACGGCCAGATCGTCTGCTGACGGTTCATCAAGGGAATACTCCGGGTCGATATCCACGACCACACCCAAATATCCAAGCAAGGTGTGGCGGACCTGCTGGCCGATACCGAATTTGCTGGCAATCATAGTCACCTCCCGGGAAACATTACATACACACTATGTGCGGGCAATATTTCTCTTTTCAAGTTACATGACGCGACAGGCAAACCCTTTCAGATACAGCCCTTCCGGGTAGGTAGCGATCACCGGGTGATCGGCGGCCTGACGGAACTGCTCTATAAATTGTACATCACGACCCGCATCTATTGCGGCATCGGCGATGATTTTTTGGAATAAATCTGTCGTCATCAGGCCAGAGCAGGAGAACGTCAGCAGAACGCCACCCGGGTTCAGCAGCTGGATCGCCAGCATGTTGATGTCTTTATAGCCACGGCAGGCGCCCATCAGCTGGCTTTTATTTTCTACAAACTTCGGCGGGTCCATCACGATAACGTCAAATTTCTCGCCCTGGTCGCGGTATTTACGCAGCAGTTTGAACACGTCGTCGCGCACAAACTCCGCTTTGCTCAGATCCAGCTTGTTCAGCTCAACGTTCTGTTTCGCCACATCCAGCGCTTCCTGTGAGGTGTCGACGCTCACAACCTGGGCACAGCCGCCCATCAGGGCAGAGACCGCAAAGCCGCCGGTATAGGAGAAGCAGTTCAGCACGCGCTTATCGGCAACGTACTGGCGCGTTGCCAGACGGCTGTCACGCTGGTCGAGATAATAACCGGTCTTATGGCCGCCCTGGATGTCCACCAGCAGCTTCATGCCGTGCTCCTCGATAGGCAGCAGGGCAGGCGGCAGTTCGCCGGTGACCGGGCCCTGCGTCAGCTCCATGCCCTCTTTTTTACGTACCGCCACGTCGCTGCGGTCGTAAATGGCACATTCCGGGAACAGGGTTTGCAGGGCGCTAATTAGCGCGGCACGCTGGTATTCCGCCCCGGCGCTCAGCAGCTGCAACACCAGGAAATTGCCGAAGCGGTCAATGGTCACGCCCGGCAGCCCGTCGGATTCACCGGCAATCAGACGATAGCTGTCCAGCCCGTCACGCTTTGCCAGCCACTCGCGCCACTGCTGCGCCTGTTGCAGACGACGGACAAAGAAGTCGATATCGATGGCTTCTTCTTTATCGAACGTCCAGACGCGCGCGCGGATCTGAGATGCAGGCGAGTATGCGCCGCGTGCTAACCATTTCCCCTGATGGTCAACAATATCGATGGTTTCACCGAGGCTGGCTTTACCTTCCATGCGGGCAACCGCGCCGGAAAAGACCCAGGGATGGCGGCGCAGTAATGACTTCTCGCGCCCTTTGGCTAACACTAAACGTACACTCATAATTTGCTATTCTGTCGATTCCAATGAAATGGCCGCCATTTTCCCGACTTCAGCGAGGAAATGCAACGCGCCAGTCGGATAAGGAGAAGGATGATGTCAAATGTATGCACCATTGCCTGGGTCCATGGCCTTGTACAGGGCGTCGGATTCCGCTACAGCACCCAGCGCGAAGCCCTTCAGCTCGGACTGACGGGGTATGCGCGTAACATGGATGATGGCAGCGTGGAGGTTGTGGCCTGCGGTGAGGCGGATCGGGTAGAGAAGCTGGTGGCGTGGCTGAAAGCGGGCGGACCGCGCAGCGCGCGGGTTGATAAGGTGCTAACGGAACCGCATCAACCCGGCCGGGAATACGCTGACTTCAGTATTCGCTATTAAATGCATTTTACCGGCTTTGGCAGGCCGGCAATTTTTGTCGCCTGTTTAGCCGGGCCTTTCGGAAACAGGCGATACAGATAACGGCTGTTGCCTTTCTCTTCGCCAAATTTATTCGCCATGGCTTTGACCAGCATGCGGATAGCCGGAGAGGTGTTGAATTCGAGGTAGAATTCGCGCACAAAGCGCACCACTTCCCAGTGTTCCGGGGAGAGGGTAATTCCTTCGTTTTCCGCAATTTTCTCCGCCAGCGCTTCGCTCCACTGGCTGCTCTCTTTCAGATAACCGTCGTTATCGGTTTCGATCTCTTTGCCTTCAAAACTCAACATATTCATTCACGCGTTTGTCAAAAACCGCCTCAGTCTACCAAAAAAACAAAGCCCCGCATAAGCGGGGCTTTGTTCACAGCACGGTGAGTTAATCGCGGCTGGCGAAGCCCAGGATACTCAGCAGGCTGACAAAAATATTGTACAGCGACACATACAGGCTCACGGTGGCGCGGATATAGTTCGTCTCACCGCCGTGAATGATGTTGCTGGTTTCATACAGGATTGCGCCGGATGAAATCAGGATAAACACCGCGCTGATTGCCAGATGCAGAGCAGGCAATTGCAGGAAGATGTTCGCCAGCATACCGACCAGCACAATCACGATACCCGCCATCAGCATACCGCCGAGGAAGGACATGTCCTTACGGGTGGTCAGCACGTAGGCCGAGCAGCAGAAGAACACCAGCGCGGTACCGCCCAGCGCCATACCAATCACGTCGCCCATTCCGGCAGACAGATAGGCGTTCAGGATTGGCCCCAGGATGTAGCCCAGGAAGCCGGTGAAGGCGAAAGCGGAGAGAATACCCACCGGTTTATCCGCGGTTTTATAGGTCAGGAACATCAGACCATACATACCCACCAGCGTCAGGATCAGGCCCGGAGAAGGCAGCATCAGTACGGTGCTGGCCGTCGCGGTGATCGCCGAAAACGCCAGCGTCAGGCTGAGCATGAAATAGGTATTGCGAAGCACCTTATGGGTGCTGAGTAGCGATGTGCGGTCGCGTGAAGAAGTAATTATACGATCCATGAGTCACTCTCTTATGACAGATGTAATTAGCGCAAAGAATATGAAACGGCGCGGCAGACGCAAAGTGGTTTTACCCATCTTTACTCAGCCCCTTAGGGATTATGCTGGTTTTTTATTCTGGTAAAGCCTTTGTACTCAGAATGAAGTGCGGTATGCAAGGCGTATTCAGATCAACCTCTTATAGGTCACTGAAAAATATTGCGTTATTTCCCTAAGGCCGCTAAGAGTTATTTCCGGATCGTCATAAAAACAGACAATAAGGCGAAGGAAATGAAACCACAAACACGCATGCACTTTACGCTCTCTTTGTTAACCGCAGGGGTCCTGTGCGCCAGCACGGCAACCTGGGCGGCTAACGTGCCGGCAGGAACCCAGCTGGCAGATAAGCAGGAACTGGTAAGGAACAACGGCAGTGAACCCGCCTCGCTCGACCCGCATAAAGTCGAAAGCGATGTCGAATTCAATATTATCAGCGATTTATTCGACGGGCTGGTCAGCGTCTCTCCGGCAGGTGAAATCCAGCCGCGCCTGGCGGAGAAATGGGAAAATAAAGATAACACCGTCTGGACTTTCCATCTGCGCCCGGGCATAACCTGGAGCGATGGCACCCCCATCACCGCGGAAGATATTGTCTGGAGCTGGCAGCGACTGGTCGACCCGAAAACCGTCTCTCCGTATGCCAGCTATCCCGGCAGTATGCGTATCGTCAACGGCACTGATATCGCAGAAGGCAAAAAAGCACCCGAGTCGCTGGGCGTGAAAGCCATCAATGACACCACGCTGGAAGTGACGCTCACCCAGCCAAATGCTGCTTTCCTGGCGATGCTGGCTCACCCGTCTCTGGTGCCGATAGATAAAGTCCTGGTAGGTCGTTTCGGTGATAAGTGGACCAAACCGGAGCACTTCGTCAGCAGCGGGGCCTATAAACTGTCACAGTGGGTGGTGAACGAACGCATTGTGGCGGTGCGAAACCCGAAATACTGGGATAACGAACATACCGTCATCAACAAGGTGACCTATCTGCCCATTTCCTCCGAAGCCGCTGACGTCAACCGCTACAAAGCGGGCGAAATCGACATCGCCTACACGGTGCCGATCAACCAGTTTGCTCAGCTGAAGAAAACGCTGGGGAACGAGCTGGACGTATCGCCGCAGCTTGCCACCTATTATTACGAATTCAACACCACCCGGCCGCCGTTCAGCGACGCCCGCGTGCGTAAGGCGCTGAATCTGGCGCTGGATAAAGATATTATCGCCGGGAAAGTTTTAGGGCAGGGGCAACGCCCGGCATGGCTCATCAGCCAGCCGGATATTGGCGGCGTCAAGTTACAGAACCCTGATTACGCCAGCTGGCCGATGGATAAACGCATTGCCGAGGCGAAAAAACTGCTGGCCGAAGCCGGATTTAACGACAGCCATCCGCTCAGCTTTAATCTCCTCTATAACACCTCGGAATCGCACCAGCGTATTGCGATTGCCGCCAGCTCGATGTGGAAGAAGAACCTCGGCGTAGAGGCGAAGCTGCAAAACCAGGAGTGGAAAACCATGCTTGATACCATGCACACCCATAACTTTGACGCGGTGCGCTACGCCTGGATTGCTGATTACGATGACGCCGCAACCTTCCTGAATAACTTCCGTACCGGTGACAGCCAAAACACCACTCAGTACAGCAATCCGGAATACGATCTGGCTCTGGTGAATGCGGCGAAGGCGAAAACGGCGGAGGAGCGCGGTAAGTTCTACCAGCAGGCAGAAGATCTGCTGGGGCGCGATGTGCCGGCGATCCCTGTCTATCACTACGTGCGCACGCACCTGGTGAAACCGTGGGTAGGGGGCTTCACGCCGGATAAGCTTGGCTACTACTACACCAAAGATATGTACATCAAAAAGCACTAACGATCCGCGGTGGATATTATGCTGGTAAAACGGTCAATCTGTTGGCTATTCAACCGATTAAACGCATTTTGGCTATTTTTAAAGCGAACGAATGCGCGCACCCTTTACAGCGCACGGTGAGGTGTTTATAGTTCGCCTCACTTAGGAAGCGTGGCCGAGCGGTTGAAGGCACCGGTCTTGAAAACCGGCGACCCGAAAGGGTTCTAGAGTTCGAATCTCTACGCTTCCGCCAAATTCAAAACCCCTGCGATAGCAATATCGCAGGGGTTTTTGCTTTTGTTCTGGCTCTCCGCCATGTTACCCATGTTATAGCTTATCGTGATCCCGGCGTCGGCCTTACAGACCTGAGCTTTTACGCACCAGGTATCCGCGATGTTCGAGGGCGTCAGCACCGCTTCGGGCGCACCCGTGGCTGCGATCTGCCCGGCCTTCAGGAGGATCAGACGCTGGCAATAATTGGCCGCAAGATTGAGATCGTGCAGTGCAACCACCACCGTAAGCGGCAGCTGTGAAACGAGCCGCATCAGCTCCAGCTGGTGCTGAATGTCCAGGTGGTTTGTCGGTTCATCGAGCAACAGCACCTGCGGCTGCTGGGCCAGCGCGCGGGCTATCTGACTTCGCTGTCGTTCTCCGCCTGACAAAGAGTGCCATCGCCGCTGGCGTAAGCTGCATAACTGCATCAGGCCAATCGCCTGTTCAACCGCAGCCTCATCGTCGCGCGTGGTTCTCTGGAATGTTTTCCGGTAGGGCGTACGCCCCAGCCTGACAATATCCTCAACGGTCAGTTCCCCGTCGACCTCAGCATGTTGCGGGACAAACGCCATGTGCTGCGCCCGTATTTTCAGCGGCATCAAGCCAAGCGTTGTGCCATTAAGCGCAACACGTTCACTGTGTCGTGGAAACAGCCCGGCGAGGCAGCGCAGCAGCGTCGACTTGCCTGAGCCGTTTGGCCCTAACAGGCCGACAATCTGCCCGGATGGCAGGTCGAGATCGATATCCTTAAGCACCGTCTGCGCCTGTCGGGTTACGGTTAACCCGGCCACTGTTATATTCATGGATGCTCCTTTCGGTTTTGATAAAGCAACGCCACAAAGACGGGGGCGCCCACCAGCGCAGTCACCACCCCGATGGGCAGAACCTGGTGCACGATCAGCGTGCGTGAGACGATATCGGCAAGGATCATAAAGTGGGCGCCGATGAGAAACGTCAGCGGGATCGAGCGGCGATGGCCCGGCCCGCATAGCATGCGCGTCACATGGGGAATGACCAGCCCGACAAACCCCACTGCGCCTGTGGCGCTCACCAACGTGGCGGTGACAACGGCACAGGTCAGCAATAAGACAATACGCACGGCGGTAACCGGGATCCCCAGCGTGGTGGAGACCTCATCCCCGAAGGTGAAGGTGTCCAGCGCCCGGGAAAAGAGCAATACCACCAGTAAACCCGCAAGCGTAACGGCCAGCGCCAGCAGCGCGTCAGGCCAGCGCACGCCGCTCAGACTCCCCATCAGCCAGAACATGACGCTACGGGACTGCTCGGCATTGGCGGACGTGCTGACGACGTACGCGGTCATGGCGTTGAAGAGCTGGGTGCCCGCAATACCGGCCAGCAAAATGCGCGACGGGCTTTCACTCATGCCGTTTGTAATCACCATGATGAGCGCAAAGGCGGCGCAGGAGCCGACAAACGCACCGCTGCTCACGCCAATCACGCTTCCCCCCATGCCGAGAAGCATCACGCAGACGGCCCCCAGCGAGGCGCCCGCGGAAATCCCCAGCAGATAAGGCTCAGCCAGAGGGTTACGCAGGATCGACTGTAACACCAGCCCGCACAGCGCCAGGCCACCGCCGCTGCACGCGGCCATCACTGCCCGGCTCATGCGATATTGCCAGACGATACCCTCCTCCGTTTGTGGCAACGCATAAGAGGTCAAACCCAGTCCGTTGAGGATCGCTTTCCCGGTACTGGCATACGACACCGGCATATCACCGATACTGGCGGCAAAAACCAGCATTAGCGGCAGCGCCATGACGCCTGCTGCCAGTAAACCTTGCTGGCGGCGGTCAAAAGCGAAATGACTCATTGTTCATCCCGGAAAGAAGCCAGCCGCTCGCTGATAAGCTCAACCGCATCGACGTTACGTAATGAAGGGTTTAACGACATCGCCGGCACCACAATAATGTGGTTGTTCCTGACCGCAGGCATGTTCTTCGTCACCGGGTCATTACGCAAGAATGCTTTTTTTACCTCAACGTCATCGGCAGGGTAGAGCCTGCGGGACATCCCGGCGATAACAATCACGTCCGGCTGCGACTGGGCAATATGTTCCCAGGTTACAGCCGGCCATTCGTCATGAGAGTCAATAATGTTCTTCAACCCCAGCGTGCGGCTGATCCAGCCAGGCGCGCCGTAATTCCCCGCCACCCAGGGATCGCCATTCAGACGGCTACTTGAGAACCAGAATACGACGCGAAGCGGTTTCGCTGAGACGCGCGCCTGGGCCTTTTTGATACGTTCCGTCAGCGTATGATTAAGCTGCTCACCTCGCGCGGAAACATCAAATATCGTCGCCAGATCTGTCACTTCCCGTGTGATTTCGGCCAGCGAAAACGGCGCGCTGCGTGCTCCGTCTGCGTTTGACTTTTCCGTCACCGCTTTATCCGTGCAGTCGGCAGGAGAGATCCACGTATTAATCCCCAGCGAGGCAAACTGCTCACGGGTGCCCACTTCTCCCTGCGGACCAATGTGCCAGTGATACTGCGCGAGAACGAGCTCAGGTTTCTGTCCCACCACGGCTTCAAAGGAGGGGGAATTATCTGCAAGCCGAGGGATATTTTTCCCGGCATCTGCCAGCGGATCCGGGAGCTTGCCGAACCAGACCGACGTTGCGGCGATCTTTTTCTCCAGCCCGAGTGCGAGCAGTAATTCTGTTTCATGCTGTCCCACGGTCACGACGCGCTGAGGAGCCTGCGCAAAGGTCTGCTTTACGCCGCAATTTTCAATCGTGAGGGGCCAGGAGGTTGCTGAGAAAGCGGCAGGCGCCGTAGAGAGCAATAAAGCCAGAAATAACCCTTTTTTAAGTAACATAGAACACAATCCCAAATTGTTATGTTATAACATAATACATATATTGTGATTGAGAGCAACACGCTCACCGTCGCTTGTTGCAGAAACGAAAGGCTGGACTATTCTCAACATACCCACCTGGCATTCGCGGGTTGCCTGAAAAACAACAAGATTTCTGATTTGGGGTAGTGAGGATGAAAAAGATCCTGCTCGCGTGTGCGTTCTGTTTTGCCTCCCTGAGCGCCTTCTCATCGTATGCCGCTGAGCCCCGCCAGGCGCCTTCTGAGCAGGAGCGCGCCCGGACGGTCTATATTTTTCATCAGCCGATCGTCATGCTTCAGGCGAAATTTGGCCTGACCACGCCGGAGGAGCGCGTTTTACGCATCCGCAACACCCTGCGCAATTTTACCGAGGCGGACGTGCGTGAGCCGCTCACTATCGTCCCCGTGACCCGCTATAACCAGCAGGGGCGGCTGATCGTGATGAACGGTAAGCCCGTGATGCTGCTGACGGAAGGGGATTTGGACGAAGGGGACGATCTCACCCTCGATCAGGCCGCGCAGCGCGTGCTGGCGCGCATGGAAGCGCAGAGAATGGCGCTGCGCGATCAATACGATACCGGCTGGCTGGCGCTGTCGACGGTAAAAGCTGCCGCTGGCCTGCTGGCGCTTTTGCTGCTCTGCTATGGCGCCTGGCGATCCTGGCGCTGGTTTCGACGCGTCTACCGTCTGCGTATTGTGGAGAATCGCAGCCGGGTGCCGCAAAGCTGGCGGCGGTACATTGGCGCCATTGAGATTCGGCTTTACGCCTTGCTGATGTTCCTGCTGGGTTTGATTGGATTTTACGTCTGGCTGAGCTGGGCATTCAGTCTGTTTCCGTGGACGCGGGTGTGGGGCACGTCGCTGGGAGACTGGTCGATTCGCGTGGTGCAGCAAATTGCCCTGGCGATTGTCTCGGCTTTGCCGGGGCTGACGATTGTTCTGATCATTTTCCTCATTACCGCTTTTATTCTGAAGCTGCTGAGGATGGTGCTGAATCAGGTGGAGGCTGGTCGTCTGCAACTTCCCGGCGTACATCCGGAAACCGTGGGGGCAACCCGTAAGCTCATTTCCGTCGCCGTCTGGCTATTTGCTCTCTCCGCTGCCTGGCCGTTTCTCCCCGGCGCAAACTCACTGGCGTTTAAAGGTATTAGCGTCTTCTTCGGCCTGATGTTAACGCTGGGTTCGGCAGGGGTGATGAACCATGCCATGAGCGGTCTGGTCCTGATTTACTCCCGCGCACTGCGTAAAGGCGATGTCATTCGGGTGGCGGATAACGAAGGTAAGGTCAGTGAAATAGGCATGCTGGCGACCAAAATTATTACCCGGGAAAATTATGTCGTTACCGTGCCCAATGCGGTGGTGGTGAGCGGTAAGATCACCAACCTTAGCGCGCTACAGCCTGATGGCAGCCTCAATCTGACGGTCAGCGTCACTATCGGTTATGACACCCCATGGCGTCAGGTGCATGCCATGCTGGAGCTGGCCGCGAAACGGGCAAAAGGGATTGATCTTTCCGAGCCGCCGCTGGTGCGCCAGTTAGGGTTGATGGACTGGTATATCGCCTACGAGTTGCAGGTTCGTCTGCTGCCCGACCAGTCCCTCGCGGTTGCCCGCAATGAGCTGCATAGCCAGATACAGGATGTATTTAACGAATTTAACGTGCAGATCATGTCTCCGAATTTTGTTATGCAGCCAGAGGGCAGCGTAATGGTTGCCAAAGAGAACTGGTATACCGCGCCCGCCAAACCCCCTCAGGGCGAAACCTGAGGCCCCGGTTTTCCCAAGGTAAGCCAAAAGATCACAGTTTCTGATCGACAATCGCCGATTTTATACGGGTCATCGCCAGAATGTTTTTTGAACGCATATTCAATTTCTCGAGGATCCTCACGCGGTAGGTGCTGGTCGTTTTTTGTGACAGTTGCAGCTTTTTCGCGATTTCATGATTTTCCATATGGAAAAGCTTTAGCACGTCATATTCGCGTCGGGTAAAGGAGTGTGTCCTGAGCGCCCGATAAAAACGCATCAGCTGCTGAAAAGGGTGAGCAGTAAAATGCATCGACGAATAGATAATATTATCAATTCTCACCGCGCTGTTGGCTTCTATCTCATGCATCAGGACAATGTAATCACGCTTGACTTTTTTGACCTGCTGAATGGTTTTATTGCGTAACTTATCCTGTTCAATCGCAATGATAAAATCCAGCTCGGGATCGACCTCATAAAGATGGTGAATATCCTCCTCATCGCGAATCAAATGGGTAGATGTCAGTGAGCTTGAGACACCGTGGCAAAGGTAATAGTTATCGCTGATAAAAATAAAATTCATAATTAATAGGCAGGGTTTTAGATAAAATTCATTAAAAATCTAAGAGGCTTAATCTGTAGTATTTTCTGCCAGACAGCGGCGAGGTCGACGACCCCGGCCATCGACAGCAGAACCAGAATAATCAGCAGCGTAGATAGCGTTATCGCAAACATAAAACGCGTAATTTTTTTCTGCATTTTTTGCTGATGCGTTACCCGCTGGTCCTCTTTTTCATACTCGACCATGGTGGTAATAGCCTGGCCCTGCACGTAGTACACCTTACCCTCTTCGCTGAGATCGCCCGTGATCACGAGCGACTCAAGTAAGAGCGCGATTTTTCTGCTAAACGACTCATTTTTGATATGTTTATACCAAAGTGTGCCGTAAAGCATGGCGATCACTTCCCGCTGGGTGAAACCAGACGAAACGCGCGAAGGGCGCTGGTTGACGTAGTCGGTCACCAGCAGCCTGAGCAAGTTGTAACGGTCCCGGCTGATGGTTTCTGAATCAGATTTCAGGCCAGAAATACAGCGCCCTTTCAGACGAGCAAGGGCCGTTTTTAAGGTGATGATTTTCGTATAATGGTCAAAGGCAAACGGGATAATGCCTTTGTAAGCCTGAAACCCATTGCGCTTATAGTGAATCATTTCAGCCTGCATTTCGCTGATATCTTCCACGCTCATACTGACATCTTCGCTTTTATGCATCGGGCAGAGCACAACGTTGCTGCTTTCGTGCTTCTTCAGAATATAACGCGTATTGTCGACATCTTTTAAGTAAACCAGAAAATAGTCATGCGGGTTGTTTTTTTGCGCACCGTTCTGGATCAGCCACGGCAGAAATTTACGCCAGAGAATAAGTCTGTAGTTATCGGTATCGAATAATTTCATGGAAAATCTCTTATCGCAGTGACCTGCGTGAATAGGGTCTTACAAGGGCATATTGAGGTGGCAATGTTGCACGGATAAGCTGCGGTGTATGAAAAAGAGTCTAGATCACAAACTTTCATTCTAATAAGTTTATGTGATGTAAAAATAAATGTTTACATTTTAGCCAGCCGATGACGAAGAAGTGATCGGAGCGGAAGGGAATGACGCAAGAAGCTCAACGTAATGCAATTTCCTGCTTTACATCATGCTCAGAGATGTTTATAGTGCGCCTCACTTTGGAAGCGTGGCCGAGCGGTTGAAGGCACCGGTCTTGAAAACCGGCGACCCGAAAGGGTTCTAGAGTTCGAATCTCTACGCTTCCGCCAAATTCGAAAACCCTGCGATAGCAATATCGCAGGGTTTTTTCGTTATTCCAGCCCCAGCGTATACTGTGCGATTTTGAAGTAGATAATGAGCCCGGTACCGTCGATCAGCGTGGCGATAAACGGCGCGGAAACGACCGCCGGGTCGATTTTGCAGCGTTTCAATACCATCGGGATCACCGATGAGACAATGGCGCTCCACAGCGTAATGCAGACCAGCGTCAGGCTGACGATAAGCGTGATTTCCATCCCAATGCCCATCATCCAGGCACGAACGCAGCCCGCCAGGCCCAGCGTGGCGGCAATCATTAACGAGGTGCTCATCTCTTTGCGCAGCACGCGACCCACGTCGCGAAGGTGGACTTCACCCAGCGCCATGGCGCGCACCAGCGTCGAGGTAATCTGCGTCCCGCTGTTTCCGCCGGTGCCAATCAGCAGCGGAATAAAGAACGCCAGCGCAATGGCGGATTCCAGCGCCTCTTCAAAATGCTGGATCACCGAGCTGGTATACGCTTCCGCGACAAACAGCAGCAGCAGCCAGACGGAGCGTTTCTTCCACAGGCTAAAGGCGCTGGTTTCCAGATAGGGCTTCTCCAGCGGCAGCGTTGCCCCCTGAAGCTGGGCATCTTCAGTAACGTCATCTTCCAGCAGATGGGCGATTTCACGCTCGGTAAGGCAGCCCACCAGCTTGCCGTGGGTCACCACCGGTACGACATCCGCACCTGCGTGCGCCAGCAACCCGGCGACATCCGCCCGCTCATCTTCCGGTTTAAGCTGGATAAAATCCGATATCATCAGCCCCTTAACGGGCTGTACGGTATCCGTGGCCTGCAATAATTTACGTACGGCAATCAAACCCGCGAGGCGACCGGTGTCTTCGATAAAAATATGTGACGGAATATCATCATCTTTTAATTTTTCAAAGAACTGCTCGCGTGCCAGAGCCACGCATAATGAAATATCAATAACGATAAAATCGGTATTCATATATTGCGCGATGGCGCTGTCGTTAAAAGCCAGATTTTGGTTGTGAATAGCGTAAGACATTGTAACTTCCCTTTGAATAATAAAATCTCTCAGGGGCGAGCAAGACAGGGCATGTCGGAAAGGAGATCCCCACGTCCTGGGTTCAGCACTGTACACCGTATCCCGTAAGGGAAGTTATACTGGCAAAGCCTTGATTCGACAGTGCCTGTTTTACCCTGTGCCGGTTCTCTCGAACCCACCAGAGCGATAACGTGTATTTGTACAGGAGCCTCGCCATAACGAGATCGTTGTAAAGCGTGAGGGATAATACGCTTATTTAAAATGGCTGCTGAGGAATTTTAATAATGTTTAAGTATGGTTTAAATGAATATTATTGAATGAATGTTGACGTTTTATTTAACTATTTTCACTTCTAATGGGGAATTCTGATGTTACCGGGGAGAGTAAAATGGCATGGCTGGACACGCTGCTGGATCATTTTGCGCATTATCCAACGCATCTCTTCGCGTTGCTCGTTGTTATGGCACTGAGTAAATCAACGGTACTGATCTCTTCCGTGCTCCCGCCCGCATCGGTCATGCTGCTGGCGGGGATTGCCGTCAGCCAGTCGAGTATGCATCCGGCGCTGACGTGGCTGGCGGTGGTGATGGGCGCTACGGCAGGATCGGTGCTGAATTACCATATCGGCCAGCTGATGGGGCATACCCGGCGAGTGTCACGCTTCACGGCAAAACATGCCGGGAAGTTTTTGCGGGTACAGCACCAGCTGCATAAAAATGGCCTGCTGGTGTTGTTCACCTCGCGTTTCCTGGCGGTACTGCGCTATATCGTGCCGCTGGCGGCGGGCATGCTCAGGCTGAGCGCGATAAAGGTTTACGCCATCAGCCTGCTTTCAGCCTGCGCATGGGCGGCGCTGTATGTCGGCATCGTCACCAGCATCAGCCTCTGAATCAGCGAGTCACGTATTCATCAGTTTGAGAAATGCTTCCCGAAAAACCTGTCACGAATCTGTCACACTCAATGCGACATTAAAAAAACGTGTGAGGAATTAGGGATGAGAAAAGCACTACTTGCAGTTGCCGTGGCAGGTACCCTTGCCGTGACCTTTGGCGCACAGGCGCAGGACACACCGGACGGCTATCAGCTGGAAAAGGTACTCATCATGAGCCGCCACAACCTGCGTGCGCCGCTCGCCAATAACGGCAGCGTGCTGGAGCAGTCCACGCCGAAGCAGTGGCCGGAGTGGGACGTCCCGGGTGGACAGCTCACCACCAAAGGGGGCGTACTGGAAGTGTATATGGGTCACTATATACGCGAGTGGCTGGCAGAGCAGGGGATGGTGAAGACGGGTGAATGCCCGCCAGCAGATACCGTCTATGCCTACGCCAACAGCCTCCAGCGCACCGTGGCGACCGCGCAGTTCTTTATCACCGGCGCGTTCCCGGGGTGCGATGTGCCTGTGCATCATCAGGAAAAAATGGGCACCATGGACCCCACCTTCAATCCGGTCATTACCGATAATTCCCCTGAGTTTCGTGAGAAAGCGCTGAAAGCGATGGAGACAGAACGGCAGAAAATGCAGCTGGATGAAAGCTACAAACTGCTGGAGCAGCTGACAAACTATAGCGACTCGCCGTCCTGCAAGGAGAAAAAAGTCTGTTCCCTGACGGAGGCGAAAGATACGTTCAGCGCCGATTATGAAAAAGAGCCGGGCGTCTCCGGGCCGCTGAAAGTGGGTAACTCGCTGGTGGATGCGTTCACCTTACAGTATTACGAAGGATTCCCGGCAGACCAGGTGGCATGGGGGGAAATCAAAACCGATCAGCAGTGGCGCGTGCTGTCGAAGCTGAAAAACGGCTACCAGGACTCGCTGTTTACCTCGACGGACGTGGCGCAGAACGTGGCTAAACCGTTGGTGAAGTACATTGATAAAGCGCTGGTGACCGAACAGGCCAAAGCGCCAAAAATTACCCTGCTGGTGGGGCACGACTCCAACATTGCCTCGCTGCTGACCGCGCTGGATTTCAGGCCGTATCAGCTGCACGACCAGCAGGAACGAACCCCGATTGGCGGTAAAATTGTCTTCCAGCGCTGGCATGACAAAAATACAAATCAGGAGCTGATGAAAATTGAGTATGTCTACCAGAGTTCAGAGCAGTTGCGTAATGCCAGCGTGCTGTCGCTGCAATCTCCTGCGCAGCGCGTGACGCTGGAGCTGAAGGGCTGTCCGGTAGATGGCAACGGCTTCTGTCCGATCGATAGATTCAATGCGGTGATGAACAACGCGGCGAAATAGAAGAAAACCCCCCGCGCGGGCGGGGGGAACATTCAGACGTTTTTACGTTCGATGGTTTGCTCGCCCCAGAACAGCGAGTCTTTGTCGGTTTTTTCGAAAGCGCGAACCAGCACTTCATCGTTGCCTTCTTCCCAAATCTGCTCAGCCAGCTTTTCGTCATACCTGGCGACTTCAAAGATGGCTTCTGCAATCTCCGGAGAGGTATTGCGTAAACTTGCCCATTCGCCCACGTGGTGAGCTTTGGATTCTTGAGTTGGCATACTTGTCCTCCTGTTGGGTTAGCCGTTCAGTTTTTTGGCAAGACCCGCGACGTATTCACCCTGATAGCGGGCGATCGAAAGTTCTTCATTGCTTGGCTGACGCGAACCATCCCCACCGGCAATGGTTGTCGCGCCATACGGTGTCCCGCCACGAACCTGGGAAACATCGAACAGTTCCTGCGCGCCGTAGCCAATCGGCACAATCACCATCCCATGATGTGCAAGGGTAGTCCAGGTTGAGGTGATCGTCTGCTCCTGGCCGCCGCCTGTTCCGGTAGAGCTGAACACGCTGGCCAGCTTGCCGTATAACGCGCCGGAGGCCCAGAGCCCGCCCGTCTGGTCGAGGAAGGTGCGCATCTGGCCGGACATATTGCCGAAGCGGGTCGGGGTGCCGAAGATAATGGCATCATAGTCCGCGAGCTCCTGCGGGGTGGCGACCTGGGCGTTTTGTGTTTTTCCCCCGGCTTTGGCGAAGGCTTCCGCCTGCATGGTTTCCGGTACGCGTTTAACCACAACCTCAACGCCGTCTACTCTGTTTGCGCCTTCTGCAACTGCGTGAGCCATGGTTTCAATGTGTCCATACATGGAATAATAGAGCACCAGAACTTTTGCCATTTTGCATCACTCCTCGTTGGTTTTTCTTACAGCGGATCGCTGCGTTACTTTAAAGATATGACATCACGGCCAGACTGCAAAAATGAACGGCATTTATTTGATATATAACAATATCTTTTCGTTACGTGCTTTGTAGCAAAATGAAACAACTTTAGCGGCGCTGATTTTTCAAAATATAAGAATGGCTTATGGATGACCTCCTCAATATTTCATACGAAAGGCTGAGATCATGTTGCAGAATATTACCTCTCGCTTGCCGGATAGCCGCATTACACTAAGCTTAGTTTCACGCGGCACAGATAAAGGCACTGTCCTTGAGCCGCGAGGTGAAAGAATCCTCTTTTACTGAATGCAATATGATGTCTAATGTTTCACACTCTGGAGGTTAGAGATGGCAAACCATCGTGGTGGTTCAGGTAATTTCGCTGAAGACCGTGAAAGAGCATCAGAAGCAGGTCGTAAAGGTGGCCAGTCTAGCGGGGGCAATTTTAAAAACGACCCTCAGCGCGCATCAGAGGCTGGCAAAAAAGGGGGTAAAAATAGCCACGGCAGCAACAAGTAGTACGCCGGGTTAACTCTCTGCCGCCGGGTTTCCCGGCGGTTTTTTTATGTCTGCTACATTGAACTGTAATCAAAGGCATCGCACACTACAGGATTGATTCTTCGTGCTGGTGTCCCATGTCCGTTTCCCGTTTTACTTTCTCCATTAAGCCTCAGGAAGCCATCCTGATTTTGATCACCATGTTCTGGGGCGGAACCTTTCTTGCCGTTCAGTACGCGGTCACGATGAGCGATCCGTTTTTCTTTGTAGGGCTGCGTTTTGCAACCGCGGCGGTTGCCGTGGCGCTTATTTCGCTGAAAACCCTGCGCGGGTTGACCCTGAGAGAGCTTAAAGCGGGTGTCGCTATTGGCGTGGCGATTGCCATGGGCTATAGCCTGCAAACGTGGGGGCTCCAGTCTATCTCCAGCAGTAAATCCGCCTTCATCACCGCCATGTACGTACCGCTGGTGCCGCTGTTGCAGTGGCTGTGCCTGGGCAGAATACCGGGCCTGATGTCGTGCATTGGTATCGTGCTGGCGTTCATCGGCCTCATTTTATTAGCCGGGCCGGAAAATAATCTGCTGGCGCTGGGGCCGGGAGAGATCATCACGCTGGTAGGGGCCGTTGCCATTGCGGCTGAAATTATTCTGATTAGCGCCTGGGCAGGAAAAGTGGACGTCAAGCGGGTGACGGTCGTGCAGCTTGCCACCGCGTCGCTGGTGGCGTTCGCGACGATGGTGCCGGCAGGGGAGTCCGTCCCGCCGATGTCTACCGGGCTTATCGTCGTGGCGCTGGGGCTGGGCATTTTTAGCGCTATTATTCAGGTCACCATGAACTGGGCGCAGCGCAGCGTATCTCCGACACGGGCGACGGTCATCTATACCGGTGAACCGGTGTGGGCGGGTATTTTCGGGCGACTCGCCGGGGAGCGTCTGCCGCTGCTGGCGCTGGTGGGCGCGGCGTTTATTGTCGCCGGGGTGCTGGTGAGCGAGTTAAAGTTAAAAAAACGACGTAAGTCGATTGCCGGGTTGAGCACTGAACAAGGGGCAGATAGCTAACAACGCGCACGCTGCCCGTTTGCCCGGCGGCGCTTCGCTTGCACGGGCCTACAATTGGCATGTAGGCCGGGTAAGCGTAGCGTCACCCGGCTATTTCAGGTTCATGGGGTGATGGCTTCCGCTTGCGCTTCATCCCCTTTGCGGCGGCTAAGCAGGGCGTTGAGCAGGATCGCGCCGAAGGTCGCCGTGCCAATCCCGCCAATCGTAAACCCGCCCAGCGTCAGGGCGAAGTCGCCTGCGCCCAGCACCAGCGTGACCGCCACCATGATCAGGTTACCGTTCTGGCTCAGATCAACATGATTCTGCACCCAGATGCGTGCCCCCGCGACGGCAATCAGACCAAATACAACAATCGAGGCGCCGCCAATCACGGGTGCCGGGATGGTGTGGATCAATGCGCCGAATTTTGGGGAAAAGCCGAGCAGTATCGCCATCACCGCCGCCGCCACGAAGACCAGCGTCGAGTAGACTTTGGTCACTGCCATCACGCCGATGTTTTCCGCGTAGGTCGTCACGCCGCTGCCGCCGACCGAGCCGGAGAGCATGGTCGCCAGACCGTCTCCCACAAACGCCCGCCCCATATACGGATCCATATTGCGCCCGGTCATTCCCGCTACGGCTTTCAGGTGGCCCAGGTTTTCAGCCACCAGGATCACCGCGACAGGCGCGATGAGCATCATCGCCTGAGCGTTAAAGGTGGGCGAGGTCATGTGCGGCATCCCGAACCAGGCGGCCTGGTGAATCAGTGTGAAATCAACCGGCTTGCCGAGACCAAACACGTTCGCCAGCAGCGCGTAGATCAGACAGGCCGCAATCAGCCCGACCAGGATCAGCAGCCGCTGGATCATCCCGCGCGTAAAGACCGCCACCACGCCGATGCACAGCACCGTAATCACCGCCATCCAGCTTTCAAACGGCGAGCCGGATACGCTCTTCACCGCAATCGGCGCGAGGTTCAGGCCTATCGCCATCACCACCGCCCCGGTGACGACGGGGGGCATCATGCGTTCGATCCAGCGCGTGCCGACTTTCATCACCACCAGACCGGTAAGGGTGTAGACCAGCCCACAGGCGATAATGCCGCCGAGGGCCACGCTCAGGTTGGGGTTAATGCCCTGACCGTTAAACCCGGTCGCTGCAATAACGACTCCCACAAAGGCGGCGCTGGAGCCCAGATAGCTGGGCACGCGCCCGCCGGTGACAAAAAAGAACAGCAGGGTACCCATACCCGACATCAAAATGGCGAGGTTAGGATCCAGCCCCATCAGCATGGGCATTAGCACCGTCGCACCAAACATCGCGACCGCATGCTGCACGCCCATCACCATTGTCTGCCCGAGCGGGAGCCTTTCATCCGGCGCGACCACGCCTGCTTCTGTGGAGGTCGATTTCAACTGCCAGTGGGGAAGTCCGAACATGTTCTGTCTCCTGAATGAGGATTAACAGGCGGGTCGCATAAGTGCGTGATAGCCGCGGTCGAACCACACCAGCCCTTGCGGTGCCGGGTGGCGAACGATGGATACGATGTCGCAAAACAGAATGTCGTGGGTGCCGACGCTAACCACCTGGCTGATGCGGCAGTCGAACGAGGCCAGGGCATTTTCCAGACGTGGACAGCCCGTGTCGCCTGTCTGCCAGCGGGCAGCGGCAAAGCGTTCCGCCATCGGCGTTTTACCGCCAAACAGGTTGGATAATGGCTCCTGTCCGGCACTCAGCGTGTTAACGCACAGGGTGCGGTTCTCGTTGAAAATCGGCCAGACGGACGCGCCACGGTTGAGGCAAACCAGCAGAGTGGGCGGGGAATCGGTCACGCTGCATACCGCGCTGGCGGTAAAGCCCGCCATTCCCGCAGTGCCGTCGGTGGTGATGATATTGACCGCCGCACCGACGCAGGCCATGGCATCACGGAAGGTTTGTTGATCGGGTGTCGTCATGATGGCTCCTTACGCCAGCCCGCAGGCGTCTTCGAAGGTCAGACGCGGTAAGCGCCCATAGACTTTGCTCATATCGCCATAACCGATGTTAATCAGCAGATTGCTTTTAAGCAGCGTGCCCGTGAAAAAGGCCGCGTCCACTTTTTCCCGGTCAAAGCCGGACATCGGCCCGGTGTCGAGCCCGAGCGCGCGGCAGGCGAAGATCAGGTACGCGGCCTGCATCGAACTGTTGCGAAAGGCGGTCTCTTCCGCCAGTGCGGGGCTGGAGGTAAACCAGCTTCTGGCATCGCCGTGCGGGAACAGTACAGGCAGGTGCTCATAAAACTCGCTGTCCCAGGCGACAATTGCCGTGACCGGAGCGGTGAGCGTTTTCTCAAGGTTGCCGCTGGAGAGCGCCGGGCGCAGCTTCTCTTTTCCTTCCGGGCTTCGCACAAAGACAATGCGCGCCGGGGAGCAGTTGGCGGACGTCGGCCCCCATTTCATCAGGTCATAAATCTCGCGCAGCGTCTCGTCACTGACCGGTATATCCAGCCAGCCGTTATGGGTACGTGCGCCGGTAAACAGCGTTTCCAGCGCGGCGGGCGTGATGGCTTCGCTCATTCAGGCTCCTTACAAAGCGGGTTCAGGGCTGTGCAGCAGGCTGGCAAGCCCGTTCAGCAGTAGAGTGTTAAAGATGTCCGGCGCGGTCACGTTGCAGGCATGCCCGCCCTGGCGCATGTCCGTTTTGCGGGCGTGCGGGAGGGCGGCGTGCAGATCCGCGGAGCAGACGGACGGCACCAGCAGATCGTCGGTGGAACAGATAATCTGCACGGGGCAGCGAACGCGTGCAGCGTGGCGGCTGAAATCGGCCTGTTTCAGCGCATGCAGCCTGCGTAGCAGATTGGCTTTGCCCTGGAAATGGGCCAGCGCCAGCGCTTCCTCGGCCTCCAGCCGCGGAGCGCGGGCAGCCATCCAGTCTGCCGGGTAAAGAAACAGCGGCTGTGCCTCTACCCACGCCTGAGCCCCGCCCGCATGCAGCAGACGTTCGCGAACGTCAAAACAGCGTCGGGTATGGGCATTGAGGGTCAGCCAGCCGTTGACACAAACCAGCGCGGTGAGGGCGTCAGGCTTATCGATAGCCAGCCGCAGGCCGACCAGCGCCCCCAGCGCGTGGCCGACCACGCAGTAACGGGCGATCCCGGCCCCGGCTAACGCCAGCGCGAGCTCGTCGGCCATGTGTGCGAGGGTGTAGTCTTCCGGCAGGGTATCCGGGTTATTCCCCGTGCCCCGCTGGTCGTAGCACACCACCTGATACTCCTGCCCCAGCACGGCGAGCTGAGGCAGCCAGTAGCTGCCGCTGCCGCCGAGCCCGGCAATCAGCACCACCACGGGCGCGCCCGCAAAGGGGGGCGGGGAAATGGACAGTTTCATGGCGGCCTCACTTCGCGATGTGCGCAACGGTGGCAATTTCAACCAGCGCTTCAGGCTTTACCAGCCCGCACTGGATGCAAAATCGCGCCGGTTTATCGCCGGGGAAAAACTCCGCGTAGATCTCGTTAATCGCGGCGTAGTTTTTCCAGTCGGTGATAAAGATGCTGTTGAAGGTCACGTCCTCCATCGTGCCACCCGCCGTTTCGATCACGGTTTTGATCGTCTCCAGCACGTGGCGGGTTTGCGCCTTTGGGTCATCGATAAACACCACGTTGTTGTCTTTATCAAACGGCAGCGTGCCTGAGACATACACCACGCCGTCGGCGAGGGTTCCGGGGACAAACGGGGCTATCGGGGTGCTGGTGCCCGGCGGAATAATCACGGATTTCGGCATAGCGGTTCTCCTCAGGCGATGCGGGCGAGCGGGGGATCCAGCGCGTCGCAGAAATCGGCGACGTTACTGACCCAGCCAAAAAAGGTTTCGATATTGAACAGGGCGGCTTTCTGGGCAAAATCCGGCCCGGCCTGATGGGTAGCGTCTTCCAGCACCACGCCAAAATACTCGAGGAAGAAGCCGTCGCGCAGGGTGGACTCCACGCAGACGTTGGTGGCAATGCCCGTAAAGACCAGATGACGAATGCCCCGGCTGCGCAGCAGGCTGTCGAGCGGGGTATTGAAAAAGCCGCTGTAGCGCGGTTTCGGCAGTACGATATCGCCAGCTTCCGGTACCAGCTCATCCACCAGCTGATAATCCCAGCCGCCTTTCGCCAGCAGCGTGCCCTGGAGTTCAGGCCGTTGTCGCATGGTTTTCAGGGCGTTGGATTTGTGAAAGTTGGGGGAGCCGGGACCGCCAGCTTCGACGTACTGGTCGTCCCAGCCATTCTGGAACCAGACGATCAGCATGCCCGCAGCACGCGCGGCGCTCACGGCGGTTTTGATATTCTCAATCACCGGCTGCGTGGCCGAGACGTCGAACCCGGCCAGATCCAGATACCCGCCTTTACTGGCATAAGCGTTTTGCATATCCACCACGATCAGCGCGCTCTGCTGCGCGTCAAAGGTGATGGCCTCCGGGCGAGTGTTGAGGGTCGTCATTACGCCACCTCCTTCGTCACGGCAGGGATGTGGGCGCGGCACTGCATCAGCGGCTGAATACGCTCGCCGAAGGTTTCCACGCCGGTGAGAAAATCATCGAAGGTCAGCAGCACGCCTTCGGCGCCGGGCACGGCAGCCACTTCGTCGAGCATTCTGGCGACGCTGGCATACGAGCCAACCAGGGTGCCCATGTTGATATTGACGGCAGACGTCGGGTCGGCCATCTGGCGAACGTTGGTGTCCGCGCCGGAGCGGGTATCCTTCTGGCTCTGCTCGGTCAGCCAGCTCAGGGCTTCCTCGTCGGCGCCGTCCTTGTATCGTTCCCATTTGGCGCGCGCGGCGTCGTCGGTTTCGTCGGCAATCACCATAAACAGCACGTAGGAGCCCACGTCGCGCCCGATTTTGTCGGCGGCCGCTTTCATGCGTGCCGCGGTGGGCGCGAAGGCGGCAGGGGTGTTAACGCCTTTGCCGAAGCAGAAGTTGAAGTCGGCGTATTTGGCGGAGAATTCCATCCCCGCGTCGCTCTGCCCGGCGCAAATCACCTTCATCGGCACCGACGGCTGGGGGCTGACACGGCAGTCGTTCATGGTGAAGAAGTCGCCTTTGAAATCGCTTTTGCCGGTGCCCCACAGATCGCGCAGCACCTGCACGTATTCAGTCAGGTAGTCGTAGCGACGGGAGAAGTAATCGTCACCCGGCCAGATCCCCATCTGCTCGTACTCCGGCTTTTGCCAGCCGGTGACCAGGTTAACGCCAAAGCGCCCGCCGGAGATGGAGTCGATGGTGGAGGCCATCCGCGCCACGATTGCCGGGGGAAGGGTAAGGGTGGCGGCGGTGGCGTAAATCTGGATGCGCGAGGTTACCGCAGCCAGGCCCGCCATCAGGGTAAAGGACTCCAGGTTGTGGTCCCAGAATTCGGTCTTACCGCCGAAACCGCGCAGCTTGATCATCGAGAGCGCAAAGTCGAAGTGGTAATGCTCCGCTTTCTGCACGATGGCTTTATTCAGCTCAAAGGTCGGCATGTATTGCGGGGCCGTGGTCGAGATAAGCCAGCCGTTGTTGCCGATCGGTACAAATACGCCAATTTTCATCACGAACCTCTCTTCATTACGTCGCAGGTGTCACGACGTTTTTGCAAAGGGAGTGCCAGTTTTGAAAAATACTTTGTTATTAGGGTGTTAACTGGTGGTTGTTAAATTTAACAGCGAAAATGTGGACTAAGTGGTCAAAATCATTGCACAGAAAACAGGCACTCATGCGCGCTGAGGGTGCAGAAGGTCGTGGCGAGACGGGGGTTTTGCTATGCTGAGCGCAGGACAGAAAATGGAGAGCGAAAATGACACAAGGCGCAGTGAAAACACCCGGTAAACGTTCGCAGGCGGTGAGCGCCAAGAAACAGGCGATCCTCAGCGCCGCGCTGGAGACATTTTCGCAGTTTGGTATTCACGGTACGCGCCTTGAGCAGGTGGCGGAGCAGGCCGGGGTGTCCAAGACCAATCTGCTCTACTACTACCCGTCGAAAGAGGCGCTATATGTGGCGGTGATGCAGCAGATCCTGGATATCTGGCTCGCACCGCTTAAAGCATTTCGCGAAGAGCTGGCCCCGCTGGTGGCGATAGAGGAGTACATACGCCTGAAGCTGGAGGTATCGCGTGATTATCCCCAGGCATCGAGGCTGTTTTGTCTGGAGATGCTGCAGGGCGCGCCGCTGTTGCAGGCGGAGCTGACGGGAGATCTAAAGCAGCTGGTGGACGAAAAATCGGCCATTATTGCCGGATGGGTCGCCAGCGGAAAACTGGCGCCCGTCGATCCGCAGCATCTGATTTTCATAATTTGGGCCTCAACCCAGCACTACGCTGACTTCGCGGCCCAGGTCGAGGCGGTAACCGGTAAAACGCTCCAGGACGAGGCGTTTTTCCAGAGCACCCTGGAAAACGTGCAGCGGATGATTATCGAAGGGATCCGTGTGCGCTAATTTCCCTCACCCCAACCCTCTCCCGCGGGGCTGAGGGATCCCCAGTAATTTTTTTATGCAGAAGCAATAAAGTTGCTTTCTAAATGACTGAGGGCTGTCAGCGATGCCCTGGTCCGGCTGTAAATCGCTGAGGCGTTTCCTGCAGGCCGGGGCGAGGCGCAGGGATGCGCCGAGAGGGCGGCTTTACAGGGACGTTGCCTCCGCTCGTACCCGATAAGCCGGAAGGAATAAGCCGAGGGCACCGCGAAGCGGCGATTTACCGCCGGGAGCCCGGGTCGCCAGGGTGGTGGCGACTGAGCCACCCTGGCACGTTCACCGGTCATGTCGTTACAGAGTAGCAAGGAACATAAAGTGAACGGAATGACCACCACCGCCGTATGTTCCCCTCACCCTAACCCTCTCCCCGGAGGGGCGAGGGGATTGCTCAGTGCTCGCATTAATTTGTGGGGAACCCTCAGCCCTGTGGGAGAGGGAATAGTTCAGTGCCGCGTCAGCCCGGCGGGAGGGGACAGCTTAAGTCGCCCTCTTCACACTGCATCAGCGTGGCCAGAAACGCTTCGCGCTCCACGGTTTTTTCCGCCAGACACTGGTTCACAATCATTGGCTGAACGCTCCCGCCTTCCGTACCCGAACCGATAAACGCACAGTCCGCGTCGCGCAGGCTGATCCACGCCTGCTGCGCCTTTTTCAGCAGATCGCGCTGAGGTGCAGCCGCACGTTTGATGGCGGCCTGATAGGTCTCGTTGAGCTTTTTATCGGCGGCCTGGTACTGCTGCGCGCTACAGGTGTTCAGTTCAAGCTGGGTGGTCGCGTTGTTGCACTCGTCGGCAAGCGCGCTGGCGCTCATGAGCAGGGCTGCGCCTGCGAGAAATACTCTTTTCATCATTCCCTCCGTGTAAAAAAGCCGGATGCGCTGCGCTTATCCGGCCTACGGTGATTTTGTAGCCCCGGTAAGCGTAGCGTCACCGGGGAAAGTTTACACGATTAACCGATTGTCATCAGGCTGGCGTTACCGCCTGCCGCCGCGGTGTTGACGCTGAGCGAGCGCTCCACGTACAGACGCTCCAGCAGCAGGTTGGTTTCCCCGCGCGCAAAGCCCTGCACGGAAACGATGGCACCGCTGCGGGCCGCAACCTGCTCACACAGTTCGCGCAGCTGGTCGGAATCACCGTGGTAGATCACCGCGTCAAACGGCTGGGTCAGCAGGGCATCGGCCTTCGCAAAGCGAATGCGAGCCGAGACCGCTTTTGGCAACTGTTTGGCGAGGTCGCGATGCAGGGCATCTTCCGGCCACAGCACCTCACAGCCCGTTGCCGTTGCGGCTGCCAGCTGCACCAGCGCATCCTCCTCGTTATCCGCCACGCACAGCACACGCTCGCGCGGCATCAGCGTCCAGGTGTTGCGCTCACCGGTTGGACCCGGCAGCAGGCGCTGGGTACCGGCCTGCGCCAGCTCGCCGTACTGCTGCGCAATTGCACGCAGTTCAGGGCGGTTTTCTGCCCACTTAATCAGCGCGTCCAGAGGCTGGGTCAGCACGGCTTTCACCTGCGCATCCACCGGATAGTCCGCGTCCTGACGCGCCAGCGTCACGCCCAGCGCATTTTCCGGACGGTTTGCCAGCAGACGGTACAGATAGAGCGGACCGCCCGCTTTCGGGCCCGTGCCGGAGAGGCCTTCGCCGCCGAACGGCTGCACGCCCACGACTGCGCCGACCATATTACGGTTGACGTACAGGTTGCCGACTTTAGCATTGCCGGTCACCTGGGCAATGGTTTCGTCGATACGGGTATGCACGCCGAGCGTCAGGCCGTAACCCGAGGCGTTGATCTGATCGATCAGCTCGTTGAGGTTGTTACGGTTGTAGCGCACAACGTGCAGTACCGGGCCGAAGACCTCTTTTTTCAGCTCGTCGAAGCTTGCCAGCTCAATCAGCGTTGGCGGCACGAAGGTGCCGGTCTGCCACTCGCGGGCATCTTCACTGTTCTCACGCACCGCCTGGAACACCGGACGGCCTTTGGCACGCATGGTCTGAATGTGGTTTTCGATGTTGGCTTTGGCTTCCGCGTCGATCACCGGCCCGATATCGGTGGTGAGACGGCCCGGGTTGCCCATGCGGCATTCCGCCATCGCACCGCGCAGCATCTTCAGCGTGTGGTCAGCCACGTCATCCTGTAAGCACAGCACGCGCAGGGCGGAACAGCGTTGACCCGCGCTGTCGAAGGCAGAGGCCAGCACGTCAACGACGACCTGCTCAGTGAGCGCGGAGGAGTCCACGATCATGGCGTTCATGCCGCCGGTTTCAGCGATCAGCGGCGTTGGACGGCCCTGCGCATCCAGACGGGTGGCGATGTTGCGTTGCAGCAGGGAGGCTACTTCGGTCGAACCGGTAAACATCACGCCGCGCACGCGGTTATCGGAGGTCAGTTTGGCACCCACCGTTTCACCGCGCCCCGGCAACAGCTGCACCACGCCCGCCGGTACGCCCGCTTCCAGCAGAATGTTGATGCCCTGAGCGGCAATCAGCGGAGTCTGCTCTGCCGGTTTTGCCAGCACGCTGTTGCCTGCGGCAAGGGCCGCGGCAATCTGGCCGGTGAAGATTGCCAGCGGGAAGTTCCACGGGCTGATACAGACCACCGGGCCGAGCGGACGGTGCGTTTCGTTGTCGAAATCATCACGCACCTGACCGGCGTAGTAGTGCAGGAAGTCGACCGCCTCACGCACTTCGGCGATGGCGTTGCTGAAGGTTTTACCCGCTTCACGCACCAGAATGCCGATAAGCTGCTGCATCTGATCTTCCATCAGCACCGCCGCGCGTTCCAGAATGGCGGCACGCTCCTGCGGCGGGGTGGCAAACCAGATTGGCGCGTTGTTCACCGCGCTCTCCAAAGCTTGATCCACTTCCGCTTCTGTGGCTTCGCGCACGTAGCCGACGATATCCTTCGGCTCTGCCGGGTTGATCACCGGCTGCATTTCACCGTCTTCAACGGACTGCTCAAGGATCGGTTTGGCCTGCCACTTCTGCAATGCGCTGTTAAGCAGGGCAGAAGAGAGCGACGCCAGACGGTGTTCGTTGGCGAGATCCAGACCCGCCGAGTTGACGCGACCTGCACCATACAGCTCGCGCGGCAGGGCAATCTTCGGATGCGGCAGACCAATCTGGCCTTCCTGCGCCGCCATCTTCTCTACGGCCTGTACCGGATCGGCCACCAGTTCGTCCAGCGGCAGGGTGGTATCGGCGATGCGGTTAACGAAGGAGGTGTTCGCCCCGTTCTCCAGCAGACGACGCACCAGGTAGGCCAGCAGGGTTTCGTGGGTACCTACCGGGGCATAAATACGGCACGGACGGTTCAGCTTGCCGTCGGCCACTTTACCGGTCACCTGCTCGTACAGCGGTTCACCCATGCCATGCAGACACTGGAACTCGTACTGGCCCGGATAGTAGTTCTGACCCGCCAGGCTGTAGATCGCCGCCAGGGTGTGGGCGTTGTGGGTGGCGAACTGCGGATAAATCAGGTTCGGCACGCCGAGCAGTTTTTTCGCGCAGGCGAGGTAAGAGACGTCGGTGTAGACCTTGCGGGTATAGACCGGATAGCCTTCCAGTCCTTCCATCTGGGCGCGTTTGATTTCGCTGTCCCAGTAGGCGCCCTTCACCAGACGGATCATCAGGCGGCGACGGCTGCGGCTGGCCAGGTCAATCAGGTAGTCAATGACGAACGGGCAGCGTTTCTGGTAGGCCTGGATAACGAAACCAATCCCGTTCCAGCCCGCCAGCTCCGGCTCGAAGCACAGTTTTTCCAGCAGATCGAGGGAGATCTCCAGACGATCCGCCTCTTCGGCGTCGATGTTGATGCCGATGTCATACTGGCGCGCCAGCAGGGTCAGGGACTTCAGGCGCGGGTAGAGTTCTTCCATCACCCGGTCGTACTGCGCGCGGCTGTAGCGCGGGTGCAGGGCGGAAAGCTTGATAGAAATGCCTGGCCCTTCATAAATACCGCGACCGTTGGACGCTTTACCGATGGCGTGGATCGCCTGCTGGTAAGAGACCATGTAGGCCTGCGCGTCGGCGGCGGTCAGCGCCGCTTCGCCCAGCATGTCGTAGGAGTAGCGGAAGCCTTTGTCTTCCAGCTTGCGGGCGTTCGCCAGCGCTTCGGCAATGGTTTCCCCGGTGACGAACTGCTCGCCCATCAGGCGCATCGCCATGTCCACGCCCTTGCGGATCAGCGGCTCGCCGCTCTTGCCGATAATACGGTTCAGGGAGCGCGACAGGTTGGCTTCGTTATGGGTGGAGACCAGCTTGCCGGTAAACAGCAGGCCCCAGGTGGCGGCGTTCACAAACAGGGACGGGCTGCGGCCAATGTGGGAGTGCCAGTTGCCGTTGCTGATTTTGTCGCGGATAAGGGCATCGCGGGTGGCTTTATCCGGAATACGCAGCAGCGCTTCCGCCAGACACATCAGCGCCACGCCTTCCTGCGAGGAGAGGGAGAACTCCTGCAACAGACCCTGCACCATACCGGCGCGTCCGCTGGCGGTTTTCTGATTACGCAGCTTGTCGGCGAGCTGATACGCCAGGCTGTGCGCCTGAGCGGCAACGGCTTCCGGCAGGCGCGCCTGCTCCAGCAGCATCGGCACGGCGTCGGTTTCGGCACGGCGATAGGCGCCGGTAATGGCGGCGCGGCTGACGGACTGCGGCAGGATCTGCTCGGCAAATTCCAGGAACGGCTGGTGGTTCTCATCAGCGGCCGTCGCGGCCTCTTCGCCTTCGTTCGCAGCGCCCGCCAGCAGGGCAGGCAGCTCCGGCAGACCTTCTTCACTCTCCAGTCTTTCCAGATAGTTAAAAATCGCCTGCTTGATTAACCAGTGCGGCGTGCGGTCGATACGGGTCGCAGCGGTTTTAATCCGTTCGCGGGTAGCGTCATCCAGCTTAACCCCCATGGTGGTCATCCCCATGCCAAAACTCCTGTTGTTCTGTAATAGCGTTCTGTTGATAGCGTGAAATATCCACCATGTTGCAACTTTGTGCAACCGTGTTAAATGTGACCTGGTCTGCAAGCTGGAAAATGAATGGATTGTTAACGATTAGTTAGCTGTGAAAAAGAACGCGCGGCGGTTTCTGAGCCCAGTTTTTATGCGGTGCTTAACACTTTTTAAAGGTGCAACCCGTAAAAGCGTGAGCGAGTGCAACCTATAGGAAAGACGTATAAAACCAGGGATGAAATTCATGTAAATGCAGTGTTAAATCGTTTGTCAGTGGGATGCGTATACGGCAGGATAGCGCGCCCAACGGAAACACATACACACATCACTACGTTCCGGTGATGACATAACAAGGCAGCCCGGACGGCTGTCGCTCGACATTTTGGAGAATTTGAATGGCTATTAGCACACCGATGCTGGTGACATTTCTCGTTTATATTTTTGGCATGATCCTGATAGGGTTTTTGGCATGGCGTTCCACTAAAAACTTTGACGACTACATCCTCGGCGGGCGCAGCTTGGGCCCGATGGTCACCGCACTCTCAGCGGGCGCATCCGACATGAGCGGCTGGCTGCTGATGGGGCTGCCGGGCGCGATTTTCATCTCCGGTATCTCCGAAAGCTGGATCGCCATCGGCCTGACCGTTGGCGCATGGATCAACTGGAAGCTGGTAGCAGGCCGTCTGCGTGTGCATACCGAAGCCAACAACAACGCCCTGACGCTGCCGGATTACTTCACGGGACGCTTTGAAGATAACAGCCGCATATTGCGTATTATCTCTGCGGTGGTGATCCTGCTGTTCTTCACCATCTACTGTGCCTCCGGCATTGTGGCGGGCGCGCGTCTGTTCGAAAGCACCTTCGGCATGAGCTATGAAACGGCGCTGTGGGCCGGTGCGGCCGCGACCATCCTCTATACCTTCGTGGGCGGATTCCTGGCGGTAAGCTGGACCGATACCGTGCAGGCGAGTCTGATGATTTTCGCCCTGATCCTTACCCCGATAATTGTGATTTTTACCGTCGGCGGCTTTGGCGAATCGCTGGAAGTGATCAAGCAGAAGAGCATCGAAAACGTCGATATGCTGAAAGGGCTGAACTTCGTGGCCATCGTCTCCCTGATGGGATGGGGCCTGGGCTACTTCGGTCAGCCGCACATTCTGGCGCGCTTTATGGCGGCGGATTCTCACCACACCATCGTTCACGCGCGTCGCATCAGCATGACGTGGATGATCCTGTGTCTGGCGGGGGCGTGCGCGGTCGGTTTCTTCGGTATCGCCTACTTCAACAACAACCCGGCGCAGGCGGGCGCGGTGAACCAGAACGCCGAGCGCGTGTTCATCGAGCTGGCGCAGATCCTGTTCAACCCGTGGATTGCCGGTATCCTGCTCTCCGCGATCCTGGCGGCAGTCATGTCCACCCTGAGCTGTCAGCTGCTGGTGTGCTCCAGTGCCATCACCGAAGACCTCTACAAAGCGTTCCTGCGTAAGGGCGCGAGCCAGAAAGAGTTAGTGTGGGTAGGGCGTTTTATGGTGCTGCTGGTGGCGCTGGTGGCGATTGCGCTGGCGGCTAACCCGGAAAACCGCGTGCTGGGGCTGGTGAGCTACGCGTGGGCGGGCTTTGGCGCCGCATTTGGTCCGGTGGTGCTATTCTCCGTTCTGTGGTCACGCATGACCCGCAACGGCGCGCTGGCGGGGATGATCATCGGTGCGGTTACCGTTATCGTCTGGAAACAGTTCGCGTGGCTGGGCCTGTACGAAATTATCCCGGGCTTCATCTTCGGCAGCCTCGGTATTGTGGTGTTTAGCCTGCTGGGTAAAGCGCCGTCTGCATCTATGCAGAAGCGCTTTGCGGAAGCGGATGCGCATTACCACTCAGCGCCGCCGTCTAAGCTCCAGGCTGAGTAATTTCCCTCTCACCCTAACCCTCTCCCCGGTGGGGAGAGGGGATAGTCCTTTCACCTATGTGAGTCTTCATCAATGAGAATTAAAACAGGGCTAATGGTGGCAGCATTCGTGATGCTGGCGGGCTGTAACGCACCCGCGCAGCATGCGGCGGTGGAAACCTGCAAAGCAGAAAATCAGATGCAGCAAACCACGCTCTATTTCGGCTTAAACCGTCCTGCCGGGGCGCAAATTATAGGCAACGAATGGCAGCAGTTTGTCGACCAGGACGTGACGCCGCGCTTTCGCGATGGCTTAACGGTGTTTGATGCCCGCGGTCAGTGGCTGGGCAACGACGGCAAGGTGGCGCGCGAGCCGAGCAAGGCGCTGATGCTGATCCACGGCAAAGACGCACAGAGCGAGAAAAACATTGAGGCTTTACGCGGTATTTATAAATCCCGCTTCGCACAGGAGTCGGTGATGCGGGTCGACCAGCCGGTGTGCGTACAGTTTTAATAAAAAACGGCGGGAAATCCCGCCGTTGTTGTATCGTAGGCCCGTGTAAGCGAAGCGCCGCCGGGCATTAACCGCACAAAACTTACAACACCAACCCCGCAAAGCTCGCCGACAGCAAACTCACCAGCGTTGCCCCGTATACCAGGCGTAAACCAAACCGCGACACCACATTACCCTGTTGCTCGTTCAGACCTTTTATTGCCCCCGCCACAATACCAATGGAGGCAAAGTTAGCGAACGACACCAGAAATACGGATAAAATGCCCAGCCCGCGCGGTGACATTTGGTGGGCTATTTTTTGCAGCTCGATCATCGCCACAAATTCATTCGCCACCAGTTTGGTTGCCATAATACTGCCCGCGCTTAAGGCATCGCTCAGCGGAATACCAATAAGCCACGCCAGCGGATAAAACACGTAACCCAGAATCTGCTGGAAGCTCAGGCCAAATACGCTGGCGAAGAGGGCATTAACGGCGCTAATAAGGGCGATAAAGCCAATCAGCATCGCCAGAATAATCATCGCCACCTTAAAACCGGCCAGAATATATTCGCCCAGCATTTCAAAGAAGCTCTGGGATTCATGCAGCTTTTCCAGTTTGATATCGGATTCGGCTTCCGGGCGGGCCGGGTTAATGACCGAAAGGATAATAAAGGTGCTGAACATGTTCAGGATCAGTGCCGCGACGACAAATCTGGCGTCGAGCATGGTCATATAGGCACCGACAATCGACAGCGAAACCGTCGACATCGCCGTTGCAGCCATCGTAAACAGGCGGCGTGAGGAGAGATCGCCCAACACGCCCTTGTAGGCAATGAAGTTTTCAGACTGACCGAGTATCAGTGAGCTCACCGCGTTAAAGGATTCCAGCTTGCCCATGCCGTTCAGTTTTGACAGCAGCGTCCCGATAACCCGAATAAAGATCGGCAGAATACGCCAGTGCTGCAGAATACCAATCAGCGCCGAGATAAAAATAATGGGGCAGAGCACGCCAAGGAAAATGAACGCCAGCCCTTTTTCACCCATCCCGCCAAAGACAAAATTCGTCCCTTCGGCAGCGAATTTAAGCAGTGACTCAAAGAAACCGGAGACATGTTTAATAATGAACAGGCCGCTTTCTGCATGCAGAAAAAAGAATGCCAGCGCGATTTCAATCACGATCAGCTGTAAAACGAAACGAATGCGAATTTTTCGGCGGTCGAAACTCACCAGCCAGGCAAGCGCAAGAATAATCACCAGCGCCAGCAGGAAATGGACAATTTTAAACATGGTTTATTTTCAGTTGGTTTTCGAGGCGGACATTTAGCCACAGCCCCGGTTAACCGTAAATGGGCATTTTCGTTATACCTTATAAACGCAACGGTTACTCAGGCAATTATTATTCCGCAATGCGTTTACATCTGGTCATCAAAACTCCACATATTTCGCTTGTTTTTCTTGTAGCCGTAATGATAATCACTATCACAAGAATTTACCTTTCTTTGCATCAGTTGACCGCGATAAACATTTAAGGTGTCTGCATGTTTGTTCCTTTTCTCATTATGTTACGTGAAGGCCTTGAAGCGGCCCTGATTGTTAGCCTTATCGCCAGTTATCTGAAGCGCACCCAGCGTGGACGCTGGATCGGCGTGATGTGGGTTGGCGTCTTCCTGGCCGCGGCGCTCTGCCTGGGGCTGGGTATTCTTATCAACGAAACCACCGGTGAATTTCCTCAGAAAGAGCAAGAGCTTTTTGAAGGCATTGTTGCCGTAATAGCGGTGGTGATCCTCACCTGGATGGTGTTCTGGATGCGCAAGGTCTCCCGTAACGTGAAGGTACAGCTGGAGCAGGCGGTGGATAACGCCCTGCAAAAAGGCAACCACCACGGCTGGGCGCTGATCATGATGGTTTTTTTCGCCGTGGCGCGTGAAGGCCTGGAGTCAGTGTTCTTCCTGCTCGCGGCTTTTCAGCAGGACGTGGGCATCTGGCCGCCGCTGGGCGCGATGCTTGGGCTGGCCACGGCGGTTGTGCTTGGCTTCCTGCTCTACTGGGGCGGAATTCGTCTTAACCTGGGCGCGTTCTTCAAGTGGACCAGCCTGTTTATTTTGCTGGTGGCCGCGGGGCTGGCGGCAGGGGCGATCCGCGCCTTCCATGAAGCGGGCCTGTGGAACCACTTCCAGGACGTGGCGTTTGATCTTAGTAACGTTCTCTCCACCCACTCACTGACCGGCACGCTCCTTGAAGGTATCTTCGGCTATCAGGAAACGCCGAGCGTCAGCGAGGTGGCGATGTACTTTATCTATCTTATTCCGGCCCTGGTGCTGTTCTTCATGCCATCGCGCCCCAGCGCTCAGCCGTCGCGTACTGCGCCGTGAAGCGCTTTGTTTAGTTACAACATACTTTAAAGGGAAGAGACATGGCTATTCAATTCCGTCGTAGCGCGTTACAGGTTGGTGTGGCAGCGCTGTTCGCGTCTGCCTTCGCCGCTCAGGCAGCAGATATTCCGCAGGTAAAAGTCACCGTCAACGATAAACAGTGCGAGCCGATGACCATCACGGTTAACAGCGGTAAAACCCAGTTTATTATTCAGAACCACAGCCAGAAGGCGCTGGAGTGGGAGATCCTGAAAGGCGTGATGGTGGTAGAAGAGCGTGAAAATATCGCGCCTGGCTTCAGCCAGAAAATGACCGCTAATCTTCAGCCGGGGGAATATGACATGACCTGCGGCCTGCTGACTAACCCGAAAGGTAAGCTGATCGTCAAAGGCGCAGCGACGGCGGACGCGGCCAAAGGCACCGCGCTGCTGAGCCTCGGCGACGCCATTACCGCCTATAAAGCCTACGTCACCAAAGAGACGGCTGACCTGGTGGCAGGCACCAAAGCCTTTACCGACGCGGTGAAAGCGGGCGATATCGAAAAAGCGAAATCCCTGTATGCGCCTACACGTCAGCACTACGAGCGCATCGAGCCGATTGCCGAGCTGTTCTCTGACCTCGATGGCAGCATTGACGCCCGCGAAGATGACTACGAGCAGAAGGCCGCCGATCCGAAATTCACCGGCTTCCACCGCCTGGAAAAAGCCCTGTTTGGCGATAGCTCCACCAAAGGGATGGAGAAATACGCCGATCAGCTCAACAGCGACGTGCTGGAGCTGCAAAAACGCATCAGCGAGCTGGCCTTCCCGCCGTCGAAAGTGGTGGGTGGTGCTGCGGGTCTGATTGAAGAAGTGGCCGCGAGCAAAATCAGCGGTGAAGAAGATCGCTACAGCCACACCGACCTGTGGGACTTCCAGGCAAACGTCGACGGCGCACAGAAAATTGTCGATCTGCTGCGGCCCCAGCTGCAAAAAGAGAACGGCGAACTGCTGGCGAAAGTGGATGCCAACTTTAAGAAAGTTAACGCCATCCTGGCGAAATACCGTACCAAAGACGGGTTCGAAACCTACGACAAGCTGACCGATGCTGACCGTAACGCGCTGAAAGGCCCGATTACGACGCTGGCGGAAGATCTCTCCCTGCTGCGTGGCGTTCTGGGTCTGGACTAAGCGATGAACAAGCATGATGAGTACGACGTGGCGGAACCTTCCCGACGTCGGTTGTTAAAAGGGGTAGGGGCGCTGGGCGGCGCGTTTGCCCTGGCGGGCGGCTGTCCGGTGGCGCATGCGGCAAAACCGCAAAGTGCCCCCGGCACGCTCTCCCCGGATGCGCGTATGGAAACGCAGCCGTTTTATGGTGAGCACCAGGCAGGAATCCTGACGCCGCAGCAGGCCTCGATGATGCTGGTGGCTTTCGATTCGCTGGCGAGTGATAAGGCTGACCTTGAGCGTCTGTTCAGGCTGTTGACCACGCGCATTGCCTTCCTTACGGCGGGCGGTCCGGCACCGGAAACACCGAATCCGCGCCTGCCGCCGATGGATTCCGGGATCCTCGGGGCGTTTATCGCTCCCGATAATCTGACCATCACCGTGTCGGTGGGGGAATCGCTGTTTGATGATCGCTACGGTCTGGCGAAGCAGAAGCCGAAAGCGCTGCAAAAAATGACGCGATTCCCGAATGACTCTCTCGACGCGGCGTTGTGCCACGGCGATCTGCTGTTGCAGATCTGCGCCAATACCCAGGATACGGTGATCCACGCCCTGCGCGATATCATCAAGCACACCCCGGATCTGCTCAGCGTGCGCTGGAAGCGGGAAGGTTTTATCTCTGACCACGCCGCGCGCAGTAAAGGGAAAGAGACGCCGGTCAACCTGCTGGGCTTCAAAGACGGTACCGCCAACCCGGACAGCAGCAATACCGTGTTGATGAAAAACGTGGTCTGGGTGACGGCGGATCAGGGCGAACCGGCCTGGGCGGCGGGTGGCAGCTATCAGGCGGTGCGTATCATTCAGTTCCACGTGGAGTTCTGGGACCGCACGCCGCTGAAAGAGCAGCAGACGATCTTCGGCCGCGATAAGCAAACCGGCGCACCGCTCGGCATGAAGCACGAGCACGATGAACCCGACTACGCCCGCGATCCGAACGGAGATGTCATCGCGCTGGACAGCCATATTCGTCTCGCCAATCCTCGCACCAAAGAGACCCAGTCCAGCCTGATGATGCGCAGGGGCTACAGCTACTCGTTGGGGGTGACCAATTCCGGTCAGCTTGATATGGGACTGCTGTTTGTCTGCTATCAGCACGATCTGGAGAAAGGGTTCCTCACCGTGCAGAAGCGGCTCAACGGCGAAGCGCTGGAGGAGTACATCAAGCCCATCGGCGGCGGCTATTTCTTTGCCCTGCCCGGCGCGCGTGACGCGAAGACCTGGCTCGCTCAAGGTCTGATAGAAGCCTGATAATCGTCCCTGCGACAGTTCGCGGGGACATTATTTTTCCATATGACTATCTTGTTGTTATATTTCTGTAATATTCATATATGAGACTGATTCCGCTGCAGGAGCAGTCTTAAAGGTTGCATCTAGGTAAAATAAATGTTGCATTTATGATAATTCCTGATGTACTTAAGATAAGACAGCGGTAGTTCCCGGCAGTGATATTGACTCACTATGGAGATCGCGAATGGTTGCGTCCTGTACTGGACAAGGTAAACACATCAACCGCAGCACCCGGCGCGGAGGCTCAGACTCCGGCAGCGATTTCCTCACCACAAAATTCTCCCCTCCACCTCTAAATACGATTTCTACCGACGTGCATAACGGTGCGCGTAGCCGTTCTGTATCGTCATCCGGTAATGCAAGCAATGGCTTACAAGGAAGCCAACCCTCTGATGTTCGTGCGCATAATCGTGCCGATGCTGGCGCGTGTGATGAATACCAACAACTCAAGGTGCTATCCATGGGAAGACAGAAAGCAGTGATCAAAGCTCGTCGCGAAGCAAAACGTGTGCTGAGACGGGATTCACGTAGCCATAAACAGCGTGAAGAAGAATCGGTCACCTCGCTTGTGCAGATGAGCGGCGTAGAATCCATTGGCATGGCGCGGGACAGCCGCGATGCATCGCCAATAGTGGCGCGGAATGAAGCTCAGGCGCACTACCTGAATGCTATCGAGAGTAAACAGCTCATCTTTGCAACCGGGGAAGCCGGATGCGGGAAAACCTGGATCAGTGCCGCCAAAGCGGCGGAGGCGCTGATTCATAAGGACGTGGAAAGGATCATCGTTACCCGTCCGGTACTGCAAGCGGATGAAGATCTGGGCTTCCTGCCTGGCGATATTTCTGAGAAGTTTGCCCCGTACTTCAGGCCCGTCTATGACGTGCTGGTGAAGCGGTTGGGCGCTTCCTTTATGCAGTACTGCCTGCGACCAGAGATTGGCAAGGTGGAAATCGCGCCGTTCGCCTATATGCGCGGACGTACATTTGAAAATGCGGTCGTTATTCTTGACGAGGCTCAGAACGTGACCGCTGCGCAAATGAAGATGTTTTTAACGCGCCTCGGGGAGAACGTGACGGTTATCGTCAACGGCGATATTACCCAGTGTGACCTGCCGTCGGGCGTGAAGTCTGGCCTGAGCGATGCCATGTCACGTTTTGAGGAAGATGAGATGATAGGGGTGGTCCGCTTCACAAAAGAGGACTGCGTCCGCTCAGCGCTGTGTCAACGAACGCTGGAAGTGTACTCCGACTAAGATCATTTCACATTTTAAGTCATTTCTTCCCGGCGTCATGCCGGGAAGCTTCTTTTATTCCCTCTGTTCGCATGGCTTTTTTTTAATCATATTTATTTCCTATAGCATTCAACGGGATTTACGCACCGTTTTTCGGTAATAATAATATTGCTGTAAATTTGCTGCGAACGCTTTTTATACAGGTCGCAAAAATGTGATATGTATTTACAATACCCACAAAATACCTGTAAATATAATGATCGCGCTAATTGTTAGGTGAAAATTAAACGTGAATGTTGTCACAGAACATGACTAAGCAGTAAAAATTAAGTTGGTGTCTTTTGGGTAATTATCTATGTTTCGTACTTGTTCAAATTAAATTCTAAGAAGAAACACACCAGGGGATCGTTTCCTCTGGAACATCACGCTGAGGGTCATACATGAACGAACTGGTTAGTGCAATTAATGGTGTTATCTGGAGCCCTGCGTTAATATTTTTATGTCTGGGTGTCGGTCTCTATTTCTCACTGCGTAGTCGTTTTCTGCAATTACGTCATATAAAACATATGATTACCCTGATGTTTCAGGGCGGGGCTACCGATGCCGGCGTATCATCGTTTCAGGCGTTGACGATGACGCTGGCGGGCCGCGTAGGGACAGGGAATATCGCCGGTGTGGCGACCGCCATTACCTTTGGTGGCCCCGGTGCGCTTTTCTGGATGTGGGTAGTGGCATTTTTAGGCGCCAGCTCTGCTTTTGTTGAATCCACGTTAGGTCAGGTTTATAAAGAAAAAATTAACGGCGAATATCGTGGGGGACCTGCCTTTTATATTGAAAAAGGGTTGGGGGTGAAGTGGTACGCATGGTTATTTGCTATTGTGACCATTTTCTCCTGCGGTTTATTACTTCCGGGCGTACAGGCAAACTCAATTGCCGCCAGCCTGGATATTGCCTTCGGTCTTAACCCAAACGTTACGGCGGCAATACTGGCTGTACTGTTAAGCTTCATTATTTTCGGTGGTGTAAAAAGGATCGCCAGCTTTAGCAGTATGGTCGTTCCGTTTATGGCGCTCGGCTATATTATTGTTGCCTGCGTTATTATCGCGATCAATATTGAAAAACTGCCTGCTGTTATCCTGCTGATCTGGAAAAGTGCTTTTGGCCTTGAAGCGGGATTTGGCGCTATTCTGGGCCAGGCTATCATGTGGGGCGTTAAACGCGGTGTCTATTCCAACGAGGCGGCGCAGGGCACCGGGCCACATGCCTCCTCGGCAGCAGCCGTAAGTCATCCGGTGAAACAAGGGCTGGTTCAGGCGTTCTCCGTATATATCGACACGCTGTTTGTCTGCTCCGCGACCGGGTTTATGCTGTTGATCACCGGGCTTTATAATGTTCAGGGCGTCGACGGCGCAGCCCTTTATACCGGTATTGCAGGCGTGGCGGCGGGTCCTGGCTATGTGCAGACAGCGATGGAAAGTATGATGCCGGGCTTTGGTAATTACTTTGTCGCCATCGCGCTATTCTTCTTTGCCTTCACCACCATCATTGCCTATTACTATATCGCTGAAACCAATATCGCCTACATCAACCGTAAAATTCACCGTCCGTGGCTGACATTCCTGCTTAAATTATGTCTGATGGCTTCCACGGTATATGGCACAATCCGCACCGCGGATCTGGCATGGGGATTAGGGGATATCGGGGTAGGGCTGATGGCCTGGCTCAACATTATTGCCATTGTCCTCTTGCATAAAAAAGCCTTTGCCAGCCTGAAGGATTATGAAACCCAGAATGCGCAGGGAATTGATCCACAGTTTGATCCGGTTCGGCTTGGGATTAAAAATGCGGATTACTGGCTGGGGGAGCGCAGAGATGAAGAGGGGGGATTGCCGGGGCAGGTTTCTTCTCCTGAAGGAAAGCAGCCGGCGGGGAAGTTGAATAACTGAGGAATAGTTTAAAACGGGCCCGTGCTTATGCGCGGGCTTTTTGTATGGGTGAGGCGGTATCACCCGCACCGGCGGGGATTGACTCGCTTCGCTCTCAGTCTGTCCAACTGGCTGCGCCAGTTGTCGAACCCCGGTCGGGGGTTCTCATCCCCCCGCAGACGTGCAACATGCGAAAAAAAAGCCCGCATTTTCATGCGAGCTCTTCTTGAAATATGGCGGTGAGGGGGGGATTCGAACCCCCGATACGTTGCCGTATACACACTTTCCAGGCGTGCTCCTTCAGCCACTCGGACACCTCACCATATTGTTTTGCTGCCTGACCGCTTGGGGGGCAACGGGGCGCTACTATAGGGAGTTGCGCGAAAGCGGTCAAGCAGATTTTCTGCATTCGTGCCTGTTCGGTTAAGCCTTAATCAGCTTATGGCGCACCGCGCAGGATCAACGCTGCGAATCGAGCACTTCGCTGTTTTTCACGACGTCCTGCGCTTTGCTGTAACTTTCGATCAGCAGCTGGTAGGCAGGGAAGATGTGTGTGTACACCTCTGCCCATTCTCCCGCATCTTCACGGTTCCACGTGCGCTGGATCTCTGAGGCCACTGCCGCTGTGTCCATCGGTACCACGCCTGCCTGCACCACGCGCGCCAGGGTGATCTCTTGCGCCATTTTGCTGTAGGTGCCGGAGGCATCAATCACCGCAAACACTTTATATCCGTCCGCCACCGCGCTGATGGACGGGAAGGCCATGCAAACGCTGGTAATCGTCCCCGCGATAATCAGCGTTTTGCGTCCGGTGGCTTTCACCGCCGCCACGAACTCCGGATTATCCCATGCGTTGATCTCACCCTTGCGTGCCACATACTGTGCGTGCGGCGCATTGGCGTGGATCTCCGGGATAAGCGGGCCGTTCGGTCACTGTGGAACCGACGCCGTGGTGATCACCGGGATCTTCGCCAGCGAGGCGATCTTTGCCAGCGCTGCTGCACGAGCGCGCAGCTCAGGCATTGGCATGTCTCCAACAGTCTGGAACAATCCGCTCTGGTGATCGATAAGCAGCATAACGGCATCATTGACGTCAATAACGGGACGTGCACCGTTGAAGTTTGCAGGGGTAGACATAATGCGCTCCTTTATTACGTTTAGATTTGGCCAAAGCGGCCGGAGTTGAAATCGCGAATAGCTTCGGCGATTTCGGTTTTACTGTTCATCACAAACGGGCCATAGCCCACGATGGGTTCATTCAGTGGCTCCCCGGCCATCAGCAACACTTTGGCATCGCTGCTGGCTTCGAGATGCAGCTTGTCGCCGCTCTGACTTAGCACGACCAGCTGCGCCTCACCCGCAGGCGTGGTGCCGTTCACCGTTACGCTGCCCTCAACAACAACCAGCGCCGTGCTCCAGCCTTCGGGCTGATTGAGCGTCAGGTGGCTGCCCTGGTGCAGCGCGAGATCCCATACGTTAAGCGGTGAGAAGGTATGCGCCGGGCCGGTTACCTCTCCAAAGCGGCCAGCAATCACGCGCATTGTTCCGCTGTTATCCGGCAGGGTGACCACCGGGATATCCGCCTGAGTGATGCTCTGGTAGCCAGGCGTCGCCATTTTGTCTTTAGCGGGCAGGTTGACCCACAGCTGCATCATTTTCAGTTCACCGCCTTTCTGCGAGAACGCGCTGGAGTGGAACTCCTCGTGCAAAATGCCTGCGCCTGCCGTCATCCACTGCACATCGCCTGGACCAATAACGCCGCCTCTGCCGGTGGAATCACGGTGCTCAACTTCGCCTGAGTAGACGATGGTCACCGTTTCAAAACCGCGATGAGGATGCTCGCCCACGCCGCGTTTTGCGCCATCCGCCGGGAAGGTATGTGGTCCGGCGTAGTCAAGCAGCAGGAACGGGCTCAGCGGTTCGCCGTGCGTCTGGTAAGAAAACATCGAACGAACCGGAAAACCATCACCGACCCAGTGCGGACGAGGTGCGGTATACACGCCTGTTACGTTTTTCATGATTAACTCCTGATGTCCTGTTGATGTAATTAGCTTATATTCAGGGCTAATATCCCGGTAGATAGCAAAAATGACATTCACTGTTCCTTAAATAGAACAATGGGGGCGTATGCAGGATCTCAATGATTTCGTATGGTTTGTGAAGGTGGTGGAGCATGGCGGCTTTGCGGCGGCGGGGCGGGCGCTCGATCAGCCAAAGTCGAAACTGAGCCGTCGGATTGCGCAGCTGGAAGAACGCCTGGGTGTTCGGTTGATACAACGTACTACGCGGCAGTTTGCGGTGACTGAAGTGGGGCAGACGTTCTATCAGCACTGTAAAGCCATGCTGGTGGAGGCTGAAGCTGCGGAGGAGGCGGTGGCTGCTTTACAGGCTGAGCCGCGCGGTATGGTCAGGATCACTTGCCCCGTAACCCTACTGCACGTTCACGTGGGGCCCATGCTGGCGAGGTTTATGGCGCGCTATCCGGGAATTAACCTCCAGCTTGAAGCCACCAACCGCCGGGTCGATCTGGTGGGGGAGGGGGTGGATGTGGCGATCCGCGTTCGTCCGCGCCCGTTTGATGACAGCGATTTGGTATTAAGGGTGCTGGCGGACAGGGGACACTGTCTGGTTGCCGGGCCGACACTGATTGAACGGATGGGCAACCCGGCGATGCCTTCTGAGCTCAGCGAATGGCCGGGTTTAAGTATGGGCGCTGGTAAACACCTGCATAAGTGGGAGCTGAGCGGGCCGGAGGGGGCGAAAGCAGACATTCACTTCACGCCGCGCCTGGTGACTACCGATATGCTGGCGCTGCGGGAGGCAGCGATGGCGGGCGTGGGCGTGGTACAGTTACCCATTTTGATGGTGAAGGATCAGCTGGCTTCAGGTGAGCTTGTTCGGGTGCTGAATGCCTGGGAACCCAGACGGGAAGTGATCCATGCGGTGTATCCTTCCCGGCGCGGCCTGCTGCCATCGGTCAGGACGCTGGTGGATTTTCTGACCGAAGAGTATGCAAAGATGGTTGAGGACTAGCTTTTCGTAGGTCGGGTAAGCGTAGCGCCACCCGACATAAAGAGCGCAGGGAGCGAATAGAATATAAAAGAAAAAAGCCCGCATTTTCATGCGAGCTCTTCTTCAAATATGGCGGTGAGGGGGGGATTGACTCGCTTCGCTCGCCCTTCGGGCAGCCTGTTCGCTACGCTCTCAGTCTGTCCAACTGGCTGCGCCAGTTGTCGAACCCCGGTCGGGGGTTCTCATCCCCCCCTTGCGGAGAATATATAAGAAAAAAGCCCGTACTTTCGTACGAGCTCTCGTCTTGAATATGGCGGTGAGGGGGGGATTCGAACCCCCGATACGTTGCCGTATACACACTTTCCAGGCGTGCTCCTTCAGCCACTCGGACACCTCACCATATTGTCATCCCGTTGTTGTCGGGACGGGCGCTAATGTAAGGAAAAGCCGTACTGCCGTCAACCCACTTTTTCAGTAATTTAGCGTGTTTAGACAAACTTCAGGCAACCTGATTTCGAAATGTGCGAAAAGCGCCTCTTTTATCAGCAACGCGGTTTAGCGATAAATTTGTTATGCTGACAAGCCAGTTGAAAATGAAAATAAAACAGCGCACTAAAAGGCAATGACTATGGATATTATCTTCTATCACCCCACTTTTGATACGGCTTACTGGATTAAGGCGCTCACGGCGGCACTGCCTGGCGCACGCGTTCGCGAATGGAAACAGGGCGATAATGAACATGGCGACTACGCGCTGGTCTGGCATCCCCCGGTCGAAATGCTACAGGGACGCCGTTTAAAGGCGGTGTTTGCTCTTGGTGCGGGGGTGGATTCCATTCTCAGTAAGCTGAAGGCACACCCTGAAATGCTGCCGGAAGATATTCCCCTGTTTCGTCTGGAAGATACCGGTATGGGGGAGCAGATGCAGGAATACGCCGTAAGCCAGGTGCTGCACTGGTTCCGCCGCTTCGACGATTATCAGGCGTTTAAACAGCAATCCCACTGGGAACCGCTCCCGGATTATCAGCGTGAAGATTTCACCATCGGCATCCTCGGGGCGGGTGTGCTGGGTTCGAAAGTCGCCGAAGCGCTCGCCCCGTGGGGCTTCCCACTGCGCTGCTGGAGCCGGAGCCGTAAGGATTATCCGGGCGTCGAGAGCTTTGCCGGAACGGACGAACTCCCGGCGTTCCTGAAAGGGACACGCGTTCTCATTAACCTGCTGCCGAATACGGCGGAAACGGTCGGCATTATCAATGGCACGCTCCTCAACCAGTTGGCAGAAGATAGCTACTTAATGAACCTGGCGCGCGGGGTACACGTTGTGGAAGACGATCTGCTGAAAGCGCTGGATAGCGGTAAACTGAAAGGCGCAATGCTGGATGTGTATAGCCGCGAACCGCTGCCGACAGACAGCCCGCTCTGGGCACATCCGCGCGTGGCGATGACGCCCCATATTGCGGCCGTGACGCGACCGGCGGAGGCCGTGGCGTATATCTCGCATACCATCAGCGAAATAGAGAAGGGCAATGCGGTGACCGGACAGGTAGACAGACAGCGAGGCTACTGAGAGAAACCCGACGTTCGCCGGGTTTTTGCTAATATTCGCCGCTGATAACTGCTATCCTTTGGAAAAACCGCAGAGGAGAGAAAGATGTATCCCGTTGACCTGCATATGCACACCGTCGCCAGTACCCACGCTTACAGTAACCTCCATGATTATATCGCTCAGGCGAAGCTGAAAGGCATCAAACTGTTTGCGATAACCGATCACGGTCCGGATATGGCGGATGCGCCGCACTACTGGCATTTTGTGAATATGCGTATTTGGCCACGTCTGGTTGACGGTATCGGGATACTGCGCGGCATCGAAGCGAACATCAAAAATACCGACGGGGAAATTGACTGCACCGGCCCGATGCTGACCTCGTTAGATCTGATCCTCGCCGGCTTCCACGAGCCGGTCTTTGCGCCCCAGGATAAAGAGACCAACACTGCGGCGATGATTGCCACCATTGCCAGCGGCAATGTGCACATTATCAGCCACCCGGGAAATCCGAAATACCCGATCGATATTCAGGCCGTGGCACAGGCCGCAGCGAAGCACCGCGTGGCGCTGGAGATCAACAACTCCTCGTTCGTGCATTCGCGTAAGGGCAGTGAGGCCAACTGTCGCGACGTTGCGGCGGCCGTGCGTGACGCGGGCGGAATGGTGGCGCTGGGCTCTGATTCACACACGGCCTTCACGCTGGGTGATTTCAGCGAGTGCCTGAAAATATTGCGGGACGTGAATTTCCCGGAAGAACAGATCCTGAACGTCACGCCGCGTCGTATGCTCGACTTCCTTGAGTCGCGCGGCATGGCGCCGATTGACGAATTTGCCGATCTTTAATTAATAACGGAATAAAAACATGAATGAGTTTTCCATCCTTTGCCGCGTGCTGGGCACCTTATATTACCGCCAGCCGCAGGATCCGCTGCTGGTTCCGCTGTTTACCCTGATTCGTGAAGGTAAACTGGCGCAGAGCTGGCCGCTGGAACAGGATGAGTTGCTGGAACGCTTGCAAAAAAGTTGCGATATGCAGCAGATTTCAACGGATTACAACGCGCTGTTCGTGGGGGAAGAGTGTCGCGTGTCGCCGTATCGTTCTGCCTGGCAGGAAGGTGCGACCGAAGCGGAAGTTCGGGCGTTTCTTTCAGAACGCGGCATGCCGCTGACGGATATGCCTGCCGATCATATCGGTACCCTGTTGCTGGCGGCCTCATGGATTGAAGATAAAGCAGGTGATGATGAGAATGAGGCGATTGAAACCCTGTTCGAAACGTATCTGCTGCCGTGGGTCGGAACCTTCCTGGGTAAAGTTGAAGCCCACGCCACCTCTCCGTTCTGGAGAACGCTGGCTCCGCTGACGCGTGACGCTATCGCTGCCATGTGGGATGAGCTGGAAGAAGAGAGTGAAGAGTGATTTAAATCACAAAAATCTTGCAACGATACATTTCAACTTGCACGTAACGTGCTTCTGATCTCATTTCTAGGGTGCGCATCTGCTAAGATGCGCACCATGAACATATTACTTTGTATTGCAATCACGACTGGCATCCTCTCCGGCCTCTGGGGTTGGGTGGCGGTATCTCTCGGTTTGTTGAGCTGGGCCGGTTTTCTTGGCTGCACGGCCTATTTCGCCTGTCCGCAGGGTGGTTTTAAAGGGCTCTTTATTTCAGGCAGCACGTTACTGAGTGGCGTGGTCTGGGCGCTGATCATTATGAAGGGCAGCGCGCTGGCGCCGCATGTGGAAATCCTGGGGTACGTCATGACCGGTATTGTGGCTTTCCTGATGTGCGTTCAGGCAAAACATCTGCTGTTGTCCTTTGTGCCCGGCACGTTCATGGGTGCCTGCGCGACCTTTGCAGGCCAGGGGGACTGGAAGCTGGTGGTCCCTTCGCTCATGCTGGGATTACTGTTTGGCTACGCTATGAAGAACAGCGGTCTCTGGCTTGCAGCCCGACGCGAGAAGAGCCAGAACGTTCCTGTGGTAAGTAAATAAAAAAAAGCGAGACGAAAATCTCGCCTTTTTATACGCCGCCAATCATGACTCCGGCGGAACCGACATCTCACGGTATTTCACCAGCACCGCATTACTCACGTCACTTTTATTCTGAAGATCCCACAAGCCGCGATCGATGCCGTCATTAATCAGGAAAATCACCCCGGTTTCGATGGCCGACATCAGACACAGCATGACCGGCTCGTTAGAGGTATAGCCAATTTCAGCCTCCAGCAAACGCTGGTAGTCGATAAAGCGGAATACCCCCGCCTGCACTTCATATGAGAGAATCGTTTTGCTGGTGGTCACGGAGGATAAAATTTCACCCGTGCTCACGTTAACCACGCGCAGGTTGACGGCAATCTGATCCAGCTGATACTGCGTGTCGGCCCCGATACCAAAGTAACGGGCACCCGCGCCGCCCGATTTCACGTTACTTTCGTAGCCGATAATCGAGCCTTCCACCATGATATTGGCTGCGGTGAGAGACTGTAGCGGCATGCGGTTATTGACGCCAACGGTACCATTCTCCTGTGCAGCACGAATGATTTTTCGTTCGTTAAGCAGGTTTTGCAGCCCCTGGCGTTCCAGCGGGATAAACCAGCGCGAATCTTTCAGGGCGGTAACCAGCATCGCGGTGGCGCTCTGCGGTACGGCCGTGGAGAAGTTACTGGCCGGATACGGTTTGAACTGGCCCGTCTCATCCTGAATGTTATAGACCGAGACGAATATCTTCCCGGTAGGGCCCGGCAGATGCGTCAGATCCCGATAGCTCTGGGCACGGGGCATTAGGGTGGGTTTAGCGGCTTCTTTTGGCGGGGCAGTTAAACAACCGCTTAATAAGCACACTGCAACTAAAATAAAAAAGCGCTGCATAATAATTGTCCTTATTTCGGGGTTGTTTAGAAATCAGTTGAACTGGTCTGCAAACCGGAAACCTGGATTGTCGACGTCTTACCGGTTTTTCGGTCTGTCACATTTAACTGAAGCTGCCCGTCTTTATTGGCAATATCGACGATAAAGTCATTAGTGACCATCCGGCCGGGTTTTCCGGTATTAATGTTGGTTAATAAGCCACCTAATATTTGCGACTGGATGGCCTGAGTAAAATTATCCAGAGCTGACGGGGTCTCGATACCGAAATCATCGTCATAGCTGGGGTCTTTATAGGAATTTTGAGCCTGCGCCTGGTTAAGCATAAAGGCTCCGTTATTCGGGTTGCCGCCAAAATTAGGGTTGCGGAACTGGAATGTCATATTTCCGGCCCAACTCAACGGCGCAATGAGCATTAACGAAATCACTGTGTGTGCGAGACGCATTACAGCCTCCGAAATAGGTGTCGTTGCTAGAACTCATCTTTTGCTAAATCGCCTGTGCTCAAAAGGGCTTTATCTAACTGTAGGCGGTTAATAGCTTCTTCTGTTTGTGCCAGTGCGAAAGCGACGTTCTGATCGAAGTCTCTTTTCGTTGGGAATAAAAAAGTCTGGTAAATAACGTCCTGATTAGCGGTTATTGTGATCCAGCTTCCCCACCGCGCACTGGGCCGTTCGTTGATGGTTAAATTACCCGGATAATCGCTTTCCCACTTATCGCTGAAGGCACGATAAAAATCGTGTCCGACAGAGGTGACGGTGTGGTCGGTCAACAGTCCAGGAACTTCCACCTCAACAGCCTGAAGGTTTCCGGCAGCAAGCATAATGCCTGCGGCGGCAATCCAACTTAGGGTGCGTTTCATGCTATTAACGCCTGAGGTTATCGTTTGCCCACGACACCGCCTGCGTGCGATTTTTAACAGCTATCTTTTTGAAAAGATTATAAAGATGCGTCTTAACCGTATTTTCGCTGATAAATAACGAACGGGCGATTTCAATATTTGAAGCACCAATACGCAGTTTGTTCAGGATCTCTTTCTCACGGTGCGTCAGAAGGGCCGATTCCGAACTGTTATAGCGATAATTTCCGGAGTGGGTAATGAGGTAGCTGGCCAGTTTTTGCGAGAAATAACACTCCCCCCGCAATATGCCCTGCAAACCCTCCACGACACGGTTTTCTTCTTCTGTAACGTAAAACACGCCGTTAATATGCGGCCAGCTCTCAATTTCGCGGAAAGGATACTCATCAGGCGTATTCAATAACAACACGCGGATATTATTGTTTTTCCTGCTTAAATTATCTTGCCAGTAATGGATCAGTTTTTTATCCGCTTCCATCATATCGAGAAGAATGATGCTGCCAGGAGCGATATCATCAAAAGAACGTTGAATGTTATGAAGTTTCCCGTTAAGTGACAGGCATTGTTTTAAAAGCTGCAATAACGCTGTCGCTTGTAAGGAAGGTTTTGTGATCAACAATAATGTATGACCGGGTAAGCTATGGACTTCATTAAACATGATGAAACCCCACGTTATTTATGACACCCGGCAGTTGCCCTCGTATTATTGAAAAGGGCACCAGAAGTACTGCAGGTGTGGCACTGCTGTGTGTAGTTAAAAAACCTTCCTCCAAAGGAGGCGGTAAAATTAAAAACAAATAATGTACTGCTGTTTTCAATCTAGCTATTGCAAACTTTAAAGCAAGTGTTAATCGTGTAACAGAATGTAAAATTCGATATTTATTTGTGTATTTTGCAGGGTTAATAGATTTTAAGATAAGGGGAAAGTTGTACAGGTGTATAAACGTGCACAGATTTTAAAAACCATACGGTATATTATAATGAGTTGTATTATCTGGTTTTTTATTATTGTAAGCCAGCCGGTAAAAAGTATGAACTCTGCTAAAAACATAAGACTTCCCTAAGCCGGAATTTTTTCTTAAGAAAACTTGCTTCGTGTCACGCGCGTGACAAAGGGCATTGTCGTTTTTGTCTGAAGAAGCCGGTACAGGTTGGACAGCCTGTCTCGCTGTTGTACAAGCGCAGGAAGACATTTTTGGTTTCTGCTTTAGGCGAGTATCCCGTCGTTTCAGGCGAGATTTACGACTTTGAGGTGAAGGGGAATATAAAAATAAGGCGCACGGGTGAGATATTAAACATGTTTCGGCAGACATACTCTTTTCCGTAACGCGGCGTTAACAAAACGAATCGCGTTAACGGAGTAAGGAATACCTTTTTTATAGCCAGGTCCAGGGTGACAGCATGAAAAACAAAACGTTGTTTATGATGTTTACATTACTGGGTGCGCCTGGGTTTGTAATCGCAGGTGATTCAGATTTAGCCAGTTCTGAATATAATTTTGCGATAAATGAATTAAGTAAAGCTTCATACAATCAGGCAGCCATTATTGGTCAACAGGGTTCAGGAAATAATGCTGATGTACGCCAGGGCGGTTCTAAATTGCTGTCCGTTATTTCCCAGGAGGGCGGGAATAACCGCGCGAATGTTGATCAGTCAGGGACGTATAACCTTGCTTATATCGATCAGACCGGCAACGGCAACGATGCGAGTATTAAGCAGGGCGCTTTTGGCAACACCGCCATGATTATCCAGAAAGGCTCGGGTAACAGGGCGAATATAACGCAGTATGGTACGCAGAAAACAGCAGTTGTAGTACAGAGACAGTCGCAAATGGCTATTCGCGTTATTCAACGCTAGCGATGTGTGACGCCTTAATCAATCCGATGGGGGTTTACCATGAAACTTTTCAAAGTGGCAGTTATTGCAGCAATCGTAGTTTCTGGCAGTGCTTTCGCAGGTGCGGTACCACAATTTGGCGGCGGTCACGGTGGTGGCTGGGGTGGCGGCAATAACGGCCCTGACTCAACCCTGAGCATTTACCAGTACGGCGGCGGTAACTCCGCGCTTGCTTTGCAGACGGACGCCCGAGATTCTGAATTGACCATTACCCAGCATGGTGGCGGTAACGGCGCAGACGTTGGCCAGGGCTCTGATGACAGTTCTATCGATCTGCTGCAAAAAGGCTTTGGTAACAGCGCCACCATCGACCAGTGGAATAGCAAAGATTCTGTTATCAACGTGAAACAGTTCGGCGGCGGCAACGGCGCGGCGGTAGACCAGACAGCGTCCGGCTCAACGGTGACTGTGAACCAGGTTGGCTTCGGCAACAACGCGACCGCACACCAGTACTGATTCATTTCTGTACCAAAAAACAGGGCATCCGCCCTGTTTTTTTTCGGGAGGATCTCATGAGCACATTCATTCTCCTTGCCGCGCTTGCCAGCCAGATAACGTTCAGTACCTCACAGCAGGCAAATGTGACAACCATTATTCCTCAGGTCACGCTGGCAGACGCCTGCGAATGTCAGGTTGAGGTGTTATCTGTCCGACAGGGGCAGGGGGGACAAAGTACATCGCGGCAGAAAAATACTCTTTTTATACCCGCTAATCAGCCGATTGATTTAACGCGAATCAGTTTAAATATTCGCTCAGGGGATGCGGTAAAAATAATCGTCACCGTTTCCGATGGAAAATCGCTTCATTTATCACAGCAGTGGAACGCACCGGCAAGTACGCTTTAATCATTCATAAAATCAATGATTTAATAAAGTGGCGGCGCTGCACAGGTAAGCTATGCTGATATCAAGAACCCAGCAAACGGGTTGCTTAAATTGATACGTCATAACGGAGCGTTTTTACCCCTCAAGGACGAATTTCATTGAGGAGTACAAATAATGTTCAAATCCGCAGCGTGTATTATTTCTGGTCTGGGACTGATCCTGTCCTCTTTTATTTCTCCGGCTTATTCAGCAACTATAGAGAATGGTGGGGTGATTCATTTTCGTGGCGCGGTGGTCGCTGACCCGTGCGAAGTCACGCCCCGGCATCAGCAGTTTGCAATTTCCTGCCCGGAAAATAACCGTATGAAAACGCATACCATCAGTTATGACGAGGCGCTCCGGGGCCATCATCCTCACTCAGAGCTGGCCGCTGTCACCATGAAATACCTGAATGAAAAGAAAACGCTTGCGGTCGTTCAGGTGGATTACCGTTAACCGCCGTTTTTTTCGCGACAGTTTTTCTCCTTCTCCCTCTGCGATACACTGATGAAAAAGGCGGGTTGCAGAGGGTGTTTATGAGACCGCAAATCGACGTTATTCATGGCGATATCACGACGGTGCACGTTGACGTGATCGTCAACGCAGCCAATTCCTCCCTGATGGGTGGGGGCGGGGTAGACGGTGCCATTCACCGGGCCGCGGGCCCTCAGCTCCTTGAAGCATGCAAAACCGTGCGCCAGCAGCAGGGAGAGTGCCCGCCGGGGCATGCTGTTATTACGCTTGCGGGCGATCTCCCGGCCAAAGCGGTGATCCATACCGTTGGACCCGTCTGGCACGGTGGCGACCGCCATGAGGCTGAGATTCTGGAGCAGGCTTATCGTAACTGCCTGCGGCTTGCGGCAGATAACGGCTATAAGACCATGGCATTCCCCGCCATTAGCACCGGGGTGTACGGTTATCCAAAGGAAGCGGCAGCTACGATCGCCGTGAATACCGTTTATCACTACCTTTCCCTCAAACCCATGCCGGAAAAAGTCATTTTTGTCTGTTTCGATGAGCACACCGCCGACCTGTATCAGCGGCTTTTGACCGCGCGCAGCCAGGCATTTTGATGTCTGAAAAGCAAAAACGGCGCTCTGGAGGCGCCGTTTTTTTATCCCGCTTTAACCTGAGGTTTGCCTGAGAACAGGAAACGCAAAAGCGGGATCCGCAGGTGGATTTCATACAACACGATGGCAATGCCAACCACAAAGACCAGACCGGTGAAGAAGCCCAGCGCATTCGATTTGATATGCGGCGTAATGTACGCCCCGAAAAACAGCGTCAGCGGATGGTGGACCAGGTAGATAAACAGTGAAGCATTAACGAAATAGGTGACGCGACTTGATTTAAAATTCAGCAGACGATGGCCAAGGGCGAACACCACGTTAACCATCCACAGGCCCATCAGCATCGTTATCACGCTCTCTGTCTCATACATCCACGCGTCCCCGCTGCCAAAGCGCTGATTGAGAAGATAGGCGGCAAAGGCCAGCGCAGCACCCACCGCACACCAGGGGGAGGGGGTGGTAAACAGCGCTTTAAGCCGGGGATGAATAAATGCCAGCGCCCCAATCAGGAAGAAGGGAATGTAGAACAGGGTCTGCATCACCACGAAATTAAACAGCCCATCGCTCAGAATGGGAGGGTAGACAATGAGCAGCGTACGCCTGACGGCGGCATACGCGACCCCCAGCGCAAGAAACAGCAGCGACAGCTTGCCCAGGGTGATGTTGGCGAAGAAGGTCGAGGTTGCGGCGCTCGCGCGCTGGCGCAGTTGACTGAAGATCAGCAAACTCACCGTGGTTAGCACCACCAGTACCAGCAGGAACCAGAGGTGGGAAATCAGCTCCCAGACCAGGGTGTTGTATTTCTCATAGAACGAGAGATTAGGCCAGTTTTCCGCCTTGCCTTTAACATGCTGCAACATGATGAACTGCGGCAGCGTCAGCAGCGGAATGGCCGTCAACATTGGTATGCCCACGCGCTCCACGCGCACTTTCCACCACCGCTTGAGGGGATAGCGCAAGAAGAGCATGTAAGAGAAATAGCCTGAAATGACGAAAAACACCTGCATGCGGAAGGCATGGATAAAATCATTGAACAGCGTCAGCCACCAGGAGGGCATCTGGCTGTTCACATGCCAGGTGTGGCTGGAATAGATCAGTGAAATATGAAAAGGGATCCCCAATAGCATGAGCCATGCGCGGATCGAGTCGAGGAAATATTCACGTTGTACAGGGGTTGTGCTCATATAACTTTGCGCATTCTCAGACTTTTCGCCTTATCCCTAAGGCTCATAATGGTTACATTCGGAGCCAACCCTACACCAAGACCGACACCCTGTCTCCAGGATAAGCACGCAAAGTGAAAAGCGGGTTCTTTCATTTGCTTAATCCATGAGCCAGCGAGCTGAACAAAGCAGTGATAATGTTGTCGGATTGCCTGAGTTTCCATTAAAATGGATCGGATCGATATAAGCACACAAAGGGGGAAGTGCTTACTTATTATGAAACATAAACCACAAATGATGAAAATGCGTTGGTTGGGTGTAGCAGTGCTGTTGTCACTGTATACCTCATCTGCACTGGCCTTTAACATCGATGATGTCGCAAAACAGGCTAAATCGATGGCGGGCAAGAGCTACGAAGCGCCAAAAAGTAACCTGCCCTCCGTTTTCCGCGACATGAAATACGCGGACTATCAGCAGATCCAGTTCAATCACGATAAAGCGTACTGGAACAATATTAAAACCCCGTTCAAGCTTGAATTTTACCACCAGGGTATGTACTTCGACACGCCGGTTGCCATCAATGAAGTGACGGCGACCGCGGTACGTAAAATCAAGTACAGCCCGGATTATTTCAATTTTGGCGATGTGCAACACGATAAAGACACGGTGAAAGACCTCGGCTTCGCAGGCTTCAAGGTGCTTTACCCGATTAACAGCAAAGATAAAAACGACGAAATCGTCAGCATGCTTGGCGCCAGCTACTTCCGCGTGATTGGCGCGGGGCAGGTGTACGGGCTTTCTGCGCGCGGTCTGGCAATTGATACCGCGCTGCCATCAGGTGAAGAATTTCCACGTTTTCGCGAGTTCTGGATCGAACGTCCAAAACCAACCGACAAACGTCTGACAATTTATGCGCTGCTGGACTCCCCTCGTGCGACAGGCGCTTATCGTTTCGTGATCATGCCAGGGCGTGACACGGTGGTTGACGTACAGTCTAAAGTTTACCTGCGCGATAAAGTGGGCAAACTGGGCGTCGCGCCGCTGACCAGCATGTTCCTGTTCGGGCCGAATCAGCCGTCTCCGGCGACTAACTTCCGCCCTCAACTGCATGATTCTAATGGTCTTTCCATTCATGCTGGTAACGGCGAGTGGATCTGGCGTCCGCTGAACAACCCGAAACACCTCGCCGTCAGCAGCTTTGCGATGGAAAACCCGCAGGGCTTTGGTCTGCTGCAACGTGGCCGTCAGTTCTCCCGCTTTGAAGATCTGGACGACCGCTACGATCTGCGCCCAAGCGCCTGGGTTACACCGAAAGGCGACTGGGGTAAAGGCAAGGTTGAGCTGGTTGAAATTCCAACCAATGATGAAACCAACGATAACATCGTGGCGTACTGGACACCGGATCAGCTGCCTGAAGCCGGTAAAGAGATGAACTTCAAGTATGCGATCACCTTCAGCCGTGACGAAGACAAACTGCACGCACCGGATAACGCGTATGTGATGCAGACGCGTCGTTCTACGGGGGACGTGAAGCAGTCCAACCTGATTCGTCAGCCGGATGGCACGCTGGCATTTATCGTGGACTTCACCGGGCAGGATATGAAAAAACTGGCGCCGGATACTGCCGTGACGGCACAGGCCAGCATTGGCGATAACGGTGAAATCGTTGAGAACGCTGTGCGTTACAATCCGGTCACCAAAGGGTGGCGTTTGACCCTGCGCGTGAAGGTGAAAGATCCGAAACAGACCACTGAAATGCGCGCCGCGCTGGTCAGTAACGATAAGCCGCTGAGTGAAACCTGGAGCTATCAGCTACCTGCCAATGAATAATACATCTGAATATATTGATGCCATGCCGCTAACGGACATTGAAAAAGCGGCACTCCCTGCGAGCGACATCCGCGCGGTTCACACCGCGCTGGATGGTGAACATCGTCACTTTTCCCGTGATGATGATACGCCGCTGGGGTCAGTGAAGGCACGTCTGGAGCAGGCATGGCCAGACTCGCTGGCAGAAGGGCAGTTAATCAAGGATGACGAAGGGCGTGACCAGCTACAGGCGATGCCGAAGGCCACGCGTTCCTCTATGTTCCCCGATCCGTGGCGCACCAACCCGGTGGGTCGCTTCTGGGATCGCCTGCGTGGGCGTGACGTGACGCCGCGCTATCTGTCACGTCTGACCAAAGAACAGCAGGCGTCCGAGCAGAAATGGCGTACCGTGGGAACGATTCGTCGTTACATTCTGCTGCTGCTGACGCTGGCACAGACGGTTGTCGCCACCTGGTACATGAAAACTATTCTGCCGTACCAGGGCTGGGCATTGATTAACCCTGCTGACATGATTGGCCAGGATATCTGGGTCTCCTTCATGCAGCTGCTGCCGTATATTTTACAGAGCGGCATCCTTCTGCTGTTTGCCGTGCTGTTCTGTTGGGTCTCCGCCGGGTTCTGGACGGCGCTGATGGGCTTCCTGCAACTGCTGATGGGGCGTGACAAATACAGCATTTCCGCGTCGACGGTCGGGGATGAACCCCTCAATCCTGAGCACCGTACCGCGCTGATCATGCCTATCTGTAACGAAGATGTTGACCGCGTATTCGCCGGGCTGCGTGCCACCTGGGAGTCCGTAAAGGCGACCGGTAACGCGGCGCATTTCGACGTCTACATCCTGAGCGACAGCTACAACCCGGATATCTGCGTGGCAGAGCAAAAAGCCTGGATGGAGCTGATTGCTGAAGTGCAGGGCGAAGGGCAGATCTTCTACCGTCGTCGTCGTCGTCGTGTTAAGCGTAAGAGCGGGAACATCGATGACTTCTGCCGTCGCTGGGGTAACCAGTACAGCTACATGGTGGTACTGGATGCGGACTCCGTGATGAGCGGCGACTGTCTGAGCGGGCTGGTCCGTCTGATGGAAGCCAATCCGAACGCGGGTATTATTCAGTCCTCGCCAAAAGCGTCCGGTATGGACACGCTATATGCGCGCTGCCAGCAGTTTGCGACCCGCGTCTACGGGCCGCTGTTTACTGCCGGTCTGCACTTCTGGCAGCTGGGTGAATCTCACTACTGGGGCCACAACGCCATTATCCGCGTGAAGCCATTCATCGAGCACTGCGCCCTGGCGCCGCTGCCGGGTGAAGGATCGTTTGCCGGGTCCATTCTGTCGCATGACTTTGTGGAAGCCGCGCTGATGCGTCGCGCAGGGTGGGGCGTCTGGATTGCCTACGATCTGCCGGGCTCGTATGAAGAGCTGCCGCCGAACCTGTTGGATGAGCTCAAGCGTGACCGCCGCTGGTGTCACGGTAACCTGATGAACTTCCGCCTGTTCCTGGTGAAGGGGATGCACCCTGTTCACCGTGCGGTGTTCCTGACGGGCGTGATGTCCTATCTGTCTGCGCCGCTGTGGTTTATGTTCCTGGCACTCTCGACCGCGTTGCAGGTTGTGCATGCCCTGACGGAGCCGCAGTACTTCCTGCAACCGCGCCAGCTGTTCCCGGTGTGGCCGCAGTGGCGTCCGGAGCTGGCGATTGCGCTGTTCGCGTCGACCATGGTGCTGCTGTTCCTGCCTAAGCTGCTCAGTATCATTCTGATCTGGTGTAAAGGTTCGAAGGAGTACGGTGGTTTCTGCCGCGTAACCCTTTCACTGCTGCTGGAAGTGCTGTTCTCGGTCCTGCTGGCACCGGTGCGTATGCTGTTCCACACGGTATTCGTGGTGAGCGCGTTCCTGGGATGGGAAGTGGTGTGGAATTCACCGCAGCGTGACGATGACTCTACGCCATGGAGTGAAGCCTTTATGCGCCACGGCTCTCAGCTGCTGCTAGGCCTGGTGTGGGCCGTTGGTATGGCCTGGCTGGATCTGCGTTTCCTGTTCTGGCTGGCGCCAATCGTCTTCTCGCTGATCCTGTCGCCATTTGTGTCGGTGATCTCCAGTCGTTCTACGGTGGGCCTGCGTACCAAACGCTGGAAGCTGTTCCTGATCCCGGAAGAGTATTCTCCGCCGCAGGTGCTGGTGGATACCGATACCTATCTGGAGCAGAACCGCAAACGCACGCTGGATGATGGCTTTATGCACGCCGTGTTTAACCCGTCATTCAATGCGCTGGCAACCGCGATGGCGACTGCGCGTCACCGCGCCAGCCAGGTGCTGGAGATCGCCCGCGATCGCCACGTTGAGCAGGCGCTGAATGAGACGCCAGAAAAGCTTAACCGCGACCGTCGTCTGGTGCTGTTGAGCGATCCGGTGACGATGGCACGGCTTCACTACCGCGTGTGGACTTCTCCGGAGAGATACTCTTCGTGGGTGAACTACTACAAGGACGTGAAGCTGAATCCGCTGGCCCTGAAGGCGAAGTAAGTTGTTAAGTAGGGCGGGTAAGCGAAGCGCCACCCGCCAAATAAAATACCGGCTGTGAGGCCGGTATTTTTTTAGAGGTCAGAAATGAAAGTAATCATCGTCGTCATGATGGCATGCCTGCTCAGCGGCTGCGGCAGCATCATCAGCCGCACCATTCCCGGACAGGGCCACGGGAATCAGTACTACCCCGGCGTACAGTGGGATGTCCGCGATTCCGCATGGCGCTATCTCACCGTGCTCGATCTGCCGTTTTCGCTGATTTTCGACACGCTACTGCTGCCCATCGATGCCAGCCACGGCCCTTACGAGTAACGAGAGCTTATCGCTCGTCCCATTCGTCCGCTGCGGCCTGACCTTCTTCGGTATCCAGCGGCGGTTCGAGCTGAAACTCACCTTCATCCCATTCATGCAGCGTATTTTCTTCCAGCCACTCCTGACGTAACTCAATTTCGTCATAGTCGCCGTCGAATACCGCCTGCGCACCTTCACCACTCAATATCGGCAGACATTCTCCGTCCTCACCTTCATCAGCAAAGAATTCGGCCTGCCACATAATATCGCCGTCCTGAAGGACGTATTTTTGGATATTGAGTTGTTGCACGTCAGCATCTTCTTCCTCAATGCCGGGATTATCGGCGAGGAATTCTTCGCGAGCGGCATCGATAGCTTCTTCCAGCGTGGCGTACATGGTCATTGGTGTCTCCCTGTTTTTTGTGAAGGTATTCAGGGAAAGAATAGCTGATTATATGATTGTGCAAGTATGAATGCGTAAATTAGCCGTCACGATGTTGTGTTATGCGCGCCGGGCGTAGCGCCCGGGATAAGCTGAGCCAGGAATAAACAGCGTTGAACAGCACGACGCCTGCCGTCACGATAAAGACCGCCCGGAAACCGAAACTGGCCGAAACCCCCGCGCCGACCAGCGGCCCGGTGACGTTACCCAGATCGCGAAACGACTGGTTGTAGCTGAAAATACGTCCGGCAATCTGGTTGGTGGAGTTATAGACCAGCAGCGTCTGCACCGCCGGAAGCAACGCGCCGTCCGCTGCGCCCAGCAGAAAGCGCAATACGCCGAGCTGCCAGGGAGACTGCACCATCGACATGGGGATCAGCAGCAGAACGGAGAGGATCAGGGCGCAGATCAGAATTTTCTCCGGGCCGATGCGATCGCCCAGCTTGCCGAGCCGCGGCGCGCTCAGCAACGCGGCCACGCCGGGAACAGAGGCGATCACGCCGCTGATAAAGGCGATATTGCTGACGTTGCCGGCCAGGTCGCGGACATAGAGCGTCAGAATAGGCGCGATTGAACCGGTGGCCACCTGAATAATCATGGTGGTCACAAACAGGCTCAGCACCAGCTTTGGGTTTTTCAGCGAGGCCAGCACATCCCGGGCGTGCAGCATCTCTTTTTTGGCTACCGGCGTGAAATTCTCGCGGATGCAGATAAGCGTCACGAGGAAGCAGAGGAACAGCACGCTGGCGGTAATGAAGAATACCGGCCGCAGTCCGTAGTGGTCGGCCAGCAGCCCGCCCGCCAGCGGACCCAGCAGTGCGCCGCTTACGCCGCCAGTGGAGAGCGTACCTAATGCCCAGCCGCTTTTATGGCGTGGGATTTGGGTTGCGATCAGGGCGTTGGCATTGGGGATAAATCCCCCGAGCAGACCCAGAAGCGCGCGTAATATCAGGAACTGCCAGACATTCTGCGCCACCCCCATCAACAGCATTATGATCGCCATGCCGAGCGCGGAGCGCAGCAGCATAATTTTGCGGCCTTTGCGATCCGCAAGCCCACCCCAGAAAGGCGACGCAATGGCGGAGAACAGGAACGTAATGCTGAACACCAGGCCGGACCACATATTCAGTGCGCTATGGCCGGTGACGCCGAGCTGTTCAACGTAGAGGGGCAGGAAGGGCATTACCAGGCTAAAGGCGGCGCCAGTAAGAAAACAACCCAGCCATGCAACCGTCAGGTTGCGTTTCCAGTTTATGGGAGCATCTGTGGAGGACATAACTATCCGCATAATGAGGTGCAGGGCACCGTGACCAGTGAGGTAATAAGCCTGCTAATTATGCGCCTGGGGTATGATTGCCGCAATGACGGGGAGCTTTTAAAGCTAAAACAGCTTGCGGCCCGGAAGACCGCATGCAGATTAATAACGAGAAGGGACGCCCTGAGGCCGGGTTTTGAAGCGGCGATGCAGCCACATGTACTGCTCGGGAGCGAGCATAATGCATTTCTCGACAATAGCATTCATCCAGCGCGCGGTGGTTTCTGCATCATCCAGCGGCGGCGTGAGTTCCGGCTCCAGCATGATGAGCTGATAGCCTGAACCGTCTGGTTTACGGCGCGGTACAAACGGCACGATAGCCGCTTTGGACATCCGCGCCAGCATCCAGGTCCCGGTGGTTGTCGCCGCATCTTCCACCGCAAAGAACGGGACAAACACGCTGGATTGCGGGCCATAGTCATGATCCGGGGCATACCAGACCACTTCACCTGATTTGAGGGCGCGGATCATCCCTTTAAGGTCTTTGCGGTCGATCATGCTTTTATTCGAGCGCATGCGTCCGTTGGTCTGTATCAAATCGATCACCGGATTATCGTTGGGACGATAAACGCCAATACCCGGCGCCTGCATGCCGAACATGCGCGCGCCAATTTCGAGCGTCAGGAAATGAACGCCAATCAGCAGGACGCCAGTCTGGTTGGCCTGGAGATTATGCACCGGATCCATGCCGGTTCCGGCCACTTCCGTCCAGCGCGCCATGCGCTTATCCGACCAGAACCAGGCCATACCGGTCTCCATCAGTCCCATGCCGACAGATTCGAAGTTTTTAACCACCATGTCGTGACGCTCAGATTCGCTCATCTGAGGAAAGCAAAGCTCAAGATTTCGATACGCGATCCTGGCGCGACGCTTCATAAATTGTTGAGCAATGCGGCCCAGTCCTTTACCCATGCGGAAAATTACGGGATAAGGCAGCTGTACAATTAGCCACAACAAGCCAATGCCTGACCATGTTAACCAATAGCGTGGGTGTAAAAGCGCGGCAGTAAATTTCGGTAACTGGGTCATGTCTGTCCTGTGTTCTAACGTCCTGAAGGGCTATTGTCTCATTTTTTGAGGCATAGCCAAAATGTCTGTCATCGAAACATGAAAGAATATGCAAGTGTTAAGTCTGATTAATCAGGTTGACTGAAATGTAGCGTAAATTGTGTGGATGTAAATTGTCTTTGTTTGCTATATCATGCCGACCGATTTTTATTTCTCAACGATTGCAGGACTTGTACACCATGCCAGTGTTACACAACCGCGTTTCGAATGAGATGTTGAAAGCGCGTATGTTGGCCGAAACCGAACCGCGCACAACGATCTCTTTCTATAAATATTTTACCATCAACGATCCACAGGCGACCCGCGATGCGCTTTACCAGGCTTTCACCGCCCTGAACGTGTTTGGTCGCGTCTATCTGGCGCGTGAGGGTATTAACGCGCAGATCAGCGTGCCGGAAAGCAAAGTCAGCGCCTTCCGCGAGCTCCTTTATGGTTTTGATCCGGCGCTTAACGGCTTACGCCTGAACATTGCGCTGGATGATGACGGCAAATCGTTCTGGGTGCTGCGCATGAAGGTGCGTGAGCGTATTGTGGCGGATGGCATCGACGATCCGAGCTTCAATGCCGCGAATGTGGGGGAGTACCTCAAGGCCGCTGAAGTGAACGCGATGCTCGACGATCCGGATGCAGTGTTCATCGATATGCGTAACCACTACGAATATGAAGTGGGCCACTTCGAGAATGCGATGGAAATTCCTGCCGACACTTTCCGTGAACAGCTGCCGAAAGCGGTTGAGATGATGCAGGAGCATAAAGACAAAAAGATCGTTATGTATTGCACCGGGGGGATCCGCTGCGAAAAAGCCAGTGCCTGGATGAAACACAACGGTTTTAATAAAGTCTGGCATATTGAGGGTGGGATCATTGAATATGCCCGCCGCGCCCGCGAGCAGGGGTTACCGGTGCGTTTTATCGGTAAAAACTTTGTGTTTGATGAGCGTATGGGCGAGCGAATTTCAGAGGACGTAATCGCTCACTGCCACCAGTGCGGTACGCCGTGCGACACGCATACCAACTGCAAAAACGACGGTTGTCATCTTCTGTTTATTCAGTGTCCTGCATGTGCCGAGAAGTTTAATGGCTGCTGTAGCGAGCTGTGCAGTGAAGAGAGTATCTTGCCTGAAGAAGAGCAACGTCGTCGCCGTGCCGGGCGCGAGAACGGGAATAAGATCTTTAATAAATCCCGGGGCCGACTGAATACCAAACTGGGTATTCCAGACCCGGAGTAAAACATTGCCCGGCGGCGTAAAAGCCTGCCGGGCCTGTTTTATGACTTCTGCTGAACGCCTTCCACCGAAATAATCAGCTCTACATCCTGCGATGCCGGTCCTAAATCTGTGGTGATATTAAAATCTTTCAGATGAATTTTGCCGGCGGCTTCAAAGCCAGCACGTTTTCCGCCCCACGGATCGTCTCCCTGGCCGATTAATTTCGCATCCAGTGTTACCGGTTTTGTTACGCCGTTCAGCGTCAGATTACCGGTAATAGCGAGCTTATCACCGTCTTTCTTCACTTCTGTCGACGCGAAAGTAGCTTGCGGGAATTTGCCTACGTTCAGGAATTCAGCGCTGCGCAGATGTTTATCACGCTCGGCGTGATTAGTGTCGACGCTGTTAGTATTAATGGTGACGTTTACTTTATCGGCAGCAGGGTTTTTCTCGTCGAAACTAAATGTGCCATCGAAATCATTGAACGTACCATATAACCAGCTGTAACCCAGATGCTGAATACGGAAATTGACGAAGGCATGCTGGCCTTCTTTATCAATTTTATAGTCGGCGGCAATGGCCGAACCGGTGGTAAATAACAGCGAACCTAATGCGATACCCAACAGGCGTTTTTTCATTTTATGCTCCAGAGTCAACTGACGAACGGCCAAGCATGCGCTTCAGCGTATCGTCTTTATCGATAAAGTGGTGTTTCAGGGCCGCAAGGCCATGCAGAACAGACAGGATCACCACGCTCCATGCCAGCCACAGATGAACCACACCTGCGGTGTCAGCCTGTGAACCGGCGTCAGCCAGCGTGGCAGGGACGTCAAAGAGCCCAAACACGCTGATCGGTTTGCCGTCTGCGGTCGAAATGAGATAACCGCTGATCAGAATGGCGAACAGCAGGGCATAGAGTGCGATATGTGCGCCAACAGCGCTTATGCGGGTAAGACGGCCATGGCTTTTGGGGGCAGGAGGGGGCGGAGAGAGATGTCGCCAGATCACGCGAAAAACCAGACCCATCATCAGCAGAACCCCAATGCTTTTGTGCAATTCGGGGGCCTGATGATACCAACCGTCATAATAGCTTAATGTCACCATCCAGAGGCCGAGACCAAACATGGCATAGACAGCAAGTGCAAATAGCCAGTGTAAACACATGGATATTATTCCGTAGCGGCTGGAGGAGTTACGCCATTGCATATGAATTTCCGTTCTCAAATGTCTGAGCAATAAAAATGGCCGGATTAATTAAATAATGCAACTGAAAAAAAGGAATAATGTTATTTAGTTATTTTATTTCAGCGAATTTGAATATGTTTCCGCAATGTATTTCAATCGCTTCGTTCAATAAATTTGAGATGACTTTTTATAAAAACTATAAGTTAAATAAGTTTAAAGGAGTGTCAATAAACGTCAGTGATGGTTTTCAGAAGAATACAATAAAGATGACGTCAACAATCGCCAGCAGCGACCAAAGGACAATGTAGAGCATGAAATGCTCGCGGATGTTATTGATAAGGTAATTCACCAGTCTGCGCATCATGATCCTCTCGCAAATCAGGCTCCGGTTATTCGGAGCCTGTAGCGGTATTATCGGCTAAAGCGCGAGAGCGCGAAGGGTTTGAGATCAAACGAAGGCGCAATCCCCTGAGCAAACTGGGCGGCGATTTCACCTAACACAGAGGCAAATTTAAACCCGTGACCGCTGAGCCCGGTTACGATCAGGGTGTTGTCGTGCCCAGGCAGGGTGTCGATGATGAAGTCTTCATCTGGCGTATTGTCGTAGGTGCACGCTGCGCCATAAAGCAACCCGCCTACGCCCGGCAGAATATTACGCAGGAACGTGAAGGCTTCGGAACCATCCTGCGGATAGGCTCCGTACGGCTTGCGTTCTTCCGCAGAGGAAATTACCTGTCCGCCGTTATGTTTGCCAATCTTGAGCGCGTCTTTTTCCGAGGGGAAACCGTAGTACTGGTCGCCATTAGGTAACTCGCCCGTGAACGCCGGGAATTTGTTTTGGCTGCTGTAACGCCCGTCAGACTGGAACCAGGAGAAGACTTTGCGTACCGGCTGGATGGGCAGATCCGGCAGCAGTTTCGTCACCCACGTTCCCGCACTCACCAGCAGGCGCGTGGCGGTATATTCACCTTCAGACGTGGTGACGGTTGAACCCCCGGCATGGTGGGTGATACCCGTGACCGGACAGTTAAACAACTGTGCGCAGCCCGCTTTGGCGGCGAGATCAATCCAGGTCTTAATGGCCGTTTCGCTGTGCAGTACCCCGGAATTGGCTTCAAACAATCCAATGTAGTCTTCAGGGACAGAAATTTCCGGCCAGCGCGCCATTATGTCGTTCGCATCCAGACGCTCAACGTCCAGACGGTAGGCTTTCGCGCTCTCCTCGACATTCGCCAGAAACGTGGAGTTGGCGGGCCCCAGGTTAATGACCCCGGTGCGCTCAAAAATGCGTTCTTCGGTGAGTGCGGCCAGCTCATCCCACAGCGTCTGAGCCCGAAGCACCAGCGGTACATAGCGCTCACCTTCGCCGTAAGCGTGACGCATAAGACGGGTATCGCCGTGATGGCTTCCTTCAGAATGAGGGGGTAGGTGGGCGTCAATCATCAGCACATTCAGACCCGCCTGCGTGGCGTAATAACCGGCTGCAGATCCAACGGAGCCGCTTCCGATAATGATCAAATCGTATTTCATAGGCTTCTCTTTACTAACGCTTTGTTAGCAGAGTAATTAACTATGTGGGCTTATACAAGAGCGAAATAAATAAGGCACCGCGAGGGTGCCTGTTGAGTGAAAAGGGGCATAAGGTCAATGCCGTTTATACTCATTTTCCTGGTAGTCGCCAGATTCTATTTTTGCGATGCCTGCTTCCAAAATAGAAATAAACTGACGGGCGACGTCTGTTGTAAGCCACAGCGTCTGTCCAACTTCCGCTTCGTCACGGTTTAGCTGATTCGGGGTCTGGTAGTGCAAACGCAGCATCAGCGCATCGTAGCTGTCTACGGTGCTGATATCCCAGCCAACGAGTGGATGGGTCTGGATGACTTCATTATTCTTTTCCATTATAACCCCCTTAATGCGTGTTAGAAGACAACGACTTTGAGGTTCAATGCATGTTTTTCTGAAAGCTTTTTCAGTATATCAATTAATAAGGGTTCCGCAGGAAAAAATAAACGGGTAGCAACACATTTTTCTGCTTTTTAGGATTGTTCGAACAATAAAACGTCATCTTGTTCACGATTTTCTAAGAAGATACTGAAATATTTTGAACTTCCAGGAGACGAAACGAAAAAAAGCCGGGGCGACCCGGCAAAAAAACACAATGAGGGAGCAAATTTTAATCAGTGATAAACCAGTCGTCGGCGCTTTCCCATGTTTCCTGCAAAATTTCGCTGATGCGGTCTTTGTCTTCTTTCGCGCCGCCAATGACGGAAAGATGGTTTGCTGTCGCATAACGTACCGTTATGGCGCCATCGTTTTCAGGAAAAGTGCTGTTAATACGTCGGGATAGCTCACCCGCCAGAGCGTCGAGTGCGCCAGCAGGCAGGACGGTGGTTTTGGCAATGGTGACTTCAATAAGCATAAATGCCCCCTGTGTAATATACTGTTTATTTATACAGTTATATTGGCGGTTTGACAACAGGGGGATGACAATTTTTTAGCTTTTTACCGTCCAGCTTACGGTTTCACCGGCCAGGAAGGGGATCAGCGTATCGTCGGTGAGCGCAATCGACGCTTCAACCTGGCTTTCTTTGCGCTCCAGCTCAATGAACGAGTCATTAACCGGCAGACCGTAGAAACGCGGGCCGTTAAGGGAGCAGAAGGCTTCGAAATGGCCTAACGCGTTCATCTCGTCAAAGACGGTTGCGTAACTTGCCAGGGCGGTCGGGGCGTTAAAGCAGCCTGCACAGCCGCAGCTCGCCTCTTTTCGGTGAAGGGCATGCGGGGCGGAATCCGTGCCGAGGAACGCGCGCGGGAAGCCGCTGGCGACCAGCTCACGTAGCGCCTGCTGGTGGATATTGCGCTTGAGGATCGGCAGACAATACAGATGTGGACGAACGCCACCCACCAGCATGTGGTTACGGTTAAACATCAGGTGCTGCGGGGTGATGGTGGCGGCAATCAATTCGTTTCCATCCCGGACATACTCTGCGGCATCTTTGGTCGTAATGTGTTCAAACACTACCTTCAGCCCAGGAAGACGCTGGCGCAGCGGCTCCATGACCGTTTCGATAAAACGCGCTTCGCGATCGAAAATATCAATGTCAGCGTGGGTCACTTCCCCGTGCACCAGCAGTGGCATTCCCAGTTTTTGCATACGCTCCAGAACGGGCATGATGGCGTCGATGCTCGTCACCCCATGGCTGGAGTTGGTGGTGGCGTTTGCCGGGTAGAGTTTCGCGGCGGTGAACACACCCTCGTTAAACCCACGCTCAACCTCATTGGGATCCAGCGAGTCCGTCAGGTAGCAGGTCATCAACGGAGTAAAATCGTGCCCGGCCGGAACGGCGTCAAGGATACGCTGGCGATAGGCGATCGCGGCCTCGACGGTGGTGACTGGCGGAACCAGGTTAGGCATAACAATCGCACGGCCATAAATTTCGCTGGTATACGGCACGACGGTTTTCAGCATGTCGCCATCACGAAGATGGATATGCCAGTCGTCTGGGCGGCGGATTTTGAGAACCTGGGATTGTACAGTCATGGAAGCTCCGGCTTGAAAGGGATCAGTCATAAGATGGCTGTTTTTGCCGGACACAAATCATAAGCGGAAACGTTTTCGTTTGCACACTATTCCGTTAAAAAAAACGGGCGCCTGAGCGCCCGGAGTATTTAGTCGGTGAAAGGAATGATGATTTCACCCGGTTTCACCTCTATCCCTTTGGCATATTTTTTCGCCAGAGATTCGCCCTTACTCTTGTCTTCGCTCAGAACGTAGGCGGGCTGCTGGTTGAAATAGTTCTGTAACGACTGGTTGAGATAAGGCATCAGCGTTTGCAGCACCGGTTTCATTTTATCCGGCGTGACGACCGCATCGACGATTTCCATCTCTTGCAGGAAAATTGCCCCTTTCTCTTTATTGAAGACCGGCAGCGCCTTGAGCTTCAGCTTGATATCCGCTTTCTGATTGCCGAAGAGCGAGGTCATGTCGAGGCTGGCATCGCCGGACAGGGTGACTTTGTTAGGCTCCTCGCGCCCAATCTGGCTGGCGAGATTCGTCAGGACGATATGTGCATCCGCAAGGCCGGGCACGCCGATATCTTTTGAGAAGTTATTATGTTTTTCCAGCGCCTGATTAATTTCCTGCTCACTGACGGTGTACTGCGTAAGCTGGTTACATCCCACCAGCAGCCCACTGACAATTAACGCAGCGGCAATAACGATCTTTTTCATGGTGTTCCTCAACATAAAATCGGCGCATCTGTCCTGATACGCCAGTATGTCAGGGTGATCCTGGAGAAACCAGCAGAAAAAACTGATAGTGAAGGGAGGTAAATATCCTCCCCCAGAAGGTCAGGCGCCAGGCTCCAGCATCCCGCGGGTGCTGCGTTTATCACTGAACTGCCACCAGAGGGCAATCAGCGTCATAAAGCCGACCATACCGAGCATGACCCACGGCAGCTCCGGCTGATGGAGCGCTTTTCCGGCATCAAACAGCCAGCCGCCACCGGTGTAACCCAGCGCGCCACCAAGCGCCAGTCCGAGACGGCTGAAGCCCATGTAGCTGCCACGGGCCCGGGCGTCGGCAAGTGACGCGCTCAGGGTTTCACGGGCCGGCTCGGCAATGATTGAGCCAATATAGAAGGTGCAAATCAGCATAAACAGCTGCTGGAGTGAGCTCACCAGGCCGATGGGCATCATGCTCAGCGTCATCAGCAACAGCCCGGCCATCAGACGGTGCTCAAGCCGGAAACGGCGCTCGCTCCACCGGGCAATCGGATAGAGCAGAGTCAGAGAAAGGCAGGCCTCAATGGCATACATCCATTTTACCGCCGCCGGCGTGCCGGCAATATCGTTAACCATAATCGGCAGCATCAGCATGACCTGCACGGCGAGCATGTAGTAGCCGGTCAACGTTAAAACATAGGTGACGAAGCGTTTATCGCTCAGCACGCGGTCAAGCCCTTCCCGCACCGGCGCTTTTACCGTCGACAGCTTCCATGCAGGCAGAAACAGACCGTTAAACAGCGCGCAGAGAATAAACAGCACCGCGCCGGTGGCGCAGACCAGGCGGAAATCGTATTGCAGCAGCCAGCTTCCCAGCAGGGCGCCCACTACCGCGCCAGCGCTGTCCTGCATCATCAAAATTGAGAAGAAACGACCCCGGTGTTGCGGACGGATAAGCTTAACCACCAGCGCGGTACGCGGTGGGTCGAAAAGGGTGCCGCCAATCCCGGAAAGGAAACAGGAGAACCACAGCAGCCAGGGGTCATGAGCGATTGCCATCGTGGCGAATCCCGCCGCACGTAATAGCATGCCGGTGACGATCATCGGTTTCGCACCAAAGCGGTCGGCTATTGCCCCGCCAAACACGCCAAGACCCTGTTGTACAAACTGGCGTAAGCCCAGCGCGATCCCGACCATCAGCGCCGCCCAGCCCATTTGATCGACAAAACGAATCGATATAAGTGGAAAAACGACAAAAAAGCCGAGCACGACCAGCATGTTATCGACGAGCAGGAAATATTTACCCAGGCTCCTGGCCTGTGATACGCGGGACATTTTCCCTCCAGGGAAAATAAAAGGTGAGCACGCTAATATTCTGCGGTGTCGCCGCGCTTTTTCACATACCTGCTGGCGACAATATTTTTTTATCAAAAAGGTGCTTTGATAGAGAGTTCTCATCGAAAAATGTGAAAAGCGATAAAAATGGTATGTCACTGTTTTCACAGAAGGCACAGGCGCAGGTATAGTAAAGCTAACAGGCAGAGCAGAAGCGACGGGAAGGAGTGGTATCGATGTTTGGCTATCGCAGTAATGTGCCAAAAGTGCGTCTGACGACGGACAGGCTGGTCGTTCGTCTGGTGCATGAGCGTGATGCCTGGCGTCTGGCGGATTATTACGCCGAGAATCGCCAGTTTTTAAAACCCTGGGAACCCGTTCGGGACGAGAGCCATTGCTACCCCTCTGGCTGGCAGGCGCGCCTCAGTATGATTGCGGAATTTCACAAACAGGGAAGTGCGTTTTATTTCGCGCTTCTCGATCCGGAAGAGAAAGAGATCGTTGGCATTGCCAATTTTTCAAACGTAGTACGCGGGTCGTTTCACGCCTGCTATCTCGGGTATTCCATCGGCCAGAAATGGCAGGGGCAGGGGCTCATGTTTGAGGCGCTGACGGCGGCGATTCGCTACATGCAGCGCACGCAACATATCCATCGCATTATGGCGAACTACATGCCGCACAATAAGCGCAGCGGCGATCTGCTGGCCCGCCTGGGGTTTGAGAAAGAGGGCTATGCCAAAGATTATCTGCTGATTGACGGCGAGTGGCGGGACCATGTCCTCACCGCGCTCACCACGCAGGAGTGGACCGCGGGTCGTTAAGGAGAAAAGATGAAATATCAGTTAAATGGCGCCGAAGCGCGCGTGATTGGCTGCCTGCTGGAAAAGCAGGTTACGACGCCGGAACAGTATCCTCTTTCCGTGAATGCCGTCACGATGGCCTGCAACCAAAAGACGAACCGTGAGCCGGTGATGAACCTTGGCGAGCACGAGGTGCAGGATATCCTTGATGAGCTGGTGAAGCGCCACTACCTGCGCACCGTCAGCGGCTTCGGTAATCGCGTCACTAAATATGAACAGCGCTTTTGTAATTCCGAATTTGGCGATTTAAAACTCAGCGCCGCAGAAGTGGCGGTTATCACCACGCTGCTGCTGCGCGGGGCGCAGACGCCGGGTGAACTGCGAACACGCGCCTCCCGCATGCATGAGTTTCAGGATATGCAGGACGTTGAACAGACGCTGGAGGGATTAGCCTCACGCGAGGACGGTCCTTACGTGGTGCGTCTGGCCCGCGAGCCGGGCAAGCGTGAAAGCCGCTACATGCACCTGTTTAGCGGCGACGTGGAGTCCTCTACGCTGGCCGTCGAATCCGACACGCCAGCATCAAACGACAGCCTGACCGCGCGCGTTGCAGCCCTGGAAGACGAGGTTGCCGGGCTGAAGCAGCGTCTGGATGCTTTACTCGCACACCTGGGAGATTAACCGTGACTACATTACGCATTGGAGTGGTGGGGCTGGGCGGGATTGCGCAAAAAGCATGGCTGCCCGTTTTAGGCGCCGCGTCAGACTGGACGCTGCAAGGGGCGTGGTCGCCCACCCGCGAGAAAGCAGAGCGCATCTGCAAAACCTGGCGCATCCCTTATGCTGGCTCACTCCAGGATTTAGCCCGTGAATGTGATGCGGTATTTGTGCATACCTCAACCGCGACGCACTTCCAGGTGGTGAGCGAGTTGCTGAACGCAGGCGTTCACGTCTGCGTTGATAAGCCGCTGGCGGAAAATGTGCAGGATGCTGAACGACTGATTGAGCTGGCCGCGCGTAAAAAGCTGACGCTGATGGTCGGCTTCAACCGCCGTTTTGCGCCGCTCTATCAGCAGCTTAAAGCGCAGTCCGGCTCGTTTGCCTCTCTGCGTATGGATAAGCACCGTACCGACAGCGTAGGGCCGAACGATCTGCGGTTCACGCTGCTGGATGATTATCTCCACGTCGTGGATACGGCCCTGTGGCTGAGTAACGGAAAAGCCCAGCTGCAAAGCGGCACGCTGCTGACCAACGAGCAGGGTGAAATGGTTTACGCCGAACATCATTTTGCCGTTGAGCATTTACAGGTGACGACCAGCATGCATCGTCGTGCGGGCAGCCAACGCGAGTCCGTGCAGGCCGTTACGGATGGCGCGCTGTATGACGTCACCGATATGCGAGAGTGGCGGGAAGAGAAGGGCAATGGCGTGCTCGCGTTACCCGTTCCCGGCTGGCAGAGCACCCTGGAGCAGCGTGGCTTTGTGGGCTGCGCGCGTCACTTCATTACCTGCGTGCAGAATCAGACGGTTCCTGAAACGTCCGGGGAGCAGGCCATTCTGGCGCAGCGCATCGTGGAACGACTCTGGCGCGAAGCGATGTCGGAATAACTCGCTGTAACATCTGCCGATAGTAATTCGTTGAAATCCGGTTAGACTAAGCGCCGCTTGTTGGCTTTGCCGGGTGGCGCTTTCGCTTATCCGTCCTGGAAATCCGTAGGGTTGTGGAACTTCACGTTAATGAACTTATTAAAATCGCTGGCGGCCGTCAGCTCGATGACCATGTTTTCCCGCGTGCTTGGCTTTGCTCGCGATGCCATTGTGGCAAGGGTTTTTGGCGCAGGGATGGCGACTGACGCCTTTTTCGTTGCGTTCAAGCTGCCGAACCTGCTGCGCCGTATTTTTGCCGAAGGGGCTTTCTCACAGGCATTTGTCCCGATCCTCGCGGAATATAAAAGCAAGCAGGGCGAAGATGCCACCCGCGTCTTTGTGGCGTACGTTTCCGGTTTACTGACGCTGGCGCTGGCGATCGTGACCGTACTGGGGATGCTGGCAGCGCCCTGGGTAATCATGGTAACGGCGCCGGGCTTTGCCGACACGGCGGATAAATTTGCCCTGACGACGCAACTGCTGCGGATAACCTTCCCCTATATTCTGCTGATTTCGCTGGCGTCGCTGGTGGGCGCCATCCTGAATACCTGGAACCGCTTCTCCGTGCCGGCCTTTGCCCCCACGTTCCTTAACGTCAGCATGATTGGCTTTGCGCTGTTCGCCGCGCCGCATTTTAACCCACCGGTGCTGGCGCTGGCCTGGGCCGTGACCGTCGGCGGGGTGTTACAGCTTGCTTACCAGCTCCCGCACCTGAAAAAGATCGGCATGCTGGTTCTGCCGCGCATTAATTTCAAAGATGCGGGCGCAATGCGCGTTATCAAACAGATGGGACCGGCAATACTCGGCGTGTCCGTCAGCCAGATCTCGCTTATCATCAATACCATCTTCGCCTCTTTCCTGGTGTCGGGCTCGGTGTCCTGGATGTACTACGCCGATCGTCTGATGGAGTTTCCATCCGGGGTGCTGGGCGTGGCGCTGGGGACTATTCTGCTGCCGTCGCTGTCGAAAAGTTTCGCCAGCGGCAACCACGATGAATACTGCCGCCTGATGGACTGGGGTCTGCGTCTCTGTTTTCTGCTGGCGCTGCCAAGCGCGGTGGCGCTGGGGATCCTGGCGAAACCGCTGACGGTGTCGTTGTTCCAGTATGGAAAATTCACCGCCTTTGATGCCACCATGACCCAGCGTGCGCTCGTAGCCTACTCAGTGGGGCTGATGGGGCTGATTGTCGTGAAGGTGCTTGCGCCCGGCTTCTATTCACGTCAGGACATCAAAACGCCGGTTAAGATTGCCATTGTGACGCTGATCATGACGCAGCTGATGAACCTGGCGTTTATTGGTCCGCTGAAACACGCGGGTCTGTCACTGTCGATTGGTCTGGCGGCCTGTCTCAACGCCGGGCTGCTGTACTGGCAGCTGCGTAAGCAGGATATCTTCACCCCGCAGCCGGGCTGGGCAAGCTTCCTGCTGCGTCTGGCGATCGCGGTAGTAGTGATGGCGGCCGCGCTGGTTGGCATGTTGTATGTCATGCCTGAATGGGCGCAGGGCACCATGCCTTACCGCCTGATGCGTCTGATGGCCGTGGTGGTGGTCGGGGTGGTGGCGTACTTTGCCACGCTGGCGGTGCTTGGCTTCAAGGTGAAAGAGTTTACCCGCCGCACGGTATAAACGCCAAAAGGGGAGTCACCAGAAGGTGCTCCCCGCTTCATGACATGCCGCTAGTGCGTCAAATCGAAATCTTTTTCCCGCCCGTGATACGTGCCGTGGCCGTTTGACCATCCGCACCGTACAGCCCCGGCTCTTTATAGGGCTTTAACACCTCAAGCGCCTGCTGATTACGGATAATCTGACCTTCCAGCAGCCAGCCGTTATGCTGGTTGAGATCGCGAAGATGCTGGGTTTTTTCTGTAATGGTCTGCCAGCGTTCGTTGATCTCATCATTGGCGCTGCGTTTCGTGTCTTGCTCAGCGCGTCGCTGTTTTTCCAGATAATCCAGGGTCGCCAGCAGCGAGCTTTTATCTTCAGTAATGCGTTGCAACGCGCTGCCGTTGATTTGACCAGAAGAGAGGTGGTGCTGTTCTGCGTCCATCACCGTTTTCAGGTCGTTCAGGACCACCGTCATCTGATCCAGTATTTCTGACAGTCGACTCATACGGTTAGTTACTCTGGAGGAAACTCTGTGCGTCCTGAATCAGCGCATCAGCGATTTTGCTGGTATCCATTTTCAGTTCGCCGTTACGGATAGCCGTTTTCAGCGCTTCAACTCGTTCCATGTTGATATCGCTGCTGCCTGGCTGCATCAGCTTCGACTGCGCATCGCTCAGCGTGACGCTGGTGCTGTTAGCCGTCGAGGTTTTTTCCAGACGCGTTTTTTGCGGGGCAGCCTCATTCGTTTCGCGAGGTTGTACAGTGCTAACCGGCTTCAGGGCTGATGTACGATCAATGCTCATAGTGTTGTCCTCATCGAGGGTTCGCGGCGTTTGCGCCTGACATCATCATTTGTTGAATATTTATCGGCAGTCGCCGCGAAATCTTTAAAAAGATTACAGGTTAATCAGAATATTCCCATCAGGACCGACCGTGCCGCTGACCACCTGGCCTGAGGACATTCTGACCCGGGCATTTTGTGCTACTGCGGCATTATTCAGCGCTTTTCCTTCACTGTTGATACTAAAGCCTTCGCCATTGGCGACCACCATCACCTGTTGTCCCGCCTTCACCCGCCACGCCTGGCGCAGCATAGAGAGCTGTATCGCCTGTCCAGGGGCGACATCGCGCAGGCTGACCGCCTCCTGAGCCTGGTTAATATCCAGCATCGTCCGCGGTGGAAGCTGATCCAGACGGCCTCGCTTCAGCGTTACGCTGTCTGGTTGCAGCAGGCTGCCCCGGGGAATGGGAACGGCGGCGACAACATAATTGCCTGTCGCCTGAACCGCAACCTGTAAATAACGTTTTTCGTTGGCGCAACGCGCCAGCACATTCACGTTGCCCCATAATCGGGTGCTGCCGGTCACGCTAAATGACGGGGCTTCGCAGGAAGGGTAAAGGTTAGGCGGGGTGCGTACGGTCACGCGTACGTCATCGCTGAAACCGGCCAGCTTCTGCGCAAAGAATGCATTGAGCTGGTTCTCTAACCCCTCAGCCTGCACAAGAGGGCTCAAAAGCAGCAGGGTCGCCGCAAGGCCACGTTTAAAAGTCCGCATCGCACGTTCCACCATGTCCAGAATTAAGCAAATTCTACCCGCAGTGGTTTTCCATCAACGCAACAAATAGCGACGCATTTTGCGCTTATTCCGTCGATAGGGGAGACGGGGTGAGATTTAAGCTGTGAACTGAAATTTTCTCATCAGCGGAGGAGACATGCTCGATAAACTCGACGCCGCGTTACGTTTTCAGCAGGAAGCGCTCAACTTACGCGCCCAGCGGCAGGAAATTTTAGCCGCCAATATCGCCAACGCGGACACCCCCGGGTATCAGGCGCGCGATATTGATTTTTCCAGTGAACTCAAAAAAGTGATGGAGCGTGGACGTGCCGAAGGGACGGGTGTCTCACTTGCCCTGACATCCTCACGGCATATTCCCGCTCAGGCGATGACCGCGCCATCAACTGACTTACTTTATCGTGTCCCCGATCAGCCCTCGCTTGATGGCAACACCGTCGACATGGACCGGGAACGCACACAGTTTGCCGATAACAGCCTGCAATACCAGACAGGCCTGACGCTACTCGGCGGGCAAATCAAAGGCATGATGACCGTCCTGCAGGGGGGCAATTAGTAAATGGCCTTGCTGAATATTTTTGATATCGCCGGTTCGGCATTAACGGCGCAGTCCAAACGACTGAACGTGGCAGCCAGTAACCTGGCCAACGCCGATAGCGTGACCGGCCCTGACGGACAACCGTATCGCGCTAAACAGGTCGTCTTCCAGGTTGATGCTGCACCGGGTGCGGCAACGGGCGGCGTGAAAGTGGCGGACGTGGTTGAGAGCCAGGCGCCTGACAAGCTGGTTTACGAGCCAGGCAACCCGCTCGCGGATGCCAACGGCTACGTGAAAATGCCGAACGTGGATGTGGTCGGGGAGATGGTGAACTCCATGTCCGCGTCGCGCAGCTACCAGGCAAACGTCGAAGTGCTTAATACCGTGAAGAGCATGATGCTCAAAACACTCACTCTCGGCCAGTAAAGGAGACACGCATGTCCATCGCCGTAAACGTGAATGACCCGACAAATACCGGCGTCAACAGCACCAGTAGTGCGACCGGTTCCAGCTCTCTCACCGGGAGCAATGCCTCCGATTTACAGAGCAGCTTTCTGACCCTGCTGGTGGCACAGCTGAAAAATCAGGACCCGACCAATCCGATGCAGAATAACGAACTGACCACGCAGCTTGCGCAGATCAGTACCGTCAGCGGCATTGAGAAACTGAACACCACGCTCGGCTCGGTCTCCGGTCAAATCGATAACAGCCAGTCCTTGCAGGCCGCCAACCTGATCGGTCACGGGGTGATGATCCCGGGGACCACGATTCTGGCGGGTACCAGCACCACCGATGGCACGTCCACCACCACCACGACGCCGTTTGGCGTAGAGTTGCAGCAGCCAGCCGACAAAGTCACCGCCACCATCAAAGACGCCAGCGGCAACGTGGTGCGCACGATTGAGATTGGCGAGCTTAAAGCGGGCGTTCATACCTTTACCTGGGATGGCAGCCTGACCGACGGCACTAAAGCGCCTAACGGCTCGTATCAGGTTGCGATTAGCGCCAGCAACGGCACCACGCAGCTGGTAGCTCAGCCGCTACAGTTTGCCCTGGTTCAGGGCGTCATCAAAGGTAGCGATGGCAACAAACTGGATTTGGGTACCTCCGGTACCACCACACTCGACGAAGTTCGGCAGATTATCTAAGCCTTCATACTTATCAGGAGTAAGTCATGGCCTTTTCTCAAGCGGTCAGCGGCCTGAATGCTGCGGCCACCAACCTGGACGTCATTGGCAACAACATCGCCAACTCCGCGACCTATGGTTTTAAATCCGGTTCTGCGTCTTTTGCAGATATGTTTGCAGGCTCTAAAGTGGGCCTGGGCGTGAAGGTTGCGGGTATCACCCAGGACTTCACTGACGGGACGACCACCAACACCGGTCGTGGTCTGGATGTCGCCATCAGCCAGAACGGTTTCTTCCGTATGGTAGATGCCAACGGTTCCGTGTTCTACAGCCGCAACGGCCAGTTCAAGCTGGATGAAAACCGTAACCTGGTGAACATGCAGGGGCTTCAGTTAACCGGTTATCCGGTTGCCGGCACGCCGCCTACGGTGCAAACCGGTGCGAATCCGCAGGCGATCTCCATCCCAACGACGCTGATGGCGGCGAAGTCCACCACCACTGCCTCTCAGCAGATCAACCTGAACTCCACCGATACCGCGCCAACCGTCGCATTCGATCCGTCCAACCCTGACTCTTACAACAAGAAAGGCACCGTGACGGTGTTTGACAGTCAGGGTAATGCGCACAACATGAACCTGTTTTATGTCAAAAACGAGACGCCAGCTAACTCCTGGAAAGTGTATTCGCAGGACGGCAGCGTAGCGGGAGATGCAGCGAAACTGGCAACCACGCTGACCTTTAACGAGAGTGGTGTGCTGACGGGTGGCGATGATATCAAGATCACAACGGGCACCGTTCCGGGCGCGACGCCAGCCACGTTTGACATGAGTTTCGCCAACTCCATGCAGCAAAACACCGGTGCGAACAACATCGTGGCGACGAGCCAGAACGGCTATAAGCCGGGCGATCTGGTGAGCTACCAGATCAACGATGACGGTACCGTTGTCGGTAACTATTCGAACGAACAGACCCAGGTGCTGGGCCAGATCGTGCTGGCAAACTTCGCCAACAACGAAGGCCTGAAATCCGAAGGGGATAACGTCTGGTCTGCCACGCAGTCTTCCGGGGTTGCCCTGCTGGGAACCGCGGGTTCCGGTAACTTCGGCACGCTGACCAACGGCGCGCTTGAAGCCTCCAACGTCGATCTGAGTAAAGAGCTGGTGAACATGATTGTCGCGCAACGTAACTACCAGTCCAACGCGCAGACCATCAAAACCCAGGATCAGATCCTCAACACGCTGGTTAACCTGCGTTAAGCGGCTGACGGGAAAGCGCAATGGATCACGCAATATATACAGCGATGGGGGCTGCAAGCCAGACGCTCAATCAGCAGGCTGTTACCGCCAGCAACCTGGCGAACGCCTCCACGCCTGGTTTTCGTGCACAGCTCAACGCACTGCGTGCGGTGCCGGTAGAAGGGCTGTCATTGCCCACGCGTACGCTGGTCACCGCCTCCACGCCGGGCGCCGACATGACGCCAGGCCAGATGGATTACACCGCGCGTCCGCTGGACGTTGCCCTTCAGCAGGACGGCTGGCTGGCGGTGCAAACGGCTGACGGCGCAGAAGGGTATACCCGCAACGGTAACATTCAGGTGAGCGCCACCGGACAGCTGACGATTCAGGGGCATCCGGTGATGGGCGAAGCCGGTCCGCTGACGGTGCCGGAAGGGTCAGAGCTGACCATTGCGGCAGACGGGACGATCTCGGCATTGAATCCGGGCGACCCGGCGAACACCGTTGCGCCTGTCGGTCGTCTGAAGCTGGTGAAAGCGGAAGGCAACGAAGTGCAGCGTGGTGATGACGGAATGTTCCGTCTGACCCAGGCGGCGCAGGCCACGCGTGGCGCCACGTTACAGGCCGACCCGACCATCCGCGTGATGTCCGGCGTGCTGGAAGGCAGTAACGTCAAACCGGTCGAAGCCATGACCGACATGATCGCCAGCGCCCGCCGCTTCGAAATGCAGATGAAAATCATCAGCAGCGTCGATGAAAACGCAGGCAAGGCTAACCAACTTCTGGCTATGAGTTAACAGGACTCCCTATGATCAGTTCTTTATGGATCGCGAAAACCGGTCTGGACGCACAGCAAACCAATATGGATGTAATTGCCAACAACCTGGCAAACGTCAGCACCAATGGTTTCAAGCGCCAGCGTGCGGTTTTCGAAGATTTGCTTTATCAAACGATTCGTCAGCCAGGGGCGCAGTCTTCTGAGCAAACCACGCTGCCGTCCGGTCTGCAAATTGGTACCGGCGTACGCCCGGTCGCCACCGAGCGTCTGCACAGCCAGGGCAACCTGTCCCAGACCAACAACAGCAAAGACGTTGCCATCAAAGGTCAGGGTTTCTTCCAGGTGCAACTGCCTGACGGGACCTCCGCCTATACCCGCGATGGTTCGTTCCAGGTGGATCAGAATGGTCAGTTGGTGACGGCGGGCGGCTTCCAGGTTCAGCCTGCGATCACCATCCCGGCGAACGCGCTGAGCATCACCATTGGCCGTGACGGTATCGTCAGTGTCACTCAGCAAGGTCAGGCCGCGCCGGTCCAGGTTGGTCAGCTCAACCTGACGACCTTCATGAACGATACCGGACTGGAAAGCATCGGTGAGAACCTCTACACCGAAACGCAGTCTTCCGGCACGCCAAATGAAAGTACCCCCGGCCTGAACGGTGCGGGGCTGCTGTACCAGGGGTATGTGGAAACCTCGAACGTTAACGTGGCGGAAGAACTGGTGAATATGATCCAGGTCCAGCGCGCCTATGAAATTAACAGTAAAGCAGTGTCGACGACCGACCAGATGCTGCAAAAACTGACGCAACTCTAAGGTGTAGCCCGGTGCGGTAAACGTCGCACCGGCTCCCTGTTTTCGAAGATGAAGGCAATGCAAAAAAACGCGGCGTTTCGTTATCCGATCCTGACTGTTCTGGCTGTCACCCTCAGCGGGTGTGCCTGGATCCCGTCTAAACCATTGGTACAGGGTGCGACTACCGCCCAACCCGTTCCCGGCCCCTCGCCGGTGGTGAACGGCTCTATTTTCCAGACCGCGCAGCCGATTAACTACGGTTATCAGCCGCTGTTTGAAGACCGTCGTCCGCGTAACGTCGGCGATACGCTGACCATTGTGTTGCAGGAAAACGTCAGCGCGAGCAAGAGCTCGTCGGCGAACGCCAGCCGCGACGGCAAAACCAATTTTGGCTTCGACACCGTACCGCGCTATCTGCAAGGGCTGTTCGGCAACGCCCGTGCGGATGTGGAAGCCTCCGGCGGCAACACCTTTAACGGTAAAGGTGGCGCGAACGCCAGCAATACCTTCAGCGGAACGCTGACGGTAACGGTTGACCAGGTTCTGGTGAACGGCAACCTGCACGTGGTGGGCGAAAAACAGATCGCCATTAACCAGGGTACGGAATTCATTCGCTTCTCCGGTGTGGTTAACCCTCGCACTATCAGCGGCACCAACACCGTACCGTCCACACAGGTGGCGGATGCGCGCATTGAGTACGTCGGCAACGGCTACATCAACGAAGCGCAAAATATGGGCTGGCTGCAACGCTTCTTCCTTAACTTATCGCCGATGTAAGCGAGGTGACCTATGTATAAATTTCTCTTCGCCGTGGCGCTGTCGCTGGTCGCTACCGTTGCGCAGGCCGATCGCATTCGCGATCTCACCAGCGTGCAGGGCGTGCGCGAAAACTCCCTGATTGGCTACGGCCTGGTGGTGGGGCTGGATGGGACGGGTGACCAGACGACCCAGACGCCGTTCACCACCCAGAGCCTGAACAACATGCTCTCTCAGCTCGGTATTACCGTACCGGCGGGGACCAACATGCAGCTGAAAAACGTGGCGGCGGTGATGGTGACCGCGTCTTATCCGGCCTTTGCGCGTCAGGGGCAAACCATCGACGTGGTTGTCTCGTCGATGGGTAACGCCAAAAGCCTGCGCGGCGGTACGTTGTTGATGACGCCGCTGAAAGGCGTCGACAGCCAGGTGTATGCTCTGGCGCAGGGCAACATTCTGGTTGGCGGGGCAGGTGCATCGGCGGGCGGCAGCAGCGTGCAGGTGAACCAGCTGAACGGGGGACGTATTACCAACGGCGCGATCATCGAACGTGAGCTGCCGACCCAGTTCGGCACCGGCAACACCATTAACCTGCAACTGAATAACGAAGACTTCACGATGGCGCAGCAGATTGCTGACACCATCAACCGCAGCCGGGGTTACGGCAGCGCCACCGCGCTGGATGCCCGCACCGTGCAGATCCGCACGTCAACCGGTAGCAGCAACCAGGTGCGGATGCTGGCCGATATCCAGAATATGGAAGTGAACGTGTCGGTGCAGGATGCAAAAGTCATTATCAACTCCCGTACCGGATCGGTGGTGATGAACCGCGAAGTGACGCTGGACAGCTGCGCCGTGGCGCAGGGCAACCTCTCCGTCACGGTTAACCGCTCGGCCAACGTCAGCCAGCCGGATACCCCGTTTGGTGGCGGTCAGACGGTAGTGACCCCGCAAACGCAGATTGATTTACGACAGAGCGGTGGATCGTTGCAGAGCGTGCGCTCCAGCGCCAACCTGAACAGCGTGGTGCGTGCCCTGAACGCGCTGGGTGCAACGCCAATGGATCTGATGTCCATTCTGCAATCCATGCAAAGTGCAGGCTGCCTGCGCGCTAAACTGGAAATCATCTAAATGCTGACCGATAGCAAACTGTTGACCAGTGCCGCCTGGGATGCCCAGTCGCTCAACGAGCTGAAAACCAAAGCGGGCAAGGATCCGGCGGCGAATATCCGCCCGGTTGCCCGTCAGGTGGAAGGCATGTTCGTGCAGATGATGTTGAAAAGCATGCGTGAAACCCTGCCGAAAGATGGCATGTTCAGCAGCGATTCCACACGGCTTTACACCAGCATGTACGATCAGCAGATTGCCCAGCAAATGACCGCCGGAAAGGGGCTCGGCCTGGCAGACATGATTGTGAAACAGACCGCAGCAGCTCAGGGGCTGCCACCTGAAGAGGCTCCGCCGCAGGTGCCGCTGAAGTTTGATCTGGAAAAGGTGACCAGTTATCAAAATCAGGCGCTGACCCAGATGGTGCGTAAGGCGATGCCGAAGCCGACAGAAGCGCGTGACGAGCCGCTCTCCGGCGACAGCAAAGACTTCCTGGCGCAGCTCTCCCTGCCGGCGCGTCTTGCCAGTGAAGAAAGCGGCGTGCCACACCATCTGATTCTGGCGCAGGCGGCGCTGGAGTCGGGCTGGGGGCAACGTCAGATCCGCAGGGAGAACGGCGAGCCGAGCTTCAACATCTTTGGCGTGAAGGCCACTTCCAGCTGGAAGGGGCCGACCACGGAAATTACCACCACCGAATATGAGAACGGTGCGGCAGTGAAGGTGAAAGCCAAATTCCGCGTCTACAGCTCGTATCTGGAAGCGTTGTCGGATTATGTCGGGCTGCTGAGCCGGAATCCGCGCTACACCGCCGTGACCCAGGCCACCACGCCAGAGCAGGGCGCTCAGGCATTGCAGAATGCCGGCTACGCGACCGATCCAAACTATGCACGCAAGCTGACCAGCATGATCCAGCAGCTGAAATCCATGTCTGAGAAGGTCAGCAAAGCGTATAGCACAGATCTCGAAAATCTGTTCTGAAAGTTCTCAAGTCCCGGTGGAGGTTGCCGATAACCTTCATCAGGACTCGTGTCTGAACGTATAAAAGGAACCCCCATGTCCAGTTTGATTAACAGCGCCATGAGTGGCCTCAGTGCTGCGCAGTCGGCACTCAATACCGTCAGTAATAATATTTCAAGCTACAACGTGGCAGGTTATACCCGCCAGACTACCATTCTGGGCGCATCAAACAGCACCCTGACCGGCGGCGGCTGGGTGGGTAACGGGGTCTATGTCTCCGGCGTTCAGCGTGAATATGATGCGTTTATTACCAACCAGCTGCGCGCGGCGCAGAACCAGAGCAGCGGCCTGACCACGCGCTACCAGCAGATGTCGAAAATTGACGACGTGCTGTCGGATACCACGAACTCGCTTTCTGCCAACCTCCAGGATTTCTTTAAAAGCCTGCAAACGCTGGTGAGTAACGCAGAAGATCCGGCTGCACGCCAGACGGTACTCGGGAAGGCAGATGGTCTGGTAAACCAGTTCAAAACTAACGATCAATATCTCCGCGATCAGGATGCGCAGGTCAATACGGCGATTTCTACCAGCGTCGATCAGATCAATAACTATGCGAAGCAGATTGCCAACCTTAACGATCAGATTTCCCGGCTGACTGGCGTAGGGGCGGGCGCATCCCCGAACGAACTGCTCGATCAGCGCGATCAGCTGGTGAGCGAACTGAACAAAATAGTCGGTGTGGACGTGACCGTACAGGACAGCGGCACCTACAACATCTCTATCGCCAACGGCTACACCCTGGTACAGGGCAGCAACGCCAGCCAGCTGGCTGCGGTGAAATCCAGCGCGGACCCTGCACGTACAACGATTGCGTATGTGGATGCCGCAGCAGGCAACGTGGAGATCTCAGAAAAACAGATCACCACGGGGTCGCTTGGGGGGCTGTTAACGTTCCGTTCTCAGGATCTGGATCAGGCGCGAAATACGCTTAACCAGATGGCGCTGGCGTTTGCGGATGCCATGAATACCCAGCACCAGGCGGGCTTTGATGCCAACGGGGACGCAGGCGGCAAGCTGTTTGATTTTGGCTCCCCGGCAGTGCTGAGTAACGGTAAGAACACCGGAAGCGCGTCCGTGACGGCAACGATGACGGACAGTACCAAGGTCCAGGCGACAAACTACAAAGTTGAGTATAACGGTACTGACTGGACAATCACGCGTCTGTCAGACAACACCAGCTTCACGGCTATGCCGGATACCAGCGGTAATCTGTCGTTTGATGGCCTCAACGTCAACATTAGCGGCTCGGCCAATAATAAAGACAGCTTTATCGTGAAGCCGGTGAATGACGTTATCGTGAATATGGACGTTGCGATCAGCGACGAGTCCAAACTGGCGATGGCCTCCGCGCAAGGAAGCGGCGAAAGCGACAATACCAATGGCCAAAAGCTGCTGGATTTGCAGAGCGCCAAGCTGGTGGGGGGGAACAAAACCTTTAACGATGCTTATGCCGCGCTGGTCAGTACGGTGGGCAGCACCACGGCGTCGCTGAAAACCAGCAGCGAAACCAAAGTTAACGTTGTTACGCAGCTGACCAAACAACAGCAGTCAATCTCCGGGGTTAACCTGGACGAAGAGTATGGCAACCTGCAACGCTATCAGCAGTACTATCTGGCGAATGCGCAGGTGCTGCAAACGGCGAGCACGCTGTTTGATGCATTGATCAATATCCGCTAAGGCTGAGGCATAAAAAATGCGTATTAGTACTCAAATGATGTATGAGCAAAGCATGCGCGGCGTGACGAACTCCCAAAGCCTCTGGCTCAGCTACGGCGAGCAGATGTCTACGGGGAAGCGTATCAACCGTCCGTCTGACGATCCGATTGCCGCTTCGCAGGCCGTTGTGCTCTCTCAGGCCCAAACGCAAAATAGCCAGTATGCGCTGGCGCGCTCCTTCGCTACGACGAAAGTCTCGCTGGAAGAAAACGTGTTATCGCAAGTGACAACCGCTATCCAGGCTGCTCAGGAAAAGATTGTCAATGCAGGCAACGGTACGTTAAGTGACGATGACCGCGCTTCGCTGGCAACGAACCTGCAAGGTATTCGCGATCAGCTCATGAACCTGGCTAACAGCACGGACGGTAACGGTCGCTATATTTTTTCCGGTTACAAAACCGAAGCGGCGGCTTTCGACCAGGCTACGGGTGATTATAAGGGTGGCGGAACGCCAATCAGCCAGCAGGTTGACTCTGCGCGCACGATGCAAATCAGCCATACGGGCACTGAAGTTTTCGATAGCTTCACCAGCAATGCGAAGCCAGAGCCAGATGGTAGTACGCCGGAAACGAATTTGTTCAAGATCCTCGACTCCGCAATTGAAGCGCTGAATAAGCCGATTGGCGATGACGAAACGAAGGCTGAAGCATTTACGGCGGCTATTGATAAAGCCAACCGTGGCCTGAGCAACTCCCTCAACAACGTGTTGACCGTGCGCGCCGACCTCGGCATCAAGCTGGACGAGCTGGGCAAGCTGGATTCTCTGGGTGAAGACCGCGCGCTGGGCCAGACTCAGCAGATGAGCGACCTGGTCGACGTGGACTGGAACTCGGTGATTTCTTCCTACACCATGCAGCAGGCGGCTTTGCAGGCCTCGTATAAAGCCTTTAGCGATATGCAGGGTATGTCTTTGTTCCAGATGAACAGATAAGACTCTGACCTGTTTGACATGTCTTGAAACTGGGCATGTTTTGACTGCCCAACCCGTCCGGGTTGGGCATTTTTTTTACACACTTTCTGCCTGAGCGGACACCACCCGGGCGCTTTCAATCACTCTGATAGCCAGCGCAATGGCACCACACAGGGTTGCCAGTGCTACCACGCCCGTCCAGCCTGCCAGCGTATAGATATTGCTGCCTAATGCCGAACCCAGCGCCATTCCGATGAAAATGACGGTAAACAGCAGGGCGTTAAGGCGCCCACGGGCCTGCGGCTCAAGGCTGTAGACCAGGTTCTGGTGCGCCACGAGGCTGGACTGCAAACCGAGATCGAAACCGACCGCGGAGAGGGCAATCAGGAGCAACTGGCCGTGTACACCCAGGGCTGGTATCAGGAACATCAGAGCAAACGAGAGGGTCACCAGCGCGGCACCCAGTTGGGTCACTTTACCGGCGCCCAGCTTATCGGCCAGACCGCCTGCCAGCGGTGCGGCCAGCGCGCCTGCGGCTCCGGCAATACCAAACCCACCCGCCACGGCGCTGCCAAGGTGATACCGTTCCAGCAGCATGACCGCCAGCGTCGACCAGAACGCACTAAAAGCAATCGACAGAAAACCCTGAGCCAGCGCAGCCCGACGCAGCGCCGGGTAGCGACGCCAGAGGTGTTCCATGGAGCGCAGCAGCGCCGGGTAGCTCAGCGTGGAATGAACGGCGAAGCGGGGAAGCACGGCCCACATCACCACGCCGATAAAGGCAATGCTTGCTGCGGCCAGCTGATACATCACTCGCCAGCCAAAGGCTTCACCCACCACGCCGCTCACGGTTCTGGAGAGCAAAATCCCCAGCAGCAGGCCGGTCATCACCGTGCCGACTGTTTTTCCCTGTTTGCCTTCCGGCGCGAGGATCGCTGCGGCCGGGACAATATCCTGCGCCATGGTGGCGGCCATGCCAATCAGCAGGCTGGTGAGCAGTAGGGAGTGCAGTTGTCCGGTCAGGCTACAACTCAGCAGGAACAGCGCCAGAGCTGCACTTTTTATCAGGATCAACGTTCTGCGGTCATAACGATCGCCGAGCGGGAGCAGAAACAGGATGCCTAAGGCATAACCCGCCTGGGTGAGCGTCGGGACCATGCCCATGCCTTCGATGCTCAGGTGCAGGTCTGAGCCCATCAGCGGCAGCAGAGGCTGGGCATAATAGATGGATGCCACGCTGAAGCCCGCACCGAGCGCCAGCATTAAGATTACCCAGCGGCTTACGGCCCGGGTGGTGGTTGTGTTCATAAGATGTTCCTCATTCGTCGTGTGCGGCTATTTTTTATCAGTACGCCTTGCGACGGTAGCGGGCGCGGTGGTAAAACGCTTATACGTGTAGTGTATAGGTGTAAATGATATGAAACGGACTGAGCGTATAGATCGTGTAGAACTGATGCGAACCTTTGTTCGCATTGTGGAGGCGGGGTCCCTTTCTGCGGCGGCACGTCAGCTGGCAACAACCCAGGCCACGGTGAGCCGACGGTTGCAGTCACTTGAAACCATGCTGGGCGTGCGCCTGATGCTGCGCACAACCCATACCACACGGCTTACCGATGACGGTGAACGTTGCTATCAGCATGCCCGACGGGTAATTGACAGCTGGCTGGCGCTGGAAGACGAGGTGGGGCAGACGGAAGATGAACCGGTCGGGGTGCTGAGGGTGCGCGCCCCTCACGCGTTTGGCCAGGATCAGCTACTAAAACCGTTAACCGAATTTTTGCAGCGCTATCCGCTACTCTCAATCGAATGGATGCTTAACGATCGCTCGGTTGATTTCCTCGGCGACAACCTTGACTGTGCTATTCGGGTGGGCGTGGAAGTCGATCCGGCAACCGTGTCTGTGCTACTGGCTGAAGTGCCGCGCTCGGTGGTAGCGTCACCGGCACTCCTGGCCCGTTATCCCGCCGTTAACACGCCGGACGATCTGCAACATCTCCCCTGGATTGCAATCAGCTCTTTTTATCAACGCCATGTGGAACTCTTCCACGAGGCAACACCCACCCCGGCGAGAGTTACCATTACGCCACGCCTGAGTACCGACAGCCTGTATGTAGCGCGCAATACGGCACTCACCGGGCTAGGCGTGGCGGTGGTATCCAGCTGGACGGTACAGGATGATATTCGGGAAGGGCGACTGGTGCATTTACTGCCAGAGTGGCAGCCAGCAGCGCTACCGGTACATCTGGTTTATCCCTGGTCACGCTATTATCCGGCGCGCTTGCGGCGTTTTCTGGAGCTGATGCGGCAGATAATGCCGGAGGTCACCGGGATGAGAAAGCCCCTGCAACAGCCATAAAAAAGCCGACCCGAAGGTCGGCTTTCAGTCTTAGCGTGCGTTATTCAACAGGCTGAGGACGAGTAGCTGGGGCAGTAGCCATGTGCGTCGCACTGTGACCACCGGCAGCACCTTTACCTTCGAAGTTGAATTCCGGACGAACCCAGTCACTATGGCGTGGTGCTTCAGGCACGTACTCAGGTGCCGGGGCACGAGTCATTGGCGCGGTAGCAATGTGAGCAGGCGCTACAGCTTCAACGATCTCAACCGGCTCAGATTTCACTTCAGGCGCTTTGACCTCTTCGACAACAGGTTCAACCTGAATCTCGACGTCCTGAACAACCTCTTCCGTCACCGTTTCGACGGCAACGTCTGCGGGCTCTTCTGCTGCGGATACAGGCTTAGCGTCTTCCGCGACTTCTTCAGCCACCACGGTATCTTCTTCGGCAATGATCTGCGGTGCGGCATCAACCGGCGCAGCAATCACTTCAGGATGGGTCGTTTCCACTTCCACAGCCTGCGGCGGCGCTGTTTCAACAACCTGCGGTTCGACCACGGTTGCCGCTTCAGTCACGACATCTTCCACCGCGACGACCGGTGCAATCACCTCTTCGGTCACAGCCTGTTCTTCAACAGCCTGCTCCGGACGTGCAACCGGATAACGGATCCAGACTTTACCGGATGCCATCTCAGGTGACGCGCACGCCACGGTCATTGGCATTGGAGACTGGGTCGGGTAACGCTCGTCACGATAACGACGGCGACGCTGACCGCTCACGCGCAGATGGCGTGGAGAACGGCGGGAGCGACGCGGCATACCTGCGTTATCACGGTTTTCGCTGCTTTCGTCCTGCTCAACCTGATTTTCCACTACGGCTGGCAGGTCAACTTTCGCAACCTGGGTACCCGTTGTGCTTTCAGCCGCTTCAACCGCGATAACGTCGTTTTCTTCGGCCTGAACAACACCCACACGTACTTTCTGGGTCAGCTGGCGCTGCTTACGACGCGGCATAACCTGAGTACGCTCTTCCTGCTCAGTGTCCTGCTGTTCTACAGGCGCTTCGCGATTCAGGTTTTTGACTTCCTGCTGAGCCTGGCGTTTGTCATCGTTACGACGACGGTTACGCTCGCGGCGAGGCTGCTGCTCGTCACGCTGTTTGCTCTTCTCGGACTCATCGCCCGCCTGCTGGCGAATCTCACGATCTTCAACGTTCTGCTGTTGCTTCTCGCGACGGTTGCGACGGTTGTCCTCGCGCTGTTCACGACCTTCGTTGTTATCGGAACGATTATCACGGCGCTCATTACGATCGCCACGGTCGTTGCGGTCACGACGGTTGTTCTGACGCTTACGACGGTCTTGCTGACGCTCTGGTTTCGCTTCTTTTGGCGCTTCTTTCGGCTCCTCAGGCTGAACTTCTTCGGCGGCAAACATTTTTTTCAGCGCACCGATGATGCGGCTCAGGAGACCAGGCTGCTCAGGCTGCGCTTTTGGCGCGGCAGGAGCCACTTTCTGCACAGCAGGTTTTTCCGCTGGTTTTTCCAGCGTCGCTTCTGGCGGTGCTTCCGGCATGATGAAGGTCGCTAAAGCTGGCTGCTCAGGCAGTTTACGCTCGGCAGGCTCTTCATCAGACGGCAGCGCCATTTCTTCTTCATGCAGCTTCGGCAGCAGGTAGCTGAGGGTGCTTGTCTCTTCGCCTTTGCGCACGCGCAGCACGTGATAGTGCGGGGTTTGCATCTCGTCGTTTGGCACGATGATGCAGCGAACGCCGCCCTGACGCGCTTCGATTGCGCTCACCGCTGCACGTTTTTCGTTCAGCAGATAGGAGGCAATCGGCACCGGAACAATAGCGTGAACCTCTTTGGTGTTCTCTTTCAGCGCTTCTTCTTCAATCAGACGCAGAATAGAGAGGGAGAGAGATTCATTGTCACGAACGGTACCTGTACCGGAACAGCGCGGGCAGACGTGATGGCTGGACTCACCCAGAGACGGGCTGAGGCGCTGACGGGACATCTCCAGCAGGCCAAAGCGAGAAATATGGCTGATCTGGATACGCGCGCGATCCTGGCGCACCGCTTCACGCAGACGGTTTTCAACCGCACGCTGATGGCGAACCGGGGTCATGTCGATGAAGTCGATAACGATCAGACCACCCAGGTCGCGCAGGCGGAGCTGGCGGGCGATTTCATCAGCGGCTTCAAGGTTGGTATTGAAGGCGGTCTCTTCGATGTCGCCGCCGCGGGTTGCTCGCGCGGAGTTGATGTCGATGGCGGTCAACGCTTCGGTGGTATCGATAACGATAGAACCGCCGGACGGCAGACGCACTTCACGCTGGAAGGCAGACTCGATCTGGGATTCAATCTGATAATGGCTGAACAGCGGGATTTCACCGGTGTACAGTTTAATTTTGCTGGTGAAATCCGGGCGACCCAGTGCGGCGATGTGCTGGCGAGCCAGCTCAAGCACTTTCGGGTTATCAATCAGAATTTCACCGATGTCCTGACGCAGATAATCACGGAAGGCACGCACGATGACGTTGCTTTCCTGGTGGATCAGGAACGGCGCAGCACGGCTTTCTGCCGCTTTCTTGATGGCTTCCCAGTGTTTCAGGCGGAAGCTCAGGTCCCACTGCAACGCTTCGGCAGATTTGCCAACGCCTGCGGTGCGCACGATAAGGCCCATGCCGTCTGGCAGTTCAAGACTTGCCAGTGCTTCTTTCAGCTCGGTACGGTCATCGCCTTCGATACGGCGAGAGATGCCACCCGCACGCGGGTTGTTTGGCATCAATACCAGATAGCTTCCTGCCAGACTGATAAAGGTGGTCAGCGCGGCGCCTTTGTTGCCACGCTCTTCTTTATCGATCTGGACGATAACTTCCTGACCTTCACGCAGAACATCTTTGATGTTCGGACGGCCATGGGAGTTGTAGTTTGCAGGAAAATATTCGCGGGCGATTTCTTTGAGAGGAAGGAAACCGTGACGCTCAGCACCGTAATCGACAAATGCAGCTTCAAGGCTTGGTTCAATGCGGGTGATTTTGCCTTTGTAAATGTTCGCTTTTTTCTGTTCGTGTCCAGGACTTTCGATATCCAGATCGTACAGGCGCTGCCCATCCACAAGGGCGACACGCAACTCTTCTTGCTGAGTTGCGTTGATTAACATTCTTTTCATCGTAACTTACTCGTTATTCTTACATTGACGACAAAGCTGCGGGCAAGGTGACGCTTTCCGGGGTATGAACCGATGGCCTCGTGTCTATTCACGTCGCCAACCTCACGGTTGTCGCTCGCTTAAGAGGCGCAGAGTGTCGGTTGCCTGTATTTCATAGGGAAACACAGCGCAATTATCAGGGGAATTGCCTGGGAAAACTCTCCAGAGAACAATCCTTATACCGGGAAGTACTGCAACCCGCAGCCCGCTAACTGCCTGAAAGATCAATACGTCTTACGCCATTGCTGCGTGGATGATCGGTCAGACAAAATTGGTCATTCCGTCGACATCCTTACAAAACCCGGATTTAACGCGGAAAACGGATTCATTATTCCACTGCTCGCCGGGTTATAGCAAGATGACTTTTACCAATTATCACCCGGTTACTCACAGTTTCTTCACTTCAACGGGGTGATTGGTTTAATAACCACCAAATCGATTGCGCGAAAGGGGAGTGGTCCGGATAAAAGTAAATATAAGCATAGAAAAATGAGTGGCGCTAATGTCAGACGCTATTTAGAATCGCCAACCATGAAAACAGAGACTCCAGCCGTAAAAATGGTTGCCATCGCCGACGACGAGGCGGGGCAACGTATCGATAATTTTTTGCGCACCCAATTGAAGGGTGTGCCAAAAAGTATGATTTATCGCATCTTGCGTAAGGGTGAGGTGCGGGTGAACAAAAAACGTGTGAAGCCCGAGTACAAGCTCGAGGCGGGCGATGAAGTCCGCATTCCACCGGTACGTGTTGCAGAGCGTGAAGAAGAGGTCGTTTCTCCGAAGCTGCAAAAAGTCGCGGCCCTGAGTGACGTTATCCTTTATGAGGACGACCACATTCTGGTGCTGAATAAACCGTCCGGAACGGCGGTACACGGGGGGAGCGGTCTGAGCTTCGGAGTGATCGAAGGTTTACGTGCGCTGCGCCCGGAAGCGCGTTTCCTCGAACTGGTTCACCGTCTTGACCGTGATACCTCAGGCGTGCTGCTGGTGGCGAAAAAACGTTCTGCACTGCGTTCCCTGCATGAACAGCTGCGCGAAAAAGGGATGCAGAAAGATTATCTGGCGCTGGTGCGCGGCCAGTGGCAGTCCCACGTGAAAGTGGTGCAGGCGCCGCTGCTGAAAAATATTCTGCAAAGCGGTGAGCGCATTGTTCGTGTTAATCAGGAAGGGAAACCGTCTGAGACGCGATTTAAAGTAGAAGAGCGCTACGAATTCGCCACGCTGGTGCGCTGTAGTCCGGTGACGGGGCGTACTCATCAGATTCGCGTCCATACCCAGTTTGCAGGCCATCCGATTGCGTTCGACGATCGCTATGGCGATCGCGAGTTTGATAAGCAGTTGGCGGGTACGGGGCTGTCGCGTCTGTTCCTGCATGCGGCAGCGCTGAAGTTTACCCATCCTAATACCGGTGAAGTTATCCGTATTGAAGCGCCGCTGGATGATCAGTTGAAACGCTGCCTGAAAGTTCTGCGCGGCTGATTATGTGCCGGGTGGCGCTGCGCTTACCCGGCCTACGAAACCCGTAGGCCCATACAAGCGAAGCGCTGCTGGGCAAAAATCACATCGTCAGCGGATTACACTCTTCTCGCCTTAACATCTGGCAGAGCGCAATCAGCGGCAACCCCACCAGCGTGTTGGGATCCCGCCCGTCCAGCTTGTCGAACAGTGCAATTCCCAGTCCTTCACTTTTGAAACTCCCTGCGCAGTTCAGAGGACGTTCCCGACGCACGTAATCCATAATCTCCTCCTCGCTGAGATGACGGAAGTGCACATCAAATGGCTCGCACTCGGTTTGCAGATGACCGGAGGCGGAATTATAAAGCGCCAGGCCGGTATAAAAGGTCACGATACTGCCTCGCGCACGCAAAAGCTGCTGGCAGGCGTTTTCTTCCGTATGCGGTTTACCGGTGATTTCGCCGCCCAGCACACAAACCTGATCGGAGCCTATAATCAGATGAGCGGGGTAACGTACGGCCAGCGACTGTGCTTTCTCTTTCGCGAGACGGGTCACCAGATGACGCGGTGACTCGCCCGGCTGTGGCGTTTCATCCACCTCCGGCGCGGCGCATTCAAACGGGATCCCGAGCTTTTCCAGCAGCATTCGGCGATAAGGTGAAGTGGAAGCAAGGACGAGATTTGGCATATTTTTATCACCAGATATAGCGTATCGATGCCAGCCATTTTAAACTACAGGCCGCAATGTGTGCGAATAATTGGCAAAAGGCAGCTCTGGTTGCCTTTTTCTTTGACTCTATGACGTTACAAAGTTAATATGCGCGCCCTATGCAAAAGGTAAAATTACCCCTGACTCTTGATCCGGTTCGTACGGCTCAAAAACGCCTCGATTACGAAGGAATCTATTCTTCCGATCAGGCTGAGCGTATTGCCGAATCTGTAGTCAGTGTGGACAGTGATGTAGAGTGCTCCATGTCGTTCGCTATCGACAACCAGCGCCTCGCCGTTTTAACCGGTGATGCAAAGGTGACGGTAACGCTCGAATGTCAGCGCTGCGGGAAACCGTTTGTACAGCATGTTCACACAACGTATTGTTTCAGTCCGGTTCGTTCTGACGAACAGGCTGAAGCACTCCCGGAAGCGTATGAACCGATTGAGGTTAACGAATTCGGTGAAATCGATCTTCTGGCGCTGGTTGAAGATGAAGTCATCCTCTCCCTGCCAGTCGTTCCGGTGCATGATTCTGAACACTGTGAAGTGTCCGAGGCGGACATGGTCTTTGGGGAACTGCCTGATGAAGCGCAAAAACCAAATCCATTTGCCGTATTAGCCAGCTTAAAGCGTAAGTAATTGAGGAGTAAGGTCCATGGCCGTACAACAGAATAAACCAACCCGTTCCAAACGTGGCATGCGTCGTTCCCATGACGCGCTGACCGCAGTTACCAGCCTGTCTGTAGACAAGACTTCTGGTGAGAAACACCTGCGTCACCACATCACCGCTGACGGTTTCTACCGCGGCCGCAAGGTTATCACTAAGTAATCACGCGTCAGCGTGATTAGGCTTAGTGAGGAACTTCCCCGTGAAAACGGGGAGTTTACCGAACCAGGCTGCGACGATACCTTGACACGTCTAACCCTGGCGTTAGATGTCATGGGGGGAGATTTTGGCCCTACCGTGACAGTGCCTGCAGCATTGCAGGCACTGAATTCTAATTCGCAACTCACACTTCTTTTAGTCGGTAATCCCGACACAATCACGCCATTACTTGCAAAAGCTGACTTTGAACAACGTTCGCGTCTGCAGATTATTCCTGCGCAGTCAGTTATTGCCAGTGATGCCCGGCCATCGCAGGCTATTCGTAATAGCCGCGGCAGCTCTATGCGCATGGCGCTGGAGCTGGTGAAAGAAGGGCGAGCGCAGGCTTGCGTCAGCGCGGGAAATACTGGCGCGCTGATGGGGCTGTCGAAATTATTGCTCAAGCCGATTGAGGGCATTGAGCGTCCGGCGCTGGTGACGGTGTTACCGCATCAGCAGAAGGGCAAAACGGTGGTGCTCGATCTGGGCGCTAACGTAGATTGTGATAGTACAATGCTGGCTCAGTTTGCCGTGATGGGGTCGGTGCTGGCAGAAGACGTGGTCGGGATTACCAATCCCCGCGTTGCGTTATTGAATATTGGTGAAGAAGAGACCAAAGGCCTGGACAGTATCCGCGACGCTGCGGAATTACTCAAACAGGTTCCCTCCATCAACTATATTGGTTATCTCGAAGCCAATGAGTTGCTGACGGGCAAAACGGATGTATTAGTGTGTGATGGCTTCACCGGAAACGTGACGTTGAAGACCATGGAAGGGGTCGTACGAATGTTCCTTTCTCTGCTGAAATCGCAGGGAGAAGGTAAAAAAAGGTCCTGGTGGCTGATTTTATTAAAGCGTTGGTTACAAAAAAGCCTGACGCGGCGATTCAGTCACCTCAACCCCGACCAGTATAATGGCGCCTGTCTGTTAGGATTGCGCGGCATCGTGATTAAGAGTCATGGCGCCGCCAATCAGCGAGCATTTACCGTCGCGATTGAACAGGCAGTGCAGGCGGTGCAGCGACAAGTCCCTCAGAGGATTGCCGCTCGCCTGGGATCTGTATTAGCTAAAAGTGACTGAGCGTACATGTATACGAAGATTTTAGGTACCGGCAGCTACCTGCCAAAACAAGTGCGTACCAACGCCGATCTTGAAAAAATGGTAGATACGTCTGACGAGTGGATTGTCACGCGCACAGGTATCCGTGAACGTCGTATCGCCGCGTCAGACGAAACTGTGTCCACCATGGGCTACGAAGCCGCTCAGCGAGCGCTTGAGATGGCTGGCATTGATAAAGAACAGATCGGGCTTATTGTGGTGGCGACAACATCTGCCACTCATGCCTTCCCAAGCGCAGCGTGCCAGGTGCAGAACATGCTCGGCATCAAAGGCTGCCCGGCATTTGATGTTGCAGCGGCGTGCGCGGGTTTCACCTATGCGCTGAGCATCGCCGATCAGTATGTTAAATCGGGTGCCGTAAAATATGCGCTGGTGATCGGTGCTGATGTGCTGGCGCGTACCTGCGATCCAACCGATCGCGGCACAATCATTATTTTTGGCGATGGCGCGGGCGCGGTACTGCTGGGGCAGTCCGAAGAACCAGGCATTATCTCCACGCACCTGCACGCTGACGGTCGCTACGGCGAGCTGTTAACGCTGCCTAACGCCGATCGCGTTAATCCGGACAGTTCGATTTACCTGACAATGGCGGGTAATGAAGTGTTCAAGGTGGCCGTGACCGAACTCGCTCACATTGTTGATGAGACGCTGGAAGCGAACAATCTGGATCGCGCCGCACTCGACTGGCTGGTACCGCATCAGGCTAACCTGCGTATTATCAGCGCGACGGCGAAGAAGTTGGGCATGTCTATGGATAACGTTGTGGTGACGCTTGATCGCCACGGCAACACCTCTGCGGCATCGGTACCGTGCGCATTTGACGAAGCGGTACGCGATGGACGAATTAAACGGGGCCAACTGGTCTTGCTTGAAGCCTTTGGTGGCGGGTTCACCTGGGGTTCCGCGCTGGTTCGTTTCTAGGATAAGGATTAAAAAATGACGCAATTTGCTTTTGTGTTCCCGGGACAGGGCTCACAAACTGTTGGGATGTTGTCTGAAATGGCAGCAAACTATCCGGTTATTGAAGAGACTTTCCGTGAAGCTTCTGACGCGCTGGGTTATGATCTGTGGGCGCTGACCCAGCAGGGCCCAGCTGAAGAGCTGAACAAAACCTGGCAGACTCAACCGGCACTGCTGGCAGCCTCCGTCGCATTGTGGCGCGTATGGCAGCAGCAGGGCGGCAAAACGCCGGCGCTGATGGCGGGTCATAGCCTGGGTGAATACTCTGCGCTGGTCTGCGCAGGAGTGATTGCCTTCGCTGACGCGGTCCGTCTGGTTGAATTGCGTGGTAAGTTTATGCAGGAAGCGGTGCCAGAAGGCACGGGCGGCATGTCTGCCATCATCGGTCTGGATGATGCTTCTATTGCTAAAGCCTGTGAAGAATCTGCTGAAGGTCAGGTCGTTTCTCCGGTAAACTTTAACTCGCCAGGCCAGGTCGTTATCGCGGGTCATAAAGAAGCGGTTGAGCGTGCAGGCGCTGCCTGTAAAGCTGCGGGTGCAAAACGTGCACTGCCGCTGCCGGTGAGCGTGCCGTCTCACTGTGCGCTGATGAAGCCCGCTGCCGATAAGCTGGCGGTTGAGCTGGAAAAAATGACCTTTAACGCACCGACGATTACCGTTGTGAATAACGTCGATGTCAAGTGCGAAACCGCGCCGGAGGCTATCCGTAACGCGCTGGTTCGCCAGCTCTACAGCCCAGTTCAGTGGACCAAAACCGTTGAATTTATGGCGTCTCAGGGCGTTGAACATCTGTATGAAGTCGGTCCAGGTAAGGTACTTACCGGTCTGACAAAACGTATTGTAGACACCCTGACTGCCTCGGCGATTAACGAGCCGGAAGCAATGAAAGCGGCACTCTCGCAATAAAAGAGGAATACCATGAGTTTTGAAGGAAAAATTGCCCTGGTGACCGGCGCAAGCCGCGGTATCGGGCGTGCTATTGCTGAAACACTGGTTGCGCGCGGCGCGACGGTGATCGGGACTGCGACCAGCGAGAATGGCGCACAGGCCATCAGCGAGTATCTGGGTGCGAACGGCAAAGGTCTGGTACTGAATGTGACTGAACCAGCATCTATCGAATCTGTTCTGGAAAATATTCGCGCAGAGTTTGGCGAAGTGGATATTCTGGTCAATAATGCCGGGATCACTCGCGACAACCTGTTGATGCGAATGAAAGATGATGAGTGGAACGATATTATCGAAACCAACCTGTCATCGGTATTCCGTCTGTCAAAAGCGGTAATGCGCGCTATGATGAAAAAGCGTCATGGACGTATTATCACTGTAGGTTCTGTGGTTGGTACCATGGGAAATGCTGGTCAGGCTAACTACGCTGCGGCGAAAGCAGGTCTGATCGGTTTCAGTAAGTCGCTGGCGCGCGAAGTCGCGTCCCGCGGAATTACTGTAAACGTTGTTGCTCCGGGCTTTATTGAAACGGACATGACGCGTGCGCTGACCGATGATCAGCGTGCGGGTACGCTGGCGGCAGTTCCAGCGGGTCGTCTTGGCGACCCTAAAGAAATCGCCAGCGCGGTTGCATTTTTAGCCTCTGACGAAGCGGGTTACATCACTGGTGAAACCCTCCACGTCAACGGCGGGATGTACATGGTTTAATCACGATCGAAAATATTTGCGTTATTTGGGCAAATGGCCTCAAAATAACGTAAAATCGTGGTAAGACCTGCCGGGATTTAGTTGCAAATTTTTCAACATTTTATACACTACGAAAACCATCGCGAAAGCGAGTTTTGATAGGAAATTTAAGAGTATGAGCACTATCGAAGAACGCGTTAAGAAAATTATCGGCGAACAGCTGGGCGTTAAGCAGGAAGAAGTTGTGAACTCCGCTTCCTTTGTTGAAGACCTGGGCGCAGATTCTCTTGACACCGTTGAGCTGGTAATGGCTCTGGAAGAAGAGTTTGATACTGAGATTCCGGACGAAGAAGCTGAGAAAATCACCACCGTTCAGGCTGCCATTGATTACATCAACGGTCACCAGGCGTAAGTGAACATCTCCAGGCGGTCATTCGACCGCCTGAGTTTTATCTTTTGTAGTCCCACGAATCTCTTTTTTTATCCCTCCCTGGAGGACAAACGTGTCTAAGCGTCGTGTAGTTGTGACCGGACTTGGCATGTTGTCTCCTGTCGGCAATACCGTAGAGTCCACCTGGAAAGCTCTCCTTGCCGGTCAGAGCGGCATCAGCCTAATCGACCATTTCGATACTAGCGCCTATGCAACGAAATTTGCTGGCTTAGTAAAGGATTTTAACTGTGAAGAGATCATCTCGCGCAAAGAACAGCGCAAGATGGATGCCTTCATTCAATATGGAATTGTCGCTGGCGTTCAGGCCATGCAGGATTCTGGCCTTGAGATTACGGAAGAGAACGCTACCCGTATCGGCGCTGCTATCGGCTCCGGGATTGGCGGTCTTGGCCTGATCGAGGAAAACCATACATCTCTGGTGAATGGCGGCCCGCGTAAAATCAGCCCGTTCTTCGTTCCGTCTACGATTGTAAACATGGTGGCAGGTCACCTGACCATTATGTTCGGCCTGCGTGGCCCAAGCATCTCAATCGCGACAGCCTGTACGTCTGGCGTGCATAACATCGGCCAGGCCGCGCGTATCATCGCGTACGGCGATGCAGATGCTATGGTTGCGGGCGGTGCTGAAAAAGCCAGTACCCCGCTGGGCGTCGGTGGCTTCGGTGCAGCGCGTGCGCTCTCTACCCGAAACGATAATCCTCAGGCGGCGAGCCGTCCGTGGGATAAAGACCGTGATGGTTTCGTGCTGGGTGACGGTGCAGGCATGATCGTACTGGAAGAGTACGAACACGCGAAAAAACGTGGCGCGAAAATTTATGCTGAAGTTGTTGGCTTTGGCATGAGCAGCGATGCTTACCACATGACGTCTCCTCCAGAGAACGGCGCAGGTGCTGCGCTGGCGATGGAAAACGCCATCCGTGATGCGGGCATTACGCCGGCACAGATTGGCTACGTTAACGCGCACGGGACATCTACCCCTGCGGGCGATAAAGCAGAAGCGCAGGCGGTTAAGTCTATCTTCGGCGAATCTGCCAGCCGTGTACTGGTGAGCTCCACGAAATCCATGACCGGTCACCTCCTGGGTGCGGCGGGTGCAGTAGAATCAATCTACTCTATTCTCGCGCTGCGCGATCAGGCTGTACCGCCAACTATCAACCTGGATAATCCAGATGAAGGTTGCGATCTGGACTTCGTTCCCCACGAAGCGCGCCAGGTTAGCGGTATGGAGTACACCCTGTGTAACTCCTTCGGCTTCGGTGGGACTAACGGTTCTCTGATCTTCAAAAAGGTCTGAGTCTGGTTAGTCGCTGACGATAATAAAGGTCCGCTTGCCGGGCCTTTTTTATTAGGTGATATCCCCTTGTCCGGCTAACCACATCCTGCCAGACTGAGCCTCCATGCATAAGGAGCCACTATGTTTTTAATTAATGGCCTTGAGCAAGAAATGCTGCCGGCAAGCGACAGGGCGACCCAGTTTGGCGATGGCTGTTTCACGACCGCGCGTATTCTCGACGGTGGCGTGTGCCTGCTCGGGGCCCATATCCTTCGTTTACAAAAAGCCTGCGAAGCATTACTGATCCCCTTTTCGCAGTGGGACATTCTTGAAAGTGAAATGCGTCGGCTGGCGTCAGAGAAAGCAAGCGGCGTCCTGAAAGTCATTATCAGCCGCGGCAGCGGTGGTCGGGGCTATAGCGGTTCTGCCTGCCAGCATCCTGCGCGGATCCTTTCCGTTTCAGATTATCCTTCCCATTACGCGCACTGGCGTGAAGAGGGCGTAGTCCTGGCGCTTAGCCCGGTACGTCTGGGGCGAAACCCGATGCTCGCTGGCATAAAACATCTTAACCGTCTTGAACAGGTGCTTATTCGTACTCATCTTGAGCAGACGGAGGCCGGGGAGGCGCTGGTTCTTGACAGCGAAGGGTACATTACGGAATGCTGTGCGGCTAATTTACTCTGGCGGAAGGGCAGTGACGTATTCACGCCTTCGCTGGAGCAGGCCGGAGTCAACGGCATTATGCGGCAGTTTTGTTTGCAACAGCTGGCACGCGCAGGCTTTCGCGTTGTCGAACTTAACGCTAAGGAAGAGGCGCTGCTGGCTGCCGAAGAAGTTGTTATCTGCAATGCGCTGATGCCCGTTGTCCCCGTTCGCGCTTATGACCGCAAGTGCTGGTCATCCCGCGAGCTGTTCCAGTTTCTGGCCCCGTTATGTGAGCAAACCAGGTAGTCATGAAGAAAATGTTACGCTTTGTCCTCCTTCTTATCGTTGCGTTCGGAATCGCTGGCGGAGCGGGAGTGTGGAAAGTCCGTCAGCTGGCTGAAAGTCAGATCCTGATTAAAGACGAGACGATTTTTACCCTGAAAGCGGGGACCGGGCGGCAGGCGCTTGGTCAGCAGCTGTATGACGACAAAATTATCAATCGTCCACGCGTATTCCAGTGGCTGCTGCGTATTCAGCCGGACCTGTCCCATTTCAAGGCCGGTACCTATCGTTTCACCCCTGGCATGACCGTGCGCGAGATGCTGCAACTGCTGGAGAGTGGTAAAGAAGCCCAGTTTCCATTGCGTTTTGTGGAAGGTATGCGTCTGAGCGATTATCTCAGGCAACTGCGTGACGCGCCGTACATCAAGCATACGCTGAAAGATGACCGCTACCAGACCGTGGCAGACGCCTTAAAATTCGAACATCCCGAGTGGGTGGAAGGCTGGTTCTGGCCCGATACGTGGATGTATACGGCAGGCACGACGGATGTGGCAATTCTGAAGCGCGCGCACAACAAAATGGTCGCGGCGGTAGACGCTGCGTGGAAAGGGCGAGCAGAGGGCCTGCCTTATCAAGATCAAAACCAGTTCATGACGATGGCCTCGATCATCGAGAAAGAGACGGCCGTTGCTGCCGAACGTGACCAGGTTGCCTCGGTGTTTATTAACCGTCTGCGCATCGGCATGCGTTTGCAAACCGATCCTACCGTCATCTACGGCATGGGCGAAAACTACAACGGCAGGATTTCCAGAAAAGATCTGGAAACGCCAACGGCGTATAATACCTACGTGATTAGCGGCCTGCCGCCTGGACCGATTGCGACGCCGAGTGAAGCATCGTTGAAGGCCGCCGCGCACCCGGCCAAAACGCCGTATCTCTATTTTGTGGCTGACGGAAAAGGGGGGCATACGTTCAATACCAACCTGGCCAGTCACAATCGCTCCGTTCAGGACTATCTGAAGGCACTTAAGGAAAAAAATGCGCAGTAAATACATTGTCATTGAGGGACTCGAAGGGGCGGGCAAAACCACCGCCCGTAACGTGGTGGTGGATACGCTGAAATCGCTTGGCGTCGCCGACATGGTCTTCACCCGCGAGCCGGGCGGTACGCAGCTGGCGGAAAAACTGCGCAGCCTGGTTCTGGATATCAAATCCGTTGGCGATGAAGTTATTACCGACAAAGCGGAAGTGCTGATGTTCTATGCGGCGCGCGTTCAGCTGGTGGAGACGGTGATCAAACCCGCTCTGGCAGAAGGCAAATGGGTGATTGGCGATCGCCACGATCTCTCAACCCAGGCGTATCAGGGCGGTGGCCGGGGTATCGATCAGGCCATGCTGGCTACGCTTCGCGACGCGGTTCTGGGCGATTTCCGTCCTGACCTGACGCTGTATCTGGACGTGACCCCTGAGGTGGGCCTGAAGCGCGCCCGTGCCCGCGGCGAACTGGACCGCATTGAACAGGAGTCTTTTGATTTCTTTAACCGCACCCGTGCGCGTTATCTGGAACTGGCCGGGCAGGACAAGACCATTCGTACCATCGATGCGACGCAATCCCTTGAAGACGTTACATGTGATATTCAGCAGACCGTTACGCAGTGGCTACAGGAGCAGCAGGCATGAAATGGTATCCATGGTTGCGCCCACACTTTGAACAGCTGATCGGCAGCTATCAGGTTGGTCGGGGGCATCATGCGTTACTGATCCAGGCGCTGCCGGGAATGGGTGATGATGCGTTGATTTATGCCATCACCCGCTTTCTGATGTGCCAACAGCCGGAAGGACATAAAAGCTGCGGTAAGTGCCGGGGTTGCCAGCTCATGCAGGCGGGCACGCATCCTGACTATTACACCCTCGAACCTGAGAAGGGCAAAAATACGCTCGGTATCGACGCGGTGCGTGAGGTCAGTGAGAAACTGTACGAATATGCGCGTCTGGGGGGGGCGAAAGTGGTGTGGCTGAAAGACGCCGCGCTGCTCACGGAAGCCGCAGCCAACGCGCTGTTAAAAACCCTGGAAGAGCCGCCAGAAAACACCTGGTTTTTCCTCTCCTGCCGCGAGCCGGAACGCTTGCTGGCGACGCTGCGCAGTCGCTGCCGTCTTCACCACCTTGCTGTCCCTCAGGAATCCTGGGCACTCGCCTGGCTTGAGCGGGAAGTGACGGTGTCACAAGACGCGGCGCTCTCAGCGTTGCGCCTGTGCAGCGGTGCGCCTGCGGCTGCGCTGGCCTTATTACAGCCCGAGGTGTGGTCCCAGCGTGAAACGCTGTGTCGTGCGGTTGAATCAGCCCTCGACAGCCATGACTGGCTGAGCGTGCTGCCAGCGCTGAACAGCGATCAGGCTCCGGAACGGCTGCACTGGCTGGCCGCGCTGCTGCTGGATGCGCTCAAAATTCAGCAGGGGGCTACGCTTCTGACTAACCCTGACGTGTGGGCGCTGGTCACCACGCTGGCGAATCGCCTGTCAGGGCAGTCGCTGCACGCTATCCTTCATGATATCTGCCAGAGTCGTGAACAACTTTTGACGGTAACCGGTCTCAATCGCGAGCTTTTACTGACTGACCAGTTACTGCGTATCGAACACTACCTGCAACCGGGCGTCATACCGCCGGTTTCCCACCTCTGAGAGAGACATTATGTTTTTAGTCGACTCACACTGCCATCTCGATGGCCTGGATTATCAATCCCTGCATAAAAATGTGGACGACGTGCTGGCGAAAGCCGCCGCGCGCGATGTGAAATTTTGCCTGGCCGTGGCAACCACGTTGCCGGGTTACCGCTCCATGCGTGAACTGGTAGGCGAGCGCGATAATGTCGTCTTCTCCTGCGGCGTGCATCCGCTGAATCAGGATGAAGCGTACGACGTTGAGGATTTACGCCGTCTTGCCGCAGAAGAGGGCGTAGTGGCGATGGGCGAGACCGGCCTGGACTATTTCTACACTCCGGAAACGAAACCTCGCCAGCAGGAATCCTTCCGTAACCACATCCGCATTGGCCGGGAACTGAATAAGCCGGTTATCGTTCACACCCGAGATGCGCGCGCCGACACGCTGGGTATCCTGCGGGAAGAAAAGGTGACGGATTGCGGTGGCGTACTACACTGTTTCACAGAAGACAGAGAAACGGCGGGTAAGCTGCTTGATTTGGGCTTTTATATCTCGTTCTCGGGGATTGTCACGTTCCGTAATGCTGAGCAACTGCGTGATGCGGCGCGCTATGTTCCTCTGGATCGTATTCTGGTGGAAACCGATTCCCCGTACCTGGCGCCGGTGCCTCATCGTGGCAAAGAGAACCAGCCAGCGATGACCCGGGATGTCGCTGAGTATATGGCCGTTCTGAAAGGTGTCAGTATTGAAGAACTGGCTCGCGTGACAACGGAAAACTTCGCCAGCCTGTTCCATATTGACCCCGCCCGCCTGCAATCTGTCTGATACACCTGTTATTTTTAGGCTCGTAATTAATAAGTAAAGCGAGTAAAGTTCACCGCCTCATTCGGGGCGGTGATGGCGTTTTTAGACACATCCAGACATGCTTTATGTAAATATCTGCAAGTTTTTTGGCCGTCTTGAACTGAAACGTGATAGCCGTCAAACAAACTCAGAGGGAATTATTTTACTCTGTGTAATAAATAAAGGGCGCTTAGATGTCCTGTCCACGGCGCGGTACTCCCCCCGGGCCAATGCGTGAAAACGTAAAAAAAAGCACAAATACTCAGGAGCACTCTCAATTATGTTTAAGAATGCATTTGCTAACCTGCAAAAGGTCGGTAAATCGCTGATGCTGCCAGTATCCGTACTGCCTATCGCAGGTATCCTGCTGGGTGTCGGTTCTGCAAACTTCAGCTGGCTGCCAGCCGTAGTTTCCCACGTGATGGCCGAAGCAGGCGGTTCTGTTTTTGCTAACATGCCGCTGATCTTCGCTATCGGTGTTGCTCTGGGCTTCACCAATAACGACGGTGTTTCCGCTCTGGCGTCCGTTGTTGCTTACGGCATCATGGTGAAAACCATGGCTGTGGTTGCGCCGCTGGTACTGCATTTACCTGCTGAAGAGATTGCCGCTAAGCACCTGGCGGACACCGGTGTTCTCGGTGGTATCATCTCCGGTGCGATTGCAGCGTATATGTTTAACCGCTTCTATCGCATCAAGCTGCCTGAGTATCTGGGCTTCTTCGCGGGTAAACGTTTTGTGCCGATCATTTCTGGTCTGGCCGCGATTTTCACCGGTGTGGTCCTGTCCTTCATCTGGCCACCAATCGGTACGGCAATCCAGACCTTCTCTCAGTGGGCAGCTTACCAGAACCCGGTTGTGGCGTTCGGTATCTACGGCTTCATTGAGCGCTGCCTGGTACCATTTGGTCTGCACCACATCTGGAACGTTCCATTCCAGATGCAGATTGGTGAATACACCAACGCAGCAGGTCAGGTGTTCCACGGCGACATCCCACGCTACATGGCGGGCGACCCAACGGCAGGTAAACTGTCTGGTGGCTTCCTGTTCAAAATGTACGGTCTGCCGGCCGCTGCAATTGCTATCTGGCACTCTGCTAAACCAGAGAACCGTGCAAAAGTGGGCGGTATCATGATCTCCGCAGCGCTGACCTCGTTCCTGACCGGTATCACCGAGCCGATCGAGTTCTCCTTCATGTTCGTTGCGCCGATCCTGTACATCATCCACGCGGTACTGGCAGGTCTGGCATTCCCAATCTGTATCCTGCTGGGTATGCGTGACGGTACGTCCTTCTCTCACGGCCTGATCGACTTCATCGTTCTGTCCGGTAACAGCAGCAAGCTGTGGCTGTTCCCAATCGTGGGTGCGGGCTACGCAGTGGTGTACTACACCGTCTTCCGCGTGCTGATCAAAGCACTGGACCTGAAAACGCCGGGTCGTGAAGATGCAACGGAAGACAGCAAAGCCGGTGTGACCAGCGAAATGGCACCTGCTCTGGTTGCTGCTTTCGGCGGTAAAGAGAACATCACTAACCTGGACGCGTGTATCACTCGTCTGCGTGTGAGCGTTGCCGACGTTGCGAAAGTCGACCAGCCGGGTCTGAAAAAACTGGGCGCAGCAGGCGTCGTTGTTGCAGGTTCTGGTGTTCAGGCAATCTTCGGAACGAAATCCGATAACCTGAAAACCGAAATGGATGAGTACATCCGCAACAACTAAGCTGTGATCTGGGGAGACTAAGGCAGCCGATTGGCTGCCTTTTTTATTATTGCGGTTTGTGGTGCCGGGTGGCGGCTGCGCCTAACCCGGCCTACGTGATGGGTAGGCCCGGTAAGCGCAGCGCCACCGGGCTTAATACTCAGAAATCGTAGCTCGCGCTCACCGAAACGTTCAGTGGCGCGCCATACACTACATACGATCCGACGTAGTCGTAATACTCTTTGTCGAACAGGTTGTTGACGTTAGCCTGAACAGCAAAGTCTTTGGTGACCTGATAGCGACTGAACAGGTTCACCAGCCCATAGCTGCCTTGCTCCGCGCGGGAACGTCCTGCCGGACCGCCTTCCACGTCCGTCCACACTTTGTTCTGCCAGTTTACGCCACCGCCCACGGTCAGTTCCGGCAGCATTGGCAGTTGATAACGGGTGAACAGCTTCATGGTTGTGCGCGGCTGATCGGAGCTGACGGCGTTGCCATTCTTATCTTCTGCAATGTAACGCGTCGCGCCAAAGGTCAGCTGCCAGTTATCGGTCAGTGCACCGTTGAGCTCAAACTCGACCCCTTTGCTGACCACCCCGTCCAGCGATTCATAAATCGACTCACCGCTCGGCATGTAGGTATACGTGTTGCTGGCCACGTTATCCTGCTCAATGCGGAAAATCGCCAACGAGGTGGTGAGGCGGGTATTAAACCAGTCTGCCTTCACCCCGGCTTCGTAGCTTTTACCCGTGGTAGGGTCGAGATAACGTCCACTGGCATTGCGCTTATCCTGCGGCTGGAAGATAGAGGTATAGCTGACGTAGGTCGACCAGTCCTTATTGATGTCATACACCAGGCCGGCATACGGCGTGACATCATCTTTGGTGCTTTCCAGACGTGTATTCGGCGAACCAGCGGGGTTATAGCGAATGTTGTATTGGGTGTAACGCGCCCCCAGGATCAGATGCAACGGATCGGCGAGTGAGAAACGCGCAGAGGAATAGGCTGAAGACTGGCGAATATCATCCTTGCTGTAGAGTTTCCACGGCGTCCACTGCGGATCGGCAATGTTCCCGTTCCAGTTCTTAAAGTTGCCGACATCAACCATGCCGTATACTGCATCCGGCATGGTGTTGTCGTAATGGTTACGCTGACGGCTAAAGCTGCCGCCGAACATCATCTCGTGCTGACGGCCAAAGAGATCGAAACCGCCGCGCAGGAAGGCATCGACCGCATCCTGTTTGCGTTCCCCGCGGTTCCAGCCGCCGTAACCCACCAGGCCCGCGCCGGTCTCTTTATCCGGATAACCGGACATATACATCAGCTTAGAGTCAAAGTTGGTTTCAGCATGCATGCCGTTGATGTGCGCTTCCCAGCCATTATCGAAACGCTGGGTCAGGTTAGCGAAGATGCGGGTGCTGTCTTTATCTGAATAGGCCCAGTCAGGCGCGACGGTCTGGCTGCGATTGTAGTTGGTCTTACTTCCGTCGCTGTACCAGGTCGGCAGCCCGCCCCAGGTTGGGTCGGCGGTATGGCTTTCCTGATACTCATACCCTACCGAGAGGGTCGTGCTGTCGGTAACATCTGCATCCATCACGCCGTAGAGGAATTTCTTCCGGTAGTGGTAGTTATCCACGAAGCTGTCGTTGTCCTGATAACCCGTGATCAGACGACCCCGTACCTTACCTGATTCCACCAGCGGCGCCTGGAGATCCAGCACGTAACGCTGCTTGTCCCAGCTGCCGTAGCTGGCGGAGACGTTGCCTTTAAATTCCTGGCTGTCCGCATGCTTGCGCACCATATTAACGTACGCCGCCGGGTTGCCCGTCCCGGACATCAGGCCTGTGGCGCCGCGGACCACTTCAATGCGGTCATAGATTGCGGTATCGGCGGCGGTATCACCAAAGTTCCACACTTCACTGATGGACGTTGGAAGGTCGTCATAGGCGTAGTTGCTGACGAAAAATCCGCGTGAGTAAAATACGGTACGATCGCTGTCCTGCACCTGCGCCGTAATGCCCGTGGTGTTCGTCAGCACCTGGCCGATGGATTGCAGATTCTGGTCAGCCATACGTTGCTGGCTGATAACGCTGACGGACTGTGGGATGTCGCGGGGAACCAGCAACAGTTTGGTGCCGGTGGTGGTGGTTTTTACGCTGTAATCCTGATCCTGGCTGGCAGAAAGATCCTGTGTGTTATCAAAACCCCCATCAACGACGACGGTATCTTCGGCTGTTGAAGCAGCGAAAGCGGTGGTTGGCGTCAATGCCATAGCAATGCAGGCGGCCAGCAACGAAGGTGTTGCGGCAGGCTGACGTTGCCCATCCCTGGTGTGATTAATGAAAGACATCATCAAACCCTTAGTGAATGGTGAAGGTAATGCGCGACAGTCCCGCTAGCACGGGCTGACGTCGTTTTCTATGTTAAAAATGCGCATGAAAATGCAAATGCGAAATATACGCATTGTGATTAACGCTGTAAACAGATGTTTCGGGATGAACTGAAATCAGGTTTCAGAAAAGAAATGTCCTAAAGCGATGCCTCTTCAGCCAGATGGGCGATAATCAGGAAAGAAATCACGGGAGAAGGTTGAAAGGACAGGAGAAACTCGCTCATACTCTTGTGTTGTGTCACACAGTAAAACAGACAATGTGTGTTAACAACGGACGCACGACGCCAGATTAAACATAAAAGGAAAAGGTCATGGCTGAAGAAACGATTTTCAGTAAAATTATCCGCCGGGAAATTCCGTCGGATATTGTCTATCAGGATGAACTGGTCACGGCTTTCCGCGACATTTCTCCCCAGGCGCCGACGCACATCCTTATTATTCCCAATATTCTGATTCCGACCGTCAATGACGTTAAAACCGAGCATGAAGTGGCGCTGGGCCGTATGCTTACGGTGGCCGCGAAAATTGCTGAGCAGGAAGGGATTGCTGAAGATGGATACCGTTTGATCATGAACTGTAATCGCCATGGCGGCCAGGAAGTCTATCATATTCATATGCATCTTCTGGGTGGACGTCCACTGGGACCGATGCTGGCACATAAAGGTCTTTAATATGTTAACTGGGCGTATTGCAGCGCTGATCGTGACGCTGGTTATGGTTGGGTGCAGCGCGCGTCCCGCCATCCCGGTCAGTGAAGAACAGACGCTGGTGATGGAGTCCTCAGTGCTTGCTGCGGGCATCACGGCGGAAAAGCCTTCGCTGACCATAAGCGAAATCCAGTCTTCTGCCTCCTCTACGCTCTATAACGAAAGGCAAGAGCCAGTGACGGTGCATTATCGCTTCTACTGGTATGACGTGAGAGGTCTTGAGATGCACCCGCTTGAGGCGCCGCGTAGCGTGACGGTCCCGGCAAGATCGTCGGTCACGCTCTACGGCAGCGCCAGCTATCTGGGTGCACATAAGGTGAGACTTTATCTTTATTTGTAAGGAGTGAACCTTGATTAAAACAATGAGCCGTTATGCGCTCCTGAGTGCGTTCGCACTCTTTCTGGCAGGCTGTGTGACGCGAACGGAAGAACCTGCACCGGTGGATCAGGCGAAGCCGGGAACGGAACAGCCGACCACACCGGCGCAACCTGTTCCAACCGTGCCGTCTGTACCGACTATTCCTGCGCAGCCTGGCCCGATCGAACATCCGGACGATACCGCGCAGCCTGCGCCGCGAGTGCGGCACTATGACTGGAACGGCGCGATGCAGCCGATGGTGGGCAAAATGTTGCAGGCACAGGGCGTTACGCCTGGCAGTGTGCTGCTGGTGGACAGCGTGAACAACCGTACAAACGGTTCCCTGAATGCGGGAGAAGCGACGGAAACCCTGCGCAACGCGCTGGCAAACAACGGTAAATTTACGCTGGTCTCAGCCCAGCAGCTCGCGGTCGCCAAGCAACAGCTTGGTCTGTCGCCTCAGGACAGCCTGGGTTCGCGCAGTAAAGCGATTGGTATCGCCCGCAACGTTGGCGCGCAGTATGTCCTTTATTCTAACGCGACAGGCAACGTGAACACGCCGTCGTTGCAGATGCAGTTAATGCTGGTTCAGACCGGCGAAATTATCTGGTCAGGTAAAGGTGCCGTTACGCAACAATAAGCGCACGCGTCATGACGTCCTGACGCGTTATTTCCCTCAGTACCGTGTTATCGCGCCGCAAGCCCCCGCCGGGCTTGGCGGCGCGAGTTGCATTATTGAGCGTGGCGACCATCGGCTGGTTTTACGTCAGCATCACGATGCCGCCGCGCCTGCCGCCCATTTTCGTCGCCAGTTCCGCGCCCTGAAGCGCCTTCCCGCCGACCTTGCCCCGAAACCTCATCTCTTTATCAGGGACTGGATGGCGGTGACGTTTATTGCGGGTGAGATCAAACGCGAGCTACCCGATCCCCCGACGCTGGCAGCCATGCTGTATCATCTGCATCGCCAGCCGCGTCTGGGCTGGCGGGTAACGTTGCTCCCCTTGCTGGAACGCTACTGGCAGCAGGCCGCGCCGGGACGACGCACGCCATTCTGGCTGGCGCAGCTGAAGCGGCTGCGTAAAGCAGGAGAGCCGCAGGCGTTACGCCTGGCACCGCTGCATATGGACGTCCACGCGGGGAATATCGTTCATACGGCGGCAGGCGAGAAACTTATCGACTGGGAATATGCCGGGGACGGTGACGTGGCGCTCGAACTTGCCGCGGTCTGGATGCCCGACGAGGCCTCGCGCGGACAGCTGATAGCCGCTTATGCCCGAAACGCCAACATGAATGCGCTCACCCTTGCGCGGCAGGTTGCGCGCTGGCGACCATGGGTAATCATGCTCATGGCGGGCTGGTTTGAAATGCGCTTTCAGCAAACAGATGACGAACAATTTATTGCGCTGGCAGATGATGCCTGGCGCCAGTTACAAACGAAAGGATAAGAGAGGTTGGTGTGGGTCCAGTAATGTTGGATGTTGAGGGGTTTGAGCTGGATGCGGAAGAGCGCGAAATCCTGGCGCACCCGCTGGTAGGGGGGCTGATTCTTTTCACCCGCAATTATCACGATCCGGCGCAGCTGCGTGAGCTGGTTCGTCAGATCCGCGCGGCTTCGCGCAATCACCTGGTGGTCGCGGTAGATCAGGAAGGTGGCCGCGTACAGCGTTTCCGGGAAGGGTTTACCCGTTTACCTGCCGCGCAATCTTTCGCAGCGCTGCTGGGAACCGAAGAGGGCGGTCAACTGGCGCAGGACGCTGGCTGGCTGATGGCCAGCGAGATGATCGCCATGGATATCGATATCAGCTTCGCCCCGGTGCTGGACGTAGGACACATTAGTGCGGCAATAGGTGAGCGTTCGTATCATGACGATCCACGTATCGCGCTGGCAATGGCGACGCGCTTCATTGACGGTATGCACGATGCGGGCATGAAAACCACCGGCAAGCATTTCCCGGGCCACGGGGCGGTGACGGCGGATTCCCATAAAGAAACCCCGCGCGATCCGCGCCCGGAAGCAGACATTCGCGCTAAAGATATGTCTGTTTTCCGCTCGCTGATTACCGATAACAAGCTGGACGCTATTATGCCTGCGCACGTCATCTATAGTGACGTTGATCCGCGTCCGGCCAGCGGCTCTCCGCACTGGCTTAAAACCGTGCTGCGTCAGGAGTTGGGCTTCAATGGCGTTATTTTCTCTGACGATTTATCCATGGAAGGGGCGGCGATCATGGGAAGCTATGCCGAACGTGGGCAGGCTTCGCTGGATGCGGGTTGCGATATGATCCTCGTCTGCAATAATCGTAAAGGGGCGGTGAGCGTGCTGGATAACCTGTCGCCGATCAATGCTGAACGTGTTACACAATTGTATCATAAAGGTTCATTTAGTCGTCAGGAGCTGATGGACTCGGCGCGCTGGAAAACGGTAAACGCCCGGCTTGAAGCCCTGAACGAGCGCTGGCAGGCACATAAAGCAGCCCTTTAATTCATCCCGGAAGGCGTAGCGTGGTGAGACGATGATCATTTATTTACACGGTTTTGACTCAAACAGTCCTGGTAATCATGAGAAAGTGCTGCAATTGCAGTTTATCGATCCGGATGTCCGGCTAATCAGTTACAGCACGCGTCATCCGAAGCATGACATGCAGCATCTGCTTAAAGAAGTGGACAAAATGTTGCAGCTCAATATCGACGATCGTCCGCTGATCTGCGGCGTGGGGTTGGGGGGATACTGGGCAGAGCGCATCGGTTTTTTGTGCGATATCCGTCAGGTCATTTTTAATCCTAACCTGTTTCCAAACGAAAACATGGAAGGCAAGATTGACCGTCCGGAAGAGTACGCCGATATCGCAACAAAATGCGTGAGCAATTTCCGCGAAAAGAACCGCGACCGGTGTCTGGCGATCCTCTCCCGCAACGATGAAGCGCTGGACAGCTCCCGCGCTGCCGAACTTCTGCATCATTACTACGAAATTGTCTGGGACGAAGAGCAGACCCACAAGTTCAAAAATATTTCCCCGCACTTGCAGCGTATTAAGGCCTTTAAAACGCTGGGCTGAACTCCCTGAACCTGACAAAGGCCCGGTACGTGAAAGCGTGCCGGGCCTCTTTTTTGTCAGAGTTGTCTACTTTTAAACCATCAAAACTTGATACATATCAATTTTGGTATGACCAATGCGCCTGACGTGCTATTCTCAGTGAATCTGAATGGTTTCAGCGCAGTAACCTGTTGTTAATTAAGGGTTATTTATATAACTTTTAATTAACAATTGGTTAATAATTTGAGGGGGTCACGTTGACTACGCCATTGAAAAAGATAGTGATTGTCGGCGGTGGTGCTGGCGGGCTGGAGCTGGCGACGCAGCTGGGTAAGAAACTGGGTCGCGGTAAGAAAGCCAAAATCACGCTGGTGGATCGTAACCACAGCCATCTGTGGAAGCCGTTACTGCACGAAGTGGCGACCGGGTCGCTGGATGAGGGCGTGGATGCGCTCAGCTATCTGGCGCATGCGCGTAACCACCACTTCCAGTTCCAGCTGGGTTCGGTGGTGGACATCAACCGTGAAAATAAAACCATCACGCTGGCTGAGCTGCGTGATGATAAAGGCGAGCTGCTGGTTCCTGAGCGCAAGCTGGCCTATGACACGCTGGTGATGGCCCTGGGCAGTACGTCCAATGATTTCAACACCCCAGGCGTAAAAGAGCACTGTATCTTCCTGGATAACCCGCATCAGGCGCGTCGTTTCCATCAGGAGATGCTTAACCTGTTCCTGAAGTACACCAACAACATGGGTGCTAACGGCAAGGTTAACATTGCTATCGTGGGCGGCGGCGCAACGGGCGTTGAATTATCGGCGGAGTTGCACAATGCGGTCAAACAGCTGCACAGCTACGGCTACAAAGGACTGACTAATGAAGCGCTGAATGTGACGCTGGTGGAAGCAGGTGAACGTATTCTGCCTGCGCTGCCGCCGCGTATTTCTGGCGCGGCGCACAACGAGCTGACCAAACTGGGCGTGCGCGTGCTGACCCAGACCATGGTGACCAGCGCGGATGAGGGCGGACTGCATACCAAAGACGGCGAATACATCCAGGCCGACCTGATGGTCTGGGCTGCGGGGATCAAAGCGCCTGATTTCATGAAAGATATCGGTGGGCTGGAGACAAACCGTATTAACCAGCTGGTGACAGAGCCGACGCTGCAAACCACGCGCGATCCGGACATCTTCGCTATCGGCGACTGTGCCTCCTGCGCGCGTCCGGAAGGCGGGTTTGTGCCTCCTCGCGCCCAGGCCGCGCACCAGATGGCAAGCCTCGTGCTGCATAACATCCTGGCGCAGATGAAAGGCAAACCGATGAAAGCCTATGTCTACAAAGACCACGGCTCTCTGGTGTCGCTCTCAAACTTTTCCACCGTGGGCAGCCTGATGGGCAACCTGATGCGCGGCTCCATGATGGTGGAAGGGCGCATCGCCCGCTTCGTGTACATTTCTCTGTACCGTATGCACCAGATTGCGCTGCACGGCTACTTCAAAACCGGCCTGATGATGCTGGTCGGCCGCATCAACCGCGTTATCCGCCCACGCCTGAAGCTGCACTAATTTCTCCCTCCCTCCGGGCTCTCCGGAGGGAGTTCTTAGCACATCATGCTGTGCATTTCGCTCCTGACGCTTAAGAGTTCTCTTAAACAAACGCTATCCCAGCTCATCCCCCGGTTTTTTGATCCTTTATCTTATTGGCGAAGCGTTTATTGCGCTGCAAAATTGCTACCAATTGCAACAAAGGAGGAAGTCCCGTGAATAAATCAATGTTGGCGGGTATAGGGATTGGCGTCGCAGCTGCGTTAGGTGTGGCTGCCGTTGCCAGTCTGAACGTACTTGATCGTGGCCCGCAGTATGCGCAGGTGGTTTCCGCTACACCGATCAAAGAGACGGTCAAGACGCCTCGTCAGGAGTGCCGGAATGTTTCTGTCACCCATCGTCGTCCGGTTCAGGATGAAAACCGTATCGCTGGCTCCGTGCTGGGCGCGGTTGCTGGTGGGGTGATTGGTCATCAGTTTGGTGGTGGCCGTGGTAAGGATGTCGCGACGGTAGTTGGTGCGCTGGGTGGCGGTTATGCCGGTAACCAGGTGCAGGGCGCGATGCAGGAAAATGATACCTACACCACAACGCAGCAGCGCTGTAAAACCGTGTATGACAAGTCTGAAAAAATGTTGGGCTACGACGTAACCTACAAAATTGGCGATCAGCAGGGCAAAATCCGCATGGATAAAGATCCTGGTACGCAGATCCCTCTCGACAGCAATGGTCAGCTGATACTGAATAACAAAGTGTAAAAAAGATGTTCTCTGAACTTAGCTCCTCATGCGCTCAGGCTGAGGAGCTTTTTTTTGCGTCAGAGTTTAAGAAGTTCAGGCCACAGGCGCAGCGTTGTTTGCGTAATCCCCTGCAGTTTTTCCAGCGTCGCGCCTTCACGGGCGCTGATGGACATCCCCTGTAGAATACAGCTCAGATACTGGGCCAGCTCCTGCGGACGGCAATGCGCCGGAATTTCACCGCGCTGCTGGCGTTGAGCCAGAAACGTGCTGAGCGTCTCCTCCTGCATCGCATGGCGCGATTTGACCGTGTTGGCAATCTCTTTCGACGATGCCGCGAGGGTCGCGGAGGTGTTGATCATAAAACAGCCCGCGGGCGTGTCTTTACTGGTAAAGCAGGTTGCGACTGCGCAGAAATAATCCTGCAATGCCTGCTCAACCGTTTTTTCTTCACAGAATAGCTGGGCTTCGTGTTTTGCCGCGAAGCGCGAGATGTATCTGTCCAGAACGGCCCGGAATAAGCCTTCTTTGTTGGTGAACTCTGCGTACAGGGTAGGGGCTTTCGCGCCCGTTGCTTCCACCAGGTCGGAGAGCGACGTGGCTTCATACCCATGCTGCCAGAAGAGCGTCATGGCCTTATCGAGCGCCGCATCCCTGTCGAACACTTTTGGTCGGCCACGGCTTTTCTTTGCGCAACGCGTGACATCGGTTGTCATGTGCCGTTGGTCCTCTGTTGTTTTGTTGAATAGTCATTATAAAAATAAACGTCTGCGACGACCAGCGGTGATTTCTTAAAAATAATTTAATTTTATCTTTATGAAATATAAGGAAAATGAAATTAATTTAACGACCATTATAAAAATAGGTTGACGTGTGACCTGGATCACATCTATCATTTACCTATCGATCGTTAACTAAATAACTAACGACCACTACATCATCTGCCCAAAGGTATAAAATCATGAAAAACGTTAAAACCCTCATCGCTGCCGCCGTTCTGAGTTCACTCTCTTTCGCAAGCTTCGCTGCTGTTGAAGTGCAATCCACTCCAGCAGACCAGCAGAAAGTCGGTACCATCTCTGCCACTGCCGGGACTAACCTCGGCTCTCTGGAAGATCAGCTGGCACAAAAAGCTGACGAAATGGGTGCGAAATCATTCCGCATCACCTCTGTGACCGGTCCTAACACCCTGCACGGTACCGCAGTTATCTACAAATAAGCGTAACGCAACCCTCCGTTATGCCACTGCAAAAAAAACGCCCTGCTTATGCAGGGCGTTTGTCGTTATTACCGTTCTACATTGACTGCTGAGCAACCTCATGATGCCGCGTGACATCGGTTGGCATCCCCGAGCGCGCTTCCATCGCCCGCTCCATCACTGCGCCATCGGTGTTTGCATTCGTTTTAAAGCTCACCATCGAGGCATTCAGATTAATCGGCAGCGTCTGCGGATCGTCATTAATGTTTTTCGATAGCGGCTGGTGGATCTCAACCAGACGGACGCCACCCGGCTCTTCAGACACTTTAATCGGCGTATTGATGATATTCACTTTCGTGCCAGGGGCGATCACGCGGTAGAGCGTTTTGATGTCGTCATCGCGCAGGCGAATGCAGCCGGAGCTGACGCGCATCCCGATCCCAAAATCCGCATTCGTTCCGTGCAGAAGATAAACCCCACCGTAGGCCGCCAGGCGGATCGCGTGGTGCCCCATCGGGTTATCCGGGCCAGCAGGCACCACGGCAGGCAGGTCGATACCTTGAGCTTTATAACGGGCGCGAATGTTTGCCGTCGGGGTCCAGGTTGGATTAGCGCGCTTATCAGAGACGGTGGTGACCATGGTAGGGGTCAGCGTATCGCCCCCCAGTTGACCAATACCGATAGGGTAAACGGTCACTTCGTTCTTGCCCTGCGGGTAGTAATACAGACGCAGTTCGGCGAGGTTAATTACAATGCCCTGACGCGGCGCGTCCGGCAGGATGGTTTGCAGCGGAATCGTCAGTACGCTGCCCGCCCGGGGCACATAGGGATCTACGCCCGGGTTGGCCTGCAACAGTGCCAGGAACCCGACGTTATATTTTTTAGCAATCGCTTCCAGCGAACCGCCATCGTTTTCAACCACGTGAAAGCGGTTTTCACCTACGACGTTGCTGCCGGCGGGCGGAAGAGGCCAGGTATTGGCGCGAGCAGGGAGCGCGACGGCAACCGTCGCGGCCAGCGCAACCACAGTTAACCAGCGGGTAAAACGCGAAGAAATCATCATTATCATAATCCATGCAAATGATAAGGTTATTGTTTTATAAGGCGTTAATGATAATTATGGTGAATGTATGGTCGGGAAGATCGGGCGAAGTGCAAAGAGTTTGTAAATTGTCCCCCACCAGCCGGGCGCTGGCGGGGGAAACCGTTATGCGATGGCGTTCTCTTCCAACTGACGCATAAAGTTACGCACCCAGTCCATGCGGATTTTACGTTCCGTCAGATCCTGAGTAAATTTCAGACGCGTCGGGCCATCAAGACGGAAATGCTGCGGCTGTTTTTGCAGAAGGCCAATCAGCCACATCGGATCGACGTGGTTCTTCTCGGCAAACTCAATTACGCCGCCTTTCTCGTTGCCTTCAAGCTTACGAATGCCCAGCTTCTGCGCCTGCTGACGCAGGCGGGCAATATCCAGCAGGTTGCGCGCCGCATCGGGCAATATCCCAAAACGGTCAATCAGTTCGACTTTAATCTCTTCCAGCTCGCCTTCGCGTTTCGCGCTGGCAATGCGTTTGTAGAACGACAGACGGGTATTCACGTCAGGAATAAAATCATCCGGCAACAGGGAAGGCATGCGCAGTTCCACTTCGGTCTGCTGGCTGGTGAGATCTTCCAGAGACGGTTCACGTCCGGCTTTAAGCGCGTCGACGGCATTTTCCAGCAGCTCCATATACAGAGAAAAACCGATGGTTTCCATGGAGCCGCTCTGGTCTTCACCCAACAACTCACCGGCGCCGCGGATCTCCAGGTCGTGCGTCGCCAGCGCAAAACCAGCACCCAGATCTTCCAGCGAGGCGATAGCTTCCAGACGCTTTTGCGCGTCGGTGGTCATCGCCTTCGGATGCGGCGTCAGCAGCCACGCGTAGGCCTGATGGTGCGAACGCCCGACGCGCCCGCGCAGCTGATGCAGCTGGGCCAGGCCGAAGTGATCCGCGCGTTCGATGATGATGGTGTTCGCCGTCGGAATGTCGATCCCGGTCTCAATGATGGTGGTACATACCAGCACGTTGAAACGCTGATGGTGGAAGTCGTTCATCACCCGCTCCAGCTCGCGCTCGCGCATCTGGCCGTGACCAATGGCGATGCGCGCTTCCGGCACCAGCTCTGCCAGCCTGTCGGCGGCTTTCTGAATGTTTTCAACGTCGTTATACAGGTAATATACCTGGCCGCCGCGCAGCACTTCACGTAGGATCGCCTCGCGAACCACCAGATTGTCGTACTCGCGAACAAAGGTTTTCACCGCCAGACGGCGCGCCGGCGGGGTGGCAATAATCGACAGATCGCGCATGCCGCTCATCGCCATATTCAGGGTGCGCGGGATCGGCGTGGCGGTCAGGGTCAGAATGTCGACGTCGGCGCGCATCGCTTTGATGCGCTCTTTGTGGCGCACCCCAAAGCGGTGCTCTTCATCGACGATCAGCAGCCCCAGATCTTTCCACTTCACGTCGCTTTGCAGCAGCTTGTGGGTGCCGATCAGAATGTCAATTTTGCCTTCGCTTGCCTGTTCCAGGATTTGCGTCTGCTCTTTGGCGCTGCGGAAACGCGACAGCATCTCAATGCGTACCGGCCAGTTGGCGAAGCGGTCGCGGAAGTTGTCGAAGTGCTGCTGGGCGAGGAGGGTAGTCGGCACCAGCACCGCCACCTGCTTGTTGTTTTCCACCGCCAGGAAAGCGGCACGCATTGCTACCTCGGTTTTACCGAAGCCCACGTCGCCGCAGACTAAGCGATCCATCGCCAGCGGCTGGCACATGTCGCTCAGCACGGCATTTATGGCCTGAGCCTGATCCGGCGTAGTTTCAAACGGGAAGCTGTCGCAGAACAGCTGGTACTGCTCTTTATCATGCTTAAACGCATAACCCTCTTTGGCCGCACGCTGGGCGTAAATGTCCAGCAGCTCGGCGGCCACGTCGCGCACTTTTTCCGCCGCCTTCTGCCGCGCGCGTGACCAGGCGTCGCTGCCCAGCTTATGCAGCGGCGCGTTATCTTCCGCGCCACCGGCGTAGCGGCTGATAAGGTGCAGGGACGACACTGGCACGTACAGTTTGGCGTCGTTCGCGTAGGTCAGCATCAGGTATTCACCTTTGATGCCGCCTGCTTCGAGGGTGGTCATTCCCTGATAGCGACCCACACCGTGTTCCAGGTGAACGATCGGCTGACCGGGGTGCAGTTCGGCCAGGTTGCGGATCAGGGTGTCCGGGTTGATGGTGCGACGGCTGTCCTGACGACGGCGCGCCACGCGCTCGCCCAGCAGGTCGCTTTCACAAATCAAGGCCAGGTTATTGAGCGTATCAATAAATCCGTGCTCGGCGGAGCCGATCATCAGGTAACGACCATTTCCGGTCGCTTCGCTCAGGCGATGAATGCGCTTCGGCGCAACTTTGATCCGTCCTAGTAGTTCGCCCAGCGCTTCACGACGACCCTCACTCTCAACGGAGAACACCACTGGCCCGGTGAAGGAATCAAGAAACTTGCGCAGGTTATCGAGCGGGGATTTCTGCTGCGCCTGGACGGCCAGATCGGGCAGCGTCCGGAACGCGAGATTGGTGTTCGCCGCCTTATCGGCAAGCGAATCGGTTTTGAGCTGCATACGCGGCCAGCGTTTTAGCTCGGCGTTGAGCTCGTCGGTACGCAGCCACAGCATTTCCGGCGGCAGCAGCGGACGCATCGGGTCAACGCCCCGGTTTTCAAAGCGGGCGCGCGTTTCGCTTTCAAAGCGGCTGGCGCTGGCGTCGATATCCCCGGTGTTAACAATCAGCGTATTCGCCGGGAAGTAGCTGAACAGCGCCGGCAGCGGTTCGTTAAAGAACAGGGGCTGCCAGTACTCGATCCCGGCCGGAAGGGTGCCTTTGCTGACCTGCTGGTAGATATGTTCGGCATCACGTTTCACGTCGAACCTGTCGCGCCACTGGCTGCGGAACAGTTCGATGGCGGTTTTATCCGTCGGGAACTCATGGGCGGGCAGCAGATTAATGGAGTCCACTTCCTCCAGCGTGCGCTGGGTGTCGGCGTCGAACACGCGCAGGCTGTCGATCTCATCATCGAAGAAATCCAGACGATACGGCTGGTCGCTGCCCATCGGATAGAGATCCAGCAGCGCACCGCGCGTCGCGTATTCGCCGTGCTCCATCACCTGATCGACATGGCGGTAACCGGCTCCGTCAAGCTGCACGCGCAGGGCATCGCGCGACAGGCGCTGGCCTTTTTTCATCACCAGCGCATGGCCGTGCAAATAGCTGTGCGGACAGACGCGCTGCATCAGTGTATTCACCGGCACAATCAGCACGCCGCGCTGCATGGTGGGGAGCTGATACAGCGTCGACAGGCGTGAGGAGATGATCTCCTGGTGCGGAGAGAAACTGTCGTAGGGAAGCGTTTCCCAGTCGGCCAGGCTGAATACCAGACTTTCGGTGAACTGACGAATTTCGTCGTGCAGGCGCAGGGCGTTTTGCATGTCCGGGGCAACCAGCACCACCGGCCCCGGATGGCGCTCGGCAATTTCCGCCACCAGCGTGGCGCAGGCCGCGCCTGTCAGTTCGCCCAGCTGGCGTTGGTCACCTGCTTTTACAGGCAAGGAAAAACGATAGTGTTCAGGCATGGCTATGTCAGGGTCTCTTGGGGATATACCAACAGTATTGGGGCATATCACTGATACGCAATGTCTTTATTATCCTCGATCGTTATGCATAAGCAAATCGTAACCGCACAAGAGGAAAAGTGCCCCCGGATGGGGGCAGGGTAGGTTAGCGGCTGGCGAGCTGTGGCGTAAGCCGTGCGGGAGGGGAGAAGAAAAGGTCGCCAAAGAGGGCGGTCGAGAGCTTACGTGCGCCCAGTCCAACCAGCGTGCAGACGAGCAGGCTGACGAACGGATAGACCAGAATCAGCGTTAACTCCGCCCAGATCGGCCAGTACGCCGCATTCATTTCGCGAATCAGGAGCAGGCTAAACGCCTCAATTAAAATGCGGTGGGTGGTATAAATCGCGATGGTGTTTGAACCGATGACGTTCAGCAGATTATTGGGATGAACGGCATAACGCTGCTCGAAGCTGTAAAAGAGCTTCATGATGACCACGATCGACAGCAGTGATAGCGGCAGAGGAACATTAGCGAACCACAGCACAACCGACACCGCGCCAGAGGCGATAAGTACCAGCCAGCTGCGGCGCAAATTCATCCCTTTCATCCACGTCATCAACTGCGCGCCGTACCATGCGCCGAGGCTGTAGTAGATCATGTTGCGCACCACGCTGTTCATTCCCCACCATGGTAAAGGCAGGAGGTTAATGGCGATGCTTGCCAGCGCCAGAAGCCCCAGCATCGGCAGTTTCCAGCGGCTCAGCAGTTTACAGAGCGTGAAGTAGACTACTAAGGCGTACAAGTACCACAGGCTGGTGCTGGCCGTGAGCATTCCCAGTACAAACCCTGAAACGGAATCGGCGTAGGCCGCATTGGATGCTGTCGCCAGTTCACGCTCGGGGGCGAGCCAGGCATTCAGATGGGTCAGCGCCTGCCATTGCAGGACGCCCCACAGGGCCAGCACCCAGACAATGCTCCAGATCCGCTTGTCGAGACTGGTGCGCCAGTTCACCTCGTCAATATATCGACGAATCAAATAGCCGGAGATGAAGAAAAACACCGGCATACGGAACGGTGCGAGGTAAAGATTAAAGTAGACCCAGCATTTGGCGAGCAGGCCCGACAACGGATGCTGTAGCCCGTCCAGGTGAGGATAAAAGGTGATCACCGAGTGGTAAATCACCACCAGGCAGATGCACAGCCCTTTTATCTGGTTAATCCATAATGCTTTTTGTTTCATTGTGCGTGACGACCTTGTTGCCATAAACGAAAGGTCGATTGTTGTAAAATGAAACCCCGATGTAACGGGTAACAGTCTGTATCAGGACGATTTTCGGAAAAGGTGGAGGCTGTATGGCGGAAGTTCAGTCAGTAGCATGATGATTTATCTGAATTTTTCGGAAAAATGATTACCGAATCTTACGGTTTCAGTCATTTACGCTTAGCGGATTCGCTTATATACTCGTGGGTCTGCTATCAGCAAACAGACGGATTTCATGTATCAACCTGTCGCACTCTTCATAGGCTTACGTTACATGCGTGGGCGCGCCGCGGACCGCTTCGGTCGCTTTGTCTCCTGGCTTTCAACTATTGGCATTACGCTTGGCGTGATGGCTCTGGTGACGGTGCTTTCCGTCATGAACGGCTTCGAGCGCGAGCTGCAAAACAATATCCTGGGGCTGATGCCGCAGGCCGTTCTCTCTTCCACTCAGGGCTCCGTTAACCCGCAACAGCTGCCGGAAAGCGCGGTGAAGTTACAGGGTGTCACGCGCGTTGCGCCCCTCACGACGGGCGATGTGGTGCTGCAAAGCGCCCGCAGCGTGGCGGTCGGGGTGATGCTGGGTATCGATCCGGCGCAAAAAGATCCGCTGACGCCGTTCCTGGTCAACGTAAAACAAACCGACCTGGAAGCGGGTAAATACAACGTCATCCTCGGCGAGCAGCTTGCCGGGCAGCTCGGGGTCAACCGTGGCGATCAACTGCGCGTGATGGTGCCCTCAGCCAGTCAGTTTACGCCGATGGGGCGTCTGCCAAGCCAGCGCCTGTTCAACGTGATTGGCACGTTTGCGGCGAACAGCGAAGTCGATGGTTACCAGATGCTGGTTAACATTCAGGACGCCTCGCGTCTGATGCGCTACCCGGCGGGAAATATCACCGGCTGGCGTCTGTGGCTTGATGCGCCGCTGAAGGTGGATACCCTTAGCCAGCAGACGCTACCGGAAGGAACGAAATGGCAGGACTGGCGCGACCGCAAAGGCGAACTGTTCCAGGCCGTGCGCATGGAGAAAAACATGATGGGGCTGCTGCTGAGCCTGATCGTGGCCGTTGCCGCGTTTAATATCATCACCTCGCTCGGGCTGATGGTGATGGAGAAGCAAGGCGAAGTCGCCATTCTGCAAACCCAGGGGCTGACGCCGCGCCAGATCATGGCTGTATTTATGGTGCAGGGCGCCAGCGCTGGCATCATCGGCGCGCTGCTCGGCGCGGCGCTGGGTGCGCTGCTCGCCAGCCAGCTCAACAATCTCATGCCGATTATCGGCGCGCTGCTTGATGGTGCGGCGCTGCCGGTGGCTATCGAGCCGCTCCAGGTGGTCGGTATTGCGCTGGCCGCGATGGCTATTGCGCTGCTCTCTACGCTTTATCCTTCCTGGCGGGCTGCCGCCACTCAACCCGCTGAGGCTTTACGTTATGAATAAGATCCTGTTGCAGTGCGACAACCTGTCCAAACGCTATCAGGAAGGCGCTGTGCAGACCGACGTGCTGCACAATGTCAGCTTTAGCGTGGGTGAAGGCGAGATGATGGCGATTGTTGGCAGCTCCGGCTCCGGCAAAAGTACGCTGCTGCACCTGCTGGGCGGGCTGGACACGCCAACCGAAGGCGATGTGATCTTTTCCGGGCAGCCGCTGAGTAAAATGTCGTCTACGGCGAAAGCCGAACTGCGTAACCGTGAGCTGGGTTTTATCTATCAGTTCCACCACCTGCTGCCGGACTTTACGGCGCTGGAAAACGTGGCGATGCCGCTGCTGATTGGTAAAAAGAAACCCGCAGAAATCAATGCCCGCGCCAGCGACATGCTAAACGCGGTAGGGCTGGGTCATCGCGGGAATCATCGTCCGTCTGAGCTTTCCGGCGGCGAGCGTCAGCGTGTGGCCATCGCCCGTGCGCTGGTCAACAACCCGCGCCTGGTGCTGGCGGATGAGCCGACAGGTAACCTCGATGCGCGTAACGCAGACAGCATTTTCCAGCTTCTCGGCGAACTGAACGCCGCGCAGGGAACCGCGTTTCTGGTGGTCACGCACGATTTGCAGCTGGCTAAGCGGATGGGCCGTCAGCTGGAAATGCGCGACGGTCGTCTGAATGCAGAACTGACGCTGATGGGAGCGGAGTAATGGCTTCACCGTTATCGTTACTCATTGGGTTACGCTTTAGCCGCGGTCGTCGCCGGAGCGGGATGGTTTCCCTTATCTCCGTGATCTCCACCATCGGTATCGCCCTGGGCGTGGCGGTTCTAATCGTGGGCTTAAGCGCCATGAATGGCTTTGAGCGCGAACTGAATAACCGCATTCTGGCCGTTGTACCCCACGGTGAAATCGAGCCGGTTAACCAGCCGTGGTCCAACTGGCGTGATGCCCTGAACAAAGTGGAAAAGGTACCCGGCATTGCGGCGGCTGCACCTTACATCAACTTTACCGGGCTGGTAGAGAGCGGGGTAAACCTGCGCGCCATTCAGGTGAAAGGGGTGAACCCACGTCAGGAGGAGCGTCTGAGCGCGCTGCCTCGCTATGTGCAAAATGGTGCATGGGCAAACTTTAAGGCTGGCGAACAGCAGATCATCATGGGCAAAGGCGTTGCCGATGCACTGAAGGTGAAGCAGGGCGACTGGGTCTCGATCATGATCCCGAACGCCAGCGCTGATCACAAATTGCAGCAACCTAAGCGCGTGCGTCTGCACGTCACCGGTATTTTGCAGCTGAGCGGCCAGCTCGATCACAGCTTCGCGATGGTGCCGCTGGAAGATGCGCGCCAGTATCTGGATATGAGCGACAGCGTGACGGGCATTGCCATTAAGGTTAACGACGTTTTCAACGCCAATACACTGGTGCGTGACGCTGGCAGCGTGACCAATAACTATGTCTACATCAAAAGCTGGATCGGCACTTACGGGTATATGTACCGTGATATCCAGATGATCCGCGCGATTATGTATCTGGCGATGGTGCTGGTGATTGGCGTGGCGTGCTTTAATATCGTCTCTACGCTGGTCATGGCCGTTAAGGACAAGAGCGGCGACATTGCCGTGCTGCGTACCTTAGGGGCGAAAGACGGTCTTATTCGCGCCATCTTCGTCTGGTACGGTTTGCTGGCGGGGCTGTTTGGTAGCCTCTGCGGCGTGGTCATCGGCGTGGTGGTGTCTCTTCAGCTGACGCCGATTATCAACGGGATTGAGGCGCTTATCGGCCATCAATTCCTGTCAGGCGATATCTATTTTATTGACTTCCTGCCGTCTGAACTGCACTGGCTGGACGTCATTTATGTGCTGGTTACAGCACTTTTACTGAGTCTGCTGGCAAGCTGGTATCCGGCGCGTCGCGCAAGCCGAATTGATCCGGCGAGGGTATTAAGTGGCCAGTAATTTCGTCATGGTTTAGCGGTCTTTTGGCCGCTGAATCAAACAGAGGAATGCATCATGTATTACGGATTTGATATTGGCGGCACCAAGATTGCGCTCGGCGTGTTCGATAAAGACCTTAAGCTACAATGGGAAACCCGCGTGCCTACGCCGCGCGATAGCTACGATGAATTTTTAACCGCCATTGCCGCGCTGGTGGCGCAGGCGGATGAACGCTTTGGCGTAAAAGGCAGCATCGGCATTGGTATACCGGGTATGCCCGAAACCGACGACGGCACGCTGTATGCCGCCAACGTTCCTGCTGCCAGCGGCAAACCCCTGCGTGCCGATCTTTCTGCTCTCCTTGAGCGCGACGTGCGCTTAGACAACGATGCCAATTGTTTTGCTCTCTCAGAGGCCTGGGACGACGAGTTTCGTCGCTATCCGTTGGTGATGGGGCTGATCCTCGGAACGGGCGTCGGTGGCGGGATTGTCATTAACGGTAAGCCCATAACCGGGCGCAGCTACATTACCGGAGAATTTGGTCATATCCGTCTGCCGGTGGATGCGCTGGACGTCGTTGGTCGTGATTTCCCGCTTACCCGCTGCGGCTGTGGTCAGCACGGCTGCATTGAGAGTTACCTTTCAGGGCGCGGGTTTGCATGGCTTTATGAACACTTCTATCATCAGAAACTTGAGGCCCCTCAAATCATTACGCTGTGGGAGCAGGGAGACGCGCAGGCGCGTGAGCACGTTGAGCGCTATCTTGATTTGCTGGCGGTGTGTCTGGGGAATATCCTGACCATCGTCGACCCGGATCTGCTGGTGATCGGGGGAGGGCTGTCAAATTTCACTGCGATTACGGAACAGCTGTCCGGGCGTTTGCCCCGACATTTATTGCCGGTCGCCCGCGTGCCGCGCATTGAGCGTGCGCGACACGGGGACGCAGGAGGCATGCGCGGAGCCGCATTCCTTCATCTCACCGATTAGTTTACGAGGTTACTATGCTGTCGCGTCGCCAGGGTCGACTCAGCCGTTTTCGCAAAAATAAACGCCGCTTACGTGAACGCCTGCGTCAGCGGATCTTTTTCAGAGACAGGATGATGCCAGAAGCGATGGATAAACCCAGAGTGGTGGTGTTGACCGGGGCGGGGATCTCCGCCGAATCCGGTATTCAGACCTTCCGCGCGGCGGACGGGCTGTGGGAAGAACACCGAGTAGAAGATGTGGCGACGCCGGAAGGTTTCGCCCGCGATCCGGCGCTGGTTCAGGCGTTTTACAACGCCCGTCGTCGCCAGCTTCAGCAGCCGGAGATTGCGCCAAACGCGGCGCACCTGGCGCTGGCAAAGCTGGAGGAGGCGCTGGGGGATCGTTTTCTGCTGGTGACGCAAAACATCGACAATCTTCACGAAAGAGCCGGAAACCACAACATCATTCACATGCACGGCGAACTGCTCAAGGTGCGGTGCGCATGGAGTGGGCAGGTGCTGGAGTGGAAAGAGGACGTGCTGGACGAAGACCGCTGCCACTGCTGTCAGTTCCCTTCGCGTCTGCGTCCCCATGTGGTCTGGTTTGGCGAAATGCCGCTGGGAATGGATGAGATCTACAGCGCCCTGGCCATGGCGGACGTCTTTATCGCCATTGGTACCTCAGGGCATGTCTATCCGGCGGCGGGGTTTGTTCACGAAGCGCGACTGCAAGGTGCCCATACGGTGGAGCTTAATCTGGAGCCAAGCCAGGTCGGGAGTGAGTTTGAAGAGAAGCATTACGGTCTGGCCAGCGAGGTGGTGCCAGCCTTTGTGGATAAACTCCTGAAGGGGCTGTAAGGGTAACGGGCGACCTTGCGTCGCCCGTTGTGCATTAACGGCCTGCTTTTAGCTTCTGATAATACTCTTCATACAGGCGGCTCGCGTCACCGACGTCGTTCTGCCATTCCCCTTTGCTGATGGTTTCAGCGTCCGGATAAAGCGATTTATCATTCGCCACTTCAGGACTTAACAGCTTCCGCGCAGCCAGGTTTGGTGTCGGGTAACCAATAGTTTCCGCCACCTGTTTTGCCACATCCGGGCGCAGCAGGAAGTTAATCAGCTTCAGGGCGCCATCGACGTTTTTCGCATTAGCCGGGATCGCGAGGCTGTCCATCCAGAAGATGCCGCCCTCTTTCGGCCAGACCACCTCCAGCGGCGTACCGGCCTGACGCGCCACAAACGCAGAGCCGTTCCAGACCATCCCCAGATTCACTTCACCTTCCATATACGGGTTAGCCGGGTTATCCGAGTTGAACGCCGCCACGTTTGGCATCAGCTTTTTCAGTTCGTTATACGCCGCTTCGATCTCTTTCGGATCGGTGGTGTTGCCGGAGTAGCCGAGTTTACGCAGCGCAATCTGGAACACTTCGCGCGCATCATCGGTTAACAGCAGGCTGCTTTTGTATTCCGGCTTCCAAAGATCAGCCCAGGATGAAACCGTTTTTGGATCAACGGCATCGCTGTTGACGCCAATTGCCGTCGCGCCCCAGATGTACGGAATCGAATAATCGTTGTTCGGGTCGAATGGCTTGTTTAGCATCTCAGGATCGAGGTTTGAAAAATTGGTTAGCTTCGTTTTATCGATCTTCTGGATCATGCCTTCTTTGCGCATCTTGTCGACGAAATAGGTCGACGGCACCACCAGGTCATACGCGCCATCTTTATAGGTTTTGAGCTTGGCGTACATGGTTTCATTCGACTCGTAGGTCGAATAGATCACCTTGATGCCCGTCTCTTTGGTGAACTGCTCCAGCAGGCCCGGCGGCACATACTCGGTCCAGTTGTAGAAATAGAGCGTTTTGCTGTCATCAGCATGCGCGGCACCCATTCCGAGCACCAGTGCCGCAGCGGCAAGCATTTTTTTCATTTCTGTGTCCCCTGAGATTTTGTTTTATCACGAGCAATAACCTGGCTGGCAATCACCAGAACCAGCGATAACACCAACAGAATAGTCGCCAGCGCGTTCACTTCGGGTGAAACACCGACTTTCACCATTGAGTAGATCTTCAACGGCAGAATTTCGTAGCTCGGCCCGGTGACGAAGGAGGACACGACCACGTCGTCCATCGACAGGGTAAAGCTGAGCAGCCATCCGGCTGCCACGGCAGGCATCGCCAGCGGCAGGATGATTTTGCGAAGAATGGTCATCTCGCTGGCTCCCAGATCCTTCGCCGCTTCCAGCATGCGTACATCGAATCCTTTCAGTCGCGCGTAGACGGTTACCACCACAAACGGCAGGCAGAAGGTGATATGCGAAAACAGCAGCGACCAGAAACCGAGCTGGACGCCCAGCAGCATAAACAGCACCAGCAGTGAAATGGCCATCACGATGTCCGGGGACATCATCACCACAAACAGCATACCGCTGACGAACGGCTTACCGCGAAAACGGTAGCGGTACAGCGCCACGGCGGTCAGCGAGCCAATCAGCGTCGCGAAGGTGGCAGAGAATACCGCCATCGTCAGCGAGTGCTGAGCGGCCTGTAGCAGGCTGTCATTGTTCATCAGCAGGCCATACCATTTGGTGGTAAACCCTTGCCAGTTGATCCCGAAGCGTGAACTGTTAAAGGAGTTCACGATCAAAATGATTATCGGAATATAAAGATACGCATAAATGGCGGTCATAAAACCGCCGCGAAGCAGTCGACCGATCATTCCAGCTCCACCTTCTTATTCAGCAGGCGTGAGGCACGCCAGTAAACCAGCAGCATCAGCCCCATTACCACCGTCAGCGTAATGCTGGTGGCCGAGCCGAACGGCCAGTCGCGGATGTTCAGGAACTGGCTCTTGATCACGTTGCCGATCAGCAGGTTTTTCGCCCCGCCCATCAGGTCCGACACGTAGAACAGGCCCATCGCAGGCAACATGACCAGCAGACATCCGGCAATAATGCCCGGCATGGTCAGCGGGATAATGATGCGGATAAAGGTTTGCAGCTTGCTGGCCCCCAGGTCTCTCGCGGCTTCCAGAAGTGGTTTATCAAGCTTTTCAATGCTTGAGTAAAGCGGCATCACCATAAACGGCAGCAGGATATAGACCAGGCCGACGATCACCGCGCTCGGAGTGAACATAATGCGGATCGGCGTATCAATAACCCCAAGCCACAGCAGAAACTCGTTCAGATAACCTTTGGTGCTGAGGAAGATTTTCAGCCCGTAGATGCGGATTAACGAGTTGGTCCAGAATGGCACAATCAGTAAAAACAGCAGCAGCGGACGCACTTTTTGCGGCAGGCGAGCCAGGAACCACGCGAACGGATACCCCAGCACCAGACAGGCAACGGTGGCAATCAGCGCCATATTGAGCGAGTGCAGCAGCACGTCAAAGTAGAGCGGATCGAGCAGGCGTGCGTAGTTGTCCAGCGTAAAGACCATCGCGACGAAGTTCGCGTCGTCGCGGGTTAGGAAGCTGGTTACAATGATCATCAGGTTGGGAAGAAAGACAAACAACACAAGCCAACCGACGATCGTGGCAATCACCACATTCTGGAACTTACTTGTGTTCTTCATCAGCCAGTACAACCTCCCAGCTTTCTACCCAGTTGATGACCATCTTCTGATCCAGCGAGTGGTCGAAGTCCGGATCGTCCTCGTTGAAGAACTCACTAACCATCACCATTTTGCCGTTTTCCAGTTCCACAACGGATTCGAGGGTCATCCCTTTGTAGTTGCGTTCGCGAACGTAACCGATCAGACCTTCGGCGTCAGCCGTGTCGTGGATCTCATCGACGCGAAGATCTTCCGGGCGCAGCAGAACGTTGAGCCTTTGTCCCTTTTCCACGGCAAAGTTCACCGTGATGTTGCATTCGCGGCCTTCCACGTTGGCGCGCACGCGCTGCTCGTCCAGACGCTCAATCACCGTGGCGTTGAAAATATTGATTTCGCCAATGAAGCTGGCGACGAACAGGTTTTTCGGCTCCTCGTAAATTTCACGCGGTGTGCCGTCCTGCTCAATCTTGCCCTCACGCATCACCACGATACGGTCTGACATAGTCAGGGCTTCTTCCTGATCGTGAGTGACAAACACGAACGTGATGCCGAGCTTACGCTGAAGCGCTTTCAGCTCGTTCTGCATCTGCTTGCGCAGCTTGTAGTCCAGCGCGGAGAGGGATTCATCCAGCAGGAGCAGGCGTGGTTTGTTGACCACGGCGCGGGCAATGGCCACACGCTGCTGCTGACCACCAGAAAGTTGATGCGGCTTGCGCTGGGCGAATGTCTCCAGCTGCACCATGCGCAGGGCTTCGGTAACGCGCGGCGGGATCTCGCTGGCGGGTGTTTTTTGCATCCGCAGGCCAAACGCCACGTTCTCAAACACGGTCATGTGCGGGAACAGGGCATAGCTCTGAAAGACGGTATTGACGTGGCGATCTTCGGCAGGGACCTGGGTAATGTCCTGGTTCTCAAGATGGATATGGCCGTTATCGACGCTTTCCAGCCCGGCAATAAGGCGCAGGACGGTGGTTTTGCCGCAGCCGGAGGGGCCAAGCAGCGTGAGAAACTCACCGTCATTGATGGTCAGATTAAGATCGGAAATGACATCTTTGCCATCGAAACTTTTACGAATTCGTTCCAGTTGCACCAGCGGTGAAAGGGAACGGGGTTGTGTATTCAATTTTCGCGCTGTCCCATATAGACGCCTCAGGCAGCAGACTGAAGCGGGGTTTGTGTGTAACCACCTTGGTGACTCGTAATGAGGGCGGACATTCTACGGCAAACCCATTGAATCGCCAATCCTTCTCACTTATTCATAAGCTACATTTATTAACGCAGAACGATATAAACGTAAAAAGTTCTCGTTTGCGGGATAAAAGTGACCTGACGCAATATTTGCGTTTTGCTGCTTAATGATAATGTTGTCACAAAAAGTGAGGGTGACTGCATGGATAAACTACTTGAGCGTTTCTTACATTACGTTTCGCTGGATACCCAATCTAAGCCGGGGGTCCGACAGGTGCCAAGCACCGAAGGCCAGTGGAAGCTGCTAAATCTGCTGAAAGAGCAGCTGGAGGCCATGGGGCTGGTTGATGTCACGCTCAGTGAAAAAGGGACCGTGATGGGAACGCTGCCGGCCAACGTTGAGGGAGATATCCCGGCGATTGGCTTTATTTCTCATGTCGATACCTCACCTGATTTTAGCGGTAAACACGTTAATCCGCAGATTGTTGAAAACTACCGCGGCGGAGATATTGCGCTGGGCATTGGCGACGAAGTGCTGTCGCCGGTGATGTTCCCTGTACTGCATCAGCTGCTGGGGCAGACGTTAATCACCACCGACGGCAAAACCTTGCTGGGGGCCGATGACAAAGCGGGTATCGCCGAGATCATGACGGCGCTGGCGGTGCTGAAGGGCAAAAATATCCCACATGGCGATATCCGCGTGGCCTTCACGCCGGATGAAGAGGTAGGAAAAGGCGCGAAACATTTTGACGTCGAGGCGTTTAACGCTCAGTGGGCCTACACCGTCGACGGTGGCGGCGTGGGTGAACTTGAGTATGAAAACTTTAACGCGGCATCGGTGACGATCAAAATCGTCGGGAATAACGTGCACCCGGGCTCTGCGAAAGGGGTGATGGTGAATGCGCTGTCGCTGGCTGCGCGTATTCATGCGGAAGTTCCTGCCGAAGAGAGCCCGGAGATGACGGAAGGGTATGAGGGTTTTTATCATCTGACCAACATCAAGGGGAACGTGGACAGCGCGCAGATGCACTATATCGTCCGCGATTTTGACCGCAAAGCCTTTGAAGCGCGCAAGCGTAAGATGATGGAGATCGCGAAAAAGGTCGGCAAGGGGCTGCATCCGGATTGCTATATTGAGCTCATCATCGAAGACAGCTATTACAATATGCGCGAGAAGGTGATGGAGCATCCGCACATTCTTGATATCGCCCAGCAGGCGATGCGCGATTGTGATATCGAGCCGGTGATGAAACCGATCCGTGGTGGAACCGATGGTTCGCAGCTGTCATTTATGGGCCTGCCGTGCCCGAACCTGTTTACCGGTGGATATAACTACCACGGCAAGCATGAGTTCGTGACGCTGGAAGGGATGGAAAAAGCGGTGCAGGTGATTGTGCGGATAGCAGAGTTAACCGCGAAGCGGTAATGTTTCATGCCGGGTGGCGGCTACGCCTTACCCGGCCTACATTTCGATCGTAGGCCCGGTAAGCGAAGCGCCACCGGGCAATGGGCAAGGAGTGCCAATGTCAAACTACCGCCGCCACTACATCCCCGGTGGGACCTGGTTTTTCACCGTCAATCTGCAAAACCGCCAGAGCGATTTACTTACCCGCCACATCGACAGCCTGCGTTCCGCTACCGCCACGGTTAAGCATGCGAAGCCCTTCACCATTAACGCCTGGGTTATCCTGCCTGAACATATGCACTGTATCTGGACCTTACCGGAAGGGGACAGTGACTTTTCGTCGCGCTGGCGCGACATTAAAAAAATGTTTAGCCGCAACATTGAGATGCACCACGTCTGGCAGCCGCGTTTCTGGGAACACACTATTCGCAATGAACAGGATTATCGGCGGCATATGGATTACGTCTACATCAATCCGCTGAAGCATGGCTATGTCGGGAAAGTCGTCGACTGGCCCTATTCATCGTTTCATCGGGACGTGCGGGAGGGGTTATATCCGGCAGACTGGGCGGGTGAGATTGAGGATTTTGCGGCGGGGGAGCGGAAGTAAAAAAAGCCCGGTGGCGCATCGCTTACCGGGCCTACGGGAACGGCTTTTGTAGGCCGGGTAAGGCGTAGCCGCCACCCGGCAAACATCATGACTCAGTCCTCAAAAAACCAGTACCCGCTGTTCACCAGCGCGGCCAGCATGGCGAGGAAGGAGGGATCGTCCAGCGCGTCGCCAAAGGTATCCGCAGACAGCACCATATGGCTGGCAATCGCTTCCAGTGCCGGACGGTGTGGAGAGTCCAGGCGCTCGCCGTTGACGAATACCTCTTCGCCAATGCGCAATACGCGTAATCCGCCCAGACGAACCAGCTTATCGCCCTGCTGGAGGGCATCATAAATTTCATCTGCCTGATACGGCGGCTCTGGCGGTGCGACGTCCAGTTCGTGACGCGACTGGCTGATAAACTCGCCAAACCACTGTCTGAAGTGCTCCGGTTCGTTGATCAGATCCAGCATCATACCGCGCAGCTTATCCAGCTCCTCTGGCAGAATATCGGCCGGGTGCTCACGCGCCGGAACATCCGGATCGCTGTAACGATGGCTGCCCAGCTCGCGCTGTAAAACATAGTCAGCGAATCCGCTGATCATCTCGCGGCCGCTTGGCGCGCGGAAACCAACCGAATAGTTTAGCGAGTTTTCCAGGGAATAACCTTCATGCGGGAAGCCTGGCGGGATATACAGAATGTCGCCTGGCTCCAGCTCTTCATCAATGATCCCTTCAAACGGATCAACCTGAAGCAGATCCGGGTGCGGGCAGTGCTGCTTCATTGGCACTTTTTCGCCCACTCGCCAGCGACGGCGACCGGTACCCTGAATAATAAACACGTCGTACTGATCAAGATGCGGACCCACGCCGCCACCGGGAACAGAGAAGGAGATCATCAGATCGTCCATTCGCCAGTCTGGGAGGGCGCGGAAGGGACGCATCAAGGCTGCGGTGGGTTCGTGCCAGTTGTTGACCGCCTGCACCAGTAAAGACCAGTTGCTTTCGCCCAGGTGATCGTAGCTTTCAAAGGGACCGTGGCTGACCTGCCATTTCCCGTCCTGATGGCTCACCAGACGGCTGTCTACCTCGTTTTCCATCGCCAGACCAGCGAGTTCGTCAGGAGAAATAGGGTCGATAAAATTGCTGATCCCGCGTTTAAGAACGACCGGGCGTTTTTGCCAGTAACGTTCAATAAATTCGGGCCAGTTAAGCGTTAATTGATAATCCATATTTTTGTATTCCGCAGGCTCTTACTGAGACGGATTATAACGGAAGCACCGACCCCTGGCTGCGAGATCCGCGTATTTTTCACATTTCGGGTTAACTATCGTTCAATCCGGGCTGTTGGCGGCCAAAAATGACTTCCATACGGGCACCGCCCAGCAGACTTTCGCCGGTTTCAATCTTGCCCTCGTACTGATCGACAATTTCCCGGGCGACGGATAATCCGACACCCTGGCCCGGGCGCAGCGTATCGGCGCGCTGACCGCGATCGAATACCACTTCGCGTTTATTATGGGGAATGCCAGGACCATCATCCTCAACGATAATATGCAGTTCGTTATCCGTTACGCGCGCGGACACCTCGACAAACTCCAGACAATATTTGCAGGCGTTATCGAGCAGATTTCCCATCACTTCCATAAAGTCATTCTTCTCGCCAACAAAGCTTATTTCCGGTGAGATATCCAGACTGATGTTTACCCCTTTACGCTGGTAAACCTTGTTCAGCGCAGAGGTGAGGTTATCCAGCAGCGGGGCTACCGGGTGCAGTTCACGGCTCAATAAGGCGCTTCCGGAACGCATGCTCGCGCGGTGCAGGTAATAACCAATCTGCTGTGAAATACGGCTGATTTGCTCCAGCATTACCGGCTCGGCGTCATCCACGCTCATTTTCGAACTGCGCATTGAACGCAGTGTACTTTGCATCACTGCCAGCGGGGTTTTCAGGCTGTGCGTAAGATCGGTGAGCGTCGTGCGATACTTGTTGTAACGTTCACGTTCGCTTTTCAGCAGGCGGTTGAGGTTGCGCACCAGGCTGGTCAGTTCGCGCGTAGTTTCCGGGTTAAGCTTCTCGCGGTGATGTTCTTCCAGCTCGCGCACCTCTTTGGCAAGGGATTCAATCGGGCGGAGGCTCCACCACGCAGCAACCCACAGGAGAGGGATCACCAGCAGCAGGTTGGCAGCCAGAACGTACACGAACCAGTTCCAGACCATATACGAACGTTTTAGCTCAACCGGTATGGTATCGATCACTACAATGGTCAGCTGCGGCATGTTCAGAGTGGCGGGATACAGGTTGATGGCCACCGAGTGGGTCATCTCCGTGTCGTCATCTTCAGCGCGGATCTCATTGAGCTTGTTCTGTAACGCCCGATCGTCACGCAGCAGGATGCTGGTAGAGTTGAGGTCGGCTTCTATTTCGTGAAAACCATTGGTTTTAAGCCATTCCGGACGGATGCGCTTTTTCAGCCAGGGGACGTCGCGCTGCGCCCACAGCAATTTTCCTTTTTCATCGTAAATGAGTGCCAGCGTTGGGCTCTGCTGGTTCAGGTTTTCCGGCATCTCGACGGTGATTTGGTTGTTCTCCCATTTCGCCAGGGTATAGAACAGATTACTTTCGCCGCGAAGCAGGCGGAAGGTGGTTTTATCGAAGCTTACGCTGTACCCGACCAACGCCACCATTCCGTAAGAGAGGGACAGCACGAGCACGACGGCGGCGGTTGCCAGCAGAAAGCGAACCCGCAGTGAAAGGGGTAAAATGTGGCGCAAAATCCCTTTCATTTAGCGTAATTCGAACAGGTAGCCCTGACCACGCACGGTGGTAATCACGTCGTGCGGGTACTGTGCCTGAATTTTTTTGCGCAGGCGGCCCATCAGCACGTCAATGGTGTGGCTTTCGCGCAGTTCGGCATCCGGATAAAGCTGAAGCATCAGGGAATCTTTGCTCACCACTTTACCGTTGTTACGGATCAGCGTTTCCATGATGGTGTATTCGAATGCGGTCAGCTTGATTACTTCATCATTTATTGAAAATTCGCGGCGGGAGAGATCCACCTGGAACGGCGGCAGAGAGATCACCTGTGACGCCAGCCCGCTGTTGCGGCGCAGCAGCGCCTGCATACGCGCGGCGACTTCTTCAATATGGAAGGGTTTGGTCACGTAGTCATCTGCGCCTGCGCTCAACACTTCAACCTTGTCCTGCCAGCCTTCGCGAGCAGTCAGCACCAGTACCGGCAGGGAAACGTCATGGCTACGCCAGCGGCGGATAAGAGATAATCCGTCTTCATCCGGCAGCCCTAAATCGACAATGGCGATGTCCGGCAGGTGTTCATTGAGATAATAATCGGCCTCTTTTGCGTCTTCAGCATCGTCCACCTGATGACCCATCTCCTGAAGTTGAACTTTCAGGTGATGACGTAGCAATGCGTTATCCTCAACAACCAGTACGCGCATCATCATTTCTCCCTTTATAAATGGTATGAATAGTTTAACGCTGATTATCCAGGTTGACACCAGCGTTATGAAATTAAATGATTTTTTTCATGCTTCCGAAGACAGGTGGCATTACGCCAGGCATCTGATTATTAAGTATGTTGACCTGATCCTGTTTCATATCGCCCACCCACCTCACATAAGCCTCATACGCCCCCAGAAGGCGCGGGTAATATAAACTGACTTGTTTTCGCACGCTTTCGCAATCCGGATAAAACATCCATCCGTTTATGAACGGTTGAAGGCGAGTCGCTTTTTTGACAGAACGGGCACGCCAGTTTTGTAAAGATTGCCCTTTTTTTTGTAAGGATGTTCTCACTATGTCTGTCTTTGTCTACGCTTATTTTATGGTGCGAAATTAGATTTGCATAAGATGTGCCAGAAAAACAGCATTTTTACACAACAAAACAGCAATATAGCGAGTAAAGAGGATTCTATGGAATGGAAGGTTGTTGAGACTATTGCGAGCCCGGAAAGTGGAACCATCTTTTGCAAAGTTGAAACACAATATGGCCTGAATTATATCCTTTGGCTAAAAGGGGATTATTACGTTCGTGCCGGTGAAATCATCACCACCTCAAACCAGGGTATCCTGATTAACGATCGGCGGCGTAGGGTATGGATAGCGCAGGCAATGCCCTATACATCAATAGGCTGGATGGGGTTCAAACAGAAAAACGCGTGTCCAGGTAACCGGCAGGAGATGGATCGTCCATGCACGGTTGAGACCCCGTGCCAGTTCAGGCTGTGCCCGTTCGGCTTAAAACGATATATTCCGGAAAGTTATTTCACGGCGAAAAATAACAACCAGCCTGACAACAGGTTGTAATCCCGGCAGAGCCTGTAACGGGGTGTGAACGTCGACACGATGATGAAAAGCAGCCCCCTTTCCGGGTGGAAAGGGGGAGGGAGATTACTTCAGCTCGTCAACCATGGTAATGGCGCGGCCAATATAGTTTGCCGGGGTCATCTCTTTCAGGCGCGCTTTTTCTTCTTCGGGCAGCGCCAGACCATCGATAAACTGTTTCATACCCTCAGCATCAACGCGTTTACCGCGGGTCAGCTCTTTGAGTTTCTCGTACGGTTTTTCGATGCCATAACGACGCATCACCGTCTGAATCGGCTCCGCCAGCACTTCCCAGTTGTGATCCAGCTCGTCCAGCAGACGGTCGCGGTTCACCTCCAGCTTGCTCACACCCTTCAGGGTGGACTGGTAGGCGATCAGCGCGTAGCCAATACCCACGCCCAGGTTACGCAGCACCGTGGAGTCAGTCAGGTCGCGCTGCCAGCGGGAGACCGGCAGCTTACTCGCCATATGCTGCAACACGGCATTCGCCAGGCCCAGGTTACCTTCGGAGTTTTCGAAGTCGATTGGGTTCACTTTGTGCGGCATGGTGGACGAACCGATTTCCCCGGCGATGGTCTTCTGCTTGAAGTGGTTCAGGGCGATGTAGCCCCAGACGTCACGATCGAAGTCGATCAGGATGGTGTTGAAGCGCGCAATGCAGTCAAACAGCTCGGCGATGTAGTCGTGCGGCTCAATCTGGGTGGTGTACGGGTTCCACTGGATCCCCAGAGACGTCACGAACTCTTCACTGAACTGGTGCCAGTCCACTTCCGGGTACGCCGCGATGTGGGCGTTGTAGTTACCCACCGCGCCGTTGATTTTGCCGAGGATCTCAACCTGCTCCAGCTGACGATACTGGCGTTCCATGCGGTACGCCACGTTTGCCATCTCTTTACCCATGGTGGATGGGGTTGCTGGCTGGCCGTGAGTACGGGACAACAGCGGAATATCGCGGTACTCCACGGACAGCGCTTTCACCGCATCGATGATTTTACGCCAGTAAGGGAGTACTACCTCTTTGCGTGCGGTAGAGAGCATCAGCGCGTGAGACAGGTTGTTAATATCTTCAGAGGTACAGGCAAAGTGAATAAATTCAGATACCGCGTGCAGGGCAGGGACGCCTGCCACTTTCTCTTTCAGGAAGTATTCAACCGCTTTCACGTCGTGGTTGGTGGTGCGTTCGATGGTTTTAATACGCGTGGCATCTTCTTCGCTGAACTCAGCAACGATTTTATCAAGGTAATCGTTTGCCTTTGCGTCAAAAGCAGGAACTTCCTTGATTGCTGTCTGGGCGGCCAGCTTTTGCAGCCAGCGCACTTCAACCTGAACACGGAACTTCAGCAGGCCATATTCGCTGAAGATCCCGCGCAGCGCGCTGACTTTATCGCCGTAGCGTCCATCGACAGGGGATACGGCGGTCAGTGAGGATAATTCCATAATTCGCAACTCCGGGAGGTTAACAATGAGCAAGAATTTGTTTTGCCTGAGTCGTCAGGCGATGACGAGAAAACATGAGCTGTAGGCGGCCACCGCCGACCTGTTGCCACAGCACGGCGGCACGGATACCTGCCAGCAGCGAAGCACGTACCTTCGCCTGTACCTGTGGGCTTTGCAATACGGCAGGCGAACCGGTGACCTGAATACGCGGGCCGAGCGGGCTAATTACGTCGACGTAGATACCGGCCATCGCGCTCAGCAGGGTCTCAGACTGGAGGTCAAAGTGGTCGAGCTGGCGCTGTAGCCCGGCGATGCGATCGCCCAGGGTATTCATTGCGCCTTTCGCCGCGTTCAGCTTACGTTCCAGCACCATCAGGCTTAAGGTGTAGCGGGTCAGTTCCGCGTTCAACCCCTGACGGTTGCTGGCGTTGAGCACGCCGAGCAGGGTTTCAAGACCGAGACGAAGATTGGTTTCACTGCCGCCAAAGACGCCCAGCGTGGAGCCTGGGTTAAGATCGATAACGCTGTTGAGTGAAACGTGCAGGGCATCAGCGTCGCAATGACCCTGATGCGCCAGCTGTTGCACCAGACGGGCTGACTGGCAAATTCCCGCCAGCGCCAGGGTGATGTCGTAATAGTTCTTCGCCACACGGTCTCCTTTATGTGTGCAAACGGTTTAAACAGCAGGCAGCGGCAGGCGCTGTTCAATAATCCCACCGCCGAGGCAAATTTCGCCGCTGTAGAAAACAGCAGACTGGCCAGGGGTAACGGCGGAAACCGGCTCGTCGAAACGCACGTCAATGCGATCGTCATCCAGTGCGGTGACGGTGCAAGGGATGTCCGTCTGGCGGTAGCGCGTTTTCACGGTGCAGCGCAGCGTGCCTTTCAGCGGCTCGCGATCGACCCAGTGCAGCTGTTGCGCGATAAGTCCAACGGACATCAGGCGCGGATGGTCGTGACCCTGAGCCACCACCAAAATATTGTTTTCGACATCTTTGTCGACCACGTACCACGGATCTTCGCTGCCCTCTTTGGTGCCGCCGATACCCAGACCTTTACGCTGGCCGAGAGTGTGGTACATCAGCCCCTGGTGCTGACCAATCTCATCACCGTCAACGGTGACGATTTTGCCCGGCTGTGCAGGCAGGTAGCGCCCCAGGAACTCGCGGAATTTACGCTCGCCGATAAAACAGATACCGGTGGAGTCTTTTTTCTTCGCGGTGATCAGATCCAAATCTTCAGCAATCTTACGCACTTCCGGCTTTTCCAGCTCGCCGACCGGGAACAGACTTTGGGCAATCTGTTCATGGCTCAGCGTGTAGAGGAAGTAGCTCTGATCTTTATTGCCATCCAGACCGCGCAGCAGCTGGCTTTTACCATTCACATCCGCGCGACGCACGTAGTGGCCGGTCGCAATGTAGTCTGCGCCCAGATCTTCCGCGGCGAATTCCAGGAAGGCTTTGAATTTGATCTCTTTGTTACACAGGATATCCGGGTTTGGCGTGCGGCCCGCTTTGTACTCTTCGAGGAAGAGTTCAAAAACGTTGTCCCAGTATTCTGCGGCAAAGTTAACGGTGTGCAGTTCGATGCCGAGCTTATCGCACACGGCCTGCGCATCGGCGAGATCCGCAGCGGCAGTGCAGTATTCCTCGCCATCGTCTTCCTCCCAGTTCTTCATGAACAGGCCCTCCACCTTATAGCCCTGTTGCTGCAACAGGTAGGCGGAAACGGAGGAATCGACACCGCCGGACATGCCGACGATCACTTTTTTCTGGCTGTTATCTGACATGGAATACTCACGACATTGAACTTCAAGGCGGCGTATTCTATCACGCCCCCCCACCATTGACACCCTCTGTAAACGGCCAGTTAAATTCTGCAATGACATCCAGCGGCAGGCGCGCCGCAGACTGCCAGCAGCGGATGCTTTCCGCAACCAGCGGCGAGCGCAGGTTTGACGCGTTCATGATCTCGTCTGCGGTCACCCACAGGCAGCGATCGATATCGTCGTCGTGCGGTTCAGTGGCGCACGTTTCGTTAAGCTCAACGGCGAATAAAAAGCGCAGGAAAGGTGTCTGGTCAGGCGCTATCCACTGATGCATACGGATAAAGTGCTGCGGTTCGGCGCGGATACCCGTCTCTTCCCAGAGCTCGCGTTTCGCTGCCTGCAATAAGGTTTCGTTGGCTTCAAGATGCCCGGCTGGCTGATTCCAAAGCGCTTTGCCGTTGATGGTCTCTTCCACCACAAGGAATTTCCCCTGCGCGTGGACCACGCAGGCGACCGTAACATGGGGTTTAAACATCAGTTCTCCTTAGGGGTAACATCCTGCCATTCCCCGTTAGCCAGCGAGTCCAGCGTGTAGCTGCCCATGGCGTAGCGAATGAGTCGCAGGGTAGGGAAGCCCACATGCGCAGTCATGCGCCTGACCTGTCGGTTGCGGCCTTCATAAAGGGTGATTTTAAGCCAGCTGGTGGGAATCGATTTGCGCTCACGAATCGGCGGGTTGCGCGGCCACAGCCACTCGGGTTCATTCACGCGCTCAATACCAGCTGGCAGGGTAGGACCATCGTTCAGCGTTACGCCGTTGCGCAGCTTTGCCAGCGACGCGTCGTCCGGCTCGCCTTCAACCTGCACATAGTAAATTTTTCCGGTACGTTTGCCCGGCTGAGTAAGCCTGGCCTGGAGCACGCCGTCATTGGTAAGCACCAGCAGCCCCTCGCTGTCGCGATCCAGACGCCCGGCCGCGTAGACCCCCTGAACGGGGATAAAATCCTTCAGCGTGCTGCGCCCGGCCTCGTCGGTAAACTGCGGCAATACATCGTAGGGTTTATTGAACAGTATGACCCGCGTTGGCTGGGGTTCTGGCGTTCTTCTGGTGGCTTGTCGTGAGCTGAATCGCTCAACCCGGTGTTTTCTAAAAGAAGTTTTCGTCATGGTATTTTCAGGCGTTATCAATTGCCGCATTATAGCCTAATAACGAAGACCTTTCATGGCGTCGGACAATCAGGTACTATCGGAAGGCTCATTACAATTTATTAACATAAGATCAGTAACAACCAGAAGCGCTCGAAGGAGAGGTTAATGGAAAGCAAAGTAGTTGTTCCGGCGGAAGGTAAAAAGATCACCCTGCAAAACGGCAAGATTAACGTTCCTCACAACCCGATTATCCCGTTCATCGAAGGTGACGGTATCGGTGTAGACGTTACCCCGGCAATGCTGAAAGTGGTTGATGCCGCTGTTGAGAAAGCCTACAAAGGCGAGCGTAAAATTTCCTGGATGGAAATTTACACCGGTGAAAAATCGACTCAAGTTTATGGCCAGGACGTCTGGCTGCCAGCCGAAACGCTGGACCTGATCCGCGACTATCGCGTTGCTATCAAAGGCCCTTTGACCACGCCAGTTGGCGGCGGCATTCGCTCCCTGAACGTGGCGCTGCGTCAGGAACTGGATCTGTATGTGTGTCTGCGTCCGGTGCGTTACTACCAGGGCACTCCAAGCCCGGTTAAGCACCCGGAACTGACCGACATGGTCATCTTCCGTGAAAACTCTGAAGACATCTACGCCGGTATCGAATGGAAAGCGGATTCTGCTGATGCAGAAAAAGTGATTAAATTCCTGCGCGAAGAGATGGGCGTGAAGAAAATTCGCTTCCCTGAGCATTGCGGCATCGGCATCAAGCCGTGCTCCGAAGAAGGGACCAAGCGTCTGGTGCGTGCCGCCATCGAATACGCTATCACCAACGATCGTGACTCTGTGACCCTGGTTCACAAAGGCAATATCATGAAGTTCACCGAAGGCGCGTTCAAAGACTGGGGCTACCAGCTGGCGACCGAAGAGTTCGGCGGTGAACTGATCGACGGCGGCCCATGGCAGAAAATTAAAAACCCGAACACCGGTAAAGAGATCATCATTAAAGATGTGATCGCCGATGCGTTCCTGCAACAGATCCTGCTGCGTCCTGCTGAATATGACGTGATCGCCTGTATGAACCTGAACGGCGACTACATCTCTGATGCGCTGGCAGCGCAGGTCGGTGGTATCGGTATCGCCCCGGGCGCGAACATCGGTGACGAGTGCGCCCTGTTCGAAGCAACTCACGGTACTGCACCGAAATATGCAGGCCAGGACAAAGTCAACCCAGGCTCTATCATTCTGTCCGCAGAGATGATGCTGCGTCATATGGAATGGTTCGAAGCCGCAGACCTGATCGTTAAGGGTATGGAAGGCGCGATTAACGCGAAAACCGTCACCTATGACTTTGAACGTCTGATGGAAGGCGCTAAACTGCTGAAATGCTCAGAGTTTGGCGACGCGATTATCGCGAACATGTAATCCACTCGCTGGGTTAAATGACAACGGGAGCCTGAGGGTTCCCGTTTTTTATGCACACAAGACGGAAAACAACGCTATGACCCATGATATCCCGCTCAAGTATTATGACATCGTCGACGAGTATGCGACTGAAACGGCAAAACCGCCAGAAGAGGCGGAGCGTACGCCACTGGCACACTATTTTCAGCTGCTGCTCACTCGCTTATACAACAATGAGGAAATCAGTGAAGAGGCGCAGCGGGAGATGGCTGTCCAGGCGGAGATTGATGAAGCGCGCATTGACGATATTGCGAACTTCCTGAATCAATGGGGCAATGAATAACGCTTCATCGCGCTGAGTAAGCCAGCAGGCTGGCGAGGTCGTGCCGGGTTAGTGATTTTGAAAAGTACCAGCCTTGCACGAGGGCATCGGGGTATCTCTGCGCGATGAACTGATATTGCGTTTCGCTTTCGACTCCCTCAAACACCAGGGTTTTGTGCAGTTTAGCGAGCGCGTCGCTAAAGATCACCAGGATATCCTGTTTATAATGCTCGTTGATGCCATCCACTAACGACTTATCCACTTTGATTTCGTCATATTTGAGATTGGACAGCCTTGCCAGATTAGAGTTTTGCACGCCAAAATCGTCTATTGAAATTTTGACGCCTGCCGATTTAAGATCCTCACAAAACTCTTCAAGGATGGCCGAGGTGGAAACGCCATTCTCGGATAATTCAACTTTGATTAACGATAAGGGAATAGCGTTCTCTAAGCATGCATGACGTAATACCGCCAGAAATTTGCCGTCTTCAATTTCCGTCCGGCCAACGTTCAGTGAAATCTTTAACTGATGTTCGGCCGCCAGCCCGGCAATTTCCGCCAGGGATTTCTTTATCATGTTCTGATAATAAACGTTATACAGACCAATTTTTTCAATTAACGGGATAAACAGCTCAGGAGAAACCTCTTTGTGATTGTTATCCTGCCATCTTGATAAGACTTCAACCCCGACGATTTTCTTATCAGCAACCCGAATTATGGGCTGAAAATGAACGCTGATAGTATTCGCTATCACCGCCTTGACCAGCGTTCGCTCAAGAGAAAGTCGATCTTCATAAAGTCGAAGAGAAAACAGCGTCAGGGATACCCAGATAAAGTATAAAAACAGGCACAGGAGCACCATCACTACGCGGGAGAGCGATGCCAGTCCGGCATTGTGGTGGGTGACGGTAACGCACAAATCCCAGCGCGTGCTGCACTGCGTCACGGTCTGTGTGAATAACAGTGACGACAAGCGGCTAAGGTTTTCTGTAGGTGACGTAACGGTAAAAAAGGTTCGGTCGAAATCTTTCGTGGTAGAACGAAGTGAATAGTTGGCGGTGACCGGAGAGAATTTATCGTAGGCTGAACGTGATGTGAAGATAATAAGATGGTTATAAATTGTCGCATTGCCTACAAAAAAATCTTTCTTTGAAAATTGCGCCAGACTGAATCCGTTCAGGGTGTTGTGAAGCTCAGAGGGAAGGGCGATGGGATTTGCCAGCTTGCCCCAAAATGCGGTGCAGGTGATTTTCCCATTTTCAATAAACCCCACATCGGCGAAATAGAGACTCTGCATCTTTAAATTACGGTAGACGTTCAGGCTGGCGTTATCGCATCCCTTCGCGGAGGTATTTTTAAGCGTACTGGCGATATTTTGCGTCAAGTCTTCGGAATAGCGTAAGAGCGTGTGGGAGATCTCCCTCTGCCGGTCCTTTTGCTGCTCAACGATAATGGCGTTAACCGCATACAGCGACAGGACGACCATAAAGGTTGAGATGATAGCAACGGCAATGGCCTTGTTCATTTTCCTGCTGTCCCGCCACGTCCTGAGGTGCAGGGATCTTAACACAGGTCATTAAAGCTACAAGTATGCGCGTTGAGCCCGCACGTGATTGAAAGGAAAGCCACCATGCCGACTCATTACATCTCAGAACCACTCAAACCGTGTTGAGAGCAGTAACAGTAGCGTACTGGCAGAAACAAGATTAAGGCAGATGACGAACTTGCTCGATACGTTCATGTTATCAGATTCACTTTGCTGTTCAGTAGCCACAGAGAATAGCGGTTCACCTCCTGGGAAAAAACGCCAGATTTTGGTGGGGTGAGGCAAAAAAAAGCCCACTAAAAAGTGGGCAAGAAATACTGGAAGCAATGTGAGCAATGTCGTACTGAATACCTGAGTGATTTGCTCAACTATTCAGTAATGAGAAAGATAATCTTTCTCAGTAAAAGATGCAACCCCACGATGAGTGTGGAACGGCAATTTTTATTGCTCAGATTTTACTCAAACGAACCGTGTGATTCTTATCACAAATTTCCTTTCTCAGATCCTGTGCTATCCTTTTCTGTGTCGTTGATTTAATGACAAAAACCATACAGAGAGGAAAGCTATGGGAATTTTATCCTGGATTATCTTTGGGCTGATTGCGGGGATCCTGGCGAAGTGGATTATGCCGGGCAAAGATGGCGGCGGTTTCATCGTCACGATCGTTCTGGGGATTGTGGGTGCAGTCGTCGGTGGCTGGATCAGTACCCTGTTCGGCTTTGGCAGAGTTGATGGCTTCAACTTCGGCAGCTTTGTCGTCGCGGTGATTGGCGCGCTGGTTGTTCTGTTTATCTACAGAAAAATCAAAAGCTAAATCTGACCTGTGTTAAAAAAGGCTGCCTGAGGGCGGCCTTTTTACTTTGGGCGTTACCACCAGCCTAACTGCGTACCGGCGACGGCCACGATGGCGACAATCAGCATGATGAGGGTCGTTTTTCTCATTTATGCCCCCGGCGCGGCGTAACCGCCAAGGAAAAACCAGCCTAAAAACACGACTGCCGTGATAAAAATAACCACCGGAAAGAGGATCCCTATTCTCATGCCATCACCTGTTTGAGTTTGTATAAGGCCGTAGAGTGTACGGTTTTAATCTAACGCGACAAAGCCTGTTTTGTTTTTTCCTTTTTTATCCTGATACATCGCGAGGTCTGCGGTGCGCAGGGCACTATCTTCATCTGTGCAGTGAGGATCAACAATAACGACGCCATAGCTTGCACCGGGATAGAGAATAGTGACATTACCTAACCCATATTCACCCGCGATACGGCCGTTGAGGCGGGTTTTGATAGCGTTGACCTCTGTGCTGGCGTCGCCATCATTGCTGTGACTCAGGCTGGCAACCAGAAATTCATCGCCGCCGAGCCGGCCGATAATTTCGTCCTGCGTTTGCTGGTGAGTCAGTCGATTGCCGACCTGAACGAGGAACCGATCGCCCGCTTCATGACCGTACTGATCATTGATTCGCTTGAAATCATCGAGGTCAATAAAGGCAATCATGACGTTGCGGTTAAGATGGCGCGCCAGTGAGAACAGGGTGGTAAGGTTTTCAAAAATGGCGCGACGATTCGGCAGGCCGGTAAGGGCGTCGGTGTAAGAGTGGGCAATGAGCGCCGCATTTGCTTCACGAAGCTGAAGCACAAGCGACTCTTTCTGAATGTACTGACCAATTAACCCGGCAAAGAGCCTGATCACCTGCTCGCCACGCTCGCTGAACTGTTTCTGTGCGGTGCTGGCAGCGCAAAGCGTGCCGTACAGAGAACCGTCAGCCAGGTGAACCGGCACGCTCATATAGGTTGTAATACCCAGTGCTTTTGCCGCTTCACACTCCGGCCAGCGGTCGGGTGAAGTGGTTTACTGAATTTGGCCACCTGAACAGAGGTGATATGCTCACCTCAGAACAACACAGGTGTCATAATGAAAAAAAGAAATTTCAGCGCAGAGTTTAAACGCGAATCCGCTCAACTGGTCGTTGACCAGAACTACACCGTGGCAGATGCAGCCAGCGCTATGGATGTCGGCCTTTCCACAATGACGCGATGGGTGAAACAATTACGTGATGAACGGCAGGGCAAAACACCAAAAGCCTCCCCCATTACCCCGGAACAAATTGAAATCCGTGAGCTCAGGAAAAAGCTACAACGTATTGAAATGGAAAATGAAATATTAAAAAAGGCTACCGCGCTCTTGATGTCAGACTCCCTGAACAGTTCTCGATAATCGGGAAACTCAGGGCGCGTTATCCTGTGGCCACTCTCTGCCATGTGTTCGGGGTTCATCGCAGCAGCTACAAATACTGGAAAAACCGTCCTGAAAAGCCAGACGGCAGACGGGCTGTATTACGCAGTCAGGTACTTGAACTGCATGGCATCAGCCACGGCTCTGCCGGAGCAAGAAGCATCGCCACAATGGCAACCCAGAGAGGCTACCAGATGGGGCGCTGGCTTGCTGGCAGACTCATGAAAGAGCTGGGGCTGGTCAGTTGCCAGCAGCCGACTCACCGGTATAAGCGTGGCGGTCATGAGCACGTTGCTATCCCGAATCATCTTGAGCGACAGTTCGCCGTAACGGAACCAAATCAGGTGTGGTGCGGTGATGTGACCTATATCTGGACGGGTAAGCGCTGGGCGTACCTCGCCGTTGTTCTCGACCTGTTCGCAAGAAAACCAGTGGGCTGGGCCATGTCGTTCTCGCCGGACAGCAGGCTCACCATGAAAGCACTGGAAATGGCATGGGAAACCCGTGGTAAGCCCGTCGGGGTGATGTTCCACAGCGATCAAGGCAGCCATTATACGAGCAGGCAGTTCCGGCAGTTACTGTGGCGATACCGGATCAGGCAGAGTATGAGTCGGCGTGGAAACTGCTGGGATAACAGCCCAATGGAGCGCTTCTTCAGGAGTCTGAAGAACGAATGGGTGCCGGCGACGGGCTATGTAAGCTTCAGCGATGCAGCTCACGCAATAACGGACTATATCGTTGGATATTACAGCGCACTAAGACCGCACGAATATAATGGTGGGTTACCGCCAAACGAATCAGAAAACCGATACTGGAAAAACTCTAACGCGGTGGCCAGTTTTTGTTGACCACTTCAATGTTATGCTGAAAATATAGACTCCGGTCATAGTAAAACATGAACAGGATTAATTTTATAGATTCTTCTGAAAGCGGATGAAGGAGAGGCTAAAAAAAAGCCCCGATGTTGAGATCGGGGCAAAACATCTTGATTACGGAATGATGTTCTCTGGTCAGAGTGAGAACAGACACCACTATAGGGATGAATCGTGCAGGTTTAATGGAGAAATCATGGAGAAAACGGCGATGACCCGTTACTCTGACGTTTTCAACACCCTGAAGGATCATGATAATGAAATATCTTCTCCTGGCGCTGGTTTTACCGCTGGCCGCATGCTCAACAAAGGCACCTCCTCCCGATGCGCCTCAACCGCCGCACGCTATTGGTATGGCAAATCCGGCGTCAGTGTACTGTCTGGAGAAAGGGGGAGAGCAAATCCCTGTACAAAGCCCGCAGGGCGTACGTACCGAGTGCAAATTGCCAGGCGGGGAAGTGATCGATGAATGGGATCTCTATCGCCGCGATCACCCGTAACCGACCAGATGACAACGGCAATAAAACTGCGATACACTTCTCTTTAGGATTATTCTTAGCCAGTTTCTGGCGGTACGTTTGCGAGAAGAAGTATGTTTCAGTTAAAACCGGGCAGCATGGCGATAATTGTGGGTGCGCGTACGACGGCGGGCCGTCGAAATATCGGTAAATCCGTGGAGCTGTTTGGCCTTTGTCAGCCGGGCCAGCGTTTTGTGAACCCGGTTAACGGCGTCATGACGCAATTACCTGATACATCAGCGCGTGCGCTGTGGCTGGTCACCGGTGATGTTTACGCCTTTGATAATCAGCACGGTTTTGCGTTTGTTCGCCCGGAACATTTGATGCCGCTTACTCCCGACGAGATGCCACACAACGTGGATGAGCTGGCAATCGGTTAATCACAGTTCACGCAGCCAGTCCGCCAGTACCCGCGCGTGATTCTGCTCCGTATTTTTCGCCCCATAGAGTAGCGTCACGGTCTGCTGTCGGGCGAGGGCCGCCAGGCGTTTGCCTTCATCCTGCTGCTGCGCCAGCTCTTTACGATAGGCTTCACTGAACGCGGTGAAATCTATCGTTTCACTGTGAAAGGCCTTTCGCAGTTCGCTGGACGGCGTTAGCGCTTTACACCACTCATCACAGGCGAGGTCGGTCTTTTTTATCCCTCGCGGCCAGAGTCTGTCTACCAGCACCCGGTAACCATCGTCTGACGTTGCCTGTTCATAGACGCGCTTACATTGAATCATCCGTTTTCCTCCTACCGTGCGACGTTCGGCAAGAACACTATAGCACCCGGCGTTTAACCACCCAATTTAAGGTATTGTGATAATTGCAAAAGATCGGTAGTCTGAGGTTCCTTATGTTATCTGAAAATCCTCCGGCATAAGGAATCTCTCATGGAACTCTCCCCGGTTAAAACGACGCTGCGCATTGCGCTGGTTGGTGATTACAATCCCGATGTTATTGCGCACCAGGCGATCCCGCTGGCGATTGACGACGCCGCTGCGGTTCTGGATCTCACCGCTGATTATGACTGGCTCGCCACGCCTGAGCTGACCAACCCCGAAGACCTGGTCGGGTATGATGCCATCTGGCTGGTACCGGCAAGCCCGTATAAAAACACCGAGGCGGCGTTTATTGCCGCGCGTTACGCGCGTGAGAACAGCATCCCTTTTCTCGGCACCTGCGGCGGGTTCCAGCATGCGCTGATTGAGTATGCCCGTAATGTGCTGGGCTGGCACGATGCAGGCCATGCCGAAACCGATACCGAGGGGAGGATGGTGATTGCGCCGCTGGCCTGCTCGCTGGTGGAAAAAACCGACGCGATTGAGCTGCGGAACAACACGCTGATTGCCAAAGCGTACGGCAAGCCGGAAATTCAGGAAGGTTATCACTGCAATTACGGCGTCTCGTCTGAGTTTGCCAGCCAGCTTGAGCGGGGCGACATGCGCGTAACGGGCTGGGACGAGCAGGGCGAAATCCGCGCGGCAGAGCTGCTGACCCATCCTTTCTTTGTCATCACCCTGTTCCAGCATGAGCGGGCTGCGCTTCAAGGGCGCCCGGTCGTGCTGGTGCAGGCCATGCTGCGGGCGGCGCAGGGATAAAAAAAGCAGACCGTCAGGTCTGCCTTGAATGTCAGCGGGGTGTGATCTCCCGGTCACGCCCGGCCAGCATGCCGCACAGGGCCATCACTACCGCAGCCAGCGCGCAGGCCAGCAGCGGAATGCGCCAGTCTCCGGCGGTATCGTGAATTTTCCCCATCAGCGGTGGGCCACAGGCCGCCAGCAGATAGCCAATCGACTGTGCCATGCCGGAGAGCGCGGCGGCCTGATGGGCCGAGCTGGCGCGCAGTCCGATAAACGTCAGGCCGAGGATCATGGTGGCGCCGGATCCAAAGCCAAACACCAGCGTCCAGACGACGGCCAGCCCCGGCGCGAACCAGAACCCGGCCGCACTGACGGCGCACATCAGAGCGACAAGCCCGGCTATGCCACGCTGATCGTTAAGACGGTGCAGGATCAGCGGAATGGCGAGACCGGGAACAGCGGTTGCCAGCTGGAGAAGTCCGTGCATGGAGCCAGCCTGCGTTTCGCTGTAGCCGTGGCTAAGTAAAATCGCGGGTAACCAGCCGATAATGACGTAGTAAATCAGCGAGTTAATGCCCAGAAAAAGCGTCACCTGCCAGGCGAGTGCGGAGCGCCAGATTGCCCGATTGTGCAACGCGCCCGCGCCGGTCAGGGTGGCGGCCGGCCTCTTGCGCCATTGCGGTAACCACAGCAGCAGCGCCACCAGCGGGAAGAACATCAGCATCAACAGCGCCCCGTGCCAGCCACCACTCCCCAGCGACAGCGGAACGATCAGCGCAGACCCTGCGGCAGCGGCGGCCCCCATCGTCAGCGAATAAGCCCCCGTCAGTTTTGCGACCTGGCCCGGAAAATCACGTTTGATTAATCCCGGTAACAGGACATTGCCCAGCGCAATCCCACAGCCCACGATCGCCGTACCGATAAACAGCAGCGAGGCCGACGGCAGCGAACGTACGCCAATCCCGATGCAAATCAGCAGCATAGCGATAAAAAGGCTGCGCTCCATGCCCAGGCGCCGGGCGACGCCTGCGGCAAGGGGAGAGATAAAGGCGAAGGCCAGCAGAGGCAGCGTTGTGAGCAGGCCGGTTTGCGCCGTGCTTAAGCCATAGTCCTGTCGGATGGTGTCGAGCAGGGGGGCGACCCCGGTAAAGGTGACGCGCAGCGTCGTGGCGATCATCAGGATGCCTGCAACCAGCAGCGCGCCCTGTTTCCCGGAAGGTTGAATAGCAGTAGTCATTATTGTCTCTTACGTTCAGGCGAGCGCATACCATACCGATTTAAGTCGTGGTTGAAATCAGGCTAAAATGACAGTTTATCGCTAATATCGGACAACTTTATGTATGGACTGGGACTCGACGGCTACGATCCCGATAGCCAGCACGACGCGGCGGTGGCCTTTCGCATCCGCGTGGTGGCACAAGAACAGTACATTCCGCTGCATCAGCACCGCAAAGGGCAGCTGATTATGGCGCTGGGAGGAGCGATCACCTGTGAAGTAGAGAACGCGATGCTGATGGTGCCGCCCCAGTATGCGGTGTGGATCCCGGGTCAAACGCCGCACAGCAACAAGGCGACGCCCGGCGCGCAGCTCTGCCTGCTGTTTATTGAACCCGGTGCGCTCGAATTGCCGACCCGTACCTGTACGTTGAAAATATCACCGCTGGTGCGGGAGCTGGTGCTGGCGCTCGCGGACAGGTCACAGGAGGAACTGCCTCTTCCCGCTACCGGAAGGCTGGTTGACGTCCTGTTTGATGAACTGCCCCTGCAACCGCAGGAGCATCTCCAGCTGCCGGTATCTCCGCATCCGAAAATTCGTCTGATGAGTGAGACCATGGCAAACGAACCTGCCGCCTGGCAGACGCTGGCGCAGTGGGCCAGCCACTTTGCCATGAGCGAGCGCAATCTGGCGCGGCTGGTGGTGAAAGAGACCGGCTTAAGCTTTCGCCGCTGGCGACACCAGCTCCAGCTGATTGTCGCATTGCAGTTTTTGATCGGCGGAAAGTCGGTCCAGCAGGCGGCGCAGGCGCTGGGGTATGACTCCACCACCGCCTTTATCACCATGTTCAAGAAAGGACTGGGACAGACGCCCGCCCGCTATATCGCCAGCCTGACTACGACTTCCCGATAAACAGCGAAACCAGTCCGGCAGCAATCAGCGGGCCAACCGGCACGCCACGAAATAGCGCCACGCCTAACACGGTGCCCACCAGCAGCCCGGCCACCAGAGAAGGCTGGCTGCTCATCAGCGTCACGCCGCGCCCGCCAAGCCATGAGACAAAAACGCCCACTGCAATCGCCACCAGCGATTTCCAGTTCACAAAGGAGTGCAGCAGCGTTGAGGCCGGTAGCGTTCCGCTGGCAATCGGGGCCATCACACCGATGGTCAAAATAATGATCCCGATGGTAAGCCCCTGTTTTTCTATCCACGGGAAGAAGGTGTTCAACGGTGTGACGCGAACGATGATCAGGACCAGAATGGAAATCGCGACGGTGGTATTGTGGCTGACAAAACCCAGAGCAGCCAGGGCCAGAAGTATGAGTAGTGTAGGGTCGAACATGACGGGATCCTTGCCAAAAATAGTAAGCCTGCTTACTTTACGCGCAAACGCGACGGCAGGCAGGCTTTACTGAAAAAATTGTCTATTTTTGGGCACTTGCCTGACGTCAGTCCACCAGTTGCTGGATAAGCGGACTCCCTTCGCGGATAAACACCGGGATGGTTTCCAGCGCCGCAGGCACCCGGATATGCTCCCCACCGGCGTAGCGCTCACCGTTGAGGGCGATCCAGCTATTGCCCGTCGGCAGCCAGACATCGCGCTCACGCTGACCGGCCTGCATAACCGGCGCCACCAGAAGATCTTCACCAAACAGATACTGATCTTCACACGCCCAGCTCTGCTTATCCTTCGGATAGTGCCAGAACAGCGGACGCATAAGCGGGTCTCCGTGCAGATGAGCCTGCCGGTACAACGCGTCAATATACGGGCGCAGGGTTTCGCGCACGGTAAGCCAGTGCTGCATGATGGCGTAATTCTCTTCTCCGTAACTCCACAGCTCATTAGGCGAACCGCTGTTACACTGAGGAATGCCGTCACGGTAGCGCTCCGGGGGCTGGATCTGCGGTTCGCGATAGCCGTGCATGCGCAGAACCGGTGTAAACACCGCCCACTGGAACCAACGGATCAGCAATTCATGGAACGCCGGGTCGTTAACGTTCCCTCCCTGGAAGCCGCCGATATCGGTCGTCCACCATGGGATCCCCGCCAGCCCCATATTCAGTCCTGCGGCGAGTTGATTGCGAAAAGCATGGAACGAGGAGTGGACATCACCCGACCACGCCAGCACGCCGAAGCGTTGGCTGCCTGCCCAGGCGCAGCGTACCAGGTTAACAATGTCGGTTTCGCCGTTTGCCTGGAGCCCATCGTAAAAGCCCTGCGCAAAGTCACGCGGGTAGCGATTGCCCACTTCCAGTACCGGACCGGCGTGGTAGCGATAGTTGTCAAAATCATAGGCGCGATATTCCGGCTCCGCTTCGTCCAGCCAGAACAGCTTAATGCCCATGTCGTAGTAATTTTTCTTCACCGTATCCCAGACGAATTTCCGCGCCTCTGGATGGGTCGCATCAAAGAAGGTGGTATTGCCCATAAAATCGAGGTTGACCTGCACGCCGCGCTCACTGCTGACTAGCCAGCCTTTGGCTTTCATCAGCGGGTAGAGGGGGCTGCGCGCCTCTACCGTTGGCCACACCGACACCATCAGCGCAATACCCATTTCGCGCAGCTCGTCGACCATGCCTTCAGGATCGGGCCAGTCTACGGGGTCGAAGCACCAGGTGCCCTGATTCGGCCAGTGGAAAAAGTCGATGACCATCACCGACAGCGGCAGATTACGGCGGCGATACTCCCGCGCAACCTCAAGCACCTCCTGCTGGGTGCGGTATCGCAATTTGCACTGCCACAGTCCACTGATAAACGTCGGGGCGGGGGGCGGAGTACCGGTGGCTTTCACATACTGGCGGGTGATCTCCGCCACCGTGTCAGCGGCGGTGATCCAGTAGTCCATCTCTCCTGTGACGCGGGCGCGCCATTCCGTCTGATTTTTTGCAAAGCTGGCTTCACCAATCGCCGGGTTGTTCCACAGCAGGCCATAGCCAAGGCTGGACTGCATAAAGGGCACGCTGGCCTGGGAGTTGCGCTGAGCCAGCTCCAGCGTACAGCCTTTCAGATCCAGCCACGGCTGTTGATACTGACCCATGCCATAGATGCGTTCATCCGGACGCGATTCAAACCGGACGGTGAGCTGATATTTGCCGCCCATCAGCGGTTTAAATTCGCGGCCATCCAGCTTCAGGGCGCTGACATATTTATCCTGACTCTTCTCGCTGGCACCGATACCCACCGTTGAACGCTGGCGCCACATCTCCTCCAGCAGCAGTTCGCCGCGCTGATTATAGAAGGCCAACTGACCTTTAAGGTTCAGGGTCGCGGTAATATTGCCGTTGCGCAGCGTCAGGCTTTCCGCTTCGGCGACAATCTCGGCCTGGCAAGGGGCGGCGGGTAACAGTGCCTGTAAGGCGTCATCAAATGCCGGGGAGCAGGTGGCCCTGACGCGAAGACTGTTTTCTCCCCAGGGTTCGATGCGCAGGATCTGGCGTTCAAAACGCCATTCGATACAGTTGGAATGTTGAATCAGCTCACTCATGGATAATGCGTCCTTCTAAACAGGGTGTTTGGCGAGATGGATGGATTGCATTGTGCTGTCGTCGAGCTTGTACCAGCGCAACGTGGCAAACGCGCAGATCGACAAGATGCCAGGTACGACGGTGAAGAGGGCGATGATGCAGTACATGGCCGTGGTGGTTTGTTCCGGGGCATTGGCAACATAGCCGCTTAAGCCCAGCGTCCAGCCAACAATCGCGCCGCTGATCGCCATCCCCAGCTTGAGTACGGCGAGGAAGGTGGAGAAGATCACGCCGTCCATGCGTTTGCCCTGTTTCCATTCGCCGTAATCGGCGACATCCGCCATCATCACCCACATTAGCGTGGTGGTGGCCTGGTAAAGGGTGGAGACGATAAACGTCATGGGCACCAGAATAAGCACCGACTTAGGCGCAAAGAACAGGGCGATGCTGAGTACCCCCGCCAGTACGGAACAATATCCAAACATCTGCACTTTGCTGACGTTCTGCGTCAGACGTTTGGCCAGCGCGCTGCCTGCGGCTTTCCCGAGAATATGCGCGCCGAGCATCCACATAAAATAGCTTGCGCTACCGAGATAATAAGTGACGAAATACATCATTGCGCCAAGGCGAATAACGCCAAAACCAATATTGGTTAATACCAGGACGGCGACAACTCGCCATTGGTCGTTTCGTAATAAATCCCGCAGTTCCGCAAGATAATTATTGTGGGTGGCGGGAGCCTTAATACGTTCACGCGTATTGGCGAAGCAGATCCAGAACATGATCACCGCGACGGTCGCCATAATGGCCATCGCCCAGCGGTAGCCCAGTAATTTATCGTCGCCGCCTAAAAACTCTGCCAGCGGCATCATAAAGAATGTCGACAACGCACCACCCAGCGTGGCAAGGAAAAAGCGATAAGACTGAAGGGAAATTCGCGCATCGTTGTCGGGCGTAATCACCGCGCCCATGGAGCAATAGGGAATATTGATTGCGGTATACATCAGCATCATCAGGGTATAGCTGACGGTGGCGAAAATCATTTTACCGTGCAGGTCGAGCGACGCCGGCACGGCGTAGGTCAGCAGACAGCTTGCGCCAAAGGGCAGCGCCAGCCACAGCATCCAGGGGCGGAATTTTCCCCAGCGGGTATGCGTCCTGTCTGCGATATAGCCCATCGCCGGATCAATTATGGCATCGGCGGTTCTCGCCAGAAGAAACATAGTGCCCACGAATGCGGCAGGTAACCCCACCACGTCCGTATAGTAAAACGTCAGAAAAATAATGACGTTATCCAGCCCAATATGGCTCGCCATATCGCCTAACCCATAACTGATTTTTTCTTTACGGGTAATTATCTCAGTCATTGTATTCACCTTGCCAGTGTAAGGTTTATTTATGAGGTGCTCCGTAAACAAGGTTAACCATCATGAAAAGGTTAACAATTGCGAGATCTGGCATCGGGGTTACGTAAATTTCTTTTCGTGATACCGGTAACAAATAAAGTATTTAAACAGTGACTTTATACGGGGGAGGGGAGTTAACAGCGAATCGTTTCAGCGAAAAATTGTCATTTCGCGGACGCGTCATTGTCATTTAACTGTCATTATGCGGGAGTAAAAAAAAAGGAAATGGGCAAGGCAGAGGGCATCATGAACGATCCTATGTTTGTCGAAACGCTGATTATCTCCTCATCGTTTTTTATCATCGCGATTATTTTGATTGCTTCCGTGCTGCTGCTGGAAAACGGCTGACCGTTAGCCAGCCTCTGTATTTATTGTTTACGGAACGACACCAGTTCAGGACGGGCGATTCGCAGATAGTCCTGGGTATCCATAATCACCGATTTTTCCAGCAGACCGGCGTTAAAGGCGATCTCGTCAAAGCGCTCAAACAGCAACGGATCGGCGACAAGCGTCAGATCCGGGTGAAAGCTGAAGGGGGGAATGGCGCCGAAAACGCAGCCGGTAAGCGCATCCACTTCGGCCGGACTGGCGAGAGATGCCTTAAGCCCTCCGAAATGGCTGGCCAGCAGGCTCAGATCGGCCTGCCGATCGGCGGCGAGGATTGCCAGAATATGTTTCTTAACGCCGTTGCCTTTTACCTTACAGACCAGCGCTTTTGCTCCCTGGCGGAGATCGGTCCCGCGAATTTCACTGACCGCTTCGCATTTCCCTACGGCCTCATGCGCCACCACACGAAAGTGCGCCTCCTGCTCGGTTAATAAGCTGATTAGCTGCTGATGGGTTGTCGTCCCGGTCACGTCATCAGACATAACGATTTCACCTGTGATTAGCCATTACGTAGCTTGCTACATTAGCACGGGAGGGAGAGGGCTGAAAGAAAACAGCCAGCGGGAGCGCTGGCTGTTGATTCATGCGTTGCTGGTGGAAGACTGTTTCTGGAGCAATTCGCTAAAATCTAAGTGACTGAATTTAATTCGTAAAACTCTTTCCCCAAAACATCCCCAAAATAATTCCCCAAAACTCCCTGTTTAAATCACAACTTTTTTCCATTCTAGACCACGATCATCTCCATACATTACGCTCATTGCTTCGGTTTTATGCCCTAAAAGAGTTTTGACATCTATACCCTGAGCTTTGTATGTTCTTGATGAAAGCGAGCGCTGTTCATGAAACGGCGGAAGGGCAGTGCAATCCTTAGGCCAGGTGATATTTGCTTTATCTCTTGCCTCCTTAAAATATCTTGATATTGTTTTTTCGGGAACGTGAGATCCCGCTTTACCGTAAGCGTGATGCTTAACATGGTGGATCAGATAAGGGCTCACTACTCTATCGCGACACTTACTAATAACATCAGCCAGAGTCAACCCGATTGCATCGCACTTTAAATTTAAGGGGATAGCTAACTTCATTCCGGTTTTATTTTGGGTAACATGAAGGTGATTATCCCAAATGTCACTAAACTTCATCTCGACTATGTCACCTATCCTTTGCCCGGTTACTAAAGCCAAAAGCATAGAATTTTGAGCGCAAGGCGGCAAAGAGCCTGCGCTTTCAAAAATCAATTTCCATTGTTCAATGCTAAGTCTGCTTCGTTTCACTTTGGCTATTGGATTTTTTACAGCTAAGGCTGGGTTGTAGCCAGGATCAACCTCGCCAGCATGCTGCGCCTCTTTGAACACGTCGTTTAGTACGCTTCTTATCAGTTGGCCCATTCTGTGCTTTCCCTCTGCCTTATATTCATCAATAATTTTTGCAATAAGTCTTGTATCAACATCCTTCAGGCGAAGGTTTGGCACTCTATCTGCGAGAATCTGCGAACATAATCGTCTGGATTTTACAGTAGGGTTTTTTATCTCACCGTCACGCAACCTTTCCATCTGAATTTCGATGTATTTTTTAATCCACTCAGAAACACGTATACCTTGATCCTTTTTCCCTGAGCTCTTCATTGCCATATCAATCAGAGCATAAGATTGCTGAGTTTCTTGTTCTGCGGTTATACGGTTCATCTCGATTGCAGCAGCTTTTGCCGCTTCATCATCTGTCCCGAATCCAATAAATGAACCTGTTACAGGGTGGCGATATTGCCAATAAATTTTTGAAGTACGCTTATCTAACTTACAGTAAAGGTTGGGTATTTTGACATTATGTTTTCTGGGGCGAGCTGCCATTTATTGCTTTCTCCACTAACTGGCGGGCCTTGTCTGATAATGATGACGAAATATCAACACTGCCAACCATGCCAACAAAACGAGCATCTTCATCTATAACCCAGCGTCGACCTTGCTTTAAGGCTGGCGGATAAGTCTGTTTGGTCTTTGCTATTTTGTTTAATGCTGAGTTGCTTAATGGATATTTGAATCCATTAGGACCAGATGCCCACTCATGAAGTGTTACTAACTGCCCCATGCGTTTCTCTCCACTTAACCGGCTGCACCCGGCTATCTTTTATAGAAAATGCATGATGAGCACCCACCACGGAGGCCATCATTGCAGGTACGACATATTTTCGTTTCGTTGTTATAAAGCTGGTTGGCCATCTCCTTTGAAATAATTACTGGCATCGGCACGCGGATAACCAGACGACGGAGTTCGGCTATTTCGTCTGCCTGCTCAATGACTCTGGCATACAGGTCCGATGCTTCACCTTTCCACCATGCCGCATCGGCTTTAAGGCGGCGCAGGCGCCGCTGCTTGAGTTTGCTCACCATGGCAGCCACCCCATTTGCTGAAGTGCGCCGATTGCCAGCAGCACGAACATCACCACGTCGAATGGGTTAGGCATTGGCCACCTCCGGAGGAGAGAAGCTTGGAAGACCGTCATATACCTGGTCAAGATGGCCACGCACCTGCATGCGGCGAAGAGCGCTGTACATGTAATCGCATTCTGCCTGCTTATTGGCGGCGAAAGGCTTGGATGATCTATTGCACCACATCGCATTGCCTGGCCATCCGTGAACTTTATAGACACGGCCATTTTTTACGTGGAGCAGGCCCCATCCTGGAGGCAGTTCATGAATCTCAATAAAACCGGGTTCGGCCATAAAGAATCGCCAGTCGCCCATACCTTCGCTTGGCATTCTGCGAAATGGTTTCTTGCGGTCAGCCAGAAAGTCAGCGCGAGAACACTTCACCTCGATCAGGCATGACGCAAGATTCCTGAATCCGAGCGCATCAGGCTGCTCACCCGTAGAAACGGCGGCAACAAAGCGATCATGAAACGCTACTTTGAATCCGTTGTTCTGGAGGAATTTACAGGCCAGCACGCAGAGCTCACTGTGGGTTAAGGCCATCACTTCACCTCCTGCTGCGGTGCTGCTGGCATTGGCATCCAGTGAGAAACCAGAACATGCTCAACGCAATCAACCGGGCTCCCGTCAAGGCGGTTAAAGAAATTTCCTGAGTGTTCGTCGAAAAAAGAAACATGACGATAACCAAAAATGTTGTGAGTGATGACCTCTTGTTCATCCTCAGGCATCCGCTCACTGCAAGCCACCCAGCCATCCGGCAACTCATCACGATTACTTACAGGTTCGGCACCCTGAAGAATGGCGGCGATGCTTGTTCTCCTGAGAAAGTTAATACTTTTCAAAGTATCTTCCTCAAGCGTTGATCCTTTGTAACCAGTTGAATGAGCTTCAGCACGCTTATGATGGTACCTTAATGCAGCAATGCATTTTCTTATCTCGTCACGGCATGTTTTCTCTTCTTCCTCAAGCTCAGCAAAGATTTCGTCATCCATATCCCAAAGCATTGCTCGCTGCTCATCAGGCACAGATACCGGCGCTGGCGGGGTTGATTTGCTGGGAACGTAAAGTTCTTCGATATTCTCAGCCAGTACCTTCTCAAAATCGACACCCAGAGATTCCTGAGATGCGACAAAGTCACTTAATTTACTATCCGCTTCGATCGAGGCCAGCGCGATTTCAGATAGGGACAATTCAATCTCCCATTTTCGCTTTGCCAGGGGCAATGGATTTCCACGCAACATTTGCTTGGCAAAATCAATTCTTGAGCATGCTGCTGCGATTAACTGCTCTTTGGTGAAGGTGCTCATGATGCTTCTCCATGACGCTGAACGGCGATAGCTTTGTGCTCGTCGATGATTTCCACGACTTCTGCATGGACCAATCCTTTGAGATAGATAACACCTGTGTCGCTTATACCCGCCAGGCTGATCAGCTCTACAAGGCGACGCGCTTTCTTAACGCTAATTTCTGGCGCTATAACGCTGCGGGTGACTTTCTTCTTACCTTTGGCAGCAGCAGAAGCTTTATCCTTCTGAAGAACCTCACCGGCCTTTTCGCCAAACTCTTTTACTCGGTCAACGGCCACATCTACAGACACGGTCCCGGACTTAACTTCTTTCTGAACGTCGTGATTGGCTGTGCTAAGAAGCAGAAGCTTTTCGACAGTAGGGACAGACTTGTTGACCAGTTTTGCTATCTCGCTGGTGGTCTGGTTGAAGGCGTTATGAAGCTCCTGAATAACAGCTGCCTGTTCCATATCGGATAGCGGGAGCTGGTTGTTACTGGTCATGATGCGCGCCAGGCGCTGAACATCGCTACCGTTGAACGGCATGATGTGGATGCGGTCTACTGGCTTACCAGCTTCTGCACAACGCGCATAGCAGCGACGACGACGGTGGCCTTCAACAACCCACACTCCACCTTCATCACGGGCTATAACTTCCAGCGGGGGAACGGAGCCACCGTTCATCAGATAGTTGAAGAGGTCATCATCTGCCTGGCGGGTACGTTCATCATCTTCGCGTTTGTTGAAACCTTCCCGCACATGGATTTGGTCGAGGCTGATGAACATCCCGGTATCGGTGCGCTTGATGGTCCCGTCACGGGTCATTTGCTTGAATGAGTTAGCCATCAGAGAGCCACCTCGCTATTTTGGGAAATGACGACGGTAGACAACTCACGCAGTTCTCGCTGGGCTTCCAGTAAATGCATATTTGTTCTGATCTTCGTGTGGCGTTCAACAATGCGGTCACACTCTTTGGCCCAGCTTGCGACATCTTCACGCAACGTGGCGTTCTGAACAGCCAGTTCCTTACGCTGAGCCATCGCTTCACAAAGCGCGACGCTGGTATAGTCCAGGCGGTTAGCCAGTTCTTTCATAATGCCGCAATAAGCTGGCGGAAGGAGAGGGGCTGCCTTACGCGCTGCGTCAATCAGCTGCTCCCGGGTCATGCGTGGTTGTAACTCGGTGACGTTCTGTGTGTTAGTCATGGATAGTTTCTCCGTGTTATACGCGCTCTGCACAGCGCTGAATTTTGGTTGCACGAATCCCTCGCCGATTGGCGACAAAAAATAAAGGGGTTTCGTTTTAATAAGCACCCAACCAGGGCACTTAGTGAAACGGGCGGCTGCCACCGCCAGTTAGCTTCTCCACAATTGGGAGCGCGTTCTCCTGAGTTGATTTAACGACTACGCCTCTCAAGTTGAACGCTGAACGCGCTTTCAGTTGTGTAAAAGGGGCGGTCGACATTAAGGACATTCAAAACTGTCGACCGCCAAGACTACACACAGCAATCAAAACTTTGCCTGTCTTTTCACCACATCAGGCTCGGTGGATCTGGCTATTCCCCAACAACCAGAGTTCAGTTAATCTGGATATCCCCAGCAACCACATGAGTACTTTTCAATGAAAAATTATTCAGATTATGAAGAGCGGCACATGTCTCCTTTTAAGAGACCTGAGCCACCAAAACCCAACGACGAAGACTGAGGTACCGCATGAACCGCGACGATATAATTTTTGATATTCATTATTCGCACTATCTGGAAAAGATGTTTGCCACCCTTACAGGGCGGATTGACCGAATAATTACGTTCATAATTATTTTGTCCGGGTGCGGCGTATTTGTTTCCGTGACTGGCTATTTTATTGTCGGCGCATTGATAGCTGCGTTGTCGATCTGCCAGGTTGTATTTCAGTTCTCCCGGGCGTCAGGTGTTGCGGCAGAGCATGCAAGAAAATACCTGGCATTGATCACAGATGAGCCAGCACTATCGAATGAGGAATTGTTGTCCCGCTTTAAACTTTTGCAGGATTCCGATTCGGAGCCATGGGGATCGCTTAAACCAGCCGCGCATAAACGCGCTTCAATAGTGCTTGGTCGCATTGACAATTCCCGTGCTCTCACTAGCAAAGAGGCTTTTCTCGCGAGGCTTGGGGGAGATCTTCCAGTATAGGATTTCAAGATGATTGAAAGAGCTGGTGGACATAAGCCAACACAACCACGGCCACCTGTCCAACCAAGTCCCCGCCCGCAGGGTTAGGGATATCCAGATTGTTAAAGAGCAAAGCGTCCTATGGGCGCTTTTTTATTTTCTGAATGCATCCTCGTCTCTTCCGAGGTGTCACACCTGATCGCCACGCTGGTGAAACGTCTCTGGCTGTCGTACTTGCCTGGCTTGCACATTCCGGCTACCCGCTGGATCTGGATACTCGAAGGAATCCCCGGACCGCTGCGGCACATGTGCCATATGCCGTACTGCTAACTGTTAGTAGCTAATGAAATCAATATGTACCAATAGTTCAATTATGTAAAGCACCAAAAGTACACTTAATGATTGCAATGCAATAATGTATTGATTTTTCGGGTTATTTATTTTTATCAGATAATGATGTTATGATTAAATAAACATCAGAAAGGGGCGCATTAATGGATTTGGACGATGAAAGGGTAAGTATGATTGTTCATGCCATGGGCAGGGCGGTTATGGATTTGTCGCTCTCAGGCCAGCCATTGACGCAGGAGGCTATCATCAAGAAGCTGGAACAGTACCGCAGAGAAACGGGCAATGTGATCGGCAAGGGAGTTAACAGGGATGCTGCGGAGATAGTGAGGAAAGGTAGTAAGGCTGTGAAGTAGGCATAAAAAACCCGGCTCAATGGCCGGGAATTCATTTAGTTCGCTTTCTCGCAACCCGGCTGCCCACGGTCAATAACTTCGGTTCCCTCTACAATAAATCCGAATTTACCGAACAGGAAAGAGTGGTTGAATTGAGTGACAACAACGTCAGAAAGAGCAACAGAGCATTTGTTCTTCTCAATAGCACGATCAATGGCCGTTTTCACATTCGGAATCCCGAGCGGGAAAATCACGACTGGAGCAGAGTCTTCTGCTTTAACGCGCGCGCCTTTAACGAAATTGTTTGAGTTGAGATTGTAATTTTTAGTACTCGCTACAGTCAGATCCGCAACGCGAGAGCTGCACCCAGCCAACATCATTACCCCAAGAGCTAAAGCTAAAACTTTTTTCATTTATTGTTTCCTTTGATTGCAATCGGAAACATCTTAACATAAAACGAGGTCTTTGGAGATCACCTGTTCTAAGGGCTTTCAAACATTAAAAACCCGGCGCGGTGGCCGGGTGCAGCTAATTATTACTCTTCGAATGGTTCTTCTGTAAAATTGATATATGGTAAATTAAAAGATCCAAGCCCAGACATACTGATTAGCTGCTCGGCGTAAGATTTTATGTAGGGGTATGCTAAAGATGGTGCAATTGAACGAACTTCAAATGAAGCGAACAATTCGCTCGATACTTCAGAGTCAGTTGTGAAATCAAAATCATAAGAAATATCCACTTTAACAACATTTTCGATTGTCACCTCAACTTCATAACGAATTCTGAAGAGGTTCTGATCCTTGGTGTTTCCGTAAAATTCATTAGAAATAGTTACATTAGCTTTAGCTTTCTTTTTACCGCTATCACCCTGAATCATTTCAAGGGTAGCTTTATGAACTTTCTTTGAAACAAGATTTAATTTCATGATATTAGATTAAAACTCTCATCCAGGTAACGAGTGTTAGTTGAGTGAACCTTTGTGCCAATCACTCCATCAAAGATTTTGGTTGCTCTAGCCCGCGAAAATGTGTGTTTAACCGCTTTTAGTTCTTTTCTTTCGGAACTCATAGAGAGTGGACTAACCACCTCTGCTCGCTGAGTAATCCTTCCATGTGCAATGAAATCTGGTATGTTCGAAAAACCAGCATCTATATTCATATGAGAGGAAACTGACACACCAATTAACTCAAGCAACTCATCGCTAGAATCCAACGGCGTCCACTCTAATTCATTGACATCTTTAATCAAAATTTCCGCAGGAATGCCAAGTCCATTATGTATTTTTCGAATCATAGGCAGGCTCAATGGGCGCTTCCGGTTAAGCACTTCAGAGACTTTAGATGCTGAACCGATAAACTGCTTCATGTCAGCAGAAGTTAATCCCTCTTGATCCATGCGGAATTTTATGGCCTCAATGGGATCTGGCTTGTCCATCTGGAAATTGGCTTTTTCATAATGACCAACGAGAAGAGTTAGCAACTCGAACTCGTCCATTTGGTCTGTATCAACTTCAAGGCCGGCATTGGCTAGCTCAATGATGCGAGCCATAGCTTTATCATAGTCACCTTTGGTTTTAATGATTTTCCAGTTTTCCATAATCTCAAAGCCTCCACTTATCATACTCGGCATGAGTCCCGACTTGCTCAACAATCACCGTTCCAGCCACAAACACCACCTGAACAACCAATCGATAATCATTACCTTTAATGTTAAAGATAACCCTATTGTTCGGACGAAAATCGGCATGGCTGAATCTATTTTTAATGTCCTGAGGAGTTTTCCATTTAGCTCTACACGCTTCATCATACCAAGCTTCAAGTGGCCCTTTTGCCTGGTTGTGCTTCTTGATGAACTTCTGGAGCTCCTCTAATCCTATGACAATCATATCTTGCCAACGTTCCCCTTTTGGGAATTATAAGATAAATTCCCAAAAAGGGAATGGTTCATACAAACTTAGTTAACCTTTAAGCTGTGCAGTTAGCAAGATTGCTCCCCTCAACAAACGTATCGTCAGTCCATTTTGCTAACGATTCTTGCGATACCCATGCGGCATACCAAGGAATAACATGCCATCACATCAGTCGCAGCCTCGTTTCTATAGCTTGTTATACGCTATTGACTCATGGATGAGTGCTTTGCCCATGATGTATAGCTGGTCCTGATTCTCTTCAGTTACGTACCAGTCTTTGTATGCCGGATTATCTGAAAGCACGGCTAACTGTAATCCCTGCATTTGCAGGCGCTTGACATGAAAGTGTTGCCCGAAAACAAATGCATAAACTCCGTCAACCTTGAAGTTCCTCACTGACACATCAAAGAAGAGGCGATCACCAGATTGAATCGTTGGGCACATGCTGTCACCGTCTACAGTCATGACCTTCACATCGTGCTGAGGTCGGTTACCAAAGAGGGAGCGCGCATGTTCACCTGTGAACTCAATAGCATGCAGAACTTCTACAAACTCAGAAATCATGAACGAGCCTGGCCCCGCACTGACAGTCAGGTCGAGAACGTCGACGCGGTAAACGTCATTGGCAATACTGGCTTGTCTTTTGATAATCCCATCCTCAGAAGAGTCACCTAACAGGTAAGTGGCAGACGTGCCAAGATAAGCTGCTAATTCCTGCAACTTTCCGCGCCTTGGTATTGCTTCCCCGTTAAACCATTTGCTCACAGCTTTAGGTGTTAGCTTCATTTTCTTAGCAATTTCTGCCTGTCGACCATGAATCTGTAAACCAGCTTTTTCACAGGCCAGCGCTAGCCTTTTGGAGAAGTCTTGTCGCGCTCTTTCTTCCTGAACCATGAGTTCAATAATAGGTGTACTTGCGTGAACTATCAGTTCCGTCATAATATGTACTTTAAGTTCATAAAGTGAGGTTCATATGCAAGAGGAAAAACTCCCAACTCTTACCGAAGCAATCAAGGAGATAGGTGTCATTGCCATCTCTTCTGCGTGCGGATGTAGTGTTCGTTCCATCTACAAGTGGATGAAAAAAGGATGCCTGCCTCGTACAGATTTTACTGGCGAGACTAACTATGCGGAAAAAATCGCTTTAGCCTCCGAGGGAAAATTCTCAAAGGAATTGATCAAGGCGATTAGTCGTCCCCAAAAGCCTACAGATTCAGCGGTTTGATAGAAACCACAGAAAAGAGGATATGACCGTGGGTATAGAACCTGAATGGAAAGTTGAGAAGCAGCCCGCCTGGCTAGTGGCCGCAATCAGGAAGACGATTGCCGCGTTGCCAGGCGGATACGCTGAAGCGGCAGAGATTCTGGACGAAACCCAGAATTCACTCTTTAACCGCCTTCGTGCTGGTGGCGACCAGATCTTTCCAATGGGCTGGGCAATGGTGCTTCAGAGAGCTGCTGGCGTAAGTTACATCGCTGACGCGTACTCTCGTGAAACTGATAACGGAATACACGTTCCCGGCGCCGTGCCTGATGATGAAAACGAAGAGATTGGCCTGAAACTGGCCGAGCTGGTGGGGAGACTTGGTGAGCTGGTCAATGCTTACCGTCATTACATTGAAGATGGTGTAGTTGACCGGAGCGAGTGGCAAAGTCTTAACGATATCGCATATCAGTTCAGGGTCACTCTCATGACGTTCCTGAACCTTATTTCCCGTGTTTATTGCCTCCCAGAAATGGGTGAGGCCCGCGAGTGTGCAGCTCCGGGCCCCTTGGCGTGTCGTATCAGTGGAGAAACTAACGCATGAACAGTGTAACGGTAAACAACCATCTCCCGCAACTCCGTGGTATTCCCGTTGTTGGAACCTCGTCGTTTCGGTATGAGCGCATGGTATCAGGCCGCTGGGTTCCATGTAACCACAGCAGGGCTATGGCGATTGTGGGTGTCTGGCGTCGGAAGGGGAGAGCGCTATGCGAGAACTTAACCGGCGTTTCAGAGATCACTATGGCGTCTCGGTGCGCGTCATCAGGTGGGAGCCCGAGACCCGACGCGTTATATACCTCCGCGAAGGGTACGATCATGAGTGCTTCAGCCCCCTTGAGCAATTCCAGCGTAAATTTACAGAGTTAAAGGACGACCATGAGCAGAATCTTTGACATCGTCCAGTCAATGTCAGGCCAGAAGAACGTCATTGTTCTTCCCAGGCCGTACCTGCTGTTCTTTAAAGAAGACCAGCAGGCTCATGCGCTGGCAGCAGTTCTTAATAACCTCGTATTCTGGTCAGCATTTGGGGATGAAGACGGCTGGTTCTATAAAACTCACAAGGAGCTTGGAGCTGAGGCGGGCGAATTAACTGAAGACCAGACAGAGCGGCTGGTTAAAAAGTTGGTAAACAAGTATCTGCCTGGCGTGATCGAGACGTGTTCTCGAAAGGTCAATGGCACGCCAACCAAGCATTATCGCATCGACGGCGATGCTCTAATCTCATTAATCTTTCCAGAAAATAACGATTCCGCAAAAGTACGAAATGGAAAACGTGAAGATGCGGAATCAAAACCGCGAAGCTGCGTTTCTCAATCCGCGAATAACAGGAATCTAGGGAGCCGCGAAAGTACGGAATCCTATCTCTATACAGACTTTAATACAGAGTTAAACAAGCAGACTAATAAACCTATTTGTCCGGTTGCGCCGCAACCAGACGGTGATGTGTTGATCACCGATCAGGCTAAACAGGTTTTAACCCATCTGAACCAAGTGACCAGTTCGCGTTATCAGGTTTCAACAACCTCGCTGCAAAACATTCGCGCCCGAATCGGGGAGGGCTTCACCGTTGAAGAACTGTCGCTGGTGGTGGACTACTGCAACGCCAAGTGGAGCGACGATTTAACAATGGCGGCCTACCTGCGCCCGCAGACACTTTTCCAGCCAACTAAGTTTCCAGCTTACCTGAAGTCCGCTACCAACTGGGCGAATGCCGGAAGGCCAGCGCGAGTTAACGGCAAGTGGGAGCGTGAGGATGGAATCTTCAAATCCAGCTTCAAGAACACCGACTATAGCAAAGTCCCGGCGGGCTTCAGAGGAGCGAACTCATGAGCCTTCTGAAAGATATTCAAATATTCATCGCTGATAATCCTGGTTTAACGAACAAAGAGATTGCGGCATCAATGCCACAGTACGACGTTCATGCTGTTCAGCGCGGTGTATGCCATCTGGTCAAACTGAATCGCGCAACCCGCCAGCATAACGGCAAGTGCTACCAGTATTTTGCCAAAGCACCGGGCGGGGAGGTTGGCGAGGGGCGTTCTGCACTGAAAATCAACCGGGCTGATAAACCAGCTGTACCAGAACAGGAAGAAGGTCTGAATCCGGCTGTGACCACAATGATGGATAAGGCTCAAGGCCTGTTTGAAAAAGGTCTCTACCAGCGTGCAGCCACGGTTCTGATGGATGCCTTCAATCGCTCTAAGAACGAAGATCAGCGGATGAAGATACTGATTGAGCGTCAGCGTTGCCTGAGCATGGCGCCGAAAGTGAAAGCACCCTCTGATGCATGGTGTCTGGCTGGCCGAGCGAGGAATGTCTGATGAAATATTCACTGATTTATGCCGACCCTGCGTGGGAATACGGGAACACCATCAACAATGGCGCTGCAAATAACCATTACGGCACGATGAAGCTTATCGACATGAAGCGCCTCGCGGTTTGGGACCTGGCTGCCGAGGATGCTGTTCTGGCTATGTGGTTCACCGGTACGCACACCCGAGAGGCTATCGAGCTGGCTGAAGCATGGGGATTTAAAGTACGCACGATGAAGGGTTTCACCTGGGTTAAGTTCAATTCACTGGCAGAGCAGCACATCAACAAAGCACTTCAGGCAGGCCGTGTAGAGGATTTTTACGACTTCCTCGACCTGATGAACGCACAGACACGCATGAACGGCGGGAACTACACCCGAGCCAATACCGAAGACCTGCTAATCGCCACCAAGGGAAATGGACTGGAACGCAAGTGCGCCAGCATCAAGCAGGTTATTTACAGCCCACTCGGTGAGCACAGCCAGAAGCCAGCAGAGGCGCGTTTCCGTCTGGAGAAGCTTTACGGTGACGTCCCACGCATCGAACTATTCAGCCGTTGCGGTGCGCCTGGCTGGGACCACTGGGGAAATCAATCTGAATCACCAGCTGTTGAGCTTATACCGGCAGTTGCTGTTCCCATGAAAAAACAACAGGAGCGCGCCGCATGAAACCTGAATTAACTCCGCGTCAGAATGAAGTGTTTGAAGCTATCAAGGTGCATATCGAAAAGGCAGGCTTCCCGCCTACGATGCTGGAGCTTGCAGGACTAATAGGCTGCACATCACCGAACGCTGCTGTAGAGCACGTGAAGTCACTTAAGAAAAAAGGTTACATCACTGTTGCTCCTGGCGCTGCCAGAGGCATTACCGTCATCAAAACGGAATGGGATGCAGATCCAGTGACGATCATAAAAAACCTGCTATCCGGTGGAGATAAGGCCAGAGATAACGCTGTTGAATGGCTGAAAAAACAGGGAGTGACGTTATGAAACTGGTGCTCCCGTTCCCACCGAGTGTAAACACATACTGGCGAGCCCCAAACAAGGGGCCGTTAAAAGGCCGCCATCTTATCAGCGAGAAGGGCAGGGCATACCAGAGCGCGGCATGTGCAGCGATCATTGAGCAACTGCGTTGCTTACCAAAACCATCATCATCACCAGCTGCGGTGGAGATCCTTCTCTTTCCGCCAGATGCCCGCCGCCGCGACATCGACAACTACAACAAGGCTCTGTTTGATGCGCTTACGCATGCTGGCATTTGGGAGGATGACAGCCAGGTGCAGAGAATGCTGGTGGAGTGGAGGCCGAAAGTGCATGGCGGAAGGGTAGAAATAACATTAACTAGGCATCAACCAACAATGGGGGGAATTGGGTGAGAGCCATACTGACGCCCGAAATTGCGCCGATGTCCGGGGTGGTTCTGTTCCGCCCTGGTACAGAACTGCTCTGGCTATTCCGTCAGGGAAGGGTAGTTATTGAGTCACCATCCGAAGCCATCCAGCATCTGCCATCTGGATTAATCCCTGAAGCCCACCAGCCTCTTACTGATGATGCCAATGTGCAGGCTATTTTCGTCAACGAGAGAGTCATTCAGCGAGCTGGTGGGTTGAGTAGCCTTGATGCCTGGCTGGAGAGAAAATTTGAATGTCAGTGGCCTCACACTGACTGGCATGCCAGTGACTTTACGATAATGCGCCACGCTCCGGGGAGCATTCGTCTTTGTTGGTCATGTGATAACCATTTACGTGAGCAAACCACTGAAAGACTGGCAGGAATTGCCATGCAGAACCTGGTAAAATGGTTGCTGGAAAGGGTAAATATTGATTTAGGTTTCAGCCCTGACCACACTCTTTCGCTTCCTGAGTTCTGCTGGTGGATGGTACGTAATGATCTGGCTGACTTTGTTCCTGAATCGGTGGCGAGTAAAGCCCTCAGGATTAAGCCAGAACAGCACAGTTCAGTGATGAGGGAAAGCGACATTGTCCCGTCATTACCGGCTAAGCAAATCTTTCAGGAGAAGGCAAAAAGGATAGTGGCGGTGAAGGTCGATCCTGAAACGCCGGAATCTTTCATGCGGAGGCCAAAGCGCCGACGCTGGGAAAACGAGAAGTACACCCGCTGGGTGAAGTCGCAGCAGTGCAGTTGCTGCAATAACCCAGCAGACGACCCCCACCACCTGATAGGCCATGGGCAGGGTGGAATGGGTACCAAAGCGCATGACCTGTTTGTGATACCGCTGTGCAGAGCGCATCACGACGAGTTACACGCTGACCCCGTGGCATTTGAAGCGAAATACGGCGACCAGTTAACGCTGCTGTTTCGGTTTTTAGATCGTGCGCTGGCAATGGGCGTACTGGCGTAAGTGGAGACGCAAATGATCAATCCTTCAGAAGTAGGCAAATCCGGCGAGTTGGTTCGCCTTCGCACTCTCGAAAGTATCTGGGTACAGGGAAAGCTCCGCATGTGGGGCCGCTGGTCTTATATCGGTGGTAGCTCGGGCGGAAACATGTTCAACCAGCTGCTGGCATCCGGGAAAATAACCAAATCCGCCATCAACGATGCGCTGCGCCGCATGAAGAAATCCGGCATCACCAAACCCGAGCTGGAAGCATACCTGCGTGAAATCCTCGACAGTAAAAACAAAAGTGGCCTGGCGTTCTGCTCAGATGAGGAGGGGCTAAAGATTGACGGCGTTATTGCTGCGGTATTGATGAACGAAGAATACCGTGGGCTGTATGGCGTGATTGTTGATCGTCATCGTCTGCGTAAAAGCAAACTCCAGATGGCTAAAGAGCTTAATTCAAAACACCCCGACTGGACCCTTATTACATGCCGTCGTCGCATTGATACATGGGTTAGTCTTGCAGAATCGATCCTTTACGCACCACTTTGTGACGCATTCGCCACAAATAGCGACAGATTTAAGTTGCAGAGTGAGCAGGAAAGTGCTTAAATTGTGGTAGGCTCGGGACAGTAAAGCGTACTGAGCAACAGAACAAAACATAAACCCGCCACTGCTGCGGGTTTTTTCATTTCTACAGGCTGCCTTATGGCGGCCTTTCTTGTATCTGCGCCTCGCTCGACGCAATCAACCGCAGAGTCTTTCAGGGTGAGCCTTAGCAGTGGTCAGTGTGACTACGTCTGCGGGCTGCTCCACTCTGAGCGTAAGGCTCACCACTAAAGGAAAGTCACTATGTTCGGTATCTTTAAAAAGAAAGCACGTAAAGCTGTTGTCGAAGTTAAGAAAATGGAAAACCGCGACGCGGTTGAAGCTACGGTGTGGGGTGCTTACTCCATTGCGTATGCCGACGGCACATGCGACGCGAAAGAAATCGCCACTCTGGAAAAAACCATTTCAGCATTGCCTGCTTTCGCACCGTTCGCTGGTGAGATCGCACAGATGAGTAGCAATATCCGTGCTCGCTATGAAGCTTCGCCGCGCTCTGCTAATGCACAGGCGCTGCGCGAACTGGCTGACGTTGCCGGTACAAACGATGCTGTTGATGTTCTTTGCCTGTGCCTTGATGTCGCTGACAATGACGGCATCGGGGAAGAAGAAGAGAAGCAGCTCAAGAAAATTGCTCAGGCGCTGCAACTTCCACTGGATCAGTACCTGTGATCGGAAAACTGCGCTGGGCAGCCGCCGGAGTTTTGTTGTTCCTGGTGGTTGCCATCGACTTTACCAGCAAAATGATGTCCATCCTTGCTGATGGCGTGCTGGTAGCCGGGGTAATTGCTTTACTCTGGCCCCTGTTTAAATCCAGTAAATAACACTTTGCAAAAGGTCATTTCTGATGGCCTTTGACAGAGTGAATTTTTTCTTCGGTGCTATAGTAAACTGGTATTCGATAATGCTCTCGATACTGATAACACTTGGTGGGGATACACCAACTTCGCAGAGACAACTGCATGACCCATGACCAGCAACCCAATGCTGGTCTTTTTTTTCCGCCATTAGCTCAACTGGAAAGAGCACGGAGCTTCTACCGTTGTGGTTCGAGGTTCGAATCCTCGATGGCGGACCAGTGTCCAATTCGTTAAGCGAGGAAGTTTCTCAACTCTGATTTATGCGCTATTTTTTTATTGTGGTGAATCCCCCTATGCGGAGGGGCGTTCCAGCAGTTACCTGAAAAGGAAACCTCTCAGACGCGGGAATGTTTGCTGGAGTAATTCTCACCGGGAGGCACCCGGCACCACGATAACAATAATATCGAATTGATAATTCCTTGAGAGCCTGCTTTAAACAGCAGGTTTTTTTTGCTCGTTTCCCGAAGTTACGGCTACGCTAAAGAAGAAGGGGATATATCCGCTGGCAGGTGATTCTCCTGAACCATCAGTGAATCGGCCTCGATACCCGGACGTCACTACCTGTCTTTCGGATGATCTCCTTTCTACCTTCTTGTGATAATCATCACTTTAGCCTGCTCTCGCGAGCGGGCTTTTTTTATTCCCCTCAAATTTCCTGAGAGGGATCACAGCAATAAGAGGGGGCTTAATGTCCGATCCATTAACCGGCACCGGCGCTGTTCTCGGCGGCGGCCTGCTGGGTTCAGTCCTGTACGGCGTCTTTACTCATACAGATTTTGGTGTGGTGTTCGGGGCGTTTGGTGGTGCGGTGTTCTACGTCGCGACAGCCACAAACCTGTCCCGCTCCCGACTGGCAGCATATTTCCTGACGTCGTTTATCGTTGGGGTGCTTGGGGCGGGACTTATTGGCTCACTGCTAAATGCAGCTTCGCACTATGAAAAACCGCTGGATGCACTGGGCGCAGTGATTCTGTCTGCCCTGTGTATAAAAATCCTAACTTATCTTAACAACCAGGATTTGAACAACGTGTTCAAGTTTTTCTCGCGGCTACGCGGGGGAGGGGGAAATGGCAATTGACCCGTCAGCATTCTTTAATGCGTTTATCTGTGCGGCCATAGTTATCGTGCTGATGTTTTACCAGCGACATGGCGCCCGGCATCGCCCCTTTATTTCTGTCCTGGCGTATATAACCGTGCTGGTTTACGCCGCGATCCCCTTGCAGTTCATCTTCGGCCTTTATCGTGATTCCAGTTGGCTGGTGGTGGTCGCAAACATTCTTATCTTCGCCGCCATCCTGAAGGTTCGTGGAAATATGGCGCGGTTGGTTGATCGTCTGAGGCACTAATGAACCAAACACAATTTCAGAGGGCGGCTGGTATCAGCGCCGGGTTATCTGCGCGCTGGTTTCCGCATATCGACGCCGCCATGAAGGAATACGGCATCACCGCACCGCTTGATCAGGCTATGTTTATTGCCCAGATGGGGCACGAAAGCACCAGATTTACCCGGCTGGTGGAAAACCTGAATTACGCGGCTGAAAACCTGGTACCGACGTTCGGTAGCCACCGCATCACGCAACAGCAGGCCGCCGCACTTGGCAGAACGGCAACGCAACCGGCAAACCAGAAAGCGATCGCCAATCTGGTATACGGTGGTGAGTGGGGAAAAGCACACCTTGGCAATCAGGTTGCCGGTGATGGCTGGAAATATCGCGGTCGCGGGCTAAAACAGATTACCGGCCTGAGCAACTATCGCAGTTGTGGCCACGCGTTGAAACTAGACCTGGTTACTCACCCGGAGCTGCTTGAACAGGATGAATATGCTGCGCGTTCAGCTGCATGGTTCTATGTCTCTCGGGGTTGCCTGCTTCATTCCGGCGACGTGGAGCGCGTGACCCTACTTATCAATGGTGGCAGAAACGGGCTGGATAAACGCCGCGCGCTGTTTAACCTGGCGAAATCGGTACTCGTATGAAGAAGTGGTTAAGTCTCCTGATTCCTCGTTGGGAAACAGACACTGTAGTTTTACAGGTAAGGGGGGATGAGCTTCACATTGTCTGTAGCTACGAGGATATCGATCCCGGCGAAATGTTTGACGGCATGTGCGAGCTTAAGACCTTCACTTGGCTGAACTTGTCTTTTCCGTTTGGTAAACCTATCAACGTTCGCTCGTTTGAGCCAAAGGTAGCAGCATGAGCATTCTGGAAATAATCATTGGCGTTATAGGCGCTATATGTGTTGCCGCAGCTGGTGGCTTTGGTCTGGGCCATATTCGCGGCACCAGCAAAGCGGAAGCGAAAGCAGACCAGCAACGCACCGAGGAGAACGCAGCGGCTGCCGTTGCGGCGGCAGAACGCCGGGTAGAAGCAACGAAAGAGGCCAGCAATGTACAGCAGACTGTTAACCATATGCCTGGCGACGATGTTGATCGCGAGCTGCGGGACAACTGGACCCGTAAGGGTTGAGGTAGTCGATACGGCGTGCGACTGGGTTAAACCGATCTACGGCACAGCGCACGACTGGGATGTACTGGATAAGCAGACGAAGCGCGACATCCTGGCACATAACAAAGCGTGGCAGAAGAACTGCCAGAAACCAACCGAGAAGAGAACTCTATGAGTGAAGCAAAACCGCAGGACGGCAGTACCGTAAAAGGTTATCGCACCTTAACACCAGGGGATATTGAGGTGATGAATCGCCTGAAAGATGTAAGTCGACATTTTCTTAATCTCCTGGAAACCTCCAAAGAGACAGGAGCAGACCCACGCTGGGCAGCAATGGCTAAAACTGAAATGCAAAAGGCCTGCATGTTTGCGTGTCGCGCAGTGGCAAAGCCAGACGACGATTGCTAGCCATTACAAAGCTCGCCTGTTGGTGGGCTTAATAATGGCTATCTCCTGTAGCAAATAAGGAGAGTATTTACCCTCCAGAGGATGAACGAGTATTTATACTCAAAGTCATGGCTAACTATTATTGCGTTTAGTCAGGCCGATTGATTCACGCACGCTAACCGCACATCCCCAGTTCTCGTTTGCGCTGAAGGATTTTTGACTGAAATTTAGTTCCATATTTTGTATAAAAAACTCATCAGCATTTTCAGGGGCTAAAAGAACAGAAACCATAAGAGCAAAAATGTAGCTAGTTGGGAAAACCCAGTTACTACCAAACAATAATTCTCTTCTTTCGGTAATCTTGAGTCGAGGGTCTAACTCACCTTCATGGGCTATAGGACATCTGCCATATAAATAAATAGCTTTAGGTACAGTCATATCACCTATATGGATGTTGCGAAGTATGCAACCATCCATAGCTATGTAAGAAAGAAGATCTTCATCTTCTTCAATATACTTACAGATTCTTTCACCCACTTTTGCCTTCGGTCGTCTCTTTTTAGCCGTTTTATCAAGTGCTGGGAATAAATGTATCAAGCAAGTCTCGTAGTCTTTCCGGTTATATGCTGCAAATGCAGCTTCAAGTCTTCTTCCAACAGAACCTTGCTGTCGCATGTAGAACTCCTAAAAGTTATCTGAGTATTGTTTTCGTTTTTTGAGAAATAAGACTTTATACAAAGCAAGGTGAAAATTATAGAGGAATAAATGATGCAGGTGACAATTGATGGTGTCCCGTATGTGCCTGCCTGCGCTTCAGCGCCACGGATTGGCATTGCCATAACTACCCACAACCGGCCAGACGTTTTAAACCGCGCCATTAAGCAGCACATTAAACATCTGCCCGCCGGGGCGCTGGTGGCGGTTATCGACGACGGCTCTAAACCTGTCGCAGTAGTACCTGACTGTGTGCAGCTGCGTCACCATGAAACATCACTCGGCATTGTTGCTTCGAAGAACGCCAGTTTAACCGCGCTGATGGACGCCGGGTGTGAGCATCTATTCCTTTGGGACGATGACGCTTGGCCCATCGCTGATAACTGGCACCTGCCATACATCGAATCACCCGAACCGCACCTGGCTTACCAGTTTCTAGATCTTGCTGGCACGAACAAGCTGAATGACCTTTCGGAGCTTTACCGTGACGATCAGCATGTGGCTTACACCGGGCAGCGCGGCGTGATGCTGTATTACCACCGCAGCGCCATTGAGAAAGTAGGTGGATTCGATCCGATATACGGCCGTGGTATGTATGAACACAGTGACCTCGCGCTACGTATCCATAACGCTGGCCTGACGACGTGGGCTTACGGTGATGTGGTCGGTTCAGAAAAGCTGATCCATTCTCTCGATGAGCATGAAGCCGTAGAGCGTTCGGTACCGCGTCCCGACCGACAGGCGCTGGTGGAACGTAACGTGAAGATCCACAACGAACGGCGTGATGCCGGGTTTACTGGTTACGTTGAATACCGCCAGCAGAGCGACGTGGTTATCACAACGCTGCTTACCAGTCAGCCTGACCCGCAGCGCGGCACAAAAATGGCGGCCTCGCCTGACTTGCTGAGCAAATGGGCGGCCTCGCTTCGCCAGTGTGGTCGTATAGCGCTGGTGGATGAATTACTGACGGCCCCGGCAGATGTTGAGCTATGTCGCGTTCCTGACGTGAAGATGAATGTCTACTTTCGTCGCTGGTTGCACATCTGGCAGCACCTGCGAAATCACCCTGAGTACCGGTTAGTCTGGTGTACCGATGGTACCGATGTCGAAATGCTTCGCGCGCCGTGGGAAGAAATGGAACCCGGGAAGGTGTATGTCGGTTCTGAACCGAAGACCTACGCCGACTCCTGGGCGAAACAGAATCATCCTGAGCGTATCTATCAGGAATTCATTGAAGCGCACCGCGGCGATGTGATGCTTAACGCTGGTCTGCTGGGTGGCACTCGCGCTGATGTAATGGCGTTCGCTCACGGCATCATCCGTCTTTACTACCGGATCGAGAGTTATCGTTTCTGGAAGAAAGAACAGGCTGGCGCCGCGGTGGGTGACATGCTGGCGTTCGGTATTGTCGCGCAGTCATTCGCTGACAGGCTGGTCACCGGCCCTCTGGTACATACCGTTTTCAAAACTGATGGTATCGGTAAGGAGGCCGCATGGTGGAAACACAAGTGAAGTTTGTTGTGGTTGGTCACCACTCGCGACATAAGCAAGCGTTGCGTCTGGCTGAATCCCTTGGTGCTTTCCTGATAATTGATAACAGTGACCGTGGGGCGAACTGGAATCATTACCGCGCGCTGCAATGGGCTGCTGAGCAATCCAGCAGGGTAGTGGTGCTGGAGGACGACGCCCTGCCAGTCCGTGGATTTATGGATCAGGTTGCTGTCTGGCTGGCGAGGTTCCCGTGTCACATGCTGAGTTTTTATCTCGGTACCGGGCGGCCGCCACAGTATCAGATGCAGATTGCTGAGCGGCTAATAGTGGCTGATAAGACTCGCGCTGATTACATCACGCTGTCGAGACTCATTCACGGCGTTTGCTACAGCGTCCCGCCTGAGCATGTGCAGCGCGTGCTATCCCGCTGGGATAACAGCAAGCCCGCCGATTACGCTGTGGGTGATGCATGGGGTGGCTCAGTGATCTATCCGTGTTACTCGCTGGTGGACCATGCAGATGGTGAACCGGTTGAACGTCACCCTGACTCAGCGCCACGCACAGAACGCCGCAGGGCGTGGAGGTTAGCCTGATGCCTGCGTTAATACCGAGAGCATGCCGCAAGCGTGGCTGCCCTGGCACAACCACTGACCGCTCAGGCTATTGTCCCCAGCACCTTAACGAAGGCTGGCAGCAGCATCAGCGAGGACAGAGCAGACATCAGCGAGGTTATGGCAGCAAATGGGACAGGCTGCGCCCAATCGTTCTCGACAGAGACAAACACCTTTGTCAGGAATGCCTGCGAAATGGAAGGTATACACCCGCTGAGACGGTGGACCACATCACTGCCAAAGCAAATGGGGGGACCGATGACCTGTCCAACCTCGAAAGCCTCTGCAAGCCTTGCCACAGGGCGAAGACAGCGGTCGAAAGACTCAAATGAAATCAATTCTCATTTGAATCGACCGAGGGGGAGGGCGGGTTGAAAGTTCAGGAACGACGCGCCAAAGGACCGCCGCCTAACCTCTTTTCACATCGCCGCAGGTTAGAAAACTTTTTTATGGGGTCCCCCATTCGATGATTAATAGGAGTTTTCGATTATGTCTGGACCACCGAAAACCCCGACCCATCTACGTTTGGTGAGGGGTAACCCATCAAAACGCCCGATTAATGAATGCGAACCAAAGCCAGCCGCAGGGGTACCCCCAACGCCGAAGCATTTCGACAAGCAGGGGAAATACTGGTTTAAGCGGATGGCCGACGAGCTCGATGCGCTTGGCGTCATGTCGCAGCTGGACGCGAGAGCACTTGAGCTTCTGGTTGAGGTTTACACCGAGTACCGGCATCACTGCGATACGCTGGAGAGAGAAGGCTACACCTACGCCGTTTATAGCGACGAAGAGCCAGACGAAGGTAAAGAGCGAGAGATTCGCATGATCAAGGCTCACCCGGCCGCCATTATGAAAGCTGATGCCTGGAAACGTCTGCGCGCCATGCTCGGTGAGTTCGGCATGACGCCAGCCAGCCGCTCTAAAGTGAATGTAAAAGGTCCTGATGCGGTTGATCCGCTGGCCGAGTTTATGAAAGCGAGGGATTAATGGCTAAGGTTGCAGAAGGCATCCGCTATGCCGAGAGGGTGGTGGCGGGGGAAATTATTGCCTGTGAGTACGTGCGCCTTGCCTGCCAGCGTTTTCTTGACGATCTGGCACACGGCGAAGAGCGCGGTATTTTCTTCAGTGAGCCGCGCGCGCAGCACATTCTGAATTTCTATAATTTTGTGCCTCACGTAAAAGGCGCCCTGGCAGGCCAGCCTATTGAGCTGATGGACTGGCATGTTTTCATCCTGATTAATATTTTTGGTTTTGTTATCCCGCTGGTGAACGAAGAGACGGGGGAAACCGTTCTGCGTAACGACGGCAGCGGTCGGCCGGTGATGGTTCGGCGTTTCCGTACAGCAGATGTTGAGGTGGCCCGTAAAAATGCCAAATCAACACTTTGCTCCGGCGTGGGGCTCTATATGGCTGGCGCTGACGGCGAGGGCGGGGCGGAGGTTTATTCCGCTGCAACCACCCGTGACCAGGCGCGAATTGTTTTTGAAGACGCGAAAAATATGGTCAAGAAGGCGAAAGCCACTCTTGGGCGGATCTTCGAATTCAACAAGCTCGCTATCTACCAGGAGCAAACGGCCTCCAAATTCGAGCCTTTATCATCAGATGCGAACAACCTCGATGGCCTGAACATCCACTGCGCCATTGTCGACGAGCTGCATGCACATAAAACCCGTGATGTATGGGACGTTCTGGAGACGGCAACCGGCGCGCGCCTGCAGTCGTTGCTTTTCGGTATCACCACCGCCGGATTTAACAAAGAGGGTATCTGCTACGAACTGCGTGATTACGCCATCAAGGTTCTGCGTGGGCTGGTAAAAGACGATACGTTTTTTGCCATCATCTACACATTAGATGAAGGTGATGATCCCTTTGATGAAAAAGTCTGGCAGAAGGCAAATCCGGGGCTGGGTATCTGTAAGCGCTGGGATGATCTCCGCCGCCTGGCTAAAAAGGCGAAAGAGCAGGTTTCGGCCAGGATTAACTTTTTCACCAAGCACATGAATATCTGGGTTACCGCTGAGTCTGCCTGGATGGACATGATGAAATGGGAAAAATGCGAGTTTATCGCCCCGCAGCACGAACTTAAAACCTATCCCTCCTGGGTGGGCGTTGACCTTTCAAACAAAATTGATATCTGTGCAGCCGCTAAAGTCTGGCGCGCGCCAGGTGGCCACGTTCATGCGGATTTTAAATTCTGGCTGCCGGAAGGACGCCTTGAGAAATGTTCGCGTCAGATGGCAGAGCTCTATCGTAAGTGGGCCGAGATGGACAAGCTGATCCTTACCGACGGGGATGTAATCGACCATGCTCAGATTAAGGAAGAGCTGCAGGTGTGGGTTGCTGGCGAGAGTCTGAAAGAAATTGGCTTCGACCCGTGGAGTGCGACGCAGTTCAGCCTTGCGCTGGCAGAAGAAGGGCTGCCGCTGGTGGAAGTGCCGCAGACGGTTCGCAATTTCTCTGAGGCGATGAAAGAGGTCGAAGCACTGGTATACGGTGGCCGCTTCCATCACAGCGATCACCCGGTAATGAACTGGATGATGTCAAACGTAACCGTCAAACCTGACCGGAACGAGAACATTTTCCCGAACAAGTCCACACCAGAGGCCAAGATTGATGGCCCGGCGGCATTGTTCACAGCAATGAGCCGCGTTCTGGTTAACGGTGGCAACGACCAGCAGGATCTCTCCGGATTCTTCAATAATCCCATCATGGTAGGTTTCTGATGAAAAAAAACAAACAGCCAGGCAGGGTGAAAAGCGCTCTGCTTAACTGGCTTGGTGTGCCTATCAGCCTGACTACCGGCACGTTCTGGGAGGAATGGTTTGGCACCAGCAGCAGCGGAAAGGTAGTCACGGCCGATAAAGCCATCCAGCTATCGGCTGTGTGGGCATGCGTAAGACTGTTAAGCGAGTCTATTTCAACCCTTCCGCTGAAAATATACGTTCGACAGCCTGACGGTTCGCGTAAAGCGGCAACTGATCATCCGGCCTATTCGATACTGTGCCGCCGACCCAATTCAGAAATGACACCATCACGCTTTATGTTGATGGTGGTCGCCAGTATTTGCCTGCGCGGGAACGCCTTCATTGAGAAGAAATTCATTGCAAACCGCCTGGTTTCGCTGGTGCCTTTACTGCCGCAGAACATGGTGGTTAAACGTCTCACTACCGGGGCGCTGGAATACAAATACACTGAAAACGGAAACGAGCGCGTCATTCCGGTCAAAAACATCATGCACATTCGCGGTTTCGGTCTGGACGGTGTTTGCGGCATGATGCCGATGAAGACTGGCCGGGATGTGATCGGTTCAGCAATGGCCGTTGAAGAGTCCGCGGCGAAGATATTCGAGCAGGGTCTGCAGAGCTCAGGTTTTCTATCCGCTGATAATGCGCTGACAGACGATCAACGTGAAAGACTTCGTGGCTATATGGCATCATTCACCGGCTCCAAAAACGCCGGAAAAATTATGGTTCTTGAAGGCGGCCTGAAATATCAGGGCGTGACCATGAACCCGGAAGATGCTCAGATGCTCGAAAGCCGCGCATTTAGCATTGAGGAGATCTGCCGCTGGTTTCGCGTGCCGCCTTTCATGGTTGGTCATACCACGAAACAAAGCAGCTGGGCATCCAGCCTGGAAGGTATGAACCTGCAGTTTCTGACTCATACACTTCGACCGCTGCTGGTGAACATTGAGCAGGAAATTGGCCGGTGCTTACTCGACAGCGATGATGAAGTGTTTGCAGAATTCTCTGTTGAAGGATTGCTGCGCGCCGACAGCGCGGGCCGTGCCGCTTACTATACCAGCGCGCTTCAAAATGGCTGGATGTCCCGTAATGACGTTCGTCGTCTTGAGAACATGCCGCCAATTGAAGGGGGCGATATTTACACCGTTCAGCTCAACCTGACGCAACTGAAAAATCTCGAAAGCAGCAACCCTGCTGTTCAGGCACTGGCCCTGCGAGAGCTACACAACCACGTATTCCCCGATATTTCCTTTGAACAATCTCCGCTGAAACAGGCCGCTTAGGAGCACTTTCCTGATGAGCAAAAAACAACTTCCGGTTGCACCGGCGGGTCGTCCCTGCGCGCGTGTAACTTGTGAAACTTTACCGTCTGCACTGGACCGCTGGGACGGTGGAATTAAAGCTGCAGCCGCAGACGACAACAGCATTTCTGTTTTTGATGTTATCGGGCAGGACTACTGGGGCGAGGGTGTGACGGCGAAACGCATTGCCGGTGCACTTCGGGCAATGAACGGTGCCGACGTTACGGTGAATATCAACTCACCTGGCGGCGACATGTTCGAAGGTCTGGCAATTTACAACCTTCTCCGCGAATACGAAGGCCGTGTAACGGTGAAGGTGTTGGGCATTGCCGCCAGCGCCGCCTCGATAATTGCGATGGCCGGGGATGATATTCAGATTGGCCGCGGTGCTTTTCTGATGATCCACAACTGCTGGGTATACGCGATGGGAAACCGCCATGATTTTGCAGAACTGGCACAGTCACTGGAACCCTTCGATACCGCTATGGCTGACATCTACGCGGCGCGCTCCGGCCTTGATATGGCCGCCGTGCAGAAGCTGATGGACGCGGAAAGCTATATCGGTGGCAGTGATGCTGTGGTGAAGGGACTGGCAGACAGCCTGCTTTCTGCTGATGCGGTCAGCGACGGCGACGAATCGCCTGCAGCCGCGCTTCGCAAACTCGACGCGCTACTGGCTAAAACCAACACCCCGCGCTCTGAGCGCAGAAAACTCATTAAAGCCTTATCCGGTGGCATGCCTGGCGCTGTCACCACCAACGACGGTACGCCGGGCGCTACCGAAGATATCAAACCTGAAACCCTCAATTCACTTGAAAGCGCTCTTGCGGCGTTAGTCAAATAAGGACCCTTTATGTCTGAAGTAAACGAAATTCTGAAAAAAGTCACTGCCAGCATTGAAGAGGCAACCGGCAAATTCAACGCGAAAGCAGAAGACGCACTTAAAGAGGCACAGAAGTCAGGCAGGCTGTCAGAAGAAACAAAAGCAGCCGTTGATAAAATGGCTTCTGAGTTCAATGCGCTGCGTGAAGCTGAAAAAACCCTGAAGGCCGCAATGGGCGAACTGGAGCAACATGTTGCCCAGATGCCGCTGGCAAACGCGAAACAGGTTGTCGAGTCCGTTGGCCACCAGGTGATCTCCGCTGAAGCCCTGAAAACCTTTGCTTCCAGCGTGGAAGGCGGTAAGCGCATCAGCATCCCGGTTAAGGCTGCCCTGACTTCGGTGGATGTGCCTGATGGTGTTGTAGAGCCACAGCGCCTGCCGGGTATTGATACGGCACCGAAACAGCGCCTGTTCATCCGCGATCTGATCGCTCCAGGCCGTACGTCCTCCTCAGCTATTTTCTGGGTGCAGCAGACAGGCTTTACCAATAACGCGAAAGTGGTTCCTGAAAATACGCAGAAACCATACAGCGAAATTGAGTTCACGCCGAAAATCACTGGCGTCAGCACCATCGCGCACCTGTTCAAAGCCTCAAAGCAGATCCTGGATGACTTCGCACAGTTGCAGTCCACCGTTGATGCCGAAATGCGCTACGGACTGAAGTATGCAGAAGAGCAGGAAATTCTCTTCGGTGATGGTACCGGCGTTCATCTGCACGGCATCGTTCCTCAGGCGTCAGCGTTCAATCCGGCGTTCACTGTCGAACAGCAGAGCGGGATTGACGATCTGCGTCTGGCAATGTTGCAGGCGCAGCTGGCGCGTTTCCCGGCATCCGGTCATGTTCTTCACTTCATTGACTGGGCGCGGATCGAGCTGACCAAAGACAGCCTGGGTCGTTACATTCTGGCGAACCCTGCGGCGCTGACTGGTCCGACTCTGTGGGGCCTGCCGGTTGTTGCAACGGAAGCGGCAGCCTTCCAGGGTAAATTCCTGACGGGTGCTTTCAACGCTGGCGCGCAAATCTTCGACCGCGAAGATGCGAACGTTGTTATCTCCACGGAGAACGCCGACGACTTCGAGAAAAACATGATCACAATCCGTTGCGAGGAACGTCTGGCGCTGGCCGTCAAACGCCCTGAAGCGTTCGTGTATGGCTCCTTCAGCACCGGTGCAGGTAGCTGATAAACACTGCGGCCTTCGGGCCGCTTTTACAGGTGGGAAAATGAAACTGATCGCACTCAAACCGATTTATTTCGGCGGTACCGTCGTTACTGAAGGGCTTCCTCTGGAAACTCTGGAACAGCACGGGCGCGAGCTCATCAAAAAAGGCTATGCGATGCTCGAAGAATCAGAAAATCCTGCAGAGCAGGAACAGCAGCAGGAACAGCAGCAGGAACAGCAGCAGGAACAGCAGCAGGAACAGCAGCAGGAACAGCAGCAGGAACAGCCGGAAGTAAAAGCGGACAAGAAGGCGAAAAAATAATGGTCGACCTTGATGTGGTGAAACAGCACTGCCGCATTGATACCGACTTTACCGGTGATGATGCCTTGCTGACTTTATACACTGGTGCGGCGGCGCGTTACGTTCAGACATGGACGCGGCGAACGCTCTATGAAAAAGAAGACAGCCCTGGCTACACAGACGACCCGGACCCGATTCTTCTTAATGACGATGTGAAGGCGGCCATGTTACTGCTGATCGGACACTGGTACGCCAACCGCGAATCAGTGGCCGTTGGGCAGACCGTAGCAGAGGTCCCGTTTGCGGTTGAAGCCCTGCTGCAGCCATACCGAATTTACGGAGTGTAGGAGGGATTATGCAGGCCGGAAGACTGAGAGACAGGGTGGTAATTCAGAACATCACAACATCGCGTGATCCTTCTGGCCAGCCTGTTGAAACATGGCATGACGGCGCAGAAACCTGGGCAGAAGTAAAGGGCATCAGTGGGCGCGAGCTGGTAGCCGCTGGTGCTGAAACCGCAGTCGCCACTATCAGGGTATGGACACGATTTCGTAGCGATATAACTGCTGCGTCCAGACTCCGGGTTATGACTGGCGCGTTCAAGGGTGCCATTTTGAATATCATTGGTCCGCCAATCCCTGACTCTCGCGGTGTTCAGCTCGAAATTCTTTGCAAACAGGGGACCGAAAAATGATTGAGACGAGCCTCGATTTTTCCGGGCTGAATGACATCGCAAAGGATCTGGAGGCGCTTAGCCGCGCTGAAAACAATAAGGTTCTGCGTGATGCCACGCGCGCCGGTGCCGAAGTGCTTAAGGAAGAAGTGATCGCACGTGCTCCTGAGAGAACTGGAAAGCTGAAGAAAAACGTGGTCGTTTTGACTCAGCGCTCACGCCGCCGTGGCGAAATTACTTCCGGCGTACATATCCGTGGTCGCAACATGCGAACCGGTAATAGCGACAACACCATGAAAGCCAGCGATCCGCGAAATGCGTTTTACTGGCGGTTTGTTGAGATGGGGACAATAAATATGCCGCCTCATCCGTTTGTGCGACCCGCTTACGATACTCGCGAGGAAGAGGCCGCCAGCGTCGCCATTGCCAGGATGAATCAGGCTATTGATGAGGTATTGAGCAAGTGAATGAAGATAATATCTACGCCTTGCTTTCTCCCCTGGCAGAAGGACGGGTATATCCCTATGTTGCGCCATTAGGTAGTGACGGGAAACCGTCGGTCACTCCACCCTGGATTATCTTTTCCATCGTCGATGATGTTTCCGCTGACGTGCTGTGTGGACAGGCAGAGAGCAGGGTTTCCATTCAGGTAGATGCTTACTCAACCTCCATCAAAGAGGCGCGCGCGCTCGTGGAAGATGCTCTAGTGGCGCTACGGCCACTAAACCCGACGGAGGTCGCCAGGCTCCCCGGATACGAGCCCCATCGACGACTCTACCGCATGACCCTCGATTTCAGGGTTACCCCCTGACAATTAATTCACCCAACGAACCCGCCTGATGGCGGGTTTTCTTTTTCCAGGAGAAAGCTATGTCTGCACTTTATGAAAAATCGCAGCTGACGAAGATCCTTATTTCCTCTGCGCCAGCCACCAAAGAATCGATGGATTCCGCAACCTTCCTCGATCTGAGTTGCACCATCAAAGAAATTCAGTTCACCGGTGGTCAGAAGCAGGATATCGACGTAACAACGCTTTGCTCTACCGAGCAGGAGAATATCAACGGTCTGCCTTCTCCGTCAGAAATCTCTCTGTCCGGTAACTTTTACAAGAACCCGGCGCAGGACGCCTTGCGCGATGCGTATGACAACGATACGACCTACGCTTTCCAGGTGATCTTCCCTTCCGGCAAGGGCTTTAAGTTCCTGGCTGAAATTCGCCAGCACACCTGGTCTTCAGGTACCAACGGCGTAGTGGCGGCAACGTTCTCCCTGCGCCTGAAAGGTAAGCCTGAAAACATTGAGTCTGGCTCCTGAGAGGTCTCATGAAGAATATTAAAAATCTCGCCCTGGCTAAGATGTCGGGATTTCGTCATAAGACGGTCGCCGTTCCTGAGTGGGAAGGCGTCAAAGTGGTTCTTCGTGAGCCGTCAGGTGAAGCCTGGCTGCGTTGGCAGGAAGTGGTGAAAACGGGTGCTGATGATGAAAATGTGTCGGTATCGGAAAAGGCACACCGTAATCTTTGCGCTGACGTGGTGCTCTTCATTGACGTTCTGTGTGACACCGATAAGCAACCGGTATTCAGCGTAGACGAAGAAGAGCAGGTGCGTGAAATCTACGGCCCCGTCCATTCACGCCTGCTCAAACAGGCGCTTGACCTGATCAACAACGCGGACGAAGCGCGGGAAAAGTCTCAACCCCCGGCGTAAAGTTTCTGATGTCGCTTGCGCTCCGTATGGGGCGCACGCTCTCAGAGCTTCGGCAGAATATGACGGCAAGCGAGCTTCTGATGTGGATTGAGTACGACAGGCAAAGTCCGGTTGGCGATATTCGTGGTGACATTCAGGCAGCTCAGCTCGTCTCTGCCATCTACGGCTCGCAGGGGGCAAAAGTACCGCTGGACGATGCGATCCTGCGCTGGGGTGGTGATGAGCAATCAGCACCGAAGGACCCGTTTGCAGGGCTTGAGGCGGCGCTAACTGCTGCAACTCAGTGACTTTTTACCCAGAAAACATTAGGATTTTAGCCACTAATAATTCTGGGGATAGAAAATGGAAATTTTACTTGTTTCAATTGTAATAGGCTTAGTTCCAGCCTTAATAGCTCAAAGCAAAGGCCGCTCTTTCTTTGCTTGGTGGGTTTATGGTGCATTGCTGTTTATTATTGCCTTTGTACACTCGCTGGTAATTAAGAAAGATGTTGCAGCTGAAGAAAAAGACTTAATTGAAAATGAGGGTATGAAAAAGTGTCCGTTCTGTGCGGAAATAATCAAAAACGCAGCCATTAAATGTAAACATTGTGGCAGTGATTTGATGGCCGAATCACCTCCGGCTAAAACCGATGAAGAATACCTTGAAGAAGCCAGGCAAAAGGTCTGGAAACAATAAAAATAAAACCGCTTCGGCGGTTTTTTTACGTCTGGAGTTTGGATAAATGGCAACCTTACGCGAATTAATAATCAAAATTTCCGCCAATTCTCAATCTTTCCAGACGGAAATTTCCCGCGCCTCACGAATGGGGCAGGATTATTACCGCACCATGCAGAATGGCGGTCGGCAGGCCGCTGCTGCTGCCAGAGAGAGCGAAAGGGCGCTCTCTGATTTGACTGCCGGATTTGCATCTGCTGGAAGGGCTGCTGCCGCAGCTACGGCAGCTTTTGCAACGGGTAAAATTGTGCAGATTGCTGATGAGTGGAACTCCGTAAACGCTCGTCTTAAACAGGCATCATCTTCTGCTGATGATTTTGCCGCTTCACAGCGTCAGTTAATGGAAATCAGCCAAAGAACCGGCACGGCATTTTCAGATAACGCAAACCTTTTTTCCCGTGCAGCAGCCTCAATGCGCGAGTACGGTTATAGCTCTGACGAAGTTCTGAAAATTACCGAAGCTGTCTCTACCGGCCTCAAACTTTCCGGGGCTAACACTCAGGAGGCGAGCTCTGTTATTACTCAGTTCAGCCAGGCGCTCGCACAAGGCGTTCTTCGTGGTGAAGAATTTAATGCCGTTAACGAAGCCGGTGATCGGGTAATCCGCGCTCTGGCTGCGGGAATGGGTGTAGCCCGTAAAGACCTCAAGAGCATGGCTGACCAGGGACAGCTTACGATCGATAAGGTTGTCCCAGCTTTAATGAGCCAGTTAGGAGCATTGCAGGGCGAATTTGCCAGCATGCCACAAACGGTTTCCGGATCCCTTCAAAAAGTAACTAACTCATTCATGGCCTGGGTGGGCGGTGTAAACCAGGCAACCGGTGCTACTGATGCGTTGTCTGGCGGATTGGATAATGTTGCCCAGACGCTTGATTCTTTTACTTCATCAGCAGTGAGCGGCGCTCTGAATGACGTTGCTGACAATATGTCAACAATTACAACAGTCGCTGGGGCGCTTGTTGGTGTTGGGTTGGCAAGATACCTCAGCGGAGTTGTAACCAGCGCCAGTAGCGCAACAGGTGCGCTAATTTCAGCTGCGAAATCAGAGGTTGCCCTTGCTGTCGCGCAGGATAAAGCGGCTCAGTCTGCTGTTGCAGCTTCAAGGGCAGAAGTTTATCGAGCCCAGCAAGCTGTTCAAAGATCGCGAAGTGCAGATGTTCAGGCCGCTCAGCAAGAAAAAATTGCGGCAGCGGAAGCCAAAGTCACAGCAGCTCAAGCCAGGCTGACCACTGCTCTTGCAAGTGGCTCCGCCACAGAAAAAGTCAGGGCCAGAACTGCGCTTGAGCGTGCGCAGGCAGGGCTGGTGGCTGCAAAAAATGCCGACGCTCAGGCTATTGCTGAAAGACGGCTGGCTTCTGCGGAGGCAGCCAGAGACAGGAATCTGGCAAATCGCGTCTCCACCCAGCGAAATCTCAACAATGTAACATCAGTTGGTACTCGCCTGATGAGTGGTGCACTTGGTCTCATCGGCGGAATACCGGGTTTGGTCATGTTGGGTGCTGGTGCCTGGTATGCGGTCTATCAAAATCAGGAGCAGGCCCGTCGTTCGGCGCAGGAATACGCCACCACGATTGATGAAGTCAGTAAAAAGTCGAAGGCAATGTCTTTGCCTGAAGCTTCAGACAATGCTGAGAAAACGCGCGCAGCATTGAATGAGCAGAACAGGCTGATAGATGAACAAAAGAGCAAGATAGAAAATCTGAAAGAGCAGATGGCTGGTTATCAGTCAGTGATCAGTAATCCCGGTCCAACGACCAGCGGTGGTTTCATGATTAACCACCTGACATCTTTGGATACCGTGACCCGTGGACTGACTACAGTCACTGAACAGTTATCTGTTGAGCAGGAAAGGCTTGCCCAGATGCAGGAGAAATCTGCCTCTATCCAACAGGTTCTTGAAGGTCTTGAGCATCGGCGTGTGACGCTAATTCGGGAGGAGGCAGCGAATCAGAACCGGGCTTATCAATCACTTCTGTTGATGAATGGGCAGCACGATGAACTTAATCGATTACTCGGACTGGGTAACCAACTCCTTATGGCGCGTCAGGGGCTGGCTAACGTCCCGCTCAGACTTCCGCAGGCCGATCTCGACAAAAAGCAAACCGATGCCCTCGAAAAGAGCCGCCGGGATCTGGAGTTGTCACGCCTGAAGGGTGAAGCAAAAGAGCGCCTGCGACTGAGTTATGCAGCCGATGACCTGGGGTTAACCAGTGATCCGCAATTCCAGACAGGCCGTCAGGAGTTGATTAATAACGGTCTTGCTGAATGGCGGAATAATGAGGCCAACAAACCTAAGGCGAAGGGCGGTAAAACCGAAGGCGAGAAAACCGAGGATGTGTATAAGCGCCTTATCAAGCAGCAAAAAGAGCAGATTGCCCTGCAAGGTCAGAATACTGAACTGGCGAAGGTTAAATATCAGGTCAGCCAGGGCGAACTTGCTTCTCTGACGGAAGCCCAGAAAAAGACGGTATTGCAGAATGCTGCGCTGATTGACCAGGTTAAATTACGTGAGCAACTGCGAAATTACGAAGCCAACCTTGCTGACAGTAACGCCAGCGCCCGCGCAGCCAATGAAGCGCAACTGCTGGGATACGGGCAGGGAACCAGGTTCCGTGAAAGACTTCAGGAGCAGTTCAATCTGCGTAAGGAGTTCGAGCAGAAGAATACCGATCTTCTCCGCCAGCGTCAGGCTGGTGAAATCGACGAGACGTTCTATCAGCAGGGGCTGGCACTTAATAAGCGCTACCTCGAAGAGCGCCTGCGCGACCAGGAGGGATATTACGCAGCTTCTGATGCGCAGCGTGACGACTGGATGACGGGACTGTCTGAGGGTTATGCGAACTGGGTGGACGAAGCTACTGATTATTCTTCCATGGCCGCTGACGGCATGAAGCAGGCCATGGGTGGCGCGGTCACCACGATCACCGACATGCTCAATGGCAACGTTGACAGCTGGAAGGACTGGGGCGTGAGCGTACTGAAGATTATCCAGAACGTTCTGGTGAACATGGCTGTTGCTAATGGCGTCAGCTCAATTGGATCACTGTTCAGTTTTGGTGCCTCGTCAGCCGCAACCGCCAGCAGCGGTACCGCTATTCAGAATGCTGGCGCGAACTTTACCTTTAATGCAAAGGGTAATGTTTACGACTCTCCGTCCCTGAGCGCTTACAGCAATGGCGTTTTTCAGACACCTCAACTGTTTGCTTTTGCTAAAGGCGCAGGGATTTTCGGCGAGGCAGGTCCTGAAGCAATCATGCCCCTCACGCGGGCACCTAATGGTGATCTTGCCGTTCGCGCAGTGGGGATGCCGCAGGTTTCTGGTGGCGTGCCTTCAGTTAACTTTGGCGATATCAATATTCAGGGCGGATCATCCCAGGCGGCCAGTCAGGGAACAGCCGGTGCCGCTGGCAGACAATTGAAAGATGCCATCACTGGCGTTATTAACGAGCAGGCCAGCATGCCGGGCTCGCCTCTGTGGCGATTAATCAAGGGAGTTTAACCATGGCAGTCGAAACCTTCAGCTGGTGCCCAAAGGTTGCCTCTCAGGTTGATACAAGTTTTCGTACCCGAAAGGCGCAGTTTGGCGATGGCTATACACAGGTGGCCGGGGACGGCATCAACCCGGTAACACCTCAGTGGAGCGTGAGCTTTACCGGCGACGAGGCTTACATTCAGGCCATTAAAAACTTTCTGAACAGACATGCAGGGTGGAAGTCATTTATCTGGAAGCCACCGCTTGATCCTTCAGGTTTATGGCGCGCGGAATCCTTCCAGATATCTACCCACGGCAACAAAAAATACACCCTCAGCAGCACATTCATACAGGCATACCATCCATGAGTATTTCATCTGATGTCCAGAAACTGGAACCGGGTAAGCGCGTCCGCCTGATCGAGGTGGACGGCTCAGCGTTCGGTGCGGGTATTCTTCGCTTTCACAACGAGACAATCCCGCATACCGAGGCGGAAATCATCGCCGCAGGCGGCGACGAGTCAAAACTTGAGCCGAAGTCGGTGTGGTGGCAGGGGCAGGAGTATGGCGCGTGGCCGTATGAACTGACCGGCATATCTGTAAGCAGTGACGGCCAGAGTTCACGGCCGTCACTCACTGTTGCAAACATCAGCGGTACGATTGGCGCGCTGTGCCGCAGGTTTCAGGGGATGGCTAAAGCAAAGGTGATCATCCATGACACCTTCGCTCACTACCTGGACGCAAGAAATTTTCCTGGCGGGAACCCGACTGCGAATCCCAACGAGGAGCGCAAACAGGTTTATTACATCGACCGTAAATCAGGGTCAGACGATGAAACCGTAGAGTTTGAGCTTTCAAGTCCAGCCGATTTGCGAGGGCAACTCATTCCGACCCGGCAAATTCAGCCAATGTGCACGTGGTGCATGCGGGGCTGGTACAAAACCGGGAACGGCTGCACCTACGCCGGGCAAAACGGCTGGTTCGATAAAGACGGCAATCGGGTGGACGATCCTTCACAGGATGTTTGCTCCGGATTGCTGTCAACGGGCTGTAAACCTCGCTTCGGAGAGAATGAACAGCTGGATTATGGCGGGTTCCCAGGCGCTTCACTTCTGAGAGGATAATCATGCGCGACAAAACAGTTAGCGCCATTCTGGCCCATGCCGCCGCATCCTTCCCCGAGGAGTGCTGTGGCGTGGTTATTCAGAAGGGGCGGGTGGAGAAATACATCCCCTGCAAAAATAATGCTGAGTCGCCGACTGAGCAATTTGAACTTAATCCTGAGGATTATGCGGCCGCCGAAGAGCAGGGCACTGTGGTGGCGATCGTCCACAGCCATCCCGGCGACGGGGCAACAACTCAGCCGAGCGAGCTCGACATGCTGATGTGTGATGCCACGGAACTGCCCTGGATTATTGCATCGTGGCCGGAGGGCGACATTCGCACCGTCATGCCTCGCGGAGACCGTCCCCTCACAGGACGCCAGTTTGTACTCGGGTATGCAGACTGCTGGTCTCTCATCATGGACTATTTCCGCACCGAGCACGGCATTGAACTGCCCAACTACAGCGTAGATCGCCACTGGTGGGAGCAGGGTGAAAACCTCTATATGGATAACTGGCAGGAATGCGGTTTCCGTGAGTACGACGGTCCCGCTCAGCCAGGTGACATGGTTATCATGCAGGTTCAGTCCACCGTCCCGAACCATGCCGGGATTTTGCTTGATGGCAACATGCTACTGCATCACATGTATGGCCAGCTAAGCCAGCGTATTCCCTACGGTGGCTATTACCGTGACCGTACCATCAAAATTCTGCGTTATAAGGATTTGATGTAATGGAAAGAAAAACCGTTATCAAACTCAGCGGCTCAATGGCTCAGCGATTTGGCAGGACACATCGCCGTGCACTAACGTCCGCCAGCGAAGTTTTCAGGGCGCTTTCTAACACCATTGACGGCTTTGATGCTTATCTGCGTGAAGCTCGGGCAAAGGGACTGGATTTTGTTATTTTCCGGGATCGTCGCAATATCGGGCACGAAGAGTTTGAACTCCTGGGGCCGGGTGATGAGTTAAGAATAATCCCTGTGATAAGGGGTAGTAAAAGAGCTGGAGTTTTCCAGGCGTTGCTCGGAACGGCTCTGGTCGCTGCTGCCATATGGATGCCGGGAGTTAGTATCGCAGCAAGTAACCTCATGTTTTCCGTTGGTGCCGCAATGGCCGTTGGCGGTGTAGTGCAAATGCTCTCTCCTCAGGTTTCAGGTCTGCGAATGCGGCAGGATCCTGATAACAAACCCTCTTATGCGTTTGGTGGCCCCGTTAATACAACAGCATCCGGAAATCCCGTCCCCCTGCTTTATGGGCAGCGCGAAATAGGTGGCGCGATTATTTCCGCCGGGATTTATACCGAAGATCAGCAATAAACCAAACCACGCACTGTAAGCCACCTGACGGTGGCTTTTTTTATGGACGCGATATGACGACGACAATCATCAAAGGCCGCGGTAAAGGTGGCAGCAATCAGACCCGAACGCCTGTTGAAGCACCGGACAGCATTCAGTCCATTGCCAGGGCAAAGGTGCTGATTGCTCTTGGAGAGGGTGAGTTCGCTGGCGGGCTTGATGCTAAAAACATCTTTCTTGGTGACTCATCTTCGTATACGCCCCTTCAGAACGCCGACGGAAGTTATAACTTCAATAATGTAAAATACGAGTTCCGTTCCGGCACTCAGGACCAGGACTATATTCAGGGCTTCCCCGGCATTGAAAACGAACTTCAGGTTTCATATGAGCTGAAACAGGCTGTTCCTTACGTGCGAGCGGTATCCAACACGCAGCTCTCTGCGCTGCGAATTCGCCTGGGATGGCCAACTCTTTTGCTCCAGAAAAACAACGGCGACAAAGTCGGCACCCGCGTCGAGTATGCTATCGATCTTTCGGTCGATGGCGGGCCGTATGAAACGGTGGTTAACGGTGCTGTCGATGACAAAACTACGTCGCTTTATGAGCGTAGTCACCGCGTTAATCTTCCAAAAGCCTCGACTGGCTGGCAGTTACGGGTTCGCAGAATCACGCCGGATTCCACGAGCGTAAATATTGTGGACACCATGCGCGTTGTAGCTGTAACTGAAATTATTGACGCCAAGCTTCGCTACGTTAACACAGCGCTGCTGTATGTAGAGTTTGACGCAAAGCAGTTCCCCAATGGCATTCCTCAGGTTGTGTGCAATCCGAAAGGGCGAATCATCCGTGTACCTGATACTTATGAACCCGAAACCCGCACTTACTCTGGTACATGGGAGGGCGTATTTAAATGGGCATGGACGGATAACCCTGCCTGGATTTATTACGACATCATTCTGAACGAGCGCTTCGGGCTGGGTCAAAGAATCGATGCGACTCAGATAGACAAATGGGAGCTTTATCGCATCGCCCAGTATTGCGATCAACTGGTACCAGACGGCAAGGGCGGCAGCGGGACGGAGCCTCGTTTTCGTTGCAACGTTTATATCCAGGACCGTAATGACGCCTGGACCGTACTTCGTGATCTGGCGGGTATATTTCGCGGCATGACGTACTGGGGTGACAATAAGATGTATGTCCTGGCTGATATGCCCCGCGATGTGTGGCACATCTATAACCACGCCAGCGTTGTTGAGGGTAAATTTACCTTTGCGGACCCGAGTGAAACCACCCGAAACACTGCCGCGCTGGTGAACTGGTCTGACCCAGCTAACCACTACAAAGACACGCCTGAGCCTGTTTACGATAACGATCTGGCCATGCGCTTCGATTATCGTCAGCTCGAAATGACTGCGATCGGCTGCACCAGGCAGTCAGAGGCAAACCGGCGGGGGCGCTGGGCGCTGCTCACTAACGGTATCGGCGAGGTGGTGACCTTCAGTACTGGCATGGACGTTCCCCCTGTCGGGGAGGTGATCGGCGTGGCTGCTAACGAGCTGGCCGGAAGAACTATCGGCGGCAGGGTGAGTGCGGTTAACGGCCGCAACATAACCCTCGATCGCGCCGCTGATGTGAAGGCCGGGAACCGGCTGTTTTTGAATCTTCCATCAGGCACAGCTCAGGCCAGAACCGTCCAGGCCGTTAACGGAAACACAGTCACTGTCACCACATCCTACAGCGAAACGCCGGAGGCTGAATGTAACTGGGGTGTGGACTCTGACGATCTGTTTATAGCGCTTTTCCGTGTTACGGGAACGCGGGACAACAACGACGGCACTTTCGAAGTCACCGGGACGACTTACAACCCTGACATCTATTCCGCCGTTGATACCGGCGCAAGACTGGACGAGCGTCCAGTCAGTGTCATTCCACCTGGGGTTCAGGCCCCACCAGGAAATATTGTCGTAGACAGTTACTCTACGGTTAACCAGAACATTGCGATTACCACCATGCGCGTTGCCTGGGATGCTGTTCAGGGTGCAGTTGCGTACGAGGCGGAATGGCGGCGTGACAGCGGAAACTGGGTAAGCGTGCCCCGAACGTCTTCTCTCGGTTTTGAAGTGCAGGGCATCTACTCGGGTCGCTATCTGGTCCGCGTCAGGGCGGTGAACGCCAGCGACGTTTCATCGGTGTGGGCGACATCATCAGAAGTAAATCTTACGGGTAAAGTGGGCAACCCACCGAAGCCAGTTGGCTTTATCGCTTCTGAAAACGTGGTATTTGGTATCGAGCTGAACTGGGGATTCCCGGCGAATACCGACGACACGCTGAAGACGGAAATTCAGTACAGTCTGACCGGTACCGAAGACGATGTGATGCTGCTGGCAGACGTACCCTTTCCGCAGCGCAAGTATCAGCAGATGGGCCTAAAGGCAGGGCAAATTTTCTGGTACCGCGCGCAGCTGGTGGACCGCAGCGGAAACGAATCAGGGTATACAGACTTTGTGCGCGGGCAGGCCAGCATCGATGTATCCGATATCACCGATGCAATCCTGGAGGACATGAAAGGCTCCGATACGTTCAAAGACCTGATCGAGAACGCGGTGGACAGCAATGAAAAAATTGCTGGCATGGCTGACGACATCAAACAGGCCAACGATGAACTGGCGCAACAGGCGCAGGAAATCGCCCAAAATGCCCAGGATATCGGGAAGGTTCAGACCAGCGTTACAAACCTGTCGAGCAAGGTCGGAGATGTGTCTTCTTCTCTGAGCGAGCTTGAGCAGACAGTGGCGACGGCCGATACCGCACTGGGTCAGCGTATCGATAACATCAGCGTGTCTATGGACGGCATGGCGGGAGGTGTGAAGAACTCCGCCATCGCGATTATTCAGGGCAGGCTGGCGCAGGTGGCGGCGCGCAAAACGCTGTCTGCATCCGTCGCCGGTAACAGCGCGCAGCTGGACCGCATTGATGAGGTCATCGTCAATGAGAAGGAGGCAACGGGGCGTTCGCTGCTGAGTTTGCAGACTGACGTGAACGGCAACAAGGCATCCATCAACAGCCTGAACCAGACGTTCTCCGATTACCAGCAGGCTATGGCCACGCAGGTAAACAGCATCACGGCGACCATTAACGGGCATACGTCAGCCATTACCACTAACGCTCAGGCCATCGCGAACGTTAACGGGGACCTGAAGGCGATGTACAGCATCAAGGTCGGGTTATCCAGCAACGGTCAGTATTACGCCGCAGGGATGGGGATAGGCGTGGAGAATACGCCGTCCGGCATGCAGTCGCAGGTTATCTTCCTCGCTGACCGCTTCGCCGTCACTCACCAGGCCGGAGCCACGGTGTCCCTTCCGTTCGTTATCCAGAACGGGCAGGTGTTCATCAACGATGCTTACTTCAGGGATGCCAGCATCCAGTTCGCAAAAATTACCGATTCACTGAAATCCAATAATTTTGTGACCGGGAAGACAGGCTGGAATATGCCGAAAAGTGGTAACGCTGAACTGAACAATGTCACCGTTCGCGGGGCTTTGTATGCAACGACTGGTAATTTCGGGTTTAGCGGGCCGAACAAGGCGACGGTGATAGACAGTAATGGTGTAACTATCAACCTGACCGGAGGCGGACGTATCGTACTTGGAGAATGGGAATAATATGCCAAGAGGACTACTGATTGACCTGAATGATGGTGGAAAGCGCATGGAGATAACGGCGGGTCTTCGGTGCCCGTCTTTTGGGGCCTACTTTGACAGTGGCTACCAGAAAGCCAAGTACGCTGATATTGCCGGTTATGTTTCCGGGGCGCAGGTGCTGTTTATCCCTCACGCAACGGCTTATCTTGATTCAGGGCTGCTTCATAAAATGAACTCGGTCACCATATCCGGTGGCCGCGTGACGCAGAACTCCACGATGAAGGATGTAAGCATCAGTGAGCGTGAAAGTACGTACACGTTCCCCGGTAGCCTCTGGCAGATATTTCCGTCAGGCCAGCGTAGTGGTGTGGGTCTTCTCATCAGCAACAGCACTGACTTCACCTCAATAACCAATGCTACACAGTCAGGACAGTGTATCTGGAAGGGTACCGTCAATGTTCCCACTGGCGGCTGGGCAGTTCCCACGATAGCGGGGTACGACAAGTCCAAATATATCGTCTTTGGGCGCTGCAATAGCGGTAACACAGTCGATTTCGATGGCAACACGGTCAGGTTCTTCAGCCCTCCATCCACCAACGATGATGCTCCGACGACCGGCACGATAGATATTGTCATCTTTGCCAGTGGCGTGGCGCCTCAGCCGGGCACCGGCCTCAACATCTTCAATGCAGCCGGGGCCTGCACGTTTTCGACGACAAAGCGGCCTTTCGTCTACCTCAACCAACTCTGGACGCCTTCGAAAAATGCCGTGAGCATCGGCAGCGGCTATGTTCCGCTGGGCAGGTTCGGGCTGATGGCTCACGAAGTAAATGGCATGTACGTGTATCGAATGTTCGGAATAAAAATACAGAACGGCAGTGCTTCAGTTCAGGGTGGGAAATATCTTGGGCGCGAGCGGTATGCAATTTTTGGTAATGACACGGTAACGCCACTGAACCTTCCCGTTCTTCCCGATATGTACGTCTGAATAAACTGTCTTTTTAATCAACCTCGCTCCGGCGGGGTTTTTTATTGCCTGGAGAAAATATGCTTTATAACACTGGCACCATCGCCATTAACGGAAATACAGCCACCGGCACCGGCACGAACTGGACGGCACCGGCCAGCCAGATTCGGGTTGGCCAGACGTTATTTGTTCTTTCTAACCCGGTACAGATGTTTCAGATCACGGCCATCAACAGTGCGACGTCACTGACGGTTACGCCTGCCGCGTCTCCGGCGTTGAGCGGCCAGAAGTACGGCATTCTTGTTACTGATAGTCTCTCGGTCGACGGCCTGGCGCAGAGCATGTCTCAGCTCATCAACGAGTATGACGAGAACATCGGCGCCTGGGAGACGTTCGCCACCACCTCAGCAAACCAGAACATCACCGTTACCATCAACGGCACTCGTGTAACCATTCCGGCGATCGGTAAGCTGGCGCAGAAGGGGAGTAATGGCGCTGTACCGATTGGGCAGGGTGGGACTGGGGCAACGAATGACGCTGACGCTCGCTCAAACCTCGGTTTGGGAAGTAGCGCCACGAAGGACGTTGGAACAGCCGCAGGAAACGTCATGCAGGTAGGCGCATTCAACCTTGGCGCTATCCAGGGGGACGGTCCAACCCTCGATAATATGGACGGGTTAACGCCTACCGGATTTACCTCACATCAAAATGATGGTCTGACTCAGTTGGGCCTGACATCGAATACGGGACTAACTTCCATCATTCTCAATCGGGGCAACAGGCCAACCAGAATACATCAGGCATACTCTCTACGTCGTACCTGGTTTTCATATTACAGCGGGATCGCATGGGCCTATCACGAAGCTTACACGACTGGTAATACGACAAAATCAAGCGATGGTACTTTGAAGGCGGCGTCCCCTGTCGCCCGTATTGTAAAATCCCGTGAGGACTGCCAGCGTGAGGACATTGATTCTGACGGTTTCAGCTGGTGTGGAGGTGGCACTGCCAATGAAGAAGCTGAAGGGATCAAGATTTCAAGACTGGATGTTGGTGTTTATGTCCTGACTGGTTCAGCGGGACTGGCCTCTGAGGGCTGGCAGTTATTGCCACCAATGGACCCTGGCGGCATGGGGGAACTGGGTGTAGTTGAAGCTGAGCAGACAGAAGGCGGTGGGCTGACGATTCGGCTTTTTAAGCGGAAATACATACTCAACGAAGAAGGCGAAATTGTTAAAACGAAAGGGGCTCCTATAGATGTTCCTGCCAACAGCTGGATCGACGTTCGCCTCGATATGCCAGAGGATAGCATCTGGAAAACAAGAGCTTCCGAAGCTTCTCTTGAACTGACAGAGCAGCCTGAGGACATTCAGCCTTAAAAATTAATAGGCGAACCCAAATTGATCTGCATCTCATTTGAAACTACTGTATATAAACACAGTAATAAAGGGAGTGCAGATTATGCCCCGAATTTCAGATATTCAGGCCGCCTTTATTGCGGCCATAGAGCTTAACCCAAAGGGCTACCGCTACCTGAGAACAGACAGCTTTATAGAAAAGTTGCGTGGTTTTAACTGGCACTTCACCCGAGCCGACGCCAATGCATGGATAGAGCGCAATCAGCCAGGCTTCGCTGACAAGACGACAGACGGTAGCGATAACCGGTACTGGATCCTGAGAAACATGGGGAGGGTCCTCTGATGGGATTTGCATCACCTGCGACCGATTACGTCGAACGCCAACTTTCTCCATCCGTTCTGTGCAACATAGGGGCAGAAAGCAGGGTGCTTGAAACAGATGTTGGGTTTGCAGTCATTGAGCCAGCCACGAAAAAAAGGCCAGGAGATGTATTGTTAATTTTGTGCGACGGCCACACGCAGTTTGCAAAACTGATGGGTAAGTCATTGATCACGGATGATGGCGAGGCAATAGAGGGAACCGCTCTGGAAGAGGTGGAAGTGTTGGGCAGAGTGACGTTCTTCATCAATCGTGCATTAGATGATGATTGCCCTGCAATATAGATAAAGTTCCCCATGCTTCACTGACGAATAACCAGCCATAAGCGGCTGGTTTTTTGTGTGGTTTGGTCGGAACGAGAGAATTTTAACCTCCATCCCATGATGGCATCCTAAAGCTAAAGGAAGTTTTGCATAATCACTTCTTCAAAATCGCATTCCCCAAAATAAAATTTAAGTGAATGAAAAACATGGAGAAAAATGAGGATGAAAATGCAATAAAATCAGCCAGAAAAACAAAGTTAACTGGCTGATTAATAACATTTAATTGGAGGTTGTCGAACTCTGCTTCTGGAACAGTTCCCGGAAGACCGGATAGATATCATCCTGGTCTCGAATGTGCTGCATCGCAAAGTTATCGAACATCGCTTGCAGATGCTCATACTCTCGCCACAGCGTCTGGTGGGCGCGACGGGTAATTTCAATGTAACTGTAGTAGCGCACCACCGGCAGGATCTTCTTCGCCAGAATTTCATGACACAGGGGCGAGTCATCCGCCCAGTTATCGCCATCCGATGCCTGTGCGGCGTAGATGTTCCACTGCGCCGGGTCGTAACGCTCCTTTACCACCTCATCCATCAGCTTCAGGGCACTCGACACGATGGTGCCACCGGTCTCCTGCGAGTAGAAAAACTCATGCTCATCCACCTCTTTCGCCTGAGTGTGATGGCGGATGTAGACCACCTCCACGTTCTTATACGTTCTGCTCAGGAACAGATAGAGCAGAATATAAAAACGCTTAGCCATATCCTTGGTGGCCTGATCCATTGAACCTGACACGTCCATCAGGCAGAACATCACCGCCTGGCTGGAAGGCTCCGGACGTTTTTCGTAGTTCTTGTAGCGCAGGTCGAACGTGTCGATAAACGGTACCCGGTCGATCTTCGCCCGCAGTTCGGCGATCTCTTTTCGCAGGCGCTCCTCTTCCAGTAGTTGCGCCGGTTCGGTGTTTTCCACCACTTTCAGGCTGGTTTCCAGCTCGCGCAGTTCGCGCCGTTTGCCTGCCGTCATCGCCGTGCGTCGCGCCAGCGAGTTTTGCAGTGAACGCACTACGCTGATGTTGGCGGGCACCCCGTTTGCGGTATAGCCCGCACGATGGGTTTTGTATTCGTTGAGCTGACGGTGCTGATTCTTTCTCAGATTCGGCAGGGCCAGATCCTCAAACAGCAGGTCGAGATATTCGTCTTTTGAAATCTGAAAGACGAACTCATCCTGGCCTTCACCGTCCTGGCTGGCTTGTCCCTGACCGCTGCCAGAACCGCCGCCTCCGCCTTGTGGCCGCTCGATTCTGTCATTCTGGACGAAGTGGTCATTACCTGGGTGCACGCGATGGCGAAGACCGCCACGCCCCTGATGAAACATCGGTTCGCTGATGTCATCGTTGGGAATGGAGACGGATTCGCCGCTGTCGACGTCGGTCACCGAGCGTTTGTTGATGGCCTCGGAGATCGACTGTTTAATTTGCGCTTTATAACGGCGCAAGAAGCGCTGGCGATTCACCGTGCTCTTGTTTTTGCCGTTAAGACGCCGGTCAATAAACCAGGTCATATATCCCCCGTACTGCATTTGCCAACTTGCAGCGTCCGTAAGTGCCGGACATTTTGTTGGCCCGGTAAGCGCGTTACCGGGCACTTGTTTTAAGACGATTTACGCACGCGCAGATACCATTCACAAAGCAGGCGGACCTGTTTGCGCGTATAGCCTTTTTCCATCATACGGTCGACAAAATCGTCGTGCTTTTTCTGCTCGTCGGTTGAGGTTTTGGCGTTGAACGAGATAACCGGCAACAGCTCTTCCGTGTTAGAGAACATTTTCTTCTCTATAACCGTGCGCAGTTTTTCGTAGCTGGTCCAGTTTGGATTGCGGCCGTTGTTATGCGCTCTGGCGCGCAGCACGAAGTTCACAATCTCGTTTCGGAAGTCTTTCGGGTTGCTGATCCCGGCCGGTTTCTCAATTTTTTCCAGCTCTGCGTTCAGGGATTCACGGTCAAACAGCTGGCCGGTATCCGGGTCGCGGTACTCCTGATCCTGGATCCAGAAGTCAGCGTAGGTGACGTACCGATCGAAAATGTTCTGGCCGTATTCGGAATAGGATTCCAGGTAGGCGGTCTGGATCTCTTTGCCGATAAACTCGGCGTATTTCGGGATCAGGTAGCCTTTCAGGAACTCCAGGTAGCGTTCAGCCTGCTCCTGTGGGAACTGTTCACGTTCAATTTGCTGTTCCAGCACGTAGAAAAGATGTACCGGGTTGGCGGCCACCTCCGCGTGGTCGAAGTTAAAGACGCGGGAGAGGATCTTAAACGCGAAACGCGTCGACAAACCGTTCATCCCTTCGTCGACCCCGGCGTAATCGCGGTATTCCTGGTACGATTTCGCTTTCGGGTCGGTATCCTTCAGGCTTTCGCCGTCATACACGCGCATTTTTGAGTAGATGCTGGAGTTTTCCGGCTCTTTCAGGCGCGACAGGATCGAGAAGCGCGAGAGCGTTTCCAGCGTTCCCGGTGCGCAAGGGGCATGGACCAGCTCACTGTGGTTGAGCAGTTTTTCGTAAATCTTGATCTCCTCGGAGATCCGCAGGCAATAAGGCACTTTGACGATGTACACGCGGTCAAGGAACGCCTCATTGTTTTTGTTGTTACGGAAGGTCACCCATTCAGATTCGTTCGAGTGGGCGAGGATAATCCCGTTAAACGGCAGGGCGGAAATACCTTCCGTCCCGTTGTAGTTCCCCTCCTGGGTGGCGGTCAGCAGCGGATGCAGCACTTTGATCGGTGCTTTAAACATCTCGACGAATTCCATAATCCCCTGGTTGGCGCGGCATAGCGCACCGGAATAGCCGTAGGCATCCGGGTCGTTTTGCGCGTGATGTTCCAGCTTACGGATATCGACTTTACCCACCAGCGCCGAGATGTCCTGGTTGTTCTCGTCACCGGGTTCAGTTTTAGCAATGGCGATCTGCTCGAGGATAGACGGCCGCACTTTCACGACGCGGAATTTGGTGATGTCCCCACCAAACTCGTGCAGGCGTTTTGCCGCCCACGGCGACATGATCGTACCGAGATAGCGATGCGGAATGCCAAACTCTTTTTCCAGAATTTGCGCATCCTCTTGCGGATTAAACAGGCACAGCGGATGGTCATTGACCGGGCTGCGCTCGCCGTTGGCGCTCAGCACATAGATCGGCACGCGCTGCATCAGCGCTTTCAGCCGTTCAGCCAGGGAGGATTTACCCCCGCCGACGGGACCCAGCAGGTAAAGGATCTGTTTCTTCTCTTCCAGCCCCTGAGCGGCATGCTTCAGGTAGGAGACGATCTGCTCAATGGCATCTTCCATACCATAGAACTCTTCAAACGCCGGGTATCGGGCGACTACCCGATTCGAAAAAAGACGGGAAAGCCGTGGCTCCAGGGCAGTATCAACCATGTTTGGCTCACCGATAGCCATCAATAGCCGTTCTGCCGCATTGGCATAGGCACTGCGATCTTGCCGACAAATGGTAAGAAACTCCTGCAGTGTGAACTCTTCGTCCTTGGCAGCTTCGTAGCGCTGGCGATAGTGATCGAATATATTCATGGCATGCCGTCCTTTCGTTTTTTAGCACAGGATAAGAGCCGTTCGTATGAGTAGTGGAGGCTCCCGGAAGAGAATCTTTCGCACCTCACTGCCAGAGCAGCAACCTGTGTGCCAGGTCGAAGGCTATGAACCGCAGGGTGTTCAGCAAAACCTCTTCTTAAATTAAAGCGTAGATGGCAATTGCAAAACTTGCATACGGATAAAATCTACTTTCAATGACATATCAATAACTCATCCAAAAATTTCCACTGCGGTTATAAGCGAAAAGGGGGTTTTTCATTTATCGGTCACATAAATGAAAGCGGGATGTCATCTGAAAAATGAAAAATAACGGGTTAATCAAATGGATTCGCGCGCAAAAAATTTTGGGATGTACGGGAATGGCGGTTACACTTCACCCGCTGATTATTTGACTACAGGAAAGAATGGATTGTGACCAAACTCAAACTTCTGGCATTGGGCATCCTTGCCGCTACCGCAGCGAGCACCGTACAGGCTGAGAGCCAGTGGACTGTTGGCGCGGGTGCTGGCGTGATCAACAGCCCGTACAAGCAGTATGACCGCGACGTTTATCCTGTCCCCGTTGTCACCTATGAAGGCGATAACTTCTGGTTCCGTGGATTGGGCGGCGGCTACTATCTGTGGAACGATACGGCCGATAAGCTCTCCATCATGGCCTATTACGACCCAACGTACTTTAAACCAGGCGACAGCGACAGCAATGCGCTTCGTCAGCTGGACAAGCGCAGAAGCTCACTGATGGCCGGGCTTTCTTACGTCCATAATACCGAGTATGGCTTCCTGCGCACGGCGCTGGCGGGCGATACCCTGGACAACAGCAATGGCTTCATCTGGGATCTGGCGTGGCTTTATCGCTATACCAACGGCGCGGTGACCCTGACGCCGGGTATCGGTGTGCAGTACAGCAGCGAGAATTACAATGACTACTACTATGGCGTGTCTAAGGCTGAGTCTCGCCGCAGTGGTCTGAAGAGCTACAGCGCTGATGATGGCTGGGATCCGTACCTGGAACTCACCGCCTCGTATAACTTCCTCGGTGACTGGAACGTGTACGGTACTGGCCGTTATACCCGTCTGAGCGACGAAGTGAAGGACAGTCCGATGGTCGACAAGTCCTGGTCCGGCATCTTCTCCGTGGGTGTGACCTACAAGTTCTGACCAGAACGTGATGTATTAAAACGGGGCGCTTGCGCCCCGTTTGTTTTTTATGGTGCCTGATAAATATTAGCGCTTCACAATCTTGATCGTTTGGCCTAAGCGGGACGGTTTTTCTTCGCTGGTTTTCTGCGGGGCGGTCACGCACGCGGTTTCCACACACACGAAGGTCTTGTAACCGTCATCAGGGATATCTGCCATGCTGACGGAAAGGGCAGGGCCCGGGTTCCAGCCCACCACGTTGCTATGGTGGTGGTGAACCACGTCAATGCCGCGGTTCAACGCGCTGTCGTGGATGACGCTACAGGCTTCCGGGTGCAGATACACGCGGTCGGTACGGTCCGGGAAGCTCTGAACGCCGTCGTCCAGCCTGCCTTCTTTCGCGTTGTCCACTTTGTCGATAAAGGTATCGCCAAGTCCGCTCACCTTAACGGCCTGAATGTCGCCTACGTTGAAATAGGTGTGCAGGGCGGACGTTGTTTCGAATTCGCCGTGCGCTTCCAGTTCAATCTCGCAGGTTTTACCCAGCTTGAAGCGGGCATAGAGGGTGAATTCATGTGGCCACAGGGCGCGCGTTTCATCATTTGCCTGAAGTTCAAAGGTCAACACCGCGCCGTTATCATCTTCGTTGTGGGCTTTCAGCGTCCACTGCTGGTTACGGGCGAAACCGTGAGACGGCAATCCCTGCTGCGCTGACGGACCAAACCATGGCCAGCAGATCGGTACGCCGCCACGGATCGCCGCCCCTTTTTTGAACGAGGTGGCCTCGCTCAGCCACAGGCCTTCTTCTTCGCCTTCTGGTTTCCAGGAGAGCAGGTGGGCGCCATTGAGCGCTACGGAGGCTTTAACGCGCGGATGATCGACGACGATGATATCGGCGCCGTCAATCTGACGGCGGGAGAGCACAGGGGTAAGTTGTTCGACTACCGGAAGTGCAAAAATTTTATTAATCATTAAGCAATCCTCTGTCTAAAAACAATAAAAAAGGCGACCGAAGTCGCCTTTTAGGATCAAGCACTCATCTCAACTTATTTGGAGATGTGAGCGATCAGGTCCAGTACTTTGTTAGAGTAGCCAGTTTCGTTGTCGTACCAGGAAACCAGTTTCACGAAGTTGTCGTTCAGTGCGATACCTGCTTTAGCATCGAACACGGAAGTGCACACTTCGCCGTTGAAATCGGTAGATACAACGTCGTCTTCGGTGTAACCCAGAACGCCTTTCATCGGGCCTTCGGAAGCAGCTTTAATTGCTTTCTTAATTTCTTCGTAAGAAGCAGCTTTTTCCAGACGAACGGTCAGGTCAACAACGGATACGTTAGGAGTTGGAACGCGGAACGCCATACCAGTCAGTTTGCCATTCAGTTCTGGCAGTACTTTACCTACTGCTTTAGCAGCACCGGTAGATGATGGGATGATGTTCTGAGCCGCGCCACGGCCGCCGCGCCAGTCTTTGTGAGACGGGCCATCAACGGTTTTCTGAGTAGCGGTGGTAGCGTGAACGGTAGTCATCAGACCTTCGATGATGCCGAAGTTGTCGTTGATAACTTTAGCCAGCGGTGCCAGGCAGTTGGTGGTGCAGGATGCGTTGGAAACGATGTCCTGGCCAGCGTAAGTTTCGAAGTTTGCACCGCGAACGAACATTGGGGTGTTGTCTTTGGAAGGACCAGTCAGAACAACTTTCTTCGCACCCGCAGTGATGTGTTTACGTGCAGTTTCGTCGGTCAGGAAGATACCGGTAGCTTCAGCTACAACGTCAACACCGATTTCGTTCCATTTCAGGTTAGCTGGGTCTTTCTCAGCAGTAACGCGGATGGTTTTGCCGTTTACAACCAGGTGGCCGTCTTTCACTTCAACGGTGCCGTCGAAACGACCGTGAGTTGAGTCGTACTTCAGCATGTACGCCATGTATTCAGCGTCCAGGAGATCGTTGATACCAACGATTTCGATGTCAGAACGTTTCTGAGCAGCACGGAAAACAATACGGCCGATACGGCCAAAACCGTTGATACCTACTTTGATAGTCATATATTCCACCAGCTATTTGTTAGTGAATAAAAGGTTGCCTGTAAAATTACAAAAACCTTACGCAGCGTCAAGCGGAATCGTGTCAATCATTGCGACAAATCAATCCTGTGACTAACGTTTGTGCGACTGACTCGCCTCACTTTCCCTTTGAGCTAGCAACCACATGGGGGCTGCGCCCGGAATTTTAAAGGCCTTGCAGGATTAAAATGTGAAATTGATCACAATTGCCTGACCGCCTTTTCGCGACACATAAGTTTAGATCAAAAGTGCACGCGCGGGTGTTAATGTTTTGTTAGAATCTGGGTTAAAAGATGTCTGTTTCAACAGCGAGATGTAAGCATATGTCGAACCAACATAACCCCGACGATTTGAAAAAAAACCTTACAGAGATGCAGTTTTACGTAACGCAAAATCACGGCACGGAACCGCCGTTTACCGGGCGTTTGCTGCACAATAAACGGGAAGGCGTCTACCATTGCCTGGTGTGTGATGCACCGCTGTTTAACTCCCAGACTAAGTACGATTCTGGCTGCGGCTGGCCAAGCTTTTACGAGCCTGTCAGCGATGATGCGATCCGCTATCTGACGGACTCCTCGCACGGCATGGTGCGCACCGAAATTCGTTGTGGGAATTGCGACGCCCATCTCGGGCATGTCTTCCCGGATGGCCCGCAGCCGACGGGGGAGCGTTTCTGCGTAAATTCGGCTTCGATGAGCTTTACCGATGACGAAAACGGCGACCAGACCAAGGGTTGAAAAAACGATTCAGCAAATTATTCCTTTGAAAGGGAGAGAACGTGAATATCGATGACATGATTGCAGGCATGACCCCGGAGGTGTATCAGCGCCTGGTGACGGCCGTTGAGCTGGGAAAATGGCCGGACGGTGTGGCGCTCACACCTGAGCAAAAAGAGAACAGCTTGCAGCTGGTGATGCTGTGGCAGGCGCGTCACAATACCAACGCCCAGCACATGACCATCGACACTAACGGTCAGATGGTGATGAAAAGTAAGCGCGAACTGAAAGAAGACTTCGGTATCACGCCGAAGCCGATTGCAACCTTCAAATAAATCTCCCATGTAGGCCGGGTAAGGCGAAGCCGCCACCCGGCACACTACACCTTAGTGCGGGATCCCAAGCGACTCCGCCAGCTGCTTCGCTAACTGGTTGTTGTCATCCGCGCCATACTCCCAGAACATCGCCCCGGCGAGACCTTTCTCCTTGATGTAATCTGCTTTAATCGCCACGGAACGCGGGTTCTCATAGGAGATCGCAAACAGCGCCTTCCCGTCGGCGGATTTTACCGACAGCCACGGCACCTTCGCCTGTTCGTCCCAGTGCTCGGTAAAGCGTTTCTGCGGATCGTTTAGCAGTTTGCGGACGATATCGTTGTATTTCACGTAGGTATCTTTGGTCAGGTCATAGCCAAGCGATTTGAACAGGCCCAGTTCCTGCGGCCCGAAGTAGGGCTGGGTGACCGGATTGTTTTGCGCATCCGGTTTACTCCAGTCGATACCCGGTTCAACGGCGCGCTTCGGTACACGACCGTAAAAACCGATTCCGAGGTTCATTTGCTGCGGCTTTAGGCCGGCGGCCAGATAGTTATTCACCACAAAATCAACGCTGTATTTGTCTGCGGCAGCCACCGTTGGCCAGGCGCTGGAGTCATACAGATTCGCGTTAAAATACTGCGTCCCGTACGCCATGTCGTAGGTCATCAGGTTGATGTAATCAAGCAGGGGGGCAATGGCCTTCACATCCACCCAGCTTTTCGGACTTTCTGCATTTGCGCCCACCGCAATCGTGACCAGTTTTTTCTTACCAAACGCGTCACGCATCTCTTTTAACAGCGCGGTGAAATTATCCCTGTCGGCTGGGGTGCTCTCGACCAGTCCCCACGCGCCGTTGACCGGGAACTCCCAGTCGAGATCGATCCCGTCCAGGCCGTATTGACTGACGATCTGCTGCGCGGAGCGAATAAACACCGCGCGGCTCTCTTTGGTAGCCGCTGCGCCAGAAAAACCACGTGCGCCCCAGCCGCCAACGGAAAGCAGCACTTTTAAATTCGGGTTTTGTTTACGAAGCTGAGGAAGTAACGCCAGGTCGGATGCCACCTTGGGTGATAACCAGATTTGATGCAGTTTTGCCGGATCTTTCAGTGCAGGGTTGGTCTCGTCTTTCTCGTTGTTATAGACCAGACCAAACGAGTAGTTGAGGTGTGTGATCTGGCGGACATCGAGTTTATTGATATCGCCACCCGGTCCGGCGGTAACATCGCCACCGCCATTGAAGTAGCCCACGGACATCAGGGGCGCGGCGGAAGCCAGTGACGCACAAAGCAAGGGTAATGCTGCCAGCAAGGGCAAACGTTTCATATAAGTTCCTCTTTGACTGAATAAAAATAACCACGCCACAGAAAAGGCGTGGCGAAAAAACAGCCTGAAGAGAATACCATCGCCGCCTCGCTTGTGATGCGAGGGAGTTCACTTTATGGGAGATCGGGGAGGGGTTTTGCCGGGTGGCGCTGATGCTTACCCGGCCTACAAAACCAGAGAAAGTAGGCCGGGTAAGGCGAAGCCGCCTCCCGGCTAAAAAAGCTTACGCCTGCGTCTCCATCCAGTCAGCCAGCGTATACAGCGTTGCGCCTTCTGCGGCCATATCCATAAACGCCTGGGCGCTGTCATGCGGCTGAATATTCACCCCGCGACAGCCGTCGGTAATGACATTCACGGTATAGCCCAGCTGGAGCGCATCCAGCACGGTGAACTTCACGCAATAATCCGTCGCCAGGCCCAGCACAATCAGCTCGGTGATCTCATGATGGCGTAACCATGCGTCCAGCGCCGTCTTCTGGCGGTGACCGTTATCGAAGAATGCGCTGTAGCTGTCGATGGTTGGGTTTTCACCTTTGTGGAACACCGCGTCGATGGCTTTCTGGTTCAGCAGCGGATGCAGCTCAGCGCCTTCCGTCTGCTGCACGCAGTGATCGGGCCAGAAGGTTTGCGCCAGTCCGTCCAGTTCGCCCTGGCTGTAAGGCTCAACGTTGTGCTGGCTGGCAAAGCTGCCGTGGTTTGCCGGATGCCAGTCCTGACTCGCCACCACCGCTTCATCACGAGCCTTACACCACTCAATCAGCGAATTCGCGACGTCGACGGTGCTGTCGCCTTCCGCGACGGCCAGCGCACCGCCCGCACAGAAATCATTTTGCAAATCGACCAGTAACAGGGCGCGTTGCTTCATGGGAACTCCTTATTCGTCCGGCGTCAGTTCACCGCGCAGGTTTTGCATCATGGCGCGGCGAATGGAATCAATATCCAGATCCTGACTCAATAAATAGTGAAGTTTAGTCAGCGTTGCCTCAACGGTCATATCGAAACCACTGATCACGCCAGCGTGCGCCAGGGCGTTGCCGGTGGCGTAGCCGCCCATATTGACCTTACCGGACATACACTGAGTGAGGTTCACCACCACAATCCCGCGATCGCTCGCCTCCTGAAGCTCTTTCAGGAACTCACCGTTCTGCGGGGCGTTACCCACACCATAGGAGCGCAGGATCAGCGCCTTCACCGGCTGGCGCAGGAAGTTGCGCACCACGTCGGCGGAAATACCCGGATAAATCGTCACCACGCCAATCGGCTGCGGGGTGATCGGGTGAACGATCAGCTCGCCTGCAGTATTTGGCGCGGGCGGCGTGCCCAGACGACGGATATGGATCCCCGCTTCCAGCAGCGGTTGCAGGTTAGGTGAGGCAAACGCGTCAAAGCCGTCAGCGTGCGCTTTAGTGGTACGGTTCCCGCGGTACAGTCGGTTGTTGAAGAACAGCGTTACCTCGTTGATCGGGTAATTAGCGGCCACGTACAGGGAGTTAAGCAGGTTGATCTGCCCGTCTGAACGCAGTTCCGCCAGCGGGATCTGCGAACCGGTCACGATGACGGGCTTGCCCAGGTTCTCCAGCATGAAGGAGAGCGCCGAGGCGGTGAACGCCATGGTGTCGGTGCCGTGCAGGATCACGAAGCCGTCGTACTGGTCGTAATGGGCTTTAATATCGTCCGCAATATGCTGCCAGTCTTCCGGCGTCATGTCGGAGGAGTCCATCAGCGGCTCATATTCGTGGATGGTAAAGTCCGGCATTTCCGGACGGTGGAATTCAGGCATCAGCGCCAGCTGGCGCTGCAAATGGCCAGAAACCGGAATATAGCCATTTTCTGAGCGCTGCATACCGATGGTACCGCCGGTATAGGCGACATATATTGATTTCTTCTGCATGGTAATGAGTTCTTGTTCTTCAAAAGAAAAAATCCCCTCTTAACGGGAAGAGGGGACGGTTTTTAACGCACGTTCGCACAGGTCAGGCAAAACGCGTAACGGCTTTGCGGATCGTTGAAAGTCGCGAGCTTATCGCTCTCCGCTTTCATGGCTTTAGCCGCCGTCGCCACCGGCGCCGGCAGATACGCCTGAAGCGCTTCCGGCAGCATGGCGCGGACGGAGCCGGACATGCTGTCCATGACCATATCGAAGAACGTCGGTTCGTCCTGATAATAGTCAACGTGCCACTGCTTGAGCTTCGCCAGTTCCGCCGCTTTCTTCACGGCATCGTCGAAGTCACCCAGGCTGTCTACCAGACCGTTGCTCTTCGCATCCTGGCCGGTCCAGACGTGGCCCTGCGCGATCTGGTCAATCTGGTCTGGCGTCTTTTTACGGGAATCCGCCACCAGCGTGATGAAGCGCTTATAGCCACTCTCAATGCTGAGCTGCATCATCTCGGACACCTCAGACGGCAGAGATTTAGTCACGGACACATCCGCCAGCGGCGAGGTGGAAACGCCGTCGGTATGAACGCCGAGATAATCCAGGCTGTTCTCTACGGTGTTGATCACGCCGAAGATGCCAATCGAGCCGGTCAGCGTGCTTGGGTTAGCCACAATGTAGTTGGCTGGCGTCGAGATCCAGTACCCCCCTGAAGCCGCCATGCCCCCCATCGAGACCACGACCGGCTTGCCCGCGGCACGCGCGGCGGCCAGCTCAGCACGGATCACCTCGGAGGCGCTTACGCTGCCGCCAGGGCTGTTCACCCGCAGGACAATCGCCTTCACTTTCGGATCCAGACGCGCATCGCGGATCTGCGACGCGGTGGTGTCCCCGCCGACGTTCCCCGGCGTTTCTTCACCGTCCATAATGGCCCCGTTAGCAAACACCACGGCGATGCTGTCACCGCTGTCATCCGGCTTTTTCGCGGCGTAGTCATACATGCTGATGGCGCTGTAGTTCTTGTCCTCTTTACTCCAGCCGAACTGTTTGGTCAGCGCTTTTTCGATTTCAGCGCTGGAACCCAGCCGATCGACCAGTTTGTTATCAAGCGCGTATTTCGCTGTATCGCCGTCCACTTTGCGCAGGCCCTCCAGCACACCGCGCGCGCCCGGGAAGACCTGCTCAGCGGTCATTTGACGGTTAGCGGCAATGGTGCCGAGATAGTTCTGCCACAGCTCGCCAATCCAGCGGCTGTCCGCTTCACGGGCGGCAGGGGACATATCATCACGGATAAACGGCTCCACGGCAGATTTATAGGTCCCGACGCGGAAGACGTGGGTAGTGACCTTCAGCTTGTCGAGCAGCGATTTGTAGTACAGACCATTTGTGGCGAAGCCATGCAGATCGACCGTGCCCTGCGGAGAGAGCCAGATTTTGTTAGCAAAGCTCGCCAGATAATATTGCCCCTGGGTGTAGCTGTCGCCGACGGCAATGACCGGTTTACCGCTGTCGCGGAATTCCCGCAGCGCTTTCCCGATGTACTGCATCGAAGGCTGATCGGCTCCGGCAAAATCTTTCAGATCCAGCACGATACCGGTAATGTTGCGATCGTCTTTGGCCTGACGGATCGTGTCGACGATATCAAACAGGGAGTTTTCCTGCAGGCGGTCTGAAGTCGCGCCGAACAGCTGGCGGCCAATCACGCCCAGACGATTGCTGGTCGATGGCTTATCAACAATCACACCGGTGATATCGAGGAGCAGTGCGCCGCGCGTCGAATTCTGCGCCTGGCTGGCGCTGCTGAGATGCATCCAGATACCTGCGCATACCAGGACCAGGAAGATGAAAAAGATATTCATCACCAGGTTACGGACGAAGTTGAGCAGTCGCCACGTCCATTTAAAGAAACCGGCAAAGATTCGCCAAAGGGTTCGCATGTATTCTCCCTAACCAGAAAAGGACTGTTTCCGTCGCCACAGGACGGTAATGTGCGGTTATCGTAATGACCCAACCGCCACTTGTCAGCAGGAATCGCCTGCCACGCTGTAACAAATTCTGCTGTCGTGTTAATTTTGTGAGTAAATTTCACGAAAGGAGTTAACCAATGGACGCACTTGAACTGCTTGTTAACCGTCGTAGCGCTTCCCGCCTGGCCGACCCGGCCCCCGTCGGCGAGCAGCTGGAAAACATTCTGCGTGCCGGAATGCGTGCGCCGGACCATGGCACATTGCAGCCGTGGCACTTCTTTATTATTGAAGGCGAAGGGCGCGACCGCTTCAGCCAGCTGCTGGAGCAGGGGGCGGTTGCCGCAGGCCAGGATGAGAAGGGGATTGATAAAGTCCGCAACGCGCCGTTCCGTGCGCCGATGATCATCGCGGTAGTCGCAAAATGCCAGGCCGACCATAAAGTGCCGGTCTGGGAGCAGGAGATGTCTGCCGGTTGCGCGGTAATGGCAATGCAGATGGCCGCCGTCGCGCAGGGCTTTAACGGCATCTGGCGTACCGGGCCGCTGACCGAGAGCGCCGCCGTGCGGGAAGGCTTCTCCTGCGGTGAACACGATAAAATTGTCGGCTTCCTCTATCTCGGCACCCCGCAGCTTAAAGCCTCCAGCACCATTAGCGTGCCGGACACCACGCCTTTCGTCAGCCGTTTTTAATTACACGCGCTAAACTGTCTGGATTCTGAGCATCCGCCGCAGAATTCAGACAGTCATACTTACCTCTTTATGGAATGAGCGCTACCATAGCGCGATTGAGATGACAGGAGACGTCCATGAGCGAGCAAACCATTCGTTTAACGCAATACAGCCACGGAGCCGGTTGCGGTTGTAAAATTTCCCCGAAAGTGCTGGAGACCATCCTGCACAGTGAACAGGCGAAGTTTGTCGACCCGAACCTGCTTGTCGGTAACGAAACGCGTGACGATGCAGCGGTTTATGACTTAGGTAACGGCACCAGCATTATCAGCACCACTGACTTCTTTATGCCGATTGTCGACAACCCGTTCGACTTCGGACGCATTGCGGCCACCAACGCCATCAGCGATATCTTCGCGATGGGCGGTAAGCCGATTATGGCGATCGCCATTCTGGGCTGGCCGATTAACACCCTCCCGCCGGAGATTGCCCGCGATGTCATCGAAGGCGGACGCTTTGCCTGCCAGCAGGCGGGTATTGCCCTGGCCGGTGGTCACTCTATCGATGCGCCGGAGCCGATCTTCGGCCTGGCCGTCACCGGCGTGGTGCCGACCGAACGCGTGAAGCGCAACAGCACCGCGCAGGCGGGCTGCAAGCTGTTCCTCACCAAGCCGCTGGGCATTGGCGTACTGACAACCGCCGAGAAAAAATCCCTGCTGAAGCCCGAGCATATTGGTCTGGCAACGGCAGTGATGTGCCAGATGAACCTTGCCGGTGCGGCATTCGCCAGTATCGACGGCGTGAAGGCCATGACCGACGTGACCGGCTTTGGTCTGCTGGGACACCTCTCTGAAGTCTGTCAGGGCGCGGGCGTGCAGGCGCAGGTCTGGTATCAGGATGTGCCGAAGCTGCCGGGCGTGGAAGAGTACATTGCTCAGGGCGCCGTTCCGGGCGGGACGCAGCGCAACTTCGCCAGCTACGGCCATTTAATGGGCGAAATGCCGGAAGCGTGGCGCAATCTGCTGTGCGATCCGCAAACCTCCGGCGGCCTGCTGCTGGCGGTGACGCCGGAAGCAGAAGCTGACGTTCAGGCAACGGCGGCCGAGTTTGGCATCACCCTGACGGCCATTGGCGAGCTGGTGACCGCCCGCGGTGGCCGCCCGATGATTGAGATCCGTTAATTCGATGCGGTTGTTTATTGCCGAAAAGCCGAGTCTGGCGCGAGCCATCGCCGACGTGCTGCCCAAGCCGCATCGCAAAGGTGATGGCTTTATCGAATGCGGTAACGGGCAGGTGGTCACCTGGTGTATCGGTCACCTGCTTGAACAGGCGCAGCCGGATGTCTACGACAGCCGCTACGCCCGCTGGAACCTCAACGATCTGCCGATCGTGCCGGAAAAGTGGCGTCTGCAACCGCGTCCTTCCGTCACCAAACAGCTCAACGTCATTAAGCGCTTCCTGCATGAGGCGACGGAAGTGGTCCACGCGGGTGACCCGGACAGGGAAGGGCAACTGCTTGTCGACGAAGTGCTCGACTACCTGGAGCTGGCACCGGAAAAGCGCCAGCAGGTGCAGCGCTGTTTAATTAACGACCTCAACCCGCAGGCGGTGGAGCGCGCGATTTCGCGCCTGCGCGCCAACAGCGAATTTATTCCCCTGTGTGTCTCCGCGCTGGCGCGTGCGCGTGCCGACTGGCTGTACGGGATCAACATGACCCGCGCCTACACCATCCTGGGACGCAATGCGGGCTATCAGGGCGTACTCTCTGTTGGGCGTGTTCAAACCCCGGTGCTGGGGCTGGTGGTGCGTCGCGATGAAGAGATCGAAAATTTCGTCGCCAAAGACTTCTTCGAAGTCAAAGCGCATATCGTCACGCCGAAAGACGAACGCTTTACCGCCGTCTGGCAGCCGAGCGATGCCTGTGAGTCATATCAGGACGAAGAGGGGCGGCTGCTGCATCGTCCGCTGGCGGAGCACGTGGTTAACCGCATTACCGGCCAGCCCGCGATCGTTACCAGCTATAACGACAAACGGGAATCAGAGCCCGCACCGCTGCCGTTCTCCCTTTCGGCGTTGCAGATCGAGGCCGCGAAAAAGTTTGGCCTGAGCGCGCAGAACGTGCTCGATATCTGCCAGAAGCTCTATGAAACCCACAAGCTGATCACCTATCCGCGTTCGGACAGCCGCTATCTGCCGGAGGAACACTTCGCCGGACGCCACTCGGTGATGAATGCCATTGGTGTCCATGCGCCGGATCTGTTGCCGCAGCCGGCGGTAAACCCGGATACCCATAACCGCTGCTGGGACGATAAAAAAGTCGATGCCCACCACGCGATAATCCCGACGGCGCGCACCAGCAACGTCAACCTGAACGACAACGAAGCAAAGGTCTATAACCTGATCGCGCGTCAGTATCTGATGCAGTTCTGCCCGGACGCGGTTTTCCGCAAGTGCGTTATTGAGCTGGAAATTGCCAAAGGCAAATTTATCGCCAAAGCGCGTTTCCTCGCGGAAGCGGGCTGGCGCACGCTGCTCGGCAATAAAGAGCGTGACGAAGAGAACGACGGCACGCCGCTGCCGGTCGTAGCCAAAGGCGATGTACTGCTGTGCGAAAAAGGCGAAGTGGTTGAACGTCAGACCCAGCCGCCGCGCCACTTCACCGATGCGACGCTGCTTTCGGCCATGACCGGGATCGCCCGTTTTGTGCAGGATAAAGATCTGAAGAAGATCCTCCGCGCCACCGACGGTCTGGGTACGGAAGCAACCCGCGCGGGGATTATCGAGTTGCTGTTTAAGCGTGGTTTTCTCGAGAAAAAAGGGCGCTATATCCATTCGACAGAGCCGGGCCGGGCACTGATTCACTCCTTGCCAGAGCTGGCCGCCAGACCGGACATGACCGCGCACTGGGAGTCGGTGCTGACGCAGATCAGCGAAAAGCAGTGCCGTTACCAGGACTTTATGCAGCCGCTGGTGGGGACGCTTTATCAGTTGATTGATCAGGCGCGCAGCACGCCAGTGAAGCGATTCCGGGGGATGGTTGCCCCGGGTGGCGGGGCGAAGAAACCGTTCAAAAAGAAAAAAAGCGCAGCCAAAAATACCACCGCTTAAACCGTAGGCCGGGTAAGGCGAAGCCGCCACCCGGCAAAAAGCAGCTCTGCGGCCTGAAAAAAGCCCGGTGGCGCTAACGCTTACCGGGCCTGCAAGGGCGAGAATGCAGCGAAACTAAATCACACCCTGCCCGATCATCGCATCGGCCACCTTCACGAACCCGGCGATATTGGCGCCGCGCACGTAGTTGGTCTGTGAAGCCTCACCGCCGTACTCCACGCAGGCATGGTGAATATCAAGCATAATGTGGTGCAGACGGGCATCCACTTTCTCCGCCTTCCAGCCCATTCTCGCGGCGTTTTGTGCCATTTCCAGACCGGATGTTGCCACCCCGCCCGCGTTCGCCGCCTTGCCTGGCGCAAAGAGTACGCCCGCGTCCAGGAACAGATCGGTCGCTTCAATGGTGGTGGGCATATTTGCCCCTTCCGCTACCGCCTTCACGCCATTGCTAATCAGCGTCCGGGCGGCATCCACGTCCAGCTCGTTTTGCGTCGCGCACGGCAGGGCGATATCCACCGGCACTCCCCACGGCTGTTTACCTTCCAGATAGGTCAGGCCAAACTCTCGGGCATAATCCGCCACGCGGCCGTCACGGCTGGCTTTGATTTCGCACAGACGCGCCAGTTTTTCTGCTGTGAAGCCAGCTTCATCCACCACGGTGCCGCTGGAGTCGGAGGCGGTCACTACGCGCGCGCCAAACTCCATCGCTTTCTCGATAGCGTACTGCGCCACGTTGCCGGAGCCGGAGACCGCCACGCGCATCCCCTCGAAGCTCAGCCCGTGACGCTTAAGCATCGCTTCAGTGAAATAGACCAGACCGTAACCCGTCGCTTCCGGACGAATCAGGCTGCCGCCAAACGACAGACCTTTGCCGGTAAAGACGCATGCGCTGTTGTTGGAGAGCTTTTTCATCATCCCGGCCATAAAGCCCACTTCACGACCACCCACGCCGATATCCCCGGCAGGAACGTCGGTGTCCGGCCCAAGGTGGCGATAGAGCTCAGTGACCAGCGCCTGGCAGAAGCGCATCACTTCGCCTTCGCTCTTGCCTTTCGGATCGAAATCACTCCCGCCTTTACCGCCGCCCATCGGCAGGGTAGTGAGCGCATTTTTAAAGGTCTGCTCGAAGCCGAGGAATTTCAGAATCGACAGGTTCACCGAGGGATGGAAGCGCATCCCGCCCTTAAACGGCCCAATGGCGGAGTTAAACTGCACGCGCCACGCGCGGTTGACCTGTACCTGATTGCGATCGTCCACCCACGCCACGCGGAACTGGATGACGCGCTCTGGCTCCACCAGACGTTCAAGCAGCGCCATCTGGCGGTAGCGCGGATTTTCCTCAAGGAAGGGCCACAGGGTGGTCATGACTTCACGAACGGCCTGGGCAAACTCGCTTTGGTGCGGGTCGCGCTGCTGAACATGGGCAAGAAAGCTTTCCAGAGAGCGTGTCTGATCCATAGATATAAGAACCTCTTATAATAACTTATGCGTGTGGCGGAGATGTTTTGTGTCGTTTTTTTGACTATACCACCCGCACCGCTTTGAGAGGCAAGCAGAAATTTAGGCCGAAAGGGAAATTAATGACAAGGCGCGCGTCATAACCAAAAGCGATGACGAGATAAATTAAAGATCCCGTCAGGATCTACCGTTATAGATATAAACGATGCAAAGGAAATTAAGTATATGAACCGTTTCGCAATGGCCGCGTTATGTTTGATGGTGTCCGCCGGGGCACAGGCTGATCGCATTCGCCCGGATGTCGAAGTTAACGTGCCGCCAGAGGTTTTTAGCGCTGGCGGACAGCGTGCGCAGCCGTGTAATCAGTGCTGTATCTATCAGGATCAAAACTATTCCGAAGGCGCAGTGGTCAGGGCGGATGGCGTGCTGTTGCAGTGCCAGCATGATGAGCGCACCCTCAGTACAAACCCGCTGGTCTGGCGTCGCGTAAAAGAATAAACGCTTCCAGGAGCGGTATATCCGCCGGGGCTAAATCATACGTGAACGCGTCTTCTGGCGTGCACCACACCAGCGCCGAGTGGTAGTGCGCCTTCAGCTCGCCGCTAAATTCCGGCACGTGCCAGGCGTGGAGGTGGATCAGCCGCAGCGACACTTCCCGCTGGTGGCTTGCCACATACCGCGCGGGCACGGCTTCAATGCCGAGCTCTTCGCGTAGTTCGCGGATCAGCGCTTCCTGCTGGGTCTCACCGGCTTCAACCTTCCCGCCCGCAAATTCCCACATTCCTGGCTGATCGGCATGTTCGGGACGCTGCGCCAGCAAGATCTTGCCCTCTTTTTCGAGGATGGCCGCAACAACATCGAGTGTTTTCAGCATGTTCGTCAATAATTAATAGCGAAAAACGACATATTATCGTGCCCTGCCAAAGAGTCCAGTCATCAGGAGAATCAGGTGAAAGAGACAGCCGCCTGGGTTGCGCCCATGGAAACCCTTCCCGTCAGCCTCAAGCCCATTGCTGCCATGCAGAAAAAACACTTCGGCGCGGTGCTGAACCCCACGCGCTGGTGGGGGCGTATGCCGCGTCTTTTCTGGCTGGTAGCGCTATTTGTCGGCTATCTGGAGCGGCGCAAGGCGCGTTTGACGCCGGTTCTGCGTTCGTTACTAATGACGCGGGTCTCGCAGATCTGCCACTGCGCATTTTGTATTGATGCCAACAGCCTGCGTCTGGCCGAGCGGAGCGGGGCGCTGGATAAAGTGCAGGCCGTCAACGACTGGCAAAATTCCACCCTGTTCAGCGAAGAGGAGCGCGCGGCGCTGGCCTATGCGGAAGCGGTCACCGCCACGCCGCCTCAGGTGGATGAAAATATCAAAAACCAGCTGAAGCGCCACTTTAGCGAAGAGACTATCACCGAAATGACGGCTCTGATTGCCTTTCAGAACCTTTCCGCCCGCTTTAACGCCGCGCTGGATATCCCGGCTCAGGGCCTGTGTGCCACGTTTAAAGGTGAACCGCATGCTGGATAAACATCTGCATCCACGGCTGAAGCCCGGGTTAAATCAGCTGGCCGCCGCGCTGGATAAACCGTTTATTACGCCTGATGGGTTAACGCTCACCGGGTTTGCGATTGGCGTACTGGCGTTACCGTTTCTGGCGCTGGGCTGGTATCTGCCAGCGCTGGTCGCCATTGTGCTGAACCGGCTGCTGGATGGTCTGGACGGTGCGCTGGCGCGTCGCCGTGGCCTGACGGACGCGGGAGGATTTCTTGATATCGCCCTCGACTTCCTGTTTTACGCGCTGGTACCGTTTGGCTTCGCGCTGGCCGCTCCGGCTGACAATGCGATCGCCGCCGCCTGGCTGCTGTTCGCGTTTATGGGGACGGGCAGCAGTTTCCTGGCCTTTGCCGCGCTGGCGGGGAAGCATAATATCGACAACCCCGGCTACGCGCACAAGTCGCTTTATTACATTGGAGGATTAACGGAAGGAACGGAGACCATCGCGCTGTTTGTGCTGTGCTGCCTGTTTCCGGCACACTTCACGCTGTTCGCCTGGGCGTTTGGCGCGTTGTGCTGGCTGACCACCACAACGCGCATCTGGAGCGGTTACGTGACGCTGAAGTCACTCCCCCGCTAGCGTGCGCTCTCCGGTCCACGCTCCCCGGTGGAGACCGGGTTCTGCGGATGGCTGCTCCATTCGTACCAGCCGCCGTCGTAGACGGCAACGTTTTGCCAGCCCATGGCGCGGGCGTACATGAAGGCTTCAGACGCGCGCCAGCCGGTGCCGCAGTAAAACGCAACGTGCTGCTCCGGCAGGATATTCCACGTCTTCCACATGGCGGCAATATCATCGGCGCTGCGCATGGTGCCATCCGGATTGTGGAAATCTTCCATGTGGGTCGCGTCGCTACCCGCATGGCCCCAGCGCGCACCGGCAATGTCACCTTTTGGCTTGATATAACTGTAGCCGCTGGTTTCACCGATAAACTCTGGCCAGGAACGAATGCTCACCAGGGATGCATCCTGACGGTGCAGCATTCCCCGGGCCTGTTCCATATCCACCATCAGCCGGGGCTGGCCCGGGATCGGCGCGCCAAAATCAGGGGCTGGCTTCACGTTCTCAGGCGTTCCGCGCTCAACGGGCAGGCTGGCGTCTGACCATGCCTTCCAGCCGCCGTCCAGAATACGCACATCCTTCACGCCCGCGTAGAGCATGATCTGCGCCACTCGCGCGGCGGCATATACGTCGCGACCGTACAGAATGACGGTGGTATCGTGACGGATCCCGTGCTTCGCCAGCATCGCTTTCAACTTTTCGTCAGCGACCTTATTCCACAGCGGTTCGCTTTCCACTTCATTGGTGTCGATGTAGCCCGCGCCGGGAATGTGGCTCAGGAGATAAAGCTTCGGCGCACCCCAGCCAGCCTCGATCACCTTCCACTCTCCGGCTGGTGCGGCGGTAACGGGTTTGTCCTGCTGCAACAGGTGGATCCACTGCGGATAAACCAGCTGTTTAAAATGTGCCAGACGTTGCAAACGGTCGGATTGTTGCAGGGCATCGCTCAGGATGGAAACGTGGGTAAAACCCGCTTTTTCCAGCCGCGTTTTGACGGTCTGGTTGTCATCATCATTGCCATAGAGCGCAATCGGCATGTCAGGCGTAAGCCGATGCTGTTTTGCCCAGCCGCTGAGCTGTTCATCGCTCATTGCCCCAAGCCAGCCTGCAGAGAGATTAAGCGCGGCGGGTTCATGCCCGGACGTTCCGCGCAGCGCCTGCGGCCAGCCGTTATAGAACGCACTGATGCGCGTATCAATTACCGCGCCGTTTTGCGCCTGGAGCTGGTCCAGCGTGAGGGAGTGGGGCATATCAGCCGCCATGGAGGAGAGTGAGGCGAGGCCGCAGATCAGAGCCAGCGCGGTCAGTTGAGAAACACGTTTCATCGAAAAACCTGACGTCATTAAAAGAGGGTGGCATTGTCGTCTCTCCTGAAGCCAAAAACATTGCGTTAGCACATTATTGCCAGCGAGAAATCTCAATCACCTCTCCGCCGGGCGGGATATCTTCCTCATCATGCGTGACCAGCACCACCGGGATCTTGCGCTGGCGAGTGGTTTCGAATACCCACGCCCGGAATGAGGCGCGCAGCGTTTTATCCAGTCGGCTGAACGGTTCGTCGAGCAGCAATGCCTGCGGCTGGGCGAGAAGGGCGCGCAGCAGGCTGACCCGGGCGCGCTCGCCGCCGGAAAGGGTCGCCGGATCGCTGACATAGTGGTTTGCCAGCCCGGCAGATTCAAGAGCCTGTTCTACCGCGTCGCGCCGCGCGCGTCCGGCAATGTGCGCCGGCAACGCCAGCATCAGGTTTTGCCCCACGCTGAAGGCGTCAAACAGCAGGGCATCCTGAAACAGAATGCCGATCCCGCGCGTTTCCACGGGGAGCATATCGCAGCGACGATCGTTCAGCCACAGCTCGCCGTGCGCCTTAAAATCAGCGGATAACGCGCCCACCATCCAGGCGAAAAGGGTCGATTTCCCGCTCCCGGAGGGTCCCATCAGCGTGAGAATCTCCCCTGCCGGGACGCGGAAGTTGACCTCACGTAAGAGTGGCGCAATGGTGAGATTTTTCACGTTCAGCATTAACGTAATCCTTGTCTGTGACGGCCCACGAACCGGGCGAGCAGCGCGGCAAGGGCAAATACGCTGCTGGTCAACAGCAACAGACCCAGCGCCCGGCTGGCGAGGATCGGAACGCTGCCGCCGCTGCTGAGGGCGACCGCCTCCGTCGTCAGAGTAGTAAAACGACCCGCTCCCAGCCAGAGGGTGGGCATGTACTGGGCCATGCTCACGGAAAAGCCGGTGGCAAAGGCCAGCAGTGCCGGACGAACCATCAGGGGACATTTCACTAACCAGAAAATTTTCGCCTGTCGCCAGCCCAGCGTTCTGGCGGTGAGGATAAGCCGGGGATCGAGCCTGCGCCAGGCCGGTTGCAGCACCAGGAGCATCCACGGGAGAACCCAGAGCATATGGCTCCAGAGCACCGCAGCGTACTGGCCGTCGATGCCCAGCCACAGCGCCACGGCATACTGCCCGGACACGAGGGGCAGCGCCGGGAGGGCAAGCGGCAGCCAGATCCACACCGCGCCGCGCTGGGGTCCCCACTCAAGCCAGATCATGAGGATGGCCAGCGCTGTCAGGCTGGACAGCAGTCCCAGTGAAAGGCTGTCGCTGACGGGGCCGATGTGGCCCCGGCGTGCCAGCATCAGCAGAACCAGCGCACAGAGCACGCCGCACAACGGCAGTAACCCGCCCAGCGTCCGTGCGGGCAACGCGGTATGCGAAGCGCGACGTACCCCGGAGGGGTCAGGCTGGGCGCGCCGCCATGCCGTCCAGAGGCCGTATCCCACCGCGGCAAGTGCGGCCAGCAGCAGGAGCAACACCAGACACAGCAACGTTCCTTTTGTCTGCTGCTGCGCATCGCCCTGGGTGAGCCACTGCCAGGCCAGCACCGCCAGCGTAGGTGGGTTGCCCGGCCCGAGCACGATCGCCACATCCACCACGGAAAGCGACCAGGCGAGCACCGCCAGCATCACGGCGCCCAGCGCGGGGGCGATAGCCGGGAGGACGAGCCAGTTAAGCGCCTGCATTCGTCCGTAGCCGAAGGTATGCAGGACAATTTTCTGCTGTGCGAGGCGCTTTTCAGGCAGCGCGGCGTAGATTGCCCACAGAACGAACGCGCTCTCTTTGACCGCAAGCGTCAGGCCAAGCCCGATACCGTAGCGGTCAAGCTGCGGCGAACAGACTGTACAGATCCGGTAAAACTGACCGCCTTCCGCAAACAGCAGCAGCGCGCTGGTGGCGAAGGCGACGTGCGGCACGGCTAACAGCCACGGCAGACGGGTGCTCAGGCGCTGCCAGCCATCACCCGGCCAGAGAAGCGCAAGCAGGCTCAGGGCGATAAACAGTGAATCCAGCGTCGCGATGAGGGTTGATACCAGCGTAGCGGCCAGCGCCTGCGGCAGCTGCGGGTCGGCAAACAGCGCCGCCCAGTTACTGAGAGAAAACGCCGGGGCCAGCAGCATGCCGCTGGCGGGAAGCAGTGGCAGATAGATGACCGCCATTGCCGCCCATACCAGCCCGCTTAGCGGGTTCCGTAGCGGCGAAGCCATTCCTGCTCCAGGGCGTTAACCCAGGCGGCGTGCGGTTCGGGAAGTACATCAGGCGTGCCTGAAGGGGTAAAGGCATGAAGCTGTTTTGCCGCTTTCGCAGGTAGTTTGGCACCATCCAGCACGCTCGGGTCACCCCAGACGGCAGGATCGGCTTTGCGGATCTGCGCCTGCGGTGACAGCAGGAAATTTGCCACCACTTTCGCCCCTGCGCTCGCACTGGCATTTGCCGGGATAGCGACAAAATGGACGTTGCCGATCATGCCTTTGAGAAAGCCGAAACTGTAGCTGTCGGCAGGCAGTTCACCGCTCGCCACCTTTTGCATCGCATGGGCGGGGTTAAAGGTGAGCGACAGGTTCAGGCTGCCGCTGGCAAGCAGCGTATCCATGCGCGCAGGCGACGGAGGAAAATCGTTCCCTTCGCGCCACAGCAGGGGATGCAGCGTATCAAGATAGTCCCACAGCGGCGCGGTGATCTCTGCAAAGGTGCCGTCCGGCGCGTTTTTTAACGCCTCCGGATGGGCGGTCAATGCCAGCAGAAGCTGTTCAAGAAACGCCGTGCCGGTAAAATCCGGCGGTCGCGGATAGCTCACCTTGCCAGGGTGCTGCTGAGCGTAAGCCAGCAGCGCGTGGGGATCTGCCGGGGGCGTCGGCATACTCGCTTTACGGGCGATGAAGGTTAACTGCGCGCCGCCCCATGGGGATTCCGCCCCATCGGTCGGGATGGCAAAATCTTCCGTGACCGGTTTACGGGTATCGACGTAACGCCAGTTGGGCAGGGTTTGCGCCCAGCCGGTGAGCAGCAGGTTTGCCTCCTTCAGCGTGCGGAAGTTTTCCCCGTTTACCCAGAGTAGATCCACCGACCCGTTACTGCTGCGTCCTGCGGCCTGTTCCGTCTGGATCCGCTTCACCGCATCGGCGGCATCGGCCAGATGAACGATCTTCAGGTTAATGGCGTAGTGCGTTTTCATCTCGCCGCTCACCCAGTCGAGGTAGCGGTTAACGGCCTCGTCACCGCCCCAGGCGTTAAACCAGACGGTCTGCCCGGTGGCCTGTTGCTGAATGGATTGCCAGCTTTCTGCGGCGAAGGCAGAGGTTGCCAGCAGCAGACTCGTCAGAAACGCGCAAAAACGCACCCGGCGCATAATGCCTCACTTTTTAATCGAAGGGATGTAACGGGAAAACAGCCAGCGAGTGACCAGCGGTAATAACCCTAATAGTGTAAAGGCGAACAGCAGTCCCGGCGACAGAATATCGCGCAGCGTGGTGAGTTTTCCCAGCTCGCGTCCGGCGTTCAGATAAATGACGGTGGCAGGTAGCATCGCAAGCTGGCTGACCCACCAGTAGTGACGCACCTGGATACGTGTTAGCCCCATCAGTAAATTGACCAGAAAGAACGGAAACAACGGCATCAGGCGCAGGGCAAAAAGGTAGCGCGCGCCATCGCGAACCATCCCCGCATCGATCGTGTTCATCTGTGCGGCAAAGCGCCGTTGCACCCAGTCACGCAGCAGATAACGGCTGACGAGCATGGCAAGCGTGGCGCCGAGCGTCGAGGCCAATGACACCAACAGCGTCGCCTCCCACAGGCTGAAAATCGCCCCGCCGAGCAGCGTCAGAAGCGCAGCCCCGGGTATCGACAGCGCAGAGACCAGAACGTAAACCGCAAAATAGATCAGCGCGCTCTGAAGGGGCGCCTGCTCCACACGATCGAGCAACGTTTGCTGGTGTATTTTTAACGTGTCGAGGGAGAGCATGCCCGGAGGAAGCAAAACAACGATCAAAACAAATGCGCCCAGAAGGGCGCACAGGAGACTGATTTTTTTAATATTCACTGAGGATTACAGCTTGAACGTTGCCCATACTGGCGCATGGTCGGACGGTTTTTCCATGCTGCGAATATCATAGTCGATACCGGTTTCGATGCAGCGTTCGGCCAGGGGGGCGCTCGCCAGCAGCAGATCAATACGCAGGCCCCGGTTGTCATCGAAGCCTTTAGAGCGGTAGTCAAACCACGAGAAGCGATCCTGCGTCTCCGGGTTAGCGGTGCGGAAGGTATCCACCAGCCCCCAGTCAAGCAAGCGCTGCATCCACTCGCGCTCTTCCGGCAGGAAGGAACATTTCCCGGTGCGCAGCCAGCGCTTGCGGCTGTCTTCGCCAATGCCAATGTCCAGATCAGTCGGGCTGATATTCACATCCCCCATGATCAGCACCGGATTATCTTTGTTGAGTTCGGTCGTAAGGTAGTTTTGCAGATCCTGATAAAATTTGGCTTTGGCCGGGAATTTGGTCGGGTGGTCGCGGCTTTCACCCTGCGGGAAGTAACCATTAATCACAGTGATGTTACCCAGCGGGGAAGGCAGCTCAGCCATGATGAGACGACGCTGTGCTTCTTCACCGTCACCCGGGAAGCCACGACGCACCGACACCGGCGTATCTTTGGTCAGCAGCGCAACGCCGTAGTGGCCTTTCTGACCGTGGTAAAAAACGTTATAGCCCAGCTTCGCTACCTCTTCGAGCGGGAACATATCGTCGTGAACTTTTGTCTCCTGCAAGCCGATCACATCTGGCTGATGTTGCTCAACAATCGCTTCGAGCTGGTGAGGGCGGGCACGCAGGCCGTTGATATTAAAAGAGACAAATTTCATAGTCGCTGCCAATGCAAGGTGAATAGTGCAAGGATGGTAGCAGAATTTACGTCGTCTGTTATCCGCTTCGCCCAATTACTGCGACAGATAATGCCGACGGTGCAATATTTGCACCATTTCGACGCGTTTTGCCCTCGAACAGGGCGTAAAGGACCGATAAATTTCGCGAGCGATCACAATTCCAGAATTATATTTGGCATGTGCATACTCTTTCTTGTTTTCGTGCGGCAAAGCGCCGCTTGCTGTAAAAATATTCACTATTTATGCATTAATAGTGAATAACTCCATATTGTAACTCATTGATATTCTGTTACCCAAATCCGTTTATGCATTTTTATCGCTGGCTGGCACGAACGCTGCAATCTACATTCACAGTGCAAACACTCAATTATTTAACATTTAAACAACCTTTTATTTACCGGATGAGGTCGCTATGTCTCTGTCAGTTACGCGTGAAAATTTTGATGAATGGATGATGCCGGTGTACGCTCCGGCGGCTTTTATTCCGGTACGTGGGGAAGGCTCTCGCCTGTGGGATCAGCAGGGCAAAGAGTATATCGACTTTGCGGGTGGGATTGCGGTGAATGCGCTGGGGCATGCAAACCCGGCGCTGCGGCAGGCGCTGAATGATCAGGCGGCGAAATTCTGGCATACCGGCAACGGTTATACCAACGAACCGGCGTTGCGTCTGGCGAAGAAGCTGATCGACGCCACTTTCGCAGAAAAAGTCTTTTTCTGTAACTCCGGCGCGGAAGCGAACGAAGCGGCGCTGAAGCTGGCGCGCAAATATGCGCACGATAAATTCGGCCCGCACAAGAGCGGCATCGTAGCCTTTAAAAATGCCTTCCATGGCCGCACGCTGTTTACCGTCAGTGCGGGTGGTCAGCCCTCATATTCTCAGGATTTTGCGCCGCTGCCGCCGGATATCCGTCATGCGGCGTATAACGATTTACACTCTGCCAGCGAGCTGATTGACGACACCACCTGTGCGGTGATTGTCGAGCCCATGCAGGGGGAAGGCGGCGTCATGCCCGCCCAGAAAGCGTTCCTGCAAGGGCTGCGCGAGCTGTGCGATCGGCATAACGCGGTCCTGATTTTTGACGAAGTCCAGACCGGCGTGGGCCGCACGGGTGAGCTGTACGCCTACATGCACTATGGCGTGACCCCGGATGTGCTTTCAACAGCCAAAGCGCTCGGCGGCGGCTTCCCGGTGGGGGCGATGCTGACCACCGATACATTCGCCAGCGTGATGACCGTGGGCACCCATGGCACCACTTACGGCGGTAACCCGCTGGCAACCGCTGTCGCCGGACAGGTGCTGGATATCATCAACACTCCTGAGGTGCTTAGCGGCGTGAAGCAGCGTCACCAGTGGTTTGTTGAGCGTCTTACCGCCATCAATAACCAGACCGGCATGTTCAAAGAGATCCGCGGTCTGGGGCTGTTGATAGGTTGTGAGCTTGCCCCTGAGTTTGCTGGCAAAGCGAAGCTGATTTCACAGGAAGCGGCAAAGCAGGGCGTGATGGTGTTGATTGCCGGCGCTAACGTGGTGCGGTTTGCCCCTGCGCTGATCGTCAGTGAGGAAGAGGTCAGAACCGGGTTAGATCGTTTTGCGCTGGCCTGCGAACAGGTGAAGTCCGGGGTGTCATCATGATGGTCATCCGTCCCGTTGCGCACGGCGATCTCGCCGGGCTTATGCAGCTTGCCGGTAAGACAGGGGGCGGGCTGACCTCGCTGCCTGCCGATGAAAAAACGCTGTCGGCGCGCATTGAGCGCGCCCTGCAAACCTGGCAGGGGACGTTGCCAAAAAGCGAACAGGGCTATGTGTTCGTGCTGGAAGAGACCGACACGGGAACCGTGGCGGGGATTTGCGCCATCGAGGTGGCCGTCGGGCTTAACGATCCGTGGTACAACTACCGCGTCGGCACGATGGTCCACGCCTCGAAAGAGCTGAACGTCTACAACGCGCTGCCGACGCTTTTTCTCTGTAATGACCATACCGGCGCCAGCGAACTCTGCACCCTGTTTCTCGATCCGGACTGGCGCAAAGAGGGTAACGGTTATCTGCTCTCCAAATCGCGCTTCATGTTTATGGCCGCCTTTCGCGACCGCTTCAACGAAAAAGTGGTCGCGGAGATGCGCGGCGTAATTGATGAGACGGGCTACTCGCCGTTCTGGGAGAGCCTGGGCGAACGCTTCTTCTCCATGGAATTTAGCCGGGCGGATTACCTGTGCGGTACCGGTCAGAAGGCGTTTATCGCCGAGTTAATGCCGAAGCATCCTATTTATACCCATTTCTTAACGCCGGAAGCGCAGGCGGTGATCGGCGAAGTTCACCCGCAAACCGCCCCGGCCCGTGCAGTGCTGGAGAAAGAGGGTTTTCGCTACCGCAATTACGTCGACATCTTTGACGGCGGTCCAACGCTGGAATGCGATATTGACCGCGTACGCGCCATCCGTAAAAGCCGCCTGGTTGAGGTTTCAGAAGGCCAGCCCGCGCCGGGCGAGTGGCCAGCCTGCCTGGTCTCGAACGAGAATTACGCCAACTTCCGCGCCATGCTGGTGCGAACCAACCCAACATGCGAGCGTCTGGTACTGACGGCTGCGCAACTGGATGCCCTGAAATGTAACGCTGGCGACACGGTTCGCCTGGTGCGGCTCTGCCCTGAGGAGAAAACAGCATGACTCTATGGATTAACGGTGACTGGGTAACGGGCGAAGGTGATGCGCGGACAAAAACTAACCCGGTCGGCCAGGAGGTGCTCTGGTCGGGGAACGACGCCAGCGCCGGGCAGGTTGAGCAGGCCTGCCAGGCTGCACGCCGCGCGTTTCCGGCATGGGCGAAACGGCCATTCTCCGAGCGCCAGGCGCTGGTTGAGAAATTTGCTGCGCTGCTGGAGGCCAATAAAGCAGAGCTGACCCGCATCATTGCCTGCGAAACGAGCAAGCCGCGCTGGGAGGCAACCACCGAAGTGACGGCGATGATCAATAAAATCGGTATATCGGTGAAGGCGTACCATGCCCGCACCGGTGAGCAGCATACCGGGATGCCGGACGGCGCCGCCACGCTGCGCCACCGTCCGCACGGGGTGTTGGCGGTGTTTGGCCCGTACAACTTCCCCGGGCATCTGCCGAACGGGCATATTGTGCCTGCGCTGCTGGCGGGAAATACCGTTATCTTCAAGCCGAGTGAGTTAACCCCCTTAACCGGAGAAGCGGTGGTAAAACTCTGGGAGCAGGCAGGGCTGCCGCCGGGCGTGCTGAATCTGGTGCAGGGCGGGCGTGAAACCGGTCAGGCGCTGAGTGCGCTGAGCGACATTGACGGTCTGCTGTTTACCGGCAGTGCCGGAACGGGTTATCAGCTGCATCGTCAGCTGGCGGGGCAGCCGGAAAAAATTCTGGCGCTGGAGATGGGTGGCAACAACCCGCTGATTGTGGAAGATCCGGATGATATCGATGCTGCGGTCCACCTGACCATTCAGTCGGCATTCATTACCGCCGGACAGCGCTGCACCTGCGCCCGCCGCCTGCTGGTTAAACGCGGCGCGCAGGGGGATGCGTTTCTTAAGCGTCTGGTGGAGGTGAGCGGGCGTCTGGTTCCCGCGAAATGGGATACCGAGCCGCAGCCGTTTATCGGCGGGCTGATCTCCGGGCAGGCGGCGCTGAACGTGCTGAAAGCGTGGCAGGAGCACGTGGCGCGTGGGGCGAAGACCCTGCTGGAGCCGAAGCAGGTAATGCCGGGCACGTCGCTGCTGACGCCGGGGATTATTGAGATGAGTGCGACGAGCAACGTGCCGGATGAAGAGGTCTTTGGCCCGCTGCTGTGCGTCTGGCGCTATGACGATTTTGAGTCGGCGATCGAGATGGCCAACAACACCCGCTACGGTCTGTCGAGCGGCCTGATATCCCCGCATCGCGAGAAATTCGACCAGCTGCTGCTGGAAGCGCGCGCCGGGATCGTGAACTGGAACAAACCGCTGACCGGCGCGGCGAGCACCGCGCCGTTTGGTGGCGTAGGGGCATCGGGCAACCATCGCGCCAGCGCCTGGTATGCCGCCGATTACTGCGCGTGGCCGATGGCAAGCCTGGAAACCCCGGCGCTGACGCTGCCGGAGACGCTGAATCCGGGGCTGGATTTTACAGAGGGTGACGCCCATGAAAGCGCGTGAGGTTAACTTTGACGGACTGGTGGGGCTGACGCACCACTATGCCGGGCTGTCGTTCGGCAATGAAGCTTCGACGAAGCACCGTTTCCAGGTCTCGAACCCGAAGCTGGCGGCCAAGCAGGGGCTATTGAAAATGAAGGCGCTGTCCGATGCCGGTTTCCCGCAGGCGGTGATCCCGCCGCAGGAGCGGCCGAACGTGGCCGTGCTGCGCCAGCTGGGCTTCAGCGGTACGGATGAACAGGTGGTTGAAAAAGCCGGTACGCAGTCCCCACAGCTGCTTTCCGCGGCCAGTTCAGCCTCTTCAATGTGGGTAGCGAATGCCGCCACCGTCGCGCCGTCGGCGGATACGCTGGACGGCAAAGTGCATCTGACTGTCGCTAACCTGAACAACAAATTCCACCGCGCCAGCGAAGCGGAGACCACCGGGCGCGTGCTGCGCGCCATTTTTAATCATGATGCGCATTTTGAGGTGCATTCGGCGCTGCCGCAGGTCGCGATGTTTGGCGACGAAGGGGCGGCAAACCACAACCGTCTGGGTGGCGATTACGGCGATCCGGGTTTGCAGCTGTTTATCTATGGACGGGAAGAGGGCGGCCACGCCGCGCCGGTTCGTTATCCGGCGAGACAAACCTTAGCCGCAAGCCAGGCGGTTGCACGGCTGAACCAGGTTAATCCTACTCAGGTGATTTTTGCCCAGCAAAATCCGCAGGTGATCGACCAGGGCGTTTTTCATAACGACGTGATTGCCGTTTCCAACCGTCAGGTGCTGTTCTGCCACGAGCAGGCGTTTGCCCATCAGGAAAAGTTGCTGGCCACGCTGCGCGAACGCGTGCCGGGATTTATGCCGATTCAGGTGCCCACGCAGGCGGTAAGCGTGCAGGATGCGGTCGAAACGTATCTGTTCAACAGCCAACTGCTGAGCCGGGATGACGGCAGCATGATGCTGGTGCTGCCGCAGGAGTCCCGCAACCATCAGGGCGTCTGGCGCTATCTCAGCGAACTGGTGCAGGCGGATAACCCGATTGATGAACTGCGCGTGTTTGATCTGCGGGAAAGTATGGCCAACGGCGGGGGACCGGCGTGCCTGCGACTGCGCGTGGTGTTAACGCCGGAGGAAATGCAGGCCGTGAATCCGGCGGTGATGATGAACGACACGCTGTTCAATACCCTCAATGACTGGGTGGACCGCTACTATCGTGACCGTCTGGTTCAGGCCGATCTGGTTGATCCGCAGCTGCTGCGCGAAGGCCGCGAGGCGCTGGATGCATTATCAACCATCCTGCAACTGGGATCGGTTTATCCGTTCCAGCGCTAAGGAGACGATATGGAAAACTTTCTGGCGCTGACGCTGGCTGAAGAGACACCGGAGCGGCACGAGGGGGAAGGCCCCTCGTTCCACTGGCGATGGCTGGGGCCGGGCGTGCTTGAACTGACGCCGACGGGGCAATATAACCTGTCGCTGCTGCTTTCTACCGGCATTCACGGGAATGAAACCGCGCCTGTGGAGATTGTCGATCTGTTGCTGCGCGCGCTGTATCGCGCAGAGATCACGCTGCACTGCCGTCTGCTGGTGGTACTGGGAAATCCGCCTGCGCTGGCGCAAAACAAACGGTATCTCGTGAGCGACATCAACCGAATGTTTGGTGGCCGCTGGGCGCAATTTCCACAGAGTGATGAAACGACACGTGCGCAATGGCTGGAGAAGGTGGTCACGGCGTTTTTTGCCGGGGCGGGGGAAACGCGCTGGCACCTCGATCTGCATACCGCCATCCGCGCCTCGTACCACGTACGTTTTGGCGTGTTACCGCAGCGCCATCAGCCGTGGGATGAGGCGTTTCTGACCTGGCTTGGCGACGCGGGACTGGAAGCGCTGGTTTTCCACCAGACGCCGGGCGGCACGTTTACCCACTTCACCTGCGAGAATTTCGGCGCGCTGTCCTGCACGCTGGAGCTGGGAAAAGCGCTGCCGTTCGGGCAAAACGACCTGACGCGTTTTGCCCCTACGCATCAGGCGCTTCGGGCGTTGCTCGCAGGGGTTGCGCCGGAACCCACCCGGGAACCCGTCGTGCGCTATCGGGTCGTACAGCAGATCACGCGTCAAAGTGAAGCTTTCCAGCTTCATATGGCGCCCCATACGCTGAACTTCACGCCGTTTCGCCAGGGCGTCCTGCTGGCGGAAGATGGTGAGACGCGTTATGCGGTACAGAACCCCACGGAATATGTTTTATTTCCTAACCCGTCAGTCGCGTTTGGTTTACGAGCCGGGTTGATGCTGGAAAAAATGCCCTGATCGTCTCCCCTCGCGCAGACCGGAGGGGAAACGAAGAATTAATTTCTTAACGTTAAAAGCGCTCTGGAAGTGTTTGCGGAATATTCCTGGAGAATTGCTTTATTATTAAACGGCACTTCGCTATACTCCTCCACAATCTCTTTAAAATCATCCTGTTGAATATTTTTGTTTCATCTCTCCACGCTTTTTCCTTAATTTCTCCATAATTGGCGAAAACGTGTTTTTTATACTTTCATTGTTTTACCGTTGCTCTGACTAATTGACGATAAACCCCGTAAAGTTAATCTCGTCAACACGGCATAGCGCCGAAGAATAACTGAAAGTAAGGAAAGACATTATGCGTAAATTAACTGCACTGTTTGTTGCCTCTACCCTGGCTCTGGGCGCTACCAGCATGGCGTTCGCCGCCGATACCGCGACCACTACCGCCGCGCCGGCAGAAGGCAAAATGATGATGCATCATAAAGGCAAGCCGGGTATGCATCATGAGATGATGATGTTTAAAGATCTGAACCTGACCGATGCGCAGAAGCAGCAGATCCGCGACATCAGGAAAAGTCAGCGTGACCAGATGAAACGTCCTCCGCTGGAAGAGCGCCGCGCGATGCATGACATCATTGCCAGCGACAGCTTCGACAAAGCAAAAGCAGAAGCGCAGATCGACAAAATGGCCGAGCAGCATAAAGCGCATATGCTGGCCCACATGGAAACCCAGAACAAGATTTACAACATTCTGACGCCGGAACAGAAAAAGCAATTTAATGCCAATTTTGAGAAGCGTCTGACAGAACGTGCAGCGCCGGAAGGTAAAATGCCTGCACCAGCCGAATAATCGGTTCACTCTCTTAAGACCGCCGGGCTCCTGTCTACACAAGCGAAAACGCTGTGGACAGGACCGGCGGTTTTTCTTTTGCCCCATGCCTAAGGTCTGGCCATACCGTTGCCGATAATACGTCTGTGAAAATGCCCTGGCGCACGGTGCGTCCTTCAGGAGTGGTCATGGAATTCTTTGATATCCGTAAAATACCCGTCAGTCTCTGGCGTAACGGCGCGGGTGAGACGCGTGAGATTTGCTGTTTCCCTCCCGCGACGCGGGATTTTTCCTGGCGGGCCAGCATCGCCTCCATCGCCAGTAACGGCGAATTCTCCGCGTTTCCGGGCGTTGACCGGGTGATTACGCTGCTGGAAGGCGGCGAGGTGACGCTGGATGCGGGGAGGGCGTTTTGCCATACCCTGAAACACCATCAGCCTTACGGCTTTGCGGGCGATTTGACGGTGAAAGCCGTGCTCACAGAGGGGCAGATGTCGATGGATTTCAATGTCATGACCCGACGGGAGCACTGCCAGGCAAAGGTGCGCGTTGCTACCCGAACGTTCACTACCTTCGCATCACGCGGTGGCGTGGCGTTCGTATTAAGCGGCGCCTGGCAACTGGGCGATAAATTACTGACCGCCGATCAGGGCGCCAGCTGGCAAGAGGGCAGCCATACCCTCCGTCTACTGGAAACGAAGGGGTCGCTGCTGTTAAGTGAAATTACCTGGCTGCCGGGTCATTGAGCATGACTATCTCATATTTACCGGTTAACAGCGGCTTACAGAGAATTTTGTAGCCATCCTGATCGAACCCGGCAGGTGTGCGCAGCAGGGCGGCAGCGTCATCCAGACTTTCAACCGCGCCAAGCCAGAGCCAGTTGCGGATGACGTGATAGTGCGTCATCGCATCGCGGGTCTCTTTCAACGCCACCGCGCCTTCCCACGGCCAGCAGTTGACGCTGATTGAGGCCAGGCCAGCCATAAACCGGGCATGATGTTCTTCAACGCTCTCTTTTCCACAGCACGCCCCGGCGCAGCGTTTCAACGCGGAGCGGAAACAGGCGCGACCGCGGGTAGTCGCTTCCAGTCCTAACAGGCCGTAACAAAGCTGTAATTCATCAGCAAGGGATTGCAGAGTTTGCAGTGCGGCACGTTTGTTGGCAAACAGACCGTAAAGATTCGGTTCATGCGAAAAATCCACTTCCCGGGCATAAACAACCTGCGGTTTTCCCGCGTTAACCTGCAAGGAACACAGCTGGCGGTTGCGGCGCAGGCGTTTGTTAAACAGCGGCTGCTGTTCCTTGATGAGCCGGGCTTCGAGCAGAAGCGCGCCCAGTTCACCTGCCGTCTCGATCCAGGTGATCCGCCGGGACTGTCTGAGCATCGACGCTTCGTCCGGCGTACGCAGGTGCGACATCACCCGACTGCGGATATTTACGCTTTTGCCGATATAGAGCGGCATGGTGTCGCTGTCGCCGTGGAAGAAATAGACGCCAGGCTGTTTAGGCAGCGCCTCAAGCCAGGGGCGAAGATGCTCGGGATATTCGTAGATAGCCGCCGCTTCAAACTCAAGACGCGGGGCGGATTGACGCCTGCTCACATACTGCTCCATATACTGTTCAGGCATACAGTGTAGCAGGTGTTTGGTGGTTAAAAAAGAGCCGGGTGGCGGTTACGCCTTACCCGGCCTGCAAAACTGAGTTACCGTTTTGCTTTTACTTTTTCCAGAAATCATCAAACACCGTAATGGGTGGACGGCGTTTGTGCTCGGTTTTCAGATACCAGCCTTCAATAATTTTTGCGGTACCTTCGTCGAGCGTTTTGCCTTCCAGATAATCATCGATGTTGTCATAGGTCACACCCAGCGCGGCTTCATCCGGCAGGGAAGGGCGATCGTCTTCCAGGTCTGCCGTTGGCGCCTTCTTATACAGGTGCTCCGGGCAGCCCAGCGCCGCCAGCAGTTGCTTACCCTGACGCTTGTTCAGGCGGAAGAGGGGGTTGATGTCCGTGCCGCCATCGCCGTATTTGGTGAAGAAACCGGTGATGGCTTCCGCGGCGTGGTCGGTGCCGACGACGACCCCTTTGGTCATCCCTGCGATACTGTATTGCGCTTTCATGCGCTCACGGGCTTTCTCGTTGCCACGAACAAAATCGCTCAGTTCAATGCCAGCTTCACGCAAGGCCTGCTCGCTTGCCAGTACCGAACCTTTGATGTTTACGGTAAGAACACGGTCCGGCTGAATAAAGGCGATCGCATCCTGACAGTCCTGCTCGTCGGCCTGCACGCCATACGGCAGACGTACGGCAATAAATTGCAGTGCGGTGTCACCGGTCTCGTCACGCAGCTCGGTGATGGCCATCTGGCTTAGTTTACCGGCCAGAGTGGAGTCCTGACCGCCGCTGATACCCAGTACCAGCGTCTTCAGGAAAGGGTGTGCGGACAGGTAAGCTTTCAAAAAATCAACGCTTCGACGGATCTCTTCTTTGGCATTAATCGCAGGTTTCGCGCCCAGCGCCTGAATAATTTCTTGTTGCAGAGCCATTACGCCCTCCCTATGCAGAACCAAACAGAAAGTGTGATCTGTTAAAACTAACCCTTTGTCGGGGAAACGACAAGGATCACAGTTTTGAGTGTACTGTTTTACAGCGATTTAGCAGCTTATCGTTGTTTTATTAGAATTTTCCGAAATTCGTCTGGCGTAACTCGCAAAGTTGAACAATAGTAATTTTTATCCCATGCTTAGTTAACACGCTGATAAACAAGAGGACGGAATATGAACAAGAACGTAGCAGGAATTTTAAGCGCAGCGGCGGTACTGACTATGCTGGCTGGGTGTACAGCTTACGATCGCACCACAGATCAGTTCACACAGCCAGTGGTAAAAGACGTCAAAAAAGGCATGACGCGTTCCCAGGTTGCAGCCATTGCCGGTAAACCTTCTTCAGAAGTCACTATGATCCACGCGCGTGGCACCTGCCAGACCTATATTCTGGGTCAACGTAATGGTAAGGCAGAAACCTACTTTGTCGCCCTGGATGATACCGGTCACGTGATCAATTCGGGCTACCAGACCTGCGCTGAATACGACACCGATCCACAGGCACCTAAGGCGCAGTAACCGCGCTTGCCTGAAAGTGTTAACAAACCGGCCTGATGGCCGGTTTTTTTATGCATACGTAAATCTTATTTCTTAGCGCGAAATATTTGCCTGAAATGTGAAGGTAGTCAACAAGCCAGGTCAATGAGAGACAATTTGAGTCTATCCAGAATTATCCCCTCCCTGTACCATTGCGTATACTCACTTCAACGACAAACAATGTTCAGCACACTGCCCGTCAGCCAGGATAGCGAGTCGAGTGATAGCGCGACGGCGGTCAGACCAATAAGAGGGAAATTATCATGGAAAAGAAACATATCTACTTGTTCTGCTCTGCGGGCATGTCCACTTCGCTGCTGGTTTCAAAAATGCGCGCGCAGGCCGAAAAATATGAAGTCCCTGTGGTGATTGAGGCGTTTCCGGAAACGCTGGCGGGCGAAAAGGGTCAGACAGCAGATGTAATTTTACTCGGGCCGCAAATCGCTTATATGCTGCCAGAAATTCAACGTTTGCTCCCTAATAAGCCGGTCGAAGTGATCGATTCCGTTTTATACGGCAAGATTGATGGTTTAGGTGTATTAAAAGCTGCTGTTGCGGCGATTAAAAAAGCTGCTAATTAATTTTTTATTTTTCCCGTCAAAGAGTTATTTCACACACAATACGCCGTAACGGTCGTTGCGGCATTTAAGGGTATTTTCCTATGAGTAAAGTCATCGCTTCACTTGAAAAGGTACTCCTTCCTTTTGCTGTTAAAATAGGAAAGCAGCCTCACGTTAATGCCATTAGGAACGGCTTTATTAAATTAATGCCGTTGACATTAGCCGGGGCAATGTTCGTTTTAATTAACAACGTTTTTCTCAGCTTTGGAGAAGGTTCCTTTTTTTATTCATTAGGAATTAGGTTAGATGCTTCCACTATTGAAACCCTTAATGGTTTAAAAGCCATTGGCGGCAACGTATACAACGGTACGTTGGGTATTATGTCGCTAATGGCGCCTTTCTTTATCGGAATGGCGCTGGCGGAAGAGCGTAAAGTGGATCCGCTGGCGGCGGGCTTACTGTCCATTGCCGCGTTTATGACCGTCACGCCGTACAGTGTAGGCGACGCTTACGCCGTGGGCGCCAACTGGCTGGGTGGGGCAAACATTATTTCCGGTATTATTATCGGACTGGTGGTGGCCGAAATGTTCACCTTTATTATTCGCCGCAACTGGGTTATCCGCTTGCCTGATAGCGTTCCGGCCTCTGTTTCTCGTTCATTTTCCGCGTTGATACCGGGCTTCATTATTCTCTCCATCATGGGGATTATTGCCTGGGCGCTCTCTCACTGGGGGACTAACTTCCACCAGATCATTATGGACTCTATCTCAACGCCGCTGGCGTCGATGGGTAGCGTGGTCGGTTGGGCGTATGTCATCTTTACTTCCCTGCTGTGGTTCTTCGGCGTGCATGGTTCACTGGCACTGGCGGCGCTGGACAGCGGTATTATGACCCCGTGGGCACTGGAAAACGTCGCGCTTTACCAGCAGTACGGCTCCGTCGATGCGGCGCTGGCGGCCGGTAAAACCTTCCATGTGTGGGCGAAGCCGATGCTTGACTCCTATATCTTCCTGGGCGGTACCGGGGCGACGCTGGGTCTGATCATCGCGGTCTTTATTGTCTCTCGCCGCGCCGACCATCGTCAGGTTGCGAAGCTGGCCCTGCCGTCAGGCATCTTCCAGATTAACGAGCCGATCCTGTTTGGTCTGCCAATTATCATGAACCCGGTGATGTTCATTCCATTCATCCTGGTTCAGCCGCTGCTGGCCGCGATTACGCTGACGGCGTATTACCTGGGCATTATCCCGCCGGTGACCAACATTGCGCCGTGGACGATGCCAGCTGGTCTGGGCGCGTTCTTCAACACCAACGGTAGCGTGGCCGCCTTCCTGCTGGCGATATTCAACCTCGGGATTGCAACCCTGCTCTACATGCCGTTCGTGGCGATTGCGAACTGAAGTGGTCAACAAAAACTGGCCACCGCGTTAGAGTTTTTCCAGTATCGGTTTTCTGATTCGTTTGGCGGTAACCCACCATTATATTCGTGCGGTCTTAGTGCGCTGTAATATCCAACGATATAGTCCGTTATTGCGTGAGCTGCATCGCTGAAGCTTACATAGCCCGTCGCCGGCACCCATTCGTTCTTCAGACTCCTGAAGAAGCGCTCCATTGGGCTGTTATCCCAGCAGTTTCCACGCCGACTCATACTCTGCCTGATCCGGTATCGCCACAGTAACTGCCGGAACTGCCTGCTCGTATAATGGCTGCCTTGATCGCTGTGGAACATCACCCCGACGGGCTTACCACGGGTTTCCCATGCCATTTCCAGTGCTTTCATGGTGAGCCTGCTGTCCGGCGAGAACGACATGGCCCAGCCCACTGGTTTTCTTGCGAACAGGTCGAGAACAACGGCGAGGTACGCCCAGCGCTTACCCGTCCAGATATAGGTCACATCACCGCACCACACCTGATTTGGTTCCGTTACGGCGAACTGTCGCTCAAGATGATTCGGGATAGCAACGTGCTCATGACCGCCACGCTTATACCGGTGAGTCGGCTGCTGGCAACTGACCAGCCCCAGCTCTTTCATGAGTCTGCCAGCAAGCCAGCGCCCCATCTGGTAGCCTCTCTGGGTTGCCATTGTGGCGATGCTTCTTGCTCCGGCAGAGCCGTGGCTGATGCCATGCAGTTCAAGTACCTGACTGCGTAATACAGCCCGTCTGCCGTCTGGCTTTTCAGGACGGTTTTTCCAGTATTTGTAGCTGCTGCGATGAACCCCGAACACATGGCAGAGAGTGGCCACAGGATAACGCGCCCTGAGTTTCCCGATTATCGAGAACTGTTCAGGGAGTCTGACATCAAGAGCGCGGTAGCCTTTTTTAATATTTCATTTTCCATTTCAATACGTTGTAGCTTTTTCCTGAGCTCACGGATTTCAATTTGTTCCGGGGTAATGGGGGAGGCTTTTGGTGTTTTGCCCTGCCGTTCATCACGTAATTGTTTCACCCATCGCGTCATTGTGGAAAGGCCGACATCCATAGCGCTGGCTGCATCTGCCACGGTGTAGTTCTGGTCAACGACCAGTTGAGCGGATTCGCGTTTAAACTCTGCGCTGAAATTTCTTTTTTTCATTATGACACCTGTGTTGTTCTGAGGTGAGCATATCACCTCTGTTCAGGTGGCCAAATTCAGTAAACCACTTCACTTCAAACAAGGCTGCAACGGTTATCGATGAAGAAGAGAGCGAAGAGGATATCGCCCTCGCACTGAAATTCTAAAATTGCACGGCGCGGGGCAACCCGCGCCAGCGTAAAGGAGCTTAAAGATGTTAGATTTAGAGAGTATCGTTGCCGAAGAAACCGCAGTGAACGATCTGGAAGAAGTGGTGATGGGGCTCATCATCAATTCCGGGCAGGCGCGAAGCCTGGCGTATGCGGCGCTTAAGCAGGCTAAGCAGGGCGATTTTGTTGCCGCGAAAACCATGATGGAGCAGTCCCGTACGGCGTTAAACGAAGCGCATCTGGTGCAGACGAAACTCATCGAAAGCGACCAGGGCGAAGGAAAGATGAAAGTGAGTCTGGTGCTGGTACATGCGCAGGATCACCTGATGACCTCCATGCTGGCGCGCGAGATGGTAGCGGAGCTCATCGAGCTTCACGAGAAGATGCAGTAAGTCTGAACAGGCACCAGGAGGTCAGCACGATGGAAATCAAAACCGCACATGAGCAGCAGCTGTTTAATGGCAAGAATTTTCACGTGGTGATTTACAACAAAACGGAGAGCGCCAGCGGTCTGCACCAGCATGACTACTACGAGTTCACGATTGTTCTGACCGGCCGCTACTATCAGGAGATCAACGGTAAGCGCGTCCTGCTTGAGCGTGGCGATTTCGTCTTCCTGCCGATGGGGTCCTATCACCAGAGCTTTTATGAGTTTGGTGCGACGCGCATTCTTAACGTAGGGGTGAGCAGGCGTTTCTTCGAGAAGCACTATCTGCCGCTGGTTCCGTTCTGCTTTGTGGCGTCACAGGTGTATCGCGTTAAAAATGAGTTTATGACCTGGATTGAAACGGTTATCGCCTCGCTGAATTTCCGCGACAATGAATTTGATGAATTTATTGAAACCGTGACGTTCTACGTCATGAACCGTCTTCGCCATCATCGTGAAGAACAGCAGGTGGTGGATGATATTCCTCAGTGGCTGCGCAGTACCGTGGAGCTGATGCACGACAAAGGACAGTTCAGCGATAACGCCCTGGAAAACATGGTGGCGCTGTCGGGTAAATCGCAGGAATATTTAACGCGCGCCACGCAGCGCTATTACCGTAAAACGCCTGTTCAAATTATTAATGAAATCCGCATCAATTTTGCCAAAAAACAGCTGGAAATTACTAACTACTCTGTCACCGATATCGCTTACGAATCGGGTTACAGCAGCCCCAGCCTGTTTATTAAAACCTTTAAGAAAATGACTTCATTCACACCGAACAGTTACCGCAAAAATTTAACGGTAATTAATTAACTTTCGGCGGTTATCCGCCAGGAATATTGACGTAATGGCTTGCCCAAATAGCGGGAAGAGTACGCTATACCTTGCAGGCGATTACCCTGATAAGCTAAGGGAGAGTTTATGCAAAAGAAATTAAAAGTCGTAACCATTGGTGGCGGCAGCAGCTATACCCCGGAATTACTTGAAGGTTTCCTGAAACGTTATCATGAATTACCGGTCAGCGAATTATGGCTGGTGGATGTTGAAGAAGGTCAGGAGAAGCTAAATATTATTTTTGAACTGTGCAAACGCATGGTTGAAAAAGCAGGCGTGCCTTTAACCGTGCATAAAACGCTGGATCGCAGCCTGGCGCTGAAAGATGCTGACTTCGTGACCACCCAGCTGCGCGTCGGCCAGCTGAAGGCGCGTGAGCTGGACGAGCGTATTCCGCTGAGCCACGGTTATCTGGGCCAGGAAACCAACGGGGCAGGTGGCCTGTTTAAAGGTCTGCGTACTATTCCGGTCATTTTTGACATCATTAAAGACGTGGAAGAGATCTGCCCGAACGCGTGGGTGATTAACTTTACCAACCCGGCCGGGATGGTCACCGAGGCAGTCTATCGTCACACCGGTTTCAAACGCTTTATCGGCGTCTGCAATATTCCGATCGGCATGAAGATGTTCATCCGCGATGTGCTGGCGCTAACCGATAACGATGAATTGTCCATTGACCTGTTCGGCCTGAACCACATGGTCTTTATCAAAGATGTGATTGTGAACGGGCAATCGCGCTTTGCGGAGCTGCTTGATGGCGTTGCCTCTGGTCGCCTGACCGCGGCCTCGGTGAAAAACATCTTCGATCTGCCGTTCAGCGAAGGGCTGATCCGCTCCCTGAATCTGCTGCCGTGCTCGTATCTGCTTTACTACTTCAAGCAGAAAGAGATGCTGGCGATTGAAATGGGCGAATACTACAAAGGAGGCGCACGCGCTCAGGTTGTACAGAAAGTAGAGAAGCAGCTTTTTGATTTGTATAAAGATCCGAACCTGAACGTCAAACCGAAAGAGCTTGAGCAGCGCGGTGGGGCATACTATTCAGATGCCGCGTGTGAAGTGATCAACGCCATTTACAATGACAAGCAGGCCGAGCACTATGTGAACGTTCCGCATCATGGGCACATCGACAATATCCCGGCAGACTGGGCCGTGGAGATGACCTGCATCCTTGGGCGCGAGGGTGCAAAACCGCATCCCCGCATTACCCACTTCGACGATAAGGTGATGGGCCTGATTCACACCATCAAAGGCTTTGAAGTGGCGGCGAGCAATGCGGCCCTGAGCGGCGAGCTGAATGACGTGCTGCTGGCGCTGAACCTGAGCCCGCTGGTGCATTCTGACCGTGACGCTGAAAAACTCGCGAGTGAGATGATACTGGCGCATGAGAAATGGCTGCCAAACTTTGCTGCAACGGTTGAGAAACTGAAACTCACACACCGTTAAGAGGAGGCGCGATGGAAAACCTGCTGATCGTCAATGCCGATGATTTCGGCCTGTCAAAAGGGCAGAACTACGGCATTATCGAAGCCTGTCGCCGGGGCGTCGTGACCTCTACAACAGCGCTCATCAACGGTGAGGCGGTGGAACATGCGGCGCAGTTAAGCCGTGAGCTGCCCGAACTGGGCGTGGGCATGCACTTTGTGCTGACGCTTGGGTTGCCCCTTTCACCGATGCCGGGGCTGACGCGCGACGGGCAACTGGGTAAATGGATTTGGGAAATGGCGGAGCAGGACGCTTTGCCGCTTGATGAGATTGCCCGCGAGCTGGACTGCCAGTTTAACCGCTTTGTGGATGTGTTTGGCCGCGAGCCCACCCATATCGACAGTCATCATCATGTGCATATGATCCCGGCGATTTTCCCGCTTGTGGCAGAATTTGCCAAACGTAAAGGCGTGGCGATGCGCGTGGATCGGGAGGTGCGCGGACTGCCGGACGTTGCGGTGACGTCAACGGAGGGGTTCAGCAGCGCATTTTATGGCGACGATATCGACGAAGCGCTGTTCCTGAAGGTGCTGGATGCCTCCGCCGCAAAAGGGGAGCGCTCGCTTGAGGTAATGGCGCATCCGGCGTTTGTCGATAACATCGTACGTAAGAGCGCCTACTGCTGGCCGCGTCTGGCGGAACTGGACGTGCTAACGTCGGCGTCGTTGAAGTATGCGATTGCCGAGCGTGGGTATCGTCTGGGGACGTTCAGGGATTTGTGAGCAAAATAAAGCCCGGGGACGGCTTCGCCTTACCGGGCCTACAACATCAGTCGAAATATAGGCCGGGTAAGCGTATCGCCACCCGGCTTTTTTTACGCCGGTATCTGGTCAATCTTGCTGCTGCGCGACCACACGCGGTGCGCGGCGAGCAGGTCAAACAGCCGGGTCATAAACGCATCGTCAATGTTATCACCTTCGACAATGCCTTCTTCCCCTTGAGCCGGTACCTTCAGCAGCGATTTAAACTTCCGCGCATCGCCTGCGAGGGCGATTGGCTTCAGGTGCTTATAGGCTTCCAGCAGATAATAGGCGGCATCACCGTTACCGAGCAGACTCTCAACGTCGCCGCACGGCATAATCACCGCATCAACCGTCAGGGACGGTGCCCCGGCAAAGGTCGCGGCAATCGGCAGGACGGAGCCATCATCGGCCGTCACTTCACCCATGCGTGAGTAAAGCAGTTTGGCGTGTACGCCCTGAGTCTTGAGCGCCCTCATGATCCCCAGAACGTCGCTGGCGCGCGGTTTATCGTTCAGCAGGATAGCCACTACGCGGCCTTTGATCGACCCGCCAGGTACCGCGTACAGGCTCAGGGACGGATCCTTCTTCAGCCCGTTCACGTCTTTAGGCGGTGCAGCATGGCATTGCTCGTCAGTCAGCGTAATGCCGAGATTATTCGCCACGCCCTGAGCAAGCTGGATATCAATATGCGCCAGATGGTCGACCACGCGCTCGCGAATGTAGGTACGCACCACTTTGCTCAGCTCGAAGCTGAAGCCGCCGATAATGTGCTGCTGTTCGATCGGAGTCTGGCTGTTCCAGAACAGGCGAGGCTGAGCGTAATATTCGCCGAATGACGGGCTGCGCTCGCGAATTTTTGTTCCGTCCACGCGCTCCTGATACGACTCGAATCCGCCACGTTTTGGCCCCGGCGGGGTTTCACGCGGCCAGTTATCGTTAATGGAGTTCGGCTCGTAGTTCGCCGGGTTGGTATCGATATCCTGGCGATGCATCCCGTCACGCTGGAAGTTATGGTACGGACAGGTCGGACGGTTGATTGGGAGCTCATGGAAGTTAGGTCCACCAAGACGGCTGATCTGCGTATCGGTGTAAGAGAACAGACGACCCTGCAGCAGCGGATCGTTGGTGAAGTCCAGCCCCGGCACAATATGGCCCGGGTGGAACGCTGCCTGCTCATTTTCCGCGAAGAAGTTATCCGGGTTGCGGTTAAGCACCATTTTACCCACCAGCTGAACCGGCACCAACTCTTCAGGAATAAGCTTGGTCGGGTCGAGCAGGTCGAAGTCGAATTTGAACTCGTCTTCTTCCGGGATCAGCTGTAACCCCAGCTCGTATTCCGGGAAATCACCGGCTTCAATGGATTCCCACAGTTCGCGACGGTGGAAGTCCGGATCGCGTCCAGTCAGCTTCTGCGCTTCATCCCACACCAGGGACGCTTTCCCCGCGACCGGTTTCCAGTGGAAACGCACAAACGTCGCTTTACCTTCAGCGTTAATCAGACGGAAGGTATGAATACCAAAGCCTTCCATGGTGCGATAGCTGCGCGGGATCCCCCGGTCAGACATCGCCCACATCACGTTGTGAAGGGTTTCCGGTTGCAGGGAGACGTAGTCCCAGAATGTGTCATGCGCACTTTGTCCCTGCGGTATGGCCCAGTGTGGTTCTGGTTTTACCGCATGGACAAAGTCAGGGAACTTATGCGCGTCCTGTATGAAGAAAACCGGAGTGTTATTCCCGACGAGGTCGAAAATGCCCTCTTCGGTATAGAATTTGGTGGCGAAGCCGCGGATATCACGCACCGTGTCGGCCGAACCCGCGCCGCCCTGTACGGTAGAGAAACGCACAAACACCGGTGTGATTTTGTTCGGATCGGAAAGGAAATCTGCTTTGGTGATCTCCTTCAGGCTCTTGTACGGCTGGAAATAGCCGTGCGCCGCGGAGCCGCGAGCGTGGACGATACGCTCAGGGATACGCTCATGGTCGAAATGGGTGATTTTTTCGCGCAGGATGAAATCTTCCAGCAGCGTCGGGCCGCGCGTTCCGGCGCGCAGGGAGTTCTGATCATCGGCAATGCGAACGCCCTGGTTCGTGGTCAGCGCATGGCCTTCACCGCCCTTGCGGTGAGGATCGAGCGATTTCAGCTTTTCGTTTTCCGTTTCCGGGGCTTTCATGCTGCCCGGGGCGGTAGGCTGTTCACCCGGTGCGGATGGACCCGGTGATGGTTTGTGTGAGCCGTCGGCTGGGGCAAGTGAGTCCATTCCCGGTTGAGATTCTTCAGTCCCATGAATGGGTGACTGATGTGGTTTAACATTGTTCGACATTGCACGCTTCTCCTTTGTTCATTCCTAAAAACCCTATTAAGGATAGAACAATGTTAAGAATTAGCAGGCGAACTAAGCGTTTTCAGATATTGATTAGCGAAAGGAGCCATCTGCGATACGTCAGGCGCGACGGGCGGGGGGAGAATCGGCTATGATAGAAATTTCCTGCTTTAAGAATTTGCTTTAGTGAACCCGTCGCTTATGAAACCTCTTCGTCAACAAAACCGCCAGGTTATTAGCTATGTACCCCGCGTTGAGCCCGCGCCGCCAGACCATGCCCTGAAGGTGGATGGTTTTCGCGATGTCTGGATGCTGCGGGGTAAATACGTTGCCTTCGTGCTGATTGGCGAGCACTTCCGTCGCTCCCCTGCGTTTACGGTGCCGGAATCGGCGCAGCGATGGGCAATGCAGACCCGCCAGGATGAAGAGGTTGAAGAATAACAGCCATAAAAAAACCGCCCGATGGCGGTTTTTTTATTTCAGCAGTGATTAACGATGTGCCAGTTCGGCATCATCTTCACTGTCGAGAATCGTTTTGTCGGTCTGCTTCAGCCACTGGCTGGTCAGGGTACCGGCGGTCATTGAACCACTCACGTTCAACGCGGTACGACCCATATCGATCAGTGGTTCAACAGAGATCAGCAGGGCAACCAGCGTTACCGGCAGCCCCAGCGCAGGCAGAACGATCAGCGCAGCGAAGGTCGCGCCGCCGCCCACGCCCGCAACACCGGCGGAGCTAATGGTCACGATACCGACCAGCGTCGCAATCCAGACCGGATCCAGCGGGTTAATACCCACGGTTGGGGCAACCATCACGGCTAGCATCGCCGGGTAGAGACCCGCACAGCCGTTCTGCCCGATGGTGGCGCCAAAGGAGGCCGAGAAGCTGGCGATAGACTCGGGTACGCCCAGACGACGTGTCTGTGCTTCCACGTTCAGCGGAATCGATGCCGCGCTGGAACGGCTGGTGAAGGCGAAGGTCAGCACCGGCCAAACTTTGCGGAAATATTTCAGCGGGCCAACGCCGTTCACCGCCAGCAGGATGCCGTGCACAACAAACATGATGCCCAGACCGAGGTACGAGGCAATCACAAAGCTGCCAAGCTTGATGATGTCTTGCAGGTTAGAACCTGCCACGACTTTGGTCATCAGCGCCAGGACACCGTACGGCGTCAGCTGCATGACCAGACGCACCAGCTTCATTACCCAGCTTTGCAGGGTATCGATGGCAGTCAGAACCCGCTCGCCTTTCGGCGCATCGTCCTTCAGCAGCTTCAGCGCAGCCACGCCCAGGAACGCAGCGAAGATCACTACGCTGATAATGGAGGTTGGGCTTGCACCGGTCAGGTCAGCAAACGGGTTTTTCGGAATGAAGGAGAGCACCATCTGCGGAACGGTCAGATCGGCCACTTTACCCACGTAGTTGGTCTCAATCGCCGTCAGACGCGCGGTTTCAGCGCTACCCTGCACCAGACCTTCAGCAGTCAGGCCAAACAGATTGGTAACCAGCACACCCACCAGCGCCGCAATCAGCGTGGTGAAGAGCAGGGTGCCAATGGTCAGGAAACTGATTTTACCCAGTTGAGAAGCATTATGCAGGCGGGCTACGGCGCTCAGAATTGAGGCGAATACCAGCGGCATAACGATCATTTGCAGCAGCTGTACATAGCCGTTACCGACAATGTTGAACCACTGAATGGAATCTTTCAGTACCGGGCTGTCGGAGCCGTAAATAGCGTGTAAGGCCAGGCCAAACACCACGCCCATGACCAGACCAACCAGTACCTTTTTCGCCAGGCTCCACTGTTTGTGGCGAGCCTGGGCGAGAAGCAATAGCAATACGACGAACACAACAATGTTCGCGATGAGTGGAAAATTCATCCCCGTTCTCCTGATTTATTATACGGTCGGTTTTTACCGAACCTGTTGGCGCAAGGTTATCAGAAGTGTGATGTGGCGCTTATATCCATATGGAATGGTTTATGACAAAAGTGATTGTATTGCCGGTTTAATGCTCAATCTGGTGATTAATAAAACGATTGAACTGAAATTGCAGCGAGTTGATCATCTGCGATGACCAGCGCACTGCACCATTTTCGGGCAATGTCTGCGGCATCCAGACGGCATAGGCAAACAGCGCCATGCACAGAACGCGCTCCAGCTGGTTGCCTTTTTGCGGCACGAGGATTGGCAGGCGGAAACGCCAGCGGCAGGGCCAGAGCAGCGGAACGCCCGCTGGCGTCAGCATATCGGCGAGGATATGGCTTAAGTAGCCGAGCACCATGCCCTGAATGGCATCCGCCGGGACTATCCAACTCTCGGGAACCTTCAAATAGAAGAGTGTAAGCAGGCCAAATACGGCCAGCAGGCTGTGGGTAAACCCGCGATGACCAAAGGCTCTGGCGATGGGTTTTGAAATCCACTTCAGCCGCTGACCAAGGAATGATTTTGGATGATCGATGTCCGGCAGCAGGCAGGTCAGCACGGCAGAAGGGACAATATGCCACCAGTCCCCCTGCGCCAGCACAGGGGTCAGTTCAGCGTTTTTAGCAAACACTGCACAGGCAAGTGAAAAAAGCAGGTGGCCTTCCGCCGTCATGATAAAACCCGGTAAACTGTCAATCCATACAGTATAGGGTTTTTATACAGTGTGTGAAAGAGGTGACGGTGTAACTCTTTGTCACAAACCGGCGGTTAGCGCGCCAGCCAGCCACCGTCTACGGCAAGGGTATGGCCGTTAACGTAATCCGACGCCGCCGAGGCCAGAAACACCACCGGACCCTGTAAATCCTCCGGAAGTCCCCAGCGGCCCGCCGGAATACGGTCGAGGATCGCCTGGCTGCGCTGCTCATCATCGCGAAGTTGTTGGGTGTTATTTGTCGCCATATAACCCGGCGCGATAGCGTTCACGTTAATACCTAGCGGCGCCCATTCGTTTGCCAACAGGCGGGTGAGCCCGAGGACGCCGCTTTTCGAAGCCGTATAGGACGGCACCCGAATGCCGCCCTGGAAGGAGAGCATGGAGGCAATGTTAATGATCTTGCCGCCCTGACCCTGCACGATAAACTGTTTCGCTACTGCCTGAGAGAGGAAAAAGACCGATTTCAGATTGAGATCGATGACCTCGTCCCAGTCCTTCTCGCTAAATTCCAGCGCATCGCACCGACGAATGGTGCCGGCATTGTTAACCAGAATATCGATGCGGCCCATCTCTGTGACGGCGGTATCCACGACGCTCTGAATACTCTCATGCTTGCCGAGATCGGCGCGAATTGCGATAAAGCGCCGTCCCAGCGCCGTGACGCGCGCTGCCGTTTCGTCAGGAACCTTGCGGTTTACCCCCACGATATCGCATCCTGCCTGGGCGAGGGCAATGGCCATGCCTTGCCCCAGACCGGTATCGCACCCGGTCACCATCGCCACTTTTCCTGCCAGAGTAAAAGCATCCAGTATCATACGCGCCTCAGAAGTCAGGTTATTGTCATTCTGCACGTAAGGATAGGAGTCTGGAATGAGAAAAGCAAATAAAGTAAAACGTTGTTTTGATTTTGTGATACAGGCAGCCGAAGCTGCCTGAAAGAGCGTTACTCTCCGCGCAGATGGCGGGCAGTCAATTCTTCAAGAGACGTCAGCCTGACATCCGCGAGGGCAAAGCGGGGATCGTGTCGGCCTTCTTCAGCCGGCACAACGATGGAGCGCATACGTGCGGCTTTGGACGCCACCATGCCGTTAACCGAATCTTCCAGCGCCACACAGGTAAGCGGATCCAGCCCCAGTTTCGCGGCGCAGTCCATATACACCTGCGGATGTGGCTTGCTGTAAGGAAGCTTTTCGGCCGAGGCCAGCGCGTCGAAGCTGTCGCGCAGCCCGAACATCGTCAGCACTTTTTCCAGCATATGCAGAGGTGAGGCAGAGGCAAGCCCCACTTTCAGCCCTTGCGCCTTGCACAGGGCGATAGCGTCGCGTACGCCCGGTAACAGAGGCTTATTCTCTTCTACAAGGGAGATAGCACGGTTGATAATGCGCGCCGTAACTTCGTCGCGATCCGGGCCAACCCATGGCTGGTGGGCATACCAAAGGTCAACCACCATATCGATGCGCAGCCCCAGAGTATCGGGAAGCTCATTACGACGACTGATATCGACGCCGAGGCTGGCCATCACGTCCAGTTCAGCCCGATCCCACAGGGGTTCGGAATCAATCAACAATCCATCCATGTCAAAAATAGCGGCAAGTATCTGGCGCGGTGTCGACATTACAACATCTCCTTATCTTGGGGGTAAGACGAACGGTGCTAAGCACAAGCAATTTAGCATATTGCATTCAAAGATCGGGCGAAAATGACCGACAGCAGGTAGACTTAGGCACAAATAACGCGTCTTTATGAAGAGGAACTAATGACGTATCAACAAGCTGGACGCATCGCAGTCTTAAAACGTATTGCTGGTTGGGTTATTTTCATTCCCGCCCTGATTTCAACGCTGATCTCCGTACTTAAATTTATGTACGATCACAGCGAAAAACAGCCGGGCATTAATGCCGTCATGCTCGATTTTGCCCACGTCATGATTGAGATGATGCGGTTTAACACCCCATTCCTGAACGTCTTCTGGTTCAACTCGCCCACCCCGGATTTTCATCACCAGCTGAATGTCGGGTTCTGGATAATCTATGCATTGATCTTTATCGCGATGGCGTTGCAGGCCTCCGGCGCGCGCATGAGTCGCCAGACCCGCTTTTTACGCGAAGGGGTGGAAGATCAGCTGATACTTGAGAAGGCGAAAGGCCCTGACGGGATGAGCCGCGAGCAGATCGAATCGCGCATTGTCGTTCCGCGTCATACCATTTTTGTGCAGTTTTTCCCGCTCTATATCCTGCCGGTTATTATCATTGTGGCCGGGTATTTCTTCTTTACGCTGCTCGGCTTCCTGTAATGTCAAAGGGGGCGTATTGCCGCCCCCTCCCGCTATGCCGCCAGGATACGGTCCAGCGCCCGCTGGGCATTCACCAGATGACTCCCGCCAAACAAAATCGCCCGGTTTAGCAAGGTGTACAGCTGATAAACCGGCTGACGTTCAAGGAAACCCGCAGGTAACGGCGAGACAGACTGATAGCCATCATAAATTTGCGGCGGCTGTTCAGGGTGCAACGGCAGCATCGCGAGGTCACATTCTCTGTCGCCCCAGTAGCAGGCCGGGTCAAATATATAGGGACCATCAGGCCCAAGCGCGCAGTTGTTCGACCATAAATCACCGTGCAGAAGGGAAGCCTGAGGCTGATGCGAAGCCAGACGCTGCTGAATGTGTTCAACAATCGCGTCGATGTTGCCGAACGCTAGTCCCTTTTCAGCGGCCAGCTCCAGCTGCCAGCCTATGCGCTGCTCGGCAAAAAAAGTCGACCAGCGGCGTTGCCACGCGTTTGGCTGTGGGGTGGTTGAGAGGTCGTTATCGAAATCGAGCCCAAACTGAGGTTGATCGCTCCACTGGTGCAAACGGGCGATCTGTTGGCCGAGAATAAAGGCGTTGTGCGCATCCAGAGGGCGCGCCGGAAGATAGTTCATCACCAGAAAGCTGTAGTCACGATCGCTGCCAACGGCTAAAACCTGTGGAACGTTGACTGTTTTACTGCGCGATAACAACTCAAGCTGATCGGCTTCGGCCGTAAAAATGGGGAGCAATTCGCGCTCATCACATTTTACGAAGAGATCGCGCCCGGCGTAACGTAAATGCCATGCGGCATGGATCTCTCCGCCTGGCAGTTCGTTACGCAGTTCAATTTCACCTTCACCCAGTTGCTCACTTAAAAGATGACTGATAGCCTGCCACATGATGTCTCTCCCATGTTGTCTGCCAGATCATAAAGTTAGCGCAAAACGGCTATAAAAAAACAGGAACTAACGCACAACTGAGCGGTTTAATTTTGTACAGGGCACTTATTGCTCTTTTTTATGCCAGTTTTCCCAGCTATCCACATCAATTTCCGTGGCTTTGTCAGTCACGCTTTCCACCAGGCTACTGGCCAGCGCCTTCACCTCCTCCTGACTCAGCGGGCTTATCAGGCCAAAGGCCAGCGAGCCGAGATCGTGAATATTGCCCTCATCGTCCGTCAGCGTGAGCAGAAAATTCGCCCGCGTGAAAGCGTTGTTGAGTTCATTCAGTTCGGTCAGCGATGCTTCATGAATATTGACGGTTACGACGTAGCGGGTGATATCACCACTGCTCATAATTCACCTCGTTGTTATCCTGAAAGTTTTCTTAGCATAGTCGATAAGCCATATTTGGCGACTTCCCCCTCCACGGGAAGGGGAAGCACGTTCAGCTTCTCGCCAGGTAATCGACAATTTTCTGAGTATCCGCAAGCGAACACAGACGGGTTCCCTGATTGATGGTGGCAGCGCTCCCTGCCGCGACGCCATAGCGTGCCATCTCCAGAAGCGAAGCGCCCTGCGCCAGCTTCAGCACCATCGCGCCAACCATACTGTCACCGGCACCCACGGTACTCTGACTTTTCATCGGCGGTGGAACAACCTGCACGCAGCCCGTCTTGTCGACGGCCAGCGCACCCTGAGGACCGAGAGAGACTACAACGCGATGCGCTTTGCCCGTGCGTACCAGCTCTTCTGCGGCAGTACGCACGTCATCAGGCTGGTTGAGCTCGCGATTGACAAGCGCACTGAGCTCTTTCTGGTTAGGTTTGACAAGTTCAAGTTGTCCGGGCTCTAACGCCGCCTTCAGGGCATCGCCTGAGCTATCGACAATGCAGCGGATGCCGCGCTGGAGCACCGCCTGAACCAGTGCCGTCAGCTTTTCTGTTTTGACGCCCGGCGGCAGGCTACCGCTGATCACCAGCAATGAGCCGCTTTCAATGGTCAGCACTTTCTCTTCCAGTTGACGAAACTCATCATCGCTCAACTTCGCCCCTGGCATCACAAAACGATATTGCTCGCCGCTGGATTCAACATGGACATGCAGGTTTTGCCGGGTCCAGTCTCTGGCGTCAACGGTATCTACGGCAACCTGTTCATCTGCCAGCAACGCAACCAGATGCTCACCCGTGGCGCCGCCAGCGGGGAAGATGGCGGTTGCTTTTCCGCCGAGATGGGTAATGGCACGCGCCACGTTAATGCCGCCGCCGCCCGGCTCAAACACCGGCGCGCTACAGCGCAGCTTACCTTCCGGATAGATTTGCGGCGTCATGGTCGCAGAGTCGAGGGAAGGGGAGAGCGTCAGCGTGTAAATCGAAGCCATCATGACCTCCTTTTATCATGGGTTATTTTAAGCCTGGCACCGTTTGGCAGGAAGGCAACGTAAATAACAGTATGATTTTAAAAATGAATGCTGACAAAAAACCTTGGCCGGGTATATACATTAAATCGCATTTTGGGATCGTTCTTATTCAAAAAATGAAAGAAGAAATTATTGCTATGTTATTTGCGGCTTTTTATAATTTGTTACCTTTCTATGGTCGCCTTGTCATTGATCCGCAAGAAAGTTTCCGAGACCGTGACGGTCTCTTTTTATGTTGTACGGACTCCTAAAATAAATGAAGCTTTTGAAGACAGTACCCGCAGCACTGATGCTGGCGGGTGGCGTATTTGCGTCACTGAATGCAACCGCCGATGATACCGTTTTTACTGTCATGGACGATCCCTCCACTGCCAAAAAACCCTTTGAAGGTAACGTGAATGCCGGGTATCTGGCGCAATCCGGTAACACGAAAAGCTCCTCCATGACCGCAGACAGCACCCTGACCTGGTACGGCAACACCACGGCCTGGTCGCTGTGGGGCAATGCCAGCAACACGTCTGCTAACGATGAACGCTCCTCTGAGAAATACGCGGTAGGTGGGCGTAGCCGTTACAACATGACAGATTATGACTACCTGTTTGGGCAGGCGAGTTGGCTTACTGACCGCTACAACGGCTATCGCCAGCGCGATGTCATGACTGCGGGTTATGGTCGTCAGTTCCTGAATGGACCGGTGCACAGCCTCCGTTTTGAATTCGGTCCGGGTGTCCGTTACGACGAGTACACCAACGGCGAAGATGAAACCCAGCCGCTGGGTTATGCATCGGGCACCTACGCATGGCAAATGACTGACAACGCGAAATTCACCCAGGGTGTGTCGGTGTTTGGTGCTGAAGATACAACGCTGAACTCTGAAAGTGCGTTGAACGTGGCTATCAACGAACACTTTGGACTCAAGGTGGCGTACAACGTAACCTGGAACTCATCACCGCCTGATTCCGCGCCGGAACATACCGATCGCCGAACCACGATTTCTTTAGGTTATAAAATGTAATTTCTTCGGGCCGGGACTATTCTCGGCCTGTTTTTTATTTTTTGAAACTGTGCTTATTTATATTAAACGGCGTTTTGAAATAATAGGCATGCTTTCGTCTTCATAATTTCTCCATAATTAGGCGACCAGGCCTTATTCAGTTTATTTGACACGATTTGATAAATAATTTGACTAGGCAAAAGTGTGATCCAGATCTACACTTACGGCACAGGCAAAAAACTCGCCTCAGGCATTTCTGCATTAATTAAGTATGAGAACAGAATTATGAAAAAAATCAAAACCGCTACAGCAGCGATGGTGCTTTCCGCACTTTCATTTGGCGTATTTGCTGCTGATAATATGACGCAACCTGCCAGTGACGTTAACAGCCCAGTCGGGATCGCTAAAGCCTCTGATGTTGAAGCAGGCTCCAACATTGCCCCTGGCTCCCAGTCTACCGGCCAGTCAATGAATGATGCATTTGATGTACACAAGCTGGTGGCGGGTGAGTGGTCCTGATATTTCTATTGCCACATGTGATGGAATATATACGCTGTCCCAGCCTGGCGAAAACCGGATTATGACGTACCGGTTTTGGACCATAAATTATCGTAAAGATAGTTAAGATTTATTCAGTAAATTCACGGCACGTTTTCGCTGACATAATATTAGCCCCAGATCATCGCGGCCCAACGCAGCAGCAACATCGCGCCGCAAATAGCGATTAACACCACGACCATTTTCCAGTGCTTAACGGCAAATCTTTTTGTTGGCATAACCCATTCCTTGTCAGTTGATACCCTTAGTCTACCAAAGTCTGCGCCAGAAAGCGCTTTACCCGGGACAACAGGTTATGCCAGAACAGCGGTTCGGCTTAAAACCAGTGGAATCTGTCGGCCAGTATCAATACCAGACCAGCAGCGGAAAGTAGATTCAATATCACAACGGTTCTGCTCGATACATTCATGTGATACCCCTTCGATGTTTAAGGACCAGATCAAGAATAGCTCAGCACTTTCGGATTGCGAGCCCCCGTCAACAAAAGTTCATGAACGCAGACATAAGGATGAGCGGTTCAAATCGGTCGCGGGAAGGTGCATTCGCCCTGTTAATAGTGTTACCATTACGCTGCTTGCCGTAAATCCGCATTTATCTGAATCGGCAGGTGCATGATGACGAACCAATTTGACGATTGTTGGTCAGATGGTTTCGTAATCTACTGTTTAATCACGATTATTTTCTTTGTATATGCTCTTATGTGTGGGGCATCACTGCAAATAAGGATATAAAATGCCTGTAATTACTCTTCCTGATGGCAGCCAACGCCATTTCGACCACGCTGTAAGCCCAATGGATGTTGCCCTGGATATCGGTCCTGGACTCGCAAAAGCAACCATTGCAGGCCGCGTAAACGGTGAGCTGGTAGACGCGTCCGATCTGATTGAAAGCGATGCAACGCTTGCGATCATCACCGCGAAAGACGAAGAAGGTCTGGAGATCATTCGTCACTCCTGTGCGCACCTGTTAGGTCATGCTATTAAGCAGCTGTGGCCCAACACCAAAATGGCGATCGGCCCGGTTATCGACAACGGCTTCTACTACGACGTTGACCTTGACCACACCCTGACACAGGAAGATATCGACGCGCTCGAAAAACGTATGCATGAGCTCGCCGAAACGAACTATGACGTCATCAAGAAGAAAGTCAGCTGGCATGAAGCGCGTGAAACCTTCGTGAAGCGCGGCGAGAGCTATAAAGTCTCGATTCTTGATGAAAACATCGCTCATGATGACAAGCCTGGCTTGTACCATCACGAAGAATATGTCGACATGTGCCGTGGACCGCACGTGCCGAATATGCGCTTCTGTCATCACTTCAAACTGATGAAAATCGCAGGCGCCTACTGGCGTGGCGACAGCAACAATAAAATGTTGCAGCGTATCTATGGTACCGCATGGGCCGATAAGAAAGCCCTGAACGCGTACCTGCAACGCCTGGAAGAGGCGGCTAAGCGTGACCACCGTAAAATCGGTAAGCAGCTTGACCTGTATCATATGCAGGAAGAAGCGCCGGGGATGGTGTTCTGGCATAACGACGGCTGGACAATCTTCCGTGAACTGGAAACGTTCGTGCGCTCCAAGCTGAAAGAGTACCAGTATCAGGAAGTGAAAGGCCCGTTCATGATGGACCGTGTGCTGTGGGAAAAAACCGGCCACTGGGACAACTACAAAGATGCGATGTTCACCACTTCGTCTGAGAACCGTGAATACTGCATCAAGCCAATGAACTGTCCGGGCCACGTTCAGATCTTCAACCAGGGTCTGAAATCCTACCGCGATCTGCCGCTGCGTATGGCGGAGTTCGGTAGCTGCCACCGTAACGAGCCATCAGGTGCGCTGCACGGGCTGATGCGTGTTCGTGGCTTTACTCAGGATGATGCGCATATCTTCTGTACTGAAGATCAGGTACGTGATGAAGTTAACGCCTGTATTCGTATGGTCTACGATATGTACAGCACCTTTGGCTTCGAGAAGATCGTGGTCAAACTCTCAACGCGTCCGGAAAAACGTATCGGTAGCGATGAGACATGGGATCGCGCAGAAGCGGATCTCGCCGTGGCGCTGGAAGAGAACGGTATTCCGTTCGAATACCAGCTGGGCGAGGGCGCATTCTACGGTCCAAAAATTGAATTTACCCTGTATGACTGCCTCGATCGCGCATGGCAGTGCGGAACGGTACAGCTGGACTTCTCCCTGCCGCAGCGTTTAAGCGCCTCTTATGTTGGCGAAGACAACGAGCGTCAGGTGCCGGTTATGATTCACCGTGCGATTCTCGGTTCACTGGAGCGCTTCATCGGCATCCTGACTGAAGAGTTCGCGGGCTTCTTCCCAACCTGGCTTGCGCCAGTGCAGGTAGTTGTGATGAACATTACCGATTCTCAGGCGGATTACGTTAAAGAATTGACGCAGAAACTACAAAATGCGGGCATTCGCGTAAAAGCAGACTTGAGAAATGAGAAGATTGGCTTTAAAATCCGCGAGCACACTTTACGTCGTGTCCCGTATATGTTGGTCTGTGGTGATAAAGAGGTGGAAGCAGGCAAAGTTGCCGTTCGCACCCGCCGTGGTAAAGACCTGGGGAGCCTGGACGTAAGTGAAGTGATTGAGAAGCTGCAACAAGAGATTCGCAGCCGCAGTCTTCAACAACTGGAGGAATAAGGTATTAAAGGCGGAAAACGAGTTCAAACGGCACGTCCGAATCGTATCAATGGCGAGATTCGCGCCCAGGAAGTTCGCTTAACAGATCTTGAAGGTGAACCACTGGGGATTGTGAGTCTGAGAGAAGCGATCGAAAAAGCTGAAGAAGCTGGAGTAGATTTAGTTGAAATCAGCCCTAACGCCGAACCGCCAGTTTGTCGTATTATGGACTACGGCAAGTTCCTTTATGAAAAGAGTAAATCTTCTAAGGAACAGAAGAAGAAGCAAAAAGTTATCCAGGTTAAGGAAATCAAATTCCGTCCTGGTACCGACGATGGCGATTATCAGGTAAAACTCCGCAGCCTGATTCGCTTTCTGGAAGATGGCGATAAGGCCAAGATCACGCTGCGTTTCCGCGGTCGTGAGATGGCCCACCAACAGATTGGTATGGAAGTGCTTAACCGCGTCCGTGAAGATCTGAGTGAACTGGCAGTAGTCGAATCCTTCCCAACGAAGATCGAAGGCCGCCAGATGATCATGGTGCTCGCTCCTAAGAAGAAACAGTAAGGCCTTCAAGCAGCAAAATCTGTGGAGCCTTCGGGCCCCATAGGTTTTGTTCGCCTATGTTTCGTTTATTTAACAATGCGAAGTGGAAGTTATTAAAATGCCAAAAATTAAGACCGTACGCGGTGCTGCTAAGCGCTTCAAAAAAACCGGTAAAGGTGGTTTTAAGCACAAGCACGCTAACCTGCGTCACATTCTGACTAAGAAAGCTACCAAGCGTAAACGTCACCTGCGTCCAAAAGCCATGGTTTCTAAAGGCGATCTGGGCCTGGTCATCGCGTGCCTGCCGTACGCATAAGTCGTTAACGTTTAACTTTTTTAACTTAGAATAGATACAGGAGAGCACACATGGCTCGCGTAAAACGTGGTGTAATTGCACGTGCACGTCACAAGAAAATTTTGAAACAAGCTAAAGGCTACTACGGTGCGCGTTCACGCGTATACCGCGTTGCCTTCCAGGCTGTTATCAAAGCAGGTCAGTACGCTTACCGTGACCGTCGTCAGCGTAAGCGTCAGTTCCGTCAACTGTGGATTGCGCGTATCAACGCAGCAGCACGTCAGAACGGTATTTCTTACAGCAAATTCATCAACGGCCTGAAAAAAGCCTCTGTTGAAATCGACCGTAAGATCCTGGCTGACATCGCAGTATTCGACAAAGTAGCGTTCACCGCTCTGGTCGAAAAAGCGAAAGCAGCACTGGCATAAGCCAGTTGAAAGAGGGGGCTTTGCTCCCTCTTTTCATATCGCCTTATCAGAAGATTGACATTTACCCGTCCAGGCTTTTCAATAAGGTCTTAACGGTTTTTACCCTACAAGGTAACGCAAGCATGAATGCTGCTATTTTCCGCTTCTTCTTTTACTTTAGCACCTGACTTCAGGAGGCTAGCGCGTGAAAGATGAAACGAAAAACAGCGCCAGATAAGCCTCCCGATGGAGGCTTTTTTTGTGCCTGAATTTGAGAGATTACGTCCAACAATTCGGTGTCTGCACCGACATAATGAGGAAAACCATGTCACATCTCGCAGAGCTGGTTGCCAGTGCAACGGCCGCCATTAACCAGGCCTCAGATGTTGCCGCGTTAGACAATGTCCGCGTCGAATATCTGGGCAAGAAAGGGCATCTGACCCTTCAGATGACTACCCTGCGTGAACTGCCAGCAGAGGAGCGCCCGGCAGCAGGTGCAATGATTAACGAAGCCAAAGAGCAGGTACAACAGGCGCTGAACGCACGTAAAGCCGAGCTGGAAAGCGCAGTATTGAATGCGCGTCTGGCGGCAGAAACGATTGACGTTTCTCTGCCGGGTCGCCGTATCGAAAACGGCGGTCTGCATCCGGTTACCCGTACTATCGATCGTATTGAAAGTTTCTTCGGTGAGCTCGGCTTTACCGTGGCGACTGGCCCGGAAATTGAAGATGACTACCACAACTTCGATGCCCTTAACATTCCTGGCCATCATCCGGCACGCGCTGACCACGACACTTTCTGGTTTGACGCCACCCGTCTGCTGCGTACTCAGACATCTGGCGTTCAGATCCGTACCATGAAGGAGCAGGCTCCACCGATCCGCATCATCGCGCCGGGTCGCGTATACCGTAACGACTACGATCAGACCCACACCCCAATGTTCCACCAGATGGAAGGTCTGATTGTTGATAAAAACATCAGCTTCACCAACCTGAAAGGCACACTGCACGATTTCCTGAACAACTTCTTTGAGGAAGATTTGCAGGTTCGTTTCCGTCCGTCCTACTTCCCGTTCACTGAACCTTCTGCGGAAGTTGACGTGATGGGTAAAAACGGTAAATGGCTGGAAGTGCTGGGCTGCGGCATGGTGCATCCAAACGTACTGCGCAACGTAGGTATCGATCCGGAAGTATACTCCGGCTTTGCGTTCGGTATGGGCATGGAGCGTCTTACCATGCTGCGCTACGGCGTAACCGACTTACGTGCGTTCTTCGAAAACGATCTGCGTTTCCTCAAACAGTTTAAATAAGGGCAGGAAAGAACAATGAAATTCAGTGAACTGTGGTTACGCGAATGGGTTAACACCACGCTGGACAGCGACGCGCTTTCTAACCAGATCACCATGGCGGGTCTGGAAGTTGATGGCGTGGATCCTGTTTCTGGCGCCTTTACCGGCGTCGTGGTAGGTGAAGTGGTTGAGTGTGGCCAGCACCCTAACGCCGACAAACTGCGCGTAACAAAAGTCAATGTGGGCGGTGACCGTCTGCTGGATATCGTCTGCGGTGCGCCAAACTGCCGACAGGGCCTGAAGGTAGCCGTGGCGACCGTCGGCGCGGTACTGCCGGGCGATTTCAAAATCAAAGCGGCTAAGCTGCGCGGTGAGCCGTCTGAAGGCATGCTGTGCTCCTTCTCCGAGCTGGGCATTTCCGACGATCACTCCGGGATTATCGAGCTGCCGCAGGATGCACCAGTGGGTACCGATATCCGCGAATACCTGAAGCTTGATGACAACACCATCGAAATCAGCGTGACGCCAAACCGTGCCGACTGCTTAGGTATCATCGGTGTAGCCCGCGACGTGGCCGTTCTGAACCAGACCGAACTGAACGAGCCGGAGATCGCTCCGGTTGAGGCAACCATCAGTGACGTGCTGCCGATTCAGGTTGACGCCCCTGACGCATGTCCGCGCTACCTCGGTCGCGTGGTGAAAGGCATCAACGTTAAAGCGCCAACCCCGCTGTGGATGAAAGAGAAACTGCGTCGCTGTGGTATCCGTTCTATCGACGCTGTGGTTGACGTGACCAACTATGTTCTGCTGGAGCTGGGCCAGCCAATGCACGCCTTCGATAAAGATCGTATCGAAGGGGGTATTATTGTGCGCATGGCGAAAGAGGGCGAAACCCTGGTTCTGCTGGACGGCAGCGAAGCGAAACTGAACGCCGACACTCTGGTAATTGCCGATCACAACAAAGCGCTGGCGATGGGCGGGATCTTCGGCGGCGAGCACTCTGGCGTCAACGACGAAACGCAAAACGTCCTGCTGGAATGCGCGTTCTTCAGCCCGCTCTCCATCACCGGCCGCGCACGCCGTCACGGTCTGCACACTGACGCTTCTCACCGCTATGAGCGTGGCGTGGATCCTGCGCTGCAATACAAAGCGATGGAGCGTGCGACTCGCCTGCTGATCGACATCTGCGGCGGCGAAGCGGGTCCGGTTATCGATGTGACCAACCAAGCGGCGCTGCCGAAGCGTGCGACCATTACTCTGCGCCGCAGCAAGCTGGATCGTTTGATTGGTCACCACGTTGCCGATGCGCAGGTGACCGACATTCTGACGCGTCTGGGCTGCGAAGTGACTGAAGGTCAGGATGAATGGAAAGCCGTTGCGCCATCCTGGCGTTTCGACATGGAGATCGAAGAAGATCTGGTGGAAGAAGTGGCCCGCGTGTACGGCTACAACAATATCCCTGACGAGCCGGTGCAGGCGGGTCTGGTGATGGGCAGCCATCGCGAAGCCGATCTGTCACTGAAGCGTGTGAAAACCATGCTGAACGACAAAGGCTACCAGGAAGTGATCACCTACAGCTTCGTTGATCCTAAGCTGCAACAGCTGATCCACCCGGGTCAGGAAGCGCTGATCCTGCCAAGCCCGATCTCCAGCGAGATGTCAGCGATGCGTCTGTCCCTGTGGACGGGACTGCTGGGTACTATCGTTTATAACCAGAACCGTCAGCAGAACCGCGTGCGTATTTTCGAAAGCGGTTTGCGCTTTGTACCGGATACTCAGGCCAATTTAGGCATCCGTCAGGATCTCATGCTGGCCGGCGCCATCAGCGGTAACCGCTATGAAGAGCACTGGGACCTGGCAAAAGGGACGGTTGATTTCTACGATATGAAGGGCGATCTGGAAGCGATTCTCGATCTGACCGGTAAATTATCCGAAATTGAATTCCGCGCAGAAGCGATTCCAGCCCTGCATCCGGGCCAGAGTGCGGCGATCTATTTAGACGGCAAACGTGTTGGTTTTATTGGGGTTGTTCACCCGGAGCTGGAACGTAAGCTGGATCTGAATGGCCGTACCATCGTATTCGAGCTGGAGTGGAACCCGGTTGCAGACCGCGTCATTCCTCAGGCAAAGGACGTCTCACGCTTCCCGGCAAACCGCCGTGATATCGCGGTTGTGGTCGCTGAAAATGTGCCCGCAGCAGATATTTTGGCCGAATGTAAGAAAGTTGGCGTAAATCAGGTAGTTGGCGTAAACTTATTTGACGTGTACCGCGGCAAGGGCGTAGCAGAAGGTTTCAAGAGCCTCGCTATTAGCCTTATCCTTCAGGATACCAGCCGTACACTCGAAGAAGAGGAGATTGCCGCTACCGTCGCCAAATGTGTAGAGGCATTAAAAGAGCGATTCCAGGCATCATTGAGGGATTGAACCTATGGCGCTTACAAAAGCTGAAATGTCAGAATATCTGTTTGATAAGCTTGGGCTTAGCAAACGGGATGCCAAAGAGCTGGTAGAGCTGTTTTTCGAAGAGATCCGTCGTGCTCTGGAAAATGGTGAGCAGGTTAAACTCTCCGGCTTTGGCAATTTTGATTTGCGAGACAAAAACCAACGTCCGGGCCGTAACCCGAAGACGGGGGAAGATATTCCCATTACAGCCCGCCGCGTGGTGACCTTCAGACCCGGACAGAAGTTAAAAAGCCGTGTCGAAAACGCAACGCCCAAAGCAGAGTAATATGAACTAATTAAAAAGGCCGCTCACGCGGCCTTTTTTCTTTGCGCTATTTGCTAAACCCGCCGTAAAATCAATGATATCTCAACCGGATAACCTATCGTCTATGCTTGATCTTGCCCGTCTTCAGCACCGCTCCGATCTCCGCCGCCTGTGTCTGCTCGGGGTGCTGATGATTGTCGCCACCACCGTCAGCCTGTGTGCGGGCGATCGGTGGCTGGGACCGGAAAGCTGGTTTACGCCTGAGGGACAGCTCTTTGTCTGGCAGATCCGCCTGCCACGGACGCTGGCTGTGCTTTTAGTCGGCGCTGCGCTGGCGCTGTGCGGCACGATCATGCAGGCATTATTTGAAAACCCTCTGGCGGAACCCGGACTTCTCGGGGTGTCGAATGGCGCAGGCGTCGGGCTTATCGCCGCCGTGATGCTGGGGGGAGGCGAGCTCTCCGCCTGGGGGATTAGCCTCAGCGCCATCCTTGGCGCGCTGTTGATAACCCTTATCCTTCTGCGCTTTGCTCGTCGCCATTTATCCACCAGCCGGCTGCTGCTTGCCGGGGTAGCGTTGGGGATCATCTGTAGCGCGCTGATGACATGGGCCGTCTACTTCTCCACCTCTTTCGATCTGCGTCAGTTAATGTACTGGATGATGGGGGGATTTGGTGGCGTTGACTGGCGTCAGGGGTGGCTGATGGTGCTCCTGATCCCGGTCATCCTGTGGACGGCGTTCCAGGCGCAGCCGCTAAATATTCTCGCGCTGGGCGAAACGTCTGCTCGCCAGCTCGGGATGCCGATTGGCTTCTGGCGCAACGCGCTGGTTATCGCCATCGGCTGGATGGTGGGCGTAAGCGTGGCGCTGGCGGGGGCGATTGGCTTTATTGGGCTGGTGATCCCGCATATGCTGCGCCTGTGCGGTATTACGGACCACCGAACCCTGCTTCCGACCTCGGCGGTTGCCGGGGCGGCAACACTGCTGATTGCCGATATCATCGCCCGGCTTGCGCTGACGGCCGCTGAGTTGCCGATAGGCGTGGTGACCGCAACGCTGGGCGCACCGGTCTTTATCTGGCTACTATTAAAAGCTGGACGTTAAAACACAACCTGTAAGTCAACCTGAGGGAATGCTATGCAGTCTGATATTCTGAATACCGAAGTGACTACCATTGACGGCGAGAAAACCACGCTGGAAGGCTACAAGGGCAAGGTACTGCTCATCGTGAACGTGGCATCGAAATGTGGCCTTACGCCGCAGTATGAACAGCTGGAAAACATTCATAAAGCCTGGGAAAAAGACGGCTTTACCGTACTCGGCTTCCCGTGCAACCAGTTCCTGGGCCAGGAGCCTGGCAGCGAAGAGGAGATTAAGACCTTTTGCAGCACAACCTATGGTGTGACGTTCCCGATGTTCAGCAAAATTGATGTGAACGGGGAAAATCGTCATCCGCTGTATGCCAAACTGGTGGCCGCGGCGCCGACCGCCGTTGCGCCTGAAGAGAGTGGTTTCTATGAGCGTATGGCGAGCAAAGGTCGCGCGCCGCTCTATCCGGACGATATTCTGTGGAACTTCGAAAAATTCCTGATTGGCCGTGACGGTCAGGTCGTGCAGCGTTTCTCGCCTGACATGACGCCTGAAGATCCTATCGTGATGGAATCAATCAAGCTGGCGCTGGCGAAATAATGACGCTGCTGATGCAGCTCACAGGCGTTGCCGGGAAGGGACGTCTTGAGCCTGTTACCGCCGCAGTCAACGCAGGTGAAATCCTTCACCTGGTTGGGCCTAACGGCGCCGGAAAAAGCACGCTGCTGGCGCGCATGGCGGGGCTGACCCGCGGGGAAGGGGAGATTACCTTTCTCGGGCAATCGCTCGTCAACTGGCTACCCTCTACACTCGCCTCCCGTCGAAGCTATCTGGTTCAGCAGCAGGTTCCGCCCTTTGCAATGCCCGTCTGGCACTACCTGACGCTGCACCTGCCTGATAGAAATCAGGTAGCATTGCTCCATGACGTTGCTGCGGCGCTCGGGTTAGACGATAAGCTCACCCGACAGGCCAGCCAGCTTTCCGGTGGCGAATGGCAGCGCGTGCGTCTGGCCGCCGTCATCCTTCAGGTTCATCCGGTGGGAAATCCTCACGGGCGGTTGCTGCTGCTGGACGAGCCGATGAGCGGACTGGACGTTGCCCAGCAGGCAGCGCTGGATACACTGCTCAGCGCGCTGTGTCGCAAGGGCATCGCCATTGTGATGAGCAGCCATGATTTAAACCATACGTTGCGCCACGCGCATCGGGTGTGGTTGCTGGCGCGTGGCAAACTGATTGCCAGCGGAACGCGCGACAGCGTGCTGACGGCCCCCAATCTTGCGAGTGCTTACCACATGTCGTTCCGGAGGCTGGATATTGAAGGCCACAAGATGCTCATTTCCACGACGCAGGAGTAACCTTTCTTGCACAGCCGCATAGATGCACGCTAAATTACCGAAAGAACAAAAAAAGCAGAGGATTCGTCTGAAATGCGATTCTGGTTTCTCCTTGTTGCGGCGCTATTTCTTGCAGGATGCAGCAGCCATCGTGCACCTCCGCCTAACCCACAGCTTTCCGATTCCATTACGGTCATTGCCAGCCTGAACGATCAGCTCAGCAACTGGCGCGGCACCCCTTATCGCTACGGCGGGATGAGCCGGGGCGGGGTGGATTGCTCGGGATTTGTGCTGATGACTTTCCGCGATAAATTTGACCTACAGCTTCCGCGTGAAACGCGTATGCAGGCGAAAATCGGCACTGAAATTGATAAAGACGAGCTCCTGCCCGGCGATCTGGTCTTTTTTAAAACAGGTTCCGGTGAAAGCGGCCTTCATGTCGGCATTTATGACACCGATAATCAGTTCATTCATGCCTCGACCAGCCGCGGCGTGATGCGCTCCTCTCTCGATAATGTTTACTGGCGTAAAAATTTCTGGCAGGCCAGGCGTATTTAACCGCTGCATAAAGATGCAGTGCGGAGGGCCTGGCGGTGAAAATAGACGTCAGGCTTTTCTTGCGGGTGGATTAAAGTAAAATTTTTGCCCACTTATTTTTGTCAGCATGTGCCTGTTTTATCTAAAACTGGCTATTATTCAATAACCAGGATAAGATTATTTTAGATTCAGGGAAAAATCTGAAAATTAATACGGAAAGAATGAAATTAATCTTATTAAAATCAAGACAGTGGAATTGTGCCTGCAATTGCTCCAGGATGTTCTCTCTCATCTTTAATGCAGGACAAGGGCGATGATTATTACGCTAGATAATGCTTACCAGTCTGAACTTTTACTCCTTCCGGCGCGTGATAGTGCAGGTTTGCTTAAAGGTTTAGAGATTTTGGTTAACTTTACTGGCGTGGGTACGGACGTACGAATCCCGACTGAACTGGTTATCCCTCATCTTTCTCAGGAAGATGAATTAGTGCTGTTTCAGGAAAAACTGCAATTACTCGATACCTGTAAGCTATTTTTTATTCAGCATCAGTTAATTGCATGGATCAATATTACACCTGCAATTGTTGAGTTTTTATTAACTAATGAGAACGCTGTTTCAATCCTTGATCGTTATCCGTTTCTTGAGTTTACTGTTAATGAGAACTATCCAGGTTTAAATAACGGGAAAGACGATCTGACGCTTGCAAGAATGGCGATCCATTTCCCCTTAGTGCTGGCTAACTTTGGTGCAGGGGCTGCATCCCTTAAACCGGTTTAAGATGGTCTGTTCAAACGGGTGATTCTGGATAAAAACTTTATTCATCAGCGCGTCTCGGCGCTCTCTTTCGAGCCATTTATGCGCGCCATTCTCTGGCAGATCGCGCCGCATTGTCAGTCGGTCATGGTCTCGGGAATTGACGATCACGGCATCTTACAACGCGTGCTGCCCTTCAATTTTGGCGCAATGCAGGGAACCCTGTGGCCTGCCGTCCCGGCAGAACGCGTAACGACCCTCGTTCAGCAATAACCCCTTTCTTCGCCCGTGTTTACGTCAAGGGAAACCCTCTACACTTAAAGCAGGAGGACTTATGACCCTGTCTTTTACTGCTCACTGGCACGATGAATTACCCGGCTTTTACACCGCGCTTAAGCCCACGCCTTTACAGAACGCGCGTCTTATCTGGCATAACGATGCATTAGCGGATTCGCTTGGCATCCCTTCGACACTTTTTCAGCCAGAAAAGGGCGCCGGTGTCTGGGGCGGCGAAACGCTGCTTCCGGGCATGAAGCCTCTGGCTCAGGTCTACAGCGGACATCAGTTTGGCGTCTGGGCGGGACAGCTCGGCGATGGTCGCGGCATCCTGCTGGGTGAACAGGTTCTGCCGAATGGCGAAACGCTCGACTGGCACCTGAAAGGGGCAGGGTTAACACCGTACTCACGCATGGGGGATGGCCGCGCGGTGCTGCGTTCAACCATTCGTGAAAGTCTGGCTTCCGAGGCGATGCATGCCCTGGGGATCCCCACCTCACGCGCGCTGTCCATTGTCACCAGCGACACGCCGGTGGCCCGTGAGACGATAGAGCAGGGGGCGATGCTGATCCGCGTGGCGGAAAGCCATCTGCGTTTTGGCCATTTTGAACACTTCTACTATCGTCGCGAGCCGGATAAAGTCCGCCAGCTTGCCGACTACGCCCTTCGACGTCACTGGTCGCACCTGCAAGACGAACCGGACTGCTATGTTCTCTGGTTCCGTGATATTGTCGCGCGCACCGCCTCAATGATTGCCCGCTGGCAGGCCGTTGGCTTTGCCCACGGGGTGATGAATACCGACAACATGTCCCTGTTAGGGCTGACGTTTGACTACGGTCCGTACGGCTTCCTTGATGACTATCAACCAGGTTACATCTGTAACCATTCGGACTATCAGGGGCGTTACCGTTTCGACAACCAGCCTGCGGTGGGGCTGTGGAACCTTCAGCGGCTTGCGCAAAGCCTGTCGCCGTTTATCGACGTCGATGCCCTGAACGATGCGCTCGATACCTATCAGGAGGTTTTGCTGCGGGAATATGGTGTGTTAATGCGCAACAAGCTGGGGCTGATGACGCAGGAAAAAGGCGATAACGCGCTGCTAAATGGGCTGTTTGCCATCATGGCGCGTGAAGGCAGCGACTATACCCGAACCTTCCGTATGCTAAGCCAGACTGCGCAGCAGAGCGCCGCTTCACCGCTGCGTGACGAGTTCATCGATCGACAGGCGTTTGATGACTGGTTTGCCACTTACCGGGCGCGTTTACAGCAGGAACAGATTGATGACGATACCCGCCAGGCGCGGATGAAGGCGGTTAACCCGGCGATGGTGTTGCGCAACTGGCTGGCGCAGCGGGCTATTGAGCAGGCAGAGCAGGGGGATTATGCCGAGCTGCATCGGCTGCATATCGCCCTGCGCACGCCGTTTGCTGACCGGGAGGATGACTATGTCAGCCGCCCGCCGGACTGGGGCAAGCGACTGGAAGTGAGCTGCTCAAGCTAAGGGGCGAGAAAAACCTGCGGCGCGGCGTGCGCCGGATGTCTGCCGACGTGCACCTGCGCACCGTACCAGCGCGCCAGCGCGTCGGCCTGCAATACCGTCTCCGGTATGCCCTGAGAAACAATCCTGCCGTTGTGTAACAGCAGGATCCGGTCCGACCATAACGCGGCGAGATTAAGATCGTGCAGCACCACGCAGGCGTGAAGATGACCCAGACGGGTCAGCGATTTCAACAGGCGCAGCAGATGCTGCTGGTGGTAGAGATCCAGCGCTGAAGTGGGTTCGTCGAGAAACAGCCAGCCGCGCGGCGTTCCCTCACGCCACAGCTGCGCCAGCGCGCGGGCGAGCTGAACGCGCTGCTTCTCGCCGCCCGAGAGGGAATGATAACGTCTGCCAGCCAGCGGCAGGCAACCGGTCAGCTGCATCACCTCACGCACAATCGACGGTTCAGGTTGACGCGACCAGGGCGCACGCCCCATTCCAACGATCTCCTCCACCAGCCAGTCAAATCCAGGCTGAGTATGCTGACGCATCACTGCCCGATAGCGGGACAGCGTCTCCGGGTGCCATTCATCCAGCGCTTTCCCCGCCAGCGAACAGCCGCCGCTGTCGGGTTTCAGGTAGCCGGTCAGCAGTCGCAGCAGCGTGGATTTCCCCGCGCCGTTAGGACCGATCAATGTAACCAGCTCTCCCTTCGACAGTGACAGCGAAACGTTATCTGTCAGCGTGCGGCCAGACCGGGTAAAAGTCAGATTTTCAGCCGTATAACGTTCAGCCATGCTGTTCTCCACGACGAAAAATGAGCCATAAGAACCAGGGGGCGCCAAGGATGCTGGTGAGCAACCCGACCGGCATTTCTGCCGGGGCGACCAGAGTGCGGGCTACCGTATCCGCCACCAGCAGCAGAAAAGCGCCCGCGAGAACCGTGCCGGGAAGGGTTGCCCGGTGATCGGCGCCCAGCCACATGCGCATCAGGTGCGGCACCACGAGTCCGACAAAGCCAATCACGCCGCTGACGGCGACAGCCGCAGCGACCAGCAGAGCGCTGCATAACAGTAATATTCGCTGTACAAGGGCAACGTCCACGCCGAGATAATGCGCTTCCTCTTCACCCAGTTGCAGTAAATTTAACGCGCTGGCACAACGCCAGATCGCCAGAGCGGCAGGCACCATCAGCGAGATCACGGCGAGCAGCGTTGACCACTGCGCCTGACCGAGACTTCCCATTCCCCAGAGTGAAAGCTGACGCAACTGGGCGTCATTGCTGACCCACGAAAGCACACCCACTGCCGCACCGCACAGGGCATTGATGGCGATACCCACCAGCAACAGACGTGACAGAGAGGTGTCACGCTGCTTGCTGAGCAGGAAGATCACGCCTGTGGCTGCCAGCGCCCCAAAAAATGCCGCCAGCATCGGGGCATAAAGCATCACCAGCGCGGGCAGCGAGAGCGGGAGCACCACCCACAGGGCGACGGCCAGCGCCGCACCGCTGCTGATCCCGAGCAGGCCCGGGTCGGCCAGCGGATTGCGGAACAGCCCCTGCATGACGCAGCCGGCGAGCGCCAGCGACCCGCCAATCACCAGCGCCAGCAGCACGCGGGGCAGACGGATGGTGAGCCAGATCTGGCGTAGCGTCTCATCGCTGCCGCTCCACAGCACGTTCACTGGCAGGCGTAACGCCCCAAAACCGGTAGCCATGAACGTCATGACGGTAAGCAACCCCGCCAGAAGCCATAATGATAACGTGATGCGCCGGGACATCAGGGCAGTTGCTCCGCTCTGGCACGCAGCTGTTGTATGGCTTTCGGCGTGCGGACGCTGAAGCCCAGCAGGGCCATGTCATCAATAGCCAGCACCTGCTTGCTTCGTCCCGCTGGCGTTTGCGCCAGACCGGGCAGTTTCCACAGATTTTGTTCGCCGCCCAGCGCGTTAAGGCCGTCCTGCGAAATCACCACCAGATCCGGCTGGCTGGCCATTACCCCCTCCTGGGAGAGCGGCTGATAGCGGGTAAAGCCCTGCATGGCGTTCTGCAACCCGGCGGCGCGTATTGCCGCATCCGCGCCGGTCTGTTGCCCGGCCGCCATTGCGGTCATTCCGCCGTGGCTGAGGATAAACAGCACCCGCTTGTTGAGCGGTGTTGAGGGCAGAGCCGCCAGCGCCTGACGCAGCGAGTTGCTCAGGGTTTCCCCTTGCACCTCATGATGCGTCGCCTGAGCTATCACCCGCACTTTTTCGTCAATCGTGCGCAGGTCAGGCGTGCCGGGAACGGTAACTACCCGGACGTGGCTCTGTTCAACCTGTTTCAGCGCCAGAGAGGGTTGCGCCTGGTCGCTTGCCAGCACCAGCGTCGGGCGTACGGACAGAATTCCCTCCGCATTCAGCTGGCGGAGATACCCCACGTCAGGCAGCGCTTTTGTCGCCTGCGGCCACTGGCTGGTACTGTCGCGCGCAACCAGATAAGACTCCGCGCCGAGGGCGTAGACGATCTCCGTCACGTCGCCGCCGAGGGCGACAATTCTCTCCGGCGCGGCGACGGCGACCAGCGGCAGGGCGCAGAGCAGGGCAAACCAGTTTTTCATGCGGCCAGCCCTTCTGGCGTCAGAGCGTCAATCTGGCGGCGCCACTGGCTCTGCTCCGGCTCGCCTTCGGTACGCTGCCCGTAGAGCTGGGCGATCTGAGTTCCATCCGCAGCAAACAGCTCCAGGCTGGTAACGTGTCCGTCTGCCGTGGGCTTACGCGTAACCCACGTCTCCGCGATAGTCTCCTCCAGCAGATGCAGGGTAAAGGTTGGGTTGAAGATGTTCAGCCAGCCCTTCATGGGCGTCAGTTTTTCCACCACACCGGTGAAGATCTGCACGCAACCGCGGTTGCCGACGAAGATCATGATTTCGTTTCCGTCCTGTTGCGCCCTCTCCAGCAGTTGTGCAAGCGCGCTGTTATCCACCTTACAGGCCAGATCGTCACTCACCAGACGAAACGCCTGCTGGCGGCTCAGGTTATGGCGCTTCAATAAGCTAAAGAATTGATGCACGTCGGTCATGGCGCGCCACTCTTTCTCCACCGAGCCTGCATCTGCACCGTCGGAATGCGCGGGGGCTTCGACAGCCTTCAGCGCCAGAGCGGGGTTATCGGCAATGATAAAACGGGTCAGCACGTCGCCCCAGGCGGCAACGTCGGTGTGATCCGTGGTGTAGACCTTCAGTAAAGCGTCGCCCTGATGATCGAAGAACTGAATGCTCTGACGTTCGCCGCGGGAGGTCGTTTCGCTAATGTGAAACGCGCTCGCCCACTGGTTGAGGAACAAACGCAGATCCAGCGCTCGCGGATTCAGCACCAGCCCGGCATGACCGCCGAGGTGCTGGTGAGTAAACGCTCCAACCTGTTCGTGAACGGCGTATTCGTTACGGCAGATGCATTTGGTTTCCCCCACGGACTCCAGCGCTGCCAGAATCTCGCGGATTTCACCGCGCAGCCGCCAGGCGTCGTGTCCAACGCGCGCAAATGCCAGCTCTGCTTCGCTGATGTGCATTAATCCGGCGATATCACGGGCGTACTTACCCGGATGTTCTTCTTTAAGCTCAAGCCAGCGTGTGTAGTGACCCATAATCTTATCCTTCTGAATCGTTGCCCCGAAGGGAATTACCATTGATAACTGACGAAGATCTTGCCGTTGCGGCCATCCTGCGGGATGCCCTGCGGTGACCAGTAGGCTTTGTCGAAGGCGTTCCCCAGCACGAGGGTGGTGGTGATGCCTATGAACTGCTGCTGGCCTTTATAACTGACGTAGAAATCATTTACTGCGTAGCCAGGCTGCTCGCTGTAGCTGCTGCTGATGTGCGTTGAACGTTCGACGAAGGTGCCGATCCAGCCTACGGAGAAGCCGCTTTGCGCCACCGGGATATCCAGCTTGCTGGTGACGGTGTCCGGGTTGATGCTGGAGATATATTCACCCGTGTCGGTATCTTTCCCGCGCGTGCGGTTGTAGGCCACGTCGAGGTTGAACAGGCTGGTCGAGTAGGTCGCCATCATGTCCCAGCCCCAGATTTTGGCATTTGGTACGTTATAGGACATGGTAGTGGCCGCCGCAAAATCGACGGTGGTAGAGATGTAATCTTTTGCTTTGGTGTCGAAGTAGCTGGCTTTGAACTCCAGCGCGTCGTTGGCGAGTAGCAGATCGTCAAAACGCAGCCCAAAACCGAACTCCTGGGTTTCGTTGGTCTCCGGACGCAGGTTCGGGTTCGGCACCCAGTAGTTAGTGTAGAAGCTGCCGATAGAGAAGTGCTTTGAGTCGTTATACATCTCGCCCATCGTTGGCGCGCGGAAGGCCTGGGCGTAAGAGCCGAACAGCATCAGCCAGTCGGTTGGACTCACGGTTAACCCGGCGCGTGATGACCATTTATCCGCATCCACGTCGTCGTAACCGTCGCTGCTGCCGCGGTAGTTGTCGTAACGCGTCCCGCCGAGAAGCGTTACCGGCAGGTCGCGCAGGGTGATCTCATCCTGCAACCAGCCGGAGCTGAAGTCGATTTTAGCGTCCGGGAAGCCGGTGGTCGCGCCGCCAGGGTGTTGCTCCTGACGGTAGTATTCCCCGCCGTAGGTCAGCAGGTGCGAGGCGAAGGAGTCGCTGAACAGGCGGGTGCGGTTTTCCACTTTGCCGCCTTTGGTGGTCTGCTTACGGAACTCGCCGCTGGCGTCGATGTTCTGGGCGTTGATCCGCGCTTCGGACCAGTAAATTTTCGCATCGGCGTTCAGCCAGTCGTTTCCGGCTGGCGCAATGCGGTAGCCAAGCTGGGCATCGCGCTGAATGGTGGAACGATCGGTCATCGGGTTACTGCTGCTGGCATCCGTGGTCTGCGGATTTTTCGGCTCCTGCGCGTCGTTGTTGTAGTAGCGCAGGGATCCGCTCAGCGTCTGAGCCGGATCAATTTTCCAGCTGCCTTTCGCCAGCATATTGTTGATGGATTCGTCGTTTGGCGCCCTCGCGCCGTCACTCTGGCGAATGTCGCCGCGATCGCGGCTGGACCAGGAGACCACACCGTCCAGGGTATCGGTGCGGCCATAGGCGCTGGCGCCCATCCCGATGCTGTGATCGCCCGTTGCACCGGTAGCAAATACGCGATAGCCGCTATTTTTACCTGCGTCCAGCAGATCGCTGGCGTCGACGGTGTCATATGAAATTACGCCGCCCAGCGCGCCGCTGCCGTACAGCAAGGCGGAAGGGCCACGTACCACTTCGATACGTTTGATCAGCGCCGGATCGAGGAACGTGCTGTTCAGGTGTCCGGTATCGGTGCCCTGGCGTACGCCATCCACCAGCACCAGCACGCCACGTCGGTCGTAACCGCGCAGGTTAACGTCCTGACCGTTGGTGCGCCCGGTGCCGTCCAGCGTCAGGCCGGGCACCTTGCGCAGCAGGTCGGCGGCGGAGCTGGCGGTCTGGTTTTCCGGCGCGGCGGCGTCAATCACGCTTACCATCATGGGGGCTTCGAAGGCGCTGCGGGCGTTGCCGGTGGCGGTAACGGTGATATCGTCTGTGGCGGCAAACGCAACGCCCGGCAGGGTGCTGACAATTGCAAGCGCCAGAAGAGACGGGCGTAAAGACGCGGATTGCAGGTGTGGCATAGCAACTCTCCATAAGAATTGAAAAGCGCTGGCTGCCTGGGGATCACCTGGGTGGCTGGCGAATGTGTTGTCTGGATTATTTAGTCAGGATCAGTTTTCCGGCATTGGTCTGGCGCAGCAGGTAGTGCTGGCCGTCATGCTCGATAATGACCCGTCCCTCCTCACCCAACAGGCTTTTGCTGTCGATTCGGCGATCTGTGGGAGCAGGGGACGGCGCTGTGTGTGTTTTTACTGGCGTTGCCGCGCTGTTATCGGTCGGTGACATAATGTTTATAAATAACAATCAATGTAACAATGATAATCATTATCAATAAACTGCAAATTCACGGCAAGCGTTTTTATGAAAATTGTGTGACGGGATCAAATTTGGGGGAGAGGTGCGGTCTGATGCCCTCACCCCGACCCTCTCCCACGGGGAGAGGGAGAAGGGCACGTACCGTAGGCCGGGTAAGCGCAGCGTCACCCGGCAGGATTTTAAAATCGCGTGTCCACGGCTGAAGCCAGCTTCTCCAGCAGCAGCTCGCTGTCTTCCCAGCTCAGACACGGGTCGGTGATCGACTGGCCGTACACCATTTGCTGTCCGGCGACGATCTTCTGCGTGCCTTCTTTGATAAAGCTCTCCGCCATAATTCCTGCAATGGCGGTCGAGCCGCTGCGGATCTGCTGGCAGACTTCATCGCAGACGTCCAGCTGGCGGCGGTGCTGTTTCTGGCAGTTGCCGTGGCTGAAATCCACCACCAGATGCTCCGGCAGGTCAAATTCCGCCAGCGTTTCGCAGGCGGCGGCAATATCTTCTGCATGGTAATTCGGTTTTTTACCGCCACGCATAATGATATGTCCGAACGGGTTGCCGCTGGTCTGGTAGATGGTCATCTGGCCGTTTTTATCCGGGGAGAGGAACATATGGCTGGCGCGTGACGCGCGGATGGCATCAACGGCGATGCGGGTATTGCCGTCCGTACCGTTTTTGAAGCCCACCGGACAGGAGAGCGCCGACGCCATTTCACGGTGGATCTGGCTTTCGGTGGTACGCGCGCCAATCGCGCCCCAGCTAATGAGGTCGGCAATAAACTGTCCGGTCACCATATCCAGAAATTCGGTAGCGGTCGGCACGCCCAGCTCGTTAACCTGTAGCAGCAGCTTGCGCGCCAGCGCAATGCCGTGATTCACCCGGTAACTACCGTTCAGATCGGGATCGGATATCAATCCTTTCCAGCCCACGACGGTACGCGGCTTTTCAAAGTAGGTACGCATCACGATCTCCAGGCGATCCTGATACGTGACGCGCAGCGTCTGAAGGCGTTGTGCATAATCCATCGCCGCGTCCAGGTCGTGGATGGAGCAGGGGCCAATTACTACCAGAAGACGTTTGTCTTCACCATTGAGAATTTTTTCGATGCGGCGACGGGAGGCCGTCACATGGTCCGCCACCTCGGCGGAAACGGGGTGCAGCCGGGCAAGTTCAGCCGGGGTGACCAGGCTATCAATGCGCGCGGTGCGCAGTTCGTCGGTTTTGTTCATGGAATGTCTCAGAAATTTTTTGCTTCATCGGCAGACTACCGGGAAGTGATGGGCATCACCTTAAACCAATCCCTGCTGATTTCAAGTTCGGGGCACGTCGCCCCGAGGATGGCATGATAATAACTGAAACTGGATTAATGTACTAGCATATTAGTACATGCGGCGATTCAGTCCCATGATATCGAGGATCTTGGTGGCAATTTCTTCTACTGAATAGTTGGTACTGTTCAGCCAGGGGATCTGATTTTTCCGGTACAGCGCTTCGACTTCGGAGACTTCCATTCGGCACTGGCGCATTGAGGCGTAGCGGCTGTTCTCGCGACGTTCTTCGCGGATCGCCGCCAGTCGTTCCGGGTTGATGGTCAGCCCAAACAGCTTATGCTGAAGCGGCTTGAGCGCGGCAGGCAGCACCAGGTTGTCCATATCATCGGCAATAAAGGGGTAGTTGGCGGCGCGAATGCCAAACTGCATTGCCAGGTAAAGGCTGGTGGGGGTTTTACCGCAGCGCGACACACCTAGCAAAATGACCTGCGCCTGGTCCAGATTGCGCAGCGAGATCCCGTCGTCGTGCGCCAGGGTGTAATCAATGGCGGCAATACGCGCATCGTATTTGGTCAGGTTGCCGGGGTTCAGCCCGTGGGTACGGTGAGCGATCGGCGTCGGGTCGAGCTTCAGCTCGCTTTGCAAGGGTGCAACCAGCGCCTGCACGATATCCTGACAGAAGCCCTCGCTTTGCAGAATGATGTTGCGGATCTCAGGGATCACAATGGAATAGAACACCAGCGGACGAACACCGGTCTGCTGGTAAATGGCGTCGATCTGGTCCTTGACCGCTTTGGCCCGGCTCTCGTTTTCCACGAACGGCAGCGTGATGCTATTTATCGACACGGGAAACTGCGACATCACCGCGTGTCCCAGCACCTCGGCGGTAATCGCCGTCCCATCAGAAATATAAAAAACGTGGCGATCGACAGCATTATCCATTTTATCCACCCTGAATAGCGTACGTAATTGCCTGAAAGCATAAATTAAAAAAGTTAATTGCACAGCAAAGAACTTATCTGAATTTAAAATGAAATGGTGTTTTTGATTTTCCTGAAAAGTGGATTTCATTTTCTGATTAGCGGCGTTATTTCTATGGTTTTTGACGGAATCTATAGGAATCATCGGGTTAGCGAGTGCGGGGAAACTGTCCGAAAAGTTGAAAATTTAAATTGCTTACACGATTCACCGTTTTTTTAGCGGAAATAAATATGCCAGTATAAATACGTAGTCAGGTGTTTCTTACTCCGATCAAATATCACAAAAGGATTGTTTCGATGTCCAACAATGGCTCGTCACCGCTGGTGCTTTGGTATAACCAACTCGGCATGAATGATGTAGACAGAGTTGGGGGCAAAAATGCCTCCCTGGGTGAAATGATTACAAATCTGTCCGGTATGGGTGTCTCCGTACCAAACGGGTTTGCCACAACCGCCGATGCGTTTAACCTGTTTTTAGACCAGAGCGGTGTAAACCAGCGCATTTACGACCTGCTGGATAAAACGGATATTGATGATGTCACCGAGCTTGCCAAAGCCGGCGCGCAAATCCGCCAGTGGATTATCGACACACCTTTCCAGCCGGAACTGGAAAAAGCCATCCATGACGCCTACAACCAGCTCTCCGCTGACGACGCGCAGGCCTCCTTTGCCGTGCGCTCTTCCGCTACCGCGGAAGATATGCCGGATGCCTCTTTCGCCGGACAGCAGGAAACCTTCCTCAACGTCCAGGGTTACGAGGCGGTACTGGTGGCGGTGAAGCATGTGTTTGCTTCCCTGTTCAACGACCGCGCCATCTCCTATCGCGTGCATCAGGGCTATGACCACCGCGGCGTCGCGCTCTCCGCAGGCGTACAGCGCATGGTGCGCTCCGACGTAGGCTCTTCCGGCGTGATGTTCTCTATCGACACGGAATCCGGCTTCGACCAGGTGGTGTTTATCACCTCCGCATGGGGTCTGGGCGAGATGGTGGTGCAGGGGGCGGTGAACCCTGACGAATTCTACGTGCACAAGCCTACGTTGGCGGCTAACCGTCCGGCAGTGGTACGCCGCACCATGGGCTCGAAAAAAATCCGCATGATCTATGCCCCGACGCAAGAGCATGGCAAGCAGGTCACTATTGAAGATGTGCCGCTGGAGCAGCGGGATCGCTTCTCGCTCACCGACGCCGAAGTGGAAGAGCTGGCGAAGCAGGCGGTGCAGATTGAAAAACACTATGGCCGTCCGATGGACATCGAGTGGGCCAAAGACGGACACACCGGCAAGCTGTTTATCGTGCAGGCGCGTCCGGAAACAGTCCGTTCGCGCGGTCAGGTCATGGAGCGCTACACCCTGCACGCGCAGGGCAAAATTGTCGCGGAAGGCCGCGCAATCGGCCACCGCATCGGTGCCGGTCCGGTGAAAGTGATCCACGACATCAGCGAGATGAATCGCATTCAGCCTGGCGACGTGCTGGTGACCGACATGACCGATCCGGACTGGGAGCCGATCATGAAGAAAGCGGCTGCTATCGTCACCAACCGCGGTGGCCGTACCTGCCACGCGGCTATTATCGCCCGTGAGCTGGGGATCCCGGCGGTAGTCGGCTGTGGTGACGCGACCGAACGCATGAAGGACGACCAGAACGTGACGGTCTCCTGTGCCGAAGGCGATACCGGTTACGTGTATGCCGATATCCTCGACTTCAGCGTGAAGAGCTCCAGCGTGGATACCATGCCGGACCTGCCGCTGAAAATCATGATGAACGTCGGTAACCCGGATCGCGCGTTTGACTTCGCCTGCTTGCCGAACGAAGGCGTGGGCCTGGCGCGTCTGGAATTCATCATCAACCGCATGATCGGCGTTCACCCGCGCGCGCTGCTGGAGTTTGACGACCAGGACGCGAAGCTGCAAAACGAAATCCGCGAGATGATGAAGGGTTACGACTCGCCGAGAGAGTTCTATGTCGGTCGTCTGACGGAAGGCATCGCCACGCTCGGCGCGGCCTTCTACCCGAAACGCGTGATCGTGCGTCTGTCGGACTTTAAGTCCAACGAATACGCTAACCTGGTGGGCGGCGAACGCTACGAGCCGGAAGAAGAGAACCCGATGCTGGGCTTCCGCGGCGCCGGACGCTACGTGTCGGAAAGCTTCCGCGACTGCTTCGCGCTGGAGTGCGAAGCGGTAAAACGCGTGCGCAACGACATGGGGCTGACCAACGTGGAAATCATGATCCCGTTCGTCCGTACCGTGGATCAGGCGAAAGCGGTGGTGGATGAGCTGGCGCGTCAGGGGCTGAAGCGCGGCGAGAACGGGCTGAAGATCATCATGATGTGTGAAATTCCGTCCAACGCCCTGCTGGCCGAGCAGTTCCTGGAGCACTTCGACGGCTTCTCCATTGGTTCGAATGATATGACGCAGCTGGCGCTCGGCCTGGACCGCGACTCCGGCGTTGTCTCTGAGCTGTTTGATGAGCGTAACGAGGCGGTGAAAGCGCTGCTCTCCATGGCCATCCGTGCGGCGAAGAAACAGGGTAAATATGTCGGGATCTGCGGGCAGGGTCCTTCTGACCATGAAGACTTTGCGGCCTGGCTGATGGATGAGGGGATTGATAGCCTCTCCCTGAACCCGGACACCGTGGTGCAAACCTGGCTGAGCCTGGCAGAGCTGAACAGGTAAAACCTGCATAACCTGAAAAAGGCGAGGATATCTGTCCTCGCCTTTTTTATTTTCCTGCGAATATGCTCACCATCACAAATAAAGCAAAAAACCAAATATCATAATTTATCTGTTAATTTAGACAATTGTTAGTGGGCAGGGCGTTGCTAATACTTGAGCCTTACCGCGTACATCCGTCGGGATGATGCGCGACTGGTTGAAATACGTTTTAACCTGATAAAAGGCAAATAACAATGACAATCTCCTCTGTATTACGTACCAAAGATAAAATAGGTTATGGCCTCGGTGATATGGCCAGCGCGCTGGTCTGGCAAACGGCAACGTTATTTCTCGCGTATTTCTATACGGACGTATTCGGTTTGCCGGCGGCCATTATGGGCACCATGTTTTTAGTGGTGCGCGTGATCGATGCGTTTGTCGATCCGTGCATTGGCGCGCTGGTGGACCGCACTCAGACCCGCCACGGTCGTTTTCGTCCCTGGCTGCTCTGGTTTGCCATTCCGTTTGGCGTGAGCTGCCTGATTACCTTCTACGTACCGGATGCCGGGCAGACGGCGAAAATTGTCTATGCCTGCGTAACCTATGCCATCCTGAGCCTGATCTACTCCGCGATTAACGTTCCATACTGCGCCATGCCCGGCGCGCTGACGCTCGACCCGCGCGAGCGCCACTCGCTGCAATCCTGGCGCTTTGGCCTGTCGTTTATCGGCGGGTTGATTGTAACGGTCATCGCGCTGCCGCTGGTCTCATTATTAGGTCAGGGGAATGTGCAAAAAGGTTATTTCTATGCCATGAGCCTGATGGGGCTGCTGGGTATTATTTTATTCTTCTGCTGCTTCTTTATGACCCGGGAGCGTTACTCGCCACGCAATGACACCTCCGGCTCGATGCTGACGGATTTAAAACTGCTGGCCGCCAACAGCCAGTGGCGAATTGTTTTTCTGTTTAATATTTTACTGTTAACCGCCGTCGTGACGCGTGGCTCTGCGACCATGTATTACGTTAACTATGTTCTGTTACGCCCTGAACTGGTCTTTGCCTTTATTGTTTCCGGCATGGTGGCATCCTTAAGCGGCGCATTATTATCTGAACGCCTGCTGGGGAAATTTGATCGCGTACGTGCCTATCAGTGGACCATTATTTCTTTCGTTATTTTTGGCGCGTTGATTTTCTTCATTCCTCCTTCGCAGGTGTGGCTGATATTCGGTCTGAATATTGTGTTTAGTTTTATTCAGAACCTGACCACGCCGCTGCAATGGACCATGTTCTCCGATGTGGTGGACTACGAAGAACACCGCAGCGGCCGCCGTCTGGACGGGCTGGTCTTTTCTACCGCCCTGTTTGCCATCAAGTTTGGGTTGGCGCTGGGTGGGGCGGTAGTCGGTTGGGTGCTGGGCATGGTGGATTACGCGCCCGGACAGGCAAACCAGGCGCCTCACGTCCTCGCAACCATCAATGCCCTGTTCACCCTGATCCCCTGCGCGCTGTTCCTCTGCATGGTGGCGCTCCTTGCTATCTACAAACTCAACAGCCGACTGGTGGATTCCATTGCCCGTGAGCTGGCCAGCAAGCGAGACATTCGAAACGATGCGGGGCAGCTCAGCCCGGTAACCCAATCCGCACTACAGGAGTAAACCATGACTGTGATCTACAAGGACGCGGGACGTCCCGTACACGAGCGTGTCGCTGATTTACTGGCGCGTATGACGCCGGAAGAGAAATTTGCCCAGATGCACGCGTACTGGCTGATCCTCGATGAACACGGCAGCCACCGCGAGCGCAGCGATTTGAGCGATGAGTTCGCCGGCGTGAGCGAACAGGCGTCCCTCAGCGAAAGGCTGAAGCTGGGCGTCGGGCAGATCACCCGTCCGCTCGGCACGCACATTGTTGATGCAAAAACCGGCGTGCGTGCCGCTAACCGCCTGCAACGTATGATGATGGAGGAGACCCGGCTCGGCATTCCGGCGCTGTTTCATGAGGAGTGTCTGGTGGGGCTGCTGTGCAAAGATGCAACCCTGTTCCCGTCGTCGCTGAACTACGGTTCCACCTGGGACCCGGCGCTGGTGCAGCGCGCGGCGGAGCATATTGGCAACGAGGCCCGGTCTGTCGGGTGCCAGCAGGGGCTGGCCCCGGTGCTGGATGTCTCGCGCGATGTGCGCTGGGGACGGACGGAAGAGACCTTTGGGGAAGATCCGTGGCTGGTAGGGGTGATGGCGACGGCGTACGTGAAGGGGTTGCAGGGCGATAAGCGCGATCTGCTGGCGACCCTGAAACATTACGTGGGGCACTCCTTCAGCGAAGGGGCGCGCAACCATGCGCCGGTCCATCTGGGTTTCAGCGAGCTAAACGATACCTTCCTGCTGCCGTTTGAGATGGCGGTGAAGCTGGCCAACGCCGGTTCGGTGATGCCAGCCTATCATGACATCGATAATCAGCCAGGGCACAGCGACCATTTCCTGCTCACCACCGTGCTGCGTGAACAGTGGGGCTTCGACGGCATTATTGTCGCGGATTACGGCGGCGTCAGCCTGCTGCACCAGCACCATGGGATTTCTCACGATCCAGCAGAATCGGCGGCGCTGGCGTTTAACGCCGGGCTGGACGTGGAATTGCCGAAGGATGACTGCGCGCGTCATCTGGCGGAAGCGGTAGAGCGTGGGCTTATCTCAATGGCGAAAGTGGATGAGATTGTGGCGCGCGTGCTAAGTGAAAAATTCCGTCTCGGGCTGTTTGAAAAACCGTACGCCGACGAAAAAGGTATCGATTTGCAGAATGAGGCGACCCGGCAGGTGGCGCGCGAGGTGGCAACAAAATCGATCACGCTGCTGGAAAATAACGGCATTTTGCCCCTCGGCGGAAAACCCCGTGTAGCGGTAGTGGGGCCGACGGCGGACGATCCGCTGGCGTTGCTGAGCGGCTACAGCTTCCCGGTTCACCTGATCATCAGCGATATGGTTGAAGAGACCTCGCAGGTGACAACCCCGCGCGCGGCGCTGGAACAGTACCTTGGTGCATCGCAGATACGTTACGCCAAAGGGTGCCACATTATCGAAAAACGGATGGCGGGTGCGCCGGTGTTCCCGGGCGACAGCGGCGGTAAACCGATGCAGCAATCGCCGGTTTCACAACGCACGGATTTGATCCCCGAAGCCGTGAGCGCGGCAAAAGAGAGTGACGTGGTGGTGGCCTGCGTGGGCGACCTCGCCGGGCTATTCCAGAGCGGCACCGTGGGGGAAGGATCGGATACCGATTCGCTGAATCTGCCGGGCGTGCAGCAACAGCTGCTTGAGGAGCTGGTGGCAACCGGCAAGCCGGTAATTGTCGTCATGACGGGCGGGCGTCCTTATAACCTTCAGGGGCTGGAAGAGAAGGTGGCCGCGCTGATGATGGCCTGGGCGCCGGGGCAGGAAGGGGGCTGGGCGATTGCCGATATCTTAACCGGCCGCGCGGAGCCGCAGGGCAGGCTGGTAGTCAGCGTGCCGAAAAACGCCGGGGCGATGCCGTACTACTATAACCACAAGCTGAAAAGCGGCGGCACGCCGTTTGCGTTCCATTTCGGCGCACTTTACCCGTTCGGTTACGGTCTTGGCTGGACGCAGTTTCGCTGGAGTGCGGCGCGTCTCGCTGAAAGCCACGTCCCGGTCGACGGAGAGGTGGTGTTAAGCGTCGATGTCAGCAACATCGGGGAGCGCAGCGGCAGCGAAGTAATACAGGTGTACGTGCGTGACAAAGTCGCGACGCAGGTTCGTCCGCTTCAGGAGCTGAAAGCGTTTCAACGCGTTACGCTTTCACCGGGAGAAAACGCCACCCTGACCTTTACCTTGCCGGTGGAGATGTTTAATTTCACCCGCCGGGACGGGAAGCGGATTGTCGAGCCAGGGGAATTTGAGCTACAGGTTGGCGCGTCCTCGGCGGATATACGCGAGGTGGTGAACGTGCAGGTGACCGGGGAGACGCGGGTGCTGGAGGGGGAATGGCAGATGTTGAGTAGGAGTGAAATTTGTAAAAATTAATATTCAGGACTCGCCTGGCCACAAAGGCGAGTCCTCTTTCAAGCAATCAAAAGAGGAAAATGAACTTACAAAGCACTAATAACTTAAAAAAATAGTTCGCATAAGAATAGTCTTAGCCGCCTTGCTCTGAGCCTGGAACTGATATAGCTACTCCTCACCGTCTGCTGGTTGCAGGACTGCGCCAGATAGCCTGATAGGTTTGATGAGCTATAAAAGATGAAATTTAAATGAATATACGGACTCTGTCTGATTTAAGTTCCCTGTGCAACGGCTACATGACAACGCAATGCAGGGAAAACGAAGAACTACTGTGCATAGCGTCAGAACTCAGGATTCAATAAGTAACTGGAGAGGTTAAGTGGTTGTAGATATTTCGGTGTTATTCATTATTCTTTTAATGATTGTGTGCGCCCTGATTTATCGCCTTTCTGTCATGGAAGATAAGTTGTTAGCAATGGAGTTAAGACACGCTACGGAAGTCAACGCAGCGCGTAGAGAAGGGTATATAAACTGCATGAATCTTCATGCTCAGGTTGAAAAAAGTATAAAAGATAAAGCTAAATGATGGCGTTTTTAGGAACGCCAATTGGCTGTTGGTACGAGAAAGATATTCAGTTGATAGTGAAATGGCATATGCTTATGACGTATGGAACTAAACAGTAAAACTCTTTCATCGCTATTCATCCGTCTGTAATGAACGGTTTTTTTGTTTAAAACACGCCTATATCCTGTGCGCTCAGCATAAGGTAAATAAAAAAAAAGCCCATCGTGGGAGATGGGCAAAGACTACACACAGCAATTCGTTGTTTCACTCAGGGGATTTCCATGCTTATAAATCAAGGTGTTGATTTATAACCGTGTCTTAATAGTAGGCATGCCAACTTTATGAGTCGATCGGATTCGTCTCAATAGTTAAAGGGAGGTAAAGATTTCTTGAAGAGAATGACGGTTTTAGGCATGAAAAGGCGGGTCTGACCAGTGCGCAGAGAATAAATAGTTTAGCAACGTTTAAGTATTCCTGCGAAGAGTGTAGGCCGGGTAAGCGTTAGCGCCACCCGGCAAAGGTTATTATTGCGCGTTCTTATCTTCCAGCTCTTCAAGTTCGCTTAAGATGAGGTCCGGATCGGTTCCGGGTGGCGGCACTTCATGCACCCAGGCAGAGAAGAGACGCCAGGTTACCGCAAGCAGCACCGGACCGATAAACAGGCCAATCATGCCGAAGGCAATCAACCCCCCGATCACCCCGGACAGGATCAGAATCAGCGGCAGATCAGCGCCCATGCGGATGAGGAGAGGACGAATCACGTTATCCATGGTGCCCACCACGCAACTCCAGACCAGCAGCACCGTGCCCCAGGTCGTGTCCCCCGTCCAGTAAAGCCAGATAATGCAGGGAACCAGCACCAGCAGCGGACCAAGCTGTGCCAGACAGGTCATCAGCATGACAACGGTGAAAATGGTGGCATAAGGTACGCCGGAAACCGCCAGCCCGATACCGCCAAGCACCGCCTGCACCAGCGCTGTGACCACCACGCCGAGCGCCACCGCGCGAACGGCCTGGGCTGCCAGCAGCACGGCCGCATCGCCGCGTTTACCTGCCAGCCGGGTGGCGAAATGGCGTACCCCCAGCGCAACCTGCTCGCCGCGCCAGTACAGCAGGGCGCTGAAGACCAGCATCAACGTACAGTGCATCATGAAGCGACCAATATGCGCAGCCTGCCCGACAAACCAGGTGGTGGTTGTACCGATGTACGGGCGCACTTTGGCCATCAGGGCGCTACCGCCCATCTCCAGCAGGCTGTGCCAGCCGCTGTATAGTTTTGCGCCCACAACAGGAATGCTGTTCAGCCACGCGAGATCCGGCAGCGTCATGTCACCGCTGGTGACCGCGCGAATAACCGGGCCGCTGCTGTCAACCAGGCTGTTAACCAGCAGCGCAATGGGAATAATAAACAGCAGGAACAGCAGCAGCGTCATCACCAGCACGGCAAGGCCGCGGCGACCAAACAGCAGTTTCTGCAAACGTAAGAGTAAAGGCCAGGTTGCGACCACGACGGTCGCGGCCCAGGCAAATCCGAGCACGAAAGGACGAACAATCCACAGACACGCAATAATCATAATGGCTAAGAACAGCACCGACAGCAGTATCTGTGCGACATCCCTGGGCTGACGAAGATTGACCATAAACGAAACTTTCCTTAAATGAACACCAGCAAGGCTGATGGGAATATAAACCGCATCTCTCTAATCATTAGTGATTTCAGCGATTTTTGACAGGCGGATTTTGCCCGTAATTCTACGAAGCACATAAGAAAAAAATGTGATAAAACTTTCCAGACACAACGCAAACGATTTCACACTATTCTCATTAGGGTCGACAGCAATGATCCCACAGATTTCTCAGGCACCGGGCGTCGTTCAACTGGTGCTTAATTTTTTGCAGGCACTGGAGCAACAGGGTTTTACAGGTGATACCGCCACCGATTATGCCGACAGGCTGACGATGGCAACCGATAACAGTATTTACCAGCTTCTTCCCGATGCCGTCGTTTTCCCGCGCTCTACCGCCGATGTGGCCCTCATCGCCCGTCTGGCGTCGCAGGAGCGTTTCAGCTCCCTGGTCTTTACCCCGCGCGGCGGCGGGACGGGCACCAATGGGCAGGCGCTGAACCAGGGCATCATCGTTGATATGTCCCGCTATATGAATCGCATCATTGAGATCAACCCGGAAGAGGGGTGGGTGCGTGTGGAAGCGGGGGTAATCAAAGATCAGCTGAATCAGTTTTTAAAACCGTATGGCTATTTTTTTGCGCCCGAGCTTTCCACCAGTAACCGCGCAACCCTTGGCGGGATGATCAACACCGATGCCTCAGGGCAGGGCTCGCTGGTCTACGGCAAAACCTCCGATCACGTCATGGGTGTGCGGGCGGTGCTGCTGGGGGGCGATATTCTCGATACCCAGCCGTTGCCGGTCGAACTGGCTGAAACGCTGGCAAAAGAGAGCACCACCAGCGGACGGATTTATCGCACCGTGCTGGAGCGCTGCCGCGAAAATCGCGAACTGATCCTCGACAAATTCCCGAAGCTCAATCGCTTCCTGACGGGCTACGATCTGCGCCATGTCTTTAATGACGATCTGAGCCAGTTCGATCTTACCCGCGTACTGACCGGGTCAGAAGGTACGCTGGCCTTTATCACCGAAGCGCGTCTGGATATCACCCCGCTGCCGAAGGTGCGCCGTCTGGTGAACGTCAAATACAACTCCTTTGACTCCGCGCTGCGTAATGCCCCGTTTATGGTGGAGGCGCGGGCGCTGTCGGTGGAAACCGTTGATTCAAAAGTACTGAACCTGGCCCGGGAAGATATTGTCTGGCATTCGGTGAGCGAACTGATTACCGACGTGCCGGATAAAGAGATGCTCGGTCTGAACATCGTCGAGTTCGCCGGGGATGACGCAGAGCTGATTGAGAGCCAGGTGAGCACGCTCTGCCAGCGTCTGGACGAGTTGATTGCACAGGGTGAGGGCGGCGTTATTGGCTGGCAGCTGTGTAACGACCTCTCCGGCATCGAGCGAATCTACGCGATGCGTAAAAAGGCGGTGGGGCTGCTCGGTAACGCGAAAGGGGCGGCGAAGCCGATTCCATTTGCGGAAGATACCTGCGTGCCGCCGGAGCATCTGGCGGATTATATTGTGGAGTTTCGTGCGTTGCTCGACAGCCATGGTCTGAGCTATGGCATGTTCGGGCACGTTGACGCGGGTGTGCTACACGTGCGCCCGGCGCTGGACATGTGTGATCCGCAGCAGGAGATCCTGATGAAGGAGATCTCCGACGAGGTCGTGGCCCTTACGGCCAAATATGGCGGTTTGTTATGGGGAGAGCATGGCAAAGGATTCCGCGCCGAGTACAGCCCGGCGTTTTTTGGCGAACAACTCTACGCCGAGCTGCGTAAGGTGAAAGCCGCTTTTGATCCTGAGAACCGTCTTAACCCGGGTAAAATCTGCCCGCCAGAGGGCGTTGATGCGCCGATGTTGCAGGTAGACGCCGTCAAGCGCGGCACCTATGACCGACAAATTCCGATTGCGGTTCGCGCTTCCTGGCGCGGCGCGATGGAGTGCAACGGCAACGGGCTGTGCTTCAACTTCGATGTGAAAAGCCCGATGTGTCCGTCGATGAAAATCACCAGCAACCGCATCCACTCCCCAAAAGGACGTGCGACGCTGGTGCGCGAATGGCTGCGCCTGCTGGCCGACCGCGGCATTGACCCGCTCAAGCTGGAACAGGAGCTGCCGGAAAAACGCGCCAGCCTGCGCGGGCTCATCGAACGGACCCGCAACAGCTGGCATGCGAATAAAGGCGAATACGATTTCTCGCATGAGGTGAAAGAGGCGATGTCCGGCTGCCTGGCGTGCAAGGCGTGTTCAACCCAGTGCCCGATTAAAATTGATGTGCCGGAATTCCGTTCCCGCTTCCTCCAGCTGTACCACACGCGTTATCTGCGCCCGATGCGCGATCATCTGGTGGCAACGGTGGAGAATTACGCGCCGCTAATGGCTCGTGCGCCAAAAACCTTTAACTTCTTTATCAATCAGCCGCTGGTGCGCAAACTGTCTGAAAAACATATCGGCATGGTGGATCTGCCGCTGCTGTCGGTGCCATCGCTCCAGCGTCGGCTGGTGGGGCACCGCTCGGCGAACATGACCCTGGAACAACTGGAAGCATTAAGCCCTGAGCAGAAAGCGAAGGTGGTGCTGGTGGTGCAGGATCCGTTTACCAGCTATTACGATGCGCAGGTGGTGGCTGATTTTGTCCGTCTGGCAGAGAAAATTGGCTACCAGCCGGTGGTACTGCCGTTCTCGCCGAACGGCAAGGCGCAGCACATTAAAGGTTTCCTGACCCGCTTCGCGAAAACCGCGCAGAAAACTTCAGATTTCCTGAATCGCGTGGCGCAGCTCGATATGCCAATGGTGGGCGTCGATCCGGCGCTGGTGCTCTGTTACCGGGATGAATATAAGCAGACGCTCGGCGATAAGCGTGGTGATTTTCAGGTCTTACTGGTGCATGAGTGGCTGCCTGCGGTGCTGAAGCAAACGGCCCCTCAGGAGGTCAGCGGAGAATCCTGGTACCTGTTTGGGCACTGTACCGAAGTGACCGCGCTGCCGACGGCGCCTGCCCAATGGGCTTCTATCTTCGCGCGCTTTGGCGCGAAGCTGGAAAGCGTCAGCGTGGGCTGCTGCGGTATGGCCGGAACCTACGGTCATGAAGTCAAAAACCACGCTAACTCGCTCGGCATTTACGAGCTGTCGTGGCACCAGGCAATGCAGCGCCTGCCGCGTAACCGCTGTCTGGCGACGGGCTACTCCTGCCGCAGCCAGGTGAAACGGGTGGAAGGTAACGGCGTTCGCCATCCCTTGCAGGCTTTACTGGAGATTATCGGATGATCTGGAAACGTGCGGTCACTCTGCAGGCCTTAAATGCTATGGGTGCAGAAAACATGGTCGGTTTGCTGGATATCCAGTTTACGCGCATTGGCGATACCGAACTTGAAGCGACGATGCCAGTAGACAGCCGTACTCATCAACCGTTTGGCCTGCTGCACGGCGGTGCGTCCGTCGTGCTGGCCGAAACGCTGGGGTCGGTCGCGGGTTACCTGTGTACGGAAGGGGAGCAGAAGGTGGTCGGGCTGGAGGTCAATGCCAACCACATCCGCTCCGTTCGCAGCGGGCGCGTGCGCGGTGTTTGCCGCGCACTGCACGCCGGAAGTCGTCATCAGGTGTGGCAGATTGATATTCTGGACGAGCAGGATCGCCTGTGTTGTTCATCCAGACTGACGACGGCCGTTGTGTAAAGTTTCCGAATGTCTTGCTTTTGGTCAAAAATTAGCCGTCTGATTGTGATATACTGGTCACGTTTTGAACATAAGCGAGGACATCATGGATACTGAAATAACCCCAACACAGCTGGCAATTGAATATTTACGTCGCGATAAAAGCAATCTGTCTCCGGCGCAGTACCTGAAAAAGCTGAAACAACTTGAGCTGGAATTTACGGATTTGCTGGCGCTCTCTTCAAACGAGCTGAAAGAAGAGATCTACTTTGCCTGGCGGTTGGGCGTTCACGTCCATTGAGCAGTGAAGAAAAGGCCGCCCGCGCGGCCTTTTTTGTGTCTGAAACTCAGTATTTGGCAGGCAGTTTGTTAATTTTAATGAGCCGGCCTTCTTCCATTTCGATGAACCCGCCCGTTTTCAGGTCAGCCAGTATCCGCATTACGCCGCTGCGGGAAAGCCGGGTTTTATCCCGGATGTACCTTTCCGCCGTCACGCTGCGTCGGTAGTTGTCATCTTCCTGCATCAGCATCATGAGCTGCTGACGAATCATCTCGTAAGCCGTTGGCGCACCTTTCGGCATGACGTTGTGATAAAGGCGGTTATAGACAAACATCAGATGATTAGAAAGCAGCCCCCATAACGCCTTCTCTTTGATAACTTCTGCCACCCGATCGGTTGCTAGCACGCCGATCAGGCATGGCGTCACCGTTTTGAGATAATCGTTAAAATATATGTCCGTCAGATTAGCGAGACCAAACAGGGCGGGACTGCGCGCGGTGGTAAGCATCATGTCGTCGCTTCTTCTGTATATCGCGATTGTGCCCTCGAGAATTAAATAACACATACTCTGCCCGTTAACCTGGAGATCAAGTTGCTCACCGGGATCGGTTTTATGCGTGGTGCAGTGCGGCTGTAAGTGGGAAATCAGTTCCTGGGCATAGGGAGAGCCGCGATGCGATGGTTTGTCAGAAGACATAGCGTTAACCTGGAAAGAGACTGTACTTTCTATAGTGTCGCTCTTATTTTCCACCTTCTCCAGAGATAAAAACAGCCTCAGTACTTGCGGGGTAAGTGATGGATCTCGATTAGCACGCCGCGCTCCATAGTGATGTATTTCCCCGTCCGCAACTCCGCCAGGATCCGCATAATGCCGCTGCGTGAAAGATAGGTGCGGCTTTTGATATAGGCTGCGGCGGTAATGCTCTGTCTTATGGCTTCCGGCTCCTGCATCAGTTCTACCAGCTGAAAGCGGATAATGTCGTAAGCCGACATCTGCGATATCTGGGCACAATGTTCGTAAACGCGCGATGCGGTATAGATCAGCAGGTTCGAGAAGGACTCCCATAAATTCTGTTGTGCGACTACGTGATTAAAACGCTCCAGCGTAACGCTAGCCACCTCTGAAGTTTCCAGCGCTCTGACGTAGAGGTGCTCAGAAGAAAACTGGCTGCTCACGCCGAGTATAAAAGGTGCGGATTCGGAATTTAAGACGATACCGTCACCTCGACGATGCAATGCCACGCTGCCATGTAACAGTAAAAAGCACTGGCGGATATCACCGGAATAATAATGGATGACTTCACCTTTAGCCATGATGCATCTTTCCGTATGCGGCAAAACATTATCGATTATTTTTTCAATGTGCTTAAGAGGCTTGGCGCCAAGCACTGTTGTTATTTCATTGCCTGAAACGGGCGCAATACGGGTGTTCATAAGAGGCCTCATACACTGATGCGATCATTTTTTGATCGACATAAAGAATTATCTTAAAAAACAGTTAGTCAGGGAATATTTTCGTCGAGTCTAATTATAGACTTGCGTATTAATGAGTGTTAATTAGTTGAATTTGAAACATTTTTGACTTAGGTCTAAAAGTAGACCGGGGACTTTATTGTTAAGATATTTCCAAAGTGATTTGTTTTGTTTTTGTTAAAAGAGAGTCTACAGCTAGACCCTAAAATCGATTGTGCGTAGAAAAAGAGTTGTATAAATTTTGATTCGTCGAAAGGGGTTTTATTTCTGCAACTGAATATCGGTAATAAATAAAGTAATACAGGAAAGAGAATTATGAATAAAAAATTGATGATGGCAATGTTAGCGGCAGGTTCTGTACTCACCATGACCAATGCATTTGCAGCGGCAGGTACCGTTAATTTTAACGGAAATATTCTGGATTCTGCCTGCGACGTAGATGTGGCATCTCAGAACCAGGTGGTGGTATTGGGCGATTATTATAAAACGGAATTCCCGACGGCGGGAGCCAGAACGGCTGCGACGCAGTTTAATATTATTTTGAAAAACTGTCCTGTGACGGTCACTAATGCAAAAGTCCGTTTTGACGGTACGCCGGATTTAACCAACGCCAGCCTGCTGGCGATTGATACGTCCGTGGCGGGGGCGGCCACAGGGGTAGCGATTAACCTGATGACTGCAGATAAAGCCGATCTGCCGCTGTACGGCAGCAACAGCTATACCTACGCGCTCAGCAGTACGGCTGATAATACACTGAACTTCTACGCGCAGTATATCTCCACCGCAGCGTCCGTGACCGCGGGCCCGGCTAACTCGGTCGCGAACTTCTCAGTGGTTTACAACTAAGTCATTGGCAGTAATTAGCAGGGGGCTTCCCGGCCCCTTGTTTTATGAGGTATTGAAATGCGTTTTATAACGACAACTGGCCTGGCGATGGCGCTGTTATCGCTGACGTTAACATCCGCCAGTGCTGGAGTAGTTATTGGCGGCACCCGCATTATTTTCGATGGGGCAAAAAAAGAAGCGTCAATAAGTATCACCAATCCTGATGACGTTCCTTATTTAATCCAGTCGTGGATTGATGTTCAGGATGGGCAATCCGGTAAAGCGCCTTTTATTATTACGCCTCCGCTGTATCGGCTGGATGGCGGGCAAAAAAACCTTGAGCGTATTGTCATGACAGGCTCGCTGCCTCAGGGGCAGGAGAGTTTATTCTGGCTGAACATTAAAGCTATTCCATCAGCTTCAAAGCAGATGAACTCGCTGCAAATTGCCGTCAAAACGCGCATTAAACTTATTTATCGGCCAGAGAGCCTTCGTGCGTCTACCCCTGAGGAACAAACCAACAAATTAACCTGGCATCGTGCGGGAAATGCTCTGCAGGTAAATAACCCAACGCCGTACGTTATCAATTTCAATGAAATAACGGTCGGGGGTAAAAAACTTGATGATGTCACGTACGTAATGCCTTCAGGCTCAGTTCGTTTCCCGTTACCGAATGGGACCAATGGCAATACGCTGACGTTTAAAGTCATTAACGATTATGGCAATCCTGGCGAATTACACCGGGCCAGTTTGTGATCCCTTTGCATTAATCGGGTGCTCGTCATGACAACGGCATTTAATACAGTGCAGCCTGCGCGCCTGGCAATATTCATTGCCCTCGCGCTTGCGGGTTTCTCTCCCACACTGTGGGCCAGTGAGACGTTTAATACGGAACTGGTAGAACTGGATAATCCCGGAATGGGAAAAGCGGATTTATCTGCCTTTGAATCCCGCTCGCAGGCGCCCGGGACGTACCACGTGGATATTATTCTTGACGAGCGGCTGCTGGAAACGCGGGATATTCGTTTCATGGCAGTGAAGGATGCTAACGGCAGTGAAACGTTGCAGCCGTGCCTGAGTATCAGGCAGTTAAAAGCGTGGGGCGTGAAAACGGCGCTTTTCCCGCAGCTCGACGCCGGGCAAGGAGAATGCGCCGATCTCAAGGCGATTCCACAGGCCAGCGCGGACTTCCAGTTTGGCGCCCAGCGTCTGGCAATCAGCATCCCACAGGCGGCCATAGATCTGCCAGCGAGAGGTTACGTTCCGCCGGAGATGTGGGATGAAGGCATTACCGCGGCCATGCTCAACTACAGCCTGAGCGGCGCGAACAGCCGGGCAAGAAGCGGGGCAGGCACCCGCAGCGACAGTCAGTATGCAAACCTGCGACCGGGGATCAACGTCGGTCCCTGGCGGTTACGCAACTACACCACCTGGTCCCGCGATGCGTCCAGCCAGGATAAGTGGGACAATGTCTATACCTTGATGCAGCGCGCGATTATTCCCCTGCAAGCCCAGCTTACGCTCGGAGACAGTTCCGCCCCTGCCGATGTCTTTGACAGCATGCCTTTTCGCGGCGTCCAGCTGGCGTCCGACGACGACATGCTACCGGATTCTCTGAAAGGCTATGCGCCGGTGGTGCGCGGTATTGCGCGAACTAACGCGCAGGTCGTGGTGCGTCAGAATGGCTATCAAATCTACCAAAGCTATGTGGCGCCGGGCGCGTTTGAGATCGCGGATATGTATCCCACCGGCGGCGCGGGCGATCTTGAAGTCACGATCGTCGAAGCCGATGGCAGTGAGCAACATTTCACCCTGCCGTACGCTTCGCTGCCGGTCCTGCAACGGGAGGGGCGCCTGAAATATGCCCTTACCGCCGGGCAGTATCGATCGTATAACCGTAGCGTGGAGAAAACCCCCTTCGGGCAACTGACCGGAATCTACGGCCTCCCTTACGGCCTCACGCTCTATGGCGGCGTTCAGGGGGCAGATAAGTACCAGTCGGCGGCTCTGGGGGTGGGCAAGAACATGGGCGTTCTCGGGGCGATATCCGCAGACCTCACCCAGGGCTGGTCAACGCCGGAGCATGCCGCGAAAACAAGCGGTCAGTCGTGGCGGGCCCGATACAGCAAGAATTTTATTAATACCGGGACGAACTTTTCGATTGCCGGGTATCGCTACTCGACCCGCGGCTATTACGGGATGCAGGAGGTCCTCGATTCGTACGGCGACAGCAGCGCGCTTCAGGACAGGCGACGTAACCGTGCCGAGCTGACAATGAGCCAGACGCTGGGGGACAACCTGGGCGCGCTTACCCTCAGTGCGGCGCAGGAAGATTACTGGAATGACGGTAAGTCGATGGCTTCGTGGAGCGTCGGCTATAGCAACTACTGGCACAACATCAGCTATGGCCTGACATGGACCTACAGCAAAAATGTCCGCTCAGCGTCAGAAACCCGCGACAACCAAAAAAACGCTGATCACGACCAGCTTCTGGCGTTCAACATCAGCATTCCGCTGGATAAATTTTTGCCGCAGACATGGGCGAACTATGGCATGAACGCCAGCAGGAATAACGGGATGACACACAGCATCGGTCTGAACGGGGTGGCTCTCGAAAACCGAGCCCTGAACTGGAACGTGCAGCAGGGATACGGCACAGAGGGCGTGGGCTATACCGGCAGCGTTAACGCGGACTACAGAGGCACCTATGGCGAAGCCACGGCGGGGTATGGTTATGACAAAAACAGTGAACGCCTGAATTACGGGCTACAAGGCGGCATTCTCGCCCATGCTGATGGCATCACGCTTTCTCAGCCGCTGGGGGAGACCAACGCCTTAATTAAAGCGCCTGGCGCCCACGGCGTGGATATCCGCAATCAGCCCGGTGTACGGACAGATGTTCGCGGTTATACGGTCGTGAGCAACCTTTCGGTCTATCGAAAAAACGATCTCACTCTCGATCCGGAAAATATGCCGGAGGATGTCGAACTGGAGATCAACACCCGCACGGTAACGCCGACACGGGGAGCGGTGGTGAGAGCCGATTATTTGCCGAAGTCAGGTCGCCGGGTGCTGATGACCTTGACCGACAACGAACGCGCCGTTCCGTTTGGGGCGGTGGTCACCCTTGTCGGTGATGAGAGCAGCAGTTTTATTGTGGGCGATCGCGGTCAGGTTTATTTAACCGGTATGCGCGAGGAGGGGACGTTAGTCGCGACATGGGGGAGTCAGCCCAGCCAGCAATGCCGCGCTGATTTCAGCCTGCCGACACACTCAACATTCGGTGGGATCGCTGACATGCGCGCCTCCTGCCGTCAGGAACGTTAACATGAAATGGCTTATCGTGATTTTGCTTCTCTGTTTGCTCGCGGCGGGAAACCTCGCCCGTGCCGGTACGTGCACCACCATCACGCCGCAGCTGTCAACCCTGTCCGTGGGGACGATTAACGTGCAGCGTGATGCGCCTGTCGGCACGGTGGTCTTTTCCGGCGCGGCGACAGCCACCGGTTCCTATCTTACTGGATGTGCTAATCCGCTGATGCTGGGATTCAGCATGCGCTACAACAGCGCCACGTTGAGCAGCTACGGCAATCATGTTTACAACACTAACGTCAGCGGGATAGGCATACGCTTTTCCTCTAACGCCTATTTTGAAAACCCGAGCAATACGTTCTCGTACAATGCGCAGACCTCCTATGTCGACTGGTATGGCGGGAGGATTGAGCTGGTGGTGACTGGCCCGGTCTCATCGGGGGCGTTAACCCCGGGGGCGATCGGCGTCGTGACGCTTCAGGGGAGCGACGGCATCTATCGTGACGGCCTGACCACGCAGCTCACCGCCGGAACCATTAATGCCATGGCGTGCACGGTGAATACGTCACAGCTGACGTTTCCGATCGGGGATATCCCCGCCTCGGCGTTCGGCAACGTGGTGGGCACCACGCCAGCGGGAGCACAGAATACGCAAAACCTGGGCTTAACCTGCGCCGCCGGAACCAATATTACGGTCTCGCTCAGTGGAATACAGAATCCGGACAGCGCCAATACCAGCGTGATGGCCTTAACCGGGCAGGGAAATGCCGGCACCGCAAAAGGGGTTGGGGTGCAGCTTATCTATAACGGTGCGCCGCTGGTGATGAACAGCCGACTATTCTTGCGGCAGTCTGCCGGCGGGCAAGAGACATTGCCGTTAACGGCCCGATATTACCAGACGTTGAACAGCGTGGAGTCAGGTTCAGCAAATGCCTCCGCCACCCTTAATTTGACCTATCAGTAGCAGGTACGAAGATGAAAATAATATACGGGACACTGCTGTTACTGGCTTTACTCAGCGGGAAGGCTTTCACCGCTGATAGCGTCAACATCGGTGTGACGGGAAATATCGTTGCGTCGCCGTGCATATTTAATGGCGGGAGTAACAGCCTCGATGTCAATCTGGGCAATATTCAGGCAACCAATATGGCGACGCCGGGCTCAACATCGGATCCGGTGCCATTTAGTCTGCTGTTCACCCAGTGCCCAACGGGAACGCAAAGTGTGACCGTCTCTTTTACCGGCAGCCCCGATCCCGCGGCGGGCGCGGACTATTTTATGAACAGCGGTTCGGCCACGCACGTGGCGATAGCCATGCGCGATGCCCAAACGGGTACGCTTAAAGGAACAGGCTCTGGCATGACTCAAACTATTGGTGCCGACAGAACCGCGACAATGGCTATGCAGGCCTCGGTCAAATCCGTGACGGGTGGCGTCACGCCGGGAAGCATCAGTGCAGTTGTGGTGATGACGATGCAGTACAACTGAGCGCCGGTGATATGCCTTTTTTAAAGACGTTGGTATGAGCTATGTTAAATATTCTGATTCAGGAAACCGATCTATTTTTTCAGGCTGGGCTACATAAATTTTTCGAGGATTTTTTTAAACATAACTTTCATCGTGCCATCACATTTAACCTGGCGCTGACCCATGAAAACGTCAGTCAGGCCGATATTATTGTCCTGTCATTATGCCAGGGTGAAACACTGACCTGTTTTCCCGAGTTACTCGCCCGGCAAAAAGGGATTGTGCTAGGGTTTGTCGACGATGAACTGCGCTTTTCGGCGTTACCCTCCTGCTTTCAGGACATTATTTCTCTCCCTCGCCGTGCATCGCTTGATCGTATCAGTGGCGTACTGTTTATCGCGTGGTTCAGGACGCAATTACCGGGTTATACATGGACTAAACATAACTGCTTCGACTGCCAGCATAAAGGGTTATCCCGGCAACAAATTCGTATTCTGGTCAATTTTTACCGAGGGCTGTCGGTAGTGCAGACCGCTCAGGCGCTGGAGATGAGTCAGAAAACGGTCTTTACCCATAAATATATGCTGATGCAAAAATTTAATCTGCGAAGCGATTACGAGCTGATCGTACTGTTGAGAAGGCTGATGGAGAAAAAGAGCCGTCCGAACCTGCTTCGCGATTACCTGGAAAATAATTATGCAGAACAGATAGCGTAAAACGCCAGCGGATAGCTGGCCGGGCAGTGATAGCCACCACCCGGCAATGTATTTAAACGTTAACCGCAGCGATCAACCGCGTCTTCATGGTCTGGTATGCAGAAGCCGCAAAATCCTCCGCCCAGCGCTGGTCCTCGATCGCCTCCATCTGCACGGCGCAATATTTCGTTTCAGGCGTTCTGGAGATCGGGTCTAGATTATCCTGCGTCAGCTCATTACAGGCGCCAATCCACCACTGGTAGGTCATATAGATTGCTCCCGCATTGATGCGCTCGCTGATGCTGGCGCGCGTGATCACTTTACCCCGGCGTGAACGTACCCAGACCAATTGGCCGTCGGCGATCCCACGCTCATCAGCGTCGGCCGGGTTCATTTGCACCCGGCCCGGCTCGTCGGCCAGGCTTTGCAGCGCCGCGCAGTTCCCGGTCATTGACCGACAGGAGTAGTGACCGACTTCGCGCACCGTGCAAAGTACCAGCGGGTATTCCGTATCCGGTGTCTCGGCCGGAGCGCGCCAGGGGGCAGCAAACAGCTGGCCTTTGCCAGTGGGGGTGTCGAACTGATTATCCCTGTACAGATAGGGTGTGCCGGGATGATCAAGGGTTGGGCAGGGCCACTGGACATGGCCCATCTCGCCCATTTTTTCGTAGGTCACGCCGTAGAAGAGGGGGCACAGCTCGCGCATTTCGTCCCAGATCTGCTGGTTATTCTCGTAATGCATGGGATAGCCCATCTCCGTGGCCAGCAGGCTGATGATCTCCCAGTCGCGCTTGACGTTGCCGCTGGCCTCAATGGCCTTGCCAAAACGCTGGAAGCCGCGATCGGCACAGGTGAACACGCCAGCATGTTCTCCCCATGACGTGGCAGGGAGCAGTACGTCAGCCACCTCTGCCGTTTTGGTCATAAAGATGTCCTGAACCACCACAAAATCGAGGGACTCAAAGCCGCGGCGGACCAGGCCCAGATCGGCTTCTGTCTGAAGCGGATCTTCCCCCATGATGTAATAGGCTTTGATCTTACCTTCCAGCGCGAGATGCGGCACTTCGGTGATACGCGTCCCGACGCGATCGTCCATCCGGCTGACATTGATTTTCCACGCATCGGCAAATTTCAGTCTGACCGCCGGGTCAGTGACATCCTGGTAGCCGGGGAACATATTGGGCAAAACGCCCATATCGCAGGCACCCTGAACGTTATTTTGCCCGCGAACCGGACCTACGCCGACGGCAGGGCGGCCCAGGTTGCCGGTGAGCAGCGCCAGGCTGGAGAGACCTTTCACCACATCAACCGCCTGACCAAACTGCGTAACGCCCATTCCCCACATTACCGTTGCTGAAGGCGCCGCCGCGAACATGCGCATTGCCTGACGAACATCCCGCGCGGGAATGCCCGTCAGATGTTCAACCTGCTCGGGTGCGTAATCTTTTACCGTCAGTCGGTAAGCCTCAAGCCCTTCTGTGAAGCGGGCAACGTAGTTTTTGTCGTACAGTTCCTCTTCAAGCAGGACATAGCCAAAGGCATTGACCAGCGCCATGTTACTGCCGTTTTTCAACTGAAGATGAAGATCGGCAATGCGTGCCGTTTCAATATGACGCGGATCGCAGACGATGATTTTTGCGCCATTTTCACGTGCTTTAAGCACGCGTCGGGCGACGATGGGGTGAGAGTCGGCGCAGTTATAGCCGAACACCAGCAGGCATTTTGAGTTTTCAATATCGTTAATGGAATTGCTCATGGCACCGTTGCCGAGGGTCTCCTGTAAACCGGCAACGGACGGACCGTGACAGACGCGGGCGCAGCAGTCGACGTTGTTAGTGTTCAGCACCGCACGGGCAAATTTTTGCATCACATAGTTGGTCTCATTGCCCGTTCCCCGCGAGGACCCCGTGGTCATAATGGATCGAGGGCCGTACTGATCTTTGATGCTTTTAAGCCTGTGAGCAGTATAGCGAATGGCCTCTTCCCAGGTAACAGGGGTAAAGGACTCGCCTTTGCTGTAGCGGATCATGGGCTGCGTCAGACGGGGGGTAAGCAGCCGTGTGTCGTTAAGAAAGTCCCAGCCGTAGAATCCTTTCAGGCAAAGCGTGCCCTGATTGGTTACGCCATCAGCGGCTTCGGCACGGATAATCCGGTTATTTTTCACAACGAGGTTTAGTTTGCAGCCTGCACCGCAGTAAGGGCAGACGCTGGCGATTTTTTTCATCAATAACAGACCTGTTAAGAAATGAAGCAATGTTTACTGGAAAGCCCAGTCCCTTAGCGGACTAAGCAGGATCCATGCCACATTCAGCGTGCTTGATTAACAGGGCGTCAGGGAAGAGAGGGTGTGTCATCGTCAGTCTGTTCGTCAGTATTGACGATGACACGCTATCCGTAGGGATGGGAAGGGAGAGGCGTTAAAGATCGTCCATGGTATAACCGACAACAATTTCCAGCGTCTTGCGGATCACATCCGCCTTAACGACATCGTCGGTAGTTTCCAGCGTCTGGATCAGCCAGAGAATGATCGCTTTGTTGGTCAGATGACCTTCAGAAGCGAGAACACAACGAACCGCAGTCGAAAAAATGGCAGACTCTTCAGCAAAGCGATCGCCTGCGTGACGGAAATACTCCGACAACGCGCTATCTAAAAAGGCGGAGTGGTATTCGGGTTGAAGCTGAATATTTTGTCTCATTTGTTCTCACCGTTGCTGTAAAGTTGTAGTCAATGCATCTTTTTGGGATCGGACGGTTTTCCATTTCCAAATAACGGCACTACATTGTCTCGATTATTTTTGAGAAATCCCTCTCTCTGTATTCGTCCTTGTGCGGTTCTGCGACCTTTAAAAGCGACCGTGCCTGAGCTGATTTCAGCTATCACCCTCGCTAATGTCTCCCGCCGCTGGGGATCCGTCTCACAGGCTTGCATGTTACGCAGACGCTGAACCAATCCCTCGGTCGTCACGGGACCGCGCTCCTTCAAAAGTGAAAGAGCGGCTTCTCCAATGAGCTGGTCGATCAGTCTGTCCGCATCACTGCTATTCATAACATTAACGTTCGAAGAGCAGACCAAGAAGCAGGTGATAATGATGTTCCTCTTCCGGACCATTGGCCCTTTCAAGGCGACTCAACAGTTTTGTGCAGAGCGATTTGCGATTCAGATTCCGCCCATCGCTAAGGATTTCAACAACAACCTGACCCAGGGTTTCCTGTTGGGTTGGAAGCGCGGCTTTTTCGAAGTACTGCGCAATCGCTGTTGCTGAGTCTGCGACGTATCCGTTCTGCTGCATGTTTCGCTCCTGTAAAATTCTGTAATCAGTAACGTTACATTTAAGGTATACATAATTTTCAAATCTGTACATTTAAAATGTACAATTTTTTAAATATTTTATAATATATTTTATAAAGTGTTTATTTTTCAGACGTTTACATGTGTGCAATCTACTGCGGGATTCACAAAATATATTGTACAATCCAAAGCGGCGTCGCAGAGTTGTACAAGCTTGGGAAAGGCGCAAATAAGCCGTGTAAATCGTTGAGATGTAAATTATTTGTTGGGAAATTAATGTGCTATAACAGAGTTCTCCCCACGTGTTTTCGTGGTCACCCCCTCAATCTTCAGGATTAGCATGCTCACAACCATCATTTACCGCAGTCATATCTGCGAGGACGTTCCAGTGAAAGCGCTGGAAGACATGGTCGCTGCTGCAAATTGTAGAAATCGCCAGTTCGATGTGACGGGGATTTTGCTGTTTAACGGCACACACTTTTTTCAGTTACTTGAAGGGCCCGCTGATAACGTTAAGGAGATCTATGAGCTCATCTGCCGTGACCCACGGCATCACAACGTGGTCGAATTGTTAAGCGATCACGGGCCTTCAAGACGTTTTGGCAACGTGGGTATGGAGCTCTTTGACCTTCGTCAGTACGATACCGACGAAGTGCTGCAACAGGTACTCGATAAAGGCACAACGCGCTATCAGCTGACCTATAACGATCGCGCCCTGCAATTTTTCCGCACCTTCGTTGAGGCCACTGAAAAAGCCAACTACTTTGAGCTGCCTCCGGCTGACGCCTGGGAGTTTGTCACCGAAAATACGCCGTTATCCTCCCAGCCGACAGTAGTGGCAAAGGGCGCGGACTGTAGTTTCGCATTTCAACCTATCGTCGATCCGTTTATGCAGCAGGTAGTTTCCTGGGAAGCCCTGATCCGCACGCCGTCCGGTGAGTCCCCGGAAAGCTATTTTGCCAACCTGTCGCGTGAGGCGCTGTACGAATCGGATCTGAAGAGTAAACAGGTGGCTTTATCGATGGCCAGCGCGCTGGGCCTACAGACTCAAACGTTGTCCATTAATCTGCTGCCGATGACGCTGGTCAATGTTCCTGGCGCCGTCGATTTTTTACTGACGGCAATTGAGGCGAACGGTTTTGTGCCGGAGCAAATTGTGGTCGAGTTCACCGAGAGCGAGGCGATCTCGCGCTTCGAAGAGTTCACCAGCGCGGTCAGACAGCTTAAAAGCGCCGGGATCAGCGTGGCCATCGATCACTTTGGCGCGGGATTCGCCGGTCTGCAACTGCTGGCTCAGTTCCAGCCGGACAGAATCAAGATCAACCGTGATTTGATTGCTAACGTGCACAAGAGCGGCCCGCGTCAGGCAATCATTCAGTCAATCATTAAATGCTGCGCCTCCCTGGAAATTCTGTTCTGTGCGGTAGGCGTAGAGCTGGCTGAAGAGTGGATGTGGCTGGAATCTGCCGGGATTTCTCAGTTCCAGGGTCACCTTTTCGCCAGCCCGCGTCTGGGGGGCATTCCGGCGATTGCCTGGCCCGAGAAAAAGTACGATTTATAAAAAACCTGTACGTAACTGTTAAAAGTGACCTGTACGTACGGCTAAATTTATACAACAATATATTAACGAGTGAGTGGTTCTTTGAGCCATTCACTTGTCTCAGAACGAGGAGTTAGTTATACAAATGATTTGTACAATCTGATAAGGTTGGTTTGGTTAGGTATGGAAGTATTGTGCGTGAGGGAGTTAATGGCCTATTACAGTATCGGCGAAGTGGCCGAACGATGCGGTATCAACCCCGTTACGCTGCGTGCCTGGCAGCGCCGTTATGGATTGTTGAAGCCGCAGCGAAGTGAAGGGGGTCATCGTCAGTTTGACGATGAAGATATCCTGCGTATCGAAGAGATCAAACGCCTGATGAAAACGGGTGTTTCGGTCGGTAAAGTAAAAGCGCTTCTTGAAAATACAGAAGTGATGACTCAGGGGAACTGGGCATCGTTTCAGGAAGAGATGTTAACCGTTCTGCGCTATGCCAGCCCGGCAAAACTGCGCGCCAAAATCGGCGAGTTCCGCCGCGACCATGCGATGGATGTTCTGATAGATAACATCATCACCCCTGTGCGTCAGCGAATGAACCAGGACCAGAATACGGTGCGTCACATGGCGAGCCTGCTCGACGGTGTCCTGATTGAGTTTGCCGTTACAAGCCTGGGTGAGTCGCGAAAAAAAGCAGGTAAGGATGCGCTGCTGATTGGGTGGGAGTGCGACGACCGTACGCATTTATGGCTGGAAGCTGCCCGTCTTGCCTATAAGGGCTGGCATATTGACGTGCTGGCTGAGCCGATTGATTCTCCACGTCCGGAACTTTTCCCTGGACAAAAAATTTTCGTCTGGACCGGTAAAGCACCTACGCCTCGTCAACAGGAGCAGCTCGACCACTGGCGTGAACAGGGTTTCGCCGTCTCGTTCCATCACTGATGTTAAGGGGTCCGTCAGGGCCTTTTTGTCTTTTCGAGTCCGCTTTCTTATTGGAAGATAGCTATCTTAAAAATAGGTATTTTCAATACAATTTTTATTATTGCCCGCCACCTTACCGCCTTTCTTATGAAATGCATTATTTATCAATGCATTGAACAAAACTAACCCACCCATCCGCATCCCGTCACAGGGTCTATGCTTAATGAAAGTAGCCAAAAAGGGCGGTTTAGCCCAAAGCCCCTGCTCGCAGGGGGTTGAAGTGATAATCGTTATCACTAACATGGTGTTATGCCCTGGTGGCTTATCAGATGAGGTGGACCTATGGAACTGCATTCAGAAACCTTCAATCCGGCCGATTTTGCCTGGCGTGGCTTAACGCTGACGCCCGCGGCGGCGGCGCATATTCATGAGCTGGTGGCAAAAAATCCCGACATCCTCGGCGTACGCTTAGGCGTTAAGCAGACGGGCTGCGCGGGATTTGGCTACGTGCTGGATACCGTAACCGAACCCAAAAAGGACGATCTGGTCTTTGAAACCGACGGTGCAAAGTTATACGTCGCGCTGCAGGCTATGCCGTTTATCGATGGAACCGAAGTCGACTACGTTCGGGAAGGTTTAAACCAGTTATTCAAATTTCATAACCCGAAAGCCCAGAACGAATGCGGCTGCGGCGAAAGCTTTGGGGTATAGGCGGTACTATGTCTCGTAATACTGAAGCAACGAGTGATGTAAACACCTGGAGCGGCGGACACCTCAACTATAAAGAGGGTTTCTTCACGCAGCTGCAAACCGATGAGCTGGCGAAAGGCATCAACGAAGAGGTCGTACGCGCCATTTCGGCCAAACGTAACGAGCCGGAGTGGATGCTGGAGTTTCGTCTGAGCGCATTCCGCGCGTGGCTGGAGATGGAAGAACCCCACTGGCTGAAAGCGCATTACGATAAGCTGAACTATCAGGATTACAGCTACTACTCCGCGCCCTCATGCGGCAGCTGCGATGATACCTGTGCCTCGCAGCCCGGCGCGGTACAGCAAACCGGTGCCGAGAACAGCTTCCTGAGTAAAGAGGTGGAAGAGGCCTTCAATCAGCTCGGCGTGCCCGTGCGCGAAGGTAAAGAGGTGGCGGTGGACGCCATTTTTGACTCCGTCTCGGTGGCAACCACCTACCGTGAAAAGCTGGCGGAGCAAGGGATAATTTTCTGCTCCTTTGGGGAAGCCATTCACGATCACCCGGAGCTGGTGAAAAAGTACATTGGCACCGTGGTACCCAGTAACGATAACTTCTTCGCGGCACTGAATGCGGCGGTGGCGTCAGACGGCACCTTTATCTACGTGCCTAAAGGTGTGCGCTGCCCGATGGAGCTCTCGACCTATTTCCGCATCAACGCGGAAAAAACCGGCCAGTTTGAACGCACCATCCTGGTGGCCGATGAAGGCAGCTACGTCAGCTATATCGAAGGCTGTTCGGCGCCGGTGCGCGACAGCTACCAGCTGCACGCGGCGGTGGTAGAGGTGATCATCCATAAAGACGCGGAAGTGAAATACTCTACGGTACAGAACTGGTTCCCGGGCGATGGCAACACCGGTGGTATTCTGAACTTCGTCACCAAGCGTGCGCTGTGCGAAGGTGAAAACAGTAAGATGTCCTGGACGCAGTCAGAAACCGGCTCCGCCATTACCTGGAAATACCCGAGCTGTATTCTGCGCGGCGACAACTCCATCGGTGAGTTTTACTCCGTGGCACTGACCAGCGGTCATCAGCAGGCCGATACCGGCACCAAGATGATCCACATCGGTAAAAACACCAAATCGACCATCATCTCCAAAGGGATCTCTGCCGGTCACAGCCAGAACAGCTATCGCGGGCTGGTGAAAATCATGCCGACAGCCACCAACGCACGTAACTTTACCCAGTGCGACTCCATGCTGATTGGTGCGGACTGCGGGGCGCATACCTTCCCCTATGTCGAATGCCGCAATAACAGCGCCCAGCTCGAGCATGAGGCGACTACGTCACGTATTGGTGAAGATCAGCTGTTCTACTGCCTGCAACGCGGGATCAGTGAAGAAGATGCGATTTCAATGATTGTTAACGGCTTCTGTAAGGACGTGTTCTCTGAACTGCCGCTGGAATTTGCCGTTGAAGCCCAGAAACTCCTCGCCATTAGTCTTGAACACAGCGTCGGTTAAGGAAAGCACATGTTAAGCATTAAAGATTTACAGGTTAGCGTGGAAGAGAAAGAGATCCTTCGTGGGCTCAATTTTGACGTCAAACCGGGTGAAGTTCACGCCATCATGGGGCCAAACGGCTCCGGGAAAAGTACGCTTTCAGCGACGCTGGCAGGACGCGAAGATTATGAGGTCACCAGCGGCTCCGTTGAGTTTAACGGCAAGGATCTGCTGGAGATGTCGCCTGAAGAGCGTGCCGGTGAGGGCATCTTTATGGCCTTCCAGTATCCGGTGGAAATCCCGGGCGTCAGCAACCAGTTCTTCCTGCAAACCGCGCTGAACGCGGTGCGCAAGTATCGCGGGCTTGAGGCGCTGGATCGCTTTGACTTCCAGGATCTGATGGAAGAGAAAATCAAGCTGCTGAAAATGCCCGAAGATCTGCTCACCCGCTCGGTGAACGTGGGTTTTTCTGGCGGTGAGAAAAAACGTAACGATATTCTGCAAATGGCGGTTCTTGAGCCGGAGCTGTGCATTCTCGATGAAACCGATTCAGGGCTGGATATTGATGCCCTGAAGATCGTTGCCGACGGCGTAAACTCTCTGCGTGACGGTAACCGCTCATTTATTATCGTGACTCACTACCAGCGTATTCTGGACTACATCAAACCGGACTATGTCCACGTGCTTTATCAGGGGCGCATTGTGAAATCCGGTGACTTTACGCTGGTTAAACAACTGGAGGAGCAGGGTTATGGCTGGCTTACCGAACAGCAGTAATGCACTCCAGCAGTGGCACCGACTGTTTGAAGCCCAGGGTGGAGCGCGCTCTGAACAGGCTCAGCACCATCTCCAGCAGATGCTGCGTCTCGGTTTACCGACGCGTAAGCATGAGAACTGGAAATATACCCCGCTGGACGGCCTGCTGAACGGCGAGTTTGTCACCCGTCTGGCGCAGGTTAGCCCCGGCCAGCGCGATGTGCTGGCGCTGAGCGTGGATGCCGTGCGTCTGGTGTTTGTAGACGGGCAGTTTCGTGAGGAACTCAGCGACAGCGTACAGGAGAGCGGGTTCGATATCGCCATTAACGACGAGCGCCAGTCGTTGAGTGCTCCGGTCCAGCCTGACGTCTTTCTGCACCTCACAGAGAGCCTGTCTAAGTCTGTCACCCATATTCACGTTAAGCGTAACCAGCGCCCGGCGAAACCGCTGCTGCTGATGCATATCACCCAGGGTGTTGAGGGCGGCGAGATCAACACCGCCCACTATCGCCACCATCTCGAGCTGGCAGAAGGGGCAGAAGCGACGGTAATTGAACATTACGTTAGTCTGAACGACACCCGCCATTTTACCGGCTCGCGTCTGACGATGAACGTGGCGGCCAACGCCCAGCTGCACCATATCAAGCTGGCGTTTGAGAATCCGCTCAGTCACCACTTCGCCCACAACGATATTCTGCTGGGCCAGGATGCCGCGGCTTACAGCCACAGCTTCCTGCTTGGCGGCGCGGTGCTGCGCCACAATACCAGCACCCAGCTGAACGGTGAGAACACTACGCTGCGTATTAACAGCCTGGCGATGCCGGTGAAGTCAGAAGTGTGCGACACGCGCACCTGGCTTGAGCATAACAAAGGCTACTGCAACAGCCGTCAGCTGCACAAAACCATCGTCAGCGACAAAGGACGTGCGGTGTTTAACGGCCTGATCAATGTGGCGCAGCACGCCATCAAAACTGACGGGCAGATGACCAACAACAACCTTTTGCTGGGACGTCTGGCAGAGGTGGACACCAAACCACAGCTGGAAATTTATGCGGACGACGTGAAATGCAGCCACGGCGCAACGGTCGGGCGTATTGACGATGAGCAGATGTTCTACCTGCGCTCTCGCGGGATAGACCAGCAGGCCGCGCAAAAGATGATTATTTACGCCTTTGCGGCTGAGCTGACGGAAGCGCTGCCCGATGGCGGACTTAAACAGCAGGTGCTGGCCCGTATCGGTCAGCGGCTGCCTGGAGGCGAAGCATGACATTTCCCGTAGAGAAAGTCCGGGCAGATTTTCCGGTACTGACCCGTGAAGTGAACGGTCTGCCGCTGGCCTATCTCGACAGTGCGGCCAGCGCGCAAAAACCGAATCAAGTGGTGGATGCGGAAGCCGAGTTTTACCGCCACGGTTATGCGGCGGTCCATCGCGGGATCCACACTCTGAGCGCCGAGGCGACCCAGCGCATGGAAAACGTGCGCACGCAGGTTGCGGCGTTTCTCAACGCGCGTTCGCCGGAAGAGCTGGTGTTCGTGCGTGGCACCACCGAAGGGATCAACCTGGTGGCTAACAGCTGGGGCAATGCGCAGGTGCACGCGGGGGATAACATCATCATCACCCAGATGGAGCACCACGCTAACATCGTGCCCTGGCAGATGCTCTGTGAGCGTGTGGGGGCGCAACTGCGGGTGATCCCGCTAAACGAAGACGGTACGCTTCAGCTTGAACAGCTGGACGCCCTGCTTGACGACAGAACGCGGCTGGTAGCGGTGACCCACGTTTCAAACGTGCTGGGGACGGAAAATCCGGTGGCGCTGATCGTCGACAAAGCCCATCAGGCCGGTGCGAAAGTGTTGATTGATGGTGCCCAGGCGGTGATGCACCATGCGGTTGACGTTCAGACTCTGGACTGCGATTTCTACGTCTTCTCCGGGCACAAGCTGTATGGTCCGACGGGCATCGGCGTGTTGTATGTGAAAGAGGACATTCTCCAGGCCATGCCGCCGTGGGAAGGGGGCGGGTCAATGATTGCCACCGTCAGCCTGACGGAAGGCACAACCTACGCCCGGGCGCCCTGGCGCTTCGAGGCGGGCACGCCAAACACAGGCGGGATCATCGGGCTGGGCGCGGCCATTAGCTACGTATCTGAAACGGGGCTGGCGGCGATTCAGGAGTACGAACAGCTGCTGATGCAATATGCCTTGCAGGAGCTTGCCGGCGTCCCGGATCTGACCTTATATGGCCCTGCTGACCGTCTGGGTGTGATAGCCTTCAACCTCGGCAAGCATCACGCTTATGATGTGGGCAGTTTCCTGGATAATTACGGCGTCGCCGTACGTACCGGGCATCACTGCGCGATGCCACTGATGGCGTATTATCAGGTACCGGCCATGTGCCGCGCATCGCTGGTGATGTACAACACAACGGAAGAGGTCGACAGACTGGTGGCGGGACTAAAACGTATTCACCAGCTGCTTGGCTAACGGAGAGGCGAGAGATGGCAGATTTGCCGGACAGAGATAAGTTGCTGCGTAACTTTGGGCGTTGCGCAAACTGGGAAGAGAAATACCTTTATATTATCGAGCTAGGTCAGCGCCTGCCGCCGCTCAGCGAAGAGGCGCATAACCCGGACAACATCATTCAGGGCTGCCAGAGCCAGGTCTGGATCCAGATGCAGCAGACGGATGATGGCGTAATCGATTTACAGGGTGACAGCGATGCCGCCATTGTGAAGGGGCTTATTGCCGTCGTATTTATTCTTTATCACCAGATGTCGGCGCAGGATATTGTCGCCTTTGACGTTCGCTCGTGGTTTGAAAAAATGGCCTTAACCCAACACCTCACCCCGTCCCGCTCCCAGGGACTGGAAGCGATGATCCGCGCCATACGCGCCAAAGCCACAATCCTTAGCTAAACTGACAGAACAGCATTCATTCTGTTTCGCGGGGTGGTTTCCACCTCGCTGGTTTTTCAGCTTTCTGACGTTTGGTCAGTGAATAAGGAATCTCAGCATGAAGCGCGCGTCTCTAATAACTCTATTACTCCTTGGTTCGCTCAGTGCTGTTAATTCAGCCAGGGCGGTTGATTATCCTTTACCGCCCGCAGGCAGCCGCCTGATTGGGCAAAATCAGACATACACCATTCAGGAAGGCGACAATAAGCTCCAGGCTATCGCTCGTCGGTTTAATACCGCCGCACAGCTTATCCTTGAAACCAATAATACCATTGCACCGGTAAACCCTGCGCCAGGAACGGTCATTACCATTCCTTCCCAGATGCTGCTCCCGGACACCGAGCGTGAGGGCATTGTGGTGAATCTGGCGGAGCTGCGTCTTTACTTCTATCCGCCTGGCGAAAATATCGTGCAGGTCTATCCGCTGGGTATTGGTCAGCTTGGGCTGGAAACACCGGTCAGCACCACCCGTGTGAGTCAGAAAATCCCTAACCCTACCTGGACCCCCACAGCGGGCATCAGAGCGCGCTCACTGGCGCAGGGCATTAAACTGCCGCCTGTGGTACCCGCAGGGCCAAATAACCCGCTGGGGCGCTTTGCGCTGCGTCTGGGCATCGGGAATGGGGAATATCTTATTCATGGCACCAGCGCGCCGGATAGCGTAGGGCTGCGGGTCAGCTCGGGCTGTATGCGAATGAACGCGCCGGATATCAAAGCGTTGTTTGAACAAGTGCGCGTCGGCACGCGGGTGCAGATTATCAATGAGCCGGTTAAGTTCTCCGTCGAGCCGGACGGCAAACGTTATATCGAGGTGCACAGGCCGCTGGCGCAGGCTGAGGGCGAAAACCCACAGACGGTGCCGTTCACGCACTCGGCGGCGTTTACCGCCTTCGCAGCGGAATCAGGTAGCGATAAAACGCTAATCGACAAAGCTCTGGCGCGCAGAGCCGGGATCCCGGTTGCCGTTTCAGCAGGCAATGGTTCGTCAGCCAGCAATTCTGTCCTGTCGGTTCAGAACAGTCGTGTCTCAGCGGCGGTGACGGAAGGCGAGGGAGAGAAAGCGCTTCAGTAGAAGTTTGACGAAGGCAAAAAAAATGGCGCACAATGTGCGCCATTTTATTAACAGGTACTATTACTTACGGTATTTAGTAGCCTGGTTGTCCAGACGCTGGTTAGCGCGAGCTGCGTCGTCTTTAGCAGCCTGAACGTCGGAACGCATTGCGTTCACGTCGTTGCTCAGCTGGTCAACTTTAGCGTTCAGAGTCTGAACGTCAGAAGACAGCTGATCGATTTTAGCGTTGCTGGAGCAACCTGCCAGCAGAGTAGAACCCAGGATTACCGCGCCCAGTACCAGTTTAGTACGATTCATTATTAATACCCTCTAGATTGAGTTAATCTCCATGTAGCGTTACAAGTATTACACAAAGTTTTTTGGGTTGAGAATATTTTTTTGATGGGATTACGCCTATTTTTGATCGTTCGCTCAAAGAAGCAACGAAATCGGCAATTTTGACGAAAAAGCTATGTTAAAAAAGGCATTTTTCATCGGATTCATCTTAGATAAATCGCGATTAAATAGAAAAACCCGATTTGCTTTTTGAATAGTTCTGGTTAATGGCGGGAATAAAAAAAGCGCCCCGAAGGACGCTTTTTAACAAAACAATAATTTGTTCGTGAAATATTACAGTACGTGGACAGATGCAGTGTTGGTTGTACCGCTTGGTACCAGTGCACCAGAAACCATAACCACCACGTCGCCTTTCTGAGCCAGGCCACAATCAACCAGTTCCAGAGCCACTTCTTTACCCAGACGATAGAAATCATCGGTAGAGGCAATCTCTTTCACCAGGTGTGGGATCACGCCTTTGCTCAGCACCAGCTGACGCGCGGTGGTTTCGTTGGTGGTCAGCGCCAGAATGGTCGCATCCGGGAAGTATTTACGCACGGCACGCGCAGATTTACCGCCCTGGGTCGCCACGACAATCAGTGGGGCTTCCAGTTTCTCGGCGGTTTCTACCGCACCACGGCACACGGCTTCGGTGATGCGCAGTTTACGGCTGTCGTTGTTGTAATCCAGACGGCTTTTCATCACGCGGTCGGTACGCTCACAGATGGTCGCCATGATGCCGACCGCTTCCAGAGGGTATTTCCCTTTTGCAGATTCGCCAGACAGCATAACGGCATCGGTACCGTCGAGGATGGCGTTTGCCACGTCGCCGGCTTCAGCGCGGGTAGGGCGTGGGTTTTTGATCATGGAGTCCAGCATCTGCGTTGCGGTGATAACCACTTTACGCGCGCGAACGCATTTCTCGATCATCATCTTCTGCGCGAAGATCACTTCTTCAACCGGGATTTCTACGCCCAGGTCGCCACGCGCTACCATGATACCGTCAGACGCTTCAAGGATTTCGTCGAAGTTGTTCAGGCCTTCCTGGTTTTCGATCTTGGAGATGATCTGAATGTTCTCACCGCCGTGCGCTTTCAGGTGCTCACGGATCTCAACCACATCAGAACGTTTACGGATGAAAGACGCCGCAACGAAGTCCACACCTTGTTCGCAGCCGAAGATCAGGTCTTGTTTGTCTTTTTCAGCCAGCGCTGGCAGAGCAATGGACACACCCGGCAGGTTAACGCCTTTGTTTTCGCCCAGATCGCCGTTGTTCAGCACTTTACAGATAACCTTGTTACCTTCAATCGCGGTCACTTCCATGCCGATCAGGCCGTCATCTACCAGCACGGTGTTGCCAACGGACAGATCGCTGGTGAAGCCTTCGTAGGTCACGGCAACGATTTCGTTATTACCTACAACGGATTTGTCGGTGGTGAAGGTGAAGGTCTGGCCCGCTTTCAGGGAAACGTCGTTACCGCCTTCCAGTTTGATGGTGCGGATTTCAGGACCTTTGGTGTCGAGCAGGATTGCCGCTTTTTTCCCGGTCTTGCTCATCACGTTGCGCAAGTTCTGAATACGCTGACCGTGTTCAGCATAGTCGCCGTGGGAGAAGTTCAGACGCATCACGTTCATGCCGGCATCCAGCATTTTGCTCAGCATCTCTTCGGATTCGGTTTTCGGGCCGATAGTACAAACAATTTTCGTCTTTTTCATGACAGTCTTAGTCTTTAAGTTGGGAAGGATATGGAAATCTCGCTCCGGGGGCGCACCGCCGCGGAGTCAAACCTGTGTTGCGAAAGAGTATATGACACGCACTAAGAATAGGTGACATCAAATGAGCGTGCAGAAGAAAGTGTGCCTGAGTGCCAGCCCAACGAAGGAGAGGAGAAGTAGTACGTTGTTTTTTGTATTCCAAGCGCTGAAACCATTCACCAGGGATTTGGCGCGCATTATACGCTGATTCACAGTAAAAAGGAAAATGGAAACAGCGTTTCAAAAACATTCTGTGCAGATTCACATAAGTTTGTTATCAAGGCGTTAAGGCCTAATGTCATCTTATGACGGCAGGCGCAACGCCCGCCGTTTTTTGCTCACTTTTCCAGCGCCTGTTGAAGGTCGGCGATCAGATCCTTCGCATCCTCAATCCCCACCGACAGGCGTATCAGCTGCGGCACAATGCCGTTTGCAAGACGCTGCGCCAGTGGAATGGAGGCGTGGGTCATGCTGTAGGGCTGGCTCACCAGACTCTCCACCCCGCCCAGGCTTTCCGCCAGGGTAAAGAGCGTAAGATGACGAATCACCTCTGTCGCGCGTTGCGCATCGCCTTTTATCACGACAGAGATCATGCCTCCCGGCAACGCCATTTGTCTGCGGGCAAGCGCATACTGGGGGTGTGACTCCAGCCCGGGATAGAGCACGCTCTCTATCTGCGGATGCTGCTCCAGCCATTGCGCAATCGCCAGCGCGTTGGCACTGTGCTTCTCAACGCGCAGGGAGAGGGTGCGAATCCCCCGTAGCGTCAGGAAGCTGCTGAACGGATCCAGAACGCCGCCAACCGCGTTTTGCAGATAGCCCAGACGCTCCGCGAGATCCTTATTTGCCCCGACAACAGCCAGCCCGGCAACCACGTCTGAATGACCGTTGAGATATTTGGTGGCGGAGTGAACCACAATGTCGAACCCCGCCTCCAGCGGCCGGTGAATGACCGGGGAGGCGAAGGTATTATCCGCCACGCTGATCGCATTATGGCGCCGGGCAATGTCTGCGATGGCCTCCAGGTCGGCCAGTTTCAGCAGCGGGTTCGTCGGCGTTTCCACCCAGATCATGCGGGTGTCCGGGCGAATGGCGGCCTCAAGTCCGGCTACATCGTCCGGCTTAACCCAGCTCACCTGTAACCCGGTGCTGTGCTTGCGCACGTTTTCGATCAGGCGATACGTACCGCCATACACGTCGTCAATGGCAACGATATGGCTGTCTTTATCCAGCAGTTCGAGCACGGTGGAAATGGCCGCCAACCCTGACGCGAAGGCGTACCCGCGCGTGCCGCCTTCCAGTTCGGAGATGGCGGTCTCCAGCGCATGGCGGGTTGGGTTGCCGCTCCGGGAGTATTCGTAGCCGGTATGTTCACCCGGTGCCGGTTGCGCAAACGTCGACGTGGCGTAAATTGGCGGCATCACGGCGCCGTGCGTGTCGTGATACTCACCGCTGTGAACGCTGAGGGTGGCCAGGTTTTTCATCTTTTGCTCCTTTTATTTCGTCAGGCGGTTACGCCAGGTGGTGAGTACGTCACTGCGTGTGATCAGACCCAGAAAGCGGTCTTCGTCATAAATAATCGCCACCAGGCCACGGTCAAAAATGGTGTACAGGGCGCTCTCCGGGGCCTGCTTATCCAGATATTCGACCTGACGCGTCATGGCCGCCGTCACGGGGAGAGAGAAGCGATCGGCATCTCCCCCGATGTGCCGCAGCAGGTCCCACTCGTCGATGATGCCGACAACATTGTTGTTATCGAGCACCGGCAGCTGGGAGATGTCGTACAGGCGCATGCGGGCCAGCACGGTGGAAAGCGTGTCGTCCGGGGCGGCAGTCACCGTCGCGCCTTCATCGTGGCGCAGGGCAATATAGTCCGAGAGATCGCCTGCCTGCGGACGCGAAATCAACCCCTGCTGGCGCATCCAGTCGTCGTTGAACATCTTTGAGAGGTATTTATTGCCGCTGTCGCAGGCGAAGGTGACCACACGTTTTGGCGTAGTCTGCGCCTGGCAATATTTCAGCGCCGCCGCCAGCAGCGTGCCGGTGGAGGAGCCTGCCAGGATCCCTTCCGTTTTTAGCAGATCGCGGGCGGTGGTGAACGCCTCGCGATCGGTAATGCGCCAGGCGCGGTTAACCCCTTCGATGTGCGCCAGCGGAGGGATAAAGTCTTCGCCAATCCCCTCAACCAGCCACGATCCGGCATCGTGATGGCGTCCGGTCTCAACCTGGTCCGCCAGCACCGACCCGGCCGGATCGGCAAGCACAAATTCCGTCTGCGGCGAATGTTCTGCAAACCACGCCTGTAAGCCACCCAGCGTACCGCCGGACCCCACGCCGACGACGATGGCATCGATCTGGCCGTCAAGCTGTTCAAACAGTTCCGGTGCGGTAGTGGTGTGGTGCGCCAGCGGATTGGCCGCGTTATTGAACTGGTCGATATAAAACGCGCCTGGCAGTTCGTTCGCCAGCCGCCGGGCATAATCCTGGTAGTAGGCCGGATGCCCTTTATTCACATCCGAGCGGGTCAGCACGACCTGCGCCCCTAACGCGCGCAGGTGGAAAATCTTCTCGCGGCTCATTTTGTCCGGCACCACCAGGATCAGCGAGTATCCCTTTTGCGCCGCAATCAACGCCAGCCCCAGGCCGGTGTTCCCCGCCGTGGCTTCAATAATGGTGCCGCCGGGCCGTAGCTGCCCCATACGCTCGGCCTCGTTAATCATCGACAGCGCGACGCGGTCTTTAATCGAGCCGCCTGGATTCTGATTTTCCAGCTTCAGAAACAGCGAGCAGGGGCCGGTATCCAGCTTGTGCAGCTGGATGAGTGGCGTATGGCCAATTAGTTCGGTGACGGAGTGGTAAAGCGTCATGGTCATGTCCTGTGAAGAGGTGATGACCGGATGATAGGACCATGAAATTTTCTCAATAAAGAACGTTTCACTGGGTTATAGAACAGAAAGGAATAATCCTTATTTTTTTGGATGGAAAGACAGCAAGACGTAGAGTTGTCCGGATGTGAGGATGGCTATATCAGTACATAGTGCTGCAAAATTAACCAATTTCGTCGGATGAATGAGACCTGATATGCAAAGGGCAGATAATTATTGCAGATATTCATCTAAATGCTTTTCACCCGCCAGTTCGCTGCTTATTCCGCTGCATTATAAGAAATTCTTTTTTGGTCATTTAAAAGCTGATAACGGCTGTTTACTATCTTTTGGACATCCATACTGCTAAACCGCTATATGCGTAACGGATAACGAATAAGAATGATCGTACTCAGTAATATTTCGAAGGTTTTTGACAACGGGAAGCTGGCGCTTACAGCCGTTGATAACGTCAACTTGACGATAGAGCAGGGACAGATTTACGGGATCATTGGTTACAGCGGGGCCGGGAAAAGTACGCTTATCCGTCTGCTGAACGGTCTGGAAAAGCCCAGCGCCGGCAGCGTCACCATTAACGGTCAGGATATCTCCGCCGCGAAGGGAGAAGCGCTGCGTCAGGCACGCCTGAAAATCAGCATGGTGTTCCAGCACTTTAATCTGCTCTGGTCGCGCACGGTGAAGGAAAACATCGCCTTTTCAATGCAAATTGCCGGTGTGCCAAAAGCGCAAATTCAGGCTCGCGTTGCCGAGCTGGTGGAGCTGGTCGGCCTGAAGGGGCGCGAGAATGCCTACCCGTCCCAGCTGAGCGGCGGGCAAAAACAGCGTGTGGGCATTGCCCGCGCGCTGGCCAATCATCCGGACGTACTGCTGTGTGACGAAGCTACCTCGGCGCTGGATCCGCAGACCACCGATCAGATCCTCGATCTGCTCCTGGACATTAACCGTCGTTTTAACCTGACCATCGTACTCATTACGCATGAGATGCATGTGGTGCGCAAAATCTGCGACCGCGTGGCGGTAATGGAGAACGGCAAGGTGGTGGAAGAGGGGGAGGTACTCAGCGTGTTTACGCATCCTCAGCAGCCGATCACCCGGCAGTTTGTCCGCCAGGTGAGCCAGTACGCGGAGGAAGAGACCTTCAATACCGAACTGGCAAATGAGCTGGAGGGCGCGGTCATCAAGCTCACCTTCACCGGGCACAGCACGCACAGGCCGATCGTCGGTGAACTGACCCTGCGCTACGGCCTGCCGTTTAACATCCTGCACGGCAAAATGACGCAAACCGCCCACGGTGTTTTCGGGCAGCTCTGGGTGCACGTGGTGGCATCGGATGAACAACTGAACAATATCCTCGCCGACCTGAAGCAAAGCGATATTGAAGGCGAGGTAATCAAGCATGGCTGAAGAACTCTTTCCGCACCTGAAGTGGGATCAGCTTTGGGCTGCAACCCAGGAGACGCTCTACATGACCGCGCTTTCCGGCGTGGCGACGTTTGTTCTGGGGATCGCGCTCGGTCTGGCGCTGTTTTTAACCGCCCGCGGCGGGTTATTCCACAACCGCACGGTCTACAGCGTGATGTCGATTGTGGTGAACGTGTTCCGCTCGATTCCGTTCATCATTCTCATTGTTCTGCTGATCCCGTTCACCAAGACCGTTGTGGGGACCATTCTCGGCGCTAACGCTGCGCTGCCCGCCCTGATTGTGGGCGCCGCGCCGTTCTACGCCCGTCTGGTCGAGATTGCCCTGCGGGAAGTGGATAAAGGGGTAATTGAAGCCACGCGTTCGATGGGCGCGCGGCTGAGCACGTTAGTGTTTCGGGTTTTACTGCCGGAATCTTCACCCGCACTGGTTTCAGGTATGACGGTGACGCTGATTGCGCTGGTGAGCTACAGCGCAATGGCGGGGGTGATAGGTGCCGGCGGTTTGGGAAATCTGGCTTATCTGGAAGGATTCCAGCGCAACCATGGTGACGTCACGCTGGTGGCAACGGTGACCATTCTGATCATCGTGTTCATTATCCAGTTCTGCGGCGATGCCATTACTTCACTGTTAGATAAACGCTAATAAATACACACAGGAACCACATCATGAAAAAGACACTGACACTGATCGCCGCAGCCACCCTGAGCGCCCTGAGCTTTGCCTCCTGGGCGGACACGCTCACCGTGGGGGCGTCCAACACCCCGCACGCGGAAATTCTGGAGCAGGCTAAGCCGATTCTGGCGAAGCAGGGTATTGATCTGGAGATTAAACCGTTCCAGGACTACATTCTGCCAAACACGGCGCTGGCAGGGCATGACATTGATGCCAACTATTTCCAGCACATCCCTTACCTGAACAGCGTGCTTAAAGATCATGCGGGCGATAAGGATTATGATTTTGTCAGTGCAGGCGCAATCCACATTGAGCCGATCGGTATCTATTCAAAAAAATACAAATCGCTGAAGGATCTGCCGGAAGGCGGCAAAATCATCATGCGTGATGCGGTTTCCGAGGAAGGGCGTATTCTCTCCATCTTCGAAAAAGAGGGCGTGATCAAGCTGAAGCCAGGCATCGATAAAGTGACCGCGCGCATCAGCGATATTGTGGAGAACCCGAAAAAGCTGCAATTCACCCCTAACGTCGAGGCATCTCTGCTGCCGCAGATGTACAACAACGATGAAGGTGCTGCGGTGGTGATCAACGCCAACTACGCAATTGATGCCGGTCTGGATCCGGTCCACGATCCAATTGCGGTTGAAAGCGGTGAGAATAACCCGTACGCCAACATCATTACCGTTCATCGCGGTGATGAGAAGAAGAAGGATATCGTCGCGCTGGTGAACGTGCTGCACTCCAAAGAGATTCAGGACTGGATCCGCACCAAATACAAAGGCGCGGTCATCCCGGTAAACAACTAATCGCCTGATTTTCCAGACGAAGCCCGGCGAACAACACGCCGGGCTTCTTTTTTGTATCCAGCCGACGAATGATTTAAGCTGACGGTTTAGGGCAACGGAGTGATGGCAATGGGCAATGTGACCAAAGACGAAGCGCTGTACCAGGAGATGTGTCGGGTGGTAGGCAAGGTCGTTCTGGAGATGCGTGACTTAGGGCAGGAGCCCAAGCATATCGTGATTGCCGGGGTACTACGTACCGCGCTGGCGAACCAGCGCGTTAAGCGCAGTGAGTTGACCACCAAAGCGATGGAAACGGTGGTTAAAGCGCTGGCCGGTTAGGACGAAGCGTCTCGCGAGTTTTTCAGATCCCGCATATCAACAGTCATTATTGTTATTTCCTCTTCATGATGAAGGCGTGTTTAACTGAGTCCAGGTTAAGCGAGAAGGGTAATGACGATGAAAAAATGGATAAGCACGTTACGGCGGTTTTTTGCGCCCCGACCAGCGAATGCGGAGAACAGCGCGCAACGTGTTCTTGAGTCAATACTGCCTGTCGCCAGCCTCTATGGCGTGGACGTAGCCAACATCGACCCGGAGTGGTTCTATGTTAAAACGTCACGCTGAACTTCGCCGGACGCGCGAAATGTACTGGAATGAGCTGTGCGTGATGCGTGTAAAGTGAGAATGAAGGGAAAAATGCCCTGGCTAATCCTCGGTAAACGATAGCCGTTTTGTTACCACTATCTCCTTTCTCAGATGGAGATGATAATGAAACGGACAGTATTAACCCCCGCGCTTTCTGCCACCGTGCTATTGCTTGCCATGCAGGCGGCACACGCTGGTCCACAGGCGCATGTTGTATGCAGTTATTCCCATACCCTCGGCGATGATGCCATTATGATGTACGGCATGCCCAACGAGGCCATGCTGCACGATTTTTTTGGTAACGTGCAAACGGATGCTTACTCCAGCCGTGAATCGCTGCGTACCCAGGAAAAGACCACCTGCGATAACAAAGCAGACAGCTCGGCCTACTGGGCTCCGTCGCTAAAATTACCGGACGGAACGGTGGTCAAACCCGCCTATCAAAAAACCTATTATCAGGCATCGAACGTTGACGCCTGGCCGCTGCACCCGTTCCCGGCGGGGCTGTCGCTGCTGGCGGGCGATCATCACGGCACCGCGCCAAATCCACATATCACCTTTTTATGCGCCAACGGCAAGGGCTACACCACCAGAACGGGTGAAGTCTGCGGCTTACGCAAGGCGAAGGATGCCGTGCAGTTTAATATCGGCATTCAGTTCCCGAACTGCTGGGACGGGGCCAACCTGAAGCCCGCCCACGGCCTGGCTAACGCCACCTACGATACGAAAGGACAGTGTCCGTCCGCCTTCCCGGTGAAGATCCCGACGGTGAACATGAATATTGCGTACGTGCTTCCGACAATTAGCTCTCTGGATACCAGTAAAGTCCAGCTTTCCCTCGACCCCACCATGCATGGCAGTGAACGTGAAGAGCGATGGGGGAGCCTGTATACGGCGCATGCTGACTTCATGAACGGCTGGACGGAAGATGCCGCGCGCTTTATGACCGACCTGTGCATGAACCGCGGAATGGATTGCGGCACCACCGTGCCGTATGGTTATTCAAAAGCGAAGGCCAACGTCTGGCTCAGCAGCATGGAACCCGCACTTTCACAGCCCGATCCCCAGGTCTTACTGGTGCAGGATAACTGGAAGAACGGTGGACGCACGAAAAACAGCGAAACATTGTCGCTGGTGAAGTTCAACATCCCTCCGCTGCCTGCCGGACAGGATCCTGCCCAGTTTAAATACCGCGTGAGAATTTATGGCGGGAAAGTGGAAACCAACGGCGCGGATCAAATCTTCTTCTATCCGGCGAGTAACGACTGGGATCCGGCCACCGTGAGCTGGCATTCACGGCCGTCCTGCAACTATCGCTCGGATGCGGTGCTTTACCTGAACCACTCCCGCGAATACCGGATGGTGGACGTGGATAAAGCGGTGCGCAAGGCGCTGGCAGAAGGGAAAACCGAAATTTCGTGGTATATCGGCGGCGATCGTCAGGGAAACCACTATCAGTTTGAGACGGGGTCATCTCAACAAAGCCTGATCCTGATGCTGACCGGGTTTAGCAAAACGCCGGAGATCTGATAGCGCGTGAAACCCTCATGCATAAAAAAAGCACCGGGGCTTCCGGTGCTTTCTCGTCAGATCTTGCAGGCATCGCCGCAGTCGTCATCGGCGACAATCGCCTGGGCTTTTTTATCCGCATCGTCGAGACGTTCCGCGTTGCGCTCTTCTGCTTCATCCAGCCCGTTAAAGACTAAGTTATCGAGATCAATTTCCATGTGCCACCTGCGTTATTCAGTTTTTGATACTGGCACAGTATAAGTCAAAAAAAGCGGGCCAGGCACCCCTCAGCACATATGGATAATCCCTGCCATACTCAGTGCTTTATTGCTGAGGAAAGCCGATGATTACACTCTGTAAAACCTGCGGTACCGCTTACGATAAACAGCCCAAAAACTGCCCGATTTGCGACGATGAGCGCCAGTATGTCCCGGTGACGGGCCAGGCATGGACGGACTTCGACAGCCTTACGACCACGCACACCAACAAATGGCAACAGCTGGAGCCGCAGCTGTTCAGCATCAAAACCGTTCCCGCTTTTGCCATCAACCAGCGGGCGCTTCTGCTGAGTACGCCGCAGGGCAATGTTCTGTGGGACTGCATCGCCAACCTCGATCCGGCGACCAGAGCGTTAGTTGACGCGCTCGGGGGCATCAGCGCGATCGCGATTTCGCACCCGCATTACTACACCACCATGCAGGAGTGGGCCGCCGCGTTTAACGCGCCGATCTACCTGCACGCCAGCGATCGGCAGTGGGTGATGCGTGACAGTCCGGCGATACGCTTCTGGGAGGAGGACGCCCTGGAGATTATGCCGTCGGTGACGCTGCTGCGTCTGGGCGGGCATTTTGCAGGCGGCACGGTGCTGCACTGGCAGTCAGGCGACGGCGTGCTGCTGGCCGGTGATATTTTGCAGGTTACGCCTGGTAAGGACGCCGTGTCGTTTATGTGGAGTTATCCGAATATGCTGCCGCTGCCTGCCCGCACCGTTGAGGCGGTGATCGGTCGACTGACCGGGAAAACGTACCAGCGACTGTACGGGGCCTTTGAAGGGCAAAACATCCCGGCGAACGCAGATGAGATTGTGCAGCGGTCGGGCCAGAAATATATTGCTTGTCTCCGCTAAGGCACGGTGGTTAAATTTTACGAGTGTGATCGCGATCATACCTAAACTAAAACAGATAAAAGAGAAATGGCTATGCAACATATCATTGAAGGTTTTCTCAGCTTTCAAAAAGAGATTTTCCCGCAACGTAAAGAGCTTTTTCGTAGTTTAGCGTCCAGTCAGAATCCCAAAGCGCTGTTTATCTCCTGCTCCGACAGCCGTCTGGTTCCGGAACTGGTCACGCAGCAGGAGCCAGGACAGCTCTTTGTCATTCGAAACGCGGGCAACATTGTGCCACCGTTCGGGCCGGAGCCTGGCGGTGTCTCTGCAACCATCGAATACGCGGTAGTGGCCCTTGGCGTGACCGATATTGTTATTTGCGGCCACTCCAACTGCGGCGCGATGAAGGCGATTGCTGACAACGCCGATCTGGAGCCGATGCCAGCCGTTTCCCACTGGCTGCGCTATTCTGATGCGGCAAAAGCGGTGGTTGAGAAGAAAACCTGGGATCAGCCAATCGATAAAGTGAATGCGATGGTGCAGGAGAACGTCTTTGCTCAGCTGAGCAACATCAAGACCCATCCGTCGGTGGCGGTAGGCCTGCGCAACAACGCCATTCGCCTGCACGGCTGGGTATATGACATCGAAAGCGGCAAAATCCTTGCCCTGGACAAGAACACTAAATCCTTCGTGTCGTTGTCGGAAAACCCGGAAGTCTTCTTCGAGTAATCCGACACCGCAGGGCAGGGAAGCCCTGTTAAAACTCCGTGTAAGGTAACTTCCGTCGCACGCCAGATGCAGGATTCCCCGCCGCTTTCGCCATCGCTTTACCAATTTCAGCGCACTCAGACAAACCCTGAACAAACGGATGATCGTGCATCAGCCAGGGGATCGCCCCAAAAGCGATACGTCCGCGCAGAGACGCAGGTGACAGCAACGTGTAGTCTTCCCCCACGTCCGGTATTTCATCCCCCGTTTCCTCAAGCTGTTTGCGCAGCGTCGGGAAGGGAATATCCTTATTTCTGAGCGGTTTCTGCCCGCGGGCATCGATAAAGACGTCGAAGCGATAACGCTTTTCTCTCGTGGTGATGACGGTCTGATCGCTGCCGATATCCAGGGCGTAATCATCACCGAGTGCGACTACGCTAATGATCCCTGCCTCGCGCAGTGCCAGTAACCGGCGGATAGACTGCGGTGGAATGGCGGCATAGTTATCAATAAACACACGCTCCAGCCCGGATTTAAACCGTTCTCTGTCACGCTCATTGAGTGAAGGGACAATGGCCTGAACTACTTCATGCAGACGAAGCACGGTATAGCGCCAGGCAACGGTGCGTTTCTCGCACTTATTGCGCTCCACTTCTTTCAGATTCGCTTCGGCCCAGGTGAAAGGACCATGCTTTTTACGATCCTCAAACCAGACATCACGAAGCGTGTCAGCATTCAGCGTGCCGATCGCTATCGCCTGGCACCAGCGCGGATCGGCCAGCTCAAGCTCTTTCACCATCAGCGCAAAGATGCGGTCAAGCAGCCCGTCAGGGCCTTTGGCAATTTCGCTTTCTGCCACAGACTCCGTTAACACCGACAGCGGTTCATAAGGGATAGGGCAGTAAAAGTCGGCCTCCGGGAGAACGCCCGAGCGGGACATCAGCGTGATGTTTAGCCCCTCACTGCCTTTATTGACAACGAACTGCTCCCCGCTAAACCGACCATGCTGCATTACTACCGCCATAGCAGCGTCCAGTCCGCTCAGGGAGGTACCCATAATCCCCACCTCACAGGCTCGGATATCCGCGTCCATCAGCCCCGACCATGGGCTTGGGAAATAGTCGCGGGTGGATTCATCTTCATCAGGCCAGACGTGACCGGTGGCGACCACTGCAAGATCAAACCGCCTTGAGAAAGGGGCATCGTTCACTGACAGGGCCACGCCGTCTGCATCAGCCTTAATATCAGTGACTTCTGCGTTGGGGTGAACCTCGATATGAAACCCAGCCTTTTTCGCCTCGGCAACGACGGCGAGAAAGCGGTCGTGAAAATATTCACCCAGCAGAATACGCGGCAGAAACTGCCGGTCATTCAGTCTGTCTTTGTCGACGTTATAGCGGGCAAGATGGGCTTCACTCTGCTGTTTGAGCCAGTCGAGGTAGGTGATAAAAATGGGCGGGATTTCGATACTGGCGATATTCGCCAGCATCAGCCGGGAGTTATCCTCGTCGCTGTAGGGCATCCCTACGCCGGGTTGGTCTGCTTTTTCGAACACGGTGATCGACAGCGGTGCTGCGTTGTTAAGAAGTGAGTAAAAGGTGTAAATCCCTGTTGGGCCTGAGCCGATAATGGCGATTTTTTTCATCGAAAGCGTTCCTGCGTTTCTGAACCATACAACAAGCGTAGCAGGAGAAAGGTTAAGCCGTTTAATTAAGGGAGTAATTAAGACGTTTTGAAGAGGGCATGGCGTACCCCCTCCTGAACTTAGGGGGAAGTTATATGCTGTTATCGCCTGATTGAGTAGATATAATTCAGTCTGATATGGTGAAAGGAAAGATTGTTTTGGTTCCAGTCTTATCGATAATATGCAGGCCAGGGATTTTAACAAGAGATAGATTTTTGAATATATGGCGAGCCAATATTATTCGTGTATTTATAATAGCGAGTGATGGAACAGTCCAGAATTGTACTATTCCATGCCTTCTATAAAGTAACAAAATAATCTGATTTCCAGCTTTTAAAACAACTTTCTGTGAGACTCACAAAAGGGTCGTGAGGACGTTTAGGCAGGTGCTGCGTGGCGTTCTTTTTTACCCTTATCAGTAGAAAATTATTAAGAAAAATCCATATGCAGATTTTTGATCTGAAAAGTTGATCATGAATGGGCTTTTGCTCTAATATGGTTTTGTAAAGACCCGTCACTCACTTAACTCGTATTTCTTGCAAAGAAAGGGACTGCTATGGCCGATTCATTTCAGAATGAGGTGCCCAAGGCACGCATAAATTTAAAGCTGGCGCTGCATACAGGCGGCGCGCAGAAGAAAGTCGAACTGCCGCTTAAACTTCTCACCGTCGGTGATTTCAGTAATGGAAAAGAGAATCGTCCATTGTCCGAAAGGAAGAAAATCAACGTCAACAAAAATAACTTTAATAGCGTACTTTCGGAATTTAACCCGGAGGTTAATCTGACGGTGCCTAACACCATGGCTGTCGATGGTTCGGAGGAAAGTATAAAACTGAATTTCTCCGATATTAAGGATTTCGAACCTGAACAGGTTGCCCGCCAGATCCCCCAGCTCCGCGCCATGCTGGCCATGCGTAATTTATTACGCGACCTCAAATCCAATCTTCTTGATAACGCCACTTTCAGAAAAGAACTCGAGAAAATTCTTAAAGACCCGGCGCTGTCTCAGGAATTACGCGACGAAATGAGTGCACTGGCCCCGAAATAAGCGGCATGTGTAATTTAATGGATTAACCGGGAATATGCTGATGTCTGTGAATAGTGAAACCGCCTCCGCGCAGGGGCAGACCATCGTACTGGAAAAAGAGGGCGTTTACGCCTCCCTGTTTGAAAAAATCAACCTGACTCCGGCCTCGAGCCTGGGTGATATCAATGCGTTTCTGGATGATGCCGCGCTTTCTGACGCGCCGGCGGGTGAACGCCTGACGGCGGCGATGCAGGTGTTTATGGACTGCATCCGCAAATCTGGTCAGCCCGTGGAGAAGCTCGACAAGACCCTGATTGACCACCATATCGCCGAACTGGATTTCCAGATCAGCCGTCAGCTGGATGCCGTAATGCATCACCAGGCGTTCCAGAAGGTGGAGTCCCTGTGGCGCGGCCTGAAGCAGCTGGTGGACAACACCGACTACCGCCAGAATGTGAAAACCGAGATTCTGGACGTCTCCAAGGACGACCTGCGCCAGGATTTTGAGGATGCACCGGAACTGATCCAGAGCGGCCTCTACTGGCACACCTATACCGCCGAATACGACACCCCGGGCGGCGAGCCGATTGGCTCAGTGATTTCATCCTATGAATTTGACGCCAGTCCGCAGGATGTGGCGCTGCTGCGCAACATCTCGAAAGTGTCTGCCGCCGCACACATGCCGTTTATTGGCTCTGTCGGCCCGAAATTCTTCCTGAAAGACTCTATGGAAGAGGTTGCTGCGATTAAGGATATCGGCAACTACTTCGACCGCGCTGAATACATCAAGTGGAAATCCTTCCGCGATACTGACGACGCCCGCTACATCGGCCTCGTGATGCCACGCGTGCTGGGGCGTCTGCCGTATGGCCCGGACACCGTACCGGTGCGCAGCTTTAACTACGTTGAGCAGGTGAAAGGCCCGGATCATGAGAAATACCTGTGGACCAGCGCGTCGTTCTCCTTCGCGTCAAACATGGTGAAGAGCTTCATCAATAACGGCTGGTGCGTGCAGATCCGTGGCCCGCAGGCGGGCGGGGCGGTGAAAGATCTGCCTATTCATCTGTACGATTTGGGTACCGGCAACCAGGTGAAAATCCCGTCTGAGGTGATGATCCCGGAGACCCGCGAGTTTGAGTTCGCCAACCTCGGCTTTATTCCGCTCTCGTATTACAAAAACCGCGACTATGCCTGCTTCTTCTCGGCGAACTCCGCGCAGAAACCGGCGCTGTACGACACCGCAGATGCCACGGCCAACAGCCGCATCAATGCCCGTCTGCCGTACATCTTCCTGCTGTCGCGTATTGCGCACTATCTGAAGCTCATCCAGCGCGAGAACATCGGCACCACCAAGGACCGCCGTCTGCTGGAGCTGGAGCTGAATACCTGGGTGCGTAGTCTGGTGACGGAAATGACCGATCCGGGCGATGAGTTGCAGGCATCTCATCCGCTGCGTGACGCGAAGGTGGTGGTGGAAGATATCGAAGACAACCCGGGCTTCTTCCGCGTGAAGCTGTTTGCGGTGCCGCACTTCCAGGTGGAAGGCATGGATGTGAACCTGTCTCTGGTGAGCCAGATGCCGAAAGCGAAAGCGTAAGGCGGTAGCAGGGATGAAAATTTATCGTCCGTTATGGGAAGACGGGGCCTTCCTGGCCCCGCAGCAGTTCCAGCAGCAGGCCCGCTGGGATGCACATGTGGCCGACACCGTGGCCCGGATGGCGCTGGCGCACCCGTGGGGTGTGCTGAGCGCGGAGTTCGACGAAGGCGCGCTGGCCCTTTCTCGTCTTAATGCCACCCGGCTTTGTGTGCGCTTCGCGGATGGTACCCTGGTGGACACAGATCTGGCGGATACCCTGCCGCCGGTCTGTGATTTATCAGCGGCGGGGAGTGATGCTGTTGAAGTGCTGTTGTGTCTGCCGCTCCTCAGCGCCAATGGCGGTAATCTGGATGACGGGCAGGACAGTGCCCGTCCGCGCCGCTGGCAGTCTGAACGGGTAACAGTGCAGGAACTGGCCGGGCATGAGCGCAGTGAACTGACGGTACTTCGTCATGCCCTGACGCTGCGGCTGGCGACTCAGGAAAACAGCGCCTGGCTTACCTGCCCGGTGGCGAGACTGATGCGAAACGCACAGGGGCAGTGGGTACAGGAGCGGAGCTTTATTCCGCCGCTGCTCTCTTTGTCTGCCAGCCCGTTACTGCTCAGCGAACTGAGTGACCTGCTGCACCGCCTGGCGGCCCGGCGTAAGCGCCTGATGGCAATGCGCCGTGAAAGCAACGAGCGGATGGCGGACTTCGCGGTGGCCGATGTATCGCTGTTCTGGTTGCTGAACGCCCTCAACAGCGTTGAGCCGGTACTGACGGAGCTGCACCAGGCGCCGTCCCGCCATCCGGAACTGCTGTACCGCGAGCTGGCCCGCCTTGCCGGCAGCCTGCTGACCTTTTCGCTTGAACATGATGTGGACGCCATTCCCCCCTATCGGCATGACGCGCCGGAAACGGTGTTCCCGCCGCTGTTTACCTTGCTCGATAACCTGCTTGAAGCCAGTCTGCCGTCGCGCGTGATTGCCATTGAACTGAAGCAGGGCGAAGACCGTGAGATCTGGCGCGGGAAGCTGCACGACGCGCGGCTGCGTGAAGGGGCCGATTTCTATCTCTCCGTGCGCTCCGCCATGCCAAACCACGAACTCCAGACGCGCTTCCCGCAACTGTGTAAGGCGGGAAGTCACGATGATGTCTCTGAGGTGGTGAATATCGCCCTGAGCGGGATGGTGATTAAACCACTAAGCCACGTTCCGGCGGCCATCCCGCTGCGACTGGAAAATCAGTATTTCGCGCTGGATCTGTCCACCGATGCTGCTCGTGCCATGCTGGAAGCCGGAAACTGTACCTTCTATACGCCGGGCTCCCTCGGTGAGGTGAAACTTGAACTGTTTGCGGTGCTGCGCTCATGAACGATGCCGACATTGACCTGATAAACAAAACGTTTTATCCGGGCTGGCTGATGGTCAGCCAGTTGCGCAGCGGCCAGGAGGTAAAGGACGGCGAAGCGCTGTACCGACGGGCCTGCCGATGGGTGAACGCCGCGCGAGAATCACTGAACGAAGCCGGGTTCAGCACCACATCCTGCGACCATATGCTGTATGCGTACTGCGCCCTGATGGATGAGAGCGTGCTGAACCGGGATAAACAGGATGACGGTTACCGCCAGTGGCGCAAGGACCCACTTCAGGCGCGGTTTTTCCGTACCCTGAATGCAGGGGAAGATCTGTGGGAGCGTATCCGTACGGCACTGCGCGAGCCTGCGCCGGATGTGGCGGTGCTGACCTGCCTGTACCGCACCCTGCAACTGGGCTTCACCGGCCAGTACCGCACGCAGGATGATGAGCGGCGTGAGGATGTGGTGCGCGCGCTCAGTGAGCGCGTACCGCCGTTTGCGCTGACCCAGGAAACTCCGGTGGTGGTCAGGGCATCCCGCCTGCGCAGCGGACGCCGGATGTACTGGCTGGGCTGGGTGGCGGGCGTGGTGGTGCTGGCGGCGCTGTGGTTCACCTTCTCCTCTGTGCTGTCGCAGATGGTGGCGCAGATTGCGGGGCAGGGATAACGGATGCGTCAACTCTCCCGAACGCTTCTCACGCTGTTTGCTGCTGTGCTTGCCCTGCGGCTGGTCGTGGATTTCTGGCCGCTTTCCACCGTCAGCCGTTCTGTGCTCAGCGTCTGTATTGTGCTGGTCTGCGGCGCGGCGCTATGGCATCGGTGGCGGCGTCGCCAGTTCGTCATACCGGTAACGGAGCATGTCCTGCCCCCGGAAGATTTTCAGGGTGCGGTGGTGCTGGTCTGCGGCGATACGACCAGCCTGTTCCCTCCCGATACCGTTTATCGTGAAACCCGTCAGGGCTGGTATATACACGCGCAAAACGCAGAACAGCTGCCGCTGCTGGCGCAGCATCTGGCGGCCGTCCGTCCGGCGCTGGTGTCGCAGGTCTCGGTATTGCTGGCGCTGATACCGGAACAGCAGACGTCGGAAGAGGCGCTGGCGCAGACGCTCCGTGGCTGGCGACGCAGTATTACGCAGTGCCGGAACTGGCTGAACGGTGTTCCGCCGGTATGGAGCGTGGCCTGGATATCGCCACCTGACCTTCACCCTAAAGAGGAGGCGCAGTGGTTTACCGTCACACCGGAGTTACCGGGCGTGCGGGTGCGGCAGAACGGACATGTCGCCCTGCCGGTGACGGACTGGCAGTGGGAGAGCGGCAGCCGCGCCTCACGCCTTTATGACACGCTGTGGCTGGACAGCATACTGGCGCTGATGGCGCACCACCTCACCCGGCCACTCAGCGCCCGACAGGGTGAGCTTCCGCAGCTGAATCTCTGCGCGGCAGGTATCTGTCTGGCACCGATCGCCGCAACAGAGGATAACCTCTGGCAGCAGCAGATAGCCGGTATCACCACGCTTTGCCCGAAACCTGTCTTTGCACTGGATTTATTGCCGCTGCCGGAGGTATTGCTGCCGTACCTGCCGCGCCGCCACGGCATCAGCCGCCGGATGCAGAATATGCGGCTGGCCGGGGGTATCAGCTTTGTCTTCCTTGCGCTGGCGATGCTGGCTTCCTTTATCAACAACCAGCGGCTGGTGCGCAGCGTGGGCGACCACCTTGCCGTATACCACCGTCTCAGCGGCACGCCACCTGAGCCGAAGCAGCAGGCGCAGCAGCGTTTGCAGGCAGACAGCCGCCTGCTGGACGACTGGCTGCGGCGTGGTGAGCCACTGCGTTACGGGCTCGGCCTGTACCAGGGCATGCGTCTGATCCCGCCGGTAGAAGCCGCCATTAATAGCTGGACGCCACCGCCGCCCCCTCGTCCGGTGATTAAGAAAATCGTACAGGGGCCGCAGACTGTCCGCCTCGACAGCATGTCGCTGTTCGATACCGGAAAGTGGGCGCTTAAACCCGCCTCAACAAAGCTGCTGGTGAACTCACTGGTGGGGATCAAGGCGAAGCCCGGCTGGCTGATTGTGGTCGCGGGCCATACCGACAGCACCGGGGATGACCAGTCCAACCAGGTGCTGTCCCTGAAGCGTGCGGAGTCGGTGCGCGACTGGATGCGGGACACCGGCGATGTGCCGGAGAGCTGTTTTGCGGTGCAGGGCTACGGTGAAAGCCGACCTGTCGCCACCAACGACACGGCGGAAGGCCGGGCGCTGAACCGCCGTGTCGAAATCAGTCTGGTGCCGCAGGCGAACGCCTGCCAGCTGCCGGGCAACACCCCCGCGTCATCGCAGGATGATGGCGCTGATAACAACTTAACGGAGTAATTAACATGGCAATACCAGTCTATCTGTGGCTGAAGGACGACGGCGGCGCGGACATCAAAGGGTCTGTGGACGTTCAGGATCGTGAAGGCAGCATCGAGGTGGTGGCCCAGGAGCATAACCTGTACATCCCGACCGACAATAACACCGGCAAGCTGACCGGTACCCGTATCCACACCCCGTTCCTGTTCACCAAGGAAATCGACTCCTCCAGCCCGTACCTGTACAAGGCGGTGACCACCGGCCAGACCCTGAAGTCTGCGGAATTTAAGTGGTACAGAATCAATGACGCGGGCCAGGAAGTGGAGTACTTCAACACGAAGCTTGAGAACGTGAAGCTGGTGAAAGTGAATCCGAAGATGCACGACATCAAGGACCCGGCGTTCGAGAAGCACAACCACCTCGAGCAGATTGAACTGCGCTACGAAAAAATCACCTGGACCTACAAGGACGGCAACATCATTCATTCCGATTCCTGGAACGAACGCGCCACCGCGTAAGTCGCATGCGGACAGGGCCCTGTCCGCAGTTTTTTGCACAGCGTCTGTATGCACGGACGCTGTGCAAAGAAAAACACAATCTGCCTGCCCGACCTGATGCGCTTTGGGTTCCTGAATAACAGGGAACAGCGACGGGCGGTAGCGTGTCCGGAACTGATAAAGAGAGAGTCTCATGGAAAATCCCGCCATCCTGTTACGCCGTCTTAACCCTTACTGTGCCCGCGCGATGGAAGGGGCCGCTTCCCTGTGCCAGACCCGCGCCCATGCGGAAATCCTGCCCGAGCACTGGTTGCTGAACCAGCAGATTCTGCCGGTCCTGAGCCAGCAGCTGCTGAGCCATATGGCGGCGGGGCAGAAGCCGCATACCCTGACGCTGGGCTGGGATGAGGAAGAGGGGGTAATGATTGAGCTGCGGCAGGAGGATGAGTGATGACCATCCACGATAAAAAAAAGGCGGATCAAAAAGAAGAAAAGGAAGGTTCGCTGCGGTTACTGACTTCAGGAGAGATTGTTCTGGCGAAGTCGGTCTACAAATCGACGATCCCTTACCATAAGGTTTGGATCCATTATGACAGTTATCTGCCGTTTGGCCTCCAGAATAAAAATACGGCGATGTCCCCGAACGGTGAGATTTATTTTCGTCACTGGTACAGGGATGATTACGCGTCGACTTTACCTTTTCTGCAACATCTTTTTATTCACGAAATGGCACATGTCTGGCAGCGTGAAAAAGGAATGAACATCATCGGGCGGGGGCTGTTCAGCTGGGCGGTGAGTTACCGTTATGTCCTGGATGGACGTCTGTTAAGTGAATATCCCATGGAACAGCAGGCACAAATTATTGCTGACCATTTTACGTTGCAGGTTGAAGGTTACGAGACATGGTGTGATCTGAGAAAAGCAGGTGATGTCACGCTTGACGGCAACATTTCTGAGCCCGTTATCCACCACCTGTATACCAGCACGCTGCGGGGGTTCCCATGGTGAAAGCAATGACCTTTCGCCACAGGCATGCTTTTTTGCTCAGCCTGACGGTACTGACCGGTTGCCCCGGCCACGGGGATTACATTCGGCCTGATGAAATAACAACGGTCAGCACAAGAGGCGACAATGTGTGTTTCAGCGTTCCGGAGCCAGAGGACTACCAGCCAGTCAGTATTTCCATCGTTCCAAGAGGAACCCGGTTCAGGGAGCGGAAAATTACGTTTGATCCCACACTTCGTATTGTGAACGGCCAGCTATGTATCCCACCTTCATTTCATCATTTTCCTGATAAAGGCCAGTTCATTGTCAGATACGTTCTGCACTCTGAGCGCGATAAGGATACGCCGCGCAAAATGGTCGCCGGGGTAGAGATTGTCGGCGAGTGTATTTTCGACATTCCGCTTAATGACATGGAGGCAGTAAGACCGTACGGCGAGCTGGACAACAGTGAATTTCAGCCTGATCAAGGCGAACGTGAGGGTTCCTGCAGATCGCCTTTTAGAACCGTTCATGGAGTGAAAAATTATGAATCTCACTGACTCTTTGCAAAACGTTTTAACCGGGGCGGGAACCCTGAACCGCTACAGGCTGGATATTCCTTCCTGTCCTTCTCCACTTGATGTGGAAGACTTCAGCGGTATTGAAGGCCTGAGCAGAATTTACAGGTATGACATCATTTTTACGAGTACGGACAAACATCTTGATGCTGCCTGGTTTTTGTGTAAACCCGCAACCCTTACGATGGGGGGCGGGTTACTGGAGAGCCCGACTGAACAGAAAAAAGTGCACGGTGTCATTACTCATTTCAGACGCATTTCCGGCTCTGCCGACCAGACACAGTACCTGAACACGCTTAAGCCATTCCTGTTTTTGCTGGATAAGCAGCACCGCAGCCACCGTTTCTTTGTCAATAAGTCAGTACCCGAAGTAGTCGAACAGGTGTTACAGGAGCATAACCTGCATGGCTGGGAATATGAATTTAACCTCAAGCAGAGCTACCCGAAGCGCGAGCAGATAAACCAGTATCAGGAAAGTGACCTGGCGTTTATTCAGCGCCTGCTGGCGGAGGTGGGGATATTTTACTGGTTTACCCTCCAGGAAGACGCGCAGACAGAAGTGGTGCATTTTGCCGATGCGCAGCGGGCGCTGGTATTTGGTAAAACCCTGCCAGTCAACAGTCCGTCCGGGATGAGCGACAGCGGGGCTGACTCGGTGTGGGGCCTGAACATCACCCATAACGTGGTGGAAGCCAGCGTCACCACGAAAGATTACAACCACCGTGACGCACAGAGCATACTGCAGTCGGCACCGGCGGATATGACCCGGGGAGACGGTGAAGGGGTGAACTATGGTGATGTCTACCATTACCGGCTGCGCCATCTGGCGCGCGGCGACAAAATAGACCCCACGGCAGAAACGGCTAACTTTTACGCCCGCCTGGACCACGAGCGTTTTCTGGCAAACCAGACGCAAATCACAGGCTACAGCACTGCAGCGTGGCTGGCACCTGCTCAGGTGCTGAATATTACCGACGGCCTGCCACCCACCCTGCCTGCTGTCTTACAGGAACCGGTGCTGGTTATCAGCACGCATTTTACTGCCAGTCGCAAGAGCGCCCTTCTGGTGGATATTTTGGGCGTGCCGTACAGCGAAACGGTGTGCTGGCGTCCGGCACCGCTGCCGCGCCCGAAGGTAACCGGGACGATGACGGCTCGCGTAACCAGCGCAAAAGCCAACGATATCTACGCCTGGCAGGATGCATCCGGACTGTACCGGGTGAAATTTGACGCCGATCGTGACGAGAAAGGACAGGGTCAGGAGAGCATGCCGGTACGTCTCGCCAAACCCTACGGCGGCGACGTGTACGGTTTTCACTTCCCGCTCATTCAGGGCACGGAAGTGGCGATAGCATTCCATGAAGGCGACCCCGACCGGCCCTATATCGCCCATGCGCTGCATGACTCGCGGCATGTTGACCATGTGACGGAGAAGAACAGCACCCGGAATGTGATCCGCACGCCGACGAATAACAAGCTGCGGATGGAAGATAAACGGGGTGAAGAGCATATCAAGCTCAGCACGGAGTACGGCGGCAAGACGCAGCTGAACCTGGGGCACAATGTGGATGCCAGCCGTGAATTGCGGGGGGAAGGATTTGAACTACGCACGGATAAATGGGGGGCGATACGTGGTGGCAAGGGAATTTTTATTAGTGGGGATGTTCAACCAAGTGCCCAGGGCAAAACTCTTGATATGAACGCGGCTATTGCGCAATTACAAAGTGCTTTAGAATTAGTCACTGCATTAGCGCAAAGTGTCGCTGTGTCTGGTGCTCTTGATGCCGATCGTTCGTCACAAAAAAAACTTAGTCTGGCCCTGAATCAGTTAAAAGAAGCGGGAATACTGGCATCAGCGCCAGCAGGAATCGCATTAACAACACCCAGAAATATTCAACTGTCGTCCGGGCACACATTGACGGCTACGGCTGGTGAAAATATTGATATGAGCATTTTCAAAAGGTTGACGGTTGCAGCAGGTGAAGCTATAAGCTTGTTTGCGCAAAAGATGGGCATTAAAATATTTGCAGCAAGAGGTATTGTAGATATACAAGCGCAAACAGATGCAATGCGCCTTCAGTCTGATAAAACGATGACTCTCAATAGTGTTAATAGTGAAATAATATTGAACGCTGCACAGGGTATAACATTAACCAGTACCGGCGGGGCATATATAAAAATAAAAAATGGTTCTGTAGAAATTGGTGCTCCAGGGAAAATCGATCTTAAAAGCGCCAATATTTTATGGGGAGGGGTATCTTCACTCGAAAAGGCGTTACAACCCATGATGGTAGAGGACCCGCAATTCAAATACCCCATGAATGAACGTTTTCAGGTATTAGATAAAAATACCGATCAACCTAAAGCATTAATACCATATCGCATAGAAACTGCGGATGGCGTGACGCTTAGAGGTATGACTGACGAAAATGGTTATACACAATGCCATTACGGAGTAGATCCTAAATCCATTAAATTGTTTTTTGAGTAAACAAGGAGGTGATTTTTATGAGTGAACATGACACTCCGGTTGCTGAATGGACACTGAATAAAAAAGAAGGAAGTTCAGTTGTAGCACATCACGAATCAACATTGATTTATTTTAGTACCGAAAATGAAGAGCTAATTCTTCTTAACGAGAAAATAGCATCAGCTCTGGATGATCACGCCAGAAATCTTATGATGCTGGTGGATGAAGTTCATAAAGCAAATGAAATATATTCGGCGGCAATTGAAGCCTATGGAAAAGTTCTTTCGCATCCCGACAGAGCCGCTGAACTCACTTCGCTTGAAGCTAAGGTATCAGAAGCAGAACAAAAATTAGCAGATAAGAAAAAGGATTTACAGAAAACGCTAGGAGATTTTGAATCTAAAGGGGCTGGTTATAAAGAGGTAACAGAACTGATACCGATAAAAACTAAAAAAAATCAGGGAGGGCGTAACGGGATTGGTGGTCGTTATGTATATGTAAAAAAATCGTATATTGATAATTTTGGAACTGGAGATATACATCGGGTAAGTTTACGAGGACGAGATCGTACTACTGGAAAAGAAAGTATATTTGAACGTGACAATAATGGCAATATTAAAAGTATAAATACGCAAAAAATTAAAGAACAGTTAAAAAAACTAGAATCTAAAAGCAAAGGAATAAAATTTTTTGAAGTCAAAGATATTGGTAAAATAGACAAGACATTGTGTGACTGGGCAGATTCCTGGAACAGCAGTGTGGTGTTGGAAAAGGAAATTGGTCAGAATATTGATGTATCTGCTGGTGCACAATTTTTGCGTTTTACATCCAATACTGGTGCGTCAGGAGAGTGGGACCCTTATAAAGGAAAATTAACAATTAAAGGTGAACATAGCACCGTCCTTTCTGTAGCATCGGGTACAGCCAGTGCTAAATTTTACATACCCGATCGCATTGGCTGGTCTTTGAAAATGCTGCCACCTCCTGGAAAAACTAAAGTTCTCAATATGGGAATGTGGCGTATGTATCTTGAGACGTCACTTATCGGCTTTGCTGGAGCATCGGCCCAGGTTGAAGCTCAACTTCAGGTTACTACCATTGGGACAAAGCAGGTTATAATGGGAGATCGCGAAGGGCGCCTGCCTCGTTTCAGAGATCGACACTCTCCAACAGGTGCCGCGTTTCATCAGGCAAGAGAAAAAAATGAAGAAGGCGCGTCTGCAAGCGCAGAGATATTTGCCGGCGCGCGTGCTGAATTCAAGATGAAAGGGGGCGTTCAATGGTTACAACCTCTCGAGTTAACGGTGCACCAGGGAAAAAAAGGCGATGATGCGAAAGAAGCTGCAAAATTTGTCGACTTTTGCTCAATTTCAGAAGCATTTGTTGGAATGGTTGGGGCTGGTGCAGGGGGAAAATTTCAGTGCGATTTCATTAATGGACGCTTCTGTTTCAGTATCGCTGCCAGTCTGTGTTTAGGTGCAGGCGCCAAAGGTTCTTTTGAAGCAGAAGTTGACTACGACAAACTTTACGATTTTGGGTACTGGCTGGTTTATCAATTATATGGCCTTGATTATTCTTTTTTGGAAGTAATTTCCGAGCGTGCATTTATTTCTTTTACTAAGATCAGCATTTTGCTTCTCACTGAAATGAAAAGTGAAATTGAAAATCAATTAAAAAACATGAAAATTACTATTAGAGATATTAATGAAGCCTTCGAAGCGATAGTCAGTTTTTTTGAAGATGGAATGAAAGGTTCTCAAAAAAGGAATGATATTGCATCAAAAATTTTGGCTGATCCGAAAGTTTTATTTAAAATGACGCCGGAAGCAAAAGGTATTCTAATTTATTTGTTAACTCGCCATGGTTTTAATGACCACTTTGACCTGAATAATCGTGTTATGTTGGATATTTATCACGATCGCAAAGAAGCAATATTAACTATCTTAGATAGTATCCAAACACAACGTGAATGGTTCCAGGTATTTAGCCATTGTAACGCTGATGGGAGTGATTTGGCCGCTGGGAACTCAGCATTAAAATATATGGTTGCCCAAAGAAAAATGAATGAGCTGAAGGAGTTTTTGCAAGAAGGTCTCAATAAAGATAATGAGATGGATAAGATCTATCGGAGGTTAAAGGTTACGCCTTCCTGGGGATACGCGCTCGCTATGAACAATACGGAATTTTACAAACTATACAGAATAGATAATGAATTCTATCCCAAATCCAGAATATTTAGTCCTGTAAGTGACAACAATATTATTGAAGTTTAAGGAGGTCGAAGATGAAAAAATTAGTGAAAATAGGGTTAATGATGCTGACAGTTGCACCACTGATGTCATGCGACCAGCAGAATTCCTCGGTCATGCCAGCGAAAAAGAACAGTAATGACTTGTCAAAATTTGTTAATGAGATTAAGGCCGATCTAATCTTTGTACAGGGCGGGGAATTCCTTATGGGAGATTATGGTGAACAATACGGACCAGAAGGTTTACCCTACGATGGTAAACAAGACAGTAATCCGTTACATAAAGTTGAACTCACCGCTTATTCAATCAGTAAGTTCAAAACCAGTAATAAACAGTATCAGTTATATTTGACCTACAACAATCAGTATAGGAGAACAGTCAATAAAGAAAACCCCGGTGCAAAAAAATGGGATGAATTAAGTATGACGCCACAAACTCCGGCGCATGTAGACTGGAATGAGGCTCAACAATACTGTCAGTGGTTAGCGACAATAACAAATTTACCTTTTTCATTACCAACCGAAGCTCAATGGGAATATGCGGCACGTAGCAGGGGAAAGTTTGTTATAGCTCCAACTAATGATGGAACTATACAAATTGATAAAAGCGGGGGGAATGTAGCTTCGGAAAAAGATAGTAAGGAATATGCAAAAAAAATGGGAACATCATTGGGGGTATATTCTCCGTTGCCTGGCAATCTCTTTCCACCGAACCCTTTAGGTATTTATGATATGGCCGGTAACGGCTGGGAATGGATGAAAGATTGGTACGACCCGGATTATTACAAACACTCACCACTGAAAGACCCACAGGGGCCAGATAATCCTGTCTATAAAGATTACAAAGGAAATTATACAAAAGTTGTTCGCTCCCAGGATTTTTCCGGCCCCAGACGAGGCCTTACCATAACCCGGTATTTCTCAGACCCAAAAGACAGTGGCCACTTGCCGAGCGACAAAACGGTTCGTTGCGTAGTTAACAGCCCGAAACCGGTCAGATAATACCGGAACGACACACAAAAGTTAAATAAGGAAACAGTTATGAGGATTTTATACAGAACGGGGGGGATTCTTATTACCGTTTTGTCACTAATCTCCTGCGATCAGCAAAAGCAGTTGGTGCTACCCTCCCCAAAAAGCAGCGCTGAACTCTCTAAATTTGTGGGTGAGATTAAGGCCGAGCTTATCTTTGTACAGGGTGGTGAATTTCTGATGGGAGATTATGGCGAAAAATACGGCCCGGAACATTTACCCTATGATGCAAATCAGCATAGTAAACCATTACATAAAGTCGAGCTGACAAGTTATTCGATAAGTAAGTTTAAAACCAGTAACAAACAGTACCAGTTTTATTTGGCTTATAATAATTTAGCTGGAAGGAGTGTTGATTTGAAAACCAGAAATGGACAGCGCTGGCGGGAAAAAAATATGACACCCGATACACCTGCTCATGTCGACTGGTATGAGGCGGAAAAATATTGTCGCTGGCTGTCTACTATTACTGAGTTACCTTTCTCATTACCAACAGAAGCGCAATGGGAATATGCAGCGCGTAGTCGTGGACAATTTGTAATTGTTCCAACCAATGACGGGACCATACGAATTGGAGAAGGAGATAAAAGCAATGTAGCTTCAGAAAAAGATAGCAAACTATATGCAAAAAAAATGGGCACGTCTTTGGGACTCTACTCTCCGTTGCCCGGTGATCTTTATCCACCAAACCCCTTAGGTATATATGACATGGCCGGTAATGGATGGGAGTGGGTAAAGGACTGGTATGATCCTGATTATTATAAATACTCACCAGTAAAAGACCCTCAGGGCCCTGAAAAACCAGTGTTTAAAGATAGTAACGGTAATTACACAAAAGTTATCCGCTCACAGGATTTCTCCGGACCAAGACGCGGCGCAACGATATTCCGCTTCGACTCAGACCCTGCTAATGAGGGATATCTCCCAAGCGACAAAACGGTTCGTTGCGTCGTCAACAGCCCGAAACCGGTCAGATAATACCGGAACTATACACTAAAGTTAAATAAGGAAACAGTTATGAGGATTTTATACAGAACGGGGGGGGTTCTGATTACCGTTTTGTCACTAATCTCTTGCGACCAGCAAAAGCAGTTGGTGCCACACTCCCCAAAAAGCAGCGTTGAACTCTCTAAATTTGTAGGTGAGATTAAGGACGAGCTAATCTTTGTACAGGGTGGTGAATTTCTGATGGGAGATTATGGCGAAAAATACGGCCCGGAACATTTACCCTATGATGCAAATCAACATAGTAAACCATTACATAAAGTCGAGCTGACAAGTTATTCGATAAGTAAGTTTAAAACCAGTAACAAAGAGTTCCAGTTTTATTTGGCTTATAATAATTTAGCTGGAAGAAATGTTGATTTGAAAACCAGAAATGGACAGCGCTGGCGGGAAAAAAATATGACACCCGATACACCTGCTCATGTCGACTGGTATGAGGCAGAAAAATATTGTCACTGGCTGTCTACTATTACTGACTTACCTTTCTCATTACCAACAGAAGCGCAATGGGAATACGCAGCGCGTAGTCGTGGGCAGTTTGTTATTGCTCCTACCGATGATGGAACTATAAATATCAAAGAACGTACGGGAATTAACATCACTACTTCGGATGATCGTGAAAAGTTCGCAATAGAACAAGGCACAACTTTAGGTATTTCGTCTCCCATGCCGAGAAATTCTCGACCACCAAACCCCTTAGGCATATATGACATGGCCGGTAATGGATGGGAGTGGATAAAGGACTGGTATGATCCTGATTATTATAAATACTCACCAGTAAAAGACCCTCAGGGCCCTGAAAAACCAGTGTTTAAAGATAGTAACGGTAATTACACAAAAGTTATCCGCTCACAGGATTTCTCCGGACCAAGACGCGGCGCAACAATATTCCGCTTCGACTCAGACCCTGCTAATGAGGGATATCTCCCAGGCGACAAAGCGGTTCGTTGCGTTGTCAACAGCCCGAAACCGGTCAGATAATGCAAGGCATAACTCTCTGATTACGATGAGTCACCGCTATAAGATTACTATGCAAAGATGTAGCTCATTGTTGTGTTAGTTTATATGGAGACGTATATGCAGTGTGTTATTCGTATCAATGACAAAACAACACACGGTGGTACTGTGCTTGAAGGTAGCTCTGGTGTGAAATTTATGGGCCTGGAAGTCTCTTGTCTTATGGATAAGGTATTTTGCCCTCTACATGGTGAAACATATATTATCGAAGGCGATGAAACTTCAAAGATCAATGGTAAGCCAATAGCTCTGCATGGTCATCGTTGCGGTTGTGGTTGCTCACTAATATCATCATTACCAAATGCAGGAAAACGTTAATTTATGCCTGTTGATCTAAAAAAAATCCCAGCAGAAGAACCTTTGCCAGTTGCTCCGGATAAATTCCGTTGGCTGCTTACGATTGTTCTGTGTGTGATTGCTGGTGCGGTAGTAGTGCTGGCTCTATGGCCTAAGCACCTTTCTACGCGGTCTGAATGGTTTTGGTTTTGTACGTTGATGCTGCCTTTATCCGTTGGAATTATGGGGTATATCATCCGGCTGCGCCGCTATGAAAATGAACGAGATCGAGTGCTATGGTGGAACCACTTATATCAAAAACAATATGAAGAAAAAATTTTATTGGGACAGAAGGCCGTGGGTGTGCTTGGAATGAGTTACGTCACACCAGTTGCCAGAAATAAACTTGCTGTCGCGCTTTTACAAGGCGGGAGTGGACTTCAGACGCACTATTCACCAGCCATTCAGTCGACGTTAACAACGGCATCAGTAATTTTTCCATCAGTAACCTTATTCACTGAAGCAAATTACCAGACTCGACTGGAATCAATATTGGCAAGCGTCATCGGGCAATTGCACGCTGAACTGGTTCAGTTTACTGGTAACCTGTTCGTTCGTATTCATCATGATGGTGTGCTGAACAATGAGCACATCCTCACCATCTGGCGAAAGATTTTCCCAGCGTCATATGCTGTCAATGATATTACTGTCAGTACTGATAATAGTGGGCTGATGTGGCTTGATGGCTGGCTGGACAGGAGGGACGAGGCGCTTGTTCTTTCTGTTGAAATCAATTTATTTCTGCAAGCGCGTGACCAAGAGGCAGAGTCCGTATCAGCGCTGCTGCTGGCCTCTCCGGCATGGCTAACTTGTTATCGTGTAATGCCGCAAATGTGGATACATCGCCCGGTGGTGATCGCAAAAACGGAAGAGGCTGTAGCGGATGTTGCACTTTGGGGAAAAATAACATCAGCGGTGCCCTGGTTCTTTTGGCGAGCTCAGGTAAAAGGTAGCGCACTGACTGGGGCTCTTCTTGCAATGGATAAATTGGCATTCTTGTCTGAAAAAAAAGGAGAGATGGTACTGGAGGATACTTTTGGCAGACCGGGGGCGGCGGTAGGAAATATCACGTTAATTTGCGCCTGCGAACATGCGGTGATTTCAGAGCAAACCCAGTGGCTGATGGTTGGTGATGAAACCACACAAATGGTAATTGTCCGTCCGGCTTAATCTTACGCAAAGGATAGTGATGTGAAAAAGAAAAAGCGCCTCAGTACATGGTTAATTATCCTGCTGATAGCGGTTGTGGGGGGATTTCTCATCTGGACTGAAAACCCTTTTGTTCATCAGTTTACCACTGAGAAGAAACTGACAGCATCGCTGACAGTGGCAGGGATTTGTATTTTAATTCTGCTCTGCGACGATTTATTTCACAGGTTGTGGAATTGGTTGATCTCAATAAGTTTTTTGCAGCGGCTGAGGGAATTGTCAGGTAAAAGTCTTCGGTACGAAGACAAACAATTAGTTGATAGGGAAAAATACAGAGAAACGTTAAAAAATATGCGTCTGTATTTGCGTCATAATTATGACCGCGCCTGGCCCCGCAAACTCCGCATCCTGCTAGTCACCGGCAGCGTTGCCGACGTCGAACAGCTCACCCCAAAACTCACCCAGGAACTCTGGCAGGAAGACCAGGGGACGCTGCTGTTGTGGGGCGGTGACCCGGCAGCACCGGCGGACGCCGCCTGGCTTACCGCGCTGCGTAAACTGCGCCACCGCCCGGTGGATGGCGTGGTGTGGGTGACCTCTGCGTTTGACCGCTTCGCGGGTTCAGATGCTGAGCCGCCAGCGCCGCTGACTCCAGAATCCATGGATGCCCTGTCCCACGCTCTGAAGGGGCGCTGTGATGCGTTGGGCTGGAAACTGCCGCTGTATGTCTGGTCGCTGCATCCGCGAGCCGGAGAGCTGCAGGGCCGGATTTCCCAGCCGGTGGGATGCCAGCTGTCAGCGGCCTGTAAACCTGAAGCACTGGCCCGCCAGCTAAGCGACCTGATCCCGCCCCTCACCGCGCAGGGTATTCAGCAGATTTGCGACAAACCACAGCAGAATTTTTTACTCACCCTGGCTGACCTGCTAATCCGCGAGCCGCAATCGCTGACCGGACCCTTATCGGTATTGCTTAACCCGTACCGCCCGCTGCCTCTGGCTGGCGTGGTGTTCAGCCCGCCTTCAGCAGGGGCAGGTCGCAGTGTTGCTCATCACTGGGGCAAAGACAACTGCTGGGACGCCATCCCGGCGTCTACACAGGCCTTACCGGCAGGTCTGCGCCCGCGTAAACCCGGAATCAGCTGGACGCAGATGGCGGGCGTGGGCGTGGCGGCGCTGATGGCGCTGTGGGGCATATCCATGGCCGTCTCCTTTGTCGCCAACCGTGACCTGGTGACGACGGCGCAGGAGCAGGTTCAGCAGTCTGTGTCAGAGAAACAGCCGCTGAGCAAGCGTCTGCACGCCCTGTCTGAACTTCAGAAAACCCTTGCTCGTTTACAGTACCGTGCACAACACGGCGTGCCCTGGTACGTACGCGGCGGCTTAAGCCAGAACGATGCCCTGCTGGTGGCGCTCTTCCCGCGCTATAGTGAAAGCGCCTTGCCGCTGTTGCGCGATGCGGCGGCGGAACACCTCACTCAACAGCTCCAGGCCTTTGTACAGCTGCCACCGGACAGTCCGTTACGTGAGCGCATGGCAAAATCGGTTTACGACCGGCTCAGGCTCTACCTGATGCTCTCGCGGCCGGAGAAAATGGATGCGGCCTGGTTTTCCGCCACGCTGATGCGCGACTGGCCACGGCGTGCTGGTGTGGCAAACGGTCTCTGGCAGGGCAGCGGCCCGGCACTATACGCTTTTTATGCCGCGAGCCTGGTGTCACACCCGCAGTGGCGCTTACATGCTGACGATATGCTGGTCAGTCAGACGCGTACGCTGTTGGTTCGCCAGATGGGGGTGCGAAACAGTGAATCCACACTCTATCAGAAAATGCTCTCACAGGTGTCGAACCAGTATGCCGATATGCGCCTGACGGACATGACCGGCGACACCGACGCCGCAAGCCTGTTCAGCACCGATGAGGTGGTGCCGGGGATGTTCACCCGTCAGGCGTGGGAGGAGGCGGTACAGCCTGCCATTGATAAAGTGGTGAATGAACGTCGCGAGGAGATGGACTGGGTGCTGAGCGACAGCAGACAGCCCGCCACGCAGCAGACCTCGCCGGAAGCCCTGAAGCAGCGACTCACCGCCCGTTATTTTGCCGACTTCAGTACCGCCTGGCTCGATTTTCTCAACAGTCTGCGCTGGCAACGGGCAGTGGCCCTGTCCGACGCCATTGACCAGCTCACCCTGATGGCGGATGTGCGCCAGTCACCGCTGGTGGCACTGATGAACACCCTGAATATCCAGGGGCGTACCGGTGAGACCGGCGAGGCGATATCCGATTCGCTGGTGAAATCGGCAAAAAATCTGCTCGGTGGCGATAAACAGCCGGCCATTGACCAGAGCGGCGGCGCGCGCGGTCCGCTGGAGGCGACCTTCGGCCCGGCACTGGCGTTGATTAACAGCCAGCAGAAAGGCGGCGGAAATACCGACCTGAGCCTGCAGACGTTTCTGACCCGCGTCACCCAGGTGCGCCTGCGGCTACAGCAGGTGACCAACGCCGCTGATCCGCAGGCCATGACCCAGGCGCTGGCGCAGACGGTGTTTCAGGGAAAGGCGGTAGACTTAACCGAGACCCGCGACTACGGCAGTCTGGTGGCAGCGGGGCTCGGGCAGGAATGGAGCGGTTTCGGGCAGACGATGTTTGTGCGGCCCATGGAGCAGGCCTGGCAGCAGGTGCTGCAACCCGCCGCTGAAAGCCTGAATGCACAGTGGCAGACCGCCGTGGTGGATGACTGGAACAGCGCCTTTGGCGGGCGGTATCCGTTTAAAGATGTCAGCAGCGAGGTCTCCCTGCCGTTGCTGGCCAAATACCTCAATGCCGATTCCGGGCGCATCACCCGGTTTCTGCAGACTCGTCTTAACGGCGTGCTGCACAGGGAGGGGAGTCACTGGGTGCCGGACAGCATCAACGCCCAGGGGCTGACTTTCAATCCGGCTTTCCTCAGGGCGGTTGATACCCTGAGCCATATTTCCGATGTGGTGTTCACACGTGGAGAGGCGGGATTGTTCTTTGAACTGCGCCCGGGAACGGCGGATGGCATCATGGAGACGCGGCTGGTTATCGACAGCCAGAAGCTGACTTATATGAACCAGATGCCTGCCTGGAAGCGTTTTAACTGGCCTGCGGACACCGAAGCGCCGGGTGCGGCATTAAGCTGGATAAGCACCCAGGCCGGCACCCGGCAGTATGCAGATATGTCCGGGACATGGGGATGGATAAGGTTGCTGGACAAGGCGTCAGTCAGCGCTTACCCCGGCACGGGCAGCAGTTACAGTCTCACGTGGCAGGCGCAGGATGGCAGACCGCTAAACTACACCCTGCGCACCGAGGCGGGAGAGGGCCCGCTGGCCCTGCTGAAGCTGCGAAACTTCAACCTGCCTTTGCAGATATTCACCGTCAGCGAGCCTGCCGCTGACCCCCTGGCTGATGACACCGACCCCACGGAAACGGACTGATGGCATCCGTTCATACACTAATTACAGCCTGCCAGGCCGCGCCATCACGCTCACGCTGTGGGCCCCAGAACTGCTGTTTGAGGTCAAAGCCCACCGTCTGACGCTGCCAGAGCTACCGTGTAGTGCGGATAATTAAACAAACGTAACAAAAAAATTATTATCAGGGATATACAACAATCATGCATTTGATTATGAAAATAATATTGTCGGTTATATTTATTCAGCTTTCAGGCTGTACAGCAATTCTTTGGGGAGAAAACAGTGTTGCTGACACAAAGATAAAAGAACGTACTTTGATTTCAGACGAGGTTACAGCTGCGTTTTATTATGAAAATCTTTCTGCTTCGGCTATTCAGGGAAAGACACAGGTCAGGGTAGAAATACCTCGGGATGGTGTCGCTTTCAAGGGTGAAAAAAACATCTATATATTAACGACAGGGGCAAAAGAGTTACTTGCGCTGGATAAACTATCCACACAGGTAACGCTGGTTACCGGTTATGAGAAATTTGATGGTTTAAGGCTAAAACTGGATATGCCGCGTGGAAATGACCTTGTCATGCATTTTTCCGATGCGCTTGCACTGCAAGTTAATGAAAGCGACAGCAACCTTACCACTCAGGATATTGATGACCTTAAAAAAACGGGGTTCTGGAATGAGGGTGGAAGGTATGTTAAGCAAATACGCCTGGAAGGGGTAATTATTCCCAGAGATAAGAACGACAGTCTGTTTAATAATAGCGAGAAATTGGTTAAAAAACATAATGTGGAATTTTATTCTACAGAAGACTCAACTCACTTTCATCCTCTGCGACTGGCAACAAACATCGTGTTAACACCCTTCACGGCCGTTGCGGATATTGTATTTTTCCCAATATCACTGCGTGTATTAGGGCTCATCACCCACCCTCCTGTACATTAATAGCCGGAAAATTATGGAAGATTTAACCCTGCGTTATTTTGACGCTGAAATGCGCTATCTGCGCGAGGCGGCGAAAGAGTTCGCGCAGACGCACCCCGACCGGGCGGCAATGCTCGACCTAGACAAGGCGGGCACACCTGACCCGTATGTTGAACGGCTGTTTGAGGGCTTCGCCTTCTCCATGGGACGTCTGCGCGAAAAGATAGATGACGACCTGCCGGAGTTGACCGAAAGTCTGGTGAGCATGCTGTGGCCGCACTACCTGCGTACCATCCCGTCCCTGTCGGTGGTGGTGCTGTCGCCGGATGTGCCGGCGATGAAAATGGCGGAAACGTTGTCCGCCGGGCTGGAAATCAGCTCCCGCCCGGTCGGTCCTAAAAACACTGTCTGCCGCTACCGCACCACCCGGGATCTGACGCTTAATCCGCTCGCGGTGGAGAAGGTCATTATGACCACGGAGCCTGACGGGCGTTCGCTCCTGCGGGTGCGTTTTGCCTGTAGTACACAGGCGGACTGGCCGCAGACTGACCTCCGGCATCTGCCGTTGTATCTTGGCGAAGATAGGGTGACGGGCAGCAGCCTGCACCTCTGGCTGACAAAACGTCAGGCGGCGCTGTACATTCGCCTGCCGGGGCAGACGGAGCGGATCGCACTGGATGGTTATTTCTCCCCGGGCGGTTTTGCTGAGGAAGACCGGCTGTGGCCGAAGGGCGACAGCGCCTTCAGCGGTTACCAGTTGCTGCTGGAGTATTTCACCTTTCGCGAAAAGTTTATGTTCGTCCATCTTAACGGGCTGGAAAATATAACGCTCCCGGCGGGTACGGCGTACTTCGATATCGAGGTGGTGTTCAGCCAGGTATGGCAGAGCGATTTACCGGTAACAGACAGCAGCCTGCGCCTGCACTGCGTGCCGGTGATAAACCTGTTCACCCTGGAAGCTGACCCGCTGACCATTAGCGGGCTGGAGAGTGAATATCTGCTGCGCCCGAAACGTCTTCAGGACGGGCATACCGAGATTTACTCGGTGGACAGCGTCAACGGCTCCGGGCGTACCGGCGAAGCGCACTATGTGCCGTTCGCCAGTTTTTGCCATCAGGGCGGCATGGTGCGTCGTCACGCACCGGAACGGTATTACCACACCCGCGTGAAGCGGGGCGTAACAGGTATGCACGATACCTGGCTGATACTGGGCGGCCAGCAGTGGGAAGCTGACCGGATGCTGGAGCGGGAAACGGTCTCGCTGCGCATCACTGGCACCAACGGCCAGTTACCGCGTCGGGCGTTGCAGAGCACGCTGCTGGACCGCTGTGAACAGGTCTATGACTCGCCCCTCACCGTGCGTAATCTGTGCAAGCCGATGCTGCCCGCATACCCGCCTGCGGAGGATCGCTTCCACTGGCGGGTGATGAGCCATCTGGGCTCCCGGTTTCTCAATATGATGAGCAGCGCTGAGGTGCTGCGCGGCACGCTCTCGCTCTATAACTGGCGGGACGACGAGCTGAACAACCGTCGCCTCGATGCCATCCTGGATGTCAGGCACCATCGCACTCAGCGCTTTGAGGACGGTTTTTTGCTGCGCGGGCTGGACGTGGAGGTGACGCTCGACAGCAATGGATTTACCGTAGAGGGCGATATCCATCTGTTTGGCGAACTGCTCAACCGTTTTTTTGCCCTGTATGCCGATATGAACCAGTTTAACCAGCTCACGCTGATTGTTCAGCCAGAAGGGAAATGTATCCGTTGGAAAGAGAATCACAGTCCGCGCCTGCCCGGCTGATGGCGCAGGTACGGCACCAGCTGCCGTATATGAATTTTTACCGCTTCTGCCAGCTGCTGGAACAGAGCCAGCCGGAGATGCCGGTGCCCGGCAGCGACTGGCGGGTGCGGCAGGAGCCGGTGCGTTTTCGCCCGCATCCGGGGATGGGGTTTCCGGCCGGTGAAATCCGGGGGATGGAAGACCCGGAACATCCGCACTTGCCGCCGTCGGTGCGCGTCACCTTTATGGGGCTGTACGGCGTGGAGTCGCCGCTGCCGACCCACTACACCGACGATATCGCTCAGCGACGGGAAGGGCACGACGCGACGCAGGATTTTCTGGATATTTTCAGTCACCGGCTGATTACCCAGTATTACCGCATCTGGCGAAAGTATTCGTACCCGGCCACCTTTCAGGCCGGAGGCGCTGACAACACGTCACAATACCTGCTGGGGCTGGCGGGGCTGGGGATACCCGGCTGCGCTCAGACAGCCGGTACGCCGCTGTCGCGATTTCTGGCGCTGCTGCCGGTGATGATGCTGCCGGGACGGACGGCGGAGGGGATGGCAGCTCTGGTGCGGCTGCTGGCGCCGGATACCCGCGCAACGGTGTACCACCACGACCGCTGCCGTATCCCGCTGAAGCAGCCGGTTGCGATGAGTACATGCCAGCTGGTCAGCCTGAAGCACCGACCGGTGATGGGCACGCACGCCACGGATGTGAACGGCCAGGTGCTGCTGCGTCTCTCCACCGACAACCCTGAAGAGGTCCGGGGCTGGCTGCCGGGCGGTGACCGGCATGCCGATCTGATGGCGCTGCTACACGTGTGGCTGGGCGCGCACCTGGATGTACGGATGCAGTTATGCGTTGCCCGACATTTGCTGCCGGATGCGCGGCTGTCCTGCAATGCGGAACAGACCGCGCAGGTCGGGCGCACGGCGGTGCTGCGTCCCCTTAATGCGCAACAGAACAGAAACAACATTATCACCATTCACCTGGGACGCTTTCAGCGCGTCCGGGAAAACATTCAGCGAAGGAAGAACGATGAAGATGGCGATTACCGCTGGTAAGACTCTGGCTCTCACGCTGGCGACCCTGTTAACCGGCTGCGGGCTGACGCAGAAAGTGACGGACGGCACCGTCGCCGTCACGAAGTCCATTTTTTACAGACAGGTGAAAACCCTGCATCTGGATATTCAGACGCGCGAAGGGGTGAACAACAACGCGAAAGGGGCGTGGCTGGCAACGGTGGTGCGTATTTACCAGCTTAAAGAGCGTAACGCGTTTGACAGTACTGATTATCCGTCACTGTTCGCCAGTGACAGTCAGGCTATTAAAGCCGACCTGGTGGCGGAAAAGGATATTCGCCTGCGCCCTGGCGAATCGGTGACGCTGGATATGCCGATGGAAGAGAGCGCGCAGGTTGTGGCGGTGGCGGGGATGTTTATGGCACCGGATCAGGTAAACGATACCTGGCGTATTACCCTGACCCGTGACGACCTTGACCCGGATAAGGCGCGGGTTATTGAAGTCAGTAATAACCGCCTGACGCTGAAACCGCTGGAGGGGGAATGATGCCGCGTCCGTCCCTGTATGACATGCTGTACGGCAACTTCGCCGGCGGGCTTGACCTGCACAGCGTAAGCGAGGAGAACCAGCTGATTATGTCGGTGCTGGATAACATGCAGCGTATCCTCAACTGTCGCGCCGGTACGCTGACCCACCTGCCGGACTACGGCCTGCCGGATATGACAAAAATCCTCCAGGGAATGCCCGGGACCGCCCACCAGCTGATTACCACACTGTCGGCCGTGCTGCTGAAATATGAGCCGCGCCTGAGCCGGATTAACGTGGTGATGCAGGAACAGATTCAGCCCGGAGAACTCCGCTACGCCATTGATGCGGAGCTGAAGGGGGTGGGGCTGGTGCGCTACGGCACGGAATTTATGCCCGAGGGCAGGGTATTAATCCGTCATCTGAAACAACAGCAGTATCTGGATAATACCGCCAGAGTGTGAGCCAATTTTGAAATTCAGCACGCATAACCACCTCCGCATCTTTTACCGACATCGCAAGGATGCCTATTGCAGAGTTTCGCCTGCGAAAATATCCACTTCAGGTAAATTGGGCGGGCAGGCAACATGAACGACCGGACATTTATTTTATCCTGGTCAGAAAAGATACATTAAAGAGTTATTTTTCAGTGGATTGATTTAGCACTTGTGCTGTGGCGGGTACTGAAATATTAATAATTTATTTCTTAGCCGTGAATCATTACATTTTATCTGGCAAAAAGGTCAATGGCCGAGGGGATATACCCTGAGTATGATGACGTCAATCATGGATACAGATATGAAAATGAAAATTTTCCTTCTTACGGTAAGTGTACTTTTTAACATGCAGGCTGATGCCGCCCGTGGAAGACAGCCCTGCTCTGGCTCAAAAGGTGGCATAGCACACTGTACATCGGATGGCCGTTTTGTCTGCAATGACGGAAGTCTGAGTCAGTCGAAGCGATTCTGTTCAGGTTATGGTGCCTCCGAACTGCCGCGACAGGTAAAACCCTCCCCCTCCGCCAGGAAAGCGCAGACGAAAAAAAGAATAGCCGTGCAAGGCCAGGAGCAGCGTGTTGTAGATAACAATGCGCAGTTCGATACACAACCGCGGCAACCTACATGCGCCCCTCTCTATATGGCCAACAAGCCCGGATTCACCCATTTACCCATTTGTTCAGGAAATCAGTATTAATCCGCCAGTGTAAACGTTCTTTGTCTGTTATTCGAACTGATAAGACGCGTTCAGGTGGAAACCCACCTGAACGCGCTGGGCGACCTGTTACAGCTTCTGGCATTAAAGCACGCCGTTCGCACCTTCCGGCTACATGGCGAACTTACTGCATGGCTGGCGTTTATGTTTTCTGCGTGAGTGATAAAAGGGAGGGAAAATCATGACCAGGGCTGAAGAGTTTGGTCGTTCCTGAAATGTGAACACTGGCAGAGTGATGCGCACACATCGCTCAAAAAACGATCTTTTTCAGGCGGATACTGAGATCAGAAAAGCATATGACCTTGAACAGGAATCACAATGACTGGAGGGATATGCTAATGAAGCGACAAGATATAAACGCATTAAAGAATTTTGATTTTCTGGCACGCAGTTTTGCCCGTATGTACGCCCTGGGCCAGCCAGTTGATATCGATGCCGTGACCGGCAATATGAGTAATGAACAGCAGGCATGGTTCCGGGAGCGATACGACCACTACCGAAAGCAGGCTGAGCGGGCGAGAGTAATAGAACTGCGATGATGTAACTAACAACGGGCTTAACGGCCCGTTGCGTTTTTTAGGTTCCAGCTACATTTTGCAGGCTCCTGAGGTTGAAATATTGTGCGGTAACCTCATATAGAAAGCGGGTAAGGAATACCTGCCCGTAAGACATGAACTTTTTGAATATTCTTTTTTACTGTTCAGGAGGTACATGATGACTCTAAGAGCTTTTCCCATGTTGAACGATCTCTCCGACTCTCTGTTTGCGGACCGTTTTAACCGTATCGATCGCCTTTTTAGCCAGCTAACCGGCAGTACGCCGTTGCCCTCCACGCCTTCTTACAATATCCGGCGGGTGGGTGATAACCGCTATGAACTGACGCTCAGCGTGCCGGGCTGGAAAGAGAGCGAACTGGAAATTGAAACCGTTGGCGGTCAGCTGAATATCAGCGGTAAACGTGAAGAGGAGAAAACCGAAAACGGCGAAGAAGGGTGGATCCATCGGGGTATCAGCCGCAGCGACTTCCGGGCCAGCTATAGTCTGCCGGAACATGTGAAAGTAACCGGCGCTTCGCTGGAAAACGGCTTGCTGGCGATTGAATTACACCAGGATATTCCGGAAGAAGAGAAACCGCAGCGAATCGCCATCAATAACAACCCGGCGATTGAACATAAGCCGTAATCGTTGACTGATGTTGTTTTCACGCCCGGCAAACGCCGGGCGTTTTGCTAACCTGATGGGGCGCTTTTCTGGCTACTCGCTATTTAAGTCGCGAATGCTGTAACGGTTTCTTGCTGCTGCACCAGGACCGCCTCCAGCTCCATTTTTTGAAGTCGTCAATGCTTTGACTGGACGGATAAAAAATGTCTTATGCCATTCCGCTTTTCCCGGCACGCGCGGGCTGGAGGTTAATTTCGATGTGCTTAAAGAGTTTGCTGCCCCTGCACGAGGCTGAACGGGAATGAAATGTGCGAGGAAACTGATTGGTGCGTCTGAATGGACTCGAACCATCGACCCCCACCATGTCAAGGTGGTGCTCTAACCAACTGAGCTACAGACGCATAATGGTGCGTTCAATTGGACTCGAACCAACGACCCCCACCATGTCAAGGTGGTGCTCTAACCAACTGAGCTATGAACGCATTGTGTTGTCGGTGACAACGGGGACGAATATTAGCGGCACAGCCCCAAGGTGGCAAGAGGGAAAATGCATTTTTCTCTCTGATTTCACGCGATTGCTTCATTACCGCGCAAAGTGAAGAGAAAGTAGCCGCCAGCCGGCGGCTACTGAGTCATTAACGCGCAGCGCGTTGCAAAATTACCGCAGACGACTGACGTTGCAGGAAGCGCATGCGCAGCATCATCATAATGGCTGCAGACGTTAAGCCGATGATAAAGCCCATCCAGAATCCGGCTGGCCCCATGCGATCCACCACCAGATCCGTGAGCGCCAGAATATACCCACTCGGCAGGCCCAGAACCCAGTAAGCGATAAAGGTGATAAAGAAGATGGAACGCGTATCTTTATACCCACGCAGCACGCCGCTGCCAATTACCTGGATGGAGTCAGAGATCTGGTAAATGGCCGCCAGCAGCATCAAATGCGAGGCCAGGGTCACTACTTCCGGGTTGTCGTTATAGAGCAGGGCAATTTGCTCACGCAACAGCACGGTAAAGAGCGCGGTACAGACTGCCATGCAGACGCCGACGCCCAGCCCGGTGCGGGCTGCCGTTTGCGCATCCAGCGTCGAACCTTGCCCCAGACGGAAGCCCACGCGAATCGTCACCGCAGCAGCCAGGGACATCGGCAGGACGAACATCAAAGAGCTGAAGTTCAGGGCGATCTGGTGGCCTGCCACGTCAATAATCCCTAACGGCGAGACCAGCAGGGCGACAACGGCAAACAGCGTCACTTCAAAGAACAGCGCCAGCGCAATGGGCAGACCCAGTTGGGTAAGGCGGCTCATCATCGACCAGTCAGGCGTGCTAAAGGCGGTGTCGTTACGAATGTCGCGCATGGATCGCGCATGTTTAACGTAGGTGAGCATACAGCCGAACATCACCCAGTACACCGCAGCCGTCGCCACGCCACAGCCCACGCCGCCGAGTTCCGGCATGCCAAAATGACCGTAGATGAAGATGTAGTTCACGGGAATGTTCACCAGCAAGCCGATAAAGCCCATCACCATGCCCGGCTTGGTTTTTGCCAGCCCTTCACACTGGTTACGAGCCACCTGGAAGAAGAGATAACCGGGCGCGCCCCAGAGCAAGGCGCGCAGATAACCGACTGCTTTATCTGCCAGCGCCGGGTCGATATTATGCATGGCGCGAATAATATACCCGGCGTTCCACAGGACGATCATAATCAGGACGGAGACACCCCCGGCCAGCCAGAAGCCCTGGCGCACCTGATGGGCTACGCGGTCGCGTCGACCGGAGCCGTTAAGCTGCGCGATAACGGGCGTCAGCGCCAGCAGCAGGCCGTGACCAAACAGAATGGCCGGGAGCCAGATTGAGGTTCCGATCGCCACGGCGGCCATATCGGTGGCGCTGTAACCACCGGCCATTACCGTATCCACAAATCCCATTGCGGTTTGGGCTACCTGCGCGACGATCACCGGTATGGCCAGTGCCAATAACTGACGCGCTTCGATCATATACTTCTGCACGTGAACACCTTTGTATTGTAGTTATTTGAGAGACTAAAAAGGCCGCCGTTACTGGCAGCAAGAAGAAAAAACAGAGGGATGCCAGCTATTGTAGCGGGGTTTAACTAATTATCTAGTGAAAAAATCGCCAGAAATTGCGCATCACTGGCAACCTGTTTTTTCAACTGTTATTGTGGTGGGATTATACGGTGTCATCGCCGTTCGGAATGAACAGGAGCTGTAAGCATGTTTACTGGTATTGTGCAGGGCACTGCCAAAGTGGTGTCCATTGATGAAAAACCGAATTTCCGCACTCACGTAGTTGAGCTGCCTGAATATATGCTCGACGGCATTGAAACCGGGGCGTCGATAGCGCATAACGGCTGCTGCCTGACGGTGACCGAAATTAACGGTAACCAGATAAGCTTTGATTTAATGAAAGAGACGCTGCGCATCACTAACCTGGGTGAGCTGGTGGTGGGGGATACCGTCAACGTTGAACGTGCGGCGAAATTCTGCGATGAGATTGGCGGGCATCTGATGTCGGGCCATATTATGACCACCGCAGAAGTGGCGAAAATCGTGACCTCGGAAAATAACCGTCAAATCTGGTTTAAGGTGCAGGATCCGTCATTAATGAAATACATCCTTTATAAAGGATTTATTGGCATCGATGGGATTAGTCTGACCGTCGGTGAAGTGACGCCAACGCGTTTTTGCGTGCATTTAATTCCTGAAACGCTGCAACGTACTACGCTTGGCGCAAAAAAACTGGGGCAGCGCGTAAATATCGAAATTGATCCGCAGACCCAGGCGGTCGTGGATACCGTTGAGCGCGTGCTGGCGGCGAAAGAGGCGGCGATAATAAAGGCCGTGGAAGAAGAATAAAAAATAACCCCGGGTAACCGGGGTTATTTTTCAGCGGGCCACGCGCAGGCCGTGCTCAATCCCACGACTAAACACCACCTGCCACAGCTGTATATCCCGCGCGCGGAACGCACCCGCGCAGGCATTCAGATAATAGCTAAACATCCGTTTGAATCGTTCCGAATAGTTGTCGGCGATTTCAGGCCATGCAGCCTGGAAACGTTCATGCCAGGCCATCAGCGTGGTGTCGTAATCTGCGCCGAAGTTATGCCAGTCTTCCACAATAAAATGCGGTTCGCTGGCGTTCGCAATCTGGCGAACAGAGGGTAAACAACCATTCGGGAAGATATATTTGTTGATCCAGGGATCCACATTGTTATCGGTGCGTTTAGAGCCGATGGTGTGTAGCAGGAAAATTCCATCAGGCTTCAGGTTATGGTCGGCGACGTCGAAATAAGTCTTGTAGTTCTTTGGCCCCACGTGCTCGAACATACCCACGGAAACAATCCGATCAAACTGCTCATTCAGGTCGCGGTAATCCTGAAGCCGAATATCGACATCCAGACCCAGACACCGTTCCTGTGCCATCTTCTGCTGTTCAGATGAAATCGTGACGCCGACTACGCTGACACCGTAATGTTTCGCCATAAACCAGGCAAGGCCGCCCCAACCACAGCCGATGTCCAGCACGCGCATGCCGGGCTGCAACTGCAACTTATCGCAAATCAGCTGTAGCTTATCCTGCTGCGCCTCTTCCAGGGTTGTCGCTTTTTTCCAGTATCCGCAGGAGTACTGCATTAACGGGTCAAGCATACGGCTGAAAAGATCGTTGCCCAGGTCATAATGCTCTTTACCGACGATCCACGCGCGCTTTTTACTTTGCAGATTGAACAGGCGGGCGGAGGCGATACGTAACGTATCTTTGAAATGACGAGGGAGCTGATTTTCAAGACCGGCGCGTAAAACGCTGGAGAAGAACATATCCAGCCGCTCACACTCCCACCAGCCGTCCATATAGCTTTCACCCAGCCCTAACGATCCCTCCTGTAACACGCGTTTGAAAAAATCGGGATGTTTAATCTGGGGGTCGGAGGGGGATGAGCCATTAATCGTAATGCCCGCACGTCCCAACAGTTCACTGACGATCCGGGACCAGTTATCGTCCGGAACGCTGACTTCTTCTATACACGATGAACTCATAGCTTCTCCATCACCTTGCTGTGATCAGAACCTTAAAACAGCGTAGACGCTTTTTTGGTTTGTGAGAAATCTCACGGTAAATGCCCGCGAGGCTAATATCCGACGTAGAACAGAGGAAGGGAGATAACCCTTGCCGAAATGCCTTCCATGGTAAAACGGGAGCGCTCCGGCTCCCGTTAACACTTAATATTTATCGTATTTAATCGAACCAAATTCAGTATAGGCCGCAAAATTTGGTGATTCAACAGAAAATTGTTAGCAACCTAATCACTGGTTTTTAACATAGTTTCCCGCGTAATCAGGCGTGCGACGTTTCTGTGTGCGCGTTTTCACTCTGCTCGCGATGGGCGGAGGACTGCATGCGATAACCCAATCCTGCCAGCACAACGGTGACCAGCATCACGCTGGTGGTGGTGAGCAGCGGGGTTGCAATCAACGCAGAGACCACGAGACTTGCCAGGAAGCACAGGCCAAGTTGCAGGGTATTTTGCAGCGCGGCAGCGCGGCCTGTCGCCTGCGGGAATGGACGCAGCGCCTGGGCTACAACGATAGGGTAGATGGCCCCGTTAGCGATCGCCATGACGCAGAACGGAATCAAAATTTCTGCAAGCCCGGCGCCGGGAATAAAGCCGACAGCCCAAGTCGCAATCACGCTTAGCGCATACAGCACCAGCAGCCAGGGCAGCATCTGCTGGCCTTCCCATTTTTGCAGCGCGGCGCGACAGCCATAGCCACCCACCAGGAAGGCGATGGTCTGTGGTACATAGCTCAGGCCGATAGCCGCCGGGCTGTAGCCCATGTCATGCAAAATGAACGGCGAACCGGTCAGCCAGGCAAAGAAGCTGGCAGAGCAGGCGGCATAAATCAGCACGTTACCGCGATAGGCTTTCGACCGCAGTAAAGAGGTAAAGGTGATGGGCTTCGCGTCCGGATGCGTCTCTTTTTTATGCGCAGGTTTAAGCCCGAACGCGGGCAGCATCAGGACCAGCGTGATCGCAAAGAGCGTGGCGAAAATGGCCTGCCAGTCGAAATGCGCCAGGATCCAGCTGCCCAGCAGCGGAGCGAGCGCCGGAGACAGGCCGACCAGCGGCATGATGGTGGCGAAAATGCGGTTAGTGCGTGAGGCGGGGTAGTAATCGGTCACCAGCGCCTGCCAGGTGACCGCTGCGGCACAGACGCCGACCGCCTGAATAAAGCGCAACACCAGTAACCAGGCGGCATCGCGGACCCACAGCATGCCCAGACAGCCTACGGCAAAAATCGCCAGTCCCAGCAACAGGACGGGCTTACGGCCAAAACGATCAGAGAGCGGCCCCCAGAGCAGTTGCGCAAAAGCAAAGCCGGCGAGGAACAAACTCAAACTGGCGCTGATGGCGGCGGCAGGGGTTTGCAAATCTTCCTGCATCGCGGCGAATGCGGGCAGATACATATCGGTCGCCAAAAAGCCCAGCACGCTTAAGCCGCCGAGCCAGACTAAAAATCCTTTCCTGGGTTGCACTTTTTTTCTCCTTAGGAGGCAGGTGTACGTTGGCGCAGAGTGTAGGGAGTGCAAAGCGGCTTGTGAAACGCTAATATTTGGTGGGTGCATTCAAAAAATTTGCAGGCTAAAGATGTGGTCAGATTATTCCCTTGAAGTGGTTGATGCCGTGGCGCGTAACGGCAGCTTTACCGGTGCCGCCCAGGAGTTGCACCGCGTTCCCTCGGCTATCAGCTATACGGTGCGCCAGCTGGAGGCGTGGCTTGCGGTCCCGCTGTTCGAGCGGCGTCATCGCGACGTGGAGCTCACGCCTGCCGGCGCGTGGTTTTTGAAGGAAGGTCGGTCTGTTATCAAAAAAATGCAGATCACCCGTGAGCAGTGCCAGCAGATCGCCAACGGCTGGCGCGGACATCTCGCTATCGCGGTGGATAACATCGTTAAGCCGGAGCGGACCCGGCAGATGATCGTCGATTTCTATCGTCATTTTTCCGACGTCGAACTGCGTGTGTCGCAGGAAGTGTTCAACGGCGTATGGGATGCGCTGGCGGACGGCAGGGCGGAGATGGCGATTGGTGCAACCCAGGCGATCCCGGTTGGCGGGCGCTACGCGTTTCGCGACATGGGCATGCTGAGCTGGACCTGCGTGGTCGCGCGCGATCACCCGCTGGCGGCGCTGGACGGGCCGCTGAGTGATGACACCTTACGCAACTGGCCCTCGCTGGTGCTGGAAGATACCTCCCGCTCGCTGCCCAAGCGCATTACCTGGCTGCTGGATAATCAGCGCCGCGTGGTTGCGCCGGACTGGGAGTCGTCAGCCACCTGTCTGAGCGCGGGGCTGTGCGTTGGCATGGTGCCGGTGCATTTTGCGCGCCCGCGCATCGACGCGGGAGAGTGGGTGGCTCTGACGCTGGAAAACCCTTTCCCGGATGCTGCATGCTGTCTGACGTGGCAGCAAAACGACGTCTCGCCCGCCATGGCCTGGCTGCTGGATTATCTGGGAGACAGCGAAACGCTGAACCGGGAGTGGTTGCGGGGACCAGCGTAGCTGGCCCCGTAAAGAGATTAACGTCGGTAGTCGCGGAACGGACCGTCGGCAACGGAACGGCGTTCAATCAGGCGCGGGTGGACTTCAATGGACTGGGACTGTTCTCGCTTGTTGACGATCCTGTCCATCAGCATATTGAAGGCCGTTTCACCCAGCGAATCTTTCGGCTGGTGAATGGTGGTCAGCGCCGGGGTAAAGAAACGGGCGTTGCGAACGTTATCATAGCCGATCACCGAGATGTCCTGCGGAACGCGCAGGCCGAGTTCATCCGCCGCGCAGAGCGCGCCCATTGCCATGATATCGCCGCCGCAGAATACAGCGGTAGGGCGATGCGGCTGGGAGACGATCTGCTGCATAGCGCGATAGCCCGACTCCGGCTCGAAATCGCCCTGGACAATCCAGTTTTCCGGCACGGTAATCAGCGCCTCTTCCATCGCTTTCATGAAACCGGCCAGACGGCCAGCACCGGTGTTACGCTCCAGCGGGCCCGGGATCACGCCAATTTCACGATGCCCGCGTTCTACCAGATAACGCCCGGCCATGTAGCCGCCTTCAAAGGCGTTATCAATAACAGAGTCGGTGAAGTCTGCGCGCGCCTCGCCCCAGTCCATCACTACCATCGGAATGTGGCGATACTCTTCCAGCATGGAAAGCACCGACTCAGGGTATTCAGAACACATGACCAGCAGGCCGTCGACGCGTTTTTGCGCCATCATCGACAGGTAAGCGCGCTGTTTTTCAATGTTGTTCCACGCGTTGCCCAGAATCAGGGTATAGCCTTTCTGAAAGCAGTTTTTTTCAACGGCTTCGATGATTTCAGCAAAGTAAGCCGCTTCACTGCTGGTGGCCAGCAGGCCAATCGATTTGGTGTGATTAACCTTCAGGCTACGGGCGACCGCACTTGGCGAGTAGTGCAGTTCTTTGATTGCCGCCCAAACGGCATTACGCGTCTCTTCTGCGACGAAACGCGTTTTGTTAATAACATGTGATACGGTTGTAGTGGAAACGTTTGCGCGTTTTGCTACGTCTTTAATTGTTGCCATTAAATGTCACTCCAGACCATATCCTAAGCTCCTGAAAAAAATGAAGGTAAACGTTTGCCTTCTCTCACCCTTATTACGCAAACATGAGTTGCGACACGCCGGGAAAACGACACAGGACGTCAGGAGGGGGTCAGTGGCCGGTACGCTAATAAATTTAGCGTGGAATTTTGTCCTATCTTGATGAAAAGGGGAAGAGGTAAAGTGGATATCCGTTTAAATCCTGGAAGATTTTTGACCTGAACTGTGTAAAAATGAGCAAGCTCACTTTTCGTAGGGTGAATAAAAGGAGAAAAATTGATGAGTACCGATCTGAAGTTTTCGCTGTTTACCACCATTGTTGTTCTTGCCCTGATTGTTGCGGGTGGTTTAACCGCTGCGCTGCACTGATTTAGGTGGAGGGAGAGTCTTCTCCCTCCCTTGCCGCTATTGTTACCTCTCCGGCAAAAATCTTTTGCCAAAATGTTAACTTCTCATTTTTTGTGATTGATGTCATGCTTTTGCCTTCTTAGTCTGTGCCGGGTAACGGCACGGTATCCGGAGTCTTTTCATGAAAATCAATTTTCCCCTGCTGGCCCTGGCGATTGGCGCCTTTGGGATTGGCACCACTGAATTCTCCCCGATGGGGTTATTGCCTGTTATCGCCCGGGGTGTGGACGTCTCTATCCCTGCGGCCGGTATGTTGATTAGCGCCTATGCGATCGGCGTGATGGTGGGCGCACCGCTGATGACGCTGCTGCTTTCGCACCGCGCGCGACGCAATGCGCTGATTTTCCTGATGGCAATTTTTACTCTCGGAAATGTGCTTTCCGCGATTTCGCCGGATTACACCACGCTGATGCTTTCCCGTATTCTGACCAGCCTGAACCACGGCGCTTTCTTCGGGCTGGGCTCGGTTGTTGCCGCAAGCGTAGTGCCAAAACATAAGCAGGCCAGCGCGGTAGCCACTATGTTTATGGGCCTCACTATCGCTAATATCGGCGGCGTTCCCGCTGCCACCTGGCTCGGAGAAGCCATCGGCTGGCGTATGTCTTTCCTCGCAACCGCCGGACTGGGCGTGGTCGCGATGGTCGCGCTGTTCTTCTCGCTGCCGAAAGGAAGTGCGGGAGAACGTCCGGAAGTACGTAAAGAGCTGGCGGTGCTGATGCGTCCTCAGGTGTTGTCCGCGCTGCTCACCACGGTGCTGGGGGCAGGGGCGATGTTTACGCTCTACACCTATATCTCCCCGGTGCTGCACGACATAACCCACGTAACGCCACTCTTTGTTACCGCGATGCTGGTGCTGATTGGTGTCGGGTTCTCGATTGGCAACTATCTCGGCGGGAAATTTGCCGACCGCTCCGTCAGCGGGACGCTGAAAGGTTTTTTAACGCTGCTGATTGTCATCATGGTGGCGATCCCGTGGCTGGCGCGTAACGAAGTGGGCGCCGCGGTTGCCATGGTGGTGTGGGGCGCCGCAACCTTTGCCGTGGTGCCGCCGTTGCAGATGCGCGTGATGCGTGTTGCGCATGAGGCGCCGGGGCTCTCATCATCCGTGAATATCGGTGCGTTTAACCTGGGAAATGCGCTGGGAGCCGCAGCGGGCGGGGCGGTGATTTCCGGTGGTTTAGGTTACAGCTTTGTGCCGGTGATGGGGGCGATCATCGCCGCACTCGGCTTGCTGCTGGTGTTGATGTCCGGGCGTAAACAGCCAGAAGCGGTGTGTACGGCGGAATAAATAAAAACGCAGAAGGGTTGCCCCTTCTGCGTGTCCCTTATGCGGCGAAGTTCTTCGCAACAAATTCCCAGTTAACCAGTGCCCAGAAATGTTCCAGGTAGTTCGGGCGCGCATTACGGTAATCAATGTAATAGGCGTGTTCCCATACGTCCACGGTCATCAGCGGCGTTGCGCTGGTGGTCAGAGGGGTACCCGCATTAGAAGTGGAAACGATAGCCAGTTTGCCATCAGCCTCTTTTACCAGCCAGGTCCAGCCGGAGCCAAAGTTTTTAACGGCTGCGTCAGTAAATTTCGCTTTGAAATCCGCGAAACTGCCGAACGCGGCGTTAATCGCTGCGGCCAGCTCACCGGTAGGTTCTCCGCCTGCATTTGGAGCCAGGCAGTGCCAGTAGAAGGTGTGGTTCCACACCTGGGCGGCGTTGTTGAATACGCCACCGTCTGAACTGCGCACAATCTCTTCCAGCGTTTTGCCTTCAAAATCGGTGCCCTTGATCAGGTTATTCAGGTTGGTGACATAGGTCTGGTGATGCTTGCCGTAATGGTACTCCAGGGTTTCCGCAGAAATGTGCGGAGCCAGGGCGTCTTTTGCATACGGTAGTGCAGGTAATTCGAACGACATTGCTACTCTCCTTATAGTTTTATACGTTGCCAATAACCCTACAGACAACAAGGACAGAATAGCAAATTGAAAGGGTATGCAAAAGAGGAACTTACCCCGCCACGGAGGCGGCAGGGCAGGGTCTAGCGAATGGTTTTTGGCGTCATCACTCGGCGCGCACCCACATAGTGGCGCACCCAGTAATCTTCACTGAGGGAGGTGATCTGAATGTCCTGACCGCTGCGCGGTGACTGGATAAATTTACCGTTACCCACATACACCCCAACGTGATCGGCCGTGCCGCGTCCCTGGGTGCGGAAGAACACCAGGTCGCCATTTTGCAGTTCGCCACGGTTTACAGGCGCGGCGTCGCGCAGATGGTACATCTCATTGGCGGTGCGTGGAATGCGAAACTTCACCAGATCTTTATAGGCATAATAAACCAGCCCACTACAATCAAAACCGGTGCGCGGAGAGGTGCCACCCCAGCGATATGGTTTACCTATTTGCCCCATCAGTTTATTCATCGCCGTTTTTTGCGCTTTCTGCATACGCGCTTTATGCACGTCAGCCAGCTTCGTCACTTTTGCGCATTTCGTTTTATGGCCTTTGCGCACGGTGCATTTATCATTCACCAGGCTGGCGGTCGTGCGAGTGGTTTTGTGCGTGCCGGAACGGAGAGTTTTGGTTTTACTGGAGGCGGTCTTTTTGGTGTGAGCGGTGGTTTTCTTCTTTACTGTTTTGCTGGTGGTTTTTTTCTTACGTTCTGTGGTTTTTGCCAGATGCGTTTTTTGTACAGCAGAATGCCGCGCCTGTTCGGAGGCGTTCGCCGCTGGCGTAAATGAGAGTGTGGCAAACAGTAAAGCACAGAGCGTCATCGAGATTTTAGTTATCCGCGCCACTGGGCAGTCCCCTGATAAGTGCGAGCCAAAATACATACCCGCATGAGATTTACAAAACCAGTCGATTCTAATCCATAAAATCGGAATAAGTTAATAGCATTTTTCATTCAAAAAATGTGTTTCGTTAGCAAGTGCAAAAAAAATTCACCATTCTGTCGCACTCTTGTTCGCTCCTTAAGCAAAACCGCACGGCGCGTAGCCTTAAACATCATTATCAATGCAACTTTATGCGATAGCGGATAAAATAATGAGACGTGACAAAAATGTTATTTTCCGATGTCGGCCTGACCCGCTACAATGTCAGACTGATGCCGTAACAGAAGTTAAAGGAAGCAAGACATGAGCACCACTATTGAAAAAATTCAGCGCCAGATCGCTGAAAACCCGATTCTCCTGTACATGAAAGGTTCTCCGAAGCTGCCAAGCTGCGGCTTCTCCGCGCAAGCGGTTCAGGCGCTGTCCGCCTGTGGTGAGCGTTTTGCTTACGTTGATATCCTGCAAAACCCGGACATCCGCGCTGAGCTGCCAAAATACGCAAACTGGCCGACCTTCCCACAGCTGTGGGTTGACGGTGAACTGGTTGGCGGCTGTGATATTCTGATTGAAATGTATCAGCGCGGCGAACTGCAACAGCTGATCAAAGAGACTGCGGCGAAGTATAAAACCGAAGAGCCGGACGCAGAATAAGTTTTCTGCGGATATAAAAAAGCGACCACATTATGTTGGTCGCTTTTTTTTGTCCTGTGGGGCTGTTGATTACCCAGTCTACGATTGAAGATCGGCCTCGTCGCCCATCGGCAGCGGCCAGCCACCCAGACGTTTCCAGCGGTTGACGATCTCACAGAACAGCTCCGCCGTACGCTCGGTATCGTATAACGCGGAATGCGCCTGAGTGCCGTCAAACGCAATACCCGCCGTGATGCAGGCTTTAGAGAGCACGGTTTGCCCCAGCGCCAGGCCGCTCAGCGCGGCGGTGTCGAAGGTCACAAACGGATGGAATGGATTACGTTTTAGCGAGGCGCGCTCGGCGGCAGCCATGGTGAAGCTGTGATCGAACGTAGCGTTGTGGGCCACCATGATGGCGCGGCTACAGTCATTCTCTTTCATGCCCTTGCGCACCATTTTGAAAATGGCGTGCAGCGCCTCGTATTCGCTTACCGCCCCGCGCAGCGGGTTTGTCGGATCGATACCGTTAAAGGCCAGCGCCTCTGGCTGTAAGTTTGCGCCTTCAAAGGGTTCAACGTGGAAATGCAGCGTGGTGTCCGGTACAAGCCAGCCCTGTTCATCCATCTTCAGCGTGATGGCGGCAATTTCAAGCAGCGCATCGGTTTTAGCGTTAAATCCGGCTGTTTCTACATCAATGACAACGGGATAAAAACCACGAAAACGGTCGCACAGACCGGTAAATTGAGCGTTATCGGACATCAGGGTCTCTTACAAGGGGGAAAAAGCAGTGCGCATTATGGCAAATTTTGAGAGGGGATGCAGCAAAACAACGGGCGCATAGTGCGCCCTGCGGGATCAATTGCCCAGACCGCGACCAGCGTCTTTAGCTTCGATCAGTTCGATTTTATACCCGTCCGGATCTTCAACAAACGCAATCACGGTGGTGCCGCCTTTAACCGGACCGGCTTCACGGGTGACGTTACCGCCATTGCTGCGGATACGTTCGCAGGCTTCAGCCGCGTTATCCACTTCCAGCGCGATATGGCCGTAAGCCGTACCCAGCTCGTAGCTGTCCACGCCCCAGTTGTAGGTCAGCTCGATGACCGCTTCTTCAGATTCCGGGCCGTAACCGACAAACGCCAGAGAGTATTTATATTCCGGATTTTCGCTGGTGCGCAGCAGCTTCATGCCCAGAACGTTAGTGTAGAAATCGATGGAACGTTGCAGGTCGCCAACGCGCAGCATGGTGTGAAGTAGGCGCATAATTTCCTCATTAACCAGTGGAATGGATTATCTTTTTGAACAGAAACGATGTTTTAGTATAGCGGCGAAAGGTCGCCGCTATCAATGTACAAAGCGGGATTACAGTGAAGGGTAGTCGGTATAACCTTCCGCGCCGCCGCCATAGAAGCTTTCAGGGCGCTGCGGGTTCAGTTCGGCTTTCTTCTGCAAACGGGCAACCAGATCCGGGTTAGCAATGTAATCACGGCCAAAGGCCACGGCGTCGATCAGACCTTTACCGATCAGATCCTCGGCTTTCTCTGCCGTATAAGCGCCCGCCCCGATAATCACGCCGTGGAAGCGCTCGCGAACTTTCTGGCGGAAGGCTTCGCTGTAGGGCTTGCCGCCTGCCCAGTCCGGCTCGGACATGTGCAGATACGCGATACCGCGTTTAGCCAGCTCTTCAATCAGATACAGCGCATCCGCTTCTTCGTTCGGACCGTTGTCGACGTTCTGGAAGGTACCAATTGGGGAAACTCGAATACCAATGCGATCTGCGCTCCACTCATTACACACGGCATCTACCACTTCAAGCACCAGACGCGCGCGGTTTTCAACGCTGCCGCCGTACTGGTCGGTACGCTGATTGGAAGACGGTGACAGGAACTGGTGCAGCAGGTAGCCGTGCGCAGAGTGCAGCTCAACCAGGTCGAAGCCCGCTTCACGGGCGTTGGCGACGGCCTGACGGAAATCATTCACGATACCCGGGATCTCGTCCAGCTCAAGCGCGCGTGGCGTGGTGGTGTCGACGCGAATAGCATTACCGTTTTCATCGCGCAGGGAAGTGCGGGTATTCGCATTCAGGGCAGAGGCAGAAACGGGCGCCTGACCGCCAGGCTGGATGCTGCTGTGCGAGATACGACCGGTGTGCCACAGCTGAACCGCAATACGGCCATCTTCAGCATGAACGCCTGCGGTGATTTTTTTCCACGCGGCGATCTGTTCCGGGCTGTGCAGACCCGGCGCACCGGCGTAGCCTTTAGCCTGGGCAGAAATCTGCGTGGCTTCGGAAATAATCAGGCCCGAGCTGGCGCGCTGACGGTAATACTCACCCATCAATGGCGTTGGGATATCTCCCGGCTCGATGCTGCGCAGACGGGTAAGTGGGGCCATAAACACGCGGTTTGGGGCAGTAACGGCACCCACTTTCAGTGGGGTAAATAGCTTTTCAGCGGACATAATGGCTCCTGAGTAGACCAGTCGACTAGTAAAAGGGTAAATAAAAACGCCGGCTACACGCCAGGCGCGGTAATACAGTTTTTCACATGCGCCAGCGCGCTTTCGAGCGGCACGGCGCTGCGAGACATTTTTGCCTGCAGGTTGGCGCCTAACCAGAGGGAATAGAGCACCTGTGCCTGCGTGAGCGGATCACCGGAGAAGGAGAGCGTTGTTTCATCGCGGCCTTTTTCCAGCGCCTGAGCCAGCAGAGCGATTACGCCGCTGGCCCCTTTATCCATGGCGGTGCGCATATCTTCGGAGAGATCGCACACTTCGGCAGACAGTTTTACCGTCAGGCACCCGCTGATGATGCCCTGCTGACAGAACTGCGTCAGCGTTTCCTGATAGTAGTTCAGAACACGATCCCGGTAGTCACCTTCGCCGCTGGCGAAGTGGGCTGCCAGACGCTGATGGTAGCTGGCGTAGTGCCGCTCCAGCATGGCTACGCCAAACGCCTCTTTGGATCGAAAATAGTGATAAAACGATCCCTTAGGCACTTCAGCGGTTTTTAATAACTCACTCAGCCCCATACCGGTAAACCCGCGATGCATGCAAAGGCGCTCGCCGGTAGCCAGCAAATGTTCTCGTGTATCGTGTTCTGTATGTCTGCTCATGCTCTTACTCTAATAGACCGTTCGGTCTAATGCAAGCCCGCTTAGCGACGACATTGCGACAAAATATCCAGCTGCGGCTGATAAACCACTGATTTCACGTCCATCATGCCCAGAACCGTGGCAAACAAATTGTCCTGTGAAACTGCCTCTTTTGCAGCATGGTTACGCAGGCAATCCGTGTTTACGCCGAAGTTTTTCGCATAGTCCGGGGAGAGCCAGAACATAAACGGAATATGCGTTTGCTGCTCCGGGGCCAGCATATACGGCGTACCGTGCAGGTAAATTCCGCTTTCGCCCAGCGATTCGCCGTGATCGGAGAGGTAAATGAGCGCTGTGTTCATACTGGCCTTCCGGGCTTTTAGCGCGTCGATGGTTCGGCTGAGCACGCTATCGGTATACAGAATCGAGTTGTCATAGGTATTGATCAGCGACTGATGATCGCAATCCTGAATTTCATTGGTATCGCAGGTTGGGGTGAATTTCCGGAAGCGGTCCGGGTAACGGTTGTAATAAGCCGGACCGTGGCTGCCCATCAGGTGTATCACCAGTACGGTATCCTGCTTTATTCCGTCCAGCACGTTGTCCAGGCGGTACAGGTTGACGTCGTCGATACAGGATTTGTCCTTACAGAACTGATCCAGTTTCCACTGGGTCATATCCGTGTGCGGCACGCGGTCACAGGCACCTTTACACCCGCCGTCATTGTCACGCCACAGCAGGTTGAACCCGGCGTGGTTAAGCACATCGAGCAGTCCTTCCTGATGATGGGCGAGGTCCGCGTCATATTTTTTTCGCGTCATGCCGGAGAACATGCAGGGGACGGAAACGGCGGTTTCCGTGCCACAGGAGGAGGCCTGTGGGAAGTTGATGACATCCCGCTTTTTCAGCTCGGGGTTGGTTTCACGGGGGTAACCATTTAACGAATAGTTTGCAGCGCGGGAGGCTTCACCCACCACCAGAACCAGCACGGTTTTCTTACGTTGGCCGGAAATCAGCGCCCCTTTATGGGCATCCTCGCCAATGCGGACCAGCGTCTGGTCGCCGGCAAACCAGCGCATTTTGCTGTACTTCACAACGGCGCTCACGTAGTTCGCCGGAGTGACCATTTTGACGATGCTTTTGTTATTGCGGAACAGCGAAGCATAATCTTTATAGAACACTGCCGCGACGAGAATGATCACCAGCAGCGCACCCAGTATAGCGGCGAAACGTGTTAGCAGGGCATACCACCATTTTCCGGTTCGAATGCGCGTCAGGGCTAAGATGACGGAAGGGACCAGACCCGCGACGGCCAGCCACAGGATCAGCTGCGGCGTTACCAGGGCTGTCGCTTCCTGGGAGTTAGTCTCAAACACGTTCACAATCATGTTTTGATCGATAACCGCGCCATAGGTGTACATAAACCAGGTCGCGGCGGCGCATCCTATGGTCAGGGCAATCATGAGCGGCTTGCGAATAAAGGGAATATTCAGCAGGCTAAAAACAATGACCCAGCCGCAGAACAGAACCAGCGGCACACTGGCGGCAAAAAGCATGTCATGCAGACGGGCAGGTGCGATAATTGACCAGCTGCGCTGGATAAACAGCGCATTGAACACGGTGAAGAAAAGCGCACAGGCGAGGGTAAATTTCGTATCGTTACAGTGTAACTTTTTAGTGAGCCACATGATGACCAGACCATTCGTTATATCAATGCGGCGAGTATAAGAAGGGAAGATTAGCGAAACCTTAATGCCCTGTTTGTGACGGACACTCCTTGCATGCAGGCCATTTAGGGTCTTCACTGTAGGGAATAATGACGTTCTGGAGGTAGGTGTGGCAGAGCAACTGGAATTTTTCCCTGTCCAGAGCCCGTGCCGGGGTATTTGCCAGGTTGATGAACGAGGATACTGCCGTGGCTGCATGCGCACACGCGATGAACGTTTTAACTGGCAAAATTTCAGCGACGCGCAAAAGCAGGAGGTCTTACGGCTCTGCCGACAACGTCTGCTGCGCAAAATTCGTGCAAACAAAGCGGTTGAAACCGAAGAACCTCAGCAACCTTCACTGTTTTAGCAGGGTAATTGCGTATACTGGTGACATGACTTCCTTGAGGAAAATGTTATGGTTCAGCGTATTACCCTTGCCCCGCAGGGCCCGGAATTCTCCCGATTCGTTATGGGCTACTGGCGCCTTATGGACTGGAATATGTCTCCGGTCCAGCTGGCGGACTTTATAGAAGAGCATCTCGATCTCGGGATCACCACCGTCGATCACGCTGATATTTATGGCGGCTATCAGTGCGAGGCCGCTTTTGGCGAAGCGCTGAAGCGTGCGCCAGCGCTGCGTGAACGTATGGAGATTGTGACCAAATGCGGTATTGCCACCACAGCAAAACCGGAGCATGCACTTGGGCATTACATCACTGACAGCGCGCATATCGTTAAAAGCGCCGAGCAGTCACTGGTCAACCTGGCCACCGATCGTATCGACCTGCTGCTGATCCACCGTCCCGATCCATTGATGGAAGCGGATGAGGTTGCGGAAGCGTTCCTGACGCTACACCAGAGCGGCAAAGTGCGTCATTTTGGCGTGTCTAACTTCACCCCGGCACAGTTTGCGCTATTGCAGTCTCGCCTGCCGTTTACGCTGGCGACGAATCAGGTGGAGATTTCGCCTGTTCACCAGCCGCTGCTGCTGGACGGAACGCTCGATCAGCTGCAACAGTTACGCATTCGTCCGATGGCCTGGTCTTGCCTGGGCGGCGGTCGCCTGTTTAACGATGAGGCCTTCCAGCCGCTGCGTAACGAGCTTGAAACCGTGGCCCGCGAACTGAATGCGGAAAGCATCGAGCAGGTGGTTTACGCCTGGATCCTGCGCCTGCCGTCTAAACCGCTGCCAATTATCGGCTCCGGCAAAATTGAGCGCGTACGCGCTGCGCTGGTGGCTGAAGAGCTGGATATGTCGCGTCAGCAGTGGTTCCGCATCCGCAAGGCGGCGCTGGGCTACGACGTACCCTGAGCACGCCTGAACCTGACTTTCCGGTGAAATCTGCGCCGCTGGTATAGACTTAAGGTGCAAAAAATAACCCGTGGAGGTCTTATGAAGCGTTTTGCTCTGGCAATGGTCACGCTGGTTGTTTGCGCAGGTGCGCAGGCAGCCAGCGAGGACGTTGAAATGAATCTCGTCACTTCTCAGGGGGTAGGCCAGTCCATCGGGACGGTGAAAATCACCGAAACCGATAAAGGGCTGGAATTTGCTCCCGATCTCAAGGCACTTCCACCCGGTGAACATGGTTTTCACGTTCATGCCAAAGGCAGCTGTCAACCTGCAATGAAAGAGGGGAAACCTTCAGCCGCTGAGGCCGCTGGGGGGCATCTGGATCCGCACAACTCTGGTAAGCATGAAGGCCCGGAAGGTATGGGGCACCTCGGCGATCTGCCGGTGCTGGTGGTGAATAACGACGGTAAAGCCACCGATCCGGTTGTTGCGCCCCGGCTGAAAAAGATTGACGAGGTCAAAGGCAAGGCGCTGATGGTCCATGTGGGCGGCGATAACATGTCCGATCAACCTAAACCGCTTGGCGGCGGCGGGGCGCGCTATGCCTGCGGGGTGATCTGATCGCCAATTGTTCCGGGTGGCGGCGCCTGTTCAAGCTGTGACAGGGAGCAGTGCAGCCGCCAGATAATGGACGCCAGATCGCGGGCCGCAGGCTGATGATGGTGCGCCAGAGCGTCGCAAATACGCTGAAGCTCGGCGAGCGTGACGCTCAGGGGGCGTTGCTGAACTCCGCGCTCGCTCATCACATCGCGGAGCATGGAAATACAATTATCGCGGACCTGCGAAAGCGGGTCGGAACGCGTCTCCCAGGCACGCAGCTGCCACACCACGTGCGAACAGTTCAGCAGCACCACGCCCCAGCGCAGTAGCCAGCGACGGGAGAGGGAATCCTGGCTGTTGTTCAGCTGGCTGACATGATGGTAAACCAGCGATTCATACTCGCTTTCACGCAGATGCGGGCTGCGGCTCAGTTGATCGACAAAACCCCTGCGCAGCTCACGAATATGCCTGCGGCTTTTACGCGCATCCGAGCCCGGGCGTAGCACGGCGAAAGCCAGCCACGCCAGCCCCACGCCGAGGATCTTCGCCAGGTTATCGTTGAGAAAATCAGCGTAATCGTAAACCGGAGGATTCGTTACAGAGATAAATGAGCCCATAAAAACAATCAACTGCCCCCACAGACCGGCCAGTTTTGGCATTTGCAGTTTGAGCAACTGCATGGTGGTTAATAGCGGGAAGAGAAACAGCAGAAATTGCCAGAGGTCGGTTATCTGCACCATCAAACCAAATTTCACCACGAAGCTGAACAGCGACAGCAGTACCAGCGTACGCAGCAGAAGCGTCAGGGAATTAAACGGGGAAGCTGCGACGGAATAGAGCACGCAGCTGATTGCCGCAAGCGTCAGGGCTGCACTGCCCGCATCCCATTGGGTGGTGATGGCCCATGCGCCCACGGCCGTCAACGCGCAAAACGTACGAAAACCGCTCCACAGCGCCTCCATTGCGTCGGTATGGCGCGCCAGAGCTGGGCTACCGGGAACGGAAAATTCGGTGACGGGCGTGGCATTTTCGACGGCTTTTAACCAGCGGCTGCTGCGCAGATACAGGCGGCAGAAATAGTTCAGACGCTGCCAGAAGGCGCGGTGCCGGTAATCATATTCATCCGTTGGGGCGAGCGGCGCGATAATGCGGGCCACGGTATAGATATCGGCATCCGGACGCGCAAGGGCGGCGAGCAGCGCCTTGATAACTTCCCGGGTATGGGCTGGCGGCGCAGGCCAGTTCAGCAACATCCGGCGAAGGCTTGAGATCGCACTCGTCATCCGCAATTGCTGGTGCAGTAAATAGTTCAGGAGCGTGTTCTGGCGACGAAAACGGTAGTGGCTCCAGAATGCCTGGATGCGTAACAGGTTCATGGTCAGGATCTGGCCGATGACCTTTTCGTGTGCTAGACGGATATTATCGCTGCTATCAGGCTGCCAGAGCAGGCTGGCATGTTCCAGCAAACGCGCGTGCATCGTTTTAAGGGCGGTGATAAGCGTAGTGCCATCCGAGGTGCTGGGCAGGATCATCATCATGACGCCGCCGCACAGAATGCCGACCATCACTTCACATACGCGTGCCTGGGCGATGTCCCATAGCTCGGTGGTATCCAGCACGTTGACGACCGGAAAGGCGATAATGGCTGCGGTGTAACCTGCCAGTTGAAACGCGTACGCAACGTTGTTGGTAAAATGGGCGCAGGCCCAGGTGCACAGCCCCAGCCATGCCGACATGCTTAACAGAAAGAGCCAGGGATCGTTCAGGGTATGGCCGGCAAGAAGCAGTGCAGCGGTCGCACCCAGCAGGCTACCCGCCACGCGCCCGAGGCTTTTACTGATAACGCCCCCGACGGTAGGGAAGCTGACAACCGCCGCTGAGGTCATCGCCCAGTAAGGCTCATCCAGATTCAGATAATAGGCAACCGTAAGCGCAAGGCACATGGCGATGCCGTTTCGCAGCGCGTAACGCCACTGCGGCCGTGTCGCTTTTATCCACGGCGTATTGCGCCAGGAGAAAGCTCCCAGGTTCATCATCGCGATCCGATGGCGACGGTGCAGGTTGTGCCAGAGACCAGAGTAATGTCTTTCGGCAGTTGCTCTAACTCGACGCGAACAGGCACCCGCTGAGCCAGACGCACCCACGGTACGTTGGGTTTGATGTCAGGCACCAGACCAGAATCGGTTTCCACGCTCTGATCGTAAATTGCCCGACCTATGCTACTAACGTGACCCTGTAACTTTTCTGCACCGCTGTAAAGCGTGATCCGGGCAGGCGCACCCTCGCGGATATGCCGCAGCTTGGTCTCTTCAAAATAACCTACAACATAGAAAGAGTGGCTATCTACCAGGGCAAAGACCGGCTGGCCTGTGGTGGCGTAATCCCCCACACGGGTCGACAGGCTCGTGATCCATCCATCCACCGGAGCTTTGACAACGGTCTGGGTCAGTTGCCACTCGGCCTGTTTCAGCGTTGCCTCTGCAACCTTCAGGCTGGCCTGCATGGCTTTTACATTGATATTGGCGGTATCGAGATCTTCCGCAGAGATGTAATTCCTCGACAGATGTCGGCGACGTTCGGCTTCGTTATTGGCTTTTGCCAGATCTGATTGAGCTTTTGCGAGCTGCGCCTGGGCATTGAGCACCGCAATGTGGAAAGGGGTCTCATCGATGCGGAATAACACATCGCCCGCATGAACGAACTGGTTGTCCTTCACCAGCAGCGCGCTGATACTGCCGGACACCTGTGGCGTGATGCTGACCTGTTCTGCGCGGATCTTGCCGTCACGCGTCCAGGGCGACTGCATGTAATAATTCCAGAGCCACCAGCCGGCCATAAGCGCCAGCGCTAAAACGAAAAGAGTGGAAAAATATTTTAACGTTTTCAATGCTATTCTCACCACACGGTTAACACGGCAAGGCCAAGACAGACGGAAAGGGTAAACAGGGAGAGATCCATTAACATCGGGTGCCAGATTTCACCGGAATACATCCAGTCGCGCAGCAGACGATGCGCAATGAGCCAGATCACAAAACCGACCATCACGGCTTTAAACAGTGGCGGAAAGTAGACCGATGCGCCGACAATCAGATCCTGGAGGGGCAACCCTGCGGAGAGGGAAAAGAACGTCACAAGCAGTGATCCTTTGCAGTGGGGTGAGGGCCACAATGGCATATTTCAATGCGATGGCGCATTACCGTTCAGTGTAAATCATCCTTTCAGGAATGATGAATACCGTGATTGCATTTGTTTTGGCAATACAAATACTGCAAACTATTCTAAAATCACTATAATCACTTAGCAAGCTAATTATAAGGAGATGAAATTGGAATCGCCATTAGGTTCTGATCTGGCAAGGTTGGTACGCATCTGGCGTGCTCTGATTGACCATCGCCTGAAACCTCTGGAACTCACGCAGACGCACTGGGTTACGCTGCATAACATTCATCAGCTCCCGCCCGACCAGTCACAGATCCAACTGGCAAAAGCGATTGGCATTGAGCAGCCGTCACTGGTGCGCACTCTTGACCAACTGGAAGAGAAGGGACTTATCTCCCGACAAACCTGCGCCAGCGACCGTCGCGCCAAGCGGATCAAATTGACGGAAAAAGCGGCCCCGATTATTACTGAGATGGAAGCTGTCATCAGTAAAACGCGTGGGGAGATCCTTGAAGGTATTTCCCCCGCTGAGCTGGAGATGCTGATAGGACTCATCGCCCGTCTTGAGCAGAACATCCACGATCTGCAGTCTCGCGACTGACCGAACGTAAAGGCCTTGCGAAATCAAGGCCTTTCTTATTATCTGAACACCACCACCCGGTTGCGCCCTGTCTCTTTTGCCTCATACATGGCTTTATCCGCGCTCTCCACGCAGGTTTCCGCACTGGTTTCCGGCGAGGTTGCGGTGAATACGCCCATGCTGATGGTAATAGGTTCCGGCAGATGACCGCCGCTGCTGGCTTTATCAAACCCGCTCAGCTTGAGGCGAATGCGCTCGGCCACCTGCCTCGCGGCGTCTGAAGGGGTATTTGTCAGCATCAACACAAACTCTTCACCACCGATTCGGGCCGCGATATCCTGGGGGCGCACGGAATCCGTCAGCAGATTAGAGACGAACTGTAATACCTTATCTCCCTGCAAATGCCCGTAACAGTCGTTGATACGCTTGAAACGGTCAAGGTCGCTTACTACCACCGATACCGGGTGTGCCTCCGTTGCAGTGCTGAGGGCGTAGTTTAATGAATCATAAAAATAGCTGCGATTATAAAGACGGGTAAGCGGGTCGCGGATTGAATTTTGATATGACTGCTGGTATTTGACGTGCGAGTCACGATACAAATTAAAGACGTCGGAAAGCAAAATGAAAATAATCATTAATGTCGCGACAGTTTCGAATAACCGGGCGCGGTACCATGATACATCTTCTACGTATCCACCTAACAACAGCATTAACAGCGTGACGACATAACAGACGCATAAAAAATTGCCGCCCGCCCAGAACAAATTTCTTATCCGGGTCACGACCATCAGGGTGATTAATGTGACAACCCAAAGAATGACCAAAATGATGTTGATGGTCTGGCTCCAGAGAATCATGAACTGCCGGGTTTCATTATCCACAAGATCCAGGGTTAACGTCGTGGAATGGCTGGAATAGAACCACGCCAGCCAAAGCATGCAGCCCGTAAAGAGAGCCGATCCGACAACAATACCGATGTGGGTGCTTCGTGAAAGGGGGGAAACGCGAAGCGTATAAAGTAAGGCTGAGGCCATCATGAGCACCGCCATTAAGAGGTGTCGGAACATATAAAAGATCATCGCGTCATTATAGTTCGCCTCGTTGAACTGATAGAGATCCAGCCAACCTGGAAAACTGGATAGCGTACCCACCATCAGCAGTGCTGAACCGGCAAAGGCTGACGCAATCGGAACGAGGTATAGCCGTTTTTTATCACACCAGTATTTCATTGCCATAAAACAGGCGATAAACAGATGGAATACCAGAAGAAAAATAGTGAGCGTAGGGAAAAATAGCGGAGAGAATGAAGGAACCCATTCAACAAGTTTTATAAAACAACCTTGTAACACGGCAATGATAAAAATGCACCCAAGTGCAAAGGCCACAAAGCGGTTCATTACAAATCGACAGTTCGCAAGCATAGAATGTTAAAAAATTAAAAAGAGGAAAAAGAGAATCAGACGAGTCTAAAGGAGGGAAATAAAAAATACTTTGCGCAGGAACAATATCAGAGGGAATTAATTATACGCCGTGTGAATGTATTTTTATAAATACATTTTTTAAAATGATAGTTTTTGTAAATGGATGCGGCCCGAAAGGACCGCATCCGTCGGGATATTAACGCGGGGAGACGGTGACCTGGCTACCGTTGCTTGCCAGTACAACACGCTGGCCTGCAGAGAAGCGAGTATTACCCTGTTTCTGCACAACCATAATGGTGCTGCCATCGTCTTTACGGATTTCCAGCTCAACGCCCTGAGTTTTGTTCATCGCACCCTGAACGCCCTGACCCGCTACGCCGCCTGCAACTGCGCCTGCTGCGGTAGCCAGAGAGCGACCGGTGCCGCCACCAATGGTGTTACCCAGGAAACCACCCAGCACAGCACCACCGATTGCGCCCACGACGTTCGTGTCATCACCACCCTGAATCTGAACAGGACGGGCATTAACGATAGTACCGTAGGTCACGTTCTGTACCTGTTTAGCTTCAGAAGCACTATATACGTCGCCGGAGAGTGAATTGTCGTTCACACAACCCGCCAGTGTTAAACCAATCAGCGAAACGCCCAGTACACGTAAAATCATTTGACTCTCCTGTTCACCAAAAAACGCCCGGTTGGGGCATCCGTTATGGCTAAATTATATGGCATTCCTGACCACAGTTCATATCTTTGCATGCCGAATAGATAAATTTTACCTGAACAGGGCTTAACGGGACATAAACAAAAACCGTCTGTGCTACAGGTCTGAGATTGTTAAAAAATATTATCACCGGATAGCAAAGCAGCGTTATTTATGATGGAGTGGTTGCACTTAGCCCATGTAACGTAAGGAAAGCGCATGAAATCGGGTCGCTATATCGGTGTTATGTCTGGTACCAGTCTTGACGGTGTGGATGTCGTTCTGGCCGCCATTGATGAAAACATGGTGGCGCAGCAGGCAAGCCTGACCTGGCCTATTCCGGTCTCGTTAAAAGAAGAGATCCTGAGCATCTGCCAGGGGCAACAGCTGACGCTTTCCCAACTGGGCCAACTGGATGTGCGTCTGGGGGCGCTGTTTGCTGATGCGGTACTGGCTCTGATGCAGCAAGAAAGACTTCATCCGCAGGATGTCGTGGCAATAGGCTGCCATGGGCAGACCGTCTGGCATGAACCTGTCGGCGAGGCGCCGCACACGATGCAAATTGGCGATAATAACCAGATTGTGGCAAAAACCGGCGTGACGGTGGTGGGGGATTTCCGTCGTCGCGATATGGCCCTCGGCGGGCAGGGGGCGCCGCTGGTTCCGGCATTTCATCAGGCGCTGCTGGCGCACCCGGTGGAGCGCAGAATGGTTCTGAACATTGGCGGGATTGCCAACCTGTCAATGCTCATTCCCGGGCAGCCCGTGCGTGGATACGATACCGGGCCCGGTAATATGCTGATGGATGCCTGGATCTGGCGTCAGAACGGTAAACCCTACGACAAAGACGCGCAGTGGGCCAGCCAGGGGAAAGTGATCCTTCCCTTGCTGCAAGCCCTGTTAAGCGATCCATTCTTTGCCCTGCCCGCGCCGAAAAGCACGGGGCGAGAGTATTTCAACTACGGCTGGCTTGAACGTCATCTGGCACGCTTCCCCGGCCTTGCGCCTCAGGATGTGCAGGCTACGCTGACTGAGCTTACCGCCGTGTCGATTTCTGAACAGGTGTTGCTCAGCGGCGGGTGCGAGCGTCTGCTGGTATGCGGAGGCGGAAGCCGCAACCCCCTCCTGATGGCACGCCTCGCCGCCCTGCTGCCGGGCACCGAAGTCACGACCACTGACGAAGCCGGGATCAGCGGAGACGACATGGAAGCGCTGGCCTTCGCCTGGCTTGCCTGGCGTACGGTTGCCGGTCTGCCCGGGAATTTACCCTCCGTAACCGGTGCGCGGGAGGCGAGCGTCCTCGGTGCTATTTTCCCGGCAAATCCGCGCCATAATCAGAGTTAACTGAAATTCAGCGGGAGGCATAACCCGTAAAATAGGGAAAAACAGGAGGGCGGTTAGGCCCTCCAGGACCAGGATAGTCTTCGGAATCTGCCCATGAAAAAACTTCTTCTCATTGCTGTACCTTTTCTTATGACCGGATGCAGCGTCTATAACCAGTTCGTTGAGCGTATGCAAACCGATACGCTGGAATATCGTTGTGATGAAAAACCGCTGACGGTGAAGCTGAACAACACTCGCCAGGAAGCCAGCTTTGTTTATGACAATAAGTTGTTGACGCTGAAGCAGGGGATGTCCGCCTCCGGGGCGCGTTACACGGATGGGATCTACGTCTTCTGGTCAAAAGGTGACAGCGCCACCGTCTATAAGCGAGACCGCATTGTGCTGAACAATTGTCAGCTGGAAAATCCGAAGCGTTGAGATTTTTGAAGGGGGCGCGCACAATAGCGCCACCCAACCTTACTTTCAGCTAACGCCATGTCAGATAACGACGAACTACAGCAAATTGCGCATCTGCGCCGTGAATACACCAAAGGCGGTCTGCGCCGCCAGGATCTTCCCGCCGAACCGCTGGTGCTTTTTGAACGCTGGCTGAAACAGGCCTGCGAAGCGAAACTGGCCGACCCGACGGCGATGGTCGTTGCCACGGTTGATGAAAACGGTCAGCCGTATCAACGCATCGTTCTTCTTAAGCATTATGACGAGAAAGGGCTGGTGTTCTACACCAACCTTGGTAGTCGTAAAGCGCATCACCTGGAAAATAATCCGCGTATTAGCCTGCTCTTCCCGTGGCATATGCTTGAGCGCCAGGTGATGGTTACCGGCAAGGCAGAGCGCCTCTCTACGCTCGAAGTGGTGAAATATTTCCACAGCCGACCGCGCGACAGTCAGATTGGCGCCTGGGTTTCTAAACAGTCCAGCCGAATCTCGGCCCGCGGCGTACTTGAAAGTAAATTCCTCGAACTCAAACAGAAGTTTCAGCAGGGTGAAGTGCCGCTGCCGAGTTTCTGGGGCGGGTTCCGCATCCCCATTGAGCAGATGGAATTCTGGCAGGGCGGTGAGCACCGCCTGCACGATCGCTTTTTATACCAGCGCGACAACGGTGGCTGGAAAATAGACCGACTGGCACCGTAATCCCCAAAATTTGTTGATTTAAGCGCTAGCGCACACCGCGCTGGCGCTTTATTCTATGGTCCTTTCGCATCAGGCGAAAAGTCGTGTACCGGCAAAGGTGCAGTCGTTTATACATGGAGAATTTGATGGCAAGCAGTAACTTGATTAAACAATTGCAAGAGCGGGGCCTGGTGGCCCAGGTGACGGATGAGGAAGCGTTAGCAGAGCGACTGGCGCAAGGCCCGATCGCGCTCTATTGCGGCTTCGATCCCACCGCTGACAGCTTGCATTTGGGGCATCTTGTTCCATTGTTATGCCTGAAACGCTTCCAGATGGCGGGTCATAAGCCTGTTGCCCTGGTTGGCGGTGCGACTGGTCTGATTGGCGACCCAAGTTTCAAAGCCGCTGAGCGTAAGCTGAATACCGAAGACACCGTGCAGGAGTGGGTGGATAAGATCCGTAAACAGGTTGCACCGTTCCTGGATTTCAACTGTGGTGACAACGCTGCGATTGCGGCGAACAACTACGACTGGTTTGGTGGCATGAACGTGCTGACGTTCCTGCGTGACATCGGCAAACACTTCTCTGTTAACCAGATGATTAACAAAGAAGCGGTCAAGCAGCGTCTTAACCGTGACGATCAGGGTATCTCTTTCACCGAGTTCTCCTACAACCTGTTGCAGGGGTATGACTTCGCCTGCCTGAACAAGCTGCACGGCGTGTCGCTGCAAATTGGCGGTTCTGACCAGTGGGGTAACATCACCTCCGGTATCGATCTGACCCGTCGTCTTCACCAGAATCAGGTGTTTGGTCTGACCGTGCCGCTGATCACCAAAGCAGACGGTACCAAGTTTGGTAAAACCGAAGGCGGCGCAGTATGGCTGGATCCGAAGAAAACCAGCCCGTACAAATTCTACCAGTTCTGGATCAACACGGCGGATGCCGATGTTTATCGCTTCCTGAAATTCTTCACCTTTATGGATATCGAAGAAATCAATGCGCTGGAAGAAGAAGACAAGAACAGCGGTAAAGCACCGCGCGCCCAGTATGTGCTGGCCGACGAAGTGACTAAACTGGTTCATGGTGAAGAAGGTCTGGCAGCGGCGAAACGCATTACGGCGAGCCTGTTCAACGGGACCCTGAGCGATTTAAGCGAAGAGGACTTCGAACAGCTTGCTCAGGATGGCGTGCCGATGGTGGAGATGGAAAAAGGCGCCGATCTGATGCAGGCGCTGGTGGACTCCGAGCTCCAGCCGTCTCGCGGTCAGGCGCGTAAAACCATCGCCTCTAACGCGATCACCATTAATGGCGAAAAACAGGCCGATCCGGAATACACCTTTACCGAGAACGACCGTCTCTATGGTCGCTACACGCTGCTGCGTCGCGGTAAGAAAAATTACTGCCTGGTCTGCTGGAAGTAATTAAAAGTACGCAGGGGCGTGGGAAACCACGCCCCTTTTGTTTTGACAGGGTTTGGTAAGTACAACATGAAGAACATCCTCGCCATTCAGTCCCACGTTGTTTTTGGACATGCTGGCAACAGCGCTGCGGAATTCCCGATGCGCCGCCTCGGGGCCAACGTCTGGCCCCTCAATACCGTTCAGTTCTCGAATCACACCCAGTACGGTAAATGGACCGGCTGCGTGATGCCGCCGTCGCATCTGACGGAGATCGTTCAGGGGATTGCGGATATCGACCAGCTTAAACGCTGCGATGCCGTACTGAGCGGTTATCTGGGTTCGGCGGAGCAGGGGGAACATATCCTCGGCATTGTGCGCCAGGTGAAAGCGGCAAACCCCGCGGCGAAATATTTCTGCGATCCGGTGATGGGACATCCGGAAAAAGGCTGCATCGTCGCGCCGGGCGTTGCGGAGTTTCATGTCCGTCATGCATTGCCTGCCAGCGATATTATTGCGCCCAACCTTATTGAACTTGAGATCCTGTGCGAGCATCCAGTCAACAGCGTAGAAGAGGCTGTACGCGCCTCTCGCGAGCTCATCGCCCAGGGGCCAGAGATTGTACTGGTTAAGCACCTGGCACGCGCAGGGTTGAGCCAGGACCGTTTTGAAATGCTGTTGGTGACGAAGGATGAAGCCTGGCACATCAGTCGACCGCTGGTGGATTTCGGTACACGTCAGCCTGTCGGGGTCGGGGATGTGACCAGCGGTTTGCTGCTGGTGAAGCTATTGCAGGGCGCAAGCCTGCGCGATGCGCTGGAGCACGTCACCGCAGCCGTTTATGAAATCATGATTGCGACGAAGACGATGCAGGAATATGAGCTCCAGGTGGTCGCGGCGCAGGATCGCATCGCGAAGCCCGAGCATTATTTCAGCGCAACCCAATTGTAAGAGCAGGGATAGTGTAGGCCGGGTAAGCGCAGCGCCACCCGGCAATACAGCGCGCTCGGATTAATTCAACCCTTCTGCCTTCAGCGCCGCTGCAACCGCAGGGCGTGCCGCTACGCGTTCCATATACGACGCAATATGATCTAATCCTTCCAGGTTCAGCTTCACCGTGCGCGCCCAGCGCAGAACGGTAAACAGATACGCATCAGCAATGGTGAAACGCGCACCGCAGATCCACTGATCGTCTTTCAGTGATTCATTAATGTACTGCATCTTTTTCTCAAGTAACGCACGTACGGTCGGTTTGTACTCTTCCGGAGTATCCGGGCGGAACAGCGGCGTAAAGCCTTTGTGCAGCTCGGTCGCGATGTAGTTAAGCCACTCAAGGGTTTTATAGCGAGAGATACTGCCTGTTGGTGCCAGCAGCTGACGATCAGGCACGTTGTCGGCCAGGTACTGCATAATCGCCACGCCTTCGGTCAGCAGCGTACCATCATCCAGCAGCAGGGCCGGAACCTGCCCTTTTGGGTTAATCGCAAAAAAGTCATCCCCGTTTTCCAGGCGCTTTTTCATCAGGTCAACGCCGTCCAGCGTGAAATCCTTACCGCTCTCGCGAAGGGTGATATGCGAAGCAAGAGAGCAGGCGCCCGGTTTATAGAACAGTTTCATCGGTAACTCCTTTTTGCTGAGGTTCCCGCTATGTTAGTGCGCGTTCAGATAAAAAAAAAGCCGCTAATCAATTAGCGGCTTCTGTTCAGTCGTTTCCGGATGACATTACGCGTTCGCGGTGTTGATCGCTTTAGCGGATTTGTCGTCGTCCTGCGTCATACGATTGAGTTTTGGTGCGGTGAGCAGCATCAGCACGGCAATTACGGCTGTCGCGATACCAATTTGCATGAACACGGTGCCGTAGACGTTCAGGGAGACCAGCGGGTCGGTAACGTTGTCCGGTACCGCCATCAGGTTCGCAATCTTACCTGCAATGATGGCTGCGCCAGCGGTCGTCAGGAACCAGCTACCCATGATGAAGCCCATCAGACGCTGAGGGACCAGCTGTGCAACCATCGCCAGGCCCAGACCGGAGATCATCAGTTCACCGATGGATTGCAGCGCATAGCTCAGGATCAGCCAGTTAACAGACACGATACCCGCGTCGGTCGCGAATTTCGTCCCCAGCGGCAGCACCAGGAATGCGCCAGAGCACAGCACCATACCGATAGCGAACTTGTGCGGCATCGGCAGACGGTCGCCCATCTTGTTATAGATAGCGGCCAGAATCGGGCTACCAATCATGATCCAGAACGGGTTCAGTGCCTGGTACTGCTCCGGCTCGAACGCGATACCCAGGATGGAGTGCTCAACGTTGCGGATTGCGAAGAAGTTCAGAGACGTCGGCATCTGGCTGTACAGGACGAAGAAGATAATCGCTTCCAGCATCAGGATGAACGCCACAATCATCTTACGACGTGCCGCACCCTGCATCGCGAAGGCTTCTTTAGCGAAGATAATCACGATACCCAACGCAACCACGGCCAGTACGGCACGTGCAATACCCTGGTTGTGCAGCAGCCAGGTCGCGACAGCGGCCAGGATCACAATGCCGACGATGGTTGCCAGCAGTTTGCCCATATGCACGGGTTCGAAGTCTGGTTTAGAACCATAATCTTTAACCCAGCTGCGACAGAACAGGAAGTTCACAACGGTGATCAGCATACCCACGAAGCTCAGCGCAAACGCTACGCTCCAGCCGAATTTCGCGGCCAGCCATGGAGTTGCCAGCATAGAGAAGAATGAACCGATGTTGATGGACATGTAGTACATGGTAAATGCACCGTCCAGACGCGGATCATCTTTGTTGTAGCAGGTAGAAAGCAGGGAGGACGGGTTAGCCTTAAAGAGGCCGTTACCTACCGCGATGGTAGCCATGCCCATGTATACCACGCCCGCATCGTGCCCGGACCATGCAACCAGGCCATAGCCAATCGCCAGAACCACGGCGCCCAGCATAATGACACGTTTCGTACCGAGGACTTTATCGCCTAACCAGCCGCCGATGGCGACCAGGCCATAGACCAGAGCGCTGAAGGACGAGAACAGCGTGATGGAATCGGCTTCGGACATACCCAGTTGCTTAACCAGGTAAACGGCCATAATCCCTTGCAGGCCGTAGTAGCCAAAACGCTCCCATAATTCGATAGAGAAAATGAGATAGAACGCTTTAGGCTGTTTGAAAGCGTTAAGACTTACGCTCTCATCTGTTGGTTTATTGTTTGCAGTAGACACATATACCTCTTTTTTTACATCCCATATTAACGGGGGTGTTCATAGCGTGATGACCGTAGTCCATCCGCTTTATAGTTATATTGGGAGGGGAAACGGCGGGTAATGTTCACTATCCAGCCCCATCTGGCAATACGTTTGTAATAATCTGTTACATATAACTGTGGTGGTATAATCATCGGTTCACGCAAATGTTATGCAGCGTTAAATTTCATCCGTTGAGAATTGGTGGTTTTTTTCACTGTAAATGAACCTGATGAATGGCTGTATGGCGATATGTTCTGCTATTTTGGGTGAAAGGCAGTGATATAGCCCATATTCTGAAAAATGACTGGTCTTATATGCGGTGAGTAAAGGATGAGATCTTGTCTGGCAAAGGCGTGGAGAGGCTTTTAACAACAAAAATCCAACATCAAGTTATCAGAGTGATCGCGATCACAGATGTATAGAAATTTTTGGTGATGAAAAAACTATTAACCTGTTTGAGTGTTAAATATCCGCAGAATCGACAACACTTTATTGACAATGAGAGGGAAAATTACGGCCAAGGGAGAAGATATCAGAGCCCTTGTTTAATCTAAGGGCTTGAACAGTAACAAGTGGATGTACCTTCAGGGATAGACTTTTTCTTTGTATTCACAGAGATCTTCGATAATGCAGGAGCCGCAGCGTGGCTTACGTGCAATACAGGTATAGCGCCCGTGAAGGATTAGCCAGTGATGGCAATCCACCTTAAATTCCGCAGGGACCACTTTTAAAAGCTTTTCTTCCACCTCTTCCACGTTTTTACCCGGCGCGAACCGGGTGCGATTAGAAACGCGGAAGATGTGAGTGTCCACGGCGATCGTCGGCCAGCCAAACGCCGTGTTGAGCACGACATTTGCCGTTTTACGCCCGACGCCTGGCAACGCTTCCAGCGCTGCGCGATCTTCCGGGACTTCACCGCCGTGCTGCTCAAGCAGGATCCGGCAGGTCTTAATGACGTTTTCGGCCTTACTGTTAAACAGGCCGATGGTCTTGATATAGGATTTTACCCCTTCAACCCCCAGCTCCAGCATAGCCTGCGGCGTATTGGCGACAGGGTAGAGCAGGGCCGTGGCTTTGTTGACGCTCACGTCAGTGGCCTGCGCAGAGAGCAGCACCGCGATCAACAGTTCAAACGGCGAGTTAAAATTCAGCTCTGTCGTTGGATGAGGATTCTCATCGCGCAGGCGCGTCAGGATCGCAATGCGTTTCTCTTTATTCATACTGCTTTCTCGGGGATCCCTTCCTGTACGCTGCGTTCAGCGGCGCGGCGTTTACGTTTTTCATCAATCAGGTATTTTAACGCCAGCATCATCCCAAGGCCAATGAAGGCGCCTGGCGGTAGCATGGCCAGCAGGAATGGGGTGTCCGTATGGAACACCTCGATACGCAGCGATTTCGCCCAGCCGCCAAGCAGCGCGTCCGCACCGTCGAAGAGCGTACCGTTGCCCAGAATTTCACGCAGAGAGCCGAGGACGAACATGGCGGCAGTCGCGCCCATGCCGATGGAAAACCCATCCAGCGCGGAAATTGCCGGGTTGTTTTTCACCGCGAAGGCTTCAGCGCGGCCCACGACTATACAGTTAGTCACGATAAGCGGAATGAAGATCCCGAGCGACTGGTACAGGCCAAATGCGTAGGCGTTAATCAGCATTTGCACGACGCTGACCACCGATGCAATGATCATGACATAAATCGGAATACGGATTTCCGATGGCGTCCAGCGGCGCAAAACAGAAATGGAGAAGTTGGTCAGGGTCAGCACCAGCGTGGTCGCCAGCCCCAGCCCGAGCGCGTTGGTGGCGGTAGACGTCACCGCCAGCAGCGGGCACAATCCCAACAGCTGTACCAATGCCGAGTTGTTCTTCCAGAGTCCCTGGACGATAACCTCTTTAACCTGGCTCATGGTCACTCCTCACAGGCGGAAAGATGATTGATCTGCGCGGGCAGCGTTTCGGCATACAGACCGGCGCGTTTGACGGCGTTGACGACCGCGCGGGGCGTAATCGTGGCGCCCGTGAACTGGTCAAACTCACCGCCATCTTTTTTCACCGCGAAAGCAGGATCGTCCTCGCCATGAATCATCTTACCGGCAAAGTGTAAAATCCAGTCGCTCAGGCGTGTTTCAATTTTGTCGCCAAGGCCCGGCGTTTCGTGATGTTCCGTCACGCGCGTACCCAGCACGGTGCCGGAAAAATCGCTGCCTACCAGCAGCTGAATTGCGCCAGAGTAACCGTCCGGCGCGGTGGCTTCCATGATGGCACCCACCGGGTTCTCGCCCTTACGGGCAATATAAACGCGGTGTGTTCCTTTACCGAGCTGCGGGGCCTGCACGACAAAGCAGCTTTTTTGCAGGTTATTATCATAGAAGTCTGATGGGATCACCTGATCGAACAACGCCTTTTGCTGCTTCATTGCCTGCTCTTCAATGGTGCTTTTCGTCAGTTCATTTACCAGCGCGGTCAGCCCGGTGAGGGCGGCGGCGAAGATCGCCAGCGTGACGCCGTGTTTTTGCATAGTCTTTAGCATGGCGTAACCCTTAGCGATGACCGTACACGCGTGGACGCGTGTAGTAGTCGATGAGCGGAACGGTGATGTTAGCCAGCAGTACGGCAAATGCCACGCCGTCCGGATAGCCACCAAAGCTGCGAATAAGCCAGACCAGCAAGCCCGCCAGCGCGCCGAAAATCAGACGACCTCGGTTGGTGGTAGAGGCGGTGACCGGATCGGTCAGAATAAAGAATGCCCCGAGCATGGTCGCGCCGGAGAGCAGATGGAGCTGCGGGCTGGCCAGTGACTCAGGTGAGATGACCCAGCCGAGCGTTGAACAGACGGCCAGCGTCACCAGGAAGCTCACTGGAATATGCCAGCGGATCGCTTTTTGTTGCAGCAGGAAGGCACCGCCCAACAGGTAGGCCAGATTGACACACTGCCAGCCCGCACCCGCCAGTACGCCGCTGTAAATAGACGATTTCATCACCTGCTCGACGCTGTGGCCGGCACGCAGGGAGGTTTTGAAGGTATCGAGCGGGGTGGCCTGGCTGATGCCATCCACGCCCATGCGAAGCGCGTTCATATCCGCGCCCATCGCGGTGTGGCCAGTAAAGATAACGTTCAGGGCATCCATAAAGCCGGGCATCGTGGCGGCGATCTCATGCGGCGGCAGCCAGCTGGTCATCTGTACCGGGAAGGAGATCAGTAGCACCACGTAACCAATCATTGCCGGGTTAAACGGGTTATGGCCCAGCCCACCGTACAGCTGCTTGGCGATGATCACCGCAAATACCGTTCCCAATACTACCATCCACCACGGGGCGAACGGGGGAATGCTGATGGCCAGCAATAGGCCGGTCAACAGGGCGGAGTTATCGCTCAGGATGCGAGTCACCTCCATTTTGCGCAGCTTCAGGATCGCTGCTTCCGCTGCGACGGCACTGGCGCAACCCAGAACTAACTGGAAAAGCGTACCCCAGCCGAAAAACCAACACTGTACGGCAATACCTGGCAACGCGGCCAGGCACACCAGCATCATAATACGCGATGTCTGGCGCTGGTTATGGGTGTAAGGGGAACTTGCAATTCTGAAAACCATTTAATCCTCGTTAACGGCTTGCTGCGCGGCTTTCTTTGCCTGAACACGCGCAATCGCGGCGGCGACTGCGGCTTTGCGTGGATCGTCGTTGGCCGCCGCAGGCCGTTCGTCCTGCTGTGCCGCTTTTCGTGCTTTGGCACGGGCGATGGCCGCTTCAACGGCGGCTTTACGTGGGTCGACAGGCGCTTCACTCTCTTCGGCAGGCTGAAGCTGTGCCGCTTTACGTGCTTTGGCGCGGGCGATAGCGGCTTCAACGGCCGCCTTGCGCGGATCGGTCGCTTCCTGTTCAACCACCACTGTCTGCTGACCGGCTTTACGGGCTTTTGCCCTGGCGATAGCCGCTTCCACCGCCGATTTACGCGGGTCTGTGTTGGCTTCCGGTTTGGCGTTTTGCGCCTTCTCCGCCTGACGTGCGCGCGCTTCGGCTTTACGCGCTTCGCGGGCGGCAATCGCTTCGCTATTGTCCGGCTTTTGGCCAGCCACGATCGCTACCGGCTGAGCGGCAGTCGCGTTCTTCTCCCGCACGCGGGCGAGGGCAGCGTTAATCGCATCCTGATCTTTCGCCGCAGGCTGCACGGCAGCCTGCTTATGGCGTTCCTGACGGGCTTGTTTCTCGCGCTCCAGTCGCGCCTGGCGCGCTTCAAAGCGGGCCTTCGCCTCAGCGGCACGTTTTTCTTCCATGGAGATAGCGTAGATTTCGGCTTTCTCCTGACGGAAGTACTGCACCAGCGGAATATTGCTTGGGCAGACCCAGGCACAGGCACCGCATTCAATACAGTCAGCCAGGTTATGCGCCTGGGCTTTATCGTGCAGCTGGCCTTTGCTGTACCAGTACAACTGCTGCGGCAGCAAGTCTGCCGGACACGCATCCGCGCAGGCGCTACAGCGTATACAACCTTTCTCTTCCTGCGTTTCGCCCATCTCCGTTGGGGAAGGGGCGAGCAGGCAGTTGGTAATCTTCACCACTGGCACATCCAGCCACGGCAGGGTAAAGCCCATCAGCGGGCCGCCCATAATGACCATCTGCTCGCTCCCCGGGCAGAAGCCAGCCTGTTCCAGCAGATGATGCACCGGCGTACCCAGACGCGCCCAGACGTTGCCGGGACGGGAGACGGACTCGCCGGTCAGCGTGACGACGCGTTCGGTCAATGGCTCGCCGTCAATCACCGCACGTTTTACCGCGTAGGCAGTACCCACGTTTTGCATCAGCACGCCGATGTCGGACGAACGGCCCCCGTGGGGGACCTGTTTTCCGGTCAGGATCTGCGTCAGCTGCTTCGCCCCGCCGGACGGGTATTTGGTCGGGATCACGCGCAGGGCGATATCATGGCTGTCCGCCAGTACCGCACGCAGCATCGAAATGGCCTGCGGTTTATTGTCTTCAATACCGATCAGCACTTCGCGGGGTTGCAGGATATGCGCAAGAATGCGAATACCTTCCACCACCTGCGCGGCACAGTCCTGCATCAGACGATCATCGGCGGTGATGTACGGTTCGCACTCGGCGGCGTTAATAATCAGCGTTTCGATTTTATCGCCGCCGCCGTGAAGTTTGGCGCCGGTCGGGAAGCCAGCGCCTCCAAGACCTGCTACGCCAAACTGATGAATGCGTTCAATCAGCGCTTCACGGCTGCGGGAACGGTAGTCGCTCCAGCCGTCACGATCGATCCAGAGATCTTCCCCGTCGGCTTCAATGATGACGCTCAGCTCAGACAACGCCGAGGGATGGGCAACGGTATGGGGGGCAACAGCCACCACCTTGCCCGAAGTCGGGGCATGTATCGGCAACATACGTCCACGACCAAAGGTCAGCGGCTGGCCGCGAAGGACGGTATCGCCTTCTTTCACGCACAGCTCGCCTTCCGCGCCGATGTGCTGTTTCAATGGCATCACGTAGCGGGTCGCCAGCGGGATTTGACGCAGCGGCGTACCGTTTGACTGGGTTTTCATTTCCGGGGGATGGATACCGCCGTCGAAGTCCCAGATCTTCTCTTTTCTGAAAGCAGAAAATAACTTAAGCATGTTGTTCCACAGGAATATTGCGAACCGGAATGGTCTGAAGATCCCATTTCCAGCTTTCGGTCGTCGTTTCAACCGGGCGGAGTTCTATACACTGCGTCGGGCAGGGGGCCACGCAGAGGTTACAGCCGGTGCACAGGTCCGCCACAACGGTGTGCATGGCGCGGGTTGTGCCTACAATGGCGTCGACAGGGCACGCCTGAATACATTTGGTGCAGCCGATGCAGTTGGCTTCGTCGATAACAGCAAGGGCACGAACGGGCTCCTGCGCCTGTTCATCGCCGTCGACAGGCTGCGGATCGACGTTCAGCAGGGCAGCTATTTTAAGCATGACCGCTTCGCCACCCGGCGCGCAGCGGTTGATCTTTTCTCCCTGCACGCCCACAGCCTCAGCGTAAGGACGGCAGCCAGGGTAGCCGCACTGCCCACACTGGCTCTGCGGCAAAAGCTCATCAATTTTTTCAACCACCGGATCGTCCTCTACCGCAAACCGGCGGGAGGCATAACCCAGAATGATGCCAAAGACGAGTCCCAGTACGCTGATGGACGCGATGGCAATCCAGATAGCACTCATTACAACTTCACCAGACCACTAAAGCCCATAAAGGCCAGAGACATTAAACCTGCGGTCACCAGAGCGATGGCGTTACCGCGAAACGGCGCGGGAATATCCGCCGCTGCCAGACGCTCGCGAATCGACGCGAACAGGACCATAACAAAAGAGAAACCGACCGCCGCGGAAAAACCGTACAGCGCCGACTGCATGAAATTATGCCCAAGGTTGATGTTGAGCAGCGCCACGCCCAGCACAGCACAGTTGGTGGTGATGAGGGGCAGAAAAATACCCAACAGGCGATACAGGGCAGGGCTGGTTTTACGCACTACCATTTCGGTAAATTGCACCACCACCGCAATGACCAGAATAAAGGACAAGGTGCGCAGGTAGAGCATGTCCAGCGGGATCAGGATCCAGGTATCAATCAGCCATGCGCAAATGGAGGCCATCGTCATCACGAAGGTGGTGGCCAGCCCCATGCCCATTGCCGTCTCCAGCTTTTTGGAGACCCCCATAAACGGGCACAGGCCAAGGAACTTCACCAGTACGAAGTTATTAACCAGCACAGTTCCGACAAAGAGCAGTAAGTAATCGGTCATTATTTAGCCTGAAATAAAAGAGCCGCCTATTATCGGATAAACGACAACAGGCCACAACAGGTTAACTGTAAGGTTATTACGGGTTAACGAAGGTCTTCTTAACGCGCGTCGACCGCTTGAAATAGGGCACCAGAAGCGCCGTTGCAAGCAACGGAAAGAGTAGCTGGCGAACCGCCAGTGCGTCAGAAACTGGCGAAAAAGCGAACGCTTTGACGGCAAGCAGCACGGAGACCAGCAGCCAGATAATGTAATGTTTCGGCACGCTTTTGCGGCGTTTGAAGAAGGCGATGGTCAGCCAAAGCGTGTAGTACCACATCGCGATTGCGAAAACGAACGACACAAACCACGTCGCAATATTGAGCGCGCTCTGAGACATCAGTGTCTGGATAGCATGAGGAGTAACCAGTGCAGTGGTGTAAAGCAACAGCGCCAGCGAAGCGCTTAATAAAGCCACCAGCAGCCATGCCAGCGGGGCGATTAACCAGCCCCCAATTCTCTCTCCAGGCAATGCGGTCATACGCTCTCCCATAGTCTGCGCGAAATGTTATACAGAAATTTGCAGGGCGGAGAGTATATAACATTTCACGCCGAAGGCTACTTTCTTATACAACGTAACGCCAGACAGATTTAGGTACTTCCCCCACGTTGAACAGACGACCGCCAGAGACGAGTTCGGCGCGACGATGGTCAGCCGCGCGGTACATATTGATGATGTCCTGATTATCCGACAGCGTGTAGTTCAGATGGTCAAACAGTTTTTCCAGGCTTTCGAGGGAATTGATCTTGCGAAATTTTAATAAATAGTCCTGAACTGTCATATTAATAAGTTTCCATATAAAAGGGTAATACCCATAAAGGTAATGCGTTCGAATAATAAACGGATTAATAAAGACGTAAACTGTCCACTCGGGTAACGCGACGAAATTAGGAGTTTTCTTTGCGAAGATTCAGGCATCAGCAGATGCCTGGAAGAGAAGGGTAACCCCGTTCATTACGGCTGGCAATACGTTCCATGACGTAATGTGTCACGCTTTATGACGATGCGGCTTACTTTTGTTGAGCAACAGTAACAGGCTCCGGCGGCTGGTAGTTATCGATATGGCTGGCAATGCCGAGCAACACGACTGAAACGCCAAGGACAATCCATCCCGCTAATTCAATGATTCGATTAATTATTGATGACATATTTTGTGTTTGTAATTTATCCATAAATACAGATTACAAATGTTACAGCGGCCTTTTCGACAGAGCAAGCGCTTTGGGAACGATTCCCGGGCCCCATATACACACTTTAATGCGAGGTAACAAAAAAAGCTGTCGCGAGATGCTATTTTAACTCACAGGGCACATTATTAATCTGTGCGTTAAGCACAAGGCCAGTGATAAATAAGCGCACAGCGAGGGGGCATACGATGAGTGAAAACATCCGCGTCGGTCTTATTGGCTACGGGTACGCAAGCAAAACCTTTCATGCGCCGCTGGTTGCCGGCACGCCGGGAATGGAACTGGCGGCTATCACAAGCAGCGATGAAACCAAAGTCCATGCCGACTGGCCAGCCGTGCCGGTGGTAACGGAGCCTAAGCATCTGTTTAACGATCCTAATATTGACCTTATTGTCATTCCCACCCCTAACGACACCCATTTCCCCCTGGCGAAAGCGGCGCTGGAGGCTGGCAAACATGTCGTTGTCGATAAGCCTTTTACCGTGACGTTGTCACAGGCGCGCGAGCTGGATGCGCTGGCGCGAAGCCTGGGTCGGTTATTGTCGGTCTTTCACAACCGGCGCTGGGATAGTGATTTCCTGACGATCAAAGCGCTGATAAACGAAGGCACGCTCGGCGAAATTGCTTTTTTTGAGTCTCACTTCGATCGTTATCGTCCGCAGGTGCGAGATCGCTGGCGCGAGCAGGCGGGACCGGGCAGCGGCATCTGGTATGACTTAGCGCCGCATCTTCTCGATCAGGCCGTTCATCTGTTTGGTCTGCCCGTAAGCATGACGGTCGATTTAGCGCAGCTCAGGCCGGGGGCGCAGACCACCGACTATTTCCACGCCGTTTTGAGTTATCCGCAGCGGCGCATTGTGCTGCACGGGACAATGCTTGCGGCGGCGGAATCGGCCCGTTATATCCTTCACGGGGCGCGCGGCAGCTATGTGAAGTTCGGCCTGGATCCGCAGGAAGAACGCCTCAAAAATGGCGAACGCTTACCGCAGGAGGACTGGGGCTACGACATGCGGGACGGGGTGGTGACGCGTGCGGAGGGTGAGGTACTGGTTGAAGAGACGGTGTTGACCCAGCCTGGGAACTATCCGGCGTATTACGCCGCAATTCGTGACGCGCTGAACGGTTCAGGTGAAAATCCGGTTCCGGCGAGCCAGGCAATCCAGATTATGGAGCTCATCGAGCTGGGGATCGAATCTGCCAAACATCGCGCAACGCTCTGTCTGGCATAGGTGCCAAACGCTTTCATAGGCCGGGTAAGCGCAGCGCCACCCGGCAGTAAAGAGGACTACTGAGCAACTTTATCGCGCAGCGCCTGTTTCTCTTCAGGCGTCAGGAAGGCGATCTCCAGCCCGTTGATTTGCGCCTGACGGATCTGCTCGCGGCTCAGCCCGGCCTGCGGCGCGGCGATGTTGTATTCGTGAATAATATCCACGCCCTGAACCGCCGGATCGTCCGTGTTCAGTGAAGCCAGCACCCCGTGTTCAAGGAAGGTTTTCAGTGGGTGTTGCGCCAGCGACGCCACTGTACTGGTCTGAATATTGGAGGTCAGGCAGGATTCGATTCCAATACGTTGTTCGGCGAGGAAATCCATCAGCGCGCGATCTTCAATGGCTTTCACACCGTGACCAATACGTTCCGCACCCAGTTCACGAATGGCCTGCCAGATGCTTTCCGGCCCCGCGGCTTCGCCCGCATGAACAGTTATATGCCATCCTGCATCACGTGCGCGGTTGAAATGAGACAGGAACAGGCTGCCCGGGAAGCCCAACTCATCACCGGCCAGGTCGATGGCGGTGATCTGGTCGCGATGCGCCAGTAACGCTTCCAGCTCCTGAAGACAGGCCGCTTCACCGAAGGTACGGCTCATAATGCCGATCAAACGCGCCTGAACGTCAAAGGTTTTGCAGCCTTCACGCACGCCTTCAATGACCGCTTCAACCACGCCCGCTACGGGGAGACTGTGGGTCATCGCCATATAGCCCGGAGAGAAACGCAGTTCGACATAGTGCAGGCCGTTGCGAGCGGCATCTTCGATGTTTTCAAAGGCGACACGGCGACAGGCATCGAGCGAGGCCAGCATCTTCACACCCCAGTCAAGCTTGCTCAGAAAACTTACCAGATCCGGCTCGTTCGATGTCACCTGGACATGGGGGATCAGGGTTTCAAGCGTTTCGGCAGGAAGCGTTAAATTGAACTGGCGACCAAGATCGAGAATAGTTTGGGCACGAATGTTCCCGTCGAGGTGGCGGTGAATATCAGTTAAAGGCAGGCGTGTATCAATCATGGTCGCACTCTTTGCTGGTTAAAGTGCGCCATATTATAAAAACAAAACGGGGGAAAAAGCTATTTGCGCAAGGGAATATTCCGTTGCGCAAATTATTTACAGCAGAGTGTTGATGCCAGCGATAAGGCGTTGAACGCCCTGTTCAAGCTTACTACGCGGACAGCCAGCGTTCAGTCGCACATAGCCTTTACCTTCATCCCCATAAGTATATCCCGGCATGATGGCCACTTTTTGCTGTTCAATCAGCACGTTTTGCAGCGTATTGTCATCAATACCGAGTGGGCTGAGATCAATCCAGGCCAGATAGGTGGCCTCTGGCGGTTGCCAGTTGAGTGTCGGAAATGCAGCATTCAGTTCGTCAGCAATGTAGCGCAGGTTTTCTTCGAGATAGGTCCGCAGCGCGTCTAGCCAGGGTTCGCCCTGCCGGTAAGCAGCAATGTGCGCGGTCAGCGCCAGCACGGAAGGGGAAGAGAGTCCGTCCCGCCCTTTTAAGGCATTCAGATAGGCGTTACGGCTGTCGTCATCGGCGATAAGCCCCCAAGCGCCCGTCAGTGCCGGAATATTGAAGCTTTTGGAGCCCGAGGTCAGCAGCGCCCATTTACCGTCCGCAACCTCATTCCACGGGGTATGGCGATGCGTGCCCCATACCATGTCCATATGAATTTCGTCGCTGATTACCGCCACATCATGACGGCTGCAAAGCGTTGTAATTGTGGCCAGCTCTTCCCGCGTCCAGACTTTGCCGGTCGGATTTTGCGGGCTACACAGCAGCAGAACTGTGTTTTCCGGTTTTGCCAGCGCCGCTTCCAGCGCGGCCATATTGCCGTCCCAGCCACGCGCCGTTTTCTGCATCGGCACGGAAACAACGGTACGCTGGTTGCCTTCAATGGCTTTATAAAAGGCATCGTAAGCCGGGGTATGAACCACCACGCCGTCGCCAGGCGCGGACCATATGCGGATCAGCTCCGAGACCATATAAATGACCGACGGCCCATACACTACGGTTTCGGTATCAATCTGACTGTTAAAGCGTTGCCGGAACCAGTGCGCCACGGCAGCCAGAAATTCGTTATTTTTCCAGCGGCTGTAGCCAAACACGCCGTGGTTGATGCGCTGGTGCAGCGCATCGGTAATACAGGGAGCGGTAGCGAAATCCATATCAGAGATGGTGAAGGGCAGCAGGTCGGCAGCCCCAAAACGGTCAGCGACATAATCCCACTGGGTACACCAGGTGCCGTGTCGATCCACGACGGTAGAAAAATCAAACATGACGGTGCTCCGTAAAGTAAAACCCCCTCATGACGAGGGGGGCGAGGCATCAGGCTTCGACGGTTCGCATCAGGGTTGCCAGCTCATCCTTCACTGACTGTACCTGCGGGCCAATGACGACCTGCAAATTGTGTTGATTTAACTGTACCACGCCGATAGCCCGGTTAGCTTTAAGTGCGTTGGTATCCACTTTGGACATGTCCGCCACCGACAAACGCAGGCGGGTGATGCAGTTATCCAGAGAGGTAATGTTATCCGCACCGCCCAGCGCCGCCAGAATAGCCGGCGTGTTATATCCGGATTTCCCAACGGTACCGGCCACTGCCTGTTCAACGCTGGTGGCCGTATCGGTATCGCGGCCAGGCGTTTTCAGGTTAAAGCGGGTGATGGCGAAGCGGAAGATCCCGTAGTAAACCGCGAACCAGATGGCGGCCACAACCGGCACCAGGTACCACTTGGTGGACAGGCCATGCAGGATACCGAATACCACGAAGTCAATCACGTTACCGTCGGTGTTACCGATGGTCACACCGAGCACAGCCATCACGGTAAAGCCCAGGCCTGTCAGTACGGCGTGGATGAGGTACAGCACCGGTGCCACGAACAGGAACAGGAACTCAATAGGTTCTGTCGTACCGCCCACCACGCAGGCAATAACGCCGGAGATCAGCAGGCCTTTAATTTTATGACGATTTTCCGGGCGGGCGCAGTGGTACATCGCCAGCGCAGCGCCCGGCAGGCCGCCGAGGAAGGCAGGCATTTTCCCCTGAGAGAGGAAACGCGTCGCACTTTCAGAGAAGCCGTGCGTGGTCGGGCAGCTCAGCTGGGCCTGGAAGATGGTCAGCGCGCCGCTAACGGAATGACCGCAAACGTCCATAGTACCGCCTGCTTCAGTAAAACGGATCAGGGCAACCAGGATGTGCTGTAAACCAAATGGCAGCAGCAGACGTTCACCCGTACCGAAAATCATCGGGCCGAAATCACCCGCGCCGTTGATAATGCGGCCAATACCGGTGATCCCCATGGCAAAAACCGGCCAAATCAGAGGGATGATCAGACCCAACAGACCCATCACAACCAGCGTAATGATTGGCACAAAGCGGGTGCCGCCGAAGAAGGCCAGCGCATCGGGCAGGCGGATGTTATGAAAGCGCTCGTGCAGCATCCAGATGATCACTCCCGCGATCACGGCTCCAAGGATCCCGGTATCGATGGACTGAATTCCAATCACGCTCTGAATGTTATTGGCTTTCAGTACCACCGCGTCGGTCGTGGGCAGGATCCCTTTGGCGGTCAGCCAGAAGTTAACCGCAAGGTTCATGACCGCATAGCCAACGAAGCCCGCAAACGCCGCCACGCCTTTGTTTTCGCGCGCCAGACCCAGAGGAATGGCGATACAGAACATTACCGGCAGGAAGCTAAAGGCAAAAGAGCCGACCTTGCTCATCCAGATGAAGATCGCCTGCAGTACCGGATTTCCGAGGAAAGGGATTAGAGTAATGACGTCATGGCTGCTTAACGAGCTGCCGATCCCCAGCATGATCCCGCAAAAAGAGAGAAGCGCCACGGGCAGCATAAAGGTTTTGCCCAGTTGCTGGAAAAACTCCCACAGCGATATTTTTTGTGCTGCTTTCGTCGTCATAAAACGACTCCTTAAATGGTAGAAAGAGATTTAACGACCGCGATGGAGCGAAAAGATAAAACGTTTTATCAAACTTTAGTGCGCGCTAAATCACATTCTCAGGCTTTTACTGGTAGTATAAAGATAACGTATTGATAAAACGTTTTAGCGATCTCATTATCAAGGAGTCACGCCACCACATGGCTGTAGCGAAAAAGATCACCATCAACGATGTCGCGCTGGCGGCGGGGGTTTCCGTTAGCACCGTTTCGCTGGTATTGAGCGGGAAGGGGCGCATCTCTCCTGCTACGGGTCAGCGCGTCAACGAGGCCGTTGAGCAACTGGGCTTTGTGCGTAATCGCCAGGCGTCGGCGCTGCGCGGTGGGCAAAGCGGGGTGATAGGGCTGATTGTTCGCGACCTCGCGTCGCCGTTTTATGCAGAACTGACCGCCGGGCTTACCGAGGCGCTTGAAGCGCAGGGACGAATGGTTTTCCTGCTCCACGGTGGGCGCGAACCGGAGCAACTGCTCTCCAGGCTGGATATGCTGCTGACGCAAGGGGTGGATGGGGTGATCGTGGCCGGCGCGTCCGGTGTGGGCAGTGAATTGTGTGAGCGCGCGGCGCAGAAAGGCGTACCGCTGGTGGTTGCGTCACGCGCCAGCTATCTCGACGAAGCCGATACCCTTCGGCCGGATAACATGCAGGCCGCGCAAATGCTGACCGAGCATCTTATTCATCGCGGCCATCAGCGCATCGCCTGGCTCGGCGGTAAAAGCTCGTCCCTGACGCGTGCGGAGCGGGTGGGCGGTTACTGCTCCACGCTCATCAAATACGGCCTGCCGTTTCACAGCGAATGGGTGGTGGAGTGTGAGTCCAGCCAGAAAAAAGCCGCCGAAGCCATCGGCACGTTGCTTCGCAACAGCCCGACAATCAGCGCGGTGATTTGCTATAACGATGTGATTGCGATGGGGGCGTGGTTCGGCTTGATCCGCGCCGGACGCCAGAGCGGTGAGGGCGGGGTAGAAACGTTCTTCGGCCATCAGGTGGCGCTGGGGGCATTTGCGGATGTCGGTGAAAATGCGCTAGACGATCTCCCCATCGTCTGGGCGACGACGCCGGCTCGTGAAATGGGGTACACCCTGGCAGACCGAATTATGCAGCGTATTGAAAATACGGACGTGCAGGCCGGGCATCAGATTGTGGCGGCGCGGTTAGTGACGGTGAAGTAATCTCCGCTGCACATCGCCTGGCAATAAAAAAACCCCTCATGCGAGGGGTTTTTCGTTTACTGCTGCGGTACTGCTGGCGGCGCTGCCGGTTCAGCCGGTGCCGGAATGCCAAGCGTCGGCATACCAAACATGCCGACAAAATCTTCCAGCGGCATTTTGTCGCCGTTGAGCGTTACCTGGCCATTAGCATATTGCAGGCTGGTGGAAATGGTGTTGTCTTCCACCTTCGTGATGCGGAACATCTGGCCCATCGCCGCCAGGCCTTTCACCTGTTGGTTTGCCAGTTTACCTGCATCTTCTTCACCATACCCTTCGAGTTTCGCAATCTGCGTCATGAACTCGGTTGCCATATCCATCGGGATGGTCAGCTTGCTGTCGAGCGATTTCACGCTGCGGTCAACTTCCTGCGCCAGGGTCTGCGGCTCGCCGGTCGCGGCCGCCGGATCCTTCAGGAACAGCGACAGGTTGAAGTTGGTTTCGCCTTTGTCGTTTTTCCAGCTCAGTGGCGCAACGGTAATTACCGGCTCGCCTTTCAGCAGGATCGGCAGGTTATTAAACAGCACGGCCATCGCCTGCTGCTGGTATGCCTGCGGGTTCTGTTGCAGGGCGGCATCGGTCAGCAGAGCCTGACTCTCTTTGCTGTATTTCTGGCTAAATTCGTGCCATGCCTGGCCGTCAATGTTGCCAATTTTCAGTGACAGCTTGCCGGTACCCAGGTCCTGATTCTGTACTTTCAGGCTTTTCAGGCTGTAATCCAGCTGGGTGTTGATGCTTTTACCGTCTTTGGAAACGTCAGACTTGCCGTCCAGATCCATGCCTTCCAGCACTGCCATCTCTTTACCTTCAATCGCAATGGCGATCTTATCGAGGCTCAGCTTCTGATCGCCAATACGCTCGTCAAAATCGGTCATACGGCTATTGCCGCTGGCTTTCAGGTTGTTGAAGGTAAGCTGGACCTTCTGGTTATATTCATTGACTGAATTCACCAGGCCGCTGGCGGCATCGCCGGTCAGAGAGACATTCTTGCCGTCGCGATCGGCATCAAGCTGGAAATTACCGCCGCTGAAGGCGGCTTTATCGGTGCCTTGTTCGTAATTCAGCGCTTTCAGGTCGATGTCGGAACGCGTATCACCGGCATAGCTGATGCGGGTATTGATCTCGAACGGCGACTCATTTTTCGCCATATCGAAAATTGGCTTCGTCACCTCGTTATTTACCAGTACGGTTCTGGCGGATGCCATAGAGGGGATCAGGTTAAACTTTTTCAACTGTGCCAGCGGGAACGGACCGTGGCTGACCACTTCATCCAGTACCACGCTCTGGCCCGGTTTCAGCCAGGCGTTCTGATTGCCCGCTACCGGCTTCACCACCACCTGCATATGGCTGGTAAAGACGCCACGCTGGTAGTTCTGGTAGCTCAGCTCCAGACCTGCTTCAGGCGCGCTGCGCTTAATTTCGCTGTTTGCCTGTGCCATCATCTCTGCCAGACGGCTTTCCAGCTGTTTCCCGGTATACCAGGAAGCACCCGTCCAGATCACGCCTAAAGCAACAATCACTCCTACCGCTACGACCGATTTTTTCATTGCGATTATCCCTAAAATGAAACCAGGCGGTTAAAACCGCCTGGTGTTACAACGCCTGTTACTAGCTTAGCAAGAGTTGTTAAAAAATTCAGTAAGTCCCTAAAGCTTATTAAAAACGCGCGCCAGGCGACCAGTGCCGCTCACGAAGACAGGCGACTCGTTTGCCGGGACAAAAGCGGACTCCCCCGGTTTAAGCAGCAGACGCTCGCTACCGTTATGCAACGTCGCTTCGCCTTCCACACAGAACAGGATCGCGGCGCTCTCCTGTGCAATGGCGGTTTCGTCTGCGCTGAGGTCATGCAGGGAGAAGGCAAAATCGTCAACCGGAATCGGGAAGTCCAGCTCTGCGCCGTTTTTCACCGGCTGAGTAAGCAGCTCCGCAGCAGGTTTCGCCACGAACTTCACGTTGGCAACCAGCTCAGGGATGTCGATGTATTTTGGCGTCAGGCCCGCGCGCAGTACGTTATCGGAGTTAGCCATCACCTCCAGCGCCACGCCGTTCAGGTAGGCGTGCGGGGTTTCAGCGAACAGGAACATCGCTTCGCCCGGGTTGAGCTTCACCACGTTCAGCAGCAGCGGAGAGAAGAGGCCGCTGTCGTCCGGATAAAACGCGGAAATTACGCGAATGGTGTCCCATGGCTCACCCTGCTGGTCGTTCAGCGCGGCTTTCAGCACCGCCAGCGCGTGGGATTTTTCCTCGCCCTGCATATTCAGCAGGCTGGCAAACAACGCGCTCAGGGCTTCTGCGTTCGGGTTTTCCAGGAAGTGGGCGATCGCGTTGTGAGCCCCAGCGACCGGTTGCAGCAGGGAGATGATCTCGGAAAACTCGCGGAAGGCATTCATCGCCAGGAAAGGGGTAAGGGCGAAAACCAGTTCCGGCTTGTGGTTAGGATCTTTGTAGTTACGCTCTGCGGCGTCTAACGGAATACCGGCGGCATTTTCTTTGGCAAAGCCCAGCTCAGAGGCTTTTTTGTTCGGGTGAACCTGAATGGAGAGCGGCTGGTCGGCGCACAATACCTTGAACAGAAAAGGCAGCTCACCAAAACGATTCGCCACTTTATCGCCGAGCAGCGCGGCTTTGTCGGCATCGATGACATCACGCAGGCTGCGCACCTGGCCGCTGGCATCTTCAATTTTTGAGCTGCTCTTCGGGTGCGCGCCCATCCACAGCTCTGCCATCGGCAGGTTGTCCGGGTTGGCGATACCGTAGAGATCCGTTAACGCAGTTTTACTTCCCCAGGCGTAGTTTTGCACTGAGTTGATGAGTTTTTGCATTATCAAGCCCTGATTCATATGTGGAATTAACTTCGCGTATTAAAGCAATAAACCGAATGGAAGTAACCTGCGGATGTAAAAAGTCGTACTAGTCTCAGTTTTTGTTAAAAAATTGTGTAGGATAAGCTGACTCGCTTTTAAGCCGGGCAGCGGAACATCTGCCCTGAATAAACAGACCGAAGCAGTAAGTGAGAGAACAATGTCGAATAAACCCTTCCATTATCAGGATCCTTTCCCCCTCAGTCAGGATCGGACCGAGTATTACCTGTTAACCCGCGATTACGTTTCTGTCTCTGAGTTTGAAGGGCAGGAGATCCTCAAAGTTGACCCGCAGGCGCTGACGCTGCTGGCGCAGCAAGCCTTCCACGATGCTTCCTTTATGCTCCGTCCGGCGCATCAGCAGCAGGTTGCCGATATTCTGAGCGACCCGGAAGCCAGCGAGAACGACAAGTACGTTGCCCTGCAATTCCTGCGTAACTCTGATATCGCGGCGAAAGGCATTCTGCCAACCTGCCAGGACACCGGCACGGCGATTATCACCGGTAAAAAAGGCCAGCGCGTCTGGACCGGCGGCGGTGACGAAGCGGCGCTGGCGCGCGGCGTCTACAATACCTACACCGAAGATAACCTGCGCTATTCGCAAAACGCGGCGCTGGATATGTACAAAGAGGTGAACACCGGCACCAACCTGCCTGCGCAGATTGACCTCTATAGCGTCGACGGTGACGAGTACAAATTCCTCTGCATTGCCAAAGGCGGCGGTTCAGCCAACAAAACCTATCTTTACCAGGAAACCAAAGCGCTGCTTACCCCGGGCAAGCTGAAGAACTATCTGGTTGAGAAGATGCGCACCCTTGGCACTGCGGCCTGCCCGCCGTACCATATCGCGTTTGTGATTGGCGGTACGTCTGCTGAAAGCACCCTGAAAACCGTTAAGCTGGCCTCAACCAAATACTACGATGGCCTGCCAACGGAAGGTAACGAACATGGTCAGGCGTTCCGCGACGTGCAGCTTGAGCAGGAACTGCTGGCCGAAGCGCAGAATCTGGGGCTGGGCGCGCAGTTTGGCGGCAAATACTTCGCGCATGACATTCGCGTGATCCGCCTCCCGCGCCACGGTGCATCCTGTCCAGTGGGGATGGGCGTGTCGTGCTCTGCGGATCGTAACATCAAAGCGAAGATCAACCGCGACGGCATCTGGATCGAAAAGCTGGAGAACAACACGGGCAAATACATCCCTGAAGAACTGCGAAAAGCGGGTGAGGGCGAAGCGGTACGCGTTGACCTGAATCGCCCGATGAAGGAGATCCTGGCGCAGCTTTCGCAGTATCCGGTTTCAACGCGCCTTTCCCTGAACGGGACGATTATCGTGGGCCGCGACATCGCCCATGCGAAGCTGAAAGAGCGCCTGGACAACGGTGAAGGGCTGCCGCAGTACATTAAAGATCACCCGATCTACTACGCAGGCCCTGCAAAAACGCCTGATGGGTATGCTTCCGGCTCGTTAGGCCCAACCACGGCGGGCCGTATGGACTCCTACGTCGACCAGCTGCAGGCCAACGGTGGCAGCATGATCATGCTGGCGAAAGGCAACCGCAGCCAGCAGGTGACGGACGCGTGCCACAAGCACGGCGGCTTCTACCTCGGCAGCATCGGCGGCCCGGCAGCGGTGCTGGCGCAGGGCAGTATCAAGAGCCTGGAGTGCGTGGAGTACCCGGAACTGGGTATGGAAGCGATCTGGAAAATTGAAGTGGAAGACTTCCCGGCGTTTATCCTCGTGGATGACAAAGGTAACGACTTCTTCAAACAGATCCAGTCTTCCCAGTGTTCGGCATGTGTGAAGTAATTCTGTAAATTGCCGGGTGGCGCTGACGCTTACCCGGCCTACATCCTCGTAGGTCGGGTAAGGCGCAGCCGCCACCCGACATCAAAAAGAGCGCACAAAGCGCCATAACGTTTCTCAGAAGTCATCAATACTTATCTCTTAAGCATGTGAGCAATCCCATCTTTGTTATCAAGGAGTAAGTAATGACAATGCATCGCCGCGAGAAAGACTCCATGGGCGCCATCGACGTCCCGGCCGACAAGCTATGGGGCGCGCAAACCCAGCGTTCGCTGGAGCATTTCCGCATTTCGACAGAGAAAATGCCCGTCTCGCTAATCCAGGCGCTGGCGTTGACCAAACGCGCTGCCGCCAAAGTTAATCAGGATCTGGGCCTGCTGGATGCCGATAAAGCCTCGGCCATCATCAATGCCGCCGACGAAGTGCTGGCGGGCAAACATCCCGACGAATTCCCCCTTGCCATCTGGCAGACCGGCTCAGGCACCCAGAGCAACATGAACATGAACGAGGTGCTGGCGAACCGCGCAAGCGAGCTGCTTGGCGGCGTGCGAGGCATGGAGCGGAAAGTTCACCCGAACGATGACGTGAATAAAAGCCAGAGTTCCAACGACGTGTTCCCGACGGCCATGCACGTGGCGGCCGTCATCGCTATCCGCGAGCAGCTTATCCCGCAGCTCAACGCGCTCAAATCTACGCTTAACGAGAAAGCGCAGGCTTTCGGCGACATTGTAAAAATTGGTCGTACGCACCTGCAGGACGCCACGCCGCTGACGCTTGGCCAGGAGATCTCCGGCTGGGTGGCGATGCTGGAGCACAATCTTAAGCATATAGACAACAGCCTGCCGCATCTGGCGGAGCTGGCGCTCGGCGGAACGGCGGTTGGCACCGGGTTAAACACCCATCCCGAGTACGCGGTGCGCGTGGCCGAAGAGCTGGCGAAGATCACCGGGCAGCCGTTTGTTACCGCCCCGAATAAATTCGAAGCGCTGGCGACCTGTGATGCGCTGGTCCATACCCATGGCGCGCTGAAAGGGCTGGCAGCCTCGCTGATGAAAATCGCCAACGACGTGCGCTGGCTGGCCTCCGGCCCGCGCTGCGGCATCGGCGAAATCAGCATTCCGGAAAACGAGCCGGGCAGCTCCATTATGCCGGGTAAAGTAAACCCGACGCAGTGCGAAGCCATGACCATGCTGTGCTGTCAGGTGATGGGTAATGACGTTGCGGTCAACATGGGCGGCGCGTCGGGTAACTTCGAGCTTAACGTCTATCGCCCGATGGTGATCCACAACGTACTGCAATCGATTCGTCTGCTGGCCGATGGCATGGAGAGCTTTAACGAGCACTGCGCGGTGGGCATTGAGCCTAATCGCGAGCGAATCAGCCAGCTGCTGAATGAGTCCCTGATGCTGGTCACGGCGCTAAACACCCATATTGGTTATGATAAAGCGGCCGAAATCGCTAAAAAAGCGCACAAAGAGGGGCTTACCCTGAAAGCCTCTGCGCTGGCGCTGGGCTACCTGACGGACGCCGAGTTTGATGCCTGGGTCCGCCCGGAAGCGATGGTGGGCAGCATCAGGTAATCACTGCGCCACATACAGGTGCAGCCGCGGGATAATCAGCTGTAGCGGCTGTGCCTGGGGTTTATAGCGATGCTGAACGTTTTCAGCATCGTAGTTCAGCAGTTCTCCTATATCCGGCACCACCGCACCCTGATCGGCATCGTAGAGCGCAATCAGCGGTGTCGGGCAGGCGTATTGCACCTGCTTTTGCTGTCCGGCATACCAGACACGAGCGATAGGCTGCACCTTGACCGGACGCTTTATTTTAAGACGGGTATCAGCCGGCAGGGAGGCAATGCTGTGGTACTCCTGCTCCAGCCGTTCAATCCACTGTTCCCGCGACCACGGGGCGACCGTTCGCGGCGATTTCAGGCTTTTCTCCAGCTGAGCCAGGATCTCGTCGCGCGTGAAGTTTTTAATGATGTGCTTGTTGGCCCAGCCGAAGCGCAGCGTGGCGGGGTGGTGCAGTACCGTCAGCGTGCGGTAAGCATTCAGGGTGATCAGCCCCGGAAGCTGGCGATGCACCCATTCAAAACGGGCAGCCGGTGCCAGCCCGGACTCAACGGTCACGATTTTCTCGAAGGCGGCTTTCAGCGTATTAATATGCGTAATTTGCGCCTCAATGGCTTCACGCGTTGCGGTATCCGTTTGCAGACAGATGACGCCGGGCAGGCGAACGGCGGCCTTACTGCTGCGATTTTCGGACTGCTGCTGGATGAAAAGGCGGCGATAGTGCTGCAACGTCAGTTCCAGCGCCACTTTACCGATATGCTGCGTTACCTCAATGGTGTTCAGCGGGTCGTGTTCCGCGCCTTTCGCCACCTCGGGCAGGGAAAAGACGCGGGCGGCCAGCAGGCGGCAGCCCTGTAGTTGCGCCGTCAGGGTCAGTAACGCCTGCTCTATTTCCCGAAATGTGGTGTTAAGCCTTTCGATGAGATCGTAAGTCGCCATAATAGCCCTTAATTAGTTACAACATACTACTGATATAGCACAACACGCCGGGTCAGGCCAGCGTGCGGTTTAGTTCAGGCAGGTACGGGAAGAGGAATGTTGTGATAGATCGGCCAGCTAAAGACGAACCGGGCCCCGCCCAGCTCGCTCGCTTCGCAGCGAACCGAACCGCCCATCGCCTGGGCAATAGAACGGACAATAGCCAGCCCCAGACCACAGCCGCCGGTAGCACGGTCGCGGCTGGGGTCGAGGCGCACAAACGGCTCGAAAACTTTTTCACGCTCCGCTGGCTCAATACCGGGGCCATCGTCTTCCACACACAGAATTGCCTGGCTCCCCTGCAAATCTAAACCTATGCGCAGCGTGGTTTCGCTGTAGCGCATGGCGTTGTTCATCAGATTATCCAGCACGCGTTCCATCAGGCGCATGTCCAGCGCGCCGTACGCGCCGGGGGTAATGGCTGTCAGCAGTTTTCGCTGAGGGTTAACGCTCTGCACATCGTTAATATGCGTCTGTAGCCAGACGGGAAGATCCGGCGTACTGAGGTGCAACTCCGTCTGAGGCCGATCGAGGCGGGCATAGGTCAGCAGCTCTTCAATCAGCGCTTCAAGCTGGCCAATATCCCGATTGAGGGCCTGCGATTCCGCGGCGGTGAGGTTCTCGCTCATCTCCAGGCGATAACGCAGGCGTACCAGCGGAGTGCGCAGTTCATGCGCAATGCCGTCGATAAGCTGCTTCTTGCTGGCAATCAGGGCGTTGATGTTATCGGCCATCTGGTTAAAGGCAATACCGAGACGGTCAAAACTGGAACCACTGTCGAAATGTATGCGTTCAGTTAAATGACCCTCCCCAAAACGCTGTGCGGCGGATTCCAGTTTCAGCATGTCCTGCCAGTGCGGTCGCATCCAGATGAATACAGGGAAAGCGAGCGAGATGGCAATAAAGCCCAGCAGGGCGAGATCCAGCAGGCGCATCTGGTGCAGGTAATAGAGATAGGGCACTGGCCCGACGGCCAGGACATAGTGGCTGCGCGGAATACGCTGAATGAAGGTATATTTCTCGTCCAGGGCGACGATGTCTCCATCGCGCAAACGCTGCATCGCCGGCGGCGCTAAATCAAAATCCTTCAGGGGTTCGATACGCAGATCAAACGACAGATTCAGATCCAGCTCTTTTAACGTACGTGCCCAGTCATGCGGAGGAATTTCGCGCAGCTCGCTACGCATCAGGTAGAGCGAGCTTTTCATCAGATCGTCCAGGGATTGTCTGCCCGCACGCTCTGCGGTGAACTTATAGACCAGCCCGACCAGCATGGTCATCACCAGAAAGCAGACAAACAGCAGTAAATAAAACTGAACAAACAGCTTCTTCATTAATTTCACCGAAACAGGGGCTTCACTACACGTCTTTTACCAGCAGGGTCGCTATGGGCGCAAGTCAGGCATGATGCGTTGAAAAGGGGTATTCGTCGAAAGGTAATAAAACACGGCATCGCTTTATTCCATCAATGCCCGGGTAATCCGTTTACGCTTCGCTATACGAGTTTATTTACGATTAAGAGTATTTGTGAATCAGAATAACAATGACAAAGGCCACCTGCGGGTGGCTTTATTTATGGCGTTTACCAGTGAGAGGTATCCGGCGCAAACGGTGCGACAAAGAGACTTATCTTTGTAACCTGAACATTACCAACATTCGTTAATGTCTGGATTTGACTGTGCTGACAATCAGTGGATGCGTGGCAAACCCATGCGGACACTTACGCGCGTTGCAATGCACCGCGTAGGTACATATCTCCTCTTCCTGGTTTCGATTGTATGGGCAGGCCATCTTGTTTTTAATTTCACTCCATAACATCTCGTTGTAAGGGGAGATGTTGTATATCGATATTGGCTTGAAAACACCATTAATGAAGACGCCATTCTTTGTCGGATATATCCTATCGCCGGGGTACAAATAGACATCGCTTTCATACCAAATGATGAGTTTCAAGAACTTGAGTCCCAAGATGCTTGAATAAACGATCCCCGTGTTAGGACAAATTACCGAGCTAATGACTCTCCATGACATTGCTATACCTCGTTCATTAAATAATTGAGAGAGTATAAGGTTTAGCATGAGAATTAGATTTCTGCAAACGCGTAAGCTATTGAAAAAGATCGATATTATTTATGTGCTAACTATATCCCCTTTGTTTTCATAAGGATAAGATAATAATTTAGTCAATTGTAAAGTTCATTTTTAACACAATGTGCATTTAAGTGACGGATTTTTGATCGATGATGGTTCCTGAACTGCTGAATATATATTGTACTATAGCAATGAAATACATTAGAGCTACTTTTGTTTACGCGAAAAATGCACATCGAAATTGAACAGGTAAGAGGAATGTGATCAAGGGATATTTCATGACTAACGATGCATATAATCGAAAACTTACGACGTATACCGATAACATTCCTGATGCATCGCAAGTTATTTTTCGAAATTTACTGTGTAGTTTTTTTTCAGGTTTCCCATGCGTGCGGGGCAAACAGGTAGCCCTTATTACGTACGGTTTTAATGCGGTAGGGCTCGGTGGCGCTGTCCTGCAGTTTTTTTCGCAGGCGAGAAATCGCCACATCAACGCTACGATCCATTCCGTCGTAACTTACGCCGCGCAGATTTTTCAGCAATGCATCCCGGTCCATAATTTGCCCGGCATGAGTTGCCAGCTCCCACAGCAGGTCAAAATCTGCGGTTGAGAGCGCAATCAGCTCCCCGGAAAGCATAACCTGTCGGTTGACCGGGTCGATAGAAAGCGTGCCGAACCGCATCGCCTTATGCGGCGTTAAAGAGGGCGCAGGCGCTTCACGCTCAGCGCTGGCACGCTGACGCAGATGAAGGCGCAAACGGGCAAGCAGGACCGCCGGCGGCGTGGTTTTCAGGATGTAGTCATTCGCGCCCATCTCAAGGGACAGAATATGATTCATATCGCTGTCGAGAGAGGTCAGCAGCACGATCGGGCCGTCCCACTTCGCGCGTAGATCCCGGCAAAGCGTCATGCCATCTTTTCCGGGCAGCATAATGTCCAGCAACACCAGGTCCGGATTTTCGCGGGTGACGACGTCTTCAGCGCGATCGCCACGAGGTTCGACAACCACTTCAATATCATGTTTACCCAGATAAGCGGCGATCAATTGTCCCACTTCGGGTTCATCTTCAACATAAACAATCTTATTCATACTACGTCTGTCATCGCGAAAAACGTCAACATACACCGCACAACCTTAACCTTCCATTAATCTTTCATAATTAGCCGGAGTTCCGTTATCCTGCACGGGAATGTTATTTGATTGTTAAGGGAAAAGAATGGGGCTGTTGATCAAAGCCGCGCTGGGTGCGCTGGTCGTGCTGCTGATTGGGGTGCTGGCTAAAACGAAGAACTACTACATTGCCGGGCTTATCCCGCTGTTTCCCACCTTTGCGTTAATCGCGCACTATATTGTGGCCTCTGAGCGGGGTATAGAGGCGCTGCGGGCCACCATTGTATTCGGGATGTGGTCAATCATCCCGTATTTCATCTATCTGCTGTCGCTGTGGTACTTCACCGGTTTTCTGCGTCTGCCCCTGGCGCTGGGCGGGGCGGTGGTCTGCTGGAGCCTCAGCGCCTGGGTGCTCATCTTCTTCTGGAGCCGCTTTCACTAGCGCAGCGGGCGGCCACCGTCCACGGCAAACGTCCTTCCCGTGACGTAACAGCTGGTCAGCAGATAATCGATCAGGTCGATCACCTCTTTCTCGCCGGGCGCAATTTTCATCAACGACTTGTTAAGCGCCTGCTGACGATACTCGGCATCATCGCCCTCGTTAAATAAAATCATCGCCGGGGCAATCGCGTTGACTTTTACCTCGGGGGCCAGCTTGCGCGCGAACGAGCGAGTCATATTATCCAGCGCGGCTTTGCTGGCCGCGTAGGCGATGTGTTTATCGCTGCCTCGCTCCACCACGTAATCGGTGAAATGGATAATGTCGCCTGCGGCATGGCCGTGTCCGCGTAGCAGATCCTGTAGGGCATGGTTGAGCAGATAAGGCGCATTAACGTGGATCTGCATCATGCAGGCGAGCGTTTCGCTGAGCGAATGTCCTGCTTTTTCAGGAAGCCAGGTACTGGCGTTGTGAATAACCGCCCGCAGCCCGGGGGTGGTCGATTTCACTTTTTCCGCGAAAGCAAGAATACCTTCATCCGTGGAGAAATCCGCCTGAATGCAGACGGCTCCGGCATGTCGTAGCCCTTCAATGGAGGGATATTCCGTGCGGTAACTGACGATAACCGGATGGCGAAGATTGAGAAAGTGATGGGCGAGGGCGAGGCCGATGCGACGGCCTGCGCCAGTGATCAATATTGGGCGTTGCTGCGTGTGTCCCATCGTAATCTCCTTTTCAGTTCAACAATGGGACAGGCGGCGCTATCCCATTAACATCCACGTTGCCGGTACGGCAGCGACTAACAGCAAACCTATCAACGCCATTTCGCGGCGCTTAAGGGCATTATCAAGCTGATGCGTACGGCGAGCGTAGATAAACACCAGCAGGCCTGGCGCGTAGAGCACCACGGACAGCAGCAGATGCATCGGGCCGGAAGCATACAATAACCATAGACCGTAAATACAGGCACCTACGCCTACCGCATAGTGTGCCGGGCGGGTCGCAATTTTTAACAGATATGCGCCCACTAAGAAATAGGGTACCAGAATCATCTCGGAGGCGATGGTCAGCAGCGTGTTATAGTCCGAACCTGTGAGCCAGATCAGCACCAGACAGACCTGCACGCTGATGTTGGTGAGCCACAGAGAAGCCGATGGCGCACTGTTTTTATTCTGACGGGCAAACAGGCGCGGGAACGCTTTGTGCGTGGCGGCCAGGAACGGTACTTCCGCCGCCATAATGGTCCAGCTCAGGTACGCGCCGCAGACGGAGACAATCAAACCTGCCGCGATAACCACATCACCCCAGGGACCGAGCATTTTCACCATCAGCCCGGCCATGGACGGATTACGCATCTCCGCCAGTTCAGGGCGGGCCACCACACCGAGCGACAGCAGCGTCACCAGCAGATAAACGCCCAGCGCCGCCAGGACGGCCAGCAGTGTGGCGCGTCCCACGTCGCGTTTGTTACGCGCGCGGGCAGAGACCACGACGGCACCTTCAACACCGATGAACACCCACAGGGTAATCAGCATGGTATTTTTCACCTGCTCCCAGACGGGAACGCCCAACGCAATACCGCTGAAATCGAGCGTAAAGACATCGAGACGGAAGGCGAGGAAGGCCAGCACGACGAACAGGCCAAGCGGCACCAGCTTGGCCAGCGTCGCCACCAGGTTAATGCTGGCCGCGGTCTGAACACCGCGCAAAATCAACCAGTGAACAATCCACAGCAGCACCGAGGCGCCGACGATGGACTGCCAGGTATTGCCGTCACCAAACAGGCGCAGTTCGGGCGTATCGGTAAAGAAACTGAGCGCCGAGAAGACGATAACCAGATAGGAGACGTTGGCGATCACCGCGCACAGCCAGTAGCCCCAGGCGGAGCAGAAGCCAATCAGCTCGCCAAAACCTTCACGGGCGTAAGTGAATATTCCGCCGTCCAGATCCGGTCGGATACGGGTCAGCAGCAGCATGGCGAACGCCAGCAGCAAAATCCCGACGCCGGTGATGCCCCAGCCAATCAGTAATGCGGCCGGGCTGGCGACGGCCGCCATGTTCTGCGGCAAACTGAATACGCCCGCGCCCAGCATTGAGCTCAATACAAGTGCAGTTAACGCACTCAGGCCAAGTTTCTTTTCCATTGGCTTCCTGTTATGAAAAGTCCAAATCCAGAATAATTATTTCGCTAAGGCGCATAAAAATGGTGGATCACGCTAAGGCGCGGGATTTTACGGAGTGTGACGGATGCATGCAATGACATGGGGCAGAAATCAGAAAAAAAGTAACAAAAAAGGCGGCACTGCGCCGCCTTTATGAAACCGTTTTGTTACTTGTACAGATCGGCACTGATGGTCAGGTTGTTGCCACGTTCCTGCCACTGGCGGGTGATGTGGTAATACTTCGCGCCTTTCTTCGCAGCACGCTTCGCCACCTGATAGGAGATTTCTGTCATGTTGCCATAGTTGCCCGTAAACTTGATGCTGTCGAACGGCACCATCTGCGCGGCAGTGGCTTTGTTCAGCTCTTCAATTTTCGTGCCGTCTGGTAACGTAACGGTATAACGACCGCCTTTGGTGGATTGGGTTTCAAAGAAACGACCCACTTCAGCGCTTGGTGCCGCAGACGTTGCTACGCCCGGAATTTCAACTTTCTTCGCTTCTTCACCGCCTTTTGCTAACGCAGCACGACCGGCTTCTGAATCCGCTGGAATCGCATCCGGGCTTTGCACTACGCGTTTTTTCGCATCTTGCTTATAGATGAAGGCGGTAATGCGCTGGTTTCCGCCCTGGTTGGCATCAACCTGACGCACGATATAAAACGCGTAAGCGCCTTTTTCTCTCGCGGCTTTGGTGATGGCATCGTTAACTTCAGGCTGGCTGCGGTAGAAGCCCTGAACGGTCACGGTGTCATACGGTTCCAGCTGAACAGCCTGATCTTTCGGCAGTTCAACAATGCCGTTAATCACGCGGTTTTTCTGTTCATCTGCCTTTGGGGCATTCTCTTTGTACAGCGCAACAGTCACGCGCTGGTTACCGCTGTTGCCCTGATCGGACTGGTCAACGACGTAAAACGAGGCAGCGCCGTTTTTATCGGCGGCTTTTGATGCGGCGGCGACGGCATCGCCAATGGAATTATACCGACCCACAATGACCGTATGGTCAAAAGGTTTTAACGCTGCCGCTTGCTCCGGCGTCAACTCTGTCGCAGCATTCGCTGACAGGGCGGTCGCGGAAAGAAGTGCGGACGCCAGGAGTGTGTTCTTAAGCTTCATAAAAATAATCCTTCGCCTTGCGCAAACCATGTACTGGTGTTGTTGTTAATTTGAGACGGTCCCGATTATGGCATTTAACACCCGTCGCTGTCTGCGGCATTTTTCACAGCCTGTGCTCAGCAAAGGACCTGATTCGATAACATTTTGTGATATGTGGAAAAAACAGGCGTTTCACAAGAAAAACTGATTAAGCATATGACTTTTACAAGTTAATTTAATGTTAATGAGTTGTTCTTTTATGGCGCTATATCATGTTTTTACCGCTTCGCTTGCGCGATTTATCGGTCCTGAAGGCGAATTTAAGGTAAATATCTCTGTCAGTGACCCCGATCGCTTATTTTTCACAGATAAAATAAGAAATAGTGTTTTCTGGCGGTAGATCACGGGCGCTATTTTCAGTAGGTTATAGAAAGTTTGTTACTGTTTTATTTTCCGGGGTTAATCATTCTCCGTCGTTATCGCGATGGTGAAAATTGATACGAACCGCGGGCAATTATCGACAAACCATCATCACAAACCGATGGAAGGGAAAACTATGCGTATTGGGGTACCAAAAGAACGGTTAGCCAATGAAACCCGCGTAGCGGCAACACCAAAAACGGTGGAGCAACTGCTTAAACTGGGTTTTACCGTCGCGATTGAAAGCGGCGCGGGCAAACTGGCGAGTTTCGATGACGAGGCCTTTACTCAGGCTGGCGCGGACGTAGTGGACGGTGCTGAGGTCTGGCAATCACCCATTATTCTGAAGGTAAACGCACCGGAAGAGAGTGAAATTGAACTGCTGAACGCGGGCACGACGCTTGTGAGCTTTGTCTGGCCAGCCCAAAACCCGGAGCTGATGGAGAAGCTGGCGGCACGCGGTGTCACCGTGATGGCGATGGATTCCGTGCCGCGTATTTCGCGCGCGCAGTCTCTGGATGCGCTGAGTTCTATGGCAAACATTGCCGGCTATCGCGCCATTGTCGAAGCTGCTCATGAGTTTGGTCGCTTCTTTACCGGTCAAATTACGGCCGCAGGCAAAGTACCACCCGCGAAGGTGATGGTAATTGGTGCCGGTGTGGCAGGTCTTGCCGCCATTGGGGCCGCAAACAGCCTGGGCGCTATTGTTCGTGCGTTTGATACCCGGCCGGAAGTGAAGGAGCAGGTGCAGAGTATGGGCGCCGAATTCCTTGAGCTGGACTTCAAGGAAGAAGCGGGCAGCGGTGATGGTTACGCGAAGGTCATGTCTGAAGCCTTTATTAAGGCGGAAATGGCGCTCTTTGCGGCGCAGGCAAAAGAGGTGGACATCATTGTCACCACCGCGCTTATTCCGGGTAAACCGGCGCCGAAGCTGATCACCCGTGAGATGGTGGATTCCATGCAGCCGGGCAGCGTGATTGTCGATCTGGCGGCGCAAAACGGCGGTAACTGTGAGTATACCGTGCCAAATCAGGTCACGACGACCGCGAACGGCGTGAAGGTGATCGGTTATACCGACCTGCCAGGACGTCTGCCAACCCAGTCCTCTCAGCTGTACGGCACGAACCTCGTTAATCTGCTGAAGCTGCTCTGCAAAGAGAAAGACGGCAACATCACCGTTGATTTTGATGATGTGGTGGTGCGCGGCGTGACCGTGGTGCGTGAAGGGGAGATCACCTGGCCTGCACCGCCGATACAGGTTTCCGCTCAGCCTCAGGCTGCGCCGAAAGCGGCGCCTGAGCCTGCAGAACCAGCGAAACCTGCGTCGCCGTGGCGCAAATACGCCATCATGGCGCTGGTCATTATCCTGTTTGGCTGGCTGGCGGACGTCGCGCCAAAAGAGTTCCTTGGCCACTTCACCGTCTTCGCGCTCTCCTGCGTGGTGGGTTACTACGTCGTGTGGAACGTTTCCCATGCGCTGCATACCCCGCTGATGTCGGTTACCAATGCCATCTCCGGGATTATCGTGGTTGGGGCATTGCTGCAAATTGGTCATGGCGGCTGGATCAGCTTCCTGAGCTTCATTGCAGTGCTGATCGCCAGTATCAATATTTTCGGTGGTTTCACCGTGACTCAGCGCATGCTGAAAATGTTTCGTAAAGGCTAAGGGGTAGCATATGTCTGGAGGATTAGTTACAGCCGCATACATTGTTGCTGCAATCCTGTTTATTTTCAGTCTGGCGGGGCTTTCCAAACACGAAACGTCTCAGCAGGGAAATAACTTTGGTATCGCCGGGATGGCGATTGCGCTGATTGCCACCATCTTTGGGCCGGACACCGGCAACGTGGCGTGGATCCTGGTGGCGATGATCATCGGTGGTGCGATTGGTATTCGTCTGGCGAAACGCGTTGAAATGACCGAGATGCCGGAGCTGGTTGCTATTCTGCACAGCTTCGTGGGTCTGGCCGCGGTGCTGGTGGGCTTCAACAGCTATCTGTACCACGAACCGGGTCTGGAACCGATTCTGGTGAACATCCACCTGACCGAAGTGTTCCTCGGCATCTTCATTGGCGCGGTGACCTTCACCGGCTCAATCGTGGCGTTCGGCAAACTGCGCGGGAAGATCTCTTCCAAACCGCTGATGCTGCCTAACCGCCACAAGCTGAATCTGGCGGCGCTGGTCGTTTCCTTTGTGCTGCTGGTGGTCTTCGTGCGTACCGAAAGCGTAGGCTTGCAGGTGCTGGCGTTATTGGTGATGACCATTATCGCGCTGGCCTTCGGCTGGCATTTGGTGGCGTCTATCGGCGGGGCAGATATGCCGGTAGTCGTCTCCATGCTGAACTCCTATTCCGGTTGGGCAGCGGCGGCAGCAGGCTTCATGCTGAGCAACGACCTGCTGATTGTCACCGGTGCGCTGGTCGGTTCTTCCGGTGCGATCCTGTCTTACATCATGTGTAAGGCGATGAACCGCTCGTTTATTAGCGTCATCGCGGGTGGCTTCGGTTCTGACGGTTCATCAACCGGTTCTGATGAGGAAGTGGGTGAACACCGTGAAATCAGTGCGGAAGACACCGCAGAGATGCTGAAAAACTCGCATTCCGTTATCATCACCCCGGGCTATGGCATGGCGGTGGCGCAGGCGCAGTATCCGGTGGCGGAAATCACCGAGAAACTGCGCGCGCGCGGTATCAAGGTTCGCTTTGGTATTCACCCGGTGGCGGGGCGTCTGCCAGGCCACATGAACGTGCTGCTGGCGGAAGCGAAGGTGCCTTACGACATCGTGCTGGAAATGGACGAGATCAACGATGATTTCGCCGACACCGACACCGTACTGGTGATTGGCGCCAACGACACCGTTAACCCGGCGGCGCAGGATGATCCGCGCAGCCCGATTGCGGGTATGCCTGTTCTCGAAGTGTGGAAGGCGCAGAACGTCATTGTCTTCAAACGCTCTATGAACACCGGCTATGCTGGCGTGCAGAACCCGCTGTTCTTTAAAGATAACACCCACATGCTGTTTGGCGACGCCAAGGCCAGCGTGGATGCGATTCTGAAATCTCTTTAATTCCGCTTCATCCTGTCAAACCGCCCCTGGGGGCGGTTTTCTTATTTCTGCGGTCAGCCATTCTCCTCTGTCTATACTTTACCCTTTGTGTAATACGAGGAGGTGTAATGCAATTTCTGTCCCGCTTTGACATCATCGCGCTGATGATGACGCCATCATTCTGGATTGGCGTCGCCACGGTAGTCTTTGTAACTCTGCTGGTGTACTGGCTGCTGACGCGCCTGATCGCCTTTGTTAAGAAAGGGATCACCACCTGGGGCGACAAGCATCCCACCACCAACCGGATGCGTTTTATCCTGACGGATATGCTTAACCGCACCAGCCGCTTCCTGCTTTTTGTCGTGGCGCTGCTGTTCAGCCTGCGTTTCGTCGACTTACCGGATCATCTCTTTGGTACCGTGAGCCACGCCTGGTTCCTGGTCTTCGCTATCCAGGTGGCGCTGTGGATGGATCAGGGGGTGGTGTCGTGGCTTCGTCACGTCATGCTGGCGCCGGGAAGCCATAAAAACCCGGTGACGTTGGTGATCACGGGGCTTATCCTCCGTGCCATTGTCTGGTCAGTGATGCTGCTGTCTATTCTTGCTAACGCGGGCGTCAACATCACTGCTCTGGTTGCCAGCCTTGGGGTAGGGGGTATTGCTATCGCCCTCGCGGTGCAAACGATCCTGAGCGACGTGTTTGCATCGCTCTCCATCGGTTTTGATAAGCCGTTCGAAATCGGCGATTTTGTGGTGTTTAACGATGTCGCCGGGACGGTAGAGCACATCGGCCTGAAAACCACTCGTATCCGTAGCCTGAGCGGGGAGCAAATTGTCTGTGGGAACGCCATCCTGCTGCAACAGACGCTGCATAACTACAAGCGGATGCAAACGCGCCGGATCGTCTTTACCTTCGGGGTCGCCAGCGACACGGCGCCGGAAAAACTGCGTTCAGTGGGTGATATGGTCAAACAGATCATTACCGACGTCGGGGAAACGAAGTTTGACCGCGCCCATTTCCTGGGCTTCGATCGCGATCGCCTGACCTTCGAGGTGGTCCATATCGTTAATACGGCGGATTACAACAAGTACATGGATATTCAGCAGGAGATCAATATTCGTATTCTGGAGGGGCTGAACCAGCAGGAGATCAAGCTGGCGCTGCCGAGCATGGTTCTGCACGCGCCCTGGATGAATGCTGGCGACGAGGCACCGGCGCAACGGTTGAGCGAAGCGCAATAAAAAAAGCCCGCCGTTACCGGCGGGCTTTCATTTTGGGGTCAATCGTCTTCCTCATCGTCCAGTTCAACCGGCGTCTGATACTGATCCGGTTTGATAACCAGAAGGTCGCAGCGAAGATGGTCGATCACCTGCTCGGCGGTATTACCCAGGAACGCGGCAGAAATACCGGTCCGGCCAATGGTGCCCAGCACCACAATCCCGGCCTGCAAATGCTCCGCCAGATCCGGAATAACCTCTTCCGGTAACCCTTTTTCTACGTGGGTCATGTTCTCATCGATACTGAATTTCTGGCGCAGCGCTTTCATGGCCAGCAGATGCTGACCGCGAATCGCATCGTTATACACGCTCGGGTCAAATTCAGGCAGCTCGATGGCGATATTGATTGGCGTAACCGGATAGGCTCCCACCAGATGGACTTCGGTATGGTTAACCTGGTCGGCAAGCTGAAGGGTCTCGTTCACCAGCTTCTCGTTCAGCGAATTGTGATAATCCTCTTCGCTGGCCAGATTGACCGCCACGACGGCTTTCCCGCCCTCAGGCCACGGCTGATCTTTCACCATCCATACCGGACAAGGGCATTTGCGCAGCAGGTGCCAGTCGGTCGGGGTGAAAATCACGGATTCCAGTTTGTCATGCTGGTGCGCCATTTTCAGCAGCAGGTCATGCCCACCGGCCACCACTTCCTGAATAATGGCTTCGAAAGGACGGTTGTGCCAGACCACCTTGATATCGATAGGTACGCCCGCTTCCAGATAATACTTCGCCTGCTCGCGGATCCACGCGGTACGCTGGCTGATCACTCCCTGACGCATAGCGGTGCGCTCGTCAGGCGACAGAAGGGTGGTCATCTCGTATGAGAAGTCATAAATCGGCAAAAAGGCTTTAATTTTGCCACCAATCCGTTGATGTAAATACACAGCACGTCGTAATGCTGGCTGATCGTCCTGATTCGGATCGATAGCCACCAGCATATATTGATACTTTGCCATACAGGTCTCCTTACTACTGTCACCACAGTCTGTAAGTAAAAGAGTAACCTATATATCTTGAATGAAACAGGGGGGAAGTTTTTGCCAGATCAATAATCATGAAAATTTATCGACCTGGCATAAGATATCCGGGAGAGTTATGCCACGTTACGTGAGTGACCCGCCAGAATGGCCAGCGCTTCACCGTTTTCAATGGTGATGTACTTACCTTTAACCGCCAGCATTCCGCTCTTCTGGAAACGACCCAGCAGACGGCTGATGGTTTCCACGGTCAGGCCCAGATAGTTACCAATATCGCCACGCGTCATGGTCAGACGGAATTCGCGTGGGGAGAAGCCACGTTCCGCGAAACGGCGGGAGAGGTTATAGATAAAGGCGGCCAGACGCTCTTCGGCATTCTTTTTGGAAAGCAGCAGGATCATATCCTGATCGCCTTTGATCTCACCGCTCATCAGACGCATCATCTGCTGACGCAGGTTCGGCATCTTACCGGACAGATCGTCCAGCGTTTCAAACGGGATTTCACAAACCATAGAGGTTTCCAGCGCCTGAGCAAAGCTCGGGTGATGGCCACTGCCGATGGCGTCAAAGCCGACTAAATCGCCCGCCAGATGGAAGCCAGTGATCTGCTCGTCGCCCTGTTCGGTAATGGTGTAGCTTTTGATGGTGCCAGAACGGATAGCATAGAGCGATTTCAGTTCGTCTCCCGCTTTAAACAGCGTCTGCCCTTTCTGAATAGGCTTTTTGCGCTCGATGATATTGTCAAGCTGATCGAGTTCATGCTCATTCAGAGTAAACGGGATACAGAGCTGGCTGATGCTGCAATCCTGGCAATGGATAGCACAACCGCCAGACTGAATGCGTCGTATAATTCGCTTTTCCGGGATCATAGGTTTGCTCAAGCCTTAATTGATATTGGTCAATTTTAACATCTTTTTGGTAAGGACGTAAGTCTGGCAAACCCCCAATAAAGGCAAGAGACGGCAGCGAGTTGCCATCTCCTTGAAATTCCACAGAATGATTAAGGATTATTAGCCTAACAGGAAGAAAATTAAGCACAAAAAGCCTGGGAATTACAGCAGAAAATACCCTTCGTGACGCAGCAGCCACTCTTTACGCTGTACGCCCCCGGCATAGCCCGTGAGGGTGCCGTTGCGCCCGATCACGCGATGGCAAGGCACCACAATGCTGACGGGATTTGAGCCATTCGCCGCACCGACTGCGCGCGCCGCGCCGGTACGGCCAAGCTGCTCTGCCAGCTGACCGTAGTGCATCACCTGCCCGCAGGGAATGTTACGTAGCGCCTGCCACACCTCGCGCTGAAAAGGGGTACCCGCCGTGGCGGTTGGCAGGGTATTAATAATGCTGAGATCGCCCTCGAAGTAGGCCGCCAGTTTATCGCTCAGCCCGCCAGGATTACGGGCTGTAATACGCTCGTAACCCTCGGCGCGATAATGAATGTTGAGCAGCTCAACCATCCGGTCGCTGTGCTCTTCCCACTCAACAGCGCGAAGATTGAACGCTTCATCCGCGATAACCCACAGCGGCCCCAGCGGTGTCGCAATCTTGTCTTCGAGTAATCTCAGCATCAGTATTCCTTAGTTCAGCCTCGGGTAAATACCCGGTCCAATCGGCAGACCGAGAAGATACCACGCCACCAGCATCACCAGCCATACCCCTAAGAAGATAAGCGGATAGGGCAAGACCAACGAATAGTAGGTACCCAGCTTAGCCTCCGGTCTGTAGCGTTGCAGGAAGCCTAAAAACAGCGGAACGAAAGGTGACACGGGCGCCAGCGGGATCACCGAAGAATCGGCGACACGGAACAGGATCTGGGCGAATGCCGGATGAAAGCCGAGCATCATAAACATGGGTACAAAGATGGGGGCCAGAATCGACCAGATGGCCGACCCGCTGGCAATAAACATGCACAGCAGGGACGACAGCAGCGCCAGGCCGACAAACGCCGGAACCCCGCTCAACCCCGCCGCCTCCAGCGCGTCCGTCAGGCTCACGGCCATAAACTTGCCCATGTTGCTCCAGTTAAACATGGCCACAAACTGCGCCAGCGGGAACACCATCACGATAAAACCCGCCATCTCCTTCATCGGCTCGATCATCAGGTGCGGCAGATCTCCCTGACGGCGGATTATACCGGTAGCGATGCCGTAGGCGAGCGAAACGACGAAAAAGAAGAGAATTATCAGCGGCACAATACCCTGAATAAACGGCGAGGGAAGTACGGTGTGTTTGATTGGATCGCGCAACACGCCATTCTCCGGCACCACCATCAGCGCCACAGCCGCAATGAACGCCAGCGAGACGATCCCGGCGACGCGCAGGCCGAATTGCTGCTCTTTGCTCAGCGTCTCCAGCTTTTCATCGCTCCGGCCTTCCCATTTACCCAGGCGCGGCTCAACGATCTTATCGGTAATCAGCCCCCCGACAATCGTCAGGACAATCACCGAACTGGCCATAAAGTACCAGTTGTCGATCACGCTGACGTGCATGGCCGCATCGATGGTGCTGGCTGCCTCCGTGCTGATGCCGGAGAGCAGCACATCGGTGGTCACGATAAGCAGGTTAGCAGTAAACCCACAGCCGACGCCTGCGATCGCCGACAGCAGGCCCGCAACAGGATGACGGCCAACGGCGAGGAAAATCAGCGCCCCCATCGGCGGCATGATCACCAGCGCCGCGTCGGACGAGATATGGCTGAAGAAGGCAATAAACAGCACCATATAGCTGGCATAACGCGCGCTGACGTGCGAGGCCATTTTCACCATCAGCGCGGGCAGCAGACCCACACGTTCGGCCAGACCCGCGCCTAACACCAGCGCCAGGATGGCGCCCAGCGGCGCAAAACCGCTGAAGTTTTTAATCACGTTCGGCAAAAACCAGTGCAACCCCTCCACGCTGAGCAGATTTTTTACGGCCACCATGCTGCCGTCGGCCGGGCTGCGCACGCTCACATCAAAGGCGGACAGCACGGCTGTCGCGACCATCAGGATGACAATTAAATAGATAAAAAGCAGGAAAGGGTGCGGCACTTTATTGCCGATCCTTTCAACCCAGCCATAGAGCTTACCGGATGGGGAATGCGAAGGTATGGAAGACATACTCATGGGCGTTCCTCGGGACTGTTGTTGTGTTGTGTTGTGTTGTGTTTTTTTATTTTAAAGGTGACGGTGTCACGTCCTGCGGGATCGGACACTCGTACGGTTTTTCTGTTATGTGTTGTTCGAATTCTTCCCGACATTTTCGCAGCAGGTCGGCATCCTGAAGCAGATGCAGCGCGGTCGCGCCCATCACTTTTCCGGCCAGCAGCATGCCTTTATGGGCAATAGAGGTACGCCCCTGCGCCACCAATTGCCAGGTATGCAGCGGGGTGCCGACGGTAAAACAGGGGCTAAAGCACTGTGCGACAGGCATCTTCCAGCTGACATCCCCCACGTCGGTGGAGCCTGCCAGCACGTTATCGGTGATGGCGTAAGGGGCAACTTCATCCACCAGTAGCGTTTCGTGATGGCGTCGGGCAAAGGCTTTTCCCTCTTCGGCCCCCGTTGCGGCTATGTTTTTCAGGCTGTTTTGCAGGTCGTTTGCCGTGAGCGTGGCGCGGATTTCACGGGCAAATTCGCGTTCTTCTTCCGTCCAGTCCGGCGTGCCGTAATGCAGCAATGCGCGGTACATGGCCCCTTCGAGCGTACGGTTCGGCAGATAGCTGGAGCAGGCTTTATCAAAGCGACACTCGACTGTGGTTTCGGTCATCATCGCCGCGCCCTGGGCGATTTTCTCGATGCGCGCGTAGATCTGCTGCGCATCGGCCATCTCCGGAGCGCGGATCAGGTACAGCACTTCTGCCTGAGCCTGCACCACGTTAGGCGAAATTCCGCCGGTATCGGTGATGGCGTAATGAACGCGCGCTTTTTCAATGATGTGTTCGTTGAGGAAGTTTGTGCCGGTGGTCATCAACGTCACGGCATCTAGCGCGCTACGTCCCAGATGTGGGGAGTTTGCGGCGTGGGCGGCGATCCCCTTAAACCGCCAGGCGGCCTGAATATTGGCCAGCGTGCTGACGTTAAACATCCCGGCAAAGGCTTCCGGATGCCAGGTCACGGCAGCGTCCACATCGTCAAATAATCCTTCACGCACCATAAAGGTTTTACCAGAGCCGCCTTCCTCGCCGGGGCAGCCGTAAAATCGTACCGTTCCGCTGCCGCCGTGCTGTTCCAGCCAGCTTTTCACCGCCACCGCACCGGCAAAGGCAGCAGTACCCAACAGGTTATGCCCGCAGCCATGGCCGTTAGCCCCCGGGGTGGCGGATTGCGCCGTCGCGCAGTGCGCCTGCTGGCTCAACCCGGCCAGGGCGTCGTATTCGCCCAGAAGGGCGATAACGGGCTTGCCGCTGCCGTAGCTGGCAATAAAGGCGTTGGGAATGCCTCCGGCTTCCCGCATCAGGGTAAAGCCCTCGGCTTCCAGCGCGCTGGCAAGCCGTTCGGCGGACCAGAACTCTTCAAAGCGCGTTTCGGGATGATCCCAGATGTCGTCGGCAATATCGGTAAACGTCTGACATCGCGTGTCGATGGCATCAGCGATAAAAGCGTAGTTCTCCTGCATTACACACCTCGCGTCCACGGGAAATTAAGCGCAGTTCGCGCCAGTGTTTCGATGGCAACGTTCATCACCTGCTCATCAAAATCGAATTTTTCGTTGTGATGTCCGGCGCTCAGTTCGGTGCCGAAGACCATATACGAGGCCATGCCGCCGTTCTGCTGCACGCGGGCCATCATTAGCGTGGCATCTTCGGAGCCCGCAGGCGCTTTGACCTTATTAATGGCATGAGTCACGCCGTGCACCTGGCTTGCCTGTTCGCGCAGATAATCGACCCAGGCCGGGGAGGGGGCACTGGAGGTCGCCGCCCCCATCAGGTTTATCCCGGCTGTTACGCCGTAGAGCGCTGCCGCGCCGGTAATCACCGCCTGCGCGCGATCGAAGACATACTGATTAATGGCCTCGCTTTCACCGCGGGTTTCAACCTTAAGTAACGCATTAGCCGGAACCACGTTGCGTCCGCTGCCCGCCTGCATGACTCCGACGTTAACCCGGGACGCGCCTTCGCTGTGGGGCGCGATGCCATGCAGCGCGATAGCGGCCTGGGCCGCCGCGAGCAGGGCGTTACGGCCCTCTTCCGGTTTACCGCCAGCGTGTGCGGCAACGCCGGTAAAGCGCACGTCAAATTTGGTGGTCGCCATGAAGTTATCGCTGCCGCAGATCACCGTCCCTTCCGGAACGCCGGTTCCAATATGAATGGCGGTAAAGTAGTCCACGTCGTCCAGCGCCCCTGCAGCGACCATAGCGCGGGCGCCGCGCGTACCCTCTTCGGCAGGCTGGAAGATCAGTTTGATGGTGCCGTTGAGCTGGGCTTCATGCTGCTTAAGCACCTGCGCCAGCCCCAGACCAATGGTGGTGTGGCCGTCGTGCGCGCAGGCGTGCATCATGCCCGGGTTGCAGGAGGCAAAACCGTCGCGGTACGGCCGGTGGCTGTCGTCATGCGCTTCGCTCAGATCAAGCGCATCCATGTCCACGCGAAAGGCCAGCGTCGGGCCGGGGCGACCGGTATTCAGGGTCGCGACAATGCCGGTGAACCCGCCTTCGAACGGCGCGAGCCATTTTTCCGGTGCGCCTTGCGCGCGGGCGCGGGCAAATTCCCGCGCCAGGGTTGCGTCATCGGGCAACCCCATCCGGCTTTCGGCATCCACGACATCGCGACCCATCGCCAGCTCGTAACCCAGCGAGTCCAGGATCTCCGAGACTTTCGCGGCAGTGCGAAACTCCACCCAGCCGGATTCCGCGAAATGGTGAAAATCGCGACGCCATGCGCTCAGTTGGGGGGCTAATGTGTGGATGTACTGCGCCAGTGCGTTCATATCTTTTCCTGTCATCATTAAAATATGTGAACTGCTTCACGCTGTGATAGTTTTTACTTATCACTAAGCGATTTTTCACAGTTTTAACCGTTCAGGAATTACCCTCGCACATCCGATTCCATTAAAGTAGATGACAGTTTCTTTACTCTGATAAACAACGGTTATCGGTCGGGCTATGTCATTTCAGATTAAATTTCATCAAATTCGGGCTTTTGTCGAAGTGGCGCGCCAGGGCAGTATTCGCGGAGCCAGCCGGGTGCTGAATCTTTCGCAGCCCGCGCTGACTAAATCCATTAAAGAGCTGGAAGAGGGCATGGCGGCACAGCTGTTTGTGCGCCGGAGTAAAGGTGTCGCCCTGACCGAGTGCGGGGAAGGGTTTTATCACCGCGCTAATTTGATTCTGGAAGAGCTTCGCGCAGCGCAGGATGATATCCGTCAGCGTCAGGGGGAGCTGACCGGGCAGATCAATATTGGGATGGGTGCCAGCGTGGCGCGCAGCCTGATGCCCGCGGTTATCTCCCGTTTTCATGCGCAGCAGCCTCAGATCAAGGTGCGGATTATGGAAGGTCAGCTGGTATCAATGATCAATGAATTACGCCAGGGTGAGCTGGACTTTACCATCAACACCTATTATCAGGGGCCTTACGATCACGAATTTACGTTTGAAAAACTCTTTGAGAAACCTTTTGCGGTATTTTGTCGGGAAGGACATCCGGCGTTGGGGGCTACCTCTATTAATGAACTTCTTCATTATAACTGGACAATGCCAACGCCGCGGGGAAGTTATTATAAGCAGCTTGAGGATATATTTCATCATCGCTCGCAGATACCGCGTATTGGCGTCGTTTGCGAAACCTTTTCGTCCTGTATTAGCCTTGTCGCACAAAGTGACTTCCTGAGCGTGCTGCCGCAGGAGCTGGGCTGCGACCCGCTGCTGGCGCACCGGCTGGTCATGCTGCCGGTTGTGGAAACACTTCCCAGAGCGGCCTATTATTTAATTCAGCGCCGTGATGCACGCCAGACGCCCCTGGCTGAATCATTAATTACACAATTCAGAAGGGAAGCGAGAAAAATAGTTTTATCGTGAAATTGCCAAAGAAAAAATAGAGCCTGTCCGACATCAGACAGACCCTACAGTACACACAGCAGTGCGTCCTTTCGCAAATCCTGGGTATTATATCCATGAGGCAGGTATATTTAGGTATAACATCTTTCCTGAAAAAAGAAAGGCGGCATGCCATTGGTTTTACAAAATTTCAACGCAAATCCCTTATTTTAACTCTGCTGTAGTTTTAGTTAAGTAATATTTAAATAACTTTAATGGTAGCTATATATATTCATCAGATTAATATTTATCTTGCCCCTTGCGGTAAGGGTTATTGAGGCCCCTGCCCGGTGCAGGTATAGTACAAGCCCCGATGTGCCCGGAGGATTTCCATGAACCCTGACGACAAATCACTTTTTCTTGACGCCATGGAGGATGTCCAGCCCCTGAAACGCTGCACCGATATCCACTGGCAGCAAAGCCGTAATACCCGGGTTCGCCAGGAGATCGATACCGAGCAGCTCGACAACTTTCTCACACTGGGTTTCCTGGAACTCTTGCCGCTTGAAGAGCCGCTGATGTTCCAGCGCGAGGGCGTTCAGCAGGGCGTTATTGACAAGCTGCGCTCGGGTAAATACGCCCGACAGGCCAGCTTAAATCTGTTGCGTCAGCCCGCCGAACGCTGCCGCCAGATGCTGTACGCCTTCATTCGCCAGGCCAGCCGCGACGGTTTACGTAACCTGATTATCATTCACGGGAAGGGCCGCGAGCAGAATTCGCACCCGAACGTGGTGCGCAGTTATCTTGCCCGCTGGTTAACTGAGTTCGAGGACGTGCAGGCTTTCTGCGTGGCGCTGCCGCATCACGGCGGCAGCGGGGCATGTTATGTTTCACTCCGAAAATCCGATGAGGCGAAACAGGAGAACTGGGAACGTCACGCCAAGCGCAGCCGTTAACGGTAAGGCTTAGAACGTCTCCCAGTTTGTGTCACCTGAGGCACTGACCGTGGCGGGACGCAACAGTTGCGGTGCTTTTGTATTTTTTGGCCGCGGAGCGGTGTTTTCCTGCATGTTCAGCCGGAAAGCCGCCACGGCCTGGCGCAGCTGTTCAGACTGATCTTCCAGCGCCGCCGCCGCCGTTGCCGACTCCTGTACCAGCGCGGCGTTTTGCTGCGTTACGCTGTCCATCTGCGAGACCGCCAGGCTGACCTGTTCAATACCGCGGCTTTGCTCGTCAGACGCCGACGAGATTTCAGCCATAATATCGGTTACGCGTGTCACGGCCGCGACGATCTCTTTCATGGTCGCACCCGCCTCGCTCACCTGTTCCGAGCCGGTATTCACCCGGCTGACGGAGTTTTCAATAAGCCCTTTGATCTCTTTTGCCGCCTGCGCGCTGCGGCTGGCCAGCGTCCGTACTTCGCCTGCCACCACCGCAAAGCCGCGGCCTTGTTCGCCGGCACGGGCGGCTTCAACCGCCGCGTTGAGCGCCAGAATGTTGGTCTGGAAGGCAATGCTATCGATAACGCCGGTGATATGCGCAATTTGCTGAGAACTGTCGGCAATGTCATTCATGGTACGCACTACATTATTCACCACCTGGCCGCCGCGTGCGGCGGTTTCAGACGCATTCTTTGCCAGCAGCGTCGCCTGACGAGCGTTATCCGAGTTCTGTTTCACCGTGGCCGTCAGCTCTTCCATGCTGGCGGCGGTCTCTTCCAGCGAGGCTGCCTGCTGCTCGGTTCGGGCGGAAAGGTCGTTACTCCCGGCGGCAATTTCTCCTGCGCCCGTGTAGATAGAATCTGTGCTGCCGCGCACGGCGCTGACGGTGCTGACCAGCGACTGTTGCATCTCATGCAGACCGGCGGCCAGCTGGCCCATTTCGTTGCGCCCGGTAATCGCGACGTTTTGCGTCAGATCGCCGCTCGCGATGGTGCGAATATGGTTCATGATGGCGTTGAGCGGTCTCAGGAGCAGGTGCTGTAAACCCTGCCAGATCACCACCAGCACGGCGATAACGGTCAGGAAGATCGCCGCCAGCGTCCACTGCATCTGGGTAAAGCTGTTCTGGTTCTCTTCGGCGGCGGCTTTCAGCAGGACGTTGTTTTCCGCGCGCCAGCGGGTATAGACCGCCTCCATCTCATCCTGCGCCTGCTGGGCGTCCAGGTCGCCATAGGCCTGATAGTTATCGGCGCGCAAGTACGCAATGGACAAGCGCATTACCTCGTGCATGTTCTTCCAGGCTTTCTGCATCTCTTCGGTGAGCGCGGCATTTTGCCCCTTCACCTGCGGAATCGCCTGCCAGTTTTTGTAATAGTCTTCGGCTTTGGCCAGCGAACCATTGGCGGTGCCCAGCAGCGTGTTGATCGCTGCGAGAGAGGCCGGGTCGCGCTGGTTTTTCAGGTAGCGGATCGCCACGCGGGTGACGGTAACGCGCGTTTTCACCAGGGTGTTCACACTGTCGCTCAGGCTCTCCTGCTGGGCATTGAGCAACCCGGAGTTCTGAAAGTTGTGACGATCGTTGTTAACGGCAGAGTAGAACAACCCTCCCGTGACAACTTGCAGCAGACAGAATATGGTGAGGGCAAAGATAATACCGGTAATCACGTGCAGATTTTTCAGCATGGCGGTCATCCGTAATAGAAGAGGCAGGGTTACATCAATACTATCGTCGTAGCGAATTTAAACTTTAATTTTACTATTGCTTAACTAATGGTTTCGTTGCGGAACCTGTTGTAAACCCGGATCATTTTTATGAGGAAGGTCAGCATGAGCAGCATAGATAAATGCGGAACATTCACGCTCGGAACGCGTACGGTTAAACGGTTTGGCTATGGCGCGATGCAGCTTGCCGGACCTTGCGTTTTTGGTCCGCCAAAAGACAAAAATGCGGCGCTGGCGGTGTTGCGTGAAGCGGTAGAGTCGGGGGTAAATCACATTGATACCAGCGATTTTTACGGCCCCCATGTGACCAACCAGCTTATCTGCGAGGCGCTTCATCCGTACCGGGATGACCTTACGATTGTGACCAAGATCGGAGCCCGACGCGGCGAGGACGCCTCCTGGCTGCGGCGTTTTCCGCCCAGGAGCTGACGCAGGCGGTGCATGACAACCTGCGCAACCTGAAGCGAGATGTGCTGGACGTGGTTAACCTGCGGATCATGTTTAGCGCCCACGGGCCAGCGGAAGGCTCGATTGCCGCGCCGCTAAGCACCCTCGCGGAGCTGCAACAACAGGGGCTGGTTCGCCATATTGGGCTGAGCAACGTCACCGCTTCGCAGGTGGCTGAAGCGCAGAAGATGGTTTCCGTGGTATGCGTACAGAACATGTACAACGTGGTGAATCGCGGTGACGATGCGCTGGTAGATTCGCTGGCGCAGCAGGGGATTGCCTGGGTGCCGTTCTTCCCACTGGGTGGTTTCACGCCACTGCAATCTTCCGGGCTACAGGCGGTGGCGGATTCACTGGATGCGACGCCTATGCAGGTGGCGCTGGCATGGCTTCTGCAACGCTCGCCAAATATCCTCTTGATCCCGGGTACTTCTTCGGTGGCGCATCTGCGTGAAAACCTGGCGGCAGCCGATCTGGTATTGCCGCCTGAGGCGCTGGAGACGTTAAATACGCTGGTGGAGTAATCCAGACAGCAGCAAAAGCCCGGGGGATTTTTCGGGCTTTTGGTGTTTATGACAAAATCTGATTCCTTTGGCGGTGAAGTGCTAACGCTTCCGCCACGATTTCCTGCTTACTTTTCCGTGTTTCATACGCAGTAATGCGGATGTACTCCATCAGCGCTGGATCGATGCGCGCACTTAACATCCTGAGATCGGCCTCCTTTGCTACACCGCGAGCAACACGCTTGTCGGGATAATCACGGGCTGGCATAGAAAACGTCCTCCAAAAATTGTCTTGTTAATTTGTGCTGTAAAATATGCGCTAGTCTTGGTGTAAAGTCAACGTGTAGTGAAAGAATAGTGAATTACTGTTTGGCTTTTCTGCGATTAAAGACTTCATTAAGTGATTTGATAGTGTTTGTATTGTCACGCTGTGAGTCCGCTTTGATGCGGAAAGTCACATTTTCAGTGCTGATAATGACGGAATGTTCAACGCACCAGACGCTCTAAAATTATTGATAATTTCTTCCTGAAACTTAACTCAGGTTTATCCCTGTGCTTATTCATGGTTATTGCTTAATTAAATCTTCTGTTTGAAGGCTCAGCTGTAAAAATCTGACGCTATAAGACCGGCCTTGGGGGAATCCTGATATTAATCCTTTAAGCAGCTTCCGGCTGGTCATATATTCCAGCATCGGTGACGTAGTTAGCGATATTCGCTATTTTAACCCTGTTAAACCCATGCAATTGCGCTGGTTTTCATTTCTTCCGACATAATAGGTTTTGTCTACGTTCTCTTTTTAATTTATGCTTCGCATACGAACAATTAGCGTTGTGCAGGGTTTTAACATCGTGGCAGTTAATAAAACCCTGCTTTATATAAAGTAATCAGGAGATTCATTTTTATGTCAGACAATAATCCCCGCCCATTGGGCTGGTTAGGCCCGTGGTGCCTGCTGGTGGGTGTGGTACTTCTTGTGACGGGGCTGTTTTTTGCCATCGGCGGTTTTAAACTGGCTTCCCTGGGGGGGAGTTGGTACTTTCTCATTGCCGGGGTTTTCACGCTGCTCTCTGCTATTCAGTTTTTCCGCCGCAAGTCCTCTGCCGTAGGGCTGTTTGCTCTGGTGTTTCTTGGCACCCTTATTTGGGCATTTTTCGATGCCGGACTCGACTTCTGGCCCCTGGTTTCCCGATTAATGGTACCCGCCGGGCTGATGGTGCTGGCAGCAGCCACCTGGCCTGCATTGCGTAAGCGTGAAGGAAAACCGTCCTCCACGAAAGGGGCGATGGCGGTCTGCGCGGTCCTTATTATCGGCATGGGCGTCACCTTTGTTCAGATGTTTCAACCCCATCCGACCGTGCCGTTTAGCGGCGAAAAGCGCCCGCTGGTGCCGGTAAAAGAAGAGGCGAAACAGCAGAACTGGGATCACTACGGTAATACGGCTGGCGGTAGTCGCTTTGTGGCGCTGGACCAGATAACCCGTGACAACGTGAAAAACCTGAAACCGGTCTGGACCTACCATACCGGTGATATTCCGCAAAGTCCGGATGGCAATGGCGCAGAAGATCAGCAAACGCCGCTACAGGTAGACGATCGTGTCTTCCTCTGTACGCCGCATAACAACGTGATCGCCGTGGATGCCGATAGCGGGAAAGAGATCTGGAAAGCGGAAATCAACGCTAAGTCTGCCATCTGGATGCGCTGCCGTGGCCTGGCGTACTTTGATGCCACCAAACCGCTGGCACAGCCAACGGTAGCCGGCTCCACACCGGTTCTGCCAGCGCAGGTCGCACCGGGCGCGGCATGCCAGCGCCGTATCCTGATGAATACCATTGACGGTAAGCTGATCGCGTTAGACGCCGATAACGGCAAATTCTGCCCGGATTTCGGCACTGACGGCAGCGTTAACCTGCATGAAGGAATGGGCGACGCGTCAGATCCAACCTATGTGTTGACGTCGGCCCCGACGCTGGCGGGTACCACGGTCGTGGTTGGCGGCCGCATTGCGGATAACGTCAGCACCGATATGCCGGGCGGCGTAATACGTGGTTATGACGTGATCACCGGCCAGCTGCGCTGGGCGTTCGATCCGCGTAATCCGGATCCGAACTATGTTCTGAAGCCGGGCGAACACTACAAACGCAGCTCCGCAAACTCCTGGGCCCCTATGTCCTGGGATGCGTCGATGAATACCGTGTTTATCCCGATGGGAAGTTCCTCTGTCGACCTGTGGGGCGCTGACCGTATTCCGGAAGATCACAAATACGCCACCTCAATCCTCGCGCTGGATGCGACTACCGGGAAAGAGAAGTGGGTATACCAGACCGTGCATAACGACCTCTGGGATTTCGATATCCCGATGCAGCCGAGCCTGGTTGATTTCCCAACGAAAGAGGGCAACAAGCCCGCGGTGGTGGTGGGCACTAAAGCGGGGCAAATTTACGTTCTTGATCGCCTGACGGGTAAACCGCTCACTGAAGTGAAAGAGGTTCCGGTAAAACCAGCGGATATTCCACGTGAACAGTACCCGGCAACGCAGCCTCGCTCTGTGGGGATGCCGCAGATTGGCGCTGAAACCCTGAAAGAATCGGATATGTGGGGGGCGACGCCGTTTGACCAGTTGGCCTGTCGTATCAGCTTCAAATCAATGCGTTATGACGGTCTGTACACGATGCCGGGAACCGATATTTCCCTGAGCTTCCCGGGCTCGCTGGGGGGAATGAACTGGGGCAGTTTGTCCACCGATCCGAACAACCAGTATATCTTCGTCAATGACATGCGTCTGGGCCTGTGGGTTCAGCTGATTAAGCAAGATCCGCAGAGCGCGGTGGCAAACACGGGCGGTGAAGCCGTGAACGCCGGGATGGGCGCCGTTCCGATGAAAGGAACGCCGTATTCGGTCAACAAAAACCGTTTCATGTCACCGCTGGGCATTCCGTGCCAGAAACCACCGTTTGGCTCTCTCTCCGCCATTGACCTGAAAACGCAGAAAATCGTCTGGCAGGTGCCGGTCGGTACCGTACAGGATACCGGTCCGTTTGGGGTAAAAATGCGTATGCCAATGCCTGTCGGTATGCCGACGCTGGGCGGTACGCTGGCCACGCAGGGCGGTCTGGTCTTCATTGCGGGAACCCAGGATTACTACCTGCGCGCCTTTGATTCCTCTACGGGGGAAGAAGTGTGGAAAGCGCGTCTCCCGGTGGGTAGCCAGGGCGGACCTATCAGCTATGTATCACCGAAAACCGGCAAACAGTACATTCTGATCTCTGCTGGTGGTGCACGCCAGTCGCCGGTTCGTGGTGACTACGTGATTGCCTACGCGCTGGATAAATAACAGCAAAATAAGCAACCTGGCCCCGTCGAAGTACGGGGCTTTTTTTTGACTAAAAACACGGATATGAAGAAAGCGGCGGGTCCGGTCAGCCCGTTAAAAGCACCCGCCAGCGACGGCGATGGCGAGTCATCTCGCGCCATAGTGCGATTATCTCGTCATGTTGCAGGGCATCAACAGCCTGCGGCGTTAACACCGGTAAACCATAGCGCTGGCGCAGGGCGGCTACTGCCGTGGCGCTGGCATTCATCGGTGACCGGATTTGCATCGCCAGCTGCTGTCGCAATACGCTGAACGCCGTCTCATCGCACAGAGTCAGCTCACGCAAAAATTGTTTGCAGCAACCCAACAGGTTCACGGGAGAGCGGTCAGGCGACTGTAACGCCAGCAGCAGGCCATCGCGATCGGCAATACGCTGATAACGACAGCTGACCACGTAGCCAATCTGCTGTTCCACGCGCAGGCGCTGGAAAAATTGCGGTTCGCAGCATAATGCCAGCAGCCGCAGCGCGGCGAGCGATGCGCCCGGCGGCAGGGGAATAAACACCAGCAGCGCCGAATCCGCGCTGGCGTGCGGAATGTGTTCGATCCCGCCGGGACAACCGCTTAATGGCGTCGGCTTAGCGTTAACCGGCGCCCGGAGCAGGCCAAGCTGCCGGGCTAACCCGTGCGCGTGCGCGACGCTGCCGCCAACTAGCGCCGCCAGCCAGCCGTCTCGTGGCGGATCCGATGCCAGACGTTCAGGCAATTGCTGAAGCAGCTCACGGATGGCAATACCTTCTGGCACTGGCGTAAGAGCCGGGGCGGGGTGGGAGAGGCGATCGATTATCGCCCCGATGATGTGTTCCGCCGTCACCACGGCGTCAGGAAGCCGCAGGGTGAGCTGCCAGCTACCGTCAACCGTTTGCCACTCGCCGCTGCCGTCAATATGGCGCAGTTCAGCAAGAAGAGGGCGTAACTGTTTGCCCATCGCCACCCCCTGCGCCCGTTCCAGGCACGAATAAAAAGGCCTGCGCAGGATCAGCGTTGGCGGTTGTGTCTGCGCCGACAAATGCAGCAGCGGAGCGGCTTCTGACGTCGGGGCTGGCGTAACATACCTGGCAGTCTGCGGGTAGAAGGAAAACGCGATGGGGCTATCATCTGCAACCGGCTGGCGACGCCAATGGCTAAGCGGCAGAGCAAACCCCTGACTGGCGATAATTTCAGCGGTTTCAATTTTTTTGCAGGCCAGATACGAGGTGGGCGCCGCCAGTAAATCGGCACAAAAGGCAGAAAAACTTACGGGCGCCGCACCGGGCGCAAAACCGAACGCCCGCTGGCGCAGCTGCTCCAGCGTCGGCAGGGCGCTGAAACGCTGCTGTGCCAGCCGATAATAATGCCGCTGCTGCTCATCCGTCGTTTGCTGTAGCGCCCGTAGCCAGTGGGTAATATGCGGGTCACTCTCCTCGGGTCGTTCGCTATCAACCGTTAGCGCCAGCCAGCCGTTATCGTTATCCTGATAAAGCCAGTTCAGTGTGATATCTTCTGCCAGCCCTCGCGCCCGCAGCCCGGCAATCAGGCTTCCGGGGGCGTCGTCCAGTAAAAACTCCCGAAATAAGGTGACGTTGTCACTTTTTCGAATTAACGGACAACGCCACAGTGCGGGTCGCTCCGTCACTGCCAGCTGAAAATCTCCCTCAGCGCTAAGACGCAACGGGGGAGCGGTTTCAGGCATGCCACCAGAAGCAAAACCGGACGCAAACGTATGGGCAAGCTCGGCCAGCGCATCCAGCGTTTGCGGCCCTTGCAGCCACAATTGCAGGTGTCCGGCCACATAATAGCGCCGATGAAAGTCGCGCAACGCGGTTTGCAGCGATCCCGGGTCCTGCCCCAGAGAATCCTTGCAACCCACCTGAAAACGGCGAAAAACTGTGGGTTCTTCCATCGCGTGGCGTGCCGCTGCTTCGCGCCTGGCGGAATCATGCTGCTGGATGAGCCGGTTTTCCGCATCAATGACCGCCACTTCTCGCTGTATGTCATCGCATGAAAGCAGCGGCGCCTGCAACATATCCCGCAGTCGTGCGACGCCGTCGGACAGGTTATCGGCGGCCACATCGAAGAAAAATGCGCTGTGGCGAGCCAGCGTGGTGGCATTGACGCTACCGCCCTGACGCTGGACCCACGCCATGAGTCGATCGTCGCCCTGATAGCGCTGGCTACCGCGGAACAGCAGGTGCTCAAGTAAATGCGCAAGACCGGCGAAGCGCGGTGGCTCGTGATGGCTTCCGGCACTCACGCGCGCAAGCGCCGCCGCGCGTGTCGCCTGCGGCTGATGCACCAGCGTTGCGCGTAAACCGCCTGCCAGCTCCACGATGCGGGGGGTCATTATCGCTACAGTTCCCGGGTTTTATAGATAAGCTGCGAACGGGTACGGTTGCGGAACTGAAGCTGGCCGATCTTCATATCACTACAGGCTGCTTCGCGTCGCGCGTCCAGAATTTTATGATGATGCGGCGATTTGCTGCACACCGGATCGGCGTTATCCGCATTCCCGGTGAGCATAAAGGCCTGACAGCGGCAGCCGCCGAAGTCCTTCTCCTTTTCATCGCAGGAGCGGCACGGCTCCGGCATCCAGTCAAACCCGCGATAGCGGTTGAAGCCGAAAGAGTCATACCAGATGGATTCCAGACTCTGATCAAGCACCGAGGGGAACTCCATCGGTAGCTGGCGCGCGCTGTGGCAGGGCAGCGCCGTGCCTTCCGGGGTCACGCTGAGGAAAATCGACCCCCAGCCGCCCATACAGCCTTTTGGTCGCTCTTCGTAATAATCAGGGGTGACGAACAGCAGGTTGGTCAGATTGCCGCTGGCGGCCATTTTTTGCCGATAGTCGGCAACCACGCGTTCCGCGCGGGCGATCTGTTCTCGCGTCGGCAAAAGGCCCTGACGATTAAGGAACGCCCAACCGTAGAACTGGCAGGTGGCAAGTTCGACGTCGTCGGCGTCCAGTTCAATGCACAGCTCGATGATTTTATCGATCTGGTCGATGTTGTGCCGGTGCAGGACGAAATTCAGCACCATCGGGTAATCGCGCGCTTTGACCGCTTTGGCCATCGCCAGCTTCTGCTGGAAGGCTTTTTTATTCCCCGCCAGCGCGGCGTTGAGCACTTCATCGCTGGCCTGGAAGCTAATCTGGATATGGTCCAGACCGGCCTCGCTGAACGCGTCGAGCTTGCTTTCCGTCAGGCCAATTCCCGAGGTGATCAGGTTGGTATAAAAACCGAGATTGCGGGCGGCGCGGATCAGCTCCGGCAGATCTTTACGCGTCAACGGTTCGCCGCCGGAAAAACCTATCTGCACGCTGCCCATCGCCCGCGCCTGGCGGAAAACCTCAATCCACTGTTCAGTGGTCAGCTCCTGATCCTGCCGGGCAAAGTCCAGCGGGTTAGAGCAGTAAGGACACTGTAGCGGACAGCGATAGGTCAGCTCCGCCAGCAGCCACAGCGGTGGATTGACGGCGGGTTTATTCTGGCTCACGGAAAATAATCCACTTCTGTTGATAAGCGATTTGCAGGAATTCTACGACGTCGTCATCCACGCCGCCGGCTTCCGGGAACCGTTCGTTGAGTATGGCAATGATGGCCGCCGCGTCGCGTTGGCCATCGACCAGTTCGAGGATTGCGGCCGCGGTCTCATTGAGTTTAGCCATGCCTTCCGGATAAAGGATGACATGGCTGTCCTGAGCGGCTTCCCATTGCAGGCGATAGCCGCGACGAAAGGCGACGATGGAGTTTTTTTGCATGCTTATACCAGTCGGGTTGTGTGCCAGGCCGCTTTGTCGGTGACCGTGTGATAAGGCGGACGCTGTAGCGCGTAGGCCATGGTCATCGCGTCGAGCATCGACCACAGGATATCGAGTTTGAACTGAAGGATCTCCAGCATCCGATTCTGCTTTTCTGCGCTATCGCAGTAACTCTTCGCCAGCTCCAGACCGTGTTCAACGTCGCGGCTGGCCTGGCTGAGGCGGCTGCGGAAATAAAAATAGCCTTCCTCTTTGATCCACGGATAGTGCTGCGGCCAGCTGTCGAGACGCGACTGATGAATTTGCGGGGCAAACAGTTCGGTGAGCGAACTGCATGCCGCCTCCTGCCAGTTGGCGCGGCGGGCGAAGTTAACGTAAGCGTCCACGGCGAAACGGACGCCGGGCAGCACGTGGCGTTCGCTGATTAAGTCGTCGCGGCTAAGCCCTACGGCTTCGCCCAGCTGTAGCCAGGCTTCGATCCCGCCGTCATGACCGTTGCTGCCGTCGTGATCGAGGATCCGCTGCACCCATTTTCGACGCGTGTGCGGATCCGGGCAGTTCGCCATAATGGCCGCGTCTTTCAGCGGGATCGTCGTCTGGTAGTAAAACCGGTTCGCCACCCAGCCCTGGATCTGCTCGCGGCTGGCCTCGCCGTTATGCATCGCGATATGGTACGGATGGTGAATATGATAGTAGGCGCCTTTCGCCCGGAGGGCGTGTTCAAACTCTTGCGGCGAGAGCGTTTCACGAATGTGCATAGTTAGTCCTGAAGCGTGATGGTCATCCCGTCCCAGCTCACTTCAATTCCCTGCTGCGTGAGGGCGTGACGCTGCGGCGACTGCTCGTTAAGGATCGGGTTAGTGTTATTAATGTGAATCAGAATCTTGCGCTTTGCCGGCAGTGAGGCCAGCAGCGCCATCATGCCGTGTTCATCGCCGAGCGCCAGATGGCCCATATCGCGGCCGGTATTGCGCCCGACGCCAGCGGCCTGCAGTTCATCGTCCTGCCAGACGGTGCCGTCAATCAGCAGACAGTCCGCTTTTTTAAGCCACGGCAGGATGTCGTCATCGGGTTCACCGAGACCCGGCGCGTAGAACAGCGTCTGACCGTTGCGGCGGTTTTCGATAAACAGCGCCACGTTATGCCCCGGCAGCGGGCGGTCGCGCCACGGCGAATAGGGCGGTGCGTTACTGGCGATGGGGACAGCGGTAAACTGCAAATCAGGGCAGGCTTCCACGCTAAAGGCGGCGAGCGGTGCGATCGGATGATGAATCAGGCCGCCGTTCCAGTGCCGGAGCATGGTAAAAATCGGGAATCCGCTGGAAAGGTCTTCATGCACCTCCGGCGTACACCATACCTGATGCGGACACCCCTCGCGCAGGCTGAGCAGCCCGGTGGTGTGGTCAATCTGGCTGTCGGTGAGAATAATGCCGCCAATATGCGTGCCGCGCAGAACCTCTTTCTTATTCAATTCTGGCGTATGGGCAATCTGCTGGCTGATATCGGGCGAGGCGTTACACAGTATCCACTCTTCGCCGTTATCGCTGACGATGATCGACGACTGGGTGCGGGGGGTCGCCTGAAGGGTACCGTTGCGCAAACCCTGACAGTTGGCGCAATTACAGTTCCACTGAGGGAAACCGCCGCCGGCGGCGGAACCGAGGACTTTAATAAACATGAAGATAGGCCAGGTAGTAAAACAAAAATGCCCGCACGGATGGCGGGCTGAGCGATTAGCGGTTGGAAATGTACAGCGTCACTTCCAGGCCAAGACGTAAATCAATAAAAGCAGGTTTCTTCCACATCGTATTTTCCTCTTTAAAAATGCAGCACCAACACCATTGTTTGTGCCAGTTTTGTGATGGTCATCAAATAATGCGTCACAGTGGGGCAAAGCTCAACCCGAAAGATGTAAGGAATTAACGTAATGTTTACAACGTAACCTATTGTTGCCAAACATTTTGCAATACCTTTTGCCAGTTGCCCCACAGCAGCTTATTCAGCACAAATTGATCATAGCCGCTGTCACGCAACGCGCTGATTAGCCGCGGTAAACCACTCACATCATGCAAATCATCAGGTAACGTGATGCCGTCAAAATCGGAGCCCAGCGCAACATGATCTTCGCCCATGATGTTAATAAGATAGTCGATATGGCGAACGATTGTGCTCAGCGGGGTATCGCTATCGCGTTTACCGTCGGCGCGCAGAAAGGCGTTGCCGAAATTGACCCCTGCCACGCCGCCGCTGTCGCGGATAGCCAGCAGTTGCCGATCGGTCAGATTACGCGGTTGCGGGCACAGCGTATGGGCGTTGGAATGGGTGGCGACCAGCGGTGAAGAGGAATGACGAGCAGTATCCCAGAACGCCTTTTCATTCATATGAGAAACGTCAATCAGCATGTTCAGGGCGTTAGCGTGCTTAATAAGGGCGATACCTTCTGCTGTAAGCCCTGGGCCGCTGTCCGGGCTGCCGGGAAAAGCCCCGTTAACGCCGGTGCCAAAACGGTTAGCAATGTTCCAGAAAGGCCCAATGCTGCGCACGCCAGCGGCATAGAAAGCCTGTAGATCGCCACCCTCGCCGTCAAAACCGCCCGCACCCTCAATATGCGCCACCATCGCCAGCACCTTATCCTGACGGCAGCGTTCGATATCTGCCGCGCTCAGGCACAATCGCGCCCGCCCATCGGAGTGTGCGACAAGCTGCTTGAGGATCGTCAACTGCTGCCAGAGAATGTCGATCGGTTGCCACGGCTCGCTGGCGTAGTGCGGCGCCATGCGGGCGATATACTCCTGCGGCGGCACGAACAGCGCGAACAGCCCGCCGGAAAATCCGCCTTGCTGCATGCGCGGATAATCGAGGTGTCCGTTCTCAATGCCGGAGAAGAAGGCCGTTACCGGATCCTGGCGATGGTGAAGCCATAAATTAAGCAACAGGTCATTGTGACCATCAAAAATCGCCATAGCGCATCCCACTGTTTTTTATTGCTGAAAAAGTTGCCTGGCACGATAACTGATTTGTCCTGTCCGGCAAGGAGAAACTTACAACTTAGCAGCAATTGTTAATAACGCTTAACCCTGAGGAGATCCGCACATCATATTGCGTGGCGAGATAAGAGCATTTCCCGTTCCATCTGCGATTGCATCGCGTACGTTCCCTGAGCTACAGGGCTACGCTATACTTCGCCACTTTGAGTTATGCGTGGCAGGTAACGAAATATGCGGGAGAGCATTAATTTTCTTTTCGTAGTGCTGTCTTTCACGGCACTGATTATGCTGATGCGCTTTTTCATCAGGCGTATTCGGCATCCAACGCGCATCGTTGCCGACAGCCGGGGAATGAAAAAAATCTCTACCCATCCTTCCTGGTTTGGCGGATCGTCAGGTAAAACCTACTTTTATGATGAGCAGTATTTATACGAGGTCATAAATAGCGTCACCCGTAAAATTGAGCTGGCGGCTATCGTAAAAATTAAGCCGGGCTCGACAGTGGTAAATAACAGGCGGATCTGGTCTGTGAGCTATCTTGAGGGAACCCGTGAAAAACAGGTGCAGTTTTATAATAATCTGACGGTGTTTAATCAAAACTTTGCTGCGTTTTTAGAGGTTGTAAAACGCGTGAATCCTGAAGCCGATATTAAGGCCGTCTCCTTGTTAAATCTGTGACTGGAATACATTACCTTTATCTTTCTGACTGCCCATACGGCAGGTATGGGCAGTAAAGCTGCAGATATTACGTCTTCTTGTTCATCATCGCCTTGAGATCGGCAAAGGGGTTAAACGTGGCGACACCCACGTCTTTTTGCGCATCCTCACCTGCGACAACGGTGGTGCCATACTGATCCGCTTCGGTGTACTTTGAGTGTTCGTGGTCATGGCAAAACAGGCACAACAACTCCCAGTTACTGCCATCTTCCGGATTATTGGTGTGATCGTGGTCGATATGGTGGACCGTGAGTTCACGAAGATTCGAATACACAAACTCCCGCGAGCAGCGTCCACAGACCCACGGGTAAATTTTTAGCGCTTTTTCACGGTAGCCGCTTTCCAGCCGTGCGTAGTTTTTGGGGATCAGAGCCATTGCTGATGTTACCTGTTAAAAAAGAGAACAGTTCACACTATATCCCATTTTGAGATGCCAGGAGAATGCCTCCTCTGCGGGAAGGCAGCGTGCGATTTGCGTATTTCTGTCAGTTTATTTGAAGCATTCCGTTAAATAATCACCATTTATTCTCATCGGTTAATGCGTAGAGTAGGGATAACGCAATGCTTTATCAGGATACTCCACTATGAAAAAGATCGGATTTTTGTCGTTTGGTCACTGGACGCCGTCTTCCCAGTCCGGCACGCAAACCGCAGCTGACACGCTGCTACAGTCCATCGATCTGGCTGTCGCCGCTGAAGAGCTGGGCGCGGACGGGGCTTATTTCCGCGTGCACCACTTTGCCCGCCAGCTCAGTTCGCCATTCCCCTTGCTGGCTGCGATAGGCGCGAAAACCAAACGCATCGAAATCGGTACGGGCGTGATCGACATGCGGTACGAGAATCCGCTGTATATGGCGGAAGATGCTGGCGCGGCAGATCTCATCTCCGGCGGGCGATTACAGCTTGGTATCAGCCGGGGCTCCCCGGAGCAGGTGATTGATGGTTGGCGTTATTTTGGTTACGTGCCGCAGGACGGGGAAAACGAATCTGATATGGCGCGCCGTCACACTGAGGTACTGCTTGATGTATTACGCGGTGAAGGGTTTGCGAAGCCTAACCCACAGCCGATGTTCCCAAACCCGCCGGGATTGTTGCGTCTGGAGCCGCATTCAGAGGGCTTACGCGATCGTATCTGGTGGGGGGCTGGCTCCAATGCAACGGCAGTATGGGCGGCAAAACTGGGGATGAACCTGCAAAGCTCAACGCTGAAAGATGATGAAACCGGCGAGCCGTTCCATATTCAGCAGGCAAAACAGATCCGTGCCTACCGACAGGTCTGGGCCGAGGCAGGGCATACCCGTCAGCCACGCGTTTCGGTCAGCCGCAGTATTTTTGCCCTGATGGACGATCGCGACCGGATGTATTTCGGTTCAAGCCGCAATGAGAGCGACAGCGTTGGCTATCTGGATGAGAAAACGCGGGCCATTTTCGGACGCAGCTATGCCGCAGAGCCAGACAAGCTGATTGAACAGTTGAGAAAGGATGAAGCGATCGCGGAAGCGGATACGCTGTTGCTTACCGTGCCGAATCAGCTGGGCGTGGAATACAACGCACATGTGATCGAGTCCATCCTGAAACATGTCGCACCGGAAATGGGATGGCGCGATCGCAATGCGTAATCTGGCCCTCTGGTATCGCCGGTTTGGTGAGCCTGAATCGGTACTGCAAGCGGAAACCACACCATTGTCACCGCGACAGCCGGGAGAGATACGTGTGCGCATGCTTTTTTCTCCGGTGAACGCCTCCGATCTCATCCCCATCACCGGGGCATATCGCCATCGCACGCCGCTGCCCGCAATAGCCGGTTATGAAGGGGTCGGAATAGTGACCGAAACGCCCGCCGCTTACCCGGCGCTGCTGGGCAAGCGGGTTCTGCCGTTACGGGGGCAGGGAACCTGGCAGCGCTATGTCGACTGCCCGGTGGCGTATGCGGTTCCCGTCCCGGACGACATCGACTCGCTTCTTGCCGCGCGGGCGTATATCAACCCGCTTGCCGCTCAGATGATGCTGGACCGCTATCCTCCGATCGGGAAAACGGTGCTGCTCACCGCTGCCGGTTCTGACTGCGCCGTTCTGCTCGGGCAATGGGCACGCCAGGCGGGTGCAGAGGCGGTTTACGGGATCCATCGCTCGCCCGTGCACGCTCAACGTCTGGCTGAAATGGGGATCGTCCCGATTGCGCAAGATGATACGGCCGCCGTCAACGCTGCCGCCGCGCAAGCGGAGGTGGTGTACGACGCCACGGGCGGCAGCCTGGCGGAGGCGATCCTGAGCGTGATGCCCGAAACCGGTACCTTTGTCTGCTACGGGCTACTCTCCGGGCAGACCTTCCGGCAGCAGCGGCCGTTGCCGCGCGTGGCGTGGTTTCACATTCGTAACTATCTGGACGCGCTGAGCGCTGAGGCGTGGCAGGCGGAGTTTCGGCGCATCTGGCCTAAACTGCGCGCCAGCCAGTGCAGCGATGCTACCCTCTACCCGCTGTCGGAATGGCAGCGGGCAGTGGGCAACTACCGCGAAGCGGGAAGAACGGGCAAGCCTATGCTGTCGATGGACAATTAATCGGCCTTATGACTCATGTCGCTCAGCAGTACAGCGATACTTTGTCCACCGGCGGTCTGCTCCAGGCCAATTTTGACAATAATTGTCAGCGGAACGGAGAGCAGCATGCCGACAGGCCCGAGCAGCCAGCCCCAGAAAATCAGGGACAGGAACACAACAAGAGTTGAAAGCCCCAGCCCGCGTCCCATTATCCGTGGTTCGAGAATGTTCCCGAAGACAAGGTTAATCACCAGATAGCCTGCCAGCAGAATCAGGGCATCATACAAACCGCTGAAAACCAGCACCTGAAGGATAGGGGGGATCGCCGCCAGCACGGAGCCAATGTTAGGAATATAGTTGAGCGCAAAGGCCAGCAGCCCCCAGACGAAGGCAAAACGCACATCCAGCGCGGCGAGCATCCCCCAGACCACTAATCCCGTCACGAGGCTGATGGCCGTTTTCAGCACCAGATAGCGTGAAACGCTGTCGAGCGCGCGCTGAATAGCACCCATTCCCTCTACCGGACGCACCATGATGTGCTGGAGTTTTGCAGGCAGCTGTGGAACTTCCAGCAGCATAAACACAACCGTCAGGAACAGCAGGAAAATCGAGGTCATGGCGTTGGAGAGCTGTGCCAGCAGGCTGGTGACAATCGTCATGGCGGCATTCGGATCGATGTATTTAAGCAGTTCCTCAACCGAGACTTCGATACCCGCGCGTTGCAGCCAGGGTTCAATTTGCAGCAGCGGGGTCGCCAGGGAAGAGCGGTATGTCGGCAGCGTCCGCGCCAGCTCGTTCAGGGAGGTTCCCAGATAGGCGACTAACAGCACCATCGCAACGATAATAATACTGATAAGCAGGCTTATCGCCAGCACACGCGGGATGCGCAGCCGCACCATTCGCTGCACCAGTGGATTGAGAATCACCGCGATAAAAAGCGCCAGGATAAAGGGCACGATGATATCGGCCGCAAAACGAACGCCGGTCAGAATGATCACCAGCATGCCCAGCATGATGACGATCTTAAGCCCGTTGAGGGTGATAATGGGTTTGGCCATGGACGTTCCTGAACAGTTTTTTATTTATAATAGAGGGGAAAGCGGATTAAAAAAACTAACCAAAATCAAACAGACTGGGTAAAGAAATGAAAAGGCTTTGAGTAAATTCCTGGCTTATGATACAAATCAGGCGTGTTCAACTACTGAGGACAATTTTCATCCGCAAAGACGAGAAGCAACACCGCGGATAATTGTAATTTTATGGACAATTTGTTCAGGACGTATTTTTCAAACAACTCTGCTCTGTTTTCTACCTCCCTCTGCACGCTTTCCGGTGAACAACACTGGCGTTCCGCGCTATAGTCACGTCTTCTGCCTGAGCTGGCGCTATGCGCTTAGCTAACTGATTTAATTCCCACTTTTTTGGTTTGCTGTTCGCAGCGAGCCTCGATGGATTATATTCTCAAGCAGGAGAAAAACATGTTTTACTGGATTTTATTAGCTCTGGCTATCGTTGCTGAAATTACCGGCACCTTGTCGATGAAATGGGCGAGCGTGAGTGACGGCAGCACCGGATTTATTTTGATGCTGGTCATGATTACGCTTTCCTATATATTCCTCTCTTTCGCGGTTAAAAAAATCGCGCTGGGCGTGGCATACGCTTTGTGGGAAGGTGTTGGTATTTTATTGATTACGCTGTTCAGCGTCATGATATTTGATGAAACCCTGACGACAATGAAAATTGCCGGGCTGACGACCCTGGTCGCAGGTATCGTGCTGATTAAATCGGGTACGCGCAAACCAGCCAAACAGCAGAAGGAGCAGACCCATGCAGCAGTTTGAATGGATCCACGCGGCCTGGCTGGCTTTCGCCATCGTTCTGGAAATTATTGCGAACGTCTTTTTGAAGTTCTCCGACGGCTTTCGTCGCAAAGCCTACGGCTTGTTATCGATTGCCGCGGTTCTGGGGGCGTTTAGCGCTCTGTCACAGGCGGTGAAAGGCATCGATCTTTCCGTGGCCTACGCGCTGTGGGGCGGCTTCGGTATTGCCGCCACCCTGGCGGCAGGCTGGATTATGTTCGGGCAGCGTTTAAACCATAAAGGCTGGATAGGGCTGGTATTACTGCTCGCTGGCATGATCATGATTAAACTGGCCTGAGTGGCCTACTGCTGCGCCAGGGCTTCCAGCCGGTCGCGAAAACCGGTCACCGCCAACGCTCGGTTATCGGCGCGCCAGCGGTCTTTCGCTGCCGGAGCAGAACTCTGAACGCCAATCAGTTGCCAGCCGTTAACGGTTTTTAACATCAGGGGCGATCCGCTATCACCCGGTAGCGTATCGCACTGATGCGAAAGCACGCTGTTTTGCGCCCAGCCCGTCACCACGCAGTCCGTATGGGTGTACAGCGAATCGAGGTGATCAACAGGGTAGCCTGACTGCGTCACTTTACGATCGGCGGCTTTCAGGGCGGCGGTGAGCGCGTCTTTGTCACCATCAAAGAGCGGTAGCGGAGCGATCCCGGACGGCGGATAACGTAAAACGATCAGCCCGAAATCCCAGGAGGCCGCCCCGGGCGGCACAATCCAGCCATCGCCATCCGGTTTCAGGCGTTTCCCGAGCGACGGATCCACCCGCCCCTCAATACCGTGAATTTCGTAGCGCCAAATCCCTTTCTGCGAGACAAAGCGCAGGGCGATCGCTTTATCCGGTTTGCCTTCGGGCGGCATTAACAGGCAATGACCCGCCGTCAGCGCAAGGCGTGGCGTTATGAGAGTTGCGGTACATAGATTGCCGCTGGCGGTTTCCAGTTGCCCGATGGCATCCCAGGGCGCTTCGGTAGGATCGGTGACACGCGTACGATCGTCATGACCAAAAAACAGCGTCTTTACCTCTTTGGCGCTGATGGCGTCATCGTCGCCCTCATCCGCATGTGAAAAGCCAGCAAAAAGGCTAAACGTTCCCAGTAACAACACAACAGATTTACGCATATCACACTCTGGTGGGGGTAATTATGATTATTAAAAGTGAACCCTATGAAAATACTATAGACGCGACGGCGAGAAAGTGGGAGTAAAATCAGCGTGCTACATTCAGGAAAGATAAAAGTGGCTGGCGATGAGCGCGCATAAAATTAGCAGGATAAGAATGAACTCAAACCGATAGCGCCGCAGCATACGCCCTCCGGATAAAAAAACGGCGCTGACCGCAATCCCGTTCAGCGCCGGTTTACCAACGTGCCCCGAAGGGCACGGTTAAGCTTGTACTCTTACGCTGCTGGCTGTGCAGCAGGTTTAGCCGCTTCGTGTTTTGCCGCTTTTTTGTGATGCTTTTTAGCCGCCTGGGCTTTCTGCTCTACCGCAGGTTTTGCCGCTTTTTTGTGATGCTTTTTCGCGGCCTGCGCTTTCTGTTCTGCCGCTGGTTTAGCCGCTTTGTGATGTTTTTTATGGTGAACCGTTTTGGCCGGAGCAGCGGTGGATGCCGCAGGCGCTGCGGTGGCGGTAGTTTCAGCCGCGAATGCAGCGGAAGAAAGACCCATAGCAGCGGCAACAACCAGAGCTAATACTTTTTTCATTTTCATACCCTCGAATTTGGTTTTTCATTTAACCCCACTGCGGGGCCGTTGAAATAACTATATCCCTGTAAATTCGGGGTTTCCGTGAGTGATTGGTATCGGCGTGTAACCATATGTACAACGCCGGGGTGGCCCCCGGCGCGTTCGTTTACAGGTAGCGGGACGTCAGGTGTTCGCGGAAGTAGCGGATATTCAGATCTTCACCTGTGGCCTGGGTGATGAGCTGCGACGTGCTGAAACGGCTGCCGTGCTGCCAGATATTCTGACGCAGCCAGTCAAACAGCGCCGAGAAGTCGCCCCCGGCAATGGATGCCTGCAACCCGGGCAGCGCAGTTTTGGCGGCATGGAACAGCTGTGCCGCATACATAGCCCCCAGCGTGTAAGACGGGAAGTAGCCAAAACCGCCGTCGGTCCAGTGGATGTCCTGCATACAGCCGTTGCGGTAGTTATCTTTGGTGGATAATCCAAGCCAGGCCTGCATTTTCTCATCCCATAACGCGGGGATATCATCCACTTCAATTTCGCCATTGATCAGCGCGCGCTCAATCTCATAGCGCAGCACCACATGCGCCGGATAGCTCACTTCATCTGCATCAACGCGGATGTAGCCCGGCTTCACGCGCTGGTTCCAGGCAATAAAATTCTCTTCACTGAATGCCGCCTGGCTGCCGAAACGGGCATGGACCACCGGAAGCAGATGCTTCAGGAAAGCTTCACTGCGGCCCAGCTGCATTTCAAAGAACAGACTTTGGGATTCATGGATCGCCGTAGAGCGCGCCAACGCAACGGGCTGGCCGGCCCACGCTCGCGGAAGGTTTTGCTCGTAGCGGGCATGTCCGGTTTCGTGGATCACACCGAAAAGCGCGCTGAGCAGTTCATCTTCATCGTAACGCGTGGTGATACGCACATCTTCCGGCACGCCGCCGCAAAACGGGTGGGCGCTAACGTCCAGACGACCGCCGTTAAAATCGAAGCCAAGCATTTTCATCGCTTCCAGGCCCAGCTCGCGCTGGGTGGCGGTGGGGAAGGGACCCTGTGGCGGAACGAACGATCGCTGAGCCTGTTTTTCCACAACCTTTGCCAGCAGCTCCGGCAGCCAGGACTTCAGATCGCCGAACAGCACATCCAGGCGAGCGCTGGTCATGTCGGGTTCAAAGATATCCAGCAGCGCGTCGTAAGGCGTGCAGCCTTTAGCCTCGGCGCGCAGGCGGGCCTCTTCACGACTGAGCTTCACCACCTCTTTCAGGTTGGCTGAAAAGCCCTGCCAGTCGTTGGCCGGACGCTGAGTACGCCAGGCGTGTTCACACCTGCTGCCCGCCAGCGATTTGGCCTCCACCAGCGATTCCGGCAGTAAAGTGGCCTGCTGGTAGTGGCGCGTCATTTCACGCAGGTTGGCCTGCTCAACGTCGTTCAGATCTTCTTCTGCCGCCGCCGCCAGCCATTCACCCACTTTTTTATCGGTCAGGATCTGATGTTGCAGGACGCTCATCTCCGCCAGCGCTTCACCGCGCGCGGCGCTGCCGCCGGGCGGCATCATGGTAAACATGTCCCAGCTGGCGATGGAGGAGAGGTGAGAGAAGCGGGAGAGACGCTGGAAGGTGCGGGTGAGTTGTTGATAGTTATTGTTTTTCATGAAGTCCTCGTGTCTGAATCAGCCGATGACAAAAATTAGCATCGGCTCGATTTAAACACGAAGAGGGCTGAATGTTAATGCAGTCGTTTATGCAGGCTCGCGCCCACCAGCAGTGCCGCACACAACATCAGCGCGATAAATCCGCCCACGCCGTTCCAGCCGTAGTTATGCCAGAACACCCCGCCGAGAGTCCCGGCAATGCTGGAACCGAGATAGTAACTGAACAGATACAGAGACGAAGCCTGACCTTTGGCGCGGCGAGCGCGTGGGCCAATCCAGCTGCTGGCAACAGAATGCGCGGCAAAGAATCCCGCAGAGAAGAGCAGCATTCCGGCAAAAATCAGCCACAGGGAAGAGACAAGCGTCATCAGCAGTCCGAACAGCATCACGGCTGTGGACACCAGCATCACCGGACCACGGCCGAAGCGCGCGGTCATGGCGCCCGCTTTTGGCGAACTCCATGTTCCGGTGAGATACGCCACAGAGAGCAAACCCACCAATGCCTGGCTAAGATGCCAAGGTGAAAGCATCAGCCGGTAGCCAATATAGTTAAACAGCGTGACAAATGACCCCATCAGCAGGAATCCCATCAGAAACAGTCGCGGCAAACCTTTGTCGCGCCAGTGCAGACGGAAGTTGATAAACAGTGTTTTCGGACGCAGGGAAGTCGGGCGGAAATGGCGCGATTCCGGCAGGATTTTCCAGAACATTAGCGCCGAAGCGAGGGCGAAGCAGCCGATTACGGCCAGCGCAATGCGCCAGTTAAAGAAATCGGTAAACACACCGCTGAGCAGGCGTCCGCTCATCCCGCCGATAGAGTTCCCGCTGATGTACAGCCCCATGGAGAAGGCCACGAAACTCGGGTGGATCTCCTCGCTGAGATAGGTCATCCCGACCGCCGCCACGCCGCTGAGAGATAACCCAATCAGCGCGCGCATGACCAGAATGCCGTGCCAGCTGGTCATCATGGTGGACAGCAAGGTACACACGGAGGCCAGCATTAACGCCGTTACCATGACCTGCTTACGCCCGATGGCATCTGAAAGTGGCCCGGTGAACAGCAGACCGATCGCCAGCATCCCGGTTGAAATGGAGAGCGAAATACTGCTGCTGGCTGGCGACACGCCAAATTCATGCGACAGGACCGGCAGGATCGGCTGAACGCAGTAGAGCAGGGCGAAAGTGGCGAGACCCGCTGAAAAGAGCGCCAGCGTGACGCGCATAAACTGGGGGGTACCACGTTTTATAAACTGAACCGGCTGCGGTACTGCGGGTAAATCATCAATGTCGCTGGCCGGCGCGATATCAACGGTCGTTGTACGGCTCACACATAATCCTTGCTTAAACTTCCCCGTGGTTTCTGGTGACGGGTATGACCACAAGATTAGGGTAGGAAAATGTAAATAATCTGTCTAATATATTAATAATCTGAAATGATACTTTAAAAATATGAATATCGAGCTGCGCCATCTGCGCTATTTTGTCGCCGTCGCTGAAGAGCTCCATTTTGGTCGTGCTGCGGCAAGGCTGAATATCTGCCAGCCACCGCTGAGCCAACAGATCCAGATCCTTGAGCAGCAGGTTGGGGCGCGTTTGCTGGCGCGAACCAACCGCAGCGTGAGCCTGACGGCGGCGGGAAAACAGTTTCTCGCCGATAGCCGACAGATCCTGAGTATGGTGGTGGACGCCGCCGCCAGAGCGGAACGGCTTCATCTCGGGGAGACGGGAGAGCTGCGCATCGGGTTTACCTCGTCGGCCCCCTTCATCAGCGCTGTTTCACAAACGCTATCCTCGTTTCGCAGTAACTTTCCGGATGTGCATATTCAGACGCGCGAAATCAATACCCGGGAGCAAATATCGCCGCTTAATGAAGGATCGCTCGACCTGGGGCTAATGCGTAACACGCAGTTGCCTGATACCCTGGCGTGGCAGGTGATCCTCCGCGAACCGCTGATGGCGATGATCCCCCGGGATCACCCGCTCGCCGCGCAGCATAGCGTCACGCTGGCTGAACTGGCGAAAGAACCCTTTGTCTTTTTTGACCCACAGGTGGGTACCGGATTGTATGACGATATTCTTGGTCTGATGCGGCGATATGGCCTTGTCCCGACTATCGCGCAGGAAGTGGGGGAAGCCATGACGATCATTGGTCTCGTTGCCGCAGGACTTGGCGTGTCGATTCTTCCGGCCTCGTTTAAACGGGTACAACTGCCGGAAATGCGCTGGGTGAATATTGCCGAGCAGGATGCGATCTCGGAGATGTGGCTGGTGTGGTCTAAACATCATGAACAGAGCCATGCGGCACAGCGTTTCAAAGAACAATTAATTACCGCTTCTCACGGGCGTTATTTATAGGGAAAAGCGGGCGAAAATGTGCAGTAAATCACATGGCTAAGTAAAAATTTGACGTCAGCCATTGAAGTGCTTCACCATAGCCCTCAGTTTATTTCGAAGCTCGAAAATAAGGGAGTACGAGGTGGTTGCTGATAGTCAGCCAGGGCATATCGATCAGATCAAGCAGACCAACGCGGGCGCCGTTTATCGCCTGATTGATCAGCTGGGTCCGGTTTCGCGTATCGATCTTTCGCGCCTGGCACAACTGGCACCCGCCAGTATTACCAAGATTGTCCGCGAAATGCTGGAAGCCCATCTGGTTCAGGAGACAGAAATTCAGGAGCCGGGCAGCCGTGGCCGTCCGGCGGTAGGGCTGGTGGTGGAAACGGAAGCCTGGCACTACCTGTCGCTGCGAATTAGCCGCGGGGAAATCTTCCTCGCGCTGCGCGACCTCAGCAGCAAGCTGGTGGTGGAAGACCGGCTGGACCTCCCGCTCGATGCAGAGCAACCACTTCTCGATGCCATTCTGACCCACATCGACCAGTTCTTTATTCGTCACCAGCAGCGCCTTGAACGTTTAACGGCGATTGCGATCACCCTGCCGGGAATTATTGATACCGAAAATGGCATTGTGCACCGCATGCCGTTTTATGAAAACGTCAAAGAGATGCCGCTGGGCGACGTGCTGGAAAACCACACCGGTGTGCCGGTCTACATTCAGCATGATATCAGCGCCTGGACGATGGCGGAGGCGTTGTTTGGCGCTTCCCGGGGCGCGCGCGACGTGATTCAGGTGGTGATTGATCATAACGTTGGCGCAGGTGTGATCACCGACGGGCGTCTGTTGCATGCTGGCAGCAGTAGCCTGGTGGAGATTGGCCATACGCAGGTCGATCCGTACGGAAAACGCTGCTACTGCGGTAACCATGGCTGTCTGGAGACAATTGCCAGCGTTGAAAGCGTGCTGGAGCTGGCGCAGGTGCGGCTCAGCCAGTCAATGAGCTCCACGCTGCACGGTCAACCGTTGAGCGTCGAGGCATTGTGCACTGCGGCAAGGCAGGGCGATCTGCTGGCGAAGGACATCATTACCGGCGTGGGCAATAATGTCGGGCGCATTCTGGCCATTATGGTGAACCTGTTTAACCCGCAAAAAATACTGATCGGCTCCCCGCTCAGCCAGGCGGCGGATATCCTCTTTCCGGCAATTTCCGCCTGCATCAACCAGCAGGCGCTTCCCGCGTACAGTAAAAACATCGTGGTCGAAAGTACGCAATTTTCCAACCAGGGTACGATGGCTGGCGCCGCGCTGGTAAAAGATGCGATGTACAACGGCTCGTTACTGATTCGTTTGCTTCAGGGCTAACTCTTTTCCATAGATGTACGAAAAATTGCGCTATCTCAAGCCGGGTAGCGCACGCTTCCCGTAGACTTTCCCCACTGAATTATTTACCTGGTTTATATTTTTTGAAGCATACCCAAGAGGTGGAATGAGTCATGCTTAAGCGTTTCTTTATTACTGGTACGGATACGTCTGTCGGGAAGACCGTCGTATCCCGCGCGTTACTTCAGGCCCTGGCGGCAAGCGGTAAACGCGTTGCAGGATACAAGCCGGTAGCAAAAGGCAGTAAAGAGACGCCAGAAGGGCTGCGCAATAAGGACGCCCTGGTTCTGCAAAGCGTCTCGTCTCTGGAACTGCCTTATGATGCCGTCAATCCCATCGCGTTAAGCGAAGAGGAAAGCAGCGTCGCTCACAGTGGGCTTATCAACTACAGTCTGCTTTCTGATGGCCTGGCAAATCTGAGTGAAAAGGTTGATCACGTTGTCGTTGAAGGGACCGGTGGCTGGCGCAGCCTGATGAACGATTTACGTCCCCTTTCCGAGTGGGTGGTGCAGGAGCAGCTGCCGGTGATTATGGTCGTGGGCATTCAGGAAGGGTGCATCAACCATGCCTTGCTGACGGCGCAGGCTATCGCTAATGACGGCCTGCCACTGATTGGTTGGGTGGCGAACCGTATTAACCCGGGCCTTGCGCACTACGCAGAAATCATCGACGTGCTGAGCAAAAAGCTGCCTGGCCCGTTGGCAGGCGAACTGCCTTATCTGCCCCGCGCCGAGCAGCGCGAATTAGCGCACTATATCGATCTCTCGGCTTTCGGCGGTATGCTGGCCGTAGATCGAGTCGTGGCGTAGCGTTCTCGACAATACCGACGCCACAACACAGGCAACCAGCAAACCGGGAAGTAAAAAATACTGCCCGGTCATCTCACATACCATCAAGGCCGACATGATTGGCGCATGCGTTGTGGCGGCGAGCAGCGTCGCCATTCCTGCCAGCCCAAGCAGGATCGCCGTCTCAGAGCCAGGAAACCACAGCGCAAAGATCTGCGCAAACAGCATTCCCGTTGCCATACCAACGAACAAGGTTGGCGTAAACACGCCTCCCGGTGCGCCGGACCCGCTGCTTGCCAGCACCGCCAGGAGCTTGCAGAAAAAGACGCCGGCAATTACCGACAGCAACGGCGGCGACTGCAAAAACGCCTGAACCACGCTGTAGCCATTCCCCCATACCTTCGGCGTCAGCAGCGACAGCAGCCCGACGATCAGACCCCCCAGCGCCAGCTGCCACGGCGGTGAAAGTTTGAGACGCAGAAACAGCCTGTGGCTGGCCGCCATCAGCCACATCAGCAGCGGGCCGCAAACGCCAGCCGGCAGACCCACGCCAACGATCAGGAAATAATCCACCGCCGTAAGCATCTCGCTGAGATGGACATCATAAAGTGTATTCGCGCCGGGACTTAACAGGCGCGTGGTTAGCAGGGCCACCACAGCGGCAATCACCACCGGGCCGAGGGAGGCCAGCATCAGCGTGCCAAACAGGATCTCTGCGATAAACAGGCTGCCCGCCAGCGGCGCATGATAGGCGCTGGCCATCCCGGCGGCAGCACCGCAGGCGATCCACAGTTTCCATTCGGATTTCGGCGTACAACGTTGTGCAAAAAAGGAGGCAGCGAGGGCGGCAAGCAGGATCATGGCGCCTTCCCGGCCGATGGCGCTGCCGCTGGCGACCACCAGCAACGAGGCGAGGGATTTCACCAGGCTGGCGCCGTAATCAAACTGGCCATCACCCGTCTCCAGCGCCTCCATATAATCGGTCGGGGCGTGGGGACGTTGTGCCGTCATGCGTTGCCATCCCCACAGCAGCACTCCCGCGGCCAGACCACCCAGCGCAGGCGTCAGCGCCCGCCGCCAGGGCGATAACGCGGCAGCGGCGTTCACCAGGCTTCCGCTTTCGTTGCTGAGAAACAACCACTCCAGCAGATACATGCTGTGGCGGAACACCGCAACGGCCAGCGCTGCCAGCACGCCGGTGACGGTAGCAATCAGGAGACGGCGAAACATCGCGCGGATGTCGGGGTATGCGTGAAGACGTTGCATGAAGTCGTGATTAACGGGGACGATACGATATTGTGGCGGGAAAACGTGAGGTTAGCAAAAGGTATGCGTGCGGAAAAAGGCCGGGCAGTACCCGGCCTGAATGCTTAACTCTCGCTATGAATATTCAACGCCCGGCGCGTACGCCCGGAACTCAAATACTCCGCAATATAATCCTGGGATATCTCGCCGTTATAGCGTCCGTCCTCGTCCACAATCGGCATCCAGCTGGTGTTGCTCTCATACAGGCGAGAAAGCACCACGCGCAGGTTATCCTCGGCCTTACCTGTCATGCGGAACGGATGCAGAATATCACCGCAGCTGCCGCTGGCATTACGCGCTTCGCGGCGCTTCACAAAGCCCAGCGGTTTGCCGAGATCATCAACCACGGTAATGGCGCGAATATCGTTGTCATCCATGGTGGCGAAGGCCTCTGGCAGCGGCGTCGATTCGCGTACCGTAATCGTCGGCTGCTGGTCGGTGACGTCGCCCGCGGATACCAGCAGCAGGCGTTTCAACGTCCGGTCCTGACCAACAAACGAGCCGACAAACTCATTGGCGGGTTTCGCCAGCAGCTCGTCCGGGCTGGCGCACTGAACAATACGCCCCTGACGGAAGACGGCAATACGGTCGCCCAGCTTCAGCGCTTCGTCAATATCGTGGCTCACCAGCATCACGGTCTTTTTCAGCTTGCGCTGCATCTCCAGGAACTGGTTCTGGATCACCTCACGGTTAATCGGGTCAACCGCGCCGAATGGTTCATCCATCAGCAGGACTGGAGGATCCGCTGCCAGCGCGCGGATGACGCCGATACGCTGCTGCTGACCGCCGGACATTTCGCGCGGATAGCGGTGAAGGAATTTATGTGGATCCATTGCCACCATATCCATCAGCTCCTCGGCACGGGATTTACAGCGCGCTTTGTCCCAGCCCAGCATGCGCGGCACGACGGTAATGTTCTCTTCGATAGTCATGTTCGGGAACAGGCCAATCTGCTGGATCACGTAGCCAATGTTGCGGCGCAGGGTCACGGTGTCCATCCCGCTGGTGTCTTCGCCGTTAATCAGGATCGTCCCGCTGCTTGGCGTAATGAGACGGTTAATCATCTTCAGGGTAGTGGTTTTCCCGCAGCCGGACGGGCCGAGCAGCACGCACATTTCCCCTTCAGGCACGTTCAGATTGACGTTGTCGACGGCCTTAAACGTCTGGCCGTGCTTCTGTGAAAATTGTTTGGTGAGGTTTTCCAGTTTTATCATTATCGAATCCCCTTCGGAGTCAGTACCACCTGCAAACGGTGCAGCAACCAGTCGAGCACAATCGCTAAAAGACAAATCATCAGCGCGCCCGCAATTAACATACGAATATCACTCCCGCCAATACCGTTAAGCAGCAGCAGGCCCAGACCGCCCGCGCCAATCACGGCAGCAATCGCCATGACGCCGATGTTCATCACCACGGCGGTGCGGATGCCGCCAAAAATGACCGGCAGCGCCATCGGGATCTCCACCCAGCGCAGACGCTGCCAGAAGGTCATGCCGATGCCGCGTCCCGCTTCGCGCAGGCCGGGTGGCAGGCTGTCGAGCGCCGTGTGGGTGTTGCGCACAATCGGCAGCAGTGAATAGAGGAACACCGCCGTAATCGCGGGCAGGGCGCCAATGCCCTGACCGATCAGCGAAAAGAGCGGGATCATCAGGCCGAAAAGCGCAATTGACGGGATGGTGAGCACAATGGTGGCAATCCCCAGCACCGGCGTTGCCAGCCATTTATGGCGGACAATTAAAATACCCAGCGGCACGCCAATAACAATCGCCAGGCCCACGGCGAGTGCCACCAGCCAGAGGTGTTGCAGCGTCAGGGTTAAGAGATAGTCCCAGTTGTCGAGAATATAGTGAATCGTCTCCATAGCGCCTCCTACAGCAACTGTTTGCTACGCAGGAAATCACGGGCGACCTGCTGCGGTGACTGATGGTCGATATCCACCTTTTTATTCAGTTCGGTGATAACGTCGTTGTTGAGCTGGGCTGAGAGGGTGTTCAGCGCCTCCTCCAGCCCCGGGTTAGCCTCCAGCGTGTCTTTTCGAACAACTGGCGTCACGGCGTAACTCGGGAAGAAGCCTTTATCGTCTTCCAGCACTTTAAGATCGAAGCCCTTCACGCGCCCGTCGGTGGTGTAGATCAGCCCGGCATCGACAAACCCGTCGCGCACCGCGTTATAGACCAGCCCCGGATCCATCTGGCGGATCTGCGGGCGGTCCAGCTCCATGTTGTAGGCCGCCTGCAACGGTTTCATCCCGTCGCTACGCCCGGCAAATTCCAGGTCAAGGCCCAGCAGCCAGTTGTTATCTGGATCGGTTTTACGGATCTGCTCAATCTTTGCCACCATCTCAGACATGGTATTGATATGTTCAGCCTCGGCGCGCTTGCGCTGCATGGCAAAGGCATAGGTATTGTTCATATCGGCAGGTTTAAGCCACACCAGACCGTGCTTTGCGTCGAGGCGTTTCACCGTCTCGTATGACTCCTGCGGCGACATGCGTTTGTTGATATGGTTGAAGATGATCAGCGACGTGCCGGTGTACTCCCAGGTCATATCAATCTGCTTGTTGATCATCGCGTTACGAGAAATCACCGTCGCAATATTAGTCTGCGGCTGCACCTGAAATCCTTTCTTTTGCAGATACTGTACGGTCATGGCCGAGAGAATGTGCTGCTCGGTAAAGCTCTTTGTTGCCAGGATCAGCGGCGCGGCGAGCGCCTGGCTGGTGAAGAGCGCGGCGGCGCACAGCGCCGTCAGGCCGGAAAACAGTCTCATAGAAGCTCCTTGTTATAATTATCGCGCGAGATGCGGGCTCAGTAGTCGACCCAGTGCCGCCAGCAGCGTATCCAGAATCAGGGCGAACAGGGCGGTGGCCGCCGCGCCCAGGATCAGCGTCGGGAAGTCATTCAGATAGATCCCCGGGAAAATCAGCTCGCCGTAGCTGCTGGCGCCAATCAGGAATGCCAGCGGTGCGGTACCGACGTTAATCGCAGTGGCAATGCGAATACCGGAAAGCATCACCGGCCAGGCGTTAGGAATTTCGACCTGATGCAGGCGCTGCCATTTGGTCATGCCGATGCCGTTTGCCGCTTCCAGCAACGACGCGGGAACAGAGCACAGCCCGGCATAGGTGTTACGCACAATTGGCAGCAAAGAAGCGAGAAAGAGGGCGATAATGGCCGGTTTATCACCGATGCCAATCACCACCATCGCCAGCGCCAGAACGGCCAGCGGCGGCAGGGTGTTGCCCACGTTAAAGATTTGCATCACGTATTCGGCGATACCCCGTGCCGCTGGACGGCTCAGCAGAATACCGCTTGGAATGCCCACCAGCAGGGCAAAGAACATTGATGAAAAGACCAGAATCAGGTGTTGTTGACCGAGGTAGAGCAGGTCAACCTGGCGCGCCTTAATCGTCTCCAGTCCAATTCCCCAGGTGAGGAGAGCGAGGACCACGATAATCGCGCCGACAAAAAGCAGCGAACGTTTAAGTAATGGGTGCATTGCGGTGTGTCTCCCTGTGCGCATGCGTTATAGCAACCACCTGTTGCGGTTGCCTGTTGTTATGCCATGTTTCGGCAGGGGTACTTCACCTATAGCAAGCGAAACGGAAGGGTTCCAGCAAAGGGGGTAAAACAGTAACCCTATGAAATTAGTGACAACCTGAGTTAAGCCTTATGGCGTAAGGGCTGTCAGTGGGAAGGCAGAATAGTCTTAAAGAAGCACGCCTCAAGTGACAACGTCACTTGAGGCGTGCTGATCACCCTATCGACTAAGCGCGGCGCGTACCTTTCGAACGCGCCACGAGATACGAACGATTGAAAAGGCGGCGATAAACACCAGCATCAGGCCCAGTGCCAGCATCGCGTGGAATCCAAACTCTCTGAAGAGGATCAGCCCCGCAATCCCGCCGGTAATAAACGAGAAAACGGTGGTTAAATGGGTTTTGAGCTGGCTCTTTTGCGCGGCCGTGTCTTTGGAATAATCCCGGCGCAGCATGGCGACCATAACGGAGGCCAGCGAAATGCCGGCATCGGTCAGCGTACCGGTAATGTGCGTGGATCTCACCCGACCGCCGGAAAGCTGAGTTGAGGTGGAGTTATGAATTCCCATCAAACCGCACAGGAAAAGAATAATCTCCTGATTCGTGGCGAAGGAGTGAAAATACATTTCATAAAGGGATACCCCCGCAAGTAATAGCCCTTCAACAAATAAAACCTGGCTGAATATCAGCCTGACGTTATGGATAATTCCCCAGATAACAATAATCCGCGCAACAATGGCGCCAGTGACAAACGACAGAATAATGGCGCCAAAAAAAAGAATATCACTGAGATCGGTGGAGGAAACTTCGCTGGATAACTGCGATGTATTACCCGTCATATGAGAGGGGAAAAAGCCGAACGCGCCCAGCGCAATGGCATTCAGCAGTCCCGCGGAGGTCGCCAGCCAGAGTGCAAGACGACGATCCTCCAGATGCGTTCGTTCTTTCTTTAATTTAATCAGCAAAGAATACCTCCAGTTTGAGCTTTGCCTGACTTCTCAAGCTAACAAAGCGATGTCGCCGACTGACCAGGATATTGCTTAATTATTATTTCAACGGGAGGTATTCGAGGTTTTGTAATTAAATAAAATAACCCTGTTAATATAATGCCTTATTGCAGATGCCACGAGCAGACTGACGGGCAAAAATACTGTCCCAGTGTGCATGCTCGCTGTAGCGGGATGGGATTTGATTCAGTGTAGACATAGGTGTCATTCACGACGATGAGAAGAGATGCCCCCGTGATTTCCGGGGGCTTAGAGTGTTATTTCAGACTGGTTTTGAAGAACTGCTCAAACTGCGCGAACGGGATTTTTCCTGCGACGTTATCGTAGAGATCAACATGGTTTGCACCGGGAACAATCACCAGCTCTTTCTCTTTGCTGCCGACGGCCTTGAACGCATCCTCCGCAAAATAACGAGAGTGTGCGTTTTCACCGGTCACAATCAGCGTTGGGATAGTGATCTCCCCGGCATAGCTCAACAGCGGCATATTCATAAAGGATAACGGCATGGTCGCAGTCCACGCGCCGGTGGAGTTTACGGAACGGGCATGGAAACCGCGCGGCATACGGTAGTAATCATAGAACTCTTTCAGTACCGGATGCGGATCGGTGGGCAGTGCTTCCGGCAGAATGCGCTCGGCCGCCGTCACCTTGCCATTCTCATCGACATTAATATCGTGGCCGCCATGGGCGAAAGTGCCGCTTTCAGCATCTTTCCAGCGCTGCGCGTTCAAATACTGCAACACGGCCCGACGATCGGCCGCTGAATAGCGATCTTTCCCGTTGCCCACGCCGTGACCCATCGCGCGGCTCATATCGTACATTACGCTGGTGGCGACCGCCTTCACGCGGGTATCCATGGATGCCGCGTTCAGCGCCATACCGCCCCAGCCGCAGATACCAAGAATGCCGATACGGTTACGGTCGACTTCTTTCTGTAACCCCAGGAAATCCACAGCGGCGCTAAAGTCTTCGGTGTTGATGTCAGGGGAGGCAACGTTACGCGGCTGGCCGCCACTTTCCCCCGTGTAGGATGGATCGAAGGCCAGGGCCACGAACCCCTGCTCAGCCAGAGTCTGGGCGTACAGACCGCTGGATTGTTCTTTAACCGCACCGAACGGCCCACTGACGGCTATCGCCGCCAGTTTCTGGTCGCCGTGGTTCCTGGGAATGTACAGATCGCCCACCAGAGTGATCCCGTACCGGTTCTGGAACGTCACTTTGCGGTGGTTGACTTTATTGCTCTCGGCGAAGGTTTTATCCCAGGTTGTCACCATCGAAACGGGGGCGTTAGGATTTAGCGTTTCTGCATAACTCATTGTTGTCACTCCACTTAATGATGCGCATAACAGCAGCGCAACGGGCAGTTTTTGGGTGAATGTTTTCATAAGAGGTACCGTGTGTTGTTGTAATGAGGCCATTATAGTTAGCAGAAATAGTGCTGATTAGAGGCCAAAAGCTGCTAGGATTAATATCATTTTGTTATGAATTGACGAGGCATGATGGCGAAGCGGGAAAACTATAATGAGCTGTATCTCTTTATCCAGGTGGTGCGGGAGGGAAGCTTCACGGCAGCCGCACAGCGGCTCGGGCTGGCGCAATCCGGGATCAGCCGATCGGTTCGCGAGCTGGAGGAGCGGCTGGGCGTTCAGCTTCTGGTGCGCACTACGCGCAAGCTGTCGCTGACACACGCCGGGGAACAGCTTTACCAGACCGCCGGCTCCGCCTTTGATGCGCTTGATACCGGGTTGGCCAGACTGGCGCATTATCGCCAGACGCCGTCCGGCACGGTGCGCATTAATGCCAGCCAGCACGCCATCGAGAAATGTCTGCTGCCAAAGCTCGCTATCTTCAAACAGCGTTACCCGGATATCCGTCTGGAATTGATGAATGAGAGCCGGTTCGTGGATATCATTGCCGAGCGATTCGACGCGGGCGTCCGGCTGGGGCCGGAGGTGGGACAAGGAATGATTGCGGTGCGCATCACGCCCGATATGGAGATGGCTGTGGTTGCCGCCCCGGCGCATTTTCGGCGCTATGGTTTCCCGCAGACGCCCGCCGATCTGGATGCTCATCCCTGCATTGCCTACCAGTTTGCCGACGGTAACCACTATCAATGGGAGCTTGTTCAGGACGGGAAGCGAGTTACGCACCGGCCTGAGGGGCAATGGGCCTTTTCCGACAGCTACATGGAGGCCGAAGCGGCCCGGTTGGAACTCGGGCTGGCCTATGTCCCGGTTGAGCTGGTGTCTGACGATCTGGAGCGTGGCACGCTTATACGCGTCTTACAGCGCTACAGCCTGCGGATGGAAGGGCTTTACCTCTATTATCCGCACCGCAACGTGTCCCCGGCGCTGAGAGCGGTTATTGATACGTTGAAAATTTAAGGCAGCCTCTGCTCGACGGTCTATACAGCTCCTGGGTTTGTGGTACGCTACTATTTTATATAGCGCTGCTTAATTAAGGCAAAGAAATGACAAAAATAACGCCAGAATATACGGCTGTAGACTTATCGAGTTGGGCAAGGAAAGAACATTTTGAAGTCTTTCAGAGCTTTGCTCAATGCACGATTAACCAAACGGTTCAGCTGGATATCACTGCGCTGCTGAAACATATCAAACAGGTTGGCTGGAAATTTTATCCTTCGATTATTTCCCTTATTTCGACAGTCGTTAACCGCCATTCTGAGTTCCGTATGGCTATGAAGGATAATGAGCTTGTAATATGGAATGAGGTGCATCCCAGCTATACCCTTTTCCATAAAGAGACGGAGACGTTTTCATCATTATGGAGTCACTTCGACGGGAATATTCATCACTTTCAGAACGTTTATGCAGAAGACGTTTCTCGCTATGGTGATAATCTTGCCTACTGGCCTAAAGAAGAGTACCGGGAAAATATATTCTTCATATCGGATATTCCGTGGGTCAGTTTTACCAGTTTTAATATCAACGTGGCTAACATGCAGAACTTTTTTGCGCCCATGTTCACGTTTGGAAAATACTTTAACCAGGATGGAAAAGTCTTGTTGCCTTTCGCCGTTCAGGTTCATCATTCTGTCTGTGATGGTTTCCATGTGGCCAGACTAATCAACGAGTTGCAAGAGTTGTGTGATAATTTACCGCACTATTAAGCCGCGAGCCGTTTCCGGCCCGCGGCAGCAGGACAGGTGATGAGTCGTTCTGACGATCAGGCGGCTTTGACGGCCCGGATTTTTTTGCTGCTATCCGCCTCTGGCGCTGTTTTATCCGTTGCAGCATTGAGCTCGGGAAGCTTGCTGGTACGCAGGATATGCTGCACGGACTCTTTCTGTTCGGCAAGATACAGACCAAGGTTTTCCGCCTGCGTTTCATCCATCTGCATTCCGCTTTGCAGCAGCCAGTCGGTGAACGCTTCTGCCATGTCGAGCAGTTTGTCGTGAGCGTCAGCCTCTTTCTTACTGGCAAAAGTCATTTTCTCTTCACCTTTTCTTACGACCACGAATTTTGTTTCAACAGCCATTTGCACCTCCAGCACTGTAATTATATACAGTATAGCAGTTCCGGATCTGCGTTGCAGCAAAAATGTCCGAACCTGGCTTACACAACGGATGTACAAGCCAGGAGCTGCTAACGGTACAGCGTTTTTTCTGCAATCGGGATCAGCAAAGTGGACTGCCATTCTGCCAGCGTCAGCTGGGCAAGTTTACCCAGCGCCGTATAGAACGGATGGGCCGCGTTTTCAACGAATACGCTAAGGAAACGCGTGCTCCACGGCAGCAGATGCCAGGCCATAAGCTGGTCGCGTTCTGTGTCGCGACCGTTCTCGGCAAGCCATGCCGCCAGCATCAGCAACGTTCCGAAGTGATCTTCCGGCTCATTCTGCTGCATCTCAAAGGCGATATGGTTTTCACGCATCCACTGGCGCAATGCAAGGGTCGAATCGCCAAACAGCACGGACTCGCGATCGAGCCAGACGGAGCCCCACGGGGGGGCGGGCAGGGCATACGGGCCAATAAACAGACGCTGCCAGGCGTCTTTCAACGCTTCGTCCGACGGGTTCTTAAACATACTGGCCACGGGCTGCAGGCTTTCCTGCGCCAGCGGCCAGTCCTGCACCCAGTCACCTGCGGTCAGGGCACTCACCAGCGGTGCGGTCTGCTCGCTGTCAGGGGCAAAATAAAACAGCGCGCCCAGTACCCGGGCGCTGAACGCGAACGATTCGCGGTGTGAGACGTCATTCATTACAACTTTCCTTACTTGTGCGCGGGGGTAGCCCGCGCACCTGTGTTAACCTGCAATTGCTAACCCTGCGGTCATATGCAAACCATAAAATAGCCCACGGCCAATCATTTCACCCACAGCCACCAGCACGAAACCTGCAAACAGGCCGAGCGTTTTCGGTTCCTGACGACGAATAAGTGGACAGATCCAGCAGCCTAAACCCGCCGCCAGCAGCGCGATGCGCCATACCTGAAGCGAACCATAATCCGGCAGCAGGGCGTTAGCCTGCTGGATAGAACTCTGGATCGTCCCCAGCGTATTGCTTTGCAACACGACGACCGCCACGCAGGCGATGAGTGCCAGTACGCTGACAGACGCGGCAAGGGTACCTTTGTATGTCACGTTTGCGACCCGCAGCAGCAGCGCGGCCAGCATCGGGCCAGTAAGAGCCATCGTCAGGAAGAAGGCCAACGTGGTGTAGCCCGTATACCAGGTCGGAACGGTATCGATCTGATAGACCCGGGTCATCGCCCAGACAAAAACGACACCCAGGAGCTGGCTGACAACCATCCAGATTTTGCCTAAAGCTGGGGGCATTTTACCGATAACCGACACCAGCCACCAGAAACCGCCCACGGCAAAGAAGATCGAACCCGCCGCGATCTCATTACTCAGCGCTGACGCTCCCACGCGGTTAAGCGAGTTGAAGGCGCGCAGCGGGGAGCCAAGATGCAGTACCGAGGCCATAAACCCAATACCCATTACCAGCCAGAGAAAAAACAGGCTGCGCACGATGCGTATTCTGGCCTTGTCATCACGTTCATTCAGCCAGGCGAAGCCCATCACGATTAATGCGCCAGCCACGCACTGCCCGAAAACGGTGAAGATCACCAGCGGCCATTCATGCCATCCACTTCCCATCTCACACCTCCTTCGGGTTTGCCAGGTAGCCGGTGGTGTCACCCGTCGGACGGCTGTTGGCGTTAGGTTTAATCACAATACTCGGCTTCGTGAAGTGCGCAGACGGCAGCGGCGCGACCGCAGCAAGCTGGCCGTGTTTTTTGCGCAGCTCTTCAATCGGGCCAAAGTCCAGCGCGCGCAGCGGGCAGGACTCGACGCAGATGGGCTTTTTGCCGTCCGCCACGCGGCTGTGGCAGCCGTCGCACTTGGTCATGTGGCCTTTAGCCGCGTTATACTGCGGCGCACCGTACGGGCAGGCCATGTGGCAGTAGCGACAGCCGATGCAGACATCCTCGTTCACCACCACAAAACCGTCGTCTCGCTTGTGCATTGCCCCGCTCGGGCAGACCTTAGTGCAGGCCGGATCTTCGCAGTGGTTGCAGGCAATCGACAGGTAATAGGCGAAGACGTTCTGATGCCAGACGCCGTTATCCTCCTGCCAGTCGCCGCCCGCGTATTCATAAATACGACGGAAGCTGACGTCCGGGGTCAGATCTTTGTAATCCTTGCAGGCCAGCTCGCAGGTTTTACACCCGGTGCAGCGGCTGGAATCAATAAAAAATCCATACTGGGTTGTCATCGGTTAATCCTTATGCCTTCTCGATCTGCACCAGGTTCGTGTGCTGCGGATTGCCTTTCGCCAGCGGTGACGGGCGGTGTGTGGTCAGGGTATTGATGCAGGAGCCGTGATCGACACGATCGCCGTTCATGTTGGCGTCATGCCAGGCGCCCTGGCCCATCGCGCTCACACCAGGCATGATGCGCGGGGTGACTTTGGCGGCAATGCGCACTTCGCCGCGATCGTTAAACACGCGCACCGTGTCACCGTTTTTAATGCCGCGCTTCTCGGCGTCTACAGGGTTAAGCCACACCTCCTGGCGACAGGCGGCCTGGAGCACATCCACGTTGCCGTAGCTGGAGTGGGTACGGGCTTTAAAGTGGAAACCGAACAGTTGCAACGGGAATTTGCTGCGCTCGGGCGCGTCCCAGCCTTCAAAGGTTGAGGTATAGACCGGTAGCGGGGTGATGGTTTCGTCTTTTTGCAGTTCCCAGGTTGCTGCAATATTCGCCAGCTTGCTGGAGTAGATCTCGATTTTCCCCGACGGGGTTTTCAGCGGATTGGCATCCGGATCGTCACGGAATTTTTTATAGGCCACAAAATGTCCATTTGGATCTTTGCGCTTATAAATACCCATTTTTTTCAGCGCGTCGTAGGACGGCAGCAGCGGATCTTTGGCAACCATTTTGGCGTAAAGGTAGCGCAGCCACTGCTCCTGCGTACGGCCTTCGGTGAATTTCTGATAGACATCCGGTCCGAGACGTTTCGCTACTTCGCTCATGATCCAGTAGATGGGTTTGCGCTCAAACTTCGGGGCGGTTACCGGCTGGAGGAAAATCAGGTATCCCATGTTGCCGGCGTAATCGTTGGGGATGATATCTTCCTGCTCAACGGTCATCAGGTCCGGCAGGACAATATCGGCATACTTCGCGGACGAGGTCATGAAGTTGTCGATAACGACGATCGTTTCGCACTTACTCTCATCCTGCAAAATGTCGTGAGTTTTGTTGATATCAGAGTGCTGGTTGATGATGGTATTACCCGCATAGTTCCAGATGAACTTGATCGGCACATCCAGCTTATCCTTACCGCGTACGCCGTCGCGCAGGGCGGTCATCTCCGGTCCACGCACGATGGCATCCGTCCAGCTGAAGCAGGAGATTTGCGTTTTCACAGGATTTTCCGGCAGCGGCATACGTTCGATGGTGATGGTGTAGGTCGATTCGCGCGCGCCGCTGTTGCCGCCGTTAATGCCGACGTTGCCGGTCAGGATCGGCAGCATGGCGATGGCGCGGGATGTCTGCTCGCCGTTGGCCTGACGCTGCGGGCCCCAACCCTGGCAAATGTAGGCCGGTTTTGCCGAACCGATTTCACGGGCCAGCTTAATGATGCGATCGGCAGGAATGCCTGTAATGCGCGACGCCCATTCCGGGGTTTTCGCAGTTTTGTCATCACCCTGGCCGAGAATATAGGCTTTGTAATGACCGTTAACAGGTGCGCCTTCCGGCAGGGTTTTTTCGTCATAACCTACGAAGTATTTATCGAGGAAGGGCTGATCGACGAGGTTTTCATTAATCAGCACCCACGCAATACCTGCCACCAGTGCGGCATCGGTGCCCGGACGAATCGGGATCCACTCGTCTTCGCGGCCTGCGGCGGTGTCGGTGTAGCGCGGATCGATAACGATCATCTGTGCGTTAGAGCGTTCGCGTGCCTGTTCAAGGTAGTAAGTGATCCCGCCGCCGCTCATGCGCGTTTCTGCCGGATTATTGCCGAACATCACCACCAGTTTGGTGTTTTCGATATCTGATGTACTGTTGCCGTCGTTGCTGCCGTAGGTGTAGGGCATTGCGCAGGCGATCTGCGCGGTGCTGTAGGTGCCGTAGTGGCTGAGGAAGCCGCCGTAGCAGTTCATCAGGCGTGCCACCAGCGAGGCGTAAGGGGAGGAGCGGGTGATATTGCCGCCGACAATTCCGGAGGAGTAGTTAATGTAGACCGCTTCGTTGCCGTATTTTTCGACCACGCTTTTCAGGCTCGCGGCGATGGTGTCCAGCGCTTCTTCCCAGGTGATACGTTCAAACTTGCCTTCTCCGCGTTTGCCCACGCGTTTCATCGGATAGTTCAGACGGTCTGGATGATTAATGCGACGGCGAATTGAACGGCCTCGCAGGCAGGCGCGAACCTGATGGTTGCCGTAAACATCCTCGCCGGTATTATCCGTTTCAACCCAATAGACTTCGTCATCGCGAACGTGCAGACGCAGCGCGCAGCGGCTACCGCAGTTTACCGAGCAGGCGCCCCAGACGACTTTATCTTCCGCTGGCTGAATAGCGGTCTGCACTGCGGCGGCGGCGCTTTTCAGACCAAAAGGCAATGCGATCCCACCGGCGGCAAGCGCCAGAGATCCTATGGCAGTAGATTTAACCAGAGTTCGACGGCTTATCCCGTCGTGATGTTCAACTTCGGACATAACTCACCCCATCATTGTTAATAATTATTTTCACCCGTGACTACAACCGGGCTAATGATGGGGGGAGTGTTACTTATTTAGAGGTATTAAATATTAATCCTCGTCAACTCAGGGGAATTGAGTGGGAAAATCATTGCGGCTCAGCGGGTGCATTCTCCTGCGTACCTGCACCGCTTACCGGGTAGTTTCCGCTACTGGTACGAGTGTACAAAATTTTGAAAGTATCGTTGGCGCAATGCCCAACGACCTGCGCATCCGGCTGGTCGGCCTGATCGTTCGGCACGATGTTCAGGGTAAAGCCAGACTCCGGTACGCCGTTGTTGATAATCTTCTGCTGAATGTCGCTTTTCACGCGCTCGCAGGAGTCCGGGGCCGCAAGAATAGCAGGTGAAGCACTCATTAACAGCAGGGCGGTAATCCAGGGTAACCGTTTCATCTGTAGCTCCTTTTCACTGTGTAGACTGTAAGCATAGCAGGGTTAGGGTAAGCTTTTGTTTTTGTGTCTCTCTTTCTGAATTGTCCTGGAGCCCCGCCTGCGTCATAAAATAAATTGCGAATAATGGTGCTGATTGTCTACCAGATAAGAAGGCAGGGTGCGTTTTGATACCTCTTGCCTGACCAGTTTTCGGTCTCGTCCCCAGATATCTTCGGCGTTGGTGATAACCTTCATAATATGTTCCGGGTTATTAAATTCCGGCAGATCGTATTCGGTATGAGAAATGGTAGACATTTTTTCGGAAATTCTTTCTGGGGTCATTACCCAGGAGAAATGCCAGCCGCCATCTTTCACAACCTTATTATTGATTTTTAGCCAGTTCCATTTAAACCATGACCAGTTTTTATCTTTGCGTGCCCGCTTCCAGTTTCTGAAAGATTCAGGCTCACCGTGGAAGAAATGCTTAAGGTTGTAATAGGACGTCGCGCGGGGCAAGGTACATTTTCTCGGCGTACCATCCATGTTGTGAACCTGAAGATTAAACTGATAGTTGAACACGTTTTGATGAATAGTCGTGCAGAGCGCGCGTGGATTAATGGCCCTGACCGTCTCGGGAGAGAAAATTTCATCAACGTCTGACACCAGAATCAGATCGTCGTCTGCCGCGTCTTTTAACCCATTCATAATGGAGTTGCGAAGCGCTGCTTCATTTGCCCAGGCATCAACCTGGTTATTGTCAGCACTGTTTAAAATAGGCTGCGCGTCAAAAGGCACGTAAATAATTTTGTCTCTGAATTTGGCAAACTTCGTAATATCGAAATGTAATTCTCGCGGTATGCCCGTAAAAGAGTGTGTTGCTTCTACAATGACAAAACGGTCAACGACATCAGCGAGCGTATGTAATCTGATGTCGAGCAACATATCTTCGTCATAGTACAAAAAACAGTCGTAAATCATGATGTTAACCCGAAAATTTAAGAATCTAATTTTATAATAATGTGGAATTTTCCGCGCCCAAAGTAGCCACTTTGGCAGGTCTCGTCAATGCAAATGACGGATTTATACAGCGTAAAGAGTCAAATGAAGTGCTGTTATGTAAGTTGCTGTATTTGCTAATATGATTGTATCTCTCTCTGAACGGTAAATGATGTGAATAAATACGCAGCGATAACGCTACTGGCAACGGTACTGGTGGGATGTGACAACAACACCGCGCCGCTGTCATTTACGCCGGAGATGGCGAGCTTTTCGAACGAGTTTGACTTTGACCCTCTGCGCGGGCCGGTGAAAGATTTTACCCAGACGCTGTTGAACGATAAGGGTGAAGTCTCTAAACGCGTGACCGGAACGATGTCGTCGGAGGGGTGTTTCGATACCCTTGAACTGCACGATCTGGAGGCTAACACGGGCGTTGCGCTGGTGCTGGATGCTAACTACTACGTCGATGCGGAAACCCAGCAGCAGAAGGTGAAGTTGCAGGGAAAATGTCAGCTGGCGGAACTGCCGTCTGCCGGCCTGACGTGGGACACCGACGATAACGGGTTTGTGGTTGCCGCGCACAGCAAAGAGATGGAAGTGAAGTACCAGTATGATACCGACGGCTACCCGCTCGGTAAAACCACGGTCTCCGGCGACCAGCGTTTATCGGTCAAATCGATGCCGTCGAAAGATCTGCGTAAGCGCATGGATTATACGGCGGTAAGCCTGTTGAACGATAAACCGATGGGCAATGTAAAGCAGAGTTGCGATTACGATCGCCACAACAACCCGGTGAGCTGCGAGCTGGTTATCGTCGATGACAGCGTTAAACCTGCCATTGAGCGCAAGTACACCATCAAAAACAGCATTGAATATTATTAAGAATAAAACCGCGCAGGTTACTGCGCGGTGGGTTTAAGCAGGTTGGCGGAGGAGGATTTATGCCCGGCCAGATGCTGATGCTGGAAAATGCACATGCGGATGGTGTTACGGTATTCGCCATTAATAAAGAACTCATGGATCAGTTCACCTTCCACCATAAAGCCGAGCTTACGGTAGATATGAATCGCTTTTTCGTTCTCTTTGTCGACGATAAGGTAAAGCTTGTAGAGATTCAGGACGTTAAACCCATAATCCATCGCCAGCTTTGCCGCCCGCGACGCAAGACCTTTCCCCTGGTGCTCCGGTGAAATAATGATCTGAAATTCCGCCCGACGGTGAACATGGTTGATCTCAACCAGCTCAACCAGCCCGGCTTTCTCACCTTCGCACTCCACCACAAACCGGCGTTCACTCTGATCGTGGATATGCTTATCGTAGAGATCGGACAGCTCGACGAAGGCCTCGTAAGGCTCTTCAAACCAGTAGCGCATCACGCTGGCATTGTTGTCGAGCTGGTGGACAAAGCGTAAATCTTCGCGCTCCAGCGGACGGAGCTTTACGTCACACGGCATCGACATTACGGTGCTACCGTGCGGCCAGTGCGACGATCCAGACAGCGCAGGGTGTTAGGCTCCCAGTAAGCGTTGACGTTGGCACTTTGCTGGCATTTGTCGCGGGCATCAAACGCGACGTCTTCTTTATCCCACTCTTTTTCCACGCGCTTATTCACTTTCTGACGCAGGCTGCGGGTGTCATTCCATTGTTCTTTGTCCATGGCGGCGTTCTGGCGGCTTTGCGCGCTGTCACCAGACTCAATGATGAGTTTGCTGGTTTCGGCTGATGCCGTTGCGGTGAAGGCGAACGAGGACAGCGCCAGTGCGGCTGTCAGACAAAGGCGTTTGCTTAATGTAGTCATAGCGTTTCCTTTAAACGGGTGCAGACAATCGGGTTACCCCGTTGGATTCTACACCAATCCGAAAGGGTGTCATACCCGCGCGGCAGGTATGGGAACGATGAGAGCATTATCGCGTATGATGTCTAAATCAATCCTCACGAAACGAGAAAAATGTTCAAAACGACGCTGCTTTTTTTCGCGACCGCGCTGTGTGAAATCATCGGATGCTTTTTGCCGTGGCTCTGGCTAAAGCGGGGCGCTTCCGCGCTGCTGCTGATCCCGGCGGGTGTGTCCCTGGTCCTTTTTGTCTGGCTGCTCACCCTGCATCCGGCCGCCAGCGGGAGGGTATATGCGGCCTACGGCGGAGTGTACGTCTGTACCGCGCTGCTGTGGCTGCGCGTTGTCGATGGCGTCAGGCTAAGCCTGTATGACTGGGCAGGCGCGCTGATTGCCCTGTGCGGCATGTTGATCATCGTGGCCGGTTGGGGACGCGCATAAGCGTCCTTATAGTGTGATCGCCCGCTGATTTTACGATCATTATACTTGTATGGTAGTAGTGTAGTTGCGTAAATTTCCTGCATCACAACGAGCGATGTAAGGAAATGGATTATGAAGATTGTCGGGGCTGAAGTATTTGTCACCTGCCCGGGGCGTAACTTTGTCACCCTTAAAATTACGACCGATGAAGGCATTGTCGGCCTGGGTGATGCCACGCTGAACGGACGCGAACTTTCCGTTGCCTCTTACCTGAAAGATCACCTGTGCCCTCAGCTGATTGGCCGCGATGCGCACCGCATCGAAGATATCTGGCAATTCTTCTATAAAGGCGCGTACTGGCGTCGTGGCCCGGTCACCATGTCAGCGATTTCTGCCGTGGATATGGCGCTGTGGGACATCAAAGCGAAAGCCGCGAACATGCCGCTCTATCAACTTCTGGGCGGAGCCTCCCGGGAAGGGGTGATGGTTTATTGTCATACCACCGGGCACACGATTGACGACGTACTGGAAGATTATGCCCGTCATAAAGAGATGGGCTTCAAGGCTATTCGCGTGCAGTGCGGCGTGCCGGGGATGAAAACCACCTATGGTATGTCTAAAGGAAAAGGGCTGGCGTATGAGCCTGCAACCAAGGGCGACTGGCCGGACGAGCAGCTTTGGTCCACCGAGAAATACCTCGACTTCACGCCGAAACTGTTCGACGCAGTGCGCAGTCAGTTCGGCTTCAACGAACATCTCCTTCACGACATGCACCATCGTCTGACGCCCATCGAAGCGGCGCGATTCGGCAAAAGCATTGAAGAGTACCGCCTGTTCTGGATGGAAGACCCGACTCCCGCTGAAAACCAGGAGTGTTTCCGCCTGATCCGCCAGCACACCGTCACGCCCATTGCGGTGGGGGAAGTGTTCAACAGCATCTGGGACTGCAAGCAGCTGATTGAAGAGCAGCTCATTGACTATATCCGCGCCACCATAACCCATGCGGGCGGCATCACCGGGATGCGTCGCATTGCTGACTTTGCCTCACTCTACCAGGTGTGCACCGGCTCACACGGCCCGTCGGATCTGTCGCCGATTTGCCACGCCGCGGCGCTGCATTTTGACCTGTGGGTACCGAACTTTGGCGTGCAGGAGTATATGGGGTATTCAGAGCAGATGCTGGAAGTGTTCCCGCACAGCTGGCGCTTCGATAACGGCTATATGCACCCGGGCGACAAGCCAGGGCTGGGCATTGAGTTTGATGAGAAGCTGGCAGCGAAATACCCGTACGAACCGGCCTGTCTGCCGGTGGCCCGTCTGGAAGACGGCACCCTCTGGAACTGGTAAACGAGGAGCGAATGATGAAAAGCGTAGTGATCCAACAGCCGAATGCGCTGGTGATTGAGGAGCGTCCTCTCCCGTTGCCGGACGCAGGCGACGTCCGCGTCAGAATTAAACTCGCCGGTATCTGCGGTTCAGACAGCCATATCTATCGCGGGCATAACCCGTTTGCGAAATACCCGCGGGTAATCGGTCACGAGTTCTTTGGCGAAATAGACGCGGTTGGCGAAGGCGTGGAGAGCACCCGACTGGGCCAGCGCGTGTCTGTTGATCCGGTGATCAACTGCGGACACTGCTACCCGTGTTCCGTCGGAAAACCGAACGTTTGCACCTCGCTGGTGGTGCTGGGCGTCCACCGTGACGGCGGCTTCAGCGAATACGCCGTCGTGCCGGCGAAAAATGCCTGGCACATTCCGGATGCGATCCCTGACAAACACGCGGTGATGGTTGAGCCCTTCACCATTGCCGCCAACGTGACGGGGCAGGCGAAACCCACCGAACAGGACGTGGCGCTGATCTACGGCGCAGGCCCGATGGGGCTGGTCACCGTGCAGGCGCTAAAGGGCGTTTACAAGGTGAAGCAGGTCATCGTGGTGGATCGGATTGATGAGCGGCTGGGGATGGCGCAACGCAGCGGCGCAGACTGGGTCTTCAACAACAGCGAGCACTCATTACAGGCCGCGCTGGATGAAAAAGGCATCAAGCCGACGTTAATCATCGATGCTGCCTGTCATCCATCCATTTTGCAGGAGGCGATTACGCTGGCGTCTCCGGCGGCGCGCATCGTGCTGATGGGCTTCTCCAGCGACCCGAGTCAGATCGTGCAGCAGGGGATCACCGGCAAAGAGCTGTCGATCTTCTCTTCGCGCCTGAATGCCAACAAATTTCCGGTGATCATTGACTGGCTGGAAAAAGGGCTGATCGACCCTGAAAAACTGGTCACCCATACATTTGACTATCACCACGTTACAGACGCCATCGAACTGTTTGAAAAAGACCGGCGGCAGTGCTGCAAAGTCTTGCTCACGTTCGACCAATAATAATTCACGCGGTTAAGAGCCTGCGAAGACAGGCTCTCAGTGGTACGCATCTTACCTTGCAGAGATAGCCATTATGACTCAAGCACAACCTCAAAGAAGTACGTCAGACCTGGTGAAAGCCGCCGTATCCGGCTGGCTGGGCACCGCCCTGGAGTTTATGGATTTTCAGCTTTACTCCCTTGGCGCCGCGCTGGTATTCCATGAAATTTTCTTCCCTGAACAATCCGCGGCCATGGCGCTGATCCTGGCGATGGGGACCTATGGGGCAGGCTACATCGCGCGTATCGTCGGGGCATTTATCTTCGGCAGAATGGGCGACAGAATTGGCCGCAAAAAGGTGCTGTTTATCACCATCACCATGATGGGGATCTGCACCACCTTAATCGGCGTCCTGCCAACCTACGCGCAGATCGGGATTTTCGCACCGGTGCTGCTGGTGACGCTGCGTATTATTCAGGGGCTGGGCGCGGGGGCAGAAATCTCCGGCGCAGGTACCATGCTGGCGGAGTACGCGCCGAAGGGTAAACGCGGCATCATCTCCTCGCTGGTGGCCATGGGAACCAACTGCGGGACGCTGAGCGCCACGGCGATCTGGGCCGTGATGTTCTTTGCCCTCGATCGTGAAGAGCTTATTGCCTGGGGCTGGCGCGTGCCGTTCCTCGCCAGCGTGGTGGTGATGATCTTCGCCATCTGGCTGCGTATGAACCTTAAAGAGAGCCCGGTGTTTGAGAAGGTTAACGACGCTGAAACCATTGCGCCGGTTGCTGCGCAGGATACCTCATTAGGTGCGATGTTTAAGAGCAAATCGTTCTGGCTGGCGACGGGGCTGCGCTTTGGTCAGGCCGGCAACTCAGGTTTGATTCAGACTTTCCTTGCCGGATATCTGGTGCAGACGCTGTTGTTTGATAAGGCGATCCCAACCGATGCGCTGATGATCAGTTCGATTCTCGGCTTCCTTTCCATCCCGCTGCTGGGCTGGCTGTCCGATAAAGTGGGGCGCCGTCTGCCGTATATCCTCCTTAACATTTCAGCCATTATTCTGGCTTACCCGATGCTGTCGATTATCGTCGATAAGAGTTACGCGCCGGGCGTGATTATGCTCTCTATCATTGTTATTCATAACTTTGCGGTGCTCGGGCTGTTCGCGCTGGAAAACATCACCATGGCAGAGATGTTTGGTTCGCGGAACCGCTTTACCCGCATGGCCATTTCGAAAGAGGCGGGCGGGCTGGTAGCCGTAGGCTTTGGTCCGGTGCTGGCGGGGATCTTCTGCAACATGACCGGGTCCTGGTGGCCGATTGTGGCGATGCTGGTAGCGTATTCGCTGATTGGGCTGGTCTCCGCGTTGCTGATGCCGGAAGTGCGCGACCGCGATTTGAGTGAAGCCGAAGATGCTGCGGAGGCTCCTCATAAGGAATCGGTAGCCTACGGCGCGCTCTCTTCACGCCGCTAGTGGTTTACATCTTGCGTTACCTGTCACACAACTTTTTACTGATGTCACACCACATGGCGAAAAGTTAATGTAAATCAAGATCTGAAAACGATGTATCAGTATGGTTAATGGCAGCGTTTTTTGACTCCGACTGCCATTCTAGTTGGTGTAGTCAGCAGGCGCTGCCGCTCTTAAAAGGAAGCGGCAGTGGATCACAGCTTTCATTAATTAACGAGTCTCAATCATGGAAAACCGATTATTACAGGCGAAGGCAACGCATCCTCAATACGATCGCGACAGCCTCAAGTCACGCATTGTTCATTTAGGGTTTGGCGCGTTTCACCGTGCGCACCAGGCGGTGTACACCGATATACTCGCCGCAGAACAGGGCAGCGACTGGGGTTACTGCGAAGTTAACCTGATTGGCGGCGAACAGCAGATAGCCGATCTGAAGGCACAGGATAACCTTTATACCGTGGCAGAGATGTCTGCCGATGCGTGGACGGCGCGCGTGGTCGGCGTCGTCAAAAACGCGCTGCATGCGCAGATCGACGGGCTGGAAACCGTGCTGGCGGCGCTGTGCGAGCCGCAGGTCGCCATTGTTTCCCTCACCATCACCGAGAAAGGATATTGCCACTCCCCGGCAACCGGACAACTGATGTTCGATCATCCGTTTATCGTTGCAGACCTGCAAAACCCGCATCAGCCTAAATCTGCGCCGGGCGTGGTGGTTGAGGCGCTGGCGCGCCGCAAGGCGGCGGGGCTACCGGCATTCAGCGTGATGTCATGCGATAACATGCCGGAGAACGGCCACGTGATGCGCAATGTGACCTGTGCCTACGCGCGCGCCGTAGACGGCGAACTGGCGGACTGGATCGAAGCGAACGTCACCTTCCCGTCAACGATGGTGGACCGCATTGTGCCCGCCGTCACGGCTGATACGCTGGATAAAATCGAACAGCTGACTGGTGTACGCGATCCGGCAGGTGTCGCCTGCGAGCCGTTCCGCCAGTGGGTGGTGGAAGATAATTTTGTTGCCGGACGTCCCCAGTGGGAAAAGGCCGGTGCGGAGCTGGTTTCTGATGTCATTCCGTTTGAAGAGATGAAGCTGCGAATGCTTAACGGCAGCCACTCGTTCCTGGCCTATCTCGGCTATCTGGCCGGTTATCAGCACATTAACGACTGCATGGAAGATGAACATTATCGCGCAGCCGCGCATGCGCTAATGCTGATAGAGCAGGCGCCGACGTTGAAAGTGCGGGGCGTGGATTTGGGTCGTTATGCCGACCAGCTGATTGCGCGTTACAGCAATCCGGCCCTGCGTCACCGCACCTGGCAAATCGCCATGGACGGTAGCCAGAAATTGCCGCAGCGCATGCTCGATTCCGTGCGCTGGCACCTTGTCCACCAGAAACCCTTCCCGCTGCTGGCTCTCGGCGTGGCGGGCTGGATGCGTTATGTCGGCGGTGTGGATGAGCAGGGTAACGCGATTGAGGTGAGCGATCCGCAGCTGGCGGTGATTCAGGCGGCGGTAAACGGTAGCGCTGAAGGTGAAAGCCGCGTTAGCGCGCTGTTGGGCATTGAGGCTATTTTCGGTAACGAGCTGCCGAAGGACACGGTATTCGTGGCTGCCGTCATGCAGGCCTATCAAACGTTGCTGCAAAAAGGCGCGAAGGCCACGGTTGCTAAGTACGCCACCCGGCTTTAACGCTTTGACATGCCGCCGTTCGCGGCGGCATGTCGGGGCACAGCTTAGTGCATCCCCAGGCGAATCAGCTCAATCGGTTCGAACTTACCCTCGCATCCTTCCACTTCAACCGTTTTACCACGACGCACCTGCTCGGCATTAAGGCCGTCGCTGTGGATCGCTTTAATCACGCCGAACTGACCTGTGCCGCTAATCATGACGCGGCTGCCAGTGGTGATTGCATTTCGGTTACGGTCGTATGTCATCATGGTATTTTCTCCTCTCGCACTTATCCGTTACGGCGCTAATTCAACGGCTGTCGTTCACGGGGCACTATTAATACGCTTCTCTTAAACGAAATTATTTGCTTTTGATCAAGCTCACACTTTTTTCTTATTTCCTGATGGCGTTGACGGTTCAGGACACCGCTTTACAAAGCGGACAGTTATTTTCCTTAATTGATAGTTTCCAGACGCAAGCGTTTAGGCTTTGTTTATATCCACAATGCCATTCTGGAGGCAGAAAATAACCCTTCATCGGAAAAGGAGTCAGGCTTATGTATAAGAAAATTTTGATGCCTGTTGACGTGTTTGAAATGGATCTAAGCGATAAAGCGGTACGCCACGCGGTCAACCTCGCGAAATCGGAAGGCGCAACGATCACCCTGGTCAACATTCTCCCTAACAGCAGCCGTTCGTTACTGCGGGGGTTCAATGCCGATATTAAGAAGTTCGAAGAGTATATGACCGCCGAGTCGGATAAGAAGATGAAGGCACTGAAACGGCTCTTTGATATGTCCCCAGAAAATATTGATTGTGAAGTACGTTTCGGCAACGTACGCGATGAAATCATCCAGCTCAGCAAAGAGGGGAAATATGACGTTATTGTTATCGGATCAAGAAACCCGAGCATGACAACACATCTGCTGGGCTCGAATGCTGAAACTATCCTGCGCTACGCCACTATTCCGGTATTAGTGGTCCGCTAATCACTTCGCCGCAACCGAAAGGGGGCGGCGAGGTTTTATTCTTCGCTGAACCACTCGCGGTTTTCCTGACGAATTAACTGAACTGACTCGCTAATTTCCTGAAGGTGAAGCGTCATCGCTTTATCTACGGCTTCCACGTCGCGTTTTTCCAGTGCGCTGAAAATATCGTGATGCTGGCGCAGCAACATCTCTGGCGGAGAAACATGGTCGAGGCTCATGTAGCGCACGCGGTCGATGGTAGCTTTGATGTTTTCGACGGTATCCCACGCGAGCTGGCACTCGGCGATCTGCGCCAGTTTCTGGTGAAATTCGTCGTCCAGCTGGAAAAAGTCGTTTAACTGTTTGCGGTCGATGGCAATGCGTTGCTGATGCAGGTTTTGCTCCAGCAGGTAGCACTGGTTATCGTTGATGAGCGACGCGGCGCGACGCACAACGGCGCACTCAATGGCCTGGCGAACAAAACAGCCATTCCGTACCTGCGAAAGCGAAATTTTATTTACATAGCTGCCGCGCTGAGGGCGGATCTGGATAAGGCCGTTTTCTGCGAGCTTAATAAACGCCTCGCGCACGGGCTGACGGGAAACGTCAAAACGTACCGAAACCTCTTTTTCTGAGAGTGGCGTTCCCGGTGGGATCAGGCAGCGAACGATATCACGGCGTAAGATGCGATAAATTTGCTGATTTACAGGCTGGGTAGGATTAAGTTGCGATTCAGCGGCCATGGGTTGTGATTTCTCAGAGAGTTAACCTGAACATACTACCATTCTTTTAACCGTCATCACATACCCGGCCCGCAGGCCGGGAAGGGTGAATTACCCGCGATGCACGCTGAGTCCGGCATAGGTCTGGCTGACGGGCATCATCTCAACCGTGTTGATGTTGACATGCTTCGGCAGCGTCGCGACCCACCAGACGGTTTCGGTGATATCTTCCGGCGTCAGCGCATTCGCATTTTCATAGGTTTTATCCGCTTTCGCGTCATCACCTTTGAAACGCACGTTGGAGAATTCCGTTCCACCGACCAGACCCGGCTCAACATCGGTCACGCGGATCGCGGTACCGTGCAGGTCGGTGCGCAGGTTCAGGCTGAACTGGCGTACAAAGGCCTTGGTTGCGCCATAGACGTTGCCGCCCGCGTAAGGCCAGCTGCCTGCGGTGGAACCGATATTAATGATATGACCACGGTTACGTTCAACCATGCCCGGCAGCACGGCGCGGGTCATGTACACCAGGCCTTTGTTGTTGGTGTCGATCATGTTCTCCCAGTCTTCCACGTTGGCTTTGTGGGCAGGCTCCATGCCCAGCGCCAGGCCAGCGTTATTGACCAGCACGTCGATTTCACGCCATTCGGCAGGCAGGTTGGCAATCATCTCTTCAATGGCGGCGCGGTTGCGCACGTCCAGCTGTGCGGTCAGGATGCTGTCGCCCAGCTCGTCTTTCAACTCCTGGAGACGCTCCTGACGACGACCCGTTGCAATCACCTTATGTCCGTTGGCGACGAAGCGACGCGTGATGCTTTCACCAAAACCTGCTGTCGCCCCGGTAACTAATATAATCATCTCACTGTTCCTCAACGCTTTTTGTGTTGTACTACCATAGCACGCACTCGGGCACATCGTTAAGGCAACATTTGTATGACGCCATTGCAGGCCGGAGCAGGCTGGCCTACTCTGGTGAGAAATACCGTGCTCAGGAGTAAACGATGTCGGTCAACAACCCTTTCTTTGACGTTAGCCTGCTGCCTTATCAGGCTCCGCGTTTTGATGTGATAGAAGACAGCCACTATCGCCCGGCGTTTGATGAAGCAATGCGCCTCAAGCGTGCAGATATTGACGCGATTATCGCGCAGAGCGCCGTGCCGGACTTCAACAACACCGTGCTGGCGCTGGAAAAGAGCGGGGCCATGCTGTCGCGCGTCAGCAGCGTGTTCTTCGCCATGACGTCCGCACACACCAACGATTATCTTCAGGCACTGGACGAGCAGTTCTCCACCGAACTGGCCGGGCTGGCGAACGATATCTGGCTAAACGATACGCTTTTCGCCCGCGTGGAAGCCGTCTGGCAGGATCGCGACACGCTGGATGCCGAATCCCGCCGACTGACGGAGGTGACGTATCAGCACTTTGTTCTTGCGGGCGCGCGTCTGAACGCCGATGAAAAAGCCGAGCTGAAAGCCCTGAATACCGAAGCCGCCACCCTGACCAGCCAGTTCAACCAGCGCCTGCTGGCGGCGAATAAGGCGGGAGGGCTGGTGGTGGATGATGTTCACCAGCTTGACGGACTCAGTGCGGAGGAGATGGCTGCCGCGGCTCATGCTGCCGCAGAAAAAGGGCTGACGGATCGCTGGCTGATCCCGCTTCTGAATACCACGCAACAGCCCGCGCTGGCGGCGCTGTCTCTGCGCGAGACCCGTAAAAAGTTGTTTAGCGCGGGCTGGGAACGCACTCAAAAAGGCGACGAAAACGATACGCGCGACCTGATCCTTCGGCTTACCGCGTTGCGGGCAAGACAGGCGCAGCTGCTCGGCTTTGACAACTATGCCAGCTGGAGCATTGCCGATCAAATGGCGAAAACGCCGGATGCCGCGCTCGAATTCATGCGCGGGATAGTTCCTGCGGCGCGCAGCAGGGCCGCGCTGGAGCAGGCGGATATTCAGAAGGTCATTGACGACGAGCAGGGCGGTTTTACGGTGCAGGCCTGGGACTGGGCGTTTTATGCCGAACGCGTGCGTTCAGCGAAATATGCGCTGGATGAGTCGCAGATCAAACCCTATTTCGCGCTCAATACCGTGCTGGAAGATGGCGTATTCTGGACCGCCACGCAGTTGTTCGGTATCCGCTTTGTCGAGCGTTTCGATATTCCGGTTTATCACCCGGACGTTCGCGTGTGGGAGATTTTCGACCACACGGGTGAAGGCATGGCGCTGTTCTACGGCGACTTTTTCGCGCGTGATTCCAAAGCGGGCGGGGCGTGGATGGGGAATTTTGTTGAGCAGTCTTACGAGTTTGCCGCGCGTCCGGTGATTTATAACGTCTGCAACTATCAAAAACCGGCGAACGGTCAGACCGCGCTGATCTCCTGGGATGATGTGATTACCCTGTTCCACGAGTTTGGCCATACGCTACATGGCCTGTTTGCCAGCCAGCGCTATGCCACGCTTTCAGGCACCAACACGCCACGTGATTTCGTTGAATTCCCGTCGCAGATCAATGAACACTGGGCCAGCCATCCGCAGGTGTTTGCGCACTTTGCCCGCCATTATCAAACCGGCGAGCCGATGCCGGATGCGCTGCGGGAAAAAATGCTCAATGCGACCCAGTTTAATAAGGGTTATGACATGACGGAACTGCTGAGCGCCGCGCTGCTGGATATGAACTGGCACGGCATTCAGGAGCCCGTTGAAGACGTGGAAACCTTTGAAGCCGCCGCGTTGAAAAAAGAAGGGCTGGATCTTCCAGCCGTACCGCCGCGCTATCGCAGCAGCTATTTTGCCCATATCTTCGGCGGCGGCTACGCGGCGGGCTATTACGCCTATCTCTGGACGCAGATGCTGGCGGACGATGGCCACCAGTGGTTTGTCGAGCAGGGTGGTTTGACGCGCGAAAACGGACAGACATTCCGCGAGGCGATTTTGTCCCGCGGGAACAGTACTGATTTAGCTGAACTTTACCGGAACTGGCGCGGGCACGATCCGAGGATCGAACCGATGCTGGAGAATCGTGGATTGAGTGTTTAAGGGCTTTTTAGTGTGGAAACAGAACCGGGCGCGATGCCCGGTTTTTTGTTCGATTTTTTCTTCCCCGAAACTCCTCCAAATTCCTCCCCAAAATGAATCCTTAAATTCTGCGAAATTTGCAGGATAACTTTCTTATGGCTGACCCTATATATCAGGGCGAACGACTGGGCAGCTTCCTGCTGCGCCAATGGAGAGGGAATTAATTGTGGAACGTACCCGGGGCTGGAGTGGCGCTGCCTGCGAGGAAAGGTGAATAGGCTGCCCAGTAAATAAAGAGGTTATGGAAACTTGAATACATTACAGTTCATCAGGATTGTTCGATACGCTGATCCCGATCTTGATCAGACTTAAAATCATCAATGCCAGTACCATTGCCACGATAGTAGAGATGATAAGCGTTGTCATAAAGGCCCCCTTTGTGAGTATATCTTTTAGACTGTTTGAATCAAAAAATGTTCCGAGTCCTAAAAAATATATGACATTAGACAGGAATGTATCGTCTGCTAAATGAAAAAAAAAGCCTACGCCAGGTAGGCAATACTGATAATTCCTAATTGTTTTAATAATGCTTGTTACTAAAGGTTATCTGCAGTGTTGGTAGAAGATATTGAAGCTTATAGATACTTCCTGGCTGCATCTAATATTTCCTGAGATGTAAGCTCTCGATCTGATGCAACATAGATAACTTCATGGTCACCTGTTAAAGAGGGAAAACCGGCTGACATTATCGGAAGGTTTATCCCTTCTCCATTAGGGTATTGTTCGCGTATTGATGTCACGCCCTTAAGTACGGTGATTACTTTACCTGGTTTACCATTAAAGAAAATAATTACTTTTTTCATGTATCACCATGTATTTCAGGGAGTTTTATGGCCCGGGGTTGTTCGAAAGGGGTTGATTTATTGACGTTTAGTTACCTCTTTCGAAATTAAAACAAGCAATATTCTGCCTTAACGTGTACTGTAGCAGTCCATTTGTACTGGAGAAGCTTATGTCTGCACGTAAAAACACGCAATTCCGCCGAAATTATTTAGTCAAATGCCCTTGTCCAAACTGCACAAGAGACTCGGAGCATAGTTACAATCGTGTACAAAAGGGAGCTCAACTGGTTTGCCCTTACTGCAACGCGTTGTTCAAATCCCCTCAGCATTACTAAAAAATCTCATATAATAACTAAGAAGTGATGCTTTTGGAGGCTGCCTAACCTCTTACGCACTTTAATATTTTATAAGCAGTTAGTTTCTGCTTTGAGACTATTCATGCAGCAGTCCTGCATTTCATCACATCGGTCAGCAAATTTGACGGTGCTGTAAATATGCTGGCCTGTTGTAATGATATTCGCAAACGATAAATGACGCTTCTGATTATTTAATTCACAGAAGCTTAAGTGGTCATTGAGGGGTTATTTATCGCAAAGCGTAACATTTGCAGCTGTCGGACCTTTGGTACCGGCAATGACAGCAAATTTAACTTTTTGGCCTTCAAAAAGAGTTTTGAATGTCTCTCCCTGTAGAGAAGAAGAGTGAACAAGGATATCTTTACTTCCATCGAGTGGGGAGATGAAGCCAAAGCCCTTATCATCGTTAAACCACTTAACAAGACCTATCATTTTTGATGACATAAAAACTCCACTTGAACACTTAAAAGTTACAAGTTCATGAAAAGAAACGCATGATGGCATACGTATGGACTCAAGAGGAGGGGATATCAGAGATAGCACCTGGTTATGAGGACTACTTTGGAAAAGTCAGATTCACATTGCATCGAACCAACCGCATCATTAAGGCACGTGTAGATCTTTTAAGCAAATCTTATTTTAGCCATCTGGGAGGCCATACAGATCAGATTAGCCAATCCAAATTTTTCCTGTGTCGTCAAATTTGATTTATAGCAAGGAAATAATTTGTCCCGTAAAATGACAGGAGTTGTCAAAGGTTTTGACTTCAATAGAGGGAAGGGTTTTATTATCCCATCTAAAAAGTGCAGGTCTAACTAAGATCAGATTTGATTTCTATTTGCTCTATCAAATTCCTCCCCTGGTTTTTTACATTTCCTACTGTACGCGTTACCGCATGCCAGACGAACTTATCGGCGGGCACTGCACCATCTGAAGCTATCTCTTCAGCTTCCTTCCCGCCAACATGCTGTCGCATCCACTCGCGTGCCGCTTCTGGTGACAAAACCAGTGGCCTGCGGTCATGAATGTCGACGAGGCCTTTATCAGCCGCAGACGTCACAATCAGAAATCCCTCGGCTTCATCGCCGCGCTCAAACGGTGTGCTTCCGATCGCCGCCATAAAGATTGGCTGACCGTCGGCCCGGTGGATGAAGTAGGGTTGTTTCTTGTCACCTGACTTCTTCCATTCGAACCATCCATCGGCAAAACAGATCGCCCGGCCATGTTGCCACAGAGGTTTAAACATTCTGCTGGTGGCCGCGGTTTCTACACGTGCGTTAATCAGTGGTGCTTTGTCCCACCATCCAGGTGCGTAGCCCCAGAACACCGGATCGAGGTGCAGTAGTTCGTCGCGTTCGCTCAGCAGCAGGACTTTGGTACCGGGCGCAACGTTGTACCGGCCAATGGGGGCCGGGTCATACGCGATGTCGCGATCGCCTTCGTCGGCAAGGTAGGCCAGGTATTCTTCACGGGTTTGGGCTTGTGCAAAGCGTCCACACATAGAAACCTCCAGTCGGATGTCATACTCAAAGTATAGGGCAGGGATAAGATGACTTGATCGACATGCAAAAGCTGTATTTTGTACAAGATAACGCGAGAAAATGGGCAGAAATTCCGGGAGGCGTTTTTATCTTGCGGGCACGATCCGAGAAATGAACCGATGCTGGAGAACCGCGGGTGAGTGATTAAAGGCATTACTGGCTGAAAACAGAACCGGGCATTGCGCCCGGTTTTTCCCCGGTGGGCTGGTATTTGTTAACCTTGTTACTCGTGCGTCAGCCACATGTCCGACTCTTCAAACATTTCCTCAAGCATACGGTTCAGCTTTTCCCGGTCGCTTTTGCTGGCATCGCTATTCAGGCCATTCGCCTGCATTGGCTTAACCGTCACGCTGGCATCAGGAAAAATCCGGTGCACACGTTTTGTCAGTTCAGCCAGAATTATCTCCCTGGCTCCCTCCAGCCCCTGTACGTTTCGCTTGTCATAAACCAGTTCAACAAACATTATTTTTTCCCTATGAATATTAATTGTGCGATTCTGTCTGCACGTAAAAATACTACTGTATATGGGTGGGTCTTCCCTTGTTGTGGTGGCTGAAGGCATGATAATGGTGTATTTAATCGCCAGAGGTCACCGCCATGGACGAAAAGTCCCTCTACGCTCATATTCTCAACCTGTCCGATCCGTGGCAGGTAAAGTCCCTTTCTCTCGATGAAAATGCCGGTTCTGTTACTGTCACTATTGAGATCGCTGAAAACACCCGGCTAGCCTGTCCGACCTGCGGTAAATCCTGTTCTGTTCACGATCACCGTCATCGTAAATGGCGCCATCTTGATACCTGCCAGTTCACCACTATTGTTGAAGCCGATGTTCCACGAATTATGTGTCCGGAGCATGGCTGCCTGACGTTGCCTGTTCCGTGGGCTGGCCCCGGAAGCCGGTATACGTTGCTATTCGAATCGTTCGTTCTCTCATGGCTGAAAATCAGCACCGTTGATGCTGTCAGGAAGCAACTTAAGCTCAGTTGGAATGCGGTTGACGGCATTATGACCCGGGCAGTTAAGCGAGGTCTTGCCCGGATAAAAAAGCCATTATCCGCCCGTCATATGAATGTGGATGAGGTCGCCTTTAAAAAAGGACATCGTTACATAACGGTGATCTCCGATCGCGATGGTCGGGCGCTGGCCTTAACGGATGATCGCGGCACAGAGAGTCTTGCCGGCTATCTTCGCACGCTCACTGATGGGCAGTTGCTGGCTATCAAAACGCTCTCAATGGACATGAACGCGGGCTATATAAGAGCAGCGCGTATCCACTTACCCAGTGCGGTTGAGAAAATCGCCTTTGACCGCTTCCATGTGGCGAAGCAACTGGGCGAGGTAGTTGATAAAACCCGTCAGAATGAACATCCGCACCTCCCTGTTGAAAGCCGACACCAGGCAAAAGGAACCCGCTTCCTGTGGCAGTACAGCGATAAGTGGATGACCGAATCCCGGCAGGAAAAGCTGATGTGGCTGCGTGCACAGATGAAGCTGACGAGCCAGTGCTGGGCGCTGAAAGAGCTGGCAAAGGATATCTGGAACAGGCCATGGAGCGAGGAAAGACGGAGTGACTGGCAGAGATGGTTGGCGCTGGCGGCTAACAGTGACGTTCCCATGATGAAAAATGCCGCGAAAACGATAGGAAAAAGGCTGTACGGGATCCTGAATGCGATGCGACACAGTGTCTCAAACGGAAATGCGGAGGCACTTAACAGCAAGATCAGGCTGCTGAGGATAAAAGCCAGGGGATACCGAAACCGGGAGCGCTTTAAACTGGGGGTGATGTTCCACTACGGAAAGCTGAATATGGCGTTCTGAGCCTTCCCACCATGATCGGGGAAGACCCATATGGGTACAGTCAAACGGCATTCCGGCTAAAGAAATGCCATGCCGCTCTTCACCTTGTTTATGTTGATGACAATCTATTCATTTAGCCTTTAAAACGAGCAGTCGAAGCGTTTAATCGTAAAATTTACAAAAACCATAATTTGAAGCCAGAGAGAAACTTACAAACGAAACGGTGAAGGTTTAAACAGTCGCTACGGTTCAGCTGCCTTGCGCGTGCTTTAAAACAAAACTACTGTATATAAAAACAGTGTTAGAGGTATGCGTAATGGAATTTATCAGACCTACAGAACTGCGTGAGATTATCGCGCTTCCACTTTTCAGCGATTTAGTTCAGTGCGGATTCCCAAGCCCGGCTGCCGATTATGTGGAGCAGCGCATTGATCTTAATGAACTTCTGGTTGCCCACCCCAGCTCGACGTATTTCGTTAAAGCCGCGGGTGATTCAATGATTGAAGGGGGAATAAGCGACGGCGATTTACTGGTGGTCGATAGTTCCCGAACGGCTGAGCACGGCGATATCGTCATCGCCGCGGTGGAAGGGGAATTCACCGTTAAGCGCCTGCAACTGCGGCCTAATGTTCAACTCAATCCGATGAACAGCGCTTATTCACCGATTATCGTTGGCAGTGAAGACACGCTGTGAAGTGGTCAACAAAAACTGGCCACCGCGTTAGAGTTTTTCCAGTATCGGTTTTCTGATTCGTTTGGCGGTAACCCACCATTATATTCGTGCGGTCTTAGTGCGCTGTAATATCCAACGATATAGTCCGTTATTGCGTGAGCTGCATCGCTGAAGCTTACATAGCCCGTCGCCGGCACCCATTCGTTCTTCAGACTCCTGAAGAAGCGCTCCATTGGGCTGTTATCCCAGCAGTTTCCACGCCGACTCATACTCTGCCTGATCCGGTATCGCCACAGTAACTGCCGGAACTGCCTGCTCGTATAATGGCTGCCTTGATCGCTGTGGAACATCACCCCGACGGGCTTACCACGGGTTTCCCATGCCATTTCCAGTGCTTTCATGGTGAGCCTGCTGTCCGGCGAGAACGACATGGCCCAGCCCACTGGTTTTCTTGCGAACAGGTCGAGAACAACGGCGAGGTACGCCCAGCGCTTACCCGTCCAGATATAGGTCACATCACCGCACCACACCTGATTTGGTTCCGTTACGGCGAACTGTCGCTCAAGATGATTCGGGATAGCAACGTGCTCATGACCGCCACGCTTATACCGGTGAGTCGGCTGCTGGCAACTGACCAGCCCCAGCTCTTTCATGAGTCTGCCAGCAAGCCAGCGCCCCATCTGGTAGCCTCTCTGGGTTGCCATTGTGGCGATGCTTCTTGCTCCGGCAGAGCCGTGGCTGATGCCATGCAGTTCAAGTACCTGACTGCGTAATACAGCCCGTCTGCCGTCTGGCTTTTCAGGACGGTTTTTCCAGTATTTGTAGCTGCTGCGATGAACCCCGAACACATGGCAGAGAGTGGCCACAGGATAACGCGCCCTGAGTTTCCCGATTATCGAGAACTGTTCAGGGAGTCTGACATCAAGAGCGCGGTAGCCTTTTTTAATATTTCATTTTCCATTTCAATACGTTGTAGCTTTTTCCTGAGCTCACGGATTTCAATTTGTTCCGGGGTAATGGGGGAGGCTTTTGGTGTTTTGCCCTGCCGTTCATCACGTAATTGTTTCACCCATCGCGTCATTGTGGAAAGGCCGACATCCATAGCGCTGGCTGCATCTGCCACGGTGTAGTTCTGGTCAACGACCAGTTGAGCGGATTCGCGTTTAAACTCTGCGCTGAAATTTCTTTTTTTCATTATGACACCTGTGTTGTTCTGAGGTGAGCATATCACCTCTGTTCAGGTGGCCAAATTCAGTAAACCACTTCACTGGACGTTTTTGGTGTGGTCACTTTTATTGTTAAATCGGCCAGCTGATATGTTTGCGCTCTGTGATGTGAATTCATTCTATGCATCATGCGAGACGGTATTCAGGCCAGATTTGAGAGGCCGACCGGTGGTTGTCCTCTCAAATAACGACGGTTGCGTGATAGCGCGCAGCGCAGAGGCCAAAGCCGCTGGCGTTACCATGGGGGCGCCATACTTTAAGCAGAAAGACCTGTTCCGGCGCGCCGGCGTGGTTTGCTTCAGCAGTAACTACGAACTTTACGCTGACATGTCCAGCCGGGTAATGACCACGCTGGAAGAAATAAGCCCTCGCGTCGAAATATATTCCATTGATGAGGCCTTTTGTGATCTCACCGGGGTTCGTAATTGCCGGGACCTGACTGATTTTGGCAAGGAGATCCGCGAAACGGTTTTGAAGCGTACGCACCTGAGGGTCGGCGTTGGCATAGCCCAGACGAAGACGCTGGCGAAGCTGGCAAATCACGCGGCGAAGAAATGGCAGCAGCAGACGGGTGGGGTGGTTGATTTATCCAATATCGACCGCCAGCGCCGGTTGTTGGCTATCGTGCCTGTAGAGGACGTATGGGGCGTGGGCAGGCGCATCAGCAAGAAGCTCAATGCGATGGGTATCAAAACGGCGCTGGATCTCTCAGAGCAGAGCACGTGGATTATCCGCAAGCACTTCAATGTAGTGCTGGAGCGAACGGTCCGGGAGCTGCGCGGCGAGCCGTGCCTCGATCTGGAAGAGTTTGCACCGACAAAGCAGGAGATCGTCTGTAGTCGGTCATTCGGTGAGCGCGTGACAGAATACGAGCAGGTGCGCCAGGCTATATGCAGCTATGCGGCCCGTGGCGCTGAGAAGTTACGTGGCGAGCACCAGTATTGCCGCTTTATCTCGGCGTTCGTAAAGACCTCTCCGTTCGCTCTGAACGAACCCTATTACGGCAACAGTGCCTCAATGACGCTTCTCACACCCACTCAGGACTCCCGCGACATTATCAACGCCGCGGTAAAGTGCCTCGACAAAATCTGGAAGGAGGGCCACCGCTACCAGAAAGCCGGCATTATGCTCGGGGACTTCTTCAGCCAGGGCGTTGCCCAGCTCAATTTGTTTGACAATAGCGCGCCGCGTGCCGGAAGTGAAAAGCTGATGGAAGTGCTGGATCGTCTGAACGCGAAAGATGGAAAGGGTACGCTTTATTTTGCCGGGCAGGGCATACAGCAGCAATGGCAGATGAAGCGTGAAATGCTTTCGCCGCGGTATACGACCCGGTATTCAGATTTACTGAGAATTCGATGAATGTTAATGGCTGTTTTGTGCCAGAAGCGGACATTGATATAAATGGCAATTGATCAAACGCCAGCCCCTTTACTTTGTCCTACAGGATCTCAACCACTTCAAACTCTTCTGCGATCAACTCCATATCTTCAGAAAAATGGCCTTCGCGGCTGAAAAATCTCTGATGCTCTTTCTGCCAGTATTTAAATGGTGTTCTTAAACGGAACGTACGCCAGTTTTCCGGATGGTTTAATAAAAACTCTCCTGGCGTGTCTGCGCGAATGTACTACTTTCAGTAAAGTGACTTTTACAGGGAGGGTCAATGAAACCATTATCGCTTTTATTATTGTCGAGCCTGACGTTAGTGGGTTGTGGCGCGAACAATACCCCTTCAAATACGCCTCTTCCGGGTGTAAAAACCTCCGTCGGGACGAGCACGCTTGAAGCCGGTGCTCAGCTTATCCAGTCCCGTCCGCCCATTGATGCAATGAGTGCCTACCTTGACGGTTTCCATTTTTATAGCGGGGATAAAAATGGCCAGATGGAAGCCCATCATTATGTAACCGTGTTGAATGAAGACGTGATGCAGGCGGTGATCTACGACGGTAACACCAAAGATGCCCGTTTAATGGGCGTTGAGTACATCATTAGTGAGCGTTTGTTTAACACACTGCCGCCGGAAGAAAAAAAATTGTGGCACAGCCATCAATATGAAGTGAAATCCGGCAGCCTGATTGCTCCAGGTTTACCTGCAGTGGCTGACAAAGCATTGATGAGCAAAATTGTGAATACCTACGGCAAGACCTGGCATACCTGGCACACCGACCGCGATAAAAAGCTGCCGCTCGGCATTCCGGCACTGATGATGGGCTTTACCGGGGAAGGGCAGTTAGACCCTAAACTTCTGGCGGACAGAGATCGACGCTTTGACGTGAGCACGCAAGCCATCAAAGAAGAACGTAAGGATATTGTGGCGCACCCAGTTGCTAAGGGAGCGGATGCCTGGCAACGTGGTGAAGAGATCCAGCTTAAGCGGGTTAAAGGTTCAGGTGAGCATGGCCAGGGCGACACAAGCCATTTTTGATATCAAAAGCCTTCAGGAATACCCCGGCAACGCCGGGGATAGGGCCAGTCCTATTATTTTCTCGTCCTCAGGCATCAGAAACGCCATGTGGCTGAAAGATTACCTGCAATCGAGTCATAGCCAGAACGAAACATTTCGCTTTCAACCCCGATGCCCAATTCGACATCAGCGTTGATTTTATAGCTCATACCTGCCTTAACACCCAGAGTGTCACGACCAGTCACCTGATTCCTGGAACTAAACCCTGTGCTTCGATAGTTGGCGAAAGAGGCTTGTTGCACTACGTTGCCATCAAGCAGTTCATGATCCCAGCTGAGCTGCAGCTCAGCTGCGAACGATGCCCCTGAAGCGAGGGGTACATTCCAGTTACCATTCACCCCGATACTTGATCTCAGAGAATCGAAGGTCTGCGAACCCAGCATCAGTCGGCTGCCGTCATTGCCGCTTTCCTTCACGTCGGGACGATGTAATGTGGTGTAATTCAATGACGTTACCGGTCCGGCGTTCACATTATTATTCAGCGCCCATCGATAGCCTCCGCCGGCCGTAACAGAACCTGACAATCCGGTCCAGGTGGCATGGTGGCTTGCTCCGTAAGTTTCTACATTAATGTTTCTGTCCAGCCAGCTGTCTTCAATACCCAATCGGCCAGTGCCGAATAAATACATTCCTTCGGACCTTTCAGCGCCGTAACGAGCATGAATACCCAGATCGAAAGCAGTGGTTTTCCCGGTTGCGGTTTCTGGTGATTTCACCGTCACCGACTGACCGCTGACCGCACCATGAAAGCCATAAATCCAGTTGTGATTCTCATCGTTTTGTTTTTCAGCACCGAATACAATGCCATAACTGCTGGCGTCGTACCCTACACTGTCACCCTGACGCTGTTGCCAGAAGCCGCCGCCAAAGGGTATGGCAAAGCTGCGCCATTCGCCTTCCGTCAGTTGCTTCGGCATAACCACAGGATTTGGCCCGCCAACGATCCGCGCTATCTGCTGTTCACGCTGAAGGGAACTTGCGAACATGGCGCTGTAGGCGCCCGCAGAAAGTTGCGGCAAGGCATTGCTGATACTCCCGCCATCAGTGGCTGAGAAATCCAGAGTACGGTACAGCGGTTGTATATCCGACTTAGCTTCCGCCACAATTTTATCCAGCGCTTGCCCTACCTGCCGCGCATTAGCGTCCTGCGCATACCGGCTGTATGCGTTTGAAGCGCGCAGCATTGAGAGCTGCCAGCCATTCTTTCCCTGTGGCGTTGTTTGCAGCGTTAGCGTGGGTGAACGGAGCACGCTGTTCACCGCACTGAAATTGCCGTCGGAAGCGTCCGTTTTTAGCAAATCTTGCGTATTCAGACGCCAGTTTGTTGCGTACCAGTCCGGCTGCGGCGCAAACGTCAGTTGACCGTCAAATTGTGCGTGACCGTCCACTTGCAGAGTATCATGCCTGCCGCGCCCGTCGACTTCCAACAACAACTGCCCGGTATTCCCCTGTTGATAAGCACCGGATATATTGATTTGCCCAAGTGAATTACCCGGCGCAAGGATCCCGTTATTTACAAAGCGGCCTTCCTCATTAAGCGTATAGCTGGCGTTGCCGGACAGGCTGGCACCTGGCGCGATAGTCATGCTGTAAATCTGGAAATCGCCGTTAAGCGAGGTTTTCCCTCCGTGCGCGTCCAGTGCCAGATTATTGATACCTTCAATGTTTCCGCGGTACGTAAAGCTGAAATCAGCATCGGCAGCTTCCGTCGCTTGCCCGTACGCATTTGCCTTCCGACCGAAGGTAAGCAGCGTTAACCGCTGTTGGCCATAGTCATCCCGCTGGGCGTAGTCCGAATAAATATCACCCTCCAGCCGGGCACCCGTTAATATATTTATATTACCGACCAGCGCGTTCGGTGATATATAAATCGCCGCGCCTTTACCGGCAACCCGTCCGCTGATGTCGGCATTGTCTACCAGCGCTCCCTGCAACTCGGGTAATAACGCATCGTAATAGCCGTCCACGATATGAAGCCAGGATCCACGATAGTCCACCTCGTTACCCAGGAGGTTATTGCCAAAATCAAAACTGATACCGACGCCACTGGCTCCCAGTGCCTGAACGTCGCCACGTTGAATAAGGCTGTGCTGTTTACCGTAGGCAAACATCACCCCACGGCCATTAACGCCATCGGCGTATATCCGTACACCGGGATCGATGCTCAGGGTGTTATTTTGCCCATCTATACGGATGCCCGCGCCGCCAGCCCCTGACGTCAACAGGTCCGCTTGTTGAAAGATATGGTTATTACTGCCATACACATGCAGGCCAACTCCCAGATTAGCGGTATTGTATTGACCAGCCAGATAGCCATCCGCCTGCTGATTACGCTGAAAATAGCCATTGCGGTTAACGAGCGTTTGCCCGTTGCCATATAGCGAAAAACCGAAAAAGTTACGCCGGTCAATCTGATATCCCATATCCTGCAGCAACGCCAGTTCCGCTTCCATAAACGTGGTGTAATTGCGGTAGTTCTGATGGCTCATCATGCTGTTTTTCAGCTCGATATGGCTCATGTAGTTATCATCGACCGAGCCGTCGTCTGCTAACATTTTCACCGGCACGCCAGGCATGGCGCCTGCAAGGACTTCATCCACATGCCTGCCGGTGAAATAGCCTTTATCAAGCCGTACATCAAAGCCTTGTGGATCCCATCTGTTATTGCATCCATTACACAATATTACTTGCCCTGGCCGGGCAGGATTGCCACGGTCATCGCGCAGATGGCTGGTCCAGGAGCCAAAAGGCACGGTATCAAAAGCAGGCGTGAATGTGCCACTTCCTTGCAGATCGGTAACCATATTGGATATTCCCAGTCCATGTGCCAGCTCATGAACAGCGACGCTGACCAGATCGGCCTTTCCAGTGCGCGGCAATTGCGCGGGCACATAGGGAACGTTATCAAAATCCAGTTTGCCCATGATGAACTGGGCGTGGGAGCCAAAGGTCAGCTCTCCGGTATCAATACCGTTCAATGCGCCTTGCAACTGCGTCAGACTTATAATGCCGTCGGTAACTGAATCGCTGGAACCTGCGGCATTCTCGTCGTTAAACGTCCCCACATTGATAATGGCAGGCAGTTGCCCTGGGCTGGGGGTAATAACCTCAGCCCAGTAACGCATAGCATCGAGTATTTTTTCTTTTTGTTGCTGGCCAAGATCCCAGGTTGACTCAGACGCATTCGGCCAGTCCGGCATAAAGGGGCCGTCGCCAACATTAAAGAAACGCACTTCAAATACCGCAATATTATGTGGGTTATAGACCAGATAGCTTTCTCCTGCATACGGATTATTACTGACAAATAAACCCGTTAATGCAGCCGTCATAAAAACCCTTTTCATATTAACCATCCTTGTGTGAAAAAATAATGTTTACGTCCGTCAATATAAATTCACATCTGAGCTCAATGAATCATAAACAAATATAATAATTATCGATGTGGTTTGATAATTTAGAATAACGAGTGACCTTGCCCTGTGATAGCCTCGTTTTTCAGGATTTTATAAACGGTGGAGCGGGCGATCCCGGATTGAGAAACCGGGTCCCGGTGAACAGGAATGTACCGACATATGCAGGGGAAATAACGGATAGGGTATGGTGTCGTGGCATAATCGACATAAGCGTGAGGCTTTACTGTACTTCACGACACCAAAAACTATCAGATCGCTTATCAATCAAAGCCAGCGAGAGCGTTTGAGCCGAAGCCACAGTAATACACAGGCTCCCAGCGTGACAGCGACCGTAGCCGGATAGCCGAAGAGCGTCTTCAGTTCCGGCATATGTTCGAAGTTCATACCATACATGCTAAAGACTACCGTCGGGATCACGAGGATGGCCCCCCAACCGGCCAGTTTCTTCACGACTTCGTTTTGCTGCACTGAAACCAGTGCCAGGTTAACGTGCATCGCGCTGCTTAGCAGCTCACGCATGTCATTTACATCCGTTACTACATGGCTTGCGTGATCCTGAATATCTCTGAAATACGCCCTGAGGGGTTTTGGAATAAGTTCTTCATGAATGCGAATAAGCTCTGTACAGATTTCTTCTACTGGCTGAGCGGCGTTGCGAAGCCCGAGTAGATTACGGCGGAGGGAATACACGTCCTGAATAGCTTCACGGTCAAATTCACTGTGAAAAAGTGTCGCTTCTATATCACCAATTTTGGTGTTGAGGCGCGCAGTCAGCTCTGCATAACTGTCAACAATAAAATCCAGAATACAGTAAAGAGGATAAGCCGGACCGTACGAAAGCATGTCCGGGGCCTCAGCAGCACGGGCGCGTATAGGTGCATAGCTCACTGAAGCACCATGGCGCACCGTAATAAGGAAGTTTCGGCCCACAAACAAATGCGTTTCGCCAAACTCAATATTGTCGTCCTGTCCACTGACGGTTTTTACAACGATAAATGCCGAGCTGCCATAACGCTCTATTTTAGGCCGCTGATGTGCATTAAGCGCATCCTCAACGGCCAGATCGTGCAGACCGAACTCCTCCTGGACTTTGTACATAAACGCAGGTTCAGGCTGCCAAAGCCCCAGCCAGATAAACGCATCGGTATCCTGGATGACTTCACTGATATCCTCAATATCTACGGTTTCGGCGGGGTGGCCTGAACGGTAGACCATACAGTTAACAATCATTTCCTGACTATCCCTTAAGCATGTGTCTAAGAAGCTTAACCATTTCCGTTAAATTTCCAAATTTTTATGCCGGCAGGTTTTAATATGTTGAATACTCAGAAAGGTCATGTTCACGCGTCGTTCAATCCGGGCACTGACTCTCCAGCCATTGACCGACGACGGGCCATAATTTCTCCGCACATCGCGTACGAAAAAATCCCATATGCCCAATGGACGAAAGACCAAACTCTGCGTGCCGTATCTCGCAGCGTTCTATTTTTGCTTGTTGCACCGGCTCCATCAGCCGCGCAATAGCTTCACGGTTAGCCCAGGGATCGTCATCAAATCCCATTACCAGCACGGGTAGGGTGATCTCACTTGCCCGTTGGCGTGCATTCCAGTGTGGATCATCGTAAAAATATCCAGGCATTGCGCTCCAGCGCCCCCATTGAAGCATGACTGGTGCCGGTAAATCTTCACCCAGCCCCAGGCGCCTGGCAGGCATGTAACCGAAGATACGGCACAGAATCGGAGCCAGAACACGCAATACGCACCAGACACGCACCTTTTCAGTGGTGCGTTTGATGGTGCTCGTCACCCCGGCATGTGAGGCTACAATGACCGCAGCTTGCAGGGCGTGGGTGGCTGTTGAAAGCAGAACGGCATGCCCGCCCACACTGTGTCCTACCGCCAACAGGCTAAGCCCTGGAAAATGTGCTTTAGCCCAGGCGGTTATACATCCGACGTCCTGGTCGATCCAGTCAGACATAGAAACGCGGTAAGTACGGACCAGCCCGGATTTAGAGAGGCCGGTGCCGCGATAATCGTATGTGAGGACGTTGAATCCTCTGTTAAAAAGATATTCTGCGAATCCCTTATAAAACCCCTGTACAACCGCCGTTGCCGGATGAAGGAGCACTATCGCTTTGGCATCGCTTCTTTCCCAAATTGTGGCTGCCAGAAATCCACCTTCATTGACGGGTATTATGACTGAACGCATTCATAGAGCCTTATTTATGTGGTCATACCAGTTATGCCTGAATTAAATCTAGCCTTTACTACCCCATCTGGCGATTTTTTTTTACACCCCAGCGTTTGTCCCTCGCTCAAAGCAGACAATAAACCTCGCCCGTGCGTTTTTAGCGAAACACACTGCCTTATGGGCTCAACGTGAGGAAGGGTACTCGCCGGATAAACGCCCCTTTAAAAAATCCTCTTCTATACTCAGTTACGTTTAGGGAAATATGCCGCCGTTTTTCACGTCGCGTTGTTTTAATAGCCATTGCACGCGCGAACAGCAGGGACATATATCCACGAAAACGCCTTAATGTTGGTCCATTTTGCATTTTTTAGAGGGGGATTCCTGGTATGTTGCATTCTCAATCTTCGCGCGTCGGCACTATTTTGCTGCTATTGGCCGCGGTTATAGGCTTCGCGGTGGCGCTATACGCCTGGTGGACGCCGCTTACCGGCGTCACAGGCACCATTGGCGCACTGGGCGTGGCCATTGCCAGCGCGGTGCTGGCGATACTGATCTTTGTGTTACGTGCGGCATCGGGGCGCGGGGCGCGTGTTTTCCTGATTATTGTCACCCTGGTGGTGTTGGCGGGTATTGGTTTTGCCGCCGCGCTGCTGCACCAGTACATCATAACGGCAGCCATGGTGGTCGGCCTGATTGGTCTGATTATGCTGAGCAGCCATTCCGCCCGTTACAACCATTCCGTCAGAACCTGAGGAGCCGCCCGTGCATAACGATAAGCATTATCCCTTCATAAAAGTCAGCATGACGGCGCTGGCGCTGCTGGTCACCCCGTTCGCGCTGCAGGCGCAGGATAAAGCCGCTGAGGCCTCTCAGGGGACCCAGGAATCACTGAATATTGATGCGGCCGATCAGCAGGCGCCTGGAACCACAAAAACCACAGACGATGCCTCAACCGGTAGCGGTGACGGAAAGAAAGTCGCCTCGGCCAGCCAGCCAGCGACGCCGCTGGTGCCCGGCACACCAACCTGGGACAGCTTCCACGGCCAGCTTAACGCGCAGAAATACAGCCCGCTTACCCAGATCACGGCGGATAACGTCAGTAAATTAACGAAAGTCTGGGAGTTCCATACCGGCGACGTCTCGGATGGTAAAGGTGATACGCCAGCGACCGTGTGGTCCGCAACGCCCATTTTCGCTAACGACACGCTCTACATCGGTACCCCTTTCGATCGCCTGATTGCGCTGGATCCGGGCACGGGTAAAGAGAAGTGGCACTATGACACCAAATCGTCGCGCAAGGCACTGACCCAGCCGGTGCTGAAAAACCGCGGCGTTTCCTATTGGCAGGCCAAAAATCCGGTGAAGGGAGAGGCGTGCCAGAAGATGGTCTATATGGGCACCGTTGACGGCAAGCTCTTTGCGCTGGACGCCGATTCAGGCAAACCGTGCAGCGGCTTTGCGGACAACGGGGTGCTGGATCTGAACCAGTGGAACACCGTTAACGCCAAGTATCCGCTCTCTGTCCTGCAACCGCCAACCGTCGTCGGCAACCATCTGCTGGTGGGTTGGGCCGGGAAAGACTGGGCCTATGCCGAAGCGCCTCCGGGTACCGTATTTTCTGTCAACGCCCAGACCGGCAAGCTTGAATGGACCTTTGAGGCGATACCGGCAGAGATCCGCAAGCGTACCGGTACCGCCAACGTCTGGACGCACATGTCCGCCGATGAGGCCAATGGGCTGGTCTATCTCCCGGTCTCATCGCCGTCTCCCAACTATTGGGGCGGCAACCGCGTCGACGCAATTCCGCTTGGCACCTCCACCACCGCGCTGGACATCAACACCGGTAAAGTGGTCTGGTCCCGTCAGTGGGTACACCACGACGTCTGGGATTACGACATCAACTCTGCCCCGACGCTGATGGATATCACCGTAGACGGCAAGCAGATCCCGGCGCTGGTTCAGGCCACCAAGCAGGGCTTCCTGTTTGTGGTTAACCGCCTGACCGGGGAGGACGTATGGCCAATCGAAGAGCGTCCGGTTCCGCAGGGGGATGGTTCGGTCCAGGGCGAAGTTCTCTCGCCTACACAGCCGTTCCCGACCAAACCTACTCCGCTGCTCGACCAGTCGAAAAAGCCGGAAATCTGGAAGCTGGCGGATATCGTCGGTGGCGGCCAGTGCTCTCGCCTGTGGGATAACCTGACCTATGAGGGAATGTATACTCCGCCTACCACCAAAGGCGAAGGCACGCTCACCTATCCCGATAGCGCCGGCGGCGTGCAGTGGGGCGGGGTGGCGTTCGATCCGCAAAAACAGATCGCCATCGTCAACACCTCGCATATCGTTCAGTACGTGAAGCTCTACAGCCGTGAGGATTACGATAACGCGGACAAAGACTCCGGCAACGAAAGCGGCTTTGCCCCACAGGAAGGCGCCCCGTACGGTATGCGTCTGCTGGTGGCGAGCAACTGGCTGGGCATGCCGTGCTGGCAGCCGCCATTTGGCGAAATCGTGGCGATAGACATGCACACGGGCGATGTGAAATGGCGTCGTCCGGTTGGCGCCTCACAGCAGTATGGCTTCTTCATGCCGGAAAGCTGGGGTTCGCCTACCATTGGTGGCCCGGCAGTGACGGCGGGTGGCGTGATCTTCATCGGTGCTTCAATGGATGCCAAAGTGCGTGCCTACTCGGTAGAGAGCGGTGAAGAGCTGTGGTCCGATCAGGCAGAAGCTCCAGCGGTAGCGAACCCGTCCGTGTATGAATATAAGGGTCGGCAGTATGTGGCCTTCGTGGCTGGCGGGAACACGATCCTGAAGGATCAGGTAGGCGATCAGGTGGTTGTCTACGCGTTGCCGGAATAATTCATCAGGAAGGTGAAATAAGCGTGGGGCCTGCGGGCCCCACTTTATTTTGCAGTAGTCGTTTCACCGACGCACTTATTTATCGGCTGATGTGCCAGCTCGCGTTGACATCTGCTCGGCGGACTTCAGATGCTGCTCAACGACCGGCGTGTGCTCGTTGGCCAAAGCCTTCACATCCGGATCGTCGATTTTACTGGCGTCGCTCTTAAGCTTCGACAGCACCTTCTCGTGGTCCTTCACGCCAGCATATTCCATATACATTTTGTCAAAAGCGTCACCGCGCTGGTTTTCAAGCCTTGAGTTCAGGGCTTTATGGGCGGCGTCTGGCTCGGTCGGCAGCTCTACGCCCTTTTTCTGGGCAACGGCCTGCACTTTGGTCAGGGCGGCACCGTGGTCGTCGACCATTTTCTGGGCGAATGTTTTCACTTCACTGGTCTGGGCCTTGTCCAGGGCGAGCCTGGCGGCGGCGACTTCGTTGATATTGGCCTGCGCCATGTCCTTCAACGCTTTCTCGTCGCCGGAGCTGAGTCTGGCGTCCGGTTGAGCCTGGCCCGCAGCGTTAGTTTGCGCGGCGCTTGTCGTCTGGGCTTGTACGCCAACGGTGCTGAACATTGCTGCAACTGCTGATACGGCTAGCAGCCTTTTCAGGGTTTTACTCGTGTGCATATTGTTCTCCTGATGGTCATGGTACAGGTAAGTTTCGGTTACCTTACGCGCAACCGGGCAGATAAATGCTAACTGCACAGGTCAGTATAGTAGATGAACCTGCTGTAATCGCAGGTTGCGTCAGAGAGGGCAGGTAATAATGCTCAATAAGGCGACGCTTATCGCTCAGTCTCTCTACGACATTGGCACGGATCATTCCCATATTTGATGCTAATGTTAAATAGATAGATTTATTAACAGGAGGAATGATATGAAAAAAGCACTATTAGGGAGTGTATTGGCTTTAACAGTTGCAAGCTTTGGCGCATCTGCGGCAGATATGATTTCCAAAGATGAAGCGCACCACTTCAAACTTGAATACCTGGGCAATGTATCTGTAGGGGCTTCAGGTGGACAAATTTCTTCACCTTCAGATCTTCATCAAAAACTCTCGAAACTGGCAGATGAGAAGGGCGGGAAATACTATGTCATCATCGCTGCTCGAGAGCATGGCCCTAACTTCCAGGCCGTAGCAGAAGTCTTCAAATAATCTTTCCGAATAACGCAGAAACCCGCTCATGGCGGGTTTTTTGCTTATAGAGAGCAAAAAAAATGCCCCTGGTGCGGGGCGAGTTTGAGTCAAATCTTTTCTTATGTTTATGTGCTCTAAGGCGTTGGCACAATAACAGCTTATTCAAATAATGCAATCTAAATGCATATTTAAATGCAATGGCCCCATCTGCCCCTCATCTCAAGGTGAAGGCAGCATACGTAACGCAGATAGTCTACGCTTTACATAGGGTTATGGTTAAAACCAGTTAGATACTGGAAACAGTAAACGGCCGCAAGAGGTAAATATGAAAGTTGACGCAATGACGCAAAAGGCAGAGGAAGAAATTTCAGCGCTTATAGCCAAAAAAATTGCAGAATTACGAAAAAAAACAGGGCAGGAAGTATCTGAAATTGAGTTTATCGCTCGTGAGGCCATGACAGGTCTGGAGGGGTATGAAGTAAAAATCAAACTCCTGTAAGCGTTTCTTCCTGAAATGGTCGCTCAATTCTTGCCGCAAAAGAGAACCGGGCGTGGTGCCCGGTTGTTTTATGGATAATCGACGTCTTTATGAGCGAATAAACGTCAGGATATCGGCATTTATGGTATCTGCATGCGTGGTATGCATCCCATGCGGGAAGCCTGGATAGATTTTAAGCTCGCTGTTTGCGAGCAGCTTATCCTGAAGAAGGGAGGCATTTTTATACGGGACGACCTGATCGTCATCACCCTGCAACACCAGGACGGGAACCGTGATGGCTTTGAGATCGTCCGTCTGGTCGGTTTCTGAAAATGCCTTAATGCCATCATAGTGGGCTTTGGCGCTACCGATCATACCCTGACGCCACCAGTTCTGGATTGTTCCCTGCGAAACCTCTGCTCCGTCTCGGTTAAATCCATAGAAAGGACCGCTGGCGACGTCGAGGTAAAACTGGGCGCGGTTAGCGGCCAGCGCCTGGCGGAAGCCGTCGAACACCTCAATGGGCGTACCGCCGGGGTTCGTGTCTGATTTTACCATCAGCGGAGGAACGGCGCTGACCAGTACCGCTTTGGCCACCCGCCCCTGAGGCTGGCCGTACTTCGCAACGTATCTGGCGACCTGGCCTCCGCCGGTGGAGTGGCCGACGTGCACGGCATTACGCAAATCAAGGCTTTCGACCACGGCTGATGCGTCGGAGGCATAATGATCCATATCATGACCTTCACTCACCTGATCGGAACGACCATGACCACGACGGTCGAGGGCGATGACGCGGAAACCTTCTGCAAGGAAAAAGAGCATCTGGTTATCCCAGTCATCGGCGCTCAGCGGCCAGCCGTGATGGAAAACGATCGGCTGCGCATCCTTCGGACCCCAGTCTTTGTAATAAATACTGACACCATCTTTCGTTGTTACGAATGCCATATTTCAGACTCCTCTGCTAATGGCAACATGTGTGAAGGCTAAGTAAATAGCCCAGCATTTAGGGATGTAATAAAACTGACTTATATTAATCTTATTACTGATATATCCGCTTAAAGTGTAGAAGGGTTCCTGAAAACAGTTATAGATTAATTTTGTATGGTCATTATTTATTTTTAAACGAAATATCCCCTAAACCAGCCGGGGCACTGTGTTATTTTTCTCGCGTGGTGAATCCCCCTGTGCGGAGGGGCTAAACAGCACGTGTAGCTTAGGCAATCAGTAGCGGGTCAAGGTGGCTGACCAACGACTCACCGGGAGGCACCCGGCACCACACATACGTTAAAGCTTGTATCTCGCTAAATTTATTAGGGATGGTGTATGAAGTTGGGCTTTTTGGCTGGAGCAGTGCTGGCAACCTGGTTGTCTTTAACCTACCCGACGCAAATGAGAGCTGTTTTTGAACAACTGGTTACGATAGTGCAGCAAATCACGCAGCCTTCAGCAGAGCCTCATTCTGATATGGTCACACCGGAACAGTCATATCCTTGATTGTTATATTTACGATGAACGTTAGCCATCTTAATAGTTAACCTGTGCTTATTTTTCTGATGGGCTTATTATTGGCCGGGCAGAGGTTACCGCCACCCGGCCTGACGGTCTTAAACGATCGCGTTAGGGCACGCTTCGCCCTTTTCAAGCTGCTGTAAATTCCCCAGCGTGGTTTCCGAAATACTGATCAGCGCTTCGGCGGTCAGAAACGCCTGGTGGCCGGTGAACAACACGTTGTGGCAGGCCGACAGGCGACGGAACACGTCGTCCTGAATCACGTCGTTAGATTTATCCTCAAAGAACAGATCGCGTTCGTTCTCATACACGTCCATACCCAACGCGCCGATTTTTTGCGTTTTCAACGCTTCGATAGCGGCCAGAGAGTCGATCAGTCCGCCGCGGCTGGTATTAATGATCATCACGCCGTCTTTCATCTGGTCGAACGCCGACTGGTTAAGCAGGTGATAGTTTTCCGGGGTCAACGGGCAGTGCAGGGAGATAACATCAGACTGCGAGAAGAGCGTTTTCAGATCGACATACTCCACGCCCAGCTCCAGCGCAGCGGCGCTTGGGTACGGATCAAACGCCAGCAGGCGCATGCCAAATCCTTTCAGGATGCGTAGGGCGGCCACACCAATTTTGCCGGTACCGATCACGCCTGCGGTTTTACCGTACATGGTAAAGCCAGTCAGCCCTTCAAGAGAGAAGTTGGCATCACGGGTACGCTGATAGGCACGGTGAATACGACGGTTGAGCGACATCATCATCCCGACGGCATGTTCTGCCACGGCTTCCGGAGAATAGGCCGGAACGCGAACAACCTTCAGACCCAGCTCTTTGGCGGCATCGAGATCGACGTTGTTAAAGCCCGCGCAGCGCAGGGCAATATATTTCACGCCCTGTTTTTTTAACTCTTCCAGTACCGGTCGGCTACCGTCATCGTTAACGAAGATACACACGCCTTCGCAGCCGTGGGCGGTTTTAGCCGTCTTTTCAGTCAGCAGAAAGTCGAAAAATTCAAGATCGAAACCGTACGTCTCGTTAACATGTTGCAGATACTTTTTGTCGTACTGCTTTGTGCTATATACCGCGAGTTTCATAAGACTTTCTCCAGTGATTTTGGAACCACGTTAGCATGTTTAAAATTATCTTACAATTTTTCAAAATTCATTGAAATCAATAAGTTCTATGAATTATTGTAGAGCATCTACTCTTAAAAATGGCATTACCTTCAACTGACTGGCTAAACATGCGACAATGAGCGGCAAGAACGGCTTATTTATTTCGCAAAATCAGGATATTAACTGCCCATGAAGGGTAAATACAAAGCCGCAATCGCGCTATTACTGCTGCTGTTAATCGTGCCGCTGACGCTGCTGATGACGCTCGCCCAGTGGGTGCCCACGCTCGCCGGGATCTGGCTTCCCGTTGGAACACGCATCGCGTTTGAAAAAAGCCCACGGCTCACGCGCCACGCCCTGATCATCCCCGATCTCCGTTATCTGGTAGAAGAGTGCGAAATTGCCCGCGTGGAAAACGTGACCCTGTCACACCCCAGCCGCTGGGATCTGGATATTGGCGCACTTGAACTTAACTCTGTCTGCCTGAGCAAATTACCGCAATCGGCGCCGTCTACGGTGGCGCCGAAAACGCTGGCGCAGTGGCAGGCCATCCTGCCCAACACCTGGCTGACCATCCACCGTTTTACCCTTTCTCCCTGGCAGCAGTGGGAGGGTGAGCTGCATGCCTCACTCACGCCAGCTCGCCAGGACATCACCTATAAAGGCGAGCAGGTGAGCATTAAGGGGCAGTTGCGCGGCCAGACGCTCTCCATCAGCCAGTTCGATGTGCAGCTGCCGGACCAGTCGCAGCCCGTGAAGCTGGTCGGTGAATTTACCCTGCCGCTGGTGCCGGACGGCGTACCGGTGAAAGGGCATACGGTCGCGACCTTTAACGTGCCACAGTTATCCTCGCTGGTCGATGCCGATCTGGACTGGGAGGATAATCAGGGCCAACTGGTGGTTATGGCGCGGGACAACCCCGATCCGCTGCTCGATTTACCGTGGCAGATCACCGCTCAGCAGTTGACCATCAGCGACGGGCGCTGGAACTGGTCAGCCTCCGGTATGCCGATGAGCGGTCGCATCGGCCTGAAGGTGGATAACTGGCAGCAGGGGCTGGAAAAAGCCACCTTCACGGGGCGGCTCAACGTGCTGACCCAGGGGGACGCGGGTAAGGGCAACGCGGTGCTGAATATCGGTCCCGGCTCGCTCAGTATGGAAAACAGCGCTATGCCGCTGCACCTGAGCGGGGAAGCCAAGCAAAACGATCTGATCCTGTATGCCAGACTCCCGGCGAAGCTGACCGGCAGCCTTTACGATCCGCAGCTTACGTTTGAACCCGGCGCACTATTGCGCTCGCGCGGACGCATCATTGACTCGCTGGATATCGATGAGATCCGCTGGCCGCTGGCGGGCGTGAAGCTCACGCAAAAGGGCGTGGACGGCCGCCTGCAAGCCATTCTGCGGGCGCATGAAAACGAGATGGGCAATTTTGAGCTGCATCTGGACGGCCAGGCTAACGACTTTTTACCGGACAACGGTTTGTGGCAGTGGCGCTACTGGGGTAAAGGGAACTTCACGCCGATGAACGCGCGCTGGGATGTCCGGGGAACCGGGGAGTGGCGCGACAACGTTATCGAACTGACCGATCTTTCCACGGGGTTCGACAAATTGCAGTACGGCACGATGCTGGTCAGCAAACCGCGCCTGGTGCTGGATCACCCGGTGCGCTGGTCGCGGGACCCGGATAACCCCATCTTTAGCGGCGCGCTCGCGCTCAATGCCGGGCAAACAAGCTTTTCAGGCGGAAGCGTGCTGCCGCCGTCCGTTTTGACCTTCAGCGTTGACGGGACAGACCCGACGGTGTTCCAGTTTAAAGGGAACCTTCATGCGGATGACATCGGCCCGGTCCAGGTGAATGGACGCTGGGACGGCGAACGCCTCCGCGGTCAGGCCTGGTGGCCAAAACAGTCTCTTACAGTGTTCCAGCCGCTGATCCCGCCAGACTGGAAAATGACCCTGCGCGGCGGCGAAATGTACGCGCAGGTGGCTTTCTCGGCGGCCCCCGACCAGGGGTTTGAGGCCGGGGGGCACGGGGTGCTGAAAGCGGGCAGCGCGTGGATGCCGGATAACGAAATCAACGGCGTTGATTTTGTTCTGCCGTTCCGCTTAAGCCAGGGCACCTGGTCACTGGGCACGCGCGGACCGGTAACGTTACGAATCGACGAGGTGAAAAACCTGGTCACAGCCCGAAATATCACCGCGGATCTCCAGGGCGATTATCCCTGGACCGAAGCGAACCCGCTCCTGCTCACCAACGTGAAGGTGGAAGCGCTCGGCGGGAAAATCACCATGCAGCAGTTGAGAATGCCGCAGCACGATCCGGCTTTACTGCGCGTGGATAATATTTCCTCCAGCGAACTAATAAGCGCGGTAAATCCGAAGCAGTTTGCCATGTCCGGCCCGGTGAGCGGCGCGCTGCCGTTCTGGCTGGACAATGAGAAATGGATCATTAAAGATGGCTGGCTGACCAACCCGGGGCCGATGACGCTGCGCATCGACCAGGACACGGCGGATGCCATTGTGAAAGACAACGTGGTTGCCGGGGCGGCGATCAACTGGCTCCGCTATATGGAAATTTCGCAGTCGTGGACAAAACTCAATGTGGATAATCTGGGTGTGTTAACCATGCAGGCGGCCATTAAAGGCACCAGCCGCGTCGAGGGCAAAAGCAGCTTCGTTAACCTGAATTACACCCATGAAGAGAACATTTTTACCCTCTGGCGCAGCCTGCGCTTTGGGGACAATCTGCAAACATGGTTTGAGCAACATGCGGCGATACCCCTTCTCCGCGGTTCGACAGGCAAGGAAAGTGAGGAACAACAATGAAAAAGAGGGCTGGTGTACTCACCGTGGCCGTCGTCGCGCTGCTGTCAGGCTGCACGCCGCGCATTGAAGTGGCGGCGCCCAAAGAGCCGATCACCATCAACATGAACGTGAAAATCGAGCATGAAATCCATATCAAGGTGGATAAAGACGTCGAAGCCCTGCTGAAATCCCGCAGCGATCTGTTCTGAGGATGCCATGAAACGATTAGCTCTGATGTTACTGGCGCTGGGGATGAACGTTCACGCCGCCACGCTTACGCTCAACGATGCGCGCACCCAGGGGCGCGTAGGGGAAACCCTGAGCGGCTATCTTGCGCCCGTTCAGCACGACGCTGAAACCCTGGCGCTGGTGAACCGTATCAACGCCGCACGCACGGAAAGTTACCAGCAGCTTGCTGACAGCAATAATTTGCCCGTCGACGAGGTGGCGAAAATGGCGGGGCAAAAGCTGGTGGCCCGCGCGCAGCCGGGTGAGTACGTGAAGGGGATTAACGGCAAATGGCTGAAAAAGTAACTAGCGGTAACGCTTACGGTATTCGCCCGGCGAAACCCCGAAACGCTGCTTAAAGGCGGTGGAAAAATGGCTATGGTCGGAAAAGCCCCAGCTGTAGCCAATGCCCGCCAGCTTTTCGTCATCGCCGATGGAACGCAGCGCCTGAGCGCATAAATCGAGGCGACGGTTCTTAATATACTGCGCCACCACCAGCCCTTTCCCGGCAAACATGCGGTACAAGCTACGCACGGACATGCCGCTCTCTGAGGCTATCCACTCCGGTCTTAACGCCTCCGACTGAATATGATCGTCAATCAGGGACAGAACGTGGCGGAACTGACGCTCCTTGCGCGGCAGCACCTCGTCATGCTGCTGGAAGGCCGGACGCAGCAGACACACCATCGCCTCCAGCGCCGCTTCGCTTTCACTGGCGCTGAGATCGGCATTGCCCATGCTCTCCTGTAACAGTCGGTAGCTCAGCTGTACGGTAGGCAGACTGCGGGAGAGGGGCAACGCGCACCTCACTTCCTGAAAACGCGCGTGTTGCTCAATGATTTGTCGCGGGAGCAACAGCGAAATCTGGCGGGAACGCTCCTGCCAGTAAATGGAGCACGGGCGGGAGGCGTCAATCAGCGTGATATCCCCGGCTTTCAGCAGCGCGCGCTGGTCGTCCTGTTCGATTCCGGCGCTGCCTTCCAGCTGAAACACGGTGTAGAACCAGGCGTCGTTGCCGTTTTTGATCTCCTGACGGGTGCGAAACAGGTTAACGCCTGCGGCGGTCACCGTGCTCAGCTTCAGACTTTGGGTGTAGCTGGTTTCCAGTTCGCCGAGAAACGCCCCCTCTAACGGACGTGCCGCAAAGCGCCCACAAACCTGGTTAATTTGCGCCAGCCACTGCTGAAAATTGTCCTGTTCGCTTGCACATGCCATTGATGTTCTCGCTGCACCGTCACTGTTTTCGCATTGTTGCATTTATGTTGCATTTTGTCAGGGCTACGAGGCTGACTATAGGAAAGAACACTCAACGGTTACAGCGATATAAGCGGGAATTATCACGATTTGCGGAGCCTGTCACAGCTGGCAAAGCGAATGTCACACAGACAAAAGCAGGAATGCGAATCCCCTCTTAGACTGCATACACACCCTGCGAAGCATAACGAAGGAGTATCCTATGTCCGAATCACACGTCGCCGTCCTGCCTGGCGTGCAGCAGTTTTTAGATCGCCAGCACGGCCTGTGGATCGAAGGGCGTCAGGCGGCATCCGATAGCGAAAAGCGTCTGAACGTCTACAACCCGGCGACCGGAGAGGTCATTGCCTCCACCGCCGATGCCAGCGTTGATGATGTCGATCGTGCGGTGATGTCTGGCTGGCGCGCCTTTGTCGCCCGAAGCTGGGCCGGGCGGCTTCCGGCCGAGCGGGAACGCATCCTGCTGCGGTTTGCGGATCTGGTGGAACAGCATGGCGAAGAACTGGCACAGCTCGAAACCCTGGAGCAGGGGAAATCGATTAACATTTCCCGCGCCTTCGAGGTGGGCTGCACCCTGAACTGGATGCGCTACACGGCAGGGCTGACCACCAAAATTGCCGGTAAAACCCTCGATCTCTCGATTCCACTGCCGCAGGGCGCGCGTTATCAGGCGTGGACGCGTAAAGAGCCGGTTGGGGTCGTGGCGGGGATTGTGCCATGGAACTTCCCGCTGATGATTGGCATGTGGAAAGTGATGCCCGCGCTGGCGGCAGGTTGCTCCATCGTGATCAAACCCTCGGAAACCACGCCGCTCACCCTGTTACGGGTGGCGGAACTGGCGAGCGAGGCGGGGATCCCGGATGGCGTTTTCAACGTGGTGACCGGCAGTGGCGCCGTCTGTGGCGCGGCACTGACCTCGCACCCGCGCATTGCCAAAGTGAGCTTTACCGGATCGACGGCGACGGGCAAGCAGATTGCCCGCGCGGCGGCGGATACGCTAACGGGCGTGACGCTGGAACTGGGCGGCAAAAACCCGGCCATCGTGCTGAAAGATGCCGATCCGGCGTGGGTGATTGAAGGGCTGATGACCGGCAGCTTCCTGAATCAGGGGCAGGTCTGCGCGGCCAGTTCACGTATATATATTGAAGCTCCGCTGTTCGACACGCTGGTCAGCGGCTTTGAACAGGCCGTGAAATCCCTGAGCGTCGGGCCGGGCATGTCGCCGGACGCGTTTATCAACCCGCTGGTGTCGCGCGCCCACTGCGATAAGGTCCAGGCGTTTCTGGATGAGGCGAAGGCGCACAATGCGGAGCTGATCGCCGGGAACCGGGGGCCAGACGGCAAAGGCTATTACGTTTCGCCAACGCTGGTGGTCAACCCGGATAATCATCTGCGACTGACGCGTGAAGAGGTCTTCGGGCCGGTGGTGAATCTGGTCCGTGTAGCTGACGGGGAAGAGGCGCTTCAGCTGGCGAACGACACTGAATACGGCTTAACGGCCAGCGTCTGGACGCAGAACATCAGTAAAGCGCTGGAGTACACCGACAGACTACAGGCCGGAACCGTGTGGGTGAACAGCCACACGCTGATAGATGCCAACCTGCCGTTCGGCGGCATGAAGCAGTCTGGCACCGGGCGCGATTTCGGCCCCGACTGGCTGGATGGCTGGTGTGAAACCAAGTCGGTGTGTGTGCGGTATTAATAAAACGCCGGGTAAGGCGAAGCCAGCACCCGGCATTATTTAACGCGACCACCTATCCCGCCCGGACTCCTTCGCCCGATACAACGCCGCATCGGCGCGGGCGATGATTTCCGGGCCGGCCAGTCCTGGGGTATAGCCGGCAACGCCCATACTCACCGTCACACATTCACTCACCTTCGACGCGCTGTGCGCAATGGCTGCGGTGCGCAGGCCAGCCTGGATCCGCGCGGCGACTTTCTCAGCAACGCTTTCTTCACAGTCAAAGAGGATCACGACGAACTCCTCACCACCGTAGCGCGAAACCACATCCTCTGGCGTGCGCACCGAGGAGTTCAGCACCTCCGCGACCCGCGCGAGACACGCGTCTCCTGCCTGGTGACCATAGGTGTCGTTATACAGTTTGAAGTAGTCGACATCCTGCATCAGTACCGTGAAGCGTTTGCCTTGCTCCACCGCGTTTTCCAGCACCAGCTCCATCGCCCGGCGGTTGGCCGTTTTCGTCAGCGGATCCTGATGGGCCAGCGCATCCAGCCGCGAAATTAAACGCTGATTCTGCTGGTTGCGACGCCAGGCCTCTTCAAACCAGCTCAAGAGGATGTAGCGTCCGCAAACGAGAATGAACGTGAACACCACCCACAGCCCGGCAAAGCGAAGGTTCATCTCCTTATTCAGCAGCATGCTGGCAACGGGCATGGTGATCCACAGCGGCGCGATAAAGCACACCAGCCCCACCGGATGAAAATATAGCGCGGTCATACCGGCCATCAGCAGGGTAACGAATATCGGCCAGGGATGAGGAAGCTGTATCACGTTGATAAACCAGTAACAACTTATCGACCATAGCAGGCTACACATTAACAGCACGGCGCTGACGCCGCGGATGTGGCGCCAGGCCATTATTACCAGCGCCACGGAAAGGATGACTACCCCCAGCATGGAAGCGTCAATCATCTGTGTGAGAGGTGGGCTGACGTGTAAGAGGGTATCAATTTGGCCGAACAGGGAATTGCGCAGCAGGATCATTAGCGCAAAGCTCGCGTTGACGAAGGCGAGCCACGGCAGGTTCATGGCCAGCCCGTGGACAACCATGGCGTTACGGGTCGGCCAGGTCGCGGGCTCCGGAGTGGCGTTGTGTCTTTTTTCCATGAGAGAGAATGTCCCTGTGGCGGGCGGAAAGACCGCCCGCGAGTGCATGCCTTTACGGGGTCACAATGTTAAACCAGAATTCAAATTTATCCATGTAACCGAGCATGGCATCGAGTTTTGCGGCATCGCCCGTCACTTTGATATCGCCATTATCCTGAGCCTGTTTAAGCGTCACTTCTTTCAGGATGATTTTATTCAGCGTATCGCGGTTGAGGGTCACGGTCGCGTCAGCATCCTTCGCTTCGGCGTTCGCCGTGTGGTTCAGCACGCCATTTTCCAGCTCCAGCTTGTATTTGCCGCCGTCGCTGCCGAGGTCGATGTTAAACACCGATTTTGCATCCGCTGCTTTTTCACCGTTGATATGCACCGCCAGATAGTCAAAGAACATTTCTGGCGTCATTGCGCGCACGGTATCCGGGCTGGCGGTATTCGGGGTCGGACCTTTCACCACGCCGTTACGCAACTCCTGCGCGCCGGTCAGGTAGAAGTTACGCCATGGGCCGGATTCAGCCTGATAACCCAACTGCTCCAGGGCATCCGCTTCAAGGTTACGTGCGGCCTGGTTGTTTGGATCGGCGAACACCACTTTGCTGACCACCTGAGCCACCCAGCGATAGTTGCCCTGGTCAAAATCGGTTTTAGCTTTACTCAGGATGGCATCCGCGCCTCCCATATACTCCACAAATTTCTTCGCGGCTTCTTCAGGCGGCAGTTCATCCAGGGTCGCGGGGTTGCCGTCAAACCAGCCTAAATAGAGCACGTAGGTGGCTTTGACGTCATGGCTGACTGAACCGTAATAGCCTCGGTTGGCCCAGGTATTGGCCAGGGAGTTCGGCAGCTTGAAGTTGGCGGCGATCTCGTCACGCGTCAGCCCTTCATTCGCCATGCGCAGGGTCTGGTCGTTGATGTAGCGGTAGAGGTCGCGCTGGCTTTTCAGCAGGTTAACCACATTCTCGTTGCCCCAGGTCGGCCAGTGGTGCTGCGCCATGATAACTTCGGCCTTATCACCCCAGCGTACAATTGCCTGGTTGATGTATTTCGACCATGGCAGCGGTTCACGAATTTTCGCACCGCGCAGGGAGTAGGTGTTGTGCAGGGTATGGGTAACATCTTCCGCAGATTCGATCAGCTTTTTCTCTTCGATATATCAGAGCATCTCGGAAGGCGCTTCCGATCCCGGTGCGAGCATAAAATCATAGGTCAGGCCGTCGATCACCTCTTTCTGACCATCTTTCTCGATGATATTGGTCGGGGCGATCAGGGTCACCGTCCCGGCGGAGGTGGTGGTGCCGAGACCCGCACCCACCTGGCCTTTCGCATCCGGCTTCAGCAGGTTGCCGTACATATAGCTGGCGCGGCGGCTCATGACGTTGCCCGCCATGATATTTTCCGCGACGGCGGCCTCCATAAATCCGGCTGGCGCGTAGACTTTAACCTTGCCGGACTTCACGTCGGCTTCGTCCACCACGCCGCGCACGCCGCCATAGTGGTCAACGTGGCTGTGGGTGTAAATAACAGCGACGACAGGTTTCTTGCCGCGATTTTTATAGTAAAGATCCATCCCGACTTTGGCCGTCTCCGCCGACACCAGCGGATCGACCACGGTAATACCTTCTTTACCTTCGATAATGGTCATGTTTGACAGGTCGAGGTTACGGATCTGGTACACGCCCTCGGTGACTTCAAACAGGCCGCTGATGTTAATCAGCTGGGACTGACGCCATAAGCTCGGGTTAACCGAATCGGGCGCTTTATCGCCTTCCTTGATAAAGGCGTACTGCTGTGGATCCCAGACGGTGTTGCCTTGCTCCCCTTTGATAATTTCCTGAGGTAGCGGGGCGATAAACCCTTTGTGGGCATTGGTAAAATCGGTGTTATCAGAGAAAGGAAGCTGGTTGAAGAGTGCGTTGTTGGCCTGCTGAGTTGCTGCGGTTGCATCCTTAGGGGCTTCTGCGGCCCAGGCTGAACTGGCGGAAATGAAAAAACCGGCCAGCGCAAGGCTTCTTGCTATCTCATTGACTTTCATCCTAAAACCTCTCGGTTATGTATAGCGTTGTTCATGGACACTTCGATATCTACAAAATGTTTCAGATGTTGCAAAAGCATTAAGCGAAGTAACATTAACTATAATCGGGGAGTGGTATTCAGCAAGAAAGCGAATGAAAAACCGGGCATCGTGCCCGGTCAACGTGTTATTTCTGCTCTTTTTTCTTACCGAGCGTTGGCGTCTCGTCAAAGAAGTTCCACGGCTTGAGTAACGTGTGCACCCATTCCGTCGGCATTATCGGCCACTCCTCGGCGCGGGCGACATGGGTGGTGCCGGTGGTCATCCAGATGACGTTATCCTGGTCGTTCAGCGACTCGTTATCTTTGCTGTACTGGCCGAGGCCCGTATCATGCGTGGAACGGTTCGGGTATTTTCCCTCCGGGTACATCTCGTCGGGATGGTAACGCGTCACCCACAGCTGTTTATCCATAAAGCTCAGGCGGTGATAAATCCACTCGTCCGGGGCAAACTTCGCGCCCGTCGCCACCGGGTGTGTGCCCCCCGCGTAAGGGATGATCTGATACGAGACCGGGTTGCCCATGCGGTTCTCTTTGCTGGTGTTGCTCAACAGACGGATGGTGCCCGGATCAAACTTCTGCGCCGCCTGCTGTTCGGTATCAATATCATACTGATTAACCTGCATGGTGCTGGTGCGCGGTCCGCCAGCGGTGTTCGGTTTGACGTCCGGATCCATGGCCACCAGCTTGTTGTTGATGCCGTCCACGTCCATATCCAGACGGAAGTTGTAGATGTGCTGGTGGGTGGTGCCGACAATATTATGGTCGATCAGCGTACCGTATCGGGTGTCATCCTTCGCGGTGGCATCATGCATGGTTTTCGTCTGCACGCCTTTCACCGCTTCAATGCCCGTGGCCCCTGCATCAATGCCGATGGTGCCGTTTTCGTGGAATACCCAGTCGAAGATATAATCGTAGTTACCCACGGTGCTGACCCAGCGCACCACCAGCTCGCGGCGCTCGGTGCTGACGTTGGGTTTACCTAACTCCTGATGCTTATACTCCGGCCCGGCGTAACGCTCGAAAATGGCGATCGCCCGGGGGATCTCCATTGGCGCACCGGTATAGTCCGGGATGGTTTCGTTGAGCATCACGGCGTTAGACGGAACATCCTTGCCGCGCACCAGCGGGGAGGTCAGGGTACCCATGCCGTAATCACCGGAGTCCAGGTAGGCCTTAAAGTACCAGCCGATATCCGGGTCGCCGTACGGCACAATCATGCCCCCGAGCGATCCCTGATACATCACCTGTCGCTTTTTGCCGTTGTCGTTATAGGTCACGGTGGAGATCATCGGGCCGACGCGCGAGTCCAGGCTCAGATGAAAATCCCAGTTCTGCCAGTGCACCATATCCCCGGTAATGGTGTAGTTCTTGCCTTCCGGCTCGATAATCTCCAGCGGTTTTTTCACCGTTTCAACGCGGTCACGGCCATCATAAGGACGCGGGGTGAGCGGCACCGGCACGACCGGGCCTTCCTCAATGTTCTGGATTTTCTTCTGCTCGAGATCCACCACCGCAACCAGGTTTTCGATCGGGTGCGCCCAGTAGTTACCGTCGCCCACGTCGAGATAGCTGATCACTTTCAGCAGGCGGTCTTCCTGTTTCAGCCCATCCTTGCCGTCAAAAAAGCCGACGGTAAGCGGGGTGGTGATCACTTTCTTCGGATCGGTAATGCCGCGCTTTTTCAGCACGGCGGCAAACTCCGGGCTTTCATTGATGATCTGCTGCACGGTATTGAAGTCATCCAGCAGCACCATGCCGTGCGCGTCTTTGATCGGCTCCCAGCGGAGGATCTTTTTGTCCTTCAGATCCACCCGGCTTTCGATGATGCGTTTGCCGTCAAGCATAATGATATTGGCCTGGCGGGGCGCATCCACCGCCGTGCCGTTAAGCACGAAGTCCCAGACTTTGGCTTTTTCTGGCTCCGCCAGCGCAATCTGGGTAAAGCGGGTATTGGGTTTAAAATCCGTAGAGGCTTTCACAATGGCTACGGCCTGGTTGATTTCATCAGCCGTCAGCGCGTTTAACGGATGGGGGCGTTTTTCAACCTGGAATGTCTGATCAAGACCGGACTGAAAGACATCGTTGATAAAAGTCTCCGGGATATAGGCCTTATTGTTCTTCATCACCACGGGCACCTGGAGCGTCAGCGGTTTGCCGTTAACGATGGCGGTGTTGGCGCCGGGTTTGACCTTCACAAAGGCACCGTCTTTAGCGATGGTGAACATCTGGGCGTAATCATCCCACTGCACGTCCGCGCCAAACGCCTGAAGCGTTTTGTCCATCGGGACCATATGCGCCTCGCTGCCGTGAGCGTAAACAGGGGATTGCCAGGCGCAACAGAGCGCAACGGCCATGGCCAGTGCCGTTCTACGGGCAGAAAAAGAAGAATTGCTTCCCATCGCAGACCTCATCTTGTTGTGTTTATTGTGTTGTGTCAGCCTTATCCTGACAGGCGCGCACGAAAAGCGTTTGCCTGCATCTGCCAGGTTGTTTGTCAGTCTTGCCAGGTTAAAAAAAGACCGGGGGATATCACACCCCGGTCAGGTAGTTGTAGGCCGGGTAAGCGGAGCGACACCCGGCATGAAAGAGGTGCGTCAGAAGTCACCCTGCTGGCGCGCCACCAGCGTCAGAATGGAGTAAAGCGCCACGGCCTGCTGATGCTGGTTGAAGATCTCCACCGCCCATTCCACCACGCCCGTCGGTTTTTCCTCGGCAGTGCGCTGTTTCTTCAGCGTTTTACGTTTACAGGTCAGGCGCACCTGAATGGTATCGCCCGGCTTGACCGGCTCGATAAAGCGCAGGTTTTCCATGCCGTAGTTGGCAATAACCGGCCCAACCCCGGCATCGACAAACAGCCCCGCCGCGGCGGAAATCAGGAAATAACCGTGTACCACGCGCTCGCCAAAAATCGACTCCGCCGCGCCAATTTTGTCCATATGGGCATAGAAATGATCCCCGCTCAGGCAGGCAAAATTCACGATATCCGCTTCCGTCAGGGTACGACGCGGGGTCAGCAGGCTGTCGCCCGGCTGTAACTCCTCGAAGTATTTACGGAACGGATGAACGCGATCTTCCAGCACCTCCGCGCCACGGACCCACTGTTTGCCGATGGCGGCGAGCATGGACGGGCTGCCCTGAATGGCCGTGCGCTGGAGATAGTGCTTCACCGCACGCAGGCCGCCCAGCTCCTCGCTGCCGCCCGCACGTCCCGGGCCGCCGTGCACCAGCTGCGGCAGCGGTGAACCGTGGCCGGTGGATTCTTTCGAGGATTCCTGGTTGAGGATCTGAATGCGTCCGTGGGCGCGCGCGGCACCGGCAATAAATTGCCGCGCCACGTTTGAATCTGCCGTGACCAGCGTTCCCGCCAGGCTGCCGCCGCCCGCCCGCGCCAGCTGCATGGCGTGTTCACTGTTGCGGTACGGCATCAGGGTGGCGACGGGGCCAAAGGCTTCGGTGGCGTGAACGGCCGGAGTTTCGTCCGGCTGCGGGCAGAACAGCAGGGTGGGCGGGAAGAATGCGCCAGCCGCCTGCATATCGGCTTTACCACCCAGACGGATCTGGCAGCCCGAGGCAAGCAGATGTTCGACTTTTTCCTGCACGTCAGCACGTTGCTCACTGTTGACGAGAGCCCCCATCTTCACCCCTTCCTGGGCCGGATCGCCGACGACCACGTTCTCCAGCCGCGCAATCAGCGCCTGGCTGACGGCTTCAACCTGTGCTTCCGGCACGATGATGCGGCGGATGGCGGTACATTTTTGCCCGGCTTTGGCGGTCATCTCGCGCACCACTTCGCGAATAAACAGCGCAAACTCCGGCTGCTCCGGCGTCACGTCCTCACCCAGCACGCAGCAGTTAAGGGAATCTGCTTCCATGGTAAACGGAATGGAATGCGCGACGATATTCGGATGTACGCGCAGGCTCTGCCCGGTGCTGGCCGACCCGGTAAACGTCACCACGTCCTGGCTGTCGAGCTGGTTCAGCAGATCGCCCGCGCCACCACAGATCAGGCTGATGGCGCCGTCCGGCACCAGTCCGCTCTCGACGATCGCTTTCACCATCGCCTGAGTCACCTGCGCGGTGGCGGTGGCGGGCTTGATGATGGCGGGCATCCCGGCAAGCCAGGTGGGCGCGAGCTTTTCCAGCATCCCCCAGCACGGGAAGTTGAACGCGTTGATATGCACCGCCACGCCGGATTTCGACGTTAACACGTGACGTGCCGCAAAGCCGCCTTCCTTCGACAGCGGGATCAGCTCATCCTCCGGCCACAGGGTATCGTCCGGCAGCTCACGGCTGCCGAGGCTTGCGTAGGTGAAGAGGGTGCCGATACCGCCTTCAATATCCACCCAGCTGTCGGCCTTCGTCGCGCCGGTCTGGGCTGACAGGGCATAAAACCGATCCTTCTGGCTCAGCAGATGTTTGGCCACCGCCTTCAGCATGGCGGCGCGCTCGATAAAGCTCATTGCGCGGAGCGCTTCTCCGCCGTGTTCAATGGCGTAACGGCGCGCGGCCGCCATATCCAGCCCTTCGCTGGTGACTTCAAATAGCGTTTCCCCGCTGATGGCGTGGGTGATGGTGCGCTCGCGGCCCCGGCCTGATTGCCAGGTGCCGGACAAGAAGCTGGCTAACTGCTGCATTTCTTCTCTCCAGGTGTTTCGTGATTTCACTATAAATAGTTTGATCGCGAATCATAAAAAGCAAGCTGAGTTTTAATGAATTGTTAACGTTGTGATCTCTATTGCTTAGCCTGACCCCCCGAAAGCCTTGTATCATCGGCCTTTCATGAAAAGGCTTGCGAGCGTCGTCACAAAATAAACAAACGCTTCTTGGGGTTACATTTAACCTTTGTGTAACTTTTAAGAAACCAAATGATTCACCATTATGCTGTTTTTGGTGATTTAACGAATCACAAAGGTGGTTATGTGACGCAAGAACAACGCTTTGAGCAACGCATCGCACAGGAGACGGCCATCGAGCCGCAGGACTGGATGCCGGATGCCTATCGCAAGACGCTGATCCGCCAGATTGGACAGCACGCCCACTCTGAGATTGTCGGCATGCTGCCGGAAGGAAACTGGATCACCCGCGCGCCGACGCTGCGCCGGAAAGCCATTCTGCTGGCGAAGGTGCAGGACGAAGCCGGACACGGCCTGTACCTCTACAGCGCGGCGGAAACGCTGGGCTGCGCCCGGGAGGACATCTATCAAAAGATGCTCGACGGCAAGATGAAATACTCCTCCATCTTCAACTATCCGACCCTGAGCTGGGCCGATATCGGCGTCATTGGCTGGCTGGTGGACGGGGCGGCCATTGTGAACCAGGTGGCGCTGTGCCGTACGTCTTACGGCCCGTACGCCCGGGCGATGGTGAAAATCTGTAAAGAAGAGAGCTTCCACCAGCGTCAGGGTTTTGAGGCCTGCATGGCGCTGGCGCAGGGCAGCGAAGCCCAGCGGCAGATGTTGCAGGACGCCATCAACCGTTTCTGGTGGCCCGCACTGATGATGTTCGGACCCAACGACGACAACTCCCCAAACAGCGCCCGCAGTCTCGCCTGGAAGATCAAACGCTTTGGCAACGATGAGCTTCGCCAGCGCTTCGTGGACAACACGGTGCCTCAGGTGGAGATGCTCGGCATGACCGTGCCGGATCCCCACCTGCGTTTCGATGAAGAGAGCGGCCACTACCGCTTCGGCGAAATCGACTGGCACGAATTTGACGAGGTGATCAACGGGCGCGGGATCTGCAACCACGAACGTCTGGCCGCAAAACGTAAAGCCTGGGACGACGGCGCATGGGTGCGTGAAGCCGCTCTGGCCCACGCGGAAAAACAACGCGCCCGCCAGGCCGCATAAGAGGAATCAACCATGAGCAATGTTTACTGGCCGTTATACGAAGTTTTTGTCCGTTCGAAGCAGGGGCTGTCGCACCGCCATGTGGGCAGCCTTCACGCTGCCGACGACCGCATGGCGCTGGAAAACGCGCGCGATGCCTATACCCGCCGCAGCGAAGGCTGTTCCATCTGGGTGGTGAAGGCGAGTGAAATCGTCGCCTCCCAGCCGGAAGAGAGCGGGGAGTTTTTCGATCCGGCGGAAAGCAAGGTCTACCGCCATCCGACGTTTTACACCATCCCTGATGGCATTGAGCATATGTGAGGTTGGGGATGAACAACGTATCTGCTTATGCCCTGCGTCTGGGCGACAACGGTCTGGTGCTCTCACAGCGTCTGGGCGCCTGGTGCGGCCATGCGCCGGAGCTGGAAATTGACCTGGCGCTCGCCAATATCGGCCTTGATCTGCTCGGGCAGGCGCGCAATTTCCTGACCTACGCCGCTGAACGGGAGGGTAAGGGTGATGAAGACACCCTGGCCTATGGCCGCGATGAGCGTCAGTTCCGCAATCTGCTGCTGGTGGAACAGCCAAACGGCAGCTTCGCCGACACCATTGCCCGTCAGTATCTGATGGATGCGTGGAACGTAGCGCTGTACGAACGGTTGATCCACTGCAGCGACAGTCAGCTTGCCGCCATCGCGGCAAAAGCCATTAAAGAGGCGCGCTATCACCTGCGTTTTAGCCGCGGCTGGCTGGTGCGGCTGGGGGACGGGACAGAAACCTCCTCACAGAAAATGCAGCAGGCGGTGGATAGCCTGTGGCGCTTTACGGCTGAATTGTTCGACGCCGACGACGTCGAGCTGGCGCTGATTGACACCGACGTGGCGGTTGATCCGCGCGCCCTGCGGGAACCGTGGGAGCGCGAAGTGTTTGCCGGGCTGGCGGAAGCTACCCTCCGCGTGCCCGAGGAAGTGGCGTATCGCACGGGCGGCAAGAAGGGGCTACATACTGAACACCTCGGACCGATGCTGGCTGAGATGCAGTATCTCCAGCGCGTTTACCCCGACCAGCAGTGGTAAAGGAGAACGCTATGCAACGCCTCGTCGACATTGCGCCTGCCCAAATCCCGCAGATTTGGGCGCTGTTAAGCCAGATCCCCGACCCGGAAGTGCCGGTGCTGACCATCACCGACTTAGGCATGGTGCGCAGCGTGAAGGCGCAGGGGGAAGGCTGGGTTATAGGCTTCACGCCAACCTATTCGGGCTGTCCGGCAACGGAGCATCTGCTGGGGGCGATCCGCGAAACTCTGACCGGGAACGGCTTTTCCCCGGTACATATTCTGCTGCAACTGGAGCCCGCCTGGACCACCGACTGGATGACCGACGATGCCCGCAGGCGCCTGCGGGAATATGGCATCAGCCCGCCTGTCGGCCATAGCTGCCACGCCCACGTTCCTGCGGAGGTGAGCTGCCCGCGCTGTGCGAGCACCGATACCTCGCTCATCAGTGAATTTGGTTCCACGGCCTGCAAAGCGCTCTACCGCTGCAATACCTGCCGTGAGCCCTTCGACTATTTCAAATGTATTTGAGGCTGCCATGACAACGTTTCATTCATTAACAGTGGCAAAAGTGGAACCCGAAACCCGCGACGCGGTGACCATTACCTTCGCGGTGCCGCAGGCGTTACAGGAGGCGTACCGCTTCCGTCCCGGTCAGCATTTGACCCTGAAAGCCAGTCCTGGCGGGGATGAACTGCGCCGCTGCTACTCCATCTGCCGGAGCACCGCGTGCGGTGAGATCAGCGTGGCGGTCAAAGCCATCGAGGGCGGACGTTTTTCCCGCTATGCCCGGGACGAGATCAAACCTGGCATGGCGCTGGAGGTGATGGTTCCCCAGGGGCATTTTGGCTACCAGCCGCAGGCCGAACGCGAAGGCCACTATCTGGCGATTGCCGCCGGGTCCGGGATCACCCCGATGCTGGCGATTATGTCCGCTACGCTGGCCACTGAAGCCCACAGCCACTTCACCCTGATTTACGGCAACCGCAGCAGCCAGAGCATGATGTTCCGCCGGGCGCTGGCGGACCTGAAAGATAAATACCCGCAGCGTTTGCAGCTGATCTCCATCTTCAGCCAGGAGACGCTCGACAGCGATCTGCTCCATGGCCGTATTGACGGGGAAAAGCTCCAGGCGCTGGCAAAAACGCTGGTGAATTTCCGCCAGTACGATGAAGCCTTCATCTGCGGCCCGTCGGCGATGATGGACGAGGCTGAGGCGGCGCTGAAAGCGCTGGGTATGCCGGAAAAAGCGATCCATCTTGAACGCTTTAACACGCCGGGAACCCCCGTTAAACGGACAGTCAGCGTGCAAGCCGACGGGCAGAAGGTCACCGTCCGTCAGGACGGGCGCGACAGGGAGATCACCCTGACGGCGGACGACGAGAGCATTCTTGACGCGGCCCTGCGTCAGGGGGCGGATCTGCCTTACGCCTGCAAGGGCGGCGTGTGCGCCACCTGCAAATGCAAAGTGCTTCGCGGGAAGGTGGACATGGCGACCAACTACAGTCTGGAGCCGGACGAGCTGGCCGCAGGCTATGTGCTGAGCTGTCAGGCGCTGCCGTTAACCGCTGACGTTATCGTCGATTTTGATGCGAAGGGGATGGCATGAGCGAACTGATTGTCACCCGTCATGGCCGCGTGTTGCAGCTGACGCTTCACCGTCCGGCGGCGCGCAACGCGCTCAACAATGCGCTGCTCACGCAAATCACGGAGCAGCTTGAAGCCGCCGCCGTGGATGCGGAGATCGCCGTCTGTGTGATTTACGGCAACGAACGCTGCTTTGCCGCCGGGGCCGATCTCAACGAAATGGCGGAGAAAGACCTGCCCGCCACACTGAACGATATCCGCCCGCAGCTGTGGGCGCGGATAAACGCCTTCACCAAACCGCTGATTGCCGCCGTGAACGGCTACGCGCTGGGGGCAGGCTGTGAGCTGGCGCTGCTCTGCGACGTGGTGATTGCCGGTGATAACGCCCGCTTTGGCCTGCCGGAAATCACCCTCGGGATCATGCCGGGCGCAGGCGGCACACAGCGGCTAATCCGTAGCGTGGGCAAATCGCTGGCCAGCAAAATGGTGCTGACGGGCGAAAGCATCACGGCGGTTCAGGCGCACAGCGCCGGGCTGGTCAGTGACGTTTACCCGGCCTCGCTGACGCTGGAGTATGCCCTGAAGCAGGCGGGGCTGATGGCGCGCCACTCGCCGCTGGCGTTACAGGCGGCGAAGCAGGCGCTTCGCCAGTCGCAGGAAGTGCCGCTTCAGGCCGGGCTGGCGCAGGAGCGTCAGCTGTTTGCGCTGCTCGCGGCCACCGACGATCGCCGGGAAGGTATCAACGCCTTTTTACAAAAACGCACCCCAGACTTTAAAGGACGCTAATTGTGGAATTTATTCTGAGCCATGTTGAGCAGGGCGTAATGACCATTACGCTGAACCGCCCGGAGCGCCTGAACAGCTTTAACGACGTCATGCACCAGCAGCTTTCCGAATGCCTGAAGCAGGCCGAGCGCGATGACGCCATCCGCTGCCTGCTGATCACCGGGGCAGGACGCGGTTTCTGCGCCGGGCAGGATCTCAACGACCGTAACGTGGACCCGACCGGCCCCGCGCCGGATCTGGGCATGTCCGTTGAGACTTTTTACAACCCGCTGGTGCGCCGCCTGGCAAAACTGCCGAAGCCGGTGATTTGCGCGGTTAACGGCGTGGCGGCGGGGGCAGGTGCCACGCTGGCCCTCGGCTGTGACATGGTGATTGCGGCCCGTTCAGCCAGCTTTGTGATGGCCTTCAGCAAGCTCGGGCTGGTACCGGACTGCGGCGGAACCTGGCTGCTGCCGCGCGTGACCGGACGCGCCCGCGCCATGGGGCTGGCATTGCTGGGCGACAAGCTCAGCGCCGAGCAGGCACAGGCCTGGGGAATGATCTGGCAGGTGGTGGACGACGAGCAGCTCTCCGCCACCGCACAGCGGATGGCGCTGCATTTTGCCTCGCAGCCGACCTATGGCCTGGGCTTGATCAAGCAGGCAATCAACGCCGCCGAAACCAACACCCTCGACGCCCAGCTTGATCTGGAGCGCGACTATCAACGTCTGGCCGGACGCAGCGACGACTACCGGGAAGGCGTCAGCGCGTTCCTGGCAAAACGCGCGCCGAACTTTACGGGGAAATAAGATGGTGAATATCCATACGGTCGCCGTCATTGGCAGCGGCACCATGGGCGCCGGGATTGCCGAAGTGGCAGCCAGCCACGGTCATCCGGTTCTGGTGTACGACATTGACGCTGCGGCGATTTCCCGCGCCGTCGACGGCATTCGCCAGCGGCTGTCCTCTCGCGTTGCGCGCGGAAAACTCTCTGCCGACGCCGGGGAACAGATCCTCGCCCGCCTGACGCCGGTGACGAATATCAGTGCTCTGGCGAAAGCCGATCTGGTGATCGAGGCGGCCTCCGAGCGGCTTGAAGTGAAAAAGGCGCTGTTTACCCAACTGGCAGAGGTTTGCCCGCCGCAGACGCTACTCGCCAGCAATACCTCGTCTATTTCCGTTACCGCGATTGCGGCGGAGATAAACCACCCTGAACGCGTCGCCGGGCTGCACTTCTTCAATCCTGCCCCGGTGATGAAGCTGGTGGAGGTGGTCAGCGGGCTGGCGACCTCACCCGAAGTGGCCGATGCGCTGTGCGAGCTGGCGCTGAGTTGGGGAAAGCAGCCGGTACGCTGCCAGTCCACACCGGGGTTTATCGTCAACCGCGTAGCGCGTCCTTTCTACTCGGAAGCCTGGCGTGCGCTGGAAGAGCAGGTGGCAGCGCCCGAGGTGATCGACGCCGCCCTGCGAGACGGCGGGGGGTTCCCGATGGGGCCGCTTGAGCTGACGGACATGATTGGTCAGGACGTCAACTTTGCCGTGACCTGCTCCGTATTCAACGCCTTCTGGCAGGAGCGTCGTTTTTTGCCGTCGCTGGTGCAGCAGGAGCTGGTGCTGGCGGGGCGTCTGGGTAAGAAAAGCGGGCAGGGCGTTTACCGCTGGCAGGGGGACAAACCCGCCGTCAGCTGGCTCGCCCCGGTCAGCCACAGCTTCAGCCCGATGCGCGCACAGCGAAGAAGTGACGGTGTCACGGAAATTGACGATCTGTTGCTGATCGAAACGCAGGGTGAAACCGCGCAGTCGCTGGCGCTGCGCCACGGCTGTCCGGTGGTGGTGGTCGACCGCATCGAGCGGGATGTGGCCGTTATAGCCGCCGCGCCCGGCAACCCGCACGCCGCCACGCAGAAAGCCATTTACTGGTTGCAGCACCAGGAGAAACGGGTGGTCCAGATTGCGGATTACCCCGGCCTGCTGATCTGGCGCACGGTGGCGATGATTGCCAACGAAGCGCTGGATGCCCTGCAAAAAGGGGTCGCCAGTGAGCAAGACATCGATACCGCCATGCGCTTAGGGGTCATCTATCCCTGCGGCCCCATAGCCTGGGGCGAGCGCCTTGGCTGGCAGCGTCTGTTAACGCTGCTGGAGAACCTGCAACGTCACTACGGCGAGGAACGTTATCGCCCCTGTTCACTGCTGCGCCAGCGTGCGCTTCTGGAGAGTAGTTATGAGTCATAACGCCTGGCATAACGCCCGCGCGATGTACGAACGGGACGCCTGCGCGCAGGCGATGGGGATGGACATTATCGAGATGGGCGAGGGCTACGCGGTGGTGACCATGACCATCACCCCGCAGATGCTTAACGGGCATAAAACCTGCCACGGCGGACAGCTATTCTCGCTGGCCGATACCGCCTTTGCCTACGCCTGCAACAGTCAGGGGCTGGCGGCGGTGGCCTCAGGCTGCGCCATCGATTTTCTGCGTCCGGGCTTTGCTGGCGATAAGCTGACCGCTACCGCGCGGGTGAAGCATCAGGGCAAACTGACCGGCGTCTACGACATCGAAATTCAGAATCAACAACAGAAAACCGTCGCTCTTTTTCGCGGGAAATCCCACCGCACCGGCGGCAGTGTGACAGGAGAAGCCTGATGCGTAACGCATTTATTTGTGAGGGTGTGCGTACCCCGGTCGGTCGCTACGGTGGAGGATTATCCAGCCTGCGTGCCGATGACTTAGGGGCCGTTCCGCTGCGTGCGCTGCTGGCGCGTTACCCGCAGCTCGATCTGGAGCGCATAGATGACGTGATCTTCGGCTGCGCAAATCAGGCCGGAGAGGATAACCGCAACGTGGCGCGCATGTCGTCGCTGCTGGCCGGGCTGCCGCAGACCGTTTCCGGTACCACCATAAACCGCCTGTGCGGCTCCGGTCTGGATGCCCTTGGCTTTGCGGCACGCGCCATTAAGGCCGGGGATGGCGATCTGCTGATCGCCGGTGGCGTCGAATCCATGTCCCGTGCGCCGTTCGTGATGGGTAAAGCCACCGCGGCGTTTCAGCGTCAGGCGGAGATCTTCGATACCACCATCGGCTGGCGATTTGTGAATCCGCTCATGCATCAGCAATACGGAACTGACAGCATGCCGGAAACGGCAGAGAATGTAGCGGAATTGTTAAATATAAGCCGTGCCGATCAGGACGCATTTGCCTTGCGCAGCCAGCAGCGCACCGCGCTGGCGCAGCAGAATGGCGTTCTGGCGCAGGAGATAATCCCGGTACAGGTAACGGGGAAAAAAGGCGCGGTAACGGAAGTGAGCGTAGACGAGCATCCGCGCGCCGAAACCACCCTTGAACAGCTTGCCGCGCTGAAAGCCCCGTTTCGCAAGAACGGTGTGGTGACGGCGGGGAACGCCTCTGGCGTCAACGACGGGGCGGCGGCGCTGATTATCGCCAGCGAGCCGATGGCGCTTGCCCAGGGGTTAACCCCGCGCACCCGCATTGTGGCCATGTCGACCGCGGGCGTCGAGCCGCGTCTGATGGGATTAGGCCCGGTTCCCGCCACCCGTAAGGTGCTGGAACGTGCCGGACTCAGTATCACCGATATGGACGTCATTGAGCTTAACGAAGCCTTCGCCGCACAGGCGCTGGGGGTGCTGCGTCAGCTGGGCTTGCCGGATGACGCGGAGCATGTCAACCCGAACGGCGGAGCGATCGCGCTAGGTCATCCGCTGGGAATGAGCGGTGCCAGACTGGCGCTGGCCGCGAGCAATGAATTGCACCGACGCGGCGGGCGCTACGCGCTGTGTACGATGTGCATCGGTGTGGGTCAGGGCATTGCCATGATCCTTGAGCGTGTTTGAGCGAACAATAATGTGAGTACCCTGCGATGATAAATACAACAAAGCTTGATCCGATCGAAACCGCGTCCATTGATGAATTGCAGGCGTTGCAGACCGCGCGCCTGAAGTGGACGCTGAACCACGCCTACAACAACGTTCCGATGTACAAACGCAAGTTTGATGCCGCGGGCGTTCACCCTGACGATTTCAACGAGCTGGCGGACCTGCAAAAATTCCCGTGCACCACCAAGCAGGATCTGCGCGACAACTACCCGTTCGATACCTTTGCGGTGCCGATGGAGCAGGTGGTGCGTATTCACGCCTCGTCGGGCACCACCGGAAAGCCGACCGTGGTGGGGTATACCCAGAATGATATCGACAACTGGGCCAATATCGTCGCCCGTTCCCTGCGCGCCGCCGGGGGCAGCGCGAAGGATAAAATTCACGTCGCCTACGGTTACGGGCTCTTCACCGGCGGGCTGGGGGCGCACTACGGTGCAGAGCGTCTGGGGGCGACGGTGATCCCGATGTCCGGCGGCCAGACGGAGAAGCAGGCGCAGCTGATCCGCGATTTCCAGCCGGATATGATCATGGTGACGCCCTCTTACTGCCTGAACCTGATCGAAGAGCTGGAGCGTCAGATGGGCGGTGATGCCAGCGCCTGTTCCCTGCGCGTCGGCGTGTTTGGCGCCGAGCCGTGGACGCAGGCGATGCGCCGCGAAATCGAGAAACGGCTGGGCATTACCGCGCTGGATATCTATGGTCTCTCTGAGGTGATGGGGCCGGGCGTGGCGATGGAGTGTCTTGAAACCGCTGACGGTCCGACCATCTGGGAAGATCACTTCTACCCGGAGATCGTCAACCCGAATGACGGCACGCCGCTGGCCGACGGCGAGCAGGGCGAACTGCTGTTCACCACGCTGACCAAAGAGGCGCTGCCGGTGATCCGCTACCGCACCCGCGACCTGACGCGCCTGCTGCCGGGCACCGCACGCACCATGCGCCGGATGGATCGCATCAGTGGGCGCAGCGACGACATGCTCATCATTCGCGGCGTTAACGTCTTCCCGTCACAGCTGGAAGAGGAGATCGTCAAGTTCGAACATCTTTCGCCGCACTATCAGCTGGAGGTGAACCGCCGCGGGCATCTTGATTCACTTTCGGTGAAGGTCGAGCTGAAACAGAGTAGCTTAACGCTGACGCATGAACAGCGTTGTCAGGTCTGCCATCAGCTGCGTCATCGGATTAAATCGATGGTGGGGATTTCAACCGATGTGATGATCGTTAACTGCGGAAGCATACCGCGATCCGAGGGTAAAGCCTGCCGGGTGTTTGATTTGCGTAAAGTGGCAGCCAACGGTTGAATTTCCCTCACTCCAGCCCTCTCCCAAAGGGCTGAGGGTTCCCCACAAATTAATGCGAGCACTGAGCAATCCCCTCGCCCCTCCGGGGAGAGGGTTAGGGTGAGGGGAACATACGGCGGTGGTGGTCATTCCGTTCACTTTATGTTCCTTGCTACTCTGTAACGACATGACCGGTGAACGTGCCAGGGTGGCTCAGTCGCCACCACCCTGGCGACCCGGGCTCCCGGCGGAAAATCGCCGCTTCGCGGTGCCCTCGGCTTATTCCTTCCGGCTTATCGGGTACGGGCGGAGGCAACGTCCCTGTAAAGCCGCCCTCTCGGCGCATCCCTGCGCCTCGCCCCGGCCTGCAGGAAACGCCTCAGCGATTTACAGCCGGACCAGGGCATCGCTGACAGCCCTCAGTCATTTAGAAAGCAACTTTATTGCTTCTGCATAAAAAAATTACTGGGGATCCCTCAGCCCAAAGGGAGAGGGTGTATTGTGTTCCCTCTCCCTTTGGGAGAGGGTTAGGGTGAGGGGAAACTCCAAATTCCTATGCTATGATTCATCCAGGAAAAAAATAACAACAGAATGAATCACATGAATAAACTTGATGCCTTTATCCAGCACGCAGTCAGCTCTGTTCCCGTCAGCGGAACGTCGCTTATCTCTTCGCTGTATGGCGACGCGCTTTCCCATCGCGGCGGAGAGATCTGGCTCGGCAGTCTGGCGGCCCTGCTGGAAGGGATGGGATTCGGGGAGCGCTTTGTGCGCACCGCGCTGTTTCGCCTCAACAAAGAGGGCTGGCTGGACGTGTCCCGCATTGGCCGCCGCAGCTTTTACCGTCTCAGCGACAAGGGGCTGCGTTTGACCCGACGCGCGGAAAATAAAATCTACCGTGCAGAACTGCCGGCGTGGGATGGTAAATGGCTGCTGCTGCTTTCCGAGGGGCTGGATAAAACCACGCTCGCGGACGTGAAAAAACAGCTCATCTGGCAAGGGTTCGGCACGCTGGCGCCGAGCCTGATGGCCTCGCCGTCGCAGAACCTCGCGGACGTGCAGTCGCTGTTGCATGACGCGGGCGTGGCGGAAAACGTCATTTTCTTTGAAGCTCATTCGCCGCTGGCTTTGTCACGCGCGGCGTTACGATCCCGCGTGGAAGAGTGCTGGCAGCTGACCGAACAAAACGCGATGTACGAAACGTTTATCAACTCGTTCCGTCCGCTGCTGCCGCTGCTGAAAGAGGCGTCGCCCGAGGATTTAACCCCGGAACGCTGCTTCCAGATCCAGCTGTTACTCATTCATTTTTATCGTCGCGTGGTGCTGAAAGATCCGCTGTTGCCGGAGGAGTTACTCCCGGCGCACTGGGCGGGACAGAGCGCGCGACAGCTGTGCATTAACATCTACCAGCGCGTGGCAGCGGGAGCCCTGGCGTTTGTCAGTGAGAAGGGGGAAACCTCCGTCGGCGAGCTGCCCGCGCCCGGCACGCTTTATCACCAGCGTTTTGGTGGTCTGAATATCACATAAGGAGAGGGTATGCCTGTTTATCAAATTGATGGTCTGACGCCGGTCGTGCCTGAAGAGAGCTATGTTCACCCGACCGCGGTGCTGATTGGCGACGTGATCCTCGGCAAAGGTGTTTACGTAGGCCCCAACGCCAGCCTGCGCGGTGATTTTGGCCGGATCGTGGTGAAAGACGGCGCGAACATTCAGGATAACTGCGTGATGCACGGTTTTCCGGAGCAGGACACGGTGGTGGAAGAGGACGGGCATATCGGCCACAGCGCGATCCTGCACGGCTGCATTATCCGCCGTAATGCGCTGGTGGGGATGAATGCGGTGGTGATGGACGGAGCGACGATCGGCGAAAACAGCATCGTCGGGGCGGCGGCGTTTGTGAAGGCCAAAGCGGAAATGCCTGCGAATCACTTAATTCTTGGCAGTCCGGCGAAAGCGATTCGTGAGCTAAGCGCGCAGGAAATAGAGTGGAAAAAGCAGGGCACGCGGGAGTATCAGGTGCTGGTGGATCGCTGTAAGCAGACGCTGCATCAGGTAGAGCCGCTGCGGGAAGAAGAGCCCGGCCGCAAACGGCTGGTATTCGATGAGAACTTACGACCCAAGTCGGCTGGCCGGGATAATTAACCATTTCTTGCCTGCGAAATAATGCAATGGCATAGGGATGCGTTAACGCGCAACAAATACCCTTTGGGGATAGTGTATAATTGAACGTTTCAGACCTGCATTCATAAAGGGATTTTGTTACCCTGACGCAGATCACGCCTCTCATTCAGAGCGGTCAATGCGTTTATGGAAGACACTATATGAGTGAAAACGACACTATCCCAAAGCAGTCCAAAAGCCAGATTAACAAAGCGGTATTTTACACATCTGCTTTGTTAATTTTCCTTCTTGTCGCCTTTGCCGCGATTTTCCCTGACGTTGCCGATAAAAACTTTAAGCTACTGCAACAGCAAATATTCACCAACGCCAGCTGGTTTTACATTCTTGCCGTCGCGCTGATTTTAATGAGCGTGACGTTCCTCGGCTTGTCCCGCTACGGCGATATTAAACTCGGGCCCGACCACTCCCAGCCTGACTTCAGCTACCACTCCTGGTTCGCCATGCTGTTCTCGGCCGGGATGGGGATCGGCCTGATGTTCTTCGGCGTGGCGGAGCCGGTCATGCACTACCTTTCCCCGCCGGTGGGGACACCTGAAACGGTCGCTGCGGCCAAAGAGGCCATGCGGCTGACATTCTTCCACTGGGGGCTGCACGCCTGGGCTATCTACGCCATCGTTGCGTTGATTCTGGCGTTCTTCAGCTACCGCCACGGCCTGCCTTTGACGCTTCGTTCGGCGCTTTATCCGATTATCGGGGACCGTATTTACGGCCCGATAGGTCATGCGGTGGATATCTTCGCGGTAATCGGCACCGTATTTGGCGTGGCGACCTCGTTAGGCTACGGCGTTTTACAGGTCAATGCCGGGCTGAACCACCTTTTTGGCGTACCCATCAACGATACCGTGCAGGTGATCCTGATCGTCCTGATTACCGGGCTGGCGACCATTTCCGTGGTGTCCGGTCTGGACAAAGGCATTCGCATTTTATCAGAGCTCAATCTGGGGCTGGCGGTACTGCTGCTGGTGCTGGTGTTGTGCCTGGGGCCAACCGTACTCCTGCTGAAATCCTTTGTGGAAAATACCGGCGGATACCTGTCCGAGCTGGTGAGCAAGACGTTTAACCTGTACGCTTATGAACCGAAATCCAGCAACTGGCTGGGAGGCTGGACGCTGCTGTACTGGGGCTGGTGGCTGTCCTGGTCGCCGTTTGTCGGGATGTTCATTGCCCGTGTGTCCCGCGGCAGAACCATCCGCGAGTTCGTCACCGGCGTGCTGTTTGTCCCGGCGGGCTTTACCCTGATGTGGATGACGGTGTTCGGCAATAGCGCCATTTACCTCATCATGAACAAGGGAGCGTCCGATCTGGCGAATACCGTCCAGCAGGACGTGGCGCTGGCGCTGTTTAATTTCCTTGAGCATTTCCCGTTCTCTTCCGTGCTGTCATTTATTGCCATGGCGATGGTCATCGTCTTCTTTGTGACCTCCGCTGACTCCGGGGCGATGGTGGTGGATACCCTCGCGTCCGGCGGCGAGGCCAATACCCCCGTCTGGCAGCGCATCTTCTGGGCCGCGCTGATGGGCGTAGTCGCTATCGCGCTGCTGCTCGCGGGCGGACTGAGTGCGCTGCAAACCGTGACCATCGCCAGCGCGCTACCGTTCTCGATGATCCTGCTGGTCTCAATCTATGGCCTGCTGAAGGCGCTCCGACGCGATTTGACCAAACGCGAGAGCCTGAGTATGGCCACGATCGCGCCGACAGCGGCCCGTAACCCCATTCCGTGGCAGCGCAGACTGCGTAACATCGCATACTTACCTAAACGCTCCCTGGTGAAACGCTTTATGGAAGAGGTGATCAAACCGGCCATGGTGCTGGTGCAGGATGAACTGAATAAGCAGGGAACGCAGAGCCATATCAGCGACGCGTCGGACGATCGTATTCGCCTTGAGGTGGATTTAGGCAATGAGCTGAATTTCATTTATGAAGTCAGGCTGCGTGGCTATAACTCGCCGACCTTCGCGCTAGCGGCCATGGAGAATGATGAGAATCAGGCAGAACAGCACCGGTACTATCGGGCAGAAATCTACCTCAAGGAAGGTGGGCAAAATTACGATGTGATGGGCTGGAACCAGGAGCAGTTAATTAACGATATCCTGGACCAGTATGAAAAACATCTGCACTTCCTGCACCTGGTGCGTTAATCAGCCAGCCCCTGAAGCATTCGCTTCAGGGGCGTAATTTAATACGCCTCCGGCAGCGGACGGTCTATCGACACCAGCTTTCCGCGCTTCATGGTGATATAGCCCCCGGCTTTAAGATCCGCCAGCACGCGAAAGACATGCGTTCGCGACAGGTTAGTGCGCTTGATGATAAACAGCGCCAGACCCTCATTCTCTCCCGTGTGGGTTTCCTGCCGATAAAGATAGCGATAGAGCATGGGTTTAATGGTCTGGTAGCTGGTGACCTGCCTGCGTTCGTTATGCAGGTCGATGGTGAATATCGACATGTAGGTCAGTATGGTGGCCAGCGCCTGCATGCGCTCAGGCCCACCCTGGAAAAAAAACTGGTCGAAGTCGGCCCACGATATTCTCACCAGTTTCACCCTGGCACTGCTGCGATATTCATACTTCGCCAGTGGACAATACCTTTCCATTAAACCGATCGGCATATACTCAATAGTATTGCCAATATTCAGCCCATCATCAGGCATTAATATCGTCAGCGACCCTTCAGTACAGAAATAAATATAGCCAGGTTCAACGGTGAGTTTTTTATTTGCGGCAACGGTTAAGACCTCGCCTTCACAAAGCATTTGCGGAAAAAATTGCCCAATATTGAGTTGCTGATAATAGGTATGGATATCCTGAAAATTCACGCTAAGCCTCTCCCCGCAACGTTTGCTATGGTAGCGAGTATAGCAGCAATAGCCCACGGATTACGAATCGATAAATAACCAGTCCCATATGGGACTATGAAGGGAAGGTATTCTGGTTAGAATGGTCCTCAATGAGTTCGCATTAAAATTATCCGCCACAATTAAATATCGCTGGCGGCGCAATTAATCTATGAGGCCATTTAATGAAATTAACGATAATCGCTAAACATCTGGCGCTGGCCGGTGTGTTGACGTCGCTGTCGCTTTCCGCGTTTGCGGAAGTACAGCCGCAGGATGCCACTCCTACAACCCAGCAGGCTAATAACGCCCTGTATAACAAATTACCGTTTGCCGATAAAACCGACTTTGAAAATGCCCATAAAGGCTTTATCGCCCCGCTGCCGCAAAACATGATCAAAGGCGAGCAGGGGAACGTTATCTGGAACCCGGCGAAATATGATTTCGTCAACGAGGGTGAAAAAGCCCCGGATACGGTAAACCCGAGCCTGTGGCGTCAGTCACAGCTGATCAACATTGGCGGGCTGTTTAAGGTCACCGACGGCGTGTATCAGATCCGTAATCTCGATCTCTCCAACATGACCATCATTGAGGGCGAGAAGGGCATTACCGTTATCGACCCGCTGTTAAGCGCTGAACCGGCGAAAGAAGCGCTGGATCTCTACTATGCAAACCGCGGCAAGAAACCGGTCGTCGCTGTGGTGATCACCCACAGCCACGTTGACCACTATGGCGGCCTGCGCGGCGTGGTTGACGAAGCTGACGTCAAGTCTGGCAAAGTGAAAATCTACGCGCCGGATGGCTTTATGAAAGAGGCGGTTTCCGAAAACATTATGGCCGGAAACGCGATGAGCCGCCGTGCGAGCTATATGTACGGCAACCTGCTGAAGCCGGATGCAAAAGGCCAGGTGGGTGCAGGCCTTGGCACCACCACCTCTGCGGGTACTGTCACCCTCATCCCGCCGACCGACTACATTACCCATACCGGTCAGGAAGAAGTGATCGACGGCTTGACCTACGACTTTATGATGGCGCCGGGTTCAGAAGCTCCGTCGGAGATGCTGTGGTACGTCAAAGAGAAGAAAATGATCGAGGCCGCAGAGGACGTGACCCATACTCTGCACAACACCTACTCCCTGCGCGGCGCCAAAATCCGCGACCCGCTGGCCTGGTCTAAGTACATTAACGCCGCCATTGAGCGCTGGGGCGCGGACGCGGAAGTGATTATTGCGCAGCACCACTGGCCGACCTGGGGTAACGAGAATATCGTCAAGCTGATGAAAGGCCAGCGCGATATGTACCGCTACATCAACGACCAGACCCTGCGTATGGCCAACAAAGGCCTGACTCGCGATGAGATCGCCGCAGAATTTAAGCTGCCGGAATCGCTCGAGAAACAGTGGGCAAGCCGCGGTTACTACGGCTCCGTTAGCCACGACGTCAAAGCCACTTACGTGTTTTATCTCGGCTGGTTCGACGGCAACCCGGCAACCCTCGACGAGCTGCCGCCTGAACAGGCTGCGAAGAAGTTCGTGCAGTACATGGGCGGCGCTGATGCCATCATGCAGAAAGCCAAAGCGGATTATCAGCAGGGTAATTACCGTTGGGTTGCTCAGGTGGTCAGCAAAGTGGTCTTTGCCGATCCTAACAACCAGGCTGCCCGTAATCTGGAAGCCGACGCGCTTGAGCAGTTAGGTTACCAGGCGGAAGCGGGCACCTGGCGTAACTTCTACCTGACCGGCGCGCAAGAACTGCGTAATGGCGTGAAGAAGCTGCCGACGCCTAACACCGCCAGCCCGGATACCGTGCGAGCGATGACCCCGGAAATGTTCTTCGACTACCTGGGTGTGCACATCAACGGGGTGCGGGCCGGGCCGCGAAGGCGGTCTTCAATGTCGATCTCGGTAAGGATGGCGGCAAATACAAGCTGGAGCTGGAAAACGGCGTGCTGAACCATACCGCCAACGCGCAGGCGAAGGATGCCGACGCAACTATCGCGCTTGACCGCACCACGCTGAACAACATCATCCTTAAGAAAGAGACGCTGAAGCAGGCGATGGATAAAGGTGACGTGAAGGTGAGCGGAAACGGGGCGAAGCTGGAAGAGATGCTGAGCTACATGGACAAATTTGACTTCTGGTTCAATATCGTAACGCCATAAGTTCAGGTTTCGTCCACATAATCCTGGCGCCTTAGAAATAAGGCGCCATCTTTTTATTCACGCATCGCCAGCGCGCTGGCACTTGCCGGATCGAACAGCGAAATACTCTCGATCTGATCAAGCATGATCACCTTACGGAAATCCATAGCGCTTTTTGGCTCTGAGTCGAGCGTAACCTCATGCTCGGCGTACCATTTGCTGTAGTTGTGCTCAATACACAGCTGCATGTTCTCCCCGTCGCGGTAGCCGCTCAGCATCGGGATAAGCACGATATTGGCGGTTTTTTCATACTCCAGCGTGGCGGTATGGATCATGCCAATATAAATCCGCCGCGACTTCAGCGTGACGTGCGCAAGTTCACCTTCCTCCATGCACTGATAGAGCAGTTGTTCAATCCCGCTCGATTGCGCCAGCCGCTTGTAGAGCTTTTTCCGGCCTTCGCCGTCCAGCCGCGCGCTACCGGCCCAGTTAGAACGATAGAGACAAAACAGGATCGCAAAGGCCAGCATCACCACGACCGGAGCCTGAATTCCTAAAAAGCTCCAGTTCATAAAATCAATTTGCCAGTCGGCGTATTTTGCGGACGTGAAATGGAACGTGTTGTCGGCGGCGGAGAGGGCGAACAACAGCAGCCAGAGCAGGCCGGTGGCGATCACGCCCTGTAAAACGAAAATGCAGCCATACAGCGCCACAAGGAAATAGACATCCCAGCCGAATGAACGCTTAATTTTGAACCGGGTTGAGAGATCGCGGCTGGTGTACCAGTAGCCGCATACCATCAATACCATGAATATTGCCGTTCCCATTTCAGGCCCTCTTCAGCGCGTTGACATGGCGCAGAAAGTCCTGCCGAACCTCGTTACTTTTGTAGTTAACCGAGGCGTTTCCATCCTGATCGATGATGATGCGGTCGCCATCCTCTACGGCTTCGATAATTTCCTGGTGACTCATAACCTGCAACAAGGATTCCGGGCTGGAAAAGAGCGCCATCAGTAAATTTTTCATCGCGTGACATCCTTATGAATTAAAAGGATAAGTCTGGAAGATAAATGGCACCTTTGCCTTAAGGTTATCCCTAAAAAATAACGGCACGGCGGTGAGAATCTGCTTTTGACTCAAATTGGCACCTCAGGGAAAGTTTTTAAAATACTGAATTAAAAGAGGTATAAACAATATATCTGCACAAACTTGGACAAATAACGCTAATTGTGTAAGTTTTAATTATGCGATTTCGCTACGTTGTTTACAGCCAGGATGTGACCCATGAGCACGTTGCCGTCCGTCATCAGTCGATTCGTTGATTATTACGCCACGCTGGATACCCAGCCACCTTCGGCGCTGGCAAAGATTTATCGCGCCGATGCCACGCTTATCGATCCCTTTGGCGAACACAGCGGGTTGTTCGCGATTCAGCGCTATTTCACTCACCTGCTGGCTAACGTCCAGCGGTGCCGCTTTACCGTCGATGCACCCTTGCAGCAGGGCGATCGCTTTGTTGTTACCTGGATGATGCACTGGTCGCACCCGCGTATTGCCCGGGGGGCAATGCGCCAGCTGCCGGGCTGCTCTGTGGTAGACATGCGCGACGATCGCATTGTTCGCCAGCGGGATTACTACGATGCCGGAGAGATGATTTACGAACATCTTCCGGTGCTCGGCTGGGCCGTACGCGGCGTGAAGCGGAGAGTGAAATCATGAAAACGGTTCTGATCACCGGCGCAAGCTCGGGCATCGGGGCCGGGCTGGCGAAATCTTTTGCCGACGATGGCTACCGGGTGATTGCCTGCGGGCGCGATGCGCAACGTCTGGCAGCCGTGCATCAGCACAGCCCCAACATTACGGTGCGCCTGTTCGATATGACAGACAGGGACGCCTGTCGCCAGGCGCTGGCGGACTGTGCTGCCGACACGGTGATTCTTTGCGCCGGAACCTGCGAGTATCTCGATCGCGGCGAGGTGGATGCCGCGTTGGTGGCGCGCGTCATGACCACCAATTTCATGGGGCCGGTAAACTGCCTTGCGGCGTTGCAGCCGCAGATGATATCCGGCAACCGCGTGGTGCTGGTCAGTTCGATGGCGCACTGGCTTCACTTCCCGCGAGCCGAAGCCTATGGCGCCTCTAAAGCGGCGTTAACCTGGTTTGCTGAGACGCTGCGCCTCGACTGGGAGCCGAAAGGGATCGCCGTCACGGTCGTTTCACCTGGTTTTGTCGACACGCCGCTGACCCGAAAAAATGATTTCCCGATGCCGGGCCGGGTCAGCGTGGAGGACGCCGTCCATGCCATTCGTCGCGGTCTGGCAAAAGGGAAGGATCATATCGCGTTTCCCGCCGGGTTTAGCCTGGCGCTGCGCCTGCTCTCCGGTCTGCCCGATATACTTCAGCGCGCACTGCTGCGCAGGATGGTGCGACCATGAAGATCGCGATTATCGGCAGCGGTATCGCCGGGTTAACCTGTGCCTGGCGGCTCGCCGGACATCATCAGGTCACGCTGTTTGAAGCGCAGGCTACGCCGGGCGGGCATACTGCAACGGTGGATGTCGACACGCCGCAGGGCAACTTTGCCATCGACACCGGTTTTATTGTCTACAACGACCGCACCTATCCGCGCTTCATGGGGCTGCTGAGCGAACTGGGCATCAGCGGGCAAAAAACGCAGATGAGTTTTTCGGTACATAACCCGCAGAGCGGGCTGGAGTACAACGGCCACACGCTGACGTCGCTGTTCGCCCAGCGTCGTAATCTGTTAAACCCTGCCTTCTGGACGCTGCTGAAGGAGATCGTGCGCTTTAACCGGCTGGCGAAACAGACGCTCCGGGGTGACGTCAGCGAGTCCGCCACGCTGGAGACGTTCCTGCACCAGCACCGCTTCACGCCTTTTTTTGCGCGTCACTACATTCTGCCAATGGGGGCGGCTATCTGGTCATCCTCGCTACAGGAGATGAAACGCTTTCCGCTGCCGCTCTTTTTACGCTTTTTTGAAAACCACGGTCTGCTGGACATTACCCATCGTCCGCAGTGGTACGTGGTGCCGGGCGGCTCCCGGGAGTACATCCGCGCGATGATGGACAAGCTTGGCGATCGCCTGACGCTGCACCTCAATGCGCCGGTGCAGCAGGTTATTCGCCTCGATCGCGGGGTTGATATAACGCGTGAGGGCGTAACAGACAACTTTGATCAGGTGATCTTCGCCTGCCACTCCGCTCAGGCGCTGACGATGCTCGCCAGCCCAACGCAGGCTGAACGTGAGGTGCTGGGTGATATCGGCTGGCAGCGTAACGAGGTGGTGCTTCACAGCGATCCGCGCTGGCTGCCGGTGCGCAAGCGCGCGTGGGCGAGCTGGAACTACCGCCTCAGCGAGCAGGATCGGGCCAGCGCCTGCGTCACCTACAACATGAATATCTTGCAGGGACTGCCGCCGGGTAGCCCGCTGTTTTGCGTCACCCTCAACCCGGAAACGCCGGTGGAAGAACGCTATGTGCTGCGCCGCTTTGTCTATGAGCATCCGCTTTTTAACCCGCAAAGCTGGCAAGCCCAGGCCCGACGCGGAGAAATAAACGGTCGCCAGCGGAGCTGGTTCTGCGGCGCGTACTGGTACAACGGCTTCCACGAAGATGGGGTACGCAGTGCGCTGGATGTGGTAAACGCTATCGCGGCCGGGGAGGGCAACTGAGATGAACAGCTGCCTTTACCACGGCACATTGCGCCATCGCCGTCTTTCGCCAAAAGCGTACCACTTTACCTACAGCGTCTTTATGGCCTGGCTCGATCTCGATGAGCTGGACGCGCTGCCCTCCGTCGGCGTGCGCCGTAACCGCGTTGCGCCCGCGGCATTTTATGATGCGGACTACCCGCTGGGCACGCCGCTCAAAGAGCGCGTCCTTGAGCGTCTGGAAAATCTGACCGGCGAACGCCCGGCGGGGCGGGTCATGCTTCTAACCCAACTGCGTTATTTCGGCTTTCATTTTAACCCAGTCAATTTTTACTACTGCTATGACGGGGAAGACACCCTGCGCTGGGTTCTCGCCGAAGTCCGCAACACGCCGTGGAATGAACGACACTACTACGCGGTAGCGGGGCGGGACGCCCCGCCGACGGAAAAAGCGTTTCACGTCTCGCCCTTTAATCCGATGGACATGGTCTACCACTGGCGCTTCAACAGTCCGTCCAGCACGCTGCGCATGCATATCGAAAACCATCAGGAGACGAAGGTGTTTGATGCCACTCTGACGCTGCGCCGGGAGCCGCTGACGCGCGCAGCGCTGCGGTCGCTGCTGGCGCGGATCCCGTTGATGACCCTCAAAACCGTTTTCGCCATTTACTGGCAGGCGCTCAGGCTGTGGCTGAAGCGCGTGCCGCTGCATAACCATCCCCTAAGCAGGAGTGAACGCTCATGACCGATCCCGTCTTTGCGCTTGAACCCGATTTCCCGCGCAACGTCCGCGTCGCGCGATGGCTGCTTTTTCGCCTGCTGAACGGGCTGCGCGGCGGCTCGCTGACGCTGCGTGAAGGCGCCCAGACGTTCCAGTTCGGCGACGCCTCCGCCGCGCTTCACGCTGAGGTGCAGGTACTCGCTCCGGGCGTCTACTGGCGCATTCTAACCGGGGGCAGCCTCGCCGCGGCACAAGCGTGGATAGATGGCGACTGGGAGACGGCCCACCTGACGCCGCTGCTGGAGCTGATAGCGCGCAATAGCCAGATCCTCGGGCAACTGGAAAAAGGGTTTCGCCTGCTCGGGAAACCGGTAGAGCGGCTACGGCACTGGATGCGGCGCAACTCCCGCGCGCAGGCACGGGAAAATATTGCCGCCCATTACGATTTGGGCAACGCCTTTTACGCCCATTTCCTTGATGAACAACTCCTTTACTCCAGCGCGCTGTTTACCGGGGAAGAGCAGGATCTGGCAGCGGCTCAGCAGGCAAAAATGGCCAGGCTGTGCGACCAACTGGCGCTCACCGCAAACGATCATCTGCTGGAGATTGGTACCGGCTGGGGGGCGATGGCGGAATATGCCGCCCGTCATTATGGCTGCCGGGTAACAACTACCACGCTATCGCAGGAGCAGTACCACTGGGCCACCGCGCGGATCGCGCGGGCAGGTTTACAGGATCGCGTTGAGGTGCTGCTCTGTGACTACCGCGATCTGACCGGAGTGTACGATAAGCTGGTGTCGGTTGAGATGATTGAAGCCGTCGGCCAACGCTACCTGCCAACGTTTTTCCGCACCTGCCAGGCGCGTCTGCGTCCGGGCGGGCGGATGGCGATTCAGGCCATCACCATTCAGGATCAGCGCTATCGCGACTACAGCAAAAGCGTCGATTTTATTCAGCGCTACATCTTCCCCGGCGGCTTTTTGCCCAGCATCACCGCCATGAATGAACTGATGACCCGCCATACCGATTTTGTCGTGCGTAACCTCTTCGATATGGGGCCGGACTACGCCCGCACGCTGGCGCACTGGCGTCAGCGCTTCGTTCACGCCTGGCAGGAGATTGAAAAGCTCGGATTTGATGACCGTTTCCGTAGGATGTGGCTGTACTACCTCGGCTACTGTGAAGCCGGGTTTAACGCCCGCACAATCAGCGTGGTGCAACTGACTGCGGAACGCGTATGAAGCGCTACGGGCAGGTCTTTCTGCTGGCCATCGGGTTTGATCTCTACTGGACGCTGGTGGTGCTGTTTCGCGAGCAGGGGCTGGTCATCTGGATCGCGCTGGCGCTGATTGCCTGGCTGCTGTTACCGCCATCACACCGGGTATACGCCCTTGTGCTGGCGGCGTCGGGCGCGATGCTGGACGCCCTTTGGGCGCTGACGGGGTTGATTTCATTCACTGGCACGTCTCTGATGCCGCTATGGATGGTGGCGCTGTGGCTGATGTTTGCCACCGTCTGGACGCAACTGACCCGCACGACCACCTTGCCGGGCTGGCTGCTGACGGCGCTGGCGACCCTGGGCGGGCCGGTGGCCTACCTGTTTGGCGAGCGTCTGGGGGCCATCACGTTCCTGGAGCCGACTTTTATCGTCGTCAGCTGGATGATCCCGGGCTGGCTGGTGCTGATGCTGTTTTTCCACCTGCTGATGGGGAGACAACAATGAGACATCTGTTACTCGCGCTCGCGCTAACCGTTATGGCCTGTAACGCGCAGGCGACTGACTGGCTGAGCTGGCGCAAGGTAGGCGATGCCACCCTCACCTGGGGGCCGTTTACCGTTTATACCTCTCAGCTGCTGACGCCCGACGGCAGCTATACAGGAACAGACAGCGATAACGCGCTGATTATCACCTATGCCCGGGATATCGATGGCGACGACCTGGTCGAGGCGACCCGCGACCAGTGGCAGGCGCAGGGCATTTTGCAGCAGGAGCCGCAGAGTGAAGCCTGGCTGCGGATGCTAAAAGCGCTCTGGCCCGACGTCACGCCCGGCACGCAGCTCGCGTTTGTGGTTAATAACGGTCAGGGGCAATTCTGGTATCGCCCCACGGCTTTGCAGAAAAAATTTACGCCCCTCGGGCCGCGCCAGTCGGCAGCGTTTAGCTCGCGCTTTCTGGCGATCTGGCTCGATCCCCGCACCGCGTATCCTGAACTGCGTCAGCAGTTAATCGGAGGACCACAATGAAACGATTCCTGTTAATGGCGCTTACACTGACAATGCTGGTGGCCGGGTGCAGCACAGAAGTGACCGAGTATCGTCAGCAGCGGCCAAGGCTTGATATTTTCCACTACTTCCAGGGCAAAACCGAGGCGTGGGGGATGGTGCAGGACCGCAGCGGTAAGCAGATCCGCCGTTTTCACGTCGAGATCGCCGGAGATGTTATCGGCGATACGCTGACGCTGAACGAGCATTTTGTCTATGACGACGGCGAGAAGCAAAAGCGCGTCTGGCATATCCGCCGCATTGGCCACGATCGTTACGAAGGCACGGCGGGTGACATAGAAGGTGTCGCGACAGGTCAGGTTTCGGGCAACGCCCTTAACTGGCGCTACAGCATGAACGTGAAGGCGGACGGCAAAACCTGGCTGCTGCACTTTGATGACTGGATGTATTTGCAGGACAGCACCCGTCTGTTCAATAAAACCGAGATGAAGAAATTTGGCGTCACCGTCGCCACGGTGACGCTGTTCTTTACCCGCAAAGAGGGCGGTTAATCCTCTTCGGGCTGAGGTTTACTGCTTGAGTAGATGAAGAAGAGCGCGATACTCAGGCAGACGACGGCCCCGAAACGGCTCGCTGAAAACGGAATGGCTTCATTGTTCAGCCAGCCAAAGTTATCAATCAGCATGCTCATGGCCAGCTGACCCAGGATCACCGCTACCGTGGCAACGGCGGTGCCGATACGCTGCACCGCGAGCACCATAATCACTATATAGGGCACGCCGCACAGGGCGCCCAGAAGCTGCCACTTGGGCACATCCATCAGGCTGACCGCCTGTTTCGGCTCAAAAAAGAAAATGAGCAGGGCGGTTACCAGCGCGCCGACGGAAAAGGTTAGAAACGCGCTTTTGAATACCCCCACGCTGCTGCCTAATTGCCCGTTAATGGCAGCCTGAATGCTCAGTGTCGCGCCGCCAATCACCGCCAGAATAATCATAATCACTGTCATAACGTTACCCCTGCGCCACGAGAATGAGCGCGGCGATGATAAATCCCAGCGCAATAATGCGTTTTGTATCGATCCTGCGGTGCGGCGTACCCAGCAGGCCATAGTGGTCAATAATCAGGCTTTTAAAGACCTGGCCTGCCAGAATGCCGATCATCGTCATAGCAATACCGATCGCTGGCGTGGCAATGGTGAGAATGATGACGTAGACCGGGCCGAGCACGCCGCCCAGCAGGTGCCATGACGGCTGCGCAAAAAATGAGGGACTGTTGCGGGGGCTGAAAAACAGCATCAGCAGAAACGTCAGCCCGGTTCCCACGCTAAATATGCTGAACGCCGCCCACAGGTCGCCCACCTCCGCGCCCAGCGGCCCCAGCAGCCCGGCTTCCACGGACAGCCCCATGCCGCCGGCAATCACCAGTAAAATTAAAATAATGTGCATAACGCTTTTTCTCCTTTTTCCAGGCGGAGAAGATTACGTCTGAACATCATTGAGAAAAATGCCATAATGCAGGAAACACCTGTGCAGGAAATGCATTAATGATGGATGCCGGACATATCAGCATTCGCGCGCTGCTGATCTTCATCGACGTTTATGAAACGCAGAATTTTTCCGTGGTGGCGAGGCGGGAAGGAATTTCTGCGTCGCAGGTTTCCCGCGTGATCCACCAGCTTGAGGATGCCCTCGGACAACAGCTTTTCTACCGCAACACGCGGGCGATTATGCCCACAGAGAGCGGGCATCTTTTTGTGCGCTATGCCCGGGCGATGGCCGGAAATCTGGAGGATGCGCGACGCGAGCTGGATGAACGCGCCCGCGAGCCGTCGGGCACGCTGCGTATCAATGGCCCGGTCTTTTTCGGACAACGGCACATCGCGCCGGGCCTGCCGGGGCTTCTGGCGCGTTATCCTCGTCTCTCCATTGAACTGACCCTCACCGACGATTTTATCGATCCGCACCGCGACGCCGCGGACGTTATCTTCCGCATCGGCGCGCTGACGGACTCCTCGTTTCACGCCCGGGTGTTCGGTCAGCAGTTCTACCATCTGGCGGCCTCGCCGGACTATCTGCAAAAACATGGCGCGCCCGACGGGCCGGACGATCTCAGTCGTCACCACTGTCTGGTTTACCGCGGTTCGTCCGGGCCTAACCGCTGGCTGATCCGGCAGCCGGGCGAGGCGTGGGTTCACTATCCCATCGTACCGCTGATGACTTCCAATAACGCGGAAACGCTCCTGATTGCGGCGCTGGGCGGCATGGGCGTTGTGCTATTCCCGGACTGGATGGTGAGCGAACGGCTCAAAAGCGGTGAGCTGGTGGCACTGCTGCCGGAAATGGAGTGTTCTATTAATACGGAGCCACTGACGATAGCGGCGATTTACCCGAACGCGCGTCATCCGCCCCTGAACGTCAGGGCGGTGATTGACTACTATATTGAGCGGTTCGGTACGCCGCTGTACTGGCAAACCTGAAGGTTAGCGGGCAAGCTCGCCACGGATAATGTCAGCCCCGGCGCTTAATGCCTTCAGCTTACCGTTGGCGACCTGGCGGGAAAGGGGAGCCATGCCGCAGTTGGTGGACGGATAGAGCTTGTCTTCATCAACAAACTGCAACGCCTTGCGTAGCGTATCGGCGACCTCTTCCGGCGTTTCGATGGTCTGGGTGGCAACATCAATTGCCCCGACCATCACTTTTTTACCGCGGATCAGCTCCAGCAGATCCATCGGCACGCGCGAGTTGTGGCACTCCAGCGAGATGATATCGATCTTTGAGGTCTGCAACTTTGGAAACGCCTCTTCATACTGGCGCCACTCGGAGCCGAGCGTTTTTTTCCAGTCCGTATTGGCTTTGATGCCGTACCCGTAGCAGATATGTACTGCGGTTTCGCATTTCAGCCCTTCAATGGCGCGCTCCAGCGCGGCGATGCCCCAGTCATTCACTTCGTCGAAAAAGACGTTAAAAGCAGGTTCGTCGAACTGAATAATGTCAACGCCAGCCGCTTCCAGCTCGCGGGCTTCCTGATTGAGAATTTTAGCGAACTCCCAGGCCAGCTTTTCGCGGCTTTTATAGTGAGCATCGTATAGCGTGTCGATCATGGTCATCGGGCCGGGCAGCGCCCACTTGATCGGCTTGTCCGTCAGCTGGCGCAGGTATTTCGCGTCGTCTACAAACACCGGTTTCTGGCGCGCCACCGCATCTACCACGGTCGGCACGCTCGCATCGTAACGGTTACGGATCCGCACCGTCTGACGATTTTCAAAATCCACGCCGCTGAGATGTTCAATAAAGGTGGTGACGAAATGCTGGCGGGTTTGTTCCCCGTCGCTGACGATATCAATCCCGGCGCGAATCTGTTCATCCAGAGACAAACGCAGCGCATCCTGTTTCCCTGCCAGTAATTCCTCATCCTGGAGTTTCCACGGCGACCATAGCGTTTCCGGCTGCGCAAGCCAGGTGGGTTTCGGCAGGCTGCCAGCCGTCGATGTCGGGAGCAATGTTTTCATAAGAAGAACCTTTTATTCGTATTAAATTAAAGCGTGAAGTGATGAGACCACTGCTCAAGAAGGGTTTTATAGGGTTTGATGAACCGCTCTTCGGTATATTTACCCTGTTCAATGGCCAGCCGGCTGCGCTCTTCACGGTCATAGACGATTTTTGTTAATGAGTGATCCTGCTGATTCAGGTCGGGCTGATAGCACTGTCCCGCAGCGGCATTGGCATTGTAAATTTCTGGTCGATAGATCTTCTGGAACGTCTCCATGGTGCTGATGGTGCCGATCAGTTCCAGATTGGTGTAATCACGCAGTAAATCGCCGGTGAAGAAGAAGGCAAATGGCGCGACGCTGTTTTCCGGCATGAAATAGCGAACCTTGAGGCCCATCTTCGCGAAGTACTGTTCCGTTAGCGACTCGCCGTCCGGCTGGTACTCATACCCCAGCACCGGGTGGTGGTTACCGGTACGACGATAGGTGTCTTTGCTGGAGACGCTCAGGCAGATCACCGGCGCTTTTTTAAAGTTCGCCTGATATTCCGCAGAATGAATGAAGCTTTTAAAGATATTGCCGTGCAGCTCGCCAAAATTCTCGGGAAGGGTAAAACGGGGCTGATCTTTATTATGCTCCAGCAGCAGGACGCTGAAATCATAGTCACGAACATAGGATGAGAAGTTATTCCCGACGATGCCTTCGATGCGCTCGTGGGTCTTTTTATCCACGATCGTCGTTTGCAGAATTTCGATGGCCGGGAAAGTAAAATCGCCGCCGATATTCATATCGACTGAAATAATCTCCAGCTCGACGGCATAGCGGTCGGATTTTGGGTTATCCCAGCTCGCCAGCGCGTTAAAGCGGTTGTTGATCATCACCAGCGTATTGCGCAGGTTCTCCTGACGCTTCTCGCCACGCGCCAGGTTGGCGAAGTTGGTGGTGGTGCGCGTGTTTTCTGACGGGTTATAATTTTCATCAAAGCAACTGCGCTTAAGGGTAAATGTGAAAGCCTGACTCATTTGGTTATGCATCCTAAGTTCATGTTGCCTAAACGTTATCAATGCATAATTTATGCCTGAGCCACTGGCGCAGGGGAAGTGACTTAATTTCACTGCGTCATGAGGGTTCTTCATGAACTGCGCGATTCAGGTATAATCCCCCGACATTTCCAACCGGTTTAAACGATCATGACAAAACTCACCCTACAAGAGCAGATGCTGAAAGCGGGCTTAGTCAGCAGTAAAAAGATGGCGAAGGTTCAGCGCACGGCGAAAAAATCCCGCGTCCAGGCTCGCGAGGCGAGAGAGGCTGTTGAAGAGAACAAGAAAGCCCAGCTGGAGCGTGATAAGCAGCTGAGCGAACAGCAAAAACAGGCGGTGCTGGCAAAAGAGTTCAGGGCGCAGGTGAAGCAGCTGATTGAGATGAACCGCATCACCGTGGCGAAGGGCAACATTACCTTTAACTTTACCGATGGCAGCCTGATCAAAAAAATCGACGTCGATAAGCAGACGCAAACCCAGCTGATCAACGGTCGTCTGGCGATTGCCCGACTGGTGATTAACGCGAATGGCGACTGTGATTACGCGATTATCCCGGCGGTGGTGGCGGATAAAATTGCCCAGCGCGATGCGGACAGCATTGTGCTAAACAGCGCGTTGAGTCAGGAAGAGCAGGACGAAGACGATCCGTACGCAGACTTCAAAATCCCTGACGATTTAATGTGGTAAACCTCGTTCAGAATGGCGCGGCGTGACGGGCATTCATGGTCTCGCCGCTCAGCGGATGCATAAAACTCAGAACGCTTGCATGCAGCATCAGCCGGGGCGTTCTTCCGCCCCCGGCCATTCCAGACCCCCATACAGATCGCACCCCAAAATAGGGTGGCCTAACTGCTGGCAGTGAATGCGCAGCTGGTGGGTGCGCCCGGTCTCCGGGGTAAGCTCAACCCGCGTCAACGGCATTGTCGTATCCTGGTAAATACGTTCCATCACCCGATAGCGGGAGCGAGCGGGCTTACCGGTGCGGGCACAGATCGTCATCAGCGGAAACAGCGCCGGATCTTTGGCAATCGGGGCATCCACGGTCCCTTCGTCCTGTTCCACATGTCCGCACAACAGGGCGGTGTAAACCTTGGTCACGGCGCGCTGGCTGAACTGGTGGCAAAGCGCGGCGTTAATCGCTTTGTTACGTGCAATGACCATCAGACCCGAAGTGCCAAAATCAAGACGATGCACCAGCGTGCAGCCGGGAAAGGTTTGCACCAGACGGTGGTGGACGGAATCGCGGTTTTGCGGATTTTTCCCGGACAGGCTGAGCAGACCTGAGGGTTTGTTGATCAGCAGCAGATGCTCGTCCTGCCAGAGGATCTCAATGTCGTCGTGACAGGGTGGTGCAATAAACGTATCGATTATGACAGACATCAGGCCGCCGGGCTGGAGAGTGGGTGCGGATGATAACGAAATACGGGGGAAAGAAAAACCCTCCCACCGGGCGGTGAGAGGGGGAAAATTTAGGCTGCGACCAGGCTGTCGATAGCGGCTTTCGCGTCGGTCTGCGCTTTGGTGGCTACTTCCGGGCCGTAAGCGATACCTTCAGCGAACACGAAGTTCACGTCGGTAATGCCGATGAAGCCCAGGAACAACGTCATGTACGGTGCGACCAGATCGGTAGGGGTATCTTTGTGAATACCGCCGCGGCTGGTCAGGACGATAGCGCGTTTACCTTTCACCAGACCTTCCGGGCCGTTCTCGGTGTAACGGAAGGTTACGCCAGCGCGCGCCACCAGGTCGAAGTAGTTCTTCAGCTGCGTAGGAATGTTGAAGTTATACATTGGGGCGTTGATCACGATAACGTCGTGGGCCTGCAACTCAGCAATCAGCTCGTCGGAGAGCGCCAGGGCTTCCTGCTGACGTGGGGTGAGAGGCGCATCGCTCGGACGCAGCGCGCCAACCAGCTCGCCGTCCAGCACAGGAATCGGGTTTGCTGCCAGGTCACGCACGGTGATTTCATCCGCGCTGTGCTGTTCACGCCACTGTTCAACGAAATAGTCTGCCAGCTGACCAGACTGTGAATACCCTGCCAGAATACTGGATTTCAACACTAATACTTTGCTCATGGGAATTTCCTGTTTTGTATTTGATTGAGGGGGGTGCCCCGTTGCTTGTTGACACTTTATTCACAATCCTGCCACAGGGATAGCGCAATATATCGAAGCCTATGTTCGAATTTTTTGAATAAGGCGCGAAAAGCACTGATGTGGTACTCTATAGCAATCATTAAAAAGAGATTTTATCCGGCAGTGCACTGCCCGTTAACGCTATGACAGAACAACAGAAATTATCCTTCCCGGTGCTGATGCAACAGCTTGATTCGCTGATGCTGCGCGATAAACAGCGGTTTGCGCGCCGTCTGCACGGTGTTAAGAAGGTTAAAAATCCTGATGCACAACAGGCCATCTACCAGGAGATGGCCAAAGAGATTGAACAGGCGGCAGGGAAAGTTGTGCTGCGTGAAGCCGCACGCCCGGAGATTACCTATCCGGAAAACCTGCCCGTCAGCCAGAAAAAACAGGACATTCTTGAGGCCGTGCGCGACCACCAGGTGGTGATCGTCGCGGGGGAAACCGGTTCAGGTAAAACCACTCAGCTGCCGAAGATCTGCATGGAATTAGGCCGCGGGGTGAAAGGGTTGATCGGTCACACCCAGCCGCGTCGTCTGGCGGCGCGCACCGTGGCGAACCGTATTGCCGACGAGCTGCAAACGGAGCCGGGCGGCTGCATCGGCTACAAGGTGCGATTCAGCGACCACGTCAGCGATAACACCATGGTTAAGCTGATGACCGACGGTATCCTGCTGGCGGAAATCCAGCAGGATCGTCTGCTGATGCAGTACGACACCATCATCATCGATGAAGCGCACGAGCGCAGCCTGAACATTGACTTCCTGCTCGGCTACCTGAAAGAGCTGCTGCCCCGGCGTCCGGATCTGAAAATCATCATCACCTCCGCGACCATCGACCCGGAGCGCTTCTCAAAACATTTCAATAATGCGCCGATCATTGAAGTCTCAGGCCGAACCTACCCGGTTGAAGTGCGCTATCGCCCGATTGTAGAAGAGGCGGACGATACCGAGCGCGACCAGCTTCAGGCCATCTTCGATGCCGTCGACGAGCTGGGCACCGAGAGTTCTGGCGACATTCTGATCTTCATGAGCGGCGAGCGTGAGATCCGCGATACCGCCGATGCGCTCTGCAAGCGCGATCTGCGCCATACCGAGATCCTGCCGCTGTACGCGCGCCTGTCCAACAGCGAGCAGAACCGCGTGTTCCAGCCGCACAGCGGGCGCCGCATCGTGCTGGCGACCAACGTGGCCGAAACCTCGCTGACCGTACCGGGCATTAAATACGTGATCGACCCGGGTACGGCGCGCATCAGCCGCTACAGCTACCGAACCAAAGTTCAGCGTCTGCCGATCGAGCCGGTTTCGCAGGCGTCAGCTAATCAGCGTAAGGGCCGCTGCGGCCGCGTGTCGGAAGGGATCTGTATTCGTCTCTATTCGGAAGACGATTTCCTGTCGCGCCCGGAGTTTACCGATCCGGAGATCCTGCGAACCAACCTGGCATCCGTTATCCTGCAAATGACCGCGCTGGGGCTGGGCGATATCGCCGCCTTCCCGTTTGTGGAAGCGCCGGATAAGCGCAATATTCAGGACGGGGTGCGGCTGCTGGAAGAGCTGGGTGCCATTACCACCGACGAGCAGGCGACGGCCTACAAGCTAACGCCGCTGGGCCGCCAGCTTAGCCAACTGCCGGTCGACCCGCGTCTGGCGCGCATGGTGCTGGAGGCGCAAAAACACGGCTGCGTGCGCGAGGCGATGATCATCACCTCGGCGCTCTCCATTCAGGATCCGCGCGAGCGTCCGATGGACAAACAGCAGGCGTCGGATGAAAAACACCGTCGCTTCCACGATAAAGAGTCCGATTTCCTCGCATTCGTCAACCTGTGGAATTACCTCGGCGAGCAGCAAAAAGCGCTCTCTTCGAATCAGTTCCGCCGTCAGTGCCGGGTGGATTTCCTCAACTACCTGCGCGTGCGCGAATGGCAGGATATCTACACCCAACTGCGTCAGGTGGTGAAAGAGCTGGGCATCCCGGTGAACAGTGAACCGGCGGAGTACCGCGAAATTCATATCGCCCTGCTGACCGGCCTGCTGTCTCATATCGGGATGAAGGATGCGGATAAACAGGAATTTACCGGCGCACGCAACGCGCGTTTCTCCATCTTCCCGGGCTCCGGTTTGTTCAAGAAGCCGCCGAAGTGGACCATGGTCGCCGAGCTGGTGGAAACCAGCCGTCTGTGGGGGCGTATCGCCGCGCGTATCGATCCAGAGTGGGTTGAGCCGGTGGCGCAGCACCTGCTGAAACGCTCGTACAGTGAGCCGCACTGGGAGCGCGGGCAGGGCGCGGTGATGGCGACGGAAAAAGTCACCGTTTACGGCCTGCCGGTGGTTGCAGCGCGTAAGGTTAACTACAGCCAGATTGACCCGGCGCTGAGTCGCGAGCTGTTTATCCGCCATGCGCTGGTGGAAGGCGACTGGCAGACGCGCCATGCGTTCTTCCGCGAAAACCTCAAGCTGCGCGCCGAGGTGGAAGAGCTTGAGCACAAGTCCCGCCGCCGCGACATTCTGGTGGACGACGAGACGCTGTTTGAGTTTTACGACCAGCGCATCAGCCACGATGTGATCTCGGCGCGCCATTTCGACAGCTGGTGGAAGAAAGCCAGCAAAGAGACCCCGGACCTGCTCAACTTTGAAAAGAGCATGCTGATCAAAGAGGGCGCGGAGTCGGTCAGCAAGCTCGACTACCCGAATTTCTGGCATCAGGGCAACCTGAAGCTGCGTCTGACCTATCAGTTTGAGCCGGGCGCGGATGCCGATGGCGTGACGGTGCACATTCCGCTGCCGCTGTTAAACCAGGTGGATGAGAGCGGGTTTGAGTGGCAAATTCCCGGCCTGCGCCGCGAGCTTGTCATTGCATTAATCAAATCCCTGCCTAAACCAGTGCGGCGCAACTTTGTACCGGCGCCGAACTACGCCGAAGCGTTTTTAGGCCGCGTCACGCCGCTGGAACTGCCGCTGCTGGACGCACTGGAGCGTGAGTTCCGACGCATGACCGGGACCACCATTGACCGCGACGACTGGAACTGGGATCAGGTGCCCGATCACCTGAAAATCACATTCCGCGTAGTGGACGATAAAAACAAAAAGCTGCTCGAAGGCCGTTCTCTGACGGAGCTGAAAGAAGCGCTGAAAGGTAAAGTCCAGGAGACACTCTCTGCGGTGGCCGATGACGGTATTGAGCAGAGCGGGCTGCACATCTGGAGCTTTGGTCAGCTTCCGGAAAGCTATGAGCAGAAGCGCGGGAACTACAAGGTGAAAGCCTGGCCCGCGCTGGTGGATGAGCGCGACAGCGTGGCGATTAAGCTCTTTGACAATCCGCAGGAGCAACAGCAGATGATGTGGCGCGGGCTGCGTCGCCTGCTGCTGCTTAACATCCCGTCGCCGATTAAGTATCTGCACGAGAAGCTGCCGAACAAAGCCAAGCTGGGGCTCTACTTTAACCCGTACGGTAAGGTGCTGGATCTGATCGACGACTGCATCTCCTGCGGTGTGGACAAACTGATCCACGAGGCGGGCGGTCCGGTCTGGACGGAAGAGGGCTTTGCTCAGCTTCATGAAAAGGTGCGCGCGGAGCTGAACGACACCGTGGTGGAGATTGCCAAACAGGTCGAGCAGATCCTCACCGCCGTGTTCAATATCAACAAGCGGCTGAAGGGGCGGGTGGATATGACCATGGCCCTGGGTCTGTCGGACGTGAAGGCGCAGATGGCGGGGCTGGTGTATCGCGGCTTTGTCACCGGCAACGGCTTTAAGCGTCTGGGTGATACGCTGCGTTATTTGCAGGCGATTGAGAAGCGTCTGGAGAAAATGGCGGTCGATCCGCATCGCGATCGAGCGCAGATGCTGAAAGTCGAAAACGTGCAGCAGGCGTGGCAGCAGTGGCTCAACAAACTGCCGCCAGCGCGTCGCGATGATGACGACGTGCGGGAGATCCGCTGGATGATCGAGGAACTGCGCGTCAGCTTCTTCGCCCAGCAGCTCGGTACGCCGTATCCCATTTCGGATAAGCGTATCTTGCAGGCGATGGAGCAGATCTCCGGCTAAAACCATTGCCCGGTGGCGCTGCGCTTACCGGGCCTACGGGAGAACATGCAGGCCGGGTAAGGCGTAGCCGCCACCCGGCTTTTTTATCGTTCCACCATCGCTAGCGTAAACCCATCCCACCCCTTAACGCCCACCGTTTGCAGCGCGGTGGCGGTTAAGCGTGGGTTATCTCCAGTCATCTCGATAAACTTCCGTACCCCCTGCACGCGTGCATCGTCGCTTTGCCCGTTAACCACCTCGCCGTCGCGTACCACGTTATCGCCGATTATGACCGTGCCGGGACGGGAGTAGTGCAGCGCCCACTCCAGGTAGCCGGGATTGTTTGGCTTATCGGCATCAATAAAGATCAGGTCAAAGGGCGGGACGTCACCGAAATTCTCGAGCGACTTTAGCGCCGGGCCTGTAATCAGTTCGATACGATCGCTGAGTCCCGCAAGGTGAATGTTCTGGCGTGCAACAGCGGCATGTTTCGGGTCCGCTTCAAGCGTAATCAGCTTTCCATCCGGCGGCAGGGCGCGCGCCATGGGGGTATCGCCAGAGGCGAAATGTAGGCCGGGTAAGGCGTAGCCGCCACCCGGCATGTTTTCACGCACTGACCCAACCGCCGCCCAGCGCTTTATACAAATCAATTTGCGCCAGCAGCAGGTTGTTTTTCACCTGTACCACGCTGGTCTGCACCGAGAACAGCGTGCGCTGTGCATCGAGCACATCCAGATAAGAAGAGTACCCGTTGCGGTAGCGGTTTTGCGCTATCCGCAGCGTCTCCTGCGCGACCGCCTGCTGAGCCAGCAGCTCGGTAAGCTGTTCCTGATAACGGGTGATGGCATCAAGGCTGTCATTCACCTCGGCAAACGCATTACGTACGGTTTTTTCGTAGCTGTACAACGCCTGATTACGCTGAGACTGGGAGATATCCACCTGTGCATTCAGCGCCTGTCGGTTCAGCAGCGGCGCAAGAATACTGCCGCCCACGCTCCAGAGCTGGAGGGGGTTATCCAGCAATCCCGACAGCGTGCGATCCTGCACCGATCCTGTGGCCGTGAGGTTGATCGACGGCAGCAGGCTGGCACGCGATGCCGCCAGCGTCGCGTCCGCCGCAATCAGCTGACGTTCAGCCTGGACGATATCCGGACGCCGGTTCAGTAACGTCGACGGCAACTGGGAGGGCAGTTTCAGCGGCGTCAGGGCATCAAAGCTTTCACCGCGCGCAACGTCACCCGGGTTGCTGCCCAGCAGCAGGCTAAGCGCATTCTCCTGCTGCGCAATCTGGTGCTGAAGCAGTGGAACCTGAGCGCGGGTGGCGCGCAGCTCAGAATCCGATTGCATCAGCTCAAGGCGAGAGCTGTATCCCGTCTCAAACTGTCGTTTAGCAAGGTTGAACGCCTCTTCACGCGATTTCAGCGTGGACTGGGTAACGCGAAGCTGTTCATCCAGCGACAGCAGGGTGACGTACCCGGAGGCCACCGACGATGCGACCGTGAGATCTGCCGCCGCGGCCGCCGCCTTTTGTGCCTCCAGCGACGCTTCGGCGGCACGGGAGGTGCTGCGGTTTATCCCCCAGATATCCACGTCGTAGCTGGCGGTCAGGCTGCCTTTGTACAACGTACCGTATACCGGAAGGCCTGTGGCGGCGGACTGCGAGCGCGCGCGCGTCCCGGTCACGCCCGCGTCAAGCGACGGGAACAGGCTGCCGTCGGCGGCGTATACCCGGGCCTGATACTCATTAATCCGCTCGCGGGCAATCAGTACGTCGCTGTTGTTCTTCAGCGCCTGATCCACATAGCGGTTCAGATTGCTGTCGTGAAAATTGCGCCACCAGAGCTGCTCTGTCGGGCTGGTGGGCCCCGACGTCGCGCGCCACTGGGCCGGGATGTGCAGGGACGATGTGGCGGGCTCAACGTCAACCGACTGGCAACCCGCAAGGATAGCCATCATCAGCAGGCCGGCTATTGGGCGAAGCGTCATTGTTTCGCCTCCCGCGTGTCGATGGTGACCTGCACCGACATGCCAGGGCGCAGCAGCCGGTACGCCTCCGGCTCACCGAGTACCTCAATGCGTACCGGGATGCGCTGGGCGATTTTAACAAAGTTGCCCGTGGCGTTATCCGGGGTGATAGCGCTGAACTCGACGCCTGTGGCCGGGGATATGCTCTCCACGCGGCCCTGATAGGCTTTATCGTTTAACGCATCGACGGTGAATTTCACTGGCTGTCCGACGCGTAAATTCGCCAGCTGCGTCTCTTTGATATTGGCGATCACCCAGTGCTGCGGCGGGACCAGCGTGGTAAGGTGCGTCCCGGCGGTGACGTACGCTCCAAGACGCACCGCAATCTGCCCGAGCTGACCGTCACGCGGCGCGACAATGCGGGTGTTTTGCAGATCGATCTGCGCAAGCTCCAGCGCGGCTTTCGCATTTTGAACGTCCGCTTCCAGCGAAGCGCGATTGACGATAACCGTTTGTAGATCCTGGCGCGACATCTCAAGCGTTGCTTTCGCCTGGTCGATATCGGCGCTCCCCTGGGCGGCACTGGCCAGCGCCGCATCGCGCTCGCGAATGGACAGGGAGCCGTCTGCGGTCAGATCCTTCACGCGTTTCAGATCCGCCTGGGTTTTCAGACTTTGGGCACGGGCGTTTTTCAGTGCCGCTTCGTTTTTGGCAATCACCGCTTCCGCGCTTTTACGCTGTTGCAGGTTGTTGTTCAGCGCAGCAATTTTCATTGCCAGCTGCGCCTCGGCCTGATGGACGCGCTGGCGATAGATCCGGTCATCAATCTGCAACAGCAGGTCGCCTTTTTTAACCTGCACAAAATCCTGAACATGGACCTCAGTAATGTAGCCGTTGACTTGCGGACTGATGAACGTGGTCTGGCCGCGCACGTAGGCGTTATCAGTAAACTGGGTATGACGCGTGAACGGGGGCAACTGCCAGGCATAAAGGATCACCAGCACCCCGACAATGCCGATAGCCGCGGCGGTGAAAATGGAAACGACGCGTACATTTTTGCGGGTGTTGGCCTGCTCTTTGGCGGCATCCTGCTGACTCATAACTTCTCCTGAAAAATAGTCATTACTTATTGCCAGTGGCGTTCTTAAGGGCCATACGGGCGGTGATGCGCAGGCGCAGCAAGCGCCATAAAATCCAGACCAGCGTGGCTGTGGCAATGCTCGCCGTCAGGAGATAAGTATCGTTGTAAGCCAGAATGTTTGCCTCAAGCGTCGTCACCGTCTGAAGCTGAATAATGGCCTGGGTTCCCAACAGGGAACTGTCGCCAACCAGGCTTTTATACATCTGGGTGTAAAGCTGAATGCGTTCGTTCACCAGCGGGTTGAGGGTGGTGAGCTGGTCAGCCAGCAGGCTGGAATGGTACTTCTCGCGCCAGGTCTGGAAGGTACCAAGGATTGCAGAACCCAGCAGGCCACCAAGGTTCTGACTCATGCCAAACATTACGGAAAAGCTGACCAGATTGCGTGGATCGGCGATCACCCCGCCAATGGCGGCCAGCATCGCAGGGGCGAGGAAGAAAGCGCTGCCGAAACCCAGCAGGAACTGGCTGAACATCAGCTGATCCGGCCGGGTCAGGTTGTTGGACTGGCTGTCCAGCAGCGAAGCAACAATCATCAGCGCCAGCGAGGTGATAATCGGCCAGGCCAGCTTAGTGGGTTTGATCGTCAGACAGCTGGTGACGATACCGCAGACGATTCCGGCGAAAATAGACCACGCCAGATGGGTCATCTGTTCATTCTGTAGGCCCGCATATTGCAGCCAGCCGATGACGCCGGTGTTCTGTTCCGCCAGTACGATGCGGATCAGCAGCATAATCAACCCCAGGCGTACGATGCTGCCGCTGGACAGCCAGCGGGTATTGAGCAGCGGGTTGCTGCGGTTATGTTCAAAGACGATTGCACAGACAATTAGCACCAGCGAGAGAGCCAACGCCCAGCCGATCCACGGTGTTTCAAACCACCATTCCAGACGCCCTAGCGACAGAACCGCGCACAACAGCGCCATACCGGGCGCAAGCAAAAAGAAGGTGATGAAATCTTTCTTCTCGAAAACTTTGCGTCGATCGCCCGGGGGCAGTTTCAGCACCATCACGCAGGCCAGTGAGATCAGGGCCAAACCCAGCTCGAAGAAGTACAGCCCACGCCACTCATCAAGCTGCAACAGCTCGGTGGAGAACAGCCGCGCCAGCGGTATCGCCAGCGACGAACCGGTAATGCCGATGGTCAGCGCCTTCAGTCGGTGCTTCGCGGGCCAGGCCTGTATCTGGTAATAAATGCCGAGCGAGCTGAGCGCGGCGGCGACCATCCCGTGTGCCGCCCGTACCATCAGCGCCGAGCTGAGATCGTTCACAAACAGGTGGAAAAAGGTGACCAGCACATACAGCACCAGGAAGCCTTCCGTAAACGCGCGCAAACCGTACTGCTGGCGAAACTTTACCAGCAGCAGGTTGATGGAGACGTTGGTCATGACATAGACGGCAGGCAGCCAGGCGATTTCAGTCGACCAGGCGCCGAAGGTGCCTTGCAGATTTTGCAGATTGGCGGTGACGACCGCGTTACCCAGCGCCCCGGTCAGGCACACCAGCAGGCCGACCACGCCATAGGCGATCCGTTTCGACGTCGGATGTTCCGGGGTGGAAGGGGAACCCAGCAGAGCGGGTTTCTCGTGTGGCTGCCACTCGCGAGGAGCATAAGGATCGCGTTGGGGCAGGCGCATAACGGGGTTTACCTTTAAAAATGTTGAATTGTGAGCGGGCTAATGATTCTACGGCTGACGCAAATCATAATTCAAGTGAATACGAATATTGTATGTTAATCAAATGTAGAGGGAATGATGAAGAAAAAGTGCGGCTCGCGAACGGAGCCGCAATAATATTATCGCTGTTCCGGCTGCGCCTGAAGATGGCGTTCACGGTTGATGCGGCTGGCACAAAAAATTGCAATGAGGGAGATAGCGACCGTCACGCCCAGATACCAGGCCACGGGTACCCAGTCGCCATCGTATTTCGCCAGCAGTCCGGTAGCGATTAGCGGTGCCGTTCCGCCCGCCAGCGCGGCCCCAAGTTGATAACCCAGCGTGATACCGGTGTAGCGAACGTTGGCACTGAAAATTTCAGAGCAGAGCGTGCCGAGAACCGCCGTCACCGGTGCCCACATTACGCCAAAAGCGATAACGGTCGCGAGCACAATTCCCCAGGTGGTACCGGTATTCAGCAGCATAAACCAGGGCACGATAAACAGGCCGAGCACGAAGACACTGACGGCGTACATACGCTGGCGGCCAACCCTGTCGGAGAGCAGCCCCATCAGCGGGATCATGATAGTGGCGACCAGTGCGCCAAGAGTTACTGCCTCCAGCGCCTGGGATTTCTGATAGGTCAGGGTGGTAGTGGCGTAGCTCACCACAAACGTGGAGAAAATATAGAACGGTGCTGTCTCCACAACCTTAAGCCCGGCGGCAATTAGCACTTCACGCCAGTGGTGTTTTATGGTGTCGCGCAGCGGAGCTTTCGCAACCTGGCCGGATTTTTTCACTTTCTGGAAATCAGGCGTTTCGTCAATATCTTTCCGAATCCAAAGCCCCAATATTACCAGCACGGAACTGAGCAGGAACGGAATGCGCCAGCCCCAGGAGAGAAAATCCTCTTCGCTGAACAGCGTCATTAGCGAGACGATAAATGTCGCCATCAACATGCCGATGGTAACGCCCGCCTGCGGAATACTGCCGAAGAAGCCTTTGCGTTTTTCTGGCGCATACTCATAAGCCAGCAGCAGCGCGCCACCCCATTCACCGCCGATACCCATCCCCTGAATAATACGCATCAGGATCAGCAACGCGGGCGCCCACATCCCGATCATGTCGTAGGTGGGCAGCAGGCCAATCATCACGGTTGCACCTCCCATCAATGAAAGGGTGAGGACAAGCGTTTTTTTGCGACCGATACGATCCCCGATATGTGCAAAGAGAACGCCGCCAATGGGGCGAATAAAGAAGGTCAACGAGAAGGAGAGATAGGAGAGGATCAGCCCGATTACCGGGTCGACCATCGGAAAGAAAATCTTGTTAAACACCAGCGCGGCAGCGGTGCCATAGAGAAAATAATCAAACCATTCAATAGAACTTCCCGTAAGACTGGCAATTAATACCTTTTTGTTTTTCCGCAATACCGTTGTCGTGCTCTCATGTTGTGTCATGACTCAAAACTCCGCCACGTGGATGATAATAGAGGTGTTACCTGGCGCGCTTCAGGTGCAACCTGTCGGTGTGTAATGGTTGTGAAATTGTTAAGCAACTTAGGGTTGGATGTTACGTTTGGCAAGTCAGCCAGAACTAAAACGGGTCAGAACACGATGGGTTAAGCAGCAACTGGTGCTTTTTCAGCACGCTGTTGTGGCAGGATGTGTTGAAGGGCAGATAATCAAAAGCACAAACCCAGGGTGCAACCCAATTGTTTTTGGATGTTTCTGGTTATTTCATCAAAATGACAAATATGCAGCGTAATGAGCACCTCGGCTTTCAGAGTGATCTCCTTTTCACCCCCGTTGTGTGAAGTACTCTAAAGATTAATGCTGTAAGGAGGTAACGATGACAATGGCACTTTTCCCCTGTCTGCCTGGCACAACACTCGACGCCGTGAATACCGTTGGGGCGTGGCTTGCTCAGGACGACTATCAGGACAACCAGCCCGTTGATCTGGTGATTCTGGCGGGTAACGCGGTGATCCCCGCGATTGATGCTGCCTGTAAAATCGCGGCTGAACAGGGGGTTCCTCTGATCATCAGCGGCGGGATCGGTCACTCGACGACCTTCCTCTACGCCGCGATTGCTAAGCACCCCCGCTATAACAGGATACCCACCACCGGGCGGGCTGAGGCGGCTATTCTGGCCGACATCGCCCGTGAATTCTGGAACATTCCGGCTGAGCATCTTCACGTTGAGGATCAGTCGACCAACTGTGGCGAAAACGCCCGCTTCAGCCGGGCGTTGATGAAACAGTCCGGACTGAACGCCGCCCGGGTGCTGGTAGTGCAGGACCCGACGATGCAGCGTCGCACAATGGCTACGTTTGCCCGCGTTTGCCGCGACGAGGCTGCATCGCCCGCATGGATGAGTCATCCCGGCCTGACGCCCGTGCTGCAAAACAGTGACGACGGTCTGGCGTTCAGCGGCCCGGTCGAGGGGTTATGGCCGGTAGAACGTTACCTGTCGCTGGTGCTGGGTGAATTTCCGCGACTCAGGGACGACATCAACGGCTACGGTCCGGCGGGACGTGATTTCATTGCCCATGTCGATATCCCTGCCGGCGTGGACGCCGCGTGGCAGATCCTGCGAAACGACGTCATTCTCACCGACGCGCTGGTGAGCCGTTCTCTGCTGTAATGCTCTTGCCCGTTTGCGCCATCTTTTACGCAAACGGGCAGCCTTTGTTGCCGATTTGTGATTTTTGAAACGGGCTGACCCGTTTCTTTTATGAGATATCTCACAAAAACAGACTCATAGAGTAGGCAATTGCCCCGGTAATTATAGTTTTTAACATTAAGTTTACTTGTTAAAAACAGTGTGATTACAGGAGCAGGTTATGACAGTACCCGTACAACATCCTATGTATATTGATGGACAGTTTGTTGCCTGGCAGGGTGATGCCTGGATTGACGTGATCAATCCGGCCACGGAAGAGGTCATTTCCCGTATTCCCGACGGCACCGCCGAGGACGCCCGCAAGGCCATTGACGCGGCAGAGCGCGCGCAGGCTGGCTGGGAGGCGCTGCCTGCCATTGAACGCGCCAGCTGGCTACGCAAAATTTCCGCCGGGATCCGCGAGCGCGTCAGCGAAATCAGCGCGCTGATTGTGGCCGAAGGGGGCAAGATCCAGCAGCTGGCGGAAGTGGAAGTTAACTTTACCGCTGACTATATCGACTATATGGCCGAGTGGGCGCGCCGTTATGAAGGGGAAATCATTCAGAGCGACCGTCCGGGCGAGAATATTCTGGTGTTTAAGCGCGCCCTTGGCGTCACCACCGGCATTCTGCCATGGAACTTTCCCTTCTTCCTGATTGCCCGTAAGCTCGCTCCTGCGCTAATCACCGGCAACACCATCGTTATCAAACCGAGCGAATTTACCCCAAACAACGCCATTGCGTTTGCCAAAATCGTCGACGAGATTGGCCTGCCGAAAGGCGTCTTCAACCTGGTGCTGGGCCGCGGTGAAACCGTCGGACAGGAGCTGGCCGGGAACCCGAAAGTGGCGATGGTCAGCATGACCGGCAGCGTCGGGGCGGGTGAAAAGATCATGGCTGCGGCTGCGAAAAACATCACCAAAGTGGGGCTGGAACTGGGTGGTAAAGCCCCGGCCATCGTGATGGACGATGCCGACCTCGAGCTGGCCGTGAAGGCCATTGTGGATTCACGCGTCATCAATACCGGACAGGTGTGTAACTGCGCGGAACGTGTCTATGTTCAGAAGGGGATCTACGACCGCTTTGTGAATCGTCTGGGCGAGGCAATGAAAGCCGTCCAGTTTGGCAATCCGGCTGAGCGAACGGATATTGCCATGGGGCCGCTGATCAACGCCGCCGCGCTGGAGCGTGTGGAGCAGAAGGTGGCGCGCGCGGTGCAGGAAGGGGCTAAAGTGGTCCTTGGCGGTAAAGCGGCAGAGGGCAAAGGGTATTTTTATCCCCCAACGCTGCTGCTGGACGTACATCAGGACATGGCCATCATGCACGAAGAGACCTTTGGCCCGGTGTTGCCGGTGGTGGCTTTCGACACCCTGGAAGAGGCCCTGAAAATGGCCAACGACAGCGACTACGGTTTAACCTCGTCTGTATATACGCAGGATCTGAATGTCGCCATGAAAGCCATTAAAGGGCTTAAGTTCGGCGAGACCTACATTAACCGTGAAAACTTTGAAGCGATGCAGGGCTTCCATGCGGGCTGGCGGAAATCCGGGATCGGCGGGGCGGATGGCAAACACGGTCTGAATGAGTATTTGCAGACGCAGGTAGTCTATTTGCAGTCGTAATCAGGAGCCCCCTCCATGCGAGATAATGTGTGCACGAAGCAGTTCCCTCGCCCCTTTGGGGAGAGGGTTAGGGTGAGGGGAACATACGGCTCTGGTGGTCATTCCGTTCACTTTAGGTTCCTTGCTACTCTGTAACAAAATGACCGGTGAACGTGCCAGGGTGGCTCAGTCGCCACCACCCTGGCGACCCGGGCTCCCGGCGGTAAATCGCCGCTTCGCGGTCCCTTCGGCTTATTCCTTCCGGCTTATCGGGGACGGGCGGAGGTAACATCCCTGTAAAGCCCGCCCTCTCGGCGCATCCCTGCGCCTCGCCCCGGCCGGAAGGCAAACGCCTCAGCGATTTACAGCCGGACCTGGGCATCGCTGTAATCCCTCCGTTATTCTGAAGGCACGTTAATGCTTCTGATTTCAAATAACTGGGAATACTCGGCCCTCCGTAAAAGGGGGTTCACATTTTCAGGAAAGGTGGTTATGTTGGCGCGATAACTGTTATTTATCGGGAAACAACATGCGCACAAAATATACGGGTCTGCAAATCAGCATTCACTGGCTGGTTTTTCTGTTAGTGATTATGGCCTATTGCGCCATGGAGTTCAGAGGTTGGTTCCCGCGAACCGATCGTCCGCTTATTAATATGATCCACGTTTCCTGCGGGATCAGCATCCTGGTGCTGATGGTGGCGCGCCTGTTTATCCGCCTGAAATTCCCGGCTCCGCCCATTCAACCGAAACCAAAAGCGATGATCACCGGGCTGTCCCATCTGGGGCATCTGGTTATCTACCTGCTGTTTATTGCGCTGCCGCTGATCGGCATGGTGATGATGTATAACCGGGGAAATGACTGGTTTGCGTTTGGCCTGACGATGCCGCATGCGGCGGAGGGGAATTTTGACCTGGTGGATACGCTAAAAGCGTGGCACGTAACGCTGGCGAATCTGGGGTATTTTGTGATTGGTTTGCACGCCTTTGCCGCGCTGATGCATCACTATTTCTGGAAAGACAATACGCTGCTGCGCATGATGCCGAAAAAGCGTCAGTGACCGATAATGCCCTGCCAACCCGCAGGGCATTTTTTTTGCGGCTTATTGCAGTTGCGCGCGCTCCTGCGCCGTTAAGTCCAGTTCCTGAGTTGTACCCGTTTCTGAAGATTTTACCGCCGCTTCCAGCACCGCCATCACCGCCAGGGCTTCCACCGGATGGACCGGATTGTCAATCTTGCCGTTCAGGGCATCGCGCACGTTTATATAGTACTGCCGCTGGTCGCCTTTTGGCGCAGGGATAGCGCTGGCTTCACCCTGGGCATTAAACAGCACCATAGCGTCGCTGTCCTCACCCCAGCTTTCGCTACCCGGAATGACGCCTGCCAGAAGCTGGGCTTCCTGCTGATCGATGCGCGCTTTCACCACGCTGGCCTTATCGCCGTGGACGGTAAAGCGGGCAACGCCGCCTGCCACCAGCATGCTGCAATGGAGGACCACTTTGTGTTCAGGATAGTTCAGCACCACGTGCGCCCAGTCGTTAATTTCCGCACCGTCACGCAGGGTGGCGATGTTGCCCTGTACCGACAGCGGCAGACCAAAAAGCTGTAGCGTCTGGTCAATCATGTGCGGGCCTAAGTCGAACCACAGGCCACTGCCGGGAACATTTTGCTCTCTCCAGCGCACGCGAACCTCCGGGCGGAAACGATCGATATGCGATTCAAAGTGTTTTACCTTGCCGATACTGCCTTGCTCAATCACCTGCTTAATGCCGAGAAAATCGCTGTCCCAGCGGCGGTTATGGAAGACAGAGAGCAGGCGCTGTTTTTCTTGCGCAAGCGCAATCAGATCTCGCGCTTCCTGCATATCCAGCGTAAATGGCTTATCCACCACTACGTGCTTGCCGGCGTTGAGCGCCAGGGTGGCCAGCGGCGCATGGGTCGCGTTAGGGGAGGCGATAACCACCAGGTCGATATCCGGGTGCTGAATAGCCTCTTCAGGGGTGGCAACAACGAGGACGTCCGGCAGATCGCGTTTGACCTTTTCTTCATCCCGGGATGAGACCACCGCCAGCTTCAGGCCGTCGACGGACTGGATCAGCGGGGCATGAAACGTCTTACCCACAAAACCATACCCGATCAGCGCAATATTCATTGTCTTCACTTTATTCATGACCTTCTCCACGTTAATGCGCGCAAACGGTAACCTGCACGGCGCTATGGTCCCCGAGCTCTGCCCAGGGACGATCTAAAAACAGTTGATGAATCTGGGATAACCCTGAAACCAGATAAGGTTCGCACTGGTTGAGTTTCAGATGATCGGCGACTACCCAGTGCGCCTGGCTTGCGGCCAGCATGGCACGCTTCACCTCGGCATCCGCCTCCTGACTGGCGCTCAATCCGAGCTCGGCATGAATGGCGCATGCGCCAAGGATGGCGATATCCGCCCGGTAGCGAGAGAGCAGCGAAAGGGTGGCGCTTCCGGCAAACAGGCGCTGTTTCTGATCCCACTTTCCACCAAGCAGGATCAGATCGATATCTTCCCGATCGCTAACCTGCTGGGCGATATCAAGAGAAGGGGTGATGATGGTCAGCGGTCCCTGCAGGAAAGAGGCAACGGCCAGAAGTGTGCTTCCGGCGTCCAGAAAAAGCGTCGAGCCCGCAGGTACGCACTGCGCAACCTGTTTACCCAGCCGCTGCTTGATTTCAGGCAGTAAGGTATTCCTGCTAACTCGGTTCATCGTCGAGAGATTCAGCGCGATGGCGCCGCCATGGTTTTTTTGCGCCAGTCCCTGTTTTTCCAGATCGGTCAGATCGCGACGGATGGTATCCGCCGAAACCTGCAACTTTTCTGCCAGCTCAGTGATGCTGGCCTGGCCTTGTTCAGTAATAATTTCAAGTACATATTTTTGTCTGGCGGTTTTATGCATGGGTGCAGTATCCTGCAAAATGTCGCAATACTATGCAGTTTACAGCATTTTACAGGAAAGGGAATCGTAACAGGAGGGGGATGTTGTCCAAAAACAGTTTAATAAGGTGAATATTGAATTAGCATTAATCAGTCATCAAAAACATGTATGTATCGTTTAGACCTGATGTTAACGCTATGTTTTACATAGGAATTTGGTTAAAGCTACCGAATAAGGAGTTCGAATAAGAATATAAAACCAGATTATAAATATAAATTGGTGCTTATATCTATTGGATATTCTTTTTAAAGTAAAATAATTTAATATTAATCAGCGAATGACTTAAATTGACAGTTCTTTGAAAATCTTTGTGTCTGATTCGAGATGAAATAAACGCAAAAATGTACATCAAGGTGTTTCAGAATTTTCCTTAAATTACAGAGGGTTTATATGATTCAGCGTAAACGCATCTAATAGCCATTTGTCCAGAAACCCCATCTTTTTTCTTATTTGTAACACCACATTACCATTACGGATGTGGTCGCTCATATCACATTTTGTTATGCTGCGAATCAATAAATATTTAAGTAAATTCTTAAAAGAAAAAAAGAGATTGTACGGCTCTCATCTCAATTGAAATGGGTGTGGGCGACTATTGGCGGAATTTATCAAACAGGAGTGGGGCAAATAGGGTGAATTATTTGTACCTCTTCCTGGTAATTATTTAGCCATCACCTGAAGTCCGGGGGTATTATAAAGATGAAATGCAATAACAGGATGCTCAGATTATCTGCTTCCCTGACCTTAATTTCACTGGTGGTGACAGCGGCTCATGCAACTAACGGTCTGGTAGGGATATCTTCCGTTGCGGCAATGACGATGAAAGAAAGTATTCTTTTCGCTCTTGACCGCGACCCGTCGGTGAGTCAGCAGGCTGCACAGCTGGGGATTGGCCAGGCACAAATAGACGAAGCGCGTAGTGGCTGGATGCCACAAATAGCCCTGAACGGGAGCACGGGTCACAGCCAGACCACCGATTCGAGCGGCTCGTTGCGAAATTCCGCAGCCTGGGGGCTGAGCCTGACGCAGCTTGTGTACGATTTTGGCAAGACCAATAACAGCATCAGCCAGTCTTCAGCTCAGCGTGACAGCTATCGCTACCAGCTGATGAGCACGATGTCTGCCGTCGCGGAAAAAACGGCCCTCAGCTATGTGGAAGTGAAACGCTACAGCGATCTGCTACAGGCGGCAACAGAGAACGTGCAGGCGCTTAAAAACGTTGAGCAGCTGGCAAAACTCCGCGCCGATGCAGGCGTAAGCTCCACCTCTGATGAGCTTCAGACCCGCACCCGTATTGCTGGAATGCAGGCGACGGTAGAGCAGTACAATGCGTCCCTGAACAGCGCCCGCGCGCGGCTGGCGGTATTGACTGGCATACAGACTGAACGCTATTCACCGGTTCCGGGAGGTCTGGCCGTGGAGCCGGATTCTCTCAATCGGATTGATTATTCACTGATCCCAACGGTGATGGCCGCGCAGAACATGGAGCGTTCAGCCCAGTACGGCGTAGAAACCGCGAAGTCTCAGCACTGGCCAACCTTAAGCCTGAAAGGGAGCCGCACCCGGTACGAGTCTGATAATCGCGCGTACTGGGATGATCAGATCCAGCTCAATATTGATGCACCGCTTTATCAGGGCGGCGCGGTCTCGGCGCGCGTCCGTCAGGCCGAGGGCGCAAGGGCAATGGCATCGTCTCAGGTCGATCAGGCCCGTTTTGATGTCCTGCAAAAAGCCTCCGTCGCACAGGCCGACTGGACCGGGGCGCAAGGACGTATGGAGGCCGGAAAACGTCAGCTGGAAAATGCGTTGCGCGCCCGCGACGTCTACAAAAATGAATATACCCTGAGCAAGCGCAGCATTAACGATCTGCTCAGCGTGGAGCAGGATGTCTGGTCTGCCACCTCAGCGAAAATAATGGCTGAATACGATGGCTGGAGCGCGGCGATTAATTACGCCTCCGCGGTGGATAATCTCATGCCGCTTATCGGAATAGAGAAAAACGCTGCCGCGAAATTACCTGATTTGAGTTAAAAAAGGCGCGCCTTTCTGCGCGAAATAAGTCAGACAATAATGGGTGGTTTTTCCCAGGGATAGTTACATCCCTCTGGTGGACATAACCACAGGAATACGCGCACCTGCAAGGAGAAGAATATGAGTAACGCAAAAGTTGTTGATGTTATCATTCGAAAAACGGCAGAAAAAACGAAATTAACCGGTGAAGGGAATCTCTCGGTCTCTATTTCATCGCCGAGCGTGATTGAAATTCAGGGTTCTGCTCAGGACGTGGTGCGTTATGTCCGCCAGGGGAATGACCTCCTCATTTATATGAAAGATGGCAGCGTGATCCGCTGCAATAATTATTTTGTCGAAGACACGGAAACCCATAATCATTCCGAACTGGTATTTAACGATAACCAGGAGTTGACGCATATTTCATTTGCCGATGCCGGGGAAGCATCAGGCGTTGCCGCCACCGAATTAACCGCCCAGGCTGCACCCATTAGCAGCATTGAACCTTTTCTGGAGCAGGGAAGCGTCTTAAGCGATGCGCCGTGGGGCTGGATTGCCGGAGCGGCGTTGGGAGGCGGTGCGATTGGCGCACTGCTGGCTCACGGCGGTGACGGCGAAACCAAAACAAAAGTTATTGATAATACGAAAGAAGTCGAAAGCGCCACGCCAACATTTTTGCTGACGGATAACGCGGGTGACAAGCAGGGGGTGCTGAGTGCAAAAGAGGTCACGGATGATAACACCCCAACCTTCAGCGGTACCGGGCAGCCGGGCGCGACCATTCAGGTTAAAGACAGCAGCGGCAGCACCATCGCCAGCACCATGGTCGCAAAGGACGGCACCTGGACGGTAACACTTCCGACCCAGGCGGAGGGGGAACATACCTGGTCCGTCGTCCAGATCGACGGCAGTAAAACGACCTCTGCGGGCAGTATTACCGTAACCGTTTCTACAGCGGATACCAGCGTGACGCTCGCCACCACGGCGGGCGATAACGTGATCAACGCCAGCGAGCAGGCCGCTGGCTTTACGCTGTCCGGCACCAGCAAAAACCTGGCGCAGGGCACGGCGCTTACGGTCACGCTGAACGGTAAAACCTATTCCGCTGAAGTGGGGGCAAACGGCGCATGGAGCGTGAAGGTGCCTGCTGCTGACGCGCAGGCGCTGGGCGATGGTACCTGGACGGTCAACGTCAGCGGCAAAGACGCGGCGGGCAACACCGTGACCGGCAGCCAGACGATTGGCGTCGATACCGCTGCGCCAGCGATTTCTGTCGACACGATCGCCCAGGACAACATCATCAACGCGGCTGAACATAATCAGCCGCTGACGCTGACCGGAAAAACCGATGCGGAAGCGGGCCAGATTGTGACGGTCACGCTGAACGGCAAAAATCACACGGCGACCGTGGGCAGCGACGGCACCTGGTCCGTTACGCTTTCGGCCAGTGAAGTACAGGCGATGGCTAACGGCGAGCACACCCTGACGGCAAACGTCAGCGACAAAGCGGGTAACGGGGCCTCCACCACCGCCGATTTCACGGTCGATACCGCAGCGCCAGTGGTCACTATCAACACTGTCGCGGGCGACGACATTCTGAACACCAGCGAGCAGGGGCAGGCTCAGATTATTTCCGGCCAGGCGAACGGCGCGGCGGCGGGCGACGTTGTCACCGTGACCGTTGGCGGCAAGACCTTTACCGGTGTCGTCCAGGCGGACGGCAGCTGGAGCGTCGGCGTGCCAGCCTCTGTCATTGGCGCGCTGGGTGAAGGTAGCCACAGCATTTCGGTCTCCGTGACCGATGCGGCGGGCAACACCAGCAGCGCGACGCACGGCATTACGCTCAGCGGCAACCCGCCGGAATTTACCCTTGACCCCATCAGCCAGGATAACGTCCTGAATGCGCAGGAGGCCATGCAGCCCCTGAGCCTGAGCGGGACCAGTAATCTGCCGAACGGCAGCGCTGTCACCGTGACGCTGAACAACGTTAACTATCAGGCCACCGTTGAGAACGGTAGCTGGTCCGTTCAGGTGCCGGTTTCCGACGTGCTGGATCTGGCGAATACCCTTTACACCGTGAGCGTCAGCGGCACCGACAGCGTGGGTAACAGCGGCTCCGCCGAGGCAAATCTGCTGGTCGATACCGCGTTGCCGCAGGTGATCCTCAACACCTTTGCCGGGGATAACCTGGTCAATAACGCCGAAGCGGCGGTTGACCAAACCCTCAGCGGACGCGTCACCGGCGCGGCGGTGGGCGATACCGTCTCTGTCACCGTGGGCGGAAAGAGCTACACCGCGACGGTTGGCAGCGACCTGAAATGGAGCGTGACCATCCCATCGGCCGACCTTCAGGCGTTTGGCGACGGCGATTTAACCTTCAGCGCCTCTGTCACCAATGCGCACGGCAACACCGGCACCGGCGAGCGTGATATCAACATCAACGCCGAACTGCCGGGCCTGCGCGTGAACACGATCTCTGGCGATGACGTGATTAACGCCATTGAACAGCAGCAGGATCTGGCCGTGACCGGCTCCAGCACTCATCTGGCCGAAGGCACACAGATCACCGTCACCATCAATAATGTTGAATACGTCACCACGGTTAACGCCAGCGGCAGCTGGCAGATTGGCGTGCCGTCGGCGGACCTTCAGGCATGGACGGCGGGAGGCATGACCGTCAGCGTCAGTGCGGAAGATGCCTGGGGCAACACCGTGGCGGCTGAACACCCGATCGAGCTTGACCTGAACGCGGTGGCCGTCACCATCGATACCGTAACCACTGACGATATGCTCAACGCGGCGGAAAAAGGCGCGGATGTCACGCTTTCCGGTCAGACGCAGGGCGTAGAGGCCGGGCAAACCGTGGTGGTGAAATTCGCGGATCAAACCTTTACCGCACAGGTGCAGCAGGACGGCTCCTGGCGTCTGACCGTTCCGGCGAGCGCGATGGAAACGCTGATCGACGGGCGGGCGCAGGTGAGCGTCAGCGTGACTAACGTCAACGGCAACAGCGCGGACGCCTCACGCGTGGTGATTGTCGATACACAGCCGCCAGCCATTACGCTTGATAACCTGACCGACGACAACATCATTAATGCGGCAGAAGCGCAGCAGGATCTGGTGCTCAGCGGCAGCACAACCGCTGAAGCGGGCCAGACGGTCACCGTGACGCTGAACGGTAAATCTTACCAGACCACGGTCCAGGCGGACGGTCGCTGGCAGTTGAACGTGCCTGCCGCCGACGTTGGCGCGCTGACCGATGGCAATGTCACCGTCACGGCCACCGTCAGTGACGTGGCGGGCAACAGCAGCAGCGCGGACCGCGTTGGGCTGGTGGATGCCACCGAACCGCAGGTGACCATCAACGATTTCGTCACCGACACCAACACCGTTAACCAGCTGGCCCATTCACAGGCGCAGATCCTGAGCGGCTCCGTCACCGGCGCGGCGGCGGGTGATTTGGTCATCATCACCATCAATAACGTGGGCTACACCACCGTGGTGGATGCGGCGGGCAACTGGAGCCTCGGCCTGCCTGCGTCCGTCGTTCAGGGGCTGACGGACGGCACCTGGACCATTAACGTCTCCGTGACCGATCGGTCCGGCAACACCGGCAGCAGTTCAGTGGATGTGGTGGTCAATACAGTCACGCCTGTAATCGGTATTAATACGCTGGCAGCGGATGACGTGATCAATGCGGCAGAGAAGGGCGAAGATCTGCTGCTTTCCGGTACCAGCAACCAGCCGGAAGGAACCACCATCACCGTTAATCTGAACGGTATCAACTATGCAGCCACCACCGACGCCAGTGGCAACTGGAGCGTTACCGTACCCGCCTCTGCGGTGAGCGCGCTGGGTGAAGCCAATTACACCGTGACGGCGAGCGTCACCGATAATGTGGGCAACAGCGCCTCTGCCACGCACGATGTGCTGGTGGACAGCTCGCTGCCGGTTGTTACCCTCAACAACGTCGCGGGCGACAATATCGTTAACGCGGCGGAAGTGGCCGCAGGGCAAACCCTGACCGGGAAAGTATCGAACGCGGCATCGGGCGATACCGTCACGATTATCATCGGCGGGCAGACATACACGGCTACCGTACAGGACGATCTCACCTGGAGCCTGCCGTTAACCCAGAGTCAGTTAACCGCGCTCGGCAACGGCGACCTGACCGTATCGGCCAGCGTGACGAACGCGCACGGTAATACCGGATCGTCTTCCCTGGATGTCACCATTGACGCCCAGTTGCCCGGCCTGCGCATTGATACCGTCGCCGGTGACGACGTCATTAACGTTATTGAACACGCGCAGAACCTGGTTATCTCCGGCACCAGCACCGACCTGGCGGCGGGTAGCACCGTCACCGTGAGCATCAACGGCAAGAGTTATTCCGCCTCGGTACTGGCGGACGGCACCTGGCAGGCTGCGGTTCCGGCCGCGGACGTCTCCCGGTGGGAGGACGAGTCGCTCACCATCAGCGCCAGCGCGCAGGATACCTCCGGCAACCCGGTGAACATCGGTACCGTGGTGGATGTCGATCTCGCCCCGGTGGCGATAAGCATCAACAGCGTGACGGACGACAACGTGCTGAACGCGGCAGAAAAAGGCCAGGATCTGGTGCTGTCCGGCTCCTCCTCGAACGTTGAAGCGGGCCAGACCGTTACCATTATCTTTGCGGGTAAAACCTGGACCACGTTGGTCGATGCCAACGGCGACTGGACCTGCACCGTACCGGCTGCCGAACTGAGCGGCCTGAAGGATGGCGACGCCAGCGTACAGGTTAGCGTAACCAACATGAACGGCAACGCGGCCTCTTCCTCGCAGGCATTCAGCGTCGATACCGCCGCGCCATCGGTCACCATCAACACCATCAGCGGCGACAACATGCTAAATGCGGCAGAGGCGGCGCAGGACCTGACCCTGAGCGGGACGTCTACTGCCGAAGCAGGCCAGACGGTCACCGTGACCTTCAACGGCAATCAGTACACCGCCCAGGTGCAGGCAAACGGCAGCTGGACGCTGGATGTACCGGCGGCGGATCTGGCGGGGATCGCAGACGGTAGCGCGGCGGTCACGGCGACCGTGTCCGATAAAGCGGGCAATCCGGCCAGCGCGGGGGCGTCCGTGCTGGTCGACACTACCGTGCCGCAGATTACCTTCAACATTGTGGCGGGCGACGACATTGTTAATATTGCCGAGCACGGCCAGGCGCTGATTGTCACCGGCAAGGTGACGGGCGCGCAGGCGGGCGATGTGATTACCCTGACCCTGAACGGCAAAGACTACACCGCCATGCTGGACGGTGCCGGTAACTGGAGCGTGGGCGTTCCGGCGGCGGACGTGGGCGCGCTGGCTAACGGCGATCAAACGATCTCCGCCACGCTCACCGATAAAGCGGGCAACAGCACCAGCGCGACGCACGCGTTTGACGTCTCCCTGACCGCGCCGGTGATTGCCATCACTACCCTGGCGGTTGACGACGTGATCAACGCGACCGAGAAAGGTCAGGATCTGCTGGTCTCCGGCACCAGCAACCAGCCGGACGGGACCCGCATCACCGTAACCCTGAACGGTATCAGTTACGCCGCCACCACCGATGCCAGCGGTAACTGGAGCGTCACCGTTCCGGCGGCAAACGTCTCGGCACTGGGCGAAGCGAGCTACAGCGTGACGGCCAGCGTGACCGATACCGCGGGTAATAGCGCGAACACCAGCCATAGCGTGCTGGTCGACAGCGCGCTGCCGCAGGTCACCATTAATGCAGTTGCCACCGACGACGTGATTAACGCAGCGGAAGTGGCTTCCGGACAAACCCTGAGCGGGAAAGTGAGCGGCGCGGCGAGCGGTGACACTGTCACGATCGGTATCGGGGGCAACACCTATACCGCGACGGTTCAGGACGATCTGAGCTGGTCGGTTAACGTGGCATCTGACGTCTTAACCGCTATCGGTAACGGCGATCTCACCGTAACAGCGAGCGTGACCAACGGCCACGGCAACACCGGCACCGGCGAGCGCGACATCACGATTGATGCCAGCCTGCCGGGCCTGCGCGTGGATACCGTGGCAGGCGACGATGTGATCAACAGCATCGAGCATACTCAAAACCTGATTATCACCGGCTCCAGCGACGGGCTGGCGAGCGGATCGGCGCTGACGGTCACCGTCAACGGCAAAACCTACGCGGCAACCGTGCTGGCGGACGGGACATGGAGTGCAGCCATTCCGGCGGCTGACGTCGGCGCGCTGAGCGCAGGTACAGTCACCGTGACCGTTGACGGCCAGAGCGCGGCGGGTAATCCGGTTTCCATCAGCCATGACGTGAAGGTGGATCTGGCGCCGGTCGCCATCAGCATCGACGCCATCGCTACCGACGACGTGATTAACGCAGCCGAGAAGGGTGCGGATCTGGTGCTGTCCGGCTCGACCACCAACGTGGAAGAAAACCAGACCGTTACTATCATTTTCGGCGGTAAGACCTATAGCGCGACGGTGGATGCCAGCGGCCACTGGACGGCGACCGTACCGTCTGCCGATTTGGGCGGACTGAAAGACGGCGACACCAGCGTGCAGGTCAGCGTCACCAACGTGAACGGCAACAGCGCCTCGGCGGGCCGCGAGTACAGCGTGGACGCCACCGCGCCGACGGTGTCCATCGAGATCGTCAGCGACAACAACATCATCAACGCGGCCGAAGCGCAGCAGGATCTGGTCGTTAACGGTGTCTCCAACGCCGAAGCGGGCCAGACCGTCACCGTGACGCTGAACGGCGTGGACTACACCACCACCGTACAGGCGAACGGCAGCTGGAGCGTCACCGTACCGTCTGCGGATGTCGGCGCGATTACCGACGGCAGTTACACCATCACGGCAGCCGTCGCGGATAAGGCGGGTAACCCGGCCTTGGCGGACCGCGATGTGCTGGTGGATACCACGGTGCCACAGCTGACCATTAACACCGTTTCCGACGACGACGTGATCAACAGCGCCGAGCATGCGCAGGCGCTGATTGTCACCGGTTCCGTGACCGGTGCGGCGGCGGGTGACGTGGTGACCGTCACCATCAATAACAAAGATTACACGGCGACCCTGGACGCTTCCGGCAAGTGGAACGTGGGCGTGCCTGCGGCGGACGTGAGTGCTCTGACCGCAGGGGATCACACCATCACCGCGGCGCTGACCGATAAAGCCGGAAACAGCAACAGCACAACGCACGAGGTTGAAGTCAACCTCACCGCGCCGGTGCTGACCATTGACACTGTGTCCGGTGACGATGTGATCAACAACACCGAGAAAACTCAGGATCTGACCATCACAGGTACGGCTTCCGGGCTGGCGGCGGGCGCGGTGGTGACCGTGATGCTCAACGGCAAAGCGTACAGCGCCACGGTAGCTACCAATGGCCAATGGACTACAACCGTTCCGGCGAGCGAGGTGGGGCAACTGGGTGAAGCGCTTTACACCGTGTCGGCCTCCGCGACGGACAGCGTCGGCAACAGCACCAGCACCTCGCACACCGTGAACGTGGAATCCGTTCTGCCGGGCGTGATTATCAACACCGTGGCAGGTGACGACGTCATTAACGCGGCGGAGCTGGCAACCGGCCAGACCATCAGCGGTAAGGTGGTGAATGCCGAAGCGGGCAACACCGTGACCGTGACCATTGGCGGCAACAGCTACACCGCAACGGTGCAGAGCGATCTCACCTGGTCCGTGAGCGTGCCGGAGTCGGTGCTGACCGCACTGGGCAACGGCGATTTAACCGTGTCAGCCAGTGTCACCAACGGCGTGGGCAATAGCGGAACGGGCGAGCGCGAAATCGTGATAGACGCGAATCTGCCGGGCCTGCGCGTGGACACCGTGGCGGGCGATGACGTGATTAACAGCATCGAACACGGGCAGAATCTGATTATCACGGGTTCAAGCGACGGCCTGACGGCGGGTACGGCGCTGACCGTCACCGTAAACGGCAAAACCTATGCGGCTACCGTGCTGGCAGACGGTACCTGGAGTGCGGCGATCCCTTCTGCGGACGTGAGTGCCCTTGCCGCAGGCACGGTCACCGTGACCGTTGAAGGGCAGAGCAGCGCGGGCAATCCGGTGACTATCAACCATGATGTGACGGTGGATCTGGCAAACGTCGCCATCAGCATCAATGCGCTTGCCACCGATGACGTGATCAACGCCGCCGAGAAGGGCGAAGATCTGGTGCTCTCCGGCACCACTGCGAACGTGGAGGAAAATCAAACCGTCACCATCACCTTCGGCGGCAAGAACTACACCGCCACGGTGGACGCTGAGGGTAAATGGACCGCCACGGTGCCATCTGCGGATCTGACCGGTCTGAAAGAGGGTGATGCCAGCGTGCAGGTAAGCGTCACCAACGTGAACGGCAACAGCGCCTCGGCGGGGCGCGAGTACAGCGTGGATACTACCGCGCCGTCCGTAACCATCAATACGATTGCCACAGACGATATCCTGAACGCCACGGAAGCGCAGTCAGACCTGGCAATCTCCGGCACCAGCACCGCCGAAGCAGGCCAGACGCTGACCGTATCGCTGAACGGCAAAGATTACACCACAACCGTCAGCGCGAACGGCAGCTGGACGCTGAACGTTCCGGCGGCGGATCTGGCAGGATTAACCGACGGCAGCGTGACGGTAACTGCCTCAGTCAGCGACAAGGCGGGTAACCCGGCATCGGTTGATCACACTCTGACGGTGGATGTGACCGTTCCGACTGTGACCATCCACACCGTGGCAGGCGACGACGTGATTAACGTGGCTGAACACAAGCAGGCACAGATTATCAGCGGCTCCGCCACCGGCGCGGCGGCGGGCGATAAGGTCACCGTCACGATCGGCGGCCAGACTTACACCACCGTGCTGGACGCGGCGGGTAACTGGAGCGTGGGCGTTCCGGCAAATGTGATTTCAGGCCTCAGCGACGGTACGGTGACCGTCACTGCGTCTGTCACCGACGCGGCGGGCAACACCGGCAGCGGCACGCATAATGTGACCGTCGATACCGGTCTGCCGTCGGTCAGCTTCAACGCCATCAGTGATGACAACGTCCTGAACGCCGTTGAAAAAGGGCAGGACCTGAGCGTCAGCGGCACCAGCGCCAACCTGACGGAAGGCACCGTGGTGACCGTAATTCTGAACGGCAAAAACTACACGGCGACAACTGCGGCAGACGGCACCTGGAGCCTGACGGTTCCGGCGGCGGATCTGGCCGGTCTCGGTCAGGCCAGTTACACCCTGAATGCGACCGCCACCAACGGCGTGGGCAACAGCGTGAGCAACACCGCGAACCTGCTGGTGGACACCGCGCTGCCAACCGTCACCATCAACACCGTGGCGGGCGACAACGTCATCAACGCGGCGGAAGTGGCGGCAGGTCAGACCCTGAGCGGCACCGTGGCGAATGCCGAAGCGGGCAACACCGTGACGGTGACTATCGGCGGCCACAGCTACACCGCAACGGTGCAGAACAATCTTTCCTGGTCCGTCAACGTGCCGTCTGATGTGCTGACAGCACTCGGCAACGGCAGCCTGAGCGTGACGGCAACCGTCACCAACGGCCACGGCAACACCGGGACCGGCGAGCGCGAGATCGCTATCGACGCTAACCTGCCGGGCCTGCGCGTGAATACCGTGGCGGGTGATGACGTGATCAACACCATTGAGCACGCGCAGAACCTGATTGTTTCAGGCTCCAGCGACGGGCTGGCGCCGGGCACGGCGCTGACGGTTACCGTCAACGGTAAAGATTACGCGGCAACGGTACTGGCAGACGGCACCTGGCGCGCGGCGATCCCGTCCACCGACGTGAGCGCGTGGCCGGAAGGCACCGTGAAAATCAGCGTTACCGGCGACAGCGCGGCGGGTAACCCGATCACCATCAGCCACGATGTGACCGTGGATCTGGCTACCGTTGCCATCAGCATCAATGCGCTTGCCACCGACGACGTGATTAACGCGGCGGAGAAGGGCGCGGATCTGGTGCTGTCCGGTGCGACCACCAACGTGGAAGCCGGGCAGACCGTGACCATCAGTCTGAACGGCAGGATCTACACCACCACCGTGGACGACAGCGGCAACTGGACTTACACCGTGCCGTCAGCGGATCTGGCTGGCCTGAAGGATGGCGACGCCAGCGTGCAGGTGAGCGTCACCAACGTGAACGGCAACAGCGCGTCTGCGGGCCACGAGTACAGCGTGGATGCTACCGCGCCGTCCGTGACCATCAACACGATTGCCACAGACGATATCCTCAACGCCACGGAAGCGCAGTCAGACCTGGCAATCTCCGGCACCAGCACCGCCGAAGCGGGCCAGACGCTGACCGTGTCGCTGAACGGCAAAGATTACACCACAACCGTGAGCGCGGACGGCAGCTGGACGCTGAACGTTCCGGCGGCGGATCTGGCAGGATTAACCGACGGCAGCGTGACGGTCACTGCCTCAGTCAGCGACAAGGCGGGTAACCCGGCATCGGTTGATCACACTCTGACGGTGGATGTGACCGTTCCTGGGGTGACCATCCACACCGTTGCAGGTGACGATGTGATTAACGCGGCTGAACACAATCAGGCGCAGATCGTCAGCGGTTCCGCCACCGGCGCGGCAGCGGGCGATAAGGTCACCGTCACGATCGGCGGCCAGACTTATACCACCGTGCTGGACGCGGCGGGTAACTGGAGCGTGGGCGTTCCGGCCAGCGTCATTTCAGTCCTCAGCGACGGCACCGTGACCGTCATGGCGTCTGTCACCGACGCGGCGGGCAACACCGGCAGCGGTACGCATAATGTGACCGTAGATACCGGTCTGCCGTCGGTCAGCTTTAACGCCATCAGCGATGACAACGTACTGAATTCGGTAGAAAAAGGGCAGGACCTGAGCGTCAGCGGCACCAGCGCCAACCTGGCGGAAGGCACCGTGGTGACCGTAATTCTGAACGGTAAAAACTACACGGCGACAACTGCGGCAGACGGCACCTGGAGCCTGACCGTTCCGGCGGCTGATCTGGCGAGCCTGGGCGAAGCCAACTACACCCTGAGCGCGACCGCCACCAACGGCGTGGGCAACAGCGTGAGCAATACCGCGAACCTGCTTGTCGACACCGCGCTGCCAACCGTCACCATCAACACAGTGGCGGGCGACAACGTGATTAACGCGGCGGAAGTGGCTGCGGGGCAGACCCTCAGCGGCAGGGTAACGAACGCTGAGGCGGGCAACACCGTGACGGTGACCATCGGCGGCAACAGCTACACCGCGACGTTGCAGAGCGATCTGACCTGGTCCGTGAACGTGCCTGAGTCGGTTCTGACGGCGCTGGGCAACGGCGATTTAACGGTGTCAGCGACCGTCACTAATGACCATGGCAATTCGGGAACGGGCGAGCGCGATATCACTATCGACGCCAGCCTGCCGGGGCTGCGCGTGGATACCGTGGCGGGCGATGACGTGATCAACAGCATTGAGCATGGTCAGAATCTTATCGTCACTGGCTCAAGCGATGGGCTGGCGGCGGGCACTACGCTCACCGTGACCCTGAATGGCAAGACCTATGCCGCGTCGGTACTGGCAGACGGCTCCTGGACCGCGGCGATCCCGGCGGCAGACGTGGGCGCTCTGGCCGCAGGCACGATGACCGTCACCGTAGCGGGCCAGAGCGCGGCGGGCAATCCGGTCTCCATTAGCCACGACGTCACCGTCGATCTGGCAGCCGTGGCAATCAGCATCGATGCCATCGCCACCGACGACGTGATTAATGCGGCGGAGAAAGGCGCGGATCTGGTGCTTTCCGGCAGCACATCCAATGTGGAAGAGAACCAGACCGTGACCATCACCTTTGGCGGCAAGTCTTACACCGCCAAAGTCGATGCCGACGGCAACTGGACGGCGAGCGTGCCTTCCTCGGATCTGGCGGGTCTGAAAGACGGCGACGCCAGCGTGCAGGTGAGCATCACCAACGCGCACGGCAACAGCGCTTCGGCGGGCCGCGAATACAGTGTAGATGCCACCGCGCCAACCGTGACGATTGACACGGTCGCAGGCGACAACGTGATCAACGGCAGCGAAGCGGCTGCGGGCGTGGCCATTTCCGGCACCACCACGGCGGAAGTCGGTCAGACGGTAACCGTAACCTTCGGCGGGAACAGCTACACCGCGCAGGTTCAGCAGGGCGGCGTCTGGAGCGTTAACGTGCCGGGCACAGACCTGTCCGCCCTGGCGGATAACGGCTACACCGTGCAGGTGAGCGTGAGTGACGCCGCGGGTAACCCGGGCAGCGCGGGTAAAGCGATTACGCTTGATACCACACCGCCGACCGTCAGCTTTAACGTTGTGGCGGGCGATGACGTCATCAACAGCGTGGAGCACGGGCAGGCGCAGATCGTCAGCGGCACCGCAACCGGCGCTAGCGTCGGCGATAAGCTGATTATCACCATCGGTTCGAATCAGTACACCACCACCGTTGACGCCAGCGGTTACTGGAGCGTGGGCGTTCCGGCCAGCGTGATTTCCGCACTGGCCGACGGCACCGTAACCCTCAGCGCGACTATCACCGACAGCGCAGGCAACAGCAGCACTCAGACCCATGACGTGGTGGTAAATACCGCATCGGTCGCGCTGACCGTCAACACCCTCAGCGGTGATGACGTGATCAATGCGGCAGAAGCGGGCGCGTCGCTGGTTATCAACGGTTCCAGTGCGCAGTTCGCCAGCGGTACGCAGGTCACTATCACCCTGAATGGTAAGAGCTATACGGCCACCATTCAAAGCGACGGCGCCTGGCAGACCACCGTTCCGGCCGCCGACGTGGGCGCTCTGGCCGACGGCGCGAGCTACCAGGTTTCTGTTTCGGCGCAGGACAGCGCCGGGAACAGCGCCTCGGCGACGCACACCATCAGCGTGGACACCACCGCGCCGGTTATTAGCGTGAACACGTTGTCGGGCGACGACGTGCTGAATGCGGCGGAAGCCCAGCAGCCGCTCACCGTACACGGCTCTTCCAGCGCGGAAGCAGGCCAGACGGTGACCGTCACGCTGGGCGGAAAAACCTACACTGCGCTTGTCGGCAGCGATGGCACCTGGACGCTGGACGTTCCGGCGGCAGACCTGGTCGCACTGAGCCAGGGTGCGCTGACGGTGACCGCCGTGGTCAACGATAAAGCCGGTAACAGCGGCCAGACGACCCATACCTTAACGGTCGATACCGTCGCACCAGCCGTCACCATCAGCACCGTGGCCGATGACGATATCGTCAACAACGCCGAGCAGCTGGCGGGGCAGACTATTAGCGGGACCACCACCGCGGAGCAGGGCCAGACGGTGACCGTCTCCTTCAACGGGCACAGCTATCAGGCGACCGTTGGATCAGACGGTTCGTGGTCGGTCTTCGTGCCGGGCCGCGACTTCCTCGGCCTGAGCGATGGGGATTACACCATTACGGCTACGGTGAGCGATAAGGCGGGTAACCCGGGCAGCGCAACACACGACATGACGCTGAACGGCGACGTGCCGACCATCGTCATCAACACCTTTGCCCAGGACGATATCGTCAACGCCGCCGAGCACGGCACGCCGCTAATTGTCAGCGGTACCACCGACGCGCCTGCGGGCCAGACGGTGACCATTACGCTTAACGGTAAAACCTACACGGCTACCGTTCAAAATGACGGCACCTGGAGCTATACGGTCGGCAGCGCAGACGTGACCGCGCTGGCGGACGGCGGTTCGTACATGATCAATGCGCAGGTGAGCAACGCCATCGGCAACAGCGCCAGCGATAACCACAGCGTCACCGTGGATCTCACCGCACCGTCAATGGGGATCAGCATTGATTCCCTGCAAAACGATACCGGCCTGAGCGCGAGTGACTTCATCACCAACGATAAGCAGGTGGTGGTGAACGGTTCGCTATCGGCGCAGCTCGACAATAACGAGAAGGCGCAGATCAGCCTGGACGGCGGCGTCACCTGGATTGACCTGACCGTGACCGGCACCACCTGGCGTTACACCGATGGCCGCACCCTGACGGACGGGACGTACCCGTACCAGGTGCGCGTCATTGATAACGCGGGCAACGTCGGGGCAACGGACAGCCAGGACGTGGTAATCGATCTGACGAAGCCTGCGGCGACGAGCATTACCGTGGATTCCGTCTCGCAGGATACCGGCCTGTCCGACAGCGACTTCATTACCAGCGACAACCAGATTAGCCTGAAAGGGACGCTCGGCGCGGCCCTGGGCAGCGGCGACCACGCGCAGATCAGCCTGGACGGTGGCGCGACCTGGACTGACGTGAGCGTCAGCGGTCTGAGCTGGACCTACGTTGATGGCCGCACGCTGGCCGACGGAGACTACAACTACCAGCTGCGGGTGATTGACGACGCGGGGAATATCAGCGCCACCACCAGCCAGGTGGTGACCATTGATACCGTCGCGCCGGACGCCAGCAAAACGATCGCTATCGACAGCATCAGCGACGATACCGGCCTGAGCAGCAGCGACTTTATCACCAATGATACCTCCCTGACGCTGCACGGCTCGCTCGGCGCAACGCTGGCCGACGGCGAATATGCCCAGATTAGCATCGACGGCGGAGTCAGCTGGCAGAACGTGATCGTCACCGGCAACAGTTGGTACTACGTGGACGGCCGCACGCTGGGTAACCAGACCTATGACTACTACGTTCGCGTAGTGGATGCGGCGGGCAACGTGGGTGCCAGCGCTCATCAGCAGGTGACGGTCGATACGGTCGCGCCGGATGCGGCGATTACGGTGACCGTGGATAACATCACCGTCGATACAGGCTTCGACAATAACGACTTCCTGACCAGTTCGACCTCGTACACGCTCAACGGGACGCTCGGGGCCGAACTCGGGGCGGGTGAGTATGTGCAGGTGAGCATGGATGGCGGCACTACCTGGGTTTACGCCACGGTAAGCGGCACCCGGTGGAGTTATAACGACGCGCGCACCCTGGCCGACGGCGACTACCGCTATCAGGTGCGGGTTGTCGATCAGGCGGGCAACGTCGGGGCCACCACCTCGCAGGACGTGACGGTGGATACCCAGGCGCCGCAGTACGGCATCACCATTGACAGCATCAGCGAAGATACCGGGCAGTCCGGGAGTGATTTCATCACCATGGACACCTCGCTGACGATCAACGGCTCGTTGGGCAGCGCGCTGGCCAGCGACGAGCGCGTACAGATCAGCCTCGACGGCGGCAATACCTGGATTGACACTGCCGTCACTAACCAGCGCTGGAGCTATACGGATACCCGCGATCTGGCGGACGGGGATTACACCTGGCAGGTGCGGATCATCGACCAGGCGGGCAACGTCGGCTCAACCTCTTCGCAGGTGGTAACGGTTGATACCACGCCGCCTGAAACGGTGGGAACGGTGGTCAGCTATACCGACGGGGAAGGTGAACGTACGGGCACGTACGGCGCATCAGTCGCGACAGACGATACCTCGCCGCTGATCAACGGTACGCTTAACCGCGCTCCGGAAGATGGCGAAATCGTGCAGCTTTACCGGGACGGGATCTTGCTGGGTCAGGTCACGATGAACGGCAGCGCAAGCTGGTCCTATCAGGACAACGGCCTGCTCGACGGGAATCACACTTACATTCTGCGCGTCACCGACAAAGCCGGTAACTACACGGAATCGGATGGCTTTGTGCTGAACGTCGATACCAGCATCCCGACCACCACGGCGGCGATTACTGCCCAGACCACCTCGGATACCACGCCGATTGTCAGCGGTACGGTCTCCGCAGACCTGGTAAACGGTGAATATCTGGTGGTGACGGTGAACGGGAAAACCTACACCTCCCAGACCGGCGGCGCGGTGGTAGTCGACCCGGATCACAATACCTGGTATCTGCAGATCCCGGACAGCGATGCCCTGAGCGTGGCGAACTACGACGTAACCGCGCAGGTGAAGAGTAGCGCGGGCAACGGTAACACCACTGGTACGGCAACCGGCAGCCTGGTGATCGATACCACCTCGGTGAATACCGACTGGGCGACCACGACGGGTAACTCGAACAACTCGACCATGACGGTGGGCACCAATAGCAGCGGGCTGTGGAATATCATTGCTAACGGCCAGTCTTACTCCAGCAGCGATAGCTCGACCTATGCCGGCAATACGCTGAGCAACACCCGTGGCTATTACGTGGTGAGTCAGACCGCCGCCGACTTTGACCGTAACGGCACCCAGGATATTTTCGCAACTGAGAACACCTACGCGGGTTCTACGCAGGTGATGTGGACCTACGATGGCAGCAGTTACACCGCCAGCCAGCTGGCAATGGGGACCACTATCTGGTACGGCGGCGTAATTGCCTACGATAAAACCGGGGATGGCTATCTGGATCTGGCCTACGGAGATGCCGGTATGGACTCCCTGACCTACCTGGTTAATACCAACGGCGTTCTGTCGCCGGACGGCACCGGCGGGGAAGGTGGATTCTACGGCCAGTTCGATTCCGGACGTGAAATCTCCGGCGTCGACCTGAACAACGACGGCACCGTGGACATCGTGCAGCACACCAACCGCAGCGGGGCGTACTCGCTCACCGTGATAAACAACAACGGGAACGGTACGCTCTCCATTGGCCAGAACCTGACCAATGTGTTTGTGGCCAACGCCTCGAATACCACCACGGCGGCGTCCATGACGTGGGCGGACTTTAACGGCGATGGCTACATGGACCTGTACCTGGGCAGCAGCTACAACAACAACGGCGGGGTGATTTACTACAACGACGGTACCGGGCAGCTATCCACCACCAGGAGCGCGGTGGAAGCCTCTAACGCCACGGCGGGCTATTTGTCGGTGGCGGTGGACTGGAACGGCGATGGGCAGATGGACATCATCAAGCTCAGCACCTACGGCGGCTCGCAGACGGCAACCTTGTTCACCAACAACGGCTACGGCTCAACCTGGACTTCAAGCCAGCTTGCGTCAGGGCTTGCTAACGTCACCGGCGTCGCCGCGGTGGACTACAACTGGGATGGTGCGCAGGATCTGCTGGTGTCTCAGCAGAATGGCAAGGTGGTGCTGGTGCAAAACAGCAAAACCATTGCTGACGGTACCGCGATGCATCTGCACATTGTCGATAGCGAGGGCATCAACGCCTACTATGGCAACACGGTCAATCTGTATAACGCTGCGGGCGTGCTGGTGGCCTCGCAGATCATCAACGCCCAGTCCGGCATTGGCTCGAATGATACCTCTGCGCTGGTAAGTTTCTACGGGCTGGATCCGAACGAAACCTACTCGGCGGAGATCGTGAAGATCACCAACGGCGTGTCGGATAACGTCACCTGGACCGGCCTGGACGCGAGCAACGGCAAAGAGGGTTATGTTCTCACCGCCGAAGCGGCCACCGGCGGCCACAGCGGAACCATTACCGGAACCGGGTATAACGACACCTTTATCGCAGAGGATGGGATCTATACCTATAACGGCTCCGGCGGCTGGAATACCCATTCCGACTACGACACCTGGAGCAATACCGGCGGCATGGACGTGGTGGATTACCGCAATGCCACCTCTGGGATAACTGTTGATTTGCGCCTCTCTACGGCGCAGGACACCGGGTTCGGTACCACACGGTTGTTGAATATTGAAGGGATTAACGGCTCCGACCATGACGACGTGATCACCGGCAACAGCGGTGATAACCAGTTCGAAGGCCGCGGCGGTAACGACACCTTCAACATCGGCAGCGGCGGTCAGGACACGCTGCTCTATAAGCTGATCAACGCGTCTGACGCGACGGGCGGCAACGGTAGCGATGTGGTGAACGGCTTTACCGTCGGTACCTGGGAAGGGACGGCAGACACGGACCGCATCGATCTGCGCGACCTGCTTTCCGACAGCGGCTATACCGGCACCGGCTCGGCGAGCTACGTGAACGGCGTGGCGACGCTGGACAGTAGCGCGGGCAACATTGCTGACTACATCCGCGTGGTGCAGAACGGCAGCAACACCGAGATCCAGGTTGACCTCGACGGGACGGGCGGCCAGTTCTCGCCAACCACCCTGGTGACGCTGAACGGCGTGCAGACGGATCTGGCGACGCTGCTGGCAAATCATCAACTGTTAATTGCGTAAAACAACGCCGCGGGGAGCGATCCTCGCGGCTTTTTGCGTTTCTTTACATTAATAGCCATAACCCTCTATTTCACAAGATTATTTTGCGGGCTCGTTTAGGTAACGTTCGATTTCTAATCATCTCGCAAAGGTATCATTTCAGTGCGAAATCATCGCCCTGAACAGGACGTAGCATTATGAAGACACATCCACAGTACGAACCCTGGTTGCAGGGCATGCTCATCATCGCTAAGCACTATCGGCTGGATTTTTCGGCGGAGCATGTTCGGGTCACGATTAACCATGAAAGCCAGTCTTCGCGCCAGCTGGTGCTGGAGGAGATGGCGCGCCAGCTTGGGCTGGGGATGCGTTGGGTAGCGGCGGAAGCCGTATCGCTCGACCCGTGGCGCTTACCGCTGCTGGCGGAGTTCACCGGCGGGCAAATCGCGGTCATCAACCGTATGGACAATGAAGGGAACATCAGCGTGCAGTTCAGCGGCGACGGCGGCCTGGAGACGACGCTGACGCGTGACGAACTCGGTTCGCGGTTAAAAGGGCTGATGGTGCTGCGTCCCCTGGAGTCCACGCCGGATGCGCGCGTGGATGATTACATCAAACCCTATGAGAAAAACTGGTTCTGGCAGTTGGCGCTGAAAGACTGGCGTCGCTACAGCGACATTATGCTGGTGGCGCTGGTCGCCAACGTGCTGGCGCTCTCCGGCATGGTCTTTTCCATGCAGGTGTATGACAGGGTGGTGCCGTCCCAGTCGGAGGCCACGCTGTGGGTGCTGTTTGGGGGCGTGATGATCGCTATCGTGTTTGAATTCATCATGCGCATGCTGCGGGTGCATATTTCGGATGTGGTAGGGAAACGCGCCGACCTGCGTATTTCCGAGCGCGTGTTTGCCCACGCCCTGCGGATTAAAAACGGCGCACGGTCGAAATCGACCGGGTCGTTTATCGCCCAGATCCGCGAGCTGGAGTCGGTGCGGGAGCTGATCACCTCCACCACCATTGCAGCCATCTCCGATCTGCCGTTCTTCCTGCTGTTCGTCTTCATTCTGTGGATGATTGGCGGCCCGCTGGTGCTGGTGGTGCTGTTGGCCGTGCCGCTGCTGCTCATTCCCGGCCTGCTGGTGCAGCGCCCGCTGGGAAAACTCTCCAGCGAAGGGATGCGTGAATCGGCGATTCGTAACGCCACGCTGGTGGAAGCGGTGCAGGGGCTTGAGGACATCAAGCTGATGCGCGCCGAGCAGCGGTTCCAGAACCAGTGGAATAACACCAATGACGTTGCCGCCAGCGTCGGCATGAAACAGCGCTGGCTGACGGGGCTGCTGCTGACCTGGACCCAGGAGGTGCAATCTATCGTCTACGCCGTGGTGCTGCTGGTGGGCTGTTACCTGGTCATCAGCGGCGACATGACCACCGGTGCGCTGGTGGGCACCTCGATTCTGGCGTCCCGCACCATTGCGCCGCTGTCGCAGATTTCCGGCGTGCTCTCCCGCTGGCAGTCAGCAAAGGTGGCCCGCAAGGGACTGGATGACCTGATGCAGCGTCCGATTGACGATCCCCAGCACGGCAAAAAAGTGCATAAAGCCCACCTGCGCGGTGATTATCAGCTGGACGACGTCGGGTTTTATTACGACGAAGAAGAGAAGCTCACCGTGCTGAACGTCAGCAAACTGCGCATTCGCGCCGGGGAGCGCGTGGCGGTGCTCGGGCGGAATGGTTCGGGGAAAAGCACCTTACTGCACCTGCTGGCGGGAATGCAGGAGCCACAGCAGGGCAGCATTTTGCTGGACGATATTGCTCTTAATCATCTTGACCCGGCTGACGTACGCCGCGATATGCAGCTGCTCAGCCAGCAGGCGAGGCTGTTCTTCGGCTCCGTACGCGACAACATCCTGATGGGTAATCCGCTGGCGACAGACGAGGAAATTCATCAGGCGCTGGTCAACAGCGGCGCGCTGGAGTTTGTGCGCAAGCAGAAAATGGGGCTGAACACCATCATCAACGAGGGCGGAATGGGGCTTTCCGGCGGGCAACGTCAGGCGCTGCTGCTGGCCCGCGCGCTGATCACCTCGCCGAATATTCTGCTGCTGGATGAACCCACTGCCTGGCTGGATGAGGTCAGCGAGAAGCAGTTTATCCAGCATCTGCACCAGTGGCTCGGTAAGCGCCGGACGCTGGTGGTGGCGACGCATCGTCTGCCGATTCTGGACCTGGTTGACCGCATCATCGTGCTGGAAAACGGCAAAGTGGTGATGGATGGCCCTCGTGATGCCATTTTACGCCAGCACGGAATGGCCCCGCAGCAGGCGCCGCAGCGCACGGTTAAACTGAAAACGGAGGGCGTGGCATGAATGATTTCTCCCGCTTTAATAGCCGACTGAAGGAGCCCCGCCTGCCGCGATCGTCGCTGGTGGCATGGTCGCTGTTTGCCCTGCTGGTGGTGTTTATTACCTGGGCCAGCCTGTTCCAGCTGGATGAGGTCACTACGGGCAGTGGCAAGGTGATCCCGTCCTCCCACGAGCAGGTGATCCAGTCCCTGGAAGGGGGGATTATCCACAATCTGATGGTGCGCGAAGGCGATATCGTCGAGCGTGGTCAACAGCTTGCCCAACTGGACCGGACGAAAACCGAGTCCAGCGTGCTTGAGAGCGAGTCTCGATTAAATGCTGCGATGGCGACAGCCGCGCGTCTGAATGCTGAAGTGAACGACACCGGGCTGACATTCCCGGCAGAGCTGGATGACGACGTTGAGCTGGTTAAACAGGAAACGGCGCTTTACCAGTCTCGTCGCGAAAGCCTTGAAAAAGGGCTGGCGGGTTTACGCCAGGGAGCGGATCTCGTGCAGCGTGAACTGGCATTAACGCGCCCGCTGGTGACGCAGGGGGCAGCCAGTAAGGTCGAAGTCTTACGCCTTGAACGCCAAAAAAATGAGCTGGAGAGCAAAATCACCGAGATGAAAAACCAGTACTACGTTCGCGCCCGCGAAGAACTGGCGAAAGCGAACGCGGAAATCGAAGCGCAGCGTTCGGTGATGAAAGGGCGCGAAGACTCACTCACCCGCTTAACGTTTAATGCGCCGGTGCGTGGCATCGTGAAAGACATTGACGTGACGACGGTTGGCGGGGTGATCCCGCCGAACGGCAAACTGATGAGCCTGGTACCGCTTGATGACCAGATGGTGATAGAAGCGAAAATCTCGCCGCGCGATGTCGCGTTTATCCATCCCGGGCAAAAAGCGCTGGTGAAAATCACCGCTTATGACTACTCCATTTACGGCGGGCTGGAGGGGGAGGTGACGATGATTTCACCGGATACCCTTCAGGACGAGGTGAAACGGGATGTTTATTATTATCGCGTTTATATCCGTACAGACAGTAACCATCTGACTAACCAGCAGGGCAAGGAATTCCCGGTGTTTCCGGGCATGATAGCTACGGTTGATATCAAAACCGGCAGTAAATCCGTCATTGATTATCTGCTGAAACCGTTAAATAAGGCAAAAGAGGCGCTGCGCGAGCGATAAAAAAGGCGTTCAGCAAGCCGAACGCCCGTCAGATCAGAGTGTAGACGTCATGTTGACAGCATGGCGTCGTTCTTTTGGTACCACATTGATGTAATGTGTGACATAGGCAAAATATAAACCGGCATAATTTTCGACAAGTTCGATAAATGCCGGGTAAATGGACATCCGGCCATCGCCGCGATCTTTAAGATAACCTGCCTCCTGTGCCGATTTGATAATGCGGTTGACGTGAATACGCGAGACGAAAAATTCTTTTGCAAGTGTGCTGGCTGAATACGCTATAATGGCACCGTATGCTGTTTTGTTTTTAATGGCCTGCAAATAGAGATAGAGCATAATCATCCGACCACCATCCTTATCAATAAATAAACCCACCTCCGGAAGTACTTTACTGAATGTTAATCCGCGGAAAAGGTATTCTGCGGCGCGCCGGAAAAAGTTGTGCCTGAGTGTGTCATTGTCCAGAAGATTAACATTAATGTTGAATGTCGGATAAAGAATGCTAACAGGCGTGAACGCCCCGGACATATAGCGTTTAAGCTCATCCAGTCCTTTTTCCGTAGGCGCGATTTTTGTTTTTCGCCGATCTTCGGTACAGCGCCAGGTCTTAATTCGCCCGGTGGTTTTAAGTATGGTGATGATCGCAATAACGCTGTTAGGGCTGGCGATATTATAGCGTGAGCACAGTGCCTTAATCTCCGAGACCGACTCAGCCTGATTGCCAAAAACAAAACAACATATTGAGAGTATTATATTGAACCGTGATTCCTGAAGCATCGTTTTGTAGAACAGGGGTTGTTTTTTATAAATGGCGTCATTGATTCTGTAGTGTTCTATTATAGCTTCACTAAATCGCGGGTTGTTTTTAATGACATCCCGTCGATGTAGCAAAGCTCTGGATGAGATGTGATTATCCATAGCATTTTCTCTTTTTTGTCTGAGCCGATGAGAAGAAGTATCCGGACTTCTTTTTCGGAATTTTTATTATACCTTGAGAAAGTCCTGGTTACTGTTGTTATATGAAAAGAAAATGATATTTATGCTGCATATGGATGAGTCGGTTGATTAACGCAAAGATGTTCATGTGCATAACATTGATAACGGTTTATTAACCAAATGGGGTGCGGTAAAATTATTCAATGCGACAAGGAGTATTGGCTTTAATTACATATGGGAATGATGTTTGTATTCTCAGGAGCAGGTTATGTCTCAAAATTTACCTTCTGTGCAAGGTACTTGCTACAAGCAACGGTTTGTTATTTCAGCCTGCGGTTTCACCTTTGAAGGGTATAGCCTGCTTCTGAAATCTCGAGGCGTACACGCCACGCGACTCCATTTTGAAGAGGATGAAATATGTTCCGTTGACGTTGAAAAAATGATGGAAAATCAATCGCCCGAGGTTTCGGTTTTCCTTGGTCGTGACGTTGCTACTTTTCTTGAAAGCCTGAAGCGCTTGGTATCCGTTCTGAATGCACTGCCGGTGATTTGCAGGGTCACCCTGTATGGTGCACTACCTGAGCGATGGCTTAATGCAACGTTGAGAAGTCTCGTTAATAATACAAAAAAGCTTTCCACGATCAGGGTAGAGAATATTACAGAAATAATGGGCTTTGTAAAAAATGAGACAGATGAGCGTGCTGGCCCTTCACGCTTGTTGCGTAACGTACCGGACAAGGAGGGTAAAGAAAATTTGCATGGGTTAACACATCGCGAGTTAACCGTGCTACTGAATTTCTATCGGGGTATTTCCATAAAAGAGCAGAGTAAGAGGTTAGGGCTGTCAGATAAAACTATTTATACCCATCGCAAGGTGGGTTTGGGTAAATTATATATTATCAGAGTATGGTTTAGCGACTCTCGCGTTTTCAGAGATGAGGTTTGTGCAGTAAAAAATAAAACAAAAGTGTTTTCGGAAACGGAAATAGATATATTACAAGCGTTACATAAACGGGAAATCTTTGCAGCTTATCAAATTATCACTGATAGTGATAAAAAAGGAGTTGGATTTGAAATCCTGCTGCGCTGGCATAAAAAAGGTGAGATCCTGAAGCCAACCTATTTTCTGGGAGGGATAAAAAATAGTGAAATATGGCTCAAGCTAACGGCGTTAGTCATCCATGCGGCCGTATCAGGTATCAATAAATACAATGGAAAATATTATTTTTCAGTTAACATTCCTCCTCAACTTGCTTCGGGGAACGCGCTGCCGGGGATGGCCAAAAAGGCCGTCGAAATGTTACTCAAACCGCAGTGGGCCGGGAAACTAGTCTTTGAACTAGCTAAAACGATTGACGTAACAAAGGATAAAAATATTCCCGAAACACTCCAGCGTTTACGCGCCGAGGGATGTCGGCTTTTTCTGGATGACTGTTTTTCAAAATATCATGCTATGCTGCCCATCAGATTGATTAATGTTGATGGACTAAAGCTTGATCGCGATATTGTTGAGCACTTTGTGGCTAACGACAAAGACTATAGCATTATTAAAGCGATACAGGTTTACAGCGACATGACGGGGACCGAATGCGTTGCGGAAGGCGTCGATAGCGAAGAAAAATTTGAAAAACTTGTCGCGTTAGGGGTTAAGCGATTCCAGGGTTATTATCTTTCCCGCGCGGTTAAAGAAGAAGAGTTGGATCGAATGGTACGGCTATTTAGTTAACGGCTTCACTATGCTGGTGGTCCGACAGACTACAGTATTCGACCACCAGTAAAAAACACTCACTCACCGTCGCAATAGTGTATTCTCAGATATCATCACGCGTAAAGCCGACAACAATTTCAAGTGTGTTGCGAATGACATCGCAGGCTTCAGGCTCCTCGGTAATTTCAAGGGCGTGAATCAGTTGCAGGATGATCTCTTTATTCGAAAGGTTGTCACCGGTCAGCATAATACAGCGTATTGCCGAGCCTAACACTTCAACTTCACCACTGAGATGCTTTCCAGCATTAAGAAAGTGTTCCGCCAGTCCTTTATCGTGCAGGGCTTCAAAATTATACGTCTGGTGCATAGTCGCTTTACTCATGGTGGTCACCGTCTCGGTTAAAATTAGTGTTTCTTATTTGGGCTCAGAAGCGTGTTGTGAGTAAAGAGAGAGCGCATGCGGCCAATATCATAATCGCCCATCACTCTTCCCCGGTCGTGCGATACGCCGGTTACACGCTGGCGCACTTCATCTTCAGCGGCAATCAATGCATTTTTACGCTCATCATTTGATTCAACGTTAGCCATCGCCAGCAGGCGATTAGCAAGAGACGCAAAGGTAATAGGTCCGTTCTCTTTCAGTATGGATAATACGGCCTCACCGATAAGGTCATCCTTAAGTCGTTCAAATTTAGTTCTATGCATAGCTTAATCTCACTCTGCTACACGCGGCTGTAGCATGGGGTTAGTCATCGCATCCAGATGCTCTATTCTCACTCAGCATGACTAACTTAGTAAGTTAAAAACAGTGTTCAGGTTAACGCTCGAAGAAGAGGGCTATCAAACCGTTATAGTGCGCTTTCTCAACGTCAGACGTTGATTCTTCAATTCTACGCAACAGCTTTGTACAAATTGTCATTCTGCTCAGTTGTACATTTTCTTTGATGATCTCACTGACGATGGCACCAAGGGTTTCCTGCTGTGTTGGGACATTATCCTTGTTAAAATACAAGGTTATAGCGCTTTCTGCTGTAGAGGGAGCATGGTTGCGACGCATAATTTTCCACCGTTGACAAACAATTTTGTAACATCACTGGCATCGAATTTATACTATCCGATCAAATCTGTACATCTAAATTGTACAAGTTTTTTCGTGCAGTTCGGGGATTTGTCAGAAGAACTATCAAAATTAGGGGGGAAGAGAGGGAGAAAAACGTGGGGAAAAGAAAAGGCCCCGGAGGGCCTGAAATTATTTCCGTCCCAGCAGAAGTCCCAGAACGATGCCTACCGCACCCGCAGCGATTAAGCCCGTTAACGGGTTATTTCTGACGGCTTCAGTAACATCCGAGACGGCATCACTGGCCTGGGCAGCATATTTTTTCGCTGCACCTTTCACCTGATGTTTAGGGGAATCAACGAATTCACCAAACTGCTGCTGCGCAGAGCCGGATAATTCATCAAGTTTGTTTTTGGCTTTATCGCCAGCGTATTGTGCATTTTTATCAGTGTCGAAATCAGACATTCCAGCCTCCTTTTGTTGATAGTCTAAGCATAGACGCTGATGGCAAGAGTGAGAGAGAATTCGCTGAAATCGACGCCTGAGTACCTCTTTTTAGGATATGTCTTTCTTACATGTCCACCATAACGCCCTAAGGATGGAGTGGATAAATATTTCCCTCGCCGTCTCTGTCTACGTAGCGGGAAGAGACTATTTCTCTCGTGCGTTAGCGCGAAAGGTAATGTAATAGCCAAGGGATGCGGCCAGGCACAGCATATAGCCGAACGATTCCGAACCTTCCTCCACGGCGTTTTTCACGACACGCATATAGTCATGTTCCAGAATGGCGTGCCACAGCACTTGCATCCCAAAGAGACGGGAGAAGACCAGTACAGCCAGCAGGCCGCTCAACAGAATACCGTACCAGGGGGATTGCGTGTATTTTGCCAGCTGTTCCAGGGTAGTGCGAAAATGCATAACGGGGCGAATTATAGCCAGCAGAGCGGTAATCAGCGCGAACCACACCCAACTCCCATGAGAAATGAGGTCAAAAAGCGCGTCCAGTTCACGAATTAACATCGTCAGGAAAAAACCGCCAACCAGTATATTACAGTAACCCATGGATTCTTCCATTTTCGCCAGACGAAAATGGAGAAACACGATAGTCGCTAATACCGTTTCCTGCATGATTTCGGTCAGTGATAATTCCGGAATATCATGGCCGACAAACCGCATATCAACCCAAAGACAAAGAATAATAAGCGCGCATGCGACCGCCGCGCCAACAAAGAATAAAAAGCTCTTTAGTACAATCATTAACACCACCATTTTGTTTGTAGCAGTATGTTAGGTGACGAGAATGTTATTTCTGTTCACATCGTGCCATATAAGTGCTGAATTTTAACATTACGAGCTAAATAGGATTCGTAGCGGCCAGAATAAACCCTAAATATCTTTTGTTCCTTGCCGGCGATGTGCTCATTGCAGCGTCTCTATCTTGTGGTTTACAGAGCAATAACATACGAGGTACCATACCCCCCTATAGTATCAGGAGGGCGTATGCCGCATTCACCCGAAGATAAAAAACGTATTCTGACCCGCGTCCGCCGCATTCGAGGCCAGGTTGATGCCCTTGAACGCGCCCTGGAGTCGGGCGATCCCTGTCTCGCCATTCTGCAGCAAATAGCCGCCGTGCGCGGTGCTGCCAATGGCCTGATGGGTGAAATGGTTGAAATTCACCTCAAAGATGAGCTGGTGACGGGGGAGACCACCCCGGATCAGCGGGCAGTGCGGATGGCGGAAGTCGGCCATTTGCTGCGCTCTTATCTAAAATAAACCCACACACCTCACAACAAGGGAAAGACATCATGAAATCTCGCGCAGCTGTCGCGTTCGGCCCAGGCCAGCCGCTGAAAATCGTTGAAATTGATGTTGCTCCGCCGAAGAAAGGCGAAGTGCTGATCAAAATTACTCACACCGGCGTCTGCCATACCGATGCGTTTACCCTGTCCGGTGACGATCCGGAAGGCGTATTCCCGGCGGTGCTCGGCCACGAAGGGGGCGGTGTGGTGGTGGAAGTGGGTGAAGGCGTTACCAGCCTGAAGCCCGGCGACCATGTGATCCCGCTCTACACCGCAGAGTGCGGCGAGTGTAAGTTCTGCAAATCCGGCAAAACTAATCTCTGTCAGGCCGTGCGCGCCACGCAGGGCAAAGGTCTTATGCCGGACGGTACCACCCGTTTCTCCTATAACGGCGAGCCAATCTATCACTACATGGGGACCAGCACCTTCAGCGAATACACGGTGTGCGCCGAGATCTCACTGGCGAAAGTGAATCCGCAGGCCCCGCTGGATAAAGTCTGTCTGCTCGGCTGCGGTGTCACCACCGGTATCGGCGCGGTGCATAACACGGCGAAAGTGAAAGAGGGTGATACCGTGGCGGTGTTCGGCCTGGGCGGGATCGGTCTGGCGGTCATCCAGGGCGCGGTACAGGCGAAAGCTGGGCGTATCATTGCTGTGGATACCAACCCGGAGAAATTTAAGCTCGCAGGTGAGATGGGTGCGACCGACTTCATCAACCCGAAAGACTACGACAAACCGGTTCAGGACGTGATCGTTGAGCTGACCGACGGCGGCGTGGATTTCAGCTTCGAATGTATCGGCAACGTCAACGTGATGCGCTCAGCGCTGGAGTGCTGCCACAAAGGCTGGGGTGAGAGCATCATTATCGGTGTGGCCGGCGCGGGTCAGGAGATTAAAACCCGTCCCTTCCAGCTGGTGACAGGGCGCGTATGGCGCGGGTCGGCATTTGGCGGCGTGAAAGGCCGTACACAGCTGCCGGGCATGGTTGAAGATGCGATGGTCGGCAAAATTCAGCTCGACCCGTTCATTACGCACCGCCTGCCGCTGGAGCAGATCAACGAAGCTTTCGATCTGATGCACGAAGGAAAATCCATTCGTACCGTCATCCATTTCGGCGACAACTGATTATTCTGCCAGCGGTTTTTCCCGCTGGCATTTCTTCCCTGATCTTCTCTAAAGTGTGACCTGTCTGGCGCTTTTAGGCGTAATCTAATTCCCCGCTGTGCCGATGACTCTTTTACAGGCGTGTTTTTACGCATCTTACCTATAAGAGAGTCGACGGTCATGGACAACACAACATCGATGCAGGCGCAGCACAAGCTGAGTTTCTTGCATCACATCCGGCTGGTTCCGCTGTTTTCCTCCATTCTCGGTGGCATTATTCTCCTGTTTGCCTTGAGCTCGGGTCTGGCAGGCTATTTCCTGCTCCAGGCCGATAACGATCAGCAGGATGTCACAGCAGAAATCCAGGTGCGCACCGGTCTGTCAAACAGTTCCAACCATTTACGCACCGCCCGTATCAACATGATCCACGCGGGGGCGGCGAGCCGCATCGCGGAGATGGAGGCGATGAAGCAAAACATCGCTGAGGCTGAGACCCGCATCAGGCAGTCGCAGGATGGATTTGCCGCCTATATGAAGCGCACCGTTCGCACTCAGGCTGATGAAGCGCTGGATGGCGATCTGAAAGCCCGCTATGACGCCTACATCGCCGGTATGCAGCCGATGCTGAAATATGCCAAAAACGGCATGTTTGAAGCCATTATCAACCATGAAAATGAGACCGCGCGTCCGCTGGACGATGCCTATAACGCGGTGCTGCTGAAGGCGATAAAAATCCGCACCGAACGCGCCAACGCACTGACGGCGCAGGCTCACACCCGCACCCGGCTGGGGCTGATGTTTATGTTCGGCGCGTTTGGCCTGGCGCTGGCGCTGGCGGTGATCACCTTTGTGGTGCTGCGCCGTACTGTGATAAACCCGCTTCAGCGAGCCGCTACGCGTATCGAAAATATCGCAAAAGGCGATTTAACCATGCCGGACGAACCGACCGGGCGCAGCGAAATTGGCCGCCTGACGCGCGATCTGCAAACAATGCAGCACGCGCTGGTGGCAACCGTGGGCACGGTGCGGCAGGGGGCGGAGGAGATTTACCGTGGAACCAGCGAGATCTCCGCGGGTAATACCGATCTCTCATCCCGAACCGAACAGCAGGCGGCGGCCATCGAACAGACGGCGGCCAGCATGGAACAGCTCACCGCGACGGTGAAGCAAAACGCCGATAACGCGCATCATGCGAGTAAACTTGCAGAAGATGCCTCCGGTAAGGCCAGCCGCGGGGGGCAGATGGTCTCCGGCGTGGTGAAAACCATGGGTAATATTTCCACCAGCTCGAAGAAGATCTCTGAAATTACCGCCGTGATTAACAGCATCGCGTTCCAGACCAATATTCTCGCGCTCAATGCGGCGGTCGAGGCGGCGCGTGCGGGTGAACAGGGACGCGGCTTTGCGGTCGTGGCGAGTGAAGTCCGCACCCTGGCAAGCCGCAGCGCGAACGCGGCGAAAGAGATTGAAAGCCTGATTAATGAATCGGTATCGCTTATCGATCAGGGTTCCGGGGAGGTGGTTGCGGCGGGCAATACCATGAATGAGATCGTCGAGGCGGTTAAACGCGTCACCGATATTATGCTGGAGATTGCGGCCGCGTCTGATGAGCAGAGCCGCGGCATTGTTCAGGTGAGCCAGGCGATTTCCGAGATGGATAAGGTGACGCAGCAGAATGCCTCGCTGGTGGAAGAAGCCTCTGCGGCGGCGGCCTCGCTGGAAGAGCAGGGCGCGCGTCTGACGGAAGCCGTTGGCGCGTTTCGTCTCAATGGGGCACGAGCAGGAAGGACTGCTGCCGCAACCGCAGCAAAACCCGCGCCTTTAACCCCGGCGGCGGCTGTCTCAGGTGATAACTGGGAAACGTTCTGAGTAAGACAGACCCGCCCTCGCGGCGGGTTCTGCGTTTAGGGTCAGAGAGGCATTGACTTACGAATGGCGCTTAACAGCGTTTGGGCGCCTTCAGAGAGCGGGGCATCTACCCGCGTCAGGATCCCAATGGGTTCTCCTGCGCCGGGTGAGGTTACCGGCAGCGCGGTGAGCACGCCGCGTCGCAGATCGTCCTTCACCGCGCCGGACGGCACAAACCACACGTAGTCATAATCCACCGTCAGCTGGCGCGAAAGAGACGCCGAGAGCGTTTCAATACACCCTGAAGGCAGCGTGCAGCCCTGCATTTGCAGCAACGCTTCCGCATTCTGACGCGGAACCGTTCCTTTCGGGGAGACTACCACCGGCCACTCCATTACGCGGCTTAAGGTGACTGTATCCTGCAGCAGGGGATGATTCGGACGCACGACCAGCTTCAGTGATTCCAGGAACAGCAGCTCGTAATTCAGGCCGCTCATCAGTTCCGGATCGGACATCCGGCCAATGCCCAGATCGAGCTCCCCTGACTTCAGGCCCGCCAGCAGCATGGTGTTATTCATGGTCGCGACCTGAAGCGTGGCGTGCTTTTGCTGGCGGTGGAACTGGCCGATCGCCGCAGGCAATATGCCCAGCGCCGCCGTTGGCAGTGCCCCCACGCGCACGATGTCTCTGGCCTGCTCTTCTTTACGGTTTAAGGCCTGACCGGCGGTATTGAGGGCATCAAGAACTTTAACGGCATGCGTCAGGAACTGTTCGCCTACGAGCGTAAGCTGAGCGCCCAGACGGCCGCGGTCGAACAGACGGGTTCCGGTAAGCTGTTCCAGTTCGTTCAGCGTTTTGGATAGTGCAGGCTGACTAAGGTTAAGGGTTTCAGCCGCTCGCCCCAGCGTTCCCTGTTGAGCGACGGCCACAAATGTATGCAAATGGCGCAAGCGTATGCGCTGACTGAACAGACCATTTTTTTCCATAGGCGATGTTAAAAACAGAGCGACGCGGGTGACAAGTTAAGTTGTTTGAATTTGATAACCTGATAGCAAAATATTTTTAACATTTGATCTATTTGAGTTACAACTGTTTTTCGAAAACGCCCATGCTTTGACCACTCGTCTGCCTGGATCACAATTTGTAAATTCTTCCCAACGAAAAGAACGGGCTTCTCTACACTCCAGGTAGTATTCACTGGAGGCATGACATCATGGCGAACACCATCACGGCTGATGATATTCGGGAACACTTTTCGCAGGCTATGTCGGCGATGTACCAGCAGGAAGTTCCGCAGTACGGCACCTTGCTGGAACTGGTGGCGGACGTTAACCTGGCGGTTCTGGAAAATAACCCACTTTTACATGAACAACTGGCAAATGCAGACGAACTGGCGCGCCTGAATGTTGAACGTCACGGTGCGATCCGCGTTGGCACCGCGCAGGAGCTTTCCACCCTGCGCCGGATCTTCGCCATTATGGGCATGTACCCGGTCAGCTACTACGATCTCTCCCAGGCGGGCGTGCCCGTCCACTCGACGGCGTTTCGTCCGACTGACGATGCGGCGCTCTGCCGTAATCCGTTTCGCATTTTTACCTCGCTGCTGCGCCTGGAGCTGATTGAAAACGTTGCGCTGCGCGAAAGGGCGGCAGAGATCCTCTCCCGGCGCAACATCTTTACGCCGCGCTGCCTGGACCTGATCGACCTGCATGATGTACAGGGACACTTTACCGAGGCACAGGCGCGCGAATTTGTGCAGGAAGCCTTAGAAACCTTCCGCTGGCATCGCCATGCGACGGTCGATCAGGAAACCTATCTGGCGCTTAGCAACGAACATCGCCTGATAGCCGACGTGGTCTGTTTCCCGGGGTGCCATATCAACCATCTCACGCCGCGCACGCTGGATATCGACCGGGTACAGGAACTGATGCCGAAGTATGGCATTGAGCCGAAAATCCTGATTGAAGGCCCGCCGCGCCGCGAGGTGCCGATCCTCCTGCGCCAGACCAGCTTTAAGGCGCTGGAAGAGCCGGTGCTTTTCGCGGGAGAACACAAGGGTACGCATACCGCGCGTTTCGGTGAGATTGAGCAGCGGGGCGTGGCCCTTACGCCGAAAGGGCGCGAGCTGTACGACCGTCTGTTAAATCAGGCCGGGACCGGCAAAGACAACCTGACCCATCAGCTTCACCTGCGCGAGATCTTCAGCACCTTCCCGGACAGCGAAATGTTCCTGCGCCGTCAGGGGCTGGCTTATTTCCGCTACCGTCTGACTCCGACAGGTGAGGCGCATCGCCACGCGTTTCGTCCCGGCGACGATCCGCAGCCGCTGATCGAACGCGGCTGGGTTGTGGCGCAGCCGATCACCTATGAGGATTTTCTGCCCGTCAGCGCTGCGGGGATTTTCCAGTCGAATCTTGGCAATGAAACGCAGGCGCGCAGCCACGGCAATGCCAGCCGCAATGCCTTCGAAGCCGCGCTCGGCTGTGCGGTGTACGACGAGTTTACGCTTTACGAGGAGGCGGAAGCGCGCAGCAAACAGCGTTGCGGTTTGCTCTGAAACCGTTACTCTGCAGGGGTGTGATGGAAAAAGAAGGTTGGTATGGAAAATCCCTCCGCCCCTGTGGTTGAAACGCGCCAGGGCGCACTAATTGGTTCTACTGAAGGCGATACCCATGTGTGGTGTGGCATTCCTTATGCGGCACCGCCGGTTGGCCCGTGGCGCTGGCGCTCCCCACGCCCCCCTGCACGCTGGGATGGCGTGCGTCCGGCGACGGCGTTCTCCGCCTCCAGCTGGCAGAGCAGCGAAAGCTGTCAGGAGCTGGGCGGCGGCGATCCTGGCCAGTTCTCTGAAGACTGCCTGTACCTTAACGTCTGGTCGCCAGTCGCACGCGCCGATCCGCTTCCGGTGATGGTCTGGCTGCACGGCGGAGGATTTACCCTCGGCGCTGGCGGTCTGCCTCCGTATAACGGCAGGGCGCTGGCGAAGCGCGGCACGGTGGTGGTGACAATTAATTACCGTCTCGGACACCTCGGCTTTTTTGCCCATCCGGCGCTGGAAGGGGAAGAAGAACGCGTGGTGCATAACTTTGCGCTGCTCGATCAGATCCAGGCCCTGGAATGGGTGCGCGATAACATTGCCGCGTTCGGCGGCGATCCTGAGAACATCACCGTATTTGGCGAGTCGGCCGGTGCGCGCAGCGTGCTGTCGCTGATGGCTTCTCCGCTTGCGGGAAGACTGTTCCATAAAGCCATTGTGCAAAGCGGGTACACGCTGCCCGACACCCCGCGCGAGCAGGCCATGCATAAAGGCGAAGTGATTGCTGCCCATTTTGGCCTGCAAAATGCCACCGCGGAACAGCTTCGCGCGATCCCGCCTGAGGCGTTCTGGCCGCTGACCTCGCCACTGAATATCGCCCCTGCGCCCATCGTGGGTGACTGCGTTTTGCCTGAGGCCATGCTCGATGTCTTTTTCGCTGCCCGTCAGCATTCAGTACCGGTGATGATTGGGTCAAACAGCGACGAAGCCAGCGTGATGTCGGTGTTCGGGGTCGATCTTGCCGGGCAGATCCAGAAGCTCCGTCGCGAGCGGCGCTTTGGCCTGGGGCTGATCAAGCTGCTTTATCCGGGCGTGAAGGGCGATGAGGAACTCGGCAGGCAGGTTTGCCGCGACATGGCCTTTACCACCATGGGATACGTGGTGATGCAGGCGCAGCAGCGGGCAGGCGGCCTGTGCTGGCGATACTGGTTTGATTATGTGGCCGAAGCGGAGCACGCGACGTATACCAACGGCGCCTGGCACGGTAACGAAGTGCCCTACGTGTTCGATACCCTTGGGCAGGTGGAACCCTCGCGGCAGTATGTAAACGAACGCGATCTGGCCTTCGCCGCTCAGGTGGCGGACTACTGGGTGAGCTTCGCCCGGGATGCGGGAGCACGCGATAGCCTGGTGGGGCCCTCACGCTGGCCCGCCTGCCGGAAAGGGCGGGACGTGTTGTTGCGCATCGGTGTGAATAAACATGCAGGTTTTCGGCTTGAAAACCGTTTTATGCGTGCCCGTATGAGCCTCTTCAAACGGGTAATGAAACACCACGTCAGCCTCGACTGAGCAGACAGGCACGAAACGCATCCAGCCCGTTCTCCGGGTCGGGTGCGTCGCGTAACACCAGCCGGTAGGTCGCCCCCGTCTTTATGCTCGTATCATAAGGCCGCATCAGCCGTCCGGCGCGCACGTCCTCCTCCACCAGCGTTTCATCCGCAATGGCGATGCCCAGCCCCTGAATGGCGGCGGTAATGGCCAGATCCATGGTTTCAAAGTGTTGATTTTTGAGCATAGCTTGCGCCGGACGCGGCTGTTTCGCCAGCCACAGCGTCCAGTCCGTTTTGTCCCGCGTGGGGTGAAGGAAGGTGAGTGTGTCCAGCGCAGAACCGGCCCGCAGCGGGCTCATCACCGGGGTTAAGGCCTCTTCGAACAGCAGAACGCCGGCGCTCATGTGCGTTCCAAACACAATCGCCGCGTCATAGGATTCGGTTTTGAAATTGACGTTATGATCGGTGGTAGTGGTCAGCGCAATCTGGAGTTCCGGCTGTTCGCGCTCGACCTGTAACAGACGCGGTACCAGCCAGCGCATCGCGCAGGTAGGCGCTTTCAGACGAATTACGGTCTGGTGCGTCCGCGCCTGTTCAGCAACGTTAAGCAGGTGCTCAAACGCAGATTGCAGTTCCGGCAGCAGGGCGCTTCCCTGTGAAGAAAGACGCAGGCCGCGAGCATGGCGTTCGAACAGCGGGAAGCCGAACCAGCTTTCCAGCGAGGCAATTTTGCGGCTTACCGCCCCCTGCGTCAGACAAAGCTCCTTCGCGGCATGGGTAAGATTCAGGTGACGCGCGGTCACGATAAACGTCTCTACGGCATTAAGCGGAAATGAACGACGCGACATATCTCACCTTAGCTATGCGTTTTTGTCATGGCTATTATGACAACAATTCGATTGTCCCGGCAATCAAGTTATTGTTTGAATAGTTATGCATTCACCACGAGAAGGGACAGAGGATGACTTTGAAAACGCCGGTGCAGACCCGCTCTAAATTGCCCGATGTAGGAACCACCATTTTTACCGTTATCGGCCAGCTTTCAGCCCGGCATAACGCCATCAACCTTTCTCAGGGTGCGCCGAATTTTTCCTGCGACCCAAAACTTATCTCCGGCGTCACTCGCGCCATGGAGTCAGGGCATAACCAGTATGCCTCCATGACCGGGCTTCAACCGCTCAGAGAGCGCATCGCGGACAAAATTGCCACGCTCTATGGCACCCGCTATGACCCGGCGAGTGAGGTACTGGTGACCGCCAGCGCGAGCGAAGGGCTTTACTCAGCCATCAGCGGGCTGGTTCATCCTGGCGATGAGGTGATCTATTTCGAGCCCTCCTTTGACAGCTATGCGCCGATTGTCCGTCTGCAGGGGGCGACGCCGATCGCTATTAAGCTGACGGTACCGGATTTTGCCGTGAACTGGGATGAAGTACGCGCGGCTATTACCCCACGCACGCGGATGATCATCGTCAATACGCCGCACAACCCGAGCGGACAGGTGTTTTCAGCCGCCGATCTGCACCAGCTGGCAGCGCTGACGCGCCACACCGACATCATCATTTTGTCTGACGAAGTGTACGAGCACGTCGTTTTTGATGGCGAACCGCATCACGGGATGGCGACGCACCCGCAACTGGCGGAGCGCAGCGTGATTATTTCTTCTTTCGGAAAAACCTATCACGTCACCGGCTGGCGCGTGGGTTATTGTGTGGCGCCCGCGGAGCTGATGGATGAAATATGTAAGGTCCATCAATTTTTAATGTTCTCGGCCGATACGCCGATGCAGTACGCGTTTGCCGAACACATGACCGATCCGCAAACCTGGCTGTCGCTGGCGGCGTTTTATCAGCGCAAGCGCGATCTGCTGCAAAGTTTGCTCGCCGACTCACCGTTCAGGCTGCTTCCGAGTGCCGGTTCGTTTTTCCTGCTTGCGGATTACAGCGGCTTTAGCGACGAGCGCGACAGCGAGATGGTGAAAAGGCTGATTGTTGAGTACGGGGTTGCCACCATTCCGCTGTCAGCGTTTTATGCCGATGGCACGGATAATAAACTGATCCGTCTCTCTTTTGCGAAAGATGAGGCGACGTTACGGGCAGGTGCCCAGGCCCTTTGTCGGGTTACACCACGTTAAGGAATTTGAGATGAAATTACGCGCGTTAGTTGTCGGCATAGGACTGCTGTGTTCATTCTCGTCGTTTGCTGCTACCGAGTTGCGATACGGGCTGGAAGCGGAATATCCGCCGTTTGAAAGCCGCAATGCCTCAGGGGAGCTGGAAGGATTTGACGTAGAACTGGGAAATGCCATCTGTAAAGCCGCCGCGCTGAAGTGCAGCTGGGTAGAAACCTCGTTTGATGCGTTGATTCCCGGTCTGGTGGCGAAAAAGTTCGACGCCATAAACTCGGCGATGAACATCACCGAACAGCGTCGTAAGAGCATTGATTTTACCCAGCCCATCTACCGTATTCCCTCCCAGCTGGTGGGCAAAGCTGGTTCTGCGGTAGAGGCCACGCCGGAAGGGCTGAAGGGCAAAACCATCGGCGTTCTCCAGGGTTCAATTCAGGAAACCTACGCCAAAGAGCACTGGGAAAAGCACGGTGTCACCGTGGTGTCTTATAAAGATCAGAATATGGCCTGGGGAGATCTGCTGAATGGCCGCATCGATGCCTCGCTGGTCATGTCAGCGGCCGGGCAGGCAGGTTTCCTCAGCAAGCCGCAGGGTAAAGGGTTTGGCTTTATCGGCAAACCGGTGTCGGACGACACCATCCTCGGCAGTGGGATCGGCTTTGGGCTGCGTAAGGGGGATGAGGCCACCAAAAAGCAGCTTGATGCCGCAATTGATAAAGTACGTGCCGACGGCACGATCGCTAAACTGGCTGATAAGTACTTCCCGGGTATCGATGTCAGCGTAAAATAACCGCCTCGTTGGTCCCGGCTGTTGATGTCCAGCCGGGACTCTTTTATACATAACTTTACCCCTTTTTCAGGCCGTTCTGGTCGACAGAAAATATTTCTCGGTTTGTTCAGATAATCATCCGCCAACAATTGGATTCTTAACCGTTTTTGTTTAGGCTGTGCGTTCTTTCTTGCCGTCATTTCGCTGCGCGCGAAACTCATTCACACGACCATAAGGACGTTTTCTCAGGCATGAATCGCAGACGTTTTCTCAAAGGTTCCCTGGCAATGGCTGCCCTGAGCGGCACTTCTGGCCTTGCTTCTCTGTTTTCCCAGGCGGCGTATGCTGCTGACTCCGACATTGCCGACGGTCAGAGCCGTCGCTTTGACTTCTCTGTTCTGCAATCCATGGCGCACGATCTGGCGAAAACCCCGTGGGGTGGTGCGCCGCGTCCGCTGCCGGAAACGCTGGCCACCATGACGCCGCAGGCGTACAACGCCATCCGTTACGATGAGAAACAGTCGCTGTGGAATAACATTGAAGGCCGTCAGCTGGACGCCCAGTTCTTCCATATGGGGATGGGGTTCCGCCGCCGCGTGCGCATGTTCTCGCTGGATCAAAGCACCTCTCAGGCGCGTGAGATCCACTTCCGTCCAGAGTTGTTCAGCTACGGCGATACGGGCGTGGATACCAAACAGCTTGAAGGTCAGAGCGACCTCGGCTTCGCCGGATTCCGCGTCTTTAAAGCGCCCGAACTGGCGCGACGCGATATCGTTTCGTTCCTGGGCGCGAGCTACTTCCGCGCAGTGGATGATACCTACCAGTACGGCCTTTCCGCGCGCGGGCTGGCGGTGGATACCTTTACTGACACCCCGGAAGAGTTCCCGGATTTCACCTCCTTCTGGTTTGAAACCGTTAAGCCGGGCGATACCACCTTTACCGTCTATGCGCTGCTGGACAGCCCGAGCATTACCGGTGCCTATAAGTTTGTGATCCACTGTGAGAAGAGCCAGGTGATCATGGACGTCGAAAACCATCTCTATGCGCGCAAAGACATCAAGCAGCTCGGCATCGCGCCGATGACCAGCATGTTCAGCTGCGGCAACAACGAACGCCGCATGTGCGACACCATTCATCCGCAGATCCACGATTCAGACCGCCTGGCAATGTGGCGCGGTAACGGAGAGTGGATCTGCCGACCGCTGAACAACCCGCAAAAGCTGCAATTTAACGCTTATCTGGATAAAAACCCGAAAGGCTTTGGTTTGTTGCAGCTTGACCGTGACTTCTCCCATTATCAGGACGTCATGGGCTGGTATAACAAGCGACCAAGCCTGTGGGTCGAGCCGCGCAACAACTGGGGTAAAGGATCCATCGCCCTGATGGAGATCCCGACAACCGGCGAGACGCTCGATAACGTGGTCTGCTTCTGGCAGCCGGAGAAACCGGTGCAGGCGGGTGATGAACTGGACTTCAAATACCGTCTCTACTGGAGCGCGCAGCCGCCGGTGCGTTCACCGCTGGCAAACGTCTACGCTACCCGTACCGGTATGGGCGGCTTCCCGGAGGGCTGGGCGCCGGGTGAAAATTACCCGAAAGTGTGGGCCCGTCGCTTTGCCATCGACTTCGTCGGGGGCGATTTGAAGGCCGCCGCACCGAAGGGCATTGAGCCGGTGATCACCCTGTCCAGCGGTGAAGCGAAGCAGGTGGAGATCCTCTACGTCGAGCCGTTCGACGGGTATCGCATTCTGTTTGACTGGTACCCAACCTCTGACTCCACCGAGCCGGTCGATATGCGTCTGTTCCTGCGCTGTCAGGGCGACGCCATCAGCGAGACCTGGCTGTACCAGTATTTCCCGCCCGCGCCGGACAAACGTAACTACGTTGACGATCGGATCATGCGTTAGTCCTTATGGGTTTGTGCCGGGTGGCGGCTTCGCCTTACCCGGCCTGATCCGGACGCATTTGTAGGCCGGGTAAGCGTTAGCGCCACCCGGCAATTAAGAGGCACTATGTCTTCAGAAATTATCCCCGTAACCCAGGAAATCGAGCTTCGCGCCGTCGAAGAGCGCTATACCACCGATCTGCATAACCTCGTTATTAAAAACAAAACCTGGCTGCAAACCGCCTTCGACTGGGCGCAGCATGTCGGCACTGAGGAGGACACGCACCGTAACGTGCAGAGCAACCAGATGCTGCACCAGCGCGGCTACGCCAAAATGTTCCTGATTTTCATGAAGGACGAGCTGGTGGGCGTGCTTTCTTTTAACGCGATAGAGCCTGCGAATAAGGCCGGGTACATCGGCTACTGGCTTGACAAAGCGCATCAGGGGCAGGGCATTCTCTCTCAGGCGCTACAGGCGTTTATGCGCTATTACGTTGAGCGCGGCGAGATCCGCCGCTTTGTGATCAAATGTCGCGTGGCTAACCATAACAGTAACCGCGTGGCGCAGCGCAACGGTTTTACGCTGGAAGGTTGTTTGCGGGAAGCGGAAATGCTCAATGGCCGCTTCGATGACGTAAACCTGTACGCCAGGTTATTCCCGCTATAGCGCCCCCAGCAGCGGCGTCCGGGTGATCCGCGTGTCACCGTTGATCACTTTGGCTCCCCGGACGTGAATGCTTTCACCCTCCAGCGCCTCGATCGCCGCATCGTCTGTCATCTCCACCTGATGCTCAATCAGGACATCGCCGCTGATACGCGCTCGCCCCTGAATAACGACCTTGTCATCAATCAGGATCGGCCCGCCGCGTAACCACGCCTCGCCACCAATCAATACGTGGTGTTTAATCACGCAGTTACCTTCGACGAGGGCGTTTTCCGCGACCTGTGAACTGTACCGCACGGTCGGGATCGCATCATCCTCTAAACCGGCCAGCAGGCGGGCGTTGCCGTACACTTTGGCGCAGTCGCACACCCAGACGTTATTAAGCGCGTTGCCCTCAAGAATGGCGCGGTCAAACACCTCCGCGCGGTGCTCAACAAAGGCCCAGGTCACCATGGCATCGCCGTAGATTTGCGCCTGATGCACAATACGCGACTGGCTGACCGTGGCTCTGTCGTAAATCTGCAGGATCTGCTCACGGTCGGGTGTCAGCCCTTTGGCTGCAATCACCACGCTGTTATGCAGCACCCGCGCGTCACCCGCGATACGGCATTCCCCGCGTACGGTGGAGTGCTGGATAGTGACGTTGTCACTTATTGCCGCGCCGTGACTCACCTCTGCCGCGTCAAGCCAGCTGTTGCCGCCTATGTGTGCGCGGTGGCTTACGATGCAGGGTTGGGTGAGGTGGGCGTTGCCGGATATCCTGGCCCCGGCAAACACCACGCTGTTTTCATCATAAACCCAGCAATCCCCGTCCTGGGCGAGCGCGTGTTCATCCTCAACCCAACCACCTTTTGTCCCGCTGGTCACATCGTTAAAATCCTTTGCGGCAATTATCTGTCTGAGTAGGGTTGTGCACGGCGTTGATCCGTCCTGCCAGCGCCAGAGACGGGTTTCATTGCTAAGCCTGTATTTTGTCATCGTGTTTTCCCTGAAAAGCCATTCACTAAACGTAGCAAACTTTTGGCGTTTCGAAGTGCTGGCGTCTGCACGGTAAACCCCTTAAAATGGCATTTAAAATACATTTTAAAGTTTAAAAAAAATGCATAACCAAGACCAACGCGTTCTTAACTTGCCCGCCGGGTATTTCGGTATGGTTCTGGGTACCATAGGTATGGGGTTCGCCTGGCGTTATGCCGGTACTATCTGGCCGGTGACGCGCTGGCCGGGCGAGATCCTGGTGGCGCTGGCGGTGGCGATCTGGTTCCTGCTGAGCGTGGCGTTTCTTACCCGTGCGGTATGGTTTCCATATAGCGTACTGGCCGAGATGCGGCATCCGGTAATGAGCAGTTTTGTCAGCCTGTTTCCTGCCACAACGCTACTGGTGGCCATTGGCTTTGTGCCGTGGTGCCGACCGGTGTCGCTGGTGCTGTTTAGCGTAGGCGTGGTGATCCAGCTTGCGTATGCCGCCTGGCAAAGCGCCGGGCTGTGGCGCGGTAAGCATCCGGAAGAGGCCACGACGCCGGGACTGTATCTGCCGACGGTGGCGAACAATTTTATCAGCGCCATGGCCTGCGGTGCGCTGGGTTTCCACGATGCGGGGCTGGTGTTCCTTGGTGCCGGGGTCTTTTCCTGGCTGAGCCTCGAGCCGGTCATTCTGCAACGCCTGCGCAGCGCGGGCGAAATGCCCGCGGCGCTTCGTACTTCGCTCGGGATCCAGCTTGCGCCTGCCCTGGTGGCCTGTAGCGCCTGGTTTAGCGTCAACGGCGGCGAAGCGGACACCTTCGCCAAAATGCTTTTCGGCTATGGTCTGTTGCAACTCCTGTTTATGCTGCGTCTGATGCCGTGGTATCTGTCGCAGCCGTTCAACGTGTCGTTCTGGAGCTTCTCGTTCGGGGTGTCGGCGCTGGCGACCACCGGTTTACATCTGGGGCAGAGCAGTCCGTCAGGGTTCTTTCATGCCCTCGCGGTTCCCCTGTTTATTTTCACCAACATCATCATCGCGATGCTGCTGGTCCGTACTTTTATCTTGCTGATGCAGGGCAAACTTCTGGTGCGCGCTGATAAGGCACTGCTAATGCAATCTGAGGAAAAATAATGACTGTCGATGAAAACTACTTTACTGAGAAATATGGGCTGACCCGCACGCACTCAGAGGTCCTGCTCAGCGCGGACATTGTTAAGCCGGGAAAAACGCTCGATCTCGGTTGCGGAAATGGCCGTAACAGCCTCTACCTCGCTGCCAACGGCTATGACGTGACGGCGTGGGACAAAAACCCGATGAGCATCGATAACATCGAGCGCATTAAGGCGGCGGAAGGGATCGCGAATCTGCAAACGGCGATAAAGGACCTGAACAACCTGACTTTTGACGGCGAATACGACTTTATTCTTTCCACCGTCGTGTTGATGTTTCTCGAAGCGAAAACCATCCCTGGTCTTATCGCCAATATGCAGCGTTGCACTATACCAGGCGGCTATAACCTGATCGTTGCCGCCATGGATACGGAGGACTATCCGTGTACCGTCGGTTTCCCGTTTGCCTTCAAGACCGGTGAACTGAGCCACTACTACGAAGGCTGGGAGCTGATCAAGTACAACGAAGAGGTGGGGGAACTCCACCGTACCGATGCCTACGGGAACCGAATCAAGCTGCGCTTCGCCACCATGTTCGCACGCAAGCCCGCTTAACGCGCGGCCAGCAGACAGAGTTGCAGGGCCGTGCGACAGGAGGCCTCGAACGACGACAGCGGTAAAAACTCAAACTTTGAGTGGAAGTTATGGGCGCCGGTGAAGAAGTTCGGGGTGAGCAAGCCTTTGGCTGACAGGGCCGCCCCGTCCGTGCCACCGCGCATGGGGATCGGTTTTGGGGTGATACCGAGCGATTCCATCGCCTCGAACATCAGGTCGATCGCGCGGCGGTCTTCGCCAATCGCATTGCTGATATTGCTGTAGGTATCTTCAATGCGATACTCCACGTTTGCCGTGGGATGCTGCGCAGCAATCCGCGCTGCCACATCGGCAATTTGCTGCTTGCGGGCGGCAAAACCCTCTTTGTCAAAATCACGAATGTTGGCTTTCAGCACCGCTTCGTTTTGCCCGGCCTGGATGCCGTTAAACCAGATATAACCTTCGCGCCCCTCGGTGCATTCCGGGGTTTGCTGGCGATCGAAATGGCAGATGAAATCCGTTGCCATCAGCAGCGGGTTGACCAGCACCCCTTTGGCGGACATCGGGTGCGCCGTGACGCCGGTAAAGCGAATTTCAGCCGCCGCCGCGTTAAAGTTCTCGTAAACAATTTCCCCCAGCTCGCAGCAGTCGATGGTCCAGGCAAAATCGACGTCGAAGCGCTTCAAATCCAGCGCTTTCGCGCCACAGAGACCAATCTCTTCATCGGGCACAAACGCCACCACAATATCGCCATGCTTATGTTCAGCGGTGAGGTTTTCCAGCACCGTCATGACCACGGTGACGGCCGCTTTATTATCTGCGCCTAATACGCTGGTTCCGTCGCTGAAAATAATCTCCTCATCAGGATAAGCCAGAATTTCCGGGTGCTCATTTACGCGCAACCAAATATCTTTTTCTTTATTCAGGCAGAGATCATCTCCCGTAAAGGTTAATATTTGTGGATGAATATCCGGGGATAAACCGACGTCAACGGTATCGATATGGGTAATAAAACCAATCCGCGGCGCGCCGGGAATATTGCCTTTTTTTACGGCGGTAACGGTGGCGAACTCATCAATCACAATATCGTCTAACCCCAGCGTTTCCAGCTCCTTCGCCAGCTCCCGCGCCATGTCGTGCTGGCCCGGGGTGGAGGGCAGGGTTTTGACTTTCGGGTCGCTCTGGCTGGTGATGGCGAGATAGCGGAAAAAGCGTTGGGTTAATTGTCTGGAGAGTTCTGAGCCCATAGTGTTTCCTTCTGTATTTATTTTTCATGTGTTTGCGCCATCACTTTAATGTTATTTATGAAATGGCAAAAGAAGTAATTAGCCGTCGAATTAAAAAGACAGGAATAAATGATGAAAAGCACATTCACAATGATAACGCTGGCGCTTGCTGCGCTGACGGTCAGTTCCACCGTCGCGGCAAAAACGCTGGTGTATTGCTCCGAAGGATCGCCGGAAAACTTCAATCCTCAGCTCTATACGTCGGGGACCAGCGTGGACGCCAGCGCCGTACCGGTTTATAACCGTCTGGTCGATTTCAAACCGGGCACTACCGAACTGGTGCCGAGCCTGGCGGAAAGCTGGGAGGTGAGCGAGGATGGTAAGGTCTACACCTTCCACCTGCGCAAAGGGGTGAAATTCCACAGTAATAAACTGTTCACGCCGACGCGCGACTTCAACGCGGATGACGTGATTTTCTCGTTTATGCGCCAGAAGGATGTGAATCATCCCTACCATAACGTCTCCAACGGCAGTTATTCCAACTTCGAAAGTCTGGAGTTCGGCAACCTGATTACCGCCATTGATAAGGTTGACGATCGCACCGTGCGCTTCACCCTGGCGCACCCGGAAGCGCCGTTTGTTGCCGATCTGGCGTGGTATTTTGCCTCCATCCTGTCGGCGGAGTATGCCGATGCCATGCTGAAAGCGGGCACGCCTGAAAAGGTCGATATGCAGCCGATTGGCACCGGGCCGTTTAAGCTGGCGCAATATCAGAAGGATTCCCGCATCCTCTTTACCGCCTTCCCGGACTACTGGCAGGGAAAATCGAAGCTGGATCGTCTGGTGTTCACCATCACGCCGGACGCCTCGGTGCGTTTTGCCAAAGTCGAGAAGAATGAGTGCCAGGTGATGCCGTTCCCAAACCCGGCGGATCTGCCGCGTATGAAGGCTAACAAAGACATCAACCTGATGAGCAAGGACGGTCTGAATACCGGTTTCCTGGCATTTAACACGCAAAAGCCGCCGCTGGATAACGTAAAAGTGCGCCAGGCGCTGGCGATGGCGATTAACAAACCGGCCATCATTGAGGCGGTCTTCCACGGCACCGGCACGGCGGCGAAAAACCTGCTGCCGCCTGGCGTCTGGAGTGCCGACAGCGAGCTGAAAGACTACGATTACGATCCAGAAAAAGCGAAAACGCTGTTAAAGGAGGCGGGATTTGCCAACGGCGTAAGCATCGATCTGTGGGCTATGCCCGTGCAGCGGCCGTATAACCCGAACGCGAAGCGTATGGCTGAAATGATCCAGGCGGACTGGGCGAAAGTAGGCGTGCAGACCAAAATCGTGACCTACGAATGGGGCGAATACCTGAAGCGCGTGAAGGGCGGGGAGCATCAGGCTGCGCTGATGGGCTGGACAACGGCGACGGGCGATCCGGATAACTTCTTCGGACCACTGTTTACCTGTACGTCCGCCAACGGCGGGTCGAACTCGGCCAAATGGTGCTATAAGCCGTTTGATAACCTGATTGCCGAAGCAAAATCGATAACCGATCGCGAAAAACGCGTGGCGCTGTACAAGCAGGCGCAGCAGATGATGCACGATCAAATGCCGGCGGTTATGATTGCCCACTCGACCATTTTTGAGCCAGTCAGAAAAGAGGTCACGGGCTATGAAATCGATCCCTTCGGCAAACATCTGTTCTGGCAGGTAGATATAAAACAGTAATATTTTTCTGCCCGGATCCCGTCCGGGCACTATTTTTACAATTTGTGCCTTCCCCGTCATTTTTTGCCACAACATTTCCCTCTGTTTTTTGTTATAACTTCAAGTGCATACTTGCAGATAACTCGGAACTCCATCATGCGTACTTCCACTTTTTTTAAAGTTGCAGTGCTTTCTGGCCTGTTGGCCCTTTCTGGCTGTGCGTCAAAAGTCGCAGCCCCCGATCAATATTCAGGCTTTTTAAAAGATTACTCTGACTTGCAGGAGATGACATCAGCAACCGGGAAACCAACCTTGCGTTGGGTCGATCCTTCCTATGATCCGGCGAACTACGACAGTATTATCTGGACCCCGATAACCTATTATCCGACACCAAAGCCAACCACACAGCTTGGGCAATAAACGCTTGATGAATTGTTGAGTTACACCAATAACACATTAAAAAACGCGATTGGCCAGCGTAAGCCAATTGTGACGAAGCCGGGCAAACATAGCCTGATCTTCCGCGGCGCCATCACGGGTGTGAGCTCAGAGAAAGAAGGTTTGCAGTTCTATGAAGTGGTGCCCGTCGCGCTGCTGGTTGCGGGTACGCAGATGGCAACTGGCCATCGCACCATGGATACGCATCTTTTCTTTGAAGGTGAGCTGATTGATGCCGCCACGAACAAACCGGTAGTTAAAGTTGTTCGTAAAGGTGAAGGTAAAGAGCTTGCCAACGAGAACACGCCGTTGGGATTCGCCACACTGAAACAGGTTGTGGATGATATGGCGACCGATGCCACCATGTTTGATGTCCATCAGACAGCAAAATAATAAAAACGGCCTGCATCTACGCAGGCCGTTATTTTATGCCGTCAGCAGGCGGCGGAACCAGGTTTCCGGTTTCGTAAACATCACCATATTTCCCCCTAAAATCAACAGCAGGCCGACGATCCCGTTGATATGCCACACGTAACCCTCGTACACCGTTGAAATCGACAGCGCCACCAGCGGGAACAGCAGGGTGCTGTACGCGGCCTTACCGGGACCAATGCGGCCTACCAGCGTAAAGTAGGCGCCGAAGGCAATCACCGAGCCAAACAGAGCAAGATAGAGCAGCGCCCCCATATAGCTCACCGTCCATTCCGGCATAAAGCTTTCGCCCCTTAATAGAGCGATAAGGCCCATCACGACGGTGCCATACAGCATCGCCCAGGCGTTGGTGGTCATGGTTTCCAGCCCGTTTCGCTGATGACGCATGCTGATCATATTCCCCAGCGAGAAGCCGTAGGTGCCGAGGGCGGAAAGCCCGATGCCCGTCAGCAATGACGCGCTCCAGCCGCTGGCGAGCAGATCGTTCCAGAACAGGGTAATGATCCCGATAAGCCCCAGCGCTGCCGCCGTCCAGAAGCGCGCGGGTGGACGCTGGCCGAAGAAGATAAAGCTGTTGATGGCGTTATACAGTACGGCCATCGAGAAAATCACCGACTCAAGGCCGGTATTGATATGGGCGGCGGCGGTATAAAAGCACCAGAAGTTGAAACAGAAAACGCAGCAACCCTGAAGCATGCAATAGAGATGATCCCGCAGCGCCAGCCTGCGCAGGCGACGAAGGGCGACCAGGACGATCATCATCGTGGCGCTGGCCACGGCGAAGCGCCAGAAAATGGAGACCGGCGCTGCAACCGGCCCCTGTTGTAAAAAAATGGCGATCCAGGTCGTGCCCCAGATAACAACAACCAGCCCATAGAGTAATGCGTTCATGGTGTCTCTCTTCTCATACCGCGGAAAACAACAGTGTGGCGAAAGAAGGGGGCCCCGGCTTTCATCGCCTTGCGCCGGACTTGCAAATTCTTGCGCTTTTTTCTCGCACAATGGCTGGTAACAGGCTGCAACACTTCTTAGACTGACAGTCTGATTAATCACCTGTTTACGGCCATGTCTCTCGTTTACGACACCTTTGAAACGTTACGCCAAAAAAATGCAGTGCTGCGGGAAACCGTCGCGCTCAATACTGGCATTCAACTGGCGGCGTGGTACAACAAGCACGACACGATCACCGTGAAAAGCAACCATCACACCCTTAGCCTGTACGTGGCGGATGGCTATGAAAGCTATCAAAAAACGCCGGGTGGCTGGAAAAATGGCGGCGGGCCGGACCGTTTTTGTCTGATGCCGGAAGAGAGCGAATCCACATGGGATATTCGTGATGACCTGTCGTTCGTGCACCTCTACTGCACCGATGAACACCTGCGGGACGTGGGGGAGAAAATCTGGGATAAACGACCGCTATCGCTGACGCTGGAGGAAAAAATCTTCGGCAGCGATCCGAAAATCACCGCCCTTTATCGCCAGTTTTTGCTCGGCTGCGACTGGCAGCAAAACGCCAATCAGCTCACCCTGAGCACTGCGTCGACCTTATTACTGACGCATTTGGTCCAGCACTATTCCAGCGTCCAGTGGAAGTTACCGGTGGTCACCGGCGGGCTATCGCCGTTTGTGCTGCGCAACGTGCTGGCCTTTATCGAGGAAAATCTGGCGCAACCCTTAACGCTGGCGGAACTGGCGGGCCAGGCCGCACTCAGTGAGTATCACTTTGCGCGGATGTTCCGCCAGTCGATGGGGCTGGCGCCGCATCAGTACGTCATGCAGCGCCGCATGGAGAAGGCCAAAGCGCTGATTCTGCACACGACCACGCCGCTCACCGACATCGCGCTGGCCTGCGGATTTAACTCCGCCAGCCATTTCAGTAACCGTTTTCGCAGCATGACCGGCATCACGCCGTCACAGCTACGCGCGGCGAAGGCGTGAGAAGACAGCGTAACAGATCCCACCCAGCACCAGCCCCCAGAAAGCGGAGCCAATTCCCAGGAGCGTGACGCCGCTGGCGGTCATCAGGAAGGTGACGATCGCCGCGTCGCGCTCTGCTTCATGATTCAGTGCCTGATACAAACTCCCGCTGATAGTGCCGAGCAGGGCCAGCCCGGCCAGCGTCTGGATGCCGCTCAGCGGCAGGGCGGCCATCAGCCCCGAAATCGACCCGCCGAACACCCCCGCCAGCAGATAAAACCCACCTGCGGCCGTCGCTGCCAGCCAGCGTTTACTGGCATCCGGGTGGGCGTCCGGGCTCTGGCAGATGGCGGCGGTGATGGCGGCGATGCAGATGGAATAGACGCCGAAGGGGGACAACAGCAGCGCCAGCCCGCCGGTGGCAACGATCAGCGGTGAGACCGCCAGCGGATAGCCCGATGCCTGCATGGTGGCGAAGCCGGGCGCATTCTGCGACGCCATGGTCACCAGGAAGAAGGGTAAGCCGATGCTGATCAGGCTGGTGAAGGTGAACGCAGGGGCAATGAATTCCGGCATGATTACCGATAACGTCATTTTATTCGTGACAACGTCACCTCCAGCCCAGGCCACGAACACCCCCACCAGCAGCGTGGCGACAATGGCATACCGGGGCGCCACGGCTTTAGCCACCAGCCAGGCGGCCAGCATACTGCCGCAAAGAAGCACGTGTCCCTCAAGATTGCTGAATGCCTTCAGGCCAAACTGTAACAGCACGCCTGCCAGCATAGCGGCGGCAAGCGAGTGCGGGATCAGTTTCATCAACCGGGCAAACAGGCCAGTGACGCCGCACAGCAGAATCAGCGCATTCGCAAATATAAATACCCCTATGGTTTCCGCCAGCGTCACGCCTTGCAGGCTGGTGGCGAGCAGCGCCGCGCCAGGAGTCGACCAGGCGGTCAGCACCGGGGCTTTATACCACCACGACAATGCAAGCGTGCTGATCCCCATCCCGAGCCCCAGCGCGGTCATCCATCCGGCGATTTGCTGTGTACTGGCGCCCGCCGCCGCAGCCGCCTGCCAGATAATGGCGGCAGAGCTGGCGTAGCCCACCAGAACGGCAACAAAACCAGCCAGCACGGCAGGAAAGAGAGAGGCAGTCGATCGCATGTGAACTCCGTTGTGCGTTATAACGTCCGGGATAAGGTATCACTGTGCGCTATAGCGTACAAGTGGTATGCTTTGCTGCAACGGGAGGAACCATGGATATCACTCAACATCTGGCAACCACACTGAAAGCGCTGCGTCAGGCGCGGGGCTGGAGCCTGTCGAAACTGGCGGAAGAGACGGGCGTGTCGAAAGCGATGCTTGGGCAAATCGAACGCAATGAGTCCAGCCCGACGGTCTCAACCTTGTGGAAAATTGCCACCGGGCTGAACGTACCTTTTTCGGCGTTTATCACTCCAGAGAGCGAACCGCAGGCGGTGTTCGATCCGCAGCAGCAAGCGATGGTGGTGAAACCGCTTTTCCCCTGGGATGAACAGCTTAAGTTCGACCATTTCTCCATCACCCTGTCGCCCGGCGCGCTGAGTGAGTCCACGCCGCACGAAGCCGGGGTGATTGAACACGTGGTGGTGATAAGCGGTGAGCTGGATATGCATATCGACGGTGTCTGGCGCACTCTATACGCTGATTCCGGCGTGCGTTTTGCCGGCGATAAACCGCACGCGTACCGTAACAGCAGCACCCGGACGGTGCATTTTCACTCTCTGATCCATTATCCCCGCTAAAGCGTTGCAAAACGGTTTCACTGGCACAGACTTCTGACTACAATAGCCGCCATTTTGACCATAACGGATAACGACGAAGTATGCGCCTGCACCCCCATCATCTTGAACTGCTAAGCCCGGCCCGCGACGCCGCCATTGCCCGTGAAGCCATTCTTCACGGTGCGGATGCCGTCTACATTGGCGGCCCAGGCTTCGGTGCCCGTCATAACGCCAGCAATAGCCTGCGCGACATTGCCGAACTGGTACCGTTCGCTCACCGTTTCGGGGCGAAGGTGTTCGTGACCCTGAACACCATTCTTCATGATGATGAGCTGGAGCCCGCGCAGCGTCTTATTACCGATCTCTACCAGACCGGCGTTGACGCTCTGATCGTTCAGGATATGGGTGTTCTGGAACTGGATATCCCGCCAATTGAGCTGCACGCCAGCACCCAGTGCGATATCCGCACCGTTGAGAAGGCGAAGTTTCTTTCAGACGTCGGGTTTACGCAGATTGTTCTGGCGCGTGAGCTGAACCTGAACCAGATCCGCGATATCCACCAGGCCACCGACGCGACCATTGAATTCTTTATCCACGGTGCGCTTTGCGTGGCCTATTCCGGGCAGTGTAATATCTCTCACGCCCAGACGGGGCGCAGCGCTAACCGCGGCGACTGCTCTCAGGCCTGCCGTTTGCCGTATACCCTGAAAGACGATCAGGGCCGCGTGGTGGCATTCGAGAAACACCTGCTGTCGATGAAAGATAACGATCAGACGGCAAACCTCGGCGCGCTGATCGATGCCGGCGTACGCTCCTTCAAAATTGAAGGCCGCTACAAGGACATGAGCTACGTGAAAAATATCACCGCCCATTATCGTCAGATGCTGGATGCCATCATCGACGATCGCGGTGACCTGGCGCGCGCGTCCGCCGGTCGTACAGAGCATTTCTTTATTCCATCGACGGACAAAACGTTCCACCGCGGCAGTACGGATTATTTCGTTAATGCGCGCAAAGGGGATATTGGCGCGTTCGATTCACCGAAGTTTATCGGTCTGCCGGTGGGGGAAGTGCTGAAAGTGGCGAAGGATCATCTTGACGTTCAGGTTACAGAGCCGCTGGCGAACGGCGATGGCCTCAACGTGATGATCAAACGTGAAGTGGTTGGTTTTCGCGCCAATACGGTGGAGAAAACCGGCGAAAATCGTTATCGCGTCTGGCCGAACGAAATGCCTGCCGACCTTTACAAAGCCCGCCCGAATGCGGCGCTGAACCGTAACCTGGATCACAACTGGCAGCAGGCCTTGCTCAAGACCTCCAGCGAGCGTCGCATTGCGGTGGATATCGCGCTGGGTGGCTGGGAAGAGCAGCTGATCCTGACCATGACCTGCGAAGACGGCATCAGCGTGACGCATACGCTCGATGGCCTGTTCGAGGTGGCGAACAATGCGGAGAAAGCGTTTAGCAACCTCAAGGATGGCGTAGCGAAGCTCGGGCAGACCATTTATTATGCGCGCAATATTGAGGTGAATCTGCCGGACGCGCTGTTCGTGCCGAACAGCCTGCTGAACCAGTTCCGCCGTGAAACGGCTGAGATGCTGGATGAAGCACGCCTGGCAAACTATCCGCGCGGCAGTCGTAAGGCCGAAGCGGTGCCTGCGCCGGTCTACCCGGACACGCATCTCTCTTTCCTTGCGAACGTTTACAACCACAAAGCGCGTGCGTTTTACCATCGTCACGGCGTGCAACTGATTGACGCCGCGTATGAAGCGCATGAAGAGAAGGGCGATGTGCCGGTGATGATCACCAAACACTGCCTGCGGTTTGCCTTTAACCTTTGTCCGAAACAGGCGAAAGGCAATATTAAAAGCTGGAAAGCGACGCCGATGCAGCTGGTGAATGGCGATGAAGTACTGACGCTGAAGTTTGACTGCCGTCCGTGTGAAATGCACGTTATCGGCAAGATGAAGAATCACATCTTCAAAATGCCGTCTCCGGGCAGCATTGTGGCCTCCGTCAGCCCTGACGATTTGATGAAGACCCTGCCAAAGCGTAAAGGCAGCTAACCCGCAGAGTGGGTATCCGGTTTGCGCGATTTCTGCCATGAATGGTGCTCGCGCAACCCCTCCGCAGACTCCTCTGCCGCGCTACGTAACTCGTCGCTGTCAGCTTCATGACGAAGCTGATGGTCGGCGTTTTTCACATACACAAATTCATGCCCTTTGTGCTCCGCCATAATCTGCCCCGAGAACAGTGCACTAATCAGCAGCAGTAGCGAAAAGCCTTTTCTGAACATCTTTTACCCCCGAAAATACGCTACGGTCATCGTAGGGATAATTTCATAGAGTAATTATTCGATTCTTTAAATTTGAGAAAATAGACTGTCAAAAATTGTGGTCGCCATAAAACTCACTTAAGACTATTCTTAAAAGCAATATCGCCGTTGTAAACTCCCATTTCTGGTATGCAAAGAGAAGCTAGATTTATTGGGAAATCATTTACAATAAGATTTTTCTGGCTAAGGATTGGATCGAATAAATGAAAAAAATAATCGTGCTATCACTTCTGGGCGTAGTGGTTGCGGTGGGTGCTGTGGCCAGCATCTATTCAAATGAAGAACCAGAATATATTCAGTCAGCAAAAAGCCGTGTCGGATCGTATTTAACCAGCGATTACGGACGTGTCGAATGTAATAGCACCCAGGTAAGTGAAGAACGCTGGGAGCTGGGCTGTACCAATAAGGCGAGGGGCAAAACCTTCCAGTTCGCTGTTTACCCATCCGAGCAGGCGCCGTATGGGGTCTCTCGTGCGTTTTATCTCGAAGCGATTAATGATGATGCCCGCCAGAGTGCAGAGCAGGGGCTGATGCGTTATCTGCAAATTAATACCAAAGCGGGTTAATCGATTCGTTTATGCTTCGTTGAGGCTCACAGTGGTAGATTGCAGGTGATCCACATCCCGGTATGGAATACCGGAGCGTAGATACCAAAATACAAATCTATCCATGCAAGCATTTACCGCCAGATTATGGCGGTTTTTTTTTGCCCGTTTATCGTACCGGCTGTAAAAATTGTTTGCGATATTGCGCGGGTGAAAGCGCAAATTGCTGCCGGAAATGGTGGCGCAGCGTGGCGCTTTGTCCAAATCCGGTTTGTTCCGCAATATTGTCGATGCTGAGCCGACTGTTTTCGAGATAATCTTTTGCCCGCTGCAATCGCGCAGTCAATAACCAGCGCGCGGGCGTTGTTCCGGTCGCGTCCTGGAAACGGCGCAGAAAGGTGCGCTGACTCATACCCACCCGCAGGGCCAGCGATTCGACGGTATGGGAAACAGCCAGATGCTGGTGAAGATAATCAAACAACTGGCCGAGGCGCTGGCTCTCCCGCAACTGAGCCACCGGTCGGCTAAGCTGCTGGGTTTGCGAGCCGTCCCGATGGGGCGGGATCACCAGCCGACGCGCCACGCGGTTTGCCACTTCCATACCATAATTCCGGCGCACCACGTGCAGGCACAGATCAATCCCCGCGGCGCTTCCGGCGGAAGTGAGAATATCGCCTTCGTCCTGGTAGAGCACATCTTCGACCACGGTAATGGCGGGATAGCGTGTTTTCAGCGCTTGCGTGTAGCGCCAGTGGGTGGTTGCCTTCCGCCCGTCAAGCAGGCCTGAGGCTGCCAGAACGAAAACGCCAGAACAGATCGAGAGTAGCTGGCAGCCGCGGGCATGCGCCGCGCGGAGCGCCTGGCAGAGCGCTTCCGGTACGGGTTCGTCCAGCCCTCGCCAGCCGGGAACGACAACCAGATCCGCCGTCTCCAGCAGACCCAGATCGCCATCGGCCAGAATACGGATCCCGCCCGTTGCCCGGAGTTCGCCATCATCCACGCTCGCCACGGCAAACTGATACCAGTCATCGCCCATCTCCGGGCGCGGCAAACCAAAGATTTCTACCGCCACGCCAAACTCAAAGGTACATAAACCGTCATATGCCAGCACGACCGCTCGCGGCGAGGGATGTCTTAAGTTTGTCATCTTTTTGCTGTTTTCTGGCATAGGCGGACGCATTCATGGGCTGAGTTAAGGGATAGAGTAGTGTTAACACAAACACCACAAATGAGGAAGATTCATGAGCTATGTTACTGAATTTCCGGCTGCTGAGCCGCAGGAAGCTGTGGGACATTTTCTGCGTCGTCTGAGTGTCGAGACGGACTGCGCCGATGTCCATCACGCGGTATCCGGCGGTGAGCAGGACTTTGTTCTGCTGCACGTTGTCGGAAAGCCTGAACATTTTGCCCGGCGGCATCTGCCCGGCGCGCTGCATTTACCCTGGAGCCAGATCACCGCAGAGCGGATGAAAGCGTGGCCGGAGGGCACGCTGTTTGTCGTCTATTGTGCAGGCCCGCACTGCAACGGGGCGGACAGGGCGGCGCTGAAGCTGGCGCGTCTGGGTCTGCCGGTTAAGATTATGCTCGGGGGCATGACCGGCTGGGAAGATGAGCGGTTCGCGTTTGCAGGATCTTCATCACCCGCTCTGTGAACATGAATTTATTTCAACACAGATGAAATTTTCTCGTTTGTCGGCGGCGAGCCGGTATGACATCTTTTCAGGACGTTTAGACATCCAGAAGTCTAAAGATTCAAGAGATGAATTATCACTGTGGGCAATTAACGCCGACAGACAGAGGAGATTTCCATGCAGCGACACCATGCCCCGTACCGCGCCGATGTAGTCGGCAGTTTTTTACGCCCGGATGCCATTAAACAGGCCCGTCTGCAATTTGCCAGCGGTGAAATCGATGCCGGGCAGCTTCGCGCGGTTGAGGACGAGGCCATTCGTCATGTTGTCGAGCAGCAGTGCGCCTGCGGTCTGCATGTGGTAACGGACGGTGAATTCCGCCGCGCCTGGTGGCACTTTGACTTTTTTGACGGGCTACAGGGGGTGGAGCGTTATGATTCCCAGCAGGGCATTCAGTTCAACGGGGTGCAGACCAAAGCCCACGGCGTGCGCGTAACGGGCAAACTGGGCTTCGGCGATCATCCTATGCTGGAAGATTTCCGCTACCTCAAAAGCATCAGCGGTAACGCACAGCCGAAGATGACCATTCCGAGCCCGAGCGTGCTGCACTTCCGCGGTGGCCGCAAGGATATTGATGCCACGGTCTACCCGGATCTGAAAGATTACTTTGACGATCTGGCGACCACCTGGCGCGATGCCATTCGGGCCTTTTACGATGCAGGCTGCCGCTATCTGCAGCTGGATGACACCGTCTGGGCCTATCTTTGTTCGGAGGACCAGCGCCGCCAGATCCGCGAGCGCGGTGACGATGCAGACGAACTTGCCCGAACTTATGCCCGGGTGCTGAATAAGGCGCTGGAGGGCAAACCGGACGATCTGACCGTCGGGCTGCACGTCTGCCGCGGCAACTTCCGCTCAACCTGGATTTCCGAGGGCGGCTATGAGCCGGTGGCGGAGGTGCTGTTCGGCACGGTGAACGTCGACGCGTTCTTCCTGGAGTACGACAACGACCGTAGCGGGGACTTCGCGCCACTGCGTTTTGTGCGCCCGGGTAAACAGCAGGTGGTTCTGGGGCTGATCACCACCAAACACGGTGAACTGGAGAACCCGGAAGGGGTGAAAGCGCGTCTGGAAGAGGCTGCGCGCTACGTGGCGAAAGAGCAGATTTGCCTCAGCCCGCAGTGCGGATTTGCTTCTACGGAAGAGGGTAACAGCCTGAGCGAAGCCCAGCAGTGGGATAAAGTTCGCCTCGTGACGAAAATCGCCAGCGACGTCTGGTAACGCCGTTTACAGCGCTGCATTATTACAGTGCAGCGCTGTACCATTCTGAGTCGTTTCCCGTCACTCCTCTCTTCGATCCCTTTAAAATCCTGTCTCTGCAACCGGGCACTGTTTTTGCTCTCCTGAAACTGGCGTTACTTTTTTCTGCGTCCGGCGGTAACGGACGTCTTCGCACAGCTTTCTTTTCAGGAGTGAAAATATGCACCGTCGTACCTTTATTAAAGCGTTCACCTTGTCCGCCTCCGTCATCGCCATGGGAATGAGCTTTGGCGTCCAGGCCGCAGAGACCATTAAAGTCGGGATTATGCACTCTCTCTCCGGCACGATGGCCATTTCAGAAACGCCCCTGAAAGATGTCGCCCTGATGACCATCGATGAAATCAATGCTAAAGGCGGCGTGCTCGGGAAAAAGCTGGAGCCGGTGGTGGTTGACCCGGCATCCAACTGGCCGCTGTTTGCCGAAAAGGCCCGCCAGCTTCTGAGCCAGGATAAGGTCGCCGTGGTGTTTGGCTGCTGGACCTCCGTATCGCGTAAATCGGTTCTGCCGGTTTTTGAGGAGCTGAACGGTTTGCTGTTCTATCCGGTGCAGTATGAAGGGGAAGAGATGTCACCTAACGTCTTCTATACCGGCGCGGCGCCTAACCAGCAGGCGATCCCGGCGGTGGAGTACCTGATGAGCGAGGACGGCGGCAGCGCGAAGCGATTCTTCCTGCTGGGTACGGACTACGTTTACCCGCGCACTACGAACAAGATCCTGCGCGCCTTCCTGCACTCGAAAGGCGTTGAAGATAAAGATATTGAAGAGGTCTACACCCCATTTGGACATAGCGATTACCAGACCATCGTCGCCAGTATCAAAAAGTTCTCCACGGGCGGCAAAACGGCAGTGGTCTCCACCATCAACGGTGATTCCAACGTGCCTTTCTATAAAGAACTGGCGAACCAGGGGCTGAAAGCCACGGACGTGCCGGTGGTGGCGTTCTCGGTGGGCGAGGAAGAACTGCGCGGCATTGATACCAAACCGCTGGTGGGTAACCTGGCGGCGTGGAATTACTTTGAATCCGTCGACAACCCGACCAACCAGACCTTTGTCGCGGCTTACAAAGCCTACGCGAAAGCCCATAAGCTGCCGAATGCCGATAACGTGGTCACCAACGATCCGATGGAAGCGACTTACGTTGGCCTGCATATGTGGGCGCAGGCGGTTGAAAAAGCGGGAACAACCGACGTGGACAAAGTGCGCGCGGCAATGGCGGGCCAGTCGTTCAACGCGCCGTCCGGCTTTACGCTGACCATGGACGCCACCAACCACCACCTGCATAAGCCCGTCATGATTGGTGAAATTGAAGGCAACGGCCAGTTCAACGTCGTCTGGCAAACCGAACAGCCGGTACGCGCTCAGCCGTGGAGCCCGTTTATCGCCGGGAATGACAAAAAGCCTGACCAGCCGATGAAAACCGCCAGCAACTAAGCCACCACCAGGGAGAGACGTCATGAACGCCATACGCATGATGATTGCGATTGTGTGGCTTACCGGACTGCTGCCAGGGATGGCGCAGGCATCGGATGCCGATGATTTCGTTGCCGCTAGCCGCAGCCAGCAAACCGCCATGCTGACCCGCTGGGCAGCCACGCCGGAACCTGCACGTTTGCCGCTGCTTAAGGCGCTGCAACAGGAGAACCTTTATACCGACAGCCAGAAGAAGGCATTTACCCGCATCGACGGCGAAATGGTTGCCCTGGGCGCGGCAAAAAGCGCCGAAGGATCGACCAAAGCCGTGCGGCTGACCAACCGACTGCGCGTGTTAACCGTCACGGCGCTGGCGACGCATCAGCTTGTCAGTGACAGTGTCACCGAAAGGCGTCATGCCGCGCGGCAACTTCAGCGTGACGCCCGGCCGGATATGCTCGGCTTTCTGCAACAGCGGGCCAGTAGCGAAACGGACGACGTCACCCGACAGTCGCTGATGCTGGCGCTGGCAAACCTCCAGCTGACGAGCCCACAGGCTGAAGTACGGCTCAAGGCTGTTGAGCTGTTGGGACAGTCTGACGATCCGGACGTGCAGGCCACGCTGACGCCGTTCACCCAAACGCAAACCGAGCCGGACGCACGGGTACGTGCCGCCGCCGCTGAGAGCCTGGAGCGTATTCAGCACCGGCTGATGTGGGGCGAACTGCTGGGGCAGGCCTTCATGGGCCTGTCGTTGGGGTCGGTACTTTTGCTGGCCGCGCTCGGGCTGGCTATCACCTATGGTCTGCTGGGGGTGATTAACATGGCTCACGGTGAAATGCTGATGCTCGGGGCGTATGCCACCTGGATGGTGCAGCAGGTAATGGCGCAGTGGATGCCTCAGTGGCTGGCGCTCTATCCGGTGGTGGCGCTGCCGGTGGCGTTTTGCCTGACCGCAGGCATCGGAATGGTGCTGGAGCGCACGGTGATACGCCATCTTTATGGCCGCCCGCTGGAAACCCTGCTCGCCACCTGGGGGATAAGCCTGATGCTTATCCAGCTGGTCCGCATGACCTTTGGCGCTCAGAACCTTGAGGTCGCTAACCCGGCATGGCTGTCCGGCGGGGTGCAGGTTTTCGCCAACCTGACGCTGCCCTGGAACCGTATTGTGGTGCTCGGCTTTGTGCTGCTGGTGCTGTTCTTCACCTGGCTCATTCTGAACAAAACGCGTCTGGGTCTCAACGTGCGGGCGGTGACGCAAAACCGCAGCATGGCGGCCTGCTGCGGCGTTCCCACCGGACGGGTAGATATGCTGGCATTTGGTCTCGGGTCCGGCATTGCCGGGTTGGGCGGCGTGGCGTTGTCCCAGCTGGGGAACGTGGGGCCGGAGCTGGGCCAGGGATACATCATCGATTCGTTCCTGGTTGTGGTGCTCGGCGGCGTCGGCCAGCTGGCCGGTAGCGTCGCGGCGGCCTTTGGTCTGGGGATCTTCAATAAAATTCTTGAACCGCAGATGGGCGCCGTGCTGGGCAAGATCCTGATTCTGGTGGCGATCATTCTGTTTATCCAGAAACGTCCGCAGGGGTTATTCGCACTTAAAGGGAGGGTGACAGACTGATGAGCCAGCCATTGACCTTAACACTGGCGCGCAGAGCACCGCGCACCGCGCAAATCTTCGGCAGTCTGCTGGTTGCGGCGCTGCTGGTGCTGCCTTTTCTCGCGCTGTTACCCGCCACCCATCCGCTGGCCGTTTCGACGTGGATGTTGACGCTTATCGGCAAGATCCTCTGCTACGCGGTTGTCGCCGTGGCCCTCGATCTGGTCTGGGGCTATGCCGGTATGCTCTCGCTGGGGCACGGCATATTCTTCGCCCTGGGCGGCTATGCGATGGGCATGTACCTGATGCGCCAGGCGGCCGGGGACGGGCTGCCCGCGTTTATGTCGTTTCTCTCGTGGAGCGAACTGCCCTGGTTCTGGTGGGGAACGCAGCATTTCGCCTGGGCTCTGGTGTTAATCGTGACGATCCCCGGCCTGCTGGCGCTGGTCTTCGGCTGGTTTGCTTTCCGCTCGAAGATAAAAGGGGTCTATTTTTCCATCATGACCCAGGCGCTGACCTATGCGGGCATGCTGCTGTTCTTTCGCAACGAAACCGGTTTTGGCGGCAATAACGGCTTTACCGGCTTTACCACGCTGCTCGGGTTTTCCGTTACGGCGACTACCACGCGGATCGCGCTGTTTCTCGCAACGGTCATGCTGCTGCTTCTGGCCCTGGGCACAGGCTACGCCCTGGCGAAGAGTAAATTTGGCCGCATTTTAACGGCGGTGCGCGATGCGGAAAACCGTCTGACGTTCTGCGGCTACGATCCGCGCGGCTTCAAGCTGCTGGTCTGGACGCTTTCCGCCGTGCTGTGTGGCCTGGCGGGAGCGCTGTACGTTCCGCAGGTGGGCATTATCAACCCGGGTGAAATGTCGCCGACCAACTCGATTGAAGCGGCCATCTGGGTGGCGCTGGGCGGGCGCGGCACCCTGGTAGGCCCGGTGATTGGTGCGGCGCTGGTCAATGGTGCGAAGAGCTTTTTCACCGTGGCGATGCCGGAGTACTGGCAACTGTTTCTTGGGCTGATTTTCATCGCCGTGACGCTCTTTTTACCGCGCGGCGTGTTCGGTCTGTTTCGTAAGGGAGAGAATTAATGCAGCCCTCTGAAGGACTCTTTACCCGCCAGCTACCGGGCGATCGTTACCGTGAGCAGACCGATCCGGTGTTACAGCTTGAGGCCATTAACGTCAGTTTCGATGGTTTTCAGGCGTTGACCGATCTCTCACTTAATATCGGCGTCGGTGAATTGCGCTGCATCATTGGCCCTAACGGCGCCGGTAAAACTACGCTGATGGACGTGATCACCGGCAAAACCCGGCCAAAAAGCGGGAAGGCTATTTACGATCAGTCCATCGATCTGACAGCCCTTGAACCGGCGGCCATTGCCCGTCAGGGCATTGGCCGTAAGTTCCAGAAACCGACCGTGTTTGAAGCGCTGACCGTAGGGGAAAACCTCGAAATCGCCATGAAAGCGGACAGGTCCGTCTGGGCGAGCCTGCGGGCAACACTCAGCGGCGAGCAGCGCGACCGCATTGACGAGATGTTGGTTTTGCTGCGGCTTGGCAGCGAGCGCGATCGCCGCGCCGGGCTGCTTTCCCACGGGCAGAAGCAGTTTCTGGAGATCGGCATGCTGCTGGTGCAGGATCCGCATCTGTTGCTGCTGGACGAACCCGCCGCCGGTATGACCGACGCAGAGACGGAATACACAGCCGAGCTGTTCCGAACTCTGGCAGGCAAGCATTCGCTGATGGTGGTTGAGCACGATATGGGCTTCGTCGAGACCATCGCCGACCACGTCACGGTGCTGCATCAGGGGCGCGTACTGGCCGAAGGCTCGCTTCGCGAGGTACAGGCCAATGAGCAGGTGATTGACGTCTATCTGGGACGCTAAGGAGAGGGGATGTTACAGGTTAACGAGCTGAATCAGTACTACGGCGGAAGTCATATTCTGCGCGGGGTGAGCTTTGAGGCGGTGGTCGGGGAAGTTACCTGCCTGCTGGGGCGCAACGGGGTGGGGAAAACCACGCTGCTGAGGTGCCTGATGGGGCTGATCCCGGTGAAAGCCGGGGAGGTGGTCTGGCAGGGAAAGACCATCACTCACAGTAAACCGCACCAGCGGGTGCAGTCCGGCGTGGCGTATGTTCCGCAGGGGCGGGAGATTTTTCCGCGTCTGACCGTAGAAGAAAACCTGCTGATGGGACTGTCGCGCTTCTCCGCGGGAAACGCAAGGAGCGTGCCGGAGGAGATTTGGCAGCTTTTCCCGGTGCTGAAGGAGATGAAACACCGTCGCGGAGGCGATCTTTCCGGTGGTCAGCAGCAGCAGCTGGCGATTGGTCGCGCGCTGGCGAGCCGTCCACGGTTACTGATCCTGGATGAACCCACGGAAGGTATACAGCCGTCGGTGATTAAAGAGATTGGGCAGGTGATCCGCAGCCTGGCGAACCGGGGGGATATGGCGATCCTGCTGGTGGAGCAGTTTTATGATTTTGCGGCGGAGCTGGCCGACAGCTATCTGGTGATGTCGCGCGGCAGCATCGTCCAGCAGGGGCGCGGTGAGAACATGGAGCAGGAGGGGGTTCGCGGACTGGTTGCGATCTGAAATGTTATACTATAACATCCTCATTCTTATAACACGGAATGAGGGTTTTGCTGTGGCTGCACAACTTGGAAAAATTGCGCTGACTCTGGGAACGCTGCTGGTAAGCGGCTCGCTTTTTGCCCATTCGCACGGTCATCAGATGACGGAGGCGGAACAGAAGGCGGCAAACGGCGTCTTTGAGGATAAAGACGTCAGGGACAGGACGCTGTCTGACTGGGACGGGACCTGGCAGTCTGTTTACCCGTTCCTGCTTGATGGTTCGCTGGATCCGGTTTTCGAAAAGAAAGCGCAGAAGGGGGAAAAATCCGCTGCCGAGGTGAAAGCCTACTACCGTAAGGGCTACGCGACGGACGTGGACGCCATCGGCATTGAAAACAACGTGATGGAATTCCACAGAGGCAAAACGGTGAGCAGCTGCCGGTACGACTACAGCGGCTATAAAATTCTGACCTATGCGTCGGGGAAAAAAGGCGTGCGCTACCTGTTTGAATGTAAGGATAAGGCAAGCCAGGCGCCTAAGTTTGTGCAGTTCAGCGATCATACCATCGGGCCGAAAGCCTCTTCACACTTCCATATCTTTATGGGCAACACCTCCCACGAGGCGCTGCTGAAAGAGATGGATAACTGGCCGACCTACTACCCGAACGAGATGTACAAAGAGCAGGTGGTGGAGGAGATGTTGCACCACTAGGCTGTTGGATTTGCCGGGTGGGGGCTTAGCCTTACCCGGCGTGGGATTAGGGTTTCGTAGGTCGGGTAAGCGCAGCGCCACCCGACACGCTATCTTCACTTTTCACGCGCATCCCGCGCAAAACCATCAGCCACGCCGCAATAATGGCGGCCATCATAATAATAAATAACGACCAGTGCGGCAGATGGGTCAGGATGAGCCCGGTGATCATCGGGTTCGCCGCTGCGCCCAGCCAGCCCAGCGCCTGGGCGGAGAAGTAGCTCGCCTTCATGCCCGGCGGGGCGATATTGTCGATCAGCATGTATTCACCCGGGGCATAAATAATTTCACCCAGGGTGAAGATCGCCGCCGCAATCCCCCAGTAAAGCAGGTTCTCGCCGGAAAGCATAAACCCGCCCAGCCCGAGGATGAAAAAGAGCGTTGCGGCTGTCATTAGCGGGCGGATGTTGCTGGCGGAGATCTTGCGGCCAAGCGCGTATTGCAGGGTGACCACCACCACCGCGTTGACGGGCAACACAACGGCCACCACCTTTTCTGCGAAATCGCTGTCCGCATACGCGGCGAGGACATACTGGGAAATGCAGCTGGCGAACGATCCGCCCACATAGGACGCCAGCAGGCCGGAGAGCGTGTACCAGAACAGCGCCCGGTCCTTCAGCAGCACCGAGGGCTGCCACGGCGCTTTTTCCTCCACGCTGTCAGACGCTACGCTTTTCTGCACAAAGAAATGGATAAACCCGAGCGGCAGTGCGGCGCAGAAGGCCGCCAGCCAGAACGGCAGTTGCAGGCTGTACATCACCAGTAGAGTGCCAACCGGCGGCCCAATCGTCCAGCCGATGTTCAGGAAACTGTAGTTGAGTGAGAAAACGCGTGCCTTTTCGCTGGAGGTCAGCACGTCGGCAAACCACGCTTTCAGCACCGTTGAGAAGACGGAATAGGCGCAGTTAATCAGGGCAAAGAACAACACCACCAGCGTCACGTTATTCACCAGCGGAATGGCCACAAACCCGGCGATAAAGGCCACGATGGCGACCAGCATATAGCGTTTTTTGTCGAACTTGTCCGCCAGGATGCCAAACCCCAGGCTAAACACCACGCCAATGGTCAACGCCACGGTAAGGGCATAGCCAATATTCTCCACGCTCATATCGTACACGCGTGTGAGATATATGGTCATAAAGGGCAGCGTTGCCCCGCGGCCAATTGTTAATAACAATGACGATGCCAGTAGCGCTGCGGTTGAGAGCCTGATTGATGGTTTCATTTTCCTGCCCGACAAATGCTTATGCTTTTTTTGTTGTGTTATTACAGGATTATCATGGGATCGGCAGCTTGTATAGCACCCAATTTATCCGCAAGTGCTTCTCCTCAGTACCAGAATTAATGATCTTCTCGCGGGGGTATTTTTTCTGTTACCTTGAAGTGTTTACAAAAATTTAATAATTCAGGGGCGGAAAATGACGCGGAAAGACGGGCTGTTAGCGTTACTGGTTGTCGTGGTGTGGGGACTCAATTTTGTGGTCATCAAAATGGGGTTGCACAACATGCCTCCACTCATGCTGGCGGGTCTGCGCTTCCTGCTGGTGGCCTTCCCGGCGCTGCTTTTCGTTGCCCGCCCAAAGATTCCCCTGAAGCTTCTGCTGGGCTACGGCCTCACCATCAGCTTTGGTCAGTTTGCGTTTCTTTTTTGCGCTATCAAATTCGGTATGCCTGCGGGTCTGGCTTCGCTGGTGCTTCAGGTGCAGGCTTTCTTTACCATTATTCTCGGCGCGTTTGTCTTTGGCGAACGTTTGCAGGGCAAACAGCTGGCGGGCATTAGCCTTGCGGTCTTTGGCGTGCTGGTGCTGATAGAAGGCAGCCTCAACGGTCAGCATGTCGCGCTGCTGGGCTTTATGCTCACCCTGGCGGCGGGGCTGAGCTGGGCGTGCGGCAACATCTTTAACAAGCTGATAATGCAGCATGAGTCGCGTCCTGGGATCATGTCGCTGGTGGTCTGGAGCGCGTTGATCCCCATTGTGCCGTTTATGGTCGCGTCGTTTATTCTGGATGGACCGCAGGTGATGCTGAAAAGCCTGGTGGAGATCGACCTGACGACCATTTTGTCGCTGATCTACCTGGCATTAGTCGCCTCAATCATTGGCTACGGCATCTGGGGATCGCTGCTCGGACGCTATGAAACCTGGCGCGTGGCGCCGTTATCGCTGCTGGTACCGGTAGTCGGGCTTGCCAGCGCCGCACTGTTGCTGGATGAAACGCTCAGCGCGCTGCAACTGTGTGGCGCAGGGCTGATTATGGCCGGGCAGTATATCAACGTCTTTGGCTTGCGGGTGCGTCGGGCGACGCGGGTGCGGAGTTAAGGCAGAAAAAAGCCCCGCATTAGCGGGGCAAAAACGAATTACAGGTCGTGATTATAATACGGCACGCCTAATTCGTCGGATTTGTCGCTGCCAGCGCCCATGTGATTGAAGTCCCAGGGCGACTGGTTTTGCGTGGACGGCATAATCATGGTGTCACGATTATTTTGCTGCCCCGCACTGGGGGTTTGCTCCGCGAAGCTCTGGCCGGAAACCAGCACCAGCAAGGTGAGGGCGGCGGAGGCGATAAATTTCATGATTTCCTCGGTTACGTCTTAACAGGCGATGATTAACTGCAATGTTTCAGCGGATACAGATAACGGGATTCACCCGGCATACTGGTAATACGGTACTTATGAGGCGGCACGTCAAAGTAGTTCTTGAACGTACGCGTCAGGGTTTGTTGCGATTCAAATCCGTAGCGTTCCGCCAGATAGAGGATCGGCTCATTGCTTTCTTTCAGTTTTTGGGCAATCTCCGTCAGCTTACGGCTGCGAATATATTGTCCTAATGAATGGCCAGTCTCTTTTTTAAACATCCGTTGCAGGTGCCATTTTGAGTAACCTGAACGCTCAGACACTTTCTCAAGGGAAAGTGGAGATTCCAGGTTATCTTCGATCCAGTCCAAAATGCTATGAATGGTGATAGCGTCAGTATTGCGTCTGGACATCGTCATACCTCTTTTTCTGTTTACGGCAGGATTTTCTTGAGTAAAAGCTCAAGCGTTGCCACTTCATCTGCCGTTAAGTTTTTTGTCAGTTCCTGGTGCAGTGTTTGTCCTACTAATTGATGACATTGCTCACACATGGCCGCGCCATCGCTGGTCAGTTTCACCAGTACGCCACGTTTGTCATTCGGGTTAGGGCTTCGTTCTATCCATCCTTTGCAGACGAGACGATCCAGCATGCGGGTTAACGCACCCAGATCGACAGAGAGCACCTTTTTCAGCTCAACCGGCGTGATACACACTTCGCAGCGAATGGAACACAGCACTTTGAACTGTGTTGCGGTGATATCCAGCGGTGACAGGTAGTCATTGAGCAGGCGATCTTTTTTCTGGTTAACCATATGAATAAGACGACCCAGTGGGATTATGTCGTTAAAGAGATCACTGGTGCTTTTCACAATGGTTGCCCTGGCAAGTAGTTTAGTCACGGCAGATATTATTGCTCAGGCAAGTATAAGTCAACTGAATGGATCAGCCGATGCCACGAATTGCTAAAACGCTTCAGGAACTTTTTCTGTACGCTTTTAAATCATATAGATAATCTGGGGTTATTAGTTACGCGGGACAATTATGGTTACGTTGCGCGGATAGCTCAGGACGAGACTTTCCCCCTATAATTGCGGTAATGAATAAGGATAAGGACTGCGGTGCATTATGTTGGATTTGATTAAAGCAGTGGGGCTTGGGCTGGTGGTGTTGCTTCCGCTGGCGAACCCGTTAACGACCGTGGCGCTCTTTCTGGGGCTGGCGGGTAACATGAACAGCGCGGAGCGCAACCAGCAGTCGAGGATGGCCTCCGTCTACGTCTTCGCGATTATGATGGTGGCTTATTACGCCGGACAACTGGTGATGAATACTTTTGGTATTTCGATTCCCGGTCTGCGTATCGCCGGTGGGCTGATTGTGGCGTTTATTGGTTTCCGGATGCTGTTCCCGGCGCATAAAGCGCATGAATCGCCGGAAGCCAAAAGCAAATCGGAGGAGCTTGAAAGCGAACCGAGCGCCAATATCGCGTTTGTGCCGTTAGCCATGCCGAGCACGGCGGGGCCGGGAACGATTGCGATGATCATCAGTTCCGCCTCAACGGTGCGTGATGGTGTTACTTTTCCGCACTGGGTTATTACCGTTGCGCCGCCGATCATTTTTGCGCTTATCGCCATTATCGTCTGGGGGTCATTGCGCAGCTCCGGGGCGATTATGCGCTGGGTGGGCAAGGGGGGGATTGAAGCTATCTCCCGTCTGATGGGCTTCCTGCTGGTCTGTATGGGCGTGCAGTTTATTATTAACGGCGTGCTGGAGATCATTAAGACGTATCACTGAGGACATCGCCGGGTGGCGCTGCGCTTACCCGGCCTACAAGTCCGTAATAACCTAGGCCGGGTAGGCCGAAGCCGCCACCCGGCACAACTAACGTCAACCGTGGCTGGTCTGTTCTTCCATCGCGACCGGCCATTTACGGAAGATAAGCACCGACCAGATCAGCGCAATCAGCGCGGGAATCGCCCCGAGATAGCCAATGGCCGACATCGATACATGCAGGCTGATCTGATTTCCCACCAGCGCACCGGCCCCAATTCCCAGATTAAAAATTCCCGAGAACAGCGACATTGCCACGTCCGTGGCGTCCGGGGCCAGGGCCAGCACTTTGACCTGCATTCCCAGACCAATAATCATGATCGCCACGCCCCAGAACAGACTGAGGATCGCCAGATGACTCTCGCTGCCTGCCGCAGGCATCAGTAACAGCAGGCACGCCAGCAGCAGGCCAATCGCACTGCTTACAAGCGCAGACGCGTGCTTATTGCCCAGCTTCCCGAACAGGATACTGCCGATAATACCCGCGCCGCCCAGGATCAGCAGCAGAACGGTGGCGAAGTTAGCGCTAAAGCCCGCCACAACCTGAACAAACGGCTCAATATAGCTGTAGGCCGTGTAATGGGCGGTCACCACAATCACGGTCAGCAGATAGATGCTCATCAGCGCTGGTCGACGCATCAGCAGCGGCAGACTTTTCAGCGAGCCGGAGTGTTCGCTAGGCAGTTTTGGCAGCAGTTTGATCAGACACACCAGGGTGATCAGCGCCCCCATGCCGATGGCAAAGAAGGTGGTGCGCCAGCCGAAGTATTGACCCACAATGCGCCCGATCGGCAGGCCTAACACCATCGCCAGCGCCGTTCCGGTGGCAATCAGGCTCAACGCCTGGGCGCGTTTCCCCGCCGGGGCGAGACGAATGGCGAGCGATGCGGTGATCGACCAGAAAACGGCATGGGCAAACGCGATGCCGACGCGGCTGATCACCAGCACCGTAAAGTTCCATGCCATAAATGACAGCACATGGCTGGCTATGAACACCACAAACAGCCCAATCAGCAGCTTACGACGTTCCATCTGGCTGGTCAGCAGCATAAACGGCAGCGACATCAGCGCTACCACCCATGCATAGATGGTCAGCATAATGCCAACCTGTGCCGTTTCCATATGGAAGCTGGCTGCAATGTCGGACAGCAGCCCAACCGGAACAAATTCCGTGGTGTTGAAAATAAACGCTGCGATGGCGAGCGTGACCACGCGTAGCCACGCGACCCTGCGGGAAACCGTGTGTGTTGTCATAGGGATATCTGGGATTCGTTGCCTGAAAGATGAGGAGACGATCTTAAAGCCTTAAACGGCGAAAACTCAACCGTTATGTGATGTGAATCACAAAATTTACCTTCATGCAGCGGTAGCGAACGCGGTTGTTTTCATTGAAGATAAAGAACTACACAACAAAAACAGGCGGTAACACGATGCAGGAGATTGATTTTTATCTGGTAGATGCGTTCAGCGAGTCCTCCTTTGGCGGCAACCCGGCGGCGGTGTGCCCGCTCGACGCGTGGCTGCCGGATGAGACGTTACTGCGGATGGCACAACAGCATAACCAGTCGGAAACCGCGTTTTTTGTGTGCACCAAAGGGGGGATTGAGCTGCGCTGGTTCACCACGCTCACCGAGGTTAATCTGTGTGGTCACGCGACGCTTGCCGCGGCGTATGTTCTGTTTAACGAACTGGATTATCCGGACTCACGCCTTCATTTTGACACCGCTTCTGGTCGCCTGACCGTCAGCCGTGAAGGTGACTGGATGACGCTGGACTTCCCGGCCTGCCCGACGCAGGCACAGACGCCGCCACCGGAGATGCTCACCGCACTCGGTATCAGCCACTACGTCGAGGCGCGAAAAGGCCGCGCCTGGGTGCTGGTACTGGAGAGCCGCGAGCAAGTGGAAGCCATTAATCCGGATTTCTCCGCCATGACGCCGGGGGAGCATAAAGTGGCCGTCACCGCCCGGGACGAAGGGGAATACGACTTTGTCAGTCGTTTCTTCTCGCCGGGCGTGGCCGTGCCGGAAGATCCTGTCACCGGCTCCGCGCACACCATGCTGATCCCTTACTGGAGTGAACAGCTTGGCAAAACACAGATGTTTGCCCGTCAGGTTTCTGCCCGTGGTGGCGACGTACGCTGCGAACTGAAAGGCGACCGCGTGCGGATGGGCGGGCAGGCGGCGCTGTATCTGAAGGGCACAGTATTTCTGCGCTGAATAAATCTAAGAGGAACCAACGATGCAGGAAATTGATTTTTATCTGGTGGATGCCTTCAGCGACAGGGTGTTCGGCGGCAATGCGGCGGCGGTGTGTCCGCTGGAAGCGTGGCTGCCGGATGAGACGCTGCTGAAGATGGCGAAGCAGCATAATCAGTCAGAGACGGCGTTCTTTGTCCGAACGGATAACGGGTTTGAACTGCGCTGGTTTACCACGCAGGATGAAATTAACCTCTGCGGCCACGCAACCCTCGCGGCTTCTCACGTTATTTTCGAATACCTAGATTATCCGCATACGGAAATCACCTTCACCACGCGCTTTGTCGGCGAACTGACGGTACAACGCAGCGGCGACTGGCTGACGCTTAATTTCCCGGCGTGGTCAACCGAGGTTGTCGATACTCCACCCCCAGTGCTATTCAGCGCGCTGGGCATTAACGCGGCAAAAGAGGTGCGTGCAGGGCGCGATTACATGGTGGTGCTCGACAGCCAGCGGCAGGTGGAGGCGCTAACGCCGGATATCACAGCCATGCTCCCGCTGGGGAAAATGGTCTGCGTTACGGCGCCGGGAGATGAGTATGATTTCGTCAGCCGCTTCTTCTGCCCGGGGGAAGGGGTACCGGAGGATCCGGTGACGGGGTCAGCGCACAGCATGCTGATCCCGTACTGGAGCGAAAAGCTTGGAAAAACGCAGATGTCGGCCCGCCAGGTCTCCTTGCGCGGCGGGGATCTGCGCTGCGAGCTGAAAGGCGACCGCGTGCTGATTGGCGGGCAGGCCACGCTGTATATGAAGGGGAAAATTTTCCTTCGTCTCCAGGATTACGGTCATCATTAAAAACTATGACGCCGGTATACAGGGCGGGCGGTATGTTGAACGAAAACGACAAGGAGCCTGCCATGTATTCTATTACCGCTGAATCCGCCCATCATCCAGATATTCTCGCCCTGATTACGGCGCTGGACCGTTATCAAAGCGTTCTCTATCCCGCGGAAAGTAATCATCTGCTGGATTTAACCGAACTGCCGGACGACTCGCTGATCCTGATGATTATTCGTGACACTCAGCTTAACGCTGTCGGGTGTGGCGCTGTTGTTTTGAACGGGGACGGGACCGGGGAAATGAAACGGGTCTATATTGATCCAACCCATCGCGGGCAACGGCTGGGTGATAAATTACTGGCGGCGCTGGAAGATGAAGCCCTCAGCCGCTGCTGCCACACCGTCCGGCTGGAGACGGGGATCAAACAACATGCCGCCATTCGTCTGTATCAACAGTGTGGATACGAACGGCGCCCCGCGTTTGCCCCCTACAACGAGGATCCGCTGAGCCTGTTTATGGAGAAGACACTGGTGGCTGACGTTCGTTTAGCAGCCCTATAAACGCCTCAAGCTGGCGGGTCATCGCCCCGCGTCGCCACACCAGCCAGGTGGTGAGCCAGCGCCAGTTTTCCGCCAGCGGCCACGCCGCCACCTGATGATGCCCCGGCATGCTCTCCAGCATGGAGCGGGGCATCAGCGCAATGCCTGCCCCGGCAATCACGCAGGCGAGCATCCCGTGGTAGGACTCCATCTCGTGGATCCTTCCCGGCGTTACGCGGTCAGCATGAAACCAGCTTTCCAGATGACGCCGGTAGGAACAGTTGGCGCGAAAGGCATAAACCTCGCTACCGCTCACCTGCGTGGCTTTTGACACTTCCGCGTGACCCGCCGGGGTGACCAGCATCATCTCTTCCCGGTAAACCGGCATTCCTTCCAGTTCGGGGTGTGAGAGCGGCCCGTCGACAAAGGCGGCGCTGAGCGTCCCCTCAAGCACGCCGTCAATCATCGTACCGGAAGGCCCGGTGGATAACGCAAACTGAATGCGCGGATAGCGTTGATTAAACCGCGCCAGACTTTCCGGAATGCGTACGGCGGCGGTACTTTCCAGCGCGCCGAGCGAGAATAATCCCTGCGGTTCATCCCCGGCGACGACCATTCGCGCTTCGTCGACCAGCGCCAGGATCTGCTTGCTGTAGCGCAAAAAATTGTGCCCGGCGGGGGAAAGCCGCAGGCGCTGATTCTCGCGAATAAACAGCTCCACACCGAGATCCGCTTCAAGCTGTCGGATGCGGGTGGTGAGGTTTGACGGCACCCGGTGTACCTTCTGCGCCGCCTGGGTAATGCTGCCGGTCAGTGCGACGGCGTTAAACATCTCAAGCTGTGTTAAGTCCATACCGTTCTCGATTCGTGAACAAGGTGCTGAGTATTATTCATTTTTAAGAAATAGCAGAGTGGGCCACAATCAATCAACTGTTATTACATGGAGAACTTCATGACGTATTCATCTGCTACCCATGCCCACTCTGTCAACCCGGCTACCGGCGAAACGCTGGCTGCTTACCCGTGGGCAACGTCCGGTGACGTTGAGCGTGCCATTGCGCAGGCGGATACCGGTTTTCGTCAGTGGCGACGCGAAAGCGTGGCGCACCGGGCGCAAAAACTTCGCGATCTGGGTGCGGCGCTGCGTAGCCGTGCGGAAGAGATGGCGCAGACTATCTCCCGGGAGATGGGCAAGCCCATTGTGCAGGCGCGTGCGGAGGTGGCTAAGTCCGCCAGCCTTTGCGACTGGTACGCTGAATACGGCCCGGCAATGCTGCGCCCGGAATCTACCCAGGTCGACAATGCGGTGATTGAGTACCGTCCGCTGGGGCCTATTCTGGCGGTGATGCCGTGGAACTTCCCGCTCTGGCAGGTGCTGCGCGGTGCGGTGCCGATCCTGCTGGCAGGGAACAGCTATCTGCTTAAACATGCGCCAAATGTGCTCGGCTCGGCGGAGCTGATCGGGAAGGTGTTCGCGGATGCCGGTTTCCCGGAGGGGATCTTTGGCTGGGTGAACGCGACAAATGACGGCGTCAGCCAGGCGATTAACGATCGGCGTATCGCGGCGGTGACCGTAACCGGCAGCGTTAGGGCTGGTGCGGCAATTGGCGCGCAGGCGGGCGCGGCGCTGAAGAAATGCGTGCTGGAGCTGGGCGGCTCCGATCCGTTTATCGTTCTGAATGATGCCGATCTGGATCTGGCTGTCAACGCGGCCGTGGCCGGACGTTATCAGAATACCGGACAAGTTTGCGCGGCGGCGAAACGCTTTATTGTGGAAGCGGGCGTGGCGGACACCTTTACCCAACGCTTTGTTGACGCGGTCAAGGCGCTGAAAATGGGCGCACCGGATGAGGAAGATAACTATATTGGCCCGATGGCGCGATTTGATCTTCGCGATGAACTGCATCAGCAGGTACAGGCTACGCTGGCGGAAGGGGCGACCCTGCTGCTCGGCGGCGAGAAGCTTGCCGGGACCGGTAACTATTATGCGCCAACCGTACTCGGCGACGTCACCCCACAGATGACGGCCTTCCGTCAGGAGCTGTTTGGCCCGGTGGCCGCGATTACCGTCGCCAATGATGCGTCGCACGCGTTGCAGCTGGCTAACGACAGCGACTTTGGCTTATCAGCGACGGTCTTTACCGCGAACGATGCGCTGGCTGAAACCTTCTCTCGCGAGCTGGAGTGCGGCGGAGTCTTTATCAATGGCTACAGCGCAAGCGATGCGCGCGTTGCGTTTGGCGGAGTGAAGAAGAGCGGCTTCGGGCGAGAGCTTTCACATTTCGGTCTGCATGAGTTCTGTAACGTTCAGACGGTCTGGAAGGATCGCGTGTAATGTTGATGCCGGGTAGGGCAAGGCCGCTACCCGGCAATTCACGTTTCCTGTCATTATTTTGCAATGGTTCTGTCATTTTCGTTTCGTAGACTCGCTTGCGTCTAACGTATTGTTACAGAAGAAAATTATGAACCTAACGCAAATTTTTCGTCGTCTTGCGCAGCGCTTTTTTCCTCGTCAGTTTGGCCTGCTGACCGGCATCTTTTGTATTATCGGCCTTTTCTCCGCCCTGCAACTTTCATCCTCCTTCCTGCTTACCGCTTCCCTGAATCAAGCCCAGCGTAACGAACAGCGCAATCAGCTGGCCTGGCAGCAACAGAGCAGACTGGATCAGGCGCGTATTTCGCTGCTTGCGGCGAGCGATCTGCTCAACCGCTCCGGGGTGTACTTTATGCAGGATAAAGAGACCGGTTCGGAAGGGAGCTGGCATAGCCTGATGGACGAGGCGCAAAAATCCCTGGCGGCGTCTCAGCAGGCATGGCAAGCCTGGCTCGCGCTTAATCCTCGGCAGGACGAGGGGCTTGTTAATAGCTATCAGCTGTTCTTCGGTGCCATTAGCGAGCAGGCGGAAGGGCTGGTGAAAACCAACAGCATCGACCTCTTTTTCGCCGTACCCGCCCAGGCGTTTCAGACCGATTTTAATGACAACTTTGCACGTTATCAGCAACGGAGTGAGAAGCAGGCGATACAGGGGCGTCAGTCGCTCATGGAACAACTCTCAGGCCTGCAACGGCTGTTCCTGTTTGCGCCGCTGGTGCTGCTGGCTATTGCCATTGCCGTCTGGTTTGCAATGGCGAAATGGGTGATATCCCCGCTACGCCGTCTGATTGTCCATATTAACCAGCTTGCGGCAGGGGATTTGTCGGGAATACCCCCTGACGTTGTGCGTTTTAACCGTGAAATCAGCCAGCTCAGCGGCAGTATTACCGCCATGCAGCGCGGGCTCCAGCAACTGGTGACTCAGGTCAGCGAGGCCACTACCTCTATGGTCGAAAATATCGGGTCACTTGCGCAGGGGAACCAGAAGCTTTATCAGCAGTCCACGCGACAGGCCAAAGAGCTGGAGGAGGTGACCGCGCATATCGCCGATCTCGAAACCCACGTTGAGGGGAACACGGGTTATGCAAAACTCGCCCGCTCGCGCGCGGATGAAGCCCGACAGGCTGCCGTCGGCGGGGAGCAAATGATGACAGCGGTGAATGGCTCGATGCAGACGATCGTCGACCGATCCTCAGAGATGCGTGGGATCGTCGCCATGATCGACAGCGTGGCGTTTCAGACCAATATTCTGGCCCTCAACGCTGCCATTGAAGCCGCCCATGCGGGAGAACAGGGGCGCGGGTTCGCGGTGGTCGCCCGTGAAGTGGGGCTGCTGGCCAGAAAAAGCAGTCACTCTACGCAAACCATCCAGTCGCTAATTAACCACTCGCTACAGGGCATTGAAGAAGGTTCTCAGGTGGTAAACCGTCTGGAAGAAAATCTCCAGCAGGTCACCGGGCTGGTGGCCAATCTGAGTAGCCTGCTGAATGATATTTCGCTGGCCACTCTAAATCAGGGGGAAAGCATTCATCAGATGACGCGCCAACTTCAGGCGCTGAATCAGGTATCGCGTCAGACAGATGTGCTGGTTAGCGAAGCGTCGAATGCCTCTGAGCGCCTGCATCGGGAGTCAGATCTTTTGTTGCAGGCCGTCTCGCGTTTTCGTCTCCCTGCCTGACGTGACGTATAAGCCTCTGTTATACTCGCAGCCCGTTTTAGCCTGAGGGCAAGGAGCAAAGTGTGGCTGCGGTCATCCATAATGAGATGCTGGACGAGATTCTGGCGCAGGTTCGTCCGTTACTGGGGCAGGGTAAGGTTGCCGATTACATTCCCGCGCTGGCCTCGATCAGCGGTAATAAGCTCGGCATCGCCATTTGTACTGTCGACGGGCAGCGTTTTCAGGCGGGAGATGCACTGGAGCGCTTTTCAATTCAGTCGATCTCAAAAGTGCTTAGCCTCGTTGCCGCCATGCGCCAGTATGACGAGCAGGAGATCTGGCAGCGGGTGGGCAAAGATCCCTCCGGTCAGCCCTTCAACTCCCTTCTCCAGCTTGAAATCGAACAGGGTAAGCCGCGCAACCCGTTTATCAACGCCGGGGCGCTGGTGGTGTGCGATATGCTGCAAAGCCGGCTGAGCGCGCCGCGCCAGCATATGCTCCAGATTGTGCGGCAGCTTTCCGGCGTGCAGGACATCGCCTACGATCCGGTGGTAGCGCGCTCTGAGTTTGAACACTCTGCACGTAACGCCGCCATCGCCTGGCTGATGAAGTCCTTCGGCAACTTTCATAATGATGTCGCCACGGTTCTGCAAAACTATTTTCATTACTGCGCCCTGAAGATGAACTGCGTTGAACTGGCGCAGACTTTTCTGTTTCTGGCGCATCAGGGCCATGCCCCGCATCTGGGCGAGGACGTTGTCTCCCCGATGCAGGCCCGGCAGATCAACGCCTTAATGGCAACCAGCGGAATGTATCAGAACGCCGGGGAGTTTGCCTGGCGCGTGGGGCTGCCGGCTAAATCCGGCGTTGGCGGCGGCGTTGTGGCCATTGTTCCGCACGAGATGGCGATTGCCGTCTGGAGCCCGGAACTGGACGAGACCGGCAACTCACTGGCGGGCGTCGCGGCGCTGGAACAGCTGACCAAACGCCTTGGACGGTCCGTATACTGATGTCCACGTTAGATCCTCTGTTTACGCGACTGGCTCGCTCCACGTTTCGTTCACGATTTCATTTAGGGATGAAAGAGCGGCAATACTGCTGGGATAAGGGCGCGGACACTATCGATAAGCATGCCGCTGATTTTATCGCCGCGCGGCTGGCGCCTGCACACCCGGTGAATGACGGTAAGCAGACGCCGATGCGCGGCCATCCGGTTTTTATCGCCCAGCATGCCACGGCAACCTGCTGCCGGGGCTGTCTGGCTAAGTGGCATGCTATCCCGCAGGGCGTGCCGCTGAGTGCGCAGCAGCAACAGTATATCGTCAACGTGATCCATCATTGGCTGGTCACTGAGGTAAATCGTGCCTCCTGAACTGACAATGTCTCTGTTTAAGCTACGCTTTTACTAATGCTCAGCGTCAGGAGACGTCATGAAAGCACCTCTAATTCCCGTGAATGAAACGGAGCGCATGAATGCGCTGCGCGAGTCCGGTCTGCTTGAGATCGACAATTATCCCGCGTTTGATCGTCTCACGCGGCTGGCAACACGCTTTTTCAGGGTGCCGCTGGCGATGATTACGCTGGTGGATGACCACGCTGCGATCGTGAAATCTGCCGACGGGCGGGCACTCGCCAGCCAGCCTCGCGATCTCTCGTTTTGTGGTCATACGATCCTGGGTGACGCGCCGCTGGTGGTGGCTGACACGCTGCTGGACGAACGCTTTGCGGATAATCCGCAGGTGGCGGGAGATCCGGGCGTGCGCTTTTATGCCGGTTTCCCGCTGCGTTTACGTGACGGGGCGTGCGTAGGATCGTTGTGTCTCATTGATTACGCACCGCGTGAGTTTACCGCGGCGGATTCCGCCGTACTGGCCGATCTCAGCGCGCTGGCAGAAGATGAATTTGCAGCCGTTAGCGCCGCCACGACCGATGAACTCACGGGCCTGTTTAACCGACGCGGGTTTAACCAGTTTGCGCAGTTTGCACTGTCGGTTTCGCAGCGTAGGGCAGAACCGTTAACGCTTGGCTGGCTGGATCTGGACCATTTCAAAACCATTAACGATCGCTTCGGGCATCAGGAGGGCGACAAGGCCCTGAAAGCGATGGCCGCCCTGATGCGCTCCTCATTCCGCGAGGCCGATATGCTGGTGCGTTTCGGGGGAGATGAGTTCGCGGTGCTGTTTGCGGATACCGATGAGCCTGGCGCCTGGATCGCCATGCAGTATCTTGTCGAACAAACGGAGAAGTATAACGCGCGTCAGCTGCATCCCTGGTCGTTACAGTTCTCCTGGGGGCTGAGCGAGTTCGATCATCACCGCAACGATATGCAGGCATGGTTAAAACACGCGGATGCGCAAATGTACGCCATGAAGCGGCAACATCACGGCGAAAAATGACATAACGAAATCCTATGTCATCGCTTATTGCGTAACAAAAATGTTAATAGCAAAGTGGAGAGATTCAACCTAAGGACGCGCAATGAACTCTCCCATGCTGATTAAACCTCTCTCCCGACAGGACATCCTCACCCACATTGATGCCCTGAGCGATATCCTCGTCAACTGTGTCAACGGCGGCGCCTCCGTCAGCTTTATGCTGCCTTTTTCTCCCGAGAAAGCCCAAACCTTCTGGCTCGGCGTCGCAGACAGCGTCGGGCGCGACGAGCGTACCGTCCTGGGCTGTTTTGACGCGGAGCAGGGGCTGGTTGGCACGGTCCAGCTGATCACCGACCAGCCGGAAAACCAGCCGCACCGCGCAGATGTCGCGAAACTTCTGGTACATGAGAAGGCGCGCCGTAAAGGTGCGGCAATGGCGCTGATGGAAGCCGTGGAGACGGTTGCGCGTGAAAAAGCGCTTACGGTGCTGGTGCTTGATACCTCGACCGGCAGCGGCGCGGAGACGTTTTATCAGAGAGCGGGCTGGCAAAAGGCGGGGGAGATCCCACGCTACGCCCTGATGCCGAACGGGGACATGACGGCGACCTCGGTGTTCTATAAATTTCTTTGATATTTTTCACCATCGCGTCCTGAGTTGATCCAGACAGGGGTTCTGGTCCTGAAGTTTTGATAAGTTATCACACCAATCTTATCAGGCTGTATGACTAATCATAAAGGACCTCCATTGTGAACACACTCAACCGTCGTGATTTCCCCGGTGCGCGCTACCCTGAACGTATCATCCAGTTTGGCGAAGGTAACTTCCTCCGCGCGTTCGTTGACTGGCAAATCGACCTCTTAAACGAGCATACCGATCTCAATGCAGGTGTGGTGATTGTACGGCCGATCCAGAGTGATTTTCCGCCGTCGCTGAGCACCCAGGATGGTCTGTATACCACGATTATTCGTGGTCTGAATGAGGAGGGGGAAGCGGTAAGCGATGCGCGTCTTATTCGTTCCGTGAATCGTGAAATCAGCGTCTATAGCCAGTACGATGAATTCCTGAAACTCGCCCATAACCCGGAGATGCGGTTTGTCTTCTCCAATACCACGGAGGCGGGGATCGGCTATCACGCAGGCGATAAGTTTGACGATGCGCCAGCTGTCAGCTATCCGGCCAAACTGACGCGTCTGCTGTTCGAACGCTTTACCCACTTTAACGGGGCTGCGGATAAAGGCTGGATCATCATTCCTTGTGAGCTTATCGACTATAACGGCGATGCCCTGCGTGAACTGGTGCTGCGTTATGCACAGGAGTGGGCGCTGCCAGCGGCATTCATTGCGTGGCTGAATAACGCTAACACCTTCTGCTCGACGCTGGTTGACCGCATTGTTACCGGCTATCCGCGTGATGAGGTGGCAGAGCTGGAAGCCGGGCTGGGCTATCACGACAGCTTCCTCGACACGGCAGAACATTTCTACCTGTTTGTTATTCAGGGGCCAAAATCACTTTCAGCTGAATTGCGCCTGGATAAATACCCGCTCAACGTCCTGATTGTTGACGACATCAAACCTTATAAAGAGCGTAAGGTGGCGATCCTCAACGGCGCACACACGGCGCTGGTTCCGGTCGCTTTTCAGGCCGGGCTGGATACGGTAGGGGAAGCCATGAACGACGGGGAGATTTGCGCGTTCGTAGAGAAGGCTATTTATGAGGAGATTATTCCGGTCCTGGATCTGCCGCGCGACGAGCTGCACTCCTTCGCCAGTGCCGTAACGGGGCGTTTTCGTAATCCGTATATTAAGCATCAGCTGCTGTCGATTGCACTGAACGGGATGACCAAGTACCGCACCCGCATTCTGCCGCAACTGCTGGCAGGGCAGAAGGCGACCGGTGAACTGCCAGCACGTCTGACCTTTGCCCTGGCGGCGCTGATTGCATTTTACCGTGCCGAGCGCTATCCGGTGCAGGACGATGCGCACTGGCTTGAACGTTACCAGCAGCTGTGGACGCAACATCACGACAAACAAGTCACTACCCGTGAACTGGTATCGTCGGTGTTAAGCGTGAGCGAGCACTGGGAACAGGATCTCACTCTGGTGAACGGACTGGTAGACCAGGTTGCGCAGGATCTGGATGCAATTTTAAGCAAAGGCATGCGCGAGGCGGTGAAACCGCTCTGCTAATCATAATGCCCGGCGTTTGCCGGGTTTTTTACAGATCAGTGTTAGTTACAACATACTATACATCTTTTTTTTAAAAAGCACAGGCAGCACCATGCGGTGAGGGCTTAACAGGTCAGAAAATGCAATGAACTATTAACATGCTTGCAACCGTGATGAGGATCACGTTTAATAGCCGCGCTCTTTACTTTTCTGAAGCTGATTATGATTGTTCGTCCTCAACAGCACTGGCTGCAACTGATTTTTGTCTGGCATGGTTCGGTACTTCCCAAAATTTATACCCGACTGCTGCTTAACTTCCTGCTTTCCATCGCCGTGATTGTCATGCTGCCGTGGTACACCTCGCTGGGTATCCGCTTTACCGTCGCGCCGTTCAGCATTCTGGGCGTGGCTATCGCCATCTTCCTGGGATTTCGCAATAACGCCTGTTATTCGCGCTACGTTGAGGCGCGTCTGCTTTGGGGGCAGTTGATGATAGCGGCGCGCTCGCTGTTTCGCGAGGTAAAAAACACCTTGTCGGATGATAAACATCTTGGAGAGTTTGTACGCCTGCAAATCGCGTTTGCTAACTGTCTGCGTATGACACTGCGCAGAGAAACCAATGCCGATCAACTGTCCCGCTATCTGGCTCCAGACGATTTACGCAAAGTGATGGATGCCAACTCGCCGGCGAACCGTATCCTGCTGATCATGGGGGAGTGGCTGGCCGTGCGGCGGCGCAGCGGGCACCTTTCAGACATCCTGTTTCACAGCCTCAACAACCGCCTGAACGATATGTCCATCGTGCTGGCAGGCTGTGAGCGTATCGCTAATACGCCAGTCCCGTTTGCCTATACGCTGATCCTGCACCGGACGGTGTATTTGTTCTGCATCATGCTGCCGTTTGCGCTGGTTGTTGATCTGCATTACATGACGCCCTTTGTCTCTGCGCTGATTTCCTACACTTTTATCTCACTTGATACGCTGGCGGAAGAGCTGGAAGATCCGTTTGGGACGGAAGATAACGATCTGCCGCTGGACGCCATCTGCAACATGATGGAGCGCGATCTGTTGCAGATGAACGATGAAGAGAACATCCCTGAAAGGCTAATGCCGGATAAGCATTATCAGCTGACCTGACGGGCATTCCACTCGTCGCGGGTGATTTCCCACAGCTCCGAATCCAGCAGGCCGCTGACATAGGCTTTCTTCTCTGTCCTGATGAGTCGCATGCCGCTGCTGTCTGAAATACGTCGGGAGCGGCTGTTGGCCGCCGCTTTCGGCGCGCGTAACACCGCTTTGTTAAGCGTATTGAACCAGTAATCCGTTGCCGCGATACTCGCCTCACGCATATATCCCTGTCCCTGAAATTCCGGCGCGAGCCAGAAGCCCCGGTTGTTGTCTTCGACGTCGTACAGGCAAATTAACCCCATCAGTTCATCAGGCGCTTCGCGACGGCGAATCGTCCAGAACCACGCAATCCCTTTGGCCATGTCGGGCAGTGCAACGTTGTTGACATAATTTTCTGCACCGTTTTCCGGGTAGGGCCAGGGGACTGAAGCCACCATATAGCGGACAATTTCCCAGCGCGGATAGCGTTGCTGGATCTGGACGGCATCGGCGGCAACAAGGGGTTTAAGTAATAAGCGTTCTGTCGTAAGCGTGGGTATCGTCATCCGGTGATCTCCATATTTGAGCGTTATCATTTGTTTGGGTTCTGATATTTCATCAATATCACATTCCAGTTGGTCGTGCTTTTGTTATTCAGATTTATCCATAAAGGAGTATGTAATGCCAAGAAAAGCCAGGCCCGAAGAAGCCGAAACACTCTGGCACGTCCGTAACGAAGCGATGCGCCATGGCTGTAAAATCTGTTACGACGCAGAAGTGATTGCGCGCTGGACGTCAGAAAAGATGCCTGAACATTACCGTACCTCCAGGTCGATTTCGTGTTATAGGCCTGCCCATGCAGGAGCTGAACTGCTCCCAAATGGAGCTACGGTTTACGAAATTCAATAGCTTATTTACATTTGCTTACATAAATACACTTTCTTTACATTAAGTAATGTAAGATATTTTTTTAGCACAAAATGCAAAACTAAATTAAATGGAGATGATTTATGTCGAATATAAGAGCATTAAGCCTTAATGAGATAGCATTAGTAAGTGGCGGCAATGGAAGCGGTAATTATGAAGGTGCCGGTAGTCGTAACACCAGCTCTAAATCTGGTAATTCAAAAGGAAACAATGGCTCTATTTACAAGGGCGTTGACTCATGCGGCGCAGGAATCATCGGTGGTCTAATCGCCGGCTCTCCTGGGGGGCCAGTGGGTATGACCGCTGGGGTAATTGGTGGAGCTATAGCTGGCCAGTGCACAAAAGATAGTTTTTCAGATCGTGGTAGTAAAGATAAAAGTAATAATTACAACGGCCCCGGACAATGCCGTTGGTAAGTAATTTGAGTTGTGTGTGATAATAATTTAAAAGCTCATTATAACTGAATGTTATTCTAGGTGTTTCGATATTTAATGATTATTCGAAGTAGTCATGATGAGCTATTATTTTTGATAAAGTTAATGTAATCACAAGTATCGGGTTAAGCATGAAACAATTTTTAAATTTCCTAATTTACTTATTTTTTTTCATTATCGCATTTACCCTTTTGAAATACGCTGAAGTTCTTGAGTTTGACGAAGTATCACGGCCAGGGATTATATCAAGGTTTCTTATTGCGTTGATTGTATTAATAGCAGTAACTCGATGGGGCGTTAACTTGATGAATAGGTTTAAAAGTAAATAAAGTACACTCCGATAAAAATTGTTGTGTTGCAGAATGGAATCATTACAAATGTTCACTGAAGTTAAAGTGCATGATATCAAAAAATGATTACGATATCATAACCATATTTGTTGATTCTTATATAAAATATGAATTAATAATAGGTTGAACATGATAATCTTTAGGCATGTCTATCCATTCATTTATAGTAAGAAAAACGTAATTGTTCTTTTTATTGCGTCTGTTATCTCAATAATAATTACGTTATCGCCATCCATAACCCTCCGCTATCTTACTCTCGATGTGTCATTTTTCTTATTGTTTATTGCGGAATTTTCAATTGCATTTTTCTTGTATATTTTTTACTTAAGGAAGTTGGATGGTTTTAAATTACGCCCAAGTAGAGATTTAACTTCAATAAAATTTTCTATTGTTGTGTTGTTTGTCATTTTGCTGGTTCAGTATAATGTTTATCTTTACAGGGATAATTTATATCATTATGGACCTTCCCATATTAGTTTTATAGCATTTATAATAGCCACCTTCGTAGTCCCATATTATGAGGAGATTATATACAGGGGCTGTATCTTCGGTGTTTTCCACTCAATTTTTAATAAAAAGTATATTATCCCATGTATATTGACTTCATTGTCTTTTTGTCTGATGCATGGACAGTATTATAACATTTTAGATCAATCCATTCTTTTTTTGGTGTCAATATTGCTATTAATAGTTAGAATAAGAAGCAGAGGGCTTTTTTATCCTATTATAATTCATTCGTGCATGAATGCTTTTGTTTTGTCGTTAAATTTTTGAAGGGTATTTGGGATATGAATATCTTCAGGGAAGAGGCTTTAAATCATCAAACAGATTCTGATTATGGTTAGATTGTCTTACCTGCGTCATTCGGTTTATCAGTAAGCGCACTCACAACGTTATTCATATTTCTGTGCCTGATACTCTTTATTCTTTATGGTAGCTATACACGTAAGGCTCACCTTTCCGGAATCGTTATGCCCTCATCCGGGCTGGTAAAAATCACTCCTCAATATGCTGGCTACGTAACCAAATTGACCGCCTCAGAAGGTCAACACATTATTGCCGGTGAGACTCTTTATCATATCAGCGGTGAACATTTCAACGAACAGGGGGCAGGTACACTCGCTGCTATAAGACTTTCCCTACAAACTCAGTTTACAATGCTGACTTCTCAACAGACCCTGGAATTGCGTGACAACAGTCAGCAGCAGCATGCCATACAACAGCGAATAGTTTCCCTGAAACCTCAGGTTAAAAGTGCAGAAAAGCGTCTGTCACTTGCCGTGCATCAGGCTGCGCTGGCCGTGTCTGTTATGGAGCGCTATAAGAAACTTGCTGATACGCATTACGTATCAGATATCGAATACCAGCAGAAGCAGATTGACGTTTCAACGTCACAGCAAAACGTTGAGGATCAGCGTCAGGGGCTTCTGCAACTGCACACCGCGATGGAGGCTGCTAAAGACGACCTTGACCATCTCATCGTTCAGGGTGAAAGCCGGAAGGCTGAAATGGACAGGCAGTTGCAGGTTATCAGGCAACAGCAGGACGAACTGGCAGGTAAGGAAAATTTCACGCTGACTTCACCGGTATCCGGAACCGTTGCTGCCGTGCTGGTCAGACAGGGACAGTCTGTCAGGGCATCTGAACCTGTCATGACCCTCATTCCCGACAATGCCCGTTTGCAGATAGAACTCTATGCTACCAGTCAGAATGCTGGCTTTATTCAGGCGGGGCAGCGTGTTGCCCTGCGGTTCTCTGCCTTCCCCTATCAGAAGTTTGGTGTGCAGTACGGGACTATCCGTGAAATAAGCCATACAACGCTGACATCTTCTGATTTACTCTCCGTATCTCCTGTGACCTGGAAGGAGAATGAAGGTCATTACCGCGTCATCGTTGAACCTGAAAATACTTTTATTCTGGCTTATGGGAAACAGGAAGCCCTGCGCCCCGGCATGGTTCTTGAGGGGGATGTCAGCCTGGATACCCGCAATTTGTGGGAGTGGCTGACTGAGCCGCTCTGGAGCCTGAAAGGAAAGCTGTGATGGATACACTCAAATGGACCGGGAGAAAACAGCTTCCTCTCACCCGACAGACAGAGTCAGCGGAATGTGGTCTGGCATGCCTGGTCATGATGGCCTGCTGGCATGGTCTGCAAACAGACTTACCCACACTGCGCGAACGTTTCAGTATCAGCTCACAAGGGATGACCCTGCAGAGACTGACTGAATGTGCGGCCGGTATCGGATTATCCAGCCGGGCAGTTCGGCTGGAGCTTGAGGACCTAAGATCCCTTTCTCTCCCGTGTATTCTCCACTGGAACATGAATCATTTTGTTGTGCTACATAAAGTTCGCGGAAGCAGGCTGGTTATTCATGATCCGGAAAAGGGAAAAGTAACGCTCTCCCTACAGGATGCTGGAAAACATTTCACCGGCGTCGCGCTGGAGCTGATGCCAGCCAGTGATTTTACCGCTCGGGATGAAAGGAAAAAAATCCATCTGCGCCAACTGACAGGTAAAACACCGGGTCTGTTGTCGGCAATGTCGCGAATTATCGTTTTTGCCGTGGCACTCGAAATCCTGACACTGGGAAGCCCGCTTCTCAACCAGCTGGTGATTGATGAAGTCCTGGTGGCTGCCGACCAGAGTTTGTTGACCGTCATTATTATTGCGCTTCTGCTGATGTCACTGACCCAGATGCTGCTGTCACTGGCCCGCCAGTGGGCGAGTATTACACTGTCCGTCAATTTTAACATGCAGTGGACAGCACGGGTTTTCCATCATCTGGTCCATCTTCCTCTGGCCTGGTTTGATGCACGCAGTAAGGGGAGTATTAATGCTCGTTTTGAGGCGGTAGATACCATCCAGCAGGCGCTGACTACGCAAGTGCTGGAAGGTATTCTGGATGTGTTGCTCGTGGTGACTGCGCTTTGCATGATGCTGCTGTACAGTCCTGAAATGACATTGATCGCCGTACTTGCAGCCATTTTCTATGGTGTGTTGAGGGCACTGTGGTATCCGTCCCTTCGACAGTCGGCAGAAGATGCCTGGGATGCAGGTGCCAAGGAGTCCGGGCATTTTCTTGAAACACTCAACGGGATCCTCAGCCTGAGAATTAACGGTGTGACGGCACATCGTGAGGCCGCCTGGCTGAATCTCAACGTTGCCCGCAGAAATACGCAGTTGCGTCAGAGCCGTCTGCTGATGTGCTATGACATTGCTCACACTCTTACCGGCAGCGTGGTATCAGCAATCATTTTGTGGAAAGGCGCCGGGGAGGTATTGAATGGTACCTTCACCGTCGGCATGCTGGTTGCTTATTTATCCTATCAGACGCGTTTTTCTTCCAGTATCAGTAGCATGACTGATAAGTTTTTTTCCTGGCGTATGCTCGATGTTTACAACGAACGACTGGCTGATATTGTACTGACCCCGACAGAAGGCCTTCAGCAACAGCCTTTTCGTGAGCATAACAACGCTTCGCACATTCCTTCTGTATCCCGCAGGGAGATGGATGAATATGCTCATGCTCCTCTAGTACTTGAGCACATCATCTTCAGCCACAAGGGAGGGGAAAATCCGATAATCGGCGGGGTGTCGCTGACACTCAATCCCGGAGAAGTCGTTGCCATTACAGGTAAATCCGGATGCGGGAAAACGACACTGGTGAAGCTTATCCTTGGGATCCACATCCCTGATGAGGGCAGGATCAGGGCATTTGGCATATTGCATACGCATCCGGATTATTTTCAGGTTCGTCAGCGTATCGGTACCGTACTGCAGGATGACCATCTTTTCAAAGGTTCTGTAGCAGATAACATTATTTTTTTCAGTGATGACCGAAATTATAAACGAATGATCCAGTGCGCAAGACTGGCACTTATCGACAGCGATGTTATGGCAATGCCGATGGGGTATCAGACGCTGATTGGTGAAACCGGCGGAGGGCTTTCCGGAGGACAAAAACAACGCATTCTGCTGGCAAGGGCGTTGTACAAGAAACCGGGATTCCTGTTACTGGATGAAGCGACCAGCCACCTTGATGTTGAGAGTGAAATCCGGATAAGCCAGACCTTACGTCAACTGGGGCTTCCTGTTCTGCTGATAGCCCATCGCCCGGAAACCATAGCCTCTGCAGATCGGGTTTTGTATCTGGCAGACGGCTACTTAACGGAGCTGAATCTCCAGCATACAGTCAATAATGGCGAGTCTGTTTGTGAATATACTAATGACGTGATGGCAAAAAATTAACCTTAACGTACATAATTTTCGATATCCAAACTTACCCCTATCTGGAAGATCTATTTGTTGACGCTGCCGAACGTGGCGCAGGGGCGGGTAAAGCGCTTATCGACGCCCTGATCGATGAGGGTAAGCGGGAAGGGTGGTCAAAACTCTACTGGGTAACCCGCATGCACAATCCGGCGCGTAAGCTGTATGACCACTATGGTGAAGCCGACGATTACGTCCGGTACCGAATCACCCCTTAACCGGGTTTGTATCACACTGTATCTGCGTCTGTGATACATACACAGGTATGCAATAAAACCGCATCTGCACACATCCTTTATACAAACGCATGGTGTTATATCTCCGTCAACTGAACTCACCCGGAGATAACATCATGTTTAACAAACTCGCATACTCAGCAGTCGCCCTGACCGTTTCGCTTGGCACCGTGATGTCCTGTCAGGCGGAAGCGATGGGCAAGGATTACGCGTCGGCCTTCAACCAGGTAAAACAGATTAACGCTGGCGATCTTAACGTCGGTTATGTCGATATCGGGCCGAAAGAGGGGCAACCGGTGATCCTGCTGCATGGCTGGCCGTACGACATTCACAGCTACGCTGAAGTGGCCCCCGCGCTGGCCGCGAAAGGGTATCGTGTCATTGTGCCGTCCCTGCGCGGGTACGGCACCACGCGCTTTATTTCTGATAAAACGCCGCGAAACGGCCAGCCTTCGGCAATGGCGAAAGACATCGTCAACCTGATGGACGCCCTGGATATCAAACAGGCGGTGTTTGCCGGTTATGACTGGGGTGCACGTACGGCGGATATCGTTGCGGCGCTCTGGCCGGAACGGGTGAAATCGCTGGTCTCGGTAAGTGGCTACCTGATCAGCAGCCAGGCGATTGGCAAACAGCCTTTACCGCCGAAGGCAGAAGTTCAGTGGTGGTATCAGTTCTATTTCGCCACGCCGCGCGGGGCGGAAGGCTATGCTAAAAATACGCACGATTTTGCCCGGCTGATCTGGTCCCAGGCTTCGCCGGACTGGAAATTCAGCGATGCCACCTTCAATGCCAGCGCCAAATCCCTCGATAACCCGGACCACGTTGCCGTCACGCTCAGTAATTACCGCTGGCGTCTGGGTCTGGAAAAAGGGGAGCCTAAATATGACGCCTATGAACAAAAACTGGCGACGCTGCCGAACATTACGGTGCCGACCATCACCATCGAAGGCGGTAATAACGGGGCGCCACACCCTGCACCTGCGGCCTATGCCGGGAAATTTACCGGAAAATATGAGCACCGTACTTTCGGCGCAACGGTGGGCCACAACCCGCCGCAAGAAGATCCGCAGGACTTTGTTAAAGCCGTTGTCGACGCGGATAAGCTCTGATATGTGCTATTTTCAATCCGTTACCTCTTAATCAGGAGCCTGCGGTGGAGCATATTAATCACATCCTTGTCGTCGATGACGACAGGGATATTCGTGAACTGATTGTCGATTACCTCGTGAAATCCGGCTATCACGCCTCTGGTGCGGCGAACGGAAAAGAGATGCGCATGGTGCTCGACAAACAGCATATCGACCTGGTGGTGCTGGACGTGATGATGCCCGGTGATGATGGCCTGACGGTGTGTCGACAGCTGCGCAGCAGCAGGCATAAGGATCTGCCGATCCTGATGCTCACCGCGCGCAACGAGGACATGGACCGGATCCTGGGGCTGGAGATGGGCGCCGACGATTATGTGGTAAAACCGTTTGTGGCCCGCGAACTGCTGGCGCGTATCAAAACTATCCTGCGCCGTTTTCGTACTATGCCGCCTAATCTTCAGGTGACCGAGGCAGGGCGCCTGGTGGTGTTCGGTGAATGGCAGCTGGATACCGTGGCGCGTCATCTGATTGATAACGAGGGGATGGTTGTGGCGCTCAGCGGGGCGGAATATCGCCTTCTGCGTGTATTTCTCGATCATCCTCAACGGGTGCTGACCCGCGATCAACTGCTGAACCTGACGCAGGGACGTGATGCCGAGCTGTTTGAGCGTTCGATTGATCTCCTGGTGAGCCGCGTGCGACAGCGCCTGAATGAAGATGCCCGCTCGCCAGCCTACATTAAAACCGTTCGCAGCGAAGGCTACGTTTTTACTATGCCGGTGACCATCGTCGAGGCCAATGAATGACGCTGTGGCCCCGCACCTTACTGGCCCGGCTGCTGATCATTGTGCTGCTTGGACTCTTGCTGGCTAACGCGCTCAGCCTGACGCTGGTCATGGTTGAGCGAATGCACAGCGCGCGCACGGTTATGCTGGGCAATCTTGAGAATGACGTGGCGACCAGCGTGGCCATTCTCGACCGGCTTCCGGCCAAAGAGCGGCCAGAGTGGCTGGAACGGCTCGGTCGCGGTAATTATCGTTATATCCTTGGTCCCGGCGAGGCAGGCGCTGCGCCAATGGACAAGCGCTCGCGGGATGCGATTCGCACCCTGAAAGAGACGCTTTCAGTTCAATATCCGCTCCAGTTTACGGCAGTGCCGGGGCCTGTTTCCCACATTCAGGCCCATCTGACGCTCCGCGACGGCGCACCGCTCACTATCGATCTGATCCCGCGCATGCCGCCAGTCGCCAGCTGGTTACCCGTGGTGCTGGTTCTTCAGTTGTTACTTGTCGCGCTCTGCTCCTGGATTGCCGTGCGCCAGGTTGTCCGGCCTTTCCTGCAATTCACGCGCGCGGTTGATTCCCTCGATCCTGCGGCCCATTCTCCTATGACTGAAAAAGGTCCGGTTGAGGTGCGACAGGCGGCGCAGGCTTTTAATGAGATGCAGTCGCGGATACAAACTTATCTGCGTGAACGCGCGCAGATTCTGGCGTCCATTTCTCACGATCTTCAGACGCCCATCACGCGTATGAAGCTGCGGGTCGAAATGGCGGATCAGCCCGAACTCCACGATAAGTTGTTGAGCGACCTGGATAATATGTCGCGCCTGGTACGAGAAGGTATTGCCTATGCCCGGTCATCAGAATCACTGAAAGAGACCACGCTCAAGCTGGAGCTAAACGCGTGGGTTAACAGCATCGCCAGTGATTATCAGGACATTGGTAAAAACGTGCAGTTTCATGCACGCAGTACACGTCTGCCGATCGTCACCCGCCCCCAGGCATTGCGCCGGGTAATGACCAATCTGCTGGATAATGCGCTCAAGTTTGGCCATAGCGCGGTAATAGAGATTGATGAAGATGAAAGGCATGTAGCGATCCGCATTATGGATAACGGCCCCGGCATCCCGGAGGCAGAACTGGGGGCGGTGTTACAGCCGTTCTACCGGGTTGAAACTTCGCGCAACCGCGAAACGGGCGGCACCGGGTTAGGCCTCGCCATTGCCGCGCAGCTCACCGCCCAGCTTGACGGGAAATTGCATCTTGCAAACCGGGCAGAGGGCGGGCTAGCCGTAAGCGTGACTCTTCCGCGCGTTTAATTGTACGCCTGTGTATCTGCGCGCCGTGCGGATATGAAGGCAGACAAAATTCAGTTTTTTGCACACGGCCTGAACACATTCGCAGGGTGAAATGACCTCACTGCACCTTCGCAGCAACTGTATCGTGAGGTCGTTATGTTTCTGATAATCGCTTTTTTAGGCGGCATGATTAGCCTGCTCAGTCCGTGCACGCTTCCCGTTATTCCTCTGCTGTTCGCCGGCTTTCAGGGGCAGCGCAAACACATTCTGGCGCTTCTGGCGGGAATGATAGTGATGTTCACGTTTGTGGCGATGGTAGTAACGGTTGCCAGTGACTGGATCGCTGACGCCACCGTTATCGGTCGCTGGATTGCGCTGCTGGTACTGAGCATTGCCGCCCTGGCCCTGATCTTCCCGCAGTTCGCTCAGCGCATTGCCAGCCCGGCGGTCAGCGCGGGGAACGTTCTTAACACCCACAGCGTTCAGCGACACGGCATGTTTTCGGCTTTTCTGGCAGGGCTGGCCGTTGGACTTCTGTGGTCCCCCTGTGCAGGACCGATTCTCGGGGCGATCTTCGGCATTAACATTACTGGCCACTCGGCCATCGCAACCGGAGCGCTGTTAGCCGCTTACGGCAGTGGGTGCGCGTTGATGCTGGGGCTGCTTGTCGCGGGTGGCCGTAAGCTGATAACCCCTCTGAGAGCCAAATCCGCATTGATGGAGCGTCTGCGTCAGGGCGCAGGGGTGATGATGTTAGCCGCCGTGGCTTTCAACGCCTCAGGAATGACGTCAGTCCTGAAAGGCGCCAGCGGTATTACCGACCAGCTGGAAAACGCTCTCTTGAGCCTTGCGCAACCAACCTCCACGCAGGTGAAACTGCGACCGATCGCTGACGCAATGCCGAGCAGCCAGCTACCGACATTAAGCGGCGGTACGGGCTGGGTAAACGGTGACCCTGTCACGTCTAAGGCCTTGCGGGGGAAAGTTGTGCTTATCGATTTCTGGACCTGGGACTGTATCAACTGCCAGCATACCCTTCCGCATGTTCGAGACTGGGCGAAGAAATATGAGTCACAAGGTCTGGTGGTGATTGGCGTCCACACCCCTGAATACCCCTGGGAAAAGCCGTTATCATCGGTGAAAAACGCGGTCAACGAATGGCAGTTGCCGTACCGCGTAGTGACGGATAATAACTACAAAATCTGGAGCGCGTTCGGTAATCAGTACTGGCCAGCACATTACTATTTCGATGCGAAAGGACAACTGCGTTACACCTCGTTTGGCGAAGGCAACTACGACAAGCAGGAGGCTGTAATTCAGCATTTGCTCAAGGAAGCGCGTTCCTGATTCGGCTTACGGAACCCGCTGAGCAACCATAAACAGGCGCGGAAAAGCCAGCAGTATCTGCCCGTTCTCCTGGAGCGGATACTGCTCTTCCAGCAGCTCGAGGTAGCGTTTCAGAAAGTTTTGCTGCTCGCTCTCGTTGAGATCCTGTAGCCACGGCCGTAACCCCGTCGCGCTGACCCAGTCAATAATCGCCTGATGAGAGCTCATCTGATGAAAGTAGGTGGTGCGCCAGATATCCACGTCGCATCCCGCGTCCGTCAGAATATCATAGTAGGCATGAATACCCGGCAGCTGCTCGCGGCCACGATCGGGGTAGCCCTGTTCCCAGGCAACTTCACGCATCAGGGCGTGCGTCGGCTCAAGCCAGTTGTCAGGCATTTGTATCGCCAGCACGCCGTTTAACTGGAGCAGTGAAACCAGATGCGGCAGAAGGTGGTAATGGTCCGGGATCCATTGCAGGGAAGCGTTGGCGTAGATCAGGCTGAGAGGCTGGTCAGGTTTGTAGTGACGGATATCCGATTCAACAAAGTGGCAGTCTGGCAGGGCCTGTCGGGCTTCCTCCAGCATCGCCGGGGAGTTATCCACACCGGCTATCTGCGCTGAAGGCCAGCGTTGTTTCAGCAGCGCGGTGCTGTTGCCTGGCCCGCAGCCCAAATCCACGCCAGAGGTTATGTCAGCAAGCGGCACCCGGGCCAGTAACTCAGCGGCGGGACGTGTGCGTTCTGCGCTGTATTGTAGATACAGAGAAGGATCCCAGTCGGCCATTTTCGCATCTCCATGTTGAGGTGTTCAGCAAGAATAGCACAGGCAAATACCTGCGCAGGGGCAGGTATCCGGATAAACGTGAGATTATAAAATGCCTTTCAGGGCCACGTGATAAAGCAGCATGATGGTTTTACCGTCGACGATCTGGCCATTCTCGATGCCACGAAGCGCGTCGTCCAGCGTCATTTCCAGCACGTCGATATCTTCCCCCTCTGCTTTAACGCCGCCGCCCGCGCTGGTCCGATCCTGCGGGTGATATTCCGCCAGATAGAAGTAGAGTTTTTCGGTAACGGAGCCCGGGCTCATATAGGCCTCAAAAATTTTCTCTACGCGCGTCACCTTATACCCGGTTTCCTCTTCCGCTTCGGCCTTAATCCGGCTTTCCGGGTCAAGGTTATCGAGCAACCCGGCAGCCGCCTCAATGAGATCCTCTTCGTGACCATTGATAAACACAGGGAAACGAAACTGACGTGTAAGAATGACTGTTTTGCTGTCGCGATTATAGAGCAGGATCGTCGCGCCATTCCCGCGGTCATACACTTCACGCTCTTGCCGCTGCCAGTCACCATCGCTGCGCTGGAGGTCAAAAGTGTATTTTTTCAGGTTATACCAGTTGTCGGACAACGTTTCGCTGTTGATGATGCGTATATCTGCACGTTTTGATTGCACGTTTGGCTCTCCTCTCGTAGAGTATGCATCATAAACAGCATTTTCGTGTAATTACAATAATTATCGTGCAACATCAGGACTAATTCATGCTCACAAGTCAGCGTAAACAGTTGATTCTGGAAAAGCTGGAGGCGGAAGGCCAGGTCCAGTCAACTGCGCTCAGCCTCTTTTTCTCGGTGTCTGAGGACACTATCCGCCGGGATCTACGTGAACTGGCGGCAGAAGGGCGTTTGCAGCGTGTCCACGGCGGCGCGCTTCCGGCATCTTCAGCGATTGCGCCTTTTGCCGAGCGTCAGTCCGTTAAAATGGATGCAAAAAAACGCGTGGCACGTCGGGGCGCGCAGCTCATTTCACCGGGGCAGGTGGTGATCATTGATGGCGGGACGACCACCTCAGAACTTATTACCTTCTTGCCGCCAGATTTGCGGGTAACCGTGGTGACGCACAGCCCGGGTATTGCATTGGGGCTGGTCAACCATCCGTGCATAGAGGTGATCCTGATTGGCGGTCGTTTGTATAAACACTCCATCGTCACGGTCGGCGCGGCCGCTATTGAAGGCATCAACAATATTCATGCGGATCTGTTTTTCATGGGTGTCACCGGCGTGCATCCTGAGGCCGGGCTGACCACCGGAGATTATGAAGAAGCATGCATCAAACGTGCATTTTCCGGCAGAGCGGCGGAAACGGTGGTATTGGCCTCACCGGAAAAGATCAACACGGCCTCGGCGTTTGTGATTGGCGATTTGTCGCTGGTGAATACGCTCGTTGTTGAAAACACAACGGATGAACGCTGGGTCAACGCTATGAAAGAAAAGGGCGTTGCGGTGATCGCCAGCCAGTAAATATCCGCTTTTTTGCCAGCCTGCCTGCGTGGCTGTCAAACAGACAAAGGTTATCCATCACGCGGATTCCTAGACTAAGGCTTTCATCTGTTTAAGGAAAAGCCATGAAAGCGATCTCCATTCTGGCGTATGGCGCGGACCCAACCGCTCAACGCCTGGCAACGTCCGCCATTCAGCAGGCCATAAAAAGTGCTCAACAGAACGATGTCATCGTTATTCCGCAAGGCCGTTTTCTGACCGGAGCGTTGTTTCTGAAAAGCGGTGTTTCACTTCGCCTGGACGCTGGCGCACAGCTCGTTGGAAGCCAGGATCTGGCTGATTATCCCCTGATAAATACCCGGGTAGCCGGCATTGATATGCGTTGGCCGGCAGGCATTATTAATATCATCGATTGTGAAAACGTCAGCATTACCGGTACAGGCACGATAGACGGGCAGGGTGCAATTTGGTGGCAACGCTACTGGGGCGATGACGAGCGCAGCGGCATGGTCGGCGATTACAGCGCAAGAGGATTGCGCTGGGTTGTTGATTATGACTGTCAGCGCCCGCGCAATATTCTGGTCTTTGAAAGCCAGAGCATTCTGCTGCGTGATTTTACCAGTCGGGAGTCCGGATTCTGGAACATGCACCTCTGTTATTCGCGCCATATCGCGGTTGAGGGCGTGCAAATCAGCAATTCTGCGGGGCCGAGCACCGACGGGATTGACGTCGACTCCTGCGAACAGGTGCGGATTGAACGCTGCATTGTGTCCTGCAATGACGACAATATCTGCATCAAATCAGGACGAGGACGCGAAGCGGCGCAAAAAGCTCGTGCCGCGCGGGATATAGTGATTCGAGGATGTACGCTGAATAAGGTATCCGGGATCACACTGGGGAGTGAAACTTCAGGTGGCATTGAACGCGTCCTGATAGAAGATAACGCGTTTAACGGAACGGGCGTCGGGTTTCGCATTAAATCTGCTCGCAACCGGGGCGGATTTATCCGTGATATCACCGTACAAAATCTACGGCTTACGGACGTGCGTTTTCCGGTGCTGATCCAGCTGAACTGGTTTCCGCAGTATAGCTATGGCGACCAGAGCAATTTATCTGATAAACCAGAACACTGGCGCAAACTGGCTGAAGGTGTTGAGGGCGAAGCCGGTCTTACTGCGGTCAGCGGACTGACGATTAAAAATATGACGGCGCGTCGATCAGACAGCAAATGCTTTTCGCGGGCATTTTTCATCGAGGGATATCCGGAGCGTCCTGTGGTTGGGTTAACGCTGGAGGGGATTTTGATTGACGCGTCAGAGTTCGGGAAAATTTCTGGTGTGGATGGGCTGCGCTTTAAGGATGTACAGGTGACTGCCGTGGAGATCACGCAAGACCGTAACGACTGTTATGAACGTTGATGGCATAGAACAGAGGGACATGATGCGCGGAATGAGTAGAACAAGGATGGGTCTGAACTGGCTGGATTTACTCGTATTCAATCTATGTCAAGGCTCAATTGAAATGTCCGTTATCCAGCTCAATTAAAATGACCACTTTGATCTCTCATTCTCTTTACTGATAGACTTGGCTTTGTTGAATAAATCAGATTTCGGGTAAGTCTCCCCCGTAGCGGGTTGTGTTTTCAGGCAATACGCACGCTTTCAGGCATACCTGCTTTCGTCATTTTGTTCAGCGCTCGTACCAGGGCCATAGCCTCCGCAACCTGACCATCGTAGTCACGCAGCGTCAGTGAACCCCCGAACAGCTGTTTTACCCGGTACATCGCCGTTTCCGCTATCGAGCGACGGTTGTAATCTGTTGTCCATTTCCACCGCGCATTACTCCCGGTCATTCGCTGATTAGCCACTGCACGGTTACGGTCTGCATATTCACCGGGCCAGTAACCCGCACCTTTTCGGGGTGGGATAAGCGCGCTGATTTTCTTACGCCGCAGTTCATCGTGACAGAGCCGGGTGTCGTAAGCGCCGTCTGCCGATGCTGCCCTGATTTTTCTGTGAGTCTGCCGGATAAGACCCGGGAAGGCTTCTGAGTCCGTCACATTGTTCAGCGACAGGTCTGCACAGATGATTTCATGTGTGTTGCTGTCAACTGCCAGATGCAACTTTCGCCATATACGACGGCGTTCCTGGCCATGCTTTTTGACTTTCCACTCGCCTTCACCAAAGACCTTCAGCCCGGTGGAATCAATCACCAGATGCGCGATTTCACCCCGGGTGAACGTTTTGAAACTGACGTTAACCGACTTTGCCCGCCTGCTGACACAGCTGTAATCCGGGCAGCGTAGCGGAACGTTCATCAGAGAAAAAATGGAATCAATAAAGCCCTGCGCAGCGCGCAGGGTCAGCCTGAATACGCGTTTAATGACCAGCACAGTCGTGATGGCAAGGTCAGAATAGCGCTGAGGTCTGCCTCGTGAAGAAGGTGTTGCTGACTCATACCAGGCCTGAATAGCTTCATCATCCAGCCAGAAAGTTATGGAGCCACGGTTGATGAGGGCTTTATTGTAGGTGGGCCAGTTGGTGATTTTGAACTTTTGCTTTGCCACGGAACGGTCTGCGTTGTCGGGAAGATGCGTGATCTGATCCTTCAACTCAGCAAAAGTTCGATTTATTCAACAAAGCCGCCCCGCAGAGTCCGGAACGCTGATACGGATCCATATCATTAGTAACAGCGAAAGTACTGACATAATACCGAACGTCAGGCGCCAGCCAAGATAATGCCCAAGCCAGGTTCCCAGCGGAACGCCTAGTGAGAGCGCCAGCGGTGTCCCAGCCATGGCTATCGCCATAGCCCGACCCTGATGAAGCGGCTCAACAATTCGGCGTGAAAACCCCGCCAGCAGGCTCCACGCCAGTCCCGCAGCCGCCCCGGCCCCCAAACGCGCTAACAGGGTCAGGTAAACATTTGATGAAAGTGCGGTAATGGTATTAAAAATGAAGAATCCCGCTACGGTCATTAATAAGACATATTTCCGATTCCACGACCGGGTAACGATAGTTAACGGAATAGCGGCAAATAATGACCCGAGGGCGTAGACGGTGACCCACTGGCCTGCGCTAGCCAGCGAAATATTCATTCCCTTACTGATTTCTGGCAATAATCCTGCTGGAATAGTTTCCGTCATGATGCAAATAAATCCGGTCATCGCAAAAGCCATTAATGGCATATAGGGAAATGTGTCATTCATTTTCTGCATTTTGCAATACCGTTAATGTTTAATTAAGCCTGCCAGGTGCGCAGGCTTAGCGCCTAATAGAGTAGATCGTTAGTCAATTAAAGTGCCATGTTCAGTATTGTTTCCGCCACTTCAGCAGTAATTTTTCCATGTTCACCTAATGCGATGTGCCCATGTTCTTTTAACTTGCCGATAACAGCTGAAATATCTTCCGCGCCCAGACCATAATCAGAAAGTCGGGTTTTAACGCCCATCAGTTCAAAAAATTCCACGGTGGCATTGATAGCCTCATCGGCCATTTTTTCGCTATCAGACTCAGGAATATTCCAGACACGCGCACCGTACTGAGCCAGCTTTTCTGCTTTTTCCTTTTTGCACAAGCGCCATAGTGCAGGCATAACGATAGCGAGGGTACGGGCGTGGTCGATTCCGTATAATGCAGTAATTTCCTGGCCAATCATGTGAGAAGCCCAGTCAGTTGGGACACCTGCGCTCAACATTCCATTCAGGGCCATCGTCGCAGCCCACATGATGTTAGCTCTGGCGTCGTAGTTCTGTGGATTTTTAAGGGCTACTGGGCCTTCTTCTTTCAGCGTGCTCAGCAGTCCTTCCGCCAGGCGATCCTGCACCTTAGCGTTAACCGGGTAAGTAATGTATTGCTCAAGAACGTGGACAAAGGCATCAACAACCCCGTTTGCGGTTTGTTGTTCAGGCAGCGTGTAGGTCATTTCCGGTTCGAGCACTGAAAATTTCGGCATAACGTAAGGGGAGGTGAAAAAGAGTTTATCCTGGGTGGTCACCCGATTAATCACCGCCGTGTTATTCATCTCTGAACCCGTGGCCGCCAGGGTCAGCACGCATCCAAAAGGGAGAGCTTGTTTCACCACGCCGCCATAACTCTTGACGATCTCCCATGGATCATTTTCGTAGAGGGCTGCGGCGGCAATAAATTTAGTCCCGTCGATCACTGAACCGCCGCCCACGGCCAGAAGAAAATCAATTTTTTCTGTTCTGACAATCTCAACGGCTTTCATCAGGGTTTCATAATGAGGGTTTGCTTCTACACCGCCAAACTCATAAACCAGGGTGTTTGTCAGGGACTCTTTTACGCGTTTCAATATACCGTGTTTTATAACGCTGCCCCCGCCATAGACAATCATGACCTTTTTACCCTGCGGGACTTCTTGTGCTAACGCAGAAATTTGATCGCGACCAAAAAGAATTTTTACCGGATTATGATAGATAAAATCTTGCATAATGATTACCTCATTTTCAGAATTAAAAGCCGTCACTACAACGAGGACATATTCACGTCGTGGAATATAAAGTACCATTTTGAATTTTATTTATTAATCAACATAAATTTCACTTACTTGTGAAATTTATTTGATAATTAATGACAGACTGGTACGCTGACGTCTCCAGTAGGGACCGAGGAGGAGGAATCGTGTGGATGAATTAAAGGTTTTTTTAACAGTGGCCAGGCTGAAAAGCTTTACCAAAGCCGCAGCTGAAATAGGTGTGACACCCTCAGCCATCAGCCACACGGTGAAATCTCTTGAGGAAAGGCTTGGGATCCGCCTGCTGGCCAGAACCACCCGCAGTATCTCCACTACGGAAGCAGGTGAAAGGCTCATTAACGAAGTTGGCCCGTTAATGGAACAGGTTGATGATGCTATTAGTCGGTTGAGTGAGCTTAGGGAAAAACCCACTGGCGTCATACGCCTCACGGCGGCAGATGATGTTATCCAGTATTTGATCCGTCCTGTATTACCGGACTTTCTGAGTCGCTACCCAGATATTCAGATTGAAATCGGCATTGACTATGGATTTACAGATATTGTTGATCAGCGTTTTGATGCCGGGATTCGTCCGGGCGATGTTCTGAATAATGATATGATTGCCGCAAAAATAAGCCAGAACTGGCGCCAGCTTGTTGTTGCTGCACCAGATTATTTTAAGCGTTATGCTAAGCCCAGGAAGCCGCAGGATCTTTTGAACCACAACTGCATTAACGTCCGCTATTCTGATACGAGTGGATTGTACGCCTGGGAATTCGAGAAAGATGCTCAGAAATTCAGTCTGAAAGTCAAAGGGCAATATATTGCGAACAGCACGATTCATCAGCTCGATGCAGCATTAGACGGGCTGGGGATTGCCTATATTCCCGAGTATGTTGCAGATGGATATATCAAAAGCGGCAAGCTGATTGCTGTTCTGACCGAGTGGTGTCCATATTTTGACGGCTACCATATTTATTATCCTCACCGCCGACAGGATTCTCCTGCGTTTATGGCTTTTCTGCAACTTTTGCGCGACAGGTACAATAATGGAATAAGATAAATTTATGAGTAAAGGATTATGTCCACGATAAGCACCTGGGTCGATTCCTGGGAGGCGGCCATGAGGGTAGGGAAGCGCCGTCCCGTCAAGTCAGCGTAATGCTCTGCCAGTGTTACAACCAATTAACCAATTCTGATTAGAAAAACTCATCGAGCATCAAATGAAACTGCAATTTATTCATATCAGGATTATCAATACCATATTTTTGAAAAAGCCGTTTCTGTAATGAAGGAGAAAACTCACCGAGGCAGTTCCATAGGATGGCAAGATCCTGGTATCGGTCTGCGATTCCGACTCGTCCAACATCAATACAACCTATTAATTTCCCCTCGTCAAAAATAAGGTTATCAAGTGAGAAATCACCATGAGTGACGACTGAATCCGGTGAGAATGGCAAAAGCTTATGCATTTCTTTCCAGACTTGTTCAACAGGCCAGCCATTACGCTCGTCATCAAAATCACTCGCATCAACCAAACCGTTATTCATTCGTGATTGCGCCTGAGCGAGACGAAATACGCGATCGCTGTTAAAAGGACAATTACAAACAGGAATCGAATGCAACCGGCGCAGGAACGCTGCCAGCGCATCAACAATATTTTCACCTGAATCAGGATATTCTTCTAATACCTGGAATGCTGTTTTCCCGGGGATCGCAGTGGTGAGTAACCATGCATCATCAGGAGTACGGATAAAATGCTTGATGGTCGGAAGAGGCATAAATGCCGTCAGCCAGTTTAGTCTGACCATCTCATCTGTAACATCATTGGCAACGCTACCTTTGCCATGTTTCAGAAACAACTCTGGCGCATCGGGCTTCCCATACAATCGATAGATTGTCGCACCTGATTGCCCGACATTATCGCGAGCCCATCTATACCCATATAAATCAACATCCAGGTTGGAATTTAATCGCGGCCTCGAGCAAGACGTTTCCCGTTGAATATGGCTCATAACACCCCTTGTATTACTGTTTATGTAAGCAGACAGTTTTATTGTTCATGATGATATATTTTTATCTTGTGCAATGTAACATCAGAGATTTTGAGACACAACGTGGCTTTGTTGAATAAATCAGATTTCGGGTAAGTCTCCCCCGTAGCGGGTTGTGTTTTCAGGCAATACGCACGCTTTCAGGCATACCTGCTTTCGTCATTTTGTTCAGCGCTCGTACCAGGGCCATAGCCTCCGCAACCTGACCATCGTAGTCACGCAGCGTCAGTGAACCCCCGAACAGCTGTTTTACCCGGTACATCGCCGTTTCCGCTATCGAGCGACGGTTGTAATCTGTTGTCCATTTCCACCGCGCATTACTCCCGGTCATTCGCTGATTAGCCACTGCACGGTTACGGTCTGCATATTCACCGGGCCAGTAACCCGCGCCTTTTCGGGGCGGGATAAGCGCGCTGATTTTCTTACGCCGCAGTTCATCGTGACAGAGCCGGGTGTCGTAAGCGCCGTCTGCCGATGCTGCCCTGATTTTTCTGTGAGTCTGCCGGATAAGACCCGGGAAGGCTTCTGAGTCCGTCACATTGTTCAGCGACAGGTCTGCACAGATGATTTCATGTGTTTTACTGTCAACGGCGAGATGCAGCTTACGCCAGATACGGCGGCGTTCCTGGCCATGCTTTTTGACTTTCCACTCGCCTTCACCGAAGACCTTCAGCCCGGTGGAATCAATCACCAGATGCGCGATTTCACCCCGGGTGGGCGTTTTGAAACTGACATTAACCGACTTTGCCCGCCTGCTGACACAGCTGTAATCCGGGCAGCGTAGCGGAACGTTCATCAGAGAAAAAATGGAATCAATAAAGCCCTGCGCAGCGCGCAGGGTCAGCCTGAACACGCGTTTAATGACCAGCACAGTCGTGATGGCAAGGTCAGAATAGCGCTGAGGTCTGCCTCGTGAAGAAGGTGTTGCTGACTCATACCAGGCCTGAATAGCTTCATCATCCAGCCAGAAAGTTATGGAGCCACGGTTGATGAGGGCTTTATTGTAGGTGGGCCAGTTGGTGATTTTGAACTTTTGCTTTGCCACGGAACGGTCTGCGTTGTCGGGAAGATACGTGATCTGATCCTTCAACTCAGCAAAAGTTCGATTTATTCAACAAAGCCGTTTTGAAACTGACGTTAACCGACTTTGCCCGCCTGCTGACACAGCTGTAATCCGGGCAGCGTAGCGGAACGTTCATCAGAGAAAAAATGGAATCAATAAAGCCCTGCGCAGCGCGCAGGGTCAGCCTGAATACGCGTTTAATGACCAGCACAGTCGTGATGGCAAGGTCAGAATAGCGCTGAGGTCTGCCTCGTGAAGAAGGTGTTGCTGACTCATACCAGGCCTGAATAGCTTCATCATCCAGCCAGAAAGTTATGGAGCCACGGTTGATGAGGGCTTTATTGTAGGTGGGCCAGTTGGTGATTTTGAACTTTTGCTTTGCCACGGAACGGTCTGCGTTGTCGGGAAGATGCGTGATCTGATCCTTCAACTCAGCAAAAGTTCGATTTATTCAACAAAGCCGATAGACTTTCCTCCGACTGAAACAACAGGATGATTGAGCCCATGCTTCGATACGAGTTAACGCCGAACAATGCAGGTTTTATACTGTGGGGAGATTCAGAAGCCCTGAATGAATTACATGAACTCATTCATTACATCGTGGATGAAAGCCCACTGATTAAAGTTAAAGACGGATTTATGTTATCCCTTGCCTATGATATTCGTAAAGCACGGGAAGGTAATCGTCGTGTTGAGCAACATCAGTATGATCAACATGATACATATAAGCTTTATGGTGTTGAGCTTTTATGGCCTCTGGTCCTGGTACAGTCCTCAATACTCAGAAACTCAATGGGTTATATTCAGACAGACAAAAACCAGCTGTCTGTCATGTATGCCTTTGAATACCTGATAGAATCAGCATTAACAGAGTCTGAGAGAACAACGTCGAATGATATTATGCTAACAGTAAAATATGCATCAGACTCTGATTTTAATTTCATTGAGGATAATATTGACAGCAGGTGCTGCTATTTTATCAGCCTATCTCCGGAGCAAAGAAAAAAGCAGTTAATCAGTATTGTTCGTTCTTTTCATTCATTATGGGGTAAGTATGCCCGTGAAAAGCAGGACATAAAGATGCTGAACGAAATGAATAATACATCATGGGTCTGGCCGGACAATATCAACTGGTGAGCAACCACTGTCCGGCCAGTGAGTACCATCAGCGGGCTCTTTTACCAAAAATGTCCTCTGAACGTGACTGAAGCTGTTTGAGTGCTTCGAGCATGTCATCATTATCCAGTGAGCGCTGGGATTTCTTCCCTTCCTGCTTTGGCCGTCGTCGGGAAGGGCCATCTCCAGCGGGAATTGACTGAGAGCGCGTGTTATCCCGCTTGCTCTGCACCAGACTGATAAACTCCAGGGTTCGGCCAAGACGCTTGTTATCGACAATCGCGCCCTGGTCGATTTCTGACAGTCGGTCGTAGGTAGAGTAGGGAAGTAGCGTACCGTTCAGGCGCAGCTCTTTTCTGCCATCAGGATAGTGATACACATCGATATATTTACCTATTGCACGGCGACTCAGTTCGCTGTCTTCAATCAGGTACAACATTTTATCATATTGTATCGTCAACGATTTTGAGACTTTACGTTTTTCACGAACAGTGAAAATAAGCCCCAGGTCCTCATCATGTTCTACAGCACGGTGTACGTCAAAATCATGTCGCGGTACTTTGCCAAAACGGCGGTTATAGTCAGCCATATAGGCCTCAGCGAAGTCATTTGCAGCCTCCATTGAACAAATGCCCTGTAACCGCAGCTCTTTGACCAGACGATCCTGTAAAGTGAGGTGAGCTCGTTCTACACGCCCTTTGGCGGGACTGGTTTCTGCACAGATAGTCTGGATGTTCAGTTCATGCATGGCTCGCCCAAACTGAGTATGCCCGTCTCCGCCTGTGGCGTGTTTATTGTTAACACGAAAAACACCGGCTTTATCGCTGTACAGTGCCAGCGGTTTACCATGCTTATCGATATAGCGCCGCGTGGCTTCGAAGTAAGAAAACGTGGACTCCGATTTAACAAACAACAGTTCCATCAGTTTGCTGGTTGCATCATCAACATAGACCAGCGCGGTGCAGGCCGGGCCACGGCCTTCAAACCAGTCGTGATCACAGCCATCTATTTGTATCAGCTCACCAGTACACGGACGCCGGTACCGTGGTTGAGGGATCCTTGCGGCACGTTGTTTACGGGGAACCCATAAGCCAGCCCGCACCATGATGCGCCGGACAGTTTCTTTGCCAAGAAACAGTCCGTGGAGTTCTTCGAGCTTTTCACGCGCCAGAGTCGGACCGAAATCAGCATAACGCGTCTTGATCAGTTCCAGAGCCTGATCTGCGAGCCCGGGTGGCAACTGGCGGTTACCACGCATGCCACATCGTCTGCTGGCCATACCAAGCGGTCCGCCTTCACGGTAACGGGCAAGAAGTCTGCGGCATTGCCTGTCGCTGATACCGAGGTGCTCGGCCGCACGGCGCGTTGTGATGCGACGTTCAATGACGTCCTGTATAATCTTGATCCGGTTGATCTCTTTCAAAGTAAACACTCCTGAGCTTTCTGCGCTCATGATATGCCTCCCGGTAGTTTAAACGGACCAGTGAAGCTTACCATAGCGCGGACATCTGAATTGAGCCACAGGCGGACATTACTATTGAGCCATTACAATCTAAGTGCGCATAATGTATATTATGTTAAATTAGGTGGGTTTATTCTTTAGTTCATGAGTTCCTCTCTTTCAGGAACTTACCGATGAATCAGTCGGTTGCCTAAATTTAGTTGTGGACTTACGATGACTTCATAACGCAAAAATTACGGGGCATCCGCAAAGTTCATGGCATATTCCATCTAACATTTATCGAGGATCAGCCTGACCGCGGCACTGGTAAGTATTGTCATGCTTGGGCTTAGCGGCAGCTGTATCCTCTCTACCGCTTTCTATAAGATGCTGCTATTTACTTTGCATAACAGAGTCTGGCGCAAGCTTATCAGCCAGACGGGCTGAACATTCATTCCATAAAATCCCGCCGCTACTGAGGAAGCCTGAGAAACAGTGTCCGTTCCTGAGTCTGCGATGCTTTAAAACCATGGTGGATATAAAACGCTTTGGCGTCCTCAGTGAGTGCATGAACCATGATCGCCCGCACCCCAATATTCTCTGCTACCCGATAACAGCGTAAAACCGCATCCTGGAGTAAATCGGCTCCCAACCCTTTTCCGCGTATTGAGACATCGACAGCCAGACGGGCAAGAATAATCACGGGAATGGGATCCGGCATGTTACGCCGCAAATTACCTGTCGCTTCCGTATGGTTAACGCTGCCGGTAGCCAGAGAGTAAAATCCCGCGACCTGCTTTGTGCCCGTTTTACAAACGACAAACGTTCGGGCTGCGGCAAGCGCCTGGTTTTTCAGACCTCTTTGTTTTAACCATTCGTCAAGTACGGCCTCTCCACTGACGAACTCCGCCAGTTGATGGACGCTGGATAAGGGCTCTGGGGCGGTTACACGTCCCACTGAGGTTTCCTTGCCAGCAGTTTTTCTATGGCAGGATCGTCGGCGACCGGGGCATCAAGCATATCAATGAACTCTGCATACTGTTCATCGTTAAAATTGAATACACGCCGATCGAGGATCACATTTTCGGCTGCCTGACAGGCCATCTCCAGAATGAAGTCAGTACGTGATTTATGGAGGATCTCTGCGGCGGCATCGATAAGCGCCCGCTGGGATTCTTTGGCTCTAAGATTGAGTTGAACATCTGATTTCATGGGTATACCTCTTGTATAGCAATTGCTTTACAAGCATAGCATAAGCGGCGCGTATAGCAATCGCTATACAGGTCCCTTAATCATGTCTGACCTCTTCACTCTGCATATCGCAAGAATTTGCTCTCTCAGCCAGCGGTGCGCGGGATCGCGTTCCATTCTTGGGTGCCACATCTGTGATACCGTAATTAGACGGCTTTTGAACGGCAGCTCGAAAACCTGTACCTGGTCCGTTACCTGCTGATTGAGTAAATAGAGCGCGGGTATCATGGCGATAAGATCCGATGCCACCGCCACGGACAGCGCCGTCGGAAATCCCGGTACGACGCTCGCGATTTTACGTTTTGTTCCGAGTTCGGCCAGCGCATCGTCAACGGATCCGTGCAGTGCACCCTCGGGTGACGCTACCACATGGCCCCAGGCGACATAATCCTTCACCCCTATTTCTGCCTGCTTAGCCAGCGGATGCCCCTTACGCACGACGCCCACAAACCGATCCTCAAACAGTCGTTGCAGCCGTATTTCAGGCCCCATATTACTCTGGACGCCAATCTCCAGATCAACCAGCCCTTCCCGAAGATAGCGCGACGTTTTTTCCGGCTTAGGCGCAAAGCGTATACAGACGTCCGGCGCGGCGTCGGCCACAGCCGCTATAAGCGCAGGCCCAAACGCCACCACAAAACCATCGTTTGCCCTGATGGTAAAAAGTCGCGCCAGACTTCGCGCGCTGAACGTTTCAGTTGAGGGCTGTAATACCGCCCTGGCCTCGTGCACTGCACGCCTGGCACGGTCCCGGGTCGCTTCGGCCCACGGGGTCAGTACCATATTACGTCCGGCGCGCACCAGAATCGGATCGCCAGTGACGTCGCGTAACCTGCTTAATGTCCGGCTCATTGCCGAGGTGCTGAGGTTCAGACGACGTGCCGCGCCTGCCACGCTCGCTTCGCTCAGCAATATGTCGAGTGCTATCAGCAAATTAAAATCGGGTTCGGACATCTCCTTCCTCCCTGTAGATTCAGATAAGGCGTTTCATGCAACGATAAAGTGCAAATGGTGCGCCTTCCGCCCTGCAAAAGCCATCTTTATAGTTTTGTCATCCACACACTCTTCTCTAAGGACAACAAGATGATGCTTTTTTCCAGCCAACCCGGCGACGATGGACTGCCTGGCCCGACGCGCGCACGGGTGATGGCCGCGATAATGACCACCACGTTAATGGGCGTGTTTGATGGCACCATGATCAATATTGCCCTGCCCTCCATGGCTCAGGAGATGCAGGTGCCAGCCAGTTATGCCGTCTGGTTCGCCAACGGGTATCTGCTGGCGGCTGCAATGATGCTGGCGATATTCGCGGCGCTTGCGGCCCGCCTGGGTTATCGCCCCGTATTTCTGGCAGGCCTGACGACCTTTACCCTGACATCGCTGGGTTGCGCGCTGGCGAAAACGCCCGAAGTGCTTATCGGTATGCGCGTGCTCCAGGGGATCGGCGGCGCAGCGACGCTGAGTATTGCTCCCGCGATACTGCGGTCCGTATTTCCCGGACGATTGCTTGGCCGCATTCTGGGTTTACACGCCCTGCTCATCGCCTCCAGCTCCGCTATCGGCCCGGTATTGGGCGGTACGATCCTTCACACCCTGAGCTGGCAATGGCTTTTTGCGATAAACGTTCTTCCCGGCACCCTCGCCTTGCTGCTGGCGGTCAAAGCGCTGCCGCGGGATGCGGTTCGAAAGCAAGCGCCCTTTGACACCCTGGGCGCCATATTGTCGGCGCTGCTATTGGGTTCGACGATCGTGGCGGCGAACAGCCTCCAGGATGCTACTTATCACACAGGTAGTCTTTGCTGGACGGTTCTCGCTGCGCTGAGCGGCATGGCTTTTATCTGGCAGATCCGCCGCACGGATAACCCCTTACTGCCGCCAGCCATATTCAAAAATGATCGTTTTACCCTCGCGGCCTTAACGTCGATGATTGCTTTTGTCAGCCAGGGTATCACCTTTATTGCGCTACCCTTCCTGTTTCAGAGCGAATACGGCTACAGTCCGGTGATTTCTGCCCTGCTATTTACGCCGTGGCCGTTAGGGATCGTGCTGATTGCGCCGCATGCAGGCCGGTGGGCGGACACGATTTCAGCCCCGGTGATTTCAACCCTGGGGCTGATGATTTTTGTCGTCGGTTTGATTCTGCTGGCAACATTACCCGCCAGCCCTTCGATGTGGGATATCTGCCTGCGAAGCCTGGTTTGCGGGATGGGATTTGGCTGCTTTCAGAGTCCCAATAACCGGGAAATGCTCTCAAACGTTAGTCGTGACTATGCGAGCTATGCATCCGGTGTGTTATCCATTATGCGCACGTTCGGGCAATGTCTGGGGGCCGCCGCTGTGGGCGTACTGCTGGCAACAAATGAGAGATCAATTCATGCTGCACTGTGGATCGCTGCGGCGGCTTCTGCGGTAGCGGTCATCGTCAGCGCGAGCCGACTGCGTAAAATCACTCATCCTGCGGAAACAGGTTGAGCGAGCAAAAGCTCCCGGGTCGCATCTTCAAAATTAGGGCGCGGCCCGTACACCACTTTTACATGCTGTAATTCATTAATGATTTCATTACTGATGTCGTGACCATAATCCACTGTAGAGGCGCTATCTTTATTGAAAACGACCGAATAGTGATGATCTATTCTGTATTTTTCAACGGTATCAGATATGACTCGCTGGCTTATATGCCGCAGGCGACCCTGCTCTGCCCGCAGTTGCGTGTTTTTACTCATATCATCGATCGCTTTCATTTCACGGCGCAAGGGTTCTGGCAGAGCGTAATATTTTTTCTCAACTTCAAGCGCGGATTTTTTAGCTAATGCGAGAAGTATTTCGTTCTGCTTTTTTTCCTGTGCCAGTAACGGTGATTCACGCAGGATCCGCTTGTAAGAAATACATGCAACCCCTTTTTGTCCGGCGTGAGGCTTAAGGTGACCGTTAAAAGAATATAATCCTACAAGACACACAAAAATTAACAGAATGAATGAAAAGCGTGGCTCAGACCGTTTAGTAATCATTGTCAGTTCCACCGAATAAATAGGGTCGCAGAGGAAATGTACACGACAGAAACACATAACGGTAGCGCAGGGGTGTACAAAAATAAACCGCAGCGCTACCCCCTGTCATGATCAAAGGTATCAATTATATTTAAGGGTGATTGTCCCGGTGGCATTTGCTTGCCCTGGCGTGACAACGTCACTGGTTTTGTAATACCACGCTTTAAAACGTAAGGTTTCAGACTCTCCGGCCCCGCCTGTATTTGCCGGATCGCTATAGGTGGTTGCGGAGCCGATATCAGCAAGCGCGGTACCATCGGCAGCCAGCCCACTGCCTTGTGATGCGGCTTTTACACGACTGGAATTAAAAGCTTGTACCTCCTGACCAATGGCCCAGTAGGTAAAACTGCGTAGCGCCGGTTGATAGGCTGATATCACGACCCCCACACCGGTCGCCGTCGTACCCGATTCAGACTGGTCTAAGGCAATCACTGAGCCATTATCATTGTCGCCCTCGGCAAGCGGCCCGTTGATGGTCATGGTCACGTTGGTGCCTGGCTGACAGCTCAGACCAACATCCTGTTCGGGTCCTTCCACCATCTTAAGATTATCAAACGCAGAGGTATCCACATCGCCCATATTAAACAGCAGGGAAGAAACGGATGCTGAGCATCCCATCGCATAGACTTCTATCTGTGTATTTGACAAATAGACTTCTGACGCATTATCACCGTTATCCGAACTGCTTTGCCCTTCACGAAATTCCACCGTCGCCAGTTTGCCGCTCTCAAGGGCCAGATTACCGCTCGGGATTGTACCCCCCGTCGCAATCAACTGCACACGATAGGCCGAGCCCGCCAGCGTATGGCTGCTCTCGCCATCGCCGGACTGCCATGAGTTATCAACCGCACGTTCATAATCATACGGACCGGCCTGGTTAAGCGTGTAGGTCTTAATGCCGATACCCGGTATCGTGGTCGGGTAGATATTATCTCCTACCGGCGACGCCGATGCTAAATGAGTCGGGTTATAATGAAATCCTACGTAATAATCCCTGCTACAGTTTTTAATCGTGACATCCCCATCCGTCCCGCTGATATATCCAGAATCGTATAACACTTCGCCAAAGGTATAATTTTTCGCACTGACCAACAGTTTCGAGGGTAATGGGATCGTCGTAACGGTAACATCATCGCCGTTATCCCGGTTACAGGCTGCATGACTTAATAGTGGGACTGTCCCCAGCAATAACACCAGATAATATAAATATTTTGACATGAAATTAGTCTGCTCACTTAAGCTCAGTTATAAACAACATTCAATGTAATCGCACTGCTGAATGCACCCGGTGTTGGGGTCCCATGTGGGGTATACATTCGGGCAGTAAAAGTCATCGCGCCGGTTTGGTTTTCGAGCGCAACCGGGTAGCTCACGCCGTTGGCCAGCGCGACACCGCTGATGGGATGTTCGTGGTCACGGATAAACAACTGAAGGCCGACATCGGTCGCGCCGCCTGCATCTGCCGCCACCTGATTGGCGTAAATGACAGAGGCATAAGCCGGATCTTCAGCGTAAGGTGCGCCTGTAAAGGTAACCGTTGCCTGGCTTAACCCTGCGGTGCAGCTGTCAAACGCGATGGTCACTGGCACATTTCCTGTGTTCCCCCCCGCTACGGCAAAGTCTTTCCAGTAATATTTCCCGAGGTCGACTGCCTCCGGTTTGGTGACGTTACATGAGCCATCAATAATGTTTCCGGTGACATGGAACTCAATATCATTGCGATCGGTGTACGCCATTGCCGGCGACACGCTCAGCATGAATACCATTCCCGGGCCGATGAGCGATTTAAGGCCGGAACGGAGAATAATGAAGCGTGACATTAATTTGCTCCCGATACGGGATGGCAAACCCCGTTGATGAATAAAATATCGGCCTCTGTTTTAGCGCCGGCAAGTGTGTAATCAACGGCGCACTGCTTGTTCGCCGTCTCCCCCCACTTAACAATTAACCGCCCTTTCCCGGCGAGCCCGACGAGATACACTTCCCCGCCGTCGCCAACAATACTGCTGCGCGTGTCATCCGACTCGCCGCTGGTTTGTGTTACTACTGCGCCAAACGGCACCGGTTTACCGTTGTAGGTCAGCGTCATCATCGCCTTTTGTCCAATCCAGGTGTTGTACTTCACGCGTACTACCGCCCCTTTGGTCGGCACCACGGTTTTGGCGATGTTATCAATGGCCGCGGAAGTATCGCTGGCATCCACTGTGTTGAGTGAGATCGAATTGCTGTGATACGGACGAACGTACGGCACAATGGCGTTACCGAAATAATCGGTATGAACGTTCGTCTGCCCGTTGATTGGCATACCGGAAACACCCGGTGTTTCAACCAGCGCTACGCTATCGTTCAGCTGACGCGCCAGGGTGATACCGTCGCGATGCAGCACCATGCCCCCGCGTAGGCTGTAATTCACTCGTCGGCTGTAATCGTCGTAGCTATAGCCTGCTGACATATCGGCATAAGTACTTTGATAACCCACAGTGACATTGCCGTTAGTAGCTTCAGAATCGGCGTTATAGCCTTCTGAAACCTGCCAGTTCAGCTGGTTTTCCTGCATCGCGGTACCGGAAATTCCGATGTTGTGCGTGGTATCGCCGTTTTTACTACTGTTCATCGAATAGTTAGCCGAAACAGACCGGGCCGCTTCACTGTGGCTGAAGGCGCTGAACGGTACGCTCAGGTTAAGCGAGAAGACGTTATCGTCGTCGTAGTTATCGGAATCGTTATTGTAACCGCCATTGACGTTTTTAGAGTGGGCATAGTTCAGCGAGTACGACACCGGTCCAAGCGTGCTGCTGAAGCCCAGGTTCATGGAGTCCGCATGTTCACTGTTCCAGTAAGAGGCGTCGTACATGCTCAGTGACAGGGTGCCGAAAGGCAACGTCTGCGAGATTGTCACATCAAAACGGTTTCGCTCCCGGCCATTATCAATAGTGCTATTGCCCGGATCCCAGTCATTGAGGAAGTCCTGAAACGAAAGATAACCCCGGGTTGAAAATTTATAACCGGCGACGGCAATATCGGTGTTGGTCTGCTGAAGCGTCTTACTGTAGCGCACGCGATACGACTGGCCGCTATGGTGTTCCTGTTGTCGCATGTTGTCCGGCTGCGGGATATCCGCCCACGACTGGGAAATATCAAATGAGAGCGCTCCGGCGCTGCCCATATTAAAACCAGTTCCGGCAATCAGGTTGGAATAATTGTCTTCCGCCTGAATATAGCCGCCGTAAAGCGTGATCCCTTTTCCGACGCCCCAGGCCGCTGATCCCTGAATAAAGTTAAAATCCTCTGCACGTGAACCTGACCCGTCCTGACGGGTTTTGCCCGCCACCAGGCCATACTGCACCTGACCTTCACGTTGCAATACCGGCAGCGTGGCGTAAGGCACAATAAAGCTACTTTGCGTACCGTCGGACTCTTTGATCACCACCTGCAGATCGCCGGAGCTGCCGGTCGGATACATATCGCTGAATTCAAACGGTCCCGGCGGCACGGTAGCCTTATAAATGCTGTGACCGTTCTGGTATACCGTCACTTCGGCATTGCTGCGGGCTATACCGCGTATTACCGGGGCGAAGCCTTGCATGCTGTCCGGCTTCATATCGTTATCCGAGTACATCTGCACCCCGGTGAAACCGACGCTATCAAAAATGCCGCCGCGCGTGGTTCCTTGTCCCAGCACCAGCTGGCTTTTAAGAGATTTAATATCCCGTGAGGCGTAGGTATACACGGAATCCCAGTCATTTTCGGATTCGGAATGGGTATAGGTGGAATAGTTGCGAAAGCGCCAGGCGCCTACGTTCAGCCCCGGTTGCAGGCTAAGAAACTGATTACTGCTGTCGGTGCCGTTGCGCTGATGCAGATCCTGTTGACCTGAGACGCTGTAATTAAGTAAACCCGCCGTGATCCCTTCATCCCAGCGCTCCGGTGAAACATAACCCCTTGCGGTGTTAAATAAAGCAACCTGCGGCAGGATCAGGTCGAAACGCTGCTGCGCCAGATCGATTTTTTCGTCCGCGCCTGGGATGGCATACAGATCCACACATTCGCTGGCTTTTTCCTGTTCGCCAAAATAGTTATCGACACGAACGTTCCAGGCTTTCAGCTGAGTGACGTTTAAGCATGCCCCTGTGCGGTCTGACGTAGGAGCACTTTTCAACCGTCGAAAAGAGAGGGTTTTACTGTCTACCAGATTGCCGTTGATAAAAATGTCGACGTTATAGTCCCCGGGCGGCACCTCATCTTTGGCAAACAGACTGAGATCCATTGCTGGCACTTCTGCGCTGTCTGTTTCCAAAAGATGAGGGTTGAAATGTTCCTGCGCACGTGCGCTGAAAGAACTAAAGACAACACTGAGCCCGAGCCCTAAAGAAAGGACGTAGGTTTGTTTCACTTTTTCCATTGTAACCCTGTATCCGTGCGGGAGACTTACGGTGTCGATTAATATGAGGTGACTTTGTCCGGGCCTTTCACGCCATAATCATTAATAAGCGACCAGGTTACTTTGCCGTGAGGTGACATAACACCTTCAGAAATACTCAACGTGGAGAATGGCGCGACAAAATACTGCCCGCTTAACGCCTGGTGATTAATTTCAATTCGTGAGAAGTTCATATAAAAAGGTGTCGGGTTATTGACCTGTAAACCCTTCGCGGTCAGGTTCCACTTAAGCTTTTCCGCACTGGATTCTGGCGTCTGCCCCTTTAATGCTGCCGGACGGTAGATCAGCTTAATCTTTGAGTTGATGGCAATTTGCATCGTATTTTTACCTTCACTACCGTCGGTAGCGGGGATCCCTTTCACGTTCAGCCATAACAGCGATTCACGATCTTCCGGAACAGGTAAACCTGAACGCACAATACGAATTGACGCTTTTTTCCCGGCTTCCAGACGGAATAGCGGTGGCGTAATAATCATATTTTCTTTTTTTAACGGGCTGCCTTTAGCCGGGCTAATCCACGACTGTACCAGGTTGGTAACCTTGTCAGAGTTTTCAACGGACAAAGAGGCGGCCTGGCGGGAGCCATCAAAAATAACCCGCGTACTCCCGGTAACAATACTGGCGGACGCGTTCAGGCTGGCGGCGCTGGCCACGCAAAAAATAACAGCGGCGATGGGTTTCATAATGCACTCACAAACTAAAAAGGAGGGTTTCCCCTCCTGCGGAATCAGTTATAACGGACGTTATAGGTAATAACAGCGTTAACATCGCCGGCAACGGCCTGCCCGGTGGCAATCATCTGCGCGGTATAGGTTTGACTCGCTGTGCCATCGGTGAAAGTAATAGGATCGTTATCTGCATTATTTTTGACGATGGTACCATTTGAGCCGCCCTGCTTGAGCTGAACGGCCACGTTGGTTGCCGCACCCAGCGTAGCAGTGTTTGCAAAATAGGATGGATCGGCTGCAACAGCATCAACAGGGCCTGAGAAGACAATATTTGCAGTCGTGCTGGTTGGGCAGTTATTCAGGTCGAACACAAACTGTTTTGGCGCGCCAAGGTCGCCTTTTGTAGCGAGGTCGGTTGCCGCCGTTGAGCCCAGATCAACGGTCGCATTTGCCGTGCCGCCATCAACGGCAATATCACAACCCTGATCGAGCACCGTTCCATTAAATGTGATAGTGTTAGAAGCCGTCGCCGCGCTCGCGCCACAGAAAGTCAGAATAAGCGTCGCACCAATTTTAGTCAGTTTCATTCGTTGATATCCCAATAGAAATAATAAATATCTTCATTTTTATTCCTGCCAGGACGAGACAATAACAAAGTAGCTCCACTGAGCTCACAATGAATAATGCACCGTTTGTGACAAGGCAAATATAAACCCTCAGGCAGGAATTAGATTCGCAACATCAATAAACGACATCAGCAAACCCGAAGTAAGGTTACAAGAAAGTTACGGGGTTTCGTAAAATAAAGTAATTTAATTTTAGACAACCTTTTGTTATGGACTGAATTGGCATTTTGTTAGCATTCGCGCTGTTTTTTCTGAGCAATAACGCCACCGGCAGTGTTGCTAGCGGCATATCCAGACTGACATATTTGAGCGAATGAGAACAATAGGCATGATCAACAAAAAAAACATGATCGCGTTAACCCTTTGTGGCCTGATGATGGCAAGTGGCAGTGCGCTGGCGGGCCTTCCTTCTGGTGACAGCGACAATAATATTAATACCAACCCAGAGAACGATGCGGGGACTCAGGGCACGGGCGGCGTAGTCCATTTTACCGGTAAGATTACCGATGCATCCTGTAATATCACCACCGACTCAGCAGGGCAAACCGTTGAATTAGGCACCTGGGCTGCAAGCTACTTTGCCACCCAAAAAGAGACCACGCGCACGCCTTTCCAGATCTCAGTTGAAGGTTGCCCAGATTCCGTTAAAACCGTTGCCGTGTTGTTTGATGGTAACAAAGATGCGAATGATAATACCCTGCTGGGTTTAAATTCCTCCGTGGACAGCGATGGCAATACGGCGACTGGCGTTGCCGTTAAACTCTATGAAAGCGACCGTAACACGCAGATTAAAATTGGTGATATTTCTCAGAGTATCGACCTTGCCGAAGGGGAAGATTCAAAAACACTCAATTTCTACGCCAATTATAATGCCACCACCGATGTCGTCAGCACCGGAGAAGCCGACGCAGATGCCAATTTCCTGATGGTTTATAACTGATCGACTGATGATAAGCAGAGCTTGCTCTGCTTATCTTTTACCTCTACGGGGATCTGAAAATGAAGAAACTCACTGCGGCCCTGTTCTTTTATTCGCTCGGTATGAGTCTGACAGCACACGCGGGGGTTGTGATGGGCGGTACGCGTGTTGTTTACCTTGAGGGGCAAAGAGAAGTGGCATTTTCCATTACCAATATGGAAAAAGAAACCCCTTATCTTATTCAGTCGTGGATTGAAAATATTGACAGTAAGAATAAAACCGCTCCGCCCTTTATCGTGACGCCTACGTTATTTCGTTTAGATGCGGAACAGAAAAACTCGCTGCGCATCAATTATCTTGGAACGCCATTACCCACTGACCGGGAATCTGTTTTTTGGCTTAACATCAAAAATATTGCCCCGAGCAAAAAAGCAAACAGCAACAAATTGCAGATTAACGTGAAGTCAAAATTCAAGTTATTTTTCCGTCCCGCAGGGTTGAAAGGCAATGCCGAACTTGCCTACAAAAAATTAAAATTTACCTGTCGTAATAATACGCTTAGCGCACACAACCCCTCGCCCTGGTTTGTATCGTTTTACAAGGTCAGCGTTGGGAACACCGACGTTGAAATGCCGGGAATGATTGACCCCTTCTCCGATCGTCAATGGCACATTCCCTGCTCGGGGACCATTCGCTGGCAGGCGATCAACGATTACGGCGGGCTGACGAGAGTCGCCACGCAATCCTGACGCTGTGACAACACGCCTTTGGCGAATGTAGCCAACGACCGCACATGCATTCTCTCGGCCCACGCAATTTACCCCGCATTTATACGCTCGCGATGCTTGCGGGTGCGGTCACGTCTGGCATTCATGTGCGCCGGGCACAGGCCGATGAGTACTTCGATCCTCAGGCGCTGGAGATCACCGCAGATCAGCAGCAGGCTAGCGACTTAAGCTATTTTTCCCGACAAGGCGGTCAGCAGCCGGGACGTTATCGTGTCGCGGTTGTTGTTAACCAGACGCAGCGGGATGAGCGCGAAATTGCATTCGTTGATACGGGGGGAACGCTCTCACCGGTCCTCAACCTGGCGTACCTCAAGAGACTTGGGATAAACATCGCGGCCTTCTCTTCGTTCGATGCGCTGCATGACGAGGAGACATTTACGGACATCGGCAAATATATCCCCGATGCGTCGACGCATTTTGACTTCACCCATCATCGGCTGGTTTTCAGCATTCCGCAGGCAGCCATGTTGCAAAAAAGTGCCGATTATATTCCTCCCGAACAGTGGGACGACGGCATCCCCGCTGCTTTTGTCGATTACAATCTTACGGGCTCGACAACCAACATCGACAATATTCATGACAACAGCAGCTATCTGAGCCTGCGATCCGGTATCAACCTGGGGGCGTGGCGTTTACGCAATTACGCCACGTTTGAATATGGTAATACCCATCACTGGCAGTCTCAGGGAACATCACTCCAGCGGGCCATTACGCCGCTGAAGAGCGCGTTAACAATAGGGAATGCCTACACGTCTGGCGAGGTTTTTGACAGTTTTCAGTTTACGGGGCTTCAGCTTGCCTTGGATGAGAATATGCTGCCGGACAGCCAGCGCGGTTTCGCGCCCACGATCCGCGGGGTCGCTCACAGCAATGCCCGCGTCAGCGTTCGCCAGCACGGTTACACCATCTATGAAACCTATGTTGCGCCTGGCGCATTTGTCATTAGCGATCTCTTCCCCACTTCGCAAAGCGGCGATCTTGAGATCACGGTCCATGAAAGTGATGGCAGCGAACGCACGTTCACCCAACCCTACTCCTCGGTGGCCTTCATGCTACGGGAGAAACGACTGAAATTCAGCGCCAGCGCCGGACGGTATAACAGCCCTGACGCCGAGGGCGACACCCCGCCGTTTGTTCAGGCCTCCGCCTTTTACGGATTGTCTTCAAGCCTGACGCTGTACGGCGGAGCGGAGCTTTCCGGCCACTATCAGGCTCTCGCGCTGGGATTAGGTAAAGATTTTGGCCGGTTTGGGGCACTGGGTGTGGACACCGTTGCGGCGAAAGCACACCTCAGTGATGACAGGCTTGCCCTCGGGCAGCAAATACGCGCTCAGTACCAAAAAAATCTCGCTGAGACGAACACGTCGCTCACCCTTTCGACCAGCCATTATACGACGCATGACTTTTACAGTTTCAGTGAAGCAAATGATGACAGCGATCGAGACCAGCACGTGCATAACCGGCGTAACCGCACACAGTTCAGTTTGACGCAGGATCTCGGTGCGCTGGGCAATATCAGCGCATCCTTTTACCGTCAGGATTACTGGAACGCCTCGGCGGTCGATCAAACCGTCCATCTTGGCTATTACGCTAACTACAAAGGGGTGTCGTTGAGTGTTGGGTATTATCTCACCCGCTCAAGCGCTGATGATAGCGACAACGAACGGGCGATAAACCTTAGCATCAGCGTCCCACTCAGCCGCTGGCTACCCGGCGCAACAACCAGCTACAGCCTCAACAATAATCTTGATGGCCATACTACCCGGCAGGTTTCGCTGTATGGTACGGCGCTGGCCCACGATCGCCTGAACTATAACCTCCAGCAGGGCTTCGACAACCAGGCCAATACCGCGAACAGCAACCTTGCGCTGGCTTATCACGGCGGTTATGGCAGCGCCAGTCTCGGGTACAGCCACGATCGCTATAGCAACCGCGTGAACTACGGCGCAGCAGGCGGCATTGTGGCAACACAGTATGGGGTGACGTTGAGCCAAAGCCTTGGGGATACCCTGGCGCTGATCCGCGCTGACGAGGCGTCGGACGTTCAGGTTGAAGGGGCGACCAATGTTCACACCGACTCCCGAGGTTATGCCGTGATGCCAACCTTATCGGCGTATCACAAAAACACCATTTCGCTGGATACCGAAACGCTGGCAGAAAATGTCGATCTGGACCAGAACAGCAGAACGATTGTGCCGACCAGCGGCGCGGTCGTCCTTGCGAATTACCATACCCACGTGGGCATCAGAACGCTCATCACCCTTACGGCACACGGGCGCCCGCTTCCATTTGGCGCCAGCGCGTATGTCTCGAACGGGACGTCTGCGAAATCAAGCGTCGGCATCGTTGGCGAAGCAGGACAGGTCTATCTCAGCGGCGTGCCGCTACGCGGGACCTTGCATGCCAGCTGGCGGCAGAAAGGCCAGGATATGCGCTGTAGCGCCCCATTACGCCTTCCGGATACCGCTGGCCGCACTCCGGTCACGCTTATGAACCTTCAGTGCCAATAACTTACTGAGACACCTGTGAACAATATCAACCGTTTAATCAATCTCCTGATGCTCGCTTTTTTGCTGATTCACGCTACGGCAAGGGCGTCTCAGACCTGCCCGCCGACCATGGGCGATGCGGTCATTAACTTTCAAAACTACTCGATCACTGATAACCCCTCGATCCCTCCGGGGTCGATGCTTTCAGGCGCTATCCTGGGCCAGGAAAACCGCTCGTTTTATAACTGTCCTGAGGGAACCGGCCCGGTAACGATGCGCTTTGTGGCCAATAACGCCTTAACCGTAGCGCCCGTCAGCGGCGTGGCGCCGAACGGTACGGGCGCCCCGGCCTCCGTTTATGACGTGCCAGATATTCCCGGCGTCGGGTTTGCGGTGGGCATTCGCGAAACCACGCACTGTGCAGCCGAACCCGTGCATTACATCGCCTCGGGGGATGACAGCGTTGCGATTTGCAGCACAAACGATCCCTCGCAAATGGCGACCCAGTTCTTCGTCGTGTTTTATAAAACCGCGCAGGAGATTGTCTATGAACAGCCGAACAGCGGGCAAATTCGCACAGGAACGCTGATTCTGGAGGATGCTAACGGCGCGGTGATATCTGAAGCTGGCGTGACGGTGGAAGTCGCTGCCGCCGACCTGAAAGTGCATAAATCGAGCTGTTATATCTCGGATAACAACATCACCGTCAATATGGGACAAAGTAGCGTAAGCGATCTCAACAAAGGAATGGATGGGGATAAACACCGCTTCATCATCCCTCTGGTCTGTGACGCATCCCAAACGGCAGCGGTGAAGATCGGGTTCTTTGGTCCGACTGAAAAAGACGCGCAGAATCACGATGTGCTGGCGCTAAGTCAACAGGAGAGCGCCGCTACCGGCGTGGGGATCCGCATTCTGTATGGCGATAACTACGGTGCCGCCAGAGGCACAACCGTTCCTCTCAACAGCACCGGTGTCGAACCTTTTGCCAACGCTGCCCGGCAGACCGCGTTTTCCCTGGATTACGACGCACAATATGTGCGCACCGAAACCCAGGCCACCGCGGGGCTGGCAGACAGCCTGGCGACATTTAGTCTGATATACAACTAAGCGCTACTCCAGTGCCAGCAGCGCAAAACTCGCCAGCCAGTGCCCGCCGCTGTAGTGACTGCCGACAACATGCTCCACGCTTGCCGAGAGATGGCGCGCAACGGCATCGCGTAATGGCTTCCGGGCATGATGATTTTCCGGCAGGGCGCGGGCAATGTGCTTCATACACCAGGCACGGCTGAGGTTGAGACCGTCCAGATGCGCGATTTTCGGGTCGGTGCGGTCGCTCACCTCAGCCGGGTTCATGAGCGCAGAAATGGCGCCCACTTCAGGCAGAAACGCATCGAACCAGGCCGGGAAATCCTCCACCACCTTACTCATCAGCAGGGCCTCGGTCAGCGCTCCGGAGATATACTCGTCGCCACCCGGCTCATAATGCGCAGGATAATGCGTGTCCGCGAGGTAAAACCGCGTTGCCGCGTCCAGGATGGCGCGCTCAAGCGTGTCATCGTTCACCGCCCGGGCATAATCCAGCCCCAGCGCGAGCGCAAACGCCGTGTTGTAGTGCGTCCCGACGCGGATCGGATAGGTAAGCTTGCTGAGGTAATCCACCAGCCGCTGGCGAATATCCCGCGTTAACGGTTGCAGCGTCTGGTACCAGCGCTCCGCCTGCGGCAGTGACGATTGTTTCAGCTCCTGGGCCAGCGCCAGCAGCCAGCCGTAGCCATAAGGTCGCTCAAACGACGCGCGGAACGGCGCGGTAAAATAGGCCAGCTCCTTCGCCACCTTCTCGTCGGTCAGGTGTTCTTCGAAGAGAGTGATGATCTCTTCCCGACACGGCAGTTCGGGCCAGAGACGCAGGCAGCGCAGCAGCAGCCAGTAGCCGTGCACCGCAGAGTGCCAGTCAAAACAGCCGTAAAAGATCGGGTGCAGCTCGCGAGGCGGCAGAACATCGCCGTCATCGTTGAGCAGATGCATAATGTGGTTCGGGTATTCCTGACGTAAATAGGTCAACGGCATTCTGGCGAAGGCGTCAGCCTGATGTTGCGTTAATTCCATTGCAGCTCCTTAGCGAAACACGAGGAAATACATTAAGAACACGTTCACCACCAGCAAGGTTAACGCGGTCGGGATTTGGATCTTGATAACCTGATATTTGTCTTTTAGCTCCAGCAGCGCGGCGGGCACGATGTTGAAGTTGGCGGCCATCGGTGTCATCAGCGTGCCGCAATAGCCTGCGTACATGCCGATAGCCAGCAATGGTGCCGGGTTACCGTGATGGACGTTAATCAGGAATGGCAGAGCGATACCGGCGCTTAACACCGGGAAGGCAGCGAAGGCGTTGCCCATAATCATGGTAAACAGCGCCATCCCCACGCAATAAATGACCACCAGCATGAAGCGGCTGTCCGGGTTCACAAACAGGCTGACCACCTTTTGTACCGATTCACCGGTATTCGCCACCACAAACACCCCGCCGAGCATGGCGAGCATCTGCGGCAGGATCACCGCCCAACCAATGGTATCGACCAGCCGACGCGACTGACGAACCGCATGCAGCGGCGTACCTTTTGTCAGCCACCAGCCGGTGAGGATAGCCGCCACACAGGCCACGCACAGCGCCGCCAGCGTAAGCTGCTTCTGGTCGAGCAGATAGACACCGCCAATCGACACGCCTTTCAGAAACAGCGTCCCGATGACCGTCACCACCGGGATCATCAGCGCGGGCAAGAATAGCCAGTTTTTCAGCCGGTGTGATGAGGCAACCCGCTCCTCCTCGGTGGACATTTTATAATGCCCCTTCCCGACCAGCCCGAAACCGGCCAGTAGCGCAATCACGATAACGGCGCCGCCAATAATGCGATACGCCAGCGACTTACCCAGCTCCTGCACCATCAGATCGCCAAACAGGAAGATCCCGCCAAACAGAAACCAGAACAGCGCGGTGGTATAGCGTTTCGGGTTAGCGCGATCGCGAAGGGTCATCACAACCAGCAGCATCACGACAAAGCCGATCAGGTAGTACACGCGGTTAATGGTGATAAAGGTCATCATGGTGCGATCTCCTGCGAACCCTGCTCTGCTCTCCAGGCCATCACGTCGCGACGAATGCTGGCGTCGAGGCGCAGCAGACGCGTCATATGGATGATCAGTGCCGCAATAGCGGTCGGAATGGCCCACAGGCCGATATGCAGCGGTTCGATCCCCTCGATCCCGTTCTCTTTCAGGAACGCATCAATCAGCAGTACCGCGCCAAAGGCGATAAAGATATCTTCCCCAAAGAAAACCGCGATATTGTCACAGGCGGCGGCATGGGCTTTGATTTTGTCGCGGATAGTCTGCGGCAGTTCGCCATATTCATTCAGGGCCGCCCCTTCGGCCATCGGCGCCAGCAGAGGACGCACCGTTTGTGCGTGGCCGCCAAGCGACATCAGGCCCAGCGCAGCCGTCCCTTCGCGGGCAACAAAGTAGAGCATCAGGATACGCGCCGAGGTGGCGCTGGCGATCTTCGCGACCCAGGCCTGGGCGCGCTCTTTCAGCCCGTAATACTCCAGCAGGCCAATCACCGGCAGGATCAGAATGAAAGTGGCGAGCGATCGGCTATTCACGAACTTTTCGCCAAAGGTTTCCAGCAGCATACCGAAATCCATGCCAACCAGCAGGCCCGTTGCCAGCCCCGCCACCACGACAACCAGCAGCGGGTTGAAACGCAGTGCAAAACCAATAACCACCACCGGAATCCCGATAAGTGGCAACAGTGTAGAACTGTCCATAAACGTTACCCTATCCAAAGTGAGCGTTGCGCGCCGACGGCTATTTTTTATACTTCGCAGCAGAGCGAAGCCGGTGCATTACGGCGCGCGATGTTGTGTGTTGCGTGAGGCTCCACAGAACCTGCACTAAAAAGCTATATCTGAACGTCAAAAACATGTAAACAATTTATCAATAAAATGTTCTTATTTTATCGACGGGTTTACATTCTGGAGAAAGGATCGGTATGACGACAAAGAAAACGAAAACAGCGTTAAACCACGACGATATTGCGGACGGGCGTATCGTCTCCTCCCGCCATCTCGTCTCAGAGCGATGTGCCGAACTGTCGGAGCTGGAATACGCGTTGATCATGACCAGCAATGCGTTTAACAAATGGATGGTGCGCTGCATGACCGCAGCAGGTGAACCGGATATGGGCGCTTTCGATGTCTCGCTTCTGCACCACGTAAACCACCGCAACCGCAAGAAAAAGCTGGCCGACATCTGCTTTGTGCTGAACGTGGAAGATACCCACGTGGTGACGTATGCGCTGAAAAAGCTGGTAAAGGCGGGTTACGTCACCAGTGAAAAAGCGGGGAAAGAGCTCTTTTTCTCGACGACGGAGGAAGGCAAAGCGCTGTGCATGAAGTACCGGGAGGTACGTGAAGCCTGCCTGATCAACATTCATGCGGAAAGCGGCATTCCGGGCGCGTCGATTGGCGAGACCGCGCAATTACTCCGCGCGATCTCCTCCCTGTATGATACCGCCGCACGCGCGGCGGCCTCGCTTTAAGGACGGCGGAAAAGCGTTATGCTCCGCCCGGCCAGTTCATAATCGACGGATTCCGTGATGATTTCCCCTGTGGGGGCATCATCCGCCGTCGAAAGCTCCAGCACCCAGCCCCCTTCGCCAAACTGCGGGATCTGGAATGGCACCGTGCCTTCAAACGGGTTAAACAGCATCAGCACGTCGTGCCAGATGCCCTCTTCCTGCTCAAGATCAGGACGGCTGATGGCAAGACCAAGAGTGGAACCCTCGTCCCACTGTTCCGACTGCTGCGGTCCGCCACCGGCGTTAAACCAGCGAATCTCAAGCCCGTCGCGCCAGTTTTCACGGCGCAGCAGCGGCTGCTCAGCGCGCAGAGCAATCAACCGACGGGTAAAGTCGCGCAGCTTCTCGTCGTTTTCAGAGAGTCCTTCCCAGTTTATCCAGGAGATCTCGCTGTCCTGGCAATAGCCGTTATTATTGCCCTTTTGCGTCCGGCCAAACTCATCACCTGCCAGCAGCATCGGCGTGCCGTGGGAGAAGAAGAGCGTGGTGAGGAAGTTGCGCTTTTGCCGCTCGCGGGTGGCGATGATATCGGGGTTCTCCGTCGGCCCTTCTTCACCGTAGTTATACGACCGGTTATCGTTATGTCCGTCGTTATTATCTTCCCCGTTATCGGCGTTATGCTTCTCGTTGTAGGATACCAGGTCGTTCAGCGTAAAGCCGTCATGCGCGGTGATAAAATTGACGCTGGCCCACGGACGACGTCCGCGCAGATCGTACAAATCACCGGACCCTAACAGACGGGCGGCAAAATCGTTAGAAACGTTATCTCCCTTCCAGTATTCACGTACCGTGTCGCGGTATTTGTCGTTCCACTCGCCCCAGCCTGGCGGGAAGCCCCCCACCTGATACCCCCCTGGGCCGATATCCCACGGTTCACCGATAAGCTTCAGCTTCGACAGCACCGGATCCTGGGTCACGGCATCAAAGAAGCCGCCGCGCGGGTCGTATCCCTCCGGCTCGCGTCCGAGAATGGTTCCGAGGTCAAAGCGGAAACCGTCAATCTGCATCGATTCTGCCCAGTAACGCAGGGAGTCCATGACCATCTGCAACACGCGCGGGTGCGAGGTGTTAACGGTGTTCCCGGTGCCGGTGTCGTTGATGTAATACCGGTGCTGATCCGGCATGGTGCGGTAATAGCAGAAGTTATCAATCCCCTTAAACGACAGGGTTGGCCCCAGCTCGTTGCCCTCCGCCGTGTGGTTATAGACCACGTCGAGGATCACCTCGATGCCCGCGTCATGATAAGCACGCACCATGTCGCGGAAACCCTGGATCCCCGCCGGGCCGTAATAGCGGGACGCTGGCGCAAAGAAACCGAGCGAGTTATAGCCCCAGAAGTTTTTCAGGCCGCGATCGAGCAGGTGCTGATCGTCAGGGAACCAGTGAACCGGTAGCAGCTCGACCGAGGTAATGCCGAGGCTTTTGATGTACTCCACCGAGGCTTTATGCCCCATCCCCTCAAACGTACCGCGCAGTTCAGGCGGAATAGCCGGGTTAAGCTGGGTAAAGCCTTTTACGTGGCTTTCATAGACCACGGTATGCGGCCACGGGATATCGGGCCGGCGTGAGTCCTGCCAGTCAACGGCATTGGGGTCGATGACCTTACATTTGGGCGTAAACGGCGCGCTGTCTCGCGTGTCAAAACTGAGATCCAGCTCGTCGTGTCCCAGCTCATAGCCGAAGTGGGCATCGTTCCACTCAATTTCACCTACCAGTTCACGGGCATAGGGGTCAATAAGCAGCTTATTGGGGTTGAAGCGGTGACCGTTCTCCGGATCGTAGGGGCCGTAAACGCGGTAGCCATACAGCGCCCCCGGTTTCAGGTCCGGCACATAGCCGTGCCAGACCTCATGGGTATATTCCGGCAGTTCCAGACGGGCGATTTCTGTTTTTCCCGAAGGATCAAACAGACACAGCTCCACCCGCTCAGCGTGGGCGGAAAACAGGGCGAAGTTCACCCCTTTCCCGTCATAATTTGCGCCCAACTGCTGGCCATGACCGGCCCGAATTTCAAACGTTGTATCCTTTGGCATTTTTGTTCTCCTCAATTATTCGCAGGTAAGCAGAACCAACAAACATCCCTTTTCAGACGTTAAATCCAGCGTCTCTGGCAGAAGGCGACGCTCACCGGTAAACAGATCCCGGTAGTGCTTCCCGGCCAGCGCCTGGGGTATGGCCACGGTAGTATTGGCCCACAGCATCGAATTATCGGTGACGTCAAACACCAGGCGCGGCACGGCGACGATCAGCGCCTCGTCATCTTTAATGCGGGCATAAACGATCAGATTCTCCTCCCGCTCGCCGGTTACCTTCAGCGGCAGCCAGTCGCCGTAGCGGAAAAGCGCGGGGTAATGTGGCCGAAGCCGTAACAGCGTGGCGGTGACGTACTGCTTCACGCTGCCGTCTCGCCAGCGTTGCGCATCGTTAAAAACGGTGCCATCCGCTACGCTGAGGTTTTCCGCCAGTGCGGCGAAATCCGGTTCGCGGCGGTTATCCGGGTCGACGAGGCTGAAGTTAAGCCCCTCGCTGCCCTGGTAGATGTCCGGTACGCCAGGCGCAGTCAGTTTGATCACCGTCTGGCTCAGGCTATTCATTAACCCAGCCCGAATAAACGGCTGGAGTGCGGCACTGAAATCACGCAGGAACAGGGTGTTATCCGGGGAAAGCAGATGGCGCACGTAGTCCAGGACCACGCTCTCGTAATCTTCGTTGCTGTCGATCCAGTCGGTACGCTGCTTGGCCTCGCGCAGGGCTTTCTCGATAAAGCCGAGGAAACGCTCTTCCAGTGACTTAAGGCCATCACGATCCTCAGGCGACAGGGTTGCTGGCCAGACGCCCGCCAGCGCCTGGAAGATCATCCAGGTGTCGGCGGCGTTCGGCGCGGTGCCATCGTTGAGGAATCGGACTTGCGTCTGGTTCATCTGCCGCCAGCGCGCCAGATTTTCTCCCCACAGATCTGGCGCTTCCGTCAGCGTATACAGACGAGCTCGTGCATCCTCGCCGCGTTTGGTGTCGTGGGTGGAGGTTCCCAGCAGCGCATCGGGCTGGCGGGCAAGTCGAATGCGCATCTCCTGATGAAAACGGGAAAGTGAAAACGCGCGCGGCGTCGGGTCGGCGCCGACTTCGTTCAGGGCCAGCTCCAGGTTATGGCGGAAGAACAGCGTATCCTCTACCGATTTCGCCATCAGCGGCCCGGTCAGCTGCTGAAAACGGGTGCGGAAAAGCGAGGCCAGTGCGTGGTCATGCGCCGGCAGATCGCCGGTAAGAATACGCACGATAAGGCTCAGAGCGGGTTCAGAGGTGTTGACGCTGGCGACCACGCGGCTGAGCAGCGCCACATCCGGTGGCGTCAGCCCCTGTGCGGTGCCGTAGGTGCGATACACCGGAAACGCGATAAGCAGCTCGCGCAAGGCATGGCGGATATCCTCATGCTCCACTTCGGCACCGTTATGCCCGGCCAGCTCGCTGGCTATTTTGAGCAGCGTGGTAAATTCACCTTCAAAATTACGATCGGTCATCAGTCCTTTGGCGTTGCGAAGTTCCGCCTGCCTGTCAACGGTCGTACCCAGCGTCTCGTCGTAGAGCGTCTCCAGCCGCGAGAGGTTGGTATCATCCACCAGCACTTCCGCCAGGGAGGCGATAAACTCATAGCCCGTAGTACCTGAGATGGGCCACTCCGGAGGAAGCTGTTCCCCTTTGGCGAGGATCTTCTCTACCGTGATGTAGCAATCCGGTCCGGTCGCCGCACGAAGTCGCTGCAAATAGCCCAGCGGATCGGCAAGCCCGTCCACATGGTCAATGCGCAGGCCGTCGACAACCCCGGCGTGGACAAGCTCAAGGATCAGGCGGTGCGTGTCTGCGAATACCGCCTCATCCTCTACCCGCACGCCGACCAGCCCGGTGATTTCAAAAAAGCGCCGCCATGAAAGCTGTTTCGGCGCTTCCCGCCAGGACATCAGCCGCCAGCTTTGCGCCTCGTGGATCTCAGCGATGCTCTTGCCTTCGGCATACGTGCCGGGATTAAGCGGATAGGCGGTATCATAGTAAACCAACGCCGCGCCGTCGGTGACACTGTCACGTTTTAGGGTGATAGCCCCCCGCTCCAGTTCGGCTTCAAAGGTGTCGCCAAGAAACGGCAACGTCAGGGGTCGGGACCAGTCGATATCAAAATATGCCGCATAGCGGCTCTGCCGACCGTGCTCGATAACATCGCGCCACCAGCGGTTTTCCAGCGAGGTCGACATATGGTTAGGAACGATATCCAGAATCAGCCCCATTCCCGCCTGTTTCAGCGCTGCCGCCATGCGGTCAAACCCTTCCCGCCCGCCAATCGCCGGGTCGATTTCGTTGGGGTCGGTCACGTCATAGCCGTGGGTGGAATCCGTGGTTGCGGTGAAAACAGGTGACGCGTAAAGATGGCTAATTCCGAGGTCTTTCATATACGGAATCAGGTCCACCACGCGATCGAAGGTCATGCCGTTGCGAAACTGAATTCGGTAAGTAGAGGAAGGGATCATAGCGCTGCTTCTCCATCAGCAAAGCGAACAACAATACTGTTCGGCGGCAGGTTTTCGACTGCCTCCGGCCAGCTAAAGATCGTTTTTCCGGGCAGGTCCGCTAAGGCGAGGGGCTTTTTGCCGATATTCAGCGCCAGCGACAGCGTACCGGACGGAAAACGCCAGCTCACGGCAACCATGCCGAGCGCCGTTTGCAGGACGTTACCCTCCACGGCGCCTCGCTGTTTCAGTAACGGGACGATAAAGCGTTGACGCAGCGCAATCAGTTCGCGCGTACCGTGCAGCCACGCCCTACCTTCCTCCGTGTCTGCCTTGTTCCAGTCAAGCTTCGACCGCATAAAGGTATTTACGTCATTGGGATCCGGTACGGTTTCATCGTGCCCGGCATGGCCGGTAAACTCTTTCGCGCGACCCTCCCGCACGGCTTTCGCCAGGTCGCCGTGGAAGTCGGTGAAAAAGAGGAACGGATGCGTTTCGCCATACTCCTCACCCATAAACAGCAGCGGGATATGTGGCGACAGGAGCAGCGCCGCGAACAGCACGCGCGTTTTCTCCGCCCCAGCCAGAGAGATAAGCCTCTCCCCCTGGGCACGGTTGCCGACCTGGTCGTGATTCTGAATAAAATCGACAAAAAACTGCGGTGGTTGCTCGCGACACTCTACCCCGCGCGATTTCCCGGTCTGAAGCGAGATTTCCCCCTGGTAGACAAAGCCCTCTGCCAGCGCCCGCGCCAGCTTTTTCTCCGGCTCAAAGGCAAAATCCTGATAATAGGCGTGTGATTCCCCGGTCGCGAAGACATGCGCGGCGTTGTGAAAATCATCATTCCATTCGGCGGTGAAAAGCGGCGTCTGACCATGCTCATCGCGCGGATGCAGGAAAATCACGTTGCGACTGTCTTCGGTGGTCAGATGGATATGCCGATCCGGAAAGGCGTCGCGGATCCGTTGCGCTATCTCGGGAAGAATATGGGTCTCAGCGTTGTCATGGATCTGGTCGATGGCGTCGAAGCGCAGACCGTCAAGATGATACTCCGAGAGCCAGAATAACGGCGCCTCAGCGATGTATTGCCGGACGGCTTCAACCTCATAGGCTATACCGTTGCCCCACGGGGTCATACGATCCTGATGGAAAAACGCCGGCGAGAGCAACGGCAGGTAGTTCCCTTCCGGGCCAAAGTGGTTGAGTACAATATCCAGCACCACGGAAAGCCCGAGCGCGTGGGCGGCATCGATGAAGGCATGAAAATCATCCGGTGTGCCATAAGCTGAGTGCGGGGCATACAGCTGTACGCCATCATACCCCCATCCGCGCGCGCCCCCGAACTGGGACACGGGCATCACTTCCAGTTGCGTAATACCCAGTTCGGCCAGATAAGGCAATTTATCGATGGCCGCCCTGAAGGTTCCTTCCCCGGTGAAGGTGCCGATATGCATCTCGTAGATCACCGTCTCTTCCCATGGCCGCCCTTGCCATTCCCGCTGTGCGGGCAGGTTGTGACGCGGGTCGATTACCACCGACGGGCCGTTGACGTCAGCCTGTTGCGCGCGGGAGGCCGGATCCGGCACCGCCATTCCATCCTGTAAAACAAACTGATACGGCGTACCGTGTCTGACGCCGGGCACGTCAACCTGAAACCAGCCGTCGCCCACCGCCGCCATCGGAATGTCGGTGTCGGTTAAACGCAACGTGAGATCTTTCTGCCCTTCTGCCCAGACGCGAAAACGTACAACGTCATCGGAAATAAACTCAGCACCCCAGTGCCTGCGACATGTTCTGAATTCCATTCATTGTCCTCGAATGACCACATTTTACGCGGAACGAAATACAAGCTTAGACCAGGATGAACAGAGTGTTATGCCAGCAGGGTATGCCGCTTCGTCTATTATCTATTTATAACTCCCACTTAAGGAATACTATGCATATTCGAAAAGGATTAAGCACCGACCTCGCCCGTCTTGAATGTTGTGATTTTTCTTTTACGGTCGATGAGATTGCCAGAGAACCTTTTCTCAATGGTGATTTGCATATCGAGGCGCTAACCGATCCTTATCATAAAACCTATGAACTGGATCTCCAGACGCTGGAAAATCATTGCGTTAATCCCGATTCAATATTTCTTATCGCCGAAACGGATGACGGTGAAATCGCCGGTTTTATAACCGCGTCCTGCAACTGGAATAAATTTATTTCGGTGGATTACATTGCCGTGGAGCGTTCGAAACGCCGAACGGGCGCGGCGCACAAGCTGATGTCTGCCACCCACGTCTGGGCGCGAAGCCTCAACGCGCCCGGTTTACGGCTGGAGACGCAGAACGTTAATGTTTCTGCCTGCCTTTTCTATCGTCACTATGGGTTTATTCTGGGCGGTTACGATCGTTACCTTTACAACGCCCTGCCGGAAAAAGATGAGGTCGCCCTTTTCTGGTATTACATGCTGGCTTGAGAAAATATTTTATATCCGCCACTGGAATATAGATTTGTCTGAATTTGTCAATTTTGCCCGCTTACGTTTAATTAACGACTAATCTTGGAATTCACTATTAAGGAGGCCGGTATGTCTACAGGAAATAATCACACGCTGCATTACCCTCGTCCACCGTTTGCAGAACAACCGCAAAGGGCTCCCGGGCTGGCATCGGAAATGAAGCCAATACCGGATCATGGTGAAACAAGTTATATCGGGTCAGGAAAACTGGCAGGAAAAAAAGCGCTGATTACCGGCGGTGATTCCGGCATTGGTCGCGCGGTAGCCATCGCCTATGCCCGTGAAGGTGCAGATGTCGCTATTGGCTATCTGCCGGAAGAGGAGTCCGATGCGGCATCGGTCATTGCGCTGATTCAGGCCGAAGGCCGTAAAGCGGTCGCCATTCCCGGCGACATTCGCGTGGAGTCCTTCTGCGACACGCTGGTGGAAAAAGCCGTTGCCGAACTGGGCGGCCTGGATATTCTGGTGAATAACGCCGGACGCCAGCAGTACTGTGAATCTATCGACGATCTCACCACGGCAGATTTTGACGCGACGTTTAAGACCAACGTCTATGCCCCCTTCTGGATCACCAAAGCTGCGCTGCGCCATTTGCAGGAAGGCGCCGTGATCATCAACACCACTTCCGTTCAGGCGTTTAAACCGAGCGCGATCCTGGTGGACTATGCGCAGACCAAAGCCTGTAACGTGGCCTTTACCAAATCTCTGGCCCAGCAGCTGGGACCGCGTGGCATTCGGGTGAATGCCGTTGCGCCAGGTCCGTACTGGACCCCCCTTCAGTCCAGCGGCGGTCAGCCTCAGTCTAAAGTTCAGAAATTCGGGGAAGATACGCCCCTGGGCCGACCGGGTCAGCCGGTTGAAATCGCACCGCTGTATGTGCTGTTTGCCTCCGATTCCTGCTCATACGCTTCCGGGCAAGTGTGGTGCTCTGATGGCGGTACCGGCGTGCTGTAAAGCATCCTCTCAGACCTATCCATTTCATGGATAGGTCACATTCACTCCCCTGCTGTTCTCAAAAATCGCAGTTGAACTATGATGAACTTACTATTGAGGAGCCCATCATGTTTACTGTGAAAAAACTTGCGATATCAACCCTGTTGACCGGTTCAGTTTTATTCTTTCCAGCGATCCACGCGGTGGCCAGCGTTCCGCAGCATGTGGTGAAACAGCAGGCTGGCGGCTACAGCGTTCAGGTTGGCGACAGGATTATCACCGCCTTTACGGACGGCAGCGTGCCGCAGGATCTGCACGCCTTACTGCGCCGGACGACGGCGGAAAATACCGATGCGTTACTGGCCAAAAACTTCCAGGCCAATCCGGTGGAAGCATCGATTAACGCGTTTTATATCGCTTTGCCCGGTCACAAAATCCTGGTGGATACCGGTTCCGGTCAGCTCTTTGGCCCCGGCAAAGGCGGGCGGCTGATTGAAAGCCTGGCGACCCAGGGCATCAAACCCGAAGATATTACCGATATTCTAATCACCCATGCGCACTCCGATCACGCCGGTGGTCTGGTCAAAGACGGTCAGCGCGTGTTTACCCACGCGCAGGTCTATGTCGGCAAACCGGATATCGATTTCTTCTTTAACGTCGAGAACCAGAAAAAATCGGGCTATGACCAGAACTACTTCGATGTCGCGCACAAGACATTAAAGCCTTATCTGGATGCCGGAAAAGTGAAGACTTTCTCAGGCACCGAACAGCTTCTGCCGGGCATCAGCGGTACGGTTCACCCGGGCCACACCCCAGGTTCCGCGTTTTACACGCTGGAGAGCAAAGGTGAAAAAATTACCTTTGTCGGCGACATCATCCACGTCGCCGCAGTTCAGTTCCCGCAGCCCAACGTGACGATTGCTTACGATGAGGATCAGGACGGCGCCGCCCGGGTGCGCAACGCAGCTTTCGCTGAGTTTGTGAAAAACAAAGATCTGATTGCGGCGCCACATCTGCCTTTCCCCGGGATCGGGTATGTGACGAAAGGTGAGCGGGACGGCTACGCGTGGGTCCCGGTGACCTATACCAACCGTGACGCAAAATAAGATGTCCCCCTCCGATATGGATATGGACCTGATCCTGACGCTGGATGCGTTACTCAGGGACCAGAATATCACCCATGCGGCCGCGCGGCTGGGCATCAGCCAGCCAGCAATGTCTGCCCGCCTGGCACGCCTGCGCGTGTTGTTTGGTGAGTCGCTGTTTGTCCCTTCTCCACACGGACGTGGGGTGTTACCGACGCCGCGCGCCGAAGCGTTAAGGCCGCAGGTCGCGACGGTTTTGCAGGGCATAGCGGCGATGCTTGAACCCACCACGTTCAACGCGCAGAACAGCAACCGCACCTTTGTTATTGCCCTGCACGAAAACCCGGCGCTAATGCTGGGGGCTGAGTTGCAGAATCAGATTAGCAATGCGGCACCAGGTATCCGCCTGCGTTTTGCGCTCCCGGAAACCCAGCTGCTGTCAGCGCAGATGGAAAATGGCGATGTGGATATTTATGTTGGCGTTAATGCGGGGGCGCACGATGCATGGGTCAGACGCAAACTGTTTGACGATGAATATGCCACAGCCCAGCGGAAAGGCCATCCGCGCGGTACGGGGCCGGTGGATCTGGAAAGCTATTGTAGTCTTTCACACCTGGTGGTTTCATCCGAGGGCGACCCGTTCGCGGGCTTTGTCGATCAGCATCTGGCGGGGCTTGGCCACCAGCGTAACGTGGTGATGTCGACGCAAAGCTATGCGATGGCGCCTGCGATTGTTACCGGTACCGATTTACTCTGCACCCTACCCAGGCGCATGTTGCTACGCTTTACGCAAACGCTTGATATTTTTCCGCCGCCGCTGGATCTCCCGCCGATCGTCATCGGTATGTACTGGCATCCGAAAAACAGTCAGGATCCGGCTAATCGCTGGCTACGTGAACAGCTTCTTCAGGCCGCCGGACGTCAGGTATGATCGAGGATACTCAGCAATTTTTTCAGGACCTCAGAGCGAATAATCCGGTGGCAAACCAGCGTCAGCTCGCTCTCCCGGAGTCGGTCAAGAATATCCACAAAGACGACGTTTTGTACGCATATCGCCTTCGCTGAGGCTGGCAGCATGGCGATACCAAACCCTGCCGAGACAAGGCTTATCACCGTGGGGACATCGGTTGCATTTTGCACAACGTCAGGCTGTACGCCCGCGCTGTGGCAGGCATCATAGAAATATTGCTCCAGCCCCATCCCCTCCGGGTCGCGCAGGGCGATCCACTTCTCCTCTTTCACCGACGCAAGCGTCAGCGCGGCGGAGCCCGCCAGACTGTGTTGACGAGGTAAGGCCAGCACGGCTTTTTCCGTTGTGAAAGGACGACTTTGAAGATCGTCAGGCAGCAGCGGTAACGGGGCACGAATAATGGCCACATCCAGCTGGTTGCTTTGCACGCCGGTATAAAGGGTTTGCACGTTTCCCGTCATCATGGAAAGGCTGATGGCTGGCCATTTCTCATGTAAAAGCCGCAGCGCGTCGGGCAGCTTACTGTCGAATATCGCGCTTGAAACGCATCCGAGATTCAGCACGCCCTGTTCCCCTCTGGCCGTCTGTCTGGCATCCAGAATGGCCTGATCGGTCATAAAAATCGCCACTCTGGCTTTACTGAGAAACGCCTCACCGGCTGGCGTCAGCGTCAGGCGACGATTCGCCCGGCTAAAGAGCACTACCCCCAGACGATCTTCAAGCGTTTTGATTTGCTGGCTTAGTGCCGGTTGCGCCATGTTAAGGCGCTCCGCCGCACGATGCATGTGAAGCTCTTCCGCCACCACGATAAAATTGCGCATCAGTCGAAACTGCATACTGTGCCTTCATTATTGATAATAAAATTCATATTAAAATAGCACAAATGATGCAATTGATAGCCCTCTTCGTCCGGTTAAGAATGGATGCAATCATCCGAGGGGGAAAATATGGAAAACCACATCAACGATCTCAGAAGTGCTATCGAACTGCTCAAACGCCATGAAGGTCAATACCTTGAAACCAACCATCCGGTCGATCCTGACGCGGAGCTGGCGGGTGTGTACCGGCACATTAGTGCTGGCGGCACGGTAAAACGTCCGACGCGCATCGGCCCGGCCATGATGTTTAACGCTATTAAGGGGTATCCCGACTCCCGTATTCTGGTCGGTATGCACGCCAGCCGCGAGCGGGCGGCGCTCCTGTTGGGCTGCGAGCCCTCTGAACTGGCAAAACATGTCGGCCAGGCGGTGAAAAACCCGATTGCTCCCGTTGTCGTCCCGGCGGACCAGGCGCCGTGTCAGGAGCAGGTGTTTTATGCCGACGATCCGGACTTCGATCTGCGTAAATTGCTTCCGGCACCGACCAACACGCCGATAGATGCCGGTCCGTTCTTCTGTCTGGGGCTGGTGCTGGCAAGCGATCCGGAAGACGCCTCGCTGACCGATGTCACTATTCACCGTCTTTGCGTTCAGGAGCGCGATGAGCTCTCCATGTTCCTTGCCGCGGGCCGCCATATTGAAGTGTTCCGTAAGAAAGCCGAAGAGGCGGGCAAACCCTTGCCGGTCACGATCAATATGGGTCTCGATCCCGCTATCTATATTGGCGCTTGTTTCGAAGCCCCTACTACGCCCTTCGGCTACAACGAGCTGGGTGTCGCCGGCGCGTTACGTCAGGCCCCCGTCGAGCTGGTGCAGGGTGTGGCCGTACAGGAAAAAGCGATTGCGCGTGCGGAAATAATCATCGAAGGCGAACTGCTGCCGGGCGTGCGCGTAGAAGAAGATCAGCATACCCACACCGGGCACGCGATGCCGGAATTTCCCGGCTACTGCGGGGAGGCTAACCCCTCCTTACCGGTAATCAAAGTGAAGGCCGTCACGATGCGTCATCAGGCGATCCTGCAAACCCTGGTAGGACCGGGCGAAGAGCACACCACGCTGGCCGGTTTGCCAACGGAGGCCAGCATCCGGAATGCGGTGGAAGAAGCCATCCCCGGTTTCCTGCAAAACGTCTATGCGCATACCGCTGGCGGGGGCAAATTCCTTGGGGTATTGCAGGTTAAAAAACGCCAGCCTTCTGACGAAGGGCGTCAGGGTCAGGCGGCCCTCATCGCGTTAGCCATCTATTCCGAGCTTAAAAATATTATTCTCGTCGACGAAGACGTGGATATTTTCGACAGCGACGACATTTTGTGGGCGATGACGACCCGTATGCAGGGCGATGTCAGTATCACCCATCTGCCGGGGATCCGCGGTCACCAGCTCGATCCGTCTCAGGCACCGGATTACAGTCCCTCCATTCGTGGCAACGGGATCACCTGCAAAACGATTTTCGACTGTACGGTGCCCTGGGCGCTGAAGTCCCGCTTTGAGCGTGCACCCTTTATGGAGGTAGACCCGACGCCGTGGGCACCTGAACTGTTTAAAAAATAGTATTAACCGGAAATCCTCTTCACCCTTTACGGGTGAAGAACCTCACGCTGAAATTGCCGCGTCCCCTGCTTTCTTGTAACCTTTGAGCGTTTATCACATCCCCATAAAAAATGAGACTACCGGACGCCTATGACAGCACCTATTTCCAACGATCCTTTGCATGGCGTAACGCTTGAAATGCAGGTTAACGCGCTGGTTGCGCGATATGGCTGGAATGAACTGGGCAACCGAATCAAAATCAACTGTTTTCGCAAGGACCCGAGTGTTAAATCGAGTCTGAAGTTCCTGCGCCGGACCCCATGGGCGCGGGCGGAAGTTGAAGCCCTCTACCTCGACTCCCTTCACGATGACGGTAACGAGGAACAGGACGAACCGGCGTTTAATCCCTGGACGGATGGCCGGACACCCAGGAGCTAACACGCAAATGATGCGACACGTAAAACGGACTGGCGCGCTGCTTGGCTGCGCGCTTTTACTGGTAAGTTGCACTTCCAAACCACCCAAATCACTCGTTACCCCGCTGCCGCAGGCGAAACCTGTACAGCAGACTAACGAACCCATGCGCGGGATCTGGCTGGCGACCGTCTCCCGTCTCGACTGGCCCCCCGTGTCATCAGTGAATGGCCGCAGCGCGGACCAGCGTATCGCCCAGCAACAGAAGGCGCTGACCGACAAGCTCGATAAGCTGAAAAAGCTTGGGATCAACACCGTCTTCTTTCAGGTAAAACCGGACAGTACGGCGCTGTGGGCCTCTGAAATACTGCCGTGGTCAGATACCCTGACCGGGACTATCGGGGAAGACCCCGGTTACGATCCGCTCCAGTTTATGCTGGATGAAGCGCACAAGCGCGGGATGAAGGTTCACGCCTGGTTCAACCCTTACCGCGTCTCCACCAACACGAAGCCGTCGACCATCGCGGCGCTTAACCGTACCTCGTCGCTTCATCCCTCCAGCGTCTACGTCCAGCATCCGGAGTGGCTCCGCACATCGGGGGATCGTTTTGTTCTCGACCCGGGCATTCCCGAGGTGCGGGACTGGATAACCCAGGTGGTGATGGAAGTGGTGAATCGCTACCCTGTCGACGGCGTTCAGTTCGATGACTATTTTTACACCGAGACGCCGGGCTCAACCCTGAACGATGCCTGGACCTTCAGGCGCTACGGCGAGGGATTTGCGTCGAAAGCTGACTGGCGTCGGCACAATACGCAGCAGCTGATTGTGCAGGTATCAAGGGCGATCAAGCAGGCAAAGCCTGAGGTTGAATTTGGCGTCAGCCCGGCGGGTGTATGGCGCAACCGCTCCTTCGACCCGGCAGGATCGGACACGCGCGGTGCCGCAGCCTACGATGAATCCTACGCTGACACGCGTAAGTGGGTACAGCAGGGTTTACTGGATTACATTGCGCCGCAGATCTACTGGCCCTTCGCCCGCGACGCGGCACGATACGATGTGCTGACAAAATGGTGGGCTGACGTGGTGAAACCGACCCATACCCGCCTGTATATCGGGATCGCGTTCTACAAAGTGGGCGCGCCTTCCAGAAACGAACCGGACTGGACGGTGAACGGCGGCGTACCGGAGCTGAAAAAACAGCTCGACCTCAACGATTCACTGCCAGACGTAAAAGGCACCATCCTGTTCCGTGAAGACTATCTTAACCAGCCGCAGACGCAGGAAGCCGTAAATTACCTCCGGGGGCGCTGGGGTAGTTGACTGACAAAAGGCAGAAACGTCCTGTTTCTGCCTTTTTTTACGGCTTCGGCCCGAACATCGCCTCAAGCTGTTTTGCGTCTGGCATGCCCACGACCTGCTGCAGTTCGTTTTGCTCATTCAGGTAATAAATAGCCGGTGTGGCATTTGCGCCGAGACTGTCCATAAGCGTCTGGTGATTTTGCAGGATCTCAACGGTTTCCCGTGAAGCCGCCCCTTCAGGTTTAGGCAGCTTTTTACCGCCGGACAGCTCGTACTCTTTCCAGGCCGACACCGGATCTTTGGCATTCAGGATCGCGGAGGCGTTACGCCCGCTGTTCGGGTTAAGAAACGCAACCAGCAGCGTGTTGAGCTGGACCTTGCCGGCCTTCACCCACGGCTGCGCTTCAGCCCAGAACTGCTTGCAGTACGGGCAGAACGGGTCGGCAAAAACAAAGACTTTGCGCGGGGCGCTCTCCGCGCCCTCTTTCAGCGGATGCGCCGCATTGAGCTTTTTCCACATCTCGCGGCCCATCGGGGCGTAGATCTCTTTCTGGAAAAAGGCCTCGCTGATGTTGGTTCCCTTCTCATCATACAGATAGCCAGACACCACGTGCTTTCCGTCAGGGGTCAGAAAGAGCGTCACGCCCATGTCCTGATACTGCCCCAGCCACGCTGGCGCGCCGCCGGGGGCATCAATTTTCTTAATGATTTTGATATCCTGCTGCTCACTGAAGTGCTTCACCACATCCGGAAGCGACTCCTCTGCCCTGACCAGCCCTGAAACCAGCAGAGCAGAGAGTAACAGCATCTTTTTCTTTGCTAACAGTTGAAGCATAACGACCCCTCTAAGATATTGTTTTTCAGAGTGGTCGAACTTTATTGCCCTGTCAACGCTTCATAAATATCCTTGAGGCGACTACGCAAAAATCGCACAGCTTTGTGTTTGCGGGATAATAACGCCTGCACGCTGTCGCCCGTTTCCTCCGCCAGCGCCTTCATGGTGTATCCTTCAAATTCCGTTTTTTCAAACACCTCGCGCTGTGGTGGCGGCAGTTCCGACAGGGCTTGCCCCAACTCTTCCCACAGCAGCATGTTGAGATACTCCTCCTCCGGCGTTTGCGGTACGCCGAATAACGTTTCTGCAATCTCCTGCTCCGGAAAGTCCTCATCATCTGCCGTCAGGTACCCCGGCAGTGAAACCTCATGCTTTTTTCGCGCCCGGTCGATCATCTCATTCCGCGCGGCGCGAAACAGCCAGGCGGCGACGTTCTCGACCGGTTGTTCCACTTTCATCAACTGCCAGGTCACTTCCTGAAGAATATCATCGACATCATCACGAACCGCAGTCCGTCCGCGAATGAAGGCTTTTAGCCGTGCGCGGCAGGCATTGAGTGCCGAGATCAGTAATGATTCCCCCGCGTCACCGGCTTTCATATCGCTCACTCGGCTTCCGGCGCTTTCGCAGCGTTATCATCTCGCTTCTCATCCCGGTCATCGTGCCACCGGCAATGACCGTGACGACCAAATCCTGCCCGACGCTGCTGAATGAAGGCCTCACGTTGTTCGGGGGTCATATTCATCCATTGTTCGTGCATACGGCGGTGCGCACCGAACATACCGGGACGGAAACCCAGCCCACCGAAAAGAATGCGGCTCAGCAGCAGGATCCCCAGCGCCTGCCAGAAGCCAATGGCTTTAACCCCCAGGATGGCCGGGAGCAACGCGTTCCACAGGGACATGACCAGCAGGCCAAGCACCACGAACAGGACTGCGCCTATCACGATGCCCTTGTACATACGATGGCGGCCCAAACCACGTCCGTGACCTTTTCCGTGCATATCAAAATTTCTCATGTGTACCTCGTTTATGTTGAATGATTATGGTCTCTGATGAGGTAGACGGATGAAGAACAGAAATATTGCCGGGGAAAGATAAAATTTATGTGATAGCGGCTTTGTACGGATAACAGTAATGGCTGAAGGAGATTGTGCAGCGGCTGCATGCAGACATTAAAAAAAGGCTCCAACAGGAGCCTTCCTCATTTAATCACGCAATTGCCGGCAGACGAAAACTCGAAATACTCTGCGACAGCTGCTGCGCCTGCTCCTCCAGCGAGGCCGCGGCTGCGGCGGATTGCTGCACCAGCGCCGCGTTCTGCTGGGTCACACCGTCCATCTCCGTTACGGCCTGCCCAACCTGACCAATTCCACGGCTCTGCTCTTCTGAGGCAACCGAAATCTGTTCCATCAGCGTATGCACTTTATTCACAGAGCTGATAATAGAATCAATCACCTCTCCCGAACGATTCACCAGTTCCGCACCGTTTTTCACGCTGGAAACAGACTGGGCGATAAGGCTTTCGATATCCTTCGCCGCCACCGCGCTTTTCTGGGCCAGGGTGCGCACTTCACTTGCCACCACGGCAAATCCTCGCCCCTGCGTGCCAGCACGCGCCGCTTCAACGGCCGCGTTTAGCGCCAGAATATTAGTCTGGAAAGCAATGCTGTTGATGACGCTGGTGATGTCCTCAATACGCTTCGAATTGGACGCGATAGTATTCATCGTTTCGATGACTTCACGGGTTACCGCTTCACCGGTATGGGCATTTTTCACGGCATCCTGCACCAGCTTACCGGCCTGGAACACGTTATCGGTGTTATTCGCCACCGTCGCGCTCAGCTCTTCCATGCTGGCGGCCGTCTGGGTCAGGGCAGAAGCCTGTTGCTCGGTACGGGAGGCCAGGTCGATATTGCCGGAAGCAATTTCCTGCGCCGCATGCGTTACGGTGTGGCTGGCATCGCGCACCTGAGAAATGGTGGAGAGCAGCGCCTGGCGCATCTGCTCCATCGAGGACATCAGGTGATCGATTTCATTCCCGGAATCACGCTTGATGGGTACCGGTACGTCCAGCTTCCCGGCCGCAATCTGTCGACAGTGCTCGCGCGCCAGGTTAACTGGCGCAAAGACCACGCGTTTCATCAGCAGGCTGACGACGAGGATCACCACCACGAACAGCACCGCAATGCAGGTGATAATAACCAGACCCGACACAAAATTATGGCTCGCATCCTCGTTCAGCGTTTTGGCGTACTTCTGGTGAACGGAGAGAACCTGATCGAGCACAATTTCATATTGGCGATCGAGTTGAGACACCACGGGAATAAGAGCGTTGAACCGCGACACATCGTGAGCGGCGGCAGCGGCAATCAGTGGTGCCAGTCCCTGGTTACGGTAGTTTTGCCACGCCTCCTGGTAGGCAGTGACCAGCGGGGCTTCGTCCTGTAAACGCGGCGAGGCCATAAACGCCGAAAATGCACTATCGGCTTTGGTCAGCGCCTCTTTAACCGAGGCCAGTTTCGCAGACGAGTCGGTGGCGTCCCCCGCTTCCACCATTTTTACATACTCCATAACCCTGACGCGCAGGGTTCGGCTATGGTTAATGGGATCAATAATGGACAGGACCACCTGAATTTCTTTGTTCACATTATCCAGCGAAGTATTACTTTTAATGATGAGCCCAACGCTGGTGATAGTGCTGGCCACAAAGAAGAAAAGCAGGGAAAACAGGATAATCAGGGATGATTTTTTCAACGACATAACACACCTCAGGGATATAATTTCCCTTTGGTTATCGGCTGAATCCGATCTTTAATTAATTAAAGTTATTGATATATCCTTCAGACGTTACCCTGTCACTCCACGGCCTTGTACCGCCGTTGCAGTGTGGCATCCAGTTTACGCTGGATCGGCTCCGGCGTTTCCCCTTCAATCAGTTTGCCAATCAGATCAAAGCAGTGCCAGGCGAGCTGGCGGTTATCCTGACGAACGGTATCGACAGGAATGGTCAGAGAATCATAGAGATAGTGATCGTCAAAGCTGGCCAGACGCATATCGCTTTGCAGCAGATTATGTTGCCCCATATAGCGCAACACCCCTTCCAGCAGACCGCAGGCGGCGGTAAAAAGGGCTTTTGGCGGGCGGCCCAGGCGCGCGCAAAGTTCGGCAAACATTTCGTAGCCGGAGCTCGGATGGTAATTACCATGAATAATCCACTCCGGACGTAACTCGACGCCAGCGTCACGCAGCCCCTGCTTAAACCCTTCCAGACGGTCACGCGTCGGGGAAAGCCGCGGTTGGCCGCCGAGGAAGTAGAACTCATCCGGATGCTGGCGCGCAATGTCGGCCACCAGCGTGGCGGTCGGGGTAATTGAATCGGTGAGGACCAGCGGCAGAGAACTGTCGTTCATATGACGGTCAAAGAGCACAACGGGCAACTGCTCGCTCAGCTTTTGATAATCCGCGTCGTTGAGCATGCTGGAGGCGACAATCAGCCCGTCCACCTGGCGGGCCACCATGTTATTGACCACCACCGTCTCCTGGCCCGGATTTTCATCGCTACAGGAGATCAGCAGCTGAACACCCGCCTCGCGGCAGAGGGTCTCCAGCTCATGAGAAAAAACGGCAAACCCGTAGTTGGTGATTTCCGGCACCACCAGACCAATGGTGTGGCTGCGGTTGTCCCGCAGCGAACGGGCGTGAATACTGGGCTGATAATGATGTTCTTTGGCAATCGCCAGCACACGCTCGCGTGTCTCCTCCGCCACCCTAAGCTCTTTGCTGCGGCCGTTCAGAACCAGACTGGCGGTGGCTTTTGATACCCCCGCCAGCTCCGCGATATCTTTAATGGTGACGCGTTTTGTTTTTCTCACAACGACTTAGATCCGGCTGCCAAAACCCCTATTCTATCATGCAGCTGCGCAGCGACCAGTAGCGTAATGTGATGTCGGACGCACCTTCGAAGCGAACCTGGGCCGGATGGTCAGGAAAATAGCGGCTGCTCATGACGCCTTCACCGTGATTGATGAAAATTTCGACGCTGGAACGGTCACACAGCACGCGTAAATGATGAACAGAGCCCTGCCAGTAGCGGGTCAACGTCTCTCCGGTTTCCAGGCTGGCGCGTTCCAGACGGATCCCCGCATCATCCACAATCAGCCGCAACGCGCCGGCAAAATCCACTTTTACGCACGATGCGCTCAGTTCGAACTCAAGACGGGTTCCCTCCAGCACCGGGGCATCGCTGGCGCGTCCCTGCCAGTGATGTTCATCCTCGCGCAGCGTTTCCAGCTCACGGACCGGCGTTTGCCAGAGCTTACCGTCGCGGTAGCGCAGCTCGCGCGGACAGGTCATCTGGTGGATCCAGCCGTGCCCCCGTGTAGGCTGGAGCATCTCTTCGCCGTCCGGCACGCCCATCCAGCCGATGAGGATGCGGCGGCCATCTTCTGCCACCGTGGTTTGCGGCGCGTAAAATTCGAAACCGGCATCAAGCTCATGCAATTCGTCGTGCGCAAATGCAGGCGTTTGATAATCAAATGCCCCACTCATCCAGACGGCCGGATAGGTGTTGAGATAGCGATGCGGTTCGCGCGCCAGCCCCTGTGGGCAGCAGATCAAGACGTGTGTGCCATCAAGCGCAAACAGATCCGGGCACTCCCACATATAGCCCGCGTCCGTGAGTCCGTTGACGCCGTGACCAGCGATTTCGCCGCAGGACGCCCAGGTGTGCAAATCGGCTGACGTAAACAGCAGCACCTTGCCGCGCTTATGCTGATCCTGCGCCCCGAGCACCATGTACCACTGCCCGTCATGGCGCCACACTTTCGGGTCGCGGACGTGCCCGGTATACCCGTCCGGCAGGGGCAACACCGGTCCCAGTTTGGCAAACGTGCCGTCGTCATTTTGCACCGCCAGACACTGCCAGGCGGTGCGGCCGCCATCGTCAAACTTAACGTTGCCGGTATAGCACAGGGTCAGCACGCCGTTGTTATCCACGGCGCTGCCGGAGTAACAGCCATTGCGGTCATACTCTTCGTCAGGCATCAGCGCCATTGGCTCGTGCTGCCAGTGCACCAGATCTGCTGAGCTCCAGTGTCCCCAGCACTTGTAGCGATGATCGCAGCCCAGCGGGTTCCACTGATAAAACAGATGGTAACGTTCGGCAAACCAGAGAAAGCCGTTCGGATCGTTCATCAGCCCTGTCACCGGTGCGGGATGCCACTGCGGATAGTGGCTGTCCGCCAGCGCACGCGGCTGGCCTTGCATAACGGCCTGCAACACGGCAGGCCAGCGGGAAGGTAAGGTCATTATTCAGAGTCCGTCTTATATTTCAGCAGCAGAGAGACGGTGAACGCCACGCCAAAGGCAATCACCATGCCGATAATATAGTTGAGCAGCGAGCTGGCCTGAACGATCGCCATACCGGGAAGCGCCGTCAGGCCAACGGCGGTCATGTAGACATGCACCGACACCACCCAGGCACCGCCCGCCGCACCACCGATCAGCGCCGCGATAAACGGCTTCACGAAACGCAGGTTGATGCCAAAAATTGCCGCTTCGGTGATGCCCAGCATCGCGGAAAACGCCGACGGTAAGGTAATGGCTTTGATTTTGGCATCGCGGGTTTTGAACCACACCGCCAGACACGCCCCGCCCTGCGCCACGTTCGCCATCGCCCAGATCGGCAGCAGGAAGTTCACGCCAATCGACGGGTTACCCAGCAGTCCGGCCTCAATAGCGTGGAAGCTGTGGTGAATGCCGGTAATGACAATCACCGAATAGAGCCCACCAAACAACAGCCCGGCCAGCCAGCCCGCGTGGGCAATCAGGGTGCTAAGAATAAAGGAGATCCCGTCGCCCAGCGCGCGTCCCGCCGGGCCAATAATCAACAGCGCGATAAAGCCGGAGATAATGACGGTCAGGAACGGCGTCAGGATCAGATCTAACGCATCCGGGATCGCCCGGCGAAGCTGTTTTTCCACAATGCTCATAAACCACACTGCCAGCAGCACCGGGAAGACGGTTCCCTGATAGCCAATCATGGCGATTTCAAGACCGAAGAAGTTCATGGTGTGGAAGCCGGACGCTACGCCCCAGGCGTTGGTCAGCGCCGGATGAGTCAGGATGCCGCCGAGCGTTGCGCCCAGATACGGGTTGCCGCCAAACTCCCGCGCGGCGGTGAAGCCAATCAGGATCGGCAGAATAATAAACGCCGCCGAGCTGCACATATCCAACATGATATAGAGCGCGTTATCCGGATTAACCCAGCCGTAGGTTTTAACCATCCCGAGCAGGCCCATCAGCAGACCCGAGGCCACGATCGCCGGAATAATCGGCACGAAGATGTTGGAGAGCAGACGCGCGATGCGCTGGAACGGGTTCAGCTTGCGGGCTGCAATATCCGCCGCTTCCGATTTACTGGACTCGCTAATCCCTGCCGCCTGAATAAACGCGGTGTAAACCTTATTCACCACCCCTGTGCCGAAGATCACCTGCATCTGCCCGGCATTTCGAAAACAGCCTTTCACGCCTTCAACCTTGCCGATAGCCTGCTGGTCGGCAAGCGCATCATCGACCAGCACCAGACGAAGGCGCGTGGCGCAATGTGCCGCGCTGGCAATGTTCTCTTTGCCACCGAGCAGCGGAATCAGCTCGCGCGCAATATGATTAAAATCCATAGATACCTCTTCCTGACCTCTTTTTATGATGTTCGAAACGCCCCCGCAATGCGGGAGCGTGAAGGGTTAAAACCAGGTTTCCATCTGCACCCCAAAGTTCCATTCCCCACCCGCGTTGAAGCCGCTGCTGCCAAAGGCGTCATCGCTGGCGTAGTTATCCAGCTTGCTGCTCCAGTCCATCCAGGTGGCGAACAGGCGCAGCTCCGGACGGCTGAAGAAATCGCCAATCTTGCCCGCCTTTAACGTCGGGGCAAAGGTCAACTTGTAGAAGCTACCGTTAACCGCATTGCGATCCTTGTAGCCTTCCGGGTTTAAATCCATGTACTGATAGCTGCCCTCGAACGCGAGGGCGAAATTCTGGGTCACCTCTTTGATCAGACGCGTATTGAGCGTGACCCACTCATAGCTGTCGCCCTTCACGTAGCGGTCCTTACTGCTTTGCGCGAGTACGGCGGGCGCAAAGTGCCAGCCACCGCCCAGCGGCGTGACACCGTAACTTGCAAAACGCCAGGTATCGGCTTCTGACAGCAATGCGCCGTCTGCACCAATGCTTTTCACCTCGGCGCCCAGACCGTGGCCGTAAAGCAGCGCCGTTTTGGCGGAACCTTCCCGCAGGCCGTAGAAGCTCTCGTTATGCAGACCAACCAGCGCATGTACCCCGTTATTGGCCGCGTCGGTTTTAATCGGATCGCCGTTGCTGTCCTTACGGTCGTCATTATCTTTTGCCCGTAAGCCGCTGACCATCAACTGCACCGGCCCGGCGAAGTGGTTCATGCTTAAGATGTAGTTCTGGACGTTGTTGTCGATCTCCTCTTCGCTGCCGAAATTACGGCCATAAAGGGAGAAGTTACTGCGCAGCGTATCGTTCCACTTCACGTCGTAGACGCCGCCGCCGGTCCCGGCGAGAAATACCACGTCGGAATCCAGCCAGTGAATGTCGAAGTTGTCGCGGTCAAAACGCTTACCCGCCCAGAAGGTGCTGCCTTTCAGCGCGCCGGTAACGTCCGGCAAAGTGCCCAGCTCGGCAAAGGCCTGACGAATGTTCAGGTCGCTGCTGTCTGCCGACCAGTCGTTATAGGTTTTCTGACCGTCGGCCAGCATCGCCTTAAAGCGCGTCGTCGCGCCATTTTCTAGCGTCTGTTTGTGCTCAACATTCAGCTCAACGTAGGTATCCGCTTCGTTCCCCAGACGCCCGATGGCCCCACCCGTTTCCCCTGCGGGTGTCAGATAAGGACCGCTTTTGCTGCTTGAGGCCGCGTCGTTCATCAGCAGCCCGGAACGGGCGTAACCGTGAAACTCAAAACCGCCTGTCCGATCGGCTTTCTCTTCCAGCGCCGTGGTACGTTGCGCCACCGCCTGTGTGGAGGTTTGCGCTTCCTGCTGCGCAGCCACCAGTTGCTGCGTTTTCTGTTCCGCTGCCGTGGCGCGTTTTTCAGCAACCTGCGCACGGGTTTCCGCCTCCTGCAAACGCTGCTCCAGCGCCGCCAGGCGCGCTTCGATACGGGTCATATCCATCTGGGCAAAAACAGAGGTACTGCCGGCCAGCATGCTTATCATCACGGCAAGTCTGCGTTTTTTATACATTTTGTCGCATCCCTAATAACTATCGGTAAAAGTGCTAAATTGCTAAACCGGTTTAGGTGAGTGATACTAAACCGTTGAATTTTGAATCGGCAACGTTTTTTGCTAAACCGTTTTAGTAAGTGTGATCGAGGCGACAATTCAGGCCCCCGACCGGAGGCCTGGCGACGTGAATTACAGTTCGTGATGATAAGGCAGCGCTGTCATTGCCCCTTTTGCGGTTGTCGCCAGCGCTCCGCAGCGCTGCGCTAACGTGATGACCTCTGAGAGACGGGCCTGGCCATGACGTGCCAGACCGAACAGCAGCCCGGCGACGAAAGCATCCCCCGCACCGGTGGTATCAATGCATTCCACGGGTGATGCAGGATAGTGCGTCAAGGCACCTTTTTGCCAGGCGGTGACGCCCTCTTTTCCCTGCGTCACCAGCACCAGCCTGGCCGGACAGGTGCGCATCAGCGCCGCCAGCCCCTCATGGACCTGCGCATTTCCGGTCAAGAACGCCAGCTCTTCCACCGAGATTTTCACCACATCTGCACAGGCTAATGCCCGCTCAAGACACTGGCGCAGCTCGACTTCATCGTGCCAGAGATCGGCGCGGATATTGGGGTCAAAGCTGACGAATCCCCCCGCCAGTCTGATAGCGGACATCGCCTGAAACGTCGCGGAACGGCTGGGTTCGGCGCTGAGCGCGATAGAGCAGACGTGCAGCCACTCCCCGGCGCGGAATGGCGGGAGATCGGCAGAGTCGAGGAATAAATCAGCGCTCGGGCGAACCATAAAGGTAAAGGAACGTTCCCCGTCGTCATCGAGATCCACCACCACCGTGGAGGTGCGATGCTGCGGGTCCAGGCGCAGCCATTCTGTATTAACCTGCTCATCCGCAAGCGTTTTTTGCATAAAACGCCCGAAGGGGTCGTCGCCCACCCGGCCTATAAAGGCGCTTCTGCCTCCCAGACGCGCTACCCCTACCGCAACGTTGGCCGGTGCGCCGCCAGGACATTGCAGCAGTTTGCCCTCTCCGTCGGGCAACAGATCCACCACTGCATCGCCAAGTACCCAGATCGTCTCCATATCACCTTCTTAGCTAAATAATGTTAAACCGGTTTAGCTATTTAAGCACAGGCAGGGTGTAGGGGAAATATGGCGAGGGACAATTTGCTTAACCCACCCGATGGGGCCAGTGAATATCACCCACGCCATTGAGCTGCGGGCGGGCGAACAAAAAGCCCTGGAAGCGGCGAATACCGGCGGATTCAAGCCAGCACCACTCTTCTATCTTCTCAATGCCTTCTGCGACCAGCGTAATCTCCAGATCGGTGCAGCAGCTGATTATCGACTTCACAATCGCCTGCTTGGGCCCGCTGAGGTGGATATCGCTGACGATCTCTCTGTCGATTTTGAGCTTATCCGGCTGGAACCGCGTGAGCAGTGAAAGACCAGCATAGCCGGAACCAAAATCATCTATCGCCAGCCCAACCCCTTCCGCGCGCAGCTGTTTAATGGCGCTGTTAAACTGGTTGAAGCCAGAGATCATCTCGTTCTCAGTGACTTCAATGATCACCTGCTCTGGCTGTAGATTGTGCTTTTTGATCTGCGTTACCAGGAACTCTACCGCGCCCGGCACGTTAACCAGCGACATTGGCAGCAGGTTCACCGCCAGTTTGTGGCTGCCGATGCCGAGCTTTTGCGCCAGCGCAAAGGTCCAGGCTTTGGTTTGCAGGTCGACTTCGTAAATCTGTTCACGATCGAGACTATGGAAGAAATGCTCCGGGCTGCCGCCGTCGTTTCCGCGTATAAGCGCTTCGAGAGAACTGATTTTGCCTTCGGACGGCTCGACAATGGGTTGCAGCGCAAACTGGCAGGGCTGTCCCGCCAGCAGACCTAACCCTTTACCAAACGGCGCGCGCTCTCGTGAAAGCGTCCATTTATCAGGCTCATAGTCCGAAGCGGGTGGGATAGCGGTTTTGCCGGTGATAAAGGTCTGAATAAATTTGAAGACCCGATCCTCAGAAGTCAGATAGCTTTCCAGCTTGCTGTAATGCAGAACCGACGCCAGAACCGCTTTCGGGGTCTGAACATCCAGGTCAAACAGCAGCATTCCCACGTCTTCGAAACGTCTGCGCGGGCCGTAATCGCGCATCAGCTCCACCACGCCGGTATGCCGGTCATCCGCACGGATGGTGTTAAAAAGCGCGACGACGCTCTGTTCCGTGCCTTCGAGAATTTGCAGAACGTCACGTCCACGGGAGAGAAGAATGCCTGAGATGCCCTGCTCCGTATTACGGATCCTGGCCTGTTCAACCAGCGCGCTTAACGCTGCGGAGGTGCAGGTTAAGCTCAGCTGGCTTCGATAAATGAGAGTTGTCAGCACAGAAACGGGGTCCGGTATGGGGTATACGCCTGAACGGTATTGTTTAACACAGTTCCCCGGTGTGACCTAATCTATTCCACGTCGGGCTTAATTCTCCCCGATACGGCTGTCGATCCGCGTCTGCATATAGTCGTAGAACGGATTCGACGTCACGCGCATCAGCGCATCTTTGCCGACGCTCAGAACCGATGTTTCTCCCCACAGGGCTATCGTCCCGAGACTGATTCCATAGCGGTTTTTCACCTCAGGATGGCGGCCATACAGATCGTCTTCAGGCGGGAACGGAATGGCAATATGCGACAGGGAATAAACCTCCTGCGGATACGAGACCGACAGCGGCGTCACCGTTTCCCGGGTGCTGCCCGCAGGCGTTGTCTTTGCCACCATATCAAACCTGTCAGGGCTGGCATTGGTCACGATTGTGACACTGTAACGTCTTTTCGCCTCGGGCAGCAGGTCAGCCACCGCCGTCCAGGATGATGGCCTGAACAGTGGACGGAAACTCCCGGCCTGATTGATGTCAAATACCACCAGTTCGCTGCCATTTGCCGGAAGCTGGTCAAACAGCCCGCTGACTACGGCGCGGGTACTGACCGTTGAATCCATGACCGACTGAAACGCCAGTACCGGCGGAAGCTGCGTTAGTTTGTGATCATGAACATCGCGGTTTATCTGCTCATGCAGCGCCCGGGTAAGCAGCCAGGACTGACGTGCCGCATTCACCGGGAACGAATTGTATTTATAAGGATTATATTCCGGCGAAATGTTGAGCCACGCGGCTTTGGCAAACGCCGGTAACATAGCCGGTAGCCCGGCGAATCCGGCAAAGCGCGCAAACGCCGTGACGCCAATCATCGGTGAGAGCAAAACGATCTGCTGAGGTTTACGCAGTTCAGGCGCATCAAGGGCGTCGAGGGCGTATTTCATCGCCAGCGCCCCGCCGTTGGAATAGCCCACCAGGTGCAGGGGGAGATCGTTCCCTGTCAGGCGTGTTGCTTCACGAACCGCAAGGCGCGTAGCTGCCAGCCACGCCTCCCAGTCAACGTCTGTCAACGCGCCCGGCGCCGTGCCATGTCCGGGCAAACGAGGCACTACGGCCACAAAGCCGTGCTTTTGATAATTCACAGCCAGACGCCTGACGCTGTAGGGCGAATCCGTCAGACCGTGCAACAACACTACCGCCCCGCGCGGCTTTCCGGCAGGCATCAGCACAAACGACCGGTTTGCATCCGGAGTAAAGTGTCCTGGCCACACCAGGCTCTGACGGTAATAGCGGTTCAGCGGCGTGCGCTCTGCGGGGGTGACTTTCGCCGTCACCTCAGCATCAAGAGCGGTGAAGATGGCGTTTTCCCGCGCGACATAGGCTGCGAAGGTCGCGTTATCCATCTCCTGCACGGACATTTCGTCAGCCCGCCAGGTATGCCAGTGATGCAGAGCCGGCCCCTGCTGCGAAAGATAAACCCGCACCGCCAGCAGAACGAGCACGATGATCCCGATGACCATCGCTATTTTTTTTGCGAGAGCCATCAGGCGCACGCTGACCCGCCAGGGCAAATTCGCCATGTAAGGCTCCCTCTCTTATCCACAGAGCTTTCATCTTACCAAAAAATGTGAAGAGGCTGTCGTATTCACCAAATAGATACCGCTCAGGCCGGACACTGCACCAAAAGTGAACTACGCTGCACAAATGTTGAGCATCTGTTAAACAAATATTGCATTAACTTTGCTGCACAGCGCGTTTTCGCCGCAATGTGAACATGGCACGCGTCCTGCATTGTTAATCTGATAACAGAAACCCGGCCTTTGACAGCCAGTTAACAGCGAGGCGGTATGACGACCAAACCTGAGGTGTTGAGCCGTATCGAAGCGACCTTTAGCCAGCTCACCCCGAGCGAAAAGCGGGTGGCAAGCTGGATGCTGGCGCACGTCGGGCAGATCCCCTTTGAAACGGCAGAGAGCGTGGCGCTGGCCACGGCCACCAGCGGGATCACCGTCGGACGCTTTCTGCGCAAGCTGGGCTATCGCAACCTGGACGACGCCAAAAAAAGCCTGCGCGATCCCCACCAGCCCTGGGGCATTAACGAGCGTCTCGACTCCTGGAAGCAGCAACAGCCGCTGTCGGATCGCCTTCAGCACTCCCTGTCGCTGGAGGTGGACGCCATTGCCCATGTCTACCAGCTGGCGCAAAGCGAAACGTTCAGGCAGGTGGTCCAGCAACTTACCCATGCCGACGCCGTCTTCGTGCTGGGGATCCAGTCCACGCGCGGGATCGCCAATGCGTTCTTCAGCCATCTGGAGTATCTGCGCCCGCGGGTAAGCTATTCCGAAGGGCTCTCCGGTAGCTGGGTGGAGTCGCTTAACTCCGGCTTTGCTAACCCGTATATCGTGCTGACCGATACCCGCGCCTACTCCGCCATTGCCCGCCAGTACTGCCGCGTGGCGAGCGAAAAAGGACTGGCGATGGCGCTGATCACCGATATCTGGTGCCCGTGGGCGCGGGATTACCCGATTGATTTACTCCAGATGAAGACCGATACCGGCCATTTCTGGGACTCGCTGGCGCCGGTGAGCTGTCTGTTCAACCTGCTGCTGTCGGGCGTCGTGGAGGCGCTGGGGGAAGCGCTGCCGGAACGTCTGGCAATCAACCGACAACTACAACAAGAATTTGGTCAATTTGAACGCTAAAGGAGCGGAGCTATGCCTGAAGAGAGTCAACTGATTGATGTGGCGAAAACTTTTCCCACGCTGCATATCGATCTGAAATACGCGACCGCCGATAACATTACCGGCCGCCCGATCTATCAGTACCACGCGTGCCTGCTGCACACGGATGCCGCCACCGCGCTGGCGAAATCGATCAGTATCGCCGCGCTGGCCGGTCTGAAGCTGGTGGTCTACGACGCCTACCGCCCCCAGCAGGCACAGGCGCAACTCTGGGATGCCTGCCCCAATCCGGAATACGTGGTGGATGTCGCGATTGGCTCGAACCACAGCCGGGGCACTGCCATTGACGTCACGCTGATGGATGAACACGACAACGTGCTGGATATGGGCGCCGGGTTTGACGAAATGCACGACCGTTCTCATGCCTGGCACCCTTCCGTTCCGCCCGAGGCGCAGCGAAATCGTCTGCTCCTGAACGCCGTTATGTACGGCGGCGGTTTTGTGGGCATCAGCAGCGAGTGGTGGCATTTCGAACTGCCGAACGCCGCCAGCTATCCGCTGTTAGATGACCAGTTCGCCTGTTATCCGATCACACACTCACTGTAATTCTGGAGCCCGGCCATGAAAACAACGCTGCTTACTACCCTGATTGCCGCTACGCTCGCCCTGAGCGCCCTTCCCGCGCTGGCGGCGGTGCCAAAAGATATGCTGGTGATAGGGAAAGCTGCCGATCCGCAAACGCTGGATCCGGCGGTCACTATCGATAACAACGACTGGACGGTGACCTACCCCTCGTACCAGCGTCTGGTGAAATACAAGCCTGGCACCACGGAGGTGGAAGGCGATCTGTCGACGGGCTGGAAGGCGTCAGACGACCAGAAAGTGTGGACGTTCACCCTGGCGGATAATGCAAAATTCTCCGACGGCACGCCGGTGACCGCCGAAGCGGTCAAGCTGTCGTTTGAACGTCTGCTTAAAATCAACCAGGGACCTTCCGAAGCGTTCCCGAAAGATTTGAAAGTGGACGTGGTGGATGAGCATACGGTGAAATTCACCCTCAGCCAGCCGTTTGCCCCGTTCCTCTACACGCTGGCCAATGACGGCGCGTCGATCGTCAACCCGGCGGTGCTGAAGGCAAATGCCGCCGACGACGCACGCGGTTTCCTGGCGCAAAACACCGCGGGTTCCGGACCGTTTATGCTGAAAAGCTGGCGGAAAGGTCAACAGCTGGTGATGGTGCCCAACCCACACTGGCCAGGTGAAAAGCCGCACTTTAAGCGCGTCTCGGTGAAGATTATCGGTGAAAGCGCCTCGCGTCGCCTGCAACTTTCCCGTGGCGATCTGGATATCGCCGACGCCCTGCCGGTGGATCAGCTTGCTGCTCTGAAGCAGGAAGGCAAAGTGGCCGTGGCGGAATACCCGTCCCTGCGGGTGACCTACCTCTATCTGAACAACAGTAAGCCTCCGATGAATCAGGTAGATTTGCGCCGCGCGGTCTCCTGGGCGACCGATTACCAGGGGATGGTGAAAGGCATTCTCAGCGGGAACGGCAAGCAGATGCGCGGCCCGATCCCGGAGGGCATGTGGGGCTTCGATGCGAACGCCATGCGGTACAGCTTTGACGAGGCCAAAGCCAAAGCGGCGCTGGAGAAAGTCAAAGATAAACCTGCCAGCCTGACGTTCCTCTATTCCGATAACGACCCGAACTGGGAGCCTATCGCCCTCTCCACGCAGGCGAGCCTGGGCAAGCTGGGGATTAACGTCAAGCTCGAGAAACTGGCGAACGCCACCATGCGCGACCGCGTCGGCAAAGGTGATTATGACATTGCGATTGGTAACTGGAGCCCGGACTTCGCTGACCCGTACATGTTCATGAACTACTGGTTCGAATCGGACAAAAAAGGGCTGCCGGGGAACCGCTCATTCTATGAGAACAAAGAGGTCGATGCGCTGTTGCAGGCGGCACTGAAAACCACCGATCAGGCGGAACGCACCAAAGATTACCAGCAGGCGCAGAAAGTGGTGATTGACGAGGCGGCTTACGTTTATCTGTTCCAGAAGAACTACCAGCTGGCGATGAACAAAGAGGTCAAAGGCTTCACCTTTAATCCGATGCTTGAGCAGGTCTTTAACATCGCCACCATGAGTAAGTAACGGCCCACGCCGGGGGGAAGTGTATGACGTTCTGGAGCATTGTGCGCCAGCGCTGCTGGGGGTTAATCCTGGTGGTGGCCGGTGTCTGTATTATTACTTTTATTATTTCACACCTGATCCCCGGCGCTCCGCCCGCCTGCTGGCCGGTGATCGCGCCAGCGATGAAATCGTGCAGGGCATCCGCCAGCAACTGGGGCTGGATCAACCACTCTATATTCAGTTTGGCCGCTACGTTGAGGCGCTGGCACATGGCGATCTGGGCACCTCTATTCGCACCGGTCGCCCCGTTGCGGAAGATTTGAAAGCTTTTTTCCCCGCCACGCTGGAGCTTGCCTTTTGCTCCCTGCTGCTGGCGCTGGTGATTGGCGTGCCGCTGGGCATTTTATCGGCGGTGTACCGTAACCGCTGGCTGGATCACCTGGTGCGACTGATGGCGATGACGGGCATCTCGACGCCTGCCTTCTGGCTGGGACTGGGAGTTATCGTTCTGTTCTACGGGCAACTGCAAATTCTGCCCGGCGGCGGCAGGCTGGACGACTGGCTCGATCCGCCCGCCCACGTTACCGGTTTTTATCTGCTGGACACTCTGCTGGAAGGCAACGGCGAGGTGTTTTTCAACGCCCTGCAGCACCTGATTTTACCCTCCCTGACCCTGGCCTTTGTGCATCTGGGTATTGTGGCGCGTCAGGTACGTTCCGCGATGCTTGAGCAACTGAGCGAGGATTATATTCGTACCGCCCGCGCGAGCGGGTTGCCGGGCTGGTACATCGTCCTGCGCTACGCCTTACCCAACGCCATGATCCCCTCCATTACCGTGCTCGGGCTGGCGCTGGGCGATCTGCTGTACGGGGCCGTCCTTACCGAAACCGTGTTTGCCTGGCCGGGAATGGGAGCCTGGGTGGTGACCTCCATTCAGGCGCTGGATTTCCCTGCCGTCATGGGCTTCGCGGTCGTGGTATCGCTGGCCTATGTCTTAGTTAATCTGGTGGTGGATCTGCTGTATCTGTGGATCGACCCGCGAATCGGGCGCGGAGGTGCCGAATGATGTTAACTCAGGAAACGCCCGTCCCTGTCAGCACCGCTAAACAGCGCATCAACTGGGCAAAGCTGTTCTGGATGTTACGCAAAAGCCCGCTCACGCTGATCGGCGGGGTCATTATGATCGTGATGCTGCTGATGATGGTGGTCTCGCCGTGGATAGTCCCGCACGATCCGAACGCGCTGGATCTGACCGCGCGCTTGCAGGCACCGTCAGCCCAGCACTGGTTTGGCACCGATGAGGTGGGCCGGGATCTGTTCAGCCGCGTGCTGGTGGGCAGCCAGCAGTCCATCACAGCGGGGCTGGCGGTGGTGGTGATTGCGGGCGGCATCGGTTCGCTGCTCGGCTGTTTGTCCGGCGTACTTGGCGGGCGCGGCGACGCCATCATTATGCGCATCATGGACATTATGCTCTCCATCCCCTCGCTGGTGCTGACGATGGCCCTGGCCGCCGCGCTCGGCCCAAGCCTGTTTAACGCGATGCTGGCGATTGCGATTGTACGCATTCCGTTTTACGTGCGGCTGGCACGCGGGCAAACGCTGGTGGTGCGCCAGTTCACCTACGTGCTGGCCGCCCGCACCTTTGGCGCATCGCGCTGGCACCTGATCAGCTGGCATATCCTGCGTAACGCCCTGCCGCCGCTGATCGTACAAGCGTCGCTGGATATCGGCAGCGCCATTCTGATGGCCGCCACGCTGGGCTTTATTGGATTAGGCGCGCAGCAGCCGACCGCCGAATGGGGGGCAATGGTGGCCGTGGGGCGTAACTACGTGCTTGACCAGTGGTGGTACTGCGCGTTTCCGGGGGCGGCAATTCTGATCACGGCGGTTGGCTTTAATCTGTTTGGCGATGGTCTTCGCGACCTGCTGGATCCCAAATCAGGAGGGAAGCAGTCATGAGTGATTCCGTATTATCGATTGAAGATTTGCACCTGAGCTTCCCCATTTTTCGCGGTGACGTCCACGCGCTCAACCACGTCTCGCTGGAGATTGGCCGGGGTGAAATTGTCGGCGTGGTGGGCGAATCCGGTTCGGGAAAATCGGTCACCGCGATGCTGGCGATGCGCCTGCTGCCGGAAGGCAGTTACCATGTTCACCATGGCCGTGTCACGCTGCTCGGGGAAGATGTGCTGAACGCGTCGGAAAAACAGCTTCGTCAGTGGCGCGGCGCCAGGGTGGCGATGATTTTTCAGGAGCCGATGACGGCGCTTAACCCCACGCGCCGGATTGGCAGGCAGATGGTGGAGGTGATCCGCCAGCATCAGTCGCTTTCCCGCCGCGACGCGCAGCAGAAGGCGATCACCCTGCTGGGCGAGATGCAAATCCCGGATGCGGCGCAGGTAATGGATCGCTATCCGTTTGAGCTTTCCGGCGGTATGCGCCAGCGGGTCATGATCGCCCTTGCCTTCTCCTGCGAGCCGGAGCTGATCATCGCTGATGAACCCACTACCGCGCTGGATGTGACCGTCCAGCTTCAGGTGCTGCGTCTGCTGAAACATAAAGCGCGCGCCAGCGGAACGTCGGTGCTGTTTATCAGTCACGATATGGCGGTGGTGTCGCAGCTTTGTGACCGGATGTACGTTATGTACGCGGGCAGCGTGATCGAAAGCGGCAGCACGCAGACCTTGATCCACCATCCTGTGCACCCCTATTCGATTGGCCTGCTGCGGTGTGCCCCGGAAAATGGTAAACCGCGCGAGATCCTCCCGGCCATTCCCGGCACGGTACCTAACCTCAGCCACCTCCCGCGCGGATGTGCTTTTCGCGAACGCTGTTTTGCTGCCGGGGCGAAATGCAGCGAAACGCCGCGCTTAATTTCCACGGGCGCAGAAGGCCAGCAGGCTGCCTGCTGGTACCCACAACAGGAGAGACGCCATGTCTGAGGTACTGCTGGAACTGGATAGCGTGCATGTGAATTTTCCTGCGCGCAAAAACTGGCTGGGGCGCGTGACGGAACAGGTACACGCCCTTAACGGCATGGATCTCCGGATCCATCGCGGCGAAACGCTGGGCGTTGTGGGGGAATCCGGCTGTGGAAAGAGCACGCTGGCGCAGCTGCTGATGGGCATGCTCAAACCGAGTACCGGGGCCTGTCAGCGCGCGAATGCGGCGGGTGGTATGCAGATGGTATTTCAGGACCCGCTCTCGTCCCTTGATCCACGTTTACCCGTCTGGCGCACCATCACCGAGCCGGTGTGGATACAGCAACGTCGCAGCGAACGGGAGCGTCGTCAGTTGGCTGAAACGCTGGCGCAGCAGGTTGGGATTCGAGCGGAATATCTTGACCGCCTGCCGCATGCGTTTTCGGGCGGACAGCGCCAGCGAATCGCTATTGCCCGGGCGCTCTCTTCGGATCCGGACATCATCGTGCTGGATGAACCCACCAGCGCGCTGGATATTTCCGTCCAGGCACAGATCCTCAATTTGCTGGTTGCCCTGCAACAGCAGCGAAATCTGACCTACGTGCTGATCTCGCACAACGTCTCGGTGGTCCGGCACATGAACGACCGGGTGGCGGTAATGTATCTGGGGCAAATCGTGGAACTGGGTCCGGCGAACCAGGTGCTGGGTCAGCCGCGCCATCCGTATACGCAGCTGCTACTTGACTCCGTTCCCCGGACCGGAGAACCGCTGGATGAGGATCTGGCGTTGCGAAAAACCGATCTTCCGGGTAATCGCCACCTGCCCGTTGGGTGCTATTTCTGCGACCGCTGTTCGCTGGCGACGCAGGGATGTGAACAGCCGCAACAGCTCCAGCCCTCTTCCGCAAGCCGAAGCGTGCGCTGCTGGCGTAACCGTTAAAAATGAGCCGGGCATGCGCCCGGCCCGATATCAGTTCAGTTTGTAATCCAGCGTGATTTCCGCTTTCAACAGCTGCGAGACCGGGCAACCGGCCTTGGCTTTCTGGATAATGCCGTCGAACTGCTGCGGATCGATACCCGGTACCGTCACCTTGCTTTGCAGCGCGACTTTGCTGATGGCAAAACCGCTGTCGGTTTTATCCAGCGAGACATCCGCCGTGGTATCGATGGAATCGGCGGTATAACCCGCTTCGCCCAGCATTAGCGACAGGGCCATAGAGAAACAGGCCGCGTGCGCTGCGCCAATCAGCTCTTCCGGGTTAGTCCCTTTCTCGCCCTCGAAGCGGGTGTTAAAGCCGTAAGGTTGCTGGTTAAGGACGCCACTTTCGGTCGATACCGTCCCTTTGCCGCGCTTGATGTCGCCAGACCAGTGTGCTGAACCGTGCTTATGAATCGTCATTCTTGCTCTCCTTTTGGCTTACAAAGGGATAAGTATAGGACGCATAATCTATTTTGCAGGGAAGACAGACTAGTCCGATCGCGTGGCAAGGTGGTTTGCCAGCGCGTCGAGGAACACACGCTGCGCCGCAGGCTGATAGTCTCGCGACTGATAAATACCAAAAATGCCGATCGGTTTTGGCGTATAGGCGCTGAGCACCGGCACCAGGCTTCCCTGCCGTAGCGCCGCGTCGGCCTCGCGCTCGGGCAGCATGGCAATACCACAGTGATTTATCGCCGCCTCCATCAGCAGAGATGAGATGCTGGCGCTGAGATTGCCGCTGACCGCCGTCGTGACCGGCTCCCCTGCCGGCGTTAAAAAACGCCACGACTGACCGGCAAAAAAGCTGTAATGCAGGCAGTTGTGCCGGGCTAAGTCTTCCAGCTCCTCTGGAACGCCCCGGCTTACAAGGTAGTGCGGCGAGGCGCAAAGCACGGACCGACACTCTCCCAACCGGCGAGCGATCATACCCGGTTCGGGGTTATCGGTGATGCGGATCGCCACGTCAATTCGCTCGCCCACCAGGCTCACCGGATGGTTGTTAACATCCAGCTCAATGCGCAGTTGAGGGTAACGCTGCAACAGTTCGGGCAGCACCGGAGCGATAATCTGCATCGCGGTAAAATGCGCGCAGGCGACACGAAGCGTGCCTGAGGGTAAATCCTTCACTGACTGATCTTCAATTTCCTGAGAAATTTGCGATAGCGTGCGCGTCTTTTGCAGGACTTTCTCCCCCGCCGCCGTCAGCGTCAGCTTACGGGTGGAGCGGTTAACCAGCCGCGCCCCAGCCCACTTCTCCATCTGCTCCAGATAACGGCTCACCATCGGACGGGAGATCCCCAGCGCCCGCGCCGCCGCGCTTAAACTCCCCAGCTCACAGATGCGGTTGTACACCTGGGCGGCAATAACGCGATCCATTTTGACCTCCATTTGCTCGATCTACGAAACTAAGCATCTCCTGTTTCAGGAATTCTGGCAAATGAAGAGATCCGTACAATAGAGACTTTCCTGAAGAACAGAGACCTGACCATGACAATCGCCCGCCTTGCTTTGCTGACAACCCTTTTCACTCCGGCCGTCTTTGCCGCGCCGTTGGCCGTTGATACGTATAACCCGCAGGAAAAAGGCATTTTTGCCGTTTCTTCCACGCTGGTATCTGGTCCGAAAGAGGCGGTACTGTTTGACGCCCAGTTCAGCGTGAAAGATGGCGAAGCGCTGGTAGAAAAAATTCGCCACAGCGGTAAAACGCTGAACAAAATCGTGATCACTTCCGGCGATCCGGATTTCTATTTCGGCCTGCAACCGCTGATGAAAGCCTTCCCTAATGCCAAAGTTGTCGCCACGCAACAGGTGGTGGACCATATCAGGGCCACAAAAGACGCGAAGCTCGCCTTCTGGGGGCCACAGATGAAAGATGGCGCGCCGACGCAGCTCTACGTGCCGCAAGTGCTTGCCTCAACCACCTTTATGATTGACGGTGAGAGAGTAAGCATTGAAGAGCCTGAAAGCTATGCGGCGTACGTCTGGATCCCATCCGCCAAAACCATCCTCGGCGGCACGGGCGTCTCATGGGGCATTCACGTCTGGACGGCGGATACCCAAACGCCGGAAAGCCGTAAACAGTGGCAGCAGACGCTGGATAGCATGGCTGCCCTTAAGCCCGAACGCGTTATTCCGGGCCACTACCTTGGGACACCGCCAGCGGGTACCGGCGCTATCGACTTTACCCGTCGCTATCTACAGCAGTTTGAACAGGCCCTCACGACGCATAAAGAATCAACTGGCGTCATCAACGCGATGAAAAAACAGTGGCCGAACCTTGCGGAAGAAAGTTCGCTGGAACTGAGTGCCAAAGTGAATACCGGCGAAATGAAGTGGTAATAGCCTGATTATCTCCTGCTATATTTAAATTTTTTATAGCAGGAGTTTACTATGCAATCGTCAGTAAGGGGTATTGACCATATCGGTATTACGGTGCCCGACATTGAAAAAGCCACCCTATTTTTTGAACGCGCTTTCGGCGCACAGGTTTTATATCATTCTGTCGATGCAGAAACCGATAATATCGATCAGCCCGCCCAGCAGCACACCTTAAAATTATTTCCCGGCACTAAAATTCATGCCATTCGCATGCTTGTTATGCCGCACGGACCCGGCATAGAACTCTTCGAAATGCACGGTCCTGAGCAGGGTATGCCCGCTCGCGCCAGCGACTTTGGCCTTCAGCATTTTGCTGTTTATGTTGATAATTTTGATAGTGCCATCGCGGCTTTCACCGCCGCCGGCGGCGAGATGTTCACCGCGCCGAAGCCGCTTAGCTTTCCGGATGAGCGAGGTGAAGGCAATGCTTTCTGCTATGGTCAAACCCCCTGGGGCAGCATTGTGGAATTGATCTCCTGGCCGACGCCCATGCCTTATGAAAAAACCACGAATTTACGCCGCTGGAAACCCTGAGTTTTATTTCTGTGCTACGGGAGATGTTATTTTTAATTCCAGGACGAATCTGAACCACAACGGCAAAAATATTTGCCAATCTGAATGTGAATTACGATTTTGCACGCCGTAACATTAAACAGACAACGACACGGAGGCAGCATGTTTACTTATTACCCGGCACATACCACAGCAGCACAACCGGAACTTGTTAACGCGATCGCACAAGGTCTTCACGCCGAGCACGGTGTTGTTACTGAAGATGACATTTTGATGGAACTGACCAAGTGGGTGGAAGCCACGGACAATGACATCCTCAGTGACATCTACCAGCAAACCATCAACTATGTGGTTAGTGGGCGAAACGCACCTCTGTAAAAACCTGCTAAGCTGGATCTGCAACCTAAGGGGTTACATTTCGTTTGCATAAGCAAGCTTGTCCTTAAAACTATCAACAGGATTGAGGAGTTAACATGAAATCGAACCGTCAGGCACGCCATATTCTGGGACTGAACTACAAGCTTTCTAACCAGCGTAAAGTGGTTATTGAGGAGGGTAGCGAAACGCAAGTTACCCACGCCACCGGCAGGAAACGCCCTTCCGGCAAGTAAGTTCCGGCACGAAATTCACAACACCATCGGTAATCCCGATGGTGTTTTTGTTTATGTGTTGCGGTAATTAATATTCAGCTCCTTTATAATACCAACCGACCGCACCCCGTAGCACAGGCCAGAAAGATGACAAACAGCAGTGTCAGGGACGGGTCTTCTTAAAAAGAGTGAGTGACATGGACAACAAACTGAAAAAACATCGTTCCCTTTATATTCCTTACGCCGGTCCGGTTTTACTGGAGTTCCCCCTTCTGAACAAAGGCAGCGCCTTTAGCATGGAAGAGCGCAGCAGCTTTAACCTGCTGGGCCTGCTGCCTGAAGTGGTTGAAACCATTGAAGAACAGGCAGAACGTGCCTGGATCCAGTATCAGGGCTTTAAAACCGAAATCGATAAACACATCTACCTGCGTAATATTCAGGACACCAACGAAACCCTCTTCTACCGCCTCGTGCAGAACCATCTTGAAGAGATGATGCCCGTCATTTACACCCCCACCGTCGGCGCGGCGTGTGAACGCTTCTCAGAGATCTACCGTCGTTCCCGCGGTGTGTTCATCTCTTATCAGAACCGTCACAACATGGATGACATTCTGCAAAACGTGCCTAACCACAACATCAAGGTGATCGTGGTGACCGATGGCGAACGTATTCTGGGCCTCGGTGACCAGGGCATTGGCGGGATGGGGATCCCCATCGGTAAGCTCTCGCTGTATACCGCCTGCGGCGGGATCAGCCCGGCCTACACCCTGCCGGTGGTACTTGACGTGGGGACCAATAACCAGCAACTGTTGAACGATCCGCTGTACATGGGCTGGCGTCACCCGCGCATTACCGACGACGAGTACTATCAGTTTGTGGATGATTTCATCCAGGCCGTGAAGCACCGCTGGCCTGACGTGCTGTTGCAGTTCGAAGACTTCGCACAGAAAAACGCCATGCCGCTGCTGAACCGCTACCGCGAAGAGATCTGCTCGTTCAACGATGACATTCAGGGCACTGCGGCAGTGACCGTCGGTACGCTGATTGCTGCGAGCCGTGCGGCAGGCAGTCAGCTCAGCTATCAGAAAATTGTCTTCCTGGGTGCAGGCTCCGCGGGCTGCGGCATCGCCGAGCAAATTATTGCCCAGACCCAGCGCGAAGGCTTAAGCGAAGAGCTGGCCCGCTCCCGCGTCTTTATGGTGGACCGTTTTGGCCTGCTGACCGACGGCATGCCAAACCTGCTCCCGTTCCAGACCAAACTGGTGCAGAAGCGCGAAAACCTGAAAAACTGGGATACGGATAACGAAGTGCTCTCGCTTCTTGACGTGGTGCGCAACGTTAAGCCGGACATTCTGATCGGCGTGTCCGGGCAGACCGGCCTCTTCACGGAAGAGATTATTCGCGAGATGCACAAGCATTGCGAACGCCCTATCGTGATGCCGCTGTCTAACCCGACTTCACGCGTGGAGGCAACGCCGCAGGACATCATCGCATGGACCGAAGGTAAGGCACTGGTCGCAACCGGCAGTCCGTTTGATCCGGTGGTGTGGAAGGACAAACTCTACCCCATCGCGCAGTGCAATAACTCCTATATCTTCCCGGGTATTGGTCTGGGAGTTATCGCCTCAGGCGCGTCCCGCATCACCGACGAAATGCTGATGTCCGCGAGCGAAACGCTGGCAGGTCACTCTCCGCTGGTGAATAACGGTGAAGGCCTGGTACTGCCGGAGCTGAAAGACATTCACAAAGTGTCCCGCGCAATTGCCTTCGCGGTAGGCAAAATGGCGCAGCAGCAAGGCGTCGCGGTGAAAACCTCTGCCGATGCGTTGCAGCAGGCGATTGATGATAACTTCTGGATGCCGGAATACCGTAGCTATCGTCGTACTTCGATTTAAATTGGAGTTTTGAACGTTCCCTCTCTTCACAAGGGAGAGGGAACGTGAAGTCCCTTCTCCCTTTTTCCTCTAATTCCCTTAATCCTGCCTATAAATGCTTTGTTGAAAGTCACTCATGATAATTTGGCTTTAAAAATGCAGCAGGATCGATCATTTGAAAAATGCATACCTAATCAAAAATCTATATCCTTTTAAAATATATAAATTTTACATAACACTTCTTGCCTAACAAATAGTTTTTCTTAAGAGTTTAGTAACGTTTTGCATCACTAAATTCATTTATTGAAAAAGGAGTTTTGAAATGGCAATCCCAGCATATCTATGGCTGAAAGATGACGGCGGCGCAGATATCAAAGGCGCGGTTGATGTGCAATATCGCGAGGGCAGTATTGAAGTATTAGGATTCGGTCATGGACTGCATCTACCGACAGATAATATGACAGGAAAAATCACGGGTACGCGCATGCATAGCGCTCTGGTTTTTGAAAAGGAGTTCGACAGTTCCAGCCCTTACTTATACAAGGCTGTAGCAAAAGGCCAAACGCTAAAAAGTGCCGAGTTTAAGTGGTACAAAATCAATGATGCTGGTCAAGAGGTCGAATACTTCAACATGTTCCTTGAGAACGTTAAAGTGGTCTCAATATGCCCGGTGATGCATGACGTAAAAAATCCAGCAATGGAAAAACATAATCATTTAGAAAATATTTCCCTCCGTTACGAGAAGATCACATGGCGACACTGTGACGGTAATATCATCTTTGCTGATTCCTGGAATGACAGATCATGAATCTCCTACAGTGCTTTTTCCACCTCAACGGAGGTACGTACGCTACTTTGTCTGTGCCCGGAGTTGGCTTTTTTCCTGCATTTTCAGGGAATGGTGACGCGACGAACCGTGCAGAAAGCGCAAATATACCTGATAACGGCCCACTCCCACCTGGTCGCTATTACATACTTTTACGTGGATTAGGGGGTTGGTATACTCAAACTAAGGATAGTGTTAACGCATTTTTCACCGGTTCGAATCGGAACGAATGGTTTGCATTATATCGCGATGACGGATTGATAAATGATGAGACTTTTGTGAAAGGCGTAAGGCGAGGTGAATTCCGGTTACACCCTATCGGGCCATCTGGCATAAGTAAGGGTTGTATTACACTTTATAGTCAGAGCGATTTTAAGATTCTGGCATCAGCCTTACTTCGAACTGGAGGGCAGCAATTGGGAAACTACATGATTGCACATGGCGTTGTGCAGGTCTATTAATGAAGGCGGCATTCCTTGTGTTGTTGTGGTGTATAGCCGTGTTTCTATCAATGTTCACACTCTACAAGATTGTTCCACCAGAAACGCAGTACGATTTTGTGGAGCTTTTTGGAATATATGGCGACGAAAGGATAATGGATTTTGTTTTGTATGTTTTCTTCGGCATGGCCATATTCATTGCGTCTGTAATCACGCTATCCCTGTATTTGCTTATACGAAAAAGATGATTCTGGGCAGCGACGCTGCCCTTCCTTTTATCACATCACGCGCTTAGTTCTGTATCCGCAACCGAAGATATCGCTTTTTGCCGCAGTAGTATGTTCATTCTATGAAAATGTTGTATAGTGATGGTTACTAATAATCACTTAACTTATAAGGAGGCCAATTATGCTGTACTGTGAAATTTTCAATGTTTCACATACATTTGGTGATCGCACCAGCTCAAGCGTTATCGGTATCGTGCTGCGATAACTTCCGCTTGAGCGAAGACACCAACCCCTGAAATCCCTTCTCTCGGGCTTACTGAGTTATCGTCAGCGATGTTTGACGAGGCATAAACATGCCTGTAACTCTTGGGTAAGCAACAATGAGCACTTTACTCACTGCACAATCTTTACGTGTTGATACGGCGTTTGGCACGCTATTCGACTCCCTCTCCTTTACGCTGAAAAAAGGCGACCGTATTGGCCTGCTGGGCGACAACGGCTGCGGCAAAAGTACGTTGCTGAAGGTGTTGGACGGCACAGACTCCCCTGCTGCCGGAACCGTCGCATTGGCCGGATACTGTCTGATGGCGCGCGTTGAGCAACACCTGCCAGAAGCCATTTATCCCCTGACCATGCTGGATGCCGTGCTGGCGCAACTGCCCGCGACTGAACGCGAGAGTCTGCACTGGAAAGCTGAAACGCTGCTGGCGGGTATGGGCTTTACACCGCAGGACATGGCCTTAACGTCGGCAACGCTGAGCGGCGGGCAGCACACGCGTCTTCTGCTGGCGCGGGCGCTGATCGGCGATCCAGATCTGTTACTGCTGGACGAACCGAGTAACCACCTCGATTTGCCGACCCTGCTCTGGCTGGAACAGTTTTTACAGAACTGGTCCGGCAGCTTTGTGCTGGTCTCACACGACAGGCAACTATTGGATGCCGTCACCAACGGCAGCTGGATCCTGCGCGATAAGATGTTGCACTACTTCGCCCTTCCCTGCACCGCCGCGCGTCAGGCGCTGGTAGCCAAAGACGAAAGTGATGCGCTGCGGCATAAGGCGGAGCAAAAGGAGATTGACCGCGTAACCGCCAGTGCCAGACGGCTGGCCACCTGGGGCAAGGTCTACGATAACGAAGATCTGGCCCGCAAAGCCAAACAGATGGAAAAGCAGGTCGAACGGCTTAAGGAGAGTCAGACAGAGCTCACCGCAGGCAGTCCGTGGACATTAACCCTGCGCGGTGACGCCCTGCGGGCAGACCGGCTACTGGAGATGGAAAACCTAAGCGTAGCGCCTGAGCCTGGCCTGTCTGAGCTGTTTCACGTCGACATTGCGCGGCTTAGAAGTGGCGATCGCGTGGCTATCGTCGGGCGTAATGGCTGCGGCAAATCATCACTGATGAAGCTTATCTGGCGGCATTTCTCAGGTGAACCTTCAGAGGCTGGCCTGAAACTTCATCCTCGCGTGTCGCCAGGCTATTACGATCAGACGCTGAATCAGCTTTCGGAGGAGGCAACAATCTTTGACGCGCTGGAGCCTTTCGCGCCAGATCCGCAGACCCGTAAAATGGCCTTCATCAGTGCCGGGTTCCCGTGGGCGCGACACGGACAAAAAGTCAGTACGCTGAGCGGTGGGGAACGTTCGCGCCTGCTGTTCATCGGCCTGACGCTTGCTCGCTATAGCCTTCTGATGCTGGATGAGCCAACCAACCACCTGGACATGGAAGGCAAAGAGGCGCTGGCGGAAACACTGCAACAGTTTGAAGGCGGAGTGCTGCTGGTGAGCCACGATCGTCAGTTAATTAGCCAGAGCTGTAACCGCTACTGGCTGATTGAGGACGGCAGGCTTAGCGAATGGCACGATGCGGAGGCGGTGTTTGAGCGCCTGCGTGCGAGCACCGGTCCGGTGGTGCCTGAGGCGTCGAAGACTGCATCGAAGGCACCACCTTCAGCGTCTAACGATCTGCTCGAACGCCTGGTTGCCCTGGAAATGCTGCTGGAAGAGGATTTGGCGCGCAAGCCAAAACACCAAAAACCGCAGTTGCAGGCGCAATGGCGAAGAGAGATTGAGGAGATAGAAGCCCAACTATAAATCTGTACCCGGCGGTCGTTACGCCGGGTTTTTTACGTTAGCGTTTTCCCCTACTGATTATTAGAGGATCACCGTATTCTTAATCTGAAACTGAATTAATTGATGACATTATGTTGCGGTTGCCTTGCATTACACCGCCAAAGTATTAATCCTTAATGGGTATTACACCTGCTATGCAGATACTCATTAGTAAAAGGAGAAACACATGAAGGCTGCTGTTGTCACTCAGGATCATCAGGTTAACGTTACAGAGAAAACCTTACGCGCGCTCAAACATGGTGAAGCGCTGCTGAAGATGGAGTGCTGTGGCGTTTGCCATACCGATCTCCATGTTAAAAATGGCGATTTTGGCGACAAGACCGGGGTGATCCTCGGCCATGAAGGGATTGGTATTGTCAAAGAGATTGGTCCGGGCGTCACGTCACTGAAAGTTGGCGATCGTGCAAGCGTGGCGTGGTTCTTCGAAGGCTGTGGCCACTGTGAATATTGTAATACCGGCAACGAAACTCTGTGCCGTGACGTAAAAAACGCGGGTTACTCCGTCGACGGCGGCATGGCGGAAGAGTGCATCGTGACCGCGGATTACGCGGTTAAAGTCCCGGAGGGGCTGGACTCTGCGGCGGCCAGCAGCATCACCTGCGCCGGTGTCACCACCTACAAAGCGGTAAAAGTCTCTGAGATCAAACCCGGCCAGTGGATTGCGATCTATGGCCTGGGCGGTCTGGGCAACCTCGCACTGCAATACGCCAAAAATGTCTTTAATGCGAAAGTTATCGCCATTGACGTGAATGACGAGCAGTTGAAGCTCGCTGCCAGCATGGGCGCAGACTTAACCGTGAACTCCCGCAGTGAAGATGCGGCAAAAGTGATTCAGGAGAAAACCGGCGGCGCACATGCGGCAGTGGTGACAGCGGTGGCGAAAGCGGCCTTCAACTCTGCCGTTGACGCGGTTCGCGCCGGAGGCCGCGTGGTGGCTGTTGGCCTGCCGCCGGAAGCGATGAGCCTGGATATTCCACGTCTGGTCCTGGATGGGATTCAGGTGGTGGGCTCTCTGGTGGGTACTCGTCAGGATCTGCTCGAAGCCTTCCAGTTTGCGGCTGAAGGTAAGGTGGTTCCGAAAGTCACGCTGCGCCCACTGGAAGATATCAACGCCATCTTTAAAGAGATGGAACAGGGCCAGATCCGTGGCCGTATGGTGATTGATTTACGTTCTTAACCGCGGTGGCCGGGTAGCGGGTTAGCCCTGCCCGGCCTGTCACGTAGACAAACGGCGATCGGAAATCCACTCCTGAACCTCGATCTGGAACGTGTCCGGCGCTTTTCGATACATCTTCCGCGCCAGATCCAGGATGGTATGGCGTCCTAACTCCTCTTCCATCCGCTGCTGCGCGCTGTCCATAACCGATCGCACCCCGCACGGTCCGTCACAGACCCAGGCCGGTGGCGTTTCATCAAATACCGCCAGGCGCTGACGCACTTCCCGACATTCGAACATATTCTTATCGCCGTCGATGGCGTGCGCCACGTCCAGCACGCTGATCAGCTCTGCCGGACGCGCCAGCCGGAATCCTCCCCCCTTGCCTTCGGTGCTGATAACCAGCCCCGCGCGTGACAAACGAGTGAAAATCTTCCCAAGATAGTCGTACGGTACGCCCTGCAAGGCCGCCATCTCCCGGACGCTCATCTCACGCTCATTGCCTTTTGCATCCACCATACACATCAGGCTATGAATGCCATATTCCACACCAGAACTGTAAAACGCCATGGCTCACTCCGGGTCATTGTTCGCTGCATTATAACGAATTTTAACTCAGAAAGAAGTTGTCGCAGTTAACTCCGACAAGTATAGTGGCAGTTATGTCAGACACACAGCCTGACGAACAAAAGGATCGAGTATGAAAAAGCAGATTTTAATTGTGGGTAGTGGGTTTTCCGGTATGTGGGCTGCGGTCAGCGCCGCGCGTCTTTCTGCTCTGGAAGGTAATAATAGCCTCAGCATTGCCGTGCTGGCCCCGGTGCCGGAACTGCGCGTTCGTCCACGTTTTTATGAAGAGAACGTGTCGACGATGGTCGCGCCACTGACCGAACTGTTTGCTGAACTGGGTATTGCCTTTATTTCGGGCGAAGCACAACGTATTGATACCTCATCTAAAACCGTTTTGTATCGCGATTCAAACGGCGCCATTGCCGAAGTCAACTGGGAACGTCTGATCCTCGCAACCGGTAGCCAGACTAAACGTCCGCCGATTGCCGGTCTGACTGAATACGCATTTGATATCGACCAACTCGACTCCGCCAGGCTGTTCGAGCAACATCTTGATTCGCTGGTTTCGCGCCCCTCCACCCCAGAACGCAATACCGTGGTCGTGTGTGGCGGCGGTTTTACCGGCATTGAGCTGGCAACGGAACTCCCTGCTCGTCTTCGCACCCGCTTCGGCGCCGATACAAAGACTAAAGTGATCGTAGTTGAAAGAGGTCCAACCATTGGCGGGCGTTACAGCGAAGCGCTGCGTAACACCATTGAAGAAGCAAGCAACGCGCTGGACGTTGAATGGCGTTTAAACAGTGAAATTGAAGCTATTGATGCCAGCGGCGTGACGCTGAAAAACGGAGAGCGCATTGCCAGCGCGACTGTAGTGTGGACGGCAGGTGTAGAAGCTAACCCCCTCAGCCTGCAAATTGACGGGGAACGCGACACTCAGGGACGCCTTATCGTCACCGACACGTTGCAGGTCCCTGCGCATCCGGAGGTTTACGCGACGGGTGATATGGCGCACGCCAAAACGGACGATGCGGGCAACACGGCACTGATGACCTGCCAGCACGCGATCCAGCTGGGGAAATTCGCCGGACATAACGCAGCTGCCAGCCTGTTAAATCTGGAGCCGTACCCTTACCGTCAGGTGAATTACGTCACCTGTCTGGATCTGGGTGGCTGGGGCGCGGTGTACACCGAGGGCTGGGAACAGCGTGTTAAATCCGTGCGCGAGGAAGGCAAAAAGATCAAAGTCGCCATCACCAACGAACTGATTTACCCGCCAGCAGCAGACAAAGCTGTCGCATTTGCCGCCGCTGACCCGCTGGCGAAATTCGTGTAGTCCCCTCCTGTGCCCGCGACCAGCGGGCAAAGCGTGACATCAGGCCAGCGCTCCTGCGTTGGTCTGACGCTTTTTGGCACATAAAAAACCGTACATCAACAGAGAGGTCATTGCTGAGAAGGATAAGATCGCTGCCGGAAGCGTGACATAGCTCCAGCTAAAGCCGAGCGTAATCATCATTCCACCGAAATACGCGCCTATTGCGCTGCCGAGGTTAAACGCCATTTGCCCGCCTGCGGCCCCAAGCATCTCGCCGCCTTTCGCATTTTGCAGCAGCAGTATTTGCAGCGGCGCAGAGAGCGCAAACAGCCCGGCGCAGCAGACGAACCCCATTACCAGTGAAGCTGTTTTAAGCTCGCCAAACGCGAACAGTAACAGCAGCGAAGCCACAATCACCATGTCGGTGGTGGCAGCAATGCGCAGCGGGCTAAAGCGCGACGACAGCTTGCCGCTGAAGACATTACCCAGCACCATGCCCAGCCCCATCAGCATCATGATCGCGGTCATGACGCCCTCGGAAAAGCCTGACACGTTGACCATAAACGGCTTCACGAAGCTAAACCAGGCAAACACCCCGGCATTGCCAAACATCGTTGCGGCAAAAATTAGCCACGGTTCCGGTTTTTTCAGGAAGTGGAATTGTTCTGTCAGCCGGGTGGTTGTCGTGTCGTGAATGTCTGGCACCCACAGCAGAACAGAGAGGATCACCAGCGCATCAAAGACGGCAATCAAAAAGAAGGTGTAACGCCAGTTAAATTCATGTCCCAGCCACGTCCCGAGCGGGACGCCAAGCAAATTGGCAACGGTCATCCCGGCAATCATCCCTGCTACAGCAACCGTCACCTTACCCGGTGGCGCAATTTTTGACAGGATTATCGCCCCCACACCGAAAATCGCGCCATGCGGGAAACCAGAGATTAAGCGCCCCGCCGCAAGCCCTATGTAGGTGTCAGAGAAGGTAAAGAGCGCGTTACCGACGACGCACATCGCCACCAGAAACAGCAGCGTTGTTTTCAGCGAAAATTTACTGGAGAACAGCGCCACAATCGGCGCGCCGATCACTACGCCAAAAGCGTAAAACGAAATCATATTTCCGGCGGAGGGAATCGAAATGCCCGTATCATGAGCCAGTTCTGTCAGCACGCCCATGATGCCAAATTCAGCCATCCCCAGGCCAAAGGTAGCCAGTGCTAACGAAAAAATTGTTTTTTTCATACCGCGACCACTGTTAAAAAATACGCAGCGTGCATTATTGATTAAACTTGTATGGTGAACCAGTTCAAATCAGCTTTCTGACACATTAATCCATTCATTCAGGCCGATTACACGCTTAGTACGGCCTCGATCCCGCGACCGGACCCATAGGGAGACCCGCCATGGTCAGTAAGAAGAAAACCCGTGTTGTTGATGATGTCGTTAAAAACGCGCCGCTCAAAACCAAAGCGTACGAGCAAGAGCTTCGCCGCCTCCATGTTGAACTGGTTAAGCTCCAGCAATGGGTGGTCGCCAAAGGGTTAAAGGTCTGTATTGTTTTTGAAGGGCGAGACGGCGCGGGTAAAGGCGGCGCCATCAAAGCCATCACCGAACGCGTCAGCCCCCGGGTGTTTCGCGTTGTTGCGTTACCGGCCCCCACCGATAAAGAGAAAAGTCAGCTCTATTTTCAGCGTTACGTTCCCCATCTGCCCTCTGCCGGTGAAATCGTTATTTTTGACCGGAGCTGGTACAACCGCGCAGGCGTGGAAAGAGTAATGGGTTTCTGTACCGAAGAGCAGGCCGACAAATTTCTTGATGGAACGCCGGTGATGGAAAAAGCGATGGTCGATGCCGGTATCATATTGTTGAAATACTGGCTTGAAGTAACGCCAAAAGAGCAGGAACGCCGCCTGCGCGATCGCATTAATGATGGTCGCAAGATCTGGAAGCTGTCTCCAATGGACATAAAATCTTTCAATCTGTGGGATGAATATACCCTCGCCCGTGATGCGATGTTTAAAGCGACCGACACCGCCTGGGCGCCGTGGTTTGTGGCGCGCTCAGAAGATAAAAAACGGGTTCGGTTGAATATTATTTCGCATCTGCTTTCACAGATCCCCTATAAAGAAATTCACGTTGACAAGGTGGATTTACCGAAACGCAAGATCGGCAAAGTGAAGCCAACAAAATATCCCTTCCGGTATATTGCAGAGCGGTTTTGATATTACTGGAAGACGGCTCGCATAATGTAGATTACCAGGGGAAACAGTATTGTTTTTTGTTGGCTGCGGTTGATAATGACCGCACCAACAAAGGAGAAAACATGAAACCGAACCGCACAGAAAGATGTGCTACGACAGAGCGACCTACGGGGAATAGACCTCGCCCACTCTCTACAGCAGGAGAGCTCAAGCGGCAGCGTCAACAGGATCAAGGATTTATTAAAGCAATGAATGAATTAACGGCCAAAGCCGGGCTATTATCGGATGACCCTTATTTCGGAGGGCTTTGATGTGTTTTCAGTTTGATGTTTACCGCAATCCATCAAACAGAACGTGTGAATATCAACCCTATTTTATGATTATTCAGCACGATTATTATGACGACTTATCAACGAGACTTATTGTCCCGTTAAGCTATCACAATCATTTAAGAGGATATTCAAACGCTGCAACGCCACTGGTGAACCTTGAATTCCAGACATATTTTCTTAATACAGCCAACATCACACACGTGGAGACAAAAAAACTTAATAATAAGGATTATGTATGTAATCTGCGCAGTGCAAGAAGCAGTGTTCTTGCAGGAATTGATGCGTTAATTACCAATACGTAGCTAAAAGCCACGCAAGCGCAGCGCCGCCGGACAATGCCGACGGCGCGAGGTTTACTTCAACCCTTCCGAACTCTCTTTTTGCGCTTCAAGACGCTCAATGTCGCGGTACCAGCGCGGATGGTGCTTCTGCGCCCAGCGGCGGCTCACCTTCCCTTCAATCATGCCTTTAATCGATCCTTTCACCCAGAATGCCATATACATATGGATCAGAATGGCGTGGATCAGAATAATGGCCGAGGTCGCGTGGATCAACAGCGCGTAGCGCACTACCTGAATCGGGAAATAGTGCGCAAAATACGGACGCCAGATGATCACCCCGGTCACCAGCAGCACAAAAATCATGCTCATGATGGTCCAGAACATCATCTTCTGCCCGGCGTTATATTTGCCCACCTTCGCGACTTTATGCTCGTTGCCTTTCAGAACCTCAACAATCCCTTTTAGCCACGGAATATCCTGCTTGTCAGGGATGTTGTGATGAACGAAACGCACAAACATAAACATCAGCACCACGAAAATCAGTACGCCGAAGAACGGATGCAGAATGCGCCCCATCTGCGGTGTCCCGAAGGTTTCCGTTAGCCATTGTAGCGTCGGGAAGAAGAACGAAATGCCGGATACCGCCACCAGGAAGAAGCAGATGACCACCGTCCAGTGACAGGCGCGATCGACAAATTTTGTGCGCACTATCATTTTCGACTTACTCATGATGCTCCTCCTCGTCGTCATCCACCTCTTTATTCGGCCCGATACCGATGTAGTGATAAATCAGCCCGGCAAAGGTGGCGATAAAGCCCGCCGCTGAGAGCGGCTTAAGCGCCCCTTTCCAGAGGTTGATTGAGGTATCGATCGCCGGATCTTTCGGCAGATTGTGATACAGCTCCGGCTGGTCATTGTGGTGCAGAACATACATGACGTGCGTACCGCCCACGCCCTGCGGGTTATAAATCCCGGCCTTGTCATAGCCGCGCGCTTTGAGCTTATCCACCCGCTGCTGCGCCACTTCCAGCATCTCTTTTTTGGTGCCGAAGTGGATAGCCCCGGTAGGACAGGTCTTCACGCAGGCAGGCTCCTGTCCGACGCTGACGCGATCGACACACAGCGTGCATTTATAGACCCGGTTATCTTCTTTATTGAGGCGCGGGATATTAAACGGACAGCCTGCGATGCAGTAGCCGCAGCCGATACAGTTATCCTGCTGGAAGTCGACGATCCCGTTGGCGTACTGAATAATTGCACCCGCAGACGGGCATGCCTTCAGGCAGCCCGGATCTTCACAGTGCATACAGCCGTCTTTACGGATTAGCCACTCCAGCTTGCCGTTCTGGTCGGTTTCGCTAAAGCGCATCACCGTCCAGGACTTGGCGCTCAGATCAGCCGGGTTATCGTAAACGCCAACGCAGTGCCCCACCTCGTCGCGGATATCGTTCCACTCCGAGCAGGCCACCTGGCAGGCCTTACAGCCCACGCAGGAGGAGACATCGATCAGCTTGGCGACTTCTGCCTTGTAGTCCCGCGCACGAGGCGCGGGCGTTATCGGGTTGGTCGCGGAGCGTTTAATAATGTCTTGTGTTTCCATCGCCATTTAATCGCTCCTTACGCTTTCTCGATGTTGACCAGAAACGCTTTATACTCCGGCGTTTGCGAGTTGGAATCGCCGACGTTTGGCGTCAGGGTATTGGCGATGTAGCCTTTCTGCGCCACCCCTTCAAAGCCCCAGTGCAGCGGTATGCCGACGGTTTCCACCTGCTGGCCATGCACGTTCAGCGTTTGCAGACGACGGGTGACCACCGCCACCGCGCGAATAAAGCCGCGCTTGCTGCTGACCTTCACGCGATCGCCGTTGGCAATGCCTTTCGCCTTCGCCAGGGTTTCGCTTATCTCCACAAACTGTTCCGGCTGCGCGATGGCGTTAAGCCGCGCGTGCTTGGTCCAGGTATGGAAATGCTCGGTCAGGCGGTAGGTGGTGCCGACATACGGGAACTTGTCCTTTTTACCTAAACGCAGCACGTCGTCTTCGTAGATGCGCACCACCGGGCTTGACACCACGTTCGGGTGCAGCGGGTTAGTGCCGAGCGGCGTTTCCATCGGCTCGTAGTGTTCCGGGAACGGCCCTTCCGCCAGTTTGTCGATGGCAAACAGACGTCCCAGCCCTTCCGGCTGCATGATAAACGGCCCGGTGTTGCTGCCCGGCGCGGCGGTGTTGAAGTCCGGGATATCGTTCCCCGTCCACTTCGTGCCGTTCCACTCGATCAGCATGCGTTTCGGATCCCACGGCTTACCGTTCACGTCTGCGGAGGCACGGTTGTACAGTACGCGGCGGTTTAACGGCCACGCCCATGCCCAGCCCAGGGTGTTACCCAGGCCTGACGGATCGGCGTTATCACGGTTGGCCATCTGGTTACCCTGCTCCGTCCAGCTGCCGGTGTAGATCCAGCAGGACGAGGCCGTGGTGCCGTCGTCACGCAACAGCGCGAAGCTATTGAGCAACTGGCCTTTCTTCGCCACCAGATTGCCGTTGGCATCGTACAGGTCGGCCAGCGCCACGCCGTTGTTCTCTTTTGCCACCTCTTCGGACTCAGGATGATCCGGCTGCTTGTAGTTCCAGCTCATCTTCAGCAGCGGCTCAGCGCCTTTGCCGCCTTCGGTGCGGTACATCTCGCGCAGACGATGGTAAATACCGGCCAGAATTTCGCCGTCATTACGCGCTTCACCCGGCGCATCCTGACCTTTCCAGTGCCACTGTAGCCAGCGGCCAGAGTTGGCAATAGAACCGTCCTCTTCCGCAAAGCAGGTCGATGGCAGGCGGAACACTTCAGTCTGAATGGATGCCGGATCAACATCGTTAGACTCGCCGTGGTTCTGCCAGAACGTAGACGTTTCGGTGACCAGCGGATCGATAACCACCATGTACTTCAGCTTGCTCAGGCTGCGAACGACTTTGTTTTTATCCGGGAATGACGCCACCGGGTTAAAGCCCTGGCAGATATACCCCGTGACGTCGCCCTTATCCATCATGTTGAAATACTTGATGACATCGTAAGCCTGATCCCATTTCGGCAACCACTCAAAGCCCCAGTCATTCTCTTTCTGCGCCGCATCGCCGTAGAACGATTTCATCAGACTGACGGCAAACTTCGGATAGTTACTCCAGTAGTTCACCTGGTCCGGACGCGTCGCTTTTGGCGTATTGGCGTCAAGCCAGCTTTGCCAGTCGGTCTGCTTCTCCGACGGCAGGGTCAGGTAACCCGGCAGGCTGGTCGACAGCAGGCCGAGATCGGTTAAGCCCTGAATGTTGGAGTGTCCGCGCAGGGCGTTCACACCACCACCGGCCATCCCCATGTTGCCGAGCAGCAGCTGGATCATCGCCATGGTACGGATGTTCTGCGCGCCCACGGTATGCTGCGTCCAGCCCAGCGCGTACAGGAAGGTGGTTGTTCTGTCGGCGGCGCTGGTGGAGGCCAGCACTTCACATACTTTCAGGAAGTCTGCTTTCGGCGTACCGCAGATGTTTTCCACCACGTCTGGCGTATAACGGGAAACGTGTTGTTTCAGCAAGTTCCAGACGCAGCGCGGATCGCTCAGGGTCTCATCGCGTTTCGCGTAGCCGTTTTCGTCGAACTGATAGTTCCAGGACGATTTATCGTACTGACGTTTCTCTGCGTCATAGCCGCTGAACAGGCCATCTTCGAAGGCGAAATCTTCCCGCACCAGCAGGCCGGCATTGGTGTAATGCTTAACGTATTCCGCGTTAATCTTATTATTTTCGATCAGGTACAACAGCACGCCGGAAAGGAACGTAATATCCGTACCGGAGCGGATCGGCGCATAAATATCAGCCACCGATGCCGTACGCGTAAAGCGTGGATCGACGACAATCAGCGTCGCATCGTTGTTGTTTTTCGCTTCCATCGCCCAGCGGAATCCCACCGGATGGGCTTCAGCGGCGTTACCGCCCATCACCACCACGACGTTTGCGTTTTTGATATCAACCCAGTGGTTGGTCATCGCACCGCGACCAAATGTTGGAGCAAGACTTGCTACCGTTGGTCCGTGTCAGACGCGCGCCTGGTTATCAACCGCCAGCATGCCGAGGGAGCGCACAAATTTTTGCGTCAGCATGCCGGTCTCATTACTTGCCGCAGACGCACACAGCATCCCGGTGGAGGTCCAGCGGTTAACCGTAACGCCCTGCTCGTTCTTTTCAATAAAGTTGGCGTCGCGATCCGCTTTCATCAGTTTTGCAATACGTGAGAAGGCCTCGTCCCAGGAGATGCGCTGCCATTTATCAGAGCCCGGCGCACGATATTCCGGATAGCGCAGACGGTTTTCACTGTGGACGTAGTCCAGCAGCCCCGCCCCTTTCGGGCAAAGCGCCCCGCGGCTCACCGGATGGTCCGGGTCCCCTTCAATATGATAAATCGCTTCTTTGGCGTTCTTCGCGCCATCACCCAGGCTATACATTAATAGCCCACAACCCACGGAGCAGTATGTGCAGGTGTTACGGATCTCTTTCGCGCGCAGCAGTTTATAGTTGCGTGCCTGAGCCAGCGCCATTTTGGGAGCGAATCCCAGCATTGCGGCTGTTGTTCCGGCCATACCGCCCGCGCAGATTTTAAAAAATTGTCTGCGGCTGACGTCCATTGCTGTCCTCGTTATCTGATAAGACTTCGCGCCGCAAACTAACAGCAAAGCCCCTGTTTTTTTTGCGTCAAATCAAGGTCGCCGAACTTCGCCCCCTTAATAGTCACCGCCGGTATGATTTATTACTCCTTTCGGGTTAACCGCGAAACAGAAAATTCGCCTGGTGAATGGGTTAGATGCTATAAGTTTACCCTTTGATTTTTATGAGACTGGCAGGGTAATGGACAGAAAAAGAGCAACGCTGATTGGCCTGGTGGCCATACTGCTGTGGAGCACCATGGTGGGTCTCATCCGCAGCGTCAGTGAGGGACTTGGCCCGGTGGGGGGCGCAGCGATGATCTACACCGTCAGCGGATTATTGTGTCTGGCGACGGTAGGTTTCCCTGATATTAAACGGTTTTCGAAAGGCTATCTCATTGCGGGCAGCGTCCTGTTTGTCAGCTATGAAATGTGCCTTGCCCTGTCGCTTGGCTTTGCCGCGACGCGCTCGCAGGCAATTGAGGTGGGCATGGTCAATTATCTCTGGCCAAGCCTGACGATTTTGTTCGCCATTTTGTTCAACGGACAAAAATCCACCCTGTGGGTGATCCCCGGCTTAGCGATCTCCCTGTTGGGCGTGGGCTGGGTCTTAGGCGGCGAAAACGGGCTGCACGTTCACGACATCATGCAGAACATCGTTTCCAGCCCGCTGAGCTACGGGCTGGCATTTGCCGGTGCCTTTATCTGGGCCGCCTACTGCACCGTCACCAGCAGGTATGCCAGAGGGCAAAATGGCATTACTCTTTTCGTCCTGCTGACCGCCCTGAGCCTGTGGGTCAAATATGCCGTCAGCGATCAGCCCGAAATGGTATTCAGCGTGCCGGTAGTCGTGAAGCTGTTGATGTGTGGTGTTGCCCTTGGCTTTGGCTACGCCGCCTGGAACATTGGGATCCTCCACGGTAACGTCACGGTGCTTGCGGCCGTCTCCTACTTCACCCCGGTACTCTCTGCCGCGCTGGCGGCTATTATGCTGAGCTCTCCGCTTTCATTCTCATTCTGGCAAGGTGCATTAATGGTTTGCGCCGGATCATTACTTTGCTGGTATGCCACCCGCAAATAGCATTTTTATTTTTACCGGGCACGAATTATGCCCGGTAAAAATTAACATTATTTTAATATGTGATCACAGTAAAGAATATTATTTATAACATTCGTGTGTATTTCTATTTCTGTATAGAGTATTCACACAAAGTCAGATCCGTTGTGGAAATTGACATAAACTGACAACGCAGGTAATTAATTCAACCCCAATATTCCCGCGCTATATAGCACATAGTGCAATAGTTTATTTCTGGATGTTTCTTTTAAAAAGCAGTTGCTGGCTTCCGGACAAATCCACAAACCACTGTTTTCAAAGTCAATAACGCGCCCCATTCCTTGAGATTATCTGCCAAGCCCTTTTATCTCCCTCTAAAAACAAAAACGCATGGCAACTATTTCCAGCCTTATTATCGTGTTTTGTTAATAATCAATTTATGTATATAAATTAACCTTATTGAGCGATTTAAGGGAAATTTATCGGATCAGGATCACACTAATTGAAATTATCTTTAATATTTTGAAACTTATTATTGAAAGCAGTCTACGGAATTTTAAAAATAGTCTGCCATTGACGATAAGCCTCGTTTAAAAATCGCTCAGGTGGCTTAGGAAATACCTAAATAAAATTATAAGGGTTAGTTAAGATGAAACTTAAATTAGTTGCAGTGGCAGTGACTTCCATGTTGGCGGCTGGCGTTGTTAACGCGGCTGAAGTTTTTAACAAAGACGGTAACAAACTGGATCTGTACGGCAAAGTTACTGGTCTGCACTATTTTTCTGATGATGCTGGTAGCGACGGCGACAAAACATACGTTCGTCTGGGCTTCAAAGGTGAAACTCAGATCAACGATCAACTGACCGGATACGGCCAGTGGGAATATGAGTTCAAGGGCAACCGCTCTGAAGCTCAGGGTTCCGACGGCAACAAAACCCGTCTGGCCTTCGCTGGTCTGAAATTCGATGAATTCGGTTCCTTCGACTACGGTCGTAACTACGGTGTTGCTTATGACATCGGCGCATGGACTGACGTTCTGCCAGAGTTCGGTGGCGATACCTGGACGCAGACTGACGGCTTCATGACCGGTCGTACCACTGGCGTTGCCACCTACCGTAACACCGACTTCTTTGGTCTGGTTGACGGCCTGAACGTGGCTGCCCAGTACCAGGGTAAAAACGACCGTTCAGAGATCACCGAATCCAACGGTGACGGCTGGGGTCTGTCTTCTACCTATGAATTCGACGGCTTCGGTGTGGGTGCGACCTACGCTAAATCTGACCGTACTGACCGTCAGGTTCGTGCTGCAAGCAACCTGAACGCCGGTGGCGAAAACGCAGAAGTCTGGGCTGCTGGCCTGAAGTACGATGCGAACAACATCTACCTGGCAACCACCTACTCTGAAACCCGCAACATGACGGCGTTCGGTAGCGGTCACGTTGCCAACAAAGCACAGAACTTCGAAGTTGTGGCTCAGTACCAGTTTGACTTCGGTCTGCGTCCATCCATCGCTTACCTGAAATCCAAAGGTAAAGACATCGGTTCTTATGGCGACCAGGACCTGGTTGAATACGTTGACGTTGGCGCGAGCTACTACTTCAACAAAAACATGTCCACCTACGTTGATTACAAAATCAACCTCGTGGATGACAGCCAGTTCACCAAAGATGCCAAAGTGGCTACCGACAACATCGTGGCTGTAGGTCTGACCTACCAGTTCTAAGATGTGTTAGTTCAAAAGGCCAGCCCTCGCGGCTGGCCTTTTTTTTACTGCTGCCCTCCGACCTTCGCCAGACTAAACCAGATCCCGATCGCCAGAATCATCAGCATGGCTCCCGCACTGCCCAGGGCCACGCTGTGCGAGGTGATGAACGCGGTTTTCGCCGCCGTCATCACCGGCTCGGCCAGTGACGGCGTCAGCTCCTGCGCGACCTTCATCGCTTCACCGATGGACGACGAGGCTTTATCGGTCAGCGACGCGCTCAGCCCCTGCGGCAGTACAATTGACGCCGAAAAGCTGCGGGTTAACAACAGACCGAAAATGGCGATCCCGAGACCAGCGCCCAGCTCGTAGGACATGGTTTCGATCGCGCCTGCCGCGGCCGCTTTCTCTTTCGGCGCGGCAGCCATGATCGCTGACGTCGATGCCAGCAGTGCGCTGGCGGCACTGAAGCCCAGCAGCACCATCAGGCTCCACGCCTGCCACTGTTGGGTGCTGAAATCGAGCGTCGACAGGCCGATAAAACTGATCGCGCTTAGCCCCATGCCTCCGGCCGCGACAATGCGCAGCCCCAGACGCCCGACCAGCACACCCGCGATCGGCCCGCTAAATCCGCTCGCCACCATCACCGGCAGCATAAATATCCCTGCTTCAAACGGCGTAAAACCATGCACGAACTGCAACTCCTGCGCCATCAGCAGTTCAAAGCCCACCAGCGCAAACATGGCGGTCATCGCCATGACCACGCCGCTTAAAATAATGCGATGGCAAAACAGACGCATGTCGATCATTGGCACGCGCGCGCGCAGCTGGATACGGACGAAAATAAACAGCATCACCGCCCCGGTAAGCAGCGTAGAGGCCACCATCCACGGCGACAGCACCCCTTTCAGGGCGGTTTTGGCGCTGTAGACCAGCAGTAAAATGGCGACAATCAGCATAATGGCATGGCTGATATTGAGCGGCTGCTCGGGCCGCCCCTGCTGAGCAGGCACAAAGTGCGCAGCAAGCGAAACCACGATCAGCACGATCGGCACGTTAATCAGGAAGACCGAACCCCAGTAAAAGTGCTCCAGCAGCATGCCGCCAATCAGCGGGCCAAACGCCGCGCCGCCCGACCCAACGGCAGCCCAGACGCCAAGGGCGATGTTACGGTGCCGCACGTCAATAAACAGCGTGCGGATCCCTGCAAGCGTAGCCGGAATGATCATCGCCGCGCCAATCGCCAGCGACGCGCGGGCGGCAATCAGCCAGCCCGCGGACGGCGCAAAAGCCGCCGCTAACGATGACAGGCCAAACAGCACGCTGCCGATCATCAGCAGGCGCTTAAAACCTATGCGATCGCCCAGCGCCCCCATCGGCAGCACCATCCCCGCCATCACCAGCGAGTAAATATCAATAATCCACAGCAATTCGTTGCCGCTGGCACCCAGCGTCATGCTCAATGTTGGCGCCGCCACGTGCAGCACCGTCGCGTCAATCGCCACCGGGATATACACCAGCACGATAATCACTAACGCTAACCACTGACGAAACATAAATTTCCTTTTCATTTAAAAACTGGACACATGTCCAGATTGCGATCCTACGTAAAGTTGAACACTTGTCCAGCTCTTTGTTACACTCGTTTCGTTGCCATTGAGAGTGAGAAATTATGCGTTATCTGAGCAAGGACGAGCGGCGGGAAGAGATCCTACAGGCCGCAATGCGCGTGGCGCTGACCGAAGGATTCGCTGCGATGACCGTGCGCCGAATCGCTACCGAAGCGGGCGTCGCCACCGGGCAGGTGCATCACCACTTTGCGTCGGCGGGCGAGCTTAAATCGCTGGCGTTTGTCAGGCTGATCCGCAATTTGCTGGATGCTGAAATCGTTGGCGAAAACGCAGGCTGGCGCGAGCGCCTGCATGCCATGCTCGGCAGCGATGACGGCGGGTTTGAGCCCTACATTCGACTGTGGCGGGAGGCGCAAATTCTCGCCAGCCGGGATAGCGATATCAAAGGCGCCTACGTTTTGACCATGGAGATGTGGCACCAGGAAACGGTCGCAATTATCCGCGCCGGGGCGGAGGCCAACGCCTTTACGCTTGCTGATCAGCCGGAAAATATCGCCTGGCGTTTAATTGGTCTGGTATGTGGCCTGGATGGCATATACGTCTTAAATATGCCTGAAATGGACGACGCGGCATTTAATAAGCATCTGGATAAACTTATCTCCCTCGAATTGTTTTAATACTCCCATCGGAGTATTAATTTCCGCAAAGAGTTACAATTAGTAACACATAAAGCGAACCCTGATTCCCATTTCAAACTCAGGGATTCGCTTTTTTATCTATCCTTTCAGATGTATCCCATAACATCCTATAAATTTCATACGCCACTGACAGGTATCTTTCTGTTTTTCCTTCTTTTTTCTCTCCACTTCGGTAAGCAAGAGGGTGATATGTCACATCAAAGCGAGAAGAGTAATCAGCATCTGTTGAGTAACTGGAAACCGGAAAACGCGCAATTTTGGGAGAATAAAGGGAAACATATCGCACGAAGAAACCTGTGGATTTCCGTGGGGTGTTTGCTGCTCGCGTTTTGCGTCTGGATGTTGTTTAGCGCTATTGCGGTAAATCTTAATAAGGTCGAATTTAATTTCAGCACCGATCAGCTTTTTATGCTAACGGCATTACCTTCTCTCTCCGGCGCGATATTGCGTGTCCCCTACTCTTTTATGGTACCGATATTTGGCGGACGTTACTGGACCGTGTTAAGTACCGTTATCCTGGTCGTACCCTGTGTCTGGCTTGGGATCGCCATCCAGAATACCGCCACGCCCTATTGGATCTTCATCATCATCGCACTGCTGTGCGGTTTTGCCGGTGCCAACTTCGCTTCCAGTATGGGAAACATCAGCTTCTTCTTCCCGAAAGCCAGACAGGGTAGCGCACTGGGCATTAACGGCGGGCTGGGTAACCTGGGCGTGAGTGTGATGCAGCTGGTTGCGCCGCTGGTGATTTTCCTGCCGATGTTTACCTTCCTCGGCGTGCACGGCGTACCGCAGGAGGATGGCTCGACGATGTGGCTGGCGAACGCGGCGTGGATCTGGGCGCCGCTGCTGATTCTGGCCACCATTGCGGCGTTTTTTGGCATGAATGACATCGCCAGCTCGAAAGCGTCCATTGCCAGCCAGCTTCCGGTGCTTAAGCGCTTTCATCTCTGGCTGCTGAGCCTGCTTTATCTGGCAACCTTCGGCTCGTTTATCGGTTTCTCGGCAGGCTTTGCCATGCTGTCGAAAACCCAGTTTCCGGACGTTAATATCCTCCACCTCGCCTTCTTTGGCCCACTGATCGGCGCCCTGGCGCGTTCGGCTGGCGGAATGATTTCGGACAGACTGGGCGGCGTAAGGGTGACGCTGATCAACTTCGTCTTTATGGCCATCTTTAGCGCCCTGATTTTCCTGACGCTCCCCGGGTCTGGTTCAGGCAGCTTTATCGCCTTCTATCTGGTCTTTATGGGCCTGTTTCTGACCGCAGGCTTGGGTAGCGGCTCGACCTTCCAGATGATCGCGATTATCTTTCGCCAAATCACCCTCGACCGCGTGAAAAAACAGGGCGGGAGCGATGAACAGGCACAGCATGAAGCGGTGACCGAAACGGCTGCGGCGCTGGGCTTTATCTCTGCCATCGGTGCGGTGGGCGGGTTCTTTATTCCCAAAGCCTTTGGCACCTCCCTGGCGATGACCGGTTCCCCGGTGGGCGCCATGAAAGTCTTCCTCGTGTTTTACATCGTCTGCGTGCTCGTCACCTGGCTGGTGTACGGCCGCAAATCCTCACAAAAATAATAACTACCTCTTCGCCGGAGCGTGATGCCTCACCCTCCGGCCATGTTATCGAAGCAGGAGAAATGTCATGAGCAAACTGTTGGACCGCTTCCGTTACTTCAAAACAAAAGGCGACAGTTTCGCCGATGGGCACGGCCAGGTGTACCACACCAACCGAGACTGGGAGGACAGCTACCGTCAGCGCTGGCAGTTCGACAAGATTGTGCGATCCACCCACGGCGTTAACTGCACCGGCTCCTGTAGCTGGAAGATTTATGTCAAAAATGGCCTGGTGACATGGGAAACCCAGCAGACCGACTACCCGCGTACCCGCCCCGACCTGCCTAACCACGAACCGCGCGGCTGCCCGCGTGGCGCAAGCTACTCCTGGTATCTCTACAGCGCCAACCGTCTCAAGTACCCGCTGGTACGCCGCAGGCTGATCGAACTCTGGCGCGAGGCGCTGGCGCAGCATACCGATCCAGTACTGGCCTGGGATGCCATTCAGAACGATCCACAGAAAGCGCAAAGCTACAGAAAGGCGCGCGGTAAAGGCGGGTTTATCCGCTCAAACTGGAAAGAGCTTAACCAGCTGATTGCTGCCGCCAACGTCTGGACCATCAAAAATTACGGCCCGGATCGGGTGGCCGGTTTTTCGCCTATCCCGGCCATGTCGATGGTCTCTTATGCCGCCGGTACGCGCTATCTCTCCCTGCTCGGCGGCACCTGCCTGAGCTTCTATGACTGGTACTGCGATTTGCCTCCGGCATCGCCGATGACCTGGGGCGAGCAGACCGACGTGCCGGAATCGGCGGACTGGTACAACTCCAGCTATATCATTGCCTGGGGCTCGAACGTGCCGCAGACGCGTACCCCGGACGCCCACTTCTTTACCGAAGTACGTTACAAAGGCACCAAGACCGTCGCCATTACGCCGGACTTCTCGGAGGTGGCGAAGCTCAGCGACCAGTGGCTGGCCCCCAAACAGGGTACTGACAGTGCCCTTGCCATGGCGATGGGGCATGTGATCCTCAAAGAGTTCCACCTTGATAACCCGAGCGATTACTTCCTCAACTATTGCCGCCGCTACACCGACATGCCGATGCTGGTCCTGCTGGATGAACAGGCTGACGGTCGCGTGGTGCCGGGCCGCATGCTGCGCGCGTCGGATCTGGCCGACGGGCTGGGTGAAACCAATAATCCGGAGTGGAAAACCATCGCCTTTGACGTCGCCGGAAATCTGGTGGCGCCGAACGGCTCTATCGGTTTCCGCTGGGGCGAAAAAGGCAAATGGAACCTGGAGTCGCTGGCCGCGGGACAGGAGACCGAGCTGACGCTTTCCCTGCTCATCACCCACGACAGTGTGGCAGACGTGGCCTTCCCTTACTTCGGGGGCAACGAGAACCCGCATTTCCGCAGCGTGAAGCAGGAGCCGGTGCTGACGCGCCGCGTACCGAGTAAAACCCTGACGCTGGCCGACGGCAGCCAGAGACGCGTGGTCAGCGTGTACGATCTGGTGCTCGCAAACTACGGCCTCGATCGCGGTCTGGAAGACAATAACGCGGCGGCAAACTACGCCGAGATCAAAGCCTACACCCCGGCCTGGGGCGAACAAATTACCGGCGTACCCGCTTACCTGATAGAAAAAATCGCCCGTGAATTTGCCGACACGGCGCACAAGACCCATGGTCGTTCGATGATCATCCTCGGGGCCGGTGTGAACCACTGGTACCACATGGACATGAACTACCGCGGGATGATCAACATGCTGGTCTTCTGCGGCTGCGTCGGGCAGAGCGGCGGCGGCTGGTCGCACTATGTCGGCCAGGAGAAACTGCGTCCACAAACCGGCTGGCTGCCGCTGGCCTTCGCGCTGGACTGGAACCGTCCGCCGCGCCAGATGAACAGCACCTCTTACTTCTACAACCACGCCAGCCAGTGGCGCTATGAGAAGCTCACCGCACAGGAGCTGCTTTCTCCTCTTGCAGACGCGTCGAAATTCACCGGACATCTGATTGATTTCAACGTCCGCGCCGAGCGCATGGGCTGGCTCCCTTCCGCGCCGCAGCTCAACCTCAACCCGCTGCACGTTAAAGCCCGCGCCGACGCCGCCGGGATGTCGCCGCAGGATTACACCGTGCAGGCGTTAAAATCGGGCGATATTCGCTTTGCCTGCGAACAGCCGGACAACGGCAAGAACCACCCGCGCAACCTGTTTGTCTGGCGTTCTAACCTGCTTGGCTCGTCCGGAAAAGGCCATGAGTACATGCTCAAATACCTGCTTGGCACCGAGAGCGGAATTCAGGGCGAGGATTTAGGCTCAACGGATGATGTCAAACCTGAAGAGGTGGAATGGCAAACCGCCGCCATTGAGGGCAAGCTGGATCTGCTGGTGACGCTCGATTTCCGTATGTCCAGCACCTGCCTGTTCTCCGATATCGTCCTGCCGACCGCCACCTGGTATGAAAAAGACGATATGAATACCTCGGACATGCATCCGTTTATTCACCCGCTCTCTGCCGCCGTTGACCCGGCGTGGGAGTCCCGCAGCGACTGGGAGATCTACAAAGGCATCGCCAAAGTCTTCTCTGAAGTGTGCGTCGGGCATCTCGGCACCGAAACTGACGTGGTGCTACAGCCGCTACAGCATGACTCCCCGGGGGAACTGTCGCAGCCTTTTGATATTCTGGACTGGCGCAAAGGCGAGTGCGATCTCATCCCCGGTAAAACCGCGCCAAACATTGCGGTCGTCGAGCGCAACTATCCGGAAACCTACGAGCGCTTCACTTCTCTCGGTCCGCTGCTGGACAAACTCGGCAACGGCGGAAAAGGCATATCGTGGAACACGCAAAACGAAGTCGATTTCCTCGGCAAGCTCAATTACGTCAAGCTCGACGGACCGGCCAAAGGCCGACCACGCATTGAAACCGCCATTGATGCTTCAGAGGTGATCCTCGCTCTTGCGCCGGAAACCAACGGTCAGGTCGCGGTCAAAGCCTGGGAAGCCCTCGGCGAACTGACCGGGCGCGATCACACCCATCTGGCGCTGAACAAAGAAGACGAGAAAATCCGCTTCCGCGATATTCAGGCGCAGCCGCGCAAAATTATCTCCAGCCCAACGTGGTCCGGCCTTGAGAGCGAGCACGTGTCGTATAACGCAGGCTATACCAACGTTCACGAGCTGATCCCGTGGCGCACGATTTCCGGCCGCCAGCAGCTGTATCAGGATCACACCTGGATGCGCGCCTTCGGTGAAAGTCTGGTGGCCTATCGTCCACCGATTGATACCCGCAGCGTCACCCACATGCGCGAGATCCCGCCGAACGGCTTCCCGGAAAAAGCGCTTAACTTCCTGACGCCGCACCAGAAATGGGGCATTCACTCCACCTACAGCGAAAACCTGCTGATGCAGACCCTGTCACGCGGGGGGCCAATCGTCTGGATCAGCGAAACCGACGCGCGCGAGCTGGGGATTGAGGACAACGACTGGATCGAAGCCTTCAACGCCAACGGCGCCCTCACCGCCCGCGCGGTGGTCAGCCAGCGCGTGCCGCCGGGCATGACCATGATGTACCACGCTCAGGAGCGCATTCTGAACATTCCGGGGTCAGAAGTGACCGGACGGCGCGGCGGGATCCACAACTCGGTCACCCGCGTCTGTCCGAAACCGACCCACATGATTGGCGGCTACGCGCAGCTGGCGTACAGCTTTAACTATTACGGCACCGTCGGCTCGAATCGCGACGAGTTCATTATGATCCGCAAAATGAAAAACATTAACTGGCTGGACGGCGAAGGTCGGGATCAGGTTCAGGAGGCGAAAAAATGAAAATACGCTCACAGGTTGGCATGGTACTGAATCTCGATAAATGCATTGGCTGCCACACCTGCTCGGTCACCTGTAAGAACGTCTGGACCGGGCGCGAAGGGATGGAGTATGCGTGGTTTAATAACGTCGAAACCAAACCGGGTATCGGCTATCCGAAAAACTGGGAAGATCAGGATGAGTGGCAAGGCGGATGGATCCGCAGTATTCACGGCAAGCTGACCCCGCGCCTCGGCGGAAAAATGGGCGTCCTGTCGAAAATTTTCGCCAACCCCGTGTTGCCGCAGATTGACGATTACTATGAACCTTTCACCTTCGATTACCAGGATCTGCACCGCGCCCCGGAGGGGGATCACCTCCCTACCGCCCGCCCCCGCTCGCTGATTGACGGTAAGCGGATGGATAAGATCGTCTGGGGACCAAACTGGGAGGAGCTGCTGGGTGGCGAGTTCGAAAAACGCGCCCGCGACCGAAACTTTCAGAAGATCCAGAAAGAGATGTACGGTCAGTTCGAAAACACCTTCATGATGTACCTGCCGCGCCTGTGCGAGCATTGCCTCAACCCGAGCTGCGTCGCCACCTGCCCGAGCGGTGCGATTTACAAACGCGAAGAGGACGGCATTGTGCTGATCGACCAGGACAAATGCCGCGGCTGGCGACTGTGCATCAGCGGCTGCCCGTACAAGAAAATCTACTTCAACTGGAAAAGCGGCAAGTCAGAGAAGTGCATCTTCTGCTATCCGCGCATCGAGTCCGGCCAGCCGACCGTCTGCTCAGAAACCTGCGTTGGACGCATCCGCTACCTTGGCGTGCTGTTGTATGACGCGGACCGTATTGAAGAGGCGGCCAGCACCGAGCATGAAACCGATCTGTATGAGCGCCAGTGCGACGTGTTCCTTAACCCGAACGATCCGGCGGTGATTGAAGAAGCCCTGAAGCAGGGCATCCCGCAGAACGTCATCGACGCAGCGCAGCGTTCCCCGGTTTACAAAATGGCGATGGACTGGAAGCTCGCCCTGCCGCTGCATCCGGAATACCGCACCCTGCCGATGGTCTGGTATGTGCCGCCGCTGTCACCGATTCAGTCCTACGCGGACGCGGGTGGCCTGCCGCAGAGCGACGGCGTACTGCCTGCGGTCGAAAGCCTGCGCATCCCGGTGCAATACCTGGCAAATATGCTCAGCGCGGGCGATACCGGCCCGGTGCTGCGCGCTCTGAAGCGCATGATGGCGATGCGCCACTACAAACGCTCCCAGACCGTGGAAGGCGTGACCGATACCCGCGCCATTGAGGAAGTGGCCTGACCGAAGCGCAGGTTGAGGAGATGTACCGCTATCTGGCCATCGCTAACTACGAAGACCGCTTCGTGATCCCGACCAGCCACCGCGAAATGGCGCGCGACGCCTTCCCTGAGAAAAACGGCTGCGGCTTCACCTTCGGTGACGGCTGTCACGGCTCCGACACCAGGTTCAACCTCTTCAACAGCAGCCGCATCGACGCGATCAACATTACCGAGGTGCGCGATCACGGGGAGGGAGAATAATGCAGATCCTTAAAATCATCGCGCTACTGATTGAGTATCCCGATGAGCTGCTTTGGGATAACCGTGAAGAAGCGCTTTCCCTGGTGGAACAGGATGCGCCCATGCTACTGCCGTTTGCGCAGCAGCACCTGAGCGCCCCGCTGCTGGATAAGCAGGCCGAATGGTGTGAAGTTTTCGAGCGGGGGCGCGCGACTTCACTACTGCTGTTCGAGCACGTTCACGCCGAGTCCCGCGATCGCGGTCAGGCGATGGTCGACCTGATGAGCCAGTATGAGAAAGCCGGGCTGGAGCTGGATTGCCGCGAGCTGCCGGACTATCTGCCGCTCTATCTGGAATATCTCAGTATCGTCAGCGACGACGAGGCGCGTGAAGGGCTGCAAAACGTCGCGCCTATACTGGCGCTGATTGGAGGCCGCCTGAAACAGCGCGAGGTAGCGCATTACCCGCTGTTTGACGCCCTGCTGTCGCTGGCGGAAACACGGCTTTCCAGCGACAGCGTGGCGAAACAGATATCAGGTGAAAAACGGGATGATACCCGTCAGGCGCTGGACGCCGTGTGGGAAGAGGAACAGGTCAAGTTTATCGAAGACAACGCCACATCGTGCGACAGTTCGCCGATGCAGCAATATCAACGACGCTTTAGCCAGGACGTCGCGCCGCAGTACGTGGACGTCAGCGCCGGAGGCCCAAAATGACTCATTACCTGAACGTGTTTTTCTATGACATTTATCCGTACATCTGCGCCACCGTCTTCTTCCTCGGCAGTTGGTTGCGCTACGACTATGGGCAGTACACCTGGCGGGCGTCATCAAGCCAGATGCTCAGCAAGCGCGGGATGAACTGGGCTTCGAACCTGTTTCATATTGGGATTCTGGGGATCTTCTTCGGGCACCTGTTCGGCATGTTAACCCCGCACTGGATGTACGCCTGGTTTTTACCCGTCGCGGTTAAACAGCAGTTAGCCATGATTGCAGGAGGTATTTGCGGGGTGCTGACGCTGATCGGTGGGTCGATGCTTTTGATCCGTCGCCTGTTCAACCAGCGGGTGCGCGCCACGTCCACCACGCCGGATATTATCATCATGAGTATCCTGCTGCTTCAGTGCATCCTTGGGCTGTCGACCATTCCTTTCTCCGCTCAGTACCCTGACGGAAGCGAGATGATGAAGCTGGTCGGCTGGGCGCAGGGGATCGTCACGTTTAAGGGCGGCTCGTCGGAAATGCTGAGCGGCGTCGCGCCGATCTTCCGCGTGCATCTGGTGCTGGGGATGACGATCTTCCTCATCTTCCCGTTCACCCGCCTGGTGCACGTGTGGAGCGCGCCGTTTGAGTACTTCACGCGTCGGTATCAGGTGGTGAGATCGCGCCGTTGATTTGTCGGGTGGCGGCTACGCCTTACCCGACCTACGTATACTCCCGTAGGCCCGGTAAGGCGTAGCCGCCACCGGGCTATTTCCCCGCCTGCGGATGCGTATCAAACCCTGCCATTACTGCCGTCAGCTCTGCCAGTGTAAAGCCGTGCTTCGGGTCATCAACGCCCAGGCCAAACCGGTCCTGCATGAGCTTATATAGCGCCTCCGCATCCGGCAAATGGATCTGCTCCTCCACATGACCGTTCTGCCAGTGGGTAAAATTAAAGTTGGTCAGCGTCAGCTTGCCCCCGTCCGGCAGGTGGCGACACATCAGCAGGTGATGACGAAAATGGGACTGAGGCCAGTGCGCCGACCAGAAGTTACCCATCACGTAATCGTTGAAGTACTGCCTCCCCAGGTCAAATTGGTACATTGACTGCCAGTGCTCGTGATGGCGGAATTGCAGTACCCAGTCGTTACCCTCGCTCAGCAAACGATAGCACCCGTGCGGGGTTTCCTGCTCCTCGTTGGCGATCAAACGAATCGGCGCCGTCAGCGTTTGTCCGCCAAATCCTACATCAGCGATCCAGCGCTCGCCGTTCAGCTCAACCAGGAGCAACCGGTGCGTGCGCGGCGGCATCTGCGACGGATTCGCCAGTACAACCCGCCCCAGCACGCTGCGTACCGTAAACCCAACTTCGCGCAACACCCGCTCAAACAGGCCGTTTTGCTCGAAGCAATATCCCCCCCGACGCGCGGTGACCAGTTTATCCACCAGACACCCGTCGTCCAGATGGATTTCCCGCGGCAAAACGACGTCAATATTTTCAAAAGGGATCGCGCAGTTATGGTGTAAATGGAGCCCCCGCAGGGTATCGATATTAACCTGTACGGGCTGCTGCCAGCCCGTGCGGGCAAAATAAGCACTCAGAAATGGGGACATGATTTGCTCCATGATGTGATATCCCCTGTTTATAAACTATTTTCCCTAATGCATATGCGCAAAAGTGCTTTTTCGGCATACTCATCGTGTACATGAGGAGATCCTATGAGCCACTTTCGTCCTGTTGAATTACGTCATGCCAGCCGTCTTCTGAATCACGGTCCAACCGTGCTCATCACCAGCCGGGATGAGACCATCGATCGTCGCAACGTCATGGCCGCCGCATGGTCTATGCCGGTGGAATTTGAACCCCCGCGTATCGCGATCGTGGTAGACAAAAGCGCGTGGTCACGGGAGTTGATCGAACGCAGCGGGAAATTCGGCATTGTGATCCCCGGCGTGGCGGCAGCCAACTGGACTTGGGCGGTCGGCAGCGTCAGCGGGCGCGACGAGGATAAATTTAACTGCTACGGGATCCCGGTTATTCATGGCCCTGAGCTTGGTCTGCCGGTTATAGAAGAGAAATGTCTGGCGTGGATGGAGTGTCGGTTATTACCTGTCACTTCTGCGGCCGAGAAATATGACACCCTGTTTGGCGAAGTGGTTTCCGCCGCGGCAGATGAACGCGCATTTGTCGCCGGACGCTGGCAGTTTGACGGGGATAAGCTGAATACGCTGCATCATCTGGGGGCCGGGACGTTTGTGACGAGTGGGAAGATGGTGAAGGCGCTGGATTGATTTTTTAATTATACCCATCTGAATTATATAAAATTTCTATGGCATTTTATGTTTATCATAACGATGTTAAACGGAGGATATTTCAGAAGCTGTTGCATAAACAATCTTTCGTAAAGGAACTATCCATGTCATGGAACAAAGATGGCGCAATATCATATGCGAAATCACACGCGCAGCCCAGCAGCACGGGTTATTGTGCTCGTTACGTAACAGAAGCGATCAGAGCGGGTGGTAGATTAAAAATCCCCAACACGCGTCTGGCAAAAGATATGGGGCGCACATTAGTCAATGCAGGCTTTCACCTGGTATATGATCAACCCCATGCTGGTGACGTCGCAGTTATCCAAAATATAGTTGGTCATGATAGCGGTCACGTTTGTATATACGATGGTCAACAGTGGATCAGCGATTTTGTGCAACGCACCATGTATCCTGGGCAGGCTTACCGCAACATACAACCTCATTACGAACTGTTCAGGCATGATTAATGAAACCACACTACTTTTTACTTTTCGCCCTGTCTCCGCTCGCGGCCGCAGAAAACATTTATGCACCGGGTCAGGCGGCGCTTAAATTCAATCAATGGTATATAGCGCAGTTAGATCAGAACAAACCGCCCGTACTCAATCCAGATATTATGAACGAGTACGTAGCCTCAGGGACCATTGCAGCAATTAAAGAAATGTACTCTGGCGACAGTAACGACAAAGATATGCCCGATGCGGATATGTTTATCAAAGCGCAGGACTGGGATGATGACTGGAATCAGATAACCGTCTTACATTCTGATTTTGACGCCGTTTGCACAAACGTCTATGTCGCATTTGGTAAGAAGCAAGATCATGTTATTGCAGATTGTCTCGTTGAAGAGCAAGGAAAATGGAAAGTGCGATCGGCGACGCTAATTAAGTAACAGGCATAAACTCCCTGTCGTAATAATAAAGGCACATGGTAGCCAAATGACTACCATGTGTAATTAATTAGCTCTTCACGCGCTTCGCAATAATCTCATCCGCCACATTCCGCGGAGCTTCCGCAAAATGATGGAACTCCATCGTATACGTCGCGCGCCCCTGGGACATCGAGCGCAGCGTGGTGGCGTAGCCAAACATTTCAGCCAGCGGGACGTCAGCGCGAATAATCTGGCTGCCGTACTGCTCTGCCATCCCCTGCACCATGCCGCGGCGGGAGGAGAGATCGCCCATAATGTTCCCGGCATACTCTTCCGGCGTTTCCACCTCAACGTGCATCACCGGCTCAAGAATAACCGGATCCGCCCGCCGCGCGCCCTCTTTGAAGCCGAGGATCGCCGCCATGCGGAAGGCCATCTCCGAGGAGTCAACGTCATGGTAGGAACCAAACGTCAGGGTCGCTTTCACATCGACAACCGGATAGCCCGCCAGCACACCCGTATTCATGGCTTCTCGCAAGCCTTTTTCCACCGACGGGATGTACTCCCGCGGCACTACCCCGCCTTTGGTGGCATCTTCAAACACAAAACCACTTCCGGCTGCTAACGGCTCCAGACTCAGGACCACATGACCGTACTGCCCTTTCCCGCGGACTGTCGGACAAATTTACCTTCAATATCCTTCACCGCTTTACGCAGGGTTTCACGGTAGGTGACCTGTGGACGACCAATGTTTGCCTCAACGCCAAACTCACGCTTCATGCGGTCAACGATGATTTCGAGATGCAGTTCGCCCATCCCGGAGATAATGGTCTGACCGGACTCTTCGTCCGTGTGCAGGCGGAAAGACGGATCCTCCGCCGCCAGGCGCTGTAGGGCGATCCCCATTTTCTCCTGATCGGCCTTGGTTTTCGGCTCAATCGCCAGCGAAATAACCGGGTCCGGGAACTCCATCCGTTCAAGGGTGATCAACGCATTCGGGTCGGTCAGCGTGTCACCGGTGGTGACGTCTTTCAGCCCGACACAGGCTGCGATATCCCCTGTGCGCAGCTCGTCCACCTCATGGCGGTCGTTGGCATGCATCAGCACGATGCGCCCGATTCGCTCTTTTTTGCCCTTTACCGGGTTATAAACCGCGTCGCCTTTGCGCAGTATGCCGGAATAGACGCGAATAAAGGTCAACTGTCCGACGTACGGATCGCTCATCAGCTTGAAGGCCAGCGCAGAAAATGGTTCATCATCGCTTGGGTGGCGCTCGGCGTGCTGTCCGTCTTCGTCTACCCCATCGATAGCGGGCACGTCCAGTGGAGACGGCATCAATTCAATCACCGCGTCGAGCATGCGCTGCACCCCCTTGTTCTTGAAAGCGCTGCCGCACAGCATGGGCTGTATTTCACCGGAGATCGTCCGGATCCGTAGCCCTTTGATGATTTCCGCTTCATCCAGTTCACCCGTCTCAAGGTACTTATCCATAAGCTCATCGCTGGCTTCTGCCGCAGACGAGACCATTTTTTCTCGCCACGTCTGCGCGGTGCTCAGCAGATCGTCGGGCACCGGCGCGTAGGTGAACGCCATGCCCTGGGTCGCATCATCCCAAAGAATGGTGCGCATCTTGATGAGATCAACCACGCCGGTGAAGTGTTCCTCTGCGCCCACGGGGATCACAATCGGGACCGGATTAGCTTTCAGCCGCTCCTGCATCATCCGCACCACGCGGAAGAAATCCGCACCCGGGCGGTCCATTTTGTTGACGAATGCCAGACGCGGGACGTGATATTTATTCGCCTGACGCCAGACGGTTTCCGACTGCGGCTGCACGCCGCCGACGGAGTCATAAACCATCACCGCGCCGTCGAGCACACGCATGGAACGTTCCACCTCAATGGTGAAATCCACATGCCCGGGGGTGTCGATAATATTGATGCGGTGCGGTTCAAAGCCTCTGTCCATGCCGGGCCAAAAACAGCTCACCGCCGCCGACGTAATGGTGATCCCGCGCTCCTGCTCCTGCGCCATCCAGTCGGTGGTTGCCGCGCCATCGTGTACTTCACCCAGCTTGTGGCTCATCCCGGTGTAAAACAGGATGCGCTCAGTGGTGGTTGTTTTGCCCGCATCGATATGCGCGGAGATACCGATGTTGCGATAACGTTCGAGTGGAATGGGTCGGGGCATGATATTTCCTTACGTCTTCATGACGGGTTTGTGACGACCAGGATAGTCGCGTGTTTGTTCGTTTGTTATAATAGTCCTATTGTACGAGTATTATCGAACTATTTTTTAACGGTTGACCTATTGTTGATATAGCTCAATCTCACGCGAGACGCAGGAAAACGATGATCCCAAACCACCCGGAACCTGAACAAATACTGCTGGAAAATGTGCTGTTCGCCCTCGGCAATCCGCTGCGGCTGGCGATTATTCGACGGCTGGCCGACGGCAGTGAGCTGAGCTGCAACGCGCTGCGCCCGGACGAGGTGGTGAAATCAACCATGACTCACCACTGGCGTGTACTGCGCGACAGCGGCGTGATCTGGCAGCGCCCGCAGGGGCGCGAGAATATGATTTCACTGAGAAGAGAAGATCTGGACGCCCGCTTTCCGGGGCTGATGGCGATCCTGTTACAGTCGAAATCATAAGCGCTCTGACTATTGCCCTTCGGCCAGCGCGCGCAGCGTAGCTTTGAGCCAGTTCGTGACGCCTCGTTTCCCGCTGCGCTTGTGCGAATAAATTTTTACTTCAAACGGACTGATGTGGAACGGTAAATCAAAAATTTTAATACGGGTAGCTGGCAGCAGCTTTTCAGCGGCGAATCGAGGTAACGCCATCAGCAGATCGCTTTCTGCAATAACAAACGGGGCGCTGAGCATAGACGGGGTTTTGATCGCAATGTGTCGGGTATAACCCATGCGTTCCAGTTGCAAATCCAGCACCCCCTGCTTCTCATTCCACGGCGTAACCACAAGATGCCGGGCGGCGAGATAATCCTCCAGCGTGAGCGCGCTCCGGCTCGCATTGCTAATCACCACATATTCATCTTCGAACCAGCTGATCTCTTCCAGCTCCGGGTACCGGCGATCCTCAATGGTGCTGAATCCCAGGGCCAGATCCACCTCTCCTGCCAGTAATTCCGTCAATGCCGGGCTGTGCGGCAAATATCGTAATTCCAGACGCAAACCAGGCGCCGCATGTTGAAGCGTATTCATGAGCGCAGGGAATATGCAGAACGCGGTAAAGTCCGTTATCGCGATCTGCAAACACGCTGTACTGACAGCAGGATCAAATTCCGGCTGCGGCGACAGCTCCTGGTCGAGATATTTCAGGGCCGATGCAATAACTGGCGCAAGCTGGGTGGCATAGACGCTGGGACACATTCGATGTCCTTCCCGGTAGAACAGCGGGTCGTTGAGCGAAACACGCAGCCGTGACAGGGCATGGCTGAGCGCCGAGGTGCTCATCGCCAGCTCATCTGCCGCAAGTCGAACGGAACTGTGGCGATAAATCGCGTCAAAAACCGGCAGAAGGTTTAAATCAAGGCGCCTTAAGGCCGGATGCATAATATTCATCATTTATTGATTTCATTGCACTTAATTCTTCTGACATTAGCCTTTATGCTTATCCCCATCAACTACAAACAAAGATAAAGGGAAAGGAATGAGCATTACGATTCGTCAGGCGCGACCTGAAGATGCAGCGGCAATATACGATATGATTTACGAACTCGCAGTCTATGAAAAAGCGCCAGAAGAAGTGGTCACCACGCCGGACGAAATCCGTAAAACGCTGTTTGGTGCAGACAGTAAAACCGAAGCGCTGGTTGCCGAATATGCAGGCCATGCTGTGGGGTATGCCGTTTTTTTCACCAGCTATTCCACCTGGCTTGGTCGCAACGGCATCTATATGGAAGATTTGTATGTCTCCCCGGAATACCGCAGCAAGGGTGCGGGAAAAGCACTGCTTAAAAATATCGCGCAATGCGCAGTGGAACGTCACTGCGGCCGGCTGGAATGGAGCGTGCTTGACTGGAACCAGTCTGCAATTGATTTTTATCTGAGCATCGGCGCGGTACCGCAGTCCGAATGGGTACGCTATCGTCTTGATGGCGAGGCATTGCGGGCATTTGCTGAGTAGCAATGCCATCGCGTGAAACGCCCCTCTTTCTAAGGGGCATAATGTCAATGAAAGCGTTGCTGAAGCACGGTATATCTGAGAAAGAGCTTACCGTCTTTTTTTGTTTTCTCTGAGACGCTCGACGATTCAGCGACCGAGGCTCATTCCGGCTGCGTCAGGCTGTAGACAGGGATCCGCCGGGTTGTCATCGTTAGCGTATCAAACACCTCAGTCTCTGACGTCACAATCCTCGTGCCCGTTTTTCTTAGCCTCTGCACATCGGCCGCGATGCGCTGAATGCCAAACCAGAAAAGCCCGTCGAGCGCCGTTACAGATAGTCCATTTTCGAGTGCCAGTTTGAGTCGTTCCCTGGGCGCTTTCACCTGCTGTGCAATTTGCCGGTAAGGTACTTCACTTCCGCCAGTGCTGTCGCTTCGCTGGATCCGCGTTTTCAGGTGATAGGTAAATTCGTCAGGAACGCTTTCCAGGTCCTGTTTAAGGCTGTAAACGCAGCCAAACCGCTTGCCGTTGAACAGGACATTTTTTTGACTGAGCTGGAACTCATTTCTGATCCCATCAATCAACTGCGGGGCGCGGGTGAGGAGTAACCGGAAGGGAAGCTCAAAGCTGGTCACATAATCCACATTCAGCAGCGCGAGACGCAAACGCTCTTCCGCACCGGATTTTTGCTCGCGACACTCGCGCATCACTTCTGCCCACTGGCGGGTCAGACGTTCTGGCTCGGCGACTTCGGTGAGGAGATATTTTTCAAGGTGATAGTCGACTCTTCCGGTCATATTTTGCATCCCGACAAGGTGGATGCGGTAATTCTATCCAGCGGCGCAGATTTTATAAAGGGCGGAGCGCAACGGCATCCGCCCCCTGTGTTACTGCTGGATACTCGACCGATCCGACATATCGCTGGCAGAGAAAGTTCTGACTGAGGACTGGACCTGTTTTTTTCGCGCATACCAGTCCGGTTGCCCTTCAGGACGCGTTTTGAAGCGACGATGCAGCCACATATATTGCTCGGGTGCCATCATCACCGCACGCTCAATCGCCCTGTTCATCTGCGTAGCTACGGCCACTTTATCGCCTCCCTGCAAGGTATCGCTAATATCGTCCAGGATAATCAGCTCATACCCTGTGCCGTCTGCTTTTCTGCGTGGTACAAACGGGATCACGGCCGGTCTGGCACTTTTCACCAGCATATAGCTCCCGGCAGTTGTCGCGGCGTCCGGGACGGCAAAAAACGGCACAAACACGCTATTCGTTTTTCCATAGTCGTGATCCGGGGCATACCACAGGATCTCATTTTGCTTAAGCACGCGGATCATGCCCTTCAAATCGTAACGGTCGAGCATGGTTTTATTGGAACGCAGACGACCGCGCGTCTGTAGCCAGTCGAGCAACGCATTGTTGTTGGGACGATAGACGCCAATACCCGCGTTGAGCATGCCAAAGATGCGTGCGCCTAATTCCAGCGTGAGAAAATGCATGCCAATGAGCACCACGCCCCTTCCTTGCGCCCTTGCCTGTTCCATATGTTCGTAGCCGGTTACGCTGAAGTGTTTGCGCACGCGCCAGTCAGGCCAGAACCACGCGATGCCCGTTTCGATAACGCCCATTCCAACCGATTCAAAATTACGCTCAAGCAAACGCTCGCGCTCACCCTCTTTCATCTCCGGAAAGCAAAGCTCAAGATTTCGTCTGGCGATTTCCACGCGGCGTGGAAGCATGCGCATAGCCAGACGCCCGAGTCCGTGCCCTGCTTTTAACAGAAGCGAATATGGGAGCTGGACCGTACACCAGAGTGCGGCGATGCCTGCCCAACTGAACCAGTAACGAGGATGAATAAAGGCGAGTGAAAACCGAGGTAATTTTGTCATGAAAAAATTATCCTTTTACTATCTGTACTTAATCTGGTGCAGTTGTAGTGCTTACCTGCTGATTTAACGAATATTGTTCGGAGGAGTGAATTGTAGCGGAAACGTTGTGCTGTTTATTATCGATTTTTGCGAAAGGAATGAAAAGCGGGGATCGCCGGGTGATACTGCACCACCCGGCAGGCGAGTTACATCGAATAGCCGGGCTTCTTAATCAGTTCATCCAGTTTAGGTCCAATCTCGGTATCCCAGACCTGCGCCTTCCAGTCAGCTTCCTGGACTTCGTGAAGCGCCACGGAAATTGAGCGATCTTTGCTGTTCAGATGACGGACTATCGTTTCGGCGATATCCGCCGCCAGGGCCGTTTTTTGTTCGTCAGTCAGATCGCGTGGAAAACATTTGATATCAACGTGAGGCATGGGCAGGGCTCCTTTTATAGGTTAGCGTTCCACGTTATCAGATTATGTCGTTAGCTTTTAGCACCTTGTGCAGTTCTGGCAACGCGCAGACGGCATCCGCGATGGCGGTGATATTAGGTGCGTTGGTGGTAAACCACTCATGACCTGGCCCCCAGGTACGCACGACGGCAATATAGACGTCAAGCAGCGTTAGCTGTTGGCCAAAGGCATAAGGCGAGGCGCTGAGCTGGCTGTCAAACCACAGATAGAGGGATTTCCGGTACTCAATACAGTTTTTCTTCAGCTGTTCCGGGGCATCAGGCACCCAGCGTTCCGGGTAATCTGCATACGTAAAGGTGGGATAGACGTTCGCCACAAACCAGATGAGCAGGCGCTGAAACTGCTGGCGCTCGGCCTGCCCAACGGGCGGCGCGAGGTCGGGTCGTCTGTCGAGCACCATCAGGGCGATCGCCGCGGTTTCCGTCACGATCGCCCCGTTTTCCAGCTCCAGCGTCGGCACCTGGCACAGCGGGTTCAGTTTCAACAGCAATTCGCGCTGCGGGCCGGGCTGGTCAAACCCGTCCACGTTGACGAACTGATACGGGATGTCTGCCAGAGTCAGCATCACTTCACTGATTGCCGATCCCCAGCCGGGTACGCCATAGAGTTTGATCATGTTGCCTCCTCAGGGATGAAAACCCTAAGTGTATACCCGTCATACTTCAAGTTGCAGGTGCGTTGGCTGCATTCACTCACCCCAGTCACGTACTTATGTACGCTCCCGGGGATTCGTTCCCTTGCCGCCTTCCTGCAACTCGAATTATTTAGGGTATAGAGCACCATTAGTAGGTTATCCCGGGCGGATTAACGTCTGAAGACGTCACCGCTTCGCCCGCTTCCCCCCAGCGCGCCAGCACCTTTTGATAATCCCCGCGCTTAATCGCACCGTCCAGCGCAGCCTGCAACGCATACACCAGCCCATTGCCTTTTTTGGTTGTGGTGGCGACATAGGCTTTCTTCGGGCCTAATCCCACGACGCGGGTTTTGCCGGTTAACGCGGCTTTGTAGGCCGAAATGGACTGCGGTCCAAAGAAGACATCCGCCCTGCCGGACTGAATATAGAGATTGCCTGAGGCGTCGTCGGTCAGATAAACCGGCAACGCAGGCTCGCGTCCGGCCTTTTTATTCTCTTCGTTCCAGCCCAGCAGAATACGTTCCTGATTGGTGCCTGACCCGACAATCACCTTTTTACCGGCCAGATCTTTCGCACTGGTGATCGACTGTACGTTGCTGGTGGATTTCACCGAGAAGGCCAGGGAATCGACGCGATAGGTTGCAAAATCGAACTTCTCCTTACGTTGCTCGGTGACGGCGATATTCACCAACGCCACGTCATAGCGCCCGGAAGTGATCCCCAGCGGCCAGTCTTCCCACGCCGTTGGCACCAGCTTCAGCTTCAGCCCCAGACTGCCCGCCAGTAACCGGGCGATATCCGGGTCGCTGCCAATACGGGTGCGGTTATCACTGGCCAGCAGCGCCAGCGGCGGAGAATTCAGGGCTGAAATCGCCACCGTGAGGGTACCCGGCTCAACAAATTTATAGTTCGCCGGGATTTTCGCCACTGCCTGTTGATCAACCGTCACTGGCAGCGGCTGTTCGTTGGCCTTTAAATCAATGCTTGCGTGGCTCGCTGTCGTGAAGACCAGCCCCGCCAGGAGTCCATATTTCATCTGCGCTCCTTACAGCACTTTTGAGAGGAACTGGCGCGTTCGCGGATGCGACGGTCGGTTTAACACGTCGTCGCTGCTGCCCTGCTCCACAATTTTACCGTCGACCATAAATACCACCTGGTCCGCCACTTCCCGTGCAAAGCCGATCTCATGGGTGACCACCACCAGCGTAGTGCCGGAGCGGGCGAGCTTTTTAATCACGTCCAGCACTTCGCCAACCAGCTCCGGATCCAGCGCCGAAGTTGGCTCATCAAACAGCATCACGCGCGGGCGCAGCGCCAGCGCGCGGGCAATGGCGATGCGCTGCTGTTGGCCGCCGGAGAGGTGACGCGACCAGGCATCGGCTTTATCTCGCAGACCTACCACATCCAGAAGGCTGTAGGCGTTTTCAATAGCCTCTTTTTTACTGAACCTTTTATGCGCGATGGGTGCTTCAACCAGGTTTTCCAGCACCGTAAGATGCGGAAAAAGATTGAAGTTCTGAAACACATACCCAACGTTGACGCGCTGTTTGAGGATCTCTTTCTCTTTGAGCTCGTAGAGTTTGTCACCCTGACGGCGATAGCCGATGTAATCACCGTCGATCTGAATAAAGCCTTCGTCTACGCGCTCCAGATGGTTAATAGTGCGCAGCAGCGTCGATTTTCCCGAACCAGAGGGTCCGAGGATCACCGTCACGGAGCCCGGTGGGATCTCAAGCGTGACGTTATCGAGCGCTTTATGTCGGCCAAAAAACTTACTGACGCCGGTTATGGAAATGTGTCCTTCAGGAGAGGCTTGCATGAACGGGCTCCTGTGCTGACGAAGTGGTGACGGAACGCGCGCGGCTGGTCGCCCGGCTCTGGTTTACGGCGGAGCGGCGCTCGCTGCGGGCGAGTCCACGCTCAATAACATGCTGGATGGCAGACAGTACGGTGGTGATCACCAGATACCAGACGGCCCCCACCATCAACAGCGGGATCACCTCCTGGGTGCGGTTGTAGATCATCTGGATCGTGTAGAACAGTTCCGGCATCGCCAGCACGTAAACCATCGCCGTCCCTTTGGCGAGGCTGATGATTTCGTTAAACCCGGACGGCAGGATGGTGCGCAGCGCCTGGGGGAGAATTATGCGCACGGTGCGACGCCACGCCGGCAGACCCAGCGCAGCGGCCGCCTCATACTGACCGTGGTCGACCCCAAGGAAGCCCCCGCGAATGATCTCCGCCGTATAGGCGCTCTGCACCAGCGTCAGCCCCACGATGGCGGTAGAAAACTGCCCGAGAACGTTGATGGTTTCAAAGCTGCCCCAGGTAATGCCGGTAAAAGGCACGCCGAGAGAGAGCGTGTCGTAGAGATAGGAGAAGTTATAGAGGATAATCAGCACCACGATCAGCGGCAGCGATCGGAACAGCCAGATGTAGCCCCACGCCAGGCTGCTCAACAGCCATGATGACGAGAGCCGAGCCAGCGCCAGCATGCCGCCAATCACCACGCTCAATACGGTGCTTATCAACGTCAGCAGCAGCGTCTGTCCGACGCCTTCGAGGATCACCGGGTCAAAGAACCAGCGGGCAAATACCGCCCACTCCCAGCGCGGATTAAAGGCCACGGACTGGATCACGACAGCCAGCACAAACAGCGCCACCACGGCGCCAGCAGCGCGCAGCGGATAACGTGCCGGGACCACTTTTATGGTTTCAACGTTGCTCATCGTCGCTCCTTATGCGGTTTTGCTGAGCGCTTCGCGGATCAGCGTCTTGGTGAAACGCAGCCGACCGTCGAACGGCGGCTGGCTATACTCTTCCGGGTCGCGGTTGAGATCGAACTGCGGCTGATACCCCTGACTGAGATAGAGCCGCACCGCCTCCGGCTGACGAAACCCCGTAGTCAGGTAGATGTGGCTGTAACCCGCCAGCACCGCCCGGCGCTCCAGCTCCTGTACCACGCGCGCGGCCAGTCCCTGCTGGCGCAGCGTTTTATTCGTCCAGATACGTTTGATCTCTGCGGTATGTTCGTCGAAGGGCTTGTACGACCCGGTGGCGATGATCTCGCCATCGCGCTCCAGGACGATAAACAGCCCCTGCGGCGCCAGGTACCACTCTGTCAGCTCGACTTCCGCATCCTTTGAAAAGTAGTCGCCGTAACGAGCGGCGTACTCACCGAAAAGCCCCGCGATAATGGGCTGAAGATCGGCATCTTCCGGCGAAACGTCACGAAATTGTTCCTGCATAGCGCCTCCTTAATCGCCCAGACCCGCCGGGTTAACTTCGGAACTGGAGATACGCTCCACGCCTTCCCCCCAGCGGTTTAGCACCTTGTCGTAATCTCCGTTCTTGATCGCGCCGTTCAGCGCGGTTTGAACCGGTTCGACCAGACCGCTGCCTTTTTTCAGCGTCACCGCGATATGCGCCGCCTTCGGCCAGCCGCCGTCGACGCTGCCGACCAGTTTGGTTTTACCGTTGAGCGCCGCTTTCCAGGCGCCGATCACGTTCGGGCCAAAGTAGGCGTCCGCGCGTCCGGACTGAAGCGCCAGCGTTTGGGCCGCGTCGTCTTTGGTGTAGATCGGCGTAAAGGGTTTAAGCCCTTTTTTGAGGTTCTCTTCGTTCCATGCCAGCAGAATGGCTTCCTGGTTGGTGCCGGAACCCACGATGATGCGCAGCCCGGCGATATCCTCTGCCTTCACAAGCGAGTTGATGGGACTGGTGGATTTCACGTAGAAGCCAAGTGAATCCTTGCGATAGGTGGCGAAGTCGAACTTCTCTTTGCGCGCTTTGGTGACGGTGATGTTGCTGATAGCCGCATCGTATTTCCCGGAGGCCACCCCCAGCGGCCAGTCCTCCCAGGAGGTGGGAACCACGTTCAGCTCCAGCCCAAGGCTGTCCGCCACCAGACGCGCAATGTCGACCTCACTTCCCAGCAGGGTCTTGTTGTCGTCGGAAAAGACCGTCAGCGGCGGTTGATTCAGTCCCGCCACCGCCACGGTAAATTTCCCGGGCACGGCAAAGCGATAGTCTTTCGGCAGTTGCGCGATCGCATCGCTGTTTTTGGCGGTATTGATCGGCGTTTTATTGGCCTCAATGCTCACGCCGGTGCCGTTAATATTGACGTTCTCTGCCCAGACGGCAGGGGTAAAAGCCAGCGCAAGCGCCAGAATAAGCGATGATTTCTGCATAGCGTTTTTCTCTTTTATTGTTGTGTGAACTGATTTTTGGGCTCGTCTAAGCCCAGACTTTCGCGCAGCGTGGTGCCGGGATAGTCGGTGCGGAACAGGCCGCGCGCCTGTAAAACGGGCACCACCTGGTCGACAAAGCGCGGGAAGGTGTCCGGCGTACCGCCCTGAATGATGAAGCCATCCGCCGCCTTCTCCTCGAACCAGGCCTGTAAACCATCGGCCACCTGCTCCGGTGTGCCGGAAAAACGCGGGCGCGGCGATGCGGCTTCCAGCGCGACCTGACGCAGGGTTAAGTTGCGCTCACGGGCGTTACGCTTGATTTCATCGGTGGTGCTGCGGAAGCTGTTTTTGCCCAAATCGCCAATGTCCGGGAACAGCGCGTCGAGGGAATACTGGCTGAAGTCGTGATGCTCGAAATAACGTCCGAGGTAATTCAGCGCATCATTAATGGAGACCAGTGCCGCCGTGGTTTGATACTGGTTTTCTACGTCATCGGCGTCGTTTCCAACAATCACGCTGACGCCCTGGAATATATGTAAATCCCCTGCGCGGCGGCCGTGACTTTCCAGCTGCTGTTTAACATCGCGGTAAAAAGCCTGGGCTTCTTCTAGCGTGTCATGGTGGGTAAAAATCGCGTCAGCATGTTTTGCCGCCAGCTTTTTACCGTCGTCGGACGCACCAGCCTGAAAGACAATCGGACGTCCCTGCGGGGTGCGGCCAATATTCAGCGGGCCAGAAACCCGGAAGAAATCACCGTGGTGATCCAGAGTATGCAGTTTCGACGCATCAAAGAACTGTCCGCTCTCTTTATTGCGGATAAAGGCATCCCCTTCCCAGGAGTCCCACAGCCCTTTCACCACGTCGAGATACTCATCGGCAATGCGGTAGCGCAGCGCATGCTCCGGGTGTTTTTCGCGGGAGAAGTTCTTCGCTGACCCTTCCAGCGGCGACGTCACCACGTTCCAGCCCGCGCGTCCGTTGCTCAGGTGATCGAGGCTGGCGAACTGGCGTGCAACGGTGAAAGGCTCGCTGTACGAGGTGGATAACGTGCCGACCAGCCCCAGGCGCGAGGTGATACTCGCCAGCGCGGACAACAGCGTCAGCGGCTCAAAGCGGTTTAAAAAATGCGGAATGGATTTCTCGTTAATATAAAGACCGTCGGCCACAAATATAAAGTCGAGCTTGCCCTCTTCTGCTTTTAAAGCCGTCTCTTTGACGAAATCAAAATTAATGCTGGCATCCGCGACCGCCGCGGGATGGCGCCAGGCAGACATATTTCCGGATGCACCATGCAAAATGGTCCCCAGCCGCAATTGACGATGTGCAGTCATATTCACCTCAAATTAATTAAACGTGTTGCAGGGCTTTTTCCGCGAGCTGAGCAAAATAGCGGGCAGCGGGTTCGATTAATGCTTCGTCCGGGTTAAATGCCGGGTGATGTAACCCAAACGGACTGTTGCTGCCAATGCTGACAAACGCGCCGGGTATGTTTTGCAGATAGACCGCGAAATCCTCCCCGCCCATGTGCAGCTCCGCATGCCGGGTTTCATATCCCGCTTCGCGCGCGACCGAGGTGGCAAACCCGGCCCAGTGCTCATCGTTCACCAGCGCGGTGGGCCCGGCGTACCAGGTGATGTTGATCTGCGCGCTAAAAGCGCTGGCAAATCCGGCGGCGATTTCACCGACGCGCGCTTTCACGTTCTGCTGCACTTCCGTGCGGTGCGTGCGCAGCGTGCCCTCCAGCTCAACGCTTTCCGGCAGCACATTCCAGGTATTCCCCCCGGCGATGCGCGTCACGCTCAGAACAACCGAATCCAGTGTATTGACGTTACGGCTGGCTACGCTTTGCAGCGCGGTTACCAGCTGGCTTGCCAGCACGATGGCGTCGTTGCCTTCATGGGGACGTGCGGCATGCGCGCCTTTGCCGGTAACGTGAATAACGAAGCGATCGACGTTGGCATAGAACGGGCCGCCGCGCGTGGCAAATTCGCCGACCGGCAGTGAAGGCTCGTTATGCATTCCGAAAATCGCGCGTACGTCGCGTAACGCCCCGGCCCGCACCATGCTTTTCGCTCCGCCGAAATTTTCTTCCGCAGGCTGGAACAGGATCCGCACGCGACCGTTAAGCGAGGCTTCCCGCTCTTTCAGCTTTAGCGCGGCGCCGAGGATCACGCTGGTGTGAATGTCGTGTCCGCAGGCATGCATCACCCCGGCGCGCCGGGAGCTAAACGGCACCCCGCTGCGCTCGTCAATGGGTAACGCGTCGATATCGGCGCGCAGCGCAATCAGTGCGTTGCCCATGCCGATCTCCGCAACCAGCCCGGTCTGGAGATCGTAAGGCAGCGGTGCAATCCCGGCTGCCGTCAGCCACTCGCACAGGCGGGCCGTTGTTTCGACCTCCTGACCGGAGAGTTCAGGGTTCTGGTGCAGCTCACGGCGCCAGGCAATCAGTTGTTCGCTAAAGCTCATACGGTCACCTCCCTGTTAAATCGCGCCTCGGCCAGCAGTCGCAGTGACTGCACGCGCGTTGCGCCATCAGCGACCGGCGTGTCGATGATAAATTCGTCAATTCCCCACTGCTGATGCAGCGCGTTGAGCTGTTCAAGCACCGAATCCGCCGTTCCGGCCAGCAGAGACTGCGCCCGACGCGCGATGCGCACCGGGTCACTCCCCGCCTGCCGCGCAAAGGCGTAGGCCTGTTCTTCGCTGGCCACGGTGACGCGCTGTCCGTTTACCAGCTCCACGCCCCACACTTCAACCTTCTGCGCCAGCGCATCGGCCTCAGCCTGGGTTGGGGCAACAATGACCTGCACGGCCACAATCACCTCCCGGACGCTGTGTTGACGCCACGCTGTGACGACCTCGCGCAGCAGCTCAGGATCACCGTTCAGATGGGCGGCAAAGACAAAATGCCAGTCGAGGGAGGCCGCCAGTAGCGCGCTTTCGGTACTGGCGCCCAGCAGAAATCCTCGGGCAGGCACCGGCGGCAGCGGCGTGGCGCGAACGTCCTCCTCCGCTGACTGATTTTCAGGGCGGATCCAGCGATCAAGCTGCGTCAGTTGTTCAGTAAAGCTGCCTTTTTCCTGCGGATTTAGGCCGTACTGCAAGGCGCGGGTAGAAAGCGGCAGACCGCCGGGCGCTTTGCCAACGCCCAGATCAACCCGGCCCGGCGCAATGGCGGCCAGTACGTTAAAATTTTCGGCGACTTTATAGGGGCTGTAATGTTGCAGCATGACGCCGCCTGAGCCCACGCGAATACGTTTTGTTTGCCCGAGGATCCAGGCAATCAGCAGCTCCGGCGAGGGGCTGGCAAGCTGCGGGGTATTGTGGTGTTCGGCAATCCAGAAGCGGTGATAACCCAGCGTTTCTGCCTGTTGCGCCAGTGCTAAGGTTCGCGCCAGCGCATCGGCGGCTGTTTCGTGTTCTGCGACGGGGCTTTTATCCAGAATGCTGATTCGCCATGACATGTTGCGTTCTCGTTTGACTTAACATGTCGTCATTATTAAAGGCGGATTTCACCTCTGAGAAACAATTAATTTACATTTGGATTGCCGGAAATCAGCTATAGCTTACCGCTACTCGTTCGGATACTGCTCGTCGGTGACCTTCTCCAGCCATGCCACCGGGCTCCCGTCGACAGCTTCTGCGATGGCGATATGGGTCATGGCCGTCTGCGCGCTTGCGCCGTGCCAGTGCTTCACGCCGGGTGGGATCCAGGCGATATCACCCTGATTCAGCGGTTCCGCCTCTTTCCCCCACTCCTGTAACCAGCCGCGCCCCTGCGTCACGATCAGCGTTTGTCCAAGAGGATGCGTATGCCAGGCGGTACGTGCGCCGGGTTCAAAGGTGACGGTCGCGCCGCCGACTTTTGCCGGTTCAGTCGCCTGGAAAGGTGCGTCAATGCGCACGCTGCCGGTAAACCAGGCCTCTGGCCCATGAACGGAAGGTAGCGAACCGCTACGGATAATTTTCATGATCTACTCCTCGTTTGCTATTGCGTTAACAGTAGCGTAAAGCCATGGGGAGCATTAGAGTGCATAATCAGAAAGGAACTATGAGTTCAATTCATAAATAGGATAAGCCGCCATGTTAAAAGACAACTTCAACGATCTGCTCTCCTTTATGGTTGTCGCCCGGGAGCGCAGCTTTACCCGCGCCGCGGCGCAGCTTGGGGTATCTCAGTCGGCGCTCAGTCACGCGATGCGCAATCTGGAAGCGAGGCTGGAAGTCCGTCTGTTAACCCGCACCACCCGCAGCGTGGCCCCTACCGAGGCCGGCGAGCAACTCTTCATGCGCTTAAGCCCCCATCTGCTGGAGATCGAGCAGGAACTTACCGCGCTGCGTGATACCCGCGACAGACCTGCCGGGAATATTCGCCTAACCGCCGGGGAGCACGCCATGTCTGCCGTGCTGTGGCCTGTGCTTAAACCCTTTATGGCGCAGTATCCTGACATCAACGTTGAAGTCACGGTGGACGATGGGCTGACAGATATTGTCGATGGCCGCTTTGACGCGGGGGTGCGTCTGGGTGAGCAGGTGGCGAAAGATATGATTGCGATACGTATTGCCCCGGACATGCGCATGGCGGTCGTCGGGTCGGCAGACTATTTGCATCGTTTCGGGGTACCGGAAACGCCGGAGCAGCTTGATCAGCACCGCTGCATTAATATGCGCCTGCCCACACGCGGCGGATTATATGCCTGGGAATTTGAACGGGACGGACGTGAGCTGCGCGTGCGGGTTGACGGCCAATTGATCCTCAACAGCCTGCCGCAACGCATTGATGCCGCCGAAAACGGTCTGGGGCTGGCGTACGTCCCGGAAGATGCGGTTCAGGACGCCCTTGCTGAGGGCCGGTTAGTGCGTGTGCTTGAAGCCTGGTGTCCGGCTTTTGCCGGTTATCATCTCTATTATCCGAGCCGCCGCCAGCACACTTCCGCGTTTTCATTACTTATCGCAGCTCTGCGGCATCCATAAGTTCTACCTATAGGTAACTATTAAGTAAACCTGATGATTAAATCAGCATTCGCCGACCTTTTTGCCTAAAAAAACGTCACGATTCAGCGCGTTGTGATCGCAGTCTGCTCTGACCACACGATTTCCTTCGACGAGCATCACTTTCGGCACGGTTATATTTTGCGTCGCTTATCAATTGCGGGTAGGATGCCTCGCCATGTTTTGCCTTATCCATACACAGAATGACTGGAAAGGCAGCATGTGTCTGCGCAGAAGCAATCGTTTGTTTCGGCTTCTGCCAGGCAGGACTATCACGTTAATGGTTCAGACAGGCAAACAGGTAACTCAATGAAAACAAGCAATAAAAGCGCAGCCGATCATCATGCTGCTAAACGTCGCTGGTTGAACTCTCATGAAGAGGGCTATCACAAGGCGATGGGCAACCGTCAGGTTCAGATGATCGCCATCGGCGGCGCTATCGGTACAGGTCTTTTTTTAGGTGCAGGCGCACGTCTGCAAATGGCTGGCCCCGCTCTCGCCCTGGTCTATCTGGTGTGCGGTATCTTCTCTTTCTTCATTCTTCGCGCCCTCGGCGAGCTGGTGCTCCACCGCCCTTCCAGCGGTAGCTTTGTCTCTTACGCCCGTGAATTTCTCGGTGAAAAGGCCGCGTATGTCGCGGGCTGGATGTACTTCGTTAACTGGGCAATGACCGGTATCGTCGATATCACCGCCGTTGCGCTGTACATGCACTACTGGGGCGCGTTTGGCGATGTGCCGCAGTGGGTGTTCGCCCTCGGGGCGCTGGCAATCGTCGGGACCATGAACATGATTGGCGTGAAATGGTTCGCCGAGATGGAGTTCTGGTTCGCGCTGGTGAAGGTGCTGGCCATTGTGATCTTCCTGGTGGTCGGGACCGTATTCCTCGGCACCGGTAAACCGCTGGACGGCAACGCCACCGGCTTCCATCTGATTACCGATAACGGTGGTTTCTTCCCGCACGGCCTGCTGCCAGCGCTGGTTCTGGTCCAGGGCGTGGTATTCGCCTTTGCCTCCATCGAACTGGTCGGTACGGCGGCAGGTGAATGTAAAGATCCGCAGACGATGGTGCCTAAAGCCATCAACAGCGTGATCTGGCGTATCGGTCTGTTCTATGTGGGCTCCGTGGTATTGCTGGTACTGCTGCTGCCGTGGAATGCATACCAGGCGGGGCAAAGTCCGTTTGTGACCTTCTTCTCTAAGCTGGGCGTGCCGTACGTGGGCAGCATCATGAACATCGTGGTACTGACTGCCGCGCTCTCCAGCCTGAACTCCGGGCTCTATTCGACGGGCCGTATCCTGCGCTCCATGTCGATGGGGGGCTCTGCGCCGAAGTTTATGTCGAAGATGAGCAAGCAGCAGGTGCCTTACGCGGGTATTCTGGCTACGCTGGTGGTGTATATCTTTGGCGTGTTCCTGAACTATCTCGTGCCGTCTCAGGTGTTTGAGATCGTGCTGAACGTCGCTGCGCTGGGCATCATCGCCTCCTGGGCCTTTATCGTGGTGTGTCAGATGCGTCTGCGCAAAGCAATTAAAGAAGGGAAAGCGGCTGACGTCAGCTTCAAGCTGCCGGGCGCGCCGGTAACCTCCTGGCTTACCCTGCTATTCCTGTTGAGCGTGCTGGTGCTGATGGCCTTCGACTACCCGAACGGTACTTACACCATCGCCACAATCCCGCTGCTGGCGGTGCTGTTGATTGCTGGCTGGTTTGGCGTGCGTAAACGCGTGAATGAAATCCACAGTACCGCCCCGGTTCATCCTGGAGATGACAATCAGGATGGTCCGCTGGTGGAAGAGACGTCGCGTTAATAAAAAAGCCGGGTGGCGGCTACGCCTTACCCGGCCTGCATTTCATGGTTTTCCAGTCCCGGTAAGCGCAGCGCCACCGGGTAATTCCTACCTTAAAGCGCGATACGAATCACATCGTCAGGCTGAGTGGCTTCCTGCTGACGGGTAGACTTCTGTTTCACCGTCACGTACAGCGTTTTACCGTCCGCAGACAGCGCCAGGCTGTTCGGGTAAACCGGCGTATCGAAGGTTTTGGTCATTTTGTAAGTTTTGGCGTCAATCACGCTCACCTTGCCCGCCTCGCGGTGCGTCACATAGGCTTCGTTACGCGCCGGGTTAAACAGTACGGCCAGCGATTCTGGCGCGGCGATTTTCTGCATTACGCTGCCATCTTTCAAATTCACCACCAGCACTTCAGGCTGTTTTGAATCCGTCACAAACGCACGCTGGCCGGCAGTGTCCAGGCTCAGGTTCAGGTAGAAGTGCTCTTTTCCGTCTTCCTGTACTTTCTTACGGCTGAGGATTTTGTTGGTCGCGGTATCAATGGTCACCAGCTCACCGTCCGCATTGGTGGTATACAGGCGTTTTGCCTTCGCATCCAGCGCCAGTCCGGTGCTGAACGTGCCGGTGTTCGTGATGGTGTCCTTCAGCTTCAGCGTTGCGCCATCAACAACCCAGATCACGCTCTCCTTGCCGATGCCGGTAATGTATACCGTATTGGTCGTGTCATCGGCCACCAGCTGGCGCGGCTGAAGCGGCTTCACCGTGTCGCTACGTTTGCGATCGTCCAGCACCAGGCGCCCTTTCACCTCGCTCGTTTTGGCGTCAATCGCCGTCACGGCGCTGTTGACGGTGTTACCGAACCACAGCGTCTGGGTGGCGTTATCGATCGTGGCGCCAAACGGCTTGAGATCGTTATGAATCGCCTGCGTCACTTCCAGCGTGACCGGATCCAGACGATAGACCACGCCGCCCTTATCGGTTTTGCGGCTTTGTGACGTCGCAACCCACAGCGCGTTTTCCTGCTGGCTGACGGCCATTTCATACGCGCCCTTGCCGACCGCTTTGCGCAGCATCTCTTCAGCGGCATGAACCTGGAACGTACCGGCAAACAGTAAAGAGCCCAACAGCAGAGACCCACGCAGGCGCGGCGAGCACAGATGACGTAAAGACATAACAATTCCTTTTTAAATGAGGATATTTACCGCTGACATCGCTTCCGGCGGGCAAAGTCATCGCTTTGCCGTTATTTTAATGAGAATAGTAATCATTAATGAGTTGAATGTGGAGTATTTCTTTCCTGCAAAACCTTACATTCACGAAATGTGCGGTTATAGTTTTCATAACATTTACAAAGGATTTAACATATATACACAGGTTCCAGTTGATTTGGTTCGAAATTTTTCTTAACCGGCTTACTCCATGAAAATTATTACTGCCCATAAGGCATCACTACCCCTGTTGTTCGTTCCCGTCATTTTTGGCCCGCTGAGTGCGATGGCCGCGGATGAACAGACCATGATCGTCAGCGCCACGCCGCAAACCGTCTCAGAACTGGACACCCCGGCCGCCGTCAGCGTGGTGAGCGGCGAGGATATGCGACATGCCACACCGCGCATCAACCTTTCTGAATCCCTTGGGAGCGTACCTGGCCTGCAAATCCAGAACCGCCAGAACTATGCTCAGGATCTGCAACTTTCCGTTCGCGGATTCGGCGCGCGCTCAACCTTCGGCGTACGCGGGATCCGCATGTACGTGGACGGCATTCCGGCAACCATGCCCGATGGCCAGGGGCAGACATCAAACATTGACCTCAACAGCATAGAGAGCGTCGACGTGCTGCGCGGCCCCTTCTCGGCCCTGTACGGTAATGCCTCCGGCGGCGTGATCAACATCAACACCCAGACCGGACAACAGCCAGCCACCATTGAAGCCAGCAGCTATTACGGCAGCTACGGCACCTGGCGTTACGGTATGAAGGCCACCGGGGCGGTGGGTGATGGTACTCAGGCGGGCGAGGTGGATTACGCCGTATCCACTACCCGTTTCACCACCCATGGCTATCGCGACCACAGCGGCGCGCGCAAAAACCTCGCCAACGCGAAACTGGGCGTGCGCATTAATGATGTCAGCAAGCTGACGCTGATTTTTAACAGCGTGCACATGAAAGCCAACGATCCGGGCGGACTGAGCTATCAGGAGTGGCAGAACAACCCGCGCCAGTCACCACGTGGCGATCAGTACAACACGCGTAAGACCATTAAGCAGACCCAGGCCGGGATCCGCTACGACCGTCAGATGAGCGAACAGGACGACCTCAGCGTGATGATGTATGCCGGGGAGCGTGAAATGACTCAGTACCAGTCCATTCCGGCGTCCACTCAGCGCGAGAATCCTGCGCATTCGGGCGGTGTGATTGATATGCAGCGTCACTATCAGGGTATTGATACGCGCTGGACCCACCGCGGTGAGCTGCTGGTTCCGGTGACATTCACCACCGGGCTGAACTACGAAAACATGAGCGAGAATCGTCGCGGGTATGAGAACTTCGTGATGGACAACGGCGTGCCAGATTATGGCGTGAAGGGTAATAAACGTCGTGACGAACGCAATCTGATGTGGAACCTGGATCCCTACCTGCAAACCCAGTGGCAGCTAACGCAAAAACTGTCCTTAGAGGCGGGTGTACGTTATAGCTCCGTCTGGTTTGACTCCAACGATCGTTACATTACCCCGCAAAACGGTGATGACAGCGGCGACGCCAGCTACCACAAATGGCTCCCGGCAGGTGCGGTGAAATACGCCGTGACCGACGCATGGAACCTTTATGCCGCGGCAGGACGGGGATTTGAGACGCCGACCATCAACGAACTTTCCTACCGTTCTGATGGCAAAGGTGGCCTCAATATGAACCTGCAACCGTCCACCAACAACACCTATGAGATTGGCAGCAAAACCCGCATCGGCAATGGCATCCTGACGGCGGCGCTGTTCCGCACGGATACCGACAATGAGATCGTGGTGGACGAAAGCAAGGATGGTCGCACGACTTATAAAAACGCGGGAAAAACGCGCCGTCAGGGTGTGGAAATTGCGCTCGACCAGCAGTTTGCCGAGAACTGGAAGCTGAAGATGGCGTGGACCTATCTTGATGCCACCTACCGCACCAACGTCTGTAGCAATGCAGACTGTAGCGGCAACCGGATGCCGGGGATCGCCCGTAACATGGGATATGCGTCGTTTGGCTGGGAGCCTGAGGAAGGCTGGTACGCAGGGGCAGATGCCCGCTACATGAGTGATGTCATGGCCAACGATACCAACACCGCTAAAGCGCCCTCTTATACCGTAGTGGGCCTGAATACAGGGTATAAACTCAACTACGGCAAATGGGGAATGGACGTCTTTGGTCGCGTCGATAACCTGTTCGATAAAGAGTACGCCGGTTCAGAGATTGTTAACGCTGGCTACAACCGCTTTTACGAACCTGCCCCTGGTCGTAACTATGGCGTGGGCCTGTCGGTCTCTTATCGTTTTGAGTAAACCATTCTCCGGCAGCGCACGTTGCCGGTAAAAAATAAGCAAAATAACATCATTCCCGGTTGCCTGATGCGCCGGGAATATTATCAAGGACGTTTGATACAAATAAACAAATAAGTGCGCCAGAGGGATCCTTAACTGTAGTATTGCCGTTGCAGAAGAATATTGGCTTCATCAATGGCTTTGTCGATCGCTTCCCGGCTGGCCGTCACATCCCTTTGCTCAAGCGCAGAAAGCAGATCGTCATAATGATAGGTCGCTGCGGGAACCTCGCTTAACTCTTCATGCAGATAGTGAATGCACGGACCAATCCGTACCCAGAGCTGCTCAATCAGCGAGTGAAGGGTCGGCATCTCGGCATACTGATAGAGCGTGAACCGGAACACGCGGTTGGCATGGATCGCTTTCTGTATATCGCCCTGATGCATGGCGGCACTGAAGTTATCTGACAGCGCGCGTAACGCATCCAGTTTGGTCTCGGTCATATTCTGGCACGCCGCCGCAACGGCCATCGGTTCAAGCTGCTTTCTGATGGCGTTAATTTCGTTATAGCGTTCCAGCGTCACTTCTGGCACCAAAAACGCCTGCGCTGGCGTGGCCTGTAATGCCCCCGCCGACACCAGGCGCAGCAGGGCTTCGCGCACCGGTGTGATACTGGTGCCCAATTTATCCGCAATCTCTTTTGTAACGAGTCGAGCCCCAGGTTTTAATGAGCCCGTAATTAATGCTCCCTTTAAACTGTTCTCTACTTGCAAAGTCAGACTGATTCTTTGTGCTTTTTCCATATGTTCCAAATCAAGCATGTTTAATTCCCGTAGCCAAACGAAATGCCATTTTCAGCGTCTGTTTAAAAAAACATCGCCGGTTAGATATATCCTGTATCGTCATGCCTGGTATGAGGGGCGCGCGTAATATTAAAATCGCTCAAATAATATTGCATTTTTCACTTCTGGCTCAGCTGGGCCGAGGCGCGCAAAGCTTATGGATTAATTAAAGACAATATATCGTATCTTCACAAATAATTATGGCGGACACTGCCCGCCATAACCGATGCTCTGTTTAGTCGGCCGCCACGCGGATCACAACCTTGCCGAAGTTTTTCCCCTCAAGCAGGCCAATCAGGGCGTCCGGCGCCGCATCCAGCCCTTCCGTAACCTGCTCGCGATAGTGAATTTTGCCTTCCTGCACCCAGCGGCCCATTTCCTGCTGGAACTCGTCAATACGATGACCATAGTCCTGCGCGATAATAAAACCCTGCATACAGATGCGTTTTTTCAGGATGGTCCCCATCAGTAGCGGTAAGCGGTCCGGACCCTCCGGCAGGTTGGTCGCATTGTAGCCGCTGACCAGTCCGCAAACCGGCACGCGCGCGGAGGTATTCAAGAGCGGCAGCACGGCGTCAAAGACTTTACCGCCGACGTTTTCGTAATACACATCAATGCCCTGCGGGCAGGCTTTAGCCAGTTGTTCGTCAAAATCATCCGCATGGTGATCCAGACAGGTATCGAAACCGAGCACGTCGACCGCATGACGGCATTTCTCCTCCCCGCCAGCCACGCCGATGACCCGGCATCCTTTGATTTTACCGATCTGCCCCACCGTTGCGCCGACCGGCCCCGTGGCCGCCGCCACGACAAGGGTTTCCCCTGCCTGAGGCTGGCCGATATCGAGCAGCCCCATATACGCGGTGAAGCCCGGCATTCCCAGCACGCCGAGTGCCCATGAAGGATGCGACGGGTTTTCACCCAACTTCACCAGCCCCTGCCCGTCGGATAGTTCATACTCCTGCCAGCCGCTGTAACCCAGAACCCATTCACCCTCTTTATAATCCGGATGACGGGAGGTCTCGACGCGGCTTACCGTGCCGCCCACCATCACCGCGCCAATCTCGACCGGAGGTGAATAGGATGGCGCATCGCTCATACGGCCTCGCATGTACGGATCAAGCGAGAGCCATACGGTGCGTAATAACACCTGCCCCTCTGCGGGCGCGGGGATCGGCTGCTCTTCCAGGCGGAAATTATCGGCAACCGGCGCGCCGTGTGGACGGGAAGCCAGTACCCAGCGTCGGTTTTGCGTAGTAGATTGACTCATTCATCGCTCCTTACTGCTGAAAATGTCATTCAAGTCTGGCACGTTATCCTGCGGATCGCCTGTGCATTATGAGCCGGACTGATTAAGCCGCACGACCAGATAAAGGCACGATTCATCCGTTTCGTTGATAAACCGGCAGTCGTTCGGCGGCCCGAGTTCCAGACAATCTCCGGCCTTCATTTCATGGCGAGTATCCCCCTCCAGAAAGACCAGTTCACCTGCCTGCAACCAAATCAGCTGTCGTGCCAGCGCATAAGAGGAGGCGGGCATTGGCACATCGCTACCTGCGGGTAGCTCCACCTGGACGAGGTCGATAGGCATATCGCTGCGCGGCGACACATGGCGACGCAAATAGTGGGTTTGCGGATCGCGCCAGACGGGCTGATTCGCCAGACGTAACAGTTTGCCCTCCTGCATTTCCGCGCGCGCAATAAGCGTAGACATGCTAATACCGAAGGCACCGGATAACCGCGCAAGCAGCGTCGCCGTTGGGCTACTGTCTCCCCGTTCAATCTTGTGGATCATGGCGCGTGAGATACCTGCCCGTTCGGCCAGTTCGCTTAATGACCAGCCCCGCGACTCGCGTTCAAGGCGTATGCGGGCGCTAATGCGTTGATTCATATTGTCTGTCATTGTATTCATGACGTCATACTATAGTGTACGGATGGTTTTTCGGGGCAGTTTTGTGACAAAAAAATAGGGATTTTGTCGTAGCGATGCAATACAAGAACTGTGTAATATTGTGAGTAAATCGTACTACTATAGTGAACACCACAGCCAGAGGTTACCCATGATTGTTCGTCATGCCTGCAAAGAAGATTGTGCCGCTATCGGTGAAATTTATAACCATGCGGTGCTGCACACCGCCGCCATCTGGAATGATAAAACTGTCGACACCGATAACCGTATCGCATGGTTTGAGGCGCGTACTCTGTCGGGTTATCCAGTGCTGGTCAGTGAAGAAGACGGAGTGGTGACGGGATACGCCTCATTTGGCGACTGGAGAGCGTTCGACGGATTTCGCCACACGGTGGAGCACTCGGTGTACGTTCATCCCGAACATCAGGGCAAAGGCATTGGCCGGCTGCTGATGACGGAGTTAATCAAGGAAGCCCGCCAGATCGGTAAACACGTGATGGTTGCCGGTATTGAGGCGCAGAACCAGGCGTCAATTCATCTGCACGAAACCCTTGGCTTTATTACCACCGGCAATATGCCGCAGGTGGGAACCAAATTCGGTCGCTGGCTGGACTTAACCTTTATGCAGCTCCAGCTTGATGAGCGCAGCGATCCGGATGCTCTGCCATGAATCAATCGTTGACGTTAGCGTTTCTGGTAGCCGCCGGGATTGGGCTGGTGGTGCAAAACACCCTGATGGTGCGCATTACGCAATCTACCTCCACCATTCTTATCGCCATGCTGCTGAACTCGCTGGTGGGGATTGTGCTGTTTGTCAGCATTTTGCTGGTGAAAAATGGCCTGGCGGGGTTTAACGAACTGGCGTCAACGGTGCGCTGGTGGACGTTGATCCCCGGCCTGCTGGGGTCTTTTTTTGTCTTTGCCAGTATTAGCGGCTATCAGAATGTGGGCGCGGCAACGACCATTGCCGTCCTGGTGGCAAGCCAGCTGATTGGCGGTCTGGTGATGGACATCCTCAAGAGCAACGGCGTTCCCCTGCGCGCGCTGGTTGGCCCGGTCTGCGGCGCAGTGATGCTGGTGGTCGGCGCCTGGCTGGTGGCACGGCGCCAGTTTTAACCCTTACAGAATAGTCCCACCCTGCGTAAGGTGGGCATGGCGTGCCTCCGCCTCTTCTTTATGCTGCTTACCATGATGCGCAATCGCGGTACGCAGGCGCTGCTGCTGGGTATAGCGATCTTCACGGCTGAGCTCTGCATCATCGCTTAATTCGATCAGCAGTTCGTTCATGTGAGTAATTACGCTCTCTTCGATGGTGGCATCGACGCGGGCGATAACATCATTTAAATGTGACATTGTCACTCCTTTTCACGTGCCCGGTGGCGCTACGCTTACCGGGCCTACATTTGACACCCGTAGGTCGGGTAAGGCATAGCCGCCACCCGGCAAAATACGATCAGTTCAGCTTCGCTTTCGAGAAATCGCTGCCCATCAGGCTTACGCTGTACCCGGTCACATTGCTGCGGGTCGCGTAGAACGTTTTGCCGTTAGCTAACGCAATCCACGGTGCCTGCTGGTAGAAAATCTCCTGTGCCTGGCCATACAGCTTCGCACGTTCGTCCGGGTTGCTGGTCAGTTTGGCCTTTTGCACCAGCTCATCATACCCCTTATCACACCAGCGCGCGGCGTTAGATCCGGTTTTGATGCTGTTACAACCCAGCAGCACATCGGCGAAGTTGTCCGGATCGCCGTTATCAGACATCCAGCCGAACAGCGCGGAATCATGCTCGCCTTTGCGCATGCCGGAGAGATATTCCCCCCACTCGTAAGAGACGATTTTCGCCTTCACGCCCACCTTCGCCCAGTCAGCCTGGATCATCTCTGCAATCCGTCGGGAGTTCGGGTTGTACGGACGCTGAACCGGCATGGACCAGAGGGTCACTTCCGCGCCTTTCTCCAGACCCGCCTGCTTCAGCAGCGCTTTCGCTTTTTGCGGATCGTAGCCGTAATCCTTCAGGTCTTTATTAAAGCCGAGCATGTTCGGCGGGATCGGCGATTTAGCGACCGTACCAGACCCCATAAAGACCGCGTTCACAATGGCCTTTTTGTCCGTCGCGTAATTCAGAGCCTGGCGCACCAGCACGTTATCAAACGGTTTTTTCTCCGTGTTGAACGCCAGGTACCCCACGTTCAGTGCATCCACCGAGTGCAGCGTCAGGTCTTTGTTTTTCTTGATCGCTTCAAACTGCACCGGCGACGGCGCAGGAATGATCTGACACTCGTTCGTTTGCAGCTTCGCCAGACGCGTCTCAACGTTTGGCGTGATGGAGAAGATCAGGTGTTTGGTCGGCACCTCACCGTCCCAGTAGTTCGGATTGGCGACGTAGCGGATCAGCGAATCCACCTTGTACTGCTGAAGCACATACGGCCCGGTGCCGATTGGCCAGGTGTCCACATTTTCAGGCGTGCCCTTTTTCAGCATCGCGTCCGCGTACTCGGCAGAGAGGATCGAGGCGAAGTCCATTCCCCAGTCGGCCAGGAAAGCCGCGTTGGGTTCGCTCAGCGTGAACTGAACGTGATAATCGTCGATCTTTTTCACATCCTGAATGAGCTTGTCGAGACCCACGTCATTAAAGTATTCGTAATTACCCTGGGAAACATTGTGATAGGGATGCTTAGGGTCTTTCTGACGCATAACGGAGAAAATAACGTCATCAGCGTTAAAATCACGGGCCGGTTTGAAGTATTTATTGCTGTTGAATTTCACCCCTTTACGCAGGGTAAACGTGTATGTTTTGCCGTCTGGCGAAATGGTCCACGACTCCGCAAGAGAAGGCACCGGCGTGTTTTTTACCGGGTCGAAGTTAATCAGACGGTTATACAGCGTTTGCGAGCTGGCGACAAACGAGGGGCCAGAGCTGGCGATCTGCGGGTTAAACGACTCCGGCGACGCCTCGGAGCAGTAGATAATGGTGTCTTTGTTTGCCGCCCATGCGGCGCTTGCCGGTAGCAGCGCGCTCAGCGCGAGGGCGAGCACGGTTTTCCCTGTAAACATAATTATTACCCTTTCGGTTTTATTATAGTGAACAGTAATAACAGCACAGACGTTTTGGCCTGACAAATAACGAATCACTATCAGGTTATTCTAAAGCCGTACATTTCGCTGGTTTTAACATCAGCCCGCAGAAACCGATTTGCCTTAAGGTCCATTATTCGTCAAGCACAACCGTTACGATCAATGCCGCAAGAAATCGTCCCTTTTGTCGTCTCCTCCGCCGTTTGCTTGCTTACCTGATTCGCTAAAGTAATGGCGTGAAGAAGTCTACAGGACCAAATCGTGGCAAAAACACTTTTACGCAGCGGTAATCTGGATGATTTTCAGGCCGTTGGCGGCGGCGGACAGGCCGTTTTTGAATCAGCGCTGCAAATCCGCGAAGCGCTTCGGTTGCGCAAACAGCAGGCTATCGTCGATTGCCTGGCCATTCCTCAGGTCAATGACGGCGGCGATCGCGTTGACTGGTACTCCCCGGTTGAGGGAACCGTCTCCAGCTGGAAGGCGGCGGATGAAGACGATCGTTTTCGCGCCCTGCTCTATCTGGAAAACACGCTCGCCAGCATGGAGTCGCTGAGTAAAAAATGCCTTCAGTCACCGAAAATGGCGCAGCAACTGTTTGGATCTCTGCTCTCTAAAGCGTTCCAGTTTCCCGGTGAAAACTTTGTTTTCCTGGTGGATGGCAAACCGGTGATCTGCTTCTGGGGTTTCGTCAGTCTTAACGAAAACGCGCGCGACGACGTGCTGGACTGCCTGCGCGAATCGTTGGTCCCTGAACCTGAACCCGTGATGATTAACGAACCTGAACCTGAACCTGAGCCAGAACCGGCCCCGGTGGTGACCTTCGAGCAGGCCGACGCGCCGCTTATCACGCCTGTGGCTACCGTGCGTATCACCGAAAATGAGCTGTATACGCCAGAGCCGGTGCGCATGAACACCGTGCCGTCAGAGCCCGCACCAGCGGTGGTGCAGAAAAAACGTCGCTCCCCCCTGTGGTTGCTGCCGGTTGCCGCCGTCATTATTGCAGCCATTGCCACGCCGCTGCTCTGGCCAAAACAGGCTCCGACCGCAGCGCCAGCACCTGTCGCCATTGCTCCGGCCCCCGTGAAGACGGTTGAGCCGCTTGAGCTGAAACTCCCGCTGCACCAGGCAGAAGTGGTAGAGCCCAAGGTGAAGACGCCTGCCCCGGCAGCCGAACCGGTGGTCATTACCGCGATACCGAAAGATGCGATGGTGATGGAGGCAAACCAGGTCAAAGCGGGGTTAACGCGCTTCCTGAACGGCACCTGGCGCGCGTTTCTCGATGTGCAGGATCCGCTCACCGGCAAACCGCCGTCTCTGCGCTACCAGATCCAGAACAATAAAGGTTTCGCCCGGGTAGTGCATGGCGACAACATTGTCTGCCGGGTAGACGTCTTTTCCGGATTACACAGCAACGGCGAGCTGTTGATCAAAACGCGCGGAAACGCTCGTTGCACCGACGGTTCAGGCTATCCGATGCCGGAAGTGACCTGTAAGGCAGGTGCCAGCGACGTGGCGGAATGCACCGCACGTTACGATGCCAACACCGTCGTTCCTCTGACGTTCAAGAAAGCAGGTGTCTGATCCTATGCTGGTTAATCTTTGCGACTATAAACAGAGCGTGACGCTGATTGCTAACAGCGGCGTACAGTTTCTCGATTTTGGCCTGACTCCGCAGGACACCGCCAGCAACGGGCGTTTCGTGCGTAAAACGGCAAATGGCCCGCTGCTGCGCCTGGATTTTGACCTGGTCAACGGCCGGTACACGCTGCCTGCCACCGATGGCGGGAAGCCGGAAGTGGTCAAGCCTGAAAGCACCATTCCACTGCATGACTCCCTGACCGTGCTGGACGGTGTCTGGCTGCCGCTTCCTTTCCTGCGCTTTAACCCGCCGCGGACGTTTGTTGATGGCCCGGATAACTGGGCGCGCGTCCAGGTACGGAAGCTGTCCACGCCCGACGCGGCTGGAAATACGCACCGGGTCACCGTCGCGCTCGACAGCCAGATTGCGGAGCATGCGACGTCTGCCCTGTCGCCGGTTGAAAACGACATTCTTAACGGCACGCGTTTCGCCCTCGCCTGGCGCGACAGTGAGGTTGAGAGTTTCCTCGACCAGACCTGGATTGACGGCTGGCTGCGTGAAGCCTTCACACAATATGCTGACGGGGTTGAAAAACGCGCCGAGCGCGAGCTGCATCAGGCCATGCGCAGCTTTGAATATCAGGCGCACTGGCTCAACCTGCTCTCCATGCTCGGTGAACAACTCACCGTGCCGGAAGTGAAGTTTGTCACCCATACCCTGAGCACCCCTGCTATTCCTGTCGATCTGATCCTTGACGTAGGCAACACCCATACCTGCGGCGTGATTATTGAAGATCATGGTGATGCCAACGACGGCCTGCGCCAGACGGCTGAACTTCAGGTACGATCTCTGAGTGAGCCGCAGTTCCTGAATGAGCCGCTGTTTACCAGCCGACTTGAATTTTCCGAAGCGCGTTTTGGCAAGCAGCACTTCTCGGTGGAAAGCGGCCGGGAGGATGCGTTCGTCTGGCCATCCATTGTCCGCGTGGGTGATGAAGCGCGTAAGCTGGCGATGCAGCGTCTGGGCACGGAAGGCAACAGCGGTATCTCCAGCCCGCGTCGCTATCTGTGGGACGAGACGCCGGTGGTGCAGGACTGGCGCTTTAGCCAGATGAACAGCAAAACTCAGCGCGAACCGCTGGCAACCGCGTTTCCGCTGATGAACCTGATGAACGACGACGGGGAACCGCTCTTTACGCTGCCGCAGGATGAGCGCCTGCCGGTGTTCTCTCCGCAGTACAGCCGCAGCACCCTGATGACGCACATGCTCTGCGAGCTGCTGGCTCAGGCGCTTGGCCAGATTAACAGCGTAGCCACCCGCTTGCGGCTCGGCTTCCCGGCCTCTCCCCGCCAGCTGCGAACGCTGATCCTCACCCTGCCTTCGGCGATGCCGAAACAGGAGCGCGAGATTTTCCGCCGCCGCATGTTCGAAGCCATCGCCATCGTCTGGAAAGCGATGGGCTGGCATCCGCAGGATGAAGATTTTGCCAGCCGCAAGCAGCAGGAAAAAAGCGTGGTACCGGTCCCTGAGATCCAGATGGAGTGGGACGAGGCCAGCTGCGGCCAGCTGGTGTGGCTGTATAACGAAGCCATTTCCCACTTCGGTGGCCAGACCGAGGCCTTTTTCGCCTCCCTTGCCCGTCCGGATCGCGCGCCTGAGCCTGGCGTCCAGCCGGGGCGCGCTCTGCGCGTGGCCTCGATTGATATCGGCGGCGGCACGACGGATATGGCCATCACGCACTATCAGCTAGACGATGGTACCGGTAATAACGTCAAAATCACCCCGCAACTGCTGTTCCGCGAAGGGTTCAAGGTCGCTGGCGACGACACACTGCTGGACGTGATCCAGCGCTACGTTCTGCCCGCCCTGCAAACCCAGCTTCAGAAATCCGGCATTGCCGATGCCTCCCAGCTGATGGCATCCCTGTTCGGCGACTCCGGGCGGATCGATACCCAGGCGGTCCTGCGCCAGCAGACGGCGCTTCAGCTCTTTATGCCGATCGGTCACGCGATCCTGGCGGCGTGGGAATCGAGCGATGTTGACGATCCGCTGGCCGGGCTGCATGCCACCTTTGGCGATCTGCTTGCGCAAAAACCGACGCGCAACGTGATGAATTATCTCCAGCAGGCGATCGACCATGCGTTGCCTGCCGGCTCAGAACACTTTGATCTGTTCAGCGTCCCGCTGCACGTCAGCTTCCGGGAGATGCGGGACGCCATGCTGGCGGGTCAGTTCACGCTTGCCGCCCCGCTGCATGCGGTATGTGAGGCGATCTCTCATTACAGCTGCGATATCCTGCTTATCACGGGACGGCCGGGCTGTCTGCCGGGCGTTCAGGCCTTGATTCGCCACCTGCAACCGGTGCCCGTCAACCGCATCGTCTGGCTGGATAAATACCAGGTTCATGAATGGTATCCGTTCAGCCAGCAGGGACGGATCGGCAACCCGAAATCCACCGCTGCGGTGGGAGCGATGCTCTGTAGCCTGGCGCTGGATCTTCGTCTGCCGCGCTTTAACTTTAAAGCAGCAGATATTGGCGCGTACTCTACGGTGCGCTATCTGGGCGTGCTGGATAACACCATCAATAGCCTGCGGGACGAGAACGTCTGGTATCACGATATTGACCTCGATAAGCCCGGCGCGAAACTGGACGCCCGTCTGCACTTCCCGCTGCGCGGCAACGTTACGCTGGGCTTCCGGCAACTGGCCAATGCCCGCTGGCCCGCGACGCCGCTCTATACCCTGAGCATCAACTCTGCCGAGCTGGCGAAAGCCATTGCGGGCGACGGCGTACTGAACGTGCGCCTGAAGCTGCGTGGCGGCAATAAGCAGGAGGGGCCGGAATCTTTCGAGCTGAGTGATGCCTGGCTACAGGACGGCACGCCAGTGCCGCCGGACGCCCTGACATTTAAACTGAATACTCTGGCCGATCGCCGACACAGCGGCAGCCACTACTGGATCGACAGCGGGAGCGTATACCTCAAATGACTGCGACGACTGCCACCACTCAGGCCTTAATCGGGTGGATCAACGAGACGCGACAGCACGCCCCGATGCTGGATAACGAAGCCGACGCCCTGCTTGCCCGCCTTAACGCTGCTCGCGCGCGTGAAGAGGCCCTCGAACGTGCCCTTGTCTGCCAGGGCAGCATCGGCTTATACGGCCACTCGCAGGCCGCGAAAGCGCATCTGCTGGCCTCCCTGTGCGGCAGCGGCGACGAACGGCTGAACGTTACGCCGGGTCAACGCACGTTTGATTACTTCTCGCATATTAACCCCGGGCATGCGCCGACCAACATGGCCGTGCGTTTCACCAGAGCGACCAGCGAGGTCGCAGACGATGCGTTTCCCCTGCGCCTGAGCCTGGTAACGGAGGCCGAGCTGGTACAGCTGTTTATCGCCCGCACCACGTTGGATCCGCAGATCCGTGCGGTGGATAAATCGGTGATTGAAGCCCGGCTTGAGAAGTGGCGTACGCTGCGTCAGCCGCACAGCGTGCCGGGAATAACGGCGCAGGAAGTCGCGACCGTTGCCCGGTTCTGGCAAACCGTAGTACCCGGCGCTAAGCAGCATATTGATGATGCCCTGTGGCACCAGTTTGCCCTGCTGGTTCCTTCGCTTGATCTCAGCACCCGCGCCAGCATCTGGTCTCTGCTGTGGGGTGAGCAGCAGGAGTTAACCCAGCAGTGGCTTAAACTCGCCCAGGTGCTGCATCAAACCAGCCATGCCAGCGCGCTTGCGGCGCCGTTGAGTCTGCTGGTGGACAGTTTTGGTCTGCCGTGTGAAGGTTTCCTTACTCACGGGGCCTTTACCGTGCCGGAAGCGCAGGAAACATTGCTTCATCCGGTAAATAACGGCGAGTTGCTTAATGCCATTAGCCTGCCCGTCGATGTGCTGGCCTGCCTGACCCGCGAAGTGGTGCTGCCCGTTGAAAACTGCGTTCTGGATAACGTAGATATTATTGATATTCCGGCCATTTCTGAGGAAAACACGCCGCTGATGACGCAGGCAAAATGCCTGTGGTTGCTGGAGCATTATCGTCAGCACATACAGCCGGATGTCCTGGTTATCTGCAATGCGACGGCCCACCACCAGCAGACGGCAAAAACGGCCAGGCTCCTGCAAAACTGGGTCAAAGAGACGCAGCCGGTGGAAGAGTCCGCGTTGCCGGGCCTGGTCTGGGCCATTACCCCTCACGATGCGCGGTTTACCACAAAGCAGAATCTGGACGAAGCGGTGCAACAGTTGCTGGGCCAGCCGGGTCTGCGCTGGGGTACGCTCCAGGCGCTCGATACCCACAGCATGCAGCGGGTAATTGAATGGCTGTCGCAGGCTACCCTTCCAGCACAGCGCCAGAAGCGTCTCCACGCGCTGAAAAGGCTGTTGCAACAGTCTCTTTCGACGCTGATGCGCGCATACGTCGCCCCACTCACTCAGGAGCCAGGCGCAGGGCGGGCAGAGGCCGAAAAAATGGTCCGAACGCTGCAAGGCAGCGCCGCTCGTCATGGTGAACTGCTTGAGGGGCTTCTGCCGCCGTTAAACGCGTTTGAGACGCTGCTGACGGTTCACCAGCCCCGTGAGGAAAAGGTCAACGGCCTGTTTAACGACGTTATCGATCTGTTTGCGGAAGAGACGCCGGAATATCCAGGCACGTTGCAGACCAAAGACAAGGCGCGACTGGCCCATAACGTGTGGGTTAACCATCTTCGTCAGTGGAGTCGCAACGACGCGGCCGCCGCCCGTCTGGGCCTGGACCCAGAGGTATTACAGCAGATTGCGGATGTGTTAATCGTTACCAGCTACCGGCTGGATCTGCCGCTGCAACTGCAACGCATTGCAGAAACAGATAAAAGCAGTGCTGCGCAGCTGCATGCCGCGACAGGCAATTTCATTAGTTGGCTTGGCTATGAACTGACGCCCGTTTCTGAACGGCCTGCAAGCCGGATCCGCAAAGGTCAGCCAATTTTTGTGACGCCAGTTGTGAGCTGCGCTTCACCCCGGCTTACCCGACTTGGCGAGCAGCCTGTTCACGCGGCGACAGCCTATGTTTATGACTGGCTGGTTGCGCTCTACACCCGCGCGATTGAGAATGTGGATTATCAGTGCCCGTATGACATTAAGCCTGCTGCGCGGAAAGCCTTGTCTGCCTTGCTGTCTTAATCATTGCAGCCCGCAGCAATGCGGGCTACCCCTTCATGATCCGTTTATGAAGCCAGACAAAGCCTGAGCCAACGCTGACGGGTTTTCCCAGGACATTGAATGGCCCGCATCAGGGATAATTTTTACAGCAACGCCTTTTTGTTGCAGGCGATTAAAATCTTCATCAGGCAGGGACCACTCACCAAAAACTAACATGACCGGGCAGCTCAATGACAAAAACAAGTGTTCCCAGTCGGGTTTAACGCCCTTGACCAGGCTCGTTGCGCCGCGCCAGACGGCCCAGGGGGCATTGCTTTGAAGGCTTCCAGACCACGCCGTCGTTTCCGCCCGCAGCATGTCATCATAGCCCTGTTCCAGAAAATGTTGTTCCGTTTGGGCCGCAATTGCCCGGCTGAACATCCCGCCACCCGCATGAAAATTGGGTTCAGACACTATCAGGCCTTTAACGCGTGACTTTAGCAGCGTTGCCGTTTCGATCGCGATACTCCCCCCCATGCTATGACCATAGAGCCAAAGACTATCCAGGCCGAGATGGTCTAACAGTTCAACCACCACCTGCGCCTGTTCACTTGTGCGATAACGGTAGTTGTCAGGTTTGTCACTGTAACCGCTACCGGGGAGATCGATCAGAATGGCTCTGCGCCCCCCGAAACGGGTATCACAGACAATTCGAGGATATTCATACGACGATGCACAGCCCAACCCGTGGATAAACACAACCGGGTCACCGAAACCGGGAAGATCCTGCCAGCGCACCGTGCAGCCTGCTTGCTGTGAATAGAAACTGTTCATAAGCACTCCATGTATGACGGACTGTATATTTATACAGCCTCAATGTATGGAATGCTATGTCTGGATGCCGATTCTGGAAGCGTGCTTCAGAAAAGAGAGATCAACAGGGCAACAGGAAAGCTCATCGGCCAGGTGGAACCCACCAGGAATGCGCTCAACAGGCGAATACGTTTACGATCTTTAGACAGGAACCAGGTGATTAATGCGCAGATGGAGGCCATGATTGCGTAGAACACCAACATCTTTTGATACAACGTCATTCTGTTTACCTGAGCCGAAAAATAACCGCACGCAATATGCGTCATATGTTGACACAGATCAAGTTTTTTCGTTACATCATAACCACTTAAATACTATGGATAATAACAACTGAGTACCTTGTGTAACAACGCCGGGTAAAGCAAAACGGTTATTATTGATAAGATGCATATAGAATGCACTTTTTGGTAAATCCATCCCTGCAGAAAGCAGTCTAATAAAAGCAGGCTTTTAAGGGAGGAAACATGCTACGCATTCCGCAGAGTTGCATTCACACCCGTTCCACGCCTTTCTGGAACAAAGAAACGGCCCCCGCCGGCATTTTTAAACGTCACCTTGATACGGGCACGCAGCCGGGCGTTTACCCTCGCCTGTCGGTGATGCGCGGCGCGGTGCGTTATCTGGGCTATGCTGATGAATTTACACCTGAGCCTGACAGCGAGCTCGTCATTGAAGCGGGTCGTTTCGGCGTTTTCCCGCCAGAGAGATGGCACCACATTGAGGTGATGACCGACGACACCCTGTTCAATATTGAATTCTTTGTTGAACCTGAGGTGCTTAAGTCCCTTTAAGCACCCGCCAACATGAAGGAAACTATGATGTTACGTATTCCTGAAAACTTTGTTCATACCCGCTCGACGCCGTTCTGGAATAAAGAGACCGCCCCAAAAGCGCTTTTTACCCATCACAACACCAAAGCCGGCGTGTACGGTCGGTTGTCCGTCATGCAGGGTGCGGTGCGTTACTTTGGCTTTGCCGATGGCGACGCCACCGAGCCCGATCTGGAAGTGGTCATTGAGGCCGGTTCTTTTGGCATCTCGCCACCGCAAAAATGGCACCGCATTGAGCTTCTGACCGACGACACCTATTTTAATATCGACTTTTTCGCGGATCCTGCCGTCACGCTCAGCGGTGCGGGCATCGGTAAAGTGGTCAACACGCATAAGGAGTAAATAATGGGTAAGGCTACCTATACCGTGACCGTCACCAATAACAGCAACGGCGTGTCGGTGGATTATGAAACAGAAGCGCCAATGGAGCTGTTGATCCCGGACGTCGCGGCAGATGTCGTGAAGGATCTGGTGAACACCGTTCGCGCCTACGATACGGAAAATGAACACGAGGTCTGTGGCTGGTAAGCTGAATCGCCCGGCACTGCGCCGGGCATGAGGGTTTAGTGTTTAAACATGACATGTCGGACTACCGTGTAATCCTCAAGTCCGTAGACCGACATATCTTTTCCGTAACCGGATAATTTCATTCCGCCGTGCGGCATTTCGCTCACCAGCATAAAATGGGTATTGACCCAGGTGCAGCCATACTGCAACCGTGCGCTGAGGCGATGGGCGCGTCCGACGTCTTTTGTCCAGACGGACGAGGCCAGGCCGTATTGCGAATCGTTAGCCCAGTTCAGCACCTGCGCTTCATCCTCAAATTCTGTCACGCTGACCACCGGGCCAAACACTTCGCGCTGGACGATCGCATCTTCCTGCTTCGCCCCGGCCAGTAGCGTTGGCTGGAAGTAATATCCTGCCCCCTCTCTTTTACTGCCACCGGTGACGACGCGGATATGTCCAAGGGCTTGGGCTTCGTCCACGGCAGCGCAAACGCGGGAAAGATGCGCTGCGGAGCTGAGCGGGCCCAGCTCCGTTGATGTATCGTCCGGCGCGCCCATTTTCAGGCTGGTAACAGCTGCGCCCAGCTTTTCGACCAGCGCGGAGTAAATCCCCTTCTGGGCATAGATACGACAGGCTGCGGTACAATCCTGACCAGCATTGTAGAAACCAAACGTACGCACGCCTTCAACCACGGCATCCAAATCTGCATCGTCAAAGACAATGACCGGGGCTTTTCCACCCAATTCCATATGGGTACGTTTAACTGAAGATGCGGTATGCCCGATAATATGTTCTCCGGTAGCAATAGAGCCGGTGAGAGAAACCATACGGACTTTTTCGTGCCCGGTCAGCGGATCTCCTACGGTTTTGCCGCGACCAAACAGCACGTTGAGCACGCCTGGCGGGAAGATATCTTTCGCCAGTTCCGCCAGCTTCAGCGCCGTCAACGGGGTGATTTCAGATGGCTTGATGACGACGCAGTTTCCCGCCGCCAGCGCGGGCGCCAGCTTCCACGCCGCCATCATCAGAGGATAGTTCCAGGGCGCGATAGAGGCGACAACGCCAACCGGGTCGCGGCGGATCATCGAGGTATGTCCTTCGAGGTATTCTCCGGCAGCCAGCCCATTCAGGCAGCGGGCGGCCCCGGCAAAGAAGCGAAACACATCGACCACGGCCGGGATCTCATCTCCCTGGACACAGTGCAGCGGTTTCCCGCAATTTAGCGACTCCAGTTGTGCGAACGCGTCAGCGTTGGCTTCTATCACATCAGCCAGTTTCAACAAACTTTCGGCGCGCGTTTTGGGCGTCGTTTGCCCCCACTCAGTGAACGCGCGATCGGCAGCCTGGACGGCAGCGTCCACCTGTGCTGCCGACGCTTCAGCAATCTCCAGCAATACTTCACCCGTGGCAGGATTGTAAACCGCCTGCTTCTTACCCTCGCCGGTCACCAGTTCACCATTAATCAGCAGTTGATTTTGCATAGCATCGTCCTGTTGAAATCGACATAGTTTTCGCTGTCAGCACACGTTCTGGCGGGTCGATACGTGACAACGTCACGTCACCAATCCGCACTCCCTTACTAAAGGTAGACCGCGCATCATGTCGCTTCAGGAATTTTCATCAAGGTGTGACTGGGGGCAGCATCATTTCGCGAATTAACGCCGCCAGCTGGACGACCGCCTGCTCCTCCCGCTCGCCCCATCCCCATGAGGTATTGAAACGGAAAAACGGTGTCCAGATATTGGAGGTGGAAAACATTTTGCCGGGCGCAATGCTGATTTGATGAGTTAATGCCTTTTCACTCAACTGCCCCGCATCCAGCTGTTCAGGCAGTTCCAGCCATAAAAAGTAGCCGCTGTCGTTATGATGGATTTTGACGCCAGCAGGCATATGGCGCAAAAGCGATTGCCAGGCCTGCTGTTTGCGTTCAGCAAGCGTGCGCCGCAGGCGACGAAGGTGGGCGTCGTAACGTTTGGTCGCCAGGTAATCCACCAGCGCCAGCTGCATGGGGGAGCTGGTGGATAACGTACTCATCAGCTGTAACTGCTGAATACGGCGCGCATGTTTTCCCGCCGCCACCCAGCCAATACGAAAACCGGCCACCAGACACTTGGAGAATGAGGAGCAGTGCAACGTCATATCCTGCTTATCCCATGCCTTTGCCGGAAGCGGCTTTTCGCGGCCAAAGTAGAGTTCGCTGTAAACATCGTCTTCAATCAGCGTGACGTTATGCCGGGTTAATAAGGCCACCAGCTGAGCTTTCTTCTCTGCACTCAGCGTGAAGCCGAGCGGGTTCTGACTGTTGGTCATCAGCCAGCAGGCTTTCACCGGATAATCATTTAACGCCTGCTCAAGGGCACTGAGATCGATGCCCTCACGCACGTCAGTAGCAACCGACAGCGCTTTCAGTTTCAGACGTTCAAGTGCCTGGAGTGCGCCATAAAAACAGGGGTTTTCAACGATAACCCAGTCACCTGGTTCAGTGACAGCCTGCAAACTAAGGTTGAGTGCTTCGAGCGCGCCCGCGGTGATCACAATTTCATCCGGGGAGATATTCATCCCCTGCTGAGCGTAGCGACGGGCAATGGCATGACGTAAGTCGACGTTACCCGGCGGCAGGTTTTCAATCACGCTCATGGCCGTGGCCGTTTTACTGACATTAGCCAGCGAGCGGTTGAGTTGCTGAAGCGGGAATAGGCGCGGATCGGGAAATGCCGAGGCAAAAGGGACAACGGAGGGGTCGCGGCTGGCCTGTAGCACGTCGAAGATATAGGTGTTGATGTCAACTACTTCATCGCGCATCACCTGCGCGGGTGGTGCTGGCTGGTGTGTGGTCGGACGGGCGGCAACGTAATAGCCTGACTGCGGTCTGGCAACAATGCGCCCCTGACTTTCCAGCATCTGATACGCGTGGCCCACGGTCATGAAACTCATGCCGCTGCTTGCCACCTGCTCTCGCAGAGAAGGCAGCTTATCGCCCGGCAACCATACGCCAAGCTCAATCTGCGAGATAATTTGTTGCGCCAGACGCTGGTATTTTTTCATCAGATTCTCCTTATTGCTGACAGTGTATATCAGCAGGAGAAAAAGAGAAGAATTTGCTAACTGTTATAGGAAACGCGGTAGATTACTTGCGGTACTCAGTAATGTGATTCTGAGCAGAACGCGCTGCGGCCAGGTGGTCGAGCGTGATCATCGACGATTTGCAGAAAATGCATTTTGCGCCGAACGGATTTTTGTCAGACACATCAAAAGCTGAGGTGCGGTACTGCGAGCCATGACAGCATGGGCAGCGGAAATGGATATAAGAAGTCATAGGATTCTCCTGTAAACGTAAAAACGTAAATTACTCATGAGCCGATCAGGCAAAAGTTGGTTCGATACAAAACTAATCGGAATGTAGATAAAGACCCAAGAGAGGCTGCGGAGAGGCACAACGTGATGAGAACTGCTTTATAAAACTACGTCAGATATTTATTTGGATTCAAAACCAGAAATCCATTAACGCATGTTGCTGGCGACAAAGCAAGCTGTTTAATGCGTAATAATCATAAAAAGAAATTTTTTATTCTTACTTGTTAGCTGTATCAGCCAGAAAAAGTTCACCTTTTCACACAACTGTTATAGATAAATTATCGATTTCTGCTTCTGATATCTCATTCCCCCCCTCTTTAACATAACAGTACACCGTTTAACATTGAGGCAATGCATGTTTGGTCCAGATGCGTTTCATCTTGCGCGAATACAGTTCGCCTTTACCGTATCCTTTCATATTATTTTTCCGGCGATAACCATTGGCCTGGCGAGCTATCTCGCCGTGCTGGAAGGGCTGTGGCTGAAAACAAAAAACCCCGTCTGGCGTTCGCTGTACCATTTCTGGTCGAAGATCTTCGCCGTCAACTTTGGGATGGGCGTGGTCTCCGGCCTGGTGATGGCTTATCAGTTTGGCACCAACTGGAGCGGGTTTTCGCAGTTTGCGGGCAGCATTACCGGCCCTCTGCTGACCTATGAAGTGCTCACCGCGTTCTTCCTTGAGGCGGGGTTCCTCGGGGTTATGTTGTTTGGCTGGAATAAGGTCGGGCCGGGGCTGCACTTCTTTTCGACCTGCATGGTGGCACTGGGGACCCTCATGTCTACGTTCTGGATCCTCTCGTCAAACAGCTGGATGCAGACACCGCAAGGGTATGAAATCATCAACGGTCAGGTCGTTCCGGTGGACTGGTTTGCCGTGGTGTTTAACCCCTCCTTCCCTTACCGCCTGCTGCACATGTCGATAGCGGCATTTCTCAGCAGTGCACTGTTTGTCGGAGCCTCCGCGGCCTGGCATTTGCTGCGCGGAAACAACACCCCTGCCATTCGCACCATGTTCTCCATGGCGTTGTGGATGACGTTGATCGTAGCCCCTGTTCAGGCACTGGTGGGTGATATGCACGGGCTTAATACCTTAAAACACCAGCCCGCGAAAATAGCCGCCATTGAAGGCCACTGGGAGAATTCGCCGGGTGAGCCTACTCCACTGCTGCTGTTTGGCTGGCCGGATATGGATCAGGAACGGACCCGTTTTAGCCTTGAAATTCCCGCTCTCGGCAGCCTTATCCTGACCCACAGTTTCGATAAACAGGTTCCGGCATTGAAGGAGTTCCCAAAAGACGATCGCCCGAACGCCACCATTGTCTTTTGGTCTTTCCGCATCATGGCCGGTTTAGGGATGTTGATGCTCTTCCTGGGCATGGTGGCGGTCTGGCTGCGTTACAAACAGCGCCTCTACACCTCACGTTCCTTCCTGTGGTTTACCCTGCTGATGGGGCCGTCCGGGCTAATCGCGATCCTCGCCGGATGGGTAACAACGGAGGTCGGCCGCCAGCCCTGGGTCGTCTATGGGCTACAGCGTACGAAGGATGCGGTTTCCGCACATGGCGATCTGCACATGAGCATCAGCTTGCTGGCCTTCTTCGTGGTTTATACCGCGGTGTTCGGCGTGGGTTACAGCTATATGGTGCGTCTGATTAAAAAAGGGCCGCAGCCTTATGAATCCTTCGCGACTGAATCCGATGGCCGCCCTGCTCGTCCGCTTTCCGCCGTCACCACTGAATTTAAGGAGTAACCGTAATGGGTATCGATCTTTCCATTATCTGGTTCGTGATTATCGTTTTCGCCACGTTGATGTATATCGCGATGGACGGTTTTGATCTGGGGATTGGCATACTGTTTCCGGTAACGCCGAAAGCGGACGATCGCGACGTAATGGTCAACAGCGTGGCTCCCGTCTGGGACGGCAACGAAACCTGGCTGGTGCTTGGCGGTGCGGCCCTGTTTGGCGCCTTTCCTCTCGCCTATGCGGTGATCATCGACGCGCTAACCATTCCACTGACAATAATGCTGATCGGGCTTATATTTCGTGGCGTCGCCTTCGAATTTCGCTTCAAAGCGACTCCGGCGCACCGTCCGTTCTGGGATAAGGCCTTTATTGGCGGGTCAATTGTGGCGGCCTTCAGCCAGGGCATCACCGTCGGCGCGGTCATCCACGGGTTCAGCGTCACCGGTCGCGCTTACAGCGGTGGTCCGTTTGACTGGTTTACCGCGTTCAATCTTTTCTGCGGTGCGGGTCTTGTGGTGGCTTACGCGCTGTTAGGATCAACGTGGCTGGTAATGAAAAGTGAAAATGCCCTGCAACAGCGGATGCGTCAGGTATCGAAAGTGCTTCTGCTCCTGCTTCTGGTATTCATTGCGGTAATCAGTATATGGACCCCTCTCGCCCAACCAGCCATTGCTGCGCGCTGGTTTACGCTGCCGAATCTGTTTTATCTGCTGCCCGTTCCTGCGCTGGTTGCGATCCTGAGTCTGTGCCAGTGGCGCTGCCTGAACGATCCTGCGAGCCATACACTGCCGTTTATCATGACGTTAGGGCTGGTTTTTCTTGGCTTTACCGGGCTTGGGATCAGCATCTGGCCGCATATCATCCCGCCGGACATTACCCTCTGGCAGGCCGCTGCGCCAGCCCAAAGCCAGGGCTTCATGCTGGTGGGCGCACTGTTGATCATTCCTGTGATTCTGGTCTACACCTTCTGGAGTTATTACGTTTTTCGCGGAAAAGTACAGCATGGGGAGGGTTATCACTGATGCAACAACCTGTATGGAAACGTTTGATGTGGCTTGCCATCATCTGGGGCGGCAGCGTCCTGGCACTGGCCTGCGTAAGTATGCTCTTTAAAATGCTGATGGCCGCAGCCGGATTTACATCGCACTAATTCACTCACCGGGTGCGTTGCCGTCCGGTCCTTATCTCGCACTTTCAGATAAACCCCATTAACACCCTGGCGGGTATGGTTACACTGAAAAAATATTTACAGCATTGATAGTTTGAGAAGAAAAATGAAAAAGCTCGCGGCAGTAAGTTTAATCAGCCTCGCACTGGCTGGATGCGTTAATCCCGGTAAAGCCTCCGTTCAGACCGATCAGTTAGAGAATCACCGTTTCGTGCTGGAAAACGTTGATGGCAAAGCGGTTAAGGGCCTGAAAACGCAGCCTGAAATTCGGTTCAGCGCGCAGCCCAGTATCAGCCTGATTAACAACATTGCCGTCTCCGGCACAATGTGCAACGGCTTCAACGGCCAGGGAAAATTGTCCGAAGGAGAGTTGACGGTCAAAACGCTGGCAATGACGCGGAAACTCTGCACCGAGCCGCAGCTTAATGAACTGGATCAGACCCTCGCCGATATGCTACGCACAGGCGCTCAGGTAGACCTGACCGAAGACCAGTTAACGCTGGCGACAGCCAATAAGTCTTTAATGTTTAAGCGAGTTGAATAACTCAGTAACTCCCGCACGATCCTACGGCAAGCGACTGCTCACTACAGCGTTTGCCGTTTGGCAACGCGCACATGCCGATAGCGGAGCCGTCGAGCTGACGGGCAACGGAGAGTGACCCTCCGATCATTGCGCAGTTGGCCTGGCCTGAACTGGACATAGCCGCTCGCATACCTGGCGTAACGTGTGCCGCTGTCGCCTGCTGTACAGGTTCATTGCTGCATGCCGACAACAGTAACGCGGCACATCCGACCCAAAATGCAGAACGCATACCTTCCTCCCCATAGTTAAAGCGAAACCTATGCATAATAGGCATCACGCGCCGCATCGTCGAGAGCGGATGTGCGTATTTATGCGCTCTGGTAACAATTTCTCGCAATTTTTTATCGCGAATAGCCATCCAGTCATTGATACAGCGCATACCAAGGACACAAAAGCGAAAATCGTAAAACCTGAGCTTTGCTAAAATACACAGATAATATTCAGGGTCTGTCGTCGTTTTACAGGCCCTTCATTTTTGCGCAATGTAAGGGTGTTGTCCTATGCAAACTATTGACGGCAATGGTGCAGTCGCGTCTGTTGCGTTTCGCACCAGCGAAGTTATCGCCATCTACCCCATCACCCCAAGCTCCACGATGGCTGAACAGGCTGACGCCTGGGCTGGTAATGGGGTAAAAAACGTCTGGGGCGATGTCCCGCGGGTTGTTGAGATGCAGTCCGAAGCTGGCGCCATTGCTACCGTGCATGGTGCGTTGCAGACCGGTGCCCTGTCGACCTCGTTCACCTCGTCTCAGGGGCTGCTGTTGATGATCCCCACGCTTTACAAGCTGGCAGGACAATTAACGCCGTTTGTCCTGCACGTCGCCGCACGTACTGTAGCCACACACGCGCTCTCTATTTTTGGCGACCACTCAGACGTGATGGCCGTGCGTCAGACCGGCTGCGCTATGCTCTGCGCCAGCAGCGTGCAGGAAGCACAGGACTTCGCGCTGATTTCGCATATCGCCACGCTGAAAAGTCGAGTGCCATTTATTCATTTCTTCGATGGTTTTCGCACCTCTCACGAGATCAATAAAATCGTTCCGCTGCCGGATGACACCATACTGAACCTGCTGCCGCAGGCTGACATTGATGCCCATCGCGCTCGGGCCCTCAATCCGGAACATCCGGTGATCCGGGGTACCTCTGCCAACCCGGATACCTATTTCCAGTCCCGCGAGGCGACAAACCCGTGGTACAACGCGGTATATGAGCACGTCGAACAGGCGATGGACGATTTTGCCGCTGCGACGGGTCGCGCATATAAGCCATTTGAATATTACGGTCATCCGCAGGCCGAGCGCGTGATCGTCCTGATGGGCTCCGCCATCGGCACCTGCGAAGAGGTGGTCGATGAGCTTCTTACGCGTGGTGAAAAAGTTGGCGTACTAAAAGTTCGCCTCTACCGTCCATTCTCTGCGAAACATCTGCTCGCAGCCCTGCCGGAAAGCGCGCGTGCCGTGGCGGTACTTGACCGCACCAAAGAGCCTGGCGCGCAGGCTGAACCCCTTTACCTTGATGTAATGACCGCTCTGGCTGAGGCGTTTAATCACGGTGAACGCGAAACGCTGCCGCGCGTCATTGGCGGGCGTTATGGTTTGTCTTCCAAAGAGTTCGGGCCGGAGTGCGTCCTGGCCGTATTTGCTGAACTGCGCGAGGCAAAACCGAAGCCGCGCTTTACGGTCGGCATTTATGATGACGTGACTAACCTTTCTCTCCCTTTGCCGGAAAACACCCTGCCCTCGAATGCGAAACTGGAAGCGCTGTTCTACGGTCTGGGCAGCGACGGCAGCGTCTCGGCGACCAAGAACAACATCAAAATTATCGGTAACTCCACGCCGTGGTATGCGCAAGGGTATTTCGTCTACGATTCCAAAAAAGCGGGCGGGTTGACCGTCTCGCACCTGCGCGTCAGCGAACATCCAATCCGCTCGGCATACCTGATTTCTCAGGCGGATTTTGTTGGCTGTCATCAGCTCCAGTTTATCGATAAATACCAGATGGCCGAGCGCCTGAAGCCCGGCGGTATTTTCCTGATCAACACCCCGTATAGCGCCGATGAGGTCTGGGCACGGCTGCCCCAGGAAGTCCAGGCGGTGCTAAACCAGAAACAGGCGCGCCTGTATGTCATTAACGCCGCGAAGATCGCCCGCGAGTGCGGCCTGGCCGCGCGTATCAATACGGTTATGCAGATGGCGTTCTTCCACCTGACCAATATTCTGCCGGGCGACAGCGCGCTGATGGAGCTCCAGGGGGCGATAGCCAAAAGCTACAGCAGCAAAGGTCAGGAGCTGGTTGAGCGCAACTGGCAGGCGCTGGCGCTGGCCCGCGAGTCGCTGTTCGAGGTGCCGTTGCAGCCGGTCAATACCAGCAGCCCGAACCGGCCGCCAGTGGTGTCTGACGCTGCCCCGGATTTCGTCAAAACCGTTACGGCGGCGATGCTTGCCGGGTTGGGCGACACTCTTCCCGTCTCTGCGCTTCCGCCTGATGGCACCTGGCCGATGGGCACAACCCGTTGGGAAAAACGCAACATTGCCGAAGCGATCCCTATCTGGAAAGAAGAGCTATGCACCCAGTGCAACCACTGCGTGGCGGCCTGCCCACACTCGGCCATTCGCGCCAAAGTGGTGTCGCCAGAAGCGATGGCGGACGCACCGGAAAGTCTGCACTCGCTGGATGTAAAATCCCGTGATATGCGTGGCCAGAAATATGTTCTTCAGGTGGCACCAGAGGACTGTACCGGCTGTAACCTGTGCGTCGAGGTGTGCCCGGCGAAAGATCGTCAGGATCCCTCAATCAAAGCCATTAATATGATGTCACGTCTGGAACATGTTGAAGAAGAGAAAGTGAATTATGACTTCTTCCTCGACCTGCCCGAAATCGATCGCAACAAGCTGGAACGCATTGACATTCGTACCTCGCAGCTCATCACCCCCCTCTTCGAGTACTCCGGGGCGTGTTCCGGATGCGGTGAAACGCCGTACATCAAACTGCTTACCCAGCTTTACGGCGACCGGATGCTGATTGCCAACGCGACGGGCTGCTCGTCAATCTATGGGGGGAACTTGCCGTCTACGCCTTATACCACCGACGCGTATGGCCGCGGCCCGGCTTGGGCAAACTCGCTATTTGAGGATAACGCAGAATTTGGTCTGGGATTCCGCCTGACGGTCGATCAGCACCGCGCCCGCGTAATGCGTCTGCTGGAACAGTTTGCCGATAAAATCCCGGCAGAGCTGAATGACGCCCTGCATGCGGAGGCCAAGCCTGACGTTCGTCGCGCACAGGTTGCTGAACTGCGCCACGCGCTTCAGGGTGTTGAAGGGGCTGAACAACTGCTGACCGATGCTGACGCGCTGGTTGAAAAATCTATCTGGCTGATCGGTGGCGACGGATGGGCCTACGATATTGGTTTCGGTGGTCTTGATCACGTCCTGAGCCTCACCGAAAACGTTAACATTCTGGTGCTTGATACTCAGTGTTATTCCAACACCGGCGGACAGGCCTCGAAAGCAACGCCACTGGGTGCGGTCACGAAATTTGGTGAGCATGGCAAACGAAAGGCGCGTAAAGATTTGGGCGTCAGCATGATGATGTATGGACACGTCTACGTCGCGCAGATTTCGCTGGGCGCGCAGCTTAACCAGACGGTGAAAGCCATTCAGGAAGCGGAAGCGTATCCTGGCCCGTCGCTGATCATCGCCTATAGCCCGTGTGAGGAGCATGGCTACGATCTGGCGCTTAGCCACGACCAGATGCGTCAGCTTACCGCAACCGGCTTCTGGCCGCTGTACCGCTTTGACCCGCGCCGTGCCGATGAAGGAAAATTACCGCTGGCGCTGGATTCACGTCCGCCTTCAGACGCCCTTGCCGAAACCTTACTTCAGGAGCAGCGTTTCCGCAGGCTGAACGCTCAACAACCAGAAGTAGCAGAGCAGCTATGGAGGGACGCGGCAGCGGATCTTCAGAAGCGTTATGACTTCCTTGCACAGCTGGCGGGGAAAGCGGAAAAATCAACCAGCGAATAACCGTTATGCCCGGCTTGCCCGGGCATTTTTTTGCCATAAAAAAGCCCGATGCACGTGCACCGGGCTAATCCAGAAGTTCGGTGAAAATTGCCTCAACGTTCTGAACAATATTCACGTGAATTATGGATGAAAAAATCTTAAAGGCATATAACGCCATGGAGAATACCTTCTTTACCACTTAATTAATAATTTTTATTTTGTATCGATTATAACGATTAATTCACGGCATCAATTGTTATTTCAAACGCATCATTTGCTTTAGATTTTACTCAACCCGTAACAATTATATTTTATTCATCAACCCTCTGTGTGATTTAGCATGGGACAGCTTTCCATCCCGGAAAGTTCACTAAGCAATAAAAAAATAACTGCAAAGGAATAATCAAAATGCAAAGAAAAGTACTGGCACTGATGATCCCCGCTTTGTTAATGGCTGGAGCCGCTCACGCAGCTGAAATTTATAATAAAGACGGCAATAAACTGGATCTGTATGGCAAAGTAGATGGTCTGCATTATTTCTCTGACGATGCGTCAAAAGATGGCGACCAAACCTATATGCGTCTGGGTTTCAAAGGTGAAACCCAAATCAACGACATGATGACCGGTTACGCGCAGTGGGAATACAACATTCAGGCAAACAACACCGAAGGCTCTGACAATCAGTCCTGGACGCGTCTGGCCTTCGCGGGTGTGAAGGTGGGCGACTACGGATCCTTCGATTACGGCCGTAACTATGGCGTCCTGTACGACGTAGAAGGCTGGACCGATATGCTGCCAGAATTTGGTGGCGACTCTTATACTTATGCCGATAACTTTATGACCGGTCGTGCAAACGGCGTGGCGACCTACCGTAACACCGACTTCTTTGGTCTGGTGCAGGGTCTGAACTTCGCGGTGCAGTATCAGGGTAATAATGAAGGTAATAACTGCGATGAGAATTTCTGCTCTACTAATGAAGGGACCAACAACGGTCGTGATACACGTCATGAAAATGGTGACGGTTACGGTATCTCCGCAACCTACGATTTCGGCATGGGCTTCAGCGCAGGCGCGGCATATGCTTCATCTGACCGTACTAACGATCAGGTAAATTACACTACTGCGGGCGGTGATACTGCGGATGCATGGACCGCAGGCCTCAAATACGATGCCAACAACATTTACCTGGCTGCAATGTATTCCGAAACCCGCAATATGACGCCGTACGGCGACAATGCAGATGCGGTTGCAAATAAAACCCAGAACTTTGAAGTGACCGCACAATATCAGTTTGACTTCGGCCTTCGTCCGGCTGTTTCCTATTTACAGTCCAAAGGTAAAGATCTGGGCAATGGTCAGGACGATAAAGACCTGGTGAAATACGCTGACGTCGGTGCTACCTACTATTTCAACAAAAACATGTCCACCTATGTTGATTATAAAATCAACCTGCTGGATGAAGATGATTCATTCTACAAAAACAATGGCATCGGTACGGATGACATCGTAGCGTTAGGTCTGGTTTACCAGTTCTAATCCCGATAGCCCGCAGCGATCTGCGGGCTAATTTTATCTCTGTTTCGCCTGTTCTTTGCGAAAAGAGAGATAGCCAATTACCCCGCTGTCGCCATCCATAGGGTGATTTATCCCATCCATTACCGCCACTTCCGGGAAGTCGAATGGCGTAACATTTTCCAGACAGGCGACATTCACACCATATTCATTGGGATTGGAACGTCGTTGATGGAACGTGTAAATACCGCAAACCGAGCAGAAGAAATGGCGCGCCGTGCCGGTGTTGAAACGGTACTCTGTGAGCGTGTCCGCGCCCTGCGTCACCTTAATACCCGTCAACGGCGCGGAAACCACTACTGCCCCGCGCATCCTGCAAAACGAGCAGCTACATCGCCGTGCGGTATTCAGGCCGTCCGTCAGCTCAACAGTAAATTTCACCGCCCCACAATGACACTGTGCATGACGAATTTCAGCCATCGCTTATACCCCTTTTCTCACTAACTCAGCCGCTTTTAAAAAGACCTCATCTTCGACACCATCCCCCTTTTGCCTGCCGAGCCTCACCAGCTCATCGACAATACTTTCACGGTTGATGATCTTCTGCGCTGAAACCAGCCCGATAACGGCGGCACCAATCGCCAGCCCAACTAATCCTGTCTGTTCGTCTTTATTTTTCATAGAAGCGCTCCCTTGTCCCCCTCAAAAGCGTAGCAGGAGAACTGTAAAACGTGCTGGAACGCGGGGAAGAGGTCGGTGCTTTATCTCACCTTCTCGTCCGGCAAAACAGGGGGTTCTGAGCGGGTATCGGAATATCGTGAATAGCGTTGCGCATAGAGAGGCCGTAATGGGTGTTAAAACCGCCTTCGTAGAGGCGGCTGGTCATTACTCTGGATCTTTATCGCCTGATTCAGGCGCTGAGCCAGGATCATCTTTCGGTTTTCTTCCATCCTTTTCCGGGTTATCCGGGCTGGGATTATAATCAGGATGGTCACCATTAACGGGTCGGTCAGTCATTTTCACCTCCGTTTTTACTGCGTAAGCTGTAAGTGTAGACAACCCGTTAGTCTTAACCAAACTTCTTTGAGGGGCTCATTTGTAAATCGTGCTGGCATTCGGCGCTGCAATCCGTACCATACACGACACACTTTCGCATGCTGGTTTTTACCGGTAGCCGCAAACCCGTCTTTTATCGCTAACCAGATGGGGCACATAAATGCGCAGATGGTGTATGAAATCTATGCTACATGGATAGAAGAGATGAACACGAAGCTGACGCTTTGAAATCGTTTTCTCACCCTGTGCCCCATTTGAGATCTGAGTAACAAATAGATGCAACAAAATCAAGAGATTAACAAGAAAGAACAGTACAACCTGAATAAACTGCAAAAGCGACTGCGCCGTAACGTGGGCGAAGCCATTGCAGACTTCAACATGATTGAAGAAGGCGATCGCATCATGGTCTGCCTGTCGGGCGGTAAAGACAGCTACACCATGCTGGAGATCCTGCGCAATCTACAGCAAAGCGCACCGGTGAACTTTTCCCTGGTCGCGGTTAACCTCGATCAGAAACAGCCAGGATTCCCGGAGCATATCCTGCCGGAGTACCTTGAGAACCTGGGCGTTGAGTACAAAATCGTAGAAGAGAATACCTACGGCATTGTTAAAGAGAAGATCCCGGAGGGCAAAACGACCTGCTCGCTTTGCTCACGTTTGCGTCGCGGCATTCTGTACCGCACCGCAACCGAACTGGGCGCCACTAAGATTGCGCTTGGTCATCACCGGGACGACATTCTTCAAACACTGTTTCTGAATATGTTTTACGGCGGCAAAATGAAGGGAATGCCACCGAAGCTGATGAGTGACGACGGCAAACACATCGTGATCCGCCCACTCGCCTACTGTCGCGAGAAAGACATTGAGCGTTTCTCTCAGGCCAAAGCCTTCCCTATCATTCCGTGCAATCTGTGCGGCTCACAGCCGAACCTGCAACGTCAGGTCATTGGCGACATGCTGCGTGACTGGGATAAACGCTATCCGGGCCGCATCGAAACCATGTTCAGCGCCATGCAGAACGTGGTGCCTTCGCACCTCGCCGATGTTGAACTGTTCGATTTCAAAGGGATTAACCACGGTTCAGAGGTAGTGAATGGCGGGGATCTGGCGTTTGACCGCGAAGAGATCCCGATGCAGCCTGCTGGCTGGCAGCCAGAAGAAGAGGATGCGCAATTCGATGAACTGCGCCTGAACGTGGTGGAAGTGAAATAACCTGACTGCGTCTCAGACAGTGCTTCTGAGACGCTTTTTTCCCTTACTTCAGCAGCCGAACGCGGCAGGTTTTCCCTTTAATCTTCCCGCCCTGCAACTGTTTCCAGGCCTTATGCGCAACCGACTGGCGAACCGCTACATAGACATGTGCAGGATGGACCGTGATCTTGCCAATATCTGCCCCGTCGAGACCGATATCCCCTGTTAACGCCCCCAGAACGTCACCGGGACGCATTTTGGCTTTTTTTCCGCCGTCGATGCACAGGGTGGCCATTTCCGCTGCCAGCGGAGCGATGCTGATATTACCGGGGGCATTCACCCAGTTGAGTTTCAGTTGCTGCATTTCCGCAAGAATATTAGCGCGCTGCGCCTCTTCAGGCGCGCAGAAGCTGATCGCGAGACCGCTGTTACCCGCACGCGCGGTACGCCCGATACGGTGGATATGCACTTCCGGATCCCATGCCAGTTCGAAATTTACCACCAGTTCAAGCGATTTAATATCCAGGCCACGGGCCGCCACATCCGTTGCAACCAGCACGCGAGTGCTGCCGTTTGCGAAACGCACCAGCGTCTGATCGCGATCGCGCTGCTCCAGATCGCCATGCAGCGATAATGCGCTCTGTCCGGCATCATTCAGGGCATCGCACACCGCCTGACAATCTTTTTTGGTATTACAGAACACCACGCAGGACGCTGGCTGGTGTTGGCTAAGCAATTTTTGCAGCAGTGGAATTTTGCCCTGCTGCGACGTCTCGAAGAACTGCTGCTCAATCGCTGGCAATGCATCGACAGTATCGATTTCAATGGTCAGCGGGTTCTTCTGCACGCGCCCGCTGATCGCCGCAATCGCCTCTGGCCAGGTGGCAGAAAAAAGCAGCGTCTGACGCGTGGCGGGCGCAAAGCGGATCACGTCGTCAATCGCATCGCTGAAGCCCATATCCAGCATGCGGTCAGCTTCATCCATCACCAGCGTTTGCAGTGCATCGAGTGAAACGGTGCCTTTTTGCAGGTGATCGAGCAGACGGCCCGGCGTTGCCACAATGATATGCGGCGCGTGTTGAAGGGAATCGCGCTGCGCACCGAACGGTTGTCCGCCGCAGAGCGTTAAAATTTTAGTGTTAGGCAAAAAACGCGCCAGACGACGCAGCTCACCCGCGACCTGGTCGGCCAGCTCGCGCGTCGGGCAGAGTATCAGGGACTGGGTCTGAAACAGGGTTGCATCAATATGCTGCAACAGGCCGAGTCCAAATGCAGCCGTTTTTCCACTACCGGTTTTCGCCTGCACGCGCACGTCCCGGCCTTCAAGGATAGCTGGCAGCGCGGCGGCCTGGACAGGGGTCATAGTGAGGTAACCCAACTCATTCAGGTTAGTCAGTTGGGCTTCAGGCAGAACGTTGAGCGTGGAAAAAGCGGTCACAATATACTCTCATGGTAATGATTGCAGTCAGATGGCGCGTATCCTCGCAGATCTCCGCTAACGATGCGACAATTTAATCGGTTCTTCGTCCGGTGGCGGATCCGGCATCGGCTGCGGACGCGGGATGGGATCGGGAATTGGAGTCGGATCGGTGGGCACCGGATCGGACTGCCATATGTTCAGGCGTTGCAAGGCAAGTAGCATACTCATCTTTCCCTCCAGATTAGGGTGCTTACCCCTAAAGGGTAGACGCAGATAAACAGGAGGCAAAAAAAAGCCGACTATGAAGTCGGCGTCGTACGAATCAATTGTGCTATGCAGTAATTCAAAAAAAGGAAGTAAGACAATATGGAGCGCAACGCCCATCGCTTGACGTTGCATTCACCTGCGGGAGTAATATTGCACCTAACATGGTCTAAGTTTATTGACTTCGCTCAATTAAAATGTCGTTTTGAAGCAGTCGCAGCATTAGAAAATGCGTAAATTTACAGCCATTTACTACGATGCAACCACCATGCAACACCCCCAATCAAAACCACTAACATGACGCAAAACGTGGTGAAGCCATAGTGATATTCACCGCCGGGGATCCCCCCAAGATTGACGCCAAACAACCCGGTTAAGAACGTACTCGGTAAAAAGACCATCGCCATCAGCGACATGGTATAGGTTCTCCTGGCTAATGACTCCTGCATTACCTGTGCTATCTCATCCGCCATGACCGCCGTTCTGGCGATACACGAATCAATTTCGTCCAGACCACGTCCCAGCCGGTCAGCAATATCCTGCATTCTGCGACGCTGATCGTCATTCATCCAGCTCATGCGTTCGCTGGCCAGTCTCGCATAGACGTCGCGCTGCGGGGTCATATAACGGCGCATAACAATAAGCTGTTTTCGCAACAACGCCAGAAAACCACGTGGGGGAATTTGCTGATCGAGCAGGTTGTCTTCCAGATCGATGATTTTATCGTGGAGTTCTTCAATAAACTCGCTGGCATGATCGGTCAGCGCATCACATACATCCACCAGCCAGCTTCCGCAATCCGTAGGCCCCGTGCCCTCTTTCAGATCGTTAATGACGTCATCCAGCGCCAGCACTTTTCGCTGACGGGTGGAAACAATCAATCGTTCATTCATGTAGACACGCATTGCCACCAGCTGATCCGGACGCTCATCCGTACTGCCGTTTATGCAACGCAGTGTTATTAACGTCCCCTCACCCATCCGGCTGACGCGAGGTCTGAGACTTTCTCCCGCCAGCGCATCCCGAACGTTGTTGGGCAATAGCGGCGTGGACGCGAGCCACTCGGCGCTGTCCGGGTGCGTGTAGTTGAGGTGCAGCCAGCATGGGTGTTCGTTGTCGATGTGATCCTGATCTTCAAGCGGCCTTGCGCCCCCGCGTCCATCAAGTACCCATGCAAAAACCGCGTCAGGTACGTTAACTTCAGACCCTTTAATGCTCTCCACAGCGCCTCCACCGATTTATCTCTTTCGGTGTCAGTCTAGCTTTCGTCGAGGGTTAAGCAATAATTATGTGAGGCATCATCCTGAATATGCTCAGGAATTCACCACCCATTCGCGGCTTATTAACGCATTATCAGCCTGGTACTCGTTCTTCAGACGGAAATTACGTGTTCGTGTCTGAAGTTCAATCACCTGATTGCGCAACACATCTGACGAGCCGTTGAGTTCTTCAACCATCGACACATTGCTCTGTGTTACGCGTTCCAGCTCTGACAATGCCAGCGTGATTTGTGAAATCCCTTTTTCTTGTTCCGATGTTGAGGCGGAAATTTCATCCATCAATCGGCTCACGTTGCCCGAGCCGGTAACGATGTCGTGCATGTTTTTTTCAGCTTCAGAGACTACGTTAACGCCCTGCGTCACGTTATGGCTGGTGACTTCAATCAATGACTTAATATTTTTTGCCGCTTCGGCGCTACGATGCGCCAGGCTTCTGACCTCACCAGCGACCACTGAAAATCCTTTTCCATGGTCGCCCGCTCTTGCCGCTTCAACGGCGGCGTTAAGCGCCAGAATATTGGTCTGAAAAGCGATACCGTCAATCAGCGAGATAATCTCTGTCATTTGCTGGGCGCAGTCGGTAATTGATTGCATATTGTTCGCGACCTGCCCCATTAACTCTCCGCCTTTACGCGCCTGCAACGTCGCGATATTCGCCTGTTCGCTGGCTAAACGGGTATTGTCGGCATTATTTTTTGTACTTGCAGCCATCTCTTCCATGCTGGCTGCCGTTTGCACCAGCGAAGCTGACTGCTGTTCTGTTTTAACGGAAAGCTGCGCGCTGCGTGAAGAAAGCTGATCTGACAGGGTCATCGCGGTTTGCGAGGAGGCGCGGATCTCACGGACCAGCGTTGCAATGTTGCTGGAGAGACTATTAATGCCCGGGATCAGTCGTCCCGCACAGTTGTTGCCGAATTCAGGGATCGACACGCCGAGATTGCCTGACGTCACTTCTTCAATACTTTTTTTCACAGTATTGATCGGCGTCACAAGATATTTTGTCATATACGCCCAGAGTAAAATTAAGGCGATACATTGTACGATAATGACTGCAATAAAAAGCGAAAAACTCCCTGAAAATAGCGCTATAACTCCATCACTTACCAAAAACACACATAAAAGGAAATAGACAATGAAGGTTCTGACACTAATATTTCTTAGCATAGTTTTTCCTACGACTTTATATTTTTGTGGGCTCTAAGGTTTATAGCATTGCCACAGTATTTTGTCCTCACGTTCGTCGTTGGTTTGTTGTTTTGCAGTTTGATTTGCATAGTTTCGCTTAAGGCAGATAAAAAGCATGATATACTGTAAAAATCCAGCTTGTAGTTTGGTTACCGCCCCCCTTAAATATTAGCACTTACCTATTTAAGAAGGAGTACCGTAGGGCAACATTGTTTAGTCATGCTTAATAAGTTAACGTAGTTAATATATATCAACTACGTTACCGTGACCTCCCACCAGGCTGGCTTACGTTCAGGCCAGACAGTCGACTGACTGGAAAAAATAGTCCTCCGTCATGAGAACATTCTCTTTCACACTTTGATGTCCGCGACGAATATACCAGCCTGTTTCAGGCGCCATGCTTAAATGGTATATCCTCTCCCCCGATATACTGCCGGGGGCATTAATGCACATTGTCATACACCCCTTCTCTGATCCCCTGATGATCTGTTCTGGTATAATGCTGACGCTGCGATCTCCATTTCGCAGAATGACAGTCGTGATGACATAACGACATATACTGCTACTGAGGCTGTAGCCGACCGTACTCAAATCGGTGATATGCTTTTGGGATAACAGGACTTCAATACCAGAACCCTCAAACCAAACAATAATTTGCTGTGCAAGATCATCCATCCGCTGACAAAAAGCCCTGACTTCGGCTTCAGCCGTATTAATATGAATCGGTTTATTTACGTTATTCTGCTGCACTTTCTTAAAAAAACGCTCTCTTACTGACATGTTAACTCCGTGTTTTTCGCCAGTCTTATTGTTCTTTTTTGTGCTTCAGCAGGGCGTAGCTAACAATCAACTGCTGAAGATGTTGTTCGACCTTGTTTTGCTGCGCTGCTGACCGGGGTTGCCCGGCAGGTAGAGTGGAAAGCAGACGAAGCTGCTCCTCAAGCGGTATGGTTTGGCTAAATGACTGCGACATGGCAAACACGTCTGATTTCAGTTCACTCACCGTCATGTACTTCCCCTTCTGTTCATCCAGTGCGTTCAGCTTGTTCGTCAATTGCTGCAACTGCGCCATACCCTGATGCCATCCATTCAGATCTAAATCTGCTAGCGCAGCGATACTCATCTGTTTCTGCCAATGCTGCGCCAGGGGTTTGGCCTCTTCCGGCCACAGCGTCAGCGCCTGCTGCACCAGACGGTCGCCGAAGCTCACTGCCCAGTCTGGTTTCAACTGTAAAAGCTGCGCTAACAGCTGTTGTGTCTTGCCAATCCCCGGTTCCGGTGACGGTGACGTTTGTTGCAGCGCCTCTAATTGCCCTGTAGATAGCCCTTGAGGTAGAGGGGCCAGAGCCGCGGCTAGCTGCGCTTGTGCCGAATCTGGCGCATGCAACATCTGCCATCCTCCTGCGACGACACTGGCTGCCACCAGCATGGTCAACATACCAGCAGCAAATGGCTTCCAGGGTTTCATCGACACCGGAGGTTCTTTAACCACCCCAACGTTCAGCACCGGCTCGGGCTCAACCACATAAACCCATTTACTACGCTCAGTCGGTTCGACGAGGTGAATTTCCGTAGCACCCAATGCGTCACCGTGCAGACTCATGTCCGTATTTTCGCTGTTTTCCAGACGCACTGCTGCGTTCTGCATCATCGTGCGCAGAGCATCAAGCTGAGTAGCATGCTTGAGTTCCATACGCTGCAAGACTTCCCCCAAAGCGCTCAGATGCTCTTCAGACTGATACAGCTGCCCTAAGTCAGCGTACGTCAGCGATAGCGTTCGTACTACCTGTTGCAGGCGCTTGCTGAGTGCACTGAGGATTTCGATTCGCGCATGGACAGGCTGTGGCCAGAGGTTTCCCCACTGGCGGGCTACCAGTGCAGCAAGTAACGCAAGCCCCTCATTCATACCGTACAATCCGGCCAGATGCGTACGGGCGAGCGTATACCAGGCAGCCGTTTGTAGCTCCACACCGTTATGCCCGAACAGTGACAGACAGAGCGTTTCCGCGTGTTGCCAGTTCACATCCGGGCGTGCCGGATGGGTGAGCTTGTTCATTTCTTCGCGCAAGGCAGCATAATCCGCAAGCGTGCGCGGATCCCCGCCGGTTTTAAGTTGGCGTTCAGAATTTATTGTCATAACTGTTTTAACCTGAGTAATAACTAGATGGCGGCTCGTGCATCGAGGTATTGCTGTTGTTTCAGATGACGGATTAATACCCTGCCCTCGGGCATAAATTCCGTGCCGTAGCGCACCAGCCCCACCCCCTTCAGCTCCGCGTCAATGGCGTAGCGAAGCTCACCGGCCTGAATCTGTTCCTGCATCACCACGTTAATTCGATTCAGGCGCGGCTCATATTTCAGCAACACGGCCGACAGTGTGGTGATCAGCTGATGGGCGGTTCCGGGCATCCCCTGGAGGATTTTTGTCATATCCGGCAGGCCGTAGTCTGGCAGGTGAGCCAGCGTACCAGCGCGGCAGTTGAGGATGCGCTGCATGTTATCGAGTACTGATAAAATCACCTGATTCTGTTCGCTGACCTGGTTGAGGTTCAGGCCACCTGAGAAATTGCCGCTCAGCATTTCATACAGCGATGGCGTATTATGTCCCTTTGGCATCAGTCATCCTTCAATGGCTGTAACGTCAGGTGGTTATTCCCGGCCTCCAGAATGCGCGGCTTATCCGGATCGAGATCTTCACGTTTTAGAACCTGCTTCCAGGTATTGTTGTCCAGGTCCGGGTGACGAAACAGGCCGACTACCGCGACAAACTGCGTTTCTTCTTCCATTGGCATATCAAGATTTGTATCACCACCCGGTTTTACGACCACATCTCGGGTCGCCAGCAGGTCGGCTTTCAGGATGGTTTCGCCATCTTTCAGGAGTTGCTGGTAAACCGTTTTATCGAAGATTTTACGGTCTTTCAGTTGATAGACGCGGACTACCACCGGCTCGGAGAGTGAGTTATTTTCGCGGGAATCGGTGTTTAACGCTTCACGCGCCGTGAAATCCAGGTGCAGCATCTTAATTTTTTTGTAGAACACGGAGTTAAATGCCGATTTGGTGCCATCAGTGATGCCCTGCGTCACCCCGCACCCCGTCAGGCTGAATGCCAGCAGAGCAGGCAGCAAGCTCGCGTGTTTAATTGAACTTGTACGTAACACGTCGGTTTCCTTGTTGTGATATTGCCGGCTTCAGGCCGGTGTAATAGCCCAGTTCCGTCGTAAAGGTCGGTGGGATATCGTCTGTAAACTCCCCCTCATCAGCCCCCAGCACGCCGTTCATCCCGAGCCAGAAAGGGCCTTCACCAAGCGGCGGAACGGCAAGAAGTCGGGTCCGGGTGGTCAGGGTGAGTTTTGCCTTAAAACGCCAACCGAGCCAGACACGAAGCATCACCATAAAGTCCTGATACAGCAGACCGTCCGGCTTCCAGCCCTGTGCCTCCTGTTCATTATCCGTCCTAAGCGCAACCAGCAGTTGGCTACCCGCATCCATCGCTTCGTCACCCAGTGGTGTGTTGCCGTCCAACAGAAAATCGTCATCACCGTAAAAGCCCAGTGGCTGACCAATTTCCACCGGCCGCAGGCAGTACGGGCTAACCTTAACGGTGGTTTCCGGGGCCAGCAAAGTCACCAGCGCCTGCATCCCCTCCTGAGTTTTGCCCGGTTGCTGTAGGACACCCAGCAAAGCCAGAAAACGGGATACCGGTGTGGCAATGTGGTCTGCTGTGCCGGGAATACCCAGCCCCACCAGGCCCAGCAGTGACTGCGAGATGCTGTCCGTACCACCGGGTTCAAAGGTGGCAGGATAAGAGTATTTACGCCAGATACGGTAAAACTGCGTCAGAATGCGATGACTGAAGATATCCAGAAAACCCTGTAGTGCATCATGCCCTTCCCGACGCTGAGCGATGTCATCGAGATACGCCGTCGGCAAGGGTGAGTCGACACCGTACATTCCCATAAAGGTCGTGCGGATGAGTGGTGGCCGGCTGTCATCCTCCTCATCATATTCCACGGCTTTCATCTCACTGGCCGGAAATCCCATCCCCGGATGTGGGGCAAAGCGTACCGGATCATCCCCCGGGTGACTGGTCGAGCCCATCAGCGGCCTGCCCGGGTTACGCTTCTCCAATAACTGGCATAAACGGTAAAAGTTCATACGATGCAGGTCGGCTTCCAACCGTGGGCTCAGCCGGGAATACGGCGATTGTGCTTCTCTTCCCATTCCAGGCGCTCTCCGGTAGGTTGCAGGATGATAATCAGTCGGTTAAACAGATAAATGTCGGTGTAGAGCGCAAAGAAACGACTCAGCATCTCGCCAAACAGGCAGATGTCACCGCGCCCGGCAAAGCCATGGCTGTCCAGGGTCACCTCAATCTGCACGCCGCGCACCAGATAGCCCTGCTCAAAGCGTTCGGTTTCACTGTGCTTCACGTCAATGATGGCTTCCAGGCGGCGACGGTTCATCTCGCTGTCGGTCCATTCATACAGCGCCAGGGTACCGCGCAGCACGTCGGCATTATCCATCATCGACAGAAATCCGCTGCCAAGGTGACTCAGCACGCGCCAGTGGAAACGGTCCTGCGCCGGTGGGTAACAAGGTAGCGTCGGCGCGCACAGGTTGCGCACGGCAATGCTGACCGAAGTGGTTTTCATCACCGTATCAAGCACGGTGCTTTGCAGCGCACGTCGTGGCAGTTGACCGTTTGTGCCGGTGAGCGTCAGCGACAGGCTTTCGTCTTCCGGGACGGTATGATTATCAAATGCTTCGCCGCCAAGAATGAGCCAGGTGTTATGCAGGCCGGACGGACCGCGGCGCACGCGGGTGTGGTAGTAATATTCCGGTGCTTCATGACGCATCATTCCTCCCTTATGACGGAAGCTCGAAAACGGCACGTAGGTGTGCTGGCTCGATGACATCACCGAATCCACGGTATATATCTCGGTATGGCCATCCTGCACGCGCATCGGGCGCAGCATGTATTCGGTTTGCAGAGAATTGAGCGTCAGCGGATCGGATTCCAGCGGGAACAGGTTAATGACCGGCACGCAATTCAGGCGCAGGTGCTTTTCGGTAAAGCTGAAGTCATGCTCCCAGCGCTCCGCCAGCACCACGTCGATTTCAAACCACGGGATCTCAGCCGGAAAGACCACGCTCTCCAGCCCGCGCAGCCCCGTAAACATGAATTTCTCGCGAAAGGTGAAGTACTCCAGCAGCAACTGGTAACCGCTGAAACTGCTGTCCCCCTTCGGCCACAGCCTGTCATCATCACCAAACCCCAGTGCGGTGAAATACCCGTCCATCGGCCTTCTGTCCGTGTCACCCGGCATGCGTAGCCACAGGCACGCAGTATTCATGGTAAAGGCTTCATGCATAGCGCAGGCCAGCGGTGCGTCAGCATTGAAATAGAACGGAATCTGGCTGAGATCGACACGGCTCCAGTCAGCAAGATGGCTACAACTGAAGCGCAGGCTGATGACAGAGCGCCCGTCAGGATCAGTCGACAGGCGGGCATGCTCCAACGCCAGTGGCTGAAGGGTTATCTCTTTAGTTGTGGTGTAGCGACAACGCGTGCCTTTTTCACCGATCGGCCGCGAATTGACCTCGAAACCTCTGGCGATACGCATCGGTTCTTTCATCTCACGCCAGACAGGAGTGAACTCCACCACCGACATCGAGGGAATGGTGCGCAGGTAATGCGGCCACAACAGGCTGACCAGCCCTTCGGTCAGTTCCGGCAGGTCGTCGTCAAGCTTCTCGCGCAGACGGCCCATCAGGAAGGCAAAACCTTCGAACAGGCGCTCCACGTACGGGTCGCGCGCGCCCGCCTTATCGAGATTGAGCATTGCTGCCTGCTCAGGGTGAGCACGGGCAAATTCTTCGCCGGCTTCCAGCAGGTAGCGCATTTCAGCGTCGTAATAACGCAGGGTTAAATCATCCATAAGAACCTGAATAAATGTGTTTTAAAGGTATGTCAGTCGCTTTACCCGCAAAGCACCGCACAGCCTGCCGGGTCAAGCGCAATCAGGCCCGCCAGAAGCTGGTCCATCTCTGGCTGAAGCCGTGACTTATCGGTTTCGCTGCGGGCGGCTTTCATGCGCAGCAGCCTGAGGCGGCGCGATTTCACTTCAAACAACAATGCTGGCGTCCATTGCGTGAGGGTGATGGCCTGTGCTGCACCGTCAAGCTCACCCAGCAGATGCAGAGCCAGCTCATTCTTACCCTTCTGCTCCGCCACGCGGGCCATTAGCAGACGCACCAACCATTTGTCTTTTGTGGTGTCGGTGCCCGGGCGCGTTTGTAGCCAGTGGAGTGTGGCATCCAGACCATCCGTGTCAGCTTTCTCCAAAGCTTCCGGTTCAAGGGCCAGAATATCGTTGCCAGTTTCACTCAAGGCATTGACAGGCTCATCCCGCCAGTTGGACATCTCGTCCTGCACGCTCAGGTTTATCCAGTTCAGCGTGACCTCATCAGCAAAGGGTGTGCCGTCATTGAAGGCCAGCGTTTCAAGTCCGGGAAGGCGCCGCAGCAGCCCTTTCAGGTCAGCGATAATGATATCGGCCAGCACATCCTGGCCTGATTTAATCAGGGCCTGATGGATGTACCACTGCAAATCCAGCCAGAGATGATTGGCTCCACGCGAGAAAGTACTGTCCGCTTGTTCCAATATCTCCAGCCAGCTCTGTTGCAAATACAGCCGTTTGAGCATTGCCCGCTGGTCAGCCCGCGGCGGTTCGATGCGCGTTTTCCCTTCGGCATCCGGTGCCGGGATCGATCGCAGCGTGTCGTGACGCAGACTTTTCATCAGCCGGTGCGCGGCAAGCCAGCCATCAGGTTGCTCACGCAGATATCCCGTCAGGGTTCGGGCCTGAGCCAGCAAATCCTGACCGGACGTGATGTGGCTCAGCACTGGCGCGTCCTGCTCTGCCGCGTGAGATGCCCACTGCGCGCGTGTTTTACTGCTGGCGTTCTGGGGTATTACCGCATCCACGCCCCCAGCTTTCAGCAGGCGGGATCCCAGCGCGCTGTACAGGGCACTCAGATCTGGACGTGACGCTTCAGGCTCAGTTTCAAGACTGTCTCGGATGAGAAGCAACGCACCGGTCGTACGCTGGGCATCGTCGCGTACCACTTCTGGCCAGAGTAACAGGCTGTCAAGCAGACGAGAGCCTGCGAGCCACTCCAGTGCTGGTTTACGGCTTCGCTCTCGCTGTGGGTGAAGCTGCTTTCCATAGCGCGTTAGTAATCCCGCAAGTAGCTCAAGCCCTTCAGCAAACCCGGTTTCACCGTCCTGGTGCAAGCGCGCCCAACAATAGTAAGTAGCAACCCGGACATCTTTGGCCACAGTGTTCAACACCTTTTCAGCCAGCTGGCAAATCAGCCCGGTATCAATACTGGAAAGTTTATTGACCTCCTCCCGGATACGCTGGAAATCATCGTCATAACCCGGGTCTTCTCCTGTAGGACTGTTCTCACTGATCGGGGTAAGCCAGCGCTGCCAGCTTTCGGTACGTGACTGCGCCTGCTGTCGCTGCAGGGTTTCATCTACCTGGCAGGCAACAACCAGATTCTGCAAAGCGTCCATTATTCGACTCCGTCCATGTCACTTTTTTCTGTATTGGTCATCAGCGCCTGCGTCATAGCCGCGCTATCTACGCTAAATATTTGATCTGGCAGCGTGAAGCCCCGCAGTGCCAGTAACGCCAGCGGCCCACTGGCCAGTTGTGAACGCAGTACCCACTGTAGGGTACGACCATCCGGGGCGGTAAAACTCATCATCCACTGACTGCGGTCAAGCTGCTCTCTCTTACTTTCATCCAGCCAGCGAATAAAGCCCCAGGTTCCGCTGTAATCACCAAACAGACGTGCACCCGCATTGACGGTGGTCCATGTCAGCATGGCTCCGGGCTTGTAAGTGTCACCAGGCCAGCGGAAGCTCTGCCAGTCTGCCATCTGGTTGAAGTAGTGTAGCTTTTGTCCATCAATAGTTAGTTGCGTTTCTACCACCTGCGGTACCGGACGCGCCTGTAGTTCAAAGCTGATGCCCTGACTGCCGTCGGTAAACAAGATATCCGATAGCTGGCTGAGCTGATTAATCGCCCGCAGGAAGGCTGGGTTAAAGTTCAGTCCCTGGCTGTTGACCTTATCCGGTACCCACTGGCTGCCCTCCTTATGCAGCACACCGCCGAGTTCCGTGGTCAGGAAGCGCTCAATGCGTCCGCTGTCCTTACGCACAAACTCAGCCAGCATTGGCAGAGAGGAATCACTCTTGCTGACAGCAAATGGGAAACGTCCGTCAAATGCCGTATGCCAGTTCGCCACCACGGAACGACTCCATTTGTCATTCAGGCTCGCTGCCGATGGCTGAAGCACAGTTTCCCAGGCCTGGGTCAGTGGTTGAACAAACATGGTGCTGCCAAAACCACTCCACTCTTCGCCCAGGCTTGCAGCAATCAGGCTGCCGTACTGCTGGGTGTCGGTCAGGTCCACGCTTTTGCCCTGGAATACGGTCTGCGCCAGGCTCTGCATCATTTCCTGAGGGTCAGAGGCGCTGGCGACCTGTTGCAGACGCAGACGCACACGGGTGATACGGGTAAGATACGTTTGCAGGCTCAGTGAATTGTCAGCCGACATAACGTTGCTGCCGTTGTTTTTACCCATAAGTGTTAGCAACGGTCCAAAGGTTTCATCCAGTGGGCCCTGCGGGCCTGAGGCTGACTGGTCAATTACCGGTTTATCCTTCCCGCCTACCAGGTCTTTAGCCGATTTGATGATGGAGTCCGACAGGCCTTCACTCTTCTGGCCGGCCTGCCCCTGCCAGGCGAGGGTGTTCATCAGGGCAATCAGCGGTGACTGGCGAACATCACTCATCAGCGTCAGCTGGTCAGTGACGTCTGCAATATTGTTTGCCGGATTAAGCTGCAGGCTGTTGAGGAAGCTCAGCCAGCTACCGGCAAAGTCGGTGAAGTAGCGTTCCGTCAGACGTGCTTTCAGTGCTTCCGGCGACAGGTCTGAGGAAACTGTTTTCCGGCTGTCGCTCAGTACCCAGTCGATTTCATCGCGGCGGGAGTTTGCCGCTTTCTCAATGGCCTGCTGAATCCCTCCCTCCCAGGCCTGACGGGTGAACATGCCCGGCACCACCTCATCGGTGGTAAACAGGCGACGGGCATCGGTACCGCCAGTAATGTCCTCCAGAGACACATCGGCAAAGTTACGACGTACGGATTTGAGCATGTTCTCGTACAGCGTACTTTCCGCGTTGCGCCGTCCTATCTGCTGCAACAACACCTGGCGGCTCTGGCTGACCAGTTGCGCATCCGGCGTGATTTTCCACTGTGGCTGCGCTGGCAGTTCGGTGATGTAGAAGGCCCACAAATCCGGTGACAGGCTTTGCCACAGGCCAGCTGAGATACCTAAACGCGTCGGCTGCACAGTTTTCATGGTTTGCGCGTAGAATGCACCATCAGCTTTATCCGGACGGGACATCATCAGCCAGGCTTTCAGCTGGTCATAACCTGGTTTCGCCATCTGTGTCCGCTGGTCGCTGTTGGGTGCCGAATTGACCAGCGCAATGAGCTTCTGCTTAAGCGCTTCATTTGCCGGATCACGTATCAGACGGTTGTTCGCCACCCCGTACCAGGGCAGCATTGCGTCAAGCAATTGCTGATCATGGTTAAGACCAAAGCGCTGATACCATGGCGCGCCGTCCTGAATATGGTGCAGCAGGCGACCGGCATCATTACGCAAAGCATGCAGGGCCGTCAGCTGGTAATCCGATACAGAAGGGTGCTCAACCAGAGCATGAGCCTGCTGTGCAACAGAAACTATTTGTGAGCGGTTGACCGCAAAAGACAGCAGCATCCCTCCCCCCCAGACACTGATGATGGCCATCAGTGACCAGGCCAGCGCTCGTTCCCACGGCATACCGACACGACGGCCACGTACGCGGGTGCAGTCGTCAACAATACCCTGCCAGGTTGCTGGCAGAGTCATGGCATGACGCTGTGATCCATAATTCTCAGCGTCGGCTGTCCCCGCTGACATTCCGGCAGGTTTCTTCTCCGACAGGCTGAACATCAGACCACGCAGCGGGACGCGCTGCTGAGAAACAAAGAGCCATAGCTGCAACTGCTGAGCCCAGCGGGCAATAGCACCGTCGTTCAGGTGCTGGCTCAGGCGCAGCAGGAAGTCGTGGCTGCTGTTTTCCGCGACCTGACTCATCCCCTGCGCCCGCAGGGCCGGCAGCATCAGTTCCAGCTGGCGGATTACATCATCTTCTTTTGCGCGTGGTGGAAAGCTTGCGCCTACCGCCTGCTCAGGACGCGTACCCTGCGACCAGTGACTGCTGCACAGTTGCCACAGCCAGACCGGAGCGGAATAACGCAGCAGTTCGCTGATTTTTTCCAGGCCGCGTAAATCGTTGTCACTGATTTGTGGGGTCAGATTAAGTGACTCAGGCAGTACACGGACAATCCCGTCCAGCGGACGCCCGCGGCGCAGTTTACGCAGCGCGATGTATTTTTCGCGGTCAGGCTCCGATGCCAGGCTGCCACCGTAAATCAGCACGGTGCGGTTGCCTTCAAGCCACTGCTGCTGTTGCAGGCCAGGTACCAGTTGCTCAATCGCGGCTTCATCGCCGGTGATCAACAGCAGGCGGATCTTGTTTTGCCACAAGAAGCTATAGCGTCGGCGTAAATGAGCTTTTACAGGATCCTTTTTAATGGACTTTTTATAGTTATTAAGAACATTAGCTGTGACGGACTTCCCTCCCGCGATATGCTGAAAGCGATACTCTTTTTGATGGAACCACACACCGAAGTTCATCAACATCAGGAACACAGAAATTAAAAACATGCATAAGAACCAAAGGCTCACTTTTTCTTTTGAGGATACCCATCCAAAGATATCCCCATAGTAGTAACATCCTATAAAAGTCAGCACACCAAAGATAATGAGACAGGATACAAGGCCAATCACTCTCCATTTTGCCGAGGTGTTCAATTTAATGCTCCTTGCGATTATCAAATGGCTTAATGACATTTAAAAGGTATTCATCACCAACGCCAGTGACCATTAAAACCGGCTCATTATTTTTTTCTGATATGAAAAGGGCCAGAGTAAACACCAACCAAAAATGGTGCTCATTTAAATTACCCAGCATCAAATTTAAATGCATTATCTCACACTCCCATTCAACATTCATAGATAAAGATGAGAGTCTTAATATCTCCGAAACTTCTGAAGCTTCCTCTGCACTCATATTGCTAAAAAGTACTCTTGTCGTTTTAAGAATATATGACTGGTAAGTCATCATGTGGATGACCTCTTGTTTGGTGAGATTTTTGTTGCATACCATTGGTCGCAAAGCCACACCATTATTGTTTTTTTCAGGGAGTTGTTCTCGATGAGTCACCAGCAATATTGAAGCGAACTCTGTTGAGTCAGGGGGGTATTTTACAAAAGTTTCAATGTTTGCAGATATTATTATTGACACCCGATTTTTTGAGATGTTGGATAATGTATCAAATCCCTGTCCTAATGCTTTACTCCAACAGTAATAATTACGCAAGCAATTTTCATCAAACCCGATCGCAGCCCAACACTCTTGAAATATTGAGAAAGTAATATAATTACTATCATAGGTAAATATAATATCAAATATACATGATTCACTCAACCGTAACAGCCTTGTTCTGACAGACGACAACAGTTCGTAAATCAGTTGTTCTTCAGTATATAAATCATCGTTATGGCCCCGTAGTTTCAATCGCTGGTTATTATATATTTCAACCGAATGAGACATTGCTATATCGGTTTGCGATATTGCAGAAGGGAGAAATAGTTTATAAGCGGAAACATAAAACTTTTTACTTGCCCATTCAGTCCAGTCTTTCCTGACCAATGCTGCTTCGCGCTCTCTTGCTTCGAATGCCGACAAACACAAACCATGGTAATAGATTCTAACGGAAATTATGACAGAAAAAGCTAGGGGCACCGAAAAAAACAACAGGGTAAGCAATTTCAAAAGCTCATCATCTTCAGCAGGCAAAATAATTTTAGCCCCAACCCAACTAACCACCACAATCAACAAAATACTTATGAAAGAAAAAAACCATTTACTCCATTTAATTCCAGGAATCTTATCGACTGGAGGGATTATTTGCACAGGCCAATTCATATCATTCTCCATCATTGTTAACAGCACATTTTCTTTAAGAGAAAAAACTTCTTAACATGCCATACTGTCAATTATGGATTTAATATCTGAGTATGACTGAAGGTCTTTACTGCGATTACTAAATAAGATCTTCTTAAATACCTCATCCTGATAAAATAGCCGCTGCGCGCTCAACACATCAAGCCCAAAATCAATAACATCCTTATCGGATGTTGAGAAAGTTGAATAATAATAATCCAGCGCAGGATGCAATAATCCCATAACATCACGCTCACTAAATTTATGCGGCATTCTCATTTTCCGATATGCTCGCAAAATATAATTAACAACTAAAATTCGGCCCATTTCTAATGCATTTTGCTCTGTTAATCCAAGTGAGTAGTTTAATTTTTTTTTGCATTTACCATCACCATTCACCACCTGAGCTATTCCGCCTCCATCAATATAAGACCATGTATTAATATTGCTTAATAGCTGTTGTTTTTGCCATTTATCTAGCGTATACATTAACAAACCAAATACTGATGGGTCGTAATAGCGAAGTAATATATTACCAACTGATTGAATCGACTGTACGGCGGACAAAGCGACCTGTTCAGCAAGCTGCTCCCCAGTTAAATCCGTCGAAATCCACGCACAGACGCTGCGCCCTTCCCCGGACTCAAGTTTTTCTATTTTCAACTCATTCAATGAATGGTAAATACTATTCTTAAACAATTGACCATCTCTCTCGCTGGAGGCACTAAGAGGGAAAAGGTAAAGTGGTAAAGCCCCCTGAAGTTCTTCCTGGCGGAATGTAACAGGATAAGATTTATATTCTCTAAGAATACCGGGCAAAAAAAGTTCTGAATGATACTGTTCTAAAGATGCATCTATCAGCAGAAAACATTTCCCATTTTTCCCAAAAGCAGCATTGGTAATTTCTTCATGTATATCGTTAAAAAATTTATCATCCATAATCAACCCTGCCAGAATAATATTAGAAACACATTTCAATTAATTTGTATTTATGATTTTCATAAAACATCATTATCTTATTCATATTTAGCCGCTCCCTCTCTCAGTAGAGATAGCAATTTCCTCCTGAGTAGGTAAATTTCAAAATTGGGCATGCTGGCTTACCTCGTTTCCTGTCGAGGGTAACCAAAATAACACTGTCTTTTTCTGTCTAGTAGTAAAACCAGCCTTCATCTGAATAAATGAATTTCCCACTGGGACAGGCAGGCTTACTTTTATCACCCGGCTCATGCCACTTCCCATTGTCTTTTAGTTGTTGCTCACGTTTTTTTGTCACCTTATTGAGGTTTACTGTTCTAATATTTTTCACACCCAGCAGATGAAATATCTCCTCCGCCAGTTTGCAGCGTGTTGGAGCACAGGCTTTATAAGCAAAGAATGCAATTAATCCTGAAAGACCCACTCCCCCCAACAATGCTATAACATACAACCAAAAGTATGTGGTGATAAATGACTCAAGGCCCTTCCAGGTATCTTCAATCACTTCACTCAGAACTCCCGCAAAAAGCACCGAGAAGAAAAAAATCCCCGTGAGAATAAACATGTTTTTAATCCGCCACAGCATATGCGCAATATGCCCCATATCACATTTCGGACATACAGACACTATCCGCTCTTCCGGTAACGCAATGGCATAGACTTCATAATGATCATGCTGCCACTCAACAATCATGTCCACATTATCGCCAGTCTGAAGTCGGGTGATGCCCACCCAGCCGCGAAATGGTCTGCCATTAATATCTCCCTGCACATATTCCGCCGAATCATTTGATGATTCGCTCTCAGCCATAATGGCAGCCCCGACGCCAGGACTCCCTGCGACTATCGCGGCGGCGGCGGCAGCTCCGCGCTGGCCATCTGATATCTCCGGCAACGTGCTGGTCCGGTAGGCATCTGCATCAAAATACTCCCGAAAATAATCGCTACGGAAAGACTGCAGTTTCCCTGATATTTTCTCCAGAGGACCATAAGGCGGCAATACCGGCGGCGGCGGAAGCTCACGTGTCCACGGCCTGCCGTTCATCACCTCAATCTCTCGCTTTGTACGCAGGTCTGCTAATTTTCCTGGCTTAACAAAACGGGAACATATCTGATATTGCTCTTCTGAATTCATGAAATATCCTTTATCGCCCCTTCTAGGGCTTTATTCTGGTCTGCCACACTGCGGTTGAACGGTGCTGTTCCAGATACGCATTTCCTGCACCATATCTGAAGCTCGTCGTCCGATATCCAGGTCACAACCACCTGTAACAAAGTTATCGCCACCATCACTGCCCAGGCCAGCAAAATCGCCAGAGATCTGACTCCAAAATATATTTCCACCGTTTATTTTTCAGCAATTAATTCCACACCAGAAGCATTCCACGACTAATAACACTAGCGAAAGTAGCTTGTTTCACTGCCGATTTAGTAGTAAAACCAGCCTTCATCTGAATAAATGAATCTCCCGCTGGGACAGGCAGGTTTGCTTTTATCACCCGGCTCATACCACTTCCCATTATCTTTTAGTTGTTGCTCACGTTTTTTTGTTATTTTATTGAGATTGATTGTTGCAACACGCCTCATCCGCAGCAACTGAAATATCTCCTCCGCCAGTTTGCAGCGTGTTGGCGCACAGGCTTTATATGCAAAGAATGCAATCAACCCCGAAATTACAGAGGACACCACAAAAGCCATTACCAGGAAAAGATAAAACCTCTCAAATAAAGAGACACCATTTGGATTTCCTTTTGAGATAGAGATAAATACACATACAGAAACAAAAGCCACCATCAATATGGTGATTAGAATGAACATATTTTTAATGCGCCACAGCATATGCGCAATATGCCCCATATCACATTTCGGACATACTGACACTATCCGCTCTTCCGGTAACGCAATGGCATAGACCTCATAATGGTCATGCTGCCACTCAACAATCATGTCCACATCATCGCCAGTCTGAAGCCGGGTGACACCCACCCAGCCGCGAAACGGCTGGCCATTAATCATCCCCTGCACATATTCCGCCGAATCATTCGAAGACTCGCTTTCAGCCATCATTACAGCCCCGACACCCGGGCTCCCTGCAACTATCGCTGCAGCGGCGGCAGCTCCGCGCTGGCCATCTGATATCTCCGGCAACGTGCTGGTCCGGTAGGCAACTGCATCAAAATACTCCCGAAAATATTCGCTACGGAAAGACTGCAGTTTCCCTGATATTTTCTCCAGAGGACCATAAGGCGGCAATACCGGCGGCGGCGGAAGCTCACGTGTCCACGGCCTGCCGTTCATCATCTCAATCTCTCGCTTTGTACGCAGGTCTGCTAATTTTTCTGGCTCAACAAAACGGGAGCATATCTGATGCTGCTCTTTTGAATTCATGAAATATCCTTTATCGCCCCTTCCAAGGCTTTATTCTGGTCTGCCACACTGCGGTTGAACGGTGCTGTTCCAAATACACATTTCCTGCACCATATCTGAAGCTCATCGTCCGATATCCAGGTCACAACCACCTGTAACAAAGTTATCGCTACCATCACTTCCCAGGTCATCAGTACTGCAAGTATTCGGATCCCTAAAATTTCCCAAGCCAAAAAACCTGTAATTTTCCCAGCTACTTTTTTAACTATCGGTTGACTAAACTGTTCCAGCAGAAGACCGACTGATTTTGTGACTGCCAGGACATCAACTGTTGTTTTAATAAGCAATACAGAGGAAAGTAAAAAACGATTGCTTTGCAACTCTTCGTAAGTACTTGCACCATCAGCAAACACCGAAATTAAAGACGCAGTTCCACCCGCTGCCGCCCCAACCCCCTTGACCCAGGCCACCGTAAGCTCACGCGCTTCCAGACCTTTTTCTATTGCCGGCAAAATAACCGACGTCCCCTGACTCACCATCGCCAGCCCGCTGGCCAGCAGGCTCGCCAGCGGCTTCTTCTCATCCCTTACCTGTCCGCACAGGTAGATAAAATCCATCGCATTCAGCACCAGCAACAGACTGTTTATTCCCGCCAGCCGATATTCGGCCTTGCCCTTTTCTGATGCAAAGTGCTCTTCCAGCCTGCTGCTCATTCTCTGTTTAATCTCGGCGACTTCATTCCCGCTCGCCATAAAACGTCCGCTGCGCCGTATACCTGCCAGCACCGTCTGACGTAACACCGGGGCATCTTTCAGATACGCATTCACTAACGAGTGAACTTTTTCTGAAGGTATTCCCGCCCTTATCATAAATATCAGCCTGAACGCCGTGGTCGCCAGCTTCTCGCCTGCCTTATCCACCCGCAGAATTCGGCTTACCCTGTCTCCCACCGTGACGATAAACGCATCCGTGTTGAAGAGCTGTACTTCCAGTTTGCTGGCATTTTCCCTCAGCCCCTTCACGACACTGTTCATCGATTTCTGGTAATATCCCTCCAGCTTTTTCATATTGCTGACCTGCTGCATCAGGGCTGCCGTCATGGCGGTCGCCGTCAGAGGCGTCACGTCCTCGTCCTTTTTCCCTTTCACCGTCGCCAGATACGGCTCCAGCTCACTGATTAGCTGCGGGTTATTGGCCGCCACATGCCGCCACAGCAGATTCCCGCGATTTTTAGTGCTGTACTCATTCCACCAGCCGTCTATCTTTGCCGCCCCTGCCGGACAGCTGTTGATCCCGTGCATGGACATCCCCACCGCTGACTGGTAGAACAGCCCTGCCCGCTGTGCCTCGCAGTGGAAATCATCCAGCGTTGCCAGCAGTACCGGTGCACTGAGCCAGTTCACCACGCTGACGATACGCTTCTGGAAGATAGCATTAACCGAATCAACCAGGCTCGTGTAGCAGGTATCAAAGTTCGCCTGTCGGGTTGCGTTGAGCTTTTTCTGATAGGGAGCCCAGCTCCGGGCCCGGACTCCACTGAAATCCTGCGAGGGTTCAGGCAGATTTAACGCCAGTTCCTTATCGACCTGAGCCTGTATCGCGGCAACCCGTCGCTGGTGAGCAGCCAGCGGTTCGGGTGGACTCATCAGCACACTCTCCGGGTATGATGCCGTCACGTTCTGCGCATGCCAATTTCTCACTAACCTGTCATCAGCCCTGATTTGTGCCAGCACATCAGGCTTACCCTGATACCTTTTCTCAAGCGCCTGCAGACGCGAATCCAGATATTCGTCTGTCAGCATGGGACCATCAGTTCTTCGTCTCCGCATCGCGTCCTCCAGAGATTCGGCATTGCTTTCCAGCAGCGTTCTGACTGCATCGAGGTTTGTTTTGGTGGCGAACTCAAGCTCACGCTCCTGCAGGAACTGCGCCTGGCGCCCCAGCACATCCTGGCTCCAGCCGTTAAGCTCATGAACAATCCCCACCGGATCCCAGAGTGGAAGCAGCAACGGCGTCATCCCCTCACTTCGGTTTTCCATGGCCGTGACCGTCGCGGCTGCCATGCCACTGCGGTTTTTTGCCCACGGATACAGACTGGACTGCAGTTTCACCACATCATTATTGACCCGCCAGGGATCATCCACTGTCGGATCCCAGAGTGACGATGCACGGCTGATGTTTACCACTTTCGCCTCATCCGGACCAGGCAGAAGACCAGAAACAGAAGGCACCTGATAGTCCAGTACCTGATTCAGGCTTGCCCCGGTAACGTCGGTCCCTGTTTTTGTGCGCTGAGCTCCCGCCACCGAAGGCATCACTTTCTGCATTCTCTCACTGCGCTCTTCTGGCCTGATGCGATACCGATCGAGCGTTTCCTGCTCCCACGGATACTGACTGAACGCAAACCACACATTGCCGCACTTATCCGGGGATTCAATGCTCATGAACTCGACGTTTTGCGCGATATGCTCGCCCGTTTCGCACAGCGCTTTATCCACCGGTACAGGATTAGACGCCACCTGTTGCAGCCACAGTGAGCCGTCTGGCGCAACGCTGTAGCACTGCCAGTAATTGATGCCATGTTTTCCTTTTTCATAAAAAACGTAAAGGTAGCCCTGGCGAAGCGCGCGGAGTGTGTACTTTTCATTACTGGCGAGCGTTACCCCTGTTATGCGCGCATCATTCGCCCATCCCGGTAAACTGGCATTAATATTTTCTGGCACAACAGCATAGCGCACGGGCAGTACTGTCAGGCCTTTCGTTGTGCATAACCCCTGGCATGCCATATTCACATCCTTTTTTTAATTAAGCCTGTAGATAAAAAATTCTTATTTAGCCAGTGAAAAAATTAGAGCCTGCGATCACTTTATGGCCGGGACATAGACAAAGCACACGGTCCTGATCCTGTACCAGAAGTATGCCATTACTGACGATACCAATTGCAGTGGCCAGGATGGGAAATGTTCCCCTACAGACAGTACAGATGGCTTTGTCATTATTTTGTGCCACCTGTTTTCCATCACTAAAATAATTCGCAGTTGCAGAAATTATTTTCCCATTACTCGTCCTGTCACCTAAAACGGCTAATTTTGTAGTCATCTTTTTCCTCAAGTATTAGCTAAGCATCACCACAGCCCCTTGCTGTTGGGCTGCAGAAATTACCCCAGGTTTGCAGCCAGAAGGTAGCGAAAGCGTTGAATTTAACGTCGCCGCAGACTGCTGTTGAACCGCAATACATTTCAACGTGACGTTTTTGCCAGTACCAACTTCAACCCCCGCATCACTTAACCGTATAAATGTCCCCCCACAAACCAAAAGGATTTCTTTTTTGGCTGATATGACAACGCTGTTGTCTGAACTGGCGACCGAAAGCTTTTCTTTAGCAAATAAATTCAGCGCGTCCGACTGTGCCTGAATATCTACTTTGCCCTCCGAGGCATACATTTTTATTCCCAGTTTGTGTGCAAATAAGCTCAGAATATCGCCCACCGCCAGAGTTAATTTTTTGGCAATGCTAATGTCTGCATGTTGACCAGCAGTAACAATTAGATTTTCCCCCGCCGAAACTTGTACGCTCGCGGGGGTGACCTGCGCAATTCCTGAAGGGGCAGACAGAAGTAATGCTTGCTGCTTAAGATCGCTAAGCGTCTGATTCATTAATGTTGTTTGTTTCTCAAGATCGGCTAATTCCGCCTGGGCTGCTTGAGCAGCGTGACGTAATCCAGAAGTCACCTCTCTGGCAGCGTCAAGTTCTTTGAGCGCAGCTTGCATTTCACGCTGCAGTCCTTGCGCTTTCGCCTGCCCGTCCGCCGAGATGAATAGTCCTTTCTGCGCCCGGATGGCACCCCAGCTGTCGGTTCTGAGTTCAAAACCCTCCCCCCGCTGTTGTTTTTCGCTGTCGACCAGATGGCCGAGGTTCAGTTGGCTCTTGCCGCCGTACTCTGTGCTGACCTTGATATGCTCTTTTCCGCGTTCATCATCCAGGCGAATTTTGTTGTTCGCCGGGGTCCGCAGGACGTTGCGTTTGTAGTTCCGGATGGTAACGTGGTCGCCGTGCGCCGAGTCGTGCAGCACACCGGCAATGTACGGCCGGTCCGGGTTGCCGTCCTCAAAACCAATCGCCACCTCGGTGCCTGCCTGCAGCGGCAGGTGCAGGCCGTAGGTGTCCCCCGCATACGGGCGGGACTGACGGACCCACAGGCTCTCGAACCCCGTCTCCCAGTTCTCACGGTCAAACAGCATATTGACGCGGTAGCGACCGTCCTTGTCGATATGCCCGTAGGTGTCATTTTCGGTGGTGCTGGTGACGCGGGCCGGTAAGGTGCCGGCCATCAACGGGCGGCGGCCTGGCGCCGGGCGGAAGCAAAAGTCCGCACTGTCCGGGATACCGTCAAACCTGACGCAAAAGTCTGCATCACGCCGGGCATGGCTGTGCATCGCCGTGACCACCACGCCCTGGGTAAACACCTCCGCCACTTCGTACCCGCCGGTGACTTTCAGCCGCATACCCGGTGAAAGGGCCGGGCAGCTGGTGAAAGCAACGGTCTGCGTCTGGCCATTCAGGTAGCGCTCATGACGGATGCGGGCGTAAAACGCCCCGGACTCCGCTGCCGGGTTGCGGTCATACGCGCTGCCCGGCGTCAGGTAGTTATCCGCCCAGTGGTAGGCATCACCGTACGTGGTGGTATCCCCGCCGGTCGCGTCAACCCGGTTGTTCATGTCCTCCGTGGCCTGACGGTAGTTGTAATCGCGGGTGCTGACCTCCTTCTGGACCACCTTATGACGGCTCTCCATATCCCACACCGCGTCCACACCCTGCGAGTGCTGCCCTGACGGCGGTACCGACGGCAGCGTCAGGCCTTTCTCATACCCCTGCTGGCTGTCGTAAAACTCCACCACGTCAATGTTGAGGCGCGTGTCGGTGGTGAAGCGGAACCAGATACCGACCTCACCCAGCAGGCGGGTAATAAAGTGCAGGTCGTCCTCAGCGTACTGCATCACCTGCTCACGGCGTGGATACTCTTTACTCAGTGAGAACAGGAAGTCCTGGCCGCGCATGCCGTGACGTTCGCGCAGGATTTTTTCCACGATTTGCGGAACCGACATGTCCTGGTAAATCGCGTTCTGGTGCGAGCGGTCGAGCAGCGCCAGACGCGGCTCAAGCGTCAGGGCGTAGCGGGTTTCATCTTTTGACGTGCTGAGGCGTTCAAAACCGGTCACCACGCCCTGAATCACCCGCACCGGCTGCTGTATTTTGATACCGTAACCATGGTCTACCGGGGCCTGAAGCGTCAGGGAAGCCGCTTTCATCAGCATCATCTCTTTGCTGATGGCATGATCCGCGCTGGTGAATTCAGTACGGTAGCTGAACGGTGTGCTCAGGGCTTCATCGCCCTCAAAAGCCAGCACATCAAGCCCTGCATCGCAGCCCTTCACCGAAAGCAGGTGATGGCTGTGGCTGAATCGTAAGGGAAGATTACTGCTCATGCATGCTCACCTTCTGTCCGGTCAAACTCGAGCACTATGCCCTCTTCCTCATCCCAGCCAAGCGTCAGGGTATGCGGCTTCCTTCCCGCCGCCATCTGGCTCAGCAGCTGCTGGCTCAGGACCGGCAGAATCTGCTGGTTCAGCAGGCTGTCGATATTGCGCGCCCCGGTGTCCGGCAGCAGGCAGGCATCGGTCAGCGCATCAGACAGGCTGTCTGCTATAGCGGTTTTCATGCCGTAATGCCGGGCCAGGCGCTGACTCACCTGGCCGAGCTTCATGCCGACAATCGTACGCATCGCTGCCTGTGCCAGCTGACGGTAAATCACCGTCTGGAAGCGCGCCAGCAGCGCGGGCTGGAAGTGGTCCCGCAGGACAGGACGCAGCAGTTCATGCAGGTCGCCTTCGGTGGCGACCGGATTTTCATCCAGCATCTGCATGATAAGGTCGCTGCCAAGGTTCGAGGTCATCAGTATCACCGTGTTGCGGAAGTCAATTTCCCGCCCCTCGCCGTCGCGCATGAAGCCCCGGTCAAACACCTGGTAGAACAGGTTCATCACGTCCCGGTGTGCCTTTTCCACTTCATCCAGCAACACCACGCTGTACGGGCGCTTACGGACGGCTTCGGTCAGAATGCCGCCCTGACCGTAACCCACGTAGCCCGGCGGTGAGCCCTTGAGCTGCGAGACGGTGTGTGGCTCCTGGTATTCCGAGAGGTTGATAGTAATAAGGGACTTCTCGCCGCCGAACAGTTCATCGGCCAGCGCCAGGGCGGTTTCGGTCTTGCCGGTGCCGCTCGGGCCCACAAGCAGGAACACGCCCTGCGGGCCGTTCTCCGGTGCCAGACCGGTTTTGCTGGCGCGCAGGCGCTGCGCAATGGCATTCAGCGCACTGTCCTGACCGACAACGCGTTTCGCCAGACTGTGCTCAAGACTCAGCAGTTCCGTCTGCTCGTCCTTCATCAGGGAAGAGAGCGGTACGCCGGTCCAGTCGGCGATAACGGTGGCGACGGTACGCGCGTCCACATCCAGCCCCAGCAGCGGGGTATTCTGCTGCACGGCAGTAAGCTGCATCTGAAGGTCCGCAATTTCCCCCTGACGGGAGATATCCGTGCGGCAGGCAAGCAGTTCTTCCGTGAGTTTCAGTTCCTGGCCGTACCGGGTTTCCCGTTCATCGAGCTGCAAAATGATGCCGACTTCTTCCTCTCCGATGGCGGCCAGACGCTCGCCGTGGGCGGTATTGCCCACCGCGATATCCTCCAGCAGCGCCTGTTTCTCCATGGCTAGTGCCGTGAGCTGCGCCTTCATCCTGGTCAGCGGCTCCGGCACCGTATCCAGGCTCATGCGGACACGGGCCGAAGCGGTGTCCAGCAGGTCAACCGCCTTGTCCGGCAGCTGGCGTCCGGTCAGATAGCGTCTGGAGAGCGTGACGGCGGCTTTAACCGCCTCATCCGTAATATGCACACCGTGATGCTGCGCGTAGCGTGACTTGAGTCCCCGCAGCATCAGGCAGGCGGTGTCGTCGTCCGGTTCGTCAACTTTCACCATCTGGAAACGACGCTCCAGCGCGGCGTCGCGCTCAAAGTACTGCTTGTATTCGCTCCAGGTGGTGGCGGCGATGGTTCTGAGCTCACCGCGGGCCAGTGCCGGTTTCAGCAGGTTGGCCGCATCGGCGCCCCCCGCCTGGTTGCCCGCACCGATAATGGTGTGCGCCTCGTCAATGAAGAGCAGAACCGGCAGGGGTGACTGCTGCACCGCGTCGATGATGTTTTTCAGGCGCTGTTCAAACTCACCCTTCACGCCTGCACCCGCCTGTAACAGGCCGAGGTCAAGGGTGCGTACCGAGACCGGCTTCAGCGCGTCCGGCACATTGCCTTCGGCGATGCGCAGCGCCAGTCCTTCCACGAGCGCGGTCTTGCCGACTCCCGGTTCGCCCACCAGAATCGGGTTGTTCTTGCGGCGCCGGGAAAGAATGTCCACCATCTGGCGGATTTCATTGTCGCGGCCATAGACCGGGTCGATTCTGCCCTCACGGGCGCGGGCGGTGACGTCGAGGGTGAACCTGTCCAGCGCATTCTGCAACGCCGGGTTCAGCTCTCCTTTTATATCCGCATTCACCGGACGGCCGACAAACTCCACCTCATCGCCCTGCCTAAGCTCCGCTTCCTGCTGCACCTCCGGGCGTTCGTCCGACTGCACATCCAGAAGCCCCCGCAGGTGCTCAAGCTGGCTCTGCGCCAGCGTCAGCAGCGGCCACAGGCCGTCGCAGCGCACCAGTTTCGGTTTGTCCACCAGGGCCATCAGGAGGTGAATGCTGCGGATGTGCTCTTCCCCCGACAGCGAGGCTCGCAGCCAGGCGTCCTGCATCAGTGCCCGGACATTGTCCGACAGCTGCGGACGGCTGCGCACCGAACGTGGCAGGCTGTCCAGAAAACCCAGCATATCCTGCCATATCGTATCCATATCCCATTCGTAGCGCCGCGCCAGCACCGTCAGGTCGCCCTCACCCTGCTCCAGCAGCTTCAGCAGCCAGTGCTCGGGCAGGATTTCCGCATGGGCGCGGGTCTGGCACAGGGAAGCGGCCCCTTCCATCGCGCGGGCACAGTAAGGGTTAAGACGGCGTAACAGGATGGCGGGATTTTCCATGAGACTCTCTCTTTATCAGTTCCGGACACGCTACCGCCCGTCGCTGTTCCCTGTTATTCAGGAACCCAAAGCGCATCAGGTCGGGCAGGCAGATTGTGTTTTTCTTTGCACAGCGTCCGTGCATACAGACGCTGTGCAAAAAACTGCGGACAGGGCCCTGTCCGCATGCGACTTACGCGGTGGCGCGTTCGTTCCAGGAATCGGAATGAATGATGTTGCCGTCCTTGTAGGTCCAGGTGATTTTTTCGTAGCGCAGTTCAATCTGCTCGAGGTGGTTGTGCTTCTCGAACGCCGGATCCTTGATGTCGTGCATCTTCGGATTCACTTTCACCAGCTTCACGTTCTCAAGCTTCGTGTTGAAGTACTCCACTTCCTGGCCCGCGTCATTGATTCTGTACCACTTAAATTCCGCAGACTTCAGGGTCTGGCCGGTGGTCACCGCCTTGTACAGGTACGGGCTGGACGAATCGATTTCCTTGGTGAACAGGAACGGGGTGTGGATACGGGTACCGGTCAGCTTGCCGGTGTTATTGTCGGTCGGGATGTACAGGTTGTGCTCCTGGGCCACCACCTCGATGCTGCCTTCACGATCCTGAACGTCCACAGACCCTTTGATGTCCGCGCCGCCGTCGTCCTTCAGCCACAGATAGACTGGTATTGCCATGTTAATTACTCCGTTAAGTTGTTATCAGCGCCATCATCCTGCGATGACGCGGGGGTGTTGCCCGGCAGCTGGCAGGCGTTCGCCTGCGGCACCAGACTGATTTCGACACGGCGGTTCAGCGCCCGGCCTTCCGCCGTGTCGTTGGTGGCGACAGGTCGGCTTTCACCGTAGCCCTGCACCGCAAAACAGCTCTCCGGCACGTCGCCGGTGTCCCGCATCCAGTCGCGCACCGACTCCGCACGCTTCAGGGACAGCACCTGATTGGACTGGTCATCCCCGGTGCTGTCGGTATGGCCCGCGACCACAATCAGCCAGCCGGGTTTCGCCTTGATCCCCACAAGTGAGTTCACCAGCAGCTTTGTTGAGGCGGGTTTCAGCGCCCATTTGCCGGTATCGAACAGCGACATGCTGTCGAGGCGGATGATTTTCGGCGCGACCTTTTCCACAGGCTTTGGTGGAGGAGGTGGTGGCACATATGAGCGGATCGCTTCCAGCACCGGTATTCGCAGACGTTCCCCCCGATAAAGCCCCAGACCCAGCCGGGCCGGTACACCATTGCGTGCATGCTCATCCAGCAGCGCCGCATCCTCGCGCAGCACCTGTACGGCGCTGGCTTTAGGACCGTAATCATCCATGGCGATGCTGTTGTAACGGACAATATCGAAGCTAACGCGTTGCAGCAGCTGGCGGTTGTTCCAGCCACTGCTGAGCAGTGCAGCAATGGTCGCCAACGTGAAGATTCCGAGCGCACCGCGCCAGGTTCGTCCATGCGGTGTCAGGCCTCGTCCTTCTGGCAGTAAAGGGAGGACAAAATTCGGGAACAGGGAAATAACCGTACTGTCCGTTCCCGCCGGCTGCCAGCCAGACACCTGCTGCATCGCAGTATGGCGGGACAACCACGCTGTCCAGACAGAGGTGGCCATGCTTCCGGCCAGGATCGGGCCCAATCCCCACAGAACCGCAACAGGTTCAATGACAGGAATATCGGGGTTTTCATCCATAAGGACAGCGTGGACGTGCTGTTGGAACCAGCTCATCAGGCTGTTCATAAGCACCTGTTGATGCATCGCAGGCGTTCCGCCAGTATTAACCCATTCAGCAACTGAGCCAGGCGCTGAAGTCCCACTCCAGACCTTTACCCCTTCCCCCAGGATCGCCGTCTGCCAGAGCATGTCATTCATCATCGCACTGCCGACCTGTCCATTCAGAACCAGTGGCACAGAATGGCCGGTTGCTTTACGCAACCGACTAATCTGCCAGCGCAGGGCAAGCAAACGACTGGTAAGGCGTTCACTGTCAGGGTGCTGCTGCGGACAAACACTGACCATCACTGACAGCTGACGTCCCCAGTCGGGGCGCAACCACAGTACCTGACGGGCGGCCTGCTCCAGTTCCAGATGATCCTCCACACGGATCCAGCAGCCCTGCGTGACAGTAAGTACCGGTGACTGATGCGGCCAGGCAAGCGGCAGATCGCCACAGACCAGTACCACGGGCTGGCAATAACTGGTTTCAGGCAGGTCCTCCAGACACAGGGTGAAATCGTGCTGCACGCGACGGCAGGCGACAGCCCAGAACGCCATGATTAGCCCCAGTACCGCCAGCAGGACGAGAACGGAAACCAGCCGGGATGCTGGCAGAAACCACAGGCAGACCACTGCACTCAGCAGGGCAGCCCAGAGCGCAAGCCCGCGCTGTTGTGCAGGGCTCATTTCACGGCTCCCGGCAGCAGGGTAAGCAGTGTCTGATCCAGCCAGCAATCCAGTCCCCACCATAATGCGGTGACCACCACCACACTCAGGCCAATGCGCATGGGCCATGAAGCAAGCCAACCCCCTATCCCCCGTCCGGCATGGCTTTCCGCCAGAACGGGATGGGGTTGTGAATAGCTGAACGGCGCAACATGTTCATTAAGTGCATTCATGAGTTTCTGCCGCTCAGGATCGTTCAGGGAGCGGAAGTTGCCGAGGAATCCGAGCATCATGACCCGCTGGAAGCAGGTCACGACAGCGTGGTCAGGAGCCGGTTCACGCAGCACATCGCGCATCCGATCGCACAGCGTGTCACCGGCGTCCATGGTGCCAAGGAAGTGCCCCTGCAGGGGAATGTCATACCACTGCACGCAGGCATCATCCTCCACACAGCGACTCTTAACCGCCTCATCCAGCAGCGCACATTGTGCGGTGAGAATATGCCGGCAGCTGGCTTCATCAAGTTCGCCCGCTTTCAGCTCACGCTGCACACGTTCGACATCAGCAATGCAACGCTCCCACAGCGTGCGCCCTTCTCCATCCTGAAATTTCGGACCGTGACGCAGGCTGATCACCTGCAGCCAGGTATCCTGCAGCAGGGCATCAATATCAATGGCCGCGGCAGCGCCGCGTTTACGCTCACTCATGTTCTCAGCACCGCAAAGAGTTCGAGTTCAGGCTCGCCGAGCATGCCCGGAACGTAAAACATGCAGGTGCCGCCCTGGAGCATTTCAGTGGCCTGAGGATGAGAGACATCAAGACTGAAATACTGATTTTCCAGACGTAACGGAATGGCTGCCGGCACATGGCGCAGCGGGGTCAGCGGCACGCCCACCCGCGATGAATTGACGATACTTCTGACATGATCGGGGCTGCCAACCTTGCACTGGCGCGGGAACTGCTCCTGCAGCTGAGCCACCGGCACCATTGAACGCACGGAGAGGTAGTAATCCGCCCCTTCACGCAGACGCGGATCATGCAGACGGGCCTGCCAGAAGTGCAGCCGGGCATCGTGCTCAAGCTCAATCGCCACCACCCGCGATGGCAGACTGGCTTCCAGAAGGTCCCCCAGTAAATCAAACAGCGGCGGAAATACGTTATTCAGTTGCTCGTGCTGCCAGACCGGGATCGCACTCACCTGGTGCTCCAGCGAGAAGGTCAGCAGGCTGCCCGCCAGGCGGGCTAGCTCCGGATACAGGCGTTCAGGCGGACTTTGCGGATGGCGCTGAAACTGCCCCAGCACGGGCTCAGCGCTGTTGAGGGCATTCAGCAACCAGAACAGCGACACGTCGGCCACGGCAAAGTCTGCCATGCGCTCATTACTTTCCCGTCGCATGGCCATCAGTCGGCTCAGGCGTACACGTAGCTGGATCATCAGCTGTTCGAGCTGGGTTAACAGCCAGCGGCTGCCCTCGATGGCCAGGAGCGGGGGGAGAAACGTCTCATCAGGCTGCCACGCCCCCTGCAGATCCTGCTGCAGGCGGGCAACCGGACAGGTCAGGTAATCGCTGTTGTTCTGATGTGCAAACCGCAGCGTCAGTTCAGGACGCATTACCGCAATCTGGCGGGTATCGTCCCCGAAGGTATTGCGGATATCCTGCCAGCGCTGGCGATAGCGAACAGGACGCCCGGCTACCTCATCGGGCTTAAGACAGTTGCCACCATTCGCGCGCAGCAGCGGAAGCGCGAGCATCACTACCACCTCATTTGATTCACTCTCCAGCGCGAGAACCGGTGGCAGATCGTCAGCATTATCCGTGTCGATAAGCGTCCCGTCGGGGAAACGGATGTGCAGATGGCGGGCCTGCAGGCGGCCCAGTTTCAGTGCATCCGGTTCGAAAGTGGCTTCAATCACTCCCCAGGGATGGGAGAGACCTAACCGGGCGATGCATTCCGCAGACCAGGCCGCATACGCGGCCTGTTGCTGGAAGTGCTGGGGAGAGACCATCTGGCCCCTGCCCCATAACGGTTGTTCCGTTTTCATGCTTCCTGCCTTACGTTACGCTTTCGCTTTCGGCATCTGGCTCACCAGAGACAGGTTCACATCCATGCCTTCCACCTGGAAGTGCGGCACCGCAAACAGCTTCACGCGGAAGAAGCCCGGGTTGTCTTCGATATCTTCCACCACCACCTTCGCGTCACGCAGCGGATGAGATGCCTGCAACTCATCGCCCGGATCGGTCATTTCCGTCACCAGACTACGCACCCAGGTATTCAGCTCCAGCTCCAGCAGACGGCGGTCCTTGGTGGTGCCGATGTTCTCGCGCTGGATGAGCTTCAGATAGTGCGCAATACGCGACAGCAGGAAGATGTATGGCAGACGGGCGTTGATGCGGCTGTTGGCCGTGGCATCTGCGGTGTCGTACAGCGCCGGTTTCTGCGCGGAGTTCGCCGAGAAGAAGCAGGCATAGTCGCGGTTTTTGTAATACGAGAGCGGAATAAAGCCGAGGTTGGCGAACTCAAACTCGCGGGTCTCCGGGATCATCACCTCAGACGGGATTTTCACCTGGTTGCCGGTACCCAAATCGTACAGATGAATAGGCAGATCTTTCACCGCCCCGCCCGCCTGCGGGCCACGGATCTGCACGCACCAGCCGTTATTGATGAAGCTCTTCACCATGTTTGACGCGAAGGAGAACGACGCGCTGGTCCACAGGTATTTCTCATGATCCGGGCCTTTCACCTGCTCAACGTAGTTAAAGCTGCGCACCGGTACGGTGTCCGGGCCATACGGCAGACGCCCCAGCACGCGTGGCATCACGAGGCCGATGTAGCGGGCGTCGTCAGTATCGCGGAAGGATTTCCACTTGATGTATTCAGCGCGGTCGAAGTAGTTGCCGATATCCTTAATCGCAGCAACCTCTTCCATAGAGTCTTTCAGGAAGAATTTCGGGCCGACAGAGCCAATAAACGGCATGTGTGCGGCGGCAGACACTTTCGAGATGTTGCGCAGCAGCGCCACATCCTGCGGACTGGCGTCAAATTCATAGGATGAAATCACTGAGCCAATCGGCTCGCCGCCCGGGGTGTCGTATTCGGCGGTATAGGTGTGCCAGTAGAGGCCGCTCTGGATCAGTTCCGGTGCATCCTCAAAATCCTGGCGCAGGTCGTCCTTGGAGACGTCCAGAATTTCGGTTTTCACATTCTGGCGGTAGTCGGTGTTGTCCACCAGCTGCTTCAGGCCGCGCCACAGGGACTCCACCTTCTGGAACGCCTGGTGATGCATTACGGCATCCAGCTGACGGCTGATCTGGAAATCCAGTTCGGCGATATGGTGGTCAATCAGCGTTTTGTCGAGCTTCTCCACGGGCTGACCGGATTTGCGGATGCAGTCCATAAACACCTGCATCGCCGCCGTCAGGCGTTCACCCGCCGGCGCGTCAGAAAGCGCGGCATCATCCAGAAACGCATTGATATCACCCAGGCTCGAGGCCGGAGTCAGGTTGATTTTTTCAAACAGGGAGGCGTAAACGCCCTCTTTTTCCAGTACGATGGTCTGCCCCTGCGCGGAGGCGGTTTCACTATTCACAGACATCAGCATATTCCCGGTTAATCCATTAAATTACACATGCCGCTTATTTCGGGGCCAGTGCACTCATTTCGTCGCGTAATTCCTGAGACAGCGCCGGGTCCTTAAGAATTTTCTCGAGTTCTTTTCTGAAAGTGGCGTTATCAAGAAGATTGGATTTGAGGTCGCGTAATAAATTACGCATGGCCAGCATGGCGCGGAGCTGGGGGATCTGGCGGGCAACCTGTTCAGGTTCGAAATCCTTAATATCGGAGAAATTCAGTTTTATACTTTCCTCAGAACCATCGACAGCCATGGTGTTAGGCACCGTCAGATTAACCTCCGGGTTAAATTCCGAAAGTACGCTATTAAAGTTATTTTTGTTGACGTTGATTTTCTTCCTTTCGGACAATGGACGATTCTCTTTTCCATTACTGAAATCACCGACAGTGAGAAGTTTAAGCGGCAGTTCGACTTTCTTCTGCGCGCCGCCTGTATGCAACGCCAGTTTTAAATTTATGCGTGCCTTGGGCACCTCATTCTGAAATGAATCGGCCATAGCAGTCCCTTTCTTTGCAAGAAATACGAGTTAAGTGAGTGACGGGTCTTTACAAAACCATATTAGAGCAAAAGCCCATTCATGATCAACTTTTCAGATCAAAGATCTGTATATGGATTTTTCTTAAGAATTTTCCACTAATCAGTAGTATTTATAAATTCCAGATATAAGTGGCACGCAGAAAGTATTAACCATTTATTCACAATAGATTAGCAGGAACGTCTGCCTTGATAGAGAATATTGAATTCATTGCCACCTGTCGTTGAATAATTGATTTATATCAATGCTGATTTAAGCATCAGCTGCAAAATCGCAGAGACATATCATCTTATTCAATAAACCTCCTGAATATGGAAAAATCCTAAATCGGACAAAAGTCAGGTTTTAAATAGCAGGAATTAAGCTATTACATGGAGGATGTATAAATGCTTGCACGCTTTTCAATAAACTGGAAAAGAGATGTCGTTCGAAGCATTCATCAAAAGAATAAATGATTTTTTATGAAAGGAATTTTGATAATAACTAGCCTGTAGGTACCATGAACCGTGTGTTCAGGCGCTTAAGCGATGTATAGCTATTTGCCAAAACCACTTAAGCGCCTTTCCTGTTTTTTAATGCTTTTCAATATACATTGTACGACTGTACGCAACATCCTCTGGGTTATTTATCGGATACCCTTTAACCCAGGGCTTAATGAGGCGGCCATTGGTGTATTGATAAATAGGGGCTATCGGCGCTTTCTCGGCGAGGATCTTCTCGGCCATGTTGTAGTCTGCATTACGCGCTTTTTCAGTGGTTTCGAGCGTCGCCTGATGAATAATCTTATCGTAAGCAGGGTCGTTGAACCGTGAGATGTTGCCGGTGTGAGAGGACGTCAGCAGCGACAGGAATGTCGACGGCTCATTGTAATCCCCTACCCACGACGCACGGATCACGTCGAAATTCCCGGTATTGCGGCTGTCGATGTAGGTCTTCCATTCCTGATTCTGCAACTTAACGTCAACACCCAGATTTTTCTTCCACATAGATGCGACGGCAATGGCGATTTTCTGGTGGTTTTCAGACGTGTTGTACAGCAGCGTTAATTTCAGCGGGCGCTGGGGACCATAGCCTGCCGCCTGTAATAACGTTTTCGCCTGAGCATTTAGCTCCTGCTGCGACATCTGCTCAAATGGCGAGATTTCCGGTGTAAAACCGGCAGTGACATCGGGAGTGAAATGCCAGGCCGGTTTCTCACCGGTTCCCAGGACTTTTTCAGCCATAATACGTCTGTCGATAGTCATGCTGAGCGCCAGACGTACGCGGGCATCCGCAGTTGGGCCTTTTTGTGTGTTAAACGCGTAGTAATAGGTCCCAAGCTGTGGCGGTGTATAAACCTGTCCCGGAATATCTTTAAGCAGCTTCTGGTACATGTTTTTCGGAAACGATTCTGTAATATCGATATCGCCCGCCAGATAGCGTTTGGTCGCTGAGGACTCCTGGTTGATTGGCACAAAGGTGACTTTTTTAAGCACCGTGTTGGCGTTATCCCAGTAGTGAGTATTCGGCTCAACCACCAGTTTTTCATTCACCACGCGATCTTTCAGCACATACGCACCGTTGCCGATGAGCGCGCCAGGGCGCGTCCATTCTTTACCGCTTTCCACGTTTGCCTTTTGAACAGGATAGAACGCAAAGCTAGCCGTGAGGTTGCTGAACCATGGCAGCGGTTTATCCAGCTGCACGCGCAGAGTTTTAGCATCGACTGCCGTCACGCCGAGCGTTTCCGGTGCAGCTTTACCATCAATAATGGCCTGCGCATTATTAATACCCGCCAGCGCTGCAAACCAGGCGAAAGGTGACGTAGTTTTAGGATCAACCAGACGACGCCAGCTGTAGACAAAATCTTGTGCCGTAACAGGGGTACCGTCAGACCACTTCGCGTTATCCCGCAACGTAAACGTCCAGACACGGTTATCGTTGCTCTGCCAGCGCGTCGCCACGCCGGGAACCAGCTCCCCTTTTTCGTTCTGATTCACCAGCCCTTCATAAAGGTCGCGGATCACCTGTATCTCGGGTAAACCCACCGCTTTTGCCGGATCGAGCGAGGCGGGTTCATCTTTAATGTGTCGAACCAGCTCCTGCTTTTGCGCCAGCTCCGTTCCCCTGGGAACCTCCGCGGCATATGAAAGTGAAGAAAACCCGCACAGCCACAGCGCAGTGCAAAGAAGCGAAACAGGATGCTTCATACGATCCCCTTAATGATGTCAGGTAACAGGCAGATGCGTAATTATTTGTTTCGAAACGGAGAAATGCAAATGCTTCCTCAGGAAAGTTGATGTCAGGCAATTTTACACACAGACGGAAACTATTTGATTAAGCGCGGGTTTTGCACAACACTGCCAGAAGCGACTTCATCATCAGGGTTTATTATGGCAACCACCCGACCAAGAACGGAACGCGGCGCCTTCCCGCCCGGGACTGAACATTATGGCCGCTCATTTTTAGGCGCCCCACTGATCTGGTTTCCGGCTCCCGAGCCCGATCGCACTAGCGGCTTAATCATTGCGGGCACACATGGCGATGAAAACTCGTCCATCGTGACGCTTTCGTGCGCGCTACGTACGCTGGCCCCCGATTTACGACGACATCATGTGATTTTGACCGTCAACCCGGACGGATGCCAGCTTGGATTACGGGCGAATGCACGAGGCGTTGACCTTAACAGGAACTTTCCGGCAGCAAACTGGCGTGCCGGTGAAACGGTGTATCGCTGGAACAGTTCGGCGCAGGAACGAGATGTGGTCCTGCTTACGGGAGAAAAACCGGGTTCCGAGCCCGAAACCCAGGCTCTGTGCCAGCTTATTCATAAGATCCACCCGGCCTGGGTTGTCTCTTTCCACGATCCCCTCGCCTGTATTGAAGATCCTCGTCATACAGCGCTCGGGCAGTGGCTGGCGGATGCGTTTGCTCTACCTCTGGTAACCAGCGTCGGGTATGAAACGCCCGGGTCGTTTGGCAGCTGGTGCGCGGACCTCAGTCTTCACTGTATCACTGCAGAGTTTCCGCCTATTTCCTCGGATGAAGCGAGTGAAAAATACCTCAGAGCGATGACAGATCTTCTGCGCTGGCAGCCTCAAAGATGAAGTACGCCGGAGGTAAAACTCAGGGCGGGTGAAACGTCAACCGCCAGCCAGGTTGGGCCATCCAGATCGGCAAAACGCACGCTGTTCACCAGCGGGAGTGCAGCACCGATCGCTCTGGACGTGCACAACATACAGCCCAGCATCAGGGAAAAGCCTTGCGCCTGCGCATCCTTTGCCAGTGACAGGGCCTCGGTTAACCCACCCGTTTTATCCAGCTTGATGTTCACCATCTCGTAGCGGCCCTTGAGGGCTGACAGGCTCTCACGGGTATGACAGCTTTCGTCTGCACAGACGGGAAGCGGATGAATAAAATTCGCCAGCGCGGCATCGTCTTCTGCCGGGAGAGGCTGCTCCAGCATGGCAACGCCCAGATCGGCAAGCAGCTGACAACGGGCTGCCAGCCCTTCGCTGTGCCATGATTCGTTCGCATCGACGATAAGGGTGGCATCAGGTACCGCCGCACGAATGGCGACCATGCGTTCGCTAATCAGACGATCGTCGAGCTTCACCTTTAATAAGGTTGCACCGGTGGCATACAACGCCTGAGCGCTGGCGGCCATTTGCTCTGGTTCACCGATGACTACCGTTTGCGCGGTGACGATCGATTGCGGCAGCGTAACGTCCAGCAGCGAAGGTAGCGGTTTTTGTTGTTTCGCCGCTTCCAGACTCCAGAGTGCGCAGTCAATCGCGTTACGTGCCGCGCCGGCCGGCAACCTCTGCTGAAGAGCCTCACGCGTCAGGCCCGCCTGCAACTCGGGCACCACCGTCATAATTTGCGCCATGACTGACGCCAGGCTTTCTCCGTAGCGAGGATAAGGGGTACATTCCCCGACGCCTTTTACGCCGTCCTCTTCACATTCAACCACGACCACGCAGGCCTCATTACGGCTGCCGCGCGAGATCACAAACGGGGTGTGCAATGGCCAGGCTTCTTCATAGACCTTAACGCTTCTCATCACTGACTCCTTGCAGGCCGGAAAGGCAGAAAATTGGTTTGCCGTGCTAACTGCGGATGACATACACTAGCCACGACGTTAACTATTTGTAAACAGGAAGATATCTATGTCACAACTCGTTCATTTCCAGGGCAACCCGGTTGCTGTTGCAGGTTCCATCCCACAGTCTGGCAGCAAAGCACAGCCTTTTACTCTGGTGGCTAAAGATCTGTCTGACGTCACGCTGAGCCAGTTTGCTGGCAAACGTAAAGTCCTGAACATTTTCCCAAGCATCGATACGGGCGTTTGTGCTGCATCAGTGCGTAAATTCAACCAGCTGGCGACCGAAATGGACAACACCGTAGTGCTGTGCATTTCTGCTGACCTGCCGTTTGCCCAGTCCCGTTTCTGCGGCGCTGAAGGCCTGAGCAACGTCATCACCCTTTCCACTCTGCGCAGCCCGGATTTCCTGGAAAAATACGGTGTTGCCATTTCCGAAGGCGCGCTGAAGGGTCTGGCTGCTCGTGCGGTGCTGGTGATCGATGAAAACGACAACGTTGTTTTCAGTGAGCTGGTTAACGAAATCACTACCGAACCGGATTACACCGCTGCACTTGAGGCACTTAAAGCCTAAACGTAAAAAAGCCTCTGCAAAGAGGCTTTTTTATTTATTCGTCACCCTTCTTCTGATTTAACCCATACTCGCGCAGCTTATTCGCAATCGCGGTATGTGACACCCCAAGACGTTTAGCCAGCTTGCGCGTGCTCGGATAGCTGCGATAAAGCTGCGTTAACACCGAACGCTCGAAACGGCTGGTGATGTCATCCAGCGAGCCTTCCATTGCCTCTTCGCCTACCGAGACCGTCCCGGCATCGTAATCCGGCAACAGAATATCCTGAGGACGCAGTTCATACCCTTCAAGCTGAGTTAATGCGCGATAGACCGCATTTTTTAGCTGACGAATATTGCCCGGCCAGCCGTAACGCGTCAGCACGGTACCCAGGTCGGCAGAGAGCTTCGGACGCGGCACGCCCTGCTCGTCGGCAAAACGGGCGACGAACAGTTCCGTCAACGGCATGATGTCCTGCGGGCAATCGCGCAGCGGCGGAATATTGAGCGTCAGAACGTTGAGACGATAGTAGAGATCTTCGCGGAATACTCCTTTCTGCACCAGCTCCACCAGGTTTTTCTGGGTGGCGCAGATGACGCGTACATCCACGTGCACTTCATGATCTTCCCCCACGCGGCGGAACGTACCGTCATTGAGAAAACGCAGCAGTTTCGCCTGCATGCGTGGCGACATTTCACCAATCTCGTCCAGCAACACCGAGCCGCCATTCGCCTGTTCAAAGAAGCCTTTTTTGCCTTCCGGCGCATGCCCGAACAGTTCACTTTCCACCGCATCTTCAGGAATAGACGCGCAGTTCAGCGCCAGATACGGTTTTGCCGCACGCGGGCTGGCCATATGCACAGCATGCGCCAGCAGATCTTTCCCCGTACCGGTATCCCCGGTAATCAGCAGCGGTGCCGTAAGATTTGCCAGCTTGCGCGCCTGGTCGAGCACGTGACGCATCTTCGGGCTCACCGCAATAATCTGGCTGAATGCGCCGACGTCCTGGCTGGAAAGGTTCTGTAACTGGCGTCCCATGCGCACCGTGGAGCGCAGCATGATTACCGCGCCGGTGAGCACCCGCGCGGCATTTTCCCCTTTCAGGTAGACCGGCGTGATCTCCATCAGGAAATTCTGTCCATTGATGACGACGTGCTCGCTATGGGTATTTTGCGGGTTGCTGTCCAGCCAGCGCTGGAAATTAAAACCTGGGATCAATTGCGTGGCGTGATGACCGATAAGCTTTTCCTGAGTCTGCGCAAACAGCTGGCAACTGGCCTGGTTAACGCGCTCGACTTTGTTTTTCAGATCGAGAGAGAGAAACGGCTCCGGCATTGCTTCCAGCAGTGCGCTCAGCGCAAGGTGTTCCCGCTCGGATGGCATCCAGGGGATGGTGCGTACATCCGTAACGCCAGCGATACGGCGGATTTCGGCCATCAGGCTACTGAATGTATTAAATTCAATTTCGGCAAAATTGAGGTAAATTCGCCCGACAGGGTCGATCTCTATGCCACGTAAATCAATGCTACGTAAAACAAGAAGATCGAGTAACTCGCGGGTCAGACCGAGACGGTCCTCACAAAAGACTTCCAGACGCATGGGAAATTCACCGTTTAAGCCAATAACAGTAAAATGATATGTCAGATCACGGTATTCGGGAAGGTGGCTGTCAACAAATATTGACAGCCCGCACGATTAGTAAACGAAACCTCACTGAGCAGGTTTTTTATTGAGCGTCTCTTTAAGCTGACCAATCAATTCGCGACGGAAATCCCCCAGCCGCGGCTTATCGCCATCGATCCAGGGGAGTGGACGACAAACCTCCATCGCTTTTATTCCTAAGCGTGCCGTCAGCAGACCGGCACCAATCCCCTGCGCCGCCCGGGCAGAGAGACGCGCCGCAAGATCCTGCGACATCCAGTCCATCCCGACCTCCCGCACCAGTTCGCTTGCCCCGGCGAAGGCGATATTCAGCAACACCAGTTTGAACAGGCGCAGTCGGCTGTAATAGCCAAGCTCAATGCCATACAGTCTGGCGATGCGGTTGATCAGGCGCAGGTTGCGCCAGGCGATAAAGGCCATGTCCACCATCGCCAGCGGACTGACGGCAATCATCAGGGTGGATTCCGCCGCCGAGCGGCTGATCTCACGACGAGCCTGCGCATCCAGTACCGGCTGAACAATGTGCGCATAGAGCGTGACCACTTCCTGGTCATTCTGGGTTTCGTGGATCGCCGCATACCAGCGCTGAAGCGCCGGGTGAGAGTGATCTATCCCGGCCTGAGCCGCAAGTTTTTCACAAAAAGCACGCCCTTTTCCGGTGCCGTGACTGTGCAGCAGATCCCGCGCTTCATCGCGTTCGTGCGCACGCTGACGCAGACGCCAGAGGCGACGCCACTCGGTCACGACCGAGCCGACGCCCGCACCAACGATCAACGCCCCGGCGGCGCATCCCCCCAGCGCTACCCAGTCCTGGGTTTGCCAGGCATTGACGCCCCACTGCACGCCCTGACCAATTACGCTCACACCAAAAAGGGCTAACCCGGCGGTCACCATCTTACGCCACAGGCTGCGTTTCGGGCGCAGTGCCGCATCAACGACCGCTTCCGCCTGCCCCTCTTCAACCAACGGCTCCTCTGCCAGCACGGGAGCAAAGTTGTCGGCCTGCGGACCGCTGAAGGTTTGCGCTGTTTTAAACGCCTCATGCGGGGACTGCTCAAGCTGGCCGGTAAAATCAATGCGGGGCTTTAACGGTTCCGTCATCGTAATTTATCTCCAATTAAAAACTCCAGCGCGGCATCCAGACGGATATGCGGCAATGGCTGGTCAACGTTCATGCTCTGCGGACGGAAGTCTTCGAACTGAAAACCCTGGCTTTGCCAGAAAGCCTGGCCCGGCAGACGTGGGGGAACTTCGCCCGGATAGACCGTGAGCGGCTCACCGTCGCTGAGTCGGTTGCCCCGCAGGGCCGGAATTTTCTCGCCATTCACGTCAATCAACCCACTCTGCGTAGCCTGTACGGACGCCAGACCCAGACAATCCATACTAATCCCTTCGAACGCCGCGTTCTGCCAGGCATCCTGCACCAGCTGTTGCAGCAGGGATACCATGTTGGCGTGCTGATCGACCGTCACATGATCAGCTTTTGTGGCGGCAAACAGCAGCTTGTCGATGACCGGCGAGAATAAACGGCGAAACAGCGTACGCTGGCCATAATGAAAACTTTGCATCAGCTGCGTCAGCGCCAGCCGCATATCATTGAACGCCTGCGGCCCGCTGTTGAGGGGTTGCAGGCAGTCCACCAGCACGATCTGGCGGTCAAAGCGTAAAAAATGATTTTTATAAAAACTCTTAACCACCTTCTCACAGTAATAATTGTATCGCTCGCGGAGCATACCGGCATTGGTGGTCTTGTCTGCCTGTGCCAGCTTCGATTCGCCGATGCGGTCAACGTCCGGCCACGGGAAAAACTGTAGCGCGGGAGCACCGGCTAGATCTCCCGGCAGAACAAAACGGCCCGGCTGAATAAAATGCAGCCCCTCCTGCTTGCACTGATGCAGGTAATCCGTCCAGGCCTGAGCTATGACGGCCAGACGGTTTTCATCCGCCGGTGCCAGCGGATCCAGCCCTTCGCAAAGCTGGCGCCATTTGGTCGACCACTCTGCCCGCTGCCCCTGCAACAGACCGGTCATCTGCCGGGACCAGCTCAGGTAATCCTGCGCCAGCATCGGTAAATCGAGCAGCCATTCTCCCGGATAATCCACAATTTCGAGATACAGCGTGGACGTTTCTTTAAAGTGACGCATCAGGGATTCATTCGAGCGAAAACGAAGCGCAAGGCGAATTTCGCTCACGCCACGCGTCGGGGTGGGCCAGGCGGGAGGCTCCCCGTATAACTGTGCCAGACCTTCATCATAGGTGAAACGGGGGATGCCAAAATCACGTTGCGGTACGCGTTTTACGCCTAACAATCGCTCCTCGCGCACCGCGCTAAGCAGTGGCAGGCGCGCCCCAGCATGCAGGTTCAACAGCTGATTGACCATCGCCGTAATGAATGCCGTCTTACCGCTGCGGCTCAGCCCGGTTACGGCAAGACGCAGATGGCGATCAAGGCCACGGTTCACCAGAGAATTGAATTCGTTTTTAAGTCGCTTCATCGCCGTCCTTCATTGTCTGGAACCCTGAACAAAGTCACTTCAGAATACAGTAAATTGGGGCAGATCGTTGATTATCAATTCTTAATTATTGCTATTGCCGTTTTCTCTCCAGTAAGATGGACGCAATTGCTGTCCGTCTGGAGTGAGTAAGGTGTATGTCACCCACCATCTATGATATTGCCCGCGTTGCTGGCGTTTCGAAATCAACCGTGTCACGCGTTCTGAATAAACAAACGAATATTTCTCCTGAAGCGCGTGAAAAGGTGTTGAAGGCGATAGATGAGTTAAATTACCAACCTAATAAACTTGCCCGCGCACTCACCTCTTCTGGCTTCGACGCCATTATGGTTATTTCGACCCGCTCAACCAAGACCACTGCAGGAAATCCCTTTTTCTCAGATGTACTGCATGCCATTACGGCAAAAGCAGAAGAAGAAGGTTTTGATGTTATTTTACAAACGTCCAAAAGCAGTGAAGATGATCTGCAAAAATGCGTGGGTAAAATAAAGCAGAAGATGATCAAAGGCATCATCATGCTAAGCTCGCCGGCGAACGAGTCGTTTTTCTCGACGCTGGATGAATACGGTGTGCCCGTGGTCGTCATTGGTAAAGTGGAAGGAAATTACCAGAATATCTATTCTGTCGACACGGATAATTTCCGCGACAGCGCCATATTAACAGACTCGTTTATCACGCATGGCCGCACCAAAATTGCCTGTCTGCATGCCCCGCTCGATTATCACGTCTCTATCGATCGCCTGGCGGGTTATAAATTCAGCCTTGAGAAACACGGTATCGAAATTAACCCGACCTGGGTTATCGATGGCGGCTATACCCATGAAAGCGCGCTTCGGGCGGCCTGCCAGCTACTCTCCTCAGACAACCCGCCCGATGCGGTTTTTGCGACTGACAGCATGAAATTGCTGAGTCTTTATCGTGCCGCGGATGCGCTAAATCTGGCGATCCCGGAACAGGTCGCAATGGCAGGATACAGCGACCCGATGCTATCTCTCATTTTAACCCCTGCACCAGGCGGCTTTGATATCCCCACGAAAAAGCTGGGCGAAGAGAGCTGCGATTTGTTGTTCAGGTGCATTGCGGATAAACCTGCGCCGCATAAGGTATTGGTTGAAACACATTTTTCAGATGCAGCTTCGTTACGCTAAAAACCAGGGGCAAACGCCCCTGGTATAACGTCATCAGAACGCGTAATTGACGCCGACACCCGCATAGTGGAAGCGGTCGCTCTCGCCTTCGTCATGATTTTCCCATTCGTAGGCATACTCGAGCGTCATGGAAAGGCCATTCGCAAAGTCATAAGCATAGAGCAGACCCAGTCGGTTGAAGTCATGCCCTTCACGAGTTGGATCGTCCTGCCAGTCCCAGTTTGACCAGCGATCGAGCCCCAGACGGGTGTAAGGTGTAAGCGTTGTCTGGCCTAATGAAACAGGCAGATAGGCACGAATCTCCTGGGTGGAGAATTCACCGTTATTACGTGAACTGTCCATATTGAAGCCACGCTCTAAATAGTAGTTAACTTTTGCAGAGACGGTTTCGTTTATTGTCCAGGTAAATCCGGTTTCCGTTTCGACGCGGCTGTCAGAATAACCGGTTTTTCCCAGGTCATTCGCAAACTGGTACATGGCAAACCAACCGCCAAAACGCCAGTCATCTGTTAATTTCACATCCCAGTCAGGCTGAATTTTATAGCGCTGCATATTAGCACTATCGTCTTTCGCACCGTGCTCATCTTTAAAATGATATCCATAATTACGGAAACCGCCCGTAAGACCCAGCGTAAAATCCTCTGTGCCAATGAAGCGATACCGTAATTCAAATTCAGGACGATCGAAATAGGTGCCGCGCGTCATGCTGCTGTAATCAACCGGGCCTTCCTGATACATCGCCAGTGAAATTGTCCACGCATCATACGTGGCGTTAAACCACACGGAAGGTTCATATAATCCATCTTTATCGTCGCCCTGACCTTCGACGTTTTCAATTTCATACATGGCACCAATATTAAATTCCCACTGTTTGGTTGACTCTGTTGCTTGCGCGCAGCTTACCCCTGCGCACAGAACGAGCGCAGCACTTCTTAGTAGAGTACTCATTAAAATATTCCTTTATAATTAACATACAAAAAAACCGGAAACTTTCATTTCCGGCGAATACCTTTCTTATCTAATAGCTGCTTCAGTATCAGCATCGAAGAAATGGCACTTACTCATATCGAACTGGATGCCGATATTATCTCCTGCAACGTAATCATCCGCCGCTCCCGCACGGACAACCAGTTCATGCCCGCCCACGTTGGCATAAAGCATAAATTCTGCCCCAGTCAGCTCAGCGACGCTGATCTTCGCCGCGATGTTTTCACCGCTGCGCTGTAGCGTGAGAATGTCTTCCGGACGGATCCCAAAGACGACCGCTTTGCGCTGGTAACCTTGCGCATTCAGTACGGCCAGCTTCTCCTCCGGGATCTCCAGACGCAGCGTTTCCGTCACGAAGTATCGGTCGTCGATCGCGCCACGAATGAAGTTCATCGCAGGTGAACCAATAAAGCCTGCAACGAACATATTCGCCGGCTCGTTGTAAACCTGCTTCGGCGCGCCCACCTGCTGAATGATGCCGTCTTTTAAAATCACAATACGGGTCGCCATCGTCATGGCTTCCGTCTGATCGTGCGTCACGTAAATCATGGTGGTGTTGAGCTTCTGGTGCAGCTTGCTGATTTCAGCGCGCATCTGTACACGAAGCTTGGCATCGAGGTTTGACAGCGGTTCATCCATCAGGAAGACCCCTGCTTCACGCACTATCGCCCTGCCTAACGCCACGCGCTGACGCTGACCACCTGACAATGCGCCAGGTTTACGCTGGAGATAGTCGCGTAAACCCAGGATCTGGGCCGCCCAGCTAACACGTTCTTCGATGATGGAAGGTGCTATTTTTTGCATCTTCAGGCCAAACGCCATGTTGTCGTAGACCGTCATATGCGGATAGAGCGCATAGTTCTGGAAGACCATTGCGATATCACGGGACTTGGCGGGAACATCATTCATACAAACCCCGTCAATAATCAGTTCACCTGCGCTGATCTCCTCAAGGCCGGCAATCATTCGCAGCGTCGTGGATTTCCCACAGCCCGATGGACCGACGAAGACGATAAATTCTTTATCTTCAATCTCGAGATTGAAATCCTTAACCACGTGGACCTGGTTATCATAGATTTTCTGAATGTGTTTCAGAGACAGTTGAGCCATTATTAATTCCTTATCAATACGCCCGGGATGCCCAGAACGCCGTCAGGCGTTCCCAGGTCAGTTCCTGCGTTGAATGAAGTTGTAATCCCGCATGGTTCAGGCCAGGCCCAATCCCGACCGACAGCATTCCTGCGGCGTTGATCGCATCTACCCCTGCGGCGGCATCTTCGATACCAATGGCCTCTTCAGGACGCACGTTCAGTCCTTTACAGGCTGCAAAGAAGATCTCCGGGTCCGGCTTTGAGCGGCAAATGCGCGAAGCATCGGCGCAAAAATCGAAAGCCTGATGAATACCCAACGCGTGCAAAATCCCAGGGGCATTAAGCGATACGGATGCCAGCCCAATTTTGACCTTCGCGGCGCGAATATCCGCCAGCACGTCGCGAATACCCGGGAGCAGCGAATCCTGCGTCAGTGATGCCAGCGACTGGACGTAAAGCGCGTTTTTTTTCGTCGCCAGCGCCAGGCGCTGCTCGTCACTGAACATCCCCTCTTTCCCGCCATGTTTCAGAATGCGCTGGAGGGAGTCCATTCGGCTTATTCCCTTCAGCTGTTCGTTAAATACTTCATCGAAGGTAATACCAATCTCCTCCGCCACGGCGCGCCAGGCCAGAAAGTGAAGATGCGCGGTATCGGTGATCACCCCGTCCAGATCGAATACAACAGCGTTAAGCGTCATGGCGCCCCTCCGTGGTAGCGGTCCCATTAACAGGTGCAAGAAAGTCCTTATGCGCGCAGACTTTTCGCCCTGATACGTGCAGCGTTTTACCCCACAGCGTCAACGTGACAGGTGCGGTAGTCTCAATGGTTAACTGGTCATTTTCACAGGTAATGTGCATTGTTGCGTCCCGCCACCGCAGCGGGAAGGCGAGTTTGTGCCAGTGAACAGGCAGTTTCGGTGCAAGATGCAGCTCCCCTTCGCTAATGTGCAGGCCAGCAAACCCCTGAATAGCGCCCAACCAGATCGCACCGGTGGCGGCGGCATGAATACCGTCATCACTGCTGTGTGGGTCGTCCCCCAGGTCGATGGCGATACCGTCACGCCAGAAGGCATACGCCCCCTCGGTGTCACCGCAGCGTGCGAGCACAATGCCGTGAATGGCTTTACTCAGGGATGAATCATGAATCGTGCGTGGCTCGTAGAACGCCAGATTGGCGGCACATTGCTGCGGCGTAAACCGTTCCGGCAGCAGGTAGTTAAGCATCACCACATCGGCCTGCTTCAGGATCTGCATCTCGTTCACTTCCGCGCGAGAGTAATCAAGCAGAATGGTTTGCTTACCCGCTTTGGCTTTATAGCGGCTCAGATCGATGGCAGGTTTTGCCATGAAGGTATCATCCTGCGGGATCACACCGTCTGCGTCGGCCTCTGGCAGCCACAGGCGCGCCAGGAACTTCCCGGCATTCTCCGTAAAACGCGCATCTTCACGGCCAAACATCGCCATAAACTGACGCGCGCAGGCAACGTTGTGCCAGGCCAGATAGTTGGTGTAGGCGTTGTTGTTGACATGCTCGGTGTATTCATCCGGTCCGATCACGTCATGGATCTCAAGACGACCATTGATTTCCGTCGCGCGTCCCATCCAGAACGAAGCGGTTTCCATCAGTAGCGTCAGCCCCTCATTTCGCATAAAGGCATCGTCGTGTGTTGCCTGCCAGTAAGCGACCACGGCCCAGGCGATATCAGCCACGATGTGATGTTCAGCGAGTGCGGAAGCCACCTTCTGGCGAACCCCGGTGCGGATGTTAATGGCCGCGAATTCTGGCGTCTCTTCCTGTCCGCTGGCCGCACTTTCCCACGGGAACAATGCACCCGGCCAACCGTTACGGCGCGCTTTTTCCCGTGCGCCTGCCAGATTAAGCCAACGATAGCGTAGCAGGCTGCGGGCAATCTGCGGGCGGGTAAACAGATGGAACGGCAGCAGGAAAATTTCGGTATCCCAGAAGACGTGCCCCTTGTACCCCTCACCCGTCAGCCCTTTCGCCGCAATACTGCTTCGCTCATCATGAGCAGGCGTCATTGTCGTCAGATGCCAGACGGCGTAATCCAGCGCCTGCTGATCCTGTTGCTCTGTGGAAGTCACTTCCACACGTGCGTCGCGCCAGACATCTTTCCAGGCATACGCTGAGCTTTCAAGCAACGCCTCATAACCTCTTGCCGCACAGACTTTAAGATCGGCCAGCGCGTTGCGCGCGAATGACTCCTGCGACAGCGCTTTCTCGCTACGATGAGCCACCCAGACGATCTTCTCAAGCGTGACAGTGTCACCCCGAACAATCGTCAGCGAATGATGCACGCTGAGACGGCGGTTTTTGGCGGTGAAACAGCTGTCGCTTTTCGTCGAGAGCTGGCAATACGCCGAAACCACAACCTCAGATGCACGGTCCTGCGTTTCATACACGCCCTGCATGTAGTGCTGGTCAAAGATCCTGACCGAGATTTCATCCAGATGCTGTCTGCCGCTGTTCGTTTGTGTCGCATCTATGCCGGTTTTCAGCACGGCCTGAGCGTCGCCATCAAGCGGTGTGATCGAGAACTGCATTGCCACTAAGGGCAACTGGTCCAGCGAAACAAAACGACGGCTCTCCAGCCGATAACGTTTCCCGTCGGGTGCACGCCAGACAACGTTGCGATGCAGTTCGCCGTTAGCAAAGGCCAGCTCGCGCTGCCATTCAAGAATTTCGCCTGACAGGAGCGTGAAATTGACGCCATCAAGCTCAACATCAATACCGGTGATATCCGGCAGATTGACCAGCTCAGTAGTCTCGTTGCGACCCGCGCAATGATAAAGCCCCGCGAGATACATGCCTCTGGTCTGCTGGGTGTAATCTTCTTCATGCGTAGCGCGAATGCCCATGTAGCCATTCCCGCATGTCATGACAGAGGCATATTTGTTCAGGCTGTGAGGACAAAAGCCCGGATCGTTTAATACAGACACGTTCAGCATAATGTCACGCTTTCCCCTGTTTCTGCTGATTCATAAAGCGCGGCAACAAGCTGTTGTATAACCAGACCCTGTTCTGCGTCAGCGATCATAACGTGCTCTCCGAGCACATGACGCACGAAGGCATCCATACTGCGCAGATGGCGCTGATCGTCCGCCTCTTCACGATGGATAAGGGTTTCTAAAACACCGGCTTCGTCGTTATAGATATGCGCCGGGAACAGCGTTGCGCCTGCCTTATCACCGCAGAAAGAGACGTTCATGATGGACTGCTCGCGGATGTTAAGCGCAAAGGAGGTGTCCAGACGCAGAACGCCGCCGTTGCAGAATTCAATCGTGCCAAACAGGGCATCTTCCACGGTAAACTGCGTAGGATCCCATTCGCCAAACTGACCGGTGTGTTTCCGGTTCCCCAGTCTCTGGAAGCTGTGTGCGGTTACCCGCTTCACAGCCGGGAAGCCCAACACGTACATCGCAGCATCCAGCATATGAATGCCGATATCGATAAGCGGCCCGCCACCCTGGAGCGATTTATTGGTGAAAACGCCCCACCCCGGCACACCGCAGCGACGCAGCGCCTGCGCGGAAGTGAAGTAAATTTCACCGAGTGTGCCGTTCATTACCGCATCGCGCAGGAGCTGGGTGTCCAGGGCAAAGCGATGATGAAAATCATACGCAAGGACTTTTCCTGCCTTGCGCGCCGCGATGCGCATCTGGTCGGCCTGTTCCGGCGTCATTGCCGGCGGCTTTTCACACATCACATGGCAACCCGCTTCGAGAGCCGCCATCACATGTTCAAAATGGAACCGGTTAGGCGAACAGACGCTCACCACATCCGGTTTTACTTTCTGCAACATCTCGTGAGCGTCCTGCCATGCCGATGGAATGGCATAACGTTCCGCGAACGCCTGTGCCTGCTCAAGGCGGCTGTCCATGACAGCCACCATTTGAACATCACTGCGCGTGGCGTAATACGAGGCATGCACTTTGTCTGCAACCTGCCCGGCGCCAATGATGGCGACGCGCAGAGGCAAAGGTGTAGAAGCACTCATCACGCTCGTCATCCTTAGCATTCACGCAGGTAATTGAGTGAGTCCTGATAGGCTTGAGCCGGATCGTCGGCACGAACCCGGCACTCGTACACCACATAACCCTGATAGTTATCAGCACGCAGCTGACCGAACAGGCTGGCGAAATCGAGGCTGCCGCTGCCCGGCTGATAGCGGTGGTTATCAGCAATGTGCACATGACCCAGCAGGTCGCGGTTGTGATGCAGCGCTTCCGTCAGTGAGTCTTCTTCAATGTTCATGTGGTAGAAATCACCGATGATCTGCACGTGCTTCAGGCCGTTCTCTTCGATATAACGACGCGCGTCGGCCAGGGTGTTGATCATATGATCCTGATAGCGGTTCAGCGGCTCCAGGTAGACGGTAGTACCGGTGCGCGCTGCTACCTCATCCAGCCAGCGCAGGGAAGCGCTGACCGCTTTGCGATCGCCATCCAGGCTACGTGGCGAAGTCATTGGCGGCAGACGGAAGGTAAACATCCCCCAGGCAGCCGGGACGATAATCCCTTTGCCGCCCACTTCTGCCAGCGCTTCCAGAATGCGTTCAATCTGCTGGAGACCGTTCAGGCGGCGTTCTTCGATGAAATCCCCGATCCAGCCATCGTATCCGCCACACGCCGTCGTAACCGGCAGACCGGTGGCTTTGATAGCGGCTTTCACTTCGTCGAGATGTTCAACCAGCAGCCGGCCATCTATTTCGTAGCCATCAAATCCCATCGCTTTGATGTATTTGAATTTTTCCATGATAGTGGTCGGGAAAAAGGCCTGGTTTTGTGTTGCGATTTTCATGATTTGCTGTCCTTAGCTTAAAAAGTAACGCCCATTTTGATACTGAGTTCCGGGTGCTGATCGACATACTTCATGTAGCTTTCCGGGCTGGTGGTGAAGGTGACGACCGGGTCGATCAGATCTTCACAATTGAGATAACCGTTCATCAGCAATTCCCAGCAGGTCTCTTCAATACGCTTGCGACTCCAGCGTGGATAATCCGGGTTGGGTTCACTGCATGCGCGGGAGAAGACAATCTTCGCGTTGTTGAAGTGTGCTTCGCGGCCCAGGTTGAAGCCTGCCGCAAAAGGTTTGGCGAAAGCCACGTAAGAGATCGTGCCGCCGTAGGCGAGTCCGCGCAGCGCAGATTGCAGCGCATCTGCAAAGCCGCTGGTTTCGATGATCACATCCGCGCCCTGCTTGCCGGTCAGTTTCTTAATTTCAAGACCGACATCGGTACCGATTGGGTTCAGGCAGTGGTCCGCACCGTGACGGCGGGCGATCTCACAGCGATGTTCAATAGGATCGACACCAATAACCACTGACGCGCCAGCTTTTTTCGCCAGCTGAATCGCAATCTGGCCAATAGCGCCCAGCCCGACAACTACAACGAAATCCCCTACGCGGACGTTAGCATCACGCACGCCGCTCATGGCGAACTGAGCCGGATCGTAACAAACGGCGTTTTTCCAGGATGCGCCCTGCGGCATTTTGCGCAGCTTATAGTTGTTCACCGCGTTGACGATGACCGTTTCCTGCAATGGACCGTAGCAGCAAACGCTGTCGCCGATCTGGTATTCCGTTACGTCCGCACCACATTCGATGATGTCGCCGACGATCATGTTTCCCAGCTGGAATTTACCAAATTCGATGCCGCGTGCTGCCCCCTCTTCACGTGGGGTAAACATCTGCCACTCGGCGTTAAACTCTTCATCAATGAACGGGCTTGCCGCGCGGAAATCCACAACTTCGGTGCCGTGTTTCGGGGCGCCATAACGGGCACGAATCTTCACTTCATGTGCTGCAACAGGACGATCTTCGTATTCCACCAGCGCCGCTACACGAGGCGCTGTCGCAACTAATTTTTTCATGACTCACTCCTTGTTAAAATCGGCCGCCTCAGCCCTTTACGCCGCCGGCGGTCAAACCACTTTTAATAAAACGTTCAGACAGGGCATACATAATGACAACGGGCAGTGCGGTCACCAGCGATGCCGCCATCATGCGACCCCAGATGTAATCTGGCGTACTGAAGAGCGTGTTCAGCCCCACCGGCAACGTGAAGTTGCTGGCGCTGGACAGGAAAATGGAGGCGAACAGGTAGTCATTCCACGCCACCATGAAGCAGTAAACGAAGACTGACACCAGACCCGAGATCGCCAGCGGCACGGTGATGCGGAAGATGATTTGCAGGCGGTTCAGGCCGTCCATCATCGCGGCTTCTTCGATTTCGTCCGGGATAGTGTCGAAATAGCTGCGCAGCATAAAGACCGCAGTCGGCAACGTCTGCGTCACCATGGTGATGATCAGCGCCAGCTCGGTGTCATAAATGCCGAGCGCGGTGATGATTTTGAACAGCGGCACTACCAGCAGGATCCCGGAGAACATATAGACGGTGTAGAAGCTCGCATTGATCGTCGTGCGCCCTTTAAAGCGCAGTTTGGATAACGCATAAGCGCCCAGCGTACCGAGAAACACCGCAATGACAGAGGAGGTCAGTGACACCACCATGCTGTTACGGAAATAATCCACAAACGGGAAAATCAGCGGGTTAAAGATGTCGATGTAGTGCTGTAACGTCCACTCCTGCGGCAGGATAGTCGGGTGCAGTGAGATCGCCTCTTTCGCGCTTTTGAACGATGTCATCAGCATCACAAAAAACGGAAACAGCGTGATAATCAGGAATACCGCCAGTCCCAGATAAAAACCGATACGGCCCAGAACGCGTTTATTTGTTGCCATTGAGGTTTACCCTTTTTCTGGTCAGCAGAATGACAGCGAAGATGATCACAAACAGCACAACGGAAATGGCGGCTGCTTTACCCAGGTCATTGAACGCAAAGGCGGTTTTGTAGAGATATACGCCCAGAATGTCGACCTTGGTGGTGAGCAGATAAACATCCGCAAACATGTAGAACATCCAAATGGTGCGCAGCGTGACCACCGTGGCCAGCACCGGCATGATGGCGGGCAACGTCACGATACGAAAACGCTGCCAGGCATTCGCCCCGTCCATCTCTGCCGCTTCGTACAAGGATTTATCAATGGTCTGTAGAATCGCGAGGAACGAGATAAAGGCATACGGGAAGTAACGCCAGATGGCGAACAGCACGACCAGGACAAAACTGCTGCCAGGGTTATCGAACCACAGCGGCGCCTGATCGTAGAGATGCAGCAGATCAACGCCAAGATAGTTCACAATTCCGTAGCCGTTGTTGAACATGTATTTCCAGGCAAATACCAGTGAAATAGACGGCGTCACATAGGACAGTATCACCAGTGAACGTGCCGTTTTCCGCATGCGGAATTCACGGTTAAAGAAGATCGCTACGGCCAGCCCCAGTCCGGTGCTGCCGATCACCACCAGCGCCGTATACCAGAACGTCATCCACAGGGAGTGCCAGAACGCAGCATCGCCCAGGATGCGAATGTAGTTATCCAGACCGACGAACACCGCATCAATACGCGGATTCAGCGGTAAACGTAAAAAACTGATTTCAATGTTAGAAATCATTGGCCAGGCCACCAGGCCCCCCAGCAAAATCAGGCTGGGGGCCAACAGCAGCATGGCGAAAGGCATATCTGAACGACCAGAAAACAACGTCTTCATAATTCCCTTCGCAAAGCGCTCCTATCGTTGTGATATCAGGTCAGTCAGTTTCTTCTGGCTGTTGCTTAACGTCGCATTGAGATCTTTTTGTCCCACCGTCACGTTATGCACCATGGAACTGATAATGCCGGACCCGGTAACATCTCCCATGCGGGTAAAGTTCTTGTCGCCCACGGCACCAAACACCTGGACGTTCGGGAACTGCGCAATCAGCTCGTAAGGCAGTTGACCAAAGGCCTTGATAACGTCGTTGTTTTTCCAGGAATCAGTGCCCACCACGAGTTTATTGACCGGTAGCGCGGCGCCCGGAGACATCATGACCCAATCAGAGGCGTTCTGAGCCTGCTCCATCCAGGTGACAAATTTCTCGGCGGCCTGCGTTTCCTCTTCGGTCTGGCCGGTAGTGATCGTCAAAGAAGTGATCATGCCGTACACGGCTGATGATTTTTCCGTCGGGACAACGAACCCCAGGTTGGCCGGATTGCCATCTTTGAAGACCGCGGGCAGGATATAGGTAGAGTAAACGGCCATAGGCGCAGAACCGTTCATGAAGGCGTCTTTGATCTCCATGACATCATTCGAGCCCGGCATGGTGTTCGCGGCCAGTGCCCTATAAAACTCCAGCGCTTTCGACATCTCAGGGGTATCGATTTTCACGCTGCCGTTTGCATCAAAGACGTTGGCCCCTCCTGACAAAGCAAATTGCGAGAAAGCCTGCTCCGTCATGACGCTTTCTGCGGTTGGAAGCGCGATACCGTAATGTTTTTTAGCCGGATCGTTGAGCGCCTGACTGGCTTTCAGCAGTTGTTCCCAGTTGTGCGGTTCCTCGATCCCCGCTGCCGCGAGCGCATCTTTGTGATACCAGACGCCGGACAGCCAGGCGCTAACCGGCACCCCCGTCCATGCGCTGCCATCTTCCGTGCGAACAACGCGTAAAATACCGTCGTAAAATGTCTCCTCGCCCACCGCCTTGACGGCGCGGCCGATGGCGTCACGATCCAGCAATTGCTCTTTATCCATGACTTTGGCGTAGTCATGACTGATCTCTATCACCTCCGGTAGCGCACCGGTACGTGCCAGAGTAATAACCTTGGTGTTATAGGCATCTTCCTCAACGGGTACCTGTTTCACCGTTATAGTCGGGTTCTCTTTTTCGAATTTTTCAATCAATTTCGTGATAACGGCCTGACGCTCCTGTTCTACCGACGAGTGCATAAACTCAATGGTGACCTGAGATGCTTTATCGTCCTTACAGCCTGATAACAGGGCGCACGAAACCAGTGCTGATAACAGCACAATTTTTGGCATTTTCATTTTAGGGTCCTTTTTAGTTTTCTTTAATCCACATTACCTGCCATGGATTGAGGATCAGCTCCGTACCGCTAATATCCTGTCCTGATAATAACTCCTTACCAGAAAGCGTTTGTTCATAAACGGTCTGCATTTTATTGCTAAAATTAAATAATGCTGTAATTCGCTCGCCATTTTCAGCAACACGAATAATTTTAAGAATTTGTTTACCCACTGCGTCGAAAGCAGCCTGACTATCCGGATGGAACGCCCTCTCGCCGCGACGAATAGCGATAAGCTCACTCAAATGAGAATAAATTTGATAGCGAATACTCTTCTTATTATTCAGTTCGCTATCAAGCTGCCCCGCCGTGTATTTTTTCCGGTTAATCGCGCGGTTATATCCGAGGCGTTCGACGCCTTCATAATCGTTCCGCGAACCAAGAATGCTCTGAATATAAACAGCCGGGACGCCTGGGAAACTTAACAACACAGCATGCGCGAGGAGGAACCGTGCAATACGTTCCTCATCTGAACTGTCTTGTAAACTTAACGCATCAAGATAGGTGACATTAATTTCATAAGGGCTTCGCGTTCCGTCAGGATTATTTTTCCAGTTGACCAGCGCGCCTTCCTGCTGAAGATTTTCGACCAACGAGAGGATCTCTGATTCCGGAAGAATGCCGCGCAGCGGATTCAAACCGATACCATCATGCGAGGCCAGGAAATTAAACCATGTAGTGTGTGAAGAAGGCAGTGCCAGCGACCCCGCCCATTGGCAAAGTGCTTTCACATCCTGACGATGAACGGCATGCAGCACCAGCGGAGGTAAGGAAAACTGATAGACCATCTGGGCTTCGTTTTCACCATCACCGAAGTAAGAGATGTTGTCTTTGTGCGGAACATTTGTCTCAGTAATGATCACCGTTCCAGGTGCCACGGCGTCCGTAATGGCGCGGAACAGCTGGATAAGGCAATGGGTTTGTTCCAGATGGATGCAGGTTGTTCCCGGGATTTTCCACATAAACCCGACCGCATCCAGACGAATATAACGCGCCCCTTCCATGAGGTAATGGAGCAGAACGTCAACCATTGCAATCAGCACCTGCGGCGAGGCGAAATTGAGATCGATCTGGTCATCGCTGAATGTAGTCCATAAATGACGAACGCTGCCATCATTAAGCGTAAACGGCGTCAACAGCGGTAAAGCGCGTGGGCGCGTCACCGCGGATAAATCGGTTTCCGGGTCGACAGAAATAAAGAAATCTTCATAACCAGGCTTCTGCGCCAGATAATTAGCAAACCATTCGCTTTTCGCTGACATATGATTGCAAACGAAATCAAACATTAAGCTGGCTGACTGTTTTAATTCCGCGACATCGCGCCAGTTTCCCGTTTCAGGTGCAACGGTATGATAATCAATAACGGAAAAACCATCATCTGATGACCAAGGATAGAAAGGTAAAAGATGGACATGAGAAAAAGTACGAGAAAGCCACTCATTATAGAACCGGGTAAATACCGGCAATGCTTTCTCCCCTTTCGCGGAGATCTGATCGGCATAGGTAATCAGAACAACATCTTTTTCATCCCAGCCTGACTTACGCTTCTCCGTAATATTAACCGCCGCCTGTTGAAGCTTAGTTAATAACACGTCAAGGTGTGCATCTGAAAATGATTCACCGTAAATATGATTGATAAGGTATTTAATTTTTGCGTTCACATTATTTTCCATGGTAGCGGTCCCACGGAGTGGCAATCTACTCCCATGAAAAATATCTGTCAACGGACCTGGGGGCTGAAAAAGGCATTCTCAAAGCAGCGCAACGCAGTAATGTGAGCTGCCGCAAAGAAAGAGAAAAAGCAGAGGGGGAATTCATGCCCTCTCTCAGCGCGAGAAAGGGCTTATATGAGCGGGATTAGCGTGAAAAGTAGCGACGTGAAACGCGTTTTGCCAGTTTTTGTAACAGCGGCTCCAGGGCGACCGCCAGCAACATTCTGACCGGCTTACGGGCAACAGACTTGATCGCCCAGCCCGCCACACCAGCCGGACCATAACGTAACGCCGTCATCAGAACCAGTTTACCTGCGATTTTCAGGCCGGGTTTTACCTTCTGACCGGCCTGTTGCCAGTTTTGTTTCATGTAAGTTCTCTCTTAAAGCTGACGGAAACGACTTCTCAGCGTAAAGGTATCGGAGGTGACATAACGTTCCATCTCGCGCAATCGCTTCTCCCCTGCGCTCAGCTGTTCATCCACCGCGTTAAGAAGATCGCTGCTGGTTGGCGTGTTTTCCGCATCCAGCTCACCTTCCGGCATCGGATCAAGTACAAACGACAGAATGATGTAAGCCACCAGTGTAATAAAGGCCAGGCCAAAGAAAATCGACAATACGGTGACCACACGTACCAGTTTTACCGGGACATCCAGATAGTGTGCCAGCCCGGCGCAAACGCCCCGAACCATGCCCTGCTGCGGGATGCGCCACAGTTTTTTATTCAGATTTAGTCCAGCCATTAACGCTCCCTCCAGTTCGGGTGTTCCGCATCCAGGATGGCTTCCAGCGCCTGAATACGTTCGCGCATTTTGTTTGCCTCAGAAGAGAGCTGCGCCAGCCGCTGTTGCTCGCTTTGCGACAGCTCCCCGCGAGAAGAGCGGTTGCTGTAGTGCAGCCATAACCAGATGGGCAGAACAAACAGCACGAAAATTGTCAGGGGTATTGCCAGAAAAAGCGCGCTCATGTGTACTCCTTGTCTTGCGATGCGGCACGCTCAGGTGCCGCAGGATTTATTATTGGTTGTCTTGTTTCATTTTGGCTTTCAGCGCCGCCAGCTGCTCGCTAATTTCATCATCGGCTTTCAGGTCAGCAAACTGCTGATCCAGGGTTTTCTGCTTACCGATGCTGTGGCTTTCGGCTTCCGCTTCCATGTGGTCGATACGACGTTCGAACGATTCGAAACGCGCCATCGCTTCATCCAGTTTGCCGCTGTCCAGCTGGCGACGCACGTCGCGGGACGAACTTGCAGCCTGGTGGCGCAGCGCCAGCGCCTGTTGACGTGCACGGGTTTCGCTGAGTTTGTTTTCAAGCTCACCAATCTCTTTCTTCATACGCGTCAGAGTATCATCCACCAGCGTCACTTCATGTTCCAGCGTGGCCACCATATCGGTCAGCTTCTGCTTCTCAATCAGCGCAGCGCGGGCCAGATCTTCTTTATCTTTGCGCAGCGCCAGTTCAGCTTTTTCCTGCCACTCGTTAAGCTGGGCAGTCGCCTGCTCGATACGACGCGTTAACTGCTTCTTCTCTGCCAGCGCGCGGGCGGAGGTGGAGCGTACTTCAACCAGCGTGTCTTCCATCTCCTGAATCATCAGGCGCACCAGCTTCTGCGGATCTTCTGCTTTCTCCAGCAGCGAGTTGATGTTGGCGTTCACGATGTCGGCAAAACGAGAAAAAATACCCATAATTCAATCCTCATAGTTCTGTTATCGGGCGATGCCCTGCTGAGTAGTTAATACAAATCCCATGCCAACTTTTTATCTTATTGATTTTACTGGGTGTGATTGATATTTATCCATCCAGCGGCTATTCTCACCTGGTGAATATCACTAAGGAGTGGTTAATTTCATCATGGCTGAATATAAAGACAATTTGCTTGGCGAGGCAAACAGCTTCCTGGAAGTGCTTGAGCAGGTATCGCGCCTGGCGCCGCTGAATAAACCGGTGCTCATTATCGGTGAGCGCGGAACGGGTAAAGAACTTATCGCTAACCGTCTGCACTTTCTGTCTGGCCGCTGGGACGGGCCTTTTATTTCGCTTAACTGCGCGGCGCTGAATGAAAATCTGCTCGACACGGAGCTTTTCGGTCATGAAGCCGGCGCGTTTACTGGCGCACAAAAACGGCACCCCGGTCGTTTTGAACGTGCCGACGGCGGAACGCTCTTTCTCGACGAGCTGGCGACCGCGCCAATGCTGGTGCAGGAAAAGCTGCTGCGCGTCATTGAGTATGGCGAACTGGAACGCGTTGGCGGAAGTCAGCCGCTTCAGGTTAACGTTCGCCTGGTGTGCGCCACTAACGCCGATCTGCCCGCGATGGTGGCAGAAGATAAATTCCGCGCCGACCTGCTGGACCGGCTGGCTTTCGATGTCGTCCAGTTGCCGCCGCTGCGTGAGCGACGCAGCGATATCATGCTGCTGGCCGATCAATTTGCCATTCAGATGTGCCGGGAACTGGGACTGCCGCTCTTTCCGGGCTTCAGCGAACAGGCCACCGAGACCCTGCTCGGTTACCACTGGCCGGGGAATATCCGTGAACTGAAAAACGTGGTGGAACGGTCTGTTTACCGTCATGGCAGCAGCGAGACCGAACTGGACAACATTATTCTCGATCCGTTTCGGCGCGAGGTTAAACAGCCCCTTGCTCCGGCGGCGCGCCAGCATGATCCGGCGTTGCCGCTCGATTTACGCCAGTTCCAGCATCAGCAGGAGCAGCAACTGCTGGAACGGAGCCTGAAAGAGGCGAAATATAACCAGAAACGGGCAGCTGAACTGCTGGGTCTGACCTACCATCAGTTAAGGGCATTGCTCAAAAAACATCAAATGCGCTGACATTATCAGCACTTACCCCCAGACATTTTTACGAAGCAGGCGTAAGTGCGATACACTTTGCAGATCGAATCTAAAAACCTTAAAAACTATGCGCCTGGTTTTATCATCCCTGTTTGCACTCGGTCTGTTCAGCAATTTGGCCTTTGCTGCGCCCGATCGTACTGCGCCTCCTGATATTCGTGATAGTGGTTTCGTCTATTGCGTCAGCGGGCAAGTTGATACCTTTAACCCGCAAAAGGCGGGGAGCGGCGTGATTGTTGATACGCTGGCCGCACAGATTTACGATCGCCTGCTCGACGTCGATCCTTATACCTATCGGCTGGTTCCGGAGCTTGCTGAAAGTTGGGAAGTGCTTGATAACGGCGCCACGTACCGCTTCCGTCTACGCGATGATGTGGCTTTTCAGCACACCCCGTGGTTTACCCCAACCCGCAAGCTCAACGCGGATGACGTGGTTTTCACCTTCCAGCGCATCTTTAACCGCAACCATCCGTGGCATAACGTCAACGGCGGAAACTTCCCCTACTTCGACAGTCTGCAATTCGCGGACACGGTCAAAAGCGTTCGTAAGCTGGATAACCGCACGGTTGAGTTTCGCCTGACGCGCCCGGACGCCTCATTCCTCTGGCACCTGGCGACGCACTACGCGTCCGTCATGTCAGCCGAATACGCGGATCAGCTGACGAAAAAGGATCGTCAGGAACGTCTCGATCGTGAGCCTGTGGGCACAGGACCCTTCCAGTTAGCTGAGTACCGCGCCGGACAATACATTCGCCTGCAACGACACGATCATTTCTGGCGCGGCAAACCGCTGATGCCGCAGGTTATTGTCGATCTGGGTTCAGGTGGAACAGGCCGCCTCTCCAAACTGCTGACCGGTGAGTGCGACGTCCTTGCGTGGCCTGCGGCCAGCCAGTTGACTATTTTGCGCGACGACCCCCGCCTGCGCCTGACCCTACGCCCGGGAATGAACATCGCCTATCTGGCGTTTAACACCGATAAGCCACCGCTGAATAATCCGGCCGTGCGCCATGCGCTGGCGTTAGCGATCAACAATCAGCGTCTGATGCAGTCGATTTATTACGGCACCGCGGAAACCGCCGCCTCTATTCTGCCCCGCGCCTCCTGGGCCTATGACGGCGAGGCGAAGATCACGGAATATAATCCGGCGAAAGCGCGCGAACAGCTTAAAGCACTGGGGGCAGAAAACCTGACGCTTCAGCTGTGGGTACCCACCAGCTCTCAGGCGTGGAACCCTAGCCCGCTGAAAACCGCCGAACTGTTGCAGGCAGATATGGCCCAGGTGGGCGTGAAGGTGATCATCGTTCCTGTCGAAGGCCGTTTCCAGGAGGCGCGTCTGATGGACATGAATCACGACTTAACGCTGGCTGGCTGGTCTACCGACAGTAACGACCCGGACAGCTTCTTCCGTCCGCTGCTGAGCTGTGCGGCGATCAACTCCCAGACCAACTACGCGCACTGGTGTAACCGGGAATTTGATGCTGTGCTGCAAAAAGCCCTCTCATCTCAACAGCTTGCTTCACGCATTGAGGCCTACGATGAAGCGCAAAATATTCTGGCCAGAGAGCTTCCCGTGTTGCCGCTTGCCTCTTCCCTGCGCCTTCAGGCCTACCGTTACGATATAAAAGGGCTGGTACTCAGCCCGTTTGGTAACGCCTCCTTCGCGGGCGTGACTCGTGAGAAAGAACAAGAGGTGAAAAAACCATGATTATATTTACCTTGCGGCGGCTGCTGTTACTGCTGGTCACCCTGTTCTTCCTGACCTTTGTCGGCTTTAGCCTTAGCTACTTTACACCGCACGCCCCGCTTCAGGGCTCATCCCTCTGGGACGCCTGGCTGTTCTGGTTTAACGGCCTGTTGCACTGGGATTTTGGCGTGTCCAGCATCAACGGACAGCTCATCTCTGAGCAGCTGAAGATGGTTTTCCCGGCCACCATGGAGCTGTGTATACTCGCCTTTGGCTTTGCCCTCATGGCGGGGATCCCGGTGGGGATGCTGGCGGGAATTTATCGCAATAAATGGCAGGATAAATTCATCAGCGCGCTTGCCTTAATTGGCTTTTCCATCCCTGTTTTCTGGCTGGCGCTGCTGCTTACCCTCTTCTTCTCACTGACGTTAGGCTGGCTTCCGGTGTCTGGCCGTTTCGACCTGCTGTATAACGTGCAAACGGTGAGCGGCTTCGCCATCGTTGACGCCTGGCTTTCCGATTCAGTCTGGCGCGACGAAATGATCGTGAGCGCCCTGCGCCATATGGTGCTGCCAGTGCTCACGCTGGCCGTCGCACCGACGACCGAAGTGATCCGCCTGATGCGCATCAGCACTATCGAAGTCTTCGATCAAAACTATGTGAAAGCCGCCGCCACACGCGGACTGTCTCGCCTGACGATTCTACGTCGCCATGTGCTGCACAATGCGTTGCCGCCGGTAATCCCACGGCTTGGGCTGCAATTCTCAACCATGCTGACGCTGGCGATGATCACCGAGATGGTTTTCAGCTGGCCGGGCCTTGGGCGCTGGATGATCAACGCCATTCGCCAGCAGGATTACGCGGCGATCTCCGCCGGCGTGATGGTGATTGGCTCGCTGGTCATTATTGTTAACGTTATTTCCGATATTTTGGGTGCCATGGCCAACCCGTTGAAGCATAAGGAATGGTATGCCTTACGATAACGTCTACAGCGAAAAGCGCACGCCTGGTGCGCTACGCACCGTGTGGCGTAATTTCTACGGCGACACCACGGCGATGATCGGCTTTTACGGCTGCATTGGCCTCGTGTTGCTGTGTGTTTTGGGTTCGTGGTTTGCGCCGTATGGCATCGATCAGCAGTTCCTTGGTTATCAGCTTTTACCGCCATCGTGGTCGCGTTACGGGGAGGTTTCGTTCTTCCTGGGGACTGATGATCTCGGACGCGACGTGCTAAGTCGTTTACTGAGCGGCGCCGCACCTACGGTAGGCGGCGCGTTCGTGGTCACCCTTGCCGCCGCGATATGCGGCCTTGCGCTGGGCATTTTTGCCGGCTCAACCCACGGGCTGCGGTCTGCCGTGCTTAATCATATTCTTGATACCTTGCTCTCGATTCCTTCGCTGTTGCTGGCGATTATCGTCGTGGCCTTCGCGGGGCCGCACCTCACACATGCGATGTTTGCCGTCTGGCTGGCCATTCTGCCCCGCATGGTGCGATCGGTTTACAGCCTGGTTCACGACGAACTGGAGAAAGAATATGTCGTCGCCGCCCGTCTGGACGGTGCCACCACGTTTAATATTTTGTGGTTTGCCGTGCTGCCTAACATTGCCGCCGGGCTGGTGACGGAGATCACCCGCGCCCTGTCGATGGCGATTCTGGATATCGCAGCGCTGGGCTTCCTGGACCTGGGCGCGCAGCTCCCCTCCCCGGAATGGGGCGCAATGCTCGGCGATGCGCTGGAGCTGATTTACGTTGCGCCGTGGACGGTCATGCTGCCGGGCGCGGCCATCATGGTGAGCGTTCTGCTCGTTAACCTGCTTGGCGACGGGATCCGCCGGGCAATCAATGCGGGGGTGCAATAATGCCGTTACTTGATATCCGCAACCTCACGATCGAAATTAAAACGGGCGAAGGCTGGGTTAAAGCGGTGGATCGCATCAGTATTACGCTCGCAGAGGGCGAAATACGCGGGCTGGTGGGCGAATCGGGTTCCGGTAAGAGTCTAATCGCCAAAGCCATTTGCGGCGTGGCGAAGGACAACTGGCGGGTGACCGCCGACCGTATGCGTTTCGACGACATCGATCTGTTGCGTCTCTCCCCGCGCGAACGCCGTAAACTGGTGGGCCATAACGTCTCGATGATTTTTCAGGAGCCGCAATCCTGTCTCGATCCGTCCGAGCGCGTCGGGAAACAGCTAATGCAGAATATCCCCGGCTGGACCTATAAAGGCCGCTGGTGGCAGCGTTTCGGCTGGCGTAAACGCCGTGCCATTGAGCTATTGCATCGTGTGGGGATCAAAGACCATAAAGACGCGATGCGCAGTTTCCCCTACGAACTGACCGACGGTGAATGCCAGAAAGTGATGATTGCTATCGCCCTGGCCAATCAGCCGCGTCTGCTGATTGCGGACGAACCGACGAACGCGATGGAGCCAACGACTCAGGCGCAGATTTTCCGCCTGCTCACGCGTCTGAACCAGAATAACAACACCACCATTTTGCTGATCAGCCATGACCTGCAAATGTTGAGCAAGTGGGCGGATAAAATTGACGTGATGTATTGCGGACAAACGGTAGAAACCGCGCCAAGTGAAGACCTGGTGACGACGCCGCATCATCCCTACACGCAGGCGCTGATCAGGGCGATCCCTGATTTTGGCAGCGCAATGCCACACAAGAGCCGTCTGAATACTCTGCCTGGCGCGATACCGCTGCTGGAATCGCTACCCATTGGCTGCCGTCTGGGTCCGCGTTGCCCGTATGCTCAGCGTAAATGCATTGAAACACCGCGCCTGACAGGGCCGAAAAATCATCTGTTTGCCTGTCATTTCCCGCTGAACATGGAGAGAGAGTGAAATGGTCGAAACCTTACTGGAAGTGCGTAACCTGAGTAAGACCTTTCGCTATCGCACCGGCCTGTTTCACCGTCAGACCGTCGAGGCGGTTAAACCGCTGAGTTTTACGCTGCGCGAAAAGCAGACGCTGGCGATTATCGGTGAAAACGGCTCGGGCAAATCGACCCTGGCAAAAATGCTCGCGGGTATGGTTGAGCCAAGCGGCGGTGAAATACTGATTGACGATCATCCTCTGGAATTTGGTGACTACTCTTTCCGCAGCCAGCGCATTCGGATGATTTTTCAGGATCCGTCAACGTCCCTCAACCCGCGCCAGCGTATTTCGCAGATCCTGGATTTCCCGCTGCGGTTGAATACCGACCTGGAGCCGGAAGCGCGTCGCAAACGTATTGTCGAAACCCTGCGTCTGGTAGGTCTCCTGCCCGACCATGTCAGCTATTACCCCCACATGCTGGCCCCGGGCCAAAAACAGCGTCTCGGACTGGCCCGCGCGCTGATCCTGCGCCCGAAGGTCATTATCGCCGACGAAGCGCTGGCGTCGCTGGACATGTCGATGCGTTCGCAACTCATCAACCTGATGCTGGAGCTACAGGAAAAGCAGGGGATATCGTATATCTACGTGACTCAGCACCTGGGCATGATGAAGCACATCAGCGATCAGGTGCTGGTGATGCACCAGGGTGAAGTCGTTGAGCGCGGCAGTACCGCTGACGTGCTGGCCTCCCCGCTCCACGACCTGACAAAACGCCTGATTGCCGGACACTTTGGTGAAGCATTGACGGCCGATGCGTGGCGGAAAGATCGTTAGCCGTTGCGTAACCCGCTTGCCAGCAGAGTAAACACCTCGATGGCATGCGGCAGCGTCTTCTGCGGCTCGTCACTCGCGGCAATCATCAAGGCAGCATTCAGCGCAACGCCGTTCAACAGATGGGCTGCGACTTTCGCATCCATTTTTTTAAGCACGTTGCGTTCGATTAATTTTTCGATGGTCTGGCGGGTCGACTCAAGACAGCTGTTCTGGCTGGGCCATTGCGCCGGATCGCCCAGAACGGCCGGACCGTCAAGAAGCACGATACGCTGAACTTCCGGAACGAGCGCCATGTTGATGTAGGCGATGCCTTCCGCCAGCAGTCTCTCCCAATCATCGTCTGTGGCCGCGGCAACGGCTTTCGCGTTGCCCGCCATTTCGCTGTCTATCTGCGCGACCACCGCCGCCAGTAACCCTTTCTTATCTCTGAAATTATGATACAGCGCACCGCGCGTTAACCCCACGCTTGCCGTCAGTTCATCCATCGACGCTGCAGCAAAGCCTTTCTCAGCAAACGCCTTTCGCGCCGCATGAATCAATTTTTCGCGATTTTCCTGAGCTGTTTCAGCACGACGTTTTGTAGCCATAGAACTTCCTATAAAAGCGATATTTTTAATTTGACATACGCGGCGTATGTGAATTACATTTTTTTCACATACATTGCGTATGTTACTTCTCTTAAGTAACCACAACAACGCCTCTGACAGAAAAGGAAATGCCATGCATCCACGTAATCCTGTCTTCCCTGCCAATCGACATGCCCTTTATGATGAGCATGGCTATTCGGCTGCCATTCGCTCTGGCGATCTGTTATTTGTTTCCGGTCAGGTCGGCAGCCGCAGCGATGGCACGCCTGAGCCTGATTTCGCCGCTCAGGTGCAGTTGGCATTCGATAATTTACACGCGACTTTGGCCGCCGCAGGATGCACTTTTGACGATCTGATTGATGTCACGACGTTTCATACCGATCCAGAAAACCAGTTCCCCGTCATCATGGAGGTGAAAAAACTGGCGTTTCCGCAGCCACCTTACCCAAACTGGACGGCTATCGGCGTTAACTGGCTGGCCGGATTTGATTTTGAAATTAAGGTTATTGCCCGAATCCCCTCGCCAGCGAATTAATATCCGGCCGTCTTAGCGTGAAGCTTCTGGCCAACCTCTGGTTGGATGAGGCGAACCCAGCCCCCGGTGATATACTGCTGGAATACACACGAAATAGCCTGATAAAGAGTCAGTTCAACGTCTTTCGTGCGCCCAGTCACGGCACGTGAGCGAGAAATATCGTGACACAAGGGGCTGTGAGTGGGCTATAATTTCGAGCTAATTTCGAATGATTTTGAAATACTGCCTGTAACGCTATGAATTACAAGGCAAAATAAGCAATGAATATAAGGATTAAAGCTATGGGTTTTCTTTCCGGTAAGCGCATTCTGGTAACTGGCGTTGCCAGCAAACTGTCCATCGCATACGGCATCGCACAGGCTATGCATCGCGAAGGCGCTGAGCTGGCGTTCACCTACCAGAACGACAAGCTGAAAGGCCGTGTTGAAGAATTTGCCGCGCAGCTGGGTTCCAGCATTGTTCTGGAATGTGACGTTGCACAAGACGAAAGCATTGATGGCATGTTTGCTGAACTGGCTAAAGCATGGCCGAAATTCGACGGTTTCGTTCACTCCATCGGCTTCGCTCCGGGCGACCAGCTGGACGGCGATTACGTGAACGCGGTTACCCGTGATGGCTTCAAAATCGCCCATGACATCAGCTCCTACAGCTTCGTTGCGATGGCAAAATCCTGCCGCGCGATGCTGAACCCGGGCGCCGCCCTGCTGACCCTGTCCTACCTGGGCGCAGAACGCGCTATTCCTAACTACAACGTTATGGGTCTGGCGAAAGCGTCTCTGGAAGCCAACGTGCGCTATATGGCGAACGCAATGGGTCCTGAAGGCGTGCGTGTTAACGCAATTTCTGCGGGTCCAATCCGTACTCTGGCCGCTTCCGGTATCAAAGATTTCCGTAAAATGCTGGCACATTGCGAAGCGGTTACCCCGATTCGTCGTACCGTTACCATCGAAGATGTGGGTAACTCTGCGGCATTCCTGTGCTCTGACCTTTCCGCAGGTATCTCCGGCGAAGTGGTTCACGTGGACGGCGGCTTCAACATCGCTGCCATGAACGAGCTGGAAATCAAATAAGTCTGTTACTCTCTTCCCGCCTGGGAAGAGAGTTTTCTCCCCTCCCCGCACTTCGTTATTCCGTTCTGCTATTTGTTATCACCTAACAATATTTTTCCCCTCATCCGCCTTACGCCAGGATATTGATCGCCATTTTGAGATCAAGGAACGCCCATGGAACAACGCCGTTTTTCCGGCAAAGGCCACTGGTATCACGAAACCCAGTCGAATCATTCGCAGACGGACGTTCTGCCGCTGGTGCCTGAAGCCGCTAACGTCGACGATCGTTTTTTGCTCGATTTAGCCCTGCCTGACGACATTGCCGCAAGCTGTTGTGGGTGGCTTACGCCAGCCCGAACCTTGTGCCGCCTCTTATTCCCGCTCGATACTCCCGTAAACCGTCTGCACACGCTTAGCGCCTACGACAGACTGAGCACGGCGTTGACGGTTTCCCAGGTGTGTGGCGTCCAGCGGCTCTGTAACCACTACGCGGCGCTCCTCGCCCCCCTTCCGGGCCCCGACTCTTCCCGGGAAAGCAATCGACGCCTTGCAGAAATCACTCAGTATGCCCGCCAGCTGGCGAGCTCTCCGGACGTCATTGACGATAAAGCGCAAACTCAGCTTGATGAGGTGGGACTGACAACGTATGACATTGTGCTTATCAACCAGATCATCGGCTTTACTGGTTTTCAGGCGCGGGCGGTTGCAGTGTTTCAGGCGCTGCTTGGCCATCCGGTACGCTGGCTACCGGGACACCACATTCAGCCCCATACACTACCGCTGAGCTTTACCCGATGGACAGCCACCCAGCCCGTAGTCGAACTAAAATATGCCAGTGCGGTTCAACTTGAGGCGCTCTCACGCTGGCAGGCCGAACCTGCGCTTTCAGCGCTCACGCCGGTTCTCTGTCATGAGCCGATGCTGCTGAATCTGACGGGCGAGATACTGGTTAACCACCCACAAAGCGAAGCCCAGCCATCTGCATCGCTCTCAGCCGCCCATGCGCTGCTGCTTACGTCTCCCGATCGTTTTAGCGCCGCCCAGTTAACGCCTCTCACGGAGGCCGGTATCCCGCCGGGCAAGGCAATTAACCTGTTAACCCACGGCGCTTTTAATGGCTGGCTGGACCGTCTTCGCGTGGCGCTTGGCAAAGAGGAATAACCACACGCTTTACCTAAAGAGCGCTTGCTGTAGCAGTGAGAATCGCGTAAAACTGTCAGCCGCTCAATGGCTACGAAAATAGAACATTATGTTTCAGGACAACCCGCTGCTAGCGCAGCTTAAACAGCAACTACATTCCCAGACGCCCCGTGCAGAAGGGGTCGTAAAAGCCACGGAAAAGGGCTTTGGCTTTCTTGAAGTTGACGGACAGAAGAGCTACTTCATTCCGCCTCCTCAGATGAAGAAAGTGATGCATGGCGACCGCATTTCGGCCGTTATTCATACCGAAAAGGAACGAGAGTCTGCCGAGCCGGAAGCACTGATCGAACCTTTCCTGACCCGCTTTGTCGGGAAAGTGCATAAAAAAGATGATCGTCTTTCTATCGTACCGGATCATCCTCTCCTGAAAGATGCCATCCCTTGCCGCGCCGCGCGTGGCGTTGAGCATGACTTTGTCGAGGGTGACTGGGCGGTTGCCGAAATGCGCCGTCATCCTTTAAAAGGCGATCGCGGTTTCTACGCCGAGCTGACCCAGTTCATCACCTTTGGCGACGACCATTTCGTCCCATGGTGGGTGACGCTGGCGCGCCACAACCTCGAAAAAGAAGCGCCGGATGGCGTAGCGACCAAAATGCAGGACGAAGGTCTTGAGCGTCGCGATCTGACAGCGCTGGACTTTGTCACCATCGACAGCGCCAGCACCGAGGATATGGACGATGCGCTGTATGCCGAAGAGGCAGCGGATGGCAAAATGCATCTGACCGTTGCCATCGCCGACCCTACCGCATGGATTGTCGAAGGCAGCAAGCTGGACGAAATGGCCAAAGTGCGTTCGTTCACCAACTACCTGCCGGGCTTCAACATCCCGATGCTGCCGCGCGAGCTTTCCGACGATCTCTGCTCCCTGCGTCCCCATGAAGTGCGTCCGGTACTGGCCTGCCGCATGACCATCGCGGCTGACGGTACCATTGAAGAAGATATCGAATTCTTCGCCGCCACCATCGAATCCAAAGCCAAACTGGCTTATGACAACGTGTCCGACTGGCTGGAAAATACCGGCAGCTGGAAGCCTGAATCCGATAATATCGCTGCGCAAATTCGTCTGCTGCATCGCGTCTGCCAGAGCCGCAGTGAGTGGCGCCAGACCCACGCCCTGGTATTTAAGGACCGCCCGGACTACCGCTTTGTGCTGGGGGAAAAAGGCGAAGTGCTCAACATCGTCGCCGAGCCACGCCGTATTGCCAACCGTATCGTTGAAGAAGCGATGATCTCCGCCAACATTTGCGCCGCACGCGTGCTGCGCGACAAGTTAGGCTTTGGCATTTACAACGTGCACACCGGCTTTGACCCGGCTAACACCGAAGCGCTGGCCGCCCTGCTCAAAACCCATGACGTCCACGTCGATCCGGAAGAGGTGCTGACCCTGCCAGGCTTCTGCAAGCTGCGCCGCGAGCTGGACGCACAGCCGTCAGGTTTCCTTGACAGCCGCATTCGCCGCTTCCAGTCCTTTGCGGAAATCAGCACGGAGCCAGGCCCGCACTTCGGTCTCGGTCTTGAGGCTTACGCCACCTGGACCTCCCCGATCCGTAAGTACGGCGACATGGTTAACCATCGTCTGCTGAAAGCGATCATCAAAGTGGAATCTGTTGCCCGGCCACAGGATGAGACTACGTTGCAGATGGCAGAGCGTCGCCGTCTGAACCGTATGGCGGAGCGTGATGTAGGCGACTGGTTGTACGCGCGTTTCCTGAATGATAAGGCAGGGACTGACACCCGTTTCCCGGCTGAAATCATTGACATCAGCCGCGGCGGTATGCGCGTGCGTCTGGTGGATAATGGCGCCGTTGCCTTTATTCCTGCCCCGTTCCTGCATGCCGTTCGCGACGAACTGGTTTGTAGCCAGGAAAACGGGACCGTGCAAATTAAAGGCGAAACGGTTTACAAAGTCACTGACGTGATTGATGTAAACATCGCTGAAGTCCGCATGGAAACCCGCAGCATTATCGCGCGCCCTGTCGCCTGATAACCGCGTAGACTCCCGGCCGTTCCGTTCAGGGATGGCCGGGAGTTCTCCCCAGTATTATCTCTCGCAAAATCATCGTTTTTTCTCACACTTTTCTGTTTCCTACCGCCACATTTCGCCAGAATTATCTACAGTAAAAAGAGCCGTCATAGTCGACTGCAAATGAATAATTTGTGCGCTACTCAGCAGCCGCGGGAGAAAACGGGATGGACGATCTGGAGCAGAATTTGCTGTTTCGTTACATGGGTACGCATAGCCCCTGGTGGCGACTAACAGCAGACAGCAATGCTCTGCATCTTGCTGCCAGTGAAAGCGCTGAAATCGTTCAGGTGGTTGCGCTGGACGATGAGCAGGCCGCTCTGATTCGCCAGCTCACCGTTATCACGTCCAGCATTGCCATGACCCTTCCCTTGTATGGTGTGGACGTTCCCGTCCATCTTGTCGGTCGTAAAATTAACAAAAATGAGTGGGCGGGAACGGCATCAGCATGGAACGACACGCCTTCCGTGGCGCGCGATCTGGCGCAGGGACTCTCCTTCGCCGAACAGGTGGTGTCCGAAGCTAACTCCGTAATTGTCATCCTCGACCAGAACGGGAATATTCAGCGCTTCAACCGTTTAAGTGAAGAATATACGGGCCTGAAGGAACAGGAAGTCATCGGGCAAAACGTGTTTAAACTGTTCATGAGCCGCAGCGAAGCCGCGGCCTCAAAACGCAACATCACCGGTTTTTTTCGTAACGGCAGCTCCTACGAAGTCGAACGCTGGATCAAGACCCGCAAGGGGCAACGCCTGTTTCTCTTCAGAAATAAATTCGTTCACAGCGGCAGCGGGAAAAATGAAATTTTCCTCATCTGTTCAGGTACCGACATCACGGAAGAGCGCCGGGCCCAGGAGCGCCTGCGCGTTCTCGCCAATACGGATACGATTACCGGTTTGCCTAACCGAAATGCCATCCATGAGCTGATCTCCGACGCCATCACCTCCCGGGGTGAAACGCAGGTGGGCGTGGTTTATCTCGATCTGGATAACTTTAAAAAAGTGAACGATGCCTATGGGCATATGTTTGGCGACCAGCTGCTACAGGCCGTTGCGCTGGCGATCCTGAGTTGCCTGGACGACGGACAAACCCTGGCGCGCCTGGGTGGGGATGAGTTTATCGTGATGGCCACCGATACCTCGCAGGGCGCGCTGGAAGCTATGGCGTCGCGCATTCTGACCCGACTGCGGCAGCCTTTCCGCATCGGGCAGATAGAGGTTTACACTGGCTGCTCGCTTGGTATCGCGCTTGCGCCCCAGCACGGTAACGATCGGGAAAGCGTCATTCGCAATGCCGACACCGCCATGTACACCGCCAAGGAAAATGGCCGGGGTAAATTCTGCGTCTTCTCGCCAGAGATGAACCAGCGCGTATTTGAATATCTGTGGCTGGATACCAACCTGCGTAAAGCGCTGGATAACGATCAGCTGTTAATTCATTACCAGCCAAAAATGACCTGGCGCGGCGAAGTCAGAAGTCTGGAGGCGCTGGTGCGCTGGCAGTCACCAGAGCGTGGCCTGATCCCGCCGATGGAATTTATCTCCTATGCGGAAGAGTCAGGGCTGATAGTGCCCCTTGGCCGCTGGGTTATGCTCGATGTGGTGCGCCAGGTGGCAAAATGGCGCGACAAAGGGATCAACCTGCGCGTTGCGGTCAACGTCTCCGCCCGTCAGCTGGCGGACCAGACCATCTTCAGTGACCTGAAGCAGGCGCTGAAAGACCTGAATTTTGAATACTGCCCGATTGACGTGGAATTGACCGAAAGCTGTCTCATCGAAAATGAAGAGCTGGCCCTGTCAGTGATCCAGCAATTTAGCCGCCTGGGGGCGCAAATTCACCTTGATGACTTTGGTACGGGGTACTCTTCCCTGTCGCAGCTGGCGCGCTTCCCTATCGACGCCATCAAGCTTGACCAGTCCTTCGTCCGGGATATCCATAAGCAGTCCATTTCACAGTCGCTCGTGCGCGCGATAGTCGCCGTGGCACAGGCGTTGAATCTGCAGGTCATTGCTGAAGGGGTGGAGAGTGCAAAAGAAGACGCCTTTCTGACGAAGAATGGCGTCAACGAACGGCAGGGTTTTCTTTTTGCTAAGCCCATGCCCGCAGCCGCATTCGAGCGATGGCTAAAGCGCTATCAGGCCAGGAATGTCCGTTAGCTGGCTTTGCGTAAGCCCGTCGCCTGATGGCGATTTTGCAGCATAACCAGCCGCTCCATGTAGGCGATATCCTTCGGTTCAAGACAGAAGGCGGCATCCACCCAATCCTCGGTAATGTCCATCAACTCGCTTCGCGGAAGTGGCAGAACACGCGTACGCGCGCGCAGCATGGCCCTTACGCCATTCAGCTTCGGCTGTAGCGTGTCGATAAACGTCCGTACCGAAACATAGCTCTGTAACGGCTCGAATAAGAGATCCACAAGACCGTGCTGTTCATACCATTCCGCCGTATGCGACTCACCTTTATAGATCAGCGCCTCTGCCATTTTCATGCCGGCACGACGCGCCACCAGTGAATAACCGCCCATGCCAGGGAACAGATTGAACGCGATTTCCGGAAAGCCTAATCGGGCATCGCGCTGGGCCAGAATGAAATGATGCGCCAGCGCGGCTTCAAACCCGCCCCCTAACGCGCTTCCTTCCACCATCGCCAGCGTGACAGCACCGGTATCGAACCCTCGTGAGGCGGCATGAACGCAGTCCACACAGGCCCGGGCATAGGCGCGTAACGCTTCGCGTCGGTTGTTTTTGATGCACTCAACGAAGAATTGTAAATCACCGCCGGTATTGTAGATGTCAGGGACCAGCGATCCGGTGACCCAAAAATCAACGACATATCCGGACTGGCGAACCAGCCAGGAGAGATTCATGATCTCCTCGATCAGCGCATGATTGAAGCAAGGCCGTGGCGTGGCACGTAACATCATCCACACCGTGCGCCGTTCGGCCTCATAATAAGCCGCCAGTTGAGTGAATCGTTCAGCATCAGTAAACAGTGTGCAGGTTGTCTGGTTGATAACTGTCATAGTCGAATTCCTCTTATAAAAAAGCGCGTTGCGCGCAGTTTTAGACTAATCCACCCCTACAACCCGCAGCATACGGGGGTTAAATTTGTCACTTTCATTTATGAACTTTGGTTATTGCATTTTTTACCTTCTCTTTTGAATCAATTTTCTGCATCATTGATAATATTAACTTTTCGCTTCAGGGTGAGCTTATGTCTAACATTGATGCAACAGCCGTGGCACAGCGTATTGATACTGTGCTGGATATTCTTGTCGCGGGCGATTATCACTCTGCTATCCGTAATCTTGAGATCCTCAAGTCTGAACTGCTGGCTGAGAACGGCACTGATAACGCATCAGAATCCACTCAACCAAAAGCCCCGTGGGAAGTGTAACCACGTCGTTTTCGCCCTTGCCTTTTAAATGGATGCTATGAATTCCCGACAACAAATCATTTTGCAGATGGTGATCGATCAGGGACGCGTAAGCGTAGTCGATCTCGCTAAAGCTACCGGCGTTTCTGAAGTCACCATTCGTCAGGATCTGAATCTTCTGGAAAAACAGAGCTACCTGCGGCGTGCGCACGGATATGCCGTTCCACTGGACAGCGACGACGTTGAAACCCGCATGATGAACAATTTTGCGCTCAAGCGGGAACTGGCGGAGTTTGCTGCATCCTTAGTGAATAACGGTGAGACCGTCTTTATTGAAAATGGCAGCAGTAACGCCCTTCTGGCGCGCACGCTTGCCGATCAAAAAGACGTTACCATCATTACCGTAAGCAGCTATATCGCCCATCTGTTGAAGGAAACTCGCTGCGAGGTCATTCTGCTGGGCGGCATTTACCAGAAGAAAAGCGAAAGCATGGTGGGGCCATTAACGCGTCAATATGTTCAGCAGGTTCACTTCAGTAAGGCATTCATTGGCATTGACGGCTGGCAGCCCGACACCGGTTTTACCGGTCGCGACATGATGCGTTCAGACGTGGTGAACGCCGTACTCGCCAAAGAGTGTGAAGCGATTGTGCTGACCGATAGCTCTAAGTTTGGCGCCGTACACCCTTATACGATGGGTCCGGCTTCGCGCTTCAGCCGTGTGATCACGGATGAGCGTTTACGCGATGAATATCGCCAGCAATTAGAACAAGACGGCCTGACTGTCGATATTGTGAAAAAACGGCCTGATTATCCTGCTGCGCCCGAATAATGGGCGCACTTAAACCTTTCTCTGAGAGTATTCCGACCCTTCCTTTAAGAGTTTTTACCTGTTGAAACTGTTCTAAACACGTAAAATTAATTTTAGCGATATAACAGGAAGTGACTATCACCTGCGTGATGATGTAACGCCTGCGCGACCAGCTTTCACGGGAACAGAATTTAAGTATGGATATTGTCTATACTTAAAGTGCATTCCTTTCCGTGAATCGATAATTCAGGAGAAAGTATTATGACCTTTACCAGCAAAAAATTAGCCGCCGCTGTTCTGGCAATCACTGTAGCAATGTCTCTGAGCGCTTGCTCTAACTGGTCTAAACGTGACCGTAACACCGCGATTGGTGCCGGTGCTGGTGCGCTTGGTGGTGCAGTATTAACGGATGGTAGTACGCTGGGTACATTAGGTGGTGCTGCCGTAGGTGGTATTATCGGTCACCAGGTGGGCAAATAATCACCATAACGGCTCTCACCGGTATAATAATATATTTTGTATTTTCAGGTCTGACTTACGCACGTAAAAAAAAGAGCCACGGCAATGTCCGTGGCTCATTTATTTTAACCGCCCGCCAGTTTGACTTTCATACCTTTGGCTTCCAGGAGCGTTTTAATTAAATCCCGTTTATCGCCCTGAATCTCAATTATGCCGTCTTTTAGTGCCCCACCGCATCCGCATTTCTTTTTAAGCTCAGCGGCGAGCTTTACCAGCTCTGCATCATCCAGATCAATGCCGGTGACAAGGCAAACGCCTTTCCCTTTTCTGCCACTGGTCTGGCGCTGAATACGCACGATTCCATCGCCTTTCGGACGTTCAGCTTTCTCTTTTGGCTCTTCAATGCGCCCGGTATCTGTTGAATAGACCAGACGAGTGTTGGCATCACGCATTATGCCCCCCCTTTTTCAGTGATGCATTAATCGCTTTCAGAGTCTCTGCCGGATGAGCGGATTGCGTCACCGGGCGACCAATTACCATATAGTCTACCCCCGCGCTCAGCGCCTGCTCTGGCGTCATGATGCGTCGCTGATCCCCTGACTCGCTGCCTGCCGGACGGATACCTGGCGTCACCAGTTTAAATTCGCGGCCTAACTCAGATTTGAAGCGAACCGCCTCCTGAGCTGAACAGACCACGCCATCAAGCCCACACTGTTGCGTGAGGCGCGCCAGACGCTCCGCATGTTCGGCAGGTGACAACGTCACACCCAGGTCACGAAGGTCAGATTCATCCATACTGGTCAGCACGGTGACGGCGATAAGAAGCGGAGCGTCATTGCCAAACGGCACCAGCGCTTCGCGCGCAGCCGTCATCATACGTGCCCCACCGGAGGCATGAACGTTAACCATCCACACACCCAGTTCAGCCGCCGCAGCAACGGCGTGGGCAGTGGTATTCGGAATATCGTGGAATTTCAGGTCGAGGAAAACGTCGAAACCACGCTGGTGCAGATCGCGGACGATTTGCGGACCGAACAGCGTAAACATCTCTTTGCCTACTTTAAGACGGCAATCCCGGGGATCAATACCATCAACAAAGGCCAGTGCGGCGTCACGGTTATTGTAATCCAGAGCAACAACTACAGGAGAATCGGTAACTACGCGGGAAGTGGAGGAAGTAACAGACGTCATGACCAGCCCTTTTCGTCTATGGGCGCGCAGCGGCGCGGAACAGATAAACGGCGTGCATTCTACCTGCCCTCGGGGTAAATGAACAGAATCGAATGCTTTTCCTGCTGAACCACAGACCGCACGGTGCTGAAAGAAATAATGCACACTTTAGTATGTTGTAACTAAAATGGAGTGTTTTAAAAAATCACTGCCCGTCCAGACCACGAATTGGCTTGATGGTGGACCAGGCCCGGCAGGAAGGGCAATGCCAGTAGAGCGAATAGGCGGTGAAGCCGCATTTCTGGCAGCGATAGCGCGGCTTGCTCCGCACCTGTTCACCGACCATGTCTCGCAGCACCATCAGGCTCTCTTTAGCGCGCCCTTCTTCTGCATCGTTAAGATGATAATCCATCAGCTTGTGGAAGACGCGCATCGTCGGATGGCGCTGCAACTGACGGGTAATGTATACCTGGGCGGTATCACTCCCTTCGTGCTCTTCGACGACATCCGACAGCATCAGCTCGGCTGTGGCACCGGTGTTTTCTTCAACACAGCGGCGCAGGAATGCAACCCACTCGTCCTGCTTACCTAACTGCTGATAGCAGGTTTGCAGCATTTCCAGTGTTTCGCTGACCAGCTCTTTGTCCTGATCGATAACGCGAAGCAGGCTTTCCACGGCTTTGGCGTAATCACCATTAGCCATAAAGACCCGCCCCATCATTATCGAGATGCGGGCGCTGTTGCGATCGGCCGCGGCGCCTTTTTTTAGCAATGCCATGGCCTTATCCATGTCATCGCTACCCATTTGCTGAAGGGCCAGCTCGCAGTAAAAATGGGCAATTTCGATGCGCTGTTTGTCTTTGCCGAGTTTGACCAGCCGTTCGGCGGTATCAATCGCTTTTTGCCAGTCGCTGGTTGCCTGGTAGATTTGCAGAAGTTGCTGAAGCGCACCGATACGGAAATCGGTCTCATCCACCAGCTGAGAGAACATATCTTCTGCGCGATCGTACAGGCCCGCCGCCATGTAATCTCTGCCCAACTGCTGCACGGCCAGCAACCGTTGCTCATAGGTCAACGATGCGCTTTCCATCAGGGTCTGGTGGATACGGATGGCACGGTCAACCTCTCCGCGCGAGCGGAACAGGTTTCCCAGGGTGAGATGCGCCTCTACGGTGCCGGTATCCTCTTTGAGCATGTCGAGGAACAGATCGACCGCTTTATCCTGCTGATTGCTCAGCAGGAAGTTCACCCCCGCAACGTAGTCACGGGAGAGTCGGTTTGCTTCATCCTGTTTTGTTTGTTGCGCGCTTCTGCGGCCCATATACCAGCCATAGGCTGCGGCGACAGGCAAAAGCAGAAACAACAACTCCAGCATATTCGATTATTCCTTGACTACCGGCACACCAGAGCTCGCCGGAATGTCAGTCGCAGGCGTAAGTTGATGTTCAAGTCGTTTAATTTTACGTTCAGCGCGAACAAGGGAAACACGAACCTTAAGCCAGAACAGGCCACATACAAGCCAGCCGATGACAAAACCCGCTGCGAATAACACAGCCAGCAGGCTCGACACCCGGTACTCGCCCTGCGCCAGCAGATAGTTGAAACTTACCTGTTGATCGTTTTGCGCGCCCAATGTGACTGAAATGACAAAAATCGCCAACACCAGTAAGAAAATGAGTAAATATTTCACATGACTTCCCGTTATGTGGTTCGAGCGTATAAAGCGTGTTCAACTCACGGCAATCAGCCTTATAAGCTACCATTTTAGTGGCGGGCGCGAAACGGAAAAAGTAATGCGCCCTTCATGGATTTATGGTCAAAATGCGGAATATCAAGCTTCAGGTTCCGCCTGACTCCCTTTCGGCTATTTCTTCCTTCTCTTCCTGCGGTGGCGTCAGAGGCCCACAAAAACGTTGTGCAAGCCAGGTCGCCAGCGTAACCAGTACCCACGAAATCAGCGTAGCCACCACCAAATCACGCGGCCAGTGCATCCCCAGCAGCATCCGGCTGCCCATTACGCCTGTCGCCCAGACCAGCAAAATCGCAATCGTGAGGGTACGTCGACGTGGCCAAAGCAGCCCCACGCCGAGTAGCGCCCAGCTGGCAGCAAACATCGTATGTCCTGAAGGAAACGCAAAGCCGGTCTCTTTTTGCCAGTGTTTGCGTAAAAATGTCGGGATATCCTGCTGTTCCGCAAGCTGTTCTTTCACCAACGCCCCGCGATCCTTACGCTTTAAAGTGTAGAACTCATCTACCGGAATATGGTGCGTTTTTTCCAGCCAGATAACAAAGGGACGGGGTTCCTGCACGCGATCTTTCACCCACGACTTCACCCCCTGCCCGACAAGAATGGCGCCTCCGAGAATGGCAAATAATACCAGCGCCGCGCGAAGACGAAAGCGCAGGCACCACAGGAACCAGGCACAGAGCAGCACGTGCGTTATAATCCCCCAAGGCTGGGTGACCGTCTCAGTTATCCAGTATAAGGCTTTCAGCCACGTCTCGTTTTGTCCGGGCTTCCACATCCAGCCGGAGAACCAAACGATCAGGGGTATAACAAGCAATACGGCGGCGCCTGCGGCCGTGCGTCTGGCAATTGAAAGCATGTCCTCTCCTTTTTCACTAAGCACCACAATCATAACTGAATTTCCACCTTCTGGTGGATATGTCGGATCGTGCGTTTAACGTCCGTATAGCGTGGTGGTGATTAGGTGAAGTAGCCGGGCTTGTGGCAAAATAGTCCAATACAGAAAGCAAAATGGGGCAAAGGCACGAAACGTGTCAGCCTGGTATGGAGAATCACATGCAGCTTAAACGTGTGGCAGAAGCCAAACTGCCAACCCCATGGGGCGATTTCCTGATGGTGGGTTTTGAAGAACTGGCAACCGGACAAGATCACGTCGCCCTGGTATACGGTGACATTTCGGGGCAGACGCCGGTACTGTCCCGCGTTCATTCTGAGTGTCTGACCGGTGACGCGCTCTTCAGCCTGCGCTGTGACTGCGGTTTCCAGCTCGAAGCCGCTCTTTCTCATATCGCAGAGGAAGGACGTGGCGTGCTGCTGTATCACCGCCAGGAAGGACGCAATATCGGTCTGCTGAATAAAATCCGCGCCTACGCGTTGCAGGATCAGGGCTATGATACCGTCGAAGCAAACCATCAGCTCGGCTTTGCTGCTGACGAGCGCGATTTCACCCTCTGCGCAGATATGTTCAAGCTGCTGGGCGTGGACGAAGTGCGTCTGTTGACCAATAACCCGAAAAAAGTGGAGATCCTCACTGAAGCGGGCATCAATATCGTTGAACGCGTGCCGCTGATTGTTGGCCGCAATCCGAAAAACGCGCACTACCTCGATACCAAAGCTGCAAAGATGGGGCACCTGCTGAGCGAGTAAACGCAAAACGCCCGGCACTTCTGCCGGGCGAGATTATCAGTCCAGCATTTTACGAATCACATAATGTAAAATGCCGTCATTCTGGTAATAGGTTAGCTCTGTTGCCGTATCAATACGACACCGACAATCCAGCACTTCTGTTGTACCATCTGCCCGCGTTAACTTCACCGGAACGGTTTTACCCGGTTGCAGATTTTGCAGACCGCTGATATCAATCTGCTCTTCCCCGGTCAGACCCAGCGTTTTACGCGTTATGCCCTGCGGGAACTCCAGCGGCAGGATCCCCATCCCGATCAGGTTTGAGCGGTGGATACGTTCAAAGGATTCGGCAATCACCACGCGAACCCCGAGCAGACGTGGACCTTTAGCCGCCCAGTCGCGACTGGAACCAGAGCCGTACTCTTTACCGGCAATAACGGCCAGCGGCGTACCCTCCTGCTGATACTTCATGGCTGCGTCATAAATTGAAATGACCTCTGTATCTGGCAGGTGGCGCGTCATGCCCCCTTCCACGCCCGGGACCATTTCATTACGAATGCGGATGTTGGCAAATGTCCCGCGCATCATCACTTCGTGGTTACCACGGCGCGAACCGTAGGAGTTAAAATCGCGACGTTCCACGCCACGGCTTTGCAGATACCGACCTGCCGGACTGTCCGCTTTGATGCTCCCCGCTGGTGAGATATGGTCAGTGGTGACGGAATCGCCCAGCATCGCCAGAATGCGCGCGCCGTGAATGTCTTTCAGCGGTGCAGGCTCCGCCAGCATCTCATCGAAGAAGGGCGACAGGCGAATATAGGTGGAATCATCCTGCCAGTCATAGGTATCGGAACCCACCACGTCGATCGCTTTCCATTCCGCTGTACCTTCGAACACTTCCGCATACTCTTTGCGGAACATCTCAGTGGAAACTTTCTCTACCGCGCGCGCAATTTCACGCGATGATGGCCAGATGTCTTTCAGATAGACAGGTTCATTTTTGCGATCGTGACCAATCGGATCGGTCGCCAGGTTAATGTTCATGTTTCCGGCCAGAGCATAGGCTACAACCAGCGGCGGCGAGGCCAGCCAGTTGGTTTTCACCAGCGGATGAATACGCCCCTCAAAGTTTCGGTTACCGGAAAGTACCGCGCCAACGGTCAAATCACCCTGCTTGATCGCCACTTCAATAGGCTCAGGCAGTGGACCAGAGTTACCGATGCAGGTCGTACAGCCGTAGCCCACCAGGTTAAAGCCCAACTCGTCGAGGTACGGCGTGAGTCTGGCCTGCGCCAGGTAATCGGAAACCACTTTCGAACCAGGCGCCAGGGACGCCTTAACCCACGGCTGTGGCTTGAGTCCCAGTTCTACCGCTTTTTTTGCCAGCAGCCCGGCAGCCATTAACACACTCGGGTTGGACGTGTTGGTACAGGAGGTGATAGCGGCGATCACCACGGCGCCGTCAGGGAGCTGATACTGATGCCCGTTCAGAACATAGTCCACAGGACGGTGATCTTTTTGCGCGGCGTTAACCTCCAGCTCATTGCTGGCGGCAAAGGCTTTCGGAACGTTGCTCAGGGCGACGCGGTCCTGCGGTCGTTTCGGCCCTGCGAGGCTTGCCTCAACGGTGCCCATATCCAGTTCCAGCGTGCTGGTAAATACCGGCTCGTCACCCGGGTTACGCCACATGCCCTGCGCTTTGGTGTAGGCCTCTACGAGCGCCACCTGCTCCTCGCTGCGACCACTGAGGCGCATATACTCCAGCGTAACGCTATCAATCGGGAAAAAGCCGCAGGTCGCACCATATTCCGGCGCCATGTTGGCGATGGTGGCCCGGTCCGCCAGCGGCAGTGAATCCAGACCATCACCATAAAATTCAACGAATTTACCCACCACGCCATGCTTACGCAGCATCTGGGTGACCGTCAGAACCAGATCCGTGGCGGTAATGCCTTCGGACAATTTACCGGTCAACTTAAAGCCCACCACATCGGGAATGAGCATCGATACCGGCTGGCCGAGCATGGCCGCTTCCGCTTCAATACCACCGACGCCCCAGCCCAGAACGCCAAGGCCGTTAATCATGGTCGTGTGTGAATCGGTGCCCACCAGCGTATCCGGGTAAGCCACCCACTCTTTATCCTGCAATTCACTCCAGACGGCTTTGCCGAGATATTCCAGGTTGACCTGGTGACAAATGCCGGTACCCGGTGGAACAACGCTGAAACGGCTGAACGCCTGCTGACCCCATTTGAGGAAGACATAGCGTTCATGGTTACGTTCCATCTCCAGACGGACGTTTTCACCGAAAGCATCGTCGTCGCCGAAGTGATCGACGGTGACGGAGTGGTCGATGACGAGGTCTACCGGTGAGAGCGGGTTCACCTTAGCCGTATCGCCCCCGAGACGCTTAACAGCTTCACGCATGGCGGCCAAGTCCACAACCGCCGGCACGCCGGTGAAATCCTGCATCAATACCCTGGCCGGGCGGTAGGCAATTTCTTTGTCTGCGTGAGCATTTTTCAGCCACCCTGCCAGAGCCTGGATATCCTCCTCGGTAACCGAGTCGCCATCTTGCCAGCGCAAGAGGTTTTCCAGTAGTACTTTCAACGACTTGGGTAACCGCGAAATGTCCCCAAGCGTCCTGGCAGCCAGCGGTAAGCTGTAGTAGCGCCAGGTTTTATTTTCCGCCTGTAATGTGTCCTTACTGGCTTCGCGTAGGGTTAACGACATAAGCTCCTCCTTAAAAACAGGGATGTCCTGACAATCATCAGGGCTGTAATTAAAGATAACACAAAGATGTCGTAACGTTTTGATAACAACCCAAATTGATAAATTTAGGAATGGTCCAACGCGAGGGATTAAACAAAAAACCCCGCCGTGGCGAGGTTTTACGATTTAGTGTAAGGCCAGCCAGAGGAGCTGACACCAGAAGAGGATCGACGTTGAGAATACGCCGAGCCATGACCAGTATTTTACGGTTGTCATGTTATTCATCATAGGGACACCAGACTTTAATTATTTAAGGATGCGAGGTCTGCCCTCGTTCTATATTGCTGATGTGTATTTATTAAGGAGTACAAAAGTGCACAGTCTTTATTCAGACTATTTGCATCATTACGCAAAAATCAAAATTATTGTTTTTTGGGTTCGTCTTCTGCGAACACATCAATAAAGGCCTGCTGCTGTGGCGTCAGTTGCCAGGAGGCTGGCACGCTGGTTGCTGGCGCCTTACGCGCTTTGTGAGCATTGTCACGAAGCTGACACATCTCTTTTCTCGCGTCAGTACGCACCGTCATGACCATATTCAACCCCAATATTTCCAGACGAGAAGAGCAACAACCACCCAGAACAGGGCAGAGCCGAGAAAGACCGCCAGCCAGGCTTTACGCTTAAGCGCGGGATCCCTTTGCGGTTCTTCACTTCCTGACGGCATTGCTAACCTCATACAATCGATATCGCTTATCATTTAGAGACCAAACAATTGGCACAAGTAATCATCTGATGAGATAAATCCTAAAGAAACTTTAGCCGAAAAGCCAGTGAATTTACGAATCTGAGCCTGGGAAAATTCAATCTTTTGACCAGAAATAAATAATTGAAAAGAATAATTTGCACACCTGTAAATTAGTTTCTACTTTTGTCGCAAATTTGCGACAGTAAAACCCTATTCATCAAATGGGTTATGACGATATATGACAGTAGGCGCAGATGAGGTTAATTCTAATTTAGATTTAAAGGGGGAAACCGGTATCTTTCCAGAAGAGAAAGATACCGGGTGTAATTATTTGGCAGGAAGTTTGATGTCTTTAAACATCTCTTCGATGTCTTCATTGGAGCGTAATGCCACGGCGGTGTCGACCACGTCACGCGTTAAATGCGGTGCGAAGCGCTGAATAAAATCATACATATAGCTGCGAAGGAACGTGCTGCGACGAAAACCTATCTTGGTGGTGCTGTGGCTGAAGATATCATGCGCGTCCAGACGCACCAGATCCGGGTCTGATACAGGATCCACCGCCATGCTGGCAATAACGCCTACGCCCAGACCCAGACGCACGTACGTTTTAATGACGTCCGCATCCGTTGCAGTGAAGACGATCCGTGGCGTTAATCCGGCGCGGTTAAAGGCGGTGTCTAGCTCAGAACGGCCCGTAAATCCGAACGTATAGGTAACCAGCGGGTATTGCGCCAGCTCTTCGATTGTCACTTCGCCCTTCCCCGCCAGCGGATGATCGGGGGTCACGACAATAGAGCGGTTCCAGTGGTAGCACGGGAGCATGACCAGATCATCGTACAGATGAAGAGCTTCCGTCGCGATGGCAAAATCGGCATTGCCTTTAGACACGGCCTCTGCGATTTGCGTCGGTGAGCCCTGATGCATATGCAGGGAAACGCGGGGATAGCGTTCGATGAAACCTTTGATCACCCCGGGAAGCGCATAACGCGCCTGCGTGTGCGTGGTGGCAATATAAAGGGAGCCTTTATCCGGCCAGGTATGTTCCCCGGCGACGGATTTAATGGCGTCGACTTTGGAAAGCACTTCTCGTGCGATGCGAATGATTTCCTGCCCTGCCGGCGTGACCTGGGTCAGGTGCTTACCGCTGCGGGCAAATATCTGAATACCTAATTCATCCTCCAGCATACGCACCTGCTTACTGATGCCAGGCTGCGAGGTATAAAGACCTTCTGCGGTGGAAGAGACATTGAGGTTATGATTGACGACCTCAACGATATAGCGAAGCTGCTGTAATTTCATGCCAGACCATCCGATTTAGCGCATGCGTCAATCGCTTAATACGATTTGATAATAAGAAACGGGTTAACTATAACCACTATATCATTTATAGCCAGGCTGTATAGTACGGAACAAAAAATAATAACAACGTAATAAAAAAGGGCCGGAAGTCCGGCCCTTTCAAAGGTAAGTTACGGTAAGTGAAGATTATTTTTTACCTTCAACCCATTTCCCGTCGACAAAGAAGGCTGACCAACCGGTCGCTTTACCCTCTTTCTCTGCCGCCACGTACTGCTGCTTCGTTTTACGGCTGAAGCGCACCACGGTTTTATTGCCTTCCGGATCCTGCTGTGGCGCATCGGCCAGGTAACGCAGTTTCTCCGGCAGACGGTCGCGGAAGCGGTACAGCTCTTCTACCAGCGGCGCACGGGTTTCGCGCGATTTCGGGAAGGTGTTGGCCGCCAGGAATACCCCAGCAGCGCCGTCACGCAGCACGAAATACGCATCTGACTTCTCGCACGGCAGCTCAGGAAGCGGAACCGGATCTTCCTTCGGCGGCGCAACTTCACCGTTACGCAGGATCTTACGCGTGTTTTTACAGTCGTCGTTGGTACATGCCATGTACTTACCGAAGCGTCCCATTTTCAGGTGCATTTCGGAACCACATTTCTCACACTCAACGATCGGACCGTCATAGCCCTTAATGCGGAACTCACCTTCTTCGATCTCATAACCGTCGCAGGTTGGGTTATTACCGCAAACGTGCAGTTTACGTTTTGGATCGATCAGGTAGCTGTCCATCGCCGTGCCGCATTTCTTACAGCGGCGCTTGGCGCGCAGTGCGTTGGTCTCCGCATCGTCACCTTCCAGCACGTTGAGAACTTCGTTCTCCGGCACGAGGTTGATAGTGGTTTTGCAACGCTCTTTCGGCGACAGCGCATAACCAGAACAGCCGAGGAACACGCCCGTGGTTGCGGTACGGATCCCCATTTTACGGCCACAGGTTGGGCAGTCGATGCTGGTCAGTACCATCTGGTTAGGCAGCATGCCGCCCTCTTCAGGATCTTTCTCAGCTTTCTCAAGCTGGTTGGTAAAATCGCTGAAGAAGCTGTCGAGAACTTTCTTCCACTCGGCCTTATGGCTGGCAACCTCATCGAGACTGTCCTCCATCTGCGCGGTGAAGTCATAGTTCATCAACTCACGGAAGTTAGCTTCCAGACGGTCGGTAACAATCTCACCCATTTTTTCAGCATAGAAACGACGGTTCTCAACGCGAACGTATCCACGATCCTGAATGGTCGAAATGATTGACGCATAGGTAGACGGGCGACCGATGCCGCGTTTTTCCAGCTCTTTTACCAGCGACGCTTCGCTGAAACGCGCAGGCGGCTTGGTGAAGTGCTGAGCCGGTACCAGATCAACCAGCGACAGCTCGTCGCCTTTGTTGACGGAAGGCAGCGTTCTGTCTTCATCACCTTTACGCAGCGCAGGCATCACTTTTGTCCAGCCGTCGAAACGCAGAATGCGGCCGCGCGCTTTCAGGCGGAAATCACCCGCGCCAACGGTCAGCGTAGTGGAGTCGTATTTCGCTGGCGTCATCTGGCAGGCCACGAACTGGCGCCAGATCAGCTGATACAGCTTCTGGGCGTCCGCTTCCATATCTTTAAGAGATTCCGCCAGAACGGAAACGTCAGAAGGACGGATCGCTTCGTGCGCTTCCTGAGAATTCTCTTTGCTGGCGTACTGATTAGGACTGTCCGGCAGGTATTTCTTACCGAAGTTGTCCTCGATATAGCCACGCACCATGCTGACAGCGTCCTGGCTCAGGTTGGTGGAGTCAGTACGCATGTAGGTGATGTAACCCGCTTCATACAAACGCTGGGCCATCATCATGGTTTTCTTCACGCCGTAACCCAGACGCGTACTTGCCGCCTGCTGAAGCGTTGACGTGATAAACGGTGCGCCAGGCTTGCTGCTGGTCGGTTTGTCTTCACGATCCAGCACCTGATAACGCGCTTTTTCCAGCAGCGCTACGGCGGCCATGGTCTGATCGCGATTTTCAGGACGGAACGGTTTGTCGTTGTGGTGGCTCACCTGCAACGGCAGCGCATCGCCGCCCGGCGTGGTGACATTCGCATCCACTTCCCAGAACTCTTCCGGGACAAACGCTTTGATCTCGCGTTCACGTTCGACAACAAGACGAACAGCCACAGACTGCACACGTCCCGCAGACAGGCCGCGAGCGACCTTTTTCCACAGCAACGGCGAAACCATGTAGCCTACAACGCGGTCCATAAAGCGACGCGCCTGCTGAGCGTTAACACGGTCGATATTCAGTTCACCCGGCTTTTCAAACGCCTGACGAATCGCATTCTTTGTAATTTCGTTAAACACTACACGGCTGTAGCGTTTGTCATCACCCCCAATCACTTCCCGCAGGTGCCATGCGATGGCCTCCCCTTCGCGGTCAAGGTCGGTTGCGAGATAAATGTGGTCTGCTTTTTCAGCAAGCTGTTTCAGCTCGTTAACGACTTTTTCTTTGCCTGGCAGCACTTCGTATTGTGCATCCCAGTTGTGCCATGGGTTAACACCCATGCGGTTGACAAGCGCGCTACGTTCATCCTTTTTAGGCTTTTTAGCCCCTTTGGTGGAGGTAGAGTCTGCGCTCTTTTTGCTGGCTGAGCCACTTGTCGGCAAATCGCGAATGTGACCAACGCTGGACTTAACCACGTAGTCATTGCCCAGATATTTATTGATCGTTTTGGCTTTTGCCGGGGACTCAACGATGACGAGAGCTTTACCCATATTCACCTTTACCTAATTTAATTCTTCCAGGAATACGCCGCACGTTGATTTCCCTTCCGCTGACGACGAGCCATTGATATTGCGACGTCGTCAGGGGATATCAACCCCTTTGTCTTACCGAACGTCAGTATGGCGACATCCAGGTCATTGAGTTTTCGGGTATTTTTCTCACATCAAAGTTCATTCGTGACGAATTCCCGGTCGAATGTCAAGCAATTCTGTTGCCAGAATGACGAAAGCGCACACTGTACCTGATAAAATTCGTTACGCAACTTTATTAGCATGCAAAAGCAAATCCCGCCAGCCAGCCCCTGTTCCTTATACCCGCGGATAGCAGGGAAAATTTGCCCCCGAAGCGACCCAGGCGTAGACTATTGTCACTGTTTAAGGAGTGGAATATGCAGAATACGACCCAACCCATTGACCGAGCTTCACTGCTTATCGAAGCAAACAAACTCATTCGCGACCATGAAGACACCCTGGCGGGGATTGAAGCGACTGGCGTGGAACAACGTAATGGCGTGCTGGTGTTCAGCGGTGAATACTTCCTTGATGAACAAGGGTTACCAACCCCGAAAAGCACCGCCGTGTTTAACATGTTTAAATACCTGGCGCATACCCTCTCAGAGAAGTACCACCTGGTCGATTAAAACGAAAACGCGAGGCATCTGCCTCGCGTTTTTCTTTACAGCAGCGGCTTTTGTCCGCGCTGCAACCAGCGTAGCAGCAGGCGATCCGCGCTTTCTGCCGCACTATTGGTTAAACGGTCGAGCAGGCGCTTACGTCGGGTGAAGCGCACCCCCACCAGCTCACGGCCTTCCATCAGGTTGAGCAGGAGGTCGTCGCTGGTACCCACTTCATCCACCAGCCCTTTCTCCTGCGCCTGCGTGCCGTACCAGTGTTCGCCCGTAGCCACCTGCTCAATGTCCAGCGTTGGGCGCATGCGGTGCACGAAATCCTTGAACAGATGGTGGGTTTCGTTCAGATCTTCCCGGAACTTCTGCCGTCCCTCTTCGGTATTTTCGCCGAGCAGCGTCAGCGTACGTTTGTACTGACCCGCCGTATGCAATTCGATGTCGATCTCTTTATTTTTCAGGAAACGATTGAAGTTAGGGATCTGCGCAACCACCCCAATCGAGCCGATAATGGAGAACGGTGCTGCGACGATTTTATCCGCCACGCACGCCATCATATAGCCGCCACTCGCCGCGACCTTATCTACCGCCACGGTGAGCGGGATCTGTTTATCCCGCAGACGTTGTAACTGCGAAGCCGCCAGTCCATACCCATGCACTACGCCGCCCGGGCTTTCAAGGCGTACCACCACCTGATCCTGGGCTGTCGCCACGGCCAGCACCGCTGTCACTTCCTCACGCAGAGAGGAGACTTCATGCGCATCCATGCTACCTTTAAAATCGAGCACATAGACGCGCGGTTTTGCGTCAGCCTGTGGCGTGGCGAGCTTAGCTTTCGCCTTCGCGGCTTTGGCGTCCTGCTTATGTTTTTTCTTCTGGGCTTTTAGCCACAGCTTCTGTTGATGATCGTCAAGCAGCGCCAGAGACATCTCTTCCCGCATCTCTTTATACTGCTCGCTCAGGCGGGTAATGCGTAACTCACCACGCTGACGCTTACGCTGCGTCAGGTTGACAATCAGGACGGCAATCACCGCGACAGCAATAACCACCGTCGCGATTTTGGCCAAAAACAACCCATACTGAGAAAGTAATTCCACGCGTTCCACCTTGATTTAACCACGAATCTTTCACGCCAGTGTACAACAGCCCTGCGCAGGCGTCTCGCTCTGGACATTAGCTCTGCGAGGCGGCTTCAGGAATCCCACGTTTCTGGTTTAAATCTTTGCAAATTGTTAATTTCCCAGCGTTCTGTCCTGTAGACTGATTGAATTCTGACGCGGTTTCGGGCATAAAGCCGAAAAGTCATAAATAAAGGTGCAAGTCACGCCCAATGCGCCTGAGGAGCCACCGTGCATTATCAGCCACAAAAAAACCTTCTACAGAACCGCATCATTCTGGTTACCGGTGCCAGCGACGGGATTGGTCGCGAAGCGGCGCTGACTTATTCTGAATACGGTGCGAGCCTTATTCTGCTGGGACGTAATGAAGAAAAGCTCAAAGCCGTTGCCCGTGAAATCGAAAACGCCGGCGGTACCCCCACGCCCTGGTATACGCTCGATCTGCTGACCTGTACGTCAGCGTCATGTCAGGCCCTTGCCCAGCGCATTAGTACGCATTATTCGCGTCTGGACGGCGTACTGCACAACGCGGGGTTACTGGGCGAAGTGCGCCCGATGGATGAACAGGATCCGGAGATTTGGCAGCAGGTGATGCAGGTTAACGTCAACGGGACGTTTTTCCTGACCCAGGCCTTGCTTCCTTTATTACTTAACTCAGATTCCGGTTCGCTGGTGTTTACCTCCTCCAGCGTGGGGCGTCAGGGTCGTGCGAACTGGGGGGCTTACGCCGCCTCAAAATTTGCCACCGAAGGAATGATGCAGGTGCTGGCCGAAGAGTATCAAAACCGCCATCTGCGGGTTAACTGTATTAACCCTGGCGGTACGCGCACTAAAATGCGTGCCAGCGCGTTCCCGACAGAAGATCCGCAAAAGCTTAAAACCCCGGCCGATATTATGCCTCTTTATCTGTGGCTGATGGGTGACGACAGCCGTCGTAAAACCGGAATGACATTCGATGCTCAGCCAGGCCGCAAACCGGGGATATCGCAATGAGTGAAGACCGTCATCAGCAGCGCCAGCAGCGTCTGAAAGAACAGGTTGATGCACGTGTGGCAGCCGCCCAGGACGAACGCGGGATCCTCATCGTGTTCACCGGCAACGGCAAAGGCAAAACCACCGCCGCATTCGGTACCGCCACCCGCGCAGTCGGGCACGGTCAGAAAGTGGGCGTGATCCAGTTTATCAAGGGTGAATGGCCCAACGGCGAGCGTAATCTGCTCGAACCGCATGGCGTTGAGTTTCAGGTGATGGCGACCGGTTTTACCTGGGATACCCAGAACCGGGAAACAGATACCGCAGCCTGCCTCGCCGTCTGGGAGCATGCCAAAAGAATGCTCTCTGACCCGTCGCTGAACATGGTGTTGCTGGATGAGATCACGTATATGGTGGCCTATGACTACCTGCCGCTGGAAGCCGTGCTGGAGGCCCTCAGGAACCGCCCTGCACACCAGACGGCGATCGTCACGGGGCGCGGGTGTCATCGGGACATTCTGGAGCTGGCCGATACCATCAGCGAGCTGCGTCCGGTTAAGCATGCGTTCGATGCGGGTATCAAAGCGCAAATAGGGATTGATTACTGAAGAAAAAAGCCCGGTATATTCACCGGGCTTTTAGATTAACCATTGTTATTACGGCTGCCAGAGCGGCGATTGCTGCTAACCTGGCTGTGACGTTTAACCGCACGGCGGATCTGGTTCGCCTTCATACGACGACGATCTTTCTCTACCGCCACTTTCGATGTGGTTTCTGGCGTCAGGCCAACCAGATCGCGCAGGTAGTTGGTTTGCGTCAGATCCAGCTCGGTATAGCCGCCACGTGGCAGGCCTTTCGGCAGCAGGATGTCGCCATAGCGGACACGAATCAAACGGCTTACCTGGACACCGACCGCTTCCCACAGACGACGCACCTCGCGGTTACGTCCCTCTGTAAGGGTAACGTTGTACCACTGGTTAATGCCTTCACCACCGGTAAACTTGATGGTTTTGAACGCCGCTGGGCCGTCTTCCAGCTGAACGCCACGCGACAGATCGCGCAGTTTGTTCTCATCAACCTGGCCGAAAACACGAACGGCGTATTCACGCTCCACTTCACGACTCGGGTGCATCAGGCGGTTTGCCAGTTCACCATCGGTGGTGAACAGCAGCAGGCCACAGGTATTCACGTCCAGACGCCCTACGGCAATCCAGCGGGCGCCACGCAGTTTTGGCAGACGGTCGAACACCGTCGGGCGGCCTTCCGGATCGTTGCGGGTACACAGTTCGCCTTCCGGCTTGTAGTAAGCCAGCACGCGGCAGATCTGTTCAGCGGACTCTTTCACGGAGATAAGATGGCCGTCAATGCGGATCTTCAGCCCCGGTACGATTTCAACGCGGTCACCGAGTGTGGCGATTTTACCGTCCACACTCACGCGACCTGCTTCAATAATGGCTTCGATTTCACGGCGCGAACCGTGGCCGGCACGCGCCAGCACTTTCTGTAACTTCTCGCTCATTGAGCTTCCTCAGGTGTCGCCTTCACAGGCGTCGAATCAGGTCAAAAACAGGGCAGCGCCCTGCTTTGATGGCCGCGTAGTATATCTGCTTACACCCTTACAAGAAAGGCTTAACATCGCCCACGCCTTCACGAATCACTTCTGGCGCGTCTTCGGTGAGATCCACCACGGTGGTCGGTTGCTGGCCTAGATAGCCGCCATGAATAATCAGCTCCACCACTTTCTCCAGACGATCTTTGATCTCTTCCGGGTCGGACTCGGTAAACTCACTGCCCGGCAGCATCAGCGAGGTAGACAGCATCGGCTCGCCGAGGGTTTCCAGCAGCGCCTGGGCAATCGGGTTCGACGGCACGCGCATGCCGATGGTTTTACGTTTTTCCTGCAACAGACGACGCGGCACCTCTTTTGTCCCTTTCAGAATGAAGGTGTAGTTTCCCGGCGTGTTGTTTTTGATCAGGCGAAAGGCCACGTTGTCGACATACGCATAGGTCGACAGCTCAGAGAGATCGCGACACATTAGGGTGAAGTTGTGGCCGTCTGGCAGCTGGCGGATGCGACAGATGCGCTCCATCGCCCCTTTATCCTCGATTTTACAGCCCAGCGCGTAGCCAGAATCGGTTGGGTAGACAATAACGCCACCTTTACGGACGATTTCCACAGCCTGATTAATCAGACGTGGCTGTGGGTTATCCGGATGGATATAGAAAAACTGACTCATACTTCCCTCTCTTCAATTTGCTGTGGCTGTTCCCAGAGCTGCCAGACGGGCTCAACGCCAGCGGGTAACCAGAGCTTGCGCCCCAGTTCAATCCACGCGCAGGGTTGATGGAAATCTGAACCCTGTGACCCAAGCAGGCCAAACTGACGGGCGTAGGTCGCGAGCTGCGAACGCTCATTGGGTGCCTGCTGACACTGGGCAACTTCCATCGCCTCACCGCCGGATTCGGCAAAGTGGGCCAGCAGCCTTTTCAGCCATTTAGCAGAAAGATTATACCGCCCCGGATGGGCCAATACGGCCTTACCACCAGAATGATGAATCACATCAATAGCTTGTTTTATTGTACACCACTGGGGAGGAACGTATCCGGTTTTCCCGCGCGCAAGATATTTTTTAAACACATTCGCCATGGTCGTCGCTTTACCGGCGTCAACCAGAAAACGGGCGAAATGGCCGCGCGTGACCGCCCCACCGTTCGCCAGCTTGCGCGCACCTTCCAGCGCACCGGGGATATGCGCCTTCTCAAGACGTTCGCCTATCAACTCCGCGCGTTGATTGCGTCGTGCTTTTTGTTCTTGCAAAAATGCGCACATTGCCGGATGTTCTGTATCAATATTCAGGCCAACGATATGAATTTCGTGGTTTTCCCAGAGCGTGGAGATCTCGACCCCGGGCACCAGATTTAGCGCCAGCCCGCTTCGGGCAATCTCGGCGCGCGCGGCGGGGATGGCGTCAGTTGTGTCGTGATCGGTTATTGCCAGCGTGCCGACACGCATTTCAACGGCGCGATGGACCAGGGCTTCGGGCGTCAGCAGGCCATCTGAAGCCTGCGTATGGCTGTGTAAATCATAAATTACGGCGTAGGTGGTATCGCTCAAAGCACTTCCCATTACAGTCTGGAGACATCCGAAGCACCTATGATACCGACTTACCGCGAAATACTGAAATCAGGGGTTGACAACACGCCATCGAACTAGTTAACTAGTACGCAAGTTCACACGAGAAAGGTATCTGAAAATGACAGCACATTTCGCTCTGCACGGTTGGTGGCGTACTTCCTGATCTTCGGGCAGTGTCACGCGTCTGCGAAAAGCAAACAGATACCCGGCCCGCTCCCAAGCGGGCTTTTTTTTGAACAGAATATGAGAATAACTACATGCAAACAGCCAAACCCCACCTCGAACTGCTGACCTGCGAGGCGGCCTATCGCCATAACCCTACCGCGCTCTTTCATCAGGTGTGCGGTGCACGTCCTGCGACGCTGCTGCTGGAATCTGCTGATATCGACAGCAAAGACGATCTCAAAAGCCTGCTGCTGGTTGACAGCGCGCTGCGCATTACCGCATCGGGTGACACTGTCACTGTTAAGGCTTTATCCGAGAATGGCGCGTCGCTGCTGCCGCTGCTGGATGCGGCTCTGCCTTCAGGCATTGAAAATGAGCGTCATCCGGACCTGCGAATTCTGCATTTCCCGCCGGTAAGCCAGTTGCTGGATGAAGATGCCCGCCTCTGCTCACTCTCCGTTTTCGACGCCTTCCGCCTGCTGCAAAATCTGGTCATTGTGCCGGAAGATGAGCGCGAAGCAATGTTCTTTGGCGGGCTGTTTGCTTACGACCTGGTTGCTGGCTTTGAAGATTTACCGGAAACCGAGCAGGGTAACCGCTGCCCGGACTACTGCTTCTACCTGGCCGAAACCCTGCTGGTGATCGACCATCAGAAAAAATACACCCGCATTCAGGCAAGCCTGTTCACGCCATCTGTGTCTGAGAAAAATCGCCTCACGCAGCGCATCGCCCAACTGCAACAGCAGATGTCAGAAGCACCGCCCGCGCTCCCGGTGCAGCGTGTTGAAAAGATGACCTGCGAGGTGAGTCAGACCGACGATCAGTACGGCGCGGTGGTCCGTCAGATGCAAAAAGCGATTCGTGCCGGGGAGATTTTCCAGGTGGTGCCGTCCCGTCGCTTTTCACTGCCCTGCCCGTCGCCGCTGGCGGCTTACGATGTGCTGAAAAAGAGCAACCCAAGCCCGTACATGTTCTTTATGCAGGACAATGATTTCACTCTGTTCGGCGCGTCACCGGAAAGCTCCCTCAAGTACGACGCCACCAGCCGCCAGATTGAGATCTACCCGATAGCGGGAACCCGTCCACGCGGCCGTCGTGCCGATGGCTCCCTGGACCGCGATCTCGACAGCCGCATCGAACTGGAAATGCGTACCGACCACAAAGAGCTCTCCGAACACCTGATGCTGGTTGACCTGGCACGTAACGACCTGGCGCGTATTTGTACGCCGGGCAGCCGCTATGTGGCAGACCTGACCAAAGTCGACCGCTACTCCTTCGTCATGCATCTGGTATCCCGCGTGGTGGGTGAGCTGCGCCACGACCTCGACGTCCTGCACGCCTACCGCGCCTGCATGAACATGGGCACGTTGAGCGGCGCGCCGAAAGTCCGCGCCATGCAGCTGATTGCCGAAGCTGAAGGCCGCCGTCGCGGCAGCTACGGTGGCGCGGTGGGCTATTTCACCGCTCACGGTGACCTCGATACCTGCATCGTGATTCGCTCCGCCTACGTTGAGGACGGCATTGCTACCGTCCAGGCCGGGGCCGGGATTGTGCTGGATTCTGTTCCGCAGTCGGAAGCCGACGAAACCCGCAGTAAAGCGCGCGCGGTACTGCGCGCCATTGCTACCGCACACCATGCACAGGAGATTTTCTGATGGCTGACATTCTGCTGCTCGATAATATCGACTCCTTTACCTACAACCTGGCAGATCAGCTGCGTGCGAATGGACACAACGTCGTTATCTATCGCAACCACGTTCCGGCCCAGACGCTGATTGACCGTCTGGCGACCATGCAAAACCCGGTGCTGATGCTCTCCCCGGGGCCAGGCGCACCGAGCGAAGCGGGCTGTATGCCTGAGCTGTTGACCCGTATGCGCGGCAAGCTGCCGATTATCGGCATCTGCCTCGGCCACCAGGCGATTGTCGAAGCCTACGGTGGTTACGTGGGTCAGGCGGGGGAGATCCTGCATGGTAAAGCGTCAAGCATTGAACATGACGGTCAGGCGATGTTTGCCGGTCTGCCGAACCCGCTTCCGGTGGCGCGTTACCACTCACTGGTCGGCAGCAATATTCCGGCCGGGCTGACGATTAACGCCTCGTTTGAAGGGATGGTGATGGCGGTGCGTCACGATGCGGATCGCGTCTGCGGGATGCAGTTCCACCCGGAATCTATCCTGACGTCTAACGGCGCGCGCCTGCTGGAGCAAACGCTCAACTGGGCGCTGCAAAAGCTGGAGCAGACCAACACCCTGCAACCGATTCTGGAAAAACTGTATCAGGCCCAGACCCTGAGCCAGCAGGAGAGCCACCAGCTTTTCTCCGCCGTTGTGCGCGGCGAGCTGAAGCCTGAGCAGCTGGCCGCTGCGCTGGTGAGCATGAAAGTGCGCGGCGAAAGCCCGCAGGAGATCGCCGGTGCGGCAACCGCGCTGCTGGAAAATGCCGCCCCGTTCCCGCGCCCGGACTATCCGTTTGCCGATATCGTTGGGACCGGTGGCGACGGCAGCAACAGCATCAATATTTCGACCGCCAGCGCCTTTGTGGCGGCGGCATGCGGACTGAAAGTGGCGAAGCACGGCAACCGCAGCGTGTCCAGCCGTTCCGGATCGTCCGACCTGCTGGCGGCTTTCGGTATCAACCTGGACATGAACGCCGAGCGTTCCCGTGAAGCGCTGGATGACCTGGGCGTCTGTTTCCTGTTTGCGCCGAAGTATCACACCGGTTTCCGCCACGCGATGCCCGTTCGCCAGCAGCTTAAAACCCGGACGCTGTTTAATGTGCTCGGTCCACTCATTAACCCGGCGCACCCGCCGCTGGCGCTGATTGGCGTTTACAGTCCGGAGCTGGTCCTGCCGATTGCGGAGACGCTGCGCGTCCTCGGTTACCAACGCGCCGCCGTGGTACACAGCGGCGGGATGGATGAAGTTTCCCTGCATGCGCCCACGCTGGTGGCCGAACTGAATAACGGCGAAGTGCTGAACTATCAGCTTGAGGCCGCTGATTTCGGGTTGACCCCGTACCATCAGGACGCCCTGGCGGGCGGCACGCCGGAAGAAAACCGTGACATTCTCACGCGCTTATTACAAGGTAAAGGTGAGGCCGCCCATGAGGCCGCCGTGGCGGCCAACGTAGCCATGCTGATGCGTTTACATGGCGAGGAAGATCTGAAAGCCAACGCCCAAAAAGTTCTGGACGTACTGCGCTCCGGTGCAGCTTACGATCGCGTTACCGCACTTGCGGCAAGAGGGTAAATAATGCAGACCGTTTTAGCGAAAATCGTCGCCGATAAGGCCATCTGGGTGGAAGCCCGTAAGCAACAGCAGCCGCTCGCCAGTTTTCAGAATGACGTCGTTCCGAGCAGCCGTCGTTTCTATGATGCCCTCCAGGGCGCGCGTACCGCGTTTATTCTGGAGTGTAAAAAAGCGTCTCCGTCCAAAGGCGTGATCCGTGACGATTTCGACCCGGCGCGTATTGCCGGTATCTACAAGCATCATGCGTCTGCCATTTCTGTGCTGACGGATGAGAAATATTTCCAGGGCAGCTTCGATTTTCTGCCCGTAGTCAGCGGCATCGCGCCGCAGCCGATTCTGTGCAAAGACTTTATTATCGACCCGTATCAGATCTGGCTGGCGCGCTTTTACCAGGCCGATGCCTGCCTGCTGATGCTCTCCGTGCTGGATGACGAACAGTATCGCCAGCTCTCCGCCGTCGCGCACAGCCTGAATATGGGCGTGCTTACCGAAGTGAGCAACGAAGAGGAGCTGGAGCGCGCCATCGCGCTGGAAGCCAAAGTGGTCGGCATTAACAACCGCGACCTGCGCGACCTGTCGATTGACCTCAACCGTACGCGCCAGCTTGCGCCGCGTCTGGGTGCGGGCGTCACGGTGATCAGCGAATCCGGAATCAACAGCTACGCTCAGGTGCGCGAACTCAGCCACTTTGCCAACGGTTTCCTGATCGGTTCCGCGATGATGGAACACGACGATCTTAATGCGGCCGTGCGCCGCGTGCTGCTGGGTGAGAACAAAGTTTGCGGCCTGACCCGTGAACAGGATGCGCAGGCGGCGTATGAGGCGGGCGCAATCTATGGTGGTCTGATCTTTGTTGAGTCCTCTCCTCGCGCCGTTAATGAAGAACAGGCGCGCAAGGTGATTGCGGCTGCGCCACTGAGCTACGTGGGCGTGTTCCGCAATGCGGATATTAACGACGTTGCGGCGAAAGCGGACGCGTTATCCCTGAGCGCGGTTCAGCTACATGGCGATGAAGATCAGACATACATCGATGCTCTGCGACATGTTCTGGCACCTCAGGTTCAGATCTGGAAAGCGCAAAGCGTTGGCGCCATCCTGCCCGCGCGTAACCTTACGCATGTTGATAAATACGTGCTCGACAACGGCCAGGGCGGCACGGGGCAGCGTTTCGACTGGTCACTGCTGCGTGGCGAAGTGCTGGACAATGTCCTGCTGGCGGGGGGATTAAGCCCCGATAACTGTGTGGAAGCAGCCAAAACCGGCTGCGCCGGCCTCGATTTCAATTCAGGCGTAGAGTCCCAACCGGGCATAAAAGACGCCAGCAAGCTGGCATCGGTATTTAAAACTCTGCGTGCATATTAAGGAAGAGAAGATGACGACATTACTTAACCCGTATTTTGGTGAGTTTGGTGGGATGTACGTCCCACAAATCCTGATGCCCGCGCTGCGCCAGCTGGAAGAAGCGTTCGTGAGTGCGCAGAAAGATCCGGCGTTTCAGGCGGAGTTTACTGACCTGCTGAAAAACTACGCCGGTCGTCCGACGGCACTGACCAAATGCCGCAACCTGACCGAAGGCACCAGAACCACGCTCTACCTTAAACGTGAAGATCTGCTGCACGGCGGCGCGCATAAAACTAATCAGGTGCTTGGCCAGGCTCTGCTCGCCAAACGTATGGGTAAAACCGAAATTATCGCCGAAACCGGCGCAGGCCAGCACGGCGTGGCCTCTGCCCTCGCCAGCGCCCTGCTCGGCCTGAAGTGCCGCATCTATATGGGGGCGAAAGACGTGGAACGCCAGTCGCCGAACGTGTTCCGTATGCGTCTGATGGGGGCGGAAGTGATCCCTGTGCACAGCGGTTCTGCCACGCTGAAAGATGCCTGTAATGAAGCGCTGCGCGACTGGTCTGGCAGCTACGAAACCGCCCACTATATGCTCGGTACCGCGGCAGGCCCACACCCGTTCCCGACCATCGTGCGTGAATTCCAGCGCATGATCGGTGAAGAGACTAAAGCGCAGATCCTCGAAAAAGAGGGTCGCCTGCCGGATGCGGTAATCGCCTGCGTTGGCGGCGGATCTAACGCCATCGGCATGTTTGCCGATTTTATCGACGAAACCAGCGTTGGGCTGATTGGCGTTGAGCCTGCCGGCCACGGCATTGAAACGGGCGAGCACGGTGCGCCGCTGAAGCATGGTCGCGTGGGGATCTATTTCGGCATGAAGGCCCCGATGATGCAGACCGATGAAGGGCAGATTGAGGAGTCTTACTCAATTTCAGCCGGGCTGGATTTCCCGTCCGTAGGGCCGCAGCACGCGTTCCTCAACAGCACCGGCCGCGCGGATTATGTCTCCATCACTGATGACGAAGCGCTGGAGGCCTTCAAAACGCTGTGCCGCAATGAAGGGATCATCCCGGCGCTGGAGTCTTCCCACGCGCTGGCACACGCGCTGAAAATGATGAAGGAAAACCCGGAAAAAGAGCAGCTACTGGTGGTAAACCTTTCCGGTCGCGGTGACAAAGATATTTTCACCGTTCACGATATTCTGAAAGCACGAGGGGAAATCTGATGGAACGCTACGACAACGCATTTGCACAACTGAAAGCCCGCCAGGAAGGCGCTTTCGTTCCCTTCGTGACGCTGGGCGACCCCGGTCCGGAGCTGTCGCTGAAGATTATCGATACCCTGATTGACGCTGGTGCCGACGCGCTGGAGTTGGGGATTCCGTTCTCCGATCCGCTGGCGGATGGCCCGACCATCCAGAACGCGACGCTTCGCGCGTTTGCTGCGGGCGTGACGCCGGGCCAGTGCTTCGAAATGCTGGCGGCGATTCGCCAGAAGCACCCGACCATTCCGATCGGCCTGCTGATGTACGCCAACCTGGTGTTCAGCCGCGGTATTGATGCGTTTTACGCAGAGTGCGCCCGCGTGGGCGTTGACTCCGTGCTGGTGGCTGACGTGCCCGTTGAAGAGTCTGCGCCGTTCCGTCAGGCGGCGATGCGCCACAACGTCGCGCCGATTTTCATCTGTCCACCGAATGCTGATGACGATCTGTTGCGCCAGATTGCCTCTTACGGACGGGGTTACACTTACCTGCTCTCCCGTGCGGGCGTCACCGGTGCGGAAAACAAAGCCGCGCTTCCGCTGCATCATCTGGTGGAGAAGCTGGCAGAATACCATGCTGCACCGCCGCTTCAGGGCTTTGGGATTTCCTCTCCGGATCAGGTTACTGCGGCGATTGACGCGAAAGCCGCCGGGGCCATTTCCGGTTCGGCTATCGTGAAAATCATCGAGAAGAATGTGGATAAGCCAGAGCAGATGCTGGCTGAGTTACACGCATTCGTCACATCCATGAAAGCGGCCACACACAAGGCGTAACCGTTAACACCGTCTGGCCCCGGCGTCAGGCGGTTTTCCCTTATCTCTTCCTGAAAGAAGCAGGTCAAAATTGATCCTGTCGATATTTTCGGTGTGAATGACTTTTCAAACTTTCGCGTAAGCGTATGATCTGGGCTCTTTTTAGCGTTACCCTTCTGAGTTCAGAGGTTATTCATGTCCTGGCATTCCTTCAAACAGACTTACCTGGTTAAGTTCTGGTCACCTGTTCCGGCCGTTATCGCGGCAGGCATTCTCTCTACCTATTATTTCGGTATTACCGGCACCTTCTGGGCTGTTACGGGCGAGTTTACCCGCTGGGGTGGGCAGCTATTACAGCTGGCAGGCGTTCATGCCGAAGAGTGGGGTTACTTCAAACTGATCCATCTTGAGGGCTCACCGCTGACCCGCATCGACGGAATGATGATCATTGGCATGTTTGGCGGATGTTTTGCGGCCGCGCTGTGGGCCAACAACGTTAAGTTGCGCATGCCGAAAAGCCGCATCCGCATTATGCAGGCCGTAGTCGGCGGTATCATTGCCGGGTTTGGCGCCCGCCTGGCGATGGGCTGTAATCTGGCCGCGTTCTTTACCGGTATTCCGCAGTTCTCGCTGCATGCCTGGTTCTTTGCCGTCGCCACCGCCATAGGCTCATATTTCGGTGCAAAGTTCACCCTGCTGCCACTGTTCCGCATTCCGGTGAAAATGACGAAAGTTAGCGCTGCATCTCCGTTAACGCAAAAACCCGATCAGGCGCGTCGTCGCTTCCGCCTCGGTATGCTGGTCTTTTTTGCTATGGTTGCCTGGGCGATTTGCACGGCGATGAATCAGCCCAAACTCGGTCTGGCCATGCTGTTCGGCGTCGGCTTTGGTCTGCTGATTGAACGCGCGCAGATCTGCTTTACCTCCGCGTTTCGCGATATGTGGATCACCGGACGTACCATGATGGCGAAAGCCATTATTGCCGGGATGGCCGTGAGCGCGATCGGGATCTTTAGCTATGTTCAGCTCGGCGTTGAGCCGAAAATCATGTGGGCCGGTCCTAATGCGGTCATTGGCGGGCTGCTGTTTGGTTTTGGCATCGTACTGGCGGGCGGGTGCGAAACTGGCTGGATGTATCGCGCCGTGGAAGGCCAGGTGCATTACTGGTGGGTTGGTCTGGGTAACGTGATTGGCTCAACCCTCCTGGCGTACTACTGGGATGACGTCTCTCCAGTACTGGCAACCAACTGGGACAGGGTCAATTTGCTGAATACCTTTGGTCCACTCGGGGGGCTCATGGTGACCTACGCCCTGCTGCTTATCGCCTTCTTACTGGTTATTGCGCAAGAAAAGCGCTTCTTCCGGCGTGCCACCGTCAAAACTGAAACTCAGGAGAATGCCGCATGAAAGAGATCGTGCCTGATTATCGTCTCGATATGGTGGGTGAACCCTGCCCTTACCCGGCCGTTGCCACGCTTGAGGCGTTACCGCAGCTTAAGAAAGGTGAAATTCTGGAAGTGGTGAGCGATTGCCCCCAGTCGATCAATAACATTCCGCTTGATGCCAAAAATCACGGCTATACCGTGCTGGATATCCAGCAGGACGGACCAACGATTCGTTATTTAATTCAGAAGTGATTTCACGATTGAAAAAGGCCTCTCAGAGGCCTTATCTAGTTTACTGGCTTTGGCCACCGTCGTCGTCTGAGTTTCGGCAGGCATGAATGAGTGGTGAGACGTGTTCCGCAAACGGAACAGATAGCACCGTGAGGTAGGCTATGTGCTGGGCTGAACGTCGTGAACTGAAACTGTTTACCTGCACAAACCGGACACTCAAATTTGATGTTGGGGATATCCCCTCCAGCCAGGTATGTGGAACAACCACCATACAGCAATCCCCGGCTGACCGGGGATATATCTTCTGTCAGAAACGATAACCCGCTGAGAACATAAATACCCACGGATCCAGACGGGTACTGATACTCTGCTGCTCACCGCTAGCTTTAAAGCGCACGTCTGTATCAATGTCCATATACCAGACCGAGGCGTTGATCAGCCAGTCACGGTTAATCAGATAATCCAGACCAACCTGCCCCGCCATGCCCCATGAGTCTTTCAGGCTGAGATCGGATAGCCCAGCCTCTTTACCGGTATCGTTAAATTTCTCATCAAAGAAGGTGGTGTAGTTAACGCCTGCACCAATATAAGGGCGTAACTTGCTGCTGGAATCGCCGAAGTACCACTGCGCCATCAGGGTTGGTGGTAAATGGTGCACCGTAGCAATGTCCCCAGTCGGCCCTAAACCGACGCGGTGACGGAATGGCGTGGCGGCCAGAAGCTCAACGCCAATGTTATCCGTAGCCATATACGTGAATGTCAGGCCTAACTGGGTGTTATTGCTAACGTTAAACCCGCCCATACCCAGTACATTGTCGGAACCTTCCGTTGGACGCACCGTTGCCGAACCAGCACGAATAAAGAATTCACCTGCTTCATGCGCGTACGCGCCGCCAGAGAGACTGCTTAAGATAAGGGCTGCCACCGCTAATTTTTTCATATCCGCTCCATCGTTGTGGTTTTAATTGCGGAGGAGAATATACTCACAAATGAGTAATAAGTGATCTAACACAGATCACATTAAAACCAGTAAGTTAACATTCATTGATCTAGGTTAATTTTTGGTGACGCCTCATAAAGCAATAAGTTGTTGCCGCGTCAATTTTTGGCATTTCATAGTTACAAAATTTTCTGTTTTTCCTCTCTTGCGCTTCCTGTAGCGGCTGGATAATTTATCGCTCTCACAGTCTGATTTGATGCGTTCTACTTTTGCAGGTGTGCCATGAGTGATCATAACCCGTGCATGACGTGCGGAGCCTGTTGTGCGTATTTTCGAGTCTCTTTCTACTGGGCTGAAGCCAGCGATGGCGGCGGCACCGTTCCGGTTGATCTCACTGAACCCTTGACCCCTTTCCTGCGTTGCATGCGCGGCACCAACCAAAAACAGAGCCGCTGTGTGGCACTGCAAGGTGAACCAGGGGTATCCACCCGCTGTTCCATTTACGCGGATCGCCCCAGCCCGTGCCACACTTTCGCGATGTCGGGAGAGGATGGACAGGTCAATGAGGCATGCAATCGCGCCCGCGCCCGCTATGGATTACCGCCGCTTTACAAAGATATGCTTTTCCATACAAGCCTTGATGCTGCCACCAGCGTGTTATCCGGTGTACAATTGCCGGCTAATTAACACCTGCAATACTCAAGGAGAGTGCATGTCTATCACGGCGAAGTCTGTCTACCGTGACACGGGAAATTTTTTCCGCAATCAGTTCGTTACTTTTTTACTGATCGCGTTGTTGTGCGCCTTTATTACGGTGGTGCTGGGTCATGCGTTCTCACCCAGTGATGAACAGATTGCCTCGCTGAGCCAGGGGGATCATCTTGCAGGCAGCGCAGGGTTATTTGACCTTGTGCAGAATATGACGCCAGAGCAACAGCAAATCTTGCTGCGTGCATCTGCGGCATCTACCTTCTCGGGGCTAATCGGCAACGCCATTCTGGCGGGTGGCGTGTTGCTGATGATCCAGCTGGTGTCTGCCGGCCAACGCGTCAGCGCGTTACGTGCCATCGGGGCCAGTGCTCCGGTGCTGCCGAAACTGTTTATCCTCATCTTCCTGACTACGCTGCTGGTCCAGATGGGGATAATGTTGGTTGTCGTTCCGGGCGTGCTGCTGGCTATCGTGCTTTCATTTGCGCCAGTAATGGTTGTGCAGGACAAAATGGGTATTTTCACCGCCATGCGCAGCAGTATAAGGCTCGCGTGGGCGAATATGCGTCTGGTCGCCCCGGCCGTTATCAGCTGGTTGCTGGCCAAGACTCTACTGTTGCTGTTTGCGCCGAATTTTGCGGTATTAACGCCAAACGTCGGCGCGGTTGTCGCCAATACGCTGAGCAATCTGATTTCAGCTGTACTGCTGGTCTATTTGTTCCGCCTGTACATGTTAATTCGTCAGTAACCGGGATCGCAGAATGAAGCAGTTTCTTGATTTTTTACCGCTGATCGTATTTTTCGCTTTTTATAAGCTGTACGACATCTATGCCGGCACGCTGGCGCTGATTGTGGCAACGGCTGTGGTGCTGATTTACAGCTGGGTTCGCTATCGCAAAGTTGAAAAGATGGCGCTCATCACTTTCCTGATGGTGGCGGTGTTTGGTGGTCTGACGTTGTTCTTCCACAATGATGAATTTATCAAATGGAAGGTCACAGTGATTTACGGCCTGTTTGCGGGCGCGCTGCTCATCAGCCAGTGGGTGATGAAGAAGCCGCTGATCCAGCGCATGCTGGGGAAAGAACTGACGCTGCCGCAGGCTGTGTGGGGGCGTCTGAATATCGCCTGGGCGCTATTTTTTATTCTGTGTGGTCTGGCGAATATCTATATCGCATTCTGGCTGCCGCAGAATATCTGGGTCAACTTCAAGGTGTTTGGCCTGACGGCGCTGACCCTTATCTTCACCCTGCTCAGCGGCGTTTATATTTATCGCCATATGCCGCAGGATGAGAAGTAATGAATTATTCTAAGAATACATATAAATCATATAGTTATCTTGTGATTTAATGTGTTATCACGAACAAAAGCACGCTTTAATGTACACTTTGTACGAAGCGTGCTTTTTTTTCAGATGCGTTTTGCGTAGCTCCTTCCAGTTTCGCAACGTCCCGCTTTACGCCTTCCCATACCATCAGCATAATCACCACCGATCCGATTGTAAGACTTAACCAGCGCGCGCTACTTTTTCTCCCTGCCCTATACTTTCAGTCTGACATCCGACTGGAGGTTTCTATGTGTGGACGTTTTGCACAAGCCCAAACCCGTGAAGAATATCTGGCTTACCTGGCCGATGAAGGCGATCGCGACATTGCATATGACCCGGAACCAATTGGCCGGTACAACGTGGCGCCCGGCACCAAAGTGCTGCTGCTGAGCGAACGCGATGAGCAGTTACATCTCGATCCGGTGTTCTGGGGCTACGCGCCCGGGTGGTGGGATAAAGCACCCCTGATAAACGCGCGCGTCGAAACCGCAGCCACCAGCAGAATGTTTAAGTCTCTCTGGCAGCATGGTCGGGCGATCTGTTTTGCGGATGGATGGTTCGAATGGAAGAAAGAAGGCGACAAGAAACAACCCTACTTCATTCACCGTGCCGACGGCCAGCCCATATTCATGGCGGCGATCGGCAGCACGCCGTTCGAGCGCGGTGATGAAGCGGAAGGATTTCTGATAGTGACGTCAGCCGCAGATAAAGGCCTGGTCGATATTCATGACCGTCGGCCACTGGTTCTGTCGCCGGAAGCGGCGCGCGAGTGGATGCGCCAGGACGTAGGCGGGAATGAAGCGGAAGAGATAATAGCCGACGGGACAGTGCCCGCCGACAAGTTTATATGGCATGCCGTTTCGCGCGCCGTGGGCAATGTGAAGAACCAGGGGCCGGATCTGGTCGAGCCGCTTTCTTGAGACTGGTAATCATATCGGCAATCCGTCGTCTATTGCGCGGTTGATGAAGAACGTCACTCGGCCAAGAACTTCGACCTCTTGCAGTGCGTTTCCTTCTATTGCCTCTCCATCATCTGTAATGAGCGACTTTCCCATCAACTTGGCAAACTGCGTATGACCATCGCAAAGTATAAGCAGCACATCCCCGGGCGCGCACTTGGCTGCTGGCTCAATGACTGCAAATCCTGAATCAGTTTCAAGCACCCTACTTTCTGCGCCGATGTTGCAAATCACCTCGGGTGAAAGTTGGCGCTCGACATAATCGCTTGCAGGTGATGCAAACCCCATTACTGGACCCTCCCCATATTACGCAGGATCCAGTACCTGTTATCGCTACCGTCTGTCGTCTTGTCAGCAAAGTCTTTTTGGTATCGCTCTATCCAGGCATTCGCTTCTTCGCGCGTGTAGTGCCAGTTGAACTGCCGCAATTTCTCTATGAATGCGTCTGTGCTCAGGTAACGATACCCCTTGGGGTTTAACTCTATGGCCGCAACAAACGCGGCATGAATGTCTGCTGTGCGTGGCATAATCACCTCACAAAATAACTGTATGCATATACAGTATCGTCAAATATGAGGGTCGATCAAGTTTCACAGTGGTGCTAAACTTCAGACCTTTCCGAATTGACTGATTTATATAATGTTAAAGCTCTTTGCTAAGTACACATCTATAGGTGTTATCAACACGCTCATTCATTGGGTTGTGTTCGCCGTTTGCATCTACGCATTCCATACAGGTCAGGCACTTGGCAACTTCGCAGGATTCGTCGTGGCAGTGTCATTCAGTTTCTTTGCAAACGCCAGGTTCACGTTTAAGTCCTCGACTACCACTCTACGCTACATGCTCTACGTAGGATTCATGGGCTCACTTAGCGCGATTGTTGGATGGTGCGCTGATAAGTCTGGCATGGCTCCTATCATCACGTTAATTGTGTTCTCCGCCATCAGTCTGGTGTGCGGATTTATCTATTCAAAGTTCATTGTCTTTAGGGATGCGAAATGAAAATTTCTCTGGTCGTTCCGGTATTTAATGAAGAAGATGCTATTCCAATCTTCTACAAAACCGTGCGGGAGTTTGAAGAGCTACAACAGCATGAAGTAGAGATAGTCTTTATCAACGACGGCAGTAAAGATGCGACAGAATCAATAATAAATGCGCTCGCTGTGGCCGATCCGCTTGTCATTCCTCTTTCCTTTACCCGCAATTTCGGTAAAGAACCTGCGCTGTTTGCAGGCCTGGACCATGCAAGCGGTGAAGCTATTATCCCGATAGATGTTGATTTGCAGGACCCAATTGAGGTTATACCGCACCTGATAGAGAAATGGCAGGCCGGGGCGGATATGGTGCTGGCTAAGCGCTCTGACCGGTCCACCGATGGGCGACTCAAGCGTAAGACCGCAGAGTGGTTCTATAAGCTGCACAACAAAATCAGCAATCCGCAGATCGAGGAAAACGTTGGCGACTTCCGCCTGATGTCTCGAGATGTGGTTGAAAACATCAAGCTAATGCCAGAACGCAACCTTTTCATGAAAGGCGTTTTGAGTTGGGTTGGCGGCCGCACTGATGTTGTTGAATATGCCCGCGCAGAACGTGTTGCCGGGGATTCTAAGTTTAATGGCTGGAAGCTGTGGAACCTTGCACTTGAAGGTATCACAAGCTTCTCTACGTTCCCGTTGCGCATGTGGACGTATATCGGGTTATTCGTTGCTGGCCTGGCCTTCATCTATGGTGCATGGATGATCGTCGACACGTTAGCGTTCAGCAATCCGGTTCGTGGCTATCCATCAATGCTGGTTTCAATACTTTTCTTGGGCGGGATTCAGTTGATAGGCATAGGTGTGCTTGGGGAATATATCGGCAGAATTTATGTTGAAGTTAAAGGAAGGCCTCGATACATCACCAAAAAAGATTTCAATGATATTCGGAAGGACGAGAAATGATTAGTCAGACTTTGGGAAAAGAGATTCACATAAAGTGGTTGTTATTCACATTTGTATTCGCAGTTGTGGCTGTGTTTTTTACGGTTATTCATCCGGTAACTATTACTTCTGGCGATGAGTGGATCAACCTTTCTTCCGGTAGGCAAGCATATCCGCAATGGGGCGGTTTTAACCCTATCAAGGTAGTTCCTGAGGTATCTTTCCCACTATTTGGTAACATTGCCTCATCTGTCGTTATGCCTCTTGGGTTTACATTCCTTGAAGCTATTGCTTATTTGACAGCGGTTTTAGTTGCAGTTCTTGTTGTGTTATTCCTTTATCAATTCTATCTTTTGATGAGGAAGACCGCAGGGTTATCAACTTACACAAGTTCAGTTTTAGTGATCTTCTACTTACTGTGCCTGTTCGGCCTATTCAGAACTCTAAATAATAATAACAGTCCATACCTGTTGTGGGAGCAAAATCTTACCTGTTATTATCACTATATTGTTCCAGCCCTAATAAACGGCACGCTGGCACTTTACGTTTTAAGAATGTCGTCAACCTTAAAGCCATTCTTTTACGAAAGAGCGATCTTTTCTGGTGTTCTGATATTCGCCATTTACCTATGTGTATTTTCGAACATTTTTGCCAGTGTTGTGCTAGCAGTAATGTGCGGTGTGGTACTTCTTCAGAACCTCATTAGCAAAAGATTTAAAATTGTTGAGACGATTAAGGATAACCCTTTCCACTGCATTACTCTGGCGATGTGGGTAATTTCTGCTCTCTTTGAAATGAACGGAGGAAGAGCGGACCGAATGGCAAAAGATCATCTGGATATTTCAGGTACAGTCAATGCATTTTACTCACTGCTTAAATTAACAGATCGCACATTTTTCGTTGTGCTGACTGTTGGATTTGTTTGCGGTGCAGTGTTCTTGCTAAGAAGAAATTCAGATGAAAGTACTGAAGGTAAAAGATACGCTTTCTGGGTATCGGTTATCTCTGGTGCCATCACTACATTGGCTCTTATTCTGGTGTGCGCAAAGGCTAGTGCTAACTATGCTACTCGACCTGTGGCAATGTGGGGTTCTTTTATGTACTTGATAGTTGCTGCCAGTTTGGGCTTGGGGTACTTCATTGAGCGCTTTAAGGCTGTTCACTATTTCGCTCCAATAGTTATGCTGTTCTTAATTAACAAGACCACGGACCAATCTCATTCTTTGCGAGAGTCAAATAGTGGGAACGTTCCTTTTTCAGTTGCTTACGCGATAGGTCAAGATATGATTGAGCAGGTGCAAAACGCAGTTAATGGAAACCAACGCACAATGACCCTACATGTGCCCAAGGGTGATAACAATGACAACTGGCCGTTCCCGGTAACAAGAGGAAAAGCTATTTCAGAAACTCTTAAGTCCAATGGGTTGATACCTCGTAACATTGAGATAAAAATCCAGCCGGACAGAGAAATGAATGCCAAATATGGTATGCCAATCTGAATAGTTGCGCCCCATTAGGGGCGCATTAGTTATGACTTAATATTCAATGATTCTACGTTCCCAGTACCACCGGAAATGCTAACTGCCGTCGCTCCTGAGGTTGATCGCGCGTGATTGGTATACGCCATGTTATAAGCCCCGCCACCAAGTACCACAGAATAAATCATAGAAGGCCCTACTGCGTAGTTATCAGATGCATTGCAGCGGTTGCAATTGCTTAGATTAATGCCGTTGTACGTGCCGGTTGTGGTAAACCCGGCATCCGCAATGCTATTACCCATAACCCGCAGCCCCTCACAGGATGCTAAGTCAATACCATGGCCCCTGACTCTTCGTACTTGGTTCTGGCTAACACTTCCGTATGTCACAGTATCCATAACAATACCAAGACCCGCGGAGCCGTTCCCGTCAACTATATTACCGTTGACATTTGTCATGAAATTAGCCGAAGTTGTTCCAGTCATAATCACCCAGATAGCTCGTGATGTAGACGTATAGATGACATTATTTGTTATCTGAACATCGGCAAAAGTCTGATTCTGATACTCAGGGGTTGAGTTTGACGGGTTGTAATACCGGATGCCTGTAAAGCAGGCCTCAATATTGTTATTTGAAATGATGATGCGGCCACAAGACCTGTCTCCGATAAACACTCCATCGTTACATTGGTGAATCTGATTTCCGGTTATAATCATGCCGAAGCAGTTCTGGTGGTCAATTGCGTTATTCGGGAAACCGCGCACAATATTATCAGTGGTGCTCAGGTGGATCTGGGCAGATGCTGATATCCCCTGGCAGTCTGCTGTCGTACCTGAAGCGGAAACAACAATGTTGTTACGCATGGTATTAAAGTAACCTTGAGATGTTCCTATGGTATTTCTCATTAGGATTCCCCAAGCGCAATTGGTGCAAATGTTCCCCTCCATAACAGCATGTTCGTTCTCGTTGAACCAGATACTGCAACGGTAGTTGCCTGTTCCTAAAAGACCGCAAGAGTCTGTCTGGTTATTCCTGGCAACAACTCGCGAGGCGGTGCTGTATATCGCGGTTAGCCCAGTATTGGTTACTTTACAGCTCTCAACAATAGTACCTGTTGCGGTAGATTCTACATTAATACCAAGAACTTTAGAGTTGCCCCCCTCAATACGTATTCGTCGTATAGTGTGGTCTGCGTTGCGCACGCGCACAACATTGAAAGACGCAGCGACATCAGTAACGACAAGAACCATATTCTGAAAAATTATGGAGTTGCTGTTGTTGATTGTGCATTCCCCGGTTACATTAAATGTAGCTCCGAGACCATCAAATATGGCGTTTTGTGACACAGCGGCTGCCGCCGCCGCATTAATGGCTGTATGTGCTGTAGGGGTAGTGGCATCAACCCTCGGTAGCGCTCCGAACATATACGGTGATATATAACCGACGTTTACCCGCACCCATGCAGCGCCACCGCTAGTTTTGATGATTGTCCCGTTGTTGTCAGCGTACGACGATCCTGACATTACGGCCCGGAACTGACCACCACCATAGCCGGTATTTGCGGTGTGCTCCCGTAGGGTGATGCGTTGCTTGTCATAGGATGGCTCTATAGTTCGAAGCGTAGCAATGTCTGGACACTCACCAATTAACTTCTCGCCATCCATCGCGGCCAGTGCTGCACGAAGAGAGGCATCACCAACGCCAAGCCAGGACCCAGGCGCAATACCACCAGTGCTGGCAGGGGTAGAGTTTTCCGGAACAACTTTCGGGCCGGACGCAAACGTACCAGTCCATTTGTAATATTCGCCGTCGGCGGTGTTCAGCAGCACCTCATTAGGGTTGTTGATAGTCGCGCCGGTGGTGAATGTTTTCCCGGTAAGGATAACGTAACCGAAGGCGGCCATTGCCTGCTGGGAAAGATAGTTGATGCCCTCAATGGTGTAGTGCTTCTGACCAAAGCGATCGGTATAGGTCCACCCCATAGAGGTAACAACCTCGTCGATTTTTCCTATGTTGAATTTGAAATCGAACGGAGATTCGCTCGGTACTGGCAGGTTAGTAGGTGTAGTAGCCATATTGATTCCATAAAAAAACCCGGCGCGGTGGCCGGGTCTGGTTGGTCGGGGACGGTTCTTATTGGTAGATGGCGTCGCTGTATTCCGCGACGGTAAGAGATACCGTGTTATCGGTGTTCGGTTTGATGCTGTTAACCGTCCATAGCTGACTGTCCAGCTCCTCAACCGTCGCAATGAGATAGCGCGATGGGAGCTGTACAGTGTCTCCGTTCCATATGTTGAGCTGAATATCGGGTATTGCTGCAGTGAAGCCGTACTTCGTGTCACCGCGGGCCGTCGCCGGATAGCGCAGAGTCGGATTACCCAGGCTGTCGGTCACCAGCACGTACATCGAACCTGTGAAGGTGATCGGCTCGCTGGTATCGAAGTCATTCACGGATCGGCCGGTGACGTAACCACCCTGCTGGTTGCTGTCGTAAATGTCCGGCATCTGAATGACGCTTCCGACCTGGATAATGCCATCTTCGAACACTTTGGCGTTCATCTTCACCCGGGAGTAGATCAGGCGTTTCGTTTCACGTAGTGCGCGTTCCCGCGCCTGGTACTCATTACGGAAACCGACTATCTCCAGCTTGTTAGGGTTCTCAGCTTCCTGCTCGACGATGGCGCCGTTCAGCACGCGGTAGTTGATGTACGTCTTGTTGTTCGTGGTCGGGTGAACATAGGACACCTGCACGCCGTCATAACCGCCTGGAAGAGTAGCTTCGTACGTCATTTTGTACTCGTCAGTCTTCATGTTGGCCCGGTTGAATACTGCCGCCGGGTAGTCAACCTTCTGATCACGGGTAAACGTCATCACGCCGTCGTCCCAGTACGCCACAACCGACGCAGCATTACAGATCGCCTGTACGCGATCGCCAAGCGAGTCATTCTCATCATCGAACGTGTAATCGAAGTAGCCAAGACGCTCGTCAGGCAGGCTCTCAGCAATAGAGTACAGACCATACAGGTCAATGCTGCTTACCGGCTGTTCACCCATAATCAACCAGGTATGCGTCACCGCATCAGCGAACGAGCGCGACGGACGCAGCGTGTAATCCACCGTCTGCGTGTCCAGGTCGTACGTGATGGTGTGCCGCGTCACCAGCGCATTATATTTGCGCTCACGACTTCCCAGCGCATTCTCGGTCGCCCTCACCTTCACCCGCACCAGTGTGTCGGTAGGGTGAACGACGTTCGTACGGATGTTGATGCTGTGGATCTCCTCAACCTTCAGCAGAGAAGCGTCGCTGGAATTATCGGTGCGCTGGAAACTTACCGCGTATTTCCCGAATCCTCCGGTCGGAGTGATCTTGTCAGTGCGATAAAACACCTCACTCGTCGACTGGTGCGGCGTCGTCTGTCGGTACGTGAAGGTCTGTTGCGTTCCCGGTACCTGGTTGTAGTCGTCGTCAATTTTCCAGATGACCACCTTCCAGTTCGTCTCTTTCTTCCCGCCCAGGCTGGACTGGGTATGAAGCCACAGCTGCGTTGACTCGACCGGGGAAAAGAACGGCCCAACCACCAGCGCCTCGTTATCGTTGAGGACGAACTTCGTGGTGTTGATCGTGGCATTCGCCGGGATGTCCTGCGGACCCTCAAGCTGGTTCATCGTAAACGTGTACCAGCGCACCGGGTTCACCACTGCGCCATCGTTTGTTTCAACGGCGGAGATCAGAGTGCCGGAGAATGTCGCATCGGTAGTCACGGTGCCGGAGGCCGTGCTGTACGTCACGTTGATGGTGAAAGTCACCGCGTGCGGCAGCACCAGCCCCATGAAATAGTCAAACTCAGCCTGCTTGACGATTTTCATCGCTATCTGTCCGCCGGAATACGTTCCGCTGACCACTGTGTTTGCCGTTGCTGTTTCAATCGGGAAGTCGCTGGCTTCGTTCTGCCCGGGAACCTCCTGCCCGTCGACGTCATCGAACCCGTAACCTTCGACGATCTGAGGAATGACCTCTCCAGGCTGGAAGAACTGGAATTCGGCCCCAGCCAGAGAGCCCAGGCTGGATTCTGAGTAGCGCACCGACTCGTAATCGTATTTACCGATTCCGATGCACATCCACTCTGTAACGTACTTCAGGCCGCCGTCGGTAGACGTCTGGTGAACGTATTCGAATACAGACTCCTGAATCAGATCCGGGAACGAACGAATCTGGCCATAGATATCCGGCTTGGCCTTGTAAACGCGGGCGGTATTTGTCTGACCGGTCAGGCTATTGTTGGGCGAGTCGACGGTATTACCGCCGTTGTTTGCGATAGCGGGCTTCGGTGCCAGGAACGAAAACACCTGACCCACCACTTTAAAGATCGGGCTCAGGATATCGCCGACAATGCCTTTTGGTTGGTCGAATATCTGGATGTGGTCCAGCTCACTCAGTTCAAACGCCAGCTCATCATCGTCACCCAGCTTTACGCCGTTGCGGACGATAAGCAGATCGCGGTGAAAGGTAGCGTCATTGGCCGCCAGCCAGTCATAAAAAAGGGTGCCGTTTGGCACCCTGCAACGCAGCTTAGGCGTTCCTGGAAAGTTCGATATCTCAACCAGCGCCATACGAAAAGTACTCCACTTTGGTGAATGCCCGCTGAATGACCAGCAACGAGTCCATGCGCACGCTTCCATTCTCGCCGCGGGAGTGCAGCGCCTGCCTGTTCAGTACCAGACCAACATGCGCCGGTTGCGCGCCGCGATACCCCACGAATATCCCGCCCTCTACCGGTTTATCGACCTGGCGCCAAAAGACGACGTCGCCCTGATAGCAGGTGAAGAAGTCGGCCCCGGCTTCGTAGTCCGGCGTCTGGTGCAGCTCAATGCCGAGCACATGCCTGTAAAACAACACGCACAATCCCCAGCAGTCGACTTTCTCAAACGAGCAGGCCCGGTTAGCCCACGGCACACCAATGACCAGCCGAATAAATTCATCTTTAGTCATGAGCATGCCTTATAGGTACTGGAGTCCAGTGTATTCGCGGGGATCGTATAATTTTCCAATATTATTATTGAGCGGGTTGGTCACAGACAGAGTGACCGATGCGGCGTCGGCATCGATATCCACCGTCTTGACATAAAGCTGCCAGGATTTAATCGGCACAGACACATCGCCGCTGTCGAATATCTGCCGCGTGGCCGTAATAGCTGTTAGCCGGGCCGCTCCCTTCCACTGCTTCAACAGCGCTTTGATGTCCGACGAAAGCCGTCCTAACTTCACCGTCGCATCGATCACCGGCGTACCGCTCTGCTGGCTCTCTTCGATTTCAAATCGCGCTGGCGTATATGTCTGTCCGCCAAGCGTTTTCGGGAAGAACTGCTTATCGACCAGGCGGACGTAACCAAATGATGGATGGTAGAACGTAATGGTGTCGTACAGTCCGCGCGTCGGCCGCTGCTGCTTATACTCCCTGAAGCTTGGCATTACGGCACCCTCGGTAGTGATTCCGGATCGCGTCCGTCCGGATAACCAGTAACCACGATATCCAGCCACGAATCCCACGGTGGAGGCAGCTCAACAATTACGTCGTCAAACTCGTCGTCGGCGTTGTACAGGTGGTTAGCAATAACGGTTCCCGTCCAGGTCACCACCCCGCCGTCGATACTGGTTTGCACCGGCATCTGCGTGAAGTGAAGTTCCTGGAGTTGCAGTCCACTACCGCCCAGATTGATATTCATCCGAAACCAGTTCAGTCCCCGGTTGAGATAGTTCGGACTGCGTAGCCACTGCTGGAATGCGCGCTCCTGCGCCAGGGTGAAGATCCACGTCAGCGACCAGGTCACTTTCAGGTCGTCGGTTTGGTTCTCAAAGATAGCCGGGCCGACCGCTGGCTGATCGGTCTGGAACCCGGTATCGAGTGTCATATTTTTGCTGGCCTTCTGCGCCAACGGCAGCCAGTCGGGATAGTCGATAATTGGCATCAGCCCTGACCTCTTGGCGTGCGTTTAACGTTCATGTTGCTGGTTATGGCGTTACTGATTGGCCCGCCGTTGTTCAGGTCAGCGACAATTACATCCACAGTCACTCCACCATTAGCATCCATACCAGCCTGCGCATCGACCGATGATGACGTATAGTTCTGGATGTTGATAACCACCCCTCCACCTCCACCGGCAGCCATCTCCTTATTGCTGATCACCCTGCCATTGTCGCCCGGTATCATGTATTGCTTACCGGTACTGGCCTGATAAATCTCCGGCATTCCACCTTCGCCGACCTGATACATCCCGCCAGCCGATACTGGTCCACCGTTTTTACGCTTACCAGACAGCGCAAGGATGCCAGCCATCGCGCCAAGACCAATAGCTACTGCGCCACCGAATGAAGCTACGGAGGACATGATGGCCGCCGGAGTCCATGCCGCAGTAGTAGCCGCTGCCGCAGCCGTCGAAGTCGCCGTCGTGGTTGCGATGCCTGCCACCTGTGCGGTGGTGGATGCTGCAACCGCCGCGGTAGTGGCCGTCTGCCCCATGATTGCCGACTTAACCCACTCAATGCCCATCTGAACGAACGAGTTAACAACGCTGTTCAGCACGGTCATGCCGATGCTGCGCATTGCATCGCTGGCCGACATACTTCCGGTGACAATGCCAGTCAGCGCATTGCTGGCCACTGAACCGAGGGAGTCGAAAGCCGCCGCCGCTGCCTGAGTGGCCGCGTTCTGTTGCGCCCATTCTTCCCACATCGCAGCGTTACGCTGATCACGATACTGCTGCTCAATAGCCGCGCGCGCGGCCTCGGCATCTCCGATTTTTTGCGGATAGAGCTGGGCGTATTGCTGGATATCAGCGATGTCTTTCTGATACTGGCTATCCAGCCCGGCAGTTTTGCTGGTTTTACCCTGGATGGCACTGAACTTATTGGCAGCCTCTGTGCGCTCCCGTTCAGCCTTGGCCTGCTCACGCAATGCGTTGGCATTGTCCCAGGCTTTTCCTGCCAGTTGCCCGGCCAGAATAAGTTGTTCCTGCGTAGCTGTGTTACCAAGTGATTGCTGTGCATTAAGCACGGCCTGAGCTCTGGACAGCTCACCGACACTGCCAGCTGACAGATCGGCCTTCTGCCTCAGTTCATCCAGTTTTTGGTTAACAGATTCTTGAGCTTTGGCGTATTGCTCAGCTTCTTTCTGTGCCGCAGACTTTCCGCCTTTCGCTTTGCTGCCTGTAGCTGAGGCGGTAGTTTTAATCTCGATCGGCTTTGTGTTAGCCGCGGTCTGTGATGCTTTGGACACAGCGGCCAGGTCGCCAACCAGCATGGCGGCTTTATTACTCAGCCCGGCCAGCGCTTTGTTTTGCGCCTCCCAGCCATCAAGCCCAAGCCATGACCAGGTGCGCGCGCGGCGGGTAAACATTTCAGCGGTGCTGTTCAGATCCGATATCTGAGCATCTGCCGACGCCGCTTTACCCACCAGCCGGTCGAGTGCAGCAGTCATTGAATCGATGACTGCCACCAGGCCGTTACTCGCACCTGTTGCCTGGTTAACAGAGTCGATCATCGACAGGAATGAGTTTGTCAGCGCGGTATTGGCCTGTGAAAGCGTGCGCGGGAGTTTTGAAGTGGTTTACTGAATTTGGCCACCTGAACAGAGGTGATATGCTCACCTCAGAACAACACAGGTGTCATAATGAAAAAAAGAAATTTCAGCGCAGAGTTTAAACGCGAATCCGCTCAACTGGTCGTTGACCAGAACTACACCGTGGCAGATGCAGCCAGCGCTATGGATGTCGGCCTTTCCACAATGACGCGATGGGTGAAACAATTACGTGATGAACGGCAGGGCAAAACACCAAAAGCCTCCCCCATTACCCCGGAACAAATTGAAATCCGTGAGCTCAGGAAAAAGCTACAACGTATTGAAATGGAAAATGAAATATTAAAAAAGGCTACCGCGCTCTTGATGTCAGACTCCCTGAACAGTTCTCGATAATCGGGAAACTCAGGGCGCGTTATCCTGTGGCCACTCTCTGCCATGTGTTCGGGGTTCATCGCAGCAGCTACAAATACTGGAAAAACCGTCCTGAAAAGCCAGACGGCAGACGGGCTGTATTACGCAGTCAGGTACTTGAACTGCATGGCATCAGCCACGGCTCTGCCGGAGCAAGAAGCATCGCCACAATGGCAACCCAGAGAGGCTACCAGATGGGGCGCTGGCTTGCTGGCAGACTCATGAAAGAGCTGGGGCTGGTCAGTTGCCAGCAGCCGACTCACCGGTATAAGCGTGGCGGTCATGAGCACGTTGCTATCCCGAATCATCTTGAGCGACAGTTCGCCGTAACGGAACCAAATCAGGTGTGGTGCGGTGATGTGACCTATATCTGGACGGGTAAGCGCTGGGCGTACCTCGCCGTTGTTCTCGACCTGTTCGCAAGAAAACCAGTGGGCTGGGCCATGTCGTTCTCGCCGGACAGCAGGCTCACCATGAAAGCACTGGAAATGGCATGGGAAACCCGTGGTAAGCCCGTCGGGGTGATGTTCCACAGCGATCAAGGCAGCCATTATACGAGCAGGCAGTTCCGGCAGTTACTGTGGCGATACCGGATCAGGCAGAGTATGAGTCGGCGTGGAAACTGCTGGGATAACAGCCCAATGGAGCGCTTCTTCAGGAGTCTGAAGAACGAATGGGTGCCGGCGACGGGCTATGTAAGCTTCAGCGATGCAGCTCACGCAATAACGGACTATATCGTTGGATATTACAGCGCACTAAGACCGCACGAATATAATGGTGGGTTACCGCCAAACGAATCAGAAAACCGATACTGGAAAAACTCTAACGCGGTGGCCAGTTTTTGTTGACCACTTCATTCCGAGCGCTTTGCGAAGTTTTGTATCTGTGAGCATCATGTACACCCCTGAGCCGTGTACTCAGCAGTGTACACAAAACACATAAATTGCAACCATACAAAATAAAACACGTTAAAGCGTTATAAACAAAGAAGTGAGCAACAGCGCGGTTTTGACGTGGATATTTTCAAGCAAAATAAAACACGATAAAACAGAACGCTTCAAAGTATTATTCCTCAGGATGACAAGCACTGATCCTTCTGGCCAGATCGTCACGCGGTCTGGCCTCTTTTCCCGCCTTCTCTTTTCTCCACAATCTTCTTGCGAAAATGTCTGAATCATGAAGATTTTATGGAGATTGCTGTCGCTTTATTGTAATGAGAATCACTATCATTAATATTCTTCATCGCATTTTTAACAAATGGAAATGAGTTGATGAATAACATAATAAGATTTGCCCCGGCTACACTTACGCTCGCCATTCTTTCAACGCTATACCAGAGCGCGCATGCAGCGGAAGATCCTCTCGCCGATGGTGAAACAATGGTCGTTCAGGCAACCGCTGAAGAGGCCCTAAAGCAACAGCCGGGGGTTTCCATCATCACGGCAAAGGACATAGAAAAGGATCCACCGGTTAACGATCTTTCGGAAATTATTCGCAAAATGCCCGGGGTTAACCTCACCGGAAACAGCGCGACAGGCAGTCGTGGTAACAACCGTCAGATCGACATCCGCGGTATGGGGCCAGAGAACACGCTGATTCTGATTGACGGTGTGCCGGTGACGTCACGTAACTCGGTGCGCTACAGCTGGCGCGGGGAGCGCGACACCCGCGAGGACACCAACTGGGTTCCGCCAGAGATGGTTGAGCGTATTGAAGTGCTCCGGGGACCAGCTGCCGCCCGCTATGGTTCGGGGGCTGCCGGCGGCGTCGTCAACATCATTACCAAACGCCCGTCCAACGACTGGCACGGCTCCCTCTCCCTGTACACTAACCAGCCTGAAAATGATAAAGAGGGGGCGACGAAACGCGCTAATTTTGATCTGAGCGGCCCCCTCGCGGGCGATGCGTTAACGATGCGCCTGTACGGGAACATCAACAAAACCGACGCAGATGCTCAGGACATCAACACCGCGCAAAACGGCTCTTACGCCGCCGGGCGAGAGGGCGTACGTAACAAGGACATTAATGCCCTGCTCTCCTGGAAACTCACGCCAGAGCAGATTATCGATTTCGACTACAGCTACAGCCGCCAGGGCAATATCTACGCGGGTGATACTCAATACAGCAACAGCAACGTCAGCCCTGACGGTCTGGTGTCGTCCCTGTATGGACACGAAACCAACCGAATGTACCGCCAGTCTTATGGCATTACGCACAACGGCATCTGGGACTGGGGTCAGTCAAAGTTCGGGGTTTATTATGAAAAGACCAACAACACCCGACTGGAAGAAGGCTCTACGGGCAAAGTTGAAGGGATGATCAATAGCGATAAATACGATACCAGCCGGCTGGAGTCATACCGTTCAACGGGTGAACTGAACATTCCTTTCTTCTGGCTGGTCGAACAGACGCTAACCGTGGGTGCAGAATGGAACCGTGATGAACTGAACGATCCGGCCTCAATGCAGTCGACAAATGTGTCGGGAGAAGTGATTAACGGCGTTCCCGGCACGGCTTCTGAGCGCAACAGCAAAAACAGCGCTGACCTCACCGGCATCTATCTTGAGGACAATATTGAAGCGCGTCAGGGCACCAACCTGATCCCAGGGCTCCGCTTTGATTATCACAATCAATTTGGCAGCAACTGGAGTCCGAGCCTGAACCTCTCTCAGGATTTGGGTGATATGTTCAAGGTTAAAGCGGGTATCGCTCGGGTATTTAAAGCGCCAAACTTGTATCAATCCAGCGAAGGCTATCTGCTTTCCACCCGCGGCAATGGCTGCCCGAATAACGTTTCCGAAGGAAGCTGTTATCTGTTAGGTAACCCGGATCTGGATCCGGAAATCAGCGTGAACAAAGAGATCGGCCTGGCCTTTGCCCTGGAAGGCTACGAGGCTGGAATTACCTGGTTCCGCAATGATTACAAAAACAAGATCGTTTCAGGAACGGATGTGCTGGGGCAGACAAGCAGCGGCGCAAATATCCTGCAATGGGAGAACGGCGGTAAGGCCGTTGTTGAAGGTCTGGAAGGCAACCTAACCGTCCCTGTTATTCGCGACACGCTAACCTGGCGTACTAATGCGACGTATATGATTCAGTCTGAAAGTAAAGACACCGGTAATCCGCTGTCGATTATCCCCAAATATACCGTCAACACCATGCTGGACTGGGAGGTTAACAGCAAGCTTTCAGCCAACGTAAGCTGGACGATGTACGGCCGCCAGAAGCCCAGAGAAAACGCTGAAATCCGCAAAGAGGAAAATGCGATGTCCAACAGAGAGATCGGCGCGTATTCCATCGTGGGTATCGGCAGTAACTATCAGCTGACCAAAAACCTGCGCCTGAATGCCGGCATCAGCAACCTCTTTGACAAGCAGATTTACCGTGAAAATTACGGTGCATCTACCTATAACGAACCGGGCCGCGCCTATTACGCTGGCGTAACCATGTCCTTCTGACCTTCAGGCGCCCGCGCTGCGGGCGCTAACCCTATTCTCTCCAGCCAGAAATCATAGTAGCATCCCGCCTGAAGTCTTCAGTTACGAGTTTAAAAACAATGACAACAAATGACGCCCCACAGGGCGAACTGGTTTTACGCACACTGGCAATGCCTGCGGATACGAATGCCAATGGCGATATTTTTGGCGGCTGGTTAATGTCGCAGATGGATATGGGCGGTGCAATCCTGGCAAAAGAGATTGCACACGGGCGCGTGGTAACCGTCCGGGTCGATGGCATGACCTTCCTGCGCCCTGTCGCGGTGGGGGACGTGGTGTGCTGTTACGCACGCTGCGTAAAACGCGGCAATACGTCTATCTCCATTAACATTGAAGTATGGGTGAAAAAAGTCTCTTCTGAACCGATTGGTCAGCGCTATAAGGCGACGGAGGCCCTGTTCATCTACGTGGCAGTGGATAGCGACGGTAAGCCCCGCCAGCTCCCACGGAGCTGATCCTCAGGTAAAAAAAAGCCTCCTTGCGGAGGCTTCTTTTATTCCATCTGTGCCCCGCCGTTCAGGCGGAAGACAATATTTACAATCAACCCATTGCCGGGTTTACCGGCTTCATAACGCCACCTGCGCATGGCCGATTTAACTTCGCGTTCAAACATATTCGCCGGCTGTGCGGACAGGATTTCCACGTTATCCACACGTCCATCAGCCGTAACGTCAAATTTTACCCGTACACGCCCTTCAATACGTAACGCCTGAGCACGTGCCGGATACTGCGGCTGGTTACGGCTCAGCGCGCGCGGGCCCGCTGGCGCCGTTACCGTCGGTTTTGTCGCGGTCGTGGTGTTACTCATCAGCGGACGTGACGGGGCGGCATTTTCAACCGGCTGCGTGGTGCGTGGCTCAACCGGACGCACTTCGCGTTTCGGACGCTCTTCCACCTTTTTGACCGGCTTGGGTTTTGGCTTCGGCTTAGGTTTCGGCTCTGGCTTATGGATCACCACCGGCGCTTCTTTTGGCGGTTCAGGAATCGGCTCGGGTTCCGGCTCGGGTTCAACAACGGGCTGTGGCGGCGGCGGCGCAACCTGCGGCGGTTCAAGATCCGCGGGCGATACCATGGTCACAGAAATTGGCTGCGCTGGCGCTGGCATTTCAATAACCTGATGAACCGAGGTATAGAGCAGACCCGCCACGACAGCACCGTGAATAACGACGGAAAGCAGCGTCGGCCATGGAAAGCGGCGAGGTAAATCAAGGGTCATCGAAGTCATAATCATCAACGTTAAAAAAACCGAACCTCGATTTTAAATGCAAATAGCAATCATATTCAATAAGACACTTTGTCCTGGCGCAATTTAAGCGTATAAGAGGGCAAAAAAGGGGCATCCAGATCAGGGTTTTAACATTGTTATTATCTTTACATTGCAGTCATTTGTGCTTTCACATAACGTAAATGTCACTTTTACCGGTTAAGGAGCTTTGCCGTGCTTTATGTGATTTACGCTGAAGATGTACCTGATTCTCTGGAAAAACGTCTTTCCGTTCGCCCTGCCCATCTGGCGCGTTTACAGCTGCTACAGGATGAAGGTCGGTTGCTGACCGCAGGCCCGATGCCTGCCGTTGACAGCAACGATCCGGGAGCAGCGGGTTTTACCGGCTCCACGGTGATTGCCGAGTTTGAATCTCTGGAAGCCGCGCAGGCCTGGGCAGAAGCAGACCCGTACGTCGCAGCCGGCGTTTACGAGAAAGTCACGGTTCGTCCGTATAAAAAAGTGTTCTGAAATGAAAGGCTCCCTCGGGAGCCTTTTCTTCATTCAGTGCAGCGACGCCAGCCTCGCCGCAAATCCAACAAACAGCAGGCCTATCAACCCGTTCCCCAGCTTCGCCAGTTTCTTTTTGGTTTTCAGGTAACGCGTGACAAACGCGCCTGAGAAAATCAGGAAGCTCATGTACATGAAGCTGATCAGCTCAAGTGTGGTGGCGAGGATCAGGAACGACGTGCCGGTATTCTTCGCATTGACATCAATGAACTGCACGAAGAACGATACGTAAAAGAGAATCGCTTTCGGGTTCGTCAGGCTCAGCACCAGCGAACGCTTAAGGATCGCGCTTGCCGGTTCGGCGCTACTTTCGTGCGCATTTTTTTGACGTGTCATAACGGACCAGAGCATTTTTCCGCCGAGCCACAGCAGATAAAACGCCCCAAGATAGCGGACAATATTAAATAATACCGGAGTGGTCTGGATCAACGCGGCGACGCCCGCCCACGCCAGAAACATCAGCATGGCATCACCAATAAACACACCGGTGGCTGCCAGATAGCCTTTCTTAACGCCGTGGCCAATCCCTGTTTTCAGCACAAACAAAGTGTTCGGTCCTGGAACCAGCACGATAAAAAATGCGCCGACAACATAGGTCCAGAAATTCAGTACACCAAACTCCGCAAACACGTCTCACTCCTTTTGCTCAAAAACAGCGGGGATACCGGTAATAACGGTATCCCCTGAATCAGTTGCGCTATTGTACGCCGTTATAGCCATCAAGATAAGTCGCGGCCAGTTCGTTACCAAATAATATGGCGTCTTTACTGTCCATGTCCGAAGACCATTTATCCTTCGCGTTGCCTGCGTACAATTCCTGCGACTTCGCATTTTCTTTCAGCTGATCGCGAATGCTTTGCGCGTATTCACTGGCTTCAGCCTGAGTCCGCCCTTCCGCACGGTCAGCTTTGCCCCGGGCATAAAGCTCGCGGAACTGCGCTACGTTCAGGTGATAATTTTTCTGCACGCTGGAGGTGTAATTGCCGCCAGTAAAGCTGGACTGATGCGACACGAAATAAAACGCGTGCCGTTCGGGTGAGGTTTTGCTACTGGCACAACCGCTTAATACTGCAATCCCGAAGAGTGCTGCCATCACTTTTACGTTCATCCTTTTTTCCTTTAATAAAGCCAATGTATTCCCCACGCAAAAACATAATCTGCCAATGAGGAAAATGACGAAAGTCCTAAACCTTCCCTGAGCGCATCCAGCGCCAAAAGTGCAATAAAAATCCAGAGATAAGGATTCATCTTTTAATATCATGACGTTATGGGGACGTAGTATATCGTGGAAAGCAGACGGGAGGAGACTGCAAAAATTGATAGTCTGGATGTTTAATGGGCACCTTTACGGTGCCCCTCATGCTTTTCAGATATCCTGGACCGCGAACAGCAGCGCGTTACGGTGTCTGTTCAGGCCACATTTTCTGATGGCGTGGATACGCATATTGCGGCGGGATTGTGCTTCCAGCCAACGAGCCTTACGACGACTCACCTGTCGCAACATGCGCCAGCGCCCTACTTCAGTTCTACTGCGCTTCATGTCTACAACTCTTTCTCTAACAGAGATGCCATTATATGCTTAAGCAGGCGGCAAACCAGCGCTTTTATCTGCCGTTTTTATTTGCCAGATGAATCCTGATGCGTAAACTCATAACAATACGCTTTCAAAAGGATTTTTTATTTATGACAACCTTCTACACCGTGGTGAGTTGGCTGGTCATTTTAGGATACTGGCTGTTAATTGCCGGGGTGACGTTGCGCATTCTGATGAAACGCAGAGCGGTACCTTCCGCCATGGCCTGGCTTCTGATTATCTACATTCTGCCGCTGGTGGGCATCATCGCCTATCTCTCTTTCGGTGAACTTCATCTGGGTAAACGCCGGGCCGAACGCGCCCGTGCCATGTGGCCCTCCACGGCAAAATGGCTTGCCGACCTTAAAGCCTGCAAGCATATCTTCGCCGAAGAGAACAGCAGCGTGGCCGCATCTTTGTTCAAGCTGTGCGAACGCCGCCAGGGCATTGCTGGGGTAAAAGGCAATCAGCTGCAACTGATGACCTCTTCCGATGACGTGATGCAGGCGCTGATCCGTGATATCCAGCTCGCCCGGCATAATATCGAGATGGTGTTTTATATCTGGCAGCCGGGCGGCATGGCGGACCAGGTCGCCGAATCGCTGATGGCCGCTGCACGTCGCGGTATCCACTGCCGCCTGATGCTGGACTCCGCCGGCAGCGTGGCCTTTTTCCGTAGCCCGTGGGCAGGCATGATGCGCAACGCCGGTATCGAGGTGGTCGAGGCGCTGAAAGTGAATCTTATGCGCGTCTTTCTGCGCCGCATGGATCTTCGTCAGCACCGGAAAATGGTCCTGATCGATAACTATATCGCCTACACCGGCAGCATGAACATGGTCGACCCCCGCTTCTTTAAACAGGATTCCGGCGTGGGGCAATGGATCGATTTGATGGCTCGCATGGAAGGCCCGGTGGCAACCTCTATGGGCATCGTCTATTCGTGCGACTGGGAAATTGAAACCGGTAAACGCATTCTTCCCCCGCCGCCGGATGGCAATATCATGCCGTTTGAGGAAGCCAGCGGGCACACTATCCACACTATCGCCTCCGGTCCTGGCTTCCCGGAAGATCTGATCCACCAGGCACTGCTTACCGCCGCGTACTCAGCGCGGGAATATCTGATCATGACCACGCCCTATTTCGTCCCCAGCGACGACCTTCTGCACGCCATCTGTACAGCGGCACAGCGCGGAGTGGATGTGAGCATTATTATGCCGCGCAAGAACGATTCGCTGCTGGTCGGGTGGGCAAGTCGCGCGTTCTTTAGTGAGCTGCTGGCCGCGGGCGTTAAAATCTATCAGTTCGAAGGCGGTCTGTTACACACCAAGAGCGTGCTGGTAGACGGAGAGCTGAGCCTGGTGGGTACCGTCAACCTCGATATGCGCAGTCTGTGGCTGAATTTTGAAATTACGCTGGTCATTGATGACGCCGGTTTCGGCGGCGATCTGGCGGCGGTTCAGGATGATTATATCTCCCGCTCACGCCTGCTGGACGCCAGACTGTGGGCGAAACGTCCGCTGTGGCAGCGAATTGCCGAACGACTGTTTTACTTCTTTAGTCCGTTGCTGTAAAACGTGCCCAACGATGTTTAACAGGTAGTCATCATGGAAATGGATCTGAACAATCGCCTGACCGAAGACGAAACGCTCGAACAGGCCTACGATATTTTTCTCGAGCTGGCGGTCGATAATCTCGACCCTGCTGACGTCATTCTTTTCAACCTGCAATTTGAAGAGCGTGGCGGTGCTGAGCTGTTCGATCCGTCTGAAGACTGGGCCGAACACGTCGATTTTGATCTCAACCCGGACTTCTTCGCTGAGGTGGTAATTGGCCTGGCAGATGAAGACGGCGGAGAAATTAACGACATCTTTGCCCGCGTCCTGCTGTGCCGCGAGAAAGACCATAAGCTGTGCCATATTCTCTGGCGCGAATAATAAAAAAGGCTGCCCGCGCAGCCTTTTTTATTTAATCCGGCAAAGCATTTCCACAGCGGTGACAAAACCGCGCCCCGGGTTCATGATTTCCCTGCTGACAATTCGGACATTTGCGTTGCTGCTTGCTGTTCTGGAAGGCGCTGCTCATATGGGTGGTAATTAGCCCCGTCGGTATCGCTATTACCGAATAACCGATCAGGATAAGAATCGATGCCACAATACGTCCGAGCGGCGTATGCGGGGTAATATCGCCATAGCCCACGGTGGTCACCGTGACGATAGCCCAGTAAACCGACGCATTAAGCGTGGTAAACCCGTATTTTGGCCCTTCGATTAAATACATCAGGGAGCCAAAAACGATCATCACGATAGCAATAAACGAATAGAAGAGAATAAGCTGGTGGCGGGCGCTGACAATGGCGACCCAAAAAACCCTCAGCGACGGCATAAAGCGCAGCAGCTTCAGAATTCGTAACACACGAATCGCCCGCATTGCGCGCCAGGCAAACACATAATTCAGGCTGATCTCAGGCCACAGCCACATGACATACAGCGGCAGGATAGTGGCTAAATCAATAAATCCCCAGAAGCTGAAAACGTATTTCGCCGGATTTGGCCAGCTAATGACCCTCAGCATATACTCTGCGGTAAACACCAGCGTGACGATCAATTCCAGCCAGACAAAAACGTGCCACTCCTCATACGTCATGTGGTACTGCGTTCCGGCACCGGATTCGATAAAGATAATAATGACGCTAATCAGCGCAAATAAGCCACACAGACCCTCGAAACGGCGACCGGAAACCGTTTCTGGATCAAATAAAAGGTGATAAAGCCGCTGACGGGCCGACGTGAATAATCGCGACACATTAACCTCTAAAAAATAAGGGCTGACATCATGTCAGCCCTTGCGATTATAACGGGTCTACTTTCAGGCAGGAAACCGCATGTCGGAAACTGCCCTCCAGAACCGGCCGTGTTTTTGCACATTCCGGCCCGGCTATTGGGCATCGCGTACGGAATACGCAGCCTGAAGGCGGGTTGATTGGCGAAGGCAGTTCACCTTCCAGAAGCTGAATGGTTTTATTTTTTTCCAGATCGGGATCCGGAACGGGAACCGCAGACATCAGCGCTTTGGTATAAGGGTGCAGCGGATTATGGTACACCTCATCATACGTGCCCAGTTCCACGGCGTGGCCCAGATACATGACCAGCACACGGTCTGAAATGTGTTTTACCACCGCCAGATCGTGGGCGATGAAGATCAGCGACAGCCCCATTTCCCGTTGCAGTTTCTGTAGCAGGTTAACCACCTGGGCCTGGATGGAAACGTCCAGCGCCGAAACCGGCTCATCACAGATAATCAGTTTCGGTTCAAGGATCAACGCGCGTGCGATACCGATACGCTGGCACTGACCGCCGGAAAACTCGTGAGGGTAGCGGTTGATGAGGTTAGGCAACAGACCCACCTTCAGCATCATCGCTTTCACCCGATCGCGAACTTCCTGGCGCGGCATCTTCGGATGATAGGTGCGCAGCGGCTCGGCAATGATTTCGCCAATGGTCATACGCGGGTTCAGGGACGCCAGAGGATCCTGGAAAATCATCTGGATATCACTGCGCACATTGCGCCATTCATCCGGCTTCATCCCCAGCAGATCTTTGCCAAGCCAGGCCACTTTCCCGTCGGTGGCTTTCACCAGGCCGATGATCGCACGCGCAAACGTCGACTTGCCGCAGCCGGATTCGCCCACCACGCCCAGGGTCTCCCCTTCGTACAGGCGTAGCGTGACTCCATCCACCGCTTTCAGGGTTTTGGCAGGCTGCCAGAACCACTGTTTACCGTCTTTGATATCGAAATGGACCTTCAGGTCAGCGATTTCGAGCAGCACATTTCTTTTTTCGTCGATTGCGTTCATACCAGCTCCTCCAGCGGCTTAAAGCAGGCGCGTAGACGGCCTGGGGCAAACGCTTCCAGCGGCGGTGCGCTGTTACAGATTTCCATCGCATGCGGACAGCGTGGCTGGAACGGGCAGCCTTTTGGCAAACGCAGCAGGTTTGGCGGGTTGCCCGGGATAGTCAGCAGCGACTCCCCTTCCGCATCGAGGCGCGGTACGGCATTCAGCAGCCCGATAGAGTACGGATGGGCTGGCTGGTAGAACACATCGCGAGCATTACCGTATTCCATCGTGCGGCCTGCATACATGACTAACACTTTGTCGCAGATCCCGGCAACGACGCCTAAATCGTGGGTGATCATAATGATGGCGGTGTTGAACTCGCGCTTCAGCTCGTTCAGCAACGTCATGATCTGCGCCTGGACGGTCACGTCGAGAGCGGTGGTTGGTTCATCAGCGATCAGCAGTTTTGGCCGACAAAGCAATGCCATCGCGATCATGACGCGCTGACGCATACCGCCGGAGAATTCGTGCGGATACATGCGCATGCGCTTGCGTGCCTCAGGCATTTTCACCGCATCCAGCATTTTGACGGACTCTTCAAACGCTTCGGCTTTGCCCAGCCCCTTGTGGAGCATCAGCACTTCCATCAGCTGTTCACCCACCCGCATATAGGGGTTCAGGGACGTCATCGGGTCCTGGAAAATCATTGAAATCTGCTCGGCGCGCAGCTTGTTCAGCTCATGTTCCGGCAAGTTCAGGATCTCTTTCCCGTTAAACGTCGCCGAACCGCCGATCACGCCGTTTGACGCCAGCAGGCCCATCAGCGCGAATGCGGTCTGGGATTTACCGGAACCGGATTCGCCCACAATGCCCAGCGTTTCACCGGCACGCAGGTCGAAGTTGAGATCGTTAACGGCAGTCACATCACCGTCGGGGGTTTTAAACGTCACGCGGAGGTCTTTAACGTCCAGCAGTGCGCTGGTCCGCTGTTGCGCCTGTGGCGCGGTTGCCGTTTCAATAATGGTCATGACGGCGCTCCTTAACGGTCTTTCGGGTCGAGGGCATCACGCAGGCCATCGCCGATAAAGTTGAAACAGAACAGGGTTACAACCAGGAAGCCCGCCGGATACAGCAGTAACCACGGTGACACTTCCATGGAGTTTGCGCCGTCACTTAACAGAGCGCCCCAGCTACTCAACGGCTCTTGCGTACCTAATCCCAGGAAGCTCAGGAATGATTCAAACAAGATCATACTTGGCACCAGCAGGGAGGCGTATACCACCACTACGCCCAGCACGTTAGGAACGATATGACGCACCACAATATTGGCGGTAGAAACGCCACCAACCTGTGCGGCTTCGATAAACTCCTTACGTTTAAGGCTCAGCGTCTGGCCGCGCACAATACGCGCCATATCCAGCCAGGACACCATCCCTATCGCCACGAAGATCAGCAGGATATTTTGACCAAAGAAGGTCACCAGCAGAATGACGAAGAACATGAACGGGAAGGAGTTCAGGATTTCAAGCATACGCATCATCACGGAGTCCACTTTCCCGCCGAGGTAACCGGAAAGCGAACCGTAAAGCGTGCCGACAATTACCGCCACCAGCGCCGCTGCGATGCCAACCATCAGGGAGATACGGCCGCCAATCGCCACACGCACCAGCAAATCACGCCCGGAGGAGTCGGTACCGAAATAGTGCCCGGATTCCATATCCGGCGCGCTGGACATCATGCCCCAGTCCGTATCGAAATAGGTGAACTGAGAGAGCATTGGCGCAAGGGTTACGAAAAGCGCGATAAGCACCAGCACGACCAGGCTGGCAACGGCGGCACGGTTATGCATAAAACGACGGCGGGCGTCCTGCCAAAGGCTACGACCTTCGACCTCCAGCTTTTCACTGAAGTTTTCCAGCGCCTCGCTGTTTTTCTTACTCAACATCATGGCGTGCTCCAGTTAGTAACGGATTTTCGGATCGATAACGGCATACAGCACATCGACAACGGCATTAAACAGAATGGTCAGCGCGCCCACGAGGATCGTCAGGCTCAGCACCAGCGAATAGTCACGGTTAAGCGCCCCGTTAACAAACAACTGCCCGATGCCTGGCAGGCCATAAATGGTTTCAATCACCATTGAACCCGTAATAATGCCGACGAAAGCAGGACCCATATAGGAGAGCACCGGTAACAGTGCAGGCTTGAGAGCGTGACGGAAAATAATCCGGCGCATCGGCAACCCTTTCGCTCGGGCGGTACGGATAAAGTTCGAATGCAGGACTTCAATCATTGAACCACGCGTAATACGGGCGATACTGGCAATGTAGGCCAGAGATAATGCCACCATCGGCAATATCATGAACTTCAGCGCCCCGCCATTCCAGCCGCCCCCGGGCAGCCATTTAAGGGTTATCGCGAATATCATGACCAGCAACGGCGCGACAACGAAGCTGGGGATAACCACCCCGGTCATTGCGACCCCCATTACGGCGTAATCCCATCGGGTATTTTGTTTTAGTGCGGCGATAACGCCCGCAGTGACACCGAGAACAACGGCCAGGATAAATGCAGCAGCCCCTAATTTAGCCGATACTGGGAAGCTGGACGCCACCAGGTCGTTAACGGAATAGTCTTTATATTTGAATGACGGACCAAAATCACCGTGTGCAAGTTGCTTCAGATAGTTGAAGTACTGCGTAGTGATAGGATCGTTTAAATGATATTTCGCTTCGATGTTGGCCATAACTTCTGGCGGAAGCGTGCGTTCACCGGTAAAAGGACTGCCCGGCGCAAGACGCATCATAAAGAAGGAAATTGTAATTAGAATAAATAACGTTGGAATCGCTTCAAGACAGCGACGCAGGATAAATTTCAACATTGCCCGTACCTTCTGGCGTGTGCCTGATGAATGTTACAAAATAGACACAGTGGGGCAAGCTCGCTCGCCCCACGTATTGCCATTAATGCTTGATAATATAAAGATTCTTAACGGAAATATTATCCAACGGGTCTTTACCGGTATAACCCCCTACCCATGGTTTCACGAGGCGGGCGTTAACGTAGTAGTAAACCGGAACGATCGCAGAGTCTTTATCGAGCTGTTGTTCTGATTTCGCGTACAGATCGGCGCGCTGGGCGTCATCTGCCACTTTCAGGGTATCGCCAATCAGCTTATCAAACGCCGGGCTCTTATAGTGTGCGGTATTGTTCGAACTGTCGCTGAGCATGGTGTTCAGGAATGAGGTCGGTTCGTTATAGTCCGCACACCATCCTGCACGTGCCACGTCAAAGGTTCCCTGATGGCGCGTATCGAGGAAGGTTTTCCATTCCTGATTTTCCAGCTTCACGTTCACGCCGAGATTTTTCTTCCAGATTGACGCGACGGCAATAGCCAGTTTTTTATGCAGATCGGAGGTGTTGTACAGCAGACTAAACGTCAGCGGCTTGTCGGCGGTATAGCCCGCTTCAGCCAGCAGCTTTTTCGCTTCTTCGTTACGTTTTTCCTGGGACCATTTGAACCATTCAGGTTCAACCAGCTTCATACCGTCGGTGTAAGGCGGGGTGTAGCTGTAAGCCGGCAGGTCGCCCTGATTCTTCACTTTATTCACGATAATGTCGCGATCCAGAGCCAGCTTCAGTGCGGTACGAACACGTACGTCGGTGAACGGTGCTTTCTGGTTGTTAATTTCATAATAGTAGGTGCACAGATACGGATCGACGTGAACTTCTTTCGGGATCTCTTTTTTCAGCTTCTGAAACAGTTCAATCGGCATGTTGTTATAGGTCATGTCGATTTCGCCGCTGCGGTAGCGGTTTACGTCCGTTACCTCAGAAGAGATTGGCAGGTAGGTGACCTGATTGATAACCGTCTTGGCATTATCCCAATACTGCGGGTTGCGCTCCAGCACCATACGCTCGTTAACGACCCAGTCCTTCAGCTTATATGCACCGTTGGTCACGATATTCGCAGGCTGCGTCCATTTTTCACCAAATTTTTCTACCGCGGATTTTGGTACCGGAGAAACGGACGGGTGAACCAGCAACTTATAGAAGTACGGAACAGGTTCGCTCAACGTCACTTCAAAAGTGTTGGCATCGATGGCTTTTACGCCCAGGTCGGTTACTGGCTTTTTACCCGTGATGATGTCATCAATATTGGCGATATGGCCATACTGGAGGTAACTCGCGTACGGGGAGGCGGTATTCGGATCCGCCAGACGCTGCCAGCTATAGACGAAATCTTCGGCGGTAACCGGCGTACCGTCAGACCATTTGGCATCTTTACGCAGATGGAAGGTCCAGACTTTAAAATCTTTGTTGTCCCATTTTTCCGCCACGCCCGGAGCCGGGTGGCCGTCTACGTCAGTCACCAGCAGACCTTCAAACAGATCGCGGTTAACGTTAGACTCTGGAACACCTTCAATTTTGTGCGGATCAAGAGACTGCACTTCCGCACCGTTATTACGTACCAGCGTTTGCTTCTCAGCCAGCTGAACACCAGCAGGAACGTCCGCAGCCATTGCAGCGTTGCCCGCGATTAGCGCAGTTAAAATCCCCGCCGCTACCAGACTTTTTTTTGTGATGATGGACATTGTGTTGATACTCCACTCATTATTATGACTGGCCTTCGCCAGTTGTGTAATCCCCTGTTGGGGCCTGTACAGCGCAGGAGTTTTTTTTGCTGCTGTCAGGTTCTTTTTTTACTTCTTGCTATCATCGACTTCATTATTACTGACCGCTCGTACGGCGATCTTGCGTCGATTCTTTACACCTCTCCCCTGTCAGTGAGGTGTGCTGGAAAGCTTAAGTGAGGTCTATATGAAAATAGTTCTCATCAACTTGTTTAATGCCGCAAAATATAAGGCCGGAAAGTACCAAATGGTGCCAACTCTCGCCAATACATTTTGCAAATTTGTTAAGCATTTCTCTTTTACGGAGTCAGGCGTAGCTATGCCGCCGACCACCTTTCACGCCAAAAACAAGTAAAACCCTTACAATACATTCAGTTGTAGAGTTCTCTCGTGACTGGTGCGATGACATGACAAATTCGAACGATTTTTCACGAAAATTTAACATCTGGTTATTATTTAGCACATTCGTCTGGGTCAGCGTCGAAATTACTAATATCATTTCGGTTATCTGTCAGCAAGCCCCAGAGTATCATGTGAGTAAAATAACAGAGCGTTTGAAGGATTTATGGGCAGAGAAGCAAACTGAAAATAAACAACCTCTTGAAAATCAACAAAAGAGGGTTATTAGTAGAACTTATTATGGCTGGTGCGTATTTCAACTTTATTTATATGATTTGCTGATATTCACGTAAAAAAACGGAGCCGCTGGCTCCGCTCTTTCAAACGAAAGTCAGTGTACTAATCCGGGGAATATACTTTTTATACCGGTAACGATAAATTCGATGCCTAACGCCATTAACAACAGACCCATGATACGGGTAATCACGTTGATGCCCGTTTGTCCCAGCAAGCGAACCAGCCATGGCGCCATACGAAATACGCCCCAGCAGCAAAGTGCGAACAGGGCAATGGCGACAGAGAAGCCAATCAGGTGCATCAGGCTGTGATAGCGTGTTCCCCATACAATGGTAGAGCTGATTGCCCCCGGGCCCGCCATCAGCGGCAGTGCCAGTGGCACCACGCCGATGCTCTCGCGGATAGCTGTCTCTGATTTTTCCTGCTTGTTCTGTTTATCCTCCCCCAGCTTGCCGCTGATCATCGACATGGCAATCGTCACCACCAGGATCCCGCCTGCTATTCGGAACGAATCAATCGAGATGCCGAAGACCTGAAGAATGGCGTCCCCCAGATAAAGAGACGTAAGCAAGATAATCGCCACCGACAGGTTTGCCGTCAGGTTGGTTTTATTTCGCGCGGCAGCTGTCTGATAACTGGTCATACTGATGAAGACAGGGATAATCCCTACCGGGTTGACCAGGGCAAACAAGCCAATAAAAAACTTGAAATATGTAGGGAAATCAAAGAGCGTTTGAATCACATTAAGCTCCGCAATTGAGCATGGTCAGGGAGAGACAGCGTGTAATGATAAATCCGCGCTGAAGATACGCTTTTTAGCCGCACACTTCACCAGAAATCTGTTCTAAAACGTTATCAATTCATGATGTTAAACATTTGTATAATCAATGATAGCGCCACTTCCAATAGTTACTTAATTATTTAACACTGGAATAATTAGCACAAAATAACCCTGCTGAAAGGTATCAGCTTAGGACAAAATTGATCTTGATCATAATTTTCGTACTCAGAAGTGAGTAATCTTGGTTACGCCGCCAGGGAGATCACCTATCAAAAAGGTATGATGCTAAGGTAAGGCTCTTTTAGTAAATTAGTGAGCGGAAGCAGTGAGTAATCCTTTGTTTTACTGTGTGTTACGCAAGTGGGATCGGCTCTGACTATACTGTCAGACGTATCGAGCGCTGGTTTACTAAAAGAGTTTAAACATTATCAGGAGAGCATTATGGCTGTTACCAATATCGCTGAACTGAACGCCCTCGTCGAGCGCGTGAAAAAAGCCCAGCGTGAATATGCCAATTTCACCCAAGAACAGGTTGATAAAATCTTCCGCGCGGCCGCTCTGGCTGCTGCAGATGCTCGAATCCCTCTCGCTAAAATGGCCGTTGCCGAATCCGGTATGGGTATCGTTGAAGATAAAGTGATCAAAAACCACTTTGCTTCAGAGTATATCTACAACGCCTATAAAGATGAGAAAACCTGCGGTGTGCTGTCAGAAGACGACACTTTTGGCACCATCACTATCGCTGAACCCATCGGCATTATTTGCGGTATCGTTCCAACCACTAACCCAACCTCTACCGCCATCTTCAAATCTCTTATCAGTCTGAAAACACGTAACGCAATCATTTTCTCCCCGCACCCACGTGCGAAAGACGCCACCAACAAAGCAGCGGATATCGTGCTTCAGGCTGCCATTGCTGCGGGTGCGCCAAAAGATCTGATCGGTTGGATCGACCAACCTTCTGTTGAACTGTCCAATGCCCTGATGCATCACCCGGACATTAACCTAATCCTGGCGACCGGCGGTCCTGGTATGGTTAAAGCAGCATACAGCTCCGGTAAACCAGCCATCGGCGTAGGCGCAGGTAATACTCCTGTTGTGATCGACGAAACGGCAGATATCAAGCGTGCAGTTGCCTCTGTGCTGATGTCGAAAACCTTCGATAACGGCGTTATCTGTGCATCTGAACAGTCTGTTGTCGTGGTTGATTCGGTATACGACGCCGTTCGTGAACGTTTCGCCAGCCACGGCGGCTACCTGTTGCAAGGTAAAGAACTGAAAGCCGTTCAGGACGTGATTCTGAAAAATGGTGCACTGAACGCAGCTATCGTAGGTCAGCCAGCGTATAAAATCGCTGAACTCGCCGGCTTTAGCGTCCCTGCTACCACCAAGATTCTGATTGGTGAAGTGAAAGTCGTTGATGAAAGTGAGCCGTTTGCTCACGAAAAACTATCCCCGACACTGGCAATGTACCGTGCGAAAGATTTCGATGACGCGGTAGAAAAAGCAGAGAAGCTGGTGGCGATGGGCGGTATCGGCCACACCTCTTGCCTGTACACCGACCAGGATAACCAGCCAGAGCGTGTTGCTTACTTCGGTCAGAAGATGAAGACGGCACGTATCCTGATCAACACCCCTGCTTCTCAGGGTGGTATCGGTGATCTGTATAACTTCAAACTCGCACCTTCCCTGACTCTGGGTTGTGGTTCCTGGGGTGGTAACTCCATCTCTGAAAACGTTGGTCCAAAACACCTGATCAACAAGAAAACCGTTGCTAAGCGAGCTGAAAACATGTTGTGGCACAAACTTCCGAAATCTATCTACTTCCGCCGCGGCTCTCTGCCAATCGCGCTGGACGAAGTGATTACTGATGGCCACAAACGTGCGCTCATCGTGACTGACCGTTTCCTGTTCAACAATGGCTATGCAGACCAGATCACCTCTGTTCTGAAAGCTTCTGGCGTCGAAACTGAAGTCTTCTTTGAAGTTGAAGCTGACCCAACCCTGAGCGTTGTACGTAAAGGCGCTGAACTGGCTAACTCCTTCAAACCTGATGTGATCATCGCACTGGGTGGCGGTTCCCCAATGGACGCCGCGAAAATTATGTGGGTCATGTACGAGCATCCGGAAACCCACTTCGAAGAACTGGCGCTGCGCTTTATGGATATCCGTAAACGTATCTACAAGTTCCCGAAAATGGGCGTGAAAGCGAAAATGATCGCCGTCACCACCACTTCCGGTACCGGTTCAGAAGTGACGCCATTTGCTGTTGTGACTGATGACGCAACGGGTCAGAAATATCCGCTGGCTGACTACGCACTGACGCCAGATATGGCTATCGTTGACGCCAACCTGGTCATGGAAATGCCGAAATCACTGTGTGCGTTCGGTGGTCTGGATGCGGTAACTCACGCCCTGGAAGCTTACGTTTCCGTACTGGCTTCTGAGTTCTCTGACGGTCAGGCTTTACAGGCACTGAAACTGCTGAAAGAAAACCTGCCAGCTTCTTACAACGAAGGTTCGAAAAACCCTGTAGCACGTGAACGTGTACACAGTGCGGCAACCATCGCGGGCATTGCATTTGCTAACGCCTTCCTGGGTGTCTGTCACTCCATGGCGCACAAGCTGGGTTCACAGTTCCACATTCCTCACGGTCTGGCGAACGCCCTGTTGATCAGCAACGTTATCCGCTATAACGCCAACGACAACCCAACCAAGCAGACTGCATTCAGCCAGTACGACCGTCCGCAAGCTCGTCGTCGCTACGCTGAAATCGCAGATCACCTGGGTCTGAGCGCACCAGGCGACCGTACTGCAGCGAAGATCGAGAAACTGCTGGCATGGCTGGAAAGCCTGAAGGCTGAACTGGGTATTCCTAAATCTATCCGCGAAGCAGGCGTTCAGGAAGCTGACTTCCTCGCTCACGTAGATAAGCTGTCTGAAGATGCATTCGATGACCAGTGTACTGGTGCTAACCCGCGCTACCCACTGATTTCCGAACTGAAACAGATCCTGCTGGATACCTATTACGGTCGTAACTTCACTGAAAGCGATGTCGCTGCCGTAAAAGTTGACATCCCCGCAGTTGTAAAGGCTGACAAGAAAGCGAAGAAAAATGCTTGATTGACAGTGTGAAAAAAACCCGCCGCTGGCGGGTTTTTTTATATCTGAGGATCCGTAAGACATTTTTTTATTTGCGATTGTCGCCCTGTAACGCCGTCAGCGAGCCTACAGCCAGCGCCTCTTTATAATGCTTGCGGCAGACCGAGACATAACGTTCATTGCCCCCTATCACAACCTGCTCGCCATCAGCATAAGGCTTACCCGACTGGTCCAGGCGAAGAACCATACTTGCCTTGCGGCCACAAAAGCAGATAGTTTTCAGCTCAACCAGCTTATCCGACCAGGCGAGCAGATACTGGCTACCGGCAAATAACTCACCGCGAAAGTCAGTGCGTAATCCATAGCAAAGAACGGGAATATCCAGCTCATCAACGACCTCTGAAAGCGCATGGACCTGCTCACGGGTCAGGAACTGGCTTTCATCTACCAGCACGCAATGGATAGGCTTAGAGGCATGCTGGGCACGAATGTCCTCAAGCAGGTCCGTTTCAGGGTTAAACAGCCTTGCAGGCGACGAGAGCCCTATTCTTGAGCTTACCTTCCCTGCCCCAAAGCGATCGTCGATTTCGGCGGTATAAACAACGGTACGCATCCCCCGCTCCTGATAATTGTATGAGGATTGCAGTAACGCCGTCGATTTCCCTGCATTCATTGCCGAATAGTAGAAATAAAGTTGTGCCATTGGCCGAAGAACCCTAATCAATGTGTAATATTCCCGATGGATCATTGTACCATATTTTGTATTGTCATCAGCGGCGGGCTGCGTGCTCCAGGCTGTTCTGCACCAATAAACTCTTCGTTGATAGCGCAAAATAATGCGTTAAAACAGACAGTAAAGGCTTTTAGCACGGACAATAAGGCGAGCTCGACACCGGAGATAACACTTCTTTTTATAGTGGCTTCTGCAATCTTTAAAATTCACTATTTATTAACTATTCTTCTGTTCGCTGCGCTTAGCCGGAGTAATACGAAAGGCTGATATTTATCAACCGCAACTATAATTCCTGAGGTAAAAGTCACAAAACAAACATGCAAATGACGCGCTTTTGCCGTTTGAAACGATATCTCATCGCCCCAGCAAACAATGAAATTTTAGTTAGCGTAATTAATAATAGCGTCATTAATTTTGTATTTTTTGAATTCCTTACATTCCAACCTATTGCACAAGTGAAATTAACGCTCTATTATTAGGACAACAAACCCACCCCCATTATAAGTTTGAGATTACTACAATGAGCGAAGCACTTAAAATTCTGAACAACATCCGTACTCTTCGTGCGCAGGCAAGAGAATGTACCCTCGAAACGCTTGAAGAGATGCTCGAAAAATTAGAAGTTGTCGTTAACGAACGTCGTGAAGAAGAAAGCGCAGCAGCGGCTGAAATCGAAGAACGTACACGTAAACTGCAACAGTATCGCGAAATGCTGATTGCCGATGGTATCGATCCAAACGAATTGCTGAACAGCATGGCTGCGGCTAAAACCGGTACCAAAGCAAAACGCGCAGCACGTCCTGCTAAATATAGCTACATCGACGAGAACGGCGAAGAGAAAACCTGGACCGGCCAGGGTCGTACTCCTGCTGTAATCAAGAAAGCTATGGACGAACAAGGTAAACAACTGGATGACTTCCTGATCAAGGATTAATCTGGAAAGATTCTGAAAAATCCCGCTTAATGCGGGATTTTTTATGCCCATAATATTCCCCAAACATCTCCTTACATTCTGTCATATTGCCTGGCTCACTATTTAACGTCCTTGACAATCTCCAGCCAATTACGGATCGACAGGCATAAAAAAACCGGTGGGCATCGCCACACCGGTCTTGTTCACTGGTCCGTGAGTTTATTACTTAATACCCACGCTACCTTTGAGCCAGGCTTTAAATTCTTCACCCAGGCTGTTATGGCGAATGCCATATTCGACGAATGCCTGCATATAACCGAGCTTATTACCGCAGTCATGGCTCTTACCTTTCATATGGTAGGCTTCCACGGTCTCTTTCTCTATCAGCATATCGATAGCATCCGTCAGCTGGATTTCATCGCCCGCACCCGGAGGCGTTTTGGCCAGCAGCGCCCAGATTTCAGCACTCAGTACGTAACGGCCAACGACAGCAAGGTTAGACGGCGCGACGTCCGCTTTAGGTTTTTCAACAACGCCAACCATCGGTACGCTTTCACCAGGTTGCAGGGCAACACCTTTGCAGTCAACCACACCGTAAGCAGTCACATCGTCGACTGGCTCAACCATAATCTGGCTGCTGCCGGTTTCGTCGAAGCGTTTAATCATTTCCGCCAGGTTTTCCTGGGAAAGATCGGACTCATACTCATCAAGGATCACGTCTGGCAGAATAACCGCGACCGGCTCATCACCCACTACCGGATGTGCACACAATACTGCGTGCCCCAGGCCCTTCGCCAGGCCCTGACGAACCTGCATAATGGTAACGTGTGGAGGGCAAATAGACTGCACTTCCTCCAGCAGCTGGCGCTTTACGCGTTTTTCCAGCATTGCTTCGAGTTCGAAACTGGTATCGAAATGGTTTTCGATAGAGTTTTTAGATGAATGCGTCACCAGTACAATTTCGGTGATACCTGCCGCAATACACTCATTCACGACATACTGGATTAATGGCTTATCAACCAGAGGCAGCATCTCTTTTGGGATTGCCTTCGTCGCTGGCAACATCCTGGTACCCAATCCCGCCACCGGGATAACGGCCTTTCTGACTTTCGAATTTAGGGCAGCCATTGAAATTCTCCTGAACTGTTCAAGTTTTGAACTTTTATGCATTGAATAACGCGTTGAGTATACAGTCTCAGCCACTAATACGGGTCTGAAAAGAACGCGTTGCCGATCAATTAAGACAAATACGCATGAAACTTGCAGCGATAGTAGCACTGTCAGCAAAAACACAGGTAAAGCAATCTGAAAAATAAAATCTGACTGCTTACTCTGTGGACAACATTAAGCGTAACCGCCCACCGGCACCCCAAATTTGGCACTGCCAGGAGGTGCAGCGATGGCTAATTTGATTAAGGTAAGTATTACCCAACGTTCCCAACGGCACACCGTTACTCACCTGTATATGGTGTTCGCCGGTATTCAGCGTGGCATTTAATCCAGCAGAGACCAGAATAAGGTTATTCAACCCGCTGTGATAATAGCCAACCAGAAGCGGGAACTGCCCCGGCAAATTGGCCTGGCGAAAAAGTTGGTTGACCTGTTTTAGTAAACTGCCTAACTCAGGAAGTCGTTGCCCCTGATGGGATAATTGTTCCTGTAGCAATCCATTAAACAGCGCACGGAGTAATAAGGCCGCCAGAACGCCGTTATCTCCCGCTCGGGTAACATCCAGGCAATAAAAAGCGAGGTCGGAATCTGATAGCGGCGCAATATCCAGCACCAGTCCAGGCTGGTCAGCCGCTACCAGCTGGCGATAATTTACTCTGCAATGAGAGATATTTTGCTGCACCGGCGGCTGAAGTTCCTGAAGCAGCTTCGCGGCCGCGAGCGGATTACTGACTAAAGCATCCCAGTCCTGGAAAAGACGTTCTTCTTCTTCCACCCGGGAATTAAACATATTGGGATACAGGCAGGCCAACACCGTTTCACGCAGTCGGTTTAAATCTTTAACCGGTTTGAGCAGGATATCCTGCACACCCAAACGCAACGCCTTAGCAATATCCGCCATATTTTCGGTTGCCGAGATCACCAGTATCGGTGTCTGATAACCTTCGTTACGCAGGTTTTCCACCAGCATTAATCCGTCCATGCGCGGCATCTCGAGATCGCAGATCATCAAATCAGGCGCCATGCTGGCCATTTTTTCCAGTGCCTCGACGCCATCTTCGGCAAGGGACGTGGTTGCACCCAGTGAGGATAACCACGAATCCAGTAGCGATCGGAAAACGGGCTCGTCTTCTACTATCAAAATATGTTTTCCGGCCAATGGCTGTGTCATGGTTCCTCCCCTGGCTGACAGTTACTCAATAGTGGCATGCTATTGGTACTATCGCCTGTCAGATTTTGCTGAAGTAATCAAAAAAGTGCTTAACGTGCTGTACGCACAAAAGGCAACAGTTCATCTATTTTCTTTTCGACGGCTAACGAGCCCGCTGCTATGGCGGCCTCAGCCCGGTGGAAATCAAGGGTAGAGATTTGTGGACAATAGGGCTGAATAAGAATATCCGGAGGATCGCCAGCCATACGGTTTCGCTTCAGGCGATTCTCAAGAATTTGAATGGAGGTCGTCATGATTTCAATGGCGTTCGGCGCGGTCACCGTGCGACGGGCAGTCAGGCGCCCTATTCTGCCGCGTAAACGCGCATGCCAGGCAAGTTTCTCTTCTTCCGCATCATCGCTCTGAAGATTAACTGGCATCAAATCCTGCTGCATAAGATGAGCGTCGTGTTGCAAATCCACTGCAATGACGATATCTGCCCCCATGGCGCGCGTCAGAGAGATGGGGACAGGATTCACCACGCCACCATCAACGAGCCAGTAGCCATTATGAGGCACAGGTGCCATTAACCCAGGCATGCTACAGGATGCGCGAACGGCGAGATGAATATCCCCTTCGGTGAGCCATAACTCCCTGCCCGTACTGAGGTTGGTTGCAACGGCACCGAAAGGCATTTGGCAGTGGCTGAAGTCAGCGAGGGGCATTATCTTACGAAACTGATTGAATACGCGTTCGCCGCGCAGCAGGCCGCCACGCTGCCAGGAGAGATCCATCAGGCGCAGTACATCCCAGTAACTAAAGGAGCGCACCCAGCTTTCAAGCTGCGGGAGCTTACCGCAGGCGTACGCGGATCCGACCAGCGACCCGATAGAACATCCTGCGACAATATCAACGTCAATCCCCATCTGGTTTAAGGTATTGATAACGCCAATATGTGACCAACCCCGGGCTGCACCTGAGCCCAACGCCAGTCCAATTTTTACCTTTCTCATTAGCCCTGTTTTACTTCCCCTGGATTCCCGACATAGCGTCAACGCACCTGCTCAGTTAACATATTGCTACCTTAAGCGTTTAACGCCTTATTTTTTGTTCCAGGAAGAGAATCGTGTCTCAACTCTGCCCCTGTGGTAGCGCTCTGGAGTATAGCCTATGTTGCCAGCGATATCTTTCTGGCGAGCAGGTTGCACCAGACCCGTCACACCTTATGCGCTCGCGGTATACTGCTTTTGTGATCAAAAACGCAGACTACCTGATTAAAACCTGGCATCCGTCCTGTGATGCTGCCGATTTTCGACAAGAGATTGAAGCCGGATTTGCCAACACCGTCTGGCTGGGCCTTACCGTCTTTGATGCCGCTCCCGGCCGCGATGCCAACGAGGGCTATGTCAGTTTTGTCGCCCGCTTTAGCGAACAAAACAAACCCGGCGCCATCATTGAACGCTCACGGTTCTTAAAGGACAGCGGGCAATGGTATTATATTGACGGCACACGTCCGCAATTCGGTCGTAACGATCCCTGCCCCTGTCGTTCAGGAAAAAAATTTAAAAAGTGTTGCGGCAGTAATGCCTGACAACTCAGACTTCGCAAATACATAAACAGGATTTCCCGGCGATGCAATCATTACAACGTAAAGTTCTGCGCACTATCTGTCCCGATCAAAAAGGACTGATCGCACGAATTACCAACATTTGCTACAAGCATGAACTGAATATCGTGCAGAACAACGAGTTCGTTGACCACCGTACCGGTCGCTTCTTTATGCGTACCGAGCTGGAAGGTATTTTCAACGACACAACCCTGCTTGCCGATCTGGACAGCGCCCTGCCGGAAGGCTCGGTGCGCGAGCTAAACCCGGCGGGTCGTCGCCGCATTGTCATTCTGGTCACCAAAGAGGCGCACTGCCTGGGCGATCTGCTGATGAAAGCCAACTACGGTGGCCTGGACGTCGAAATTGCCGCCGTCATTGGCAACCACGAGACGCTGCGTACGCTGGTTGAACGTTTCGACATTCCGTTTGAACTGGTCAGCCATGAAGGTCATACCCGCGAAGAGCACGACAACCTGATGGCTGCTGCGATTGAAGCACATAACCCGGACTACGTGGTGCTGGCAAAATACATGCGCGTGCTGACGCCATCCTTCGTGGCGCGCTTCCCGAACAAAATTATCAACATCCACCACTCCTTCCTGCCAGCCTTTATTGGCGCGCGTCCGTACCACCAGGCGTACGAGCGTGGGGTGAAGATCATTGGCGCAACCGCGCACTACGTGAATGATAATCTGGACGAAGGCCCAATCATCATGCAGGACGTGATCCACGTGGATCACACCTACACGGCAGAAGATATGATGCGAGCTGGCCGTGACGTTGAGAAGAACGTACTGAGCCGTGCGCTTTATCAGGTACTTGCTCAGCGCGTCTTTGTGTACGGCAACAGAACGATTATTCTTTAATCCTTCGGAAAATGAATTGATTAGCTTTACGCCTTTACGGATAAAAAGCAGGCAAACAGCTTCATTTCCCTAAAGGAATGCTTTACAGGGGCGTCTCATTTGATATGATGCGCCCCGCTTCCAACAGGAAGCAGGCCAGTTAAAAGCATTACCCCGTGGTGGGGTTCCCGAGCGGCCAAAGGGAGCAGACTGTAAATCTGCCGTCATCGACTTCGAAGGTTCGAATCCTTCCCCCACCACCATCTCCAGCTTTACCTCAAAATATGAATTACCCCTGGTGGGGTTCCCGAGCGGCCAAAGGGAGCAGACTGTAAATCTGCCGTCATCGACTTCGAAGGTTCGAATCCTTCCCCCACCACCATCACTTCCAGATTCTTTAGCACTCTCCAAAAGCACAATGCCCCATGGTTCTCCCATGCGGGGAAAGATGAGAAGCTTCGACCAGGGTTCGATCCGAGCATAGTGAATTCCGTAGGCCGGGTAAGGCGCAGCCGCCACCCGGCATCCGCACGCCCCCCTGGATCGGGGACAAAAAAAACCCCGCAAATGCGGGGTTGTATTAATACAGCGAATCACCGACGGGCACGCACAACCTGATATTTGCGCGTCAGGTACTCCACCGGCGCACTCCAGATGTGCACCAGGCGAGAGAACGGGAACAGCACAAACAGGGTCATACCCAGCACCAGGTGAACGCGGAAGATGAACGCCACGCCGTCCAGATGCTCAGAGGCACCACCGCGGAAGGTCACGACAGACTGCGCCCATCCCACCAGCTTCATCATCTCGCTGCCGTCCATATGCTGCGCAGAGAATGGAATGGTCAGCAGACCCAGCGCACACTGCACCATCAGCAGGGAGAGGATCAGGATGTCCGCTCCGGTCGTGGTAGCCCGCACGCGTGGGCTGAACAGACGACGTTTCAGCAGCAGCAGCCCACCCACCAGGGTCATCACGCCGCAGGCGCCACCGGCGAGCATCGCCATCTTCTGCTTCACTTCAATCGGCAGCCACGCTTCGTACATCCAGTGCGGCGTCAGCATCCCCAGGAAATGACCGGCGAAAATACCCAAAATCCCGATGTGGAACAGGTTTGACGCCAGGTTCATCCCTTTACGATCCAGCATCTGGCTGGAGGCAGCACGCCAGGTGTACTGGCCATAGTCATAACGCAGCCAGCTTCCCACCAGGAACACGGTGCCCGCGATATACGGGTAAATGTCAAAGAAGAACATATTCAGGAAGTGCATTAGTGCTGTCCTCCGTTAGAGATATTCAAATATTGCGGAGCCACCGCTCCGGCAAAACGACGCTGATGCGCGGAGATTTCAGATTCGCCACAGCTCTGGTCAGCAAAGAATTTCACCTGCTCTTCTTCCCAGACGGCATCCAGTGCTTGTGGGGTGTCGTCACGGGCTTCATCCGCAATTTTTTCCGCCACTTTTTGACTGTCAACCGAGGCGTTAGCCAGTTTCACCAGCAGATCGAACAGGACAGCATAATTGCTCTCACGTTGCTGGAGACGCGCGCCGAGCAACGCCAGAATGGGAGCGATGTCCTGCAACCCGCCCAGCGCTTCCTCTTTCGGCAGCTGCGCCAGATATTCCAGGTACAGAGGCAGGTGATCCGGCAGCTCGCGGCTGTCGAGTTGCAAACCGTGCTGCTCGTACTGGGCCATCAGATCCACCATCGCCTGACCACGGTCGCGGGATTCACCGTGAACGTGTTCGAACAGCAATAGAGACGTGGCACGACCACGGTCAAACAGCTGGCTGTAGTCCGCCTGCGCATCAAGAAGATCGCGCGCCAGCAGGTCGCGGAGGAAAATGCCCAGCGTCTGGGCATCCTCTTTATCCAGGTTTTCAGATGACGCGAGTGCATCAAAGAGTTCCTGCTGATGCTGCACAAGCGCAGCATCAGGGTACTCGAGCAGACGCGAAACAATGACGAGTTCAATCATTGGTGCGGCTCCGTTTTGCTGGTCACATCCATCGCGTCGATGCGGCGGCTGTTGAACAGGTTGAATTTGCTGTCTGACCCGTGGCAACCGTCGCCAAAGGTAAAGCCACACCCACTTTTCTCCGGGAAGGCCTCGCGAGCCAGCTCGCGGTGACTGCTCGGCACCACGAAACGATCTTCGTAGTTAGCGATTGCCAGATAGCGGTACATCTCCTGCGCCTGCGCTTCGGTCAGGCCGACCTCTTCCAGCGCGCGGGTATCGTTAACGCCGTCAACGGTTTCCGCACGTTTGAAGTGACGCATCGCCAGCATACGTTTCAGCGCCAGCAGCACCGGCTGGGTATCCCCTGCGGTGAGCAGGTTGGCCAGATACTGAACCGGAATACGCAGGCTTTCCACGTCCGGCAGAATGCCGTTGCTGCCCAGTTCACCTGCGTCAGCCGCAGACTGAATAGGAGACAGAGGCGGCACGTACCAGACCATCGGCAACGTGCGGTATTCCGGGTGCAGCGGCAGCGCCAGCTTCCAGTCCATCGCCATTTTGTACACCGGGGACTGCTGTGCGGCGTCAATCACGCTCTGCGGAATACCGTCTTTCAGCGCCTGCTCGATCACCTTCGGATCGTTCGGATCGAGGAAGACGTCCAGCTGACGCTGATACAGATCTTTCTCGTTCTCAGTGCTTGCGGCATTTTCAATCGCATCCGCGTCGTACAGCAGCACGCCGAGGTAGCGGATACGCCCTACGCAGCTCTCAGAGCAGACGGTCGGCATACCGGCTTCGATACGCGGGTAGCAGAAGATACACTTCTCAGACTTACCGCTCTTCCAGTTAAAGTAGATTTTTTTGTACGGGCAGCCGGTGATGCACATACGCCAGCCGCGGCACTTGTCCTGGTCGATCAGCACAATGCCATCTTCTTCACGCTTGTAGATGGCGCCGCTTGGGCAGGTCGCCACGCACGCCGGGTTAAGGCAGTGTTCGCACAGGCGCGGCAGATACATCATGAATGTGTTTTCGAACTGGCCGTACATCGCCTTCTGCATGTTCTCGAAGTTCTGGTCTTTGGCGCGTTTTTCGAACTCGCCGCCCAGAATTTCCTCCCAGTTTGGACCGCTGGTAATTTTGTCCATGCGCTTACCGGTGATCAGCGAGCGAGGACGGGCGATCGGCTGGTGTTTGCTTTCCGGCGCGTTGTGCAGGTTCTGATAGTCGTAATCAAACGGCTCGTAGTAATCGTCGATGCCCGGCAGATGCGGGTTAGCAAAGATTTTACCGAGCAGCATCGCACGGTTACCCATGCGCGGTTGCAGTTTGCCGTTGATTTTACGGATCCAGCCGCCCTTCCACTTCTCCTGGTTTTCCCAGTCGGTCGGGAAGCCGGTGCCCGGCTTACTTTCCACGTTGTTGAACCAGGCGTACTCCATACCTTCACGGCTGGTCCAGACGTTTTTACAGGTGACTGAGCAGGTATGACAGCCGATGCATTTATCCAGATTCAGCACCATGCCGACTTGTGAACGAATTTTCATTTTACGCTCTCCTGTACCTGGTCATTACCTTCGCCATCTAACCAGTTAATATTCTTCATCTTACGTACCACCACGAACTCATCGCGGTTTGATCCTACAGTGCCGTAGTAGTTAAAGCCGTAGGCCAGCTGGGCATAGCCGCCGATCATATGCGTCGGTTTCGGCGTAATACGGGTCACAGAGTTGTGAATACCGCCGCGCTGCTCGGTGATCTCTGAACCCGGCAGGTTAACGATACGTTCCTGCGCGTGGTACATCATGGTCATCCCGGCTGGTACACGCTGGCTCACCACCGCACGTGCCGTCAGGGCACCGTTGCCGTTGAACACTTCGATCCAGTCGTTATCTTCGATACCCAGATCTTTGGCGTCCGCTTCGCTCATCCAGACAATCGGCCCCCCGCGTGACAGCGTCAGCATCAGCAGGTTGTCGCTGTAGGTGGAGTGGATACCCCACTTCTGGTGCGGCGTCAGGAAGTTCAGCGCCTTCTCAGGGTTACCGTTTGATTTCGCCCCCATCACCGCTTTCACGGAGCGGGTATCGATTGGCGGACGGTAAACCAGCAGGCTTTCACCGAAGTCACGCATCCACTGGTGATCCTGATACAGAGACTGACGGCCAGAGAGCGTGCGCCATGGGATCAGCTCGTGAACGTTGGTGTATCCGGCGTTATAGGACACATGTTCATCTTCGAGGCCAGACCAGGTCGGGCTGGAGATAATCTTGCGCGGCTGAGCCTGAATATCGCGGAAGCGGATTTTCTCTTCTTCTTTATTCTTCGCCAGATGCGTATGGTCACGGCCGGTAAATTCACTCAGAGCCGCCCACGCTTTCACCGCCACGTGGCCATTGGTTTCCGGTGCCAGGGTCAGGATCATTTCCGCTGCATCAATTGCCGTGTTCAGCATTGGCTGGCCTTTGGCCGGGCCGTCTGCTTTGGTGTAATTGAGCTTGCGCAGCAGGTCCATTTCGCTCTGGGTGTTCCAGGCGATGCCTTTACCGCCGTTACCGATCTTCTCCATCAGCGGACCGATAGAGGTAAAGCGCTCGTACGTAGCCGGGTAATCACGTTCAACCGGAATAATGTGCGGCGCGGTCACACCCGGGATCAGATCGCATTCGCCTTTTTTCCAGTCCTTCACGTCAAGCGGCTGCGCCAGTTCGGCAGCGGAGTCGTGCTGGATTGGCAGCGTCACCACGTCGGTCTCTTTGCCCAGGTGCCCTACACAGACTTCGGAGAATTTATTCGCGATGTCTTTATAGATTTCCCAGTCGCTTTTTGATTCCCACGCCGGGTCAACGGCCGCAGACAGCGGATGAATAAACGGATGCATATCCGACGTATTCATGTCGTCTTTTTCGTACCAGGTGGCGGTAGGCAGCACGATATCGGAGTACAGGCAGGTACTGGACAGACGGAAGTCCAGCGTTACCACCAGATCCAGCTTGCCGTCCAGACCGTTGTCTTTCCATTCAACTTCTTCTGGCTTCACGCCGCCCTGCTTGCCGAGATCCTTACCCTGAATACCGTTTTCGGTACCGAGCAGGTATTTCAGCATGTACTCATGGCCTTTACCGGACGAACCCAGCAGGTTGGAGCGCCAGATGAACAGGTTACGCGGATGGTTTTTGCCGTTCTCAGGCTGTTCTGCCGCAAAACGGATTGAGCCATCCTTCAGCGATTTCACGGTGTAGTCCACCGGTGACATGCCCGCTTTCTTCGCCGCCTCCGCAATGCGCAGCGGGTTAGTGCCCAACTGCGGTGCAGACGGCAGCCAGCCCATGCGTTCAGCGCGCACGTTGAAGTCAATCAGATGGCCGCTGTAGCGGGATTTATCTGCCATCGGAGACAGCAGCTCCTGCGCGGTCACCGTCTCGTAGCGCCACTGGCTGGAGTGGTTATAGAAGTAGGAGGTGCTGTTCATGTGACGAGCCGGACGCTGCCAGTCAAGGGCAAACGCCAGCGGCTGCCAGCCGGTCTGCGGACGCAGTTTTTCCTGGCCCACGTAGTGCGCCCAGCCACCGCCGCTCTGCCCGACGCAGCCGCAGAAGATCAGCATGTTGATCAGGCCGCGATAGTTCATATCGAGGTGATACCAGTGGTTCAGACCGGCACCGACGATGATCATGGAGCGACCGTGAGTTTTGTCTGCGTTTTCCGCAAATTCGCGGGCGATACGGGTGATTTGGGCGCGTGGCACACCGGTGATCTGCTCCGCCCAGGCTGGTGTATAAGCCTTCACGTCGTCATAACTGGTCGCGCAGTTTTCGTCGTTCAGACCGCGCTCCAGGCCATAGTTCGCCATGGTCAGATCGTAGACCGTAGTGACCAGAGCGGTAGAACCGTCCGCCAGTTGCAGGCGCTTAACCGGCAGTTTGTGCATCAGAACGTTTTGCAGCTCAACCTTGTTGAAGTGCTCGGAACCTTCACCACCAAAGTACGGGAAGCCGACATCGGCGATTTCGTCCTGGCTGCCCAGCATGCTGAGGCGAAGTTCTGTCTCTTCACCCGTGGTGCCGTTACGCTGTTCCAGGTTCCATTTGCCTTTTTCTCCCCAGCGGAAGCCGATAGAACCGTTTGGCGCCACCAGCTCGCCGTTGCTGTTGCAGGCGACCGTTTTCCACTCCGGGTTGTTTTCCTGACCCAGCGCGTCCACAAGATCCGCAGCACGCAGCATACGGCCAGCGGCGTAATAGCCGTCACGCTCTTCAAGCATCACCAGCATTGGCATGTCGGTGTAGCGACGCACGTAATCGGTGAAATACTGGCTTGGCTTGTCGAGGTGGAATTCACGCAACATGACGTGGCCCATCGCCAGCGCCATGGCGGCATCAGTACCCTGTTTCGGTGCCAGCCACAGGTCGCACAGTTTGGCGATTTCGGCGTAGTCCGGGGTCACGGCAACGGTTTTGGTCCCTTTGTAACGTACTTCGGTAAAGAAGTGCGCATCAGGGGTACGGGTCTGCGGAACGTTAGAGCCCCAGGCGATGATGTAGCTGGAGTTGTACCAGTCAGCGGACTCCGGCACGTCGGTCTGTTCGCCCCAGGTCTGCGGCGACGCTGGCGGCAGGTCGCAGTACCAGTCGTAGAAGCTCAGACAGGTACCGCCGATAAGTGAAAGGTAGCGCGCGCCGGAGGCGTAAGAGACCATCGACATTGCCGGGATTGGCGAGAAGCCTGCCACGCGGTCAGGACCGTAAGTTTTCACGGTATAGACGTTGGAGGCCGCAATCAGCTCGTTCACTTCTTTCCAGGAAGAACGAACGAAACCACCGCGACCACGCGCCTGTTTGAAGCTTTTCGCTTTGTCGGCGTCCTCGATGATGGATGCCCAGGCATCAACCGGATCGCTGTGCTGCACTTTCGCTTCACGCCACATTTTCATCAGGCGTTTACGCATCAGCGGGTATTTCAGACGGTTGGCGCTGTAGAGATACCAGGAGTAGCTGGCCCCACGCGGGCAGCCGCGCGGTTCATGGTTCGGCATATCCGGACGGGTACGCGGATAGTCGGTCTGCTGCATTTCCCAGGTCACCAGACCGTTTTTAACGAAAATCTTCCAGCTACATGAGCCAGTGCAGTTTACACCGTGGGTAGAACGGACAACTTTGTCATGCTGCCAGCGTTGACGGTAACCGTCTTCCCAGTCCCGGTTGGTATCCAGAACCTGGCCGTGCCCATCGGCAAAAGTTTCACCCTTCTGTTTGAAGTAGCGAAACCGGTCCAAAAATTTGCTCATCGGGTATCTCCTGTGTGGAGCCTGTGGCTCTCTAAATCGACATTGCTGATTTGCAGCGAAGGTAACGCTATGAAAGATGGTGAGAATTGATAACGATCAAGACGGAGGGGGTCTCTGAGGGGGGGTATTAGATCAAATACCACCAAAGCGGTAGCTGTTAATATTTTTTAACTTAATGATTTATATGGATATATTTTATTTATCGTACAATAAGCGGAGCAAAATTTAACATCTTAGGTATTAAGGGGTAGAGACACCTGTAAAGCGATGGCGATCACAGCGTTACCTGCGTGCGACTACGGGAAACGCTATTAGTATGTTGTAACTATTAAGCGATTAAAAAAAGCGCGGCACTCAGGCCGCGCAAACGGATAATCAAGCTTACTTGTTTTTCTTGGTATTACGGCCATATACCAGCCAGGTGATGACCACACAGGCGATATAGAAGACGAGGAATACCTTCATCGCACCCGCCGGAGAGCCGGTCAGATCCAGTGAGATACCGAACGCTTTTGGAATAAAGAAGCCGCCAATCGCGCCAATCGCAGAGATAAACCCAAGCGCCGCAGCGGTATCGGTGGCGGCTTCACGCATCGCCTGCTCGTCGCTCCCGCCCTGCGCTTTCACGCGGTCCATGGTCAGCTTGCGGAAGATGACAGAGATCATCTGGAAAGTAGACGCACTGCCCAGCCCGGCGGTCAGGAACAGCACCATGAAGACGCCGAAGAAGGCAAAGAAGTTACCTCCCTCACCACCCGCAGGCAGCGTCAGGAACAGCAGCGCACAGAAGATGGCCATCAATACAAAGTTCACCAGCGTAACGCGCGTTCCGCCCAGACGGTCGGAGATCATCCCGCCCAGCGAACGTGCCAGCGCGCCAATAAACGGACCGAAGAAGGCAAACTGAAGGATCTGTACGTCCGGGAACTGGGTTTTCGACAGCATGGCAAAGCCTGCGGAGAAACCGATGAACGAGCCGAAGGTCGCCAGATACAGCAATGCCATTACCCACAGGTGGCCACGTTTCAGAACCGGCAGCTGCTCGCTCAGGGACGCTTTGGACGCGGACAGGTCGTTCATGAAGAACCATGCCGCCAGGGTAAAGACCACCAGGAACGGTACCCAAATCCAGGAGGCATTTTGCAGGAACAGCACTGAACCGTCGGGCTGCGTCACACCGCCGCCGCCAAAGGCCGCAAAGATGGAGACCGAGATCGCCAGCGGAGCAATCAGCTGCATCACGCTCACGCCCATGTTACCCAGACCGCCGTTAATGCCCAGCGCACCACCCTGCTTCGCTTTCGGGAAGAAGAAGCTGATGTTTGCCATACTGGACGCAAAGTTCGCCCCCGCAAAGCCGCACAGCAGAGAGATAATCACAAACACGCTAAACGGTGTAGAGGTATCCTGCACCGCAAAACCGAGCCACACGCACGGCACGATCATGATCCCGGTACTGAAAGCCGTCCAGCGACGACCACCAAAGACCGGCACCATAAACGCGTAAGGAACGCGCAGCAGTGCGCCTGAAAGCGACGGCAACGCAGTCAACATAAACAGCTGATCGGTGGTAAAGGTAAAGCCCACTTTTGGCAGGTTAACCGCAACCGCACTGAACAACATCCAGACGCAAAACGCCAGTAACAGACATGGCACGGAAATCCACAGATTACGACTTGCTATACGGTGGCCGCGCTGTTGCCAGAACGCCGGATCCTCTGGACGCCAGTCTGTAATAACGGCACCAGTTTCCCTTTCGGGAGCGGAAGAGTGACTCATAGACACCTCTGATTCTCGAATGATGCTGCAAACATTAGGGCTTTAGGGCGGCGGTAAGTTGATATAAATCAAAGGAAAAGTGGGAGGTTTTGCGGCGAAAAAAAAGCCATCACTCTTAATGAGTAGATGCAAATCGTAAAAAAGGTGTGGTTTTTCACGGTGCTGACGCATCCCTGCTTCGTCCACCCACTAACCGTTACCTCTCTGGCAATTTAGAGGTAATCCTTTATTGGTATGGGTATACTCCAGGGTATGCACCAGAATAGCGCCATTCCTGCAATCAGGTCACGTCAGGAGCCCGGCAACTCTATGTTAAAAAGATGTTTATCTCCGCTGACGCTGGTTAACCAGCTGGCGCTTATTGTTCTGCTGTCCACCGCTATCGGTGTGACCGGCATGGCTATTTCTGGCTGGCTGGTACAGGGTGTGCAGGGTAATGCGCATGCCATCAACGAGGCAGGCTCGCTACGTATGCAGAGTTACCGGCTGCTGGCGTCGGTGCCGCTGACGCAGGCTGACCAACCGCTTATCGACGAAATGGAGCGTACCGCATTCAGCCCTGAACTGGAAAGAGCCGCCATCCGTGACGGCCAGCAATCTCAGCTTAAGGCGCTTCAGGGCTACTGGCATACTCAGCTGGAGCCCGGGTTAAAGCGGGCGGAAGACCGGGAAACGGTCGCCCAGGATGTCGCCGGGTTTGTGTCACGCATCGATCATCTCGTCTCCTCGTTCGATCGCACCACAGAGTTACGCATTGACCGCGTAGTGATGGTTCACCGCGCAATGGCGCTGTTTATGGGTTTGCTGCTGATTTTCACGGTTATCTGGCTGCGCGCGCGGTTGCTTAACCCCTGGAAGCAACTCCTGGCGATGGCCCGCGCCGTCACACAGCGCGATTTTACCCAACGCACGCACATCAGCGGGCGCAACGAAATGGCGATGCTCGGCGAGGCGCTCAACACCATGTCGGCGGAACTATCTGAAAGCTACGCGGTACTGGAAAAACGCGTCCAGGAGAAAACCGCCGGGCTTGAGCAGAAAAACGAGATCCTCTCTTTCCTCTGGCAGGCGAACCGTCGCCTGCATATGCAGGTACCGCTTTGCGAGCGTCTCTCGCCGGTACTGAACGGCCTGCAAAACCTGACTCTGCTCCACGATCTTGAGCTACGGGTTTACGACGTTGAAGATGAGGAAAACCATCAGGAATTTACCTGTCAGTCGGACATCTCCTGCGACGATAAAGGGTGTCATCTGTGCCCGCGCGGCTTGCCGCCGCTTACCACCAGCGGCACGACCCTCAAGTGGCGGCTGATGGACAGCCATACCCAGTACGGTATTTTGCTGGCCACCCTGCCCGCCGGACGTCATCTGAGCCACGACCAGCAGCAGCTGGTCGATACTCTTGTAGAGCAGCTCACGGCCACGCTGGCGCTCGACCGTCACCAGGAGAAACAGCAGCAGCTGATCGTGATGGAGGAGCGCGCCACCATCGCCCGCGAGCTGCACGACTCCATCGCCCAGTCCCTCTCCTGCATGAAGATGCAGGTGAGTTGCCTGCAAATGCAGGACGAAGGCATGCCCGAGAGCAGCAAACAGCTGCTCAGCCAGATCCGCAACGAGCTTAACACCTCGTGGATTCAGCTTCGCGAGCTGCTGACCACCTTCCGTTTACAGCTCACCGAGCCGGGGCTACGCCCTGCGCTGGAGTCCAGCTGTCAGGAATTTAGTGCCAGGCTGGGCTTCCCGGTGAAGCTGGATTACCAGTTGCCACCGCGTTTTGTCCCCTCTCACCAGGCGATCCATGTGCTGCAAATTGCCCGTGAAGCCCTGAGCAACGTGCTTAAGCATGCCGAGGCGACGGCCGTCACGGTCACCGTCAGCTGCCAGGATAATCAGGTGAAGCTCAGGGTTCAGGATAACGGCCGCGGCGTGCCGGAAAATGCCGAACGAACGAACCATTATGGTTTAATCATCATGCGAGACCGCGCGCAAAGCCTGCGCGGTGATTGCCAGGTTCGCCGGGGAGAGTCAGGTGGCACCGAAGTCGTGGTCACCTTTATACCCGAAAAGCCCCTCATAACTGCTCAAGGAGAAAACCATGACTAATCAGGAACCGGCATCTATCCTGTTGATTGACGATCATCCGATGCTGCGCACTGGCGTTAAACAGCTTGTCAGCATGGCGCCCGATATCACCGTCGTCGGGGAAGCCAGCAACGGCGAACAGGGTATTGAACTTGCCGAATCGCTCGATCCTGATTTGATCTTGCTCGATCTCAACATGCCGGGCATGAATGGCCTGGAAACCCTCGACAAGCTGCGGGAGAAATCCCTCTCTGGCCGGGTGGTGGTCTTCAGCGTCTCAAACCATGAAGAAGACGTGGTCACCGCCCTCAAGCGGGGGGCAGACGGCTATCTGCTGAAAGATATGGAGCCAGAAGATCTGCTCAAGGCGCTGCAACAGGCTGCCGCAGGCGAGATGGTGCTGAGTGAAGCGTTAACGCCGGTACTGGCCGCCAGCCTGCGTGCGAACCGCGCCACGTCTGACCGTGACGTCAGCCAGTTGACCCCGCGCGAGCGCGACATTCTGAAGCTGATTGCTCAGGGTCTGCCGAACAAAATGATCGCCCGCCGTCTGGACATCACCGAGAGCACGGTCAAAGTGCATGTCAAACACATGCTGAAGAAAATGAAGTTAAAATCCCGCGTCGAAGCCGCCGTCTGGGTGCATCAGGAGCGCATTTTTTAACTTACTCATCCGGCAGCAACTTCCACCGTGGATCGTCGGCAGGCATTGCGACGAGCGGTTGCACCACGGAAAGCGTGATCTCATTGGAGGAGACACGCTGCCCATCCTTATCTTCCACCACGGCCGTAAGCCGCCATTCGTTTTTCGCCCCTTCCGCGTCGTTCCAGGCGGGCATGATTATGCTCCAGCCATCGCTGCTGTTGCTGTTTGCCGGTGAGGTCAGGCTGAGCGCCCGGGTATCACCCAGCCAGTGGATCTGACGGATACCGTGCGTGCTGCGAATTTGCAGCTTCAGCATCACAGTTTCGCCTGGCTTAAGATCCCACGGCGGCGTGGCCAGATAGACCGAGAGGGTTTTACGCTGACGGAATTCCATCACGGGCAGATTATCACGCTCAGGTGAATCATAGCGGCTACCCCGCAGCGAGCGCGTCGCCGCCACTTCCCCGGCGGAAAGCTGTTTCGCCAGCGGCACGCCAAAGCGATAGTTGAGCTTCAGCCCGAGGTTATTCTGGCTAACGCCGCTCTCCCCCTGCTTATGGGCAGCCGTCAGGGTGACCAGCGGAACGGGGGTATAATTCAGCCCCAGGTTGACCGCAACCGGGTTGTGATACCCCGTACCGCTGTTAAACAGATCGACGTTATCGCCAAAATACTGTTCAAAGCTGACGCTGGTGTTCAGGTGATGAAACCAGGGAAGCCAGGCTTTGGCCGTTATGTCGTACCCGCGCGCCATGCGCTGCTCCCGGATGTCGGAACGCGGCTGCCAGCCAGCGAACGGCTGGTAGTAATTGGCCGACAGGCGAAGGTTTTCGCCCCACGCCTCTGCGCCCAGTCCGGCACGTTGAAGGTTGTCTTCCAGCAGGTTGTCGTAAAAGGTGTTGTAGCCCAGCAGCCAGTTTCCGGCAACCCAGCGCTGCCCGATCCCGACGTTGCTCACCAGCCCGTCTGTCTGCTGCGTCAGGCCAAGCTGGCTCCAGCTCAGATAGCGGGTGTTGTCGCTCCAGGGGATAAACCAGCTTCCGCTGCTGCCGTTAAAGTTACCGTCGTCATCCACCAGTACATTGACATTGGCGTTACCCCAGGGGGAAAGCCAGGATTCGATCTGCTCGTTGACTTCCCCGCTGACGGCATCCCGCACCTTGCCAAACGCGAACTGTCGCGCCTGCTGCCCGGCCGTCAGGCCGTTATCGATCATACTGGCTTCACCGAAGGCCTTTGCCATTTCAGCCAGGTGCTTTTCGCCTTCGGTAGTCGGTTGCGCCATACCGAGATCCGGCAAACTATCGCCGTTGTTATCAAACGGATTTTGCGCCTGCTGCACGAAGGATTTCGGCGCACCGTGAACGGCTCCAGCCGTAAAAAGGGGGAGTAACAGCAAAAAACGGATGCGGGACGATACAGCCTTCAACGTCGTCAATCAGAACCTGTGTTTATGAACAAACACTTATTATGTTAACGCCATAAGCCCTGAAAACCAGTCTTAACAGAAATTTCAGGAATATCCTGAACAGAATTGTCGGGTGGCGGCTTCGCCTTACCCGACCTACAAATTCGTGCCGGTGCGAAGCCGCCACCTGACGCCTTTACACTATTATCCCAACAACCCTTTCAGCTCCGGCAGGCAGGAGCCGCAGTTCGTACCGCAACGCAGCTTCACGCCCAGCGCTGCGGCAGAATTACAGCCTCCGGCTATCGCCTTACGTATCGTATTTTCACCCACGCTAAAGCAGCTACAGATAATTCGCCCGGGATCGGCATCTTCGCCCGGCCGTTGTCCCTGCAGCAGCGCGTGGCGTTCAGCGAGTTGTACGGGCGCAGCAGCAAAGGCTTCTTCAATAAACGCATGCGCCAGCGCCGGCAGCGTCTGGCCCTCCCAGTAGCCCAGCATCAGCTCGCCGTGATGCCAGGCGAGCACGCTGCTGCGTTCTCCCGTCTGTGCCACCTGTAACTGCCAGCCCCGACCGCTGGCGTACGCCATGACCCACGACAGCAACGGCTGCTCCCCCGCCACCGTCAGACGTGAGGCTTTACGCCACCAGCAGACCGACAGCGGCAGCGCTGGCAACTCGCGGGCATACAGCTCCCCCTGCCAGGCGGGTAGCCAGGGCAGGATCCTCACCGCGGTTTGTTTACTCTCCGGCTGGCCGGACCAGGCATCAACCCGCCCTTCCACCAGCGCGTTGACCTTCCCCTGCCGGGCAAACTGCGCGTTCCAGTGCATCGGCGCAAACAGCTCGCCCGCACGCTGTGCGGTAGAGATACGTACTCTGGCAACCATGACCCCGCGCGGGGAGCTTATCCGCGCCAGCTGGCCGTCAGTCAGCCCCGCGCGCGCCGCATCGGTTGCGTTCATCTCAATAAAAGGCTCATCGATATGCTGCATCAGGCGCGGAACATACCCTGTGCGCGTCATGGTGTGCCACTGATCGCGGATCCGCCCGGTATTCAGTATCAAGGGGTACAATTCGTCGACGCCTGCCCCATGTGAGGAAGGATCAACCGGTACAAGATTTCTTTGCGGGAAATCACCGGCATGCCACTGATAAGGCGCCAGCTCGTCCCACGCCTCTCGCGACAGCGACGCCAGTTCGCGCAGGTTTAGCGCCCGTTCGCCGTTATTTTCAAACGCCGTCAGCGCCGCATGTTCACAAAATATCTCATGAGGGTGTTCCCAGGCGAAGGCATCGCCATAACCGAGCTGCTCTGCGATCCGGGCGATGATCCACCAGTCCGGTCTGGCCTCGCCCGGCGCAGGCAGAAACGCGCGCTGGCGCGAAATACGCCGCTCGGAATTGGTCACCGTTCCGTCTTTTTCGCCCCAGCCCAGGGCGGGAAAACGGATATGAGCAAACCGGCTGGTGTCCGTCTCCTGCATCACCTCAGATACTATGACCAGCGGGCAGGCTGCCAGGGCCTGGCACACCGCGTGGCTGTCGGGAAGTGACACGGCAGGATTGGTGCCCATGATCCACACCGCCTTCACCTCGCCGCGGGCAATCGCGTCAAACAGCTCTACCGCCATCAGCCCCGGCGTTTGTGCCAGCCGCTCGGTTCCCCAGAAACGCGCCACACGCGAAAGATCGTCCGGCTCGAAGTTCATGTGCGCCGCCAGCTGGTTCGCCAGCCCACCCACTTCCCGCCCGCCCATGGCGTTTGGCTGTCCGGTCAGCGAAAACGGGCCGCAGCCCGAACGGTTGAACTTCCCGCTGGCAAGATGCACGTTAATGATGGCGTTACACTTGTCGCTGCCGCTGGAGGACTGGTTGATCCCCATGGTGTAGAGCGTGATCGCGCGTGGCGCAGTGACAAACCAGTCGTAGAAGGTGCCAATCTCGTCTGAAGGCAGATCGCAAAACGCGGCCACGTGAGGAATCGGCCACTCGCCGCTCCCCTGAATCAGATTGAGCAACCCCACAAACAGCCCGGCATCGCTGCCGGGCTTAAGCGCCAGATGCAGGTCAGCGACATCGCAGGTGGCGGTTTTGCGCGGATCTATCACGACCACTTTCATCTGCGGGTTGCTGCGTTTTGCCTGCACCAGCCGCTGATACAGCACCGGATGCGTCCAGGCCGCGTTTGAGCCAACGAGTACCACCAGATCGCTGTTTTCCACGTCCTCGTAGCTGCACGGCACAATGTCTTCACCGAAGGCGCGTTTGTAGCCCACCACCGCCGACGACATGCACAGCCGCGAGTTGGTATCAATGTTCGCCGCCCCGATAAAGCCTTTCATCAGCTTGTTGGCCGCATAGTAATCCTCGGTCAACAGCTGGCCGGAGGCATAAAACGCCACCGCCTGCGGCCCCCATACGTTGATGATCTTCCGTAGCCGCTCGCCCGCTTCACCCAGCGCCTGCGGCCATGCCACCTCCATGCCGTCAACAACCGGGCGCAGCAGACGTCCCTGCAACCCCGTCGTTTCCCCGAGGGCAGATCCTTTTACGCACAGGCGACCAAAGTTCGCCGGATGAGTTTCATCCCCACGAATGCTTACCGCGCCATCTTCCACACTGGCGACCACGCCGCAGCCCACCCCGCAGTAAGGGCACGTTGTACGGGTTTCCGTCATGAGGCCTCCGCACGCATCACCAGCTCTTGGCTTCCAACCCAAACCTTGCCGTTTTCAATTTTTACCGGCCAGGCGCGCACCACGGGTTCGCCGTTCTCCACCTGACACCCATCGCGCAGACGTATGCGCTGCTTGTAAAGCGGGGAAATCACCACCGGCTCGCCCGCTGCATCGCCAAGGATGCCGCGCGAAAGCACGTTCGCGCTGCTGCCCGGCTCCAGGTCGTCCAGGGCATAAACGGACGTTCCAAAGCGGAACAGCGCAATCGGTTTTCGGCCAAGCCGCGCGCCGATGCCCGCCTGCTCGGGGATATCATTGATGCCGCAAATTTCCTGCCAGCGCTTGCTCTCCGCCGCGGCAGGGACATTCACCGCGGTGCGGAACAGCGCCAGGCGATCAGGATCGTTGAGGGTGGTTTGCCATTCGCACTGATAGGTCTCCACCACCCGGGCCATCTCCTGCTCCAGCTCGTGGGCGATCCCAAGGCTGTCGTTCAGGATCACCTCGCGCAGATAGTCGAGGCCGCCTTCCAGGTTATCCATCCAGGTACTGGTGCGTTGCAGACGATCTGCCGTGCGAATGTAGAACATCAGGAAACGGTCAACGGTGCGGATCAGCGTTTCGTCGTCCAGATCGCTGGCAAAGAGATCCGCGTGGCGCGGCTTCATCCCGCCGTTGCCGCACAGATAAAGGTTCCAGCCCTTGTCCGTGGCAATCACCCCCACGTCTTTGCTCTGCGCCTCTGCGCACTCACGGGTACAGCCGGAGACCGCCATTTTGATTTTGTGCGGCGCACGTAACCCCTTGTAGCGATGCTCCAGTTTGACCGCAAGGCCGGTGGAGTCCTGCACGCCATAGCGACACCAGGTCGACCCGACGCAGGATTTCACCGTGCGCAGGGATTTCCCGTACGCATGACCGGTCTCAAATCCGGCCTCCACCAGCGCCTGCCAGATTTCCGGCAACTGTTCGAGCGTGGCGCCAAACAGGTCAATACGCTGTCCGCCGGTGATTTTGCTGTAAAGGCTATAGCGTTTCGCAATCTGGCCGATGGCGATCAGTCCGTCGGCCGTCACTTCCCCGGCAGGCATGCGCGGCACGATGGAATACGTTCCGTCCTTCTGAATATTGGCAAAGTAGCGGTCGTTGGTGTCCTGCAGCGGCAGATGCGCCGGTTTCAGCAGGTATTCGTTCCAGCAGGAGGCCAGCACTGATCCCACCAGCGGTTTACAGATCTCACAGCCGTGCCCTTGTCCGTAACGGCTGATAAGCTGGTCGAAGGTCCGGATATGGTTGACGCGCACCAGGTGGTATATCTCCTGACGCGAGTACGGGAAGTGCTCACAGATATCTTTTTTCACCTCCACGCCCTGCTCCGCAAGCTGGAACTCCATCACCTGCTTCACCAGCGCGCTACAACCTCCGCAGCCGGTCGCCGCCTTGGTGCACTGCTTAATGGCGCCGATATCCGTTGCGCCCGCGCTTACCGCCAGGCAGATATCCCCTTTGCTGACGTTATGACACGAACAGATCTGCGCGCTTTCCGGCAGCGCCGCCACGCCCAGCGCTTTCGGCGTGCAGCCTGACGACGCGGGTAAGATCAGCGTTTCCGGCTCTTTTGGCAGACTGATGCCGTTAAGCATCATCTGCACCAGCGTGGCGTATTCGCTGGCATCGCCCACCAGCACGCCACCCAGCAGGGTTTTGCTGTCGTGACTGACCACAATTTTTTTGTAGATTTGCTGCGGCCCGTGCGTCCACTGGTAGCTCAGCGCCCCCGGCGTGCGCCCGTGGGCATCACCAAACGACGCCACATCCACCCCCAGCAACTTGAGTTTGGTACTCATATCCGCGCCGGTGAAGCGCTTCTCCTCACCCGCCAGCACAGCGGCGGCCACGCGCGCCATCTGGTAGCCCGGGGCCACCAGGCCAAAGATTTTCCCCTCCCACAGCGCGCATTCCCCGATAGCAAGCACGTCCGGATCGGAGGTCCGGCAGCCGTCGTCAATACAGATCCCGCCGCGCTCGCCAATAGCCAGCCCGCTGCTGCGTGCCAGCGCGTCCTGCGGACGAATACCGGCAGAGAAGACGACCATGTCCGTTTCCAGCTGTTCACCATCGGCAAAGCGCAGCACCAGCCCGTCGTCTGCGGTGGCAATCTCCGTCGTCGATTTACTGGTGTGTACCCCTACGCCCAGCGCCTCAATTTTCCTGCGCAGCATTGCCGCACCGTCGCTGTCGAGCTGCACCGCCATCAGGTTCGGCGCAAACTCCACCACGTGGGTTTCCAGCCCTAGCTGCTTAAGCGCATTCGCCGCCTCCAGCCCCAGCAGGCCGCCGCCAATTACCACGCCGCGGCGAGAGCCTGCCGCATGGGCCGCAATGTTGTCCAGATCGTCGAGGGTGCGGTAGACAAAACAACCCGGCAGATCGCTGCCCGGAACGGGCGGTACGAACGGGTACGAGCCGGTCGCCAGCACCAGCTTATCCCAGTGGGTTTCATGGCCGCTGGCGGTACGCACAACGTGTGCATCACGATCGATAGCGACAATCTGCTGCGAGAGGCGCAGCTCTATACCGTTATCGGCAAAGAACTCCCCCGCCACCAGCGAGAGCGAGTCCGCGCTGCGTCCGCCAAAATATTCCGACAGATGCACGCGGTCATAGGCCGCATAGCGCTCTTCGCCAAAAACAATAATCTGATACTGCTGATGCAAATTGCGGTTAACGCAGTCTTCGAGGAAATGATGGCCGACCATACCGTGCCCAACCACCACCAGAGTAGGTTTTGTCATAGCGTTCTGTCCTGCAACCTGCGGTTGCGTTGTGAAACGATCGAACAGCCAGTCCGCGTGGGCGGGCGCAGCCGTTGCCAGTAAATCGGTAAAGGTTGCCGCGCTGCGGCAGTCACCCAGCAGCAGCACGCCAGCCAGCGTCCCCTGATGGATCAGTAAACGTCGATAGTGACGGGTCAGCGGATCCCATGAACTCCATACCACATCGTCCGCCTGCGCCGTCGCGCGTCCGAGGCTGAACAGCTCCACGCCGGTCACCTTAAGACGCACGCCGTTGTCGGTCCGGGTAAACGGCGCGGTGATCTCCCCGGCCAGCCGCGCGGCGAGAATATCCGCCTGCGCCAGACAGGGGGCGACCAGGCCAAATGTCTGGCCGTCAATTTCGCAGCACTCGCCGATGGCGTAGATAGCCGGCACGGAGGTTTGCATCTGTTGATCCACTACGATGCCGCGCGCGCAGTGAATGCCGCTGGCTTTTGCCAGCGCAACGTTGGGTTGTACACCCGTGGCCAGCACCACGCGCGCGGCGGTGACGCTGTGCCCGTTGAGTAGCGTCACGCTCTTGCCGTTAATCGCCGCGATGCCAGAGGTGAATTCACAGCTAACACCCCGCGCCGCCAGCGCCTCTTCAAGCAGCAGTCCCGCCTGCTGATCCAGCTGCTGTTCCATCAGCCAGGGACCACGATGGATAAGCGTGACGTTGTCACCGTTGCGCGCCAGCGCTGCCGCTGCTTCCACGCCAAGTACGCCACCGCCCAGCACTACCGCCGGACCGGAGAGGTTCTGGATGGCGCGGGTCTCAGCCAGGGTGCGAAAGGTGAACACATGCGGCGCATCGCCGCCGGGGATCGGCGGCACTACAGGGGTAGACCCGGTGGCAAACACCAGCGCATCCCAGCCCAGCGTGCGAGCAGAGGTACGCACTTTACGCGCGTTAACGTCTACTGCGAGCACCGTTTCTCCTCGCAGCACCGTCACGCCTCGTGCCGTGTACCAGTCTTCATCGTGCAGACAGATGTGCTCCGCCTGCTTTTCACCACTCAGCACCGGCGAAAGCTGGATGCGGTTGTACGCCTGCTCCGGCTCGTCACCGATGACGGTGATAGCAAAACGACCGGGCACACGCCCGGTGAGCGATGCAATCAGCCGGGTTGCCGCCATACCATTACCGATAATGACCAGTCGCATCATGCCCCCTCATTACGCCGCTTTCGGCTGTTTTTCGTAGAGGAAATGGAGGATCTGCTGGCGCATGTGGTGATAGCGGCTATCGTCCGCCAGCTGCACCCGGTTGCGCGGGCGCGGCAGATCGACGCGCAGGATCTCACCCACGGTGGCCGCCGGGCCGTTGGTCATCATCAGTACGCGCTCAGAGAGCAGTACCGCCTCGTCCACGTCGTGAGTGATGAGCACGATGGTGGTGTTCAGCGCCTGCTGGATCTGCATCACCGAGTCCTGAAGATGGGCACGCGTCAGCGCATCGAGCGCGCCAAACGGCTCATCCATCAGCAGCACTTTCGGCTTCATTGCCAGCGCCCGGGCAATACCGACGCGCTGCTTCATACCGCCGGAGATCTCCCCGGGGCGCTTATTCAGCGCGTGGCCCATCTGCACCCGGTCGAGATTGTGCTCAATCCACTCTTTGCGCTCGGCCTTACTCATGGTGCGACAGAAGACCTGATCCACCGCCAGCGCCACGTTGTCGAAGCAGGTTAACCACGGCAGCAGCGAATGATTCTGAAACACTACCGCACGCTCAGGCCCCGGCCCGGCGATTTCGCGGTTGTCGCAAATCAGCCCACCTTCCGTCGGCAGCGTGATCCCGGCGATCAGGTTTAACAGGGTCGACTTGCCGCAGCCGGAGTGACCAATCAGACTGACGGTTTCGCCCTCGTGGATATCAAAAGAGACGTTTTGCAGCGCCAGAAACTCGCCGCTGGCGGTGGAAAAACGCTGGCTCACGGCCTGGACCTGAATTAAAGGTTTCATCTTCACTCCTTATTTTTCCTGCCAGCTAAAGCGACGGGCGATCAGCATCAGCCCCTGCTCCAGCAGCAACCCGACCACGCCAATGATGACGATGGCGATGAGAATGTTTTCGACGTTGAGGTTGTTCCACTCATTCCAGATCCAGAAGCCAATGCCTAAACCTCCGGTGAGCATCTCGGCGGCGACAATCACCAGCCAGGCAATGCCAATGGAGAGACGTATCCCGGTCAACACCGCAGGCAGCACGGCGGGGAAAAGAATGCGGCGCATGATGGTCCACTCTGAGAGTTGCAGCACCCGGGCCACGTTGAGGTAGTCCTGCGGAATACGGCGCACCCCTTCGGCGGTGTTAATGACCATCGGCCAGATGGAGCAGATGAAAATGGTCCAGCTCGACGCGGGCTCCGCTTTCTGGAACAGCAGCAGGCCGATAGGCAGCCAGGCCAGCGGGCTGACCGGACGCAGGAGCGCGATCAGCGGGTTGAACATGCGGGAGAAAAAGGTGAAGCGCCCAATCAAAAAGCCCAGCGGAATGCCCGCCAGCGCCGCCAGACCGAAGCCGATGGCGACGCGCTGCAACGACGCCAGCACGTTCCAGCCAATGCCCATATCGTTTGGCCCGTCGCGATAAAACGGATCGGCAAACAGGGTCATGGCCGAATCGAGCGTGCTGAGCGGCGTCGGGAAACCTTTACTGTTTATCGCCGCCAGCTGCCAGAGCATCACCAGCAGACCGAGACCGAGCAGCGCCGGGATGACGCGCTGTAAAAACTCATTCATCCGACGCGTAAACGCTGGCGCACGACGGCGAACCTGTAGCGGAGGCAGGACAATCACTTCCCCGCTCTCTGACTTCTCTTGTGGTTGCGTATTTTGCAGATGCTGCATACTCAGGCCCCTTTACGGTGAATGGCGAAGCGGTTGGCGTACCCTTCCGGATCGGTGCCGTTCCAGACGGTACCGTCCATCAGGGTACTGCTGCGATACGGTGATGACGGTGTGGACATGCCGCCCACGGCGGTCGCGGCATCCTGCCAGACCGCGGTCTGGTTAATGCGCTGTGCGATGCCCGCATAATCCGGCGCGGCGTTGAGCAAACCCCAGCGTCGGAACTGGGTTAAGAACCACATGCCGTCGGAGAGATACGGGTAGCTCACGGCACCCTCATTGAAGAAACGGATCGGGTGCGCATCCTGCCAGCGCTGACCGAGCCCGTTGTCGTATTCGCCGAGCATGCGTCCGGTGAGGTACTGTTCCTTGCAGTTGAGCCATGCGCGGCGCGAGAGGATCTGCGCGGTTTCACGTTTGTTTTCCGCTGACGCCTCGATCCAGCGCGCGGCTTCCATCACGGCGCTCACCAGCGCCCGTGCGGTGTGCGGATTTTTCACCACCCAGTCGCGTCGGGTGCCGAGGATCTTTTCCGGGTGATCGGCCCAGATGGACTGTGACGTGGCGGCGGTAAACCCGATGCGGTCGTTAATCGCCCGCGCGTTCCACGGCTCGCCGACGCAGAACCCGACCATGTTGCCGATGCGCATGTTCATCACCATCTGTGGCGGCGGGACCACCACAGTGCGCACGTCGTCAAACGGGTTAATGCCCGCACTGGCCAGCCAGTAGTAGAGCCACATAGCGTGTGTCCCCGTCGGGAAGGTATGCGCGAAGGTGTAGGTTCCCGGTGCCTGCTGTGTAATCAGCTTTTTCAGCCCGTCGAGATCACGAACGCCCTTCTCCGCCAGATCGCTGGAGAGCGTAATGGCCTGACCGTTCTGGTTGAGAGTCATCAGGTTCGCCATCTGCTGCGGCTTGCCCGCGATACCCAGCTCCAGTCCGTACAGCAGGCCGTAAAGAATGTGTGCGGCGTCCAGCTCCCCTGCCACCAGCTTGTCGCGCACCGCCGCCCAGCTCGCCTCTTTAGTAGGTACAATGGTAATGCCGTGTTTTTTATCGAACCCTTTCAGGGCCGCGATAACCACTGGCGCGCAATCGGTCAGGGGGATAAACCCGATACGCACGGTATCCTGCTCCGGCTTATCTGACCCCGCCGCCCATGCGGCCTGCATGACACCCGGCAACAGCATCGCACCACTCGCCATCATGCTGGCCTGCAATAACCGCCGTCTCGACAAATCCGCCATAATTGCTCCTGAAAAAAGGCAAAAAAAAGCGCCCGACGGTGCTGAAGCACCGCTGGACGCCTTTATCCCGAAGACGTATGCACCGCCGTTGGCGCATCGTCAAAAATAGTTAATCTGTTAATGCAAAGGTGATGCCAGCTTTTTAACCCCGGCGTTACGGGGTTTCTGCAAGGAGAGCGCTGTTTTACGCACCTCAATCAGGCATAAAATGCCCACTGACTGTGCAACTACTCCCCAGGGGGTATCTTCCACAGATTTTTCACCGTAAGGAGCGCACGGGCGATATCCACCATGCGTTGGTTTTTATCCATCGCCATTTTGCGCAGGGCTGTCCACGCCTGCTCCTCGCTCATGTTCTGATGCGTCATTAGCACGCTTTTGGCTTTGTCGATGGTCTTGCGCTCCTCCAGCGTGTCGCGCAGGGAAGCAAGCTGACGGGAGAGTTGCTCAATTTCACGCGCCTGCTGGCGCACCAGCGGCAGCAGTGGTCTATCCGGAAATCGCGCCAGGATATCGTCGTACTCATCGTCTACGTGCAGGTTTTCGCTATAACGACGCTCCTCAACTGCCGTCATCAGATCGGCAATGGCTACCTCCTCCAGCGTACGCAGATGCTCAAGACGCGCGGTTTGCAGGGCAAACCATTTGAGGGCGGTATCGCCATTATCTGCCGGAGGCTGGCGGGTGCACGCTTCACGCCTGAGTTTTTCAGTCTCCAGACCCGGCTGACAGTTGAGGGTAAACGTCTCCTGCACGTCTGGAGTGCAATGGGAGATAAAAACCTCAAAGCAGGCCTGCTGGCCATCAATGCGATCCACCAGCCGCTGGCGAGTTTCATCGTCAAAGAATCCCTGGGTGAAACCAATAGCCCCTAACGCCCGCTCTTGTCCCACAAGTTCTTTGCCCTGCATCAGGCTGTAAAGGGCCACAAATCGGCCCGCGATGTGCGGATCGTCAATGCTGTCGCTGAGTTGAGGTACGATATTGAGCAGATGCCGCAGTATGCGGCTGTAGTGTTCCATCGCCTGCGGCGCGGTGACGCGTTGACCTGTAACGCCATCACGCAGCACCATCAGCGTTTCAAGGCCGTGCAGTGCACTGGCGATACGTTCGCAGAGGGCGCTGCCCGGCAGCGGTTCGCTAAACAGGAGGTGCAATGCCGCAAGGTTTTCATCCACCAAAGCCCTGCTGGCCTTGCATTCAGGCCCGTACAATTTACCCTGCGAGCAGAGCCAGACATTTGACGCACCGCGTTCGCACTGTAGCATATGCACCAGTCGACTGATGCCGTTCACCAGTGCGCCCAGCTGCGCTAATCTGCCGAGCTGTTCCTCCCGCAGCATTCTTGCACGCTGGAACCATTCGGTCGCGCCAGGCGAACTGCCAGCCACTATTGTCATCGTTTCTCTCTCCGATACATATTCTTCGGTATGAGAAGCAATATTCGTGCCTTTTCAAAGAACAGGAGTCAACATGCAGAAGATTGTGATCGTCGCCAACGGTGCGGCCTACGGCAGTGAATCCCTTTTTAACAGTCTGCGCCTGGCAATCGCGCTGCGCGATAAGGAGAGTGAGCTGGAGCTGCGCCTCTTTTTGATGTCCGATGCCGTCACGGCCGCGCTGAAGGGGCAGAAACCCGCTGAGGGCTACAACATACAACACATGCTGGAGATCCTGACCGCGCAAAACGTTCCGGTCAAGCTGTGCAAAACCTGTACCGACGGTCGCGGCATTACCGGGCTGCCCCTGATTGATGGCGTGGAAATTGGCACGCTGGTTGAACTGGCTGAATGGACTCTTACCGCTGATAAAGTATTAACTTTTTAATAATAAATCGCTAAAAATATTATTTTCTTATGGACGCGGTTTCAGCATCAAGTTTACCTGCGCCATTGCCGATAGGCATGGAAACAACACAGCAGGTATTACACTTATGTTCAGATCCATTCGCGCCCGCATCATTGCGGCGACGACAGGCTGTATGGTCGTCGCCCTTCTTCTTAATACCATTATCAACTTTCAGGTCACGCGCCAGGATAATCAGCAGTCGCAGCGCGATATACTGACCAGCACCAGCGCCAGCCACAATATGGCGATTGCCGACTGGGTCAAAAGCAAAATGACGGTGATTGCCTCCGCGCAGAGTATCGCGCTGGCTGACGATCCGGTTCCGGTATTTAAGCAATTAGCCCAGGCGGGCGGCTTCACCAACGTCTACGCAGGCTACGCCAGCAAGACGGCGAAATTCTCCGATCCTGCGGGGGTCCCGGCGGATTATGACCCAACCATTCGTCCCTGGTATCAGCAGGTGGTGAGCACGGACGGCCCGGTTGTGACGGCGCCCTACGTTGATGCCGGGACCGGGAAGCTGGTGGTGACGTTTGCCGTACCGGTGAAGGAGAATGGTACTCTGAAAGCAGTGGTAGCGGGCGATGTCGCCATGGATAGCGTGGTGGCGAACGTGCGCGGGATCCACCCAACGCCTGCCAGCAGCGGGTTGCTCCTGAACAGCGACGGCACGGTTATTGCCGCCAACGAGCCGACCCTGACGCTGAAGCCGTTTACCGGGACGATCAAAGGCATCGACCTTGCGGCGCTGAAGAGCGGTAATCCGGTCGACGGGACGCTGAATGATGAGGAAAAAACCTTTATCGCCTCAGCCGTGCCGGGCACGAACTGGCTGCTGGTCGTCGCCCTCGACAGCAGCGACGCCACCTCCGGCATGCGTTCCTTGCTGAAAGCGTCGGCAATCTCGCTGGTGATTCTGGCGCTTCTTAGCGGCGCCATTGTCCACCTCCTGATAGCCCGCCTGCTTAAGCGCCTGTCCGACATTCGCGACGCGATGCACAGCATTGCCAACGGCACCAACGATCTGTCCCAGCGTCTGCCGGATAGCGGCGATGACGAAGTGGCGCAAATTGCGCAGGCGTTTAACGCCTTCAGCAATAAGCTCTCGGTGGTGATGGTCCAGCTTCGCGACGCCAGCGCCTCAGTGAAAAACGCCGCGCAGGAGATTGCGGCAGGCAATCAGGATCTCTCCGGACGAACCGAGCAGGCCGCGTCCAGCCTGCGTGAGACCGCCAGCGCCGTGGAAGAGATAACCGCCTCCGTTACCCAGTCGAATGAATCGGCCGAAGAAGCCAACGACCAGGCCAGTAAGGCCTCTGCGGCCGCAGCGCGCGGCGGCGAAGTAGTCTCGCAGGCAATCAGCACCATGCAGTCCATCGAAGTGGCTTCTGCAAAGATTGGCGATATCACCAGCGTGATTGACGGCATCGCCTTCCAGACCAACATTCTGGCGCTTAACGCCTCCGTCGAAGCGGCTCGTGCCGGTGAGCAGGGCCGTGGGTTCGCGGTCGTTGCGGGGGAAGTGCGTAATCTGGCCAGCCGCAGCGCTCAGGCGGCGAAAGAGATAAAATCCCTTATTGACTCCACTACCGAAAGCGTTGCAACCGGCTCCCGGTTTGTGCACCTTGCGGGCGACAGCATGGATGAGATCCGCGCCAGCGTCGGGAGCGTGTCTGGCATTATGCGTGAAATATCTATTGCCACCCGCGAGCAGATGAAAGGCATCCATGAAATTAACCACGCGGTGACTCACCTGGATCGCATGGTGCAGCAGAACGCTGAACTCGTTGTACAGTCTGCTGCTGCGGCCAGCGCGCTGCAAAGCCAGGCGGGCGACCTTGCTGAGACCGCTGGCCATTTCCGCATATAATTTTTCCCGGACGCGCGTTAAGCAGGGAAAACGCGCGTCGGCTGAAAGTTTCAGAAATTTTGTCATTTTTGTTTAATCGTTGCGCCATTTTTTGATCGAAATCAGCATCACCCACCTTCCCCTTTGGTGTTATGCAATGAGTAAATTATGAACAACATCACGCTCGGGATGGGCAAAACGACGGGGTATAAAAAATGGCACGAGTTAAAACGAGTCTGAAACTGTTTGGCGGGGATACGGTAGTGGTGCGTTGCTCAGAACGTTGCCGCATCCATCTGATGAGTACAAAAGGGCAAAAGCAATCGCAGGCAGATATCCTTACCGTCCAGGATGATAAGGCCTGGCTGACGGTGCCTTACACCGGCACCTGGGATGTGCTGATCGACAGCCACAGCCAGTCGCTCGAACATTCCGTAAGTTACGTGGCAGCATAACCATAAACGCCCGGCCAGCCGGGCGTATTATCAGGCAAAACCCGGGCGCAGCGTATTGCTGAGCGGGTTCCCTTCCAGCAGCGCTTTAACCTTCACCACCAGCTCACTCAGACAGTCGTCCTGCATACCGAGACGCGTCAGCTCCTGATCGAGCGAGAAAAGGTACTGGGCGTTAGTGCCCAGCGGTCCACTGGCGGCGGCAATCAGCGGGGCAATCACCTGGGTTCGGGTGTCGGCTTCATACAGCGGGTGGCGCGGATCCATAATGAACACCAGCGCGTTGACGGTGCGACCGTCGTCCAGTTCCAGCTTGCACCAGCTGGGCATATAGCAGCCGGTGATCATCTCGCGCTTCCACAGCAGTGTCAGCTCATCTTCCAGCGTGGTATCCGGCAGCCGGTATGCCACGCCCGTGGTGCGCCCGCCCTCTTTTAGTGCAAGCATACGTCCAGGCTGACAGGCGCTGCCGCGTCCGGCGGTCAGGCGCAAACAGAAGGCGCGGTGCCAGCCAGGCAGCGTTCCGGTTGCCGATTCAACAAACTCGAGCGCCGGGTTCCACATCAGAGAGCCGTAACCAAAAATCCAGACCGGGCCATCATCCGGGCGGCAGGCCAGCGTTGCCGCAAGCGACGCCGCACGTTGTTCAGCCGACCACAGAAGCGATTCCTCAATAGCACCAAATGCCGTCTTACAATCTGCCTTCATCAAGAAATCACGCGTTAACACATTCCACCTCCGCCACTGCATGCTTCCTTGCGACATCTTTAATGCGCCTTCCCGGCATTCTGTGCTGTTCATTTTAACAGCAGTTGAGAAACGATAAGCAATTCGCGGGCCAGATGCAATACAGCGGCAGTTCAACCGCCTGAAATGTCAAAATGGAGGCAGCGTATTATTCGGCAGCTATTTCTTTTTGTGCCATTTGTCATCATCTCCTTTCTCATAGTCATTTTTTACGGCGGCCCAGGCCACTTTATGCGCCGTCTCTTCACGGCTGGCATCGTCCCGGCGATCTTCTTTATCTTTGTACTGATCCCAGGCGCTGTTAAAGGCTTCTTTGTAGATATCCTGAGCGTGGGCAGGCAGTACGTTTTGCACGTTATCCGGTAATTCGCTTTTCGATTTGTATGGCATCGTTAACCTCTCTTTTGGCTAAAAGATAAGTGTGGACGACGATACCCCAGGGTGCCAGCCGACAGCGAGAAATGAACTAATTAAGAGCGCAAGGCGTTGTTATTAAATTAATATTTTGTGTAAATAAGGTATTATAAGCTTCAGGAAGAAAATTCCCATTAAAGGGTAAAATTAAGTAAAAAATACAGGGTATTTAACCGTTTTCTGTTAATTTAACACCCTCAAAATCTATCTATAATTACAAGCACCTGCACTGTTGGAGAAACACATGACAGCAACACACGAGGCGGTAAAGACCCGCCACAAGGAGACCTCTCTCATTTTCCCGGTTCTGGCACTGGCTGTGCTGCTCTTCTGGGGAAGCAGTCAGTCATTGCCAGTGGTTGTGGGGATCAATATTCTGGCTCTGGTGGGTATTTTAACCAGTGCATTTAGCGTGGTACGCCATGCGGATGTTTTAGCCCACCGTCTTGGAGAGCCGTATGGGTCATTAATTTTAAGCCTTTCGGTTGTGATTCTTGAGGTCAGTCTAATTTCCGCATTAATGGCCACCGGCGACGCCGCACCAACGTTAATGCGCGATACGCTCTACTCCATCATTATGATTGTTACCGGCGGCCTGGTCGGTTTTTCGCTTTTATTAGGTGGCCGCAAATTTGCCACCCAGTACATGAACCTTTTTGGCATTAAACAGTATCTGATCGCCCTATTCCCGCTGGCGATTATCGTGCTGGTATTCCCGATGGCATTGCCGGGCGCAAACTTCACCACCGGCCAGGCGCTGCTGGTGGCGCTGATTTCCGCGGCAATGTACGGCGTGTTCTTGCTGATCCAGACCAAAACGCACCAGAGCCTGTTTGTTTACGAGCATGAAGACGACGGCGACGATGATGACCCGCATCACGGTAAGCCGTCGGCCCACAGCAGCGCGTGGCACACGGTTTGGCTGATCGTGCATCTGATTGCGGTAATTGCGGTCACCAAGATGAATGCGAACCCGCTGGAGGCGCTGTTAACTGAACTGAACGCGCCGGTCGCCTTTACCGGTTTCCTGGTAGCCCTGTTGATCCTGTCGCCAGAAGGCCTGGGAGCGCTGAAAGCGGTGCTCAATAATCAGGTGCAGCGTGCGATGAATCTGTTCTTTGGCTCCGTTCTGGCGACCATCTCCCTTACCGTTCCGGTGGTAACGCTTATTGCCTTTATGACGGGGAATGAATTGCAGTTTGCGCTGGGTGCCCCAGAGATGATTGTGATGGTAGCTTCATTGCTGCTGTGTCAGATTTCCTTCTCAACCGGTCGCACCAATGTGCTGAACGGCGCGGCGCATATGGCGCTGTTTATTGCGTATCTGATGACGATATTTGCGTAATTTTTTTGCCGGGTGCGCTGCGCTTACCCGGCCTACGAAACCCGTAGGCCCGCGCAAGCGTAGCGCCGCCGGGCAAAGAAAAACCCGCCGAAGCGGGTTTTTTTATTAGTTGCTGGTATCCAGCTCGTCGAAGCTCTTCACCAGATCGTCAATCGCTTTAATCTGTTTCAGGAATGGCTCCAGCTTATCCAGCGGCAGCGCAGATGGACCGTCGCATTTTGCGTTAACCGGATCCGGGTGCGCTTCAATGAACAGACCCGCCAGGCCGGTTGCCATACCGGCGCGCGCCAGTTCGGTCACCTGCGCACGACGCCCGCCAGACGCGGCGCCAAACGGGTCGCGACATTGCAGGGAGTGGGTCACGTCGAAAATCACCGGAGACTGGTTAGAGACGTTCTTCATTACGCTGAAGCCCAGCATATCCACAACCAGGTTGTCATAACCGAAGTTTGAACCACGGTCGCACAGGATCACCTGGTCGTTACCACCTTCGATAAACTTATCGACGATGTTACCCATCTGGCCAGGGCTCACGAACTGCGGTTTTTTCACGTTAATCACGGCACCGGTTTTCGCCATCGCTTCTACCAGGTCAGTCTGGCGCGCCAGGAACGCCGGAAGCTGAATCACGTCTACCACATCAGCCACGGGCTGTGCCTGAGACGCTTCGTGCACGTCGGTGATCACTTTCACGCCAAACGTCTGTTTCAGCTCCTGGAAAATCTTCATCCCCTCTTCCAGGCCCGGGCCACGGTAGGAGTGAATGGAGGAGCGGTTGGCTTTGTCAAAAGAGGCTTTAAACACGTACGGGATGCCCAGCTTTTGGGTCACGGTCACGTAGTGTTCGCAGATGCGCATAGCGAGATCGCGGGATTCCAGAACGTTCATACCGCCAAACAGCACGAACGGCAGGTCGTTTGCCACGTTGATATCACCAATGCTAACCACTTTTTGTTTCATAGGATCGCCTTATTCAGGTGTGAATCGGAATTAAGATTAATGCAGTGTAATGTGTTTATGCGCGATCGCGTTGATCTGCGCGCGAATCATTTCGCTGATCGGGTCTTCCGGACATTGCTCTACGAAGTAATTCAAATCATTCAGCGCCACGTGTTCGCAGTCGAGCTGCGCATAAATCAGGCCGCGGTCGCGGATTTCGTACGGATCTTCCGGATTGAACTGCAACAGCACTTCGCTTGCGCGCAGGGCCAGCTCCATCTGACGCTCTTCCATCAGCGCAGACTTCAGCGTATCCAACAGCTTGCGGATCACTTCGGCGTTATCGGCTTCATCGAGATCTTCATTGAACAGCTCCGCTATCGGGCTGATGTTGCCTTTCAGCCAGACGTCCAGCGTATGCTCATCCAGCGTGTCGCCGTTAAACGGATTGATTAACCACATCTCACCGTCCAGCCACTCCGCCCGCAAAATCATCTGCGTCGGGAAAATGACCGGCACCAGTGGAATATCCAGTCGGTGCGCAACCCACAGTAAAATGGCGCCCAACGCGACGGCGCTACCCTGTCGATTTTTCAGCACCTGGTCCAGCCACAGTGCGTCAGACAGGCGATACACGCCTCGCGTGTCGCAGAAACCCCATTCGCCGTAGAAAAGCTCAATCAGCTTCTCTAATTGCCAGTCTTGCGGACGTGCCTGATTGATCTCTTCGCGCGCCAGGCTGACCAGATTTTCCAGTTCAGCGTAAACGTACTGTGATGTGAAATCGTCGCGGATCATCTCTGAAATCAGGATCATACCATCGCATAGCGGCACTTTGTTAAATTCGAAATCGGCTAAGGACCTCATGACTTACCCCAGTAACGGTATTCTTGTGGTGGCGAGTTTAATGATGATGTACAGCACCACCAGACCCAGCAGAAAGGCGATAAACCCTTTCTGCTGGCTGCGCGGACGATGACGCCCAAGCGCGATAAAACCCAAAACGATGTAGATGATAACGCCAAACAGCTTTTCAGTCAGCCATAGGCCTTTATCAGTAAATGGCAGATAGCCGGTCTTCCACATTAACCCGGCTCCGGAAAGGAACAGCACTGTGTCGATACCGTGTGGGGCGATACGTACCCAGCGGGCGTTAATCAGCGGATTATTGCTGTAGCGCCACCAGTAGCGGACAATGAAAAAGCCGATGGTCAGGGCAACGGAAACCAGGTGAACGGAGATCAGCAGCGTAAACAGGCTCATGACCACTGCCCCAGCGTCAGACGTTCATTGCCGCCGTAATCCCGGCAGGTTTCCACGGCGGCGTATCCGGCACGCGTAAACAGCGCTCGCACCGCCTCTCCCTGCGTCCACCCATGTTCCACCAGCAGCCAGCCACCGGGAAGCAAATGTTGCCGTGACGTTGTCACAATGTGATCGAGATCCGCAAGTCCCTGATTCGCAGCGACCAGCGCGGTCAACGGTTCGAAACGCACGTCGCCCTGCGCGAGATGCGGATCGTCTTCGTCGATGTAGGGCGGATTGCTGACAATCATTTCGAACATGCGGCTTTCAAGCGCGGCAAACCAGCTGCTTTGCAGAACGGAAACATTGTTCAGCCTCAGCCGTTCAACGTTGCGCCGCGCGAGGGCGACCGCATCAGGCATCACGTCTACCGCCATCACGATACAGTCCGGCCGCTCGCTGGCAAGCGCCAGCGCAATCGCGCCGGTGCCGGTACCGAGATCGAGGATCTGACACGACTGCGCCGGTAACCGCGCCAGCGCCTGCTCCACCAGACACTCGGTGTCCGGGCGCGGGATCAGCGTGGCCGCTGAGACGTACAGCGGAAGTGACCAGAACTCGCGCTCGCCAACCAGATGCGCCACCGGCTCGCCGGTTTTACGGCGGGCGAGCAGCGCCTCCAGCTGCGATAGCTGTTCAGCTGTCAGTTCGGTTTCGCCGAAAGCCAGCAGATACGTGCGGGCTTTACCCGTCACATGCTCAAGCAGAATTTCGGCGTCCCGCTTCGGGCTTTCACTTTCTGAAAGTTCACGGGCCGCCTCACGTAACCAGCGCTGAAAATCCATTAATCCTGCTCGGACAGCGCCGCCAGCTGGTCGGCCTGGTATTCCTGCACGATAGGCTCAATCAGCATATCGAGCTTGCCTTCCATTGCCTCATCCAGACGGTAGAGCGTCAGGTTGATGCGGTGGTCGGTTACGCGCCCCTGCGGGAAGTTATAGGTGCGGTTACGATCGCTACGGTCGCCGCTGCCCAGCAGGTTACGGCGGGTAGAGGCTTCCGCCTGCTGGCGTTTCGCCATTTCCGCCGCGTGGATACGGGCACCCAGCACGGATAACGCCTTAGCTTTGTTCTTGTGCTGGGATCGCTCGTCCTGACACTCAACCACAATCCCGGTGGGCAGGTGAGTAATACGGATAGCGGAGTCGGTGGTGTTAACGTGCTGACCACCCGCCCCTGAAGAGCGGAAGGTGTCGATGCGCAGATCCGCCGGGTTGATATCCGGCAGTTCCGCTTCCGGCAGCTCGGGCATGACCGCCACCGTACAGGCCGAAGTGTGAATGCGTCCCTGAGATTCTGTCGCAGGCACACGCTGCACGCGGTGACCACCGGATTCAAACTTCAGCCGACCATAAACGCCGTCGCCGCTGATTTTGGCGATAACCTCTTTGTAGCCGCCATGCTCGCCTTCGTTGGCGCTCATGATCTCTACGCGCCAGCGGCGTGATTCCGCATAACGGCTGTACATACGGAACAGATCTCCGGCGAACAGCGCCGCTTCGTCGCCGCCGGTACCGGCGCGGACTTCCACAAAAGCGTTACGCTCATCGTCCGGATCTTTTGGCAGCAGAAGGACCTGAAGCTGCTGCTCCATCTCTTCTGACCGCGCTTTAGCGTCCTGCAACTCTTCCTGGGCCATCTCGCGCATTTCAGGATCGTCGAGCATCATCTGCGCGGTTTCGATATCTTCCTGGACCTGTCGCCAGTCGGTAAAGCATTTTGAAACATCACTTAACTGCGCGTATTCACGCGACAGCGCGCGAAAACGTTCCTGGTCGGCAATGGTCCCGGCATCGCCGAGCAGCGCCTGGACTTCTTCATGGCGCTCGTGCAGAGCTTCCAGTTTAGCGACGATAGAAGGCTTCATAGGCGTAAATGCACCTTGTCTTAGAAAATGGGTATAGGGCGCTATTCCAGCCCGAGGCTGTTGCGCAGAATAGTCAGGCGTTCATCGTCCCCGTCACGGGCAGCCTGCTGAAGAGATTTGGTTGGGGCATGGATCAGGCGGTTGGTCAGTTTCCAGGCTAAATCCTGCATAATCGCCTGCGCGTCGCCGCCCTGTTCAAGGGCCGCTAACGCTTTGGCCGTCAGGTCATCACGCACCTGCTCCGCCTGACCGCGGTATTCGCGGATGGTCTCGCTGACGCTTTGCGCGCGCAGCCAGGCCATAAATTCGCTGGTTTCCTGTTCAACGATGGTTTCCGCCTGCACAGCCGCCGCCTTACGCTGGGCAAGGTTGTGCGAAATGATGCTTTGCAGGTCATCCACGCTGTACAGGTAGGCGTTCGCCAGTTTGCCCACTTCCGGTTCGACATCACGCGGAACGGCGATATCCACCAGCAGCATCGGTTGATTGCGGCGGGATTTCAGCGCACGCTCGACCATCCCTTTCCCGATAATCGGCAGCGGGCTGGCGGTAGAACTGATAATAATGTCCGCCTCTTTCAGACGTTCATCGATGTCGCTCAGCGCAATCACCTCAGCGCCCACTTCATCTGCCAGCACCTGCGCACGTTCGCGGGTGCGGTTAGCGATGATCATCTTCTTCACCTTGTGTTCGCGAAGATGGCGCGCCACCAGCTCGATGGTTTCGCCCGCCCCCACCAGCAGTACGGTGACGGTCGACAGCGATTCAAAGATTTGACGGGCAAGAGTACAGGCCGCGAAAGCAACCGAAACCGCACTGGCGCCAATGTCGGTTTCGGTTCGCACACGCTTCGCCACGGAGAATGACTTCTGGAACATTCGCTCCAGTTCGCTGGCTTTCAGATGCCCTTTCTGGGAATCCGCGAAGGCTTTTTTCACCTGGCCGAGGATCTGCGGCTCGCCCAGCACCAGCGAATCCAGACCGCTGGCCACACGCATCAGATGGCTGACCGCATCGTTATCCTGATGCCAGTACAGGCTGTTGCGCAGCTCTTCTTCGTTGAGGTTGTGATAGTCACATAGCCAGCGGATCAGCGCCTCGTGCAGGTTGTCCTGCTCCTCCACGCTTAAATAGAGCTCGGTACGGTTGCACGTCGACAGCACCACGCCACCCTGCACCATCGGCTGTGCAAGCAGGCTATCCAGCGCCAGGTCGAGCGTATCCGGCGAAAACGTAACGCGTTCTCGCAGTGAAACCGGGGCCGTTTTGTGGTTAATACCGAGTGCTAATAGGGTCATGTTGAGCGGGAGTAGTACCAGCGTTAATAAGGTTAGCAGGACGCATCATACAGGATGCGCGAGATCAATAAAAGAGACTGCCCCCTTTCGGAGTAATAGCTTACGCCGCGCTTTGAGATAATTTGAACGTAGACGGTGGCACCCTTCAACGCTAGCATTAACAGTTATAACTGCAACGTATCTCAAGGATTTGTCATCATTATGACCCGAATGATTCGCCTGCTGCCTCTGGCGGCCCTGGTTCTGACCGCCTGTTCCGTTCATCAGCCGAAAGGCCCGGGCAAAAGCCCCGACTCACCGCAGTGGCGTCAGCACCAGCAGGATGTGCTGAAATTAAGCCAGTACCAGACCCGCGGTGCATTTGCATATCTCTCTGACGAACAAAAAGTTTATGCTCGCTTCTTCTGGCAGCAAACGGGGCAGGACAACTATCGCCTGCTGCTGCTCAACCCGCTGGGCAGCACCGAGCTGGAGCTTAACGCGAAGCCTGGCGAAGCGCAGATCACCGATAACAAAGGCCAGCACTACACCGCGACCGACGCCGAAGAGATGATTGGCAAACTGACCGGGATGCCGATTCCGCTCAATAGTCTGCGCCAGTGGATCCTTGGCCTGCCGGGTGACGCCACCGACTATACGCTTGATGACCAATACCGTCTGAGCCAGGTTAACTACACCCAGGGCGGTAAAACCTGGAAAGTGGTGTACAGCGCGTATGACAGCAAGACGCAACCATCGCTGCCGTCCAATATGGAGCTGACGCAGGGTAGCCAGCGTATCAAGCTGAAAATGGATAACTGGATCGTTAAATGATGACCCACTGGCCCTCTCCCGCAAAACTGAACCTGTTTCTCTACATTACCGGGCAGCGCGCTGACGGCTATCACACCCTGCAAACCCTGTTTCAGTTTGTCGACTACGGCGACACGATCTCAATCGAACCGCGTCAGGACGGGCAGATTTGCCTGCTGACGCCAGTCGACGGCGTGGCGCATGACGATAACCTGATCGTGCGCGCTGCCCGCCTGCTGATGAAAACGGCGTCGTCGTCGGGTCGTCTGCCAGCGGGAAGCGGTGCGGATATCCGTATCGACAAACGCCTGCCGATGGGCGGCGGTCTTGGCGGCGGTTCGTCAAACGCCGCGACCGTACTGGTGGCGCTTAACCACCTGTGGGGCTGCGGTCTGACGACGGACGAACTGGCAGCATTAGGGTTGACGCTGGGCGCCGATGTACCAGTATTTGTGCGCGGCCACGCGGCGTTTGCTGAAGGGGTGGGCGAAATCCTCACGCCGGTCGATCCGCCGGAAAAATGGTATCTGATCGTTCACCCTGGCGTGAGCATTCCTACCCCGGTCATCTTTAAAGATCCTGACCTGAAAAGAAATACCCCGGTACGGTCAATAAAAACGTTATTAAATTGTGAATTCAGCAACGATTGCGAGGATATCGCAAGAAAACGTTTTCGCGAGGTTGATGCGGTGCTTTCCTGGCTGTTAGAATACGCGCCGTCGCGCCTGACCGGTACAGGGGCCTGTGTCTTTGCTGAATTTGACACCGAATCCGCCGCCCGTCAGGTGCTTGAGCAAGCGCCGGACTGGCTGCATGGTTTTGTAGCACGCGGGATGAACACCTCCCCCCTACAGCAGGCCATTCTGGCGCAGACTGAGTTTCGGTGACAACGTCACCCTGTTCCAGACGTTGCATCGCGCTCTATAATACACCGCCTGGATAGCGTTTGCTTAGGCCCCGCAGTTTGCGGCGAACGCTATCCACCACTGGACGCATGCCTGAGGTTCTTCTCGTGCCTGATATGAAGCTTTTTGCTGGTAACGCCACCCCGGAACTAGCACAACGTATTGCCAACCGCCTGTACACTTCCCTCGGCGACGCCGCTGTAGGTCGCTTTAGCGACGGCGAAGTCAGCGTACAAATTAACGAAAATGTACGCGGTGGTGATATTTTCATCATCCAGTCCACCTGTGCTCCAACGAACGACAACCTGATGGAATTGGTTGTTATGGTCGACGCGCTGCGTCGCGCTTCTGCTGGCCGTATCACTGCTGTTATTCCTTACTTTGGCTATGCACGTCAGGACCGTCGCGTCCGTTCCGCGCGTGTGCCAATCACCGCTAAAGTTGTCGCAGACTTCCTCTCCAGCGTCGGCGTTGACCGCGTACTGACGGTCGACCTGCACGCAGAGCAGATCCAGGGCTTCTTCGACGTGCCGGTTGATAACGTTTTCGGCAGCCCAATCCTGCTGGAAGACATGCTGCAACTGAATCTGGACAACCCGATTGTGGTTTCTCCAGACATCGGCGGCGTGGTACGTGCTCGAGCTATCGCGAAGCTGCTGAACGATACCGACATGGCGATCATCGACAAACGCCGTCCGCGTGCTAACGTTTCTCAGGTGATGCACATCATCGGTGACGTGGCTGGCCGCGACTGCGTGTTGGTGGACGACATGATCGATACCGGCGGTACGCTGTGTAAAGCCGCTGAAGCGCTGAAAGAGCGTGGTGCGAAACGCGTATTCGCTTACGCAACACACCCGATCTTCTCCGGCAATGCGGTAAACAACCTGCGTAACTCCGTCATCGACGAAGTTGTGGTGTGCGATACCATCCCACTGAGCGACGAGATCAAAGCGCTGCCAAACGTGCGTACGTTGACTCTGTCCGGGATGCTGGCCGAAGCGATTCGTCGTATCAGCAACGAAGAATCGATCTCTGCAATGTTCGAACACTGATCGAACACGGCCAAAAAACCCGCTACGGCGGGTTTTTTTGTTTATAGTATTTATTTGTATGACTTATGCCTCCTTCACCTGCCATTCATATGACAGATGATGCGCACACGGATGATAGATAATTGTGAAAAACGTAACCTCCTCACATGTTCTGCCCTTTCGCGCCCTCATCGACGCCTGCTGGAAAGAGAAATACACGTCGTCACGCTTCGTTCGTGACCTGATAGCCGGGATCACCGTCGGGATTATTGCCATCCCGCTGGCGATGGCACTGGCGATTGGTAGCGGCGTCGCGCCGCAGTACGGGCTGTACACCTCAGCCGTTGCGGGGATTGTGATTGCGCTGACGGGCGGGTCCCGCTTCAGCGTCTCCGGCCCAACTGCCGCCTTTGTGGTGATCCTCTACCCGGTTTCCCAACAGTTTGGTCTGGCAGGCCTGCTGGTTGCCACCCTGATGTCCGGCATCTTTTTAATTCTGTTCGGTCTGGCCCGCTTTGGTCGCCTGATTGAATATATTCCCCTTTCCGTGACGCTGGGGTTCACCTCGGGGATTGGGATTACCATCGGGACCATGCAGATTAAGGATTTCCTCGGCCTGCAAATGGCCCATGTTCCGGAGCACTACTTACAGAAAGTGGGCGCGCTGTTTATGGCGTTGCCGACGGCCAACCTGGGCGATGCAGCCATTGGCATCGTTACCCTCGGCACACTCATCGTCTGGCCTCGCTTAGGCATTCGTCTCCCGGGGCATCTCCCCGCTCTGCTGCTGGGCTGCGCGGTGATGGGCGTCGTCAACCTGCTCGGTGGACAGGTCGCCACCATTGGCTCCCAGTTCCACTATGTTCTGGCGGATGGCTCACAGGGTAACGGTATTCCGCAGCTGCTGCCGCAGCTGGTTCTGCCGTGGGACATGCCGGGCTCCAGCTTCACCCTGAGCTGGGATTCCCTTCGCGCTCTGCTGCCTGCCGCGTTCTCCATGGCAATGCTGGGCGCGATTGAATCCCTGCTCTGCGCCGTCGTGCTCGACGGCATGACCGGCACTAAGCACAAAGCCAACAGCGAACTAGTCGGTCAGGGCTTAGGGAACATCGTTGCACCGTTCTTCGGCGGTATTACGGCTACGGCTGCGATTGCCCGTTCCGCCGCGAACGTACGTGCGGGCGCGACATCACCGGTTTCCGCGGTCATTCACTCCCTGCTGGTGATCATGGCGCTGCTGATCCTTGCCCCACTGCTTTCATGGCTTCCGCTCTCTGCCATGGCTGCGCTGCTGCTGATGGTGGCCTGGAATATGAGTGAGGCGCATAAGGTGGTGAATCTGCTGCGCCGTGCGCCGAAAGATGACATCATCGTGATGCTGATCTGCATGTCGCTGACCGTGCTGTTTGATATGGTTATCGCTATCAGCGTCGGCATAGTGCTGGCCTCGCTGCTGTTTATGCGCCGTATCGCGCAGATGACGCGTCTCTCCCCGGTTAACGTTGAGGTGCCTGACGATGTGCTGGTGTTGCGCGTGATTGGCCCGCTGTTCTTCGCCGCGGCGGAAGGTTTGTTCAGCGATCTGGCGTCCCGCATCGCGGGCAAACGGATTGTGGTGCTGAAGTGGGATGCCGTCCCGGTGCTGGATGCCGGCGGTCTGGATGCCTTCCAGCGCTTTATTGCCCGCCTGCCGGAAGGCTGCGAGCTGCGGATCAGTAACCTCGAATTCCAGCCCCTGCGCACCATGGCGCGCGCGGGCGTGCAGCCGATCCCTGGCCGATTGTCCTTCTACCCTAACCGTGAAGCTGCATTAGCGGATCTGTGAGTCATCTGATGCAGAGACACGTCTTTGCATCATCACCCCGATCGCCTGCTGGAGCCATTCAAGCACGGCAGGCGTCATCCACGTACCTTTCATCAGATGCGGCTCCTGCTGCATGGCGAGACGAAATTTTTGCTGGGTCTGCGGGTTTGTTCCCGCATAGGACTGGAATAAAACCAGCCACTTTTCTGCCAGCTTTTGCGCATAGTCAGAAGCGGGACTGAGATTATCCCGCTGCGCCTGATGTAGCTTTGCCACCAGCGGCGGCCACTCCATCATCCGGTCAAAGTAGTGCGCCCGGGTAAAGGCCATCTCTTCGGCAGTGAGATATTTCTCCCAGATGCTGAGCTTTGATTCGGCAAACGCCCGCGTGATGTAATCCGTAATCTCCGGTGTAATGCCGGTTTGCTCCTGCATCTGCGGCTCCACGCTGTGCATTTCGTTCAGACGGGTCAAAAATTCCGGTTTACCTGCGGTATCCTGTTCCAGGCGTTCCATCCACCGTGAAGCCAAATCGGTCGCCCGCGCGTCCGTGACGCTGACGTTCTGTTCCAGCAAGTGTTTAACCTCCGTCACCAGACCCGACCAGATATCCGCCAGCGCCTCTTTCTCTACCGCAAACGGCAGTTGCTGCAACTCTTCTTTGCTAAACCAGCGATCGTACATATTCATTAACTCCAGAGTCTGTAGCCAGGATTCCAGATCCGGCGTCGCATCGTCGGTCAGCCCGGTACGCAATTCCACCAGCCGGTTGCGCAGCGTATGGATGCTACGCAGTTGCTTGTCCAGCAAAGTGATTTGCCCGTCGAGTAATTCCGCTAATGACAGCGAACGCTGTTCCAGAAAATCCCTGATTTCGGCAAGCTCCAGCCCGGCTTTTGCCAGCGTCTGGATCATATGCAGACGTTGCACATCCGCCAGGTTATAAAGCCGGTAGCCTGCCGCGCTTCTGGCAGAAGGTAACAACAGCCCTGTTTGCTCGTAGTGATGCAAAGTCCGCACGGTGATCCCAGCACGTTTCGCCAGTTCACCCACCTGAATCAACATAACGGCTCCTTTTGTTCTGCCAGTGTCGCTACTCTGAAGCCTTACGTTACGTGAGGGTCAATGCGTCATGCAAAAAAAAACGACTTCAGATGAAGTCGTTTCGGTGTTCTTTATGGGGCACTAGCCGTGCTTATGCTGGTCGCGGCGGCATCGTTTATCGTAATGGCGCACCCACCAGTATTTATCGCAGACTTCCTCATGTCCGCTCACGCGCGCCCCGGCGAGCCACAATACCGCACCGAGGAAGATACTCAGCACCGCGCCATGCGCAAAGTATTGTGGGAGGTCAAGCTGCGGTAATTGGTTTAAAATTGAATAACCGACACCGGCGACCATCACGAACAGTCCCAACCCCATTAGCACGTTACCGAGCATTGAAGCGTTTTTGCGTTTCATATGTCACCTCCGGAACTTTGGGTTGTCAGGGGAAAAACCCCTTCTCCTTGTGTGTAAAGTATAGACAACGCCACTTATATGAGTTGCGTGAATGATCACATTTACAGATAACTCCCGGACAAAAATTTACAAATAAGACATTGAACAGCTTGAAATTCTAATTGTTCAAAGAAGAAATTATTCGCATTTCGGTGTACAGCAGGCAGAACTTTGTCAAGCGGCGCGCCAGACAGTAAACTACGCGCCAGATCTGGAACCCATTAGGAAGTAAATCGTGACGATTAAACTGATTGTCGGCCTCGCCAATCCGGGCGCAGAGTATGCCGCTACCCGCCATAACGCCGGCGCCTGGTATGTTGATCTGCTGGCGGAACGTCTGCGCGCTCCCCTGCGTGAAGAACCCAAGTTTTACGGGTATACCTCACGCATCAATCTTGCGGGTGCCGACGTGCGGTTGCTGGTGCCAACCACCTTTATGAACCTGAGCGGCAAAGCCGTGGCGGCTATGGCAACGTTTTATCGCATCAATCCGGATGAGATCCTGGTGGCCCACGACGAACTGGATCTGCCACCAGGCGTGGCGAAGTTCAAGCTGGGCGGCGGTCATGGCGGCCACAACGGCCTTAAAGACATCATCAGCAAACTGGGTAATAACCCTAATTTCCACCGTTTGCGCGTGGGAATCGGCCATCCGGGCGATAAAAACAAAGTTGTTGGTTTCGTACTGGGTAAACCACCGGTTTCTGAGCAGAAGTTGATTGACGAAGCGGTGGACGAAGCGGCCCGCTGCACCGAGATTTGGCTTCAGGACGGCCTGACGAAAGCCACCAATCGACTGCACGCTTTCAAAGCGCAATAATCGGCGCCATGGGGCTTTTTTACCGCGCGTCGCGCGGGTTACGTGTATAATAGGCGTAGTTATTTACTTTTCTTCAATCGGTTATCGTTAACGGATTGATTATCAAGATATTAAGGTGATTTAGAAATGGGATTCAAATGCGGTATCGTCGGTCTGCCAAACGTGGGCAAATCCACCCTGTTCAACGCGCTCACCAAGGCAGGTATTGAAGCGGCGAACTTCCCGTTCTGTACCATCGAGCCGAACACCGGTGTTGTTCCTATGCCCGATCCGCGTCTGGACCAGCTCGCGGAAATCGTGAAGCCGCAGCGCATTCTGCCGACCACCATGGAGTTCGTGGACATCGCGGGCCTGGTAAAAGGCGCATCCAAAGGTGAAGGCCTGGGCAACCAGTTCCTGACCAACATCCGTGAAACCGAAGCGATCGGCCACGTTGTGCGCTGCTTCGAGAACGACAACATTATCCACGTTAACAACAAAGTGGATCCGGCTGACGACATCGACGTCATCAACACCGAGCTGGCCCTCTCTGACCTCGACACCTGCGAGCGCGCCATTCACCGCGTGCAGAAGAAAGCCAAAGGCGGCGACAAAGACGCGAAAGCGGAACTGGCTGCCCTGGAAAAATGTCTGCCACAGCTGGAAAATGCGGGCATGCTGCGCGCGCTGAAAAACCTGACTGAAGAAGACAAAGCGGCGATCAAATACCTGAGCTTCCTGACCCTGAAGCCAACCATGTACATCGCCAACGTTAACGAAGACGGTTTCGAGAACAACCCGTACCTCGACAAAGTACGTGAAATTGCCGCGGCTGAAGGTTCTGTGGTGGTAGCGGTTTGCGCGGCCGTTGAATCTGATATCGCCGAGCTGGACGATGCCGACCGTGAAGAGTTCATGGCCGAACTGGGTCTGGAAGAGCCGGGCCTGAACCGCGTGATCCGCGCGGGCTATGAGCTGCTGAACCTGCAAACCTACTTCACTGCTGGTGTAAAAGAAGTGCGTGCGTGGACCATCCCTGTGGGTGCAACTGCGCCTCAGGCGGCTGGTAAAATTCACACCGACTTCGAGAAAGGCTTTATTCGTGCGCAGACCATCGCGTTTGAAGACTTTATCACCTACAAGGGTGAGCAAGGCGCGAAAGAAGCAGGCAAGATGCGTGCTGAAGGGAAAGACTACATCGTTAAAGATGGCGATGTGATGAACTTCCTGTTTAACGTCTAAATAAAATTTGTTGTCTCATGAGGTTTCACTGAATCTCATAACAACGGTAAAACTCTATAAAATCCACGCAATTGTGTGGATTTTTCATTTCACAATGTCTCAATTCATCTCGTAACAACGCTGTCAAAAATGAGTACATGGATGAGTACAACATTCTTCCATCTTCATTTTAAGTGAGTACAATAACGGTATAATAAATAAACAAGGCCCCGTTATGCTCACTGATACGCAATGCCGCACTACCAAGCCGAAAGAAAAACTCTATCGGCTCAATGATTTCAATGGTCTCTACCTCGAAGTGAAACCCAATGGCAAAAAAGCATGGCGCTATCGGTTTAAACTCAACGGTAAATCCAGCATGTTTGCGTTGGGTGAATACCCGACGGTCAAACTTGCCGAAGCTCGCGAAAAATGCGAGCAAGCGCGTAAGCAAGTCGCAGCTGGAGTTAGCCCAACACAAGCTCGTCAGTTAGATAAGATCCGCAAGGTCAATGACGCATCTAACACCTTTGAGCTAATCGCCAAAGAGTGGTTGCAGATGAAAGACTGGGCCGAAATCACCAAAACGCGCCGACTGGATATGCTTGAACGTGTGGTTTTCCCCGCCATTGGTAAACTCCCTGTCAGGGAAATCACCCCACACCACATTCTTAAAATTCTTCAGGAGACCGCCAAACGCGGCGCACCGACCGTTGCCGCTGAAGCTCGGCGCACAATTTCATCAGTCTTTGAGCTTGCCGTAGCGACGCTTAGAGCGGACAGCGATCCTGTCTGGCCTGTCCGCAAGGCACTTCCAGCGAATAAGACACAGCACAAACAAGCACTGAATCCTCAGCAAATCGGAAAGTTATTAAGCTGTTTTGACAATAGTCGTGGCTCGTACCAGGTTAACTATTGCATGTGGCTTATGTGGTGGACATTGGCGCGTCCTACAGAAGCCACCGAAGCAGAATGGACAGAATTCGATCTTGATAACGCCCTGTGGACCATTCCGGCAGCGCGGATGAAAGCCCGCAGAGAACACGTTATTCCCCTGCCCTTACAAGCTGTCAAAATGCTCAGAACACTACAGGGATTAACCGGGCATCGACAGCACCTCTTTCCGGGCAGGGATAATCCGAAAGGTCCAATGACATCGCACTCCCTGCGCCAGCTACTAAAAAGCCTCGGCTGGAGTGGCATTTATAGCCCCCATGCAACCAGAACTACAGGAAGTACGCGTTTAAACGAAATGGGCTATCGACCTGATGCTATTGAGGCCCAACTTGCACACGCTGATACCAACAATGTTCGTCGCACATATAACCATGCAACTTATCTTGATGAGCGTAAAGTGATGATGCAGGAATGGGCTGATAAACTGGACGAATGGGTAGACATAGACAAAAAGTTTCATATTAATAAACAATGAAAATTACACAATATCGTCCATTTTCACTTTACTGTAAAAAGAGAGGCACTGACGTTGATCAAAAGTGCCTCGACAAAAACCGCTTATTTTATCTTAAAGTTCAGGGGCATATTCTCTTATATAGCCAATGAATTTTATTGACATTTCATTAATTTCCTTGAAACCCTGTGCATTCACAAAATGTGCCGAATACCTTTCAATGATAATGAGTCGATCCTTAATTATGAGCATCATTCCTTTTGGCACTTGAAAGTCAGCTTCTGCATATTTAAGCCCTGTTTCAAGATTATCTCGCCCCGCGATATAACTTTGCAACCGTTGTTTAAAAACACTAACAGTATTATTTAGTTCCTGCCTAAGAATTTCAAACAGCTCATTTATATCTCCACCAGATGCAAATTCAACATTTAATTTGAATAATGTGTAATCATACCTGTAGGGATTGCGCTCTCTATCTATATTTATGTGGGCAAGATAGCAGAAGCGGTAATGACTCCAACTTATTGATAGTGTTTTATGTTCAGATAATGCCCGATGACTTTGTCATGCAGCTCCACCGATTTTGAGAACGACAGCGACTTCCGTCCCAGCCGTGCCAGGTGCTGCCTCAGATTCAGGTTATGCCGCTCAATTCGCTGCGTATATCGCTTGCTGATTACGTGCAGCTTTCCCTTCAGGCGGGATTCATACAGCGGCCAGCCATCCGTCATCCATATCACCACGTCAAAGGGTGACAGCAGGCTCATAAGACGCCCCAGCGTCGCCATAGTGCGTTCACCGAATACGTGCGCAACAACCGTCTTCCGGAGCCTGTCATACGCGTAAAACAGCCAGCGCTGGCGCGATTTAGCCCCGACGTATCCCCACTGTTCGTCCATTTCCGCGCAGACGATGACGTCACTGCCCGGCTGTATGCGCGAGGTTACCGACTGCGGCCTGAGTTTTTTAAATGGCGGAAAATCGTGTTGAGGCCAACGCCCATAATGCGGGCGGTTGCCCGGCATCCAACGCCATTCATGGCCATATCAATGATTTTCTGGTGCGTACCGGGTTGAGAAGCGGTGTAAGTGAACTGCAGTTGCCATGTTTTACGGCAGTGAGAGCAGAGATAGCGCTGATGTCCGGCAGTGCTTTTGCCGTTACGCACCACCCCGTCAGTAGCTGAACAGGAGGGACAGCTGATAGAAACAGAAGCCACTGGAGCACCTCAAAAACACCATCATACACTAAATCAGTAAGTTGGCAGCATCACCCCAATTTGTTTAGCAACAGACATTGATCCCCCCAAAAAAGCATAATCGTCAGGGAATGTCTGTAAACGTGCAGCATGCCTGAGAGAAATCCCCTGTGGTAGCCACGGATGAACAAAACGGCCTTTCGAAGGGTTATTACAACCCGTAGTAACAGTATTTGATGGTATATGGGGATAGATTCTTCCATACACATCCAGATGGCCACTGTAATTTTTATGACAATCCAATATCCTTCCCGATTCAGTTCTGTCCCCTAAGAGAGGGGTGTTTTCAAACAGAGCAGTCAGTTCAGGAGAATGCATCATATGAACATGACATGGATCATTGGAATCTACGGGTTGACCCCAATTTAACGACTTAATGCAGGTTTCAGCGTCTTCCATTGTGAAATCAAATTTCTCAATAAGTCTATCTTTCAGCTCAATCAATACTGATTGAGGAGGACGTTCAAACACAGTAGAAGATGTTGCCCACGCCCTTGAACCTGATTTGGTATGAGTCGCTTTTGGAGGCCATTCAAAACCATCAGTGCATATGTCTTTTCTTACTGCGAGTATGAAAGCACGCTTACGGCTCTGTGGAACACCATAATCTCTCGCATTAAGAATGAAGGGTTGATCACCCACGATTTGATAGTCATGTGCTCTCGTGAGAGCGACAAAATTGTTCAAATACTCTGCATGGCGAGGCCAAAGGAGACCCGGCACATTTTCAACCAGAAATACTTTTGGTCTTAGATTCTTAACGAAATCAAAGTAACGTATCAATAGAGCATTTCTTGGGTCATCTTTTCCTGCATCATTAATGCGGTGTGATGAAAACCCTTGACATGGCGGACCACCGAGCAGAATGTCAAGCTGACCCTGCTTGATGCCCTGAAACTTCATCATAGAGCCAATATCAACATCATTGATGTCTTGGGAGAACACCTGAGTTTGTGCGCCAAGCTTCTCAACAAGGTTGTGGTAGTAAGTATCAGAGGCTTGCTTATCAAGCTCAATTGCGGCTTGAACATCAATGCCAACCTCAAAGGCTGCAAGCGAAAAACCTCCCGCACCAGCAAATAAATCAATAGCTTTCAATTTAATCTTACTCAGACTTTTTAAGTTTTGATGCCAGCATTATACGCAACATTTGTATCAGATACCCCCAGTTAATGTTACTAGTGGAAAATCGTGTGATCCGTGTTATCTCTATGATATCAAAAGCACCAAACACACTTTACTGCGACTAACAACAGGATTGATACTAGTTTTATGTACATGGGATGGCTGGTTGATGCATCAGTAACTTTTTAATCGTTGAAACTGCGTGGCTTACAGAACAAAAAAGCAACAGCAATATGACATTTAGAGAGGATGTATGGAAGAAATAGAGCATTTTACCGATGATCGGCACAAAACCTGGTGTATCCATTGCGGTTTGCCCATTATTGATCGTCATACAAATAGAGATCACGTTCCGACAAAAGGGTTACTAGAAAGACCTCTGCCGCCCCATGTACCGCAAGTCGAAGTATGCAAGGAATGTAATACCAGCTTCTCATTGGATGAAGAGTACTTCGTTACTTTTCTGAGTTGCGTGGAGGCAGGAAGCACAGACCCTTCAGCGCAAAGAAATACAAAAATCGGGAGGGCGCTTACACGTAACCCATCCCTTGCTACTCGACTACAGGCAGCTAAGCAGATTACAGTGAATGAATATGGCAGACAGCAGATTCTTTGGCTACCTGAGATAGAACGCATACATCGGGTTATTTTGAAAAATGCCAGAGGCCATGCTTTCTACGAGTACGGAGAGCCAATGTTGGACGATCCAATCTCTGTAAGTGCCATTCCACTGATATCAATGAATCAAAACCAACGTAACGACTTCGAAGAAGCCGGTGGCCCTTTTGCTGGCTGGCCAGAAGTTGGAAGTAGAATGATGACTGAATCGCCACGGGTTTAACAGACACCTCAGAGTCATTTAAGATGGCTTAAAGAGAGGTGCCCATGAGCGGTAAGCGTTATCCCGAAGAGTTTAAAACTGAAGCAGTCAAACAGGTTGTTGATCGCGGTTATTCTGTTGCCAGCGTTGCAACACGTCTCGATATCACCACCCACAGCCTTTACGCCTGGATAAAGAAGTACGGTCCGGATTCTTCCGCTAATAAAGAACAGTCAGATGCTCAGGCCGAGATCCGCCGTCTCCAGAAAGAGCTGAAGCGGGTTACCGACGAACGGGACATATTAAAAAAAGCCGCGGCGTACTTCGCAAAGCTGTCCGACTGAGGTACGCCTTTATCCGTGACAACACCTGTTGCTGGCCTGTTCGCCTGCTCTGTCGGGTGCTGGATGTTCATCCCAGTGGTTTTTACGCCTGGCTTCAGCAGCCGCATTCACAACGCCATCAGGCAGACCTGAGACTGACAGGACAGATTAAACAGTTCTGGCTGGAATCGGGATGCGTCTATGGTTATCGCAAAATCCATCTGGATCTGCGGGACAGCGGGCAACAGTGCGGAGTGAACAGAGTCTGGCGACTGATGAAACGTGTCGGGATAAAGGCTCAGGTCGGATACCGGAGCCCGCGGGCACGTAAAGGCGAGGCCAGTATCGTGTCGCCCAACAGGCTCCAGCGACAGTTCAATCCGGATGCTCCGGATAAGCGTTGGGTAACGGACATAACCTACATCAGGACCCACGAAGGCTGGCTGTATCTTGCCGTGGTTGTTGATCTGTTCTCACGCAAAATTATCGGCTGGTCCATGCAATCCCGGATGACAAAGGACATTGTCCTGAACGCACTGCTGATGGCTGTATGGCGCCGTAATCCCCAAAAACAGGTGCTGGTTCATTCGGATCAGGGCAGTCAGTACACAAGCCATGAGTGGCAGTCGTTCCTGAAATCACACGGCCTGGAGGGCAGCATGAGCCGTCGCGGTAACTGCCATGATAATGCGGTTGCAGAAAGCTTTTTCCAGTTGTTGAAACGCGAACGGATAAAGAAAAAGAGCTACGGAACGCGGGAAGAAGCCCGCAGCGATATTTTTGATTACATCGAAATGTTTTATAACAGTAAGCGTCGGCATGGTTCCAGCGATCAGATGTCACCGACAGAATATGAAAACCAGTATTATCAACGGCTAGGAAGTGTCTAGATTATCCGTGGCGATTCAGACTCGCGTCATGACAGGTCAAGACTTAGATGATGGTTGGGTTAATGTTCAAGATGACATCTATCGATATGTGGTATTTCAACAAGGCACACTGACAGTCCGCTCAGTCATACATAACTATCTCGCCACGGAGGTAGTTTGGGAATAAAGGAGTGATGGACACCATTTGATTACCAAAGCAATGATTTCTTGATTAGTTTTGATTAAAAAACGGACGACCCATTTTCCGAACTGCTTTTTTTGCTAAAGTGAGTACAATAATGAGTACAAGTCATAAATATAATAATTAAAAACATAATAATCAGCACGTTACACAACAAATCACAACTCAACGTCTGATTAGTTTTGAGTGAAAAAAATCCACGCTTTGGCGTGGATTTTTTTATTGGGGGGTCAAAACACATTGTCTAAAAGTTCTGCCTTCATACTGGGTTCGAAGGGAATGATTTCGGCAGTCGCAAGCTTCAACGCCTGAAAGGGATCCTCGCGCAAGCGCTCTTCGAGAGAGACCAGACTCTCGCATTTAGCGAGTATGACTCCACCGGTTCTTGGGATCCGTCTACCCGATGCCAGAAATATCCCCTCTGCATACCCCTTTTTTAGCCACTCCACATGAGCAGGTATCGCTGCGTCAACCTCTTCAAGGGGTTTGATATAGGTCAATATGACAATGTAAACCGTACTCATCCTTTGCCTCTTAGCTCTGTTTTAAACCGCTTGTTGGAACTGCTTATTCGGCCCTCTTTGGCTACCGGTTATTGTTATCGTTTTTTGGCGCTTTTGATGTTAATACGCTGGGCCCAATTGAGACAAAGCATTACGCTTCATATCCCAGGAATAAAACCACTCATGCCAGCCGTTTTGCTTTTCCGCATAGCTACAGACCACAACCACTTCCTTTGACAGGTTGAAAGTTAAGTAATAGAAAAATGCGCCTTCAGGAGGTGCAGACCAAAATAGTTTTTCGCCCTGCGCATTGAAGATGGTCAAAACGGTTGGTAATGGCTTTGGCTCGCTTAACGTAAAGACTAACTGGCGAGTTGAGTCGACCATTGCATAGTCTAAAAACGGCATACTAACCAGTATGTTACTTGCACCACATACCCATTGAACCAAGTCATTTTCTTTAATAAAAATGAGATTTTCAATCATTGGTAAACCTCAACGTTTAAAGTTTGATCTTTTTCAAATCACCTTCAAAAAGCCCCACAAGATATACCCGGTATCGGGCTGGCTGCACTTCTTTATACGTTAATACAGTAGAAAATTCTTTTAAACAATTTGAACATGCTTTTTTCGAAATGTGTAATTGGCTTTCATCATAGCTAAATTCATTATGATCGCTAACAAGCTTCACTCCTCTCATTTTCTTAACCAAAAAGTATTTTACCTCTTCAGAGAGCGAGTCAAACTCATATGAGTTTACGATGGAATAGACTATTACACCCTCGCATTCAGGGCATGCTATTTTTGCGCCATAATCTATAAAGTCATTATCAATGCCATCCAGGACTAATATCTTCTTTTTCAGTCGATTAGTTATTTTCATTTTTTTAGATTTTAACTTTATTAATAAAAAAGTAAGGCGAGAAGAAAATGAGGGGTTTTATTAATTAATAACATTGTTTAATCAAACATTCCATTCGATATAAATACCACAATCGAAGCTTTTTTCATTAGACTGTACAACAATACTTCCCCATTCATGCTCCCATTGAATTCCATATGGGGGGGTTGTAATTTTAAGTTTAGGCTTTGAGGTTATTTCACTCTCAACCCAGGCTGTCAAGCGTTGCTGCTCATCCGATAAATTACTCAGACTAGCCCTTTTATCCCAATCCTCTAGCGTTTTATAAAAATTTCCATCCTTACTAGTAAGGAATAATGATGGAGTAAAAGAAAATGCTGAGGGCCTCAGTTCCAAAATGAAAATTTGATCTTTCCATTTAATATTATCGATAGCGAAATAAAAAGGACCTATTTTAGCCAATGGCGAGAAGAACTTGTAAAATGCGGAATTTTTAAAAGTATCAACATCTTTTAATTCGATTGGGTAGTTGTTAATTGCTACAAATCCAGTATGAACATCAAGTTTCATTTCTAACATATCTAAACAACCTTGTCTGGAAGTGACTACGTTATATTCCAAACTATATATATCCCATGATTAAACGACTTTGTCTCATATGAGACTGAAACCCGCCCCCACGCAAAGTTCCACCTAATAATGTCTGTTTCCATGGTAGCAGGCGTGTCCAGGTTTAGTGATTCTTTCAGCCAATCAGACAAACTTTTTACTGATTCATTTAGTATGTGAATATTAGTTCGAGCATTCCAATCATTTAATGCTTTATAGTATTGACTGTTTTTATCAACAAGATGAAGCATAAAAGGAAAACCATAGCACTGGGCGTATAGTAACTTGAAATTCTTTATCGGAAAACACTGCTGAGTCAACAAGGTAGTGATTTGGCATGGTTTTCTTAACGGCTTTGTGCTTTACTAATTCGCGGTATAAATCACACTTACAAAAGCCTTCTTCAGTATCAATTTCCAAAGGCAGATCATCAAGATTTAGTTCACCTGTAATCGGTTTAAATTTTAATTCAATCATTTTGTCCTGATTTACTTTTTATTGTCTGACAAGATCTTAATAATATAATCGACTCAACATGAGAACATCCATATGAGGAGCATTTTCCGCGTACAAATTATATTTATTATAACCATTTACAATGACACCCGCATAACAATAAAGTCTTATTGCCAGTGGTGCAATAAGTCAATCCACATTTCTTTTTCCTCAGCGTTAATTTTTATGCCATCTCTACTTTGTTTTACATACTGCATGTACGTTTCATAAATTGCTCTTATTATCACCGTTTTTTCAGTGCGAGATCCTTCAATCAAAGTCATTAGTTTTTCTAAATAAATTGATGAATCCACTCTTTCGTTGAAAAAAAACCTGAGATAATCGAGTACTTCATTATATGAATCGTAATTCATGATAGGCATCCCTGATTTCATACACTGGTTTGTTTGGCACATCCAATTCTGGAGATACTCGGATATCTGCGTCTCGCTTTCCAGCAGTAGCTTACGCAGGCTCCGTTCGCCCCTTCCCAGCGCTTCTGCCCTTCGATATCCATTATCCGCTCTGGCGTGCCGTTGGGCTGGCAGTGGAACCAGAAGATCTCTGGGGCATTAACGTCGTCAGCATGTGCCAACGGGTCATCACTGTCTGGTCGCAGTATACTTAGGTCATCGGCACGTCCCCGTGCACCTCCTGCAGCAGGCGGTTATGGGTAATTTTCTCAATCGCCCTTCGAACGGATTATCATCAGCGGCGAACAGGTTTTGGATAAAGTTAAAAGAAGGAAATCAGCATAATGCGTGATATATAAAATAAAATCTGTAATTAATATATTTCTAATGTCCCTCATAGGGGAGGGTAAGGATTGGGACGAGTCAAGAGTCATTTACCCTTCCCCATGCATCAACCTACTCACCTCCCATAAAAAAACAAACATAATAAACAACCTGAAAAAATCAATTCCCCGTATAACTATTAGTTAGCAAAAATAAAAGTAAATATCACGTATCAAATCTCCATCCGCTTCATCATCGGTTCTTGTTTTGACTTTATTAAAGTCAGCTAAAATACCTTTCACTGGCACATCAGGCTTTGATATGTCATCATAAAATGCTTCCTGTTGACTTTCCCGAACATATTCTTTTATTAAAAAAACAAGATTCTTTCGTAACTTTTCCACTGTCATTCATTTTACTCCTGAATTTTAATAACACATTCGAAAAAAACAGATTACCTCCTGACACCGATGGTAATAGCTTAACCTTAGCAAAATAATACGGGATATTAAGTAAAAACCCATCCAGCCATTTTTATTTAATATTTTACTGCCATATATTGAACAACTGTTTCCATATCTCCTGTTCCTCATGAGTAGGGACTCTATAATCTTGAGTCTTTCGCCTATATTCCATAAAACATGAGTCTATAGCTCGAATAGCCACCATTTTTTCTTTTCGACAATCATCTAAAATAGATTGCATATCCTGCAAACAATTAGAATCAAGAATATATTTTTGAAAAAACAGCTCCAGGAAATCTAACACTTCATTATAAGATTGTAAATTTATCATGGTTCCTCTGGCAGAATATCAATCTTGTCGAAATTAATAACTCTATTTTCAGCATGCAGCTGTTGAACATTACCTTGGCCGTATTCAGGGTATGCCTTAGTAAACGGTTCAAGTGGCGCTCCTGGTCTATCGCCGAACATTCTCGGGGTTCGCACTTGCGGAACACCATTTTCATATAATTGAAGCGTATCAAACTCAGCTCTAAGACGTCCATCACTCCATGATTTATCCAAAGGATCAAGTGGATTCGATTTATCTGCTCCTTTGATCTGGAATGCATCTCTTACTGTGCGGCCGGAGTCTAATTTATCAAAACCAAAATAAGTGACTGGTGCGGATTTGGATTCAAATGTTTTAGGCACCCATGCATTAATAGTACCGTCATCCTCAAGATACCTCATATAGCGATAGGCTGTAGAAGGCATTGTAGCGCTTGGCCCCGCTGGACCGACGTAGAAATGAGGTTTCGTTTTACCGCTACACTCACGGCTTAACCCCCACGGATCCACCCACCCCAGCGCATTCGGCGCATACTGGTAAAGGTTTATCCCCCCCGCCAGCCCTATTGGGTCCTGCTGCGTAAACCGTCCGCAGTCCGGGTCATAATACCGGAACAGATTGTAGTGCAGCCCTGTCTCACGGTCCAGGTATTGCCCCTGCATGCGCAGGTTCTGGGAATATCCTGATACCTGCGTCTCGCTTTCCCGCAGCAGTTTGCCCCAGGCGCTGTTCACCCCTTCCCAGCGCACCTGCCCTTCGATATCCGTCATCCGCTCCGGTGTGCCGTTGGGCTGACAGTGGAACCAGAAGATTTCCGGGGCATCAACACCGTCAATACGTGCCAGCGGATCGTAGCTGTCCTGATCGCTGTAGACGTAGGTCAGCGGCTCATCCCCGTGCACTTCCTGCAACAGCCGGAACCCTTCCCAGACAAACCGGGTGGTGACCGGCCTGCCGGTTGGCTGGCCGCCCAGCATCTGGCGGCGCGTTTTGCTGATGCGTCGCCCGAGCGGATCGTAGCGGAAGCTGACCTCCGTCTGCGGTCTGTTGCGGTCCCGTGGCTGGCTGATGACCTCCGTCAGGCGGTGCTCGCCGTCGTAGCGGTAGTGCCAGCGGGTCTGGCCGTTATCCTTCTCCATGGTGCGTTCGTGGACGTCATAGCGCCAGCGAATGCCGTTCAGCTGCGTCAGGCGGTTGTGCGTGACCTTCTCAGCAGAGCCTTCGTGCGGGTTACCGGTAGTATCCCAGCGGTGCAACCAAGAGCACTGAGAATTACCGGTAACTATATCCCGGCGATGCAGGCGGCCAAGACGGTCATATTCGCTGCGGGTAGACAGCCCCCCTGCGTGCGCCTAGAGCAAGGGCTTATACGTGCTCAAGCTATAATGTATAAGGACTCCACGCCGACAAGGATAAGCAAGGCATGAAAGTAGCGGGCAAGATGGTTGTGGAAGGGGAAAATTACTTCTTACAGATTTCTATGAGATAATTTTTTATTTAACTTTTAATCGCTTTGAACAAAAAACGCCCCCCATGCGTGTTTTTAGTTCTCTATTATAATTGGCTAAAGTTAACTTTTACAAAGAACCTCATTGAGCGACTTATTTTGGTTTGTAGTAAAAAACCATCCTTATTACTGATCGACAGGTAATTATTAAAAATGAGGCCAATAATTTAGCTTTTCTTTTTTTCAATGGCTATTAAAACCTCATAAGCATCCTTTTCACTCATTTGAACTTTTTTGGCCTCATCAATGCTCAATTCTTCTTCCTCTTCTTTCATAACTATCCCCCCTGAATAAAACCTAATAAAAAAACGCCCTTCTCTTTCGATAAGGATTACTCCATAATTATTAAATATTATTTTATCCATTGCGCCTCCTTTTTTTTAATTTTTCAACGGTGTGATCTTTAATTGATTTAGCGGAGTAGGATCTATGGCCGTCTCTGGGATACCACCTGAAGTATATCCTCCCGGCAACCAAAATTCATTTGCTCCTCGTTCATTTCCTGTTGGCATTCTTAAACCTGTCGGATTATTAATATCAACTCTTAAAGGAGCGTCTCCGAGATCACCTGCATTTAACCCTAACAATCTTTCAAGCTTTGGAATGTTCCCACCCGAACGTCTAATTAAGTCATCAGCAACGGTCCTTGGCATAACAAAGTGGCCTCCTGGAGGACCTAAATGACTAAATTCAGGATTAATACCCCAAACGAACTTAGTAACCCCTCCCTTGAATAGTTCTAAATGCCTACTAATTTTTCCTGCATCGAGGTATGTCGCCGGATTAGGGAAATCTGGCTTTGAAATTCCATGAGTAGCTCGGTAGGCCCGTGCAGCATGACCTCTTGTAGCAAAAGCACCTCGAGTTTTGCTCTGGAAATCATTCCAGCTATTTCTGCACGATAACCCCCACGGATCCACCCACCCCAGCGCATTCGGCGCATACTGGTAAAGGTTTATCCCCCCCGCCAGCCCTATCGGGTCCTGCTGCGTAAACCGTCCGCAGTCCGGGTCATAATAACGGAACAGATTGTAGTGCAGCCCTGTCTCGCGATCCAGGTATTGCCCCTGCATCCGCAGGTTCTGGGAATATCCTGATACCTGCGTCTCGCTTTCCCGCAGCAGTTTGCCCCAGGCGCTGTTCACCCCTTCTCAGCGCACCTGCCCTTCGCTATCCGTCATCCGCTCCGGCGTGCCGTTGGGCTGACAGTGGAACCAGAAGATTTCCGGGGCATCAACGCCGTCAATTCGCGCCAGCGGATCGTAGCTGTCCTGATCGCTGTAGACATAGGTCAGCGGCACATCCCCGTGCACTTCCTGCAACAGCCGGAACCCTTCCCAGACAAACCGGGTGATGCCAGTGAGTCTGACAGTTAACCATCACCACGATGCGGCCGTGGATATCATAACGCCAGCGAATGCCGTTCAGCTGCGTCAGGCGGTTATGGATAATATTCTCAATCCCCCCTTAGAGCAGGTTCTACTAAGCGGCAAGCGGATGGCGAATAAAATCAAGGGAGGGGAATCAGGCGAAATGCGTGGCATATAAAATAAAATCCATAAATACCTAGGATATATTTTACATCTTTTATTTTTGGAGGGTTACCTTTCCTCTATATGGTACGTATCTTTATCACTCCAATATATAATCTTATAAATGCCGAAATTTATGCCTTGATCTTTGTAATATTCCATCACTTCTGATGGATACCAACCATTCCCATATAAAAAAAGAGCACCCTCGCTAATTAGAATTCTAATAATTCTCTGCTTATCCAGATCATCGCTTACAGGCCTAACCATAAACTCATCTAATAATGAAAAACCTAATACCTGCATTTTTTTAATAAAATGCTGACCAAAAGCCCGGGTTTTTATAAGGTTCCCAGCTATATCAATAACAATAATCGCTTCATTTGGCATCTTATTCAATTTACATTCACCCTTATAGCTACTGGAGTTGATGTTGGTACGGAATTTATCACCATTTCTGGAGCCCCACCAGGTAAATGTTGACCCGGACCTAAGAAATAATCATTACCACTTAATGGACTTCGTGGCTGCATATTAGAGATTCCGCCAATCTTTCTGATATTAAATCCTTCACTTAGTGAACCTGGATATAACCCCATATCTTTTTCAATTATTAAGGAAAGAGACTTAGATATAGTTACATCTCCGTCTTCAATGCCATTGAAATATTTCAACGCTCCTTTTTTGTCCGTAATGAATGTACCATCGCGACCAATTGCAGGATATTGGTCCCAACTTTTTGGACTAATATTATATCCTACATCATCCTTTAGCATTTTCGCTTGTCGCGCTCTTGCGCTTTTAACCTTACATAATCCAAGCGGGTCAATGTACTTGAGCGCATTCGGCGCATACTGGTAAAGATTTATCCCCCCCGCCAGCCCTATCGGGTCCTGCTGCGTAAACCGTCCGCAGTCCGGGTCGTAATACCGGAACAGATTGTAGTGCAGCCCTGTCTCGCGATCCAGGTATTGCCCCTGCATACGCAGGTTCTGGGAATATCCTGATACCTGCGTTTCGCTTTCCCGCAGCAGTTTGCCCCAGGCGCTGTTCACACCTTCCCAGCGCACCTGCCCTTCGCTATCCGTCATCCGCTCCGGCGTGCCGTTGGGCTGACAGTGGAACCAGAAGATTTCCGGGGCATCAACGCCGTCAATACGCGCCAGCGGATCGTAGCTGTCCTGATCGCTGTAGACGTAGGTCAGCGGCACATCCCCGTGCACTTCCTGCAACAGCCGGAACCCTTCCCAGACAAACCGGGTGGTGACCGGCTTGCCGGTTGGCTGGCCGCCCAGCATCTGGCGGCGCGTTTTGCTGATGCGTCGCCCGAGCGGATCGTAGCGGAAGCTGACCTCCGTCAGGCGGTCTGTTGCGGTCCCGCGGCTGGCTGATGACCTCCGTCAGGCGGTGCTCGCCGTCGTAGCGGTAGTGCCAGCGGGTCTGGCCGTTATCCTTCTCCACGGTGCGGCCATGGATGTCATAACGCCAGCGAATGCCGTTGAGCTGCGACCGGCGGTTGTGCGGGATCTTCTCAGCAAAATCTTCGAGCGGTGAAGATTCTGTAGTGGTGGCGGTTTGCGCCGCGGTTGAATCCGATATCGCTGAAATGAACGACACCGATCGTGAAGATTTAATGGCCGAGCCGGGTCTGGAAGAGCCGGGCCTGAACCGCGTGATCCGCGCGGGCTATGAGCTGCTGAATCTGCAAATCTACTTCACTGCTGGCGTAAAAGAAGTGCGTGCATGGACCATCCCTGTCGGTGCGACTGCGCCTCAGGCGGCCGGTAAGATCCACACCGACTAAATCATAGGGTAATTGCGTCCTATCCCTAGCAGCTGTAATGTTCCACCATTAATTTATTCAAGATATGCACTTGAAAAGTTGCAACAGTGCAGCGGGCACGCTCGTTAGAGCTCTACACAGTTTAACAGAAGATGTCATAGTTCCAGCGAATGCTTGCGCTGGGCTTTTTATCAAGTAATAATCCGTAGTATAAATCCTAATTCATACTGGGGCGTTTTATTTTCGAAGGCTCCAATCTGTGGAATCAGCTACACGGATTTCATTAAGAATGAGATCTAGAGGAACGTGTGCAATTATTTACCCCTCATTAACTACACTGAATCGACCACCTGTGGACGTGGTACACCATTGATATGTTTATGCGTATCGATTATTAAAAAAGAAAAGATCAAAAAACAGTCAACATGCGATACTTATTTGATAGTTAATTCCATGTTATATAGATACCGCAATTGAATGATTTAATGTCATAGCAGACAGTAATATCACCCCATTCCAAACGCCATGTTACACTATGTTTTTCTTTTGCATCTGGTTCTCCAAGATCATATTCCTCTGCTACCCAACGATATAAGAAATCAACTTCTTTGTTTAGCATATCAATGTTAGAAACTTTATTCCAATCACTTATTGCCTGATAATACTCACCCTCTTTATAAATTAATTGCACCATAAATGGAAAATTGCTAAAGCATAATGGGCGTATTATAAGCTCAAATTTCTTATCAAACCAAAGAACGGTATTAACGGTATAATGATAAGGAATTAATCTTTGCATTTTATTTTTTGATTCAAGATATTTGTAAAGTTCAGAAACTATAAACGTATCCTCCCGTTGTATGAAAAGATATTTATTATCTAACTTAACTTTGCCATCTGCGATGTTAATTTCAAAATCAATCATATGCTTCTAACCTTCCCCGGTATCAGTAGATTTCTAAATTCCTCAGGGATAAAGAATTGCATCCCTCCCCCTCGGCCATAAATGTTATTAGCCAATGCTCTTCCATATGCGACATCAATATCCTCGCTGACATAATAAGCTCTTACTTGCGTTCTTAATGTACGATGAGGATCAATTTTAACCTGAAGCGCTTCATGGTAGCCTATAGCATTTCCTTTGTTTTGCCTAACGGTTGGATAAGTCACCGCATATGATGGAGGAGTATCACCGTTCGGATATAATGCATACAAAATCGTGCCTTTTTTCAGTTTCCTATTTTTGTAGACATCTATACCTTTGTAATCACCTTGACCTTGCCATTTCGTAGCTTCTTTAGATGGATCCTTACATTTACGGCTCAACCCCCACGGATCCACCCACCCCAGCGCGTTCGGCGCATACTGGTAAAGGTTAATCCCCCCCGCCAGCCCTATCGGGTCCTGCTGCGTAAATCGTCCGCAGTCCGGGTCGTAATACCGGAACAGATTGTAGTGCAGCCCTGTCTCACGATCCAGGTATTGGCCCTGCATGCGCAGGTTCTGGGAATATCCTGATACCTTCGTCTCGCTTTCCCGTAGCAGCTTGCCCCAGGCGCTGTTCACCCCTTCCCAGCGCACCTGCCCTTCGCTATCCGTCATCCGCTCCGGCGTGCCGTTGGGCTGACAGTGGAACCAGAAGATTTCCGGGGCATCAACGCCGTCAATACGTGCCAGCGGATCGTAGCTGTCCTGATCGCTGTAGACGTAGGTCAGCGGCACGTCCCCGTGCACCTCCTGCAACAGCCGGAACCCTTCCCAGACAAACCGCGTGGTGACCGGCTTGCCGGTTGGCTGCCCGCCCAGCATCTGGCGGCGCGTTTTGCTGATGCGTCGCCCGAGCGGGTCATAGCGGAAGCTGACCTGCGTCTGCGGCCTGTTGCGGTCCCGCGGCTGGCTGATGACCTCCGTCAGGCGGTGCTCGCCGTCGTAGCGGTAGTGCCATCGGGTCTGGCCGTTATCCTTCTCCACGGTGCGGCCATGGATGTCATAGCGCCAGCGAATGCCATTCAGCTGCGTCAGGCGGTTGTGCGTGACCTTCTCAGCAGACTCTTCAGGCGATAAAGGTTCTGTAGTGGTAGCGTTTTGGAACGCGGTTGAATCCGATATCGCTGAAATGAACGACGCCGATCGTGAAAATTTCATGGCCGAGCAGGGTCTGAACCGCGTGATCCGCGCGGGCCATGAGATGCTCAGCCTGCAAACCTACTTCACCGCGGGCGTAAAAGAAGTGCGTGGACCATCCCTGTGGGTGCGACTGCGCCTCAGGCGGCTGGTAAGATCCACACCGACTTCGAGAAAGGCTTCATTCGTGCGCAGACTATCGCGTTTGAAGACTTCATAACCTACAAGGGTGAGCAAGGCGCGAAAGAAGCAGGCAAGATGCGTGCGGAAGGGAAAGATTACATCGTTAAAGATGGCGACGTGATGAACTTCTTGTTTAATGTTTGATTTGTTTTGAATTAAAAAAATCCACGCTTTGGCGTGGATTTTTTTATAGAGTAACGAACTTATCCCCTTTTGCGCAGATAGAACTCCAGATATTTTTTAGGTCTATCCTGAAACGCACGCTCTTTGCTGTAGTTATAAGCATCGTTAAAATATTTATACGCTTCCTCGAATTGATTCAACTCATAACAGACCATGCCGAGATCGATTAAGGGTGCAGTGTCTATATCCGATCCACGTGTCCGTAATGTCGTCTCTCCCCATTTCTCTGCCTCAGCGTAATCCGCGAGATCAAAATATGCGCTGTACATGCAAGCAGAGATCCAGTTGGCGAGCTCCCATTGGAGCTTTGGCTCAGGAAGAGCTTGCCAGGCTTTTTGGTATTGCTCTAAAGCCTCGACGTATTTTTTATCATCGTGAAACTCGTTTCCTTGTCCAATAGTATATTATTATAGATATTATCATACTTAAGTTCTTGCCCTTTTAAATAAAAAGCCTTGCCTAAGAAACCGCCAGAAATACCATAATATATGGTTAAATTTTTATTTAAAATTATAAAGTTATTACATTGCAATCAATCATTTTATAGCAAATATTTTTTAGTATTAATGACTCTATGACATTCCAATCACCACCACCGAGGCCAGCTCCTATCCTTGGCATTTGTATAGAAAGGCGATTAACTAAAGCAAAGTCAGATAATTTTTCAAGACAAACTTTCAGAGAGTCATAACATACGTATTGTTTTTTGTCGTTGATATTTTTCTTTATACCATCCTGCGCATACATATTCGCAATAAATATCTTCTCCTGAGCATCAACCATAACAAAATCAACCACCCCTAATTCTGGGAAGTTATTTTCTTTGAAGCTACTAAGATAGCTTTTTTTTGCCGCAGGATATTTATTTGAAAGGGACAGAACAAAACCTTTACCCCACTTCCCTTTATTATTCACAATATGAGCAATAACTGTGGATTTTTTCAAAGGTTCCACAGCATCTCCAGACAAGTATTTTATTCGCTTTTTTTCTTGCAATGAACCCGTTGATGTTTGCCAGAAAACTTCAAATTCCTCATTTGAAATTTCTTCGGCGTCACTTAAGTCCAGGTCGCTTTTCTTACCATCATACAGCAGGAAGCCAACTTTTTCTTTTTTATCTAGCAAAGAGGAAGAAGCATAATAATTTCCATCTATAATATTTATTTGTCGCGTGGCTACCTCTCCTATGAACTCATTGAGAATAGTCCCTTCACCTGCAATAAAATCAACACTTCCTTTATAATATTTTTTCACCTCAACCACAACTCCTCCCACTTTTAACAATTCTTTTAGAGACAACGAGATCTTTTGTGTTTAAGATCAAAAATGTATTTTTCCGGGGTTCAATTACATCTAAGCCAGTTACATCTAATTTTACCTGTAACGCTTGATGATAACCCAAAGGATCACCTCTATATTGATTGACTGTTGGGAATGTCACAATGTATGAGGGTAACGGAAGCTGACCTGCGTCCGCGGCCTGTTACGGTCCCGCAGCTGGCTGATGACCTCCGTCAGGTGATGTTCACCGTCATAACGGTAGTGCCAGCGAATGACGTTCAGCTGCGTCAGACGGTTGTGCGTGACCTTCTCAGCAGAGTCTTCAAGCGGTAAAGGTTCTGTAGAGGTAGCGGTTTACGCCGCGGTTGAATCCGATATCGCTGAAATCATCGACGGCGACCATAAAGAGTTCATGGCCGAGCGGGGGCAGAACTGCGTGATCCGCGCGGGCTATGAGCTGCTCAGCCTGCAAACCTACTTCACCGCGGGCGTGCAAGAAGTGAACGCGTGAATCATCCCTGTCGGTGCGACTGCGCCTCACGCGGCCGGTAAGATCCACACCGACTTTGAGAAGGGCTTCATTCGTGCGCAGACTATCGCGTTTTAAGACTTTATCACCTGCAAGGGTGAGCAAGGCGCGAAAGAAGCAGGCAAGATGCGTACGGAAGGGAAAGATTACTTCGTTAACGAGGTTCATGTGGTGAACTTCTTGTTTAACGTATGATTTTTTTTCATTCGATTTAGTTATTATTAACTTTAAAAAAAACCCTCTTTTAGAGGATTGTATTTTTTCCCTCCCCAAGGGTCGTCTAATAAAAACTTAGCAGGGATTGCTTCTTTTTCAGGCACAAGAGTAAAATTATAATAAATCTCGTCCCCTTCACAAACCTCATAAAAGAGCGAATAAATCTTGCCGGTTACGTTAATGCTTACATCAAATTTCTCTGTCGCAGATACGATCTGGATCTTACTTTTATCCGTAATAAAAAATGGAACAACAATGCAGCGTTGTGCATTTTGATCTAATTTAAAAGCATTATCTATTTTGATATTGACGTTTGCTCCAAATGCGTCCTCTGGTAATGGATCGAATACAACATAATCCTTGTGTAAAACAGCGCCTTGAGAAACATTACCTTTTCCCCACTGACTCAGCTTTTCGTCATAGTCTCTGGATCGTAACAATATTTGACTATGTGAAATTAGCAGATCTACTGTTTGCATGATCTTATCACTCATTATATTCCCTAGACTTTTATTCTTGTTCCATATGATTGTTATGGAAAAACATTACCAATACTCGAACCTGCAACAAAATTACTGCTTTTAGATATCAGTTATAAGTTGTGCCGTGCCGTTGGATTGGCAATGGACCCAGAAGATATATGAAGCATCAACACTATCTACACGCGCCAGCAAATCGTAGTTGTCCTGACCACTTTCGTCGACGTAGGTGAACAGCACATCCCCGTGCGCTTCCCCCAGTAGGCAGTCATTCCCAGACACACCGGGTGGTGATGGCTTGCCGGTTGGCTGTCCGCCCAGCTTCTGGCGTCGCGTTTTACTGATGCGGCGACCGAGCGGATCGTAGCGGAAGCTGACCTGCGTCTGCGGTTTGTTGCGGTTCCTCGGGTTTGGCCGTTATCCTTCTCTACAGTGCAAGCATGGGTATTATAACGCCAGCGAATATCATTCAGCTGCGCCAGGCGGTTGTGCGTAATGTTCTCAACAGAACCTTCGAGCGGGTTAGCGGCTGCATCCCAGACCCCCTGCTCCTCTCCGGCCAGCGTGCCGTCCTGAACCAGGAGACGCCCGGCACTGTCTGTCGTACTGCCAGCGGTACCATTTGAACGGGTTATCGTCCCGCTCTTCGCGCACCAAGTTATTGCGGTAGTAGTAATCCCAGCGGCGCTGCGACGGGCGCTGGGTATTTTACTTACGACAGTGGATGTCATGACTCCAGAGAATGCTTACCTAGGGTTTTATGTAAAGTAAATAATCCGAGGGATCAACCCTAACCCACACTTCAGCGTTTTATTTTTTGTGGGTTCCAATCAGAGTAATCAGCAACACGGATTTCATTAAGAACAAGATCTAGTGGAACATGTGCAATGCTATCTGCAATTTCATCATATGGCGCTGGCAACTCGAATGAAAAACCAAAGTCGTCATTTATAATAATACAGCCATTAAATATACGCTGTTTGTAAGTCAACCCTATTATTTCCCCCATCGTTTGGCCTGTTTGTAATATTTTATTATACCTCCCCTTATAGTTTACGTTACAACCAATAGAAATGATCGTTCCATCTTCAAGGGTAGCGATTGTCATTGTGTCATCTACAATATATGCAAGCCTTTTCTTATCATCAGGCAAGAAATAATCAAAGTAAGTTACCTTATAGCCAGCATATAACTCGCTTATGTACTTACTGATATTATCCCCCAAAAAAACGTTACCTAGTGCTCTTCCTGATAAAATATCAGCATTAAAATCAATCATTTTATACCCCCCCATTAAGTAAAACTCCGTCAACATAAACAGGTGAATCGGTTATTAAATCATAATTTTTAAACTCTCCATGACCAATTCTCCCATATACTACATCAGCACCATCAACTTCGCGATAAACTTTCCAGTAATCATTACCATGAATATTAGGTTGAGTTGGAGTCCCTCCGGGATGATAATCTAATTTGTACGTAGTAACTGATTTTGTTGTTTTGACATATTGAATATGTTGGATAGCTCCTGGTTTATTGGCTTGTGGATATGTTCTCGTCCAACCTTTGGATGTCAAAATATTATGAACATCAGCGGGTTTTTTCCCTGTTAATCTATCCACCCATCTTTGTGTTATACGATCCTTTTGAGAAAAACCACATTTTAACCCCCACGGATCCACCCACCCCAGCGCGTTCGGCGCATACTGGTAAAGGTTAATCCCCCCCGCCAGCCCTATCGGGTCCTGCTGCGTAAACCTTCTGCAATCCGGGTCGTAATACCGGAACAGATTGTAGTGCAGCCCTGTCTCACGGTTCAGGTATTGCCCCTGCATCCGCAGATTCTGGGAATACCCAGATACCTGCGTCTCGCTTTCCCGCAGCAGTTTGCCCCAGGCGCTGTTCACCCCTTCCCAGCGCACCTGCCCTTCGCTATCCGTCATCCGCTCCGGCGTGCCGTTGGGCTGACAGTGGAACCAGAAGATTTCCGGGGCATCAACGCCGTCAACACGCGCCAGCGGGTCGTAGCTGTCCTGATCGCTGTAGACGTAGGTCAGCAGCACATCCCCGCACATTTCCTGTAACAGCCGTAACCGTTCCCGGACAAACCGCGTGGCGACCAGCTTACCGGTTGGCAGGCCGTCAGGCATCTGGCGGTGCGTATTGCTGATGCGGCGGCCCAGTGGATCGTAGCGGAAGCTGACCTGCGTCTGCGGCTTGTTGCGATCCCGAGGCTGGCTGATGACTTCCGTCAGGCGATGTTCGCCGTCGTAGCGGTAGTGCCAGCGGGTCTGGCCGTTATCCTTCTCCACGGTGCGGCCATGGATGTCATAGCACCAGCGAATGCCGTTCAGTTGCGTCAGGCGGTTGTGCGTGACCTTCTCAGCAGAGCCTTCAAGCGGGTTACCGGCAGCATCCCAGCGCCACTGCTCCTGGCCAGGCAGCGTGCCGTCCTGAACGAGCATGCGCCCGGCGCTGTCGTACTGCCAGCGGTACCAGCTGAACGGGTTATCGTCCCGCTCTTCGCGCACCAGGTTATTGCGGTAGTCATAATCCCTGCGGCGGGACCAGCGGCGCGGCGACGGGCGCTCGGCGTTGCCAGTAAAGACGTCCCGGCGATGCAGTCGCCCAAGACGGTCATTAACGTTTGATTGGTTTTTTTATTGCGGGGTTAAAACACATTTTCTAATAGTTCTGTTTTCATACTGGGTTCAAAGAGAATGATGTCGGCAGTCGCAAGCTTTAATGCCTGAAAAGGAACCTCACGCAAGCGTTCTTCGAGAGAGACCAGACTCTCACATTTAGCGAGTATGACTCCACCGGTTCTTGGGCTCCGTCTACCCAATGCCAGAAATATCCCCTCTGAATAACCTTTTAAGTCACTCCACATGAGCAGGTATCACTGCGTCAATCTCTTCGAGTGGTTTGATATAGGTTAAAATGACAATCTAAACCGTGCTCATCCTTTGCCTCTTAACTCTGTTTTTTAAACTGCTTGTTGGTACTGCTGTACAGTCCCTCTTTTGCCAACAGTTATTGTTATCGTTTTTTGGCGCTTTTGATGTTAATACGCAGGGCCCAATTGAGACAAAGCATTATGCTTCATATCCCAGGAATAAAACCAGTCATGCCAGCCGTTTTCCTTTTCCGCATAGCTACAGACCACAACCACTTGCTTTGACAGGTTGAAAGTTAAGTAACAGAAAGCTGCGCCTTCAGGAGGTGCTGACCAAAATAGTTTTTCGCCCTGCGGATTGAAGATGGTCAAAACGGTTGATAGTGGCTTTGGCTCGCTTAACGCAAAGACTAACTGACGTGTTGAGTCGACCAGTGCATAGTCTAAAAATGGCATACTAACCAGTATGTTACTTTCACCACACGCCCATTGAAGCAGGTCATTTTCTTTAATACAAATGAGATTTTCAATCATTGGTAAACCTCAACTTTTAAAGTTTGATCTGTTTCAAATCACCTTCAAAAAGCCCCACAAGATATACCCGATATCGGGCTGGCTGCACTTCTTTATACGTTAATACAGCAGAAAACTCTTTCAAACACTTTGAACAAATGTTTTTCGAAGCGTCTAATTGGCTTTCATCGTAGTTATATTTATTATATTCACTAACAAGCTTCACGCATCTCATTTTCTTAACCAAAAAGCATTTTACCTCTTCAGAGAGCGTGTCAAACTCATATGAGTTTACTATGGAATAGACTATTACGCCTTCGCATTCAGGGCATGCTATTTCTGCGCCATAATTTATAAAGTCATTATCTATACCATCCAGGACCAATAACTTCCTCTTCAGCTGATTAGTTATTTTCATTTTTCATCAAAACCTTAATTAAAACGCAACAAATCAGAATTAATTATAGATATAATGAATAGAGGTGATGTTTTAATTGGATAGATAATTCAAAGATGAACGCGAGCACAAATACATGCCAGAATGCTATGCATGCACACGCCGGGGAAATTGTATGCAATCAAAATTAAAACTGACTAATCATCTTCTATATCAGGGGGTGGTGTCGTAATACCAAGTATTTCTCGGCCAAATCGAATTTCCTCTGCAGTTTTCTTTTTAAGTTTAAGGATAATAACACCCAGTAAAGTATTATTATTTTCATCTGAATAAATCTTGAACGAGTACAACTTACTTCGGATATTAATTACGAATACATTTTCCTTTTCAAAATTTTCAAGGGCAATGATTAAATCATCAAGACCATTAACTTTCAACCCTGTAAATTTAGTATTTTCTTTATGCGCTTTCATTATTCTCAATTCATTTTGAGTACTACTTATAAATGATGCACATTGAAGATTATTCTTTTCATTTAGATAAGAACGAAACTCATCCGGTATTTTTTCTCGTGCATACTCAATAAGTTTATCATTTATCATGGTAGGAATACCTCCACATCGCCACTTCGAATTCCTTTAAGTAAGATTTCGCGTTCCATCCATTCATCAAAAGAATACTCCCACGACCAAGAATCGCCAGGCTTAGGAGCACCAACTTTGACTCTCAATATGACCCCATCAGGCCCTGCGAAGCCTCTAGCTACATCTGGACTATCTGTCCACGAAGTATAGGGGCTGATGCTGGATACCCCTCCGAAGTTATGTTGCTCCGGAGTTATTGATGAATGAACATCCCCAGGAATTACCTTACCATTAAGTGCATTTTCCCATTCGGGATGGTCTTTATGTATACCCCTGTAATTATATTGCCCAGGTTCCGCATCAGGTAGATGTTTATCGGGCTTACAAGGCGACAACCCCCACGGATCCACCCACCCCAGCGCATTCGGCGCATACTGGTAAAGGTTTATCCCCCCCGCCAGCCCTATCGGGTCCTGCTGCGTAAACCGTCCGCAGTCCGGGTCGTAATACCGGAACAGATTGTAGTGCAGCCCTGTCTCGCGGTCCAGGTATTGCCCCTGCATGCGCAGGTTCTGGGAATATCCTGATACCTGCGTTTCGCTTTCCCGCAGCAGTTTGCCCCAGGCGCTGTTCACCCCTTCCCAGCGCACCTGCCCTTCGATATCCGTCATCCGCTCCGGTGTGCCGTTGGGCTGACAGTGGAACCAGAAGATTTCCGGGGCATCAACGCCGTCAATTCGCGCCAGCGGATCGTAGCTGTCCTGATCGCTGTAGACATAGGTCAGCGGCACATCCCCGTGCACTTCCTGCAACAGGCGGAACCCTTCCCAGACAAACCGCGTGGTGACAGGCTTACCGGTTGGCTGGCCGCCCAGCATCTGGCGGCGCGTTTTGCTGATGCGTCGCCCGAGCGGGTCATAGCGGAAGCTGACCTCCGTCTGCGGTCTGTTGCGGTCCCGCGGCTGGCTGATGACCTCCGTCAGGCGGTGCTCGCCGTCGTAGCGGTAGTGCCAGCGGGTCTGGCCGTTATCCTTCTCCACGGTGCGGCCATGGATGTCATAACGCCAGCGAATGCCGTTGAGCTGCGTCAGACGGTTGTGCGTGACTTTCTCAGCAGCCCCCTCAAGCGGGTTACCGGCCGCATCCCAGCGCCACTGCTCCTGGCCGGGCAGCGTGCCGTCCTGAACGAGCAGGCGCCCTGCGCTGTCGTACTGCCAGCGGTACCAGCTGAACGGGTTATCGTCCCGCTCTTCGCGGACAAGATTATTGCGGTAGTCGTAATCCCAGCGGCGGGACCAGCGGCGCGGCGACGGGCGCTGGGCATTGCCGGTAAAAACGTCCCGGCGATGCAGTCGGCCAAGACGGTCGTATTCGCTGCGGGTGGTCAGCAGCCCCTGGGTACGGCTGGTTTCACGATGGAGTTCGTCGCGGGTAAAGTCGGAGACCGACAGCTTATCAAGGGCAATGCTGAGCAGATGTCCGCTGCCGTAGTAGAACTGCTTCAGCTCGCGGCCATCGGGCAGCGTGACGGAGGTGCGGTTACCGAGGGCGTCATACTCCCACGCCAGCTCTCCGTGTTCGCCCGTTTCGCGCGTGACGCGTCCAATCGCGTCATACTCAAACACAAGCTCCTGCTCGGCTTCGGCGCTCCAGGCATCGGCTGAAAGCGTAGGATGCAGCCCAATCCGGCTCAGAAGGCCGGACGGGGTGTAATGGTAGCGGGTCTGCCCTTCCGGCGTGGTGCGGGCGACCAGCTGGCCGCTCGCGCTCCAGGCGAAGGCATGGGTAATGGCCTCCGGATGTCCAGCGGCAAAGGTGCGCGCTATCGTACGCCCGCAGGCGTCGTAGCGATACTGCGAGGCCACGCCATCCAGCCCCACCTCTTCCAGCAGCAGCGAGTCCGCACCCCAGCGGAACTGGTACGCTTCGCCGTTTTCGTTTTCCAGGGCAATCAGACGCCCGCGGCTGTCCCAGCGGCGACGCACCTCTTCACCCTGCGTATTACGGGTGGCGGTTAAGCGCCCTGCCTCGTCGTATCTGAACTCGCTCTCTTTCCCGTCGGCGCCCGCATGCTTCACCGGCAGGCCACGCGCGTTCCATTTGAGCGACTCGGTCCAGCCTTCCGGACGGTCGAGCTGCACCGGACGCCCCGCGGCGTCGTAGCGGTAACGCGTCTCTTCGCCGTCGGCGCTTATCTCAGCCACCAGCCAGCCCAGCGGATGATAACGGTATTGTGTCACACGGCCCGAACAGTCCGTAACACGCACCATCTGCCCGGCCTCGTTGTACTCCTGGTAGCGGCTGTTGCCGGCGGCATCAACTTCTTCCACGACCTGACCAAACTCGTCCCGACGAAGCAGCGTGGTCTGCCCCATCGGATCCACCACGCACTTCAACCCGTGATGTTCGTCATACAGGAAACGGGTGGCGCTACCGTCGGCTTCGATGATGGAGGCCGGAAGCGCACGGTGCTCCAGCCAGGTGGTGGTGCGGGTATTGCCGTCGGCGTCGATCTCCTGCACCCGGTTACCCATGTCGTCATAGACGAAGGTAACGGCATTACCGAGCGGATCGATGCGGCGCGTGAGGAGTTCGTTGTCATCCCACTCGTAGCGCCAGTTCTCACCGCGCTCGTCAACGTAGCGAACAATCAGGTTTTGCGCGTTCCAGTAATGCTTTCGCGTCTGACCGTCGTAGTGATCGACGTTCGTCAGCCCGGCGGCTAGATCATAGCTAAAGCGACAGCCGTCGCCGGTGCTGGTGCGGTTTTCCACCACGCGCCAGTGGTCGAATTTTTGCCAGCGGTATTCACTCTCCAGACCGCCCGGCAGACGGTGCCAGACCATCAGGCCATCATCGTTATAACGGTATTCACGGGTTACCACGCCGGAGGCATCCGTTGCGCTGGCCAGCTGGCCGCGCGCGTCATACCCCCACTGCATCAGCGGCCATGTCTGGTTGCCGTCAAAATGGCTCGCCGAGGTAACGCGCTGCGGGAAACGTTCATTTTCATAACGCAGAGTGACGTCGATCGCTCGCGGCTCATCGTGCAGACCGACCAGCCGCCCGTGTTCATCCCACGCCGTCAGCAGTGCGTTGCCGTATTCGTCGCTGAGGGAGGCCAGGCGCAGGATTGAGGAGTTCGCCCGGGTTGGTTTATACAGACGCCACACCGCGCCGTCATCGTCGGCAATCGCCACGTCGCCGCTCTCATTGCGGCGGATGATAATGCCTTCGCTGATGCTGTAAAACGCGCGGTCGACCGGCGGCAGTTCAAAGCTCAGCTCGCGCCCGGTTTCATCGAACCAGGTGGCGTTGTTTTCTTCCAGCGTCAGATAGCTGTCAAAGGTGGTCGCCCAGCCCAGACCAAACAGCCCTTCGCGGGTGGTCAGGCTGTTGTAGCTGCGCTGCCAGCGCAGCGGGAAGCGCCCCGGCAGCGAGAAATCGAGTTCGTCGTCGTCATTCAGCACCTTCACACCGGTAGCGGCGTGAACCGGGTGCGAGGAGCCGAACACGGCGTTGACGGCCATATCGGCCAGCATCCCGCCACCGGCAGCAGCCAGCGCGCAGGGCATGTTTTTCAGGATCTTGCCCGGACGCCCGCGCAGCAGGGAGAGCGCAATCATCCCCAGCGCCAGGCCCGGCGTTTTGCCGCTTTTAATATCGCGGACCGTGAGGGTGTCGCCGCCGATGATCACGTTCGGGGAGACGTCGTCGGAAACGGTGCCTTCGCAGGTGGTGCGATCTTTTGCACGCACCGCGGGCTGCCCGTTGATAAAGACGCTTTTCGAGCCTTCCGCCAGATACTGCGGCCCGGAGTGTTTCTCGCACGCCACCTTGTCTTCTTCCAGCGGCGAGGTCCCGGCAGCGGCAGAGGCCACGCTCGGCTGCCACATTTCGCTGCCGAACTGTCCGGCAGCGGCAAGCAGCATGCCCGCGTAATCGGCAAAGCTGCCCGGCGACTGCGGCTCAGGGGAAGGGGTATCGGCGGGCGTCAGCGTGCCTGCCGCGCGCGCGGCGGGGATTGCGTTGGTGAGAACGTTATTTGAACCGGTGGTGATCTTACCCGCAGGCGACGGCGGAAAAAGCGCGTTGCCCAGCCCTTCAGCAGCATTGCTGATATCGTCGGTGATCCCCGCGACGTTCGCCAGAACCCCACCAATAATGCCGCTCAACAGACAGCTGGATCCAATTGCCGCCACGCCTGCCGCTGCGGCCCCGGCTCCCAGCAGTGGGGCCGCGACGGTCGCTGCCGCGCCCACCGCCGCGCCAATCACCGCATAGGCAGCGCCTTCCGCCACAATGCTGGTAATATCAGCAAAAATGCTGGAGTGAATAATCTCGTCGCCCTTACGGGCCGCGTTGTTATCGCTCATGCCTTACACATTCCGGTTGTCGTTTAGCGTCAGACTCTGCTTCAGTGCGCTCCAGCGCGCCTCGTCCTCTTCCGTAAAGGCTTTTAAGGCCGAGAGGGTAAAAATCATCAGTACCGGTTTGCCCGGCGTCTGCACGGCCAGCTGTTTTTGCCACAGGCGCTGGCCGTTACGGTCAAAGGTGGTCTCAACTTCCAGTCCGCTAATGTTTCCGTCTGGCCCGGCTTTTACGTGCTGAAATTCGCTCTGGGCGATCTCACCCATCTGAGAACGCAGCACATCCCACTGGCGGTGAAACTCTTGTTCGTAATTGCTGCCATCCGGGATGACGCCGCGACTGACCACTACAGATAACCCGCTTTCGTCATCGCGAATAATGTTCATGCTGTTATCCTGCCAGGCAGCAGGGAAAAGGGAAAACGAACCTTCCTGGAGGGTGTATTTCATAAGTGAACTCGGGATGATATTAGAAAAATAAGATTAAAAGCGCTAAAGTTTATACAGCCAATATTAATTACTGCTTAGCGACTCAGAGGGACAAGATCATTACAACGTTAGCACTTTCTTTTTTTTCCGCAAAAACTTTAGGGGCAGCGATATTATTGGCCGTTTGATAATTATCTTCTTTCACAGCCCGTAAAGTTGCCTCGCAACTTAATGTTCGTAGCGTGACATAACTACCCTGCTCAGGCATTCCTGATTCAAAACTGGAAAGCTAAATGCCCATGCCAGCCCGCGTTCATCGGTAGGAGTGCGATATCCAACTGATTGTCCCGGCGTGTTTCCGCGAGGGATATTAGACAATTTCAGATCTGGAAAATGAGATTTGACTTGTTCAAGAGTAATACATGGATGATTAATTACGAAAGAAATCAAAGATACGCTGTTATCGCCATTTCCCCATAAACGAACATCCACATCGCTGATCCGTGTGCCATCAGTTAACGTAAAGGGAGCTGAAGTATAACGGTCTTCTTTCTCCTGTGTATTATTAATCAGCGGTTGGTTAAACAGTTTACTGACATCCTCAACTTGTTTACCCCACACTGATTTCATTTCTTTGATCATTTGCCACAACGAATCTTGATTCATTTTATTATGCCCTGCATAGGTAAATGCTGAAAATAGTGGAAGAACAATGAGGAATGTAGCTTTAATCATCCTACTTTCCATAGAATCCTCCATAGTAATCATTATAATTTAAATTAGTCCCTGAGGCTATTTCGCCTTTACCATACACTTTTCCTATTGCTTTGGCTGCATCAATGCGAGATAACTCACCGCTCACCATTTTATCATATGCAGAATTATATGCTTTTAGGTTTTCGGCACTTCCCGCTATATCAATATCAATACCGCCGTTTGCAAGGATCTCGCGTTGTATTTTAATGTTATTCAGCGTTGCTCCACCTTCATCCATAAGCTGGCTGTTGATGAAGTTTTCCTTACTCGAAGCATCTACCGCAACAGGATAAGTTGCATGCCCTGCCTCATGTGCCAGAGTTTGCACAGTTGTGGCTGTATCCTCCATGTGTTCAGGGTCCATGACAATCAATTTGTTATTAGTATCAGCGTAACTCCCCCCTCCTGCGGCTCCCGGCTGGATAGCCCACCCTTTATCTTTTAGATCTTTTAATTGTGTCTGAAGCGTTGGTGACTTATTGATTTCCTTAACTACATCTTCACTGAAGGGCATCACATCAGAGTTGTAGGAATTATTTTGATAAACGTAACTCCCTTTTAATGGTGGAGCTGCTGCAAATTTTGTTGTTGGTTTTGGTCTGGATGCTGCTGGCGCTGAAACTGCGGGAGCCGGATTCTTAGCACTTTTATTTGGAGAAAACTTCTCCTGCACCGCCGCATCAATATCCCCTTTATGCCCCGATCCCGGTGCCGTTGTGCCCGGCTTGGTTCCCGAGGTATTCAGGTGCAGCTTACCACCCGTGGTGATATAACCATCCCCTTCCACGAAAAAGTTAAACTCTTTGCCAATCAGGTTAATTTTGCCGTTAGCGTTAAGCTCAATAGCACTCTCACCCGAGACCAGCCGCAGCTTCGTCCCGGAAGCAATGACATACTGCTCTACCGCTGCATCCAGCTTGCCTTTTCCCGTCAGGATCTCGGTTCCGCCTTTCACGGCCTGGATCTGGTTCGCTTCAACACGATGCAGCTCATTTTTCTTCACGTAATGGCTGCGCGCGCCACCAACGCTGTGCGTTTCATCATTCTTAACGCTGGTGTCCATATTACGCTCAGCCTGGATCCACACCTGCTCTGCGCCCGCCTTGTCCTCAAAGCGCAGGGCGTTGGCGTTGTCCACGGAACCGTCTTTCGTGCGGCTCATAAAGCCCATCTGCGTCGCGGCAGCCGGCAGCGCCCACGGCGGCATGCTGGCTTCGTTATACACGCGGCCGGTGATAATCGGTCGGTCCGGGTCGCCGTTGATAAAGTCCACCACCACCTCGTCGCCGACGCGCGGGATCTGCACCCCGCCGTAACCCTGGCCCGCCCATGCGCTGGAGACACGCACCCAGCAGGAGCTGGTGTCATCGCCCTTCGCCAGACGGTCCCAGTGGAACTTCACCTTCACGCGGCCATATTTGTCCGTCCAGATACTCTCCCCCTGCGGCCCCACGACTTTCGCCGTCTGCGGGCCGTAGGTCCGCGGCCACGCCGTGCTCTGCGCCGGACGGTACGACACCGACGCCGGGATAACGGTGAAATCGGTGCGGTGAATGGTTTCACCTTCGCCGCTGGCGTAGCGGTTCTCTTCGAAGTGATACCCCGCCGCCGTCACCAGATACTCGCCGTTATCGCTGAAGAATGGCGCGTTGGTCAGGGTAAAGATGTGGCCCGGCGCAATGCCCGCCGCCGTGGCCGTCGCCTGAATCTGCTGATGCTCCACCTGCCAGCGCTCCTGACGGATACGGGCGTAGAACTCCGCATGGCCTGTCTCCACAAAGCGCCCCGGCCAGTCGTACACGTCGATGCTTCCCGGTTTCGGTGACGCCGGGTTCTGCTGCGCCTGGAACAGCCACGCGTTCGGCTTGCGGAAGTCGTAGTCGTCGAGGCTGTAAATCCCCGGCGTCACGCTGTCCTCCAGCGCCCACTGGCTGATGCCCTCTTCATCCGTACTGCCGCCGGACGGCGTCTGATGGTAAGGAATGACCTCATAGCCGCTGAACGGCTGATGCTGCGTCGCGGCGTCCGTCAGTACCAGGGTGTGCTTGTCCGCCTCGTGGCTGAAGTGATACGCAATCCCCTCCAGCTCCATCAGGCGGCTGATGAAGTCCAGGCTCGACTCCTGATACTGCACGCAATAGTCCCACACCCGGTAGCTGCCGGTAAGTTTGTCTTCGAGGTTAACCTGATGCTCACCCAGCAGGGTTTTCACTATCTGTGGTACCGTCTGGCCCTGGAAAATCCGCAGGTTACGGTCGCGCTTCATCGGCCACAGGTCCGGCTCTACAGTCAGCTGGTAGACCGCATAGCGGGTGCCCGTCAGCTCCACGGCACTCACCGCCACGCGCGTCACCTTACCGTTGATATAGCGGGGAGTAAGCAGGCTCTGCGTGGGGATGGTCACCGTGACCGGCTGGCCCAGCAGCCTGCTGCGGTCAAGGCGCGCATCCGTGCCGAGCAGGGTCAGCGTCAGCGCGAACGACTCCGACATCGCCTCACGGCCGGAGAGTTTCCAGAAAAGCAGCCCCTCAACCGGGAGCTGAACGGTAATTCGGTTGAGCATAATCTTTATTCCACTATGGACTAATCTCAGTGTTCATTGAGATATTTTTTATTAAATATCGTGCTTATTTAAGCCATAAACCTGAAAACATAAGGACGCTACCCAGGGAAACCAGGCATTTTGCAACGATAAGTAAGCCAGGCGCAACGACGGGTGTTATAGACGATATTGCTTCATAATTTTTCGCATTGTATTTTTTGTGCCTTCCTATAATCCCGGAAAAGATCGTGCAGAGCAGCACAACGGTAACTTTTAGTCCCCATACGCACAGTAAAGACATGGAAAAGATAATTGAATATTGTTTCGCCGTTGCGACGGAGAATAATGACATTGACAGAGCTAACCATTTCAACGTAAAACCAATAACAACCGTAGCCACCAGCACCAGAACAAACATCAACCCGGCCAGGAACCATTGTTTTTTACTGAACAAGTCTTTTCCATTCCATATAAGCGTCTGTGTCCAAATCATAAAGAGAATAAAGAAAAGCCAATGCATCATAACATACCACATTTATACATGTTGTATCTCCAAGCATTGTCGTGTCGTCATCTCACTTCACATCACACTTCTATTCCAAACCAAACACCACAAAACATCAAAATACAGCTTAACGAAGCGAGAGATTTTGCTACCAAGCGTAATTTTTGGCCCGAACCGTTGATTGATTATACCAATGACACCATTAATTCAACCCAGCTTAATATAATTTTTTATCCACAAACCATGGTAACCACATCTTCTCTTCTGAAAGAATCTGTATTTTAAATTGTTTGACACGCAGGGATGTTTTTAGCTAACAAAACATTAGGTACAGACAAAGAAAGAGGCACGGTACAATACCCGTGCCCGATGACTAATATAATTATAAAAAATTATCCTCTGGAGCTCTATCGAACAGTTCACCAGCCATTTTGGCGATACGTTCGTGCTGTACGAGTTTGCTTTTCCACTCCTGCGGAATACCGGAATAACCATATAATGCTCCAGCGATTTGTCCCGCTGTCGCCGCAACGCTGTCAGCATCATCGGCAAGATTGGCGGCCAGCAGAATCGCATCCCGGAAGTTATCAGTATTCCATACGGACCACATCGCGGCCTCAAGCGTATCGATAACATAACCACTTGAACGAATCTGATCGCGAGTTTTTTGCTTATATTCACCCGCATTTATGATCATTACACGCGCGCACAAAGGAAAAACATGATGCGAAAAAGCTTCTTCTTTTTGATAACCGTTAATTAAATAGTGCAATACCAATCCGAGAAATTGGCATGCATTAATTGACTCTACCGCGCCATGAGTTGCGCGACTCTGAGCCTGGGATTCGAAGTAAATCGCACGCAGCGATTTTCGACGAAAGATAGACACCGGAGCTTGACGAATAACCCCAGCATTACCAGCAGTGTGTTTTTCTGTATTACCATACCAGGAAGGCCCGATACGCATATACTGTTCAAGCGCAAATCGCGTCGTATTGCCAATATCGAAACACCGACCATTACTGCTATTATCACCGTTAAGATACCATTTGACGAGATATTTTCTAAGTACATCGGTATGCATTCTGTTTTCTGAAAGATAAGTTTCCGCCAGACATAATGCCATGGACGTATCATCTGTCCATTCGCCAGGTTTTAATTGGAAAGGTCCGCCACCAATCATATCCGCTACATGTTCACTGTCTCTTTTCTTAAACTCGAGAGTAGTGCCGACTGCGTCCCCAACAGCCAAACCGACCAGCGCCCCAAGTGCTTTATCACGTGAAATATCTTCAGTCGTAATTAAAGGTAATGTTTCATCCCAGGCTTGTGAAGAAGTTAAACCATCAATACCGTTGTTTTTTATTGCCTTACGGACATTAATTGGCATGTATGAACGATAGCGATCGGCATAATGATTTATTTCAGAGTCTTCAGTATGAAGGTCGATCATGGTATTTCCCTTAATTCTATATTTGTTATCCCAAGCTCATCTGACCTGCTGATAACCTCAAACGATGTATTAGGCTTAAATAGCACTTCAGTCTCTGTTGCATTGAATTCTGAAAGGAAGTCAATTTTCCGACCGGAAAAACCTTCAATACGCATTTGGATAGGACCGCTGAAGCCTTGATTAACATCAGTACTAACAAAGGCTGGATCGATAACTGTTTTGCCCGGAGTATATCCTTCCAATATGTGTGAAGGTAAGCTGTTCATCCCGCGGTATGTCTCTCCACTAAAAGCAGGAAGCTGGTCCAAGCCATCATTTATATGTTGAGTAAATGCTTCCATTTCTTTAGTCATTGGTTTCATACCTCGTAATGCTGGGTTTACCATTTTGTAGCCAGGATCGGTAGTATAACCATACAATGCGCCTACTTGCTCATCACTGAGTAAAGCAGACAAAGCAGGATCACGATTCTCCGCTAATTCTCTACCACGAGTGATCCATTTTTCGGCTCGTTGTTTCCCTACGGCTTCGCTTAAGCTCATCCTTGGCGAAGCAGGGGCTGTAACGGGTTCCGCACTAACGCGCGACATTGATTTACCAGCCCGCCACGCATCAAACCTTGCACCACCCTTCATGCCAGCCCCGCCGCCGATAACAGAGCCGATCAGCATCCCCCATTTCTGCCCGTCGCTGCCTTCGCCAAACAGCATTCCACCCGCGTAGCTACCAACAGTGCCACCGCCCATCGCACCGAGGGTACTCAGAAGTGCGATTGCCGGACTGGCCAGCACCGCCATCGCTCCGGCACCAACGGCGAGCATCGTCCAGTTTACCCATTCAGGGATTTCAGGGCTTATTTCATCGGTCTGAACTTTGCTTCCACCAATAATAACATTACGCGATCCCTGACTAATCTCAGCGCTACACGTCAATTTATCGCCAATGCGGGAGGCGGGAAAGTTGTTGATGTAAACCTTTATCGACCCTTCCGCAACCCGTTGCAAGCTACCGCTGTGCTCGTCACACTCTCCGGCTGACAGATGAGCGCGGATAGCCTTTCGGCTGTTGATAAAAACATTGGGTGAACCTTCTTTCAGCGTACCTGTCGTGTGGCGTGGAGCCCATGACATACTGCCGAGGAGTTCTCCTAACCCACCCGCAGCACATGCACCAGCCGCAACGGCAGAAACAGCAACCAGCGCGGTCCCTCCAGTGACGACAACGGCAGCAGCGCCCAGAATGGCCCCACCAACCAATCCTGCAATCATCCAGCCTTTTGAGGCTGTATGAGCAATCTCATCATCTTCGCGAGCGGCCAGACATTCGGACATAATTATTCGGCACGCTGTGCCATCAGATATCCACGTATCCGATCGGGTGTACTAAGTTGGTCAGAGCCAGCGACCTGACGGCAAACGGAAAGCTGTGAAAGCAAGTGATGTGACTCGTCTGCGAAAGTCGTCCACAGCGCGTAACGAAGGGGTTGGCTGCCCGGAACGGGGGCAATACTGAGCGGTTTACCCTGTTTATCAAAAAGCAGATATTGCCCCTCTTTCGCCCGCTGAAGCGAAAGATGTCCATAAAGTTCCTGAATTTTTTCAAAAACACTAAGTACCTTACTCTCAACATCAAGCGCAAAAAATGGCCCCAGGCTGTCGGCAGCGAGCATGTCTTTAGTTTCGGTCAGAGCTGGTTTGTGGAATTTAATACTGCGAATAATTTCCCAGTATTGATTATGATAATAATCGCTGAATTCGCCAGGACATGTGCCAATATAACACACCAGCTTTTGTCCGCCAGGATGGTCACCGAGCAAAATCACCGTCTGCTTCTGAAAGATGGCTGAGTTATCATTTTTAAATTGATAAAAAAGCTCTACCGCCGGGTGACCATCAACAGAAGTCATCTGAGAGGATTCAAGACGAAAATCGGGCACCGTGATTTCCAGCTCTCGTACCAGGCGAGTTGCCGCATCATGAACTTTATCTTCATGTTTTGCACTCGCACGAGAAACAACAAAAGTAAACTCACTTGCTCCATTATCACTCAGGGTAAATAAATTCATTGTTCTGTCTTTAAATACATCGGGTAAGGCGAGAGTTGCTTCCTGAAGAATATATTCGGCCATTCTGATCACTCTTACTTATTGGCATTAATTACAAAAAAACCATCTACTTCCTGCTGGATTTCGCCCTGAAGAGATGCACCAGGCGGATCGATGACGTTTCGTCCATCATCAGGATTCAAATGTAATTCGCCGGAGAGTGTATTAATTTGTGCAGTCTGTTTTGCAGTAAAGTTAAAGTTATTACCAATGATATGAACGCTACCGTCTTTGGATAGCTCGAGGGCACTCTCACCACATTCCAGTCTCAGCGTATTCCCTGCGGAAAGTATAAAGTTGTTAACGACTTTATCGGTTCGACTCTTACCCGTCAGGCATATCACATCGCCTTTAATCCCTGATTTCTGGTTTTTCGCTACCCGTAACGTTTCATCTTCACCAACAAACTGGGTACGATTTTTTTCAGTAGAATGAGACTCGTCGTTTTTGACGTTAATATCCAGATTGCGCTCAGCCTGGATCCACACCTGCTCTGCGCCCGCCTTGTCCTCAAAGCGCAGGGCGTTGGCGTTGTCCACTGAACCGTCTTTCGTGCGGCTCATAAAGCCCATCTGCGTTGCCGCAGCCGGCAGCGCCCACGGCGGCATGCTGGCTTCGTTATACACGCGGCCGGTGATAATCGGTCGGTCCGGGTCGCCGTTGATAAAGTCCACCACCACCTCGTCGCCGACGCGCGGGATCTGCACCCCGCCGTAACCCTGGCCCGCCCATGCGCTGGAGACACGCACCCAGCAGGAGCTGGTGTCATCGCCCTTCGCCAGACGGTCCCAGTGGAACTTCACCTTCACGCGGCCATATTTGTCCGTCCAGATACTCTCCCCCTGCGGCCCCACGACTTTCGCCGTCTGCGGGCCGTAGGTCCGCGGCCACGCCGTGCTCTGCGCCGGACGGTACGACACCGACGCCGGGATAACGGTGAAATCGGTGCGGTGAATGGTTTCACCTTCGCCGCTGGCGTAGCGGTTCTCCTCGAAGTGATACCCCGCCGCCGTCACCAGATACTCGCCGTTATCGCTGAAGAATGGCGCGTTGGTCAGGGTAAAGATGTGGCCCGGCGCAATGCCCGCCGCCGTGGCCGTCGCCTGAATCTGCTGATGCTCCACCTGCCAGCGCTCCTGACGGATACGGGCGTAGAACTCCGCATGGCCTGTCTCCACAAAGCGCCCCGGCCAGTCGTACACGTCGATGCTTCCCGGTTTCGGTGACGCCGGGTTCTGCTGCGCCTGGAACAGCCACGCGTTCGGCTTGCGGAAGTCGTAGTCGTCGAGGCTGTAAATCCCCGGCGTCACGCTGTCCTCCAGCGCCCACTGGCTGATGCCCTCTTCATCCGTACTGCCGCCGGACGGCGTCTGATGGTAAGGAATGACCTCATAGCCGCTGAACGGCTGATGCTGCGTCGCGGCGTCCGTCAGTACCAGGGTGTGCTTGTCCGCCTCGTGGCTGAAGTGATACGCAATCCCCTCCAGCTCCATCAGGCGGCTGATGAAGTCCAGGCTCGACTCCTGATACTGCACGCAATAGTCCCACACCCGGTAGCTGCCGGTGAGTTTGTCTTCGAGGTTAACCTGATGCTCACCCAGCAGGGTTTTCACTATCTGTGGTACCGTCTGGCCCTGGAAAATCCGCAGGTTACGGTCGCGCTTCATCGGCCACAGGTCCGGCTCTACAGTCAGCTGGTAGACCGCATAGCGGGTGCCCGTCAGCTCCACGGCACTCACCGCCACGCGCGTCACCTTACCGTTGATATAGCGGGGAGTAAGCAGGCTCTGCGTGGGGATGGTCACCGTGACCGGCTGGCCCAGCAGCCTGCTGCGGTCAATGCGCGCATCCGTGCCGAGCAGGGTCAGCGTCAGCGCGTACGACTCGGACATCGCCTCGCGGCCGGAGAGTTTCCAGAAAAGCAGCCCCTCAACCGGGAGCTGAACGGTAATTCGGTTGAGCATAATCTTTATTCCGTAATGGTTTATGCTGAGAATATTTTTAACGCAAGGTTTTTTTAAACGTGAATGTTCTGGTTATTGGCCGTCTTACTCTTTAACTGGGGGCCTTTCCCCTTCATATTTATAAATCCACAGGGAATAGATTTTCAGAAACTCTGACAAAAAGAACAAAAAGCCATTTAGCCAGACATTCATCACGCCCGTGAAACTTAACACCAGGGGAAAAAGGGAAACTGAGTAGCGAAATCCAACCAGACGCAGTATTTCCTGGTAGAGCGCCAGTCTTCTCGCGTATAAATTCCGGGCGAAGAAGCACCATGCTGAGGCAATAAAAGAGAGCAACAACAAGAAATCGAGAATAAAGAAAAGAATAACCAGAGCGCTATACCCACCAGCAGACAGCGTGTTCACAACCGTACTGAAGGCGTGTATATCGGAAATAAAAGGGATCCTGTCATGTCGCACGGACTGGGCACAATAGAGCACAATGGCCAGGGCATCCATGCATCCCCAGAAAACGAAAACCTTATCTCTGGCGTTCATGACAGTTGAGCAATCACTTAACCGGCGCGGGTGGCCATTCGCCCCCCTTCTGGATGAGCTTCTCTTTTATTTCGTTTAATTTCTCGTATTGCTCACTGCCTCGGTCAAGTCCATTCAGCGCGTCCGCGAGCGCATTGCTCATCGACCAGCCATTTTTGGCCTTAATTGACGGATCCGCTCCCCGATCGAGCAGCAACAAGACATGATCGTAAGCCTGGTTATCCAGCGCATCAAACACCAGCGTTTTACCCAGTGAGTTGGTTGAGTTGACGTCAGCACCGCGATCGAGCATGGCTTCCAGCGTCTCTGTATTTTTCGCTTTAAGCGACTGGAAGACGATCGGTTCGTGGAAAACCTTATCTTTCACGTTGGGTGAGAGGCCACCGTCCAACATCGCGTCGATCCAGTCCGCACTGTCTCCCTTTAGGGCAAATTCAGCAGGACTGCTTTTTCCCTGCGGTCGAGGCTGGAGCGGATCTGCGCCATCCTTAACTAGCAACGTAATCACCTTTAAATGGCTCGACGTTTTTTTATCATTAATTGCGTTGCCAAGGGCCCAGAAAAGCAGGGTCATATCCTGCTTTCCTGGTTGATTAAGGTCGCTGTCTGGCGCAAGCGTCTTCACCGCATCGACGTCGCCTTCCTCAATCGCTTTCGCCAGTTCAAGCTGCTGGCCGCTGAAGTAGTCCTGTGGATTAAGGTCCATATCCTGCTTACACCCCTGAATCATGAATAAAAAACATAACGCGACAAAAGCCATCAACCCTTTTTTCACAATCGACTCCCGATTATCGAAATATCCTCATCCTTCTGTTGCTCTATGCAATCAATCGCTTGATTAATTCCGTGGCGGTCCAGCGCGCTTCCGGTTCCACCGGGAAGATCATGGGGTATTCCGGCAGCATTAGGGCTCAGCGCAGAGATTTCCTCTTTGAGGATCCACGAAGGGACATGCCCTTTCATCGTTTTCAGATCTTCCCAGGGGTTAACTTCCTGAATCTTCGTCAGCAGTTCACCTTCAACCCGATACGCCTGGATATTATCCGTACTGCCTAATATCTTACCGCCGTATTTTTCTACGGTTCCGGCATTGAGGCCGGCGGCGTTAAACGTCCACCCCGCTTTCCCGCTGCCCATAGAGGTTGCAGAGGCGAGACCACCGCCAAGGGAATGACCGGCAATATCAATATTCTGCCCTGACCTTGCCAGCTCCTTACCGATACTCACGGCCTTTTTATAATAATCTGAAGCCATACCCATGCCCTGTGAGAAGTTATTCGACCAGTCAGCCCCGTTTACCACCGGCGCCAGTTCCCCTTTGGTCAGTAGAGAGGAGACATTCTCAGACAGAGAGGCGAAACCAGGCTCGCGCGATCCCCTGAATACCAGCGTGGGGTTCATATCTGCACCAAACACTTCCGGCTTCGGTTGATAGACGCGCGCCAGAAAATTGGGGGACGTATCATCGTCAAAGAGCATGGATTTGTTCAGCCCGAACTTTCCTAACAGCGCATCGTCATTACTGATATCTGTCCATCCCTCCGGCACGCCCGGTGTGGTTTCCAGCGGGTTCACGGTCTTATAAATATTTTCCGCAAGCTTCGCTTTTTCCACCGCGATATTATTCGCTGCCAGACGTTTCGCGGCGATCTGGGCATCCGGATAAAGGCTATTGCTCCCCTTCGCAATCAGATCCTTACGCGCCTGCCAGCGTTCTGCTTTGGTCATCTTCTGAAGCTGCCCGGCATAGGTTTTACCGTCCTTGCCGGGAGTAGGTTCATCCGGCACCTGTGCCGTTTTAGATTTCACTACCTGTTTTGGCAGTACCGTTGGCGCAGGGCGAGATCCGTACGTTCTCACCATGGTTTCGTAGCGGTCAACAATCGTACTCACCGGATACCAGCCCAGGCCGACCAGCGAGGCAGCCTGGAGTTGCCCTTTGGCGTTGATATAAAAAATTTCCGTTACTGATGACCAGTCACGAAAACTTTCGTCAATGGCAACCACTCTGCCCATCTCTAAATCCTGCGCGATCAGCGTGCGGGTATTGCGCCCGGACTGATAAGGATTCGCACCGGTGATCGTGCGCAGCAGATCGTAGCGCGTGAAGAGCGAGCGCAGCGAATGGTCGGGAACCGACATAATCCACTGTCCGGCAACGGACGGGCGGATTATTTTCGCAAACAGCGCTGGCGAGACGTTCTCGTGGAACAGATAGACAAACTTGATGTTATACATTCGCTCCGTCCTGTTACCCGCAGGCTTACGGATTCACCAGCCAGGTGCCTGGCTTCGCAATATCCAGCGTCTGGGTACGCGTTCTTCCATTGCCTTCCAGTTCAATGCGGGTCTCGCCCGCAGGCAGTTTCAGCGATGCGTAACCGTTATTCCCCGGACGCAGCGCTTTCGGCTCGCCGTTCACCTTCAGCGTCTCGCCATCAAGCATGCGGATATAGACCAGCGCGACCGGGCTGGCGTCGACAGGCGACGCACTCTGCTGCGCCGTAGCAGGTGGCGCTACCGGCTCGCTCACGTCGGCCGTTGCTGGTCTGGTTTCCGCTGCGGCGGAGGTTTCAGCCGGAGGGCTCACGGCAGGGGTTTGCGCCGTCTGCGCTGGCGTTTCGTGGCTGCCGCCGCCGAACAGCATCGCACCGGCAACCACCCCAACCAGCACGCCCGCGGCCACCAGCCCCGGAAGCTTGTAACGTCGCCAGTCCAGCGCGGAAGCAGATGTCTCCTCTTCCACCGGCACCAGCATTGTGCCGGTCTTCTTCGCGGTCAGCACCTCGTCGATACCGGCGACGGGCATCTCGATCAGCGCCGCAAACTCTTCGATGGATTGCGGACGGTCTTCCATATGCAGCGCCAGCGCCTTGTCGATGGCCTGAAGCAGCGGAATGGAATACCCCTGCGGCATCAGTTCCACCAGTGGTTTGCAGGTGTCCTGAATCGAACGCACCACGCTGACCGGCGGCGGAGAGCCGACGATGAGGGTGCGCAATACGGCGCCGAGCGCGTAGATATCCGTCCACGGCCCCTGCTCGCTTTCATTGTCGTCGGTATACTGCTCGATAGGCGCAAAACCCGGACGCAGCATGGTTTCCGTCTCATCCGAGAGATTACCGATGGTGCGGCGCGCCGATCCGAAATCGAGCAGCACCGGCAGGCCGTTATCCTGAATCTGAATGTTATCCAGCGAGATGTCGCGGTGCAGGTAGCCCTCATCGTGGATCGTTTTGATGGCGCCGAAGAGCATTGGCAGCATGCGGCGGATCCACGCCTCGTTAATCAGCTCCGGTTTCTCTTCGCGCAGACGCGATAGCGTGGTGCCGCTGTAAAACAGCGTCCCCATATAGGCCGTGTCGTTTTGCACCCAGAAGCGCAGCACGTGCAGCAGGTTCGGGTGGTTAAAGCGCGCCAGCAGGCGGGCTTCCTGAATGAAGCTGTTCAGACCGGCAGAAAACGCTTTGCCGAAGCGCTCGCTGCGCAGCACCAGCGTCATATCCTCGCCGCGCACGGCGAGGGAGGAAGGCATAAACTCTTTGATAGCGATAGTGCGTTCGAGCTGGTGATCCCAGGCGCGATAGACGATGCCGAATCCGCCGCCGCCAATCACCTCTTTTATCTCAAACTCATTGAAACGGTACCCGACCGGGAGCGCGTTTGGGACAGTCCGATTGTTATCATTATCCGTCATCTTTTACAGTTCTCTTGATGATTATTACGCGGCAAACTGACAGTGGAACTCGCCCTGCTCGCAGGTGACATGCAGACGTCGGTACTGCTCGTCGCTGCGGCTGGCGGTAAGTAAAATCTGGCTCATCTGAGGCAGCAACGTATTGGTCAGAATCGCATCCACCATACGCCCGCCCGACTCAACCTCGGTACAGCGCTGAACAATCTGTTCGACCACGCTGTCGTCAAATTCAGAAATAATATTGTGATTCTCTTCCAGACGACGCTGAATGCGCCTGAGCTGAAGACGCACAATCTGCCCCAGCATCTCGTCGCTCAGAGGGTAATACGGCACCACCAGCAGGCGGCCCAGCAGCGCAGGCGGGAACACCTCCAGCAGCGGCTGGCGCAGGGCGCCGCTTAACGCGTCAGGATCCGGCATCAGTTCCGGGTCGGCGCACATGGCTGCGATCAGCTCGGTGCCGACGTTAGAGGTCAGAATAATAATGGTGTTACGGAAATCAATGTGACGCCCTTCGCCGTCCTCCATCCAGCCCTTGTCGAAGACCTGGAAGAAGATCTCGTGCACGTCCGGGTGCGCTTTTTCAATTTCGTCCAGCAGCACCACGCTGTAGGGACGGCGGCGCACGGCCTCGGTTAAGACGCCGCCTTCACCATAGCCCACATAGCCCGGAGGCGCACCTTTTAACGTCGAAACGGTGTGCGCTTCCTGGAATTCACTCATGTTGATGGTAATGACGTTCTGCTCGCCGCCGTAAAGCGACTCCGCCAGCGCCAGCGCGGTTTCGGTTTTGCCCACGCCGGACGGCCCGCAGAGCATAAATACGCCGACCGGTTTGTTCGGATCGTCAAGCTTCGCCCGCGAGGTTTTTACCCGACGGGCAATCAGATCCAGACCGTGACGCTGACCAATAACCCGCTGGTTCAGCGTATCAGCCAGGTTCAGCACCGCGTCGATCTCATTTTTCACCATCCGGCCCAGCGGGATCCCGGTCCAGTCCGAAACCACCGCAGCCACCACGTTTTCATCGACCGCGGCAAACAGCAGCGGTTCGTCACCCTGTAAGGTCTTCAGCGCCTGCTGCTGTTCTGCCAGCTGGCCGCGCAGTTCAGCCGTATCCTCATCACTCGCCGCAAACAGTGCGGCACGCAGACGGATAATTTCCTGCACCCGCGTGCGCTCTTCTTCCCAGCGACTAGCCAGGGCCTCGCGTTGGGTTTCGAACGCGTCACGTTCGGCGCTTAATGTCGCCACGCGCGCCGGATCGCCCGCCCCCACGCGCGCTTCACGTTCGGCAATCTCCAGCTCCACGTCCAGGGCCGCCAGATGACGCAGGCAGTCTTCCAGCTGGGCAGGCGGCGCGCTCTGGCTGACGGCCACGCGCGCGCAGGCGGTATCCAGCAGCGCCACCGCTTTATCCGGCAGCTGACGCGCAGGAATATAGCGATGCGACAGTTTCACCGCCGCGCTGACCGCTTCGTCGAGGAGTAAAACCTGATGATGAGTTTCCAGCGGCGACACGGTGCTGCGCAGCATCAATACAGCTTTCGCTTCATCCGGCTCGTGAACCTGTACGGTCTGGAAACGGCGGGTCAGCGCCGGATCTTTCTCAATGTATTTTTTGTATTCCGCCCAGGTGGTCGCGCCGATGGTGCGCAGTTGCCCACGCGCCAGGGCAGGCTTGAGCAGGTTAGCGGCATCACCGGTACCCTGCTGGCCGCCAGCGCCAATCAGGGTGTGGATCTCATCGATAAACAGAATAATCGGCGTGGCGCTGGACTGCACCTCGTTAATCAGCGCCTGGAGGCGCGCCTCAAATTCCCCTTTCATGCCCGCTCCGGCCTGAAGCATGCCGATATCCAGCAGCCACAGCTGAACGTTTTGCAGCGGCTCAGGCACGTCGCCGTCAGCGATACGCAGCGCCAGCCCTTCCACCACTGCCGTTTTCCCGACGCCAGCTTCCCCGGTCAGCAGGGGGTTGTTCTGGCGACGACGCATCAGAATATCGACCATCTGGCGGATCTCTTCATCGCGCCCCACCACCGGGTCAATTTTCCCATCCCGGGCGCGCGCCGTCAGATCCTGACCATACTGCGCCAGCGTGCCCTGCGCAGCCGGTACTGCCCCGGCAGCTGCGTCCGCAGCGGCGGCGGCCTGCTGGCTCTCTTTGCTGCTGGCGCAAATAGCGTCGAACTGCTCGATCAGCACCTCGACGTTAAGACGGGTGAACTGCGCCGAAATACTTTTCAGCACGTTAGCCAGATTCCACGTTTTCAGTATGCCGATCAACAAATGGCCGCCGCGGATGCGGCTGACGCCAAACTTCAGCGAGCCGTAGACCCAGGCGCGCTCGACGGCGCTGTCGATATGCTCGGAAAGATCAGAGACGGAACTCGCGCCACGCGGCAGGGCATCCAGAGCCGCCACGATATCGCGCGTCAGCTGCTGTTCATCAAGGGCGAAGTGACGGATGACCTGTTGCAGATCGCCATCCTGCTGCTGCATCAGCTGATGCAGCCAGTGCACCAGCTCAACGTACGGGTTGCCGCGCAGCTTACAGAAGGCAGTCGCGCTTTCCAGAGAGGTAAATAACAGCGTATCCAGTTTGCCGAAAAGCACGGCACGGCTAATTTCTGACATGTTAGTTTCCATTAACAATGATTCGGTATACGGAAGGATTATCGCTCTGCGCGATACACCAGATCGCCACGCGGAACAGGCTGAGGCTGAAGGCCCAGCCAGGTGTTGTACCCTAATCGCCCGGCGCTGCCGAGCGTGGTGCCCTGCACCGCATCGGCGCGCAGGATCACCCGTGTTTCCCATTCAAATTCCACCCCGGCGTACTGTCGCACCCAGTCGCGCAGCTCGGTGACCCACCCTTCGCCCGGCAGAAAACGGTTGTATTCGTCAGCGCTCAACGGGCCAATCTCAAGACGAAATTTATGCTGCACGTCGCGTACCGCAATGCCAAGAAAAGCGGACTCCCCCATGCGCGGCAGGCGACGCCCCTCACCCAGCTGTGCCTGCTCCCGCGTTGAGAGCGGCATCCACTGCGGTACATTGGCCACCAACCTGACCGGAATGTTGAAATAGTTGCGCAGGATCTTCTCCAGCCCTTCCGGGTCCCGCCCGTGGCGGGTCAGGTGCCCGGCGTGAGTAAAGCGGGCATGCGGGCTCAGGCTGCCTTTCGACATCTGGCCGGGCTGACCCATGCCAATCAGCGATGCAAGATACCCTTCGAAGCGCCTGTTGTCGTCGCGATCCAGTGAAACGGCAGGCTGCGCGTCCGCCCAGGCGCGGTAAAACAGCAGCGTCAGGCGGTGGTGAAAGAGGTCGGCAAACGCGCTGAGGCTGTGATCCTGATGATGATGAATACGCTCGCGGGCATACTCGGTCATGTGTACCGGCAGCGGGCCGTTAGGACCAAACAGGCCGAAGCTCAGAATGGAAACCTCATGCAGTCCGTTCTCTTCCCGCTGCCGGACCTCGGCAACCGTTGACGGCGCAAACCCCATTGAAGGCTGCTGACCAATACGCAGCGGCTCAAATTTAGGCAGCGGCGCGCGCCCCAGCGGGTAACGTTCACCGCCCTGGGCATCAATACGTCTTAACAGCTGAAACAGATCGTAGCGCCACGGCGTCTCGCGCACTCCGCGCCAGTACGCATCGGGCAGCGGCGTCAGGCGATGCACGCGCAGCGTTGCAGGGGCAACTTCACTCATACCAGCGCCCTTTTACCCATGCGCGGCGCCCAGTAGCCGATTTCGCCGCGCTGCTGGCTCTTGAGCGTGAACTCCGTAAAGCTGTTGATGGAGACCAGGCGGGCAAAAAGGCGTTCCAGCACGCTGCCGAAAAGCCACGGGCTGGCACCGGAAAAGGCGCGTTCGTCCACCGTCAGGGTGATGCCGATCCCGCGGGCGAACACCACCGGGCCGGGTTCCGGCACGCGGCGGTGCACCGGCTCCAGCACGCAGTGACGAACGCCATCCACCTGACGGGCAACCGGCGTCTCGGCGAGGTTAGCGTACAGCCCTAACAGCTGACGCAGCGCGGCAGCGCCCTCTTCGTTTTCGCTGTCCATCAGGCTGAGGTAGTTCATTTGCAGCTGGCTGATGAGCCGCCAGGTACTGAACCCTTCCGCCAGCGCCGGACGCGGCGGCGTCGGGCCTTTACGCAGGGTTAACGCCTTCACCGGCATGGAGTCGGCCATAATAAACTGCCCAAGCTCCTGCTGGAGCATCAGCGGCAGGTCGCGGCTGGTACACAGCACCTCGGCGGAAATGTAGCGCAAATTCTCCTGCCACGGCGCGTGCTGCGCATCCACCAGCGAGACGAAGACCTCCGAGCCGATATAGCCCGTGCGGGTGCCGTAGCGCAGCGCGTGTTCAGAGAGGACGCGCTGTTCACGGCGCAGGGAAAAATAGGCGCCGTAGTTGCCCGCGTCTCCGCTCCAGGTACTCCAGAACGGACGAAACGTCTGGTCGTCCCGCTGACCATCCGCACTGGCATAGATTTTTTTCACAGCATAAATTTCATAATCCAGCGGGCGGATGTTATCCACCACCAGATGGTATTCATGCTGGCTTTCGCTCAGCTTCTGCCGGGCCGCCACTTTCGGGAACAGGTTGATCACCGGGGTACAGTGCAGCGCCATGTGGCTGGCATCCACCACGCGCTCCAGCTGATCGTCGCTCTTGTCGAGCAGAATGAAGATATCAAACGCTTTTTCGTCTTCGCAGCGCTGGATCAGCTTGCCCAGCCCGCTCAGGCTGATGAAGCGAAAACGCGCCGGGAACGCAAAGTACTCCTGCAACAGGCGATAGCCGTCGAAGTTACGCAGATCGTCCGGGAGCAGCGCTTGATCCGCATCAAAGCCTTCCTGGCGCAGGGCGTCAGACGACAGCAGCTGGCGCTGGGGCTGCTTGCTGACCGTCTGGCAGACAATACCCGCGTGGTGCTCCATCACCAGCTCCAGCAGCTTCAGCGCCTCGATGTCCGGGCCGCTTAAGAAGAACTCCAGGCGGTCAAAATCCAGATGCCCAAGATGCTGCGGGCCATCGCAGGCAATGCGGATCCGTAAGGCGCTGCTGATCCCCCGCTGACTCAGGCCGAGCTGGGCCAGCGGCAGATCGGCGGGAACGCCGCCCAGCTCGATCCGCTCAATTTTTAACGGCAGCAGGTTGACCTCGTGCGCCGTGGTATAGCTGCACGTAACGCCGGTTTTTTTCAGCGCCAGGCTGTCCATCATGGTGCCGCGCGGCACAATAAAGCCTTTGCTCAGGTCGCCGCGGCTGCTGTCGGGCTGAATCTCAGCGATCGCCATCGACGGCGTAGGCGCCAGGTAATTTGGCGCAATCATCTCCAGCATACGCTGTGAAAAGCGTGGAAATTCGGCGTCCATTTTCATCTGCACGCGGGAGGTCAGGAAGGCGAAACCTTCCATCAGGCGCTCTATGTACGGATCCGCCACTTCGATGCCGCGCATGCCGAGCCGCCCCGCCACTTTTGGGTAGCGTTCGGCGAACTCCGCGCCCATCTCGCGCAGATAGGCCAGTTCACGGTTGTAATATTCGAGCAGTTTGCTTTCCATAATTACCCCGCATCCTTCAGTTCAAAATGGCCGTTCTCAAGATCGACGTCGGTGCGAAAGAGAAACTCCAGCGGATACGGTACGCACCACAGGCGGCCTTTGATTTCGATAGACAGCACGTTGTGCAGATCTAATGAGGAGGTATCGGACACGCAGCGAACCTGAAGCCCCTGCGGCAGGATCCGCGGTTCAAAGTTAATAATCGCTTCGGTGAGCTTGCGCTGAATGTCGTGCCATTCGATATCGGACATTCTTTTCCCCGCCAGCGGCGCGACGCCAAAGTTAACGACAGAACGGCTCACCTGCGTCAGACCACTCAGATCGCTGGAGGCATCGTGGTTAATGGTGTTAAACAACCACTGTAAATCCCGCAGGACGTTACGACGCAGCGCGGCGTGGGTAATCAGATTACTGTTGGCGGACTCGCGTTTTTTTTCCGGATCGTTATCCGTCAGACGATCCAGCAGTGACGGCTGCATTTTGTCGCGTGCCCCCACTTTCTCCTGCCTGCTGCGGGCCTGCCAGCCGCTGCGCAGCAGATCGCCTTCGCCAGCGGGATTACTCATCCGCGCCATCCGCGGCGAACGTCACCAGGCTCAGGGTGAGCAGCGGGCTTTCGCTTTGCTCGCTCAGCCAGGCTTTCTGCCCCATGCCTTCATACAGGGTGCCGTCATCGTCGAGTGGAAGCCACTCGGTGGTGCGCCCCAGCTTAACGCTGTCTGGCGCTCCGTCAGCAAACGGATAACGCGCCGGGATCTGACACACCTGCTCGGTGCCGTCCGTGAGGCGGACCAGAGCATGACGCCACACCAGATCGGTCACGCTGGCCGGAGCCTGAAAACGGATCGTGTCGATGGCGCAGAACGGCACCCAGAAATAGCGGCCGTTGACCAGGGTTTCACACACCGGCCCCAGACGGGCATCGCCGTCCATCAGCCATTCAAAGGTGTGGCTCTCTTCATTCTCCAGCGTGACCTGCCCGCGGCTTGCCGGGGCCTGTTCGAGTGCTGCCAGGCGCAGCGTTTGCGCATGCCCTGCGCTTTCGCTCAGCGCCTGGGCTAACGTCGTCAGCCACGGCCACTGCGCCTCGGGCATTGCCGGTCGTACCTCTCCCGCGAACGCGCGCGCCCGCTGCTGTTCACCCTGAATGGCCTGCTCCAGCAGCGTTACGGTTGGTTTTGCCTGCGGCTTCAGCGCCAGCCAGCTTTTCAGCTGGGTCAGGGCGCGCGCCCAGTTGCCGCTGAGGATCAGAAACTGCACAAACGCAGCGCGCAGATCGGCATCCGCCGGACGAGCTTTGATTTCGGCTTCCAGGCGAAGCAGCGCGTCGCTAATCGACTCACCCGCCAGACGTTGATAAAGCGTATTCATAGCCCCTCCTTAATTCGCCGCGCGCCAGGCGCCCACAGCCGGATCGCGTAGCTGCGGACGCAGCGTGTCAATCAGAACAACGTTCAGCTCCGCGCCCGGTGCAACCCATGCGCTCCAGATCTTCTTCACCTCTGCGATACGCGCCTGGAGTCTGGCGTCGTCGCTGGCGATCTCACGGGTGATTTCCACCGCCACCGTGCCGTTGCTCTTCCAGCCGTTCAGGGTGCTGTCGTACGGCAGGATCATCCAGCTCTGATCGCTGTTCGGGGTGCTGAAGACCATGCGCTCTTTGTTGACGGAGGTGATCAGCGCCTTTTCAGGATCAACCGCGTTGTTCAGTCCCATCACCGGGAAGCCGTGAATGTAGGTGACCGGAATCGCTTTCTGCGTCCCGTTACGATTCTGCGTCACCACGGTGTGGCCGCTGAGCCAGCTGCCGTTGCCGCAGCGAGTGGTGTCGGAATCGGGAATAAACAGCGCTGGCGCGGAGGAACCGCCCTCCCAGAAGGTGCGCAGGTGGCAACCGTCCTGAAGGGTGAACTCCTGCCATGGCGTACGATCTGCCGCCACGGTGTGCGTCTCCGGATTCTGGTCAGGCGGTAGCAGCGCGCCTGAGGTGGTGGTCGTTGCCGCCGCCGTTTCCTGCTGTTTCACCACCAGCGCCCAGTCCTGCGCTTTAGCCGCTGTGCCCCGGGCAAGCGTCGTGCCTTCCGGATCGTTAAGCGTCCAGTTCAGGGTATTCAGTTTGCTACACTGGTGCTCCAGCAGCGAGCCAAGGCGCGGCACGAAGTTTTCCAGCACCGAAACCTCTTTCTTGCCGTTCGCCACGATACGCAGCGCCACGTCCGCCTTACACCAGCTTTGCGGCGTATTGTCTTTAATGTTGTCGATCCAGATATCCAGCTTCTGCGCAGGAGACTGCACGATGCGGAAGTTTTCAGCCTGTGCGGTGGTCGCCACCGTCAGAAGAGCCAAACCCGATAGCCAAAGTTTCATATCAATCCTTGTGTGTCTAATCAGTTCCGCAGGGAAGAAATTGTGCTGCGTCAGAGAGCGTATGCAGCAAAGTGGTGTCCTGAGGGTTGCCCATCCACACCGCCACGGCGGTATAGTTATCCTGAGCTTTGCCCTCCTGTTCAGCATTCTTTTGAATGATTTGGTTCATCAAGGTCAGCCACTCTTGTGGCGTATTGACCATGTGCAGCGACTGTTTCATCTGCTCTTCGCTGACGCCGTGCCAGAAACCGTCGGTGCAGAGTAAAAACGCATCACCGTCTTCAACCTGCACGACATCGCTGTAGCTCGCTTCCGGTCCGCCATTCTCAATACCCAGCGCCAGATACAGGAGGTTGCTGTTGAGATCGTCGGTCTGATGCCCGGCATCTTTCATCTGCTGCACCAGGCTGTGGTCGGTGGTGACGTGCCACAGCCAGCCGCGGCGAAACAGGTACAGGCGGCTGTCTCCAGCGTGCGCCCAGTAAGCCAGACGGTAATCCCTGTCGATAAACAGGCTGACCAGCGTGGTGCCCATCCGGCGATAGTCCTGCACGGCCTGTTGTTCGCTGAGGATGGTGCGGTTCGCCGTTTGGACGTAGTCACGAATATGCTGCGCATTCAGGTGCTTGTCGCCGTCAAAGCGGGAAATAATGCTGTTGCGGGCCAGCTCAGCGGCCACCTCGCCGCCCGGCAGGCCCGCAATGCCGTCACAGACGACAAAGCAGGCTGAACGTTCCCCAATGGTTTCTCCCGTCTGATCCTGGTTGCTGGCGCGCGTCCCCTGGCGGGAGAGAGAAGCCGTTGCGATATTCATTTTTCTTCCGATCCGCTTTGTGAGTCTTTGTACTGATTGACCTCCATGTCATAGGCATGGAGGAAGGCTTCGCCAAACAGGGTATGGAAGTCGTCCTCGATCTCGCCCGCCGTCTCGCCATAGCTGCGAACAAAATAATCCCACAGCGCGGCTTTACGGCTGCCCGGCAGCGCCAGGCGTGACGTCATTCCGTTCTGTTTCGCCTGCTCTTCCAGCTGTTCCGGGTTAAAGGATTGCAGCATGGCGGCGATAATGGCGCGGATACCGGAGATCATCCCCAACTGGTGCGCCTGCAGATCGATCAGCGCATCACGCACCGATTTGGTCGGCGGCATAAAGCCCGGCATCGGCGTGCCGAACATCTGGATCAGGACCGTTTTACCGGTTGGCAGCAGCTTGAACGGGTTGTTGGCATCGTCAAGCACCATGGTCATATCGGCCTTCACCCCGCGCTTGAGAATGGAGCGCGAGGAGAGCAGCGCCACGGTTCCCTGCGAGAACATGCCCAGGATCTGCCCCAGCTGACGCATATTTTCCCGGTCAAACTGCGGCACCGGCTGCATTTCGCTCAGGCCCATGCCCTCCAGCAGCGCCTCCAGCAGTTCGCCCTGAAGCACCTCGCCCCGCTCGCCGGTCTGCGCTGAGGCAGCAGGCGATGCAGCGTTTTTAACCGGGTCGATACGCAGGCGGCCTTTCGGTGCCTGCGCGTTGCTGCGCGCCACGGCCTGCGGCGTTGGCATGGTGAAGCCAGCGTAATCGGGACGCGCGGGCTCTTCTTCCGCGCGCGGCGCGTCCTGTGGTTCAGTCGGTTCCGGATCGAACAGCGGTGAACTGGCCAGCGCATCCTCTTCCTGTGCGGCTTGCGCTTCAGGCTTTGGCTCCGGCTTATCAGCCACGATTTCATCCGGATGGGTTAACGGCGCGCCGCCCATCAGGCCAAGGGGGTCATCGTGACGCGCGGCAGGCGCGCTCGCCGACCCGCCAAACAGGGCTAACGGATCGAGTTCATCCGACGCCTCTTCCTTTGGCTGGGCAGGTTTGCTTTCGTCCGGCTGTACCAGCGTTGAAGGGGTGACATCGTCAAAGATGCTCTCTTTTTTAAACAACGCTTCATCGCTGAACAGCGTGTCCGGGTCCACGTTTTTACGTTCAAGCGACGGATCGGCATCGTTGAACATCGCCAGCGGGTCTTCGGCATTCCGCTCCGGGGCCGCAGGCTGGGAGAACGGGTCGTGGGAGGCCGCGGGCTGTGGCTTTGCCCGATTGCTGGAGATGCTGTCGGAGATGGAGAACTCCTGCATCAGGCTGTCCCAGATTTCCGACGGCACGGCCGTAGGTTCAGCTTTTCCGCGCGGCGCGGCGCTGGCCGGTTTCGGTTGTGCCGCCGGAGCAGGTGTCGCCGCTGGGCGCGCCTGCTGCATGCTGGCCGCCATGCGGCTTACGGGCTGGGTGTCATGAATGAGTTCGCTGACTTCAATGCGATAATCATCAATACCGAGAATATCCCCATCCTGAAGCTCAACCTGACGCCCACGCTCCAGCGGGATATCATTCAGTACCACGCGGGTAACGCTGCCGCGGTTCGTGACGCGGCATTCGCCACTGGCGTCGACGTGAACGATGGCCTGCAAACGCGAGATGGTGCGGTCATTATCCGGCAGCACCAGATTGTTATCCGTACCGCGCCCAATGGTGCCGCCCGGGGCATAAAAATCACAGCTGCTTTGCGGCGGCTGATGACCGGGTTTCGTAGAAATAATCGTGAATCGCATGGCGTATTCCTGCTGGTATGATTAGCGCTCAAACGCTGCCGCTCTCGGGGGTGAAAACGGCGGGGTTTGGGGGTTAATTCAGAAAGGCATCATTTAAATTTCAGAATAGGATTACATATTATTAACGATGGAAAGAATTAACAGCACTAAAAATATAATAGTGGCAATAATGATTTTTCTTCTGTACGACTTAACCCATGATAACTCAAAGGCAGACAAAATTTCATTGCACGACTGTGGCTCAAGCCAACGACACTCAGTGAGTCTCACACGCTTACCCTGTAAGATCCGTGATAAAATTGTGGTGAGAAAACCAAACCCCCAGAATCCAAGATTTTGCCAGGTTTGATAATCTTCTTTTTTGAGCAACTGTTGATTTGTGAATATCGAATATATTTGGTTAACCTGGCGATGTTTTTTCCGATAGTCTATATAAAATGAAATAACCAGGATTATAAAGGCAGCAAAAAGACATATAATAACAGCAGAGTAAATATTATTAAAAATCACTTTATTCTCCGCTAAAAATTAAGTTATTGAGCTGTTCTCCTGCAAACCCACCGATTTGTGTTCCACCCGCAGCCCCGACTGCACCAACCACTAAACCACGGATGAGTGTTCCTGTCCCCGCTGTGGGTACACCTAATGCAAGACAAATGGGAGCCGCCAGGGATGAGCCTAATGCAGCACCAGCGACACCACCCCCAAATTTGCTATATTCAGTCACTGCAACCCTGCTGCACTCATTTTCTCTTCCAGTGGTGCAGGCATGATAAACTTCGTTAGACGTGTTCACAAAAGAAAAACCTAAAGCAACCCATCCGCCTGCTTTCAGATAAGAGGTGATTTTGGCAGTTCTGTCAATATATGTTGAGTAACCTGGGATTGCGCCAATCCCAACAGTACTCCATTCATGGACAATTGATTTCGTGGAAAGCCCTAATGCTCTCTTAAGATCCGCATAATCTTTAAACTTAAGCTTTTTTTTAGTTATTTTATTTAACAAGGGTTTCAATTGTGCGAAAAGCGCATTGCGCTCAGCATAAAACTGTTGGCCGAAAAGCGCACCTTGTGTTCTGTACTAATTTTGATAGGTAGCTTCAATTTTAATTAAAATATTTTCTATTTGCTTAAAATATGACTCACCAGCACCACTCACACCACCGACGATTGTATCGCCCCAGCCTGTTATGGCTTTTATATTATCATAATTATTTTTCAAAAATTCAGCAGTGGCCACGTCCAAAGTCGCAAGCGCGTTGGTTACCTTCTTTTTCGCAATGGCTAAACTATTAATCTGCTGTGTTTGATTATCGCTACGTGGATCAGCGACAATTAATATTTGTCCAGACTTGAGCCACGCAGTGTCTTTATTCAATTGCATAAAATACTCGGATTTTTCATTGCGCACATTGCCAAATAGCTGTCTTGCCTGAAAATCCAGAGTGCCGGGTTGCTGAACAACACAGTAACCTGGAGCAACGTTTGACGGACTTGCCATGGAAACTCCTTGTATTCTTTTTAATTTTTTAGCTTTTGCAGAAGATTTATTTTTGCACACTGAGTTGGCGAATCGCATCGCTATGGGAAATTAGGCTGCACTTTAAAACCTCATAGTTTACTGGTGCTGTACCACCTAGCTTCTGTTTCAGTAAGGTGTTAATAACCTCGTCGGCCTTTTCGAAATTCTCGGCAGGCAGGTTACTGGCTTCCAGCCATGCTGCGGCGCTTGCCTTTGCATCATTTTTCAGTGTCGTACTATCCGCAATCTTTCCGATACAGCGATTTTGCACCCAGTTTTCAAAAATCTGTTGCTGAGAAAAGGTATTAACGTCCGGCAGAGTTTGGGCGAAGGTATATGAGGTATTCAACGCCAGCACGAAAGCGAGTAAATGTTTCATTTCAGGCTCCAGAGCGTAGCGCTGCCAGGAATAAACGAACCATTACCGGGAGAACCCAGAAAATGGCAATCATCGGAGCAAATATTCCCATTCCAGAGCGTGACATGTCCAGTGGCATCGCTCCAGCCATGACCGGTAAAGATGATAATGCCTTGCTTACCTGCAAATTGGCCTGGTGTTGGAGACGTCACCGTCAGATCTGCATTACCCAGTACAGTTGGCAGAAAAGCAATCATATCCTTTACGCGATACATGTAACGTTTTTTATCACTCCCCGTAACCGTCGCATATCTACTGTTGGCGGGAATTGGAACGCCACAATAATTTAAAACGTAGCTCATACGAATGGGGCATGCATTTTGAAAAATTCCGGCTTCGATATTGTGCTGGACTTTTCCACCCAATAATTTACCCACCGTCTCGACATTGACATTAACTTCTCTGAATCTGTTCCAGGCGGCACCAAAAGCAGGACGCATAAGTATTTTCCCTTTTAAAAAGCACAGGATAAAGTGAGCCCTTTCGGGCCCACTCCTGTTATGCTTCTTTGTTTTCTTTGATGTTCCAGCCAGCGCTGCTTTCAGCACCTTTACCACCGGCAGTGGTCTGCTCCCAATACTGCTGTTTCACTTTCGCAGCCTGGAATGCATAGGTCACGCCAACGGTATCGCCGTTGTCTGCACCGGTGTACTGAACAGAGGTTACGAGAACGTCTTCCAGGGTGATGCGGGTGTATTCAACCTGCTGACCACCCGCTTTGCAGACGGACAGTTCAACTTTGGTCAGGTGCTTACCGCTTGCGCAGTGTTTCAGGATTGCTGTAGTGGATTTGTCGATCAGAGCGTTAACGTGCAGATCGTTAAAGTTAACCTTACCGGCACCGCCGCCGCCACCAACGCTCATATTACCCGGCTGGGACGCGCCCCAGGAGAAGGAGGTAATATCAGTCCAGCCGGTGTGGTTAGAATCTTTAGATTCGCCCGTAACACCCTCGACCTTCAGAAACATATCAATAGCCATAATATCTACTCTTCGTGGATGAACAATATTGCTTTCGAAAAAGCCCTTATATGGCAAACAGGAAAGCATGGGGCTGAATAAAACCGTCCATATTTTACCTCTGCCTCATATCAAACGACCCGTGTCATTTGACAGTCTTACATTCCCCCTGAATGAACGGAAAGAATGTGAAGTCTTTTACTACTGCGGATTATCCTGAATCCAGGTACGATCAGGATCGCCAATGATGAGCTGCGGAACCAGTTTATTCAGTTCGTCGCTATGATAAAGACGTAGACAATTTAAGGTTACGCCTTTTACATCAGGTTTGCGCTCCGAGTGGAAACCATTAATTTGGTTTTTATACTTCCCAATAATGGCGTTAACTTTGTCAGTACCGTTTTCAGCATCAAACGGTATCCATTCAATAAATGCACTCGCACTGCGGGCCGCATCAGCAGAAAATTGACTGCCTTTATCTGCTACCTGCGCAAGGCAGCGCGCCAGGACAAAATCTTTAACCACCTGCCGGTATGTTTGCTGCTGATAAAAATCAACGTAAGGGTTGTCACCGCGAGCAGAAAAAGATAAGCAAGTGAGCAAAAGAAATACGGTCTTTAAACACCTGAATGTAATTATTTTAATTCCCAAAACCAGATTTCCTGACAGTACGGAAAGCAATCGGAGTTACATATAAACGAATTATTACTCAGAGGCTCGATAAGGTCGATATGACCACCGCCATACCCATCAATTTTATTGAAGAAAACAACACCTTTTCGGCCCAACATTGAGCGTGCACCAGCCTCGCGGTCTTTAAAGATTTCTGCCTTGCCAAACACATGGGATTTATAAAGCTGATCGGCAAGTAATTTTGCGCCAGGCTCGATTGTTTTTCCCTTATAGGGACCGGTCTTTATGGGTAAACGCCCTGTAAATTCAACATTGCATTTTAACAATGCCAGGCTCATTCTTACCGCACAGGTATTTTCGTATGCCGGTTGTTGCTTGATAATCGTCGAATAATCGTAGCCAATTTCTGAAAAAACCTGTTCACCCGAGGCAAAACCCGCGCGTGTGTGATTTGAAGAGTAATGCTGACGTTTAAGTTGTTCGTATAATGGTCTCATTTGTCACTCTCCTTTTTTGCACGGGCGTAATTCTTTCATGCCGTCAATGATGATTTTTGAAGCGCGCTCCTCGCCTTGCTGTTTCGATAAGTTCGCAAAACGAGAATAGAGAAACTCATGTATTGTATTTGGCAAAAAAGGCCTGCCCTTGCACCATGCAGTGCCCTCAGACGCGTCGACTACGCCGAGAAGATACATATTTGCCTTAATGCGTTCACGTTCATTCGTTTTCGACAGCCAGGCTTTAGCAAAACGCTCTGCACTCAGATTTAAATCGTACCCTGTTAACAGCGTCGGATCGCGTTGGAAGTTTGATGTGTCATCCTGAGGCAATGCTTCCGCTTGAGGGTATTTGTAATTTCCTGCCTCCGCGCTTGCGAGAGTAGAAACTGCCAGCAAACTGGTCGCGATCAAAAGTATATGTTTCACCGTCTATCCTTATTCACTGACAGAAACAAGCTAAGCTCTTCCGCTCAAATTGCCGGCCCCTTCGGGCCGGCAATCATCATTACGCGTCCTTCGTCTTCAGCGACGGCAGTTTAGATACCAGACGCAAGGAAACGGTCAGGCCTTCCAGCTGGTAGTGTGGACGCAGGAAGAACTTCGCGGCGTAGTAGCCCGGGTTGTCTTCAATTTCCTGCACCTGCACTTCCGCAGCCGCCAGCGGTTTGCGAGACTTGGTTTCCTGGGAGGAGTTAGCCGGGTCGCCGTCCACGTAGTTCATCACCCAGTCGTTCAGCCAGCGTTCCATCTCTTCGCGCTCGCGGAAGGAGCCGATTTTGTCGCGCACGATGCACTTCAGGTAGTGAGCAAAACGACAGCAGGCAAACAGGTAAGGCAGACGGGAGGCCAGGCGCGCGTTAGCGGTGGCATCCGGGTCGTGATACTCGGCCGGTTTTTGCAGGGACTGCGCGCCGATGAAGGCGGCGAAGTCGGAGTTTTTACGGTGAACCAGCGGCATAAAGCCGTTTTTCGCCAGCTCGGCTTCACGACGATCGCTGATGGCGATCTCGGTCGGGCATTTCATGTCCACGCCGCCGTCATCGCTCGGGAAGGTGTGGCACGGCAGGTTTTCCACCGCCCCGCCGGACTCCACGCCGCGAATCGAGGTGCACCAGCCGTACTCTTTGAAGGAACGGTTGATGTTGGCGGCCATCGCGTAAGCCGCGTTCGCCCAGGAGTAGCTGTTGTGGTTTGCGCCGTCGGTCTGCTCTTCAAAGTCAAAGCTGTCGACCGGATTGGTGCGAATGCCGTACGGCAGACGCGACAGGAAGCGCGGCATGACCAGGCCCAGATAACGGGCATCTTCCGATTCACGCAGTGAACGCCAGGCGGCGTATTCGGTGTTCTGAAAGATTTTTGTCAGGTCGCGTGGGTTAGCCAGCTCCTGCCAGGACTCCATCTGCATCACGCCCGGCGCGGTGCCGGTGATGAACGGACAGTGGGCCGCAGAGCCGATGCGCGCCATCTCGCCCAGCAGCTCAACGTCCTGCGGGCTGTGGTCGAAGTAGTAGTCGCCTACGATGCAGCCAAACGGCTCGCCACCGAACTGGCCGTACTCCTGCTCGTAGATTTTTTTGAAGATCGGGCTCTGGTCCCAGCCCACGCCCTTGTAGCGCTTCAGGGTGCGGCCCAGCTCCTGCTTGGAGATGCTCATAAAGCGGATCTTCAGCATCTCGTCGGTTTCGGTGTTGTTCACCAGATAGCTCAGCCCGCGCCAGGCGCTCTCCAGCTTCTGGAACTCCTCGTGGTGAATGATCTGGTTCACCTGCTGTGAAAGCTGCTCGTCAATACCGGCAATCAGGTTCTGAATGGTGCGGTAGGTATCGTTTGAAAAGGTCACGGTGTTTTCCAGCGCCTGCTGCGCCAGGGTTTTTACCGCGCTTTCTACGGCAGAGCGCGCCTGATCGGTTTTCGGGCGGAACTCTTTATTCAGCAGCGCGCTGAACTCGTCCTGGCTGAAGGCCTGGCCCGCCTGCTGATCGTGTTGTTGAGTCTGGTTGCTCATCGATTATTCCTCGCTACCTTTCGCGCTTTCGTCATTTTTTGGCATCTGGCTCAGGGATTTGAGCAGCGTCGGATCCTGAAGGATTTTTGCAATCAGCTCTTCCGCGCCGTTTTTGCCGTCCATGTAGGTCAGCAGGTTAGAGAGCTGGGTGCGCGCTTCCAGCAGCTTGTTCAGCGGCTCTACTTTGCGGGCTACCGCGTCCGGCAGGAAGTCGTCCATACTGTCAAAGGTCAGATCGACGTTGAGCTTACCTTCGCCGGTCAGGGTGTTATCCACCTGGAACGCCACGCGCGGCTTCAGCGCCTTCATGCGTTCGTCGAAGTTGTCGATGTCGATTTCAAGGAACTTACGCTCGTCGACGGCTGGCAGGTTTTCCACCGGCTTGCCAACCAGATCGGCCATAACGCCCATCACAAACGGCAGCTGAATTTTGCGTTCTGCGCCGTAGATCTCTACGTCATATTCGATCTGCACGCGGGGAGCACGGTTGCGTGCGATGAATTTCTGTCCACTGTTACTCATTGCCATGATGTTCTCCATCAAAGATGCGCGGTGAAGGTGAAACGGCTGACTCCATGCCTGTCGTCATAATGCCAGGACGCGTCATTCGCGGCGTCCAAAGATGTTTTCCAGTTGGTTAACGCCGTCTGGCGCCAGGTCGCGAATAATGTCCATAAAGTTGAGTTCAGACAGCCGCTGCACCCGTTCAATCATCAGCGGTGCGGGGTGGCTGGGTTCGTACTTCGCAAAATACTGTTTCGCTTTTTCCAGCATCAGCTGCGCGTCGGCGCGGCTGGTCACCTGCACGCTGCGCCAGTCCGTCACCTGCTGAACGGGCGACGCGGTCACCGGCTGCGGCTCGGCGTGCTGCTCAGCCTGCGCGTCACGGTTCGGCAGCAACTTGCTGATATCGGTCACCTGACAGGCGCTCGAAACTTGCCCGACGGTTTTCAGCAGCTGTTCCATCTCCGGTACGCCACTTTCCCCGAGATAGCCGGTAAGCAGTTCACGGATGGCGAGCAGGCGTTCGTTGATCACGATTACCGCTTCGGTGCCTGGCTGATCGCCCCGGGCCAGCTCATCGATCAGTCGTGGACGACCGCCCGGATAATCCGGACACTCTGTTTTACTGCCATCAAGCAGCGCCTGGGCGTCACGGAGCGAAATCTCATCGCCGTTAGAGCGGAGCAGTGAGGCGTTACGCACCGCGACCGTCAGGTCAGATTTATCGCTCAGCCCGGCGAGGGCGTTAATGCGGTAGAACGGATCGGTTTCGCCATACTCTTCCAGCAGCGGGTAAAGTTGCTCCCAGTAACGGGACAGGGCTTCCTGCACCAGCAGTAGCCCGTCGGCGTAACCTGCCAGCCCGCGACGACGCGTCCAGGCATGGGTTAACGCCAGCATGACGCGAAGATCTTTGGTGCGGCCCAGCAGGCTGGTGGCGAGTCTTTCCACCGTGTTCCAGTCGGCAGGCTCTGCCGGAATGATGGTGTCGCCAAACTGCTGTTCGGCTTTGCCCTGACTGGCCTGCCCCATGGCCTGGAAATCAGCGTCGTACTCCAGGTTTTCACCGCAGGGGTTATCGGGGCTTATCGGCGCGAGAAATTTATCGATATTCATAAGATCCCTGCTTATTCAAACATAGGCGGGTAAAGACCGTGGCGGCCCGGACGGGCGCCGCCTGCCGGATCGAACAACAGCGTAAAGAGCTGCCCGGTGAAGTTTCCGCTGTGGACGTGGGTGTAAAGCGGATAGCCGTCGCAGCGGTTTGTCCACCAGTAGCTGGTCTGGCGCAGCGGATCAAAACACTCCGCCGCCTGCGGCCAGCCCAGCGTGCTCTGACCCTCGTCGTCATAGCCAATCACGTCGAGAATGTCGGAACGCTTTTGCGGCTCAACCGGCTGGGGCGCCGGGATGGTCATCAGCATTTCATCCAGCTGGGAGGCAGAATAGCTGTTACGCACCGCGTGCAGCCCCAGACGGCCAAGCTGCTGGTACCAGCTTTCAGCCTGCCCGAGCAGACGGGATGACCACTCGGCCGGGGTGAAGCTCAGTTGCAGGCATACCGGATAGTGACGGCCTACGCTGTCACGGCCCGGTAGCAGGCAGCCCATCTGAATCATCTGGCTACCGAGCATCGGCGGGACGACAAAGTTCCACACCGGGGCTTTAGAAAACGGGCGCTCGCCGCTGCGCTGCTCTTCCTGTTGCCAGGCCAGCAGGCCGACCTGAAACCAGTGCGACCACTGGCGTTGCAGGGTATCCGGAAAGCGACGTTGCAAAAAATCTCCGGCGCTGGGTAATTTGCCATACCAGCTATAACGGTTCATCGCAGGGGTATTCGTCATACGGCTGTCCTTGCGGTTATGGGCATGAGAAACGGGGAAGCTGGAACGGGTTACGGATGCTGTTCGGGGCAAACTCCAGCGTGACCTGGTGTCCGTCGACGTTGAAGGTGGCCTGACGGCTCAGGCTACCCGCGCCAGGGTTGGTGCGCGCCTTGTCGAAAAAGCGGTTCAGCGCCCAGGAACCGTTAGTCACCAGCGTTGCGGTGCTGCCATTGGCCAGACCGAGCTGCATACGCACCTGGTTCGTCCCGCCCGGCCCCGGCCAGGTCATGATCTGCACCGCCTGCGGACCGTGGCTGTAGCGCAGCAGTTGGCCGTCCACGTCCAGCGTCAGGTTCAGAATGGTATTGTCCATACGCACGGTGCGCACCGTCACCTTGAAGGATGGCGTGGTCGCGCCGTTTGCGAAGAAGGCATCGCGGACAGACTGCGCCTGCTGGAACGGACGCAGCAGCCCTTCACTGCCCGGCAGCGTTTTACCGTCGATGCCTGGCATAAAGCGCCAGTTCGCCTGGGTGGTGTCCACCTTGTTGGTCAGGTTGTCGCGGAAAAAGGTGTCCATCAGTCCGGTGCCCGGCGCGAACATGCGGGCGAGATCGTCCGGCGTCACCTCAGTGCTGGCGCTGCGCACCAGCGGATAACGCCCGGCAATCGCCTGACGGCAGAACCCACCCACTTCCACGTTAATGCGCTTACGCACGTTCTCCAGATCGCGACGCTGAGTGTCGCTGCTGGCGCCGACGGCCATATTGCTGAACATGGTTTGCAACCCGCCCGGCAGACGTCCCGCGCTGGCTTGCAGGCGGCTGATTGCATCGCCGCCCGGCGCAGGCATACCGCTGTTTGCTGCATCCTGAACGGCAGTCAGGTAGCGATAAAGCTCGTCAACCTGCTTGAGAAAATCATCAAAGACGATGGTCTTACCGCCCTTCTCCAGCGGCTGCGCCAGCTCAATCATCGGCGCATAGTGGTCAGTCACCAGTTGCTCAGGCGCCTGCGTCACAACCGCGCCCTGCGTCGGGGCATTGTCACCGTTGCTGAACAGCGCTTCCAGCGTGCGGGTGGCGCGGTTGCTTTGGTCTTCCGCTTTTTGCGCATCTTCCGGCGCAGGCGCAGTGCGCGACAGGGTCAGCACCTTGCTCAGGTTAAGTACCAGACGGCGCAGCGGCGAATTGGTGCCTGAAAGCAGGCGCGCGGTGTTGATACGCTGGGAAAGATCGGCGCTGTTGTTGAGCTGAATGTCAGCGAGAAAGCGATCCCAGTTAACGATAAAGTCGCGCATGTAGAGCTGACGCACGGCGTTGTCGATCTGCTGTTTATCTTCCTGGGCAGTGGTCGCTCCCAGTACCCAGGCATCGTCCTCGTGCAGGGCAGTGGTCACGCTGTCGATCTGGTCGTTGAAGCTTTTCCAGTAGACGTCCGGCGTGTAGAGGCCCGGTACGCCCTCACTCACCGGCTTGCCGCTTTTGCGCGAAAACACCAGCTCGCTCTGCGGGCCGCCGAGATCAGAAAGCGAAACCGGCTTCAGGTTCTCATCATGCTCCAGCAGACGTTTCAGGCGGCCATATACACGTGTTGAGAGCGGCTGCTGGTTGATCAGCGCCCTTTCACGGGCCACCAGATCCTCATCCTGCGCATACGGTGAAGCCTGAATTTTTGGCTCCAGCAGCTGCGTCAGGTGCCATTCCAGCTCCTGAAGCTGCGCCTGCGTCACGTTCTGCGGCAGGTTGCGTTGCAGGTTGAGCATCACCCACGAGTGCAGGAATTTACCGTCATAATGCTTAGGCTGGTAGAGCATCTGATAGGCTTTCAGCGCCTCATAGCTGTACTCCACGTCGCTGCCGTTGTCGTTGCGCAGCCAGGTGGTAATGTGCATCGCCACGGCAGGCAGCAGCATCTGATCCAGCGCCTTCTGATACAGAGACTGCGAGGCATCGCTGACGTCATCCCCGCGATAAAGCCCCATGCGGCGGGAAACCGGCGGGTTGTTAACGTCGAAGGCATCGCTTTTCGGCAGATCCACCAGGCTGTTAAGCAGCGGCAGAAGCGCAAACAGATCGCGCTGGGGCTGGTTTTGCAGCGCCTTGCTCTGCTGCTCCAGCATCGGCACTTTTGCATCTACCTCTTCCAGATAAGCTTTATTTTTGGCGTAGCTGGTCAGCCACAGACCACCCAGGATCACCAGCAGGGCCAGCAGCGCCGCGTAGCCGGACCACATCACGGCGCGGTTGCGCAGCTCCCACCAGCGGTTTTCCCCGGCGATGCCCGCTTCCTGGAAAATCACGTTTTGCAGCAGATTTTTAATGAAGAAGCTTTGGCCCTTCGCGCCCGGGATCGGCGCCTCTTTGCTTACCGAATCCCAGCGCGTGCTTTCCTCCCCTTCAGGTAAGGAGAGCGCGCGGTTCAGCTCGCCCATCACGCGGTCAAACGGCATCCCTTCCTGGGTGCCGCTGGCAAAGTAGATGCCGCGCGGCGAAAATTCGGTTTCGAAGTTTGAGCGGGCAAAGACCGTGCTCAGGTAGTCTGCCAGCAGCGGACGCAGCGCGGCGAACTCCTGCGGGAAGAGATAGGCTTCCGCACGGGTTTTGGCGTCATGCTCTTTAAGCATGGTTTCCGGCAGGCCAGCATCCAGACGCTGTTGCAGCAGGGAAAATTCCTGCTGGAAGTTGCCCATCAGGTCGTAATCGGCGTGTTTGGTCTGCTCCCACGGCAGCGTAAAGCCCCAGATCTGATCGCGCTGGGCTTTGTCGTAATCCGCAAACCAGGCGCGGAAGCCTTTAAGCAGATCCGCTTTGGTCACCATCACATACACCGGGAAGCGAATACCCAGCTGTTCATGCAGCTCGGAGAGACGCTGGCGCAGGTTGACCGCCTGCTGGCGGGAGGCCTCAGCGGACTGCGAAAGCAGGTCGGAGATGCTGATGGTGATAATCACGCCGTTGATGGGCTGGCGACGGCGGTATTTACGCAGCAGGTTGATAAATTCCAGCCATTCCCCGGCGTCCTGAACCTGCTCGCTCTCCTGAGTGGTGTAGCGCCCCGCGGTATCCAGCAGAACCGCCTCGTTGGTAAACCACCAGTCACAGTTGCGCGTGCCGCCAATGCCGCGCAGCGCGGTTTTACCGAAGCGGTCCGCCAGCGGGAATTGCAGCCCGGAGTTGGCCAGCGCGGTGGTTTTACCTGAACCCGGCGCGCCAATAATGACGTACCACGGAAGCTGATAGAGGTACTGCGTGCTGAAGCGCTGCGTCCACTGCGCGCCATGTCCCGCTTTGCTGAAGTGGGCTTTTTTCAGCATCTGGGCGGCTTCATCGAAACGCCCGGCAAGGATCTGCTCCTCGCTGTTCAGACGTTTCTGCGGATCGGCCGCCTCCGGGCTGGTGGTATTTTCGTTAAGCTTGTCCATCAGCTTACGGTTCAGCCAGGCGTTATACAGCCGCGGCAGAATGTGGCTCTGGGCCCAAATCAGGTAGACCACCGCAATGCTGATGACGCGGTTCTGCTCTGATTCAAGGGGCCGGGTGTCCACGATGGACAACAGCGGGCCAATCATCCAGATGACCGCCGCGAGTGCCGTTACGCCCAGGAAGCTCCACAGAATGCGATTGGTCAGTATAGAAAGTAGAGTAGTCAGCATCCTTAGTTTCCTTGCGGCAATCCGTTCAGCTCGGCCTGGGTATTGTCAGGCGATACCAGCAGCGTAATCTCCACGCGGCGGTTACGGGCGCGATTTTCAGGCGTCGTGTTAGGCGCTACCGGGTTGATCTCGCCCCGCCCTTCGGCTTTGACGCGCTCAGGCTGCGAGAGGCTACCCTGGAGCTGTTTTTGCACCGAACGGGCGCGCTCAAGCGAGAGTTCATAGTTAGAGGCGAAGCGTGCGCTGCGGATCGGCACGTTGTCGCTGTACCCCACCACCAGAATTTTGCCGCTGACGTTATTCATCGCCTGGGCGATGCGGTCGATGACCGGCTCATAGCGATCGCGCACCACCGTTGAGGCCGAGGCAAAGAGTCCGTCCCCTTTCAGGATCACCACGCTGCGATCCGCCTCATCCTTAACGGCCACCAGACCGGCATCAATTTCCGGTTTCAGGAAGCCGCGCAGGTTCAGTACCGCCGGCAGCTGGCGCGCAGGTTGCTGGATCGTGGTTTCCGGCAGTTGGGACTGGTAAATTTTCGCCAGCACCGGGCTGGTGTTATCACCGAGACGCCAGTTCAGCACGATATAGAACAGGCAGGCGATAAAGCCGACCAGCGCCACGCACGCCCAGAGTGGAATCATCGGCCGCCAGAGCTTGCGCAGAACGGGGCGATCTTCCGGGTGCGGCGAGAGCGGCGGCGGGTAGCTGCCGCGAACGCCACGGATCATCTGCCACAGGCGCTGTTTGATGGTTTCAAGCTGGGTCCGGCCATTGTCCAGCACGCGGTAGCGGCCTTCAAAGCCGAGCAGCAGACAGTAGTTGATCATCTCCAGCAGCAGAATGTGTTCGCGCGGATTCTGCGAAAGACGTGCCAGCAGCTGGAAAAACTTCTCGCCACCCCAGGTTTCGTTATGAAACGTCACCAGCAGACCATTGCTTGACCAGACGCCGCTGCTTCCCCAGGGGGTCAGAGCGGCGGCTTCGTCCAGCGCCGTGCAGAGGCAGTAGCGCGCGCCGACAATCACTTCATATGGTAAGCCCGCCTGCTGGCATCGCACCTCGAAACGGCGAATTTCGTCAATCAGGCGCTGGCGCAGCCCGACCTGATCGTCGTGGGAAACCGAATGACGGATTTGCGGAATCGCATTGAGCAGCGGATTGGCGGCCGCCACCAGCTGATTGTTCCCACTGGCTCCGGTAAACACGGCATCACTGCCGGTATCCTGTCGTTCCTGCATATTAAGCGCTCGCTTTATTATTCTGTCGGGCTACGGATGGCCCAGAACTCCATATCGAGACCCGGGAATTCCCCTGCGAGATGCAGCGCGAATGCCCCAGACTTGTCCATCTCGTGCCACAGTTCGCTGCCCCTCTCGAGCTCGAAATAGCTGTAGCCTGCATGCCACGGGATCTGCGGCGGCGCGACGGGCATTGCCCGAAGCATGATGCCCGGCAGCTGGAGCTGAACCAGATCGCGAATTTTCGAGACTGGCGCAACCTTCATCTGGGCAGGGAAATGGGTTTGCAGGTGTTCGCCGGGGACATTGGCTTTTACCGCCAGCACGAAGCCAAATTCGCGGACCATGCTGGTCTCCGGCACGGTGGCGATGTTAAGACCGTGAGAGCGTTCGTGCAGCGGCAGCTGGATGGCATGATCTTCCATGACCAGCGACAGCCCCTGACGCAGCATCAGCATCAGTTTGCCGAAGCAAAGGGCGAGATCGTCATGGTCGTATACCGGCAGTACGCTCTCTGCGGTACGCTGCGGCGTCCAGGTGGCGAGTTCCGTGGCAAACGGCAGCCAGCTTCGCCAGAGCGCTTCAGGGTGAAGCAGCGGCAGCGTTTTTAAATGTGAGATGTCGCCAAGGTGGCGGTTGATCAGCGAAAGAAGCGTGAACTCAACCATCTCGGACGTATTGAAACGCCCCGGCTGGCGCAGGCGGCCGCCGATCTGCTGGCTACGCTGCACCAGCAAGCCGTGCAGGTCATTGATCATGCCGTACAGCTGCGGGCTGTTATTGGCGTTCAGCATTGGCGGGATGTAGCTGTTATCCAGCCGCACGTGGTTGTCGTTGCGCTTTTCAGCGACGCACGCCACGCCGATGGCGGTCCATTCTGCCGTCAGATCTTTCTCCAGCATCAGGGTCAGACGCAGGCGGCCAAACTGAACCGTCGCTTCCCCGACCGACATGGCGTTGTCGTCTTCTACCTCTTGTTCAAACGTAATAAAACGCGCCAGAGAAGAGTGCTCCTCGCTGAAAATCACCTCTTCACGTCCACCGCGACGAACCGGCAGCGCAAGCACCACCTTTTCATTGGTAAGATTATCGGGGATTTTTAGCGGGGCCGGACCGTTGCGGTCGCTGCGCACCTGGAAAAAGGTGCCGTCAGGGAGCAAACCGCTACAGTAGCTCAGGGCAATACAGCCCTGGCGAAGCATCGCTTCATCCAGCTCAAGGTCGAGAAAGCCCCAGAGATACGAACGCTGCAAGGCCCCCCACTCACGAACGTGGTTGAGGAGGTAACTTTCTGTCCGCTGAAAATGGTGGGGACGCAGGAACATGCCCTCGGTCCAGACGACCTTTTCTGCTTTCGTCATGATGATCTCTTTCCTGTTATGAAGGGCGTTACTGGCTGATGACCCGGATACCATTTACGTCAAGGAAGACGCTGGCCTGGAGTTCATCTGCGGACCATTTCCAGAACTGGTAAATCGCGTTTTCGCCGGGAACAGGCAAAGGAAGTGAGACGCGCCATTTTTTGCCGTCCAGTGCCTGGTATTCCGCCATTACGCCGATATAGCGCGCTTCCGGTGAGCTTTGACCGCTCAGGGTTTTCGAAAGCTGGCCCGGCATCAGGAAGAACACATCGCTGTTCAGCAGATTCGCGCCAAGCGTGGCTGACGCGTTGTTCTGTAAGGAGTAGAAGTCGCTGGACATGAAATCCGCATCGGATTTCAGCAGCAATACTCTGACCTTAAGCGGTGCAGAATCATTGATTTGAGGATGAGCCTGAAACTGAAGATTGTAGCGGGAGGGGTCGCTGTGTGAAGACGACGTACAACCACCGATCAGCGCGAGAATCAACGCAAAAAAAGGGAACCACATCCGATGAAAATTTTTATTATTCATAAAAATATGCTCGTGAAACCCGTTTAGTTCAGGATCCAGGTACCGTTCGCGCTGTCTTTGCAGGCTTTGCTGTTGCCATCGACATCAACACAGGTGGTTTTCTTGCGCGCTTTAGGGCGCAGTGCCTGTTTACGCACGGTGGCTTCGTACTGGTCGGCCTTGATCACGGCACGCATCGGCACGTAACCAATCAGCTGTTCACTCCCATCATCGGCCAGCGCCATCCAGAAATGTTCAACCTGCCCAAGCACGACGTAAGTTTTTCCGGTCTCAAGCGTACGGATCACTTTTCCACCGTAGTCAGGACGGCTCATCAGGGATGCCGGGTACATAGCACGATACGGTTCATTCACCTGAGTGAACTCCGCCGGAGGGGTAACAGCGTGACGGTGCGTCAGCGTGATGCCATTAACCTGGCTGGTCACAATCGTATCATCGGTGATCGCTGGTTTTTGCGGCGCCTTACAGCCCGCCACCGCCATAACAAACAGAAGTGATAACAATACACGCAGTTTCATATGCTTTTCCGTAGCGATATTTAGAGGATGAAGAGAGGGGATAAAATTTGACTTAGGTGCTATTGTTAAAAATAGTCAGGTTTTTCCGGGGCGTTACTATTATTTGGGCATAGCTACCGCACGAGCCTTCGAGAATAAGGCCCAGCGTAATCCTGACATATTTTGACAAACGGTAAACAAGTTTACATGAGCTTATCGCCTTTTCAATATTTCCTTTTTCGCTACTGCTGATTCATGAGGCATTCGCCTCACTCTGAGATTAATCTGAAAAATAGAGAAATCGCGCAATTAACTGATTTAAAGACAAAAAAACCCAAAAGAGAACCATTATCACTAACGTAATACCACTATTTCTGCCACTACCATAATTAGTAGAACGGAGAATTTTTCAGTTGCATATGAATATATCTCACACGAATTATTTGTTGTATCGATAGCAAATCGTCAATACTCAGGACGATGGCCCATCAAATTAAGAAAACACAGTAAGGATGAAAAAATTAATTTCACGCCGCAAATTAACTTTATGCTCTCCCCCCTTCTTAAGATAATTTTCTTTCGTCTGGGCCGTATGAATAATTAAGCCTGACTACAATCTTGCTCGTCAAAGCATTGCTCAAAATATAACCCACCTTTTCCAGGTAATGAATAAAGACGCTGCTTTCGACAGGCGAACTTCATTTGGCATTTTACCGTCACTACACTATTGCTTGCTTTCCACCACTCCGACGATTTATTACAAACATGATGAAAATTTGTTATGAGTTCTTTGCTTTCCCGCACCATAGCTTACAGGGCGAGCGGTAAAAACAGGTTAAGTGGGTATCAAAATATGTGCCGTTGCCGGCATCGGGGTTGACCAGAACCGTGCTCGGTAACGGTCAACGTCCTCCACTTGACTTATATTGTAAGAAAGGTACTTTTCATGACATGAAGAAGATCCTGATAATCGTTCCTGATGGTGGCATGTTGTTTGAAGCCGCCGGTATAGCCGACATTCTGATGCAGGCCAACCGTCTGCACCCGGACGGTCTGGCGCAGCCCCGCTACCGCATCATTATTGCCACTACCCAGCTTCACCTGGTGATCCATGGCCAGTCCGGCTTAAATCTGCTGGCGGACTATCGCCTGCCGGAGCTGGATCCGCGCGAGCCGCTGGACACGATTATCATCACCGGCCGTGGCATGAATGAGCAGGAAAGCACTGCGGTGGTGGACTGGCTGCACCTGGCCGCGCCGCATGCGCGACGCGTCGCCTCTGTCTGCGGCGGGGCCCTGCTGCTGGCACAGGCCGGACTTCTCGATGGGCGCCGGGCAACGACCCACTGGCGGCTTCTGGAAACGTTGAAAACCCGCTATCCTGCGGTCAACGTTGAGGGCGGCCCGCTCTATGTTCAGGATGGTCCCGTCTGGACGTCCGGCGGCGTCAGTTCCGGGTTTGATCTGACGCTGGCGCTGGTGGAGGATGATTACGGCTTCACCCTCGCCCGCAACGTGGCGCAGGATATGGTGATGTACCTGCGCCGGCCTGGCGGCCAACTACAGTTCAGCCGCTATAATCTGGAGCAGTCCGGCGCGACCGGACCGGTTAGCGAACTGCAAAGCTGGATCCTGCAAAACCTCACCGCAGATTTGTGCGTCGAAAGGCTGGCCGAACGGGTCGCCATGAGTCCGCGCAATTTCACCCGCGTGTTCACGCGTGACGTCGGTGTACCTCCGGCCCGTTATGTCACCGAAGCCCGCCTGGCCGCCGCACGACAGCTTCTGGAGCAGACCCCGTATCCGCTTGAGGTCATTGCCGAAAAAAGCGGGTTTGGGACCAGCATCAACCTGCGCCGCGTTTTTGAAAAGCAGCTTCATCTCACGCCGGGCGAATATCGCCAGCGTTTCCACTGCCGCAGAATGGCGTAATCTGATCCTTTTTTGTCATTTACGCCAACCGACCTGACACCTACAGTAACTCCAGACAACACAGATAAGGAGTGCATCATGGTTAAGGTCGGTATTAACGGTTTCGGCCGTATCGGACGTAATGTCCTGCGCGCGGCGCTGGGCAATCCGGATCTCCAGATTGTGGCCATTAACGATCTGACGGACAGTAAAACCCTCGCCCATCTGCTGAAATATGACTCTCTGCTCGGCACGCTACCGGTACCTGTGGAAGCGGCGGACGGCGCGCTACAGTTTGACGGGCAACGCATCACCGTATTCAGTGAACGCGACCCGGCAAACATTCCGTGGAAAGACGCTGACGTTGAGGTGGTAATAGAAGCCACCGGTTTCTTCACCGAACGTGATAAAGCGGCGGTGCATATCACGAGCGGCGGCGCAAAACGCGTCATTATTTCCGCCCCGGCTAAAAATGATGATCTTACGGTGGTAATGGGCGTGAACCACACGCTGTACGATCCGGCCCAGCATTTTGTGGTCAGTAACGGGAGTTGCACCACTAACGGTCTGGCGCCAGCGGCGCAGGTGCTGCACCAGCAGTTTGGCATTGAACACGGGCTGATGAACACCACGCATGCCTACACCAACAGCCAGGCGCTGCATGACCAGCCAGAAAAAGATCTGCGCGGCGCGCGTGCGGCAGCATTATCGATTGTGCCTTATTCCAGCGGCGCGGCAAAAGCGCTCGGGAAAGTAATCCCCGAACTGGACGGTAAACTCACCGGGTATTCCCTGCGCGTGCCGGTGCCAGTGGTGTCGATTGTCGATCTGACGGTGACGCTGAGCCGCAACGTGACCGCCGAAGAGGTGAATGACGCGTTCCGTCAGGCTGCCGGTAGCGGGCCGCTGAAAGGCATCCTGGGCTACAGCGATGAACCGCTTGTCTCCAGTGATTATCAGGGCGACCCGCGCTCATCCATTATCGACGGGCTTTCAACGCTGGTGATTGGCGGGAATATGGTGAAGATCCTGTCGTGGTATGACAACGAGTGGGGCTTCTCAAACCGTCTGGTGGATTTGGCGGTGCTGATGGATAAAAAAGGGTTGTAGGGCTTAAGCCGGGTGGCGTGAAGCTTACCCGGCCTTTCCGTGGTGTGGTTAAAAATTAAGTAATCCAACCCTGGTGTAGTGAAAGCGCACCCGAATTATCTGGTTATGCGAAAAATGGGACATTCAACACGCGAAGTTATCGATATTCGTCTAAGGTTTTCAGGTAATTGACAACAGCGGTCACGCTGCTCAGCGAAGACAGGAGACGAACCGATGATAAGACCTCGCGCACGACGCCCCGCTTTTTTACCCCTTGCGTTGGCAGGCGCACTACTCGGTGTTACCGCATTTGGTTATGCTGAAGACCAGCCAACGAGCCAGCAAAGCTCACCTGATATTCTTCTTGGCCCCCTCTTTAATGACGTTCAGAGTGCCAAACTGTTCCCGGATCAGAAAACCTTCGCGGATGCCGTTCCCAAAAGCGACCCGCTGATGATCCTGGCGGATTACCGGATGCAGCATACCCAGTCCGGTTTTGACCTGCGTCACTTCGTGGAGATGAACTTTATCCTGCCGAAGGAGGGTGAGAAATATGTTCCCCCTGAGGGCCAGAGCCTGCGGGAACACATAGACGATCTGTGGCCTGTGCTGACTCGCACCACCGACAAAGCGAACAAATGGGACTCCCTCCTGCCTCTGCCAAAACCCTATGTCGTGCCGGGAGGACGATTCCGCGAAGTCTATTACTGGGACAGCTATTTCACCATGCTGGGGCTGGCCGAGAGCGGCCACTGGGATAAGATCGGCGACATGGTGGACAACTTCGCATACGAGCTTGATACCTGGGGCCAAATCCCTAACGGTAACCGCAGTTACTACCTGAGCCGCTCTCAGCCGCCGTTCTTTTCTTTGATGGTGGAACTGTTGGCCACGCATGACAGCGACGCGTTGAAGAAATACCGTCCGCAGATGGAGAAGGAGTATGCCTACTGGATGGAGGGGGCTGATGGGCTCCAGCCTGGTCAGGCAAACAAACGCGTAGTGAAACTGGATGACGGCTCCCTCCTCAACCGCTTCTGGGACGATCTGGACACGCCACGCCCTGAGTCGTGGCTGGATGACGTGACCACCGCCAAAAATAACCCTAACCGTCCGGCCACCGAGATTTACCGTGATCTGCGCTCTGCCGCGGCCTCGGGCTGGGATTTCAGCTCCCGCTGGATGGACGATCCCCAGAAGCTGGGTACCATCCGCACCACCAGCATCGTGCCGGTGGATCTGAATGCGTTGATGTTTAAGATGGAAAAACTGCTGGCCCGTGCCAGCCAGGAAGACGGGGATACCGCAAGCGCAAGTAAATATGACGCGCTGGCCTCCGCACGTCAGAAAGCCATGGAGAGCCACCTGTGGAACGATAAAGAGGGCTGGTATGCGGATTACGATCTGAAAACCAGGAAGGTGCGTAATCAGCTGACTGCCGCGGCCCTCTTCCCGCTGTATGTGAAGGCCGCATCACAGGATCGCGCCGATAAAGTGGCCGCAGCCGCATCGTCGCGCCTGCTGAAACCGGGCGGTATTTCTACCACCACCATCAACAGCGGGCAGCAGTGGGATGCGCCGAACGGCTGGGCGCCGTTGCAGTGGGTAGCGGTGGAAGGGTTGCAGAACTATGGTCAGCAGAAAGTGGCGATGGACGTGACCTGGCGTTTCCTGAAAAACGTTCAGCATACCTACGATCGCGAGAAGAAACTGGTTGAGAAGTACGATGTCTCTTCGACAGGTACCGGCGGTGGCGGCGGTGAGTATCCGTTGCAGGACGGTTTCGGCTGGAGTAACGGTGTGACGCTCAGGATGCTGGACATGGTCTGCCCGAAAGAGAAGCCGTGCGACAGCGTACCGGAGAATCAGTCTGCGGCAAACGATGATGTTGCACCTGCTAAACAGGCGGCGCAGTAGCGCCCCTCACCCTAACCCTCTCCCCAAAGGGGCGAGGGGACTGTTCAGTGCGGTAGCGCCACCGGGCTTTTTTCAGAAGCTGTAGCTCGCCCCGACCTGGAAGGTGCGGTCGCGGCCTATCCAGCAGTTGGTCGCGTCATAGCAGGTGAGCGTCTCTTTGTTGGTGACGTTCTGCGCGCTCGCTTTCAGCGTCAGCCCCTCCAGCGATGGCGCCAGTTCGCCCATGCGGTAAGATGCCGCCAGATCGTACTGCGTCGTACCGCCCAGCTTGCCTGCATCATTGGCTGGCGAGATCTCCATCGGCCCGGTGTAGCGTGCACCAGCCCCCAGCGTTAACCCTCTCAGCGGCGTGCTGTAAAAGGTGAAATCTCCCCACAGATTAAAGGCGTTCTCAGGGACCTGCGTCGGTCGTTTGCCCTGGTACTTGTCATCTTCAGTATTGATGGCGTGGGTGTAGGCATAATTAGCAATCAGCGTCAGGTTATCCGTTGGACGACTAATAGCGGAAAGCTCCGCGCCTTTCGTTTCCACTTCCCCGGTCTGTCGGTAGTTGAGGAAGCCCGGATCGCTGGTCACCACATTTTTCTGACGAATGTTAAACACCGAGGCGGTGAAGGTAGTTGCATATTCCGCCAGCAGATATTTCACCCCACCCTCCACCTGCTTACTGGTGGTGGGCTTAACGTCTTTCGCGGTCAGCGTACCCTGCGGCGATACCGGTGCGAAGCCTTCCGAATAGCTGATAAACGGCGAGAGACCATTGTCGAAGGCATAAAGCGCCCCCAGTCGTTTGGTGAGGCGATCCTGCGATACCCAGGCTTTGTCACCGTTTTGCAGATAGTTGGTGGTGACGGAACGGTAGTCGTCAAAGCGCAGGCTGCGCCAGCACGTTAAGCCCGCCAAACGCAATCTGATCCTGAAGGTAATAGCCATTCTGCTGATAGCCGAGACGGTTTTTCTGCGCGGTTACAAGCCCCAGCGCATCGTTATCGATCTGCGAGTGATTCGGATTGCGCATATCGATACCCGGTGTGGACGAGGCGTAACGATAATGGAAGTGAGAGTTCAGCTTCTGGTAGTCAAAGCCCGCCAGCAGATGATGTTGCCAGTCCCCCAGCGCGACGGTTCGGGTAACCTGGTTATCAATGTTGAAGCTCTGCAAATCTTCCTCCGTGGTATAGGCGAAGCGGTTAAGCTGGTAGACCTCGCTGCCCGTCCCGGTGGAATAGGCGCTGCGCTGGTGGGTATCCACGTCAAAGTAGCGCGCTTTCTGGTTAAAGCCCCAGCCACTGTCAAACTCATGCTCAAAGCTGTAGCCCAGCATCCACTGGCGCTGTTTGAAGCCGCTCCACTCATCCCCGGCATAGTCACGACGATCGGCGTATTTAGACCGTAGATAGCTTAGCGGCATCGGATCAGACGGCGTCAGGCTCGGCGTATTTTGCGCCAGCGCGTCAATGGTCAGGCGCGTTTTGTCATCCGGCTGCCAGGTCACGGAGGGGGCCACCAGATAGTTTTCATAGCGCGTGGTGTGCGCCTGTTCGTCACTTTCCGTCGCTTTGCCCAGCAGACGATAGTTCCAGTCGCTGTTCGCGATCTGCCCCGTCGAATCCAGGTACCCCTCTTTCAGATTGCGGTTTCCGGTATTAAAGCCCAGTTCCGTTTTCGCCTCTTTCTGCGGCTTTTTACTCTGAATATTGACCAGCCCACCCGGGGAGCCGCCGCCATACAGCACGGATGACGGCCCCTTCAGGATATCGACGCTCTCAATCAGCAGCGGATCGATTCGCGCTTTGGTGTTCCCGGTGACGTTATAGGGAAGTTGCAGGCCGTTGTAGAACTCCTGATCGACGTTGAACCCGCGGATTTTGTACTCGCTCATGTAAGAGGTGCTCCCGCGCACCTCCGTGGAAACGCCCGGCGCATAGCGCAGGATCTCGTTTACCGAACTGGCGTGCCGCTGCTCAATCTCTTTAGCGGCGATGGTGTTGATCACCTGCGGCGTTTTACTTTCCGCGACGGCTGATTTCGTGGCGCTATTGGTCCAGGCAGGGAGCGCGCTGCCCTGCTCTGTACCGGTTACCACGATGGTGGGTTCTTCTGCGAAAGCCTGTGTCTGCAATGCCAGCGTGACGGCGCCTGCCAACGCGCATAACGCAAAACGTGAGGTGCTCATAGTGTCGTCTTATTATTAGATGATATTGGGAACGACAATTATTATCATTTTTATTACCGAATCAATATCAGCGGAGAAAAACAGATCGTTTGTATTAAGTTTCATGCCAGCGTGCCGATAACCCAGAGACAGTCTGTCATCTATCGAGGAGCCATCTGGCGTGAGTAGCTACAGTGAGCAGTTCCTGAAACAAAATCCGCTGGCTGTATTAGGGGTGTTACGCGACCTGAAAAAGGGCGAGGTGCCGCTGCGCATCAACTGGTCAACCAGCCAGTTTATCAGCAAGATCCTGGACGTGACGGCAGAACACCTGATCGTGGATCTGGGTAGCCAGAGCGATGAAAACCGTGCCGCGCTACAGGCAGAAAACCTCTCGGTGATGGCCGAAACGCAGGGGGCTAAAGTCGAGTTTATACTGCCTCGCCTGACCACGATCGTGTACCAGGGTTTGCCTGCGTTTATCACCCCCCTGCCCGCTAATCTCTGGTTCGTGCAGCGCCGCGAGTATTTTCGCATCAGCGCCCCGCTTCACCCGGCCTACTTCTGTAAGGCGAAAATGCCGGACAAAAAAGAGATCCGCTTTCGTCTCTTCGACCTGTCGCTGGGCGGCATGGGAGCGTTGATGGATATGCCGAAGCCGGAAGGGCTGGTGGAAGGTATGCGTTTTAGTCAGATCGAGCTGGATATGGGCGGATGGGGACGCTTCTGGTTTGACGCCCAGCTGATTGCCATCAGCGAGCGCAAGGTGGTGGACGGCAAAAACGAAACCATTACCACGCCGCGATTGAGTTTTCGCTTTCTGAATGTCGGGCCAGGCGCCGAGCGCGAACTACAGCGCATCATTTTTTCACTGGAGCGTGAAGCGCGGGAACGCGCGAATAAAGTGCGCTGAAAGGCGTCGGGCAGCGTGCTGCCGCCCGACAAAGACGTTACATGGCGTCCATTGCTTTCTGTACTTTCCAGATATAACGTGGAGCCTGTGCTGACGGATGATTCTTCACAACGTGTTCGAAGAATTCATCTTTATCCATATCGTTAATCTCTTCTATCGCCTCTTTGCGATCGGATGAGAAGGTTCGGAGCAGCGCGCCAGCTCCGTTAACGTACGACACCACCAGCGCATATTGCATCACTTCCGGATCGTCAATCCCCTTCAGAATGCCATGCTCCAGAATGCTCAGGTAAGCGGTTCCCATAGAGATATTACGTTCCGGGTTTTTCAGCTCGCTGGTGGATGGCTGTCCCTTCCAGCCCATGTAGCGATAGACCTCTCTTCCCGCCGTAGAGGCTTTTAACTGCATCAGCCCCACCGCATTCGATTTACTCACCAGCGTCGGGTTACCGCCGGACTCCACGGCGATGATCGCGGTGATCAGGCGCGGGCTCACGCCCCAGGCCTTCCCGGCTTGTTCGCTGATCGGCATCCACTGCATGGCCCGCTTTACCGGGACTTCAGGATTCCAGGGGGGATTTTTATAATCATGTTTTGAACTACAGCCAGCGAGCAACACAATCAAAAAAGCAAACCATCTCAATTTCACGTCATCTATCCTTATAGCCGGTCATCGCGGTACGTCGCCCCTTGAAGCAGGCGGCGTATAAGCGGCATGATATAGACAATTAGATTCTCATTCAGCAAGGAATTGCCATGCCTCAGTTTCATCTCATCGCACCGTCGGGCTACTGCATCAACCAGGAGGCGGCACAGCGGGGCGTTCAGCGCCTGCTGGAAATGGGCCATCAGGTAGAAAATCAGACAATTATCCCCCGCCGCATGCAGCGTTTTGCCGGTACGGAGGCGCAGAGACTGAGCGATATCAACAGCCTGGCGACGCTGGAAGGTGAAAACACTATTGTGCTGGCCGTGCGCGGCGGCTATGGCGCAAGCCGACTGCTGGAGAGCATCGACTGGTCCGGGCTGGCCGCACGCCAGCAGCAGGATCCGCTGTTAATCTGCGGACACAGCGATTTCACAGCGATCCAGCTCGGCCTGCTGGCGTTGCATAACGTCATTACCTTTAGCGGCCCGATGCTGGCCGGCAACTTTGGTGCGCCGGAGCTGGATGCGTTTACGCAGGACCATTTCTGGCGCGCCCTGCAAAACCCGACGTTTACCGTCGCGTGGCAAGGCAACGGACCGCACTGGGAATGTGAAGGGCAGCTGTGGGGCGGAAACCTCGCGATGCTGGTATCGCTGATTGGGACACCGTGGCTGCCGCAGATCGAGGACGGCATTCTGGTGCTGGAAGATATCAACGAACACCCGTTCCGCGTCGAACGCATGCTGTTACAGCTTTATCACGCCGGGATCCTGGATCGGCAGTCGGCCATTGTGCTAGGCAGTTTCAGCGGGTCAGCCCCCAACGATTACGACGCGGGCTACACGCTGGAGACGATGGTCGATTTCATTCGTTCCCGGCTGGATATTCCGGTGATCGCCGGTCTGAATTTCGGCCATGAGCAGCAAACCGTTACCTTGCCACTGGGTGCCCAGGCGCACCTTGCACACGGTAATTCAGGCAGTCGGTTAACAATCAGCGGTCATCCGGTCTTAAAGGCATAAAAAAGCCGTTATTCCCCCTCAATAAAACGCAGATACAGTTGTTAATATGTTAGGGTTTTAATAACAGCGTTCACATTGAGGTGGGAGTAAGACGACATTGAGTGCCACAGCGATAATCAGTCTTTTCATTCTGGGTTCCATCCTGGTAACCTTCAGCATTTTATTAAGTTCATTTTCATCGCGCCTTGGCATACCTATTCTTGTCATTTTCCTGGCTATCGGCATGCTGGCGGGGGTTGACGGAATCGGCGGTATCCCCTTCGATAATTACCCTTTCGCCTATATGGTAAGTAACCTCGCGCTGGCGGTGATCTTGCTGGACGGCGGCATGCGCACCCAGGCAAGTTCGTTTCGCGTTGCCTTAGGCCCGGCGCTGTCTCTGGCTACAGTCGGCGTGCTAATCACCTCCGGCCTGACCGGTATGATGGCAGCCTGGCTGTTTAACCTCGATATGATGGAAGGCCTGCTTATTGGCGCGATTGTCGGCTCTACCGATGCGGCGGCGGTGTTCTCGCTGCTCGGCGGCAAGGGGCTGAACGAGCGCGTTGGCTCCACGCTTGAGATTGAATCCGGCAGCAACGATCCGATGGCGGTGTTCCTGACCATCACCCTGATTGAGATGATCCAGCAGCACGAAACTGGCCTGAGCTGGATGTTCGCCTGGCACATCCTCCAGCAGTTTGGCCTCGGGATTATCATTGGTCTCGGCGGCGGTTACCTGTTACAGCAGACAATCAACCGTATTACGCTGCCTTCCGGCCTTTACCCGCTGCTGGCCCTGAGCGGCGGGATCCTGATCTTTGCCGTCACCACCGCGCTGGACGGCAGCGGTATTCTGGCGGTTTACCTCTGTGGATTCCTGCTGGGCAACCGACCGATTCGTAACCGTTATGCGATACTGCAAAACTTTGACGGGCTGGCCTGGCTGGCACAGATCGCCATGTTCCTGGTGCTGGGCCTGCTGGTGACGCCTTCCGACCTGCTGCCTATCGTCGTGCCAGCGCTGCTTTTGTCGGCCTGGATGATCTTCATCGCCCGTCCGCTGTCGGTGTTTGCCGGGCTGCTGCCGTTCCGCGGGTTTAACCTGCGTGAGCGGATATTTATCAGTTGGGTGGGGCTGCGCGGCGCGGTGCCGATTATCCTGGCGGTTTTCCCGATGATGGCCGGACTAGACAACGCTCGTCTGTTCTTCAACGTCGCCTTCTTCGTGGTGCTGGTATCGCTGCTGTTCCAGGGGACGTCGCTGGGCTGGGCGGCGAAAAAAGCCAAAGTGGTGGTACCGCCCGTTGGCTGGCCGGTCTCCCGCGTGGGGCTGGATATTCACCCAGACAACCCGTGGGAACAGTTTGTCTATCAGTTAAGCGCCGATAAGTGGTGCGTGGGTGCTTCGTTACGCGATCTGCATATGCCCGCTGAAACGCGTATTGCCGCCCTGTTCCGGGATAACGCCCTGCTTCACCCGACCGGCAGCACGCGGCTGCGAGAGAACGATATCCTCTGCGTGATTGGCCGCGAGCGCGACCTGCCTGCCCTTGGCAAGCTGTTCAGCCAGTCGCCCCCGGTGGCGCTGGATCAGCGTTTCTTCGGCGATTTTATCCTCGAAGCCAGCGCCCGCTTTGCGGATGTGGCGCTGATTTATGGCCTGGAGGGAGGACTGGAGAATCGCGATAACCAGCAAACACTGGGCGAGATTATTCAGCAATTATTAGGGGCTGCACCGGTCGTCGGTGACCAGGTGGAGTTTGCCGGGATGGTCTGGACGGTGGCCGAGAAAGAGGATAACGCGGTGCGCAAAGTCGGCGTAAGGCCGATGGAGGAGGAGGAGGAGTAGCTGCTTTTTTGCCGGGTGGCGCTAACGCTTACCCGGCCTACGTTCGGGCTTTTGTAGGCCGGGTAAGGCGAAGCCGCCACCCGGCACACACATGTTACACCGTCACAACAGGCACTCTTGACGCCAGCGCGCACATCAGTTCATACCCGACAGTGCCCGCCGCAGCGGCCACATCATCAATTTTAACCTCGTTGCCCCACAGCTCAACCGGTGAGCCGATCCCCGCCTGAGGACATGGCGTCAAATCAATAGCCAACATGTCCATTGAGACGGTGCCTACCGTGCCCGTACGCACGCCATCGACCCACACCGGCGTGCCGCTCGGGGCGATGCGCGGATAACCATCTGCATAGCCCCCCGCCACGATACCGATACGCTGTTCGCCCGCTGCCCGATAGCGGCTGCCATAGCCCACCGTATCGCCCGCTTTCAGGGTTTGCACGCCGATAATTTCGCTTCGTAACGTCATCACCGGCTTCAGGCCGCTGTTGGCGATATCCTGCCACTGACCTGAGGGTGACGCGCCGTACAGAACGATCCCCGGGCGCACCCAGTTGTAATGCGCCTCGGGATGCCAGAGCGTTGCCGCTGAGTTCGACAGCGAGCGCGGACAGTCCAGCCCTTCTGCCGCCTGCTCAATGCGGACCATAGCATCGGCAATGCCGTCCGGCTTTTCCGCATCGGCAAAATGCGCCATCAGCGTCATCTCACCGACGTTTTTCAGCGCACGAAGCTGCTGCCAGACCGTGTGCACACGTTCAGGCTGGAAGCCCAGACGATTCATACCGCTGTTCACTTTGAGATAGATATCCAGCGGGGCATGCAGCTTCGCGTCCTGAATGGCCTTGATCTGCCAGTTACTGTGAACGCTGGTCGTCAGGCGGTACTTATCCAGCAGAGGCAGATCTTGCGCATGGAAGAATCCTTCCAGCAGCAGGATCGGTCCTTTCCAGCCGCGCTCACGCAGCAGGATGGCCTCTTCCAGATTCAGCAAGGCAAAACCGTCGGTGGCGCCGAGCGCACTCCAGATACGGTCGATACCATGACCGTAGGCGTTGGCTTTCACCACCGACCAGACACGAGAACCCGGCGCAGCACGACGAACAATTTGCAGGTTATCCTTCAGCGCCTGCAAATCCAGCTGGGCCAGAATGGGACGGGACATGACGACTCCTTAATTATGCGCGCCGTGCAGGTGTTGTGGACGCGAGGGGGTAAACCCTGATTGATAGCGTGCGGCGCTTAAATCGTCAAACGGAATTGCCGGCGTCCGCCCGGAAATCAGGTCGCTAAGCAGCTGGCCCGAACCGCAGGCCATGGTCCAGCCAAGCGTACCGTGGCCGGTATTTGTCCACAGATTTTTGTATGGCGAACGGCCCACAATCGGCGTGCCGTCCGGGGTCATTGGACGCAGGCCGGTCCAGAACGTCGCCTGCTCAATGAAACCGCCGCGCGGGAAGAGATCGCCGACGACCATCTCCAGCGTTTCACGACGTGGTTTGAGCAGTTCGGTATTGAAGCCCACGATTTCCGCCATGCCGCCGACGCGGATCCGGTTATCAAAACGGGTGATGGCGATTTTGTAGGTTTCATCAAGAATAGTTGATACTGGCGCGCCGCTGTCCTCTTTCACGGGAATGGTCAGGGAGTAGCCTTTCAGCGGATAGACCGGGATATCCAGGATCCCTTTCAGCATCGCGGTAGAATAGGATCCGAACGCCATCACGTAAGCATCGGCTTTGATCACCTCTTCTCCACACTTCACGCCGTAAATCTTCTCCCCTTCCGACAGCAGCTTGTCGACAGAAGTATTGAAGCGGAATTTCACCCCGGCCTGCTCACACATGCGCGCCAGACGCTGGGTGAAAAGCTGGCAGTCGCCGGTTTCATCGTTCGGTAAACGCAGACCGCCCGTCAGCTTGTGCGCGACCTCGGCAAGTGCAGGCTCCACCTGGGCAAGTTGGCTGGCTTCCAGCAGCTGATAGGGTACGCCCGCATCTTCAAGCACGGCGATATCGCGGGTCGCGTTTTCATACTGTTGCGCGGTACGGAACAGCTGAAGTGTGCCGCCCTGGCGCCCTTCATATTCGATCCCCGTTGAGGAACGCAGCGCTTTCAGGCAATCGCGGCTGTATTCTGCGAGGCGCACCATGCGCCCTTTGTTCTCCATGTAGTGGCGGGTATCGCAGTTGCGCAGCATCTGCCACATCCACTTAAGCTGGAACTGCGTGCCGTCAAGGCTTATCGCCAGCGGCGCATGTCGCTGAAACATCCATTTGATCGCCTTCAGCGGAACGCCCGGGGCCGCCCACGGCGCAGCGTAGCCCGGGGAGATCTGCCCCGCATTCGCCGCACTGGTTTCCAGCGCCGGACCGGATTCGCGATCGATAACGGTAACCTCATGTCCCGCCTGACTTAAATACCAGGCGCTGGTTACGCCAACGACACCACTTCCCAGTATGACAACACGCATAGCCACTCCATTATGAGCAAAAGAACAATCATCTAATTACAGATTGATAACCTAGCTGAAAATATTATTCAACATATGACTTTTTTATGGTGACTCAACTCACATATCCCGCTGTATCAGGGGATAGCGCTTATTTGGGATCTCCTGCTGCGCGTTATTTTTAACCAGTAGAAAATTCTGCGAGCACCGCTTTTTTTGCCGTATCGAAAACGGGAAATCGCAAAGAAAAAATTTCTGCGCCCCGCGTATTTGAATGGGGTGATCTATGCTTGAAAGGAGGCTCTCCAGTCAGAGAGAGCGACCAACAACGAGGGCGCGCTAATGGCTACACTAGATTCCATGTCAAGGGACAGCACCCGTCTGAGCGATGGACCCGACTGGACCTTCGAGTTGCTGGATGTCTACCTGGCGGAGATCGACCGGGTGGCCAAACTCTATCGTCTGGACACCTATCCCCATCAGATTGAAGTCATCACCTCGGAACAGATGATGGACGCTTACTCCAGCGTCGGGATGCCGATTAACTATCCGCACTGGTCGTTTGGTAAAAAATTCATTGAAACGGAGCGACTGTATAAGCACGGACAGCAGGGGCTGGCGTATGAAATCGTTATTAACTCTAACCCGTGTATTGCCTATCTGATGGAGGAGAACACCATTACCATGCAGGCGCTGGTGATGGCGCACGCCTGCTATGGACATAACTCGTTCTTCAAAAATAACTATCTGTTCCGCAGCTGGACGGACGCCAGCTCCATCGTCGATTACCTGATCTTCGCCCGCAAATACATTACCGACTGCGAAGAGCGCTACGGCGTGGACGAGGTAGAGAAGCTACTGGACTCCTGCCACGCGCTGATGAATTACGGCGTTGACCGCTATAAGCGTCCGCAGAAGATCTCATTGCAGGAAGAGAAAGCCCGGCAGAAGAGCCGCGAGGAGTATCTGCAAAGCCAGGTGAATATGCTGTGGCGCACCCTGCCGAAACGTGAGGAGGAGAAAACCGTCGCCGAGGCGCGTCGTTACCCTTCCGAGCCGCAGGAAAACCTGCTCTACTTTATGGAGAAGAACGCCCCACTGCTGGAGCCGTGGCAGCGTGAGATCTTGCGCATCGTGCGCAAGGTGAGCCAGTATTTCTATCCTCAGAAGCAGACCCAGGTGATGAACGAAGGCTGGGCGACCTTCTGGCACTACACCATTCTTAACCACCTGTATGACGAAGGAAAAGTCACCGAGCGGTTTATGATGGAGTTTTTGCACAGCCACACTAACGTGGTATTCCAGCCAGCGTATAACAGTCCGTGGTACAGCGGCATTAACCCGTACGCACTCGGCTTTGCCATGTTCCAGGATATCAAGCGTATCTGCCAGTCGCCCACCGAAGAGGACAAATACTGGTTCCCGGATATTGCCGGTTCTGACTGGCTGGAAACGCTGCACTTCGCGATGCGTGATTTTAAGGATGAGAGCTTTATCAGCCAGTTCATGTCGCCGAAGATCATGCGTGATTTCCGCTTCTTCACCGTACTGGATGATGACCGCAACAACTACCTGGAGATCTCTGCGATCCACAACGAAGAGGGCTATCGTGAGATCCGCTCGCGCCTGTCGTCTCAGTACAACCTGAGCAATCTTGAACCGAACATTCAGGTCTGGAATGTTGATCTGCGCGGTGACCGCTCTTTGACGCTGCGCTATATCCCTCACAACCGCGCGCCGCTGGATAAGGGGCGTAAGGAAGTGCTGAAGCATGTGCATCGCCTGTGGGGATTTGACGTGTCGCTGGAGCAGCAGAATGAAGATGGCAGCGTGGAGCTGCTGGACCGGTGTCCGGCGCGGATGAATACGCTGTAGTGCGTTTTAGCCGGGTGGCGGCTACGCCTTAGCCGGCCTACGGGTTTTGTAGGCCCGGTAAGCGAAGCACCGGGCGAAAAAAATCCTCTCAATAGAGAGGTTTTTTCTTTTACCGGCCCTGAATCGCCAGATCGCCCGGCAGGGTTTTCTGCATTCGGTGCCAGATTTCACCGGAGTCGTGGCCATAACGACGCACTGTTTCATAGACCTGATCGTGCAGCCCTTCGGTGCAGAGCTTGCTCAGTTTATGGTAAAAGCCGAGCGCCAGGCTGCGGGCTTCAGGGTTGGCAAAGTAGTGACGACCAATGCGTGTATATAACCCTTTCATTCCATTCAGGATCAGACCGTAAACCGGATTGCCGGAAGCAAACGCCAGACCGCGGAACACGTTGTAGTCGAGGGTCGCAAAGGCGTCCGCGTGGTCTTCCACCTCATTGGCGGTGGCAAGCACCTTCAGCGCATCTTCAGGATGCTGACGAAACGCGGTGCGGATGAAAATGGTAGCGATGTTGGTGCGCACCGAAAGCAGATTGTCAATCAGCTGCGGTACGCTTTCGTGATCGAGACGCGCCAGCGTTTCCAGAATGTTCAGCCCGGACGTTTCCCAGAAATTATTCACCTTAGTGGGTTTGCCATGCTGTATCGTCAACCAGCCATCGCGCGCCAGACGCTGGAGCACTTCTCGCAGCGTGGTACGGGTGACGCCAATCAGTTCAGAGAGTTCGCGTTCAGCAGGTAGAATTGATCCCGCAGGGAAACGATTATTCCAGATGCTTTCAATGATGTACTCTTCCGCGAAACCCGCCGGGCTCTGCGCCTTAATGACCATAGTGAGATTTCCATTACACAGCTTTAGCAAATTGCACTCATCATACCAGAGGCGCGCAGAGGCAGATAGCGCAGCAGAGACAGAAAAGAGGGATCGCCGTTTCATTTTTATGAAATTTACAAAATGGCTTTATCCCCCTCTCCGCCGCCGTTTTTGCGTATACTGATGTCTTGTCTTATTTGACGGGGAAAGGACGTCTGTCGTGGAAATTTCATTTGGGCGCGCGCTGTGGCGCAACTTTTTAGGTCAGTCACCTGACTGGTACAAACTCACTCTACTGGTATTCCTGGTCGTTAATCCCGTTATCTTTTTGCTGGATCCCTTCGTTGCCGGGTGGATGTTGGTCGTCGAGTTTATCTTTACCCTGGCGATGGCATTGAAGTGCTATCCGCTGTTGCCCGGCGGGCTGCTGGCGCTGGAAGCCGTGCTCATTGGAATGACCAGCGCGGAGCATGTTAAAAACGAGATTGCGTCGAATCTTGAAGTCCTGCTACTGCTGATCTTCATGGTGGCGGGGATCTACTTTATGAAGCAGCTTCTGCTGTTTATCTTCACCCGTCTGCTGCTGAGCATTCCGTCGAAAACGCTGCTCTCGCTGGCGTTTTGCCTCGCCGCGGCTTTCCTCTCTGCCTTCCTGGATGCGCTGACGGTTGTGGCGGTGGTGATCAGCGTCGCCGTCGGCTTTTACGGTATTTACCACCGGGTCGCCTCGTCTCGTCCTGGCGATAACTTGCAGGACGACAGCCACGTTGAGGCGCACAACCGCGATGTGCTCGAGCAGTTCCGCGCGTTTCTGCGCAGCCTGATGATGCATGCGGGCGTGGGGACGGCGCTGGGCGGCGTGATGACAATGGTCGGAGAGCCGCAAAACCTGATTATCGCCAAAGCGGCTGAGTGGCATTTTGGCGAATTTTTCCTGCGCATGGCGCCGGTCAGCGTGCCCGTTCTGATCTGCGGCTTAGCGACCTGCGTGCTGGTCGAAAAATTCAACCTTTTTGGGTATGGCGCGAAGTTGCCCGATCAGGTCCGTCAGGAGCTGCATAAGTTTGACGAGCAGAGCCGCAAACAACGCACGCGCCAGGAGACGCTGCGCCTGATTGCACAGGGCATCATCGGCGTGTGGCTTATCGCTGCGCTGGCCTTCCACCTTGCCGAGGTGGGGCTGATTGGTCTGTCGGTAATTATTCTGGCAACCAGCCTGAGCGGCGTCACGGACGAACATGCTATCGGAAAAGCCTTTACCGAAGCGCTGCCGTTTACCGCCCTGCTGGCGGTGTTTTTCGCCGTCGTGGCGGTGATTATTGATCAACATCTGTTCGCGCCAATCATCGCGTTTGTGCTTCAGGCCACGCCAGATTCGCAGCTAACGCTGTTCTATTTGTTTAACGGTCTGTTGTCTTCTATATCCGATAACGTCTTTGTCGGGACGGTATACATCAATGAGGCCAAAGCCGCGATGGAGCAAGGGATTGTCAGCAGTGAACAGTTCGAGCTGCTGGCGGTGGCGATCAACACTGGAACCAACCTCCCCTCCGTGGCAACCCCGAACGGTCAGGCGGCCTTCCTCTTCCTGCTGACCTCGGCGCTGGCGCCACTCATACGACTTTCTTATGGAAGAATGGTCTGGATGGCGCTGCCGTACACGCTGGTGCTTACCCTTGTTGGTTTGCTGTGCATCAAAATTACTCTCGTTCCCTGTACGCAATGGTTGTTGCAAGCAGGTATACTTGCGGCGCATTAAAATTCGTTTACACTGCGCTGTCTAAGCATGTTCCAGGGAAATGATTATGTTGCGATTTTTGAACCAGTGCTCACGCGGTCGCGGAGCGTGGTTGTTGATGGCCCTGACCGCCTTTGCGCTGGAAATGGTCGCGCTGTGGTTTCAGCATGTGATGGGGCTGAAACCTTGCGTCCTGTGTATTTATGAGCGTTGTGCGCTGTTCGGCATTATGGGCGCAGGTCTGGTAGGTGCGATTGCACCTAAAACACCGTTACGCTATGCCGCAATTGCCATCTGGCTGTACAGCGCCGGGAAAGGGATTGCGCTTGCCTGGGAGCACACCCAGATGCAGCTTCACCCGTCGCCGTTTATGACCTGCGACTTTGCCGCCCGCTTCCCGAGCTGGCTGCCGCTGGATAAATGGCTGCCGCAGGTGTTTGTGGCCTCCGGTGACTGCTCTGTACGCCAGTGGGAGTTTCTGACGCTGGAGATGCCGCAGTGGCTGGTGGGCATTTTTGTCGCCTACTTCGTGGTAGCGCTGCTGGTGCTGATTGCCCAGCCGTTCAAGCCAAAGAAACGCGATCTTTTTGGAAGGTAAAAGCAAAACGGCAACGTCAGTTTTGTAGGTCGGGTAAGCGCAGCGCCACCCGACAAAATTGCGCACAATAAAAAACCCGCCTCGGCGGGTTTTTTATTATCACCGATTAGGGTGATTCATAATGTGGTCTTCCCAGTCCTGCACCTCGGACTCTTTCACCGCAATGTGGCGCACGGAAATACGCTCGCCGTGCATCGCCGCTTTCGACCCCGTCAACAGCGGATGCCATGTGGGCAGATCTTTACCTTCCGCCAGCAGGCGATACGCGCAGGTATGCGGCAGCCACTCAAAGGTCGGCAGATTTTCACGGGTTAACTTGATGCAGTCCGGCTCATAGTCGAAACGGCGCTCGTAGTTGCGGCACTGGCAGGTTTTGATGTTTAACTGCTTGCAGGCTACGTTGGTGAAATAGATCTCATCCGAATCTTCATCCATCAGCTTATGCAGGCAGCACTGCCCACAGCCGTCACACAACGATTCCCACTCCACGTCGGTCATGTCGTCGAGAGTTTTGCTTTGCCAGAAAGGAATGTCGTTCATCGGGATGTCCACACGTCAAAATAGAGCGCACCTTATAACGAGTCTGGCACGTTGATGCAAGTTTTGCCGCCCTTTTCAGGCGGCAAGGTGCTTTTACAGCACGCGGGTTTTCAGCGACAGGCCGTTAAAACTGACGTCCAGCTCGTCGCCACTGTGCAGCGGCCCCACACCTTCCGGAGTGCCGGTAAGGATCACGTCGCCGGGTTTCAGGGTGAAGAAGCGGCTCATGTAGGCAATCAGCGGAACGATCTTATGGATCATGTCAGCGGTCGTCCCCTGCTGGCGAATCTCGCCGTTGACCTTCAGGCTGAGGGGCATATTCTGCGGGTCGTCGGTAAATTCACTCACCGGAACGAAACCGGAAATCGGGCATGAATTGTCAAAGCCCTTGGCTTTTTCCCACGGCTGCCCCGCTTTCTTCATTTTGCTCTGGACGTCGCGCAGGGTCAGGTCGAGCGCGACACCGTAACCCGCAATCGCTTTCTCTACATGCTCTTCGGTCGCCTGGCGCAGCGTCGCGCCGATCAGCACCGCCAGCTCCACTTCATGATGCACCGAGCCCAGCCCCTGCGGCAGAACCAGCGGCTGGCGAATATCGCACAGTGCGGTTTCTGGCTTAATAAACAGAACCGGCTCATCCGGCACGGCGCTGCCCATCTCCTGAATATGTTTTGCATAGTTGCTGCCCACGCAGATCACTTTGCTGACGGGATAATCCAGTAATGCACCTTGCCAGTTATGATGTTGATACATGGTCGACCCCTAATCGGTTGATGAGTTGTTCCCGGAGTGACCCGGGCTTATTTCTTTCCGCTCACCTCAAGATGCTGTTTTAATAAATTCTCCGGTGGCGGCGGAAGCTGTAAATAATAGCCCTGCTCGGTTAACGCCTTTTTGACTTTCTCCAGATCGGCGTTCACCAACTTCTTACGGCCGTCCAGCGGCAGCAGCATCGCCAGTTGCGGTCGGCCAAAGCTTTTCATTAATTCCTCAGGCACGCGGGAAAAATCGTCTTTCTTTTCGACATAAAGGTAGGTCTGGTCGCGGCTGGTACTTCTGTAGATCACACAAAACATGTTTTTACTCTGAATTAATGGGTGGTTGCTTGCCTCAATATACTCCTGACTATAACATGCCTGATACTCTTCGGAATATCGCGGCGATGTGTTGCGGTTAATAGCAAATTGAGTAAGGCCAGGATGTCAAATACGCCCATCGAGCTTAAAGGCAGTAGCTTCACCTTATCAGTGGTTCATTTGCATGATGCAAAACCCGAGGTTATTCGTCAGGCGTTAGAAGACAAAATCGCGCAGGCTCCCGCTTTTCTTAAGCATGCTCCTGTTGTCGTTAATGTAAGCGACCTTGAGGGGCCGGTTAACTGGAAGCGACTCCAGCAGGCCGTCGTCTCCACGGGGTTGCGCATCGTGGGTATAAGCGGCTGTAAAGACGCAGAGTTAAAAGCCGAAATTGAACGCGCGGGTTTGCCCTTGTTAAACGAGGGTAGAGAAAAATCCCCGCGCGCAACGCCTGCAACCGTTCCCGCTCCCCCGCCTTCGGCGCAAAATGTAGCCCCAGTCACAAAAACGCGATTGATTGATCTGCCGGTTCGTTCCGGTCAGCGCATTTATGCGCCAAACTGTGATCTGATTGTTACAAGCCACGTCAGTGCGGGCGCAGAACTGATTGCAGACGGCAATATTCACGTTTACGGTATGATGCGTGGGCGTGCGCTTGCGGGCGCCAGCGGCGATCGAGAAGCACAAATTTTTTGTACTCACCTGACGGCAGAACTGGTGTCTATCGCAGGTGAATATTGGCTGAGCGATAAAATCCCAGCCGAATTTTATGGCAAAGCGGCTCGTCTGCAGCTGGCAGATAACGCTTTGACCGTTCAACCGTTAAATTGATCCCTTTTAACAAGGAATTTCTATGGCACGCATTATTGTTGTGACTTCGGGTAAAGGAGGCGTTGGCAAGACCACCTCCAGCGCGGCCATCGCTACTGGTTTGGCCCAGAAGGGAAAGAAAACCGTCGTAATCGACTTCGATATCGGTCTGCGTAACCTGGACCTGATCATGGGTTGCGAGCGTCGCGTGGTGTATGACTTCGTGAACGTCATTCAGGGCGATGCCACGCTTAACCAGGCGCTAATTAAAGATAAGCGTACCGAGAACCTCTACATTCTCCCGGCGTCCCAGACCCGTGATAAAGACGCGCTGACCCGTGAAGGCGTGGAAAAGGTGCTCGACGATCTGAAAAAGATGGAGTTCGACTTCGTGGTCTGCGACTCCCCGGCCGGTATCGAAACCGGCGCGCTGATGGCGCTCTACTTCGCGGATGAAGCCATCATCACTACTAACCCGGAAGTCTCGTCAGTACGTGACTCCGACCGTATTCTCGGCATTCTGGCCTCGAAATCTCGTCGCGCGGAAAATGGCCAGGAGCCGATCAAAGAGCACCTTCTGCTGACCCGCTACAACCCGGGTCGGGTGAACAAAGGTGACATGCTGAGCATGGAAGACGTGCTGGAGATCCTGCGCATCAAACTGGTTGGCGTGATCCCGGAAGATCAGTCCGTATTGCGCGCCTCTAACCAGGGCGAGCCCGTGATCCTGGATACACAGGCAGACGCGGGTAAAGCGTATGCGGATACCGTTGACCGTCTGCTGGGAGAAGAACGTCCTTTCCGCTTCATTGAAGAAGAGAAGAAAGGTTTCCTCAAACGCCTGTTCGGAGGATAAGTTATGGCATTACTGGACTTTTTTCTCTCGCGGAAAAAAAGCACCGCCAACATCGCAAAAGAACGTCTGCAAATCATTGTGGCGGAACGTCGTCGTAGCGACGCCGAACCGCACTACCTGCCGCAGCTGCGCAAAGACATTCTGGAAGTGATCTGCAAATACGTGCAGATTGACCCGGAAATGGTCACCGTTCAGCTGGAGCAAAAAGACGGGGATATTTCGATTCTGGAGCTGAATGTGACGCTTCCGGAAGCGGAAGAGTCGCGTTAATCCGTTTGTGGTTTTGTAGGCCGGGCAAGCATCGTACCGCCCGGCAATTTCCCCGGTGGCGCGACGCTTACCGGGGCTACAATTCTTTAGCGCGGATACCCTTCCAGCAGGGTATTCAGGCGTTCAGCCATCAGTTCCCCCCGCCATCCGGCGACCAGTTCCGGTAAACCATTTTGCGGTTTCAACTTCCAGTGCCAGTTCAGCAGCTGGTTAATCTGACGACGTGAAGCCAGCAGTTCGGCACTCAGTTTGCTTTCCCCGGCCACCGTCTGCACCAGCGCTTTGATATCTTTGAACGCCTTGCGGTAGCCCGGCATATCCATCAGGTTAAGCAGTGGTTCTGGCAGTGCGTCCTCCGGCAGCTGCTGAGCTTTCTCTACCAGCGCGAGCAGCGTTTTACCGTGGAAACGGATCTCACTCCCGGAAAGGCCAATGCTGTCCAGTTCGCCAAGGCTACCCGGCATATAGCGCGCTACCGCCCACAGGTGTTCTTCACGCACCACGAAGTTAACCGCCAGATCGCGCTCACGCGCTTTACGCAGCCGCCAGTCAGCCAGCAGTTGCAGACAGGCCAGTTGACGGGTGCGCAGCTGCCAGGCGTTAGTGATGTCACGCCAGGCCTCTTTCGGATCAACCACTTCCTGACGACGCTGCTGCGTCATGCGGCACTCGTCCAGGGCGGCAGACAGCCAACCGGACGCCTCAGCCTCTTTCATAAGCTGGCCAGCAATCGGCAGCAGGTAGAATACATCTGCCGCGGCGTATTCAAGCTGACGCGCCGTCAGCGGGCGCGCGAGCCAGTCGGTACGCGATTCGCTCTTATCCAGCGTCAGACCGGTGTACTCTTCCACCATCGCCGCGAAGCCCCAGGAGAGCGGACGACCGCTGAACGCCGCGAGGATCTGGGTATCAATCAGCGGCTGCGGCATGATGCCAAAGGTGTTGAGAAAGACTTCCAGATCTTCACTGCCGGCGTGCAGATATTTGGTCACGGCGGTATCAAGCAACAGCTCGCGCATTGGCGCCCAGTCGGTAATGCCGAGGGGGTCAATCAACGACACGTGTTTGCCGTCATACATCTGGATCAGGCCCAGCTGCGGGTAGTACGTGCGGGTACGGACAAATTCCGTATCCAGGGCGATAGCGGGGAAATCACGCGTCACCTCGCACAGCGAAGCCAGCTCGTCGTTGGTAGTGATCATCTGGTAATTCAAATCGGACTCTCTTTTGTTTGCGCCCATAAAAAACGCCGGCTTAACCGGCGTCTGGGCGATTAACGTGAAGCTCAGGCCTTATTGTCCACTTTGGCACGGGCTTCGTCACGTAATTCTCGTCGTAATATCTTCCCGACGTTGGATTTCGGCAGCTCATCGCGGAATTCCACCAGCTTCGGCACTTTATAGCCCGTCAGCTGCCGGCGACAAAACGTTATCAGCGCTTCCTCGGTAAGAGAAGGATCTTTCTTGACCACAAATATCTTCACCGCTTCACCACTGCTGCCGGAAGGAACCCCCACCGCTGCCACTTCCAGCACGCCGCTGTGCTGCATCACCACGTCTTCGATTTCGTTCGGATAAACGTTGAAACCGGAAACGAGGATCATGTCTTTCTTGCGATCGACGATACGCAGAAAACCTTCGTCATCCATCACCGCGATGTCGCCGGTGTACAGCCAGCCGTCTTTGATGATCTCATCCGTGGCATCTGGGCGCTGCCAGTAGCCCAGCATCACCTGCGGCCCTCTGACGCACAGCTCGCCCGGTTCGCCGTGAGGCACTTCGTTACCCTCATCGTCCACCAGTTTAGCTTCCGTCGACGGGACCGGTAGACCGATACTGCCGCTGTGGTAGTCGATGTCATGCGGGTTGACGCTGACCAGCGGGGCGCACTCCGTCAGACCATAGCCTTCCAGCAGATACTGTCCGGTGAGTTTTACCCAGCGCTCGGCAACCGCCTGCTGAACCGGCATCCCGCCGCCCGCAGAAAGATGCAGCGTGGAGAAATCGAGCTGCTGGAACTCTTTATTGTTAAGCAGCGCGTTAAACAGGGTGTTCACGCCGGTCATGGCGGTGAACGGGTATTTCGCCAGCTCTTTAACCAGCCCCGGAATGTCGCGCGGGTTGGTGATCAATACGTTTTGACCGCCAAGCTCGATAAACAGCAGGCAGTTCATGGTCAGCGCAAAAATGTGATACAGCGGAAGCGCGGTGATCACCAGCTCCTTGCCCGGGTGCAGTAGCGGCCCGTAGGTGGCGTTCACCTGTTCAAGGTTCGCCAGCATATTACGATGGGTCAGCATCGCCCCTTTAGCCACGCCGGTGGTACCGCCGGTGTATTGCAGGAACGCCAGATCTTCTGACACGATCTCCGGCTTAACGTACTGCATCCGATAGCCCGCATGCAGCGCACGGCGGAAAGAGATGGCATCCGGCAGGTGGTATTTCGGCACCAGCCGCTTAACGTATTTCACGACAAAGTTGACCAGCGTACCTTTCGCGGTAGAGAGCTGGTCGCCCATGCGCGTCAGGATGACGTGCTTAACCTGGGTTCTTTCAACGACTTTTTCCAGCGTGTGGGCAAAGTTGGAGACAATCACAATCGCCGCCGCACCGCTGTCATTCAACTGATGTTCCAGCTCGCGCGGGGTATAGAGCGGGTTAACGTTAACCACGATCATCCCCGCCCTGAGGATCCCGAACAGCGCCACCGGGTATTGCAGCAGGTTTGGCATCATCAGCGCGACGCGATCCCCTTTCTGCAAGCCCAACCCTTCCTGTAAATAGGCCGCAAACGCCCGGCTGCGCTCTTCCAGCTTACGGAAAGTCATCACTTCGCCCATATTCACAAATGCGGGCTGGTCAGCGTAGCGCCGTACCGAGTGTTCAAATAATTCAATCAGGGATTGATAACGGTCAGGATTGATCTCCGCAGGGACATCCGCGGGATAACGGTTAAGCCAAACCTTTTTCAATGCATCACCTCTGAAATGAGTGTTCGTCGTCATCACAGCCCCGATAATAAACAGTTTGTTAACATTATATTAACTCAGCGTACCAGTTTATTAATTGCTCAGATTGCAGGTTGCGAAGCGCGTCACTCTTTTTTTTCGTTTTGTCCGTAAAAAAACAGAGACAGCGGCTGAGCCGCTGTCTCTTTCCTAACAATAACAGTAAGTTACTCAGTTACGATTGTTTGAACCTGTGCAGGGCCTGGATTGTACCAACCCCAGCCACCGTAGCCGTAACGATACGGATGTGGACCCCACATCCACGGATCGATTGGCTGTGGCGGCATCACCACCTGCTGGGCGATACGCCAGCGTTTGTAGCCGTTCACCTGCATGGTCATAAATTTGTATGGCGTATTGCCGATTTTCCCCGCCACCGAACCGGTAATCGGCCCGACGACGGTCACCAGCTGCCCGCGGAAATCTACCGGATCGAGGAAGCCGCTGACGTCAGCGTAGATCCGCCCGCGCGAGGCTTCACCCAGAACAGGCCGTGCGCCGCTGTCCAGTGGAACGGTGGCAATCTCCAGCCGGGTTTTCCCCTGCTGGTTTAGCACTTCAACCACCTTGCCGCCAAAGCGCGCTTCCTGCCCGACATACAGCTCCGGAGCATTCATCACGCGTACCAGATCCTGCTGTGGCGTCGGGCTGGTGCCCTTGATCGCATCAGGAACGGTGACGCACCCGCTCAGTGCTATGGCAACCGCGCCTGCCATAAAAAAGCGTACAACTTTAGTCTGAACCGCCATGATGCGACTCCTTTTTCTCAGTTCCTGTTACTGAGATTCACTCGCGGCCAGGAAGTTTCTTCCACGCGACGGTGTTTCGTAAATAAACCGGCTCGGCGTGTTCAACGGCCACGGTTTTTCCTGCTGCAAGCTGCTGACAGGCAACAGGCAACATATCTTCGGCGGCAGGCAGGAGCATGTTACCGTCCACCAGCGTAAGGCCGGTGTCCTTCGCCATCTCAGGCCATGCCGGCCAGCCGGTTCCGACCGTCGCCCACTCACCGGTGAGCTGTTTCAGGCGCTCGGTGACGGCTTCAGGTTTAAGCACGGCTTCCGACTCTTCGCCGTGCCAGACGCCGTTTTCGTCACGGGTGTACTCCGCCCAGTAGACTTCACCCATGCGGGCATCAATCGCGGCCAGCACGCGGCTGGCACCGGTCATGCGCCAGGCACCCTGAGCCATAGTCGCAAGCGTTGAAACGCCGATCATCGGCAGGTCAGCGCCCAGCGCCAGCCCCTGCGCAATGCCAATCCCGATACGTACGCCCGTAAAGCTGCCCGGACCACGGCCGTAGGCCAGCGCGTCGAGGTCAGTCAGGGCGGTGTTGCCCTCGGTTAAAATGGTTTTTACCAGGGGCAGAATACGTTGGGTGTGTTCCCGTGGGCACTCTTCGAAATGAGCAAAAGTCGTACCGTCGTTCCACAGGGCAACGGAACAGGCCTCTGTCGCGGTATCAATAGCCAGAATTCGCATCAGTCGTCGCGCTCTCGCAATGGTCAGTCACAAAATGGCGCGCATCTTAACACACTCCGGGAAGAATTACTCCGCCGTCGGGTTCGCCAGGAAGCGGACCGCGCGTTTAATATCCCGCGTGCGCGGCGCGGGCGGCAGGCTGGCGAGGAAGGTGGCGCCGTAGGGACGCATCACCAGGCGATTGTCGCAGATCACCAGCACTCCGCGGTCGGTGACGTCGCGTATCAGTCGCCCTACCCCCTGTTTAAGCGTGATAACCGCGTCCGGCAACTGGACGTCGTCGAACGGATCGCCCCCGCGCAGACGGCAGTCCTCCATGCGTGCTTTCAGGAGCGGATCGTCCGGCGATGTGAATGGCAGCTTATCGATAATCACCAGCGAGAGCGTATCGCCGCGCACGTCCACCCCTTCCCAGAAGCTGCTGGTCGCCACCAGCAGGGCATTACCGGCGCTGACAAACTGCTGGAGCAGCTGGCCTTTGCTGGTTTCCCCCTGCAACAGCACCGGCAACGTCATGGTCGCGCGGAACTGCTCGGCCAGATCGCGCATCATGGCGTGAGAGGTGCAGAGCATAAAGCAGCGTCCGTTGTTGGCCTCAATCATCGGCTTTAGCATGGCCGCCAGATGGCGCGCCGCCCCTGGCTGGTTAGGCAGCGGCAGATTGCGTGGCACGCACAGCAGCGCCTGTTTCTCATAGTCGAACGGGCTTGGGAGGAGTAAGGATTCAGCCTGCTCAATGCCGAGACGCTCGGTAAAGTGGTGCAGATCGTCGTTGACCGACAGCGTGGCCGAGGTAAAGACCCAGGTGCCGGGCTTTTGCGCCATCACCTCTTTGAATTTATCGGCAACGGTCAGCGGCGTGAGCGCCAGGGTAAAGTGGCGCGAGGTACATTCATACCAGTAGCTGTAGCCCGGCTGGTTGGTCTCTTTCAGCCGCTTCAGCCGCCCACGGTAGAGCGTGGCCCGCTCGAAGGCGGCGTCCAGCAGCGCTGAACGTCCGAGGGACAGCTTCGCCACGTCGTAACAGAGTTCAAGGGCATCATCGAGCAGCAGCAGCGCGCGCTGGATATTTTTGTCCGCGAGCAGTTCGCGCAGGTTGCCGCGATAGCCCGGCTCGCCAAGCTGTAAGCGGAAATCCTGTGCGCATTGCGCCAGGCGGTCCGCGCACTTCTGCAACTGCTGGGTATCTTTGAGCTCGGTGCGATAGGCAATGGTAATATCTTTCGCCAGATCCTGAAGCTGACGGCTGGAGAGCGACTGGCCAAAATACTGGCTGGCGATGTCCGGTAGCTGATGGGCTTCATCGAAGATCATCACCTCCGCCTCGGGGATTAGCTCGCCGAAACCACTGTCCTTGACCACCATATCCGCAAGAAACAGGTGATGGTTCACCACCACCACGTCGGCGTCCATCGCCGTTTTACGCGCTTTCACCACAAAGCAGTCTTTATACAGCGGGCAGTCGCTTCCGAGGCAGTTGTCGTTGGTGCTGGTCACCAGCGGCCAGGCCGGGGAGTCTTCCGGCACGCTCGCGCAGGTGCTGATGTCCCCCTCCTCCGTCTGGTTGGCCCAGGCGCGCAGGACGATCACATCGCTGAGTGTTTGTACCGGCAGGTCACCGCCCGCCAGTGCCTGCTGTTCGAGACGCTCCAGACACAGATAGTTAGAACGCCCTTTCAGCAAGGCCAGACGCCCTTTGTATTTTAGCGCTTTCGCCACCGTAGGTAAGTCGCGGCTGTAGAGCTGATCCTGGAGCGCTTTTGATCCCGTAGAGATGATCACCTTTTTTTTCGCCCGCAGCGCAGGAGCGAGGTAAGCGTAGGTTTTCCCCGTACCGGTGCCGGCCTCCACAACCAGCGGCTGCGCCTTGTCGATGGCGTGCGCGACGGCATGCGCCATCTGACGTTGGGGTTCGCGCGGTTTAAAACCGGGAATTGCCTGTGCTAACTGACCTTCAGGGGAAAAATCGTCTGCCACGGTGTTCTCTCACTGTATTTTTGCACAGGGATTATGTCAGCCCCTTCTCTCCGGTGCCACCCCAAATAGTGACGACGGCGGAACAATATGGCAGTCTTGCCGCCTGACGATGAAAGATAACGAGGATACGTTTATGACAATTACGCGCATTGATGCCGAAGCCCGCTGGTCTGATGTGGTGATCCACAACCAGACGCTGTACTACACCGGTGTCCCTGCCAATCTGGACGCCGACGCCTTCGAGCAAACCGCTAACACCCTGGCGCAGATCGACGCCGTACTGGAAAAACAGGGCAGCGATAAATCCCGCATTCTGGACGCGACGATTTTCCTGGCGAATAAAGACGACTTCGCGGAGATGAATAAAGCCTGGGATGCGTGGGTAGTGGCGGGTCACGCGCCTGTACGCTGCACCGTACAGGCCACGCTGATGAAACCGGAGTATAAGGTGGAGATTAAGATTATCGCGGCAGTTTAAGCCCGGTTATTCATCTTCATCTTCAAATCGCGCCACAATCCGCTCGCCGGTATGACTGGCGCGAATTTCCTGAGCGACGACGGTGATCGCTTCTCCGCTGCTCATACCCTGGCCCATCAGTTCCTGAATCCGCTCTACCGCTTTCTGCTGTTGGTCATGACTGAGAGAAGGTAAACCTGCAAACATCGTTAACTCCTGCTAAATTATTCGCGCTAATTATTTCACGCTACCCGGTAGTATGCCATACATGAACATGCGCTTCCCCACTGTTATGACCTTACCCTGGCGTGCAGACGCCGCCGAGTTCTGGTTTGCCCGTCTGAGCCACCTTCCTTTTGCCATGCTGCTGCACTCCGGGCATGCGGATCACCCCTACAGCCGCTTTGATATTCTGGTGGCCGACCCGGTTAAAACGCTGACGACCGATGCGCTGTCACCCACGGACGATCCGCTGATGCGGCTTCAGAACGAGATCCATGCTCTGGGCTTATCTGCCACACCTGATCCGGATCTGCCCTTCCAGGGGGGCGCGCTGGGCCTGTTTGGTTACGATCTGGGTCGCCGTTTCGAAAAGCTGCCCGAGCATGCGCAGGCGGATATTTCCCTGCCGGATATGGCGGTGGGGCTGTATGACTGGGCGCTAATCGTGGATCACCGTAAGCAGACGGTTTCCCTGCTTAGCCACCGAGACGTACAGGCGCGTCTGGCCTGGCTTGAGGCGCAACGGCCCGCCACTGCGGAACACTTTATGCTGACCTCTGGCTGGCACTCGAACATGAGCGCGGCGGAATATGCGGAAAAATTCTCTCGCGTGCAGGCGTATCTTCACAGCGGTGACTGTTATCAGGTCAACCTTGCCCAGCGTTTCCAGGCGGCGTACCGGGGAGACGAATGGCAGGCATTTACCCGCCTCAATGCCAGCAATAAGGCCCCGTTTAGCGCATTTTTACGCCTTGAACACGGCGCCATCCTCAGCCTTTCGCCTGAGCGTTTTATTCATCTGGCTGACGGTATTATTCAGACCCGCCCGATCAAGGGCACCCTGCCGCGCCTTGCCGATGCTGACGCCGACCGCCAGCAGGCGGAGACGCTGGCGGCCTCGCCGAAAGATCGCGCTGAAAACCTGATGATTGTCGATCTGATGCGCAATGATATTGGCCGCGTCGCCGAGCCGGGCAGCGTGCGCGTGCCGGAGCTGTTCGTTGTGGAACCTTTCCCGGCGGTGCACCATCTGGTCAGTACTATCACTGCACGCCTGCCGGCCTCGCGAACCGCCTGCGATCTGCTCCGCGCCGCGTTTCCGGGCGGCTCCATCACCGGCGCGCCGAAGGTCCGCGCGATGGAGATTATCGACGAACTGGAACCGCATCGCCGCAACGCCTGGTGCGGCAGCATCGGCTATGTGAGCCTGTGCGGAACCATGGATACCAGCATCACTATTCGCACCCTGACGGCCTGCGACGGTAACCTTTACTGTTCCGCAGGCGGCGGCATTGTGGCCGACAGCCAGGCCGGGGCGGAATATCAGGAAACCTTTGATAAAGTGAATCGTATCCTGAAACAACTGGAGAACTCACGGTGAAGAAAGACAACCTGACGCTGGATGATTTTCTGTCGCGCTTTCAGCTTCTGCGGCCCCAGGTTAACCGCGCCGCGCTGAATCAACGTCAGGCGGCGGTACTGATCCCGGTCGTGCGTCGTGAACAGCCGGGTCTGTTGCTTACCCAGCGCTCACCGCATATGCGAAAACACGCCGGTCAGGTTGCGTTTCCGGGCGGCGCGGTGGACAGCACCGATGCTTCCCTGATTGCCGCCGCGCTGCGCGAAGCGCATGAGGAGGTGGCGATCCCCCCGGAGGCGGTCGAGGTAATTGGCGTGCTGCCGCCAGTGGACAGCGTAACCGGTTTTCAGGTCACGCCGGTCGTCGGCATTATTCCGCCCGATCTTCAGTATCACGCCAGCGTCGATGAAGTTTCAGCGGTGTTCGAAATGCCGCTTGAAGAGGCCCTTCGTCTGGGCCGCTATCATCCTCTGGATATTCACCGCCGCGGGCACGATCATCGGGTCTGGCTGTCGTGGTATCAGCATTATTTTGTCTGGGGCATGACGGCAGGCATCATTCGTGAGCTTGCGCTACAAATCGGCCTGAAGCCTTGACTATACTTTACATTCCACCCTTTTCTGGCAGGTTTGCGATCGGCGTCGCGCTATTAGCTAAACCATCGTTAACCATTAGTTTAATTCATGTGAATAGTTAAGCCGAGGTTAGTGTTCCCTCTTACACTATGCGCAGTTATAACATCGTTACTGGAACCCCAGTAACCCTGTCAGGAGTGTGAAAGTGATTAGTATATTCGACATGTTCAAAGTGGGGATTGGTCCATCTTCTTCCCACACTGTAGGGCCGATGAAGGCCGGTAAACAGTTCGTCGATGATCTGGTCGAAAAAGGATTACTGGAAAGCGTTACCCGTGTCGCCGTAGACGTTTACGGTTCACTGTCATTAACGGGTAAAGGCCACCACACCGATATCGCCATTATTATGGGTCTGGCGGGCAATATGCCGGACACAGTTGATATTGATGCCATTCCGGCATTTATCCGCGACGTGGAAACGCGCGGTCGTCTGCTGCTGGCTAACGGTCAGCACGAAGTGGACTTCCCGCAGGATGACGGGATGCGTTTTCGTAGCGACAACCTGCCGCTGCATGAAAACGGTATGACCATCCACGCCTGGAGCGGCGAAAAAGAGATCTACAGTAAAACCTACTACTCCATCGGCGGCGGCTTTATCGTTGACGAAGAACACTTTGGCAAAGAGAGCGCGGGCGATGTGAATGTGCCCTATCCGTTTAAATCTGCCACCGAGATGTTGGCCTATTGCAAAGAGACCGGTCTCTCCCTCTCCGGCATGGTGATGCAGAACGAACTGGCGCTGCACAGCAAGAAAGAGATCGAAGACTATTTTGCTAACGTGTGGCAAACCATGCGCGCCTGTATTGACCGCGGGATGAACACCGAGGGGGTTCTGCCTGGGCCACTGCGTGTGCCACGTCGTGCCTCTGCGCTTCGCCGTATGCTGGTCACCACCGACAAATTCTCCAATGATCCAATGAATGTGGTTGACTGGGTGAACATGTTTGCGCTGGCGGTTAACGAAGAGAACGCAGCGGGTGGTCGCGTGGTGACGGCGCCAACCAACGGCGCGTGCGGTATCGTTCCGGCGGTGCTGGCCTACTACGATCACTTTATTGAGCCCGTGACACCGGAGATCTATATCCGTTATTTCCTCGCGGCAGGCGCTATCGGCGCGCTGTACAAGATGAATGCCTCCATCTCCGGTGCCGAAGTAGGCTGTCAGGGTGAAGTGGGCGTGGCCTGCTCTATGGCGGCGGCCGGTCTGGCGGAACTGCTGGGCGCAAGCCCTGAGCAGGTGTGCGTGGCGGCGGAAATCGGCATGGAGCACAACCTCGGTCTGACCTGTGACCCGGTTGCCGGCCAGGTGCAGGTACCGTGCATTGAGCGTAACGCCATCGCCTCCGTCAAAGCGATCAACGCCTCGCGTATGGCGATGCGCCGTACCAGCGAGCCACGCGTGTCACTGGATAAGGTTATTGAAACCATGTACGAAACCGGCAAGGACATGAACGCGAAGTACCGTGAGACTTCGCGCGGCGGTCTGGCCATTAAGGTGCAGTGCGACTAAACCTTCCTTTTCGCCCATCTGCAACAGATGGGCGAATTTTCCCACCGCCTCTCGTCGCTTCACGTATTCCCCACTACACTGTCACTGTTGCGTCTGGCTTTTCCGGCCGGTGCTTATCAGGCGACCGTTCATGCAAACTGCACAAACGATCATTAAAGACTATCGCCGAAAACGCGTTATCGTCTGTGTTACGGTTGCGCTCGTTACGCTCGTCCTGACGCTGGGCATTCGCTTTATTTCACAGCGCAACATTAATCAGGATCGGATCCACGACTTTACTCACCATACCGTGCGTGCGCTTGATAAGGTGCTTCTTGCGTTAGAAACCCAGCGTGAAACTCTACGTTTTCTGGTTGATATGCCCTGCGCTGAAGCGAATCCGATTCTGCGAAAACAGGCGGCGATCCTCCAGACCGTGCGCTCCATCGCCCTCGTCAAAGACGGAATACTGTATTGCTCGAGCGTATTTGGCAGCCGAAATATGCCCGTCAGTGACATTGAGCCGATGCTTCCGTCCAGTGAACCCAGGCTGATCTTGTTGACCGATCGGTGGCTGTTAAAGGGTAGTCCGGTACTGATTCAGTGGTCACCCCTTGCGGGCGACGGCAGTGACGGGTTGATGGAGGTAGTGAATATCGATCTCATCACCAAAATGATTCTGGAGCCACAGCGGCCACAAATCACCGACGTGGTCCTGAGAGTAGGCGATAATTTTCTCCGCGACGGGCAGCAGGTGACGAATACGCCGACCTTCGATGAACACGCCTCCCTGCTGGAACAGTCTTCACAGCACTACCCTTTCAGCGTCACGGTCAGCGGCCCTGGGGCAGGCCAAATGGCATTGAAAAATCTGCCTACCCAGCTACCGCTGGCGTTGATGCTCAGTTTACTGATGGGCTATATCGCCTGGCTTGCCACGGCGCGACGCATAAGTTTCACCTGGGAAATTAATATGGGGATTGCTGCCCGGGAGTTTGAACTCTTCTGCCAGCCGCTGGTAAACGCCCGCACCCGGGAATGCGTTGGCGTCGAGATCCTCCTGCGCTGGAACAACCCGCGTCAGGGCTGGATTTCTCCCGATGTCTTTATCCCCCTGGCTGAAGAACATAGCCTGATTGTTCCGCTTACCCGCTACGTCATCAGCGAAACGGTGCGGCAGATAGGCTTTTTCCCGGCCTCACGGGATTTCCATATTGGCATCAACGTGGCCGCCAGCCATTTTCGCCGCGCTGCGCTGATCCGGGATCTTAACCGCATCTGGTTTAAGGCGAACCCTGTTCAAAAGTTGATTGTAGAGTTAACCGAACGCGATGCGTTGCTCGATGTGGATTACCGCATCGTGCGGGAGCTGCATCGCAAAGGGGTGAAGCTTGCGATTGATGATTTTGGTACGGGCAATAGTTCTCTTACGTGGCTTGAAAAACTTCATCCGGACGTGCTGAAAATTGATAAATCCTTCACCACCGCGATCGGCACCGACGCCGTGAACTCAACGGTAACGGATATTATTATTGCGCTGGGCCAGAGGTTGAATATTGAACTGGTTGCAGAAGGGGTTGAAACCGAGGAGCAGTCACGCTATTTGCGCCGCCACAGCGTACATATTTTGCAGGGGTACTTGTATGCGCGGCCGATGCCGCTGCGGGAGTTTCCGAAATGGCTGGCGGAAAGTAACCCTCCGCCAGCCCGTCACAACGGACACATCGTGCCTTTATTGCCGTTACGCTAGATAGCGTTACTCTTCTTCGTCGTGTACAGAGTGCTCTTTAACAATACGAACCATATCAACGCGATAGTCGTTGGCTTCAACGATGGTAATTTGCAGCGGCGGCAGCTCAAGCACATCACCGATACGCGGGATCTGCCCGTTAACGGCAATCACCAGCCCCGCTACCGTGGCGATGTCTTCATCGTCATTGACCACGTTTTCGACGCCCAGCGTGTGCGAGAGCGCGTGCAGGTCGGTGGTGCCTTTCACCAGCCAGCCGTCACCGTCGGCAACGATTTCTGGCGTTTCATCCGCATCAGGGAATTCACCGGCAATGGCTTCCAGCACGTCCAGCGGCGTTACCAGACCTTGTACCACACCAAATTCGTTGGTGACGATAACAAAGCTCCCGCGAGCACGACGCAACACGCCCAGCAGGTTAATCGGATCCAGCGTCTCCGGCACCACGATGGCAGGCGACGCGGCCGCTACGGCCTCGACGTTGACGCCCTCTTCCAGCGCCACGAGCATCTCTTTCGCGCGCACCACACCGATGATCTCATCCAGCTCGCCCCGACAGACCGGGAACAGGCTGTGCGGCGAGGAGAGCAGCTGCTGGCGAATTTCGTCGACGCTCAGGTTGGCGTCCACCCAGCTGATTTCACCGCGCGGCGTCATAATGCCGCGCAGGGAGCGGGAGGCCAGCGAAAGCACGCCGTTGATCATGTAGCGTTCTTCTTCCACAAACGCGCCTTCCGGCACCGGAACCGGGTTACGGTTCTCGTTATCCGCCTGCACGTTCACCTGACGACGCCCGCCCATCAGGCGCAGGATCGCATCGGCGGTACGCGCGCGCAGCGGCTGATTCGACTGCTGCTTAATGAAGTTACGGCGCGCAATCTGGTTAAACAGCTCGATCAGAATCGAGAAGCCAATCGCGGCGTACAGGTAGCCTTTCGGTATATGGAAACCAAAACCTTCTGCCACCAGGCTCAGACCAATCATCAACAGGAAACTCAGACACAGCACGACGACCGTCGGATGTTGGTTGACGAAACGCGTCAGCGGTTTCGACGCCAGCAGCATTACCGCCATCGCAATCACAACCGCCGCCATCATCACCGGCAGATGGTTCACCATGCCAACCGCTGTAATCACCGCATCCAGTGAGAAGACCGCATCAAGCACCACAATCTGCAGGACCACCACCCAGAAGCTGGCATACCCCTTACCGTGGCCATCATCATGCTGCCGGTTCTCCAGCCGTTCATGCAGCTCTGTTGTAGCTTTGAACAGCAGGAAAAGCCCCCCCACCAGCATGATTAAATCGCGGCCGGAGAAGGTGAAATCCATGACGGTGAAGAGAGGCTTAGTCAGCGTAACCATCCACGAGATCACGGACAGCAGGCCCAGTCGCATGATCAGCGCCAGCGAGAGGCCGATCAGACGGGCTTTATCACGCTGTTTCGGCGGCAGCTTATCCGCAAGGATGGCAATAAACACCAGGTTATCAATACCGAGAACGATCTCCAGCACGACCAGCGTAAGCAAGCCTACCCAGATTGACGGGTCCATTAAGAATTCCATGACACGCTCCTGCTAAAGGAATGACAAAACGGTGCCCCGCTAATTTCGGGCATTTCAAAGGGAATGGGGGTCGATGCGTGGCGAAGGTCGCCGGTGAATAAGGCGCGGAATGGCCTGGAAGATGACTGACGTCGGTGACGGTCCATATAGTGGGCTGTAGCCCTATACTCCTGAATAATTAAACGGACGCTAAACATATCAGAGACAATGGGTTTTTAGCAAAGATTTACGTTCCTTTGCAAACTTCTGTAACACACGTGGTTTATCTTACAGAAAAATCTGTAAGGCGTAGCTAAATTACGGATCTTCATCACATAAATTATTTTTTCACTATCTAAAATAATTCGCGGAAGTCTTGGTTTTTTAGAACTCTAACCCTTATCTGAATCGATTCGGTTCGCCAATACGATTCTCAGTACGCCTGCCTGGCAGACGTATAAATGATAATAATAGGAGGTAGCAAGTGACCATTGCTATTGTCATAGGCACACATGGTTGGGCTGCGGAGCAGTTACTCAAAACGGCAGAAATGCTGTTGGGCGAGCAGGAAAACGTCGGCTGGATCGATTTCGTTCCCGGTGAAAACGCCGAGACGCTGATTGAAAAGTACACTGCTCAGCTTGAGAAGCTGGATACCAGCAAAGGCGTGCTGTTTCTCGTGGATACATGGGGCGGCAGCCCGTTCAACGCTGCCAGCCGCATTGTCGTCGATAAAGAGCATTATGAAGTCGTCGCCGGGGTAAATATCCCAATGTTGGTGGAAACCTTCATGGCGCGTGACGACAACCCAGGCTTTGACGAGCTGGTGGCGCTGGCGGTGGAAACCGGTCGCGAAGGCGTGAAGGCGCTGAAAGCACAGCCGGTTGAAAAACCTGCCCCTGCCCCTGCTGCACCAAAAGCCGCGGCACCGGCGAAGCCAATGGGTCCGAACGATTACATGGTTATCGGCCTTGCGCGTATTGATGACCGTCTGATCCACGGCCAGGTGGCGACGCGCTGGACCAAAGAGACCAACGTACAACGCATCATCGTGGTCAGTGACGAAGTGGCCGCCGACACTGTCCGTAAAACCCTTCTTACCCAGGTTGCACCGCCGGGCGTCACCGCGCACGTCGTGGATGTCGCCAAAATGATCCGCGTTTACAACAACCCGAAATATGCGGGCGAACGCGTGATGCTTCTGTTCACCAACCCGACAGACGTTGAACGCATTGTTGAAGGCGGCGTGAAAATCACCTCCGTTAACATTGGCGGTATGGCTTTCCGTCAGGGCAAAACGCAGGTCAACAACGCGATTTCAGTGGATGCGAAAGATATCGAGGCCTTCAACAAGCTGAATGCACGCGGTATCGAGCTGGAAGCCCGTAAGGTTTCCACGGATCAGAAACTGAAAATGATGGATTTGATCGGCAAAGTGGGGAAATAAGCCCGGGCCGGTTTTTCATATAGAGCTTATGTAATAGGAGAAGTGCAATGGAGATTACTACTCTTCAGATTGTGCTGGTGTTCATCGTCGCGTGTATTGCGGGTATGGAGTCCGTACTTGATGAATTTCAGTTCCACCGCCCTCTGGTGGCCTGTACGTTGATTGGCGCCGTTCTCGGTGACATGAAAACCGGTATCATCATCGGTGGTACCCTGGAAATGATCGCCCTCGGCTGGATGAACATCGGTGCGGCAGTTGCGCCAGATGCCGCGCTGGCGTCCATTATTTCGACCGTTCTGGTTATCGCCGGTCATCAGAGTATCGGTGCCGGTATCGCGCTGGCCATTCCACTGGCCGCGGCAGGCCAGGTGCTGACCATCATTGTTCGTACCATCACCGTTGCCTTCCAGCACGCGGCGGATAAGGCGGCCGATAACGGCAACCTGACAGCGCTCTCCTGGATCCACGTCTCGTCCCTGTTCCTGCAGGCGATGCGTATCGCTATTCCGGCCGTTATCGTGGCGATTTCCGTTGGGACCAGTGAAGTTCAAAGTATGCTGAACGCCATACCAGAAGTGGTCACCGGCGGTCTGAATATCGCGGGCGGTATGATTGTGGTCGTAGGTTACGCGATGGTCATCAACATGATGCGCGCAGGCTATCTGATGCCGTTCTTCTACCTTGGCTTCGTTACCGCTGCATTCACCAACTTCAACCTGGTTGCGCTGGGTGTGATTGGTGCGGTGATGGCGATTCTTTATATCCAGCTCAGCCCGAAATACAACCGTGTCGCGGGTGCCCCTGCGCAGGCTGCTGGTAACAACGATCTCGATAACGAACTGGACTAACAGGTGAGCGAAATGGTTGATATGACAAAAACTACCACTGAGAAAAAACTCACTCCGGGTGATATTCGTGGCGTGTTCATCCGTTCTAACCTGTTTCAGGGTTCATGGAACTTCGAACGTATGCAGGCGCTCGGCTTCTGCTTCTCCATGGTGCCGGCAATCAAACGCCTGTATCCGGAAAACAACGAAGCACGCCGTCAGGCAATTAAGCGTCACCTGGAATTCTTCAACACTCACCCTTACGTAGCGGCGCCTGTTCTGGGCGTAACGCTGGCGATGGAAGAGCAGCGTGCAAACGGGGCTGAGATCGACGATGGTGCTATCAACGGTATTAAAGTCGGTCTGATGGGGCCGCTGGCAGGCGTGGGCGACCCGATCTTCTGGGGTACCGTGCGTCCGGTCTTTGCGGCACTGGGCGCCGGGATCGCCATGAGCGGCAGTCTGCTTGGTCCCCTGCTGTTCTTTATCCTGTTCAACGCGGTGCGTCTGCTGACCCGCTACTACGGCGTGGCGTATGGTTACCGTAAAGGGGTGGATATCGTTAAGGATATGGGCGGCGGCTTCCTGCAAAAACTGACTGAGGGGGCGTCAATCCTCGGCCTGTTTGTAATGGGGGCTTTGGTTAACAAGTGGACGCACGTGAACATCCCGCTGGTGGTATCGACGATCACCGGTCAGGATGGTCAGACGCGCGTCACCACCGTGCAGACCATTCTGGACCAGCTGATGCCTGGCCTGGTACCGCTGCTGTTAACCTTCGCCTGTATGTGGCTGCTGCGTAAGAAAGTGAACCCGCTTTGGATCATCGTTGGCTTCTTCGTCATCGGTATCGCGGGCTACGCCGTCGGCCTGCTGGGTCTGTAATAAAATGTGTTACCGACCGGGGGCTTGCCCCCGGTCTTTTTATCTGGAGGATGAATGACTGTCACGGACACCGTACTGGTTTTATTTATTGTTGCCCTTCTGGCTTACGCGATCTATGACGAGTTCATTATGCCTCGCCGCCACGGCGAGACGCTGCTGACCCTTCCCCTCTTACGCCGTGGGCGCATTGATGCGTTTATCTTCGCCGGTCTGGTAGTCATCCTGATTTACAATAATGTGACCAGCCACGGCGCAATATTAACCACATGGTTATTATGTGCGCTGGCATTAATGGCGACTTACCTGTTCTGGATCCGCTCGCCAAAACTCATTTTTAAAAAACACGGATTCTTCTTCGCCAATGTCTGGATAGAATATAACCGCATTAAAGAGATGAATTTATCCGAAGACGGAGTTCTGGTGATGCAATTAGAACAACGCCGCCTGCTCATTCGGGTCAAAAATATTGACGACCTGGAAAAAATCTACAAATTACTCCTTAAAACTCAATGAATTAATTTTATAGCATCGGCTATGTATTGTATTATTCTCAAACCAGCAATATAGCCGATGCTATATCTCCCCTGCGAATTAACTTATATTTATTAACGATACATTTACGCATAAACCTAAATGAAAATCGTTATCAATATAGTGGCTATATAAAGCCATCTTCGCTGTTGTTTTATATTCTCAAAATATGTTAAGGTTGCGCCCGTCGTTGGGGAGTAGCCGATTTCCTGCCTGCGGGAAATGTACGTGTCAACATACTCGTTGCAAAACGTGGCGCGTACGGATCGTTTTCAGCACACTTACTATGCCAAAAGCGATCAGGCGAGACCATAGATACATCAACTGCTGTTTACTGGGGGCAGTGATGTGTCATATGGATATCCCCGGTCTGGACGCACTTATGAATATCTCCGCTACGATCCTTCTGGCTTTTGGCATGTCCATGGACGCATTTGCCGCCTCTATCGGTAAAGGTGCCACCCTCCATAAACCTAAATTTTCCGAAGCCCTGCGCACCGGTCTCATCTTTGGCGCAATCGAAACGCTGACGCCGCTTATTGGCTGGGGTCTGGGGATGCTCGCCAGCCAGTTTGTGCTGGAGTGGAACCACTGGATCGCCTTCGTGCTGCTGGTGTTCCTCGGCGGACGCATGGTAATTGAAGGTTTTCGTGGCAACAGCGATGAAGATGATGCGCCGCTGCAACGCCACGGCTTCTGGCTTCTGGTGACAACCGCTATCGCAACCAGCCTGGACGCAATGGCCGTCGGTGTCGGTCTGGCGTTTTTGCAGGTCAATATTATCGCCACCGCGCTGGCGATTGGCTGCGCCACGCTGATTATGTCAACGCTGGGGATGATGGTGGGGCGGTTCATTGGCCCGCTGTTAGGCAAACGCGCCGAAATTCTGGGCGGTATCGTGTTGATCGGGATTGGTGCCCAAATACTCTGGGCACACTTCGCGGGTTAATCTTCGCGCTGCCAGCAATGGATGCTGAAATCCGTCTGGCAGCGAAATTCTGTCTGTGCTGCCAGCGTTTCCCACACCTCTGGTTTTGCCCGCCACGCAAACGGCGTCATTTGCAGTAACGCCACCGCTTCACTTCCCTGCAACGTCATCTCATACGCCATTGACTGCGTCTGCTTTAACGCGAAGCCCGCCAGCTGTTCAGAGTGCGGCGCATGCAGGTGAACTTCATCATAGATCAGCCCTTTTAGCTCCAGCAGATGACGCGGTCCCGGCGTAACGGTGATAACCCACCCGCCGGGCTTAACGACGCGCGCCAGCTCCTCTGCCTTGCACGGGGCATAGATACGCACTACGGCGTCCATACTCGCTTCCTCAAACGGCAGGCGGTGGCTGGAGGCCACGCAGAACGTTACCGCTGAGTAGCGTTTTGCTGCTGCACGGATAGCCACTTTCGACACGTCCAGCCCGTAAGTTTCGGCGCCCTTCCCAGCCGCGACGTCAGCAAACGTGGCGGTGTAGTAGCCCTCACCGCAGCCGATATCCAGCATGGCGGATGCGCCTTCTGTCAGATATTGACGGAGTAAGTCGACAACGGCATCCCTGAGCGGTTGATAGTGTCCGGCGTCAAGAAACGCCCGGCGCGCCTGCATCATCTCCGCGCTGTCACCCGGATCCCGGGAGCGCTTGTGCTGTACCGGCAGAAGATTGACATAGCCCTCTTTAGCCCGGTCAAACTGATGTCCCAGTGGACAGATAAACGTTTTCTCCGCGCGCGTCAGCGGCGCGTGGCAAAGGGGACAACTGAAAGACATGACAGCTCCAGGGCGAAAACCAAAAGGCGAAGTGTACCGCTATTCGCCAGGGTTATAAACGGCTGGGTGACGCATCACGATCAGATGGTCAGAATCTGCCGGCAGCCCGTCTGGCTTCACGTTTTCCAGGCGCAAGACGTTACCCATAATTTCGCTGAACACGGGCGCGGAAACGGCCCCGCCGTAGTAGGCTCCGTTTTTCGGATCGTTGATCACCACCACCAGTGCAAAACGGGGATCGCTGGCGGGCGCAACGCCTGCTGTGTAGGCGACGTATTTATCCACATACTTACCGTGTTCATCGATTTTTTTGGCCGTCCCGGTTTTAATCGCCACACGATAGTTACGCACCGCCGCTTTGATCCCGCCACCGCCGGGTAACGCGACGCTCTCCATCATGTGTTCCACCTCGTGAACAATCTCCCCGGGCATCACCCGTTTGCCAATCACGGGGGGATCGATACGGGTGATGGACAGAGGCCGTTCAATGCCATAGCTACCGATGGTGGCATACACATGCGCCAGCTGGAGGGGGGTAACCATCAGGCCATACCCAAAGGCAAAGGTCGCCCTGTCTAACTGACTCCAGAATTTTCGCTGCGGCAGTAAACCTGAGCTTTCTCCCGTTAAGCCAAGCCCGGTACTCTCGCCAAAACCAAAGTTTTTATAGGTATCAAGTAACCGTTGCACGGGCATCGCGAGAGAAAGACGGGATACGCCCGTGTCGCTGGATTTTTGCAGGATCCCGCTCATGGTCAGCTCGGGGTAGTAGCCCACATCGCGAATACGATGGCCATCAATGGTGTAGGGATGCGTGTCTATCACGCTGTCAGGCTGCACCAGCCCCTGCTGTAGCGCCGTCATCAGCACCAGAGGCTTAACGGTCGAACCCGGTTCAAAGGTGTCGCTGATCGCGCGATTACGAAAGTCATCCAGCGTTGCCCCTTCCCGATTGTTGGGGTTGAAGTCAGGGAAGCTCGCCATCGCCAGAATTTCGCCCGTCTGGATATTAATCAGCACCGACGCGCCTGACTCGGCTTTATTCCACGCCACGGCATTATCCAGCGCGTCTTCGGTGATAGTTTGCAGGCGTTCATCGATACTAAGCTGGATATTATGTGCCGGTACGGGCGCCACCTCCGTGAGGTTCTCAACCACATGCCCGTAGCGATCTTTCCTGACCAGCCGCACGCCTGCCTTCCCGGTGAGCTGCGTGTTAAAGCTTTTCTCGACGCCCTCAATACCCTGACCATCAATATTAGTGAAGCCAATCAGGTTTGCCGCCACGTGTCCGGCAGGATAAAAGCGGCGGGACTCATCGCGTAGGTTGATACCGGGAAGACGCAGCTTATCAATCCACTTTGCCTGGGAGGGATCAACCTGACGAGCTAGATAAATGAATCGCCCGTGCGGATTGCTGTTTATTCGCGATGCGAGCGTGCTCAGAGAAAGGTGTAAAGCATTTGCCAGGGCCTGCCAGCGCGAATCAAAGCCGATCCCCCCTTTATCAAGCACAGTTTTGGGATCGGCCCAGACGGCCTGGACAGGTACGCTTACCGCAAGGGGACGCCCTTCACGGTCAACAATCATCCCACGCGGGGCGTCTATCGCCACTTCGCGCAGGGAACGCATATCCTCCTGCTTCACCAGATTATCCGGTTTGATAATTTGTAGCCATGCCACGCGGCCTAACAGAAAAGCAAGGCTACAAAAGATGGCGAGACACAGAAGTGCAAAACGTGCCGGTGTAAAGTTTCCGTTGGCCGTTATTGTCTTTTTTTTCACTTTAACCCCAGGGCTGTTAATCAACGCCCTGATTTAACGGGAAAAAGGGATAATAAGGCGGGAAAACAATGCTAATAATTTCGCGGGTTTGCAACAAGATAATAACAGAAGAGGAATACGTAACATTTTGAAAAATAAGTGAATAAAAAAGCCCCGCATCGGCGAGGCTTATGTCTGAGATCGAAGCGCTAAGCGCTTCAGTCAGCAGTGATTCGATCAGATAGCAGTTACGTTAACCGCAGCTGGGCCTTTCTGGCCGTCCTGAATTTCGAACTCAACGTTCTGGCCTTCAGCCAGAGTTTTGAAGCCGTTACCCTGGATTGCAGAGAAGTGTACGAACACGTCTTTGCTGCCGTCAGCAGGAGTAATGAAACCAAAACCTTTAGACTCGTTGAACCACTTAACTTGACCTTTAATCTTTGCCATTTGCAAAATTCCTTAGAGTGTTTTCTTAGCCCGCAGGCTTTAACATAGATAAAACTGAGACATTACTGCTTGAGGCACTAATATAAGGTTCGGCAGAGAAGCGGTATTCAACGACAACGTGTTTACTCAGGACTTCTTTACTGAAAATGCCACACATAAACAGAACTGTACCTCGTTTGACCCAAAACGTGTTATCACACACAACGTTTAATATGGCAAGCCATTTTTAAACGTGTCTCGATCCGCCGCACAAATTCAGGCGTTACTCCATAACAATCTGCACAGTTATGCGAATTGTCAAATGAAGCGCCACCTGACCTCACCGCCCACAGGGTGCGCTGACGCGCCCTGTAATCAAAGACTTTTTAAACATAGCTCAATCATTTCAAAGCGTCCATCCCAATCCCTGAATTTCTTTAAAGGAATGACTGAGTTAGAACATTTTGTGAAAAGTTATGCTGAAAACATCGCAATGCACCAGAGTGTGACAGTGAATAAACGATGTTAAATACATTTTGCTAACTGTATTAAAATCCACCATTTAATAAGCGTTATTCTGCACCAAAATAATGAAATTTTTATGACACTGCCTCAAAACAAGGCAAGCAAAACGTTTCGATAAAAATAAAACACTTCGGGAAAGTTAAAGCTCACAATTTATTCAACGAAACGGTATGACTTGTATAAGGATAAATATTCGCCAGTTTTCAGTATACTGAAACAGTAGTTAACTGCTGCTTAATTATATGTTGGGATGTTATGGGTTACATTTGATAAGGGAGGAGATTTACGCCGTACGTCAGGCCACCTCCCCGTTCCGGGCAGACTATCGTTCGGCCACCAGGCGAATGAACTCTTCCTCGTCTTGTTTTTGAGCATCAGCTTCCTTCGGCACCGCTTTCTCCTCCGGCTCGTTGGCTTCGCACAGACGACGCAGCAACGCAGTCTGCCGTTTCTGCTGATCGAACAATGCTTCCAGCAGCTCAATCTGCTCGTTTGTGCGGGAGCTGGCGCGATTAACGAAGAACCACAGCACCAGTCCAACGACCAGCACCACTAAAGACATTACCAGGGATGCAATGCTCAGCAGCCCCGAATTCATTAACTCACCCATTTCACCACCTCAGTAAAAACAGTCATTTTACCACTGCAGCCACGTAAGGACATCGCTCAGTGCAAAAATAGCCACTACCAGGGGATAAACTTATTGATTGAACAAATGCCGCTAAAGAACTGTACATCCTGATCGCACATCACATTGATAGTCTGCGTCCACAGCACCACGCATGCTATCAGCACTATAATCAGAATTACCCAGCGTATTTTTTTCACTCCACACTCCGTCTTATGACCTGATGTAGCCAGGTTATCACGGCTATCTTAAACAGGGGCTAACTGTACCTTCAACAGACGCTTTTCGGAATCGTGCACTTGTTTCACTGCGTAAACCCGTTACGCTTACTCCATGACAACAAAGAAAAAAGAGGCATCGATGCGTTTACTCGTTCGTACGATAATTGTACTGGCACTTGTGTGGATCGGCCTGCTGTTAAGTGGGTATGGCGTATTAATGGGAAGCAAAGAGAATGCCGCGGGTTTGGGTATTCAGTGTAAATATCTCACCGCCCAGGGGGTAAGCACGGCTCAGTACATCCATTCCGACAGCGGGATCATCGGGTTAACCAACTGTCCTGTGCTGCGTAAATCATCTGTTGTGGTGGATAACGGCTAATCAGAGCTAAATTTCGCTTACAGAAACGCCGCAAGAGTGCGGCGTTTTTATTGGAGGCATTGATCAGAACGGGTATTCGTTATAGCCCATCTGCTCTGAAATTTTGCGCGCTGCGGTATGCAGAATTGCCACATACTCATGAAGACGCTCTTCGGAGAAACGCAGCGTTGGGAAAGAGATGCTCAGTCCCGCAATGACAACGCCGAAGCGGTCAAACACCGGCACACCGATGCAGCGCAACCCTTCTTCCTGCTCTTCGTTATCTTCCCCATAACCCTGCTCACGCACTTTATCCAGCACGCTCAGCAGTTCATCCGTACTGGTAATCGTGCGATCGGTGCTGCGTTTGTATTCCACACCGTCAAGGATTTGCTTAACCTCTTCACGATCGCGCCAGGCCAGCAGGACTTTACCAATTGCGGTACTGTACAGCGGGTTACGACGACCGATGCGTGAATACATGCGCAGGTTGTACATGGAGTCAATTTTGTGGATGTAAACGATGCTGTCTTCATCCAGTGCGCCGAGGTGAATTGTCTCTTTCGTCAACCGCGAAAGTTCACGCATCTGAATGTCAGCGCTGCGGATCAGATCCACGTTCTGCAAGGCGCGGGCGCCCAATTCAAACAGTTTCAGGGTCAGAGAATATTTTTCTGATTCTCCTTCCTGCGCGACATAACCCAATGATTTCATCGTCTGCAAAAAGCGATAAACGGTGCTTTTCGACATCATCACACGCTGCGACAACTCTGTAATACCAATTTCACGCTCTTCTCCGAGCGCCTGCAAGATGCCAAACACCTTCAGCACGGAAGAAACAGAATCTGGCTGCTTATCCAAATCTGCGATTGCCATTTATCACCTCATGGAGAGTGTTTTATAAAAATCAGAACCGGTTTTTATTATAAATTCGTGTGATGCGCGCTGCAATCTATCTGGGTTTACTTCGTTACAAATCTGCGACATAAAACCGAAATAACGATGCTAAAATAGTTACTCTGAAAATAATTTCACACTGAGTCATTCTTTTCCCATGCAAAAAAACGTTTCTGATGGCCTGCCCTTACCCCAGCGGTACGGGGCAATTGCCACTATTGTCATCGGCATTTCGATGGCTGTCCTTGACGGTGCGATTGCCAATGTGGCTCTTCCTACCATTGCCAAAGACCTTAATGCTTCTCCGGCAAGCTCCATCTGGATTGTGAACGCGTACCAGATAGCGATTGTGATTTCCCTTTTGTCACTCTCTTTCCTGGGCGATATGTTTGGTTATCGCCGGGTTTATCAGTGCGGGCTGGTGGTCTTTACTCTCACCTCGCTCTTCTGTGCCCTTTCCGATTCACTGCACACCCTTACGCTTGCGCGTATCGCACAGGGTTTTGGCGGTGCGGCGCTAATGAGCGTGAACACGGCCCTGATACGGCTTATCTATCCTCATCGCCATCTGGGGCGCGGCATGGGCATTAACTCCTTTATTGTGGCCGTGTCGTCCGCCGCCGGGCCGACGATTGCCGCCGCCATTCTGTCCGTTGCCTCGTGGCAGTGGCTGTTTGCCATTAACGTGCCGCTGGGCATTGTGGCGATCTTCTTCGCCCTGCGCTATCTTCCGGAAAATGGTCCGAAAAACACCATGGCACGTTTTGACCTGCCCAGCGCTGTGATGAACGCGCTGACCTTTGGCCTTCTGATTACTGCGCTGAGCGGATTTGCGCAGGGACAGTCTTTGTCGCTCATTGCCGCAGAAATCGTTGCCCTGCTTATCATCGGCTTTTTCTTTGTACGACGCCAGCTGGCGCTGCCCGTGCCGTTACTGCCGGTCGATTTGCTGCGTATTCCGCTGTTTTCGCTATCAATTTGTACCTCCATTTGCTCGTTCTGCGCCCAGATGCTGGCGCTGGTTGCGCTGCCATTCTTTTTGCAGAGCGTGCTTGGCCGTTCGGAAGTGGAAACAGGCTTGTTGCTCACACCCTGGCCTTTGGCAACCATGGTGATGGCCCCGCTGGCCGGGTACCTTATTGAGCGCGTTCATGCCGGACTGCTGGGGGCTATCGGGCTGATCGTCATGGCAGCAGGACTGTTTGCGCTGTCGCTCCTGCCCTCCTCGCCGGGGGATCTGGATATTATCTGGCGCATGATCCTGTGCGGGGCAGGTTTTGGTCTGTTCCAGTCACCTAACAACCACACAATTATCACCTCTGCCCCACGTCATCGCAGCGGTGGTGCCAGCGGGATGCTGGGTACGGCAAGACTGTTAGGGCAAAGCACCGGGGCCGCAATGGTGGCGTTGATGTTTAACCTTGCCGGGCAAAATGCGACACACGTTGCGCTGATTACCGCAGGGACACTGGCGACCCTCGCGGCTATCATTAGCGGCCTTCGTGTGACCCAGCCAAAGGCGCAGGCATAAAAAAACCGGGCGGAGATTGTCTCCTGCCCGGTTTTTTTCATCCGGCGGGTATTACTTCAGGTACTCGCCGCTTCGCAGCGCTTCAATACGTTTATCCAGCGGCGGGTGTGACATAAACAGCTCGCTCAGCGACTTTGATTTACCATTGATGCAGAAGGCCATCATGCTGTTTGCTTCCTGCGGCTCGTAGCTGGTTTTCAGACGTTGCAGCGCAGCAATCATCTTCTCACGACCCACCAGTTTCGCAGAACCGGCATCCGCGTGGAACTCACGATGACGGGAGAACCACATGGTAATGATGCTTGCCAGGATACCGAACACCAGCTCCAGCACCATTGAAACAGCAAAATAGATCAGCGGGTTACCGTTGCTCTCTTCACCCTCATCACGGTTGCCACCCATAAATCCGGCAGCAATCTGCGCCAGAATACGGGAAATAAAGATAACGAAGGTGTTCACCACGCCCTGGATCAAGGTCATGGTGACCATATCGCCGTTAGCGATGTGGCTGATCTCGTGAGCAATAACCGCTTCCGCTTCGTCACGGCTCATGTTTTGCAGCAGACCGGTACTGACGGCCACCAGGGACGCGTCACGACGCGCACCGGTAGCAAACGCGTTGATATCCGGCGCGTGGTAGATCGCCACCTGCGGCATGGCTATGCCCGCCTGCTTTGACTGCTGAGCAACCGTGCTCATCAACCACTGTTCCATATCGTTACGCGGCTGCTCAATAACTTCACCGCCTACGGATTTCAGTGCCATCCACTTCGACATCAGCAGTGAAATGAAAGAGCCGCCGAAACCAAACAGCAGCGCCATAATCAACAGACCCTGAACGCTGCTCGACTGAATTCCCGTCAGGCTTAGCACCAGCCCGAATACCACCATCACCGCCAGGTTGGTGAGCAGGAAGAGCGCGATTCGCATCATAATATTCTTTTAACCTCAGTTTAACAAAACGCACTATGCGATTACCCACATCGTATGGGTATTGCGGCTATTTTCAAGCATCCAGACGGCGTAAGTCACCAGAAAGACACAACTTTACACAATTGGAAATCTGCCTGACGGAAGGATGAGGAACAAAAAGAAACAGGCACAATTTCTTGTGCCTGTTGGGGGATTATTTTGTCGGAGCAGGTTGTACGGCAGGTTTCTCTTTTTCCAGCTTCGCGAGATCAAGCGCGATATGCACCGTCTCGTCCAGATACGGATCGGGCTCCTGGTAATCCTTAGGCAGATCGTCCAGTTTTTTGAGCAGAGGCTTGCCTTCACGTTTGAAGCGATCGTTGATACGCGCCAGACGTGTCGCGTCATCTTCATTGTTCTCTTTCTCACGCTGGGCGTAGTTCAGAGAGACAATGTTCCGTTTCGCTTTCAGAGCGTTGAAACGCGCGATGTCCTTCATGATGTACTGGAATTCCGGATCCTTCCCGATGCGGTCATTGTGATTTTTCAGCAGTTCCGGACCGAACTGTTTCATATCACCCGATTTCACGAATGTCGCGGCATCAATGCTATCCCACGGCAGCGCGTTATCTTCAAACTTCTCGCCCGTTTCCGTCTCTTCGGTACCTGTCGGCATCATGATGTCCGGCGTCACGCCTTTGCGCTGCGTACTGCCGCCGTTAACACGGTAAAACTTCTGAATGGTGTACTGTACTGAGCCCAGCGCCGGCCATTCAGGGCGCAGCATCTGGTCGTAAATACGGTTCAGAGAGCGGTACTGCTGAACGGTGCCCTTGCCAAACGTCGGTTCGCCGACGATTAACGCCCGGCCGTAATCCTGCATGGCAGCAGCGAAGATTTCCGATGCAGAGGCGCTGAAGCGATCGACCAGCACCACCAGCGGCCCCTTATAGTAGACCACGCCATCGGTATCGGCATCTTCACGCACTTTACCGTTGTTATCGCGCACCTGAACCACCGGGCCAGACGGGATAAACAGCCCGGAGAGCGAGACGGCCTCGGTCAATGCCCCGCCGCCGTTGCTGCGCAGGTCGATGATCACACTGCTGACATTCTGCTTTTCAAGCTTCTGGAGCTGCACTTTTACATCATCGGTCAGGCCAACGTAGAAGCCAGGGATATCCAGAACGCCAACCTTCTCTTTACCCACGGTTTTCACCGACATTTTCACCGCGCGATCTTCCAGACGGATACGCTCACGGGTCAGAGTAACGATACGGGTTTTGGTCCCCTTTCCGGCTGGCAGGATCTCCAGGCGAACTTTGCTGCCCTTCGGCCCTTTGATCAGCGCAACTACGTCATCAAGTCGCCAGCCAATCACGTCCACCATGCTCTTTCCGGTTTGACCTACACCGACAATACGGTCGCCTACGCTGATCGCTTTGCTTTTCGACGCAGGGCCACCGGCCACCATGGAGTTGATAACGGTGTAGTCATCATCCATCTGAAGCACAGCACCGATACCTTCCAGAGACAGGCTCATTTCGGTATTGAACTGTTCGGTGTTACGTGGAGAGAGATAATTAGTGTGCGGATCAATTTCGTGCGCAAACGCGGTCATCGCCAGCGAGAAAACATCTTCACTGTTGGTCTGCGCCAGACGACGAATTGCGAATTTGTAGCGACGGTTTAACGTCTCACGGATCTCTTTTTCGTCTTTGCCTGTGAGCTTGAGGCTCAGTTCGTCATATTTGACTTTTCCGTCCCACAGCGCATTCAGTTCAGCCTCATCTTTCGGCCATGGCGCTTTGCTGCGGTCCAGATTAAAGGTGTCGTTGCCGGTGAAGTCCATCGGACGTTCCAGCACTTTCAGCGCGTATTGATAACGCTCAAAACGGCGCTTTTGCGATAAGTTGTACAGATCGTAGAAAAGATCCAGCTTTCCGGAGCGCAGCTCATCACCCACTTCGGATTTGCGTTTAGCGAACTGTTCGACATCGCTGGCCAGCAGTACGTTATGGCTGTAATCCAGCAAGTTCAGATAACGGTCAAAGATTTTGGCCGAAAAGGCCTGATCGAGATCGAACTGACGATAGTGCGAACGAGTAAAGCGCGACGTCACGCGCTCACTCACCGTCGCGTGCTGAGTTTCTTCCTTAAGAACCGGAATTTGATCAACACGCGTAATATCGTCCACAGCGAAAGCGTGGCCTGTTATAGCAAACAGGCCAGCCAGCGCGGTGAGCTTAAAAAAAGTGTTCATGCCAGGCTCGGCCTCCGTTTCAGAACAACAAGTGTTCTGCGCGTACAATCATTGACATACCAGAAGTCAGCTGTACACGAACGCCATCTTTGGTGATTTCCAGTACGGTGGCATCCATCGCATTGTTACCCGCTTTAACCTTCAGAGACTGACCTACGCTCAGGGCGTTGATGTCCGAAACTGGGGTGTGGCGCGGCTCTTCGCGCGGCGCACGTGGGGCTTTAGCTGCTGGTTTGTCAGCACGCGGTTTGCGATCGTTATTTTCAGTACGACGCGGTGCCGGACGCGGTTTACGCTCGCGACGAGGGGCGTCTTCCTGACCGTTTGCCGCTGCGGCTTCGCGTTTTTTGGCCTGCTGTTCAGCACGCTGTGCCTGAACGCGAGCTTTGGCTTCTTCAAGCTGCTTACGCGCATGTTCTACGTGCTGCTCGTCCAGCTCACCACACGGGTTGCCGTCAAGGTCGACACGGGTCGCACCCGGCTTGATACCGTACAGGTAACGCCAGCTCGAGGTATAAAGGCGCAAGGCAGAACGAAGCTGCGTTTTGCTGAGGTTCATCTCCCCCTCAACGCGCGCGACCAGATCCTGAAAGATACCGACTTTCAGAGGACGCGCTTCACCTTCAGCGCTGAAGCACTGCGGGAAACGCTCGGCCAGAAATGCGATAACTTCTTTACTGCTATTCAACTTAGGTTGATTTTCCATGAAATTTCCTGATTACAACGGACGTTGCCAACAAGCGCAGGCATGAACAGGCGACATTATAATGACGCTATCAGTAAATGCTACGTTATCCGTTGATTATCCTGCGACGCTCGCAAAGAATTTATGATAATCGGTCTCTGCCAGAACATTTTCCAGGTTTGCGGCCAACGCGCGCAGCCCCTGCTCATCCTCGGCAGTAAAGCGGCTGAAGACCGTGCTGTCGATATCCAGAACGCCAATAATCTGATTTTTAACCACCAGCGGCAGTACGATTTCAGAATTGCTGCTGGCATCGCAGGCAATGTGGCCGTCAAACGCATGAACATCTTCGACACGCTGAACCTGACGGGTCGCCACTGCGGTACCGCACACGCCGCGACCTACCGGGATGCGTACGCAGGCGAGTTTCCCCTGGAAAGGCCCCAGCACCAGCGTGTCGCCTTCCAGCAGATAAAAGCCCGCCCAGTTCACGTCAGAAAGGCGTTCGTACAGTAACGCACTGGTATTTGCCAGAGTGGCTAAGAAACTGGTTTCCCCTGCCATTAATGCCTTAAAATCGCGATTCAGATCCGCGTAGAATTCTGTTTTGTTCATTATTCAATCACTTAGTTATCTTACATAATTACCGCATAGCCTATTAAAATAAGCATTAAATGCGCTCATGCTCAAGATGAATCCGTTCATGAGTTATTATAACTTTCAACAATACTTATCTGTGTGCGACTGATGGCCCTAAAAACACCCCAAATTACGCCGACAAGAAAGATCGTTGTCCGTACGGTAAGCCAGGCTCTGCCTCGTGCACATTATCAGCGTTGTCCCCAGTGCGATACGCTTTTTATGTTGCCGAAGATGAAATCGCACCAAAGTGCTTTTTGCCCTTGCTGCGATGCCAAAATTCGCGATGGCCGGGACTGGTCATTGACGCGTCTGGCGGCAATGGCGGTTACCATGCTGCTGCTGATGCCGTTCGCCTGGACCGAGCCGCTGTTAAAGCTCTACCTGCTTGGCGTGCGTATTGACGCTAACGTATTGCAGGGGATCTGGCAGATGACGCGCGAGGGCGATCCGCTCACCGGCGCTATGGTGCTGTTCTGCGTCGTCGGCGCGCCGCTGGTGCTGGTCGCGGCAATTGCCTACCTGTGGTTTGGCAACATTCTGGGGATGAACCTGCGCCCTGTCCTGCTCATGCTGGAAAAGCTCAAGGAGTGGGTGATGCTGGACATCTATCTGGTGGGCGTCGGCGTGGCCTCCATTAAGGTGCAGGATTATGCGTTTTTACAACCCGGCATTGGCCTTTTTGCGTTTATTTCACTGGTCCTGCTGAGTATTTTGACCCTGATTCATCTGAATGTTGAACAGCTTTGGGAGCGATTTTACCCTCAGCGTCCCGCGACCCGGCCTGATGAAAACCTGCGCGTCTGCCTGGGGTGCCATTACACCGGTTTACCGGATAAACGCGGGAGGTGTCCTCGCTGCCACATTCCGTTAAGATTGCGGCGCAACAACAGCCTGCAAAAATGCTGGGCGGCGCTTATCGCCTCACTGATATTTTTATTCCCGGCCAATATGCTGCCGATCTCCGTAATTTATGTGAACGGCGCCCGACAGGAAGATACTATCCTTTCGGGGATTATCTCTCTGGCGCACAGTAACGTGGGGGTTGCCGCCATTGTCTTCATCGCCAGTATTCTGGTGCCCTTTACCAAAGTGGTGGTGATGTTTACGCTACTTATCAGCATTCACTTTAAATGCGAACAAGGACTACGCACCCGCATCCTGCTTCTGCGATTCGTGACCTGGATTGGTCGCTGGTCGATGTTGGATCTGTTCGTGATTTCGCTGATGATGTCGCTCATCAATCGCGATCAGTTACTTGCTTTTACCATGGGACCCGCAGCTTTTTATTTCGGCTCTGCGGTGATATTGACTATTCTTGCAGTGGAATGGCTGGACAGCCGCTTACTTTGGGACGCACATGAGTCAGGAAACGCCCGCTTCGCCGACTGAAGCGAGAATTAAAACAAAACGCCGCATTTCGCCATTCTGGTTGCTGCCTGTCATCGCGCTGATGATCGCAGGCTGGCTTATCTGGACGAGCTATGAAGATCGCGGAAGTACCATCACGATTGATTTCCAGTCTGCGGACGGCATTGTCGCCGGACGTACCCCCGTTCGCTTCCAGGGGGTGGAAGTGGGTACCGTGCAGGATATTTCCCTCGGCAAAGGGCTGAACAAAATCCAGGTCCGGGCGAGCATTAAGTCTGACATGCAGGATGCCCTGCGCGCCGAAACGCAGTTCTGGCTGGTCACGCCTAAAGCCTCCCTGGCCGGCGTTTCCGGGCTGGATGCGCTTGTGGGCGGTAACTATATCGGCATGATGCCTGGCAAAGGTGAGCCACAGGATCACTTTGTTGCGCTGGATACCCAGCCGAAATATCGGCTGAATAACGGCGATCTGATGATCCACCTCCGCGCGCCGGATTTGGGCTCGCTGAACAGTGGTTCTCTGGTCTATTTCCGCAAAATTCCGGTTGGCCGCGTTTACGACTACGCCATTAACCCGAACAAAGATGGCGTGACCATTGATGTACTGATCGATCGCCGTTTTACCAACCTGGTAAAAAAAGGCAGCCGCTTCTGGAACGTCTCCGGCGTCGATGCTGACCTGAGCTTAAGCGGTGCGAAAGTGAAGCTTGAGAGCCTGGCGGCGCTGGTGAATGGCGCTATCGCCTTCGACTCACCTGCTGACTCCAGCCCTGCCGCCGCAGAGGATACCTTTGGTCTGTACGCCGACCTGGCACACAGCCAGCGCGGTGTCATCGTCAAGTTGACCCTGCCGGATGCCAAAGGCCTGAAAGCCGGTTCGACCCCGCTGATGTACCAGGGTTTAGAGGTCGGGCAACTGACAAAATTAACCCTCAACGCGGGCGGCTCCGTTACCGGCGAAATGACGGTGGATCCGAGCGTTGTGGACCTCCTGCGGGAAAAAACACGCATCGAGCTGCGTAATCCGAAGCTCTCCCTCAGCGACGCCAGCATCAGTTCCCTGCTGACGGGAAGCACCTTTGAGCTGATCCCCGGTGAAGGTGCACCGAATAAAAACTTTGTCATCGCGCCGGCGGATAAAGCTCTGCTGCAAAAACCGGGCGTGTTGACGGTTAAGCTGAATGCGCCGGAAAGCTATGGTATCGAAGCCGGTCAACCGCTAATCCTGCACGGTGTGCAGGTGGGTCAGGTTCTGGAACGAAAGCTGACGGAAAAAGGGGTCTCCTTCTCCGCCGCCATCGATCCGCAGTACGGCAACCTTGTGCACGGCGACAGTAAATTTGTGGTGAACAGCCGGGTCGACGTGAAGGTGGGTCTGGACGGCGTTGAGTTCCTCGGCGCCAGCGCCAGCGAGTGGGTTAACGGCGGGATCCGCATTCTGCCGGGCAGCAAAGGCGCGCTGCGTGAGAGCTATCCACTGTTCGCCAATCTGGACAAAGCCATTGAAAACAGCCTCGGCGACCTGCCGACCACCACGCTGACCTTAAGCGCTGAAACGCTGCCGGATGTCCAGGCAGGCTCCGTCGTGCTTTATCGTAAGTTTGAGGTCGGAGAAGTGATCACCGTTCGTCCTCGTGCGGACGCGTTTGATATCGAACTGCATATCAAGCCGGAGTATCGCAAGCTGCTCACGCCAAACAGCGTGTTCTGGGCTGAAGGCGGCGCGAAAGTGCAGCTCAACGGCAACGGGCTGACCGTACAGGCGTCTCCCCTCTCCCGTGCCCTGCGCGGTGCGATCAGCTTCGATAACCTGAGCGGCGCGGGCGGCAACATGCGTAAAGGTGACAAGCGGATCCTCTTCCCGTCTGAAACCGCGGCGCGCGCCGTCGGGGGACAGATTACCCTGCACACCTTTGATGCCGGTAAACTGGCAGAAGGCATGCCTATCCGCTATCTCGGAATTGATATCGGGCAGGTTCAGAAGCTGACGCTGATCACCGCGCGCAATGAAGTTCAGGCTACCGCCGTGCTTTATCCGGAATATGTACAGACGTTCGCCCGGGCAGGCTCGCGCTTCTCGGTGGTTACGCCGCAAATTTCTGCCGCAGGGGTTGAGCATCTCGACACCATACTTCAGCCGTACATTAACGTTGAACCGGGTCGGGGCAACGCGCGTCGTGAGTTTGAGTTGCAGGAGGCGACCATCACCGATTCCCGTTATCTGGACGGTCTGAGCATTGTGGTTGAAGTACCGGAAGCCGGTTCGCTGGGCATCGGTACGCCGGTCCTGTTCCGCGGTATTGAAGTGGGAACAGTAACAAGCCTGACGCTGGGTAATCTGTCCGATCGCGTGATGGTCGGCCTGCGCATCAGCCAGCGTTATCAGCATCTGGTTCGCAACAACTCGGTGTTCTGGCTGGCTTCAGGCTACTCGCTGGACTTCGGCCTGACCGGTGGCGTGGTCAAAACGGGGACCTTTAACCAGTTCATTCGCGGCGGCATTGCCTTCGCGACGCCGCCTGGCACGCCTCTGGCGCCTAAGGCGCAGGCAGGAAAACACTTCCTGCTGCTGGAAAGTGAACCGAAAGAGTGGCGCGAATGGGGAACGGCACTGCCGCGTTAATCTCGCAGGCTCCGGTGTCAACGCGCCGGAGCCTTTATGTTACACTGCGCGCCTGAATGTTTCCCTGTGGTGTGCCCGTGGCTCAAAACTCCGTATTTCTTCCTGAACAATTCCTCGCACAGATGCGCGAGGCGCTTCCTGCTCATCTCTCTTTCGACGATTTCGTCGCCGCCTGCCAGCGCCCTTTGCGTCGAAGTATTCGCGTCAATACGCTGAAAATCAGCGTCGGAGCGTTTCTGGATCTCGTCTCCTCCTACGGCTGGCAGCTGACGCCGGTGCCGTGGTGTGAGGAAGGGTTCTGGATCGAGCGGGATGACGAGGAGAGCCTGCCGCTCGGCAGCACCGCCGAGCACCTGAGCGGGCTGTTTTATATTCAGGAAGCCAGCTCCATGCTGCCGGTTGCCGCGCTGTTTGCCGACGGAAACCAGCCTGAGCGGGTGATGGATGTCGCGGCGGCGCCGGGCTCTAAAACCACGCAAATTGCCGCCCGGATGAACAACCACGGCGCGATCCTCGCCAACGAATTTTCCGCCAGCCGCGTCAAAGTCCTGCACGCCAATATCAGCCGCTGCGGGATCCACAACGTCGCGTTAACACACTTCGACGGTCGCGTGTTTGGCGCTGCCTTGCCGGAAGCTTTTGATGCCATCCTGCTCGACGCGCCCTGCTCCGGCGAAGGCGTAGTGCGTAAAGATCCTGATGCGTTAAAAAACTGGTCCGTTGAAAGCAACCTGGAGATCGCCGCCACGCAGCGTGAACTGATCGACAGTGCGTTTCATGCCCTGCGCCCCGGTGGAACGCTGGTTTACTCCACCTGCACGCTGAACCGCGATGAAAACGAGGACGTCTGCCTGTGGCTCAGGCAACGCTATGCGGATGCCGTCGAGTTTCTGCCGCTGGACACCCTCTTCGATTCGGCCAGTCACGCGGCCACCCCTGAAGGCTTCCTGCACGTCTTCCCGCAGATTTACGATTGCGAGGGGTTCTTTGTCGCACGACTGCGTAAAACCCGCGCCGTCGATCCGCTGCCTGTCCCTAAGTTTAAGGTCGGCAACTTCCCGTTCGCGCCGGTCAAAGGCCGTGAGGCGACACAGGCGCAAGCGGCTGCCAGCAAAGTGGGACTGCACTGGGATGAGAGCCTGCGCCTCTGGATGCGTGACAAAGAGCTGTGGCTGTTCCCGGTCAACATCGAACCGCTGATTGGTAAGGTGCGTTTCTCCCGCCTCGGTATTCGCCTGGCGGAGATCCACAACAAAGGCTATCGCTGGCAGCACGAAGCGGTCATTGCGCTGGCAGGAAGTGAGAACTCCTTCGCCCTGACGCATCATGAAGCGGAAGAGTGGTATCGCGGTCGTGACGTTTACCCGGAAGACGGCCCGTCACAGGATGAAGTCATCGTGACGTATCAGGGCTATCCGCTCGGGCTGGCGAAAAAAGTCGGCTCGCGGCTGAAAAACAGCTATCCGCGTGAACTGGTACGCGATGGTCGCCTGTTTACCGGTAACAGCCGCACTGACTGAAAAAACGCATTTTTTTACTGGCGATTTCTCTCTCCTTGTCTAGGATCAAAAATGGATGACTGCACTGGTCATACCAGATTTTGGGCAACAAACCGGAGAGCATTATGACGAAAACCAGCGTACGCATTGGCGCTTTTGAAATCGACGACGCTGAATTGCGCGGCGAAGCACAAGGCGAACGAACGTTAAGTATTCCCTGCAAATCCGATCCGGATTTGTGCATGCAACTGGACGCCTGGGATGCAGATACCAGCGTCCCGGCGATCCTTGATGGGGAACATTCCGTTCTGTACCGTGAACATTACGACAGTAAAACCGATGCCTGGGTCTTGCGTCTTGCATAACCCAAAGAGAACCCGCCCGAAGGCGGGTTATTTATTACTGAAGCTGCGCCAGCGTCAGAAAGCCCCCGAACACCGCTCCCGTATCAATGTAGTGCAGATTGTTGAAATCGTAGCGCTTGTCCACAGGCGTATGTCCGAACCAGAAGTGATCCGCGCCGCTAATGCCCTGCCCTCTACCCACCATAAAGCCCATTAACCGGTCGCGATCCCACAGCACCCGCTGGGCATCTACCGGCTTATGCCAGGCATATTCGGCGGCGGGATAATCCGCATGAGCAATCACGTTCAGCCCGTTTTTGCAGGTTATTTCAATAATGTGTGGTAAGTCCCGACACGCGTCGAGTAAATCCTTCGCCTGCTTTTGTTGAGCGACCGTAAGCCCGGTAAACCAGTTACCGCCATTTATCTTCCAGAGACTAAAATCATTATTTTCAAGCGCATCTAACGCCATTTGCTCGTGATTACCGCGTACCGCATAAAACCACTTTTCCTGCATCAGCTGTAAACATTTCATGCTGTCGGGACCGCGGTCGATAATATCCCCCACCGAGATAAGCAGATCCGCATCAGGATTAAAATGCCGTCGTTTAAGCTCATCCATAAGCCACTGATAGCAACCATGAATATCGCTGACAACCCAGACATGACGCCAGTGTTCTCCCTCTATTTTCTGATACATAACGCCTCCTGTAAGAAGTATAGCTGCCACAGAAAATGTCATGCGCTGGCGTTGGATATCGCGAATCCAAACAAACCATAAACCAGCCGGAAATAAAGATCGCTGCGCTATTAATCCCTTATTCCCTGACCTTTAAAATAATGCGGAATAAAAAGAGGGATTTTCACGTGTCAAACATACACCTGCAAAACGATGTTTTTTATCCGCATCGCACAAATATTATTTCTGAACTGGTGAGAGGGAAACGCGTTCCCGGCCCAATCTGGCACAAACGTGATTACCGGTTAAAGTTCCTTCTGCGCTCGCTTTTATTCTGGTCCTCCACCCATCGCATGCTGGAGGCGCTATCCGGGCGCGATGATTTCGACAGGCTGCTCACCTCTCAAATTACCTTGCCGAGCAAAACTCACCGCCAGTATCTGATGCGTGGCCTGAACTCAAACGACCGGGCCGATGCTATCGTCAGCCACTATCAGTGGATTGATAGTCTGACAAATACCGCCCTCGCCCACGCGCTGACCAATCCGCAAGAGGTGCCGGTTGTCCGGTTCGAGGCAAAAAACGGCGAAATCTATACCGTCCACGCCTCGTCCGCAGGTAAGGCTGAACGTGAAGGCGAAAGCACGCTTTGGCTGCATGACAATGACAACACGCTGCTTGCCAGCCTGACGTTCTGTGTCGCACGCAGTAACGGCCGTATGGTGCTGGTGATCGGCGGCCTCCAGGGTCCCCGTCGTCATGTTTCACGGGAGGTGATTAAGCAGGCTACCCGTGCCTGCCATGGGCTTTTCCCGAAACGCGTGCTGATGGAGGTGATCTTCCAGCTTGCCTCACGCTCGAACATCAGCGCGATTTTTGCCGTCAGCGATGAAGGCCATGTTTTCCGCGCGCTGCGCTACCGTCTGAGTAAAGGGCGTCATTTTCACGCTAGCTACGACGAGTTCTGGGAAGGCCTGAACGGAAAGAAACTCTCCGCCTTCTGCTGGCAGTTGCCGCTCCAGATGGAGCGTAAAGCACTGGAGGAAATTGCCAGCAAAAAACGCGCCGAATACCGTCGCCGCTTTGCGTTACTTGATGATATTGCGGCTTCCGTACATGCGCGCATTGATCCCGCAGTCGTCTCAGGCAAAATACAAACAAAAATTTAACAAAGCAGCCAAAAAGGACTGGACTTACGCCTGCCGGGTTGTGGTATGTTTGAAGCAGGCGCACAGGAAGTGAACCTTCTGCTGAGACGAAAACCGAGTTTTATCGTTTATTTTCATGCAGATAAAAAGAGACCGAATACGATTCCTGTATTCGGTCCAGGGAAATGGCTCTTGGGAGAGAGCCGTGCGCTAAAAGTTGGCATTAATGCAGGCTCAATCGCCTTGCCCTTTAAGAATAGATGACGGCGTCAGGTTTTCCAGTCCACAGTAAAAGTGGTCTGAAAAAAAGCGTCAGAACATCACTAAATGTGAAAAACCGCAGAGCTTTTACAAGCACCTGCGGTTTTTTTTTACTGGAAACCTGACGGCTAGCAGAGCTTTTTAGCGCGCTCAATAAACGGTGCCAGACTCTTCTTCTGCCCGGGGTTTGCCGGGTCATCCACCTGGATCACGCTGACAGGCTGTCCGTTACTTTTCCCGCTGGCAACCTGCTGCTCCGCTACGTCATTTAACGGATACTGCACGAGCGTACTGGGATTGATGACATACAGCGCGTTACCGGGACGGCAGGTGAGCATGACCTCTTCACGATTAAATGCCCAGTTGTCCTTACCCACTTCAAACCGGCTGACGGTGATGACCTGCGGCGCGGCCAGCGCACTGCTGGCACAGGTGAGAAGTAAAAGAGAAAGCAGTGTCTTTTTCATAAATTATTTAACCTTGTCAGAAGGGTTCCCAGGTCGCGAACAGGCTGACGGCCACCAGTACCAGCGCGCCCAGCACCACTTCTGCCTGTGTCATCCTGATAAAAATCTGTTGTTCCCGCCCGGCATCAGGGCGAAAGCGTGGCACAAGAAAATACCGATTCGCCAGCGCAATTGCCACCATCATGATGACCAGCGCACATTTGAACAACAACAGCCGTACATAAGGCGCTTCCCACGGCACGTCTATGCCCACAATAAAGAGCGTATTGATTATCCCGGTCAGCAGCACGCCCGCCACTGCATAATGCCCCACGCGGGAGAAGCGCATCATGGTAAAGATAGCGGCTGGCTGCCAGCGGCCTTTCGCCAGCCGCATACAGAACAGCAGCGGCAGTAGACCGCCCACCCAGGTGGCGGCGCAGAGCAGGTGAAGCGCATGGTTCAGACGATGCAACGCACCCGGCGCGCCACCGTTCATCGCGGCATGTCCCACGCCCGCCAGCAGCACCAGTTGCCCCATCGCGAGCAGTAACAGCCGTGAGCCCTTTTGCGGGGTAAGCCATGCAGCACCCGCGGTCACAGCGGCCAGCACCATTTGCCACAGCCAGACGCCACCAAACTGCGTGCCCAGCACGCTGCGCCAGACCGCCGGGCGAATGACATCACCCCAGCCATTGCCCATTAACCCACTTTGCAGGCCGAACATCAGCAGAGCAGCCATCAGGCTGATTAAGGCCGCGATATTCTGCTGGCGCTGGAAACGCTGCGTCATGAGGCGCTGCAACGAAGACGGTGCAAACCAGACACTGTATAACGCGTTGCCGAACAGTAGTATCAGCGCAACAAAATGGATAAAGCGAAACGCTACGTAGCTCAGGGCCAGCATACTATTTCACGCTAAAGTGATAGCTGCCCTTGGTTTTGTGGCCGTCCACGGAGACCACATGCCAGTCCACCGTATAGGTGCCGGTCGTCAACGGTTTCTCAAGAGGAACAATCAGCTTTGCGTTATCCTTCTTGTCACGCTTCACCGCGCCGGTCTGGATTTTGTGCTGCTGCGCGTCCGTCACCACGACGCCGCTGAAGGCAGGTTCAATGCCCTCCGAGAAATTCAGGGTAATGACATCGGGTGCCGTCGCGACGGTATTTTCCTGCGGGGATTGTTGCTTAAGGTGCGCATGGGCCAGAGCTGATGGCGCGATTGCCGAAGAGAGCAGAAACACCAGCGCACACGCGACGCGGGAAGGGGTAAAGTGCATCACAATCATTCCTTTTCGTTATGCCTGAATGCTAAAGAATAACTCTGTATAATTAACGAGTCGAGGAACATCCTTTGCTCCCTTGTCATCGTTGAACAATCGCGGTAACGTTGCCGCCGCAGAAAAAGGAGAAGGAAATGAACGTTAACCTGGCCGCCCTTCCTCAGGACGAGATGGACAAAGTGAATGTCGATCTCGCCGCCGCGGGGGTCGCATTCAAAGAGCGTTACAACATGCCCGTCGTGGCTGAAGTGGTAGAGCGTGAACAACCCGCGCATCTGCGCGACTGGTTCCGCGAACGTCTTATTGCGCATCGCCTCGCCTCCGTTAATCTCTCGCGCCTGCCGTACGAACCTAAAGTTAAATAAGCTTAACGTCCCGTTACACTTCCTTACGCGTTATGTGGCAGGATAAGAAAACCCTGATAAATTTAGGTGTAATCTTAAAATCCCAGCGACTTAGTGTATAAGGAAGTCACGATGTCACGATGGACTATTGCCGCGGCTCAGTATGCTCCGCGGCACAACTGTGTTGATGAGCACGTAAAACATCACCTGCACTTTATTGCCGAGGCTGCCTCGCATGGGTGCGATTTAGTCGTCTTTCCGGAGCTTTCGCTTACCGGCCCTGGCGGAACAACCTTACCCCCACCCCCCGACGATTTGCAGCTTGCCCCCCTCCTTCACGCGGCGCAGTCACGTTTCATCACGGTGATTGCCGGTATTACGCTCCAGCAACAGAAAGGACTCGCGCTTTTCACCCCTAACCTGTCGACCATCCGGCGCTATCCGCAGGGTAACGGTGCGGGTGTTAATCCTGGCAATAAACGGTTAACCATCGTTGATAATCAGGCTGACGCCCCGGAACTAGACCCAGAGGCAACGCTGTTCACCAGCAGCCTGGCGGTGGGTGAGCAACGCTGGCGGCAATCCATCAGTTCGTTACAACGCTTCGCGCATAAGTACGCCATCGCGGTATTAATGGCGAACGCGCGCAGCGGTAGCGCCTTATGGGATGAAAAAGGTCAGCTGATCGTGCGTGCCGATAAGGGAGAATTGCTGTTAACCGGTTCTTTGGGCCGACAGGGTTGGCAAGGGGATATCATTCCATTAGGCTAGGCATTTTAGGATCAGGAGCGATCAATGCTGCGCGTTATCGATACCGAAACCTGCGATTTGCAGGGTGGAATTGTGGAAGTCGCCTCTGTCGACGTGGTTGACGGAAAGATAGTCAATCCAATGAGCCACCTGGTGCGCCCGGACCGTCCCATCAGTGCGCAGGCGATGGCAATTCATCGCATTACGGAATCGATGGTGGCGGATAAGCCGTGGATTGAAGAGATCATCCCTCTTTACCACGGTAGCCAGTGGTATGTCGCCCATAACGCCAGCTTTGACCGCCGCGTGCTGCCGGAGATGCCCGGTGAATGGATTTGCACCATGAAGCTGGCGCGCCGTCTGTGGCCGGGGATCAAATACAGCAATATGGCGCTGTATAAGTCGCGCAAACTAAGCGTGCGGACGCCGGAAGGGCTGCATCATCACCGCGCCCTCTATGACTGCTACATCACCGCAGCGCTCCTGATTGATATCATGAATACTTCCGGCTGGACGCCGGACGATATGGCGACCATTACCGGCCGCCCCGCCCTACTGACCACCTTCACGTTCGGTAAATATCGTGGAAAACCGGTATCGGAAGTGGCGGACAACGATCCGGGCTATCTGCGCTGGCTGTACAACAACCTCGACAGAATGAGCCCGGAACTGCGCCTGACGCTGAAGCATTATTTAGGCGAAGCCTGAGTTCCCGCGCGGCCTGGCAGCGTATCCTGCGCCAGGCCAATCAAAAAGGCGTACTCCAGCGCCACCCCTTCATAGGATTTAAATCGCCCTGATTTCCCTCCGTGCCCCGAGTCCATATCGGTACACAGCAGCAGCAGATTATCGTCAGTTTTTAGCTCACGCAGCTTCGCCACCCATTTCGCGGGCTCCCAGTACTGCACCTGGGAATCGTGCAGGCCGGTGGTCACCAGCATATGCGGATAGGCTTTCGCCTCGACGTTATCGTACGGGCTGTACTCTTTCATGTAGCGGTAATAGGTTTCATCCTGCGGGTTCCCCCACTCCTCAAACTCCCCGGTGGTCAGCGGAATGGTTTCGTCCAGCATGGTCGTCACCACGTCCACAAACGGCACCTGAGCGATAACGCCTTTAAACAGTTCAGGCCGCTGGTTTACCACGGCTCCCATTAACATGCCTCCGGCGCTGCCCCCCATGCCAAAGCAGAGTTGCGGATCGCCATAACCCTGCGCGATCAGCGCATCGCAGACATCAAGGTAGTCATTGAAGGTATTTTTCTTTTTGAGAAATTTTCCGTGTTCATACCAGTGCTGACCCAGCTCGCCGCCGCCGCGAATATGGGCAATCGCATAAACAAAACCGCGGTCGAGCAGGCTCAGCCTGCTGCTGCTGAAATCGGCGTCCATGCTGGATCCGTAGGAGCCGTAACCGTAGATGAGGATGGGGTTTTTACCTTTGTTGAAGTGATCCTTGTGGTAGACGAGAGACACGGGGACTTCAACGCCGTCGCGCGCGGTCACCCACAGGTGTTCACTGCGATAATTTTCCGACTCAAATCCCCGGACCTCAGCCTGTTTAATCACCTGACGCTGCCCGGTGTCCATATCCAGCTCAAACAACGTGTCCGGGGTAGTCATTGACGAATAGCCGTACCGCAGGCGGGACGATTCCGGTTCCGGGTTAAAGCCGATCCACGTCACGTAAGCAGGGTCATCGAACGCAATGCCCACCGCTTCGCGGGTTTTGCGGTTGATTTGGCGGATACTGGTCAGTCCGCGCTGACGCTCTTCCACCACCAGCCAGTCGGTAAACAGGGTGAACCCCTCCAGCATCACCTGATCGCGCGCAGGAATTAACACTTCCCACTTCCGTTCATCGCGCACTTTGGTTTTATAAAGGCCAAAGTTTTTGCCCTCGCGGTTCGAACGCAGGTAAAAGCTGTGCTGGAAGTGATCCAGACTGTACTCATGATCTTTACGGCGCGGCAGGAAGCATAACGGCTGGGCATCCGGCAGTTCGGCATCCAGCAGCAGCACCTCAGAGGTGGTGGCGCTGGCAAGGAAGATAATCACGTAGTGGCGAGACGAGGTTTTATGCAGGCTGACGTAGAACGTCTCGTCTTTTTCTTCATACACAAGCTCATCATCGGCGGAATCGGTCCCCACCGTATGACGCCAGACCTGATAAGGTAGCAGCGTTGAGGCATGCTTTTTAACGTAGTAGACCGTTTCTGAATCGTTACCCCAGACGAAATCGGGGGAGACATTATCCAGCATTTCGGGATACCAGTTTCCCGTTTCAAGATTGCGGAAACGCAAACCGTACTGGCGGCGGGAGAGGTAATCCTCAGCCAGCGCCATAATGGCGTTATCGGGGGAAATGGACATGCCGCCCAGCGTATAAAACTCACTGTGGGCAGCACGTTTGTTAGCATCCAGCAGGATCTCCCATTCGTCCCACTCGGCGCTCAGCACAGACTGGCGCTGGTAGATGGGATATTCGTTTCCCGGCTCATAAATATGGCGATAGCGATAACTGTTTTTGCACCACGGGGCAGAGACATCACGCTGGGGGATACGCTGCACCATTTCGTTCAGGAGCTGATCCTGAAGCGCCTGCTGGCTGGCCATGACCTGGCGGCCATAGTCGTTTTCCTCGTGCAGATAGTCGAGCACCTCTGGCCGGGAACGAGAATCGTCCCGCAGCCAGTAGTAGTTATCGATACGCGTATCGCCATGCGTGGTGATCGCATAAGGAGTACGTCGGGCTTTTGGAGGCATGGCATTCTTACTTTTTCGTTTTACATCCTATAAGGTTGGCAAAACACGCGTATGATGCAAGCGAAACATGGCCTTCTAGCCCGCGAGGGTCTGCTTCTGCTGCTGAATATCCTGCTCAATTCCCTCACGAACGTCCTGTGGGATCTTCAGCGCATCACCCAGGGCGTTCAGGTAGCTGCGCTCCATAAAGTGATCGATATCGATGGCAGCACAGCTCAGAAAATAGAGTTCCAGTGCCTCTTCTTCGTTTTTCACGCTTTGCGCCAGACGCTGCGGATCGAGCGGCTGTTCGATGGCCTGCGCCACCAGCGCCCTGCCCTGCTCCTCAACGCCCGCTTCCCGCATCTGCTGTTCAATTGCGGCACGTTCACTGGCATCAATATGCCCGTCGCTCTTGGCTGCAAAGACCAGGGCGAGGATCAGACGCTCGGTGCGTAAATCTAACGGCGATACCTGCTTCCCGTACTGCGGTTCATCCTGATGCGCGTTGCGCACCTTGTCTTTGTATTTGTTCCATAAGACGGAGCCTGCAATAGCCCCTCCGCCCGCCAGCAGCGCGCCGGTACCGTATTTGGTAAGCAGTTTCCGCGATGATTTATTGGCAACCAGCAAACCGGCCAGCCCGCCGAGCGCACCCGGCACAAGCAGCTTGCTCAGACCCTGCTCGCCGGACGACGAGCCTTTTTGTCCCAACAGGGATTGCAGTTGATTCATCCAGCCTGACATATTTTTCCTCACGTAACAGTGCGTAACCTTCACAGCCTAAGCGAGCGGGTGTCAGGAAATGTCTGTCAGTGCTAAAGAAGCGCAAATTTCTCCCCTGTCCGGGTTATCCCTATACAAGACAGACGCAAACGTTTTCGTTTATACTGCCCGCATCTTTTTCAGGGGGATTTTTATGACTCGTTTAGGAACTGCGCTGCGTCCTGCCGCGACGCGCGTCATGCTGTTGGGATCGGGTGAACTGGGTAAAGAAGTGGCCATTGAATGCCAGCGTTTGGGTGTGGAAGTGATTGCGGTGGACCGTTATGCGAATGCACCCGCCATGCACGTCGCGCATCGCTCGCACGTCATCGATATGCTTGACGGTAATGCCCTGCGGGCGTTAATTGCCGACGAAAAACCGGATTTCGTGGTACCTGAAATTGAGGCCATTGCCACTGAGATGTTGGTTGCCCTTGAACAGGAAGGCCAGCGCGTGGTGCCCTGTGCCACAGCGGCAAAACTGACCATGAACCGGGAAGGCATTCGTCGCCTGGCGGCAGAAGAATTACAGCTCCCGACCTCCAGCTACCGTTTTGCCGGGGATAAAGCTGCGTTTCTCCAGGCCGTAGAGGAGATTGGCTACCCGTGCATCATTAAGCCGGTAATGAGCTCCTCTGGCAAAGGGCAGAGCTTTATCCGCGACAGCAGCACGCTGGACAAAGCCTGGGACTATGCCCAGCAGGGCGGCCGTGCCGGTGCCGGGCGCGTCATCGTAGAAGGCGTGGTGAAATTTGATTTTGAAATTACCCTGCTCACCGTCAGCGCCGTGGATGGCGTTTATTTCTGCGACCCGATTGGTCATCGCCAGGAAGACGGCGATTATCGCGAATCCTGGCAGCCGCAGCAGATGAGCGCGCTGGCGCTGGCACGCGCGCAGGAGATCGCCCGCAAAACGGTGCTGGCGCTGGGCGGCTACGGCCTGTTCGGCGTGGAATTGTTTGTTTGCGGCGACGAGGTGATCTTCAGCGAAGTCTCCCCTCGCCCGCACGATACCGGGATGGTCACACTGATTTCGCAGGATCTCTCTGAGTTCGCGCTGCACGTACGTGCTTTCCTCGGCCTGCCGGTTGGCGGCATCCGTCAGTACGGCCCGGCAGCCTCGGCGGTGATCCTGCCGCAGCTGACCAGCCAGAATGTCACCTTTGATAACGTCGAAGGTGCGGTTGGTGCAGGCTTACAGGTCAGACTGTTCGGCAAACCGGAGATCGACGGAAGCCGTCGTCTGGGCGTGGCATTAGCAACCGGGGAAAACGTGGACGAAGCCGTCGCGAGAGCGAAAAAAGCGGCCACTGCGGTAAAAGTGACAGGGTAAATAACTAAAGGCTGGTCAACTAAGCGACCAGCCACATTACATGATTAACATTGTTCCGTTTCTATCGCTTCCATTCGTATTCCATGTCCTCGTAGGCTTCATTCGTTTTCGAGATGAAAACAAAAATACCGAGGCCAATAAAAATAACGAAGGGAATGATGATGCTCGCAATCAGTTCCCAGATTGCTGGCGGATCGTTTTGCGCCAGGAAACTGATACGATAGGCAATGAGGGATAACACGCAGAATAAAGCCGCCATCCCCGCAGGATAAAGGGGATTACTCCAGTTACACCAGGTAAGTTTTTTTGGGATAGCTGTCTTCATGGAGGAAAGCGCAGTAATACAAAATTTGTTTTTGTCTGAATAAGCTACCAGTTGCTCCCCCTGGGCATATTTTACCGCATCCGCCGCAAATGCCAGAGCCAGCCACCGATACCCGGCACTCTTTGCGCCCAGAGAGGCATCGATATCCAGCCGTTCCACCGTGAGCGCTTTTTTGTCCAGTGCCTGCATTAATGGATATTTTTCAATACGGGACAGCCCGGTATACCAGAGATTTTTCGGCGTAAGTACCGAACCCGTCTCAAGGAAGACCGCCATTTTGTCCTCTACATCGGTCACATCAGACATAGGCTGATATAAATATACCGGTTTTTCGCCCTCCTCCCGGACATAATGACTGGTCAGCAGGAATGCACATGCATTTTCCATGCTCTTTGATTCGCCGCTTTCTTCATGTAAATGAACGATAACAATCAGCCGGTTTTCAACTCTGTAATCAAATAAGTTCATCCATTGGCTAACGATCGCGTAGTCAGGGCATTCTGTGCTGTACTCAATTTTACACGTGCTGGCCGTTTCAATACCCAACCGCTCCAGAGTGCGTCTCAGTTCATCAATGCAGGATCCACTCCCTCCACGAACCCAGACAACGGTTTCAAAAATACGGTAGTTATAGCCCTTCAATTTTTCTGCCATCGGGTCCAGTAAGCGGTAAAACATCTGTTCATTCCTGGTCTGGTCGAAGCGATCTTCCAGCTGAATGTTAACCGGCGTTTTCGGTGCCAGCGGAAATTCGCCTTCCAGTTTCAACATATTCAGCGCGGGTTGCTCCAGGGGGGTTATTGAAGACCATGCTGCGATAGACATATTTTTCCGCGCATACGCCTTTAAATTAATCTCCTGCTCTTTTGCTATGAATTTTCGGGTTTCAGCATAATGAATGTTGGCGTCATGAAATATGAAACTTGTAAAAACTAACAACGACACAACACAGATGGGCAGAATAACTGAAGGCACAAAAAAGAGAGCCGTAACGTGTTCCTGTTCAGGCCAGGTTAGAGCCCGGATCGCGAGGCCCATTGCGACGGCTATCACATAGAGGAAAACAATCATGACGACTGGCACAGTGGAAACCGAGTCTGGCTGTTTTTTGTATAACCACCACGCGCGCATTACGAAGCTCCCGCCACAGGTAAGGTACTTTTGATTTCACATCCACACGCCGCGCGACAGCCATCTACCACAACCCCACGGCCATGCATGGTCCAGGTTGGGTGACATTCAGTGATTGGGAACGTCCCTTTATGGAGCGGACACTGCACAAGATCATCTTTCAAGGCCACGGGCTGACCCATAAAGTCTGCCCCAGAGGCCTTAGTGACTTTTCCTCCGCTTATCAGCGGATCGTTTAACCTAATGACGCCTTTCATCACTTTATCTCCCTATTTTCCCGCATCCATGTTGCATTGCATATGATCCCAGCCGGTATAGCCCTTCACGTCGGGTACGCTGTCGGGTAAATCTTGCCAGTTTGCCTTAAATTGCTGCGTGCTGTGCTTAAGCCCCTGCTTAGTCATATAGACCATTCCCCAGGCCCAGCCAGGGAAACGGGGGTCCAGCGTATCGCTTACTTTATTTCCCATTCCGTCATCCACGGTATAGGCAATCCCCGGTCCACCGGGCAGAATGCGCGGGTCTTCAAATGGCTTTGATGACATATACAGCCGGTGTTTGGTCAGTAAAAAACCCTGATCGTTGACGACGGTGAAAGACACTGCATCTTCTGCGGGTGCTCTGTTATCTCCATTTGGTTCATTACCCGCTGGGGAAAAACCGACAGCTTTCCATGTTTCGCCATAGTCTTTCGATACATGAAACCCATCCACCTCCCAGTTAGGAATTGAGATATATCGTTCTGATGGATGAATAAACTTACGGGTAAATACTCGATAAAATTGAAAATAAGGCTGTGAATGAATACCCCTTTTCGTATCTGTATACCAGAGCTGGCCTTCACAGCCCCAGCCTTTTAACTCAAGATAACGATGATCATCGAACCGATAAACAACCTGTGTGGGCGGTTCTTTCGCCTGGCATCCGGTTGCCAGCACAACGGACGTAGCTGCGAGAACGGTACATAATCCTTTCATCAGTTATCGCCCCGCATCCATATCACAGCGCATATGATCCCAGCCGGTATAGCCCTTCACCTCGGGTACGCTGTCGGGTAGGTCCTGATAGTTTGTCTTAAATTGAGCTATATCTTCGTGCAGACCTTCTTTGGTGATGTAATCCAGCCCCCAAGCAGGGCCAGAAGAACCGAGTTCCAGCTTACCTCTGACTTTATTTCCCATTCCGTCATCCACGGTATAGGTAATCCCCGGCCCACCGGGCAGAATGCGCGGGTCTTCAAATGGTTTTGACGACATGTACAGCCGGTGCTTGGTCAGTAAAAAGCCCTGATCGTTGACGACGGTAAAAGACACTGCATCTTCTGCGGGTGCTCTGTTATCTCCATTTGGTTCATTACCCGCTGGGGAAAAACCGACAGCTTTCCATGTTTCGCCATAGTCTTTCGATACATGAAACCCATCCACCTCCCAGTTAGGAATTGAGATATATCGTTCTGATGGATGAATAAACTTACGGGTAAATACTCGATAAAATTGAAAATAAGGCTGTGAATGAATACCCCTTTTCGTATCTGTATACCAGAGCTGGCCTTCACAGCCCCAGCCTTTTAACTCAAGATAACGATGATCATCGAACCGGTAAACAACCTGTGTCGGCGGTTCTTTCGCCTGGCATCCGGTTGCCAGCACAACGGACGTAGCTGCGAGAACGGTACATAATCCTTTCATGTTTTGTCCTTACGCCAGTTGACTGTCACTCATTGGTTTTGGCATATCCCATTGGAGGCTTTTCAATTCTTGATTTCCTGAAACCTGATCGTGAGAAGGCTTGAAAGAGGTATGTTTGTTAAACTGATTTTTCACACCGTAAGTGCTCTTTGGAAGCACTTCGTCAGGTCTGTTCATGAAGTCTTTCGTCTCAGCAATTGGCAACCTTCCCGAACGATAATATTCTCTGGCATCGGCATTGCCGTTCTGCGAATCGCGCCAGTCTGCCCGATGTAGCAACCCTTCCCAAAATTTCCCCGCCTGATAATCGAATGATTTGCATTGCCCAATAGCCAAATCAAACGCCATAGCGTGCGATGGCACAAATTCGCTCATCACAATAGAGGAGTGCTGGCTGTAGCCTACCGGGTCGATTTTCTGCCATTCCGCTTGCAGTTCTTCCGGTGTTTTCTTCCAGGTAAGGGTAACTAACTGAAAATCACGCGAACCTGACACCTCACCATAAATAACTTCATGCTTGCGTTCAAAACTCTCTTCTTTAAGCTCTGAAGCAGATAAAACGTGACCAGGCTGCCAGCCAATATTTTGATAGCGGTTCACAGCAAAGGTTGTCGTTACTGTGCGCTTAATGGCGCTGGCTTTGGCGGAATAGGAAATGTAGGCGTCCGGGCTGTCCGGATCGACATAATAGGTATACGGTTTATCACTGGTTTTAGGATCGTTATCCGGGTGATTATCCTCCCCCTGAAGTTTGAAAATAAAAGGTTCCGGTAACTCCTCACCATTTATCACCACATCGCGAGCGCTGTAACTGGCGTTCGTGAGAAAGGCATATTTTGCATCCCCCTCATTTCGCGGTGGTAGCTCAAAGGGTTTAGCTTCAGGGATATTTCCTACTTCACCATGCTGGTAAAACACACGCTGAAACAGATTCGGTATATCACTGGCAATATTCTGAGGAATGCCCCGCCAGCCAAACCCCTGCACATTCTCCAGCGACACGACGCCATCGTTCGGGCAAAAGTAGTTATACACTTTACCGTCGTTGCTTCGGCAATATCTGCCATCCGTTCGCAGCGGATTATCGGAAGGTTTACGCAGGGTACAGGAGGCCTCCAGAGCAAGTAATTCGCTCTCTGCCATTTTCCCACCCCCTTTCCATTGCGTATGCATCAGGCGACAGAAATTTTTAAATGTCTGCTGTCTGGCGTCGTCGGTCTGTTGATAACCCGGCTGAATATTTTCAGCCGCGCGCGACTTAAGAGAATACGGTGAGTGATTAAGAATGACACAGTTGACAGGCTTTAATCCCTCTTGTTTGACCAACATATTCGCCAGCATGGTAAGGATAGTGCCCTGACTATGCGCCACTACGTTGATAACATCATTTGCTGTGACCGGAGTTCGGCGGATAGTTAAAATCAAATCCGCCAGCCGTTGAGCGGCAAAAAACTGGTAAATGCGGTGCGGGTTTTCATAAATAGGATGGGTAAAATCGCCATCATTGAAGTGCAGCGAGGCAAATCCCGCAGCGGCAACGCCGAAGCCACCGGCGCCGGGTCCCAGCATATCCGGGATCGTCGTCGTTGCGTTGGCAAAGGTCCCGCCCCCCTTGGCAAAACTCGTATCAAGTGCATTTTTAAAGTTATCGTTCTGGTACTGAAACGGCCCTTTCCCGTAATTACCCAGCGACTTTTTATTCGTCTCGTTATCTTCCTGGTACGCATCATAGGGCAGATGCGCTTTGTCACTCAGCTTCCCGACCTCCTCCCGGTAGCGCTTCTGGTCCGCCCGGTAGTCAGCATGCGTAACCGGTTTATATCCCCAGTAAAACGGGATGATGGGGGAACGCCCGGGAGTGATAATTCTGTAGTCTTTCCATTCGTGGGCGTAAAAATCCTGCCGGTTGAGTCGCTTACCCAGCCCGACAAGTATTCCTTTCTCCTGATTCTGGTAAGCTTCACCCACGTCGTTCACGCCATGGACGAGGATCACAATGCCGGGCATCGGACGCGGTATCCCGACGTTGCGCGTCTGGGCGACTTCGCCCAGGGTTTTGTGTACCGGAATATCGCCTTCTGATACCACCCGTGGAGCGTAGGGTTTTGTCTTCGCCTCCGTCATTCCATTATCTCCATTTTATAGCTGTCGAGGTCGTCAGCATCGAGCAGGGGTGAACGACCGCAGCTGTCCGTCACGCCTTCCACCACCTGTCCGGATGCACTGGTCAGCCTGAATTTTTTGTTTGCCAGAATTTGCTCCGGATCATCGCCGGCGTGCAGTTTGTAGCGAAGTTTAAAGGCGCCTTTGTCAAAGGATGGCGTCGGTACCGACACACTTTCCGGACCGTCGTATTTCAGGCTCGGCGCTTTGAGTTCAATGCCCGTCGGCGAGAAAATCGTGACCAGTCCGGTCGGGCTGATCCGGATCCCGCCGCCCCCGCAGACAAACTGCATTCCCTTTCTGGCACTGCCGTTCATTTTCCCGGCGGTGCTCGTCAGCGTGAAATCCTGCTGCGACAGCATGTGCATTTCGCCCCGCTGCGCCTGCGTCGTAATATCCCCCGCACCGGCAATCATCTGGATGCCGAGTTTGCGGGCAAACAGCGACAGTTTTTCCCCTACGGCCAGCGAGAATTTTTTCACCACATTCACGCTGGCATTCCCGCCCGCTGTGGCAATCAGGTCTTTCCCGGCTGACAATTGCAGGCTGTCCGGCGTAACCTGCGCAATTCCACTTTTTCCATATGCCAAAATACCGGGCTCCGCGAGATGACTCAGCGTCTGGCTGAGCGCATTTTGCCGATCGGTTTCCACATTACTCGCACCTGCCGTAAGCGCACTTTGTTGTAGGGTCATCGCCAGCGATAACGCCTTTTCGAGTTGTGCAATAGCCGCTGTCATATCCAGTTGCTTACCCCCCGCGCGGGGCTGTGCTTCCGTGGTGATCATCACGCCTTTGGCAGCACGCAGCGCCATCCAGTCGTCGGTGCGAGCCTCCACACCTTCCCCGCGCTTTTTGCCCTCAGCATCAACTAGGTGGCCCACACTCACTTGCCCTTTGCCGTACTCGGTAGAGATTTTGATGTGTTCCTGCCCGCGACGATCTTCAAGACGGATCTTGTTCAACGCGGCCGTGCGGATCACGTTTCGGGTATCGTTACGGTTTGTGACTAAATCCGGGTGGCTGCCGTCGTGCATGACATGGGCGATAAAAGGTCTGTCCGGGTCGCCGCCTTCAAAACCTACGGCAACTTCAGTCCCCTCCAGCAACGGAAAGTGAATACCAAAAGTGTCACCGGCGTACGGCCTGCCGAGGCGTACCAGGGCGCTTTCAAATCCGACCCGTTTTTCATCAAGGTCAAAATCGAACTTAACCCGGTAGCGTCCAACCGCATCAAGTCCGGCATAGGTTTTATCTCCCCCGATAGCCTTCACTCTGGCGGGCACCGTTCCGGCTATCACCGGCCGGGATATGTATTCAGGACGGAAGCTATAGCCGTGGATATAGGGGATCCCAGAAAGTACGGCGCGATAGTGTTCAGCACGGCTGCCGCGGATAATCATCGCAGTTATCACAAACCCGGACTTAAACCCGTCAGGTACAGGCCCTGAGGGATAAAACATAATGCCTGGCTGAAGCTCGGGATCGCTGGTTGTCGCCCCCAGAAGACTCTGTCCGTTCAACAGGCGTTCATAACGCAGACGAGCGTAAAATGCGGCGGTTTCCGCCTCTTCACCGTGAAAATCCCCCGCAGCAAGATAGTGATCGGCATAGTGATAGTGTTGGCCTGTCGTTACACCTTCGGGAATATCGCTCGTTTTAATGGTCTTATCCGTCTGCGGCGATTGCGGGTCACGGTAGTTATAGGTGCGAACCAACACATTTTTTGGGATCAGGCCGTGCTGCTCCTCCAGATCGGTGATGTATTCGTTATAACTGGTCATGCCTGAATGTCGGACATAAGGCATCTGTTTGTCGCTGAAGTTGTAACGACGCGCAGAATCCCCAAAAATAACGACGGTTTCCGTTTTCACTTTGTTGTGATTCTCAAAACGGAACCAGATCCCTATCTCTGCCAGCAGCCGACGGATGAACCGCAAATCGGTTTCTTTCCACTGAACGATCATTTCCCGTCGTGGATAGCTGTGGCTCAGTTGCTCAAAATCAATGTTGTAGCCGTCAAAGTGACCACTGTCCTTCATCAGCTTTGTAACGAGCTCCGGGACTGTCATGTTCATGTAAACCGCAGAACGGTAATTTTGATCCAGCAGCGCCAGCTCATGCTCCAGCACGCATTCATACAGTGCTTCGTCACCTGAAGACATCAGCCGGGAAAATTGGGTGATCGTGCCATTAATCTGGCGAACCGGCAGCCAGGAGGTTTGCCCATGCCATGAGGCTTCCAGATTGGGTGCACGCAGAATAAACTCAGCCCTTTGATTAAGAACAGCATTAATGGCAATGTTTTGATCCGGACTGGTAAAGCGAATGGTATAGCGATAAGGCTCGCTTAATATCTCTTTTCCTGTAAAAGAATGAACATCAGAAATAACATTTTTGCTACGCGGGAAATACAATAAATATCTGTTTAACGTGTCCCACCGTTGAGCCACCTCAGATTCCCCTGACATTATTATCTATCCTTTTTACAAACATTCCGTTTATTAAAAACAATACACCTATCGCTCTCCTATTAAAATACCCAACCTCAAGTTGAATTGACCCAAAGGAAGTAATATTATTCACAGAATAAATAAAAAGAGCCCAGGCAATCTCATCACAGATAAATTAAGAATGAATTATTCATCAAATATATAAGTGAGGGATTATTTAATAATGAAGAATGATACGCCTGGGGTTAGGGATATTAAAAATGTTTGTGGGGAGAAGAAGAAGAACTTATACATGCTGGTCACATAAAGTGACCAGCATCAGGCCAGAGGGCCTGCTTTATGCATTGAGCATTTGTTACTGTTTCGCGCCTTCTACCGCTTCGCGAGCCAGTTTAGTAATGCGATCCCAGTCGCCTGCTTCCAGCGCATCCGCCGGAACCAGCCAGGAGCCACCGATGCAAAGCACGCTTTTCAGCGCCAGGTAGTCGCGGTAGTTGGCCGGAGAGATGCCGCCCGTTGGGCAGAAACGCACCTGGGAGAATGGGCCTGCAATCGCCTGCAACGCTTTGGTGCCGCCGTTCGCTTCAGCCGGGAAGAATTTAAACTCTTTCAGGCCGTAGTCCATACCCAGCATCAGTTCAGAAACGGTGCTGATACCCGGGATCAGCGGAATAGAACCCTCGGTTGCGGCTTTCAGCAGCGGCTCGGTCAGGCCCGGGCTGATGGCAAACTGTGCGCCCGCTTCGGTCACTTCCGCCAGCTGCTGCGCATTCAGAACCGTACCAGCACCGATGATCGCTTCCGGCACTTCTTTGGCGATAGCGCGAATCGCATCCATCGCACAGGCAGTACGCAGGGTCACTTCCAGAACACGAACGCCACCCGCAACCAGCGCCTTCGCCATTGGGACAGCGTGCTCCAGTTTGTTTACCACAATAACCGGCACGACAGGGCCAGTAGTCAGGATTGCTTCTGCACTTGTTTTCCAGTTTTTCATCAGAGTTTTCTCTCGCCAGATCGTTAAAATCAAGTCGTCTTAAAACGTAATACAGGTTGCGCCCTGCTCCGCACCGGAGAGTTTCTCACGCAACGCACCAAACATTTCGCGTCCGGTACCCACGCGGGATGCGCTCAGGTCAGGAATATGTGGCTGACGCGCCGCCAGCTCTGCTTCGTCCACCAGCAGGGTTAACTCGCCTGTCTGACCGTTAACGCGGATCATGTCTCCATCATGGACTTTCGCCAGCAGGCCGCCGTCGTAGGCTTCCGGGGTGACATGAATCGCTGAAGGCACTTTACCGGATGCCCCCGAGAGGCGTCCATCGGTCACCAGCGCAATTTTGAAACGGCGGTCCAATAATACACCAAGCGGCGGCATAAGTTTATGTAATTCTGGCATCCCGTTCGCTTTTGGTCCCTGATGACGCACCACGACTACGCAGTCTTTATCAAGCAGACCCGCGTCGAAGGCAGGTAAAACGTCGTGCTGGCTTTCAAACACCACCGCCGGGGCTTCGATAACCTGATTCTCTTCCGGCACGGCAGAGGTTTTCATTACGGCACGCCCAAGGTTACCGCTCAGCACTTTGGTGCCGCCGTGAGGAGAGAACGGCTGTTCGAAGGTCGCGATAACCTGAGGATCGAGCGAGTTGCTCGCCCCCTCGCGCCAGTCCAGCTCACCGTTGTTCAGCCACGGCTCAAGGGTATAGCGATGCAGGCCAAAGCCCGCCACCGTGTTGACATCCTCATGCAGCAGGCCGCCTTTCAGCAGCTCGCGCATCAGCACCGGCACGCCGCCCGCGGCCTGGAAATGGTTAATGTCCGCCGGACCGTTCGGGTACAGACGCGCCATCAGCGGTACCACGGAGGAGATATCGGAGAAGTCATCCCAGTTGATCAGAATGCCCGCCGCGCGCGCCATCGCGACAAGGTGCATGGTATGGTTGGTTGAACCGCCGGTCGCCAGCAGGGCGACGATCCCGTTGACGATGACTTTTTCATCGACCATTTTGCCCATTGGCATCCACTCGTTGCCGTTACCGGTCAGACGCGTCACCTGACGGGCTGCGGCTTCGGTCAGCGCTTTACGCAGTGGCGCATCCGGCTGGATGAACGACGAGCCCGGCAGCTGCATCCCCATAAACTCCACCACCATCTGGTTGGTGTTAGCCGTACCGTAGAACGTACAGGTGCCCGGCGCGTGATAGGACGCGGCTTCCGCTTCCAGCAGCGCCTGACGGTCCGCTTTTCCTTCGGCATACAGCTGGCGGATACGGACTTTTTCCTTGTTTGGCAGACCGCTTGCCATCGGGCCTGACGGCACAAAAATCGCTGGCAGATGGCCAAACGACAGCGCGGCCATCACCAGCCCCGGGACGATTTTGTCGCATACGCCCAGGTAGAGCGCGCCATCAAACATATTGTGAGAGAGGCCCACTGCCGCCGACATGGCGATCACTTCGCGGCTCAACAGAGACAGCTCCATACCGTCCTGTCCCTGAGTCACGCCATCACACATGGCCGGCACGCCGCCTGCAACCTGGCCCACCGCGTTCACGCTGTGCAGCGCATTGCGGATGATAGACGGGTAAACCTCATACGGCTGGTGGGCTGAAAGCATGTCGTTATAGGAGGTAATGATGGCGATATTGTTACGCAGCATGCTTTTCAGCGCGTCTTTATCACCAGGCTGGCAGGCGGCAAAGCCGTGGGCCAGATTCCCGCAGGCCAGCTGTGAGCGATGGACCGTTTCACTCTTCGCCTGTTCGATGCGGGCAAGGTAGGCAGCACGGGTCTCTTTCGAGCGTTCAACGATGCGTTGTGTTACGCGTAACAATGTCGGATTCATAAAAGCTCCTCTAATTTATCTGTCCAGGCTCGGGAGTTTACACAGTTTCTGACGGTTGTTAACAACGCTGAAACGCCTGATATCCGGAGCACAGGGGCAAAATGTCTGAAGGGAGTGTAATAAAAAAAGCTCCGCGGGTGAATCCACGCGGAGCTTAAAAGATTAAAAATTATGCCACTTGCTGTGTTAGATCATGTTACCGGTAAAATAACACCTTTGGGCTAGAGATGGGGGTTATTCAAACTCGTTCCAGGAGCGGCCATCACGGGTGATCATCGCAACGGAGGCGACAGGTCCCCATGTTCCCGCCTGATACGGTTTTGGCGCGTCCTGGTCGGCTGCCCACGCTTCGGTGATTGAGTCCACCCACTTCCACGCCTCTTCCACTTCATCGCGGCGGACGAACAGCGCCTGGATACCACGCATGGTTTCCAGCAGCAGACGCTCGTAAGCATCGGCCAGATGCGTCTGGTTGAAAGTTTCAGAGTAACTCAGGTCGAGCTTGGTGGTTTGCAGGTTGTGTTTGTGATCAAGACCCGGCACTTTGTTCAGGATCTGAATATCCACACCCTCATCCGGTTGCAGACGAATAGTCAGTTTGTTCTGCGGCAGTTCCTGCCAGGATTCTTTGAACAGGTTCAGTTCCGGATTTTTGAAGTAGACCACCACTTCGGAGCATTTTGCCGGCAGACGTTTCCCGGTACGCAGGTAGAACGGCACGCCGGCCCAGCGCCAGTCGTCGATATCCACGCGGATCGCCACAAACGTTTCGGTGTTGCTGGACTTGTTCGCGCCCTCTTCTTCCAGATAGCCAGGGACTTTTTTCCCCTGGGCAAAACCTGCGGTATACTGGCCGCGCACGGTTTTCTCACGCACGTTGGAGCGGTCAATACGGCGCAGTGATTTCAGCACTTTCACTTTGGCGTCACGAATACTGTCGGCCGTCAGATCTGACGGTGGAGACATGGCAATCATGCACAGAATTTGCAGCAGGTGGTTCTGGATCATGTCACGCATCTGGCCGGCCTGGTCGAAGTAGCCCCAGCGGCCTTCGATGCCCACTTCTTCCGCCACGGTAATTTCCACGTGGTCGATAGTGCGGTTGTCCCAGTTGTTCACAAACAAGGAGTTGGCAAAACGCAGCGCCAGCAGGTTCAGAACCGTCTCTTTACCCAGATAGTGGTCAATACGGTAAACCTGACACTCCTCAAAGAACTCGCCCACCTGGTCGTTGATTTCACGCGAGGTTGCCAGCGACGTACCCAGCGGCTTCTCCATCACCACGCGCGCCGGTTTGGCGTTCAGCTTCGCTTCGCCCAGACCTTTGCAGATGGCGCCGAAGGTGCTTGGCGGCATGGCGAAATAGTTAATGGTGACGCGATTTTCCTGGTCCAGCATTTCACCCAGACGGGTAAAGGCGCTTACATCGTTGACGTCCAGATTGCAGAAATCGAGACGCCCGCTCAGCTTATCCCAAAGGCTTTCATCGATTTTCTCTTTCATGAAGGTTTCGAGCGCCTCGCGCACGACTTTGGTATAAGCCTCCTTATCCCAGTCGGCGCGCCCTACCCCAAGAATTCGGGTATCGGGATGGATCTGGCCCGCTTTTTCGAGCTGATACAGGGAAGGCAGCAATTTTCGGCGTGCAAGATCGCCTTTCGCGCCGAAAATGACCAGGTCACATGCCTGGGCTGTTTGCGTTACCGCCATGTCATTCTCCTCAGTTAGATCTCCTGGTACTCTGCCAGGTATCGTTGTAATTTTATTACAATGCACTGTACTGCTTTTACGCGTTTCCTGAAACCATTAGCGCTTAACGACGCGTGCGATACGGTGATTTTTCGTCGCGCGGGCCATTACGCCCGTCTGGTGACGCAACAAACGTCGATTCTTTGCGCAACAGGGTCAGAGCAAAACCCGACGTCGATCAAGTAATGAAAAAAAACAACAACATTTCTTGTCGACGATTACCCTTTCGGGTGTCCCGGGGGTAATATCGGCTAAATCGAATCAAGGTTTCATCTCTATGAAATCGTTTATGCCCTCACGAGCGTCTTGTTAACAATGAACATGCTGGAAAAAATCCAGTTTCAACTGGAACACCTTAGCAAATCCGAGCGCAAAGTGGCTGAAGTTATTCTCGCCGCGCCCGCTCAGGCGATTCATTCAAGCATCGCCGCTCTGGCACAGGAGTCGGGCGTCAGCGAACCGACGGTCAATCGATTCTGTCGTAGTCTGGACACCCGCGGCTTTCCTGATTTTAAACTGCATCTGGCACAAAGTCTGGCAAACGGTACCCCGTATGTTAATCGCAATGTAGATGAAGACGACAGCGTTGATGCTTACACCGCAAAAATATTTGAATCGGCAATGGCCACGCTCGACCATGTTCGCCAGTCTCTGGACATGAGTTCAGTGAATCGCGCGGTCGATCTTCTCACGCAGGCCAAACGGATCGCCTTCTTTGGCCTTGGCTCGTCCGCCGCCGTGGCGCATGACGCCATGAATAAGTTCTTTCGCTTTAACGTGCCGGTGATTTACTCCGATGACATTGTGCTGCAACGCATGAGCTGTATGAATTGTAGCGAAGATGATGTCGTGGTACTCATCTCCCATACGGGCCGCACCAAGAGCCAGGTGGAGCTGGCGCAACTCGCGCGTGACAACGATGCGATGGTCATCGCCCTGACGACGGCAGGTACGCCGCTGGCCCGGGAAGCAACGCTCGCCATTACCCTGGACGTACCGGAAGACACCGACATGTACATGCCGATGGTCTCCCGCCTGGCGCAGCTGACGGTCATCGACGTGCTGGCGACCGGTTTTACCTTACGCCGGGGCGCAAAATTCCGGGATAACTTGAAGCGGGTCAAGGAAGCCCTGAAAGAATCGCGTTTTGATAAAGAATTGCTTATAAAGAGCGATGTTCCCTAATAACGACGATGTACGATTTACGGCATTCGGTCCCCTCGCTACTGCCTTGCGATAGATGAAGGCCGATTCTATGTTCACGCAACACCAAAGTTGTTTCAGTCAACGGAGTATTACATGTCCAGAAGGCTTCGCAGAACCAAGATCGTCACCACCCTAGGCCCGGCCACCGACCGCGATAATAACCTCGAGAAGATTATCGCCGCGGGTGCCAACGTGGTGCGCATGAACTTCTCTCACGGTACGCCAGAAGACCATAAATTACGTGCCGACAAAGTGCGTGAAATCGCAGCTAAACTGGGCCGCCATGTTGCTATCCTCGGTGACCTGCAAGGTCCAAAAATCCGCGTATCGACCTTTAAAGAGGGCAAAGTCTTCCTCAACATCGGCGATAAATTCCTGCTGGATGCCAACCTGAGCAAAGGCGAAGGCGATAAGGAAAAAGTGGGTATCGACTACAAAGGTCTGCCTGCTGACGTTGTGCCTGGCGACATCCTGCTGCTGGACGACGGACGCGTACAGCTGAAAGTGCTGGAAGTTCAGGGTATGAAGGTGTTCACCGAAGTGACCGTCGGCGGCCCGCTCTCCAACAACAAAGGCATCAACAAACTCGGCGGTGGCCTGTCTGCCGAAGCACTGACCGATAAAGACAAAGCGGATATCGTGACCGCAGCGCAGATCGGCGTGGATTATCTGGCCGTCTCCTTCCCCCGCTGCGGCGAAGATCTGAACTATGCTCGCCGCCTGGCGCGTGATGCAGGCTGCGATGCGAAAATTGTTGCGAAAGTGGAACGCGCTGAAGCGGTCTGCGATCAGGACGCGATGGACGACGTGATCCTGGCGTCTGACGTGGTGATGGTTGCCCGTGGTGATCTGGGCGTGGAAATTGGCGACCCTGAACTGGTCGGTATCCAGAAAGCGCTGATCCGTCGCGCGCGTCAGCTGAACCGCGCGGTGATCACCGCCACCCAGATGATGGAATCCATGATCACCAACCCAATGCCAACCCGTGCGGAAGTCATGGACGTGGCGAACGCCGTGCTGGATGGTACTGACGCGGTGATGCTGTCAGCAGAAACCGCTGCGGGTCAGTATCCGGCGGAAACCGTGGCCGCCATGGCGCGCGTCTGCCTGGGTGCGGAGAAGATCCCAAGCATTAACGTCTCCAAGCACCGCCTGGATATCCAGTTCGACAATGTGGAAGAAGCGATTGCGATGTCCGCGATGTACGCAGCCAACCACCTGAAAGGGGTTACGGCGATCATCACAATGACCGAATCTGGCCGTACCGCGCTAATGACGTCTCGCATCAGCTCTGGTCTGCCGATCTTCGCCATGTCCCGTCACGAGCGTACGCTGAACCTGACGGCGCTGTATCGCGGCGTGACGCCAGTCTACTTCGACAGCACCAACGATGGCGTGGCCGCCGCGCACGATGCTGTGAACCTGCTGCGCGACAAAGGTTATTTGGTATCCGGTGATATCGTTATCGTGACGCAGGGTGACGTGATGAGCACCATCGGCTCAACCAATACCACCCGCGTACTGACCGTAGAGTAAGCTCCTATCCCCTCTCCCCTAAGGGGAGAGGGGTGAAGGTTTCCTATTTCTTCGGGAAAAGCTCTTTACGCTTGTACGGCTCTGTTTCGCCAGGTTTACGCGTTTTGAGCAACTTCAGGATCCACGTATATTGCTCCTTATGTGGCCCCACCAGCACTTCCACCTCTTCATTCATGCGGCGTGCAATGGTGCGATCGTCCGCGGTCAGCAGATCGTCCATCGGCGGACGAACCTCAATGCTCAGGCGATGCGTTTTACCGTCATAAACCGGGAACAGCGGGATCACGCGGGCGCGGCAGACTTTCATCAGGCGACCAATCGCGGGTAGCGTAGCTTTATAGGTCGCGAAGAAATCGACAAACTCGCTGTGCTCAGGACCGTGATCCTGATCGGGCAGGTAGTAGCCCCAGTAACCCTGACGTACGGACTGAATGAAAGGCTTAATGCCATCGTTTCGGGCGTGCAGACGTCCGCCAAAGCGACGGCGCACGGTATTCCAGACGAAATCGTAGATTTTGTTTCCCTGATTATGGAACATCGCCGCCATTTTCTGGCCCTGCGATGCCATTAACATTGCCGGAATGTCGACCCCCCAACCGTGCGGCACCAGGAAAATCACTTTTTCATCATTGCGACGCATCTCGTCGATGATTTCCAGCCCTTTCCAGTCAACGCGGTCGACGATCTTTTCCGGCCCTTTCAGCGCCAGTTCCGCCATCATCGCCATGGCCTGTGGCGCGGTGGTATACATGTCATCAATGATTGCTTCACGTTCGACGTCGGTTTTATCCGGGAAGCAGTACAGAAGGTTTATTTGCGCCCGGCGGCGTGCGCTTTTACCTAAGCGCCCTGCCAGGCACCCCACTTTTCCGAGAACCGGATCGCGGAGGGAAGCAGGTAGTAACGCCATGCCAGCAAACGCGTATACGCCAAGCCAGGCGCCCCAGTTACGCGGGTGGCGAAAGGATTTTTCAAACTCGGGAATGTACTCAATATTGTTTTTTTTGGTTTCCATGCGGGTTCCAGGGTCTGGTGACGCAAAAATATATTCAGATAGTGTAGCGAGGCAGCCGTCCGCGTACAAAAGAAAAAGCCGGCGCACACTGACGCCGGCTTATTTTTGAGGGTGTTAGCTTAGTCGAAGCGCAGCTGTGGCATCACCTCTTTCACCTGCGCCAGGTAATCTTTGCGATCTTTCCCGGTCAGCCCTTCGGTGCGCGGCAGTTTCGCCGTCAGCGGGTTAACCGCCTGCTGGTTGATCCACACTTCGTAGTGCAGGTGCGGGCCCGTCGACCGGCCGGTGTTACCGGACAGCGCGATGCGATCGCCACGTTTCACCTTCTGGCCCGGTTTGACCAGCAGTTTACGCAGGTGCATGTAGCGGGTGGTGTACGTGCGACCGTGACGAATAGCAACGTAATAGCCAGCAGCACCACTGCGTTTCGCCATGACCACTTCACCATCCCCTACCGCCAGCACTGGCGTGCCCTGCGGCATGGCGAAGTCAACGCCACGGTGCGGCGCTACGCGACCCGTTACCGGGTTCAGACGACGCGGGTTAAAGTTGGAGGAGACACGGAACTGTTTCGCCGTTGGGAAACGCAGGAAGCCTTTTGCCAGGCCCGTACCGCTGCGGTCATAGAACTTACCGTCTTCCGCGCGAATGGCGTAGTAGTCTTTGCCGTCTGAACGCAGACGAACACCCACAAGCTGGCTCTGCTCGCGCTTACCGTCCAGCATTTCGCGGGACATCAGGACAGAGAACTGATCGCCTTTTTTCAGTTTGCGGAAATCCATCTGCCACTGCATGGCTTTGATCACCGAGCTGATTTCAGCGCTGGTCAGGCCAGCATCGCGGGCACTGGAAACAAAGCTGCCGCCGACGGTCCCTTTCATCACGCTGTTAACCCAGTCGCCCTGCTGCATTTCACTGGTCATTTTGAAACCGTTTGCGGTGCGATCGTAGGTGCGGGTTTCGCGACGGGACATCTCCCAGGTCAGACGTTGCAGATCGCCGTCGGGCGTTAAGGTCCAGGAAAGCTGCTGACCAATTTTCAGGTTACGCAGCTCTTTATCGGATGCGGCAAGCTGGCTAATGTTGCCCATGTCGATACCGTACTGGTTCAGGACGCTGCTCAGCGTATCGCCAGTAGAAACAACATATTCATGAATGCCGGTTTCATTCTGGATCTTGTCATCCAGCTCATCCTGGGGAATAGCTTCATCTTCCTGTGCGGCCTGATCGATAGGCTCGCTGGCCTCAGGCAGCAGAGAGCGGATCTCGCTCTTCTCCAGTTCGATGGTTTTAATAATAGGGGCAGAACTCGGGTGGTAAACATAGGGCCGCCAGACGGCGACCGCTAACGTGAGAACTGTAAGCGACCCCAGCATAACGCGGTGGGGTCGAGGCAGATTGTTAAATGCCAGGGCGACAGAGCGGGCTATCTGTTGCACGTATTCACTTCCTCGTTAATCTCCTTTCAGGCAGCTCGCATACTGATTCGCCAGTTGGCTGAGGAACTGCGAATAGCTCGCTTTGCTCAACTGGATGTTCGTACCTAGCGGGTCAAGGGTTCCCATGCGCACGGATGTTCCCCTGGCCACGGCTTCTACGACCGCTGGCCTGAACTGTGGCTCAGCAAAAACGCATGTCGCTTTTTGCTCAACCAACTGTGTTCTGATTTCATGTAAACGCTGCGCACCAGGCTGAATTTCAGGGTTGACGGTAAAATGCCCCAATGGGGTCAGACCGTAATGTTTCTCGTAATACCCGTAGGCATCATGAAAAACGAAGTACCCTTTTCCTTTAAGCGGTGCGAGCTCGTTACCCACCTGTTTGTCGGTTGCGGCTAATTGAGCCTCAAAATCCTTCAGGTTGGCGTCGAGTTTGATTCGACTTTGCGGCATAAGTTCCACTAATTTGTCGTGGATTGCAACCGCTGTAAGCCGCGCTATCTCTGGGGAGAGCCAGAGATGCATGTTGTATTCACCGTGATGGTGATGGTCGTCACCTTTTTCGCCATGAGCATGGTCGTGGTCGTGTTCGTCGCCCTCGTCCTCAGCCCCTTTCATCAGCAACGGTTTCACAGCGGACAGCTCACCAATCGTCACCTGTTTCTCCGCAGGGACCTGTTTAGCGGATTTCTGCATGAACGCTTCCATCTCAGGACCAATCCAGACGACTAAGTCCGCGTTCTGTAAGCGTTTTACATCAGACGGACGCAGAGAATAATCATGCTCGGAGGCCCCGTCAGGCAGAAGAACCTCTGTGTCCGTCACACCGTCGGCGATGGCAGCGGCGATAAAGCCAAGTGGTTTAAGCGAAGCGACAACGGCAGCGTTAACATCTTGTGCTGTTGTCCCCCAAAGAGCAGCGGATAAAGCTGCGAAAAGAAGCGTATTTTTCTGTAACATAATGCGACTAATCATCGTAATGAATGCGTGGAATGTGATATTATAACATTCGATGACTTCTGCAAGCTTAAATTGACATGACGACTTTAGTTTCTCTTGAAAATGTTTCGGTCTCATTCGGCCAGCGCCGCGTCCTTTCTGACGTGTCGCTGAATATGAAGCCCGGCAAAATACTCACGCTGCTCGGCCCTAACGGTGCAGGCAAATCGACGCTGGTGCGCGTCGTATTAGGCCTGGTAGCCCCTGACGCAGGTGTTATCGTCCGCGAGGACAAATTGCGTATCGGCTATGTGCCGCAAAAATTACATCTTGATGCCACCCTGCCCCTGACGGTGAGCCGCTTCCTGCGTCTCCGTCCCGGTACGCGTAAAGCGGATATCCTACCGGCGCTAAAACGCGTTCAGGCGGGACATCTTGTTGAGGCGCCTTTGCAAAAGCTGTCGGGCGGTGAAACCCAGCGCGTATTGCTTGCCCGCGCCCTGCTCAACAGCCCTCAGCTGCTGGTCCTGGACGAGCCGACGCAGGGTGTCGACGTCAACGGTCAGGTTGCGCTGTACGATCTTATCGACCAGCTCCGTCGAGAGCTTAACTGCGCGGTGCTGATGGTCTCCCACGATCTGCATCTGGTAATGGCCAAAACCGACGAAGTGCTGTGCCTGAACCATCACATCTGTTGTTCCGGCACGCCGGAAGTGGTGTCAATGCATCCCGAATTTATCTCCATGTTTGGCCATCGTGGCGCCGAACAGCTGGGCATCTATCGCCATAATCACAATCACCGCCATGATTTACAGGGACGAATTGTCCTGCGTCGGGGAAATGGACACTCATGATTGAACTGTTACTGCCCGGCTGGCTGGCCGGGATTATGCTTGCCTGCGCCGCGGGTCCACTCGGCTCGTTTGTCGTCTGGCGCAGAATGTCCTATTTCGGCGATACGCTGGCCCATGCGTCATTGCTGGGTGTCGCGTTTGGTTTGTTGCTGGACGTAAACCCGTTTTATGCGGTGATTGTCGTCACGCTGCTGCTGGCCGCCGGTCTGGTCTGGCTGGAAAAACGCCCTCACCTGGCCATTGATACCCTGCTCGGCATTATGGCGCACAGCGCCCTGTCGCTGGGCCTGGTGGTGGTGAGCCTGATGTCAAACATCCGCGTGGACCTGATGGCCTATCTGTTCGGCGATCTGCTGGCCGTCACGCCCGAAGATCTGATTTCCATTGCCATTGGCGTGGTGGTGGTGCTCGGGATCCTGCTGTGGCAGTGGCGGAATTTACTGGCAATGACCGTCAGCCCCGATCTGGCCTTTGTCGACGGCGTGAAGCTTCAGCGCGTGAAGCTGCTCTTGATGCTGGTGACGGCGTTAACCATCGGGGTGGCGATGAAATTTGTTGGCGCGCTGATCATCACGTCGCTGTTGATAATCCCTGCCGCCACGGCGCGTCGTTTTGCGCGTACGCCGGAGCAAATGGCCGGTATCGCGGTGATTATCGGAATGATCGCGGTGACGGGCGGCTTAACCTTCTCGGCGTTTTATGACACGCCAGCGGGGCCGTCGGTGGTATTGTGCGCGGCGGTGTTGTTTATTTTCAGTATGATGAAAAAGACCGCGCAGTAGTCAGCATGTCCCCGGTGGCGCTTCGCTTACCGGGGCTACCATTAATCGCTACTTACGGCATCGCGGGCGGCGTAATGCCGAAATGATTCCACGCCCGCACCGTCGCCATACGACCACGCGGGGTACGCTGTAAGAAGCCCTGCTGGATCAGATACGGCTCCAGCACGTCCTCGATAGTCTCACGCTCTTCGCCAATTGCCGCCGCCAGGTTATCCAGCCCCACCGGCCCGCCAAAGAACTTATCCAGCACCGCCAGCAGCAGCTTACGGTCCATATAGTCAAAGCCTTCGGCATCAACGTTCAGCATATCCAGCGCCTGCGCAGCAATGTCAGCCGAAATGGTGCCATCGTGCTTCACCTCGGCAAAATCACGCACGCGACGCAGCAGGCGGTTGGCGATACGCGGCGTACCGCGGGAACGTTTCGCCACTTCAAACGCTCCCTCTTCGCTCATATCCAGCCCCATGTAGCGCGCGCTGCGACCCACAATATGCTGAAGATCGGGCACCTGATAAAACTCCAGACGCTGCACGATACCAAAACGGTCGCGTAGCGGTGAGGTCAGCGAGCCGGCGCGGGTCGTGGCGCCAATCAGGGTAAACGGTGGCAGATCGATTTTGATCGAGCGCGCGGCCGGGCCTTCGCCGATCATGATATCCAGCTGGTAATCCTCCATCGCCGGATAGAGCACTTCCTCCACCACCGGGGACAGGCGGTGGATTTCATCGATAAACAGCACGTCATGCGGTTCGAGGTTGGTCAGCATCGCCGCCAGGTCCCCTGCTTTCTCCAGCACCGGGCCGGAGGTGGTACGCAGGTTAACGCCCATTTCGTTGGCGACGATATTCGCCAGGGTGGTTTTACCTAACCCCGGCGGACCAAAAATCAGCAGGTGATCGAGCGCATCGCCGCGCAGCTTTGCCGCCTGGATGAAAATCTCCATCTGAGAACGAACCTGCGGCTGGCCAATGTACTCATCCAGCAGTTTGGGACGGATCGCGCGATCCACCACGTCATCTGGCTGAATGGTGCCTGCCGATACCAGGCGGTCTGCTTCAATCATCCTTTACCTCACAATGCAGCGCGCAGCGCTTCACGAATCAGAGTTTCACTGCTGGCATCCGGTTTGGCAACTTTACTCACCATACGGCTGGCCTCCTGAGGTTTATAGCCCAGCGCCACCAGCGCGGCAACCGCTTCCTGCTCGGCATCATCATCCGTCGCTGGCCCGCCCGGTGAAGTCAGCACCAGATCGGCCGCCGGAGTGAACAGATCGCCATGCAAACCTTTAAAGCGGTCCTTCATCTCGACAATCAGGCGCTCGGCGGTTTTCTTGCCTATGCCCGGAAGTTTAATTAACGCAGCCGGATCTTCGCGCTCAACGGCATTCACAAACTGTGGCGCTGACATACCGGACAGAATCGCCAGCGCCAGCTTGGGCCCGACGCCGTTGGTTTTAATTAATTCGCGGAACAGGGTGCGTTCCTGTTTGTTATTGAATCCGTACAGCAGCTGAGCGTCCTCACGCACCACAAACTGGGTAAAGACAACCGCCTCTTTGCCCGCCTCCGGCAATTCGTAGAAGCAGGTCATCGGCATATGGACTTCATAGCCCACGCCACCCACTTCCAGCAGCACTAACGGGGGTTGTTTTTCAATGATGATGCCTCTGAGTCTGCCTATCACGTGACGCTCCTGCGTTCTGGATGAAATTAACTGCCGACATAATAAAAAAAGGCTGGATAAACATCCAGCCTGATTTGTCATTATCGTAATCTGCCTCGCGCCAGATTGAGCCGCGACTCACTCATTTGCATCGCGTTCTGGCTGACGTGGCAGTGGGTAATCGCAATGGCCAGCGCATCGGCGGCGTCGGCCTGCGGGTTCGCCGGGAGCTTCAGCAGGGTACGCACCATGTGCTGCACCTGGCTTTTCTCCGCGCTACCTATGCCCACCACCGTCTGCTTAACCTGACGGGCCGCGTATTCAAACACTGGCAGGTCCTGGTTCACGGCGGCAACTATCGCCACGCCGCGCGCCTGCCCGAGCTTTAACGCCGAGTCAGCGTTCTTCGCCATAAAGACCTGCTCGATGGCGAAAAAGTCCGGCTGAAACTGGGTGATGATCTCCGACACGCCCGCATAAATGAGCTTCAGGCGCGACGGCAGATCGTCCACTTTGGTACGAATACAGCCGCTGCCGAGGTAGGTTAGCTGGCGTCCCACCTGACGGATAACGCCATACCCGGTGACGCGTGAGCCGGGGTCAATCCCGAGGATAATCGACATCACGCGTCTCCCATAAACGGTTTACAGGCTCTCATCAGAGAGTCGCTGCAACCTCATCAGAGATTTCACCGTTGTGATACACTTCCTGCACGTCGTCGCAGTCTTCGAGCATGTCGATCAGACGCAGCAGTTTCGGTGCGGTTTCTGCATCCATGTCCGCTTTTGTGGAAGGGATCATGGACACTTCAGCGTTATCCGCTTTCAGACCTGCCGCTTCCAGCGCATCGCGCACGGCCCCCATCTCTTCCCATGCGGTGTAGACATCGATAGCGCCGTCGTCGTAGGTCACTACGTCTTCCGCACCGGCTTCCAGCGCCGCTTCCATGATCGCATCTTCGTCGCCTTTCTCGAAGGAGATGACGCCTTTTTTGCTGAACAGGTAAGCAACGGAACCGTCAGTGCCCAGGTTACCACCGGTTTTGGTGAACGCGTGGCGCACTTCCGCAACGGTACGGTTACGGTTGTCGGACAGGCACTCTACCATCACCGCCGTACCGCCAGGACCGTAACCTTCATAAATGATGGTTTCCATGTTCGCGTCTTCATCACCGCCCACGCCACGTGCGATTGCACGGTTCAGGGTGTCTCGCGTCATGTTGTTGGACAGGGCTTTATCCACCGCCGCGCGCAGACGTGGGTTAGAGGCCGGATCGCCGCCACCCAGACGCGCCGCTGTTACCAGCTCACGAATGATTTTGGTAAAGATTTTACCGCGTTTGGCATCCTGTGCCGCTTTACGGTGTTTGGTGTTGGCCCACTTACTATGACCTGCCATAAAAAGTTCTCCAAAAATCGCGCCTTCTCAGGCAGCGTTAATTACAAATTCTTCTATCGCCTGCCGGTTGCTCCATGACTTGGTCAGTGCGGCGGCATCCGCCGCATCCACCCAGCGGTAGGTCAGGTGTTCCGTGAACACGATCTCCCGCTCATGGGGAAGCGCAAGGCAGAACCACGATTCCGTATTGCGCTCAATTCCCGGTGCATAGCGATGACGTAAATGGCTAAAAATTTCAAACTCCACCGTGCGCTGACAGTCCTTCAGGGTCAGTTGCTCGCGAGCAACGTCAATGGCGACCTCTTCCTTTACTTCACGCGCGGCGGCCTGCGGCGCGGACTCTCCCTCTTCCAGACTGCCGGTAACCGACTGCCAGAAATCAGGATCGTCGCGCCGCTGCAACATCAGCACCCGCTTCGAGTCTTCTGCATAAATGACCACCAGAACCGAAACGGGACGCTTATATGCCATATCAGTTTTTCTCTTCCTTCTTCACCACCTCAATGCCCAGCTCAGCCAGCGCGGCCGGGTTGGCAAAGCTTGGCGCTTCAGTCATCAGACACGCCGCTGCGGTGGTTTTCGGGAAGGCGATAACATCACGGATGTTGTCGGTGCCGGTCAGCAGCATGGTCAGACGGTCAAGACCAAAGGCCAGACCCGCGTGCGGAGGCGTACCGTATTTCAGGGCGTCCAGCAGGAAGCCAAACTTCTCGCGCTGCTCCTGCTCGTTAATGCCCAGAATGCCGAACACGGTCTGCTGCATTTCACCGCTGTGAATACGCACGGAGCCGCCGCCCACTTCGTAGCCGTTGATAACCATATCGTAGGCATTCGCTACCGCATCTTCCGGTGCTGCCTTCAGTTCCGCCGCCGTCATGTCTTTTGGCGAGGTGAACGGGTGGTGCATCGCGGTCAGGCCGCCTTCACCGTCGTCTTCAAACATCGGGAAGTCGATCACCCACAGCGGCGCCCATTTGCTTTCATCGGTCAGGTTCAGGTCTTTGCCGAGCTTCAGACGCAGCGCGCCCATCGCATCCGCAACGACTTTCTTGTTGTCTGCGCCGAAGAAGATCATGTCGCCGTCCTGCGCGCCGGTGCGCTCCAGAATAGCTTCCACGATGTCCGCATTCAGGAATTTCGCAACAGGGCTGGTAATGCCTTCCAGACCTTTAGCACGCTCGGTTACTTTAATATAGGCCAGACCTTTCGCACCGTAGATCTTGATGAAGTTGCCGTAGTCGTCAATCTGCTTACGGCTCAGCGCAGCACCGCCCGGTACGCGCAGGGCAGCCACGCGGCCTTTCGGATCGTTAGCCGGACCAGCAAAGACCGCAAACTCAACGGCTTTCACCAGGTCTGCCACGTCCACCAGCTCCATCGGGTTACGCAGGTCTGGTTTGTCGGAGCCGTAGCGACGCTCGGCTTCCGCGAAGGTCATGATTGGGAAATCGCCCAACTCAACGCCTTTTACGTCGTTCCACAGGCTACGCACCAGGGCTTCCATCACCTCACGCACCTGCTCGGCGGTCATGAAGGAGGTTTCCACATCGATCTGGGTAAATTCTGGCTGACGGTCTGCACGCAGATCTTCATCGCGGAAGCATTTCACGATCTGATAGTAGCGGTCGAAGCCTGACATCATCAGCAGCTGCTTGAACAGCTGTGGTGACTGTGGCAGCGCGTAGAATTTGCCCTTATGGACGCGGGATGGCACCAGGTAGTCGCGCGCGCCTTCCGGCGTGGCTTTGGTCAGCATCGGGGTTTCGATATCGAGGAAACCGTGGTCATCCATAAAGCGACGCACCAGGCTGGTGATTTTCGCACGGGTTTTCAGGCGCTGAGCCATCTCCGGGCGACGCAGATCCAGGTAGCGGTATTTAAGACGCGCTTCTTCGGTGTTGACGTGGTTGGAGTCCAGCGGCAACGCTTCTGCGCGATTGATAATCACCAGATCGGACGCCAGCACTTCGATAGCACCGGTCGCCATGTCGGCGTTGATGTTTTTCTCGTCACGCGCACGCACGGTGCCCGTCACCTGAATGCAGAACTCATTACGCAGCTCAGAGGCCAGCTTCAACGCATCAGCGCGATCCGGATCGAAGAACACCTGAACGATACCTTCGCGGTCACGCATATCAATAAAGATAAGGCTACCAAGATCGCGACGACGATTGACCCAACCACACAGGGTGACCTGCTGCCCGACGTGGGACTGACGCAGCTGCCCGCAATATTCTGTACGCATGAGATATCCCTTAATTAGCCGCAGGCTGATTGTCGCCTGTCTTACAGGCTACGATGTCGCAGCTTTCTGTATGTCACAACTGGATGAAAAAAGGCGGCTATTATACTGGAAATTCTGCCGCACGATAAGAGCGAAGCACGGCCTGACGCGTGTTTGCTGTGCTCTTATTGTCTATTCTCACAAAAATTAACAAAATTATCCGACCGATAACAGGCCATCCCGTCGTAAGGTGTAAAAAAGCAATTAATTTTACTGGAGTGACAATGTTAACGCTTGATGCCACCAAAACCGCCCTTGTGGTCATTGATTTACAGGAAGGGATCCTGCCTTTTGCCGGTGGTCCACACACCGCTGACGATGTTGTAAGCCGTGCTGCGCGTCTGGCGGAAAAATGCCGGGCCAGCGGTGCGCCTGTCGTCATGGTGCGCGTCGGCTGGTCCACTGATTTCGCCGAAGCGCTAAAGCAGCCAGTTGATGCTCAGGCCCCGGCGCATGCGCTGCCGGACAACTGGTGGACATACCCGGTCTCGCTCGGTAAACGCGACAGCGATTTAGAAGTCACCAAACGCCAGTGGGGCGCATTCTATGGCACTGACCTGGAGCTCCAGCTGCGCCGTCGCGGGATAGACACTATTATTCTGTGCGGGATCTCCACCAACATCGGTGTGGAATCCACCGCCCGTAACGCCTGGGAGCTGGGCTTTAACCTGGTGATAGCGGAAGATGCGTGCAGCGCAGCCTCTGCGGATCAGCATCAGGGCAGCATGACCCATATCTTCCCGCGTATTGGTCGCGTGCGCAGCACGGATGAGATCCTCAGCGCGCTATGATGTACGTGGGTTTGCCCCAGTGGTCGCACCCGAAATGGGTGCGCCTGGGTATTACTGGCCTTGAAGAGTATGCCCGACACTTTAACTGCGTGACGCGGCAATTTTAAAAATCACTAAAGAACGCCCAAGAGCATGTGTATTCTTTAGAATTATCAATCACATAAAATTCCCTTCATATGAAAATCACCAAAGTTCATATGAGTAAAAATGTCCCACCCATGCCCCAAACCGTCTCAAAAACAATTTTTTTGCCCCATCCATGCCCCATGGATCTCTTCTGAAATGCTATATACCCAACCGTTGACACTGTACAAATAACCAGTATAAGTTCTCTTTAAAAATACAGTCGTTTCCGGAGGTCTTTATGTTCGTTGAGCTGGTTTATGATAAGCGTAATGTAGAGGGGCTCGAAGGGGCCAGAGGAATCATACTGGCCTAGCTGACGAAGCGGGTGCGCCAGATTTTCCCTGATGCCGAAGTGAAGGTGAAGCCGATGCAGGCGAACGGCCTGAACAGCGATGCCAGCAAAAGCGATCGGGAAAAACTGAACCGCTTGCTGGAGGAGATGTTTGAAGAGTCCGATATGTGGCTGACCTCTGAGTCTCCTGCTGTTCGCCAGGTTGGCCTATAAATCTTGTTCGGTTAATATTCCCCACGTTTGCTCGGGCATGAACACTGAGCAACCAGCCGCCGCCCGTTCTTTCTTAAGACGGGCGGCGGTTTTCTTAGCGAAGCCGTTTCAATATGCTGTCTTCAGGTATATCAAGCTCCACCCTGTTTTAGCTCATCAACCTGTTTACTAAGTTCTGCTACCTTTGCGTTAAGTGCCTTAATGGCGGCCAGAGCATCCATAAGCAATGGGTTAAGGTCAAGGGTCATTTTGCCCACTCCCTCGGCGCTGTGAACGTATTCCGGGTCAATCTTTTCAATTTGCTGCGCGATTACACCACGGCGTACTGCTTCACTGTCGTCATCCTTATACCTGAACGATACGAACTCCATCGCATCGATGTTTGCCAGCGCGATTTCCGTATCAAGTTCAGTGATATCTTTCTTAAAGTTGATATCAGATGTCCCAACCGCCTGCATCTGCGTCCACGGGTAAACGTTCGCACCGATATCAAAGGCTGCGTCAGAAATATGGCGCACATAAAATCCCTGCTCAATGCTGATCCAGTACTGCTGGCGGCGGTCGTCGGAGTATGCAGTCATAAAGCCGCTGCCCGCTGTTGACGGCTTCCATCCTGCGGCGCTTGACTGTCCGTATACCCCGGTCTGCCCCAGAGGTAATCCGGGATTATACTGCTGGATTTTAACTAGATTGCCGTACCCTTGCAGTAAGACATCACCGAGCGTACCGTTTACATTGTTTTTGAGTGCTGCGGTTCCGAGCCCGAAGTTTGTGCGGGCATCTGCCGCATTTTTCGCACCAGTACCCCCTTGCGCCACGCTTAGTGCTGTGGTCAGCCCGGAAAGGCTGGTGATGTCGCTGTTAGCCCCTTTCTTTGCCAGCGATCTCTGACCCGGCACAGTGACGGCCACACCATTGATGGTGATAGTTACGTCAGATGTCCCATTCATCACATCAGCGAACCCACTCATGTAGCGCTGGTACATCGTGAAGGTTTCTGCAATATCCTGTGCCAGTCCATCCACGCTCAGGCTGTCGCTCAGCAAAATCGAAAACTTTGTCCCCGCAGGGATTGCAGGACTTGCCGCAGGTGTCACGGTGAGGTTTGTTGCCCCGCCGATAGCGGTAATCTGGAACACCTGTGTGGGGCTGGTCAGCGCAATGACAGTACAGCCGTTGCGGATGAGTGAGCCAGCGGCAGTGAAGTTTGTGCCGGTACCTGTAAGGGTGTTTCCGCTGATGGCGATAGTGCCGGTGGTATAAATCATGTTTTCTCCAGGCAATAAAAACCCCCGCCGGAGCGAGGGTGCATTTAAAGGGTGATATTTTTCAGACGTACATATCGGGAAGAACGGGAAGATTGAGGGGCGTTACCGTGTCATTACCAAAAATGGCATATTGTTCGCGCCCGAGATATTTCCCACCCTGAACTGAAGCACTGCCGTTCTGTATTTTTATTCCGAACATTCGATACACGTACATGCCATTTACTTCGTGAGCCATCAGCCCGAACCTGCCCAGCGGAACATAGCCGCTGCCGATGCTTACGGCATTTTTCGAAGGCGTCCAGAGTTGGTTGAGGTAGACGAAAGGCCGCTTTGTCGTCGAAAACGTGCAAGCCCCGGCTGCATTGAAGATGTTGAGGCCGGTGCCCGGCTGAGGCGCCACGCCACTGGCAAAGATGACAATATCTATCGTGCCGGTCGTCGGAGCATCATCGTTGGTGGATGGAGGGCTGAAGAACCTGACCGTGTTGCCATCGAAATCGACTGTGTTACCGCTATTGCAGCGCCCAAAGACGATATATTTGGACTTGTCGTACCCCGCTATCGTGGGAACTGCCCAGCCGCCAGTGGGAACATTGACGGCACCCTTCCAGATACACTGTCCTGACTGTGTAGCATTGGTTATTGAGGTGAAGTCAGTACTGTTGCTGATGAGAAGACCCACACCACTACGCTGGCCTGACGGAAATATCTGCCAGAGGCTACCGGGGAACGTGTACGTACTTTCACGCTCACTGATGCTTACATCCTTCATCGTGGAGTTCTGCGTCACGCGGCCACCGGATATGGTGACCGAGTTCATTTTATGAAGCAGCCCTGAATCAAGATAAGCCGTTGCGTGAGGGATAAACAGCACCTGCGAACCGGATACATAACCGGAAATATCCGCGTACTTGGCTTTCTGATATCCACTGTCAAAACTTGCTCCAAATGACGGGCATCTCAGCCCCGCCGTTATCTCCATAGGTTTCCCGCCGTCGTTCAGCTCTATCAATAACCCTGTCGGCATATTATCACCATGTCCCAAGTACGATCCGGCCACCACCCGGAATATTAATGGTTACGCCATTACCATTAATCACCGTTGTGTTGCCGGAGCCATTGAAAGAAAAATTACCGTTTGTGGCGTAAATCGAGCCACGAACGGTCACATTATTGAACGTCGCGTAGCCAGACTTGTTGATGTGCCAGCCAACATTTCCGGTGCCGTCCCATGTTGAAGACTGAATGTAGTTTCCTATTTTGGCATTGCTGATGGTGCTGTCCTGGATGAACGTATCCCGGATGAAGGTCTGTCCGTTCTGGATAACGAACGGCAACGATACCGCCCCACCAGCCTGCGCCATTACCGCGAAACGGTCAGCCACAAACAGCACCTGTGATTGCATGCCAGATGGAGTATTCTCAACACCTATCCCCATACCAGCAGCATACTGTTTTCCGTTCGCATCCACGGCAACCTTGATGCTGTACATCGCCTTCAGGTCGCCGTTGACGTTCGCAATGGCCTGCGCGTTGGTGGTGATCGCTGAAGTGTGCCCGTTGATGGTCGCCGTAATGCCGTTTATCTGCGTGGCCGTGGCCTGCTGATAATTGGAAAACGTCTGGTTCAGGCTGTTGATTGCTGCCTTGTTGCCGTTCACGTCAGTCTGCAAACTCAGCAGCGAACGCGCTGTTGCCTCCCTGTCGCTTGCCATAACATTATCAATACGATCGATGCTGGCCTTACTGTCACCGTACTGCGCGCTGAGTCTCACCTGCTGATCAACCTGCGCCAGCGTACTCGTTATTAGCGCGATGGAGTTACTCTGAATGCCGCCGCTGGCAGTATCTGTCCTTGCTCCCAGTTCCTCCAGACGGGATGCCATTGAGGAATCGAGGTCCGTGACAACCTGGCTAAGGTCAGTGATTGATGCTGTATTCTGAGCACCTACAGCAGCTGCTGAATCAGCTTTGTCAGATGCGACCTGAGTGGCAGCCGTCAATTGACTTACCGCAGAAGCGCGAGCTTCAGTTTCCGTTGCTAACGCCTGGCGAACATCAGTAATACCCGCTTCATTCTGGGCAGTTTTCGCCTCTAGACGAGTAACATCCGTGACGCGGGCTTCCGTCTCAGTGGCGATCACCTCCCGGAGCTGTTCGAATGTCGCAGAGTTAGCCCCCTGCTGCGCAGTCTGACGCACAACAACATCAGCAATAGCCAGGGCGTTCCCAATGATTGCTTCTGCTGTCTGCTTATTCGAACCTACTGCTGCAGCCAGACCATCGGCGTTCTCCTTAATCGCGTCAGAAAGTTCGGCCAGTTTCTCGCTACTTTCTACGGCACTCTCAATCAGATCCTTGAATACCTCAGAATCTTTAATTTCCTCCAGGATCACATCGGTGATGTCGGAAACATCGATGCTCGCCTGTCCGCGCACCCAGTCGGTGTATCCGGACTCGTTGCCGCTGCGGTCCACCAGCTGCGCGCGGTACCAGAAAATTTGCCCTGCCTTAAGGCCCATCTGCTGATACTTGCGCTGCGGATAGGGTACGTCTGCCAGCAGCATCGCATCGTCTTCGGTACCGGTCAGACTGTACTGAATTTCCGTCTTCAGCGTGTCGTCGGTATTCGCCGGGAATCCCCAGTTCAGCTCGATACCAAATACCACGTTTTCAGAAGCGATAAAGCCAACTGGCTTCGGTGGGTTGCCCACTTTACCCGTAAGATTTACTTCTGATGATGTCGCCCACACCGATGAAACGTCGCTGGCGTTCACCGCCCTGACGCGGACCAGATAGCGACCCGAGTAGATGCCCTGCACTTCAAAACCGAGAGAAGACGTTCGGGGCACGCTTACCCAGTTTCCGCTGTCACGCCGCCATTCCGCCTCGTACGCAACTGCACCCTGAACAGCATCCCAGGCAACGCGCATGGTGGTAATCGCAATGTTCTGGTTAACCGTAGAGTAACTGTCTACGACAATATTTCCTGGTGGGGCCTGAACCCCAGGTGGAATGACACTGACTGGACGCTCGTCCAGTCTTGCGCCGGTATCAACGGCGGAATAGATGTCAGGGTTGTAAGTCGTCCCGGTGACTTCGAAAGTGCCGTCGTTGTTGTCCCGCGTTCCCGTAACACGGAAAAGCGCTATAAACAGATCGTCAGAGTCCACACCCCAGTTACATTCAGCCTCCGGCGTTTCGCTGTAGGATGTGGTGACAGTGACTGTGTTTCCGTTAACGGCCTGGACGGTTCTGGCCTGAGCTGTGCCTGATGGAAGATTCAAAAACAGCCGGTTCCCGGCCTTCACATCAGCGGCGCGATCGAGGGTTATGTTGCGGCCGTTAACCGCACTCACCCTGCCGCCGATAGTTCTTCCGGCCAGCTCGTTAGCAGCCACGCCGATCACCTCCCCGACAGGGGGAACGTCCATGCCAGTACTGAAGGTCACCACCTCGCCGATACCGTTAGTGAGCAGCGCCCAGCGCCCCCGCCGGTTTGCCTCTGACTGCCTGGTGCAGCCGATCGCAGTCATTTCGAGCTGACGATAATCGAAGCGCATGGCCAGATCGTTATCGTAAACAGGCTCAGGCGTGTCTTTGTAGTGGTTAGCTGGGTCAGACCAGTTCACCAGCGCGGCAGTGTTTCGGGTGGTTTCACTCGGGTCCGCAAAGGTAAATTTACCCTCAACAACGCTGGCGTGGTTATAGATGTGCCACACATCGCGGGGCATATCAGCCAGGACATACATCTTATTGTCACCCCAGTACGTCATGCCGCGAAATATACCCGCCAGATCACGAAGTACGGTCCAGGCGTCATTACGGTCCTGGATATAAACGTTGCAACGAAAACGAGGCTCCGTCCCGCTGCCGCCCTTGCCGTCTGGTACCAGTTGATCGCAATACTGGGCGATGCGATAAAGCTCCCATTTGTCTATCTGAGTCGCATCGATTCTTTGACCCAGCCCGAAGCGCTCGTTCAGAATGATGTCGTAATAAATCCAGGCAGGGTTATCCGTCCATGCCCATTTAAATACGCCCTCCCATGTACCAGAGTAAGTGCGGGTTTCGGGTTCATAAGTATCAGGTACACGGATGATTCGCCCTTTCGGATTGCACACAACCTGAGGAATGCCATTGGGGAACTGCTTTGCGTCAAACTCTACATACAGCAGCGCTGTGTTAACGTAGCGAAGCTTGGCGTCAATAATTTCAGTTACAGCTACAACGCGCATGGTGTCCACAATATTTACGCTCGTGGAATCCGGCGTGATTCTGCGAACCCGTAACTGCCAGCCAGTCGAGGCTTTTGGAAGATTAACGCGGTGACTACGCTCATAAAGCGACGTAGTTTTGTCATCGACAGCACCGTTAACCACCGTTTCATACGGCCCGCCATCGACCGAAAGATCGATAGCATACTCGACGCGGGTGCCGACTTTGTCGCCGTTGTTTTTCTGGAGCAAAAGAGTTGGCCATCCCAGGCGAATTCGCAGCGCAGAGAGCTGCGTGTTGGATACCGCTCGCACGTAAGGAACAGCCTGTTTCAGCTCATATGAAACCTGAAGTTCGTTTTCAATGCCGGGGAAGCCCTGAATATAGTCCTGGTCCTGAGTGCCGGAACGGAACTCGTATTTTACATTATTGAAGTTATAACTTCCGTCGGCGTTCTGAAGGGGCGTATACGAAGATGAGTCACCAAGAAAGATGTTTTTAGCATCAAGCCCGCCAGCGAACTCACCCTCTCCAAGAGCAATCAGCACCTTTGCCCTGGCAATGGACTGAATGCTGTCCGGTGCTTCAACAGGCGTTCGGGTCTGATTGCTGCCACCTTTACCGCGGCCTTTGATGATTGTCGTCGTCATATCGCGTCCATAAAAAAAGCCACCGTCAGGTGGCTTACAGTGCGTGGTTTGGTTTATTGCTGATCTTCGGTATAAATCCCGGCGGAAATAATCGCGCCACCTATTTCGCGCTGCCCATAAAGCAGGGGGACGGGATTTCCGGATGCTGTTGTATTAACGGGGCCACCAAACGCATAAGAGGGTTTGTTATCAGGATCCTGCCGCATTCGCAGACCTGAAACCTGAGGAGAGAGCATTTGCACTACACCGCCAACGGCCATTGCGGCACCAACGGAAAACATGAGGTTACTTGCTGCGATACTAACTCCCGGCATCCATATGGCAGCAGCGACCAGAGCCGTTCCGAGCAACGCCTGGAAAACTCCAGCTCTTTTACTACCCCTTATCACAGGGATTATTCTTAACTCATCACCCGGCCCCAGGAGTTCAAACTCTTCGTGCCCGATATTGCGACGATCCCGGAAAATAACAAAATCCAGTCCCTTTGCCCGAGCTTCACGCAGATAAGCATCAAAGCCGTCAATGGTGTTAGAAAGCGCCCTGAAAACTTCGCTGGCGGACGTTAGTGCACGGCGATGTGTCCTGCCAAATCGCTGAGCCATTGAGCCGCTGAGTTTGATAACGGTTTTTCTTTCCATTACATCAAATCCTTATAACGCAGAATTTTGATGGTACGGTCACGGTAATAGCCACCGTAGGGAATACGCTGGCTTAGCTGGCCATACATGTGATGCAGTAGCATGTTGCCATCAAGCAAAATCCCGGCATGGTTCGGGACGGTGGACTGAACCTGCATGATAACCATGTCACCTGGCTGAGCGGGACCGTCGTACTCACGGAAACCGCATTCCTGCCAGTTATCCATATAGAGGTTTTCACCCTGCTCCCACCAGTGGCGATCTACGCTGTAGTTGGGCAGTTCAATGCCGTGCTCGGTGCGGAAATAGTCCATGATGAGAGACCAGCAGTCTGCATACCCGAGTACAAACTGGCGTCCTGTGAGGGGACGGTCTCCGCGAGGCATGACGGTGCGAATGTCGCCCTCCGGCCACGATGCAATAATCCAGGGCAGTTCCGTGGCATCACACATCAGCATGTCGAGCTCGCTCGGCTGAGTTGTTGCCCCGTCGCCGGGATGGCTGTGGACGATCGCCACCACAGTGCCCTGCTCTTCGGCGGCCGCATAATCCTCAGGATTAAGTTCAAATTGCTCAGTCGGCGACTCAGCATTATTTTTGCAGGGGATGTATTTCTCCACCCGCCCCTTCTGAATAACCACGCCACAGCACTCCTCGGGGAAGGATGCGGCGGCATGGGCCAGAATGGCGCTAACTGTTTTGTCGCGCATGATTATCCTCTCAGAAGTGAAGCGCCTGGGAACCCGCCATAATCCAGCTGTTCATTCTCTCCGAAGCGAGGTTTACAGCCCGTTGACAGCAATCCGGAGCAAACATCCTGTGAAGGATCGTCCACCCGATTGCCGTCTTTATCGAACCAGCCGTTTTGCCCGGCGTAGGTGCAGCCGTTCCCGGTTTTGTACCAGCCCCGCATGCACCACGTGCACATTGGCTGAATTTGCCGGGTCGGAATGAGTTGCCCTCGCAAATCGGCTGGACTTGAAAGCTCAAACTCTACGGTTTCATCGTCTGACCCTGATTTACGGTCGATGTAATAAACCTGTTTGCGCTCCTCGTTGGGATTCGCAGTCGGGTTCCCGCCAGGAAAATTTCTTGCGTCCAGGTAGTGAGCGAAGGTGTCATGGATGATCACCTTTGCTTTAGCCATCCCCTGAAACCTGCGGCACAGCGCGCCAATCGTACCGCTGATGTTTGCAACAGTGAGTGACGGCCGTGAACTCTGGCCGTCACTGCTTACAGATATGCCGGTCAGTTCATACGGCCACGCGCCATACTCCTGCCCCTGCCACCACACCGACTTCGGCTCAAGTTTTGACTCGTCGCCGCCTGCGGCGATGATTTCCGCCTCGGTATGCGGGATTGTCTCGTTGTGAAAGCGAAGAATACCCGCACCGAACGCTGAGCCGTCCACCTCGATCAGGCGGACGCGCTTACCCGGTTCCAGTTTCTGGACATCAGATGAAATACTCATGGATGGTATGCCTGTATGAATGTGCTGCTGAGGGTGTATTTTTTGTTGCCGTGGGTAGATATCTGGAAGGATTCCGCGCGCCATAAACCTGAAGGATCAAGCGGTGGCTTCCAGATAAATGACTTCCACCCTGCATGTCTGTTCAGAAAGTTTTTAATGGCCTGAATGTAAGCCTCGTCGCCGGTAAAGCTCACGCTCCACTGAGGTGTTACCGGGTTGATGCCGTCCCCGGCCACCTGTGTATAGCCATCGCCAAACTGCGCCTTTCGGGTACGAAAACTTGTATCAACCTGAGAGGCAACCTTTGGGCACCAGCTGAAGGTTTCGACTGCCATGGTTAAACTCCCTTGATTAATCGCCACAGAGGCGAGCCCGGCATGCTGGCCTGCTCGTTAATAACGCCAGTGATGGCATCTTTCAATTGTCTGCCAGCGGCACCGGCTGTTCCCTGACTGGCCGCCTGGGATGATCCGCCCTGAATATTGATATCGCCAAAGTTAACTGAAGGCACGCCACCAGAAACCTGCGGCATCCCCACTGCGCGAACGGCAAGATCACCATTAGGTGCCCGCGTGAGGGGCATGATTGCTTCAGGACCTGCCTCGCCGAAAATCCCTGCGCCTTTAGCAAAAGCAAACAGTTGAGGTGTCTGAAAAACGCCATTGCTGTAAGCGCTCAGGGACGGAGAGTCGTAAACATTACCCTTTGCATTAAAGGTAAAGTTCGCGCCAGCATTCTGAATAGCGGTACCGCTGCTGGCGGTTGCGGCTGACGAGGCACCAAAACTGAACAGTGATCCAATTGAGCTGACGCCATTAGCAACAGCCATGTTCACCAGAACGTTCTGGATAATCTTCAGTACGCTCACGCCCCAGTCCTTCCAGCTGTCAACGTTGCCATTGAGCATGTCGGTGATCGTGGTGACCGCGCCACCCATGGCCTGCTTCATGCCGTCAGCGGCCATGGAAGAATAATCAGTAGCTTCGTCCACCCAGTTCGCATAACCCTCAGACAGTCCCGTCATCCAGTCGTCACGCTGCGCATCAGAAGCTGCGTAATATCCCTCCTGGTCGCGCAGGCGCTCTTCGAGGTAGCGCTTATTAAGTGCCAGCCCCTGCTGATAGAACGTCTCGTCGATTTCACCAGCCTGACGCTGGCGGAGAAGATCGGTATTCTTCTGCTCGAACTCCTTACGCAGATTGAACTGCTCCTGAAGTCTTTCACGGAACCTGGTTCCCTGCCCGTATCCCAGCAGTTGCGCTTCATTGGCTGCGCGGGCGCTGGCGTTACTGTCAGCAAGGTTGGCTTCGTAATTTCGCAGTTGCTCACGTAATTTAACCTGGTCAATCAGCGCAGCATTCTGCAATACCGTCTTTTTCTGGGCTTCCGTCAGAGAAGCAAGTTCGCCCTGGCTGACCTGATATTTAACCTTCGCCAGTTCAGTATTCTGACCTTGCAGGGCAATCTGCTCTTTTTGCTGCTTGATAAGGCGCTTATACACATCCTCGGTTTTCTCGCCTTCGGTTTTACCGCCCTTCGCCTTAGGTTTGTTGGCCTCATTATTCCGCCATTCAGCAAGACCGTTATTAATCAACTCCTGACGGCCTGTCTGGAATTGCGGATCACTGGTTAACCCCAGGTCATCGGCTGCATAACTCAGTCGCAGGCGCTCTTTTGCTTCACCCTTCAGGCGTGACAACTCCAGATCCCGGCGGCTCTTTTCGAGGGCATCGGTTTGCTTTTTGTCGAGATCGGCCTGCGGAAGTCTGAGCGGGACGTTAGCCAGCCCCTGACGCGCCATAAGGAGTTGGTTACCCAGTCCGAGTAATCGATTAAGTTCATCGTGCTGCCCATTCATCAACAGAAGTGATTGATAAGCCCGGTTCTGATTCGCTGCCTCCTCCCGAATTAGCGTCACACGCCGATGCTCAAGACCTTCAAGAACCTGTTGGATAGAGGCAGATTTCTCCTGCATCTGGGCAAGCCTTTCCTGCTCAACAGATAACTGTTCAGTGACTGTAGTCAGTCCACGGGTCACGGTATCCAAAGATGTCAGGTGGTTAATCATGAAACCACCGCTGGTCGTTGGACCGGGATTACTGATCACTGACTGATAACCAGCCATCTGCTCTTTCAGATTTTCTATCTTGCTCTTTTGTTCATCTATCAGCCTGTTCTGCTCATTCAATGCTGCGCGCGTTTTCTCAGCATTGTCTGAAGCTTCAGGCAAAGACATTGCCTTCGACTTTTTACTGACTTCATCAATCGTGGTGGCGTATTCCTGCGCCGAACGACGGGCCTGCTCCTGATTTTGATAGACCGCATACCAGGCACCAGCACCCAACATGACCAAACCCGGTATTCCGCCGATGAGACCAAGTGCACCACTCATCAGGCGAGTACCAACTGATGTTACATTGTTGAGATTTCGCTGGGTGGAGACGCGATTTGCCAGATTCCTGTCTCTGGCTGCCTCCGCAGAAGCCAGCCGTCTTTCAGCAATAGCCTGAGCGTCGGCATTTTTTGCAGCCACCAGCCCTGCCTGCGCACGCTCAAGCGCAGTTCTGGCCCTGACTTTTTCTGTGGCGGAGCCACTTGCAAGAGCAGTGGTCAGCCTGGCTTGAGCTGCTGTGACTTTGGCTTCCGCTGCCGCAATTTTTTCTTGCTGAGCGGCCTGAACATCTGCACTTCGCGATCTTTGAACAGCTTGCTGGGCTCGATAAACTTCTGCCCTTGAAGCTGCAACAGCAGACTGAGCCGCTTTATCCTGCGCGACAGCAAGGGCAACCTCTGATTTCGCAGCTGAAATTAGCGCACCTGTTGCGCTACTGGCGCTGGTTACAACTCCGCTGAGGTATCTTGCCAACCCAACACCAACAAGCGCCCCAGCGACTGTTGTAATTGTTGACATATTGTCAGCAACGTCATTCAGAGCGCCGCTCACTGCTGATGAAGTAAAAGAATCAAGCGTCTGGGCAACATTATCCAATCCGCCAGACAACGCATCAGTAGCACCGGTTGCCTGGTTTACACCGCCCACCCAGGCCATGAATGAGTTAGTTACTTTTTGAAGGGATCCGGAAACCGTTTGTGGCATGCTGGCAAATTCGCCCTGCAATGCTCCTAACTGGCTCATTAAAGCTGGGACAACCTTATCGATCGTAAGCTGTCCCTGGTCAGCCATGCTCTTGAGGTCTTTACGGGCTACACCCATTCCCGCAGCCAGAGCGCGGATTACCCGATCACCGGCTTCGTTAACGGCATTAAATTCTTCACCACGAAGAACGCCTTGTGCGAGCGCCTGGCTGAACTGAGTAATAACAGAGCTCGCCTCCTGAGTGTTAGCCCCGGAAAGTTTGAGGCCGGTAGAGACAGCTTCGGTAATTTTCAGAACTTCGTCAGAGCTATAACCGTACTCGCGCATTGAGGCTGCTGCACGGGAAAAAAGGTTTGCGTTATCTGAAAATGCCGTGCCGGTTCTTTGGCTGATTTCCATTAACTGACGCTGTGAAGCGGCAAAATCATCAGCAGAAGATGATGCCTGTTTAAGACGAGCGTTTACGGAGTTCCACTCATCAGCAATCTGCACAATTTTACCCGTTGCAAAAGCTGCCGTAGCTGCGGCAGCAGCCCTTCCAGCAGATGCAAATCCGGCAGTCAAATCAGAGAGCGCCCTTTCGCTCTCTCTGGCAGCAGCAGCGGCCTGCCGACCGCCATTCTGCATGGTGCGGTAATAATCCTGCCCCATTCGTGAGGCGCGGGAAATTTCCGTCTGGAAAGATTGAGAATTGGCGGAAATTTTGATTATTAATTCGCGTAAGGTTGCCATTTATCCAAACTCCAGACGTAAAAAAACCGCCGAAGCGGTTTTATTTTTATTGTTTCCAGACCTTTTGCCTGGCTTCTTCAAGGTATTCTTCATCGGTTTTAGCCGGAGGTGATTCGGCCATCAAATCACTGCCACAATGTTTACATTTAATGGCTGCGTTTTTGATTATTTCCGCACAGAACGGACACTTTTTCATACCCTCATTTTCAATTAAGTCTTTTTCTTCAGCTGCAACATCTTTCTTAATTACCAGCGAGTGTACAAAGGCAATAATAAACAGCAATGCACCATAAACCCACCAAGCAAAGAAAGAGCGGCCTTTGCTTTGAGCTATTAAGGCTGGAACTAAGCCTATTACAATTGAAACAAGTAAAATTTCCATTTTCTATCCCCAGAATTATTAGTGGCTAAAATCCTAATGTTTTCTGGGTAAAAAGTCACTGAGTTGCAGCAGTTAGCGCCGCCTCAAGCCCTGCAAACGGGTCCTTCGGTGCTGATTGCTCATCACCACCCCAGCGCAGGATCGCATCGTCCAGCGGTACTTTTGCCCCCTGCGAGCCGTAGATGGCAGAGACGAGCTGAGCTGCCTGAATGTCACCACGAATATCGCCAACCGGACTTTGCCTGTCGTACTCAATCCACATCAGAAGCTCGCTTGCCGTCATATTCTGCCGAAGCTCTGAGAGCGTGCGCCCCATACGGAGCGCAAGCGACATCAGAAACTTTACGCCGGGGGTTGAGACTTTTCCCGCGCTTCGTCCGCGTTGTTGATCAGGTCAAGCGCCTGTTTGAGCAGGCGTGAATGGACGGGGCCGTAGATTTCACGCACCTGCTCTTCTTCGTCTACGCTGAATACCGGTTGCTTATCGGTGTCACACAGAACGTCAATGAAGAGCACCACGTCAGCGCAAAGATTACGGTGTGCCTTTTCCGATACCGACACATTTTCATCATCAGCACCCGTTTTCACCACTTCCTGCCAACGCAGCCAGGCTTCACCTGACGGCTCACGAAGAACCACTTTGACGCCTTCCCACTCAGGAACGGCGACCGTCTTATGACGAAATCCCGACATCTTAGCCAGGGCGAGATTTTTAATATTCTTCATGAGACCTCTCAGGAGCCAGACTCAATGTTTTCAGGCTTACCTTTCAGGCGCAGGGAGAACGTTGCCGCCACTACGCCGTTGGTACCTGAAGACCAGGTGTGCTGGCGAATTTCAGCCAGGAACTTAAAGCCCTTGCCGGAAGGGAAGATCACCTGGAAAGCGTAGGTCGTATCGTTGTCATACGCATCGCGCAAGGCGTCCTGCGCCGGGTTCTTGTAAAAGTTACCGGACAGAGAGATTTCTGACGGAGAAGGCAGACCGTTGATATTCTCCTGCTCGGTAGAGCAAAGCGTTGTTACGTCGATATCCTGCTTCTGACCACCGGTGAACTGAATTTCTTTGATGGTGCAACTCAGATCGAGGAAGGTTGCGGAATCCATCGATTCTTTGGTGGCTGGCGCAGAGGAAATAAGGATCTTCGTCAGCTGCGATTTTTCATAAAGTGCAGACATAGCTTTCTCCTGGAAAAAGAAAACCCGCCATCAGGCGGGTTCGTTGGGTGAATTAATTGTCAGGGGGTAACCCTGAAATCGAGGGTCATGCGGTAGAGTCGTCGATGGGGCTCGTATCCGGGGAGCCTGGCGACCTCCGTCGGGTTTAGTGGCCGTAGCGCCACTAGAGCATCTTCCACGAGCGCGCGCGCCTCTTTGATGGAGGTTGAGTAAGCATCTACCTGAATGGAAACCCTGCTCTCTGCCTGTCCACACAGCACGTCAGCGGAAACATCATCGACGATGGAAAAGATAATCCAGGGTGGAGTGACCGACGGTTTCCCGTCACTACCTAATGGCGCAACATAGGGATATACCCGTCCTTCTGCCAGGGGAGAAAGCAAGGCGTAGATATTATCTTCATTCACTTGCTCAATACCTCATCAATAGCCTGATTCATCCTGGCAATGGCGACGCTGGCGGCCTCTTCCTCGCGAGTATCGTAAGCGGGTCGCACAAACGGATGAGGCGGCATATTTATTGTCCCCATCTCAACAAACCGCCAGTAAAACGCATTTCGCGGATCGCTGGCTTTCATGGTGTTGTCGCTATTACCGGTTCGCATGTTGCGACCACGGATATGTACGCCGGAAGTAATTTCGCCACGGCGGCGTGAGCGCTGAGTCAAAACGACCACGTTTTTCTTCAGCTTTCCAGTTCTCTCAGGAGCACGTGCGATCACTTCTTCCTTAAGCACTTCGGCACCGGCGCGCGTGGCATCACGCAGAACCTTATTGTTTTCAGCGCGGCTAAGCGCCTCCAGATCCTTTGCGATGTCATTCAGCCCGGAAAAATCGAGGCTCGTCTCAATCATTTTTCGGTCCCCTGTTTGCAAAGAATTTCGAGCTGAACACCGCGAGAGTCAGGGATTGGCGGACCAATGATATTCAAAATGGCACCCTTGAACGCGCCAGTCATAACCCGGAGTCTGGACGCAGCAGTTATATCGCTACGAAATCGTGTCCATACCCTGATAGTGGCGACTGCGGTTTCAGCACCAGCGGCTACCAGCTCGCGCCCACTGATGCCCTTTACTTCTGCCCAGGTTTCTGCGCCGTCATGCCATGTTTCAACAGGCTGGCCAGAAGGATCACGCGATGTTGTGATGTTCTGAATTACCACCCTGTCTCTCAGTCTTCCGGCCTGCATAATCCCTCCTACACTCCGTAAATTCGGTATGGCTGCAGCAGGGCTTCAACCGCAAACGGGACCTCTGCTACGGTCTGCCCAACGGCCACTGATTCGCGGTTGGCGTACCAGTGTCCGATCAGCAGTAACATGGCCGCCTTCACATCGTCATTAAGAAGAATCGGGTCCGGGTCGTCTGTGTAGCCAGGGCTGTCTTCTTTTTCATAGAGCGTTCGCCGCGTCCATGTCTGAACGTAACGCGCCGCCGCACCAGTGTATAAAGTCAGCAAGGCATCATCACCGGTAAAGTCGGTATCAATGCGGCAGTGCTGTTTCACCACATCAAGGTCGACCATTATTTTTTCGCCTTCTTGTCCGCTTTTACTTCCGGCTGTTCCTGCTGCTGTTCCTGCTGCTGTTCCTGCTGCTGTTCCTGCTGCTGTTCCTGCTGCTGTTCCTGCTGCTGTTCCTGCTCTGCAGGATTTTCTGATTCTTCGAGCATCGCATAGCCTTTTTTGATGAGCTCGCGCCCGTGCTGTTCCAGAGTTTCCAGAGGAAGCCCTTCAGTAACGACGGTACCGCCGAAATAAATCGGTTTGAGTGCGATCAGTTTCATTTTCCCACCTGTAAAAGCGGCCCGAAGGCCGCAGTGTTTATCAGCTACCTGCACCGGTGCTGAAGGAGCCATACACGAACGCTTCAGGGCGTTTGACGGCCAGCGCCAGACGTTCCTCGCAACGGATTGTGATCATGTTTTTCTCGAAGTCGTCGGCGTTCTCCGTGGAGATAACAACGTTCGCATCTTCGCGGTCGAAGATTTGCGCGCCAGCGTTGAAAGCACCCGTCAGGAATTTACCCTGGAAGGCTGCCGCTTCCGTTGCAACAACCGGCAGGCCCCACAGAGTCGGACCAGTCAGCGCCGCAGGGTTCGCCAGAATGTAACGACCCAGGCTGTCTTTGGTCAGCTCGATCCGCGCCCAGTCAATGAAGTGAAGAACATGACCGGATGCCGGGAAACGCGCCAGCTGCGCCTGCAACATTGCCAGACGCAGATCGTCAATCCCGCTCTGCTGTTCGACAGTGAACGCCGGATTGAACGCTGACGCCTGAGGAACGATGCCGTGCAGATGAACGCCGGTACCATCACCGAAGAGAATTTCCTGCTCTTCTGCATACTTCAGTCCGTAGCGCATTTCGGCATCAACGGTGGACTGCAACTGTGCGAAGTCATCCAGGATCTGCTTTGAGGCTTTGAACAGGTGCGCGATGGTGCTGACGCCAGTGATTTTCGGCGTGAACTCAATTTCGCTGTATGGTTTCTGCGTATTTTCAGGAACCACTTTCGCGTTATTGGTAAAGCCTGTCTGCTGCACCCAGAAAATAGCTGAGGAGGACGTACGGCCTGGAGCGATCAGATCGCGGATGAACAGGCGCTGTTTCGGTGCCGTATCAATACCCGGCAGGCGCTGTGGCTCTACAACACCATCAGGCACATCCACCGAAGTCAGGGCAGCCTTAACCGGGATGCTGATGCGCTTACCGCCTTCCACGCTGGAAGCAAAGGTTTTCAGGGCTTCAGCGGAGATCACCTGGTGGCCAACGGACTCGACAACCTGTTTCGCGTTTGCCAGCGGCATCTGGGCAACATGTTGCTCCAGTTCGCCCATTGCGGCCTTCAGGGTTTTTTCAGCTTCACGCAGCGCATTGAACTCAGAAGCCATTTTATCAACGGCTGCTTTTGTTTCTTCTGACAGCCTGCCTGACTTCTGTGCCTCTTTAAGTGCGTCTTCTGCTTTCGCGTTGAATTTGCCGGTTGCCTCTTCAATGCTGGCAGTGACTTTTTTCAGAATTTCGTTTACTTCAGACATAAAGGGTCCTTATTTGACTAACGCCGCAAGAGCGCTTTCAAGTGAATTGAGGGTTTCAGGTTTGATATCTTCGGTAGCGCCCGGCGTACCGTCGTTGGTGGTGACAGCGCCAGGCATGCCACCGGATAAGGCTTTAATGAGTTTTCTGCGCTCAGAGCGCGGGGTGTTGGTTTTAGCCAGTAGCGCGTCGAGTTTGCGAAGCGCGGCTGCAGGCGATTCGTCGCCGTCGCTGACCGCATCAGCAGAAAGCAGGCTGTCTGCCAGTCCCTTCACCACAGCATCACTGCCACCGATATAGCTTTCCGCGTCCATCAGCTTCTGCACGGCGGCCATATCAAGGCCGGAGCGCGCCGCGTAGATGTCAGCCATAGCGGTATCGAAGGGTTCCAGTGACTGTGCCAGTTCTGCAAAATCATGGCGGTTTCCCATCGCGTATACCCAGCAGTTGTGGATCATCAGAAAAGCACCGCGGCCAATCTGAATATCATCCCCGGCCATCGCAATTATCGAGGCGGCGCTGGCGGCAATGCCCAACACCTTCACCGTTACACGGCCTTCGTATTCGCGGAGAAGGTTGTAAATTGCCAGACCTTCGAACATGTCGCCGCCAGGTGAGTTGATATTCACCGTAACGTCGGCACCGTTCATTGCCCGAAGTGCACCGGCAATGCGTTTCGCCGTCACACCCTCGCCCCAGTAGTCCTGCCCGATAACATCAAAAACAGAAATGCTGTTGTCGTCTGCGGCTGCAGCTTTAATTCCACCGTCCCAGCGGTCCAGTGCAGACGGTAAAGTTTCACAAGTTACACGCGCGCAGGGACGACCCGCCGGTGCAACCGGAAGTTGTTTTTTGCTCATCAGGAAAGTGCTCCTAAGCGGCCTGTTTCAGCGGAGATTGTTCAAAGGAAATATCGGGGAATACGTGGTTGTGTAGCTCTCGCAGGGCCAGTGCCTGAACAGCAGGGTTGCTGCTTTCGAGATTTTTCAGTTGCGTCAGGTTGAGCTGAACGGTGTAAATATCGCCCCCTTCAATTGGCGGCATGTTCTCAAGACGACGAACGTCATTACGGGACATCCAGCCATTTTGAAGCGCGCTGGTATAGTAAGCGGCACGGCCCGCGCTGTCGGCGCGCAGCAATCCTTCAACAGAGAATTCTGCAAACACTTCATCATCGCTGTCGAGTAAGCACCGGCCAATTTCCTGCTCAATGTTCACCAGCAGCGGTCGAAGTGTATGAGTCAGAAACTGCAGGTTCATACCTTCCAGGCTGGATGCCCAGCTGCTTTGTTTCGTGGTATGACCAACCATGAAAGGCGGCACGCGAAACCAGCGGCAGATCTCCTCAATGCTAAATGCGCGGCTTTCGAGCATCTGAGCATCTTCCGGGTTCATGGTCACGCCCTGATATTTCAGGCCGCCTTCAAGAACCATAATTTTTCCGGCGTTTTTGGAGCCGGTGAATGATGCCATATAGCCACGAAGTCTTTCACGTTGATCGTCTGTCAGCGCATTATCAGCGGATAGAAAACCTGAGCTCTGCAGACCCTGCTCGAATATCTTCGCCGCGGACTCTTCAACGGCCATTGCTGAACCGATCACATCCCGGCCAGTCTTCATCGGCATCATGCCGCAAACACCGTCCAGACCGAAACCGCGAATGTGCATGATGTTTTTGACCGGAATGACGCGCTCGTTTCCGTTTTCAGTGTATTTGTATTCCAGCGCCCCGGTAGTGAGACGTTTAACCACCATGTTCTGCGGCAGTAAAGGCACCAGCGAAACCAGGCGGTTTGCAATGAATTTCTTCTCAATGAAGGCGTTCCCGCGCAGGCAAATACTGGCGACCACCATCAACATAAAGCGTGATGGTGTCATTTCTGAATTGGGTCGGCGGCACAGTATCGAATAGGCCGGATGATCAGTTGCCGCTTTACGCGAACCGTCAGGCTGTCGAACGTATATTTTCAGCGGAAGGGTTGAAATAGACTCGCTTAACAGTCTTACGCATGCCCACACAGCCGATAGCTGGATGGCTTTATCGGCCGTGACTACCTTTCCGCTGCTGCTGGTGCCAAACCATTCCTCCCAGAACGTGCCGGTAGTCAGGCTGATAGGCACACCAAGCCAGTTAAGCAGAGCGCTTTTCACCCTGCCTGGCTGTTTGTTTTTTTTCATCAGAAACCTACCATGATGGGATTATTGAAGAATCCGGAGAGATCCTGCTGGTCGTTGCCACCGTTAACCAGAACGCGGCTCATTGCTGTGAACAATGCCGCCGGGCCATCAATCTTGGCCTCTGGTGTGGACTTGTTCGGGAAAATGTTCTCGTTCCGGTCAGGTTTGACGGTTACGTTTGACATCATCCAGTTCATTACCGGGTGATCGCTGTGATGGAAGCGGCCACCGTATACCAGTGCTTCGACCTCTTTCATCGCCTCAGAGAAATTGCGAACCGTCTGCGGCACTTCCACCAGCGGCAGCCCTTCTTCTGCCAGCGCAAGGCTGAACTGCGTCGCACTCCACGGGTCGAAGCCAATTTCTTTCAGACTCTCGCCAGCAACCCACACCTGCAGCTCTTCCTTAATCTGAGCATGGTCGATTACATCCCCGTCGGTAAGGATCAGCTTGTCCATCTCGGCCCACTTACGATAGAGCTCTGCCATCTGACGCGAACATTTCTCAAGGCGTCCTTCCGGCAGCCAGAATTTAAAATCCGCATGAACGTGGCCACCTGGCGCGCGCCAGACTTTAGCGGCTGCACAGATATCAATTTTGTTTGAAAGGTCAACGCCCACCCAGGAGGGATAGGTTTTAAGTTCGTGCTGCGGGGCGATAAACTCGCATTTTTCCCATTTCATCATGTCCATCCAGGCAGACTCAGCGGTAACCCAGATATTCATGTGCTTGGTGAAAAAGTTAATCCTGGCCGAAACCTGCTCTTTCGCCTTTTTAGCCAGGCGGCGGAGATCATCCCAGCGCTTACAGATACCCAGCCCCGGATTTGCCTTCTGCCAGACTTTTTCATCAAAGGGATCATCACCTTCATCTAATGTGTAGATGATGGCAAAAAACGTATCGTCTTTTACCAGCCCACGCAGAACCTTGATGGCGTAATCACGCAGTTCGTAGCAGATACCCTCTTTGTTAAATCCGGCGGTGGTGATACCGAAAAGCAACGACTGCAGGCGCGCGCCGGTTGCCGTCTCCAGAACGTCCCATACATCACGGGTTTTATGTGCATGCAGCTCGTCGACAATGGCGCAGTGGATGTTCAGGCCATCGAGGTTGTTCGCATCTGATGATAAAGGCTCGAATTTGGAGGCCGTTTGCTCCTGGTAGATAGCGAGCTTGTTGAATTCGAAGATCCGCCCAAGAGTGGCTTTCGCCTTCTTGACCATATTTTTCGCGTCTTCAAAAACAATTCGCGCCTGGTCACGGGTGGTTGCAGCGGAATAAACCTCCGCCCCGCCCTCGCCGTCAGCGCCAGCCATATAGAGCCCCACGCCGGAGCAAAGTGTTGATTTGGCATTTTTACGGGCCACCTCAACATCTGCTGTACGGAAACGCCGAACCATCACCGGCCGACCGCTGCCGTCGTTACGCAGAACGGTTTCCCCCGTCTCTTCGTTCACCAGCGGGATAACAAAACCAAAAATATTAATCAGGATGAAAACATGCCAGTCCATCAGCTCAATAGGCTGGCCTGCCAGGGCGCCTTTTACGTGAGGCACAAAATTATAGAAATTCAGAATGTGCTGCGCGCGCGGCTCACTGAAGAAAATACCGCGCTCTTCGCCGTGTGCCAGATCGTCAAGAAAACGCTGGCAGGCAAGGCGCACGTACTCACAGGCAATAATTTCCCCCGCCACCACCCTCTCGGCATAGCGGATGCCTTCTGCAACCTTAGCCATTAATCCCTCGCTTTCATAAACTCGGCCAGCGGATCAACCGCATCAGGACCTTTTACATTCACTTTAGAGCGGCTGGCTGGCGTCATGCCGAACTCACCGAGCATGGCGCGCAGACGTTTCCAGGCATCAGCTTTCATAATGGCGGCCGGGTGAGCCTTGATCATGCGAATCTCTCGCTCTTTACCTTCGTCTGGCTCTTCGTCGCTATAAACGGCGTAGGTGTAGCCTTCTCTCTCCAGCGTATCGCAGTGATGCCGGTACTCGGTGTAAACCTCAACCAGAAGCTCAAGTGCTCTCGCGTCCAGCTGCGACATGACGCCAAGCGCATCGAGCTCGTCGGCCATCCGCTTAAACCAGTATTTCCCCTGCTTGTCGAAATGCTTCGGCGTTGGGGGTACCCCTGCGGCTGGCTTTGGTTCGCATTCATTAATCGGGCGTTTTGATGGGTTACCCCTCACCAAACGTAGATGGGTCGGGGTTTTCGGTGGTCCAGACATAATCGAAAACTCCTATTAATCATCGAATGGGGGACCCCATAAAAAAGTTTTCTAACCTGCGGCGATGTGAAAAGAGGTTAGGCGGCGGTCCTTTAGGCTGATTCCCCTGAGGTTTTTACCCGCCCTCCCCCATACTTCGCAAATGAGAGCGGATATCATTTAACCGACTCATGCACGATTTTCGCCAGTTTCCGGCTCGGGGGACCACTGTTACCAATCCGTGGGCTGAACACCTTACTGATGTCCCAGCCCGCCTTCAGTCGATATTCAATCGAGTTTCTCGAAATCCCCAGGTAATCAGCCCATTCGTTAAGGCACATCGTCTTACCATGAGCGGTATATCTGCGATCGGATTTCTCTCGCATTGTCCTTCTCATCTTGTCTACGCCTCGCTTCTGATTGCACACAGGGCAACTTGGCACAAGATTGTCAGGCTCGTTATTGGTCTTACAGTCATCGAGGTGGTCGATGTGAAGGGTGTCCCAGCCAACGGTTTTTGCACACCAGTGACAACGGAACGGTCCAGCCCCATGTTTGTCGTAATAGACTTTCCGGTGCTCGTAAACACGAGGACTCCCACATGCCAAAGGATGATCGGGCGCATACACCAGCAGATATCCGCCAGTGTGCTCCAGCTTGCCATCCTTTCTTGTGCTGAGCTTCTCTGTCGTTCCATGACGCCGGACGCGCATGTAGTGCTTTTCACAGTAGTGGCTGTTACGGGATCGTACCGATAATTCGCATCCATCCACTATGCAGGCAGCATGGGCGTGCGGAAGCCCTGAACCATGTTTCGATTCAGTCATCTTCACCTCGTTACTTAATTTCTGTTCAGGCGCTCGCGTGCTGTCTTGGCTTTATGGCAGCCGCGGCAAATTGATTCCAGATTAGAGAGATCGTCAGTACCGCCGTGAGCTTTTGGCTTGATGTGGTCCACCGTCTCAGCGGGTGTATACCTTCCATTTCGCAGGCATTCACGGCAAAGGTGTTTATCTCTGTCGAGAACGATTGGGCGCAGCCTGTCCCACTTGCTGCCATAACCTCGCTGATGCCTGCTCTGCCCTCGCTGATGCTGCTGCCAGCCTTCGTTAAGGTGCTTGGGACAATAGCCTGAGCGGTCTGTGGTTGTGCCAGGGCAGCCACGCTTACGGCACGCTCGAGGGATTAATGCCGGCATGATTGAAAGCTCGTCCAAATCATTCCACCGGGCTTCAGTGCGTTGCGAATAGCATCGCCAACTACATCATTCACTGCCTGTTGCAGAGCAACGGTTGATGCTGCCTGAGCATCTATCGCAGTCTGAATGGATGTAAACAGATCGCTTTCGCGTACAGCCTTGACAACCAGTTCTTGCATCTCGTCGGTTAGTCGCGTCTTGGTGGCTATGCCAGTCGCTGAAGCAATTGAACTGATTGGTTCAGCGGTAGCTTTATCGCCATCAGCGGGATTAGCCTTATCATGACTAATTGCTCCAGGGAAGCCACCAAAAGACAAACCAACATTGAATGTCGTCTTTTCATTATTGCTGGCTGATTGAGCGGCTTCATGCACCTTATAGCGATCGGCCAGAAACTCAACCTTGCTATGCTCACCTTCAACACCGAGGGTCATGCCAGCTTCGTGCGGCTTGCCTTTGCCGGCGACGTTTAATTTAACGCTATTGCCATTAGACAATACGGCATCGTCGATCTTCGCATCGGTAACGAACACCTCGCCGTTATTAATAATCAGCACCCCGTTCTTTTCGAAAGTCCAGCCATCTTTCAGGACTTTGAATGCATCGCTGTTACGGATTTTGTCGTCCAGCTCATCAATAGTTTTTTGTACGTCTGAAGTGTCCAGCTCAACGCCAATGGTGATTGCGCTGCAATACTGCTTATCAACCGGCTTACCAAAGCGGGTGTCTGCCAGGTGCTTAATGGCATACTCCTGCCCTTCAGCGGTCAGGAAGGTGAAATAGTTTTCCTTTTGATACTCCGTCGCGGTATGGCGTGTTTCAGCGAATCCCAGTTCCCGAAGCTCAGCAGCGCCAGATTTAGCTGGCAGGTCACCAGACTGAAGCGCGCCACGGAAAAACAGCGAATAAAGAACATCCGTCGCAGCGCCGGACAACGTAATGATTTTCTGACCCATGATTTATTTCCTTTTAGGCGTGAGATGCGCATGAAAAAGCCCCGCTATTGCGAGGCTTGGTTATTCATGTGGTAACGGATGCATGACCCCGGCATTGCAGTGTGGAATGCGTAGGCGGTCTTTCGCCATACGAATACATGCTCACCTCCGTATTATTTCAGGCACTGAGTCCGAACGTATTCCTGCAGGCCGGTCAGTTGCTTTGTGACGGCGGCGATCCCGTCTCTGAGACGCCAATAATTGAGTTCAGCATCTGCTGTAAGTCGAGGGCTTGAACCATCAACCAGGCCGGAGGATCCGGTGGTTTCGTCTTTGGAGCAGGTGGCGGCGATTTGCAGCCGACGCTTACCAGCGACAACATCAGCACGAAGCCTGTTATTCTCAGCATTCGCATCTGCTAATTCCTTCGTGTATTTGGCATCCAGTGCAGCGACATCACGCTGGCGGGTCTGCATATCTTTGATGGTGGCGTTAGCCAGGCGGAGGTTCTTGGTGGCTTTGTCGCGCTGGTCTTTGTAGGTGATGGCGTTATCGCGGTAATGGTTAATCGCCCAGGCCATGGAGACCAGCAGGCAGATAACGACAGCGCAGATGATTGCTGTTAATCGGCTCATTTCTGGCCCCACTCGCATACTTCACGCTCAATCTCACGACGGGTGATCAGCCCCTTCCACTGCTTACCACCGGCATACGTCCAGCGCTGCAGTTCTTTGCATGCCCCCGGCACATCACCAGCGTTCAACTTCTTCAGCAGCGTGGAACTGGCGAAGGCACCAGAGCCCACGTTATAGGTGAAGGAGTAAAGCGCGGCGCGGGTTGGATCAGGGATGCGAACCTTGATCAGCGGGTCGATGGCGTTTGCCACCTTTCGCAGATCTGCCTTAAGCAGGTTGTCGCACTCTTTGTCGGTGTAGCGGTGACCGCGGCGAATGTCCGCTCCGGTGTGCCCATCGCAAACAGTCCAGACGCCGACCACATCCTGATAGGCGTAATAACGCCGACCTTCGAGTCCATCCGCATTGCCCAGCATTACTGCAGCAATAGTGATTGCCCCTGATCCGCCAACGATGGCACCCACCAGCTTATTCCTCAACGTTGGGTTCATCTCGGCTCCTGCTGCGGCGGTTGTCTTCGCGGATCTTGAAATAGAGATTTGTCAGATACGTCAGTACGGCAATGATGATACCCACCAGCACGCCGATAGCGTTCCACTGCTCGGGGCTGTAGGCATTAAGCATGCCGTTTAGGATGCTCCCGGCTGAAGCGCCATAGGCAGCACCAGTGGTTATTTTTTCCATGCGATACATGCTCTCACCTCGCGTAGTTAGCGGGTGCTGTGTTTGTTTGAAAAGGGTCAGGCCCTCGGGACGATTTAACAAGTAGGCGTGTCGATGATGTTTCCTTGAGCCTGAAATAAAAAAAGCCCGCTTTTGATGGCGGGCCAATGAGTTGACTATTTGTAAGGTAGGTGTGAGTAAGACCTATGCTCAGAAGTGAAGCTGTATCGGCTGATTCACTATCGGTTCAAGAGAACCATCGGGCATTCAGTTACTTCCCACAACTCAAAGCGTAGCAGCAGATTACAAAACCATAAAAAAAGGCCTGCTTTTTATAGCAGGCTCTCAAGGAATTTGAAACTTATATTGTTATTGTCATGGTGCCGGGTGCCTCCCGGTGACTCAACCCCAGTCAGCAAAGCCGCGCGCATACCTGCAGATAGCAGTTGACTGGAACGCCCTTTCGCTTAGAAAGGATTCACCACAATAATAAGTTACGACTAATCCATTCTAGCGGTCAATACATCATCGCCATGAGTCCTCTCAGAACGAGGGGAAACAAAAAAGGCCACCCATTGGCAGCCTTAGAAAAGCAAAAACCCCGCCGAGGCAGGGTTTCAATGATTAATTTCGTTTGGACGGTATCTTCCACGATTAGAAGCATACAGGACAGTTTTATGCAAAGTCAACACTAACGTGCAAAAAAGTGTCGCCATTTGTTCCGATCATATTAATAAGTTGTCGCCTTCTCAAATTCTACTGCCGCGTGACGCTCCCCCTGCCGCAGGGTGTCCACCAGCATTTCATAAAAGGGTTTCCAGTTGCGTGACCATGAGGACTGATGGAGGTCCGGGAGACGCTTCAGAATGGCACGGTGTACCGTCGCCGAGGAGATAGCAGAGAAGCCATTACCAGAGCAACGTTCACAGGTTTTGAAAACCGGTGCGCCACGTTCTTTGGTCGCTTTGCGGTCCAACACTTCGCCTTTACCGCCGCAACGACAACGGGCGCTGATCGTTCCCTTGCCTTCGCAAGCATCACAGACCGCCGGTACAACCTCTGTTACCTCCATCCACTGCTCCCAGTCAGACGGTCGAACAGCACGAGAGCGGCAGGCCCAGTATGGAGCTTTACCCCATGGGTACGAAACCTTGCGGGTAATCTGTTCGCGGGTTGTTCGTCCGGTACCGCTGCAACTGTGACATGTCACGCTGGTAGCCGCCGAACGGGAGTAATCAGCAAAGGCAAATTGTGCCAACATCTGCATGCACCATCCGAACTGCCCACCAGCTGCTTTGCGAACATTCTTCGGTGCGACATACATCGCATATCGCGCCAGTGCCTGAACTGCGAGCTGTTCATCCGTTTTGCTGATTCCCGCTTTACCGAAGAACGCCGCCAGGCCGAAGCGCGCGCGGCTGCTGGTGGTGCCAATCGCCGCCATTACATCTGTTCCTGTAAGGCGGTCCGGAGAAGTTCCCTTCACGTCGTCGCTGATGTGCATTCCCTGAGGACTAAAATGTTTGAGCGATGCTTCCAGTTTCATAAGGTTGCCCTCGTTGCTTTGATGTTTTTAATAGTCTGCATTGCTGGAATGCCTTTCTTTTGAGTAACGTCTAGTCTGAGCTTTCTGCTGTGGCGCCGAACGCTGCTTTGCTAACTCCTGGTCAATTGGCAGGAAGTGCCCGTTATAGAATCGACGGTAGATCGTACCCAATTCACCGTTGCGCTGTTTGGTCACGTTAATTTCCGCGATCCCCTTCGCTGGCGACTCAGGGTTATAAACTTCATCTCGGTATAGCATCATGATCAGATCAGCATCAGCCTCAATCTCACCCGAGTTTTTGAGGTCTGAGTTCATCGGTCGTTTGTTGGGTCTCGACTCAACGCCACGAGAAAGCTGGCTCAGGGCAAGGACCGGAGTTTTATTGGATTTAGCCAGACGCTTGAGTCCTTTTGACACCTCACCGACGGCAAGGTCATATCGTGCAGTGCTTTCAATTTTGATGAGTGCCAGGTAATCCACGACCACCAGCGCTATTTCCGGATGAGCAAGCTGTAGGCGGGTAGCTATCTGTTGAATCTGATCTACTGTCAGATCGGTGGAATCAACCATCCAGATGCTACGACCAGTCAGCCGTTCTACACCGTTTGTCAGCCTGGCCCAGTCCTCATCATCAAAATCAGCAGCCTTTTTCAGGCGTGAAACCGACATGCCGCCGGCAGCAGATACCATTCGCTCTCCGATCTGGATATTAGGCATTTCCATGCTGAAGAACAGCACACCACGGCCCTGCTCAGAAACCTTGTCGATGATATCCAGCGCCAATTCAGTTTTACCCATCGACGGCCGCGCAGCGATAAACACCAAGTCTGTTGGTTCAATGCCGCCAGTCTTTGCGTCCAGCTCTTCGATACCTGTCATGAGGCTTCTGGCTTCTTCAAGCCCACGGTTGCGCGCATCTACCCGATCCACCACAGCAGGAAGAATGTCGTCGATATGAACTGGCTGAACGGTCTTTTCTTCGAGAGTAATTGCTGCAATGCTGTTCTGTGCGGCCCTGAATGCCGATAAAGCCGCATCACTATTGTGAGCATTCCGGAGATCGGCCAGCGCCCTTTCAATGACAGCTTCGGCATCGCGAACAGCTGCATTACGCTCCAGCGTGGAAACGTAGGACACAAGCGCCGACTTCGCCCATGCGATACGGCTCGAGTCCATAATGATTGCGCTGTGCTTTGGCATGTTTTCGCAGAGCAGTACAGGGTCAATAACGCCAGCTCCACGCGCCTGACGGCAGATCCCAGTATATATTTCCCGATACTGCGGTACCGAGAAAGCGGTGGCTGGCACCCTGGAAAGAATATCCAGTACCTCAGGGTCGGCACCACGCAGAAAAATTGCGCCGATCACCGCACCTTCCAGATCTTCATTTTTCCAGACAGGAGTCATGCTACAACTCCTGACGCGATGGCACGGAAACTTCCCCAGCCAAATGCCAGACGGTTGCGGCCACCATCGGTAACCCGATCCACAATTCTCTCGCCAATCGTTTCTTTCAACTGGTCGAATGTAAGATTGCTGATCAGGATTGTTGGCAAAATGCTTTCGTACCTGGCATTGATAATTTCCTGAAGGATGGTCATTTCAGTCGGACTGCCGAACTGAACGCCCACCTCGTCGATAATCAGCAGATCCAATGAAGCGAAACGTTCAATGACATCTTCCTCGGTCATTTCAGCATTGTGGCGCCACGTGCTTTTCACTGCTCGGGTGAGGCGCATAACGTCGGTGATTTCCACTTTAGCGAGATGTCCACGGATAATGCTCTTCGCCATGGCCACTGCCAGATGGTTTTTACCGGTCCCGCAGTTTCCGGTCATGACGAGCCCAGTTCCAGCTTTCAGGCGATCAGGCCAACTGGCGGTGTAGCGCTGACAGACTGCCAGATTTTTGGCGGCATCCGGGTTGACAGCCTGGTAGTTATCGAATTCACATGCTTCGAATCGTCTTGCGATCCCGGCATTGTCCATCAGGTCGACTACTCGTAATGCACGCAGACTGGATTCAATGTCAGCAAGTTCCGCTTTCACACACTCCGGGCACTGGGAGTATTTAACGTTTTCAACTCCACGATATGCTTTTCCAGTGAGGGAAATGCGCTGATAGTTGCCATGTTTTTCACAGTCGGCGGCGTGGACGTCACCAGACTCCCAGCGTCCCCACTGCCATGGTTTTTTATGCTCTACAGCGAACGCCAGTTCTTCACGAAGCCCTTCGCGCTTCGCCACCAGAGCATCTCTTTCTTCGCGTTGTTTAATACTCAGCATTGTGATTTCTCCTGCTTACCAGTTGCAGTCTGATTGGCCATAGTCTTGTTCACTAAACCCCGAAACCGGCAGTCCCCCAGATCGACCGCTTACCGCAACTGCAGGCGCCTGCCATGACTCATCGAAATGCCGATCGGGACCAAAGAACGTCGCCGCCTGTTTCACGTACTGCGTTCCGGCGCTACCGGTTGCGCGGACATATGCCGCGTAGCGATCTACGCCAGCCAGCATTGCCACAGTGGTAACACCGTCTTTGATTCGAGCTTTCCAGGCTTTCCAGGCAGCAGCTTTAGAATTACCGCCAGCACGTTTAGGGTATGCCTGCCAGGCCTGCTCGAACTCGTTGGAATAGTTCTCTTTGGAAGAGCGATTTTCAGAATAGGCTTTGCTACACACGCCAAGCTCTTGTGATTCTTGTTTTGAATTTACTTGTGGATCATGTTTTGAATTTACTTGTGGATCTGGGGTCAGATTCTGACGGGTGAAAACGCCATTTTTGTCAGAATCTGACGGGTGAAAACCGTTTGAACATACAGAATCTGACGGTTCAGATTTTGAAGTGTCAGATTCTGACGGGTGAAAACCGTTAGTCCTGCGCTGCTTTTTCAGCGCTGCCACTTTGTCCTTCTCAATGCGTGCCAGAGCCTCGAGACGATCGGCATTCAAATGATAAAGATTGGACGTGTTGCGATTACCTTTACGGCGTGATTCACGACGCAGCCAACCGGAAGACTCCAGTTCTGCAATGGCGGTCCTGACCGTACTTTCCCCGAGCCCAAGCTGGCGGCAAATAGTTTCGACACTCGGATAGCAGACACCATCATCATTCGAGTAGTCAGCGAGGCGTGCCATAATCACAAGTTTGGCTCCCTTAATGTCATGCGCTGCGCACGCGTCCCAGACGTTACCGAGAATTTTGCTACTCATACAAACTCCTGAACTGGCGTGATTGTGTAGCCGCGAGCTGGCTCAAGACGAACTGCAAGCCCGGTATCGAGAGCACCAATTTTTCTCACTTTCAGGAAGCCTGCTCGTTCAAGGGCCTTGATCTCCTTAAACATTGCCTGCTTTGAGCAGCAACAGAATTCGTACAGTACCTGATGATCGATTACTCGCTCCCCTTCTCCATCCATAGATCCGCCCATTAAAATGCGAAGCATGACCAACCGCTGAAGTGGGTTATCGAATGAATATTTACGTACGAAGTCAGAGTGATTCATGATTCCTCCAGCATGCCGCGACATGTCACACCTCAGAACCGCTCTTGAAAACCAACTGTTCTTTTGTAATAACTGGCTTATTCACGAATGACTTTGATGCGCTCTCGATCGCCAATGCCAGTCTGGGGGAAGCATTGCGATGACCATAAGCAATGAGATTCAGGTATCCCGGAGATGTGCCTGATTTTTTAGCAAGATCTGCCCACTGCTCTTTTGTTGAGCACTTACGCCAAGCAAGTAATTGGTTGTTCATTACGGTCTCCTGTTGCAATGAATCAACTTTAGCTTTTTGCTAAATTAAATGCAATAATCATTTAGCAGTTTGTGTATTTACCACATTGCTAAATAATGAGATTATTTTGACATGGACATAAAAAGCATACGCAAATCAAACCTTGAGCAGCTCATTGTTGAGTTCCTGAAGCGCGACAGACATACGACAAAAGCAGCTTTCGCAGAATTGTGCGGGATAAGCCCTGCCCAGTTGAGCCAGTTGCTTGGGGGCAATAGCCATCGAAACATAGGCGACAAAATGGCCAGAAAGATTGAACAGGCCTTGGATCGTCCGTTTGGGTGGCTGGATAGTCCACACAATGCTCCTGACAGTATTAAAAGCGAGTTGGAGTATGTCGGATCAGTCCGTCCGGGAGCTGTACCAGTTGTAGGGGAAGCGATTCTTGGGATTGACGGAATGATCGATATGCTAGAGATCCACGCTGGATGGCTACAAATATACAGCGCGGATAGGGATGCCTATGGGCTGAAAGTGAAGGGAGACAGCATGTGGCCACGCATACAGTCTGGAGAATATGTCGTCATAGAGCCAAACACCCAAGTTCATACAGGTGATGAGGTTTTTGTGCGAACAAAAGATGGGCATAACATGATAAAAATCATGAGTAAAACTCGCGATGGCGATTATCAATTCTCAAGTGTAAACAGTGATCACAGGCCCATCACCTTAAGTCCTGATAGCATCGAGAAAATGCATTTTGTTTCAGCTATTGTTAAGCATACGCGTTATGTTGACAATGATGAAATGCCCGCCCTGTAAACCCCATCTTTATCCCCCTCCAACCGACCTGATGGTCGGTTTTTTTATGCCCACCGAAGAATAATATTAAAATAATTATATTATTTATCAAATACATAAAAGAAAAAGTAAATAATTTAGCATTTATCATTTGCATGGCTTTTACCATTTTGCTAAATTCACTTCATCAGCAGACAACGGAGCCTATGAAATGAATGTAGAGCAAATGCTTTCCGAGAACGGAACTGTCCACAAAATTGCGATGGATATTGATCGTGTAATCAATGCGCTTGAGTACGCAGAATCAGATCCAGATGTTGCATATAAACCAGCGGCACTCATTAAAATTTGTATCAATCAGTTAAGGGATAATCTTTCTGTTCTAAACCATGAACTTGGTTATGATTGGCCGGAGAATAAATAAATGAAAACTCCATTAGACATGCTTCATGATATCGTCGCTCAGATTTCCGAAGGCAATACTCTTCTGGAAATGATTTATAAAAACACCGAAGAAATGAACGAGGAAACTGATTGCGGCTTAGCCTGCCTCATTCGCTCTTTCGATAAAACCCGTGAAACAGCTTACGCATACATCGAAGAGTTAGCAAATAATGCAAAGACAGTTACCCCCCCCCATCGGGAATAGAGATGATATTGCCGATGATATTTTTTATGCCACAGTCAGCGCTGCAAAACTCAGGGAACTGGCTCACGTATATAACGAATCATATTTTTCAGGAAAAGACAGTGATGACGCTGATTGCCTAATGGCATCACTTATTTTCGATAATATCATTAAGGTACATGAATTACTGAAAAGCATCGAAATAAAATTAAATTAATTAATAGGTAGTTTAAATCACACCATCCCTGGTGGGGATACGTGCAACCAAATTTCAGAGGAGATTGAAATGAACCAATCTGAAATAGATAGTCTTCTTGAATCAAAAGTTTCGCGGCGTAGGCATTTAAAAAGCCTGGAGTATGGTGTTGGTCATTATGACGTAGAATTCCCCAGCACTATTATCATCGACGGAATAATGTGCCACCACAGCGCTCACCGTCGTTGGAGCGGCATGTTATCTCGCTGCTACAAACCGCACACAGAACAGTTAGAGCACAGTTACGCCGGATGTACTGTTGCCGAAGAGTGGCTGCGATTCTCAAACTTTCTGGCGTTCTGGAAAGAAAATTATCGCGATGGATATGTGCTAGATAAGGACCTGCTACACCCTGGTAACAAGATATATGGTCCTGAATACTGCATATTTGTTCCCCCAGCACTTAACTTATTTACAGGTGATCGCGCCCGTTTACGAGGGAAATACCCACAGGGTGTTATCTGGCATAAACAGTCCGGTAAGTTTCGGGCACGAATCAACGTAAACGGAAAGATTTCACACCTTGGGCTTTTCAACACCACACAGGAAGCCCACTTAGCCTGGCACACAGCCAAGATGCAACAGGCTAAGGACTGGAAGCCCACATGTGATGAGATTCACCCACTACTACATGCAGGCCTGATGAAAAAAATAGCGGGAATGCAACAGCGATTTACTCAACCACGTTAACCAACTTTTAAATGGGTAAGTAAATGTTAATCGATAAAGCGGCATACAAAACAGCACGGCTTTTCTTCGCGACCTATGGTGAGGAATACCGCCATATCTCTAACCTTTTCATGCGCAAAGCTTACGGGGTCTGAATATGCTCAGTAAAGACAGCTCTCTAGAAACCGCAAAAAACACAGCAGATAACCTGTATCAATTAATGGAATTAATTAACTCCAATATTATTGATATGGATATCGAGCAAATAATTTCTCTGTCTGGCCTCTGCCTTGACTTGTCGGCTCAGGTTTCAATGTGGATGGATTCGGAGTTTGAACGTCGTGAAAAACAACGTAATTGAAACCTACCGACGCCGAATTTTAAAAGCAGCGTTATTACGCCACCAGCGTAAAACAGGCAGTAACTGCCTTGTTATTAAGCTCAATAAAGGCGGCATTAACACGGTCGAGTTAACAGAGATTCTTCTCGATGGATTATTGAGAAAATTCGAAAGGCTTGCGATCAGTGAGTACGGGAATGTCGAAGGCGTAAAAGCTATCAAGGGAATTTACAGCAGCGCTGTTGATGTTAATGGCAGCGGTGAATTCCTTACGGATAGCGGGAAGGAGTTAATCGACGAGCTCATTTCTGAGCTGGTCGAGTTCGTCAAAAAACAAAAAGTGGAGGCTCCGAAAACGGAGGGTCATGAAATGGGGGGATCTGATGGCACTTACAGCGATACGAATTCCTGAGTGGGTTCACCTCAAAGCGGTACACGTTTTAAGCCAGTTCAGAGCGAGGAGGATTCACCCCTGCCGCATGATCGGCACCGGGAATCTGAGCCTGAAGGTAAATCACCGCTGGCGGCTACTATCCCGCGATGGCGGCAAGAACTGGGAAGTAATGAGCCATGAAACCTATAACCGGGAGAAAGACAGATGACTGACTTTGAAAAAGATAACGTGAAGCAGCTTGTTGCTCGCCTGAAGGAAATCCAGAAGCAATCCGACGTAACGATTCCTGGTTGGATGCTTGACGAAAACCGCTATGGCAAGGGCTCCCTTAATTTAGAAGAGCAGCATGAGTGGGCTCAAACCGTCGTCCAGTCCATGCGCGGTACGGTCGCCCTTCTTTATCTCATCAGCTGCGAAAACCGCTGGGGACTCCGTGACGGGCAATACCAGTTTAAAACCGAGGAGTTTACCTTCGGCTTAACCCGGGAACTTATTGAAAATCTGCTGATTAAGCATGTGGAGTGCGCACTGATCGAGCACAAGCCTGAGGAACGCTATCTGGCGGTTTACCAGTTCTACTACGCCAACGATCAGCGCCTGAAAGAAGTCGGTCATTCGTGGTTCGCAGAGTTTCTCGACGAGATTTTTGTAGATCTCGCTGCCCAGCTGCGCACCGGTAAAACAATGCCAGCCAATCACGTTTTGCATTAAGGAGCAATGAAGATGGCAATGAAAGCAGAATTAGCACCAGTAGCGGCCCGTGACCTGCAGATCATCGAGTATCGCGGTCAGCGAGTTGTGACCACTGAACAGCTGGCGGCAGGATATGGCGCAACCGAGCAGATGATCACCAACAACTTCAACCGCAACAAATCCCGGTTCGTTGAAGGTAAACATTACTTCAAGCTTTCTGGCGGAGATGTTGAAATTTTGCGCAACTCTTTCAGCGGACTGCAAATCTCAAGCAAAGCTCGCACCCTGACTCTTTGGACTGAACGCGGTGCAGCTAACCACGCCAAAATTCTCGAGACAGATCAGTCCTGGGAATTCTACGACGATATGGCTGAGTTTTATTTCACCCGCCGCGCCTCTATTGCAACGCCGGCAACACCGCTGACACTTAGCCGAAAAGAACTTGCCTTGATGGTAATTGAAGCCGAAGAACGCGCCGAAGCCGCTGCACTCGAAACCAGGACCCTCAGCGCCACTGTTGAAAGCCTGGAGAAGCACTTCACCAAAGGCATGACGATCCCAGCATTCAGCAAGGCGCTGAACGGCGTCAACATCAACAAAATGATGTGGTGGGCGTCCGAGCGTGGCTGGGTGTTTAACGAGCAACGCGACCCAGAGAAAGATCCGCGCTGGCGCGTCGCCTCATATGCCCGCGACAAATATCTGACGGAAGACCAGACGCAGATCACCCCGCACGGCAAGGATGCTTTCACGAAGTTTACGCCAGTACTGCTGGAGAAAGGCTGTCACCGTCTGTATCAGCTGTACATGAAAGGTGAGCTGCCAATGAAAAAGACTTGGAATGGCGAGTACAGCCACGACAAAGCGATTTATTCACCGGAGGCCAAATAATGGAACTGCTTCCTTGCCCACTTTGTGGCAACGATGAAATAGATTTCGATTCTGTGCTTTATGAAGGCGAGCCAATGTTTGTAGTCCGTTGCGATTGCTGCAGTGTGAGTCTAGCTCCGCAAGCTCGTGATATGGCTGCGGCCATCTGGAACCAGCGAGCACCACGGCCGAAAGAAGCGACAGATTCATACCAAATTCTTGAGCACCCATCAGTGGGGCGATTTCAGATCATTAAGCCGGAGGGCTTCTGAAGTGAATAATGATATCTGGAATCCGGCTGGCTCTATTGAGCTGGCCCACCGGCAGGCTCTGACATGTGTATGTGATGCCTACTTGTTTCATTTGGTCAGCCTGCACCGTCGCCCTGTATATCGCCACCAGTACGGTGATATTTCGCTTAATCAGACAGCATTACAGGGATTCATCGACTCGTACCTCGCTGATAAGGGATGGAGTATGGAGCGTCGCCGTGCACATTACATCCGGATGCTGGACCTGATCAAATATATGCATCGCAGCAATGCGGACTTCGTCGATTGGGGAACTGTGCCAGCTCTAAACCCAAGGGGCATCCGCTGGATGAATGCCTGTTTCTCAAGGCTGGGAGAGATGGTTAATAGTTTTGGCGGGTGGAATAACGTCGTGGCGAACGCAGACAGCGAGGTGAAATGATGGACCGTGCAATGATCAAGACCGACTCCCTGAACACAATTGGGGAATGCCTCGAGCAGCTGGCGCTGGCCGAAGAAGGCCTTATCGCAATCGACGGCCAACTGTTAAAGCATGATGCCGATCAGGCTTGGCGCAAGCGGGCAGAGAATGCCCGCCGGACCATTGGGCAAAAGAAGCGAATCATCACCGCTCGTTTATCTGTGCTTCGCCATCAGGAGAAAGAGCATAACCGGCAGATGCATCACACGCGTGACAGCTATCTGATTGCAGAGCTGCGGGAGATTGTCACGCCCTCTTCTTTCCTGCGCTGCGTACACCGCGCAGAAACAAAGCTGGAGGCCGCCAGTGAGTGAATCCAACTTGTTTGAATTGGTGGCGCTGATCAAGGCAGCAAAGAGCGATCCGTCAGCGATAGTCGATGCATTATGGGAGGCCGGTTATCGCCAGCCCGAAAGGAGCGAGAAGGAGGCGGCCAAAATAACTATCGACACCTTCTTCTACTGCATGGCGTTCGATATGCCGACAGATTTCTGGCCCCGCGATTATGACAGCGTTCTCCAGAATGAGCTGATGAAAGCAGTTATTGGTGAGGATGGAGAGCTGGCCTACGCCACCGCCAGCGAAATAGCCAAAAGCGTTATCAACGCCGGATTTAGCAAGGAGGCCGCCAATGGGTGAAATGGTCGATTTGAATAATGCGTGGTGCCGCTGCCGTGGTCTGAGTGTGATGTGAGGTGATTATGAGCGACGTTGTTCTTCTGGTACCGAATGACTGGGTTAGCGAAAAGGTTCTGATTGCGGTTACCGGGCTCAAGCCCGGAACCATCCTCCGGGCCAGAAAAGAATGCTGGATGGTTGGGCGGGAATATGTGCACGTTTCACCGGACGGAAATCCGAAACCTTCCAGCGAGTGCATGTATAACCGTAAAGCGGTCGATGCGTGGGTGGCCTCAATGAAAAACAAACAGCCTGGGTGATCTGAGGCCATGAAAAAGGTAATCTCATATCGCTCTTGGGCGTCTGGAGGAATCAATGGATAAAGTTACATATCCAACAGGCGTCGAAAACCACGGTGGCACATTGCGCATCTGGTTTAATTTCAAAGGTAAGCGTGTCAGGGAGAGCCTCGGTGTCCCTGACACCGCTAAGAACAGGAAGATCGCCGGGGAATTGCGGACATCGGTATGCTTTGCCATCAGAACAGGCACATTTGAGTACGCGGCACAGTTTCCGGACTCCCCTAACCTCAAGACTTTTGGGGTGGGTAAGAAAGAAATTACAGTGTCAGAGCTTGCCGAAAAGTGGCTGGATCTGAAGAGAATGGAAATCTGCGCGAACGCACTCAACCGTTATGAGTCAGTCGCAAGGAATATGGTGCCAAGGATCGGGGATAATCGGCTGGTGTCGGCGGTGACTAAAGAGGAATTACTGTATATCAGGAAAGATTTACTGACCGGTAACCAGATGCCAATGAATGGGAAGGTCCCGGCAAAAGGACGAAGTGTTGTCACCGTAAATTATTACATGACAACTATTGCCGGAATGTTTCAGTTTGCCGCAGATCACGGTTACTTAGAGGTGAACCCATTCGACGGGATAAAGCCTCTTAAAAAAGCCAGGGCAGAGCCAGATCCGCTAACTCGTGACGAATTTATTCGCCTGATTGATGCATGCCGGCATCAGCAGACGAAAAACCTGTGGTCACTCGCAGTATACACAGGGGTCCGTCATGGGGAGCTGACCTCCCTGGCCTGGGAGGATATCGATCTTGAAGCTGGAACAATAACAATCAGGCGTAATTATACAAAACTGGGTGAATTCACTCTACCGAAAACTGAGGCCAGTACCAACAGAGTGATACACCTCATTCAGCCTGCGATCAGCGTCCTGAGGAATCAGGCGGAAATGACCAGGCTTGGAAAAAAGCATCAGATCGATGTTCAGCTGCGCGAATACGGCAGAACTGAGAGCCACGAGTGTACATTTGTTTTCAACCCTCAACTGGTCAGAAGATGTCAGCAGGTGGGGATCATCTACAAAGTCGACTCGATAGGTGATTTATGGGACGCAGCGATGAAGCGAGCAGGGATAAGGCACAGGAAAGCATATCAGTCGCGTCACACGTATGCGTGCTGGTCACTGTCAGCTGGCGCTAACCCCAGCTTCATTGCCAGTCAGATGGGCCATGCGAGCGCCCAGATGGTCTTCAACGTATACGGTGCGTGGATGGCAGACAGCAGCAGTGAGCAGATCGCAATGCTGAATCAGAGGCTCGCGGATTTTGCCCCACAGATGCCCCAAAGCATACATAGCAGCGCCAGAGCATTATTGAAATCAGTAAGTTAGTTAATAACGCCCGACATGTTAACTGCGTGGAGGGCAATACCACGCTGTACGCTCTGCCACGCACGGAGATCGTCGAGCGCTGGCGCGAGCAAACCACCGACGATTTCCGCTTTTGCTTCAAATTTCCGGCAACCATCTCCCACAACGCCGCACTGCGAAACTGCGATGATTTAACCCACGAGTTTTTCACCCGGATGTCGCCCCTGGCAAACCGTGTTGGCCAGTACTGGCTCCAGCTTCCCGCCACGTTCGGCCCGCGCGATCTACAAGCCCTCTGGCAGTTTCTCGACGCCCTGCCCCACGATTTCACGTACGGTGTGGAGGTGAGGCATCCAGATTTCTTTGCCAAAGGCGACGCGGAGAAAGCGCTGAATCGCGGCCTGCATGAACGATCGGTCAACCGCGTGATCCTCGACAGCCGCCCCGTGCACAGCGCAATCCCGCACAGCGAAGCCGTTGTTGATGCCCAGCGCAAAAAACCGAAAGTACCGGTTCACGCCATTGTTACCGCGCAGAACCCGATGGTCCGGTTTATCGGCAGCGATAACATGCAACAGAATGAGGAGATGTTCGCCGTCTGGCTGCAAACGCTCGCGAAATGGGAGCAAACCACCACCCCGTACCTGTTTTTACATACGCCGGATATTGCCCAGGCACCTGAACTGGTCGATGCTCTCTGGCAGGCCTTGCAGCAGGCGGTTCCGTCGGTTGGCCCCGCGCCGTCCATCCCACAACAATCTTCTCTTTTCTGAAATCACCCCCTATCATAGAGACGTGCCATCTGCCAAAAACAGGGAGTTAGTATGGTCAGCGCGCTGTATGCGGTGTTAGGTGCATTACTGCTGATTAAATTTTCATTTGATGTTGTGCGCCTGAGAATGCAGTACCGCGTCTCCTACGGTGACGGGGGCTTTTCTGAGCTGCAAAGCGCAATCCGGATCCACGGCAACGCGGTCGAGTACATTCCCGTCGCGTTAATTTTACTGCTGTTAATGGAGATGGATGGCGCAGAAACCTGGATGGTGCACGTCTGTGGGCTGCTGCTGATTGCAGGGCGTTTGATGCATTATTATGGTTTTCACCACCGCCTGATCCGCTGGCGTCGTTCCGGCATGAGCGCGACCTGGTGCTCGCTTTTGCTGATGGTGCTGGCTAACCTTTGGTATATGCCTTGGGAGTTGGTTTTCTCCTTCCATTAGCGCACAATATGCCCCTTTATTTTTCCCGGATTTTTACGTTATGTCAGATCGCGACACGCTTTTTTCCGCGCCTATCGCCAGCCTGGGCGACTGGACCTTTGATGAACGGGTAGCCGAAGTCTTCCCGGATATGATCCAGCGCTCTGTTCCCGGTTATTCCAATATCATCTCCATGATCGGCATGCTGGCGGAGCGTTTCGTTCAACCCGGCACGCAGGTCTATGACCTGGGCTGTTCGCTGGGAGCGGCAACGCTGTCCATTCGTCGTAACGTTCATCACGAAGGCTGCAAGATTGTGGCTGTCGATAACTCACCGGCCATGGTTGAACGCTGCCGTCGCCACATTGACGCGTATAAAGCCCCTACGCCTGTGGAGGTGGTGGAAGGCGATATCCGCGATATCGACATCCAGAACGCCTCGATGGTGGTCCTGAACTTTACCCTTCAGTTCCTGGTGCCGGACGATCGTCAGCGGTTGCTGGATAAAATTTATCAGGGTCTGAACCCGGGCGGCGCGCTGGTGTTGTCTGAGAAATTCAGCTTTGAAGACGCCAGCGTGGGCGAATTGCTGTTCAATATGCACCATGATTTCAAGCGTGCAAACGGCTACAGCGAGCTGGAGATCAGCCAGAAGCGCAGCATGCTTGAAAACGTCATGCTGACGGATTCCGTTGAAACACACAAAGCGCGCCTGCGCAAAGCTGGATTTGAACACAGCGAACTGTGGTTCCAGTGCTTTAATTTTGGTTCTCTGGTGGCGCTGAAAGCCGGAGACACAGCATGATCGAGTTCGGTAATTTCTATCAACTGATTGCCAAAAACCACCTTTCCCACTGGCTGGAAACCCTGCCTGCGCAAATTGCCACCTGGCAGCGCGATCAGCAGCATGGTCTGTTGAAGCAGTGGTCCAACGCCGTGGAGTTTCTGCCTGAACTGACGCCTCATCGTCTGGATTTACTGCACAGCGTGACGGCGGAGAGCGAAGAGCCGCTCCCGGCCGGGCAGATCAACCGCATCGAAACGCTGATGCGTAACCTGATGCCGTGGCGCAAAGGGCCGTTCTCGCTGTACGGCGTGAACATCAATACCGAATGGCGCTCAGACTGGAAGTGGGATCGCGTTCTGCCGCATTTATCCGACCTGACCGGGCGCACCATTCTGGACGTGGGCTGCGGTAGCGGCTATCACATGTGGCGCATGATCGGCGCAGGCGCGCATCTGGCCGTCGGTATCGATCCGATGCAGCTGTTCCTGTGCCAGTTTGAAGCGGTGCGTAAGCTGCTGGGTAACGACCAGCGCGCGCACCTGCTGCCGCTGGGTATCGAGCAACTCCCTGCTCTGAAAGCCTTTGATACCGTGTTCTCGATGGGCGTGCTGTACCACCGTCGTTCCCCGCTGGAGCATCTCTGGCAACTGAAAGATCAGCTGGTCAGCGGCGGTGAGCTGGTGCTGGAAACGCTGGTCATCGAAGGCGATGAACATGCCGTTCTGGTGCCAGGCGATCGCTATGCGCAGATGCGCAACGTTTACTTCATCCCTTCCGCGCTGGCGCTGAAGAACTGGCTGGAGAAATGTGGGTTTGTCGATGTACGCATCGCCGATGTGTGCGTGACGTCGGTTGAGGAACAGCGTCGCACCGACTGGATGATCACCGAATCGCTGGAGCAGTTCCTCGATCCGGACGACCACAGCAAAACCGTCGAAGGCTATCCGGCCCCGATGCGTGCGGTATTGATTGCGACCAAGCCGTAGTTTGTGCCGGGTGGCGGCTGCGCCTTACCCGGCCTACGCGTCGCACGTTTTCTCCAAAATAGTTCAAGTTGCAGCAAGGCGGCAACGCAGCGAATCCCCGGGAGCTTACATCAGTAAGTGACCGGGGTGAGCGAGGCGGCCAACGCGGCTGCGGCTTGAAATATGAAGGAGAAAAAAAGGCCCCTGTGTAATTTGCAGGGGCCTGGTACAAGCAAGCATCATATTGGGCGACATGATGCGCGGTAAAAATCGGTACGTTGCTACACGTGATGACGTTCAATCAGCGATTTCATTTCCGCAACCGACTCTCCATCCACACCGTAGCGCGAGTACTCATCCGCTTCAGCATCCGTCGACATTGACAACCCTGTATTGCGATAACGCATGGGTGAAGGTATCCATTTACCCGCCGAGCTGTGTAGCTCTTCCACCCCTGCGTTTAAAAACAGTTCCAGATTGCTGGCGCGTACTCCTGCGCCCGCCATGATTATTGGAACACCGGAATGTGCTTTTAGTTCCGTAATTAATTTCAGTCCTTTTTCAGCCGAGGGCTGCTGGCCCGACGTCAGAACGCGCGCCACGCCTAGTTCTGCCAGCGTATCAAAGGCTTGTATCGGATCCTGACACATATCGAACGCACGATGAAAAGTGACCGCCATTCCCTGGGCTGCGCGCATGACCTGGCGCATACGCGAAAGATCGATGTTTCCGTCTTCGTCCAGCACACCGATCACCAGGCCCGGAAAACCGGAATCACGGACGAGGGCGATATCCTCAAGCATGGCACTGAACTCACCCGCCGTATAACAAAAATCACCGCCGCGCGGGCGAATAATCGGGTGCACCGGAATGGTGATGGCCTGAAGAGCTGATTTCAGCACGCCAAAGGACGGGGTTAATCCCCCTTCTTTCGGTGCCGCGCAAAGCTCGATGCGATCGGCCCCCTGCCGTTGTGCAGTGACGGCACACTCCACGCTGTAACAACAAATTTCCAGCAGCGCCATGTCATCCTCCTTAAATTTCACTCAACGTACCATCGTGGCACGTTGCCCGATTCGTGTCTGGATCGACGCTCACAGTGCTTACGCTTCGCTGGCGACGATCTGCTCAATAGTCCAGGGATGGAATTTCACCGTCACGCTGCCGTCCGTTACGGCAAGCGTAGGGTTCGGTAGGCGTTCGCGCTCACCTTTTGGCGAGCTGGTTTTGACGAAAATACCCGGCTGGCTTAACCCCTCGTCGGACAGCAGCGCCAGCGCACGGGCGTTCAGCGTCTCGGGCTCCCCAGGCAGAACAATTTCGATATGCTCCCAGCCTTCGTGCGGATAACGCTTCTCTCCTGGCCAGGGCAGTTCCACAACGGTGAATTGCCAATGCGCCACCGTAACCGGCGCGTGAAGTTTGAACAGGCAAATCGGGCGACCGTTAATGATATTCTCTGACAGCAGTTCTCCGCACTGCTCAAAGCCACGCCGCCAGCGTTCTGCGGTGGCATTCTGGTGGCAGCGCAAAGAGATGTGATCGGCCTCAAGCGGCGCGATATCCAGCCCGAGACGGGTGGCAAGTTCTGTGAACGCCTGGGTGAAGCGCGGTAAATCTGCGGAAATATCATGCAGTTCGTCAATGGTGTGCCAGTTCGCCATAGGTCAGTCTCGTTTCGTGTCGCAAAGCCGCTAATTTACTCTGTTGCCCTCTGTCGACCAACCGCATAATCACGGTTTTTTCGACTGCATGATTATGCATACCGTCTTCGCCTGGATTCTGAGCGATCTTCGCCCCCCGCAGGGCTGACGCCCGAGGGCATTTGCAGTATACTCCCGCCCTAAATTCTTAAACTGGCGTGGGTGTTTTTTACCCGCATCAAAAACGTAAGGTATCCAGGTGAATATTCAGGCTCTTCTCTCAGAAAAAGTCAGTCAGGCACTGATTGCCGCAGGTGCGCCTGCGGATTGCGAACCACAGGTTCGTCAGTCAGCGAAAGTACAGTTTGGCGACTATCAGGCTAATGGCGTGATGGCAGTGGCTAAAAAACTGGGCATGCCGCCGCGACAGCTCGCTGAGCAGGTACTGACGCATCTGGATCTCACCGGCATCGCCAGCAAAACCGAAATCGCCGGTCCGGGCTTTATCAACATTTTCCTTGAGCCTGCGTTCCTGGCAAGCCACGTTGACGCGGCGCTGAAATCTGACCGTCTGGGCGTGGCTCAGCCAGAAGCGCAGACTGTGGTGGTTGACTACTCCGCGCCAAACGTGGCGAAGGAGATGCACGTCGGTCACCTGCGCTCCACCATTATCGGTGATGCGGCCGTGCGTACCCTGGAGTTCCTCGGTCACAAGGTGATCCGCGCAAACCACGTAGGCGACTGGGGCACGCAGTTCGGTATGCTGATTGCGTATCTGGAAAAACAGCAGCAGGAAAACGCAGGCGAAATGGCGCTGGCAGACCTGGAAGGTTTCTACCGTGAAGCCAAAAAACACTACGACGAAGACGAAGCCTTTGCCGAGCGCGCGCGCAGCTACGTGGTGAAACTTCAAGGCGGCGATCCGTACTTCCTCGAGATGTGGCGCAAGCTGGTGGACATCACCATGTCCCAGAACCAGCTTACCTATAACCGTCTGAACGTGACCCTGACCCGCGACGACGTAATGGGTGAAAGCCTGTATAACCCGATGCTGCCGGGCATTGTGGCGGACCTGAAAGCCAAAAACCTGGCGGTGGAAAGCGAAGGCGCAACGGTAGTATTCCTTGATGAGTATAAAAACAAGGAAGGCGAACCGATGGGCGTGATCGTCCAGAAAAAGGATGGCGGCTATCTCTACACCACCACCGATATCGCCTGTGCGAAATACCGTTACGAAACCCTGCATGCGGACCGCGTGCTGTATTACATCGACTCCCGTCAGCACCAGCACCTGATGCAGGCGTGGACTATCGTGCGTAAAGCGGGTTATGTGCCGGATTCCGTGCCGCTGGAACACCACATGTTCGGCATGATGCTGGGTAAAGACGGTAAGCCGTTCAAAACCCGTGCGGGCGGCACCGTGAAGCTCTCCGATCTGCTGGATGAAGCGCTGGAGCGCGCCCGTCGCCTGGTGGCCGAGAAGAACCCGGACATGCCTGCTGACGAGCTGGAGAAACTGGCTAACGCGGTTGGGATCGGTGCGGTAAAATACGCGGATCTCTCCAAGAACCGTACCACCGACTATATCTTCGACTGGGACAACATGCTGGCGTTTGAAGGCAACACGGCGCCGTACATGCAGTACGCTTACACCCGCGTACTCTCCGTCTTCCGTAAAGCCAGTATTGACGAAAGCATGCTGGCGAACGCCACGGTGACCCTTACCGAAGACCGTGAAGCACAGCTGGCTGCCCGCCTGCTTCAGTTCGAAGAGACGCTCTCTGTGGTCGCGCGCGACGGTACGCCGCACGTTATGTGTGCATACCTTTACGATCTGGCCGGTCTGTTCTCTGGCTTCTACGAACACTGCCCTATCCTGACCGCCGAGAGCGAAGCGGTGCGTAACAGCCGCCTGAAGCTGGCGCAGCTGACGGCGAAGACCCTGAAACTGGGTCTGGATACCCTGGGTATCGAAACCATAGAACGTATGTAAAAAAGAAACCCGGCGGTTGCCGGGTTTTTTTATAAATGAACGCCATCAGTCGTGAACGAGTACCTGGAAGGTATCTAATTCATACTCTCTGCCGTTATAGCCGATGCAGCAACCTCTGCTGAGGTGACTTCCAGCTTTACCCACAAAGAGACCGTTATCGAATTTTGCACGGGCAACGTAGAGCTTAGTGCCATTGGCTTCATGTCCCGCCTCAACCATATTCGGTGGGAAATGTTTATCCTTAACGTCTACCCATTTTAAAGCGCCCACGTAAACTTCAAATTCATTACAAAAGTGCTCTCTTCCTCCCCATGGGACCCATGCCGTATTGCCGAACACCCATTTCCCCGGATGAATCCCACCATTCACTTTTGCGCGAATAATAAACAATGGAGATGGTCCTTTGATACCAGGAACACCTATTTCATAACCTGCTACAGGCGCGTCCAATGGGATAAACTCATCCCTTTTCGCTGATTTCCACATAATGATGTCCTTTTCAGTCTAAATAATCATCCGTAGTTAAAATCATTAAAACTCAGAAATTGAATGAATGGCAAAGTCATTATTCAGGCTTTGAAAAATAATCACCTTAACCAGTGATTTTTCCGGGCCTTCCGCATGGATAAAACGGCGAAGCGCAATAAAGGTATGGAACTGGCCAGCCACAAGCTGGCTTCCGACATACAGTAGTGGGAAATAACCCGCACCATCAATATCCTTGAAAACCGTGTCGAACATATTGATATGTTCATCAGACATTTTATCGGCATGCATATTTACAGCAGGGTTAACGATAATACCGCCTATTGTATTTTCCATTGCATCACTCCTTGTATGAATATTAGAAGAATCTTAACGCAGATAAAAAATAGGATAAATACGGATTGTGTTTTGTGAAGAAAATCACGATTTAATACTAAGCGTAATGTATTTCCAGCCTAGTATTCACTCCATCAATATATAACACGCCTGATATTGATGGCGTAAGGTATTTTCCCGGTGCCATTATAAAAAAAAGCCTCTTCTAAAAGAGGCTTTGCAGTAATGAGATTATTATTCAGGTATTAAAAATATTTCCGTAAATATTCCGTCAGACACAGAATCGCCATTGCCTGGCCATACGGCATCGAGGTCAGCGGTATCTGGCGGTAAAACGCCAGATCGCTGCCCATCCCCGTCCCGAAGGACGTTTGCAGCAGTTCCCCTTCCGGCGAGATGTTTTGCACGATACCGCGGATCGCTTTCTCCGCCACCTCTGCATACTCTGCACCGACATACCGCTTGCGCACGGCTTTCAGAATGCCGTAGGCAAACCCTGCCGTGGCCGACGCCTCCAGATAAGAATCAGGATCGTCCAGCAGCGTATGCCACAATCCACTCTCATCCTGACATTTTGCCAGTGCGGCGATCTGCGCATTTAGCACCTGCACCAGATAGCGACGAACGGCGTTGTTTTCTGGCAGATCCACCAGTTCGAGGAAATCCGGGATCACGATGGTCAGCCAGCTGTTGCCGCGCGCCCAGCGGGCCCGGGCAAAGTTGTGATTGCCGTCGTAATTCCAGCCGTGGAACCACAGCCCCGTCTCACGATCCATCAGGTTCTGTACGTGGAGCAGGAACTGATAGATCGCCTCCTCGACGTACTCCGGCTTATTAAGCAGCTTGCCGATTTTCGCCAGCGGCAGCACCGTCATCATCAGCGTGTCATCCCACATCTGCTGATGGTTCTCTTCCGCCAGTGTGATGTGCTGCATGCCGCCATGTTCGGTGCGCGGCATCTCATTCATCGCCCATTCCGCCCAGCTTTCCAGCCACGGCAGCCAGGCCGGGTTTTTGGTCTCTTCGTAGCGATACGCCAGTGTCAGGAACGGCGACATGGTATTCACGTTTTTGGTGGTTGCGCCTTCTGCGAAACGGTCATTAAACCAGCTGTCGATAATCTCGCGCATGCCTGCGTCACCGGTCTGGCAGTAATACTGCCAGATACCGTACAAACCAACGCCGTGCGTCCATTCCCATCCGGCCCAGCCTTTGGTGTCGATCACGCGCCCGTCGTCCAGCCGCAGCAAAAACTCACCCGTTTTGTCGTGGATATTGACCAGATTATGCGTCACCTTTTGAATCAGCGATTTCAGTTCATCCCTGGCGATAAAGCGCTCAGGCTGACGCAGTAACGGGCTATGTTTGACAGGCCAAACTTTCATCATCTTAACCTCTGTTGTATGTCGAATTCAGTACCGCACGATCCTTCAGTGAAGGGGCCGCTGGCTTGTTGCGATTCAGGTAACCGATATTATTGTTGCCCCACAGGGATTCATACGGCATACCGGCCAGCATCTCCACGGTGGCGCGGGCCTGCGGGGTCGCCGCCTCCGGCATCGCATGGCCGGACTCGCGCATTTTCGCGGTCTCTTCACGCAGGGTGCTGTGGGTCTGCAAATTGAGTTTGAAGCGCAGGGAGACCAGGAAGCCGCAGAACAGTACCAGAATGGTGCCGACGCTCAGGATCATCAGGATAGTGTGGCTCACTTCCGCAGGCTGCACTTTTTGACCGCTGACAAAGCCAGACATCTGCATCACGATCCCCACCAGCATTACCGCACCGGCCTGGGACGCTTTACGGGTCAGCGTCATGATGCCCGCGAAGATCCCTTCGCGACGCTGACCGGTGATCACTTCGTCCACGTCAGCAATGTAGGTGTAGGTATTCCACGGTACGTAGTTGATACCCCCGCGGCCAAGACCAGCAACCGCAGAGATCAGCAGCAGCAGAGCGTAAACGTCGCTCAGGCCCGCGTAATAAAGCACCGCGTAAGAGAGCGAGGCCAGGCCAAACAGCACGACCACCATGCGGTAAGACGGCGCAGGTCCGAAGCGAATGCACAGCGGGATCATGCCAATCACGGCGAGGAACTGGAAGATGGCCATCGTGCCCAGCAGGTTGGACGCCATGGATGCTTCCTGCATCAGCACAAACACCACGTAATAGGTGAATACGGCGTTGAACACATCCTGGGCAATATAGCCGCCGAGATACATGCCCAGATGCTGGCGGAAAATCTTGATACGCAGCGTCGAACTTAATTCGACAAAAAGACGGTTCAGGCTCTGTCCCAGGGTCAGCTTTTTCTTCTCTTCTTCAGCGCGCAGGGCTGCTTCAGACCACTCTTCCCGCGGACGCTCCCAGGTGAAGAACCAGACGAAAGTAAGCATCAGCGCGCAAAGTACGGAGAAGACCAGGCTTGCATAGAAGAAGGAGATCGCGTTGTCTTTGCCGAAATGCGTGAGCAGGATCCCCGGCAGGAAGGAGGCCAGAATGGCGGACATCTGGGCCATGGAGATACGCGCCCCGGAGAATTTGGTTTTTTGTTTGAAATCGTCAGTCATTTCCGGCACCAGCGTTTCATACGGCACCAGAATCATGGTGTAAACAATATCAAAGATCAGATACGTTAGGAGGTAATACCAGAAACTCATGTCCCCTACCCACATCAGCGAGTAGCTGAAAACGCAGGGAATACCGAGCAGGATGAAGAACTTACGCCGGCCAAAACGCTTACCCAGCCAGGTGGTACCAAAATTATCGGTTAAAAAGCCCATTAACGGACTGACAACCGCATCCAGCACCCTTGCGGCGGCGAAGATAAAGGTTGCTTCAATCGGTGTGAGTCCACAGAAGGTCGTATAAAAATACAAAAGCCAGGCGGCCGTCAGGGCGGTAGTCCCCGCTCCGAGGAAGTCCCCTGAACCGTAAGCAAGATAATTTGCGAGTCCAATTTTACGTGTTTTCATTGCCGTCAACCCTAATCAGTTTTGGGAGACTCCCTGTAAGCAAACCTCGTCCGGGAGCTTTTACACGGCTACAGTAAAAGTATCGACCTGGTGAAACCTTTCTGTTTCTGCCATCACAGGGTGGTGAATGGCAAAAATGCAAAGAGTGTCAATACGCGTGTCACTGATTTATAAAACAGCGTTTCTTTTGTATCAAAAGGGAAGGTCAATTTTGCGAGCCAGCCTTCAGAAATGCCTGAAGACTGGCGAAAAGGCGGGCAGTTAGCGGTAGTTGACGAGCACCTCGTTGCGCTGAACCTTCAGCGCCGGGATCAGACGTCCACCGCCTGGCACTTCCCAGATAAAGCGTAAAGGTTCCTGAGCAGACACCCCGTTGAAGGCCTGGGTGATGCCATTTTGGCCCTCGATTTCCGCGCAGCGGGTCAGCGAGCACAGCCGCACCCGCAACCCGGCCGGTGTGGGTCCCGTCAGGGTGTAATTCCAGGCCACCAGCGTCATCTGCCCGGAGACGGGCTCAGAGGCTGACAGCGGACGGGAGGAGATCGACTCCCCCCGATGGTTGAGCGTTAAGCCGATACTGCTGGCCTGCCATGCCCCCTCGCCTGCGGCCTGCACCGCCAGCGGGAAAAATAAGATCCACAGCCACTTACGCATTATTTCCCTCCTATGGTCGCCGTCATGCGAATATTGCGGTTATCGGACAGCTCCATATTCGACAGCACCACCAGCTGGTTCAGGCTCCGGCGCAGGAAGCGCGACAGCAGCGGACGCAGCGCATGATTCACCAGCAGCACCGGCGGCGCGCCCAGCATCTCCTGACGCGCCAGCGCCTCCTGGGTTTGCGCCAGCAATCTGTCCGCCAGACCCGGCTCCAGCCCGCCACCGCCCTGTAGGGCCTGAAGCAGCAGACGTTCCAGCGGCGTGTCCAGGCCAATCACCTGCACTTCGCCGGTTCCCGGGAACCATTGCTGGGTTATGGCACGCCCGAGCGCCACGCGCACCACCGCCGTCAGCTCATGTGGATCGCTCTGGAGCGGCGCATGCTCGGCCAGTGTTTCCAGAATAGTGCGCATATCGCGGATCGGCACCTTCTCATCGAGCAGATTTTGCAGCACTTTGTGCAGGGTGGTTAAGGTCAGCACGCCCGGCACCAAATCTTCGGTTAGCTTCGGCATCTCCTGCGTTACGCGGTCAAGCAGCTGCTGCGCCTCCTGACGTCCAAACAGTTCCGCGGAGAACTGGCCAATCAGATGGTTGAGGTGCGTCGCGACCACGGTACTGGCCTCAACAACCGTGTAACCCTGGATCTGCGCCTGCTCTTTCAGGGCGCTCTCAATCCAGATGGCCGCCAGACCAAAGGCCGGGTCGGTCGTCTGCTCACCCGGCAACGTGCCAGCGGCCGTGCCAGGGTTAATCGCCAGCCAGCGGCCGGGGTACGCATCACCGCTGCCGATTTCCACCCCTTTCATCAGGATGCGGTAGCGTGCGGGCGGGAGATCCATATTGTCCCGGATATGCACCACCGGCGGCAGGAAGCCCATGTCCTGGGCGAATTTTTTACGAATGCTGCGGATACGGCCAAGCAGTTCGCCATCCTGCTGGAAGTCCACCATCGGGATAAGGCGGTACCCCACTTCCATCCCCAGCGAATCTTCGAGCTGAACGTCGTTCCAGGTGGCTTCCACCGCCTGGGTGTTCTCAGGCATTTTGACCGGCGCTGGCTCTGCCTTAGGCTGAGTTTCGCGGCCACGCATCCACCAGGCAAGGCCCAGCAGCGCGGCAGTGAACAGCAGGAATACCAGGTTTGGCATGCCCGGCACCATACCGAGCAGGCCCAGTACCGCCGCGGAGAGCAGCATAACGCGCGGGTTGCTGAACAACTGCCCCACCATCTGCTCGCCTACATCCTGATCGGTGCTGACGCGGGTCACAATTACGCCCGCCGCGGTGGAGATCACCAGTGCCGGGATCTGCGCCACCAGACCATCACCAATGGTCAGCAGCGTATAGCTTTCCGCTGCGTGGCCCATGTCCATGCCGTGTTGCAGCACGCCGACCAGCAGGCCGCCGACGACGTTAATCACCATGATCAGAATGCCCGCGATGGCGTCACCGCGCACAAACTTACTCGCACCGTCCATGGAGCCGTAGAAATCTGCCTCCTGGGTCACTTCGGCACGGCGTTTTTTTGCTTCATCTTCCGCAATCAGCCCGGCATTCAGGTCGGCGTCGATTGCCATCTGCTTGCCCGGCATCCCGTCGAGCACGAAGCGCGCGCCCACTTCTGCGATACGCCCCGCCCCTTTAGTGATAACCATGAAGTTGATAATCACCAGAATGACGAACACCACGATACCGATGGCGAAGTTGCCGCCCACCAGGAAGTGACCGAAGGCTTCGACCACCTTGCCCGCCGCCGCCGCGCCGGTATGCCCTTCCATCAGGATGATACGCGTGGAGGCAACGTTCAGCGCGAGGCGCAGCAGCGTGGTGAACAGCAGGATCGTTGGAAACGCGGCGAACTCCAGCGTGCGCTGGGTGAACATCGCCACCAGCAGCACCATGATGGACAACGCAATGTTGAAGGTGAAAAGCAGGTCGAGGATAAATGCCGGTAACGGCAGCACCATCATCGACAGAATTAGCAGGATCAGAATCGGTCCGGCAAGGATCTGCCATTGCGTCGATTTCAGGTTGCCGGGCAGGCGCAACATTGCCACCAGATTAGCCATCAGTGTCCTTCTCGTTCAAAAAATCCAGTGCTTCAGGCACCGGAAGGTTCTCAGGTTTTACAGGTCGTTGACCGCCCGCTAAACGCCAGCGTTTCAGTTGCCACACCCAGGCCAGCACCTCTGCGACAGCGGCGTAGAGCTGGCCCGGGATCTGTTGTCCAATTTCCGCGTGGCGATACAGCGCACGCGCTAATGGCGGTGCTTCAAGGATCGGTACGCGGTTTTCCGTCGCGATTTCACGAATGCGCAGCGCAATCAGCCCGGCCCCTTTCGCCACCACTTTCGGTGCGCTCATTTTGTTTTCGTCGTACTGAAGCGCCACGGAGTAGTGGGTCGGGTTAGTGACAATCACATCGGCTTTCGGCACATCTTCCATCATGCGACGACGCGCGGCAGCACGTTGCATCTGGCGGATACGGCCCTTGACGTGCGGGTCGCCTTCCATCTGTTTATATTCATCGCGAATATCCTGACGCGACATTCGCAGCTTCTTGATATGGGAAAAGATCTGGAAGATAACGTCGAACGCCACCATCGGAATAATGCTGAGAACCACCAGCAGCGAGCCTAATCCGACCAGGTTCAGGGCATTCTTCATCGCCGTCATGGGGGATTCACTGATCAGACGCATCATCTCCGGCCAGTGGTGCCACAGAAAAAACCCGGCAGCACTGCCCATAAGAAGCGATTTCAGGATCGCTTTAAGAAGCTCAGCCCCGGTTTGAGCTGAAAACATTTTCGCAATACCGGGTAGCGGGTTGAGCTTGGAGAATTTCGGTTGCAGCGATTTACCGCTGAACACCAGGCCACCGAGCATGACCGGCGAAACAAGAGCCACGATGACCACCCCGGCAATCAACGGCAGCAGAGCGATCATGGCGCTTTTTACCAGGTTGATGATCTGAATGAGGATCAGATTGGGGTCATTGACCATGCTGTGATCAAAACGTAAGCCAGCAGAGAGCATTCCCGCCAGTCTGCGGGCAAGCATCTCCCCGCCCCACCAGATTATGCAGACGCCCACCACCAGGATCAGCAGGGAGGTCAGCTCTCGGGATCGGGGGATCTGCCCATCCTCACGGGCTTTTTCAAGTCGGTGGGGTGTGGGGGCTTCTGTTTTGTCGTCGTTCTCTTCTGCCACTGTGCCTGCTCGCAGCCCATTAATTCACGGGTATCATGCCAGCGCAGAGAAAATCCAATGGCGGGAAAAGCCCGTTTATTCGGGCTCTTTTCGCTGTTTTTGTTCTGAACAACCTCAGGCCGCGTTCACAGCCTGAGGCAGAAGGGCAATCAGAAACCAAGACTGTCCAGCAGATCGTCCACCTGATCCTGGCTTGCCACCACGCCCGCTTTGCTGGTGTCAAGCTGTGGACCATTGAGCAGGCTTTCGTTCTCGCGTTTCGGACGGGCAGCCGGTTCCGGAATATTTTCCAGCAGCACCATCAACAGCTGACGTTCAATCTCCTGAATCACATCCATCATGCGCTTGATCACCTGGCCGGTGAGATCCTGGAAATCCTGTGCCATCATGATGTCCAGCAGCTGGGCATTGGTGAAGCTGGTGTGCCCTGGCACATCGCCCAGGAACTGACGGGTGTCCGTTACCAGTTCGCGGGCATCCGCCAGCTCAATGGGGTTCTCAAACCACTCATCCCAGCGTTGGGTCAGCGCTTTCGCCCCCTTCTCCATCGCATCCTGGTGCGGCTGTGACGCCTCAACGCTGTTCAGCGCTCGCTCGGCCGCCTGCGCGGTCATCTGCACCACGTAGTCCAGACGGTCGCGCGCGTCGGGGATGGCTTCCGCCGCTTCGGCGATAGCCTGGTCCAGCCCCAGCTCACGGAGGCTGTCGCGCAGCATGCGGGTCAGGCTACCAATACGGGCAATAATGTCGCTCGGCGAATGTTCTTCAACGGGTTTCATAGCAGGTTGCAACATTTCCATCACCTCACATGCCGAGTTTCTCGAAGATCTTCCCGAGCTTCTCTTCCAGAGTCGCCGCGGTGAATGGCTTCACCACGTAGCCGCTTGCGCCCGCCTGTGCAGCGGCAATAATGTTCTCTTTCTTCGCTTCTGCGGTCACCATCAGCACCGGCAGAGAGGCCATGCCTGCATCCGCGCGGATGGTTTTCAGCAGTTCGAGACCGTCCATGTTCGGCATGTTCCAGTCGGAAATCACAAAACCAAACCCGCCAGCCTGGAGTTTGTTCAGCGCATCCACCCCGTCTTCTGCTTCTTCAACGTTGTTGAAGCCTAGCTCTTTTAGCAGGTTGCGCACAATGCGACGCATGGTGGAAAAGTCATCCACAACCAAAAACTTAAGCTCTTTATCCGCCATAAAATAATACTCCTGAGTCAAATACGTATTGCCTGTCCGGCACTGATTTTCGCCAGCATCTGCTGGCTTACCTGGCTAAGATCGACCACTTCGCTTACGCCACCCATATTGATGGCCTCGCGCGGCATGCCGAACACCACACAACTTGCTTCATTCTGCGCAATCGTCCAGGCGCCAGCCTGGTGCATCGCGAGCATTCCGGCGGCGCCGTCGTTGCCCATCCCCGTCAGGATCACCCCCACGGCGTTGCGCCCCGCATGTTTCGCCACCGAATGAAACAGCACATCCACCGACGGACGGTGCCGGTTAACCGGCGGCCCGTCATGAATTTTGATTTGATAGTTCGCCCCGCTGCGCGCCAGCTCCATATGTTTGTCACCCGGGGCGATATACGCGTGACCTGGCAGCACGCGCTCGCCGTCTTCCGCCTCTTTCACGCTGATCTGGCACAGCTTATTCAGGCGCTCCGCGAATGAGCGGGTAAAGCCCGGCGGCATATGTTGCGTAATCAGGATACCCGGGCTTGAGAGCGGCAATGGCTGGAGTACATGGCGAATTGCCTCTGTTCCTCCGGTTGAGGCCCCAATGACCAGCAGTTTTTCCGAGCTGAGTAATGGTCCGGCCTTCAGGGTTGCCGGCGCGGCCATCGGCTTGTGGGCCGCCAGTTTTGCGCGCGACGCGGTACGGATTTTCTCGGCGATCATCTCGCTGTACGCCAGCATCCCCTCGCGAATGCCGAGCTGCGGCTTGGTGACAAAATCCACCGCCCCCAGCTCCAGCGCGCGCAGGGTGATTTCTGAACCTTTACCTGTCAGAGATGACACCATCACCACCGGCATCGGGCGCAGGCGCATTAATTTTTCCAGGAAATCGATGCCATCCATGCGTGGCATTTCGACATCCAGCGTCAGCACGTCGGGGTTATATTTTTTGATTAAATCCCGCGCGACCAGCGGATCGGGCGCTGTTGCCACCATCTCCATATCGCTGTGGCTATTGATGATTTCGGTCATGATCTGACGCATCAGCGCCGAATCATCGACAGACAATACCCTGATTTTACTCATGCTTTTTCCTTACTCAGCGCATAAACCGTTTGCCCACGCAGGCTAAACTCACGCACGAGGTTGCTGAAGTTTTCCGAGTGCCCGGCAAACAGTAAACCGTCAGGCTTGAGCAACGGAACAAAGCGACGCAGAATGTCCTGTTGCGTCGTTTTATCAAAATAGATCATCACGTTACGGCAAAAAATGGCGTCGAATGGCCCCGGCACGTTGTACTGCTTATCCAGTAAATTAACGGGAGCAAATTCCACGCAGTTCGCCAGCTCCTGGCGTACGCGCACCAGTCCTTCATGCGGGCCGGTACCGCGCATGAAGTAACGCTGTAGCTGCTGAGGAGACAGCGTTTTTAGTTCATCCTGGCGATAAACGCCGTTACGGGCTTTTTCCAGCACTTCGGTGTCGATGTCGCTGGCGTACACTTTCCAGCGGCCCGGCGCCATTCCCAGGGTGTCTGCAAGGGTGATGGCCAGCGAGTACGGCTCTTCCCCGGTAGAGGCTGCCGCGCTCCAGACGCGATACTCTCCGCTACGGCGACGGGCGTGTTCCGCCAGCACCGGGAAGTGATGCGCCTCGCGGAAAAACGCGGTCAGGTTGGTAGTTAATGAGTTGATAAATGCCTGCCATTCGGCGCTGTTCTGGTTCGCTTCGAGCATGCTCAGATAGCGGCCAAAATCATCCAGCCCCAGCGTGCGCAAGCGCCGCACCAGCCGGTTGTAGACCATGTCTCGCTTATGGTCCGCAAGCACGATCCCCGCACGCTGGTAGATTAACTGACATATCCGACGAAAATGCGCGTCGGACAGCGCGAGGCGCTGTGTCATCTGCAACAATAATGACGTTTGCCCTGAGGGCATGGGTGATGTCATAGCGCCTTCTCAATCACATTCAGGATACAACGGGCACGGCCTGTGACCGTCCGACTTCTGTTACTGCTTCAACGTGCTCTTTCACATTAAATACGGCGACCAACCCGGTAAGGTGATCTGCCTGGTTTGCCAGCTGATCGGTAGCCGCCGCCGCCTCTTCCACCAGTGAGGCGTTCTGCTGCGTAACCTGATCCATCTGTGTAACGGCCTGCGCCACCTGCTCAATACCACGGCGTTGTTCATCAGACGCCGAGGCAATCTCGCCCATAATGTCGTTAACCCGCGTCACGGAGGTGACAATCTCGTGCATGGTCTGCGCGGCGGTATCCACCAGCGCGGAGCCCTGCTGAACGCGGGAGACCGACTCTTCTATCAGCCCTTTGATCTCTTTCGCCGCGTTGGCGCTGCGACTGGCGAGGTTTCGGACTTCACCGGCAACCACCGCGAACCCGCGCCCCTGCTCTCCGGCACGCGCCGCTTCAACGGCCGCGTTCAGCGCCAGAATATTGGTCTGGAACGCGATACCGTCGATGACGCTGATAATGTCGCCAATTTTCTGCGAGCTGGCGGCAATCTGCTGCATCGTGCTGGCGACGTGAGAAGCCTGGTCGCCCCCACGTTTCGCCGTCATCGCCGCCTGTTTTGACAAGTCGGACGCCTGACGCGCGTTATCGGCGTTCTGGCTTACCGTCGCGGTCAGTTGCTCCATGCTGGCCGCCGTCTGCGCCAGCGATGCCGCCTGCTGTTCGGTGCGGGATGAGAGGTCGTTATTGCCTGCCGCAATCTCGGAGATCCCGGTATGCATGGCGTAACTGCCCTGACGAACGTTGCTTACCGTTTCCCGCAGCGAACTCTGCATCGCCTTCAGGCTGGCGAAAATCGCTGATATTTCATTCCTGCCATACACGGCCACCGGACGCGCCAGGTCGCCCTTCGCCATACTGTCGAAGTGGCTGCTGACGATCGCCAGCGGCTGGACGATCATTTTGCGCGACCACCACAGCGAGCCGCCGGTCAGCAGGGCGGCCAGGATCACCATGGTCAGGAAAATCACCCCTGACATGCGGTAGCTGGTACGGCTGTCCGCACCGGCACGCGCCACAAACTGGTTAATATCCTGCTGCCATGCGTTAAAGCTGTCGTCAAATGCCGCCTGAGACGCCTGCACCGGCGCGGTCAGGAAGTCAGAGAGCTGGTTGTTTTCCAGCCACGTCGCCTGATGGTCGAGATCGCCGTACCACACATCAAAGGTCTTTTTCATGGCGACTTTCAGCGTTTTCTCTTTCTCACTCACCGCCTCCTGCGCCGTAAACGTCTTAAACTGCGCGTCGGCCTGCTTCAGGCTGCTGCGGGCCACGACCATCAGCGCCTTAATATCATCCGGCGGATAGCTCAGCGCGGTTAACGTCCCTGCTTTGTTCAGCGCAGTGCTTGCCTGTAACAGCACGGCACGCGTTTGTGCCAGTGCGGAGCGCTGCTGATTACTCGTCTCAACTTCCTGCAAATTCTGATAGCCATCGCGAAACGCCCAGAAAGACAACCCGTTACTGCCAACCTGCAAAACCCCACACAGGATCAGAATCAAAAACAGTGTGGTCGAGATACGAATACGATTTAACATCCACGCTCCCATCAAGCGGCAAGCAGCCGCGGTTTAATTGTCAGTCAAAATGTTTCCCAGTTTTCATCTTGTCCGGTCACCGCTGCGCGCGTAGGTGTTGTCACGGGCGCCGGGGTTGCTTCGCTGTACGCTGACCGCGAGCTGACCGTATTTGTTGTTTTTGAAGTAAGACGGAACGCCGAGACGGCCATTTTCAGGCGGCTCGCCTGCTCCTCAAGCGCAGCGGCCGCGGCAGCGGACTCCTGCACCAGGGCGGCGTTTTGCTGCGTCACACGATCCATTTCCGATACCGCCAGAGCGACCTGGTCAATACCACGACTCTGCTCATCCGATGCAGAGGCGATTTCACCCATGATGTCCGTCACGCGCGTCACGGCATTCACGATGTCATTCATGGTTTCGCCCGCACTTTCCACCAGCACCGAGCCGGTATCCACGCGTGAAACAGAGTCTTCAATTAGGGCTTTGATCTCTTTCGCCGCATTGGCGCTGCGGCTGGCGAGGTTACGTACTTCGCCAGCGACCACGGCAAACCCACGTCCCTGCTCGCCCGCACGCGCCGCTTCAACGGCCGCGTTCAGCGCGAGAATGTTGGTCTGGAAGGCAATGCCGTCGATAACGCTGATGATATCGGCGATTTTCTTCGAGCTGTCGGCAATGTCATGCATGGTTTTCACCACGCCGTCGACCACCCGACCGCCGCGCTGGGCGGTGTCGGACGCGCTTTCTGCAAGCTGCGACGCCTGACGGGCGTTGTCGGCATTCTGCTTCACGGTCGCGGTGAGCTGCTCCATGCTTGCCGCCGTCTCTTCCAGAGCGGACGCCTGCTGTTCGGTACGGGACGAGAGATCGTTGTTGCCCATCGCGATTTCACTCGTGCCGGTATAGATGGCATCCGCCCCCTCGCGCACGTTGGCGACGGTATCAATCAGCGAACGCTGCATATGGTCGACGCTGGTCGCCAGCTCGGTGATCTCGTTGCGACCAGAAACGGTCAGCGTTTTCGTGAGATCGCCCCGGCCAATATCGCGGATATGGGCAATGACGCGGCCAAGCGGATTAAGAAGGATATGACGAATGCCGTACCACACGGCCACCAGCACGATGACCAGCGCGAGGGCGAGCACCGCCATCTGCCATTTCGCGAAACGGTAGTCGTTCTGGCTTTGCGTAAAGGCGGAGTGATAAAGCTCGCCGCTGGCTTTGGCGTACTCGCCGAGCGCCGCGCCGAGTGCGTTCTGCATGCCCTGGGTCGGCTGCGCGAAATAGGCATCCATATTGCCCTTCTCCAGGAACTGCACCAGCTCCGTGAGGCCGGCGAAGTAGGCCAGATATTTTTCATCTATGTTCGCGCTCGCCTGCGCCATTGCGGGCTGAGGGGCGATTTTTTTGAAGGCCTCGTAATGTTTCGCCGCGTCTGCCAGCGTGGCGCGCGCATTCTTCAGCAGTTCCGTTTTTGCGCTGCTCTGCTGGTTGTTCTGATCCATCATCATGCGGGCAGACGAGCGGCTCAGATTGATACGCGTCTGCAACATCAGATCCCAGGTTGTGGTCAGTTCGCTTTGCTGCATCCGCAAATCGTTCGAGGCCGCGAAGCTGTCCTGGTTCTGTTTTAACGAGGAGAAAAAGAGGCCGCCAGAAATAAGCTGAAGAAGTGCGAAAATGACCAGCACCATCATAAGCATTGTGACAACGCGGATACGGTTCAACATACAACACCTTCTCATCGATTGATTAACGGTGTTATCGGCAGGGGCCACGGGAACTTTACATTTGCGAAAGGGAAAAGCGCGGGGAGTCAGAACGCGACGTCAACGATCAGCGTGTCGGTGTAGGTTCCAGCAGGCGGCGTGGCCTGGCTGGTCAGGACCTTAGCGCTGTAGTTATAGGTGCGTAAAAGCCCGTCGGTACTGACCTGGGATGAGCTGGCGCTGGCCCAGCGCTCGCTGCCACTGCCGCCCCAGCGGTTGCTGGTCGCCTCTTTATAGATGTCGTAACTCATAAAATTGCTGCCGCTAACCATACGACGAACGTTGTTCAGGGCGTTTGCTCCATTATTAATGCCTATGGTGTAGGTGCTGCCCTTGGTGCAGGTGACGGCGATCGACTGCGAAACGGTGGGAAAATTTTGCACCAGCGGCGCGCTGTTAAAATTCACGTCCGGCGTGGTCATCGTGCTGCAATCGTTGGTGACGGTCATGTTGAGGAGAATGGAGGTAGTTGCCGTGCCGGTTTGCGGGGTCAGGCATAGCCCGCCCGCGCCAACGGCGCACACGTTGTAGTTGATGCTGAACGTTAACAACACCTGGTACGGCCCGGCCGTGACGTTCTGCCCCGGCACAGTACGGAAATAAAGCGGAATGTTGTAGCGCCTTGACCCCAGCAGCCCGAGCAGGGTGTTGCCATTCCAGGTATAGGTTTTGCTGATTTGTACTTCACTGTTTCCGCCGCAGCCAGTGGCACCGCACAGGCGCGTGGGGATAACGTCCGCGATGGCCGCATTATCGGTACGTTTCATGGTGGCGCGGCTGTTGGCGGCTATCGACGCCGAGGTGTAGGTCAGCGTCACCGAGTCGTTGGTTAGCAGGTTGAGAACAGTATCGCAGGACACCACCAGCGTGCCGGTGGTTTGCACCTCCCCCGTACTGCTCAGGGCGAATGAGGTGACGCTGCCAAACGAGGCGTTCACCGTACTGACGGTGCAGACCGCCCAGCCGCTGCCCGAGAACAGCAACAGTATGGCTATCAACAGGCGTTTCACGGCGCCTCCCGGCAGGTCAGCGGACCGTAGGTTTGCAGCTTATGCTCGGGATTTGCGCCCACGTACAACGTTGCGATACAGCGTTTACCGTCCGGGGTGATGACCTCCAGAGGATTCACATCGTTGAGGTTTTCCAGCCAGGCGAGGCCGTCGTAACCAACAACCGCGCTACTGCGGGACGCGCGTTTGACCTGGCTTCCCACCGGGATCGGATTGCCCTGCGCGTCATGCAGGATCACGCTGGCAACCCGCTCCTGCTCCATCGGGAAATCCACCAGATAACCGTTATGCCGACGAATCGCCACCCGACGCTCGGTCTCTTTCAGCCGGGTATCCGCAGGTAAGTTCAGGGTATCAATGCGGTAGCTCGCCGGGTAATAGGCGGAAACGCCGCTGACCAGCAGATAACCTTTGTTATTGGTTTTACCAACCGGCTGGTTCTCGTAGCTGACGGGTACGTCCGGATGTCCGTCGGTGCTGATCACCACAAACGCATCGTTGATTTTGTTCGCCGCAAACAGCTCACCGTCCATCAGGACGACAGAGCCCATCGCCTCGCCCCACCAGGTCATCATCCCCTTCTCACCGTAGCCGCCGCCCTGAAGCTCAACATTGTTATTCCGCCAGCCGAGCGTGGCCTGTTGATAGTTACTCGACCGCGACTGGTTGGCCCAGGCCATGTTCCAGCTAAAGCCGCCGTCAGACGGCATCGAGTGGTTGTAGTTAATGCGTTGAGTGCTGCCTGCATCAGGCGTGTTTTCAAAGGTAACGGCGGCGCTGTCACGTTCGCCCAGAGGGACCTGCAACGACAGCGCAACCGTCCAGTCGTCCCGCTGCTGGTCACGGCTGGCCGCCAGGTAAATACTGCTTGAGCGCCACAGATTTCGGCTCCAGGAGAGGTTGAGCAGCTCGGTTTTCCGGCTGTCAAAACTCTCCACGCCGATCCACGCCGCACCGATATTGCCGTAATCACCGAGGTTAAAGGTTAAGGAGTACTGGTCGGTATTGCGGCTCAGGCTGGCAACGGGGTTATCATATTCATCATAAACGGTGGGCTGATCGTACAGGGCGAGGTTGCCGAAGCCGCGGTCGCGTCGGGTATGCTGGGTCGCTACGCTAAACTCGCTGGTGCTGTACTGATAGCCCCAGTTCATCTGGCCCCCTTCGTCGCCGCGCATCCGGCTTTGGGTATAAGACGTGTTCACCACGCCAAAACGCCCGAGCTTCAGCACCGTGCCCGCGCCGCCGAGCGCCAGCGACTCCGCCCCTTCCGCATGCCCCTCCAGCGTCAGCCAGTCGGTCACCCCGTAGCGATACGATCCGCTGCCCGCCGCCGGGCCATAGTCAAAATTCTCTATACCGTAGTTGCGCCGCAGGCTGCCCAGCGTCACGGCGCCGTCGCTTAACCCCTGCTTCAGCAGATCGCTGCTGACATAAAACGGCAGCGTGGTGCTCACCTGACGTCCCAGCGCGTCGGTGGTGACCAGTACCGCATCCCCTGCGCCGTTGATGTACGGCAGATTAGTGAGGGTAAACGGCCCCGGCTGAAGGCGGGTGGAGCCGGAACGGTAGCCATTAATAAAGAGATCGACCGAGGTCGGGACGGCCGCCTCACCGGAAAACGCCGGCAGCGGCCAGGTCACCAGATCCGGACGCAGGGAGAAGTCGCGCCCATAGCTGATCCCGCCCATCCGCACGCTGGTGCTCCAGCTCAGCGCATCGCTGATGACGTCCCCAACGGTCCAGGTGGTGGCATCCTCCTCGTTGGTGATCAGCAGGGTTGAGTCATAGCGCACGTATCCTTCCTGCTGCCCGCTGCTTCCGGCGAAATTCTGTCGGGCGTACCCTGTCGAAGAAAACGAATAGTCTTCGTTGAAATAGCGGAACTCATGCCACACCGACGCCTGGCCGCCCGTATGTTCGGTATGGTTGGTATAAACGTCGTAGTTGAGCAGCGCGCCCCGGCCATAATGCGGCTTGCTTTGCGCGCTCTGACCGCTAAACGACGTGATCCGCGCCGCAACCCAGTCCCGGGGGACCGTCAGCATGAGCCGCTGGGCGCTGCTGTCATACTCTACGCGTACCGATGAGAGCGTTGAAAGGTTCACCTCTCCGGCAGGCACATGCTCCTGCGGCAGTCCGGCGCGAAGCAAATCCGCTCCTGAAATAAACCAGGCGCCCTCGCGCTGCGTCACCGGCACCACCAGACCCGTGTCATAGTGGTTCAGCACCAGGGCGAGCTGGAATACAGCTTCGCCGTTCATCGTCCGCGCGTCCGGCGGCGGCGGTAAACTGTCGTCGCCGGTTTCGGCAAATGCGCTGGTACTGACGCAAAGCAGGATCATCATCGCCGGTTTCAGTTGACGGGCGTCGATTGCCATTGCGTATCCCTGGCATTAATTTGCGCGCTCATCCGATTCGGCTGATAAATCCCTGCCGGAAGCGGCCAGCTTCGGGTGCTGCCTGGCAGCACATAACCCAGCAGCCCCTCGGCAACCGTGCGTTTTTGCCCGCCCTGCTCAACCGCAACCTGGCTGAGCCTGACGTGAACGTTCCCCTGATTGCGGACCTCAAGCGCGGGTTTCCCCTCCTCCTGAATGACCCGCCAGTTGAGCTGCTGAGTGTTCGCCAGCGCGTGATGCTCTCCTTCGTTGAGGGTGGGGATCCCCTGTCCATAAACAAATAAGGGAATGGAATAGCGCATTTGCAGTTTGAGGCCCATAGACGGTTCCGCTTTGGCATCCGGCTGGGGAATCTCATCCACAATGATGCGGTAGGCTTGCTCGACGCCGGACGGGATCGTCCCCTGCTTAATCAGGCGAATAAGCTGTTTACTGCCCTTAGCGATAGTCACGATCGGCGGGCTGGCGACCACATCCTGCTGGGCGGTGTAACGCTCATATCCGCCCTCCTGTTTCCAGCGCACAATGCGTATCTGCATTGTCGTGGCGCTGTTGCCCTGATTTTGGATCCACAATTCAGTTGCTCTGGCGTCTGCCGAAAGCCACGGATCGATAGGCCAAAGAAGAATGGTTGCGGCTGCTTGCGCCTTAACCGCTGTAAGGGCCGTTATCCCCAACAGACTCAACAGGCCTGACCGCCTGAAAAATGGCTTCATCAATGCTCTCCCTTTCCTACCATGACAAGGTCACGGTGAGTTGATCTGAATACGTTCCTGACGGGCTAAACCCGATCAAAAGCGCGACGCCAAAAAGAGGCAGCGCGATGTTATTGCTGTTGGTATAGGTAATCGGTATTGCCTGGTTAACCCCAATTTCACTGTTTGCGGCCAGAGAGCTGCTGCTGTAGAGCCGGTAACCGACCACTTCAGTCCCGCCTGAACGCGTCATCCGCCGCACAGAGCTATAATTCTGACCGCCGTTAATGCTCATACTTAGCGCCACACCCGGTGTGCAGGCGATGGACAACGCGCCGTCGGCAACAAAGCTGGTGCTGACCGGTGCGCTCTCCACGCCGCTGCGGGTCCCGAAATTCAGCGTACCGAAACGCCCGCCGGTGCCGGTGCTCACCGAGCATCCAGGCACAACCGTCGCGCTCACCCTGAATGACTGGGACGTCACCGCCCCGGCGTCTGGGATCAACATCAGCCCGACCAACAGGGTCAAAAAAGGGTGCACGACGCCCTCTGCGCTGTCGCGCAGACATAACAATGCCTTCATGGCTGAATCAGTAGGTGACGCTGACGTTAATCGTGTCGGTATAGGTTCCCGGTACGACCGTCACGCTATTGCCGCCGCCCGTAATGCGTGCGTAGAGGGTGTAGCTATCCACCCCACCCGCAGTAGAGGCGACCGGCAACGCGGCATTGTTCGCAACCACGTTGTTGTAACCGCTATCGCTGAACAGGCTGTAGGCAACGCCCTGCGCCGCATTGGCGGTGTAGACCAGATAGCGGCCCGGCGTACCTGGGGTGCCGACAACGGTTCCGGGTGCGGTAGCGTTGGTGTTGCCGGTGATCGCCACCGTGTAACTGGCAGTGGTACATTGAATGGTAAAGGTGTTTCCTCCGCTGGCACCGGTTAACTGGGTTGTCAGGGTGGAGAATGTTGCAGGATGAGTGCCGAAATCCAGCGTCCCGAAGTTAATGCCGTTTTGCGTTGGCGAGCCGTTGATCAAGCAGCCGTTTGTCAGCGTCAACGTCGCGCCGATAGTGCCGCTACTGGTGACCGCGAGAGCCTGACCGACCGTTGCCGCCGTCAGCAGCGTGCCCGCGCAGATAAAAAGAAGTTTTCTTTTCATTTACCACCCTCCAGAAGAAATATAGGTTCGCTTGCCATATTTTATTCATACTGTTCAGTATGTTAGCCCCGCTTAAACATTCCCCGGCGCGGTTACTGAGAATTTAGTTTATGGTTAGCACTTCAACCACTTTCATCAAAAAGAGGGCAACCCCGCTCGAATTAACAGGTTATTAACAAACATTACAAAGGGTTAGCAAAAAAAAATGGGCATTATTCTTGCTTAACTTGAGGATATATCGCCTGTAGTGTGATCTGAGTCACAATATATCGTCATGATAAAAACAACGAATTTCATAAAAATTAAAAACAAGTTGTAACTCACGCAGCTTTACTTCAATTTATGCCCCGAATATTTTCCTGCGCTTAAATAAAAATTTTGTATGCATTGACGCAGGAAACTCTTTTAGCGCATAGAGGATCTTTTTGTGGCAAGTGCAAACAAACTCACGCTCTTCATCGTGATTTTCATGCTGGCGGGCATTCTTTCCGGTGCGGCGATCCATGAGTATGCTTCGTCCGACGCGATACAGGCCTGGTCGGAGAACATCACCCTGCTGACCGATATTTTCCTGCGGCTGATCAAGATGGTGATAGCCCCGCTGGTGTTCAGCACCCTGACGGTGGGCATTATGAGGCTGGGTGAAACGTCTACGATTGGGCGCGTCGGGGGTAAAGCGATGGTGTGGTTTATCAGCTCATCCGTACTTTCCATTCTGGTGGGGCTGTTTATTGTTACCCTTGAACAACCCGGCAGCGGTCTGAACCTGAGCATTCCGACAGAGACGGTTGATACCGGCCTGGCCGTGAGCGGGATGTCGCTGAAAGCCTTTCTGTCACACACCATTCCAACCAGCATTGCCGGCGCGATGGCCAACAATGAGATCCTGCAAATTGTGGTCTTCTCGATGTTCTTCGGCATTGGCGGCGCGTCACTGGGCCAAAAATTCAACGCCCCGCTGGTCGCGGCGCTGGATGTGGTATCCCACATTATGCTGAAGGTGACGGGCTACGTGATGTACGTTGCGCCGCTGGCCATTTTCGCGGCGATTTCGTCCGTCATTGCCACCCAGGGGCTGGGCATTTTGCTGAACTATGCCTCGTTTATTGGCGGTTATTATGTGGCGATCCTCCTGACCTGTCTGGTATTGCTGGCCGTGGGTTACATGGTACTGAAGAAAGAGATTTTCCGTCTGGTGGCGATGCTGAAAGATCCGGTGCTGGTGGCGTTTACCACCAGCAGCTCTGAAGCGGCATACCCAAAAACGCTGGAGCAGTTAGCGCGCTTTGGTTGTTCACGTAATATCGCCTCTTTCGTCCTGCCGATCGGCTACTCGTTTAACCTGGTCGGCTCCATGGTGTACTGCTCGTTCGCCTCAATGTTTATTGCCCAGGCGTACAACATTCACCTGAGTTTTACCGAGGTGACGGTGCTGATGTTAACGCTGATGCTGGCCTCGAAGGGCATTGCGGGCGTACCGCGCTCGTCGCTGGTGGTGCTGGCGGCAACCATTCCAGGCTTTAACATTCCGGTAGCCGGGATCCTGCTGCTGATGGGGATTGACCATTTCCTGGATATGGGGAGATCGGCCATTAACGTGCTGGGGAACGGGATTGCGACGGCGATGCTGTCGCAGAATGAAGGGGCGCGGGAAGCGGAGGCAGAGCTGGTGGAGCAGGAGGCGTAAAGATACAAAAGAGCCGGGTGGCGCTGACGCTTACCCGGCCTACGTGTTCGAGCCATTTGTAGGCCGGGTAAGGCGAAGCCGCCACCCGGCATTATTTTATGCCACGTGATTCGCCGCAATATCCAGCAGCGCCATCTCTTCGCTGTTCAGCAGCTTCTCAATATTCACCAGAATCAGCATACGCTCGCCGAGCGCACCCAGCCCTGTCAGGTATTCCGTCGACAGCGTGACCGCAAACTCCGGCGCAGGACGGATTTGATCGGCGGTCAGCGACAGCACATCTGACACGCCGTCCACCACAATCCCCACCACGCGCTGCCCCAGATTCAGAACAATCACCACCGTGTTATCGTTGTACTCCACATCGCCCTGGCTGAACTTCACGCGCAGATCCACGATAGGCACAATCACACCGCGCAGGTTGGTCACACCCTTGATAAACGCTGGCGTATTCGCGATGCGCGTTACCTGATCGTACCCGCGAATTTCCTGCACTTTCAGGATGTCGATACCGTACTCTTCATCACCTAAAGTGAAAACCAGGAATTCCTGCCCAGATGGCTCGCCCGCCAGTTTCGTTACGTTACTCATACCGGTCATGTTATTACCTTTTACTTAATCAGGCGGCTGTGTTCGCCACACGTTGTTCACGATTTAATCCCTGAAGTGCCGATACATCGACGATCAGCGCGACGCTACCATCACCCAGGATGGTGGCAGCAGAGATCCCCGGCACTTTGCGGTAGTTACTTTCCAGGTTCTTAACCACCACCTGATGCTGACCAATCAGCTGATCGACCAGCAGCGCGTAGCGGCGTCCGGCGCTTTGCAGGATCACAACGATACCCTGCGTGGCCTCGGTTTTTGCCCCGTCCACTTCGAACACTTTCCACAGTTCCACCAGCGGCAGGTACTCGCCGCGCACTTCGAGCACGCGCTCACCGCCCGCCAGCGGATGCAGATCTTCTTCGCGCGGCTGGAGGGATTCCATCACCGCGTTCAGCGGCAGAATAAAGACTTCATCCGCCACTTTAACGGACATGCCGTCAAGAATGGCCAGCGTTAGCGGCAGCAGGATACGGATCGTGGTGCCCGCGCCCTGCTTAGACTGGATCTCAACGTGACCGCCCATCTCCTGAATGTTACGTTTCACCACGTCCATGCCCACGCCGCGGCCGGAAACGTCGGTGACCTGCTCTGCGGTTGAGAAGCCCGGGGCAAAAATCAGCATGCCCACTTCTTCATCAGTCATGTTTTCGTTGACCGCCATGCCCTGCGAAATCGCCTTCGCCAGAATACGCTCGCGGTTCAGGCCCGCGCCGTCATCGGTCACTTCGATGCAGATGTTGCCGCCCTGATGTTCTGCTGACAGGACCAGGTTGCCCACTGGCGATTTTCCGGCTGCCACGCGGTTTTCCGGCAGCTCAATGCCGTGGTCGAGGCTGTTACGCACCAGGTGCGTTAACGGGTCGATAATGCGTTCAATCAGGCTCTTATCCAGCTCGGTGGAGCTGCCCATCAGCGTGAGTTCGATCTGTTTGTTGAGCTTGCTGGCCAGGTCGCGCACCAGGCGCGGGAAGCGGCTGAAGACATATTCCATCGGCATCATGCGGATGGACATCACCGATTCCTGCAAATCGCGGGCGTTACGTTGTAACTGGCCCATGCTGGTGATGAGATCGCCGTGGGTCACCGGGTCCAGCTCGTTGGAGCGCTGGGCCAGCATCGACTGGGTGATCACCAGTTCACCCACCAGGTTGATCAGCTGATCCACTTTCTCCACCGCCACGCGAATGCTTGTGGACTCGCTGGAACGCGCCGCCGGTTTTTCACCGCGGGCCGGGGCAGCCGTCTCTTTTGGCACGGCTTTCAGGGCCGGAGCAGCAGCAACTACCGCAGGGGCAATTTCTGCCGGCGCGGGCACTTCAACGGCCGCCGCCTCGGTTTCAAACGCAATTTGATCCGCTTCAATCACGAAGCACAGCACCGCCACAATGTCATCCTGACCGATCCCGCCGTCGAGCGTCGCGGCCAGGCTGTCTTTACCCTTCACCACGTTGCTGAGCGTCGCCAGGTTACCCAGCTCCTCTTCCAGCAGGTTGACCTCGTTCTCTTTCAGCCGTGACAGCACTACGCGCAATTTTCCTGCGGGCGCATCAGGCGCACTGTCTGGTTTGGCCGCGGCGTCAACAACGCTCAGTTTTGCCGCAGGGACAACGGGCGCAGACGCCTCACCTTTGGCTTCCAGCGCTAACTGACGCAGCGCGTTGCAGATGTATTCAAAGCTGGCGGCATCAGGCTCTGCCGAACTTTTATAGGCGTCGAGCTGTTCCTGCATAATATCTTTCGTTTCCAAAAACAGGTTGATAATGTCGGTATTGAGCTGCATCTCACCGCGTCGTGCTTCATCCAGCAGGTTTTCCATTAAATGGGTCGTTTCCTGCAAAATGGTAAATCCAAACGTTCCGGCTCCGCCTTTAATGGAATGCGCCGCACGGAAGATGGCGTTGAGCTGTTCTGAGTCCGGTGCCTCGGGCACCAGATCCAGCAAATGTTGCTCCATATCGGCCAACAATTCGTCGGCTTCATCAAAAAATGTCTGGTAAAAATCGGTAATATCCATGCTCACGCTATCACCTCGGATTGGCTGGTGGCGATGTTGGAACGGCAGCCGAAGGGACGGCCCCAGGCTGTTTTAAATCGTCCAGTGACTCATTCTGACTTTCGGCGTTTTCATGCAGGATGGCCTGCTCCGCCTGCTGGTTCAGCACTAAAAGACTGATACGACGGTTGATGGCGTCATCCGGTCCGCGGTCGGTCAGGCGCATGGTTGCAGCCATGCCGACCACGCGCAGGACCTTGCCATCATCAAGCCCACCCGCCACCAGCTCGCGACGCGAGGCGTTGGCGCGATCGGCAGAAAGCTCCCAGTTGCTGTATCCCTTCTCTCCCGTGGCGTACGGGAAATCATCCGTGTGACCGGAGAGGCTAACGCGGTTCGGAATGCCGTTCAGCACCGGTGCAATCGCACGCAGAATATCGCGCATGTAGGGCTCCACGTCGGCACTGCCGGTTTTGAACATCGGTCGGTTCTGGCTGTCGATGATCTGAATACGCAGCCCTTCCTGCACCAGGTCAATTTTCAGATGCGGACGCAGCGCGCGCAGTTTAGGGTCCGCCTCAATCAGCTGATCCAGGTCACCGCGCAGTTTTTTCAGGCGCGCCTGCTCCATCCGTTTTTTCAGCTCGTCGATGTTAGGCTGTTTTTTCACTTCGCCCTGCTGCTGGGTGTAATCGTCACCGCCGCCGGGGATCGGGCTGTCGCTGTTCGAAATGCGCGGCCCGCCGGTGACCGCCGTCGCCAGCGGCGTTCTGAAATATTCCGCAATCTGAATAAGCTCTTTTGGGCTGGAGATGGAGATCAGCCACATCACCAGAAAGAAGGCCATCATGGCGGTCATAAAATCGGCGTACGCGATCTTCCATGAGCCGTGAGAACCGTGCCCGTGCCCCTTATGCTTGCGTTTTTTTACGATGACGATCGGATGGGACTGGTTTTTCATGCGTCCTCAGTTGTCGTCTGTTGGTTGGGGTTTTTCACCGCGCGCACGTGCTCTTCCAGTTCGATAAACGACGGACGTTCGCTGGAGTAGAGCGTCTTACGGCCAAATTCGACGGCGATCGGTGGCGCATAACCGTTGAGGTTTGAGAGCAGCGTAATTTTCACGCACTGCATCATTTTGGTGGTTTCAGCGCTCTTCTGGCGCAGCACGCTCGCCAGCGGGGAGATAAAGCCGTATGCCAGTAAAATACCGAGGAACGTCCCCACCATTGCGTGGGCAATCAGGGCGCCCAGTTCAGCCGCCGGGCGATCCGCCGAGGCCAGGGCATGAACGACGCCCATGACCGCCGCCACGATACCGAACGCCGGAAGCGAGTCGCCCACCAGCGCCAGGCTGTTGGCCGGAACTTCGGATTCGCTCTCGTGGGTTTCGATCTCTTCGTCCATCAGGGCTTCAATTTCAAAGGTGTTCATGTTGCCGCTGATGATCAGTCGCAGGTAATCGACGATAAAATCGAGCATCATCGCGTCAGCCAGAATACGCGGGTAGCTGGCGAAAATTTCGCTCTCTTTCGGGTTTTCAATGTCCCGCTCCAGCGAGAACATTCCTTGCTGACGTGACTTCGCCATCAGGCGATAGAGCAGCGCCAGAAGATCCATATACATGCTTTTGGTGTATTTCGAGCGACGAAACAGCAGCGGAATCGCCTTCAGCGTGCCCTTGATCGATTTACCGTTGTTACCAACGATAAAAGCCCCTACCCCTGCACCGCCGATGATGACAAGTTCAGCCGGTTGATAGAGTGCTCCAAGGTGCCCGCCGGTCATCATGTAACCGCCGAAAACTGTACCGAGAACTACCAGGTAACCTAATAAGATAAGCACGACATCATCCTTCCGCTAGTGACTATGGCAGGACGTTCATTTCGAGCGCGTGACCTGAACGCAGGGTAAAAAAAAGCAGCGGTAATCGCTTACCGCTGCTGGAATCTTGCCCACAGGTTCGGGTTAAACAGCGTGTTCGATCTGTTCATCCAGCAGTTGTGGAATAATATCGGCAGCATCCCGGGAAAGTTTACGTCTTTTTACGGCTCGAGATGGAGGCTGGCATAAACTACAGGCGAAGCTGCCCGCAGGCTGGTGCGCGTGGGTAATAAAATTGCCGTCACAGCAGTTGCAGCGCGACAATTCAAGCATTCCGCTTTCAACAAAACGCACCAGCGTCCAGGCGCGGGTCAGCGCCAGCAGGGGTCCCTGTTCCTGCTGCGGGCATTGCTCAAGGTAAAGTTTGTAGGCTTTAATCACGGCATCCACGCCGCTGCATAAGCCCGTTTTAAGCAGGTACTGCCAGGCGTTACAGAACATGGAAGCATGGATGTTCTGCTCCCAGGTCATGAACCAGTCAGTCGAAAACGGCAGCATGCCTTTTGGCGGTGGGCTACCACGCAATTCTTTGTACAGCTTGATCAAACGACCACGGCTCAGTTGCGTCTCGCTTTCCAGCATTTGTAAACGCGCACCCAGCGTGATGAGTTCCATTGCCAGCTGGATATCACGGGCTTCCTGAACAATGCTTTTTTCGCTCATTGTTAAGCCCTTTTCTTCCGGGCTACGTCGTCAGGCTGGCTGATTTCGTTGAGCAGGCGGGTGGAGAGAAGAATACCGGTGTGGATCTGTTGCAGATCGTCCACGCGGGATTCCTGAGTCAGACGCGTAATGGTCTGCGGGTTATCGAAACGGAACTGGCAGACAAGCTGATTGGTTTCAGCCAGCTTGACCATCTGCGGAAGTGTTAATCCCCCCAGCATGGTTGCCATCTCTTCGTTAACACCCAGACGAAACATCGCTGACGGTTTGTCCTGACTAATCAAACGCTGCGCGAGCAATAAATACGACAAATTGATGTCGTAAATATGTTTTAGCAACTCGGATGTATGCATTTTTCCCATCCCGAATAACCAACTATTATTTTTATGCGGAAAGACCGCACCCCGTGATGTCGCCGGGAAATCACCCGGTATAAAAAGAAAAGGCCAAATGCATAGTTGAATTTAGGTTTGTACGTCGTAAAGCGCGTGACCGTTTAACATGGCCAAAATGTCGGTTACACATTTTATCTTTTCTTACAAATAACTAAGATTTTTCCTAATTCGACGCAAACTCTACTCGTCAGTTTTGACACATACAATGCAGCCCCCCCTGGAATTTAAAAAAAATGTGATCTGCGTCACATAATTTACGCGAATGTAACCTATAAATCCATCAGCGTGACTTGTAATTTGGGTGTTTTTTATCCAACCCAAGCTTGTTTATATTCTTCAGGAACGAATATTCATGCATCCGGACTGGGGAATTGGGTCTGGGAAATGTAAAGACAGGGCAAATCCGCATTGATCTGCTATGGGGAAAACTTCACGCTGAAACTACCATTAATTAATAAAGTAAAAACAGTGGGTTAACGCTGGTAACACAAAAATCAGTTTCGTTGCGTAACGATCTACGCCGGGTTGATGATGAGTTAAGGCGTGTTAACCACCCGGAAGGGAAAATGTGTAATTTACGTTAAGCTGTTAATTTTTTTCATTTAGGCCATCTTTTCAGTTATTCTTCTTATAAGAATAATTAATGAATAATTATGATAAGCTTCACACTAATGACGCATTCACCTCTTGCAGTAATGACAGTTTCGCGGTAAAGCTGGGGAAACTTGTCATTCTGACATCAAAGGAGTGCGTGATGAGTTACTCCCATCTGCTTGTTTCAATTGCTGTTTCTCCCGAAAGCCACCAGCTTGTCGCCCGAGCCGTATCCATCGCCCGCCCCGCCAATGCCCGCATCAGCCTGATCACGCTGGCCGCGGAACCCGAAATGTATAATCAGCTGGCTGCGCCGATGCTGGAAGATATACGTGAGGTATTGCAGGAGGAAACGCACCAATTCCTGCAAGAGTTGGTGGAGAGGGCAGACTATCCGATTCATCAGACCGTTATCGCGACCGGTGAATTAAGCGCGCATATACTCGACATCTGTCAGAAAGAGAATATTGACCTGGTTATTTGCGGAAATCATAACCAGAGTTTTTTTTCTCGTGCGGCATGCTCGGCAAAATCTATCGTTTCGTCAAGCCAGGTTGATGTCCTGCTGGTGCCTCTTGGGGGCAATTAATGCCCCCGGAGAAAATCAGGCGAGTTTAGGGAAGGTCGCGATCTTTTTTTGCAGATCACCTTCCTGACTTTGCGGCTGGATCGCGCGCAAATCGTCAATAAAACGCGCCTGCCAGCGGTTAATATCATTCTTCATGATCGTCTCCATCATTTCCGAATGGCGTGAAATACGTTCCGCAAGCGGCATAGTTAACGCACGGTTCAGGGCATTTGCCACGTCATCGCGATCGTAAGGGTTTACAATCAGCGCTGAGGTTAACTCGTTTGCCGCACCGGCAAATTGAGACAGCACCAGCACACCCGGGTCAGCAGGATCTTGTGCTGCAACATACTCTTTTGCCACCAGATTCATCCCGTCGCGCAGGGGCGTGACCAGCCCGACGTCCGCATAGCGGAACACTTTCATCAGAATTTTGCGCTCAAAATGCTGATTCAAATAGAAAAGTGGTGTCCAGCCAAGCTGCCCGTAGCGCCCGTTGATGCGCCCTGCTTCGGTCTCAAGCTGGTGACGGATATCCTGATAGGCCTGAACCTCACCGCGCGAGGTCGGCGCTATCTGGGTATAACGAATCTTGCCGTGATGCTGCGGGAATTTTTCCAGCAGGGTTTCGTACGCGAGGAATCGCTCCGGCAACCCTTTGGAATAATCAAGTCGTTCAACCGAAAAGATATTCTTAACGTGCTTGAGTTCATCCTTAAGCTGGGCAAGCTTCGGAGGCAATGGACCGGAGGCCTGCTCGGCAATTTCGTCTGGCTCAATACCAATCGGGTAGACCTCGGTGTGGAAATTACGTCCCCACGCGGTGTGAGATTTGCCGCCGTGAGTAACCAGTCGGGTTTTACCGGACACGCTGTCGAGGAAGGCCAGCCTGTCGTTTTCCGTCTGGAAACCGAGCAGGTCGTAATCGGACAGCGCCTCAAGGATCTCTTCATGCTGCGGCAGTGCCGTGAAAATCTCCGGCGTCGGGAAAGGAATGTGCAGGAAAAAACCGATTCGATTATTCACACCACGTTTTCGCAGTTCCCTAGCGAAAGGCAGCAGATGGTAATCGTGGATCCATAAAATATCGTCTTCTTCGATCAGCGGCAGCAGTTTATCTGCCAGCAGCGCATTAACGCGCATATAGCCTTCATAGGATTCACGCTGGAATTTCACCAGGTCCAGACGATAGTGAAACGCTGGCCACAGCACGGCGTTTGAGAACTCGGAATAATATTCATCATAGTCCTTCTCACTGAGTGCGAAGGAAGCCCACGTGATATTGCCCCGTGACACCTTTTTAAGCGGTTTCTCATCATTACTGATTTCCCCGCTCCAGCCAAACCAGAGACCACCCGCGGCTTTGAGGGCACCTAATACCCCGACCGCCAGGCCACCGGCACTGGCTTTTTTATCATCCGGCGGTGCGATGCGATTAGAGACGACGACTAAGCGACCCATAATGATTTCTCCCGTTGTTTTGCGCTATTTGTTGTTGTTGCTGGTTAGCGACATCAGATATCCACTGCCAGACGCTGGCGACGTTTTCCAGCCGCCATCCGGCAACGGTTTCACCCGGCCCTACCTTGACAGACATGCCACTGGCCTGGTTTACCACGCTGAACCCGGCCTCGTCGGTCAGGTCATCCCCAAAAAATACTGGCGTACGCCCTTTAAACGGCGCTTCCGCCATAAACGCTGCAATAGCAGCGCCTTTATTAATTCCTGCTGGTTTAATCTCGACCACACATTTACCGGGCTGTAACGCCAGCTCCGGATGGGCTTCCGCCACGCTTCTTGCTACCGAAAAGATCGCCGCCTCATGGTGAGGCGCCTGACGGTAGTGCAGCGCAAAGGCCATGCCTTTGGCTTCCAGTTCCGTACCGGGAAGCAGTTCCAGAGCAGAAGAGAGTTGCGCATGCAGCGCCTGAACCAGCGTATCGGGGAGTGAAACTATATGCAGTTGATCATGGATATCGCGGCGCTCCGCTCCGTGCACACCGGCCAGCGGAAAGTGATAAGGACTGGCGAGCACATCCAGCTCGGCCATTGAGCGCCCTGAAATCAATGCCAGTGCCCCCTCGTTCTGTCGGGAGAGCTGCTGCAAATTCTCTAACACCAGATCCGGTACAACAACGTCGTCAGGATGCGGTTCAATCCCGGCGAGCGTCCCGTCGAGGTCAAAAAAGAAAGCAAATTTTCCGGGCAGTACAGGCGGTGCGGTTAACAAGTCAGCCACCCTAATCCTCCTTACAGTGAACAAAACAGCCATGTAAGTATAGACAGTGTGACGGCGCTCGCCATTTAGCAACCGGCCCGTCAGCATAACTGGCGGGCCGGTCAGGGAGTCAACTATGGTTAATAGTTAAGCAGATAAGTGGCTAAAAATAAATCAGACGGTACGCTTAGCTTTTTGCTTGTAACGGTCGAAGATCACTGCTGCCAGCAGGATCAGGCCGCGTACGACGTACTGAGAGAACGGAGAAATATTAAGCAGGTTCATGGCGTTCTCCACGGTCCCCAGAATCAGGATCCCCGCCACCACATATGAGATTTTTCCGATGCCGCCCTTGAGGGATACGCCCCCCAATACGCAGGCGGAAATGACAATCAGCTCATAACCGATAGAGGTCATTGGCTGGCCGCTGGTCATACGCGACGCCAGAATAATCCCCGCCGCTGCCGACACCAGCCCGGAAAGCACAAAGATAATGATCTTGGTCCGTACGACCGGGACACCCGCCAGACGCGCCGCTTCCTCGTTCCCGCCAATCGCCAGGGTATTACGACCAAAGGTGGTGCGGTTAAGCAGGAAACCAAACAGGATCAGACAGGCTACCGTCAGCCAGATAGGCGCAGGCAAGCCCAGCCAGTTGGCATAGCCCAGCGTAAAGAAGCGCTCGTCTTCAATCCCCACCGCCTTACCGTCGGAGATGATATAGGCCAGACCGCGCACGATTTGCATGGTCGCAAGCGTCGTGATCAGGGCGTTAATCTTCAGGCGCGCAATCACAAAGCCGTTCACCAGACCGCTCAGCACGCCGAGCATCAGCCCCGCCAGCACGCCGATCCACAGGCTTTCGGTCATATTGATCACCACGGCAGTGGTGACCCCGGCACAGGCAATCACCGAGGCGACCGACAAGTCAAAATCGCCGGAGGCCAGGCAGAATAGCATTCCGCAGGCCACCATGCCGGACATGGAGATAGCCAGCCCCAGCCCCTTCATGTTGATGAAGGTCGCAAAGTTTGGCACAAAAATCGCGCACGCAACGAACAGGGCGGCAAAAACCACCAACATGCCGTACTGGTCCCAGATGCGGCCAAAACTGAAAGCCGACTTCGGCGCTCCGGATGTAGTAACAGAGGACATCATTGACTCCTTACTCAGGCGACAGCCTGGCTAACTTTAGGCATGGCGAGACTCAACGCCTGTTGTTCATTCGCCTGTTCATGCAGCAATTCACCGGCAATTTCGCCTTCACGCATCACTACAATGCGGTCGGCGACGCCCAGCACCTCGGGCAGATCGCTGGAGGCGAACAGCACCGCCACGCCGCGTTTTGCCAGCTCATAGATGACGTTATAGATTTCGTGTTTCGCCCCCACGTCGATACCGCGCGTTGGTTCATCCAGCAAAATGACCTTCATGTCTTCCGACAGCCAGCGCCCCAGAATGGCTTTTTGCTGGTTGCCGCCGGACAGGTTCATGATCAGCTGTTCAGCCCCGGGAGTTTTGATGTTCAGCGAACGGATATGGTGATCAGCGTTGCGCGCCTCCCAGCCGTCGTTAATCAGACATCCCGCGCGGATGAACTTGCGCCGGGCAGAGATGTTGATGTTGTCGCGCACCGAGTGCACTGGAATAATGCCTTCGGCCTTTCGATCCTCCGGACAGAGCATGATGCCCGCGTTAATCGCCTGCGCAGGCTTCTGTATATCGACCTTTTTCCCGTCGACGAAGACCTGGCCCTGGGTAATGCGCGTCCCGCCAAACAGCCCTTTCATCAGCTCGCTGCGCCCTGCCCCGACAAGGCCAAACAGCCCGACGATTTCGCCGCTGCGCACCGAGAGTGAAATAGGTGTGCGCACGCCTGGGGCTTTAACGCTATCCAGACGCAGACGCTCAGGGCCGTACTCGCGCGGCTTCCAGTGGTAAATATCCCCCAGATCGCGCCCGACCATCGCCTGCACCAGCTGGTCATGATTGACCTGCTGCATATCGGTGAAGGTGCGCACGTAGCGGCCATCCTTAAACACGGTGATGGCATCGCTTAAGGCAAAAATCTCTTCCATACGGTGGGAGACGTACAGAATGATGCGGCCCTCTTTGCGCAGCTCGCGGATCACGCGAAAGAGGTTTTCAATTTCACGCGCCGAGAGCGAGCTGGTTGGCTCGTCAAAAGCGATGATCTTGGCGTTACGCGCCAGCGCTTTGGCAATTTCCACCATCTGCCACTGACCGATGGAGAGATACTTAAGGGGCGTTTGCGGATCGACATCCAGCCCAAGGTGCCTGAGCTGCAAGCCCGCTTCATAGTTGAGCAGCGAGCGGTTGACCACGCCGCTTTTATGCGGAAGCTGGCCCAGGTAGATGTTCTCCGCCACGGTCATTTCAGGAATGAGATGCAGCTCCTGATAGATGATGGCGACGCCCGCGTTTAACGCTGCCGTGGTATCGGCAAAGGCCACCTCTTCGCCGCGAATGGCCAGCGTGCCGGTGGTGGGCGTGTAGTTGCCGCTGAGAATTTTTAGCAGCGTGGATTTTCCCGCGCCGTTCTCCCCCATCAGGGCATGAACCTGGCCGGCATAGCAGTCGAAGCTGATATCGGTCAGCGCGTTTACGCCGGGGAATGTTTTACCGATGCCGCGGAAAGAGAGATACGGATCAGACTGTTGCATAACGACTCCGTGATTCCTGTAGTGTATACGTCAGGCCCCTCACGGCGTGTGAGGGGCGCAATCACAGCGTATTACTTACCGCCCAGTCCTTTTTTCGCCAGCTCCTCTTTGAAATTATCGCGGGTGATCAGCACCACATCGGTTACTTCGGTGAATTTCGGCGGCTCAACCCCCTTGGTCACCCAGTTGTAAAGCATTTCGCTGGATTTATAGCCGTGGACATCCGGGCTTGGCAGCAGAGAGCCGTAGAAACCGGTCGCCTGCGCTTTAGACAGTTCGCTCACGGCGTCCACGCCGTTGATGCCGATCCCGATCACGTCCGGTGCTTTAAAGCCCTGGCCTTCCGTTGCACGCACGCCGCCCAGCACGGTGTTATCGTTCATCCCCACCACCAGCCAGTGCTTCACTTCCGGATGCTGGACGAGCATGGAGTTCGCCGCATCAAAGGCGCCCGGAATATCGTTGGATTTGGTCGGAACTTTGTAGATCTGTTTTTCCGGGAAGCCAGCCGCTTTCAGGGCGTCCATGGACCCGGTGGTACGACGACGGGCGGTGTCCAGCTCGTCAGCGGTAATGGCCATCACGGCGGTCTCTTTGACATCCCAGCCGCGTTTTTGCATCTCTTTGTAGAGCTCCTGGCCCTGACGCTCGCCGATTTTGGTGGCCGCCATCATCACCAGCGGAACGGTATCCATCGGTTTGCCTTTGGCATTCACGAACTGATCGTCCACCGCAATCACTTTCATGTCATAACCGCGCGCTTTCGCGGCAATCGCTGAACCCAGCTTTGGATCCGGCGTACAGATAACGAAACCTTTCGCGCCGCTCGCCGCCAGGCTATCAATGGCGTTAAGCGTTTTCTCGCCGTCAGGTACGGCGATTTTAATTACCTCAAATCCCAAATCTTTTCCGGCTTTATCAGCAAATTTCCATTCGGTCTGGAACCACGGTTCTTCCGGCTGTTTAACCAGAAAACCGAGCTTTAAATTTTCAGCGATAGCGGATTGTGACATAACGGCAGCCAGGCCGATGGCCGCCAGCGCTTTAGTAAATTTGTGCATGGTAAACTCCAGCTTTAGCATTCTTATCTGTAGGGAATAATGGCGAACAACTTATTTAATCGGACTTAAAACAAGGCATTAGCGCTTACCTCGTTATAAGCGTTATTGCTGGAGATAGTTTTAGCGGGAAATTAATCATCCATAAGAGAGCGACATCACACCGCAGAATTACAGTAATTGCGTACATAAATTCAGCGAAAAATGACATAAAAAAGGACGTAATTGTCCTACAAATGGAAAGGAGTTAAGCAGGATTATCCATAAGGTCAGCTAAGTAATCCCTGTAACCCGGACGCCTTAGCGTCCGGCAGAAAATTTACCAGCGGTAATAGATGTGTTCAGCATGATCGCGCACGGGGGCATCGTCGCCCAACAGACGCGCAGAGAGCGTCAGCGCAAAGTCAAAAGCGTGCCCCAGCCCCTTGCCGCTGATGAGGTTGTTATCCTCCACGACCGGCGCATCCACATATACTCCATCATCAACGGTCTGCCACAGATCGCCGGAACAGACGTAGCGCCGCCCCTTCAGTAGCCCGTTTGCGCCCAGCACCCGCGCAGCCGCAGAGCAGATCGGGCAGATGAGTTTGCCGTGCTCGTCATGCGCGGAAACAAAGCGGATCACCTCCTGGTTAGCCGCCAGATTGATACTCCCCTGCGGCCCACCGGGTAACACGACCGCGTCATACAGCCTATTAAAACGTTCCGTTAAGGTACTGTCAGCCACCATGGGGATATTGTGGTAACTCACTACCGCACGGGACTCCGCGCAGGCCAGCGTTTCCACCTCAATCTGCAAGCGACGCAGGATATCCACTGTGATAATCGCTTCTGCTTCTTCAAAACCAGGTGCCAGCAGCACCGCAACTTTTGTCATCATAAACCTCTACGGGTGAAAAGATATAAAACATCGTTTCATTTTCCAGATTTGTTAGATAACAATCTTACGACGCGATCACAGAACCGTATATTATGTGAAAATTGATTTAGCTCAAATTTGCTACAGCAGGATATATTTGCAGTTATTATTTCTGATTTAACACTTTCACAGAATTTCCCGCCACAGAAGGTTTCCTGAAACGATAAAAATGGGAAGCACTGATTTTAATATCATTAAAATCATATAGATAAAAAATATTATATCTCGTTACCTGTTTTCTGTTCTGCGCTATATTTAAATTTGTAATGTATGGTAAACACAGCCCAACTAAGAGTTTTCTTAATTCAAAGAGAAGCGTATGCTTATTTAAATCGAACACAGGACGTGAATTTTCGAGTTTGTTTACCTTGCAGAAATCTTTTTCTGTTATTCAATCGTCAGTACCTGCCGGGTCAGGTTTCGTAGCGGACATCAAGTCCCACAGTCAATAAGGATATGAGTATGACTACCCAAACGATGATGCAAAAACTGAATGCCCAGATGAACCTGGAGTTTTATGCTTCAAATCTGCATCTGCATTTGAGCGCCTGGTGTTCCAGAAAAAGCCTCAACGGCACTGCCACCTTCTTTCGTACTCAGGCGCAAAGTAACGTCACGCACATGATGCGTGTCTTTAACTTTTTGAAAGCCATCGGCGCCAATCCCACACTCAAAGAGCTTGAAACGATTGAAGATAATTACTCCTCTCTGGAGGAACTGTTCCAGAAAACGCTTGAAGAGTATGAGCAACGCTGTACAAAGCTGAACAAGCTGGCCGATGAAGCCAAAGCGCAACAGGACATCATTACCCTCAAGTTTTTACGTGATATGGACAGAGAGCAGCAGCAGGATGGCATGCTGCTGAAAACGCTCGCAGACGAAATCCGCAACGCGAAACGCGCGGGGATCTGTCTGGAGCAGACGGACCGCCATCTTCTCGACATAGCTACCGTGCAACACCACTAAGTCCCTTCACCCGCTCCCGTCAGGGAGTGGGTGCCAACTCCCTGCTTATGCTGACATTTAACAAATCAGATCTTGCTCCCAATGAATAACCACACATCGTGTAATGATTTGTTTAATTACATTCATTAACGAGGGAGCATCATGATCACCATTGAGTTTATTGTCATTATCCTCTGCCTGCTGGTAGGTACCCGCTTCGGCGGGATGGGCCTGGGGCTGATAAGCGGCATCGGCCTGTTTATTTTAAGTTTTGTCTTTGGTCTGCAACCCGGTAAACCGCCGGTTGACGTGATGCTCACGATCCTCGCCGTCATCGGCTGCGCGGCCACACTACAAACCGCCGGTGGCCTGAACGTGATGATGCAATTCGCAGAGCGCCTGCTGCGTAAACATCCCCAGCACATCACCCTTCTCGCGCCGTTTACCACCTGGATGTTAACCTTTCTCTGCGGGACCGGCCACGTCGTCTACACTATGTTTCCCATTATCGCGGATATCGCCCTGAAAAAAGGCATTCGCCCGGAACGGCCGATGGCGGTTGCCTCGGTGGCCTCTCAGATGGCGATCACCGCCTCCCCCGTTTCCGTGGCCGTCGTTTCGCTGGTCTCTATTCTGGGTGCGCAGCACGGTATCGGCCACGCGTGGGGGATCCTCGAAATACTCGCCGTTTCCGTACCGGCCTCACTGTCTGGCGTCGCCATTGCGGCACTGTGGAGCCTGCGCCGGGGGAAAAACCTCGCAGACGATCCTGAATTTCAGGAAAAGCTGAAAGATCCGAAACAGCGGGAGTTTATCTATGGGGGAACGGAGACGTTGATGGATCAGCGTTTCCCTAAACAGGCCTACTGGTCAACGTGGATCTTCTTCGCCGGGATTGCCGTTGTGGTCCTGCTGGGTGCGTTGCCCGAGTTGCGTCCGGCGTTTGAGATCAAAGGCAAAATGACGGCCCTGTCGATGAACCTTGTCATTCAAATGATGATGCTTATTGCCGGGGCCATCATGCTGATGACCTGTAAGGTTAATGCGTCGGCCATTTCAAACGGAGCGGTATTTAAGGCGGGGATGGTCGCCATCTTCTCGGTGTTTGGCGTGGCATGGATGAGCGATACCTTTTTCCAGGCGCATCTCGACGAACTGAAAATGGCACTGGAGGGGGTAGTGAAGAGTCATCCCTGGACGTATGCCATCGTGTTGTTTCTGGTGTCGAAACTGGTCAACAGCCAGGCCGCGGCCTTGACCGCGGTCGCCCCGATGGGGTTGATGTTAGGCATCGATCCGAAAATGCTGGTGGCCTTCTTCCCGGCCTCCTACGGCTACTTTGTGCTGCCCACCTATCCGAGCGATCTGGCCTGTATTGGATTCGATCGCTCCGGCACCACCCGCATCGGTAAATTCATCATCAACCACAGCTTTATTCTGCCGGGTCTGATTGGCGTCAGCTGTGCCTGCGTGGTGAGCTATCTGCTGGTGCAGACGTTCTTTTGAGCCTTCTGTGGGCGACAGACTCTGTCGCCCTTCGACGTAAAATCAGAAAACGGTTTCTAATTTTAAAACATCGGTTTATTTTAATGTGACTCACCCTGCGGCGTGAAGCGCAGTTCAATCAGCGCGATCGCTTTCTGGATCGCGCGGAGCGTAACCGGGTCCGCCGCAGCAGGATGATTGGTGAAATCGATGTTTTTTAGCTGGGTCGACATCTTTTCGCGTACCTCAACCGGCGCGATAACGTCAATCACATCAAGGATTTGTTTGATAACCAGCTGGCAGGCGACGACGTCAGATACCAGTTCCTGATCGGCGCTCAGGTTTTGTGACATGGGGTTCTCCTTATTCAAAGGCCGCCATAGTAGCAAAACAGACGCCCTTCCATCTCCCTCTCGTCGTCCGCCGACATAAAAAAACCTGCCGAAGCAGGTTTTTTTATCAGAACATCGCACCCGGTGGGACGTCTTTAAACGTTGTGCAGTAGTTAGCCCACATGCTTTTCAGGATTTTGCGCAGTTTCATTATGTTGCTCCAGTAACGTGTTATGCAGGTGTTATTATCAATACGCTTATAATATGACCGCCATCACAAAAATCAACCATTTTGTGACCTGCATCACGGTTAATAAACCCTCGGTGCTGCCGGTTTGTTAAAAAAAGGCACGATAAATCCGCACGTTACAGACTTATAAATTCCAGTAAATTTTTATAAAATTTTTTGAGCGGGCAGGAAGAGAATGAGTGAAAACGTATCCGGCAAAGAGAGCCGTGGATTAACGCCTGCGGCACTGCTGGTGGCCGGTGCTTTCTTTATGGAGTTTCTGGACGGGACGGTGATCGCCACCGCATTGCCGGATATGGCAAAAAGCTTCGGCGTACAGGCCGTGGATCTGAATATCGGCATCAGCGCCTACCTGATCACCCTTGCCGTGCTGATCCCCGCCAGCGGCTGGATCGCCGACCGCTTCGGCGCGCGAAAAGTATTTGCCCTCGCGCTGGCGATCTTCACGCTGGCCTCGGTATTTTGCGGCCTGTCCACCACGCTCGAGGAGTTTGTCGCAATGCGCGTCTTCCAGGGCATGGGTGGCGCGCTGATGGTGCCCGTGGGTCGCCTGGCCGTGTTACGTACAACGCCAAAGCATCAGCTCATCACGGCAATCGCCACCCTGACGTGGCCTGCGCTGGTCGCGCCGATCATCGGCCCGCCGCTGGGCGGGTTCATTACAAGCTATGCCGACTGGCGCTGGATCTTCTTTATTAATGTGCCGCTGGGGATAATCGCCATTTTGCTGGCACTGCGAATCATTCCGGACCTGCATGAAGATACGCGCCGACCGTTTGACTTGCCGGGTTTTGTGGTCACCACCCTTGCCATGGTGAGCCTGGTTTATGCGATGGAGTTGATGGGCGCAGAGCCTCTGCGGACAGGATTAACCGCCACGCTGTTTATCGTCGGTGTCGCCGCGTTGAGCCTGGCGCTGCGCCACTTTAAGCGGGCAACCTGGCCGATGATCAGGCTCGATGCGATGCAAGTGCCGACGTTTCGCGTCACCCTGTACGGCGGATCGCTGTTTCGCGCCTCCATCAGCGCGGTTCCGTTCCTGTTACCGCTGATGTTCCAGGTCGGCTTTGGCATGGACGCGTTCCATTCTGGCCTGCTGGTGCTGGCCGTTTTCGTAGGCAATCTCACCATTAAACCGGCGACGACGCCCCTGATCCGCAGCCTGGGGTTTAAGCGGCTGTTGCTGATTAACGGTTCACTGAATGTCCTGGCGCTGCTGGCCTGCGCCTTTCTTACGCCGCAGACTCCTGTGTGGCTCGTCATGCTGATCCTCTATCTGGGTGGCGTTTTTCGTTCGATCCAGTTTACAGCCATCAGTACGCTGGCCTTTGCGGATGTACCCTCTGCGCAGATGAGCTATGCCAATACGCTGTTTTCAACCGCAACGCAGCTTGCCGTGGGACTTGGGATCACGCTCGGGGCAATTGGTATTCGTATCGGGGAAAAAGTCAGTGAGACGATGGGGATTGCCGGCATGCCGGGAATGAGCTTCCGGCTGGCATTTGTGGCGATCGCGCTGATCTGCCTGGTGGGAATGGTTGACACGCTGCGTCTGACCAAAAATGCAGGCAGCGCGGTATCATCGAAAAAGTAAGGCTCTGTGCCGGGCGGGCAACGCACCGCCCGGCAAAGGAAATCAGCCAACAATACCGCGCACGAAGGCTTCGATCTCTTTGTCCTGGCAGTTCTCGAAGAAGCACTGCTGGAAGCGCTGGCCTGAGACGGCGGTTTTAACCAGCTCAGGATCGATTGCACGCAGGGTATCCAGATAGTTTTCTTTTACCACCGCCGCTTTCACCTGGTTCAGAATACCGGCGTTACGCACCTGCGGCTCCTTACGCTCTGGTGGATAGCCTTCGCCATTGCGTCCGGTAAACGCTTTCTCAAAGATAAAGCGTACGTTCAGTTCTGCCCCCCAGCCGAAGCCCTTCGCAAACGGCAGAGAAAGCGCGTTACCGTTGTTGATTTGCGCGAACAGGAAAGCATCCGCAGGATCGATGCAGTAACCGCAAATCACACCCGGATGGATGTTCAGGGACATTAACGCGCCCTGCCCGGTACCGCAGCCGGTAACAACAAAATCAACGGCTTTAGCGTTAAGCAGAATGCTCGCCATGATGCCCAGGTGAATATAAGTGAGATGATGATCGTTCTCATCACTCATACCGACGTTATAGACCGGGAAACCTTTCTCATCAGCAACGGCTTTCAGCTCATTAAGGATGATGGGATTCTTAGCGGCCTGGCTGTTTTCCATCATCAGTGCAATTTTCATCTTGTCTCTCCTGAATGCATGGCGGGCGATCCCGCTGTGGATACCTTTTCAACTTAACCTTACTATCAAACAAACGCACTTTCAAATTAAGTGAAAACTTGTTTTAAAAAACAAAGATGCGCTCACAATTTCGCGCGGTGGCCCGGCTCGTTGTAGAGTGAAAGGGCAGATCCTCCGGCTATTCCGGCCATTGCGTCCCGTCGCGTTGGTTACAATGGCGTATTTCCCGTCACGCAGAGTGAAACATGAAACGTGTAATCATAGCCGGAACGATCCTGTTGCTCGCCGGGTGCAGCATCAACCGTCAGGCAGAAGTCAGTAGTACGGATGCCCCAAACGGAATTGTGCGCCTCGACTATGGCCAGACCATGCTCCAAAACGCCTGGTCTGATGACTATGTTAATAACGGTACGGCAACAAAGGCCTGCCAACGCATGGGCTACGCCTCCGCGTCAGCCTACGGGCAGCCGATTAAAACCTGCACCCTGATCAGCGGTTCACTCTGTCTGAACGAAAGTGTGACCATTCAGTATAAATGTCAGGGATATGCCGTTACCTCTTCCAGCCAGAATCCGTGGTATTAACCGCGACTGCCAGTCACGCTGGCAGTTTATTTAATAAGAACAAAAACAATTCTCATTAATAAATACAAATGGCGGCAATGCGTTTTATTCCCATTCGTATTTTTAATAAATAAATATTTATTTTACTTTTTGCAAATAATTAAATAACAAATTATAGTGTCGCTCATCGTGAACCAGAATTAATAAACCGGAGCTGCACCATGTTAAAAACTGAAATGATCGACAAGCTCAATGCGCAAATGAATCTTGAGCTATTTTCTTCCCTGCTTTATCAGCAGATGAGCGCCTGGTGCAGCTATCACAGCTTTGAAGGGGCTGCCGCCTTCCTGCGTCGTCATGCCCAGGAAGAGATGACGCACATGCAGCGTCTGTTTGATTACCTGACGGACACCGGCAGCCTGCCGCGCATTGATAACGTGGTATCGCCTTTCGCCGAGTACGGCTCTCTTGATGAACTGTTCCGTGCCACCTATGAGCACGAACAGCTGATCACCCAGAAAATTAATGAACTGGCTCATGCCGCCATGACCAGTCAGGATTATCCAACCTTTAATTTTCTACAGTGGTATGTGGCTGAACAGCACGAAGAAGAGAAGCTGTTTAAATCCGTGCTGGATAAATTATCTCTGGCAGGTAAATCCGGGGAAGGTCTGTACTTCATTGATAAAGAGCTGTCGACGCTCGACACGCAGAATTAATAGAAAAGCGGTGCTGAGTTTTCAGCACCGCTTTATTCAATGACGGCAAATTTTACTTTCGTGCGTGGAAAATCCGTCTGCTGCCGGAATGAATTTTCCGCGCGCCGCCAGAAACGCCACCAGCTCCGCGGCTGTCATTTCCGAAGCTGAACAAGTATGGAAACGCGCCGCTTCGCCAAAGCGGGCATGTATCGCCTCAACCAGACTCTGCTCCGTATAGCGCTCACCTGACTCAATCATCATATTCAGCACGTCGTGTCCGTGAATTGACATCATTACCTCTCGCAAATAAAAAGCAGACTAAATGCTCCCTCCACGGCACGCTTTGCGCTGGCGCAGGTTCCCCCTTTCTTTTTGTAAATTAATCATTACACCCTATGTAACGGTGATTTGACGAGATGGTGCTTTTACCTTACTCTGCGCCGCAGAATGAGTCGCGGTATGGAAGCGTTGTAGAGGAAAGCGTGAAGAACAGAACTCTGGGAAGTATTTTTATCGTCGCCGGAACGACAATTGGCGCAGGAATGTTGGCCATGCCGTTGGCTGCCGCCGGCGTCGGGTTTGGGGTTACCGTAGTGCTGCTGGGCGGTCTTTGGGCCCTGATGTGTTACACCGCGCTATTATTGCTGGAGGTTTATCAACATGTCCCTGCCGATACCGGCTTAGGCTCCCTGGCTGCACGCTATCTTGGACGCTACGGGCAGTGGATCACCGGTTTCAGCATGATGTTCCTGATGTACGCGCTGACCGCCGCCTACATCAGCGGCGCCGGGGAGCTAATTGCGTCAAGTATCAATGACGGCTTCGGTGCGTCGCTTTCACCGGAAACAGGCGCCATTGTCTTTACGCTGATCGGTGGCGGCGTGGTTTGTGCGGGCACGTCGCTGGTCGATCTGTTTAACCGTTTTTTGTTCAGCGCCAAAATTCTCTTCCTTGTTGTGATGCTGGTGCTGCTGGCACCGCATGTGCACAAGGTTAACCTGCTCTCCCTCCCGCTGGAGAAAGGTCTGGCGCTTTCGGCCATCCCGGTGATTTTCACCTCTTTCGGTTTTCATGGCAGCGTGCCGAGCATCGTGAGCTATATGAACGGGGATATTCGCAAGCTGCGCCGCGTCTTTGTGATCGGCAGCGCCATTCCGTTGATTGCTTACCTGTTCTGGCAGCTGGTGACGCTGGGCAGTATTGATTCCACCACCTTTATCGGCCTGATGGCAGAGCATTCTGGTCTGAATGGATTCCTGGTTGCCCTGCGTAACGTGGTGGCCTCTTCACACGTGGAGCTGGCGGTACATCTGTTTGCAGACCTGGCGCTGGCAACCTCCTTCCTCGGCGTAGCGCTTGGCCTGTTTGACTATATGGCGGATCTGTTCCAGCGTCGCAATACCGTTGCCGGACGCTTACAGACGGGGGCGATGACCTTCCTGCCGCCGCTGGCCTTCGCGCTCTTTTATCCGCGCGGGTTTGTGATGGCGCTGGGGTATGCTGGCGTGGCGTTATCGGTACTGGCCCTGCTGCTGCCTTCCCTGCTGGCGTGGAAGAGCCGCCAGCAACATCCGCAGCAAGGATACCGCGTGGCGGGTGGTAAGCCGCTGCTGTGCGTGGTGTTTGGTTGTGGGGTGGTGATTATTCTGGTGCAGGTGCTGATTGCAGCGGGAATGCTGCCGGAAGTGGGATAAAAAAAGGGGCTATGAATAGCCCCTTTTTTCAGTGCAGACAGCAACTCTTAAACTTCTTCCCGCTCCCGCACGGACACGGATCGTTACGTCCCACCTTCGACCCGTTCACGATCGGCTTTTTCGCTTCCGGCTGCTGCGGATTAGCCACCCAGTAGTTGTACAAACGCAGCGCCGCAGGCTGAATGCTCTCGATGCTGGCCATATACTCCTCTTCGGTCAGCGCTTCCAGCTTCTCGCTGTGCTCTTCCGTTCCGTGCAGGGCAATCACCGCCAGATCCGCTTCCAGCGCTTCCGGCAGGGATGACCAGTCCGTCAGCGCCACGCCGCGCATGTAGCCATAGCACCACTCTTCCACTACGGTATAGCTCTGACCGTCAACGTCGTTATAGCCAAACAGCGGTTCAAACTGATCCGGGTATTCGCTCAGGCGCTCGGCAATATCGTTCATGTGCTTAAAGCAGAGATCGATAAAACGGTTCATCTCACGATCGTTTTTCCAGCGCGGAATATACTTCTCGCCACCCCATACCGCCACCAGCCAGGTGTCGGGCTCCACCACAACGGGACCGGAAAGTACTGCGGTAAGCATGCCGTCCAGTTCGGACACGTCAATCACGGATGCATCGTCGTGTCCGTAAGAGATTAATGTCTCTTCCAGCCACGCCATCTCGCTTTCATTTAATGGGCCTTCAGCCATTGCTGATACTCCTGATAAAAAAAACGATCCTGACATATATCGCCGCGCATGCCTATCTGAAGTTTAGGTCTTTATTGCTGCAAAAACGTGCAAATCGTGACCGTTGCACAACTTATGGGCTTTGTTGTTAAGGAGATGTGATCTCCGCTGTAAATTCATCTCATCCCGCAAAGGCGCATAAAACGGCGCTCTATACTCAACGTGTTGTGACCCGGTCAAGGGATTAACCATTCTGGCAACCTTTTTGCTTAATGTTCTGCGCGCTTCGCGGTGCGTGGGATCCTCGCCGTATTAAGCACGAGATTGCTTCTAAAGTGCATTTTGTTCTCGCTCTTGTTTTTGGATTTACGATGCCATCAGGCGTTCGGGTTTATACCTGGTGCAAAAACCTCTTTGCTAAGGAACATAATAATGTCGCTGAAATTTACCAAAACTCCCCTCTCCCTGTTGCTGGCCGGTTGTCTGGTGACGGCCTTTTCTGCACAGGCCGATATCGTGATCGGCGTGGCCGGGCCGTTCACAGGCCCGAACGCAACCTATGGCGATCAATACTGGCATGGCGCTACGCAGGCGGCGGAAGACATTAACGCCGCTGGCGGGATCAACGGTGAGAAAATCAAACTGGTTCAGGGCGATGACGCCTGCGAACCCAAACAGGCCGTTGCCGTCGCCAACCGCTTAGTCGATCAGGATAAAGTGAAAGCGGTCGTCGGCCACTTCTGCTCCTCGTCGACCATGCCCGCCTCCGAGGTCTATAGCGATGCCGGGATCCTCTCCATCACCCCCGGCTCAACGAACCCGCTTATTACCGAGCGGGGCATGAGCGATATGTTCCGCATGTGCGGACGTGACGACCAGCAGGGCCAGGTCGCCAGCGATTTTATTCTTGATAAGCTGAAAGCCAAACGGGTCGTCATCATCCACGATAAAGACACCTACGGTCAGGGGCTGGCGGACGCCACTAAAGCGGCGCTGGCGAAACGCGGCGTTAAGGAAGTGATGTACGAAGGGTTGTCCCGCGGGGAGAAAGACTTTAACGCGCTGGTGACCAAAATTGGCGCACAAAAACCAGACGTGGTGTTCTTCGGTGGCTGTCACCCGGAAGCGGGCCCGCTGGTTCGCCAGATGCGTGAACAGGGCGTGCAGGCGAAGTTCTTCTCGGGAGACTGTATCGTCAATGAAGAGATGGTCACCGCCGCCGGTGGGGCGCAGTACACCAACGGTATTTACATGACCTTCGGTAAAGACCCGCGCCTGATCCCGGACGGAAAAGCCGTCATCGAGAAATTCCGCGCCGGTAAATTTGAACCAGAAGGATACACCCTCTACGCCTACGCGTCTGTGCAGGCTATCGCAGCGGCATTCAAGGCCACGAAAGGGACGGATTCCGTAAAAGCCAGCGAGTGGCTGAAGGCCAACCCTGTCGACACGGTGATGGGTAAAAAAGCCTGGGACAGCAAAGGTGACCTCAAAGTGTCTGACTACGTGGTCTACCAGTGGGACGACAAAGGCAAATATAAAGAAGTGCCATAACGGGACGGAATCTGCTCAACGCCGGCAGGTCTGACTGTCGGCGTAACCCTTTATTCAGGTGCGCGACCATGAGTACATTCTTCCTGCAACAATTAATTAATGGCTTAACGCTGGGTTCGGTCTACGGTCTTATCGCCATCGGCTACACCATGGTGTACGGCATCATCGGTATGATCAATTTCGCCCACGGCGAAGTGTATATGATCTCCGCCTATCTCTCGGCCATTGGCCTGGCCCTGCTGGCGTTTTTTGGACTCCACTCCTTTCCGCTGCTGATCCTGGGAACCCTTGTTTTCACCATCGTGGTCACCGGCGTTTATGGCTGGACGATTGAGCGCATCGCCTATAAGCCGCTACGCAATTCGACGCGTCTGGCGCCGCTGATTTCGGCCATCGGGATGTCGTTGATACTGCAAAACTACGTCCAGCTCAGCCAGGGCCCACGGCAGCAGGGCGTACCGACCATGCTGGATGGTGTGCTGCGTTTTCACCTCGGCGAAGGGTTTGTCCAGATAACCTATACCAAAGTCTTTATTCTCATCGCCTCGTTCGCGGGCATGCTGGTGCTGACCTGGATTATCAACCGTACCCGCTTAGGGCGCATGTGCCGTGCGGTGCAGCAGGATCGTAAGATGGCCTCCATTTTGGGTATCAACACCGACAGAATTATTTCGCTGGTGTTTGTTATCGGCGCAGCCATGGCCGGGCTGGCGGGCGTGCTGATCACCATGAATTACGGCACCTTTGATTTTTACGTCGGGTTCGTTATCGGCATCAAGGCCTTTACGGCAGCGGTGCTGGGCGGCATCGGCTCTCTGCCCGGTGCGATGCTTGGCGGGCTGATTCTGGGCGTCGCAGAAGCGCAATTCTCCGGGATGGTGAACTCGGATTATAAAGACGTGTTCTCGTTTGGATTGCTGGTATTAATCCTGATCTTCCGTCCTCAGGGGCTGCTGGGCCGCCCTGTCGTGGCTAAAGTGTAAGGAACAACGCGATGACCTCTGACGGCTTTTCCCTGAAGCGCTGCATTCTGGACGCGATTTTTTCCGGAATGATCGCCCTGATTATTTTCGGCCCGATTGCGGGCGTCATACTGGATGGTTACAGCTTTACCTTTGACGGCCAGCGGCTGGCGTGGATTGTAGGCACGGTGATGCTGGGACGCTTTTTGCTGAGCGCCTTTTCAGCTACGGCGGCCGGAAGACGTTTACAGGCGCGGTTTGAATCCGACAATGCGGGGGTGTATGTCCGGCCACCGGCGTATAAAAGCCGCATGCGCTGGATCATTCCGCTGATTGTCACGCTGGCGATCTGCTTCCCGTTTGTGGCCACAAAATACGTTCTGACGGTCGCTATACTCGGACTGATCTACGTCCTGCTCGGTCTTGGGCTGAACATTGTCGTTGGCCTGGCAGGGCTGCTGGATCTGGGTTATGTCGCCTTCTATGCCATCGGCGCTTACGGGCTGGCGCTCGGGTATCAGTATCTGGGGCTTGGGTTCTGGAGCATGCTGCCGCTGGCGGCGCTAATGGCTGCGGGCGCGGGCGCCCTGCTCGGCTTTCCGGTGTTACGCATGCACGGGGATTATCTCGCCATCGTCACGCTCGGGTTTGGCGAGATCATCCGTCTGGTGCTGAACAACTGGCTTACCTTCACCGGCGGGCCTAACGGCGTTTCAGCCCCTGCCCCGACCTTTTTTGGCCTGGAGTTTGGCCGACGCGCCAAAGAAGGCGGCGTCCCTTTCCACGAGTTCTTCGGCCTGAACTATAACCCCAACATGAAGTTTATCTTCATCTATGCGGTGCTTTTCCTGGTAGTCATGCTGGTGCTGTACATTAAACACCGGCTGACCCGAATGCCCATTGGACGGGCGTGGGAAGCGCTCCGTGAGGATGAGATTGCCTGCCGTTCCATGGGGCTCAACCACGTTCTGGTCAAACTCTCGGCCTTCACCCTGGGCGCATCGACGGCAGGTATCGCCGGGGTGTTTTTTGCCACCTGGCAGGGGTTTGTTAACCCCACCTCTTTCACCTTTTTTGAATCGGCTCTCATCCTCGCGATTGTGGTCCTGGGCGGGATGGGCTCCACCGTCGGCGTCGTACTGGCCGCCTTTGTGCTGACCGTCACGCCGGAACTGCTGCGCAGCTTTGCGGAATACCGCGTGCTGCTGTTTGGCATGCTGATGGTGGTGATGATGATCTGGCGTCCTCGCGGTCTGATCCGCATCAACCGCAGCGGATTTGTCGTGCGTAAAGGAGTGGCGCCATGAACGCAACGATTTTGCGTGTAGAACATCTGATGATGCACTTCGGCGGGATCAAGGCCTTAAACGACGTCAATCTTGAGGTGCAGCGCGGCTCTATTACTGCACTCATTGGGCCTAACGGCGCGGGAAAAACAACCGTCTTTAACTGCCTGACCGGTTTCTACCGGGCCTCCGGCGGCAACATTCTGTTCAATGCACGAAATAAAACCACCAATGTCATTCAGGTGCTCGGCCAGAAACTCCAGCCGGGCGACTGGCTCAGCCCGGCGCAGCTTGGTCAACGCCTGTTCTATAAGATGTTTGGCGGCACGCATCTGGTGAACCGCGCGGGTCTTGCGCGCACGTTTCAGAACATCCGCCTGTTCCGCGAGATGTCCGTTGTGGAAAACCTGCTGGTGGCACAGCACATGCGCGTCAACCGCAATCTGCTGGCGGGGGTGCTGAACACCCCTGCGTATCGTCGGGCAGAGAACGAGGCGCTGGACCGGGCGTTTTACTGGCTGGAGGTGGTGGATCTGGTAGATTGCGCGAACCGTCTGGCCGGGGAAATGTCCTATGGCCAGCAACGACGCCTCGAAATCGCCCGCGCCATGTGCACCGACCCGGAGATGATTTGTCTCGATGAACCTGCTGCCGGCCTGAACCCGGTGGAGACGCACAAGCTGAGCGAGATCATCCGGTTCCTGCGCGACCACCACGACATCACGGTTTTGCTGATCGAGCATGATATGGGGATGGTGATGGGCATTTCAGATGACATCATTGTGCTCGATCACGGCGATGTGATTGCCAGAGGTAAACCGGCTGAGATCCAGCACAATGAAAAAGTGATTGCCGCGTATCTGGGCACCGACGAAACCGAGGTTAATCTGTGAGCGCACCGATGCTTCAATTTCATAATGTGGACGTTTTTTACGGGGTGATCCAGGCGTTGAAGCAGGTTTCACTTGAGGTAAACAAAGGGGAAACCGTGGCCCTGATTGGCGCTAACGGCGCGGGGAAGTCAACATTACTGATGTCTGTCTTTGGTCAGCCCCGGATCCGCAACGGGCAGATCCTCTTCTGCGGCGAGGATATCAGCCACAAATCCACCCACTATGTTGCCACCGGCGGCATCGCGCAGGCACCTGAGGGAAGACGCATTTTCCCGGATATGTCTGTAGAAGAGAACCTGCTGATGGGGACAATCCCCGTCGGCAATCAGCATGCAGCTGAAGATATGCAAAGCATGTTCGACCTCTTCCCTCGCCTCAAGGAGCGGCGTAACCAGCGGGCGATGACGCTCTCCGGCGGTGAACAGCAGATGCTGGCTATTGCCCGGGCGCTGATGAGCCGTCCTAAACTTCTGCTGCTGGATGAACCCAGCCTCGGCCTCGCACCAATCGTGGTTAAACAGATCTTCCAGACGCTGCGCGAACTGGCCCGTAACGGAATGACGATTTTTCTGGTCGAGCAGAATGCCCACCACGCGCTGAAATTGTCCGACCGCGGCTATGTGATGGTTAACGGCCAGATTCGGTTAAGCGGCAGCGGCGAGGCGTTGCTGAAGGATCCGGAGGTGAGAAAGGCGTACCTGGGCGGCGTGTGAAGCCTGGAGGCTATAGTGAGAAAAACTCACAGTGATTGCCATTATTAATCGTTTTTCTGATGCGACCGCATTCAAATATCATCTTTACGACCCGCCTTTGCGCGGGTCGATAAAACGTTCAGCCGCAAACTGAATAATAATGATAAGAGGATCCGGGGCAAATATGACACTTGATGCGTTATATCAGTTATTGAAAACTGTATTACCACCTGACACCGATTCAGCCGATGATTTACAGGATTTTATGGCCATGCTTATGGCTAAGAAACATCACTCAGAGGCTCTGTCACCGTTTTCGCAGCGCGTATACATGCTGTCCGTTGCCCATCGCGACCCTAAGCAAGCGGCTGCGCTGATTTCAGCCTGTCATCCTGAAGCAGGAAAGCCCCTTCCGCTGCTCGACTTCTCCGGCTGGCCGCACGTGCGCTACGCCACGTCGGGTGAATTACAGACGCCTGAGACTGAAGAATATTTTCACAGGATTTCGTCTGCCGCCACGATATTACGCGGTGCAATTATTGACGCTGAGCAGCAGAAAAACACGCCAGCATTTTATATTCTGGATAAGGTACTCAGCCTGAACAGCGCTTTGCCAGAACGCTATAAAAAGATGGCAAACATCTCTTACTCATAACGGTATTAATAAACCCGGCTTTCATCGTATTCCAGGTAATCGATATCCAGAGCCGGAACGACCGGGGTATGGTTTTGCAGCCAGCCCAGAAGGTGCTGGATGCTCTCTCTTTTGAGCGAATTTTTTGGCCAGACGAGGTAGTAACCATCTCCCGTCGCGATAGCTTCCCTGAACGGCAGGCCCAGCAGGCCGCTTTTCAGGGTATCAAGCGTGAGATGCAGGTCGGCGATAGCGATGCCGTGCCCGTTCATCGCGGCGATACTTCCCTGTTCAAGGGTATCAAACACCATGCCGCTGCTCATATCGAGCCCCGGAAACAATCCTGTTCTTCGCAGCCAGCGCCGCCAGTCACGTCTGTCCGGTGAAGGATGGATCAAATCGCATTGCGAAAGCTGCTGCCGGGCCGGTTCGATAAGCGATGGGGTGCAAACCGGGATAAGCCATTCATGAAAAAGCAGCTGGCTTTCCGTTGTCTCACCAAAACGGCCATTACCGAGAAGGATGGCGCAGTCGTATGGCTCAAGATTGAAATCAACGGTGTCAATGTCCATCCAGACGCTGGCAATCTCCACCTGCGGTTTTGGATGGTTGTTGCGAAAAGATCGCAGCACGTCGAGAAGCCATCTCATGGTCAGGGTGCTGGGTGTTTTTAACCGCAGCAGATGGTTTTCACTGCGAAATGCCCGGCAGGCCCATTCAATGCTCGTGAAGCTTTCGTTCAGCTGTCCGGCAAGCACTCGCCCGGCTTCAGTGACCTCCACGCGAGGACCTTGCCTTTTGAAAAGCTCGCAGTCGAACCACAGTTCAAGGGTACGGACATGTCTGCTGACCGCGCCCGGCGTAATATTGAGCGTTTCAGAGGCTTTACTGAAGGAGTTCAACCGCGCAGCAACTTCAAACGCACGCAGTGCATACAATGGCGGTAAAGACATAGCGTCCCTTAAATGAAAAATTCATTATGCTAAAACTTGTTACGGGGCAATGCCAGCAAGTAAATTATGGAGAAAAACAATGAGCCCCAATATACCGAGTCATAGCGATAGGGGTCAAAATCTATATGCAAAAAGCTGCTGACAAACTCGTAGCCATTGGCAAAGATGTTTATCTGAACGGCTGCAATAGCGATTACAAACACCCTATACGCAATAAATAGCGGGTATTTATGCAGCCTGTTAACTTTTAGTTTGCCGAGATAAAGCAAGAGAAAAATTGCAATAGATACAATAAAATAGGCCACGGCAGGCCAAACAGGTGGATGAAGCGAAAATTCTAACTCTTGAGACATAATCAATTCTCTTTTGCTATCTGGTACATCTGCCACCCCGTAATGCTTCCACTGGTCAAATCCAGCGCCATTGCGGTTTTAGATGCCTCTTGCCAGCCTCTGATATAATCGTGGAATAAACTCCAGGACCTCTCTCTGGGACCCAAAACTTTTCTGCCCGCACCATATGCCGATAAAGAGAGATCAACGACGCCATAGACTAACTCAGCCTGGTTATTACCATAACCTAACTTCGTAGCAGCAAATCTAAAGGGATATCGGATCTGGAAGGCACGCTTAACGAAAAACAGGGAATCGATGGTCATAAAAACGCGTCACAGACAGCACGTTATGATAGAAAAATTCCTATAGTTCCGGTAGTCGGAGGGCAGTAATGCCCTCTTTTTATGGTGAAGCCGAATGGCGAAAGAATGACGAATGGCGAAAATTAGGCAATAAAAAACCACCTTTCGGTGGTTTACACGACACTGCTTATCATTGATTTTATTCTAGTTTTCCCATGGTAGCCGGAGTGGGACTTGAACCCACACAGCGCGAACGCCGAGGGATTTTAAATTCTACGTAGGATCAATGAGTTACATAGCAGTGCATTGCGAAACTTTGCTGACGTTGAATGGTCGTCTTTGCAACCACTGGCAGAAAATGGATAGCCGTAGATTGCGTTGAGCACAGAAACAGCACAGGGTAATCGTCTACCTGGTCCTGTAAAGGAGGTTGTTGCCACACAAGCTAAAGCGCTTGACCTGCCCCCAGTATTCGGTACAACTGTCAGTTAGTAATGGACTGACCCCACCCCGGTAGACGATCCTGCCCTATAGTTTGAGTATAGGGGGAGCATATGGGCACACCACGATATACACCTGAATTTAAGGAAGAAGCCGTCCGACAGATAACGGAACGCGGTTATTCCGTTGCCGAAGTATCTGACCGTCTGGGCGTTTCTGCCCACAGCCTCTACAAGTGGCTACGGGCTATCAAACCGGATAACAGCGAGCAGCATGCCCGGGATTTACTGGAAGCCAAAAGCGAGATCCTGAAACTACGGGCGCAGCTAAAACGTACCGAAGAAGAACGGGATATCCTGAAAAAGGCCGCGCGGTACTTTGCAAGGGAGCCCGACTGAAGTACCGCTTTATCAATGAGCACCGCACTGTATGGGGTGTGATGACAATGTGTCGGGTACTGGATGTCGCCCGGGCCGGGTTCTACGCGTGGCTGCATAACCCGGTCTCGGCACGTGATAAAGATAATCAGCGTCTGCTGACGCTTATCCGTGACTCCTATTCACTGAGCGGAGGCGTATACGGTTACCGGCGGGTTCATGGCGACCTGAACGAAATCGGGGAAACCTACGGTAAAAACCGGGTGGGCCGTATTATGCAACTGAACCGGATTAAAGCCGTGCGCGGCTATAAAGCGCCGCGTCGTATCGCTGGCAGACCTTCAGTGGTTGCCCCTAATAGCGTGCAGCGGCAGTTTACTATTGTCCGGGCCAATCAGGTCTGGGTCACCGACATTACTTATATCCGCACCTGGCAGGGCTGGCTGTATCTGGCGGTGGTTATCGATCTCTTCGCCCGTAACGTGGTGGGCTGGTCGATGAAGCCCACTCTCTCACGCGAACTGGCGCTGGATACACTGATGATGGCGGTCTGGCGACGTAAACCCGACGGCGAGGTCATCGTGCACTCAGACCAGGGAAGCCAGTACGGCAGTGACGACTGGCAGCGCTTCTGCCGGGCTAATAACCTGGTCCCGAGCATGAGCCGGCGTGGCAACTGCTGGGATAATGCGGTGGCCGAATCGTTCTTCAGTTCATTGAAAAAGAGCGCATCAGGAAGAGAATATACAAAACCCGGGATCTAGCCCGGGCGGATATCTTCGATTACATTGAAGTGTTCTACAACCGGGCCCGGCGCCACAGTCACCTCGGCGGCGTCAGTCCGGAGGCCTTCGAACAGGCCTCGTCGTGAGGACAGAATTTGTCTACGGGCGTGGGGTCAGTCCACAACACCACGGTCAATCAACCAATGACTGAGCAAATCAGGCTCAACATTACGGTTGTTAGGACGCGTGTGCCAATCGCCTAGATAACGATAGCCCAATTCCTCAATAAAAAACCTGACTACGCGCTGTTGAGTTGCGCGTTCACGTTGTCCGACAGTTGTCACTGTTCTTATTACCTTTAACTAATTATGCCAATTCAGACTCAAACGCTGCATCATTCGCTTCAGCCTCTGCGCCATCAATTAATGCCAAGACTCGGTCAAGAAAGCGTTGCGCTTCGTATACATCTGTTGCTTGCCGCAGATAATGAGGTATTCGTTCAACAAACTCGGAACGTGATAAAGGCTGATGTTCCAGCAAAGCCTCAAGCATTGCGGGCCGCAACAAACGACGATCAGCATCAACATTAGGAAGCTCAATCTCAATGACATGTGTGGCAAAATACTTAAGTTGCTCCTTAAGCCCCAAATTGGGCATAAGAGAATCAATTGAGTCAGACGCCACTTCAGCGCTTGACTCAATCGTTTCTACATATTCATAGGAAGGTACAACAACGTCTGGAGCCAATGTTTTAAGCTCATGGAGTTTACGGATAATCGGAGATAGAACCTCATCAGGATTACTGAACCAATCAGTGGACCAAATGCGGCTAATTCTCCAACCCAAACGCTCCAGAACCTCTTGACGCAAACGGTCACGATCACGAGCAGATTTAGCTGAGTGATAAGCCGCACCATCACACTCTATGCCCATTAAGTAACGGCCAGGACAACCTGGATCTTTCACAGCTAGATCAATAAAGAATCCTGCAACCCCTACCTGAGGTTCACACTCAAACCCAGCGTGATTGAGTGCTTCCATTACAGCAACCTCAAAGTCACTATCTGGAGCCCTGCCGGTATGCGTTGTGAGGGAATCTAGTTTGCCACTTTCGGCAAACTGTAAAAAACCTTTCAACGAAATAACACCAAGTTTACTGGTTTCACTCGTCAATACATCTTCAGAACGCATTGAACTAAACACATGCATCCGTTTTTTTGATCGAGTGAAAAGCACATTCAAGCGACGCCAGCCAACATCGGAATTGATAGGTCCAAAGCGTTGATAAACCTTTCCACCATGCTCAGAAGGTCCATAGGTAAAGGAAATAAAGATTACATCACGCTCATCCCCTTGAACGTTCTCAAGGTTTTTCACAAAAAGTGGCTCTTCCATGGCATATAAGCCATCGATTGCATCGTTAAATTCAGGGCGATTTCGGCGCAATTCATCGATAGCGCGCTCAATTTGATCGCGTTGCTTGGAACTCATGGCCACTACCCCGAGTGACTCACCCGGCCGGTGTTGCGCATGATGAAGTACGGCCTCAGCAACTGCTTGGGCTTCTTCAATATTGTGTTGATTGGAGAACCGACCTTTTGACACATAGGTAAATTTAATCCCATACTCTGGAGACTCAGCATTTGGGGAAGGGAATATCACCAAATCACTGTTATAAAAATGGCGGTTAGAGTATGCAATCAACTTTTCATGTCGTGAACGATAGTGCCAACGCAAACGTCTCATAGGAAACAGTGGCAAAGCAGCATCCAAAATGCTGTCAGTATCACTTAAAGCCGCGGCATCATCGTCATCTTCTCCGTCGGCACTTCGATCAAAGAAACTGGTTGGTGGTAGCTGTTTCGGGTCACCAACGACCACTAGTTGCTTGCCCCTCGCGATGACACCCAATGCATCCTCTGGCTTCACCTGAGACGCTTCGTCCATCACCACCAGATCAAATTCCATTCGTCCAGGTTCTAGGTAATGAGCTGCTGACATTGGCCCCATCATGAAACAAGGTTTAATTGCAACCAGCGCATTACATGCACGGTTAACCAATTGCCTAATTGGAATATGTCTGGTTTTTTTACCCAACTCATTTTTGATCAAAGCTAGTTCTGTATATTCACTTTTCTTACCACCAGAATTCCCTTCTGGTATATTTCGGCAAGCAATTTTTGCTGCAATCCGCTGACGTTGTAATTCAATCAGTTTTTTGTCGTAATCTTTAAATGACTTCTGCAAAGCATTGCGCTGTGAGCCGGAAACTCTCATCAATTCAGGGTGGATGTGAATAACCTCCCGCGCCAGCTGGTCATGAATTGCTAATGCTAAACCCAATTCAACTTTTTCAATCGGGAGCGAGCCCGCAAGTACAGCACTCCAGATTCGCTGCAATCCATTTTCATGCATCTGCTCGTAACAACGAATAAAGTTAACCCACCCGTTCAACCAACGGGGTTGCTGTATTGCTCTTTCGTTGCGCTCGATTAATGTATTAAGAGAACCATCAGTCGACTTGAGCCACTGACTCCGCTCTAACTTTGTTTCTAGCGCATATAACTCAGCATTTTTAATCTGTTCATTCCATTTCGAAACTATTTCCCCACCATCACGACATAGTAAATCGTAATCACTACCACTAGCCAAATGTCTGATCTGGGTAGCCAAGGATACGCAATTTATCTTATCAACCAGTTGCTCGGCAAAATTCAGCGTGTCGTTAATAGTGTCTAACGTCAGTTGATTATTTTTATACGCACCGCAAGCCAATGGGGTTAATTGTAAAAACGCCCCTAACTGTAACGAGTCATTTTCAAGGGATATCTGAAGATCGTTTATGTTTTGCAAAATCTCGGAGGAATGAGTCATCTGCTCTAATGATATATCTGGATTGATAAACCATCCCTGCAAGGCAATGAGAGTATTCCGCACCTGTCGGTAAGATTGCATCAATACACCTTGCTCACCTAACCAAGATGCATGTTCTTCCAACAAGCTAGAAATACGCGGTAATAACTTAGCCTCGTGCTCGACCCGTTTAACCAAAGTCATTAATCTTGAGCTAATCTGCGATTTCTCGATTAAATGCACACCTTTGATAATCTCACCATCTAGGTTAAATAATCCAGAGCCTATCGCAACTCGCTTTCCAAAACCTATCCCGTAACAAGCTCGGACCTTCTTGTACCAATCACGCAATAACATGAGTTGTTCACAGTCGGTGTCCAACCCTCGGAATGCATTACCAAGTTGATTACCAAAGTCACTTTGTTCAAACCGTTGTAACAGCTCCGAATACTTGAGCAAATCAGCTGAGCAGCGTTTTAACTCAGCAAACTTAGTGTCAGGCTTACGAGATTGCGCCATGAGCAGTGCCTTGGCACTACGCCAATCACTCTTAAACCATGCAAATAATCCCCCTTGCTGGATAACAGCAACGGCATGCGCGAGCATCTCTTGGGAAGGCAACTGGTCCAATTGATACAAAGTAGATAGACCATCTCTTAAAGGACGCAATGTTTCGATTTGACACATTAAGTCGCGCAATACTGCATCGATATCATCATCATCAAAAAGAGGATCTCGAACTCTAATAAGCTCAGTCGGTAAAGCACCCAGAATCGACAACAACTCAGAGCAGAATAGCAATCCAGCTTGCGAATCATCGATATACGAAGCAATACCATCTGGCAAAGCATTTTTGAAATCGTTTAATTGCGCATAAATAGATGATAACTCATCATGAATTGATTGGATGGATTCAAGCCACCTGACCAAATCACGTAAAGTGAAATCCTCTGCTGCACCATATTTTTCCAGCTCTTCACGAGGAAAGTCACACGATTGTCCTTGTTCTAAAAGTCGTAGCTTTTGAGGCTCGATAACCTGGCTCAAGGCCACATAATGACCTTGTAGCAACTCGAACCTATCTAAATAGTGACGCACCCGTGCAATGGCATCGGGTGAATCTAGCTCACTAAGTGCTGGGAAATGCTCTGAACCACACAACACTGGAAGATTCGACTGATCTTCTACCAATTGCTCAATATATTGAAGCGTATTAAGGCTTTCGCCTTCTAACGCCCACTTATCTACATATTCTTGATAGCTATGTTGAAAGTCGATAATTGATGTCTGCCAAGTTTGTAGCAAATCGACTATACGAGCGCTGTCAAACAATTGAATTTGTGTGTTATTCACACCGATCCAAGGGTGCTCATATATTTCTGCATTAGCCCCCACCTGCTCACGAACCTCTTTGTAGATGCGGCTAAACTCTACTATTTGGTCACGCAGCCGTAATTGGGTCACTTTATCCAACTGCTTCCCGGAAAGGTTTTCGATATGAAGTGCTGTTGCATCAATATCTAATTTGTGACGATAACGGGTTGCACCACTCAAAATCTGATGGATCGTTTTGCCTGTTTGCGCCCATTGGTTATTGATCAATGCGGCATATTCATTGAGCTGCTGCTTAAGATCTTCATAACGCAAAATCTGAGCATCAATCTCTTCCATAGTAGGCATGGTCGCCTGACTCACCAAGCGAGCATTAATATCATCCAGCACCTTGCGCTTATGAGTTTTATGACTGTGCAACTCTAAGCAAAATTGACCTAGCCCCGCACGATCCAAGCGACGTTTGACGACCTCCAGTGCAGCCATCTTCTCTGCCACAAACAGGACTTTCTTACCGTTGAGCAGAGCTGCTGCAATCAAGTTGGTGATCGTTTGTGATTTGCCACTACCAGGAGGGCCCTCAATGACTAAGTTTTGACCACGGATAGCATCGATCAACGCACTGTGCTGCGAGCTATCCGCATCATCGATTAGTGGAACCTTGTCATGAATATCAGGGTAACTATCGATGCAGTACTCATGCTCACCGAAGCCACCAGGTAAGCCGGAATTCTCTTGACCACAGCTCTGACTGGTGAAAAAGCGACGAATTACTTCATGAGACAATATATTGCGCTTGTCACAAGGCCAGCGGGCAGGATCGAGGTCAAGATACATCATCATCTTGCCAAAATTGAGCAAGCTAAGTGCACCATAACGTTTCACAGACCATTTAGGTTTGTGCTGCTCTACAACCTTCTTCACCGAAGCAAAATAAGACTCTGGAGTTTCCTCTTCATTGAACAAAGGAAGAGCGAGGCCAAAGTCAGCCTGAAGTTTTTCCTTCAAAGAGAGATTGGGCAAAATATCTTCACCCGTGTAATAAAGTTGAAACTTGTAAAGACCATCCTTCGGATCTAATTTTCCTCGTTCACATCTCACCGGAATTGTAAATAACGGTGCATAACGTGCCTTTTCAGAGGAATCGCTTTCATACCACTCAAGGAACCCTAACGCCAAATACAAGATGTTGGCGCCACTCTCCTCCAAAGCAGTTTGAGCCTTACCATAGATGGCGCGCAAACAAGCTTCCAGTTCATTTGGATAAAGCAGAGCCTGTATCCGATTATCGTCATGAGAGGGATTGGAAGAAGATATACTAATCTCATTCCCAGCCTTTGCCTGTCGTTCAAAATCCTCAAGCCCTTCATAGCCTGCTAAGCAGCACGCCTCCTTCAACGCTGACAAAGCTATACCTTGATTAACGTATTCAGAACGAATCCCTGTTAATTTTCCATTCTGGCCTTGGGCATATTGCAAGATAAACTGATGGGCTTTTTCCAGCAACTCTCTATCTGAATCAGAAACAACCGTTTTATGGTTATCTGGTAAATCAAAATCTGTACGGATTCCTAAGACGTGCGCCCAATCCTTAGCGCTAGGATGAGCTCTTAACTGTATATCTTTACCATCTGGCCCAACTTTGAGATAGCCATGCTCTAACAGCTGCGCTCTAGTTGGATCGGGCACAGGAGCAAATTCCATCGGGATTTCCGAGCAAAGGGTTTCATAAAGCTGTTCTGGTAATTCATCAACAATACGTAGTGAAGACCCTTTTTGAGTGATAGGGAAATTCAAAAGTCGATTTCGAGACGTAAGGTCCAATAACTTCTTACGCATAGCCTCGAGGGAAGTCAGAATAAAATCTGAGCCTCCTTGATTGAGTTCCTCTGCTGTAGAGGTATCTACAGTCGACATAATGTTCTCCATTTCTTAGGGTCCACAAGTAAAACGTTTTATGCTGATGCATCACAAAAAGACCGCAGTAAACTGCTGCAAAGAAGAGCAGATTTTTAGTCTCCCCTTCTTTATCAATCAGATCATACAATCAACTTAACGCCCATTAGTTGATAGCAGCCAAATTTCATAAACAGATTCAATCCGTTATTGCTGAATTTGATTGGATAGTAAGACCTGCAACATATCTTGTTGATGCACAGCTATCTCATCTTCCAGCCAACGACCTTTATCTTTCATCAGCCGAATCATAGCAAGCAATTTAAGACTATCAGTCTGGTTATTGGCAAGGCTTGCTTCAAAGTGCTCCTGCTTCTGTTGCGGCTGGAAGTTACTCAAGCGCGAGTTCTTGCTGTGGCTGATAAGGCAAAGGTTGCCAAACGAATGGAGTGCACTCTGCTCAACCGGTTTATAGCCATCCATCGGATGCTGGGGTGAGAAGTGCTCCACCGAGCTGCGGAAAGTGAACTCAAAGGGGCCAGCAACTTTGTCGCTATTCCGATCTCGTACCCACAGCAGATAGTCGAGGAAGTTGAAGACAAAGTTGTTCTCGATATGACCGAAGCGAAGTTTGGATGTAATCACCTTGTGCCAACTCTCATCCACATTGATGGCGGGCAACAGGGCGTTATCAAGGTAGAGCATCTGGTAATAGGAAGCCCCTTCACCAGGCGCCAAAAAGCGCTGGAAGATAAAGCGGCGAGCCTGACTCTCCAGATAGGACAGATAAGCCCCGGCATCCACCGGTTGATCAGGGTGACAATTGTCGAACAGATATCTCAGTGCACCATTCAGCCAATGTTTGTAAACCAGGGTCGGGGTCGACACATGAAACGCCGACAGCAACATCAGGACCCGCCGGTTAACACCAGAGAAACCATTCTCATTTTCATCCTTGTCAAAGGTATTGATGTAACTGACGCTCTTTTCCGAATACCAGTGCAGCCGCTTCAGACTCCAACTATCCTTGCCATCGGCAAACTCGCGCTTGATGATGAACTGATCAAACAGATACTTGCTCTTTAACAGGCCATAGATAAAACGCTGAACTGCCGCTACTGGATCCGGTTGCCTTATCACTCGCAGCTCAAACTGATCGACCAGTTGTTTATCATCAAGCGGCACCCCCTCCGTATCACCCGGGTCGCGGCTCACGAGTCGCAGCACATGGAGCAAGAAGTTGGAGAAGTTGATGACGCTGTTAAAGCGCTCGGAGCCTGCGCTCTCCTCCTCCACCGTCTGCTCACCATCAAGCTTGTCATCCTGCAAAATGGCCAACAAGGTGCGCCCTTGGCTACCGGCAGCTGCACGGCTTTTATCGGCAGCGTCGGCCGTGTTTGGGGATCCTAGCAGATCAAGCAGATGGGCAAAATCACGGGGCACAAACTGACCCCAGTCGCTCTCACCAAACAGACGGTGGCGCTCTTGCGGGGTAAAGCCGTACTGGATATAGCGCTCCATATTGGCGCAGGCATCCCATACCCGGGTCAGGATATGAATACTTTGGCGACGATGCTCTTCCTCGGGTATCTGGTTCAGCGTCTCCATCAGCCGCGCCTTGATCACTTCATGCTTTTCCAACTGCTCGCCGCGATTGTTCATCGCCTCGAAGAAGTGATTGAGATCGGTATCCTTGGGTACTTCGATACGAGAGATCTGCACATGCTTGAAGAGGTAGTCGCAAAAGGCCGTCAGTTTAGCCCCTACCAAACCAAGATCCGCCATTGCCTTGCCAATCAGCTCAAAACCGTTCACCAAACCTTCATTGAAGGTACTCCCCCGCAAATCGTAGGGGGCAACACCCTGCCATAAGCGCTCGAAGGTATGGCTCGATATCGGGCGACTCTCAAAAGCGAGGTTGATGGTCTGATACCAGCTCATATCCACCGAATCTATCGCGTGATGTTTGAGCCAATTGGCCAGCAGAGAGAGGGTAGTAAAGCGCTGCTGGCCATCGATTACCTCGAAACTGCCATCGTCCCGGGCAAACACCACCAGGGTGCCGATATAGTAGGTTTGCGGCCCCTTACCACTGACCAATTTTTGCTGATAATCCAGCACATCCTGCAGCAGCTGGGTGATCTCTCCCTCACCCCAGGCATAGTTGCGCTGGTACATGGGCACCAGATAGCGGGCGCGATCTTCAAGCAGTGCACGAATGGAAAAGGGGCGAACGCCTGCATCATTCATAATATTTCATCTCCCGAAACAGCCCGACCAGCTCATCTTCGGCACCATTGCGATTGTTCTTGTTCTCTCGACTGCTCATGCTAGGCAAAGGGAAGCCGTGCAGATCTCCCGGCAGACGAGCATCACGAATGGCACGGATCAGATTGTGCTCCAGCACATAGTTATCCATGGTTGCCAACTGCACTACCTGCTGGCGGATGCGGCAGCGATAGGCCCAGATAAAGCACTTCTCGATGGCCAGTGACAGCCCTTGGCTGCCGAACTTGTCGATATAGAAGATCAGTGCGCAGTCGAACATGGCCCGCACATAACGATCCCCGGTGCGGTGGCGACGCTCGTAGCTGCCCAGGGTCGATAGCACCTTGCTGGCCATCGGTGTCAGCGTTTCGCCGAGCAGGGTGGCAGATTGCGCCTTGCCGGAATCAGACTCCTCGGCCACGATGGCGGCCACCCGCGTCTGGTAGTACTCGGCCATCTCGAAAAAGCGCCGACCATTGATGATCATCTGGTCGAGATGAAAGGGAAACGTCATGTACTGGCCGTCAATCTTGCGCTGGTACTGGCGGTTGTACTCATCGACAAAGTGGTGGGCGATGCGCAGCGACTCCACGTAAGGATAATGCCCTACCCGATCTAGGTTGACCCCCTTGAAGAGATCCACCTCCCCCTTGCCAAAGTAGCGGGCCGACTTGCCCTCGGCCCACTGGCGTACCCGATAGAGATAGAGGGCGAACAGATTGGCCAGCTCGTCGCTTGGCAGGCGCTCCCAATGGGCGACCGCCTCGGCCTTGAGATTGGCCTCATGACCGGCAAACTCGCGCAGGTGAAATGCCTTGAGCAGATCGTGAGGAGCCAGATCGCGCCCCCGGGCATTTTGCGAATCGAAGAACTGGAACGCCTCCGAGATATCCTGCAGTACAAAGCAGACCACCTGACAGCGGTTGAGCAGAAAGTCAATTTGCTGCTCGTCAAACTCAGGGCGGGCCACCAGCCGACGCAACTCCAGATAGTTGCGTCTGAGGTTGAACTCCGAATCCCGGCTGGGGAAGCGCTGGCGCTGCATAAACGCATCGATAGGTCCACGCAAGACCTGCAATTGCTCACGCAGATCCTGACGTTGAAACCGGATACTCTTCTCTTTGCCACTGCGATTTTCGTTATCCAGCACCTCGATCAGCGCCTTGACGGTCAACATCAGGGTCAGGGTGCGTTGCTGACCATCGACGATATCAAGCATCTCGCCCTGCTCACTATCGGTGTGCTGATGAAACACCACCGAGCCCAGCCGGTAGGCGCTCTTGTCCTGATGGGTTGCCAAATCGGTAAAGAGATTCGAGATATTCTTGGAGCCCCAGCGGTAAGGTCGCTGATAGCTTGGGATGGCCAGTTGGGGAATGGCCAGCAACTGGCGTACCGACTGCACTTGATTATTAATGCTCTCCATCATGCCTCCTGCGGTATGAAGTGGTCAACAAAAACTGGCCACCGCGTTAGAGTTTTTCCAGTATCGGTTTTCTGATTCGTTTGGCGGTAACCCACCATTATATTCGTGCGGTCTTAGTGCGCTGTAATATCCAACGATATAGTCCGTTATTGCGTGAGCTGCATCGCTGAAGCTTACATAGCCCGTCGCCGGCACCCATTCGTTCTTCAGACTCCTGAAGAAGCGCTCCATTGGGCTGTTATCCCAGCAGTTTCCACGCCGACTCATACTCTGCCTGATCCGGTATCGCCACAGTAACTGCCGGAACTGCCTGCTCGTATAATGGCTACCTTGATCGCTGTGGAACATCACCCCGACGGGCTTACCACGGGTTTCCCATGCCATTTCCAGTGCTTTCATGGTGAGCCTGCTGTCCGGCGAGAACGACATGGCCCAGCCCACTGGTTTTCTTGCGAACAGGTCGAGAACAACGGCGAGGTACGCCCAGCGCTTACCCGTCCAGATATAGGTCACATCACCGCACCACACCTGATTTGGTTCCGTTACGGCGAACTGTCGCTCAAGATGATTCGGGATAGCAACGTGCTCATGACCGCCACGCTTATACCGGTGAGTCGGCTGCTGGCAACTGACCAGCCCCAGCTCTTTCATGAGTCTGCCAGCAAGCCAGCGCCCCATCTGGTAGTCTCTCTGGGTTGCCATTGTGGCGATGCTTCTTGCTCCGGCAGAGCCGTGGCTGATGCCATGCAGTTCAAGTACCTGACTGCGTAATACAGCCCGTCTGCCGTCTGGCTTTTCAGGACGGTTTTTCCAGTATTTGCAGCTGCTGCGATGAACCCCGAACACATGGCAGAGAGTGGCCACAGGATAACGCGCCCTGAGTTTCCCGATTATCGAGAACTGTTCAGGGAGTCTGACATCAAGAGCGCGGTTGTAGATTCAATCTGTCAATGCAACACCCCTTTCAATTATCTCTTTCGGTGTTTTGAACTTCAGTGTCTTTCTCGGTCTGTTGTTTAGCTGAGCAGCAACCAGATCTAGTTCATGTTGAGTATATTGGGCAAGACATGTCTTTTTAGGAAAGTACTGCCGAATTAGCCCATTTGTGTTCTCATTTGTTCCCCGCTGCCAAGGACTCTGAGGATCGCAGAAGTAAACTTTAACGCCGGTGCTGACAGTAAATTCTAGATGTCTGGCCAGTTCCATTCCTCTGTCCCATGTCAGTGATTTTCTGAGTTCTGACGGTAAACTCAGGAATTTGTCGGTAAGAGCCTGATTTACTGAGACAGAATCTTTGCCCCTGAGTCTAAGGATGATCGTATAACGTGATTTTCGGTCTACAAGTGTGGCTATATGAGAGTTTTTTGTACCTGAGACTAAATCGCCCTCCCAATGCCCCAGAGAGCGTCTGTTATCGATATTTCGGGAACGTTCGTGAATTGGTGTTCCGTTCACTATGTTAATCGTACCTCTTTCGCCTTTGCGGGTATGACGCCTGCCATGGCGAAGGCTATGCGACCGTCGCAGATGCTGTATATTCAGGTGGTGTAGCGCTTCACGGCTACGAAAGTACAGCGTTTTATAAATTGTCTCAGGTGATATTCGCAGCGTTTTTTGACGTGGTTTTGTTCGCCTTAACCATCCTGATATTTGCTCTGGAGACCATTTCATCTCCAGCTTTTCCAGAACAAGCTTTCGCAATGGTAAATTTTGATCCAGTAAGCACGGTTTTGGCCTTTTCGCCATTCTGTTGGCTCGGTTATTAGCATCAACAGCTTTGTAATAGCGTCTGCCCCGATTACGCTGAACTTCACGTGAGATCGTCGAAGGACTGCGATTCAGCGCAGTAGCTATCGCACGAATGCTCATTTTGGCTGACAAACCAGCTCGTATCTCCTCGCGCTCAGACAGTGTCAGGTGAGCTACAGCCCGCTTACGCTCATGGGGTTTTATGCCGCCAGTATCCCTTAACATAGTAAAGATCGTTCCGGGTTTTGAACCCAGGATATTCGCTATTTCACTGAAGCCTGTTCCGTTCTTCCATAGTTCAAAAACAGAGGCTTTTTCCTCTGCTGTAAATGTTCGTCTCATTCAAAAAACCTCCGCAACCCCATGTTTTCACATAACTGTTGCGTTGACCAATTGAATCTACAGTAGCCTTTTTTAATATTTCATTTTCCATTTCAATACGTTGTAGCTTTTTCCTGAGCTCACGGATTTCAATTTGTTCCGGGGTAATGGGGGAGGCTTTTGGTGTTTTGCCCTGCCGTTCATCACGTAATTGTTTCACCCATCGCGTCATTGTGGAAAGGCCGACATCCATAGCGCTGGCTGCATCTGCCACGGTGTAGTTCTGGTCAACGACCAGTTGAGCGGATTCGCGTTTAAACTCTGCGCTGAAATTTCTTTTTTTTCATTATGACACCTGTGTTGTTCTGAGGTGAGCATATCACCTCTGTTCAGGTGGCCAAATTCAGTAAACCACTTCAGCCTGAGCATCTGACTGTTCTTTATTAGTGGAAGAATCCGGACCGTACTTCTTTATCCAGGCATAAAGGCTGTGGGTGGTGATATCGAGACGTGTTGCAACGCTGGCAACAGAATAACCGCGATCAACAACCTGTTTGACTGCTTCAGTTTTAAACTCTTCGGGATAACGCTTACCGCTCATGGGCACCTCTCTTTAAGCCATCTTAAATGACTCTGAGGTGTCTGTTAAACCCGTGGCGATTCAAACCATATTCATAGCCAAGAATCCGACACCTCCAGCCAACACCAAGATACCTAAAACAACTATGGTTCGTAGCCCGCTTATCGATCTTTGCTGAGACTCCACCGCTGCCTCTAACTTGCTTTTCAATTCCGCTAATTGTTTAGCAATGCGGCTATCAATTGCTGTGCAGCCTTGTTCAAACTGATCAGGTGTTACAAACTTCAAGGCTGCAACCTCACGCCTTAGTTTCAACTGTTCATCTTTGATCTGGCCTAGAAGATCATTCAGTGACGTAAGGCGACCGTCAAACTCTTCAAATTTATTCGAGTTCTTCGTAACCAATTCAGCTTGTTCATAAGCTAGACTTGCGAGCGTTGATTTCGCTGCCTCTATCTCAGTTCTTGCATCGTTGACGGCGCTCAACAGGCCATTAAACTCTGCCACTTGCGTCGATTGCTCTTCGAGTGAATCGATTACCCGGTGTAGTTTCTGTATGTCATTCACCAATTAATCCCCTTGTATAGGCTGGTAAGTTTTTCAAGTCTAATTGCTAGTGGAGCTAACAAAGTGTGATAGGAGAACGGATCTCCTAGCTCTTCATTTACCTCCTCAAGAAAATCCAAATCATCAAATTTCTCATGGACCAAACGAGCAAAGCGGCTTCGCGCATTTTCAGAGAACATTGGCTTTAGCTGCATAGTTTTTCGGACCAGCTCTAGTGCTTCATCCCTATTATCACTGATCAACCGATCAAATGACGATGCCATTCTTCGCTCTCCATCTGCATCATCAAACTCATCGGAAGCTAGTCGCAGCACACCACTCAAGTAGTTCAAGAATGCATTATCTTTGTATGACTCTAGGAATCGAGAAATCTGACCTCGTAGGATCGTCATCTTCTCGCTGCCTACTAGATGTTCCGTGCCCTCTTCTTCATCAGTTTCAAAAAAAACTGATGGCCATAACTTCGCCGATGCAGAATTCTCAGCCATATAGAGCAAAAGTTGGCTCGACTTGTCGTGTCTGAAATAACCCTCCAACTTCTCCTTAAATTCTTTGCCATCCATCCTGCCTTCAGCAAATGAACTACAGTGTTCATAAACGTTCTTCTGTGACTGGCGGCGGTTGTAGACAAAATGGTCATAGGACCAAAGTAAAAGAACAAGAAAGATAAATTGCGATTTATCGATAGACCCTTTTCTCAGCTTGTCGCAGAGAATTTTGTAGTACTGGTTATCACTACTGAACACATCAGCGAGCTTAAACTCAGGATCATACTTTCTGACGGTATGCTCAATTTTCTTTTCCAGGCCTTCTTCCGATAGGCACTGGAACTCGACATAGAGCGTTCCATTAAAAAAGTCTTCGATTACCCAGTCAGAGACAATACCTAATTGAGAAAGACGGTAGATAGCCTTTTCCAATTTAAACTTTTCCGTACCAAACTGCCTGGCAGTAATGATCACCGTGTTGTGTTCCTGATTGTACTTAAAGAATTCGTATACATTTGCCATCAACTTGAACTCATCATTGATTGTGTCCAAGCCGTTTGTCATCAGGAATAGATTTGTGTTCAGGTCGCTATCGCGACTCAATGACTTCACGTACTCCTTCAGATCTTTGACGTTCGTGATAGCGTCCCAAATCTTGTCGAGAATAGCTGAATTGGGCTCTTTTGTGAGAAGCACATAGCAATCTGCGGGTACTTCCTTGAATAGTTTTTTATCTCGCCCGGCCCTGCCTGCTTCCTGATACAAGGCCTCCATCGACCCAGGTATTCCGAAGTGAATCGTATAGGCAATATTCCCCTTATTCACGCCCATTCCGAATGCCTTAGTGGCAGTAAGTAGGCGGTATTTATTTTCTTTAAATTCGTCTTGAACTTGGCGCTTATACCTATCGAAAGCCTCTCCCTGCAATCCACCCATTTTCGGAGCCGACCCCGAAAAATATCTAACATCCATCTTCAAGAGTGTTGAAATTCGGCCCGCTAAGCTATGACAACCCTTAGCTCCGTTGACGGTAGGTGTGAATATGATCCCCGCCTTATTGCCGTCTTCCCGATCGGAATTCCATTTACCCTCCATTTCAGAAACAAGCTTGACGACTGCATCACCTTTAAGGCCTTTATCGTCGATAACGTGGAATGAGAGTTCCTCGCGAGTGAAGTCCATTGGGGTACGGACAAAATCATCGGGGATATCAAACTCTGTTTGAATATCCTTTAAGACGTTAACTGATGCTGTTGCCGTTAGGCCTATATAACTTGCACTAGGAGCAAACCGTTCGATTGTATTTGCCAGGTTCAGATAAGAAGTCCTGAAATCATGTCCCCACTCAGACAAACAGTGAGCTTCATCGATCACCGCGTAGGCAAATGAGAGATCTAGTCCGATAGCCAACATCTCTTTTCTAAACGCATGGGTTTGGAATCGCTCAGGCGATATGAAAACGAAGAAGTACTTACCACGTCCGAAATCTCTCTGAACTTTGGCCTTCTCTCCTGCCTTCAAATCACTTGTAATAAAATTGCTTCGAGTGAAGCCGATGCTATCCAAATCTGCTTTCTGGTCATACATCAAACTTTTTATCGGGCACACGACAAAGCTAACGGCTGGTTGCAGGACCGCAGACAGCTGGTAACAAATCGACTTACCCGAACCTGTAGGCAGCAATCCTATTGTGCCGTTTTTCGAAAGTGCAGATCCTATGATACCAACCTGCCCTTCCCTGAAATCTACATCCTCTAGGTATGGTAGAAACAGGTTGCTGAGGAAGTATCTCAGCGACTCTCGCTGCTCGCTGCCTGGGCTAAGATCTAGCTTGTAGGTAATGGGGTTACTACATGAAAGCTCGAAAAAGTCATAGTCAATCAATTGACTGGTTTCTATTGAAACAGCATCAGAATCTTCGAAGTTTCGATAGAAATCGAAGTAATCCGTACGTGAATATATGACGTCTTGGTTAACTTGAAAGGAATCGTCATAACGCTCCAGTAAGCTGAAGTCGATGAATATATTTTCACCAGACCGTTCGCTCGGAAGCTCATCTGATTCGATCAGCGCAACCTCAATTCGCTTTTCTTCAATGCCGATGAGACGAAAGATATTCGATAACAAATCGTTCAGGTCGTCCAGTGCCGCTTCAGCAAAATCAGTTCCATCACGATTGACTATGAATAGTTTTTTCAACTCCCCTAGTCTGATCTGACCTCGTTCAAGAAGCTCTAATAACAGTATCTGGAAACGCAACGCCGAGGTCAGCCTCAATCGCGAGTCAGTAACATCGACTCCATTTTCATAAGCCTCTTGGTAATTCAATAAAGAAATACCATTAGGAGGCGTTAGGACACCATTTCGCTCTAGACTATCAACGATCTGAATTTGAGAAATAATCGAATTTATCTTACTGATAAATGACTGATTCTCAGATGCCACTTCTTGAACAGTGAAACGAACTGTCTTCAGTCCCAAGGTTTCAGTAAACGCATCCCTCATCTCATCTAAATGCTGAGAATTTTGGTGCTGTTGACCATCTATCTCAATAATTAAACCAACTTGAGGAATGTAAAAATCTACCTGTCGGTTCTGGAATTGTTCAACGTAGACCTGAGTCATATCGTAAATCTGAACTTCAGGGAGCATTAGTTGTTTTACAAAAATGTACTCACCGAAATACTTTGGAATCAGCTCATCAAAAAACCTTTTCGCTGGGTAGTACCCAGAATGCTTGTTGCCTCGAATCAATCTATTCCAAAAAACTGGCTTATCTGACACAAGAGCCTGAGCTGATGTATTAAGACCGCTCTTCTCCAGTTCAATGCCAAATGCCTTCCTCAGTTTCCGCGAGGCTATTGTTGGCTTCCCTCTCTGAAGCATATTCTTAAGAACTTGAATTGCTGCAAATAGCTGTCCAGACGCCGTTTCAGACGAGATAGAATACTGGAGAAGATTGTGGAAAATGAAGTTATGGTTGGTTCTCGCGTAGTTAGCAGAAAACTTCTTGCTTACAAGCCTGCTACTAGACTTCGACCTGACATGTCTAGATAGTTCACTTTCGTCCGCCAGCGAGTCGATGATTGGGTTGTACAAATCTGAAAACAGTTGGTTATTGTGTTGTTGTTCTTGGCTGTCAGTGCCTAGCTCCAATCTATAGAGAGTTTTAACCAACGTAAAAATGTAAATACTTGAATTCGGAAAAGCTTGAGATAGACAGCGTGTTATCTCATCAGTTGTAGCCCCCGAAGTTAATACGTCGTCAACGATCAGAAATGTCGGATTTGAATTAGCTTCTATTGAATCAAAATCGGCTTTATAGGCACCTCTGACCTGGTGGAGTCTTTGTGCTGCAGTGCAATTAGTCGATTTATCTAATACGTGATCTTTCTCTAATATCTTAGGTTGGTAAGAAGCCCCTAAAGCAACAGCCAGCGATTTGCCCAAGGTATCTAATGCTTTATCGCCATCTTCAGCCCTAAGCTCAGCGTGACCTAACGCTCGAACAACTATATCTATGGCTGGGAATGAAGGAGCTAGCTCAACAGTCTTGTTAACCCAGCGGCGAACAGAAGTATTCTTGTTATCTTTGAAAGACCAAACTTCCTGTTTGATACCATCTAAATAGAATCCCAGATGAAGTTTATTCCCAGATTGTATTAACTCAGAACGTCCAGTTCTTGCGGAGCTCCGCGTCGAGTTTTTTCCAATAAGCTCGGTGAGACCGCTTATTCCCTTATGTGAGGAATCGATCTCCGAGGCAGAACCCCGATCTACTGAGAAAAACTCAACTCCTGCATTGGAAGCAGCGTCTCGATCTAGGTTACTATCTCCTAAATAAATTGACTCGTCGGCGCTAACACCGAAGTACTCGAGAATACGAGTAACGCCCTCAGGGCTCGGCTTATGCTGCGTTACATCATGGTAGGCTACTACATAATCAACAGTGATACTGAAGTGTTTGAGTAGCCCCTGAACGTAGTTCGAAGGCGCATTCGAGAAGATAGCAACCTTGATTCCAACCGACCGAGCCGTTGTAACAAGGCCGACAACGTCCTGATAGATGACACAACCATTAAAGTACCTGGGTATGTCTCTCCATCGGCCAGCTGACCGAAGTGGTTCGAGGCTTGATGTATCAATAAGCGTGTCATCAAGATCGAGGACGATGACCTTTATCACAGCAGGCCACCTTTTGCTTTCAACGACCTAAATGAACTCGCGATATCTTCTAATTGAAGACGAATATCTTCATAAGATTCGCTCGTGTAGGGTATCGCCCTCCCTTCGTTAACTAGCTGTTGAGTTCCTGAAATTGCCTTGATAGTAAGATCTGGATACTTAGCTTTATGTGCGTCAGGAACGAAGACAGGACGCATCATAGAGATAGCAGATTTGACTGCGTGCATCGTCCCACCATCTATCGAAGTTTCAATAGCAAAGACGGCAGTAGATAAACCTGCTTGTATCCTGTCTCGCTTAGCAAAGAACGCAGGTATTGCTTTGGTTCCTGGTGCATTCTCTGCAACTAGAAGTCCGCCCTCGTCCAATATTTCCTTAGCGAGTTCCCGATTACTTGCGGGAGAAATAGACTCCACATCGACAAGAACAGAAATCGTTGGTGTTTTGGCGTCTAATGCCGCGCGATGAGCAATTGTATCGATACCCAGTGCAAGTCCACTGACTATCGTGAAGCCATAAGTCGCAAACTTTTGAATAGTTTTAATCGTTATGGTTTCCCCCTTGGGGGTGTTTTCACGAGTGCCTACAACCGCTAATGAAAGCCTATTATCTAAGAGGTTCAGATTGCCTTTGCAGTATAGAAAAGGAGGAGGTTTCGGGAGACCGTATAACGCAATTGGATAGGTTTTCGTACCGAAGAGAACAATCTCAACACCTTTATTTTTGAACGAATCAATCTCAGCTTGTACTTCGACCCTGAGAGCTTGGAAGTTCGCAGTATCTAAGAAGCTTTCGAGAGTTGCTCGAGATTTACCGTTTGATATTTTTAGATTGGAGGAGTGGTGTGCCAGTTCTTCGAGTGTTGCCACTCCGCTATACGCTGAAAACTTTAAGATGGACAGAACAGTTTCATCACCAACGTTCATTAGCCTCTTGACAACAAGAGCATCTACTATGTTCACATCCACTCCAAAAACACAACAAATTCTAGTCCATTAACCACAAATTTACTTGTATTCGACCGAAAACACAATAAAGTCAATCTCTATAAGCAGATATACGCCACGGCAAGTGTTGTGGTCAACTAAAACTGGCCACCGCGTTAGAGTTTTTCCAGTATTGGTTTTCTGATTCGTTTGGTGGTAACCCACCATGGTAATGACTCCAACTTATTGATAGTGTTTTATGTTCAGATAATGCCCGATGACTTTGTCATGCAGCTCCACCGATTTTGAGAACGACAGCGACTTCCGTCCCAGCCGTGCCAGGTGCTGCCTCAGATTCAGGTTATGCCGCTCAATTCGCTGCGTATATCGCTTGCTGATAACGTGCAGTTCTCCCTTCAGGCGTGATTCATACAGCGGCCAGCCATCCGTCATCCATACCACGACCTCAAAGGCCGACAGCAGGCTCAGAAGACGCTCCAGCGTGGCCAACGTGCGTTCACCGAATACGTGCGCCACAACCGTCCTCCGTATCCTGTCATACGCGTAAAACAACCAGCGCTGGCGTGATTTAGCGCCGACGTAACCCCACTGTTCGTCCATTTCCGCGCAAACAATGACGTCACTGCCCGGTTGTATGCGTGAGTTTACCGACTGCGGCCTGAGTTTTTTAAGTGTCGTAAAATCGTGTTGAGGCCAACGCCCATAATGCGTGCACTGGCGCGACATCCGACGCCATTCATGGCCATATCAATGATTTTCTGGTGCGTACCGGGTTGAGAAGCGGTGTAAGTGAACTGCAGTTGCCATGTTTTACGGCAGTGAGAGCAGAGATAGCGCTGATGTCCGGCGGTGCTTTTGCCGTTACGCACCACCCCGTCAGTAGCTGAACAGGAGGGACAGCTGATAGAAACAGAAGCCACTGGAGCACCTCAAAAACACCATCATACACTAAATCAGTAAGTTGGCAGCATCACCGACAAATGAGCCCATTGGAATAAGTTAGAAACTACATATCTGCCAACAACATCCCAGCCATACCATCCAGTCGCTTCTTGACCTTTTCCCACCCCGGCATAACCTGCCCCATCAAGCGGTAAAACTCCTCACTATGGTTGTGCTCAGCAACATGACATAACTCATGTAGCAAGACATAATCGATACATTCTGAGGATGCCTTAACCAGCCATGGATTCAGGGTCAGACAGCCTTTTGCTGAACAGTTGCCCCATTGCGTTTGCATCGCCCGCAGACGTATCGGAGGACGCTCACTGACCCAAAGGGTCTGCGGAATCAGTAAATCAAGCCTGCGCTGAAAAACATCTCTGGCACGTTCCCGATACCATTCAGCCAGCAAGGCTTTAATCTTTTCTGCCGATTTGTGTCTGACAGTCACTTCCAGACGCCCACGCAACATTTTCACTCGTTGCGGCACAGTAGCGTCTTCTGTCACTTTCAACTGATATTGCTTACCGAGATAATAATGGCTTTCTCCGCTGACATACTGACGCGGAACAATGTGTGTCTGTTGCTCCCTGAAATCACGCAGTTGCTGGTATATCCAGCCCCCTCGTTTTTTCAGCGCAGACAATACCTCGTGCTCCGGTGTTTCAGGCGGTACAGAGGCCACAACCCGGCAGTCCGGATAAACCTTGATGAGCACCCTGCCCTTTACGACCTGACGCGGAACACACTGTACGGTGATGACCTCATCACCATAAACAATGCGTAACGCTTTCATTGCTGGCGATTCTTTTTCACTCATGATTTCATCAAACCAACGCGCAGTATCTGGATGATGGTTTCCACAATACGGTTAACCTGATTCATTCCGGCACCAATTTCCCGGCAGGCCGTAAACAGCAGTGGTAGCAGACTTGTCTTAACGACTTTCTCAATGTCCTGGGGGTTCAGGGAGTTTTCTGCCACCGCTTTGACGATAATGTTGTCCACTTCAAAAGCCAGCTTCGTCCACTTATCCTGCACCTGAACGTCGTTTACCGCAAAAACCTCAGGTAGCTCTTTTTTAAATACACCGTAATACGCCTGAGCATGCTTGTTTACCGCCAGTGCATCCGGGATATCGCTGAGCTTACGGGCTTCAACCTGTTCTTCAAATTCACGGAACAAAAGGTACTGTTTCAGCGGATGGTCAAACAGTTTTTCAGCCTCTTCGATAGCCATACGCAGGAGTTTTGAAAATGCCTCCTGAGCATACGGGTCATCACGCAGCTCCTGCTCAATCATCTTTGTCACACGGGTTTTAATGATGTCGGTTTCATTGCGGGTTTTATTGTTGTCCCACTCTTCGGGCTTTTCGCTCTTGCCCATTTTACCGACTTCATACACGCCATCCGGTTCACGAACCTCAACACCGGTGACATGCTTATCCAGCAGTTTTTTCACCTGCTCAGCGTAGTCGTCATAATTGACCTGCTCTCCACTTACCTGCATCGCCCACTGGCGCAGGCTGGACATCTGTTTTACGGTTTCTTTATAGAGATTTCGGTCTTGTTCCGTAAAGCTCTTGTCGGTGAAGAAGGTAGCGGACTGCAGTGCCACTTTCAGGCATCCGGCAAAGGCCGTTAACGCCTCGAAGAAATCATCACGGGTTTTCTGATGGATATCGACCATCTCTCCGTCACGTTCTTCCATTTTAGGCACCAGTACCGCACGTAACTGCTCAGTATCATTTTTGTTTTTGACACCAGCAAATATGGCCCACAGCTGGTTATACAGATGCGGCAGGCGCTTGTATTCAGAGCTCATGGCGCTGTACAGCCCGTCAATATCTTTGATGTCGTATCCGCCCTGAGTTCGGGAGGCGAGGTCCTGATATTTGCCGATAGTCGTGTCCAGCTCAGCCAGAATACCGCGATAATCAATCAGCAGACCGAACTTTTTCAGTGGATGCAGTCGGTTCACCCGCGCAATCGCCTGGATAAGGTTGTGGGACTTAAGCGGCTTGTCGATATACAGCACGGTATTCTTCGGCTCATCAAACCCGGTGAGCAGTTTATCAACGACTATCAGCAATTTGAGCTTCTCATCGGTATCGAAACGACTGATGACATTACGGGTATACACAGACTCATCCTGCGTGCCGACATTATCCTTCCACCATTTCGTCACTTCCGGCAGTTTGCTTTCATCCACTTCGGTATTCCCTTCCCGGGTATCCGGCGGGCTGATAACTACTGCTGACTCAAACAACCCGGCTTCATCAAGATACTTTTTATATTTGATGGCGGAAATCTTGCTGTCGCAGGCAAGCTGGCCTTTCAGTCCCTCATCAATATTCTTCGAGAAGTGCGTGGCGATATCGAGTGCGATCAGACGGATGCGATCATCTGCACTATAAACCTCACCTTTACGGGCATATTTACGCTTAAGGTCGGCTTTTTGCGCTTCGCTTAACCCATCGGTAATACGATCAAACCAGGCATCTATTGCCCGATCGTTAACCTCAAGGTCGGGAATACGTTCTTCATACAGCAAAGGTGTAACGGCTTTATCTTCTACCGCTCGCTGCATGGTATAAGCGTGGACAATCGGTCCGAATTTATTGGTGGTCTTATCTTCTTTTAGCAATGGCGTACCAGTAAATGCTACAAAGGCGGCGTTCGGCAGTGCCAGTTTCATTCGCACATGGTTCTCACCACCCTGGCTACGGTGTCCTTCATCAATCAGAACGATGATATCGGGGCTGGTATTGACGCATTCAGGAAGTTTTGTCGCTGAATTAAATTTCTGGATTAGGGTGAAAATGATGCGTTCTTTACCGGAGCCAATCTGTTTCGCCAGCATCTGCCCGGATGTCGCCATTGCATTGGCTTTGTCTTTTTTCCCGGCCAACTCGCCGCCGGATGCAAAGGTATTGCTGAGCTGTTCTTCAAGATCGATACGGTCCGTCACCACCACGATACGACACCGCTTCAGGCTGTCATGAAGAATCAGCGCCTTGCTGAGGAACACCATGGTGTAAGATTTACCTGACCCCGTGGTATGCCAGATCACCCCACCTTCCCTGCCCCCGTCTGGTCTGCGGGTACTGATGCGTTCCAGCAGTCTTTTTATCCCGAACACCTGCTGATAGCGGGCAACAATTTTTCCGGTTTTTTTATCAAACAGGGTGAAGAAGCGGGTCATCTCCAGCAGACGTTCCGGTGAAAGCAGACTGATGAGCAGCTTATCCTGCCCGCTGACTGCCAGTTCCCCCCCATCGATTAACTGTTGATACCATTTGAGATCGACTGAAGGACGATGATCAAACAACGCATGAATTTGTTCAGTCGATAACTTATGGTTGCGCAGCGCATACATCTGCGCGTAAGTAATATCTTCTTCGCGCCATGCCGCCCAGAATTTCATTGGTGTATGACAGGTACCGTAGCGCCCGTCATGCCCGTTAATCGACAGTAATATCTGGCTGTAAGCAAACAGCTGCGGGATTTCGTCGTTGAGCTGATTGCGGATACTCTGGGATATCCCTTCGTCAATGGTTGGCCCTTTCTTGCCGTGACCCGCCGGGCTTTTCGCTTCAATGACGGCCAGCGGGATACCATTCACAAAACACACAATATCCGGCCTGCGGGTTTCGACACCGCCTGACCGCAATACCGTAAATTCTTCGGTAAAATGGAACTGGTTATTTTCCGGATGTTCCCAGTCGATCAGCGCAATGGTGGGGTTCACCTTCTTGCCATCGACAAACTCCGTGACGGCGATACCGTAGAGCAGATGGTTATACATCCGTTCATTGGCTTTGAGCAGCCCTTCATTGAGCGCCGGAGAACAGACCTGTGATATCAGGTTATCCAGTGCTTTTTCCGATAACTGGCAGGTTTTGCCACCCGCCATAAAGGAACGCTTCGACAGCTCTTCACGCAGAACCGGACGCAGCACCACCTCATCCTGTTTATAGCCCCGGTAATCCATAATCTGTTTCGGAGATAAAAACGTCCAGCCGAGGCTGGTCAGTAACGTCAGTGCCGGAATTTTGGCGCTGTATTCTTCCTGGAATTTTGGCGTGTACGTCTGGTTCATCATTAATCCTTTTCTTTCTGGCGCTACTCGCTACTGGTCACATGAAGATTCATCAATGCAGACAGCACTTCTTAAATTTTTTACCGCTGCCACACGGACACGGGTCATTTCGCCCGGGCATGTTTTCTGCCCCCTTCACTGGAACAGGCCGGGATGATGCCTCTGACATTCTCACTGACAACCAGTACTGATAAAGTGCCAGTGCAGCAGGCTGAATAAGGGAAATACTTTTCTCAAACTGCTCTCCGGTCATTTTCTCAAGTACAGGAAAATTCTTCTCCACGCCATGAAGAGCGATCACTTCCAGAGAAGGCCGTAACTCACCGGGAAGACCAGACCAGTCATCCAGTGACTTTCCTTTCATATAACCAAAACACCACTCTTCCACAATGGTATATTTTTCCCCCTTTACCTCACGCTCATTGAAAATCGGCTCAAACAGTTCAGGGGCGTTATAAAGGCAACCAGCGATATCGTTCATATGCTGAAAACACAGACTGACAAAACGCTCCATCTCTCTCTCAGATGACCATTTCGGATGATAATCGCCTCCTCCCCAAATAGCACTCAGCCAGATATTGGGTGAAACCATATTTGGACCTGATAAAATCGCCGTCAGCAATCCATCCAGCTCAGAGAAACAGAGTACAGAATCATCCATTCCATACTTCATTAATATTTCTTCCAGCCAGTCGATTTCCCGGTCAGTCAGTGGACCGCTTTTCGTCAGTTTCATACGGCAACCGCCTCATCGACCTTAACACGACGTTTGCCAGTCAGTAGCTGTTGCATCAGGGCTTTTTTCTCGTCTTTCAGGCAGGCGAGTTTATCCTGAAGAACACGTATCGTCCTGCTGGAGTTATATAACATATCAGCGATGCTTTCCTGCTCTTCAAAACATGGAACAGGGACTTTTGTTTGCATAAACTCTGTCGGTTTGATATTTAATAAACCATTATTTCGGACCCCAGTATTAACTAACGCCCCTAACTGTGGCTTGAGATAATCAGCCTCAAATAAATATTTAAAATAACGGTGACTGAGCCCATTTTTTAATCTAAAGCAAACATAGACATGGGGTACCAGTCCTGCTTCATATGCTTCAAGGTCAAAAATACATCCGAACTCGTATGTTTTTGAGTTTCCTTTGTTATATGCAAACTCACCTTTTTTAAGCAGGATATAATTTTTCACACTTTCTCCCGCCATATAACGACTATAACGCTCATCCTGCCGGACAAATCCAGACAAAGATGATATTGTTAAAATAGGATGTTCGGCAGCATCATTTTTACGTTGAACTCGCGTTGCTATTTCACTTATTCTTTTAAACTCCCACTCCGTGCTAAACCTCACCCCATTCTCATCCAGCAAGCGTTTCTTCCCAGTAAGCAATTGCTGCATCAGGGCTTTTTTCTGCTGCTGACTGTTGGTGAGAAGCTTTTCCGTCACCGAAATCGCCTTATCCCAGGTTGACAGGATTTGGGCGATTTTCTTTTGTTCGTCAAAAGGAGGAACAGCTATTCTTAATTTCTTAAAATATGGAAGACCAATTGTTTTAATTGTAGAGCCAACAGCTTGCCTTTCGAACTCTTCTTTATTTAACTGCAACCAATTATAAAGATACCAACTATGAAGCTTTTCTTTATTATCACATTTCCAGGCAATAAAGTGCTGACTCACAGCCATTGGCGTAGCCATAACACCACTCTTGCCAACACCTGCGTCGCGCGATAATACAACCGTTTCCGCCGGATGTACTTCAGCTGAACTATTTTTGATGCCCTCTAGAGATATTTCTTTATCAGTTTCATAAACGTACCCTTTATCAAGGCGACATGAATCAGCGAGGGAAATCCATTTAATGCCACCATTCCAATATTCCGGGAATGATTTACTCGGTGTATGGCCACTGCATCTTTCAGCAATATTATCCAATAAATTGTAGCTCCACCCTACAGGCAGCTTTTGCAATATTATTTCACGAGCCATAACCAAGCTCCTTCAGATAACCCGCCATCTCCGTTTCCAGTTTCGCCAGCTCCACCTTTAGTTGCTCACGTTCCTTACGCACCACCAGCAAATCGATCTCGTCTTCTTCCTCAAAGGTATCGACATAGCGCGGAATATTGAGGTTGTAATCGTTGTCCTGAATTTCCTTCAGGCTGGCAAGATAGGCGTATTTCTCGACGTTATCGCCATCACGGTAGGTCTTGACGATTTTCTTAATGTTTTCTTCGCTAAGCTGGTTCTGGTTTTTACCTGCCTTGAATTCACGGCTGGCATCGATAAACAGCACCTTATCATCAACTTTCTGCTTTTTGAAAATCAGAATCGCAGCCGGAATCCCCGTACCGTAGAACAATTTCTCTGGTAGACCAATCACCGCATCCAGCAGATTTTCATCAATCAGTTTCTGCCTAATTTTGCCTTCGCTGGAGCCACGGAACAGCACACCGTGTGGCACCACTACGCCCATACGACCAGTCCCCGGTTTTAGGGTTTCTATCATGTGTGAGATAAAGGCGTAATCTCCTTTAGTCTTCGGCGGTACACCGCGACGGAAACGACCAAACTTATCATTCTCGGCCTCGTCATGACCCCACTTATCCAGGCTGAAGGGTGGGTTTGCGGTCACGATATCAAACAGCATCAGGTCGCCATTTTTATCGAGCAGCTTCGGGTTACGAATGGTATCGCCCCACTCGATTTTATGGTTGTCTTCGCCGTGCAGGAACATGTTCATTTTCGCCAGCGACCACGTGGAGCCAATCGCTTCCTGACCAAACAACGCATAATTACGGCTGTTATGTCCGGAGACAATTTTACGTCCGCACTTCATCAATAACGAACCAGAGCCGCAGGCCGGATCGCAGATGGTATCACCCGGTTGCGGATCAAGCAGTTCAGCAATCAGGTCTGAAACTTCTGGTGGGGTATAGAATTCCCCGGCTTTCTGCCCACCGCTGGCGGCAAAGTTTTTGATCAGATATTCGTAGGCATTACCGATAACGTCCAGCGTACCTACACGGCTTGGCTTCAGGTTGAGATCTTCACCGGCGAAGTCTTCCAGCAACTGACGCAGGATGGTGTTCTTCTGTTTTTCTTCACCCAAGCGGTCAGTGTTAAACGAAATATCCTGGAACACGCTTTTCCCGGCATCTTTCAGTTTGGTTCCGTTGGCTTCTTCGATTGCATGCAGAGCCTGATCGATACGCTCACCGTTACCCGGCTCATGGCGGCGTTCGTACAGCGCATAAAAGCTGGCACTTTTTGGCAGTACAAAACGCTCGTTGGCCATCATCGCTTCAATCAGTTCCGGCGCATCGCCATACTGTTCTTTGTATTCGTCATAGTGATCCTGCCAGACATCTGAAATGTACTTGAGGAACAGCATGGTAAGGATAAAGTCTTTATAGGTATCAGCACTGATGGTGCCACGGAACGTATCACACGCGGCCCACAGGGCTTTGTTGATCGTGTCCTGACTGATTTTGTCGTTCATGAATCATCCTGGTCTGAAGAAAAAGCTAGCGATGCAGGGCTTTGCATCTTAAAAATTGCGGTAAATGATACCGTAAGATGCCTCCCCTGACACGCCAATATCGCAGCATTCAGGTTTGCATCATCCCCGTAATATCGACATGAGACAGACTGACACAACCTGGCTCGTCACTCGCTAAAAACCAATTATCTTAGTAAGATAGCATCCATATTAGCCATGGTGTAAAACTGCCGTTGGGGTAATGATGATCCATATATCACCCGTTCTGGTGTGTGAAGCTGACATCATCCATAATCGGCAACGTTGATGCCCTTTGATAGTAATGATGACCGTCAATGTGATTCCCCTGCTGACTGGAGGTCTCCGGATAGAATGAGTATTGCCAACTGCGCTATCGGCCCACTTTATGATGAGCAAATAAAAAAAACACTTATGTATGCTGACCATAAATTCAAGCGGCTAATGAATACACGAATGTCGTTACTCGAACATTTATCACCCCACTATGACTTATCTTCCATGTTCAGCTATGAGTTGGAGGGAAGAGTTTTTCGGATTAAATTGATCAAGCCTGAGATTAAATTATCTCGCCAGCAGTTGATCTTCTCCTCACTCTTTTTAGAGCAAGATTTTCTAAAAGAATATAAAAAACACATCTCAAATACTCTACAAAAAACAATCAAACAGTGCATTAAAAAATACAAACAAAAAATCAAAGTCGAGCATTCCATTTTAGATTACATATCAGCATCGTCACGCAATACTTCGAGTTATGTATTACATGAGATAGTTTCTCAATGTGAACATTGCGATGAAATTCGCAATATTAAAAATGATATATTGCTTGATGAACTAACGTTGAATGGCCGGATCACTAACATTTCAAAATACATTAAAAATAGTCAAGATAAAATCGTCGAACATATAGAGTTCTGCACTCATAAACTTGTCAATATAAGTCGTAAGAATCGTCACATTTTCAACAGCACCACAATCTCCGGCAGAAAACCCAACATCACTGGTGTTTTACTTTGCCTTTCAGAATTGATAAGCAACCTGCATATTTACCCAACTGAAATTAATAATATAAGCAATGCCATAATATTAAGCATTGCATACTCTGTACTTCAACATCTTCAATCCGGAAGAGAAACAGAAAAAACCAAAACCTCTCCAGCACTGGATTTTATCCCCACCATCATCGCACCTCATGTTTTCTACCTGGCGAAACGCGAAAAATCCTCTCAATATAAATACATTGAAAAAGAATATCTTCTCGGCCAGTTACTTATATTTTTGATGTATAAAACAGTTTACTACTCGATTCATAACATCAGGGTAAGCCATAAGCACTTCTATAACGATATAAAACCAAAATTAATGGCATTAAAAAAAGAAAGCTTATTAAGCACCAATTTCATGAAAAATCGAAGTGAGATTAGAGGTGAAGTCTTTGGTGATGTTGGTAGTATTGAGGCTGATTTGAGGGAAATCAGCACATTGATTCATCGGCGAAAGGCTCTGTTTATTTCCTTTTAATCTTTAGAGAACACTATATCATTGTGAAGCAGAGCTAATTTCAGCCTTGCATAGATCATTATCAATGCCATAGACAGTGTTAATCATATGACATCGTTCCGGTATTGATACTGATTATCAGGCCTTGGTTTTATGTAATTTAAACACCACCATCTCTGAAACCTCATAGCGCTCATATTTTAACCATAAAAACTAACCGATTTACACCCGCCACACACCGTCATAACTTATTGTATTTAAATAGCTATAAGCCTCTAACTCACTGATTACACCATTAAATTCAAGCCATATCCTTACGCAGATTCAAGCTTGCCCCTGCTGCCATTCATGTTTTAGGATTACCTCGCTAACACGACATGCTACTTTTTAAATCAGTGTATTAATTCAAACGAGGATAAAATTATGTTCGAGAAAATGAAAAACAATGTAACCCGTGTACCGGGGAATTTAAAAAAACTTAACCAATACCAAAAAGACATTGATCACCTGTCTAAACTATTTTCTGAACAGCAATTACTGGAACTAATGACGACTACCGAATCCGATCAAATATTGCAAATGAAGCCTGCTGTAGATATTCTTCATGTACTATCTCCATCAGCATCTACTGCTAAGCATATCAATTTTTTTCAGCACGTCCCAGTGCTCGAACAATGGTTAAAAAAGGAGTGCACTGCCTTTAATTTACTGGCAGTATATTTCTATTCACAGCAATCCCGTAAAAATGTCATTCCGAAAAAAATCTGTATGCTACTGGATGCATTTATTGCAACTGAACTTTCATCTGCGGTTAATGGTAATAATAATGCCGAACTCCTTTCTTGTTTTCAAAACACGCTGGATAAAATGTGCAATACACTAACATTTATAGACCACACAGTTACGGAACAATCAGGTCAAGTAGCAATGCTTGATTTCAGCGCAAAAATGAATGAATATACTGTTGAAATCAGTACCTTTTTGAAGTCTGAATACTGGCTAAACAAACTACCTAAGGATATTAACATTCCAGCCATTGACCTATCCTGGGTTGTGTTTTGTTACTTTTGCTCTGAATATCTTTTTGTATTTATTCAAACAACGCTCAATACAATGAAGGCAGGAAAAATCATTCGTGATAACTACCTTTATCATCCTAAAATGATTGCATTGATCATTTTATCTATGCTGCCTTATGAAGTCATTCATAACGATGGATCACTGAATAAGTTTAAAACGCCTTTAACCAGCCCTGATGAGTTCATAATCAAATCTATTTGCATTAAAGGTAAGCAAAACACTACAGGGCATAAAAAAGATATCGAACAATTGCTTCGTAAGACATATATCTATATTGCATTACTCTTAAACCCTGAGTGGGCACCATCTTCCAAGGAGTTGATTTCCTTTTTATCAGGAAAATCCACAGTGATAAGTGGTTCACTCAACTTCCAGTCAACCTCCAGTGGTCTGGGTGTTCAAACAAACAATATAACTCTTCTTAAGAATGAGGTTTACTTCGAAAAAATAGCGAACAAGATCATGAAACTGTAGTTTCTTAATATAATGGCGACATGGAATTGTGTTGCCATTATATCTGAATCTGCGTTTTTTCACCTGATGAACTGTGAAAGCTGTAACTGGCAGACTATAACCTCACATCGTATTTTTCCAGTGTCATTTACAGGAGAAATACGATGCCTATTCTGGATCTGCGTTTCAGCAACAAATCAATTCACCAACTTCCACATCCCCTCACGGGTTGTCAGGAATACCGTGATATTCACTGCCAAAACCTGCGTGCTCTGGTGTATCCCAATCGGATCACGCTGGCCTTCCGTGCCACTATAAACAATCAGCGTATATATGAAACCCTGGGTCAGTTCCCTCAGCTCTGCGTTGAGGATGCCCGTCAGCATGTGATGAAACTGCTTGCTGATAAAAATCGTCTTGCGGTTCAGTCCCGTCGATTCACTGTGGAACAGGCCATCAATGACCTGTGGCTACCGGATTTGCAGTTGTATAAAAAGAGTCCTCAGTCAGAGTTGTCAAAACTCAACCTCTACGTTCGCCCGTTCTGGGGCAAGCGGCAACTTCGCGACATCACGGCAGGAGAACTAGAACAATATGCTGCTGGCTTACGGGAAAAATTACGTCCGTCAACAGTAAACCGTATCCTCGCAATATTGTCCAAAATATGCTCTCTGGCAGTACGTGCTGGATGGATCACACATTCCCCGATGTCACATGTCCGCTATCTGAAAGAAAATAACATTCGCTATCGCACACTATCAGCGACAGAAATCCCGCGCTTTATTGACGCGGCAACAGCGCTGCAAACACCGGCAGCTGATTCTATATTGCTTGCTCTTTATACGGGGATGCGTATTGGTGAGGTATGTACCCTGAAATGGGAGTACTGGCACCCGGATATGCATCAACTCATACTGCCTGATACAAAGTCCGGACACCCTTTCACCTGCCCACTTGCACCTCCAGCCATTGCAGTTGTCCAGTGCCAGCAGGACCTGATGCTCAGCAAAACTTACATTTTTCCACAACTAACCGACAATGCCCGCCCTCTGGCATATCCGCGTGCAACCTTTGCCCGTATTTGTCGGGATGCCAACATTGATAACCTGCGGATGCATGACCTGCGCCGTACCTTTGCCACCCGGGTACTACAGGCGACCGGGGATATTGCAATCGCTTCCCATCTGCTAAATCACCATTCACTCACGGCGACCCGTCGCTACGCTTTTCACAATGCAGCGACATCACACGCAGTGGTTTCTCAGGTCATAGAAAGTTATGACACAAAAATGAACCTATGATCTGTGATTCGTGATTGATGCAACACTCGTTTAAGGACGGTATTGTCATTGCATGCTTCTGCAGGGCCCTGCATTAAGTCATCAAAGAATGTGGATTGATATTAAATCCGCGTGGCTTCTTCTTCTCTAAAACCGGAGGTTTATGTATTTAACCATTAAGCAGTTTGCAGAAAGATTTAATCTTTCCGCATCCACGGTTGCGTCAGATATATCGCGCAACCCAGGAAAACTCCCGCCCTTCATCAGAATTGGGCGGGCTATACGATTCTCTCTTGATGATATTGTTGAGTGGGAAAATGCACATCGTCAAAACAAACTTAAAGGTGATATAAATGGTTACTAAGAACACAGCAAATAATGCTAATAATGCACTGAACATTCTTCCTGAAGCAGCAAACACAGCTGTAGACAACGATGAAAAATATCTGTCCTTTGCATTAGTTCTCGCTATCACGATTATGGGTAACTTAGTAAAGCTCATCGGCACAGATGGCTTCGTACTTTATACCTACACCCTGCAGGACACGGCTACTGCTCGTGCTGTTTTTAATGAATTAGCCAGGCGTCTCAAAAATTTCAATCGTCAGGAGGAGGTCTACACCACCGATTACCTCACCTTTCGAATGAAATACATTTACGGTGTTACCTTGTTCGAACATGATGGTAAATCTATCCTCAGCCTTTTTGATAAGAAGGGCTATCCGGTATTGAGTGAATCAGGAGAACCCGGTTCTCTTGATGATATGTATCTTGACATTCAAGCCCGATTACATGGCGGCTACGCCTCAAAAAAGTTTCTTCATTTACATGAACATTGTCTGTTATCTGCACACGTTACCCCGTCTGTGGAAAAGACGCAACGTGGTATCCTGATTAAAGCAGGCAGGAACCTCGTTTCATTTATCCATGCAGATGATGAATCACGCAAAACCGATATTTTCAAATCTGTAGTAAATGTTATTAAATCTTGATTCTTTATGCCGGGACACAGCTCCCGGCATTTTTTCGGAGTTAACTATGAGCCATAATTTGCAGGATATCCTCGCTGCCGCCTCGGGGTATCAGTCCGTGACTTCAGAGCCAGCGCTCAATCTTAAAAGACCTAAAACGCTTGATGATTATCCTGTGATACCACCTGCATCAGAAAAAGTATCTGTTATTTCAAGTGACCTGACACTCCATATCGGTTTTGATACCGAATATGTTTTCAATCCTGAAACACAACAGAATGATATTCTGTCATATCAGAGTTATGTTGTCTTACCCGAAAATACAGGTATATCGAACATTATCTATCCACCTGACTCACAGAAAAAATCCCGGCTGTCTTTTAAGGAATTTCTCTGTCAAACGATTACACCGCTTCTTGAAACGGGTGTGATTACAAAATGGCCCGGTATTATTAATATATATGCGCATTTCATTCGTGCGGATATCGCCTCCTTTGCCAATTTCTGGTCAGACTACAAAATTCTTCTGAAAGGAATACGCGGTACTGTCAGCAGCTTCAAAAATCGTTACGGTATCGATTTTGATGAACAGCAGGAACGTCGCGTAAAGACTGAACAGATAATGTTTGACAAACGAACTTCCCCTCCGCGTTGCAGTAACGTAGCTTTCATCGATACACTGCTTATCACTCCCGGGGATATGGGTCTGGCTGAATGTGGTGAATTACTGGGTCTTCCCAAACTCACCATTCCTGCCCCTTATTCCATAACCAATATGCGTGAATATCTTCTGGGCGACAGAGCAGGGTTTGAAGCCTATGCTCTGCGGGATGCCGAGATTGCGGTTCGTTATGCTTTACAGGTTCGCAATTTTTGCGCCCGGGAGCTGATGATTGATCGTGTCCCCGCCACCATCGGGGCGATGGCAGTTTCACGGTTCACCAAAACACTTAAAGAAAACAATATATCTCCTGAAGTCTGCCTTGGGACACACATTAAAACCCGTGAACTCTGGCTCACGGAGAAACAGGCATTCCGGACGATTAAAAACCCCGCCAGTGTTCCTTCAAGAGAGTTGTTTGAAACGTTCCCGATCAACTGTTACCACGGCGGACGCAATGAGTGTTTTATGATGGGGGTTACACCGTCTGATCACTGGTATGACTACGATCTGGCTGGAGCGTATACCACCGGGCTATTAGATATCCTCACACCCGATTACGGAAACATCCGCCTCAGTAAAAATCCGGACGATTACTGTGGGCATGTGATGGGATTTGCGCTTGTCACATTTCGGTTCCCGGAATCAGTTCCCTATCCCAGCCTGCCGGTTCGGACCGATCAATATGGGTTATTCTTTCCATTAAGTGGCGAATCATGGGCAACGGCACCTGAAATCGAACTTGCTCTGTCGCTCGGGGCAGAGATGACGATCCATAATGGGATCATCGTCCCCTGGATCTGTGACACCTCCCCACATAACAGCGAATCAACATCGGTGTTTCTTCCCTTTGTTCAACAGGTCCGTGAGAACCGTAATCGCCATATTAAAGGTTCTCTGGAGGAGAAATTCTGGAAAGAAATTGGCAACTCGCTTTATGGCAAACTTGCTCAGGGCCTTCGCGCCAAAACCGCCTTTGATACTGCCCGTGGATTAAACAGATCCCTCCCACCATCATCGGTTACTCAGCCATTCTTTGCTGCGCATGTGACGGGATTTATCCGCGCCGTTGTCGGGGAACTCATGAATGCTTTGCCTTCTGATTCATCGGTTGTCAGCGTCACAACCGATGGCTTTTTGACAAATTGCCCACTTAACAAGATAAACATGAGCGGTCCACTGTCTTCCCGCTTCCAGTCGCTGTGCGATATTGTTGATCCGGGTTCATCAATGTTGACATGTAAGCATGAGGTCAGCCAGCTTATCGCCATGAAAACCCGGGGGCAGTTAACCTATAGAGCTATTCAGGGAAAACCGGTTGTTCATGCCAGGGCTGGCGTTAAACCTCCTGCCGATATTCCACGCAGTGACTATAACGACTATATGGTAGATCTTTACCTTAATCGTTTACCCGGTCAGACGTTATCCCGAAGTACGTTGATATCAACGCGTGAGATGTGGCTGTCGGAAAGCGATCTGGTATCCCGGGAACAGGATATCCGTCTTAATCTGGAATTCGATTTCAAACGCCAGCCCGTACAGCCCGCCATGAATGAAGGGCATCTACTGATGTTTTCCCGCCCGTGGGATAATATGGAAGAGGCTCTGCAGCAACGCTCCCTTTTCGACGACTGGCGGCAAACGCATACACTGAAGACCCTGGCTGACTGGGATGACTGGTGTGATTTTCTCTATTGCCGGACGGTGTTTTCTGATATGAAACTAAAAGTCGGAAGCAAACGTAGTGATGATATTTTAGTCAGACTATTTCTCCGGGCGCTGACTCAGTGCCAATGGGGGCTTATGCTGAAAGATAAAAAAAGTTATTCCTGTAAAGAGGTTGCTGAATGGCTGACGTCAGAAGGCTATTCAGTAACGGTGACTGATGTAAAAAATGCGGTAAGAGCAAAAATACCCCAAATGAAATTTAGTTCTGTAACACCGCGAATGAAGTCACTGATGGATATCATAGCCCGTAAATATCCGACATTCTGTCTTCCAGTCTGATAACCGTTAAATCTCCCCCAACTCCTTTAACAGAAGTTGGGGGCTTAATCACAGGCAATCGGCATCAAAACAGTGAAATAACTGCCGCGCGTCAGGATGGCCATTTACATGATAGATCCGCATGGCATGACAGGTGATACTCTGGAGATTAGCCGCCAGCCTTTTCCCCATATTCACCAGTATGCCGTGTGGTATTTTACTGCTTGTACTGTTTACTGTCAGAGTAAAACAATTTGTTTCAACGCTGACCTCAATAAAATCATTTCCAAATAATGTACCGACAACCTGCCTGATTGTTTCTTCATAATCTGTCAGATCAATGACATCACGCCATCTCGCATTTACGAGTTGATACTTTCTGATATGTAAATACATAGAACCACCTTTATGTTATTTCAACTAATATGATGTTCTCCGACATTATGAAAATATTAATCATCATTGTAATTGCTGATAACCTCTCTAACCTTCGGATCTTACGTTCCCCCCTGCCTCTCCGACTTGATGGCAAAAGTGCATGGTCAAATATGCAGCAAAAACATGTCATGTACAGGTCAGGATAATAATTATCACCCTGAACGTAAAAATACACATGGACAGGATGAGTCCACATTTTATTCGATGATTCCAGCAATGTTTTAATATATTGATAATTAATGAGTTAATTTTTTTCTCCGTCACAGTAAAAGTGGACTCATCCTGTCCGTTACTTTGCTGAAAATATCCTCTTCGCTGGCATTAACCGGATAAACGAATGGGTAAGCACGATAAACTTGGATATCGACTCGGATTGATATTAACTCGCCTGAACAATGGTGAGTCACTAGCCGTCCGGGAGTTATCTGAGGAATTTAACGTTTGCGAAAAAACTATCCGTCGTGATCTTACTCAGCGCCTGTCCTATCTTAATCTGATTCGACAAAATGGTCGCTATCGCCTGTCTGACGGTGTTCTCGGTCAACGCAGCAATGCTGATTTACGTCATTTCACGCGCATCCTGGGTATTGAAGGGCTGTTCCCTCGCTGGGATGACAGACTACTGAGTATTTTGTTAGGTAACACGAAAAACAACCCGTTTCTGATAAAACAACGTCCATACGAAAACTGCGGATCATTCATGTCAATTCTGAATGTATTATCCGATGCCATCCTGTCACAGAAGAAAGTAAATTTTAATTACAAAGATAAAGAGTTTCGGGCTGTTGAGCCATACAGACTGGTTAATGATAACGGATTGTGGTATCTCGCTGCCGCCCATGACAGTACATTAAAAAGCTTTGTTATCTCATCTGTCAAAGACGTTTGCATGAGTAATATCTCTTTCAGGATAATCCCCGAAATTAATGAAAAAATAGAAAAGACAGATGGTATCTGGTATAGCGAAGACCTTATCGAAGTTCTTATTTCAGTTTCCGCACATGTTGCTCCGTGGTTTACCCACCGTCATCTATTGCCAGGACAGGAAATAATTCATACTTCCCGGTCTGGCGATTTACTGGTGATATCACGTGTAACACACACAGATCAGATAATGCCTTTAATGAAATACTGGATACCGGATGTCGAAGTAATACAACCGGCCTCAATCCGTCAACAACTTGCTGAAGATATACAATCCGCACTGAAACGTTACACCCAGCCAAGTAACGCCCCGTAATGACACGGATAATATAATTTTCATTGAGTGCTATTTTTGTAAGCTAAAAAATGGAGTTACCATGAAAAAATGCCCGGTTCTTCTTGTTGTATCAGGGTTTCTGACCGAAAATGATATATCATGGTTTAACCGAATTAAAGCAGGGTGTGGCCTTGATGTCAGATACTATAAATGGGAATCGGCAAATCTACTATCCATATTAAGTTCTGACATAGCGAACAAGTGGGGGTTATATACTCTCTTCCCCCTGAGAACATCTCCTTTATTGTCATCAATCTCCATTCCATTTAAAGCGCGTCAGGCCTGGTATAATGCAACGAAAGCAGCAGTTAATAACAGAGAAAAATTAGCACACGTAATAAACGAGATATACGTTAAAGAAAAGCGTAATGTGATCATAATGGGTCATTCTTTAGGGACTCGATTAATAAACAATACATTACCCTATATTAAAAATGATAATATTCTCTTAACAATCTCTATGGCCGGAGCCACCCCAATAACAAGTTATACAGAGAACATAATGAAAATGGCTTACGGTTCAAAAATGGGGCATTTAAATATCTACAGTGAACATGATAAAGTACTTAACACGATATACCCTCTCGTAGAGTCAGTAACGCCAATTGGGGTTCGGGAGGTGAGATTCAGACCTGCTCGGGTGATCAACTGGAAGTGGGATATTGGTCACACTGAATATATTACTTCAAACAGGATTGATTCATTAACACACTGGTTAAATGTTACCTGTGCCGATTTAGCTGATCCAGACGTAGAGCTCACTGACGACGACATAAAATTGTTTAATGATATTATTGATCTTGCGAATTTAACACATCATAAAAACACTGTCGCACCTAAATTAATATCATTTGAGTAGTTAAAAAAAGGTTGCATTATAACGGGAGTGTATATTTACTCCCGTTAAGTTTCATATTTTATAGAATTGATATGGATTCGATTAAAAATTTCGTCTAACTCGTTCCCTTATCAAATTTGCCAGCCTTACCCTTCCAGGTGAAATAGTTTCCGTTACAATTTCAACTCTCAACAAATCACGCTGTCCGGTTCGGCGACTGACCGCGAAACGCTGACATATATCATTAACCGATACCGTATTACCGGTATACAGTTGTAGTAATATCCAGCACAGCCTTTCTGCGATCCTTTCACCGCGAGTTTTATACATCTGTAAAACCTTCAGTTATCGTCAACGATGACATAGTCCACCTCAAAACCCACATAACTGACTGTATTCATGAATATTTATTACCGGTGTAATACTGTCGTTGGGGTAATGGATTAACCGTTATCACCCTGCTACTGGAGAATGCACCATAGGGGGCAAAAATCACGAGGGATCTGAGATCCCCCGTGTCTGCACATGTTTATGCGAACGGTCCGGTACAACCAGTATCATCATCATGCTGCGATGTACTGCGCATGAAGAGGATTACAAAGATGCCCGTTTTCTTCCTGTTCATAACAGGTCAACAACTTTCCACAGTTACCGTTACCCGGTAAATCCCCATAGACAGGTAATCCATAAAATTACCCTCCCATAAGGACCAGAGTCCATTCCTCTCTGCCGCCCGCTTTCTTCCTGTTCATAACGGGTCAACAACTTTCCACAGTTACCGTTACCCGGTAAATCCCCATAGAGAGATATTCCATAAAATTACTCTCCCACAGGGACCAGAGTTCATTCTTCTCAGATACCAATGAAATATCTCCAAACAGATAATGGAAGACGTAATGACCCGACCAGCAAAAATCTATTTCCTTTTCCAGTTCCGGGTAGACTCGTCCCATGTAACTAAAGTCTGTGACATAATCGAAATACCATTCGTTATCCTGACGGATGAACCGCATTTCAACCGGATGAAATCCGCCGGATTCTGCACTGTAGTCCGGGTCACGAAAATTAATGACTACTGCCCTGACCGATGTTTGCTGAGATTGTTCTGCCAGAAGCGTAACGATGTGCTGCTGAAATAATTTAGTGACAGGCAGCGTTAATCCTGCCTGTTTTAAGACATACTGGGTTTGCATAATAGATTTTCCTGTAAAAGGTGAGTAGAGGTGTGTAGTAGTTTCTGGTTGTATAACAGTTCTGGTAAAGAATTAATTCTTCGCAATCCTTTCTCAATCGCCAACCTTACCGAGTGTTTTAAGGCGCGCCCGCCAGTCAGCATATAAAACATGCGTAAACAACTTCTCAGGGTGCGCCTCAAGCAGACATATATCCGGTGAGCGTAAAACAGCGGCCAGGAAACCGGCATTATTGGCACTTGCTCCTTTAAATAATGATCTGAATACGCCTGATGTGAAGCCCGTTGTCGGTTGAACTTCGAGTACACTTTCAATCTTAGAAAGTGGGACCCAGTCTTTAGAGAACAATCCACCGCTGCCATTTGCCATGAGACGCAGGTAAAGTTCATTATCCGTTTCAGACATAGCCAGTTGCCATGTCAGAATACCGCTGGCTTTAGGGCTGATTTTTTCCGCCTGACCTGATTCAATTAGCAGCTTATAACTCTCTTCAGGTAATATTTGGCCATCTTCAGTGATACCTTTTTCAATATCACTTAAATCATTATTTAACCCCAGTTTCTCGTGTTCATTATTATTTTTCTCTAACTTTGATTTTCTCATTTTCATCTCCTGGTTTTAATCTGATTTACAGACGGGATTCCGCCATAGACATTAATGTGTCAATCCCCTTCAAAGGGCATTCCGGATGAAATAGCAGATAAATACCATTTCCATTATCTTCTGTAATTGATAGCATCAAGTAATATTCATCTGTCAGATGGACCACGAACTCAGGGTTTGCAATTAAATGATGAATTACATCCAGTACGTGTCGTTTAATATCTTCGGGAACATCACCGGGTTCAATGTACATTAATGTTACACCCACCTCGCACCAAAAATTCATTGCGGAAAGTTCATCATCAAATGGAAGTATCAGTTCTTTTCTCAAGACAGTCATAACTGAATCGGGAAGAAGGAGCGACGGCAGGTCTTGCCAGCTCGAGATAAATTTCATTGAATAATCCTCATAAACAAAAAACCCGATACGTTTTAAGTATCGGGGTTACATAGACAGGGTAAAGAATCTGGAATTGCCTTCAGGCGTCATCTAAATTCTTTCATAATATCCACAATCCTTGCAGATAAGCACTGGCGCATTATTCCTTTCACGCTGTTTAAGGAATCCAAATAGACGCTGTATCGCCCTGATGATTTCTTTAAGCAATTCTGGTAATTGCTCCGGGCTAATATAACCGGATGTCGATGTCAGAAACCGGTCATCGCGAGTCACCTTTGCTATATTTCCGGCAGTTTCTGTGACTGTATTCCGACTACCGCACTTAGGGCACTTTAACGGCATAATCATTCTCCACGTTTAAGAGATGCAAAAATCACTGTTCTTTACTGGTAGCTACGGGGGGTAAAAGAAGGTCGGTAACACCCTGCCCGGTCTGACGCATTCGCTCTGGTGTCAGTTTTGCGTAGCGCTCCGTACTCTGAATACTGGCATGCGCAAGCTGGGCTTTAACGTCATACAGACTGTACTGTCCGCTGGAGACAAGTAATGATGCGACGGAATGGCGCGTAGTGTGGAAACAGACTTCACTTTTATCTATCCCGCACTCTGCCAGTATTTTTTCATAGGCCCACCGGGGTTCTGATATTGGTTTTCCATTATCTTTTACGGCAAACAGATAGGGGTTGCTGCCAGCCCGTGGGATCGAATCAATAATGGATAATGCAACATCACTGAGATACACAGTTCTGCTGCGACCATTCTTAGTATAAGGAATGAATAACGACCTGTTATCCCGATCAATATGTTTGTGCATGACATTCAGCATTTCTGATTTGCGTGTACCGGTTAACAGCAGCATGGCTATCAGTCCCCCGGCTGCCTTATTGGGGTATCGTGCCGCAGCGTCGAGGATCCTTCTGATCTCATCGGCGTCAAAAAAGCGCGTCCGCTGATTATTCTCCTTCAGCAAAGGGATCTTATCGGCTTCATTCTTCTCCAGGACATCCTGTCGTAGCGCATAACGCCCCATGGTTTTCAGAATAGCGAGTGCCCTGTTACAGGTAGACGGTGCATACTGCTGGCCGTGAATACGGCCCTCAAGCATGTCAAAAAGCACCTGCTGGATCTCCCGGGCCCGAAGGTCGCAGTAACGTATCTTCCCCAGACGAGGTTCAATGTATTGCGTGAAACGCTGAACATCCTTATCCCAGGACTTTTTATGGCGCTTGATGAACGGAACATAGGTCTGGTGAAAAAACTCACTAAGCGTTGGCATCGCACGATAATTATCGCGCACTGCCTTGGGGTCATTTCCCAGTGCAATCGCCTCCTTATGACGGCGAGCTATCTGGCGAGCTGTCCCCACATCAATTTCAGGGAATCTGCCAATACTGATACTTTTTTTGGTACCGTGGAATGTGTAGCGCAGGAGGAAACGTTTGTTACCCGTTCGACCTGAGAGACATTTGAGGCCAATAACTTCGGTATCAGATACCTCAAGCTCTGTAGATCTGGTATCTGTGTTTGCCGGAAGGGCTTTGATGGACGAATTGGTGAATCGGAAGGATTTTTGCATATTTATCCTCATGTATCTGATTGATATCATGAAAATAATATATATCTGTAAGTGAATTTATTACGGGATAGGATTGAAGAATGGAAAAGCTATTAGACGCGTACAAACGGATATTGCAGGAAGTTAACGCCCAGTCATTTAACCTGAATGAAGATAAATACTCAGGCGTATTTTTACCCGTACCCTTTGAAGAATACTGGCACTCACCGGTAAAAATCATGCTGGTTGGACGTGAAACCGCTGGCTGGAATACGCTGAATGGTAAGAATACGATATCACGGATGCTGGGACTTATACCTGACGTCACCATCGGGCAGGTGGTTGAAGAGGCTGTAGATCGTTACAGGAAACATCTTCCGGTACAAAATTATGGCACCACCAACCTCAAATCACGTAGCCGCTTCACGCAATATCATTTCAGGCTGGCCCGGGAGCTTAATATTCCTCCTCAGGCTATCGTGTATGCCAATCTACTGGCGTGGGATTACGACGGACTGACCCCTCTCAATCGCCCTCAAAATGAAGTGCAGGAAGTCATATTAGCCTCGCTGAAGCTGCTGGCGGTACAAATTAAACACCTTGAGCCTGATTTCATCATCTTTGCATCCGGAGCCCGGAGAACAGACTACATCATAAAACAGGTGCTTACTGAGCTGGGCGGCTATGAGACTTCTTCAGTCATACCGGGGAAGCTGTGGGAGTTCAAAACAAGTAATGCAATCTGTTTCAGAATTGCCCATCCAAGGGCTATGCGCGGACACCAGAAGTACAGAAATGAGGTGATTGCACGAATTAAGCAACTTTGTACTCAGGGTGGCTAGAGCATTACAGCTTGCTCAGCAGGGCCCCCTTCCCGGAAGAGTACCGGAAAACAGGCAAAGCGACCTGGTTCTCTATGCTGGAGGCGACACGTTCGATTCGGTATTACCACGCTGGAGATTGCAGCTCATTGCACCCCGTGAGCACAGGATATGCACAGGGCGTGAATTTCAGGCACAAAAAAACCACCCGTAGGTGGTTTCACGACACTGCTTATTGCTTTGATTATTCTGCTATTTCCCATGGTAGCCGGAGTGGGACTTGAACCCACACAGCGCGAACGCCGAGGGATTTTAAATCCCTTGTGTCTACCGATTCCACCATCCGGCCAGGGAAGAAAGTGGAGGCGCGTTCCGGAGTCGAACCGGACTAGACGGATTTGCAATCCGCTACATAACCGCTTTGCTAACGCGCCTTAAATCTTTTGTCTTTCGACCTGCACCCGCAAACTGCCGATGCATTAATCTGGAGCGGGAAACGAGACTCGAACTCGCGACCCCGACCTTGGCAAGGTCGTGCTCTACCAACTGAGCTATTCCCGCATGTTATCAAGTAACTATTTAACGACTTGCTAAGCACTTGATTTCATTATCGTCCGGCTTACTGTGCCGCCGTTCGATGCGTTGCATTCTACTGATATGACGTTATGAGTCAACGTTATTTTTTGCATCTCAGGATCGTTTGCTGAAAATTAAGCCGAAACGATCACTGTTCAAGCAAATCACCGCGCGCAGCGTTCAAATATTGCAACATTGACCACAATGTCAGCACCGCCGCAACCCACAGCAGACCAATGCCGGCCCACTCTACCCAGGCATTCGGACGCCACAGCATCCACACCAGCGCCGCCATCTGCGCAGTGGTTTTAACTTTACCGATCCAGGACACCGCCACGCTGCTGCGTTTACCCAGCTCCGCCATCCACTCGCGCAGGGCAGAGATAATAATCTCACGGCCAATCATGGTCGCGGCAGGCAGCGTCACCCACCAGGTATGATAATGTTCCGCCACCAGCACCATCGCAATTGCCACCATCACCTTATCCGCAACCGGATCGAGGAACGCGCCAAAGCGGGTACTCTGGTTCCAGCGACGCGCCAGATAACCGTCAAACCAGTCCGTCACGGCGGCAATCAGGAAAATGAGCGCACAGGCAAAAGGCGCCCAGACGACCGGCAGGTAAAATGCCAGGACGAAGAACGGAATGAGCACAACGCGAAAGAGAGTAAGCAACGTAGGGATATTAAATCGCATGATGACGGTAACTGTCTGTTGTCAGTAAAATTTAGCTCTATGTTGCTACAGAGCCCTCAATGTTTCAACGAGTAGTAGATCTTTTCTGCCAGCCCTTGCGAAATACCCGGCACTTTTGCAATTTCTTCCATACTGGCGTTGAGTAATCCTTGCAATCCGCCCATATACTTCAACAGCATCTGGCGACGTTTTGGCCCGACGCCTTCAATCGTCTCAAGGGTACTGGTATTTTTCACTTTCGCCCGTTTTTTGCGGTGTCCGCTAATGGCATGATCGTGCGACTCATCTCGGATGTGCTGGATCACGTGCAGTGCAGGGGAATCTGGCGGCAGGCTAAAGCCCTCGCCTTCCGGCTCAAAGAACAGCGTTTCCAGGCCAGCCTTACGATCTGCCCCTTTCGCTACCCCTAGCAGCAGCGGATGGTTCTTATCCCACTCCACGTCGAGCGATTCGAATACCGCCTTCGCCTGCCCCAACTGCCCTTTCCCGCCGTCGATAAGGATAACGTCCGGGATTTTGCTCTCTTCAATCGCTTTACCATAGCGACGGCGCAGCACCTGGTTCATGGCGGCATAATCGTCACCGGGCGTAATGCCGGTGATGTTATAGCGACGATACTCTGCCCGCAGTGGTCCATTGGCATCAAAGACCACACACGACGCCACGGTCTGCTCACCCATCGTATGGCTGATGTCGAAGCATTCCATGCGTTTCACTTCCGGCAGCTTGAGCAGCGTAGCAAGGGCGGTTAAACGTTGGCTGACGGTCGATTGCTGGGAAAGTTTGGTGGTCAGCGCCGTGGCGGCATTGGTTCGCGCCAGCTTCAGATAACGCGCACGATCGCCGCGCGGTTTCGTCTGGACATTCACCCGGCGGCCTGCCAGCTCTGAAAGTGAGTCCGCCAGCAGGGTTTTATCGTCCAGCGTGAAGTCGAGCAGGATCTCCGAGGGCAGCGTACGCATCTGGCTGCCCTGCAAATAAAACTGGCCGACAAAGGTCTCCACCACTTCACCCATCTCAGTCCCGCCCGGCACTTTCGGGAAGTAACTGCGGCTGCCGAGCACTTTGCCCTGACGAATAAACAGCACGTGAACGCAGGCCAGGCCGGCGTCAAAGGCAACGCCGATGACATCGAGGTCGTCGCCCGTATTGGAAACAAACTGCTTCTCGGTCACCCTGCGCACCGCCTGGATCTGGTCGCGGATGCGTGCGGCCTCCTCAAATTCCAGCGCCGCGCTGGCTTTTTCCATGCGGGTAATCAGTTGCGTCAGCACCTGATCGTCTTTCCCGGCTAAAAACAGGCGGACATATTCCACCTGCTGCGCGTACTCTTCTTCGCTCACCAGCCCTTCAACGCATGGTCCCAGGCAGCGGCCAATCTGATATTGCAGGCATGGCCGGGAGCGGTTGCGATAGACGCTGTTTTCGCACTGGCGAACAGGGAAGATTTTTTGCAAAAGCGCCAGCGTTTCCCGCACGGCATAACCATTCGGGAAGGGGCCGAAATATTCACCTTTCGCATGCTTAGCGCCACGATGCATCGCCAGCCGCGGGTGCGTGTCGGCGCTCAGGAAGATAAACGGATAGGACTTGTCATCACGCAGCAGAACGTTGTAGCGCGGCTGATACAACTTAATGTAGTTGTGCTCAAGGAGCAGCGCTTCCGTTTCCGTGTGCGTTACGGTGACATCAATGTTGTGTATAAGTGCGACCAGCGCTTCGGTTTTACGGGAGGCAAGGTTGCTGCGGAAATAACTTGAAAGGCGTTTCTTCAGATCTTTCGCCTTACCGACATAGATAACCGTACCGCCAGCATCATACATCCGGTAGACGCCTGGCTGGCTGGTGACGGTTTTCAGAAATGCTTTTGAATCGAACGCTTCACTCACTGACTTATTAACGACTCCGCATTGCACAAACCATGGCGAATGGCCAGGTGAGTCAGTTCGACATCACCGTGGATGTTCAGTTTACTGAACATCCGATAGCGATAGCTGTTGACCGTTTTCGGGCTGAGATTCAACTGCTCAGAAATCTCATTCACCTTCTGACCTTTAGTGATCATCAGCATAATCTGCAATTCGCGCTCAGACAAACTGGCAAACGGAGATTCCGTTTTTTCCGGTTCAATCTGACTCAACGCCATCTGTTGAGCAATATCAGAAGCGATATAGCGCTGCCCTGCGTGAACGGTGCGGATCGCATTGACGACTTCCTGCGGCGCAGCGCCTTTACTGAGATACCCCGCAGCCCCCGCCTGCATGACCCTGGCGGGCAGCGGATTTTCGGTATGGACGGTCAGCATGATGACTTTGGTATCAACGAACATGCGCGCGATTTTGCGCGTGGCTTCAAGCCCGCCAATACCGGGCATGTTCATATCCATCAGCACCACGTCTGCGGAGTTCGCGCGACACCATTTGACGGCATCTTCGCCACAGCACGCCTCGCCGGCTACTTTAATACCCTTTATATCTTCAAGAATGCGTCGTATCCCTGCGCGCACCAGTTCGTGGTCATCAACAAGAAGGACGTTGATCAAAGGAAATGTCTCCAGAATAGGGATAACGCTACTGACTGCTAATTGGGTTTATATTAACGGTTTTCCATGCAAGATTAAAACGCTAAAAAATCGGCTATACGATTCGGGTCTCGTTTTTGGAAATTAGGCTGTACAGTAAGTGGAAAGAAAACCCATGTGTACTGGGCTTTACCGCTATTTTTTAGCACCAGCATTCAAAAAGCCACCAAAACATTTGTTAACGTAAACTAAAAAATGCTCTCATTTTTTTGTAACAACAATTAACGGATGGCGTACCGGCGATAAACATTTAATTGTCGCTAACATATTGGGCAGATTACCTTCATAATCCGCACCGGCCAATAATCAATACGCGTAAAAGTATAAAAAACAACCACTGCATTTTTTGCCGCAACTTGTGGTATACTCCGCCGCCTTAACTTTCATCGTCGCGCTCATGCGCTGTTTTATAATGAGGAAAATAAATGAGCACACCTGAATTTGCCACTGCCGAGAATAACCAGGAACTGGCACAGGAAGTAAACTGCCTGAAGTCGCTGCTGACGCTTATGCTACAGGCGATGGGCCAGGCTGATGCTGGACGTGTGATCATTAAAATGGAAAAACAGATCGCGCAGATGGAAGATCAGGTGGAATCCGCTGTTTTTGCCAATACAGTTAAGCAAATTAAACAAGCCTACCGCCAGTAACAAAAAAGGCTGGATGCAGTGCATTCAGCCTTTTCCTCGTCTGACACGCAGAACGTGATATCAGTCAAATAAGCCCAGTCGCCGCGGCATAACACGCTATCTGGATCTTATTCGGCGCGTTGAATTTCTTCTGCATATTCTTCTGATGGAAGTTGACGGTATTTTCCGAGATGGAAAGAATGATGGCAATTTCTGCCGACGTCTTCCCTTCTGCGGTCCACTTCAGAATTTCCCGTTCACGCTTGCTGAATTTCATTTCCGGCGGCATCACCGTCTCATGTTCAAAGCGCAACAGTGTAGTGAGCGCCATCTGAACCAGCATTTGTAAACGCAGCTCAATTTCTTCACTGGATATCGAGTGTGCCTGTAAGCTAGTACATGACACGGAGAGGAAGCCGAGCGCATGATTTGGCAGCATCAGACACTGGGTTATTCCCTTACGTAAACCGTGGTCCCGCGCGCCGTCCCATAATTGCTGGGCATCCGTGAATAATTCATCCGTCCAGGGCAAATGACCCTGAATGAAATTCTCCGGCTTCAGTACCGGGTCAATGGCGAAATAATTCGCGGATTGATATTGCGCCATCCATTGTTGCGGATAACTGGAATGGACGGATGTTCGCGGGCGGGTAAATGGCACAGGGTGTCGAACACAAAGCGCATAATAATCGAATTCAAGCGCCTGCGTTTGTCGCTGAAGTTCCTGATATACCTCGTCAGCACAGGTCATTTCCTGAAACCGGAGGACGCATTCCCGTCGCCAGGTGAAAAAGTCTATATCCCTCATACTTGCCGAATGAAGCCTCTGATAAAGATAATCATTATTATGGTGAATATAACCTAACACATAAAGCAGGATCATTTATATAAAATATCGACCACAGACGGATTATCTTTAATTTGGCGATGGCTTATCCCCATCGGGTGGAATAAAAAATCAACAAAACTGAAGCTATGGGAGGATAATTTGCTCCAGAAGCGACATCTGGAGCAAATTGAGCGTGAAAATGCTACTGCATTAAGAATTTTTCAAGGAACTGGCGGGTTCGAGGCTGCTGAGGATTGGCAAACAGCGCCTTAGCTGGCCCCTGCTCTACTATTCGCCCCTGATCCATGAAAATTGCCCGATCGGCAACGTCGCGAGCGAAGCTCATTTCATGCGTCACAATCACCATCGTGCGTTTTTCCAGCGCCAGCTGTCGGATAGTGTTAAGCACTTCCCCGACCAGCTCAGGATCGAGTGCGGATGTGGGTTCGTCGAACAGGATCACATCCGGGCGCATCGCCAGCGCGCGCGCAATGGCGACACGCTGCTGCTGTCCGCCAGATAACCGACGCGGATAGCTCGTCTCCTTCCCGGCCAGGCCAACCTTCGCCAGCAGCTCGCGGGCGCGGGCCGTCGCGTCTTCCTTTGGTTCACCCTTTACGATGACCGGGCCTTCAATAATATTTTCCAGCACCGTACGGTGCGGAAAGAGATTAAAGCTCTGGAATACGAAGCCAACATGCTGACGCAGGCGGCGAATCAGCCCTTTTTGCTGGCTGATGGGTTTCCCGGTATCAATGGTGATATCGCCCACGCGGATCGTCCCGCCTTCAGGCTGCTCAAGCAAATTAATGCTGCGCAACAGCGTGGTTTTCCCTGACCCACTCGGGCCGATAATTGCCACCACTTCGCCCTGCTCAACCTCAAGGTCGATGCCGTGCAGCACCGTTTGCCCGTGGAATTTTTTCACCAGGTTTTTGACGTCAATTGCACTCATTTTGGATCTCGCTCCTGGCGGTTAAGCTGGTTTTCAAAATAGTTTTGCAGGGCGGACAGCACCGTCGCCATCACCCAGTAAATCAGCGAGGCCGCCAGATACATGGTAAACACTTCCAGCGTGCGCGAGGTGATCAGTTGCGCCTGACGGAAAAGCTCCGGCACCTGAATGGTCGCCGCAAGCGAGGTGTCTTTCACCAGGCTGATAAAGCTGTTGCTCAGCGGAGGTAGCGCCACGCGCGCCGCCTGGGGCAGGATCGCCCGGCGCAACGTCTGCCACGGGGTCATCCCGATACTGGCCGCCGCTTCCCACTGTCCTTTATCGATGGACGAGATCGCCGCACGCAGCGTTTCAGAGGTGTACGCCGCCGTATTCAGCGACAGGCCAATCATCGCCGCCGGGATCGGATCCAGCTCGATACCGAACTGGGGCAGCCCGTAGTAAATCATAAACAGCTGGGCGATAAGCGGCGTTCCGCGAAACACGGAGATGTAAAACCGCGCCAGCCACCGCACCGGCCAGACGTTCGACATGCGCATCAGTGCCAGCACAAACCCGAGCACCAGCCCGAAGAACATCCCGCCGATACTGAGCTGTAAAGTAAACACCGCGCCCTTAAGCAAGAACGGCAGCGAATCAATAACCAGTTGAATACTTTCTTGCATTATTATTTTTCTACCTGATTTTTAGACATGGGGATGATAGGCAAACAGCGCAGGCGCCCCGCCAGTATGAACAAACAAAATGGGTCCTTCATCCTTAAAGCGCTTGCGGGCGATGCCGTCGATAAGGCCCGCCATCGCCTTACCGGTATAGACAGGGTCAAGCAGAATACCTTCGAGGCGGGCCAGCAGCTGAACGGCCTCCATCCCTTCATCATTGGGGGTGCCATAACCCGGCGCGAAGTAGTCATCCCACAGCAATATTTCCGCCTTCGCCTGAAGCGCAAGCTGTTCTGCCACCGCCTGTTGCAGGGTGACGACTTTCGGCTTTTGATCCGCAACGCTTCTGGAGACCGTCACGCCAATCAACTCTACGTCCGGCATCAGTTGTTCAAGCCCGACCGCTAAACCGGCATGGGTACCCGCGCTGCCGGACGCCACTACCACCGAGGACAAACTCACCGCGCCTTCGCACTGCTGGGCGATTTCCAGCGCGCTCTCAACATAGCCGAGGGCACCAAGCGCATTCGAGCCGCCAACCGGGATGACGTACGGACGAAAGCCCTGCGCTTCCAGGCGCGTCGCCAGTTCATCAAGCTGTGCAGCCGGGTCGGTCAACGCGTCAACCATTTCAACTTGGACGTTGAACAGATCCAGCATCAGGCGGTTACCGTTAGTCAGGTAATTCTCTGCCTGCGTGCCAATCGGGTTCTCCAGCAGGGCTACGCAGTGAAGGCCCAGCTTCGCCGCCACTGCCGCCGTCTGGCGAACGTGGTTAGACTGAATGGCCCCGGCGGTGACCAGCGTATCCGCGCCCTCGCGCAGGGCATCGGCGGCGAGAAATTCCAGCTTGCGCAGCTTATTCCCGCCCATCGCCATGGGCGTCACATCGTCACGCTTAATGAAAATATCGCGCCCCAGATAGTCAGAAAATCGCGGCAGATACTCCAGCGGCGTGGGTGCGCCGATAAATTCCAGACGGGGAAAGCGCGTTAAATTCTGTAGTGACATGGTTCCTCCGGTCACGCAAACAATTGTTATTTCATTATGCACGCAGACGCGCGAGAAATAAAAAAGGCGCTTTTAAAAGCGCCTTTTTTTGTCGGTCAGAGACTTATTTCGTCACGTCTGCGCCGAACCACTTCTCAGAAAGCGCCTTCAGGCTGCCGTCTTTCTGCATTTCAGCAATGGCGGCATCAATGGCTTTCAGCAGATCTTCGTTACCTTTACGCACCGCCACGCCGGACTCCTGACGGGAGAACGCATCGCCCGCGACGGCCAGGGTATTGTTGGTTTTCTTCACCAGATCCAGCGCTGCCAGGCGGTCAACCAGAATGGCGTCGATACGGCCTACGCGCAGATCCTGGTATTTCGTCGGGTCATCATCATAGGTGCGGATGTCCACGCCCTGCACGTTCTGGCGCAGCCACTCTTCGTAGTTAGTGCCCAGACCGACGCCGACTTTCTTACCTTTCAGATCCGCGGCGGATTTGATGCTGCCTTCGTTACCTTTCTTCACCAGCGCCTGGATACCGGACACGGTGTACGGCGTGGAGAAGTCATACTTCTTCTTACGCTCGTCAGAAATGGTCACCTGGTTAATCACCACGTCGATACGTTTGGAATCCAGTGACGCCAGCATACCATCCCATTTGGTCGGTTTCAGGGAGGCTTTGACGCCGAGATGCTTGGCCAGCTCTTGCGCAAACTCCACTTCAAAACCGGTCAGCTTACCGTCGTCGCCCTGGAAGCTGAACGGAGGATAGGTTCCTTCCAGCCCAACCAGCAGCGTGCCGCGCTCTTTGACTTTGTTGAGCAGATTATCTGCCGCGAACGTTTTCACGCTCATCCCCGCGACCAGCGCAACGGCCATCATCCCCATCAGCGCCTGACGACCCAGAACTGCTAATTTCATAAGTACTCCGATACAGTGGAATTTTTGAGTAGTGTAGAGAAATCGCCTGCAACGTCAAAGGCGGCTGCGCTACATCTTATTCTTTTTTAATATATATCAGAAGTTGTTCCGGCGTGGACTTTCTGCTTTATGACGCCCGGCATCTGGACTTTATATTGCGCGTACTTTCGCAGCGCGATGCGGTAATTGTTGGTACTGGTGGCGGGCAGCCAGGGCTCCAGATTTTCATCCAGGTATCCGGTCGTCAGCAGATCGCGGGAGATATTTTGCATGGTCAAATGCTGACCCAGGCGGCGCAGGCGAACCACGTATTCACGCACGGTGCCGTGACTCATCTCCGTTTGTTCAAACAGGAACTGCTTGAAGCCGATAATATCGAAGAAGTCGCTTTGCTCTTTGCAGTGGAGATCGCCACAGAAACGGCAAAGCGCTACCCACTCTTTTTGCTCTTCAAGCCAGGCGGCTTCATCCATCAGCGTGTCGAGGCGGGAAATCGCAATCTTATTCACGATTTCACCGCGACGAACCAGCGTGATGCGGTCGAGTAATTTTTTACAGTGGGCGCAATGCGTCTGGCTGTGTTTAAAGTCTTTCAGGTAGCGGCTTAAAGGCCGTCTTTTAGATTGCTGCACCGTCATGATAACTCCTGGTTGTCAATACGTTGTGCGGCATTTCCAAGGCGAATGACTCACCTATAACTTACCCAGTTTTGTGCGCAGGCGTTTAATGGCCTGGCTGTGCAGCTGGCTCACCCGTGACTCGCCCACCTCCAGCACGGCGCCAATCTCTTTGAGATTGAGCTCTTCCTGGTAATAGAGGGTTAACACCAGTTGCTCACGTTCAGGTAAAGCTTCAATCGCTTCCATCACGCGCTGGCGTAAATTCCCTTCCAGTAAGTGGTGTAACGGGTTTTCTTGCTGATGTTCATCCGTCACCAGCTCGATGCTATCGCCATGCTCTTCGCGCCACTCATCATAAGAGAAGAGTTGGCTGTTATTGGTATCGAGCAACATCTGGCGATACTCTTCAACAGGAATGCCCAGACGCTCCGCCACTTCGGTTTCCGTCGCGTTGCGCCCCAGTTCCTGTTCCAGCTGCCCCATCGCATGCGCCACTTCGCGCGCGTTGCGGCGAACGCTGCGCGGCACCCAGTCGCGGCTGCGCAGCTCGTCCAGCATCGCACCACGAATACGCTGCACTGCGTAAGTCGTAAATGCCGTTCCTTGCAGAGCGTCGTACCGGTCAACTGCATTCAATAACCCGATACCGCCCGCCTGTAGCAGATCGTCCAGTTCCACGCTCGCCGGCAAACGCACCTGGAGGCGCAATGCTTCGTGACGCACCAGCGGAACATAACGCTGCCACAGCGAGTGTTTATCCATTACACCTTCAGCGGTATAGAGTGAATTCACGATAAACAGCCCTGCGTTAGTTGAGTTATCGGCATGATTATCCGATTCTGGAGGGGTTTTAATCGGGTGAATAGTGGGTGAAATGAGGGGTTATTTGGGGGGTTACGCTTGTGCGTGGATAGAAAAAACCCCGCCGAAGCGGGGTTTAAGCGTAATCAGGCGATTAGCCTTGCAGCAGAGACAGAACCTGCTGAGGAACCTGGTTAGCTTTGGACAGCACGGAGTTACCAGCCTGCTGAACGATCTGCGCTTTAGACATATTTGACACTTCGGTCGCATAGTCGGCGTCCTGAATACGGGACTGCGCTTCAGACAGGTTGGTGGTGGTGTTGTTCAGGTTGGTTACGGCAGAGCTCAGACGGTTTTGAACCGCACCCAGTGAAGAACGGAAGCTATCTACTTGTGCAATAGCTTTGTCCAGAAGCGCTAATGGATCATTGGTAGATGCGCCACTGAATTCAGCAGTAGTACCGACAACTACTGTTGTTGTTCCAGCAGCTGTCGCAGTATAGTTTTTCCCTTCAACAGTGACATAGCCAGTTGCAGTGCCAGTGTCTTTGGCGTTGGCCATTTTAATGGCGACGCCGTTCTGAGTTGCTGTAGCACCGCTCTCAGTGGTGTAGGCTACATCTGTAGTATCAAGTGTAACTTCACCTGTTGCAGCATTCAGTTTTGCTGAATAGTAATCATCGCCGGATTTGACAACATATTGGTTAGTCGCCGCACCATCTGAATCGAGAACGTTATGGAAGCTCAGGTTTGATGTATCAGTGATACCTAAAGTAGTCGCGGTTCCAGCTGCATAGCTAACAGCTACTGGTGCTGCTGTACCACCCAGATCTACATTGGTAATTGCATCACCAACTTTCAGTTCATTGCCATTTACTGAGAAACCTTTCAGACCCAGAGTCGAGGAATCAATTTGCTGCAGATCGATGGAGATGGTCTGTCCATCGTTCGCGCCAACCTGAATTTTCATAGTGCCGTCTTTCGCCAGCACGTTCACGCCGTTGAACTGAGTCTGGCCCGATACACGGTCAATCTCTTCCAAACGGGATTTAATTTCGTCCTGGATTGAGGTCAGGTCAGAATCAGAGTTAGTACCGGTCGTTGCCTGAACGGTCAGTTCACGAACACGCTGCAGGTTGTTGTTGATTTCAGACAGCGCGCCTTCAGTGGTCTGTGCCAGAGAGATACCGTCGTTAGCGTTACGTGCAGCCTGAGTCAGACCTTTGATGTTAGAGGTGAAGCGGTTAGCGATAGCCTGGCCCGCAGCGTCATCTTTCGCGCTGTTGATACGCAGACCAGAAGACAGACGCTCGATAGAAGAAGACAGAGCGGACTGGTTCTTGTTGATGTTGTTCTGAGTGATCAGCGAGAGGCTGTTGGTATTAATGACTTGTGCCATGATTTCGATTCCTGTTGTTCATCAAATCTGTTTGGTTAGATTTGGGTTTCCACCCTTCGGCTTCATCGCCGTCAAAGGTGTTATCGTCTGGTCCAAACCAACCTTTAGATCTTTTTTCAGGATCGCGTTAATTTTTTTAGCCACGGAAAAGCTCTTCTCTATTACCGTTATTCCCGCCATTAAAAAAAAGAAATTAACCGTAAACTTTCCCCCATAAAAGCCGATAACCCCACTATTCGTTCTACGTGTCGATAGATTAAGGAATAAATATGGCAAGTATTTCATCATTGGGGATCGGTTCGGGTCTTAAGTTAGCAGACATTCTGGATAGTCTGACCACGGCCGAAAAAGCACAGTTGACGCCGATAACCAAACAACAGTCATCTTATACCGCCAAGCTTAGCGCTTACGGCACGTTGAAGAGTTCGCTGGAAGCGTTTCAGACTGCAAACACCGCGCTGAATAAAGCCGACCTGTTTACGGCGACCAGCACGTCGAGTAGCTCCACGGCATTCAGCGCCACCACTACCGGCAGCGCGATTGCCGGTAAATACACCATCAGCGTGTCGCAGCTGGCGCAGGCGCAAACCCTGACGACCAAAAACGCACAGCCGGATACCAAAACGGCCATTGCCACGGCTGACAGCAAGATCACCTTTACCGCCGGAAACGGTAAAGATCCGGTGACCATCGATATCAGCGCGGCAAATTCCTCGCTGACCGGCATTCGCGATGCGATTAACAAAGCTGACGCCGGCGTGACCGCCAGTATTATTAACGTCGGTAATGGTCAATATCGTCTGTCCATCACCTCCACCGAAACCGGAGCGGACAACGCGGTCAGCATCAGCGTAAGCGGCGATAGCGCCCTGCAATCCTTTATGGGTTACAACGGCACCAGCACCGATGCCAGCAACGGTATGATGGAAAGCGTTACCGCGCAAAACGCGAAGCTGAAGGTGAATAACGTAGATATCGAAAACAGCAGCAACACCATTAGCGATGCGCTGGAAGATATCACCCTGAACCTGAACGACGTCACCACCGGTAACCAGACGCTGACGATTACTAAAGATACGTCTAAAGCGGAAACGGCGATGAAAGCCTGGGTGGATGCCTACAACACCCTTCAGGACAGCTTTGCATCGTTAACCAAATATACGGCGGTTGATGCGGGCACAGATGCGCAGGATTCCAGCAACGGCGCCCTGCTCGGAGACACTACGCTGCGTACTATCCAGACGCAGCTGAAAACCATGCTGAGCAACACCGTCGGCGGAACCGCCTATAAAACGCTGTCTCAGGTTGGCATTACCTCAGATCCAAGCACGGGCAAGCTGGAGCTGAGCAGCGAAAAGCTGAAAAAAGCGCTGACGGATAACCCGTCTGCGGTGAAAGATCTGGTTGTAGGTGACGGAAAAACCACCGGGATCACCACCACCATGGCCACCCATCTCACTGACTGGCTTTCCAGTAAAGGCATTATCCAGGCGGCCAAAGATGGCGTCAGCAAAACGCTGAACAAGTTAACGGATCAATATAACGCCGTGAGCGAACGTATTGATGCAAGAGTGGCGCAGTACAAAGCCCAGTTTACCCAGCTGGACGTACTGATGACCTCGCTGAACAACACCAGCAGCTACCTGACGCAGCAGTTCGAAAATACGTCCAGCAACAAGTAGTAAACGCTAATCAGACCCGAGGGGGATAACATGTACGGCGCAAAAGGCACGCAGGCCTACGCAAAGATAGAAGTTGAAAGCGCGGTGATGAGCGCCAGCCAGCAGCAGCTGGTAATCATGCTATTTGATGGAGCCCTCAGCGCGCTGGTACGCGCGCGTCTGTTCCTGGCAGACGGTAATATTCCTGCTAAAGGGCTGGCGCTCTCAAAAGCCATCAACATTATCGAAAACGGGCTGAAGGTTGGCCTGGTGGAAAATAACGGTGATGAGCTTACGCAAAACCTGATTGCCCTTTATGCCTATATGGTACGTCGCCTCCTGCACGCCAACGTGAATAACGACGCCAGCGCCATCGAAGAGGTGGAAAACCTGCTGCGCAATATCGCTGACGGGTGGAAGGAGGTTGCCGGTACGCCACAACTGATGCAGGACGCCGTCTAATGAGTAACGCACCGCAACTTTATGCCCTTTATCAGCAACTCCTTGAGCAGAGCCAGTTGATGTTGCGACTGGCGCGGCAGGGACTATGGGATGATCTGATCATCTGTGAAACCGACTATGTTAATGCGGTGCACTCACTGGCTCGTCTCACTCAGGAAAGTGAACCTTCGATGCAGATTCAGGAGCAGCTTCGCCCGACGCTGCGGGTGATCCTGGACAACGAAGGCCAGGTAAAAACATTGCTGCAAGCCAGAATGGATGAGCTGGCGAAGCTGGTTGGGCAATCCTCCATCCAGAAAACCGTTCTCTCCACCTACGGTAATCAGGGCGGTCATGTCCTTGTTCCGCAAAGTAATAGCGATATTAATTAGCCATTTAACTGGCGGGCAAGCGTTAACCGTTTCGTTCGCCAGGCATTTCTGCCAAACCTGCTCCATACTTGAGTTTCGCGACCTCATGGAGATGGTGCATGCGCAACCCAACACTTTTACAATGTTTTCACTGGTACTACCCCACCGGCGGTGAATTGTGGCGAGAAGTCACGGCATTAGCCCCCAACCTGAACGAAATCGGCATCAATATGGTCTGGTTACCCCCGGCCTACAAAGGCGCATCCGGCGGCTATTCCGTCGGGTATGACTCTTATGACCTTTTCGACCTCGGTGAGTTTGACCAGAAAGGCAGCGTCGCCACCAAATACGGCGATAAAGCCCAACTGCTGGAGGCCATCAACGCCTTAAAAAGCAACCAGATTGCGGTGCTTCTGGACGTGGTGGTCAACCATAAAATGGGGGCCGATGAAAAGGAACCCGTCCGCGTGCAACGCGTGGATGCTCAGGATCGCACCCAAATCAGCGATGAGATCATCGAATGTGAAGCCTGGACGCGCTACACCTTCCCCGTTCGGGCCGGGCAGTATTCGCAGTTCATCTGGGATTACAAATGCTTTAGCGGTATCGACCACATTGAAAATCCCAGTGAGGACGGTATCTTCAAAATCGTTAACGACTACACCGGCGAAGGCTGGAACGATCAGGTCGACGACGAGATGGGCAATTTCGATTACCTGATGGGTGAAAATATTGATTTTCGCAACCACGCGGTGACGGAGGAGATCAAATACTGGGCGCGCTGGGTGATGGAGCAAACCCACTGCGACGGCTTCCGCCTGGACGCGGTAAAACACATTCCGGCCTGGTTCTATAAAGAGTGGATTGAACATGTCCAGGAGGTGGCCCCGCAGCCGCTATTTATTGTGGCGGAATACTGGTCTCACGAAGTGGATAAATTGCAGCAATACATCAATCAGGTGGACGGCAAAACCATGTTGTTTGACGCGCCGCTGCAAATGAAATTTCACGAAGCGTCACGCCAGGGACGCGACTACGATATGAGCCAGATTTTCACCGGTACGCTGGTGGAAGCCGATCCGTTCCATGCCGTAACGCTGGTGGCCAACCATGACACCCAGCCCTTGCAGGCGCTGGAAGCCCCGGTTGAAGCCTGGTTCAAACCGCTGGCCTACGCGCTCATCCTGCTGCGTGAAAACGGCGTGCCGAGCGTGTTCTACCCGGATCTTTTTGGCGCCAGCTATGACGACACTGGCGGGGATGGTGAGACGTATCACATTGATATGCCGGTGATTGAACAGCTCCACGAGCTGATCCTCGCCCGGCAGCGTTTTGCCCACGGCGTGCAAACCCTCTTTTTCGATCATCCAAACTGCATTGCGTTTAGCCGCAGCGGGACAGAGGAGCAACCGGGCTGTGTGGTGGTGCTGTCGAATGGTGATAACGGTGAGAAGACGATCTGCCTCGGCGAGAATTACGGCAATAAGACCTGGCGGGATTTTTTAGGCAACCGCGAGGAAACCGTGACCACGGCGGCTGATGGCGAAGGGACGTTCTTCTGTAACGGGGGAAGCGTCAGCGTCTGGGTGATTGAGGACGCGCTGTAGTACGGGATAGGTGCGGCCTGATGCCCTCACCCCGACCCTCTCCCACAGGGAGAGATATCCCCAGTAATTTGAAAGCAGAAGCAATAACGTTGCCTTCATAATAACTGAGGGCTTTCAGCGATGCCCTGGTCCGGCTGTAAATCGCCGAAGCGTTTCCGTAAGGCCGGGGCGAGGCGCAGGGAAGCGCCGAGAGGGCGTGGCCTGCATGGATGCAGGCTCATGCCCGACCCGATAGCCTGAAGGAAAAAGCTGAGGGTACCGCGAAGCGGCGATTTTCCGCCGGGAGCCCGGGTCGCCAGGGTGGTGGCGACTGAGCCACCCTGGCACGTTCACCGCTCATGTCGCTACAGAGTAGCAAGGAACATAAAGTGAACGGAATGACCACCAGAGCCGTATGTTCCCCCTCACCCCAGCCCTCTCCCTCCAGGGAGAGGGGGCCGACGGTGAAGGCATTATTTTGTGGAGATCCCTCAGACCACGGGTAGAGGGCGCAAACTCCAAAACGGTTACGGAAGCTTACTCTCCAGCGGATTCTTGCTCAGGTAATCTGCGCATTCCACCGTTGGGCGGTCAACCTTGTACAGTTCCATGCCGTCATACTCCAGCGCCGCCCCATCACGATCGAGCGGATAGACGTCTCGTTTTTCGGTCACGTTATAATAATCATCTGAACGCAGCATGATCTTACCCGGCACCGCGATAACGCGCTGCCACTGACGGCAGTCCAGGGTATCACCCTCTGGCGTCACCACCAGCGTGGCAATCGCCTCCGGGCTCACCATCGCGCTCTGCGGCCCTTTCGACTGCCAGTAACCTGCCAGATGCGAAGGTGCCGGATGCTTAACCACTTCCTGATAGTTTTCGACCTGAACGCATCCCGCTAACGTCAGCATTGCAGCCACAATTGCTACTTTTTTCATCATCTTTCCTGCATGCGAAGAAAAAAATATTGTGGCATTAAAGCCATCAGGCTGCCAGCGTAAGATAGGTATTGATTAAACCTGCATCCCCATGACTTCCTGATACGCCGACACCAGCTTGTTACGCACCTGCAACCCCATCTGCAATGACACCGACGCTTTTTGCAGATCGGCCATCACATCGTTGAGCGCCACGCCGGGTTCACCGAGGGTAAATCTCTCAGCCTGGGTACGGGCCGCGTTTTGCTTATCGCTGATCCGGTCCAGCGCCGCATGCAGTTGACCGGCGAAGCTAATGCCCTGCGGCTGGTCAGTTACGCTCTGATTACGGGCGGTCATCGCCGTTGCCTGTAACTGACTGAGTACCCCTTCAATGCCCTGTATAGCCATGACTCTCCCCTGGATGGTTTTTTACGAGGTCAAGACTAACAGCTTGTCAATAAGATAATGGCGGTAAATAGCGTTAAAAAACCAGGTTATTTGACGCATAGAAAATCCCGAATCATCAAATAATGGCAGGGCCATCAGTATGGAACTTTTGTCGTGTTTGCCGACCCGGGAGTCAGTTTTGTTTCTCTACACGAATAACGTAAACCACCAGGATTTAAGAGGTGCGCAATGAGTGCGACAGCAGCATCGACAGCGCCGCAGAATAAATCACTCGAGTGGATGAACCGCCTTCGCGCCAACCCTAAGATCCCGTTGATTGTGGCAGGCGCTGCCGCCATTGCGATCGTTGTCGCGATGGTCTTATGGGCAAAAAGCCCGGATTACCGCACGCTCTACAGCAACCTTTCCGACCAGGATGGCGGTGCCATCGTCACCCAGCTGACCCAGATGAACATCCCGTATCGCTTTGCCGATAACGGCGGTGCGCTTGAAGTGCCGGCAGATAAAGTGCACGAGCTTCGCCTGCGTCTCGCCCAGCAGGGGCTGCCGAAAGGCGGCGCGGTTGGGTTTGAACTGCTGGATCAGGAAAAATTCGGCATCAGCCAGTTCAGCGAGCAGGTTAACTACCAGCGCGCGCTGGAAGGTGAGCTGGCCCGTACGATTGAAACCTTAGGCCCGGTGAAAAGTGCCCGCGTGCACCTGGCGATGCCTAAGCCGTCCCTGTTTGTCCGCGAACAAAAGTCCCCTTCTGCCTCTGTGACGGTTAACCTCGAACCTGGCCGTGCGCTGGATGAAGGGCAGATCAGCGCCGTCACGCATCTGGTCTCCAGTGCGGTAGCCGGTCTGCCGCCGGGTAACGTTACGCTGGTGGATCAGAGCGGTCACCTGCTGACGCAGTCCAACACCGCCGGGCGCGATCTCAACGACGCCCAGCTGAAATACGCCGCCGACGTGGAAGGCCGTCTCCAGCGCCGTATCGAAGCTATTCTGGGCCCGGTGGTGGGCAACAGCAACGTGCATGCGCAGGTCACCGCGCAGATTGATTTCTCGAATAAAGAACAGACCGAAGAGCAGTACGCCCCGAACGGGGATGCTTCTCGCGCCGTGTTACGCTCGCGTCAGATCAATGAGACGGAACAGGTCGGTGGCCAGTATCCTGGCGGTGTGCCGGGTGCGCTCTCTAACCAGCCTGCGCCTGCCAACGCCGCGCCAATCTCCACGCCGCCGGCCAACCCGCAGAACGGTCAGCAAACGAATCAGCAGACGACCTCGACCGCGAACAGTGCCGGTCCGCGTAACAGCAGCCGTAACGAAACGACCAACTACGAAGTCGACCGGACTATCCGCCATACCAAACTGAACACGGGCGATATTCAGCGTCTCTCTGTTGCCGTGGTGGTGAACTACAAAACGCTGCCGGACGGTAAACCGCTGCCGCTCACGGCGGAGCAGATGAAGCAGATCGAAGATTTGACCCGCGAAGCGATGGGCTTCTCTGAAAAACGTGGCGATACCCTCAACGTTGTGAACTCACCGTTCAACCCGGTGGATGAGACCGGTGGCGAACTGCCGTTCTGGCAACAGCAGGCGTTCTTCGATCAGCTGATGTCCGCAGGTCGCTGGCTGCTGGTGCTGATTGTCGCGTGGCTGCTGTGGCGTAAGGGTGTCCGTCCTCAGCTTCAGCGTCGCGCTGAAGCCGAAAAAGCCGCGCTGGAACAGAAGAACGCGCGTCCGGACGAGGAAGAAGCGGTTGAAGTTCGTCTCAGCAAAGATGAACAGATGCAGCAGCGTCGTGCTAACCAGCGTATGGGCGCAGAGGTGATGAGCCAGCGCATTCGCGAAATGTCAGATAACGATCCGCGCGTCGTCGCGCTGGTCATCCGCGGTTGGATGGGTAACGAACATGAGTAATACGCTTACAGGCACCGATAAGAGCGTCATCCTGCTGATGACCATTGGCGAAGATCGCGCGGCGGAGGTGTTTAAACACCTCTCTCAGCGAGAAGTGCAGATCCTCAGCGCGGCGATGGCCAACGTGCGCCAGATCTCCAACAAGCAACTGACCGAAGTGCTGGCGGAGTTTGAGCAGGAAGCCGAGCAGTTTGCTGCGCTCAACGTCAACGCCAACGAATACCTGCGCTCCGTGCTGGTTAAGGCGCTGGGCGAAGAGCGCGCCGCCAGCCTGCTGGAAGATATTCTCGAAACGCGCGACACCGCCAGCGGGATCGAAACGCTCAACTTTATGGAACCGCAAAGCGCCGCCGATCTTATTCGCGACGAGCACCCGCAGATTATCGCCACCATTCTGGTCCACCTCAAACGGGGCCAGGCGGCCGATATTCTGGCGCTGTTCGACGAGCGCCTGCGCCACGACGTGATGCTGCGTATCGCCACCTTCGGCGGCGTCCAGCCAGCCGCGCTGGCGGAGCTGACCGAAGTGCTGAACAACCTGCTCGACGGCCAGAACCTCAAGCGCAGCAAAATGGGCGGCGTGAGAACGGCAGCGGAAATCATCAACCTGATGAAAACGCAGCAGGAAGAGGCGGTTATTACGGCGGTGCGCGAGTTCGACGGCGAACTGGCGCAGAAAATTATCGACGAGATGTTCCTGTTCGAAAACCTGGTCGAAGTGGACGATCGCAGCATCCAGCGCCTGCTTCAGGAAGTGGATTCGGAGTCCCTGCTTATCGCCCTCAAAGGCGCCGAGCAGCCGCTGCGCGAGAAGTTCCTGCGCAACATGTCCCAGCGTGCGGCCGATATCCTGCGCGACGACCTGGCCAACCGTGGCCCGGTGCGTTTGTCTCAGGTGGAGAACGAACAGAAAGCGATCCTGCTTATTGTTCGTCGTCTGGCAGAAACCGGCGAGATGGTGATTGGCAGCGGAGACGACACCTATGTCTGATGAACTGTCGTGGAAGCGCTGGACGCCTGACGACCTCTCCCCTCCCACCGCAGAGTTCACCCCTGCCATAGTGTCGTCCGATGAGGGCGACGCCGGGGCGGGCGTGCCCGAGCTGAGTGAAGAGGAACAGCGCGCCCAGATGCTGGCCCAGATGCAAATGCAGGCGCACGAGCAGGGCTTCAACGCCGGGATGAACGAAGGCCGTCAGACCGGGCACGCACAGGGTTATCAGGAAGGGCTGGCGAAAGGTTTAGAGCAGGGCATTGAGCAGGCGCGCCAGCAGCAGGCGCCGCTACATGCCCGCATGCAGCAGCTGGTGAGCGAGTTTCAGCACACGCTGGATGCGCTCGACAGCGTGATTGCCTCGCGCCTGATGCAGATGGCGCTGGAGGCGGCCCGTCAGGTGATCGGCCAGACGCCGGTCGTGGATAACGCCGCGCTGATTAAGCAAATCCAGGGGCTGCTCCAGCAGGAGCCGCTGTTCAGCGGCAAACCGCAGCTGCGCGTGCATCCTGATGATTTGCAGCGCGTGGAAGAGAGCCTCGGCGCGACGCTGAGCCTGCACGGCTGGCGGCTGCGCGGCGATCCGTCGCTCCATCACGGAGGCTGTAAGGTCTCGGCGGATGAGGGCGATCTGGATGCCAGCGTCGCGACCCGCTGGCAGGAACTGTGCCGCCTGGCGGCACCGGGAGTCGTCTGATGACCGCTCGCCTTACGCGCTGGCTTAACACGCTCGATAATTTTGAAACGAAGATGGCGCAGCTGCCATCCGTTCGTCGTTATGGACGCCTGACGCGTGCCACCGGTCTGGTCCTGGAAGCCACGGGTCTGCAACTTCCGCTCGGCGCCACCTGCGTGATTGAGCGTCAGGACGGGAGTGAGACGCGTGAAGTGGAAAGTGAAGTGGTCGGGTTTAACGGCCAGCGACTGTTTCTGATGCCCCTTGAGGAAGTGGAAGGGATTTTGCCCGGCGCCCGCGTCTACGCAAAAAACATCAGCGGTGACGGCCTGCAAAGCGGCAAACAGCTCCCGCTCGGTCCGGCGCTGCTGGGCCGCGTGCTGGACGGGAGCGGCAAACCGCTCGATGGCCTGCCCTCCCCTGATACCACCGAAACCGGCGCGCTGATCACCCAACCCTTTAACCCGCTGCAACGCACGCCAATCGAGCACGTACTGGATACCGGCGTGCGGCCAATTAACGCCCTGCTCACCGTGGGACGCGGCCAGCGTATGGGGCTGTTTGCCGGCTCCGGCGTGGGTAAATCGGTCCTGCTCGGCATGATGGCGCGTTATACCCAGGCGGACGTTATCGTCGTCGGCCTGATTGGTGAGCGTGGTCGCGAAGTCAAAGATTTCATCGAAAACATTCTTGGTGCGGAGGGTCGCGCCCGCTCGGTGGTGATCGCCGCCCCGGCGGACGTATCGCCGCTGCTGCGTATGCAGGGTGCCGCCTACGCCACGCGAATCGCGGAAGATTTCCGCGACCGGGGCCAACACGTGCTGCTGATTATGGACTCCCTGACCCGCTACGCGATGGCGCAGCGTGAGATTGCGCTGGCCATCGGCGAGCCGCCCGCCACCAAAGGTTACCCGCCGTCGGTCTTCGCCAAGCTCCCGGCGTTGGTTGAGCGTGCGGGGAATGGCATCAGCGGCGGAGGTTCCATCACCGCGTTCTATACGGTACTGACCGAAGGCGATGACCAGCAGGACCCGATTGCCGATTCTGCGCGCGCGATCCTCGACGGCCATATCGTGCTGTCGCGCCGTCTGGCCGAAGCCGGGCACTACCCGGCGATTGATATTGAAGCCTCGATCAGCCGTGCGATGACGGCCTTGATCACCGAACAACACTACGCCCGCGTGCGTAACTTCAAACAACTGCTCTCCAGCTTCCAGCGCAACCGCGATCTGGTAAGCGTCGGGGCGTACGCCAAAGGCAGCGATCCGATGCTCGATAAAGCGATTGCCCTGTGGCCGCAGCTGGAGGCATTTCTGCAACAGGGTATTTTTGAACGCGCCGACTGGGAAGATTCCCTCCAGGCACTGGAGCTGATTTTCCCGCAGGTGTAACACAGGTGGAGGGCGAAGGTCATGGCGCAGAACAGCGCGTTATCAACGCTGAAAGATCTGGCTGAAAAAGAAGTTGATGATGCCGCATTGCAACTTGGCGCAATGCGACGCGGGTGCCAGCAGGCTGAAGAACAGTTGAAGATGTTAATCGACTATCAGCATGAATATCGCACCAACCTTAACACCGACATGACGCAGGGCATTGGTAGCCAGCGCTGGATTAACTATCAGCAGTTTATCCAGACGCTGGAAAAGGCGATTGAGCAGCATCGCCAGCAGCTTAACCAGTGGACGCAAAAAGTCGATACCGCGCTGAATTTCTGGCGCGAGAAAAAACAGCGGTTGCAGGCCTGGCAAACCTTACAGGACCGGCAGATTGCAGCCTCGACCCTGGCGGAAAACCGTCTGGATCAGAAAAAAATGGATGAGTTTGCCCAGCGCGCATCAATGAGGAAACCAGAATGATCACACTGCAACAACTGCTGATGACCGACAGCGACCCGTCCGGCGGCACGCTGACCGGAAAAGGCGCTGAGGGCGCGCAAGATTTTCTCTCTCTGCTGGCGGGCGCGCTGACCGAGACCACCGGCAAAGGCAAAGATGCTCCGCTGACGCTGGCCGATCTGAAAGCGGCGGGAAGCAAGCTGTCGACAGCGGCACAGGAAAAAAACGGTGATACCACGCTCCAGGCCAAAATCGCCGAGCTGCTCTCGCGCCAGGAGACCCTGACTGATGAAGATACCGCCGTCTCCCTGCAAAGCCTTGTCTCCGGTCTGAAACCCGCAGCGAATACGGATGCGCTGAAGGCGCTGACCCGGACGGACGCGAAAGCAAACAGCGAGACCACGACTGAAGAAGAGGAGCTGGCCGGGTTAAGCGCGCTGATGGCGATGTTGCCGCACCAGCAGACTACCACCCCAATGGCGACGCAGCCAGCAAGCACCGGGGAGGTCGCCCCTCGTGCCGCCCTCCCCTCTGCGCTAGCCCAGACGGACAACGGCCAGCATCAGCCGCTTAGCCATGCATTAACGGGTCAGGAAAAAACGTCGGTTCAGGACAGCGACACGTCGCTGCCCGCCACGGCAGCCGTTACGCCAGCTGTTGCCGCCGTCGCGGAGAAGCAGGACGTAGTGAGCACGGCGTCGTCTGCCGCCAGCCCAACCGCGACGCTGGCCCCGATCGTTAGTCACCTGGCAACCCCCCAGTCTGCCGCTACCGTTGCGACCGCGCCGGTGTTAAGCCAGCCGCTGGGCACGCACGAATGGCAGCAGAATCTAAGCCAGCACATCACCCTGTTCACCAGACAGGGCCAACAGACCGCAGAGCTACGCCTGCACCCGGAAGATCTGGGTCAGGTGCAAATTTCGCTTAAGCTGGATGACAACCAGGCGCAGTTGCAGATGGTTTCGCCCCACAGCCACGTTCGTGCGGCGCTGGAAGCGGCCCTGCCGATCCTGCGCACGCAGCTTGCGGAAAACGGCATACAGCTTTCCCAAAGCAGCGTCAGCAGCGAAGGCTTTGCCGGGCAGCAGCAATCTTCATCCGGGCAACAACAGCACGCTTCGCGTTCAGGCCAGCATGGCGGATTTAACGAGGAGAGCGAAGAGTTATTGCCAACCCCTGCCGCCCTGCAATCCGCCGCGCGCGGCAGCCGTGCCGTAGACATCTTTGCCTAAACGCCAGAGGTAACGTGATTATCCCCGTCTTTTCCACGCTTTGACCTAAGCCGGACACGGGATAATCACCGTATTAAGCTGTACCGAAACAGGAAGCTCGTATCAGATGACAGACTCCGCTATCACCAAAAAAAGCAAGCGTTCCATCTGGATCCCGCTGCTGGTGTTGATTACCCTCGCGGCCTGCGCCACCGCAGGCTACAGTTACTGGCGTATGCAGCAGGAACCCTCCAGCGCAGCCGCCAAAGCTGAAGCGCCGCCTCCACCGGCGCCGGTCTTCTACCCGCTGGATACGTTCACCGTGAACCTCGGCGATGCGGATCGCGTGCTTTACGTGGGCATTACGCTGCGTCTGAAAGATGAAGCGACCCGTGCACGTCTGAACGACTACCTGCCAGAAGTGCGTAGCCGTCTGCTGTTGCTGTTTTCTCGTCAGGATGCCTCCGCGCTCGCCACCGATGTGGGCAAGCAAAAGCTGGTCGATGCGATCAAACAGACGCTGGCGACCCCGCTGGTCAACGGCCAACCTAAGCAGGAAGTCACTGACGTTCTGTATACAGCCTTCATTCTGCGGTAACGACATGGGCGACAGTATTCTTTCTCAGGCAGAAATCGATGCGCTGCTCAATGGCGACAGCGATAAGAGTGACGATCCGAAGCCGGGTCTGACCGGCGACGATAATATTCGTCCCTACGATCCCAATACCCAGCGTCGCGTGGTGCGCGAGCGTTTACAGGCGCTGGAGATCATCAACGAACGTTTCGCACGTCAGTTCCGAATGGGGCTGTTTAACCTGCTGCGTCGTAGCCCGGATATCACCGTCGGTGCGATCCGCATTCAGCCGTATCATGAGTTTGCCCGCAACCTGCCGGTGCCAACCAACCTTAACCTGATCCATCTGAAACCGCTGCGCGGTACCGGCCTGGTGGTGTTCTCGCCAAGCCTGGTGTTCATCGCAGTGGACAACCTGTTCGGTGGCGATGGCCGTTTCCCGACCAAAGTGGAAGGCCGCGAGTTTACCCATACCGAACAGCGCGTGATTAACCGCATGCTGAAGCTGGCGCTGGAATCCTACAGCGACGCGTGGAAAGCGATTAACCCTCTGGAAGTGGAGTACGTCCGTTCCGAGATGCAGGTGAAGTTTACCAACATCACCACCTCACCGAATGACATCGTGGTGAACACCCCGTTCCACGTCGAAATCGGCAACCTGACGGGCGAGTTCAACATCTGCCTGCCGTTCAGCATGATTGAACCGCTGCGCGAACTGCTGGTGAACCCGCCGCTGGAGAACTCACGCCATGAAGATCAGAACTGGCGTGAGAACCTGGTGCGCCAGGTTCAGCACTCGCAGCTGGAGCTGGTGGCTAACTTTGCCGACATCTCCATGCGGTTATCGCAGATCCTGAAATTACAACCCGGCGACGTTTTGCCGATAGATAAACCCGACCGCATTATTGCCCATGTAGATGGCGTACCCGTGCTGACAAGCCAGTACGGCACAATTAACGGCCAGTATGCGTTACGCGTTGAGCACTTGATCAACCCGATTTTGAATTCGCTGAATGAGGAACAGCCCAAATGAGTGACATGAACAATCCGTCCGATGAAAACAGCGGAGCACTGGACGATCTGTGGGCTGACGCGTTAAACGAGCAAAAAACGACGCCGACGAAAAGCGCGGCAGACGCGGTCTTCCAGCAGTTAGGCGGCGGCGACGTCAGCGGGACGTTACAGGACATCGACCTGATTATGGACATTCCGGTCAAGCTGACCGTTGAGCTGGGCCGCACCCGCATGACTATTAAAGAGCTGCTGCGCCTGACGCAGGGTTCCGTTGTAGCCCTGGACGGTTTAGCGGGTGAGCCACTGGATATTCTGATCAACGGCTACCTGATTGCACAGGGCGAAGTAGTGGTGGTGGCCGATAAATACGGCGTACGTATCACCGACATCATTACCCCTTCCGAACGTATGCGTCGCCTGAGCCGTTAAGTATGAAAACCCAGGCAACACTGTCCGCGCCCTCCGCCGTACCCGGCTCCCCGCTGCTTCAGGTGAGCGGCGCGCTGTTCGGTATTATTGCCTTTATCCTTATCGCTGCCTGGCTGGCAAAGCGTTTCGGTCTGGCAGGGAAAACGGCCGGCACGCGCGGACTGAAGGTCAGCGCCAGCACCACACTCGGCCCACGCGAGCGCGTGGTCATTGTGGAAGTGGAAGATGCGCGACTGGTGCTGGGCGTGACCGCCTCCAGCATTAACGTTCTTCACACGCTGCCCCCTGCGCCTGTCACGGTGGAGGCTAACGCCCAGGCCCCTGCGGATTTTCAGTCCGTTATGAAGAGTTTGCTCAAGCGTTCCGGGAGATCCTGATGCGCCGTTTGTTATTGCTTACGCTGGCAGGTCTGGGCCTGTTCGCGCCTTCTGTGTATGCGCAGCTGCCGGGGCTGGTTTCCACGCCGCTGGCGAACGGGGGACAAAGCTGGTCCCTCTCCGTGCAGACGCTGGTGTTCATCACCTCACTGACCTTTATCCCGGCGATCCTGCTGATGATGACCAGTTTCACCCGCATCATCATTGTGTTTGGTCTGCTGCGAAATGCGCTCGGCACGCCGTCCGCGCCGCCCAATCAGGTGCTGCTGGGTTTAGCCCTGTTCCTGACCTTTTTCATTATGTCGCCGGTGATCGACAAGATTTACACCGAGGCGTACCAGCCGTTCAGCGAAGATAAAATTTCCATGCAGGTTGCCCTGGAAAAGGGGGCTCAGCCATTACGTGAATTTATGCTTCGCCAGACGCGCGAAGCGGATTTGGCCCTGTTTGCCCGTCTCGCTAACACGGGCGAGTTACAGGGACCGGAAGCGGTGCCGATGCGCATTCTGCTGCCAGCGTATGTGACCAGTGAGCTGAAAACGGCGTTCCAGATTGGCTTCACCATTTTCATTCCGTTCCTGATTATTGACCTGGTGATCGCCAGCGTCCTGATGGCGCTCGGGATGATGATGGTCCCGCCCGCAACCATTGCCCTGCCCTTTAAGATCATGCTGTTCGTGCTGGTCGACGGCTGGCAGCTGCTGGTCAGCTCGCTGGCGCAGAGTTTCTACAGTTGAGGAGCGCGCAATGACGCCTGAGTCGGTCATGATGATGGGCACGGAAGCGATGAAAGTCGCGATTGCCGTCGCCGCGCCCCTGCTTCTGGTTGCGCTGGTAACCGGTCTGATTATCAGTATTCTTCAGGCCGCCACGCAGATTAACGAAATGACCCTGTCGTTCATCCCGAAGATCATCGCCGTCTTCGTGGCGATTATCGTTGCCGGGCCCTGGATGCTCAATTTGCTGCTGGACTACATGCGCAACCTGTTCACCAATCTGCCTTACATCATCGGCTGACGGACGATGCTGCAATTCACCAGCGATCAGTTTGTTCAGTGGCTCGGGATCTATTTCTGGCCGATGCTGCGCATCATGGCGCTGATCTCCACCGCCCCCATACTCAGTGAAAAGTCGGTGCCTAAACGCATCAAAATTGGGTTGGGCATGGTTATCACCATTATCGTTGCCCCTTCCCTGCCGGCGGTGGATATTCCGATTTTTTCCCCGAATGCGATCTGGATTGCCCTGCAACAGGTGATGATTGGCGTGGCGGTCGGGTTTACGATGCAGCTCGCCTTCGCCGCGGTACGAACGGCGGGCGAACTGATCGGTTTGCAGATGGGTCTGTCTTTCGCGACGTTCGTTGACCCGGGCAGCCATCTGAATATGCCCGTGCTGGCGCGTATTATCGACCTGCTGGCGATGCTGTTGTTTCTCTCGTTCAACGGCCACCTGTGGCTCATCTCTATGCTGGTGGACACTTTCCACACGCTGCCGATTGGCGACAACCCGGTGAACAGTAATGCTTTTCTGGCGCTGGTGCGGGCTGCCGGGCTGATCTTCCTCAACGGGCTGATGCTGGCGCTGCCTGTCATAACCCTGTTGCTCACCGTTAACCTCGCATTGGGTTTACTCAACCGAATGGCCCCGCAGCTGTCGGTATTCGTCATCGGCTTTCCGGTGACGTTGACGGTTGGCCTTTTATTAATGTCATTATTGATGCCACTTATCGCCCCCTTCTGCGAGCATTTATTCAGCGAGATATTCAATCTCTTAGCGGATATTGTCAGCGAACTTCCACGCAAATAATAACCCGCAGTGTTTGCAATGTCTTTCTGAGGATATTCCTAAAAATAATCTTGAAAAACATCTACCAGGATATATCTGACGCGGTTTAAATGTTTCTAACCACCTCACAATACTTAATATTTACTTTACTTTAAGATGATTCCTGGCAAATTATACGTAACTTTACGGGATAGTGAGTTCGCCTGAAAGTCTTTGTCATGCTCACAGGTTTTATTAGATTTTTTCCATCCCGTATGGCTGTTTATGAGCTCTCAGGCAGGTGGTGAATTATCGTTACGCATTGAGTGAGGGTATGCCATGTCAACGATCATTATGGATTTATGCAGCTACACCCGGCTAGGGTTAACCGGGTACTTAGCAAGCAGAGGGGTAAGAAAGAGAGACATCAACGATGCACACACCGTTGAAGAACTCGCAGCCGCTTGTGAGACTCACAAGCCCGGCGTGGTGTTTATTAATGAGGACTGTTTCATTCACGACCCCGCTAACAGTCAGCACATTAAGCAGATCATTAATCAGCATCCCAGAACCCTGTTTATTGTTTTTATGGCGATCGCCAATATTCATTTCGATGAGTATTTGTTGGTGCGTAAAAACTTATTAATCAGTTCGAAATCGATTAAACCAGAGTCGCTTGATGACATTCTGGGCGATTATTTGAATAAAGAAGTTAAGAATGTAGGGGCGGTTAACTTACCAACCCTATCATTAAGCAGAACTGAATCAAGTATGCTAAGAATGTGGATGGCTGGACAAGGGACAATTCAGATCTCAGACCAGATGAATATCAAGGCAAAAACAGTATCGTCACACAAAGGAAATATTAAAAGGAAAATTAAAACGCATAATAAGCAAGTGATATACCATGTCGTACGCCTGACAGATAATGTGACGAATGGGATTTTCGTTAATATGCGCTAATTTGCACGGCCATGTTGTACCCTACCTTGATCTCTGGCCTGGCCAGAGATTTTGCTTTTCAGCAGCCGGGCCGGGGAGAAGACGCCCCCGACGCCGACCTATTCCGCCGTTTCCACAAAGATCCCATCCGGGTGCCCCAGTTCGTTGAAGAACCAGATGCCGAGCGGGTAATCTTCCAGCGACACCAGATACATTGTGCCTTCATTAAACTCTTCTATTGCCAGCACCACGCCCGGGCGGCGCGGCCCACCGTCCGTTTTGACGGTTACCCGATCGTTGACCTTCATACATTCCTCCTGTGGTTTTGAGCCAGTGTAGAACAAATTACCCTGGCTGGCATCGCCGCCTGACGCGAATGGCGTTTTTGTGTGCGGTCTATACTTAGCTGTTGAGACGGTTAAATGAGGAGCCTGCCATGAAGACTGACAAAGAGTACAGCGACACCATTAAGCGTGAGGTGGAAGTGGATGTCGATGCCCTGCTTGCCGCCATTAATGAAATCAGTGAGTCCGAAGTTCATCGCGCGGAGGATAATTCAGACCGTGTCGTGGTCAATGGTCGTGATTACCATACCTACCGTGAACTGGCTGAAGCATTCGAGCTGGATATCCATGACTTTAGTGTCTCGGAAACGAACCGCTAAGGCGAAAAAAATCCCGGTCATGGGGATGACCGGGATCAAACTTGCTTATGCAAGAAGCACTTGTAAATTCGTTACACCAGGAAATCTGATGCAGGTAAGACATTATCCCCAACAGATTTGTCTTACAAGCATATATTCTCTTAGCGAATATTATATTTTATACATGTGAATTTTGGTTATGAGTATAAACATGCGCTGCGTGTGGGTTTATCGGGATCGTTTCCACTTCAACGGGACATCAATGCTGAGTTTTTTTAAGACTTTTCTTAGATGAACATCATTATTCAGGAGACGTTATGCCTTCGCTAAAGGAGACTCTGCTCGTCTTTACCGATCTCGACGGTACGCTGCTGGATTTTCACACTCTCGACTGGCAGCCTGCCGCTTCCTGGCTGAAGAGATTACAGGATGAACAGGTACCAGTCATTCTGTGCAGCAGCAAAACCGCGTCCGAAATGCGTGACATCCAGCAGGAACTTGGCCTTGGCGGGCTGCCCTACATTGCGGAAAACGGCGCGGTGATCCAGCCTGACGTACGGTGGGAAAACGCCGCACGGTTCATCTCAGAAAAGAAGCATGACGATATCCGGCAGTTTATTGCCCGGGTACGCCAGGAGATGCATCTGAAATTCACCACCTTCGACGATGTGGATGAGCGCGTGGTCGCCGAATGGACCGGGCTAAGCCGTCCCCGTGCGGCGCTTGCACGTAAACACGAGGCTTCCGTGACGCTGATCTGGCGTGACAGTGATGAACAAATGAAACGCTTCGCAGCCGAACTGGCCCGGCAGGGGCTGAAGATCGTCCCGGGTGCTCGCTTCTGGCATATTCTGGACACGAGCTGTGGCAAAGACGTGGCGGTGCACTGGCTTGTGGAACAGTATCGCCTGCACGACGGATTTGACCCGACAACGCTGGGCCTGGGCGACGGCCCCAATGATGCCCCTCTGCTGGACAGCGTAGCCTTCGCCGTGGTGGTGAAAGGCTTCAACCGGGAGGGGGTCAGCCTTAAGAACAACGATCCCACACGGGTTTATCGCACTCAGCACACCGGACCGGCCGGCTGGCGCGAGGGGCTTGATTACTTTTTAACGTGATCCTGCCAGATGACCCGGTTACGCCCGCGCTGTTTCGCCTCATACAGACGCGCATCGGCGGTGGATTGCAGATTTTCGAAGTGATAATTGCCCTTCTCCTGCGCGCCAGAGACGCCAAACGACGCGCTCACGCGCAGGGTAGTACTTTTCTTAATCAGGATCTCTTTGCTGTCGATACGCTCACGGATCTGCTCTGCAACTTCCGCTGCCTCTTCAAGCGTCATGCCGGGCAGCACCACACAGAACTCTTCGCCGCCGACGCGCCCGGCAATATCTTTAATGCGCAGGGTACTGGCAATCAGCCCCGCAGCATGGGACAACACCTTATCACCCGCCTGGTGCCCGAACCGGTCATTAATGCTCTTAAAGCAGTCAAGATCGATCTGGATGACAGAGAAAGGCAGCGCCTGCTGTTCACACTGCTTCGCCAGTATTTTCGCCCGCTCAAACAGCGCCCCACGATTATTCAACCGGGTCAGAGGGTCGTGCCAGGCCTGCCATTGCAGCGAATTCTGCAACGAATACATATTACTGACCATGCGCCGGATCACCAGCCATGAGATGAGCAGCATCGCGGTGAACAGCGCCCAAAGCAATGCCAGCACAATACTGATGCTGCCGAAATCGCCGCGCACCCCTTCATCCAGGGTGTGCACGCGCAGGACGATGCCATCAAAGTGGTCGAGACGCTCCCAGCTGACAAAACGACTCCCCAGGCGAATGCCGCCTTCGGAATCCGATTCTATTGCGTGCGCTATCTGCGCTAGTTCGGGCGCGTCAAAATGATTAACGTCCGCAGCAGATGATCCAGACGTCGCAAGCAGGGTGAGACGACTGTCATACAGCTGGTATTCCCCTTCCGGGTTATCGCCTATGGCCTCCACCAGCAGACGACGCAGGGTGGCAAAGGTGAAATCCATCGCCACCACGCCATACCAGACGTGATTGTAATAAACAGGCACACTGGCGGTGATCAGCGGCTTCTTGCCCACAAAGGAGGAAGGAGGCGAGATAAACCAGCGCACGGCACGCGCACGGTTCTCACGCTCGGACTGTTGGGTAAACCAGGGCTGAGTGACCAGATGGTAGTAACGCTGCACGATATCGCTGGCATTTTCCGGCGTATCCGTTTCCAGAAAGAATCCGGCGCGAGAGACATAAATCACGCGCTCTTCGTTGCCGGAAGAACTGGATGCCAGACGCAATAAATACCCCACTTCAAGCGCGGCGGACAGTTCATTATCAAGAAACTCATCATCGCGATTCAGAAGGGTGGTCTTTTCAACGAAGGCATCCGACACACCGTTGATCGGCAATGTGCGCTGTTTATCAACCTCAATTTGCCAGGTGGGGGATGTGCGCAAACGGGCAAAACGCTTTACCGCATCATGTAGCACGCCAAACGCCAGCGGCGTTTCCAGCGCATCACGCATGCTGTGGCGAAAAAACAGCATTTTATCGACGCTGAACTGGAGTTGTCTGTCCAGCGCACTGGCAACCGTTTCCAGATGGTTACGCTGACTGGAGATATAGGCATCTTCCAGTACCACAACTTCGCGCCAGGTCAGGAGGGTGGAAAAGATCAGGACAACGATAAAACAGAGGTTAACAACCAAACGGGGATTGCTACGCTTATGCAGCCACTGCAAAAAAGATTGTTTTACAACAAAGGTATTGTGCTGCACACGCACTCCCTGAGTGTCGCTCACCATCCGATATGATAAGTCTTCTGCCAGTAAAAACGCCCGGCAAGGCCGGGCGTTGTGTGATTAAGCCTTATCGCGTTTTTGCCTTTTATCACCAGGCTGAAGCTCATCTTCACGAAAAGCCTCCCGCTTAATGCCGTATCCGTCATGCCACCGGCACTCCACCATTCCACTGGAATAACCGGTGACAATCATGCATGGACCACCATTCTTTGGCTTAACTTCATCACTGACCAAAAAGACCATACCTGCCTCCTGTATCAGGGTGAAACGTTTTCAATTTAGACGAGGAATGGTCTTTTTGCATCCGGGGTCAGCAAAAATTAATGCGATTTTCCGCGTACTTTTTCTACCAGCTTGACCACTGCCACCACAATGACACCTACGATAAAGCCCAACACAAGGTTAAGCAGCGTCGGCAGAATGGCGGCGATCACCGAACCATGTCCCGACGCCAGATGTTCAATTGCATGATGCAGCGAAGCAACGCCGTGCACGATAATACCGCCGCCGACCAGGAACATCGCCAGAGTTCCCACTATCGACAAACTTTTCATCAGCCACGGTGCCAGCACCAGCTGGCTTTTGCCGATAACGCGGGCAATGGCGCTGGATTTTTTTTCCAGCCAGAAGCCGATATCATCCAGCTTGACGATCAGACCGACCAGCCCATACACCCCAACCGTTACAAGAATGGCAATCAACGAAAGCACCATGACCTGATTCATCAGCGGTGCTTCGGATACGATCCCAAGCGTAATCGCCACAATCTCGGCCGAAAGGATGAAGTCAGTACGGATCGCACCTTTGACCTTATCGCGCTCGAACGTTTTTGGATCCTGCGCGGCCAGCGCTTCCAGACGCTGCTGACGCATTTCCGGGGTGTCTTTCTCTTTGCGTGCGGCAAACATATGCAACACTTTTTCGGCACCCTCGAAGCACAGGAACGCCCCGCCAATCATCAGCAATGGCGTAATGGCCCAGGGTATAAAGGCGCTAATGAGAAGCGCCAGCGGAACAAGGATCACCTTGTTAATAAAGGACCCTTTCGCTACGCCCCACACCACCGGCAGCTCACGGTTCGCCCGTACGCCGCTGACCTGCTGCGCGTTAAGTGACAAGTCATCCCCCAGTACCCCGGCGGTTTTTTTCGCCGCCAGTTTCCCCATGACTGAAATGTCATCCAGCAAGGTGGCGATATCGTCCAGTAATGTTAATAAGCTACTTCCTGCCAAAATCTCTATCCTTCTTTTTTTGCTAATTAAGTGAATAGTATGGAACAAAACTCAGCGCCCGGAAACAGGCACCTCACGTCAACAAAAATTTCACATTAACAACACAATTAAAGCACTCGCCAGCCCGATAGTTTTGGCGTTAACTATGAGCGAACTTTTTATTTCGTCGTGAGGGACTATGCGTTTTCGGCATTTATTACCGCTCATTGGAGCACTTTTTTCCCTGTATATCATCTGGGGATCCACCTACTTTGTCATTCGTATTGGCGTGGAAAGCTGGCCCCCGCTGATGATGGCCGGTATTCGTTTCCTTATGGCTGGCGTGCTGCTGATGGCGTTTTTATTGCTGCGCGGCCACAGGCTACCGCCGCTGCGTCCCTTGCTTAACGCCGCCCTGATCGGCCTGCTGCTGCTGGCGGTGGGCAATGGTGCAGTAACCGTCGCCGAACACCAGAACGTGCCGTCGGGCATCGCCGCCGTGGTCGTCGCGACCGTGCCGCTGTTTACGCTCTGCTTTAGTCGTCTGTTCGGGATCCGCACCCGTAAGCTCGAATGGCTGGGCATCGCGATTGGGCTTGTAGGTATTATCATGCTGAACAGCGGCGGAAACCTGAGCGGAAACCCCTGGGCTGCCGTTATGATCATGATCGGCTCGATGAGCTGGGCCTTCGGCTCGGTCTACGGCTCCCGCATTGAGCTGCCCTCCGGGATGATGGCGGGTGCCATTGAAATGCTCGCGGCAGGCATCGTGCTGCTGATTGCCTCGGCGTTGACGGGTGAAAAACTGACGGCAATGCCAGATCTCTCAGGTTTCCTGGCCGTCGGGTATCTGGCCCTGTTTGGCTCGATTATTGCCATCAACGCCTATATGTACCTGATCCGCAACGTCTCACCGGCGGTTGCCACCAGCTACGCCTACGTTAACCCGGTGGTTGCCGTGCTGCTGGGTACCGGTTTTGCGGGCGAAGTGCTGTCGACGATTGAATGGCTGGCGCTGGGCGTGATTGTCTTTGCCGTGGTGCTGGTCACGCTGGGTAAATATTTACTGCCCGCGAAACCCATTGTCACGGCGTGTGAGGTGAAGAAACCGTGATCGGGTGAATGCCCTGGGTATCGATCTGCGCGGCCTGACCGCCGCCGCAGATCCACTCTTCCAGCCGCTCCGTCAGTTCCACGTCATTCAGCTTCATTCTTCCGCGCAGTGCGCACTCCCAGACAATCAGCACCCGCCAGCCCTGGGCGTAAAGCTGCGAAACATCGCGTTTATCACGCTCGACGTTCCTGCCAATCTTCTCCAGCCAGAAGTCGGTGCGTGTCGCCGGGACTTTAAACAGATAGCAGTCGTGATGATGCCAGAAACAGCCGTGGGTAAAGATGATGCATTGATACGCATCGATCACGAAATCAGGACGCCCGGCAAGCGTGGCATCCTGAACCCTGAATTCAAACCCGATGGAGGTCAGGAGGCCAGCGATCCGTTTTTCGATCGCGGTATCACGCGTGCCGATGGCACGCATGTTTTTACTCCGCGTGGCCTTATTGTGAACGTCCGCCATTGACGGCCTCACTCTGACGCAGCTGAACGGCCTTGCTGATGCGTGAGGCCAGCAGTTTTGCGACGGCGGCAAAGGCTGGCACCACCACCGAGTTGCCAAACTGACGATAGGCTTGTGTATCCGACACCGGAATGCGAAAACTGTAGCCCTGCGGCGCCTCAAAGCCCATTAAGCGGGCGCACTCGCGCGGCGTTAAGCGCCGCGGTCGGTGCTGTTGATTCTGAGGGTCGTCGAAATCTTTTTCGCCCAGCGCCTTATCCCAGCCCCGATCAATAAGAATTTCCGCGCCATCTTTGTAATAGCGCGCCGACAGCGTACGCGTCACGCTGTCAGGATTAAGCGGATTGACCATGCCAAACCCAAAGCCATTGCCTTTGGCCTGATGCTTTTTGGCATAGCGATAGAGGTATTTCCACAGCACTGGCGTCAGAATGAATTTCGCATCGACGGCGGGCTCCAGCAGATCGGCCACTGTCGGACGGCGCGCCGGATACAGCGAGGGCAAATCGCGCAGCGTAAAATCGCCTTTCAGATTGAGATCGCGGCGGAATCCCACCAGCACGATGCGCTCGCGGTGCTGTGGCAGGAAGTGTTTGCCGTCGATAATTTTCGGATCGTCCGGCCCCATGTCCTCTGCATCCGCCACGTCGTAACCCAGTTCATCCAGCGTTTGCATGATAATGCGGAAGGTTTTGCCGCCGTCATGGCTCTTTAAATTCTTGACGTTCTCCAGCACAAAAATTGCCGGGCGGCGGGCATCAATAATCCGGGCAACATCAAAGAACAGTGTGCCCTGCATATCACAGGCAAAGCCGTGAGCGCGTCCCAGCGCGTTCTTTTTCGACACGCCAGCCAGTGAGAACGGCTGACACGGGAAGCCTGCCAGCAGCACATCGTGCGCCGGAATGGTGTTGCGAATGTGCTCAGCGGCTTCTTCGTCGCTGACGCCGGTTTTGTGGCTCAGGGTGACGTCGCGGATGTCGGCATTAAACTGGTGCTCGTTGGGGTCGCAGTACCAGTTCGCCTTATAGGTGCGGACGGCATGTTTGTTCCATTCACTGGTGAACACGCACTGCCCGCCAATAGCTTCAAAGCCATGGCGAATGCCGCCAATACCGGCAAAGAGATCGATAAAGCGAAAGGCATAATTCGGATGCGCAGCAGGCGGGTGCGGCAGCAGGTTACGCAGATAACAGAACTCGCCGTCGCTCAGGCGGTGCCCTGCCCTGTCGCTTATCAGCAGCCGCTTGAGTATTGCCGGGCTCCAGTGGCTCTCGCCATGTGCCACCAGCTGGTTTGCCAGCGTTTTAGCATCGTACATTTCCAGCAGCTGACGCAGGAGTGCCTGCACGGCTGCCGTTGATTTCTCAACCCGCTCAGGCGCGGGCACAGTCACTGATCGATTTTCCTGCATTCTCTTAACCGGACAATAAAGACAGAAAACAGAGTACCACAGTTCAGGATCGCACACTGCGACGGAAATGGGTCAATATCTGGCTGTCGGTTCCGAGGTAATCGCCCTGTAATTCGGCACTCAGCTTCGCCATGAACTGGATCAGGAAATCGGCATTGTGACGCGCAAGTTCGCGTCCCCGTGCGGTTTGCATGGTGTCCGGCAGGCGCAGGAGTTTGGTCTGAAAGTGATCGAGCGCGAAAGCTTTATCATCCAGCGCACGCGCCCCGGCAAACGGGTCGTCGGCATCAAACAACGCGGTGCCCAGCGCACCGGACACGGCAAAGACGCGCGCAAGGCCGATGGCGCCTAACGCCTCCAGCCGGTCGGCATCCTGGACCGTTTTGGCCTCCGGGCTTTGCGGCGCGATACCGGCACTGAAGCTGTGCGCTTCAATGGCATGCTCAACGGCCGCATACCGATCGGGCGGAAAATCAGGAAAATCGCGGCTCAGGATCTGGCGCGTTTCTCGCGCTGCCAGCCGCGAGGAGTGACTACGCTGCGGGTGATTTTTCGGCAGGCTGACAATGTCATGGAAGTAGCATGCGGTCAGCACAACCAGCGGATCGCAATCCCCGTCAGCCATAATGGCCTGCGCCGTCATCCAGACGCGGCGAAAATGGGCGATATCGTGCGCCGCATCATCAGTAAAATGATTTTCGTCGAGCCAGCGCTCAAAACGGTGCTGCCACTGCGCAAGTTCCATCATCCCATCCTGTTGCTCAAAAGAGAGTGAATTATAATACACCCGAATCAAAATCCTTAATAAATAGAATTTAGAAATACTTAATAATAATTACCCGCTATATTTTCAATGAATTAATTCACGCGAAAAATAAAGAGATAAAAAGAAATATTTTGTAATGTTTTTACCACTTTAATTACATTTATTTTTGAACCTAAATAATAATCCATAGAATAGTATCAGCCATGTAGTTACGGAGGGTAATTACATATATTCAGAAAATTTATATTTAAAGGGAATATATAATGAAAAGAAAAGTTCTGGCAATTCTCGTACCCGCGTTATTAATGGCTGGCGCAGCAAATGCGGCGGAAATGTATAACAAAGACGGCAACAAAGTTGACCTGTACGGTAAAGTTGATGCACGTCATACCTTCTCCGACAACCCAGGCGACGACGGCGATGAAACCTATGTCCAGATTGGTTTCAAAGGCGAAACACAAATTAATAACGATCTTATTGGTTACGGCCAGTGGGAATATAAAACCTACGCTAACGATACCGAGGGCGCAGGCGACACCTCTTTTAACCGTCTGGCCTTTGCTGGCCTGAAATACGGCGAATATGGCTCATTCGATTATGGCCGTAATTACGGCGTCGTGTATGACGTTGAAGCCTGGACCGATATGCTGCCAGTATTTGGTGGTGACTCCTATACCTGGACCGACAACTATATGGTTGGCCGTACTAACGGTGTGGCGACCTACCGTAATAATGACTTCTTCGGTCTGGTTAATGGCCTGAACTTTGCACTGCAATATCAGGGTGCTAATGAAGGTGCTAACGCAAACGAAAATCAGGAAGGCACCAAAAACGGCCATGATGATGTTCGTTTCCAGAACGGCGACGGCTTCGGTATGTCAACTACCTATGACTTCGATTTCGGTCTGTCGCTGGGTGCCGCTTATTCATCGTCTGACCGTACCAACGACCAGGTTGCTTACGGCGCAGGTACCTATAATCGCTTCAGCAAATATGCCGGCGGTGAACGTGCGGAAGCGTGGACAATCGGTGCAAAATACGATGCGAATGATGTCTACCTGGCAATGATGTATGCGGAAACCCGCAACATGACTCCGTACGGCAACGATGGCATCGCCAACAAAACTCAGAACTTTGAAGCCGTAGCGCAGTACCAGTTTGACTTCGGTCTGCGTCCATCCCTGGCGTGGGTCTATTCAAAAGGCATCGATTTGGGTGGTAACGATTATCATCCAGGCAATGGTTATGACTATGTAGACCAGGATCTGGTTAACTACATCGACGTGGGCATGACCTACAGCTTCAACAAGAACTTCTCCACCTACGTTGATTATAAAATCAACCTGCTGGACGAAGATGATGCCTTCTACAATGACAACGGTATTGCAACCGATGACATCGTTGGCATCGGTATGATCTACCAGTTCTGATCCCCATAAATAGCAAAGCCCGCAACGCGGGCTTTTTTTATTTGACGCTGAAATATTACGGCGCTTCCTGCAAGGCCAGGCGAACAAACCCGTTATTCTGTGCCAGTAATTCATGCGCTTTCCAGGCATCCATACCCGTCAGCACCATAAGCACCGCCGTTTTACACTGATGGTTACAGCTTTCCAGCGCCGCCTTCGCCTGCGCCCGGGAGCATCCCCCCGCTTCCATTACAATGGCAATTTGTCGCTCGGCCCATCTGGTATTGCTTGCCTCCAGATCAACACGCAGGTTGCTGTACACCCGTCCTGTCCGTATCGCCAGACCGGTGGTGACCATATGCATTATCATGCTTTGCGCAATGCCCGCTTTGGCGTTGGTATACCCGGCAACCACATCCGCGCCCAGATCGGGGGCAATAACCATGCTCGCCAGCTGCGCCGCTTCACTTTGCGCATCCTCCGTAATGAGCGCGACCGTTGAGCCCAGAGACCACGCATGACGCATCGCGCCCCAAACCCATGGCGTTTTGCCGCTGACGGACAGCGCCAGCATCATGTCATGCTCGCCGAATTTTATCGTCTGAAGGTCGGCAACACCGCGCGCGTAGCTTCCGGCGTTATCGCCTGCTGTCATCGCAATGACCGGATGTTTTCCCGGCGCGAACGCTTCTGCCGCCTGCTTCGCCACGCCTCCGGACGCGCCTGCGCCGATCAGCACCAGACGTCCGCCGTGACTAAGCGTCGCCGCCGCGTTATCCACCACGCGAGCCAGCATACTTAAGTGAGGGGTAAGTGCAGAAGAGATTTGTGCGTCATCCTGGTGTATGACATTAAGCATATCCAGCGTAGATAATCTGTCGATGTTCATCGTGCTGGCGTGCCGTCTTTCCCTGGCCGTACCGGTAAGCATAATGCTCATAAACTGCCTCCTTATTATGAGTACCCCCACACTATAAAGTGTTTTATACAGGTCACATGAGAGAAGGCTCACGAAACGCCTCTCTTTACATGGCTTTATGAAATGCCCGTCATCAGCGATAATTAGCCCTTTCTTTTTCATCGCGGAGTGTTAATGAGCGATTTGCAGCCCTTCCCCCCGACGCGCAAGCGCCCTATGAAGCTGAATACGCTGGTTACGCTGATGGTGTGCGCCATTATCGGCTCTGTGCTGCTGGTGGTCTTCGCGCTGTACTCTGTGCAGATCACCCGTGCCACGCGCGATGACGTGAAAGATACTGCGCTGGGTATCGCCCGAACGCTGGCCGACAGCCCGGAGATCAAGCGTGGCCTGATGGAATCGCCGCAGGCCGGCATCATCCAGCCGATTGCCCAGGCGGTGACGAAGCGCAACGACCTGCTGTTTACCGTGGTTACCGACCTGCGTGGGATCCGCTATTCCCATCCAAACGAAGCGCTGTTAGGTTTGCATTTTATTGGCGACGATCTGACGCCCGCCCTCGAAGGGAAAGAGAATGTCTCCGTGAACCGCGGCGCACTCGCGGAAGCACTGCGCGTCTTTACGCCCGTTTATGACGATCGGCACGACCAGATCGGCGTGGTCGTGGTGGGTATTTCGCTGAATAAAGTTGAAGATCAGATTGCCCGCGGTCGGCTCAATGCCGTGTGGACCATCTTATTCAGCGTTCTGATGAGCTCAGTGGCGATATGGGGTCTGGTCCGGGTTCTGAAACGTATTCTCTTCGGGCTGGAGCCTTACGAGATCTCTGCCCTCTTTGAGCAGCGCCAGGCCATGTTGCAGTCCCTGCGCGAAGGCGTGATGGCTGTTGATATGCACGGGCGCGTGACGATGATTAACCACACCGCCAGAGAAGTTTTGCTCCTGAGCTCGGGTGAGCACTCCGAGAGCAGCGGCGAACCATTGCTGGTCAGCTTGCGGGAAGTGGCGAAAACCGGCATTGCTCGTCAGGATCAGGAGATCGGCTGTAACGGACGGCTACTGCTGTGCAACATGGTCCCCGTGAAAAGCCAGAATCAGGTGATCGGGGCAATCAGCACCTTCCGCGATAAGACCGAAATCAGCCAGTTAATGCAGCGTATCGATGGTATGGTCAACTATGTTGATGCCCTGCGCTCACATACGCATGAGTTTATGAACAAGCTGCACGTGATCCTCGGCCTGCTGCACATGAAGCGCTACGATAAGCTGGAAGAGTACATCATCCAGACCGCACAGAATTATCAGACGGATATCGGCGCGATACAGCGCAAGGTTAAATCGCCGGTCATTGCGGGTTTCCTGCTGGGTAAAATCAACCGCGCCAAAGAGGCGGGAGTGACCCTGACGCTGGCCGAGGAGAGTCAGCTTCCTGACACCAGCAATGAAGAGCAGGTTGCGGTTCTGATCACCGTGCTGGGCAATTTAATCGAAAATGCCCTGGATGCGATGGAAGGTCAGCCGGAAGGCGAGATCGGCCTGCTGCTGCATTATCAGAACGGCTGGCTGAGCGGTGAGGTCAGCGATGACGGTCCCGGCATTGATCCCGAGCGGCTGGAGGCTATTTTTACAAAGGGCTACTCAACAAAAGGTGAAAACCGTGGCGTTGGGCTGTTCCTTGCACGTCAGCAGATCCAGAACCTGGGCGGAGATATTACCGTCGAGTCGGAGCCTGGCGTATTTACCCAATTTTTTGTTCAGATCCCCTGGGATAGCGAGAGGAATATCGCGTGATAAATGTATTAATTGTCGATGATGACGCCATGGTAGCCGACCTCAACCGTCTGTATGTTAACCGCGTTGAGGGTTTTAACTGCTGCGGCGTCGCTTCCACGCTCAACCAGGCCGAAGCATTGATCGCAAACCCAGGCCAGCCGATCGATCTGGTGCTGCTGGATGTCTATATGCAGCAGGATAACGGGCTGGATCTATTGCCCATCATCCGCGCATCGGGCCGCCCGATTGACGTTATCATGATTTCGTCAGCCTCCGACGCCGCAACGATCCAGACGTCGATGCACTATGGCGTGGTGGATTACCTGATTAAACCGTTCCAGTTCCCGCGTTTTGAAGAGGCGCTGAACGGCTGGAAGGCAAAGCGCAGTCTGATGGGCTCGCATCAGTATTATGAACAGGCCGACGTCGACAGGCTGATCCACGGCGGCGCGCCGGAGCTGGCCGACAGCAAAAAATTACCGAAAGGCTTAACGCCGCAGACGCTGCGCACCATTTGCCAGTGGATCGACAGCCATCCGGAGATAGAATTTTCCACCGACGATCTGGCGAATGCGGTCAACATTTCCCGCGTCTCCTGCCGCAAATACCTGATCTGGCTGGCGCAAATCAATATCCTGTTCACCAGCATTCACTACGGTGCCACCGGTCGACCGGTATATCGCTATCGTTTGCAGCCGGAACAGGTCGGCCTGCTCAAACAGTACTGCCAGTAATTCGGTAGCTGTCGTCCAGAAGGGTAAAACGGAAGTGGTGCATCGAGGAGATCACCACTTCTTTTGTTTTGGTGACAAAAATGGCTTCAATATCGGGGCGCGAACGCAGCGCGGCGCAGCCCTGCTCCACGCCCATGCCGTAGATCAGCGTGGTCCAGATATCGCCGTCGAGGGAGTCTTGCGAAATAATCGTCACGCTGTCCAGTTCGTTATCCAGCGGGTAGCCGGTACGCGGGTCAAGTATGTGATGATAACGTTTGCCGTTCTGCTCGAAGTAGCGCTCATAGGTGCCTGACGTCACAACCGACCGGTTTTCTACCGTTATGGCGCCAATCAGCGCATCACCGGCGAACGGTTTTTTCAGCCCGACGCGCCAGCCACCCTCCGGCGAGCCTAACGTCTGGACGTTGCCGCCAAGGTTGATCAACCCGAGTTCGGCGCCCTCTTTATGCAGGTAATCCCGCACCCTGTCGGCGATATAACCTTTGGCGATAGCCCCCAGATCGATCTCCATTCCCTGGCGTGTAAGAAACACGCTGCTGTTGGCGTCATCCAGTACCACATTCGCAGGATCCGTGATACTCAGCAAGGCGGCGATCTCGTCCGCGGGCGGTACAGCGTCCCCCTTAAAGCCAATTTTCCAGCGTTTGACCAGCGGGCCTATCGCCAGGTTGAACGCACTGTCTGTAGGCAGGCTGGCCGCTTTCGCGCAGCGGATCAGGTCAAACACCGGGCGACTGACGACAACCGGATGCTGACCGGCAGCATGGTTGACATCCATCACCTGCGAATCCGCACGGTTGACGGTGAGGAGATCTTCGTACTGTTTGATCAGGCGAAACACGCGGGACGCGAGGGCTTCGTCATGGGAGAAGAGTTTCAGGAGGATGGGCGAGCCCATCAGAACGGCGTTGTAGCTGTAAACGCGATGGCTATCAGGCATTACATAAGTCCTCAGATGTAGCCCCGGCAAGCACCGCGCCGCCGGGGAAACAGGAGCCTTACCGTGTTTTCGAACGCATAGCCGCCTGATGTCCGGCAAGCGTACCAAAAATAATGATATCTGCCACCGCATTACCACCGATGCGGTTACCGCCGTGGATACCCCCGACAACCTCACCCGCAGCAAACGCTCCCGGCAATACGTTGTGGTTGCTGTCCAGCACGCAGGTTTCTGTATTGATGGTCACACCGCCCATGGTGTGGTGCACGCCCGGCGCAATCTGAATGGCATAGAACGGCCCTTCGTTGATAGGCGCACGCAGCGCGGTGGTGCGGCCAAAATCATCGTCATGCTGTTTTTCCACAAAGCCGTTGTAGCGTTCCAGCGTTGCCAGGAACTGGTGGTGATCCATCCCCAGCGCTTCCGCCAGGGCTTTTGGCGAGCTGGCGCTGGTGACAAACCCTTTCGCGATGTACTCATCCGCGGCTTTGTTTTTGGCGCGAACATGCTCGTCAAAGACGATGTAAGCGTATTTCTCCGGCAGCGCGATGATTTGCGCCGAGACTTTGTCGCGGGTCGACATTTCGTTATAGAAGCGGTTGCCCTGCTGGTTTACCAGAATCGCCCCGCCGCCGCGGATGGATTCGGAAATCAGGTACGACGTTTTCTGCTCAACGGTTGGGTGGATCTGGATTTCGCCCATATCGACGGTGCCTGCGCCAATACGCTCCAGCAGTGCGATACCGCCGCCGGTTGCGCCTTTGTGGTTAGTCGTCACGAACCCTTCCAGGTCCGGACGGTATTTCACCACCATCTGGCTGTTGGCGCTGAAGCCGCCCGTCGCGACAATTACGCTTTTAGTTGCCACGGTGAGGGTTTCGTTCTCTTCGGTGGTCAGACGCACGCCGGTCACTTCGCCGTTTTCGAAGATGATGTCGCTCACGGAGGTATCCAGCATCACCTCGATGTTGCGTTTGTTGACATTGCGCACCAGACCGCTAATCAGATATCCGCCCACCGCGGAACCATCTTTCGGACGGTGCGTACGGTCGATGCTCATCCCGCCGGTGGTGGTGATGTCGTTGAGCATAATGCCGCGCGTTGCCAGCCATTCGATGGCCTCCGGCGCGTTCTCGACAAAGCGACGCAGCAGTTCAGGGTTGTTCTTATTGCCACCGCCTTTCAGGCTTTCCTGGTAGAACAGCTCTTTGCTGTCCTGAATGCCCTTCACGCGCTGGAAGCGGGTCTCAGCCGCGTTCATACCGGCAGAGGCTTTAATGGTGTTCCCGCCAATAGTCGGCATTTTCTCAACGATCAGCACGCTCGCGCCTTCGTCATGCGCCTGAATCGCCGCCGCCAGACCGGCACCGCCGCTGCCGACTACCACCACGTCCACGCTTTTAGTCTCATTCGGGTCAGCGCCCTCTTCTGCCGCCAGCGCTTTGCTGGATTTCAGCATCGCCTTCGAGACCGCTTTTTTCACCGCCTCGCTCTGGCTGGTTGCGCCGGTGATAGCATCCACGTGCGGGGTATTGGCATCCAGAATTCGGGTACGGATCTCTTCGAAGCTGGTGACAAACTCGACGTCTTCACTCGGGCCGGAGGCCAGTTCGATATCGGCGATGCGGTCGGTTTCGAGGCTGACGTTAATCACCAGTTCGTTAGCATCGTCCTGCACTTTTTCAATAAAGGTGCCCGGTTTGAATTTAGATTCGCCCATGCTCATGTCGCGGATCATCGCTTCCACCAGCGAGAAGCGCCACAGCGGTTCCGGGATGCTCAGTTCTTCGCGTCGGGTACTGTCCATAAACAGCTCCAGGCTTTCGCCCGCCGCGATGCGATCGGTCCAGTCCGGATAGGCGATGGTGGCGCGGCCAACGGCTATCAGGTCGTAACCGTGATCCAGCGCTTCATTCACATCCGTGGCATTCACCACGCCGCCAACGCCCATCACCGGTACCTGCGCCAGCGTGTCAGAGCGCATGGCGCAGTATTTTTCGATAAGTGGCGTCGGGTCCTGAGTATCGACGATAGAAGGACGCAGGGCGGCGCCAAGGGAGAAGTGCAGATAATCCACCCCACGAGCGGCCAGTTTTTCCAGCAGATACAGGGTGTCTTCGAAGCGAATGCCGGGGACTTCCAGCTCTTCCGGTGAGAAGCGGTAGCCAACGATGAACGCGTCGTCCGCATACTGGCGCACCATCTTGTGGGTAATGTCCAGCACCGCCAGCGGGAATTTCGCGCGGTTATCGCGGCTGCCACCCCACTCGTCGTCGCGCTGATTAGAGTTCGGGGAGTAGAACTGCTGGATCAGATAGGTATTCGCCCCGTGGATTTCGACGCCATCGAAGCCGGCCTGAATTGCGCGGCGTACGGCTTCGCCGAACTTGCCGATCATGCCTTCCACTTCTTCTGAAGTCAGAGCAACCGGCGTCGCGGCACCGTCACGCGGCGCGGCAACCGCGCTTGGGCCAACCGGCGTGCGGCCGCCGATCAGTTTTGGGTCGACCATACGGCCGCCGTGGTAAATTTGCAGAAGGGCTTTGGAACCTTTGGACTTAATGGCGTCAGCGATTTTTGCCAGTCCGGCGATTTTTTCGTCGTTATCAATACCAATTGCGCCCGGGAACGCAAGGCCGAGATCGTCAACAAAACAGCATTCAACGATAATGGTGCCGATGCTACCAGCGCGGGCACGGTAGTACTCCACCAGCTCGCTGGTCACGGTGCCATCGTAATACCCCGTACAGGTTGTCATCGGGGCCATTAACAAACGGTTTTTCAGTTCAGTACCATTCGGTAATGTGAAGGGGCTTAAAATACGTTCGTTAGTGCTCATAATAGAAACTCCAAACTTTAAAAATTAAGAATTCGTTATCGGTATGGATTTTTTATTTCGTGTTTTTGCCGATGTCATGACATTAATATAAAGCTTTTTTAGTTTCTAAAGTCATTACGTTAGTTAATAAACTATTTAATCCCTGCGATAACATTAATAACACATTGGTGTTAGCGCGAATGTTTTATACGTTCACATTAATTTAAAAAAAGTTAAATCAACAATGGTAAAGCCAATACACCATACACACCAAAAACCCTTTAAAATCAAAAGGTAAAATACATCCCAAACTAATAATGTTATAAAATTGATAAATAAAATGCTTAAAAATAGCGAATAACCACACTACTCAGAGTGGTTATTATAAAAAGTATAAAATTACGTCCTCAATTCTGTTTTTTTGATCGCGATCAATAGTAATGGCATCCAAAGGCGCAATATAAAAACATCATCATTTTTTATTTAGCGCAAACAAAAATGCGTTAAATCGCTATTACTGAAAACACAAAAACGCACCTTAAATAACTAAAAAAAGCAAAACGAATAAAGCAATCGAATTTGTGTTTTCGCTGTACGACGAATTTTTGACAACTTAAGACGTGAAACTATGAAAACAAAAACTGCTGTAACGCCTCCTGCGGCGAATCTGGCATCAAATGGAACAGCAAAACGCCTGCTGATGATGGCCCTGCCCGTCATTGTCGCCGTCCTGCTGTTGTTTGTCCCCGTTCCGGAAGGGCTGCCGCCATATGCGTGGCACTACTTCGCCATCTTTGTCGGCGTCATCGTCGGGTTGATTTTCGAACCTCTGCCGGGCGCCGTAATCGGCCTCACCGGCGTGGTGGCGATTGCGCTGTGCAGCCAGTGGGTGCTCTTTAGCCCCGAACAGCTGACTGACCCGAAATTCAAGCTGGCGGGCGCCTCCTTTAAATGGGCGGTGAGCGGGTTTGGTAACTCCACCGTCTGGCTGATTTTCGGTGCCTTTATGTTCGCCGCAGGCTACGACAAAACCCGCTTCGGCCGCCGCCTGGCGCTGATTCTGGTGAAGTACCTGGGCCGTCGCAGCCTGACGCTCGGTTACGCCATTACGTTTGCGGACCTGCTGCTGGCCCCGTTCACCCCGTCCAACACCGCGCGCAGCGGCGGGACCATCTACCCGATTATCGCTAACCTGCCGCCGTTGTACGGTTCAAAACCCAACGACCCAAGCGCGCGCAAAATCGGTTCCTATCTGATGTGGGTGGCAATCACCGCGGCTTGTATCACCAGCTCGATGTTCCTTTCCGCTCTGGCACCTAACCTGCTGGCACTGGCGCTGGTGAAAAGCACCGTTGGAATTGATATCTCCTGGGGGACCTGGTTCCTCGCCTTCCTGCCGCTGGGTATCCTGCTGATCCTGACCATGCCGCTGCTGGCCTACTGGTTCTACCCGCCAGAAGTGAAGGTAAACAATGAAGTACCTCTGTGGGCGACCCGCGAACTGGAAAAACTGGGCAAACTGTCGCGCAATGAGATCCTGCTGCTGGTGTTCGTGTGCTGCGCGCTGCTGATGTGGATCTTCGCCGCGGCGTGGATTGAACCGGCCATGGCTGCCCTGCTGATCGTTGGCCTGATGCTGTGGACCGGCGTGCTGGAGTGGAACGACATCACCGGCAACAAAGCCGCGTGGAATACCTTCGTCTGGTTCGCCACCCTGGTGGCACTGGCGGATGGTCTCTCCTCCACCGGCTTTATCAGCTGGCTGGGTAAAGAAGGCGGCATGCTGATGAGCGGTATCTCTCCGGGTGTCGCCACCATCGTCCTGCTGCTGGCGTTCTACCTGCTGCACTACCTGTTTGCCAGCACCACCGCGCACACTACCGCGCTACTGCCAGCGATGCTGACGATTGCCTCCACCATTCCGGGCATGAATATGGAAGTGTTCGTTCTGCTGATGGTGACCTCGCTGGGCGTGATGGGGATCATTACCCCGTACGGTACTGGCCCAAGCCCGATTTACTACGGTAGCGGCTACCTGCCAACCAAAGACTACTGGCGCCTCGGCACCATCTTCGGTGCCATTTTCCTCGCAGCTCTGCTGCTGATTGGTTACCCGTGGATGTCCATGATGTTCTGATTTCTGACCGCCGGACATTTCCTCCGGCGGTTAAATTTTTGTGGAGCAAGCTATGTCAAACAAACCCTTTATCTACCAGAACCCCTTCCCACTCGCGCATGACGACACCGAATATTATCTGCTGACCAAAGAGCACGTTTCCGTTGCCGAGTTCGACGGTCAGGAAGTGCTGAAAGTCGAGCCAGAGGCGTTGACCCTGCTGGCCCAGCAGGCCTTCCACGACGCGGCGTTTATGCTGCGCACCTCTCACCAGAAGCAGGTTGCGGCTATTCTGAGCGACCCGGAAGCCAGCGAGAACGATAAGTACGTCGCCCTGCAATTCCTGCGCAATTCCGAGATTGCGGCGAAAGGCGTGCTGCCGACCTGCCAGGATACCGGCACCGCGATTATTATGGGTAAGAAAGGCCAGCGCGTCTGGACCGGCGGCGGTGACGAAGCAGCGCTGAGCCAGGGCGTGTATAACACCTATATTGAAGACAACCTGCGCTACTCGCAGAATGCGGCGCTGGATATGTATAAAGAGGTGAATACTGGCACCAACCTGCCCGCGCAGATCGACCTCTACAGCGTGGATGGTGACGAGTACAAATTCCTCTGCATGGCGAAAGGCGGCGGTTCCGCCAACAAAACCTATCTGTATCAGGAAACCAAAGCGCTGATCACCCCGGCGAAGCTGAAAAATTATCTGGTTGAGAAGATGCGGACCCTCGGCACCGCGGCCTGCCCGCCTTACCATATCGCCTTCGTTATCGGCGGCACCTCAGCGGAAGCCACGCTGAAAACCGTCAAGCTCGCCTCTGCGCGCTACTACGATAGCCTGCCAACCGAAGGCAACGCGCACGGCCAGGCGTTCCGCGACGTCCAGCTCGAGCAGGAACTGCTTCAGGAAGCGCAAAACCTCGGCCTTGGCGCGCAGTTTGGCGGGAAATACTTCGCCCACGATATTCGCGTGATCCGTCTGCCGCGCCACGGTGCCTCCTGCCCGATCGGCATGGGTGTTTCGTGCTCCGCCGACCGCAACATCAAGGCGAAGATTAACCGCGAGGGGATCTGGATTGAGAAGCTGGAGCACAATCCGGGCCAGTATATTCCTGAATCCCTGCGCCAGCAGGGAGAAGGCGACGTGGTAAGCATTGATCTGAACAAGCCGATGCCCGATATTCTTGCGCAGCTTTCCGCGCACCCGGTCTCCACCCGCCTGTCGCTGAATGGCACCATTATTGTGGCGCGCGACATCGCCCATGCGAAGCTGAAAGAACTGCTCGATAACGGCGAAGCCCTGCCGCAGTACGTCAAAGATCACCCGATTTACTATGCAGGCCCGGCCAAAACGCCAGAAGGCTACGCGTCTGGCTCCTTAGGTCCAACCACCGCCGGGCGTATGGACTCCTACGTGGACTTATTGCAATCCCACGGTGCGAGCATGATCATGCTGGCCAAAGGTAACCGCAGCCAGCAGGTGACGGACGCCTGCCATAAGCACGGCGGCTTCTACCTCGGCAGCATTGGCGGCCCGGCGGCGGTGCTGGCGCAAAACAGCATCAAGAGCCTGGAGTGCGTCGCGTATCCGGAACTGGGAATGGAAGCGATCTGGAAAATTGAAGTGGAGAACTTCCCGGCGTTTATCCTGGTGGATGACAAAGGCAACGATTTCTTCCAGCAGATCCAGAATAAACAGTGCAAAGGCTGTTCACAGCGCTGAGTCTTTCCACAATGACGGCAGCAGCGACAGCGTTTCATTAATTAACCCGCGCTTGTCGCTGCCCGGTTTCCAGATCGTCACCATCGTTTGACCGATCCCCTGGCTGCCCACTTCGGTGTGCAGCCTTTTTACGTTTTGCCATCGCGCCGCTTGAAGATGCGTCGGCAAAAATCCCCAGCCGCACCCTTTCTCCAGCAGGCCGCGCAGCATCTCCAGTTCGTTAGTGAAAAGCGTGTGCCCTGAAATTTGCAGGCGACGGGCAACCGGCTCATCTGACGCGGCATGCATAATCACCTGCGGAACCAGAGAGAGATCGAGCAGCGCCACCGGCGACGCAACCTCCGCAAAAAGCGTCGTTGCGGCGTAAAAATCCATTTCGATCGCCCCTAACGCCCGCCACTCCATCTCATTGCCCACGCTGCGGTTGCGCGCCTGGCAGATCCCCAGATCGGCCTGGCCGTTCGCCAGCATGGCTTCCGCCTCATCGCGCGATGCGCTGGTCAGGCTCAGGCGGATCTTTTTCGCCGCCAGTGTGGCAATCAGCGCCTGTAAAAAAGCTCTGGGGGTGAACGGATCGTAAACGAGTGCAATGTCATGCGTGGCGCTGTCCGGCACCGATCGGGCAAACGCCTCAAATGCTTTGACCTGCCGCATCAGCAGGTGCGCCTGCTGCTGAAGCTGCTCCCCCTCCGGCGTCAGGCGCAGGCTGCGCCCCTCCCGCAGGAACAGAGCGTAGCCCAGCCCATCCTCAAGAAAATCGATCAGATCCCGCAAGGTTGTACGATCTTTGCCGAGTTTACTGGCCGCCTTCATCAGGCTACCGTGCTCAGCGACGGCGGTGAACGCCTCAAGTTGGGCAAAGGAATAGATCAGGGATGCCACGTCATTCTCCACGCGATTTTTCCGGGGGATTTTCCCCCATAACGCGTTTTTTATTATAGGCCGCAGGTTCTTAAACTGAAGTCCTTCCTGAGCCAAACGAGATAAATATGAAAATCAAAACAAACCGCACGCTGCTCGCGGCGCTGGTTGTCAGCAGCCTGCTCTCGCCCGCCGTCATGGCGGCCTGCAACGGTACCGACCTCACGACCTGTCCGGCGCCTTTCGATGCCAGACTCCCGGACGCACATACCATGCTCACCTGGAGCCAGGCCGATCGCGTGGTGGGCTTTCGCAATGACTACCGCAACTACGCGGGCGATGTGTTCCGCCACGGCAACGCAACGCCGCTGCTGCCCGCAGAAAAACCGCTCACCGATGCCCGCTATCAGGTGAAGGGTAAGATTTACAATCTTCAGGATTACCTGAAACGCCAGAACGTCAGCGGCATGCTGGTGCTGAAAAATGGCAAAGTGGCCTATAAATACCTGGGAGAAGGCAATACCAACTCAACGCTCTGGACGTCGCGTTCCGTGGGCAAATCGGTGGTTTCCGCGCTGGTGGGCGTTGCGATAAAAGAGGGTAAAATCCACTCCCTGGACGACCTCATCACCCAGTACGAACCGGATTTAAAAGGCACCGCCTGGGAGGGCGTAACGCTGAAACAGCTCATCACCCACACCTCGGGCGTGGCGTGGAACGAAGATTACACTAACCCGCAGTCAGACTTCGCCCGGCTTACCGAATGCGAAGCGAAACCGGGCACCTACGACTGCGTGCGCACCCTGGTGAAAGGATTACACCGTGAACACCCGGCGGGTGAAAACTGGTCCTATTCCTCGGGTGGCGCCTGGCTGTTAGGCGATGTGCTTGAGCGCGCCACCGGCATGACGCTCGCGGCGTATCTGGAGAAAAGCATCTGGCAACCGTACGGCATGGCGAGCGACGGCGTGTGGCATGCCTACAGCAAAGGCCAGCACGACGTGGGTGCGCATGGATTTAACGCCACGCTGGAAGACTGGGGGCGTTTCGGGGAGTTTATCCTGCATAACGGTACACTGCCGGACGGAAAGCAGATCCTCCCCGAGGGCTGGGTGAAACAGTCCTCAGCCTGGACACAGGCCAAAGGATCGGTGTCCGCCGCGCATCCGAAGGGCTTGTACGGCTACCAGTGGTGGAACAACGAAGTGCCGGCCACCGCCACAAACGTGGAGCCGAAAGTCGAAAATTCGCTGAAGGATTCCCTGTGGGCGCTGGGTATTTTTGGTCAGATGATCGTGGTTAATCAGAAAGAAAATCTGGTTATCGTCCAGTGGTCCACCTGGCCGCAGGCAGAGCCGTCATTCAGCGCCCAGCCGCTGGAAGCGTCGCTGATGTTTAGCGCGATTGCGAACGCGCTGCGCTGATAATCCCAAGCCAGGCCCCGCCTGGCTTCTCACCTGCGCGGTGTCACAAAACTGATATATCAGCAACTTAGCGAAATGTGGTAAATAACAGATTACTGAAATGTTAAGTTATTGTTGAATATGTAAATACTGGTCAACGCTTTGTCATTAATGCACCACACGCATCAGTCCATGCGCGATTTGCGCTTATCAATTTCCACTTCCTGATCCAGTTTTCAGAAACAGACGAGCATAACGTCACTATAAAACTGGAGATAATTATGGTTTCCTCAACCTCACCTGCAACGGTTCGTTCGAAAGCGGGCGCAATTTTCCGCGTCACGTCGGGCAACTTTCTTGAGCAATTCGACTTCTTTCTGTTCGGCTTTTATGCCACCTACATCGCCCACACGTTCTTCCCGGCAAGCAGTGAATTTGCGTCGCTGATGATGACCTTCGCCGTCTTTGGCGCGGGCTTTCTGATGCGTCCGATCGGGGCCATTGTGCTGGGGGCTTACATTGATAAAGTGGGCCGCCGTAAAGGGCTGATCGTCACCCTGTCGATTATGGCTGCCGGAACCTTTCTGATTGTGCTGATCCCTTCTTATCAGAGCATTGGCCTGTGGGCGCCGCTACTGGTGCTGACCGGCCGCCTGTTGCAGGGCTTTTCGGCAGGCGCCGAGCTGGGCGGGGTTTCGGTTTATCTGGCGGAGATCGCCACGCCGGGCCGCAAGGGTTTCTACACCAGCTGGCAGTCGGGTAGCCAGCAGGTCGCCATTATGATCGCGGCGGCGATGGGCTTTGCGCTGAATATGGTGCTGGAAGAGAGTGCCATTCGCGAATGGGGGTGGCGTATTCCGTTCCTGTTTGGCTGTCTGATTGTGCCGTTCATCTTTTTCCTGCGCCGCAAGCTGGAGGAGACCGAGGAATTCAGCGCCCGTCGCCACCATCTGGCGATGCGTCAGGTCTTCACAACGCTGCTCGCCAACTGGCCAGTAGTCATCGCGGGCATGCTGATGGTGGCGATGACCACCACCGCGTTTTACCTGATCACCGTTTACGCACCGACCTTCGGTAAAAAAGTCCTGATGCTCAGCGCCTCGGACAGTCTTTTGGTCACGCTACTGGTAGCCATTTCTAACTTCATCTGGCTACCGATTGGCGGCGCGCTGTCGGACCGCTTCGGACGCAAACCGGTGCTGATCGCCATGACGCTGCTGGCGCTGGCGACCAGCTATCCGGCACTGACGATGCTGGCGGCAGCCCCGAGTTTCTCAATGATGCTGACCGTGCTGCTGTGGCTCTCTTTCCTCTACGGCCTGTATAACGGCGCGATGATCCCGGCCCTGACGGAGATCATGCCAGCAGAGGTGCGCGTGGCGGGCTTCTCGCTGGCTTATAGCCTGGCAACGGCGGTCTTTGGCGGTTTCACGCCGGTGATTTCTACCGCCTTAATTGAGTACACCGGCGACAAAGCCTCCCCGGGCTACTGGATGAGCTTTGCCGCCGTTTGCGCCCTGCTGGCAACGCTTTATCTCTATCGTCGTCGCACGTTAATCCTGCAAACCGCCGTTAAGGAGTGATCCCTCATGCTTACATTCAGAACGGTGATTGCCGCCCTGACCTTCGCCACCCTCAGCGCGGGCACGCTTGCGCAGGATGTAACGGTGATGATTTCTGGCGGCTTCAAAGCGGCGCTGGAGAAGCTGGCGCCGCAGTACGAAGCGCAAAGCGGCGACAGGCTCATTGTGGTCTCCGGCCCGTCGATGGGCAAAACACCGCAGGCCATTCCGGCCCGGCTCGCCCGGGGCGAAAAAGCGGACGTGGTGATTATGGTTGGAGATGCGCTGGCGAAACTGGAACAGGATCGCAGGACGGCGGCGGGCTCCCGCGTGGAGCTGGCGGATTCGCCCGTCGGGATGGTCGTCAAAGCGGGCGCGCCGGTGCCGGATATCAGTACGGTACCCGCCCTGCGGCAAACGCTGCTGAAGGCGCATTCCATGGCTTATTCCGACAGCGCCAGCGGCCGGTATGTTGAGAGCCAGTTGTTCCGTAAGCTGGGCATCGACGGCCAGGTCCAAAATAAAGCGCACCGGGTTGAGCGCATCCCGGTGGCGTCTGAAGTGGCAAAAGGGAAATACGAACTCGGCTTTCAGCAGGTGAGCGAGCTTCTGCCGGTCCCGGGCGTGACGTTTGTGGGTAAGTTGCCTGACGACATGCAGTACATTACCCGTTTCGCCGGAGCCGTAACGCAGAAGGCCGACCATCCTGAGCAGGGAAAAGCGCTGCTGGCCTTTCTCTCCTCGCCACAGGCGGCCAGCGTCATTACGGCAACGGGCTTAACGCCCGTCAGTGCACCTCGCGATACTGCTCGGTGATCAGCGTTTCGAGTTCGGCAGCAATGTAGGACTGGATCCGCCCGCGGCGGCGAATCAACCCCACGGTTCGCCTGACCTCTGGCTCGGTTAAAGGCACCGACGTCAGCAGCGAATGCTCTGCGCGGGGCATTGACATGGCGGGAACGGCCGCAATGCCGATCCCGGCTTCAACCATCCCGAGCATAGTCGTCACGTGCCGCGTTTCGCAGATGCTGGGGCGCTCAGGCCGAATATGTCCGACCCGCTGGTCGAGAAGATTGCGGTTGCCGGAGGTCTTATCCAGACCGATATAATCCTGCTGATAAAAAGCCTGCCACGTCAGGCTTTTTCTTTTTGCAAGCGGGCTGTCTCGTCGGCAGGCGGCCACGTAGACGTCTTCCACCAGCGGGACAAACTCGATGTCGGGCTGTAAACTCCGGGCAAAGCAGATACCAAAATCCGCCTGTCCGCGGGTGACGGCCTCGATAACATTTCCGGCGCTGCTGTCGATAAGTTTAATGCGCACGCGGGGGTAACGGGACTGAAAGCGGCGGATCACATCCGGCATAAAGTAACAGGCGGCTGACGGCACCGTCGCCACGGTGATTAATCCCGTGCGCTCCTCGCTGGCCTTATCGATATCCGAAAGCATGGACTCCACGTCGACAAGCAGTTGCCCGCACCGGTCGGCAAAGGTCTGTCCATACAGGGTCAGCGTGACGCGCCGGGTGGTTCTGTCGAACAGTTTTGTCCCCAGTGCCGCCTCCAGCTTTTCAATTCTGCGACTCAACGCCGATTGGGAAAGGCAGATAGATTCTGCCGCAAGACGGAAATTGCCGTATTCCAGTAAAGCGCGAAAGGCGTAGAGATCGTTGAGGTCAAAATTGACGGGCATACTGACGGGATCCTTAAGCACGGTAGGGTAAGAAGAGATTTATCATAGCCGCGTACGACATACTTCACAAAATGAAGGGGATACCCCTAAAGCGCTATCAACCTTACGGCACATAGTGATAGTTTATGCGGGCTGGATTCCTCTTAAACAGGCTGCCAGTCTGCATGCCGCCGAAGAGGAGTGTCATACTGCTTAACAGAGTATGTTGGCATGCTAACAGCCCCTGACCTTTCCATTTTGTTCACGTGCGAGTAACGAGCAAAGCGATGATTAAGTGGCCCTGGAAAACGAACGAAGCTGGTCGAAATATGGCGCTGCCCTGGGATGAGGCTCTGGCGATCCCCGTGCTGGCGAATCTCTTGCCTGAAGAGCAATCAAAGCTGATTCAGCTGGCCGAGCGTTTTTTACAGCAAAAACGGCTGGTGCCGCTACAGGGCTTCGAACTGGATCCGCTTAAAAATTCGCGCATCGCCCTGCTCTTCTGCTTACCGGTACTGGAGCTGGGTATCGAATGGCTGGATGGCTTCCATGAAGTGCTGATCTACCCGGCGCCGTTTATCGTCGATGATGAGTGGGAGGATGACATCGGGCTGGTGCACAACCAGCGTATGGTGCAGTCCGGGCAGAGCTGGCAGCAAGGGCCGATCATCCTCAACTGGCTGGATATTCAGGACTCGTTCGATGCCTCGGGCTTCAACCTGATCATTCACGAAGTAGCGCATAAGCTGGATACCCGCAACGGCGATCGCGCCAGCGGCGTGCCGCTGATCCCGCTGCGTGAAGTCGCGGGATGGGAGCACGACCTGCACGCGGCGATGGAAAACATTCAGGATGAGATAGACCTGGTGGGTGAAAGCGCGGCCAGCATTGATGCCTATGCCGCGACCGATCCCGCCGAGTGCTTCGCGGTGCTGTCCGAGTATTTCTTTAGCGCACCTGAGCTTTTCGCCCCACGCTTCCCGGCGCTGTGGCAGCGTTTCTGCCAGTTTTACCAGCAGGATCCGCTCCAGCGTCTGCGGCAAAGTGAGGACGCAGCCAGCACCTCCTCTCATCCGTTCCACTAATGTTCAGCAGGGGTACGATCGGTCGATCGTACCCACACGCTCACCGCGAGAAACAGCAGCGCCATTCCCCATGCGGCAGTAATCAAAAACTGCTCACCGTAAAAGCGCGTCACCACGGGTACCAGCAGCGCACTGGCCCCGTACCCCAGCGTATGGCTGGTGGCGATCACCCCTGCCCCTTTGCCCGTCGTCAGCCGATCGTTGAGCAAAAGCTGGTATCCCGGCGTGGCCATGGCGGCACCCAGCGAGGTGATGACAATGCCCACGTAGAACAGGGCTAAACTGGCGAGACACATCAGCCCAAGCCCCGCCACCATCAAGACCGCGGCAATCAAGAGTAAAACCCTTGGGCTAAAATGCTGCGGGCGGACCACCAGAAACTGCGCCGCCAGGGTCGCCAGCGCGGCCAGGCTCAGCAGCAGGGCGACATGATGGCTGATTTGCACGGCATCGCCATTAAATAACGGATGAAGATGCGGCGATAAACCAAGCTGCATCAGGCTGACCAACGCCGCCAGCAGCAGCGCCAGCAGCAGGAAAGGCATCATAGAGGCCTGTAACCGCGTCGACTGGTGCGCCACCGGCGGCAGCGGGGGATCGGCGGCTTCGCGCAGCACCAGAAGCAGCGCGATAAACGGCGCCAGCGCCATCAGCCAGAGCGGTGCGACCGGGCTGACGCTGAGCATCAGCGCGGCCAGAGGCGGTCCCAGCAGACGCCCGCAGCTAAGGCCAGAGCTTATCGTTGCCAGCGCCGCCATTCTTTTATCCAGCCCCGCGCGTTGAATGGCCCACGTCTGGGCCGCAGGCACCAGCCCCGATACCGTCAGGCCGTACAGCATGCGCGACAGAACCAGGCCCGCCATTCCCCAGAGGGCATTCAGCGCGCCGTTGGCCATCGCCCAGACCACCAGCGCCATCACGACGAAGCTCGCCAGATAGCCCCCTAACGAGGCCAGCATCACGACCTTACAGCCGTGCCGCTCGCTCTGGCGTCCCCACCAGGGCGATGCGGGTAAAAAGAGCATCGAGCCGAACATCAGCAGCCCGGCCCAGACGGAGAGCGACAGTCCGGTCAGGGAGACCAGCTGCGGCAGCATGACCAGCAAACCGTTTTGTCCGATACCCAATAAACCGGCGCCCAGTGCAAGGGGCCAGTTTGCCTTCGGGGCCATATTGTCTGTGATGTTCTCAGTACAGGTGCGCATAGAATTGTGAAGATAATGTCAATAAATGTGTGGAAATTATGAAGTTTATGAAAACAAATATTGCAAAAATAGTTGCGGCTGTAAACAGAATGAATATCATAACGAGAATTATTATCAGTAATGGAATGAGGTACATCTATGCGTGCTCTGCCCCGCTCCGCCGGTACAGATGTTGCGGCCCAGTGTTTTTTGAACGCGCTGCTGCGCGAAACGAAGGACTGGCGCTATCTTCCCGCAACCCGTGCGGATGAGTTATCGCAGATACATATCCCGCTCTCCCCAACCCAGGCCATCCGGGTTCCGGTACGCTATTTCTCCCCCACGCAGCATCACCAGTATTGTTTCCCGGCCACGCTGATTCAGGCCGACAGCGACGGCGGTGACACGGTCACATTCCATCAACTGATTGATTTCATTCTTGAAAAAGAGACAGTAAAAGGCGCTCTGGACGCCGATACGCTGGCCCGCTTTAAGCAGCGCGTCCTGGAGAGCCATACGCACACCTGGCAGGCCATTGATTTACGCCACAACTGGGCAAACCTGCGCGATAAGCCGCTGACCTTTGCCGAAGCGGAACAGGCGCTGCTGGTCGGCCATGCTTTTCATCCTGCCCCAAAATCGCACGAGCCGTTTAACGAGGCCGAGGCGCGCCGCTATCTGCCGGATTTCGCCTCGCGCTTCCCGCTGCGCTGGTTTGCGGTTGAGCATGAACTGATTGCCGGGGACAGTCTGAACGTCTCCCTGCGTGAACGTCTGCTGCGCTTCGCGGCCCAGAGTGCGCCGGATCTTCTCGGCCACTTCACCGACACCCGCTGGCTGCTGCCGATGCATCCGTGGCAGGCTGCCTATTTGCTGGAGCAGCCGTGGTGCCAGCGTCTGGTTGAAAAAGGCGCCCTGCGGGATCTTGGCGAGGCGGGCGCACAGTGGCTGCCTACCAGCTCTTCCCGCTCGCTGTACAGCGAAACCAATAGCGACATGATTAAGTTTTCCCTCAGCGTGCGGCTGACCAACTCCGTGCGCACGCTGTCGGTCAAAGAAGTTAAGCGCGGCATGCGCCTGGCGCGGCTGGCGAAAACGGCACGCTGGCAGGAACTCCAGGCGCGCTACCCGACCATGCGCGTGATGCAGGAAGACGGCTGGGCCGGACTGCGCGATGAAAGCGGCGTCATTCAGGAAGAGAGCCTGATGGCCCTGCGCGTCAACCTGCTGTTTGATACGCCAGATACCCAAACCAACGTGCTGGTGAGCCTGACCCAGGCGGCACCGGACGGCGGCGACAGCCTGCTGGCGGCAGCGGTGCGCCGTCTGAGCCAGCGTCTGGATCTCCCGCTCGCCCAGGCCGCCCGCTGCTGGCTGGACGCCTACTGCGACCGTGTATTGCTTCCGCTGTTCAGCGCCGAGGCGGACTACGGTCTGGTCCTGCTGGCCCACCAGCAAAATATCCTCGTTGAGATGCAGCAGGATTTCCCCGTTGGGCTGATCTACCGCGATTGTCAGGGCAGCGCCTGGACCGAAGGGGCCGACGCGTGGCTGAAAGAGGCAGGCGAAACCGAGGTGGAAAACCGCTTCGGTGAGAGCCAGCTGCTGCGCTACTTCCCTTATTACCTGCTGCTGAACTCTACCCTTGCCGTCACCGCCGCGCTCGCCGCTGCCGGCTTCGACAGCGAAGAGAACCTGATGCCCCGCGTGCGTGACGCGCTGGCCAAACTGCGCATGACGGCGAAGCAGACCCGCTGCCTTGATTATGTGCTCGACAGCCCGACCTGGAACTGCAAAGGCAACTTCTTCTGCTACCTGCACGATCGCAACGAAAACACCATCGTCGATCCGGCGGTGATCTATTTCGACTTTAGCAACCCGTTTTATAAGGAGAAGGCGTGATGGCAAACGCGAACATCGTCCATTCCGGCTACGGCTTTCGCTGTACGGCCATGGAACAAAACCTGCCGCTGACGCTGGGTCTTGACGGCAGCGCGGTCCTTGCGCGTCTGGCCGGGCTCCCGGACGGCTGGCTGGTGGACGCCCTCGACCAGCTGTTTGTAGCCTCCCCCGCCCTGACCGGCATTACCCTGCCGTGGGCCGCCTGGCAGGATGAACCTCAGGCGCAGGCGCTGTTTAGCCTCGCAAACGGGGATTATCTGGCGCGCGAAATATTCTGGCAGCTGCCGCTGTGGCTGAAAGGCGAACGTCCGCAGGCGAGCGGCGGAATGCAGTTTGATGAAAGCCGTCAGCTGTACTTCCCGCTGCGCCCTCATCGTCCGCAGGGCGAAGTGTATCGCCGTTACGATCCGCAGATTAAGCGCACCCTGAGCTTCCGCGTGGCGGACGTGGCGCTGGACGGCGAGCGTTTTACCCGCTGGATGAACACCCCACGCGTGAACGCCTTCTGGGAGATGGCGGGCCCGCAGGCCGAGCAGGAAAACTACCTGCGCCGTCAGCTCGACTCGACCTATTGTTACCCGGTGATCGGCTGTTTTGACGACCAGCCGTTCGGCTATTTTGAACTCTACTGGGCGGCGGAAGACCGCATTGGCCGCCACTACCGCTGGCAGCCGTTTGACCGCGGGCTACATATGCTGGTGGGCGAAGAGAACTGGCGCGGGGCGCAGTATATCCGCAGCTGGCTGCGTGGCCTCAGCCACTATCTGTATCTCGATGAACCGCGTACGGCGCGCATTGTGGCGGAACCGCGCTTCGACAACCAGCGTCTGTTCCGCCATCTGGCGCCCGCCGGTTTTGACACGGTGAAAGAGTTCGACTTCCCGCACAAACGCTCCCGTCTCATCATGAGCGAGCGGCACCGCTTCTTCCATGAGGTGGAACTGTGAACGCGCTCTGGCAGAAAGTGAACCGCGAGATGGTGGCGAAGATCCTCGCTGAACTGGAATATGAACGCACCCTGCGCGCCGAGCCGGTTTCGGCGGACTACTGGCGCATCAGTATGGGCAACGCGACCTGGCAGTTTAGCGCCACGCGTGGGATCTGGGGCTGGCTGCATATTGACCCTGATACCCTGACCACCGCCAGCGGCGCGGCGGTCGAAGCGGAAAACGCGCTGCTGCAACTGGCCACCGTGCTGGAGATGAGCGACGCGCAAACGGCGGAGCACATGGAAGATCTCTACGCCACGCTGCGGGGCGACATGCAGCTGTTGCAGGCGCGTGACACGCTGGATGCCGATGCGCTGATCCACCTCGACCCGGACGAACTACAGTGCCTGATGCGCGGTCACCCGAAGTTTATTTTCAACAAGGGACGCCGCGGCTGGGGGCTGGATGCCCTGCGCCTTTACGCGCCGGAATATCGCGGGCGTTTTCGTCTGTACTGGGTCGCCGTGCAACGCGATCGTCTGGTCTGGAGCAGTGACGCCGATTGCGATATCAACACCCTGCTCGCCAGCGCCATGGACGATGCCGAGCGCAACCGATTCGACGCCCGCTGGCAGGAACTGGATCTGGACGACAGCTGGCTGCCGGTGCCGCTGCATCCGTGGCAGTGGCAGCAAAAAATTGCCATTCATTTCCTGGCACAGCTCGCGCGCGGTGAGATGGTGGAGCTGGGAGAGTTCGGCGATGAGTATCTGGCGCAGCAGTCCCTGCGCACGCTGACCAACGCCAGACGTCGCGCGCCCTATGACATCAAGCTGCCGCTGACCATCTACAACACTTCCTGCTACCGCGGTATTCCGGGCAAGTATATTGCCGCCGGTCCGCTGGCCTCGCGCTGGCTACAGCAGCAGTTCGCCAGCGATGCCACGCTGATTCACTCCGGGGCGCAGGTGCTTGGCGAACCCGCAGCCGGATATCTGTCGCATCCGGGTTATGCCGCATTGCCTGAGGCGCCGTACCGCTATCAGGAGATGCTGGGGGTGATCTGGCGCGAGAACCCATCCTGCTATTTACAGGATGGCGAACAGGCGGTGCTGATGGCCGCGCTGATGGAAACCGATAACGACGGGCGCCCGCTGATTGACGCATGGATCAAACGCTCGGGGTTAACCGCAGACGCATGGCTGGAAAAGCTGTTTGAGGCGACGGTGATCCCCTTCTATCACCTGCTCTGCCGCTACGGGGTGGCGCTCATCGCCCACGGCCAGAACGTCACGCTGGTGATGAAAGATTACGTCCCACAGCGCATTCTGCTGAAGGATTTCCAGGGCGACATGCGCCTGGTGGACGAGGATTTCCCGCAGGCGCAGAGCCTGCCGGAGCAGGTAAAAGCCGTCACCGCACGCCTCAGTGCGGATTACATCATCCACGACCTGCAAACCGGCAACTTTGTCACGGTGCTGCGCTTTATTTCCCGTCTCACTCTGCAATGCGGCGTGAGCGAAACCCGCTTCTATCAGATCCTGGCGCAGGTGTTACGTCGCTATATGGCCGCCCATCCGGATCTTGCGGCGCGCTTCGCGAAGTTCGACCTGTTTAAGCCGCAGATTATTCGCGTGATCCTCAACCCGGTCAAACTGACCTTCTCTGAACACGACGGCGGCAGCCGCATGCTGCCGAACTACGTCTGCGATCTTGATAACCCTCTTTTTCTGGTCTCCCAGGAGTCAGCGCAATGAAAACCTATGATTTCATCGGCATTGGTATCGGTCCGTTCAACCTCAGTATTGCCGCGCTAGCAGAGGGGCTGGACGGTTTTAGCTCGCTGTTTCTTGAACGCAAGCCGCACTTCTCCTGGCACCCGGGAATGATGGTACCGGACTGCCACATGCAGACCAGCTTCCTTAAGGATCTGGTCAGCGCCGTGGAGCCAACCAACCGCCACAGCTTCCTGAACTACCTGGTACAGCGCAAAAAGTTCTACCGTTTCCTCACTACCGAGCAGCGCACCGTCTCGCGCGAGGAGTTTGCCGACTACCTGTGCTGGGCGGCGGATAACCTGACTAATCTGGCCTTCAGCCAGCAGGTGCAGCAGGTCAGCTTTGATGAGCAAAACGGTCTGTTTGAGGTCGTGACCCAGCGGGATCGCTTCCTGGCGCGCCACGTCTGCGTGGGGATTGGGAAGCAGATCAATCTGCCAGACTGCGTCACCGCGCAGGACGACACCTGCTTCCACGCCAGCGAAATGATGCTGCGCACGCCGGATTTAGCGGGCAAGCGCGTCACCGTCGTCGGCGGCGGCCAGAGCGGTGCGGATCTGTTTTTGAATATCTTCCGTGGGGAATGGGGCCAGCCGCTGAGCCTCAACTGGATCTCGCGTCGCAACAACTACAACGCGCTGGATGAAGCCGCGTTTGCTAACGAGTATTTCACGCCGGAGTATGTGGACAGCTTCTCCACCCTCGGTGACGACGCCCGTCGCCAGATGTTGCAGGAGCAGAAGATGACCTCCGACGGGATCACCACGGAGTCGCTGCTGGCCATCTATCGTGCCATGTATCACCGCTTCGAAGTGCTGCGGGAAAAACCCTGGGCGCACCTGATGCCGTCCCGCTCGGTGACGGCGCTGACGCGCCAGGAGAACGGGCAGCGCCTCAGCATCCAGCATCACCTGGACGGCGGGCGCGAACAGCTGGAGAGCGATGTGGTGATTTTCGCCACTGGCTACCGCGCCGTGCAGCCCGCGTTTCTCGCCCCGCTCTCTTCCCGACTGCGTCTGGATGAGGATGAAGCCTTCTGCATCAACAACGATTTTACCCTTGAATGGGACGGCCCGCAGAGCAACCGCCTGTTTGCCGTCAATGCCGGGATGCACCGTCTCGGTATTGCCGAACCCCAGCTCAGCCTGATGGCCTGGCGCGCGGCGCGAATTCTGAATCGCGCTCACGATGACGAGCCGTTTGAACTGGCAACCACCCCCGGCGTGATCCACTGGCGGAGCACCACCAGCCCGGAGAGCAGCCAGGTTTTTAAATCATTAATGAAGACCACCGAGTACTGACACACACATTCAGGATCAACATAACAATGAAACGTTCTCATCTTTGGGTTTTAAATCCGTGCTTGCTTGCCATGCTTTCTACCTCTGCGTGGGCGGAAGAACAAAAGGAAGAAGATATTGTGGTTTCTGCCAGCCGGGCACATCGCAGCGTGGCAGAGATGGCGCAAACCACCTGGGTTATAGAGCGGGCGGAAATTGAGCAGCAGGTTCAGGGCGGGAAAGAGATTAAAGAGGTGCTGGCCCAGCTGATCCCCGGCATGGACGTCAGCAGCCAGGGACGTACCAACTACGGCATGAACCTGCGCGGTCGCTCGATGATGGTGATGGTGGACGGCGTGCGTCTGAACTCGTCCCGCAGCGACAGCCGCCAGCTCGACTCTATCGATCCGTTCAACATTGACCGTATCGAAGTCATTTCCGGCGCCACCTCGCTGTACGGCGGCGGCAGTACCGGCGGTCTGGTGAACATCGTCACCAAAAAAGGCCAGCCGGAGACCGAAGTGGAGTTCCAGACCGGGGCAAAAAGCGGGTTTAACAGCCATAACGACCATGATGAGAACGTCTCAGCAGCCGTGAGCGGCGGCAACGACAACGCCTCTGGACGTCTGTCGGTCTCCTATCAGCGCTACGGCGGCTGGTATGACGGCAACGGCGACGAGGTGATTATCGATAACACCCAGACCGGCTTACAGTATTCCGACCGTATCGACGTGATGGGAACGGGCACCATTAACATCGACGATCATCAGCAGCTCCAGTTAACCACCCAGTACTACAAGAGCGAATCCGACGGCAAGCACGGCCTGTTCCTCGGAGAGAATTTCGCTGCGGTCACGGGCGATGCCAAAGCCTATAACAAAGACAACCTGAACTCTGACCGTATCCCGGGCACAGAGCGTCACCTGATCAACCTGCAGTACTCGAACACCGACTTCTGGGGGCAGGATCTGGTTGCGCAGATTTACTACCGTGATGAGAGCCTGACCTACTACCCGTTCCCGACGCTGAGCAAAGGCGCGGTGACCAGCATTGGCGCGTCCCAGCAGAAAACCGATTTTTACGGCGGCAAGCTGACGCTGAACAGCAAGCCGATGGATGACCTGACCCTCACCTGGGGTGTGGATGCCGATCACGAAACGTTCGACGCCAACCAGCAGTTCTTCGACTTAAGCAAAGCGGCGGCGAGCGGCGGCATGGAGCTGGACAACGCCTACAACGTGGGCCGTTACCCGGGATACAGCATTACCAACCTCGCGCCGTTCCTGCAAGCCAGCTATGACATTGACGCTATCACCCTGAGCGGCGGCGTGCGCTACCAGTACACCGAAAACAAGGTGGACGATTTTGTCGGTTACGCCCAGCAGCAGGCAATCGCCACGGGCAAAGCCACCTCCGCTGACGCGGTGCCGGGCGGGAAAACCGACTACAACAACTTCCTGTTTAACGCCGGGATCCTTGGACGTCTGACCGAACAGCAACAGCTGTGGTTTAACTTCTCCCAGGGCTTCGAAATTCCGGACCTGGCGAAGTACTACGGCTCCGGCACCTATCAGCTGGTCGATGGTCACTATCGCCTGCAAAACAGCGTGAACGTGAACGACTCAACGCTGGACGGTATTAAGGTCAATGCTTACGAGCTGGGCTGGCGCTTCACCGGCGATAACCTGCGTACCCAGGTGGCGGCCTACTACTCGCTCTCGGATAAAACCATCACCATCAACAAGAGCGACATGACCATCAACCTGGAAGACGACAAACGTCGTATCTATGGGATTGAAGGCCAGGTGGATTATTTCTTCACCGACAGCGACTGGAGCACCGGGGCGAACTTTAACGCCATCAAGTCCGAAACGCGTGAAAACGGGAAATGGGAGAAGCTGACGGTCGACAGCGCCAGCCCGTCGAAAGCCAGCGCATGGGTGAACTGGGCGCCGGGCGACTGGGCCCTGCGCGTGCAGAGCACACAAACCTTCGACGTGTCTGACGCCGACGGTAAGAAGATTGATGGCTATAACACCGTTGATTTCCTGGGTAGCTACGCCCTGCCGGTGGGCAAAGTCAGCTTCAGCGTGGAGAACCTGCTGGACAAAGACTACACCACCGCCTGGGGCCAGCGCGCTCCGGGGCTGTATAGTCCAACCTACGGTGCACCGGGTCTTTATACTTATAAAGGCCGTGGACGTACGTTTGGTCTGAACTACTCCGTTCTGTTCTGATCCTGCGCGCCGCCTGTCTGCGGGCGGCGCGATTTGCTGTGCAATTTGAAAGCAAATTTGCTATTAAATCATCGGTTTGCTGAAATTGTCGGCAAACGAACAAAAACGGTGTTTTCCCCTTTGACAAGGCGCACGCAGGTCGATAATATGCGCCTCGTTCACACGATTCCTCTGTAGTTCAGTCGGTAGAACGGCGGACTGTTAATCCGTATGTCACTGGTTCGAGTCCAGTCAGAGGAGCCAAATTTAAAAAGCCTGCTTTTAAAGCAGGCTTTTTGCTTTTGTGGGTTCGGTAAATTTGCCGGGTGGCGGCTGCGCCTTACCCGGCCTACTGATTAGCGACTAAATCTGATAATCAATCGCCACCTCTTCCGGCTCCATCACCTGGCGTTTGATCTCATCCACGGACAGCCCTGCATTGCACAACTCGATAAATCGCCACACGTAGTTGCGCTGAAGCTGCCCGCGCTTTAGCCCCAGCCAGACGGTATTCGCGTCGAAAAGATGACGCGTATCCAGGCGCACCAGATTTCCGGCTTCATATTCTCCGCCAGACTGCTCGGCCACCAGGCCAATCCCCAGCCCTAACTCGACGTAGGTTTTGATCACGTCGGAATCCTGCGCGCTCAGCACCACGTCCGGTGTGAGCCCTTTACGCTTGAACGCTTCATCAATGCGCGAGCGTCCGGTAATGCCCTGCCGGTAGGTAATCAGCGGCCATTTGACGATCTCTTCCAGCGTCAACGGCGAAACCTGATTTAGGGGGTGATCGGCGGGTAACAGCAGGCTGTGATGCCAGCGGAACCACGGGAACGCCACCAGCAGCGGGTCGTTGCTCAGCCGTTCACTGGCGATACCAATATCTGCCCCACCGTTATGCAGCAGCACTTCGATTTCCTGCGGCGTGCCCTGGATCAGTTCCAGACGTACGTCCGGGAAGATCTCACGAAATGCTTTGATAACGGTCGGAAGACTGTAGCGCGCCTGCGTATGGGTGGTGGCGATTGTCAGCACACCTGACGCGTCGTTGGTAAAGAGATCTGCCAGCCGACGAACGTTGCTGGCCTCGTTGAGAATGCGCTCAGCGATGGTCAGCAATGCCTTGCCTGGCTCCGTCATGCCCAGCAGGCGCTTGCCGCGACGGATAAAAATCTCAATGCCTAACTCCTCCTCAAGCTCGCGGATATGTCGGCTGACACCCGACTGAGAGGTGTAAAGCATGTTGGCGACCTCGGTCAGGTTGTAATCCCGCCTGGCCGCCTCACGAATAATTTTAAGTTGCTGGAAATTCACGATTCACTCCGGCGCATCTGACATAAGGCTATTGTTAGAGTCAGCCGGGCTGAAGAACAAATAATAAAAACCAGCATCTTATGCTTATTTGGAATATCAGCTGACCAGTTGCAGCTCGCGATTTTCCAGCGACGGCTTACTGACCAGAGACATCAGGATCTCTTTCACCGCCTGCGCCTGCGGTGACAGGGAGCCGCGCGCGGACATATTCAACGACAGCGGTAAGCTCATGGATGGCGTGGTGATGCGGGCCATCCAGCCATTCGCCGCGCTGCACAGTGAACGTGCGGCAGACTCGGGCAGTACCGTTACCCCCATGCCGCTGGCAATGGCGGCAGTCAGCGTGGAGATGGAATCAATCTCACCGATAATCTTCGCCGTCAGACGGCGCAGCGAGAACGCTTCGTCAACGCGAACACGCACGGCGCTGTAGTCGCGCGGCAGGAACAGGTTCATCTCTGCCACGGCGGTTAAATCAATGCTCTGGCCGGGGCAATCACGGGTCCCGACCAGATAAAGATCTTCCTTAAGCAGCGGCTGGCTGGTAATCCCGGCAACCGGTGAGCGATCGTACAGCACCGCCATATCCAGCTGACCGTTGAGCAGTTTGTCATTGAGCACGGAACCACTGTTCTCATGCAGATAAACCAGCACTTCTGGTAGCTCCGCGCGCACCGCCTGAAGCAGCGGCATGGTTACCGACGATGCGGCCGTTCCTGGCGCCAGGCCGATGGAGACATTCCCGCTGAGGGTCTGACCCACGTTGTGCACGGCCAGCTGCGCCTGTTCGCACTGACGCAGGATCGTACGGGCATGGGTATATAAAATTTTTCCCGCTTCGGTAGGCGTTACGCCGCGCTTGGTGCGGATCAACAGTTGCTGGTCCATTTCGCCTTCCAGAGTCGCGACCTGCTGGCTCAGCGCAGGCTGCGCGATATGCAGCACTTCAGCCGCCTGGGTCAGGCTGCCGATATCGACGATTTTTACGAAGTATTTCAGTCGTCTTAAGTTCATGTTGCCCCCTGTTCGAAAATAGCGTGCCGGTAACGGCTGTGTTGTTAAACAGGTTTTGCAATATGGATGCCAGGTTTTGGCAGCGAATAAATATCTTTGCTAAGCGGCTGAAAATAAGGAAAGCCAATCGCTGGTGCCTGTTTTCAGACAGTGACAACGGATTCCGATCTGCCCCATTCGGGGTATATCTGCACAATAATGGTGCATTCCGTTGGCAAAAACGTCAGTTTGCTGTTTTTGTCAGCAAGCAGTCTAAAGTCGGCGATCCATCCTTTGACAAGGCGTACGCAGGTCGATAATATGCGCCCCGTTCACACGATTCCTCTGTAGTTCAGTCGGTAGAACGGCGGACTGTTAATCCGTATGTCACTGGTTCGAGTCCAGTCAGAGGAGCCAAATTTGAAAAGCCTGCTTTTAAAGCAGGCTTTTTGCTTTTCTGCGTTTGGTAAGTTTGTCGGGTGGCGCTCCGCTTATCCGACCTACGGTCCTGTAGGCCCGGTAAGCGCAACGCCACCGGGCATTGCAAGCCTCACCGGCATCCCCGACCGCCGTTCCAGCTCAGTGCCCGCCCCTTCACTTATCAGCTGCGTCCTTTGCGCGGCCGAAATGGGCAGCGGCACTTTTCGGGTTGATTCAAATTCCGCGCGATTGCGTGAAAGCGGCTCGTGAACCTCTAGCCAGCGGCTACCATCCGGCTCGGTGGTCATTTTTACGGGCTGATCGATAAGCTGTACCCGCGTCCCCACCGAAACGTTATCGAACAGGTATTTGATATCGTTATTACGCAGGCGAATGCAGCCCTGGCTGACGCGCAGGCCAATGCCGAAATTTGAGTTAGTACCGTGGATCGCGTACAGCCTGCCGATATAAAGGGCATACAGCCCCATCGGGTTATCCGGCCCGGCGGGCACGAACGCGGGCAACGTTTTCCCCTCCTTCGCGTAAGCACGTCGCGTATTTGGCGTGGGTGACCAGGTTGGGCCTTCCTGTTTGCGCTCAACGGCGGTTACCCAGTTACGCGGCGTTTCGCGCCCGGCCTGACCAATGCCAATAGGCAGCACCTCAACCGTGTTGCTGCCGGGTGGATAATAGTAAAGACGCATTTCCGCGACGTTCACCACAATCCCTTCACGCACGGTTGGCGGCAGAATAAGCTGCTGCGGCACCACCAGCGCTGTACCGGCACGTGGTAAAAACGGATCTACCCCCGGGTTAGCTTCCAGCATATTGCTTAACCCTTGCCCGTGCTGCGCTGCAAACGCTTCGAGCGGCAGGGTATTGCCTTCAGGTACGGTGACAGTTATCGGCGCTCCCACCAGGCGGCTCCCCTCGGGTGGGAGTGGGTAGGTTACAGCAGATGCAGCGGGAACCAGTATACAAAGCGTAAAAACAAACGCGGCAAATCGAATCATAGTGTTCTGTACTCGGTCAAAGAGAAAGCCTGCCGGTGGGCAGGCTTAGCCTACTCATTCAGTTAACCTTTCGTCGTGCGCCATCTCCGGGTAAGGACTTTTTCCGCTTCCACAATCATGAACATTGCGAACCCGATCAGGAAGGTAATGATCCAGTAGCGGAACGGCAGCGCTTCGGTACCGAACAACATCTGCATAAACGGCGCATAGACGATCAGAAGCTGAAGGGCCAGAAGTACGCCGCTCACGATCCATATGCCCTTGTTAGCCAGCAGACCTTTACTCAGGGAGAAGCCGTCGGTGACGCGGCAGTTGAGCATGTAAAACCACTGGGCAGTGACCAGCGTTTGCAGCAACACGGTGCGGATGAACTCCGCCGAGTAACCGCGCGGTTGCAGCCAGGCCTCCAGCACAAAGGCGCTGATGGCAATCATCAGGCCGACAAACACCACACGCCAGATGGCGTAACCGTCCATCACGTGCAGGTTAGACTTACGCGGCGGCCGGTTCATGATGTCCTTCTCACCCGCTTCAAACGCCAGACCAAACGACAGCGTTGCCGAGGTTGCCATGTTCATCCACAGGATCAGTACCGGTGTTAACGGGATAAGGTTCCCCGCCAGCAGGGCAATAATGATCAGCAGGGCCTGGGCGATGTTGCTCGGGATAACGAACAGAATGGTCTTTTTCAGGTTGTCGTAGACCCGACGCCCTTCATGGACCGCCCGGGCAATGGTGGCAAAGTTATCATCCGTTAACACCATATCGGCGGCTTCTTTGGTGACTTCAGTACCTTTGATCCCCATCGCGATGCCGACATCCGCCCGCTTCAGCGCAGGCGCATCGTTCACGCCGTCCCCGGTCATCCCGACCACTTCCTGCTTACTTTGCAGCGCCTGCACCAGACGGAATTTATCTTCCGGGCTGGTTCGGGCAAAGATATCGTATTTTTGCGCCGCCTCGCTCAGCTGGTGGTCGTCCATCGCCTCCAGTTCGCGCCCGGTAATGGCGCTCGCCGCGTTGCCAATACCCAGCATCTGACCAATGCTCATCGCTGTTTGTGGATGATCCCCGGTAATCATTTTCACGCGAATGCCCGCCTGCAAGCAGTCGGCAATGGCCGAAATGGCTTCCGGGCGCGGGGGATCCATCATGCCCGCAATGCCGAGCAGTATGACCCCCTCTTGCAGATCCGCATGCGTCAGCTCGCGCTGCCCGCTGGCGGCCGGTTTCCAGGCCGCAGCCACCATGCGCAATCCTTCGCGCGCATACTCTTCAATCTTCTCTTCCCAATAGTGCAGGTTGAACGGCTCCAGCCCGTTTTGAGTCTGCTGGTGCTGGCAAAGACGGAAAAGGACGTCCGGCGCACCGGTGATTAACATCACCTCTTCGTCGCCCAGGCGATAAAGGGTGGACATGTATTTATATTGCGAATCGAATGGGATTTTACTGCGCAATTCGGCGTCAATTGGCGGAAGCGGGATTTTTGCCGCCAGCACCTTCAGCGCGCCTTCGGTGGGCCCGCCGGTGATTTTCCATAGCCCCTGCTCATCTTTGATCAGCTGGCTGTCATTACAGAGATCGACGGTGCGCAGATAGCGCTCCAGCACAGACCCCTGGGTCACGGTTACCGGTGTTGGATCGTCAACAGGGTGAATATTGCCCACCGGCTCGTAGCTGTCTCCCTCCACGCGGTAGGTGGTGTCCGCGGTAATCACCGCTTTTACCGTCATCTCATTCATGGTCAGGGTGCCGGTTTTATCCGAGCAGATCACCGTCATCGCCCCCAGCGTTTCCACGGTAGGCAGCTTGCGAATAATCGCCTTGCGACGCGCCATCGCCTGCACGCCCAGCGAGAGGATGATAGAGATAATGGCCGGTAAACCTTCCGGCACCGCCGCCACCGCAAGGCTAATCAGCGACAGCACCAACTCTGAAACGGGCATATCACGGAAGATAAGACTGAAAACGAACAGCGCCAGCATCATCACCAGAATGGTGATAAAAATGGTCTTGCCGAGCTTGTCCATTTGCACCATCAACGGGGTACGGTGTTTTTCAATGTCTGACATCATCTGGTTGATATGGCCGAGTTCGGTCTCCCCCCCGGTCGCCACCACCAGCCCTTTTCCCCCGCCGGAGCTGACGGTGGTGCCAGAATAAAGCAGGTTGTAACGGTCGCCTAACGGCAACTCCCCGTGGAGCGCATCGCTGCTTTTCTCCACTACCGTGGATTCGCCGGTAAGAATAGCTTCTTCCACCCGCAGGTTGTGCGCCTCTATTACGCGAAGGTCGGCAGGAATGCGATCCCCGGCGCGTATCACCACGATATCTCCCGGCACCAGCGCTGTCGTCGGGATAGTTTCATGGTTGCCCTGCCGGATGACCACAGCCTCGCTGGAGAGCATATTACGAATGCTTTGCAGCGATTTCTCCGCATTGCTCTCCTGAATATGTCCAATCAGGGCGTTGATGATGGCCACCCCAAGAATGACAAACATATCCACCCAGTGTCCCATTATCAGCTTCAGCAGCGCCGCCGCCAGTAGGACGTAAATAAGGACATCGTTGAAATGGGCCAGAAAGCGCAGCCAGCCAGGTTTACCCGGTTTTTGCGGTAAGGCATTTTCACCGTATTTTTCCAGTCTGGCGGTGGCTTCTGCACTGGTAAGTCCGTCCAGGCTGGATTGGATATTTGTCAGGGTTTCATCAACGGTCTGTTGATAATACGGATGGTGAGGCTTTTCTGTTATCATCGTTCCTTCCTCGGGTTCTTTTCAGAAATCACCTTGCTTTCATGTCATTAACGAATAACGAAAACAGGAACATGTGCATAACGAACGATACTCGCCGCCTCTGACCCTAATAAATGGGTTTGAATATTGGGATTGCGCGACCCCACAATAATCGCGCCGACGTTAAGTTCATCCGCCAGTTTGATTACCTCATCACGTATATTCCCGCTGCGAACATGTAGATGGACATTTGCTTCCGGCAGGCTGATTTTTTTTACCAGCGCGGCCAGTTTTTCTTTAGCATTATTAATCATATATTCATCCATCTTTCTCGCGTCTGCAATAAAACCGCGGGTCAGTTCCGCCGAGAACTTTGGCATAACGTACAGCAGATGGACATTACCCGATGCGCTTTGCGCCAGGAATTGGGCATGCTGTAGCGCTTTATCAGACAACGCTGTTTCGTATACATCCACCGGCACCAGAATCGTTTTATACATATCAAGCATCCTTTTTATAACCAACACAACAGTGAGTGAATCAGGAGAGATCGCATCAAACCCATGGGTACAGGCGTGAATGCCTTTTACGGAAAAAAGGAATGGATGCTATTAAACGTAGCACAGGAATATCAGGATGTTATTCAAAGGGGATACGCTATCGTATCGCTTGTTTCGCCTGAGTATGTCACGCCACTAATAATGGTTATTTAACATTTATTTATTCACCGACTATGCTCATAGTCAGACATGCAACACGTTCATTCTCATTATCCCGCGCCACCTTCAACCTCATGGAGGAATGCATGTACGGTTTAAGCCTGATTCGCCTTGGTTTGTTTATTGCGCTTGCCATTATCGCCAGCACAGCAATCGGTTTATTTACCTATGTGGTCGTCTCGGCCCTGGCGGAATAGTGCCACCCCAGCATTGATGACGAAATAAATAAAACAATTATTATCAGGGGAATACTGTGAAGCGCTACCTCTCTCTTCTGCCTGCTGTTTTATTGCTGCTGACGGCGTGCGACCCCAAACCCGACCGCGCCGCGCCCCTGCCAAAAATGGTAAAAGTCGCAGAGGTGGTGAAGGCCGGCAACGCGCAGCAGCGCGTATTTCCCGCGCGTATCGAATCCGGCGACGCCACCGATCTCGCGTTCAAACGTGCCGGGCAGATTGAGACCCTGGACATTCGCCAGGGTGCCGTTGTCAAACAGGGGCAACGGCTCGCCAGTCTTAACGATCGCGAAGCCCGGCAGCGTCTGAACGACAGGCAAACGGCGGCGACCCTGGCTCAGCGGCAATTCGACCGCTTCCAGACCCTGGCAGGACGCCAGGCCGTGTCGAAGGCCGAGATGGATGTCCAGCGCGCAAACCGCGATTCTGCAAACGCCGCGCTACAGATTGCTCGCGAGGAATTAAGCCAGATGACGCTCGTCGCCCCCTTTAGCGGGACAGCGGCCAGCGTACATGTGCGAAATCATCAGGTCGTCTCAGCCAGCCAGCCCGTCGTCACCCTGACCCGTACCGACCTGCTGGACGTGGTGTTCAGCCTTCCAGAGAACCTGTTTAACACCTTCGATATCCGCAATGCGCAGTACAAACCGGTAGTGAGGATCAACGCCCTGCCCGGTCGCGAGTTTACCGCTGTGTACAAAGAGCACTCAGGCAGTAGCGACAGCAACACATTGACCTGGCAGGTGATTTTAACCATGCCCCGCCCGGATGATTTTCCCGTCGTGGGCGGCGTCAGCGGAACGGTCACCATCAATTTAACCAACCTACCGGCGGGCGTGGGCAGTGAGGCGCTGGTGGTGCCGGTTGAAGCGGTCTTTAACCCGGATAACCGCCCGCGCAATGAGCCACACGTCTGGGTGGTGACGGGCGAAGGCGATACGTTGCACCTGGAAGATCGTAAGGTCAGCGTCGGGCAAGTCAGCGCTGAGGGGGTCGTCATCGTCGGTGGGCTTAAGGCGGGTGAACGCGTGGTGGCCGCAGGCGTTGGGGAGTTACATCCCAACCAGCCGGTACGTATCTGGACGCGTGAACGGGGACTGTAATGGATATCTCTCGTCAGTTTATCAGCAACCCGGTTCGCGTCTGGCTGACTATTCTGCTGCTGGGCGTAGGTGGCATTATTGCCCTGTTGAACATCGGCAGACTGGAAGATCCGGCGTTTACCATCAAAACGGCGGTGGTGATCACCCATTATCCGGGCGCGTCGGCGCAGCAGGTTGAGGAAGAGGTCACCCTGCCGCTGGAAAACGCGCTTCAGCAGTTACCTTACCTGGATAACGTCAGCTCCATCTCCTCCAGCGGCCTGTCGCAGATCACGGTCAATATAGCCTCGCGCTACCACTCAAATGCGCTGCCGCAAATCTGGGATGAACTGCGTCGCCGGGTGGGAGATGCCGCCCGACAGTTTCCACCGGGGGTAGTGACCCCGTTTGTGAATGACGATTTTGGCGATGTGTTCGGCTTTTTCTTTGCCATTTCCGGCGATGAATTCAGCAATCCGGAACTGGTCCGGTATGCCGAGCAGCTGCGCCGGGAGTTGGTCCTCGTGCCGGGCGTGGGCAAAGTGGCCATCGGCGGAGCCCTCATCCAGCAGATTAACGTGGACATTTCTCTGAGCAAAATGGCCGCGCGCGGGATTACGCTTAACCAGCTTTCTGCCCAGCTCAGCAGGCTGAACGTGGTTTCCAGCGCGGGAGAGATCCCCTCCGGTACTGAGTCAATTCGTCTGCATCCTACCGGAGAATTCGAAAGTATTGACGAGCTGGCCGATCTCATAGTGACCCCGCCCGGCGTTGGGGCGGCTACCCGCTTACGGGATATTGCCACCCTGTCACGTGGGCTGGATGCGTCCCCTGCCAGCATCTACCATGCCAACGGCAGAAAAGCCGTCACCATGGGCGTCTCCTTTATCCCCGGCGTTAACGTGATCGACGTGGGACATGCCCTGGAGGCGAAGCTTGAGCAGATGTCAGCCGAGAAACCGGCAGGTATCCATATCGACCTGTTTTACGATCAGGCGGCGGAGGTCGGGCATTCCGTCAACGGATTTATCATTAATTTCCTGATGGCGCTGGCGATTGTCGTCGGTGTGTTGCTGATCTTTATGGGCTTACGCAGCGGGCTCATTATCGCCTTTTCCCTCGCGCTCAACGTGCTGGGCACGCTGCTGATCATGTATCTCTGGGGCATAGAACTACAGCGTATTTCACTGGGGGCGCTGATCATCGCCCTCAGTATGCTGGTCGATAACGCCATTGTGGTTGTCGAAGGGGTACTGATAGCCCGGCAGCAGGGCTCGCCCCTGCTTAACGCCATTAACGCGATTATTCGCCGCTCTGCGCTGCCGCTGCTGGGTGCGACGGTCATCGCCATCCTGGCTTTTGCGCCCGTCGGGCTGTCGCAGGACTCCACCGGCGAATACTGTAAGTCGCTGTTTCAGGTGTTGCTGATTTCGCTGATGCTGAGCTGGTTCTCAGCCCTCACCATTACGCCGGTGCTGATTAAATGGTGGCTGTTTAAACATGACGCTGCACCGCCAGACGCCGACGAAACGGATCCCTACGACAAACGCATCTATCGGATCTACCGGGGTTTGCTCAATGCGCTGTTACGGCGTAAAGCGCCAACGCTGATGGTGATGGCCGCACTGCTGGCTGCCGCCATCTGGGGCTTTGGCTCGGTGCGGCAGAACTTCTTCCCCTCATCCAGTACGCCAATTTTCTTTGTCGACCTCTGGCTCCCTTACGGGACCGACATTAACTGGACTGAGAAGATGACCGGCGATATCGAGAAAACCATTAACGGCCAGCCTGGTGTGGAAACTACGGTCTCGACGATTGGTCAGGGAAGTATGCGATTTATTTTGACCTACAGCGGACAGCGGCAGTACAGCAACTATGCACAAATCATGGTGAGAATGGACGACCAGCGTAACATCCCCGCCCTGACCCGCCACGTTGATGAGTACATCGCACGGAACTACCCGCAGGTTAATGCCAGCACGAAACGGGTGATGTTTGGCCCCTCCGGTGACAGCGCCATTGAAATACGTATTAAGGGCCCCGATCCGGACAGGCTGCGTCTGATCGCCAGCCAGGTAGACAACATTCTTACGCGCGATCCGGCGACGGACAGCGTCAGGAACGACTGGCAAAACCGCAGCAAAGTGATCCGCCCGCAGTACGTCACCGCGCTCGGACGTGAGCTTGGCGTGGATAAGCAAGACGTCGATAACGCCCTGGAGATGAATTTCTCCGGCAGCCGGGCGGGACTGTACAGAGAAGGAAGCGACCTGTTACCCGTGGTGGTGCGCCCGCCGGAAAGTGAGCGGCTGGACGCCAATCACCTGAATAACGTCCTGGTATGGAGCCAGACCCGTCAGCAGTATATTCCGCTGAGCAACGTCGTCAGCGGCTTCGCGCTGGAGTGGGAAGATCCGCTGATCCTGCGTCGCGACCGCTCGCGCGTGCTGACCGTGCAGACCGACCCTGACCCGCTAAGCCAGCAAACGTCCGGCGATATTCTCGCCCGCGTGAAGCCGCAAATAGATGCCCTGCCTCTGCCCCACGGCTACAGCATCGAATGGGGCGGGGACGCGGAGAACTCCAGCGAAGCGCAGCAGGGGCTATTTACCACGCTGCCGCTCGGGTATCTGGTGATGTTTGTGATCACGGTGCTGATGTTCAGTTCGGTGAAAAACGCCGTCGCTATCTGGCTGACCGTGCCGCTGGCGCTGATCGGCGTTACGCCCGGTTTTATACTTACTGGGATCCCCTTTGGCTTTATGGCATTGATTGGCCTGCTGAGCCTGAGCGGGATGCTGATCCGCAACGGCATTGTGCTGGTGGAAGAGATTGAGCAGCAGAAAGCGCAGCAGGATCAGCACAGTGCGATCGTTTACGCCGCCACGTCGCGCCTGCGTCCCATCCTGCTCACCGCCTTTACGACCGTGCTTGGCCTCGCCCCCCTGCTGCTGGATGTGTTCTTCCAGAGCATGGCCGTTGTGATTATGTTTGGGCTTGGGTTTGCTACAATCCTGACGCTGCTGGTACTCCCCGTAATTTACGCGTGTTTTCATCGTAAGGACGAAGCTGAACAACAATGAATGCGACAGGGCTGAACATCATCAAGACGCTGGGCTGTATGACGGCGGTCACCTTCTTCACCATCTACAACACCTGGGACCATTACGATTATGACTATCACTGGATCCTCGGTTTTTTAACCTTCATTTCGACCATCGCCACGCCGTTGTTTTTTGTGGTTGCAGGGTATCTGGATGGGCAATCCCGACACGGCACGCGCTGGCAGCTGGATAAGATCAAAAGCCTGGTGATCGTCTTTTTGTTCTGGGTAACCATTTACTACCTGTGGGAGCCCTATCAGCGCGGATATCTGATCCAGCCCTGGTTCGTGTTCGCATTTGTCGTGATTTACACTTTTCATCCGGCGGTGGAGTGGCTCAGCCAGCGGCGAACGCTGTTTTGCGGGGTGATTGCCACCCTGCTGCTTTTCTCATACGGGTACGATTTGCTGTCAGCCCTCTATCCTGATGTCCACGTGCTTTCATTGTCGCCGCAGTATCGCCTGTGGACGTGGCTGCTGTTTTATCTGACGGGGCAGCTCTTTTGCGATCCGCAGATTGCGGCGTGGATCGGCCGCAAAAATGTGGTCAGGGCAGCGGTGATTGCCATACCGTTTATCTATCTCTTCACGTGGTTTTACGAACGGCATTTCTTTTTTGCGCTATTTAAAGCGGACAGAAACGCCTTTATCCTCACCGGATCGCAAATCTACATCCTGATTATTGCCCTGGTGATTGCGGCCAACGGCGTACGTTTTCGCCGCAATGCGGAGTTTAAAGAGTCCGTGCTGGCCGCCATTAGCAAAACGATGACCGGGGTCTATATCATGCACTACTCGGTGTTTCACCTGCTGACGGCGCTCATTCCGGTAACGTCCCTGAGCACCAAACTTGCTCTGATTGTGCTCACCTTTGTTACGTCGGTCCTGTTTTCGCTGCTGATTCTGTCCAACGCAGTGGCCAAAAAAGTGATCACCCTTTAAAAGCCCAGGCGCAGCCAGGCAAACAGCACGTTGCCGTTGTTGTAGGTTCCGGGAATATAGGTGAACTGGACGGTGACGCGCTTATATCCGGCAGAGAAAAGCGGGAAGATAAACGGCAGCGGGACATAGTTAGCAAAGTCGTCGCGCGCGGTGATCCCCGCGGCGGCTCCCAGACCCAGACGGAAATCTTTTGCGTTATCCAGATACCAGCCCTTTTCCCAGCCGTAGCCCATCGCGGGCTGCCACTCGTTATGTGAATCTTTAAACATCATGGCAAAGAGTGCGCTCCAGTTGCCCTCGTCGTTGTAGCGAGAAACGCCCAGTCCGCCGCCCCACGGCATTTCGTTGTAGTTATCCGTTTTCTCTTTGTCATACATAAAGCGGGCATGCCAGCTCAGAAACGGCAGGTAGAGATCGTAACGATCTGGCTGCTCCCAGGTCTGGGAAATATCGTCTGTTACCGCATCCCACCAGCGGTGGATGCGCTGTTCGCCGTAGACTTTTGGCTCCGCATGCAGCGGCGAAGCCACCAAAAACAGGACTACCCAGAGTGCAGGAAAGAGGCGTTGCATCGTTATTCCCTCAGCTTACGTCACACAGCGATCATTATTACTGTAAACCATTCAGCCCTAACCGGAGCCAAACAGGCTGATTTATATTGGGACCCGATAAGATGAAATTTATTGATTCTGCGCTTTCAGGAAAGATAAAAACGTTTTCTCAGGCCGTCTGTCGCGGTAGTCTCATACGTTCCGTCAATATGACGGCTGCAACGTGAGTGACCTTTTCTTATACCAATAATTAAAAATCAGTACAGACAGGACAACTATGGACTCCACCCTCATCTCCGCTCGCCGCAACGAGGAGACACCTTCGCTTAACCGCGCCCGCCGCGCCGCTTTAGGTAGCTTCGCAGGCGCCGTCGTCGACTGGTATGACTTTCTGCTCTACGGTATTACCGCTGCGCTGGTCTTTAACCGTGAATTCTTTCCTCAGATCAGCCCCGCCATGGGCACGCTTGCTGCGTTTGCCACCTTCGGCGTCGGTTTTCTGTTTCGTCCGCTGGGCGGGATAATTTTCGGCCACTTCGGCGATCGCCTTGGCCGTAAGCGCATGCTGATGCTCACCGTGTGGATGATGGGCATTGCCACCGCGCTGATCGGTATTTTGCCCTCCTTTGCATCGATTGGCTGGTGGGCCCCGGAGTTGCTGGTGACGCTTCGCGCCATTCAGGGCTTTGCCGTCGGCGGCGAATGGGGCGGCGCGGCACTGCTGTCCGTGGAAAGCGCGCCGAAGAATAAGAAAGCGTTCTACAGCAGCGGCGTGCAGGTAGGTTATGGCGTGGGTCTGCTGCTCTCAACGGGCCTGGTGTCGCTCATAAGCCAGCTCACGACAGACGAGCAGTTCCTGAGCTGGGGCTGGCGTATTCCGTTTATCTTCAGCATTGTGCTGGTCGTGGTGGCCCTGTGGATCCGTAACGGCATGGAAGAGTCGGCTGAGTTTGAGCGGCAGCAACGCGAAAAACCGGTCGCGAAAAAACGGCTGCCGGTGATGGAAGCGCTGGTGCAGCACCCTGGCGCTTTTCTGAAAATTATCGCCCTGCGCCTGTGCGAACTGCTGACGATGTATATCGTCACCGCCTTCGCCCTCAACTACTCCACGCAAAACCTCGGCCTGCCGCGGGAATTGTTCCTGAACATTGGCCTGGTGGTGGGCGGGATCAGCTGCCTGACCATCCCCTGCTTCGCCTGGCTGGCGGATCGCTTTGGCCGTCGACGGGTGTATATCACCGGGGCGCTCATCGGCACACTCAGCGCCTGGCCGTTCTTTATGGCGCTGGAGGCACAGTCGGTCTTCTGGATTGTCTTCTTCGCGATCATGCTCGCGAACATCGCTCACGATATGGTGGTCTGCGTGCAGCAGCCGATGTTTACCGAGCTGTTTGGCGCAAGCTACCGCTACAGCGGCGCGGGCGTGGGATATCAGGTGGCGAGCGTGGTCGGCGGCGGGTTTACGCCGTTTATCGCCGCCGCGCTGGTGACGTTCTCCGGCGGGAACTGGCATAGCGTGGCGATTTATCTGCTGGCAGGTTGCCTGCTTTCTGCTGCCACCGCCCTGTTGATGAAGGAAACCGCGCACAGCTGATCTCCTCACTTTTGTTTCACAGGCGTGTGACATACTATCGGGTATAGCCGCACACCTGTGGAACAAGGAGACAGACATGAATAATAAGGGCTCCAGCCTGACCCCGGCTCAGGCGCTGGAAAAACTCGACGCGCTGTATGAACAGTCCGTCAATGCACTGCGCAGCGCCATCAGTGACTATATCGAAACAGGGAAACTTCCCGATGAAAAGGCCAGAACCCAGGGCCTTTTTGTTTATCCATCGCTCTCTGTCACCTGGGACGGCAGCGCCAGCAGCAATCCGAAAACCCGCGCCTATGCGCGTTTCACCCACTCCGGCTGTTACAGCACGACCATCACGCGTCCTGCGCTGTTCCGCCCCTATCTGGAAGAGCAGCTTACCCTGCTGTATCAGGATTACGGCGCGCATATCAGCGTTGAACCGTCCCTGCACGAGATCCCTTACCCGTACGTAATAGACGGCTCAGCGCTGACGCTGGATCGCTCCATGAGCGCGGGGCTGACCCGCCATTTCCCGACCACTGAGCTGTCGCAGATTGGCGATGAGACGGCGGACGGGATCTATCACCCGGCAGAGTTTTCACCGCTGTCGCACTTTGATGCCCGCCGTGTCGATTTTTCGCTGGCACGCCTGCGCCACTACACCGGCACCCCAGCCGAACATTTCCAGCCGTTCGTACTGTTTACCAACTACACCCGCTATGTAGACGAATTTGTCCGCTGGGGCTGTAGCCAGATCCTTGACCCGGACAGCCCTTACATCGCTCTCTCCTGCGCGGGCGGGATCTGGATCACTGCCGAAACCGAAGCACCGGAAGAGGCCATCTCCGACCTGGCGTGGAAAAAGCACCAGATGCCCGCCTGGCACCTGGTTACCGCCGACGGTCAGGGCATTACGTTGATTAACATCGGCGTTGGCCCGTCGAATGCGAAAACCATCTGCGACCATCTGGCGGTTCTGCGCCCGGACGTCTGGCTGATGATCGGCCACTGCGGCGGCCTGCGTGAAAGCCAGCTGATTGGTGATTATGTCCTCGCCCACGCTTATCTGCGTGACGACCATGTCCTTGACGCGGTTCTGCCGCCGGACATTCCTATCCCGAGTATCGCTGAAGTGCAGCGCGCCCTGTACGACGCCACCAAAGAGGTGAGCGGCATGCCGGGTGAAGAGGTGAAGCAGCGCCTGCGTACCGGTACGGTCGTCACCACCGACGATCGTAACTGGGAGCTGCGCTATTCCGCCTCCGCCCTGCGTTTCAACCTCAGCCGTGCGGTCGCGATCGATATGGAAAGCGCCACCATTGCCGCGCAGGGCTACCGCTTCCGCGTCCCGTACGGCACGCTGCTGTGCGTGTCCGATAAACCGCTGCACGGCGAGATCAAACTGCCGGGTCAGGCGAACCGTTTCTACGAAGGGGCGATCTCAGAGCACCTTCAGATTGGTATTCGCGCCATCGATTTACTGCGTGCAGAGGGCGACAAACTGCATTCCCGTAAGCTGCGCACCTTCAATGAGCCACCGTTTAGGTGATACTAAGGACACAATATGCACACCACATCACCGCTTACGGCCCTGCGCCAGTGGCTACAGGACAATCAGCTCGACGGGATGATTGTGCCGCGCGCCGATGCCTGGCAGAGCGAATCTTGCGCACCGTATGATGCAAAGCTGGCCTGGCTGACGGGCTTTGACGGCTCGGCGGGGCTGGCGCTGGTACTGAAAGACAGAGCGCTGCTGTTTGTTGACGGACGCTATCAGATTCAGGCCCGCGTACAGGTCAATCTCGACGAGGTGGAGATCCACCATCTGCACAACGAGCCGCTGGCCGAGTGGCTGGCGAAAAACGTTGCGGCCGGCACGCGCATCGGCTTTGATGCGCTGCTGATGACCAATGCAGAGTTTACGCGGCTCTCGGCCACGCCGTGCGAATTGGTACCGCTCGCGCGCTCTCCGTTCGATACCCTCTGGGTTGACCGCCCTGCCGCCCCCGCAGGGCTTATCCGCGAGATGCCTGTAGACATCAGCGGCGAAAGCAGCGCCGCCAAACGCCAGCGCGCCGCCGCCGTGCTGGCAGAGCACCGCGCGGATTATCTGGCCGTTACCCTGCCGGACAATATCGCCTGGCTGCTGAACGTGCGGGGCTCAGATATCCCCTTTTGCCCGGTGCCTCTGTCGTTTGCCCTGCTGAGCCGCGAGGGTGCGGTGGAATGGTTTGTGGATGACAGCAAGCTGAATGCGCTGCCGGATGCCGTGCGGAACGCCTTCACGATTGCGCCTCAGGAAGCCTTTATCCCGCGCTGTAGGCAGCTTGCGCAGGGTAAGCGGGTCATGATCGATCCCGATTCCGCACCGGTGGCGTTACGCTTTGCGGTTGAACCTCAGGGGGAAATTATCTGGCAGACCGACCCGATCACCCTGATGAAAGCTACGAAAAACCCGGTGGAGCTGGCGGGCTATCGTGAATGTCATCACCAGGACGGTGCGGCATGGGTGAATTTCCTGGCCTGGCTGAGCCGGGAAGTTCCTCAGCGGGCCGCGTCGGGAATGCCGCTGACCGAGCTTGACGTGCAGGCGAAACAGCTTGCGTTCCGCCTGCAACAGCCTGGCTTTGTCGAGCCGAGTTTCGCCACCATTTCCGCTTCCGCGAGTAACGCGGCGATGTGCCATTACCACTCAAGCGAGGCCAGCAACAAGCCCATCGGCCACGACCACTTTTACCTGAATGATTCCGGGGGGCAGTACCGAAACGGCACCACGGACGCGACGCGTACCCTGGCCTGGGGAAAGGTCGATCCACAGCAGCGTTTGCACTACACCGCAGTGCTTAAAGGCTTCCTGTCGCTGATTACCCTTCAGTTCCCGTCCGGCACTCAGGGGCACCAGCTGGATGCCTTTGCGCGCCGTCCGCTGTGGGAGTTGGGACTGGATTACGACCACGGCACCGGGCATGGCGTAGGGCATCAGCTTCTGATCCACGAGAACCCGCACCGTTTTGCGCAAAAGGTCAACCCGTGGCCGCTGGTGGCGGGCAATATTATGACCATTGAGCCGGGTTACTACCTGGGCGATAGCCACGGTATTCGCATTGAAAACCAGGTGGAGATTGTCGAAAGCCGTCCGGGATTTTGTAAGTTTGCCTCGCTGACGCTGATCCCAATCGATTTAAGCCAGGTGGAGCTGCATCTGTTGAGCGAGTCAGAAAAACAGTGGCTGGATGAGTACCACCAGCAGGTACGAGAGGCGCTTTCACCCCGGGTGGACAGCGATGCGCGGCCGTGGCTGGTGGAGGCAACGGCGCCAATTCGTGTGAACGGATAGTGCGGCTTTTGCCGGGTGGTGGCTTCGCCTTACCCGGCCTACGATTCGATGTTTTTGTAGGTCGGGTAAGCGGAGCGTCACCCGACAATTTTACTGAACGCAGAAAAGCAAAAAGCCTGCTATAAAAGCAGGCTTTTCAAATTTGGCTCCTCTGACTGGACTCGAACCAGTGACATACGGATTAACAGTCCGCCGTTCTACCGACTGAACTACAGAGGAATCGTGTGAACGGGGCGCATATTATCGATGCGCCCTGAGGATGTCAAAGGGTGAATGCAGATTTTCAATCGTTTGCCGATTTATTCTCCACTTCGCACATTTGTCAGGCACTTGCCGTTTCCGAAACCTCCTGCTCCGGTTTTTTTCGCGGATATTTCCACAGCCAGCGTCCGCTCACCATGCGCCAGTAGAACAGCGCCCCGCGCACGGCCCAGTCAAGGAACATCCCCAGCCAGACGCCGACAACGCCCATACCTAACATTACCCCCAGCGTGTAGCCCGCCACGACGCGGCAGCCCCACATGCCGAGCATGGAGACCCACATCGCAAACCGGGCATCGCGCGCCCCTTTCAGCCCGGCAGGAAGTACCCAGGACGCGGCCCAAATTGGCATAAACGCCGCGTTGAGCCAAATCAGCACCTTCACGACCTCTTTCACGTCATTTTCGTGCGTATAGAACGAGGCCATTAGCCCGGCAAAAGGCGCAGTTCCCCACGCAATCGCCGTCAGTCCAATGGTTGAAAGCCAGAAGACATGCCTAAGCTGCCGTTCCGCCTGCCCAATCTGCCCTTTTCCGAGGCGTCTGCCGGTGATGATCGTCGACGCCGATCCCAGTGCGTTTCCGGGCAGGTTAATGAGCGAGGCGATGGAGAAAGCAATAAAGTTGCCGGCGATGACGTCTGTTCCCATCCCGGCAACAAACATCTGCGTCAGCAGTTTCCCACCATTAAACAACACGGATTCGATGCTAGCCGGAATCCCGATCCCCATCACTTCCCAGATAATGGCGAAGTTAAGCGGACGGAAATAGCTTTTAAGCGTCAGGCGCAGCGATGGCGTAATTCCCGCCATCAGTACGCCGATTATCGCCGCCGCACCAATATAACGGGAAATGGTCAGCCCTAATCCCGCGCCGACAAAGCCCAGCCCCTCCCAGGAAAAGACACCGTAAATCAAAACACTGCTGATAATGATGTTCAGGATGTTCATGCCGCCATTTATTAGCAGCGGAATTTTGGTATTCCCTGCGCCACGAAGCGCACCGCTACCAATCAGCGCGATGGCAGCCGCCGGATAGCTCAGCACCGTCATTTCCAGATAGGTGAGCGCCAGGTCCTTCACTTCACCTGTCGCTTCACCCGCGACGATGTCGATAATTTCTTTGCCGTAATAATGGATAACCGCCGCCAGGATGATCGAAAAGAGGGTCATGATCATCAGCGACTGTCTGGCCGCCTCCCGGGCGCGTTTTGGATCGAGTTTTCCAAGACTAAACGCCACCACTACCGTTGTACCGAGATCGATAGCGGCAAAGAAGGACATCACAACCATGTTGAAACTGTCCGCCAGCCCTACTCCGGCCATGGCTTCTTTACCGAGCCAGCTCACCAGGAAGGTGCTTAACACCCCCATCAACAGGACGCAGGTATTCTCCAGGAAAATAGGCACAGCAAGGGGGGTGATTTCACGCCAGAACAGAACTCGATAACTCTTACGTTTTGCATACCAGGGCGTGCGCATAATCGCCTGGCGCAGGGGTGCGGTGACGTTCAAAATGGGCCTTAACGAGAAAGTTGAAACTCCATTTCAAATGATGGGGCAGAAATGCGTATCCTGCAAAGTATTTTCCATAAAATTATGTTTGGATTTACAACAAAATGACGACAGAATCATCAAACAATCACTTTTGCCTGAGATCAGGTTTGACAAAAGTTTTTTCGCCGCTAAGATAAGCCTCCACAACGATTCCTCTGTAGTTCAGTCGGTAGAACGGCGGACTGTTAATCCGTATGTCACTGGTTCGAGTCCAGTCAGAGGAGCCAAATTAAAAAAGCCTGCTTTTAGAGCAGGCTTTTTGCTTTTCTGCGCCACGTAAATTGTCGGGTGGCGCTACGCTTACCCGACCTACGGTCTTGCAGGCCCGGTAAGCGCAGCGCCACCGGGCAACAGAGTGTGCGATTACTCGCCTTTAGCGTCGACGTTTTTGATTTCGCCCATCACTTTCAGCTTTTTGGAGATGTCGCGACGCTCTTTGGACAGCTCAGCGTTTTTGATGATGTAGTCATCAACGCGATCTTCATAATCGCTCTTCATGCTGGCGATGATGCCCTGAATGGCTTCAACGCTCATACCTGGCTTGATGTAGTCGCTCAGGTTGTCCAGCAGCAGGACACGTTTCTGGTTGTCACGGATCTTCTTCTCTACGTCCTGGATTTCGCGCTGTAGCTTGTTTTTGCGGCGGAACAGGCGGACGAACTCCAGAACATCCTGGAACGAAGGCTTGGTAGTTTCCATTTTTACACCCCTGATAATGTGAGATTCGGATTCGTTAAAGCAACCGTTTTAACAGACAGCGGCTGCGAATGACAATGAGTATATCGTTTAAAACCATCATAAACCTAATTGTTGCTGAATCGAAGCAGCAGGCATCACATACGCTTTTTATTTGCGCAGTGCCCGGCAAATCAGCTGCGATAACAACTCCAGCTGTCGCGCCAGCTCCATACTCAGCCAGACATAGCCGTGGATGGGCGTTTCCGACACATTGTCGCCCTGACGCTCATTCATCAGCTGTTTGAGCTCGATGACGATGTCATTCAGCCGCTCGCTGTTCGCCCGTATCGGCTGTGGGTTACCTTCGTAAAGTGCATGAGCGATGGTCAGCAGGGTCTGTTGCGTCATCTGCTGCGTCTCTTTCAGCGTATGCGCGTTGAGCATCAGAAGATGGCTGGGGCGTGAGGCCCAGTGGGCATTGATTTGCAGTTCAAGCATACAGACCAGATTACGGCTGACCGTTTGAATGGCTTCAAAAATGGCTTTCTGGATATGCGTCTCTTTGCTTGCCGGGGTAATTAACCCGCGCATTTTGACCACATCATTAAGGATTTTTTGCAGGTGCTTTTCCAGCCGCGGACGCTCAATCAGATTCGGCGAAAACCCGGCCTGGTAGACCCGGTTAAATGCCGTGACGTAGTTTGCCATCTGAATGCGCCAGTGCAGGAAGGCGCGCTGCGGCCAGATGCCGGTAAACAGCATGGCGAGCAACGAACCGAGGATCACGTCCCCGCTTCGCCACAATGCGGTGGTCATATCGCCCGCCGGTGCGCCGACCACAACGGCGAGCGTAATGCCAATCAGCAGCGCCTGATACGGTTTCTTGCCGAGGGCCAGCCATCCGCAAAGAAACATCGCCACCGCGCACCACAGCAACATGAACGGAAATGAAATTAGCTCCAGCTTCAGGGCGATAAGCCCAAGCGCCGAGCCTAAAACGGTACCACCTATGCGTTCGAAAGCGCGAGGGACCACGTTCCCCCAGAATGAGATCGGCCCCATCACCACCACCAGCGTGATCAGCGGCCACGTTCCTTCCGGGATATCCAGCAAACGAACCAGTACGAAGGTCAGCACAAACGCCAGCGCAATGCGGCAACCGTGCACCACGCGATAATGTTTGTATAACCGAATTTCAAAAGGGGTTAATGACTTGTCGGGGCGCACACCCGTCTCCAGCTCTACGGCAAACCACAATTGTACTGTGTTTTCAGCCGGGTGGATCGCGCCCGGCTGAAAAACCCTGCGTTTCGCAGGATTATCCCACTTTGTGCTCTACCGGTACAAACATCTCAATATCCCAGTAGCCGTCAGCATTGCCATCGTTCAGATAGCGTTCGAAGCAGGGTTTTGGCGCAATCTGGAATTTGCTGTCTTCCAGCAGGGAGTTGAAGAACTGATACCACGGGGTAGCGAAATCATGATTTTCGACGCGCGCGGCGGCAATAGCATACTCTCCGGCAGCAATTTCGGTCAGCATTACCCCTTCGCTGTTATCAGGGATAGTGAAATCGTCCGCTACCGTTACGGCGGTAACGCAGCGAAGCTTTTCTGCCGGAACGTCATCCGGATTGTCATAATAAACGGCCACCCACTCCTGCGGCTGAATATGACGTCCATCTACCCACATAACCAGCTGTTCAAATCCCTGCTTGACCGTCTTTTCCCACGGCCCCACGAGATGAAAGCCAGCGATCGTACGTTTCTGTTGCTGCCTGATGCTGTAGTCCATGCTGCCTCCGTTTATTACTGTATATATATACACTATAAAGCAGAATCGAGATTATCGGCAAACCAGGAGTGTTTATTATGTGAGCAGACTCGCAACACTGCCAGTCTGCCCGAAAAGGTTAGAGTTTATGATGCAGATAATCGCCGAGGCGGGAGAAAAGGCCACCCTTTTCAACGCGCTCCAGCGTAACCAATGGCCAGTGCGCTACCACCTTGTCACGATCGTACAGCTGGATCTCCCCTACCCGCTGATGCGCGGCGATCGGCGCTTCCAGCTCTTTTTTATCCATTACATATTTCGCCTTGATGTTCGGCACTTCCGTTTTGGGTAATGCCAGCCAGAAATCCTGATCCGTGCCCAGCGCGATCTGCTCTTTATCGCCATACCAGATGCGTTCGGTTCCCACTTTTTTGCCGTTATGCAGGATCTGCACCGTATCGAAATTTTGCTGTCCCCAGTGGAGCAGCTTGCGCGCCTGATCTTCACGTCCTTTCGGGCTGTCTGCCCCCATCACCACCGCAATCAGTCGACGCTGACCATCCACCGCAGAGGCGATCAGGTTAAAGCCCGCGCCCGAGGTGTGTCCCGTTTTCAGACCATCCACGTTCATGGTCTTATCCCACAGCAGGCCGTTGCGGTTCTGCTGAGTGATGCCGTTCTAGGTCAGACTCTTCTCGCTGTACATGTGGTAGAACTCAGGCTCGCCGTGGATGATGGCCCGGGAAAGCACGGCGAGATCATAAGCGGAGCTGTGCTGACCGGGTGCATCCAGCCCGTGTACGGTTTCGAAGTGGGTATCGCGCAGGTTCAGCTTTTCAACGTAGTCATTCATCATCCTGACGAACTGCGGCTGACCGCCCGCCACGTGATCCGCCAGCGCCACGCAGGCGTCATTGCCGGAATCAACAATCAGGCCGCGGCTGAGATCGCGCACAGAAACCCGATCGCCCTGCTTCAGAAACATCAGAGACGAACCGTCAAAGACCGGATTGCCTTTTGCCCAGGCGTCACGTCCGACCGTCACAATGTCATCGGGGCTGATGCGGTGGCTATCAATGGCACGATCGACAACGTACCCCGTCATCAGTTTGGTCAGGCTCGCCGGATTACGCTGCTGATGTTCGTTGCCCGCCGTTAAGATTTGACCCGTGGTGTAATCCATCAATACCCAGGATCCTGCCTGGATGGCAGGCGGCTGAGGTGAAAAATCCAGCGGCTCGGCAGCCAGCGCGGATGAAATACTCGAAGCGAGTAAAGAAACAGCAATAAACAGACGGCGTTTCAACGGTATATCCTCAGGTCAGTAAAAATCGATGACCTTTTTACGGGAGTTCTGATGTCGTTACCTGCCTTAATTACAAAAAAATGTGACAGCACGCAGATTTTTTCGGAACAAATCTCGCAAATTTCTTGCCTGAAGGTGCTTTTTATTCGGACTGCTCACCCCAATCGTTTACCATAGAGACGTCAATTTTTAACAGGATGAGATTACTGGTGTCTGACTCTGCCGCGCGCCCGACTTTTTTGTTCCACGATTACGAAACCTTTGGTACCCATCCGGCGCTGGACCGACCGGCGCAGTTTGCGGCTATCCGAACCGATGACGAATTTAACGTTATCGGCGAACCCGAGGTGTTTTACTGTAAACCCGCCGATGACTACCTGCCGCAGCCGGGCGCGGTGATGGTGACGGGCATCACGCCTCAGGAAGCGCGGGATAAAGGCGTTAGCGAAGCAGAATTTGCCCGTCGCATCCACGACCTGTTCACGGTGCCTGATACCTGCGTGGTGGGTTACAACAACATCCGTTTTGACGATGAAGTGACGCGCAATATCTTCTACCGCAACTTCTACGATCCGTATGCCTGGAGCTGGCAGAACCGCAATTCGCGCTGGGATTTGCTGGATATTATGCGCGCCTGCTATGCGCTGCGCCCGGAGGGAATTAACTGGCCGGAGAACGACGACGGCTTGCCGAGCTTCAGGCTCGAGCACCTGACGCGGGCCAACGGCATCGAGCACAGCAACGCCCACGACGCGATGGCAGACGTCTACGCGACCATTGCTATGGCGAAGCTCGTAAAAACCGCGCAGCCGCGCCTGTTTGAGTATCTGCTGAGCCATCGCAGCAAGCAAAAGCTGATGACGCTGATTGACGTGCCGCAGATGAAACCGCTGGTGCATATTTCAGGGATGTTCGGCGCGTGGCGCGGGAACACAAGCTGGGTGGCGCCGCTTGCCTGGCATCCGGACAACCGTAACGCCGTCATCATGGTGGATCTTGCCGGGGATATCTCGCCGCTGCTTGAGCTCGACAGCGACACCTTACGTGAACGGCTTTATACGCCGAAAGAGGCGCTGGGTGACCTGCCAGCCGTACCGGTAAAACTGGTGCACATCAATAAATGCCCGGTGCTTGCGCAGGCCAACACGCTGCGTCCGGAAGACGCCGACCGGCTGGGGATTAATCGTCAGCACTGCCTCGATAACCTGAAAGTGCTGCGCGACAACCCGCAGGTGCGCGAGAAAGTCGTCGCCATTTTTGCCGAAGCAGAGCCGTTCGTGCCGTCTGATAATGTGGATGCGCAGCTTTATAACGGCTTCTTCAGCGATGCCGATCGCGCGGCGATGAACATCGTGCTGCAAACCGACCCGCGTAACCTGCCTGCGCTGGATATCACCTTCGCAGATAAGCGTATTGAGAAGCTGATGTTTAACTACCGTGCGCGCAACTATCCCGGCTCGCTGGATGAAGCAGAGCAGGAGCGCTGGTTACAGCATCGGCGCAACGTGTTTACACCGGAGTTTCTTAATAGCTATGCCCAGGAGCTGGAGATGCTTTACGGCCAGTATGAAGGGGATGCTGAGAAACAGGCGCTGCTGAAAGCGCTGTTCCAGTACGCGCAAGAGATTGTCTGAGTAGCGGGTACAAAAAAGCCGGAGGCGATGTCTCCGGCTTTTTTTTGCCGGGTGGCGCTAACGCTTACCCGGCCTACAAAACTGTAGGTCGGGTTGAGCATAGCCGCCACCCGACACAGTCTTACGCGACGTCTTCGTACTGAGGAACCGGGTTGCGGAAGCTCTTCGTTACGCAAGCCAGGTAAATCAGACCGATTGCACCCCAGATCAGACCCAGAACCATTGAGCTCTCTTCCAGGTTGATCCACAGGGCGCCCACCGTCAGGGCACCACACACTGGCAGCACCAGATAGTTGATGTGGTCCTTCAGCGTCTTGTTGCGCTTCTCACGGATCCAGAACTGCGAAATCACGGAGAGGTTAACGAAGGTGAACGCCACCAGCGCACCAAAGTTAATCAGCGCAGTGGCCGTTACCAGGTCGAACTTGATTGCCAGCAGGGCAATCGCGCCCACCAGCAGCACGTTCCACGCCGGGGTACGCCATTTCGGATGCACGTAACCAAAGAAGCGAGTTGGGAACACACCGTCACGGCCCATCACGTACATCAGACGAGAAACGCCCGCGTGCGCTGCCATACCGGATGCCAGTACGGTGACGCTGGAGAAGATCAGCACGCCCCACTGGAAGGTTTTACCCGCCACGTACAGCATGATTTCAGGCTGCGATGCATCCGGATCTTTAAAGCGAGAGATATCCGGGAAGTACAGCTGTAAGAAATAAGACGCACCGATGAAGATCAGGCCGCCAATCAGCGCGGTCAGGAAAATCGCTTTCGGGATCACGCGCTCAGCGTCTTTGGTCTCTTCAGACAGGGAAGAGATACCGTCGAAGCCCAGGAACGAGAAGCACAGGATAGTCGCCCCGGTGATCATCGGCACAACGTGCGCACCTTCAGACCAGAACGGACGGGTGCTGGTCAGCGTACCTGCGCCTTCACCGTGGGAAACGCCGTAGATGATCAGCCCAACGATAACCGCAACAATCCCCATCTGAAGGATCACGATCAGGGTGTTGAAGTTAGCCACGGTCTTGATGCTGCGCAGGTTAGAGATGGTCATAAAGGCCACCAGCGCCACAACGAAGATCCACGACGGTACGGAAGGTACCAGCGCTTCGAAGTAAATTTTTGCCAGCAGAATGTTGATCATCGGCATGAACAGGTAGTCCAGCAGTGATGACCAGCCCACCATAAAGCCAACAGCCGGGCTAATGGATTTCTGAGCATAGGTGTACGCAGAGCCTGCGGACGGGAAACGGCGAACCAGTTTACCGTAGCTCAGCGCTGTAAAGAGAATGGCGACCAGTGCAAAGGCGTACGCCGTTGCAACGTGACCGTCAGTAAGGCCTGATACGATACCGAATGTATCGAACAGCGTCATCGGTTGCATATAGGCAAGGCCCATCATAACAACCGGAATCAACGTAAGCGTTTTACGTAATTCCACGCGAGAGGTGTTTGGAGTTGCGTTATGCGACATAGTTATTCTCCTTTACGGTGATAACCGCCACGTAAGCGAAAAATTGCCCCATTTCTTTCTTCCTCAGCGACAACAACTGTCGGATTTTAGTAAATATCTATCCGGTACGAAGCCCGGCCTCTTGGTTTTTAGTTTCGTTTCGTACATGCAAAAAAAAATAACCGACGCCTTTTATATCGTCGATTATTCATTTGTTTGCAGCGGCGGCATTTTGCCCTATTCCAGATACAAAAGGCAATACATTGAGAAACCTGCCCATAAATTAATTTTACTAACTGGTTGATTTCCCATCATCTGCCTGAGTGTAAACTGTCGCGATAGCACTATTTGCTAAAATTTCGTCTCGCCACCAGGCGCTGGCAAGCCCGGCGGTCTGTTCATTCCAGCCCACCCATACCGATTCGTTACTGCTCTGCGCTAAAACCTGTTTTTCCACCAGCGCGCCGCTTTCAATAAAGCGCTGTGCTAAATAACGGGGAAGGTAGCCGCACCCCAGGCCGCTTATTTGCAGTTCCAGCTTGGTTTTAAAATCAAAAACGGTGATGGCCTCCTGCTCATCCAGAAGCTGCGATGAAATGCCGCACTCGGGGCGGGAGCTGTCTCCCACCACAATGGCGCGATGGTTTTTAATGACGCGTCTTGAAACAGGCTCCGGTTCATTCGCCAGCGGGTGGTGAGGCGCAACGGCAAAGATCTGCTCCAGAACGCCCAGCCGGGCGAAACCAAATTCACTCAGCTGAGGAGGCTCATGCAGCGCTCCAACGATGATATCCGCCCTGCCCTGCGTTAAGGCGTCCCACGAGCCGCCCAGCACGCCGTTGATAAAAACCAGCCGCGTGACGCTATGGCGCTGATAGAACGCCTCAATAAGCGGGGTAAGCAGCGAAAAAGGGAAAGTATCATCAACCCCAATCACCAGCTCATTTTCCCAGCCCTGATGAAGTTTGACGGCCTGTTTTTCCAGCTCGCGAACCGTATGCAGCACGTCACGCCCTTTTTCCAGCAGCATCTGCCCAGTACGGGTGAAACGCGCGCGATGGCCAGTGCGGTCAAGGATTTGAATATTAAGATCGCTCTCGAGCTTTTGCACGGTGTAGCTCAGAGCCGAAGGGGTTTTATAGAGCTTCGCCGAGGCGGCGGCAAAGCTCCCCTCTTTTTCCAGCGCATCCAGAATAACAAGAACATCCAGCAGCGGTTTCATCTTCGCCCCCTTGCGGTGTGCGATGGCCTCCGCCGGCGCAATTATTCCATGGGCATAACCAGCGGATCGGGATACTGATATTCAAATCCCAGTTCATGGCAAATACGATTGCCATCAATAATTTTGCCTTTGCGCTCCCCCTGCGCCTCACTGAACACCGGCGGCGCCAGACCAAGCTGGCGCGCCATCAGCGGATAAAAGGTGCTGCGTGGCGGATGCGAAGGCGCACATATATTATAGATGTGCCCCCCTTTCGGAGCCTGTAAAAGCAGCTCTATTGCACCGATAACATCTTCAAGGTGTACAAGGTTAACGCCGTGCTGACCATCCGGCGCGGATTTACCGGCAAAGAAGCGTCCCGGATGACGCCCCGGCCCCACCAGCCCGGCGAGGCGTAAAATATCCACCTGCGTGCCAGGCAGATTGTGCAGCCAGTCTTCCAGCTCTTTCAGTACCCGTCCGCTGGCGGTCACCGGACGGCGCTCGGTGTTTTCTTTCGCCGTACCGTCGATATCGCCATAGACGGAGGTCGAGCTGGTGAAAATGATACGCGGAATATGGTGCGCCAGGGCGCTGTCGACAATCTCCTGCACCGCCTGCAGGTAAAACGTCTCGCCCGGCCCGCTGCGCCGCGCTGGTAAGGTAATGACCAGCGCGTCCACATTCATCAGTTCATCCAGCTCGTCGGTATCGCAGATAAGCTCGGGTTCGAGACGCAGCTCGACACCATCAATGCCGCACATGCGCGCCGCCTCAACCCCGTCCCGCGTGGTCTTACTCCCTGTCACCTGCCAGCCTTTCGCGGCTAATGACATCGCCAGTGGCATTCCTAACCACCCTAATCCGACAATCGCGACCTTTTTCATGACATTCTCCGCTTAACGACGCCTGTTATAAGGCTACGCCAGCCTTATGGAACGCACAATTCATACCATCAATATGAAATGAATTAATGATCAAAAAAAGCCCTTGCTTTATGGCGTACAACTGGTTTAGGTTAAAAGACATCAAATGCATAAGCATTCAACGAGAATTTATATGACACGCGTTCCTTTTAAAAACCACCATCATCACCATCATCCTGACTAGTCTTTCAGGCGATGTGTGCTGGAAGACGTTTGGATCTTCCAGTGGTGCATGAACGCATGAAAAAGCCCCCGGAAGATCTTCTTCCGGGGGCTTTTTTTTGGACCGCATTCAGACAGATTAAAACAGGTTAACGAGGAACACAGAATGTTAGATAACTCACGTTTACGCATAGCTATTCAAAAATCAGGCCGTTTAAGCGATGATTCACGCGAACTACTGGCCCGCTGCGGGATTAAAATCAACCTGCACACCCAGCGCCTGATCGCCCTGGCTGAAAATATGCCGATCGACATTCTGCGCGTACGTGATGACGATATTCCGGGCCTGGTCATGGATGGCGTCGTTGACCTCGGCATCATCGGCGAAAACGTACTGGAAGAAGAGTTATTAACCCGCCGCGCGCAGGGCGAAGATCCACGCTACTTTACCCTGCGTCGTCTGGACTTCGGCGGCTGCCGCCTGTCGCTGGCCACGCCGGTTGATGAAGCCTGGGATGGCCCGGCCGCGCTGAACGGCAAACGTATCGCCACCTCTTACCCTCACCTGCTGAAGCGTTACCTCGATCAAAAAGGCGTGCAGTTTAAATCTTGTCTGCTGAACGGCTCTGTTGAAGTGGCGCCGCGTGCGGGCCTGGCCGATGCCATCTGTGACCTCGTCTCCACCGGCGCCACGCTGGAAGCCAACGGCCTGCGCGAAGTGGAGGTGATCTACCGCTCCAAAGCGTGCCTTATCCAGCGCGACGGCGAGATGGCGGAGGCTAAACAGCAGCTCATCGACAAGCTGCTGACCCGCATTCAGGGCGTGATTCAGGCGCGTGAATCCAAATACATCATGATGCATGCGCCGACCGAGCGCCTGGACGAAGTGATAGCCCTGCTGCCGGGCGCTGAACGCCCAACCATTCTGCCGCTGGCAGGCGACCAGCAGCGCGTGGCGATGCACATGGTGAGCAGCGAAACCCTGTTCTGGGAAACGATGGAAAAACTGAAGGCGCTGGGCGCGAGTTCTATTCTGGTGCTGCCAATTGAGAAGATGATGGAGTAACGACCATGAGCTTTAACACAATCATCGACTGGAATACCTGTAGCGACGCGCAACAGCGCGAGCTGCTGATGCGCCCTGCAATTTCCGCCTCAGAGAGCATCACCCGCACCGTGGCGGAGATCCTCGATAACGTCAAAGCCTGCGGAGACGATGCGCTGCGCGAGTACAGCGCGAAGTTTGATAAAACTGAGGTCGACGCGTTACAGGTCACCGCGCAGGAGATCGCCGGGGCGGAAAGCCGCCTTGGGGATGAGATCAAACAGGCGATGGCCGTCGCGGTGAAAAATATTGATACCTTCCACACCGCGCAGAAATTGCAGGCGGTGGATGTGGAAACCCTGCCCGGCGTGCGCTGCCAGCAGGTGACGCGCCCGGTGGCGTCCGTTGGCCTCTATATTCCTGGCGGCTCTGCCCCGCTGTTTTCGACCGTCCTGATGCTGGCCACTCCGGCACGTATTGCCGGTTGTCAGAAGGTGGTGCTCTGCTCTCCTCCACCGATCGCCGATGAGATCCTGTATGCGGCGAAGCTGTGCGGCGTAAAGGCGATCTATAAAGTGGGCGGCGCGCAGGCGATTTCCGCCCTGGCGTTCGGGACGGAGTCTGTTCCCAAAGTCGACAAAATCTTTGGCCCTGGCAACGCATACGTTACCGAAGCGAAGCGCCAGGTCAGTCAGCGTCTGGACGGCGCGGCGATTGATATGCCTGCCGGTCCGTCTGAAGTGCTGGTGATTGCCGACAGCGGCGCTACACCGGATTTCGTGGCCTCTGACTTGCTCTCGCAGGCCGAGCACGGCCCTGACTCGCAGGTGATTTTACTGACGCCAGATGCCGATATGGCAAAACGCGTGGGCGAGGCCGTTGAGCGTCAGCTGGCCGACCTGCCGCGTGCGGAAACGGCGCGTCAGGCGCTATCGGCCAGCCGACTGATTGTGGCTCGCGATATCGACCAGTGCATCGCCATCTCCAATCAGTACGGGCCGGAGCACCTGATCATTCAGACCCGCAACGCGCGCGATCTGGTCGACAGCATAACCAGCGCAGGCTCGGTGTTCCTCGGGGACTGGTCACCGGAATCCGCCGGGGATTACGCCTCCGGCACCAACCACGTGCTGCCCACGTATGGCTATACCTCAACCTGCTCCAGCCTGGGGCTGGCGGATTTCCAGAAGCGCATGACCGTGCAGGAACTCTCTCGCGAGGGATTTGCCTCGCTGGCGTCGACCATTGAAACCCTGGCCGCCGCCGAGCGCCTGACTGCCCACAAAAATGCCGTGACGCTGCGCGTTGCCGCCCTGAAGGAGCAAGCATGAACATCGAAGAATTAGCCCGCGAAAATGTCCGTCGCCTGACGCCCTATCAGTCTGCGCGTCGTCTGGGCGGGAACGGCGACGTCTGGCTGAATGCCAACGAATACCCCACGGCGGTGGCCTTTGAGTTCTCGCAGCAGACGCTGAACCGCTACCCGGAGTGTCAGCCGAAAGCGGTGATCGAGAACTATGCGCAGTATGCAGGCGTGAAGCCTGAGCAGGTGCTGGTCAGCCGTGGGGCGGATGAAGGGATTGAGCTGCTGATCCGCGCCTTCTGCGAGCCGGGTAAAGACGCGGTGATGTACTGCCAGCCCACCTACGGGATGTACAGCGTCAGCGCCGAAACCTTTGGCGTGGCCTGCCGCAACGTGCAGGCGCTGGACAACTGGCAGCTGGATTTGCAGGGCATCGCCGATAACCTCGACGGCGTGAAGGTGGTGTTTGTCTGTAGCCCGAACAACCCGACCGGGCAGATTATCAATCCGCAGGATATCCGTTCCCTGCTGGAAATGACGCGCGGCAAAGCGCTGGTTGTGGCCGACGAAGCCTACATTGAGTTCTGCCCGCAGGCGACGCTGGCAGGCTGGCTTGAAGAGTATTCACATCTCGTCGTGCTGCGTACCCTGTCGAAAGCCTTCGCTCTCGCCGGTCTTCGCTGCGGTTTTACGCTGGCAAATAAAGCGGTTATCGACCTGCTGCTGAAAGTGATCGCCCCGTATCCGCTCTCAACGCCGGTTGCCGATATTGCGGCACAGGCGCTGGCCCCGCAGGACATCAGCGCGATGCGCGAGCGTGTGGCGCAGATCCTGGAGGAGCGTCAGTATCTAGTCGATGCCCTGAAAACGATTCCGTGCGTGGAGCAGGTGTTCGACTCGGAGACCAACTACATCCTGGTGCGCTTCACCGCCTCAAGCGCGATATTTAAATCGTTGTGGGATCAGGGCATTATCTTACGAGACCAGAATAAACAACCTACCCTGAGCGGCTGCCTGCGTATTACCGTCGGCACCCGCGCGGAGAGCCAGCGCGTGATTGACGCCCTGAAAGCGGAGAAAGTATGAGTCAGAAGTATCTCTTTATCGATCGTGACGGCACCATCATCTCGGAGCCACCCAGCGATTTTCAGGTCGATCGTTTCGACAAGCTGGCGTTTGAACCCGACGTGATCCCGGTGCTACTGAAGCTTCAGAAAGCAGGCTATAAGCTGGTGATGATCACCAACCAGGACGGTCTGGGCACAGACAGCTTCCCGCAGGCGGACTTTGACGGCCCGCACAACCTGATGATGCAGGTGCTGACCTCGCAGGGCATCGCCTTCGACGAGGTGCTGATCTGCCCGCACATGCCTGCCGACGAGTGCGACTGCCGCAAGCCAAAAGTGAAGCTTGTTGAGCGTTATCTGGCCGAAGAGGCGCTGGATAAAGCGAACAGCTATGTGATTGGCGATCGCCTCACGGACATCACGCTGGCCGAAAATATGGGCATTGCAGGCCTGCGCTATAACCGCGACACGCTAAACTGGGCGATGATTAGCGAGCAGCTCACCAGACGCGACCGCTATTCTCACGTAGAACGCAACACCAAAGAGACGCAGATCGACGTGAAGGTCTGGCTCGATCGTGAAGGCGGCAGCAAGATCCACACCGGCGTCGGTTTCTTCGACCATATGCTGGATCAAATCGCCACTCACGGCGGCTTCCGCATGGAGATCGCCGTTAAGGGCGACCTGTATATCGACGATCACCACACCGTGGAAGATACCGGTCTGGCGTTGGGCGAAGCCCTGAAGCTGGCGCTCGGCGACAAACGCGGCATCAACCGCTTCGGCTTTGTTCTGCCGATGGACGAGTGCCTGGCGCGCTGCGCGATGGATATCTCCGGACGTCCGCACCTGGAATATAAAGCCGACTTTACTTACCAGCGCGTGGGCGATCTCAGCACCGAGATGGTGGAGCACTTCTTCCGCTCGCTTTCTTACACTATGGGCCTGACGCTGCACCTGAAAACCAAAGGCAAAAACGATCACCACCGCGTCGAGAGCCTGTTCAAAGCCTTTGGCCGTACCCTGCGCCAGGCGATCCGCGTGGAAGGTGACGCCCTTCCCTCGTCGAAAGGAGTGCTGTAATGAACGTGGTGATTCTGGACACCGGATGCGCCAACCTGAACTCCGTACAGTCGGCGATTATGCGCCACGGCTACGAGCCGGTGGTGAGCCGCGACCCGGACGTGGTGCTGCGCGCGGATAAACTCTTTCTGCCGGGTGTAGGCACCGCCCAGGCGGCGATGGATCAGATCCACGAGCGCGAGCTGGTGGATCTCATCAAAGCCTGTACTCAACCGGTGCTGGGCATTTGCCTCGGCATGCAGCTGCTTGGCCGCCGAAGCGAAGAGAGCAATGGCGTTGATCTGCTGGGCATTATTGAAGAAGACGTGCCGAAAATGACCGACCACGGCCTGCCGCTGCCGCACATGGGCTGGAATCGCGTTTATCCGAAAGCGGGCAACAGGCTGTTCCAGGGAATCGAAGACGGCGCGTACTTCTATTTCGTTCACAGCTACGCCATGCCCGTGAATACCTACACCATCGCCCAGTGCAATTACGGCGAGGCGTTCACCGCCGCCGTGCAGAAAGATAACTTTTACGGCGTGCAGTTTCACCCGGAACGCTCCGGCGCCGCCGGCGCGCAGCTGCTGAAAAATTTCCTGGAGATGTGATGATAATTCCCGCTTTAGATTTAATTGACGGCACGGTTGTTCGTCTCCATCAGGGTGATTACGGGCAGCAGCGCGACTACGGCAACGACCCGCTGCCGCGGTTACAGGCTTACGCAGCGGAGGGCGCTGAGGTGTTGCATCTGGTCGATCTGACCGGCGCGAAAGATCCGGCGAAGCGCCAGATCCCGCTGCTTAAAACACTGGTGGCTGGCGTGGACGTCCCGGTGCAGGTGGGCGGCGGCGTGCGTACGGAAGCCGATGTTGCCGCCTTACTGGACGCGGGCGTGGCGCGCGTGGTGGTCGGTTCGACCGCTGTGAAAGATCCTGAGACGGTCAAGGGCTGGTTCCGCCGCTTCGGTGCGGATGCGCTGGTGCTGGCGCTGGATGTACGCATTGACGAGCAGGGTAATAAGCAGGTCGCGGTCAGCGGCTGGCAGGAAAACTCCGGCGTGACGCTGGAAGAGCTGGTTGAGATGTATCTCCCCGTAGGGCTAAAGCATGTGCTGTGCACGGATATTTCACGCGATGGCACGCTCGCAGGCTCTAACGTCTCGCTGTATGAAGAGGTTTGCGCGCGTTATCCGCAGGTGGCGTTCCAGTCCTCTGGCGGTATCGGCGACCTGGCGGATATCGCCGCTCTGCGCGGAACCGGTGTACGCGGCGTGATCGTGGGTCGCGCGCTACTGGAAGGCAAATTTACGGTGAAGGAGGCGATTCAATGCTGGCAAAACGGATAATTCCCTGCCTGGACGTGCGTGATCGTCAGGTTGTAAAAGGCGTGCAGTTCCGCAACCACGAGATCATTGGCGACATCGTTCCCCTGGCTAAGCGCTATGCTGAAGAAGGCGCAGACGAACTGGTATTTTACGATATCACCGCCTCCAGCGATGGCCGTGTGGTGGACAAAAGCTGGGTGGCGCGCGTGGCAGAGGTGATTGATATACCCTTCTGCGTGGCGGGCGGGATTAAATCTGCTGACGATGCGGCGAAAATTCTCTCTTTCGGAGCGGATAAAATTTCCATTAACTCCCCTGCCTTGGCCGACCCGGAGCTGATTACGCGTCTGGCGGATCGCTTTGGCGTGCAGTGCATTGTCGTGGGGATCGACACCTGGTTTGATGCCGCAACGGGAAAATATCATGTCAACCAGTACACCGGAGATGAAAGCCGCACGCGCGTCACCCAATGGGAGACGCTGGACTGGGTGCAGGAAGTGCAAAAACGCGGTGCGGGTGAAATCGTTCTGAACATGATGAACCAGGACGGCGTTCGTAACGGTTACGACCTCGAGCAGCTGAAAAAAGTGCGCGCGGTCTGCCAGGTTCCGCTGATTGCCTCCGGCGGCGCGGGCACCATGGAACACTTCCTTGAAGCCTTCCGCGATGCGAACGTGGACGGCGCGCTGGCCGCTTCCGTGTTCCACAAACAGATTATCAATATTGGTGAGTTAAAAACGTACCTGGCCGACCAGGGCGTGGAGATCAGGGTATGTTAACAGAGCAACAACAGGCGCAGCTGGACTGGGAAAAAACTGACGGATTACTGCCGGTGGTTGTACAGCATGCCGTTTCAGGCGAAATGCTGATGCTGGGATACATGAACCAGGAGGCACTGGCAAAAACGTTCAACAGCGGCAAGGTGACGTTTTTCTCGCGCACCAAGCAGCGTCTGTGGACGAAAGGGGAAACCTCGGGTCACTTCCTGAACGTGGTCAGCATTACGCCAGACTGCGACAACGACACCCTGCTGGTGCTGGTCAACCCGATTGGGCCGACCTGCCACAAAGGCACCAGTAGCTGCTTCGGCGAGGCGAGCCACCAGTGGCTGTTCCTCTATCAGCTGGAACAGCTGCTGGCAGAGCGTAAATCAGCGGATCCCGAGAGCTCATACACGGCGAAGCTGTACGCCAGCGGCACCAAACGTATTGCGCAGAAAGTGGGTGAGGAAGGCGTTGAAACGGCGCTGGCGGCCACCGTGCATGATCGGGAGGAGCTGACGAACGAAGCGTCGGATTTGATGTATCACCTGCTGGTGCTGCTTCAGGATCAGGAGCTGGATTTAACAGCGGTGATTGAGAATTTGCGGAAACGGCATAAATAAAAAAAGACCGGGGAAACCCGGTCTTTTTTTGTGTGTAAATCAGGCTCTTGGTTTGTAGTTTCTCAGCGCGTTACGGCCAAGGACGACAGCAGAACCGATGATCCCGCCGAGGAGAACGGCAAGGATGAGGGTGATGGCCTTTTTAGGGCTGTCACGCTTGATTGGCAGATCTGGTTTCATTACGTAACGATAGACATGTAACGTGTCTGGGTTAACGTTGAGGTTTTCAATGTCCAGTAAGTTCTTTTTGGTCTGATAGTAAGAGCCAGGGAAGACCAGCGGACGGGACGCCTCGTTATCAACCATTGATTTGAGCGCTACGGTGCCCAGCAGGAACATGGTTTCCTGAGTAACATCCTGCGTTTGCTGGAGCTGCGGTGTGATAATTTTCGCTGCTTCCGCGTTCTTAAGCGCCTCAGAAATCTGCTTGATACGCAGATCTTTTTGCTCCTGCGCGACTTTCTCCTGATTCTGGAGGGAGTCGTTCAGGGTTGTGATCTGCTGTTTGAGGTTGTCTCTGAGGTCAAGCGTTAATTCTTTTGCGGTCTGTTCGTCGACCTGCTGTATGTATTGGGCCAACTGCTTTTGCGCAGCTTCAGCCGAATCGCTCTGGTAACTGACAGTTAAAGGTACACTCTGTCCCTTTACAGTAGGTTCAATGCTCAATTTCTCGGGAAATTCCTGGTTGTCCAGCGCTTGCGCTAATGCTGAAAAAGAAGAATTAAAACGACCAATAGCACGATTTTGGATATCTAAGGTTGAAGGTGCTGCCCCGCCATAGAGGATATTCAATGCATTGGAATAGGTGGCGATTTGTGCCGCATCAGGCTGGGCTATGATGGCAGATGACGTCCATTTCTCTTTGGCTACAGTGATGTAAACGGCAGCAAGAACGATAAAAGCAGCAATAAAAGCCCCTATTACCCACTTACCACGCCACAGCTGTAGCACTAAATCAAGTAAATCAATTTGCTCCGGGTCATTATTGCGTGCGACCAGGTTATTGTTGTTTTGCGTCATACAATCCCTAACAGATGAAAAAGGGCAAACATAATCTTGTTTCCATAGTGTATCCGTTGCTGCGGAATTTTCTATAAGAATCCGATGAGTTATATCGGAAAGATGGGTTATGTAAGTGAAGTGCGACGCGCTATCATAGTCGGATTCTGATGTCGTGGGGCATCAACAAGAACACTGTGAATGAGGGAAGCTATGAAATTTCTGGTAACGGGCGCGGCGGGCTTTATCGGTTCTCATGTCAGCAAGCGCCTGCTTGATGCAGGGCATGAAGTTGTTGGCATAGATAATCTGAATGATTACTACGATCCTAACCTCAAGCTCGCCCGTCTCGATCTGCTCAAATCCGGGAGTTTCACCTTCCACAAGCTGGACTTAGCGGACCGCGAGGGCATGGCTGCGCTCTTCGCCAATGAGAAATTTGACCGCGTGATCCATCTTGCCGCACAGGCGGGCGTGCGTTACTCGCTGGAAAACCCGCATGCCTACGCAGATGCGAACCTGGTAGGTCACCTGAACGTGCTGGAAGGCTGTCGCCACAACAAGGTTCAGCATCTTCTGTATGCTTCATCCAGCTCTGTATACGGCCTTAACCGTAAGATGCCATTTTCTACTGACGACTCCGTGGACCATCCGGTATCCCTGTATGCGGCAACCAAAAAAGCCAATGAGCTGATGTCGCATACCTATTCGCATCTGTACAATCTGCCGACCACTGGCCTGCGCTTCTTTACCGTCTATGGCCCCTGGGGACGCCCGGACATGGCGCTGTTTAAATTCACCAAAGCCATGATTGAAGGCAACAGCATCGACGTTTACAACTACGGCAAGATGAAGCGCGACTTCACCTATATCGATGATATTGCGGAGGCGATTATTCGCCTACAGGACGTTATTCCTCAGGCCGATGCCGACTGGACAGTCGAAACCGGTTCGCCAGCAACCAGCTCTGCCCCGTATCGCGTGTATAACATCGGCAACAGTTCACCTGTCGAACTGATGGATTACATTACCGCGCTTGAAGAGGCACTGGGCAAGGAAGCGGTGAAAAATATGATGCCGATCCAGCCGGGTGACGTGCTGGAGACCAGTGCGGACACCAAAGCGCTGTATGACGTTATTGGGTTTAAACCACAAACCTCAGTCAAAGAAGGCGTGAAAAACTTCGTCGACTGGTACCGCAACTTCTATAACGTTTAAAAACAAAAAACCCGGCAGATTGCCGGGTTTTTTTATATCACGATTTTGATTAGTCACTGCCGAACAAATCGCGGGTATAGACTTTATCTTTCACGTCCGCCAGCTCTTCCGCCATACGGTTGGAGATAATCACGTCCGCTTCTTTCTTAAACGCATCCAGATCGCGGATCACACGTGAATGGAAGAACTCGTCTTCCTGCATGGCCGGTTCATAAATAATGACCTGCACGCCCTTCGCCTTAATACGCTTCATGATCCCCTGAATGGAAGAAGCGCGGAAGTTATCGGAACCGCTCTTCATGATCAGGCGATACACGCCCACCACTTTCGGCTGACGCGCGAGAATAGAATCTGAGATGAAGTCTTTACGCGTGCGGTTGGCATCCACAATAGCGGAAATCAGGTTGTTCGGCACTGCCTGATAGTTTGCCAGCAGCTGCTTGGTATCTTTTGGCAGACAGTAGCCGCCGTAACCGAATGACGGGTTGTTGTAATGGTTACCGATACGCGGGTCGAGACATACGCCCTCGATGATCTGACGGGTATTCAGACCTAAACTCTCGGCATAGCTGTCCAGCTCGTTGAAGTAAGCCACGCGCATGGCCAGATAGGTGTTAGCGAAAAGCTTAATCGCTTCTGCCTCGGTGGAATCGGTGAACAGCACCGGCACGTCTTTTTTAATGGCGCCTTCCTGGAGCAAGGCAGCAAAACGCTCTGCACGCTCGGAACGCTCGCCAATCACGATACGGGATGGGTGCAGGTTATCGTATAACGCCCTGCCCTCGCGTAGAAACTCCGGCGAGAAGAAGACATTATCAATACCCAACTCTTCTTTGATAGATTTGGTGAAGCCTACTGGAATCGTCGACTTGATGATCATCACCGCATTAGGGTTGATTGACGTAACGTCTTTGATCACCGCTTCAACGGTAGAGGTATTGAAGTAGTTAGTTTTGGGATCGTAGTCGGTCGGCGTGGCAATGATGACAAAATCCGCATCGCGGTAAGCGTCTTCTTTGTCCGTGGTTGCGCGGAAGTTCAGCGGTTTGGTCGCCAGGTACTCTTCAATCTCTTTATCGACGATCGGGGACTTCTTCTGGTTAAGCATGTCCACTTTTGCCTGCACGATATCCAATGCAACCACTTCATGGTTTTGTGCAATCAGGATACCGTTTGAGAGACCAACATAGCCTGTTCCGGAGATAGTTATTTTCATTCGTTTAACTTCTTCAAGTTTGAGTTTCTGGAGGCGTAAGCACACCACCGCAATAAACAACTGTTGAGGTTTTTACCTCTTAAGTTGAGGGACTGTCAAGACGAATGCCTTGCTTCAGAAAGGGATAAACGTAGTGATTTATGCGGCAATAAAAGGAGTGGGCTGGGGAAAGTAAGCCAACATGGGCCTGAAAGCGATAAAAAAAGCCCGGTGAGACTCACCGGGCCATGCTATCAGACTGAGTTAAATCAGATTAATCCAGCCATTCGGTGTGGAACACACCTTCTTTATCCGTACGCTTATAGGTATGCGCACCGAAGTAGTCACGCTGTGCCTGAATCAGGTTCGCTGGCAGAACGGCAGCACGATAGCTGTCGTAATATGCCACCGCAGCGGAGAAGGTCGGAACCGGGATACCATTCTGCACCGCGTACGCAACAACATCACGCAGCGCCTGCTGATATTCGTCTGCAATTTGTTTGAAGTAAGGCGCCAGCAGAAGGTTTGCGATACCTGCATTTTCTGCATAGGCATCGGTGATTTTTTGCAGGAACTGTGCGCGAATGATACAGCCAGCACGGAAGATCTTCGCAATCTCACCGTAGTTCAGGTCCCAGTTGTTCTCGTCAGATGCCGCGCGAAGCTGGGAGAAGCCCTGCGCATAAGAAACGATTTTACCCAGGTAGAGAGCACGGCGGACTTTCTCAACGAACTCCGCTTTATCACCGGCTGGTTTGGCCTGAGGACCAGACAGCACTTTAGACGCTGCAACACGCTGCTCTTTCAGAGAAGATATATAACGTGCAAATACGGATTCGGTGATCAGGGATAATGGCTCGCCCAGATCCAGAGAGCTCTGGCTGGTCCATTTACCGGTCCCCTTGTTCGCTGCTTCATCCAGAATCACATCAACCAGGTATTTACCCTCTTCATCTTTTTTAGTGAAGATATCTTTGGTGATGTCGATCAGGTAGCTGTTCAGCTCGCCTTTATTCCACTCGGTGAAAGTCTCGGCGAGTTCTTCGTTAGAGAGGTTCAGGCCACCTTTCAGCAGGGAGTATGCTTCGGCAATCAACTGCATATCGCCGTATTCGATGCCGTTGTGAACCATTTTCACATAGTGGCCAGCACCGTCAGGACCGATATAGGTCACGCACGGCTCGCCGTCTTCTGCAACGGCTGCAATTTTGGTCAGGATAGGCGCGACCAGTTCGTACGCTTCTTTCTGGCCGCCAGGCATGATAGAAGGACCTTTCAGTGCACCTTCTTCACCACCGGAAACGCCGGTACCGATGAAGTTAAAGCCTTCCGCAGACAGTTCACGGTTACGACGAATGGTGTCGTGGAAGAAGGTGTTGCCGCCATCAATGATGATGTCGCCTTTATCCAGATACGGTTTCATGGAATCGATAGCAGCATCGGTACCCGCGCCCGCTTTCACCATTAACAGGATACGACGAGGCGTTTCCAGAGACTCAACGAACTCTTTAACCGTATAGAAAGGAACCAGCTTCTTGCCTGGATTCTCAGCGATGACTTCTTCAGTCTTATCACGGGAGCGGTTGAAAACGGAGACGGTATAACCACGGCTTTCGATGTTGAGCGCCAGGTTGCGCCCCATCACTGCCATACCGACAACGCCGATCTGTTGCTTTGACATTACATACTCCTGTCTTGGGGATAATCACTGCGGTGCGATGCAGTTTGAATGTATATACGATGTTAACTCAAGCCTGTTACTTATGGATAGCCTTTGGTGCGCTAACGGCCGCGAGATAGGCAAACAGTGTATCGTTTAGTCAAAATAGACGGAATCGGCGAACGTCTTGCCTAAACTATCCTTGGATGACAGCAGGGGTAACTCACCATCAATAAGTGGCCACTTAATCCCAACAGAATCATCATTCCACAATAGGGAATGTTCAGACAAAGGGTTATAATAATCAGTGCACTTATAGACAAACTCAGCGCTTTCAGACAAGACGTAAAAACCGTGAGCAAATCCCTCAGGGATCCAAAGTTGACGTTTGTTTTCAGCGGAAAGCATAATACCTGTCCAGCGCCCAAACGTGGCTGATGATTTTCGCATATCAACAGCAACATCAAAGACTTCTCCGCTGACAACACGTACCAATTTTCCTTGTGGATTTTGAGTCTGGTAATGTAAACCTCTCAAAATATTCCTTGCAGATTTTGAGTGGTTATCCTGCACGAAGTTACGTTCGCATACCAATTCACAAAATTTCTTTTGTTGCCAGGTTTCCATAAAGAAACCCCGTTCATCACCAAAAGTGACCGGCTCGATAATTTTTACATCAGGAATTTCAGTATCAATGACTTTCATTATTAACTCTTTATTTCCCCAAAACTTCTATTACCACACGTTCAACACCTTGTTTCCAGTCTGGAAGTGTCACATTAAACACACGCTGGAATTTCTGATTTGAGAGGCGCGAATTCAACGGACGAGTAGCAGGTGTAGGATACTCACTGGTAGAAATGCCGTTAACTTCCTGGATAAGAAGAGGCTCACCCTGAGCTTTAGCCGTTTCGAAAACAAAATTTGCATAATCAAACCAGGTCGTTTCCCCGCTTGCGACTAAATGGTATTTACCAACAACAGATTTATTATTCTGCTCTTCTCGAATTGCCAGTGCAGTACAATCAGCCAATAATTCAGCACTTGTCGGAGCGCCATGCTGGTCGTTGATAACGGACAACCTCTCTTTCTCACGAGCTAAACGCAGCATGGTTTTCGCAAAATTATTACCACGAGTGGCATAAACCCAGCTGGTGCGGAATATGAGATGTCGGGAATTAAGGCGCGTAATTTCCAACTCGCCTGCTAATTTAGTCTCACCGTAGACATTTAACGGTGCTGGCGCCTCATCTTCCAGCCGATAATGATCGCCCTCACCATCAAACACATAATCTGTAGAGTAATGAATTAGGAGCGCACCTAATTTCGCTGACTCCTCAGCGAGAACCGCAACCCCTTTCTGATTGAGCAACTCAGACAGGTTACGTTCTTGTTCGGCTCTGTCCACAGCGGTATGCGCTGCCGCGTTAACGATAACGTCAGGTTTCACCAATCGTACGGTTTGTGCGATGCCAGGAAGGTCAGTCAAGTCACCACATAAATGCTTGTCGAAATAATCTACTGCGATGACTTCTCCAAGAGTGGAAAGAGAACGTTGTAATTCCCATCCAACCTGCCCGTTTTTTCCTACAAGTAAAATTTTCATTGGCATGCCGGTTTATTGTCCAATCAACATTTTCAAATATTGACCATAAGATGTTTTCTGAAGCAGATCGGCCTGAACAGCTATTTCGTCCGAACTGAGCCATTTATTACGGAATGCAATTTCTTCAAGGCATGCCACTTTCATACCCTGCCGTTTTTCAATGGTATGAATGAACTGAGAAGCTTCAATCAAGCTATCATGAGTACCTGTATCGAGCCAGGCAAATCCACGACCTAATAACTCCACCTCAAGCTCACCCCGGTCAAGATACATCTGATTTAGAGTTGTGATTTCAAGCTCACCGCGAGCAGAGGGCTTTATTTCCTTAACCATGTCGACAACATTATTGTCATAGAAATAGAGTCCAGTGACTGCCCAGTTTGATTTAGGCTTGAGGGGTTTTTCCTCAATAGATAATGCTTTGAAATGTTCATCGAACTCGACAACACCAAAGCGCTCCGGATCCTGAACCTGGTAACCAAACACAGTTGCCCCTGACGTTTTCTTTGCCGCCGCATTCAACTTCATACCGAAACTTTGACCAAAGAAAATATTATCACCCAACACTAATGCGCAAGGCTCGTCGCCAATAAACTTTTCACCGATAGTAAATGCCTGTGCCAGGCCATCTGGTGAGGGCTGCACGGCGTAGGTGAAATTAACACCAAACTGCGAGCCATCTTTCATTAAGCGCTGGAAAGCAGGCATATCTTCAGGTGTGGTGATAATGAGGATATCCCGAATACCGGCAAGCATGAGTACCGATACTGGGTAAAAAATCATAGGCTTGTCATATATAGGGAGCAGTTGCTTAGACACACCTTGTGTAATCGGGTACAGGCGTGTACCTGAACCGCCAGCTAAAACAATTCCTTTCATAACGCTATACCTCGATTATTTGTTCAGGCCAAGACGTTCACCAGCGTAAGAGCCATCAAGAACACGCTGCCACCAACCTTCATTATTAAGATACCATTGAATAGTTTTTTCGATCCCGCTTTCAAAGGTTTCTAGAGGCTCCCAGCCGAGATCATTTTTCATTTTAGTTGCATCAATGGCATAACGAAGATCATGTCCAGGACGATCGGCAACAAAAGTTATAAGCTCTGCAAAATTGACAATACCGTTTGGTTTTTTATCGATGAGTTTATCAAGAATTGCGCAAATAGTTTTTACAACATCAATATTTTTACGTTCATTATGACCACCAATACAATATGTTTCACCGATCTTGCCCTCTGTAGCCACTTTGTACAGTGCGCGGGCGTGATCATCAACATACAGCCAATCGCGGATCTGCTCGCCGTTCCCATAGACCGGGAGCGGTTTTCCCGACAAAGCATTAAGAATAATGAGCGGAATTAACTTCTCTGGAAAATGGTAGGGGCCATAGTTGTTAGAACAGTTGGTAATCACCGTTGGTAAACCATAGGTACGATTCCAGGCGCGAACTAAATGATCGCTACCCGCCTTAGAGGCCGAGTAAGGGCTACTTGGCGCATAAGGTGTTTCTTCAGTGAATAATCCGTCAGCATCGTGAAGATCGCCAAAAACTTCATCAGTAGAGATGTGATGGAAGCGGTAAACCTTCTTCCTATCATCATCAAGTGATGCGTAATACTGACGCGATGCTTCAAGAAGAATGAATGTACCTATTACGTTAGTCTGGATGAAGGCCGCGGGTCCGTCGATAGAACGGTCAACATGACTTTCAGCAGCCAAATGCATCACGATATCAGGCTGGAAGGAATTGAAAATATCCGCAACAGCTTTCGCATTAGTAATATCAGTTAGAGAGAATGAGTATCGCGAATTTTTTTCAACTGGTGCCAGAGACTCAACATTACCTGCATAGGTTAAACAATCAACCACGCATACTGAATCCTGAGTATTATTTATAATATGCCGAACCACGGCTGAACCAATAAAACCAGCACCACCAGTGACAAGAATTTTCATAGTTTTCACTTTCTGTTAGTTATTCAGAGGAGCTCTATACTCAACTGACTCATACAATTCTTTATAAGCTTTTAAAGGATCACTTTTTTTTGAGTATATTATCTATATGCATTGCAAGCATCTCTTCCGTACGGACAAAGTCACATTTTTCTACGAATGTTTTCAATGCATTTTTAGACATTTGAGCAACCAATTCGGGATCCCTATTTAACTTTTCTAGAGCGCGCGTCCATTCAATTAAAGAATTATCTTTAATATAAATACCGCACTTCTCTTTCTCAATATCGACATACCAGTAAGGGTTGTATGTAGCAATAACTGGCACGCCTAAAGCGATAGCCTCAATCAATGAAGACAATCCGACACAATAATTGATCTTATCTGTTTTAATAGGGATAATCATACTCTTTGATGCACTTACTTTCTCAAGCAAGTCTGTATATGCCCAGCGCCCTTTATTTATCCTAATGTCGCCATTTACATTTGCATAGCTTTCAGGCAAATTTAAATCGCTGGTATAGATATCAATTGTAACGTCGCTATTTTTTACCGATGATATTACAGACGGCAGATCCCTATTTTCACGCCCTGTCGAAATTATATTCTCGTTATGTAATCCATTAATAAAAGGTGCATAGAAAGTTGCATCCCCTCCCCATGGTATAAAGTGACATTGATGAGAATGAAGTCCCCTTGAGGCCTTGATTTCATCGCGTGACTTTTCCGAAAGAAAGAAAATCGCATCAATTTTTCTTACATAACACTTTAAAAATGGCAGAAGCAATGAATGTATTACTTTCTTTAATCGAGACACTGGAGGGGCGAAAACATCGAGATGCATCCAACCCGCAAACTTTGTTTTAAATAAAAAAAAACGTGCCAGAATATAAAAAAGCATCGTTTTTCTTTTAATAAAAGGCATAAAGAACAAATCTGGTTTGAACTTCCAAAATGAAATAAGATCATTAAGTAAATTCCCCCGACCGACCATTACCTCAAAGCCCATCTTTTCTAATTTGGATACGCCGTACACGAACTGCGCAGGGATCTCATTTTTTTTATAACGGCTAAAAGCAGCGCCGTTATCATTAACAAAAACAAAGGCTTTCATTAAAACTCCGTATTAGAGTCCATATCCAATGTGCTTAATTCAGTAAGCGCCTTTTCTCAACAGAACCACATTGACGGTTTTGAAGAGAATGACGATATCATTCCACAAAGACCAGTTTTTGACATACCAGGAGTCAAAATAAACACGCGTGGTGTAGTCAACATCGTTACGTCCACTCACCTGCCACAGGCCAGTCATGCCTGGCTTTACCATCAGATAATATTCAACGTCATCGGCATAGCGTTCCAGCTCTTCGTGGATGACCGGACGCGGGCCGACCAGGCTCATCTCACCTTTAAGTACGTTAAATAACTGAGGTAACTCATCAAGACTCGTTTTACGAATGAAGTGACCAATGGCAGTAATACGCGGATCGTTTTTCAACTTAAAATCTTTTTCCCATTCAGCACGAGCTTCAGGATCTTTCTCAAGTAATTCTGCAAGGATCTCTTTTGAATTGATATTCATAGAGCGAAACTTATAACAGTCAAATTTCTCACCACGGCGCCCAATTCTCGTATGAGCATAGATAGCCGGCCCACCATCACGGGAAACTTTATACCACAGGTAAACCAGCAGTGGCGATGAAACAAGAAGAATGCCTAAGGTGCAGACGATATCGAAGGTACGCTTAATAAAGCGCGAGGTCAGTTTAGACAGATTATTGTGAACCTGAAGAAGTAATACTTCGTGGCTAAATATAAATGACATACTAGTGCCGTATAAAGGAAATCCTCTCAGAGAAGGAATAATTATAACGTTACGGCACTTATGTTTCGCAAGGAATCGTAACCAGTTTTCAAATTTATCCTTTTCGTCAAAATCGCACGCGACTACGAACTGAGTTGAAAACGAATTATAATGAGTAAGCAATGTCTCTTCATCTTTAACGATCGGACACTCTTCCATAATATCGGCTGTCGCATCAAAATCACAAAACGCATCAATTTTGAAACCAGACACCTCATGGCTTTGTAAAGCATAATAGGCTTCACGCGCATTTCGTCCGGTACCTAAAATAACGGTGCGCTTTTTCCAGTAGCCAAATTTGTTAAGAATGATTTTTGTAAATTCACGCGATAACGGAACCATAATGATGGCATATAGCCAACAGTAGGCCCAAATATAGCGAGAAAAGTGCCATTTAGAAAATGCCACTAATGCAAGATCGAAGATCGAAAAGATGACAATAGTACGCAGTGTTTCTTTAAGTTCAGACCAGAAGGGTTTCTTTTGTGCATAATGACGTAAGCGGACGCCAAACCAAAAAACACACATTACTGTCAGAATAAAGTGTGACAACACCCTCACATCAATTTGTAGAATTGGCATAAAGGTATTCAGGTCGCCAATAAAAAACATAACGGTTAAAAAGGAAAGCCCCAAAGAAACATTAAGCCAAAATAAATCCGATGCAATTAAGGCCCCACGGCAAATAAATTCTTTCTTTTGATCTTTAAATACGCTGATTTTCATTGTTTAAATCCTGACATAAATCGGCTGATTTATGCCGTGGTCATTATTTTTCCGGATGAGTATAACTGTTCTGTACTCGCGCAGCCTGAGTATTGATCAGCGACTCAGAGTATTGAGCCCAGGCACTATCGACATACTGACTAATCTCGTCACGGAAACGCTGCTCTGAAAATGTTAAAGCATGTTCGCGACAGTCTTCTGGCTTAATTTCATCGGCGTATTTTTCAAAGGTATTCACTGCTTCGCATATGGCGTCTGCGGTTTGTTCAAAGAAGAACAGCCCAGTCGGTTTATCGCTACCAAGGGGTTTTACCGTTTCGAGGCACCCGCCTTTACCGAAAGTAATGACCGGCGTACCGCTTGCTTGTGCTTCTACAGGCGAGATACCAAAATCCTCTTCTGCAGCAAATACGTAAGCTTTAGCACGCTTCATATAGTCGACCATTGCAGCGTCATCCTGATAGCCGAGTAGCGTGATATTATCCATCGCCAGCTGTTTGATCTTATCCATCTCAGAACCATCACCGATAACCACTAACTTTTTATCAGGCATTTTGGCAAACGCACTAACAATAAGATCAACACGCTTATAAGGCACCATGCGACAAGCAGCCAGATAGAAATCCTCTTTTTTGTCACTGAATTCGAACTTATCCGTATTCACCGGCGGATAGATGACGTCTGCTTGTCTGCCATAAACCTTGTTAATGCGGCGCGCAATAAACCGTGAGTTACCAATAAAATGATTAACGCCCGCAGCGGTACGGTAATCCCAAATACGAATCTTATGCAGGAGATACTTAGCAAGCCACCCTTTCAGACCTTTGTTCAGGCCGGATTCCCGCAGATACTGGTGCTGGAAATCCCACGCGTAACGGATAGGAGAATGGACATACGACACATGAATTTGGTCAGGGCCAGTGATCACCCCTTTGGAAACAGCATGACTACTTGAAATAACTACGTCATAAGCAGACATATCAAGCTGTTCGATAGCCAACGGCATCAACGGCAGATAAGACTGGAATTTTTTTGCTGCAAATGGCAAACGCTGAATAAATGTTGTAGTGACTTTTTTATTATTAAGAAAATGTTTTTCTTTTGGCTTTAAGAAATCACATACAGCGAAAATATCCGCATCGGGATAACAACGTAAAATTTGCTCAACCACTTTTTCAGAACCCGCATAGGAACTGAACCACTCATGAACGATTGCTACTTTCATTGCGCTTCTCATCAATTAGCTTAAACATTTTTTCAGTGCGTGACTGGTAAGTATATTCTCGGGCAAGCTCCTGACATTTCTCCACAGAAATCCGATCGCCAGAGGTAATATCTTCCAGAGCTGAAATAAACTCAACGGGGGTGTGGGCAACGCGAAAATAGTCTTTAAAGTCACACAAGGACGCTAAATCGACACTCACCACTGCCTTCCCTGCCGCCAGATACTCAAAGAACTTCATAGGGAACATTGAAGCAGTATATTCATTCAAATTATTAGGCAGCAAAGTTGCGGCAAAGCCCTTCAGGTAACCAGGCAACTGCTGATACGCCCTTGGCCCAATTAAATGAATATTTTTGTGACGGGTAAGTTGAGTCGCATCAGTGTTCGGATCTCCCTCGCCAACATCGCCAATCATCACTAGCGACCACTCAGGATGAGCTTCTGCAATCGCTTCCAGGAGAGAGAAATTCACCTTATAGCCGCTTATAGCGCCAATAAAGCCAATTCTTGGCTCCGGGATCGCGTTCAGGTCGGCAGGAACGGGCAGTTGATCATCCAACGCTTTTGAAAAGTGATTATAGTCAGCTACGTTAGAGAAGTAATAGACCTCATCGCTCCAATGCTTTCTTGACTTCAGAAGCGTCAGAGAAGTGACAAAGGTAATGTCTGCGCGACGTACAAGCTCTTCCTCTGCATCCTGAAGGATCTCTACCGGCATTCCAGGCTGAGCTTTAATTTCGTCGACACAATGATAAACAACATAACCGAAATCACCCGGCTCCAGAAAACGCGTGGTCAACGGGTTATAGGTCCATAGCGTTTCGTCTTTGAATTTTAAACGCCAGCACCAGAATTTGAGCGCGCTGCTCAAAATCAGTTTATTAAGCTTACGCACAATAGCGTAGTTATTAAATGGGATGGAAATTGGTGACCATACCCAGACATTGTCGCGCACTTTTCGAGGTGCTTTAATCGCTTTAAGAACCCGGCGGAAGATACGCGAAAGGTCTTTCTTATTTACACTAGGTCGGCGCAGTCCCAGAGACTCTATGTAAAGAACACGGTGTCCACGGTTTGCCAGCTCTAAGGCAACATGCTGTTTATTTGTCCAGAATGGGTTGTCCCAGTCTGCCGTGGATAAGACGACGATGTCTTTTATATCTTTATTTTTGTTCATAAAAATACGCTATCTCAGTCCCTTTTTTTGGAAAATCCCTTTAATACCATTTCGGTACAATGGGAATAACATTGCCCATAACAGACTAAACATCACAAATATTGCGCCATTAATCAAGAGTCGGAAAATAACATTATCAGGTTGAATAATGTAATGCCCAAGAGTCAAGATAATAGATGTATAAAGAATTAACCCCAAAGAAATTTTAATTAACACAGGAAAAAGATCTTTTGCAATTCTTAAGTAACACGCGCTAAGGATAAACATCATTAAACTGTATATCGAATTCCCTAGCCCTAACCCAAATGCACCCCACATTTTATACGTCGCCAGGTTGACAACCGCATTACTCAGCAATGCAACCATCATCACAACCAATACTTTCTTATTATTGAGATGTGCGCTCAATGCCTTAATGAATATATAACCTATCACCTGAGCCCAAAGGCCTATGCACATTCCTTGAATAATATCAGTTGTTACCGTTACGGAGTGCTGATCAAATGCACCACGCATAAACAGTAGAATAACGATGTCTTTTGCATAGAAAAAAATGAAAAAAGACATGTTTATAACAAGCAGTGCCAGCCAATTATAAATAAACCTTATCTTATCTCGAACAACTTCTGGCTTCTGCGATGACCATTCAGATAATCCAGCAAATGCTATTGGCACAGACAAAATAAAAACAACAGTGTCAGTAATAAACCGGGCATAATCGAGTCCGGACACTACATCAATACTGATTAATGATGCTAGTGCCCTTTCCAGAGTAATATTACCTTGCAATATTAGAGGTAGTATAAGCAAGGGCCGAAGCGTTATCCAAAAACTCTTCATTACCAATTTGACTTCGGCCGCATCAAAACGACCAGGGAGGGCTAGAATAGTGCCCTTTCTTGCACGGATAAGCGCCCAGATACTAAAAATTATATAGCTACCTGTAAAACCCCATGCAAGTAATAGATAATTATTATAATAATATGCAGCAACCACTCCCAACAGCATGCCGACATTCTGAATGGAGGCCCGCATAGATATGGGTTTATAATCTCCATGTGCCATCGACAAATAATTTATCAACGCTGAAAAAAGATAGAAAGGACAACAAATTGCCATTATCTTAAGTAACTCAGTCGACATCTCACGCGCATTCCCGCCAATTCCGGGAGCCATGATACCGATCCAATAGTCTGATAAAAAATACAGAACAATGAATATAAATACAGATATCAGAGCGAAAAAAATAAACATACAGAGCTTGAAAGTCGATGCACGAAATTCATTCTCGGTGAGATATTTTTTATATAATGGGATGAATGCTGAATTAAGGCTGTCACTGGTCATAAAGTTTATTGGTACTAGGGTTCCCGTTTGCGCAATACGGTAAGCCCCGTTGATATCTCCTGTACCAAAAAATTTTGCCATCAAAACTTCCCTGACCAAACCAAGGACCTTCGAAAGCATATTGCCGCCAAGCAGCTGGCTAATGGCTTTTTTCATTGTGATTTGTTACTCATCATTCTATCGAGCAATGTTTGATATTTATTAGCCATTGTACTTAAGCTATAATCGTTAGTAACAAAAGAGCTCCTTTTTTCAAGCCCCTCTTGAATTTTACAATCTATTTCATTTACATTAGTTGAAAAAATCAAGTTATTTAAAGCACCAGGATTATCAATCGTGGTTTTAAAATTATTACCAACGACAATAGGTAAGCCTGAAGTCAACGCCTCAAGCATATTCAAGGTTAGACCGACTTCAATACGATCGCTTAAGAATAAAAGACAATCTGAAGCCGAAAGGTACTCGCTTATTTGCACTCTTGTTTTATTACCTACTAATAAAACCGAATCAGCTATACCCAGAGAGTGTACATACTCTTGTATTTGTTTTCGATGAGGCCCATCACCAACAATTATTAGAAACGAGTGTTTGTTTAAGTTTCTATATTCATTAAATAGTTTAATAGCACTTAGAACGCCCTTTTGCTTATGTAAACGTGAAACTGAAAGGAAAACCTTTATGTTGGTTTCGATATCATGCTCACTTCTTTTCAAAAGACGTCGATTTTCGTCATATCCAAATAGGGCATTATCCACACCATTATTGATGCACACACATTTATTTTTTTCAAAAAAATGTGACAAAATACCTGATGTTAGCTGCTTATATACATGACCTCCAACAGCTACAATTTTGTCGAATCGGTTATAACTCAGGATATCTTTTACAATCCAGGAGAAGTTTCTGACACTACCTATTATTGATTTAATATTTTTCGATCTAAACTTCGATACTATTTCGCCTAACGAAGTTCCGTGAGCCTGGAAAATAAATTTAACATTTGGAAACTCTTTTTTGAGCTTAACAATCTCGTAAGCTCCAGAGCTCACACTAATTACCGAATCAATATTTTTCTCAAGAATTATTTTTCGTGCTTCTAAAGAACTTCGACTCCACCAATAACGACTATATTTACCTGAGGGACTGCCAGCGACATAGCTAACAGCGAAGTTTTCATTCTGTTGTTTTTTTTCTGGTTCAATATCAGTTGTTAGAACAGTAACGTCGTTATTTGAATTTTTGGCCAACTCTGATACTAAATCTAATGTAATAAGCTCCATACCACCAAGTGTATGAATGGGTAACGAGCGGCAAACAATAAGAATATTATGTTTCATGCGCAGCCTATTATAAAAGTTTTTGATATATATTTTCTAATTTTGTTGTTTGTTGAGATAAGTTAAACTTTTGATTAACAAATTCACGCGCATTAGTCCCCATAATAAATCTTATATTTTCATTATTAGATAAGTATGAGATACGATCTGCAAGCTGCTTGTCATCTCGCTCTTTAACTAAAAATCCAGTTTGCTCATCTATAATCGCCTCTGGTATCCCACCATGCTGAGTACCGATGACAGGAACACCGGTCACTGCCGCTTCAAGAAGAACCATACCCAACCCTTCAGCATCACCGGTTTTCGCTGTAATGCTCGGTAAAACCAACATGCTAGCTTTACGCATCCATGCCATAACATCGACGTGGGGCAACGCGCCTGTAAAAGTAACGGTTTGATCCAGACCAAGGGATGTGACCTGAGCCTTCAGCCCATCCAATAACGGCCCTTCTCCTATAATCACAAGCTTAACATCAGGATTTAATAACTTTACCTGCTTGACTGCATTGATTAAAACGGCTGTCCCTTTTTTCTCTACCAGCCTTGCAACATGAAGGATAATGCCTTGATCGTCCTCTTTTGCACGCGGCTGATATTTATTCACATCAATACCAATATAGTGCTGAATGATTTTGCTTTCCGGGAAACCGTGTTGCAGAGCCTGGCGGGCAATGAAATCTGAAACACAAATAAACTTATCACCCTGACTTTTTACTTTATGTTGATGAAGAAGATAATTAATCCAGGCGGGTGACCGTGACGCCAGTAAATCCTTATTACTGACCGTCACATCAAATCCATGAAGTGTTGTCACCAAAGGAATACCTTTCTTCTGCGCCAGCTTTAAAGCATAAAGTCCATCGATCGCAAAGTGTGCATGAATGAGGTCTAAGGGCTGTGATTTTAAAACAGACTGATAAGGCAGCTGCGACGTGGTGATCGCATTCACCATTTCTGCGAGTTTACCGTAAACATTTCCATGTTCATTCAATACACATGCGACTGAGCCTTCTGGTTTCGTCCCGATAAGGCGTCTGCCGATATAGCATTTATCAAAACACTGTAATGCTTCAGCCTGCTGCTGAATAAAAACTTCCGAACCCTTAAAAAGCTGGTTTCTGAAAATACCGACCGTCTTCATTCCTGTACCCTATTATGCCGATTAATTGGTAAATTTGCTGCCAGGCAAAGCCCAAGCATTACGGCTAACACGATCATCTGGTGTTGCTCACCTATTAAGCCAAAGTTTTCGCCAAATCCGTGAGCAAAAAGCCAGGAAAGCACCATCAGGAAGGAAAAGCCGATGTTTTTTTGTTCATTATTTGTACTTCGTATTGCTCTCAAAGCAACCCCAATGCTGCAAAGGATAAAACCTAGCCCCAGCATTGAAGCAATAATTCCTGACTTAGACCAAAGATAAATAAGCGTGTTGTGTGGCGGAAGGAAATAATCAGTGTGCTTACTGTAATCGGCTTCCCAACCACCGTAGCCCTGCCCCATCAGTGGATTATTTAAAAATGCGTCAAATGCATAGTTCCATATCTCGTAACGTGTTTCAGCCGTATCCGTGGATTCTTTTAAAAAAACGCTTTGTTCGGTAATGCTGAAAACAACGCTTATAGCGATTAATACTATGGCAAACGAGGCGCCTACTGAACTCAAAATGACGCGTGTCGAACGCTGAAGTTTCAGATAGAAAATAAATGCCGGGATAAGTATCGCGAAAAGGACGCCCGCTTTGGAGCCGGTAAAAAATACGGTTGCCCAGAGCAGAATAGCCATCATAAGCGTGATTTTTGATTTCAACGCCTTGTAAATGCCCCAAGCCATAAAGGATGAGATTCCTGCATAACAGGCAGCAGCATTGGCATTAACGAACAAAACCCCACCCGCTTTAACCGGATCGTAGAAGTTATTCCTGGCTCCATCTAATAAGCTCTGAAGCGTATTCATTCCCATCGTATATTTACTTATAGGGGACAACACTACCGCCAATTCGAGTGACTCATTAAATCTAAAGGTGATGACCGTAATCGCCTGCAAGCAAACAAAAACCAACATAACGTTGATAGTTTTATACAATGCAACTCGATCTTTCACCGCTAAAACGTAGACGGCGTTTGAGATGACGATAAATTCACACAAATAGGCAATATCACGAATACCCATCGATTTCTCAACCGACCACGCAAGGCTCAGGGTGCTGATGAGTATCAGGCCAAGAAGCATAATATTCGTTGCTTTTGCTAAGAACCGGTTTGCATTAATAATAAATTCAGGCAGGAGCAATGCCGGAAGCAGAAATGCCATTGGAACATCGGCTCCACCTAATTGCACCAGATAGAGCTGCGGAATGCTACATACCAGCACCGGCTTTGTTGAATAAATCGAACTTTTGCTGAGTTGAAGGATCAGATCACGCATCTTCCCGACAACGCAGACCGTTCCGTGGCAAAGCAAAAGTTCAAAATCACCAACTGGCCCACCTACAATAAAGCCCTCATCAACCGTGGCTCCATAACTTTCTGGCTGGATGATGAAGCTATTCAGGCCTGGTATGAGTCAGCAACACCTTCTTCACGAGGCAGACCTCAGCGCTATTCTGACCTTGCCATCACGACTGTGCTGGTCATTAAACGCGTATTCAGGCTGACCCTGCGCGCTGCGCAGGGCTTTATTGATTCCATTTTTTCTCTGATGAACGTTCCGCTACGCTGCCCGGATTACAGCTGTGTCAGCAGGCGGGCAAAGTCGGTTAATGTCAGTTTCAAAACGCCCACCCGGGGTGAAATCGCACACCTGGTAATTGATTCCACCGGGCTGAAGGTCTTCGGTGAAGGCGAGTGGAAAGTCAAAAAGCATGGCCAGGAACGCCGTCGTATATGGCGAAAGTTGCATCTGGCAGTTGACAGCAACACACATGAAATCATCTGTGCAGACCTGTCGCTGAACAACGTTACGGACTCAGAGGCCTTCCCCGGGTTAATCCGGCAAACCCACCGGAAAATCAGGTCAGCCGCCGCCGATGGCGCTTACGATACCCGGCTATGTCACGATGAACTGCGGCGTAAGAAAATCAGCGCGCTTATCCCTCCCCGAAAAGGTGCGGGTTACTGGCCCGGTGAATATGCAGACCGTAACCGTGCAGTGGCTAATCAGCGAATGACCGGGAGTAATGCGCGGTGGAAATGGACAACAGATTACAATCGTCGCTCGATAGCGGAAACGGCGATGTACCGGGTAAAACAGCTGTTCGGGGGTTCACTGACGCTGCGTGACTACGATGGTCAGGTTGCGGAGGCTATGGCCCTGGTACGAGCGCTGAACAAAATGACGAAAGCAGGTATGCCTGAAAGCGTGCGTATTGCCTGAAAACACAACCCGCTACGGGGGAGACTTACCCGAAATCTGATTTATTCAACAAAGCCACCAGCACCATTAACAACCTGATGCGTAGGTGCAGAGCGAGGAAAACAAAAAAGAAAATTAAACCTACGATTGCCGCTAATAAGACTTCTAACATTAATATTTTCCCACGCGATTAGGCAACTTAGAAATTAGCTTTTTATCAGCCCTAACAGCTCATCTCGTTTCGCTTCCATTAAACCCAGATCGGCATCTGCTTCCACATTTAGACGCAGCAGCGGTTCGGTATTGGAGGTGCGAATGTTAAAGCGCCAGCCCGGGAAAGACATGCTCAGTCCATCCGTGTAGTCAATATCCACAGCCAGGGAGGAGTAGCGGTTTTCAATCTCATCAATTAACGCAGAAGCATGGACCACTTTGCGATTAATTTCACCAGATACAGGGAAGCGTGCGATACGTGATTCCACCAGCGAGCCAAGAGAGCGTCCGGATGTTATTACCAGTTCAGCAACCAGCAACCATGGAATCATGCCGCTGTCACAATAAGCAAACTCACGGAAATAATGGTGAGCGCTCATTTCACCGCCGTATACCGCATTCTCTTTGCGCATACGCTCTTTAATAAAAGCATGACCGGTTTTAGACATCACAGGGATCCCGCCCGCGCGCTCGACAATATCAACCGTATTCCAGGTCAGTCGCGGGTCGTGGATGATTTTCGCGCCACGCTCTTTATTCAGGAAGGCTTCTGCTAAGAGTCCAACGATATAGTAACCTTCGATAAAATTGGCTTTCTCGTCAAACAGGAAGCAGCGATCAAAATCTCCGTCAAACGCGATACCCATATCCGCTTCAGCTGTAACAACCGCATTGGCGGTATCCTGGCGTGCTTCTGGCAGAAGTGGATTTGGAATACCGTGCGGGAAAGTACCATCCGGATCGTTATGAACTTTTATAAAATCGACAGGAATGCCGGCCGTTTTGAAACGCTTTTCAATTTCATCAATAACGTGCCCCGCGGTACCATTACCGGAGTTGATGACTAACTTAATCGGTTTAATGCGGAAATTGTCGAGATTGATATAGCCCAGTAAATGATCAACATACTCATTAAGAACGTTAATCTTTTTATAGCTTCCCATACGCTGAGATGGGGCGAAATCATTTATTTCCGCGAGGAGCTGGATCTCTTTCAAACCCGTGTCACCGCTGATCGGCCGGGCACCGCTGCGAACCAGCTTCATCCCGTTATAGTCAATCGGATTATGGCTGGCCGTTACTTCTATACCGCCATCAACGCCCAGATGGAAGGTGGCGAAGTAAATCTCTTCTGTGCCAGAAAGTCCAATATCAAGCACATCACAGCCGCCCGCCATCAAGCCTTCCGCGAGAGCCAGCTTCAGAGACTCACTTGTCAGACGAACGTCGCCGCCGACAACAACCTGTTTTGGTTCCAGACATTGCGCATAAGCGCGACCAATACGCCAGGCAATATCCTCATTAAGCTCTTCACCTAATTTCCCCCGAATATCATAGGCCTTAAAACAACTTAATTTTTTATTGTTATTTTCCATTATGAAATCCTTAGTACGTCATCTTCACCCAAATAACTACCAAACTGAATTTCCAGAATTTCCAGATTTATTTTTCCTGGATTCGAGAGCTTATGTTTTTTTCCCACAGGGATTGTCGTTGATTCATTTTCAGTGAGATAAATTTCGTTCCCTTCGACACCAATTAGCGCCGTTCCGGTCAGCACAACCCAGTGCTCAATACGATGATGATGCAGCTGAAGCGAGAGCTCACCACCAGGAATAATGGTTACACGGTTAACCCGGTAACGCGTATCCCGAACAAGCGTTTCGACATGGCCCCAGGGCATATAACGCGTGGTATGTTCGCGACATTCAGCACGTGAATGGGCTTTTAGATGCTCAACAACAACTTTCACATCCTGGACATTATCCTTATGGGAAACCAGCAGCGCATCTTTGGTATTAACAATAATAAGGTCGTCCAACCCTAACGCTGCGGTTAATTTCCCTTCGCTGCGGATATAACAATCGCGGGTCTGATGGGTGAAAACATCGCCAATCAGCGCGTTGCCATTAGCATCATGCGACGAGGTTTCCCATAGCGCTGACCACGAGCCCACGTCGTTCCACCCTGCATCCATCGCCGTCACAATGCCCAGGTCTGTATGTTCCATCACCGCATAGTCGATGGAATCAGACGGACAACAGGTGAATGTCTCTTTATCGAGTTTGATAAAATCGAGATCGCTGACGGGCTGCTGCATGGCATTTTTGCATGCATCAAGGATCGACGGACAAAATTTCGCAACTTCGTTCAGATAGGAAGAGGCCCGGAACATAAACATACCGCTGTTCCAGAGATACTCTTTACTTTCGAGGTAAGAGATAGCGGTCGCCTGATCCGGTTTTTCAACAAAGCGCTTGATTTTCCAGGCGGTAGACTGATCGGCATGTTGTTCTTCACCACGCTGAATGTAGCCGTAGCCAGTTTCTGGCTGCGTAGGCACGATACCGAAGGTAACCAATTTGCCTTGTTCTGCAAAAGGAATGGCGTTGGTAATGACGGAATGGAATGTGGCTGTGTCGGCAATCAAGTGATCGGCAGCCAGAATGAGCATGACAGGATCTTCACCAGTTTCCAGTGCATGGAGGGCAGCCAGAGTAATAGCCGGTGCCGTATTGCGCCCAACAGGTTCAAGAATGATATTCCCGGCGAGCTTATGCATTTGTCTCAACTGCTCGGCCACCAGAAAACGGTGATCTTCATTGCAGATAACAATCGGATCGGTCACATCCAGACCGTCGAGGCGTGAAATCGTATTTTGCAGCATCGATCCGCCCTGATGGAATGAAAGGAATTGCTTAGGCTGCAACTCGCGAGACATCGGCCATAGTCGACTCCCTGTTCCTCCTGCGATCACCACTGGAAGTAACATCCTGCTTCTCCTGCTTTGCTCAATACTAGATTGTGTGTAAAAAAGGCACGCTACCGCCCCTGGCTTAACAGCTACCAGTGCACTGAGCGAATGTTGAATAAAGGATTTTGAGGTCTGATTACAGACAAAAAACTGGCGTTAATTGTCGTCCTAAATGGACTCGGAAACAAGCACAAATCGTTACAAATCAGTCCAGATTTGAAGCAGGTAACTCTCTGTTATCACAGGAATTAATAACAAAAAGCGGCAGCCATCATTTTGTTTATGTAACAACATAACAAAATGATGGCTGCCGCGCATAAAGTCTTTCAGACTGCGGAAGGACTATCAGTCGTTAGCCAGCAACTTCTCAATCCGGCTTCTGAACTTCGCCCCTTCCTTCAGGTTACGCAGGCCATAGTTCACAAACGCCTGCATATACCCCATTTTCTTACCGCAGTCATAGCTGTCACCGGTCATCAGCATGGCATCAACGGATTGCTTTTTCCCCAGCTCGGCAATCGCATCGGTCAGCTGGATACGGTCCCAGGCGCCCGGCTCGGTTTTTTCCAGCTCAGCCCAGATATCGGCATTCAGCACATAACGGCCGACTGCCATCAGGTCGGAGTCCAGGGTCTGCGGCTGATCGGGTTTTTCGATAAACTCAACGATACGGCTCACCTGCCCTTCCGACTCCAGCGGCTCTTTAGTCTGAATAACAGAGTACTCAGAGAGATCGCCCTTCATACGTTTCGCCAGCACCTGGCTGCGACCCGTTTCGTTGAAGCGTGCAACCATTGCCGCCAGGTTGTAACGCAGCGGATCGGCAGAGGCGGTATCAATGATGATATCGGGCAGTACCACGATAAACGGGTTATCGCCTACGACCGGACGCGCGCACAGGATCGAGTGGCCCAGACCCAGCGGCTGCGCCTGACGCACGTTCATGATGGTCACGCCAGGAGGACAGATAGACTGAACTTCCGCCAGAAGCTGACGCTTAACGCGCTGCTCAAGCAACGCTTCGAGTTCATAAGAGGTGTCGAAGTGGTTCTCTACCGCATTCTTCGAAGAGTGCGTCACCAGAACGATTTCTTTGATCCCTGCAGCAACAATCTCGTCGACGATGTACTGAATCATCGGCTTGTCAACGATCGGCAGCATCTCTTTGGGAATTGCCTTCGTGGCTGGCAACATATGCATGCCCAGACCCGCTACCGGTATGACTGCTTTCAAATTAATCATTATTTCTTCCACCTTAAAATGGTTGACGAATTATAGCTTTTAAACCTGTTTTCGCCAGCATGTTTTGCCGTAAATATGAAGTAATCCTAGGTCACCCCACCACAAATTACAGTAGTTGTAATCTGAATAGATCGCGATTCCGTACCAGGAATAGTCGCAAAATAGGCTGTAGGATTACCTGTGCGGCAGCGCAAAATTCAACCGTTCCGTATTCACCACATGTTGATCGACCCGATCAATATCCACCGAGCTCTGCCCCTTTTCATTAACCGCTTTTATGTTCGCAAGCGACAGCAACGTCTCGTTTTTAGCCATAAACTTCCCGCGCACGTCTTTGCGCAAATCGAAGTTCATCTTCAAAGCCGGCCCCGTCGTTGACTCCTGCATCACGTTGATATTACGTAAGAAAAGGTGCTGGGGTTTGTTATGCAGCTCAAGCGTTGCCCGCTGCATCTCCACGTTGGTGATGGCAACAAACGACGTGGCATTGCCGGAGGAAATCTGTATCCCGCGCAGCTTATAGGCAAGCTGTCGGTTATCCAGGCGAATATCGTTAAGTTTGAAGTTCTGCGGTATCGACAGATAATCGCCCTTGATCACGCCATAGCCAATTAGCATTCCGGCGCTGTTGACCATATCGACATTATCAATAACGAAATTATCACAGCCATAAATAGCTACTGTCGCGTTATCAATTCCGGCCTTTTTACTGAAGTCAGGGGTAATATTGCTGGCCTTGATATTACGGATCACAAAGTGTTTACCGTTTTCGACATGCACCAGCTGCCGACAGTTGCTGCCGGTGATATTTGCCACCACGAAGTTTTTAACGGTCTGCTGTTCCGGATAGTCATTGTCGTACGTACTGCCGGCCAGCCCAATGCCTATGCCCCAGTTGATCTTGCCGTTGGTGCAGTTGATGTTATCGATCACGTGGTCAGAGATCAGGATGTTGCGGTCGTTAATCGCCACGTTCCACTCAATCGCGTCACCCTGCAAGTGGCTGAATTTACTGTTGGTAATGCGCGCACCGTCCACCTGATTGTGGAACCCCTGACGCAGGATCGCGTAGTTGGCCTGCGTCACGGTGATGTTATCGATGAGCAGGTTGCGCATCACTCGCCGTTTTTTACCGCCGATGTAGATCTGGGTGACGGGGCCGAAGCCGCTCATCGCCAGCCCTTTAATGACACAGTCGGAGCCACGCACGTCCAGCGTGATGTTATGCGTGCGCCCTTCTCCTTCCCCAATGACCTTGCAGCCCTCCTGAAGTACAAACCGCCCGCGCCCGTTGCCCTTCAGCGCACCGCGGATCAGCAGGGTTTTGCCATCAGGAATGAAAATGCCGGTATTGATGTTTTCACAGGTTAACCCGGCGGGAACAACAACGGTATCGCCCTCGGCAAATGCCTGCTTAAAGGCGGCGATCCAGTCCTTATTGTTGTAACGATCGACAGAAACCGTCTTCCCGGTTGCCGCCCGCGCAGCGCGGGGTGACAACAGCGGCATAGCAGCCAGGACGGATAAAGAAGAGACAAATCGGCGTCGGGTAATCTTTTTCAGCATACAACCTCAGCGTTACAGCGTTTGCAGCAGGCTCGCTAACTGGCGATTAATCACCTGCTGATTGAATTCTGCTTCAACTTTTTGCCGCGCATTTTGCAGCACAGGGATCAGCGTCTGCTGATCGATATCACTGAACGCGGCCAGACGGTCCGCCAGCGCCAGCGCATTGTTTTCAGGGACCAGCCAGCCGGAATGCTCAGAAGTGATCAGCTCCGGGATGCCGCTGTGTAACGTCGAGACCACCGGAATGCCGACCGCCATCGCCTCCATCAGCGCCACGGGAATGCCTTCCATATCGCCGTCAGCGCCGGTTACGGAAGGCAGCAGGAACACATCCGCCTCGTCGAGCATGGCTTTCACTTCGTGGCTCGGCTTGAAGCCCGGCATCTCCACCACGTCTTCCAGCTGATACTGTTCAATCAGCGTGCGCAGGCGACGCTCCCACGGCCCGATACCCAGGATGCGATAGTGGAAGTCCACACCACGCGCCTTCAGCTGGCGACAGGCTTCGATGGCTACGTGCAGCCCTTTCTTTTCGGTCAGGCGGGCAACAGAGATAATTTGCAGCGGCTTGCCCGGCACCTTGACGGGTCGCTGGGTGAAGCGTTCCATGTCCACGCCCATGCGTGAAACGGTGATTTTCTCGCTCGGGCACCCCATGGTTTTCAGGCGCCCGGCCCACAGGTCGCTTATCGGCAGCATCATGTCGCCACGGCGAAACAGCTGCTGATATTCCGGCGTGTAGTGGTTCAGCACTTCACGGCTGGAGATATCGATACCGTGGAAAATGGTGGCGATTTTGCCGTCAATCACCCCCAGCTCACGCAGTTTTGCCGCCGTGACGCCAGCCGGGCCAAAGTGAGCGATAAAGACATCGGCCCGGTACGGCTGGGCCGCTTGCCCGCAAATGGCGGATAAGATCAGGTTGCGGGCCTCCGCGCCATAGCGCGACATATTCAGCGCCCGCCACGTCGAGGCGCGATGCAGGCCGCGCAGCGTCTGGCCGGCGCGATGGCGCAGTTTGTTCATCCGTCCGGCGGGTTCGTCCTGCAACCAGCGGGTTTTCGCCTCCAGCCCATACTGGGTATACGCCGCATGGGTGTTTTGCGTATCGCCCTTTTGCAGGGCGATAATCTCCACGTCATACCCCATATCGATAAACGCGGTGATTTGGTTCAGCACAAAAGTTTCAGACGACAGCGGAAATTTCAGTAAGAAGAAACCAACCTTCATTTCCCCTCCCGGACGCGGTCGAGGACGGATTTCACCATGCCAATACCTTTTTCGCGTTCGGCTTTCACCGCCACCGCCAGACGTTCGTTGATCGCAGGCAGCTGGCCGAGCGTGTCGCCCACCATCGCACCCAGCGAACCGTCCAGCAGATGACGAATATCGACGGCCATTTCCGGCATACCGAGCTGCTGCATAATGCCCGCGGACTTGTGTTCGTAGTTGATGGCGATGGCTGGCGTGCCGAAGTTCATCGAGATAATGGCCGAGTGCAGACGCGTGCCCACGGTCAGGTCGCAGGCGGAGAGCAGCTTGCCCATCTCCAGGTCGTTCAGCTCGTCCATCACCACGTGGTAGCGGGACGGGTCGTTTACCAGGTTGCGCAGGTTGAGCGCCACCATGCGGTCATCTTTGTTGTAGCTGTCGATACCGGTACAGGTGGAGAGCGCCAGCACCTGGTAACCGCTGTCCAGCACGCGGTTCACCACCTCGGCAAAGGCTTTTTCATACGCCGCCTGAGTCGTGCCGAGGCGTTTATCGAACGGCGCAAGTTCACGCAGGGTAATGGCGACGGTTTTCTGTTTTGCCGCCACGTCCAGCCAGTGCTGTACCGCGTAGCTGGCCTGGAAGCTGTCATCCTGATGATCCACCAGCCAGGCGGTGTCTACGCCGTGCTCCACTTTGGTGGTGTCGATTTCGCTACGCTTCATCATGTCGAGGCTGACCGATTCGCGCAGGATCAGCGCGTCACAGTGGCCGAAGACATAGTTCGCCAGCTGGTTGAACTGCGGATCCTGGAACGGCCCGACGCTGTGGCCGATCATAAACAGCGGTTTTTTCGCCATGAAGGTGCAGAGTGCATGCTCAAACTGCGGCACGCCGTACAGGTCGACGAAGAACGAGCCGCCCACCTGAATAATGGCGTCATAGCCGGACAGCAGACGCACGAAATCGGTAAAGCCCTGCGCGATGGCGATGTTGCGCAGCTTGCCGGTGTCGGTTACGCGAGAAAGCAGCACCTGATGCTGGTAGCGGCGACGCAGTACTTTCTTCACGCGCCCCATCACGCCCGCAGCGTTGTTGTGCTGTTTCATCTGGCTGTAGAGCGGGTCGCCCATCACCGGGCGGTTCAGTAACCAGGATGAGCTGACCGGATAACGGCTCATCACATCCACTTCTGTCTCAGGCTTAAGGGTGTTAATTGCATCCAATAAACCGCGCAGGATGGCGCTGTCGCCACGGTTGCCGCAGGTATGGTTGCCAAGAATAAGTAATTTCATAATGGCCTCGTAAAATTAGCCTGCGCGAAGCAGCGTTTTCATTTTTTCGTTACGGCAAAACTGGCGCTTTATCTCAACCACCAGCGCATTGCGTGACAGCACAATCATCACGCCGAATGCCAGCGCGCCTGACGCGACCTGCACCGCAAGCAGCGCCGCCAGCGGCAGATGCCCGTTGAGCACCACGCCCAGGCCGTAGCTCACCGCCAGAGTCGGTAAGGAGAGATAAAACGGCAGCCACAGGCTGAGAATGTACTGACGGTAGCTGGAGCCCAGCACCGGTTTGATCATCACGAAGTAGCTCAGCACGGTATTGACGATCTGCACCAGCAGGAAGCCGAGCGTCACGCCAATGGCGCCCGCCATATGCCCGCCCACAATAATTGCCGGAATAAACAGGAAGGTTTTAAACACGTTGAACTTGAAGCTGATATCCACGCGCGCCTTCGCCATTAGCAGAGAACCAATCGGGTTCCCCACCGAGCGCAGCAGCCCCACAACGCACAGCAGTTGCAGGATCGGGATGATGCTGTTCCACTTCTCGCCAAACACCAGCGGTACGAAATTGCTGGCAACCACCATCAGCCCCAGCAGCACCGGGAAGTTGATGATCCCCACCACGGAGAGCAGCTTGTAAAAGTTCACGCGCAGCTTTTCGGTATCGTCCTGAATTTTGGCGAACGCCGGGAACAGCACGCGGGTAATGATGGGGTTGAGCTTCATCGGCGGGACAACCGCGACGTTATACGCCAGGTTGTAGCCGCCCGCGACGCTCGCGCCCAGAATGCGCGCCAGCACCAGCGTAGAGAGGTTAGTATTCACATAGTTGATAATGCTGTCTGCCGTCAGCCACGCGCCGAAGCGCAGGTTGGATGAAACAGACGCCAGCGAAAAATGCAGTCCCGGGCGATAAATCTTGCGGCCGAAGAAGCCAAACAGCAGCGTGCGCACGGCAGAGTTAACGAGGTAGCCGAGAATGGCGGTCATCGCCAGCGGCCAGAAATGGGCGCTGACCACGGTGAAGGTAAAGCCCGCCAGTACGGCGCTGGTTTCAATCATGCCGATTTTGTTGAACTCCAGCTCTTTCTGCATCAGCGCGCGGAACTGCTGCCCGTGCGGGATCACCACGAAAGCAAACGACAGGGTGCGCATCAGCGGCGCCAGGTCCGGGTTATGCAGCACGCCGGCAATCACATCGCTCAGCAGGAACACCAGCACAAAGACGAAGATACCCAGCCCGACGTTCAGCCAGTAGAGGGTGGTCAGCTCCAGATGGCTGATCTCTTTGCGCTGGATAATGGAGTTGGCGATACCAAAGTCCGACAGCGTATCGGCCAGGGCGATAATCACCAGCGAGACGGTCAGCAGACCAAACTGGTGGTTATCGATAATGCGCGCCAGCACCGTCATCTGCACCAGGCCGAGGCCAATGATGACGATGGTGGCCATGGCTGACCATTTTGCGCCGCTGATGGTTTTTTCTCGTAAGCTCATCTTAGTACGCCGCTTTGTTCACGAAGCCTTTGAAAATGGTCAGAAAAACAATCTTGATATCGAACCAGAGGCTCCACTCGCGGATGTATTCCAGATCGAACTCGATGCGTTTTTCCATTTTTTCCAGCGTGTCGGTCTCGCCGCGCCAGCCGTTGATCTGCGCCCAGCCGGTGATGCCTGGCTTCACCTTATGGCGCAGCATGTAGCCTTCGATCAGGGTACGGTACTGCTCGTTATGGGCCACGGCGTGAGGACGAGGCCCGACGATGGACATCCCGCCGGTGAACACGTTGATGAACTGCGGCAGCTCATCGAGCGAGGTACGGCGCAGGAAGTTACCCACGCGGGTGACGCGCGGATCGTTCTGCGTCGCCTGGGTCACCACCTTGTCGTTCTCCATCACCTTCATGGAGCGGAATTTCCACACCATGATCGGCTTACCGTCCATGCCGTAGCGGGTCTGACGGAAGATGATCGGCCCCGGCGAGCTGAGCTTCACCGCCAGCGCAATGCAGCACAGCACCGGGGAGATGAGCAGCAGGATCAGGGACGAAAGTACGATATCCTCCACACGCTTCAGCACGCGGTTAATCCCCGACAGCGGCGTGTCGTACAACGGAACAACCGGTACCCCGTTCACCTCTTCAATACGGGAGTGGAGAATATTGAAGGTAAACACGTCAGGGATGAGGATCACCGAGCAGGTGGTATCGGCCAGCTCGCGCATCAGTGTCTTGATGCGGGATTCATCTTTCATCTGCATGGCGATGTAGACGTTGTGAATTTTGCCGGCTTTCGCGTCTTCTATCAGCTGTTCGTAGCTGCCCGCCCAGTCAGATGGTACGCCGCCGGGCTTCGCGTCGTGATAAACCCCCACCACTTCAAAACCTAACCACGGCTCTTTGCGGAAGCTGTCGAGCAATACCTGTCCCACCGGCAGGTCGCCCGCCACGGCAACAAAGCGACGGTTATACCCACGGTTGCGCAGCCAGCCCGCGCCAAAGCGGATCAGCGAGCGGCAGACCACCATGCCAACGCTGGTTAACAGATACCAGCAGAGATAGGTCACAAGCCGATTATCAAAATCATGGCTGAACGCCACCAGGCCTGCGCTGAAAATCAGGCTTAAGGTCCAGTTCTGGAGCAGCAGCATCAGTTCGGTGGTCATTTTGACGCCACGCCATGAACGATAGAAATCGGTCATGCCGCCGATCATCTGAAACACCACCAGCGCAATCAACGCCATCAGCAAGTGCATGTATAAGAACGACTGCCCGCTGACCCAACACACCGCCCACAGTCCGCCGACCATGATGGTGATATCAGAAAAACGCTGCACCATAGAGATTAACGATGCATTCGTTCTCGCTCGCTCGCGCTTTTTTAGATTTGTCATCGTTGTTCCTTTAGTTCTAAACCTTTCCCCTCGCCCCTCACCCCGGCCCTCTCCCCAAAGGGGAGAGGGTGTTCAAGTTCCCTCTCCCCTTTGGGGAGAGGGTTAGGGTGAGGGGTAAGGTTTTCTTTTTACTGATTCAACAGCGCCAGAATGTCCTTCGTTCGGGCTTCCATCAGCGCGGTATCGGCGCGGGACTCAACGTTCAGGCGCACCACCGGCTCAGTGTTGGAAGAGCGCAGGTTGAAGCGCCACTGCGGGAACGCCATGCTGATACCGTCGGTACGGTCAATCTCCAGCGCATGAATGGCAAAGTGCTGTTCGACGCGGGCGATGGCCTCGGCTGGCTGTGCCAGTTTGCTGTTGATCTCCCCGCTCGCCGGGAAGGCCGCCATGCGGTCGCGCACCAGTTCGCCCAGGCTCTGTCCTTTCAGGCACAGCAGCTCAGTCACCAGCAGCCACGGGATCATCCCGCTGTCGCAGTAGGCAAAATCACGGAAATAGTGGTGGGCGCTCATCTCGCCGCCGTAGATGGCGTCTTCCTCGCGCATACGCTCTTTGATAAACGCGTGGCCGGTTTTGGACATTACCGGCTCGCCGCCCGCGGCCTTCACCACGTCGACGGTGTTCCAGGAAAGACGCGGATCGTGAATGATTTTCGCGCCCGGGTTTTTCTCAAGGAACGCTTCCGCCAGCAGGCCAACGATGTAGTAGCCTTCGATAAACTGCCCTTTCTCGTCGAACAGGAAGCAGCGGTCGAAATCGCCGTCAAAGGCAATACCCATATCGGCGCCGTGCTCAATCACCGCGTTACGGGTGTCGTCGCGGCACTCCGGCAGCAGCGGGTTAGGAATACCGTTCGGGAAGTTGCCGTCAGGCGTGTTGTGCACTTTGACGAAGGTCACCGGCACGTTCAGCGCCTTAAAGCGGGCTTCAAGTGCATCGACAACCGGGCCTGCCGCGCCGTTGCCGGAGTTAATCACCAGCTTCAGCGGTTTGAGGTTCGCCACGTTGATGTAGCCCAGCAGGTGGTCGATGTACTCTTTTTGCAGGTTGATCTGCTTATAGCTGCCGCGCTTCGCTTCGTTCACCGGCGGGAAGTCGTTGGCCTCGGCCAGACGCTGCACGTCGCGCAGACCGGTGTCGCCGCTGATAGGACGCGCGCCCTTGCGCACCAGCTTCATGCCGTTGTAGTCCATCGGGTTATGGCTGGCCGTCACTTCTATACCGCCGTCCACGCCCAGGTGGAAGGTGGCAAAATAGATCTCTTCGGTACCGGAAAGGCCAATGTCCAGCACGTCGACGCCCGCGTCCTGTAGCCCTTTCGCCAGCGCCAGCTTCAGGGATTCGCTGGTGAGACGCACGTCGCCGCCCAGCACGATAGTTTGTGGTTTCAGGTATTCGCCGTACGCGCGGCCGATGCGCCACGCAATATCTTCGTTCAGCTCTTCGCCCAGCTTGCCGCGAATATCGTAGGCTTTAAAACAGGTTAATTTTTCCATGATGACCCCTTTTTCAGGCAACAGTTGGCCCGCCCGTTAACAGGCTTAATTGTTTTTTATTCATTCGTAGGCCGGATAAGCGAAGCGCCATCCGGCGTTAAGACGGCGCTACACCCGCCCGTAGCGGTCCTGGAAGCGCACGATATCGTCCTCTTCCAGATACGAACCGGAACGCACCTCAATTAAGTCGAGTGGAATTTTCCCCGGGTTTTCCAGGCAGTGCGTGGCACCCAGCGGAATATAAATGGACTCGTTTTCACCGAGCAGCTTCACTTCACCGTTGATGGTCACTTTGGCGGTTCCCGCCACCACTACCCAGTGTTCGGCGCGGTGATGGTGCATCTGCACCGACAGCCCTTCACCCGGCTTCACGGTGATGCGTTTCACCTGATAGCGCTCGCCAGCGTCGATGGAGTCATATTTGCCCCACGGGCGGTAGACTTCACGGTGAATATGGTGTTCGTGGCGGCCATCGGCCTTGATCTTCTCCACCACTTTTTTAACGTCCTGCACGGCATTACGGTCGGCAATCAGCACCGCGTCTTTGGTCTGCACGACCACCAGATCTTTCACCCCTACCGTGGTGACAAGGCCAGATTCGGCGTAGACGTAGCTGTTTTCCGTTTTGTGGCTGATCACATCACCGTGATGGACGTTACCCTCCGGGGTATGCGCGCTAATCTCCCACAGTGACGACCAGGAGCCAACGTCGCTCCAGCCCGCATCCATCGGCACCACTACCGCATCTGCCGTGCGTTCCATCACCGCATAGTCAATGGACTCTTCCGGACAGGCGAGGAAGGCTTCTTCGTCCACGCGGATAAAATCGAGATCCGGATCCACCACCGCCATCGCTTTTTCGCAGGCATTTAAGATATCCGGGCGATATTTTTCCAGCTCTTCCAGGTAGCGACCGGCGCGGAACAGAAACATACCGCTGTTCCAGTAGTATTCACCGCTGGCCACGTAGGCCTGGGCGGTTTCAAGATTCGGTTTTTCGACAAACTGCGCCACGTCAAAGGCCACGCTGTCGCCTTCACCAGGCGTAACGCTGCCGCGGCGAATGTAGCCATAGCCGGTTTCCGGAAGATCCGGCACGATGCCGAAGGTCACCAGCTTGCCGTTCTCAGCGTAAGGAATCGCCGCGCGAACCGCGTCGCGGAAGGCGTCTTCCTGCTGAATAACGTGGTCAGCCGCCAGCACCAGCATCAGCGGGTCGCAGTCCGGGCTGCTGCGTTTTGCTGCCAGCGCCGCAAGAGCAATAGCAGGCGCGGTGTTGCGTCCGGCAGGCTCCAGAATGATATTTTCGGTCAGTTTATTCAGCTGGCGCAGTTGCTCGGCAACGATAAAGCGGTGCTGCTCGTTACAGATCACCACCGGGCTTTCACACTCCACGCCGTGCAGACGGTTAACCGTCGTTTGCAGCATGGTGAGGTCGCCCTTCAGGCACAGAAATTGTTTTGGATAAAGCACGCGGGACAGTGGCCACAACCGGCTCCCGGATCCACCCGCCATTACGACCGGATACAAAGTGGTTTGACTCATGATTTATCCCCGTATATCTGCAATAAATTGGCTCAGCACGTTCTCTTTCTCGAGCGTGCGTTCGGCATATTCACGTGCCACCGTGTTCTCTTTTGGCATGGCGAGTGCCTGCTCAATTCCGGTCACCAGCGCAGGAACCGATTCTGGCTCTACGCAAACGGCAATGCCCGGGTAGCTGTTGCACAGCTGGCCTAATTCTGTTGCGGCTTCTGCCGTAATCACCGCATTTCCGCCCACTGCCAGAATGTTGGTCAGCTTGGACGGCAGCACCGCATCCGCCGCGCCGCGTTTTTGCACCACCAGATGGCAATCTGCCATTTTCAGCAGCGCGGGCAGCGCGTCATAAGACTGAAGCGGGAAGAAGCGGATGTTGGTCAGTCCGCGCTCGCTGGCCATTTTTTCCAGCCGCGCTTTACCCCCGCCCTGCCCGACTATCACGAACATCCACGGGTGTTCGCTCAGCTGAAGCGCGGCGTCAATCACGCTTTCCAGCCCCTGTTTTTCACCGATGTTGCCTGAGTAAAGAATGATTTTTTGATCTTCAGGCAAACCGAGCTGCGCGCGTAACGCCTGCGCATCCTGGTCTGTCACATCGCGGAAACGCGCCACTTCGGACCAGTTCGGAAAGAAGATCACCTTCTCCGCCGGGACACCCTTCTCCTGCGCCTTGTTCATCATCGAGCGCGAGATGGTCGAGACGTAATCCACGTTGTGCAGGCCGCTGCGCTCAAAGGCGCTGGCGAGCTTCGCCACCTTGCCGCCCTTGCCTTTCCCGGCCATCCCCAGTCCGAGCATGGCGTCCACTTCATAATCCTGAATGTGCAGCAGGGTGCGCGCGCCGGAGAGTTTTCCCAGCAGGCGCATGCCTGGCGTGCAGAACAGCGTCGGCACCACGCCGATGATGCGATCCGGCTTCCAGCGACGCTGCGCCATCAGCGGGAAAAAACTGCTCAGGGCAAAGCTGCCCAGATGAATTAAACGTTTCAGCGTCGAGGGCTGTTTCGGCACGTAGAGCGGGCAGCGCCAGACGGTCGCAGCCCCCTCTTCGCGGCGGTAGCGCCAGCTGGAATAGCGTTCGCCTACCTTCCACTCCGGGTAATACGGCGGGGCAGTAATCACCCGCACGTCATGTCCCTGGCTCGCCATCCACTCGACCATCTCGCCGGTGTATTTCCCGATACCGGTAAGCTCCGGCGAGTAGTTAATTCCGTAGACGAGGATTTTCATAGGCCTGGCACCTCGGCCTGACGTTCCGCAAGGAAGTACGCCCGACTGTTGTCATGGGCGTTGTCGCTTGCCAGCAGCGCTTCTGGCGTTAACCAGCGGTAATCGTCATGCTGAGAATCAGGCAGACGCAGGTCTGCCTCACTCACCTTCAGGCGGAACCCCAGCACGACATAGTGCGTGGTGAACCCGGTGCCCGAAAAGTTATCGTCATAGAAGTGCTGCCAGACCCCGTAAAACTGGCCCGCTGCCATCGGCAGTTGCAGGCCCAGTTCCGCCAGAGTGAGACGCTCAAACGCATCGCTTAGCGTCTCATCCTTCTGCACGCGCCCGCCGGGCACGAACCAGAAGCCCTGTGCAGGACGATTGGTTCGTTTCCCCAGCAAGAACTCGCCGCGTTCGTTCTCCACGATCAAATCAATTGAGATGAGCGGAGTGGAACGCACCACCGTGGCAAAATCTTCCTGACTTAAAAACATCATTACCCCCGGAAGCGGTGCTGGTTTTCCAGGAACCACTGGTAGGTGCTGGCCAGCCCCTGCTCCAGTGAGACCTCGTGATACCAGCCAAGCTGATGCAGACGGGTCACGTCCAGCAGCTTGCGCGGCGTGCCGTCCGGTTTGGTGGCATCAAACACCACGCGTCCTTTGTAGCCCACCACCTGCGCGATGGTCTGCGCCAGCTCGCGAATGGTACAGTCCACGCCGGTCCCGACGTTAATGTGCGACAGCATCGGCTCGGTGTTTTCCTGCCACACCTCGCGATCCAGCTCCATGACGTGAATGCTGGCAGCCGCCATATCGTCCACGTGCAGGAACTCGCGCATTGGCGTACCGCTGCCCCACACCACCACGTCCGGGGCGTTTTCGGCAGTCGCCTCGTGGAAACGACGCAGCAGCGCCGGGATCACGTGCGAATTGCTCGGGTGGAAGTTGTCGTGCGGTCCGTAGAGGTTGGTCGGCATCACCGAGCGATAGTCGCGGTTATACTGACGGTTGTACGATTCACACAGCTTGATCCCGGCAATTTTGGCAATCGCATACGGCTCGTTGGTGGCTTCCAGCGTGCCCTGCAACAGTTCGCTCTCGGCGATCGGCTGTTTCGCCATTTTTGGGTAGATACAGGATGAACCGAGGAACAGCAGCTTGTTCACGTTGTGCAGATGCGCCGCGTGAATGATGTTGCTCTCAATCATCATGTTCTCGTAGATGAAATCCGCCGGGTAGGTGTTGTTAGCGACAATGCCGCCCACCTTCGCCGCCGCCAGATACACCTGGTCGATACGTTCGCTGGCGAAGAAGTCCTGCACCGCTTTGCTGTCAAGCAAGTTCAGCTCGTCGCGGGTGCGAACAATCACCTCAACGTCGCCGCGCTGTTCAAGCTGGCGGACAATCGCGGAACCCACCATTCCGCGATGACCGGCGACAAAAATACGTTGTTTTGTCATTCTCAGGACTCCAGCGCGATGGCAACCTCGTAGCCATGGGACTTGAGCAGGGAGTGTTTTTTCGCTGCTTCAAGATCTTTGGCCACCATCTCGGATACCATTTCTTGCAGGGTGGTTTCTGGTTTCCAGCCCAGCTTCTCGTGCGCTTTGGTTGGGTCGCCCAGCAGGGTTTCCACTTCAGCAGGACGGAAGTAACGCGGATCCACCTGAACAATCACGTCGCCTGGCTTCACGCCCGGTGCGTCGTGGCCGGTCACGGAAACAACGATACCCTTCTCTTCCACGCCGGTGCCTTCGAAGCGCAGCTTGATGCCCAGCTGTGCCGCAGCCATCTCAACGAACTGACGTACGGAGTACTGCACGCCGGTCGCGATCACGAAGTCTTCTGGCTGTTCCTGCTGCAGCATCATCCACTGCATTTTCACGTAGTCTTTCGCATGGCCCCAGTCACGCAGGGAGTCCATGTTGCCGAGGTGAAGGCAAGACTCCAGGCCCTGAGCGATGTTGGCGATAGCGCGGGTGATTTTACGGGTCACGAAGGTTTCGCCACGACGTGGGGATTCGTGGTTGAACAGAATGCCGTTACAGGCGTACATGCCGTAGGATTCACGGTAGTTCACAGTGATCCAGTAAGCGTACAGTTTCGCTACCGCGTACGGAGAACGTGGGTAGAACGGCGTAGTCTCTTTCTGCGGAATTTCCTGCACCAGACCATACAGCTCAGAGGTAGATGCCTGATAGAAACGGGTTTTCTTCTCAAGACCCAGGAAGCGAATCGCTTCCAGCAGACGCAGCGTACCCATGGCGTCCACGTCAGCGGTGTATTCCGGGGATTCGAAGGAAACCGCAACGTGGCTCATCGCGCCCAAGTTGTAGACTTCATCCGGCTGTACTTCCTGCAGGATGCGGGTCAGGTTGGAGGTATCGGTCAGGTCGCCGTAGTGCAGGTGGAATTTCGGATTCGCCGCGTGAGGATCCTGATAAATATGATCGACACGTTCGGTGTTAAATGAAGACGCACGACGTTTAATACCGTGTACTTCATACCCTTTTTCCAGCAGTAACTCTGCCAGGTAAGAACCATCCTGCCCGGTAACGCCGGTGATGAGAGCGACTTTAGACATGTTTATATTCCTCTACTTATGAATTTAATCAGTTTCAACGCGTTCGCGTATCACCACTGCGGGGTTGCCACGGCAAATTTTATTTGCCGGTAGCGATTTAAAAACGCTGCTGCGGGCACCGACTACCGTGCCATCGCCAACAGAAACACCGGGTGCAACAAAGACGTCTGTTGCCAGCCAGCATTTTTCACCGATCACAACAGGCGAAGCGGTAATATCAAAATGCGGGCTCATAAAATCGTGGCTGCCGGTGCACAAATAACACTTCTGTGAAACCACCGAATTTGCGCCAATCGTAATCTCGCCAAGGGTATATAACACCGCGTCATCCCCAACCCAGGCGTAATCCCCAAGCGTTAATTTCCAGGGATAAGTAATTTTCACCGAAGGACGAATGACTACGTTTTTTCCTATTTTTGCGCCAAACAGACGCAGTAAAAATGCGCGCCAGCGGTACAGTATTTGCGGCGACCAGGCAAATAACGTTGCCTGTACAGCCCACCACAGTTGAACTTTAATACCGCTCCCGCCCCGAAAACCTTTCGGCACGGAGAATCCATTTAATTCCTGCATTACGTTTCCTTATATCTCAGGCTTTGTTATATAAGGCTTTCGCTTTACCCGTCGTTTTCAGACGTAAGAAATAAGATAATTCCGCCCAGAACCCCGGTACGCGTAATATTTTACGCTGCACGTTTTTGGCATCCTGGCACAATTCCAGATTATTCGAGGTTGACACGCCGCCCATTGAAAATTCGGATACCAGTCCTTTAATTCGACGGAACGGGTAGCCAGATTTGTACAGGCTGGCGGCCAGGGCATAATCTGATGACACTTTATATTGCAAATCGTAAGGCTGCTTTTTCAGGCCGCTCATCGGAAAGAAAATAGCCTGATGGCTTGCCGGCAGGCTGTGGTAGATATACCAGCCTGGTTTCGCGCCGCGCAGGACTTTTTTCCCCTCGCCGAAATCAAGCAGCGCATCACCGATAAACATGGCATCTTCTTTCTGGCGCGCCAGCTGGCGTGCAAACAGCGCCACATCTTCATGGAACACGTCGCCGGAATTGAGGAAGATGGCGTAGCGCCCCTGCGCCAGGTTGATGCCTTTATTCATGGCATCGTAAATGCCTTTATCTTTCTCGCTGATGTAACGTAAGTTGAACTCACCGTTAAGTTTTTCCAGGAACTCCGCCGTGCCGTCGTTCGAGCCGCCATCGACCACGATCCACTCAAAGGTGAGGCTCGGATCGCGCGCCAGGTTGCGCAGCGAGCGCCAGGTTTTTACCACCCCTTCGTGGTTACGAAAGGCGACAGTAATGACGCTAAGAAACATAAATCACCTCATTTCGTCATACGCTCGTAATATTCAACGCTTTGCGCAAAATAAACGGACATACAATTAAGAATGCATATTCCGGGCTAAATATTGACCCGGTAAAAAACAACGACACCGGTGTGAACAGATAAAGTTGCACGCGAAAGTTCTGGTTATCACCAAACGCGTTAATCATCATTTTGAAAACTTTAAACAGATACCACAGTGTCAACAGTACGGCGAACCAGGAAAAATAGATAATTAACAGATACAGACCATTGTCTATGGTTTTACCGACATCCGCACCGTTAAAGATTCCGAATGATGCAACATATTCGTAAAGTGAGCCGAATCTTACTACGCCATCAATATGGGTTAAGGAATAACCCACCATCACCAGTGGACCAATGATGCGATAATAGGACGACGAACCTTCCGTTCCCAAATCACCCAGACGTTCAGAAATGTACGGGAAGGCGAATATTACGCCCACTAAAAATACCGTCAGAGAAATGATCGCCAGCGGCAGTTTTTTCTTAATCGCCTCTTTGTTCAGGTACTGGAACGCCCACTCCAGCAGGTAAAACAGAATAAACGTCATTACCCCTGAGAACGACCCTGACAGAACGATTCCTGCAAGAATCATAGCATCGGTCTTGGGGGTTTTGATACCGAACTGTTTGATGCTGAGCCAAATTGAGATTAATGCCAGAGCAAAAAACGCCGGTTCAAAATAGAGCGCAGTGGTACGCTTGCCACCAAACTTAATGAAGTTCAGTACATAGCTGTTACTGTATATAAGATATTTCGAAATTATTTCCATCAGGCTACTGCCGCCTGTGAGAATAATTTGCGCCATCTCCAATGCCGCAAGCATAACAATCAGCCCGACGACAATATAAAAGAACCTGAGGATTTTCCTATAATTGTGCGGAGAGATAGTTTTAAAACGAATACTCCACACCATGCCAATAATGATTACGATATAAACAAACAGCATGGTGGAGGTGACATATTTGCTGGCGTCCAGCGACTGACCAAAGATGTAGTTAAACGCCGTCAGACCAAACCCGATCCCCAGCGCAATCATCAGCTTTTTGAGGTTAAGCTTATCAACGTATAGCAACAGCAGAACCGGCAGGAAGGTGACGATGGTGATTGGGAAGCTTTCACCGAGCTGGGCAATCTTGACGTTGACCAGCAGGTAGATCAGCGGCAGCAGCAGATAACTACAGATTCTGATAGAACGAGACATACTCCTCCAGCATCTGTTGTCCACTGTACGCTTTGCGGCTGCGGTTGCGGAACGATTCCAGGTCCGTGCCAAAAACAGCCTGCGCGATATCGGCCTTCGACAGCTGCACCAGCGGCAGCACCTCGTTCTCACTGAAGGTTTTACCGCCCGATTTCTCCAGCACTTCGCGCGCCGCGTCGCTGTGGGTGGCAATGACCGGCACGCCAATGGAGAGCGCTTCGCACAGGATCAGCGGGTAGTTGTCCACGCGGGAGCTGAACACCAGCGCGTCCATACCGTTGAGCGCGCTCATCAGTTTGCGCTTGTCGGTTTCAAACCCGTGATTCACCACGTTAGCGCCTTCGAACGGCGAGAATTTGCCGAAGGTATGCAGTTCAATTTTGTCGCCGAGCGCCATCATGTCGCGCACCAGCTGTTGGTTGGTTTTGCCGTCGTAGCGCAGGTCATGGGCGACGACAGCGATTTTCGGCTTGCCCGTGGTAATGGCTACGGGCGTCAGTTCGGCCAGGATCTCTTCCGTCGCCACATCAATACCGTTGTTGATAATCTGGCAGCGCCCTGCTCCGTACAGGCTATTGAAGGCATCTGCCACGTGCTGGCTTGGAGAGATAAAGGTGCAGCCGAGCGAGAGCATGTCGCGGAACAGCTGACGCTTGCCCTCAACCAGCTGATGCGCGCGATCGACCTTCACCGGCGGATAGTTGCTGAGCGTAGGGCATTTCTGGCAGTTATCTTTCCAGCCTTCGCAGCCGTCGGTAAAGGCGCAGCGTCCGGTCACGCTCCAGTGGTCGTGTAGCGTCCAGACGAAACGGGTGTCCGGCTTGTGCGCCTTCACTTTGCCACAAAACGCTACCACCTCTTCCAGATTCAGCCAGTAGCTGTGTAGCACGTGGAAGTGCAGCACAACCGGCCCGCGGGTGCGGGTGACGGTGCGGTAGAGATTATTCAGGTTGCCGAACAGGTCGCGGTTAAACAGGCGGAACAGCGCAATATTGGCGATGGAGGTCAGACGTGGCGTCTGCTTCAGCACCTGCGGATAGTTATCATGGCTGACGCTTTTCTTGCCGCCCTTGCCGTAACCGTAAACAAAGCGCGACTGTAATCCTTTTTGCAGCGCGCGCTGGTGCAGATCCAGCGCTACGCCTGCCGCCCCGCCCTCTGCGAGGCGTACGTTAAATTGCAGAATGTTCATTTAATCACCTTCACGCGGGCTTTCTCGCCCACCACCAGCGCATTGTCCGGAATGCTGTCCAGCACCACGCTGCCTGCGCCAACCGTCACGTTATTGCCCACGGTAATCTCCCCGATCATCACCACGTTGGCGCCCAACTCGACGTTATTGCCAATCACCGGGCAGGCCAGGCTGTCTGGCCCACGGTTGCCGATTGTCACCCCGTGGCGAATGGTGAAATCATCACCCGCGACGACGAACTTGTTGATGACGACCGCATAGCCGTGATGAATGGTAAAGCGGCGGCCAATGGTGGCAGCGGCCTGAATTTCATAGCCAAAAAAGCATTCGGTGATGATGCGGTACAGCACCAGCACCGGCGCGGCCCAGATGTTGTTCAGCACATTTTTTTTGCGCCACACCGAGCAAAAGTGCGCAATACGGTAGGCCAGAACCATGCAGCACGGGCGCAGGCTCCAGCTGTTAGCGCGGCAATCTTCCAGAAACATTATTTCCCCCGAAGCCCGTCAGCCAGACGCTTGCCGTTACGCACCGACAGCAGCGTCAGCAGCGTGCGCCAGTTCATGCGCTTATTGCGGATCTGATAGAGGGTAAAGAGCTGATACTTCCGACTGGCACGGTCAAACTTGTCCTTGTGCTTGCGGTAAAAATGGAAGTAGCCCGAGAATTTTTTCGGTGACGAGGTGATCTGCATCTCCCCGTGGTTGATGTGCAGGATCTGCGTGGCCTCTTCCACCTTCCACGGCTCGCCGTACTCCACCACCATCCGCAGGAAAATGTCGTAATCCTGTGCGGCCTTCAGCTCGGTATCGAACAGACACTCCTTAAAGCGCCAGGCCCAGGTAAATACCTGATTGCCAATGATGTTGCGCTTGTAGAACAGGCGGCGGGAATACGGTGATTTCGGATACAGCGGCAGGCTGGCCGGCTGCGAATAGACCTCGCCCTGACAGACATAGTCGTTGGCATACAGAAACGCGTGGGTCACCAGCTGCGCTTTGTGCGACAGGAAGATCGACAGACGGTTTGGCGTCCATTCGTCATCATCGTCGATACCGGTCAGATACTGCCCTTTCGCCTGCATAATCGCCTGATTGCGCACCGCGCACGCCCCGGAGTTGATGGCGTTGTGCGTGTACACCACGCGCGGGTCGTTCAGGTCTTCGACAAACTTTTGCAGCTGTTCGTAAGAGGAGGAACAGTCATCCACGATAATCAGTTCCCAGTTATCGTAATCCTGACGCAGGACCGATTTAATCGCGCGGATCGCCAGCTGCTGACGATTCCATGTCGGCATATAGATAGAAATCAAAGGGCGTTGTGTGCTCATGTATTCCTCCTGCCCCTCACCCCGGCCCTCTCCCCGAAGGGGGGAGGGTGAAAGACCGCACCAGGCAGTCCCCTCTCCCCTCAGGGGAGAGGGTTAGGGTGAGGGGTGTGGGGTGTGTTTTGTTATTTAGAGTCAGACTTGTATTCGTACTCGTAGTAGCCGTAATCCTGATAACCCGTCGCACGGCGGAAGATGGAGTTCAGAATGACCCCTTTCACCTCAATACCGTTCTGCTCAAAGCGGCTCAGGCTGGTTTCCACTTCCTTCAGGGTGTTCACCGCATAGCGTGCAACCATCAGCGTGGTGCCCGCATGACGCCCTACCACGGCGGCGTCGGTGACCGCCAGAATTGGTGGGGTATCGATCAGCACCAGGTCATAGTTTTTGCTTGCCCACTCGATCAGCTGCGTGAAGCGCTCGCTCATCAGCAGTTCAGACGGGTTCGGCGGTACCTGGCCACGCGGGATCAGGTCAAATTTCGGAATCGAGGTCGGCTTGGCGCTCTCGCTGATCTCCCCTTTACCCAGCAGGATTTCCGACAGGCCGTTAACGTTGTTGGTACCCAGCAGCTCATGGGTGTAGCCCTTACGCATGTCGCAGTCGATCAGCAGCACGCGCTTGTTGGTCTGGCTCACCACCGCCGCCAGGTTGGCACAGACGAAGGTCTTACCAATTGACGGGCTGACACCGGTCATCATCAGGACGTTGTTTTTGGCCTGCATCATGGCGAAGTGGAGGCTGGTACGCAGGCTACGCACCGCTTCAATCGCCAGGTCGGTCGGGTTACCCACGGCCAGCAGCTGGCTCTGTTTGTAACGCTTGACGCCCTTAACGGTTTTGACGCTGTCACGGGACTTCTGCCACTCCGAAAGCGGGATGCTGGCGTACACGCTGATCCCGTTCTCTTCCAGCACCTGCGGGCTTTCGATACCGCGGTTGAACAGCGAGCGCAGCAGCACGCCGACGATAGAGAGCATCAGGCCGAGAATAATGCTGCCGAGGATAATCAGCGCTTTCTTCGGCTTCAGCACGCCCGGCTGGGTAATCGCCGGGTCAACGATACGCACGTCGCCCACGGTGCTGGCTTCGGTGATTTTCAGCTCCTGCTGCTTGTTCAGCAGTTGCATGTAAACCTGCTGGCCGGATTCCACATCACGCGTCAGGCGTACGATTTCCTGCTGCGTCTTCGGCATCGCGGTCACGCGGTCATTCAGCTTCGCCTTCTCTTCTTCCAGGGTACGACGTTTCTCGAGCAGCGTGCGGTACGCCGGGTGACGTTTGGTATAGAGCTTGGAAATTTCCGCCTCTTTAAAGGTCAGCTCGTTTAGCTGCGCATCAATATTGACCATGGAGTCGAGAACCGATTTCGCCTCCAGCGGCAGGTCGACGGAGTCTTTATCCTGACGGTATGCGTTCAGCTTGTTCTCGGCGTCATCCAGACGGGCGCGCACCTCCGGCAGCTGTTTACTGAGGAACGCGAGGCTTTTAGCGGCTTCCGCTGACTTGCGCTCAACGTTCTGCTCAAGGTAGTTACGGGTGATGCTATTCAGGATGTCGCGGATTTGATCCTTGTCTTCACCGGTGAAGGTCATGCTCAGGACGCCGGTGTCCTTGCCGTTTTCGGTGACGGTCAGGTTGTTTTGCAGATTGTTGATCATTCCGAGCGTCGAGAATTTGGTGACCGTAAACTCACCGCCCTCGTGCGCCTGGATGGCACCAACCCTGATGCTCACGCCATCTTTGGTCAGCATCTGCCCCACTTCCCCGCGCGCGCTGAAGCCTGCGTCGCTGGTCAGCTGATACTGTTTTGGTCCCAGCACGGTCAGGGTAAAGGTTTGGTCCCCTGCCCCTTTTGGAATCACGAAGTCAGTCACTTTTACCGTATCGTTACTGCGCCCCATCAGGCGATCCCAGCCTGCGCCAAACACCGGGAAGGTGTTTTTGGTGACCGCGATATCCAGCCCCAGATCGTGAACCGTTTTGCCCAATACCAGGCGCGACTGGATCAGCTGAATTTCAGCCTCCGATGCCGGCGGCTTGTTGGCCAGCGCAGAGCCGATATCCTGAACCAGCGAGTTTCCGGTATTTTGTTCGATCTGCACCAGCGCGTCGGCGCTGTAAATAGGCGTCGCGAACAGCGTATAAACGATCGCCGCCACGGCAAAGATGGCGGTTATACCCAGCACCCACCATTTCGCTTCAATAACGGTCCCGACCAGGCGACCGATATCGATTTCATCACTGCCCGACGTCGGGGCGGCAGAAGGTCTTTTTTTTTCTGTCATTGTTATCCCTGCTGAGCTTTCAGTGCCTGCGCCCACTGGCGGGCAGACTGGTCTAGTAAGGTGTATACCGCCTCAAAGGCCTCGCGGCTCTTGCGATACGGATCGGGAATTTCGCGCTCACCATCCCAGTGACCAAACAGCATCACCTTGCCGCGCATCTCCGGTGCGATATCGCACAGCGCGTGAATGTGGCGTTTTTCCATCGCGAGGATCAGGTCATATTCCCGGCACATTCGGCCAGAGACCTGACGGGCAACGTGCCCGTCGAGTGAGAGGTTATGCTCAAGGGCGACACTTGCGGCACGTTCGTCGGCACCTTTTCCGACCAGCGCGCCCAGCCCTGCGGAGTCGACCGTTAACGCAGGCTGGTAATTTTTCAACAGCCTTTCAGCCGTGGGGGAACGGCAAATGTTCCCCACACACACCACCAGAATTTTGTTAAACATCGCGGCTTACCAGGTATGAATGTCGCTCGCCGTATCCGTCATGTAGCGAACGCCACTGATGGTAGGCAGCAACTGGTTGATCAGACGGTTCCAGCGGGCAACCGGCGCGGTGGTGACATAGACCACATCGTATGGCTGGAGACGGAACGACGTTGCCATGACCAGCGACGTCGCGTTGGACATGTCCAGCTGGTAGATGTTGGCAATCTTGCCTTTCGCGTTTTCGCCTTTGATCGGACGGATCACAAAGATACCGCTGGCGTTGGAGGCGGTCAGATCGATACCTTCCGCGTTGCCCAGCGCTTCGGTCAGGGTCATACCGCTGAAGTCCATCTTGAGGGTGCTCTGTTTCTTCACTTCACCCATCACGAACACTTTCAGATCGTCGTTGCGCGGCACGTAAAGAATATCGCCCGGATAGAGGAGACGGTTCTGGGTCAGGTCACCGTTTTGCATCAGCGCCTGAAGCGAAATGCGCTGCTCTTTGCCGTTGTGGGTTAGCACCACGTTGCGCCAGTCAGCACCGTCGGTTAAGCCGCCTGCGGCATTGATCGCATCAAGAACGGTGAGCGGGACGTTGGTGATAGCCTGCTGACCGGATTTGTTGACCTGGCCTGAGATATAGGCTTTCTGGGATCGGAACGCGGCGATATTAACGTCCACCTGCGGGTCAGCAATGTACTGCGCCAGGCGGCCGGTAATATCACTACGGATCTCAGCAAGCGTTTTGCCCGCGACGTGCACTTTGCCAATGTAGGGATAGAACATGGTGCCATCGGACTGTACCCAGTTACCGGTGTCGCTTGAGCTGCGGTACTGGCCCGCAGGTGTGGTCAGTTCAGGGTGATCCCAGACGGTCACGTTAATGACGTCACCCGGACCAACGCGATACTGGTAAGAGGCAATTTCCTGGTCCAGAGACATATTTGGCTGAGCAACATTCGGACGTGGGCGTAATTGTTCTACCAGACGTGGGGTTAATGGGTAAACATTCACCATTTTGTCGAGATCAAAATCAGCATCCTGCTGTTTAATCACATCCTTGCCCATTGTTGACATATTGCTGCCGGGAAAGACCGTGCAACCACTCATCAAGGTCACAGACACCAATAATGGCATCAATTTCATTTTGGATTTCATCATTGATTATTTATCACTTTGGCAGAGTAATTATCCTGTGCAATTAAAATAAGCGCGGGTCGTGGTGACAATCAGAATGCAGTTAATCATTTAGCAATATAACTGGCATCAGTCCTAAAAAAAGCTTATTCATCCATTGGCTATTGACAGAATAATTGAGGCTGATTCACACGCTTTCAGGCACGCTACCGCCCTTGGCTTTCAGTTACCAATCCACTGACTAAACAATGCGTTATGGTTAGACACCCTCTTGGATCAGGCCTTTTGAGAAATATATCCGCCACCTTAAACGGGTGATTGATAATGTATAACCTTCACCAAAGACTGAAACAAAAATAGCAACAAGGAGATTTAACATTTGATGCTGGAAGAATTGTTGCAGCTAACCTAATAGCAGGCAAGGAGACAACCGTCCTAATATTCGTTTTTAAGATTAATATTAAGAGCAAAGTTTTGAGGTTTTCGGATTTTCTTTATATTGACAAAATAGAGCGCCAGACCATTTATTGCGATATATCCTAAATATCGTCTTTTGTAATTAAATCTTCGCATTTAACTTATTTACACAGCCCCGCAAATGGGTTTTACCTGAGTGTAGCATTAAGAGAAATCTCACCCCGGCATTGCAATTTCCGTCTGCTTTATCCATGATCGAAGTGTGACATTAGTCATATAACAGAAGGTATTGCATTTACTATGGAATGGATTGCCGATCCATCAATCTGGGCCGGGCTGGTGACGCTGGTCGTCATCGAATTAGTGCTCGGCATTGATAACCTGGTGTTTATCGCCATCCTTGCCGATAAATTACCCCCTTCACAACGCGACCGCGCCCGCGTGACGGGTCTTCTGCTCGCCATGGTGATGCGTCTGCTGTTACTGGCCTCAATATCATGGCTGGTCACGCTCACCAAACCCTTATTCAGCGTGCAGGGTCTGAGCTTTAGCGCCCGCGACCTGATCATGCTTTTCGGCGGATTGTTCCTGCTGTTCAAAGCCACGGTTGAGCTTAATGAGCGGCTGGAAGGAAAAGACAGTGAAAACCCCACCCAGCGGCGCGGCGCTAAATTCTGGCCGGTGGTCGCGCAGATAGTGGTGCTGGATGCCGTCTTTTCTCTCGACTCCGTGATTACTGCCGTCGGGATGGTTGACCATCTGGCGGTGATGATGGCCGCCGTGATCATTGCCATCACCCTGATGGTGCTCGCCAGTAAAGCCCTGACGCGCTTCGTGAACAGTCACCCGACTATCGTCATTCTCTGTCTGAGCTTCCTGCTGATGATTGGCTTTAGCCTGGTGGCGGATGGTTTTGGCTTCCATATCCCGAAAGGATATCTGTACGCAGCCATTGGTTTCTCGGTGCTTATTGAGTTTCTTAACCAACTGGCCATTTTCAACCGCCGCCGTTTTCTTTCCGCGAACCAGACATTACGACAGCGCACCGCAGATACGGTGATGCGCCTGCTGAGCGGCAAAAAAGAGGATGCCGAGCTGGATGCTGAATCCGCTGCGATGCTAGCCGACCACAGCGACGGGCAGATCTTCAACCCGCAGGAACGCCGGATGATAGAGCGCGTGCTTAACCTCAACCAGCGCTCGGTCAGCAGTATCATGACCTCCCGCCACGACATTGAGCATATTGACCTGACGGCACCGGAAGAGCAGATCCGTGCCCTGCTGGATAAAAACCAGCACACCCGCGTGGTGGTGACCGACGGAGAAGAGGAAGAAGAGCTGCTGGGCGTGGTACACGTGATTGACCTGCTGCAACAGCAGCTTCACGGTGAGCCGCTCAACCTGCGCGCGCTGGTGCGCCAACCGCTGGTCTTCCCGGAAGCGCTGCCGCTGCTCTCCGCGCTGGAGCAGTTCCGCAACGCGCGTACCCACTTCGCGTTTGTCGTTGATGAGTTTGGTTCTGTGGAAGGGCTGGTGACACTCAGCGACGTGATGGAAACCATCGCCGGTAATCTGCCTAATGAGGTGGATGAGATCGATGCACGCCACGATATTCAGAAAAACGCAGACGGCAGCTGGACCGCCAACGGCCATATGCCGCTCGAAGATCTGGTGCAGTTCGTTCCGCTTCCGCTGGACGAGAAGCGCGAATACCACACCATCGCCGGTTTGCTGATGGAATATCTGCAACGTATTCCGCAGCCGGGCGAAGAGGTCCAGGTGGGGGATTACATGATCAAAACCTTGCAGGTAGAGAGCCATCGCGTGCAGAAGGTGCAGCTGATACCGCTGCGCGGTGAAGATGAGATGGATTTTGAGGTGTAAAAAAGCCGGGTGGCGCTTCGCTTACCCGGCCTACGGTGTCTGGCTTTTGTAGGCCGGGTAAGGCGAAGCCGCCACCCGGCACAACAGGCATCAGAGCTTATCGAGCAACTTTTTCACGTCCTTACCAGACTGAGACTCTTTATTGCGGTCCGCCCAGTCATTCAGCCGACGTTTCGCTTCATCCTGAAGGTGCTTACGCAGGATCTGATCGACCTGCAAACTGTAATTCAGTTCCTGCCATTTTCCGTACACGCGCAGCGGTATCGGCGTCTCTTTCAGGAACTCGACAAGCTGGCCTTCCCCTTCCCAGCCGGCCTTCACGCGGACGTTGAAGCGGGTGTCAACCGTCTCTTTCACCAGATCCAGCGCGCCGTTTCCGGTCAGCGCCAGCAGGGACGAGATTCCCTGCATCTCGTCGAGCGAGAGCTGACCGTTGTCGAGGGCAAGCTCGCTGGTAAAGCTGTCGAGACGGGTTGCGCTGTCGTAGTTTTCATTCGCCTTCACGCTGCTGCTGCGCTCTACCGCCTGCTGCACCAGTTGCTGGAAGTTCAGCCCTTCCATGCGCGAATCTTTTAGCTCAACGTGCGCCTGCCCCTTCCAGCTACGACGGAAGGCGTCCGCATCAATCTTCGTGCCGGAGAAATCCCCGGCCAGCGACAGCTGCCCCGTGAGGGAAATCGGGTAATTAAAGGCTTTCAGGATGGTGCCAATCTCAACGTTTTCCAGACGCGGCTGGAACGCGGCGCTGGCAACGTCTTTACGTACGTCCAGCGTGCCCGGCAGGGAGAGATTTCCTGCCCCCATTTTTCCGCTGAGCTCAGAGATGACCAGCAGGCCGTTGTGGTTGAACATCTGGCTGTTGACGTCAGTAAAATCAATCCCACGCCAGCGCACGCTGTTCGCTTTCAGCAGAATGTCGGCGGTAAATCCGCGCAGACCATTGTAGTCAGGCAGATCGAGACTGGAGGAGATCACCGGACGCGACTGCGTGACCTGGCTTTGCCCTACCTGCGCGACACCCTCATCGGTCGCATTCACCGTTTGGGCCGCGAGCAGGTTCTCAAGGTTCAGCTTGTCGAATTGCAGATCCAACACCCACTTGGGTTTCTCATCAAGCGTGACGCTCGCCTGCCCCTTCAGGGAACTGTCGTTGGCCTGGAGGTTGAGCGCGTTCAGTTCGAGCTGTTTGCGCTCTTCGTGCCACACCGCCTGCATCGTGCCCTGGCCGGCGATCCCCTTCGCGGGTAAATCCGCGCCGGTCAACTGCCAGTTGACCTGCTGAACGTCCGCCGTCAGCTGGTGCGGGTAGTCAGAGGCGTTCACGTTCGCATTCATCGACAGGTTGAGATCGCGCTGGTTACGGTTGATCCGCCCGGAGAACTCCATGGTCGCGTGATGGTTGGCGTCCTGCTCCATCTTGAGGTTGATATTGCGGACGGTGATCTGTTCGTCATCCTCATGCTGGAAAACCAGCACGCTGTCAGCGACTTTCAGATTACCAATATCGAAAGACCAGCCGGTGTCAGACGGAACGTCAGGCAAAGTATTTTCACGCGGTGCGACCGGAGCATTCGCCTGACGAACGGCTTCGGTTTGTGGCGTAAGCTGAATCACCGCCCCTTTCAGCATCACCTGTTCAACCTGGAGCTGATGGGATAAGAGCGGGATGAGCGCGACATCAAGACGCATGTTATCCGCCGTAACAAGCGGCTGCGCGGCGCCCGGCGCGGTGAGCGACATACGTCCGGAGAGAATGCTGAGCTGCGGCCAGACGTGCCAGCGCAGCGGCCCGTCCAGCTTGAGTTCATACCCGCTGCGCGCTTCAACCTGCCGCACCATGTAGGCCCGGAAGTCATTCGGGTTAACCAGCAGCACCAACGCTGAAAGGCCAGCCACCAGCACCACCAGCAAAATCATCAGCGTTGTCAGAACTCTTCTCATGGCTTCCTCAGTGAACTCACAGATCAGTCTTTATCGATACGGCTGGCAACCGCACCCTGCTGGTCGCGATATTTTGCGTCCTGACGGCGGTTATAAGGACGGTCTGCCGGGCCGGTCAGCGGTTCGAAGCTCAACGCACCGATCATCATTCCCGGGCGAAGCGCCAGCGGCAGTTTACCGGCGTTAAAGAACTCCAGCACGATACGGCCAGACCAGCCCGGATCGATACGGTGCGCGGTGACGTGCACCATCAGGCCCAGACGCGCCAGAGAAGAGCGTCCGTCAAGCCAGCCGACCAGATCCGCAGGCAGCGTGACCGATTCAAAGGTCACCGCCAGCGCCAGTTCGCCAGGATGGAGATAAAACGCCTCTCCTTCTTCGATGACGATTTCGTCACTCATGACGCGATCCAGCGCCGCACTGACTTCGTCTTTCGGCCCGCTGAGGTCGATAAACGGTGCCGTGTGGCCGCTGAAGGTGCGGAACTTATTCCCCAGACGTACATCGACGGTCACGCCGTTAATACGCTCAACCGGCGGACGCGGGGTGATAGACAGGCGGCCTTCATCCAGCCAGGCTTCTATATCGCGGTCACAAAGACGCATGGCACTTTCTCCTTTCGTGCATCGCGCCCTGAATCCTTACGGCGTCAGGGCAAACCAGGTTATCTCTGAACGGTACACAATTCACACGGCTTATTCAAAAAACTGACTGATTTTCGCTTTTAAGATATCAATGGCAATACGGTTTTTACCGCCGCGAGGCACAATAATATCGGCGTATTGTTTAGAAGGCTCAATAAATTGCAGGAACATCGGGCGAACGGTTTTCTGATACTGCGCCATCACGGAGTCCATGGAGCGACCGCGTTCGTTAACGTCGCGTTTAATACGCCGCATCAGGCAGATATCCAGCGGGGTATCGACGAAAATCGAGAAGTTCATTGATTCGCGCAGACGGGCGTCGGTGAGCAGCAAAATCCCTTCAAGAATAATCACCTTCTTGGGCTCAATGCGGATCGTTTCCTGGGTGCGGGTATGTTCCACGTAACTGTAGACGGGCAGCTCAATCGCCTCGCCGCGCTTCAGCGCTTCCAGATGCTGGAACAGCAGACTGTGATCCATCGCACTGGGGTGGTCGTAGTTGGTTTTTACGCGCTCTTCCATCGAAAGATGGGATTGATCTTTGTAATAGCTATCTTCGGGAATAACACCGATATGCTCATCACCCACTTGTTCACGCAGTTCGCGATAAAGCGTACTGGCAATAAGACTTTTACCTGAAGCCGATGCGCCGGCAATGCCTATGATGACGCACTGATGAGACTTATCAGTCATAAATTTAGCGACCTGATTAACCTGGATGTAAGGAAGGACGACGCCGGAGCGTCAAACGCGGCAATTATAGGGATTTCGGGGGCGTGATACCAGTCGAATGCGCAGGTTATGCGAGGCGGGCTGAAAAGCGCCGTTTCACGCCTTTAGCGAAATTTTTACGCACGGATTTCCACCATTTCATCCCCCTTCTTCGCAGAGTAACTATTTTATAAGTCTATGAAGTCAAAATCTGAGCACTCAGCATATGAATTGTAAAATGTTTGTACTAGCATAAACCAAATTAATGATTTCACGCGTCCGGAGCTGGCTCCTGACAACACGGCGTCCCTGGATAGAGCGGTAATGAATAAACAATACCAGCGGGTTTTGGTTACTACCCCACATCCTTTACTGCGGCTTGTCTGTCTGGGTCTGGTCACGTTCATCTTCACCTTATTTTCCCTTGAGCTGACTCGCTTCGGTTCGCTGCTGGCGCCATTGTGGTTCCCGACCTCCATTATGATGGTGGCGTTTTACCGCCATGCGGGAAAAATGTGGCCCGGCATCGCCCTCGCCTGCTCCTTTGGCAATATTTTTGCCTCGTGGATGCTCTTTTCATGGGAATCAATCAACTTAACCTACACGGCAATCAATATTATTGAGGCCTGTGTTGGTGCGGTGTTGCTGCGTAAGCTGCTCCCCTGGTATAACCCGCTGCAAAACCTCAACGACTGGATACGCCTTGCCCTCGGCAGCGCCCTGGTGCCGCCGCTGGTGGGCGGCATTCTGGTTCATTTTCTGGTGCCAGGCGCGGAGCCGCTGCGTAATTTTCTGTTTTGGGTACTTTCAGAAGCCATTGGCGCGCTGGCGCTTGTACCGTTAGGTCTGCTGTTTAAACCGCATTACTTGCTGCGCCACCGCAACCTGAGACTGCTGCTGGAAACGCTGGTGACCCTGGTCATCACCCTGGTCCTGAGCTGGACGGCTATCACCTGGCTGCCGTGGCCGTTCACCTGCATCATCGTTTTGCTGATGTGGAGCGCGGTACGCCTGCCGCGAATGGAAGCATTCCTGATTTTTTTATTCACCATCATGATGGTGTCCTTGATGATGGCGCGAAACCCGCCCTCCATGACACCTTCAAACATGATGGTGACCTTCAACGCGCCATGGCTTCCCTTTCTGATGATGCTGCTCCCCGCCAACATTATGACGATGGTGATGTATGCCTTCCGGGCCGAGCGTAAACATATTACTGAAAGCGAAGAACGTTTTCGTAATGCGATGGAATATTCCGCGATTGGTATGGCGCTGGTGGGCATTGAGGGCCAGTGGCTTCAGGCCAACAAGGCGCTGTGCAATTTCCTCGGTTACAGTCAGTCTGAGCTTCAGTCGCTCACGTTCCAGCAGTTAACCTGGCCGGAAGATTTAAATACCGACCTGGAGCAGTTGCAACAGCTGATTAACGGGGAGATCAACAGCTACAGCCTCGAAAAACGCTACTACACCCGCAGCGGCGAGGTGGTGTGGGCGCTGCTGGCCGTTTCCGTTGTGCGCCATGCAGACGGCACGCCGCTCTACTTTATTGCCCAGATTGAAGACATCAACGACCTGAAACAGACCGAGTGGGTGAATAAGCGTCTGATGGAGCGTATCACCCTCGCGAACGAAGCCGGCGGCATCGGGATCTGGGAGTGGGATCTCGAGCCGGACGTGATCAGCTGGGATAAACGGATGTTTGAGCTGTACGAGATCCCCCCGCACATTAAACCTACCTGGCAGCTCTGGCATGCGGCCATGGTGCCTGAAGATCGTGCGCACGCCGAACAGGTACTGCGTGAGTCACTCCAGGCCAGGGTGCCTTTCAAGCTGGAATTTCGCATTCGCGTCAAGGATGGCATTCGCCACATTCGTTCGCTGGCGAACCGGGTGCTGAACAAACAGGGCGAAGTGGAGCGGCTGTTAGGGATCAACATGGATATGACCGAGGTGAAGCAGTTGAACGAGGCGCTGTTCCAGGAAAAAGAGCGCCTGCATATCACCCTCGACTCCATCGGCGAAGCGGTGCTGTGCACCGATATCGACATGAACATCACCTTTATGAACCCGGTCGCCGAGAAGATGAGCGGCTGGTCGCAAAGCGAAGCGCTGGGTCAGCCCGTTCTGAAGGTGCTGCACATTACCTTCGGCGAGAACGGCCCGTTAATGGAAAACATCCACAGCGGCGATATGTCCCGTACCGATATCGAACAGGATGTGGTGCTTAACTGCCGGAATGGCGGCAGTTTCGACATTCATTACAGCATTACCCCGCTCAGCACCCTGGAGGGGCACGCTATCGGCTCGGTGCTGGTGATTCAGGATGTCACCGAGTCGCGCAAAATGCTGCGCCAGCTGAGCTACAGCGCTTCCCATGACGCCCTTACCCACCTGGCGAACCGCGTCAGTTTTGAAAACCATCTTAAGCGCCTGTTGCAGACGGTACAGGAGACCCATCAGCGTCACGCGCTGGTCTTTATCGATCTTGACCGTTTTAAGGCGGTGAACGATACCGCAGGCCACGCGGCGGGCGACGCGCTCCTGCGCGAACTCTCTTCGCTGATGCTGACCATGCTGCGCTCCAGCGACGTGCTGGCGCGTCTGGGCGGCGACGAGTTTGGCCTGCTGCTGCCGGACTGCAACGTCGAAAGCGCACGCTATATTGCGGGCCGGTTGATCGACGCCATCAACAACTATCATTTTTCCTGGGAAGGACGCCTGCACCGCATCGGCGCCAGCGCGGGGATCACGTTGATTGACGACGCTAATCATCAGACAGCGGAAGTGATGTCACAGGCCGATATCGCCTGTTACGCCTCGAAAAACAGCGGGCGCGGTGTGGTCACCGTCTATGAACCCCAGCAGGAGCGGATCCACAGCACGCGCAGCATGATGTCGCTGGATGAGCAGTGGCACATGATCAAAGATAATCATCTGCTGATGATCGCCCGCAGCGTCGCCTCACCGCGCATTCCCGAGAGCAGTAGCTTCTGGCTGATTTCCCTGCGGTTGTGGACCAGCCAGGGGGAAGTGCTGGAAGAGCATGCCTTCCGCGCCGGGCTGGCGGAGCCGGAGCTGCTGCACGCCCTTGACCGACGTATATTCAGCGAATTTTTCCGTACCTATGCCGCACAGGTGGCGGCCAAAGGGATGGGCGTCGCGCTGCCGCTCTCAGAAGCGGGTTTAGCCAGCGTCACGCTGGTGGATGAGCTGCTCGACCTGATCACCAGAGGTCCGCTGCCGGCGCGGCTGCTGCATCTGGCGATCGCCGTTGATGTGCTGAGCAATACGGATGAAAACGTGCAGCAGGGTCTGCAAAAGCTTCGTCAGGCTGGCTGTCGCGTGGTGCTGACCCGGGTTGGACGCGATATGAACGTCTTCAGCCAGCTCAGCGCCAACACCGCTGATTATCTGCTGCTGGATGCAGACGTGGTGACCAACGTCCACGGCAATCTGATGGATGAGATGATGGTGACCATCATTCAGGGCCACGCCCAGCGTCTGGGCATAAAAACCATTGCCGGGCCATGCCATCAGTCGATCATGATGAATACGCTGTCGGGCATCGGCATTGACTTTATTTACGGCGACACCATCGGGGAAGCGCAGCCGCTCGATCTACTGCTGAATACCAGCTATTTCGCCATCAACTGACGGCGACCAGCCGTCGGTGTACCAGATATGTAACAGCGCATACGAGCGCCACGGCTGCCAGCGCTCAGCATAGCGACGGATCTGCGCGGGCGTCATACCGGCAAAGCGCTGTTTAATGAGATAATCATCCGGCAGGAAAACATCCTTCGCCTGCCAGCCGCGCAAGGCCAGATAATTTGCGGTCCAGCGCCCGATGCCGGGGCGCTGCTGTAGCGCCTTCATCCCGGCCTCGACGTTCGCAGGCGGGAACAGCGGGAATTCACCGTCCACCACCGACTGCGCCAGATGAATCAACGACTCCGCACGCTTGAGCGGCATCCCAAGGGCTTTCAACCCCAGCGGATCCACCGCGGCCAGTACCTCTGGCGGAGGAAAACAGAGGTAGCCCGGCGCGTCCTGAATGGGTTCACCGCACAGCGCCACCACTCTTGACGCCAGTTTTGCCGCCATCGCCACGCTCACCAGTTGCCCGAGAATGGCGCGCACGCCCTGCTCATAGGCATCCATCGCGCCCGGCAAACGTAACCCCGGCCGCGCCGCGCCGAGGTCGCCCAGGGTCTGCGCAATTCTTAGCGGGTCGCAATCAAGATCGAACAGGCGGGCAATGCGATCCAGGCAAATATCCGCCACCGGGATCAGGCCAGGGCTGAGCGACACCGCCAGCGTATGGGTTGCGCTGTCTGGCACAACCCGAAATATGCCCTGATGCCCCACATAGCCAAAACTGCGTTCGTAGTAATCCTCCGTAACGGTCTCAACCCCTGTGACCGCACGCGCGGCAAGAAAGCCAAACATCCACTGCCAGTCGTAGGGCGGTTGCCAGTTCAGGGTGTACATCGTCTCTCCTTTTGTATTTACCTCAGCATAAACCGAAAGATCGCGTTGCGCCTTGCTTTCATATTCCTGTTGTCGCCTGGCAGACATTTCGCTAAAGTCTCGCCCCTTCTCATCGGCATGGGGATTTATTGTGTTTATTGGATTCGACTACGGCACCGCAAACTGCTCGGTTGCGATAATGCAAAACGGACAACCACAGCTCCTGAAAATGGAAAACGGCAGTACGCTGTTGCCGTCAATGCTCTGTGCGCCCACGCGTGAAGCGGTGAGCGAGTGGCTGTTCCGCCATCATCAGGTTCCGGCCACGGCGGCGGAGACCCAGGCGCTGCTGCGCCGTGCGGTCAGCTTTAACCGCGAGGAAGATATCGACGTTACCCCTTCCAGCGTGCAGTTCGGCCTCTCTTCCCTCGGGCAGTACACTGAAGACCCGGAAGAGGTCTACTTCGTTAAATCGCCGAAATCCTTCCTCGGCGCCAGCGGCCTGAAGCCACAGCAGGTGGCGATGTTTGAAGATCTGGTCTGCGCGATGATGCTGCACATCCGCAATCAGGCGCAGTCGCAGGTGCCGGATGCCATCACCCAGGCGGTGATTGGCCGTCCGATCAACTTCCAGGGGCTGGGCGGCGACGAAGCCAACCAGCAGGCGCAGGGGATCCTTGAGCGTGCAGCGCACCGGGCTGGCTTCCGTGACGTGGTGTTCCAGTATGAGCCGGTTGCGGCGGGACTGGATTTTGAAGCCACGCTGACGGAAGAGAAACGGGTGCTGGTGGTGGACATCGGCGGCGGTACGACGGACTGTTCATTACTGCTGATGGGTCCGCAGTGGCATCATCGTCGCGATCGTGAAAACAGCCTGCTGGGACACAGCGGCTGCCGCGTGGGCGGTAACGATCTGGATATCGCCCTGGCATTCAAGAGCCTGATGCCGCTGCTCGGCATGGGCGGTCAAACCGAGAAAGGCATCGCCCTGCCGATCCTGCCATGGTGGAATGCGATTGCCATCAACGACGTCCCTGCCCAGAGTGATTTTTACAGCACCGCGAATGGGCGTTTCCTTAACGATCTGGTGCGTGATGCGCAGGATGCAGAGAAGGTCGCGCTGCTGTATAAGGTGTGGCGTCAGCGTCTGAGCTACCGGGTGGTGCGCACCGCCGAAGAGAGCAAAATTGCCCTTTCCGATCGTCCTGAGCATGCGGTTACGCTACCGTTTATCAGTGACGATCTGGCTACGGCTATCACCCAGGAAGGGCTGGAAATGGCGCTGGCTCAGCCGCTACAGCGTATTCTGGAGCAGGTGCAGCTGGCGCTTGAGAATGGCAAAGAGAAACCGGACGTGATTTACCTGACCGGCGGTAGCGCCCGTTCACCGCTGATCAAGAAAGCGCTGGCGGAACAGCTGCCGGGGATCCCGATTGCCGGCGGCGATGACTTTGGCTCCGTTACGGCAGGACTGGCCCGCTGGGCGCAGGTGGTGTTTAGCTAATGGGGTTGTGCCGGGTGGCGGCTTCGCCTTACCCGGCCTACAAGATCCTCGAACCGTAGGCCGGGTAAGCGAAGCCGCCACCCGGCGAAACAACGCACCACACTCAGACCATTCCTGACAGTCTTCCATATTTCCTCCATTTTTCCGCTGTGTTACCTGACTAAACTAGTATCATTCCCCGAAAGTGTTTCAGGACGAGAACGTATAACGATGAAAGGCAGTAACAAATCCCGCTGGGCAATCGCCGTTGGTCTGATTGTGGTGGTCCTGGCCGCCGCCTGGTACTGGCACAGCCAGTCCGCGAACTCCACGGCACCTGCTGGCGCCAATAGCCCCTCACAACGTCCAACGGGCGGCGGGCGCCACGGTATGCGCGGCGCGGCGCTGGCACCGGTGCAGGCGGCAACGGCGGTGAATAAAGCGGTGCCTCGTTATCTCTCCGGGCTGGGAACCATCACCGCCGCCAACACCGTGACGGTACGTAGCCGCGTGGATGGTCAGCTGATGGCCATCCACTTCCAGGAAGGCCAGCAGGTGAAAGCCGGCGATCTGCTGGCGGAAATCGACCCAAGCCAGTTTAAGGTGGCCCTGGCGCAGGCGCAGGGGCAGCTCGCGAAAGACAAAGCCACCCTCGCCAATGCCCGCCGCGATTTAGCCCGCTATCAGCAGCTGGTAAAAACCAACCTCGTGTCGCGCCAGGAGCTGGATACCCAGCAGTCTCTGGTCAGTGAATCTCAGGGCACCATCAAGGCCGACGAAGCCGCGGTCGCCAGCGCCCAGCTCCAGCTCGACTGGAGCCGGATCACCGCGCCGATTGACGGCCGCGTGGGCCTGAAACAGGTTGATATCGGCAACCAAATCTCCAGCGGCGACACCACGGGCATCGTGGTGATCACCCAGACGCACCCTATCGATCTCGTCTTTACCCTGCCGGAAAGCGACATTGCGACGGTGATACAGGCGCAGAAGGCCGGAAAAGCGCTGGTGGTTGAAGCCTGGGATCGCACCAACAAGCAGAAGCTGAGCGAAGGTTCGCTGTTGAGCCTGGATAACCAGATCGATACCACCACCGGCACCATCAAGCTTAAAGCACGCTTCAACAATCAGGACGATGCCCTGTTCCCGAATCAGTTCGTCAATGCGCGAATGCTGGTCGCGACAGAAGAAAACGCCGTGGTGATCCCGACGGCGGCCCTGCAAATGGGCAGTGAAGGCAACTTTGTCTGGGTGCTGAACAGCGAAAACAAGGTCAGCAAACATCTGGTGAAAACCGGGATCCAGGACAGTCAGACGGTGGTGATCAGTGCCGGGCTGTCCGCTGGCGACCGCGTCGTAACCGACGGTATTGACCGTCTGACCGAAGGGGCGCAGGTCGAGGTGGTGGAAGCGCAGAATACAGGAGCAAAAGCCTGATGCAGGTGATGCCGCCGAGCTCTACAGGTGGGCCATCACGCCTGTTTATCTTACGTCCGGTTGCGACGACCCTGTTGATGGTGGCGATCCTGCTGGCCGGGATCATTGGCTACCGTTTTCTGCCCGTGTCGGCGCTGCCGGAAGTGGACTACCCGACCATTCAGGTTGTCACCCTCTATCCGGGCGCCAGTCCGGATGTGGTGACGTCCGCCATCACTGCCCCGCTGGAGCGTCAGTTTGGCCAGATGTCTGGCCTGAAGCAGATGTCCTCCCAGAGCTCCGGCGGCGCCTCGGTCGTCACGCTTCAGTTCCAGCTCACGCTGTCGCTGGACGTCGCCGAGCAGGAGGTGCAGGCCGCGATTAACGCTGCCACTAACCTGCTGCCGTCTGACCTGCCGAATCCACCGGTTTACAGCAAGGTCAACCCGGCGGATCCACCGATCATGACCCTTGCCGTCACCTCCTCGGCCATGCCGATGACGCAGGTGGAAGACATGGTTGAAACCCGTGTGGCGCAGAAGATTTCGCAGGTGACCGGCGTGGGACTGGTGACGCTGGCGGGCGGTCAACGCCCCGCCGTTCGCGTTAAGCTCAATGCCCAGGCCATTGCCGCGCTGGGGTTAACCAGCGAAACCATTCGCACCGCCATCAGCAGCGCCAACGTTAACTCAGCGAAGGGCTCGCTGGACGGCCCAACCCGTGCGGTCACGCTCTCTGCCAACGACCAGATGCAGTCCGCCGATGAGTACCGTCAGCTGATTGTGGCCTATCAAAACGGCGCGCCGATCCGCCTCGGCGACGTGGCAACCGTCGAACAAGGCGCTGAAAACAGCTGGCTCGGGGCGTGGGCCAATAAGCAGCAGGCGATTGTCATGAACGTTCAGCGCCAGCCGGGCGCGAACATTATTGATACCGCCGACAGCATTCGCACCATGCTGCCGCAGCTGGTGGAAAGCCTGCCAAAATCGGTGAGCGTGAAAGTGCTTTCTGACCGCACCACGAATATTCGCGCCTCGGTGTCAGACACCCAGTTCGAGCTGATGCTGGCGATTGCGCTGGTGGTGATGATCATCTACCTGTTCCTGCGCAACGTTCCGGCAACCATCATTCCCGCCGTCGCCGTGCCGCTCTCGCTGGTCGGGACGTTTGCGGTGATGGTGTTCCTCGACTTTTCGATTAATAACCTGACGCTGATGGCGCTCACCATCGCCACCGGGTTCGTGGTGGACGATGCCATCGTGGTCATCGAGAACATCTCGCGCTATATCGAAAAAGGTGAAAAGCCCTTAGCCGCCGCGCTGAAGGGCGCAGGAGAAATTGGCTTTACCATCATCTCGCTCACCTTCTCGCTGATTGCGGTGCTGATCCCGCTGCTGTTTATGGGCGATATCGTCGGGCGGCTGTTCCGCGAGTTTGCCGTGACGCTGGCGGTCGCCATTCTGATCTCTGCCGTGGTGTCGCTGACGCTGACGCCGATGATGTGCGCCCGCATGCTGAGCCACGAATCTTTGCGCAAGCAAAACCGCTTCTCGCGCGCCTCCGAGCGGATGTTCGAGCGCATTATCGCCGCCTACGGCCGCGTGCTGGCGAAAGTCCTGAATCATCCCTGGGCGACGCTCGGCGTGGCGCTCGGCACCCTGGCGCTCAGCGTGATGCTGTGGATTTTCATTCCGAAAGGCTTCTTCCCGATTCAGGACAACGGCATTATTCAGGGCACGCTTCAGGCGCCGCAGACGGTCTCCTTCGCCAACATGGCGCAGCGCCAGCAGCAGGTGTCTGAGATCATCATGAAAGATCCGGCGGTGGAAAGCCTGACTGCCTACGTGGGCGTGGACGGCACCAACCCGTCGCTCAACAGCGCGCGCCTGCAAATTAACCTTAAACCGCTCGATGACCGCGACGATCGCGTCAACGCGGTAATTGAGCGACTGCAAAGCGCGGTGGCGCGCGTGCCGGGCATTGAGCTGTATCTGCAACCGATCCAGGATTTAACCATTGATACGCAGGTGAGCCGCACGCAGTACCAGTTTACGCTCCAGGCCACCTCGCTTGATGCACTCAGCACCTGGGTGCCGCAGCTGGTGGATAAGCTGAAAGCACTGCCGCAGGTTTCTGACGTCAGCAGCGACTGGCAGGATAAAGGGCTGGCGGCGTACGTGAACGTCAACCGCGACACCGCCAGCCGTCTGGGCATTACCATGTCCGACGTGGATAACGCCCTGTATAACGCCTTTGGTCAGCGACTGATCTCCACCATTTACACCCAGGCCAACCAGTATCGCGTGGTGCTTGAACATAACACCGAGAACACGCCCGGGCTTGCCGCGCTGGACTCGATACGCCTGACCAGCAGAGACGGCGGGATTGTGCCGCTCAGCGCCATTGCCAGCGTGGAAGAGCGCCACACCCCGCTGTCGATTAACCATCTCGATCAGTTCCCGTCCACCACCATTTCGTTCAACGTGCCGGACGGGTATTCCCTGGGCGAAGCGGTGGAGGCCATTCTGGGCGCGGAGAAAGAACTCAGCTTCCCATCCGATATTCAAACCCAGTTCCAGGGCAGTACGCTGGCGTTCCAGGCCGCGCTGGGCAGCACCGTCTGGCTGATTGTCGCGGCGGTGGTGGCGATGTATATCGTGCTTGGCGTGCTGTATGAGAGTTTCATCCACCCGATCACCATCCTCTCCACCCTGCCGACGGCGGGCGTGGGGGCGCTGCTGGCGCTGATGCTGGCGGGGAGCGAACTGGACGTGATTGCGATAATTGGCATCATCCTGCTTATCGGCATCGTGAAGAAAAACGCCATCATGATGATCGACTTTGCGCTGGCCGCCGAGCGCGAGCAGGGTATGGCGCCGCGCGAGGCCATTTACCAGGCCTGTCTGCTGCGTTTTCGCCCGATCCTGATGACCACCCTCGCCGCCCTGCTGGGCGCGCTGCCGCTGATGCTGAGCACCGGCGTGGGGGCCGAACTGCGCCGTCCGCTGGGCATCGGCATGGTAGGCGGTCTGCTGGTGAGCCAGGTGCTGACGCTGTTTACCACGCCGGTTATCTACCTGCTGTTTGACCGTCTGGCCCTGTGGACAAAAAGCCGCTTCCCGAAACGTGAAGAGGAGGCGTAAGTGAAGTTTTTCGCCCTCTTCATTTACCGTCCGGTGGCGACGATTTTACTCTCCGTCGCTATCACCCTGTGCGGCGTGCTCGGCTTCCGGCTGCTGCCGGTGGCCCCGCTGCCGCAGGTCGATTTCCCGGTGATCATGGTCAGCGCCTCGCTGCCGGGCGCATCGCCGGAAACCATGGCCTCATCGGTGGCGACGCCGCTTGAGCGATCGCTTGGGCGGATTGCCGGGGTTAACGAGATGACCTCCAGCAGTTCGCTGGGCAGCACGCGCATCATTCTGGAATTTAACTTCGACCGGGATATCAACGGTGCGGCGCGCGACGTGCAGGCCGCGATTAACGCCGCCCAAAGCCTGCTGCCGAGCGGCATGCCGAGCCGTCCAACCTACCGCAAGGCCAACCCGTCCGATGCGCCGATCATGATCCTGACGCTTACGTCAGAGACCTACTCCCAGGGCGAGCTGTACGATTTTGCCTCCACCCAGCTGGCGCAAACCATCGCCCAGATTGACGGCGTGGGTGACGTGGACGTCGGCGGCAGCTCCTTGCCCGCCGTGCGCGTGGGGCTGAATCCGCAGGCGCTGTTTAATCAGGGCGTGTCGCTTGACGACGTGCGATCCGCTATCAGCAACGCCAACGTGCGTAAGCCGCAGGGTGCGATTGAGGACAGCAGCCACCGCTGGCAGATCCAGACCAACGACGAGCTGAAAACCGCCGCCGAGTATCAGCCGTTGATTATTCACTACAATAACGGCGCGGCGGTGCGCCTGAGCGACGTCGCCAGCGTCACCGATTCGGTGCAGGACGTGCGTAACGCCGGGATGACCAATGCCAAACCGGCGATTTTGCTGATGATCCGCAAGCTGCCGGAAGCCAACATCATTCAGACGGTGAACAGCATCCGCGCGCGGCTGCCGGAGCTTCAGGAAACCATTCCGGCGGCCATCGATCTCCAGATTGCGCAGGACCGCTCCCCCACCATCCGCGCCTCGCTTGAAGAGGTAGAGCAAACGCTGATCATCTCTGTCGCGCTGGTAATTCTGGTGGTGTTCCTGTTCCTGCGCTCGGGGCGCGCCACGCTGATCCCGGCGGTAGCGGTCCCGGTATCGCTGATAGGCACCTTTGCCGCCATGTACCTGTGCGGGTTTAGCCTTAACAACCTGTCGCTGATGGCGCTGACGATTGCCACCGGGTTTGTGGTGGATGATGCCATCGTGGTGCTGGAGAATATCTCTCGTCATCTGGAAGCGGGCATGAAGCCGCTCCAGGCGGCGCTTCAGGGGACGCGCGAAGTGGGCTTCACGGTCCTGTCCATGAGCCTGTCGCTGGTGGCGGTGTTCCTGCCGCTGCTGCTGATGGGCGGCCTGCCGGGGCGACTGCTGCGCGAATTTGCCGTCACGCTCTCCGTCGCCATTGGTATCTCACTGGTGATTTCGCTGACGCTAACGCCGATGATGTGCGGCTGGATGCTAAAGCGCAGCCAACCACACTCACAGCCGCGCAGGAAAGGCTTTGGCCACGTCCTGATGGCGATGCAGTCCGGCTACGGCAAATCGCTGAAATGGGTGCTGAACCACACGCGTATTGTCGGGCTGGTGCTTATCGCCACCATCGGGCTCAACGTCTGGATGTATATCACCATCCCGAAAACCTTCTTCCCGGAGCAGGATACCGGCGTGCTGATGGGCGGTATTCAGGCAGACCAGAGCATTTCGTTCCAGGCGATGCGCGGCAAGCTTCAGGACTTTATGAAAATCATCCGGGAAGATCCGGCCGTAGACAACGTTACCGGCTTTACCGGCGGCTCGCGCGTTAACAGCGGGATGATGTTTATTACCCTTAAGCCGCGCGGTGAACGTCACGAAACGGCGCAGCAGATCATTGACCGCTTGCGGGTGAAGCTCGCCAAAGAGCCGGGGGCGAACCTGTTTTTGATGGCCGTTCAGGATATCCGCGTCGGCGGACGACAGGCTAACGCCAGCTATCAGTACACCCTGCTCTCGGATGACTTAGCCGCCCTGCGCGAGTGGGAGCCGAAGATCCGTAAAGCGCTGGCCGCGCTGCCGCAGCTGGCGGACGTGAACTCCGACAGCCAGAACAACGGCGCGGAGATGGCGCTCACCTACGATCGTGAAACTATGGCCCGCCTGGGCATTAACGTGGAGGCGGCCAACAGCCTGCTTAACAACGCCTTCGGGCAGCGTGAAGTCTCCACCATCTATCAGCCGATGAACCAGTACAAGGTGGTAATGGAAGTCGATCCGCGCTACACCCAGGACATCAGCGCGCTGGACAAGATGTTTGTGATCAATGATGACGGCAAGGCGATCCCGCTGTCGTACTTCGCCAGCTGGCAGCCGTCGAACGCGCCGCTGTCGGTGAACCACCAGGGGCTTTCCGCCGCCTCGACCGTGTCGTTTAACCTGCCAACCGGCTCGTCGCTGTCTGAGGCCAGCGATGCCATTAACCGCGCCATGACCCAGCTTGGGGTGCCCTCCTCCGTGCGCGGCAGCTTTGCCGGTACGGCGCAGGTGTTCCAGGACACCATGAACTCGCAGGTCATTTTGATCCTGGCGGCCATTGCCACGGTGTACATCGTGCTGGGCGTGCTGTACGAAAGCTACGTGCATCCGTTGACCATTCTCTCCACGCTTCCCTCTGCGGGCGTGGGGGCGCTGCTGGCGCTGGAGCTGTTCGGTGCTCCATTCAGCCTCATCGCGCTCATTGGGATCATGCTATTAATAGGAATTGTGAAGAAAAACGCGATTATGATGGTCGACTTTGCCCTGGATGCCCAGCGTAACGGCAACCTGACGCCGGACGAGGCGATATTCCAGGCCTGTCTGCTGCGTTTTCGCCCGATCATGATGACTACGCTGGCCGCGCTGTTCGGCGCACTGCCGCTGGTCATATCCGGCGGTGACGGCTCTGAACTGCGCCAGCCGCTGGGGATCACGATCGTTGGCGGCCTGGTGATGAGCCAGTTGCTGACGCTCTACACCACGCCGGTAGTCTATCTGTTCTTTGACCGCCTGCGGCTGCGTTTTTCGCGTAAAAAGAGAACCACGGTGACCGAGTAAATGACCGACCTACCCAGTAACGTTCGCTGGCAATTGTGGATCGTCGCGTTCGGCTTCTTTATGCAGTCGCTGGACACGACCATCGTGAACACAGCCCTCCCCTCAATGGCGAAAAGCCTGGGGGAGAGCCCGCTGCACATGCATATGGTGATTGTCGCCTACGTGCTGACGGTCGCCGTGATGCTGCCCGCCAGCGGCTGGCTGGCGGATAAAGTGGGCGTACGGAACATCTTCTTCACCGCCATTGTGCTGTTTACCACCGGCTCGCTGTTTTGCGCCCAGGCCAATACCCTCGACCAGCTGGTGATGGCGCGCGTGCTACAGGGCGTCGGCGGCGCGATGATGGTGCCCGTCGGGCGGTTAACGGTGATGAAAATTGTTCCGCGCGCGCAGTATATGGCGGCGATGACCTTCGTCACCCTGCCCGCTCAGGTCGGCCCGCTGCTGGGCCCGGCGCTGGGCGGTATTCTGGTGGAGTATGCCTCCTGGCACTGGATCTTCCTGATCAACCTGCCGGTCGGTATTATCGGCGCGATTGCCACCCTGACGCTGATGCCGAACTATAAAATGCAGACCCGGCGCTTTGATTTCCTTGGCTTCATCCTGCTGGCAGCTGGCATGGCGACGCTCACTCTGGCGCTCGACGGACAAAAAGGGCTGGGGATCTCCTCCCTGTCGCTCGCCCTGCTGGTAGCGCTGGGTGTCACCGCCATTCTCTGGTATCTGTGGCATGCCAGAGGCAACGCTAACGCGCTGTTTAGCCTGAACCTGTTCAAGAATCCCACCTACCGTCTTGGTCTGTTCGGCAGCTTTGCCGGACGCATCGGCAGCGGCATGTTGCCGTTTATGACGCCGGTATTTTTACAGATTGGGATGGGCTTCTCGCCGTTCCATGCCGGGCTGATGATGATCCCGATGGTGCTCGGCAGCATGGGGATGAAGCGTATTGTGGTGCAGGTGGTAAACCGCTTTGGCTATCGCCGGGTGCTAGTGGCCGCCACGCTCGGGCTGGCGCTGGTTAGTCTGCTGTTTATGACCGTGGCGCTGCTGGGCTGGTACTACATCCTGCCGCTGGTGCTGTTCTGCCAGGGGATCATCAACTCCATGCGCTTCTCGTCGATGAACACCCTGACGCTGAAAGATCTGCCGGACGAACTGGCGAGCAGCGGTAACAGCCTGCTGTCGATGATCATGCAGCTCTCTATGAGCGTGGGGGTCACGGTCGCCGGATTGCTGCTCGGCATGTACGGTCAGCACCATCTCAGCGCCGACACCCCCGTCGCGCATCAGGTCTTTTTATACACTTACCTCAGCATGGCGGTAATTATCGCCCTGCCCGCTTTTATCTTTGCCAGAGTACCGAATGACACGACCAAAAACGTTGTGATCCGACGCGGCAAAAGGAGTGCACCATGAAATTCTGGCGTCCGGGGATCACCGGTAAGCTTTTTGTGGCGATTTTCGCTACCTGTATCGTCCTGCTGATTACCATGCACTGGGCGGTGCGGGTCAGCTTTGAGCGCGGCTTTATTGACTACATCAAGCACGGTAACGAACAGCGCTTACAGGGCTTAAGCGACGCGCTGGGGGAACAGTATAGCCTGCACGGTAACTGGCGTTTTCTGCGCAATAACGATCGTTTTATATTTCAAATTCTGCGCTCGCTGGAGCACGATAATGACGACGACCGCCCGGGGCCGGGCATGCCGCCGCACGGCTGGCGCACCCAGTTCTGGGTGATCGATCAGGAGATGCACGTGCTCGTTGGCCCGCGCTCGCCGGTACCGCCGGACGGTACAAAGCGCGCCATTACCTCGAACGGCGCCACGGTGGGCTGGGTTATTGCCTCGCCGGTCGAGCGGCTGACGCGCAACACCGACATCAACTTTGACCGCCAGCAGCGCCAGACCAGTTGGCTGATTGTCGCGCTTTCTACCCTGCTTGCGGCGCTCGCCACCTTCCCGCTGGCGCGCGGCCTGCTGGCGCCGGTTAAACGCCTGGTGGAAGGCACGCATAAGCTGGCGGCGGGTGATTTCTCGACCCGCGTGGACACCCGCAGTCAGGATGAACTGGGCAAGCTGGCGCAGGACTTCAACCAGCTCGCCAGCACGCTGGAGAAAAACCAGCAGATGCGCCGCGACTTTATGGCCGACATTTCGCACGAGCTGCGCACCCCACTGGCGGTGCTGCGCGGTGAGCTGGAGGCGATTCAGGACGGCTTGCGGCAGTTCACCCCCGAATCCGTGGCCTCGCTACAGGCGGAAGTCGGCACGCTGACCAAGCTGGTGGACGATCTGCATCAGCTTTCCATGTCCGATGAAGGCGCCCTGGCCTACCAGAAAGCCCCAATCGACGTGATCAATATCCTTGAAGTCGTGACCGGCGCGTTCCGCGAACGCTTCGCCAGCCGTGACCTGAAAATCAACCTCTCGCTGCCTGACAGCGCGGTGGTATTCGGTGACAGAGATCGCCTGATGCAGCTGTTCATTAATCTGCTGGAGAACAGCCTCCGCTACACCGACGGCGGCGGCGGGTTGCATATTTCCGGCAGGCAGGAAAACGGGCGCTTTGCCCTGACCTTTGCGGACTCCGCCCCTGGCGTGAAGGATGCGCAGCTGGAAAAACTGTTCGAGCGCTTCTATCGCACCGAAGGTTCACGCAACCGCGCCAGCGGGGGCTCCGGCCTTGGGCTGGCGATTTGCGTAAACATTGTGGAGGCGCATGGTGGCACCATCCGCGCCGCCCATTCGCCTTTTGGCGGGGTTAGCATTACAGTAGAGTTACCTCTGGAACGGGATTTATCGAGGGAAGCATGACCGAGTTACCGATTGACGACAACACACCGCGTATTTTGATCGTGGAAGACGAGCCTAAACTTGGGCAACTGCTGATCGACTATTTACGTGCCGCGAGCTATGCGCCAACGCTTATCAGCCACGGCGACCAGGTGCTGCCCTACGTGCGCCAGACGCCGCCGGATCTGATCCTGCTGGATCTGATGCTGCCGGGTACTGACGGCCTGACCCTGTGCCGGGAAATTCGTCGTTTCTCCGATGTGCCCATCGTGATGGTGACGGCCAAAATCGAAGAGATCGACCGTCTGCTGGGGCTCGAAATCGGCGCTGACGATTACATCTGCAAGCCTTACAGCCCGCGGGAGGTGGTCGCTCGCGTGAAAACCATCCTCCGCCGCTGCAAGCCGCAGCGTGAATTGCAGGTGCTGGATGCACAAAGCCCGCTGATCGTCGACGAAAGCCGCTTCCAGGCGAGCTGGCGCAGCAAACTATTGGATCTCACCCCCGCAGAGTTCCGCCTGCTGAAAACCCTCTCCCACGAGCCGGGAAAAGTGTTTTCCCGCGAACAGCTGCTCAACCATCTGTATGACGATTACCGCGTGGTGACCGACCGCACCATCGACAGCCACATCAAAAACCTGCGCCGCAAGCTGGAGGCGCTGGACGCCGACCAGTCGTTTATTCGCGCGGTGTACGGCGTGGGGTATCGCTGGGAAGCGGATGCGTGCAGGATTGCCTGACAACATTCTCCCCTCACCCTGCCCTCTCCCCAGGGGGGAGAGGGTGTTTTAGTCCCCTCTCCCCCCTGGGGAGAGGGTTAGGGTGAGGGGTCCGGGCTTTACCTCCCCGCCCCGCAGCGCTACAATGCCCGCCCTTAAAGTGGGGGATCTCCCCTTACCGCTGCACCTGGTGCACGCGGATCTGACCTGTCATCAGAACGAGAACAAACATGTTTAAACCGGAACTCCTTTCCCCGGCGGGAACGCTGCAAAATATGCGTTACGCTTTCGCCTATGGCGCCGACGCCGTCTACGCGGGCCAGCCGCGCTATTCGCTGCGCGTGCGTAACAACGAATTCAACCACGAGAATCTTCAGCTCGGCATCAATGAAGCGCATGCCCTGGGCAAAAAATTCTACGTGGTGGTGAACATCGCGCCGCACAACGCCAAGCTGAAAACGTTCATTCGTGACCTGAAGCCGGTCGTGGAGATGGGGCCGGACGCGCTGATCATGTCAGACCCGGGTTTAATCATGCTGGTTCGGGAGAACTTCCCTGATATGGACATTCACCTCTCGGTGCAGGCTAACGCCGTCAACTGGGCAACGGTGAAATTCTGGAAACAGATGGGGCTGACCCGCGTCATTCTGTCTCGCGAGCTGTCTCTCGAAGAGATCGAAGAGATCCGCACCCAGGTGCCGGATATGGAGATCGAAATCTTCGTTCACGGCGCGCTGTGCATGGCCTACTCCGGCCGCTGCCTGCTCTCTGGCTATATCAACAAGCGTGACCCGAACCAGGGCACCTGCACCAACGCCTGCCGCTGGGAATATAACGTTCAGGAAGGCAAAGAGGATGACATCGGTAACATCGTGCATAAACACGAGCCGATCCCGGTCACCAACGTTGAGCCAACGCTGGGTATCGGCGCGCCTACCGACAGCGTGTTTATGATCGAAGAAGCCAAACGTCCGGGTGAGTACATGACCGCCTTCGAAGACGAGCACGGCACCTACATCATGAACTCGAAGGATCTGCGCGCCATCGCGCACGTGGAGCGTTTAACCCAGATGGGCGTGCACTCCCTGAAAATCGAAGGCCGCACCAAGTCCTATTACTACTGCGCTCGTACCGCGCAGGTGTATCGCAAAGCCATCGACGATGCCGCCGCCGGTAAACCGTTCGACACCAGCCTGCTGGAAACGCTGGAAGGTCTGGCGCATCGCGGTTATACCGAGGGTTTCCTGCGTCGACATACCCACGACGACTACCAGAACTACGAGCATGGCTATTCGATTTCCGAACGCCAGCAGTTTGTAGGCGACTTCACCGGCGAGCGTAAAGGCCCGCTGGCCGCCGTCGCCGTAAAAAACAAATTCACTAAAGGCGACAGCCTGGAGCTGATGACACCGCAGGGCAACATGAACTTCCGCCTGGAGCATCTGGAAAACAAAAAAGGTGAGGCGATTGAGGTCGCACCTGGCGACGGCCATGTGGTCTGGCTGCCGGTTCCTGAAGAAGTAGAGCTGGAGTTTGCGCTGCTGATGCGCAATTTTGAAGGTGAAAATACCCGTAATCCACACGGCAAATAGTCAATCAACGGGATTTTTTCACGCTGGGATAATTCTTAGAATCGGATCACATACCGCTTCGTTCAATACGGGTATTATCCCCCCGCTGAAAAACATAACCCATAAATGCTAGCTGTACCAGGAACCACCTCCTTAGCCTGCGTAATCTCCCTTACGCGGGCTTATTTTTTTTGTTAACTCCTGAAATTTTTCCCCCTGATAAATATGGCGTTGCATTGACCCGGGAAAGGTTTGTGTCAGCATTAGGCGTATCATCTAAGCAAGTCGAACGAACAAAGGATCCTAATCACATTTTTAATGGATTTGAGAGGGATGAACACTATTCGGAACATTCCTAATTTTAAGTGTTAACAGGACCTTTACTCTTGATTTATTAACAGTCAACGTTTCACACGGACGGAGAGATGAAGTGACATTCACAGGACAACTTTCAAAGGATCTTCCAGATTACGAACTCGCACGCAGTCTTGGTCTTGCCTCTGGCGGCGATATAAATTTCACAGCACTTGCAGGTCAACTTGACTGCAGCAGAAATTTTAGCCAGGCCGGGATTATCTACTCAGACAGTACACGTCAGTGGCTAGTACGGCCATCAAGAAGGATTGCGACACCAAACGAAAGCTCGGTTAGTCATGTAGTCATAACCAAAGTAAATGCCTCACAAGTTAACCCCGTTCACGCAACAACGGCTACGATTCAGTCCCCTTCCCTGGCGACTGAAATTGGTTCAACGGCAATTTCCTGCGGAGCCGCAATTCTTACTGTTGTACTTGCGGCAGGGGCCGGTATGGCTATACCTCTCACTGCAGGGTCTTCCGGTGCTATAGCCGCTGTGATTTTAGCCGGTGGTGTAGCAACTGGAATTCAATGTGCAAATGGGCTTGGCCGACTATCGTTGATTGCTATGAATCACGATGACTACGTTGCGTGGATGGACTCCCAGGAGTGGTATACAGCAACCAACACAGCCCTGGATGCGATTTCTCTTGCCGGGGCTGCTGCGGGTTTAAAAAGCGCTGCATTAACATATCGCCTTCTTAACCGTTCATCGTCTGAGAGTTTGCTCTCCTTATTACAAAAAATGAGCCGGGCCGACCGTACGCGATTAACAGAGGAGATTATTCGTATCCGCAATCCCGGCATCTCGAATTCAGGTGTAAAAGCAGCAATGAAGGCAGGCGTGTATCCCAAACGTTATCCGTCAGAAGCGTTGCAGTTGCTCTTACAGCGTGAGTTGCTGAATACCATTTCAAATTCTTCTGCCTTCGTTGGAAGTGCCATCTCAGGAAATATCAGAAATCCACAGAATGTTGCACAAACGGGTAAATACATTTTTGGTTTAATTCAGTCTTTTTCATTTACAGGAAGTTATTGACCCGTCCATGATGAAATACATTAAAGATAGCCTTGCATTAAGTGCTTTGGTTAAAAGTAAAATGGCGACCGATGATCCCAACCAGCTTGAAACATTAAAAGAACAGTTAAAAGATCGGTTCGGCGTTCCTGTGGGCGTCCATATGACAGGAATTCCTTTGGCAGTGAGCACGTTACTGGCTATTTTTTGCTACGCCATGCTGCAAGTGTCCCTCTGGTTGTTGCTGTTTCGCTGGCTCGGCTTACCCGAATTTAAGGTTATGATGGGAGTATTCATTGCAGCGATTGTGTATTGTCTGGTAGTGATGAGCACGATGTTTCTGACTACACGAGGTTCTTTACCTGGATATAAACTGCATATTTTCGTCATTACGCTGACAGGCATAATGAGCATCATTTATTTCATCTGGACGGGGATTTCGCTTTTATTCGGCCCTGTTGAGAACTACACACCGCAAATAACCTCTTTGCTGGGGCTGGGATGTTTCTTTCTGAACATTATGTGGATGAATTCATCGATTTTTTACCGCTCCATTGCGCTAACGCTACATAATCGGGTCTGGCGTAAGCAGCTCAAAATCGAGGCAAGGCCAATGTCACACCTCAAACGTTGACCACAATAGTCAATTGAGCGGCAGTAGTATGCATTGTAAGCGCTACGGGGTTCTTTAGTCGATTTCAAAGCCCTTACGCGGGCTTATTTTTTGCCTTTCATCCTGTTCTTACCCGCTTTTTCCCTCTCTGGGATACACTCTTTCTATAGCTAAAAAAGGGAGCAACCCGGATGGCAACCTATCCAGACAGTTTATTAATTCTTAACGGCAAGAGTGCAGGCAACGATCTGCTGCGCCAGGCGATTACCGAATTGCGTGAAGACGGAGCATGCATACACGTGCGGGTGACGTTTGAAAAAGGCGATGCGGCGCGCTACATCGACGAGGGCATCAGGTTAGGTGTTCAGACCATCATTTCCGGCGGCGGCGACGGAACGATCAACGAGATCGCCGGTGCGCTCATTGACCTCAACGCCGCAGCGCGCCCGGCGATGGGGATTTTACCGCTCGGTACCGCCAACGATTTTGCCACCAGCGCCGGTATTCCGGAGGATGTAGGCAAAGCGCTACAGCTGGCCATTCTCGGTAAGGCTACCGCCGTCGATATTGCTCAGGTGAATGAAAAAACCTGCTTTATCAATATGGCGACGGGCGGTTTCGGCACGCGCATTACCAGCGAAACGCCGGAAAAACTGAAGGCCGCGCTGGGCGGCGTTTCGTATCTCATCCATGGTCTGATGCGCATGGACACGCTCAGGCCCGACAGCTGTGAGATCCAAGGTGAAAACTTCCACTGGCAGGGCGACGCGCTGGTGATTGGTATCGGCAACGGGCGTCAGGCAGGCGGCGGACAGCAGCTTTGCCCGGAAGCGCTGATTAATGACGGTCAATTACAGCTGCGTATTTTTACCGGCGACGGGCTGCTGCCGGCGCTGTTTACGACGCTGACGCAGCCAGAGGAGAGCCCCAATATCATCGACGGGAAATCCGCGTGGTTTGAAGTGATCGCCCCACACGGCATGACCTTTAACCTCGACGGAGAGCCGCTCAGCGGCGAGCGATTCCGCATCGAAGTTTTGCCCGGCGCGTTGCAGTGCCGGTTGCCGCCGGACTGTCAGCTTTTGCGCTGATGTGTTGCCGGGTGGCGGCCCTCTTCCCGTATGCACTGAAGAGTCCCCTCTCCCCGTTGGGGAGAGGGTTAGGGTGAGGGGAAAAGACTTAAGCGATCGTGACCTTACTGTCCAGATAGACGTCCTGAACCGCGTTGATCAGCTTCACGCCGTCGGCCATAGATTTTTTGAACGCCTTACGGCCGAGGATCAGCCCCATGCCGCCCGCGCGTTTGTTAATCACCGCCGTGCGCACCGCATCGGTCAGGTCGGTTTCACCGCCTGCCGCACCGCCGGAGTTAATCAGCCCGGCGCGGCCCATATAGCAGTTCGCCAGCTGGTAGCGCACCAGATCGATCGGGTTGTCGCTGGTCAGCTTGCTGTAGACGCGGTCGTCGGTATAGCCAAAGTTCACCGCTTTATAGCCGCCGTTATTCTCGGCCATTTTCTGCTTCACGATGTCCGCGCCGATGGTCGCCGCAAGGTGGTTTGCCTGACCGGTCAGATCCGCAGACACGTGGTAATCCACACCGTCTTTTTTGAACGAGCCGTTACGCAGATAGGCCCACAGCACGGTTACCATACCCAGCTCGTGGGCGCGCTCGAACGCCGCGGAGATCTCTTCTATCTGACGACGCGACTGTTCAGAACCGAAATAGATGGTTGCCCCGACCGCCACCGCACCCATATTGAACGCCTGCTCGACGCTGGCGTAGAGCGTCTGGTCGTATTCGGTTGGGTAGCTCAGGGTTTCGTTGTGGTTCAGCTTAACGAGGAACGGAATGCGGTGGGCATAGCGACGCGACACGGAGGCCAGCACGCCGTAGGTGGAGGCCACGCAGTTACAGCCCGCCTCAATCGCCAGCTCGACGATATTTTTCGGATCAAAATAGAGCGGGTTCGCGGCAAACGATGCCCCCGCAGAGTGTTCAACGCCCTGGTCAACGGGCAGAATAGAGAGGTACCCGGTTCCGCCCAGGCGGCCGGTATTATAAAGCGTCTGCATGTTTCGCAGTACGGCAGGAGGACGGTTGTTGTCGACCATGACGCGGTCTACGTAATCATGGCCAGGCAGATAAAGCTGGTCGGCTGGAATGGTCATACAACGATGCTGTAAAAGGCTGTCGGCGTCTTTGCCAAGCAGCTGCGCAATATCAGTCATAGTGATGCTCCCGTATGTCCGACATGATGTCGGAGCGTGTGATCCAAGCCCACGTTTTTGCAGGCAGACTAAGCCTGGTACCGACTTAACCTATTTTCCACCATTTGCAACTTTTTTAAGCACAATCTGCTGGCTCGTTTCATGTACAACATTTTTGTTACACTGATCAAACAATCGCCTTAAAGGTATTTAAAAGGTATTATCACATGGTATGTTACATGCGTACCTCTGACATGCAGGATTAAAAAATGAAAACGAAAGTCCAACTGTCATTCATGATGTTTGTTGAATGGTTTATCTGGGGCGCGTGGTTTGTGCCGCTGTGGCTGTGGCTGAGCAAGAGCGGGTTTACCGCCGGGGAAATTGGCTGGTCCTATGCCTGTACCGCTATTGCCGCGATCCTCTCTCCTATCCTGGTCGGCTCGCTGACCGACCGTTTCTTTGCCGCCCAGAAAGTGCTGGCCGTGCTGATGTTCGCTGGCGCGATTCTGATGTATTTCGCAGCACAGCAAACCCAGTTCAGCACCTTCTTCCCGCTGTTACTGGCCTACTCCCTGACCTATATGCCGACCATCGCGCTGACGAACAGCATCGCTTTTGCGAACGTCGATGACGTGGAGGCTGATTTCCCGCGCATCCGCGTGATGGGCACCATCGGCTGGATTGCCTCCGGCCTGGCGTGCGGCTTCCTGCCGCAGATGATGGGCTATAGCGACATCTCTGACACCAATATCCCGCTGCTGATGACCGCTGCCAGCTCCCTTCTGCTCGGCGTCTTCGCACTTTTCCTGCCGAATACCCCGCCGAAGAGCACCGGCAAGCTGGATATCAAAGTGATGCTGGGGCTGGATGCGCTGATCCTGCTGCGCGATAAAAACTTCCTGGTGTTCTTCTTCTGCTCATTCCTGTTCGCCATGCCGCTGGCTTTCTACTACATCTTTGCCAACGGCTATCTCACCGAAGTGGGGATGAAAAACGCCACCGGCTGGATGACCCTCGGCCAGTTCTCTGAAATCTTCTTCATGCTCGCTCTGCCGTTCTTTACCAAACGCTTTGGTATTAAGAAGGTCTTGCTGCTGGGGCTGATCACCGCCGCCATTCGCTACGGCTTCTTTGTTTACGGCGGCGCCGAACAATACTTCACCTACGCCCTGCTGTTCCTCGGCATTCTGCTGCACGGCGTAAGCTATGACTTCTATTACGTCACCGCGTACATCTACGTGGATAAAAAAGCGCCCGTGCATATGCGCAACGCGGCGCAGGGCTTGATCACGCTGTGCTGTCAGGGCTTTGGTAGCCTGCTGGGTTACCGTCTCGGCGGCGTGATGATGGAAAAAATGTTCGCCTATAAAGAGCCGGTGAATGGGCTGACCTTCAACTGGGCCGGAATGTGGACGTTTGGTGCAATCATGATTGTAGTGATTGCCGTGCTGTTTATGCTGTTTTTCCGCGAATCGGATAAAGAGATCACCGCAATTGAGGTGGTTGATGGCGATACCGCGCTGACACGAGGGGAAGTTAAATGAAACAAGACCGTATTCTCGGTGCTCTTTACGGGCAGGCGTTAGGGGATGCGATGGGGATGCCGTCTGAACTGTGGCCGCGCAAGCGGGTGAAAGCGCACTTCGGCTGGATCGACCGTTTCTTACCCGGCCCGGCTGAGAATAATGCCGCCTGCTACTTTAATCAGGCCGAATTTACGGATGATACGTCGATGGCGCTGTGCCTGGCCGACGCGATTATCGAATGCCACGGGGAAATTAATCCTGACGTTATCGGTAAGCATATTCTGGACTGGGCGCTGGATTTTGACGCGTTCAATAAGAATGTGCTCGGCCCGACCTCCAAAATTGCCCTGAACGCCATCCGTGACGGCAAGCCGGTGAGCGAGCTGGAAAATAACGGCGTCACCAACGGGGCGGCGATGCGCGCCTCCCCGCTGGGATGCCTGCTACCGGCCACGCGTCTGGCACATTTTGTTGAACAGGTTGCGTTAGCCTCCAGCCCGACCCATAAATCGGATCTCGCCATCGCCGGTGCGGTGGTGATCGCGTGGGCGGTTTCACGCGCTATCGACGGCGAGCGCTGGCAGAACATCGCCGATGCCCTGCCGGGTATTGCCCGTGCGGCGCAGGAGGCGAACACCACCACCTTCAGCGCATCGCTTTCCGCTCGTATTGAGCTGGCCCTGAAAACCGTGCGCGAAGCCAACGGTACGGAGACCGCCAGCGAGCAGATCTATCAGCTTATTGGCGCGGGCACGAGCACACTGGAGTCCGTACCGGCGGCGATTGCGATGGTCGAACTTGCGGGCACCGATCCGAACCGCTGCGCGGTGTTATGCGCTAACCTGGGCGGTGATACGGACACTATCGGCGCGATGGCAACGGCCATCTGTGGCGCGCTGCACGGTGTACAGGCCATTGATCCGGCGCTTAAAAGCGAACTTGATGCCGTAAACCAGCTTGATTTCGGACGCTACTGCGAAAAACTGCTGCACTTCCGGGAGCAAAGGGAGGGCGTATGAGTGCTTTTGCCCGCCGTCTCGAAACCCTTCACGCTACGCGCCCCGTAACGGTGCTCGGCGCGGCGGTCATCGACGTGATTGCCGACGCCTACGCCCTGCCCTGGCGCGGGTGTGATATCGAGCTGAAGCAACAGGGAGTGAATATTGGCGGCTGCGCGCTGAATATCGCCATCGCCCTCAAGCGGCTCGGCATTGCAGCGCAAAACGCGCTTCCCGTTGGCCACGGCGTGTGGGCCGATATTATCCGTAATGCCATGGCGAAGCAGGATCTGCACAGCGCCGTGGAAGCGGAAACGGGCGATAACGGCTGGTGCCTGGCGCTGGTGGAGCCTGACGGTGAACGGACCTTCATGTCGTTTAGCGGTGTGGAGAATCAGTGGCAGCAACGCTGGCTGGACGGGTTAAGCGTGCCGGAGAAAAGCCTGGTCTATTTGTCCGGCTACCAGCTGGCGTCGCCCAGCGGCGAGCTGCTGACGGCCTGGGTGGAACGTCTTCAGGATGTGACGCTCTTTATCGATTTCGGTCCGCGCATCGCGGATATTCCCGACCCGCTGATGGCGCGGATTATGGCCCGTAAACCGGTTGTCTCGCTCAATCGGCAGGAGGCGGAACTTGCCGCCGAATGGCTTGGCGTGAACGTGGAACAGCTCGGCACTCAGTGGCAGCAACGGTTTGGCGCTGCGCTAATCGTACGCCATGATAAAGACGGGGCGGTCTGGTACGACGGTGACGCTTCCGGACACGTTCCGGCGTTTCCTGCTACCGTGGTCGATACCATCGGCGCCGGTGACAGCCATGCGGGAGGTACCCTTGCCGGGCTGGCTGCGGGATGGTCACTGCCAGAGTCGGTACAGCTTGGCAATGCCGTGGCCGCCTGGGTAGTCAGCCATCGCGGTGGAGACTGCGCCCCCACGCGCGAGGCCCTACTCCTCGCACACAAAGACGTATAGGTCGCTGCGGCAGTAGCTGATGCTGTACTCAATTGGCCGCTGCTGTTGATCGAGCGCGACTTGCTTGATCACCAGCACCGGTATCTTATCGTCCATCTTGATATGCGCCTGAAACTCGCTGTCCGGCATCCGGGCGCTGACGCGGGAACGGGTGCGCTGCGGAAAGATATTCTGGCTGCGGAAGTAATCATAAAGCGAGACGCCAATGTCGTCCGGGTTGGGAATTAATCCTACCGGTACCCAGGACTCCTCTATCGATACCGCATCGTCATCCACGTAACGGATGCGCTTAAGCAAAAACACATCGCTTTCCGGCGCAAGGGAAAGATGGCGGGCGATCTCTTCCGGGCACTTCACGATGCGTTTATTGACCCACAGGGTGTTGGGCGTTTTGCCACGCAGCACCACCTGCTGAGAAAAGCCGCGCGCCTCTTTCAGCGAATATTCAAAGATATTGTTGATTTGCGTCCCGTATCCACGCGCGCGGGTAACGACGCCAGCCTCTTCCAGCGCCTGCATGGCTTTACGCACCGTAATACGCGACACTCCGGCCAGCTGGCTCAGATCGCGCTCGCCGGGCAAAATATTACCGTGCGCGAGCACACCGCTGCGCACCGCGTTCTTGACCGTTTCGGCAAATTTCAGATACAGCGGCGTGTTGTCCGGTGCGGCAATTCGTTCCTTGAGTTGAGCAATTAACCGGGTATGCGCTTGTTCCATCTCTGTTTTTCTCTGGCATGAGTTTCATGCCAGTATACGGCTTACCACCATGCATGAAAATGGTGAACCGGACCAATACCGTGACCCACTTCCAGAGAATCGGCTTTTGCCAGCGCGCCCGAGAGCCAGACCTTCGCCTCCTGCACCGTATCCGCCCATGTGGCGTGACGAGGACGCAGCGCCGCCAGCGCCGCCGAGAGCGTACAGCCCGTGCCGTGGGTGTTTTTGGTCTGGACGCGTGGCGCGGTGAAACGTTGCGTGCCATCGTGGGTGAAAAGCCAGTCCGGGCTTTCTGCATCATCAAGATGGCCGCCTTTCATCAGCACCGCGCGACACCCCATCGCCAGCAGCGCATTCCCCTGCTCTTTCATCTCACGTTCGTTTTGCGCGTGTGGCGCATCCAGCAGCGCGGCGGCTTCAGGCAGATTTGGCGTGATCAGCGCAACCTGCGGCAGCAGCTTTTTACGCAGGGTATCGACAGCCGAGGCGGAGAGCAGCGGATCGCCGCTTTTGGCCAGCATCACGGTATCAAGCACCACGTTTTTTATCTGGTAGTGTTTGAGACGTTCAGCGACCGCTTCAACAATGTCCGCCTCTGCCAGCATGCCGATCTTGGTGGTGTCGATACGTACGTCGCTGAATACCGAATCCAGCTGCGCGGCGACAAAATCCGGGTCAATGCGATACACCGACTGTACGCCGCGCGTGTTTTGCGCAACCAGCGCGGTGATAACCGAGCACCCGTATGCGCCGAGCGCAGAGAAGGTTTTCAGGTCTGCCTGGATCCCCGCTCCGCCGCTGGGATCGGTTCCCGCAATAGTCAAGGCATTAATGCGCGTCATACCTGTTCCTCCAGCGCGTAAAGCGCGTCCAGAAACGCGGAGACAAAGCTGCCGGGCCCCCGGCTTTGAGTCAGGGCAACTGACCCTGCGCGCTTCATAAAGCCGCAGGCTGCCGCCGCGTTATCAAGCCTGTCGCCAGGCAGCGAGCAGCAGGCGGCGACGACCGCCGAGAGCGCACAGCCAGTTCCTACCACGCGGGTCATCAGCGGGTCGCCGCCCGCGACCGTACGGATTCGCTGGCCGTCGGTGATGTGATCCACTTCCCCTGTGACGACTACAACGGCGTGGGTCTGGCGGGCAAGCGCCTGCGCAGCGGTCAACGCGCTCGCTGCCATATCGGTGGAATCGACCCCACGTCCGCCCGCACTCATTCCGGCAAGGGCGAGGATTTCGGAGGCGTTGCCACGAATGGCCGCAGGTTTAAGGGATAATATTTGCTGGCAAAAACGGGTGCGGAACGCCAGCGCGCCAACCGCGACGGGGTCCAGAACCCAGGGTGTGCCCGCGGCTACCGCGCTCTCAATAGCCCGACGCATCGACTGGGCGCGCGGCGCGGTGAGCGTGCCAACGTTGACGAGCAGGGCATCGGCAAGCGCGGCAAACTGTTCCGCTTCCTCGGCTTCGTTCACCATTGCCGGGGAAGCACCGAGCGCGAGCAGAACGTTGGCGGTGAAGGTCTGCACGACATCGTTGGTCATACAGTGCGTGAGCGGGGAACGGGTTCGGAATTGATGTAAAACGTGTGAGTCGAGCAGGTCAGGCTGCATGGTTTCGCTCCTGCCGTGCGGAAAGAAGCGATGACCGGGTAGGCATCTGACTTCCCTACGCTGGCATTATCCAGATCAGGTAATACGGGTATTTCTCAAATGTTCAAGCGAACACTACCCCGAGTCAAATTACTTAGAAAACAATCATTTACACACAAACAATTTGTAGGTGTTTAGTGTAACCGGGGCCGTAGGCAGGGTGCAAGATTTTTCGAATTATCACAGTATTTATCACAGCAGTTATCACACCTGGAATAGCTAAATCACATAATGAAGCACCTGAAATGTGTTAACCCGCTTGTATACCGCTTAATGATGTTGAGCGTAGGAAAGTAGGCCGCAAAGCTAAAGCATTTGCGACCGTCGAAAGCTAAAGCCTTCCCGGTCATCGCTTCTTCACGCAAGGCAGGAGCGAACACAAAAGACTAAGAGCACCGATAAGGAAAGGCAGAAAGGAATCAATGAGAGTGACGATAGGAAGCATCAGCAATGTTTTCATAAGAGGTAATGAAACGACACGTATCAATACTATAGAGTTTATTACCTGGATCTTTTGCATCTTTATCGAGGCAAATTTTATTATGCGGATCTAACCAATCTTCATACCCTTCAAGTGTTTTGATGTCGTTAGCAAAATTAGCAAAACAACACCAACGAGGGGCAACACTACAACCTTTATAGCTAGGGAAATCTAAGTGATACTTTTCACTATAACAACGTGTAAGCATATGTACCCATAAACTATAGATTCTTGTAAGTTTTCCATTAATCGTAGTTGGTACACCCACTCCTATAAAACCAACCTCGCAAACCGAGATTGCATAGGGATCTTTTACTTGTCCTGATTTTAAATTTCTTGCTCTAACCTTTGTAATGAAACCTGTATTATCAAATTTGATAGTTACGCTATCTTTGTTTGTATAATCAATGACAGTACAAAACCCACAATTGTTAGTAATGAATACATCACCAATAGTGATAGATGATTTTGGCATAATATTTACTTCCTTGTTTATCAGGCGGTATAAACAAAAACCTCCTAAATGATTAGATGATTCCCCGCCTGGAGATCTTCCTTTCATATTAGGAGGTTTCGTTATTTTATCACTAACGTGATCACAAACATGTTTTGAGAAGCTTAATTCTCGAATAAAAAAAGTTGGCAAATATTCTAATAATAAACACCAACTTAAAAACAATCAGACATTCCGGTTGTCAATAATTGTTTTTTGTTCCTGAAATTACTTATCCATCCATACATAAATAACAGGGAGCTTCGCAAGCGCTTACGATTACTTTGTATAAATATATATGGATGATTAAATAATTTCGCAAGCTGAACGCAAGCTTAATATTCCGATAAGAGGGAAAACCACAATAAGGTAAAAGGGCATAAGAGAACGATAAGGGAAATAACTAACTCTCTTATATAAATTTTATTGGCTTTTGCTTTTCTCTATCGGTGTTTTTGAATTTAATGTTTTGATTTTACTTACAACCAAATCTATGATTTGTGTTGTTATTAGAAGGATTAGAAAGTAGATTAATAACTTTCTTTAATTGCTTACCTATACGAATAAAACAAGTTTTATTCGAGTAAGTCAAAATCAAAAACATATTTACAAAGAGAAATAAGTAACTCCTGAAGTATTTATGAATTTGTAAGCTTTGCTTACTTTCATTCATTGCTCTCCTGTGTGAATATTCTCTTTTAATATTTAATTATAGCAACACTTGAAAAGGTCTTGGTGCCAGATTTTGTTACTTTTTTTACATTTTATTAAAAAATAGCACTTTTTGTTAAAAATCTTATATTAACCCGTTTTTCCTCATTCATAATGCTTACTTTCAGCTTCAATTGAAGTTAATTTCATATGAAAGTTATGAATTATGATTCAAAGTATACATTTAAAAAATCCATTGAATGAACTTGAAATATAATTTCATTTATAAACATCAACTTATACATCTAGAAACACAGTGTCTATACAACCCCTTGTTTTGTAATGTTTAAATGCCTTTAATATCACATCCAACCATTTAAGCTATATGTGCTAACTGTGATTTAGATCAACATTCCCAAACGTAAACTATTTATAGTTCAGCACAGTTACCACTTAATTAAATTAATGCGAGTCTTTCAAATGAAATGTATTAACAAATCAGTAATGGCTATTACTGTTTTTGGCATCCTGTTATCTAGTGTTGTTAAAGCTGCTACACCCGCTAGTGATGTAGTTCTTTCCAGTGGTCAGGATCTGGAAACAGCACATAGTAATTTGCAAGGTCAAGTTGATGGTCTATCGAATGATATTGCTGATGTGTATTTTAACAAAATCCCTGCAATCAATCAGGTAAATAGTCAACAAGATACAGCTATTAATACTGCTTCCTCTGCTGCTTCTACTGCACAAGATACGGCGGATCAGGCTAAAACATTAGCTGATAAAAACGCTTCCCATATTGCGGCTTCTGATACTGTTGTAATTGAGCAAGGTAAACGCCTTACCACTGTTGAAGGTAATCAGGCTAGTGATCACGTTGAAATCCTGCGTAATGCACAAACAGCAAATAGTGCATTAACTACTGCAACAGCTAATACTTCTGCTATTGATAACGTCAACAGTGACTTACAAGGGGCTAAACAGCTTCTTGCTGATAAAGCACAGATTGCGCAAGATACAGCTAATCAAGCCGATACAAACGCTAACACTGCTCTTATCATGGCTGGTAATAACTCTACCCGCCTTACAGCATTAGAAAACGCTCCTAAGCCGACTAACGGCGTAGATGGTAAAGATGGTGTTGATGGTAAAAACGGGATCGATGGTAAAGATGGTGCTACAGGTGCGCAAGGTTTAAAAGGTGATACAGGCGCACAAGGTATAGCTGGGAAAGATGGTGCTCCAGGTGTTAAGGGTGAGAAAGGAGATAAAGGAGATTCCATCAAAGGTGATAAGGGCGACACTGGCGCTAAAGGTGATAAAGGGGATGCAGGTAAAGCTGGCTCTAACGGAATCACAACTACCATCACTAAGAAAGAAGTTGATACTAAAACTATCAATCTGGTTAAGTCACTCAATACCCAAACTACAGCACAAGCTAAAGATCTGAAAGCTGCTCAACAAGTGTTCGCACAAGCGCAAGCTAACACTAACTCTCAATTCAAGAGCCTGAAAGATGAAGTTGACAGCAATAAGAAAGAAGCCCGTTCAGGTGCTGCTAGCGCTGTAGCTATCGCCTCTATGCCTCAAGTAGAGAAAGATCAGGCTGTCATGTTCTCTGCTGGTGTAGGTAGCTTTAAAGACGAGCAAGCTGTTAGTGTGGGTGCATCCTTCCACGTTGGTAGCAACACCATTGACCTGCCCCCAGGATTAGATACAAGGCTCAGTTAGTAATGTCGGATCCTTCACTCTCAGAATTACCCTTTCTCCAGCTCGCTGCAAATTCAGACGGCGTCTGATAATTCAGCGTGGAGTGCGGGCGACATTCGTTATAATCCTGACGCCATTCGCTGATGGTTTTCCTGGCATGATTGACGTCGCTGAACCAGTGTTCATTCAGGCATTCATCGCGAAAGCGTCCGTTAAAACTCTCAATAAATCCGTTCTGCGTCGGCTTGCCGGGCTGGATAAGTCGCAGCTCCACTCCATGCTCAAAGGCCCACTGATCGAGCGCGCGGCAGGTAAACTCCGGGCCCTGATCGGTTCTTATCGTAGCCGGATAGCCGCGAAACAGCGCAATGCTGTCCAGAATACGCGTGACCTGCACGCCTGAAATCCCGAAGGCAACAGTGACCGTCAGGCATTCCTTTGTGAAGTCATCGACGCAGGTAAGGCACTTGATCCTGCGACCAGTAGCCAGCGCATCCATGACGAAATCCATCGACCAGGTCATGTTGGGCGCCGCCGGGCGGAGCAGCGGCAGACGTTCTGTTGCAAGCCCTTTACGACGACGTCTGCGTTTAACGCCCAGCCCGTTCAGATGATAAAGGCGGTACACGCGCTTGTGATTAACCAGAAGCCCTTCACGGCGCAGTAACTGCCATATGCGGCGGTAGCCAAAACGCCTGCGCTCCAGTGCCAGTTCAGTAATGCGCCCTGATAAATGGGCATCAGCCGCCGGACGCTGAGCGTCATAGCGGCAGGTCGACAGGGACAAACCTGTGAGTCTGCAGGCACGACGTTGCGACAGACCGGTCGCATCACACATCAACACCACGACTTCGCGCTTCTGGTCTGTCGTCAGTACTTTCGCCCAAGAGCCACCTGAAGCGCCTCCTTATCCAGCATGGCCTCGGCGAGCAGCTTCTTGAGTCTGGCGTTCTCTTCCTCAAGCGACTTCAGGCGCTTAACCTCAGGCACCTCCATGCCGCCATACTTCTTACGCCAGGTATAAAACGTGGCGTCGGAAATGGCGTGCTTACGGCAGAGTTCACGGGCAGAAACTCCGGCTTCAGCCTCGCGGAGAATACTGATGATCTGTTCGTCGGAAAAACGCTTCTTCATGGGGATGTCCTCATGTGGCTTATGAAGACATTACTAACATCGCGGTGTATTAATCAACGGGGAGCAGGTCACCATCGTTAAAGCTGGCGTAAGCGATTCTACAAATAATGATCTTGCTATGGGCGCAGGCATCGGGATTGGCTTTTAAGAAAAACACGTAACTCGACTACATTCATAATAGAGGAAGCTTTTCAGGGCGACAGTACTTCGCTGATGGAAAGTATGATGATGGCCAATAACATGCTCAAACACATTTTTATTTCAGCTGCCCTGTATCTATTGCTTATTTCGGTCGGGGTCTGGATCGGCATTATGTACGTTTCTTATTATTTGTGTCGTTTTTAAGGTGATAAAATGAAAAAATCAATGATGCTAGTGTTAAGCGCTGCCGTACTTGCTGGGTGTATTTCGCCTGCACACGCCATTAGCGCACACTATCGTGCTCAGTTAGAGCGCTCGGGATGCACGCAAATTAGCGCTGGCGATGGATCTTGCGATATCAGCAAAACCAAAGCGGAAAACGCGGCACAACACGAACCAACGGCATCCGTTCACGATCCCCTTCGCGAAGCCTCGTTCTCGTCGGATACGGTTAACGCTACCCTTTCTAACGGCTTTTTTAGCGCTACCGTGAACGGCAAAAAAGCCAGCGTTAAACGTCTGAATGCGAATTTCTATGAGATCCATGGTAACGGTTTTGTGATATCGATAAGCCTGGATGAAAACGGTATTACGGACGCGTCATGGAATAAAACAAAGGGACGTGAACACGGCGTTTTACGCGTTACCCAAAAATAAACAGTCTAAGGAGGCTCTCCGCCTCCTTTTAGCCTGCCAGGCGCACAATTTGCCACACTCTTTCATCTGATTTTACAATGCTGACAATCCATATATAAGCCACTGTTTTTATTGAGAATAAACTGCATATTTTTGCCGGAAAATGAGGTTATCCCCTCCCCTGTGCCCTGTGTCACAAAACAGTAAACAAATTAACCATTGAGCCCGGTGACAAAAGGCTCTATATTGGCGGCGTTTTTTTCAGGCCCCATCTGTTTTTTAACTTTTTATTCAATCGTTGCTCATAACGAAGCGGCGGTTGTAGGAGTGATATGATGACGGATAAAGTCCGTATTGACACCGTAGATGCCCACAAAAGCAACGAAACCTATCTGGCCCGTCAGGCCGAGTTTGAATCTAACGTCAGGAGTTATCCGCGCAAACTGCCTTTAGCGATCACGAAAGCAGAAGGCGTGTGGATCACCGATGCAGATAATAAAGAATACCTTGACTGTTTAGCAGGCGCAGGCACCCTCGCGCTTGGCCACAATCATCCTGATGTGCTGAAAAGCATCCAAAATGTCATTACCAGCGGCTTGCCGTTACATACCCTGGATCTGACTACGCCGTTGAAAGACGCGTTTTCAGAATACCTCCTCTCTCTGTTGCCTGGTCAGGGCAAAGAGTACTGCCTGCAATTCACTGGCCCGTCCGGGGCTGACGCCGTTGAAGCGGCGCTGAAGCTGGCGAAAAAAGTAACCGGTCGCAGCGGTATCATCAGTTTCTCTGGTGGTTACCACGGTATGACCCACGGTGCACTGTCCGTCACCGGTAACCTGTCTCCGAAAGAAGCGGTTGACGGTATGATGCCAGAAGTCCAGTTCATGCCTTACCCACACGAGTACCGCTGCCCACTGGGTATCGGTGGTGAAGCGGGCGTGAAGGCGCTGACCTACTACTTCGATAACCTGATCAACGACGTTGAAAGCGGCGTGCGTAAACCTGCCGCGGTGATCCTGGAAGCTGTTCAGGGCGAAGGCGGCGTGAATCCGGCTCCGGCTGAGTGGTTGCAGCGCATCCGTAAAGTGACTCAGGAACACGGCATTCTGCTGATCCTCGACGAAGTTCAGGCTGGCTTTGCCCGTACCGGTAAATTCTTTGCCTTCGAACACGCAGGCATTGAGCCTGACATCATCGTGATGTCCAAAGCAGTTGGCGGCGGTCTGCCACTGGCTGTGCTCGGTATCAAGAAGCAGTTCGATGCGTGGGCGCCTGGTCACCACACCGGTACCTTCCGCGGCAACCAGCTGGCGATGGCAACCGGTCTGACGACGCTGAAGATCCTGAAAGACCAGAATATCGCGGGCAAAGTGGCCGCACAGGGCGAATGGCTGAAAGGCCAGCTGAAAGAGATGGCGAAACGCTATCCGGTGATCGGCCACGTTCGCGGTCTGGGCATGATGATCGGTATTGAAATCGTTAAGCCACATGAAGCCGCCGACCACATGGGTTGCTTCCCGGGCGATGGCGAGCTGTCTGCACTGATCCAGAAGAAGTGCTTCGAAGCAGGCCTGATTCTGGAGCGTGGCGGCCGTAACGGTATCGTTCTGCGTCTGCTGCCGTCACTGCTGATCAGCGATGACGAGCTGAAAGTCTTCCTGGATAAATTCGAGCAGGCACTGCTTGCTGCGGGCGTTCGCCCGGCGTAACCGGAGTTGTTGATTACGATGTCTGATTCAAACCCAATTTTGTTCTCCTCTGCCCAGAGCATTGAAGCTTACCAGCAGGCGATTGAACAAAGCACTCAGGCTGTGATGCAGTGGCTGAAACAGCCTGAGATGTACCAGGGCAAAACGGTCGCGGAGCTGCGCGACCGTATTAAGCTGGATTTCAACCCGAAAGGGCTGGGCAACGAAGCGGCGATTGAACGCGCCGTGGAGTTCTTCCTGAAAGACAGTTTGTCCGTTCATCACCCGCAGTGCGTGGCGCACCTGCACTGCCCAAGCCTGGTGGTTAGCCAGGCGGCGGAAGTGCTGATTAACGCCACCAACCAGAGTATGGACTCCTGGGATCAAAGCCCGTCCGCAACCATTATTGAGATCAAGCTGATCGAATGGCTGCGTACCCGCGTGGGTTATCAGGCTGGCGACGCAGGCGTCTTCACCAGCGGCGGCACCCAGAGTAACCTGATGGGCCTGATGCTGGCGCGTGATGCGTTCTTCGCGCGTCAGGGCCACTCGGTACAGCAGGACGGTCTGGTGGGCGATCTGCGCAAAATTCGCGTGCTGTGCTCTGAAAACGCCCACTTCTCCGTGCAGAAAAACATGGCGCTGATGGGCCTGGGCTACCAGTCCGTGGTGCAGGTGAAAACTGATGAATTCTCCCGCATGGATCTCACCGATCTGGCGGCGAAAATCGAACAGTGCAACGCGAACGGCGAACAGATTCTGGCGATTGTGGCCACGGCCGGCACGACGGATGCGGGTGCTATCGATCCGCTGCGTGCCATTGCCGAGCTGGCTGCGAAACAGAATATCTGGGTACATGTTGATGCGGCCTGGGGCGGCGCGCTGCTGATGTCCGAGCAGTATCGTCACTATCTGGACGGCATTGAACTTGTGGACTCCGTAACGCTGGACTTCCACAAGCAGTTCTTCCAGACCATCAGCTGCGGTGCGTTTCTGCTGAAAGAAGCGCGTCATTATGAGCTGATGCGCTATCAGGCAGCTTATCTGAACTCCGAGTTCGATGAAGAAGCGGGTGTGCCTAACCTGGTTTCCAAATCTCTGCAAACCACCCGTCGTTTCGATGCGCTGAAACTGTGGATGAGCCTGGAAGCGCTGGGTCAGGAGCAATATGCGGCAATTATCGATCACGGCGTGACGCTGGCACAGCAGGTTGCGGCTTACGTAAAAGAGCAGTCTGCTCTGGAACTGGTTATGCAACCCCAGCTGGCAAGCGTGCTGTTCCGCTTCCGTCCGCAGACCCAGATGGATGACGCCGGTATCGCCCTGCTGAACCAGAAAATTGGCGATGCGCTGCTGGAATCCGGCCGCGCAAACGTCGGGGTGACCGAGCATAACGGCGTCACCTGCCTGAAGCTGACCCTGCTGAACCCAACCGTGACGCTGGAGGACGTTAAAGTCCTGCTGTCTCTGGTTGAGCGTACCGCGCAGGAAGTGATGGCGAAGTAATGCTTTCCCCTCTCCCATCCGGGAGAGGGTTTATTATCCCGTCCTGACACCCCTATCCTTTTTTCCTCGAAGCATAACCGTAGTCATACTGGCTGTACCCCGAGCTGTAAAACAGCGCTGCGGATTTAACAATATCGTTGAGGATTGTGCCGCTGACCTTCACGCCAACGTGCTGTAGACGTTTAACGGTATTCTCCATCTCTTTCACGCTGGTTTTATCGTAACGGGCAACCATTAGCGTTGTTCCGGCTGCTCTGGCAACCAGCGCGGCATCATTGACGGCAAGAACTGGGGGTGTATCGATGATGACAATGTCATATTGCTCGTTAACCCAGGACATGATGTCAATGAACCGTTCGCTTAACAGCATTTCTAACGGACGCAGGGGTTCCGGGCCGCAGGTGATGACGTCAATTCCCCCTTTTTCAGCATGCTGAATGACCTCCCCAAAGTCGCGCTTCCCTTCCAGCAGGCAGGATAATCCGTGGCGGTTCTCCAGGCCAAAAATATTATGCACATAACCCTGGCGCATATCCGCATCAATAAACAGCGCCCGCTGACCGCTCTGCCCGGCAATGGCCGCCAGGTTCGTCGCCACCAGCGTTTTTCCGCAGTCCTGCGTGGGGCCAGAAATCATCACAATGCGATTCTCAGCCTCCATCATGGTGAAATGCAGACTGGTTCGCAGCCCGCGTACCGCTTCAACAAACATATCAGCAGGTCGATCGACTGGCAGGAAAGGCACATCCAAGGTTTTGTGTGTCCAGCGACGAGAAAACGGATTTTTTCTGCGCAAATGCGTTTTACTCCACAGCCACTGTGAACGTGGTAACGTCGCCAGAACCGGCATCCCCTGCGCTTCCAGCTGTTCGGAAAGCGTGATCCCACGTTTGAACGCTTGACGTACCAGTACGGTCCCCATTGAAAGGATGAGCCCGAACAGCACGCCAAGCGCAATGATTAGCGCTTTTCGCGGTTTTATCGGATCCGGGAGTGTAACCGCCTCATCAATGATCCTCACGTTCCCGACAGCGCTGGAGCGGGAAATATTCAGCTCCTGCTGACGCGTCAAAAGCTGTAAATAAATCGTGCGGCCCGACTCAACATCGCGGCTCAGGCGTAAAATCTCCTGCTGCGTGGAGGGCATCGAGGACACACGGTTATTAAGACGATCCCGTTCCCGCACAAGGGTTTGTCTTTTTTCATGCAATGCACGGTAGGTAGGGTGACTCTTTTTAAAGAGCTGGGAAATTTCTGCCTCCCGGAACGTCAGCTCATTTAGCTGATTCTCAACGTTCACAACCTGATCCAGGACGGATTTTGCCTCTAAAGACAGATCCACAGAGTCGCGCTGCGCCCGGTAGGCATTCAGCCGCGCTTCAGCCTGATCCAGGTCCGCTCTGATTTTCGGTAACTGCTCCTGTAAAAAATCCAGACTACGCGAATCCTGAGCCTCCTGGCGCGCGATATTTTGTTGTAGATAATTTTCAGCAATCGCATTCAGCACCCGGGCGATTTTGTCAGGATCTTCACCCGTCAGGGTTAAGGTCACAATACCGCTCTGTTTCTCCGATTCCACGACCGTCAGACGCTTCTTCAGTGCATTGATCGTCTCCAGGCGCGTCAACGACTTAAGCGAAAACTGTGAGCCTGGCGTCGCCTCAATCGAGGTCACCCGCAGCACGATCCCTTGCGTAACCAGCGTTTTACCAACCTGGCCGTCTGCCTCAATGTTTTCGCCCGTCAGGTGATACCTTCCCGCTTCCTGTACGGTCAGCGTGAGTTCTTGCGCTTTGCCCTCCACCTGCGGGATCTGGAGTTCGCCTAACGTTATGTTGCCCTGGCCACGCCCTTGCAGACGCTGCCAGAGACGCCCCACCACAGGCAAAACGCGCTGCTTTGCCTGATACGTCAGATCTAATTTGTCGACGGTCTCGCCGAGGATCATGCGAGATTTCAACAGTAAAATTTCAGGGGCAACATCCGGCGAAATATCGGTGCCCAGCTGGCTCAAGCCTTTGAGCAGGCCGTTATCCTGTTTGCTTTCTATTTGCACCATAGCATCCGCCTGATAAACAGGTGGCGTAACCCAGGCATAGAGGCCCGCGCATAAAGTGAAAAGGAAAGTCACGCACAATATCATCGTGCGGTGGTCGATCATTTCGCCGAGCAAACGAACGAGATCGATTTCATTTTGTTCGGGTGCCCCTGCACCATAACTGTCTGTTGTGTAAGACGACATTAATGCTTCATTCCTTTCTGTCCTAAACGACGTGCCCATTCCTGGCTGGCTTTAACCAATAGCCCGAACACATATTCAAACGCTTCACGGCTTTTACGATAGGGGTCTGGGATATCCTGCGGCTCCAGCCACTGCCCAAAAAGCAGCGACTTCCCCCTGTTTTCCGGCGCCATGGCTGCAATGAAGCGAAGATGTTCCGGCTCCATAACCAGGATGAGATCGGATCCCTGCATCAGCCTGCGTGTCAGCCTGCGCGCCACATGACCGTCGAGGGAGATCCCATGCCGCCAAGCCACGTCCTGGGCGCACTCATCCGCCGGATACCCCTCAAGGCCGAGTATTCCCGCCGAGGTGATGTGTCTGTCGGGCAAGTGCTGGCGCAAAAGCCGTTCTCCAATCGGAGAACGGCAGACATTTCCGGTACATACCACGAGTATTGATTCGAACATTATTGCGGCCACGATCTGATATAACGAACCGTTTCGGTGAGGTCATGCACCCCGCTGATTGTCGGAACAAGCTGTGTTATTACGCGATTCCAGCGGGAGAGTGGAGCAGTGGTGACATAGACAATGTCGTAAGGCTCAAGCTGAAACTCGGTGCCCAGCACCATGGCCGAAGCGTCTTTTGCATTCAGTTGATAGATATTCGCAATTTTCCCGGACTCGCGTACCGAGCGGATAACAAAAATACCCGTCGCATCAGCCATATTCTGGTCCAGGCCACCGGCATTGCCGAGCGCTTCGGCCAACGTCATGCCGCTGCGATCCATCTTCAGCGTGCTCTGTTTAACAACTTCGCCCATCACGAATACTTTCAGCGCATCGTTGCGGGGAATAAACAAGATGTCGCCAGGGTTGAGCAGCTTATTCTGGGTTAAATCGCCATGCTGCATCAGGGCATACAGGGAAATTCGGGAATCCTGACCGTTGTGAGACAGCACCACGTTCCGCCAGTCCGCATCAGCAGTAAGCCCACCTGCGGCATTAATGGCATCCATAACCGTCAGCGGAATGTTGGTGATGGCCTGCTGGCCAGATTTCGCCACTTCTCCCGTAATGTAGGCTTTTTGCGAACGGAAAGCGGCAACGCTGACGTCGACCTGGGGGCTTTCAATGACGTTATCCAGCCGCGCGGTGATCTCCTCGCGAACTCTGGAAACCGTTTTTCCCGCCACGTGCAGTTTACCCACGTAAGGATAAAAGAGCGTGCCATCGGCATTGACCCAGTTTCCCGTATCGCTTGCGCTACGATACTGTCCCGCGGGCGTAGTCAGCTCCGGGTGATCCCAGACGGTGACCGTCAGGATGTCACCGATTCCAATACGGTATTCCCACTTTTTGACCTGCTCATCAAGATTAGGATTTGCCTGAGATTTAGCTGCTGCGGGACGTAGTTTCTCAATTAATCCGGGCGTAAGTGGATAAATTTCGATTTGTTTATCTAAACTATTATTGAGATCAGCCGGCGCAATTATTTTTTTGCCTGCGGAACTTAACGTTTGGCCGGGAGAAATTACGCACCCCGCCAACTGACTTATTGCTAAGAATATTACAGATAATGCTGTTGTGTTTTTCATTTATATATACTTATCATCCCTGCTCGTAGCGAACGCCCGACGGGGCGCAGCCCTGCGCTAACCCACGCTTGAAATAAGTTTCTTTTCAACGGAATACTAAAACGTAATGTAAAAGTGAAGACACGAATTGCCCGATCTGTGACGGGCAATTAATTAAAATATAATCTTCCTGAAAATCTTAAAGCCTGTGGCAAAAAAAAGCACGATCTACAGTTTATAAAATTATGGCAACAATGTATTTTCAGAATTAATTCAGCAAAACGATAGTTACAATGAATTATTCCCGTCAGCACGCATTCATATCAAAAATACTCACAACCGCTGGCACTACACAAAACCGTTCACTTTTGTTACATTTTTTTTCAAACACACCCTGTTTTGATACTTAAAATGGGCTGTCTGCCGCACTGTCCCCCGCAGACAAGCGTATCCATAACGATTTCACTGGAGAAAAAATGGCTAAGCGTAAATTGGTGCTTCTGGGTGTATTACTGTCTCTGGCGGGCTCCGCATTCGCAGCCCCGCAAACGGCCGCCGCGCCTTCCGGCATTAAGGCTTATGAAGAGCAGGAGTTCATCGCCGACTTCACCAAATTTAAGATTGGCGATACCGCGCCCGCGCAGTATCAGACGCCAGAGTACACCATCAAACAGTACCAGCTACGTAACCTTCCCGCGCCCGATGCCGGTACGCACTGGACCTACATGGGTGAAAATTACGTTCTGATTGGCGATGCTGATGGCAAAATCTACAAAGCCTATAACGGAGATATTTTCTATCACCGCTGATACGATGATCCGGCCCTGGCAGGAGGACGACCGGCCATTTCTGCGCACGCTGTACCTGCATGCACGACGCGTGGCCTGGCCATGGCTGGACAATTCTGAATGGCAGCTTGAGGATTTTGACGCCGCAACGCGTGACGAGCAGATCTGGGTTGCGATTCACGACGGTCACCGGGTAGGGTTTGCCTCCGTCTGGGAAAATGATAACTTTTTGCACAATCTGTTTGTCGACCCGCAGTATCAGCGTCTGGGAGTTGGCCGTTTGTTACTGGAACAAGTACAGAGGACGTTTACCAGTACAGGCGCGCTGAAGTGTCTGGTGAAGAATGAGCGGGCGGTTGCGTTTTACCAGCGCCACGGCTGGCACATTGAGGCGACGGGGGATTCTCCGGAAGGAGAGTATTATTTGATGCACTATCGGCTTGGGTAAAGTCAGGTGGCGCTACGCTTACCTGACCTACAAAATCGAGGTAGGCCGGGTAAGGCGAAGCCGCCACCCGGCACTGACGCGCAGAGGCGTTACACCGCGCGGAAGGCGATCTCGCTCGGGATCACTTCCCCCTGCCAGTACAGTTGCGCCGCAACGCGCCCCGCCAGCTGACGATAGATTTCCGTGAATTCGCTATCAGGACGGCTGACCACCGTCGGCTTACCGCTATCCAGATCTTCACGCAGTGTGATATGCAACGGCAGTTGCCCCAGCAGCTGGGTGTGATATTGCGCCGCCAGCTTCTCCGCACCGCCGGTACCGAAGATCGGCTCATGGTGTCCACAGTTGCTGCAAATGTGCATGCTCATGTTTTCGACGATGCCGAGTACCGGCACCTCCACCTTCTCGAACATCACGATGCCTTTTTTGGCGTCGATCAGCGCGATATCCTGCGGCGTGGTGACCACGACGGCGCCGGTGACCGGAATGTTCTGCGCCAGCGTCAGCTGGATATCACCGGTGCCCGGCGGCATGTCCAGCACCAGATAATCGAGGTCAGGCCACATTGTCTCCTGCAACATTTGCAGCAACGCTTTGCTGGCCATCGGGCCGCGCCAGACCATTGCGTTATCGTCCGTGACCAGGTAACCAATGGAGTTGGTCGCCAGACCGTGCGCCACGATCGGCGCCATGTGGGTACCGTCCGGCGAAGTTGGACGCTGGTTTTCAGCACCCAGCATGTTCGGAATGGACGGGCCATAAATATCCGCATCCAGAATGCCGACTTTCGCCCCTTCTGCCGCCAGAGCAAGCGCCAGGTTCACGGCGGTCGACGATTTACCCACCCCACCCTTGCCAGAACTGACGGCGATGATGTTCTTCACGCCGTTAACGCCCGGCTGATTTTTCACGCGCTTGAGCGTGGCGATGCTGTGGCTTAGCTTCCAGTCAATTGCTTTTGCGCCAGTAATGCGCAGCAGCTCAGAACTGGTTTGCTCTTTCAGGGCATCAAAGGCGCTGGTCCAGACGAACGGCATCTGCAGCTCAATGTGCAGCGTATCGTCCAGCCATGCGACATGATGAAGCGCTTTCAGCGTCGTGAGATTGTGCTTCAGGGTTGGATGCTGAAAATTAGCCAGCGTCCCGGCGACCATTGCTCGTAAGGCTTCCGGTGATTTGGCCTGGGATTGAGAACTCATCCCGACTCCTTTGTTCTTGTGAATAAGACCTTAGATGAACAAGTTTACCTGAAAGGCCGTGGTTTGTGCTTACTTAATAATGCCCCTTTTGGTAATATCGAAAACCCTTTTCACAGTTAAAAGAAGTAATGCCTACTATGACTCAAGTCGCGAAAAAAATTCTGGTAACGTGCGCCCTGCCGTACGCCAACGGCTCAATCCACCTCGGCCACATGCTGGAGCATATCCAGGCTGATGTCTGGGTCCGTTACCAGCGAATGCGCGGCCACGAGGTGAACTTCATCTGTGCGGACGATGCCCACGGCACCCCAATCATGCTGAAAGCGCAGCAGCTGGGAATTTCCCCGGAACAGATGATCGCCGAAATGAGTCAGGAGCATCAGACCGATTTTGCTGGCTTTGACATCAGCTATGACAACTATCACTCCACGCACAGCGACGAGAACCGCGAGCTGTCAGAGCTGATCTACACCCGTCTGAAAGAGAACGGTTTCATTAAAAACCGCACCATCTCTCAGCTGTACGATCCGGAAAAAGGCATGTTCCTGCCGGACCGTTTCGTCAAAGGCACCTGTCCGAAATGTAAATCCCCGGACCAGTACGGCGATAACTGCGAAGTGTGTGGCGCGACCTACAGCCCGACCGAGCTTATCGAGCCGAAATCCGTGGTTTCCGGCGCCACGCCGGTGATGCGTGACTCCGAGCACTTCTTCTTCGACCTGCCGTCGTTCAGCGAAATGCTGCAGGCGTGGACCCGCAGCGGCGCGCTGCAGGAGCAGGTGGCGAACAAGATGCAGGAGTGGTTTGAATCCGGTCTGCAGCAGTGGGATATCTCCCGCGATGCGCCATACTTCGGCTTCGAAATCCCGAACGCGCCGGGCAAATATTTCTACGTCTGGCTGGATGCGCCAATCGGCTACATGGGCTCCTTCAAGAACCTGTGTGACAAGCGCGGCGATACCCTAAGCTTCGACGAGTACTGGAAGAAAGATTCCACCGCCGAGCTGTACCACTTCATCGGCAAAGACATCGTTTACTTCCACAGCCTGTTCTGGCCAGCGATGCTGGAAGGCAGCAATTTCCGCAAGCCGACTAACCTGTTCGTACACGGCTACGTAACGGTCAACGGTGCGAAGATGTCCAAATCTCGCGGGACGTTTATTAAGGCCAGCACCTGGCTGAACCACTTCGATGCGGATAGCCTGCGCTACTACTACACCGCGAAGCTCTCTTCCCGCATCGACGATATCGACCTGAATCTGGAAGATTTCGTGCAACGCGTGAACGCGGACATCGTCAACAAGGTGGTGAACCTGGCGTCCCGTAACGCAGGTTTTATCGCTAAACGCTTTGACGGCGTGCTCTCTGCCGAACTGGCCGATCCTGAGCTGTATAAAACCTTCACCGACGCCGCCGCTGCGGTTGGCGAAGCCTGGGAAAGCCGTGAATTTGGTAAAGCCATTCGCGAAATCATGGCGCTGGCAGACGTGGCCAACCGCTATGTCGACGAGCAGGCACCATGGGTGGTGGCGAAACAGGAAGGCCGCGACGCCGACTTGCAGGCGATCTGCACCATGGGTCTGAACATGTTCCGCGTGCTGATGACCTGGCTGAAGCCGGTTCTGCCGCAGCTGGCAGCCCGCGCGGAAGCATTCCTGAACACCGAACTGACCTGGGATGCCATCCAGCAGCCGCTGCTCGGCCACAAGGTGAACACCTTCAAGGCGCTGTATAACCGCATCGAGATGAAACAGGTTGACGCGCTGGTGGAAGCATCAAAAGAAGAGGTGAAAGCGGCTGCCGCGCCTGTGACCGGCCCGCTGGCGGACGATCCGATTCAGGAGACCATCACCTTTGATGATTTCGCCAAAGTCGACCTGCGCGTGGCGCTGATCGAAAACGCGGAGTTCGTGGAAGGTTCTGACAAACTGCTGCGTCTGACGCTGGATCTGGGCGGCGAGAAACGTAACGTCTTCTCCGGCATTCGTTCCGCGTACCCTGATCCGCAGGTGCTGATCGGTCGTCAGACCGTGATGGTGGCAAACCTGGCGCCGCGTAAAATGCGCTTCGGCATCTCTGAAGGGATGGTGATGGCCGCAGGCCCGGGCGGAAAAGACATCTTCCTGTTAAGCCCTGACGAAGGCGCGAAGCCGGGTCAGCAGGTGAAGTAATAAAAAAGCCGGATGAGAATCCGGCTTTTTTTTGCCCGGCGGCGCTACGCTTGCACGGGCCAACGAGTTTTTAGGCCGAGTAAGGCGAGGCCGCCACCCGGCTAAAAATCACCCCTTCTGGTTATGCACCCGCTGCGTCAACCCACGCAGGAAATAACGCAGAAACTGATCCCCACACTCGCGGTAATTTTTATGATCCGGCGCGCGCATCATGGCGGTGATTTCCGGCATCGACACGCGAAATTTCTGCTCGGTCATGATCGCCAGAATGTCGTCAGTTTTCAGGGAGAACGCAATACGCAGCTTTTTCAGCACCGTGTTGTTATTCACCCGACGCTCAAGCGCCAGCTCAGGCGCAGATTCATCTTTGCCGCGCTTGTCGTAGATCAGGCCGTTCAGGAAGCCCGACAGAATGATGTCCGGGCAGCGAACAAAACCCTCTTCATCTTCTTTAGTCATCCAGGTGTCGAACCCGGCGGACGTAGATTCCATGTCGGAGAGCGCAAGAATGCGCACCATGTCATTATTGTTCGCTTTCAGGGTGTAGCGCAGGCTACGAAGAATATCGTTACTTAGCATAGAGCCTTCGAATGTCGATGATGCAATGGCGCGCAGTGTACCAGTTTTACAGCCCTATCGCCTCTTTCAAACTTTTCAGATAGCGACGACTGACGGGCACGGTTTGCCCGGCACGTAACACCAGCTCGGCCTGGCCGTTATCTTCCAGGCGGATCTCCTTCAGGTGCGCCATGTTCACCAGGTACTGACGATGGCAGCGGATCAGCGGCGTGCGGCTCTCCAGCGTGCGTAACGTAAGCTCGGTAAAGCCTTCGTTGCCTTCAGCGCTGGTGACGTATACCCCGCTCAGACGACTGCTGACAAAGGCAACGTCGTCCATTTGCAGGAGGTAAATCCGGCTGTGCCCGGTACAGGGGATAAACTTCAGGGGCTGCTGATGCTCCGGCAGCAGCGTCACGTCCTGCGCGGTACGCTCCTGGCGCAGACGGGTCAGGGTCTTTTCAAGGCGTTTCTCTTCAATCGGTTTCAGCAGATAATCAAACGCGTGCTCTTCAAACGCCTTTACCGCGTACTCATCAAAGGCCGTCAGAAAGACGATATAGGGACGGTGCTCCGGGTCGAGCATGCCGACCATCTCCAGACCGCTGATGCGCGGCATCTGAATATCAAGGAACAGCACGTCCGGGCGCAGTTTATGCACAGCACCGATGCCTTCAATGGCATTGGCGCATTCCCCCACGACCTCAATATCACTCTGCTCCTGCAACAGGACACGCAGGTTTTCCCGTGCTAACGGCTCATCATCAACAATCAGCACTCTTAACATGCGTTCTCCTCCAGCGGCAATCGTAAGGTAATTCGGGTATAGCGGTCTGGCTCACAGGTGACGGTGATACCGCAGTCATCACCAAAATGTGCGCGCAGGCGCTTATCCACCAGGCTCATGCCCAGACCGCCTGACGCGGAGGCTTCATACAGCCCCGCGTTATCTTCAATATCCAGTACAAGATGGTGGTTAAAACGGGAAGCGGAAATCATGATTTCTCCGGTTCCCAGCAGCTGCGACGTCCCATGCTTAATGGCGTTCTCCACAATCGGTTGCAGGGTAAAGGCCGGAAGATGCTGATACGCCAGCTCATCCGGGACGGATAACGACACCTGTAATCGTGACTGGAAGCGCGCTTTTTCAATTTGCAGATAGGCGTTTACATGCTCAATCTCGTCCGCGAGGGTGACGATCTCCGAGGGACGCTTCAGGTTTTTGCGGAAAAATGTCGACAGAAATTGCACCAGCTGCGCGGCCTGATCGCTGTCGCGGCGGATCACCGCCTTCAGCGTGTTGAGCGCGTTAAACAGGAAATGCGGATTCACCTGAGCGTGCAGGAGCTTAATTTCTGACTGCGTCAGCAGCGCTTTTTGCCGTTCATACTGCCCCGCCAGGATTTGCGCCGAAAGCAGCTGGGCGATCCCCTCCCCCAGCGTGCGGTTGATGGAGCTGAACAGGCGATTTTTGGCTTCGTAAAGCTTAATGGTGCCCATGACGCGCTGGTTTTCGCCCCGCAGGGGAATGACCAGCGTAGAGCCAAGTTTGCACTGCGGATGCAGGGAACAGCGGTACGGCACTTCATTCCCGTCGGCATACACCACTTCACCCGTTTCAATAGCGCGCAAAGTGTAGGCCGAGGAGATCGGCTTACCTGGAAGATGGTGGTCGTCCCCGGTACCGGTAAACGCCAGCAACTTTTCGCGATCGGTAATCGCCACGGCCCCGATATCCAGCTCTTTATACAGCACCTGCGCCACCTTCATGCTGTTCTCCTCGTTGAATCCCTGCCGCAGAATCCCTTCCGTCGACGCCGCAACTTTTAATGCGGTGGCAGAAAATGCCGAGGTGTATTTTTCGAACATGGCGCGTTTGTCGAGCAGAATGCGCATAAACAGCGCCGCACCTACGGTATTGGTGACCATCATCGGTGCGGCAATGCTGCTGACCAGATGTAACGCATCGTCAAACGGGCGCGCGATCAGCAGGATGATCGCCATCTGCGCCATTTCCGCCACGAAGGTGATCGCCCCGGCGGTAAGGGGACTGAACACTTTATCCGGCCGTCCGCGCTTAATCATATAGCTGTGGACGAGACCACCGAGTAGCCCTTCGACAATGGTGGAGATCATGCAGCTTAGTGCCGTCATACCGCCCATCGAATAGCGGTGCAGGCCGCCGGTTAACCCCACCAGACCGCCCACGACCGGGCCTCCGAGCAGCCCGCCCATTACCGCGCCAATGGCGCGCGTATTGGCGATGGAATCTTCAATATGGAGACCAAACCAGGTCCCCATAATGCAGAATATGGAAAATACGACGTAGCAGAGGAATTTGTGCGGCAGACGGACGGTGACCTGCATCAGCGGAATGAACAGGCGCGTTTTGCTCATCAACCAGGCGATGACAAGAAACACGCACATCTGCTGAAGCAACAGCAGCACCAGATTAAACTCGTACATACTCACAAACCGCACATTCTAAAAACGCGTAACATACACTGATGGCGGTTAACTTTCTTTGAAACGTGCCAAAAAAGCGATAAATCGTGTCCGTCATCACACCTTTTGCCGGAGATAACCTGTCTTTCGTATAATTTGTACAAAAAAGAATCAAATCTTCCTGGTTCCGCAAAGTGGGTCTACAGTTAAGCTGGGGACGCGCAAGCCTGGGGGCGAAAATGGCGCTTTACACGATAGGTGAAGTGGCACTCCTGTGTGATATCAATCCCGTTACGCTACGGGCGTGGCAGCGACGGTATGGATTGCTTAAGCCGCAAAGAACGGACGGCGGGCACCGCCTGTTTAACGATGCGGATATTGACCGGATCCGCGAGATCAAAAGCTGGATCGACAATGGCGTACAGGTCGGCAAGGTGAAGTCGCTTCTGAGCCAGGACGATCCTGATACGCAGCATCTCTGGCGCGGGCAGCAGGAAACGCTGCTGAGGCTGTTGCAGACCGGCAATTTGCAGCGTCTGCGCGGCTGGATCAAAGAACAGGGTCGAGACTACCCCGCGCAAACCCTGATCACCCATCTTTTTATTCCCCTACGGCGTCGGCTTCAGTGTCAGCAAACCACCTTACAGGCACTGCTCAGCATGCTTGATGGCGTGCTGATTAACTATATTTCCGTCTGTCTTGCCTCAGCGCGGAATAAAAACAGCAAAGATGCGCTGGTGATCGGCTGGAACGTCCACGATACCACCCGGCTGTGGCTCGAAGCCTGGATTGCCACCCAGCAGGGCTGGCGCGTTGACGTGCTTGCACACTCCCTGGCACAGCTCAGGCCGGAACTGTTTGAGGGGCAGACGCTGCTGGTCTGGTGTGGCGAAGTCCCCTCCGCTTCCCAGCAGCAGCTCCTGACGGAATGGCGCGAACATGGTTATCCCGTTTACTCGCTGGGGCCAAATGCGTTGTAACGGCATTTAATGGTTCATTAACAGCTGCGCTTCACCGTATAATTGTTCCGTTAACAACAGGAGCACATGATGAAGGCAACGAAACTGGCCGTAATTACCCTTTTTGCACTGATGGCCGTCAGCGGTATCGGTGGCGTTATGCTTGCAGGTTACTCGTTTATTGTTCGCGGCGGTGTTGGCTGAGGTATCCGGCCAGGCGTTCAAACAGGCGATCCACCACAATCGCCGCCAGCGCAACCAGAACCGCCCCCTGAATAATATAGGCCGTGTTAAACCCGCTTAACCCAATAATGATTGGCGTCCCCAGCGTATTGACCCCGACCGTCGACGCGATGGTTGCCGTACCAATGTTGATGATCACGGACGTCCGCACACCGGCAATAATCACCGGTGCGGCCAGCGGCAGTTCAACCTTCAGCAGCCGCTGCCAGGCGCTCATTCCCATCCCTTCCGCTACGCTCAGCACCGATGCAGGCACCGCCGCAATGCCCGCCAGCGTCCCTTGCAGAATGGGCAACACGCCGTACAAGATCAGCGCAATGATGGCAGGCTCCTGCCCAAAACCGATCGCCGGCACGGCAATCGCCAGCACGGCCACCGGCGGGAAGGTCTGCCCCGTTGCGGCGATGGTCTCCACCAGCGGACGGAACTCCCTGCCCGCAGGCCGCGTCACCGCAATACCGGCACCGGTGCCCAGCACGATGGCAATCACGCTTGACGCCGCCACCAGCCAGAAGTGCGCCAGGGTGAGATTAACAAAGCTCTCCTGCTGGTACACCGGGCGCGGCAGCCCGGGAATAAGCGCATTAAACAGCGCCGCGCTGTGCGGCATCAGGTAGAGTAAGGCGATAAACAGCCCTGTCAGCCAAAGTAACGGATCACGGACCCACTTCACGCGTCACCTCCCCCGCCAGCAGATCGCGAAAATGGATCGTCCCGCATAGCGTACCCTGCCCGTCCGCAACGGGTAACACCTCACACTGCCGGGCGACAAACGCCGAAAGGGCATCGCGCAGGCTCATCCCGTCATGCAGCGGTTCACCACCGATTTGCGCATCCTGCGGACGCAGATAGTCCCTGACGGTGCGCAGCGAGAGCAGCCTGACACCCAGCTCGCTGCGGCCAAAGAACTCACGCACAAAATCGTTTGCCGGCGACGTTAACAGCTCAAGCGGCGTACCCTGCTGGACGACTTCGCCGTGATCCATCAGTACCAGACGATCGGCCAGCCGCAGTGCTTCGTCGATATCATGCGTCACCAGCACGATGGTGCGCCCGAGAATACGGTGGATGCGGCTCATCTCGGCCTGAAGTGCGCCGCGGGTGACCGGATCCAGCGCGCCGAAGGGCTCATCCATCAGCAGTACCTGCGGGTTAGCGGCCAGCGCGCGCGCCACCCCGACCCGCTGCTGTTGTCCGCCGGAAAGCTGGTGCGGGTAGCGGTCGCGAAGCGACGCGTGCAGGCCCAGCAGCGCCATCAACTCGTCGACACGCTCATTGATCTTCCCCCGGGACCATTTTTCCAGCTGTGGCACGGTGGCAATGTTCTGCGCCACCGTCCAGTGGGGAAACAGGCCGATGGACTGAATGGCGTAGCCCATACGCCGCCGCAGCTCCAGCACCGGCAGGCTGCGGATCTCCTCTCCGGCAAAGCGAATCGTCCCGCTGTCGTGCTCCACCAGCCGATTGATCATCTTCAGCGTCGTCGATTTTCCCGACCCCGACGTCCCGATCAATACCGAGAACGCCCCCTCGGCAAAATGCAGATTGAGATGGCTTGCCGCCGGACGGCCCGCAAAGGTTTTACTCACATCATGAAATTCAATCATTGGCTCTTCTCCTGAGCAGCGCGAGCCACAGGGCAAACAGGGCATCCAGCACGACCGCCAGCGCAATCGTGGGCACAACGCCCAGCAACACCAGATCCAGCGCGCTGCTGAGCAGCCCCTGGAACACCAGCGCCCCAAAGCCGCCCGCCCCGATCAGCGCGGCAATCACCGCCATCCCCACGGTTTGCACCGTCACCACCCGCAGGCTGCGAACCAGCAGCGGAAGCGCAAGCGGCAGCTGTATTTTCCAGAAACACTGGCGCGCACTCATCCCCATCGCATGGGCGCTTTCCAGCACGTCGGGCGGAACCTGGCTTAAGCCCGCCACCACGCCGCGCACCAGTGGCAGCAGCGCATACAACACAAGGGCAATCAGCGCCGGGGTCAGCCCGGTTCCGGCAATGCCTGCCGCGGCCAACGCAGGGAAGGATTTAACCAGACCGGCGAGGGGGGCAATCAGCAGGCCAAACAGGGCAACGGAGGGGATGGTCTGAATAACGTTGAGCACGGTAAAGACGGCACCCTGGCGGCTGGGATGTCGGTAGCACCACATGCCCAGCGGCACGCCCAGCAGCAGCGCCGGGACCAGCGTCCCGAACAGGATCGTCAGATGTTGCGCCAGTGCGTTGTCAAACACCTCCTGGCGGTTGACGTACTCTTTTAACAGCGAGAGTTGATTCAGATCGCCGCTGAAGAGGATCAGCAGGGGAATAACCCAAAATTGCGCGTTCAGCAGCCAGCGCCACACAGGTATCGGCGTCAGGCGGCGAATGGCATCGCTACAGGCCAGCAGGCAGAGTGCCAGCCATAGCCACAGGCCGCTGCCAATCGACGTGCGCGCCAGCGGGCTTTCAACCGAGGCCATCTGCGTTGCCGCCTGTCCTGCGCTCCAGAACAGTACGATAAACAGCGCTTCGCTGAGCAGAAGCGTCAGCCACAGCGCGTTTCGCCCCGGCCAGAAGGCTAAGACTACGGTACTCGCCAGCGCCGCGCCCAGCAGCAGCGGCGTAAATGCCCAGATCTGCCACAGCGCGCGCGGTTCGCCCGACACCAGACGGTTTGGCGCGACATTCACAAAAGGTAACGCGACCGCCGCGATGGCCACACAGGCCAACAGCAGCAGAACGCGGTTATGGCATTTTATTGGCACAGCCTTGTCCCGTTACTTCACAAGCCCTTGTTGTTTGAGGAAGTCGGCAGCCACTTTTTTGGCATCCAGCCCCTCAACGGCAATGCTGGCATTCAGCTGTTGCAGCGTTTTCGCATCCAGTTTTTCAAACACCGGTTTGAGCCAATCGTCGATATCCGGGTAGGCTTTCAGCACCGCCTCGCGCACGACCGGGGTTGGGGCGTAAATTGGCTGAACGCCTTTGGGGTCGGTCAGGGTTTGCAGACCAAGCGCCGCGACCGGGCCGTCGGTGCCGTAAGCCATCGCCGCGTTGACGCCGGAGGTTTTCTGCGCCGCCGCCTTAATGGTCACCGCCGTGTCGCCGCCCGCCAGAGAGAGTAGCTGTGCCTGATCGAGCTTGAAATCATAAGCTTTTTCAAACGCTGGCAGGGCATCAGCGCGCTCGATAAACTCTGCCGAGGCCGCGAGCTTAAACTCGCCCTTCTCTTTCAGGTAGCGGCTGAGATCGTCAAGCGAGGTGAGCTTGCCTTTCTCGGCGATATCTTTGCGCACCGCGATGGTCCAGGTGTTGTTGGCCGGTGCCGGTGTAAGCCAGACCAGCTTATTTTTTTCCGCGTCCAGCTTTTTGACTTTTTCGTACCCGGCTTTGGCATTTTTCCAGGCCGGATCGTTTTCATCCTTGAAGAAGAATGCCCCGTTGCCGGTGTATTCCGGGTAGATATCCAGCTCGCCGGAAGTGATAGCACCGCGCACGACAGGCGTAGTGCCAAGCTGCACTTTATTGACCGTTTTCACGCCGTGGCTTTCGAGCACCTGCAAAATGATATTGCCGAGCAACGCGCCCTCGGTATCAATTTTGGAACCCACCTTAACCGGCTCTGCGGCCTGTAACGGCAGGCTCAGCGCCGCCAGTAGCACCGCCGACCCTGTTATCCCCTTAATAATCGTCATTCTGCTTTCCTCATTATTTTGTGGCCTTTTTCATAGGCTTGAGAGAAAAGCGTAGCTTAAAACAGTGAATTTAACCGTTTTTCGTACCAGATGAGAGGCATCCCCCGCCAGGCGGGGGATGGGGAGGAAGGTAAGATTATTGCAGTTCGAACTCGGCTTTGTTCACGCGGGCGGAATCCACGCCGATGAAGACGTTGAATTTGCCAGGCTCGGCATCGTATTTCATCTGCTGATTCCAGAACTTCAGCGCATTTACGTCAATCGGGAAGCTGACCGTTTTGGTTTCGCCCGGTTTCAGGTTGACCTTTTCGAAGCCGCGCAGCTGTTTCACCGGACGGCTCATGGAGGCCGTGACATCCTGAACGTACATCTGGATCACCGTTGCGCCTTCGCGTTTACCGCTGTTGGTCACTTCCACGCTGGCGGTCACTTTGCCGTCACGCTTCAGGGTCGGCGCCGACATTTTCACGTCAGAGACCTTAAACGTGGTGTAGCTCAGGCCATAGCCAAACGGATAGAGCGGGCCGTTAGCCTCGTCGAAGTAACGGGACGTGTACTTGTTCGGCTTATCGGCGTTGTACGGACGACCGGTGTTCAGGTGGCTGTAGTAAACCGGGATCTGCCCGACGGAGCGCGGGAAGGACATCGGCAGCTTGCCGGACGGGTTATAATCGCCAAACAGCACGTCGGCAATGGCGTTACCGCCTTCGGTACCGGCGAACCAGGTTTCCAGAATGGCGTCAGCCTGCTGGTCTTCTTTCACCAGCGCCAGCGGACGCCCGTTCATCAGCACCAGCACCAGCGGCTTGCCGGTGGCTTTCAGGGCCGCGATCAGGTCACGCTGGCTTTGCGGGATCGTGATGTCGGTCCGGCTGGAGGCTTCGTGCGCCATCCCCTGCGCTTCACCCACCACGGCGACCACCACGTCGGACTGCTTCGCGGCGTTAACCGCTTCGTCGATCATCTCTTTCGGCGTGCGTGGATCCACCTTCACCGCTTCCTCGTACTGGTTGAGGAAGGTCACGATGTCTTTATCGTCGGTGACGTTTGCGCCTTTGGCGTAAACCACTTTTGCATTATCACCCACGGCGCTCTTAATGCCTGTCAGCACGGTAACGGACTGATCCGCCACGCCTGCGGCGGACCAGCTGCCCATGACGTCACGCTTGCTGTCGGCCAGCGGACCGATCACGGCAATGGTGCCGGATTTTTTCAGCGGCAGCGTGTCGAGACGGTTTTTCAGCAGCACCAGGCTTTCGCGCGCCACTTCGCGGGCTTCTTTGCGGTGCAGGCGGCTTTCAGCATTGGTGTCTGCCGGGTCAGACTCCTTCGGCCCCAGATGGCTGTAAGGATCGTTAAACAGCCCCATGTCATATTTCACGTTCAGCACGTGGCGAGCGGCATCGTCCAGCTCCGCCATCGTCACCTTGCCGCTCTTCACCAGCCCCGGCAGGTATTTGCTGTAGTATTCGTCGCTCATGCTCATGTTGATGCCGGACTTGAGTGCCACGCGTACCGCATCTTCCGGGTCAGACGCTGTGCCGTGCTTGATCAGCTCTTTAATCGCCCCGTGATCCGAAACGGTGATGCCCTTGAAGCCCCACTGGTCGCGCAGCACATCTTTCAGCAGCCACGAATCGGAGGTGGCAGGCGTGCCGTTGAGAGAGTTCAACGCCACCATCACCGCGCCGCTGCCCGCGTCCAGCCCCGCTTTGTACGGCGGCATATAGTCGTTAAACAGGCGCTGCGGGCTCATGTCCACGGTGTTGTACTCTTTGCCGCCTTCCACCGCGCCATAGGCGGCGAAGTGCTTGACGCTGGTCATCACCGAGTAACGATCTGCCGGACTTTTGCCCTGCATCGCTTCCACCATGGTTTTGCCCATCGTGGCGGTTAAATAAGTATCTTCCCCAAAGCCCTCCGAAGCACGGCCCCAGCGCGGATCGCGGGAGACGTCTACCATCGGCGCCCAGGTCATGTTCAGGCCGTCGTCTGCGGCTTCATATGCCGATACGCGCCCGACGGTTTTCACCGCATCAAGATTAAAAGAGGAGGCTAAGCCGAGGCTAATCGGGAAGACGGTACGCTGGCCGTGCACCACGTCGTAGGCGAAGAACAGCGGAATTTTCAGGCGGCTCAGTTCCATCACCTGATCCTGCATTTTGCGGATATCCTGGCGGGTAACGGTGTTAAAAATGGCTCCTACCTGCCCGTCTTTGATCATCTCGCGAATGGCTTCTTTCGGGTTATCCGGGCCGACGCTTATCAGGCGCAGCTGGCCGATTTTCTCATCGACCGTCATCTTTTTGAGTAAATCCGTGACAAAGGCGTCGCGGGCTTCAGGCGTGAGCGGGTGATTACCAAACAAATCCTCTGCCAGCGCAGGTTGCAGCGCCAGGCTGACGGCGACACCTACATAACATAGCCATTTCATGTTGTTATTCTCTCTCATCAATAACCGCGGGAAGCACCCGGCCAGACCGTGCGAAAAGCGCAGTGTGCCACAAAGCCTGAAAACCTTGCAGGGTTATTCTCTGATTTTTCTCATGAATACCCGACCGCTCAACGGCTAATCGCGCTATGCTTTACAGCGAGAAATTTGCCCCACCACAAGGAGTGGAAGATGTCTTCTGTTCGAACTAACGATAACACTACTTTTATTAACGAACTGTCGCGCCTGGTTGGTCACTCTCACCTGCTTACCGACCCGGCCAAAACCGCCCGCTACCGTAAGGGCTTTCGCTCCGGCCAGGGCGACGCGCTGGCGGTGGTCTTCCCCGGTACGTTGCTCGAACTGTGGCGCGTGCTCAGCGCCTGCGTTGCGGCAGACAAGATTATTTTAATGCAGGCTGCTAACACCGGCCTGACTGAAGGCTCCACGCCGAACGGCAACGATTACGATCGTGACATCGTGATTATCAGCACCCTGCGCCTCGACAAACTGCACCTGCTGGACAAGGGTGAACAGGTACTCGCCTTCCCCGGCACCACGCTCTACTCGCTGGAAAAGGCGCTTAAGCCGCTGGGTCGCGAACCGCACTCGGTGATCGGCTCTTCGTGCATTGGTGCCTCGGTGATCGGCGGGATCTGCAATAACTCCGGCGGCTCGCTGGTGCAGCGCGGCCCGGCCTACACGGAGATGTCGCTGTTTGCCCGTATCGATGAAAACGGCAAGCTGACGCTGGTTAACCATTTGGGGATCGATCTGGGTGTAACGCCAGAGCAGATCCTCAGCAAACTTGACGATGACCGCGTGAAGGACGAAGACGTTCAGCACGATGGCCGTCACGCGCATGACCACGATTACATCACCCGCGTGCGCGATATCAATGCCGATACGCCAGCGCGCTATAACGCCGATCCGGATCGCCTGTTTGAATCCTCCGGCTGCGCGGGCAAGCTGGCCGTTTTTGCGGTGCGCCTCGATACCTTCCCGGCAGAGAAAAAGCAGCAGGTGTTTTACATTGGCACCAATCAGCCGGAGGTGCTGACGGAGATCCGCCGTCATATTCTGGCCGAGTTCACTCACCTGCCGGTGGCGGGCGAGTATATGCACCGGGACATTTATGACATCGCTGAGCGCTACGGCAAAGATACCTTCCTGATGATCGACAAGCTCGGCACCGACAAAATGCCGTTCTTCTTCACCATGAAGGGTCGCACCGACGCGATGCTGGAGAAAGTATCGCTGTTCAAACCGCACTTCACCGACCGCTTTATGCAGAAACTGGGCAACGCCTTCCCGGCGCATTTACCGGAGCGGATGAAGACCTGGCGCGATAAGTATGAGCACCACCTGCTGCTGAAAATGGCCGGGGACGGAATTGCCGAAGCGCAGAGCTGGCTCACCGAGTTCTTCAAAACTGCCGACGGGGATTTCTTCGCCTGCACGCCGGAAGAAGGCAGCAAAGCCTTCCTGCACCGCTTCGCCGCGGCGGGTGCGGCTATCCGTTATCAGGCTGTGCATTCCGAAGAGGTAGAGGATATTCTGGCGCTGGATATTGCCCTGCGTCGCAACGATACCGAGTGGTTTGAACATCTGCCGCCGGAGATTGACAGCAAGCTGGTGCACAAGCTCTATTACGGCCACTTCATGTGCTATGTCTTCCACCAGGATTACATCGTCAAAAAAGGGGTGGATGCGCATGCGTTGAAAGAGCAGATGCTGGCGTTGCTGCACGAGCGTGGCGCGCAATATCCTGCCGAGCATAACGTGGGGCATTTGTACAAAGCGCCGGAGACGCTTAAACAGTTTTATCGCAAAAATGACCCTACAAACAGTATGAACCCCGGCATTGGTAAGACAACGCGGAAGAAATACTGGAAAGAGAGTGCCGAAACAGAGAAGCAAAATACGCAAGCCTCTGATGAACGCCTATAGCCAAATTTAAGAGATTGTTAAGCTCTCCTCAATCGTACTAGAGTATCTGCCTGTTGCCAGAGAAACGTTTCTCTGGCTTTCCAAACAAGGAGCGGGCAGAACATGTCGGCTGTAGAGATTTTACCCGAAACTGAAATCGAGGTGCGCGACGCCCTTCCTGACGATGCACATGCCATCTCGGCGATATACGCCTGGCATGTGCTTCATGGCCGTGCGTCGTTCGAGGAAGTTCCCCCCACCGTCGATGAGATGCGTCAGCGGATGAAGAGTGTGACCGACAGCGGTTTACCGTGGCTGGTTGCGCTGTATCGCGGCATTGTCGTCGGCTACTGCTACGCCACGTTTTATCGTCCACGTCAGGCCTACCGGTACACCCTTGAGGAGTCCATCTATGTGGATGCCAGCACCACCGGGCGCGGGTTTGGCTCGGCGCTGATGGATGCCCTGATTGCACGGTGTGAGCAAGGTCCCTGGCGGCAGATGATTGCTGTGGTCGGTGACGGAAACAATAATGCGGGATCGTTACGGCTGCATAAAAAACATGGCTTCGAGGTTGTCGGTCAACTGCGCAGCGTAGGGTATAAGAAGGGCGACTGGCGGGATACGTTGATCATGCAGCGTCCACTCAACGATGGTGACTGGACGCTGCCGGAGTAGGCGCTTTCGCCCGGTGGCGCTCCGCTTACCGGGCCGGCCGCTTTAGGGCCGTAGGCCGGGTAAGGCGAAGCCGCCACCCGGCACAGACAGGCGACTCAGTCGTTCTGCGCCGTCGCCATCTGTTCCGCTTTCTGCTTTTTATACGCCAGCGCTGAAGCTGGCACCGGCTGCACTTTCCCGGTTTCAATCCAGGTGCGCAGGCGGCTGGCATCCGCAAAGTGGGTATATTTGCCGAAGGCATCCATCACCACCAGCGCCACTGGTTTACCGTTAAACACGGTGCGCATCACCAGGCAGTGCCCTGCCGCATTGGTAAATCCGGTCTTGGTTAACTGAATATTCCAGTTATCGCGATACACCAGATGGTTAGTGTTGCGGAACGGCAGCGTATACGCCGGGTTCGAGAATGTCGCCATCTCCTCACGCGTGGTGCTGAGCTGACCAATCAGCGGGTATTGCTTACTGGCGATCAGCAGCTTGGTTAAATCACGCGCCGTCGAGACGTTATGGATCGACAGACCGGTTGGCTCCACGAAATGGGTATTTTTCATCCCCAGCGCTTTGGCTTTGGCATTCATCGCGCGGATAAACGCGTCGTAACCGCCAGGATAATGGTGGGCAAGGCTCGCCGCCGCGCGGTTCTCTGAGGACATCAGCGCCAACAGCAGCATATTTTTACGGCTGATTTCACTGTTCAGACGCACGCGAGAGTAGATCCCTTTCATCTCTGGCGTGTGGCTGATATCCACTTTTAGCTTTTCGTCCAGCGGCAGTCGTGCATCAAGCACCACCATCGCGGTCATGACTTTGGTTATGGAAGCGATCGGGCGCACCAGATCCGGGTGACTGGCGTAGATCACCTTGTTGGTATTCAGGTCAACGATCATCGCGCTGCCGGACGCAATCTGGGGTTGCGCAGCAGCGGTGGCAACTGCGGGCGTTTTGGCGATGGCTGGCGCGGTAGCGGAGACGCCCAACAGTAGCGCAAGACTAAGGAGTGACACTCGAAATTTCAGCATGATGAGACTTCTGATAATGATTCACGCACGTTATGACGTACACCGCCTGTGTCGACGGATAAACACAGGCTGGCTTCGGCATCATAGCGGTCACCGTGCGTTGTCGCCAGCGGAGAATCATAACCAGATGCTGCATTGCTGGCATTTACGCCAGCAATGCAGGGGACTTAAAAGAGACGGTATCCATAACCCCAAAGAATAACTGTCAGGGCCAGTAGCGCCTCAAGGACCAGCACGCCGATGGCAAGCGTAGAGCTGGAGAAGCTCAGGCCCTCTTCTTTATTGATGTTGAGGAAGGTTGGCACTCCTACATACAGCAGATAACCGGTGTAAAAGAGGGCAACCGTACCGATCAGCGCGCACAGCCAGACCAGTGGATAGAGCGCAACAATACCGCTTAAGAACAGCGGGGTCGCGACGTATCCGGCGAAGACCATACAGTGTGCCAGCGACGGGCGTTGCGGATAGTTGCGCGCCATCCAGTGGATGACCCGCCCCATTACCGCCACCCCGGCCAGCATCAGGCCATAAAACAGAATGGCCAGGTACAGTCCGGTAAACCAGGAAAGCTGAACCACGGTGCCGTCACCAAAGTTCCAGCCTATTTGCGTAGTACCAATAAACGCGCAGACCACCGGCACCGCTGCCATCAGCAGGACGTGGTGGGTGTAGTGATGCGCGACCGTTTCGTTCTCGTTACGGATGACCTGCATTTCACGATCGGGATGGGAGAAAAGTCCCCAGACATGGTTCATAACGCCCCCTTGTTGTCGGCCCGTCAGCGATAGCTAAAGTATAATGCAGGCTTTAGATTATTTTATGTACAGTGGGAAATTTCCGTTGATTGCCGCGTGGTTGATGGATGGGGTATATGATTAACGCAGGCACAGTAAGGGAGACGACATTTACTTAATGGATATCAACGGTCTTATTGAACAATATGGATACGCCGCGCTGGTCATCGGCAGCGTGGCAGAGGGTGAAACCATCACGCTGCTGGGCGGAGTGGCCGCACATCAGGGATTGCTGAAATTCCCGCTGGTGGTCGCCGCCGTCGCACTAGGCGGTATGATTGGCGACCAGCTGCTCTACTTTCTGGGTCTGCGCTTTGGTCCGACGCTTTTACAACGTTTTGCTAAGCATCAAAAGAAAATTCGTCGTGCTCAGCGGCTTATCCAGCGGCATCCCTATATGTTTGTGATTGGCACCCGCTTTATGTATGGCTTTCGCATCATTGGGCCAATACTGATTGGCGCGAGCCGCTTACCGCCGAAAATTTTCCTGCCGCTGAACATTATCGGGGCGATTGCCTGGGCGCTGATTTTTACCACGCTTGGCTACGTGGGTGGCGAAGTGATAGGCCCGTGGCTGCATAATCTCGATCAGCATCTTAAACACTGGGCCTGGTTGATCCTGGTTGTTGCGGTGGTGATTGGGGTACGGCTGTGGCTCAAGCATCGTGAAAAGCGGCGGGATGAAGAGTGAGTGCGGCCTGCTGCCCCTCACCCTACCCCTCTCACCAAAGGGGAGAGGGAACTCTATACACCCTCTCCCCTTTGGTGAGAGGGCTGGGGTGAGGGGAATGTTTATTCTGCTGGCTTAAACTGCGGATTCGCCAGCATAAAACCGCCGTCGACGATAAACGACTGCCCGGTGGTGTAGCTGGCGTCGCTGTCACACAGCCACGCCACCAGGCTGGCTATTTCTTTGGTATGCCCTGGCCGTGCCAGCGGGATTTCCGGCATTGAACCTTCTTTCACTTCGCTGTCGTCCATATCATTCATCGGCGTGGCGATCGCACCAGGCGCAACGGCGTTCACCAGAATCTTATGTTTAACCAGCTCCAGCGCCATCGATTTTGTTAACCCGCCCAGCGCATGTTTGGCCGCCGTATAGGCGCTGGCGTCCGGCAATGGCGTATGTTCATGCACCGAGGTGATGTTCACGATCCGCCCCCCTTCTCCCTGCTTCACCATCTGACGCGCCGCGATTTGCGAGCAGAGAAATGCGCCGTCCACGTCAACGGTGAATATGTGCCGCCAGTCGTCAAACGACAGGTCCAGAAATGGCGCTTTGTTCATCGCCCCGGCATTGTTAACCAGCACATCCAGCCGCCCGAAACGCGTAATCAGGGTTTCAATGGCCTTTGCGCCTTCCGGCAAATTGCTTAAGTCGAGCTGGATGGCCTCGGCACGCTGCCCGCGCGCTTCAATTTCACGGCAGGTTGCCAGCGCCCCTTCCTCATCTGAATGCCAGGTCACCCCGATATCAAACCCGCGTTCGGCCAGCATCAGGGCCGTCGTTTTGCCAATTCCTGAATCCGATGCGGTAACAATTGCGACTCGCGTCATACTCACCTCCTGAAAATCTGCAAAGAGGTAAGTATAGATAATGCGCGATTTTAGCTGTGATGATATCCGCCACCCAGCGCGGAGGTGAGCTGGAGCGTGGCATCCACGTACTGACCTTTCAGCATCAACCCGGCAATACGCTCTTTGAGCGCCGGAATTTTTGCTTCACTCACCCGCGAGCCGGCAATGATCCCCGCGCTGAAGCGCGCCTGTGCCAGCGCAACGACGCGCGCCGCATCTTTTTCGATCTGCTGCTGGTGCTGATTTTTGGCGGTCAGGGTTTCCACTTCGCTGGCCGTCCGGGCAACCTGGTTTACGGCGTCCACTACGGCCTTGTTGTAGTTCGCCACGGAGAGGTTGTTTTGCGCCTGGGCGATATCCAGGTTCGCATTCAACCGACCACTGTCAAAAATTGGCAGCGTCAGCCCCGCGGTTACGCCCATTTGCTGAGCAGATGAGCGGAACAGGTCGCTAAGGTGCAACGCATCCTGCTGCAAGAACGCCATCAAATTGATGTCAGGGTAGAACGCGGCTCTGGCGGCATCCACTTCGCTCATGGACGCTTCGATATACCAGTGCGCCTCCTGCAAATCCGGGCGGCGAGCCAGCAGCTCATAACCGAGCGTTGACGGCAGCGACGCCTCTGCGTCAGGTAAGGCATGCCGGGCGAGCGTGACTGAAGGGGTATTGGTCAATGCATTCAGACGCGCCTCAATGGCCTTCATTTTGCCGTGCACGTCAGCGAGCTGTTCATCGGTTTTGCTGGCATTGATATCTGTTTCAACGCCTTCCACCGAGGAGGTAATGCCGTGCTGGTAAAGCTCACGATCGGCACCGATGATATTTTCCTGCTCCCGTTTGATCTGCGCGAGCACGTCACCTACCGCGGCCTCGGTCTGCCAGTCCCAGTACAGCCGCGCGACGCTGCTGGCGAGCAGCTGTCGGGTCTGCTCCAGCTCCGCTTTTTGCGCATTCACCTTACCGATGCGGGCCTCAATTTGGGCGCGGTTTTTACCCCATAAATCCAGATCCCATCCGGCCGTCAGACCAAAGGTGCCGTTGGTGTACCAGGGTCCGGTTGTCCCCGCCGCCGGGTCAGTCAGGGCGAATGGCCCCATCAGCCCCTCTGCCGACATCTTTTGCCGTTCCACATCTGCGGAAAAATCCATTTGTGGACCATCAGCAGCGACAGCGGCTTTCGCCTGTGCTTCTGCCAGGGCGATGCGCTGCCGGGCAATTTGCATATCCGGTGCATCCGCCAGCGCTTTAGCAATCAGCGCGTTAAGCTGAGTGTCATTAAAATCTTTCCACCATTCGTTTTTTGGCCAGTCGGCATGACTTAGTTGGGTATTTACAGCAGCGGCGGCGGCTTGCGTTTTCACTGGAGACACCGTGGCATGTTCTGGCGCGCAGGCGGACAGCATAAAAATAAGGGGAGCACTCAGAGATAAAGTAAGAGAACGTTTCATTACGCCATAAACTCAAAAAAAATAAAGGCGCAACTTACGCTTACTGACGTTCCGTTTTTTAGTAACGCGTGGCAATCCGCATATTGTTATACATTTTCATATCCGGAAATTTATTCCCCAAGCGAATGATTTATTTTCACCTATTCATACCAATTATGAATTGACTGCTACACTTACTGACGACAGACATACGCAGGAGAGGCGAATGAAAATATTATTGTGGGCTATTTTGATTATATTTCTGATAGGGCTGCTGGTGGTAACCGGCGTATTCAAAATGATTTTCTGATACGTTTTCCCGGCTCCGCGCCGGGCAAACGTATTCACACTTCACTCATTGCTTCGACTGGATCACACGGGCAATATCCGCCGACGTCTGTAGCGTACGGATCTCCTGAAATAATCCCAGCGCGTCGTCGTACTCTTTCCGTAAATAACTCAGCCACTGCTTAATGCGCGCGACATGATACAACCCGGTATCGCCCTGCTTTTCCAGCCGCGTGTATTTTTGCAGGAGTTTCACCACGTCCGCCCACGGCATCCGCGGCTCATTGTATTTCACCACCCGGCTGAGGTTCGGCACGTTCAGCGCACCGCGGCCAATCATCACGGCATTACAGCCGGTCTCTTTGAGGCAGGCCTGCGCGCTCTCATAATCCCAGATTTCGCCGTTAGCAATCACCGGAATAGTAAGCCGTTTGCGGATCTCGCCAATCGCCTGCCAGTTAATGCGCTCGGCTTTATAACCATCCTCTTTGGTTCGCCCGTGCACCACCAGCTCGGTGGCGCCCGCCTGCTGCACCGCGTCGGCAATTTCAAACTGCCTGTCGCCGCTGTCCCATCCCAGACGCACTTTGACCGTCACCGGCAGATGCGATGGCACCGCCTCACGCATGGCCTTTGCGCCGCGATAAATCAATTCCGGATCTTTGAGTAACGTCGCCCCGCCGCCGCTGCCGTTGACCAGCTTTGACGGACAGCCGCAGTTAAGATCGACACCGTACGAGCCAAGCGCTACCGCGCGGGCGGCGTTTTCCGCCAGCCACTCAGGATACTGGCCGAGCAGCTGGACGCGCACCAGCGTACCGGAGGGGGTGCGGCTCTGACGATGCAGTTCCGGACAGAGACGATAAAATGATTTTTCTGGCAGCAACATATCGACCACGCGCAAAAACTCCGTCACGCAGAGATCGTAATCGTTCACCTCGGTAAGCAGCTCGCGCACGAGAGAGTCGAGCACGCCTTCCATCGGGGCCAGTAAAACACGCATTCTGAGTACCTGTGAAAAAAGACGCGCTATAGTAGCTGCTCTCCATGTATGTTGAAAGCCCGGCGTTCCATTCTGGAATGTCTGGTATGCCCAAAATTCATGATGTGATCCGTGGCACATTTTCAGGTTTAATTGTATGATGAATACGTCTCAGCAAGGACTTTCACCATGAGCAAATCACTGAATACTATCTGGCAATACCTTCGCGCCTTCGTCCTGATTTATGCCTGCCTGTACGCCGGCATTTTTATCGCGTCGCTGCTGCCTATTACCATCCCCGGCAGCATTATCGGCATGTTGATCCTGTTTGTGCTGCTGGCATTACAGGTGCTGCCCGCGAAATGGGTCAACCCGGGGTGCTTCGTTCTCATTCGCTATATGGCCCTGCTTTTTGTGCCTATCGGCGTTGGGGTTATGCAGTATTACGATGTGCTTAAGGCGCAGTTCGGCCCGATAGTGGTCTCCTGCGCCATCAGTACGCTGGTAGTTTTCCTGGTCGTCAGCTGGAGCTCACACATTGTGCATGGCGAACGTAAGGTCATCGGGGAGAAAACAAAAAAATGATGGCGAATATCTGGTGGTCCCTGCCGTTAACCCTGGTGGTGTTCTTTGCTGCGCGTAAGCTTGCGGTTCGTTTCAAAATGCCGTTGCTCAACCCGCTGCTGGTCGCCATGGTGGTGATTATTCCTTTTCTGCTGCTCACCGGCATTTCTTATGAACGTTACTTCGCCGGGAGCAAGATCCTCAACGATTTGTTGCAGCCTGCCGTGGTGGCGCTGGCGTTTCCTTTATATGAGCAACTGCATCAGATCCGCGCGCGCTGGAAATCCATCATAACCATCTGCTTTGTGGGTAGCCTTGTTGCGATGATCACCGGTACCTCGGTGGCCTTATTGATGGGCGCATCGCCGCAGATCGCCGCCTCTATTCTGCCTAAATCCGTTACTACGCCGATTGCCATGGCCGTGGGCGGCAGTATCGGCGGCATTCCGGCCATCAGCGCCGTGTGCGTGATTTTCGTCGGTATCCTGGGCGCGGTGTTTGGTCATACGCTGCTGAATATCATGAAAATTCGTACCAAAGCGGCGCGCGGTCTGGCGATGGGTACCGCCTCGCACGCGCTGGGCACCGCACGCTGCGCGGAGCTGGATTATCAGGAAGGGGCATTCAGCTCGCTGGCGCTGGTGATCTGCGGGATTATAACCTCCCTGGTCGCGCCGTTTATCTTCCCGATTATTCTGGCAGTAATGGGCTAAAATTTGCGATGCGTCGCGCAAATTTCATTTTCATTTCATAAGTTGCATACATAATGAGATTTGGATCACATATAAAGGCCGTACGGCTCCGTACACTACCGATCCATTAACCTTGATGAGGCAACGTCATGCATCCACGTTTTCAAGCTGCTTTCTCTCAGCTTGCAGAGAATTTGCAATCAGCCCTGGCTCCGGTTCTGGCGGATGCGCATTTCCCCGCCCTGCTGACGGCAGATCAGGTCACGACGCTTAAACAGGCAACGGGGCTGGACGAAGACGCGCTGGCTTTCGCCCTGCTGCCGCTGGCGGCTGCTTGCGCCCGCGCTGACCTTTCCCATTTTAACGTAGGCGCAATTGCGCGCGGCGTGAGCGGGACCTGGTACTTCGGCGGGAACATGGAGTTTCTCGGTGCGACCATGCAGCAAACCGTTCATGCGGAGCAGAGTGCCATCAGTCACGCCTGGCTGCGCGGCGAAAAGGCCCTGCGCGCCATCACCGTCAACTATACCCCTTGCGGCCACTGCCGCCAGTTTATGAATGAGCTGAACAGCGGTCTTGAACTGCGTATCAACCTGCCGGGACGCGCGCCGCATACGCTGGGTGATTACCTGCCGGATGCTTTTGGCCCTAAAGATCTTGAGATCAAAACCCTGCTGATGGACGAGCAGGACCACGGTTACGCGCTCTCAGGGGATGCGCTCAGCGAAGCGGCCATTGCCGCCGCCAATAAAAGCCACACGCCATACAGCAAATCACCAAGCGGGGTCGCCCTTCAGTGCCGCGACGGCCGCATCTTCACCGGCAGCTATGCAGAGAACGCCGCGTTTAACCCGACGCTGCCTCCGCTCCAGGGCGCCCTGAACCTGCTCAGCCTGAACGGGTATGACTACCCGGATATTCAGCGCGCGATCCTTGCTGAAAAGGCCGATGCACCGCTGATCCAGTGGGACGCGACCGCAGCCACGCTGAAAGCGCTGGGCTGTTCAACCATCGACCGCGTGCTGCTGGCATAATCTGTTCGGCGGGCAGATTTGCCCGCCAGTCTGACGAAAAACCCCTCAGTTGAATCGCTGTTTCTTGCGCTAACCAGGCGGGTACAGTAGCCTGAGGGAAATTTCATCATCGGTACGAGCCATCTGCATGTTAAAGCGCGTGTTTTACAGCCTGTCTGTCCTGGTCGGCATACTGCTGTTGATCGTGCTGGGTCTCGACCGCTGGATGAGCTGGAAAACAGCTCCCTACATTTTTGACGACCTACAGGACCTCCCCTACCGCCAGGTTGGCGTGGTGCTTGGCACCGCCAAGTATTACCGCACCGGCGTCATCAATCAGTATTACCGGTATCGTATTCAGGGCGCGCTGAACGCCTATAACAGCGGCAAGGTGAACTATCTGCTGCTGAGCGGCGATAACGCGCTGCAAAGCTATAACGAGCCGGTGACGATGCGCAAAGACCTGATTGCCGCAGGCGTCGACCCGGCCGATATCGTGCTCGACTACGCCGGATTCCGCACGCTTGATTCCATCGTGCGTACCCGCAAGGTGTTCGACACCAACGATTTCATCATCATCACCCAGCGTTTCCACTGCGAGCGGGCGCTGTTTATCGCCCTGCATATGGGGATCCAGGCCCAATGCTACGCCGTGCCGTCGCCAAAGGATATGTTGAGCGTGCGCGTACGCGAGTTTGGCGCCCGTTTTGGCGCGCTGGCTGACCTGTACCTGTTCAAGCGTGAACCGCGCTTTTTAGGCCCGCTGGTGCCGATCCCAACGATGCACGAAGTGCCTGAAAATGCGCAAGGTTATCCGGCGGTGACGCCGGAGCAGCTGCTGGAAATGCAGAAGAAGTAATAACTGATGTCGGGTGGCGGCTTCGCCTTACCCGACCTACGATCGCGATTTTGTAGGCCCGGTAAGCGTCGCGCCACCGGGCAAAAAAAGGCCCGCTACGTGAGCGGGCCTTTCCATTCTGAAGAACTTATTTCTTACGCGCGTACTTCAGTGAATCCAGGGCAACCGCGAAGATAATGATCGCGCCCTTGATGATGTACTGCCAGTACGGGTTCACGCCGATGTAGGTCAGGCCGTAGTTGATCACGGTGAAGATGATCACACCGGTCACCACGCCCAGCACGGTACCCACGCCGCCGCTGAAGGAGACGCCGCCGACCACGCAGGCCGCAATCGCATCCAGTTCGTACATAAAGCCGAGGTTGTTGGTGGCAGAGCCGATACGGCCTGCTTCCAGCATCCCGCCGAAGGCGTAGAACACACCGGACAGGGCATAAATCATCAGCAGGTTCAGAGCCACGTTGACGCCGGAGACTTTCGCCGCTTCCGGGTTACCCCCGATAGCAAAGATGTTTTTACCGAAGCGGGTTTTGTTCCACAGGATCCAGACGAACGCCACCGCAATCAGCGCATAGAAGGTGATATAGGAGAGACGGAAGCTGCCCAGCGCAACAAACCCCTGAGTGAAGGTCGAGAAGCCGCTTTCGAAGCCAGAGATTGGAGACGCGCCGACGAAATCGTAGTACAGGGAGTTGATACCATAAACGATGATCATCGTGCCAAGCGTGGTGATGAATGGCGTCACGTTCAGGTAAGCAATGATGATGCCGTTAATCAGCCCAATTACCGCGCCGATGGCGCATACGATCAGGATCACCACGAAAATCGGCATGGTCGCCATCTCCGGGAACACCTTGTTGGCGTTTTCCATCGACTGCAACAGGGTTGCCGCAATAACCGCCGCCAGACCCACCTGGCGCCCTGCCGAAAGGTCTGTCCCCTGGGTAACGATGAGCCCTGCCACGCCCAGTGCGATGATAATACGTACGGAAGACTGGGTCAGAATATTACTTAAGTTTAGCAGACTTAAGAACGTTGGGTCCTGGAAAATAATTATCGCCAGCAAGACTAAAAGAACAACGTAAATACCGCCTTCTTTCAGATAAGTGAGAAAACTTTTTTTATTTAACGCACTCATGAGGAGCCCCTGATCTTAAAGGTGCAAAGACGCAAGACGCAAAATTTCGTTTTGCGTTGTCGTTTTGGTTTCAACAATACCGGCAACGAGACCATTGCTCATAACCAGAATACGGTCTGTGATCCCTAACAATTCCGGCATTTCGGAAGAAATAATAATGATCCCTTTATCTTTTTTCGCCAGCTCTGCGATCAGCTGGTAAATCTCGAATTTTGCACCCACGTCGATACCGCGCGTAGGTTCATCCAGCATCAGTATTTCAGGCTGGGTTAATAGCCAGCGACCAATAATGACTTTCTGCTGGTTCCCTCCCGAGAGTGAGCCAATTTGCGTGCGGTGGCCCGGCGTTTTCACGCGCATGGAGTCAATCACCCATTGGGTATCGCTCTTCATGCGGGAATTATCCAGCAACCCGACCTTGTTTTTGTAATTGCGAATATTAGAAATTAACGAGTTAAAGTTAATATCAAGATAAGCGTAAATACCGGTGGAACGCCGCTCTTCCGTCACCAGCGCAAAACCATTATTAATGGCTTCATTGGCGTTGTGGTTGTTGATTTTCTTACCGTGCAGGGTAATGGTGCCCTCGGCTTTCTCACGGATACCAAACAGGGTTTCCACGATATCGGTGCGCTTAGCGCCCACCAGCCCTGCGATACCAAGGATCTCGCCCTTGTGCAAATCGAAAGAGACATCGCGGATGGACGGCTGACGCAGTGAGGTCAGGTTACGCACCTCCAGAATCACTTCGCCCGGCTTGTTTTCTTTATCCGGGAAGCGCTGGTTCAATGAACGGCCAACCATCATGGCGATGATCTTGTCCATGTCCAGCCCTTCCAGCGGCTGGGTGGCAATCCACTGGCCGTCGCGCAGAATGGTGATTTCATCGCACAGCTGGAAGATCTCTTCCATTTTATGTGAGATATAGACAATGCCGCAGCCGCGATCTTTCAGCTTACGAATAATGGTAAAAAGGTGATTAACCTCTTTTTCCGTTAATGACGACGTTGGTTCATCCATGATCACGATTTTCGCATCATAGGAGAACGCTTTGGCAATTTCGATCATCTGCATCTGGGAAACCGATAATGTCCCGACGCGTGCGCGCGGGTCGATATCAATATCCAGCTCATCAAAAATGGCTTTGGTGTCGCGATACATTTTATCCTGATCGACAAAGACACCTTTGGTTGGATAGCGGCCCAACCACATATTATCCATAACTGAACGTTGCAGAACCAGGTTTAATTCCTGGTGTACCATCGAGATACCGTTCTCCAGCGCTTCTTTCGCTGAATGGAAGTCGATCTCTTTTCCCTGAAAAAGAATGCTGCCAGAATCTTTTTGATAGATCCCAAAAAGGCATTTTAATAATGTTGATTTACCCGCACCGTTTTCACCCATTAACGCATGAATAGAGTGAGGACGAACTTTTAAATTAACATTATCGAGCGCCTTAACACCGGGGAATGACTTGTTAACACCGGTCATTTCCAACAAGTATTCACCGGACGACTGAGTAGTTGTGCTGACCATAATTATACCTTGTTGGCCTCGCATATCGCGTTATAAAAGGGCGCAACGAATTGCGCCCAGTGAAGACAATTCAGTTAACTTATTTACCGATAAACTCAGCCAGGTTGGACTGGTCTACGCCCACGTAAGGAACGCGAACGATTTTGTTTTCAATTTTCCAGCTGGTGCCGTCAGCAGCGCCTTTACCATCAGCGAGGTTTTTCGCCAGATCGAAGGTGGCTTTCGCCTGGTTGTTAGCATCGTTCAGCACGGTACCGGCCATTGCGCCAGATTTCACCAGCGCCAGCGCTTCTGGCAGAGCATCCACACCGAATACAGGAATGGCGGATTTGTTGTGTGCTTTCAGCGCTTCAACTGCACCCATTGCCATTGCATCGTTGTTGGCGATGACCACTTCAATTTTGTTGGCGTTCGGGCCAGAGAGCCACGCATCCATCTTATCTTTCGCCTGAGCGGTGTCCCACATTGCGGTGTCTAACGCCAGCTGCTGGGTTTTCAGGCCCTTGTCGTTCAGCTCTTTAATAACGTAGGTGGTACGTGCTTCAGCATCCGGATGGCCCGGTTCGCCTTTCAGCAGAACGAACTGAATCTGACCATCTTTGTTCATATCCCAGTTTGGGTTCGCCGCCCAGTGTTTCGCAATAAGATCGCCCTGGATAATCCCGGACTCTTTGGAGTCAGTACCCACGTAATACGCTTTATCGTAGCTGTCCAGCGCTTTACGGGAAGGCTCTTTGTTGAAGAAGACAATCGGCACGTTCTGGCCGCGTGCTTTCTCGATCACCGTACCTGCCGCAGCCGGGTCAACCAGGTTAATAGCCAGCGCTTTCACGCCTTTTGCCAGAAGAACGTCAATCTGATCGTTCTGTTTAGACTGGTCATTCTGGGAGTCATTCATCAGCAGCTGCACGTCTGGCGCTGATTTAGCATCTTTTTCAATTGCTTTACGCACAACGGACATGAAGTTGTCGTCGTATTTATAGATAGTCACGCCAATACGGGTATCCGCTGCGTGTGCTGCTGCGCCAAAAAGCATGCTTGCCATGACAGCAGACAGAGTCAACACCTTCTTATTCATGGTATCTCCGGTTTTTTTTATGCAGGGTAGTTCTTGTGAAAAACGGTCGGCGGGCAGATGTTAATAAAACGTTACTGATCGCCGAAGTTCACTTATAAAATGTCCAGCTTCCGTGTTCGGTAACGCTCCAGAAATGCGTTTTATTCGTTGTTTGAGGCATTCTGGTAACGGTAAAAGTGAATAATCACCGTTACATTGTGTTTCAGCCCCTAAAACGCTGACATCATAGACAGCGGCTTGTTAAGATACTGTGAATTTACTCACAGATTGAAAACGGTTACATCACGTGATGTTATCAGTTAGTGATCGGAGCCACAGTTTGTCGGATAGCGACCGAATGGCGGCGTACTAAAGTCGGCATAAAACAATGCGTTGCGTCAGGATCTAACAGTCCTGCCGCCCCCTGTAACGCCAGCTCTGTCGCCAGTTTCGCCATCGACGCAATAGGGTAACGCACCGTTGTCAGCTGCGGATCGGTGTAACGGGCAATCGGGATATCATCAAAACCGATCAGCGATAAATGCTGCGGCACCGCAATGCCATTATCTTTCAGCGCGGTAAGCGCACCTGCCGCCATGCTGTCGTTATAGGCAAACACGGCCGTCAGCTGAAGATTACGCCCCAGCAGTTCCACCATTGCCGCTTCACCGCCCTGCATGTCCGGCGAACCGGTACCAACCCAGCTCTCCAGCGGCGCAATGCCCTGTTCTTTCAGGGCGTTTTGCCAGCCCTCACGGCGCATCATGTCGTCTTCAATACCGTGGCTGGAAGCCAGATAACCAATGCGCTGATGGCCGTTACTGATGAGCATCCGCGTCGCCATCATCGCGCCGCTGATGTTATCCAGACCGACACAGCGGTGCGCATAACCGGGGACGATACGGTTGATCAGCACCATACCGGGGATCTGCTCCATAAACCCGGCCAGCTCTTCATCGCTCAGGGCTTTTGAGTGCACAATCAGGGCGTTACAGCGCTGGCGGATCAGTACCTCAATGGCATAACGCTCTTTTTCAGCCTCGTGATAGCTGTTGCCAATCAGCACATATTTCTGGTGCTGCTGAGCAACGACGTCCACCGCTTTGACCAGCGCGCCGAAGAAGGCGTCCGACACGTCCATCACCACGACGCCAATGGTATCGCTGACCTGCGTCGCCAGCGCCTGAGCATTGGCGTTTGGCCGGTACCCCAGCTGGGTCACGGCTTTCATTACGGTTTCACGCGTTTCAGGGCTGACCAGCGCACTGTTGTTCAGCACGCGGGAGACAGTAGCAACAGAAACACCCGCCTGGCGGGCGACGTCACGAATGGTGATCATATTCACCACCCTTAAAAGGATTGCAGCAACTCACAGACACCCCCTGTGTTTAGCAAGGTGGCTATTCTGGCAGCGAGAGAGAAGAGACTACGTGAAGAAGCTCACACAGATGAAAACGCTTACATCCGTTTTGTTAATGATTGTGATCCAGATCGTTATCTGGATGTATTACGCAATGACACGCCCGACGCAAGGGCGGTTAACCGTCGCCATACCCACTCCAGCGGGCCCTGGCGGAAAAAACGCAGCCAGATAACTGAAAACACCACGTTAACAATCCAGACCGGAATAACAAACGCCAGCAGCGTCAGGCGGTCGAATTTCATAAACAGGCCGAATCGGTAGAAAAGCGTGGTGCATATCAGCGTTTGCAGGATGTAATTGCTTAACGCCATCCGTCCAACGCAGGCTACCGCACTGACGATCCACAGGCGAGAAAGCCGGGGCCAGAAGCCATAGATCAGCGCCGCATAGCCAATGGTCTGGAACGGCGCGCTCAGTTCGCGCGGCACCTGCAACAGGAAGGCGCACCAGCGATAATCCCACTGAAGATGCCACTGTACGATCACCGCCGGAAGGTTAATCATCACGCCGAGCAGTACCAGGCCAGCGCCTGTGAGACGATAGTGTCGCAGGCTAAATTCTCCTTTCAGCCAGCCGGTGCGCATCAGGGCTGCGCCCATCAGCATCATCCCCGCCAGCTGCCAGCCGTATTGCGCCCCCAGCGCCAGCAGGTTATCGCCGAGCATATCGGCCCGGTTGCCGATCGCTTCTATGCCGCCTTTCAGCTTCCAGAACTGCTCATATTGCAGATTGGCCGCATCCGGGATCCACGAACGACTGGTGGAAGCATTAGCGATCATGCCAAGCAGCAATAACACGGTCAGTCCCATGACATAGAGCATCACGCCAGTGTTAAAGAGGCTTTTTACACCGGGCGCGTCACGGATCAGCCGCCAGCAAATCAGGCCCACCAGACCATACGCGAGCAGAATATCGCCGTCCCAGAAAAGCAGCCCGTGGATAAAACCGAGGATAACCAGCAGCGTTAAACGCGACTGGATCCAGCGCGTACCGCGTTTGAGGAGAAGCTGAAGTCCCGCGCCAAACAGAAGCGCAAAGAGGGTCAGAAATTTAACCTGTGCGAAGAGATCAAGGATTGCCCACGTCCAGGCGTCGCTGCGCGTGATGTCGCCATACCACGCAGGGTTCAGATAGGCGGTCTTCGGCAGACCGAAGGCGCTGATATTCAGCAGCAGGATACCGAGAATGGCGACGCCGCGAACAAAATCGAGCGTGACGTTTCGCTCCATGGTCCCTGCCCTGTCTGATTAGTTGTGGTGGCGCACGGCGCGCAGAAACTCCTGGCGGGTGTTCTGGCTCGATTTGAACAGGCCGCCCAGCGAGGTGGTGGTAGTCGCGCTGGTTGCATCACGCACGCCACGCGCTTTCACGCAGTAGTGAACCGCGTCGATAGACACCGCCACGTTGTTAGTCCCCAACAGGGTTTGCAGTGCGGTCAGGATCTGCTGCGTCAGACGCTCCTGCACCTGAGGACGCTGGGCAAAGAACTGCACGATGCGGTTGATCTTGGACAGGCCAATGACCGTATCTTTTGGAATATAGGCCACCGTCGCTTTACCATCGATGGTCACAAAGTGATGCTCGCAGGTGCTGGTCAGCGTGATATCGCGTACCGTCACCATCTCATCGACCTTCATCTTGTTTTCAATGACGGTGATTTTCGGGAAGTTCGCGTAATCCAGGCCGGAGAAAATTTCGTCGACGTACATTTTCGCGATGCGGTGCGGCGTCTCCATCAGGCTGTCGTCGCTCAGATCGAGATTCAGCAGTTGCATGATCTCCGTCATATGGCCGGCGATCAGACTCTTGCGGGTAACATTGTCCAGCTCCTGCACGGGCGGGCGCAGTGGCGTTTCAAGACCGCGCGCAACCAGCGCTTCATGGACAAGGGCAGCTTCTTTACTGAGTGATGACATTCTTTTCTCCTGCAGGTGTGGCGTCTTTTGCCCTCGTTGTGGCAAAAGTGTGCGCTCATTGTGCGTGAGGCGACGCACATAATCCAGTATTCACGTCGATAATTATTGCAATTGCTGTTGCCTTTCAGCCTGACGGTTCCAGACTAACGCTCCGCCAGCGAACAGCGCGATCCCCGCCAGCCCCAGCGCAGGTTCCAGCCGGTGCGTGAGCCAGGTCGAGAGTGCCGACGTGACCGGACCAATCAGCTGACCAATGGCATACCCGGTGGTGAGCAGTCCCGCCATATAACGCGTATGATCTGGCGCCAGCTCGCGACCGTACAGCAGAGAGAGCTGCACGGCGCAGAGGAACCCGCCGCCCACCAGCAGCCCACCCGTTAGCAAGCCGCCAATGCCCGGCAGCAGCCAGGCCGCCAGCACGCCAATCCCCTGTAACCAGAGAACAATCGCCAGCCTGCGGTTAGCGCTTGATGTATGCCGCAGGGCAATACTGATCGCAATCCCCACCACCGAGGCGGCGCCAAATATTGGCCAGACAAACTGGGCAAACAGGCTGCCGGGGAAACGCACCGCCGCCATTTGCGACAGGAAGGTCGCAGGGAGGATATAGCCGAACCCTGCCAGGCTGTAGCTCCAGACCAGACGCCTGAGATCTGCAGTCAGCAGCAACGGCTCAGGCGCGGTACCGGGGCGATGAAGCTGGCCCGCGCGCGGCAGGTAGCGCGCCACCAGCGCAATCAGCACCAACGCCAGTACGCCGTAGATTTGCCATGCCGCGCCGGCAGACAGGGATCTCGCCTGAATATAGACCGCCAGCAGGCCACTCAGGGCGATGCCGGCCCCGGGTCCGGCAAAGACGGCTGCACTAAGCCCCGGCTTGCCCAGCTGCCCCAGCCGCTCGTTGGTCCAGGCGGCAATCAGCACCATCGACCAGCCGCTCATGCAGCCGATCACAAAGCGCAGCAGGCCGTGAACGACAGCATTATCTGCCGCCGCAGAGAGCAGCGTCAGCGCCACCGCGCCAGTGATGCCAAGCCAGAGACGCGTTTCAACGAAGCGATGAGCGCGCATAGCATCCCATGCCCCCACCAGATAGCCCAGGTAGTTCATTGCCGCCACCAGCCCCGCGCTGGTAAGCGTGAGTTGCCCGGCGGCAATCATCAGCGGCACCTGAGGCGTGAAGGCGAAGCGCCCTATCCCCATCGCCACGACCAGAACCACAAATCCGCTGAGCGCGATACGCAGCGCCATGATCGCTCCAATTGTTAAAGAAAAGTAAATTTATGATGCAACATCTCGCCGTCCTGCGAAAGTGAAAGTTGCTCACAGGTCAATGAAAACTCTGTATTATGCGTTTTATGAATAGTCTTTCGGATAAGGAGCCCTGCATGGAACTGCTCGAAGAGCATCGTTGTTTTGAAGGTCGACAGCAGCGCTGGCGGCACGACTCCACCACGCTGAACTGTGCTATGACGTTCAGCATTTTCCTGCCCCCTGCGGACAATCCACCGGTGTTGTACTGGCTTTCAGGCCTGACCTGCAACGACGAAAATTTCACCACCAAAGCGGGTGCCCAGCGTATTGCTGCCGAACTGGGCATTGCGCTGGTGATGCCAGATACCAGCCCGCGTGGCGATGACGTGGCCGACGATGCCGGATACGATTTGGGTAAAGGCGCCGGGTTCTATCTCAACGCCACGGAACAACCCTGGGCGAGCCATTACCGCATGTATGACTACATTCGCGATGAACTGCCTGCCCTGGTGCACTCTCAGTTCGCGGTCAGCGAGCGCTGCGCGATAAGCGGACATTCGATGGGTGGCCACGGGGCGCTGATAATGGCGCTGAAAAATCCGGGGAAATACACCAGCGTGTCCGCATTTGCGCCGATTGTGAACCCAACGCAGGTGCCGTGGGGGCAAAAAGCCTTCACGCACTATCTGGGTGAGGATGCAGAGAAATGGCAGGAATGGGACAGCTGTGCGCTGTTGCTGGCAAGCCAGCCAGAAGACGCTATCCCGATGCTGGTGGATCAGGGTGATGCCGATCAGTTCCTCGCCGGGCAGTTACAGCCTGCGGTGCTGGCGGAAGCCGCGCGCCAGAAGGACTGGCCGCTGACTCTGCGCATACAGCCGGGATACGATCACAGCTATTACTTTATGGCGTCCTTTATTGAAGATCATCTTCGCTTCCATGCGACACATTTGTTCGCGTAAATACAGCTGTTTGCCCGATAGCCTCTCGCCTGTCGGGCCTTTCTCCTCATTTACATAATCCTATCCGCTTGAATCCAGCCTGTTTTCCGTCGCCCTCACTCAAACACAAATGATTTCAATTATCATTTGTGTTTACAATTCTACATTCTTTTGTACAATTCCAGGCTCTTCTCCATCTCAAAGAGTTCTTACAAGACAAAAACATACAGTTCTCAGGGTTATCCCGATGGAGTTTTTTTCATTTTTATACGGAATGTACAAATGACAATACCACGCATTAAGCTCCTGGCCGTCGCCATTGGCGCTGCCACATGTTCCCCCTTCGTTCACGCAGCCGATCAGGATACCGTTGTCGTTACCGCGACGGGTTTTGAACAAAAGATCCAGAATGCCCCCGCCTCCATCTCTGTGATTTCAAAACAGCAGATTGAAGATAAAGCCTACCGTGATGTTACCGATGCCCTGAGAGATGTCCCGGGCGTCGTCGTCACCGGCGGTGGAAGTAGCAGTGATATCAGTATTCGCGGCATGGCCTCTCAGTACACCCTGTTCCTGGTGAACGGCAAACGCGTCAGTACGCGAAGCACCCGCCCAAACAGCGACAACTCGGGTATTGAACAAGGCTGGCTGCCGCCGCTGGAGTCCATTGAGCGCATCGAGGTCATCCGCGGCCCGATGTCCTCGCTTTACGGCTCCGATGCTATGGGGGGCGTCATTAACGTCATTACCAAAAAAGTCTCGAACACCAAAGCCTGGACCGGTTCGTTGCATGGCGATGCAACCTTCCAGGAAAATCATGACTCCGGCGATATCTTCCAGACCAACGCCTACGCCTCTGGTCCCCTGATTGACGGGCTGCTGGGTGCAAAAGTGACGGGGCTGTTGTCACGGCGCGCAGAAGATAAAATCGTGAACGGCTATAACGAGCAGAAAATGCGTAACGGTGGCATTACGCTGAACTTCACGCCGGACGAGAAGAACGATTTCGATCTCGACTTTGCTCGCGAGCTTCAGGACAGAAACAGCACCCCGGGGATGTCGAAAGCAGCTGAAACCTGCCGGGGAACAACCTGTACGCCAAATACCAAAAGCGACTCGCGCTATGAGCACACGACCTACTCGTTAACCCACAGTGGTTATTACGACGACTTCAATACCACCAGCTATATCCAGCAGGAAGAGACCAATAATCCAGGTCGCAAAATGCGTTCCTACAACACCACCTTTAACAACCAGAACCAGATCTTCCTCGGCGATCATACGTTGACCCTCGGCGGACAGTACCGTTATGAGAAATTGCGCGACAACGGCAATCAGCTGGAAGCTGCTGACGGCCTGAACAAACTGACGCGCTGGAGCTGGGCCCTGTTTGCCGAAGATGAATGGTCAATGACGGAAAGCTTTACGTTGACCGGCGGCCTGCGTATGGATAAAGACCAAAACTACGGGACGAACTGGACGCCGCGCGGTTACGGCGTATGGCATCTGGCCGATCAGTGGACGTTGAAAGGCGGGGTTTCTGCTGGCTATCGTGCGCCGGATCTGCGTCAGTCGTCTGCCAGCTGGGGCCAGGTGACAGGTGGCGGCCGTCTTGACGGTATCATCGTCGGCAACCCGGATCTGAAACCCGAGAAGAGCCTGAGCGAAGAGCTCGCCCTGCTCTGGGATAACAACGATAACCTCAATGCCGGTGTGACGCTGTTTAATACCGACTTCAAGGATAAAATTACGGAAGTTCGCCGCTGTAACAGCAGCGCCGATCCCGCCTGTACGATTGGCGATCATAGCTATGATTTCGTCAGCGATCGCGTCAACGTGGACAAAGCCAATATGCGCGGTGTGGAGTCCTCTTTCGGCTGGAAAATCACGCGCGATGTGAACTGGACTGCAAACTACACCTATACGGAATCCGAGCAGAAGAGCGGCCAGTTCTCCGGCAAGCCACTGAACAAAATGCCAAAACACATGTTCAACACCACCCTGGACTGGCAGGCGACGCCCGACGTCGGCTTCTGGAGCCGTCTGAACCTGCGCGGTAAAACGTCTGAGTACCTGAGCCGCACGTCAATGTCCCAGGGTACACCGTCCTACACTCAGGTTGATGTCGGTATGCGCTACAACGCCAACAAAAACCTGCTGGTTACTGCCGGTGTGTATAACGTGCTCGATAAGCAGATTGACTACGATACGTATGACACCGTGCTGGATGGCCGTCGCTATACCGTTGGCATGACCTACAGCTTCTGATCTGCCCATAAAAAAGCCCGCTCGATTGAGCGGGCTAAAAGAGAGGAAGTGCGGTTATTGTTTAAATCGTTCCGGGAAATCCATTTCACTGTAGCGAACGAAGCGCGTTCCTTTCGTCAGTTTGTAGCCAAACCAGATGATCAGGAACAGCGGAATGCCAATATAGGTGGCCGTGACGGCGCCCCAGTCAATGGTGTCCGCAAGGAAGGCCTCATAGTTCTGGCCCAGGGTAATGATCAGGCACAGAACGAAGGCGAAGATCGGCCCCAGCGGGAAGAACCCTGACCGGTACGGCAGGTTATTCAGATCATGACCCTGCTTGACGTACCCGCGACGGAAACGGTAGTGGCTGATGGCAATGCCCAGCCAGGCAATGAAGCCCGTCATACCAGAGGTGTTAAGCAGCCACAGGTAGACCGTCTGGTTGCCGAACATGGAGGTCAGGAAACAGAGACCCGCAATCACCGTGGTCGCATACAGCGCGTTGCGTGGCACGCCACCGCGAGACAGTTTCGAGAAAATACGTGGCGCTTTACCGTCGCAGGCCAAGGTGTAGAGCATGCGGGTAGAGGCGTACATACCGGAGTTACCCGCAGACAGTACCGCCGTCAGGATCACCGCGTTCATCACCGCCGCCGCAGAGAGCAGACCCGCGTGCTGGAAGACCAGGGTGAACGGGCTGACGCTGATGTCTTTCACATCGTTACGCAGCAGGCTTGGGTCGGTATACGGAATGATCAGGCTGATAATCAGGATCGCGAACACATAGAACAGCAGGATACGCCAGAACACCTGACGCACCGCGCGCGGGATGGTCTTCTCCGGGTTTTCGGATTCACCGGCCGCAATGCCAATCAGTTCGGTGCCCTGGAAGGAGAAGCCGACAATCATCGCCACGCCAATCATCGCCGAGAAGCCCCCGGCAAACGGCGCATCGCCTATTGTCCAGTTACTCCAGCCCGCCGGTTCGGCCCCTTTGAAAATACCAACGATCATCGCCACACCGACGACGATAAAGATGATGACGGTTGCCACCTTAATCAAAGAGAACCAGTATTCCGCTTCGCCGAAACCGCGCACGGAGATGTAGTTCAGCAGGAAGATGACCGCCAGGAACAGGGCGCTCCAGATCCAGCCGGGCGTGTCCGGGAACCACCAGGTCATCACCAGCTGTGCGGCGACGAGGTCAACGGCGATGGTCACCGCCCAGTTGTACCAGTAGTTCCAGCCCAGCGCGAAGCCGAAGCCTTCCTCAACGTATTTTTGTCCGTAGGTCGAAAACGAACCAGACACCGGCATGTATGCCGCCAGTTCGCCCAGGCTGGTCATCAGGAAGTAGACCATCAGGCCAATCAGGATATAAGAGAATAATGCCCCACCCGGGCCGGCTGCCGAAATTGTTGCGCCAGAGGCAACGAAAAGACCCGTACCGATGGAGCCGCCAATGGCGATCATCGTCAGGTGACGCGCCTTAAGTGCGCGACGTAGCGCGGGCGCTTCTGTGGTTTTAGTTTCTGAAACCATGTGAAAATGCTGTCCATTCAATAAATGAGGCGCGATTGTAGCAGACGATCTGCGTTGCTTCCGGCAGAAATGCTCAGTTATAAGAGAGCTTCATGACTCGGCCAGGATTATAAGTAAAGCATAAAAATGTGGAGTGATAAGCGCACCTGGCCCCGGTAAGCGAAGTGCCACCGGGGAACGTTAAATGGCACAATAGCGCAGAAAACGCTGGAGCGAGCTGGAAAGGTGTTTCTGACGATGGTGGATGCACCACAGCGTGCGCACCAGCTTCGGCAGCGGAACGGGGATCTCAACCAGAGAGCCGGTTTCCAGCTGTTCGGCGATCACCCGTCGGGAAAGACAGCTAATGCCCAGGCCATGACGTACGGCATGCTTAATGGCCTCGGAGTTACCTAACTCCATCCCTAGCTGGAACTGCGGCAGATGGGACAGCAGTAGATAATCGACAATCTCACGCGTGCCGGAGCCCTGCTCTCGCAGGATCCACTGCGCCTGCGCCAGACGCTCCAGCGTAACCTCGCCCTGGAGTAAAGAAGAGGCCGGGGAAGCAAACACCACCAGCTCATCCTCAAGCCAGGGCTCCGCAATGATATCGACGTTGTGGCACGGCCCTTCGATAAGACCGATGTCCACGCGGAAATCAATCACCGCGTTAATCACGTCCTGGCTGTTGCCGACGCTCATCTCCAGCGGCAGGGTCGGAAAATCCCGGCGGTAGCGGGCGATCACTTCCGGCAGGATGTAATTACCGATCGTGCTGCTGGCGTAGACGCGAATAGCGCCGTTGTCCTCGCGGAACAGCTGTTCGATCTCCGTTGCCTGCTCAAGCAAGGCCAGGGCACGCGGATACAGCAGGCGGCCATGTTCGTTCACCACCAGTCGCTTTCCTACCCTGTCGAAAAGCTGGACGCCCAGTTGCCCTTCAAGATCGGTCAAGGCCGCGCTAACGGCGGACTGCGAGAGCGCCAGCATTTGTGACGCCTGGGTTGTCGAGCCGCTTTTCAGCACCTCGGCAAAAACTTCCAGCTGACGCAATGTAATGTGCATGGTTGCTTACCACTTATAAAGATTGATTATAAATATATAATCAATTTTATTTTTAAGCCAGAGCATCGTAACCTTTAGCCAGACAAAGGAGAAGGTTATGTCAGAAATCACCTTACAACATCATCGTACAGTGTGGCACTTCGTGCCGGGTCTCGCGCTCAGCGCCGTGGTTACCGGCGTGGCCTTATGGGGTGGCAGTATACCGGCTGTTGCCGGTGCAGGGTTCAGCGCCCTGACGCTGGCCATTCTGCTCGGCATGGTGGTCGGGAACACCGTTTACCCGCACATCTGGAAATCCTGCGACGGCGGCGTGATTTTCGCCAAGCAGCATTTATTACGTCTCGGGATCATCCTTTATGGCTTCCGTCTCACCTTTTCGCAGATTGCGGATGTGGGTGTCAGCGGGATTGCCATCGACGTCCTGACCCTTTCGAGCACCTTTTTACTGGCGTGCTTTATCGGCCAGAAGATCTTTGGACTGGACAAACAGACCAGCTGGCTGATCGGTGCGGGTAGCAGCATCTGCGGCGCAGCGGCTGTACTGGCAACAGAGCCGGTAGTCAAAGCCGAAGCCAGTAAAGTCACGGTTGCCGTCGCGACGGTAGTTATCTTCGGTACGTTGGCGATCTTCCTGTATCCAGCCATGTATCCGCTGGTGGCGCACTGGTTTAGCCCGGAAACCTACGGCATTTATATCGGCTCAACCATGCACGAAGTGGCGCAGGTGGTGGCGGCAGGTCACGCCATTAACCCGGAAGCGGAAAACGCGGCGGTCATTGCCAAAATGCTGCGCGTGATGATGCTGGCCCCGTTCCTGATTTTCCTCGCGGCGCGGGTTAAACAGCTGGCTCCTGCAGGCGGCAGCGAGAAAAGCAAAATCACCATTCCGTGGTTTGCGATCCTGTTCATCGTGGTCGCTATCTTCAACTCTTTCCACCTGCTGCCAAAAGCGATGGTGGATATGCTGGTCACGCTGGATACGGTCCTGCTGGCGATGGCGATGGCGGCGCTGGGCGTCACCACGCACGTCAGCGCGCTGAAAAAAGCCGGGGCGAAACCGCTGCTGATGGCGCTGGTGCTGTTCATCTGGCTGATTGTTGGCGGCGGTGCGATTAACCTTGCGGTACACAGCCTGTTGGCATAAACCATCTCGTCCTTCTCCTGTTAACCCGCTATCATAGGCATTTCGGGTTAACAGGAGTCTTTTTATGAAATATGTTGGAGCGCACGTCAGCGCTGCCGGTGGCCTTGCGAATGCCGCCATTCGCGCCGCCGAAATCGAGGCGACCGCTTTCGCCCTGTTCACCAAAAACCAGCGCCAGTGGCGCGCAGCTCCCCTCACCGCGGAAGTGATTGATGACTTCAAAGCCGCCTGCGAGAAATACCGCTATGGGCCTGGGCAGATCCTCCCGCACGACAGCTACCTGATTAACCTCGGCCACCCGGTTGCTGAGGCGCTGGAAAAATCCCGCGAAGCATTCCTGGATGAGGTTCAGCGCTGCGAACAGCTGGGGCTGACGCTGCTGAACTTCCATCCCGGTAGCCATCTGATGCAAATCGACGAAGACGCCTGTCTGGCGCGCATCGCCGAGTCCATCAACATGACGCTGGATAAAACCCAGGGCGTGACGGCGGTGATTGAGAATACCGCCGGTCAGGGCAGCAACCTCGGCTTTAAGTTTGAGCATCTGGCGGCGATCATCGACGGCGTGGAAGACAAATCCCGCGTGGGCGTGTGCATTGATACCTGCCACGCGTTTGCCGCCGGGTATGATCTGCGCACAACCGAGGCCACAAAAAATACCTTCGAGGAGTTCGAGCGTATTGTTGGTTTTAAATATCTTCGCGGTATGCACTTAAACGATGCGAAAAGCGCGTTCGGCAGCCGCGTAGACCGTCACCACAGCCTGGGCGAAGGTAATATCGGCCACGATGCGTTCCGCTTTATCATGCAGGATCCCCGCTTCGACGGCATTCCAATGGTGCTGGAAACCATCAATCCGGATATCTGGGCAGAAGAGATTGCCTGGCTGAAGGCACAGCAGACCGCTGAACAGGCGGCATAAAAAAAGCCGGGCGCTTAACGCGACCCGGCTTTTTTGTAGGTCGGGTAAGGCGAAGCCGCCACCCGACACCTCTTTTAGGCTGCTTTTGCGACCACTTCCGCTTCCGGACGCTTCAGCACCGCGTAAGACAGACCCGCCACCAGCGTACCGGCAACAATCGCCAGCAGGTAGCCCAGCACCGGCGTGATGGCGCCAGGGATCAGCAGGACGAACAGACCGCCGTGCGGTGCCATCAGTTTCGCACCTACCGCCATGGAGATAGCTCCCGTTACCGCACCGCCGACGATACAGCATGGCAGAACACGCATTGGATCGCGCGCCGCAAACGGGATTGCGCCTTCGGTAATGAAGCACAGACCCAGCACCAGCGCCGCTTTGCCGCCTTCCTGCTGCGCTTTATCGAACTTACGACGGGCAATGATTGTCGCCAGGCCAAGTGCCAGCGGAGGCACCATACCTGCCGCCATGATCGCTGCCATCGGCGCGTAGGTCTGGGTACTCAGCAGGCCAACGCCGAACGCGTATGCCGCTTTGTTTACCGGACCGCCCATGTCGGTACACATCATACCGCCGAGGATTGCGCCCAACAGCACCGCGTTCGCCGTCCCCATGGTTTGCAGCCAGTGGGTCAGACCTTCCAGAATGCCCGCGACCGGCTTACCAATCAGGTAAATCATCGCCAGACCGACCACCAGGCTGGAAATCAGCGGGATGATCAGGATAGGTTTCAGCGCCTCCATACTCTGCGGCAGCTTCAGCTTAGAGCTGATGAGCTTCGCCACGTAACCGGCAAGGAAACCGGCAATAATACCGCCGATAAAGCCAGAACCAGTGCTCACGGCCAGCATACCGCCGATAAGACCCGGCGTCAGACCCGGACGGTCAGCGATGGAGAAGGCGATAAAGCCCGCCAGCACCGGCACCATCAGCGCAAACGCGGAGCCTCCACCAATCTGCATCAACGCTGCCGCCAGCGTGCCCTGCTCTTTAAAGGCTTCGATACCAAAGGCAAAGGAGAGCGCAATACACAGGCCGCCCGCCACCACCATCGGCAGCATGTAGGAAACCCCGGTTAACAGGTGACGATAGGCACCCGCAGACTCTTTCTTACCTTCGCCAGGCGTTTTAGCCGCACCGGTCGCCTGATAAGGTTTGGCTTCCGCCAGCGCTTTATCAAACTCCTGCGCAGTTTTCTTCAGCGCCAGGCCGGTTGAGGTGCGGTACATCGGCTTACCGGCAAACTTCGCCAGATCCACTTCGATATCGGCCGCCACGATCACCAGATCGGCTTCGGCCACCTCTTCCGGTGTGATGGCATTACCCGCGCCAACAGAGCCGCGAGTTTCAACCTTCACCCACCAGCCGCGTTTTTTCGCTTCGGTTTCAATGGCTTCAGCCGCCATAAAGGTGTGAGCCACACCTGTCGGGCAGGCCGTTACCGCAACAATGCGTTTCGGCCCAGCGGTTGCGACCGGCGCGGCCTCAACGGGTGCGCTGTAAACCGTCGCATGACCTTTTGCTTCGCTCAGAAACAGTTCAGGGTGTGCCACCGCGCGGTTAATATCGCCCAGCCATACTTTTTTGCCGTTCAGGGCGCTGTCCGCGGGGATTTTGTCGCCCAGAACAATCGCCATTTCAGCATCACCCGGGTTATCAATGATATCCAGGTGCGCTTTTTGTGCCGCCGCGCCCAGCAGGGTCTTCGCCATATAGGCACGAGCCTGTCCGAGACCGGAGTCAATGATCAGCAGCGTTTTCATTATTCCTCTCCTGCTGTTAGTTAAAAGGTTTTAAGTCAACGCGCGCCATCATCGCGGCTAACTGGGTACGATCGGTAATACCGACATTGCTCTGGCTCACGGCCAGGGCCGCAACGGCGGTAGCAAGGCGTAGGGTATGTTCACTGGATTCGCGCATCAGCAGACCGTAGATCAGGCCGCCAACCATCGAATCCCCGGCACCCACGGTGCTGACCACTTCCATAGAAGGCGGTTTGGCAATCCATTCCCCGGAGGCGTTAACCCACAGGGCACCTTCTGCACCCAGCGAAATCACCACATGAGCGATACCCTGCTCGCGCAGCGCATAGGCAGCGTCAATCACATCCTTTAATTCTGGCAGCTTACGGCCCGCCCAGATTTCCAGTTCACGGCGGTTAGGCTTAACCAGCCATGGCGAGGCTTTCAGACCGGCGACCAGCGCGTCGCGGCTGCTGTCAAAAATAATGCACGGGCACTGGCTGCGCAGGCGCGTCATCCAGTCGGTGAACGCTTCCGGGCTGACGCCGGACGGCAAGCTGCCGCTGACGCACACCATGTCAAACTGGCCCAGCCAGCTCAGGGAATCGGCAACGAAGCGCTCCCAGTCAGCCGGGGTCACTTCGAAGCCGGAGAAGTTCAGATCGGTCACTTCACCGTCTTTCTCGGTCAGCTTAACGTTAATACGGGTACGGCCCTGCACAACCTGAAAACGGTTGGCGATGCCCAGTTCACTGAACAACTGCTGAAAACCGTCCTGGTTGTCTTTGCCAAGGAAGCCGCCAACGGTGACGTCGATGCCGAGATCTTTCAGCACCTTCGCCACGTTAATCCCTTTCCCTGCGGCATGCAGGCCGGTGGTTCGCACCAGGTTAACTTCGCCACGCTCAATTTCCGGGCAGAAGCCCACCAGATCGTAAGCCGGGTTCAGCGTAATGGTCGCAACACGTCTGCTCATTATGCGCCCTCCCCCAGACCGGCCGCGATGGCGTCGCCAATCGCTTTTAGCGCCTGTTCAGCATCAGCACCCTGCGCGGTAAAACGCAGACGATGGCCTTTCTTCACACCCAGCGCGACAACTTTCATCAGGCTGCGCCCGTTGGCTGGTTTACCCGAACCGTCCAGATTGGTCACGGTGATCTCACTTTCAAATTGTTTAATGGTATTCACCAGCATGGTGCCCGGACGGGCATGCAGGCCATGTTCGTTACGCACCACGTACTCCGCGCTCAGCAGGTCGTCCGTCAGCGCATCGTCGCTGGTCAGCAGGGCCAGCACCGTCGCCGCGTCTGCGTTCAGCAGTTTTTCAGCTTTATTGTTCAGCAGCAGATCGCCAAGGCGCTTCAGCACGGAAACCGGCTGATCGTCAGCCATGGCAACCGTTACCAGCATCGCGGCGCGTTCGCCGTCTGTCTCAAAGGCAACCGCAGCACGGCTGACCGCGATAGCACTGCGCAGGTTGCCTTCAGCACTGTCGTTCAGCCAGATGCCCTGACCCAGGTTTAAAGGCTTATCATTGATGGTGCGGGTCACAAAGGCGGTATCAGCCGCCCCCACCTCTTTCAGGCGAGCCGCGTTCAGCGCCTGGAGCGTCACCAGATCGGACGCAACGACGTCCAGCATCAGGGTTTCATTATCCAGCTTCAGCGCTTCGCTCTGTTTTTCGCCCATCAGCAGGGCACGCAGCTCTTCAGCAGTGGTGGCGGATTTAAGCTGTTCCGCGACGGCATCATCGCTCAGCACGTGCGTCAGCTGACGCAGCAGGCCCAGGTGTTCGTCACCGCTTGCCGCGATACCGATCGCCACGTAAGCCACCTGCCCCTCGCCCCAGAGCACGCCCTGCGGGAACTGGTAAACCTGCACGCCGGTTTTCAGCACCTGATCGCGGGTGTCCGTGGTGCCGTGCGGAATTGCAATACCGTTACCGAGGAAGGTGGAGGTCTGCTGTTCACGCGCCAGCATGCCGTTGACGTAGCCGTCCGCCACGTTGCCAGCCTGCACGAGCGCAGCGGCGACCTGGCGAATAGCCTCTTCTTTATTCCCGGCCTGTTCGCCCGGGTGGATATCCTGAACAGATAACTGGAACATGATTCTCCTCTCCTGCTGAAATTGAATCGTTTCAGCTTAACTGAGAAAATATGCGCTAACCTGCTTCTACAGGACATGCAAGATAGCGCTGAAACGTTTCAAGAAGTCTTGTCTTTTCTACAAAAGGTTGCAAGAAAAGTTACATTTCTTGTTGCAGAATTTAGAAGTGCAGCACATTTCTTCTTCAATAGGGAGGTTTTTGCTGATGTTCAGCAAACAGGTTCAGCACGCTTCAGCGAAACAGCGTTAAACTGAAATGCTATTTTGATTTATTGTGGCAATCTTGATTTTGCCCTCTGTTTATTTAATGACAGGCGGCGTAAACTCCGCCTCTCTCTGTTACTCGCAAAGACTGAACATGCATAACACCCCCGCTGCCGCCTCACCAAAGCCCTTTGATTTGACGTCAACGGCGTTTTTGATTGTTGCTTTCCTCACCGGTATTGCCGGTGCGTTACAAACGCCTACGCTGAGCCTGTTTCTGACCAACGAAGTCCACGCGCGTCCGGCGATGGTTGGCTTCTTCTTCACCGGGAGCGCCATCATTGGCATCCTGGTCAGCCAGTTTCTGGCCGGGCGTTCCGACAGAAAAGGCGATCGCAAAAGCCTGATTGTTTTTTGCTGTCTGCTGGGCGTTTTCGCCTGCGTGTTGTTTGCCTGGAACCGCAACTATTTCATTCTGCTGTTTGTTGGGGTGTTCCTGAGCAGCTTCGGCTCGACCGCCAACCCGCAGATGTTCGCCCTTGCCCGCGAGCACGCCGACCGCACCGGGCGGGAAGCGGTGATGTTCAGCTCGATACTGCGCGCGCAGGTGTCGCTTGCGTGGGTGATTGGCCCCCCGCTCGCCTACGCGCTGGCAATGGGTTTTGGCTTTACGGTAATGTACCTCAGCGCGGCGGTAGCCTTCGTGGTGTGTGGCGCAATGGTATGGTTCTTCCTGCCTTCCATGCGTAAAGAGCCGAAAGTGGCGACCGGTACGCTGGAAGCACCGCGGCGTAACCGGCGCGACGCACTACTGTTATTCATTATCTGTACGCTGATGTGGGGAACGAACAGCCTCTATATCATTAATATGCCGTTGTTTATTATTGATGAGCTGCATCTGCCGGAGAAGCTGGCCGGGATCATGATGGGAACCGCCGCGGGGCTTGAGATCCCCACCATGCTGATTGCGGGCTATTACGCGAAGCGCTTCGGCAAGCGCTTTTTGATGCGCATCGCCGCCGTTGCCGGGCTGCTGTTTTATATCGGTATGCTGACGGTTCATACGCCCGCGCTGCTTCTTGCTTTACAGCTGCTGAACGCCATTTATATCGGCATTCTGGCCGGTATCGGCATGCTCTACTTCCAGGATCTGATGCCGGGTCAGGCAGGCGCTGCCACCACCCTTTATACTAATACCACCCGCGTGGGCTGGATTATTGCAGGCTCACTGGCGGGCGTTGTGGCTGAAATCTGGAACTATCATACGGTGTTCTGGATTGCGCTGGTGATGTGCGTCCTGACGTTGAGCTGCCTGACGCGGATTAAGGACGTTTAAGGCGCGGTGAGCGCTTCCAGCTCAAGCAGGTAAGTGATGGCCTGCTGGCGCGTACTGCCGCACATTTCGGCGTCAGGCTGGAGCCCGGAGCACACCTTCGGGCGTAAAGGCGAGCCAAAGATCATGCACAGGTTGGAGTCAGAGAGCTGAACGCAGCGGGTATTGGCAGGCTTGCCTTGTGGCATGCCTGGAATGGGGCTTGAGATGGACGGTGCGGTACAGCACGCGCCACAGTCGGAACGACAATCCATACATGCTCTCTGTTGGTGGCAGATGCCCGCGCAGTCGGGCATTGCGCGCACAGTAACACCTTTTATGTATTGATAGCAAAACCCACGAATTCCGCTTGCCTGAAAGGCCGCGCGCGAGTAATTTGGCGCGATATTTTTTACCTCCCGTAAACAGGATTACTGCAATGCCAAGAGCGAACGAAATTAAGAAAGGTATGGTACTGAATTACAATGGCAAACTGCTGATTGTAAAAGATATCGACATTCAGGCACCCAGCGCCCGTGGCGCAGCAACGCTGTATAAAATGCGTTTCTCCGATGTCCGTACCGGCCTGAAAGTGGAGGAACGTTTTAAAGGCGACGATATCGTGGATACCGTGACCCTGACCCGTCGCTACGTTGATTTCTCCTACATCGACGGCAACGAATACGTGTTCATGGATAAAGAAGATTACACCCCGTATATCTTCACCAAAGATCAGATCGAAGAAGAGCTGCTGTTTATTCCTGAAGGTGGAATGCCGGACATGCAGGTGCTGACCTGGGATGGCGTGCTGCTGGCGCTGGAGCTGCCGCAGACCGTTGATCTGGAAATCGTTGAAACGGCACCGGGCATCAAAGGCGCGTCTGCAAGCGCGCGTAACAAACCGGCTACCCTGACTACCGGTCTGGTCGTACAGGTGCCAGAATACCTGTCAGCGGGCGAGAAAATCCGTATCCATATCGAAGAAAAACGCTATATGGGTCGCGCTGACTGATTGTGGCGTTTGCCGGGTGGCGGCTGCGCCTTACCCGGCCTACAAAAACACAAAAACCGGCCTCAGAGCCGGTTTTTCGTAGGCCCGGTAAGCGTAGCGCCACCGGGCAATCAGGCTTACAGAAGCTCTGGATACTTCGTCATTTTCAGCGCCAGCTCGATACCGCGCACTTCCGCCATCCCTTTCAGACGGCCAATCGCCGAATACCCTGGATTCGTTTTCTTGCGCAGATCGTCCAGCATCTGATGCCCGTGATCCGGACGGAACGGGATAGGACGTACATCCCCCGCCTGCTTACGACGTACTTCTTCAGAGAGAATGGCATCCACCACCGCAACCATGTTCACGTCGCCGCCAAGGTGGGCTGCTTCATGGAAGGTTTTTGGATTCTCTTCACGGCAGGTTGCACGCAGGTGAGTGAAATGAATGCGATCCCCAAAGGTTTCGATCATCCGCACCAGATCGTTATCCGCACGCACGCCGTAAGAGCCCGTACACATGGTAAAGCCGTTGTAGATGCTGTCCACCGTCTCTTTTAGCCACTGCATATCCTCAATGGTCGACACGATACGCGGCAGGCCGAGGATTGGGCGCGGAGGATCGTCCGGATGGACCGCCAGCCGCACGCCCGCTTCTTCTGCCACCGGCACGATAGCGCGCAGGAAGTGCGCCATGTTTTCACGCAGCTGGTTTTTATCGATATCGCCATATTCCGCCAGGCGCGCGCGGAACTGATCGAGGGTATAGCCCTCTTCCGCCCCCGGCAGGCCCGCGATAATATTGCGAACCAGCTTCTCAATGTCCGCTTCACTGGCGGCATTGAACCACGCCAGCGCCTGCTGCTGCTCTTCGGCGGTGTAGTCTGCTTCCGCCCCCGGACGCTTCAGAATGTGCAGCTCGAAAGCCGCAAAAGCGATTTGATCGAAACGCAGCGCCTTCGAACCATCGGCCATTTCATATTCCAGGTCGGTACGCGTCCAGTCCAGAATTGGCATAAAGTTATAGCAGACGGTATCAATACCGCAGGCCGCCAGGTTACGAATGCTCTGCTGATAATTCGCAATCCAGGTTTCACACTCACCGGAGTGGGTTTTGATATCTTCGTGAACCGGAATACTTTCCACGACAGACCAGGTTAGACCCTTCTCTGCCAGCTGTGCCTGACGCTTTTGGATTTCCTCCACCGGCCACACCTGACCGTTCGGAATATGATGCAGCGCCGTGACCACACCCGTTGCGCCAGCCTGACGCACATCATCAAGAGAAACCGGATCGTTCGGCCCGTACCAACGCCAGGTTTGTTCCATTGCCCCACCCTCTCAAGTTGTTATACCAATATGGATTACCTCAATGACGACTACCATACATGTTTAATCGAAGTGGTCAACACAGCGCGCGACATTGATTGATCAAACTCACATAACCGGGATATTTACGGCTTACCAATTTAATTTGTTGTCATATAACTTTACACTGGCATTGTTAATTAATGGTTAATCAGGTGTGTACTACATGAAGACTATTGCCTCCACCGCGCTTCCTGCTCATGTCCAGCAGCCCCGCTACGATCGCGAGCAGTTACGCTCCCGCATCGTCCATTTCGGCTTTGGCGCGTTCCACCGGGCGCATCAGGCGTTGTTAACAAACCGGGTGCTGAACGCCAAAGGAGGCGACTGGGGTATTTGTGAGATTAGCCTCTTTAGCGGCGATGTTCTCATGCGCCAGCTCCGCGCGCAGGATCATCTGTTTACCGTGCTGGAGAAAGGTGCCGAAGGCAATCAGCCCATTATTATCGGTGCGGTAAAAGAGTGCCTGAACGCAAAACTCGACTCGCTGGCAGCCATTATTGAGAAGTTCTGCGAACCGCAGGTGGCCATTGTCTCCCTCACCATTACCGAAAAAGGCTACTGCATCGATCCGGCGACGGGGAAACTGGATATGCACAACAGCCGCATTCTGCACGATCTTGAGCATCCGTCTGAGCCGCATTCCGCGCCGGGTATTCTGGTCGAAGCGCTTCATCGCCGCCGCGAGCGCAGCCTGCCAGCGTTTACCGTGCTCTCCTGCGACAATATTCCCGACAACGGCCACGTGGTGAAAAATGCCGTTCTCGGCATGGCCGGAAAGCGATCCGCAGAGCTGGCCGGATGGATCGAGGCGCACGTGAGCTTCCCTGGCACCATGGTCGACCGAATCGTGCCCGCCGCCACTGACGCCTCACTCGCGGAAATCACCCAGGAACTTGGCGTTGAAGATCCCTGCGCCATCAGCTGTGAACCGTTCATTCAGTGGGTAGTGGAAGATAACTTTGTCGCCGGGCGTCCGAAATGGGAGGTTGCAGGCGTACAGATGGTTGAGGATGTCCTGCCCTGGGAGCAGATGAAGCTGCGGATGCTGAACGGCAGCCACTCCTTCCTGGCGTATCTGGGCTACCTTGCCGGCTACGCGCACATAAATGAATGTATGCAGGACGACAGCTTCCGCGAGGCTGCCCGCAGGCTGATGCTGAATGAGCAGGCCCCTACGCTGCGCATCACCAACGTCGATCTGACAGCCTATGCTGACAGCCTGCTTGACCGCTTCGCCAACCCGGCGCTACAGCACCGCACCTGGCAAATCGCTATGGACGGCAGTCAGAAGCTGCCTCAGCGCATGCTGGATGGGATCCGCATGCATCTTGAGCGTAACACCGCCTGGCCATTACTGGCGCTGGGCGTCGCAGGCTGGATGCGCTACGTCAGCGGGACGGACGACCAGGGCAACGCCATTGACGTGCGCGATCCGCTGAGCGACAAGTTTCAGGCCATTGTCGCTTCCAGCAGTGACGCAGAACGCGTTAGCGCCCTGCTGACGCTAAAAGAAATCTTTGGCGACGACCTGCCGCAAAACCCTGTCTTTGTCGAGGCAATCACCGGCGCGTACCAGCGCCTCGTCCGGCTCGGCGCGCGTCAGGCCGTTATCGAAACGTTAAAAATTTAGCGATTATTGCGTTTAAGGCGAACGGTTTTACGCTCCGTTCGCCCTCCCTCTTCTCAATGCCCGATTTTTTCGTCAGGATGATAGATAGTTGTTACTACATCACAATTATTTATCGGAGCGCACGTGACCAAAACCAACCTGATCACCGGTTTTCTCGGCAGCGGTAAAACTACGTCCATTCTGCATTTGCTGGCCAATAAAGATCCGGCGGAAAAGTGGGCCGTGCTGGTCAACGAATTTGGCGAAGTGGGGATCGACGGCGCGTTGCTCGCCGACAGCGGCGCGATGGTGAAAGAGATCCCGGGCGGGTGTATGTGCTGCGTGAATGGTCTGCCGATGCAGGTCGGGCTGAATACGCTGCTGCGTCAGGGCAAGCCTGACCGTCTGCTGATTGAACCCACTGGGCTGGGTCATCCGAAGCAAATTCTTGATTTACTGACCGCCCCGGTCTACGAGCCGTGGCTTGAGCTGCGTGCGACGCTTTGCCTGCTCGACCCCCGCCAGCTGCTGGATGAAAAAGCGATCAATAACGACAATTTCCGCGACCAGCTCGCCTCGGCAGATATCATCGTGGCGAATAAATCCGATCGCGCGACGCCTGAAAGTCAGGCCGCGTTCAATGCCTGGTGGCAGCAGGCTGGCGGTGGACGTCAGTATGTGCAGACCACCCAGGGCAACATTGATGGCGCCCTGCTCGATCTTCCCCGCCTCAACCAGACGCAACTGCCTGCCAGCGCAGAGCATTCGCATAGCCACGGCGCGAAGCAAGGTCTGGCTGCGCTGAGCCTGCCGGAACATCAGCGCTGGCGTCGAAATCTGAACAGCGGCCAGGGACACCAGGCCTGCGGCTGGATCTTCGATGCCGATACGGTTTTCGACACCATTGGTATACTGGAATGGGCGAGACTGGCGCCGGTTGAGCGGGTAAAAGGGATCATGCGCACCCCGGATGGTCTGGTGCGCATTAATCGTCAGGGCGAGGATTTCTTTATAGAAACCCAGAACGTCGCGCCACCCGACAGCCGGATAGAGTTAATTAGTGCGGTTAATACCGACTGGAATGCCCTCCAGTCAAGCCTGTTGAAGCTTCGTTTAAGTTTGGGCGGCTAACGTTGCCCCTGATTTCACACATTGCTGAAGACTATGACGACTCGACTTCCTGCTATTTTATTGCTCAACGCTGCCGGTCTGGCGATCTTTTTCTCCTGGTATATCCCGGCGGATCACGGATTCTGGTTCCCGCTGGATTCCGGGCTGTTCCACTTCTTTAACCAGGCGCTGGCGAAGAGTGAAGCCTTCCTGTGGCTGGTGGCGATCACCAACAACCGCGCGTTTGACGGCTGTTCGCTGCTGGCAATGGGCTGTCTGATGCTCTCCTTCTGGCTGAAGGAAGACAAAACGGGTCGTCGCCGTATTCTGATTATCGGCCTGGTCATGCTGCTGGCAGCCGTGATTATCAACCAGCTGGCGCAGCATCTGATGCCGGTTAAACGCGCCAGTCCGTCGCTCTCTTTCCCGAATATTAACCGCGTCAGCGAGCTGCTTCATATTCCAACCAAAGACGCCTCGAAGGACAGCTTCCCGGGCGACCACGGTATGATGCTGCTGATTTTTGCTGGCTTCATGCTGCGCTATTTCGGTAAAAAAGCCTTCGCCATCGCCTTGGTTATTGTGGTGGTATTTGCATTCCCGCGGGTGATGATTGGCGCTCACTGGCTGACAGATATCGCCGTAGGCTCCCTCACGGCGGTGTTAATTGGTTTACCCTGGGTGCTGATGACTCCCCTGAGCGATCGCGTAATAGGTATTTTTGATCGCTATCTTCCCGGCAAATTTAAACAAGTCTGAAACAAATAAATAACGCTAATTAACACCATTCATCAGGGATCGTTTTCGATCCCTGAGTCACTTCTTTCCGGCATCATTCAGCGCTGTCATCATTCCGTCATACAATTCGTGATAAAAATGAAGCAATTGCAGGGATTACCGGTATGAATGGCGGCATTTTGAGCAATTCCGCGCTGTAACGTTGTGTATCACATTTTCTTATAAAAAAACGGTCTTTTTTGCTCGCAATGCCCTTTGCAATCGGTTAACCTCGAACTCGTTTTGCCCCATTGAGATAATTATTATCGTGGTGAATAATTTTGTGCGTTGTGCCACAGATTTCACCATAAAGAATTGTCTCATTGTGAACAGATAATTAGTCTCGTCACGGTTGGCATTTTTATAACGATATTTTCGTTAAGGACTTCAAGGGAAAACAAACAAAATGGTCAAATCTCAACCAATTTTGAGATATATCTTGCGGGGGATCCCGGCGATTGCAGTGGCGGTTCTGCTTTCGGCATGTAGTACGACGAACACCGCGAAGAATATGCATCCTGAGACGCGTGTTGTGGGAATGGAAGATTCCTCTTCACTGCAAGCCTCTCAGGATGAATTTGAAAATATGGTACGTAATCTCGACGTTAAGTCGCGTATTATGGATCAGTATGCTGACTGGAAAGGCGTGCGTTACCGCCTGGGCGGCAGCACCAAGAAAGGCATCGATTGCTCCGCATTCGTACAGCGTACTTTCCGTGAGCAGTTTGGGTTAGACCTTCCGCGTTCTACTTATGAACAGCAGGAAATGGGCAAGTCCATTTCGCGCACTAAACTGCGTACGGGCGATTTAGTCCTGTTCAGAGCAGGTTCAACCGGTCGACACGTTGGCATCTATATCGGTAACGATCAGTTTGTCCATGCTTCCACCAGCAGTGGTGTGACGATTTCCAGCATGAACGAACCTTACTGGAAGAAGCGCTACAACGAAGCTCGCCGCGTTCTGAGCCGTAGTTAATATTGCTGTCGTATCGTTGGTTATCCCTTGGCTGGCGATACGATTAAAAAAGCACTGCTCCGGCAGTGTTTTTTTTTGCCCGTTACACTGATAGACATCCAGCGTCATTTCAGGAATCACGACATCTATGTTTACCCGCTACTTCTCAAGCAACCGCAAGATACTGTTTCTCAGTATTCTGACGGGGTTGTTTACCGCCCTGCTTCTGAGTGCGTTACAGTTTTACTGGAGTTATCACAAGCGAGAAGTCAGGTACGATACCCTCATTACGGATTTAAGCGTCTACATGGAGAGCTTTTTCGACGAGCTTAAAACCTCTATTGATACGCTCCAGCCGCTCACGCTGAACAGCTGTGAAGAGGTCAGTGCGGCGCTCACCTCACGCGCGGCCTTCAGTATTAACGTGCGCGCCTTTTTGCTGGTCCGGGATAAACAGGCCTTCTGCTCTTCGGCAACAGGTCCGATGAATACCCCAATGGAAACGCTTATCCCTCAGCTACACATCAGCAAACCTGTTGATATCGCGCTCCTGCCGGGCACGCCCATGCTGCCGGATAAACCCGCGATCGCTATCTGGTATCGCAATCCGCTGGTAAAAGACGGCGGCGTATTTACCTCCGTGAACATCAACCTGACGCCTTACCTTCTTTATACGTCACGTCAGGATGAATTTTCCGGAATATCGATCGTCATTGGCGACTCCGCGTTATCCACCCAGTCCGGAATGCTGGTTCAGGCGCGGGATTTGCCTGACGTCCCTGCCCGCACCGCCACGCTGAAAAATATTCCTCTGACCGTTAACGTCTATGCGCAAGCCTGGAAGACCGATGAACTGCTCTACGCCGTGTTCTTCGGCCTGGTCTGCGGTATTGCGGCAGGTCTGCTGAATTTCTATATTCTCACTATCCGTCTGAATCCCGGGAAAGAGATCCTTACGGCCATCAAGCACGACCAGTTCTACGTGGTCTATCAGCCCGTCGTGGATGCGCAGTCGCTCAGAATGACCGGGCTGGAAGTCCTGATGCGCTGGAAGCACCCGGTGATGGGCGAAATTCCACCGGATGCCTTTATTAATTTTGCTGAAGCGCAGAAGCTGATCGTCCCGCTGACGCTGCATCTTTTTGACCTGATTATCCGCGATGCCCCTGTCCTGCAAACGGTGCTCCCGCCTGGGGCCAAGTTTGGGATCAACATCGCGCCCGGTCATCTGCATGCGGAAAGCTTTAAGGAGGATATGCGCGCGTTTGCCGCTGCCCTTCCGCCCGATCACTTCCAGATTGTGCTGGAAATAACCGAGCGCGACATGATCAACCACCGCGAGGCAAATCAGCTGTTTGAATGGCTGCACAATGAAGGTTTTGAAATCGCCATCGATGATTTTGGCACCGGCCACAGCGCGCTGATCTATCTGGAACGCTTCACGATGGATTACCTGAAAATTGACCGTGGCTTCGTGAATGCCATCGGGACTGAAACCGTTACCTCGCCAGTGCTTGACGCGGTGCTGACGCTGGCAGAACGCCTGAATATGTTAACCGTCGCCGAGGGTGTTGAAACGCCCGAGCAGGCGGCGTGGCTGCGCGAGCATGGCGTGAACTATCTTCAGGGCTACTGGATCGGCCGACCAATGCCGCTGGAGCAGTTCAGGACGTGGCAACCCGACATCACGCTCGGGGAATAATTTCACAATCACGGCGCTGTCCCTTATTATTCTCCTCAACCGAGCCTGCCTGTGAACAAAGGGATCCGCCGCACTATGATTATGCGCGTTGTATTGATGCTGTTGGCGCTGGTGAGCCTGTCGAGCCAGGCGCAGACCATCAAAGAGAGCACGGCCTTTGCCGTCATTGGCGAGCCGAAGTATGCGGTCAACTTTACTCACTACGATTATGTGAACCCCGCCGCCCCGAAAGGCGGGAACGTGACGCTTTCCGCGACCGGAACGTTTGACAACTTTAACCGCTTCGCCCTGCGCGGCGTGGCGGCAGCGCGTACCGAATCCCTCTATGACACGCTGTTCGTCACCTCCGACGACGAGCCCGGCAGCTATTATCCCCTGGTCGCTGAGAACGTGCGTTACGCCGATGATTTTAGCTGGGCAGAAATCGCGATTAATCCGCGGGCGCGTTTTCACGACGGTACGCCGGTTAGCGCCCGCGATGTGGCGTTCACCTTTCATAAATTTATGACCGAAGGCGTGCCGCAGTTTCGTCTGGTGTACAAGGGCACCACGGTGAAAGCCATCGCCCCGCTGACCGTGCGAATCGAACTCCCTGAGCCAAACAAAGAGAATATGCTGAGCCTGTTCTCCCTGCCCGTCATGCCCGAATCATTCTGGAAAAACCATAAGCTGAGCGATCCCCTCTCTTCCCCGCCGCTGGCCGGAGGACCGTATCGCATTACCGACTGGCGAATGGGCCAGTACGTGATCTATTCCCGCGTGAAAGATTACTGGGCAGCCACGCTGCCGGTAAACCGGGGCCGCTGGAACTTCGATACAATCCGCTACGACTACTACCTGGATGATAACGTGGCCTTCGAGGCGTTTAAGGCAGGCGCATTTGATTTACGTGTCGAGAACAGCGCCAAAAACTGGGCGACCCGGTATATCGGAAAAAATTTCGCGAAAGGCTATATCGTTAAAGACGAACATAAAAACGAATCCGCGCAGGACACGCGCTGGCTGGCGTTTAATATTCAGCGCCCGGTTTTTTCCGATCGTCGGGTGCGTGAAGCTATTACCCTGGCGTTTGATTTCGAATGGATGAACAAAGCGCTGTTTTACGGAGCCTACAGCCGGGCGAACAGCTATTTCCAGAATACTGAATATGCCGCCCGTGATTATCCCCACGCGGACGAGCTGGTTTTGCTGGCGCCAATGAAAGCGGAGCTCCCGCCGGAAGTGTTCACCCGCCTATTTGAACCGCCAAAATCCGACGGAAACGGGTTCGACCGGGACAACCTGCTGAAAGCCAGCAAACTGCTGGATGACGCTGGCTGGGTGTTGAAAAATCGGCTACGAGTAAATGTTAAAACTGGTAAGCCGCTCAGCTTCGAACTGCTGATTGCCTCCGGCGCAAACGATCAGTGGGTGCTGCCGTTTAAGAAGAACCTTGCCCGTCTTGGGGTGACCATGAATATCCGCCAGGTCGATATTGCCCAGCTGACCAACCGCAAGCGCAGTCGCGATTACGACATGATGCAAACCCTGTGGGCTGCCCAGCCGTGGCCGAGTTCAGACCTGCAAATCTCCTGGGCATCGGGGTATATCGACTCCTCCTACAACGCTCCGGGGGTAAAGAGTCCGGTGATTGATGCGCTGATCGCGAAAATCGTTGCCGCTCAGGGCGATAAAGAGAAACTTCTGCCGCTCGGGCGCGCGCTTGACCGGGTGTTAACCTGGAACTATTACATGCTGCCGATGTGGTACATGGGTGAAGATCGCGTGGCCCGCTGGGACAAATTCTCCCTGCCCGCCGTTCGCCCGGTTTATACGCTTGGTTTTGATACGTGGTGGTATGACGTGAATAAAGCCGCAAAACTGCCCGCAGCGCGGCGTTGAGGAGTGACGATGGGCGCTTATCTTATCCGCAGGCTGCTGCTGGTTATCCCGACGCTATGGGCCATCATTACCATTAACTTTTTTATCGTGCAGATTGCCCCCGGCGGCCCGGTGGACCAAGCGATTGCGGCCATAGATTTTGGTCACGCTGGCGGCATGCCGGGCGGCGGCGGTGAAGGAATGGGGGCCAGCCATGCCCGGACGGGCGTGGGCAATATCAGCGAAAGCCACTACCGGGGCGGTCGGGGACTGGATCCGGAGGTGATCGCCGAGATCACCCATCGCTATGGTTTTGACAAGCCGCTGCACGAGCGTTATTTCAGGATGCTCTGGGATTATGTCCGTTTCGATTTTGGCGACAGCCTGTTTCGCAGCGCCTCGGTGCTAACCCTGATCAAGCAAAGCCTTCCGGTTTCCATCACGCTCGGACTGTGGGGGACGCTGATTATTTATCTGGTCTCCATTCCGCTGGGGATCCGCAAAGCGGTCTACAACGGTAGCCGTTTTGATATCTGGAGCAGCACGTTCATTATCATCGGCTACGCTATCCCGGCATTTCTGTTTGCCGTGCTGCTGATTGTCTTTTTCGCTGGCGGCAGTTATTTCGACCTCTTCCCGCTGCGCGGGCTGGTCTCTGCGGATTTCAGCACGTTGCCGTGGTATCAGAAAATCACCGATTACTTCTGGCACATCACGCTTCCGGTGCTGGCGACGGTTATCGGCGGTTTTGCGGCGCTTACGATGCTGACCAAAAATGCCTTTCTTGATGAGATCCGCAAACAGTACGTCGTCACCGCGCGCGCCAAAGGCGTCGGTGAAAAGCAGATTATGTGGAAGCACGTTTTTCGTAACGCCATGCTGCTGGTGATTGCCGGTTTTCCCGCCACGTTCATCAGTATGTTTTTTACCGGCTCTCTGCTGATAGAAGTGATGTTCTCTCTCAACGGTTTAGGGCTGCTCGGCTATGAGGCCACCGTCTCCCGTGATTACCCGGTGATGTTTGGCACACTGTACATTTTCACCCTGATCGGCCTGCTGCTGAATATCATCAGCGATATCAGCTATACGCTGGTCGATCCCCGTATCGATTTTGAGGGCCGCTAATGTCGCGTTTAAGCCCCGTCCATCAGGCCCGCTGGGCGCGATTTCGCCACAACCGTCGCGGCTACTGGTCGCTGTGGATCTTCGCCGTCCTGTTCGCCTTAAGTCTGTGTTCCGAACTGATTGCCAACGATAAACCCCTGCTGGTGCATTTCAAAGATCGCTGGTACGTGCCGGTGCTTACTACCTATAGCGAAAGCGATTTTGGCGGTCCGTTTGCGACGCCAGCCGAGTATCAGGATCCCTGGTTACGTGAACAGATCGCGCAGCACGGCTGGGCGCTTTGGGCACCGATTCGCTTTGGCGCGAACAGTATTAACTACGCCACGTCCACCCCCTTCCCTTCCCCGCCTTCCTCGCAAAACTGGCTGGGAACGGACGCCAACGGCGGCGATGTGCTGGCGCGCATCCTCTATGGCACCCGCATCTCGCTCCTGTTTGGGCTGCTTCTGACGCTCTTTAGCAGCGTGATGGGCGTCGTGGCGGGCGCCATGCAGGGCTATTACGGTGGAAAAATCGATTTGTGGGGGCAGCGCGTAATTGAAGTCTGGTCCGGTATGCCGACGCTGTTTCTGATTATCCTGCTGTCCAGCGTAGTACAGCCTGGCTTCTGGTGGCTGTTAGGCATCACCGTCCTGTTCGGCTGGATGGCACTGGTCGGCGTGGTGCGCGCGGAGTTTCTGCGCACGCGAAATTACGATTATATTCGCGCCGCGCAGGCATTAGGCGTGAGCGATCGCGCAATTATCTTCCGTCACATGCTTCCCAATGCGGTGGTGGCGACCCTCACCTTCCTGCCGTTTATTTTGTGTAGCTCCATTACCACCCTGACGTCGCTCGATTTTCTTGGTTTCGGTTTGCCGCTGGGCTCACCGTCTCTTGGCGAACTGCTGTTGCAGGGCAAAAACAACCTCCAGGCCCCCTGGCTGGGCATCGCCGCATTCCTCTCCGTGGCTGTGCTGCTTTCCCTGCTGATTTTTATTGGCGAAGCCGTGCGCGATGCCTTCGATCCCAACAAGGCGGTATGACATGACCCGGCCTCTTCTGAGCATAGAAAATCTGTCGATTGCGTTTTCAAAGCAGGGCGAATCTCGCCCGGTGGTGACGGATTTATCGTTGCAGATCCAGCGCGGAGAGACGCTGGCGCTGGTCGGGGAATCCGGCTCTGGTAAGAGCGTTTCGGCACTGTCGGTGCTGCGCCTGCTCCCTTCCCCGCCGGCCAGCTATCCGCAGGGGGATATTCTGTTCCATGAACAATCCCTGCTGAACGCTGATGAGCAAACCCTGCGCGGCATTCGTGGCAATAAGATTGCCATGATTTTTCAGGAGCCGATGGTGTCGCTCAATCCATTGCATACGCTGGAAAAACAGCTCTATGAAGTGCTGTCACTTCATCGGGGAATGCGTAAAGAGGCAGCGCGGGGGGAAATTCTGGACTGCCTTGAACGCACCGGCATTCGTAATGCGGCGAAACGGCTGAACGATTTCCCGCATCAGCTTTCCGGCGGCGAGCGCCAGCGCGTGATGATCGCGATGGCGCTGCTGACGCGCCCCGAACTGTTGATTGCGGATGAACCCACCACCGCGCTGGACGTCACGGTGCAGGCGCAAATTCTGCAACTGCTGCGTGAACTGCGGGACGAGCTAAACATGAGCCTGCTGTTTATTACGCATAACCTGGGCATCGTGAAAAAGCTCGCTGACGCGGTGGCCGTGATGCAAAACGGCCGCTGCGTCGAACAGAACAGGGCAACTGCCCTGCTGAGCGCGCCTCAGCACCCGTATACACAGCGCCTGCTCGATAGCGAACCCTCTGGCGACCCGATTCCGCTTAACGCTGACAGCGCACCGTTGCTGAAGGTTGAGGACCTGTCGGTGTCATTCCCGATCCGCAAAGGCATTTTGCGTCGCGTGGTCGATCACAATCATGTTCTGAAAAACATGAGCTTCTCTCTGCGTCCGGGCGAGTCGCTTGGGCTTGTGGGCGAATCCGGTTCGGGCAAAAGCACCACCGGCCTGGCGCTGCTGCGCCTGATCGCCTCGCAGGGAAGCATTCTCTTTGACGGCATGCCGCTGCAAAACCTGAGCCGCCGGCAAATGCTGCCCGTCCGCCCGCGCATGCAGGTGGTCTTTCAGGATCCGAACTCTTCGCTGAACCCGCGGCTGAGCGTATTGCAGATTATTGAAGAGGGCCTGCGCGTTCATCAGCCCGCGCTGACGGCACAACAGCGTGAAATCGACGTTAAGCGAGTGATGGCGGAAGTGGGTTTAGATCCCGAGACCCGGCACCGGTATCCGGCTGAGTTTTCCGGCGGACAGCGGCAGCGTATAGCGATTGCCCGCGCGCTGATCCTGAAACCGGAGCTGATCGTGCTGGACGAGCCTACCTCTTCACTGGACCGCACCGTGCAGGCGCAAATTCTGGCGCTGCTGAAGGGGCTACAGGAAAAGCATCGGCTGGCCTATATCTTTATCAGCCACGATTTACAGGTGGTGTGTGCGCTTTGCCATCAGGTGGTGGTATTGCGGCAGGGAGAAGTCGTTGAGCAGGGAGAGTGCCAGCGCGTATTCACTGCGCCTGCGCAGGATTACACGCGCCAGCTATTGTCCGCTGACTAGCACTCAGAAAGGATATTGACCGGAGAACGGTTCGGCAATCGCCACGCCGAAGTTTTTCAGACGGCAGGTCGCAGCAAATTCATCCTGGCTGTTAACAAACAGGCACGGCTCACCTTCGCATTCCAGCACGGAGCTGTCTACTTCGATGTCCGTCAGCGCCTGGCTGAGACGTTCCATAACCGGCCACGCATTTTCATCGCTCGGGCTAAGCAGCTTGAGCGCCACCAGACAATTATCCTCCCCGGCAACGCTTTGCGGAATCGGTTCAACTTTCGAACCTGCAAAACCCGTCGACCAGCGATAGCTCTGGGGCAAGCGATGGACAATGGAGAGTTGTAATGTATTCACGTTCAGATCCCCGGAAGCAAATTTACTTCACAATTTATTTACATTTATAGTAACACATCATCGCCAACCTGCACTGTTTAGCGGATTTTATAGGCGTTGCAGGCTCGCGTCGGCGCTATATGTACCCGTTTCTGCGATCTAACTCAACCTTTTTAAATACAATGATGTGACTTTTTACATAAATAGATTTTACATAAAAGAAACAAACACCGGGTAAACGAACCGAGGGTTGGTTGATATGGGTCAACAAAAAGGCCCGTTTCGGGCCTTAAGTGCTCATTTATGCGCCGTCTTACGGGGCCGGCTGGCGTAAAGATAGAAGAGGATGGAGCAAGTCGCGCAGAGGGCAATCGCCCACAGCATCGGCCAGGCAGTATTAAACGTCGCCATTGAGAGCAGCGCCCCGACAATCGCGCCAATCCCGAAACGGAACGTCCCTGCCAGCGACGAGGCGGTGCCCGCCATATGCGGGAATTCGTCGAGGATCACCGCCATCGCGTTGGATGAGACCATCGAGACGCAGCCAACAAACGCCGCTACGCCCACCACCAGCGCCCAAAAACCTACGCCCAACAATGCACTCAATACCAGCCAGATAGCCATCACGAACTGGATCCACAGCCCGGCGCGGAACATATTCAGCGCCCCGACCCGCCGGACAAAGCGGCTGTTGATAATGGTCATCACAAACAGGAACACGATATTCAGCGCGAAGTAGTAACCAAAGTGCTGGGGTGACACATGGTTCAGTTCGATGTACACAAACGGCCCCGCGCTCAGGAACGAAAACATCCCGGCAAAGCTAAAGCCGCTGGCCAGCATATAGCTCAGCACGCGCTTATGGCGAAACAGCGAGGCAAAGTTGCCAAGCGTGGTGCGGACGTGAAACTTCTGACGGCGCTCGACCGGCAGCGTTTCATCGATAAAGACGAAGATCATCACCGAGGCCAGCAGCGCGGCAATCGCCAGGATCCAGAAAATCGCATGCCAGCTGAACCACACCAGCACCGCCCCGCCCACCATGGGGGCGACCAGCGGCGCAATGGTTGTGACCAGCATGACGAACGACATCATGCGTGAGAACTCTTCCTTCGGGTAGATGTCGCGCATCAGCGCGTTAATCACCACGCTTGCCGCAGCCGCAGCCAGGCCATGGAAGAAACGCATCACGATCAGCTGATCGATACTCTGCGCCAGCGCGCAGGCCACCGCCGCCGCGGCAAATATCAACGTCCCGCCCAGAATAACGGGTTTGCGCCCCAGGCTGTCTGCCATTGGGCCATAAAAGAGCTGGCCGAGCGCAAAACCAAGAATGTAGGTGCTGAGCGTCATCTGTGCGCTGCCTGCCGGTACGCCAAACTGCGCGGAAATCACCGGCAGCGCGGGCAGATACATATCGATAGACAGCGGCATCAGCATGGCCAACAGGCCAAGGATAAATACGATTTTAAACGACGAGTGTGGCCTGGTGGTCACAGGGTTCTCCTGAATTTAGCGTGAAAGCAGCCCGACGCTGGCAATCTCTTCTTCCGTCAGCGGGCGATATTCCCCTGGCGCCAGGTCTGGATCGAGTTCAATCGCGCCGATACGTTCACGATGCAGCCCCACAACGTGGTTGCCCACGGCGGCAAACATCCGTTTCACCTGGTGGTAACGGCCTTCACTGATGGTCAGACGGACGTCCGTTGGGGTAATGACTTCCAGCACCGCCGGTTTGGTCAGATCTTTTTCATTATGCAGCTGAACGCCTTTCGCGAATTGCTCTGCCGTGTCATCCGAGACCGGCGACTCAAGTGTCACCCGATAGGTTTTCTCACAGTGATGGCGCGGGGAGGTGATGCGGTGCGACCACTGACCGTCATCGGTCATCAGCACCAGGCCGGTGGTATCAATATCCAGTCGCCCTGCCGCATGCAGCTTGTGCGCCACAGGTTCGTCGAGGAAGTAGAGCACCGTCGGGTGATCCGGATCGTCCGTTGAACAGACGTAACCTTCCGGTTTGTTGAGCATGAAGTAGCGCGGGCCATTCTGCTGGGTCAGCGGGTTGCCGTCATACTCCACCTGGTGGTCAGGCTGGAGTTTAAAAGCGCTGTCTTTCACAATGTCGCCGTCCACGGTTACGCGGCTGGCGCGAATTTCACGCCCGGCAATAGCGCGGCTTACGCCGAGTTGCTGAGCGATAAACTTATCAAGTCGCATGAAATCTTTTTAGCCTTAATGGTGCTGGAAGTCGGACTACGCGTCCGAAAAAGAAGCAGTCAGAAACAGTTCAGTATAATGGTCTGGTTGCGCCACTCAAGGGAAAAAGTTTCGTGGCATACTATATGCGAGTTAACTGAATAGAGAAGCCATGACGTTCACACTACGCCCCTATCAGCAAGAAGCCGTTGATGCCACCCTCGCCTGGTTTCGCAAGCACCGGGAACCCGCCGCCATCGTGCTCCCGACCGGAGCCGGTAAAAGCCTGGTGATTGCCGAACTGGCGCGCCTGGCTCGCGGGCGCGTGCTGGTGCTGGCGCACGTAAAAGAGCTAGTGGCGCAAAACCACGCCAAATATTGCGCGCTCGGCCTGGAGGCCGATATTTTTGCCGCCGGGCTGAAGCGCAAAGAGAGCCACGGGAAAGTGGTGTTTGGCAGCGTACAGTCCGTTGCGCGCAACCTGGACCTGTTTCGCAGCGAGTTTTCCCTGCTGATTGTCGATGAGTGTCACCGCATCAGCGATGACGACGACAGCCAGTATCAGCAAATCCTCACTCATCTGAGAGAGGTGAACCCTCACTTACGCCTGCTTGGCCTGACCGCCACGCCATTTCGTCTGGGCAAGGGCTGGATTTATCAGTTTCATTATCACGGCATGGTGCGTGGCGATGAAAAGGCCCTGTTCCGCGACTGTATCTATGAGCTTCCGCTGCGCTACATGATCAAGCATGGCTATCTGACGCCACCGGAGCGGCTGGATATGCCGGTCGTGCAGTACGATTTCAGCCGCTTACAGGCGCAGAGCAATGGGCTGTTCAGCGAGGCGGATCTTAACCATGAGCTGAAAAAACAGAAGCGGATCACGCCGCATATCATCAGCCAGATTGAAGAGTTTGCGCAAACGCGCAAAGGGGTGATGATTTTTGCTGCTACCGTCGAACACGCGCGTGAAATCACGGGGCTTCTGCCCACCAACGACGCGGCGTTAATTACCGGTGAAACCCCCGGGCCGGAGCGCGACAGCCTGATTGAGGCTTTCAAAGCCCAGCAGTTCCGCTACCTGGTGAATGTCTCCGTATTAACCACCGGGTTTGACGCACCGCACGTTGACCTGATTGCGATTCTTCGCCCGACCGAATCCGTCAGCCTGTATCAGCAGATTGTCGGCCGTGGCCTGCGCCTGGCACCGGGCAAAACCGACTGTCTGATCCTCGATTATGCCGGTAATCCGCACGATCTCTACTCCCCGGAAGTGGGCACGCCAAAAGGCAAGAGCGACAACGTGCCGGTACAGGTGTTTTGTCCGGCCTGCGGGTTTGCCAACACTTTCTGGGGCAAAACTACCGCCGACGGCACGCTGATCGAACATTTTGGCCGCCGCTGTCAGGGCTGGTTTGAAGACGATGAAGGCCATCGCGAACAGTGTGATTTCCGCTTCCGCTTCAAAAACTGCCCGCAGTGCAACGCCGAGAACGATATCGCTGCCCGCCGCTGTCGGGAGTGTGACACGGTGTTGGTCGACCCGGATGACATGCTGAAAGCGGCGCTGAAACTGAAAGATGCGCTGGTGCTGCGCTGTTCCGGCATGGTCTTACAGCCCGGTGCGGATGAAAAAGGCGAGTGGCTAAAGATTACCTATTACGACGAGGACGGCGCAGACGTCAGCGAGCGGTTCAGGGTCCAGACGCCCGCCCAGCGCACCGCGTTCGAACAGCTCTTTATCCGCCCGCATACCCGCACGCCCGGCGTGCCGCTGCGCTGGATAACCGTTGCCGATATCGTGCGCCAGCAGGCGCTGCTGCGCCATCCTGATTTTGTTGTCGCCCGTAAAAAAGGGCAGTTCTGGCAGGTGCGTGAGAAGGTCTTTGACTATGAAGGACGCTTTCGCCGGGCAAACGAATTGCGCGGTTAACGGGACTTTTCGTTGATGCGCGAGCCATTTGAGTATAAAATGCCGCCCGCTTCACATCCGTGAGGCAGAACACTCACCTGCTGCTGGGTCGCCTGTAGCAGGGTTTTAAATACAGAGAGAAATCAATGTTCACTATCGAAGCAGAAGTACGTAACGTGCAGGGTAAGGGTGCGAGCCGCCGCCTGCGTAACGCTAACAAGTTCCCGGCTATCGTTTACGGTGGCGAAGCTGCTCCAGTTGCAATCGAACTGGATCACGACAAAGTGTGGAACATGCAGAACAAAGCTGAATTCTACAGCGAAGTTCTGACCATCGTTGTTGGCGGTAAAGAAGAAAAAGTGAAAGTTCAGGCTGTTCAGCGTCACCCGTTCAAGCCAAAACTGTCTCACATCGACTTCGTTCGCGCGTAATCGCAAACCTGTCGAGAAAAACCCCGCTTCTGCGGGGTTTTTTTATGGCCGCTACTTACCGCCTGAGGTGCGACGCTGGAGCTGATCGCGCAGATTCGGCGGCGTGCCTTTAATGGTCAGCGTGTCGGTCGCCGGATCCCAGAAGATACGTTCCCCGAGCAGCATGGCATCAAAGTTAATGGTTAACCCACCGCCGCTACCGGCAAATTTCGTCAGCTGACGCAGCGTACTGCGATCCGCCGGGAAGCTCTCTTCCAGCTCATAGCCTTTTTCCGCGGTAAATTCCTGGAAGCTGACTTCGCTGACGCCCGCCAGCTCTTTGGACAGCGACTCCAGCTCAATCTCTTCCCCGGCCTGTAACTGCTCGTTACAGTAGCTGTAAACCTGCTGACGCACGGTCTGACGCTCAGATTTATCCAGCTGCGCCTCAGCGGTAAAGTCATCCACCGCCTGGAGCAGACCTTTGTTCTGCGCTTTGGCGTTCAGCCCTTCACTGGCACCGAGGAAGTCCATAAAGAAATCGGCCACTTTGCGGCCCACGCGGCCTTTAAGGAAGGTCAGGTAGCGCGTCGATTCCGGATTGGTTTCCCATTCGGTTAAATCAATACGCGCCACAATATCCGCATGGTTGATATCCAGATAGTGCGTTGAGCTGATATCCAACTGCTCGTTCACACGCATGCTGCTTAAATTATTCAGCACGGTGACCAGCAGATACTCTACCGCCAGATAGCGGTAGTGGCAGAACAGGACGATACCGCCATCGGCGAAGGGATATTTCGCCAGTTCGTCACGAAGACGGCCGGTTGCAGCGCGGCTGAATGCCAGGAAATCCTCTTCGCCCTGACGTTGCAGGCGCAGGCTATCCGCCAACTCGCTCTCTTCGCTGAACAAGCCATAGGCTTTATTTTTCGCGCTGTAGACGCGATGCAACTCCGCCATCATCTCGACAACGGTAGGCGTTGGTTCCAGTAACGAATCGCGTAGCACCACTTCAAGGGTTTGCTCATCACGCTTGATAAGCTGGTGCAAGGCAATCTGGTTGATTTCCAGACTCATGATAAACTCTCCTTTTAGACCGGGCGGTATTCAACCACCACCAACGCATGTGTGCAACAGAAGATAAAAAAGGGGAAAAAAAGCTGTTGCTACGGTAATATGTCGCCCTTCTCTCAACAAACTGATTTTGATTTATGCCACAACATTCCCGCTACAGTGACGAACACGTTGAACAACTGCTCAGTGAGCTGGTCAACGTACTGGAAAAACATAAAACGCCAACCGATCTCTCCCTGATGGTTTTGGGAAATATGGTTACCAACCTGATCAATACCAGCGTTGCTCCGGCTCAGCGTCAGGCGATCGCCAAATCTTTCGCCCAGGCTTTGCAGTCATCCGTTAGCGACGACCAGGCACACTAAGGGAAACGAACAACAGTTTATGGTGACGAATCGTCAGCGCTACCGTGAAAAAGTCTCCCAGATGGTCAGCTGGGGGCACTGGTTTGCCCTGTTCAACATTCTGTTGGCGATGGTGCTCGGCTGCCGTTATCTGTTTGTGGCGGACTGGCCAACCACGTTAACCGGGCGTATCTACTCGTGGATGAGCCTTGTTGGTCACTTTAGCTTTCTGGTCTTCGCCACCTATCTGCTGATCCTGTTCCCACTGACGTTTATCGTCATGTCGCAGCGGCTGATGCGCTTCCTGTCCGCCATTCTTGCGACGGCGGGCATGACGCTGTTGCTTATCGACAGCGAAGTTTTTACCCGGTTCCACCTGCACCTGAATCCTGTCGTCTGGGAGCTGGTGATTAACCCGGATCAGAACGAGACCGCCCGCGACTGGCAGCTGATGTTTATCAGCGTGCCGATTATCCTGCTGATCGAAATGTTGTTTGCGACGTGGAGCTGGCAAAAGCTCCGCAGCCTGACCCGACGCCGACATTATGCGAAGCCCGTCGCGGCGCTCTTTTTCGCCTCATTTATCGGTTCGCACCTGATGTATATCTGGGCAGATGCGAACTTCTACCGCCCTATTACCATGCAGCGCGCGAATCTGCCGCTCTCCTATCCGATGACGGCACGTCGTTTCCTTGAAAAACACGGTCTGCTGGACGCGCAGGAGTATCAGCGTCGTCTGGTCGAACAGGGTAATCCGGAAGCGGTCAGCGTGCAGTATCCCCTGAGCGATCTGAAATATCGCGACATGGGGCGCGGTCAGAACGTGCTGCTGATTACCGTCGATGGCCTGAACTATTCTCGCTATGAGAAGCAAATGCCTGCCCTGGCTGAATTCGCTGAGAACAACATCGTATTCACTCAGCATATGAGTTCCGGTAATTCGACCGACGCGGGTATTTTCGGTCTGTTCTACGGTATTTCACCGAGCTATATGGACGGCGTGCTGTCGGCCCGTATTCCGGCTGCATTGATTACCGGGCTTAATCAGCAGGGCTACCAGCTGGGGCTGTTCGCCTCTGATGGTTTCAACAGCTCGCTGTACCGCCAGGCGCTGCTGTCTGATTTCTCACTGCCAGCCGCGCAGAGCCAGTCTGACGATCGGACTGCTGACCAGTGGATAGACTGGCTGAAGCGCTATGCACAGGAAGATAACCGCTGGTTCTCCTGGGTTGCGTTTAACGGCACAAATCTTGATGACAGCAATCAGAAAGGCTTCGCGCGCCGCTATAGCCGTGCGGCGGGTGATGTCGATGCGCAGATCGCTCGCGTGCTGACCGCCCTGCGCGACGCGGGCAAGCTGGACAATACGGTCGTCATTATCACGGCGGGGCATGGCGTGCCGCTCGGCGACGAAGCGAAGGGCATGGACTGGTCGCGTCCGAACCTGCATGTCCCGCTGGTGATCCACTGGCCGGGCACTCCCGCGCAACGCATCAACATGCTGACCGACCATAAAGACGTCATGACCACGTTAATGCAGCGGCTGCTGCACGTTAGCACGCCGGCAATTGAATACTCGCAGGGACAAGACCTCTTTAGCGCCACGCGGCGTCATAACTGGGTCACGGCTGCTGGCGAAAACACGCTGGTGGTGACCACGCCGACGCTGTCCCTTGTGCTGAACAGCAACGGCAATTACCAGACGTACAGCCTCGAAGGTGAGAAGCTGAAAGACCAGAAACCGCAGCTCAGCTTGCTGTTGCAGGTGCTGACAGACGAGAAGCGCTTTATCGCTAACTGATTATTTATGAATCAGTTAGCGTTGCTTCCCCCTTGCAATCAAAAAGGAATCGAGTAGTATTCCTTTTATGCGTCGGCACGTAGCGCAGCCTGGTAGCGCACCGTCATGGGGTGTCGGGGGTCGGAGGTTCAAATCCTCTCGTGCCGACCAAAACTACACAAAAAAACCAGCCGCTTATGGCTGGTTTTTTATTGCCTGTCTTCGCATGCACAATGCTTAGTGCTTCTCACGCCCACCGAGAAAGAAAATCCCCAGCGGAATCGCCAGCAGGACGGTGAACACCAGACTGTAAACAAAGATCATCGCTGATTGCAGGACAAACATGCTGGTTGTCCACGCAGAGAGCGGGATGTTGTACTGCTCGATCACGCCGACAATGGTTGCTCGCCCCACGCATGCAGCAGCAATCATAAACACAACCAGTAACGCCAGCAGGAACTTGCGGCCTTCAGGTGTCTTCAGTTTTTCCCGTACCATCTCTTCTCCCTTTACAGATGAATAACAATAATTAACGCGTAAAATAACACGATCTCTGCACCGACTCCACCACAGCATTAAACACCAATAAAAGAGCATAAAAGCAGTTCTTTACTCCGTTTAAAATGAAAATGTGAGTAAATTACGCCAACCATTCACATACATTATGTTAGTCTTTCCGGGATCGTTTTAACAAAAAGGAATGACAGTGAAAAACGCACCTAAATTTGCCATCGCCCTTATCGCCGCTGCGTGCGCGAGCACCAGCGCTTTCGCCAGCGAAACCCCAAAAGAGCAGCCGCTGGAAAAAGTTGCCCCGTATCCGCAAGCGGACAAAGGGATGAAGCGCCAGGTTATTCAGCTCCCGGCTCAGCAGAATGAAGGGAATTTCAAAGTCGAGCTGTTAATCGGCCAAACGCTGGAAGTGGACTGCAACCAGCATCGTCTGGGCGGCCAACTGGAAAGCAAAACACTGGAAGGCTGGGGTTATGACTACTATGTCTTCGACAAAGTAACCTCGCCAGTCTCCACCATGATGGCGTGCCCGGACGGCAAGAAAGAGAAGAAATTTATCACCGCCTATCTGGGTGATAACAGTCTGCTGCGCTATAACAGCAAGCTGCCGATTGTCGTTTATACGCCGGAAAACGTGGATGTGAAATATCGCGTATGGAAGGCGGATGAGACGGTAGGACAAGCAGTAGTTCGTTAAAAATAAGTCGGGTGGCGCTCACGCTTACCCGACCAGGAAAGGGTGCGTTCTGGTGCCCTCACCCCAACCCTCTCCCACCGGGCTGAGGGATCCCCAGTAATTTTTTATGCAGAAGCAATAAAGTTGCTTTCTAAATGACTGAGGGCTGTCAGCGATGCCCTGGTCCGGCTGTAAATCGCTGAGGCGTTTCCTGCAGGCCGGGGCGAGGCGCAGGGATGCGCCGAGAGGGCGGCTTTACAGGGACGTTGCCTCCGCCCGTACCCGATAAGCCGGAAGGAATGAGCCGAGGGCACCGCGAAGCGGCGATTTACCGCCGGGAGCCCGGGTCGCCAGGGTGGTGGCGACTGAGCCACCCTGGCACGTTCACCGGTCATGTCGTTACAGAGTAGCAAGGAACATAAAGTGAACGGAATGACCACCACCGCCGTATGTTCCCCTCACCCTAACCCTCTCCCCGGAGGGGCGAGGGGATTGCTCAGTGCTCGCATTAATTTGTGGGGAACCCTCAGCCCACCGGGAGAGGGAGAAAACACGAAAAACGGTAATGGATGTTACCGTTTTGCGTTTAGCTTACAGCGCGATATCCGCCACCGGCTTGCTTTCCGCCTGCGGCTTCAGCTCTGCCTTCGGCGCAGCATCCGCAGCCTGCGGTTTGACGTATTGCAGTTGCAGAACGCGGCTGGTGTATTCCAGCTCTTGTTCCGTGGCGTCAACGTTACCGTTCAGCTTCGTACCGTAGGATGGAATAATGGTTTTCAGCTTCGCCTGCCATTCCGGGCTGGATACTTTGTCCTTAAACACTTTTTCCATCAGGTGTAGCATGATTGGCGCAGCGGTAGACGCCCCCGGGGATGCTCCCAGCAGCGCGGCAATAGTGCCATCCTTATCGCTTACTACTTCGGTACCCAGACGCAGCACGCCGCCCTCTTTCGGATCGCGTTTGATGATCTGCACGCGCTGACCTGCCTGCCACAGACGCCAGTCTTCTTTCTTCGCCTGCGGATAGTACTCTTTCAGCGCCTCGAAGCGTTCTTCATCAGAGAGCATCACCTGGCTAATCAGGTATTTCACCAGATCGAAGTTATCCAGTCCCACGTCCATCATTGGCTTGACGTTTGACGTCGTGGTCGCGCTCAGCAGATCCCAAAGGGAACCGTTTTTCAGGAACTTGGTAGAGAATGTAGCGAACGGCCCGAACAGCACCACGCGCTTACCGTCCAGCATACGGGTGTCGATATGGGGAACGGACATCGGTGGCGCACCAACAGAAGCCTGACCGTACACTTTAGCCAGATGACGGTTAACCACTTCAGGGTTTTCCGACACCAGGAACTGGCCGCCAACCGGGAAGCCGGCGTAGTCGTCCGCTTCCGGAATACCGGACTCCTGCAACAGTTTCAGCGCCGCGCCGCCAGCACCGATAAACACGAACTTCGCCTTAATCACATGCTCGGCTTCGTTGTTTTTCAGATCGGCAACGGTCACGCTCCAGCTGTTATCCGCGTTGCGCTTGAAACCACGTACTTCGGAGCTGAGTTGCAGGTTAAAGTTCTCTTTTTTCTTCAGAGAGGCCACCAGCTGACGGGTGATTTCACCGTAGTTAACGTCAGTACCAATTTCAGTGCGGGTGGCCGCCACTTTCTGGTTCGGATCGCGGCCTTCCATAACCAGCGGCGCCCACTCTTTGATTTGAGCGTGATCTTCAGAGTATTTCATCCCGCGGAACAGCGTGCTCTGTTGCAGGGCTGCGTAGCGCGCGCGCAGGAAGTTGACGTTTTGATCGCCCCACACAAAGCTCATGTGCGGAACGGTGTTGATGAAGGAGTGCGGATTGTGCAACACACCGCTGTTCACCTGGTGAGACCAGAACTGACGTGAGATCTGGAACGCTTCGTTGATCTCTACCGCCTTCTCGATACTAATGGAACCGTCCTTTTTCTGCGGCGTATAGTTCAGTTCCATAAGTGCCGAGTGCCCCGTCCCGGCGTTATTCCAGCCGTTAGAGCTTTCCTGCGCCACGCCATCAAGGCGCTCGACCATGGTCATGGACCAGTTCGGCTCTAATTCCTGAAGATATGTGCCCAGCGTGGCGCTCATGATGCCGCCACCAATTAAAAGGACATCCGTTTCCTGCTCTTTTGGTGCGTCAGCCTTCGCCGCCAGCGAGACGGCGTTCAGCCCCACGGCCAGAGAAAAGAGCACGGCAGTCATTTTTTTCATCATTTATGCCTTAGTTGAATAGTGCTTGATGCGTAGAAATTACAGGTGAAACACGCTGCGGTGGCACGGTAGCAACTTTTAAATATTGTTTAAAGGTTACGAAATTATTGTAATTGTGAAATTTAATGATGGATTGTTTGTAGGGTTTTGGCATACAGGCTGGCACCCGACGATTTTCCTGGCTATGATGCTGCACTTTGTGATCGCGCGCACGGAAGCCTGCCCCTACCAGCGAATTGTTATGTCATTACCTCACTCGTCTGTACCCCAAGAAGGCCATGTCGCCACCGTTTTACGTTCGCCTCAACGTCTGATGCGCGAAACCCTGGCCGGCGTGATTACCGCGCTGGCGCTGATCCCGGAAGTGATTTCGTTTTCCGTGGTCGCGGGCGTGGATCCGAAAGTGAGCCTTATCGCCTCCGTGGTGCTCTGTTTCGCCCTTTCCCTGCTCGGCGGGCGTCCGGCCATGGTGACGGCGGCGGCCGGTTCCGTCGCGCTGGTGATTGGCCCGATGGTCCATCAACACGGCGTACAGTACATTCTGCCCGCGGTGGTGATGGCTGGCGTGATTCAGATCCTGTTCGGCGCGCTGGGAATGGCGCGGCTGATGCGCTTTATTCCCCAGTCGGTGATGACCGGGTTTGTTAACGCCCTTGGCATTTTGATTTTCTTTGCCCAGGTGCCCCATTTCTGGAGCCGAAGCCCGTTGATAGTGGGCCTGTTCGTGCTGACGCTGCTGATTGTGCTGTGGGTGCCACGCTATATCAAAAGCGTGCCCTCCCCGCTGATTGCCATTGTGCTGCTAACTTTGTTCACCGTCACCAGCGGGCAAATCCTGCCAACGGTAGGGGATGAAGGCTCCATGAGCGACGGTTTGCCGGGCTTTACGCAACTGCTGGTGCCGCTCAATCTGGAAACCCTGAGCATTATCTGGCCGTGCGCGCTAAGTATCGCTTTTGTTGGCCTGCTGGAATCGCTACTGACGGCTAAGCTGGTGGATGAACTGACCGTTACCCCTTCAAGCAAGCGCCGCGAGAGCATCGGTCTGGGCGTGGGGAATATTATGGCCGGGTTCTACGGCGGCATTGCGGGCTGCGCGATGATTGGGCAGACCATCGTTAACGTGGAGATGGGGAAAGGCAGAAGCCGTATCTCCACCCTTGCGGCGGGTATCGTACTGCTTGTGCTGGTTACGGCGCTCAGCGAGGTGATGGCCAAAATCCCGATGGCGGTACTGGCGGGTATTATGGCCATTGTGGCCGTCAAGACCTTTAGCTGGCATAGCGTTCAGCCCGGAACGCTGAAAAACGCGCCGGTGGCTGAAACCGTCGTGATGCTGGTGACGGTTGTGGCAACGGTTTCCACCGGCAACCTGGCGATTGGCGTGCTGGGCGGGATTGTGATGATGTTCATCCTCCCTGCCCGACTTAAGCAAAAAGCACTGGCTACAGAAGAAAAATCGTCGCCAGTCCAAGAAAAATAAAGAAACCGCCGGTATCGGTAATGGCGGTGATCATCACGCTCGACCCCACCGCGGGGTCGCGCCCAAGCCGGGTCATCGTTAATGGGATAATCACGCCCATCATCGCCGCCACCAGCAGGTTCAGCACCATCGCCAGCATCATGACCCCGCCCAGCGCCATATCATCGTACAGCCACCAGGTAATGCCGCCCATGATGCCGCCCCAGACAAGGCCGTTAATCAGCGCGACGCCCATCTCCCTGAAAATCAGCCACGAAAAATTACCCGGCTGAATGTTTTCCAGCGCCAGGGCGCGAACGATCATGGTGATTGTCTGGTTGCCGGTGTTCCCGCCGATCCCCGCCACAATCGGCATCAACGACGCCAGGGCCACCAGCTGGGAAATGGTATGTTCGAAGCCGTCAATAACGCGGGACGCCACGAACGCGGTGCATAAATTGATGGCGAGCCACGCCCAGCGGGTTTTGACGGCCTTGCCGACGGAGGCATGAACATCGTCTTCGGCACTGATACCGCCAAGGGCACGCAGGTCGTTATCGGTCTCTTCATAGACCACGTCAACGATCTCATCAATGGTCAGACGCCCCATCAGCTTGCCCACCGAATCCACCACCGCCGCGCTCACCAGGTCATCACGTTCGAAGGTACGCGCGGCTTTTTCGGCATCGTCTTCCGGCGAGAAGACCATCGGCTCGGTTTCCATGACCTCACTTACCCGCTGCTGGGTGCTGTTCAGCAGGATCGTTTTCAGCTCCAGCTCCCCGAGCAGGGTTTTATCCCGCGAGGTGACGAACAGTTTATCGGTGTTGTCCGGCATACTGCCCAGGCGACGAAGATAGCGCTGCACCGTACCCAGGGTGACGTCCGGACGCACGGTGATGACGCCAAACTCCATGATCGCGCCGACGCTGTTTTTCTCGTAGTGCATCACCTGACGCACGCGCGCCCGCTCCTCGGCAGGCAGGGAAGCCAGCAGGCGTCCGGTCAGGTTGCGCGGAAGATGCTGAACGAGGTAAATCTGCTCATCGATATCCAGCGTTTGCAGGGCGTCAAGAATGTCCCGATCGCTCATCTCATCGATAAGGTCATCCCAGACGTTTTCCGAGGCTTCAAGCAGCACCTGACCGCGCTCGTGATCCTGCACCAGCCGCCACAGGGCGTGGCGCTCCTCGGAAGGCAATGCCTCCAGGGTGTCCGCCAGATCCGGAGGTGGTAAATGTGCAACCAGCGCACCTACCTCAGCAATATCGTCGGCCAGCGTGCCGACATCATATTGCTCAGCCAGGGTTAGCTTACCCAATAACGTTGACGTGACCGCTTTATCGGTCGTCAGGAGCCAGATGAGCCGCGCACGCTCCTGGTCACGCTGCCTGGCGCTGTTTTTCTTTAATACCGACATCAATCATAAATCCATTAAATGAGTTGGCGTTAAGCATAGCGCGGGGATATGTAAATAAGAATAAACGGCGGGTCGGGATGGAGAAAAAAACGGCATATATGAAAAATTAGTGTGCCGGGGGCCACCCGGCACAATTGCAATCAGGCCGTGCGCGCCACCGCGTCCCGTGACGCCGCATCGCGCTCATCGCCGGTCAGCTCGCTCAGTTTGCCGTCGCGCATCTCCAGCAGACGGTCGGCGTGAATGAAGTAGTGATCGTCATGGCTGATGGCAAAAATGGTTTTCCCCATCGCCTGCATCAGCGGCAGCAGGACCTGATAAAACTCGCGACGGAAGTGCGGGTCCTGATCGGCGGCCCATTCATCCAGCAGGATGATGTCGCGCTCTTCGGCCAGCGCCAGCAGCAGCGCCACGCGCTTCTTCTGCCCTTTCGACAGCTTGAGATTCAGGATTTTGCCATCCTGTAGCTCCAGCTTGTGTGACATTTGCAGATGCGCAAGCCACTTCTCCACCAGCGCCGGATCCGCCTGCTGCCCTTCCGGGCCCAGCAGCCGGTCGAACAGCCAGACGTCGGTAAATACCGCCGAGAAGAGCTTGCGGTAGTCCTCCGGTTTCTCCGCGCTCAGCGCTTTACCATCCAGCAAAATTTCGCCTGACTGCGGCTGGTAGAGGCCCGTCAGCAGCATCGCCAGCGTGGATTTGCCGCTGCCGTTACCGCCGATCAGGAACAGCAGTTCGCCGCGGTGAATGGTCAGATTTATCGGCCCCACGGAGAAGGCGTTATCCTGATAGCGGAAGGTCACGTTACGCAGCTCAAGCGTTTGCCAGTTCGGGAAGGCCTGCGGGCGCGGGAACTCAGCCTTAAACGGCGCAAGGTCGAACTTCTTCAGCTTGTTGAAGGCCACCTGTGCACTCAGCAGCGTCGGCAGTGCGCCAACGGCCGACAGCAGCGGCGTGCGTAAAAACAGCAGCGTCAGGGAGTACGTTGCCGCCACGTTGGTATCCGCCCACCCCAGGCTGTTCGCCATCCAGAACACCAGGCCAATGGCACCCAGCATCATGATGTTGGACCAGTTCACGGCACTCAGGTGGAACGTATCGGCGCGAATAATGTGATGACGATATTCGTGCGCATCCGGGATATAGAGATGGTTGAAGATATGTTCGGCGCGCTCGCGGTTCAGCGTCAGCTCTTTGCGCCCTTCCAGCACTGTCTGATAATCGTTATAGAGCTTGTCTTCCGTTTCGCGCAGCACCGCCATGTGCTTATAGACGCGTGATACCAGCAGGAACCCGCCCCAGATGGTAATAACAATCCACAGCGCCGTTACCGCCAGCATTTTGCTGGAGAGCCAGGCGAGATAGGCTGCCGAGCCAAAGGTCAGGATGATCCCCTGCACCAGCTCCGGCAGGCGTACAAAGGCGATGGTAATGGCGCGCACATCGCTGGTCAGCCCCGCCAGCAGAGAAGCACTTCCCAGCTGTTCGATGCGTTCCACCTGAGTATCAAGGATCCGTTTGATGAACTCGCTGCGCAGACGGAAAACGAAGTGGTGGCCGAGCGCGGTCAGCGCCAGCTGTGACCCGAGCGTGACTGCCATCAGCAGCAGCAGTAAACCCAGAAATTCCGGCAGGACGGAGAGTGACGTGTCGACCATTTCGATCAAACGCACGTTAATGAAGGCAATCAGGCCGATCCCCAGCGCCGCGCTGGCAAGGCTTAGCGCCATCACCGCGATAAAAGGCCAGCGATACTGCCGCCAGACAAGAAGAAGTAGTTGCATGCAGAGCAATCCGGACAAGAAAAATCAGCCAGCAGTGTAAACTGCCTTTCACACACATCAAGAATAATTCTTATTTTTATTCTCTGTACGCTGCCTGGCGGAACGTGAGGTTGTAGCGAAACGCCCCCGCCACCGGGTGATCGCCATTTTTAAGCGGCTGAATACCGTGATAAAAAAGCAGTGATTCACCGCCCCAGACCACCACATCGCCATGCTCCAGCATCAGCCGTTTGAGCGGGTCGTTGCGCCGCAGGCCGCCAAACTGAAAGACAGCGGGCAACCCAAGGGATACCGAGACAATCGGCGCGCGCAGGTCAGGCTCGTCCTTATCCTGATGCAGGGAGAGCTTTGCCCCGACGGCATAGCGGTTGATCAGACAGGCATCGGGACGAAAATCAGGATAGCCGGCCGCGACGGCGGCATCGTGACACAGCGCCTGAAACGCCTCCGGCATCGGCGGCCACGGCCGATCCGTCAGCGGGTCGTTCGCGGCATATACATAGCCCCGCTCATTCGTCGCCCATCCCAGTTCGCCGCAGTTGGTCATCGCCACAGACATGGTATACCCGCCCGGCGTGACCATATGGCGAAACGGCGAACGTGCGGTGACGGTATCAATACCGTCGAACAGCGCCGCCGCGCGGGAAAGCGCAAAACGTCTCAGGATCGTCGCCCCCGGCGCGAGCGGCTCCTGCCAGGGTTCAGCATCAGCAAAAAGATCGAGCATTATCCCTCCGGGTTGTTCGCCTCACGTTTCAACAATAGCACCTTACGCGCTGCGCCCCAGCGATAACCCGACAGCGCACCGTCGTTACGCACCACGCGGTGACAGGGGATAACTATCGCCAGTTTGTTGGCTCCGCAGGCCCCCGCCACGGCACGTACGGCATTGGGTTTACCAATGGCCTTCGCCACCTGCTGATAGCTCGCCGTTTCACCGCAGGGGATAGCCCGCAGCGCCTGCCAGACCTGCTGCTGGAAGGCGGTACCCCGGATATCCAGCGGTAACGTCAACGGCGTCGCGCGGCTGTCGACAGAGGCAATCACCTGACGAACACGCCCGGCAAATGCGCCTTCCATCGGTTCACGGACGGCAAGCGGAAACAGTGACAGCAGCTCAGCCGTCAGCCCGGCGTCGTCATCACCCAGCAGTATTGCGCAGATCCCGCGCTCGCTTTCCGCCACCAGACAGTGGCCCAGCGAGCAGTCGCTGATGGCATAGCGGACCGCAGCCTCTCCGTTACGGTACTGTTTCGCCGTCATGCCCAGCGCGCCGTTGGCTTTACGGTAGTAGCTGCTGCCGTCCGGGAAGCCAGCGGCCAGTACGGCGTCGGTGATTTTACCGCCCTGTGCAAGCAGGCTACGCAGGCGTTGTTCACGCGCAGCCTGCTGCCATGCTTTCGGCGTCATGCCGGTGACGGATTTAAACAAGCGGTGGAAATGGAACGGACTCATGCCAACCTGCTGCGCCAGGGCCTCCAGGTTCAGCGCGGCATCCTGCTCAAGCAGTCGGCAGGCCAGCGCAACGTTGGCCTTTTTCTGCGCCATAGGGTCGACCTGGTCCGGCCTACAGCGCTTACAGGGGCGGAAACCCGCCTGCGCGGCCTGGTGAGCATCAGGATAAAAGCAGACATTTTTACGCAGCGCGTGGCGGGCACGGCAGGACGGACGACAATAAATGCCGGTCGTCTGCACGGCCAAAACAAACTGGTTATCCGCACGCGGATCGCGGGCCAGAACAGCCTGCCAGCGATCCTCATCGGTAAGATAGGTTGTGTTTTTCATCATCGGCTCCTCTTACAAGCATACGCTCAGCTTGCCTGAACGCCACCGAACAAAAACCCGCAACCTTGCTTTTTAATTTTTTTCGCTCACCAGGAAGCTGTTGAACTGCGGTGAACTCCAGGTTTTAAACCCGTCAGCCTCTTTGGTGATCATATAAACGGCCAGCCCTTCCTGACGCACCACCTCTTTGGCCTTCTCCGTGCCGAGCACCATCAATCCGGTATCCCAGGCATCGGCTTCCAGCGCAGTTGGCGCTATCACCGTCACGGACACCAGGTTGTGGGTAATCGGGCGTCCGGTTTGCGGATCAATCACATGCGAGATACGTTTGCCATCCAGCTCGTAATAGTTGCGGTAGCTTCCGGAGGTGCTGATACCGTGCCCGTTGGTGTCGACAATCGCCTGCACCGCGTTCTGCTGATCGGTTGGTTTTTGGATGGCCACTCGCCACGGCCTGCCGCTGGTGTTCATGCCCCGGCTGACGAGCGCGCCCCCGACGGAAACCAGATAACGGGGAATACCTTCCTGCGCCATCAGGGCCGCGAGATGATCCGCAGCATACCCCTCGCCTACCGTGGAGAGATCCACAAACAGGTCGGGAATGTCTTTTTGCAGGTATTGCTGACCGTACTGGGAGATCACCGCCAGATGCTGTAACCCTGTACGCGCGCGGGCGTCGTCGATGGCGGCTTGATCGGGTGTGGTCACCGGCTGCTTGTTGGGGCCAAATCCCCACAGGTTCACCAGCGGCCCAACGGTCACGTCCATTGCGCCGTTGGTTTTGTAGCCCACGCGCATGGCTTCCGTGACGATATCGGCCATTGCTTCGCTCACCGGCCACAGCGAGGTGCTGCTGGAGCGATTGAAACGCATCAGCGCTGAGTCATTTTTATAGGTAGAGAGTAGCTGATCGTCGGCATCCAGCTGCGCCTGAATTTTACCGCGTAGTTCTTCAGCGCGGGACTTATCAATATCCATCACGCTGACGCGCCAGAAGGTCCCCATGGTTTTCCCTTCCAGCACCGTCGCGGCGGGTGCGTCGATTTTTGCGGGCTGTGTAGAAGAGTCACACGCGGTCAGGAGTAAAAAAGTCGCCAGAACGCTGGCGCGTAAAAAAGTCATATCCATTGGTTATTATCCTCATGCCAGGGCGGCAAGAGTACACTAAAACAGCGTATTTGAAGACCCTAAAAAAGCATGAAAAAAGGGGCCTGATGGCCCCTTTGTTGCAGTATGAGCAATTAGAACTGGTAAACCAGACCCAGCGCGACGATATCGTCAGTACCGATACCTGTCTGACGGGTGAAGTCATTTTCATCCAGCAGGTTGATTTTGTAATCAACATAGGTGGACATGTTTTTGTTGAAGTAGTAAGTCGCACCCACGTCAACATACTTCAGGATATCCTGATCGCCATAGTTTTCGATGTCTTTACCTTTAGACTGCAGGTAAGCCACGGATGGACGCAGGCCGAAGTCGAACTGATACTGAGCAACCACTTCGAAGTTCTGCGCTTTGTTAGCCCAGCCCTGATCGCCAACGCGGGTCGCGTTGTAAGTCTGAGTATACTGTGCAGCCAGGTAGATGTTGTTCGCGTCGTATTTCAGACCACCGGTGTAGGTCTCTGCGCGATCGCCTTCACCGTAGTAGCCCGCAGCGTTCTGGTCAGCAGTACGTTTAGAACTGGTGACTGCCGTACCGAGTGCGAAGCCTTCGCCCAGATCGTAAGTCAGAGAGCCGCCGTAGCCGTCACCGTTCTGACGCAGCGCGTCACGACCGTTGTTGGTCTGGCCTTCGCCGCTTGGGCTGCCGTTTTTACCCTGGTACTGCAACGCGAAGTTCAGACCATCAACCAGACCGAAGAAGTCCTGGTTACGGTAGGTCGCGAAGCCGTTACCACGCTGCTGCATGAAGTTGTCAGAACCGTAGGTATCGCCGCCGAACTCCGGCAGAACGTCGGTCCAGGAAGTCACATCGTAAACAACGCCGTAGTTACGACCGTAGTCGAATGAACCCGCATCAGCGAATTTCAGACCTGCGAACGCCACACGCGTCCATGAGTTGTTTTCGTTCTCACCAGAGTTACCCTGGATCTGGTATTCCCACTGGCCGTAACCGGTCAGCTGGTCGTTAACCTGAGTTTCGCCTTTGAAGCCCAGACGCATGTAGGTCTGGTCGCCGTCTGCACTGTCGTCATCAGAGAAATAGTGCAGGCCATCCACTTTACCGTACAGATCTAATTTGTTGCCGTCTTTGTTATAAATTTCAGCCGCATTTGCTGCGCCTGCCACCAGCAGAGCTGGTACCAGGAGGGACAGTACTTTAACTTTCATTTTATTAACCCTCTGTTATATGCCTTATTATTTACCACTGCTTACTGGTCAACCCTCTTAACCAGTCGGCAAGTTCATTCTCCTCAAAAATGCAGAATAATCCAACAGGAATATGATACGAAAACTTTGAAGATGTTTCACTTTACCATCAAGATGTTTCAATATGTAAATTTCAAGGAACTTTCACAAAGCATCAAAAGTTTAAAAATATAGCACGGATAATCAAAACAAAAATATATCCTATAAAATTCAAAAGACTAACTTAAAAAAGAGTACAGCACTGAATGACAAAAAAATTCCCGTCAACACCACTAAAATAACCCTCGCTATCATCATTAACTTTATTTATTACCGTCATTCAGTTCTGAATGTCTGTTTATCCCTAATTGAACCGGATGCTCCGCATTCGGTTTTTTTTTACCTTTCTTTACGTCAACAGACATTTTATGTGCTACCCGTCCGTAATGATAACGACTATTAACTAAATCCATCGCCCGGCGATTACAGATTTTCCTTTTCACTTTCAAAATTAATTTCTTGTTAATTCGTGCTATTTTACTGCCGTTGTAACAGCATATTTGTACATTTCACTGGGTTTTGTACATCTTTCACACGGATGACGTTGAAGCGGGTTGCGACAGATAAAAAGTCAAGGTCATACCGATAACGACGCTGGAAATTCAGTTATTACCCTTTATACTGCCCTATCCCATTACCGCGCGGCCATTACGGGTTAAACACATCGATGAGTCAGACTGAAACTACCGCCCCGAGCAAATTCTCCCTTCTACCGGGCAGCATCACCCGTTTCTTTCTTCTGTTGATCGTTGTGCTGTTAGTCACAATGGGAGTGATGGTTCAGAGCGCCGTGAATACCTGGCTTAAAGATAAAAGCTATCAAATTGTCGATATCACCCATGCGGTGCATAAGCGCATTGATACGTGGCGCTACGCGACCTGGCAAATCTACGACAATATCGCCGCCGCACCTGCCACCTCATCAGGCGAAGGGTTGCAGGAAACGCGCCTTAAGCAGGATGTGTATTACCTTGAAAAACCGCAGCGCAAGACGGAAGCCCTGATTTTCGGCTCGCACGACAGCGCAACGCTTGAGATGACGCAGCGGATCTCCTCCTATCTGGACACCCTGTGGGGCGCCGAGACCGTACCGTGGTCCATGTATTACCTGAACGGTCAGGACAACAGCATGATCCTGATCTCGACCCTGCCGCTTAAGGATCTCTCGTCGGGCTTTAAAGAGACCACCGTTGGCAGCATTGTCGATTCCCGTCGGGCAGAAATGCTGCAACAGGCCAACGCGCTGGACGAGCGCGAAAGTTTCTCGTCATTACGCCGTCTTGCCTGGCAGAATGGCCACTACTTTACGCTGCGAACCACCTTTAACCAGCCGGGCCATCTGGCGACCGTGGTTGCCTTCGATCTGCCAATTAACGATCTTATCCCGCCGGATATGCCGCTGGACAGTTTCCGACTGGAGCCAGACAACAGCACCCAAAATATGCGCACGCCGTCGGATAAAGAAGGCCCGGACAGCGTAGCGATCTCCTTTAATGGCTCGAAGATTGAGATTGCCTCATCGCTCAACTCAACCGGTATGCGGCTGGTGTGGCAGGTGCCTTTTGGCACCCTGATGCTTGATACCCTGCAAAACATTATGCTGCCGCTGCTGTTGAATATCGGCCTGCTGGCGCTGGCGCTGTTTGGCTACAGCACCTTCCGTTTCCAGTCGGGCCGCCAGAGCGACTCGACGTCGGTATCAGCTGGGACCAGCAACGAGTTGCGTGTTCTTCGTGCCCTGAATGAAGAGATTATTTCCGTGCTGCCGCTTGGGGTGCTTGTTCACGATCAGGAGGCAAACCGGACGGTGATGAGCAACAAAATTGCCGATCACCTTCTGCCGCATCTTAACCTGCAAAATATTACGGCCATGGCGGACCAGCATCAGGGCGTCATTCAGGCCACCATTAATAATGAACTGTATGAGATCCGTCAGTTCCGCAGTCAGGTCGCCTCGCGCACGCAAATCTTCATCATCCGCGATCAGGATCGCGAAGTGCTGGTGAATAAAAAGCTCAAGCAGGCGCAAAGGCTGTATGAGAAAAACCAGCATGGCCGCGCGGCGTTTATGCAAAACATTGGCGATGCCTTTAAACAGCCGCTGAAGTCACTCGCCACGCAGATTGCTGATTTAAGCACGCCGGAAAGCCGACAGCTTAGCAGCCAGGCCGACTCGCTGGTTCGTCTGGTGGACGAAATCCAGCTTGCGAACATGCTGGAGAATGACATCTGGAAGGGCACCCCTACGCTCTTCTCCATTCAGGATCTGATTGATGAGGTGGTTCCGGAAGTCCTGCCGGTGATCAAGCGCAAAGGGCTCCAGCTGCTGATCAACAACCATTTACCGGCCAATGACGAGCGTCACGGCGATCGCGATGCCCTGCGTCGCATCCTGATGATGTTGATTCAGTATGCCGTCACCACGACACAGATCGGCAAGATCACCCTTGAAGTCAGCACCGATGAGTCCACCGACGATCGTCTGACGTTCCGTATTCTGGATACGGGCGAAGGCGTCACCGTGAGCGAAATCGATAACCTGCACTTCCCGTTCCTGAACGATACCCAGCGCGACCACTACGGTAAGGCGAATGCCCTCACCTTCTGGCTCTGCGATCAGCTGGCGCGTAAGCTGGGCGGTCATCTGAACATTAAGGCGCGCGAATCCCTCGGCACCCGCTACTCCTTGCATGTTAAAATGGCGGCGAATCCTCAGGAAGAGGATGAAGAGCGTCTGCTGGATGATGTGGTGGTGATGGTGGACGTGACCTCCAGTGAGATCCGTAATATCGTCGTTCGTCAGCTGGAAAACTGGGGCGCGTCCTGCATTACCCCGGACGAAAGGCTCGCGAGTCAAGAATTTGATCTATTTTTAACTGATAATCCGTCTAATCTTACTGCCTCCGGCTTGCTTTTAAGCGATGATGAGCCAGGCGTGCGGAAAATCGGCCCTGGGCAGCTGCGCGTCAACTTTAATATGAGCAATGCAATGCAGGAAGCTGTATTACAACTGATTGAAGAGAATCTGGCGCAGGAAGAGATCCTGGAGTCACCGTTAGGCGGCGATGAAAATGCCGAACTCCATGCCAGCGGATATTATTCGCTCTTCGTTGATACAGTACCAGATGATGTTAAGCGGTTGTATACTGAGTCCGCTGCGCAGGATTTTGCAGCGCTGGCACAGACAGCACACCGGCTTAAAGGGGTGTTTGCCATGCTTAATCTGGTTCCCGGCAAGCAGTTATGTGAAACGCTGGAACATCTAATTCGTGAGAAAGATGCCTCTGGCATTGAAAAATACATCAGCGACATTGACGCTTACGTCAAGAGCTTGCTGTAGCAAGGTAGCCTTATACATGAACAATATGAACGTAATTATTGCCGATGACCATCCGATTGTACTGTTCGGTATTCGCAAATCACTTGAACAGATCGAGTGGGTGAATGTAGTCGGTGAATTTGAAGATTCCACAGCCCTTATTAACAACCTGCCTAAACTTGATGCGCACGTGCTCATTACCGATCTCTCCATGCCTGGGGATAAATACGGTGATGGGATTACGCTCATCAAATACATTAAACGCCACTTCCCGGACATTTCGATCATTGTTCTGACCATGAACAATAACCCTGCGATCCTGAGCGCCGTTCTGGATCTTGATATTGAAGGGATTGTGCTGAAACAAGGCGCACCTACCGATCTGCCTAAAGCGCTGGCGGCGTTACAGAAAGGGAAGAAATTCACGCCTGAGAGCGTCTCACGCCTGCTTGAAAAAATCAGCGCAGGTGGCTATGGCGACAAGCGTCTCTCGCCTAAAGAGAGTGAAGTTCTGCGTCTGTTCGCTGAAGGTTTCCTGGTTACTGAAATCGCCAAGAAACTGAACCGCAGTATTAAAACCATCAGTAGCCAGAAAAAATCCGCGATGATGAAGCTGGGTGTGGATAACGATATCGCCCTGCTGAACTATCTATCTTCCGTGACGCTGAGCGCAACGGACAAAGATTGATCGTCGCTGTCTACGCCGGGTGCCCCTCGCGGTTACCCGGTCTAAAGACCCCGTAGGCCCGCGCAAGCGCAGTGCCGTCGGACACATAAAAAAGGCCCTTTCGGGCCTTTTTTATTGTCTTGCTTTTCGCACCCGCTCCGCATACACGGATAGCGTCTGCTTCAGTACATCCAGCGTGACCGGCTTCGACAGGCAGCTGTCCATTCCCGACTCCAGACAGCGCTGCTTCTCCTCCGCCAGTGCGTTGGCTGTCACCCCCACCACCGGCAGCGTCAGCCCCAGCTGTCGGATACGCTGCGTCAGACGATAGCCGTCCATGTTAGGCATGTTCACATCGCTGAGCACAATATCAATATGATTCTTACTTAAGACATTCAGGGCATCCACACCATCATTGGCCGTTTTACACTGATAGCCCAGAGAGCCAAGCTGGTCTGCGAGCAGACGACGGTTAATCGGATGATCGTCGACGACCAGAATCATCATATCGTCATTCACCGATGCCAGCTCATCAGGGGAAGCCAGCACGGTAGCGCCATCGCTGTCCTCAAGCTGTACGCTGTAAATACGCGCCAGCAAGCCCAACATTTCGTGCGGTGTCGCCACACTGTGCACCCATACCCCGGGCGAACGCTCAATCGGAATACCGATATGACGGCGGCAGAACATCACCACGCCCCGCCCCGCCCACGCCTTGTCTGGCTCAACGTCAGTAATCAGCATGTCATCTGCGTCCGGCGTCTGGCCTTCATAGCGTGAGACCCGCACACCGCTGCTGGTCAGCATCGAGGTCAGGAAATCATGTAAGGAGGCGTTGTGCACCGCCAGCCAGCAGTGCTTATCGCTCAGCCCGTCGACCGTGGTTTTCACCGGATAGTGTGCCGAGTAGAGCGGGATACGGATGGTGAACTGGCTGCCCATACCCGGCTCGGTATCGACGGAGATATCCCCGTCCATCATGCTGATAAGCTTCTCGCAAATCGCCAGGCCCAGCCCGGTCCCCTGGAAATTACGCTGGACGCCCGTCCCCACCTGGAAGAACGGATCGAACAGGCGAACGACCTCTTTCGCCGGAATGCCAACACCCGTGTCGCGCACGCGAATAGTCAGGTACTCCCCTGCCCGGCAGACATGCAGCACAATACAGCCGATATCGGTGAATTTGATGGCGTTGCTTAGCAGGTTCGAGATGACCTGTTGCAGACGCATCGGATCGCCATGCAGCGTCAGCGGCACATCCGGCTCGATAAAGCAGTACAGCCCCAGCTGTTTGCGCACCACCAGCGGCAGATAGTTGGCGCTGATATGGTTCATCACCTCGCGCGGGGAGAACTCACGCGGTTCTATTTTCAACTGCTCGGATTCAATTTTAGAGAAGTCGAGAATATCGCTGATAATTTTCAGCAGCAGGCTGGACGAGTTGTTCATCGCCGTCACCAGGCGGTCGACCCCTTTCGGCAGCTCTTTGGTCTGGAGAAGATCGAGGTTACCGATAATGCCGTACAGCGGCGTACGCAGCTCATGGCTGACGGTCGCGAGGAACATCGATTTCGACTGGCTGGCCTGCTCCGCCGCCTGCGCCATATCCTGCAATGACTCTTCCATCTTAACGCGCGCGGAGACGTCCACCAGCACGCAAATCGCCACGTTTTCATTGCGGTAGCGCGAATGGACGAAGCTGATTTGCAGGTTGGTGTGGGTGCTGGTCAGCACATCCACAAAGTTAACCTGTTGCCCACAGATGATCTGCGTTAACCGCTGGCGGTCTTCATGCGTGAGCATGTTCAGGTAGTTATGGGCAAGCTCGTTACTGAGGATATTTGTCCCGTCCTGAGTACGCAGGATACAGATCCCTACCGGCGCCGAGGCGACAATCTTACGGTTAAACTGCTCGTGCTCCTCCAGACGCTGAGCATCCGCTTCCGCCGGAATAAAGATCCGCCGCTCATACATTCTCGCCAGCATAAACAGCGCGACGCCTACCGCGATGTTCAACAAAATGGCGTTAAGGATCAGGATGCGAATGCGCTCCAGCACCTTGTCCACCGGCAGCGAATAGACAATGCTCAGCGACGATGGCGGTAAACTTTTCTTCAGCACCAGCTCGCGGAACCCGGAGGTATAGCCAAACCATGACCGCTCCTGCATCCAGCTGGGCTCCACCTTCAGGCGGTTTTCAGGCCCGGTAAGGGAGATGAGTGGGTGGCCGTTCTCATCCAGAATGGTCACGCCCATCGGCAGACTGCCCGGCGTGAAGAAGTTTTCCATGCGGATGGTTTGTTCAATCCCCAGCAGCGCTTGCAGGCGGTTTCCGAGGTAAACCGGAGTCAGGGCATAGAAATAGCCGACGCCCATGCGCGGCCCCTGGCTTATCCAGAAGATGTTGTTCCCGCGCTCTTCCTGAGGCGCATTGCGGTATTTCACTATGCGCTCATGCAGGCTTTTCAGCGCGTCTTCGCGTTCGACGGGCATATCCCGCAGACCGAAGTCCGCCATGCAAAGATTTTCGTTGCCAATCAGGTAGACGCGGTTTAGATCGTAAGCGGCCGAAAAATTATCGCGCCAGTAGCGCATAAACCATGACAGGGACTCCAGTGAGCCACGCCAGGCTTTGCCCATCGCGGAACAATCGGAGTCCGGGAAGAGCGGTTCGAAATCAGGTACTTCGGTTTTTTCATCCCGACCGCGGAGGGCAAGAATGCCGTTCTCCGCCGTCAGTCGATTCTCAGCGATATACTTAAGCTCTTTCATCACATCAGACGTGCGCTGGATATAGCGCTGGGCCTGATCCGAGCTTAAGTTAAACTCCTGGCGGATCTCCGCTTCTTTCTGGTGTAACGCGTTAACGATGTAAAACACCGAGAGCAGTGCCACCAGCAACCATAGCAGTAGCGCAAGCGCCCGAAACAGATAGCGAGAGACTTTTAACGTGGTACGAAAGGAGACGAGGTATTTCAAAGGGGCGAGGCTCCGCCATCGGGGAAAAAAGAATGTGGTTAAGGTAGCGGTAAACGCGGCTTGTCGCAACGTTCACTTGTCTGCTTGCGCAAAACAAAAGGGCCGGAAACCGGCCCTTTATGCGTCAGGAGACGTTACTCGTCAGCGTCATCCGCTGCTTCATCATCGGTGTCCGCTTCCGGGACGATTTCATCATCCCCTTCCGCGACGCTGCCGTCGATAGAGTCGAGCTCTTCGTCATCCACCGGCTCAGCAACGCGTTGCAGACCGACGACGTTTTCATCTTCCGCAGTACGGATGAGGATAACGCCCTGGGTGTTACGACCCACCACGCTGATCTCTGACACGCGGGTACGCACCAGCGTACCGGCATCGGTGATCATCATGATCTGGTCCGCATCGTCCACCTGTACCGCGCCAACAACGGAACCGTTGCGCTCGGTCACTTTGATGGAGATAACGCCCTGCGTGCCGCGAGACTTGGTCGGGTATTCGCTTTCCGCCGTACGTTTACCGTAGCCGTTCTGGGTGACGGTCAGGATTGCGCCTTCGCCACGCGGAACGATCAGGGAAACCACGCTGTCTTCACCCGCCAGCTTGATACCACGCACGCCGGTCGCCGTACGACCCATTGCGCGCACGGCGTTCTCTTTAAAGCGCACCACTTTACCGGCCGCAGAGAACAGCATCACTTCATCAGAACCGGAGGTCAGATCCACGCCGATCAGCTCGTCGCCTTCGTTCAGGTTCACCGCGATGATCCCGGCGGAACGTGGACGGCTGAATTCGGTCAACGCGGTTTTCTTCACGGTACCGCTCGCGGTTGCCATAAAGACGTTCACGCCCTCTTCGTACTCGCGTACCGGCAGAATGGCGGTGATACGTTCGTTCGCTTCCAGCGGCAGCAGGTTAACGATAGGTCGACCCCGCGCGCCACGGCTCGCTTCCGGCAGCTGATAGACTTTCATCCAGTACAGACGGCCCCGGCTGGAGAAGCAGAGGATCGTGTCGTGGGTGTTGGCCACCAGCAGACGGTCAATGAAGTCTTCTTCTTTAATACGCGCCGCAGATTTGCCTTTACCGCCACGACGCTGTGCTTCGTAGTCGGTCAACGGCTGATACTTCACGTAACCCTGGTGAGACAGCGTCACGACCACGTCTTCGCGGTTGATCAGATCTTCAATGTTGATATCAGAGCTGTTGGCCGTGATTTCGGTGCGACGCTCGTCGCCGAACTGATCGCGAACCAGCTCCAGCTCTTCACGGATCACTTCCATCAGGCGCTCTGCGCTACCCAGGATATGCAGCAGCTCGGCAATCTGCTCCAGCAGCTCTTTGTACTCGTCGAGCAGTTTTTCATGCTCAAGGCCGGTCAGTTTCTGCAAACGCAGATCCAGAATCGCCTGGGCCTGCTGTTCAGTCAGATAGTACTGACCGTCACGCACGCCGAATTCCGGCTCCAGCCACTCAGGACGCGCGGCATCATCGCCGGCACGTTCCAGCATCGCCGCCACGTTACCCAGATCCCATGGACGCGCAACCAGCGACGCCTTCGCTTCTGCCGGCGTCGGCGCACGGCGGATCAGCTCGATGATCGGGTCGATGTTCGCCAGCGCAACGGCCAGTGCTTCAAGGATATGGGCACGATCGCGCGCTTTGCGCAGTTCAAAGATGGTACGGCGAGTCACCACTTCACGGCGGTGACGCACAAACGCGCTCAGGATCTCTTTCAGGTTCATGATCTTCGGCTGGCCATGGTGCAGCGCAACCATGTTGATACCGAAGGAGACCTGAAGCTGAGTCTGGGAGTAAAGGTTGTTCAGCACAACTTCACCCACCGCGTCGCGCTTGATTTCAATCACGATGCGCATACCGTCTTTGTCAGACTCGTCGCGCAGCGCGCTGATGCCTTCAACGCGTTTTTCTTTTACCAGCTCGGCGATTTTTTCAATCAGACGCGCTTTGTTCACCTGATACGGGATCTCGTGAACAATAATGGTTTCACGGCCGGTTTTGGCGTCCGCTTCCACTTCGGCGCGGGCACGGATGTAAATCTTGCCGCGACCGGTGCGGTACGCTTCTTCAATACCGCGACGGCCGTTGATGATTGCCGCCGTCGGGAAGTCCGGGCCCGGGATGTGTTCCATCAGCCCTTCAATGCTGATGTCTTCATCGTCGATGTAGGCCAGGCAGCCGTTAATCACTTCCGTGATGTTGTGCGGCGGAATATTGGTCGCCATACCCACTGCGATACCGGACGAACCGTTCACCAGCAGGTTTGGGATCTTCGTTGGCATAACGTCAGGAATTTTTTCCGTGCCGTCGTAGTTATCAACGAAATCAACCGTCTCTTTTTCCAGGTCAGCCATCAGCTCATGGGCAATCTTCGCCAGACGGATTTCCGTATAACGCATTGCCGCGGCGGAGTCGCCGTCGATAGAACCAAAGTTACCCTGACCATCTACCAGCATGTAACGCAGCGAGAAAGGCTGCGCCATACGGACAATGGTGTCGTACACCGCGATATCACCATGGGGATGGTATTTACCGATTACGTCACCAACGACACGGGCAGATTTTTTGTAGGCTTTATTCCAGTCATTGCCCAATACGTTCATGGCGTATAGTACGCGACGGTGTACCGGCTTAAGGCCATCGCGGACGTCCGGCAGCGCACGGCCAACAATGACCGACATCGCATAGTCCAGATAGGAGCTTTTCAGCTCTTCCTCGATGTTAACCGGTGTAATTTCTCTCGCAAGGTCGCTCATCTAACCGCTATCCCTCTACTGTATCCCGGATTCAAAGGTCGCAAATTATAACACAGCCGCGGTGATACAGGTAAACCTATACGCTTTATTCACAGGGATTGCCTGATATACTCATTTGTCTTGCTAAATAAGGAGTAAAAGCGCCCATGAATGCCGAAAAATCCCCGGTGGCTCACAACGTTGACCACGAAGAGATTGCCAAATTTGAAGCGGTGGCGTCCCGCTGGTGGGATCTCGAAGGTGAGTTCAAACCTCTGCATCGTATTAACCCGCTACGTCTGGGCTATATCGCGGAGCGTTCCGGCGGTCTGTTCGGTAAGAAAGTGCTCGACGTCGGCTGCGGCGGCGGCATCCTGGCGGAAAGCATGGCGCGCGAAGGGGCCACCGTCACCGGTCTGGACATGGGCTTCGAACCTCTACAGGTTGCGCGTCTTCATGCGCTGGAGTCCGGCGTACAGGTAGAATATGTCCAGGAAACCGTGGAAGAGCACGCGGCAAAACATGCGCACCAGTATGACGTGGTGACCTGCATGGAGATGCTGGAGCACGTTCCCGATCCGCAGTCGGTCGTCAGCGCCTGTGCAAAACTGGTGAAACCGGGTGGACAGGTCTTCTTCTCGACCATCAACCGCAACGGCAAAGCCTGGCTGATGGCCGTGGTAAGCGCGGAATATGTGCTGCGCATGGTGCCGAAAGGGACGCACGACGTGAAGAAGTTCATCAAGCCTGCCGAACTGCTGGGCTGGGTTGACCAGACATGGCTTAAGGAACAGCACATGACGGGTCTGCACTACAATCCTCTGACGGATAAATTCAAACTTGCCCCGGGCGTGGATGTTAACTATATGTTGCACACAACCGCCAAAAACGACTAACGTCATTCGTTATTCTTATAAAGATTGCGCGACATCATGTTGCGCAATTCTGACCTCCCGTTGAAGAAATCAGCACTCGATCAAATTTTGAATTTTTTTTCTGGAATATTGACATCTCTTCCAGGCCTTACGGTACGAGGACTTAGCCTTTTTTACCCTTTCACAACCTCAATTTAACGTCAAAATCAACCCTTGTGCTGAAAAGATTCGATACTAGAATACTCACCATATAGCGTTCTTCTTATCGCAAAACCCCTATATGTAGTATTTATCCACAGAGTTAGTCACAAGGCGGTTCTGTGGATAAGCGGGGGATATTTTTTTATTTCACGGACAGGTAAAAACCCACATGAATCAGAGTCTGCTGGTGACAAAGCGCGACGGTACTACCGAGCGTATCAATCTGGACAAAATCCATCGAGTTCTCGACTGGGCAGCAGAAGGACTGAACAACGTATCTATATCCCAGGTCGAACTGCGTTCTCACATTCAGTTCTACGACGGCATCAAAACGTCTGATATCCACGAAACCATTATCAAAGCAGCGGCAGATCTGATCTCCCGCGACGCACCGGATTATCAGTACCTCGCTGCGCGTCTGGCGATTTTCCACCTGCGTAAGAAAGCCTACGGCCAGTTCGAGCCGCCGAAGCTTTACGATCACGTAGTGAAAATGGTTGAGCTGGGCAAATACGACACGCATCTGCTGGAAGACTATACGGAAGAAGAGTTCGAGCAGATGAACGGGTTTATCGATCACTGGCGCGACATGAACTTCTCCTACGCGGCGGTGAAGCAGCTCGAAGGCAAATACCTGGTTCAGAACCGTGTGACGGGCGAAATCTACGAGAGCGCCCAGTTCCTCTATATTCTGGTGGCCGCCTGCCTGTTCTCTAATTATCCACGTGAAACCCGTCTGGACTACGTGAAGCGTTTCTACGATGCGGTCTCTACGTTCAAGATTTCTCTGCCTACGCCAATCATGTCTGGCGTGCGTACCCCTACCCGTCAGTTCAGCTCCTGCGTACTGATCGAGTGTGGTGACAGCCTGGATTCCATCAACGCGACCTCCAGCGCCATCGTAAAATACGTCTCCCAGCGTGCTGGTATCGGCATCAACGCTGGTCGTATCCGTGCGCTGGGCAGCCCGATCCGCGGCGGTGAAGCGTTCCACACCGGCTGTATCCCGTTCTACAAGCACTTCCAGACGGCAGTAAAATCCTGCTCTCAGGGCGGCGTGCGCGGTGGCGCTGCCACCCTGTTCTACCCAATGTGGCACCTGGAAGTGGAAAGCCTGCTGGTTCTGAAGAACAACCGCGGCGTGGAAGGCAACCGCGTGCGTCACATGGACTACGGCGTGCAGATCAACAAGCTGATGTACACCCGCCTGCTGAAAGGTGAAGATATCACCCTGTTCAGCCCATCCGACGTCCCGGGTCTGTACGACGCGTTCTTCGCCGATCAGGACGAATTCGAGCGTCTGTACACCAGATACGAAAAAGACGACAGCATCCGCAAGCAGCGCGTGAAGGCGGTCGATCTGTTCTCCCTGATGATGCAGGAACGTGCCTCTACCGGCCGTATCTACATCCAGAACGTTGACCACTGCAACACCCACAGCCCGTTCGATCCGGTGGTTGCGCCAGTGCGCCAGTCCAACCTGTGCCTGGAGATCGTCCTGCCGACCAAACCGCTGGACGATGTGAACGATGAAAACGGTGAAATCGCCCTGTGTACGCTCTCTGCGTTCAACCTGGGTGCGATTAAGAGCCTGGACGAGCTGGAAGAGCTGGCCGTGCTGGCGGTTCGTGCGCTCGACGCCCTGCTGGACTACCAGGATTACCCAATCCCGGCGGCAAAACGCGGCGCAATGGGCCGTCGCACTTTAGGTATCGGCGTGATCAACTTCGCCTACTGGCTGGCGAAAAACGGCAAGCGTTACTCCGACGGCAGCGCCAACAATCTGACGCACCAGACGTTCGAAGCCATTCAGTACTACCTGATGAAAGCCTCCAACGAGCTGGCGAAAGAACAAGGCGCGTGCCCGTGGTTCAATGAAACCACCTACGCGAAAGGCATTCTGCCGATCGACACCTACAAAAAAGACCTGGATGCGATCGTCAGCGAGCCGCTGCACCTCGACTGGGAAGGCCTGCGCGAGTCCATTAAAACTCACGGCCTGCGTAACTCCACGCTCTCTGCCCTGATGCCGTCCGAGACCTCTTCGCAGATCTCCAACGCCACCAACGGTATTGAGCCACCGCGCGGCCACGTCAGCATCAAAGCGTCGAAAGACGGCGTGCTGCGTCAGGTGGTACCGGATTACGAAACGCTGGGCAACAACTACGAGCTGCTGTGGGAAATGCCAAACAACGATGGCTACCTGCAACTGGTGGGTATCATGCAGAAGTTTATCGACCAGTCGATCTCTGCCAATACCAACTACGACCCGACGCGCTTCCCGTCAGGCAAGGTTCCGATGCAGCAACTGCTGAAAGACCTGCTCACCGCCTACAAATTTGGCGTGAAGACCCTGTACTATCACAACACCCGTGATGGTGCGGAAGACGCCCAGGACGACCTGGCGCCGTCAATTCAGGATGATGGCTGCGAAAGCGGCGCATGTAAGATCTAATAAATTCCCTCACCCTAACCCTCTCCCACAGGGAGAGGGAACTCTTTCCCCCTCTCCCTGTGGGAGAGGGCCGGGGTGAGGGGAAATAACACCACAGGACTCACCGCAATGGCATATACCACCTTTTCACAGACGAAAAACGACCAGCTCAAAGAGCCGATGTTCTTCGGCCAGCCGGTCAACGTGGCACGCTACGATCAGCAAAAATATGACATCTTCGAAAAGCTGATTGAAAAGCAACTCTCTTTCTTCTGGCGTCCGGAAGAAGTTGACGTTTCCCGCGACCGTATCGATTTCCAGGCGCTGCCGGAACACGAAAAGCACATCTTCCTCAGCAACCTGAAATACCAGACGCTGCTGGACTCCATTCAGGGTCGTAGTCCGAACGTGGCGCTGCTGCCGCTGATCTCGATTCCTGAGCTGGAAACCTGGGTTGAGACCTGGGCGTTCTCCGAGACGATCCACTCCCGCTCTTACACCCACATCATCCGCAACATCGTGAACGATCCGGCGGTGGTGTTTGATGATATCGTCACCAACGAACAGATCCAGAAGCGCGCCGAAGGCATTGCGCACTACTATGACGAACTGATCGAGATGACCAGCTACTGGCATCTGCTGGGCGAAGGTACGCACAACGTGAACGGTAAAACCGTCACCGTAAACCTGCGGACCCTGAAAAAACAGCTCTATCTGTGCCTGATGAGCGTCAACGCCCTGGAAGCAATCCGCTTCTACGTGAGCTTCGCCTGCTCCTTCGCGTTTGCCGAGCGCAAACTGATGGAAGGCAACGCCAAAATTATCCGTCTGATTGCCCGTGACGAAGCCCTGCACCTGACCGGGACTCAGCATATGCTGAACCTGCTGCGCAGCGGTGCAGACGATCCGGAGATGGCGGAAATTGCGGAAGAGTGCAAACAGGAATGCTACGACCTGTTCGTGCTGGCGGCCCAGCAGGAGAAAGAGTGGGCAGACTACCTGTTCCGCGACGGCTCCATGATTGGCCTGAACAAAGACATTCTGTGCCAGTACGTTGAGTACATCACCAATATCCGCATGCAGGCCGTCGGTCTCGACCTGCCGTTCCAGACGCGCTCTAACCCAATCCCGTGGATCAACACCTGGCTGGTGTCCGATAACGTGCAGGTCGCGCCGCAGGAAGTGGAAGTGAGTTCTTACCTGGTCGGTCAGATTGATTCTGAAGTCAACACCGACGACCTGAGCGATTTCCAGCTCTGATGAGCCGCGTAACGCTGAGCCTTTCGGGTACAGAGGTGTTGTGCCAGGAAGAGCACCCTTCTCTGCTGGTGGCGCTTGAAGCACATCAGGTAGAAGTCGAGTACCAGTGTCGTGAAGGCTACTGCGGCTCCTGCCGCTGCCGTCTGGTCGCAGGCCAGGTAGACTGGCTGACCGAACCGCTGGCCTTTATCAGTGAAGGGGAAATTTTGCCCTGCTGCTGCCGGGCAAAAGGCGATATAGAGATCGAGATGTGATGTTGTCCTTATCCCCTCTCCCGGTGGGCTGAGGGTTCCCCACAAATTAATCCGAGCACTGAGCAATCCCCTCGCCCCTCCGGGGAGAGGGTTAGGGTGAGGGGAACATACGGCGGTGGTGGTCATTCCGTTCACTTTATGTTCCTTGCTACTCTGTAACGACATGACCGGTGAACGTGCCAGGGTGGCTCAGTCGCCACCACCCTGGCGACCCGGGCTCCCGGCGGTAAATCGCCGCTTCGCGGTGCCCTCGGCTTATTCCTTCCGGCTTATCGGGTACGGGCGGAGGCAACGTCCCTGTAAAGCCGCCCTCTCGGCGCATCCCTGCGCCTCGCCCCGGCCGGAAGGCAAACGCCTCAGCGATTTACAGCCGGACCAGGGCATCGCTGACAGCCCTCAGTCATTTAGAAAGCAACTTTATTGCTTCTGCATAAAAAAATACTGGGGATCCCTCAGCCCGGTGGGAGAGGGTTAGGGTGAGGGCATCAGGCCGCAGAGCCTGATTGTCGGGTGGCGGCTTCGCCTTACCCGACCTACAAAACCTACTTCCGGTGAATGAATTCGACCGCTTTATCCGGGAAATCCGTAAACAATCCGTCCACATCCGCCTGGTTATACAGCACGTCGTAAAGCTGATCCACGTCCGTCGCATACTCCGGCAACTGGTCTGCACGCACGGTATACGGATGCACCTGCATCTTGCTCGCATGCGCCTCTTTCACCATCGCCGTCAGCTTCACGTGGCCCGGCGTTGAGCCTTCCGCCACCAGCATGTGGTAATCCGGCCCGATGCCGTCGGCGTACTGCGCAATCTGCTTCATCGCGCCCGGCTTAAACATCCAGTCGTAGCTGTAGTTCACCCACTTCCCGTCCGGCTGTTTTTCCTGAGTTTCATTCCAGTCGGTATAGGCAATCAGCTGCACCAGATTGAGATCCATTCCCATCTTCGGCTCCAGCTCAGTTTTGATGCGCTTCAGTTCCGCGGCATCGAAACATTGCAGGAAAACCTTATCCTTCTTGCTGGTGTAGCCGTACTTTTTCAGTACCTCCAGCGTCTTCGCGGCAATGTCTTTTCCTTCCTGATGGTGGAACCACGGCGCTTTGATTTCCGGGTAGATACCGATATTTTTGCCCGTCGAGTGGTTCAGCCCCTGAACAAACTCGATCTCCTCTTCGAAGGTGTGAATACGGAAGTCAGACTTGCCCATCGGGAAACGCCCCGGATAGACCTGCACCTTCTTACCGTTCTCAATCTCGAAGCCCTCGGTAAACTTCAGCGAGCGGATCTCCGCCAGCGTGAAGTCGATGGCGTAGTAGCGGCCATCTTTACGGGCGCGGTTCGGGAAACGCTCCGCCACGTCCGTCACGCGGTCAAGATAGTGGTCATGCAGAACGACCAGCTGGTCGTCCTTCGTCATCACCAGATCCTGCTCCAGATAATCCGCGCCCTGGGCATAGGCCATCGCTTTTGCCGGCAGCGTATGCTCTGGCAGATAACCGCTGGCGCCACGGTGGGCGATCACGATTTTATCCGCCGCCAGCGCGGAGCCTGTCATCAGGCCCGCCAGCAGCAGGCCTGTCGCTAACTGAGTTAATTTCATCGCAATGCTCCTTACTGACGACGCGCCAGCACCTCGGCATGGTGACGTTTTTCACCAATCATCACGACGATCAACAGCAGAACCGCCAGCACGCTGCCTCCAATCATCACCATAAAGCCACCGTCCCAGCCGAAGAAATCGACGGTGTAACCGACGATGGCACTTGCCGCCACTGAACCGCCGAGGTAGCCAAACAGACCGGTAAAGCCTGCCGCCGTGCCTGCCGCTTTCTTCGGCGCCAGCTCCAGCGCGTGCAGGCCGATCAGCATAACCGGACCATAAATCAGGAAGCCGATTACGATCATACAGGCCATATCCACACCCGGATTACCCGGCGGGTTAAGCCAGTAAACGACCGTCGCGATGGTCACCAGCGTCATAAAGAACACGCCCGTCGCCCCACGGTTACCCTTAAACACTTTGTCCGACATCCAGCCGCAGATCAGCGTGCCGGGAATGCCCGCGTATTCATACAGGAAATAGGCCCAGGAGGATTTATCCAGCGCGAAGTGCTTCACCTCTTTCAGGTAAGTCGGGGACCAGTCGAGGATGCCGTAGCGCAGCAGGTAGACAAACACGTTCGCCACCGCGATGTACCACAGCAGCTTGTTTGGCAGCACATACTTCATGAAGATCTGTTTCGCGGTCAGCTCTTCTTCGTGCTTCTCGCTGTAATCATCCGGGTAGTCGTTTTTGTACTCTTCAATCGGCGGCAGGCCGCAGGACTGCGGCGTGTCGCGCATCAGGGCGAAGGCGATAATCGCCACCAGAATGGCGCCAAAGGCAGGCATATAGAGCGCCGCGTGCCAGTCGTTGAACCAGGCCATCCCCAGCAGGAACAGCAGCGGCGGAAGCCCGCCCCCGACGTTATGCGCGCAGTTCCAGACCGATACAATCCCACCGCGCTCTTTCTGTGACCACCAGTGCACCATGGTACGTCCGCATGGCGGCCACCCCATCCCCTGGAACCAGCCGCAGAGGAACAGCAGCACGAACATGACGGCAATGCTGGAGGTCGCCCATGGCACAAAGCCCATGAACAGCATCACCGCTGCCGCGAGGATCAGACCGGCGGGCAGGAACACGCGCGGATTCGAGCGATCCGACACCGACCCCATAATGAACTTCGAAAAACCGTACGCGATGGAGATCCCCGACAGCGCAAAGCCCAGATCGCCCCGGGAGAAGCCTTGTTCCACCAGGTACGGCATGGCGAGCGCAAAGTTTTTACGTACCAGATAGTACGCCGCATACCCGAAGAAGATCCCGAGGAAGATTTGCCAACGCAGACGGCGGTAGAGAGGATCAATCTCTGCCTCTGGCAGTCGCGCCCGGTGTGGCGCAGGTTTAAAGATACTGAGCATAACAGCCTCCGTGGCCTTTCAAAAATGACCGGGCATCTCGCGCCCGGCTACAGAGGCGGCGATGTTAAGAAATCACGGTGAATGTTACTGTGAATCAACGCACAGATTGTTACAGAAATATGACAGAATGCGCAAAAAAAGCGCATGAAATCACGTTTCACTTTCGAATTTCGCGCGTTTATGTTCGAAATCAAACAAACCACACGATCAATGTGGCTAAATGCTAAAAAACGAACATAGAGGAAAGGCAATGACTATTCACGATCCACGCTTCAGCGATGTGATTATCATTGGCGGTGGCGCGACGGGTGCCGGCATCGCACGCGACTGCGCCCTGCGGGGATTGAGCGTCACGCTTCTGGAACGCCACGACATCGCCACCGGCGCAACGGGGCGTAACCACGGTCTGTTGCACAGCGGTGCCCGCTATGCGGTCACTGACGCTGAGTCCGCGCGCGAGTGTATTGCTGAAAACCAGATCCTCAGGCGCATCGCCCGCCACTGCGTTGAACCGACCAACGGCCTTTTTATCACCCTTCCCGAAGATGATCTCGGCTTTCAGCAAACCTTTATCACCGCCTGCACGGCGGCAGGCATTCAGGCCGAGGCGCTCGATCCTGCACAGGCGCGCCGTCTTGAACCCTCGGTAAACCCGGCGTTACTGGGCGCGGTAAAAGTGCCTGACGGAACCGTTGATCCTTTCCGCCTGACCGCCGCCAATATGCTCGACGCGCGGGAACACGGCGCACAGATCCTGACCGGGCATCACGTCACCGGGCTTATTCGTGAAGGTAATACCGTACGCGGGGTGCGCGTGTGTGATACGCAGTACAATGAACACCGCGAGCTGTATGCCACCGTCGTGGTCAACGCGGCGGGGATCTGGGGCCAGCGCATCGCGGAATACGCCGATTTATCCGTCCGCATGTTCCCGGCCAAAGGCTCGCTGCTGATCCTCGACCATCGCATCAATAACCATGTCATCAACCGCTGCCGTAAACCGTCTGACGCCGACATCCTCGTGCCGGGGGACACCATTTCGTTGATCGGCACGACCTCAATGCATGTGGACTACAGCGAAATCGATTACAACCGCGTTACCGCCGAAGAGGTGGATATTCTGCTGCGCGAAGGGGAAAAGCTGGCCCCGGTGATGGCGCAGACGCGTATTCTGCGTGCCTACGCGGGCGTGCGTCCCCTCGTCGCCAGCGACAACGATCCGAGCGGGCGTAACGTCAGCCGCGGCATCGTGCTGCTCGATCACGCCGAACGCGACGGCATGGACGGGTTTATCACCATTACCGGCGGCAAGCTGATGACCTACCGGCTGATGGCGGAGTGGGCCACCGATGCCGTCTGCCGTAAGCTCGGTAACACCGCGCCGTGCGTGACGGCGGAGCGGGCCCTGCCCGGCTCGCAGCAATCGACAGAAAAAACGCTGCACAAAATCATTTCACTTCCTGCCCCGCTTCGCGGTTCGGCGATTTACCGCCACGGCGACCGCACCCCGACCTGGCTTGGTGAAGGGCGACTCAGCCGCAGTCTGGTGTGCGAATGCGAAGCCGTGACCGCAGGCGAGGTGCAATATGCCGTGGAAAACCTGACGGTGCACAACCTGCTTGATTTGCGCCGCCGCACGCGAGTCGGGATGGGCACCTGTCAGGGGGAACTGTGCGCCTGCCGTGCCGCCGGGCTGCTACAACGTTTTCATGCCACCTCCTCAACCCAGTCGCTCGCCCAGCTCAGCGATTTTTTAAATGAGCGCTGGAAAGGCATTCAGCCCGTCGCCTGGGGCGATGCCCTGCGCGAAAGTGAGTTTACCCGCTGGGTCTATCAGGGACTTTGCGGTCTGGAGAAGGAGCACAACCATGAAATTTGATACCGTGATTGTGGGTGGAGGGCTGGCGGGCCTGCTGTGCGGTCTCAAACTGACGCAGCGGGGTCTGCGCTGCGCCATTGTCACTCGCGGTCAAAGTGCCCTGCACTTCTCCTCCGGCTCGCTGGATTTACTGGGCGCGCTATCGTTCGCCGATCTGCCGCCTGAACATCCCTACCGCCTGACGGGCGCAGAGAATATGGCCCGCTTTGCCTGCGAAACCGAACACCTGCTGACCGCCTGCGGCGCACGCATGCAGGGTGACGCCGAGCAAAATCATCAGCGCGTCACGCCGCTCGGCACTCTGCGCGCCGCCTGGCTTAGCCCGGAAGAGGTGCCTGTCGCCCCCATCGCTGCCGGGCACGTGCGGGTGGTGGGGATCAGCGGCTTCCTCGATTTCCAGCCGCATCTGGCCGCCGCGTCTCTCAGACAGCAGGGTGTTCAGGTGGATACGGCGGAGATTGATCTCCCCGAACTCGACGTGCTGCGCGAAAACCCCAGCGAGTTTCGTGCGGTGAACATTGCCCGCCTGCTGGATAATGAAAGTTACTGGCCGCAGCTGTACGCGGCGCTTCAACCGCTCGGCGAGACCTGCGACGCCCTGTTTATGCCCGCCTGTTTTGGCTTAACGGACAACCGGCTCTGGCGCTGGCTCTCGGCGCGCCTGCCCTGTACGCTCGGTTTACTGCCGACGCTCCCCCCTTCCGTGCCCGGCATTCGTCTGCATACCCAGCTTCAGCGTCAGTTTGTCGCCCAGGGTGGCGTCTGGATGGCAGGCGACGAGGTGAAAAAAATCACCCTGGCAGAGGGCGCGGTAAGCGAAATCTGGACCCGCAACCACGGCGACATCCCGCTTCGTGCACACTATACGGTGCTGGCAAGCGGCAGCTTCTTCAGTAACGGTCTGCTGAGCAGCCGGGATGGCGTGCGTGAGGCAATTCTCGGGCTGGATGTCCGGCAAAGCGCTTCCCGCGCGGACTGGTATCAAAGCGATTTCTTCACCCCGCAGCCCTGGCAGCAGTTCGGCGTGATCGTCGATACCCAGCTGCGCCCGCAGCTGGGCGGGGAACCGGTTGAAAATCTTTACGCCATCGGCTCGGTTCTGGGCGGGTACGATCCCGTGGCACAGGGCTGCGGTGGCGGCGTCTGCGCCGTCACCGCGCTGCATGTCGCGGAGCAGATTATCCAGCGCAGGGAGGGAGCACAATGAACGACACCCGATTTGAAAGCTGTATCAAATGCACGGTCTGCACCACGGTTTGCCCGGTCAGCGGCGTCGATCCGCGCTATCCCGGCCCGAAACAGGCCGGCCCCGACGGGGAGCGTCTGCGCCTGAAGGACGGCGCGCTCTACGACGAGGCGCTGAAATACTGTATCAACTGTAAACGCTGCGAAGTTGCCTGCCCGTCGGACGTGAAAATAGGCGATATCATCCAGCGCGCCCGCGCCCGCTACAGTACGCAAAAACCGACGCTGCGCGACGCGATACTGAGCCACACCGATCTGATGGGCAGCCTCTCGACGCCTTTCGCGCCGGTCGTCAATGCCGCCACCGCCCTGAAGCCGGTGCGCAGGCTGCTGGATGCGACGCTCAAAATCGACCATCACCGCAGTCTGCCGAAATATTCTCACGGCACCTTCCGCCGCTGGTATAAATCCGTGGCGGCAGAACAGGCGCAGTTCGCTGAGCAGGTTGCCTTCTTCCACGGCTGCTACGTGAACTACAACCATCCGCAGCTGGGGAAAGACCTGCTGAAAGTGCTGAACGCCATGGGGACGGGCGTTCAGCTGCTGAGCAAAGAGAAGTGCTGCGGCGTTCCGCTGATTGCCAACGGTTTTACCGACAAAGCGCGCAGGCAGGCGAAAAGCAACGTCACCTCTTTACGTGAGGCGATCGTCGACAACGGAATACCGGTACTGGCGACGTCGTCAACCTGTACCTTCACGCTGCGCGATGAATATCCGCATCTGCTGGATGTGGATAACACCGGCCTGCGCGAGCACATTGAGCTGGCGACCCGTTTTCTCTGGCGCAAGCTGGACAGCGGGCAGACGTTACCGCTGGGCAAATTGCCGTTGAAGGTGGTGTATCACACGCCATGTCATATGGAGAAGATGGGCTGGTCGATCTATACGCTGGAGCTGCTGCGGCTGATCCCGGGGCTGGAGCTGACGGTGCTGGACTCACGCTGCTGCGGCATCGCTGGCACCTACGGATTCAAGCGTGAAAACTACCCAACGTCACAGGCCATTGGCGCGCCGCTGTTCCGGCAGATTGAAGAGAGCGGCGCAGATATCGTGGTGACGGATTGTGAAACCTGCAAGTGGCAGATCGAGATGTCCACCAGCAAACGCTGTGAACATCCCATTACCTTGCTGGCAAACGCACTGGCGTAACCGTTGCCGGGGACACTGCCCCGGCACATCCTCACTCTACGAACAGCGATTCCACGACGTTGATCCAGCCGTGCTCGCTGGCGACCTCTTTCCCGTTCAGCCAGCGGCGCAGCATGTTCAGCGCCATCATCGCGCACACCTCCTGACGCACGGCCAGGCTGTGGCGGGTAATACTCATCTTCACCCGCAGGGCGTGGGTCCCTTCCGGCGTTGCCAGGGCAAAGTTGAGGTGCTCCTCATCCAGCCCGCCCACAAACAGCGCCAGTCCGGCGAAATGCTTCACTCTGCGCTCGGATGCCCAGCGCGCCGTCTGCGCCAGCGTCTCCTGCTGGAACGGCACCACTTCACTGGCCAGCAGCGGCGCACCCGCCCGGGTAAGCTGAAGCGCCAGAAGCCCACCGGTAAACTGCTCGCTTAACGTCACGCTCAGCTGGCGGGACTGCAAATGCGCTGCGATCTGCGCCGGCAGCCCTTCCGTTCCTTCGAAAATCAGGCTTTCCCCGGCGACGCGCTGCACTTCCGGCCATAGTGCCAGCATAGCGGCTTTCTCTGACGCCGGTCCGGTCAGCTTCAGTTCAATAATCGGCATGGAGGAGCGATAGCCCATCGACACGCCGGGAGGCAGTTGCAGGTGATCGAGGCTCTGAGCCAGATCGCTTTCCGAGCGGCCAAAGGTGGTCAGACGCAGGCACAGCGGCGGTTCAGGCAGTGTGAAGCGCGCGCGCAGGCGCGGCAGGATCTGCTGCTCGACCATCACTTTAAATTCCGACGGCACGCCCGGGGTGAAGAACATCAGGCAGCGGTTCAGCTGAACGGCAAACCCGCAGGCGGTGCCGACCGGGTTATCAATCAGTTCCGCGCTGGCGGGAATTTCAGCCTGCTTGCGGTTGCTGGGGGCCATCACGCGGCCACGCTCGGAGAAAAATCGCTCCATCTGTGCCAGCCACGCCTCGTGCAGGACCAGGCCTTCACCTCTGGCCGTGGCGGCGGCCAGCGCGCTGAGATCGTCGCTGGTGGGCCCAAGCCCGCCGTTCACAATCAGCACGTCGCAGCGTTCGCTGCGCTCGCGCAGAACGTTGACCAGCGACTCAAGATTGTCACCCACGGTGTTGCGGCGCGTTAACGGTAATCCTTGCTCAAAGAAGAGATCGGCGAGCCAGGCGGCATTGGTATCAATGATTTGCCCATGCAGCACTTCGTCGCCAGTGGATAACATTTCCACGTTTATCATTGTGTTCTCCCATTTCAATGGTCAAAACACTATAGCGCAATCGAAGACCGGGGGAAGAGAGAAACTGGCGCGACTGAACGCCGCGCCGAAAGGATTAGAAACCTGCGCTCACACCGATGTAGGGACCATCTGCCAGCGCGTTGTCGCGGTGGCCGTCTTTACCCGCCAGGTTCAGATAACGATAACCCGCTTCGATGGTGACAGGACGGATGATGGTCCAGCGTCCACCCACGTTGGCTTCCTCATAGCTATCGATACCGCTGGAGAGGGAATCCGGAGAGTAGTAGTACTCACCGAACAGGCCAAAGCTGTCGCCGATTTTCCACTGCAAACCGCCGCCCACTGCCGCCGCATAACCTTCGTCGCCGTCGTTCGGGTTGGTGTAAATCCCTTTACCGCCGACTGTCGCCAGGAAAGGACCCAAAGGTACGTTGAAGCCCAGCCCCAGGCTTGCCGCATCCCCATCGTCGTCGTTATGCGTCCAGCCGCCGGTCATCGCCAGGCCTGCGCTATCCGTGCCAAGACCAAAGCCAAGGTGGGTATAATCTTCGCCCGCCGAGCCGTTGAAGGAAATAGCGTTGGCTGCTGCCGATACAAACATCAGGCCTAAGCCCATTAATGCCACTTTTTTCATTGTCGTGATCCCGCACAATATATTCAGAGATGTCCAAAAACCGCGAGATTTTAACCTGACTGTCTGTGGGATCAATGCGCTCAGTGGACATCGGGCAATTAGTTTGTAACGATTTGATAATATCGGTATTTATATCATCAATAAAAAACGCACTTTTACGCACAGGCCGCCCAGATTTTCACTGGGCATCAGCTGAAGATGGCTGCGGTGCAGGCGGGCAATATCGTTGGCCAGCGCCAGGCCAATGCCGGACCCGGCGGCATCGCCCACGTTATCCAGCCGATGAAACGGCAGCATGGCCTGGGAGATCTGGTCTTCGGCAATACCCGGTCCACTGTCCTCCACGCTCAGCTCAACGGCATCGTTATCCATGCGCAGGTACACCGTCACGATGCCCTGCTCCGGCGTGTATTTGATCGCATTCTCCAGCAGGTTAGCGCAGAGTTCGCCCAGCAAAACGTCATCCCCCTCAATCATTACCGGCTGCTGTACGCCGTCATAACCGAGATCGATACCCTTGCTGCGCGCCTGTGCCAGCCGCGAAAAGCAGCAGTTTTGCACCACCTGCACCAGATCGACAGGGGCAAACTGTCGCTCCCCCTGCTCTTTCCGCTTCACCGCCGAAAGCTGTAACAGCCTTTCCGTCAGCACGATGGTGTTATCCAGCGTAACGTTCATTGCCCGTAAGCTCTCCTGCCACAGCGCCGGATCGTTACGCGTCAGAGCAACGGATACCTGCGTTTTTAGCACCGCCAGCGGCGTTTTGAGCTGGTGTGAGGCATCGGCATTGAAGCGCTCCTGCCGCGAAAGTACGCCGCGCAACCGGTCGATGTAACGGTTAAACGCCACAATCAGCAGCCGCGTTTCCGACCAGGGCAGCAGCTCCGGCAGCGGGGCCAGCAGCCCGGGCTCACGGCGCACCATCAGCGAAGAGAGTTGCCGCATTGGGCGCAGCACGCGGCGCAGCAGCCAGGCGGTCAGGACCAGCGTCAGCAGCACCAGCAGCCCCTGCGACACGAGTGAGGAAAACAGCAGCTGAGTGGCCAGATAGCGCCGCGACTGCAACGTTTCTGCGACGTAAATTTCCGCCATCCCGAACACATTATCTTCGTTAACCGGCTGGAGCAGCTTCGCCACGCGGATCGCCTGCCCGCGATACTCGGTATGATAAAACCACGCCAGCGCCGGATAGTGAGTGGTGCGCGACGTGGAGGGAGGCATATTTGGCAGATCGTCATAGCCGGAGATCGTCCGCCCGTCAGGGTCAACCACCTTGTAGTAGAGGCGATCGTTCATGTTCAGCTCAAAGCTGTCGAGCACGACCCAGGGCACGTTCACCAGCAGCTTGCCCTTGTGCACCACCAGCCGCTCAGACACGGTGCGAGCCGAGGATAACAGCGTACGGTCATAGGCCTGCGTCGCCGCCTGTAGCGCGCTAACGTAGCTGTTAAAGGCTGACAGCCCCCATAACAGCAGCAGCGGCAAACCCAGAAAGAGCAAAAGTTGCAGGTAAAGCGACTGCGGCTTAACCCACTTCATCGCCGCACTCCAGCACGTAGCCCAGTCCCCGGAGGGTGGTGATCCGCACGCCGCTGCCGGTCAGCTTCTTACGCAGGCGGTGAATATAGAGATCGATACTCTCGGGGCTGACGTCGTCGTTCAGGCTGAACACCTGGTCGAAAAGCTGTTGCCGGGAGACGGGACGGGTCCGGCGGTGCATCAGCACCTTCAGCAAAGAGAGTTCCCGCGGCGTAAGGGAGAGGGGTTCATCGCGCAGCAGAAAAAAGCCTTCATCATCGTACTCCAGCTCTCCCAGCCGCTGGCGCTCCTGGGTTCGTCCTTCGCTGCGGCGCAGCAGCGCGCGCAGACGGGCATCAAGTTCCTCCAGCTCGAACGGTTTCGGCAGGTAGTCATCCGCCCCGGCATTCAGCCCCTTCACCCTGTCTGCCACGTTGCTGCGGGCGGTAAGAAACAGCACCGGCAGCGTCTGCCCGCGCTTTCTAAGGCGATGCACCACCTCCAGCCCGTCGAAGCCGGGCATGCCGATATCAAGGATCGCGACGGCATAGTTTTCCCCCTGCAAAAGGTGATCGGCCGCCCGTCCATCGTTGACGCAATCCACGGCAAATCCGTTTTGTACCAGCGCTTTCTCCAGCCAGTGAGCCAGCTCACGATTATCTTCCGCCAGTAAGAGACGCATATCACATCCTGTAAAGTTGGTGTCGCAGTGAAAGGGAAATGAAAGGTTATTGTTTTAACAATCACGCAACGGAACCGCTACAAGGTGGTTCACATAATCAGAAAAAAGACACCCGTACCCGTACTCCCGGTTCTCCGGCGTGAGGATAAACGATGAAAAAACAATTACTTTCTACCCTTGCTGCAAGCGTATTGCTGTTGAGTGCCTCTGTCGTCCAGGCGCAGGACACCCCGTCCCGCACCGAGTGTATCGCCCCGGCCAAACCCGGCGGCGGCTTCGACCTGACCTGTAAGCTGATTCAGGTCAGCCTGCTGGAGACGAAGGCCATCGAGAAACCAATGCGCGTCACCTACATGCCCGGCGGCGTGGGCGCGGTTGCCTATAACGCCATCGTCGCCCAGCGCCCTGCTGAACCCGGCACCGTGGTGGCCTTCTCCGGCGGCTCGCTGCTGAACCTGTCGCAGGGGAAATTTGGTCGTTATGACGTGAATGACGTGCGCTGGCTCGCCACCGTGGGCACCGATTACGGCATGATCGCCGTTCGCGCCGACTCCCCGTGGAAATCCCTGAAAGATCTGCTGACCGCCATGGAAAAAGATCCGAACAGCGTGGTGATTGGCGCAGGCGCCTCTATCGGCAGCCAGGACTGGATGAAAGCCGCGCTGCTGGCGCAGCAGGCCAAAGTGGATCCGCACAAAATGCGTTACGTGGCCTTTGAAGGCGGCGGTGAGCCGGTGACGGCGCTGATGGGCAATCACGTGCAGGCAGTATCGGGCGATCTCAGCGAAATGGTGCCCTACCTGAGCGGGGATAAGATCCGCGTGCTGGCGGTCTTCTCAGAAAATCGTCTGCCGGGCCAGCTGGCAGACGTCCCAACCGCCAAAGAGCAGGGTTATAACCTGGTCTGGCCGATCATCCGTGGCTTCTTCGTCGGGCCAAAAGTGACCGACGCCGAGTACCAGTGGTGGGTGGATACCTTCGCAAAACTTCAGCAAACCGAGGAGTTCAAAAAACAGCGCGATCTGCGCGGGCTGTTTGAGTTCAACCTGAACGGCAAGCAGCTGGACGAGTACGTGAAAAAACAGGTGAATGACTACCGCGAACAGGCGAAAGCCTTTGGTCTGGCGAAATAACCGGAGGCGCTATGAGCGATCGCATTTTTGCCGGGATATGGCTGCTGCTCTGCATTGGCGGCCTGTTCGTCGCCTGGCAGATCCACAGCGAATACAGCTATGAACCCGTGGGGCCACGCCCCTTTCCCGTCGGCATTGTTGGCCTGATGCTGCTCTGTTCGGTGGCCCTGCTGCTGCGCCATCCGGACACCGTGGAGTGGCCGCCACGCCGCACGCTGCAACGTCTGCTGGTAATGGTGATTGTTCTGCTGATGTACGCGTGGGGCTTTGAGTGGCTCGGCTTCCCGATCGCCACCGCCCTGCTGACGATGGTGATTGGCATACTGTTTAACGCCTCGCTGCCTGCGGCGGGGATCTCCGGGGTCGTACTGGGCATTTTACTCTGGTACGCCTTCGACCGCCTGCTGGACGTGACCCTGCCGCTCGGCGCATGGTTTAACTAACGGAGCACGCTATGGATACCTGGATCTATCTCTCTCAGGGGTTCGCGGTAGCGATGACCCCGGAAAACCTGGTGATCGCCCTGATCGGCTGTTTCGTCGGGACGATCGTTGGCCTGCTGCCGGGCCTTGGGCCTATCAACGGCGTGGCGATTTTACTGCCGCTGGCCTTTGCGCTGCACCTGCCTGCGGAATCGGCGTTGATCCTGCTGGCGACGGTTTATATCGGCTGCGAATACGGGGGGCGTATTTCCTCGATACTGCTTAACGTGCCCGGAGATGCCGCTGCCATTATGACCGCGCTGGATGGTTATCCGATGGCGCAGCAGGGACGCGGCGGCGTGGCGCTCTCTATTTCCGCCGTCAGCTCGTTCTTTGGCTCCCTGATCGCCATTGGCGGCATCATCCTCTTCGCCCCGGCGCTGGCCCAGTGGTCGCTGGCGTTTGGTCCGGCCGAGTATTTTGCCCTGATGGTGTTCGCCATCGCTTGTCTCGGCAGCATGATGGCGCAGAATCCGCTGAAGTCGTTTTTGTCTGCGTTGATTGGCCTCAGTCTGGCCACCGTCGGCGTGGATGCCAACACCGGGGTTTATCGCTTTACCTTCGACAGCGTTCATCTCTCCGACGGCGTGCAGTTTATCGTCGTGGTGATTGGTCTGTTCTCTGTCTCAGAAATCTTACTGATGCTGGAACATACCAGCAGCGGGCAGACGCTGGTGCGTAAAACCGGACGTATGCTCTTTAATGCCAAAGAGGGGGCGCAGTGTGTGGGTGCCACCCTGCGTTCGTCGGTGATCGGTTTCTTCGTCGGCATTCTGCCCGGCGCGGGGGCTACTATCGCCAGCGCCATCACCTACATGACCGAGAAAAAGCTGAGCGGTAACAGCGACAGCTTCGGCAAAGGCGATATCCGCGGCGTGGCGGCGCCGGAGGCGGCGAATAACGCCTCGGCCTGCGGCTCGTTTATCCCGATGCTGACCCTCGGCGTGCCGGGCTCCGGCACCACGGCGGTAATGATGGGCGCGCTGACGCTCTATAACATCACCCCGGGTCCGGCGATGTTTACCGAGCAGCCCGATATCGTCTGGGGTTTGATTGCCGCCCTGCTGATCGCCAACGTGATGCTGCTGGTAATGAACATCCCGCTGATCGGGCTGTTCACCCGCATGCTGACCATTCCCCTGTGGTTCCTGGTCCCGGCCATCGCCGCCGTCTCTGCGGTTGGGGTGTACGCGGTGCACAGCACCACCTTCGACCTGGTGTTAATGGTGCTGCTCGGCGTGCTGGGCTACATTCTGCGCAAGATGCACTTCCCGATGTCGCCGCTGATTTTAGGGTTTGTATTGGGGGAAATGCTGGAGCAGAACCTGCGCCGCGCCCTCTCCATCAGCAATGGCAACATGGCGATCCTGTGGGAGAGCAGCGTGACGAAGATCCTGCTGGCGATGGCGATCATGGTGATTGTCGTGCCGCCGGTGCTGCGCTGGATGCGTCGACGCCAGCAGAAACCGCAGCCGGATATCGGCTGATTAGCCCCTCAACAGGGCATTGACCCACTGCCTTAACGCCTGGCGGGAGATCTTTATCCCGCCATTTTTCAGTTCTGACGGCAGCGCCAGCCAGTGTACCGGCTGCTCAAAGCGCGCCAGCCTGCCCTGAACCCACTCCGGCAACAGCGTGATATCCGTGCCCGGCTCACATTCCACTACCGCCACCGGGCGTTGCCCGTATTCGGCGTCATCCAGCGGGACGATAAACACCTGGCTAACCTGCGGATGTGAGACGATAACGCGCTCCAGCGCTTCCGGCTGGATCCCTTCTCCGCCGCTAAAAAAGAGATTGTCCATTCGGCCCAGAATGGTCAGGCGTCCGTCATGCCACTCGCCGCGATCGCGGGTGGCGAACCAGCCCTGCTCGTTGACCAGCGGCAGTAAGGCGCCGTCTCGCCAGTAGCCCGCCGCCATGCTTTCCGCCCGGATCCAGACTTCACCGTTCACCACCTGAAGGTCTCTGCCCGGCAGCGCGCTGCCCACGTCCGGCGCGCCGTCGGCCTCTTTGGCGCAGACGGTGGAGGCGAACTCGGTCAGACCGTAGCCGCAGAACGTGCGGATCCCCTGCTTGCGCGCCTGTTCGGTCAGCTCAACGGGGATTTCCGCCCCGCCGAGCAGCACGGCTTTCAGCGCAACGGGATGGTGTGAATTGAGCAGCCGCCACAGCTGCGTCGGCACCAGCGAGGCGTGGGTACAGCCCTGCAGGGCCTGCTCCAGCGGCTGTTTTTCACGCACGGTGAGACGGCTTCCGCCCTGCAACCAGCGCCACAAAATCCCCTGACCGGAGACGTGAAACAGCGGCAAGGACAGCAGCCAGTCGTCATCACCGCCATAAGGCATCAGCGACAACACGCCTTTTGCGCTGGCAAGGTGGGCGGCACAGGTGTGCACCGCCGCTTTTGGCAAGCCGGTGGAGCCGGAGGTGAGCGTCATCGAGGCCAGCCGTTCTGCCTGCCACGTCACGCCGCCCTGCCCCTCACCCTCTCTTAATACCAGCCCAGGCAGACCGTCATACTCACCGTTAAGCACCAGCGCAAAGCGCAGGGTCATCTGCGGCAGGAGGACGTCCAGCAGCGGTCGGGGAAGCTGAGGGTTCACCGGCAAAATGCGGGCGCCGCACTGAAGCAGCGCCAGCCAGGCTAGCAGGGTCTGCGGATGGTTGTGGGCGAGCAGCATGACGCCGTCACCATCTCTGACACCCTGAGACTGAAAACCGGCTGCCAGACGATCGATACGCTCGCCCAGCTGTGACCAGTTGAGCGTTATATCGTCTAAACGCAGCGCGGGTGTATCGGCACTCCTGGAGCGCCAGTGCCGCCACGGCCAGTCGGTAAAAGTCATTGCAGCGGCTCCAGCGTCCCGACGTCGAGGCACGGTAAGGTGCTGTCCGGCCACTGGCGAATCAGCTGGGCCTGCATCAGGTTTAGCGTATCAAGACCGGGAACGGTGTCCGGCGTTAACCATGCAGCGATGCGCGCCAGCTGCGTCAGCCCGAGGCTGGATTCGATGGATGAACTGATCACCGCCGTCAGCCCTGCGGCATGGGCCGCCGCAACCTGCTCGCGCACCTTGTCGAGGCTGCCGGTCAGCGTTGGCTTAATGACCACGGCCCCGACGCCCGGCTCGGCGACAAACGTAAAACCGACTTCGCGCAGGCTCTCATCCCAGGCAATGGCAATGCCGGTTTCCCGGGCGAAGGCGCGAGAGTCGTCGCGCGTTTTGCACGGCTCTTCGAGAAACGCGATGCGGTTGCGGTACGCCGGGTTGACGTACTTCGCAAACTGCTGCGCCCTGAGCGGCGACCAGGCGCGGTTGGCGTCCAGACGCAGGTGCAGATCGGGAATGGCTTCCAGTAACAGGTTAACCACCATTCCGTCGCGCACCGCTTCGTACAGGCCGACCTTAATTTTCGCCACCTTCTCGCCAGGCATCCCGGAGAGCAGCGCGAAAAGTTCATCCGGATCGCCGGAACAGAGCGGCGCGGCGCGATAATTCGCCGCATCCGGCAAACAGCCGTCCAGCTCTGCCAGCGCGCAGCTGATGCCGAACGCGACGGAAGGAACGTCCGGCAGCGACGGATCTGCCCCCTCACGCCATTCGTGTGTCCAGGCCATCAGCGCCGCCTGCGCCTCATCCAGCGTTTCCAGGCTAAAGCCCGGAAGCGGGGCGATTTCGCCCCACCCTTCCCGCTCGCCCTGCCGGAGATGCACGAAAAAGCCATCACGGGTTTTTAACCGCCTTTCACGCAGTACCACGCCCGCGTCCATCGGTATCTGCCAGCGGTAAACCTGCGCGCGACGCATCACGGGTTCCGTTTGTATTTGCTGAAGTCTGGCTGGCGTTTTTCGTTGAACGCGTTGCGCCCTTCCTGACCCTCTTCGGTCATATAGAACAGCATGGTGGCGTTACCCGCCAGCTCCTGAAGTCCCGCCTGACCGTCACAGTCGGCATTGAGGGCCGCTTTCAGGCAGCGCAGCGCCATTGGGCTGTTTTGCAGCATTTCGCGACACCAGCGCACGGTCTCTTTTTCCAGATCGGCGATCGGCACCACGGTGTTAACCAGCCCCATGTCCAGCGCTTCCTGGGCGTTGTACTGACGGCACAGGAACCAGATTTCGCGGGCTTTTTTCTGGCCGACGATGCGCGCCATGTAGGACGCGCCCCAGCCGCCGTCGAAGGAGCCAACTTTCGGGCCAGTCTGACCGAAAATGGCATTTTCCGCCGCGATAGTCAGGTCACACATCATGTGCAGCACGTGACCGCCGCCGATGGAATAACCTGCCACCATCGCAACCACCGGTTTTGGACAGGTGCGGATCTGGCGCTGGAAATCCAGCACGTTCAGGTGGTGCGTGCCGGCATCATCCTGGTATCCGCCGTAGTCGCCGCGGACTTTCTGATCGCCGCCCGAGCAAAAGGCTTTCTCCCCTTCCCCGGTGAGGACGATGACGCCGATGTTGTCGTCGTAGCGGGCATCCGCCAGCGCCTGGATCATCTCTTTTACGGTCAGCGGACGAAACGCGTTGCGTACCTGTGGACGATTGATGGTGATTTTGGCGATACCATCGGTGGATTTGTGGTAGCGAATGTCGGTGTAGCCTTCGGAGCAGTCCTGCCATTCAACCGGCGCGTAAAGCATGTTTTCATCAGGATAGATCATAGCGTGTCCTTTGTTCGATAACGTAGTATCTGAGCCAGACTCGCGGCAACCGCTTCCGGGTTGTCCCGGTGGGCGTTGTGTCCGGCATGAGGGATAGCATGACGCATGGCGTTAAGTTCAGCAGCGATGGCTGCAAACTTCCCGTCACGTTCGCCATAGAGATAGTCGAAAGAAAAATCACGCGCGGTGAGCGCGGGACGTAAATCAGGCTGAACGGCAAGCGAGGTGGCTTCCAGCATCTCAGCCAGCCTCGGGCCGTTGTTCCGGCTACGCAGCGCGATCAGCGCGTTGCGCTGTTCATCCGTAAGGGAGGTAAAGACCGGCTGTTGATACCAGTCGGCAAAGACGGCTTCAAGCGGCTCACTGCGAAAACGTGACGCCCAGCGGCGGTCCGAGGTCAGCCGCGCCTGGCGCTCCTCGACGTCTTGCAGCCCAGGGTGTCCACCTTCCACAATCACCCCGTCTAACCCCGCAGGATGCTGGCAGGCATGGAACATCGCAATGCGGCCACCGAGAGAGTACCCTACCAGCCAGTAATTTAGTATGTTGTAACTAATTAAGGTATACGTGAGCAATTCACTTACCTCTGCAAACCCCGTCACGCCCGTATCCGCTGAACCACCGTGCCCGGGCAGGTCAAGGTAGAGCCTGGGGTAGTCATGCAGCGACGCCCCAACGGTCTGCCACTCACGACAGTCGCCGGAAAAACCGTGCAGGAAAACCAGCCAGGGGTAGCCTGGTTTTCCGGGCTGAGTGACGCCAGCGAGGATCACAGGTGACTCACCTGCGCCAGCAGATGTTGCAGCTTCTGCGCGCCGTCAGAATCGTTTACCACCAGCTCAATCAGCGTCGCGCCAGGCTGCCGCCAGGCGGTGTTCAGCGCCGTCTCAAGCGCGTCCCAGTTTTCCGGGCGATGGTACTTCAGGCTGAACATGGCGGCGGCGTGTTCGAACTGCACGTTTTGCGGCATCAGATAGAAGCGCTCACGTTCGCTTTGCGGCGTCGGCAGCAGGGAGAAAATCTGTCCGCCGTTATTGTTAACAACAATCAGCACGAACGGAGCCGACGCCTGACGCAGGAGCGCCAGCGCGTTGAGATCGTAGAGGGCTGAGAGATCCCCCACAATCGCCAGCGTGGATTTTGCGCTGGCCCGCTGTACGCCAGCGGCGGTGGAGATCAGCCCGTCAATGCCGCTCGCGCCCCGGTTGCTGTATACCGGATAACCCGCGGGCAGCTGCGAAAAGGCGTCAATCAGGCGCACCACCAGGCTGTTACCGACAAAAAGTTGCCCCTGCTCGGGAAGATATTTGCGGATACGGTGCGCCAGCCCGGCTTCACTGAACTCCTCGCACTGCGCTTTGGTGAGTTCCCACGCCTGACGCGACAGCGCCGGGATCTCCACCGCCCAGGGTTTGCGTTTTTCCGCCGGATGCAATTCCAGCCAGCTGTCAATATCGCTCACCAGGCGGCGACCGCGATGGTGCGCCGGGTCAAGGCGTCCTTCGAGCGGATCCACCAGCCAGTACTCTTCTGGCGTACAGGTGGCCTGCCACTGGAGCAATCGCTTGCCCGTCAGGCTCGAGCCCAGCTGGACGACAATTTGCGCCTGCGCCAGCTCGGTGACCGCTTTCGCGTTCCCCAGCCAGAGGTCAGCGCAGGGCAGCGGCTGGCCCGTCTGGGAAAGCACGTCACCAATCAGCGGCCAGCCAAGCGTTTGTGCCCACTCCGCCGCCAGCTTGCCTTCCGCCGCACTCATCCGCCCGGCAATCACCACCCCGCGCTTCTGGCGCCAGAAGAACCAGTCGCGCTGCTTAGCGCTTTCCAGATGCGTCTGCTCACGCAGCCAGGGCTTTTCGCTCTCCCACCATTCTCCCAGCTGCTGTTGCCAGGCTAGGCCGGTCTCGTTCATTTCGCCGTACAGCGGTTCGGCAAACGGGCAGTTAATGTGCAGCCCGCCGCTGCGCAGTGCGTTCATGGCGTGGTCGAGAGTTGAGACCAGCCAGCTGGCGGGAATATCCTGGGTGGGGCGCGGCAACGAGACCGTCTGTGAAGGATGCGAGGCAAAAATGCCAGGCTGACGAATCGCCTGGTTCGCGCCGCAGTCAATAAGTTCCGGAGGACGATCGGCGGTGAGTAAAATCAGCTTTTCGCCGGTTAACCCCGCTTCAATCAGCGCGGGATAGAGGTTTGCCACCGCCGTGCCGGAAGTCACTATCACCGCCACGGGCGCGTTGCTGACTTTCGCCAGCCCGAGCGCCAGGTGGCCGAGACCACGCTCGTCAAAATGGGTGTGATGAATAAAAGCCCTGTTTTCCGCCGCAGCAAGGGTGAGCGGCGTGGAGCGAGAGCCCGGAGCAATACACACATGCCTGACACCATGGCGGGTCAGGGCTTCAAGGATCACCGTCGCCCAGCGTCGGTTAAAAGAACTTACTGACATGAGATTGTCCAGTATCAAGAATGCGACACAGTATAAATAATAGAAAAAGTCAGAATTTTGATATGAATCGGGATTGCACGAATCAGTATTAATCCCTCAGGAGGAGGGAACGCAGCCCGGCGGCCTTATTTTCGATCTCCTGCCACTCCTGCTCTGGATCGGAGCCGCTGACGATGCCCGCCCCCGCATAAAGACGCAGCGCGGCGTCATGAACGCGGGCGGAGCGTAATGCCACGCAGAACTCGCTTTGATCGCGCGATAAATAGCCCGCCGATCCGGCGTACCACTCCCGGTCAAACGGCTCCACTTTCGCAATAAATTCTCGCGCTGCCTGACGCGGCAGCCCGGCCACCGCCGCCGTCGGTTGCAGAATATGCAGACACTGCTCGTCATCAGACTGTTTGAGTTCGGTCCAGATACAGCGGCGTAAATGCTGCACCTTGCGCAGACGCAGCACCTGCGCTGGGAGGATCTCCAGCGTCCGGGTATGGTGCTGAAGACGCTGGCAGATATCTTCCACCACCAGCATATTTTCCCGCTGATTTTTGTCGTCGTTCATCAGCCAGTCGCCCAGACGCTGGGCCTGCTTATCGTCAGAATGGCTGGCGACGGTGCCTGCCAGCGCTTCAGTGCGCAGCAGCATGCCACGTCGCCGCCAAAGTCGCTCGGGCGTCGAGCCGAGGAACGCGTTGCTGGCGTCAAAGACCATACAAAAATGATAGCAGTTGAGGTTTAGCGCGCGGCTGGCGGCCATTAGCGCGATGGCGTTCACGGGCTGCTGGCACTGCACGTCTGTAGCACGTGCGAGCACAACTTTCTCAAAATCGCCGCGAGCAAGGGTATCCGTCGCCTGACGAATCAACGCCAGCCATTCCGGTTTTTCCGGATGATGGGTTTCCTGCACAATCTGCACGGACAACGGGCGGATCGGCGCGGCGTCGCGCAGGTTATCAATAAACTTCAGTGCGTCACCGGCATCGTCACACAGCGACGTTTCGCTCCACAGTTGCAGGCGCAGCGTGGCGACCCCGCCAGACCGTCGCCAGAGAAGGCGCGGTAAAAACAGCTTTCCCTGTGCCGGGTTGAAGGCGTTCAGGCCGCAGATACGGGTATCATTGGCTACGTCATGGGTGTGCAAAAACCGGGAGGCCGAGGCCAGAGAGTCAAAATGGGCGAGGCTTCCGAGCGCGGCAAGTTCTTCATCACCGCTCCGCTGTTGCCAGTAAAACTGGGGATAGCATCGCTGCACACCCAGCCAGGCCAGCGGATCGAAGGCGTCGTTTAACGGGAAAGAGACATCGAAATGGCGAAAACCGGGTGTAGCGGGTAACGCTTGCGCAAGCTGAGTGCGCAGGCGTTCCAGCGCGATGGAAATCGAATGCACGCGAACCTCTCCCTGTTAAAACCTTACATTATACGGGGTACTGATGATAAATAGCAGTACCCACGTGTAGGGAGGGGGTTGCCGGCTTAACGACGGGCTAACAGCAGGCCCAGCACCAGCCCTACGGCCGCACCGACCCCAATGCCCTGCCACGGCTTTTCGTGCACATAATCGTCGGCACGATAAACCGCCTGTTTGGCGCGGTAGTAGTAATTGTCGGATGCGTTGCTGACGCGGTTTTTCACGTCATGCAGCGCCTGCTCGGCGCGGGCTTTGAGCTCAATGTACTTCTGATCGGCAGGATCGCCTGAAGAGCGCAGTACTTCTTCCAGCGTTTCGCTTAACAGCGTTAAATCGTCGTCTGCTCGGGTATCCCAGGATTGAAATGACATATTTTTCTCCATGTTAGTACACCAGTCCGATAACTATAGACAACGTCTCGCTATTGCGCCTGTTTCGCTTCGCGCGCCATACCGATGTGTGGGATGCCATCTTCATCGTAAATGTCCGTGACCGGGGTAAAACCAAAATGGCCATAGAATGATTGCAAATGCGCCTGCGCGCCCAGGTATAACGCCTTGTCTGGCCACCGTTTCTGGCATGCGTCCAGCGTTTTTTCCATCAGCTGATAGCCCAGCTTTTCACCGCGCGCGCTTCCGCTGATAATGACGCGGCCAATGACGACAGGGTCAAAATCCTCTTCGCTTTTCAGAATCCTCGCATACGCCACCAGCTCGTTATCGCGCCAGCCGAGGATGTGCCGGTTCTCGCCGACCAGGTCATCGCCGTCGATATCCTGATACGGGCAGGTTTGTTCAACCACAAAAACTTCGCAGCGCAGTTTGAGCAGGGCGTAGAGTGACTGAATAGTCAGTTCGCTGTGGTGTAGATCTTGCCACTGGATCATGTGTTTCTCCTTCCTGGGGTTCATCACGTTATACTAAACCCCTTCCCATTCGGCAAAGGGCTGATTGCGTTATGGAACTGATTTTTCTGGGTACGTCCGCGGGCGTGCCAACCCGCTCACGAAACGTGACGGCTATTCTGCTGGATCTTAAGCATCCTACCCGCGGCGGGCTGTGGCTGTTTGACTGCGGCGAAGGTACGCAGCATCAGTTGCTGCATACCTCATACCACCCGGGGAAAGTGGATAAAATATTTATCACCCATCTGCACGGCGACCATCTGTTTGGCCTGCCGGGCCTGCTGTGTAGCCGTTCGATGGCCGGTAACGCTAACCCGCTGACCATTTATGGCCCTGCGGGTATTCAGGCATTCGTTGAGACCACGCTGCGCCTGAGCGGCTCGTGGACCGATTATCCGCTGGAGGTGGTTGAGATCGGCGAAGGTCTGGTGTTCGACGACGGAGATTACCAGGTGCGCGCTTACCCGCTTAACCATCCGGTGGAATGCTACGGCTATCGCGTTGAGGAGCATGACAAGCCCGGCGCGCTGAACGCCGCCGCGTTGCAGGCCGATGGGGTGAAACCTGGCCCGCTGTTCCAGCGTCTGAAGCACGGCGAGACCGTCACGCTGGAAGACGGGCGCGTCATCAACGGTCAGGATTACCTTGCGCCGCCGCAGCCGGGCAAAAAACTGGCTATTTTTGGGGATACCGCCCCCTGCCCTTCGGCGCTCCGGCTTGCCGGGGGTGTGGATGTGATGGTGCATGAGGCAACGCTGGAAGCGGCGATGGAAGAAAAAGCCAACAGCCGGGGGCACAGCTCAACGCGTCAGGCCGCGCAGCTGGCGCGCGAGGCTGGCGTCCGGAAACTGATTGTCACTCACGTCAGCTCACGCTATGACGTCCGCGGCTGTGAAAGCCTGCTGGCAGAGTGTCGGGAGGTGTTCCCGGCATGCGAGCTGGCGGAAGATTTTGCTCAGGTCAGCGTTTAGTCCTTCATTTTTCCCTCAGGGTGCCGATAACGATTAAAAGGCCAGCATTTCTCTTGAGGGTAGAATGGATAATTTCCAGAAAGATATTGATGACAGGGCGAACCTGACCCAGTCCAACCGTTTTGAACTGTTGCTGTTCCGTCTTGGCACCTCTCTGAACGAAAATAAATCCGAGCTGTTCGGCATCAACGTGTTCAAACTGCGCGAAATTGTGCCGATGCCGACCTTCACCAAACCAGCGGGAATGAAGTCTCCGCTGATGGGGATGGTAAATATTCGCGACCAGGTGATCCCGGTGATCGATCTGGCCGCCGTCGCCGGCTGCAAGCCAGCCACCGGGCTAAACATTTTGCTGATCACCGAATATGCCCGCAGCGTGCAGGCGTTTGCCGTGGAATCGGTGGAGAACATCATGCGTCTCGACTGGAAGCAGGTGCACGCCGCGGAAACCGCCGTCAGCGGTCGCTACATCACCAGCATTGCCTGTCTGGACGATAAGACCGATACCAACGATCTGGCAATGGTGCTCGACGTGGAGCAGATCCTGTATGACATCACCCCGGCGAACCACGATCTGCACGCCACCCATCTGGAAACCACCAAATTCAACATCAAGCCTGGCTCTGTCGCGATTGTTGCTGAAGACTCGAAAGTAGCGCGCTCAATGCTGGAGAAGGGATTGCAGGCAATGGAGATCCCGGCTCAGCTGCATATCACCGGCAAAGACGCATGGGAGAAAATCACTCAGCTGGCCGCGCAGGCTCAGGCTGAGGGCGTCCCCGTTACCGATAAGATTGCCCTGGTATTAACCGACCTCGAAATGCCGGAGATGGACGGCTTTACGCTGACGCGCAAAATCAAAACTGACCCGGTACTGAAAGATATTCCGGTGGTGATCCACTCGTCTCTTTCCGGCAACGCGAACGAAGATCATATACGCAAAGTGAAGGCTGACGGCTATGTGGCGAAGTTTGAGCTGAATGAGCTGTCGTCGGTGATTGAAGAGGTGCTGGACCGCTCGATGAAGAAGATTGACGGGCCGCTTATAAGCAGGAAGCAGTTAGCTTAGTCGGGTGGCGCTTCGCTTACCCGACCTACAAGACCTGTAGGCCCTGCAAGCGTAGCGCCGTTGGGCAATAAAAAACCCGCCGAGGCGGGTTTTTTGCTTTTACATCAGCGGCATCGCGCGCTGCACAATCTCAATCAGCGGCTGCGGATAGATACCGAAGATTAGCACCAGAAGGGCGGAGATCAGCACCACGATCCCCCCGGCGCTGTACTGCCAGTTGGACGGCGCATCACGGTTGAGCTGCTGAGGCGCGCTCAGGTACAGGCTCACAGCCACACGCAGGTAGTAGTAAAGACCAATCGCGGAGCCGATAACGACACCGGCAGTCAGCCACCACAGACCCGCCTGCACACCGACGGCCAGCACGTAGAACTTACCGATAAAGCCCAGCGTCATCGGGATACCCGCCAGAGAGAGCATCATCACGGTCATTACCGCAGACAGAATCGGACGGTGCCAGAACAGACCACGGTAGGAGAACAGGGAATCTGCATCCGGCCCACGGTACGGGCTGGACATCAGGCTCACCACGCCGAACGCGCCGAGGCTGCTGAACAGGTAACCGGCCAGATACACACCCACGGTTTCCATCGACATCTCACCGCTTTGCAGCGCAATCAGCGCCACCAGCAGGTAGCCCAGATGGGAGATAGAGGAGTAGCCCAGCAGACGCTTAATGTTGGTCTGGCTCAGCGCCATCAGGTTACCGAAGATGATGGAAACGAACGCGATAATGCCCAGCACCACGCGAACCGCTTCGCTGTCACCCACCGGGGCGTACAGGAACAGACGCATGACCACGCCAAAGATAGCGATTTTACTCGCCGTCGCCAGGAAGGTAGAGACCGGCGCTGGCGCACCCTGATAAACGTCTGGCGTCCACAGGTGGAACGGCACCAGAGAGAGTTTAAAGCCAAGGCCAACAATCATCATGCCCAGACCCGCCAGCAGCAGCGGCTCGTGCATCATACCGTCGCCGAGGCTCTTACCGAGCGCCAGGAAGGAGAGGTTACCCGTCTGTGCATACAGCAGCGCGATACCGAACAGCAGGAACGACGACGCAGCAGCGGACAAGATGGTGTACTTGATCGCCGCTTCCAGAGAGCGCTTCTGACGGAAAGCGTAACCAATCAGGCCGAACAGCGGCAGTGAGATCAGCTCAATACCGAGGAACAGCGCGGCCATGTGGTTCGCGTTCGCCAGCAGAATGCCGCCCAGTGCGGCAATCAGTACCAGCAGGTAAAACTCTTCTTTGTTGTCGTTGTACCCTTCGAGCCACGGGTACGCAAAGGTACAGGTTGCCAGGCTCGCCAGCAGCACCAGACCGGTGTAGAGCATGGCGTAGCCGTCAACGCGCATCAGCGGCGTGACGTCCATTGCGCCCGCCTGGCCAACAAACCAGAGGGAGACTAACGCAGCGTTCAGACCCAGAACGGACAGGGTCGCATTCAGGAAGTGATTGCGTCGCCACGCAATGGAGAGCATCACAACCACCACCGTCAATCCGACGATCAGCAGCGGTAGCAGCGCGATCAGTTGTTGTGGAGTTATTGTCATGGCGAATTACGGCCTTGTAGTAGAAGCAGAATTAACAAACCACTGCTGGATGTTACCCATCGCGGAGTGCGAGGTATCCAGAATCGGCTGCGGATAGAAGCCCAGCAGCACCAGCAGTACGACCAGCAGCAGGATGATGGACAGCTCACGCAGCGACATCCCCGGCAGTTCTTTAGCAGCAATTTCGCTCTTCGCTTTACCGAAGTAGGCGCGGTGCAGCATCGCCAGCGAGTACACGGAGGCGAACACCAGACCAAAGGTGGAGATGACGGTAATCATCGGAACCACTTTGAAGCTGCCGAACAGAATCATAAATTCGCCAACGAAGTTACCGGTACCTGGCATACCCAGGGTGGCAACCGCGAAGAACATGGAGAGTGCAGGCAGCCATTTCATTTTGCCCCACAGGCCGCCCATCATACGCATGTCGCGGGTATGCAGACGTTCGTACAGCTGACCGCACAGGATGAAGAGACCGGCAGCGGACAAGCCGTGCGCAATCATCTGGATCACCGCGCCCTGGTACGCCAGCTGGCTACCGGTGTAGATGGCAATCAGTACGAAGCCCATGTGGGAAACGGAGGTGTAAGCAATCAGACGTTTGATGTCGTACTGCGTGAAGGCCATCCATGCACCGTAGAAGATACCGATCACGCCAAGCCACATGGCAATCGGCGCAAACTCTGCGGAGGCGTTCGGGAACAGCGGCAGGGAGAAACGCAGCAGACCGTAGGCCGCCGTTTTCAGCAAGATACCCGCCAGGTCAACGGAACCCGCCGTTGGCGCCTGAGAGTGCGCGTCCGGCAGCCAGCCGTGCAGCGGAACTACCGGCATTTTCACCGCGAAGGCGATGAAGAAGCCGAGCATCAGCAGGTATTCCACACCGTGGGACATCGGGGTCTTCAGCAGATCTTCATAGTTGAAGGTCCAGACGCCGGTGGCGTTGTAATGCACAAACACCAGCGCCAGGATGGCAATCAACATCACCAGACCACTCGCCTGGGTGTAGATGAAGAACTTGGTGGCCGCCGTGATACGCGTTTTACCGTCGGATGCCTTGTGGCCCCACAGCGCGATCAGGAAGTACATCGGCACCAGCATCATCTCCCAGAAGAAGAAGAACAGGAACATGTCGATGGCCAGGAACACGCCGATAACGCCGCCCAGGATCCACATCAGGTTCAGGTGGAAGAAGCCCTGGTATTTTTCGATTTCTCGCCAGGAGCAGAGTACCGCCAGAACGCCGAGCAGACCGGTCAGCACGACCATCAGCAGCGACAGACCGTCAATCGCAAGGTGGATCGTGATACCGAAACGTGGGATCCACGGCAGAATGAACTCAGATTGCCACTGCGGAAGGCCCGCAGACTGGGTCAATGAGTAGCCACCCTGCAACCACAGTTGCAGGCCAAGCGCGAGCGTCAATCCCATGGTGATCAGCGCGATCCAGCGCGGCATCTTCACGCCAAAGCGTTCAGTCTGCCAGCACAGGAAGCCGCCGATGAAGGGAATTAATATTAGCCAGGGTAATAACATGGCGATTTTTATTCCTTGTTAAAGTCCCTCAGGGACCGATTTTCAACGAATTCGACAAAATTCACGTGTTAGTGCGGTTTGTGGTGTCGGGTGACGATCACGCTTACCCGACCTACGGTCTCGTAGGCCCGGTAAGCGCAGCGCCACCGGGCAAAAACCACTATCGCAACACCATCAGCAGCGCCAGCACGACAACCGCACCGATGCTCATGGATGCCACATACCAGCGCAGATAGCCGTTCTCGCTGTACAGCAGGCCTTTACCTGCAAAGCGAGAGAGGATCGCCGGGATATTCATCAGGCTGTTCAGCGGATCGCGCTTCAACAGCCACGCAATGCCCAGGAACGGCTTCACGAAGATCATGTCGTACAGCCAGTCGAAGCCCCATGCGTTGTACCACCAGGTGCCCAGCAGACGGCCCGGCGCGCTGTTGGCAACGGCAGTCACCAGCGTGCGTTTGCCCAGCCACAGCCATGCGGCAATCAGGATGCCCGCGATAGCCACAACGCCGGAGGTGATTTCAAGCGTCAGAACGCGACCGTGCTCAAGCTCGGTTGTTGCCGGCAGTACGCCCTGCAACGGTGGCACAATCATCGCGCCAACGAAGGTGGAGAGTACCAGCAGCACAATCAGCGGCAGGTGGTGGGTAATCCCCTTCCCTGCGTGGGCGTGAATTTGTTCTTTACCGTGGAAGACGATGAAAATCATACGGAAGGTGTACAGGGAGGTCATAAACGCACCGACCAGACCCGCAACCATCAGATTGATATGACCATTCGCCATGGCGCCCGCCAGGATTTCATCCTTACTGAAGAAGCCTGCGGTAATCAGCGGCAGTGCCGCCAGCGCCGCGCCGCCTACCAGGAAGCAGATATAGACCAGCGGGATGGACTTACGCAGTCCGCCCATTTTGAAGATATTCTGCTCGTGGTGGCAGGCCAGGATCACCGAACCGGATGAGAGGAACAGCAGCGCTTTAAAGAACGCGTGCGTCATCAGGTGGAAAATGGCTGCGTCCCACGCCTGAACGCCCAGCGCCAGGAACATGTAACCAATCTGGCTCATGGTGGAGTACGCGAGAACGCGTTTGATGTCGGTCTGCACCAGTGCGGCAAAGCCTGCCAGCACCAGCGTAACCGCACCGACGATACCCACCAGATGCAGAATTTCCGGGGTCATCAGGAACAGGCCATGGGTACGCGCAATCAGGTAGACACCGGCGGTGACCATGGTCGCGGCGTGGATCAGCGCGGAGACAGGGGTTGGACCCGCCATCGCGTCGGCAAGCCATGTCTGCAACGGCAGCTGTGCGGATTTACCCACAGCACCACCCAGCAGCATCAGCGTTGCCCACCACAGCATGTTGTTGCCTGCTTCGAAGTGCGCTGGCGCCAGTTCCACCATTTCGCGGAAGTTCAGCGTGCCCAGTTCGTTGTAGAGAATGAACAGCGCGAAAGCGAGGAAGACGTCACCCACACGGGTCACGACGAACGCTTTCATGGCCGCTGCGCCATTCTTCGGATCGGTGTAGTAGAAACCGATCAGCAGGTAAGAGCACAGACCCACGCCTTCCCAGCCCAGATACATCAGCAGCAGGTTATCGGCCAGCACCAGAACCACCATGCTGGCGATAAACAGGTTGGTGTAGGCGAAGAAGCGGGAGTATCCCTCTTCACCGCGCATATACCAGGAGGCGAACATGTGGATCAGGAAGCCGACGCCGGTGACCACGGAGAGCATGGTCAGAGACAGACCATCCAGCACCAGGTTGAAACCGATGTTGAAGTTACCGACCGACATCCAGTTCCACAGCGGCACGCTGTAGGCCTGACGTCCATTGTTAAAGAAATCGATACCCGCATACGCTGTCACCAGCGCAGCCAGACCGATTGAGCCAATGCCCACGGTGGCAGACAGATTCTCAGACCAGCGGCCGCGAGAAAATGCCAGCAGCACGAAGCCAATCAGCGGAAAAATAATGGTTAAGGCAAGCATGTTCATCCACGCAACTCACTTACTGAATCGATGTTCAGGTTCTGGCGGCGACGATGGAGCTGCAGCAACAGCGCCAGGCCAATACTCGCTTCGGCAGCCGCGAGGCTGATGGCGAGAATGTACATCACCTGACCGTCGGCCTGGCCCCAGTAGCTGCCGGCGACCACAAAGGCCAGCGCGGAAGCGTTGATCATGATTTCCAGACCGATCAGCATAAACAGCAGATTGCGGCGGATAACCAGACCGGTTAAGCCCAGAACGAACAAAATTGCAGCGAGGATCAGTCCATGTGTTAAGGGGATCATGCGCGCTCCTCCGTTTTTCTTTTCTCACGGTCATCAGTGCGGTTGCTCAGCACCTCACCAACACGTTCTTCGCGACCGACGTGGAAGGCAACAACCAGGCCCGCCAGCAGCAGCATAGAGGCCAGTTCAACCGCCAGAACGTACGGACCAAACAGCGCAATACCAACAGCCTTGGCGCTGATTGGCGTGCCGTCAATGCCCTGGTCGTTAACGCCCAGAATAGCGTAAACAATCACCACCAGCATGATGGCCGACAAAATTGCCGGGCCAATCCACACCTGCGGTTTTAACCATTGACGTTCCTGCTCAATTTCAGAGCCGCCCAGGTTGAGCATCATCACCACGAACACGAACAGCACCATAATGGCACCCGCGTAGACGATAATTTCCAGCGCACCGGCAAAATGCGCGCCCAGCGCAAAGAACACCCCGGAAATAGCCAGCAGCGAAATGATTAAATACAGCAACGCATGCACCGGATTGGTATGCGTGATCACTCGCAGCGTAGCCAGGATGGCGATAAGGCCACAGATATAAAAAGCGAATTCCATTGCCCTCTCCTTACGGTAACAGGCTCTTGACGTCGATAGGCTTAGCTTCGTTCTCTGCTTCGCCCTTATCTTTGCCGTCGATTGCCATACCCGCCATCCGGTAGAAGTTATATTCCGGGTATTTGCCCGGACCGGAAATCAGCAGATCCTCTTTCTCGTACACCAGGTCCTGACGCTTGTACTCACCCAGCTCGAAGTCTGGAGTCAGCTGAATCGCCGTGGTTGGGCACGCTTCTTCACACAGACCGCAGAAAATGCAGCGTGAGAAGTTGATGCGGAAGAACTCAGGGTACCAGCGGCCGTCTACCGTCTCGGCTTTCTGCAGAGAGATACAGCCTACCGGACACGCTACCGCACACAGGTTACAGGCTACGCAGCGCTCGGAACCGTCCGGGTCGCGCGTCAGCACGATACGGCCACGGTAGCGCGGCGGCAGATATACCGGCTCTTCCGGATACATCCGGGTTTCGCGTTTGGCAAACGCGTGCAGGCCGATCATCCAGATACTGCGTACCTGGGTGCCAAAGCCTACGAGTAATTCTTTTAAGGTCATGATCTCAAAGCCCCTTATGGCTGCTGCCAGAGAATGACAGCCGCCGTTACCAACAAGTTGACGAGCGTCAGCGGCAGGCACACTTTCCAGCCGAAGGACATTACCTGGTCATAACGCGGACGCGGTAAGGACGCACGAATCAAAATGAACATCATCATGAAGAACGCGGTTTTCAGCGCGAACCAGATGAACGGCGGTAAGAACGGGCCATGCCAGCCACCAAAGAACAGCGTTACCATCAACGCGGAAATGGTGACGATACCGATGTACTCGCCCACGAAGAACAGACCGAATTTCATACCGGAATATTCAATGTGGTAACCGTCGGCCAGTTCCTGTTCGGCTTCTGGCTGGTCAAACGGGTGACGGTGACACACCGCCACGCCCGCGATAGCAAAGGTCACAAAACCAAAGAACTGCGGGATAACGTTCCAGATGTCGGCCTGGTTGTTGACGATGTCGGTCATGTTGAATGAACCGGCCTGCGCCACCACGCCCATCAGGGAGAGCCCCAGGAACACTTCGTAGCTCAGCGTCTGCGCGGAAGCACGCATCGCACCCAGCAGCGAGTATTTGTTGTTACTGGACCAGCCTGCGAACAGCACCGCGTACACCGCGAGGCCTGCCATCATCAGGAAGAACAGAATGCCGATGTTCAGGTCAGCCACCACCCAGGTCGGGCTGACGGGAACGATAGCAAACGCCAGCAGCAGCGAGGTAAAGGCGATCATCGGCGCCAGCGTAAAGATCACGCGGTCCGAGAAGCGCGGAACCCAGTCCTCTTTAAAGAACATCTTGATCATGTCCGCCACCAGCTGGAGTGAACCACCCCAGCCCACGCGGTTCGGTCCGTAACGGTTCTGGAACAGACCGAGCAGACGACGTTCACCAAAGCTCATGAACGCGCCGCAGGTGACGACCACCAGCAGAATGACGACCGCTTTCAGAATGCTCAGCAGGATGTCGATAAGATCCGGCGTTAACCAACTCATGCTTTTGCCTCCTGAAGGTTATCAAGATGCGCACCCGCCAGGACCGGCGCGATGCCAGGCATACCCATCGGCAGTCCCACCTGCCCTGCTGACAGGCTTTCAGAAATAATCAGCGGCAGGCTGATTGTCTGGCCGTCGTAGCTAAAGGCAATGTTCGCACCCGCGTTAACGCCAAGCTTCGCGGCATCCGCCGGGTTGAGCTTGATGTACGGCTGCGGCATACGCTGCTGGAATACCGGAGAACGCTGGGACATTTCGTCGCTACCGAACAGATGGTAGTACGGCGCAATACGCCAGTGGCCTTCCTGAGCCTGGAAACGTTCCGGAACGGTAGAGAAGAAGTCCAGATCGGTTTCGGAGGCTTCAATCAGACGCACGCCCGGATCGCCGTGGCGCAGATGACCACCCACTTCAGCCTGGAATTTGTTCCATGCCTGTGGGGAGTTCCAGCCCGGTGCCCATGCAAACGGGATTTGCGAACGCGGCGCAGACGGCTGGTTGTTCCCTTCCATCGAGAAGGCGAACATGGTGTCTTTATCCTGCGGCTGACGCGGTTCGTGCACGCTGATGTTGGCACGCATCGCAGTACGACCGCTGTAGCGGTGCGGCTCACGCGCCAGTTTCTGGCCGCGAATACGGAAGCTTGCGTCAGGCGCGGCGTCTTTAATGCCCGCCAGCTGAGGCAGTTTCTTAACAACCGCGTCGATAACGTGGTCGAGCTGCGTCCAGTCCACTTCACGGCTCTGCACGGTGCTGTGCAGAGAGTGCAGCCAGCGCCAGCTTTCCAGCATCACGGTGTTGCTGTCGTAGTAGGCCGGGTCATAAACCTGGAAGAAGCGCTGTGCGCGGCCTTCGTTGTTGATCACCGTCCCGTCGCTTTCTGCGAAGCTTGCAGCAGAGAGCACCAGGTGTGCTTTGTCCATGATCGCGGTGCGCTGATGGTCGATAACCATCACCAGCGGTGCTTTGGAGAGCGCGGCGTCAACGCGAGCGGCGGAAGCGTGGCGATGCAGGTCATTTTCCAGCACTACCACCGCATCAGCAGAACCGGATTCCAGTTCGCTTAACGCTTCTTCCAGCGAGCCGCCGCCAATCATGCCCAGTCCGATGCTGTTCACCGCACGGGCAATCATGGTCACACCGACGTCAGCGCCACGGCCCTTCAGGGCTTTGGCAACGTTCGCTGCGGCCTGAATGATTTCAGCGCTACCGGCGTTGGTACCGGAAATGATCAGTGGTTTCTTCGCCCCCGCCAGCGCCTGAACAATCACGTCGACCTTGTTCTGCAGGTCGCGATCCAGTTCAACGGCCGGCGAGTTGCTGTCCAGCGCGTGGGCAATGGCAAAGCCGAGGCGCGCCTGATCTTCAACCGGTGCGCAGTAGGTCCACGCGGCGATATCGTCCAGACGGGTGTTGTCGACGTTAGTCACAAACAGAGGATGCTTCGCGCGCTGGCCGATGTTGAGGATCGCCGCAATCTGCCAGTCAGCCACTTTCTGCGCCGCTGCCATTTCACGTGCTTTACCCTTCACCGCCTGACGAACCGCCAGAGCCGCGCGTGCGCCGGTCTGCGTCAGGTCTTCCCCGAGCACCAGAACCGCATCATAGGATTCGATTTCGCGCAGCGCAGGCGTGTGTACACCGCCTTCACGCAGTACTTTCAGCACCAGTTGCAGACGTTCCTGCTCGCCATGGGCGATACCGGTATAGAAGTTTTCCGCCCCAACCAGCTCGCGCAGCGCGAAGTTGCTTTCGATGCTGGCGCGCGGGGAGCCGATGCCGATCACTTTCTTCGACTGGCGCAGAATATCTGCCGCGCCCTGCATCGCCTGTTCAGCGTTGAGGGTAATGACGTCGTCGCCACGGCGCTGAACCGGCTGACGCGGACGGTCTTTCAGGTTCACATAGCCATAGCCAAAACGACCGCGATCGCAGAGGAAGTAGTGGTTAACGGTACCGTTGTAACGGTTTTCGATACGACGCAGTTCACCGTAACGTTCACCCGGGCTGGTGTTACAGCCGAGGGAGCACTGCTGGCAGATGCTTGGCGCAAACTGCATGTCCCATTTACGGTTGTAACGCTCGGAGTGGGTTTTATCCGTGAACACGCCGGTCGGGCAGATTTCTACCAGGTTACCGGAGAATTCGCTTTCAAGCGTACCGTCTTCCGGACGACCGAAGTAAACGTTGTCATGCGCGCCATACACGCCCAGATCCTGACCGTCTGCATAATCTTTGTAGTAACGCACGCAGCGGTAGCAGGCGATGCAGCGGTTCATTTCGTGAGAGATGAACGGCCCCAGATCCTGATTTCGGTGGGTACGCTTGGTAAAGCGATAGCGACGGAAGCTGTGACCGGTCATGACGGTCATATCCTGAAGGTGGCAGTTACCACCCTCCTCACACACCGGACAGTCGTGTGGGTGGTTGGTCATCAACCACTCCACTACGCTTTCGCGGAACTGTTTGGCTTCTTCGTCATCAATCGAAATAAAAGTGCCTTCGGTGGCTGGCGTCATACAGGACATCACCAGTCGACCACGCGTGTCTTCCGCGTTTTGATATTGCTTCACCGCACACTGGCGGCAAGCACCGACGCTGCCCAGCGCCGGATGCCAGCAAAAGTACGGAATATCGAGGCCAAGAGACAGACAAGCTTCCAGCAGGTTGTCCGCCCCGTTGACTTCGTATTCTTTGCCGTCTACATGAATCGTAGCCATTAGCATGCTTCCAGTTGGCTCGGCCGAAACCGAGCGTTAATCAAAATTCTGTTTTTACCAGCGTGCTTTCAGCAGGTTCGGCTGAATACCATTGATAGAATGGGTATTGCTGAACGGCTGCTTGATGCCTGCTTCGAATTCGTCGCGGAAATATTTAATCGCGCTCTGCAGCGGCTCGACGGCACCCGGTGCGTGGGCACAGAAGGTTTTACCTGGCCCTAAGAATCGACACAGTTGCTCAAGTGTCTCGATATCGCCAGGCTGGCCTTCGCCACGTTCGATAGCGCGCAGGATCTTCACGCTCCACGGCAGACCGTCACGGCATGGTGTACACCAGCCGCAGGACTCGCGGGCGAAGAACTCTTCCAGGTTACGCACCAGGGATACCATGCCGATCTCGTGGTCGACGGCCATCGCCAGCGCGGTACCCAGACGGCTGCCTGCTTTACCAATGCTTTCGAACTCCATTGGCAGGTCAAGGTGGGCTTCGGTTAAGAAGTCTGTCCCTGCCCCACCCGGCTGCCAGGCTTTGAATTTCAGGCCATCGCGCATGCCGCCGGCGTAGTCTTCAAGAATTTCACGTGCGGTGGTGCCGAACGGCAGCTCCCAGACGCCAGGATTCTTCACGCGACCGGAGAAGCCCATCAGCTTGGTACCGGCATCTTTACTTGATGAGATGCCCTGATACCACTCCACGCCGTTCGCAAGGATAGCCGGAACGTTACACAGGGTTTCGACGTTGTTTACACAGGTCGGTTTACCCCACACGCCGGAGCTTGCCGGGAACGGTGGCTTGGAGCGCGGGTTCGCGCGGCGGCCTTCCAGGGAGTTAATCAGCGCGGTTTCTTCACCGCAGATATAACGCCCGGCACCGGTGTGCACGAATAGCTCGAAGTCAAACCCGGTGCCCAGGATGTTTTTACCCAGCAGTCCGGCTTCAGTGGCTTCGGCAATCGCGCGACGCAGGTTTTCAGCCGCTTCGATGTATTCACCGCGCAGGAAGATGTAGCCACGGTACGCTTTCAGCGCGAACGCTGAGATCAGCATGCCTTCCACCAGCAGGTGCGGCAGCTGTTCCATCAGCAGGCGGTCTTTATAGGTACCCGGCTCCATTTCATCGGCGTTACACAGCAGGTAACGGATGTTCATGGATTCATCTTTCGGCATCAGGCTCCACTTCAGACCGGTGGAGAAGCCCGCACCGCCGCGCCCTTTCAGGCCAGACTCTTTCACCGCATTAACGATGTCGTCTGGCGCCATGCCGCCGAGGGCTTTACGCGCACCGGCATAGCCGTTTTTGCTCTGATATTCGTCGAGCCAGACCGGCTGTTTGTCATCGCGCAGACGCCAGGTCAGCGGATGCGTCTCAGCAGTACGAATTACAGTTTTCATTTGTACTGCTCCAGCAGGTCAGGAATCGCTTCCGGCGTCAGATGGCTGTGAGTGTCCTCATCAATCATCATGGTCGGTCCCTTGTCGCAGTTACCCAGGCAGCAGGTTGGCAGCAGGGTAAAGCGTCCGTCGAACGTGGTCTGGCCCGGCTTAATATTAAGTTTCTTCTCAATCGCAGCCTGAATGCCCTGATAACCGGTAATGTGGCAGACAACGCTGTCACAGTAGCGGATCACATGGCGGCCGACCGGCTGACGGAAGATCTGGCTGTAGAACGTGGCTACGCCTTCTACGTCACTTGCCGGAATGCCCAGCACTTTTGCGATCTCATAGATCGCCCCATCCGGCACCCAACCACGCTGTTTCTGTACGATTTTCAGCGCTTCAATGGACGCCGCACGCGGGTCTTCGTAGTGGTGCATCTCGTGCTCAATGGCGGCACGCTCTGCTTCACTCAGCTCAAAAGCCTCGGTTTGTGGTTGTTGATTCTCGTGCATAATTAGCGGTCCACATCTGACATAACAAAATCGATACTACCCAGATACACAATCAGGTCGGAGACCAGACTGCCGCGAATAGCGGCCGGGATCTGCTGCAGGTGCGCAAAGCTTGGCGTACGCACGCGGGTACGGTAGCTCATGGTGCTGCCGTCGCTGGTGAGGTAGTAGCTGTTGATACCCTTGGTCGCTTCAATCATCTGGAAGGATTCCTGTGCCGGCATGACCGGGCCCCAGGAAACCTGCAAGAAGTGGGTGATCAGGGTTTCGATATGTTGCAGCGTGCGCTCTTTCGGTGGCGGCGTCGTCAGCGGGTGATCCGCCTTGAACGGGCCTTCCGGCATGTTGTTGAGGCACTGCTCAAGGATGCGCAGGCTCTGGCGCAGCTCTTCCACTTTCAGCATCACGCGGGTGTAGCAGTCGGAAACGCCGCCGCCAACCGGGACTTCAAAGTCGAAATTCTCGTAGCCAGAGTAAGGACGGGCTTTACGCACGTCGAAATCAATACCGGTCGCACGCAGGCCAGCACCTGTGGTTCCCCACTCCAGCGCCTCTTTCGCGCCGTAGGCGGCAACGCCCTGGGAGCGGCCTTTCAGGATGGAGTTACGCAGCGCGGCTTTCTCGTAAGACGCCAGACGTTTCGGCATCCAGTCGAGGAATTCACGCAGCAGGCGGTCCCAGCCGCGCGGCAGATCGTGCGCCACGCCGCCGATGCGGAACCAGGCCGGGTGCATACGGAAACCGGTAATCGCTTCCACCAGATCGTAGATTTTCTGACGGTCGGTAAAGGCGAAGAAGACCGGCGTCATCGCGCCGACGTCCTGAATGAACGTGGAGATGTACAGCAGGTGGCTGTTAATACGGAACAGTTCAGACAGCATCACGCGAATCACGTTAACGCGATCCGGGACGGTGATGCCTGCCAGTTTCTCAACGGCCAGCACGTATGGCATCTCGTTTACGCAGCCGCCGAGGTATTCGATACGGTCAGTATACGGAATGTAGCTGTGCCAGGACTGACGCTCACCCATCTTCTCGGCACCACGGTGGTGGTAGCCAATGTCAGGCACGCAGTCGACAATCTCTTCGCCGTCAAGCTGAAGAATAATACGGAATGCACCGTGCGCAGACGGGTGGTTTGGACCGAGGTTAAGGAACATGAAGTCCTCGTTTTCGGTGCCGCGCTTCATGCCCCAGTCTTCCGGCTTGAAGGTCAGCGCTTCCATCTCCAGATCCTGCTTGGCTTTGGTCAGCTCAAACGGGTCGAATTCGGTGGCGCGTGCCGGGTAGTCTTTACGCAGCGGGTGGCCGGTCCAGGTCTGCGGCATCATGATGCGCGTCAGATGGGGGTGGCCGTCGAAGGTCATGCCGAACATTTCCCAGGTTTCACGCTCGTACCAGTTAGCGTTTGGGAAAAGTTTGGTGATCGTCGGCAGATGCATGTCGTTTTCAGACAATGCCACCTTGAGCATGATATCCGTGTTGCGGTCTATTGAGATCAGGTGGTAGAAAACGGAAAAATCCGCAGCAGGGAGACCCTGGCGGTGCGTTCTCAGACGTTCGTCCATGCCGTGTAAGTCAAACAGCATGACGTAAGGTTTTGGCAATTTCTTGAGGAAATCGACAACTTCCAGTAATTGCTCACGCTTCACCCAAACAACGGGTACCCCGGTGCGGGTGGCCTGAACAGTAAAGGCATCCGGCCCAAAACGGTTGCGCAGTTCGCCAATGACGGGGTCATCGAGATGATCCCGGGTCTGCCAGGCGGCTTCTTGCGCGGTTAAGTCGGTCATATTGTTCACCATTGCAAATGGTCCGTGGTGACTGTTAAGCCTGGCTTCGCGCTATTTGAGTAGTGATATGCGAAGGTGTTCTCCAGGCCCACAGGCGCAAATTAAATTTCGTCAGGCGTACGCAGGTTGGTGACGGCAATACGTTCACCACGTTTACGCTCGCGCTCAGACTGCATGTTCGCGCGATAGACACCTTGATCGCCGACAACCCAGGAGAGCGGACGGCGTTCTTTACCGATTGACTCCTGCAGCAGCATCAGCGCCTGCATATAGGCCTCTGGACGCGGCGGGCAGCCCGGGATGTACACATCCACCGGAATGAACTTATCAACGCCCTGCACAACGGAATAAATGTCGTACATACCGCCGGAGTTTGCACATGCGCCCATGGAGATTACCCATTTTGGCTCCAGCATCTGGTCATAAAGACGCTGAATAACCGGTGCCATCTTGGTAAAGCAGGTCCCGGCCACCACCATCAGGTCAGCCTGACGTGGAGAAGCACGCAGTACCTCGGCCCCAAAACGCGCAACGTCATGCACCGCAGTGAATGACGTCACCATTTCAACGTAGCAGCAAGAAAGGCCAAAGTTGTATGGCCAGATGGAGTTCTTACGACCCCAGTTGACCATATCGTGCATGGCATGTTCGAGCTTGCCCATGTACACGCTTTTGTTGACTTCTTGCTCCAGGGGGTCGGTTACGATCTCCTGTTTTTGCAGGGGGTAACGGTCATTCTCACCGTTAGGATCTATGCGGGTGAGCGTATAATCCATCTTATTGCCTCGCTGTTACTGCTGACGATTAGAGATACTGTTTTCCGGGTTGATGTGTTCACGGCGTGAACGCACAGGTGTCCAGTCCAGCGCGCCAATACGCACCAGATAAACCAGACCGGCCAGTAACACTAAAATGAAAATTGCGGCCTCGACAAAGCCCACCCAACCACTTTCGCGAATGGAGGTAGACCACGCGAAGAGGTAAAGCGCTTCCACGTCGAAAATGACGAAGAACATGGCTACCAGGTAGAACTTGGCAGACAGGCGTAAGCGAGCGGTACCTACTGAATCAATACCTGATTCGAAAGGTGTGTTTTTGTGCCTTGCGCGGGCGCGACCGCCCAGGAACCAGCCGCCGACTAACATCAGGCAGCACAGGCCAATGGCTACAATAAGAAAGATTGCGAATGCCCAGTGATGAGCGATGACTTCTGTGGATGTTGACATACTCATTGCTTACTCATCAAAAGTGATACCGACGACACTGCTCTTGCTGGCAGATGGGCATCACATCGATTCATGGGGAGGAACAAAATAACCTTACACTAACTGTCAGAAATGAGACATAGACAGCAAAATGATGGGGTTTTTTACTCCTTTCTATAACCTTTTGTCAACTTTAACAAAGGTTTCTTCACATTAAATTACAACGTGCGATTCTCATTAACATTTGGTGCCCTTTAACCCTGGTGGGTACATGACTTTACGTCAAATGCATCTTGTTGAATCGTGTCCGTTTTGGAAGTAAAAAAAATAACCCTCCTATTTTGACAGGATTTTCCAACGATTCCTCCCCCCAAATGGGAGTATTTTCTTGATCTGAGACACGCTTTTGTTAATTCAATCAAAAAAACAGCAACATATTTCCTGTTTTTTTAACATCGGCGGGGTATTAGGCAAGTTAGAAGAGGTATCGTTTACAACTTAACCAAAAGCATTTTCTGCATTGATAAATAAGCGGTATTTGCTTTAACCCTGCTCCGTTCGCGGTTATGAATAGCAAAAAAAACCACTCGCAGGAAAAAATCATGCGAGTGGCTCTTTTTTGCACTTACATTTTGTTACGAGAATTTTGGGGGAATGATCACTCAAAATCCCTTTCCACAATCAGGGAGTCATCCCCTCCTTCCGGAGTAACAGGCGCGTACTGCCATGGATTGTGGTAGTTTTCCATTGCCTCGAATACCACTTTCGCTAGCTCGTTGTTGCTGGCGGCATTATGGCACAGCAGGTACTCCGTATCCGGCAACGACGGGAGTCCCTCAGATTGACCCAGCACACGCAGATCGGGGCTCATCATCTCCACCGGACGGGCTGTTACGCCAAGTCCGGCCTTCACTGCCGCTCGTACCGCAGGCAACGTTGACGCAACGTACGCCAGGCGCCACGGAATACTGGCTTCGTTGAGCGCAGTCAGCACCATATCGCGGAACGGACTAGGATCGTCCAGCAGGACCAGGGGTATTGGCTCACCTTTTTGCAATACGTACTCCGCGGCACAGTACCAGTGCGTAGGAGAAGTACGCAGCGTCAGGCAGTCATACTGGCCAGGTCGATGCGTGGTGACCACCAGGTCAACCTCGTTTTCTTTCAGCATCTCAACCATGAAGGCATTGCGTTTAACGCTAACGTCCAGGGCAAGCTTCGGATAAACCGAGCTAATTCGGTTGAGAAGGAAGGGCAAAATGGTATCTGCTGATTCATCTGACGCCCCTAATGTTAACACTCCCTGAAGGTTGCTAAACATTAATGACATACAGGCTTCATCATTAAAGCGCAGTATCTTTCTGGCATAACCCAGAAGCTGAATACCATGTTCTGTTAAAAGCTTATTACGTCCATGACGCGCAAAAAGCTCTTTACCAACCAGTTGTTCCAGCCGCTGCATTTGCTGACTCACGGCGGACTGGGTACGGCAAACGGCGGCAGCAGCTGCTGCAAAAGTGTTGAGATCGGCGACCGCAACAAACGTTCTCAGCAGATCGAGGTCGAGATTCATTATCGGACGATTTGCATTTATCATATCTTTTCACTTTCAGGTTGCTCGTGCGGAGCTGCCCGGGTTGAAGCTGTGTGTAACAGTTAAGCAATTCCTTCTGAAGAGTTTCCCTCGCGTCCCGGCCCGGCAGACTGCCTGACAGATAGTTATTGTACTTTGGTATATCAACAGTCAGAAATCACGTTTCATGACGTTATTTTTATTCTCTTGCGTTCAGGATATTTCGTTATCTGAAGGTAGATGTAAATTCCATTAAGAGTAAGACATGTTTTCTGCCATCTATATCGCAGCGTTGCCAGCGTAGCAAGATGTGACTTACCCAATCAGCCAGAGATTACTTTAACAATAACAATCGATTAATACAGGAAGGCAGAAGCTGATATACGTAACAGGCCTATCGCTACGCTGCATTCCCAAAACACATCTTAACCCAAATCCACTATATTTATAAGTCTTATTGCAATATAACGGATTTAACGCCAATGATAAGCAACTACACTCTTTTTATTAAAATTAACGAAAGTTGCATTTTCGTCGTTAATAATAAATAAAGTTTAATTTAGATTCAGGCCATTCATTAATAACACTTAACATTAATTTCACATGAGTAACTTTTAACCTGGCTTTGCTAATAGAGCAAACTGTATCTCAGCATTCAGGTTTTACGAATGGTCACTCAGGGGGACTAACGCTTCAGCCCGGATCGTCTTTTTATTTAAATCAGAATAATATTAATATTTATGTGAAACTTTCAGCATAAAAAACCCAACATTAAGCGTTTTCACGGTAATTTCAGGCGCAAAATCACTCCATCATTAGATTAAGCAATCACAGCAGTGCTGCCTGGTTGGACAAAATCTTCTTCTGTGCGCCCTTCAAAACGAAGCGCGGTGGGAGTACATTGTTCCGTGCTGCTTCCACGGCAGGAAGTTGCAATAATAGCGAAAAGGTTAAAGGTTCATGTCCCCTATCGAAAAATCCAGCAAGCTCGACAACGTCTGTTACGACATCCGTGGCCCGGTACTCAAAGAGGCAAAACGCCTTGAAGAGGAAGGCAATAAGGTTCTGAAACTCAACATCGGCAACCCCGCGCCATTTGGTTTTGAAGCGCCGGATGAGATCCTGGTGGATGTGATCCGTAACCTGCCCACTGCACAAGGCTACTGCGATTCAAAAGGGCTTTATTCCGCCCGTAAAGCCATTATGCAGCACTATCAGGCTCGCGGTATGCGCGACGTCACCGTTGAAGATATCTACATTGGCAACGGTGTCTCGGAGCTGATCGTTCAGGCGATGCAGGCGCTCCTGAACAGCGGCGATGAAATGCTGGTTCCCGCTCCAGACTATCCGCTGTGGACGGCTGCGGTATCGCTCTCCAGCGGTAAAGCGGTGCACTATCTTTGCGATGAATCGTCGGACTGGTTCCCGGATCTGGATGACATTCGCGCCAAAATAACACCGCGCACCCGGGGAATCGTGATCATTAACCCGAATAACCCGACGGGCGCGGTCTATTCAAAAGAGCTGCTGATGGAGATCGTCGAGATCGCCCGCCTGCACAACCTGATCATCTTTGCCGACGAGATTTACGACAAGATCCTGTACGACGCGGCGCAGCACCACTCTATCGCCGCGCTGGCGCCCGATCTGCTGACGGTCACCTTTAACGGACTGTCTAAAACTTACCGCGTTGCCGGTTTCCGTCAGGGCTGGATGGTACTGAACGGTCCGAAAAAACATGCGAAAGGCTACATTGAAGGGCTGGAGATGCTGGCATCCATGCGTCTGTGCGCCAACGTACCGGCGCAACATGCGATCCAGACAGCACTCGGGGGCTATCAAAGCATCAGCGAGTTTATCGTTCCAGGCGGCCGCCTCTATGAACAGCGCAACCGTGCATGGGAATTAATTAATGATATTCCGGGCGTCTCCTGCGTGAAGCCTAACGGCGCGCTGTATATGTTCCCGAAAATCGACGCGAAGCGCTTCAATATTCACGACGATCAGAAAATGGTGCTCGACTTCCTGTTGCAGGAAAAAGTGCTGCTGGTTCAGGGGACGGCGTTTAACTGGCCGTGGCCGGATCACGTGCGTATTGTAACCCTGCCGCGCGAAGACGATCTCGAAATGGCCATCAGCCGCTTCGGACGATTCCTCTCGGGGTACCATCAGTAACGCTGACTTTCCGCCGGGTGGCGCTGCGCTTACCCGGCCTGTAACATCTGCAAATTTGCATCTTCCCTCCCCTCCCCGCACAATGAAGTCCGTCGCAGTGAAGACATAAGGTAACCTATGAGTCAGAGTCATTTCTTTGCCCACCTCTCCCGCCTGAAACTCATCAACCGCTGGCCGCTGATGCGCAACGTGCGCACTGAAAATGTGTCTGAGCACAGTTTGCAGGTTGCCATGGTCGCTCATGCGCTGGCCGCGATTAAAAACCGCAAATTCAACGGGCAGGTTAATGCCGAACGTATCGCCCTGCTGGCGTTGTACCACGATGCATCGGAAGTGCTGACCGGGGATCTGCCTACGCCGGTGAAATATTTCAACTCGCAGATTGCCCAGGAATATAAGGCCATTGAGAAGATTGCCCAGCAGAAGCTGATCGATATGGTGCCTGATGAGCTGCGTGATATCTTCGGGCCACTGATCGACGAGCATCAGTATACGGAAGAGGAGAAATCCCTGGTTAAGCAGGCCGATGCGCTGTGCGCCTACCTGAAATGTCTGGAAGAGTTATCCGCGGGGAATAACGAGTTCCTGCTGGCGAAAACGCGCCTGGAGAAAACGCTCGACTCCCGCCGTAGCGAAGAGATGGATTACTTTATGCAGGTGTTTGTGCCGAGCTTCCATTTGTCGCTGGATGAGATCAGTCAGGATTCACCGCTGTAGTTTTTCGCCCAGCGGCGCTGCGCTTGCAGGGCCTACGAATCACGTAGGCCGGGTAAGGCGTAGCCGCCACCCGGCGATGTTCTCAGAACGGGAATTACACCGGAATCAGCACCACGCATACCAGCATCACCAGCACGGTGAACGGCACGCCAATTTCACGAAGTCGCTGGATGAGATCAGTCAGGATTCACCGCTGTAGTTTTTCGCCCAGCGGCGCTGCGCTTGCAGGGCCTACGGATCACGTAGGCCGGGTAAGGCGTAGCCGCCACCCGGCAATGTTCTCAGAACGGGAATAACACCGGAATCAGCACCACGCATACCAGCATCACCAGCACGGTGAACGGCACGCCAATTTCACGAAGTCGCTGGATGAGATTAGCAAGGATTCGCCGCTGTAGTTTTTCGCCCAGCGGCGCTGCGCTTGCAGGGCCTACGAATCACGTAGGCCGGGTAAGGCGTAGCCGCCACCCGGCGATGTTCTCAGAACGGGAATAACACCGGAATCAGCACCACGCATACCAGCATCACCAGCACGGTGAACGGCACGCCCAGCTTTACAAAATCGCTGAATCGATAGTTTCCCGGCCCCAGCACCAGGGTATTGACCGGGGAAGATACCGGCGTCATAAATGCCGCGGACGCCGCCATCGCTACCACCATCGCAAACGGATAGGGCGAAACGCCCATCGATTTTGCCATCGCCAGCGCAATAGGCGCCATCAGCACCGCCGTTGCGGTATTGGAGATGAACAAACCAATGGTGGCGCACATGACGAACAGGCAAACCATCATCAGGTACGGACCATATCCCCCGCCCGCGTCCATTAAGCCTTTTACGATCAAATCCACCCCGCCGGTTTTCTGTAGCGCCAGGGCGAAGGGCATCATCCCAACGATGAGAATGATGCTTGGCCAGTGAATCGCTTTGTAAGCGCTTTCGGCGTCGATACAGCGGAATTTGCCCATTAACAGACAGGCGATTATCGCCGCCACCGGGTTAGGGATCTCGTCCGTCAGCATCAACGCGACCATCAACACCAGGCAAAAAATCGCATGGGGCGCCTGACTGTGCGCCGGTGACGCGTCGCTCTCTTCAATCGGCATATTCAGCACCACAAAATCGCGGCCTTTCTGCCCGAGCTGGCTAATCAGTTTCCAGTTGCCGACCACGAGGAAGATATCCCCCAGCAGGATCGGCTCATCCACCACCGCCCCTTCAAGGGCTACGCCATCGCGCTTCAGGCCCACTACGTTGAGGCCATAGCGGGTACGAAAGCCGATTTCGCGCACGGTTTTGCCCAATAACTCCGATTCCGGGATCAGCGACACCTCGGCCATACCCACATCCAGCGCCCGGTCGGAGAAATACTCGCCGCGCAGCACCATCGGCTCCAGCAGTTGCTCGCTACAAAACTCTCGCAGATCCACGTCCGCGGTGGACATATCAATCAGCAGGACGTCACGCGCGCGAAACTCTGACACCCCATTCACGTTAACGATTACCCGACGAAAACGACGCCAGCGCTCAACCCCGATGACGTTCGCGCCATAGCGTTCGCGTAGCTTAAGGTCGTCCAGCCGCTGGCCTATCATCGGCGAACCGGGGCGGATAGCCAGCCGACGGGCGCGCCCGGTCAGACGGTACTCTTTGATCAAATCGCGAAAAGTTCGCCGCTTCCAGCCCTCTTTGGCTTTGTCCTGCTTCTCCCCTTTCAGCGCGAAACGGGTCAACAGCATATAGATAATGCCCATCACCAGTACAACCAGCCCGATCGGCGTGACGCTGAAAAAGCTAAACCCCTCAAGCCCCTCACGGATCAGTTCGCTGTTTACGACGAGGTTCGGCGGTGTCGCGACCAGCGTCATCATGCCGCTGATGAGCCCGGCAAAGCTCAACGGCATCATCAGCCGCGACGGGGAGATCTGCATCCTCATGCAGACGCTCAGCACAACCGGAATAAAGATGGCCACGACCCCCGTCGAGCTCATAAACGCACCCAGTCCGGCGACCGTCAGCATCAGGTAAATCAGCATTTTGGTTTCGCTGCTGCCCGCCACTTTAACCAGCCACGACCCCATCATTGTCGCCACGCCGGTGCGTACCAGCCCGTCGCCAATAATAAACAGGGCGGCAATCAAAATAACGTTGGGATCGCTAAACCCGGAAAAGGCTTCCGGCAGGGAAAGGGTACCGCTCAGAACGAACGCGACAATCACAAACAGGGCGACGGCATCCATGCGCACCTTGCCCGTGGCAAAAAGAATGATGGCGATTAACAGCAGGCTCAGGACCCAAATCAGTTCACCGTTCACAACATGTCCTTGTCAGTGGAGGAGAAGCAATTCTGCCATAAAAAAGCCCCGGTAATGCGGGGCTATATCATGGGATTACATTTTTAGCGAGACGGTTACAACGCCGTCTGATGCCTTCGAGACGTCGATGGCGGTCAGAGTATTAAGCACAAAATCCGCCTCCTCCAGCCGGGGGGACCCCGCCGGGACGTTAACGGCAATGACGTGGCTTCCGGCGTTCAGCCCGGCCAGCACGCCTGCCGCCGCGTCTTCCACCACCACGCACTCCGCTGGCGCAAGGCCCAGCAGTTCAGCGCCGAGCAGAAACGCATCCGGTTCGGGCTTGCCGCGCTTTACGCGCTCAGCGGTAATGAAGACGTCCGGCGTCGGTAAACCGGCCGCCTTATGGCGGGCATGCGCGACAGGAACCGAGCCGGAGGTGACGATAGCCCACGGGATCTGCGCTTCATTCAGATGCTCAAGCAATTCGCGCGCACCGGGCAGCGCGGTGATGCCCTCAGTGTCGGTAGCTTCAATCTGCTCCAGATATTTGAACTCCGCCTGAATCTCTTCCTCAGGACGTCCCGCCAGGAAGTGCCGCAATGAGGTAATGGCCTGTTTGCCATGGATGAAATTCAGTACATCCTGATGGTCAATGCCGTGCCTGTCGGCCCAATGACACCAGGAACGCTCCACTACCGGCAGCGAATCCACCAGCGTACCGTCCAGATCAAACAGAAAACCTTTACACTGCACACGCACCTCCGTCAGGCATTAATGATTTGTTGAATTTCGTTGCTGCTTAAATGGTACTGACGCGGACAGGCGTGCCACGCGCTCAGCATACGTTGATACTTATCCCACATCGGGGTCTGGGCGTTGAAGCCGTGCGTACCCGCATCAAAATGAGTGTAGCGCCCTTCGGTGTTCACCATAAAGCGCACATAGCTCAGATAGCGCGCTTCTGTCGCGGCATCAAAGCCCAGGAACGTTACGCGGCGCTCGTCAATGGACTGCTGGTCTTTCAGATTGGTCCAGGACACATGCAGCGCATGGTACATCTCCATGATGTCGATAACGATACGGCAGGTTTCCTCTTTCAGTTCGCCAAATTCGCGATCCAGTTCGCGCATCTGCAAGCCAAAACCACGTTCAACAATGGTTTGCAGGCGGCTGTAGCGCGCAGCGTTATCGGGATCAAGCATAGTCATCATCTTGTACTGGTTAGACAAAATCAGACGTTGAGCATGGGTCATTTCCATCTTTCGACTCCTGTAGCGCATTGCACTGTAAAAAAAAAGACACGGTAACTGATTGTTACTGTGCCTTCTTTTGGTCGTCGTTTCGATGATCAATCACAAGTCATCGAGGAATGTTTTATCAAGCTGTTTAAACGCGCGCTTGAGGGTGTCCGCCAGCGCCTGATAATCCGGCTTGCCTTCAACCGGGGCGAGCGCCTGGCCGGCCTCCTCCAGTTTTCCACGCACTTCATAAAACCAGTGTAAAATAGAAGGCGGAAGTGGCGTGACGGAACGTTTACCTAACCACCACAATCCCTGCATCGGCAGGCTTAACGCAAAGAGCGCCGTCGCGACGGCAGGTCCAAGCTGTCCACCCAGCGCAATTTGCCAGCAAAGAGTAAAGACAGCGATCGGGGGCATAAAGCGAATCGCATAGCGCGTGGCGCGAATAGTGCGATTTTCAATAAACATGGGCGCGAGGCGCTTTTCCATCGGCCATGTCTTTGCGTAATGCTGTCCCCGACGAAACAGACTAAAAAAGTTCACGGACGGGATTTCAGGTGTTGACATGGCTGTACCTCAACTTCACATATAAAAATTAAAATTTTCGTGCAAAACCACAACAGGCTATGACAACGTTCAAAATATTTTGTCATCGCTACCCCGTATCGGGTATCCTGTGCCAGCCTGATAGGCCGTAGACGAGAAGCGTTAACTCGTCAAATTATCGCATATTATGCCATTGTCTGAAAAATGTTCAAAATGGCTTAAAATCATAGGTATTTCTTCCATCCTGCCAGAATGTTCGTTTGGCATGATGTTAATCATAAATGTCTGAGTCAGCATGCGTTACGCTTTAGACTCATTGACGTTTTTTTAGCCACGTATCAATTATAGGTACTTCCATGTCGAGTAAGTTAGTACTGGTTCTGAACTGCGGTAGCTCTTCACTGAAATTCGCCATCATCGATGCGCTCAACGGTGATGAGTACCTCTCTGGTTTGGCCGAATGTTTCCATCTGCCTGAAGCACGTATCAAGTGGAAGATGGACGGCAGCAAACAAGAAGCGGCTTTAGGTGCAGGCGCCGCTCACAGTGAAGCGCTGAACTTTATCGTTAACACTATTCTGGCACAAAAACCAGAACTGTCTGCTCAGCTGACTGCGATTGGTCACCGTATCGTCCACGGCGGCGAAAAATACACCAGCTCCGTGGTAATCGACGACTCTGTGATTCAGGGCATCAAAGACTCTGCGTCTTTCGCACCGCTGCATAACCCGGCTCACCTGATCGGTATCGCTGAAGCACTGAAATCCTTCCCGAATCTGAAAGATAAAAACGTGGCCGTGTTTGACACCGCGTTCCATCAGACCATGCCGGAAGAGTCTTACCTCTATGCCCTGCCATACAGCCTGTACAAAGAGCACGGCGTACGTCGCTACGGCGCACACGGCACCAGCCACTTCTATGTGACTCAGGAAGCCGCAAAAGTACTGAACAAGCCGGTTGAAGAAGTCAACATCATCACCTGCCACCTGGGCAACGGTGGTTCTGTTTCTGCAATCCGCAACGGTAAGTGTGTTGATACCTCTATGGGTCTGACCCCGCTGGAAGGTCTGGTGATGGGTACCCGTTCCGGTGATATCGACCCGGCGATCATCTTCCACCTGCACGACACCCTGGGCATGAGCGTTGACGACATCAACAAAATGCTGACCAAAGAGTCTGGCCTGCTGGGTCTGACCGAAGTCACCAGCGACTGCCGTTACGTTGAAGACAACTACGCAGAAAAAGCTGACGCTAAACGTGCAATGGACGTTTACTGCCACCGTCTGGCGAAGTACATCGGTTCTTACACCGCGCTGATGGACGGTCGTCTGGACGCGGTTATCTTCACCGGCGGCATCGGTGAGAACGCGGCAATGGTACGTGAGCTGTCCCTGGGCAAACTGGGCGTTCTGGGCTTCGAAGTCGATCACGAGCGTAACCTGGCTGCCCGCTTCGGCAAGTCTGGCTTCATCAACAAAGAAGGCACCCGCCCGGCTATCGTTATCCCAACTAACGAAGAGCTGGTCATCGCGCAAGACGCGTGCCGCCTGACTGCCTGATTCCACACCGCCAGCAATGCTGGCGGTGCTGTTTTGTAGCCCGCCCAACGCGGCGGTAACGAAAGAGGATAAACCGTGTCCCGTACTATTATGCTGATCCCTACCGGAACCAGCGTCGGCCTGACCAGCGTCAGCCTCGGCGTGATCCGCGCTATGGAACGCAAAGGCGTTCGTCTGAGCGTCTTTAAGCCTATCGCCCAGCCACGTGCCGGTGGCGATGCGCCAGACCAGACCACCTCCATCGTTCGTAAGAACTCCAATCTGCCAGCGGCTGAACCGCTGAAGATGAGCCACGTTGAATCTCTGCTCTCCAGCAACCAGAAAGACGTGCTGATGGAAGAGATCATCGCCAACTACCACGCAAACGCGCAGGACGCTGAAGTGGTGCTGGTTGAAGGCCTGGTCCCGACCCGTAAACACCAGTTTGCCCAGTCTCTGAACTTTGAAATCGCGAAAACCCTGAACGCAGAGATTGTTTTCGTGATGTCTCAGGGCACTGACACCCCAGAGCAGCTGAAAGAGCGTATCGAACTGACGCGCAGCAGCTTCGGCGGTGCGAAAAACACCAGCATCACCGGCGTGATTGTTAACAAGCTGAACGCGCCAGTAGATGAGCAGGGCCGTACGCGTCCTGACCTGTCCGAAATCTTCGACGACTCTTCCAAAGCGAAAGTCATCAAAGTTGACCCGGCTAAGCTGCAGGATTCCAGCCCACTGCCGGTGCTGGGTGCGGTGCCATGGAGCTTCGATCTGATTGCCACCCGTGCAATCGATATGGCGCGTCACCTGAATGCCACCATCGTTAACGAAGGCGATATCAACACCCGCCGCGTGAAGTCCGTGACCTTCTGCGCGCGCAGCATTCCGCACATGCTGGAACACTTCCGCGCAGGTTCCCTGCTGGTGACCTCTGCTGACCGTCCAGACGTGCTGGTTGCAGCGTGCCTGGCTGCGATGAACGGCGTGGAAATCGGTGCGATCCTGCTGACCGGTGCCTACGAGATGGACCCGCGCGTCAGCAAGCTGTGCGAACGTGCGTTCGCCACTGGCCTGCCAGTATTCATGGTGAACACCAACACCTGGCAGACCTCCCTGAGCCTGCAAAGCTTCAACCTCGAAGTGCCGGTTGATGACCACGAGCGTATCGAGAAAGTTCAGGAATACGTTGCGGGCTACATCAACGCAGACTGGATCGAATCCCTGACGGCGACGTCCGAGCGCAGCCGTCGTCTGTCTCCTCCAGCCTTCCGTTACCAGCTGACCGAGCTGGCGCGTAAAGCGGGCAAACGCGTGGTTCTGCCAGAAGGTGACGAACCACGTACCGTTAAAGCGGCGGCCATCTGTGCAGAGCGCGGTATCGCGACCTGTGTGCTGCTGGGTAACCCGGATGAGATCAACCGCGTTGCGGCGTCTCAGGGCGTTGAGCTGGGCGCTGGCATTGAGATCGTTGACCCGGAAGTGGTTCGCGAAAGCTACGTTGCCCGCCTGGTTGAGCTGCGTAAGAACAAGGGCATGACCGAAGCCGTTGCGCGCGAGCAGCTGGAAGACAACGTCGTGCTGGGTACGCTGATGCTGGAGCAGGACGAAGTTGACGGCCTGGTTTCCGGTGCGGTTCACACCACCGCGAACACCATCCGCCCACCGTTGCAGCTGATCAAAACCGCACCGGGCAGCTCTCTGGTCTCCTCCGTGTTCTTCATGCTGCTGCCTGAACAGGTTTACGTTTATGGCGACTGCGCGATCAACCCGGACCCAACCGCAGAGCAGCTGGCAGAAATCGCTATCCAGTCTGCGGACTCCGCGACTGCCTTCGGTATCGAACCGCGCGTCGCGATGCTCTCCTACTCCACCGGTACTTCTGGTGCAGGCAGCGACGTAGAGAAAGTCCGTGAAGCAACCCGCATTGCGCAGGAAAAACGTCCGGATCTGATGATCGACGGCCCGCTCCAGTACGATGCCGCGGTAATGGCTGACGTTGCGAAATCTAAAGCGCCTAACTCGCCGGTTGCAGGTCGCGCTACCGTGTTCATCTTCCCGGATCTGAACACCGGTAACACCACCTATAAAGCGGTACAGCGTTCAGCAGACCTGATCTCCATCGGGCCAATGCTGCAAGGTATGCGCAAGCCTGTGAACGACCTGTCTCGTGGTGCGCTGGTTGACGATATCGTCTACACCATCGCGCTGACGGCGATTCAGTCTTCGCAGCAGCAGTAAGCTAAAAAGCCCGGTGGCGCTAGCGCTTACCGGGCCCAGGGTTTTGTAGGCCGGATAAGCGAAGCGCCATCCGGCAAAAAAAGGCGACCATTCAACGGTCGCCTTTTTTATTACAGCAACTCTCGTGCCGCCGACACAATGTCATGTGCCGTCAGGCCATACTCCTTCTGCAGGAAGTCCTGCGTGCCTACCTGACCGTAACGCTCCTTCACCCCAACCCGCCGCATCGGCACCGGACAGGTTTCCACCAGCACTTCCGCCACCGCCGACCCCAGCCCGTTGTGAATGCTGTGGTTTTCGCAGGTCACAATACGCCTGGTTTTCTCGGCATAATTTTTCACCAGCATCCGATCTATAGGCTTCAGGGTAAACATGTCGATGACCGCTGCGCTTACCCCCTCCTGCTCCAGCTGGCGCGCCGCCTCCAGCGCTTCCGCCACCATAATGCCGTTAGCAATCAGGGTAATATCGGTTCCCTCGCGCAGCACGTTGCCCTTGCCGATGGTGAAGGTTGACCCCGGGGCATAGACGCTCGGCGCCTGTTTACGGATGGTCCGCACCCAGTAGAAGCCTTCCAGGTCGATAAGCTGACGCAGCACATCTTCGAACATCACCGCATCGGTCACCTCCAGCACCACTGAATGCGCCAGACCGCGCACGATGCCCATATCCTCAAACGACATATGCGTCCCGCCGTTGTGGCAGGCCGTCACGCCCGCATCCGAGGCAATCACCTTCACGTTATTGCGCTGGTAGTCCAGGGACATAAACAGCTGGTCGAAGCAGCGACGGCTGGCAAAGGCGGTAAAGGTATGGACGAACGGCTTACGTCCGGTGAGCGACAGCCCGGCGGCCGTCCCAATCACGTTGGCCTCCATAATGCCGCAGTTGATGACGTGCTGTGGATAATCACGCGCTACGCCGTCCATCGCCATCGAACTCATCAGATCCGCTTCGAGCGCAATAATCTCGCTCCCGGCCTCAATCTGTTTTGCCACAAAACCCGCATAGACCTTACGCATCTCAACGGCATCTTTCTGTCCTGTCGGTGCAACCTTAATCATGTGAAGCCTCCAGTTGGCGAATCGTCTCGTTGAGCGCCGCTTTGCTTTCCTCAGTTAATCGCAGGTGATGCGAGTTGCTGAGCTGTTCCAGGTAAGGCACCCCCTGCCCTTTGATGCTGTCGAGGATCACCACCCGCGGACGCGCATCGGTCGCAGGGATCGGCGCGGTCACCTCCAGCAGCGCCGGAATGTCGTCCCCTTTCACCGTCACCACGTCAAAACCAAAGGCGCGGAATTTGCCTTCCAGATCGAAGGCGCTGATGATTTCGTCCAGCTCGCCGTCGAGCTGCTGTTTGTTCCAGTCCACGAACACCGTCAGATTGTTCAGTCGATGGTGAGCAATAAACTGGAAGGCTTCCCAGCACTGCCCTTCGTTCAGCTCCCCGTCGCCAACGATGCAAAACACCCGGTTTGGCCTTCCTGCCAGCTTGTGCGACAGCGCCATGCCGCCTGCAATGGAGATCCCCTGCCCCAGCGATCCGGTGGTGGCATCCACGCCGCGTGTTTTCAGGCGATCCGGGTGGCTTGGCAGACGCGTTCCGTTCTGGTTTAGCGTGCTCAGCTCTTCAATCGGGAAGTAGCCCTTAATCGCCAGCGTGCTGTACAGCGCCGGGCCCGCATGGCCCTTCGACAGCACAAAGTAATCGCGCTCTGGCCAGTCCGGATCGGCCGGGTCAATTTTCATTACCGCGCCGTACAGAACGGCCAGTGTTTCAACGACTGACATGCTGCCGCCGTAGTGACCAAAACCCAGCTGCGTCAGGGATTTCAGCGTCTCAAGGCGGATCTGACGCGCCAGTTCGGTTATTTCATTCTCATTCATGATTTGGCTCCGGGGTTTTCCTGCGCGTTACCGCTGGCAGGTTTGTTTTTAGCGAAGACGTTGTAGGCCACCAGCAGCGCAAACAACACAACAACCAGTCCGGTGATGGCAAGCGGCGACAGGAAGCGCGCCAGGTTGCCGAGCACAATCCCGACGGCGCCAAAGTCGGCGTCCGAGAAGGTCGTATTCGCAAAGCCAATCGCGCCCAGAACAGGCAGCAGCAGGACCGGCAGGAAGGTGATCAGCAGGCCGTTAGCAAAGGCGCCAATCATCGCCCCGCGACGTCCGCCGGTGGCGTTCCCAAACACGCCCGCCGTTGCACCGGTGAAGAAATGCGGCACGACGCCCGGCAGGATCAGCACCCAGCTAAACTGACCGCAGATGAACAAGCCCACAATCCCGCCGAGGAAGCTGAACAGGAAGCCAATCAGCACCGCGTTTGGCGCATACGGGTAGACAACCGGGCAGTCCAGCGCAGGTCGCGCATTGGGCACCAGTTTTTCCGAGAAGCCGGTAAAGGCCGGGACAATTTCCGCCAGAATCAGGCGCACACCCTGCAAGATGATAAACACGCCTGCCGCGAAGGTGATGGCCATAATGATGGCGTACACCAGGTAGTTCTGGCCGCCGCTGAAGGTGGCCTCCACGTACTCACGCCCGGCGCTCACCGCCATAATCAGGTAGATAATCATCATGGTCAGTGAGATGGAGATCGAACTGTCGCGCAGGAAGCTGAGGTTCTTCGGCAGGTTCATCTCTTCGGTGGAGCGCGAGCCTTTACCGACCTTGCTGCCAATCCAGCCGGACAGCACGTAGCCCAGCGTGCCGAAATGACCGAAGGCGATCTCATCGTTGCCGGTAATACGCTTCATATAGCGCTGCGCAATCGCCGGGAAGAAGGCCATAATCAGGCCGAGGATCAACGAACCGGTGAAGACCAGCCCTACCCCTTCGAAGCCTGCGACCGTCAGGATCACGCCAATCATGCACGCCATGTAGAAGGTGTGATGCCCGGTCAGGAAGATGTACTTCAGGCGGGTAAAGCGCGCGACAATAATATTCGCCACCATCCCGAAAGCCATAATGAGCGCGGTGGAGGCACCATATTTTTCCAGGGCAATCGACACAATAGCTTCATTGTTGGGAATAATGCCCTGAATATTAAAGGCGTGCTCAAACATACCACCGAGCGGATTTAAAGAGCCCACCAGCACGGTTGCGCCGCCGCCCAGTACAATAAAGCCGAGAATGGTTTTAATTGTGCCTTTTACCACATCTGAAAAGGCTTTTTTCTGCGCCACCAGACCAATCAGGGCAATTAACCCGACCAGGACTGAAGGGACTTTTAAAATATCAACAACGAAATTCAGCGTTTCAAGGATAAACATATCCACCTCGCCTTTTCAGGATTATTGTCTTTCGAACCAGGCGCGCAGCTGCGCTTCGAGTTCGTTGATATCGATAATATTGTTGATCACCACCAGCTGGCTTTCCGGCACGCTGGCGCTGGCGGCAATGTCTTTCGCCATTACAAACAGGTCCGCCGCGCCCGGCGTGGCCGAGGAGAGATCGGAGTGTTCAACCTCTGCCTCAATTTCCAGTTTTTTGAGCACCTTTTTAATATTCATTTCGACCATAAAACTGCTGCCCAGGCCGGAGCCGCAAATAGCCATAATTTTCATTGTTATCCCCTTTTTTGAGTAGAGTACGCCCCATCACGCTGACGCGTAATGTTGAGATGAATCGGATTAAATAATTAAATCAGAAGCGATTGATGACGGTTTTTATCTCCTCCAGCGTATTCGCCCGATGTAATTCAGCCATATCTTCGTCGCTGGAAAATAATTCTGCTAAGGCAGAGATCATTTCGATATGGCTATGTTTGTCCGGCGCCGCCAGCATCACAATCACATCGACGGGGTCAAACTCACCAGCACCAAATGAGACGCCCTGTTTCAGTTTTAATAATGACAGGCCAAGTCCTTTCGCCCCTTCTTCCGGTCGCGCATGTGGCATTGCCAGCCCAGGAGCCAGCACATAGTAGGGACCTAACCTGTGATGCTGCTCAATGATAGCCGTGACATATTCCGGCGCAATGACCTGCAAATCCAGCAGCGGTTTCGCGCACAGTTCCAGCGCCTGGGGCCAGCTTTCAACGCTATCCTGTAGGATGATGGTTGTATCATATATCCACTTTTTGAGCATTTTTCACTCCCGCTAAAGACCAGACATGGGCAAACTCTATTCAACCCATCAATTAATGACTGCGATCGCGATCACAAAGATAGCGCTACCAACGACCAACATGCAGAACTGTGATAGCGCTATCAAATTGCTATCCTGGTGCGAAATCACAGCAAAAAAAGGGATTTAAGGCGTATACTGCCTGTCACGTAAAATGAAGGATGAAACTAAATCGCGTCCTGTCAGCAGGAAGATGTATGTCTTTAACCCGAAAACGGCGCAGTACCGGAAAAGTAACGCTCGCGGATGTCGCGCAGCTTGCCGGCGTAGGCACGATGACTGTTTCCCGTGCCCTCCGCACGCCCGAACAGGTTTCCGATAAACTGCGTGAAAAAATTGAAGCCGCGGTGCAGGAGCTGGGTTACATGCCCAATCTTGCCGCCAGCGCACTGGCATCGGCATCGTCATGGACGATTGCGATGGTAGTACCCAATCTTTCCGAAGCTGGCTGTTCCGAGATGTTCGCCGGGCTACAGCAGGTGCTCCAGCCAGCCGGATATCAGATTATGCTGGCGGAATCTCAGCATCGTCTTGAACAGGAAGAGAAACTGCTTGAAACGCTGCTGGCCTCGAACATCGCCGCGGCGATACTGCTCAGCGTCGAGCACTCCGATACCGTGCGACACTGGCTAAAAAACGCCTCTATCCCGGTGATGGAAATGGGTGCAATGCGTGCCGATCCTATTGATATGAATATCGGGATTGATAACGTCGCCGCCATGTATGAACTTACCGAAATGGTGATTCAGCGCGGCTACCAGAATATCGGCCTGCTGTGCGCTAACCAGGAGCAGTGGATTTTTCAGCAGCATTTGCAGGGCTGGTACAAGGCGATGCTGCGCCACCACCTGTCGCCAAACAGAGTGATTAATGCCGCCATGCCGCCGAGCTTTTCCACCGGTGCGGCACAATTGCCGGAGTTTCTGCTGGCGTGGCCGGAGCTGGATGCGCTGGTGTGCGTATCAGATGAACTGGCCTGCGGCGCGCTATATGAGTGCCAGCGTCGGCGCATCAAGGTGCCCGACGATCTGGCGGTCGTAGGTTTTGGCGACAGCGACGTAAGCCGCGTCTGTCAGCCGCCGCTGACGACGATGGCAGTACCGCACCGCAAGATTGGGATTGAAGCCGGGAAAGCGTTACTGGAACGTCTAAATGACGGAGACTGGCGCGACCATAAACCCATCGCGTCCAGCCTGTGTCTGCGGGAAAGCTGTTAAGGCTTACTCAGCCTCTTCCTCTTTTTCCGGCTTATTTTCCGGTTTAGCGGATTCGTTTTTGGCGTTGCGGGTCATCCACAGCGCCAGTGCTTTAAGGGAATCCGGCGTGAATTCGTCGCAACGCGCGGTGATCTCTTCCGGCGTCATCCAGCACACTTCGCTCACTTCCTCTTCCTGCAAGGCGAAAGGTCCGTGGGAAACGCAGCTAAACAGCCCGCCCCAGACGCGACAATGCTCATCTTCGAAATAAAACTGTCCGTGCTCGGCAAACGGCACGCCAGCGATACCTAACTCTTCTTCCGCTTCACGACGCGCGGAATCCAGCAATACTTCATCGGCCTGCACGACGCCACCCGCTGTGGCATCCAGCATACCAGGAAGAAAATCTTTGGTGTCAGTGCGACGCTGGACCAGAATCTTGCCCATGCCGTCATGAACAACGATGTAAGTCGCGCGGTGACGCAGACGCTCCGCACGCATTTGTTCGCGGCTGGCCTGCGCGATCACTTCATTCTCTTCGCTGACAATGTCAACCCACTCAGTACTTGCCAAATGATTCTGCTCCACCATCGGGAAACCTTCTCGTCTAAGCGCTCTTTCGGCGCGTTTGCAGTTGTGGTGTAACTTACGGATTAATCGCTATCTGCGCAATAACTTGCTGATCATTAAGTGCGATAACGCTTAATGTCCCGTCTTCATACATGCCGTAGCTTGCCGGGTTACCGCCTTTAGGAATGCTGACAGACCCGGGGTTAAAGTGGTAAAACGCCCCGCGTTTTTCCGCCACCGGAATATGAGTATGACCATAAACCAGGACATCGCCAGCGGCGAGTGACGGCAGGTTATCCGGGCCGAACAGGTGCCCGTGGGTCAGGAACAAACGGCTGTTTTCCATCAACACCTGTTGCCAGGGAGCGGTGATGGGAAATTGCAGCAGCATCTGGTCAACTTCGCTGTCGCAGTTGCCGCGAACGGCGATAATGCGCGAGGCAAAATGATTAAGTTTTTCCGCCACCTGCGCGGGAGCATAGCCTTCCGGCAACGCATTGCGTGGGCCGTGGTTTAACACATCGCCCAGGATCACCAGCCATTGCGCCCCGCTTTGGGCAAACAGAGATAACACGCGTTCGGTCGCGGGCAGCGATCCATGAATATCCGACGCAAACATCAGTTTCATCAGTTACTCCTCGGGAATTCAGACTGCCCCTATCATACCTCAAGCGCCCCGTCTTATCAGCCCGCGCGCTTAGCAGAGAGTGCCAGATAGCGCTGTACCGACGCGCGTTGCCACTGGAAGGTGGCGTAATCCACCAGCAGCTGTGGGACGTCATCGCCGTTGAGGATCAGGCGATTGAGCATCAGCGCCAGATCGGTGTCGGCAATACACCACTCGCCAAACAGGTTTGGGTTACCCTGTGACAGCAGCGATGACGCGGTATCAATCAGCTTCCGGGCGCTGGATAAGCCTTCCTCGCTGAGGGCGGGCTTTTTGACGCCAGCGAACACCACGTCCGTGGAGCGTTCTGTGCGAATCGGCACCAGGTCGCTACGCAGCCACGCCTGGATCTGGCGGGCGCGGGCGCGCTTTTGCAGATCGTGAGGATAGATGCGTTCCCACTCTGGTGGGGCAAAGCGGTCTTCAAGGTACTCGTCAATCGCTGAGGATTCACTCAACTCAAAACCGTCAATCTCCAGCACAGGGACACGGCGGGTGAGCGCGTAGCCCTGCCACTGAGGTTGCAGATGTTCGCCGCTGTCCAGGTCAACGGTTTTCAGACTAAAAGTTAGCCCCTTTTCTGCCAGCGCCACATAAACGCTCATGACATAAGGAGAAAAAAAGTTCGCATCGGACCACAACGTTATTACAGGCTGGCTCATAACATCCTCATCGGCTGATCGGTTTTCACTCAACATATAATCTCTTTGCCTCGCTGTCACTTGATGAAAACTCACGATTTACAACAAGCACCTATACTGATTTTTCATGGCAACACTATTCGCACTGACAGGAGTTGAGAATGATAGATCTCTATTATGCCCCCACCCCTAATGGCCATAAGATCACCCTCTTTCTTGAAGAAGCCGAACTGGACTACCGGATCATTCGCGTGGATATCAGCAAAGGCGATCAGTTCCGCCCCGTTTTTCTGGCCATCTCGCCCAACAATAAAATTCCGGCCATCATTGATAACCTGCCTTCTGACGGGGGCAAACCGTTAAGCCTGTTTGAGTCCGGAGAGATTTTGCTTTATTTGGCAGAGAAAACCGGCAAGCTCCTGAGCGGGGAGTTGCGCGAGCGTCATCACACACTGCAATGGTTATTCTGGCAGTCGAGCGGCCTGGGGCCGATGCTGGGGCAGAATCATCACTTTACCGCCTATGCGCCGCAGACGATCCCTTACGCCATTGAGCGATATCAGGTCGAAACCCAGCGCCTGTACGGGGTCCTGAACCGTCGGCTGGAAAAATCACCGTGGCTGGGAGGTGAGCATTACAGCATCGCAGATATCGCCTGCTGGCCGTGGATCAACACCCATGAACGCCACCGGATCGACCTGGCCACTTATCCGGCGGTGAACAACTGGTTTGAGCGCATCCGGACCCGCCCGGCAACCGAACGCGCCATGCAAAAAATCCATCAGACTTGAGCCTGTGCCCCGTTGGGTGCAGGTGTTCTCCTCATGTATGATGAGGTAAAAATACTGACACGGAGAAGACCTGCAATGTCCCAGCTTGACGCTATTATTCGTATAAAAAACCTTCGCTTACGTACATTCATTGGTATCAAAGAGGAGGAGATCGCGAATCGCCAGGATATCGTGGTGAATGTCGTGATCCATTACCCGGCAGACAAGGCGCGCGCCAGCGAAGACATCAATGACGCGCTGAACTATCGCACGATCACCAAAAGCATCATCCAGTACGTTGAGAACAACCGTTTTGCGCTACTGGAAAAATTAACTCAGGATGTGCTCGACATCGCACGCGAACACCACTGGGTCACTTATGCTGAAGTGGAGATCGATAAACTTCACGCCCTGCGCTACGCCGACTCCGTCTCCATGACGTTAAGCTGGCAGCGCCAGGCGTAAACCTGGAGGTTGTATGAAGATCCTGCTCACCGGCGGTACGGGGCTGATTGGTCGCCATCTCATTCCACGTTTGCAGGCGTTGCATCACGACATTACCGTGGTCACGCGCAGCCCGGAGAAAGCGCGCCAGGTGCTGGGCACCGGCGTTGAGATCTGGAAAGGCCTGGCGGAACGGCAGGATCTGAACGGCTTTGACGCCGTCATCAACCTCGCAGGCGAGCCTATCGCTGATAAACGCTGGACCGAAGAGCAAAAACAGCGTTTATGCAGCAGCCGCTGGAACATGACCGAAAGGCTGGTTGAGCTGATTCGTAACAGCGAGATGCCGCCCTCGGTGCTGATTTCCGGCTCTGCAACAGGCTACTATGGCGATCTTGGTGAAGTGGTGGTGACCGAAGAAGAGCCGCCGCACAACGAGTTTACCCATAAACTCTGCGCCCAGTGGGAGCGTATCGCCTGCGGGGCGCAGAGCGATAACACCCGCGTCTGCCTGCTGCGCACCGGCGTGGTGCTTGCTCCGAAAGGCGGTATTCTCGGTAAAATGTTGCCGCCGTTTAAAATGGGGCTTGGCGGGCCCATCGGCAACGGTCGTCAGTATCTGGCGTGGATCCATATCGACGATATGGTCAACGGTATTCTCTGGCTGCTGGATAACGACCTGCGCGGGCCGTTTAACATGGTATCTCCCTACCCCGTACGTAATGAACAGTTTGCTCACGCCCTGGGTCATGCCCTGCATCGCCCGGCGGTACTGCGCGTGCCTGCGACGGCGATTCGGCTGTTGATGGGCGAATCTTCGGTGCTGGTGCTGGGCGGCCAGCGCGCGCTGCCAAAACGGCTGGAAGCGGCCGGATTTACGTTCCGCTGGTATGACCTGGAAGAGGCGCTGGGGGATGTGGTGCAGTGAATATGTTAGAGTTATACGCCATCTCTGGATGATATGGCGTAACTATGGCAACCATCACCACAACCCGGCTTCACCTCACCCCTTTCGAACCTTCTGACTGGGCGTTCTTTCGCTCTCTGCGCGAAGACCCCAACATCATGCGCTATATGGCCGCTATCATGCCTGAAAAAGAGACGCGCCGCGTATTTGCCGCGCGCCTGATGGCGGAGCATGTCTTTGTGATCCGTCTGCATAACGACGTTACGCCGCTCGGGGATATCGGCCTGCAAATCAGTGCGGCGAACCGTGAAGAGGCGGATATTGGCTACACGGTTGTGCCTGACGCGCAGGGAAAAGGCATTGCCAGCGAGGCGCTGCGGGCGGTGTGTGAGTATGCATTTAACCAGACGGGCGTGAAGGCGATAAACGCGTACGTGCTGGCGGATAACGTTGGGTCGGTGCGGGTTCTTGAGAAAGCAGGTTTTGTGCGCACGCAGGTACTGGAGAAGGCGTACGAGATTAACGGCGTACGGTATGACGACTGGGTGTATCGGCTGGAGTGTGGTGCGGTATGATGCCCTCACCCCGGCCCTCTCCCACGGGGAGAGGGGGAACACCCGGTCGATTGGGCTGCACTGCTGTCTGATGCCCTCACCCCGGCCCTCTCCCACAGGGAGAGGGAGAAAGGCCAAACCTACTTCAACGAGCCTTTCAGGAACTGCTGCAAACGCGGGCTTTGCGGGTTCGCCAGCACTTCGTCCGGATGCCCCTGCTCCTCAATCTTGCCCTGATGCAGGAAGATAACGTGGTTAGAAACGTTACGGGCGAAGCCCATCTCGTGCGTCACCACCACCATCGTTTTGCCCTCTTCCGCCAGCTTCTGCATGATGCGCAGCACTTCGCCAACGAGTTCCGGATCCAGCGCGGAAGTCGGTTCGTCAAACAGCAATACTTCCGGCTCCATCGCCAGCGCGCGGGCGATGGAAACACGCTGCTGCTGTCCCCCTGACAGGTGCACCGGATATTTGATCTGCTGCCGCTCGTCGATCCCCACTTTCGCCAGGTATTTCACCGCACGCTCGCGGGCTTCCTGCTTGCTTAAGCCGAGCACCTGAACCGGCGCTTCCATCACGTTCTCCAGCACCGTCATGTGGCTCCAGAGATTGAAGTGCTGGAATACCATTGTCAGACGCGTACGCAGCAGGCGCAGCTGATTTTTATCCGCCACTTTAAGCTGACCGTCTTTATCACGGACCATGTTGATGTTCTGTCCGCTCACCACAATCGATCCTTCGCTCGGCTTTTCGAGGAAGTTGATGCAGCGCAGGAAGGTACTTTTACCCGAACCTGATGAGCCGATAATACTGATCACGTCGCCCGCGTTAGCCTCCAGCGACACCCCTTTCAGCACTTCATGTTCGCCGTAGCGCTTGTGCAAATCAATTACGTTTAATTTGTTCTCAGCCATCATAAATTCTCAGTGCGTCGACGGTTTTATATGCTGCAACCAGCGTTTTTCAGCCTTACGGAACAGGCTGATCAGGACGTAAGAAATGATCAAATAGAGCACTGCCGCAATGCCAAACGCCGTAAACGGCTGGTAGGTGGCAGAGTTAATATCGCGGGCAATCTTTAACAGATCAGGTACCGTGGCGGTAAACGCCAGTGCCGTCGAATGCAGCATTAAAATCACTTCGTTGCTGTAGGCCGGCAGCGCAATACGCAGCGCCGAAGGCAGAATAATACAGCGGTAGAGCTTCACGGACGAGAAGCCGTACGCGCGCGCCGCCTCGATCTCACCGTGCGGCACAGAACGGATGGCCCCGGCGAAGATCTCGGTGGTATAGGCGCAAGTATTGAGGGTCAGCGCCAGCACCGTACAGTTCAGACCGCTGCGGAAGAACGCGTTCAGCATCTCGGTGCCTTTCACGATCTCCAGCGTGTACATTCCGGAATAGAACACCAGCAGCTGCACGTACAGCGGAGTACCGCGAAACACGTAGGTGAACAGCCAGATCGGAAACTGGATAAATTTATTGTTCGACACGCGACCAATGGCGAGAAACACCGCCAGAATGCCGCCCATGACCACCGAGGAGATCAGCAGCCACAGCGTGATCGCCACGCCAGTAAAGCGGTAGCCATCCGTCCACAGCAGGGATTTCCAGTACTCCTGAATAATCTCAATCACAGGTCAGCCCTCTTCACACCCACGGAGTAGCGACGTTCGAGCAGAAGCAGCACACCATTGGAGACGGTCGTAAAGACCAGATAGATTACGCCGCAGACTACCGCAAAATAGAACGGTTCCCAGGTGCTTTTACCCGCCAGCTGCGTGGCCTTCACCACATCTTCCAGACCCAGCAGGGAGACCAGCGCCGTTGCCTTGAGAATAACCTGCCAGTTGTTACCGATGCCCGGCAGCGCGTAGCGCATCATGGCCGGGAACATGATCCGGCGAAACGTTTGTGAGGAGGTAAAACCGTAGGCGGTCGCCGCTTCAATGTGCCCTTTCGGCACGGCCATGTAAGCGCCGCGAAAGGTCTCAGTAAAATAAGCACCGTAGATAAAACCAAGGGTAATAATACCGGCCACCATCGGGTCGATATCGATCTGATCCATGCCGATGGCATCCGTGACGCCGTTAAGTGCGATTTGCAGGCCATAAAAGATCAGCAGCATCAGCACCAGGTCAGGCACGCCGCGAATCAGCGTGGTATAGCCTTCAAATATCAGCGCCAGCGGTCTGTTGGCGGATAACTTTGCCCCCGCGCCCGCCAGGCCTATCAGCACCGCCAGCACCACGGAGCTGATAGCCAGCTCAAGGGTGACAAGCGCGCCCTGTAAAATAACGCCAGAAAATCCGTACAGCATACCGCGTGCCCTGTCGTCTCGTGAGTGGTAGAACCGTGTCTTTTCCCCTCCCGCAACGGGAGGGGCCGCACGTTATCAGACGGGGCGATTAGCCGCCGTAAACATTAAAATCGAAGTACTTTTTCGCCAGCTTGTCGTAAGTGCCGTCCGCGCGCATCTCGGCGAACGCTTTGTTCAGGGCTTCACGCAGTTCGTTGTCTTCTTTCCGCAGGCCCATACCGGTGCCAACGCCAAAGAGTTTTTCGTCCTTAATGGACGGACCGCCAAACTTGTAATCTTTACCCACAGGCTGTTTCAGGAAGCCTTCGCTTGCCGCCACTTCATCCTGGAATGCCGCGTCAATACGGCCTGCCGTCAGGTCTGCGTAGATGTTTTCCTGACCCTGGTAAGAGACAATTTCAATCCCCTTTGGCGCCCAGTGCTCGTTACCGTAGGTTTCCTGCGTCGTACCCTGCAACACGCCCACGCGTTTGCCCTTCAGAGATTCAAGGGTTGGCTGAATGTCAGAGGATTTCGCCACCACCAGACGTGAGTCAGCCGCGTAGAGTTTGTCCGTGAAGGCAATCTCCTGCTGACGTTTTTCGGTGATAGACAGGGAGGACATGATCACGTCAATTTTTTTCGCTTTCAGGGACGGGATTAGCGCGTCCAGCGGGTTTTCAACGTAGGTACATTGCGCTTTAATGCGTTTGCACAGCTCGTTAGCCAGATCGATGTCAAAACCGACCAGTTCCCCCTTCGCATTTTTCGATTCGAAAGGTGCGTAGGTTGGGTCAGTCCCAATACGAATTTTCTGCGGAATGGCTGCGAATGCTGCGGTGGCGCTGGAAAAGGCCAGTACCAGAGAAAGTGACAACACCAGTTTTTTCATATCTGTCCTCAACAAACTGTCTAAATACGAGATTTTACGACTATGGGGTGCCGTTAATGTGCCATTAATCCCCTCACTCAGGCAAAGATTAATGCCTCTGAACGGGAATTTTTGCATTTAAAATGCTTAACTATGCACACGGCGGTCCAATATGGTGCATTGCTTGCACCATACTGGAACACTTCCCCTAAAGATGCACCACATCAGTGCATCTCATTTAGGTATTAATCACCGTAGACGTTGAAATCAAAGTATTTCTTCGCCAGTTTGTCGTAGGTACCGTCTTTACGCAGCTCATTAAACGCTTTGTCGAAGGCGGCTTTCAACTCGGTATCATCCTTACGCAGACCAATACCGGTGCCGTCGCCAAAGTATTTTTTGTCTTTCACCGACGGGCCGGCAAAGGCGTACTCTTTACCCGCAGGCTGTTTCAGGAAGCCTTCGCTCGCGGCGACTTCATCCTGAAACGCGGCATCCAGACGGCCTGCCGCCAGGTCAGAGTAGATCAGATCCTGGTTCTGGTAAGCGACCACATCGACGCCTTTCTCGCGCCAGTTAGCATTGGCGTAACCTTCCTGGGTCGAGCCCTGAAGCACGCCAACATGTTTGCCTTTCAGCGAGTCGATGGTCGGCTGGATTGGCGAGCCTTTCGCGGCAATCAAACGTGAGTCGGCAGCGTAGAGCTTCTCTGAGAAGGCGATCTCCTGCTGACGTTTTTCCGTGATGGAGAGAGAAGAGATAATGGCATCAATTTTCTTGGCTTTCAGCGACGGGATCAGCGCGTCAAAGTCACTGCCCACCCATGTGCATTTCACTTCCATGCGTTTGCACATCTCATTTCCCAGATCGATATCAAACCCCACGAAATCGCCTTTCGCATCCTTGGAGGAGAATGGCGCGTAGGTTGCGTCTGTACCGATACGAACTGTCTGTGGTAGCGCTGCATAGCTACTTGCTGCTGCACTCAAGCCCACGAGCAAAGACAGAGCCAGAACCGTCTTCTTCATACATTTACCCTCAAGAACCGTGATTTTATTATGGTTTATGTTGTGTGTTGTGTTGCAGGCTGCTCTTGCAGGTCTTATGCCACATTGTCGTCGGGTTAAAACTACGACGTTAAATATGTTAATAAAACGTTGCGATACTGCCTTAATGGTGAAAGATAGCAGGTCTGCCGAACGAACCGGAAAGAGAAAAAGGGAAAAAGCGAATTAAATGTCGAGGATATGATCGCGGTTGCAGTTTTGCCCTGAAACAGGGCAAACAGTCATTTCATGCACCTTGTTTGTGCACAGCCTCACGCCCCCTGCCAGCGGGTAAAGAGATCTTCCGGCAGATCTATATCGAACTGATCCAGCACGCGGTTAACGGTCTGGTTGATGACATCGTCCAGCGTTTGTGGACGATGATAGAACGCGGGGACCGGCGGCATTATCACAGCTCCCAGTTCGGCTGCCTGCGTCATTAAACGCAGATGTCCCAGGTGTAGCGGCGTTTCCCGCACGCAGAGCACCAGAGGACGACGCTCTTTCAGCACAACGTCCGCCGCACGCGTCACCAGCGTGTCGGTATAGCTGTTTACGATACCGGAGAGGGTTTTAATCGAACAGGGCAAAATAACCATGCCGGCCGTTTTAAACGAGCCCGAAGAGATGCTGGCGGCGATATCGCGGGCATCGTGAACAACATCAGCCAGCGCCTGAACGTCGCGCAGAGAGAGATCGGTTTCAAGAGAGAGGGTCTGACGCGCCGCCTGGCTCATCACCAGATGGGTTTCTACGCCAGCAACGTCACGCAGCACCTGTAACAGCCGGACGCCATAAATCGCGCCGCTGGCACCGCTGATCCCTACAATGAGTCGTTTCATGATTTTTGCCCTTGCTGATTTCAGGGCTGACTGTGCAGGATTTTACGGGGAGTTGCAAGTGAGGGCGAACGCCCTCACCTGCATACGCATCAACCTTCGTTGTGCATCTCTAAGCTTTCGAGATCGTTTTGCAGCTGGACGGCTTTCGCATCGTCGTTACGCAGAGAATCAAGGTAGTCGAGATACTGCTGGTCTACGTCTTTTGTCACGTAGATCCCATTGAATACCGAGCATTCGAACTGCTGAATATCCGGGTTCTCGGCGCGCACCGCATCGATCAGATCGTTCAGATCCTGGAAAATCAGGCCGTCGGCCCCGATGATCTGGCGAATCTCATCCACTTCTCGGCCATGCGCAATCAGCTCATTAGCGGTTGGCATATCAATGCCATACACGTTCGGGAAGCGAATTTCCGGCGCTGCGGAGGCGAGATATACTTTCTTCGCCCCGGCCTCACGCGCCATCTCGATGATCTGCTCAGACGTCGTGCCGCGCACAATGGAGTCGTCCACCAGCAGCACATTCTTGTCGCGGAACTCGGCACGGTTAGCGTTTAGCTTACGACGTACGGACTTACGACGCAGCTGCTGGCCCGGCATGATAAAGGTGCGGCCAACGTAGCGGTTTTTCACGAAGCCCTGACGGTACGGCTTGTCCAGAATACGGGCAATTTCCAGCGCGATATCACAGGAGGTTTCAGGGATTGGGATCACGACGTCGATGTCGAGATCGTCCCACTCGCGGGCAATCTTCTCGCCCAGCTTCGTCCCCATGTTGACGCGCGCGCTGTAAACGGAAATTTTGTCGATGAACGAGTCCGGACGCGCGAAGTAAACGTATTCGAACAGGCACGGGTTGCTCACCGGATTGTCGGCGCACTGGCGGGTAAACAGCTGGCCCTTCTCGGTGATGTAGACCGCTTCGCCTGGCGCGACATCACGCAGGAATTCGAAGCCCAGCGTGTCCAGCGCCACGCTTTCGGAGGCAACCATGTACTCGGAACGGCCATCGCCGAGGTCACGTTTGCCGAGCACCAGCGGGCGAATGCCATTTGGATCGCGGAAGGCCACCATGCCGTGACCGATAATCATCGCCACGCAAGCGTACGCGCCACGGATCTGGCGATTAGTCGCGGCAACGGCGGCAAAAATGTTGTCTGCTTCCAGCGGATAATGGCGGAAGTTATCCAGCTCGCTGGCAAAGATATTGAGCAGGATTTCAGAATCAGACGTGGTGTTAATGTGGCGACGTTTCTCTTCAAACAGCTTTTTACGCAGCTCGTGGGCATTGGTCAGATTGCCATTGTGGGCAAGCGTGATGCCATACGGGGAGTTAACGTAAAAAGGCTGAGCCTCAGAGGCGCTGGAACTGCCAGCAGTAGGATAACGAACGTGACCGATCCCCATATTACCTTGCAGACGCTGCATATGGCGGGCTTCAAACACATCGTTTACCAGGCCATTCGCCTTGCGTAAACGGAAGCAGTTGTTTGCATCAATGGTGATGATACCCGCAGCATCCTGCCCACGGTGCTGAAGCACCGTTAACGCGTCATAAATCGACTGGTTTACCGGCATGAAACCGGCGATACCGACAATACCGCACATTCGTCTTTTCCTCGTTAAGCCACATCTCAGGGTTTATGCCCTGGGCAAGAAACTCGACGAGCTTTGCAGATAGTCAAAGAACCATCTGATGATGAAGCTGAACTCCGGAATGAGCTGCGATTTTTGCCAGTCTTCACTTTTGGAGAACCCGGTAAAGGTATCCAGGAAGAACAGGATCGCGGCCACAATCAGCACGCCTCGCAACGCGCCGAAACAGATGCCGAGCACCCTGTCCGTTCCTGACAGACCGGTTTTCTCGACCAGCTGACCTATCACGTAATTGACGATAGCGCCGACAATCAGCGTCGCGATAAACAGCACCGCGATGGCGATTCCGTTTCGGACCAGTTCATCTTCAAAGCCCGTGAACCAGACAGACAGGTAAGTGTAGTAATGACTGGCAACAAAGAAAGCACAACCCCAGGTTACCAGCGATAACGCTTCACGAACAAAGCCACGGATCAGGCTAACCAGACAGGAAAAACCAATCACCGCAATGATGGCGTAATCAATCCAGACCATATGTGTCCCACGATTAAACGCCCTGTCATCCAGTTCGGGGCGAATTCTAACAGAAAAAGAAAACGTTTGCGTAGGGATTTCCTTCCCACGCGTAAATAAAAAAGGCGCTGAAAAAATGCTCAACGCCACCGCACCTTTGACGTTTCTGTGAACGTCTGCCTCCCCCTCACCCCGGCCATCTCCCTCAAGGGAGAGGGAGCAAACCATCCCCTAGCCCCTTTGGGGAGAGGGTTAGGGTGAGGGGGTAATTTCTGTCAGTTTGCGCTGTAGTTCATCACCACACCGCTCAGGCCGGAGATTTGCTTCAGCTCGCCAAGCGAACCTTTGAGCTTATCTTTAGACGCATCCGGCCCCACGAGGATACGGGTAATTTTACCCTGTACCGGCGTGGTGGGTGAAGTATAAACACGGTATCCCGCGCCGCGCAGTTTACTCACAATCTCATTGACCTTATCTGCATTTTTCAATGCACCGAGCTGAACGACATAGGCTTTGCCGGTAGGGGCCGCGTCCTGTTTCGCCGGCGGTGGCGTTTCTGAAGCGGCTGCCAGTTGCTCGGCCGCTTTATCCCGCTGCGGTTTCGGCTGCGGCTTCTCCACCGGTTTCGGCTTCTCAACAGGCTTAGGCTGTTCTACCGGCACCGGATCAATCTCGATGTTATTGTTCGTCGCCAGACGCGACGGGTCAAGAGACGGCGCGGCTGCATCACCTGCGCGCACCTCTTCCGCTGCGCCTTCAGGCGGCTGGGCTGGCAGCGCCTGCGTTGCCGCTGGCAGCATATCGGGCTCGTCGCGATCGCCCGGTTTGGGTACCAGCGGAATGGCCGCAAATTCATCCTGGTAATGCTTTTTCTGCCCGTCGAGCAATCCCGGGAGAATAATCACCCCGAGCGCGACCAGCACAATGGTTCCTGTTAAACGGTTCTGAAACTTACTCGCCACCGGTTCTCCCCGCGTCCATCACTTCCATGACATGTGCCACCGTGTGGAATGACCCACACACCAGCACGGTATCTTCTGGTTTAGCCTCCGCCATCGCGGCACGCCAGGCCGAAACCACACTGCTGTAGATTTCGCCTTTGCCGAGATGTTCCATCAACTGCTCAGCAGTCGCGCCGCGCGGCCCTTCCAGAGGAGCACAATACCAGCTATCGACCACACTCTCCATGCAGGCCAGCGTGCCGCCGATATCTTTATCATGAAGCATACCGATAACCGCCAGCACGCGCCCGGTTTTTGGTAACGATTTGAGACGTCCTGCGAGGTACGCCGCCGCATGCGGGTTATGTGCAACATCCAGAATCAGACGCGGTGACTCACTCACAATCTGAAAACGTCCCGGCAGCAGTGCGTTCTGAATGCCATCGCGGATTGCCTGCTCGCTTACCGCTAATCCGCTGGCGCGTAGGGCTGCCAGCGCAGTCGCCGCGTTAGGCTGTGGCACCTGCGGCAGCGGCAGATTCTCCAGCACGCCCTGCGCGTCGCTGAAGCGCCAGCCGTTGTCCTGCACCTCATACTGCCAGTCCACGCCGCGACGCAGCAGTCGAGCACCCTTCTCTTTCGCCACATCAGCGATGGTATGTGGCATGTCCGGTTCGCCAACCACGGCAGGCTTATTGGCCCGGAAAATACCGGCCTTCTCACGGCCAATGCTTTCGCGGTCGGGCCCCAGCCAGTCGGTGTGATCCAGCGCGATGCTGGTGACGACGGCGACATCCGCATCTACCATATTGGTGGCATCCAGACGCCCGCCCAGCCCCACTTCCAGGATCACCACGTCCAGCTGCGCCTGCTTAAACAGCCACAGCGCCGACAGGGTGCCGTATTCGAAATAGGTTAATGAGGTATCGCCGCGCGCGGCTTCGATAGCGGCAAACGACGCCGTATGGGCCGATTCGGCCAGCTCGGTGTTTTGCACCCGCACGCGCTCGGTGTAGCGCACCAGGTGCGGCGAGCTGTAAACGCCTACCTTATAACCGGCTGCCATCAGGACAGATTCCAGCGTACGGCAGGTGGTGCCTTTACCGTTAGTGCCGGCCACGGTAAACACGAAAGGCGCAGGTTTCAGCACGTCAAGGCGCGCGGCAACCTGGCTTACGCGCTCAAGGCCCATGTCGATAGTTTTACTGTGCAGGTTTTCCAGATAAGAAAGCCACGCGGCCAGGGGCGACGTGGCTTGAGGAATGCTTTTATTTTCCATGATGCCCGGTTGTCATTAACGGTTTAGAAAGCAAAAGGGCAGCGCCATTTGGCCCTGCCCTTTTCAGTTATCAGGCCTCGGGTTCCTGATCCGGTACCACCACGCCTTCGCGCGGCTCGTCCGGGCTCGGCGACGGCAGATTCATCAGCTTCGCCAGGACGCTTGCCAGTTTGAGGCGCATCTCCGGGCGGCGGACGATCATGTCGATAGCACCCTTCTCAATGAGGAACTCACTGCGCTGGAAGCCCGGCGGCAGTTTCTCACGTACGGTCTGCTCGATAACGCGAGGACCGGCAAAGCCGATCAGCGCTTTTGGCTCAGCGATGTTCAGGTCGCCCAGCATCGCGAAGCTTGCAGAAACGCCGCCCATGGTTGGGTCGGTCAGTACCGAGATGTACGGCAGACCGCGCTCCTGCATTTTCGCCAGCGCGGCAGAGGTTTTCGCCATCTGCATCAGGGACATCAGCGCTTCCTGCATTCGTGCGCCACCGGAGGCAGAGAAGCAGATCAGCGGGCAGTTGTCTTCCAGCGCCTGCTCAACGGCACGCACGAAACGCGCACCAACCACAGAGCCCATTGAACCGCCCATAAAGGCGAACTCAAACGCGGCGGCAACCACCGGCATCTCATGCAGGGTGCCTTTCATGACGATCAGCGCGTCTTTCTCGCCGGTCTCTTTCTGTGCAGAGGCCAGACGATCTTTGTATTTTTTGGAGTCGCGGAACTTAAGCACATCTTTTGGCTCCAGTTCGCTGCCCAGTTCTACCAGAGAACCTTCGTCCAGCAGGCTATGCAGGCGGTTGCGCGCCGACATACGCATATGGTGGTCACACTTCGGACACACCTCAAGATTGCGTTCCAGCTCTGCGCGATACAGAACCTGGCCGCAGCTATCACACTTCGTCCATACCCCTTCAGGAATGCTCGCTTTACGCGTTGGGGTAATGTTGCTTTTAATTCGTTCAATCCAGCTCATTGATAACCTTTCTGCCTGAACCTGGTCGTATGCCAGTTTTGCTGTAAGAGGCGAATAATGCCATTTTTGCCTCCAACAGACCATGAATGTTGCACATTAAAACATAACAGCCCGAAACTTTGGATAAAAAAGTGGTCGAACCGCCAGCGTGCATTTACTTCGCTTGTTTTGCCGCCGCGCGTTTGTGACGAATAATTTCGATCACACCCGGCAGAACGGAAAGCACAATAATCGCTACAATCAGTAACTTAAGGTTTTCCTGAACCACCGGCAGATCGCCAAACAGGTAGCCCGCATAGGTAAACAGCAGTACCCACAGCAGCGCGCCCACCACGTTGTACATGGCAAAATGACGATAGGACATGTGACCCATTCCCGCCACAAACGGTGCAAATGTGCGCACAATAGGCACAAAACGGGCAAGGATAATGGTTTTACCGCCATGGCGCTCATAGAACGCATGGGTCTTATCTAAATAACTGCGGCGGAAAATCTTCGAGTCCGGATTACTGAACAACCGCTCGCCAAACACCCGCCCGATAGTGTAGTTGACCGCATCACCAATAATCGCGGCGATGATCATCAGGACGACCATCAGATGGACATTCAGGTCATTCGTTGGCAGTGCGGATAACGCGCCCGCCACGAACAGCAGTGAATCTCCCGGCAGGAACGGCGTAACCACAAGGCCGGTTTCACAGAACAGAATGAGGAACAGAATGGCGTATACCCAGACGCCGTACTGCGCGACCAGCTCCGCCAGGTGAACATCAATGTGCAGGATGAAATCAATCAGAAAACGTATTACGTCCATATTGTCTAAGCCCTAATTGCGCCTTTGTTTAGTCCGCTAAAAACAGCGGGCCCATTGGCGGTTTTGGCAGGTCGAACCGGTCCGGATAATCCACCGAAACCAGATACAGACCTTCCGCTTTCGCCGTTGCTGCCGCAAGCGTTCTGTCCTTCGCTGCCAGCAGTTCTGCAATCCAGCTCTCCGGCTGGTGTCCGGCGCCCACTTCCATCAGGCTGCCTACAATATTCCGCACCATATGATGTACAAAGGCATTGGCTTTGATATCCACCACCACATATGCGCCATAACGACTGACGTTAATGTGCATGACGTTACGCCACGGCGTACGGGACTGACACTGCACCGCACGAAACGACGTAAAATCATTCTCTCCAATCAGACACTGCGCCGCACGCTGCATACGTTCTGCATCCAGCGGTTCATAAAAATGCGTCACGCCCTGGCTTAACACCGCCGGGCGCAGGCGCTGGTTGTAGATGACATAACGGTAGCGCCGCGCCGTCGCGCTGAAACGCGCGTGAAAATCATCCGGCACAGCTTTCACCCAACGCACGGCAATGTCACCAGGCAAATTCGCATTTACACCCAGCGTCCAGGCCGCGTCTTTGCGCACGGCGGTGGTGTCAAAATGCACTACCTGTCCCGTGCCGTGAACGCCGGCATCGGTGCGGCCCGCACAGAAGACGCTTATCGGTTCATTCGCCACCTGAGAGAGCGCTTTCTCCAGCTTCTCCTGGACGCTGCGCACCTCATTCTGCCGCTGCCAGCCATAGTATTTACTGCCATCGTATTCAATGCCGAGGGCAATTCTGTGGACCGGCTTTTGTTCCACATCTGACATCAGTACAGATACTCCTGCACCAGTTTTTCCGCGATTTTGACCGCCATCAGCGCGCCGCCAAAACGCACGTTGTCGGCAACGGACCAGAACTGCACCTGCTCAGGCATACCGTAATCGTTACGCACGCAGCCCACAGAGAGATGCGCGCTGCCGGTAGCGTCGCCCACCTGCGTCGGGAATTCACTCTCTTCGGACAGGACAAGGTCCTCTCCGCGGCCAAACGCGTCGCGGGCTTCTTCAGCCGCCAGCGGACGCAGGGCTTCAAACCCGACCATCTGCGCGTGGCCGTAAAAGACCGGAGACTGCACGACGTTCGCGGAGATCATCAGACCGTCATCCTGCAGAATTTTGCGTGCTTCATCGACGATACGACGCTCTTCCCGCACCGAACCTTCACGATCCGGCAGCAGCGGCAGCATGTTGAACGCCAGCTGGCGGCCAAAGAAATCATCTTCGTCGATCGGGATACCGTTCAGCAGCTTCGCGCTCTGCCCTGCCAGTGCGTCTACGGCTTTTTTGCCGTTAGCGGAGGCTGACAGCAGGCTGGTCACGGAAATACGCGACAGGCCACCGTCGTCGATCAGCGGCTTCAGCGCGGTCAGCAGCTGGCTGGTGAGGCTGTTCGGTACTGCAATGATATTGCGGTTGCGGTAGTCAGCCAGCACAAACGGGTTGACGTCCGGCACCACCAGCGGCACATCCGGCTCCAGGGAGAACAGGCCGCTCAGGTCGATCACCAGACAGCCTGAATTGGTCGCTTCTTCAATGTAGGATGCCGTGGCTTCCGCACCTGCGGCAAAAAACGCCAGCTGAGCCTGTGTCCAGTCAAACGCGGCGGCATCCTGCACCATCACGGATTTCCCGCCGAAACGCAGATGTTCTCCTGCGCTGTCGGTACGCGCCAGCGCGTAAATGTCGCCCACCGGGAACTGACGCTCAGCAAGGGTTTCAAGCAGGGCTTCGCCCACGGCGCCAGTGGCACCCAAAATGGCAATGTTCCAGCCTTCAGACATGGTGGTTTACTCCAGAAATAAAAAAGCGTCCCTGCCGGAATATCCGACAGGGAGCATTAAGAAGACATTAACGTGCCGGGTGGTGAACGGCGTTAAATCCCAGCTGATGCAACAGCGCCGCCGCGGGGGCGTCATCGCACATCACATACAGGGAGGACCACTCGCGGCGCTCAAGGTAATTTTTGCGCAGCTTGTCAAACTCACCCGGAATACCCGCCACTTTACGCAGCAGCGCGTCATCGCGGCGCACATCATACACCAAATGCACCAGTCTTTTCAGCGTTGCCTCATCCAGCGGTCCATGAAGGGTAATGCGACCAAATTCCGGGGCAGGCAGCAGCGTATCCAGCGCGACCTGCTGCGGATGGCCGATAAAGGCGCTGTAAGCCTCAAACACCTGGGTTGTGCCACGCGCTTTGCCTTCAAGGGTATAACCCGCGATATGTGCGGTACCCACGTCCACCTTATTCAGCAATGCGACGTTGAGATCCGGCTCTGGCTCCCAGACGTCCAGTACGACGCTAAGATCTTGACCCTCGTCGAGACATGTCAGCAGCGCCGCGTTATCCACCACCGGTCCCCGGCAGGCATTTATCAGAATAGTGCCAGCCTTCAGACGGCGGATCAGCTTTTCGTCGGCCAGGTGCAGAGTCTTGTACGGCCCTTCTTTAAAGAGCGGCGTATGGAAGGTGATGACGTCGCACTCGTCGACCAGCTCATCCAGCGTGCGGAAATCGCCCTCATCGCCGTTATCCTTACGCGGCGGATCGCACAGCAGAGTGCGGATGCCCCAGGCTTCCAGACGCTTTTGCAGACGTCCGCCCACGTTGCCCACACCCACAATCCCGACGGTGCGGTCTTTCAGCGCAAAACCATCGCGCTCGGCCAGCATCAATAGCGAGGAGAATACATATTCCACGACGGCAATGGCGTTACAGCCTGGTGCCGCAGAAAAACCAATCCCCGCCTGCTTAAGCCACTGGTCATCCACATGATCGGTCCCGGCCGTTGCCGTCCCGACAAATTTAACCCCTTTGCCGGTGAGCAGCGCCTCATTTACTTTGGTCACCGAGCGCACCATCAGGGCGTCTGCATCGTCCAGTTCGCTGACCGGAATCGGGCGACCAGGGACAGCCTTAACCTCACCCAGGCGGCTGAACAGCTCACGGGCGTAAGGCATATTTTCATCAACGAGGATTTTCACGTCTGAGTACCTGTTTGAGAGGAAGTAAACCTGCCAAGTGTGCCATAATCTCGCCGCCGGGCATATATCTCCGCCCGGTTACGCAGAGTTTGACTTTAAGGATTTTTGACGATGCAGCCCATTTCAGGTACGCCTCCGCGCCCTCCGGGTGAAGGCCCCGTAACGCCCAACACGCCAGGCGAACAACCGCTCTCCACGCAGCAACGCACCGTACTGGAGCGTCTTATCACGCGTCTTATTGCGTTGACCTCACAGCAAAACGCAGAGGTATGGGCCGGCGTTAAGCACGATTTGGGCGTCAGAAACGATGCGCCGCTACAGTCGCGCCATTTCCCTGCCGCCGAACAAAACCTGAACCAGCGTCTTACCAGCGCACAGCAGCAACATACTACCCGCCAGATTATCTCGCAGCTGACCGAGCTATTGGGCCAGGGGAATAATCGTCAGGCAGTGAGTGATTTTATCCGTCAACAGTACGGTAATACCGCCCTGAGCCAGCTTTCGCCGGAACAGCTGAAAACCGTGTTGACCCTGCTGCAAAGCAATCAGCTTTCTATCCCGCAGCCGCAACAGCGCCCGTCTACAGAGCGGCCATTGCAGCCTGCGGAGCATAATACGCTCAAGCAGATGGTCACTAAGCTGGCTGCCGCCACCGGCGAACCGACAAAGCTTATCTGGCAATCTATGCTGGAACTTTCCGGTGTGAAAGCGGGCGAGATGATCCCGGCAAAACAGTTTACCCATCTGGTCACCTGGCTCCAGGCGCGTCAGACGCTCAGCACCCAGAGCACTCCGACCCTGCACAGCGTACAGGCGGCACTGAAACAACCGCTGGAACCGCACGAGTTCGATATGATCCGGGATTACGCCCAGCAGAGCTGGCAGGCGACACCGCAAACGGTGCTGACCACCGCGCAGGTACAGGATTTACTGAATCAGATCTTCGTTCGCCGCGCCGAGCGGGAAGGCGGTGTACCGGAGGTAAGAAACATTCAGCCGATCTACAACCCGCTGTTTGCCCCCGTTGTTGACACGTTCAAAACGCTTTCTGCCCGTCCGGGATTGATGTTTATCGCGTTGCTGATTGCGCTGGCGATTTTCTGGCTGGTTGCTTAAAACTGCCGGGTGGCGGCTACGCCTTACCCGGCCTACGGTTCGCGCGGTTGTAGGCCCGGTAAGCGGAGCGCCACCGGGCAAAAACTACGACCTGCGAAACGCCACCAGCGTCACCACAATCCCCACCACCGCTGACACCGCACCGGCGAGAAATACGGAAGGATAGCCAAACGACGTTGCAAGCAGCCCCGCCAGCGGCCCGGTGATGCCGTAAGAGATATCCTGAAACGCCGCATAGCCGCCCAGCGCCGTGCCGCGCACCTGCGGAGCCACGCGCTTAACCACTTCAACGCCCAGCGCCGGGAAGATCAGTGAGCAGCCGCAGCCGGTTAACGCCGCACCCAGCAGCGCAACGGATGCGGACGGCGCCTGCCAGAGCAGTACCAGACCCACGGTCTCAATGACCAATGACGCCACCGCCACCTTCACGCCGCCAAAGCGATCCGGCATCCAGCCAAACAGCACGCGCATCAACACAAACGCGCCGCCAAAAGCCGTCAGCGTAAAGCCCGCCATCGCCCAGCCGCGGCTCATGAAATAGAGGGAGACAAAGGTACCAATAACCGCGAAGCCTACCCCCTGAAGCGCCAGCCCAAGCCCCGGTTGCCAGATTTGCGCCACCACGCTCCACAGCGAAGGACGCTCGCCTTTATGGGCGGGCACCTTACGCACCGAACCGTTAAACGCCCACGCCAGCAGCGGTAATACCATGGTGGTGCCTGCCAACGCCGCAAAACCAAACTGGCTGTGGATCAGCAGCCCCAGTGGTGCGCCTGCCGCCAGCGCGCCGTAAATCGCCATCCCGTTCCAGGACATCACTTTTCCGGAACGCGCAGGTCCCACCAGCCCCATTCCCCAGGTCAGGGTGCCGGTCAGCAGCTGGCTTTCGCCAAAGCCGAGGATCAGGCGCCCCGCCACCAGCAGCGCGAATTTATACGCTGCATCTATCGGCAACAGCGCCGCCAGCAGCCAGGCTCCCCCCGCCAGCCCGCAGGCAAACATGCCCTGCAACGCCGAGCGTTTTGCGCCGTGCTGATCCGCCAGGCGACCGGCGTAGCCCCGGGTTAAAACCGTCGCTAAAAACTGAATGCCCACCGCAATACCGACCATGGTGTTGCCATAGCCCAGCTCCTGGTGAACGAACAAGGGGATCACCGGCAGCGGCAGACCAACGGTCATGTAGGTCAGAAACACCGCAAAGGCGATGCGGAAAAGGGAAAGGTTCCCGGAAGGAGCGCTCTTCTCAGGGGTAACAGCCGTCATGCATAACTCCGTGTTCAGGCATAAAAAAAGGGAGCCGCGTGGCTCCCTTCTACTATATCTTCAAACGGTTACGCTTTCAGCTTACGCATCACCAGCGTGGCGTTGGTGCCGCCGAAACCGAAGCTGTTGGACATAACGGTCGTCAGCTCACGTTCGGTGGTTTCGGTCACGATGTTCAGGCCTGCCGCCTGCTCGTCCATCTCGTCGATGTTGATGCTTGGCGCGATAAAGCCGTTTTCCAGCATCAGCAGAGAGTAGATCGCTTCCTGCACGCCCGCCGCGCCCAGAGAGTGACCGGTCATGGCTTTGGTTGCAGAGATAGCCGGACTGTTGTCGCCGAACACTTCACGGATCGCACCCAGCTCTTTCACGTCACCTACCGGCGTTGAGGTGCCGTGAGAGTTCAGGTAGTCGATTGGGGTATCAACGCCGTGCATCGCCATCTTCATGCAGCGCACCGCGCCTTCGCCGGATGGAGCAACCATGTCAGCGCCGTCAGACGTTGCGCCGTAGCCCACGATCTCAGCGTAGATGTGCGCGCCACGCGCCAGCGCGTGTTCCAGCTCTTCAACCACAACCATACCGCCGCCGCCAGCGATAACAAAACCGTCGCGGTGTGCATCATAGGTACGGGATGCTTTGTCTGGCGTTTCGTTGTATTTGGTGGACAGTGCGCCCATCGCGTCGAACTCACAGGCCATTTCCCAGCCCAGCTCTTCGCCGCCGCCAGCAAATACGATGTCCTGTTTGCCCAGCTGGATCTGCTCAACCGCATTACCGATACAGTGTGCGGAGGTCGCACATGCGGAGCTGATGGAGTAGTTCACACCGTGGATTTTGAACGGCGTTGCCAGGCACGCGGAAACCGCTGAACCCATGGCTTTGGTCACAACATATGGACCAACCGCTTTCAGGCCGCGCGGGCTGCGCATGGCGTCAGCACCGAACACCTGAGCTTTAGAGGAACCGCCGGAGCCTGCAATCAGGCCCACGCGTGGGTTGTTCTGGTAAGCGTCTTCGCTCAGACCAGAATCCTTGATCGCTTCCTGCATGGAAAGATAGGCGTAGATAGAGGCATCGTTCATGAAACGAACCACTTTACGGTCAATTAAACCGGTGGTATCCAGTTTAACGTTACCCCATACGTGGCTACGCATTCCAGAATCTTTAAACTCTTCAGAGAAAGTGATCCCGGAGCGTCCTTCACGCAGAGATGCCAGGACTTCCTGCTGGTTATTACCGATGCTGGAAACGATGCCCAGGCCAGTAATCACTGCACGTTTCATTCAATACCTCTGTAAGTCGCACTATAAAAAGTTTCGAGTCGCACAATAGCGTACACTTGTACGCCGAACAAGTCCGATCAGCGATTTTCTGTGGAAATTTGCACCGATGGGCTCACATCGCTAAGATCGTGCCACTGCCTGTCGGACGAGTAACTTACGTGAAACAAAACGCCATACAACCTGCCAACCTCGAATTCAACGCTGAGGGTACACCTGTTTCCCGAGATTTTGATGACGTCTACTTTTCTAATGATAACGGACTGGAAGAGACGCGCTATGTCTTCCTCGAAGGAAATCATCTCAGCACCCGCTTCCCTGAGCATCCGCGCAGCCTGTTTGTCGTCGCGGAGAGCGGTTTCGGCACCGGGCTGAATTTTTTGACCCTCTGGCAGGCCTTCGATCAGTTTCGCGCTGTACACCCCGAAGCTACCTTACAAAGATTACATTTCATCAGTTTTGAAAAATTTCCGCTTACCGCGCACGATCTGCGGCTTGCCCATCAGCGCTGGCCGGAGCTTGCCCACTGGGCGGAACAGCTTCAGGCCCAGTGGCCACCGGCTATCGGCGGCTGTCATCGTCTGAGTCTGGACGACGGACGCGTCACGCTCGACCTGTGGCTTGGCGACATTAACGACCTGACCGATAAGCTCGATGACTCAATGCATCAGAAAGTGGACGCCTGGTTCCTGGACGGTTTTGCGCCCGCCAAAAACCCTGACATGTGGAGTCCGCACCTGTTCAGCGCAATGGCACGTCTGGCACGCCCGGGCGCGACGCTTGCCACCTTCACCTCGGCGGGCTTTGTCCGCCGTGGGTTGCAGGAGGCGGGGTTTACCATGCGGAAAACCAAAGGCTTTGGCCGCAAACGCGACATGCTGGTGGGGGTGATGGAGCAGGATCTGGCGATCCCGGCACAGGCACCCTGGTTTGCTCGCCGCCCCAGTGCGTCGCGTGAGGTCGCCATTGTGGGCGGAGGTATTGCCAGCGCCCTGCTCTCACTGGCTCTGCTGCACCGTGGCTGGCAGGTGACGCTCTACTGCGCTGACGAGGCACCGGCGATGGGTGCATCAGGCAACCGTCAGGGCGCGCTTTATCCCTTATTAAGTTCACACGATCCAGCACTGTTCCAGTTCTTCCCGGCTGCGTTTACGTTTGCTCGTCGCCTTTACGATAGCCTGCCGGTTGCGTTCGACCACGACTGGTGCGGTGTGACGCAGTTGGGCTGGGATGAGAAGAGCCAACAGAAAATCACCCAAATGCTGTCGCTGGGGCTGCCGGAAACCATCGCCCATGCAGTGACGGCTCAGCAGGTTGCTGAGACCGCTGGCGTCGACACCGGCTGCGGCGGAATTCAGTATCCACTCGGCGGCTGGCTGTGTCCGGCTGAACTGACTTCTGCGGCGATAGCCCTCGGGCAGTCGCGTGGGTTGACAGTGCATTATGCCCACAAGGTTGAATCGCTTAGTCGCACAGCGCACTGGGAACTGCGTTTTGCTGACGGCAAAGCGTCGCAGCATGCCAGCGTTGTGCTGGCCAACGGACATCACATCACTCAGTTTACCCAGACAGCGTCATTGCCGGTTTATCCAGTCGGCGGCCAGGTGAGCCATATCCCGACCGCGCCCGAACTGAGCAAACTGCGTCAGGTGCTGTGTTACGACGGCTACGCGACGCCGCAAAATCCGTCCAACGGCCATCACTGCATCGGTGCCAGCTATCATCGCGGTGAAACAGATATTCAGTACAGCGAAGCGGATCAGCAGCAAAACCGCCAGCGCCTGCTCGACTGTTTCCCGAATGCGTCGTGGGCGAAAGAGGTTGATGTCAGTGAGGGTCAGGCGCGCTGCGGCGTACGCTGCGCGACCCGCGATCACCTGCCGATGGCGGGAAACGTGCCGGACTATGACGCCACGCTTGAAGTCTATCAGGATCTTACAGACAACAAAGAAACGGCGGTAAGTGCGCCCGTTTATCCGGAACTGTTTATGTTGGGTGGCTTAGGCTCGCGGGGATTATGCTCCGCGCCATTGCTGGCTGAAGTGCTAGCCGCGCAAATGAGCGATGAGCCGGTTCCGCTGGACAGGGTTACGCTCGCGGGGCTTAATCCGAACCGACTGTGGGTGCGGAAATTGCTGAAGGGGAAAAGGGTTAAGTAGGGCGCGGTCTGGTGTCCTCACCCTGGCCCTCTCCCCAAAAGGGAGAGGGAAGAGAAGGCGGCAACTTAGCGTTTAGCCTGCTGGAACAAATTGTCCCACATGCCCAGCACTAAAGACTGGTCGCGTGGAGACAGTTCCCCGGCCAGAATGGCTTTTTCAAGGCTGCGAGTAACTTCCGCGTGAACGGCGTCGGCAGAGTGATCGTCCCCTGCTTCCAGCGCGGCTACCGCCAGCGTCAGGTGACCACGCAGATAACCGCTGGCGAACAGCTCATCATCGCTGGCGTGTTCCACCATGTCATCAATTAACGCCAGAATGCGTGATTCAAATTCTGCGATCATCTTCTTTCCTCTGTTATAAATCTTCCGGCCACGGGAAGCATTCCGCCGTGATCTCCGGCGTATGGTAATAATTTTGTAAAGCCTCGATCAGGCGTGCCGGACGTTCCGGGATGCCTTTCTCAAGATATTCCATCACCTGCGCATGCACGCGGCGCTGGAAGACGATACGGTCTGGCTCGAAGTCGCCTTCAAGGTTGTCACAGCTGACGTTGAACGGGAAACCCGCCGCCACGCAGAACAGCCACTCCAGCGCCTGCGGTTTCACCTCCACATCTTCGAACTGCCCCTGGGTGGCGGCGTCGCGCCCGTCCGGGCAGTACCAGTAACCAAAGTCCACCAGCTCGCGACGCGCTTTCCCCGCGATGCACCAGTGCGAAATCTCGTGCAAACCGCTGGCGTAAAAGCCGTGGGCAAAGACGATGCGGTTGTATGAAACCTGGTCATCAGCAGGAAGATAGATCGGTTCGTCGTCGCCTTTAATCAGACGGGTATTAAAATCATCAGCAAAACAGCTGTCGAAGATCTCAATCAGCTGTTCGTATTTATGCGTACTGTTCATTAGTTCATCCCCAACCAGGTGAGGATCTCCTGTCCATGGCTGTCATAAAGAAGTTTGGCGCTCATCACCGCCGAGACAACAACAATCATCGGGCGGATCAGCTTTTGCCCTTTGCTTAATACCAGACGCGAGCCTGCGCGCGCGCCCAAAAACTGCCCCGCCATCATCACAAATCCGGTAGCCCAGATAACCTTGCCGCCAATGATAAACAGCAGCAGACCGCCAACGTTGGAGGTTGCGTTGAGGACTTTGGCGTGGGCGGTGGATTTGGCGAGGTTGAACCCGGCCAGCGTCACGAATGCCAGCGCGTAAAACGAGCCTGCCCCCGGACCAAAGAAGCCGTCGTAAAAACCGACGCAGCCACCGGCAATCAGCGCAAACGGCAGGCCGTGCAGTCGCCGCGCCCGGTCTTCCTCGCCGAGCTTTGGCATCAGTAAGAAATAGAGGCCAATACAGATAACCAGAATCGGCAGGATCTGGCGCAGAATGTCGGACTGTACGTGCTGGACCAGCAGCGCGCCCGCCGTCGAGCCAATAAACGTCATCAGGATATTGAGCTTCTGATCGGCAAGATTCACCACTTTGCGCCGAACAAAGTAGAGCGATGAGGAGAGCGAACCGCCGCATGCCTGGAGTTTGTTGGTGGCAAGCGCCTGGGCAGGGCTCATGCCTGCCGCCAGCAGCGCCGGAACGGTGAGCAACCCGCCACCGCCCGCCAGGGCATCGATAAATCCGGCTAACATCGCAACAAAAAAGAGCACCGCCAGCAGCAGCGGTGACACCATAAACAGATCGACGAAATTATCCATTAAAGTACATGCTCATCCAGTAGCGCCTGGCAGGAAGGCGGCAACGGAGGCGGTGTCTTCTTCTCAGGCTTAGAGGTTCCAGGCTTGGCCGGTTCAAACCAGCTTTGCAGTTCGTAACCACAACCATCGCCAGGCGGTGGCAGCGGCTGATCTTCACATTCCAGGCTGTTCGCCGGGCAGCGCAGGCGAACATGCATATGCGCCCGGTGCTGGAACCATGGGCGCACTTTACGCAGCCAGTCGCGATCCGTTCCCGCATCCAGGCAAAGCTGCTGCTTGATGGCCGGGTTAACAAAGATCCGTGTGACGTCGTTATCCTCTGCCGCCAGCTTAATCATGCTGGAAATTTCCGGCGACCAGCGCGAGGCCACGACCCGTTTACCGTCGGCCGAGACCAGATCCAGCGCCTGCGGTTTCAGCAGCTGCGCTGAGCTCCAGCGCGTTTTCGGCAGTTGCAGGAAGATGTCCACATCCAGTCCGGTCTGGTGGCTGGCGTGACCGCCGTTGAAGCGACCACCTGCAGGCATCCCCATATCGCCAATCAGCATCGTCCCCAGCCCCAGGTTATGCACCTGGTTGCCAAGACGCTGAATAAACAGCACCAGGTCAGGATGGCCGAAGTAACGGCGCTGGTCGGTGCGCATCACCTGATAGGTGTCCGACTGCAGCGGAAGTTCCTGCGCGCCGACGATACACCCGTTGGAGAAAGCGCCAATGGACTGCGCGCTTCCCGCTACCGGGTGGGTGATTTTCTGCCACGGCGTGGCGGCCAGGCTTGCTCCACTGGCCAGCAACGCCAGCAGAGCGATTGCGGTTTTTTTCATAGTTACCAGCGTGGAATGGTGGTCGACACATCCGCATTCTGCGCGCGCTGGCGCAGGAAGTGATCCATCAGCACGATCGCCAGCATCGCTTCTGCGATCGGTACCGCGCGGATCCCCACGCATGGATCGTGCCGCCCTTTGGTGATCATCTCTACTTCATCGCCTGAGCGGTTAATCGTGTGGCCCGGCACGGTAATGCTGGACGTTGGCTTCAGCGCGATATTGGCAATAATTTGCTGCCCGCTGCTGATGCCGCCCAGAATGCCGCCCGCATGGTTGCTCTGGAAACCCGCCTTCGTGATTTCGTCGCGGTTCTGGCTGCCGCGAAGCTTAACCACGTCAAAACCGTCGCCGATTTCAACGCCTTTCACCGCGTTGATGCTCATCAGCGCGTGGGCGATGTCAGCGTCGAGGCGGTCAAATACCGGCTCGCCCCAGCCAGCCGGCACACCGTCGGCCACCACGGTGACTTTCGCACCAATGGAGTCGCCCTCTTTTTTCAGGCCACGCATCAGCTCGTCCAGCGCGTCCAGCTTGTCGGCATCGGCGCAGAAGAACGGGTTAAGTTCTACCTGATCCCAGTCTTTGATTGCCAGCGGAATGTCGCCCATCTGGGTCAGACAGCCCCGGATAACGATGCCGAATTTCTGCTGGAGATATTTTTTGGCAATCGCACCTGCCGCCACGCGCATCGCGGTTTCACGCGCGGAAGAACGTCCGCCGCCGCGATAGTCGCGAAAGCCATATTTTTGTTCGTAGGTATAGTCGGCGTGGCCCGGACGGAAGACGTCTTTAATCGCGCCGTAGTCCTGGGAGCGCTGATCGGTGTTTTCAATCAGCAGACCAATGCTGGTCCCGGTGGTACGGCCTTCAAAAACGCCGGAGAGAATTTTGACCTGGTCCGGCTCGCGACGCTGCGTGGTGTAGCGAGAGGTACCCGGACGACGACGGTCAAGGTCATGCTGTAAATCGGCTTCGGTCAGTTCGATGCCTGGCGGGACGCCATCAACGATACAACCCAGTGCCAGACCGTGCGACTCGCCAAAGGTGGTCACACGGAATACCTGTCCAATACTGTTTCCTGCCATCACGGCTCCGATGTTGTTGTTTGTGTTTGAGCGTTGTGAAACGGGCCGAAGCCCGCTGGATTAATCTTTGTAAATGCTGAAGTATTCGCGTGCATCAAGCAGTTGCGTTTTGGTCAGCATAAAGACGCCGTCACCGCCGTTGTCGAACTCAAGCCAGGTGAACGGCACATCCGGGTACTGCTCTATCAGATGTACCATGCTGTTACCCACTTCACAAATCAGAACGCCATCGTCGGTCAGATAATCCGGCGCGCAGGCCAGGATGCGGCGGGTCAGCTTCAGCCCGTCAGAGCCTGACGCCAGGCCCAGCTCCGGCTCGTGACGGTACTCGTTCGGCAGATCGGACATGTCTTCGGCATCCACGTACGGTGGATTGGTGACGATCAGGTCGTATTGCAGCGTCGGCAGGTCGCGGAACAGGTCAGAGCGGATAGGCGTGACGTGATGGATCAGGCCGTGCTCTTCAATGTTATGTTCGGTGACGGCCAGCGCGTCGGTGGAGATATCGACGGCGTCCACTTCCGCTTCCGGGAAGGCGTACGCGCAGGCAATCGCGATGCAGCCGCTGCCGGTGCACATATCAAGTATGTGCTGCGGCTGATGGTTAATCAGGCCGTCAAAGTGGTTGTTGATCAGCTCGCCAATCGGCGAACGCGGCACCAGCACACGCTCATCAACATAGAACTCATGGCCGCAGAACCAGGCTTTGTTGGTCAGGTAAGCCACCGGAATACGCTCGTTCACGCGACGGATCACGCGCTCAACGATGCGGTGTTTTTCACTGGAGGTCAGGCGCGCGGTGCGCATGTCTTCCGGAATATCCAGCGGCAGGTAGAGAGAGGGCAGCACCAGCTGAACGGCCTCATCCCACGGGTTATCGGTGCCGTGACCGTACCAGATATTGGCGGCGCTGAAGCGGCTAACCGACCAGCGCAACATGTCCTGTATGGTATGCAGCTCGTTTACTGCTTCATCGACAAAAATTTTATCCACTCTTTCCTCCAGGGCATGCTCGCATAATTTTCGGCGGCTAGTTTGCCATGAAGACGGCGATAAATCAGCAATGACGCGTGTCGCTTGAGGTTAAAAAATGCGTTTAGTCGGGTACACTATCGGAAATACGAGATGAGAATGACGAATGAAAAAGAAAACATCGCTCAGCGAGGAGGATCAGGCTCTCTTCCGTCAGCTGATGACCGGGACGCGTAAAATCACGCACGACACCATTGTCCATCGCCCGCAGCGTAAAAAAATCAGCGAGGTTCCGGTCAAACGGTTGCTTCAGGAGCAGGCCGATAACAGCCACTATTTTTCAGATGAGTTTCAGCCGCTGCTAAATACGCAGGGCGCGGTGAAATACGTGCGCGAAGACGTCAGCCATTTTGAACTGAAAAAATTACGCCGGGGAGATTACTCGCCGGAGCTGTTCCTCGATCTGCATGGGTTGACCCAGATGCAGGCGAAGCAGGAGCTGGGGGCGTTGATCGCGGCGTGCCGACGCGAGCATGTTTTTTGCGCCTGCGTGATGCACGGTCACGGCAAACATATTCTCAAACAACAGACGCCGCTGTGGCTGGCTCAGCATCCACACGTGATGGCTTTTCATCAGGCACCGAAAGAGTACGGCGGAGATGCCGCATTGCTGGTATTGATTGAGGTGGAGGAGTGGCAGCCGCCAGAGTTGCCCTGACAGGATGGCGGGAGGCACGCGGCACCCCGCCATATCGCACGTCACGTCAGATGGCTTTAGCCATCTTCAGGTTGCATGGACTCATTTGCCAGTTAAAGACCCCTTTGCCGGTTTCGTCGAGGGTGACGTTGGCAATGGCGGACGTTGTGAACATTGGTGGCGTTTCGCCCGGGCACAGCTCAGATACCAGATAGCCGACCAGCGGCAGGTGGGAAATGACCAGTGCGGAAGCGACACCTTCGTTGCACAGCGCCTGAAGGTAAGCACTGACAAGGCCAACATCGCCACACGGCGTGAGTTCAGGGAGAACATCCACACTGGATGGCAGGTTCATACACTCCCCTACCACATCCAGCGTCTGTTCTGCCCGCAGGAACGGACTCACCAGAACGCGTTCAATGTCCACTTTTTGACCTTTAAGCCATGTCGCCATCTGACGGGATTCGTCGCAGCCACAGACGGTTAAAGGACGTACTGAGTCACTGGCGGCATCGAGTGCCGCGTCGCCGTGACGCATGATAAAAACTTGCATATTGCACCGCTTTTGTTAACCAGAATCACCGGCGTTAACTACCCGCGATTAATGCTCTGAGGTAGAAAACCCGATGGCCGGGCATTGTGCCTGATCCATTCGGTGAATGAAACGCTGTTTTTTACCTCAATGGCGTAAGTATAGTCAATCTCTGTTTACAATTTCGCCAGAACAGGTTCCATCACCTCAGGATTTACCCTTCTTTGACTTCAGTTTACGCAATCAGTTTCCCTTGCGGGCCAGAATGTCTGACCCCGTTCCGCCATCTGCAATAATTCGTCACAAGGTGTAAACCGTGGACCGTATTGCGAGGCCAGACGTTGCAGGATCGCAACCACTTCACCCGCCCCGAGGGTATCCATATACCGGAACGGGCCGCCAAGGAATGGCGGAAAACCGATACCAAACACGGCACCGATGTCGCCGTCGCGCGCGCTTTTGATCACCTGCTCACCAAAGCAGCGCGCCGCTTCATTGAGCATCATCATCACGCAGCGCTCAGCACACTGAACCGCCGACAGTTTTCCCTGACCCGTGACAGGAATAAGCGCATAAACCGAAGGGTCGACCTGTTTCTTGCTTTTACGCCCTTTCGCGGCGTAAAGATAGAAACCGCGTTCATTTTTTCTGCCTTTGCGATCGTCCTTCAAAATTGCGGAAACAAAGTTTGCAGGCGGCGCAAAACGATCGCCATAAGCCGCTTCCAGCACAGGGATAATTTTAGTCCCCGTATCAATTCCTACCTCATCCAAAAGTTGGATTGGGCCGACGGGGAAACCAAACTTCACCAGGGCGTCATCGACGTGCTCAATTTTCTCCCCTTCCGTCAGCAACCGCATCGCTTCGTTAATATACGGCGCCAGAATGCGGTTGACGTAGAAGCCGGCTTTGTCCGCGACCACAACAGGAGTTTTGCCCTGTTTTTTCGCCAGCTTCACCACGGTGGCAATAGTTTGCGGGCTGGTTGTGGCATGAGGGATAACCTCCACCAGCGGCATTTTTTCGACAGGACTGAAATAGTGCAGCCCTATCACCTGCTCCGGGCGCATGGCTTTCGCCGCGATGTCGCCGATCGGCAAAGACGAGGTGTTTGACGCGAAAATGGTGTGCGGCGCGCAATGCTGTTCAACGTCCGCTACCATCTGCTGCTTAAGGGCCAGATCTTCGAACACGGCTTCAATCACCAGATCGCGGTGTGCAAACCCACTGTAGTCGGTGGCGCCAGTGATCATCGCGAGGGTTTTATCGCGATCGCTGGCCTTGATATGGCGGCGTTTCACTTTGCGATCAAGGTTCTGCCAGCTGTACTGCAACGCGTGGTTGATGCCCTTAGGATTGATATCTTTGATACGTACGGGCAATTTGCCTTTGCTGGCGGTGACAAACGCGATGCCGCCGCCCATCAGCCCACCACCCAGAACCCCAACGGCGCGCAGCGGAGCCGGTTCAGCTTCACTGCCCGGATCTTTTTTAACCTCCGTGCTGGCAAAGAAAATGCCGCGCAGCGCCTGCGACTGCGGCGTCATCGCCAGCTCGCCAAACGCTTTCGCTTCCGCGGCATAACCGCTGCTGCTGCCCTGCGATAAACCGGTTTCAATCACCTTCAGAATGCGCGTCGCTGCCGGATAGTTCCCTCTGGTTTTTTGCTCGGTTTTTTTACCCACCATATTAAAGAGCAGCGTGCGCCCCAGCGGCCCGGCGAGGATACGCTCACGCACCGGCAGGGGGCGTTTCGCCTGACGACCTTTCAGCGCCCGCTCAACGGCAGCCTCAAGCAAGATTGCGTGCGGAACGACCTCATCAACCAGACCCGCCTTTAACGCCTGACGGGCGCGCAGCTGTTTACCGGTTAAAATCATCTCCAGCGCCGTACTGACGCCCACCAGCCGCGGCAAGCGCTGCGTGCCACCTGAACCGGGCAGCAATCCAAGCTGTACTTCAGGCAGTCCGAGTACGGTTTTCGCATCGTCGGTACAGATGCGACTGTGGCAGGCCAGCGCCAGCTCAAGCCCGCCGCCCAGGCAAGCCCCGTGGATCGCAGCGACAACGGGTATCGACAGCGCATGGATCTCCGCCATCACCTGCTGCCCCTGACGCGCCAGATCTTCTGCTTCCTGAGCGCTTGTCGCCCGGGCAATCATGTTGATATCGGCCCCGGCAATAAAGTTATCCGGCTTTGCCGAGATAAATACCAGGCCACGTATCGCTTTGTTTTCGCGGATCTGTCTGAGCATCGCACGCACCTGAACGCCGAACTCCGCCTTCAGGGTATTCATTTTTTCGTCGGGCACATCAATGGTGATAACGGCCACGTTATCAAGGCGAACAACAAGGTTAAATGCAGATGTCGTTTCCATTATTCAGCCTCCAGAACCATTGCTGCGCCCAGGCCGCCCGCCGCACAGGCGGTGACGAGACCAAAGCCGCCGCCACGGCGACGCAGTTCGTGCAACGTCTGGGTGATCATTCTCGCCCCGGTCGCTGCAAACGGATGACCGTAGGCAATAGAGCCGCCCAGCACATTGAATTTACTTTGATCCACTTCGCCTGTGGCATGCGCGCGGCCCAGCACGTCGCGGGCAAAACGTTCGCTCGCCATAAGCTGCACGTTTGCCAGCGTTTGTGCGGCAAAGGCTTCGTGCATATCAATTAGCGTGAGATCGGAGAGCGTTAGCCCCGCGCGCTCCAGCGCCAGCGGCGTGGACCAGGCCGGTCCGAGCAGCATGTCCTGCCAGACATCGATGGCGGTAAAGGCATAGCTGCGCAAATAGCCCAGCGGTGTGATGCCCAGCTCTTTCGCCCGGGATTCCGTCATCAGGATCACGGCGGCGGCACCGTCCGTCAGCGGCGTACTGTTGGCCGCCGTAACGGTGCCATGTTTACGGTCAAAGGCCGGGCGCAGTTTTGCGTAATCTGCCAGGGTTGAGGTGCCGCGAACGTTGTTATCTTCCGCGAGCGGTTCCCGGTAAGGCGGTACATAGGCGGTCATCACTTCGTTGGTCAGTTTGCCCTCCGACCAGGCTTTCGCTGCCAGCTGATGCGAGCGATGCGCCAGCGCATCCTGCTGTTCGCGTGTAATACCGTAGGTTTTTGCCATCTGCTCGGCTGTATCGCCCATGCGCAGGCCGGTGGAGTATTCAGCAACGGCAGGTGGCACGGGCATGAGGTCGCGCAGGCGTAAACGCGAGAAGAGTTTAAGCTTTGCACCGGTAGTGCGAGCTTTGTTGGCATCCACGAGGATGCGGGCCAGCTGTTTGCTGACGCCGATGGGCAGCACGGAGGAGGAATCCGCGCCGCCGGCGATCCCCGCGCGAATGGTCCCCGCCATCAGGCTTTCCGCCACGTTCGCCACCGCCTGGAAACTTGTGGCGCAGGCGCGGCTGACGCTGTAGGCGTCGGTATGAACATTCATGCCGGTACCCAGCACGATTTCACGCGCGATATTGGGTGCTTCCGGCATCTGTACCACCTGGCCGAAAACCAGTTGCTCAATAACCTCTGGCGGGATCTCGCTGCGAGCCAGCATCTCCCCCACCACCATTTTTCCCAGATCGACAGCCGGTATACCGTGAAACGCGGTTGCCTGACGTGCAAACGGCGTACGTAACCCGCTGACAATGGCGATGCGGTCACCGTGTCGGGTGATAAGCGGTAATGCCTGACTCATAACACTCCCCTGTAAAAAAATTTTGCGCGCACGTTAAGTGGTCTGACCTGATAATAGTCTTAACTATTTTTTTACATTGAGCCAATCGGGGAAGCGAAAAATTGCGAGCTAAGGCACAGAGAAGAAAAAGAAAATGCCCAGGGTAAAAGCAAAACGGTAACCCGTGGGTTACCGTTTTTAGTGTTTGCGCCCTCTCCCGTGGGAGAGGGTTGGGGTGAGGGCACGAGACCGCAGGAATTAACGCAGGCCCAGCTGGAAGATCAGCGTTTCTGCCTCGCAGGCGAACACAAAGTCGATATCCAGCTGTACGCCGCCTTCCACTTCCGTGAAGGTAGATTTGATTTCACATGGATCGGATTCGACTTCATGCGCACGCTTGCTCAGCGCGGCCAGCGTCTCTTCCGCTTCAGCGCGGTTAGGGAATACGCGGCTGTAAGAGGCGGTGCAATCGGTGTTGTCCATAATGGTGCCAACATCCATACAGCAGCAAACCGGGGTTTCATCAGCACTGCATTTACTCATAGCTCAATTTCCTCTGTATTCGCGCAGCGCGCGAGATAAACACGATGCGACTATTTTACGCCCCCGGACGAGCCCCCTCCAGCCGTTAATGGCGCAAAACCGGATAAGTGAGCAATATCACACTAAAAAATGATCTAAAACAAAATTCACCTTTTCGGATGAATCGTACTGGTCACAATTTTGCCAACCAGATCTCGTTTCATGAAACATGTTTGAAAATATTAATAAACAAACTTGCAACATCCCAGCTGGTCAGACCTATACTCTCGCCACTGGTCTGATTTGTATGTCATACCTCAGACCCTACACTTCGCGCTCCTGTTACGGTATGTAACAATTATTGAATAAAAATAACTCAATGAGGTTATGGTCATGAGCCAGAAAACCCTGTTCAAACAAACTGCTTTAGCAGTTGCAGTGGCAATCGTCTCAACGTCCGCCTGGTCAGCGGGCTTCCAGTTAAACGAATTTTCTTCCTCTGGCCTTGGCCGTGCGTATTCCGGGGAAGGTGCGATTGCCGATGACGCAGGCAACGCAAGCCGTAACCCGGCGCTTATCATGATGTTTGATCGCCCTACCTTCTCTGCCGGTGCGGTTTACATAGATCCTGATGTCAACATTTCTGGCAAATCTCAGTATACCGGCGCAGATCTGAAGGCGGATAACATTGCACCAACGGCGTGGGTGCCTAACCTGCACTTTGTTGCGCCAATCAATGAACAGTTTGGTTGGGGTGCCTCTGTCACCTCAAACTATGGCCTGGCAACGGAGTTCAATAACAACTACCCGGCCGGGGAATACGGCGGTAAAACCGACCTGACGACCCTGAACCTTAACCTGAGCGGCGCATATCGTCTGAACGATAACTGGAGCTTTGGTCTGGGCTTTGATGCTGTCTACGCTGATGCAAAAATCGAGCGTTATTCCGGGGAGCAAACTGCTGCGCTGCCGAAAAACAGCAATAAAATTGCCAGCCTGAAAGGTGACGAGTGGGGTTACGGCTGGAACGCCGGTATCCTGTATGAACTGGATAAAAACAACCGCTGGGGTCTGACCTACCGCTCAGAAGTGAAGATTGATTTCGATGGCGATTACAAAAGCGGCATCCTGAGCCCGGTCAACGGTATGGTGCCGGGTGCAGGCACCACCATTCCATGGGGTACCTCGAATCAAACCGTACCGGGTTCACTGTCACTGCATCTGCCAGAAATGTGGGAAGTGTCAGGTTATAACCGCGTTGCGCCGCAGTGGGCTATTCACTATAGCCTCGCGTATACCAGCTGGAGCCAGTTCCAGGAGCTGAAAGCCACCGGCAGCAACGGCCAGACGCTGTTCTATAAAGACGAAAGCTTCCACGATGCTTACCGTATCGCACTTGGTACGACCTATTATATGGATGACAACTGGACGTTCCGTACCGGCGTGGCATTTGATGACAGTCCGGTACCGGCAGATAAGCGTTCTATCTCCATTCCGGATCAGGACCGTTTCTGGGTAAGTGCGGGGGCAACCTACGCGTTCAACGAGAATGCCTCTATCGACGCGGGCGTGTCGTACATGCATGGACAGAAAGTGACCTTCCAGGAAGGCCCTTACGAGTTTACCTCTGAAGGTAAAGCCTGGCTGTTTGGTACCAACTTCAACTACGCGTTCTAATCCCAACACGATTAAAAAAGGTGAGCATCGCTCACCTTTTTTATTTATTCCGAATCGATATCTTTTAATTCGTTCTCGATGGCTTTCGCGTTCGGATTATCTTCCGGCTTCAGCTTACCGCCGTTGGCAATAAAGTCATGGTTCTGGAAATAGGCCTCGCGGACCATGATGTACGGATCGGAAGACTGACGCAGCAGACCGTCAGAGTCCAGCAGTTGCGCACGCGTTTCAATCCCTTCCACGGTCCATTTACCAATCGACAGCGGCCAGGTGAGCCATGACAGCACCGGATACAGCGTATCCACCATATCGCCGCCATCATCACGCACGGTAAAGCTGCCGTAGAATGGCAGGTGCACATACGGCCCATAACCTACGCCATAATGCCCCAGTGTGCTGCCGAAACGATGCGGCTGTTCACGCTGTAATTTCGGGTTCGCCATGCCTGCGACATCTATTAAGCCGCCCATACCCAGCAGAGAGTTCAGGAAGAAACGGGTGAAATGCACCATCCCCTGATACGGGTCGCCCTGGAGGAAGTAGTTCACCATCACCGCTGGCTCTTCCAGGTTACTGGTAAAGTTGCTCAGCCCGTTACGCGCTGGCTGCGGAACGTAGTCACGCCATGCCACGGCAACCGGACGAACCAGATATGGATCCAGCACATTATAGTTAAAGTTGTACATTGAACGGTTAAATCCTTCGAGAGGATCGGAGCGTCCCGTTTGCTCGCCAGAGCTGGCGCAGCCCACAAGCATCGTTACGCCCAGCGCAAGCGCCGACAGCCGAAGCTTCATATATTTCTCCCTGTACAATATGGCTATCGTTGAATGCCATCTGTGACGGAGCCTGTGAGGCTCCGCCTGAAACGTGCAAGTGATTGTAACAGCACGCTTACCGATGTCTACGAGGACAATGACGACCCGCTCGCGTCATCACGCTAATTTCAGCATAGCCTGTCTTTAAGAATTCGTTTCGCTGGCAATTTTATATTGGCTTTGAAAGAGATGTCTCACCTTTATTGCCATTTTCAGCAATTTAAGAGCTTCCCCACGGGCAAGGCGCCAAAAGCCGCTACGCTTAAATGAGCGATTACCCCGAAGGAGCAGTTATGAAAGATATTAACGAAGAAAAAATTGGCGAGAACAATGAGGAACATGAGATTGAAAGTGAGGAGAAAGACCGGGGAGAAGAGATAGAAGTCGATGAGGATCGCCTGCCGTCGCGTGCCATGGCCATTCATGAGCATATTCGCCAGGATGGCGAAAAGGAGATGGAGCGTGACGCAATGGCCCTGCTGTGGTCGGCCATCGCAGCCGGTCTGTCGATGGGTGCCTCTCTGCTCGCCAAAGGTATATTTCACGTTCAACTGGAAGGCGTGCCGGGCGGTTTTTTGCTGGAGAATTTAGGCTACACGTTCGGCTTTATTATCGTCATTATGGCGCGACAGCAGCTTTTCACGGAGAACACCGTCACTGCCGTACTGCCCGTCATGCAAAATCCGACCCTTGGTAATTTTGGTTTACTGATGCGCCTGTGGAGCGTCGTGCTGCTGGGGAACCTGATCGGTACGGGCGTTGCAGCCTGGGCCTTCGAGTATATGCCAATCTTTGATGAACCGACCCGCGACGCATTCGTGAAGATTGGCATGGATGTAATGAAAAATACGCCGGTTGAAATGTTCTCTAATGCCATTATCTCCGGCTGGATCATCGCCACTATGGTCTGGATGTTCCCGTCAGCGGGCAGCGCGAAAATCGTGGTGATTATTCTAATGACCTGGCTTATCGCACTCGCCGATACCACGCACATTGTTGTCGGGACCGTTGAAATCCTTTATCTGGTATTTAACGGCACACTCCACTGGAGCGACTTTTTCTGGCCGTTCGCCCTGCCTACTCTCGCAGGCAACATTTGTGGCGGAACCTTTATCTTTGCACTGCTGAGCCATGCGCAAATCCGTAACGACATGTCCAACAAGCGTAAGGCCGAACTTAAGGCTCAGGAAAAAAAGGATAAAACTGCCGAAAAATCGGCGTGAACGGTGACTCTTTGACCAGTCAGGCGGCAATGCGCTTAACGAGAAGTGTAAATAACGCTATACTCTTGCCGCTTCGTCCCCTTAGTTAAATGGATATAACGAGCCCCTCCTAAGGGCTAGTTGCAGGTTCGATTCCTGCAGGGGACACTTTTAATTTCCCCCTATAATCCCTGATTTATCAATCCGCTTTGCAATTGCCGCTTTTTTAAGCAAAAACGAGTAATAGCTCATAATGTATAACGGTGCTACATTAAGCCGCCCACCCAAGTCAGCAATGGCCAGGCAACGTCGTAAAGAACGGTAAAGCCTGCAACCATGACCTCGTCCTACGGTCTCAATGGCACGTGGTATCGCGAAGTCTGCGCTACCTTCACAGGCTTTACAAAGGTTCCACTATTTTGTCTCAATCCAAATTTCAGCGGGCGTTTCTGCACCCGCGCTACTGGTTTACATGGTTCGGCCTTGGCGTACTTTGGCTGCTGGTCCAGCTTCCTTATCCCGTGATTCGCTTCCTGGGTTCGAAGCTCGGCAGCGCATCGCGTCACTTTCTTAAGCGTCGCGAGTCCATTGCCCGAAAAAATCTTGAACTTTGCTTTCCGCATTACAACGCGCAGCAGCGTGAAACGCTGATCGCTGAAAACTTTAAATCTATCGGTATGGCGCTGCTTGAAACCGGTATGGCCTGGTTCTGGCCAGACGAGCGTGTCCGTAAATGGTTTGACGTTGAAGGTCTGGATAACCTCAAACATGCCCAGATGCAAAAACGCGGCGTGATGGTTGTGGGTGTGCATTTTATGTCGCTTGAGCTGGGCGGCCGCGTTATGGGTCTTTGTCAGCCGATGATGGCAACCTATCGCCCGCATAACAGCGCACTGATGGAATGGGTACAAACGCGGGGCCGCATGCGTTCAAATAAGGCGATGATCAGCCGTAACAATCTGCGCGGTATGGTTGGCGCCCTGAAAAAAGGTGAAGCCGTCTGGTTTGCCCCGGACCAGGACTACGGCCCTAAAGGCAGCAGCTTTGCCCCTTTCTTTGCGGTTAAAGATGTCGCTACGACGAACGGTACCTTTGTGATTTCACGTCTCTCTGGCGCCTCGATGTTAACGGTGACCATGGTCAGAAAAGCGGATAAGTCAGGCTATCGTCTGCATATCTCACCGGAGATGGCGAACTATCCTGAGGATGAGAGTGAAGCCGCGACCTTTATCAATAAGGTGATTGAGTTTGAGATTATGCGAGCACCTGAGCAGTATCTGTGGATGCACCGCCGCTTTAAAACCCGCCCTCTGGGCGAAGCCTCACTTTATATCTAACCCCTTTCGAAGGTTAGTTTCGCTAAGAAACTAACCTTTTCAAGCACCTGTAATCGCAGTGCGTAACGGCTTTTTTCGACCGTCGCTCAACAGGCATTTATTGCGTACCGAAATCAAACTGTCGCCGTTCCACGACACTCGTAAGTATCGGAAATTATTTAAAAAAATGCCTCTTGTCACTCCTGAAATTTAGGCGTACATTAGCGCCGTCTGGCGACAGGAAAGCACAGAATTCAGAGCTGAAGTTAGCGACGTAACGGGATAATTCCGATTTCCCCTTTCGCATGATTTCAACTCTCTATACTCAGTTGGACTCTGTTTTTTTAATGCGTACCGGAAGATACGCGGAGCGATGAAACGTGAAATATTTCTTTATGGGCATTTCGGTTATTGTTTTAGTTTGGGCCGGAACGTTTGCTCTGATGATCTAGTTAAGAAAATGCAGTCAAAAAAACAGGCGCCGTTGGCGCCTGTTTTTTTGGTGTCCGTTACGACTCGGGTTGTTCCACGACGCTCTTAACTGCAAGCAGGCCATCCGCGCGGAACATGCTTTTAATCCCCCGCACAGCCTGACGGATACGGTCGCTGTTTTCGATCAGCGCGAAACGCACATGCGTGTCACCGTAGTCACCAAAGCCAATGCCTGGAGAAACGCAAACCTTCGCGTCCTGAAGCAGTTTTTTGGCAAATTCCAGAGATCCCATCGCCGCATACGGCTCGGGGATTTTCGCCCAGACGTACATGGAAGCTTTAGGCATTTCAACCATCCAGCCCGCTTCGTGAAGCCCTTTTACCAGCACATCACGACGGCGCTTGTACTGGGCGGCAATATCAAGCACGCACTGCTGATCCCCTTCCAGCGCCGCGATGGCCGCGACCTGCAATGGCGTAAACGTACCATAGTCATGGTAACTTTTAATACGCGCCAGGGCGCTCACCAGCGTTTTGTTTCCCACCATAAATCCAATTCGCCAGCCCGCCATGTTGTAGCTTTTCGACAGGGTGAAAAACTCAACCGCCACATCACGGGCACCCGGTACCTGCATAATTGACGGCGCTTTCCAGCCATCATAAACGATATCAGCATAGGCGAGATCGTGTACCACCAGCACGTCGTAACGCTTAGCCAGCGCGACCACTTTCTCAAAGAATTCGAGTTCGACGCATTGTGCCGTTGGGTTGGACGGGAAACCGAGGATCATCATTTTCGGCTTCGGATAGCTTTCACGAATCGCCCGTTCCAGCTCGTTGAAGAAGTCGACGCCTTCCACCAGTGGAACAGAACGCACCTGCGCGCCAGCAATCACCGCCCCATAAATATGAATTGGGTAGCTCGGATTCGGCACCAGGACGGTATCGCCGTGATCGAGCGTCGCCAGCATCAGGTGGGCCAGCCCCTCTTTGGAGCCAATGGTCACAATCGCTTCGCTTTCAGGGTCGATATCCACCTGATAACGATCCTGATACCAGCGGGAGATCGCCCGACGCAAGCGTGGAATGCCGCGTGAGGTTGAATACCCATGGGTATCGGGACGCTGGGCAACTGTGCAGAGTTTCTCAACGATATGCGGCGGCGTTGGGCCGTCAGGGTTACCCATACTGAAATCGATAATGTCTTCACCGCGCCGACGCGCAGCCATTTTCAGTTCAGCAGTGATATTGAAAACATAAGGGGGGAGACGATCGATACGCGTAAAACGGCGTTCAGGACTGAATTCAGCCATAGATTCCTCAGAGTCACGTTAGCGCCCGGACCGTCCGAGCGACGCTGCCACCCGTGTGGCATGCTTAGAAAATAACCTGAAGAAAAAGACGCTGTCGAGGGGATAACGGCAAAACAATATATTGCGCTAAAACGGGAATGCGATTGCAGTGAAAAGCGGAACTCTTATCGTGATCAGGCAGTTTTAAGCGCTGCGATTTAACACAATATTTTCAGTATCGTTACCTGACGCTTCTCCCCAAACGAAAAAGCAGCGACTTTCAGTCAAAAGCCAGCAATCCCCTTTGAGAATTATGGTTTTTCCCCATTTGATAAATCTGATGGATAGCTGGTCATCTGGCCCTATGTTTTCTATCATAGATTTTTCCCGTTTTCCCAGGCCTGACCGTGCACGAAATCTTCAATATGCTCCTGGCGGTGTTCGACCGCGCGGCATTAATGCTGATCTGTCTCTTTTTCCTTATCCGCATCCGCTTGTTCCGCGAACTGTTGCATAAATCTGCCCATTCGCCAAAAGAGCTGCTGGCCGTCACGTTTATCTTTTCGATGTTTGCCCTGTTCAGCACCTGGTCCGGCGTGCCGGTAGAAGGCTCGCTGGTGAACGTGCGCATCATCGCCGTCATGTCGGGCGGGATCCTCTTTGGTCCCTGGGTCGGGATTATCACAGGCATTATCGCCGGCACCCATCGATACCTGATTGATATTGGCGGCGTGACGGCAGTCCCCTGCTTTATCACCAGCATTATTGCCGGGGTACTCTCCGGCTGGATTAACCGCAAAATCCCGAAAAAACAGCACTGGCGTGCGGGGATTATCGCGGGGATGGTCTGCGAAACGCTGACCATGATCCTGGTCGTCGTCTGGGCACCGACCACTGCGCTGGGGCTGGATATCGTCTCGAAGATCGGTATTCCGATGATCCTCGGAAGCGTCTGTATAGGCTTTATCGTGCTGCTGGTGCAAAGCGTGGAAGGCGAAAAAGAGGCGAGCGCCGCGCGTCAGGCGAAGCTGGCACTGGATATTGCCAACAAAACGCTGCCGCTTTTCCGACACGTTAACACCGAATCTTTACGTCAGGTTTGCGATATCATCCGCCGGGATATTCACGCCGATGCGGTCGCCATCACCAATATTGACCACGTGCTGGCCTATGTTGGCGTCGGTGAGCACAATTATCGCGACAGCGACGATACCATCAGCCCGACCACCAGACAGGCGATTAACTACGGAAAAATCATCATTAAAAACAATGATGAAGCCCACCGGACGCCAGAGATCCACTCAATGCTGGTGATCCCGCTGTGGGAAAAAGGCGTGGTCACGGGGACGCTGAAAATTTACTACTGCCATGCGCACCAAATCACCTCCTCGCTCCAGGAGATGGCGATTGGCCTGTCGCAGATTATCTCCACCCAACTCGAAGTTTCGCGTGCGGAGCAGTTGCGCGAGATGGCAAATAAGGCAGAGCTGCGTGCCCTGCAAAGCAAGATCAATCCCCATTTCCTGTTTAACGCGCTGAACGCTATATCCTCTTCCATTCGTCTTAATCCGGATACCGCGCGGCAGCTGATTTTTAATCTGTCGCGCTATCTGCGCTACAACATTGAGTTAAAAGACGACGAGCAGATCGACATCAAAAAAGAGCTGTATCAAATCAAGGATTACATCGCGATTGAGCAGGCACGCTTTGGCGATAAGCTGACGGTCATTTACGATATTGATGAAGAGGTCAACTGCGTGATCCCAAGCCTGCTGATCCAGCCGCTGGTGGAAAACGCTATTGTTCACGGCATTCAGCCGTGTAAAGGAAAAGGCGTGGTCACGATTAGCGTGACGGAAAGCGGTAACCGCGTGCGAATCGCCGTGCGCGATACCGGACACGGCATCGATCCAAAAGTGATCGAGCGCGTCGTATCAAACGAAATGCCGGGAAATAAAATCGGGCTGCTGAACGTACACCACCGGGTCAAGCTGCTGTACGGTGACGGGCTGCACATTCACCGCCTTGAGCCGGGCACCGAGATTGCTTTTTATGTCCCGAACGAACGAACGCCCGTTAATGCCCCCATATCCTTGTTGCCGTAGGCCGGAGTAACAGATGAAAGTCATCATCGTAGAAGATGAAATTCTGGCTCAGCAGGAGTTGAGCTGGCTTATCAAAACCCACAGCCAGATGGAGATTGTTGGCTGTTTTGAGGATGGTCTGGACGTGCTGAAATTTTTGCAGCATAACCGGGTCGACGCGATTTTTCTCGATATTAATATTCCGTCTCTGGACGGCGTTCTGCTGGCGCAAAATATCAATCAGTTCGCCCACAAGCCGTTTATTGTGTTTGTCACCGCGTGGAAAGAGCATGCCGTGGAAGCCTTCGAGCTGGAGGCGTTTGACTATATTCTCAAGCCGTATCAGGAGTCGCGTATTATCAGCATGCTGCATAAGCTGGAAGCCGCATGGCAGCAGCAGTCGCTGCCCACCAGTGCCAGTCCGGTAGCGCGTGAAAACGACACCATTAATCTGGTGAAGGACGAACGGATCATCGTCACGCCTGTCGACGATATTTACTATGCTGAAGCGCACGAAAAAATGACGTTTGTCTATACGCGGCGTGAGGCCTACGTAATGGCGATGAACATCACCGAATTTTGCAACAAACTCCCGGCAGCGCACTTCTTCCGCTGCCACCGCTCGTTCTGCGTCAACCTGAACAAGATCCGCGAGATCGAACCCTGGTTTAATAACACCTATATTTTGCGTCTGAAGGATCTGGATTTTCAGGTGCCGGTAAGCCGCAGCAGAGTGAAAGCGTTCCGCCAGCTCATGCACCTGTAGCGCGTTCCCTCTCCCGCAGGAGAGGGAGACGGATGTCAGAGGATCTGGCCAAGTACCTGACGCAGATGCGCCCCGGAGCCAAGCAAGCCCGGATTGTCGTGGACAATCAGGTAAACCGGAATGTCCTGCACGTAACTTTTGAAGCGGCCTTTGTCTTCAAAGCCACCACGGAAACCGGAGGCGGTAAAGAAATCGAGGAAGCGCGGCACGATCCCGCCCGCAATATAGACCCCGCCAAAGGTGCCGAGATTCAGGGCCAGGTTGCCGCCGAAACGCCCCATAATGACGCAGAACAACGACAAAGCACGACGGCAGTCAATACAACTGTCGGCCAGCGCGCGTTCGGTCACATCTTTAGGCTGCAGATTTTCCGGCAGACGACCGTCTGATTTTACAATCGCCCGATACAGGTTCACCAGACCCGGACCAGAAAGCACGCGCTCGGCCGACACGTGACCAATCTCGGCGCGTAGCTCCTCAAGAATAATGCCCTCTTCTTCGCTGTTCGGCGCAAAATCCACGTGGCCGCCCTCACCCGGCAGGCAGACCCAGCGTTTGTCGACGTGAACCAGGTGCGCCACCCCCAGACCGGTTCCGGCGCCGTAAACAGCAATGGGTTTGCCTTCAACCGGGGCCGTACCGCCGAACTGAATCAGATGCTCAGGTTTAAGCATTGGGATAGCCATGGAAACCGCAGTGAAATCGTTGATAATTTCAAGGTGCGAGAAACCGAGGTTTTTCCGCATTTCGGCAATTGAAAAGGCCCACGTGTGGTTGGTCATCGCCACCCAGTCGCCGGTGATCGGACAGGCGATGGCGATACAACCGTCTTCAACGCTCACTTTATGCTCTTCAAGATAGACGCGAACTACCGCTTCCAGGCTTGGGTAATCCAGCCCTGAATAGGTTTTCGCCTGAGAAATTTCACCGCTGTTTACATCGCACAGGGCAAGGCGCGCGTTGGTGCCGCCTACATCACCTACCAAAGCATACTTTGTCATTCTTCTACTGCTCCGCTAAAGTCAGAATAAATCTTTGGGACACTGTAAATTCAAGGCGTGATAACAACAACGACCAGAAGGTGACTGCCCATGGATTATCGATCTTCGTCACATAATAACTTTACCGTTTCAGCACCTTTTGCACTATTGCCACAATGCTGATTGTGCAAAGTAACGTTAAGCCGTTTTGTACAAGGAAATCATCATGCTCCATCCGCGAGCCAGAACCATGCTGTTATTGGCTGTCCCGGCGCTAATTATTGGCGTAGCGTCGAGCCTGGTGCTCATCGTCGTCATGAAAGTAGCGGCAGTGCTGCAAACGATTTTATGGACCGCGCTGCCGGTTAAACTTGGCATCAGCACTGACTCGCCAGGGTGGATCATGATGATGCTGACCCTGACCGGAATTGCCGTAGGTCTGGTGATCCGCTATAGCCCGGGCCATGCCGGGCCGGACCCGGCACTGGAACCCTTGATTGGTGCGCCAGTATCTCCCTCTGCTCTGCCGGGGCTTGTTATCGCGCTGATTATCGGTCTTGCGGGCGGCGTAAGCCTCGGGCCTGAACATCCCATTATGGCGGTTAATATCGCGCTGGCGGTCTTTCTGGGAGCGCGTCTTTTCCCGCGCGTTGGCGCGCTGGACTGGACGATTCTGGCTTCCGCCGGTACCATCGGGGCACTGTTTGGTACCCCAATAGCGGCTGCGCTCATCTTTTCGCAAACGCTCAGCAGCGACAATGATGTGCCGCTGTGGGATAAACTCTTTGCGCCATTGATGGCCGCCGCAGCAGGGGCCCTCACGACCAGCCTGTTTTTCCATCCTCATTTTTCACTCCCCATCCCCCACTATGGCCAGATGCAACTCACCGATATTGTCAGCGGTGCCGTCGTCGTCGCGATAGCCATTGCGCTGGGAATGATCGCAGTGTGGTGTCTTCCGCGCCTGCATCGTCTGATGCACAGGCTGAAGCATCCGGTGCTGATTCTGGGTATGGGCGGTTTTATTCTGGGCGTTTTAGGCGCTATCGGCGGGACGGTTACGCTGTTTAAGGGTCTGGACGAGATGCAGCAACTGGCCTTCAGCCAGGTCTTTAGCGTCTCCGATTATCTGCTGTTCGCGCTGGTAAAACTGGCGGCGCTGGTGATCGCTGCAGCCTGTGGTTTCCGGGGAGGACGGATCTTCCCGGCGGTATTTGTTGGCGTCGCGCTGGGGCTGATGCTGCATGAGCACGTCGACGCTGTCCCTGCGGCGATTACCGTCTCCTGCTCCATTCTGGGGCTGGTACTGGTGGTAACGCGCGATGCGTGGCTGAGTCTGTTTATGGCGGCCGTTGTTGTGCCGGATACCACGCTTCTGCCGCTCCTTTGTATCGTGATGTTGCCCGCCTGGCTCCTGCTGGCGGGCAAACCGATGTTGATGGCATGGCGAAACGACAGGTAATCAGGCGTTATTGCGCGCCTCCAGCGCTTTGGTCAGCGCGCTCAGCAGCGGCGGAATATCGGCTTTCGGCAGCATCACCTCGATCAGCGATAGTCGCTCGTGGTGTGCTACTTTATCCAGCACCTCCGCCAGTGTTTCCGCTTCGCTGACGCGCCAGCATTCTGCCTCTGGCGCCAGGCTCAGCGCCTGCGGGATCTGCGTCCAGTTCCAGAGGGCAATATCGTTATAGCGCTGCTCCGGCCCGTGGATGGCTCTCTCAACCGTGTATCCCTCGTTGTTAAGCACCAGAATAATCGGGCGCTGCTTGTCGCGCAGCATCGATCCCAGCTCCTGAATGGTCAACTGCGCGGCACCGTCACCCGTCAGGACAATCACGCGTCGGTTCGGACACGCTGTTTGCGCGCCAAACGCCGCCGCGAGCGTGTAGCCGATCGATCCCCAAAGCGGCTGGACGATAAAGTTCACGTCTGCCGGTAAACGCAAATCGATAGCGCCGAAAGCAGACGTCCCCTGGTCAGCCAGAATAATGTCTCCGGGGCGAATAAACGTTTGCAGGGTTCGCCAGAAGCTCTCCTGAGTCAGCGCCCCTTCGATAGTGGGGAAAGAAGAGCTGCTGTGATCAGATGGCGCTCGCGTATCACACACATGCGTTTTGCACAGCGCTGTCAGCGTTTCAATGGCCTCCCTCATCGGGATACCCGTAAACCAGACGTCGCCGACGCGGGACGCGTGGGGCTGAACCTCTATCGTCTGATCTGGCGTCAGCTGGTGGGTAAACCCGGCTGTGAGCGTATCGGTAAAGCGCGTGCCAATGCACAGCACCGTATCAGCCCCCTCGATTGCCTCTTTGACCGCCGCGGCGCTCGCCGATCCGCTGTAGGTGCCATAAAAACCGCTCTGTCGTTCGTCAAAAATGCCCTTGCCCATCAGCATGGTGGCGTGTGCCATCGGCACCTCTTTCACCCACGTCTGAAGGGCCGCGCGCAAACCGTGGCGCAGCACCAGGAAGTCCGCTAACAGCGCGGTGCGTTTGCTCGTTGACAAACGCTTTTCGGCAGCCTCACGGAACGCTTGCATGCAGGCTGAATCGGCCGGTGCGGAGTTAAGAGTGAGAGCGCTTACAGGGGGCGTAGCGGCTTTTTTCGCCACATCGGCGGGCAGCATCAGGTAGCCCGGACGGCGCTCCCGCAGCATGGTGGTCAGGACTCTGTCAATTTCATAGCAGGCGTTTTGTTCGGTAAGCACCGCCTGTGCAACGGTGATGGGTTCGCTCATGTGGTAGAAATGGCGGAACTCGCCGTCGCCTAAGGTGTGGTGCAGTAACTCTCCTCGCTGCTGCGCCGCCATACCCGGAGCCCCCACAATATGGAGCACGGGGACATGTTCGGCAAAGCTGCCCGCCACACCGTTCATGGCGCTTAACTCCCCAACGCCGAAAGTCGTCAGGAGTGCGGCAAATCCCTTACAGCGGGCATAGCCGTCTGCGGCGTAAGACGCGTTCAGCTCGTTGGCACAGCCCACCCAGCAGATGTCCGGGCTGTCTATCACATGGTCGAGAAACTGCAGGTTATAGTCGCCCGGCACGCCAAACAGATGATCGGCACCGCAATCTGTTAGTCGGTCCAGCAGGTAATCGGCGACGCAATAGGGGGTACGCATATTATAGGTGTCCTTCTGACGTTGACCTCACTCTGAGTATTAAATAAGCGTGAAGGGTGTCCAGAATTGGCGACAATCAGGGGCTGGAAAGAATGCTTTACGAAAAAAGCTGAGCTATGCTCATTTTCTTCAGGTTAGTGTAAACGCATACACTGATTTTTCTTTCCAGCGCCAGAGGTCTCGCTCATGGGTTATCAACCTGACAAAAATCGTTACCAGACAATGCAATATCGCCGCTGTGGACAAAGCGGCCTCAAGCTTCCCGCCATCTCGCTGGGGCTTTGGCATAATTTTGGCGACGCGACGCTGCTCGAAAACAGCCGTCAACTTTTACAGCGCGCCTTCGATTTGGGTATTACACATTTTGACCTTGCCAATAATTACGGCCCACCTCCTGGTTCAGCCGAACGCAACTTCGGGCGCATCCTGCAGGAGGATTTCCTGCCCTGGCGCAATGAGCTAATCATCTCCACCAAAGCGGGCTACACCATGTGGGACGGGCCTTACGGCGACTGGGGCTCGCGTAAATATCTGATTTCCAGCCTGGACCAGAGCCTCAGGCGTATGGGGCTGGAGTACGTTGATATCTTCTATCACCACCGCCCCGATCCACAAACGCCGCTACGTGAAACGATGAAAGCGCTTGACCATGTGGTGCGCCAGGGCAAAGCGCTGTACATCGGCCTGTCCAACTACCCGGCAGAACTGGCGCGGCAGGCGATTGAAATACTGGAGGATCTGGGCACGCCCTGTCTAATCCACCAGCCGAAGTACTCCATGTTTGAACGTGCGCCTGAAGAGGGGTTGCTGGACGTATTGCAGCAAAATGGGGTGGGATGTATCCCCTTCTCTCCCCTGGCGGGCGGACAGTTGACCGATCGCTATCTGAACGGCATCCCGGCAGATTCTCGCGCAGCAAGCGGCAGTAAGTTCCTTAATCCGGACCAGATCACCGACAAAAAGCTGGAAAAGGTACGCAAGCTGAATGCGCTGGCGGAAAAACGGGGGCAAAAGCTTTCGCAAATGGCACTGGCCTGGATCCTGCGCCACGATGCGGTGACATCCGTGCTCATCGGCGCAAGCAAAACCGGACAAATTGATGATGCTGCAGGCATGCTTGAAAATCGTCATTTCTCCGCAGAAGAGCTGAAGACGATAGAAGCGATCCTGTCCAGTTCAGATTAAAAACACTTTTAGCAAAAAGTGCTCTCGTTCATGATTTAGGAGTTGAGGCGATGAAACGAATGTTTACCAACTCGTAAAATTGCGTTAACAGGTCGCACAGCGGCCCCGATCGTGAAGGAGAAGAGTATGTTCAGGTCACTGATTCTTGCAGCGGTACTACTGGCTTCGGCCCCGCTGGTCGCCAATGCGGGCGAAATCACCCTGTTGCCATCGATTAAATTACAAATTGGCGATCGTGATGACTACGGCAGATACTGGGACGGTGGCTACTGGCGCGACCGTGACTACTGGCACCGACATTATGAGTGGCGTAAAAACCGCTGGTGGAAACACGATAACGGCTATCACCGTGGCTGGGATAAGCGTAAGGCCTACGAGCGCGGCTACCGCGAAGGCTGGAACGATCGTGACGACCGCCGTGGCGGCAGGGGTCACGGAAAAGGCAGAGGCCATGGTCACGGCCATCACCATTAACAGCTAAAAGGAGCCTCACGGCTCCTTTTTCTTTTACAGGCCTGCTGCTGTGCCTAACAGCAACCACATGTTTAACGCCACCACCACGACCACAATGGCCCACCCGGCGCGTTTCACCCACGTCGAATTCACCAGATCGCCCATCAGCGATTTGTTGCTGGTGAATATCAGTAGCGGCACCAGCGCCAGCGCAATACCGAAACTCAGCAGCACCTGACTCATCACCAGAATGCGGGTCGGATCCAGCCCCATCAGAATTACAATAAAGGAAGGCAGCATCGTTACCGAACGGCGAACCCACAGTGGAATATGGAAACGTACGAACCCCTGCATCACCACCTGCCCGGCCAGTGTCCCCACAACCGTAGAGGAAAGTCCCGCAGCAACCAGGCTTAAACCAAAAATAGTGGCAGCGGCATGGCTCAGCAACGGCTCCAGCGTCAGGTACGCCTGGTCGAGATCGGCAACCCCGGTATGCCCGTTAAAGTGAAACGCGGCGGCGGCAGTCGCCATCATCGCCAGATTCACAAATCCGGCAATGGTCATCGCAATTGCCACATCCCATTTCGAGGCGGAGTAGCGCTCTTTACTCGTCCCGCCGTGCAGATTTTGGGTTAAAGAAGAGTGCAGATAAATTACATGCGGCATAATGGTCGCCCCCAGCACCCCGGCGGCCAGAAATACGGCTTCAGAGGTGGGTAACGACGGGATCACCATCCCTTTCGTCAACTGCACCAGATTCGGCTGGGAGAAAATCAGCTCAACAATATAGGCGGCAGCGACGAACAGCAGCAGGCCGCCGATGACTTTCTCCAGCGGTTTTTGTCCCCGCCTCTGGAGCATCAAAATAAGGAACGTGGCGATACCGGTCAGCACGGCGCCCTGTAGCAGGGAGACGCCCAGAATAAGCTTAAAGCCGATCGCCGCCCCGATAAACTCGGCGAGATCGGTGGCCATGGCGATAATTTCCGCCTGGACCCAGTAAAACCATACCGCCGGACGCGGATAGTGATCGCGGATTTGCTCCGCCAGGTTTTTCCCGGTGGCAATACCCAGCTTCGCGGAAAGCATCTGAATCAGCATCGCCATCAGGTTGGCCCACACCACAACCCACAGCAGCTTATAGCCGAAACTGGCCCCGGCCTGAATATTGGTCGCAAAATTACCCGGATCGATGTAGCCAATCGCGGCAATGAATGCAGGTCCCATTAATGCGAACCGCAGCTTGCGTGCCGCCCTGCCGCTGCTACTCTCTACGCGACTATTCGTCATTTCTGCCTCTGGAAATATAGCCTGTGCTATGTTTTATGCTATCAAAATGAGAATGATTATCAAGTTCATTTGTAATGGTTAACATGATTACTCTGATAGCCAGGGACAATGGACAGGCAGGTGGAGCAAGGTCACAGAATGTGAAAATGCGCAGACATTTGTGAAGCGTAGCACACAAACTTAACTTTTCACTCATTTACCTAACATAACAAAAATGTATTGTTGATCACTATTTTTGAGACTCGTCACAGGATGTAACTATAGTGTGGGCTTGATCTCGTTTTCTTTGTGCTTGTTACATAGAATGTGCACGGAAATTAAACCTGCCTCATATTTGGAGCAAATATGGACCGCGTCCTTCATTTTGTCCTGGCACTCGTTGTCGTTACTGCACTCGCATTGCTGGTCAGCACTGACCGCAAAAATATTCGTATTCGCTATGTTGTCCAGCTGCTGGTCATTGAAGTTTTACTTGCGTGGTTCTTCCTGAACTCCAACGTAGGCCTCGGCTTCGTGAAAGGCTTCTCCGAAATGTTCGAAAAACTGCTCGGATTTGCCAACGACGGGACTAACTTTGTCTTTGGCAACATGAACGATCAGGGTTTGGCCTTCTTCTTCCTGAAAGTGCTCTGCCCTATCGTCTTCATCTCTGCCCTGATCGGGATCCTCCAGCACATTCGTGTTCTGCCGGTGGTTATCCGTGCAATCGGCTTCCTGTTATCGAAAGTTAATGGCATGGGCAAGCTGGAATCCTTTAACGCAGTCAGCTCGCTGATCCTGGGTCAGTCTGAGAACTTCATTGCGTATAAAGATATCCTCGGCAAGATGTCCCGTAACCGCATGTACACCATGGCGGCGACAGCAATGTCTACCGTTTCCATGTCTATCGTGGGCGCGTATATGACTATGCTGGAACCTAAATACGTGGTTGCAGCGCTGGTTCTGAATATGTTCAGCACCTTTATTGTTCTTTCGCTGATTAACCCGTACCGCGTGGATGCCAGCGAAGAGAACATTCAGATGTCAAACCTGCACGAGGGACAGAGCTTCTTCGAAATGCTGGGTGAATACATTCTGGCGGGTTTCAAGGTTGCGATTATCGTTGCCGCGATGCTGATTGGCTTTATCGCACTGATCGCTGCGCTGAACGCCCTGTTTGCGGCCGTACTTGGTATTTCGTTCCAGGGTATTCTGGGCTATATCTTCTACCCCGTCGCTTGGGTAATGGGTGTGCCCGCTCACGAAGCGTTGCAGGTGGGCAGTATCATGGCAACGAAACTGGTATCCAATGAATTCGTGGCGATGATGGATCTTCAGAAGATTGCCAGCACGCTCTCCCCGCGTGCGGAAGGGATCCTGTCCGTCTTCCTGGTCTCCTTCGCGAACTTCTCTTCCATCGGTATTATCGCTGGTGCGATTAAAGGCCTGAACGAAGAGCAAGGTAACGTCGTTTCTCGCTTTGGCCTGAAGCTGGTTTACGGTTCAACGCTGGTGAGCGTCCTGTCTGCCTCTATCGCAGCATTGGTGCTGTAATCCATATCGCTCAATGAAAACCGGGAGCCATCGCTCCCGGTTTTTTTATGTCTCCAGCGCCGTCAGGGGCAGTGGTTTACCAATCAAATAGCCCTGCAAATAATCAACGCCGTATCGCAGCAACATCTCGCGTTGTTCAGCCGATTCCACATATTCAGCCACCACACAAAGCGATTTCGTTTTTGCCATGTTGCAAATGGACTGCACGATCATCGCATCCATGCTGTCGGTGCAGATATCTTTCACGAAGCAGCCATCGATCTTAATGATATCGGCCTCCAGTCGCTTCAGGCGCTCAAAGTTGGCATAGCCGGTACCAAAGTCATCGATAGCAATGCGGAAGCCATAATCCCGCAGCTGCTGGATATTGTTGATGCTGCTTCCCGAGTCAGAGAAAGCCTGTTCCTCGGTGATCTCAATGACGATATCTTGCGGTGCAACGGCGTAGCGTTCAAAAAGCGCGATGATCTCAGCTGCAATCTCGTTCTGCATCAGCGTCAGCGGCATCAGATTAACGGAGAACCGCGTTCCGGCCCGTCCGGATGGATGACTGCGCATCCACATCAGCAATTTTTCCACCACGTTCAGGTCGAATCGGTGGCTCAGGTTGAACTGAGCAATCAGCGGAATAAAGCGGTCAGGGGTGATGATCTCACCATCACTTTCAAGACGCGAAAGGATTTCAAAGTACCCTTCTCCGCGCGCGTTGTGAATTGGCTGCGCGTAAAGATGGAGACCACCGATATCAAGGGCGCGTTTTATACGGGCCAGCATTAGCACCCTGTCAGTCGTATGACCAGAAACATCATCCAGACTGTTGGTTAACGCAAGGACGTTATGCCCGGAACAGGACTGCTCGGACAGCCAGCTCAACTGACCCAGCGTGTGATGCACGCTTTCTCCATTTGGCACTTCCCCCCAGGAGGCACCAAACTCAATGTCGAGCTCAGTCTTGTTCCAGATAATTTTACGGCTGTTCAGATGGTCAACCATAAATTGCAGACGTTCAGCCGTGCCCGGTCCCAGCAAGACCAACATCAGTTCACTGCCTGGTAACTGGAAGAGCTTCTCGTCTTTTTGCAATAACGGCTGCAGCGACGCGGTGATCATCTTTTTACAGTGCACGCGCATGAGGATGCCGTAGTGACGGCTCAGGAATTCCAGATTATCCAGACGCAAGCAGCAGACTTTGGCCTCAGGATGATGCTGTAGAAAAACTTCCAGCGCACGAATGTTAGGCAGACCGGTGAGCGGATCGGTAAGCGCCCTCTCCTGCCACCCCTGTTTCAGCCATTCACTTTTCTGATAGATCTGCGACATGTAAAGCAGGCAGATAGCGAAAGAGATGAGTACCGACAGAATAAAGGAGAGCGAGTGGCCCGATTCAACGCCATTGAGAAAATTATAATTATAGGTCAACAACATGAGCGCTGAGGCTGCCCAGAATAAAGAGATGAGCGCATAGCTCAAACGACCAATACCCAGGGTAAAAAGAATGAAAACGGTCGGCATCAAATAACCCGCAATAAACTGCGACTCAAAAGGTGCGCATAAAATAGCGATCATTGAGACCAACAGCATCAGCCACACAACGATAAATAACGCTTTTTTGTTGCAAAAGAGGGGCTTCACGCTTCGCCGCCAGAATGTTCGGGCATAGCGAGGATTAATAATCATTCTTAATGGATAATAGAACATCATGGTGAAAATCAGGGCGGCGCAAATCAGACTCTGAATATCGATAACGTTATAAATTGCAGATCCTTCGCCGAAATAGGAGGAGATTGTTACCGGGAAATCAAATAAATACCCCGCCAGATACATCGATAATTTGATGCCCACAGGCACCATAAATCCGAGCCATAAAATACGTATACCAATGTACTTATTCGGCATGCTGTGGCGCCAGCGCTTGCCCAGCATCAAACGGATAACGCCACAGGCGGCGAAGACGGCAAACGTCTGACAACATAATAAAACGATAGATTGTAGCGGGGCTAAATCAAAGTAATAAGCATTAGTAACACTAAAACTTAGCAACAAAGGAATGATTGCCCATCGTCCAAATAACAACACGATGGCGAGCATGGCGCTTAAGGGCAGCCACGCTAAATAAACATCATTTTCGTTAACGATAGCGCGCGGAGAGATATAACGGGAAAAGGGGATCGCAATCAGGCTTAGCGCCAGGGCAATCATAAATATTTTTACATTATTGTAAATTTTTCTATTCATTAATCCGGGTAATCTATTTAACCATCGTCTTATTGACCGGATCGATAATAGGTTTATTAATTGGACGAATCAAGTTTAGGTCTATTTATGGACTTAATTATTGATTTGGATTGAGGTGAGGTATAGAAAACGACGTTAATTGCAACAAAAACAGTCTAAATATTTTACAAGATATAAAAAACCCCCGTCTGACGACGAGGGTTTAAATTTTGGTGGAGCTAAGCGGGATCGAACCGCTGACCTCTTGCATGCCATGCAAGCGCTCTCCCAGCTGAGCTATAGCCCCACATGTTACTTTACCTACCGTACTCTGTTGGGTTCAGAGCTTGGTGGAGCTAAGCGGGATCGAACCGCTGACCTCCTGCATGCCATGCAGGCGCTCTCCCAGCTGAGCTATAGCCCCATCGTAAAGCTGTCATGTTGACGGGCGGCATAATATGAATTCCGCCGCACAGTGTCAACGGCAAATTCAACCTCAGCCTTTCAACCGCCGAAAAATCATGCAAATGAATCACTTTGCGAGTCTGCTCGCAGCCAGGAGTAAAGCTTGTCACGTTTTCACGTAAAACGGTGCTATAAAATGAACCACTAATTAACCCCACAGATATTCAGGAAATTGTATGATCAAGGAACGAATGACGCCAGAAGAGTTAGCCCTGCTGACTGGCTATAGCCGACAGACCATCAATAAATGGGTACGCAAAGAGGGTTGGATTACATCGCCAAAACCAGGCGTTCAGGGCGGCAAGGCGCGTCTGGTACACGTCAATGAAAAAGTGCGCGACTTTATTCGCAGCGCACGCAGGGTAACAGAGTCGCCGGAAATGCCAGAAAAGGCGTACCACGAAGGCTCGCTTCACGCCCTGCTCCTGACGCTGGCGAATGAAATGACGCCGGATGAGCAAAAGCAGATGACATCTCTGTTACTGCGGGAAGGGATTACCGGATTGTTACAACGCTTAGGGATTCGCGACCAACGCTAATATGAAAAGATTACGCAGCAAAATGACCACGGAAGAGCTGGCGGACAGTCTGGGCGTCGCCCGACAAACCGTTAATCGCTGGATACGACAGAAAGGATGGAAAACGGAGGGTATCAACGGTGTAAAAGGCGGAAGAGCGAGGGTGATATGTATTGATGCGCACGTTAAGGAGCACATCATTAGCCTTCCCGCCATTCGTAACAGTCGGGCTGTTTACCATGTGGCAGAAAGCCCTTCACTCTATGGCGTGGCGACCTCATCCAGCCTGCTTCCACAAATTATCGACTCGCTGGAAAACATGACAACTGTCGAACAGGAACGTTTGCACAAGCTGCTCGCTCGCGAAGGTTTGCAGGGTTTTCTCACGCGTCTTGGTATTGCTGAATAACAGACATAAAAAACGGCAGGTTACCCTGCCGTTATTTGTATTTTACGAGCATTACTGCTGGCTTTCGCGCTCAGCAATAAAGCCCAGCGCCTTGTTGATACGCGCAACGCTACGTGATTTGCCAATGGCATGAACGGTCACGTCCAGCGCCGGAGACTGGCCTGCCCCCGTCACCGCAACGCGCAGCGGCATACCGACTTTACCCATGCCAATTTCCAACTCATCAGCGGTTGCCTGAATCGCGTGGTGAACATTTTCTGCAGTCCATTCGGTAATGGCTTCGAGTTTATCTCGCACCACTTCCAGCGGCTGACGCGCAACCGGACGCAGGTGTTTCTTGGCCGCGTCGGCGTCGAACGCGTCAAACTCTTCATAAAAGTAGCGGCAGCTCTCGGCGATCTCTTTCAGCGTTTTGCAACGCTCGCCAAGCAGCTTCACCAGATCCGCCAGCTCAGGGCCCGTACGGGTATCGATGTTTGCCTGCTCAATGTGCCATTGCAGATAAGTCGCCACATACTCTGGCTGCATGGTATTGATGTAGTGATGGTTCAGCCACAGCAGTTTGTCAGTGTTGAACGCGCTGGCTGATTTGCTTACCGAGTTCAGAGAGAAAAGCTCGATCATCTCTTCGCGGCTGAAGATCTCCTGGTCACCATGAGCCCAGCCCAGACGCACCAGATAGTTCAGTAGCGCTTCCGGCAGATAGCCGTCATCACGGTACTGCATCACGCTCACCGCGCCATGACGTTTGGACAGCTTTTTACCGTCGTCACCGTTGATCATCGATACGTGCGCATACACCGGTACAGGCGCGTTCAGCGCTTTCAGAATGTTGATCTGACGCGGGGTGTTATTGATATGGTCTTCACCACGGATCACGTGAGTGATTTCCATATCCCAGTCGTCCACAACCACGCAGAAGTTATAGGTTGGCGAGCCGTCAGTACGACGAATGATGAGGTCATCCAGCTCCTGGTTGCTGAATTCGATCGGGCCGCGGATCTGGTCATCAAAGATAACAGAGCCATCCTGCGGGTTAGCAAAACGCACTACGCAAGGCTCATCAGCAGCATGCTCGCTGTGGTCATGACGGCAACGACCGTCATAACGCGGTTTTTCGCCTTTTGCCATTTGCTCTTCGCGCAGCGCATCCAGACGCTCCCTTGAGCAGTAGCACTTATAGGCCGTGCCTGCGACCAGCATCTCGTCAATTACGGCGTTATAGCGGTCAAAACGTTTGGTCTGGAAGTATGGGCCTTCGTCCCACTCCAGATTCAGCCAGTTCATCCCATCCATAATGGCTTCAATTGCTTCCGGCGTTGAGCGCTCCAGGTCGGTGTCTTCAATACGCAGCACAAACTCACCTTTGTTGTGGCGTGCGAAAAGCCAGGAGTAGAGAGCAGTACGTGCACCACCGACATGCAGATAGCCTGTCGGGCTCGGCGCGAAGCGAGTTTTGATTTTCATGAAATGGCCTTACGTTATAAAGATGCCGGTAATCGGCAAATCCTGGGAAGAAAACAATGGGCAATATTCTATCACTGTGGGCCGATTCCTCAATGTCGATCACTTTATCCGGTTCGAGATTGCTGTTTTTGTTTAGAAATCATGCACCACAGTCCGTTTTGCGATCGTTTTGACTAATTTTACGACGAACGAATAAAAACTTTAGAAAATGCGTTGACTCATTTTCAACTCTCCCTATAATGCGACTCCACACAGCGGGGGTGATTAGCTCAGTTGGTAGAGCATCTCCTTTACACGGAGGGGGTCGGCGGTTCGAGCCCGTCATCACCCACCATCTACTTCGGTAGACTCGCAGTGTAGATAAGAATTGAGATTGGGCGATTAGCTCAGTTGGTAGAGCATCTCCTTTACACGGAGGGGGTCGGCGGTTCGAGCCCGTCATCGCCCACCATTCTCACCTTATCGTAGCAGTTCCGAAATGGGCGATTAGCTCAGTTGGTAGAGCATCTCCTTTACACGGAGGGGGTCGGCGGTTCGAGCCCGTCATCGCCCACCATTTCGGGTCGTTAGCTCAGTTGGTAGAGCAGTTGACTTTTAATCAATTGGTCGCAGGTTCGAATCCTGCACGACCCACCAATGTAAAAAAGCGCCCTAAAGGCGCTTTTTTACTATCTGCGATATAGCACATCCCCATTGCAGCCAAACCGCTTGTTTTACTCAAGCTCACGCCTTCTTTGCCGATACCTCTATTTTATGGCGAAAAGGATCTCAATATGACAACTCTTAAGCCCGTTTCTCTGTCGGCGATGGAAATCGGCAGCGTAGATAACAGCTCCGGCGGAAACGACATTGCTTCCCAGATCACCCGTCTGACCAAACAGATAACGAAAGTCACTCAGCAACTTAAAGAAGTCGCCATGGGTGATGCCACAGCGGAAGAAAAGCAAAAGCAGCAAGAATTGCTCGAATCTCAGCTGGCTATGTTGCAGGCACAGCTGGCGCAATTGCAGCGTCAGCAGGCAGAAGAGGCGATGCCAAAACAGGAAAGCGGTCAGGCCGTGGCGGAAGGCGTCAATAAACCCTCCGCAGAACATCAGATTGATATCTATATCTGATCATTGGTTTCATTAAAAAGTGGATCGCGCGTGCGGGCCTCCATCAGACGCCTGGCCTGCATACGCACCACATCCCAGCAGGCGTGTGCCGCTCCGGAAAGAGACCTGTTTTTACGGCGTACCAGCATCAGCTGGCGTTCGACACAGGGTACAAAACGCTTCACCGTTAAACGACTCCCCTGCGGCAGTGGCAGCGCCAGCGCCGGCAGAACGCTGATGCCAATCCCCGCTTCGACCATCGGGAAGAGCGTGGCAGGATGCCCAATCTCCTGCACAATGGTTGCCTTTACGCCCTGTGCGGCCAGTGCGGCATCTATCAGCGGGCGGCTACCTGATGCATAATCCTGTAACACCAGGTTTGCCCCCTGTAAGGCTTGCCAGGCCACCTGCGACAGCGATGCCAGAGGATCATCATCGCGGCAGAGCAATAAAAAGGGTTCCGAGAGTACCACTTCACATTCCAGGTCGCTTACCGCTCCGGGATCGATAACAATCCCGAAATCCACATCCCCCTGACGAATACTCTCCAGTACCCACTGCTGCGGCCTGTCGTGCAAAACAAAATCGATATCCGGATAGCGGTGATTACTTTCAGCGATGCACTGGGGAATAAGATGCGCCGAAATCGTCTGGCTCGCCGCCACTCTCACGGTACCGGAAAGCTGTTGTCCAAGCCGTCCGACGTCTCTCAGCGTACTGTTCAGTTCATCCAGCAGCCTTTCCAGACGCGTTGCCAGCTGATGTCCCGCTTCGGTGAGCACCACTTCGCGCGTCGTGCGGTCGAGCAGTTTCACGCCGGTTTGAGTTTCCAGCTCTTTCACGCTATGGCTCACCGCCGACTGGCTGAGGCCAATCATCTCCCCTGCCCGGCTAAAGCTGCGGGCCTGCGCGACGGTGACGAAAACACGAAGCTGACGTAGTGAATAATTCATCTCTTTAATTCATGAATGGATGCAATAAATCAATTTTATTTCTCAAAGGGAAGAAAGCACAATAGCGGCATCTGTTTTCAGGAGTGATTATGAAACTTTTTCGTATCCTTGATCCGTTTACGCTGACCCTGATTGGTGTCGTCTTGCTGGCCTCGTTCTTCCCGGCGCGGGGCGGTTTCGTTCCGGTCATTGAAGGGCTGACCACGGCAGCCATTGCCCTGTTGTTCTTTATGCATGGCGCCAAACTCTCCCGGGAAGCCATTATTGCAGGCGGTAGCCACTGGCGACTGCACCTCTGGGTAATGTGCAGCACCTTTATCCTCTTCCCTGTTCTGGGCGTGCTGTTTGCCTGGTGGGCGCCGGTGAATGTCGATCCGGCACTCTATACCGGTTTCCTTTATCTGTGCATTTTGCCGGCCACCGTGCAGTCTGCTATTGCCTTTACCTCGCTGGCGGGCGGCAACGTCGCGGCGGCGGTCTGTTCTGCTTCGGCTTCCAGCCTGCTCGGGATCTTTGTTTCACCGCTGCTGGTCGGTCTGCTGATGAACATGCATGGTGCAGAAGGTAATCTGGAGCAGGTGGGTAAAATTTGTCTGCAACTGCTACTGCCGTTTGTGCTCGGACACTTATCCCGCCCCTGGATTGGGGCGTTTGTGGCGAAACACAAAAAATGGATCGGGAAAACGGACCAAAGCTCCATTCTGCTGGTGGTTTACACGGCCTTCAGCGAAGCCGTGGTGAACGGCATCTGGCACAGGGTGGGCGCAGGATCGCTGCTGTTTATTGTGGTGGTAAGCCTTGTTCTGCTGACCATTGTGATCGCGGTTAACGTCTTTGTGGCCCGCAAATGCGGCTTCAATAAGGCCGATGAAATCACCATCGTATTCTGCGGATCGAAAAAGAGCCTGGCCAACGGGATCCCGATGGCCAATATTCTGTTCCCGACGTCGGTCATTGGGATGATGGTACTGCCGCTGATGATTTTCCATCAGATCCAGCTGATGGTGTGTGCGGTACTGGCGCGGCGTTACAAGGCACAGACTGAAAAGCTGGCGCAGGAAGAGACCCGCGCCGCGAAAGTTTAAGGACGTTTCAGGGGCTGCACCAGCTGGGTCAGCCCCTCTGTTTTGATCAGTAATGTGATAGCCATCAGCTCGCCAAGACGCCCGGCAGGAAACTCATCCTTACGGGCAAACCACAGCAGATATTCTTCCGGTAAATCAATCAGCCTGCGGCCCTTATATTTACCGAACGGCATCTCCGTATTGGCGATCTCAACGAGCTGCTCTTTTTCCACATCACTCTCCTAAAAGGCGCATCATTTCCGCTTCATCGATCACCTCGATGCCGAGCTCCTGCGCTTTTGCCAGCTTCGAACCGGCCGCTTCCCCGGCGATCACCAGGTCGGTTTTCTTTGACACGCTTCCCGCCACTTTTGCCCCAAGCGCCACCAGGCGCGCTTTCGCGTCATCACGCGAGAGCTGGCTCAGACTGCCGGTCAGCACCACCGTTTTACCTGCAAACGGGCTGTCGATCTCTTCTGCATTAACCACTACCGGTGCGGGCCAGTGAATGCCCTGTTCCAGTAATTTACCGATCACTTCACGGTTGCTCTCTTCGGCGAAGAAGTTGAAGACGTGGGTAGCGACCACTATACCAACGTCAGGGACTTTCTGTAGTTCGTCGATGGTGGCTTTCTCAAGAGCCTCCAGCGTGCCGAAATACGCCGCCAGCCCTGCCGCCGTCGCCTCTCCGACTTCACGAATGCCGAGCGCGTAAAGGAAACGGGCAAAGGTAGTATTTTTGGCCGCCTCGAGCGCATTGACCACGTTCTGGGCAGATTTCGGCCCCATACGATCAAGACCGGTCAGCTTACCTGCCGTCAGGGTAAAGAGGTCCGCTGGCGTATGGACATACTCTTTCTCAACTAACTGGTCGATGATCTTGTCACCCATTCCGTCGACGTCCATCGCCCGGCGGGAGACAAAGTGCTTCAGGGACTCTTTACGCTGCGCGCCGCAGATTAACCCGCCCGTACAGCGCGTTACCGCTTCACCTTCCACGCGCTCAACGTCCGAACCACATACCGGACAATGGGCAGGAAACTCGATGGCACGGGTATCGGCAGGACGTTCTGATTCCACTACGTTAACCACCTGCGGGATCACATCGCCCGCGCGGCGAATCACCACTTTGTCACCAATTCGCAGCCCCAGACGGGCAATTTCATCGGCGTTATGCAGCGTAGCGTTACTGACCAGCACGCCAGCCACCTGCACAGGCTCCAGACGCGCCACAGGCGTAATCGCACCCGTACGTCCTACCTGAAATTCCACGTCGCGAACGAAGGTCATCTGCTCCTGCGCCGGGAACTTAAAGGCCACTGCCCAGCGTGGCGCCCGGGCAACAAAACCCAACTGTTCCTGCAATGCCAGGGAGTTAACCTTGATCACTACGCCATCAATATCAAACCCAAGCGTGGGACGATCTTCTTCAACCTTGTGATAGAACGCCAGCACCGCCTCTGGAGAGTCGCAAAGCTGCACGCGGTTGCTTACCGGCAAACCCCACTCTTTGAACTGCATTAAACGACCCAGGTGGGTATCCGGCAGGTCACCGCCTTCCAGGATCCCGACGCCGTAGCAGAAGAAAGTAAGCGGTCGCTTCGCGGTGATACGCGGATCGAGCTGGCGCAGCGAACCTGCCGCCGCGTTACGCGGGTTTGCAAACACTTTACCCCCGGTACGACGCGATTCTTCATTGATCTTCTCAAAGCCCGCCTGCGGAAGGAAAACTTCCCCGCGCACTTCCAGCCGCGCAGGAATGTTATCGCCACGCAGCTTCAGCGGGATCGCACGAATGGTGCGCACATTGGTGGTGATGTCTTCCCCGGTGGTGCCGTCGCCGCGCGTTGCGGCACGTACCATCACGCCGTTCTCATAAAGAATGCTGACGGCCAGACCATCCAGTTTTAGCTCGCAGCACCAGCTCAGATTGTCGACGCTCTTCAGGCGATCCTGCACGCGCTTGTTGAAAGCCAGAAAACTCTCTTCATCAAACACGTTATCCAGCGACAGCATCGGCACTTCGTGGCGCACCTGGCTGAAAGCACCCAGCGGTTCCGCGCCGACGCGCTGCGTTGGGGAATCGGGCGTAATCAGCTCCGGGTGCTGCGCTTCCAGCTCGCGCAGTTCACGCATCAGGCGGTCATATTCCGCATCCGGCACTTCCGGTGCGTCCATAACATGATAGAGATATTCATGATGGCGAAGCGTGGTTCGCAGTTCAGTAAGTTGTTGTTCGATTGAGTCCATATCGCACCATCAATGAGAAAAACCCCCGACAGGCGGGGGTTGAGGAGGAGTTGAAGTAAACGCGACGATTACGCGTTAGCTTCCTTAACTTCGCGGATGCGGTCCTGATATTCGCGCAGTTTCTGCGGCGTCATCATACGACGCTGATCGTCGAGCACAACACCGCCCACTTCGTCGGCGATGTGCTGAGCGGACTGTAGCATCAGCTTAAAGTTTTGCAGCTCGTCACCGTAGGACGGCACCTGCATAAAGATCGTAACCCCAGGCGTGACGAAATCACCGGTCATTTCCGGGTCAAACGTGCCTGGATTGACCATATTAGCCAGGCTGAACAGCGCCGGACCGCTGCCGTCAGGACTCAGGTGGCGATGGAAAATATTCATGTCGCCGAACTTGAAGCCTGCCTGTTGGATGCTGTTGAGCAGCACGTCACCGTTCAGATGGGTGCCATGATGAGCAGCCACATTCATGATGATTACCGCTTCTTTACGCTGCGGCTTTTCAACAACCGGTTCTGGCTCAACAACAGGCTCTGGCTCAACGCACGGAGCGGGCTGTGGCGCAGGCGGTTCAGGCTGCGGCTGCGGCTGAGGCTGCGGTTGTTCTACCGGCTGCGGCTGTTGCACTGGCTGTGGCTGATGCACTGGCTGTGCAGGCTGTTGCACAGGTTGCTGCTGTACAGGCTGTGGCGCAACGGGCTGCTGTTGCACAGGCTGCTGCGACGGATGACGAACAGGTTCTTCCACTGGCGGCGGCGCTGGCTGGCGCGGCTGGGCAGAGGCATACGGTGGTTGATACTGGTGCTGCGGAGCGCGGGGAGCTTCATGCTCTCCATGCGCTGCGCCGGGCGCAGTATTGACCCGATGAACACGAACTTCACCCACACCGTCGTCGTCAAGACCGTCGATGTCGTCTTCAACGTCATCGTCTTCGCGACTGGACTTCATGCGCTTCAGTGGACGATCGCGAAACATAGAGGAACGCTCTTTACGGCTGGTCCAGAAACCATGTACCAGTAAAGCGATTATGGCGATCGCGCCAACAATGATTAATATCAGACGCAAATCCTGCATCATTATATTCTCTGTTGTTCTAACACCTTGCCACCACGGCAAACATTTACTCACTAAGAGTATTTGCCGTTTACGTCAAGTGCAAGTGTATGCAGAGCATTCACAGCATAAAGATGAACTAAATCGTGCTTTTTGCTGGTTTTTCGAACATTTCCGAACTGGTCATTGGCCCGTAACTGGATAATATAGGCGGGCAATTCCACTGGTTGTGTAAAAAGGAGTACAGCCTGGTATGGTTTCAACATCTTCTTCTGCCCCACGTAGCGGGGTCTGGTACTTTTCTCAGGGCTGGAAACTGGTCTCCCTGCCGGGCATTCGACGCTTCGTTGTTTTGCCGTTACTGATCAACATTATTCTGATGGGGGGCGCGTTCTGGTGGCTGTTCACCAGACTGGAAAGCTGGATCCCTTCCCTGATGAGCTATGTGCCGGACTGGTTACAGTGGTTGGACTACCTGCTCTGGCCGATTGCGGTTATCTCCGTGCTGCTGGTTTTCGGCTATTTCTTTTCGACGATAGCTAACTGGATAGCCGCGCCGTTCAACGGTCTGCTGGCCGAACAGCTGGAAGCGCGCCTGACCGGTGCGGCGCCGCCTGACACGGGCGTACTGGGGATCGTGAAAGATGTCCCCCGCATCATGAAGCGCGAATGGCAGAAGTTTGCGTGGTACCTGCCGCGGGCGATTGTGCTGCTCATCCTTTATTTTGTACCCGGGATCGGCCAGACGGTCGCACCCGTGCTGTGGTTCCTGTTCAGCGCCTGGATGCTTGCTATCCAGTACTGTGATTATCCGTTCGATAACCACAAAGTGCCGTTTAAAGAGATGCGCACTGCCCTGCGCACTCAGAAGGTTGCCAATATGCAGTTTGGTGCCCTTACCAGCCTGTTCACCATGATCCCTTTCCTGAATCTGTTCATCATGCCCGTTGCCGTTTGCGGCGCGACGGCGATGTGGGTGGACTGCTACCGTGCTAAGCACGCGTTATGGAAGTAATGCAAAAATGTGTAAAAGAGGGGTGGCTTATGCCGCCCCTTATTCCATACTGATCCCCATTATTTCCTTGCAGCATATAGATATGCGATTTCCTTACTTCCCCATACCTGTTCAACAGGTATGCTGGGTCGGTATCCCAATTTCATACAGTTAAGGACAGGCCATGAGTAAGATTTATGAAGACAACTCGCTGACTATCGGTCATACGCCCCTGGTTCGACTGAACCGTATCGGTAATGGACGCATTCTGGCGAAGGTGGAATCTCGTAACCCAAGCTTCAGCGTTAAATGCCGTATCGGTGCGAATATGATTTGGGATGCTGAAAAGCGTGGCGTGCTGAAACCTGGCGTTGAGCTGGTTGAACCCACCAGCGGCAATACCGGTATCGCCCTGGCCTATGTTGCGGCGGCGCGCGGCTATAAGCTGACGCTGACTATGCCTGAAACCATGAGTATTGAGCGCCGTAAGCTGCTGAAAGCGTTGGGTGCGAATCTGGTCCTCACGGAAGGCGCGAAAGGCATGAAGGGCGCGATTCAGAAGGCCGAAGAAATCGTCGCCAGCGATCCTGCAAAGTATCTGCTGCTCCAGCAGTTCAGCAACCCGGCCAACCCGGAAATTCATGAGAAAACCACCGGCCCGGAAATCTGGGAAGATACCGACGGTCAGGTTGATGTGTTTATCTCCGGCGTAGGCACCGGCGGTACGCTGACCGGGGTGTCTCGCTATATTAAAGGCACGAAAGGTAAAAAAGATCTGATTACCGTTGCCGTTGAGCCAACCGACTCTCCGGTTATCGCTCAGGCGCTGGCAGGCGAAGAGATCAAACCAGGTCCGCACAAAATCCAGGGTATCGGCGCTGGCTTTATTCCAGGCAACCTCGATCTGAAGCTGATCGATAAAGTGGTCGCAATCACCAATGAAGAAGCCATCTCCACGGCGCGTCGCCTGATGGACGAGGAAGGCATTCTGGCGGGTATCTCTTCCGGTGCGGCGGTTGCTGCAGCTCTCAAACTGCTGGAAGACGAAACCTTTACCAACAAGAATATTGTGGTTATCCTACCGTCTTCGGGTGAGCGTTACTTAAGCACAGCACTGTTTGCCGATCTGTTCACAGAGAAAGAACTGCAACAGTGATGCCAGTATGTTAAAAACGCGTAAAAAAGCACCTTTTCAGGTGCTTTTTTGTGGCCTGCTTCAAAGTTTTACCCCTCCTGGCATTGCTTCACCCCGTTGGGTCTGGTATTTAAACCAGCAATTATTTTGATGCGCGAAATTAATCGGTGAACGAAATAGCGCTGCTGAATCGATTTTATGATTTGGTTCAAGTCTTGCTTTCACTGCATAATGTTTAATGACGATTGAAACGTCAGCGCTAACTATACAGGCTAAAGTTAAGTCGCCAGGCTAGACTTTAGTTCCACAACACTAAACCTATAAGTTGGGGAAATACAATGTTCCAGCAAGAAGTTACCATTACCGCTCCGAACGGTCTGCACACCCGCCCTGCTGCTCAGTTTGTTAAAGAAGCGAAAGGCTTCACTTCTGAAATCACTGTGACTTCCAACGGCAAAAGCGCTAGCGCAAAAAGCCTGTTCAAGCTGCAAACTCTGGGTCTGACTCAGGGTACCGTTGTTACCATCTCCGCTGAAGGTGAAGACGAGCAGAAAGCAGTTGAGCATCTGGTTAAGCTGATGGCTGAACTCGAGTAAGTTTACCGGGTTCTTTTCAATATCAGTCACAAGTAAGGTAGGGTTATGATTTCAGGCATTTTAGCATCCCCGGGTATCGCTTTCGGCAAAGCATTGCTGCTGAAAGAAGACGAAATCGTCATTGACCGGAAAAAAATTTCTGCCGACAAGGTTGATCAGGAAGTTGAACGTTTTCTGAGCGGTCGTGCCAAGGCATCTGCGCAACTGGAAGCGATTAAAACTAAAGCTGGCGAAACTTTCGGTGAAGAAAAAGAAGCCATCTTCGAAGGGCACATTATGCTGCTCGAAGATGAGGAGCTGGAGCAGGAAATCATAGCCCTGATTAAAGATAAAGGCATGACGGCCGACGCGGCTGCGCATGAAGTTATCGAAGGTCAGGCAACTGCCCTGGAAGAACTGGACGATGAATACCTGAAAGAGCGTGCGGCTGACGTACGTGACATCGGTAAGCGCCTGCTGCGCAACATCCTGGGTCTGGCCATCATCGATCTGAGCGCGATTCAGGACGAAGTCATCCTGGTTGCCGCTGACCTGACCCCGTCTGAAACCGCACAGCTGAACCTGAACAAGGTGCTGGGTTTCATTACTGATGCAGGTGGACGTACCTCCCACACCTCTATCATGGCGCGTTCTCTGGAGCTGCCAGCCATCGTGGGTACCGGTAGCGTCACCTCGCAGGTGAAAAACGACGACTATCTGATTCTGGATGCCGTAAACAACGTGGTTTACGTCAACCCAACTAACGATGTGATCGAGCAGCTGCGTTCCGTTCAGGAGCAGGTTGCTACCGAGAAAGCGGAACTCGCTAAACTGAAAGATCTGCCAGCCATCACGCTGGACGGCCATCAGGTTGAAGTGTGCGCTAACATCGGTACCGTACGTGACGTTGACGGCGCTGAGCGCAACGGTGCGGAAGGTGTAGGTCTGTATCGTACTGAATTCCTGTTCATGGACCGCGACGCCCTGCCAACGGAAGAAGAGCAGTTTGCAGCGTACAAAGCGGTTGCGGAAGCGTGCGGCTCGCAGGCCGTTATCGTCCGCACCATGGATATCGGTGGCGACAAAGAGCTGCCGTACATGAACTTCCCGAAAGAAGAGAACCCGTTCCTGGGCTGGCGTGCCGTACGTATCGCCATGGATCGCAAAGAGATCCTGCGTGACCAGGTTCGCGCTATCCTGCGTGCATCCGCTTTCGGTAAGCTGCGCATCATGTTCCCGATGATCATCTCTGTTGAAGAAGTGCGTGCACTGAAGAAAGAGATTGAAATCTACAAGCAGGAACTGCGTGACGAAGGTAAAGCATTTGACGAGTCAATCGAGATCGGCGTGATGGTGGAAACACCGGCAGCCGCGACCATTGCACGTCATTTAGCCAAAGAAGTTGATTTCTTTAGTATCGGTACCAATGATTTAACGCAGTACACCCTGGCAGTTGACCGTGGTAATGATATGATTTCACATCTCTACCAGCCAATGTCGCCGTCTGTACTGAATTTGATCAAGCAAGTTATTGATGCTTCTCATGCAGAAGGTAAATGGACTGGCATGTGTGGTGAGCTTGCAGGCGACGAACGTGCTACACTTCTGTTGCTGGGTATGGGTCTGGACGAATTCTCTATGAGCGCCATTTCCATCCCGCGCATCAAGAAGATTATCCGTAACACGAACTTCGAAGATGCGAAGGTATTAGCAGAGCAGGCTCTTGCTCAACCGACAACGGACGAGTTAATGACGCTGGTTAACAAGTTCATTGAAGAAAAAACAATCTGCTAATCCACGAGATGCGGCCCAAATTACTGCTTAGGAGATAAGTCTAATGGGTTTATTTAGTAAACTGTTCGGTGACAAAAGCAATAGCGACTCCGGAACTATTGAGATTGTTGCTCCGCTCTCCGGCGAGATCGTCAATATCGAAGACGTGCCGGATGTAGTGTTTGCTGAGAAAATCGTTGGTGATGGCATTGCTATCAAACCAACTGGCAACAAAATGGTTGCTCCAGTTGACGGTACCATTGGTAAGATTTTTGAAACCAACCATGCGTTCTCTATCGAATCCGATAGCGGTATCGAACTGTTCGTTCACTTCGGTATCGACACCGTTGAACTGAAAGGCGAAGGCTTCAAACGTATCGCGGAAGAAGGCCAGCGTGTTAAAGTTGGCGACCCTGTAATTGAATTCGATCTGCCACTGCTGGAAGAAAAAGCGAAGTCTACCCTGACTCCGGTTGTTATCTCCAACATGGACGAAATCAAAGAGCTGATCAAACTGTCTGGCAGCGTTACCGTGGGTGAAACCCCGGTTATCCGCATCAAGAAGTAATTCTTGCCGCACGGTAAAATGGCGCCTTCGGGCGCCATTTTTGTTTATGCAGGCAGAATAAGCTCATCGTAGCCTTTCGACTGCGTATAGATCATCACGTCAGTCACCCTGTCGCCCGCCATGCGAATGGCGTCGGCCACGGTTTTACCGCCGACGATACCGCTCACCAGCTCCGAACAGAACAGATCCCCCGTCCCTTTCAGGTCCGTCTCAACGCGCGGGTGTGCGCTTACGGTAACGCCCTCCTCGCTCACCAGCACGACGTGGATATTTTGCGGATCGTCAGCCACTGGCGCGCTGGTGATCGCCACCCATTTAAGCGTGTCAGACAGCAGCCCCTGCGCGGCGGCAATGGCGCTCTCCGGCGTACGGCACGGTTTGCCGCTCAGCACTTCCAGCTCAAACACGTTGGGCGTAATGCCCTGGGCCAGCGGGAGCAGGTGCTCACGGTAGGCTTCAGGAATATCCGGCTTCACGTACATCCCGCTGTCGATGTCTCCGATTACCGGGTCGACCAGCACCAGCAGATCGGGATGTTGCACTTTGATCGCCTTCAGCCACTGCGCCAGCAGCACGATCTGGCTGGCGCTGCCCATATAGCCGGTAGTGACTGCTTTAAGCTCGCGCAGGATCTCGCGCTCTTCCAGCGCCTTCAGGTAGCCGCTGAACCACTCGTCCGGGATCACCCCGCCGTAGAAGGTGTCGTAGTGCGGCGTATTGCTGAACAGCACCGTCGGCACGGCGGTAACGTTCAGTCGATGGGTGCGAATATTTGGCACCGCGATGCTGTTTCCCACACTGCCGTACACCACCTGCGACTGAACGGCGACAATATCGGTTTGCTGCGCCCGGGTGTTATCCCGGAATAAAATCATCTCCATGACGCTTAAATCCCCGCCCCCTGCGAATAACTCTCTTCACCAAAGACGCCGGTCGACAGGTAGCGATCGCCGCGATCGCAAATAATCGCTACCACTACTGCACCCGGGTTTGCCTTAGCCACCCGAATCGCCCCCGCTACCGCGCCACCCGAACTTACGCCGCAGAAGATGCCTTCACGCACGGCCAGCTCACGCATGGTATTTTCCGCCTCGCGCTGATGAATATCCAGCACCTGGTCCACAAGCTGCGCATTAAAGATGCCCGGCATATACTCCGCGGGCCAGCGGCGAATGCCCGGAATACTGCTTCCCTCTTCCGGCTGGAGGCCGACAATCGTCACCGGCTGCTCCTGCTCGCGCAGAAAACGTGACACACCGGTGATCGTGCCCGTGGTCCCCATGCTGGAGACAAAGTGGGTGATGCGCCCGCCGGTTTGCTGCCAGATTTCCGGGCCGGTGGTGGTGTAGTGCGCGTACGGGTTGTCCGGGTTATTAAACTGGTCGAGCAGCTTGCCTTCCCCGCGCTCCGCCATCGCTAACGCTAAATCTCGCGCCCCTTCCATACCCTGCTCTTTGCTCACCAGAATCAGCTCGGCCCCGTAGGCACGCATGGCGGCACGGCGCTCCTGGCTCATGTTATCCGGCATCAGCAGCTTCATACGATAGCCTTTCAGGGCGGCTATCATCGCCAGTGCGATACCGGTGTTACCGCTGGTGGCTTCGATCAGCACGTCGCCGGGCTTTATTTCGCCGCGCTTTTCGGCCTGAACAATCATCGACAGCGCCGCCCGGTCTTTCACCGACCCCGCCGGGTTATTGCCTTCAAGTTTGACCCAGATTTCGCTGCCGTTGTCACACCCCATGCGCTGAAGTTTGACCAGAGGGGTGTTGCCGATGGTGTGTTCGAGTGTATTCACGTTTTTTACTCAATAAAAAGCCCGGTAAGCATCACGCCACCGGGCGAAAAACATACTCAATAACCTATCAGGCTGACTCCGCCAGAGCAATATCCTCGCGCGTCTCGATGCGCTCGTTGCCGTGATAAATGCGCGCGTGTTGCAGCCCCACAAACAGGCGTTCCCCCCGGTGCGGCGGCTCGTCGTCACGCATAACCACGGTCAGCGGCTCGGTGTACCAGCCCAGGGGCTGTACCACTAATTGGGTGTAGTGACCTTTAGGGCTAGCTTCCAGCACCTGCACCGGAAGCGGTGAGTCCAGGCTGGTACGGCGGCTGACGTCCACTTCCCACGGGCGCAGGAACAGATCCACCGGCCCCTGGTGCGCGGAGGTATACCCCAGCGGCCAGCGGTGCGCGCCAACGTGGAACTGACCGCCGCGAATAGTACCCTGAAGGCGGTTTACTTCCCCCATAAACTCCAGCACAAAGCGGGTCGCCGGTTCACGCCAGAGTTGCTCTGGCTCGTCAACCTGCTCAATGTTGCCCTGACTCATCACCACCACGCGGTCGGCTACTTCCATCGCCTCTTCCTGATCGTGGGTCACGAAAACGCTGGTGAACTGGAGTTCCTCATGAAGCTGACGCAGCCAGCGGCGGAGCTCTTTACGCACCTGCGCATCCAGCGCGCCAAACGGTTCGTCCAGCAGCAGGATTTGCGGTTCCACGGCTAACGCACGCGCCAGCGCCACGCGCTGTTTCTGCCCGCCAGAAAGCTGTGCCGGGAAGCGGTCCGCCAGATGAGCCAGCTGCACCATCTCCAGCAGTTTGGTCACTTTCGCTTTGATGGCGGCCGCATTCGGACGCTCACGACGCGGCAGTACGGTCAAACCAAACGCGATGTTGTCGAATACCGTCATGTGGCGGAACAGGGCGTAGTGCTGGAATACAAAACCCACTTTACGGTCGCGGGCATGCAAACGGCTTACGTCCGTACCGTGGAAGCGGATATGTCCGCTGGTCTGGTGCTCAAGCCCGGCGATAATACGCAGCAGCGTGGTTTTACCGGAGCCAGACGGCCCCAGCAGCGCCACCATTTGTCCGGAAGGGATATCCAGCGAGATATCATTCAGCACCTGGGTGCGACCAAAAGACTTCTTAATATTGGCAATCTCAATGCTCATGATTTCCCTCCTGATGCTGACGTTTTTCCTGATTCTCTAAACGCCACTGCACCACACTCTTCAAAAACAGGGTCAAAATCGCCATCAGCGTCAGCAACGCTGCGGCAGTAAAGGAACCGACGGTGTTGTAGTCCTGTTCCAGTAATTCAATCTGTAACGGCAGCGACAGGGTTTCGCCGCGAATCGAGCCGGATACCACCGACACCGCGCCAAACTCACCGATCGCACGGGCGTTGGTCAGCACCACGCCGTAAAGCAGTGCCCAGCGGATATTCGGCAGCGTGACGCGGCGGAACATCTGCCAGCCGGAAGCGCCGAGCAGCACCGCGGCTTCATCTTCATGGCTGCCCTGGCTGAGCATCACCGGCACCAGCTCGCGTACCACGAACGGACAGGTGACAAAGACGGTCACCAGCACCATCCCCGGCCAGGCGAACATGATCTGCAGGTCGTGTTCATCCAGCCAGCCGCCCAGCGGGCCATTGGAACCGTAGAAGAGCAGATAAACCAGACCCGCCACCACCGGTGACACCGCAAACGGGATATCCAGCAGGGTCAGCAGCAGCTGACGCCCCGGGAAGTTAAAGCGCGTTACCAGCCAGGCCAGCAATACGCCAAACACCAGATTCACCGGGACGGTGATCAGGGCAATCATGACCGTCAGCCAGATGGCGTGGAGCATGTCCGGATCGGCCAGGTTTTGCAGCGCGGGCATAATCCCTTTGCTGAAGGCCTGAACGAAGATGTACACCATCGGCACGACGAGAATGAATGCGGAGACCAGCACGCCGGTACCAATCAGAAACCATTTGCCCCAGTTGATGCGGGGCGCGTCATAGCGCTTCAATTGCGTAACTTCCGCCATCAGTGACCTACCACACGTCGACCAAAGCGACTTTGCAGAGTGTTAATCGAGAACAGCAGTAGCAGCGACGCGGCAAGGATCACCGAGGCAATCGCACTCGCGGCCGGATAATCAAACTCCTGCAAACGGACAAAAATCATCAGCGAGGTCACTTCGGTTTTCCACGCGATGTTCCCGGCGATAAAAATGACCGCGCCAAATTCACCGAGGCTGCGGGTAAAGGAGAGCGCAATACCCGCCAGCAACGCCGGAGAGAGTTCCGGCAGCACGACCTTGCGAAAACTCTGCCAGCGCGTGGCGCCGAGCGTTTCTGCGGCCTCTTCGTATTCGGGTCCTAACTCTTCCAGCACCGGCTGCACGGTACGTACCACAAACGGGATGCTGGTAAAGGCCATGGCCACCGCGATACCGAGCCAGGTATAGGTCACTTTGATATCAAACTTCGCCAGCCACTCACCGTAAAAGCCGTTCACGGAAAACAGCGACGCCAGCGTCAAACCGGCAACCGCCGTCGGCAGGGCAAACGGCAGATCCATCAGCGCGTCGAGCAGGGTGCGGCCCGGGAAGCGATAGCGAGTTAAGATCCACGCCATCAGCAGGCCAAACACGCCGTTAAAAATCGAGGCCACGAACGCAGACAGCAGGGTGACCTTGTAGGCCGCCACCACCTGCGGGTTAGTAATCACTTCCCAGTACTGGGACCAGCTCATCTCAGCGAGCTGCATCACCAGCGCGCTGAGCGGTAATAACAAAATCAGACAGACGAACAGCAGGCTGGTCCCGAGGCTTAAGGTAAAGCCCGGCAGCACACGTCTGGAGGACACTGCAAACATTACTTACGCCCCGCTGCCAGCAGTTTGTCCAACTCACCGCCGCTGACAAAATGCGTTTTCATGACCTCAGGCCAGGCGCCAAAATGATCTTCCACGCGGAACAGCTCGGTCTGCGGGAATTTGTCTTTCAGCTTGCTCATCACGTCCGGGTTGTTGACACGGTAGTAGTAGTCGGTGATAACGGTTTGCGCCTGCGGGCTGTACAGATAGTTCAGGTAGGCTTTCGCCGCCTTTTCTGTGCCGTTAGCCTTAACGTTTTTATCCACCCACGCCACCGGGAACTCGGCCAGAATGTTCGTTTTCGGGATAACCACTTCGAAGCCCTGCGCTTCGTACTGTTTACGAATATTGTTCACTTCGGATTCAAAGCTGATCAGTACGTCGCCCAGCCCGCGCTCGGCGAAGGTGGTGGTTGCGCCACGACCGCCGGTATCAAACACCTCGACGTTTTTCAGGAACTGGGTCATAAACTGTTCGGTTTTCGCTTTATCGTTACCGTCAGCTTTGTCCGCCGCGCCCCACGCCGCCAGATAGGTGTAACGTGCGTTGCCGGAGGTTTTCGGATTCGGGAAGATCAGCTTTACGTCTGAACGCACCAGGTCGTTCCAGTCGTGGATGTTCTTCGGGTTGCCCTTGCGCACCAGGAAGCCCATGGTGGAGTAAAATGGCGAACTGTTGTTCGGCAGGCGGCTTTGCCAGTTCGCCGGGATCAGTTTGCCTTTGTCGTGCAGGATCTGCACGTCCGTGACCTGGTTGTAGGTCACCACGTCCGCTTTCAGCCCCTGCAAAATGGCCAGCGCCTGCTTAGATGAGCCAGCGTGCGACTGCTTGATGGTCAGCTTGTCGCCGTTGTTCTCTTTCGCCCACTGCTGTTCAAATGCGGGATTAAGGGCGGCAAACAGCTCGCGCGAAACATCATAAGAACTGTTCAGCAACTCGGTTGCCTGCGCCTGCGCCACCAGCAGTAAACCTGCCAGTGCCAGCGATCCTTTTTTCAGTACAGTAACGGCCATTGCGCACCCTTATAAATGTGATGACTATCTTATAGTCATAATATTTATAACGGAGTCTAAAGGAGTAACGGTTTTATATACCGTTTGGTGATTTAGAAGCAGAAAAGGGAATAAGAGGTGCAGGAGAAATTGCCGGGTGGCGCTCACGCTTACCCGGCCTACGAATAGAGAGCGATTTACAACGCCAGCAGGCGCTCAACGGACGGCGCAAAGTAGTAGCCGCCGGTCACCGGGCGGGTGAAGCGCAGCATGGCGTCACGCTTACCGTCGGTATCGCCAAACATGCTCAGCAGCTGCTGTTCGATGTTGTAGAGGCGTGCGCAGTAAGCGCAGAAGTACAGGCCGTGCGTACCGCTCGCGGTGCCGTACGGCAGGCTCTGGCGAACAATCTTCAGCCCCTTACCGTCTTCTTTAAGGTCAACGCGGGACAGGTGGGAAGTGACCGGACGCGCATCGCCGTCAATCTCTTCATTGGCATCTTTGGTACGGCCAATCATCATCTCCTGGTCATGCACGCTCATACGGTTAAGCTGCCTGAGGTTATGCTCCCAGCGCTGGACGAACACATAGCTGCCGCCCGCGTCCACGCCATCCTTGATTACAGCCACCTCGCGACGCGTCTCTTCCCCGGCCGGGTTTTCGGTGCCGTCGACGAAGCCGCTCAAATCGCGCTCTTCCACCCAGCGGAAACCGTGGATCTCTTCCTGCACGTCGATACTGTCACCAAAGGCCTCAATCGCAGCCTGAGCGACAGAAAAGTTCACGTCGTGACGCAGGGAGAGGATATGGATCAGAACGTCATACTGGGTAGCGGGCGCAAGACCTTTGCCATAAGGAATAAAGTCTTTCAGCTCTTCTGCGCCTTCGCCGCCGCTCAGATGACGCCAGACGGTGCTGCCAAAGGCGACCACCGCGCCCAGATGGGCTTCGGGGAATTTGGCCTGGAAGGTGGCCAGTTTATCAACGAAAACTTTGCTGGCCGCGCGCAGGGCATCCACGTCCCCTTTGACGTTGGCTTCAATCCAAATCGCCGCCCGGCAATGTTCTGGCAAAATGCCACTCTGAACCTGAGACATCGCTCCTCCTGAAATAAAGATGCCACGACAGCGTGGCATTGATGGCGGCTATTATACCCGGATTTCAGCGAGGCGGCTTGCTCAGGCGCAAATTACTGCTGCCAGATAATTTTGCTCACTTTCCACTTTTTCAGGGTGTCGTCAGACGGCATTAACCCTTCCGGACCGTTCCAGGTGCCGCTGAACACATAGCTAATATGCTGGCTGCCGTCGGCCTTACACTCGACCGCCACGCTCTCCTCCGATGGCACACTGGCGCAGTGGCCATACGCTTTCTGATAGAGTTCGCCAAACGGCGTTCCCACCTTCACGCCACCTGAGGTCGGGATCTCTTCATCCATCACCGCAATGCGGTTGACCGTACCTTTATCGCCGTTGATGACCATTGCCACCTTGTCATCTTTCAACGCTTCGAAATAGCGCACGATGTTGCCGTTCTCGGTTTTCATGCCGCTGCGCAGGCGATAATCACTGCCGATGGCATCCTGAATGGCATCCTGATCCAGCGCCGTCGAGGCGGTGATTTTGCCCACGCCCTGCTCGGTCACTTCCATTGAGGATCCAAACCAGTTCCACGGATAGGCCGCAGACCAGTTGATGGATGAGAGCGTGGAACAGCCGGTTAACGCCAGCGGGAGAGCGCATAAAAGTAAACGCAGCGATTTCATTGAGACGTCCTTACGTAGTAAATCAACGCTTGTTGGAGTGCAGTATCGACAAAAAGTGCCGTTTTAATCTGGCTCTTGCGTAAAACAGGCGCGTAAACGGGGATTCGTGACCAGCCACAGCAGCGCGACAATATCCGCCACCACCAGTGCAATCCCGATACCCGAAAGCGGCTCGCCGTACAGCCAGAGCAAGGGTTGCCAGACCAGAAGCACAAACTGCGCCAGGATCAACAGCCAGCGAAGCGCGCGCCAGAAGCGCGGAATGGCTTGCCGCCGTCCGCTGCACAGAAACGCCAGGACCGCCGGTACGCCCGGCAGTAACCCCAGCCAGAACGCATCGTGATCGGGATAAAAGAGATTCAGTAACGTATCGCCCTGCCCGCGCGACGCGCCAGCCATCACGAACAGCACCCAGGTTCGGGCCTGCAACAGCAGAACGCACCAGAACAAAAAAGGCAGACGCAGACGACCGTGAACGTCGTAGTCGCCAGGGTGGAACTCAGTACTCTTCATCTTCGATCAGGCGCTTACCCAGCGTCAGTACATCCGCGTGCTCGTAGCCCAGACGTTCATACATGCCCAGCACCACGTCGTTATCTTCCCGGACCATAATCTGGATTTTCGGGCAGCCACGGGCGATCAGTTTCTTTTCCAGACGGTTAAGCAGCGCGTTGGCGATGCCGCGCGCGCGGTATTCCGGGTGCACGCCCAGATAGTAGGCCGAGCCGCGGTGGCCGTCGTACCCACCCATCACCGTCCCGACCACTTCGCCGTTGACCTCAGCGACCAGAAACAGACTGACGTCGTGATTCACCTTCCGTTCGATGTCCATTTCCGGATCGTTCCACGGACGCAGCAGATCGCAGCGCTCCCAAAGGGTGATCACCTCTTCGAAATCTTCCTGGCGAAAAACGCGTATCTCCATGGTATTAACCGCCTTTTCGGGTTTAAAAACAGTGATTATGGCGTGAACAGGGCGTTTAGCCAATAACCGGGGAAAAACTCGCCAAAATTTGGCATAATGTCACTTTGTCACGTATTGAAATGAAAAGTAAAACAATTCTCAATAAGGACTGTCGTAACGGGAAACACGATACGATATAACACCAGGACCCCAATTTTTACAATTCAGGCCGCATGAGCACATTCAAACCATTAAAAGCACTCACATCGCGTCGTCAGGTTCTCAAAGCGGGGCTGGCGGCCTTAACGTTATCGGGTATCGCAAAGCAGGCTCAGGCAAAAGAAGAGAGCACGCTTAAAACCAGTAACGGACACAGCAAGCCGAAAACCAAAAAAGCTGGCGCAAAGCGTCTGGTCATGCTCGATCCGGGCCACGGCGGGATCGACACCGGCGCCATTGGCCGAAACGGGTCGAAAGAAAAACACGTCGTGCTGGCAATTGCAAAAAATGTACGCGCAATTTTACGCAGCAACGGTATTGACGCCCGCCTGACGCGCACGGGCGACACGTTTATCCCGCTGTACGATCGCGTGGAGATTGCCCACAAGCACGGCGCAGACCTGTTTATGTCCATTCACGCGGATGGCTTCACAAACCCTTCCGCCGCAGGCGCCTCGGTATTTGCGCTCTCCAACCGTGGCGCCAGTAGCGCCATGGCGAAATACCTCTCCGATCGCGAAAACCGGGCGGATGAAGTGGCCGGGAAAAAAGCCACCGACAAAGACCATCTGTTACAGCAGGTTCTGTTTGATCTCGTGCAGACCGATACCATCAAAAACAGCCTGACGCTCGGCTCGCATATCCTCAAACGGATTAAACCCGTGCACCGTCTGCACAGTAAAAGCACCGAGCAGGCCGCGTTTGTGGTGCTGAAGTCACCGTCTATTCCGTCCGTGCTGGTGGAAACCTCGTTCATTACCAACCCGGAAGAAGAGCGTTTACTCGGCACTAAGGCGTTTCGTCAGAAGATCGCGAACGCCATCGCCTCCGGGGTCATCAGTTATTTCAACTGGTTCGATAATCAAAAAGCGCACTCCAGGAAACGTTGATGAAACCGAATGCACAGCTGGTCAAAACTTTCCTGATGCAGCTCCAGGACGCGATTTGCCAGAAACTGACCGCCGCAGACGGCGGTGAATTCCAGGAAGACACCTGGCAGCGCGAAGCGGGCGGCGGCGGGCGCAGCCGCGTGCTGCGTAACGGCGGTATTTTTGAACAGGCCGGGGTCAACTTCTCCCACGTCCACGGTGATGCAATGCCAGCGTCCGCCACGGCGCATCGGCCTGAACTGGCGGGCCGCAGCTTCGAGGCGATGGGCGTCTCGCTGGTGGTGCATCCGCATAACCCGTTTGTGCCAACCAGCCACGCCAACGTGCGCTTTTTCATCGCGGAAAAACCGGGGGCCGATCCGGTCTGGTGGTTTGGCGGCGGTTTCGACTTAACGCCTTACTATGGCTTTGAAGAGGATGCCGTGCACTGGCACACCACCGCGCGCGACCTCTGCCTGCCGTTTGGCGAAGACGTTTACCCGAAATATAAAAAGTGGTGCGATGACTATTTTTATCTGAAGCACCGCGACGAGCAGCGCGGCATCGGTGGGCTGTTCTTTGATGATCTCAACACGCCGGATTTTGATACCGCGTTCAGCTTTATGCGCGCGGTGGGTGAAGGCTTTACCAACGCCTATTTTCCGATTGTCGAACGCCGCAAAGACACCGACTACGGCGTGCGCGAGCGTGAGTTCCAGCTCTACCGTCGCGGGCGCTACGTGGAGTTTAATCTGGTGTGGGATCGCGGGACGCTGTTTGGCCTGCAAACCGGCGGGCGCACGGAGTCCATTCTGATGTCGATGCCGCCGCTGGTGCGCTGGGAATACAGCTACGCGCCAAAAGAAGGCAGCCCGGAGGCTGCCTTGAGTGAGTTTATTAAGGTTCGGGACTGGGTTTAACCCTTACCCCTCACCCCGGCCCTCTCCCCAAAGGGGCGAGGGTGAAAAGACGGCTCAGAGCAGTCCCCTCTCCCCTATGGGGAGAGGGTTAGGGTGAGGGGCGAGGGCAATAAATTACAGCGGCTGCGTCTGCGCCTCAACCACCGCCAGCGCCACCATGTTGACGATACGACGCACGGAGGCAATCGGCGTTAACACATGTACCGGTTTTGACACCCCCATCAGTACCGGCCCGACGGTCACACCTTCAGAACTCGACACGCGCAGCAGGTTGTAGCTGATACGCGCCGCTTCCACGTTCGGCATAATCAGCACGTTCGCCGAGCCTTTCAGCGGGCTGTCCGGCATACGTTCATTACGAATACTCTCCACCAGCGCGGCGTCGCCGTGCATCTCGCCGTCGATCATCAGCTCCGGCGCACGCTCGCGCACCAGGTCCAGCGTCTGGCGCATTTTGCACGCCGCTGCGGATTTGGATGACCCGAAGTTTGAGTGCGACAGCAGCGCCACTTTCGGCTCGATACCAAAGCGGCGCACGGTTTCCGCCGCCATCACGGTGATTTCCGCCAGTTCGTCCGAGGAGGGATCGTCGTTGACGTAGGTATCGGCGATAAAGGTGTTACCGCTTGGCAGCAGCAGCGCGTTCATTGCGCCGGCAGTATGGACGCCCTCGCGATAGCCGAAGATCTCCTGTACCACGCTGAAATGCTCATGGTACTCGCCGATGGTGCCGCAGATCAGCGCATCCGCCTCACCGCGATGAACCATGATCGCGCCGATCACCGTGGTGTTGCTGATCACCGCCCGCTGCGCCTGCTCCTGGGTGATCCCGCGACGCTTCATGATCGAATAGTATTCGTTCCAGTACTCTTTGAAGCGCGGATCGGATTCGTTGTTAACGATCTCAAAGTCCACGCCCGGCTTTATTTGCAGGCCGAGCTTCTGAATACGCATCTCGATCACGCTCGGACGACCAATCAGGATCGGTTTCGCCAGCCCTAAGGTGATCAGCTCCTGCGTGGCATGCAGCACGCGCGCCTCTTCCCCTTCCGCCAGCACCACGCGCTTCGCGTCGGCGCGCGCCTGGGAGAAGATCGGCTTCATAAACAGGTTGGTTTTGTAAACGAACTCGGTGAGTTTATCGACGTAGGCATCGAAATCTTCAATCGGCCGCGTCGCCACGCCGGAGTCCATCGCCGCTTTGGCCACTGCTGGCGCGATCTTCACGATCAGACGCGGGTCAAATGGTTTAGGGATGATGTAGTCGGGGCCGAAGCTCAGATCCTGATCGCCGTAGGCGGAGGCCACCACTTCGCTCTGCTCGGCGTGCGCCAGCTCTGCGATAGCATGAACGGCAGCCAGCTTCATCTCTTCGTTGATCGCCGTGGCGCCGACGTCCAGCGCCCCGCGGAAGATGAACGGGAAGCAGAGCACGTTGTTCACCTGGTTCGGGTAGTCCGAACGTCCGGTGCAGATGATAGCGTCTTCACGCACCGCCTTCGCCAGCGGCGGCAGAATTTCCGGCTCCGGGTTCGCCAGGGCCAGGATCATTGGCGCGCGCGCCATCTTCTGCACCATCTCCTGGGTCAGCACTTTCGGGCCTGAACAGCCGAGGAAAATGTCAGCACCGTCAATCACGTCTTCAAGCGTGCGCTTGCCGTCGTCTTCCACCGCATAGGCCGCCTTGGTTTCCGCCATGTTTGGCTCGCGGTCTTTGTAGATCACGCCCTTGGAGTCGCAGACCACAATATTGTGCTTCTGCATGCCCAGCGCCACCAGCAGGTTCATACAGGCGATGGCCGCGGCGCCTGCGCCGGAGACCACCATGCGCACGTCGGAGAGATTTTTCTCCACCACGCGCAGGCCGTTCAGAATGGCGGCGGTACTGATAATCGCCGTGCCGTGCTGGTCATCATGGAACACGGGAATGTTCATACGCTCGCGCAGCTTCTGCTCGATATAGAAACATTCCGGCGCTTTGATGTCTTCCAGGTTGATGCCGCCGAAGGTCGGCTCCAGCGCCGCCACCACGTTGATGAATTTATCCGGATCCAGTTCGTCCACTTCGATATCGAAGACGTCGATACCGGCAAATTTCTTAAACAGAACGCCTTTCCCTTCCATCACCGGCTTACCAGCCAGCGCACCGATGTTCCCTAACCCCAGCACCGCCGTACCGTTAGAGATAACGGCCACCAGGTTACCGCGCGCGGTGTATTTGTACGCTGCCAGCGGATCTTTTTCGATTTCCAGGCACGGAGCAGCCACGCCCGGCGAGTAGGCCAGCGCCAGATCGCGCTGGGTCGCCAGCGGTTTGGTCGGGGATACCTGGATTTTACCCGGAACAGGAAACTCGTGAAAATCGAGAGCGCTTTGTTTTAACTGATCATCCATCTTGTTATTCCTTTCACGTTTCGGTCAAAAAGGGTGATGTCGACGTTCCTATGCACACCCTGGTGTGCCGCATAGTATCGCCGCAGGCAGGCTCCTAAACTTTGAAGGCTGCCAAACTCTCACCATTGCAGAATAAAAATTGTTATCAATTTATAACAGCCATGTTACCCGTCTCAGAAAGCAATGCCTCCCCCGTCTGCTATGCTTTTTTGTTAAGTCCATCATGATTTTCTCAGAAGTGTGAACTAACGCACTCGACTAACTCTTTTATTTCCAAGGAGTAATTATGAACCAGCTAGACGGCATCAAACAATTTACCACCGTGGTTGCAGACAGCGGCGACATCGAGTCGATTCGTCACTACCAGCCGGAAGACGCGACCACCAATCCCTCTCTGCTGCTCAAGGCGGCCGGTCTTGCGCACTTTAGTCATCTGATTGATGACGCCCTTGCCTACGGCAAACAGCGCGGGAAAACGCAGGAACAGCAGGTCGCCGAAGCCAGCGACAAGCTGGCGGTCAATATCGGTGCGGAAATTCTTAAAAGCATACCGGGACGCGTCTCTACCGAAGTGGACGCCCGCCTCTCGTTTGACCAGGAAAAGAGCATCAACAAGGCTCGCCGCATAGTGGAACTCTACCAGGAGCAGGGAATCGATAAGTCACGCATTCTGATCAAGCTTGCGTCTACCTGGGAAGGCATCCGCGCGGCGGAAGTGCTGGAGAAAGAGGGGATCCACTGCAACCTGACGCTACTGTTCTCCTTCGCCCAGGCGCGTGCCTGCGCCGAAGCGGGCGTGTTCCTGATTTCACCGTTTGTCGGGCGTATCTACGACTGGTATCAGGCGAAACAGCCAATGGATCCGTACGTGGTGGAAGAAGATCCTGGCGTAAAATCGGTGCGTAATATCTACGATTATTACAAGCAGCATCGCTACGAGACCATCGTGATGGGAGCCAGCTTCCGCCGCACCGAGCAGATCCTGGCGCTCGCGGGCTGTGACCGTCTGACCATCTCTCCTGACCTGCTGAAAAAGCTTCAGGAGAGTGAAGAGACGGTGATCCGCAAGCTGGTACCGACCTCTACCGTTCTGCCCAAACCGAAACCCATGACCGAAGCGGAATTCCGCTGGGAGCACAATCAGGATCCAATGGCCGTGGAAAAACTGGCGGATGGCATCCGCCAGTTCGCCGTCGACCAGCGCAAACTCGAAGATCTCCTCGCCGCCAAACTTTAACCTTGCCACGGAGTGAACTATGTCCCGTAAAGAGCTCGCCAACGCCATTCGCGCCCTCAGCATGGATGCCGTACAAAAAGCCAATTCCGGCCACCCTGGCGCCCCCATGGGTATGGCTGATATTGCCGAAGTGCTGTGGAACGACTTCCTGAAGCACAACCCGACCGATCCGACCTGGTACGATCGCGACCGTTTTATTCTCTCCAACGGTCACGCCTCGATGCTGCTCTACAGCCTGCTGCACCTCTCCGGCTACGACCTGCCGCTTGAGGAGTTAAAAAACTTCCGCCAGCTGCACTCCAAAACGCCGGGCCACCCGGAGATCGGCTATACGCCGGGTGTTGAAACTACTACCGGCCCGCTGGGCCAGGGGCTGGCGAATGCCGTCGGCCTGGCGATTGCAGAGCGTACGCTGGCCGCGCAGTTCAACCAGCCCGACCACGAGATTGTCGATCACTACACCTATGTCTTTATGGGTGATGGCTGCCTGATGGAGGGGATCTCCCACGAGGTCTGCTCGCTGGCGGGCACCCTGGGCCTGGGCAAGCTGATTGGCTTCTACGATCACAACGGTATCTCCATTGACGGGGAAACCGAGGGCTGGTTTACCGACGACACGGCAAAACGCTTTGAAGCCTATCACTGGCACGTGGTGCACGAAATCGACGGTCACGATCCTGAGGCGGTGAAAAAAGCGATTCAGGAAGCGCAGAGTGTAAAGGACAAACCGTCCCTGATCGTCTGCCGCACTACCATCGGCTTCGGCTCGCCGAACAAAGCGGGTAAAGAAGAGGCGCACGGCGCGGCGCTGGGTGAAGAGGAAGTGGCGCTGACCCGCCAGAAACTGGGCTGGAAACACCCGGCCTTTGAGATCCCAAAAGAGATCTACAGGGCCTGGGATGCTCGCGAAACAGGTGAAAAAGCGCAGCAGGCCTGGAACGAGAAGTTTGCTGCCTACAAAAAAGCGTATCCAGAGCTGGCGGCCGAATTTAACCGCCGCATGAGCGGTGGCCTGCCGGAAGACTGGGAAGAGAAAACTCAGGCGCTGATTGAAAACCTGCAATCTAACCCGGCGAAAATTGCCACCCGTAAGGCGTCACAAAACACCCTGAACGCGATTGGCCCTGTCCTGCCCGAACTGCTGGGCGGCTCGGCGGATCTGGCGCCAAGTAACCTTACCATCTGGTCTGGCTCTAAATCCCTGAAGGAAGACATTGCCGGAAACTATATCCACTACGGCGTGCGCGAGTTCGGGATGACCGCCATTGCCAACGGTATCGCCCACCATGGCGGCTTCGTGCCGTACACCGCCACCTTCCTGATGTTTGTCGAATATGCCCGTAACGCGGCGCGTATGGCGGCCCTGATGAAGGCGCGGCAAATCATGGTGTATACTCACGACTCCATCGGACTGGGTGAAGATGGGCCGACGCACCAGGCGGTAGAGCAGCTGGCGAGCCTGCGCCTGACGCCAAACTTCAGTACCTGGCGTCCGTGCGATCAGGTTGAAGCGGCTGTGGGCTGGAAGCTGGCCGTAGAGCGCCATAACGGACCCACAGCGCTGATCCTGTCGCGCCAGAACCTGGCGCAGATCGAGCGCACGCCGGAGCAGGTGAAAAATATCGCCCGCGGCGGGTACATCCTGAAAGACAGCGGCGGTAAACCGGACGTGATCCTGATTGCCACCGGTTCAGAGGTGGAAATCACGGTAAAAGCGGCCGAGAAACTGACCGCCGAGGGTCACGCGGTGCGCGTGGTTTCCCTGCCTTCAACGGATATCTTTGATGCCCAGGATGAGGCGTACCGCGAATCGGTGCTGCCTTCAAACGTCGCGGCGCGCGTGGCGGTTGAAGCTGGCATTGCCGACTACTGGTACAAATATGTGGGTCTGAAAGGGGCGATTGTCGGCATGAAGGGTTACGGTGAATCCGCCCCGGCCGATAAGCTGTTCCCGTACTTCGGCTTTACCGTTGAGAACGTGGTGGAGAAGGCGCTGAGCGTGCTGTAGTGCAGTCTTCGTGCCCGGTGGCGGCTACGCCTTACCGGGCCTACAAATCGCTAAAACGTAGGCCCGGTAAGCGACAGCGCCCTACCTGGTGATCCACAGCGTGGGCCAGGCATCTGGCCCATTCCAGTTATCGCAGCTTGGCTCTTCCGCGTAGCGCACCAGGCGGAAGCGCTGGCCGTTAAAACGCCAGCGGGTCTGGATCCCACAGTCGCCAATCCCGCGTCCCAGTGCCAGCGTAGTCAGCTCGCGCGTCTTTTCATCAAAGCTGGCATTCATCAGCTCCATGTCGCTACTCTGGCTGGAAGGGGTAAACGGCAGGCGCAATCTCACGCTTCTGGCAGCAAACGGTTTTTTACGCGACACCAGCCACGCCAGATCGACGGTGTTGTACGCCCCCGCCTCACAGCTGATGATCATCAGCGCTTTGTCATCGGTCAACGCGGTCACGCGCACTTCACGCCGGTTCGGATCGAGGGAGCACTGGCTGTGGTTCATGCGCCAGGTACCGTAATCCAGCAGATCGTTAAGTTCGTTATGCGTCAGCGGCGTTGGCGTGGGGTTCACCACTGCCACCTTTTTTAATGCCGGCGCAGGCGGCACGCTCAGCGGTGGACTATCTCCTTTTTTAATCCATGCCGTTTCACTTCCGACGCGTTTTTGCTGGGCATCAATAAACAGCAGCGCCGCTTTCAGACCGGCCAGAGAGATTGTCTGCTTCCCCCCGCGCAGGGTCAGCGCCTGCCCCTCCTGAATGGTTTTCAGAAACGTGGTGATGGTGCCCGTATCGTCTGTTTTAAGATGCCAGGGGGTTAACTGCCAGTGTTGCGACGTGAGCTGAAGCGGCACATTATCGAGCAGCAGGCGCGGGGCAATGTCAGGCTCTTTCACCGGAGGCGTCGAAAGACCGCCGAGATCGATGCGCAGGCTGGCGTCTGTTTTTGCCCCCGCACTGCGGCTCAGCGTCATGACCAGACCGCGATGCTCGCCGGTGTTGCGCGCTACGCAGAAATTCTGGTTATTGCAGGTCACCTGCCAGTCTGAAAAAGACTGCTGCGCAGGCGCAGCCCACACCAAAGGTGCGGGAAGCACGCAAATGAAGAAGAGAAGAAAAACGCAGTAGCGCATGAACGGCACAGCCCCGGAAACGAATAGGTCAATCTGGGGCGTATCTTCGTGCCCTGGGCGGGCTGGCTCAATCGGATTTATCGGATAGATTTATCTGAAATACAACTTATCACGCTACCGACGCAGCATTCATCAAACCGCTGGTTTGCAGATACTGCAACAGGATCACCGCTTTACCGTCGCGGATCTCGCCGCTTTTCACCATGTCGACAGCCTGAGCGAAAGGCATTTCCAGCACTTCAATGTCTTCATCGTCCACGCCACCGCCCCGGTGCGTGCGCTGGGCATCGGTGTACTCCGCAATGAAGAAGTGAACCAGCTCGGTAACCCCGCCAGGGGACATAAACAGCTCAAAGACTTTCTGCACCGCCCCCACCTCAAAGCCCGTCTCTTCAATGGCTTCTTTGCGGATACACACTTCCGGCTCATCGTCGTCCAGCAGACCTGCACAGGTTTCAATCAGACGTCCGTCCGCGTTGCCATTGACCCATGTCGCGATGCGAAACTGGCGGATCAGCACCACGCTTTGCTTTTCACGGTTATACAGCAGAATGGTTGCACCATTGCCCCGGTCGTAGACTTCGCGTTTATGGCGAATGACGTCCCCGCTCTTACGGGTGAGATCGTAAGTGATGTTACGCAGGACAAAGTAATTTTCAGAAAGGATTTTGTCTTTAATAACGGTAATGTTCAGGGACATACGGGCTCCACGGCAAAATGAGTCTGTTTATACTACGCCGTGATGCCCGCTTTGTCGCCCGTCTGCGTTAATGCATGTTGCGCGGCGGCACGCCAAGCCAGTCCATGATCCCCTGCGCGGCATGGCGCCCTTCCGCCATCGCGGTGACCACCAGATCCGCACCACGTACCGCATCACCGCCAGCAAAAATCTGCGGATTCGAGGTCTGGTAACGATAACGGCTCTCCACGGAGGCACTGATGCGCCCCCAGTCGTCGGTTTCAACGCCCTGCGCCTGAAGCCACGGCATGGCGTGCGGATTAAACCCAAACGCCATGATCACCACATCCGTTGGCATGACAAACTCACTGCCCGCCACCGGGACAGGACGACGCCGCCCCTGCGCATCCGGCTCGCCCAGACGGGTGCGCAGCATCCGGATACCCTTGACCTTCCCGTCGGTATCCAGCGTGAGCTCAACCGGCTGGACATTAAATTCAAACGCCGCGCCCTCTTCTTTCGCGTTTTTAACCTCTTTCTTTGAGCCCGGCATGTTGGCCTCGTCCCGCCGATAGGCGCAGGTTACTTTCGCCGCGCCATGTCGCAGCGCGGTGCGCACGCAGTCCATCGCCGTATCGCCCCCGCCCAGCACCACCACGTTTAACCCCTGCGTGTCGATAAACGGCTCGTCTGCGGCAGGATCAAGGCCCATCACGTTCCGCGTGTTCGCCACTAAAAACGGCAGCGCGTCGTACACGCCCGGCGCGTCTTCATGAGGGATACCTGCTTTCATGTAACGATAGGTCCCTACGCCGATGAAAAGGGCATCGTAGTCGTTTTGCAGTTGGGCCATCGACACGTCTTTTCCCACCTCGCAGTTCAGCTCGAAGCGGATACCCATCGCGCTGAATATCTCTCTGCGCCGCGCTAACAGGGATTTATCCAGCTTGAAGGCCGGAATACCAAAGGTCAGCAATCCGCCGATTTCCGGATGGCGATCGTAGACCGTCACACCGATGCCGCTGCGCACCAGTACGTCGGCACAGGCCAGCCCTGCCGGACCGGCACCAATGATGGCGACGCGCTTACCGACCGGTGTAACGTGGCTGACGTCCGGCGTCCAGCCCATCGCCAGCGCCCGATCCGAGATATATCGTTCGATATTACCGATGGTTACCGCCCCTGACGCATCCCGCAGGGTGCAGGCGCCTTCACATAATCGATCCTGTGGACAGACGCGGCCGGTAATTTCCGGTAAACAGTTAGTCTGGTGAGAAAGCTCAGCCGCACCGATGATATCCCCCGCCCTGATCCGCTCAATCCACTGCGGAATATGGTTATGCAGCGGGCAGGTCCACTCGCAAATGCTGTGGTCGCCACATTTCAGGCACCGGGATGCTTCGCGCTGCGCCTGTTCCGGGCGAAACGGCAAGTAGATCTCGTTAAAATGGCCGGCGCGCGCGTCGGGGCTGAGCTTATCCGGCTCACCGCACGCCGGGGTGTTTTGCATCTGTTGCCGTTTGGTTTGCGGAGGGACTGACTGAACCGCCTCGCTGTGCCACGGCAGCGCGTCCAGCCTTGCGCTGCGCTGTCGGCGCTGTTTAACCAGCTTATCCAGCACGGCTGGGGTGGCGAGCGTAAGCACCTCTGCCGGGCAGTTTTCAACGCAGGCCGGGCCTTGCGGCCTTTCCAGGCAGAGGTCGCATTTGTGCGCCGAGGCCTTTACGCTGTCGTTTTCAAGCGGGGTGATCAGCATGTCCATCGTGCCAAACGGGCAGGCCACCACGCAGGCTTTACAGCCAATGCATTTTTGTTGATTGACCTGTACGCTGTCGCTGTGTTGCGTGATGGCTCCGTTCGGGCAGCTTTGCGCGCAGGGCGCATTTTCACAGTGGTGGCAGGTCACTGGGCTTTTTCGCAAGCCAGAGGTAAGGACCGTAATGCGGGGATGAAAATGGCGCTCGCTCAGCGCGTGCTGCTCCCCGTTGTGCGCCATCACACAGGCAACTTCGCAGGCGCGACAACCGATACACTGTTGAGCGTTGGCCATAATAAAACGATTCATAACAACACCTGTTTTTGGTTCAATAACCTTATTCTTTATATTGTTATCGTATTTACCCACAGTGGCATGGCGACGCAATGTTCAAATGCCCAGGAAGGCGAACTATTTCCAGTGAACCTGTGGCAGATCAATTTAATTCAGGAAGCTGATGAGTGACCGTTAAACGCCCCGTATCGGGAAGCCTGGCTCGGGCTTTCTTTTCGATGATTGTCTTGTCCGTTCTGATCAGCGCCATTGCGCTGGTTACACTCGCCAGCAGCCAGCGCGACGCCGAGGCGATTAACATCGCCGGATCGCTGCGCATGCAGAGCTACCGCCTGGGCTACGAAATGCAGCGCGCCAGCCCGTCACTGGCAGAGCACCGCGCGGTCTGGCAGAAAACGCTGAGCGCGCCTGCGTTGCAGAAGCTAAACCGCTGGTATGTGCCAGAGGACGTCAAACAGCGTTACCAGCAGTTGCAGCTTGGCTGGCAGGAGATGGACACGCGTATCGCCAGCGGCGATACCGGGTGGTATCAGAGCCACATAGAGGATTTCGTGGGCCGGATAGATGCCTTTGTGCTGGCGCTACAGCACTACACCGAACATAAGATACAGCTGGTGATTTTCATGTCGCTGACGGGCGGCCTGGGCATCCTGCTGCTGGCGGTGATGACCCTGCGGCGCATCCGCCGTCAGGTTGTGCTGCCGCTGAATAATCTGGTGGCAGCGAGCGAGCGTATCGAACAGGGGCAGTTCGATACCCCCGCGCCGGATATTATGCTTCCCAACGAGCTGGGCCAGCTTTCCCGCGCCTTCAACCATATGTCGGCGGAATTACACACCCTGTACAGTTCCCTGGAGCACTCCGTTGCCGAAAAAACCCGCCACCTGAATGAAGCGCATCAGCAGCTTGAAATGCTGTTCAAATGCTCACAGGCGTTGAATACCGGGCAGATAGACAGCCACTGCTTCCGGCATATTTTGCAAATTGTGCATGACTATACGCAGATGAATTACCTGCAATTGCGCACCAGTGACGACTGGCAGCTTTACGAAGGACAGGAGTCCCCGGGCGAGAAAATGCACAATTTACCGGTATTAATGCAGGACACCCTGTACGGCGAACTGCGCTGGCAAAGCGCGACCGGGGATGTTCCGCTGCCGCTCATGGAAAGCGTGGCGACGATGCTGGGCCGGGGACTCTATTTCAATCAGGCGCAGAAACATTATCAGCAGTTGCTGCTGATGGAAGAGCGCGCCACCATCGCGCGTGAGCTACATGATTCTTTGGCGCAGGTGCTCTCCTATTTGCGTATTCAGCTTACGCTGCTGAAGCATGCCGTGCCGGGCGACAATGCCCCGGCGCAGACCATCATTACGGACTTCTCCCGCGAGCTGAATAACGCCTGGCATCAGCTACGCGAGCTGCTCACCACCTTCCGCCTGACGCTCAACCACGCCAATCTTCCTGCCGCGCTACAGGAGTCTCTCGACGGTTTGCAAAGCCAGACCAGCGCGAAGCTGGTGCTTGACTGCCGTCTCTCATCGCTTGCGCTGGACGCGCAAAAACAGGTGCACCTCTTACAAATTGTGCGTGAGGCAGTGCTGAATGCGATTAAACATGCCGACGCCAGCGAGATTGTGGTCAGCTGCGTCACCACCGAGGACGGTACTCACACGGTCACGATCCGCGACAACGGTATTGGTATCGGCGACGCCAGTGAACCGCCGGGGCATTACGGGCTGAATATCATGCGCGAACGCGCGGGACGGCTCGGCGGAACATTACACTTTTCTCAGCCGCCACAGGGCGGTACACAGGTCAGCGTGACGTTCCGGACACCTGCGGCGCAGGCTGAAAAATAGCGGGAAAGAAGGCGCGCTGAAAAAAGCGCATGATAATTTACATTATCTCCTTTATTTCTCCACGTTTGACCTGGGCCTTACCGCTAAAGTTAGGCGGGCAATAAACAATAATGACGTGCAGCAAAACGAGGTCACATTTTAATGGCGAATTTTTTCATCGATCGCCCCATTTTTGCCTGGGTGCTAGCAATCCTGTTGTGTCTGACGGGTGTCCTGGCGATTACTTCCCTTCCTGTTGAGCAATACCCCGACCTCGCCCCCCCTAACGTGCGTATCACGGCGAACTACCCTGGCGCCTCGGCACAGACGCTGGAAAATACCGTCACGCAGGTTATCGAGCAGAACATGACGGGTCTTGATAACCTGATGTACATGTCCTCGCAGAGCAGCGCCACGGGCCAGGCGACGGTAACCCTGAGCTTTACGGCGGGCACGGATCCGGACGAAGCGGTGCAGCAGGTGCAAAACCAGCTGCAATCGGCCCTGCGTAAACTGCCTCAGGCGGTGCAGAACCAGGGGGTGACCGTGCGTAAGACCGGTGACACCAATATTTTGACCATCGCGTTTGTTTCAACCGATGGCTCGATGGATAAGCAGGACATCGCGGACTACGTCGCCAGTAATATTCAGGACCCGCTCAGCCGTATCAACGGCGTGGGTGATATCGACGCCTACGGCTCGCAGTATTCCATGCGTATCTGGCTGGATCCCAACAAGCTGAACAGCGTGCAGATGACCGCCAAAGATGTCACCGACGCCATCGAATCGCAGAACGCTCAGATTGCCGTGGGGCAGCTCGGTGGTACGCCGTCCGTGGATAACCAGGCGCTTAACGCCACCATCAACTCCCAGTCGCTGCTCCAGACGCCTGAACAGTTCCGCAATATCACTCTGCGCGTGAATCAGGACGGTTCGGAAGTGCGTCTGGGGGATGTCGCCACCGTGGAAATGGGGGCGGAAAAATATGACTACCTGAGCCGCTTTAACGGCAATGCTGCGTCCGGCCTGGGGGTGAAACTGGCCTCCGGCGCTAACGAAATGGCGACCGCGCAGCGGGTGTTAGAGCGTCTGGATGAGCTGTCGCATTACTTCCCGCACGGACTGGAGTACAAAGTCGCCTACGAAACCACCTCATTCGTAAAAGCCTCCATCGAAGATGTGGTGAAAACCCTGCTCGAAGCTATCGCGCTGGTGTTCCTCGTGATGTACCTGTTCCTGCAAAACTTCCGCGCCACGCTGATCCCCACCATTGCGGTGCCGGTGGTGTTGCTGGGAACCTTTGCGGTGCTGTATGCCTTCGGTTACAGCATCAACACCCTGACCATGTTTGCCATGGTGCTGGCCATCGGCCTGCTGGTGGATGATGCCATCGTGGTGGTGGAAAACGTCGAGCGCATCATGAGCGAGGAAGGGCTTTCGCCCCGCGAGGCCACGCGCAAATCGATGGGACAAATTCAGGGTGCGCTGGTCGGTATCGCCATGGTGCTGTCGGCGGTATTTATCCCGATGGCGTTTTTTGGCGGCACTACGGGCGCGATTTATCGCCAGTTCTCGATCACCATCGTCTCTGCGATGGTGCTCTCCGTACTGGTGGCGATGATCCTTACCCCTGCTCTGTGCTCGACGCTGCTCAAACCGCTGCATAAGGGCGAACACCACGGTCAAAAAGGCTTCTTCGGCTGGTTTAACCGCATGTTTAACCGAAATGCGGCGCGCTATGAAGCGGGCGTGGGTAAAGTACTGCACCGCAGCGTGCGCTGGATGGTGGTCTATGTCCTGCTGCTCGGCGGCATGGTCTTCTTATTCCTGCGGCTGCCAACCTCGTTCCTGCCGCTGGAAGATCGCGGCATGTTTATCACCTCCGTACAGTTACCGAGCGGCTCGACCCAGCAGCAGACCCTGAAAGTGGTGCAGAAGGTTGAGAACTACTTCCATACTCAGGAGAAGGATAACGTGGTCTCCGTCTTCTCCACCGTCGGCTCTGGCCCTGGCGGTAACGGGCAGAACGTGGCGCGTATGTTTGTGCGCCTGAAAGACTGGGACCAGCGCGACAGCGATAGCGGCTCCTCCTTTGCCATCATTGAACGTGCAACTAAAGCGTTCAACAAAATCAAGGAAGCGCGCGTTTTCGCCAGCAGCCCGCCCGCTATCAGTGGCCTGGGCAGCTCAGCCGGATTTGATATGGAGCTTCAGGATCACGCGGGTGCCGGGCATGACGCGTTGATGGCAGCTCGCGATAAACTGCTCGAGCTGGCCGGGAAAGATCCGCAGCTTACCCGCGTTCGTCATAACGGTCTGGATGACAGCCCTCAGCTACAGGTGGATATCGACCAGCGTAAAGCGCAGGCGCTGGGCGTCTCCATCGACGACATTAACGACACCCTGCAAACGGCATGGGGCTCAAGCTACGTGAATGACTTTATGGATCGCGGTCGCGTGAAAAAGGTCTACGTTCAGTCTGCTGCCAAATACCGCATGCTGCCGGACGATATCAACCGCTGGTATGTGCGCAATAACACCGGCGGCATGGTGCCGTTCTCGGCGTTTGCGACGTCACGCTGGGAGACCGGTTCGCCGCGTCTGGAGCGTTACAACGGCTATTCGGCGCTGGAGATTGTCGGTGAAGCCGCGCCTGGCGTCAGTACCGGTACCGCAATGGACATTATGGAAAAACTGGTTCAGCAGTTACCGACCGGCTTTGGCCTGGAGTGGACGGCGATGTCCTACCAGGAACGGCTTTCCGGCGCGCAGGCGCCTGCCCTGTATGCCCTTTCGCTGCTGGTGGTGTTCCTCTGCCTGGCGGCGCTGTATGAAAGCTGGTCAGTGCCGTTCTCGGTAATGCTGGTGGTACCTCTCGGGGTCATCGGCGCGCTGCTGGCAACCTGGATGCGTGGCCTGGAAAACGATGTCTATTTCCAGGTCGGACTCCTCACCGTAATCGGATTGTCGGCGAAAAACGCCATTCTGATCGTCGAATTTGCCAATGAGATGAATGCCAAAGGTCACGAACTGATGGCCGCCACGCTGCACGCCTGTCGTCAGCGCCTGCGCCCGATCCTGATGACTTCTCTGGCGTTTGTATTTGGCGTCCTGCCGATGGCCACCAGCTCCGGCGCAGGCTCCAGCAGCCAGCACGCGGTGGGAACGGGCGTTATGGGGGGAATGATTTCCGCGACGATTCTGGCTATCTATTTCGTACCGCTGTTCTTTGTGCTGATACGCCGTCGTTTCCCGCTGAAGGATAAGCCGGAATAACCCGTTGAAATAAAAAAAGGCGGCTTTACAGGCCGCCTTTTTATTGTGTGATTCTTTCACACTATGGTTATTTTAGTTAATTAAGTGCTCTTGCATTTCTTACCGGAAATTCATTTACGAAGCATGCCTTCGATAAAATCTTTCCAGTTCCCCAGTTCATGTTCAATCATAACAACCTCTCTTATTATTATGTGCATTCTACGAAAACGTATCATCATTGTGAAGTCACTTTAACCGATTGCTTTGATTGAGCCTCGCTGTGTAGGTAGGTTTAGGATCACTATGAGCGTTGCCGGGTAAATTTTATGTGACCTACAGCAATATTTTGAAATAGTCAGAAAAATGACAGCATTTTTAATTTCCCCCTGAGTTTATTGGCAATTTATACAGAGTGGACAACTATGCTTAAAAGATGGAACACTATTCAGCGTACAGCTGTTCGTTGAATTATGGAGAATTGTAAATCACGAAAAATTCCGAATATGTTATATTCCACTTAAGGATATATCTTCGAAAATATTGAACATTTAACCCACACAAGAACAAAAGGATTCACTATGGTTGTGATGTACGGCATTAAGAATTGCGATACGATTAAAAAAGCCCGCCGCTGGCTGGAAGCACACAACATCGACTATCGCTTCCATGATTACCGTGCCGACGGGCTTGACCCCGCGTTTCTCCATTCCGCCATCAACGAACTGGGCTGGGAAGCGCTGCTGAACACCCGCGGGACCACCTGGCGAAAACTGGATGAATCTCTCCGGGCCACGATCAACGACGCCGACAGCGCAGCCAAACTGATGCTTGAAATGCCGGCAATCATCAAACGCCCATTGCTCTGCAAGCCAGGTCAGCCTATGCTGCTGGGTTTCAGTGAAACCCTTTATTCAGATTTATTCGTTGAGGTGTAGTCTATGTCATGCCCGGTCATTGAGCTGACTCAGCAGCTTATTCGCCGTCCTTCCCTTAGCCCGGACGACGCAGGTTGTCAGGCATTAATGATTGAGCGCCTGCGTGCCATCGGTTTTACCGTCGAGCACATGGATTTTGGCGATACGCAGAACTTCTGGGCATGGCGCGGTCAGGGGGAGACGCTGGCGTTTGCCGGACATACCGACGTAGTTCCCGCAGGCGACGCAGACCGCTGGATCAACCCGCCTTTTGAGCCAACCATCCGCGACGGCATGCTTTTCGGACGCGGCGCTGCGGATATGAAAGGTTCCCTGGCTGCGATGGTCGTGGCGGCAGAGCGTTTCGTCGCCCAGCATCCGAACCATAAAAACCGTCTTGCGTTTTTGATTACCTCCGATGAAGAAGCCAGCGCCCACAACGGCACCGTGAAGGTCGTTGAGGCGCTGATGACGCGCAATGAACGTCTGGACTACTGTCTGGTGGGCGAACCGTCCAGTACCGAAGTGGTGGGCGATGTGGTGAAAAATGGCCGCCGTGGATCCCTGACCTGCAATTTGACCATTCATGGCGTGCAGGGCCACGTTGCCTATCCGCACCTGGCGGATAACCCGGTACACCGCGCCGCGCCGATGCTGAACGAACTGGTGGGCATTGAATGGGATAAAGGCAACGAATTTTTCCCGCCAACCAGCATGCAGATAGCCAACATCAAGGCCGGCACTGGCAGCAACAACGTCATTCCCGGCGATCTCTTCGTCCAGTTTAACTTCCGCTTCAGCACCGAACTGACCGACGAGATGATAAAAGCGCGCGTGATTGCGCTGCTAGAGAAATACCAGCTGCGCTATACCCTCGACTGGTGGCTGTCTGGACAGCCGTTCCTGACGCAGCGCGGTAAACTGGTGGATGCGGTAGTGAACGCCATCGCGCACTATAATGAGATTAAGCCACAGCTGCTGACAACGGGCGGCACGTCTGACGGACGCTTTATCGCCCGCATGGGCGCACAGGTTGTCGAACTGGGTCCGGTTAACGCGACGATTCACAAAATCAATGAATGCGTGAACGCTGCCGATTTACAACTGCTGGCCCGCATGTATCAACGTATTATGGAGCAGCTCGTCGCCTGACGGGTGCTTAAAGAGGATTAGCGAATGGACTGGCTTTCAAAGTACTGGTGGATTCTGGTGTTGGTATTTCTGGTAGGCGTGCTGCTTAACGTGATTAAAGATCTCAAGCGCGTTGACCACAAAAAGTTCCTTGCCAACAAACCGGATCTTCCGCCGCACCGTGATTTTAACGACAAGTGGGACGATGAAGACGACTGGCCGAAGAAGGACCAGAAGAAGTAATCGCTCTGTTTCCCCTCTCCCTAAGGAGAGGGGAAACCTCACATAAACTCGACGATATCATCGTCATTCGGCTTACCGCCGCTGAGCGCTTCATCAAAGTAGTGCTTCGGTACGGTATAACGCAGATGATCGAGCGCGAACTGCATGCTGCGATCGTCAATGGCATGCCCCAGATCGTCCACGATATCCAGCGTCACATCCCCGCCTTCACGCATCAGCGCGTCCTGGGCCGCAACCGCATGCGAAAGCTCAATTACCCGGTCTTCACCCCCATGAATGAGATGGATCGTGGTCTGCGTGGTCGCGCTTTGCGGTAACGTCGCAAAACGCCCATTGAAGGCAATCACGCGGGACACCAGTCCGGGCTGCGCTTTTACGCTTTCCAGCGACATGATTGAGCCCTGAGAGAAGCCAATCAGCGCTGTTGCATTGGCACCTACGCCGCTCTGCTGCTGCCAGTAACGCACGGTATTGATAAAGGCTGGCATAACGGCATCAATACGTGCCTGACGATTTTCCTCCGTCACGCCCTCGACGGAAAACCACTGCCGCCCGTCCGGACCGCAGGGCTCCACGCCGCCGATACTGACGATCAGCGCGTGTGGGAAAACGGGTGCAAACCAGCTGCCAATCTGTCCCATATTGACGGCATTGTCGCCCACGCCATGAAACAGAAGCAGTAGCTGTTTAGCAGGTGTATCCGGGCTTTGCACAACAAAATGGTCATGTTTCATGGCGATCTCCTTAATTGTTAAGCAGGATTTTACGCCTCTGCGGGGTAATGACCATGCCACTTTACTGAAGAAGTCATTGAAAAAATTGCCATTGCAAAATGTCGGCTTTCAGCCGCTGGCTACGAGAGTAATCAAGCCTTTCAAGCGCGTGAGCGGTTTCCTCGCGTAGCTTCGCCAGCAACGCTTTGCGCCCGAAATCGTGCGTATTCCCTTCCATTTTCCCACGCAGCGCCGGGAGCGGCATATCCACGGCTAACAACAATCGCGTTAGCGCCGCAACCGAGGTTGAAAACGCCCGGTGCGCAAAGGCAAACCCCGCCAGCTCCAGCCAGTCGTCACTATTAAGGGTAGCTTCCCATGCATCCATCACCGGGATCTTTTCGCCATTCCAGGCCGACAGGACCCGCATATCACGACATAAACGCTGATGCGCCTCTTCGCAGAGCTGATGCCCCGCCTCGCTCAGCGGCAGCAACGCCATCGCCGTATAGCACCCGCTGCTGGCCTCCCGGTGGCTGCCCATTCGCACCAGCACAAACCCGCACTGCCGCCAGAAACGCCACAGCTCGTCGGTATAGCCAAAGCTGACCGAGAGATAATCTTCTCCGCTGGCACTGCGGATCAGCCCCTGGCCGATGCCTTCCCGCTGGCGATGAGGATGAACCGCAATACGGCTGACGCGTCGGCCTTTCAGCGTCGCCGCGAGAGGCGATCCGCCGTGCGCCGCCAGCGACTGTGCCACCAGATTTCCACGCGGCCGACGAAACCCCGCCCATACTGCGCGGCTAAGCTCTGGGGATAAGCCGCCCTCCTCCACCAGCCAGAGCGCGCCAGCGATCTCCGCGCCCGCCTGAGCAACAGCAAAGTGCTGGCCGGGGGCGTCCATCATCCGGCGTAAATCGAGGGGGGACGTCCGGTAGTGCGCGGCACACAGCAGTTCATACACGCCTGCCCCGCGCGCCGGATCGCTCTCCCACACCCCGGGCGCCAGCGACGTTAAACTTACCTCCCCTGCCGGTTTGCGATCGATAAGCGCATCGTCGAACAGCAGCGCGTTCGCCACGATTCGCTCAAGAGGACATCCGGCAGCCCAGCGAACTGGCGTGGATAAGGTATAACGCCGCAGACCGCTGAACCGGGCGCAGAACTTCAGCAGGAATCCCCTGCCCGTGCCTTCATAACCCTGCACCGTAGTGGTCAACAACACGCGGGGAAAGCGCATCGTCAGTTTCTCGAGCAGCGGGCCGGGGATGGCGGCCGCCTCATCGACAATCAGCCAGTCAGCTTCTGTTGTGGAGGCCAGCAGCGCATCCGGGGCCATAAAGTGAAAATGTTCCCCGGCGAAACGCGCGATGACATCCGTCGCCCCTTTTGCCGGTGCGGTCACTACAGCACTATCCTGAATGCCGTTGAGCAACATGCCCGCCAGGGCGGACTTTCCTCGTCCGCGCGGGGCCGTCACGGCAGCCACGCCAGCAGGCATGGTCAGAAGCGCGTCGAGGATCGCAGCCTGCTCGCGCTGCGGTTCACCGCTGGCGGGCTGCCAGGCGGGTAAATCTGGCGCAACGGGAAGGCACAGAGGACGATGTTGATGCCAGACGATAGCATCTGAATCGGCGGCCAGCGTCCGGCAAAAATGGTAAACAAAGTGCGGGGTGGCGATCGGCTCGGCGCTGTCGCTCCAGCGTAGAGAATCCGCGTCGGGCCTGTTAGCCCAGACGGAGAACGGCGGCACCAGCAGCACCAGAAGGCTTCCGGCGCGCAGGGTCCCGCTGAGGGCGGCGAAGGCCGAGACGTCAAACCCGCGACGCGCGTCAAAAACGGCGTGCAGATATTCACGTCCCAGCAGGCCGCTGATGGCCTTAGAGGGGTTTTCCTCCAGCCACAGCCAGTCTCCTGGTAACGTATCGCGCAGGATGGTCGCCTGGCTCAACGTCCACGCTTCATCGCCGCTAAGCACCACCAGCCGGCGGTGCCCGGTACGCTGAAGCTGGTTAACCAGCTGTTCAACCCCCAACATCACATAGCTTTGCCGAAGGTATTACACTGCGACGGGTTGCCGCTGTCAAAGCCACGCTTAAACCAGCTGTAGCGCTGCTCTGAGGTGCCATGGGTAAAGCTGTCCGGCACAACGCGCCCCTGGCTTTGCTGCTGCAAGCGATCGTCACCAATCGCCTGTGCGGCATTCAGGGCCTCTTCCAGATCGCCTGTTTCCAGCACGCCCTGCTGCTGCATGCTGTGTCCCCAGACGCCAGCGAAGCAGTCGGCCTGAAGCTCCATGCGTACGGAGAGATGATTCACCTCCGCCTGAGACGCATTCTGCTGCATCTGACGCACTTTAGGTTCAATGCCGAGGAGCTTCTGCACATGGTGGCCGACTTCATGCGCGATCACGTAGCCCTGGGCAAAATCGCCGTCGGCGCCCAGCTTGCTTTTCATGTCGTCATAGAAGGAGAGATCGATATAGACGGTGCTGTCCGCCGGGCAGTAGAACGGCCCCATAACGGACTGCCCGGTGCCGCAGCCGGTGCGGGTTGCGCCCCGGTACATCACCAGTTTTGGCGGCTGATAAGTCCGCCCCATTTTCTCGAACTGCTGACCCCAGGTATCTTCGGTCGTCGCGAGAATAACGGAAGTAAATTTCGCCGCTTCATCTTCATTCGGGCTGATGGAGCGCTGAGAATACTGCTGCTGTTGCCCGGTTTCACCGGTCATCAAACCGGTCAGGTCGACACCGTAGTAGCCCGCTACCAGCACGACGACCAGCAGAATAATACCGCCCTTGCCGCTGGGTAACCGGAAACCTGGCCCGCCCATAGACGGACCACCGCCACCACTGCTGCGTCTGTCTTCTACGTTGTCACTTTCACGACGCCCTTGCCAGCGCATAAACACCTCGAACTATTCCATTTATAATAGCTATGATCGTAGGCGGTTAATGAAAGGATTACCATAGTAAACAAGGATAAGACGCCAAAGGATGCCAACATCCTTTGGCAAATGCGCAGTTTAGTCGAGCTTAACGCCTAAACGGTGAGCAACCGCTTCGTACGCTTCGACCACGCCACCCAGACTCTGGCGGAAACGGTCTTTGTCCATTTTATCCAGCGTCTCTCTGTCCCACAGGCGGCTGCCGTCAGGAGAGAACTCGTCGCCCAGCACCACTTCGCCTTTGTACAGACCGAACTCCAGCTTGAAGTCGACCAGGATCAGGCCCGCGTCATCAAACAGCTTTTTCAGCACGTCGTTGGCTTTGTAGGTCAGTTCCTGCATGCGCGCCAGGTTCTCTTTGCTGACCCAGCCGAAGGTTTCGCAGTAGGATTCGTTGACCATCGGGTCATGCATGGCGTCGTTTTTCAGGAACAGATCGAACAGCGGTGGATTCAGTTCGATACCCTCTTCAATGCCCAGACGCTTCACCAGGGAGCCTGCGGCACGGTTACGGATCACGCACTCAACCGGCACCATATCCAGTTTTTTTACCAGACATTCCGTATCGGACAACAACGCTTCCATCTGAGTCGGGATACCGGCTTCGGCCAGTTTGGTCATAATGAAGTGGTTGAACTTGTTGTTCACCATGCCCTTACGATCGAACTGCTCAATGCGTGCGCCGTCTCCTGCTGACGTATCATTGCGGAATTCGAGCACCAACAGATCCGGGTTTTCCGTGCTGTATACGGTTTTCGCTTTGCCACGATACAACTCAGCTTGCTTCTGCATCTTCATTACTCCTGGTGTGATGATTTGTATTCAAAACTGGCTATATTATGCCACGCACACGTTTGCGTGGCACGAAAATAAAAAGGGCTGGATTAACCAGCCCTCACTATTATTTGCTGAATGCGGCCTGGAAGGCAGCGACCAGCGCATCGTTCTGCGCCTGGGTCAGCGTGTGTCCTTTCGGATCGATAAACTGCAGGCTGCTGCGGTTATCGAGGTCGCCGACCTGGATTTTGTAGTCACCGGAAGGCAGCTGTGGATCGCTTGCCCCCAGCTCCTGCCAAGCACTTTCAGACAGCGGCTTATAGGTCGCTGTGATGCTGCCCGTTGAACGGGTGCTGTCGGTCACCTTCATGCCCACTTTTTCCAGCGTGGCTGGCAGACGCTGCCAGGTCTGGTTAAACGGCGCACGCACCACCAGCATTGGCAGGCCGGTATCGTCTGCACCGCTCTGCACGTCAAACGTTGAGCCGTTACGGTTCTGCGCGGCGTTTGCGGCATCAGCAGCGTTCTTATCCAGACCCGCTGCAATCACGTTCAGCATTTCGGTACTGTAGCGCTGCATGGCGGACGGATCGGCAACCGGTTTACCTGCCTGCTCAAGATTCAACAGCTTAACGGTAACCGCCTGCTGATAACCCTGCGGCTTAACGGAGACTTGATAACGACCACGATACTGCTGGTCTTCATCGAGACGGTTCCACTCAATCCAGTCGGTGGTTAAGGTCTGGCTGGCGTCGTCGCGTTTATCAATCGTATAGTTTTTCGACTGAATGACGCTCACAACCTGCGGCCACAGCGTGGTACCGCGTGCGCTTTCCACCAGCAGAGAAGCTGTATCACCGGTGAACTGCGTGCGCGCGCCACTCACCAGCGCCAGAGGCTGAGCTGGCGGACGAATATCGAGCGCTTTACCCACCAGGCCGCTGCCGTTGGTAACCGGAATATTATAATCACCGTTCTGGATCGGCAGGATCATGCCGGCAGGCGCGTGAAGTTCAGCAAGCGGCGGCGCATCCAGATAGGATTCATCACCGCTCACCTGGCGCTTGTAGCGCGAGTCTGAACTACAGGCAGCGAGGAGCATAACAAGCGAAACACCCGCAACCTTGGCCAGGCGCGACTTCTGTACTGAATAAGCCATCAAATCTCCCTAAACTTTACAGCAAACCGGCATGCTTCAGCGCGCCAGCGACAATTTCACGACCATGGTCGGTAATCGGTGTCATTGGCAGACGCAGCGTGTCGGTTGCTACAAGCCCCAACTCCTTACATGCCCATTTCACTGGGATCGGATTGGGTTCGACAAATAATTTATTATGCAACGGCATCAGACGCTGATTAATCACGCGAGCTTCATCAAAGTGACCGGCTGCGGCCAGTTTGCACATGTCAGCCATATCACGCGCCGCCACGTTCGCCGTCACGGAAATAACGCCGTTACCACCGAGCTGCATAAAGTCCAGTGCGGTCGCATCATCACCGCTCAACAGGATAAAGTCGTCTGAAACCAGCTCTTTGATCTGATGAACGCGGCTTAAGTTCCCTGTCGCCTCTTTAATCCCGATAATATTTTTTACTTTCGAGAGACGGCCAACGGTTTCCGGCAGCATATCGCAACCGGTACGGGACGGCACATTATACAGAATTTGTGGCAAGTCAGTATGTTCAGCGATGGCTTTGAAATGCTGGAACAAACCTTCCTGAGTTGGGCGGTTGTAGTAAGGGGTCACCGTCAGACAGCCAACAATGCCGCTGTCGTTAAAACGCTGAGTCAGGCTAATGGCCTCTGCCGTTGCGTTTGCGCCCGTACCCGCGATGACCGGAATACGCCCGTCCGCCAGTTCCAGGGTCAGCATCACAACGTCGCCGTGCTCTTCGTGGCTCAGCGTAGCGGATTCACCGGTAGTCCCTACCGAAACGATCGCCGAGGTTCCATTGGCGACATGGTAATCAATGAGCTTCTTCATGCTTGACCGGCAGACATTACCTTTTTCATCCATCGGTGTAACAAGCGCGACAATACTTCCCGTGAACATGAGCCATCCTCTGTGCGAACAAGAGCCTCAATGTTACGTTTGGAACTGTAATAAAAGCAAGCGACCTGAGGCTCTCAGGCGGTTGTATGCATGTTTTTTTTATGCTTTCCTTAGGAAGACTTAACCACGCAAAGGAAGAACAGGTTTGACAACCTCATCACAACATTACCTGGTTATCACTGCGCTGGGTGCTGACAGGCCGGGTATCGTGAATACCATCACTCGCCACGTGAGCAGCTGCGGCTGCAATATCGAAGACAGCCGGCTGGCTATGCTTGGCGAAGAGTTCACGTTCATCATGCTGCTTTCCGGAACATGGAATGCCATTACCCTCATCGAATCTACCCTGCCGCTGAAAGGCGCAGAGCTGGATTTACTGATTGTGATGAAGCGCACCACCGCGCGCCCGCGTCCGGCTCTGCCTGCCACAGTCTGGGTACAGGTTGAAGTGCCTGATTCACCTCATCTGATTGAACGTTTTACGGCGCTGTTTGACAGCCATCAGATGAACATTGCCGAACTGGTTTCCCGCACGCAGCCTGGCGATGAAAACGCCATCCCGACGCTGTTTATTCAAATTACCGCCCACAGCCCTGCCTCGCAGGATGCGTCAAATATCGAGCAAGCGTTCAAAGCCCTCTGTACAGAATTACACGCGCAAGGCAGTATAAGCGTCGTCGATTATTCGCAGCACGAACAGGATGGAGTTGAGTAATGAACCCACTGAAAGCCGGTGATATCGCACCGAAATTTAGCTTACCGGATCAAGACGGCGAGCAAGTAAATTTGACCGACTTCCAGGGACAGCGTGTTCTGGTCTATTTCTACCCGAAAGCCATGACCCCGGGCTGTACCGTACAGGCCTGCGGTTTACGCGACAACATGGATGAGTTGAAAAAGGTCGGTGTGGAAGTGCTGGGCATCAGCACCGATAAACCAGAGAAGCTGTCACGTTTTGCGGAAAAAGAGCTGCTGAACTTCACGCTGCTTTCCGATGAAGACCACCAGGTTTGCGAGCAGTTTGGCGTCTGGGGTGAGAAGTCCTTTATGGGCAAAACGTACGACGGTATTCACCGCATCAGCTTCCTGATTGACGCTGACGGTAAAGTTGAGCACGTGTTTGATGATTTCAAAACCAGCAACCACCACGACGTGGTGTTGAACTGGCTGAAACAAAGCGCCTGATAACAGCAAAACGGCAACCCAGGTTGCCGTTTTTGGTGTTTGCCCCCTCTCCCCGTGGACTGAGGGTTCCCCACAAATTAATGCGAGCACTGAGCAATCCCCTCGCCCCTCCGGGGAGAGGGTTAGGGTGAGGGGAACATACGGCGGTGGTGGTCATTCCGTTCACTTTATGTTCCTTGCTACTCTGTAACGACATGACCGGTGAACGTGCCAGGGTGGCTCAGTCGCCACCACCCTGGCGACCCGGGCTCCCGGCGGTAAATCGCCGCTTCGCGGTGCCCTCGGCTTATTCCTTCCGGCTTATCGGGTACGGGCGGAGGCAACGTCCCTGTAAAGCCGCCCTCTCGGCGCATCCCTGCGCCTCGCCCCGGCCTGCAGGAAACGCCTCAGCGATTTACAGCCGGACCAGGGCATCGCTGACAGCCCTCAGTCATTTAGAAAGCAACTTTATTGCTTCTGCATAAAAAAATTACTGGGGATCCCTCAGCCCCGTGGGAGAAGGTTGGGTGAGGGCATCAGCCCGCACTAAATCTACTTCTCTTCCACCGCCGGCACATCCGGCCACGCGTGGACCACGGCTTTAATCAGCGTCGCCAGCGGAATGGCGAAGAACACGCCCCAGAATCCCCACAGCCCGCCGAAAATCACCACTGACAGGATAATCACCAACGGATGCAGGTTAACTGCTTCTGAGAACAGCACCGGTACCAGCAGGTTCCCGTCCAGTCCCTGAATAATCAGGTATACGGCGAAACAGCTCCAGAACTCCGTACCCAGACCAAACTGGAACAGCGCCACACCGACTACCGGAATGGTCACCACAAACGCGCCGATATACGGGATCAGAACCGAGAATCCGACCAGCACCGCCAGCAGCAGCGAGTAGTTCAGCCCAAAAATCACGAAGCCAATCCAGGTCGCCACGCCCACCACAATCATCTCAAGCACTTTGCCGCGAATGTAGTTGGTGATCTGCTGGTTCATCTCCTGCCAGACCTGACCGGCGAGACCGCGATTGCGCGGCAGCACGCGGCGCACCGCATTCAGCATCTGCTCTTTATCTTTGACCAGGAAAAACACCATTAACGGCACGAGAACAAGGTAAACCGCCAGCGTCAGCAACCCCACCAGCGAGGCCAGAGAGTATTTCACCACCGAGTCACCCATGGTCATGATGCGGGCGCGCATGTTTTCGGCCATCGCATCGATGATCCCGGCGTCCATCAGCGCAGGATAGCGGCGCGGCAGCGTGGCGGCAAAATCAGACAGTTTATTCAGCATGCCGGGCATGTCGCGGATCAGGTAGATCCCCTGTTGCCAGGCGATGGGCATCACCACGAAGGACATCAGCAGCAGAATGCCGACAAACAGCACCAGGACAATGCTGGTCGCCCAGCGTCGGGAACAGCCGATATGTTCCAGACGCGCGGTGGGCCACTCCAGCAGATACGCCAGCACAATTGCCACCAGAAGCGGTGCCAACAGGCCACTAAAGAAGAACAGGATACCGAATCCGGCAACCAGAATGACCAGCAAAGCAATGGCTTCCGGATCGCTAAACCGACGCCGATACCACTGCATTAACATTTCGAGCATACAACCCTTCCCTGAATCGAATGGCGGGAGTGAGACGGTGAATTGTATCTAACTGTCACAAAAAAGACTTTCCTTTTTGTTTCACTGTCAGGTTTCGCAAAACCCTGATGAATGGGATTTTCTTCATCTCTTAACACGGCTACACTCGCAGAGCAGCGGAGATGAACGTTATGCGGGTTCATCGGTCAAATTAGCACATCCAACATACAGGACAGTGGTTATGTTCAGGCAGTTGAGAAAAACACTGGTTGCGACACTGATTGCCACCGTGACGGTGGGTCAGGTGTTGCCCGCTTTCGCTGACTCGTCCGATTCATTGCCGGACATGGGCACCACGGCAGGAAGCACGCTCTCCATCGGGCAGGAGATGCAGATGGGTGATTATTACGTACGCCAGCTGCGCGGCAGTGCTCCGCTGATTAACGACCCTTTGCTGGTGCAGTACATCAACGGTCTGGGGATGCGACTGGTGGCGCACGCAGACTCGGTAAAAACGCCCTTCCACTTCTATTTAATCAATAACGACGAAATCAACGCCTTCGCCTTCTTTGGCGGGAACGTGGTGCTGCATTCGGCGTTGTTCCGTTATTCCGATAACGAAAGCCAGCTGGCGTCCGTCATGGCGCACGAAATTTCGCACGTCACCCAGCGCCATCTGGCGCGTGCGATGGAAGATCAGAAGCGTAACGCCCCCCTGACCTGGGTGGGCGCGCTGGGCTCTATTCTGCTGGCGATGGCCAGCCCGCAGGCCGGGATGGCGGCGCTTACCGGGACGCTGGCGGGGACGCGTCAGGGGATGATCAGCTTTACCCAGCAGAACGAGCAGGAAGCAGACCGCATCGGCATTCAGGTTTTACAGCGTTCCGGCTTTGACCCGCAGGCCATGCCGAGCTTCCTGGAAAAACTGCTCGACCAGGCACGCTACTCGTCGCGCCCGCCTGAAATTCTATTGACCCACCCGTTGCCGGAAAGCCGTCTCTCGGATGCGCGTAACCGTGCTAACCAGATGCGTCCGGTCGTCGTGCAGTCCTCGCAGGATTTCTACATGGCCAAAGTGAGAACGCTTGGCATGTACAACTCCGGACGTAATCAGCTCACCAGCGATCTGCTGGACGCGCTGGCGAAAGGCAACGTGCGCGAGAAGAACGCCGCGCAGTATGGTCAGGCACTCCAGGCGATGGAAGCAAGCAAGTACGATGAAGCGCGTAAAGCGCTACAGCCGCTGCTGGCGTCGGCGCCTGACAATCCGTGGTATCTCGACCTCGCAACCGATATCGATTTAGGACAGAAAAAGGCGACCGATGCGATCAACCGTCTGAAAGGGGCGAAAGACATTCGCAACAATCCGGTATTGCAGCTAAACCTGGCGAACGCCTACTTACAGGGCGGCCAGCCCGGCGAGGCGGTGACCATTCTGAACCGCTATACCTTTAACAATAAAGATGACCAGAACGGCTGGGAGCTGCTCGCCCAGGCCCAGGGGCAACTGGGTAATCGCGATCAGGAGCTGGCCGCGCGTGCGGAAGGTCTGGCGCTGGCGGGGCGCCTCGATCAGGCCATTTCCCTGCTAAGCAGCGCCAGCTCACAGGTGAAGCTCGGCAGCCTGCAACAGGCCCGCTACGATGCGCGAATCGACCAGCTGCGTGGCCTGCAACAACGTTTTAAGCCGTACGAGAAGATGTAATAAAGGAGAAGTCATGACAGACGCGGTAAAAATTTACCATAACCCTCGCTGCTCCAAGAGCCGCGAGACTCTGAATCTGCTGAAGTCTAACGACATCGATCCGGAAGTGGTGTTGTATCTGGAGACGCCCCCGGACGCGCAGACGATCCGCCAGTTGCTGAAGATGCTGAACATGGGCAGCGCACGCGAGCTGATGCGTCAGAAAGAAGATCTGTATAAATCTCTCAATCTGAATGATACCAGTCTCACTGAAGATCGGCTGATTCAGGCGATGGTCGACAATCCTAAGCTGATTGAGCGCCCGATTGTCGTGGCGAACGGCAAGGCGCGTATCGGCCGTCCGCCGGAAGACGTACTCGGGATCGTCTAATCGTTACGCCGCAGCGCTTCCAGAAACGCCTGCGGCGTACTCTCCCCCAGCTTTTTCTGCGCTTTTCCCCGGTTGAAAAATTCACACAGCTGGATCAACAGTTCTCCCGCCGGTTCACTATTCACGCGCGGAATGATCTCACGTAACGGCACGGCGACCTGAAGGGCAAGATAATACTGTGAATGCGCTTTTACGATGACGTTATGCTCCGGCAAGTTCACTTCTAGCCCAAAAGTCTCAATAGATTGAATATCAGCCGGACATGCAGCCAGCACCTCGTTCGTCCAGCGGGTCAGCAACTGCGGCGAGACACCGGCATAAAGCCGGGCGTAGCACCAGCCGCTGACGGGTTCACGCGCCCAGAGCAGGTGTTGCTCCCCACCGTCGTCCATATGCAGCGATAGCGGCTGATGATGCAGAAGTAGCTTCTGCGGCATGATACCGGCCTTCAGTGCCTTTTTGCCCTGCAACGACGCCCCCTTTTGTCTTACCGAAGCCGGTTTGAGATAGCGGTTCAGGGTCGCGCGGGAAACGGCGATCCCGAGTCCGTCATTCACCAGCAGCAGCAGTTCATCCAGCGGTGCCCCAGTGATATCCCGCAGGGCATTTATCAGTGCCGCCTGCTCTTGTCTCAATGCTTTGTGTATCACTTTTGGCGTTGTGTGGTTATCCGAAACCTGGTCGCGGTTGCGCCAGCGCCTGACGGTGGTGACCGAGATCCCCAGTTCAACAGCTAGCTCTCTGTCGCTTTTATCTGACTGCTGAAGATAGCGACGGATACGCGGTGTGGTGGTGGCGTTAGCATGCAGTTTGATTTCCATCGCGTCTCTCTCCAAAACTAATCTTATGAGATTTATAGTAGAGCAGCGAATGCTTTGTGACCGATTTCACCTTTCGCTCGCCGCGCTTCACTGATAATCCACAGACATAACATAAACAACACCTCTCAATCTTGTACGGAGTTCACAATGAACAATGTTCTGGGATTTCTTGAAGCAAAACTGATGCCGCTGGCGGCGAAAACGGCCCAGCAGCGTCATCTTGGGGCCATTCGTGGGGCCTACGTTTCATTCATGCCGTTTATCATCGTCGGCTCCATCCTGCTGGTGATCTCCTCCTTCCCGAATCAGGCCTATCAGCAGTTTATGTCTCAGGCCTTTGGTGAGAGCTGGAGTGCGATTATAGAGATTCCATTCAACGCGGTATTCTCAACCATGTCGCTGTTTATCAGCTTCCTGGTGGCCTACCGCCTGGCTGAGCACTATGGCGAGGACCGCATCTCCTGCGGCATCCTGGCGCTGGTCGCCTTCCTGATCCTGACGCCCTTTATCAAAGTGGCGGAAAACGGCGGCATTACCGTGATGCCGGTGGAGTGGATTGGCAGCAAAGGGTTGTTTGTGGCGATGATCGGTTCCCTGCTGTGGACGGAACTGTTCTGCTGGCTGAAGCGCAAAAAGCTGGTCATCAAAATGCCGGACGGCGTACCACCGGCGGTACAGGAGTCGTTCGCGGCGCTGATCCCGGCCCTGCTGGTGATGATTCTGGTGCTTATTATCCGCATCATATTTGAAAACACCCACTACCACACCATCCACCAGTTTATTTATGAAGTGGTTGCCACCCCGGTGCGCCACTACGGCACCTCTTATTTCGGTGCGCTGATGACCGTATTCAGTATCACCATTCTGTGGTCAGTGGGCATTAACTCCGGTTCGATGATCAACGGCATTATTCGCCCGCTGTGGATGGAAAACCAGACCGACAACATCGCCGCGATCCAGGCGGGAACGACGCCGCCGCACATCATCACCGAACAGTTTTTTGACATGATCTGGATGGGCGGCGCGGGCGCCACGCTGTCGCTGGTGATAGCGATGCTGATTTTCGCCCGCAGCAAAAACATGCGAGAGGTGGCGCGCCTCGGTGCGGGTGCCTCGGTGTTTAACATCAACGAACCGATCCTGTTTGGCCTGCCGGTGATCATGAACCCGATCATGCTCATCCCGTTTAATCTGGTGCCGCTGGTGCTGGTCACCGTGCAGTATGCGGCGATGAAAATTGGCGCGGTCGCCGTCACCACCGGGGTGTTTATTCCCTGGACGCTGCCGCCGGTTATCAGCGGCTTTATCGTCACCGGGCACCTGAGCGGCAGCGTGATGCAGCTGATCAACCTGCTGATTGGCGCCATGCTGTACCTGCCTTTCATGCGTATCGTGGATAAACAGTACCGCGCCGCGGAGCTGACTACCGCTACGCAACCCGACACCACCCTTGCAAAACAGGAGTAAAGCATGTGGGGAATTATCGCAACCTGGCGAATGGCACTTGAAGGGGTAACGGAATCCGCGTCTGCCCTGGCGGCGGGAAAACCGGTCGCTTCGGCGGTGGTCGATGCCGTCGCTTCCGTGGAAGACTTTCCGCTGTATAAATCCGTCGGCTACGGTGGCCTGCCGACCGAAAACGGCGAGGTGGAGCTGGACGCGGCCTATATGGACGGCGACACGCTGGCGTTCGGCGCCGTGGGGAATCTGGTGGATATCGCCAACCCGGTGCGCGTGGCGCACGCGCTCAGCCGTCAGCGCTATAACAGCCTGCTGGTCGGCCAGGGCGCGCGCGAATGGGCGCTGAGCCAGGGCTTTGCCGACAAAACTATGCTCACGGATCGCGCCATGCAGCACTACCGCAAGCGCTGCCGCGAAACGCTGGATAAGGGGTTAAGCCCCTACGACGGACATGACACCGTCGGCATCATTGGCCTTGATAAACAGGGTTCGATGAGCGTCGCCACCTCCACCAGTGGCCTGTTTATGAAAAAACGCGGTCGCCTCGGTGACTCACCCATCATCGGCTCCGGCTTTTACTGCGACAGCGAAACCGGCGCGGCCACCGCTACAGGCGTCGGTGAAGACCTGATGAAGGGCTGTACCAGCTACGAAATCGTTCGCCGGATGGCGCAAGGGATGACGCCGCAGCAGGCGGCGGATTCAGTCGTATTCGAACTGGAAGACAAGCTGATGTCGCGCTTCGGTCGCGCGGGCGATCTCTCCGTGGTGTGCATGAACAGCAAAGGAGAATTTGGCGCCGCGACCAACATAAAAACCTTCTCGTTCGTGGTGGCGACGGCTCGCCAGCCCCTCACCGTTTTTCGTACTGAACGCCTCCGGGAGAAAACGCACTATCACGCGGTAGATGAGGAGTGGATGCAGACCTATGCCGCACGGATCCGCGCGCCGATTGAGGAATCATGATGATCACTTACCAGTTTATCAACGCGCTTTCAGACGCGAAGCCGAACAGCCATTTGATTGCGCGCGCTGACAGTTCCCTGTTACCGGATAGCGCTCTTATCGCTGAAATGCGCCAGCAGAGCACCGTCGCGGACGCGCGCTTTGGCTGCGCGCCGTTTGCGCGCATTACTCTGTTGCCGGACACGATCTGGCATGACGCCCTGACCGAAGGGTTGCTCACCGCCCTGCGACCGTTGCTTACCGCCCCCGCCAGCGCCGAACTCGTGCTGGACGTGACGGATATCGACGATGTGGTGCTGGCGCAGGTGCTGCGTTTTCTCTTTAATCAGGCGCACAGGCTCAGTGACCTGAAGCTGAAGAAGACGGACGAAGCGGTGCGTCTTACCTGCATCACTGCCCTCTGCCTGCCGGAACAGCAGGCGAAGCTGGAGACGATCTTCCGCCAGCAGCAGGCCATTGCGCTCGGCATGATCGCGGCGCGACGTCTGGCGGATATGCCATCCGACCGCTGCACGCCGCAGTTTGTGGTGGAAGAGGCGCAAAAACTGTGTGCCGCCAGCCCTGCCCTGCGCTGCGAGGTGCTGAACGAAAAAGATATTGCTGAGCAGGGTCTTGGACTGCTGCACGCCGTTGGCAAAGGGGCGACCTGCCCGCCGCGTCTGCTGGCTATTCATTATGATGGTGCCAACGACGGCCCGATGCGCTGCTACGTGGGAAAAGGCATTACCTTTGACACCGGCGGCCTGTGGCTGAAGGAAGGCGCGGGCATGTACACCATGAAATATGACATGTGCGGCGCGGCCAACGTACTGGGGCTGATGCTGACCGTTGCGGAGCTGAAATTACCCGTGCGCATCATGGGCGTGCTGGCGCTGGCGGAAAACGCCATCGGCCCCGACGCCATGCAGCCCGGCACGGTGGCAACAGCCTGTAACGGCACCACCGTTGAAATCAATAATACCGATGCCGAGGGCCGGCTGGTGCTGGCTGACGCCATTGCCTGGGCCAGCCAGCGGTACCCGCAGGCCCGCTACATCATTGATATGGCGACTTTGACGGGCGCAGTGGTGAAAGCGCTGGGGTATGAGCTGAGCGGGCTGATGACCCAGGATGAACCGCTGCGCGCCGCGTTGACGCAGGCAGGAAAACGGAGCGGTGACGAGGTGTGGTCTCTGCCGCTGGACGCACGGCTGAAAAAGCAGACCGACAGCGCGATTGCCGATCTGTGCAACACACCGACTAACAATGCGGCGATAAGCGCCTCGGCGGCGTGGCTGCTGCATCACTTCTGTCCGCCGGCGATCCCCTGGGCACATCTGGATATCAGCGGGACGGCGCTGTGGCGTGAGAACGGCAGAAGCGTGGCGTCGGGAAGACCGATTCCGCTGCTGGTTGAGCACCTGATGGGAGATCTTTAGCCCGATGGCGCTGCGCTTACCGGGCCTACGGGTGCCATATGTAGGCCGGGTAAGGCGCAGCCGCCACCCGGCATAACTACAGCTTAAGAATATCTTTCACAAACGGAATGGTCAGCTTGCGCTGGGCGGTGATGGAGGCGCGATCGAGCTGATCGAGCGTATCAAAGAGCGTGCGCATCTCCCGATCCAGACGCTTGAGCAGGAAGCGTCCTACGTCTTCCGGCAGTTCAAATCCGCGCAGTCTGGCGCGCAACTGAAGTGCCTGGAGTTTGTCTTCATCCGACAGCGGTTGCAGCTTGTAGATTTGCCCCCAGTCCAGACGAGACGCCAGATCCGGCAGCCCCAGATTGAGCTGACGCGGCGGACGATCGCCGGTGATCAGCAGCCGGGTTTTGCCCGACTCCAGAATGCGGTTGTAGAGGTTAAAGATCGCCATTTCCCACGGCTCGTCTCCCGCCACGCATTCAATATTATCGATGCAGACCAGGGAGAGATGTTCCATGCCCTCCAGCACTTCAGGCACAAACCAGGTGCGTTTATCCAGCGGCACATAGCCTACCGCGTCACCGCGCGCCGAAAGTTCCGCACAGGCGGCATGCAGCAGGTGGCTGCGTCCCGCGCCTTCGCGTGACCAGATATAGATGTATCCGCTGTGTTCCTGGCGCAGCACGTTTTGCAGTGCAGCCAGTAAAGAGGGGTTATCACCCGGCCAGAAACTCGCGAAAGTTTCGTCGTCAGGGAGATAAAGTGGCAGAGAGAGCTGTGCCGGTCCGTTCAGAAATACCTCAACCAGAGATCTTACATAAAATCGGAATGGAGTTTAACACGGAACCAGCAAGGAGAGAACCGGGCGGATCGTCCGCCCGGTTAAAGGATCAATGTGGTGCTTTTTCGCTATCGTCAGCGTCCAGGATTTCTTCTTCCGGACGAATGACCGAGATCAGCTTGAAAATCAGGCTCAGGCCCACGCCGACGATGGTCGCCAGCGCCATACCCTTCAGCTCTGCCGCGCCGATGTGCACCTTCGCGCCGCTCACGCCGATGATCAGGATAACGGAGGTCAGGATCAGGTTCTGCGCCTTGCTGTAATCCACTTTGGATTCAATCAGCACGCGAATACCGGACGCACCGATCACCCCGTACAGCAGCAGGGAAACGCCGCCCATCACCGGAACCGGGATAATCTGGATCGCCGCCGCCAGTTTGCCGACGCAGGAGAGCAGAATAGCGATGATCGCCGCGCCGCCGATAACCCAGGTGCTGTAGACGCGGGTGATCGCCATTACGCCGATGTTCTCCCCGTAAGTCGTGTTTGGCGTGGAGCCGAAGAAACCGGAGATGATGGTGGAGAAACCGTTGGCAAACATGGAGCGATGCAGGCCCGGGTCGCGGATCAGGTCACGCTTCACGATGTTCGCCGTCACCACCAGGTGGCCAACGTGCTCAGCAATCACCACCAGTGCAGCAGGCAGAATGGTGAAGATAGCAAACCATTCGAAGCGTGGGGTGTAGAAGGTCGGCAGCGCGAACCAGTGTGCCTCGGCAATCGGTGTGGTATCCACAACGCCCATCACGAAGGAGAGCGCGTAACCCGCCAGCACGCCGATCAGGATCGGGATAATCGCCATAAAGCCGCGGAACAGGACGGAACCGAAAACCGTCACGCCCAGCGTCACCAGCGAAATAATAATGGTTTTAGAATCCGGTGACTGACCGTCCGCAGGCAGCAGCCCAGCCATGTTCGCCGCGACACCCGCCAGTTCCAGGCCGATGACGGCAACGATTGCCCCCATTGCCGCAGGCGGGAACATCACGTCCAGCCAGCCGGTACCCGCTTTCTTCACGATGAAGGAGACCAGGCAAAACAGCACGCCGCACATGATAAAGCCGCCCAGCGCGACCTCGTAACCCAGCGGCAGCAACAGCAGTACCGGGGAGATAAACGCGAAGCTCGACCCGAGATAGGCCGGGATTTTGCCTTTACAGATGAAGAGGTAAAGCAGCGTACCGATGCCGTTAAACAGCAGCACGGTAGCCGGGTTAATGTGAAACAGGATTGGCACCAGCACGGTTGCGCCAAACATGGCGAACAGGTGCTGCAAACTAAGCGGGATTGTCTGTAAAAGCGGCGGTCTTTCACTCACCCCGATAGCACGGCGCGTCATAGTGTTTTCCTCTGAGTGTCATTGTTGGTTTTTATTCAAAAAAAAGCCGACTATCAAAGTCGGCTTCTTTATCGTTATTCGATTATTTAGTCCCAAAAATCTTATCGCCGGCATCGCCGAGCCCCGGGATGATGTACCCGTGCTCGTTCAGTCCCTGGTCGACAGACGCGGTATAGAGTTCAACGTCCGGGTGCGCTTTTTCCAGCGCCGCGATACCTTCCGGCGCCGCGACCAGCACCAGCACTTTGATGCTGCTGCAGCCTGCTTGTTTCAGCAGGTCAATGGTGGCGATCATCGAACCACCGGTCGCCAGCATCGGGTCAACTACCAGCGCCATACGCTCATCAATGTTAGAGACCAGCTTCTGGAAGTATGGGACCGGCTCAAGCGTCTCTTCGTTACGGTAGATACCCACCACGCTGATACGCGCGCTTGGAACGTGCTCCAGCACGCCTTCCATCATGCCCAGACCCGCACGCAGGATTGGCACAACGGTAATTTTTTTACCTTTGATCTGCTCAACCTGCACCGGGCCGTTCCAGCCTTCGATGGTCACTTTTTCCGTTTCCAGATCAGAGGTCGCTTCGTAGGTCAGCAGGCTACCCACTTCAGAAGCCAGTTCGCGAAAACGCTTCGTGCTGATGTCATGCTCACGCATCAGGCCCAACTTGTGTTTAACGAGTGGGTGTTTCACTTCCACAATCTTCATTCTCTTTCTCCTCTGAGGTGGCATCCGCAAAAAAATCGCGGGATTATACCGCTTTTTTCGGATTGCGCCATACCCATGTTGCTTGATGTACATCAATCAAAAACAAAAAAGCCGGAGGCTGGGCTCCGGTTTGGGTGCGGGGTCTTGCCCGGTGGCGCTGCGCTTACGCGGGCCTACGTGTAGTGTAGCGTTAGCGCCACCCGACAATTACAGGTTATCGCCGTTGCTCGCAATCACCTGCTTATACCAGTCGAACGATTTCTTCTTGCTGCGGTTCAGCGTGCCGTTACCTTCGTTATCTTTATCGACAAAGATAAAGCCGTAGCGTTTCTTCATCTCGCCAGTGCCGGCAGAGACCAGGTCGATACAGCCCCACGGGGTATAGCCCATCAGATCCACGCCGTCTTCCACCACCGCTTTTTTCATCTCGCGGATGTGGGCGGAAAGGTAGTCGATGCGGTACTGGTCGTTCACCGTGCCGTCGCTCTCCTGCATGTCGATCGCGCCAAAGCCGTTTTCCACAATAAACAGCGGCAGCTGATAGTGATCCCAGAACCAGTTCAGAGAGTAGCGCAGCCCGACAGGATCGATCTGCCAGCCCCAGTCCGATTTCTGCACGTACGGGTTAGAAACCAGGCTCTTGCTCTCGTCATAATCCAGCGTCGGATTATCCGCCGTCGCTTTGGTGGCGAACGACATGTAGTAGCTGAACCCGATGTAATCCACGCAGCCCTGCGTCAACGCCACTTTATCTTCTTCGGTGATATCCAGCGCGAAGCCGCGACGTTCAAAGTAGTTGAGCAGATGCTGCGGATACTTGCCGCGCACGTGAACGTCGGTAAACCAGTAGCGGCGATGCATGGCGTTCATCGCCATCATCATGTCGTCCGGGGCACAGGTCAGCGGATAGATGGGGCACATGGCAATCATGCAGCCGATGTGCAGTGATGGGTTGATCTTGCGCCCCGCTTTCACCGCCAGGGCGCTGGCCACCAGCTCATAGTGCGCCGCCTGGAACATCACCGGTTCGCGATCTTCTCCCGGCGCATATTTCAGCCCGGAGTTGGTAAACGGCGCAAAGTCTTCATGAAAGTTGGCCTGGTTATTGATCTCGTTAAAGGTCATCCAGTACTTCACTTTATGCTGATAGCGCTCAAAAACGACCTTCGCGAAGCGGACAAAGAAGTCGATCAGCTTACGGTTACGCCAGCCGCCGTATTCCGTTACCAGGTGGAAAGGCATCTCGAAGTGGGAAAGCGTGATCACCGGCTCGATGCCGTGCTTCAGGCACTCGTCGAAAAGATCGTCATAGAATTTGAGTCCCGCTTCGTTCGGCTCCAGCTCGTCGCCTTTCGGGAAGATACGCGTCCAGGCAATGGAGGTGCGGAAGCATTTGAACCCCATCTCGGCAAAGAGTTTGATGTCTTCTTTATAGCGGTGGTAAAAGTCGATGGCTTCGTGGTTTGGGTAATTTTTCCCCTCCAGCACGCCGTTGGTGATTTCACGCGGTACCCCGTGGGCGCCTGCCGTCATGACATCGGCAACGCTCACGCCCTTGCCGCCCTCTTTCCAGCCGCCTTCAAGCTGGTGCGCCGCAACGGCCCCACCCCACAGAAAACCTGCTTTAAATCCTGACATTCGCTTTCCCTCATTCTGCGTTATTTTCTGCAAAAACAGTTACAGAAACCGGTTTCATTTTGATGATGTGCAAAGGGGATAGCCGTTGCAAGCAGATCGCCGAAACCGGTTTCATTTTCGTGAACGGAGTCAAGTTTGTTGCCCTGGACAGTCCGCACAGAAAAAAAGATCCCCGCGCCGAGAATAGGCTCGCAAACGTTTGCCTGGACTGTTAGAATTGCGCCGATTTTTCTTACTAGCTATGCAATCGCGTGGGGATTTAAGCCGTGACCAACAAAACTTCTCTCAGCTACAAAGATGCCGGTGTTGATATTGACGCAGGTAATGCGCTGGTTGACCGAATCAAAGGTGTGGTGAAAAAAACCCGCCGCCCGGAAGTGATGGGTGGCCTGGGTGGATTCGGCGCACTGTGCGCGCTGCCGCAAAAATATCGTGAACCTGTGCTGGTCTCGGGTACGGATGGTGTCGGTACAAAACTGCGCCTGGCGATGGATCTTAAGCGTCACGATACGATTGGTATTGATCTGGTGGCGATGTGCGTCAACGACCTGGTGGTACAGGGCGCTGAGCCGCTGTTCTTCCTGGATTACTACGCGACCGGCAAGCTGGATGTGGATACCGCAGCCAGCGTCATTAACGGTATCGCCGAAGGCTGTCTGCAATCCGGCTGTGCGCTGGTCGGCGGTGAAACCGCTGAAATGCCTGGCATGTATCACGGAGAAGATTATGACGTCGCAGGCTTCTGCGTCGGCGTGGTAGAAAAATCAGAAATTATCGACGGCAGCAAAGTGGCTGACGGCGATGTGCTGGTTGCGCTGGCCTCCAGCGGTCCGCACTCCAACGGCTACTCTCTGGTGCGTAAGATCCTCGAAGTGAGCGGCTGCGACCCGCTGACCACCGAGCTGGACGGCAAACCGTTGGCCGATCACCTGCTGGCCCCGACCCGTATCTACGTGAAAAACGTGCTGGAGCTGATTGAGAACGTTGAGGTGCACGCCATCGCTCACCTTACCGGCGGCGGCTTCTGGGAAAACATTCCGCGCGTGCTGCCGGACAATACCCAGGCGGTGATCGACGCCTCCTCTTGGCAGTGGCCGCCCGTCTTCAACTGGCTGCAATCCGCAGGCAACGTGAGCGAGCATGAAATGTATCGCACCTTTAACTGCGGCGTGGGCATGGTTATCGCCCTGCCAGCCAGCGAAGCGGATAAAGCGGTTAAACTGCTGACAGAAAAAGGTGAAAACGCGTGGAAAATCGGTACGATTAAAGCTTCCGATTCCGAACAGCGTGTGGTCATTGAATGAAAAACATCGTGGTGCTCATTTCCGGCAACGGAAGCAATTTGCAGGCAATTATAGACGCCTGCAAACAGAAGAAAATCAATGGCACCATTCGGGCAGTATTCAGCAACAAGGCCGATGCGTTCGGCCTTGAGCGCGCGCGGGAAGCGAACATTCCTGCGCACGCGCTGGAAGCCAGCCAGTTCGCCGGGCGTGAAGCCTTTGACCGTGAGCTGGTGCAGGAGATTGACGCCTACGCGCCTGACGTGGTGGTGCTGGCGGGCTACATGCGTATCCTGAGCCCGTCCTTCGTCGCGCATTACAACGGACGTTTGCTGAATATCCACCCTTCTCTTCTGCCGAAATATCCTGGCCTGCATACCCATCGTCAGGTGCTGGAGAACGGCGATGAGGAGCATGGTACCTCCGTGCATTTCGTTACCGACGAGCTGGACGGCGGTCCGGTCATTTTGCAGGCAAAAGTACCGGTCTTTGACGGTGACAACGAAGACGACGTGACGGAACGTGTACAGGCTCAGGAACACGCCATTTATCCGCTGGTGGTAAGCTGGTTTGTTGACGGCCGTCTTGAGATGCGCGACGGTGCCGCCTGGCTGGACGGCGTGAAGTTACCCCCGCAGGGTCATGCGGCTGAAGAGTAGTTTGTTCTGTCGGGTGGCGCTGCGCTTACCCGACCTACATATTGCATTACCCGATATTCCCTTCTCCAACCCCCTAAAATCCCCAACAAAAAAAATAACTGTCATACTTTTCTGGCACTGTTGGACATATCGTGGAAATGCTCGCCATAATAAGGACGAGACGGATTTACCACGTCCTGTGATTGAACTGGAGTGTGAGCTGTAATGGGTCAGGAAAAGTTATATATCGAGAAAGAGCTAAGCTGGTTAGCATTCAACGAACGTGTACTTCAGGAAGCGGCCGATAAAAGTAACCCGCTGATTGAGCGTATGCGTTTTTTAGGCATCTATTCCAACAATCTGGATGAGTTCTACAAGGTTCGCTTCGCCGAACTGAAACGCCGAATCATCATCAGCGAAGAACAGGGCTTAAACTCCCACTCGCGGCATCTGCTTGGAAAAATCCAGTCTCGCGTCATGAAAGCCGATCAGGAATTTGATGGCCTCTATAACGAGCTGCTGCTGGAAATGGCACGCAACCAAATCTTCTTGATCAACGAACGCCAGCTCTCCGCGAATCAGCAAAACTGGCTGCGCCACTATTTCAAACACTATCTGCGCCAGCATATCACCCCGATTCTGATCAACCGTGAAACCGATCTGGTGCAGTTCCTGAAAGATGATTACACCTATCTGGCGGTAGAAATCATTCGTGGTGAGACCATTAACTACGCGCTGCTGGAAATACCGTCTGATAAAGTCCCGCGCTTTGTAAATCTGCCGCCGGAAACCCCGCGCCGACGTAAGCCGATGATCCTGCTGGATAACATTCTGCGCTACTGTCTGGACGATATCTTCAAAGGCTTCTTCGATTACGACGCGCTCAACGCCTACTCGATGAAGATGACCCGTGACGCCGAGTACGATCTGGTGCATGAGATGGAGGCCAGCCTGATGGAGCTGATGTCTTCCAGCCTCAAGCAGCGCCTGACGGCAGAGCCGGTGCGTTTTGTCTATCAGCGCGATATGCCGGACGCGATGGTGGAGATGCTGCGCGATAAGCTGACCATCTCCCGCTACGACTCCATAATCCCCGGTGGGCGTTACCACAACTTTAAAGATTTCATTGGCTTCCCGAACGTCGGCAAAGCCAATCTGGTAAACAAACCGCTGCCGCGCCTGCGCCATATCTGGTTCGATAAATTCCGCAACGGGTTCGATGCCATCCGCGAGCGGGATGTGCTGCTCTACTATCCGTATCACACCTTTGAACACGTGCTGGAATTGCTGCGTCAGGCCTCGTTCGATCCGAACGTGCTGGCGATTAAAATCAACATTTATCGCGTGGCGAAAGATTCCCGCATCATCGATGCGATGATCCACGCAGCGCACAACGGCAAGAAAGTGACCGTGGTGGTTGAGCTCCAGGCTCGCTTCGACGAAGAGGCCAACATCCACTGGGCGCGCCGACTGACGGAAGCGGGCGTGCACGTCATCTTCTCCGCGCCGGGGCTGAAAATTCACGCCAAGTTGTTCCTGATCTCCCGTAAAGAGGGCGACGATGTGGTGCGCTACGCCCATATCGGTACCGGGAACTTTAACGAGAAAACCGCGCGTATTTACACCGACTATTCACTGCTGACTGCCGATGCCCGCATCACCAACGAAGTGCGTCGGGTGTTCAACTTCATTGAGAACCCGTACCGCCCGGTGAGCTTCGATTATCTGCTGGTGTCACCGCAGAACTCACGGCGCCTGCTGTACGATATGATCGACAAAGAGATTGCCAATGCGCAGAACGGCTTGTCGTCCGGCATCACGCTGAAGCTCAACAATCTGGTGGACAAAGGCCTGGTGGATCGCCTGTATGCGGCCTCCAGCTCCGGCGTTCCGGTAAATCTGCTCATTCGCGGCATGTGCTCGCTCATTCCGGAACTGGAAGGCATCAGCGACAACATCCGCGTGATCAGCATTGTGGATCGCTATCTTGAACACGATCGCGTCTATATTTTCGATAACGCCGGTGATAAGCGCGTATACCTCTCGTCCGCCGACTGGATGACGCGTAACATTGATTACCGTATTGAAGTGGCGGCACCGCTGCTGGATCCTCGCCTGAAGCAGCGTATCCTGGACATTATCGAGATCCTGTTCAGCGATACGGTGAAAGCACGTTATATCGACAAAGAACTCAGTAATCGCTATGTACCGCGCGGCAATCGCCGTAAAGTGCGGTCACAGTTGGCGATTTACGATTACATCAAATCACTTGAGCAACCCGATTAACCTATGCCAATAAACGATAATACCCCACGCCCGCAGGAGTTCGCTGCGGTCGATCTTGGCTCAAACAGTTTCCATATGGTCATCGCCCGCGAGGTGGATGGCGCGATGCAGATCATCGGTCGTCTGAAGCAGCGCGTGCATCTGGCCGATGGGCTCGACGCGCGTAACATGCTGAGCGAAGAGGCAATGGAGCGCGGGCTTAACTGCCTGTCGCTGTTCGCAGAACGTCTGCAAGGCTTTTCGCCGTCCAGCGTCTGCATCGTCGGGACGCATACGCTACGCCAGGCGCTGAACGCGCCGGAATTTCTTAAGCGCGCGGAAAAGGTTATCCCCTACCCGATTGAGATCATCTCTGGTAACGAAGAAGCGCGCCTGATTTTTATGGGCGTGGAGCATACGCAGCCGGAAAAAGGCCGCAAGCTGGTGATTGATATCGGCGGAGGCTCAACCGAACTGGTGATTGGCGAAGATTTCGAGCCGCGTCTGGTTGAAAGCCGCCGTATGGGCTGCGTCAGCTTCGCGCAAATGTATTTTCCGGGCGGCGTCATCACCCGCGAAAACTTCCAGCGCGCGCGCATGGCCGCCGTGCAAAAACTGGAAAATCTGGCCTGGCAGTATCGTATTCAGGGCTGGAACGTGGCGCTGGGCGCATCGGGGTCGATTAAAGCGGCCCATGAAGTGCTGCTGGCGATGGGTGAAAAGGACGGGTTTATTACGCCTGAGCGCCTGGTGAAACTCACCGAAGAGGTGCTTAAGCACAAGAGTTTCGACGCCCTGAGTCTGCCGGGCTTGTCCGACGAGCGTAAAGCGGTGTTCGTACCGGGGCTGGCGATCCTCTGCGGCGTGTTTGACGCGCTGGCGATCAAAGAGCTGCGCCTCTCTGACGGCGCCCTGCGCGAAGGTGTGCTGTATGAGATGGAAGGCCGTTTCCGTCATCAGGATATTCGCAGCCGCACCGCGCAGAGCCTTGCCAACCAGTACAATATCGACCGCGAACAGGCGAAACGGGTGCTGGAAACCACGGTTCAGATGTACGAGCAGTGGGAGGAGCAGAATCCAAAGCTGGCGCATCCGCAGCTGGCCGCGCTGTTAAAATGGGCCGCGATGCTGCATGAGGTGGGGCTGAACATTAACCACAGCGGAATGCATCGCCATTCAGCCTATATTCTGCAAAATAGCGATCTGCCTGGCTTCAACCAGGAGCAGCAAACCATGATGGCGACGCTGGTGCGCTATCACCGCAAAGCCATCAAGCTCGACGATCTGCCGCGCTTTACGCTATTTAAGAAAAAGCAGTTCCTGCCACTCATTCAGCTTCTGCGCCTGGGCGTGCTGCTCAATAATCAGCGACAGGCGACCACCACGCCGCCGACGTTGAAGCTTAAAACGGATGACTATCACTGGACGCTGAGCTTCCCGCACGACTGGTTTAGCCAGAACGCGCTGGTGCTGCTGGATCTGGAAAAAGAGCAGCAGTACTGGGAAGCGGTCACCGGCTGGCTGTTGAAGATTGAAGAAGAGAGTTCTGAGGCGGCAGCGTAACGGCTAAGGCGCTCTCCTGAGAAGGCTGTGTTTCGAGCAACGTATCAAGCTCAACTGGCAACCCAATCAAGTAGCCCTGCACATAATCGATACCTAGCGCGTGCACCGCGCTACGTATCTCTTCTGTTTCCACACATTCTGCCACCACCAGCATTTTCTTCATCCGGGCCAGATGGCAAATGGATGCCACGATCTGGTAATCCAGGCTGTTGCTGACAATATTGCGAATAAAGCCGCCGTCGATTTTGAGAATGTCGGCGTCCACGCTTTTTAACCGCGCATAGCTGGCGTAGCCGGTGCCAAAATCATCAATGGCGATCCGTATTCCCATTTTTTGCAATTGCCTGAGGGTGGATGCCGCCAGATCCGCATGACCAAAGGCGCTACTTTCGGTCACTTCAAAGATCAGCTGCCATGCTTCAACGGCATATCTGGCTAACAGGCGGCTCACTTCAAGGGGGAACTGCGCCCGGTAGACGGTTGAAGGTGCGAGGTTGATGGCAAAGCGCTGGCCCGGCAAACGCTGGCGGTGCTGTGCCAGGAAACTCAACGTACGCTCCAGTACCCATAAATCGACACGCGACGATAAACCAAACTCCTGTGCTATGGGCAGGAACTGCTCGGGAAAGATCAGCGCCCCGTTATCATCACGCATTCGCAGCAGCACTTCGTGGTAATGATCGCCGCGCAGGCCGCGAACGGGCTGAACTAACAGGCTAAAAGCGTTCTGCTCCAGCGCTGTCTGCAAACGGCTCATCATCGCCACCTTATCTTTCAGGCTACGCTGCAAGTGAACAGCCCCGCGCTGCTGAAGATTTTCCGGGTGATTCGTTGAGAGGGAGAGGTCAGCCACGATGCCCAGTTCCCCCAGCACCAGATAGAGGTGATTGACGGGTGAGCGTACATAGCAGTAGCTCACGCCAACCTGAGGCTGCACCGGCATACCATCCCAGATAAAAACAAACTGCTTAATATGCTCGTCCAGCGTCTCAATGCGTTGTTGATGCGACTCCGCCTCCAGACGCACCGCCATGTCATATCCGGTGAGGTGATAGACTTGCTCTTTTGGCTGAAGGGTGCCATTTATCCATTGCGCCAGCTGCTGTTTATACTGGATCCGTAGCAGTACGCCGTAATTGCGTCCCAGTACCTCCAGCTCGGGCACGCGCAGTAAACAGAGCGCTGACCACGGATGACTGGCCAGCTCGCGCGACAGCGCCCGCAGGTTGGGCATATGCACCACCGGATCGAGAAAAGCCTGACTGCGGGAGCGAATATTGATGGTCCGCTGGCGTGTCGCCAGCATCGACATGTACGTCACAACGAAGGAAAAGACCAGATAGCTGGATGAGGTGATCGCCAGCTGAATGCCATAACCCCCCTGCACCGGAATGTAGTGATAAAAAAAGTGAATCGACACCAGCAGGACCGGCGTCCAGATGATTGACATCAGCTTGTAGCCAAAGCGCATCGCCCCCCAGAGCATCACGGGCATCAGCAGTGACAAAGTGTAGTTGGTGCTGAAAATGGAACTGTTTTCATTCATGGGCAGCAGCAGCATAGCCAGCAACCCTCCCAGAGCTAAAAACCACACCACAAACTCAACGGCCGTCACCTTTTTGTCTATTTGCGTGCGGAGCTGGGACATCAGTCCCTTGAAATAGCGCGGATGACGTATCAGGCGGATCAGCAGGTAGCTTAGCGGCACACCCGTCAGCCCGCTCACCAGCAGCCCCTGATAGTTAATAAGGGTCCGAATATTGAGGGGATTCAATCCTGCAAGGCTCTGGCGGCTCTCATAGACCCCGAGATAAACCGCAAACTGAAATAGCACCAGAAAAAGCGTTGCCGGGCAAAACACCTGCCAGAAGATACGTTGCCCCATCAGGCGTATGTCACCGTAAGCGGTCATATTGCGTCGGGGCGCAAACACGCGGTAACCGCCCCAGCTGAGCACCAGGGGGACGATAAAATGCAAAATGCCGGTCACGGTTTCAAACAACCCAACGGACGGGTAATAACGTAAAAACAGCGACACCACCACTCCGGGAAGGGCTTCCAGGCCAAAGAACAACATCAGCGTCAGCAGAAAGGAGAGCGGGAGATAATAGAGCGCAACGATACCGTCGCCCAGCTGCGTTAAGGTATTAGCCACACTAAGCACCGGGAGTAACACGACGGGTAATATAAGAGGAAGTGCCCACCAGCGGTCTTTATTTTGCTTCAGGATGTGGTGAATATTCATAGATGCTCGTTTACAACCCTTGCGCTCCAGAGGGTAAATGAAGACAGGCATCCAACCTGACGTACACGATGCCCGGAAAATTCCTGGCAAGCACAGTGGAGGTGGGATTTTAAATATCAACGACGAGATGCCGTTGACCTAAATCAAATTAATTTATCTGAATAAACATTTCTTACGTTTTATTTGAATATTTTTCCTGTAATTATCAATGCGATAAATAAAAGCGTTGTTTTTAATAACATAAATTAATGTAAGCATTGACGGTATTTTACATTTCGCTGAATTGACCCCGACTTGCGGCTGTGCCTTAATAGCCGTATCGCCCAAAAGGGTATACTCAGGAAAAGAAAGTGAGTCAGGCTACGCGTATGCGAAAACGACATCGATTTAACACCCGGATGACCCGCATCATACTGCTCATCAGTTTCCTGTTCTTCTTTGGCCGCTTTGTTTATTCCTCCATTGGCGCCTGGTATCACCATCAGGACAAAATTCAGTCACAGCAATCAGGTCTTGTAGTGGATTCGCCCGAGCGCTAAAGCATGTTCGCTCCAGGCAGACAAACTGTATCGCACTGTATCCCGAGCGCTACGCTGACAAACCGGTACAAAACGCCCGCAAAAGCAAACATCCCCGATACATAAAAATGGTCTTCTGTGTCCCTCGCCATAATAAACTGATGAGGAGAGACACAGATGATTCGTCGATATTTCCTGCTTCCTGTATTTGCGCTGACGTCCTTTGCTGGCGCACTGGCCGCACCGTTGGATGGCCTGAGCGCCGCTGATGTTAATGGCCCGGCCGCCCTAGCGCCGCAGGAAAAACCCCAGCCGCCAGCAAAACTGATCGTCGACCCACCGCTGGCGGGACCGCTGAGTAAAGGTGCGGTCTTTATTCAGTACCGCGTCGAAAACCTGCGCATTGAACCTGTATTTGGACCCGACGCGCTGAAAGTCACTCCGCGTATCGGCCATATTCACGTAGTGGTGGATGACGCGCCCTGGCACTGGGCTGAAACCAGCGGCGAGCCGGTGATCCTGGTCGGGCTGCCCGCCGGGAAACACAAGGTAACCATCATCGTTGCCGACCCGACGCATAAGCCCATCGACCATAAAACCGTTGAATTCACCGTACCGCCCCACGCGGCGGTTCATCACTTTTAAGGAGCCTGTTATAAAAGCATTGTCTGTATTAACAGCGGCGCTGCTGGCGGTTTCCACCAGCGCGCTGGCAGAGACGAAAGCCAGCGTGGTGCTGGTGCACGGGGCGTTTGCCGACGGGAGCAGCTGGAATAAGGTGATCACCCGGCTGCAAAAACACCATACCGAGGTCATTGCGGTACAACTTCCGCTCACGTCTCTGAAAGATGATGTCGCCGCCACGCAGCGTGCTATTGCCCGGGCTCATGGGGATGTGGTGCTGGTCGGTCACTCCTGGGGCGGGACGGTAATCAGCGAGGCGGGAAACAATGCCCGCTGAAGTCACTGGTTTACGTTGCCGCTTTTGCGCCGGATTCCGGCCAGTCGACGGCAGAACTGGCAAATAGCTTCCCTGATCCGCCAGGGAGCGCCAGCCTCGCTAAAACGGCAGAGGGGTATTTATATCTGCCGACAAAAGCGGTCAGCGAGAATTTTGCCCCTGACGTGAAGGACGTTGAGCGCAGCGTGATTGCCGCGACGCAGAGCCCCATTAAGGCCAATGCGTTTGGGGAGAAAGTCGCGCATGCCGCCTGGCATGACAAACCGAGCTGGTATGTGGTCAGCAAAAATGACCGGATGATCAATCCTGAGCTTGAGCGCGCAATGGCGAAGAAAATCAACGCCAACACCACGGAGGTTGCGGCAAGCCATGTATCGATGGTCAGCCAGCCGGACGTTGTTACCCGTACGATTGAACAGGCGTTATCGGGTCAACAGTGATAAAAAAAGCCCGCATGATGAACGGTCCGACTTCGGGCCACGCCATCCTACGGGCTTTATGTACTTGCGGCTCCTGTAACGGGGTTATGTGCGGTTTTGTCACAAACGCGCCTTCGCCCTCACTGAACCATCAGAAGCTATACGTCACCTTCAAACTTCCCACAGGAGACGTTTTTCGCTGAACAATGGGGCTATCGCCCGCCTCTCCCGTCAGCTGCGTAACGCCAGCTGCGGCAAGCAGGCTCCAGCGGGAGGTGAGCTTATGGGTCCAGTCCAGGTTCAGCGAATAGGCGTATATGCCCGATCCGGCATCATGTCGGGCAAATCCCGATGCGGCCGACTGGGCGGCGCTGACCCCGTAGTACGTTTGCATGTACTTGCTGGATCCCCAGCTGCCGGTCAGCGCCAGCGTCACCGAGTTTTCAGGAGAGGTGTAGAGCGGGCTGGCAATGCCGAAGTGCACAGCCTCACCGTTGTCTCTTTCCGAAACCGGGACCTCAGCCTGCAGCTGCACGTTAAGCCAGTCAGTTACCCTGTACCCCAGCCCCGGCACAACGACGGCTGAGCCTTTGACGTCACCCATCCCCCGCAGATAGTCGCTGCCGGAGGCGATTGAATCGCTGCTTACGTCGCGATCCTTACGTCCTGCGCGATAGCTCAGCGCAGCGCTGTAATCCAGGTTGCCAACGCGGTTGCCGTAGCCGAGCCCGCGGGTGGTACTGATAAAGAACCCATTTGCCATCGCGTAATCAACCACCTGAGCCGCAGTAACGCGGCTCTTATCCGAACCGGAATAGCGTGGCGCAACATCCACGCCGCCCCCCAGGGTTAAAACGTTGCCCTGGCGCTGCCCGGCCGCCAGCGCCGGGGTAGCCAGTAACGCCAGGACGGCCCCCGACAGGATGCTTTTCACGCTGCGACCGATGAGTGAACGGGGGAACCTGTGACGCAGTTTGCAGTTTCTCATTAAAGAAGCCCTTTTGGATTCAGATGGTTACGATTCAGGCGGTGTTAAACGCCAGCGCGCTCATTCTGAATACCCTCCCTAAGGTTCTTATGAGCCGAAAATGAAGAAACGCTGAAGCACGTGCTGGTTCTGTAAAGTTGAATGATTTCCTGATACCGTTTTTTTCTTAAGCTGTTCTTCATCCACTGCTGATACCGTTACCTTTGTGAAAATTCTACTAATTGAAGACGACCTGGATCTCGGCAACGGCGTACGTTTCGCCCTTGCAGATCAAGGATTTGATGTCATATGGGTACGCCGGAAAGAGGATGCGCTGCATCAGCTTGAGCTCTGCGTGCCGGAGCTTATCCTGCTCGACCTGGGGCTGCCCGATGGCGATGGCATGAGCCTGATGACGCGTCTGCGTCAGCAGCTCCGGGGGATCCCCGTCATTATCCTGACGGCGCGAGGCACGCTGCAGGACCGCCTGTGCGGGCTGGACGCGGGCGCGGACGACTATCTGGTCAAACCTTTTGTTCTCGCCGAGCTGCTGGCACGCGTGAGAGCCCTTGCGCGACGCAGTTACGGTTTTGAAAATGAGGCAATAGAAATTCGCGGTTTGTCGCTTCATATTCCGACGCGTCGCGTAACGGTGAGCGCACGCCACGTTGAGCTGACGGCAAGCGAATATGCGCTGCTTGAAACGTTAATGCTGCGCGCCGATCGCGTGCTTACGCGGCGGTATCTGGAAGAGAGGATATTCGGCACGAAAGAAAATCTCAGCAACGCGCTCGACGTGCATATGGGTAACCTGCGGCGAAAAATTGGCGATGGCTTTGTACGAACGGTGCGGGGCGTAGGGTACGTCATTGATACCGTACCGGTTCAGAAGGCGGCAGGTTGATGCGTAATTTTTGGTACCGCCTCAGGCTCCCTACGCTGGTCAGGCGAATGCTGGTCGCCCAGATGCTGCTGCTTACGTTGCTCTGGTTTTTCTTTTTAACCTTCATTTTGCTGGAGGACCTGCGCAGCCCTCCAATACTCACGGGCAGTGAGACTTACGAAACCCTCTTTTCCCTTGTTGAGAGCATGGAGGATAGGCCGCAGGCGCGTAATGAGGTGCTGGCCGCGTTCAGCAAGGCGCTGCGGGAGGGGTATGGCGGCGGTGAAGATCCGGAACTCGCTATCAACCTGATCGTTCGCAAGCATAATGAGATTATTTTTTCTTCGCGTGGCGCGCCAACGGAGGTGAAAAATAGCCGCCTGGGGGAAATGCAGCGCGTCCGGACCGGAGACCACACCTGGACGAGCCGCACGCTCAAATCCGCGCGCTCCGACGTTGAAGTCACCCTTTTCACCCCGGCTGGCAGCTGGAATTTCTTTATCTACCTGAACTCGCGCGGCTATTACGTCATGCCGCTGCTGGTATGCATCCCTTTTCTTCTGTTTCCCGCGTGGCTGTCAATCCGCATCGCGATGCGCCCCTGGAACAGGGTAGTGAATGAAATTTCATTGCGCACGCCAGACGATCTCTCTCCCTTAAAAGCCGTTCCCAGGCACAGGGAGCTGCGCCAGACGGTGGACGCGATTAATGACTTTCTCGCAAGGGTGCGGGAAAGCGCCGAAAGGGAAAGGGTGTTTATTGCCGATGCCGCGCACGAGCTGCGTACGCCGCTGGCCGCGATGCGAATCAACGTCGAGGCGCTTCAGTCCTGGGTCATCAGCGAAAGCCAGCAGGAGCTGCTTGCAGGCATTGTTCGCAGCAATAGCCGTGCTGCTCGTCTCGTCAATCAGCTTCTGCTGATGAAGCACAGCGAAGCGCACATCGACACGGTAATGGAGCCTGTGCCGCTGACAACGCTTATTCAGGAGCGAATGGCCGCACTGGAGCCGCTGGCATCGGCACGCGGGATTGAGTTTGAATTCTTCGGTGACGATGAAATCCATGTCGCAGGCATTCGGGAACGTCTGGTGTCGCTGATCGACAATTTAATTGAGAATGCCGTGAAGTACAGCCCTGAGGGTGGACGCATTGAGGTACAACTGCAATCGCGTGATAAGTCCGCTCAGCTGCGCGTCTCAGACGCGGGCCCCGGTATCCCGGTTGAACTGCGGGAGCGCGTGTTCGACAGATTTTTCCGCGATCCTAATCAGACCCAAAGCGGGAGTGGACTGGGGCTTGCCATCATCAAAGCCGTTACGCAGCAACACAACGGCAGGGTCAATCTGAGTACGTCAGCCGAAGGTGGTATTATGGTGACCGTTGATTTCCCGAATCCGGCGTTCGCATGAACGTATACCCGGCGCTACACGTCCTGACATGTGTCAGCGCAGCGTTACTTCACGTATGCCGCAGATTGCTTCAATAAAATTACCGTATTTGTTATATTGTTACTCACTGATTATTCACCTCTGCGGTGCCAAAAAGAACAAGATTCACCGCAACCCAGGACAGAAAAATGTTAGATTACCGCTTCCCGACAGCTTTGCAGATGGTTCTCAGCGTAGCGATGGCGGAGCAATCGGGTGAACGTTCGACGAGTGCAATCCTGGCTTACGGCCTGGAAGCGAATCCGAGCTTTATCCGCAAATTAATGGTTCCTCTCGCCCGCGACGGCATTATCGTCTCCACGCTTGGCCGCAACGGCTCTATTCACCTTGGCCGCCCGGCTGAAGAGATCACCCTGCGTGATATCTACCTTTCCGTCACTGAAGATAAAAAGCTGTGGGCGTCCCGTCCTGACGTCCCGGCCCGCTGTGTGGTCAGCGCCAACGCCTGCTGGTACTTCAAATCAATCGCTGATGAAGCGGAGCAGGCTTCGTTAGCGGTTTTAGCGCGCCATACCGTCGCCAGCGCGCTGGAAGAGGTGAAAAAAGCCGATACCAGCGGGTGCGATCCGGTGCCGGAACTCTGTACGCAGCATAAAAAAGCGCCTTAATCCTGACGGATTGCGAAAAAAAAGCCGCCTTCACAATGAAGGCGGCTTTTTGTTATCTGCTACGTCCTACGCAGGCAACACCTCTCTTTCCGCTTTGCCGCGCGTCACGAATTTACGCAGCGTCACGTAAAAGACCGGCGTCAGGAACAGACCAAACAGCGTCACGCCCAGCATCCCGGAGAAGACGGTGATCCCGGTGACGCCGCGGACTTCTGCCCCTGCCCCGTGACCTAGGATCAGTGGAATGGTCCCGGCAATAAAGGCGATAGAGGTCATTACAATCGGGCGTAAACGCAGGCGGCACGCCTCCAGCGCAGCCTCCATGATGCCTTTGCCCTGAATTTCCAGCTCGCGGGCAAACTCCACGATAAGTATCGCGTTTTTACAGGCCAGCCCCATCAGCACGACCAGCCCCACCTGCACGAAGACGTTGTTATCGCCCCCGGTCAGCCAGACGCCGAACAGCGCGGAGAGCATCGTCATCGGCACGATAAGGATCACCGCCAGCGGCAGCGTCCAGCTTTCATACAGCGCCGCCAGCACCAGGAACGCCAGCAGCACCGCGACCGGGAAGACGATCAGCGCCGTATTGCCCTGGGTGGCCTGCTGGAAACTCAGGTCCGTCCATTCAATATTCATCCCGTTCGGCAGGATCTGCTTAGACATGGCGTCCAGCTGCGTCATCGCCTGCGCGGAAGAGAGCACGCGCGGGTCAGCATCACCAATAAGATCCGCCGCCGGGTAACCATTATAGCGGATCACCGGGTCCGGCCCGTAGGTGGTCGTGATTTTCACCATACTGCCAATCGGCACCATTTCGCCCTGGTCATTGCGTGTGCGTAAATTCGCGATATCTTCCACGCTGTCGCGGAACTGCCCGTCGGCCTGTGCCATTACGCGCCAGGTCCGTCCAAACTGGTTAAAGTCGTTTACATATGACGAGCCCAGATAGGTTTGCAGCGTGCCGAAAAGATCGGTAAGCGATACGCCCTGCGCTTTCGCTTTATCACGGTCAACCTGCACATCCAGCTGCGGAACGTTAGCCTGGTAGGTTGAGATTGGGAAATGCATACCCGGCGTCTGCATAATCGCCCCGGACATGGTGTTCACCGCGTTTTGCAGCGCGCCATAGCCCAGACCAGCACGATCCTGAATATACAGGGAATAACCGGACCCTTGACCCAGCCCTAAAATCGGCGGCGGCAGAATCGAGAAGCCAAAGCCCTGCTGGATTTGAGCGATTTTCGCATTGATCTCCGCGTTAATTTCCGCTGCAGTATGTTTACGCTGGTCGAACGGCTTCAGGCCAAAGAAGACCGTCCCGATGTTCGGCGTATTGGTGAACTGGAGCGCGTTCAGGCCAGGAAACGCGACCGCATAATCCACGCCTTCGGTATTCATCCCGATTTCGCTCATTTTGCGGATCACCGCATCGGTACGCGCCAGCGACGAGCCTTCCGGCATTTTCACGCCGCCGATCAGGTACAGTTTATCCTGCGTCGGAATAAACCCGCCGGGTACGACTTTAAACATCACACCCGCGGCACAAAGCAGCAGCAAATAAACCGCAAACACTGCACCGCGTCGGCCAAGCGTTTTCCCTACCAGTCCCTGATAGCCGGTCGAGCTGCGATGGAAAAAGCGGTTAAACGGACGGAAAATCCAGCCGAACAGACGATCGATAAGCCGGGTCGGGAAATCTTTCGGGGCACCATGCGGCTTCAACAGCAGCGCGGCCAGCGCCGGAGAAAGCGTCAGCGAGTTGATCGCGGAGATCACCGTGGAAATGGCTATCGTTACCGCAAACTGTTTGTAGAACTGGCCGGTCACGCCAGAGAGGAACGCCATCGGCACAAACACTGCACACAGCACCAGCGCAATGGCGATAATCGGCCCGGACACTTCACGCATCGCCTGATGCGCCGCCGCAAGCGGGGCGAGCCCCTCTTCGATATTTCGCTCGACGTTCTCCACCACCACGATGGCATCATCCACCACGATACCGATGGCCAGCACCAGCCCGAACAGGCTCAGGGTATTCAGCGAGAAGCCCAGCAGGTAAAGAATGCTGAAGGTACCCACGACCGATACCGGCACCGCGATCAGCGGGATGATCGACGCGCGCCAGGTTTGCAGGAACAGGATCACCACCAGCACGACCAGCACCACCGCTTCCAGCAGCGTTTGTACAACCGCACGGATCGAGTCGCGCACAAATACCGTTGGGTCGTAAGGTGCCGCCCACTTCATATCGTCCGGGAAACGGGTGGACAGTTCGTCCATTTTGGCGCGCACCGCGTTAGACAGATCGATGGCGTTTGCCCCCGGCGACTGGAAGATACCAATCCCGACCGCGTCTTTATTGTTCAGCTGGGAGCGCAGCGCATAGCTGCCGGAACCCATCTCGATACGCGCCACGTCGCGCAGGCGGACGACCGTACCGTCCTGCGTTGTTTTCAGGACAATATTGCCAAACTCTTCTTCGGTATGCAGACGGCCCTGGGCGTTAATGGAGATCAGGAAATCGCTCTCTTTCGGCAGCGGCTCGGCGCCAAGCTGCCCGGCGGAGACCTGTACGTTTTGCTCCTGCATCGCCGTCACCACGTCCGAGGCCGTCAGTCCGCGCGCCGCCACCTTGTTTGGATCCAGCCAGACGCGCATCGCGTATTCACCCGAGCCGAAAATCTGGATCTGACCCACGCCGGGCAGACGCGCCAGCTCGTCCTTCACCTTCAGCGTGGCGTAGTTACGCATATACAGTGAATCGTACTTACCACCAGGCGAAAAGAGATGCACCACCAGCGTCAGCGTTGGCGACTGTTTCTGAGTCGTAATGCCCAGACGCCGAACGTCTTCCGGCAGACGCGCCTCGGCCTGTGCGACGCGGTTTTGCACCTGTACCTGCGCCTGATCCGGGTCGGTACCCGGACGGAAGGTGACGGTAGTCACCAGCACGCCGTCGGAACCCGCGACGGATTTCATGTACATCATGTTTTCAACGCCGTTGATCGCCTCTTCCAGCGGCGTCGCCACGGTTTCGGCAATCACTTTCGGGTTGGCGCCCGGGTACTCGGCGCGCACCTGCACGCTTGGCGGCACGACATCAGGATATTCGCTCACCGGCAGCAGCGGGATGGCGATTAATCCTGTGATAAAAATCAGAATCGACAGTACGGCGGCAAAAATCGGCCTGTCGATGAAAAAACGGGAAAAGTCCATGGATTGGATTCTCAGGTAAGGGATCAGTTGAGGGCGGCGCTGGCGGTCATGGCAACGGTTTTCGCGTTAACCGGCATACCCGGCATAAACACTTTTTGTAACCCATCGACGATGACTTTATCCCCGGGATTCAGCCCCTGCTGTACAATACGTAAACCGTCGGCCAGACGCCCCGGCGTAATATCGCGGCGCTGCGCTTTCCCGTCTTTATCAACGACATAAACATACTTACGATCCTGATCGGTCAGCACCGCCTTATCGTCAACAAGCGTGGCTTTAAATTCCGCACTGCCCGGCAGGCGCACGCGTGCGAAGAGTCCCGGCGTGAACTGACGCTGTGAGTTATCCAGCAGCGCGCGCATGCGGATTGTACCGGTACTCGGCGTGAGCTGGTTATCCAGGAAATCCACTTTGCCCTGATGGGGATAGCCCTCCTCACCCGTCAGACCAATCTCCACCGGCAGCGCCGTGTGGTGACTGGACGCCCCCTGCCCGCTGCGGGCCAGGTTCTGATAGTGAAGATAGGTGGACTCGTCCACGTCGAAGTAGACGTAAACCGTCTTCTGTGAGACCAGGGTGGTGAGCACGCTGGCGCTGTCACCCGCAGTCACCAGGTTACCGCTGGTGATCAGCGCCCGGCTGGCGCGACCGTCGATAGGCGCGGTCACTTTTGTGAAGTCGAGGTTGAGCTGCGCGGCATCAACCGCCGCCTGCGCCGCGCGAATATCGGCCTGCGCCTGGGTAGCGGCGGAACGGCGCTGCTCCCACTCTTCACGGGATACCACGTTGGTATTGACTAATTTATCGGTACGGTTAGCCTCGCTTCGCGCCAGGCTGGCCTGCGTTTTGGCTCTCGCCAGGTTCGCCTGCGCCTGTTCCAGCGCCGCGCGATAGGTTCGGTCATCAATCGTGAACAGCACCTCGCCCTTTTTCACCTCCTGACCGTCGGTGTAATTCACTTTATCAATGTAGCCGGAGACGCGTGGGCGCAGCTGAACGCTTTCCACCGCTTCAATGCGACCGTTAAAGCTGTCCCACTGGCTAATGGATTTCACCACCACGTCAGCTGCGCTGACGACGGGCGCTTGCGGTGCGGCATTTTGCGCGACGCTGTCATCGCACCCGACGAGAAGCGCGGAGAGTAAAACCACCCCCGTCGCGCTCAGATGAAAGTAACCCCAGGTTTTTTGCAGGCTCATTATTTTTATTCCGGTTATTGTAGCCGCCGGGCAAGACGCAGCGGGAGGCGCCGCGCCACTTCCTTTGTCCGGTCTGGCTTAAGGCCATTTGTGTCGTTCATCGCCACAAAACTGTAACAGTTGCGAATACACTATCGCGGCGATTGTAGGAAGGCGCTTAATTAAGTGCAAGAATAATTGTTGCACTTTATGTGCTATTTGCCGCGAAGGTAAATCACGGGTTTTGAGAAGGGATTTAAATGTAACAATAAAACTTGCAATTAATATCAAAACGGGCCACCTTTAAGTGCAACAAACAAAGATGCTTTTAATGCGTGGCGTAGGGGGAAGCAAGATGAACACGGGTGCATTCATTCACGATTTGCTCGACTGGATCGACAACAACCTTGATAGCCGCCTGGACATTGAAACCGTCTCCAGGCGAGCCGGCTATTCGAAATGGCATCTCCAGCGGATCTTCAAAGAACATACCGGCTCCCCTCTCGCTGAATATATTCGCGCGCAAAAGCTGCAAAAATCAGTTGAGCGCTTAGCCCAAAGCGATGAACCGATTCTGAACGTGGCGATCGCGCTGGGCTTTGATTCTCAGCAGTCCTTCAACCGCAGCTTTAAGCGTCAGTATGGTCAGGCGCCAGGGGCATGGCGACGCAGTATCGGCTGCCGTGGATCCCGGCAGATGAGCCAATAATTCACGTCCCGTTCGGATATCAGTTACAAAAGAAAAACCCTCTGTAAACAGAGGGTTTTATCAGTCTTACCTGCTTATAACTTCGCAGGAAAGGTTATGGGCTTACTCCCACTCGATCGTCGCCGGTGGCTTGCCGCTGATGTCATACACCACGCGGGAAATGCCGTTCACTTCGTTGATGATGCGGTTAGACACGCGGCCTAAGAAGTCATACGGCAGGTGCGCCCAGTGCGCGGTCATGAAGTCGATGGTTTCAACCGCACGCAGGGAGACAACCCAGTCGTACTTGCGGCCATCGCCCATCACGCCGACGGAGCGAACCGGCAGGAACACGGTGAACGCCTGGCTAACCTTGTTGTACAGGTCAGCCTTGTGCAGCTCTTCAATGAAGATCGCGTCCGCGCGACGCAGCAGGTCGCAGTACTCTTTCTTCACTTCGCCCAGCACGCGTACGCCGAGGCCCGGGCCCGGGAATGGGTGACGGTAGAGCATGTCGTACGGCAGACCCAGTTCCAGACCAATCTTGCGCACTTCGTCTTTGAACAGCTCGCGCAGCGGCTCAACCAGGCCCATCTTCATCTCTTTCGGCAGGCCGCCCACGTTGTGGTGAGATTTGATGACGTGTGCTTTACCGGTTGAGGAGGCGGCGGATTCGATCACGTCAGGGTAGATAGTGCCCTGCGCCAGCCATTTCACGTCTTCCAGCTTCAGCGCTTCTTCGTCGAACACTTCCACGAATACGCGGCCGATGATTTTACGTTTCGCTTCCGGATCGTTCTCGCCTTTCAGCGCGTCCAGGAAGCGCTGTTCGCCTTCCACGTGAACGATATTCAGACCGAAGTGGTCGCCGAACATGTCCATGACCTGCTGGGCTTCGTTCAGACGCAGCAGGCCGTTGTCCACGAAGACGCAGGTCAGGTTTTTGCCGATGGCGCGGTGCAGCAGCATCGCGGTCACGGAGGAGTCGACGCCGCCGGAGAGGCCGAGGATCACTTTGTCATCACCAACCTGCTGGCGGATACGCTCCACGGCGTCGTCGATGATTTTTGCCGGGGTCCACAGGGCTTCACACTGGCAGATATCACGCACGAAGCGCTCCAGCATGCGCATACCCTGACGGGTGTGAGTCACTTCCGGGTGGAACTGCACGCCGTAGAAGCGTTTTTCTTCGTTCGCCATAATCGCGAACGGGCAGCTTTCGGTGCTGGCTACGGTCACGAAGTCCGACGGGATAGCGGTGACTTTGTCGCCGTGGCTCATCCATACGTCCAGCAGCGGTTTGCCGTCTGCGGTCAGGGAGTCTTCGATACCGCGCACCAGCGCGCTGTCGGTGACGACTTCAACCTGCGCGTAGCCGAACTCACGCTCGTTAGAGCCTTCTACGTGGCCGCCCAGCTGCATCGCCATAGTCTGCATGCCGTAGCACACGCCGAACACCGGTACGCCCGCTTCGAATACGTACTGCGGCGCGCGCGGGCTGTTCTCTTCGGTGGTGCTCTCCGGGCCGCCGGACAGGATGATGCCGCTTGGATTGAACTCGCGAATCTGTGCTTCCGTAACATCCCACGCCCACAGTTCACAGTAAACGCCCAGCTCACGCACGCGACGCGCCACCAGTTGAGTGTACTGAGAACCAAAATCGAGGATGAGGATGCGATGTTTATGAATGTTTTCCGTCATTGACGCTAATTCCGAGGCAAGTGAAACAGATTAAATAAATCGCCCGACACGAGGTCGGGCGAAGAAAATCATGATCCCAGACGGTAGTTCGGGGACTCTTTGGTGATCGTCACGTCGTGCACGTGGCTCTCCTGGATACCCGCACCGCTGATGCGTACGAATTCCGCTTTGGTACGCAGCAGGTCAATGGTACCACAGCCGGTCAGACCCATACAGGAACGCAGGCCGCCCATCTGCTGGTGGATGATCTCTTTCAGACGGCCTTTATAGGCCACGCGGCCTTCGATGCCTTCCGGTACCAGTTTGTCAGCGGCGTTATCGGTCTGGAAGTAACGGTCGGAGGAACCTTTGGACATCGCGCCCAGGGAGCCCATACCGCGGTAGGATTTGTAAGAACGGCCCTGGTAGAGTTCGATTTCGCCCGGGGATTCTTCGGTACCGGCCAGCATGGAGCCCACCATCACGGCTGCGGCACCTGCGGCGATCGCTTTGGCGATGTCGCCAGAGAAGCGGATACCGCCGTCCGCGATAACCGGAATACCGGTGCCTTCCAGCGCTTCAACCGCGTCAGACACCGCGGTGATCTGCGGAACGCCCACGCCGGTGACGATACGGGTAGTACAGATAGAGCCAGGGCCGATACCCACTTTCACCGCGCTGCAACCGGCTTCCGCCAGTGCGCGAGCACCTGCGCCCGTAGCCACGTTACCGCCGATGATCTGGAGATCCGGGTATTTAGCACGGGTTTCACGAATACGTTGCAGAACGCCTTCGGAGTGGCCATGTGAGGAGTCAATCAGCAGCACGTCAACGCCCGCGGCAACCAGCGCGTCAACGCGCTCTTCGTTACCTGCGCCCGCGCCAACCGCAGCGCCGACGCGCAGACGGCCATGCTCGTCTTTACAGGCGTTCGGTTTACGTTCTGCTTTCTGGAAATCTTTAACGGTGATCATGCCACGCAGGTGGAAGTTCGCATCCACAACCAGCGCTTTCTCAACGCGTTTTTCGTGCATTTTCGCCAGCACCACGTCGCGGGTTTCGCCTTCGCGAACGGTCACCAGGCGCTCTTTTGGCGTCATATAGACGCTGACAGGCTGGTTCAGGTCAGTCACGAAACGCACATCACGACCGGTGATGATGCCCACCAGCTCGTTGTCTTCGGTCACAACCGGGTAACCTGCAAAGCCGTTACGCTCGGTTAGCGCTTTCACTTCGTGCAGGGTGGTGGTTGGCAGAACGGTCTGAGGATCGGACACGATACCGGATTCATGTTTCTTCACGCGGCGAACTTCTTCCGCCTGACGCTCGATAGACATGTTTTTGTGGATAAAGCCAATGCCGCCTTCCTGTGCCAAAGCAATAGCCAGACGCGCTTCAGTCACGGTGTCCATTGCTGCGGAGAGCATAGGAATGTTCAGACGAATGGTTTTCGTCAACTGCGTGCTGAGGTCGGCAGTATTCGGCAGAACGGTGGAATGAGCGGGAACGAGGAGGACGTCGTCAAACGTCAGTGCTTCTTTAGCGATACGTAGCATGGGCAATATCTCTGACCTGGGTGGTTAAATATTGCCGTGGCATTATACAGAGCGTAACCGATTGCATCTACACTTTTTTGAAAAAAATGCTTGCGATCGCCTCTCAGCAGGTTACTATCGACTGAATAACTTGCTGATTTAGAATTTGATCCCGCTCACATGTTATCCTCTCAATCCCCCTCAATTTATACTGTCAGCCGCCTTAATCAGACGGTGCGTTTGCTGCTTGAGCAGGAAATGGGACAGGTCTGGATCAGCGGTGAAATCTCTAACTTCACACAGCCTGCTTCCGGTCACTGGTACTTTACGCTAAAAGACGACACCGCTCAGGTGCGCTGCGCGATGTTCCGCAACAGCAATCGTCGCGTGACGTTCCGCCCTCAGCATGGCCAGCAGGTTCTGGTTCGCGCCAACATTACCCTGTATGAGCCGCGCGGCGATTATCAGATTATCGTCGAGAGCATGCAGCCCGCCGGTGAAGGCTTGTTGCAGCAGAAGTACGAGCAGTTAAAAGCCATGCTTTCGGCTGAGGGATTGTTTGACCAGCAGTTTAAAAAGCCCCTGCCCTCACCTGCCCACTGTGTTGGAGTTATCACCTCGAAAACCGGCGCGGCGCTGCACGATATTTTGCACGTCCTGAAGCGCCGTGACCCTTCCCTGCCCGTCATTATCTACCCAACTGCCGTTCAGGGTGACGATGCGCCGGGGCAGATCGTGCGCGCGATTGAGCTGGCGAATGCGCGTCAGGAGTGCGATGTCCTGATCGTCGGGCGCGGCGGCGGCTCGCTGGAAGACCTGTGGAGCTTTAACGACGAGCGCGTGGCGCGGGCAATCTTTGCCAGCCTTATCCCTGTGGTGAGCGCCGTCGGCCATGAAACGGATGTGACGATAGCCGATTTTGTCGCGGATTTACGCGCGCCCACGCCGTCCGCGGCGGCAGAGGTGGTCAGCCGTAATCAGCAGGAGCTGCTGCGCCAGATCCAGAACGGGCAGCAGCGCCTGGAGATGGCGATGGACTACTTCCTCGCCAACCGTACCCGCCGCTTTACCCAGCTTCATCATCGTCTGCAACAGCAGCATCCGCAATTGCGTCTGGCGCGTCAGCAAACCGTACTGGAGCGTCTGCGTCAGCGGATGAACTTCGCGCTGGATAACCAGCTTAAGAGAGCGATATCGCGCCAGCAGCGCACGACTCAGCGTCTGAACCAGCAGAATCCGCAGCCGAAGGTTTATCGCGCACAAACGCGGATCCAGCAGCTTGAGTTCCGCCTCGCGGAAAATATCCGCTCACGCCTGAGCGCCACCCGCGAGCGTTTTGGCAATGCGGTCACCCATCTGGAAGCCGTCAGTCCACTCTCCACGCTGGCCCGCGGCTATAGCGTGACCACCGCGACGGACGGCAAAGTGCTGAAGCAGACGAAGCAGGTTAAAGCAGGGGATGTGCTCACCACCCGGCTTTCTGACGGCTGGGTCGAGAGTGAAGTGAAAGAGATCAAACCGGTGAAAAAAACGCGTCAGCGTAAAAGCGGATAAATCTTCGCCGGTTACAAACTATACTGCTGCTATTGCCTTTTTTAATAAGGAGAGCAGCATGCCCCATCTACATAGCGTCATCCCTCCGTATATTCTTCGCCGTATTATCGAAAGCGGTTCTGAGCCGCAGCAGCGCTGCGCCCGTCAGACCTTAACCCACGTCCAGACGCTGATGGCCCATATGCCGGGCAAACCCGCCGCGCCGCATGTGAATAAAGCCGGTCAGCTTGAGCGTGACATCTACGATGCGAAACAGACCCAGGAGCTGCCGGGTACGCAGGTACGCTATGAAGGCCAGCCCTCCAACGGAGATGTGGCGGTGGATGAAGCGTACGATTATCTGGGTATTACCCATGATTTCTTCTGGAAGGAATATCAGCGCGATTCGCTCGATAACAAAGGGCTGATCCTCACCGGCACCGTGCACTATGGCCGTGAGTATCAAAACGCCTTCTGGAACGGCCAGCAGATGGTCTTTGGCGATGGCGACGGGGAAATCTTCAACCGCTTTACCATTGCCATCGACGTGGTAGCGCATGAGCTGAGCCACGGCGTGACGGAGACCGAAGCCGGACTCATCTACTTTGAACAATCGGGCGCGCTGAACGAGTCGTTATCCGACGTGTTCGGTTCGCTGGTGAAACAATACCATCTTAAGCAAACCGCCGATCGGGCAGACTGGCTGATTGGTGAAGGGCTGCTGGCGGAGGGCATCAACGGGAAAGGGCTTCGCTCCATGTCTGAACCCGGCACGGCCTATAACGATCCGCTGCTCGGTAAAGATCCGCAGCCCGGGCATATGAAAGATTTCATTAAAACGCGCGAGGATAACGGCGGCGTACATCTTAACTCCGGTATCCCCAACCGCGCGTTTTACCTGGCCGCAACGGCGATCGGTGGCTACGCCTGGGAAAAAGCGGGTTATGCCTGGTACGACACGGTTTGCGATCGCAACCTGGCGCAGGATGCGGATTTTGATGCCTTTGCAAAACTGACGATAGCGCACGGCGAGAAACGCTCCGGTAGCGACGTTGGGGCGGCTATAAAACAAGCCTGGGAACAGGTAGGAGTGCTGTAAATGCAGGTTCCGGAACTGACGGATGACGCCGTGGTTGAGCTGGCCCGGGAAGGCGGCGTCGCTTTTATCCCTAAGCTGAGCGGCCAGCGCACCATTGCGCTCTCCTCGCTTAATGAGGCCCAGCGCCAGCGCCTGGTGAGCATTCTGGAGCAGGCTTTTCCGCGCGGCCAGCCGCCCGGGCAAGCCTCTTCCCCCGGCAGAGGTGACCAGCGCTATTTCCGCATCCAGATTATCTGGACCGGCCAAAATCAGGCGCACTACGCCGATATCATCGTGCTGGTACCCGAGCAGGAAGCACCCGAGTCGCTGGTGGAACTGTGGCAGAAAGGTGAAGGCTGCGTGTGCGATTAACCTTCAGCCCGAACAAACTCCACGCGTTTTTTAGAGATAAGACCGTGGCCGTTCTGGCAAAAGTAATCCACCGCACCGCAGGCCTTGAGTACCTGAAGCGGTTGATGGCAGTCAGGGCAGCGCGCTTTGAGGGGAATATCGTTATTGCAGCTGTCGCAGTGCGCGATACCGTTTTGCGGCTCGAGCGCTGCGTGGCAATCCGGACAGGTTATCGACATGCTCTCTCCTGTTGAGGTGGGCCGGGGCTGGATAACTGCCCCGGCAGGCTGAATAGTATCAGGCTTCGGTAGCCGGTTTTGTCTGCACATTTTCCAGCATGCGACGCACCGGAACAATGAGGACGATCAGCACCGCAGCACAAATCAACAGCGCGATGGAGCAACGGGCAAAGAGGTCTGGCAGCATATCCAGCTGGTCGGCCTTCACGTGACCACCAATCAGGCCCGCAGCCAGGTTACCCAGCGCACTGGCGCAGAACCACAGGCCCATCATCTGACCGCGCATTCTTTCCGGCGCCAGCAGGGTCATGGTTGCCAGACCAATCGGACTCAGGCACAGTTCCCCGAGCGTCAGCATCAGGATACTGCCCACCAGCCAGAACGGAGAAACCCCTGCTCCACCGTTGCTCAGCACGTTCTGTGCCGCCAGCATCATCAGGCCGAAGCCCGCCGCCGCGCACAAAATACCGATCACGAACTTGGTGATACTGCTCGGGCGAATATTATTGCTCGCCAGCTTCGGCCATGCCCAGCTAAATACCGGTGCCAGCAGAATGATGAACAGGGCATTAATCGACTGGAACCACACCGCCGGGATCTCAAAATCACCGATCATGCGGTTAGTGTAGTCGTTGGCGAACAGGTTGAAGGAGGTTGGCTTCTGCTCGAACGCGGACCAGAAGAACGCGGCGGAGACCAGCAGAATAAAGCATACCAGCAGCCTTGCGCGCTCTTTGCGATTCAGCCCGGCGAAGATGAACAGGTAGATGAAGTAGAGCGCGACGGAGGCGGCAATCACATATACCAGCACGCTGGCCACCGCGACCGGATTAATCACAATCACGCCCTGGGCAATCAACGTGACGATGATTGCAACACCCACAGCCAGCGCCAGCAGCCAGGCACCCACGCCGTTACGTTTCACTACTGGACTGTTCCAGGTGGAGTCCAGACCGACTTCGCTGTCGTAGCGCTTCATGGCCGGAACGGCAAACACGCGGAAGATAATCAGGGCGACCAGCATCCCGATACCGCCGATACCAAAGCCCCAGTGCCAGCCGTGGGTTTTAATCAGCCAGCCGGAAATCAGAGGAGCAATGAACGAGCCCATGTTGATGCCCATATAGAACAGCGAGAAACCGCCGTCACGACGCGCATCGCCCTTTTTGTAGAGGGTACCGACCATGACCGAGATACAGGTCTTGAACAGGCCGGAGCCGAGCACGATGAACATCAGGCCGATGAAGAACAGGTTGTCGCCCATAATGGCCGACAGGGCAATCGACAGGTGCCCAAGTGCAATCAAAATCGAACCGTACCAGACGGCCCGCTGCTGGCCGAGCCAGTTATCCGCCAGCCAGCCGCCCGGCAGTGCGGCGAGGTACATGGTGCCCGCGAAGATGCCGACAATCGCCGAGGCGTTTTCACGCGCCAGGCCCATTCCGCCGTCATACACGGTGGCGGCCATAAACAGGATCAATAGCGGGCGAATACCGTAAAACGAGAAACGCTCCCACATCTCGGTGAAGAACAGCGAACCGAGCGGATAAGGATGGCCGAAGAAGGTTCGGCTCTCTTTTTGATTAACAGAGGATTGCATAATTCTCCCGAAAGGTATGTGTCGTGCTTGTAAACACCAGCATGTACGCCGAACGGTTACGTATCCGATCGATTTTTTACATGCGGCGAAATATTGGTTAACCATTTGATAACCAGGCGCTAGTTTTGTCTAGTACCGAACCTTGGACTTTAAGATGAAAATTCGACGATTGTCTACTTTCTTAGATATAAACATGGTTAAAAGCGAATAGTGATTGACATCACACAGGGAAGGCAGACCTTTTGAATGAGCGAAAAAAACCCGCGACAGGCGCGGGTTTTAGTGAGTTCGGTAAGAATTATTTGCTTTTCTTAATGTGAAAGACAATAAAACCAACAAGTACATTGTTATATATAGAAATTTATATATTAAACATTGATCTGTGTACACCCATGTGTACATGATTTTAGAAGGTGCTCACCTCTTCCATGCAAACTTGAGCATCGTCGCAATCTTACCGCTACCACTCTTATTGTATGATACCTCTATCCCACAATAAGGAACCTACCAGCCATGAGAATGACCAACCGCAAAAAAGAGATACTCAGCTACTTTGAACCTGATAGCCTCGATTGGGTTACTGGTGAGATTGGTGCGCCGCCGTTCGATGTGTCGGGCGTGGCCTACCTTCTTCATGGCATGGCGTCGTTCGATAAGCGCCACCAGCTCGAATCAACCCGGCGAACTCTTGAAAGTATGGTTGCTGGTGGGTTGCTTGAGCGTGTGACGGTGTATGAGTCTCGTCAGGTACGGCGCGGCGGTGAGACTAACGCAACGGTCGTGCGTTACGGTTTACCCGGTCATTGTGCTGTTATGCGCGATACTGGCGGCGCTGATAACGCAATATCAGGTGAATACATGCGGGTCAGTTAATAGCCTGCAATCTGTCGTTGATGCGGCTCAGGTCGTAAACCCGGCGTTCAATATCCAGCATCAGGAAATTGTGGATCTCGGCCTGCTCAGGATTATCAGACTCTCTGGCCTGTAATAGCAATTCATTGTAACCATGCAAGCCGCCTGAGTTTTCCGCCGGGGTGGTGCCTTTCCCACGCAGGCAGCTAATGGGCTGATTACTCGTATCGTGTGTTTGCTTCTCCAGCACAATGACGCAATCCCACCAGTCGCCAAAGTCATACGTGTAAACCAGCTTGTCACCATCATTCTGGAGCGCTGCCCATAGTGGTGTGATTGCCGCATTACCCATGCTTTCACCCTCACCCCATACGCGATACTCGCTACCTAGATCACCTTTACGGCCTTTCTCGAACATATACAGATGTTCGTCATTCCAGCCAAAAGCCAACTGGATCACCGCGTGAAGTTCACTAAAGGGGATTTGCTCTGGAACCAGCACACGCCGCCATATTGGTGGTTTGCTGTCTCGGATGGTTATCTTTAGCTGGTACATGCAAATCCTGAATAAATGCGAATCGGAAGGATAACGATACTGACGCACTCACAATTCTGTAAAGGTGAATAAAGGTAATTTGCTTAATACGCATAAGTTACATGGGGAATAATCCCGTATCTACCTGCGCGGCGCTGGCTTCTTCCACTGGTAGGCAGGCGCTCGCATCATCTCCCCGAACCGTTTACGCCGGACTGTATCAGCTTCAATAATACGCTCCATTTCCCGAACCTCTGCCGGGGTAAGCTGGTGGCCTTCATGCTCCAGCTTGGCGGCGGTCAGCGCTGCTATTTCACGTGGTGTCACTATGGCAGCCCCTGCTGTGGTGGATAACTGGCTGATTTTAGCTAATTCTGTCAGAAAACCAGAATATCGCTACAACTCCAGCCCTATAGCTCGCGCTGCTTTCCCCGTCTTACGCTCAACCACGCCCCTGATTCTATCTACTACCGGACTGAATGCCTGCCAGTAAGCCATCTCCATAACTGATAACTCTGCCCGCTTCCTGTCAAACGTAGCCCAGCGCATCCCCTTTGGTTTTGGGAACATGCGAATGTCATTAAACAGATTATTGGTAAGGTCATTGTTGCCCCAAATCGTGTATCGCTGCTGGCGTATCTTCATGCGCATCCTGTCCAGTCTGTCGGCGCTCTGGCATTTGTAGTGGAGTTTCCAGCATTCCCGGCAACCAATATCTTTCTTGCCGATATACAGCTTTGCAGCCCGTTTCATACAGTGGGGACAAACGTACCATTCCCGGACGCCATACCCGGCCTTCGTGGTTATGGTGCGAATAGCCCGCGTCACGCCGTTGATTGTCATGGCGTAGCTGTCGGCTTGCCGGAAGGTATACAACATTCCGCTTTCGGTCTGGGTATAAAGCTGCGTACCCGGTTCAGCATCCGCCAGCCTGCTACGCATGTTCGCAAGGAATGGCAACCCTATACGGGGCAGGTCGGTCGTATAGCTGCGCGTTCTGTCTCTCACTACGTGAATTTCCTCGCAAAATGAATACGAAATAATATGAGTATTTTAGTGCAAATCACGCATCACTTCTGCGAAATGGCTCCGGTAAACTCCAGCGGTGGTTCGGGTTGAAGCCTGATTCTGAAAAGTAACCACTCTGCTTTTTTTGTTTGTCATGCAAACTGACTGGATAACGTGCGGCAATGGCATATGAGGGGGATCGGCGCATGGATGGTACGCACGCTGAATGCGCAGTTTTGCCGCGTACCTGACTGCGCACCATGCACCGTGTTTTGGGATGGGTTAGTTAGCCAATATTGCTTTAGCCCTTTGCTGGAGAGGCTTTTCTGTCGATCCCTCACCGCAATCCTTCCAGAACAATCCAAATTTCGTGAGCTTTTCGTCGCCTACCTGACTGCGTACTGCGAACCAGTGGCGCGAATCTGAATATTTTGGACGGCCTAAATCACGATCAGGCGTCTAGCCCGCCGCTGGTGCGGATCTCTATTTATTCGGCGGTCCAATCCGTCAAGAACAGTCTAATATTTTGTAGCCCTTTCATGGGGCAGGAGGCGTAAAGCAATAAAAAAGCTGGCGGTAACATCCCTGCCAGCTTTTTTAACTATCTCCTTGGAGGCAATATCCCTTTCGGCCTCTGTTGGTTAAACATCTCATCCAGGGCCGCTTTTCTCCCAACTTTATACATTCGGGATTCAATCTGCCGTAAATTTTCCTCTGTAATGCCATTTGTCGTGTGAATAGTCACATTCATCTGCTGGTGAATGACTGCGCCACCGCCTCCCTGCATATCCTTGTTACTTATCACCCGCCCGTTGTCGCCCGGTATCATGTACTGGCTGCCATTGGCCGCCTGGAATATCTCAGGCTTTCCGTGCTCACCTACACGATACATTGAGCTGCCATTTACTGGCCCACCGTTGTAACGAGCACCACCAAACAGCCCAACCATTGCAGGAATAGCAGCCGACATAGCCGCCATGCCGATAGTTGACGCCTGCCCCATCGTGGCGATGTTTGTAGCTGCCGCTGCTGGAGCCATAGAAGCCGTAATACTCGCACCTGTTGCCGCGGCGCTTGTTGCGGCGGTAGCGTTAGCAGACTGAGCCATCACCGCGCTTTTAACGTACTCCATCCCCATCTGTACCAGACTGCCAACAACACTGTTTAGGATTGTAGTGCCGATGTTAGCGAAGGATTCTTGCAGGCTTTGAGTGCCGTTAATAAGACCGGTAATGGCGCTACTGGCCCCACTTTGCAGACCATCCAGAGATGATGCCAGCAACTCGTTAGCCTGGCTTTGATTGCGGAAAATTTCCCACTGCGCCTCAATGCGCTGCTGTTCGTACTGTGTTTCCTGTGCGGTTCTGAGCGCGAGATACTGAGCGTCTGTTGTCTGTTTGGCAGCGATGTATTCCGCATAAGTCAGTTGGCCGTTTTTATACGACTGGCTTAGAACGGCCTGCTCCTGCTGCTGGTACTGCTGCATGAGCTTCAGTTTTTGAGTATTCTCATTAGCCAGTTGTTGAACCGGGTCAACCTGTCCTCTAGCCTCGGCAATGGGGTTAACAGATGCCTGCTCTGCTCTGATTTTGGCTAAATTAACCTGGTGCTGCTGCTCAAGCTGCTCACTCGCCTGGTAATATTGCTGCTGCGAAAGGATGAGCTGACCGTTCGCGTCCCTCTGGTCTTTCAGACTCTCCAGAGCTTTGCGCTGGACATTGTAATTGGCGTTCTCTTTAAGTTCAGGGACAGCATTTTGAGCTTTGAGAGCTGCGGCTTTATCCCATGCAGCTGCGGCATCCTTTTCTACTTGGGCAATTTGCTGAGGAGTAGGGTTAGCTAACTTCTGGCGAGCGGCAAGAATCGCCTGCTCCCTGGACAGATCGCTGGTTGAATCTGCTGATATATCTGCTTTCTGCCGATATTCATTGAGGACTCTTGCATTACGCTCCGCCTGAGACTCAGCTTTCTTGGCTGCTGACACTGCTGCGCTTTGCTCGTTACGCTCATCCTTTGCTGATTTTAAATTAGCTTGTTGCTGCTGGTATGTCTGGAGCCTGACATTGTAATAGTCTCGGAATGCCTGAGTACCTTCCTTAAGCCCCTGTGTTTCGGCGTCACGCCATGCCTGAGCTTTTAACTTTTCGTCGCCAGTCTGCTTGGTAATGAACAGCTCCTGCCTTGCCAGCTGTAGCGCTCTATCCTGGCTGGATGTCAGAGAGTCTGTCATCTCTTTTAGTAACTTCAACCTACGAGTGGCATCAGCGCTACTGGTTACTATTTTCAGAAGCTTATCCGCATACTCCTGTGCTGTATCAGCCCCTTTAGAAGCACCGCTACCAAACTCCTGTAATGTTCTGACTAAGGAGTTTAGTTTTTCGTCTGATGGATTTTTGCTGATGTCTGATAATTGCTTTGCGAACTGGTAAGCCTGCTGATCACTAATATCGAATTTACTGGAAAGGACCCCTACTGTCGCAATCATAGAATTCATCGCAGTTTGCCCCGCTTGTCCGCTAGCGGCGGCCTGCTTCAGAGCATCGCTGAAATTATTTGTTGTGATATTGAGAGTGGACAAGTAGCCATCAAATAACTTAACGCTGGCATATCCATTACCAAGTGAGGAGACTAAAGAATCGCCAAATGTAATAAAGTCGCTTGATGCGTTCTGTACCTCTTTGGATACCTTAGATAAGGCTGACTGAAGCTCTAGCTCGGCTTGTTTTCTCATTAATGTGGCTATAGAGGCGTTAATTTTAGCCAGCTCTGCATACTTATCTGAATACGCAGCCACGCCATTTTGAGAAACTGTTATCACTTTATCCATTGTTTCGACGGCTTCGGATAAAGCATCAGTGGCACTCTTGCCACCTTTGAGGGATGAAATTAGTACGCCACCAATCACTGAGCTCAATGCTATTACAGCACCTACTACCGCCCCGCCCGGACCAAATGCGCCAGCCAGTTGAGAACCCTGCTGGCTAAACGCTAACAATGCCGACTGTCCGCCCTGCACCTGTACGATGAAGTCATTTACCTGATAACCCGCCTGCTGCATGGTGGATTTCCAGTTTTTAGTTCCCTTTGCCCCTGCCTCCGTGCCGTTCTTCATGTCGTACAGCCGGCCAGTCAAATCGGCTATGGACTTTTTCTCTTCCTCAGTGGCATTACTCCCGGCCCGGAGCTGAGCAGCCAGAATAGCGGCGCTTCTGGTGCTACCCTCTTGCTGTTCTTCAAGGATAGCGAGCTGGTTGCCCAGCGATTCTATGATTGATTCTGCCCGGCTAAATTCAGAGCTGGCGCTGCTGACTCCGGATCTGGATTCGAGAATAGCCCGTGTTAGAGAGTTAATATTGGTATTAAGCTTTCCTACCGCCCCCTCTACTGCGGCGACATTCCGGGACATAGCCCCCGCAGCGACATTGGTATCATCGATAGCGGAGCTTGTCTGCTTGAGCGTTCCACCAAGGTTGTCAGCAGCTTTGTCCGCTCCGTCGAAATTTGACTGTAATTGTGAAAGGAATTTATCGACCTGCTTATTGGCTTTTAGCAGTTGGTCTGTTTCTGCTTTGATGATATAGACAACTGATCCGACTTCCATAGCCCCTCCTTAGTGAACTACACGTTTGTTGCTATTCATCAGGCCATTCCTGAGCATACTTTCTATCACCAGTGCGCCATGCGCTGTAATCCGGTATTCGCGCCCGTTAATATCAATTAACCGCACCAGTAATTTATATGCCGAAGCTTCCTTGTCAGCGTCTTCACGAACGGCAGAGATAACATTGTCCACCAGCCCAGATGACAATTTATGGGGAACTACACGCCCTGAGGCGCCGTTATATTCAACTGTATTTCCGCCGGTCACTCGTTCCAGTTCACGAACATAGGTTTCTGCGATGGTATCTGCCAGCCTGGTTAACTGCTCCATTACGCCTCCTTCGGCATATTCAGGGCGCGATCCATTAGCTGACGCGCGATGACGTGAATTGTTGGGGCGAGACCCAGCGGGGATTTTTTACGCTCCTGCTCCTGCAGGGCTCGAAGCTGTTCAATTTGGCCACGACTGAGCAATACTGGTTTAACTGATGGTGTAGCCATTTAGCACCTCCTGATATTTATACAGTAATTATACTTGCATAATCAGCAACGGCTAATAACTTAATTGCGAATATTGAAATGATTATTTAATGCTCACGATCGATTTTATTGATGCGTTAACCATAAAAAACCCCGACTGAGCGGGGTTCTTCGTTACTGGCAATTTTTTGCCCTCAAATCATATTGATCTCTTTGTAGCTTCATAAGATCAATATTTGCCGGATCTTTATATCGGCTTAGCAGCGGATATTTTGATTGTTTTATGGTGACAATTTTCTTATCGCCGACAGTATAAATAAATCGCGCACCTATACGGCTTACGTCTGTATGTCCAGATACAACGCCACAGATGGCAGCACGTTTATCATGGCGATAAATCTTAAGGTCGGAAAATGTAAGGCCCTTGCTGACATTGAAATCATTATCGCAGACAGCTACCGCCGCACTGTTCGAGGTCACTCCGCCGGAGGCCATAACTTTCCAGTTATCACATTCGCCTGGCTTATAGTTACTCGCCAGCTCTTTACTTACAGCTTCTTGCGCACTCCCTATTAATTGTTCGTCAGTCTTCTCACCGCAGCCGGTAAGCGTCAGAGCGATGGCGCATATAGCCCAGACAACCTTCATGTCTTTATCCCCTAAAAGTAAATGTGAATAAAGCCTATCAGCGTTTTGCTAAACGGGAAACAGCCCGTACTTACTGGCCTCCCGTTCCATTACCATTGCCTAAACAGCCTTGCCCTTCAGCCTGAATGCTTCGCCGTTCGGTCTGGCAATTCCCATGCGGTGTTGTGTCTCAGTGACTGCTTTATGCAGATCGCCATAATCATCGGTTTTCACTGGCGGGCGCTTCGCATTCGTCAGACACGTATCACGGCGCTGCTTTACCCATTCCCGATCATCGTCCTCAGCACAAAACATCATGACTTCCTGCCAGCGTGTCGCTGCCCTGCGATACAGCCCCTTTGCTTCCAGAGCCTCGGCTTTACTGTCGTTTACCATGCTTATCTCCCTCAGAATGGTGCTTCATCGTCGAATGGTGGGCGCTGGTCGTATTCATCACGGGATGGCTGCTGCGCACGTCTCAGTGCGTCCGTTGCCTGCCCCTGCTGTCCTGCCTTCCCGCCGGGGCGCACCGTTCTTGCGCTGATCACACTGTCGGCAATCACCTGATATCCGGTCTGTGTGCCACCGTCCTGCCCTGTCCACTGGTTCACCTGCATATTGCCCGCCACGCTCACAAGGTCGCCTTTCCGGTGCTTTGCCAGCGCATCGGCCTGCTTTCCAAAAGCAATAACGCCCAGCCAGAAGGTTGACTCTCCCGCCTCTGCCGCATTACAGGGGAGTGACACCGCCAGCCGTGCCATAGCCATGTTGTTACCATTCGTTGTGGTGCGGGTCTGGGGATCTGCCACCAGCCGCCCGTATGCTGAAATTTGTGCTGTCATTATTACCTCACTGGATTATTAGTTTTGCTAATGACGATTTCTTAACGTGGGACACCTGCCGATTTTTTTTCATAGTAAGCAGAAATAGTGTTGTCTCAGTTGTCTTTGTTGTCTCACGGCGCTACAGGCCGCGCCACGTCTGGATTTGGCCGAGACAACATTGATGGTTTTGTGTTGTCTCACGCAGGGTAAATGTTGTCTCACTGCCAGCCAGGCAAAAAATCACACTTTCCCTATGTTGTCTCAAAACAGCTAAATGTTGTCTCGCTGTTGTCTCAGGAAATGAAATAAAAACCTTATAAATCAATTCAATTTACAAATTGAGACAACAAAGACAACCGAGACAACACTAAAACTACGCATGTGAAAAAAGATTACTCCTCTGGCTGGCCGCTTTCCTCTGCCATAAAGTTGAGCACATAAACGCGGATTTGCCTGCCATCCTCTCGCACACGCCCCTGATAACCTCTGCCGCTGGTCGGCGGGGTGAGCATCCCGACACGTTTAAGTACCTCAGCAAACTGTTTGGCATTGAATCCCCTGGCTATCTCCTGCTCGAAGGTCGCCGGGAAGGTGTAGAAAATTATCGGGTCGCTTTCGTGGTTCCCCTTCTTCCTGTATCCGGCTAAATCACGGATGGGTAAATCACGGGGGTCATAACCCAACGGTGCGTAGCGACTCAGGCCATGCGCATTCAAAAACGCCTCCGTCTGCTCAATAATCTGCTGGTGCTCTTTGTTCCCCGTGCCGAACTCACGCAGCCAAGCGTTGTAACTGTGCTGTATCGCATCACGGCACGTCTGAGCATCCCACCCGGTTACTACCTCGCCCAGCAGCAAAGCAGCCTCCAGAATGGCAAAGCGTGCGGCCACGCGGTGAACCTGCTCGCCATAGTCTGCAGGAATAAGACTGCGCCAGCGGGCTTCACACTCACGCACGGTATCAATGGCCTGCTGCTGGTGGTCTGCCAGCCACCCGATCCACTCCCGCCCGGCAGCGCCGTGATGGTGCTGGTAAGCGTCTTTCAGCGCGTCGGCGTGCTGTTTGCCGTTCTGGTGGTCGTGGAAGCGCACCGCCTTACTCAGCGGGATATTCAGCAGGCGCACCAGTTGCCCGGCTTTGGTCTTGCGTCCGGCGGTGGCTATGAAGGTTTCTAAGTCCATTTCCCCGGTACTGATCGCCACGGTGCGCCAGCGCTTTAAATCCCGGTTGCCGCCTTCCTTCGCCCCCTGCAATTTCCCCACGCCGTTAAACAGCGCGTAAGCAGACTGAGACACGCTTACCGGGTCTGCCCCTTGTCCGACTTCATCCAGTGGCATCAGCCCGTCATTGTGTGCTGCGGCTTCGTTTGCCAGCCCCAGCGCCGTGCCGTACCACGTCAGGCGCAATAAGTCCGGGTTGCCGTACAGACTGCTGGCGACGTTCGCTGTGGTGGTCTTACCCGCGCTCGACTGTTCATAGAAGTGAATCCCGAAACCATCAGCACCCGCCAGCCCGATTAACGGGGCTGCCAGTGCGGCGGCAATGCCTGTCATCATCGCGTAGTTACCGTATGCCAGCCGCGCAACACTGTTACGCCAGCTCTCTGAGGTTCCCGCCACGGTGTACCCGGCAGCGGCAGAACTGCGGCCACTGAATAAAACGGGTTGCGCAGGTGCGCCGATTATCTCCCCATCCGGCATGATGTATGCCCCGCACTGCCAGCCAGTAGCGTGAGCAACACGCCACAATTCACGGGAGCCGCTACGCTGTAGCCAGTCGGCCAGAATCGCCCGTAAGCTGCTTTTCGTGGTGACATTAACCCCGCCCGCTTTCAGGGTGCGCCAGCCTTCGCGCTCCCCGATATCAGCCAGGGGGATAGCCGCTGTTGTCGGTATGCCTGCGCCAAAGGCCAGCCAGCGCAATATCAGATACTGATCCTTATCGTCCCGCCCGGTGCCAATAACGTCCATCGGTGAGGCCAGCCAGCTTTCATTGTTGATAATCTCGCCGCTTTCCTTGTCCACTTTAGGCGTGATCCAGTAAACGCCATCTTTGCGGCTCTCAATGCGCGGTTTTAGAGGGTCTTTCTCTGGCTGGTCAGTTTTACCGCCCTCAATGGCCTGTAGTTGTGGTTTCACGCATTCCCCCTGCGGCTGGTACATCGAATCGTTAAACGCAGCCGTAGCGACTTCCAGCCCGTGTTTCTGGTGGTAGTCGTTCCAGTCAGCTTTGCTGTCAGTCGGTGGCAGCGATACCCAGCCAGCCACGGATAAAGCCGCTTTCTCTGCGGCCTCCTTCCCGATGTTGGTGGCTCCGGTTTCGGAGGCTGCTGTAGGGTGGTCGTTATCTGCGGCGATAATAATTTGCGACTGCGGGTGTTTCCGGCGCATTACTCCGGCAACGTGGATCAGGTTCCCGGCGTCAATTGCCGCCACTGTGAGCGCCTCCGGGCGCATCAGGTGAACAGACAGAGCGGTAGCCAGCCCCTCGGCAATTAATACGCTCTGCGGCTGTTCTGGTGCGTTTACGGCGTGATATGCCCCGCGCTTCGCTGAACCTGTCAGAAGTCGCTTCTCTCCCTGCGGTGTAATGGTCTGCGCTGCTGCCACTGCGCCGGATTCGTCCACCAGCTCCAGCAATAACGAACCATCCGGCATAACCGGATAGTTAAACCCGGTCAGCCCTTTTGATTGCAGGTACTCAGATTCGCCCCGTGTGACGCTCTGGCGCATTCCGGCATACAGACGGGCAAACGTAGCCCTTCGCTGCTCTGCGTCCTCTGCTGCCTGTTTCTGGCGCTCCTGCTCACGCTGCTGGCGGTCAGCCTCCAGTTGCTCCCTTCTCTGGCTCGCTGCCGCCGGGTCGGTTTGCGCTGCCCGGTAATCAATACCCAGCACATCAGCGGCAAGCTGTGCCGCCTCTGTGGTGTCGCAGTTGTTCACCTTCTTAATCAGGTCTAAACCGTCGCCAGCGCCGCACTGGTTGCAGATAAAGCTGCCGCGCCCGTTATCATCAAACCGGAAGCGATCCGTACCGCCGCACGCGGGGCAGGGGGTATGACGGCGTGATGAATCAGGCACGTCGATAGACATGCCAGCCAGCACATAAGGCCAGTTACCAGCAGCGGCGGCGGTCACTTCGCGGATAAGGTCGATATTACGCATGGTTGCCTCCTGCCACGGTCGCGCCCATGTCGGCGGTCATATTGCCCCACGCCTCTAATCCCGCATCAGTCAGCCCGCCAGCATTAACGCATCGTGACAGGTACGCTATCCCGATACTTTCCCACTGAGCCGCCGGGTAATGCTCTTTGATTGCTTTCAGCGCGTAGCCGTCCACAAGGTCGCGCATTCCCTTTGTGCCGCCCAGAATGTTCACACGGACGGACTCGCCGGCCGCATCAATCACGAAATACTCGTCGCCGCTGGTGGCGGTGACGTGGCTATACAGCGCCGCTGCGTACTGATTTGCCAGCGCATTCAGTCGGAAGTTTTTGGTAATCATGTCGCCCCCTCAGTGCGCCGCTGGCATTTCAGGCCAGCCGTTTTCATCCAGATCGGCAATGAAGTGATCGTGTAGCTCTGCCAGCGTTTCACGCCCGAATGGGGTCAGCTCTCCGCGTTCCGCATCCAGCATGGCGCGGTAGAACACAATGGCGTTCTCTGTTCCCTGCTCAACGCCGTAGCGCTCAATCATTGCGCCCTCGATGTTGTTCGCCATCGCCAGCCGTTCAGCAAACGGGTAAATCACAATGCCCGCTGTGCCATTGGAGTAAATCGCCACCTGCGACGATGTGCCGTCAGACTCTGTAACGGTGGTTGTGCCGTTATTACGCTTCATCTCAGAAATGAACGTCGCAGCAATCAGCCAGCGCCACATTGTTACTTCGTGCTGCGCTGTAAAGGCGAACCAGCCACGCTCCCCGCCGTCAGCCACTGCCAGATGCAGGGTAAATCCTTCATCAGGGATGTCGTCATACCTGCCGCTATCGAGATGAGTTACCGCGTCTGAATAGGGGACAAGGCAAACATGCTCATACATCCCGGCATCATTGCGGGTCATGATGTTTACGCCGTGCGGTGTGGCTTCTGCGTGGAACAGGTCGGGATTTCCCGGTTTAATGGTCAGTACGTTGCTCATGCTTTGCCCTCCCGATATTCACGCATTACATGGTCAGCCAGCTTGCTTTCAGCCTCGCTCATTGCTTCTGGTACACCGTGTAACAGCGTCAGAATGGAACCAATCAGGCGCGGTAAATCGGGATCTGTTTTATTGGAGGTGCTCTCCAGCCACATGGATAAAACAGCCTGTGCCTGTTCAATCTGGCAGGCAGCATCAATCAGTTGTAACTGGCTCATGCGCTGGCCTCCGCATCAATCAGGGTGGCATCGACAATAGCCAAAACCTTCATCAGCCAGCACTGGACGGCTGCTGTTTGCTCTGCGTCCATGTGCGGGGCTAATTCGGTCATTACGTGAGCCAACCCATCGCGGGCGCGGGTCATCCGTTCTGCTGTACGGTCTGCCAGCGTAAAATCATCCGGGTAAGCCTGCTCGCGGGATAACATCGCTTCGGCTTCAAGCTCGGACGGATGGCGGTATAAAGCGTTAATGTTCATGCGGCCACCTCCAGACGGATACGGCCTGCAAAGAAACAGACGTGATCCCGCGCCAGCGTGCGGCGAGCTTCGCGCTCAGTTTCAGCAGCAATGTGATGGATTTTGGCGGTAATTGTCGGCATGTCGCGGCGAACGGCAGCGATTAACCAGATAAATTGCGGATTTTGGGTAGGGGTAGTAGCCATTATGGCAGCCTCCTGTAACTGGGATTTATTCCCACCACCGGAAACGCCAATTTCACTGGTGGTGAGCTGAACAGGGTTGGCGTAACCGGCGTTACAGGAAACCGGCGCGGATCGCTCCGCCCCCATCCAGCCCACCATTACTTTTTGAGCAATATGGGCTATAGCCATATCGCTGGGAAAGAGGGGTGCAGATGCGAGGACACAAAAAAAGACGCTCGGCGCGTCATGTGTCGCCTGTAACATTATCAGGACGCCAATCCCGGCACCAGATTTTGCTGGTGCGCTATAACCATAAACCGGGTTGGCGATAGTCGGCAAGCCCTTTTTTATGGACTCCAGAAACTCACCTTCGCGCGTGCGCGTACTGGTCTCGAAACTCTCCTCGTCACCACGACGAGAAAATGAGGAGCTGGCATTAGCTGGCACTGTTATGCCAGCTTCGCATTCATGCGCGTGCGTACTTGTCCCGAAAACACCAAGATTTGTAAAGATCTGGTGGTGGCAAATGTCAGGTTTTGACAGGTTCCAAACGTCGCTATTTGTCGCAATCTGGCGGCGGGCTGCTTTGCTCCAGACGTTAACATTTGCATACATCAGGCCAGCCAAGGGAAAGGCTTTATTCTGGACGGTGGGCATTAGTGAACCTCCGGCAATTGAGGTTGATATTTGCGCCATAATTCAACTTCTTCGGCGATAAGGCGGGACTTCTCACCTTTGCAGGCTTGCAGGTCTTTACCGCGCTTGCTGGCCTTCTTGTCGTAAGCTGCTTTGCGTTTGCTGTGGTCGTTCAGGAAGGCGAACGGCACACCATAGGAGCCTGTTTTACGAATAGACGGGATAACCTCACCAAATACCCACTCGCTGAATCGGTTGGCAGCCGTTCCGGGGATTGACGCTTTACGGCTGCGGGCGATCAGTTTGTAGAAACCAGACTCAGAGACAATTGTCATTGTCTGAATGCCACCAAGGGTGGGTATTGAATACCCCTCCTTTTCGTTGTCGTTCAGTCGGCGCATAGGCACTTTGTGATCCACAATTTCCAGTGCCGCACAAACATCCTTGGCAATAAACCACGGATCACCGCCCATATTGACGATGCGAACTTTGATGCCACCAAACCGGATAACAGAAATATCGCCCTCGACCGCTTGAGGAATAATTTTCTGGGTAACGCAGGATTGTGGGGCGGCCTCCGAATTGAATCGGCTTTTTTCGATAGTCATATTTTCGGCTCCGTTATGCGGCGGTGAGATTGTCCGGGTATAGATTGAGAATGTCGGCAATTTCAGGCTGAGAAAGTCCCTGATAGCCGCCAGCGTCGGCGTTATGGTTCACAAGCCGAATAACTTTTAGAACGTCACCGCGCCCGGTAAAGCGATAGCGTAAATGTGACCCGATCCCGTCGGGATTCTTTTCGTCGATACGCTCAAGCTGAATATCAAGCTGGCGCTCCAGTTCAGACGCATAATTGCGCCCGGATGAAAGACGGCAGTAGCGCAGGATGTCATTTTCTGTCCATCCCTCTACGCCAGTGCGCAGCATATAGACGCGGGCGCGGTGTTTCTTTGGGGTACGCTTAGGTCCTTGTACCGGGCTGGTGGTCGGCGTAATATCAGACGTGCGAATATCTGAGTTAGCCGCCTGCTGTACTGGGCGGTTTTTCTTTTCCATTACGCCACCTTCCCGCGTCGTTCTGCCAGCCAGTTATTAATCTCTACCGCGTCAAATGCGGTTATTTTCTCACCCAGCTTAACCGGGCGAGGAAGTGAGCCGTTGCGCACCTTGCGGTCAATAGTGGAAACGCTAACGCCCAGCAATTCAGCCAGGCGAAAGCGACGGATATATCCTTTTTTGGGAATGGTATCTGTAATCATGCGTCCCGTAACTCCTTATTAAGGGTTTGTGCGTCGTTACGGGTTAATTAAAAAGAAATTCGAGTGTTTATTTATGGATATATTGAAAAATCTTAGGGATTTTTGCTCAATCACCGGGTAAATCTTTCTCTCCACTTGGCCCAGGTATTTTTATCTGGCTGGGCTATACGAACCCCTTTCACGGCAGCCATTTGCCCCAATTTGGTGTTGATTTGCTCTGCTGGCAGGTTATGTATTTCATCATCAGAGAATCCGACAATCCTCAACAAAGAGGCAATCATCTCTGACTGGTAAGAAGTAATGCGTACCGTTGGCAACGATCTACGTCCGACATAGCCTTTTGAACTCAAATAGAATCCATTTTCTTTGGCATTATGAATCTCCTCGATGTATGCACGGGTAATGAACAATTTATCTTCTTGACCGTCTAAATCACTCAACTCTCCAACCCTGATGAAGAGATCGGCATACTCATTTTCTTCTATCCTCACAAAGTTTTTGGAACCCCAACGCTCAGGATTATTCCTGTCTATAGTGAGTTCAAAGTTAAAGACACCGCCACAAAGACCTTCAAAGTTAATCTGACCATTTGAAATTGCTGGATCGCCAGTAAGTGTAAATTCGAAACCCTTCTTGTATAAACCATGATAAACGACAGCATCACTAATCAGCTTTACCATATCGATCACGCTCTCTAGCTTGATTGTGTTTTCATCGCTTTCTGGCGGGAATATTGCTCCATTCATTGGCACATCAGTTCCAATGTCTATGGCAAACCTTATCGCTCCTATATTTTGCCAATGCCACAGATCATCTATTTCACAGCCCAACAATCTGGTCGCCCGGTTTAGGGAGCAGTATTCAAGCGGCGGGATATCATTTTTTTCCCATACACTTTCCTTTAAACCATTGGCTTTGCTTTTATCTGTTGCCATTGCGTCACCTTTTACGCACTGCCTTAAAAAGAATTGAGCCAAGCGGTAAGGCCTCCCACTTTTCGCCCCGTCGGGCTAGGCTCAATCTATTCTTACGATAGCTTATGCGTCTTCCTGATTGGCGTCACGTTGTAATCTTCACCACTTTCCAGCGCCACCAGCAGATCAGCCCATTGCGCGAGCGCTGCTTTACGCTCATCAAAATACTGGTGACGGTTATATATTCCCTCTATGCCGGGTATTTTGTGGTTCAAGCAACGTTCGGCTATTAGCGGGTCAATACCAATCGCCGCCATCTGGGTACGCATGGTGCGCCGTAGGTCGTGAATACTGAACGGCTCAACATCTGCCATTTCTTTCAGCACGGACGGCATAACCATATTAAGCGTGGACCGGCTAACGTGCGCCGTTGTTCTGGCTCGTCTGGCTGGGATTAACCAACGGCTATCTCCGGCGAAAAGTCGAATCTCTTTTATCCATTCGATCACCGGCACTGGCAGCGGAATATCGATATCATCGCCGTTCTTAGCCCGAGAGCCAGGCAGATGCCAAACCTGATTATCAAGGTCAAATTCAGACCATTCAGCAGCGCATAGTTCCATCTTTCGAACACCCAGCGCCAGAATGATTTTGAATGTGAGTTCATTCTCCCGGCTTATACCCCTGCCACGGCGCAACGCTTTAAAGAACATGATTAGTTCATCACGGCTCAATGCTCGTTTGCGCCCCTGCTCCTTCCCTCCGGCATCTTTCGAACCAAAGGATATAGCCGGGTTAACCTCAATCATCCCGCGTACCACTGCATAATCAAACAGCCGTTTGAGCATTCGAAGAACATCATTAGCCACTGTGGGGGAGCCACGCTCTAAGACATCCTGCAGGACGGCATCAACATGGCGTGGTCGAACGTCCTCAACTTTCATCCGTCCAATGAGCGCTACGATATTCTTTTGCAGACTACTGCGGAAAAGCTCCGGGTGTTTATAGGTGGTTTCTATCTGGCGGGAATAATACTCAGCGGCAAGCTCTGAAACGTGAATAGCGTTCTTCTCAGCCTCAATCTTCGCTATTGCCTCGGCTTTACGTTCCTGCTTTTCTGCGGCTACGTCATATCCAAGGGCTACCCGTGCGGATAGTTCTTTAGCTACCTCTCTGGCTTTGGCAAGTGAGAAATCGGAGTAAGAGCCGATCATCATCGTGCGGGACTTCCCCGCCAGCTTATACCGATAACGCCAAAAAGGAGTTTTATCCTCTTTACGGAACCTCAGATAGAGGCCGTCGCCATCCGCTCGCCCCTCGAATCTTTCCCCGCTCTTAATCCATGCGCGGATCTGCATGTCTGTAAGTTTTGGCATGTGCGAATACCTGAAAAACCTATCTGTTATCAAGTTGGGTACACATTGAGATGTACCCAAATCTTTTAGAGGTATACCCAGAAGCACAACTTTGCATTGTGGGTACACCTCTGTGTACACGCCAATCATGCGCTTTGTCGCGTCTTTATGGTAGTCCCTGATAACAAAAAAGCCCGGCATATGCGGGCTTTATGATTTTCGTGCTTGTTGGTAAATCGTCCTAATAGCTTATTTGCTTTTCTTAATGTGCTTAATCAAACGCTTACGCTTACGCATCTGGTTCGGCGTCAGGGTATTACGTTTATTCGCAAACGGGTTTTCCCCTTCCTTGAACTGAATACGGATAGGCGTACCCATCACGTCTAGCGACTTACGGAAGTAGTTCATCAGGTAGCGTTTGTAGGAGTCCGGCAGGTCTTTCACCTGGTTACCGTGGATCACCACGATAGGCGGGTTATACCCCCCGGCGTGGGCATATTTCAGCTTCACGCGACGGCCACGCACCAGCGGCGGCTGGTGATCTTCTGCTGCCATGTTCATGATACGGGTCAGCATCGCTGTGCTCTGGCGGCGGGTAGAGCTGTCATAGGCTTCACGAACGGATTCGAACAGGTTGCCTACGCCGCTGCCGTGCAGGGCAGAGATGAAGTGAACGCGGGCAAAGTCGATAAAGCCCAGACGGAAGTCCAGCGTCTCTTTCACCTGTTCGCGTACTTCATTGCTCAGGCCATCCCACTTGTTGACGACGATAACCAGTGAGCGCCCACTATTAAGGATAAAGCCGAGCAGAGAGAGATCCTGATCGGAGATACCTTCACGTGCGTCAATAACCAGCAGCACCACATTGGCGTCTTCAATCGCCTGAAGGGTTTTGATCACCGAGAATTTTTCCACTACATCGGTGATTTTCCCGCGCTTACGCACCCCTGCAGTGTCGATAAGTACGTACTCACGTTCATCGCGCTGCATTGGAATGTAAATGCTGTCACGCGTTGTGCCTGGCATGTCGTAAACCACCACGCGCTCTTCGCCCAGAATACGGTTAGTAAGCGTAGACTTACCTACGTTTGGGCGACCAACGATAGCCAGCTTAATCGGCAGATCCTGCGGGTTGAAGTCATCTTCCGGCTCTTCCTCGCCTTCCTCTCCGGCTTCAAACTGTGCCCAGTATTCGGCGTCTTCGTCCACCTCTTCCGGCGGGTTTACTTCATCAACCCACGGCAGCAGAACGGTTTCCAGCAGGCTGGTGACGCCACGGCCATGCGAGGCCGCAATTGGATAAATATCGCCAAGGCCTAAAGACCAGAAATCCGCAACGGCCTGATCGGCATCAATGCCGTCAGTTTTGTTCGCCACCAGGAAGGTTGGCTTTTCGCGTGAACGCAGATGTTTAGCGATAGCAGAATCCGCGGGCATCAAGCCAGCGCGAGCATCCACCATAAACAGCACTACATCCGCTTCTTCGATAGCCAGCAGAGATTGCTCTGCCATGCGGGTCTCTACGCCGTCTTCCGTACCGTCAATACCCCCGGTATCGATACAGATGAACTCGCGTCCTTCCACCTCTGCACGACCGTACTTACGGTCACGCGTCAGCCCCGGGAAATCCGCAACCAGCGCATCACGGGTGCGTGTTAAACGGTTAAAAAGAGTGGATTTTCCAACGTTAGGGCGCCCGACAAGCGCGACCACAGGTACCATGTTTGAAGCCTCATAAAATTCAAAATAACGTCGCTTTCGCAGCGTTTTTAAAAATGTCAAAACGGCTCCTGAGTGAACAGGAGCCGTTTAGTATACTACAACCGCCGTGTAATTAACGCGTGATCGCGTACAGCGTGCCGTCTTTTGCCTGAATCAGCAGTTTACCGTCAGCCACAACCGGGTCGGTCAGGAAGCCTGAGCCGTCCACTTTCTGCTGCGCCACGAAGCGGCCATTCTCTGGATCGATCCAGTGCATATAGCCTTCGCTGTCGCCCACCACCAGGCTGCCGTTATACAGTGCCGGTGCGGTCAGCAGACGGTGCAGCAGATCGCTCTGCGTCCACAGCGTCACGCCACCTTCGGTGCTCAGCGCCAGCAGACGGTCGTTCTGATCCACCATATAAATACGGTTGCCGTCGACAATGAAATCGTTCACGGAACCCAGCTCACGTTTCCACATGATCTGGCCGCTACGCAGGTCCAGCGCCGTCAGGTTGCCGTTATACGCCAGCGCGTAAACCACACCGTCAACGATGACCGGCGTGGTGTCCACGTCACTCAGACGGTCGATTTCAGTTGAACCGGTCGCCTGGGAAATACGCTGCTGCCAGATCATCTGGCCCTGCTGCATCAGTACTGCGCTGACACGACCGTTGTCACCACCCACAATGGCGGCGCCAAATGCAGTCGCCGGAGCAGATTCACCACGCAGAGACAGCGCTGGCATATCCAGGTTAACCGTCCATTTTACCAGACCATCGGCTTCGTTCAGCGCCTGCAACTGGCCGTTGCTGGTATGGATCAACACCAGGCCGTCGCTGACAACCGGACGTGACAAGGATTCACCGGCAACGCTGGTCTGCCATGCAACCGAACCGTCGCTGGCATTCAGCGCGTAAACCTGCGCTTTTTCGCTGCCCACATACACGTGACCGCCGGCAACGGTCAGGCCGCCAGAAAGCAGCGCAGGTTTACGGGAGAACCAGCCGTCTTTTTCCGCCAGGTTAATGGACCACACTTCTTTTCCGTCATCAGCGTTCAGCGCTTTAACGGTGCCTTTGCGATCGGCCGCATAGACCACGCCGTCAGCAAATGCCGGGTGCAGGTTGGAATAAAAATCGCCAATACCATCACCCACGGAGGTGTCCCAGGCGGTGGACGGAGTGAACTGGTTTTCAACCGTCGGCAGCGGGGACATTTTGACAACGTCTTCTTCGCCACTGAACAGTGAACAACCACTCAATAACGTAACAGAAAGCAGTCCTGGCAGAAGTAATTTACGCAATTGCATTGGGTCCCTCTCAGACGGACAAATTATTTATTTTCATCTGCATCATTTCGCTCAGCGCAGGTGAAGCTTTACTATCCACGCCAGCTTGCCACGCTTTACGCGCGCCCGCTTTATCACCCTTACTCAGCAGTGCTTCACCGCGAAGATCAGCGACAATAGCGGCAAAGCCATCACCTTTGATGGTATCAAGCGTTTTCAGCGCGTCGTCGGCTTTTTTCTGCTGAACCTGAATACGTGCCAGGCGCAGATTGATCACCGCTTTCAGATTTTCGTCACTGGCAGCAGCAAGCCCCTGAGACAGTTGCGCAGCGGCTTTGTCCAGTTCGTTTTTATCAACATACTGCTGAGCCACTTCCAGCGCAGCCAGCGCACCGTAGGTGTTTTTGTTGTCAGCGGCAAATTTCTCCGCAGCCGTCAGCGTTTGCGGCTGATCGGCACGGATTGCGCTAACGGTGTTTTCGTAGTTCAGGGATGAACCGCGAGCAGAGTCAGCCTGATGATTGTTCCAGTAACGCCAGCCAACCAGCGCACCAACACCTAAAATAACCCCTACAACCAGTGCCTTGCCGTTTTCAGCAAAGAAGCGTTTAACCGCATCAACCTGGTCGTGTTCGTTCTCGTACATTTCCACGCAGTCCTTCTCCTTAGCCCAATAGAGTGCGCAAGTGCGCCGCAACGCCATCCTGCGTTACCGTAGTTTGCTCACCAGAGCGCAGGTCTTTAACCACCACTTCGCCGTTGGCCACTTCGGACTCACCCAGCACCAGTGCAATACTTGCGCCCCACTTATCGGCACGAGCAAACTGTTTTTTAAAGTTGCCGCCGCCGTGGTTGGTCATCAGCTTTACGTCCGGCAGCGCATCGCGCACGCGTTCGGCAAGCTGCATCGCCGCAGACTGTGTATCCGCACCTGAGGCCACCAGGTATATATCGACAACAGGATCGGCTTTAAATTCCGGATTAACTGCCTGAACCAGCAAAACAAGTCGCTCAAGGCCCATCGCGAAGCCTACAGCCGGTGCTGCGCGACCACCCAGTTGCTCGACCAGTCCGTCATAACGACCGCCAGCACAGACGGTGCCCTGCGAACCGAGGCTGGTGGTGACCCACTCAAATACGGTGCGGTTGTAGTAGTCCAGACCGCGCACCAGACGCTGGTTAACGGTATAAGCAATGCCCGCCGCTTCAAGCAGCTTGCACAGGCCAGCAAAGTGTTCGCGGGAATCCTCATCCAGGTAGTCACCCAGCGCTGGCGCATCGTTCAGCAGCGCCTGTACGTCAGGATTTTTGGAATCGAGTACGCGCAGCGGGTTGCTGTACATACGACGTTTACAGTCTTCGTCGAGCTTCTCTTTGTGTTGTTCCAGGAACGCCACCAGCGCATCGCGATAGTTCGCACGCGCTTCCAGAGAACCGATAGAGTTCAGCTCCAGGGAAACGTGCTCAGAAATACCGAGCGCACGCCACCAGCGGGCAGTCAGCATAATCAGTTCGGCATCGATATCTGGACCTTGCAGACCAAACACTTCCACGCCAAGCTGGTTGAACTGACGGTAGCGGCCTTTTTGCGGACGTTCGTGGCGGAACATCGGGCCGATATACCACAGGCGCTGCTCCTGATTGTACAGGAGACCATGTTCGATGCCGGCGCGTACGCAACCCGCCGTCCCCTCAGGACGCAGGGTCAGGCTGTCGCCGTTGCGGTCCTCAAAGGTATACATCTCTTTTTCAACCACGTCGGTTACTTCGCCGATCGCGCGTTTGAATAACGGGGTCTGCTCTACAATCGGCAAACGAATTTCGCTGTAACCGTAGCTGCCGAGCACCTGCTTCAGTGTGCCTTCAATGCGCTGCCAGATGGCGGTTTCGCCAGGCAGATAATCGTTCATGCCGCGGATGGCTTGAATGTTTTTTGCCACGTTTATTCTCTTTCTATATACAAAAAAGAACCCAAAGAATGGGTTCAATCATACATGGGAAGCAGCCTGCTTCCCATCACGTTATTTTTCAACCTGCTGAACGCTGATGCGCTGCGCTTCGTCCATCATCGTCGCTTTTGCGCGAATGCGGGCTTCAAGCTGGTCGATCATATCACTATTATCCAGACGATCTTTACGAACGCCATCTTCATAGAGACCACTTTTCTTGTTACCGCCGGTAACGCCCAGCGTGGACACCAGCGCTTCACCCGGACCGTTCACCACGCAGCCGATGATGGAAACGTCCATCGGGGTGATGATGTCTTCCAGACGCTCCTCCAGGGCATTGACGGTGCCGATCACGTCAAACTCCTGACGTGAACAGGTTGGGCAGGCAATGAAGTTGATCCCACGCGCGCGGATACGCAGTGATTTCAGGATGTCGAAACCGACTTTGATCTCTTCCACCGGATCGGCGGCCAGGGAGACGCGTAACGTGTCACCGATGCCTTCAGAGAGCAGCAGGCCGAGACCAATTGCCGATTTTACCGAACCGCTGCGCAGACCGCCCGCCTCGGTGATGCCAAGGTGCAGCGGCTGATCGATCTGTTTTGCCAGCAGACGATACGATTCAACGGCCAGGAAGACGTCAGACGCTTTCACGCTCACTTTGAACTGATCGAAGTTAAGGCGATCCAGATGATCGACGTGACGCATGGCGGATTCGAGCAGCGCCTGCGGCGTCGGCTCACCGTACTTTTCCTGGAGATCTTTTTCCAGAGAGCCAGCGTTTACGCCGATACGGATTGGAATGTTTTTGTCGCGGGCGCAGTCAACAACCATGCGAATGCGTTCTTCGTTACCGATGTTGCCTGGGTTAATACGCAGGCAATCGACACCGTATTCAGCGACTTTCAGCGCGATACGGTAATCGAAGTGAATATCGGCAACCAGCGGAACGCTCACCTGCTGCTTGATCAGTTTGAACGCCTCAGCGGCGTCCATGGTCGGCACTGAGACGCGAACAATGTCCGCGCCGACGCGTTCTAATGCTTTGATTTGATTAACCGTCGCTTCTACATCCGTAGTACGCGTATTGGTCATCGACTGGACGGCGATAGGCGCCCCATCGCCGATTGGCACGTTCCCAACGTAAATCCGTTTCGATTTTCTACGTTGAATAGGAGCCTGGTTATGCATGTAAAATCTCCCGCATTGCCCGTCTGTTACTGTGCTGCTGATTGTTCGGCATTAACGGTAAGACGCGCAACCTGGTTAGTTCTGATAAAGCGGCTCAGATCGACAGGTTTTCCTTGATACTGGATCTGTACCGCTGCCGGTGCGCCGATTTTAAGCTTGTATGGTGCCTGGCCCGTTAGATTTAACGTGCCATCTTTACGTTGCAGGCCGCTGAACAGCTTTTTACCTGTCGCGTCAGTCACTTCCAGCCAGCAATCAGCCGTGAAATTCATCACCAGCGCATTCGGGTCAACGGCAGGTGCCGCCGTACCCGCCGGGTCAGTTGGCAGTGACGCCGCGGTGTTATCTGCCGGTGCCGTTGCCGCAGGGGCGGTATCAACATTGGCCTGAGAAGGTGATACGACCGCGTTCTGATCCTGGGCCTGGGTAGCCGGTGCGGTATTCGCCGTCGATTCTGGCGTCGCCGCTGGATCGGTTGCAGGCGTGCTGGTTGCTGTCGCCTGAGGTTCGCTGGAGGTCGCAGCCCCTTCGGTGCTAAGCGGCACGCTTTGCGCGCCGTTAGTACCAGACTGATTAAGCTCAGCGGAGGACTGATCGGCCATGGTGGTGATCTCTTCCTGTTGCGCTTTGTGGTTTTGCCACCACCATGCGCCCGTCAGGCCGACAACCACGAACAGGACCAGCCAGGTAAAGCTCATCAGCCAGCCATCGCGTTTTTTACGACGTTTACCCAGAGAGAAGCTCTGCATCGGCGCAACTTTTGCCGCACGCACAGGCGCCTGCTTCTCCATCATCGGCAGTAATTCGTCTTCAGGGATATGAACCAGTTTGGCGTAAGAACGGATATAACCGCGCAGAAACGTTGAAGCCAGATCGGCGGGCGCCTTATCTTCTTCAATGTCGCGAACGGTGGAAACCTTCAGGCACAGGCGTTCTGCAACGGCTTGCTGGCTGAGTCCGAGTTGTTCACGGGCGTTGCGAAGACGAACGCCAGTGGAGAGTGCTGCATTTTGATCGTGAGTGGCTTCAGTATTCATTCGCTACAACTACTGGTACGTGAAAATAAGGGTTCAGGTGCCGGTGAGTCACAATGCCACCCGCACCGCGAAACTTTAGGTCAGTTAACCTGGAACAAACAGTATAAGACTGTCGGGCCGCAGATGACAGCGCTGGCAGGCCTTCACGCTAAACTGTTGTTACGTCGTTACATACTGCCCGAAAGTCGTATGAAACGCACCGTAATTATTAATCAGTCGTGATGATTGTGGCTGGTTATTCAGTAAATTAATGCTTCACGGCGCAAAAAATGCGCCGTGTCTGCATAATAATCAAACGGTTTTAACCGCGATTGACTCACCCTGCATACGCTTACGCAGCGTACGTTTGGTACGGTCAATAACGTCACCCGCCAGCTGACCACAGGCTGCGTCGATATCGTCGCCACGCGTTTTACGTACGATGGTGGTGAAACCATACTCCATCAGCACTTTTGAGAAGCGATCGATACGGCTGTTCGAGCTACGGCCATACGGCGCGCCCGGGAACGGGTTCCATGGGATCAGGTTGATCTTACATGGCGTATCTTTCAGCAGTTCAGCCAGCTCATGTGCATGCTCGGTACCGTCGTTAACATGATCCAGCATCACGTATTCAATGGTCACGCGGCCCTGGTTAGCATTGGATTTCTCCAGGTAACGGCGCACGCCAGCCAGGAAAGTTTCGATATTGTACTTTTTGTTGATCGGCACAATTTCGTCACGGATGGCGTCGTTTGGCGCGTGAAGGGAGATGGCCAGCGCAACGTCAATCATGTCACCCAGTTTGTCCAGCGCAGGCACAACGCCGGAAGTAGAGAGCGTAACGCGGCGCTTGGACAGACCAAAACCGAAATCGTCGAGCATGATTTCCATCGCCGGAACGACGTTGGTCAGGTTGAGCAGCGGTTCACCCATCCCCATCATCACCACGTTGGTGATTGGACGTGTACCGGTGACTTTCGCTGCACCCACGATTTTCGCGGCACGCCAGACCTGGCCGATAATTTCCGACACGCGCAGGTTACGGTTAAAGCCCTGCTGAGCCGTAGAGCAGAATTTGCACTCCAGCGCACAGCCCACCTGAGAAGAGACGCACAGCGTGGCGCGATCGTCTTCCGGGATATACACGGTTTCAACACGCTGATCGCCAACGGCAATGGCCCACTTGATAGTGCCATCTGAAGAGCGCTGCTCTTCCACCACTTCCGGTGCGCGGATTTCCGCCACTTCTTTAAGCTTATTGCGCAGCACTTTGTTGATGTCCGTCATGTCATCAAAGTTGTCGCTGCAATAGTGGTACATCCATTTCATGACCTGATCGGCACGAAACGGCTTCTCGCCCATCTCTTTAAAGAACTCGCGCATCTGCTGACGGTTCAGGTCCAGCAGGTTAATTTTTCCATTTTTATTGGGAACCGCAGGAATGGCGACTTCGGAGGTATTCACTAATTCAGACATAATTTTTTCCGGCCTCGTTGTTACACGTTGTGGCCCTTGGTGGGTTGAAAAGAAACGCCCCGGTAAGCAGTCTGCTCGTCCGGGGCGTTGCATTGTACAAAGTCTGGCGCAGGGATGCCACGTTTGCACGCGGCATTTACGAAATTATTAGCGAGTGCGCGGGCACACTTCGCCTTCTGCAAAGAAGAACGCGATTTCGCGCGCAGCAGATTCAACAGAGTCGGAACCGTGGGTGCCGTTCTCGGTGAAGCTGTCTGCGTAGTCAGCGCGCAGAGTACCTGCCAGCGCGTTGTCCGGGTTGGTTGCACCCAGCAGATCGCGGTGACGCTGTACCGCGTTTTCGCCTTCCAGTACGGATACCACGATTGGGCCAGAAGTCATGAACTCGACCAGACCGTCAAAGAATGGGCGACCTTCGTGCTCAGCGTAGAAACCGCGAGCCTGTTCAACGGTCAGGTGCAGCATTTTGGTGCCAACGATCTTAAACCCTGCTGATTCAAAGCGAGCGAAGATGCTGCCAATAACGTTTTTTGCCACCGCGTTTGGTTTGATGATGGAAAAAGTACGTTCAATAGCCATTGATAACCTCTGTAAAATGTTCTGTTGTTTTTGCATACCTGAGTATGGTGTGGCGCGGATTATAAAGAGCAATAGCGCCATTGCCTATGGTTATGCATAACATTTTTTTAAAATGAGACGAAGATTAGCAACAGCTCGTATTTCGCATGCCGTACTGATGGTGAAAACAGAGCGGACACTGCTTTTCATCAGAACTGAATGACCAGAAATGACGGTGGCACGTCAAACAAACGGCTTCATATGCCGGTATGGTCACGCTTTTCGCTGTCCCGTCTGTTTGCGTCACGTTTATCGCCGCATGCTGGCATACCGCTTCGCAGCCGCCACACCCCGTACAGCGTCCGGTTTCCACGACCAGTTCAGCGTTCTCAAACCGAATCGCGTTTTCCGTACAACTCCGCCAGCACGCGCCGCAGAGTACGCAGGATTCGGTATCGAGAGTTATCTCTGCCTCGCTAAACGCAGAAAACGCCCTGCGCAGCTCACGCTGACCGGGCACGACGCAACAGACCCGGACATCCTCACGGGGAACGTGCATCAGCGCACGCCGGGCGGTATTTACCTCGTTGACGGGTATATATTTAAACGCCCACGCTGCTTCACCACGTCGACGAAGCGCCAGATTCAGCCGGGCAATCGCCAGCAACCAGTCAGGATTCTGCTCCGCGTCGATACTGATAAAACGAACGTGGTGCTGCGCGTGCCACAGCAGAAGCTCATTCACCCCTGGCGCACGGTCAGTAAAAGGCCCAACAAGCGTATCGCCACACAGAAAACGTTTTCGCGGCGTGATGCCGGTGATGGCTTCAGCGGGGCAGACAAACAGGCAGTCACTGCATTCAATACAGCGGCTGTCATCAACCGAGACGCCGGTGTCGGTAAAAGAAAAAGCCTGTACGGGACAGACGTCCGCGCAGGCGCAGCAGGAAGAGTGACGAAAACGGCGACGGACGCACGCATGCGTCACGTCCATCGCCGGGGCAAAGGTTAATCCGCCCATCAGCCAATACTGAAGAAAACAAAGCGCAGCATCAGCTCACCCACAATCAGCAAGGCGCTGCCCAACAGCATTGTGCCTCGCGCCGCTTTTAAGCCGCCCGCAGCAAAGCACAGCATACCCGCAACAGAAACGCACCAGCTCAGCAGATGCACGGTTCGCAGTTGCTCCAGCATTTGTAACGGTGCGTGTGGGAACGTCACAACGGTGTTGTCCATAGCCGTAATATCTGCCAGCCAGACGGGCTGCATCACCAGACGTGCAATCACCAGCAGCGTGATAATGACAATCGCCGTTCGCACGCGAGTCTGGGAACGTGCCCCAACGGCCATGCAGGCTGAACCGATAATTCCCACCGAACCGATAAACAGCACCAGGGTATTAATGTGATGCCACGTCACCACGGACGCATGCATGTAGATCTGCGCCATGCAGAACACATCCACCAGCCCGACAAGACCTGCCACAACCAACAGCGGCTTCCAGCCTGGTTTTTTGACAAACATCAGCAGCGTTGCGAGGCCAAGTGCCGCAAGATAAAGACTGGCAAAGATAATCTCACGGCTCAGCCAGGAGCTGGATACGTGACGCAGCGCGTTGAACGCATTAAGTGGATAGCCCATGTGCAACGCGGAGGCGAGCAGACCGAGGCTGGCCAACACAAACGCTCCGGCAGCCGGCAGCAGCACGCTGCGTTGCGTGCTTCCGAAGGCCAGCCACAGCGTAACGCCAACCGATCCTTGCAGGAACAGCGTAAAAATCAGCAGCGGTAACTCATGCATGACGTTTCCCCTCTTTCTCTGCGCCCTGATGCGCTTTGATCACCAGGTTCGGTTTGGTGATGGAGGAATCAGGCAAGCCTTTCACATCACAGACCGCACCATACTTCGCCCGCAGTTCATCAATCGGCCCGAATTTAATCGCTTCGAGTGGACAGGTTGCCACACAGACAGGCTGTTCCCCCTTCGCCTGTAGATCCACGCAGAAATCACATTTGGACATCTGCCCGGTCTGCTCGTTGAGCTGTGGCGCGCCGTAAGGGCATGACCACGCGCAGTAGCCGCAGCCGACGCACTTATCAGTATCTACGCGCACAATACCGTCCCCCGGACGCTTATGCATCGCGGTGGTCGGACAGTTTTTGGTGCAGATTGGGTCGGCACAGTGGTTACAGGAGATAGAGAGCGTGTAGGCAAAAACGTTATTGCTGACGCCACCCTGCCCGGTCGGGATAAAGCTCCCGCCATTAACTTCGTACACGCGACGGAAACGACGTCCGATCTCAAGGTTGTTTTTATCTTTGCACGCTACCTGACATGCTTTGCAGCCCGAGCAGCGAGAAGAGTCGATATAAAAACCCAGCTGTTTGTCGCTTACCGGTGCGTAATGTTTAAACTGACTCATGCTTTAGCTACCTCCACCAGCATGGTTTGATGGGAATTCCCTTTCGCAAGCGCGGTAATACGTGCGGAACTGAGCACGTTCGCGCAGCCGCCCTTATCAATACCCTGCTCGTCCGGCTGCCACCAGGCACCTGCCTGCATGGCCACAACGCCTGGAATGATGCGCGGCGTGACCTCCGCCGGGATCTCGCAAATGCCGCGCGCGTTATGAATACGCACGGTATCTCCCTGCGCAATGCCGCGTTTTTGCGCATCCTGCGGGTTGATCCACAGCTTTTGCTGCTGCGCCTCAATTAACCACGGGTTGGCGTACTGGGTGGAGTTAGCGCGGTTTTTTCCTTTCCAGGTAATCAGCTGGAGCGGGAAGCGTTTCGCCAGCGCGTCTTCCGGCCCTTCATGGGCAGGCACGTAGTGCGACAGCGCCGGAATTTCCGGGTGATGCATGTCGTACAGACGCTTCGAGAAGATCTCAATTTTTCCGGACGGCGTCGGGAACGGATGATTCTGCGGATCGCGAATGTTGTCTTCAAAGGCGACGAACGGCGCGCTTTTGAAAAGGTGCTGACGCGTCTTCTGTAGCGTCGCGAAGTCCGGCAGGTTTTCGTCAGGCATGGAAAGACGCGTCTGCTCCCAGATGTGCTCAATCCACGCTTTTTCGTCACGCCCTTCGCTGAACGCGGGTTCGACGCCAAGCTTAGCGGCGACCTCCCGCAGCCAGTCGTAGTCTGAACGGCGTTCGAATTCAGGTTCAATGAGCTTTTCTGACAGGATCAGATAGCTTGCCGTGCCCCAGGTTTCGCCGATATTCCAGCGTTCCATAAAGCTGGTTTCCGGCAAAAGAAGGTCGGCGTATCGGGCGCTCGGCGTCATAAACAGATCGCTTGCGACGATAAACTCGATTTTCGACTCGTCTTCCAGGACACGGGTTGCCTGATGAAGATCCGGGTTCTGGTTAGCCAGATAATTTCCCGCCAGCGAGAACAGGATGCGGATATTGCTGTCCAGCTTTTCGGCATCCTTCAGGCCGACGTCCGCGGTGACCTGAGAGGCATCGTCGGCGGCCTGCACCCAGTTCATCACCGATATTTTGGCTTTGACCGGGTTGTCCGGCATCTCTGGCCCGGCGGCAAATTTCCGGTTTGCGCAGCCGCCATAGCCTGCTGCCCAACCGCCTTTCACCCCGACGTTACCCGTGAGCGTAGCCAGCAACGTCGAGCCGCGCGCGGTGCGCTCGCCGCAGTTATGACGCTGCGGTCCCCAGCCCTGGATCAGCGCAGCGGGTTTGGTGGTTGCGTAGTCGCGCGCCAGTTGCCGAATTGTTTGTGCAGGCACGTGGGTGATTTTCTCTGCCCACTCGGGCGTTTTCGCCACGCCATCTTTTGCGCCGCTCAGGTAAGCCATCAGGGATTCATTGGCCGGAACGCCTTCTGGCATAGTGTCTTCGTCAAAGCCCAGGGTGTAGCGCTGAATAAAGTCGCGATCGTGCAGGTTCTCCGTGACGATCACATACATCATCGCGTCCATCAGGGCGTTGTCCGTGGTGGGAAGCAGCGGGATCCACTGATCGGCCAGGGAGGAAACCGTATCGGAATAGCGAGGGTCGACAACAATAAAGCGAGTGCCGTTTTGCTTCATCTTCTGGTAGAAGTGGTTGCTGTGACCAAAGATCGTTTCCGTCGGGTTATGTCCCCAGAGGATGACCAGTTTGGTGTCCAGCAGCGTGTCCAGAGAGCTGCCGCTGGCAGCGGTGCCATAGGTATACGGCGTTGCTGCCGCCGTGTTACCCATACTGACCGAGTGATAGCTTTCGAGATAGCCGCCGGTTAAGTTGAGCAGACGACGAACCATTTTATCGCCGGAAAAAGTCCCGCCGGACACAGCGGTGCCCACATGAACATAGCGTGAAGCCGCACCGTATTTTTGCGTAATAGTTTTTAATTGATTCGCAATAAGGGTGGTGGCTTCATCCCAGGTAATACGCTCGAATTTTCCTTCGCCACGTTTCCCTACACGTTTCATTGGGTATTTCAGCCGATCGGGATGGTAAACAAATTTCCGATAAGCCCGGCCACGCACGCAGGCGCGCATTACGGGCATTTGCGGATCCAACGCGTTATCCGGACGCGTAGAAATTCGGGTCACAACGCCCTCACTGACGTGAGCACGAATATCACACTTGCCGCCGCAGTCAAACGTACTACAGGTTTGCACCACTTTTTCTTCAGGCGTAGTGTCTGAAACCGCCGCGCCCTGTGCCTGTACTTTGCCGGTTTTGACGACAAAAGGCAGAGCGGCGAGCGCCGATCCTGCCTGAATAAACTGACGCCGGGATATGGCGGGAATAGTCCCCTCTCCCTGATGTTTATTTTTTTCCATTGCTCGTTCCTTAAAATAAAAACGCATTCTCGTTTTTTTTCAGGAACGGATATTGATAATTATCAAGCTAACTCTTGAGGAGTAACACTTAGCGATCTAACTCAAAATTGACCGTCGCCGTTTGTCCTGTTTCATCTAATACAACTAACTGATATTTACCCGACAAATATAATTGCAGTGAATAATTCTTCTGATGTCCGTCCAGCGGTTCGCCATTCAAAAACCACCATCGTTGCCCCTCCCCGCCGCTGGTTGAAACGAACAGGGTCATGTTTTTCTCACCCGGAAGACGTTTAATTACCGCCCCTTCTCTGACGCCTGACAACATCAGCGGCGCCGCATTATGGTTATCCAGCGGAGGGCAAATCGCTGAACGGGCGGGGAGACGAGCAGCCCGTTTTTCGGCAGCAGGCAGCCAGGGCTCCAGCGGCAGCGGCCAGACATCCAGCACTTTTTCTGTCGCATCAGGACAATCCGCTGCGACGCGTTTGCCTTCTTTATCCAGCCAGACCGGGAAACGGATCCCGCGAATACCCTCTTGTTCCGGCAGCAGCAGCGTAGGCGGTTCACTGCCTTCCAGCAGCCAGGTTGACAGCCGACGCCGACAGTTTTCGTTCCCTTCAGGCAGGGACTGGCCCCCCGGCCAGCAAATCACGCCCCGTCCTACGCTTGCAGGACGCGGATCGCGCGGCAGACGGGCTTCATCCACCATCGAGCGGGACTGAAGCATGTTATTGACCTGATTCAGGAGCGGAACTGCGCTGGCGAAACCAAACTGCCCGGCAACGGGCGTGCCGTCCGGACGTCCGGTCCAGATTCCAATGACATACCGGGCGTTCAGCCCGATGGCCCAGGCATCCCGGTAGCCATAGCTGGTGCCCGTTTTCCACGCCAGCGGCGCAACCTGGGGCAGCGCACTGTCCGGCAGGGGCTGTGCTTCACTGGCGAGAATGCGACGAATGATCCACGCCGCCCCCTGCGACAGCAGCGGACGTTCGATCAGCGGATCGCCCGGCTGTAAACGCAACCGGCCCGCCTTACCCTGACGCGCAAAGGCACTATAGGCGGCAGCGATATCAGCCAGGCGTGCGCCTGCGCCCCCCAGGATCAGGGAGAGGTTGGGCTGCGCCCCCGCGGGGAGTATGAGCGGTAATCCCGCGTTGCTCAGCATGCCTGCAAAACGTTTTGGGCCGTACGCTTCCAGTACCTGCACCGCAGGCAGGTTGAGGGAACGCACCAGGGCTTCGCTCATGCTGACCGGCCCATGGAAACCGCTGTCAAAGTTGCCGGGGCGATAATCCCCCGTTTTTCTTGGAACATCCTGTAATAACGAAGCGGGATGGATCAGGCCATCGTCCAGCGCCATGCCATAGATGAATGGCTTGAGGACCGATCCCGGCGATCGGATCGCATTGACCATATCCACGTGACTAAAGCGACTGCCATCATTGATATCTACCGAGCCTACCCAGCCACGCACTTTCATGGATGTATGATCCACGACGATCATCGCCAGTGAACTGCGGGCAGGCAGGCGCGATTTCCAGTTCATTGCCAGCTCTTCAAGCTGTCGTTGCAAAGCTGCATCCAGCGTGGTGACTATTTTTGTGTCGCGGCTTTTACTCAACATCATGCGGGAAAAGAGCGGCGCCAGCTGCGGCATCTGCCGGGGGGCCAGCCAGACCGGCTCTTCACGGGACTCTTTCACCTGCTTCTCAGACCAGACGCCCTGAGTCAGCATGCGGTCGAGCACTTTGTTCCGCGCCGCTTCGGCACGTTCCGGCCAGCGGTCGGGGCGCAGACGGCTGGGTGCCTGTGGCAGTACAGCCAGCAGCGCCGCGTCGGAATAGCTCAGCTGAGACGGCGGTTTGCCAAGATAAGTCCAGCTTGCCGCGCCCACGCCCTGCAACGTGCCGCCAAACGGGGCACGGTTGAGATACAGCGTCAGGATTTCACGCTTGGAGAGATGCCACTCCAGCTGCATCGCCCGCCACAGCTGACGAATTTTACCGCCAAAGGTACGCGGATGCGGATCCAGCAGGCGTGCCACCTGCATGGTAAGCGTGCTCCCGCCAGAAACCACTCTCCCGGCGGTGAGATCCTGCCAGGCGGCACGCAGTACAGAAAGCGGATTGACGCCAGGGTGATCCCAGAACCAGCGATCTTCATACTGGATCAGCGCCTCAAGATAGCGTGGGGAAACCTCTTCAATGGTAACCGGATAGCGCCAGATGCCTTCGCTGTCGGCAAAACGCCACAACGGAACACCCTGCTCATCCACCACCACTCGCGCAGGGTTGACCTCTTTCAGGGGCAACGGCCACACGCGGTCAGCGGCGACAATCAGCCCCCCTAAAAAGAGAAGCGCTCCCGCAAGCCACAGCCAGCGGGAGCGAATCAGGCGTGCTATCTGCATCTTACGGAACAACGATCAGCGGGCCACTGGCCGACCCCGTTGCTCGCCACTGCGGAACGTACATGGACTCGACCATCGGAACAGGCACCTGATAGGTTCCCGGCGTAACGGCACGGGCCAGGTAAACCAGCGTGACCGGCTGACCTTCATTGACCGGCACGGCGGCCACAAAGCGATCGTCGCGGAATTCCATGTGCTGAATATCAGACTGTTGCATCTGATTCAGCAGGTTTTGCACTTCACTGCCGCTGTCCTGCAAGCTGGCGCTGCTGCTCGCCAGATTCTGGTTTTCCAGCTCCAGACCTGCCGGGAGCAGATCCACCACCAGCGCATCCGGTACGTTCTGGCTTGCCTTCACTTCCAGCCACACCAGAACCAGCTCACCGCTCTTAAGTGAAGAGAGCGACTTGCTGCTGCCGTCTGTCGCCAGGATATGACGTTCAATCTGCAAGACGTGAGAAGATGGCTGGGGCGCATACTCCGGATAGCCAGTAGTGTCCAGTCGTACCCACAGCGGCGTCGTGCCGGTATTCGTCACCTGCAAGGCACCAGGCTGGTCGCCGTTCAGGTTTTCTACCTGCGCTTTATCACTGCTCTGGATCTGTTCAGAGAGGGTGGTCGTTGCCTGCCACGCGCCTGACAAGGTTTGCAGTGAACGTCCAGCCAGGAACAGCGCATTGCTCTCCTGGGTTGACAGCCAGCGCTGGCTGAACGCGTCTTCAGATAACGCGTTCAACAGCCTGTTTTGCGCATCCGGCAGCAGCTTGTACTCTTCCAGCAGGGAGAGCATCAGGGCATTATCACGCAGCTGGCTGCCGTAATCCGCCATCCAGTTTCGGCTGTCGTTACGGGGTGTTTTGAGAGCCAGATCCAGCGCCTGCTGGCTGCGCGGTGTATCCCCCATCAGTTTGAGTGCCATACCCAGCTGCATCAACGGAAGCCCGGAAGCGGCCTGAGCGTGACGCTCCCAGATTTCACGCAGTGCACCGAGCGGCGCTTTTTGCTGACGAGCCAGCACCAGCGAAGCATACGCCTGGACAGCAAATTTGCTGGCCTGGGTGTCGTCGCTGTAGCGGATGGACATCATCCCCGGATCCTGTAAATAGCGCAGCAGTCGGCTGTTGGCGTTATTCACCGCCTCGGCAGGCACGCTGTAACCCTGCTCCCCTGCCCGCACCAGGAAATCCGTAACATAGGCGGTCAGCCAGTACTCTTCCGGGCCGTTTTTATCCCACAAGGCAAAACCGCCATCGTCACGCTGCATTTGCAGCAGACGGGAGATGCCGATATCAATGGCCGCACGGCGTTTATCGTCGGTGTCGCCTTTAATGCCCAACGCCGTAAGCTGTGCCGCGTTGGTGTAGAGGGACGGGAACAGGCCGCTGGTGGTCTGCTCAAGACATCCGTATGGATAGGCCTGAAGTTCACGAATGTAGCGCGCCAGGTTCAAAGGTGGTTTACCGCTGAGCAACAGCTGTCCCTGTAGCGTGGCAGGCGAGAAACCGTCGATATGCTGTGCTGGCGCGCTCCAGGATTCGCCAGGGTTCAGCATCGTGCCCGTATTCACCGTTTGCGCCGGGAATGCGGGGCGTACACCAATTTTCCAGCTCTTCTGCTGCGGCGCAAACGTCTCACCAGGGAGCTGAAGCCCCGTCACCTGAGCAGTTACTTCACCATCGCCATAGCCTTCCAGCGCGCGCACCGGAATAAACAGAGTGCTACGAGCGCCAGGCGGCAGCTTAACCGGCTCTGGTTGAGCACCTTCGAGCGACACCTTACCGGTTGCGGTTAACGCAATGTTCAGCGTTTGCGGCTGGTCAGTAAGGTTGGTCAGGTCCAGCGTCAGGCGAGAGGTATCGCCACTTGCGAGGAATCGCGGCGTGTTAAGCTCGGTGATAATCGGAGCCGCCACAATGATTTTGCTTTCGCTGCTGCCGAAATCGTCTTCCGTCCAGGCCTGCGCCATCAGACGCAGTTCGCCGTTAAAATCGCCAATCGGCAGCGTGATGGTGCCTTCACCGTTGGCATCAAGCCTAACCGGCTGCGCCTGCTGAGCAATAATGGTGACATGGTTCACCGGTGGCTTACCGCCGCGTTTCAGTTCATCGCCGTCTCCGCCAAAGCGCAGTGCGGCCAAACGTCCCTGACCTTCAATCACCTGGCCATAAACATCATAGATGTCCGCGCCATAGCGCTTCTGACCGAAGAAAGCTTCCCACGGATCCGGCGTGACGTAGTCGGTAATGTTCAGCACGCCGCTATCAACAGCCGAGACCAGCACGTTCACCTTCTGTGGCACAGCCCCCTCTTTTACGCTGGCTTTCACTTTCACAGAAAGCGTCTGGTTCGGACGCATTTTTTGTGGGTTATCAAGTGCGATGCTCAGGCGACGATTTTCGTCCCCCATTGGCAGATGCAGCAGACCAACCGCGCGTTTTGGCGTGGCAGATTTAGATTTATCGCCAGGACGAACCACCAGCGTGCTGAGGTAGAGATCGTGACGTTTCCAGGCCTTATCCACCGGAATGGCAAGATCCAGACCGTTAACCGGTACGTCGATCTCTTTCCACCACAGTGGCCCTTCGCTGGATTCGATCATTGCATAGCCCTTGCCTGCGGCCGGCGCTGCAATATGCAGGTTGATGGTATCGCCTGGCTGATAGGATGGCTTGTCCAGTTTCAGCGTCACACGATCCGGGCGTGCAGCACCCGTGCCATCGCTGTTATCCTGCCAGCTGTACCCCGCCCAGAAGCGCACGCTGCTGACCATGCTATCAGGGGCTTTCACTTCCAGACGGTATGAGCCCCACTCCACCGGGAAGGTGACTTTACCGGTTTCATCGGCCTTGAGGTTAAGTTCCTGCTCGCCCTCAACCAGATCTTTTTGATCAAACTGAGACTGCCAGCCCTCGCTCTCGGACCAGTTCCAGAAGTAGTCGCGACGCTCACGGACCAGACGCACCTGCAGACCAGATACCGCTTTTTTCGCCCCGCTGGCATCGGCATAGACGATGTCAAAGCTGGCGTTGCCGTTCTCATCAACAATCGGCTGGTTGACGGTGGTATCGGTGCGGTAGTCGTACACGGCCTTGCTGGCGAACTGTGGGCGGATCCCCGGAAGTTCAGCCGCAGGCCAGATAGCCTGCTCGGCGCGTCGCGTTACCGGACGCCCGCCTGATTCCAGCAGGCTGGCCTGCAAAATCAGTTGCAGCGGCGAGTGCACCTCTTTCCACTGGCTTTCGGTGGTAACCTGTCCGCGCCCCTGTTCGTCCAGCTTAAGCTGCACTTCATCCAGGCTGCGGCTCAGGTTCTCCTCGGCAATATCACCGAACTGGAAGCCAGGCAGTGCAGGCACCGCGTCACGTAGCGGACGCAGGAAAAGCTGGCCTTGCAGAGAATTACCGTTAGCCGGCGCGCCATACAGGTAATAGCCCACAACGTTAAAGTCCACATCCTCCTGCGGGGAAACCGGCGTTTTTTGCCCGGTCAGATTCAGCGCCATACGCTCAGGCATAAAATCTTCGACGTGGAAATCCCACATGCGCTGCTGGTTATCCCCCGTATTCGCGCGAATATGCCACATGCCGGTCTGGGCGCCGCTATCAAGCGAATAGTTGAAGCGATAAAGGCCGTTCTCAGGTTGCACAACGACCGTACGCGCTACCTGGCCGTCCGGACGCAGCACGTCAAGTTTTACCGGCTGCTCGGGAAGCGGTTTGCCATCGCTGTCGCGAAGCAGGCCGTTAAGGATCACCGTTTCACCCGGACGATAGAGATCGCGCGGGCCAAACATAAAGAACTGTTTGCTGTAACCCGGGTTACCGGCGATATCAAACTCCGCCAGATCCAGCGCCGGAAGTTTGAGGTCAAGAAGCGTGGTCTGGCCATCTTTACTGGCCAGGATCAGCGCGGCTTCTTTATCGGTTTCCAGTTTCGCATGACCATCGGCGTCGCTGTTCGCCTCGGCCAGGGTCTGTCCTTTATCGTTCAGAAGGGTAATGGTCACGCCTGACTGCGCCGCACCGTTTTCAAGACTCTGGGTGAAGATGTCCAGGCGGTTATGATAACGGTGAGCGGACAGCCCAATATCACTTAAGGTAAAGAGCGTCGCGGCGTTACTGTAGTTATAGTGACCAGCCTGATTCATCACGGCGATATAGACGCCAGACTGCTGGAGCGGCTTAATATCTTTGAGCGGCAGGAGCAGTTTTTCACGCGTGTTGCGCGCCGGGTTGAGGTCGAAACGGCCGGTGTAGACCAGTTCCGCCATCTTCAGCAGGTTGTCAGATTCCCAGTTGGTCAGCGAGTTACGGTACTCCCACTGGCTGACAAACGAGGCCAGCGACTCCGGCTTAACGCGGTAGAAGTTCACGTCCACATTGTTGACGTTGAGCGCCATCAACGGCAACCCTTCCACCACTTTACCCGGCAGCAGCGATCCGCGGCTGGCGAATCCGACCGTCGGTTCAACATCCCGGGTGGTGATCGCTTTTTCATAGTCAATGCCGAATGTCGCTTTGTTCAGCGCGAGCAAATTACGCTCGACGGTGACGACCAGATTACGATTCGGCTCCAGATGGCGCAGGCGCAGCTCTTTCAGATTGGGGGCCAGTTCCCAGGCGCCGTCCACTTTGCCACTTTTTTTATCCACCACATGCACCGTTTTCGCAAAATCCTGGCTGGGATCCAGCGGGACAGAGAAGGTCAGAACCAGTGTCGCAGCGCCGTCGAGTTGCACTTCAGAGGCATCCAGCAGCGTCAACGCCTTACCCTGACTCTGCGCGGCCAGCTTAGCCAGCTTTTCAGGATCCGGTTTTACCGGGGTTTTCTGTGCTGATGTAGTAGACGCTGCGGGGGCAGCGGCCTGAGGTTTGTCATCGCTGTTATCACAGCCGGCAAGCGTAAAGGTGGTGAGCAGCGCGAGAGAGATCGCAGCTAAGCGAAACGGTTTCATCCTATGTCCCTGGCCTGAGGGGCCTGTTGGTCGTCGTCCGGATAAGTATTATCCGCAAGTTTCGTTAATACAAAAAGTCCAATTTTATAATCTGGAAAGCGCCTCGCAGAATGGCATCGTACTCGCATGCGAGGGTGGAACCGCGATCACACAGCGTAACGTAACATGTTACCTTTCGCGTCATTTGTTTTTAAAACAAGAAGATAGCTGGATAAGCTCTCATCATGCCTGCTAGTTTTATGACCATGACGCACCCCGAGTGCGCGGTTCAATAAGAGAGAAAGCCATGAAACGAGCCGTGAACGCCCTACAAAATTTCGGAAAATCACTTTACGGACCTGTACTTATCTTACCCATCGTCGGTCTGTTTATCGCCTTTGGGAATGTGCTGGGTAACGGCAATCTGGCCGAGTACCTGCCGTTTCTCGGCCATCCGCTGATCCAGAGTGTCGGCCAGCTGATCGCCAAATCTGCCGTGTCGGTGCTGGTCAACCTGGCGCTGGTGTTTGCCGTCGGGATCCCCATTGGCCTGGCAACCCGAGACAAAGGCTACGCGGCGCTGATTGGGCTGGTGACCTTTATCGTATTCATTAACGCGATGAACGTGACGTTACAGCTTCAGGGAGAACTGGCCCCTGCAGAGCAGATGAAAGCCGCCGGACAAAGCATGGTTCTGGGCGTCCAGGTGCTGGAGATGGGCGTTTTCGCCGGGATCCTGACCGGGGCGCTCTCCGGTTATCTGTACAACAAATATTCCGGTGTCCAGTTTAACGGCGCGATGGCGATATACTCCGGCCACTGCTTTGTCGCAATAGTGATGTTGCCAGTCTCTATGCTGCTCGGCGTGGTCATGAGCGAACTCTGGCCGTACGCACAGCATGGAATAAGCGCCCTGGCGCTGGCGATCAAAGGGTCCGGTCCGTTTGGGGTGGCGATCTACGGTTTCCTTGAACGCATTCTGGTGCCGACGGGCCTGCATCATCTGGTCTATACGCCGTTCCTGTATACCGAACTGGGCGGTACGCAGGAGGTGTGCGGTACGGCTTACCAGGGCGCGCGCAATATCTACTTCGCCGAGATGGCCTGCCCGGACGTGAAGCAGCTCAGCAGCACCGTGGTGTGGGATGCTCGCGGCATCAGCAAGATGTTCGGCCTTCCCGCCGCCGCGCTGGCGATGTACATGACCGCGAAGCCAGAGCGTAAAGCGATTGCGAAAGCCATTCTGATCCCGGCGGCGCTGACCTCGCTGCTGGTCGGCGTAACCGAGCCGATCGAGTTCTCTTTCCTGTTTGTCGCCCCGCTGTTGTTCGTGGTGCATGCGGTGCTGACCGGCATTGGCATGATGCTGTTCACCCTGTTTGGCGTTCACGCCATCGGCGCCAACGGAATTATCGATTTTATCCTCTACAACCTGCCGCTCGGCACGGAAAAGTCCAACTGGCCCATGTACATCGTGGTCGGGCTGATCATGTTCGCCCTTTATTTCGTGGTGTTCCGCTTCCTGATCCTGCGTTTCAACATGAAAACGCCCGGTCGTGAAGATGACGATCGGGAGACGCGCCTCTACAGCAAACAGGAATACCAGGCGAAGGGAAATAACGACGGGCTGGGCGAATCGATCGTCGTCGGTCTGGGCGGTCGGGAAAACATTCAGGTGGTTGATAACTGCTACACCCGCTTACGCGTCACGGTGAAGGACGTCGCCATCATCGACGAACCGCGCCTGAAAGCGACCGGCGCGAAAGGGATTATCAAACAAGGTAACAACGTTCAGGTGGTCTACGGGCTGCATGTCAAAAAAATGCGAGAAGCCGTTGAGACGTTTCTCTGAAAGGAGCTAAAGATGTTAACACCCCCATTCATTGTGTCGATTGCCGGCGGCGGCAGCACCTACACGCCAGGTATAGTGAAAAGCCTGATGGTACGCCTGCACGATTTCCCCCTGGCAGAGATTCGCCTGTATGACATCGACGAGGCGCGCCAGAACACCATTGCGCCCGTAGTGGAAAAGGTCATTCGCGACCACAGCCAGAGCATCAAATTCACGGTCACCAGCGATCCGGAGGTGGCCTTCAGCGGCGCGCATTTTGTTTTTGCTCAGATGCGCGTCGGACAGTACAAAATGCGCGAGCAGGATGAAAAAATTCCGCTGCGCCACGGAGTGGTCGGCCAGGAAACCTGCGGACCCGGCGGGCTGGCATATGGCCTGCGTACGATCCTGCCGATGGTAGAGCTGATCGATAGGGTGGAACGCTACGCGCACGAAAAGGCGTGGATCGTGAACTACTCCAACCCGGCGGCGATCGTCGCTGAGGGCGTGCGTCGCCTGCGCCCCAACGCACGCGTGCTGAACATCTGCGATATGCCTGTCGCCGCGATGCGCAATATGGGCGCCATTCTGGGCGTGGACCGTCATAAACTGGAGGTGGACTATTTTGGCCTCAACCACTTCGGCTGGTTTACCCGCGTGCTGGTGGACGGCGAGGACAAGCTGCCGGAGCTGCGTAAACATATCGCGATGTTTGGCCTGCTGACGGAAGACGCGGCCAAAACCGACCCGCAGCACTCGGATCCGTCATGGGTGAAAACCTGGCGCAACATCAAGCCGATTATGGATAACTTCCCGGAGTACCTGCCGAACCCGTATCTACAGTACTACCTGATGCCGAACCAGATTGTGGAGCATCAGAACCCGGACTATACCCGTGCCAACGAAGTGATGAACGGACGTGAGAAAAAGCTGTTTGCCGCCGCCGAAGAGTACCAGCGCAGCGGGATCTTACCGGACGCCTTCCACGTAGGTGTTCACGGCGAATTTATCGTCGATGTCGCCTGCTCGCTGGCATTCAACCTGCGCCAACGTCATCTGGTGATGGTGGAAAACCGCGGGGCGATTACCAATCTGCCGTACGATGCGGTGGTGGAAGTACCTGCCTATATCACCTCCGAAGGGCCGGAGCCTGTCCGCGTGGGTCAGGTGCCGTTGTTCCACCAGACGCTCCTGCAACAGCAGCTCGCTTCTGAACAGTTGCTGGTGGAGGCAACCATCGAAGGCAGCTACGAGAAAGCGTTGCAGGCGTTTACTCTGAACCGCACCGTGCCGACCATGGAGCACGCAAAAGCGATTCTGGATGAGATGATCGAAGCCAACCGCGACTACTGGCCAGCGCTGCAAAAGGCATGGCAGGACGGTGAAGCGGTGAAAAAATAGGGGCTTGCTCGCGAGTTGAACGTGGTTAACTTGTCGGTGTCAGAAAAAACACCGACAATCCTTTTTTACGGAAAAGAATGGAGGCAACCATGTCCACCTCATATTTTGTCGCCGCCGACTGGCTGATTGAGCACGGCGACGACCCGGAAGTTCAGATTATCGACGCGCGCATGGCCCCTCCGGGCCAGGAGCATCGTGACGTTCCCGCTGAATATCGCGCAGGGCACCTGCCTGGCGCTGTTTTTTTCGATATCGAAGCCCTCTCCGATCACACCTCTCCCCTGCCGCACATGCTGCCTCGTCCGGAAGCGTTTTCCGTGGCGATGCGCGAGCTCGGCATCAGCAAAGACAAACATCTTGTTGTTTATGATGAAGGTAATCTGTTTTCCGCCCCGCGGGCGTGGTGGATGCTGAAAAACTTCGGCGTGGAAAAAGTGTCGATTCTGGCGGGCGGGCTTGCGGGCTGGAAGCGCGACGAGCTGCCGCTTCAGCAGGGCGACGTGACGCTGCCGGAAGGCGAATTCGATGCCACGTTCGACGCACACGTGGTGAAACGCCTGACCGACGTGCTGGTCGTGAGCCATGAAAACACGGCCCAAATCGTCGATGCGCGTCCCGCTCCACGCTTCAACGCTGAAGCGGATGAGCCGCGTCCGGGACTGAAACGCGGACATATCCCGGGGGCGCTGAACGTGCCGTGGGGCGATCTGGTGTTTGAAGGCGAGCTGAAAACCACCGATGAATTGCGTGCCATTTTTGAACGTCAGGGCGTGGATTTGCATCGTCCGGTTATTGCCAGCTGCGGCTCCGGCGTGACGGCCTGCGTGGTGATCCTGGCGCTGGCAACCCTTGGCGCGAATGACGTGACGCTGTATGACGGCGCCTGGAGTGAATGGGGTGCACGGGACGATCTGCCGGTAGAACCGGCGAAATAATGGATAACCGCCTGGCAACGCTGTTAACACGCGGGTCGTCACTGACCCGCGCGGAGTATCGCGTCCTCGCCCACCTCACTGAGCATCCGCTGCTGGTGGGCAATATCACGGTGCGCGAGCTGGCGCTGGCGACATTTGTTTCCACCGCGACGATTATGCGGCTGTGCCAGAAGCTGGGCTTCAGCGGATTTAGCGAGTTTATCTGGCACTGCAAGCAGCTGCTTTCTGACACGCCGCATATCACCGTACAGTCTGCGCAACATGCAGAAATGCCCGCGCTTTTTGCCCGGTTTATTGCCAACTATCAGCAGACCTTCCAGTGGGTTACCCAGGACAAACGCCAGCAGTTTGCCAGCCTGCTGCGCCAGAAAGAGAGCTTCTTTCTCTACGGCGCCGGGTTTTCATATCTTTTTGCCGAGTACCTGACCAAGAAGTTGCAGGTGCTGGGAAAAACCGCGTTCATCTCCGGACCGGGGGACAGCCGGAATATTTTTCTCAGCAACGCCGCACGCTATCAGGTATTTATTGCCGTTTCGCGCAGCGGCGAAACGGAGCAGGTGCTGGATAAAGCGCGGATCGCCAAAAACGTCGGCATGACGATTGTCGCGTTTACCCGCGCGTCGGCCAATACGCTGGCAGGTATGGCCGACGTGCATTTTGCCCTCTATGACGAAGCGGTACATTTCGCCGCCGAAGCCGCAGGGGTGACGTCGTTTGAGTCGAATCTGGTGCTGCTGATGGATTTACTGTTGCTGGAAGCAACGGGGTGAAGGTCACCCCGCCGTAATCAGATAATGCGGTTGGTCTTGAGATCGCGCAGGAAGCCGCCCCAGCGACGCTCGTAGAACGGGGTGATGTGCTCGGTAATAAAGTGGCTGATGCCCTGCTCACCTTTCTTCACCTGACAGATATCAATCGGCTCATCGCCCGGGAGCGTGTCGGTCGCTACGCTTCCCGCCGCCTGGATGATCTCGTCGATATCGCCATCGGCCTCAATTCCAATCAGCAGAACAGGCTTTTCGTCAGCGCTCTCTTTGATGGAGCAGAGGAACGCGCGTTTTACCGGCTTGATGGTTTTAAACAGCGTGGTCAGGGAGTCAATCATCTGCGCGGGCGGCTCAGCCACTTCAGACAGCAGCAGCGTTTCGCCCCCTTCCAGCACCTCCTGGGTGCTGAGCGGGTTGCCCTCGTCACCAATCAGATGGCTGATTTCACGCGGAGTGAACTCTTTCCCTGTCGGCAGTTTGGCGTTGAGGAACAGCGTCTGCCCCAGGGTCATTTCGAACAGCGTGCGCACCGGCATCACCACGAACGCCTGTTCGTCTTCTACCGCTTCCTGCAAGGCCTCGAGCGAGGTAAAGAACGGGATCACCGACGTGCCGTCGTCTTTCTCCCAGTGCAGCAGATCCAGGGCGCTGTCTTCGACAACCTGCTCCCCTTCTGCTGCGGTGCCCGGCACCCAGACGGTGGATTCCAGCAGCGTGCGGAAAAAGGCCGGACGGTGGGCGGGCTCGGTCGCCGCCTGCTCCAGCAGGGTTTCTAATTCGTTTTTGGTTTCTGACATAGTTTGGCTACTTCACAATTGCCCGGCGGCGCTACGCTTGCACGGGCCTACGGGTTTTGTAGGCCGGGTAAGCGTAGCGCCACCCGGCAAAAAAGATCACTCAGCCGTCAGCAGGTTCGCCACGGTACGCACACCCAGACCGGTTGCGCCTGCTGACCACTGCTCAACCGCCGCTTTACGGTAGGTTGCGGAGCAGTCAATGTGCAGCCAGCCTTCATGGTAGTTCTCAACGAAGTGAGACAGGAAGCCTGCTGCTGTGCTGGCTCCCGCCGGGTACGCCGCGCTCGCGGTGTTGTTCAGCTCGGCGAAGTTAGACGGCAGCTGGCTGCGGTGGAACTCGGCCAGCGGCAGACGCCAGAACGGCTCGTTTTCCGCCGCCGCGCTGGCCAGCAGGCGAGCGGCCAGCTTGTCGTCGAAGCTGAACAGCGCATGGTAATCGTTGCCAAGGGCAGTTTTCGCCGCGCCGGTCAGGGTCGCCATGTCGATAATCAGCTCCGGCTTCTGCGCAGAGGCGTCAATCAGGCCATCGGCCAGCACCAGACGGCCTTCGGCATCGGTGTTCATCACCTCAACATTTTTACCGTTGCGGTAGCGAATGATGTCGCCCAGCTTGAAGGCATTGCCACTCACCATGTTATCCGCGCAGCACAGGTAGAGCTTCACGCGTTTGTTCAGACCACGGGTGATGGCGAACGCCAGCGCGCCGGTAATGGTCGCCGCGCCGCCCATGTCGGACTTCATGGAGTCCATGAACGCGCTCTGCTTCAGGCTGTAACCGCCGGTATCGAAGGTGATACCTTTCCCGACCAGACAGGCAAAGACCGGCGCTTCTTTATCGCCGGTTGGGTTGTAATCCAGCGCCAGCAGGACCGGAGGACGCTCGGAGCCACGACCCACGGTGTGGATACCCATGTAATTTTGTTCGCGCAGGTCTTCACCTTTGGTGATGCGGTAGGACATCTTGTCGTCCGCCACGCCGCACAGCAGGTCAACCGCGCGCTGCGCCAGCTGCTCAGGCCCCAACTCTTCCGCCGGGGCGTTGATGGTGTCGCGCACCCAGTCGATAATTTTCAGGCGGCTTTCCAGCTCTTTCTGACCGGCTTCATCGAGGTTCGCCCACTCAATTTTACGGGTGCCTTTCGGCCCTTTGTAACCCGCCCAGAAAGCCCAGCTGCGGTCTGTGTCCCAGCCTTCGCCAGCCAGAGTGACATGCTTAATGCCCAGGCCGTCAATTTTACGCGCGGCGCGCTGGATCAGGCCCAAATCATCGTTACCCGTCAGGTGCAGGGTAATACCGTCGTTATTGATGCTCCAGGTGGCTTTCTCGCCCCAGCGTGCGTCGGCTGGCTGCGTGGAGAGCGTAATCTTCATCGCTTCGGTCATTTTATTTGTCCTTATTAGCAAACGGGCCGCCTGAAGGCAGCCCGTTAAGTGATTTACTCTGCTTCATCTAACCAGACTAACAGAATCGCCTCCAGAATTTTTTCATTGGATGCGTTTGGATCGTCGTCAAAATCCTCTAAATCGCAGATCCACTGATGCATGTCGGTGAATCGTACGGTCTTCGGATCGAGATCCGGGTTCGCGTCGTAGAGCGCTTCGCCGATTTCACGGCTGTCAGTCCACTTCAGTCCCATATTAATGCTCGCGTGCGTGGTTGATGGTGTAGCGTGGGAATTCCACGACCAGATCTTCATCGGTCACCGCGGCCTGGCAGCTTAAGCGGCTGTCTGGCTCCAGACCCCATGCTTTATCCAGCATGTCGTCTTCGTCTTCGGTGCTCTCGGCGAGAGAATCAAAACCTTCACGCACGATGCAGTGGCAGGTGGTGCAGGCACAGGATTTTTCACAGGCGTGTTCCACTTCGATACCTGCACGCAGGGCTACATCGAGAATGGTTTCACCGGTCTTCGCTTCCAGAACAGCGCCATCCGGACAGAGGTCCGCATGAGGCAAAATAACAATCTTTGGCATATTAAACCTCGTCCACGGACTGGCCTTTCAGCGCGACGCGGACAGATTTGTCCATGCGGCGAGCAGCGAAGTCCTGGGTTTGTTTATCAACGTTTTTAATGGCTTCTTCTATTGCGTCAGCGTCATTGCCTTCGGCCACGGCGCTTAAGCGCGCAGCAGCGTCGTCAATTACCTGGCGTTCAGCGGCGCTTAACAGCGCGGCATCGGCAGCAAGCGCGCCGTTCAGGCTCTCCAGCACGCGTGCGGCTTCCACTTTTTGTTCCGCCAGCATACGCGCCTTCACATCCTGCTCGGCGTAGCTCATTGAGTCCTGAATCATGGAGGCGATTTCGCCATCGGTCAGGCCGTAGGACGGCTTCACCTGAATGGACGATTCGACGCCGGTGGATTTTTCCATCGCCGTCACGCTCAGCAGGCCGTCCGCATCCACCTGGAAGGTGACGCGAATATGCGCCCCGCCCGCCGGCAGCGCCGGAATTCCGCGCAGCGCAAAGCGCGCCAGAGAGCGGCAGTCCTGCACCAGCTCGCGCTCGCCCTGCATCACGTGGATGGACATCGCGGTCTGGCCGTCTTTGAAGGTGGTGAACTCCTGCGCGCGCGCCACCGGAATGGTGGTGTTACGGGGAATGACTTTCTCCACCAGGCCGCCCATGGTTTCTAAACCCAGAGACAGCGGGATGACGTCCAGCAGCAGCATTTCGCTGTCCGGCTTGTTGCCGACCAGGATATCGGCCTGGATAGCGGCACCCACGGCAACCACTTTGTCCGGGTCGATAGAGGTTAGCGGCGTGCGGCCAAAGAATTCCCCTACGCGCTCACGTACCAGCGGCACGCGGGTTGAGCCGCCAACCATGACCACTTCCAGCACCTCGTTAGCCTCAACGCCCGCATCTTTCAATGCGCGACGGCAGGCCAGTAGGGTACGCTTAACCAGAGGCGCAATCAGTTCGCTGAACTGGTCGCGGGTGATCTCACCCTGCCAGCCTGCGACGTTCACGCTGACGGACTGCGCATCGCTCAGGGCGATTTTGGCGTCGATGGCCGCATCCAGCAGTTCACGCTGGACGCGCGCATCGCTGCGATCGCTGATGCCCGCCTGCTCGCGGATGTAGTCCGCCAGCAGATGGTCGAAGTCATCGCCGCCGAGCGCGGAATCCCCGCCGGTGGCCAGCACTTCGAACACACCGCGGCTTAAGCGCAGGATAGAGATATCAAACGTCCCGCCGCCGAGATCGTAAACCGCAATCACCCCTTCCTGACCGGAATCGAGGCCGTAGGCAATGGCTGCCGCTGTCGGTTCGTTCAGCAGACGCAGCACGTGCAGGCCCGCCAGACGCGCGGCGTCTTTGGTGCCCTGACGTTGTGCATCGTCGAAGTAGGCCGGAACGGTGATTACCACGCCGTCCAGATCGCCACCGAGCGTCGCCGTCGCGCGCGCCGCCAGCGCTTTGAGGATGTCAGCGGAAACACGAATCGGGTTCAGCAGACCGGCAGATGTCGCAATCATCGGCAGGCCGTTTTCGCTGGCCTGTAACTGGTACGGCAGATGCGGATAACGGGTCTGGATATCCGCAAGCGAGCGGCCCATCATGCGCTTAACCGAGCTGATGGTGTTAGCCGGATCGCGCGCGGCATTGGCGCGGGCATCAAAGCCGACAGCGTGACCCTGCTGCTGGTAGTGGACCACGGAAGGCAGCAGATGGCGGCCCTGCTCGTCAGCCAGCGTTTCCGCCTGGCCGCTACGCACGGTCGCCACGAGAGAATTGGTGGTGCCCAGGTCAATACCGACCGCCAGACGACGCTGGTGCGGTGCGGCGCTTAAGCCTGGCTCACTAATTTGTAATAAGGCCATAATTGCTTCCGAAATTAAAAATCGAGCAGCTTTTCTTCGAGTTGTTCAGCACTGCTTCGCAGTTTATCGAGAAAACGGAGTTTGCGCACAGTGTCTGCCGCCACGTCCCAGGTCTCGTTGTTCAGTTGCTCAACCATCTGCTGATGGCGGGTATCGAACATGCCCTTTACGCGCTGGAGAAAACGTTCCAGACGCGCTTCGTCTTTAGCCTGTTCAATTTCATCCAGCTCTTCGCGAAGCTCCAGCTGCTCCATCAGAAACGCGGTGTCGCGCACGGTATGCTGTTCGCTCGCCAGATCAAAACCGTGGAGCGAGAGCAGATATTCTGCACGCGCCAGCGGATGACGCAGCGTTTGCCAGGCCTGGTTGATGGTTGCGGAGTGTGATACCGCAGCCAGCTGCTCTGCCTGCGTCCCGCTGGCGAATTTATCCGGATGGTACTGACGCTGGAGATCCTGAAAACGGATCGTCAGCGCCTGGAGATCAATCGGGTATTGAGCGGGTAGTCCGAAGAGAGTGAAGTAATCCATAACAATCTCAGGGGTAGCCTGTTAGAACAAACCCCACGCGTAGCACAGCCACGGTGGGGTTATACCTTCTTACTTCGCGCTGCAGATGCGTTGTCTGCGCTCGTTCACCCCAGTCACTTACTTAAGTAAGCTCCCGGGGATTCACTCGCTTGCCGCCTTTCTGCAACACGAATTAATCGGTATAACAGCGGAACGCGGTTAAACGTGGAAGCTTTCGCCGCAACCACACTCGTCTTTGACGTTCGGGTTCGTAAATTTGAACCCTTCGTTCAGGCCTTCTTTTACAAAGTCCAGCTGAGTGCCGTTGAGAAATTGCAGGCTTTTGCCATCGACCACCACCTTCACGCCCTTGTCTTCAAACACGGTGTCATCAGACGCCGGTTCGTCAACAAACTCCAGTACGTAAGCCATACCAGAACAGCCGGAGGTACGTACGCCCAGTCGCAGGCCAAAGCCTTTACCACGGTTCGCCAGAAAAGAGCTTACTCGCGCGGCAGCGCTGTCGCTAAGGGTAATCGACATACTCAAACCTCAATTATTTTGCTTCACGTTTGCTTTTGTAATCCGCAATGGCGGCTTTGATCGCGTCTTCTGCCAGAATTGAACAGTGAATTTTCACCGGCGGCAGTTCGAGTTCTTCAGCAATGTCCGTGTTTTTGATTGCCTGTGCTTCGTCCAGAGACTTGCCCTTCACCCACTCGGTGACCAGGGAGCTGGAGGCGATAGCAGAACCGCAGCCGTAGGTCTTGAAGCGCGCGTCTTCAATGATACCTTCATTGTTGACTTTAATCTGCAACTTCATCACGTCGCCACACGCTGGCGCGCCAACCATACCGCTACCGACAGATTCGTCGCTGTTGTCAAAAGAGCCAACGTTGCGCGGGTTCTCGTAATGATCGATAACTTTTTCGCTGTATGCCATGATTGAATTCTCCTTATGTACCGATTAGTGATGTGACCATTCAATGCTGTTCAGATCCACGCCCTGCTTGAACATTTCCCACAGTGGAGAAAGGTCGCGCAGACGGCCGATGGAGTTACGAACCAGTTTGATGGTGTAGTCAATCTCTTCTTCGGTAGTGAAACGACCTAAAGAGAAACGGATAGAGCTGTGCGCCAGCTCGTCAGTCATGCCCAGCGCACGCAGCACGTAGGATGGCTCCAGGCTTGCAGACGTACAGGCAGAACCGGAAGAAACGGCCAGGTCTTTCAGCGCCATGATCAGCGACTCGCCTTCAACATAGTTGAAGCTGACGTTGAGGATGTTCGGCGCGCCCTGCTCGAGATCGCCGTTCAGATAGACTTCTTCCATATCCTTCACGCCGTCCCAAAGACGGTTACGCAGCGTACGCAGGCGTGCCATCTCGCTTTCCATCTCTTCTTTCGCGATGCGATACGCTTCGCCCATGCCCACAATCTGGTGAACAGGCAAAGTACCGGAACGCATGCCGCGCTCGTGACCGCCGCCGTGCATCTGTGCTTCGATGCGGATACGTGGCTTGCGACGAACGTACAGCGCGCCGATGCCTTTAGGGCCATAGATTTTGTGACCGGAGAAGGACATCAGGTCCACTTTCAGCTGGCTCAGGTCGATAGGCAGTTTGCCCACGCTCTGGGTCGCATCCACGTGGTAGATGATGCCGCGCGCACGGCACATTTCGCCGATGGTGGCGATGTCCTGCACAACACCGATTTCGTTGTTAACGTGCATGATGGAAACCAGAATGGTGTCATCACGCATCGCCGCTTCGAGCTCTTTCAGGTCGATGATCCCGTTGCTCTGCGGCGCCAGGTAAGTCACTTCGAACCCTTCACGCTCCAGCTGACGGCAGGTGTCCAGCACGGCTTTGTGTTCGGTTTTGCTGGTGATGATGTGCTTGCCTTTTTTCTGATAAAAGTTGGCTGCACCTTTGATCGCCAGGTTGTCGGATTCGGTCGCACCGGAGGTGAAAACAATTTCACGCGGGTCGGCACCGACCAGGTCAGCAATCTGATTACGGGCGATATCAACCGCCTCTTCAGCATGCCAGCCAAAACGGTGTGAACGGGAAGCTGGGTTACCAAAGTTTCCGTCCAGGGTCAGACACTGCATCATTTTCTCGGCAACACGCGGGTCCACCGGCGTGGTTGCGGAGTAGTCGAGATAAATCGGTAATTTCATTGCTCTATAAACTCCGTACATCGCTTCAATGCAAGGAATCAGGCAACCGGCTGGATGTACGACCGAGTACGCGGGGTGTGACCACCCCGGCCTGATTCTGAATACTTATCTTTTTAATTACGCGCGCAGTTTAACGTCGATGGCGTCCTGCGTGCGGGTGCTGCGTTGTGAATCCTGACTGTGCTGACGACCAGAAACATCCAGAACTTCCTGGTTATTAACCAGCTCACCCAGGGTGATGTTATTCAGGAAGCCGGTCAGACGGTCGCTCAGATCGCGCCACAGCGCGTGGGTCAGGCATTTATCGCCGCCCTGACAGCCGCCTTTGCCCTGGCAACGGGTCGCGTCAACGGATTCGTCAACTGCGCTAATCACTTCGCCAACCGCAATACTGCCCGCGTCTTTACCCAGCAGATAACCGCCGCCCGGGCCACGAACGCTGGACACCAGTCCATTTTTACGCAGTCTGGAGAACAGCTGTTCCAGATAAGAGAGGGAGATCCCCTGTCGTTCAGAAATATCAGCCAACGGAACCGGGCCCGCTTCGGAGTTGAGCGCAACGTCCAGCATCGCGGTCACGGCATAACGCCCTTTAGATGTCAGTCTCATGTCTTACTTAACCTCAAACTCGCCCCTGCCCGGGGTTTTTTATTGTAAAATGGGGGTATTGCATAGCAGGGCCAAGTCTGACATTCCTGACTAAATTGGTCAACTATTTACTTGACTGTTTTAGTCAGGTATTTAACCTTCTGTGCCTTCATAACAAAGGTGCGGACTGATGCCCTCACCCCGGCCCTCTCCCACAGGGAGAGGGGGAAATCAACACTACTCTTTATTCTTCTGCTCAATCGACGCCAGGATCCCGCGCAGGATGTTCAGCTCCTGGCTTTCCGGACGCGCGCGGGTGAACATACGGCGCAGCTTGTTCATCACCTGCCCTGGATGGCCTTCACGGATAAAGCCGGTCGAGAGCAGCGTCTGCTCCAGGTGGCCGTAGAAGCGCTCCAGATCGTCCACCAGCGGGTAGGCCGTCTCTTCTTTAGGTTCGACCGGTTTTTCCTGCGTCGCCAGCCATGCCATGCGTACTTCGTAGGCAATCACCTGCACCGCCATCGCCAGGTTCAGCGAGCTGTATTCCGGGTTTGCGGCAATCGCCACGTGGTAGTGACACTTCTGTAGTTCCTCGTTGGTCAGGCCAACGCGTTCACGACCAAACACCAGCGCAACCGGCGCCTGTTCCGCTTCTGAGATACTTTTCAGGCCGCATTCGCGCGGGTCCAGCATCGGCCAGGGCAGCGTACGGGAGCGCGCGCTGGTCCCCACCACCAGACTGCAACCGGCCAGGGCTTCGTCCAGGGTGTCCACAATCTGTGCATTCCCGATCACGTCGCTGGCGCCGGCCGCCAGCGCAATAGCCTGAGAGTCTGGTTTCACCAGCGGATTAACCAGCCACAGGTTCGTTAAGCCCATGGTTTTCATAGCGCGGGCCACAGAGCCCATGTTGCCGGTGTGCGATGTTTCGACCAGCACGATTCGAATGTTTTGCAGCATAATTTTTAGATGTCTGGATTCAGTGTCTGAAGAATATTCGGGCATATTATCATAAACGAGAGACATAATCCGATCCCGCTGCTATACTCTGCGCCGATTTTCCTGTTCTTTAACATCCAGTGAGAGAGACCGATGCATCCGATGCTGACCATCGCCGTGCGCGCAGCGCGCAAGGCGGGTAATGTAATTGCCAAACACTACGAAACCCCAGACTCCGTAGAAACCAGCCAGAAAGGCAGCAATGATTTCGTGACTAACGTCGATAAAGCCGCCGAAGCGATTATTATCGAAACGATCCGCAAATCTTACCCGCAGCACACCATCATCACCGAAGAAAGCGGTGAACATGAAGGTACCGATCAGGATGTTCAATGGGTTATCGATCCACTGGATGGCACCACCAACTTCGTTAAGCGCCTGCCACACTTCTCTGTGTCTATCGCAGTACGCATCAAAGGCCGTACTGAAGTCGCCGTTGTTTACGATCCAATGCGTAACGAACTGTTCACCGCGACCCGCGGTCAGGGCGCGCAGCTGAACGGCTACCGTCTGCGCTGCAGCAATGCACGCGATCTGGACGGCACGATTCTGGCGACCGGCTTCCCGTTCAAGGCGAAGCAGCACGCAACCACTTATATGAATATCCTCGGCAAACTGTTCACCGAATGCGCGGACTTCCGTCGCACCGGCTCTGCTGCACTGGATCTGGCCTACGTGGCGACCGGCCGCGTTGACGGTTACTTTGAGCTGTCACTGAAGCCGTGGGACTTCGCGGCGGGCGAGCTGATCGCACGTGAAGCTGGCGCGATTGTTTGTGACTTCACCGGCGGCCATAACTATATGTCTACCGGCAACATCGTTGCAGGTAACCCGCGCGTTGTTAAAGCCATGCTGGCAAACATGCGTGAAGAACTGAGCGATGCGCTGAAGCGTTAATCCAGTCTGTTAAGCCCGGTGGCGCTACGCTTACCGGGCCTACAAACCCCTCAGGTATGGCTAAAAAGGCCGCAACCCCCTTCCCACCGGCACCGCACTTATCCACATCGTGACCGCAGCCACCAGCAGAATCACCCCGCCCGCCAGCGCAAGCGTCGTCCAGCCAACCTGTCGCCACAATACCGGCGTTTTATTGCCGCTGAGTTTTACCGCCAGCTGACGGAAGCTGTGCACCAGCAAGGCTAACGAAGAGATAGTCAGAGATGTTCCCGCCGCCATCGCCAGCGCCGAGATCATGCCCCAGCCAAATACACCTATCACTTTGCTGAACAACAGCACCATGATTGCGCCCGAGCATGGACGCATCCCCATTGAGAGAACAATCATCAGGCGCGCACGCCAGTCGTCACCATTCTGTAATTGTTCCTGCGTCGGCAGATGCTGATGCCCGCACCCGCAGTTTTTATGGTGAAGGTGATGCGGCGTAAAGATTTTGAATTTTGGTTTTTGCAGCAACGCGCGCAATTTTTTCAGCGCCCGCCAGCAGAGAATCAGCCCCAGTAAGCCTACCAGCGCGTAACTTCCCTTCTCCAGCCAGAAGCTGCTCATATGCAGCTGGCGGGCCGGGAGCTGTAGCAGCGAAAGGACGACCACGACCAGCGCAATTGCCACACCGCCCTGAAGTAACGAGGAAGCCAGCGTCAGGCCGATACTCGATTTCAGCTTCGACGGATGGGTGGCAAGCCAGGTCGTGATGACGATTTTGCCGTGCCCCGGCCCCAGGGCATGCAGCACGCCATAGATAAAGCTGAACGCCAGAAGAGAGCCGCCCGCTTTGGACGGATTTTCCGCCACGGCTTTCAGCAGCCCGCTCATCTGCTGATTAACTTCCCGCTGCCAGAGGATACTTTTCATCATCACCTGCGGCCATGCCTGCCACAGCCAGAGCGCGCCGCCAGACGCTAACAGCAAAAAGAGCGCCAGAGGCCAGAGGTGCAGCCAGCGACGCGGCTTACTGACGGGGGAGGAGATCACTGACATTGTAACGTCACCTCCTGCGCAAACTGTTTTCCTAATTCCATGTCTTCTGGAGGCGCATCTTCTTTATCAAGGGAAACGGCAAAGTTCAGCGTCTCTTCACTGGGCGTCGGCGTGTGCACGGCAATTTTGCAGCTTTTTTGCAATATTTCTGGCAACTGCACGTCGCTGTCCTGGGCGTAATGCATATCGACATAGTAGGTTGGGTCAAACGTGGAAAACCTGTACTTCTGCCCGGCCAGCGGCTGAGGGTGCGCCAGCGGAAGGATAAACGTCAGCACCGCCTGATGGCCGTCGCGGGTCATACCGTACTCCGTGGGACGGTTAAGAAATTTCACCTTTTGTCCGTTGTGCCAGAACTCGGTGAAGTAGTGCTGACCCAGCACGTTGGCCATGACTTCCGCCGCCAGCTTTTTCCAGATCTCGTCGCCGGGCTTTGCGTTTCCGGCATCGTACAGCAGGTCGGCGGAGGTGATTTCATCCATCGTCCAGCGCATCTTCAGGCCGCTGAGCTGCGTGCCGTCCGTCACCAGTTCGGTTTTCAGGCTGATAAAGCTGTGAGGATGTGCGCTGGCGGCGGAGGTGATAACCGCCAAAAATAACGCTGTCACGCTTTGTTTAACTGTTTGCATCAATTCCTCACGTCAAAAATTCTGTGATGTTCGCCAGCAATCCTGAATGAAAGGCCTGCCGGCGCGCTTTTCAGCGCCCATCCTTTAGCTATTCTTATCAAACATTCACACTGGATACCCGACAGATGATGACGACGCTTGAAATTCCATCTGTGCTTTCCAGTTCGCAGCGCCGTTGCCAGGTGCTTTTGATGCTTTACCTGCCCGATGCTGCCGTCACCGCACAGAGCATAATCGCTGCCAACGGCGTGGACGACGTCCTGGCACGGCAAGATATAGCCGAGACGCGCGATGAAATCCAGCGCTATCATCGGCTTGATATCGTCACGCACCATGACGGTTGTTACCGAATTGAGGGCTCCGCCCTGAATCAGCGTTTGTGCCTGCTGCACTGGCTGCGCAGGGCGCTTCGGCTGTGTCCACATTTTGTCGCCCAACAGTTTACCCCTGCCTTAAAAACCGCGCTCAAACAGCACGGCATTGCCCGCCCGCTTTATGACGATGCGAACCTTCGGGCGCTTATCAACTTTTGCGCGCGCAAGCTTCAGCGCCAGTTTGAGTCCCGCGACGTACAGTTTTTACAGCTTTATCTGCAATATTGTCTGATTCAGCATCATCTGGGCAATACGCCGGAGTTTTCACCCGTTCAGCGCAGCTGGACGCAATCGAGAGGGGAATACTTTACGGCGCAGGAAATTGTCCGTCACTGGAAACGGCGCGTCCCGCAGGGAACGCACTGTGATGAACAGCTGTTCCTGGCGCTGCTGTTTATGATGCTCCGCACACCCGACCCGGTACTGGATAAACACCAGCAGGATCAGCGCCTGCGTCGGGCCATCGTGCGTATGATTGCCCGTTTCCGGGCGCAAACCGGGATGAACTTCAGCGATGAGCAAGGGCTGACCGATCAGCTGTATATTCATCTGGCTCAGGCGCTGGACCGCTCCTTATTTGACATCGGCATCGACAACAGTCTGCCGGAAGAGATCCACCGTCTATACCCCCGGCTGCTGCGCACCACTAAAGAGGCGCTGTTTGAGCTGGAAGCCGAATTTGGCCTGCGATTCTCCGGTGAAGAGATGGCTCTGGTGGCGGTGATTTTTGGTGCCTGGCTGATGCAGGAAACCGATCTTCATGAAAAACAGGTGGTCCTGTTAACGGGGGAAGATAAAGCCTGCGAGGAGTTAATTGAGCAGCAGCTTCGCGAGCTAACGCTGCTGCCGCTCAATATTCGTTATCTTAGCCTGGAAGCGTTTAAGAAGGAGGGCGCCCCCCGCGAGGCGGCGCTGGTTATTACGCCTTATCCAACTGCCCTGCCGCTGTTCTCGCCGCCGCTCATTCATGCCGTTGAGACCCTGAACACGCAGCAGCAGGAACATATTCGCGTTATGCTCGAATCCTAGTTACGTGCGAGCAGCGACTTTAGGGCGGATGACGATGGCCGGTAAAGCGACCAGCGCCATCACCCAGAACACACCGTGGCCCAGGTGCTGATAGAGGAAACCGGCAAATACGGTCATCACCGCAATACTGCCGCCCATCGCCACCGCTGAATAGACTGCCTGAAGACGAATAACGTCCCCACCCTCTCGCGCCGCGATATAGCGCATCGCCGCCAAATGGCAGACGGTGAAGGTTCCGCAGTGCAGAATTTGCGCCACAATCAGCCACGGCAGATCCGTCGTCCAGCCCATGATGCCCCAGCGCGCTACGCCGCAAACGGCGGAAAGCAGCAGCAGGTCACGCGCCCCGAAACGACGGAACAGTTTTTGGCTCAGCGCGAAGATAATGACCTCCGCTACCACGCCGAGCGACCACAGGTAGCCTACCGCAGAAGCCGAGTAGCCCGCCCCCTGCCAGTAGATGGCGCTGAAGCCGTAATAGGCCGCATGCGCCCCCTGAAGCAGACAGACGCAGGCCAGGAAACGCCAGCTTTGCGCCACCAGCGAGCGCCAGGCGGGCCAGCCAGCGCTCTCCTGATGGCGGCTTTCGCCCTGCGGCATCACCGACGGACGCAGCAACATACCGAGCAGCATCGAGGCGATACCGAGCGTTAACAGCGCCAGAATGGCGCGATAGTCATAGAGGCTGACCAGTTTCCCGACCAGCGCAGAGCCGATCACGAAGGCAATCGATCCCCACAGGCGCACGCGGCCATAGTCCATGGTGATCTGCTTTTGCCAGGTGTTCGCCAGGGCATCCGTCAGCGGCACCAGCGGGGAGAAGAACAGATTAAAGCCAACCATCACCACCATCAGCCAGGCAAACTGGTGGCTGACCCAGAAGCAGGCCGCAAAGACCAGCGTCAGCAGGGCCAGAATACGCACCGCTTTAATCAGTAAGGAGGGATCGCTGACGCGGGGCGCAATCAGCAGGCTACCCAGGAAACGCGCCACCAGCCCCGCGCCCAGCAGGATGCCGATGGTCTCAGGCGTCAGACCAATTCCCTTGAGCCAGACGCTCCAGAAAGGCAAAAAAATACCGTAACTAAAGAAATAGGTGAAATAGCTGAGCGCCAGCCAGCGCGTGGAATGCAAGACCATGAATCCCTCCCGAAATGGAGGCGATAGTCTGGCGTTAATCCCTGACTTTAGCAAGTCGTTAGCGCGCTATAAATTAACTAAAAATTAACATCATCACCAGCCGTACAGCGTATGGCGAGAGCGGTAAAACTGTATTACGTTTATAAGACATCGCCTGAAGAGGTCGTTTGCCATGAACAGCTTACGTTATTTCGATTTCGGATCCTCTCGTTCTCTCCTGCTTTTAATTGCCCGCATTGCTATCGTGGTCCTGTTTATTATTTTCGGTTATCCCAAGCTGACGGGGTTTAGCGGCACCGTTCAGTACATGACGTCGCTCGGCGCCCCCATGCCCATGCTGGCCGCGATTATTGCGGTGGTAATGGAAATCCCCGCCGCGATTCTGATCGTTCTGGGCTTTTTTACCCGCCCCCTCGCGGTGATCTTTGTCTTCTATACGCTGGGAACGGCGGTGATTGGACACCACTACTGGGATATGACGGGCGATGCGGTCCTGCCAAATATGATTAACTTCTATAAAAATGTGAGTATCGCTGGCGCCTTTATTTTGCTGGCGATAACCGGGCCGGGGGCCATCTCCCTCGACCGACGTTAGCCCATAAAAAAAGGCCGCATGAGCGGCCTTTTTCAGTTCTGCAACGCAGAGAATTATGCGTACACCGGGAAGCGTGCGCAGATGTCCAGCACTTTACCTTTAACGCGCTCGATAACCGCGTCGTCATTGATGTTGTCCAGAACGTCACACATCCAGCCCGCCAGCTCTTTCACTTCCGCTTCTTTAAAGCCACGGCGAGTTACGGCCGGAGAACCGATACGGATACCGGAAGTCACGAACGGGCTCTTCGGATCGTTTGGCACGCTGTTTTTGTTCACGGTGATGTTGGCGCGGCCGAGGGCTGCGTCAGCTTCTTTACCGGTCAGGTTCTTATCGACCAAATCCAGCAGGAACAGGTGGTTTTCAGTCCCACCGGACACCACTTTGTAACCGCGGTTCAGGAACACTTCCACCATCGCTTTGGCGTTCTTAGCAACCTGCTGCTGATAAACCTTGAACTCTGGCTCCATCGCTTCTTTCAGCGCGACGGCTTTCGCGGCGATAACGTGCATCAGCGGGCCGCCCTGGGCGCTTGGGAACACGGCGGAGTTCAGCTTTTTGTACAGCTCTTCGTCACCGCCTTTCGCCAGGATCAGGCCACCGCGTGGACCCGCCAGGGTTTTGTGGGTGGTGGTGGTCACAACGTGCGCATGTGGAACCGGGTTCGGGTAAACGCCAGCGGCAATCAGACCGGCAACGTGCGCCATGTCGACGAACAGGTACGCGCCGATGCTGTCAGCGATTTCACGCATTTTTGCCCAGTCAACGATGCCGGAGTAAGCAGAGAAGCCACCGATGATCATCTTCGGCTTGTGCTCTTTGGCCTGCTTCGCCATGTCTTCGTAGTCAATTTTACCGGACTCATCAATACCGTAAGGGATGATGTTGTACAGTTTGCCAGAGAAGTTAACCGGAGAGCCGTGAGTCAGGTGGCCGCCCTGCGCCAGGTTCATACCCAGAACGGTATCGCCCGGCTGCAACAGCGCGGTGTAAACAGCGAAGTTAGCCTGAGAGCCAGAGTGCGGCTGGACGTTCGCGTAGTCAGCGCCAAAGAGTTCTTTCGCACGGTCAATCGCCAGCTGCTCAACGATATCAACGTATTCGCAACCGCCGTAGTAGCGCTTGCCCGGATAACCTTCAGCATATTTGTTGGTCAGCTGAGAACCCTGCGCCTGCATCACGCGCGGGCTGGTGTAGTTTTCGGAGGCGATCAGTTCGATGTGCTCTTCCTGACGTACTTTTTCCTGCTCCATAGCCTGCCACAGTTCGGCATCATAATCGGCAATGTTCATTTCACGCTTTAACATCCGCATCTCCTGACTCAGCTAACAAGTAAATTTTTGGCCTGAAAAGGCAGTCCTGTTGGACGACGGGCAACAGTATAACTGAATAGTTCTGCGATAACAGGTCTTGACAAACGATTTTACGCAAACGTTTACCTCCACGCCAAGCAAGGGTTTGAGCAATAAAGCTCTCGCCATTTTCAACGGATTTCTTTTCAGCTTTGTGATGCATATTTTTCACGATGCAAAGAACCATTTACATTGCAGGGGTATTTTTATAAGATGCATATAAAATACATCATTAAAGTAACATCAGAAGGAAGCTGCTATGCTCGACGCCCAAACCATCGCTACCGTGAAGGCCACAATCCCCCTGCTGGTTGAAACGGGTCCTAAACTGACCGCTCATTTCTACGATCGCATGTTCGCGCATAACCCGGAGCTCAAAGAGATTTTCAACATGAGCAACCAGCGTAACGGCGATCAGCGCGAAGCGCTGTTTAACGCTATTGCCGCCTATGCCAGCAACATCGAAAACCTGCCGGCTCTGCTGCCTGCGGTGGAAAAAATCGCCCAGAAGCACACCAGCTTCCAGATCAAACCTGAGCAGTACAACATCGTGGGCAGTCACCTGCTGGCAACCCTGGACGAAATGTTCAGCCCGGGCCAGGAAGTGCTGGATGCCTGGGGTAAGGCATACGGCGTGCTGGCAAACGTGTTCATCAACCGTGAAGCGCAGATCTACAGCGAAAACGCCAGCAAGAATGGCGGCTGGGAAGGCACGCGTGCTTTCCGCATCGTTGAGAAAACCCCGCGCAGCGCACTGATCACCAGCTTTGAGTTTGAGCCGGTAGACGGCCAGCCAGTTGCCGATTACCAGCCGGGGCAGTATCTGGGCGTCTGGCTGAAGCCTGAAGGCTTCCCGCACCAGGAGATTCGCCAGTACTCCCTGACCCGCAAGCCAGACGGCAAAGGCTATCGCATTGCGGTTAAACGTGAGGAAGGCGGTCAGGTATCCAGCTGGCTGCATAACGTCGCCAGCGTGGGTGATATCGTTCATCTGGCCGCGCCAGCGGGTGATTTCTTTATGGCGGTGGAATCGGGTACCCCGGTGACGCTGATTTCCGCAGGTGTTGGTCAAACGCCAATGCTGGCGATGCTGGATACGCTGGCAAAATCAAACCACAGCGCGCAGGTTAACTGGTTCCACGCGGCCGAAAACGGTGATGTGCACGCCTTTGCAGATGAAGTGAAAGCGCTCGGAGCGGGTCTGCCACACTTTACCGCGCATACCTGGTATCGTTTACCTACTGAAGCTGACCGCGCAGCGGCACGTTTTGACAGCGAAGGCCTGATGAATTTAGGGCAGCACGAAGGGGCGTTTAGCGCACCGGGGATGCAGTTCTACGTGTGTGGGCCGGTAGCGTTTATGCAGTATGCCGCGAAGCAGCTGGTAGAGCTGGGCGTGAACAAAGACAACATTCATTACGAATGTTTCGGCCCGCATAAAGTGCTGTAATCGCCCGGCGGCGCTGCGCTTGCACGGACCTGCGAAGGGTTCTGTAGGCCGGGTAAGCGCAGCGCCACCCGGCAAGAATGTTAAATCGCCGCGTCGTCTTCTTCGCCGGTACGGATACGGATCACGCGCGCCACGTCAAAGACGAAGATTTTCCCGTCGCCAATTTTACCGGTCTGCGCCGTGCGGATGATGGTATCCACACAGGTATCGACGATATCATCGCTCACCACGATCTCGATTTTCACTTTCGGCAGAAAGTCCACCATGTACTCTGCGCCACGGTATAGCTCGGTGTGGCCCTTCTGACGACCAAAACCTTTCACTTCAGTTACGGTCATCCCGGTGATGCCTACTTCTGCCAGCGCTTCACGTACATCATCCAGTTTGAAAGGTTTAATAATCGCATCAATTTTTTTCATGGTGGGTCCTTAAACTCTTGCCAGTAAGCAGCCTCGTAATCGGTTGCTCACAGTATCATATTCAGGCGAATTTTGCGGTATTACTCTTTAAAATCGTTCGCTTCCAGCTCGTGGCGTGAGAGCAATTTATAGAACTCGGTACGGTTACGCCCGGCCATGCGCGCCGCGTGGGTCACGTTGCCTTTGGTGATTTGCAGCAGCTTGCGCAGATAGTTCAGCTCGAACTGATTTCGCGCTTCCGCAAACGTCGGTAAGGCCGTGTTTTCCCCCTCGAGCGCCTGCTCCACCAGCGCATCGCTGATCACCGGCGATGACGTCAGCGCCACGCACTGCTCAATCACGTTCACCAGCTGGCGTACGTTACCCGGCCAGCTTGCGGTCATCAGGCGTTTCATCGCATCGGTGGAGAACGCGCGCACAAACGGTTTGTGGCGGTCAGCGGCCTGGCGCAAAAGGTGATTTGCCAGCAGCGGGATATCTTCCGCACGCTCGGCCAGCGCCGGGATTTTCAGGTTGACGACATTCAGTCGATAGTAGAGATCTTCGCGGAACTCGTTGCGCGCCATCACCTTGGGTAAATCACGGTGGGTGGCGGAAATAATACGCACGTTGATATCGATATCGCGGTTGCTGCCGAGCGGACGTACTTTCCGCTCCTGCAACACGCGCAGCAATTTGACCTGCAGCGGCGCGGGCATATCGCCAATTTCATCAAGAAACAGCGTGCCGCCCTCAGCCGCCTGGAACAGCCCTTCACGGCTGCTCACCGCGCCGGTAAAGGCGCCGCGGGCATGGCCGAAGAGCTCTGATTCGAGCAGCTGTTCCGGCAACGCGCCACAGTTAATGGCAATAAAAGCATTTTTACTGCGCGGGCTGGCGTTGTGGATCGCCTGGGCGAGGATCTCTTTCCCGGTCCCGCTCTGGCCGTTGATCAGCACGCTAACGTCGGATTGCGCCACCATCCGCGCCTGTTCCAGCAGGCGCAGCATTACAGGGCTACGCGTCACGATGGATTCACGCCAGGCGTCGTCGCCGGATGGCGCCGCGTGCTCAAGGGCGCTGTCGATCGCTTTATAGAGGGCGTCTTTATCCACCGGTTTGGTGAGGAAGCTGAATACCCCCTGCTGCGTCGCGGCCACCGCATCAGGAATAGATCCGTGAGCGGTGAGGATAATCACCGGCATCCCGGGCTGCTGCTTCTGGATCTCCGTGAACAGTTGCAGGCCATCCATTTCATCCATGCGCAAATCGCTGATCACCAGATCGATTTTCTCACGGCTGAGCACTTTCAGCCCCTCCTGCCCACTTTCAGCGGTGACCACGCTGTAGCCTTCGCTGACCAGACGCATCCCCAGCAGCTTTAACAGCCCGGGATCGTCATCCACCAGTAACAGATGGGCTGGTTTACGGCTTGTCATGGCTTCACATCCTCTTGTTTCGGCATCTCACTGTCTGGCGTCGTGGCAGAGTTGCCTTTCGACCCATCGGGCAGATAGCTGCCTGCCGGCTTACGCGTCGAGAGCTGTCTTTCGATATCGGTCAGATTTTCGAGCTTGCGGGTGGTGGTTTCCAGCTGCTCGCGCAGCGACTCCTGCTGCTGGCGAAGCGCATCAAGCTCGCTGTCGCTTGACTGCTGCAATTTGCTGTAGCGGAAACGCTCTTCAGACAGCTGTAATTGCAGGGTTTGTCCGTCCCGCCAGAGCTGATAGACCGGGCGCACCTGCGGAGGAATATTGATTACGTAAGTATCCAGCCGCGTCACGTTGGCGCGGCGTTCGACAGGCGTGATTCTGGCATCCGCCATCACGATCCCACGTTTAAACGCGTCCTGCCAGGTATCGTCCACCAGCATCGCCGCCTGGGCACGGGCCTCGGCGGGCGCCAGCCGCTGGGCGCAGTCTATTCCGCGCAGCCAGAACAGCGGATTGGATTCAACATCACGCCCCGACAGGCTCCAGATATCATCGCAACGTGTCGAAAGGAAATCAGCCAGCTGTTTTTGCGGCCATTTATCTTCCTGTTTGTGGCTAATTGCACTTTTCGGTGCATGGGTTACACAGCCTGCCAGCAGTAAGCAGGGCAGGCTGTGGCGCACATTTTTGCTGGAAAACACCGCGCGCAGTGCGCGGTAAAAGACGTGTGACATACTCACCAGGTTGTTATTCATTTCATTGATTTTTCCGGCTCAAGAGGCAGTTCGATACGAAAACAGACATCGGCGCGTTCATCACTCACGATGTTAAGCTCACCCTGCATGCGTCGTATGCAGTCGCGGGCAATACTCAGCCCCAGACCACTTCCTTTTACCGCACCTTTTCGCTGATGACTCCCCTGGAAGAAGGGTTCAAAGATCAGCGTTTTTTCATCATCCGGAATCGGGCTTCCGGTATTCGCTACGTCAATAAATACCCGCGAACCGTTGTTATTGCTTCTGATATAAATGGTACCGGATTCAGTACCATAGTGCACCGCATTGGAATAAAGATTATCCAGTACGCTCATTAACAGCATCGGTTCTGCAAGACAGGCTGGCGCGTTGAGTTCCACCTGGGTATGCATCATTTTAGCTCTTGCTGGCAGGCTATGGGCGGAGATCACCATGTCCACCAGCGGTTCAATCTCAACGCTTTCAAGCACCACAGCACCATCCGCCAGCTTGCGGTTATAGTCCAGCAGTTGTTCAATAAGCTTTTGTAAATTGCGGCTGCTGGCATCCAGAATCGCCACGATCTCTTTTTGCTCAGGGGTTAACGGCCCCGCCACTTCGTCGGCCAGCAGTTCCGTACCTTCACGCATGCTGGCCAGCGGCGTTTTGAGTTCGTGTGAGATATGGCGCAGGAACTGGTGGCGCTGCGATTCCAGCCACGCCAGGCGCTCTGAAAGCCAGATGATGCGTTGACCGACCGAGCGCAGCTCGCGCGGGCCTTTAAAAACGACCGTATCCCCGAGAGATTTACCCTCCCCCAGGCGGTTAATCATCCGCTGGATCCCCTTCACGGGGCCGATGATCATGCGGGTAAAGAGCAGCACCAGCCCCAGGCTGACGAGGAACAGCACCAGCGCCTGCCAGCCGAAGAACTGGCCGCGCTCGGCAATCTCCTGCTGGAGCTGCTGACCACGGGAAAAGATAACCGTACGGGTGGACTGAACCATCTCCGTATTGGCGTTCGCGAAGGCTTCAAGTCGGGCGGCGGCGGCGGCATCAGGACCGCTGTTTTTGCACTGGAGCTGCGCCAGATCGTTCAGATCCTGACGCAGCGCCTGATAGAGTTTGTCATCTGGCAGCACCCCGGCGTGGGCGTCCAGCATTTCGCTGTAGCGTTTACGCTGGTTCTGATAGACCCTCTCCAGCGTGCGATCATCAAGCACGCAGTACTGGCGATAGCTACGCTCCATCTCAAGCGCGGCGTTGGTCATCGCCTCGCTACGGCGAGCATCAATAAGCGTGGTGCGGTTAGTCAGGGCCGCCTGTGCACTTAACGCGTTCAGGCTTTGCCAGGCCTGCCAGGCCAGAACCAGCAAAGGTAGCAGGATCAGCAGGAAGGCCATCATAACGAGCTGTCGCAGGGAGCGAGGGAAAGCGGGCCAGCGTTTCAACACATTACTCTCTTCATCCGGGTTTGAGGAGAGCGTAACTGAGTCTGCCCTTCAGATACAACAAAGCCGGGTAAAAACCCGGCTTTGTCATGGAATAAGGCGGTGCCTAACTCGACGTTTCGCCCTGGCCTGATAAAGCATTGCAATAATCAGTAGTTGGACGGCAGGCACCTTTTTGTGCGTCATTCGAAGTTTATGTAGCACGTCCCGAAGGGGCTGACATAAGAAGGTGAATGAGCCACTGGTTACTATTATGCAACACGCGTGCCAGATTGCAAAAATTAATGCTATCCTTATGATTAGTAATATTTTTATTATCAAAACGTATTGATTGTTACGTGAATGATTTCCAGGCTAAGTGTCGCTATTAAGCAACACCTTAACGGGAACCTGTCCTGCCGCATATAAATCAACAGGTTAAATGTCTCCTTTTGGAGACACTCAGACCAGAGAGTTGTCGCGATTTTGCGACAGAGACAAAAAAGCCCGGTGGCGCTCGCGCTTACCGGGCCTACAGTCAGGGCGTAGAAACTTAACCTAGTTGTTTACGTGCGTTGCGGAAAATGCGCATCCACGGGCTGTCCTCGCCCCAGTTTTCCGGATGCCAGGAGTTGCTCACGGTACGGAAGACACGCTCCGGGTGCGGCATCATAATCGTCACCCGACCGCTTTCGCTGGTGACCGCGGTAATGCCATTTGCCGAACCGTTCGGGTTAGCCGGATAGGTTTCGGTGACCTTGCCAAAGTTATCAACAAAGCGCAGCGCCACCAGTCCTTTGCTTTCAAGCTGAGCCAGGTGCGCCGCATCACGGACTTCAACCTGACCTTCACCGTGCGAAACCGCGATTGGCATCTGCGAACCGACCATCCCCTGCAACAGCAGGGACGGGCTTTGGGTTACTTCTACCAGGCTGAAGCGCGCTTCGAAGCGGTCAGACTGGTTACGCACAAAGCGCGGCCAGGCTTCGCTGCCCGGGATCAGCTCGCGCAGGTTAGACATCATCTGACAGCCGTTACACACGCCCAGCGCCAGCGTCTGCGGACGGTGGAAGAAGGTTTCGAACTCGTCACGCACGCGGCTGTTGAACAGAATAGATTTCGCCCAGCCTTCGCCCGCGCCCAGCACGTCACCGTAGGAGAACCCCCCGCAGGCTACCAGTGCCTGGAAATCATCCAGCCCGGTACGCCCTGCCAGCAGGTCGCTCATGTGGACGTCGATGGCGTCAAAGCCCGCCCGGTGGAAGGCCGCCGCCATCTCAACGTGGGAGTTAACGCCCTGCTCGCGCAGCACGGCCACTTTCGGACGCGCACCGGTCGCAATGTACGGCGCGGCAATGTCTTCGTTTATGTCGAAGGTGAGCTTCACGTTCAGGCCAGGATCGTTGTCGTTCGCCTTCGCGTTGTGTTCCTGATCGGCGCATTCCGGGTTGTCACGCAGGCGCTGCATCTGCCAGGTGGTTTCCGCCCACCACATACGCAACGTGGTGCGGCTTTCGCTGAACACCGGGTGGCCGTCGGCTTCAATCACGAAGCGGTCGCCCTGCACCGCTTTACCGAGATAGTGCACGCAGTCTGCAAGACCGTGCTGCGCCAGAATCGCTTCCACCGCGTCGCGATCTGCGGCGCGTACCTGAATGACCGCGCCAAGCTCTTCGTTAAACAGCGCCGCCAGGCGGTCTTCGCCAAGCGTTGCAATGTTTGCTTCAACGCCGCAGTGGCCGGTGAAGGCCATCTCTGCCAGCGTCACCAGCAGGCCGCCATCGGAACGATCGTGGTAGGCCAGCAGCTTACGCTGCGCCACCAGCGCCTGAATTGCGTCGTAGAAGCCTTTCAACTGTGCGACGTCCCGCACGTCGGCTGGCTTTTCGCCGAGCTGGCGATAAACCTGTGCCAGCGCGGTGGCACCCAGCGCGTTATGGCCTTTGCCGAGGTCAATCAACAGCAGGGCGTTATCATCAGTGGAAAGCTGCGGCGTAACGGTATGACGCACGTCTTCCACGCGCGCAAACGCGGTGATCACCAGCGACAGCGGCGAAGTCATCTCGCGCTGCTCGCTGCCTTCCTGCCAGCGGGTTTTCATCGACATGGAGTCTTTACCCACCGGAATGGTCAGGCCGAGCGCAGGACACAGCTCTTCACCCACCGCTTTTACCGCTTCGTACAGGCCCGCGTCTTCGCCAGGGTGACCGGCAGCGGCCATCCAGTTCGCGGAAAGTTTGATGCGTTTGATGTCGCCAATCTGCGTCGCGGCGATATTGGTCAGCGCTTCACCGACCGCCAGACGGGCAGAAGCGGCGAAGTCCAGCAGAGCCACCGGGGTGCGTTCACCCAGCGCCATCGCTTCGCCGTAGTAGCTGTCGAGGCTCGCGGTGGTCACGGCGCAGTTAGCGACCGGGATCTGCCACGGGCCGACCATCTGATCGCGTGACACCATACCGGTCACGGTACGGTCGCCGATGGTGACCAGGAAGGTTTTCTCCGCCACCGCAGGCAGGTGCAGCACGCGGTTAACCGCTTCCGCCACAATAATGCCCTGACGATCCAGCGCTTTACCCGCCGCTTTGCGGGTTGTAACGTCGCGGGTCATCTTCGGCGTTTTGCCGAGAAGCACGTCGAGCGGCAGATCGATCGGCTGGTTGTCGAAATGGGTATCACTGAGAGTCAGGTGCTGCTCTTCGGTCGCTTCACCGATGACGGCATACGGCGCGCGCTCGCGGCGGCACAGCTCGTCAAACAGCGGCAGCTGATCGGCAGCAACCGCCAGCACGTAGCGCTCCTGGGATTCGTTACACCAGATTTCCAGCGGGCTCATGCCTGGCTCATCGCTCAGGATATCGCGCAGGTTGAAGCGCCCGCCGCGACCGCCGTCGCTCACCAGCTCAGGCATGGCGTTAGAGAGCCCACCCGCGCCCACGTCGTGGATAAACAGAATCGGGTTGGCATCGCCGAGCTGCCAGCAGCGGTCGATCACTTCCTGACAGCGGCGCTCCATTTCCGGGTTGTCGCGCTGCACGGACGCGAAGTCGAGATCCGCATCAGACTGGCCGGAAGCCATAGACGAGGCTGCACCACCGCCCAGACCAATGTTCATGGCCGGGCCGCCGAGCACGATCAGCTTCGCGCCCACGACGATCTCACCTTTTTGCACGTGATCGGCGCGAATGTTGCCGATCCCGCCCGCCAGCATAATTGGTTTGTGGTAGCCGCGCAGCTCTTCGCCGTTATGGCTGTCCACTTTCTCTTCGTAGGTACGGAAGTAACCGTTCAGCGCCGGACGACCAAATTCATTGTTGAACGCCGCGCCGCCCAGCGGGCCTTCGGTCATGATATCCAGCGCGGTCACAATGCGCTCTGGCTTGCCGAAATCTTCTTCCCACGGCTGTTCAAAGCCCGGGATACGCAGGTTGGAAACGGAGAAACCGACCAGACCCGCTTTTGGTTTCGCGCCGCGACCGGTCGCACCTTCGTCACGGATTTCACCGCCGGAGCCGGTCGCCGCACCCGGCCACGGGGAGATCGCCGTCGGGTGGTTGTGGGTTTCCACTTTCATCAGGATATGCGCAGGCTCCTGGTGGAAGTCATAGCGCCCTGCTTCGCGGTCGGCGAAGAAGCGGCCCACCTCGGAACCTTCCATCACTGCGGCGTTGTCTTTATAGGCAGACAGCACGTGGTCAGGGGTTTGCTCCATGGTGTTTTTGATCATTTTGAACAGCGACTTCGGCTGCTGTTCGCCGTCGATAATCCAGTCGGCGTTGAAAATTTTGTGGCGGCAGTGCTCGGAGTTGGCCTGCGCGAACATATACAGTTCGATGTCGTTCGGGTTGCGATTCAGCTTAACGAATGCATCCTGAAGGTAGTCGATTTCGTCTTCTGCGAGCGCCAGACCAAGACGCAGGTTTGCGTCGATCAGCGCCTGACGCCCCTGCCCCAGCAGATCCACGCTCTGTACCGGCGCAGGCTGATGGTGGGAGAACAGTTTCTGCGCATCATCCAGAGAGTCAAACACGCTCTCCATCATGCGGTCGTGCAGCTCCGCTGTGACGGCCTGCCACTGCGCGTCGCTCAGGGTAGAGGCTTCCACGTAGTACGCCACACCGCGCTCCAGACGGTTAATCTGGTTCAGGCCGCAGTTGTGAGCGATGTCTGTTGCTTTGGAAGACCAGGGGGAGATGGTGCCAGGGCGTGGCGTGGCGAGGATTAATTTGCCGGTCGGTGTATGGCTGCTCAGGCTTGGGCCATATTTAAGCAGACGTTCCAGCTGTACGCGCTCCTCTGCATTCAGGGGGGCATTCAGGTCAGCAAAATGGACATACTCAGCGTAAATATTGCTTACCGGAAGGTCGGCCGCCTGAAAACGTGCCAGCAGTTTGTTAATACGGAAGGCAGACAGTGCAGGCGAACCACGCAGAATTTCCATCATAAGTCTCTCGTCTTCGAAGCGCCGGGGCGCTTACAGTGTGCGCAAGGGGGGAAAACGGGCGTCATTATAGAGAATCCTGAGCGCTGACGAAACCGTTTGCGTCGAAATAAAATCATCCTTTTTGTTTAACAATAGATGTGACCTGTCTCTCTAATTGGTTGCCAACTGGCGCTACTTTGCGCAAAATGCCGCTCAATCAATGGCAAACTCTACTCTTAACATGACTACAGCACACTGAGGCAACCGGCGTCGCAGAGAATTAACTAATTGAAAAAATTAAAGATTAATTATCTGCTCATCGGCATTGTTACGTTGCTGCTGGCAGTGGCCCTCTGGCCGTCTATCCCCTGGTTCGGCAAAGCCGAAAACCGTATCGCCGCCATTCAGGAGCGGGGGGAGTTGCGCGTCAGTACCCTCTCCTCTCCGCTTATATACGACGATATCAACGGTAAAACCATTGGTCTTGATTACGAACTGGCACAGCTGTTTGCGGACTATCTGGGCGTGAAGCTGAAAGTCACCGTGCGGCAGAACATCAACCAGCTGTTTGATGATTTAGACCATGACCGTGCCGATATTCTCGCCGCAGGTCTGGTGTACAACAGCGAACGCAGCAAAAACTATCAGCCGGGCCCGACCTACTACTCCGTGTCGCAGCAGGTGGTTTATCGTGTGGGTAGCCTGCGCCCGCGCTCACTGGCCGACATCACCGACCAGCAATTGACCATTGCGCCAGGCCATGTGGTGATTGACGATCTGCGGGCGTTGAAAGAGAAAAAATACCCTAACCTCAGCTGGACGGTCGATCCTAAACTCGGCACGACCGAATTGCTGGAGCAGGTAAAAGATAAAAAGCTGGCCTATACCATTGCTGATTCGGTGGCGATCAGTCTTTTCCAGCGCGTTCATCCTGAAATCGCCGTGGCGCTGGATGTGACCGACGAACAGCCGGTGACCTGGTTTACCCAGCTGGACGACGATCAAACCGTCTCTGCGGCTATGCTCGATTTCTTTAATTCCATCAATGAAGACGGCACCCTGGCGCGTCTGGAAGAGAAATATCTCGGTCACGGTGACGATTTTGATTACGTTGACACCCGCTCCTTCCTGCGCGCGGTAGATAGCGTGCTGCCGGACCTGCAACCGCTGTTCGAGAAGTACGCTCAGGAGATTGACTGGAAGTTACTGGCGGCAATTTCCTACCAGGAATCGCACTGGGATGCTCAGGCCACCTCCCCCACGGGCGTGCGCGGGTTGATGATGCTGACCAAAAATACCGCGCAGAGCCTCGGCATTAGCGATCGAACCGATGCGGAACAGAGCATCAGCGGCGGCGCGCAATATTTACAGGATATGATGGCGAAAGTGCCGGAGACGGTCCCTGAAGGGGAGCGGATCTGGTTTGCGCTGGCCGCCTATAACATGGGTTATGCCCATATGCTCGACGCGCGGACGCTGACGGCAAAAACCAAAGGTAACCCGGACAGCTGGTCAGATGTAAAACAGCGCCTGCCGCTGCTTAGCCAGAAACAGTGGTACCAGAAGCTGACGTACGGCTATGCGCGCGGGCATGAAGCGTATGCCTACGTGGAAAATATTCGTAAGTATCAGATAAGCCTGGTGGGATATCTGCTGGAGAAAGAAAAAGAGGCGGCCGAGGCGCAACAGCTGGCTGAAAGCTATCCGGTGGTCGCACCGGACGAGCTTAATCACCCTGCGGTTTCAATTCTGCCTTTTGTTGCTTTTTCTGCAGCCGACGCATTCGAAAAAAGTCACTTAACAGACCCGAACATTCTGGTGCAAGTACCCCGCCGATAGTTTTCACCTGGTGGTTCATCCCCGGATGCCCAAGCACGTCCATCAGTGAACCAGCAGCGCCCGTTTTTTCATCCCGCGCGCCAAACACCAGCGTACCGATTCGGCTATGCACCATCGCCCCGGAGCACATCACGCACGGTTCAAGGGTGACGTACAGGGTGGTATCAAGCAGACGATAGTTTTGCAGCACCAGCCCGCCCTGACGCAGCGCCATAATTTCAGCATGCGCGGTAGGATCGTGACGGCCAATCGGACGGTTCCACCCTTCACCAATTACCTGATTGTTATGGACCAGCACCGCGCCCACGGGAACTTCGCCCTCTTCCCAGGCGCGCTGAGCCAGCGCCAGCGCGTGGCGCATCCAGTATTCATGATTGTGTTCAGGGTTGGACAAGGGCTGATACTCCAGTCGAAAAGCGGGCGGCATTATACACAGCCGGTACAGATAAGACTATTCGAGTTGCTGAAGTTCGCCCAGAGGCGTGACGCGCCAGCGGTGCTGGCAAAAATAGAGCAGCGGGTTGTCCTGCTTGCTGTCGCTGTAGCCGCTGTACAGACGCAGCGGCGTACCGATGCGTTTCTCCAGCTGCACCACTTTTTCATGTCCGAGGCAACGCAGGGTGAGCACCCAGCCGCCGTAGCCGCGCGCGATCTGCGTGGCGATAAGGTTTACGCGCGGCAGCCAGGGCGTATCATAATAGACCTGCTCCACCAGCGTCTGCGGGGAGCCGGTAATCAGCCAGATATCGGCATCGTTGGCGTCGAGATAGCTGGTCAGGCGCGCCTGGACCACGGGAAACGCGGCGACGTGCCCGCGAAACCAGTGGGCAAAATCCTGTTCAAGCTGCTTAAGACGCGCTTCGCTATGACCAAACGTACATCCCCAGAGCAGCAGGCTCATCGGCCAGCGCGCTGAACGGCCTTTCACCAGTAGCGCGATGCCAATAACGGGTAACAGGGGCAATACCAGCAACGCGTTAAGGGGCTGGCGCCGCAGCAGATAGCGCATAAAGGTGCCGAACATATCCTGCTGATGCAGCGTTCCATCCAGATCAAAAAAGACAACGCGACGCTCGTGATTTGCCAAACCTTACTCCTCTGGGTCGTTGAATCCTAATAGCCAGGTAAACAGGAACCCGGCGATCACCGCTACCAGATAGCCTAACAGATAGAGCATCACTTTTCCGGTCACGATGGTTAATGCCAGCGGTAAACCGGAAATCCCGAAGGTGATAACGGTCGCCACTTTCCAGTAGCTAATCAACGCCCCGCCCACCGCGCCACCGAGACAGGCGGCCAGGAACGGCTTGCCCAGCGGCAGCGTAACGCCGAAAATCAGCGGCTCGCCGATACCGAGCAACCCGACCGGCAACGCCCCTTTAATGACCTTTTTCAGACGTGCGTTGCGGGTTTTCATCAGCACCGCGATGGCCGCGCCGACCTGCCCAACGCCCGCCATCGACAGGATCGGCAGCAGGGCGTTATAGCCGTGCGCCTGTACCAGTTCGACATGAATCGGCACTAGCCCCTGATGCAAACCGGTCAGCACTAACGGCAGGAAGGTTCCGGACAGCACAGCCCCCACCAATAACCCACCGCGATCGATAGCCAGAGACGCGCCGTGGGCGATGGCTTCAGAGATGGCGCCGCCTAACGGTTGCAGCGCCACAATCGCCACGCTCCCGGTAATCAATGTGGTCAGCAGCGGGTTGAGGATCAGCTCAATCGAGCCTGGCAGCACCGCGCGCAGCTTTTTCTCGATCCAGCACATCAGAATGACCACCAGCAGCACGGCAATCACCCCGCCGCGGCCAGGCTGAAGCGCCTCGCCAAACAGCGTAATCTGCGCCAGCTGCGGGCTGGAGAGGATACCCGCCATAACGCCGCCCATCGCCAGCGAGCCGCCAAACACTTTGGCCGTGTTCACCCCCACCAGAATGTTCATGATGGCAAACACCGCGCTGCCGAAAATCGCCAGAATACCCAGCAGGTTCGGATACTGCGTGGCAAAATCCCCGACAATATCCGGACGCTTAAGAATATTGATAATCCCGGTGATCAGCCCCGACGCGATAAACGCCGGGATCAGCGGAATAAAGACGTTAGCCAGTTGGCGCAGCGCATCGCTCATAGGGGCTTTGTATTTGGCTTTCGCCTGCGCTTTGGTGCGTTCCGCATCGTCAAAGGCGGGAGCCGTTTCACCGCACGTCATCAGGGCGCGCATGGCATCTACCACCTGCGCCGCTTTGCCCGGACCGACAATCAACTGGTGCTGTTGCCCCTGCTTAACGTACCCGCTCACGCCGGGAAGCTGCTTAAGGCGCGTCAAATCAAGCTGTTCGTCGTTATGCACCTCGACGCGAACACGCGTCATACAGTTCTCAAGACGCTGAATATTTTTTTCCCCACCGATCCCGAGCAGGATGTCGCTGGCGAGCGCTGCTGTTTTGTCCATACACGCCTCTTATTGGTGTTCTAATGCCGCCCGTAAAAACCCGTGATGGGCTTCGAGTCTGGCTCTGGCCGCGGCTGCATCCAGCCCGGTTAATATCATCAGAATGGCGGGTTTTACATCGTGATCGGTCTGCTGAAGCACCTTTTCCGCCTCTTCACGACTGGCGCCTGTCGCTTCCATCACCATGCGACACGCTCTGTCCACCAGCTTGATGTTAGTGGCCTGCATATCCACCATCAGGTTTTGGTAGACCTTGCCAAATTTCACCATCGCGCCGGTGGAGATCATATTGAGCACCAGCTTCTGCGCGGTACCCGACTTCAGCCGTGTGGAGCCGGTGAGCGCTTCCGGCCCGACGACCGGAGAGATGGCAATGGCGGCCACCTGCGCAATCGGCGAGCCCGGGTTACAGGAGATGGCCACTGTGGTGCACCCGGTCTGTCTGGCATATTCCAGTCCACCAATGACGTACGGCGTACGACCAGAAGCCGCCAGGCCGACCACCAGATCCCTCGCGGTCAGGTTCAGCGCCCTGAGATCATCTTCACCAAGCTGTTTATTGTCTTCTGCCCCTTCTACCGCTTTCAGCAGCGCGCCGGGGCCACCGGCAATCAGGCCAACGACCAGCCCGTGCGGAACGCCAAAAGTCGGCGGACATTCTGAGGCATCCAGCACACCGAGGCGCCCGCTGGTTCCCGCTCCCATATAAATAATGCGTCCTCCTGCTTTCAGAGCGCCGGCAGCGGCGTCTACGGCTTTTGCTACCTCAGGCAATGTCTCTTTGACTGCCAGCGCGACGAGGGTATCCTGTTGATTAAAGCGGTTTACCAGCTCCAGCGTGGACAGTGCATCAAGATCCATGGTTTGCGGGTTACGCGTTTCAGAAACAAGAGAGCCAAGATTCATGTTATTTACCTCTGGAATTTTTAATTCATAATAAACGCACTATAATGGAATATAAAATTCATTCAGGCGAGCAAAATTCGTATTTGCGCGGGTAATCACATTTTCGCCAGGAGACCGTATGAACTGTTTAATTCGTATTCGTCAGCGCTACGCAGGGTTTGCCCAGAGTGATAAAAAGCTGGCGGATTTTTTACTTTCTCAGCCCGATCGCGCGCGACACCTCAGCTCCCAGCAGCTGGCAGGCGAAGCCGGAGTGAGTCAGTCGAGCGTGGTGAAATTCGCCCAGAAAATAGGCTATAAGGGCTTTCCGGCGCTAAAGCTGGCGATCAGTGAAGCACTGGTGAGCAACCCGAATCCGCAGTCAATGCCGGTGCATAACCAGATCCGTGGCGACGATCCGATGCGTCTGGTGGGCGAAAAGCTGATCAAGGAGAACGTGGCGGCAATGCATGCCACGCTGGATGTAAACACGGAAGAGAAGCTGCTGGAAAGCGTAGCCATGCTTCGCGACGCGCGGCGTATTGTGTTGACCGGGATCGGCGCCTCCGGACTGGTTGCGCGTAACTTTGGCTGGAAGCTGACAAAAATCGGCTATAACGCCATCGTTGAACAGGATATGCACGCGCTGCTGGCGACCGTGCAGGCCATGGATCCTGACGATTTACTGCTGGCCATCTCCTATTCCGGCGAGCGACGTGAAATTAATATGGCCACCGACGAAGCCCTGCGCGTAGGGGGAAAAATTCTGGCGATTACCGGATTTAGCCCGAATGCGCTCCAGCAACGGGCAACCCGCTGCCTGTATACCATTGCCGAGGAACAGGCCACTCGCAGCGCGGCGATTTCGTCGACGAGTGCGCAGATGATGCTGACGGACCTGCTGTTTATGGCGCTGGTTCAGCAGGATCTGGAGCGTGCGCCAGAGCGTATTCGTCACAGCGAAGAGCTGGTAAAAAAACTGGTTTGAACAACGAATGAGCGTATAATGCCCGCCCTGTTTGTGATGTTTCTGAGAATTTCCTGATGGCGCTGTTAATCACCAAAAAATGCATCAACTGCGATATGTGCGAACCCGAATGCCCGAACCAGGCGATTTCGATGGGCGACAGCATTTATGAGATTAACAGCGACCGCTGCACCGAATGCATCGGCCACTATGAAACGCCGACCTGCCAGAAGGTGTGCCCAATTCCCAATACGATCTTAAAAGATCCGGCACACGTCGAGAATGAAGAACAGTTGTGGGATAAGTTTGTCCTGATGCACCATGCGGACAAAATTTAACTCTCAATAATCACCGTCGCACAGGCATAGTGGCGTTCATCTGCAAGCGTTACGTGCATGTGCGCCACGCCCAGCTTTTCCGCCAGCTTAAGCGCCTCGCCCCATAAGCGCAGACGTGGCTTACCCAGCTCATCGTTAAACACTTCAAACTGGTTGAACGCCAGGCCGTTACGAATGCCCGTGCCGAACGCTTTCGCCGCCGCCTCTTTTACCGCGAAGCGCTTTGCCAGAAAGCGCACCGGCTGTTGATGCGCCTCCCAGATAGCCCATTCGTTATCGCTCAGCACGCGTCTTGCGAGGCGATCGCCGCTGCGGGCGATCACCGCTTCAATGCGGACTATTTCGACGATGTCGGTGCCTAAGCCCAGAATAGCCATTACTGACGCGCTTCCAGCATCAGGCGCTTCATCTCGGACACCGCCTCTTTCAGGCCACTCATCACCGCACGACCAATAATGGCGTGGCCAATGTTCAGCTCATGCATTTCCGGCAGGGCAGCAATGGCTTTTACGTTGTGATAGGTCAGGCCGTGACCGGCGTTCACCTTCAGTCCCAGGCTCGCGGCGTAGGTTGCCGCTTTGGCGATTCGCTCCAGCTCTTTCGCCTGCGCTGCGTCGTTTTCGGCATCGGCATAGCAGCCGGTGTGAATTTCAATATACGGCGCGCCCACGTCGGCAGCGGCTTTAATCTGGGTGAAATCAGCGTCGATAAATAAAGATACCAGGATACCGGCATCCGCCAGGCGTTTGCAGGCATCGCGCATTTTGTCGAGCTGCCCGGCCACATCGAGACCGCCTTCGGTGGTCACTTCCTGACGCTTTTCCGGCACCAGGCAGCAGAAATGCGGTTTGGTCTCGCAGGCAATCGCCAGCATCTCTTCTGTCACCGCCATCTCCAGGTTCATGCGGGTATCCAGCGTCTGACGCAGGATGCGCACGTCGCGGTCAGTGATGTGGCGACGATCTTCACGCAGGTGGACGGTAATGCCGTCGGCGCCAGCCTGCTCAGCGATAAATGCCGCCTGAACCGGATCGGGATACGCGGTACCGCGTGCATTACGTAACGTGGCGATGTGATCGATATTGACGCCTAACAGTAATTCAGCCATGACAATCCTCGGTATTTTTGGTCATTTACCTTCTCCCTCTCCCTCCGGGAGAGGGCTGGGGTGAGGGGTAAAACATTAGCGTTTCGGCATAAACTGCCTGAATAATTCGCGGCTCTTTAAAGGTTTGCCCCCAAGATACGGCTTGAGCGCGATTCGGGTAAAGCGTTTTGCCGCACGCAGGGTGTCGGCGTCCGGGAACTCGCGTTCATACAGTGCTCTGAGCTGGCGCCCGGTAAAAGTGCTGTTATCGACGACGACACTGGCAATAAAGCCCTTTTCCTCACGATAGCGATAGGTCATGGTGTCTTCTACCTCGTCTCCGCTTCCCGCACAGTGCAGAAAATCAACGCCGTAACCAAGGTGCCCGAGCAGCGCCAGTTCGAAACGACGCAGCACAGGCTCAGGGGTGCCGGTTGCGCCAGCAAGTGCCTGAATACAGTGCAGGTAATCAAAGAAAAGTTCAGAGAAGCGGGTCTCATGTTCAAGAACCCGTGAAATGAGTTCGTTGACATACAAACCGCTGTAGAGCGTGATACCAGAAAGAGGAAGCGCCAGGGAGACGGCTTCAGCACTGCGCAGGGTTTTGACTTCCCCTCGCCCGCCAAAGCGGACCAGCAGCGGGGTGAAAGGCTGCAAGGCACCTTTCAGATTAGAACGTCTGGAACGTGCGCCTTTGGCAACAAGGCGCACGCGACCGGACTCTTCCGTGAAGACGTCCAGCATCAGGCTGGTTTCGCTCCAGGGACGACTATGCAGGACAAAGGCGCGCTGCCATCCATCCATATGCTCGTCGTCTTAGGTTACTGATCTTCGCCGTAACCGAGGCTGCGCAGCGCACGCTCATCATCGGCCCAGCCAGATTTCACTTTCACCCACAGTTCCAGGTGAACCGGTGCTTCAAACATGTCCATCATGTCTTTACGGGCTTCGATTCCGATAGTTTTGATCTTGGCACCTTTATTGCCGATCACCATCTTCTTCTGCCCTTCTCGCTCAACGAGGATCAGACCGTTAATATCGTAGCCGCCACGCTCGTTGCTCTGGAAACGCTCGATCTCCACCGTCACAGAGTACGGCAGTTCAGCGCCCAGGAAACGCATCAGCTTCTCACGGATGATTTCAGACGCCATAAAACGCTGAGAGCGATCGGTGATGTAGTCTTCCGGGAAGTGATGAGTCGCTTCCGGCAGATGTTTACGCACGATGCCCGCGATGGTATCGACGTTCAGACCCGTTTCCGCAGACAGCGGGACGATGTCCAGGAAGTTCATCTGGCTGCCCAGCCATTGCAGATGCGGCAGCAGATCGGCTTTTTCCTGCACGTTGTCCACTTTATTGACCGCGAGGATCACCGGCGTTTTGCCGTCACGCAGCTTGTTCAGGACCATTTCGTCGTCCGGCGTCCAGCGGGTGCCTTCCACAACGAAAATCACCAGCTCTACATCGCCAATGGAGCTGCTCGCCGCCTTGTTCATCAGACGGTTGATGGCACGCTTCTCTTCCATGTGCAGGCCCGGGGTATCGACGTAGATCGCCTGATAAGCGCCTTCAGTATGGATACCGACGATGCGGTGACGCGTGGTCTGCGCCTTACGCGAGGTAATGGAAATCTTCTGTCCAAGCAGATTATTCAACAGGGTGGATTTACCAACGTTCGGACGTCCGACGATGGCAATAAATCCGCAATACGTTTTTTCTTCGCTCATTCCAGCTCCAGCATTTTTAACGCCTGTTCGGCGGCAGCCTGTTCAGCCTTACGACGGCTTGAACCCGTGCCGACCACCGGTTCACTCAGGCCACTGACCTGGCAATGGATGGTAAATTCCTGATCGTGCGCTTCGCCACGTACCTGCACCACCAGATAGGATGGCAGCGGGAGGTGACGACCCTGCAAATATTCTTGCAGACGCGTTTTCGGATCTTTTTGTTTATCGCCCGGGCTGATTTCGTCCAGACGGATCTGATACCAGTTCAGGATCAGCTTTTCTACGGTCTGGATATCGCTGTCCAGGAACACGCCACCGATTAATGCCTCGACCGTATCGGCAAGAATGGATTCACGACGGAACCCACCACTTTTCAGCTCACCCGGCCCCAGACGCAGACACTCACCCAGCTCAAACTCGCGTGCGATTTCAGCGAGGGTGTTGCCGCGCACCAGCGTGGCGCGCATGCGGCTCATATCACCTTCGTCCACACGCGGAAAACGATGATAAAGCGCATTTGCAATCACGAAACTTAAAATAGAGTCGCCCAAAAACTCGAGACGCTCATTATGTTTGCTGCTGGCACTGCGATGGGTTAATGCCTGTTGCAACAACTCCTGATGATGAAAAGTGTAGCCCAGCTTCCGTTGAAGCCGATTAATTACGATGGGGTTCATGCGATACCAATAAATGAATGCGTCAAAAATGCAGCACACGAAACCGACCTGAGAAAACCAACGCGGTTTCGTGTGCCGTGGCACCCTTGCAGGGCCAACCTTAAACTTCGGGGGAATATTCTATACGCAACGACAGGGGATGTCGTTAGTTCAAAGAGATTTATCGCTGAAATAATTCACGTAGCGGCGAATAAAAGCCGCTACGTGTTATTTTTGACGAAAATTAATGAATTCCGCCAATACGATTCAGGCGAACGCCGGTCGGCCACTCGCCTTCCTGCTTCTCGAAACTCATCCAGATAGCGGTTGCTTTACCGACCAGATTCGCTTCCGGCACAAAGCCCCAGTAACGGCTGTCCGCAGAGTTATCGCGGTTGTCACCCATCATGAAGTAGTGTCCCGGCGGCACAATCCAGGTCGCCAGCTGCTGGCCTGGCTGCTGGTAGTACATTGCCAGCTGGTCCTGTGCGATTGGCACGGTCAGAATGCGGTGAGTGACATCGCCCAGCGTCTCTTTGCGTTCAACCAGACGAATACCGTTCTCTTTGGTTTCACCTTTTGGCACCTGGAAGAATCCGCTGGTCGCTTCACCGCCATTACGGCGGGCGAAGGTCTGCACAAAATCACCTGGCTCAACGTTGGAGTAAGTGACTGGCAGCGCATTTTCACATGCAGTTCCAGAGCTACAGCCTGGCTGAATCCTCACTTCCTTCGCTATCGGATCGTAGGTTACTTTATCGCCCGGCAGACCTACCGCGCGTTTAATATAATCCAGCCGTGGATCTTCCGGATATTTAAACACCACGATGTCGCCACGTTTCGGATGACCCGTTTCGATCAGCGTTTTCTGGTAGATCGGATCTTTGATGCCATAGGCAAACTTCTCAACCAGAATGAAATCACCGATCAGCAGCGTTGGCATCATCGATCCTGACGGGATCTGGAACGGTTCATAGATAAATGAACGCACCACCAGCACAATCGCCAGCACCGGGAAGACCGATGCCCCTGTTTCCAGCCAGCCCGGTTTTGGGCCGACTTTTTTCAGGGTTTTCGCGTCCAGCGTATCGCCCGTGGCTGCCTGCGCGGCAGCCTGACGTTCACGGCGTTTTGGGGCGAAGATAAACTTATCCAGGCACCATAACAGACCTGTTACCAGGGTAGCGATGACCAAGATCAGGGCAAACATGTTCGCCATGCCAACTCCTTAAGGTTATTTACCGTTTCCGTCTTTACCAACATGAAGGATGGCAAGGAATGCTTCCTGCGGCAGCTCAACGTTACCGACCTGCTTCATACGCTTCTTACCTTCTTTCTGCTTCTGCAACAGCTTTTTCTTACGGCTGACGTCGCCGCCGTAGCACTTAGCCAGAACGTTTTTACGCAGCTGCTTCACGGTTGAACGGGCAATGATGTGGTTACCAATGGCCGCCTGAATCGCAATGTCAAACTGCTGACGCGGGATCAGCTCTTTCATCTTCTCAACCAGCTCACGACCACGGTACGGTGCGTTATCGTTGTGGGTGATCAGCGCCAGGGCATCAACACGCTCGCCGTTGATCAGCACGTCCACGCGAACCATGTTGGAGGCCTGGAAGCGTTTGAAGTTGTAGTCCAGTGACGCATAGCCACGGGAGGTAGACTTCAGACGGTCGAAGAAGTCGAGCACCACTTCCGCCATCGGAATTTCATAGGTCAGCGCCACCTGGTTACCGTGGTACACCATGTTGGTCTGCACGCCACGCTTCTCAATACACAGGGTGATCACGTTGCCGAGGAACTCCTGCGGCAGCAGCATGTGACACTCTGCGATAGGCTCGCGCAGTTCCTGAATATTATTCAGCGGCGGGAGCTTGGAAGGGCTGTCGACGTAGATGACCTCTTTCGACGTGGTTTCTACTTCGTAGACAACCGTCGGGGCGGTGGTGATCAGATCCAGATCGTATTCACGCTCCAGACGTTCCTGAATGATCTCCATGTGCAGCAGACCGAGGAAGCCACAGCGGAAGCCGAAGCCCAGCGCCGTTGAGCTTTCTGGCTCATAGAACAGGGAAGCATCATTGAGGCTCAGCTTTCCGAGCGCATCGCGGAAGTTTTCGTAATCGTCGGAGCTGACCGGGAACAGACCCGCATAAACCTGCGGTTTCACCTTTTTGAAGCCTGGCAGCGCTTTATCTGCCGGGTTACGTGCGCCGGTCAGGGTATCGCCCACTGGCGCGCCGAGGATGTCTTTAATTGCACAGACCAGCCAACCCACTTCGCCGCATTTCAGTTCGGTACGGTCAACCTGTTTTGGCGTGAAGATGCCAAGGCGGTCAGCGTTGTAGACCTGCCCGGTGCTCATGACCTTGATTTTGTCGCCTTTACGCATGGTACCGTTTTTAATACGCACCAGCGAGACAACACCCAGGTAGTTATCAAACCAGGAGTCGATGATCAGCGCCTGGAGCGGCGCATCCGGGTCACCTTCCGGCGGCGGAATGTCACGCACCAGACGTTCCAGTACATCCGGAACACCTACGCCGGTTTTTGCCGAGCAGCGCACTGCATCGGTCGCATCGATACCGACGATGTCTTCAATTTCTTCCGCTACGCGCTCAGGATCGGCGGCTGGCAGGTCGATTTTATTCAGAACCGGCACTACTTCGAGATCCATTTCCATGGCGGTATAGCAGTTTGCCAGCGTCTGGGCCTCTACGCCCTGCCCGGCATCCACCACCAGCAGCGCGCCTTCGCAGGCCGCCAGCGAGCGTGACACTTCATAAGAGAAGTCAACGTGCCCTGGGGTGTCGATAAAGTTCAGCTGGTAGGTTTCACCATCGGAAGCCTTATAGTCGAGCGTCACGCTCTGGGCTTTAATGGTAATACCGCGTTCGCGTTCCAGGTCCATGGAGTCCAGAACCTGGGCTGCCATTTCACGATCAGACAGGCCACCGCAAATCTGGATAATACGGTCAGACAGCGTCGACTTACCGTGGTCAATGTGAGCAATGATGGAGAAATTTCTTATGTTCTTCATATGTATGAATTTATTTACTCGCTATGCGGATTAAATCTTCTTGATGGACACAGCGGTGGACACTCCACAGTAACTACCCCATCAACGACTGGCATGCATATTACACTGTAGCGCCCAAATCGTCAGCATACGATCTCCTGTTCATCGTGTGATAACGAGTGCCTACGGTTAAGCAATGAAAATTAAATTGTTGGGCAGTCATCATCGCTCAGCGCACGGTTGATGAAGAACGTCACTCTACCCAATACCTCAACTTCTTCCAGCGCAGACCCTTCGATCGCTTCGCCGTCGTCTGTTATGAGCGATCGTCCCATCAGCTTGGCAAACTGTGTGTGTCCGTCGCACAAAATCAGCAACACATCTCCTGGTGTCTTCATCACTACAGGCTCGATAACCGCGAATCCCATATCAGTTTCAAGAACCCTGCTGTCGGCACCCATGTTGCACAGAATTTCGGGAGTGAGCTGGCGCTCAACGTAATCAGCTGCTGGTGATGCAAATCCCATCAGTGGACCCTCCCCATGTTACGCAGGATCCAGTATCTGTTATCACTGCCGTCAGTTGTCTTATCTGCAAAACCGGGTTGATAGCGTTCTATCCATGAGTTAGCTTCTGCACGGCTGAAGTGCCAGTTCTTCTCGCGCAAATTATTGATGAATTTGTTCGTTTTGAGACAAAGGTAACCCTTTGGATTTTGCTCTATAGAGGCTAAAAAAGCTGCGTGAATATCATATTGACGAGGCATAGCAGCACCCACACTTGCTTATTGACTGTATGCATATACAGTAGTATTTTTGTATCAACAGATCAAGTCAGCAAGGATGGAGAGTGATGTTCGTTGAGCTGGTTTATGACAAGCGAAATGTTGAAGGGCTCGAAGGGGCCAGAGAAATCATTCTGGACGAGCTGACGAAGCGGGTGCACCAGATTTTCCCTGATGCCGAAGTGAAGGTGAAGCCGATGCAGGCGAACGGCCTGAACAGCGATGCCAGCAAAAGCGATCGGGAAAAACTGAACCGCTTGCTGGAGGAGATGTTTGAAGAGTCCGATATGTGGCTGACCTCTGAGTCTCCTGCTGTTCGCCAGGTTGGCCTATAAATCTTGTTCGGTTAATATTCCCCACGTTTGCTCGGGCATGAACACTGAGCAACCAGCCGCCGCCCGTTCTTTCTTAAGACGGGCGGCGGTTTTCTTAGCGAAGCCGTTTCAATATGCTGTCTTCAGGTATATCAAGCTCCACCCTGTTTTAGCTCATCAACCTGTTTACTAAGTTCTGCTACCTTTGCGTTAAGTGCCTTAATGGCGGCCAGAGCATCCATAAGCAATGGGTTAAGGTCAAGGGTCATTTTGCCCACTCCCTCGGCGCTGTGAACGTATTCCGGGTCAATCTTTTCAATTTGCTGCGCGATTACACCACGGCGTACTGCTTCACTGTCGTCATCCTTATACCTGAACGATACGAACTCCATCGCATCGATGTTTGCCAGCGCGATTTCCGTATCAAGTTCAGTGATATCTTTCTTAAAGTTGATATCAGATGTCCCAACCGCCTGCATCTGCGTCCACGGGTAAACGTTCGCACCGATATCAAAGGCTGCGTCAGAAATATGGCGCACATAAAATCCCTGCTCAATGCTGATCCAGTACTGCTGGCGGCGGTCGTCGGAGTATGCAGTCATAAAGCCGCTGCCCGCTGTTGACGGCTTCCATCCTGCGGCGCTTGACTGTCCGTATACCCCGGTCTGCCCCAGAGGTAATCCGGGATTATACTGCTGGATTTTAACTAGATTGCCGTACCCTTGCAGTAAGACATCACCGAGCGTACCGTTTACATTGTTTTTGAGTGCTGCGGTTCCGAGCCCGAAGTTTGTGCGGGCATCTGCCGCATTTTTCGCACCAGTACCCCCTTGCGCCACGCTTAGTGCTGTGGTCAGCCCGGAAAGGCTGGTGATGTCGCTGTTAGCCCCTTTCTTTGCCAGCGATCTCTGACCCGGCACAGTGACGGCCACACCATTGATGGTGATAGTTACGTCAGATGTCCCATTCATCACATCAGCGAACCCACTCATGTAGCGCTGGTACATCGTGAAGGTTTCTGCAATATCCTGTGCCAGTCCATCCACGCTCAGGCTGTCGCTCAGCAAAATCGAAAACTTTGTCCCCGCAGGGATTGCAGGACTTGCCGCAGGTGTCACGGTGAGGTTTGTTGCCCCGCCGATAGCGGTAATCTGGAACACCTGTGTGGGGCTGGTCAGCGCAATGACAGTACAGCCGTTGCGGATGAGTGAGCCAGCGGCAGTGAAGTTTGTGCCGGTACCTGTAAGGGTGTTTCCGCTGATGGCGATAGTGCCGGTGGTATAAATCATGTTTTCTCCAGGCAATAAAAACCCCCGCCGGAGCGAGGGTGCATTTAAAGGGTGATATTTTTCAGACGTACATATCGGGAAGAACGGGAAGATTGAGGGGCGTTACCGTGTCATTACCAAAAATGGCATATTGTTCGCGCCCGAGATATTTCCCACCCTGAACTGAAGCACTGCCGTTCTGTATTTTTATTCCGAACATTCGATACACGTACATGCCATTTACTTCGTGAGCCATCAGCCCGAACCTGCCCAGCGGAACATAGCCGCTGCCGATGCTTACGGCATTTTTCGAAGGCGTCCAGAGTTGGTTGAGGTAGACGAAAGGCCGCTTTGTCGTCGAAAACGTGCAAGCCCCGGCTGCATTGAAGATGTTGAGGCCGGTGCCCGGCTGAGGCGCCACGCCACTGGCAAAGATGACAATATCTATCGTGCCGGTCGTCGGAGCATCATCGTTGGTGGATGGAGGGCTGAAGAACCTGACCGTGTTGCCATCGAAATCGACTGTGTTACCGCTATTGCAGCGCCCAAAGACGATATATTTGGACTTGTCGTACCCCGCTATCGTGGGAACTGCCCAGCCGCCAGTGGGAACATTGACGGCACCCTTCCAGATACACTGTCCTGACTGTGTAGCATTGGTTATTGAGGTGAAGTCAGTACTGTTGCTGATGAGAAGACCCACACCACTACGCTGGCCTGACGGAAATATCTGCCAGAGGCTACCGGGGAACGTGTACGTACTTTCACGCTCACTGATGCTTACATCCTTCATCGTGGAGTTCTGCGTCACGCGGCCACCGGATATGGTGACCGAGTTCATTTTATGAAGCAGCCCTGAATCAAGATAAGCCGTTGCGTGAGGGATAAACAGCACCTGCGAACCGGATACATAACCGGAAATATCCGCGTACTTGGCTTTCTGATATCCACTGTCAAAACTTGCTCCAAATGACGGGCATCTCAGCCCCGCCGTTATCTCCATAGGTTTCCCGCCGTCGTTCAGCTCTATCAATAACCCTGTCGGCATATTATCACCATGTCCCAAGTACGATCCGGCCACCACCCGGAATATTGATGGTGACGCCGTTGCCATTAATGACTGTGGTATTACCGGACCCGTTAAATGAAAAATTACCGTTGGTTGCATAAATGGAGCCACGAACGGTCACATTATTGAACGTCGCGTAGCCAGACTTGTTGATGTGCCAGCCAACATTTCCGGTGCCGTCCCATGTTGAAGACTGAATGTAGTTTCCTATTTTGGCATTGCTGATGGTACCGTCCTTGATGAACGTATCCCGGATGAAGGTCTGTCCGTTCTGGATCACAAATGGCAGCGTAACTGTACCGCCAGCCTGAGTCATCACAGCGAAGCGGTCTGCCAGGAAGAGCACCTGCGACTGCATTCCAGATGGCGTATTCTGAACACCAACCCCCATCCCTGCTGCATACTGATTACCATTAGAATCAACAGCGACCTTGATGCTGTACATCGCATTCAGGTCGCCGTTGACGTTCGCAATGGCCTGCGCGTTGGTGGTGATCGCTGAAGTGTGCCCGTTGATGGTCGCCGTAATGCCGTTTATCTGCGTGGCCGTGGCCTGCTGATAATTGGAAAACGTCTGGTTCAGGCTGTTGATTGCTGCCTTGTTGCCGTTCACGTCAGTCTGCAAACTCAGCAGCGAACGCGCTGTTGCCTCCCTGTCGCTTGCCATAACATTATCAATACGATCGATGCTGGCCTTACTGTCACCGTACTGCGCGCTGAGTCTCACCTGCTGATCAACCTGCGCCAGCGTACTCGTTATTAGCGCGATGGAGTTACTCTGAATACCGCCGCTGGCCTTATCAGTTTGTGCTCCCAGTTCTTCCAGACGTGATGCCATTGAGGAATCGAGGTCTGTGACAACCTGGCTAAGGTTGGTGATTGATGCAGTATTCTGAGCACCTACAGCAGCTGCTGAATCAGCTTTGTCAGATGCGGCCTGAGTGGCAGCCGTCAATTGACTTACCGCAGAAGCGCGAGCTTCAGTTTCCGTTGCTAACGCCTGGCGAACTTCAGTAATACCCGCTTCATTCTGTGCAGTTTGTGCCTCAAGACGGGTAACATCCGTGACGCGTGCTTCCGTCTCAGTGGCGATCACCTCCCGGAGCTGTTCGAATGTCGCAGAGTTAGCCCCCTGCTGCGCAGTCTGGCGCACAACAACATCAGCAATAGCCAGGGCGTTCCCAATGATTGCTTCTGCTGTCTGCTTATTCGAACCTACGGCGGCAGCCAGACCATCGGCGTTCTCCTTAATCGCGTCAGAAAGTTCGGCCAGTTTCTCGCTGCTGGCTACAGCACTCTCAATCAGATCCTTAAATACCTCAGAATCTTTAATCTCCTCCAGGATCACATCGGTGATGTCGGATACATCGATGCTGGCCTGCCCGCGCACCCAGTCGGTCCATCCGCTCTGATTCCCGATCCTGTCGACAAGCCGCGCCTGGTACCAGAATTCCTGCCCCGCCTTCAGCCCCATCTGCTGATAAAGTTTCTGCGGATACGGTACAGATGCCAAAAGCATCGGATTCGAACCGTCAGCGGCAATGCTGTATTGCAGTTCAGTGCTCAGGGTGTCGCCGGTATTAGCCGGGAACCCCCAGGTAACATTGATACCAAAAACAACATCTTCAGAGGCCGTAAGGCCGACAGGTTTTGGAACGTCACCCGTGCGTCCGGTAAGATGAGTCAACGCAGACGTGGCCCAGAGACTCGATGCACCGCCGGAGTTGATCGCGCGTACACGGACCAGATAATCGCCCTCGAAGATGCCAGGCACTTCGATATTGCGAAGACCGGTCTCCGGTACGTTAACCCACTCATTGTCACCGCGCTTCCACTGCACCCGATAGGCTATGACATCCGCCTGTGGTTTGCCGTTCTTGTCGACCGGCGCATCCCAGGATGCCGTCAGGGTAGCCACTCGCTGCCCCTGGCGCACTGCGTCATAGCTCGCTACCACGATATTGGTCGGCTGGTTGACGAGGCCGGTTGGTATCAGACTAATTGGCGGCGTGTCCATGCGGGCATTGTTATCAACAGCGTCATATTTCGACGTGTTATACTCCGCTCCAGTGATGGTGAAGGTGTTTTCCTCATCATCAAATTTTAGGTTCGTTACCCTGAAATACTGCAGGCGCAGCTGACCAGCATCAATTACGAATACGGCATTAGGTAATGGCGCCGCCGTGAACGGCGTGGACACGATCAGCTGCGTGCCGTTTACGGCCTGTATCACCCGGCTCTCAACGGTACCGCCCTGGGTGCGAATCATCAGCGTATCGCCCGCCACCGCGCTGGTGCCCCGGTCAGTGGTCACGGCCTTAAGCCCTGCGTTGTACCCGGTGATACGCCCGCCATAAACGCGCCCTGACAGGCGTTCATCTGCAAACGCAAATACGGTGCCCGGCACGAATACAAAGCCATCAAGCCCGGTCTGTAGCGTAATAATCCGGTCGAGTGAGTTGGAATACACCGCCCACCCGCCACGGCGCTGTGCTTCGCTCTCGCGCGTACAGCCGATTGCGGTGATCTGCGTCTGCTTAAACTTGAACTGCTTAACCAGGTCCGGGAACATCACTGCTGTTGTGCGGTCCTGATAGTGATTGTCAGGGTCGCTGAAGTTAATCAGCGCGCTGGAGAAGCGGGTCTTTTCACTGCCGCTCGAGTAAACCGGTTTGCCCACCACCGAAGCGCGGGTAAGGATTTGCAGCTTCGACGTATCCGCCGGCATGTCCGAGACAACATTGAACATATTGTTGCCCCAGAACGTCATGCCATTGAACCCTGCGGCGATATCCTTGATCACCTGCCAGGCGTCGGCCTGCGCCTGAATGTACACGTCAAACATGAAGCGCGGCTCGGTACCGCTTCCTCCTTTCCCGTCGGGTACCTTCTGGTCGCAGCGCTGGGCGATGCGATAGAGCTCCCACTTATCGAGCATTTCTGGCGTCACGCGGCGGCCAAGGCCGAAACGCGGCTCTGTCAGAACATCGAACCAAATCCAGGCCGGGTTATTCGTCCAGCCCCACTTAAACGTCCCGTCCCATGTGCCGCTGTAGGTTCGGGCTATCGGATCGTAATTCGAAGGGATGCGGATAATGCGCCCCTTAGGTTTACAGGAAACCTTCGGGATATTATTGAACGATTTGGCGTTGAACGACACATACAGCAACGCCGTGTGGGGATAACGCAGGCGCGCATCAATAACCTCAGTGATCGCCTGTACCTGCGTTTTGTTCTGCAACATCTGGCTGGTGCTGTCGTCGGTGTCGCGAACCACGCGAATCTGCCAGCCCGTACTGGCTTTCGGAAGATTAATGCGATGGGTGAGTTCATAGAGCGAACTGAGCTTCTCTGTGACGGTTCTTGTCATGACCGTAGAGAACGCACCACCATCTACAGCAAGATCGATATGGTACTTTACGGTAGTGCCGACAATATCCCCGTCGTTTTCCTGCTGCTGCAAACCCGGAATACCAATGCGAACGAGCACAGCGTCAATCTGGGTGTTGCTCAGCGCGCGCGTCCAGGGCGTGGCTTTTGTCAGCGATACGCCGACTGTAGTTTCGTTCTCCACTGCGGGGAAACCCGGAATCGGCGTCTGGGTCTGTGTGCCTGGCCGAAATTCCCAGGAAACGTTTTCAAAGTTCATCGTTCCGTCTGAGTTTCCCAGCGGCGTACCGTCCAGGAAAATGCTGGTCGCATCCAGACCACCAGCAAACTCACCCTCCCCGAGCGCCAGCAGCATGCGGCAGCGCGCCATTGACTGCGCCGAATCAGGTTGTTCTACAGGTGTGTGCTGCTTCTGGCTGCCACCCTTTGCACCAGTGATCGCTTCCATATTACATCCATAAAAAAAGCACCCGACTGGGTGCTTGATATTCAGAAAGGAGTTATCAGATGTCTTCGGCGACTATGCCAGCGCTGATGATAGCGCCGCCGATCTCGCGCTCACCATAAAGAAGCGCGACCGGGTTTCCCATCGCAAGGGTATTAACTGAGCCACCAAAGGCATAAGAGGGTTTATTGTCAGGGTCGTCTCGCCCCTGCAACCCTTTGGGCTGGGGCGAAAGCATCTGGTAAATACCGCCGGCCATCATTGACGCGCCCGACATGATAAGTCCAGCCCCAAATGTCAAACCTACGCCCGTCCAGCCGGTTACCACTCCAGTAATGACACCAGCAACAACCATCACGGCGCCGAGGATTGTCTGGAACATGCCGGCCTTCTTCGCCCCTTCCATAACTGGCGCTATGCGAATATCGCTATCGCCTGCCAACTCCTGGAAGTCCTGCACGCCTATGTTGCGCTTACCGCGAAACACCGCGAAGGTCATGCCATTTTTTTTGGCATTCATCAGATAGTCTTCCAGCCCGTCGAAGTTGATACATAGGGCTTTTACCGCTTCGGCAGATGTCTGCACTGCCAGTTTATGCACACGCCCGAAGCGGGCGCCCAGTGCGCCATACAGACGAATGGTGGTTAAACGCGCCATGGCTTTATCTCCTGCGGCAGGTCTTTGTGACGAACGCAGATCATCGTGCGGTCTTTGAAATAGCCTCGGGCATACGGGGTAATGCAGGAAGGCTGGCCGTAAAGGTGGTGGAGCAGTTCACCTTCTTCAGTGATGATGCCCGCGTGGTTCCACTTAGCGGATTCAACCTGCATGATTACCATGCAGCCTGGCGCGGGGTCGCATTCGACAAACCCTTCCCGCTCCCAGTTTTCGAAATAGAGATTGTCCGGGTACTGGCTTTCCCACCACGGGTAATCGACGCGAAAATCGTTCAGCGTGACGCCCTGAATGGCGTGCCAGTCCATAATCAGCCCCCAGCAGTCATTCGAGCCCAGGATAAACGGACGCCCAATAAGCGGCACCGCCTCCGGCATTATCTCGGCGTATTCATCGCTGTCCGGCGCGTAAATGCCCCAGACCACGCCGGAGTTATTGCACTGTTGTCGGTCCAGATCGGACGGAATAGGCCGGGCACCGTCGCCAGGGTGGGAGTGGATGACGCGAATAATCGTCCCGATATCTTCGGCGTTAGCCCAGTGCTCGCCGTCGATGCGGAAATGCTCTGTCGGATTTTCGTGCGTATTCGGCACGGGAATGTAGCGCTGGCGACGGCCAGACTGAATAACGAAGCCACAGCACTCACGCGGGGATTCCTCCAGTGCATGCGCCCGGATAGCTGCCATTATGGTTTTATTCATTGGTACGTCCGGTTATCGGGAAAAAAGCACGGTGGCTGGATAGCCCCCAAAATCAAGGGTCGCGGTATTAGGCTCTGCCAGCCCGGCACCAAACCGCTTACGGCAGTCACTCAGGCAGCCGCCGCACACATCCAGCGCCGGGTCAGCGACAGGATTACCCTTCGCATCAAAATACGCCGTGCCGTTGTAGGTGCAGCCGTCGCCGCTACGGTATTGCCCGCGCAGCGCCCACTCGCAGAGAGAGGTGATTTGCCGTGTAGGAATGACCAGATTTTGCAAATCGGCCGGGCTGCTGAGTGACCAGGTAACTACCTCGTCGTCTTCGGAGGTTTTGGTGTCAAGCCAGAAGGTCTGAAGCGTGAACATCGACGGGTCGGCGGTCGGGTTCACCCCACCAGGGTAATTCACGGCATCGAGGTAAACCGAATAGGTGTCGATAATGCTCACTTTGGCATTAACCATGTCTTTATATTGCAGGCATAGCGCCGTGATATGACCGTCGAGGTTGGAAACGCTAAGAGACGGCTCCGCCGCCTGGTCTGTTGATAGCTCCAGGCCTGAAACCTGAAACGGCCAAAAATCGTAGGTATTCCCACCGAATACGATTGGCTTTGGTCCGAGCTTTTCTTCATCACCATTGGCAGCGTCGATCTCTTCCGGTGTATGGGGGAAAGGTGCGTAGTGGAAACGGTGAATACCGCCACTGAACTCTGAGGCATCAACTTCAACCAGGCGGACTCTGCCACCTGGTGCCAGCATCGCCGCCTGATCGACTAATGCCATTATGCGTACACTCCGTAAGCCCGTTTGATGGTGAACGTCAACTCAGCAACTTTGCTGCTGATCTGCGTTTTACGAACGGAATCGGCGACTACCCGATAAAGCCCCTTCGCTTCGCCGGGCGGCGTGATGATGAAGGCCTTCACGGTATGAGCCAGGAGAAAATCACGAATCCTGTCCACCTCCGTCTCGGTGCCGGTATGCTTCATTGGCACCTGAATAGCAGTAGAGTTAATGCCATTATCAGCAACCTGCTCATAGCCATCACCGAACTGCGCCGCGCGCACCGTTTGACTATATTCAATCGCCCCAGCACCGAGCTGCGAGCGCCAGCTGTATGTTTCAACTGCCATATTTACTCCATAAAAAAAGCCCCGCGTATGCGAGGCTCTGTGTCGGTTCAAAGTATGGGCGATACTTTGTAATAAACTGAGAACGGTTTAACTTCCATTCATTTCGACAAGCCGGTAATCAGTTTTCCCATCCTTGTCTTCAATGCATTCAGCTCTGAATTTCTGCTCAAGACCAAATTTGTTTTTAGCGCTAAATTCCTGCGTCGCGTAGAACTTACCGTCATTGCCGAGCCATCTGTTAGAGCCAAACGCCGACATATCCAGGGTGCTTTTATTGATCACTGACTTTCTAACGTAAGCTTCACAGGCATTACGAAGTTCATCTAATTTTTTATCTGCAAGTTCCTTGGCTTCTTTTTGCTTTTTTTCTTGCTCGGTTGGTTTATTAACCACCGCTGCAACAAAAATCACAATAAGAAGAAGCAGCAACAGCCCAATGGTTCTTAGGATCTTCTTGATTATTTTATTTAACACAATCATCCCCTGATCATTATGGTTTTCAACATATTAACCAGGGGGTGACGTAAACACTACCTGCCTTTGCTGAAGTTGTAGATCATGCCACCCGGTTTAAGCTGTTTCTGAACTACCTGCAGTGCGGCATTCTGCATTTCCTCGGCAAGCGCGCGCCCCATGGCATCACCAGAACTGGAAGTTTGCGTTGTAACCGAACCACCAGCATCTACGTTAACAGTGGTATTGATAATCGGGGCCATCCCGCCGCCACCCTGGGCACGTACCCCCAAGCGCCCGGCAGAGTCCCGAGTTAGGGGCATGATTGCTTCAGCACCAGCCTCTGCGAAGACGCCGCCTTTCGCAAACTTAGATGCGCCCTGGAAGGTGAAATGCTGAGGAGTGTCGTAAACACCGTTCACATATTTACTGAGGCCAGGAGAGTCATAGACACCACCTTTAGCATTGAAGGTTACGCCAGCAGCGGCGTTTGCATATGCACCACCAGGCGTGCTGCCACCGCCACTGCCACCGCTTATCCAGCCCATCGCAGCCTGCACCGCATAGGCAACCATCAGCCTGTTTGTCACCTCAACAATCATCTTCAGCATCGATTTGCCGAATTCTTTTATTGAGGCTTTTCCCGTCGTCATTAAGCTGGTTAGCATGTCAGATAGACCTGTCAGCGTCGAACTAGCCACGTTCTTCACTGCGTCATAGGTGTTGGTAGCGGCATCCAGATATTCATTCCATCCAGCAACAGCCCCAGACTTCCAGTCGCCGCGCAGCTTATCCTCTTCAGAGTAATAATTTCTGAGGGCTGCCAGTTCTTTCTCATAGCCAGCATCATCAAGCTTACCACCACCGTTGAGCCAGCCTTGGCGGAGCTGAGCCTCTTCCATCATGCGCTGGCTCTGACGGCTGCTTAGGCCTGCGCTGCCTCGCAACGCTTCTGTCTTTTCCGACATCTGCGTGACGTATTTATTCGCCTGCTGCGCCAGGCCATTAATCTTCTGCTGCGCCTCTACTTCCTTGTTCTTCTGATCCACCACCTTGGCGGCGTTCAGAATGGCCTCACGGCTCGACAGTAGAGATTTCTCCTGGGCGGTCAGCGCTCGTGTTTTGGCAGCCTCATCCAATTCAGCAAAGCGAGATTGCTGTTTGCTGAATTCGGTATATCTGACCTGCGTCTCCCCAGTCTTGCGCAACGTTTCGAGTGTTTCAGTTAACGTTCTGGCCTGGGCACGGTAGTTCTCAAGAGTGCGATCGCCAGCATCCAGCGTGGCTTTTGCCTCTTTGGTCTTTTTGGCTGAGTCTTGTGCAAGCTTCGAGACTGCGTCTCTTGATTCTCGACTTGTTCCGCCATCACCTTTTACGTTAGACCCTCGCGCTTCAGCCTCATAGTTTGCCTGTGCGTTAGGCGCAGTGACGCGCTTCCAAAGCTCGTTATAGCGTTTTTTGTTCGCCTCAATCTCTTTGTCCGCTTCCGCTCCAGCCTTTTTCATTGCCTCAACGTCCATGCCGAGGAAATTAGCCAGCGCACCGCCACCCGGGATTTTGTCTGCCCAGCCAGCGATGGTGCTGGTGAACTTGGCGTCCAGAGAGGTGATATTGAGGAACAAGTCTTTGATCGAGGACTTAACCAGTTCGAAGATATCGATGATCTGGTTTCCCCAGGCGCGCACGGTAACCCCGATTTGACCGAAAATGTCGGAGGAGAAAGCTTTAATCCCGTTCCACGCCTGCCCGATATTATCGGTGGCCTCTACAATTTTATTACTGCGATCCTCCATGGTGTCGGCAAAAAGCCTTATAGCTTCGTTTGCCGCTGCTGTTTTCCCCTTCGTTTTCTCCAGGGTAATGAGGTGCTTCATCATGGCTTCATCAACAAAGCCATATTGCTGGTTCAAGCTCGCCAGGGCTTTAATAGGATCGTTTGCCAGTCGTGAAAAATCCGCCAGCGCAGCCTTCGTATCCAGCCCTGCATCACCCATAGCCAGAATGGATTTGGCAATTTTGGTCATCTGGTCGGCGGTATACTTCCCGGTGTCGTTTAGTTGGACCAGGGTATCAACAGACTCAGCCAAAGAAGCACCAGCGTTATCAGCAACATCCTTTGCCGCGTCGTTCAGTTGCTGCATGGAGGAAAAGCCAGCCCCGCCCATCAAAATGAGCGATCTGGCAACATTGTCGAACTGCTGGGATGAACTGTAGGCAGCCCCAGCCAGAAGAGCCAGCAAACCCACCGAGCCAGCAATCGCAAGGTTAAAGGTATTTAACAGGCCACCCGCCCGCCCCAGCTTCTCCGCTGCCTCACTGGTGTTGTTAAGTCCTTCAGCAGCGTCACTTATGCCTGCTGCCGACTCGGATGTTTCTCTGCTCTCTTCGTTAAACCCAAACAATGCGTCCCGCAAAGCCTGGAGCATTGGGCCTAATCCACCAAAAGAATCCTTAATTTGCCCGCCTTGCTGGAGCAAGATCAGGAAAGGGGATTGGCCTCCAGCCAACTGTGTCGCGATATCGGTGAACTGCGCCGGCAGAGTGCGCAGCGCGGCGCTGTACTGGCCAACGGAAATTCCAGCACGCCGGGCAGCAGCTTCCTGCCGGGATAGCGCCTCTGGCAGTACGTCAGCGACACCAGAGAGGCGCTCACGCGTCTGGTTAAGGATTGTGTTGAAGTGCTCGAACTGAGCACCGTTAATGCGCCCTGCTTCGAAATGGGCCACCAGCTGTGCGTGCTGTTCATCCAGTGAATTGAACGCGCGGATAGTCGGGTCGATGGATCCAAGAAGGTTCTTTAACGCTGCGGACTGCTTCTCTGCCGCCTGGGTAGCGGCTAATTCGGCCTGAGCACGTGCCGCAGCTTCTCCGGTGTCGGTCAGCTTGAGGCGGGTGTCATCCAGGATTTTGTTGTAAGCCTGAAAGGTATCGGTATCAAGGAAACCTTTGGCCTGGAATTTCCGCAGCGATTCTTGCTGCTCATCCAGGCGGTTTAAGGCCTTGGTAACCGGGTCGATATTCTCCAGCAGCCCTTTGAGCGCGTTCTGCTGCTCCTTGAGCCCTTCACTGCCTTGCTTCGCAGATTCAGCGCCAGCGCGAAACACGCTATTCAGATCATCTGCTTTATCTACAGCACCGGCCGCCGCCTGGCCGAGTTTATCCAGTTCGTTGCTGGCTGTTTTCAGGTCAGAAACATCGGCCCGCAAAGTAATCGAGGCGATCTGGTCTGTCATTATTTCGTCTCCTTATGCATTACCTTGAGAGCCTCGCTTTCCATAATTTGAAGGTCAGCCATGCAGGCCGCCGCATCCTCAACCCCGTGTAACTCGAACATCCAGGGGAGAACGTTGTAATCAAGGCCGGTCGCCCCGCTCGCGCCGACTCGCCACTGGGTCGCCAGGGAAGAGAAGATGGTGAAGGACCTCCACACCGAGGGCAGGATCCCCACCTCTTCCTCCACGTCCTCAGGCGTCAAACCAAAAGCGCTCAGCTCCGCGAGCGTCGGTCCCGGCGTGTACAACGCTGCGGCGACCTGCCTCAGTTTTTTTCGCGGATACCCATCAGCTCTTTGGTGTATGCCAGACCGATGCTGTCGAACGCGCGTGGATAGTTCCGCAGGAGGACAATAACGTTCTCGCGGTTGAACTCGTCCGGCAGCGCCCACCCCTCGACAATTTCCATGAGGTAGTCGGCCTGCGGCTCGATAGCACCCTTTTTACCTTCAGCGGACTTTTGCAGCTTTTCGTCCATAGAGCGCAGCTCTTCCAGTGTCTTATGGCGGAAAGTAAACGTCAGCTTGCCGTCTTCGGCGCCAGCGCGTGGGATGCTGGCGGTCACGGAAAACGTAGGGTTTGGGATCAGAGAAAATTTGGTCATTTCGGTTCCTTAGAAAAGAAAAACCCGCCGTAGCGGGTCGAGTATTCGAGTGCGTGATGGGAGGTTAACGGTTGTAAAGCAGGCCACCGGGCTTCAGCGCGTTTTTAATAGCATTGGTGACCGCTTCGTTCATCGCCTGTTGCAGGCCAGCTACTGACGCTGTTTGCGCATCAATATTTGCCTGGAGGGATGCGAACAAATCGCTTTCACGCACGGCATCAATGATGGCATGTTTCATTTCATCGCCAAGCCTAATCTTCGTCTTCGCGCTTGTTGCGGCGGCGTTCTCGATGATGGATGAAGCGGCTTCATGCACCGTATAGCGATCAGCCATAAACTCAACGTTGCTCTGGCCATCTTCAACTCTGAGGGTCATGCCAGCTTCGTGAGGTTTACCTTTGTAGGCGACGTTCATTTTAACGCTATAGCTCTTAGACAATACGGCATCGTCGATCTTTGCATCGGTAACGAACACCTGGCCGTTATTAATAATCAGCACCCCGTTCTTTTCGAAAGACCAGCCATCTTTCAGGACTTTGAATGCATCGCTGTTGCGGATTTCATGGTCCAGCGCCTCTACAATTTCTCCGGCATCGACAGAAGAAACACCTTCGACCCAGTCACCGGCTCGCCAATCTCGTGCTGAGCCATCTTCTGCAATTGGACGCAGGCGCACCTGCAATCTCTCACCAGCTTTGAGGCCGGAAATAAGGCATACGGTAGCTGGCCAGAAGATGCGTTCTTTCATAAGTCGGCCATCTTCATGAAGGCATTGCAGTTCTAGCACCGCGCAGCCACCCGGCCATTTCCATTCGACGTCCACACCAAAAGGTTTGGGAGTGGTTTTTACGTAAGGGACGACTGAAGGTTCTGACATTTTAATTTTCCTTTTAGACGTGAGCCTGTCGCACGGAAAAGCCGCCGAAAGTTAACGGTTTGCCCAGGCTCACAGCTGAAAGACTTTCTTTGATGTGCGCGTGCGATGCGCATAAAAAAGCCCGGCGTACCGGGCCAGATTGGTTAGTTGACCGTGACAGTACACGCAGCCGAGGTGATGGTTTTGCCCGCGGCGTCGGTGACTTCACAGGTGTAAACGCCAGCATCACCGGATGCGACAGATGAAATGTTGAACGTCGATGCGGTTTTGCCCGGAATAGCGGTGCTGCCTTTCTTCCAAACGTAGGTGTAAGGTGCTGAGCCGCCCTTCATTACCACCGCCAGATCCAGCGCTGTGCCTGTGGCAACCGATTTGGTGGCCGGCAGGTCGGTCAGGAACGCCAGCGGCGTAACGGATGAATCGGCGATCGGGTAAATCTGCATGTCCGATTCGAAGTTCATGCGCGCCTCGTTACTTTCCACGGCGTTGATTTCCGTGCGCGGTACGCGCTGGAACGATACTTTGGCTGAGTAGAAACGATCAGCTTTGCCGCGTGGGTTATGGAACCAGACTGCCGTTGTGTCGCTGGAGTCATCCAGGTCAATGAGGCGTTTGTAGATCGCCAGTTGAGGGTCGTGTGCAAAGGTATAAACCTGAACCACCGCGTTTTTAAACGTTGGGATGGTTCGCGCTTTGTCATCTTCCAGGAACTGCACGCTGATGGTCTGCTGGTCACCACCTTCAGTTGATAGTGTCATCACCTGAGGCATGGTGATCCATGAGTCGATTTTGCGCAGCGTGCCCGCGCCAGTGCCTGCCGGGAATTTGGTGGTGTCGGTAGTATCGAATGCTTCCAGCACGATTTTATTACTGGTCACCGATTTTACGCGCAGCACCATGTTATCGAGCTTTAACCAGCCGGAACTCACCTGAACTACGTCACCAGCCAGAATGCCGGAGGCCGATGCAACGGTCAGTTCGCATTCCGTCGCGTTAGAGGCTGCGGTAAAGGTGATTGGGGCTTGATAGGCCTTGGCCACGTTCACACGCGAGCCGTTAGGGATTGCGAATGCCATAGCACTCTCCTGAATTTAGGTAATAAAAAACCCGCCATCTGGCGGGTCAGTAGTCAGCGCGGTACTGCATGCTGACGGGGATGGTGTAGGTTATGGAACCACTGGAACCGTTGGGCGCCGAGGTTGGCCGGTCCTGGATGGGTTGTCTCACCTGCGGCGGCCCGTTGATGTAAACCGTCAGATCACCGTCCACCAGCGGCAGTCCTTCAGGGAATGCATCTGCCACCGACTGGGCAAGCCCTCTCGCCTGGCTCACGCCTGAGCCTGCGGGAGTAATGATGTTTACCTGCAAGATCCCCTGATAGGTACGCATCAGACCTTCTATGTCCTGACCTACAGTTTGTGCAGGTAAAACATAAACACGGGCGTATGGCGCATCCGGTGGATCGAATACGATATTCGGCCAGGCGATCGGCAAGCCGAGAGAAGCCGAGATTATGGCTACCCGGCTCTCCAGCAGGTCAGCTATTCGCATGGACTGATCACCGACCATTGCGTACCTCGCTCATTGCCTCTCGGAACAGCTGCGCCGCGTCGATAGCTGTAATGCCCACTATCCCGCCCGGCGCCTGGGTGGAATGACCGTTTTCCAGCGCTGCCGCATATGGCAGGTTATTGGTGAAGTAAATCGAGCTGACCTGGCCCACTCTGAATACCTCAAGCACCGCCATGCCACGGGAATTTGATCCCTGGCCGGAAGCATCTGGTGTATCGTTTGACTGAGTCGGCTGGCTGTCGAAACCCACATACCAGTTGTTCTTGAACCGACCACCGACATAACCCTCAGGCTTTTTGATGTCCATCGAGTCGTTGACGGCTCGCCCGTGCTTCAGGCGTCCGGCTTTAGTGAGATTGGCCGGGTCTTGGCGCAGTGCCGCGTTATGCTCCCGTACCGCCGTGTTGTAAGCCGATGCCGTCTGGTTCACCTGCCAGAGATCGGGATTACCAATCGGTGACATTTCCACCAGCCGACCGAGTATTTTGATACCTGTCCTACGCACCACCTCGTCCATATCCTGCTTTGAGCTATCCACGAATAACTGAATGGCAGCCAGGAACGGCTGATTTACGGAACTGGACATATCAGGTCCTTAGCTGGATGTTATAGGAAATCAGCACATCTGCGGGCTTAACCGGATTCGGCTGAACCACGCGCCACTTTTTGCCGTCGATATCAATGAGGTCGCCAATGCGCACTTCCGTTTCAAACGTGGCCGCCAATTTTTTATCGCCCGTAGCAATTAGTGAACCGTCGATTTCACGCGTGGAGTATTCGGTGATAACGCCGGTAACGGTCGCTGTAATAGGCTCGGTGATAACCTCTTTCCCGTACTGATCGCGGGTGATGGTTCCGCCGCGAGTCAGTTGGTAGGCTTTGCCGTTCTCCGTCAGCAGCCGCGTTGCCGTGGCGCGCATCCGGCGATAGTCGATTGCCATGCTACCCCCTTTCGATCCGGACCTGGTTGCCGCCCACCACAAGCCCGCGCAGCGAGGAATAGAACCAGGGGAATGAAGGAGTGGCCTTATTCGTTCCCGGCTCGTACTGCACAGAGACGGCCCCCTGTACGCTCTCAGCTATGACCGCGCCGCCACCGGAGACCGACGGCGTGAGATCAATCTCCTGCGACTCGATAGCCAGGCGGCATTGGGCATCAATCAGGCGCTGTGGAATAGCATCATCCGGCAGGTCCACGCCATCGAAGCGTACGCCGGAGCGCGGCCAGGATAGAGGCTGAGATGCGCTGTAGCGCTGACCACGCCAGAACCTTCCTTCCAGAAAGTCCATCGACTGCATCAGCATCTGGCTACACTCGCCATCTTCGGCAGGAATGGTGTATCCGCGCGCGGCGGCAAAGACCCGCAGGTCGGACACGCTGGCGTAGCTGTTAAAGTCCGGCGAATGGGGATCGGCAACCAGCATGGTTATTCCTCCAGACGCCAGTCCAGCGCCAGCCAGTTATCCACTTCAGCAGGGTGAACATCAGCGCGCAGCGGACCGCCGGGGAACTCTGGGATATCACGCACCATGACCACCAGCTCAATACCTGGCTGTTCCTGCTGCTGTTCCTGCTGCTGTTCCTGCTGGGCAGGGTTATTATCAGCAGTCTGCTGATCTGCAAGCTTTTCCGCTTCACGCTGCGCGCGCTGCTCTTTTGTTAATCCGGCCATCGGGCCTCCTGAATAACAAAGGGGCCGAAGCCCCCTGGGTTAACCCATGATGATGGTGGAATGTTCAGGCTGAACGGAGGCCACACCCCACGCCACACCAACCTCGTAACGTACCTGACGGTACTGGCGGTACAGCGCGATCTGGAAGGTAATACCAGAGACCGGATCGGTTACGTTCATCACGTCATCAGCGGTATCGCCGCCTTTTGGCATGGCCGGGGTACGGCAAGCCAGCAGGAATGCGTTACGGTCAAAGGCAACGTTTGGCACGAACTCGCTCAGCACAGTGACAGTTGCCTGATCTGCCAGATCCTGACGCAGGCCAGGTGCGCCGATGGTGATAGTTGAAGAGGTTGCCGCTACAACCATGTACTGGTTGTCATCACCATCGAACTTCACTGCGGTCCCGGCAGCAATACCGCCAGTGCCAGCAGAGATAGCAATAATGATGTCGCCCTCTTTCTTCTCGCCATTGACCTTATAGCCCGCCGCCGTGCTTTTCGCGGTGCGCTTGATGTTGGCGGATTCGTGCAGGTTAAAGCCCATCACACGACCAATGATGCCTTCACGCAGCAGCTGATCGGTACCGGCTTCGTTCGCTTTGAACAGTACGGACTGTTTACCACGGATTGACGCCATCGCTTCGCCGCCCAGTACCATGCGCAGGTCAGTGGTTGGTGCGCCGTTATCAGTCAGCACCTGCCGAGCGTTCGCCGCATCAGACAGGTCGTCTTTGACACTGAACGGTGTATCTTTTGGAGCACCAACAGCGCGGGAAGACTTATAAGCCAGCGATGCCAGGTCAGCATCCATTTCGTTGCTCAGTGCGCGGAACGCCTGAGAAAACTGGTCAGCCAGGACAATGTCATAAGTGCCTGATGGCCCGATGGCAAGCTGCTCTTCACCATTCCATTTGACCGGGGCCATTTTGGATTTGGTGATTTTCACGTCCACGGTACCAATGTTCTGATCTCCGTCGTTTGGTGCGGTCGGTGCCGGTGTGATGTCTACCGTGGTGGTTTTTGGTGCCACTGGCGCGGTGACGGTCTGGTCTTTAGCTGCAGCATCGGCCTTAGCGTTACGAGCCACTGCCGGGATAAAACCTACCTGCTCACGTGAAACGCGGTTAAGCGCCGTATAAATGGTCGGGATCAGGCCAGTCAAAGTATTAGACATGTATTTATTCCTTTCGATTAATCAACGATGCTTGTGCCGCCGCCAATCACAGCCTGTTGCTCTGCTGGAGGTAATGCATCAAACGCATCGCGTTTCATGGTTTTTTGCCCGGCCTGATGCTGCGACTGGTGAGAACCACCGCCGCTGTTGCCGGACGATTTGAGGATGTAGTCTTTCTGCGGGTGCGACTCGACCAGAGATTCCAGCGCTTCATCGAAGCTAGCCAGCTCGCCAGGCTTGGTGCGAGAGAACACCTTATTGCCCTGACCGTCGAAGGCCACGACCTTGCCGTCTTCGATTTTGAAGTTCTGCCCGAAGTACGAACGCACGAACTCAGCCGGGATCGCCATCTTCTCTGAAATGAATTTGGAGCCACCGAAGCGGCCGCCGATCATCTCGTCGTAGAGCTGGCTTTCGAGCTGTTTGGTCTTGCCGTTCGCTTCATCCAGCTGCTGCTGGAATACCTTGGTAATCTCAGCCTTAACCTGGTCAACAGCGCCAGCGTCGATCAGTTTTTTCTGGTCGATTTTGGTCATCATCTCCAGGGCTTCGAGCGCCTTGGTCGGATCGGTGATGCCAGAGAATTTCGCGAGACTGGCTTCCGCCGCCTCCTTCGCTTCACGGTGAGTTTTAGCTTCACCATTCAGGGAGGTGATTTTGGTCATCGCTGCGGCTGCGTCGAACGGGATTTCTTTGCCATCATCATGGATGTACACAGGCATACCGTTTTCAACGACCACATTTCCGTTAGCATCAAGTTTCAGTTTCATTGTTTTTGCTCCAGCCTTCCGGCCATTGGTAATAGGTCATCCGACCCGGTCACCGCGTCGCATCCGCTCAGCGGCAGGCATAAAAAAGGCCACCCGAAGGCAGCCTGTTAGATAAATTCGACGGTTATTACGCCGCGCAGTTTGCGGGTATAGACTTCATCGCGCTTTCGCTTGTGAATCCGCAGCGGGTGTGGATGGATGCAGGCTATACCTCGCTTAACGTCAGCCCATACACAGCTCTTAACTTCGTTGCCATTAACGAACACCCGTCGCTTGCCACGCCCATCGCCCACACAGTGAAAATCGTCGTTACGCATCTGCTATTCCTCAAACGCCGACGCATCCACGCGGCGCAGTTCGTCCAGGGTAAGAAACTCCCCGGCATCATTGAACATCTCCGGCACCGTGATTTTGCCGTCACGTAGCATCATGGCGCGGGTGACGCCCAGCACCTGCTCCTGCCGTGCGTACGGTTGCCGGGTAAGCCAATCGGCATAGCTGGTATGCGCTGGTACCTGCCCATCCATCGAAGCGCGTGTGGCGCTGCTCAGTTCGCCAGAGGCTATCTGCAATTCCTCCCACGATTTAGTGATCAGAATTTCGCATGAGCGACAGCAGAAATGAATTTTGCCGGGCCCGCGCAGATATGGGATTGCATGGCCCAGCGGCTTGCCATCGAGCGAGTAGAGTTTGCGGTCGCGGATGATGCACCACTGGCTGGTGTGGGTGTCCAGAGTCGAAGACCACTGTTTCGCCTTCACGATATCGCTGTTGGCTTGGGCGAACTCCTGGCGCGCTGTAGCGGCCACATGGTTCACCGCCGTGCGGGTTACTACCGCAAGGTCTCGACGTGAGGCATTGATAACCCCGTCCTGGCGTTTAAGTTGCGGCGTGCCGGCGACCCGCTTCACAATCTGCTCGACGGTTTCTCCCTGAAGAAATCCTGTGCGTACGGCACTGGTAATTTTTTCCAGCCGATCCGATTCGAGTTTCTTGCCCCACTCTTTCAGCAACCTCCCCTGGAACGGCTGCGCCACCGCAGCAGCATAGACCTGTTCCGGGACAATGCTTTGCAGCGGGACGTGCTTAAGCACCTGACCGGGAATAAGGCTGCTGAACAGGTCAAACTGATACCCGGTCTCATAATCAGCGTAACGCGTCAGTTCGCGCATCAGAGCAGCATTGACCGGTTCGTAGGCCTGCTGGTTTAGATCCCGCACACCAGCCAGTAGCGATGCAAGGCGACGCGCGCTGTAGGTGTCAGCGCGCTTACCCTCCAGCAGTACAAGCAGTCGGGCAGCCAGTTCAGCATCCATCCTGTTAAGCAGCGTCACCATTCGTCGGGCAACGCCCGTACCGTAGCGCGTCACGTAAAGTCCGTGAGCTATGGTCTCGTCCTGCAACCTGTCGTTTACCGAACGAGCCATATCACACCTCACCCGGCGGCGGTTCAGTCAGAGATGCTGACTCAGCAAGCAACTCGCTCAGAACCACATCGGGATCAGCGTCGGCATCAATCAGGTTGAGTTTTTGCAGGGCTTTGATTGCATCGATACGACGAAGGTCACCGCCCTGGCGCAGCGACTGAATGGCCATAGCCGCTGGTGGATTAAACTCTTTCGACTCGACATCAAGCTCGGTGCGCACATCAACGTTGCCGCCTTCCGCTTCACCGATGTACTCAGCCATGATTTGCAGGATATTGTCGATCGCATCTTCCAGGCTTGTCGCCATGGTGTAGAGCGGTGACTGCTCCTGCATTTTCTCTTCAGAGGTCTGGTCTACCGATTTAGTTGAGGTGTTTTCGGTGCGCAGCAGCTTCGCACCCGCCTGTCGCATCTGCTCCACCAGCTCTGCCAGCGACTCTTTGCCGGCACCGATGGAGGAACCTGTGTGCTCGACGTATTCCAGACCCTGCCTTTGCCGATCGGAGAATGAAGTGGCAGAGGATGAGCCAATCACAAGTTCTTGCCCCTCCTCCAGCCCGAACACCGTGAGCAACGGCACTCTGGCGACGTGCAGGATGTTGTCCTGCTCGCTTTGACTCTGCCAGTGCTTGATATTCAGCAGAGCCATGTTGAGAAGCGGTGGTGAACCACACATAAACCCGGTGCGTTTGGTGTAGAGCGTGACCAGAGTGATATCCTGGCGGGATGTCTGCCACTCCTCGAATAGCGCCCAGTTCGCGGCACCGTCAGCATCCTTGGCCTTGCGGTAAATTTCCACCTTTCCAGGTGTCAGGTACCGAATTTGCTCGACCTTAGTCTGCCCGAAGTCGTCGCCGTCTTCGACCACAACCTCTTTGATACGCAGCGCAGTCAGCACCACTTTGCCGTCCACCATTTTCGACTTCCAGCCAATTACCTGGCGTGGATTGAGCATGGTGACATAGGGGCGCGCGCCGGTAGCTTTCTCTTCAGCTTTGGTTTTCACCTTTTCGGTGTCCACCCTGGGATAATCCACCAGCGCGTGGGAGAGGCCATACTGCATCGCCAGACCGAAGAAGGCCTGCGCCCATACGTCCAGGCGCGTCCCTTCAAGGTCGAAGTTTTTCGCATACTCTCGCAGCTGATCCGGCACATTCTCGGCAAGCTTAATAGGCTCTGCGAATACACGCCCGATGTTTTGCTTAATGGTCTCTTCGTAGGCTGGCAGAAGCGTGGCCACGGCGAGGCGTTTTTTGTAGTCCTCTTTGTCTTCTTTCGGCCAGCGCGGTAGATATTGCTCGCCCAGCTGTCGCATATAGAGCGTGCCGCCCATCAGGGCATCGTTGATATCCCACGCCTCGACCATGTTCCCATAGTCCAGATTGGGTGTTGAGATGTCAGGCATGGAGTTACATCCGTAGGTTGGTGACTTTGCCGGTTGGTTTGCGACGGTTTGTCTTCACGACCCCGAAATAGCGGAAACCGTCAGAACCGTGTGATGTTTTGTCGTGTAGCGGCTTATCTTTCCAGCAGCCGCGCTTGTCGTCCCACTCTTTGCGGTATCCCTCAAGATGGGAGATCCCTTCAGCACATTTCTCTTCATCAAATACGCAGCGAGGCAGAATCTCACGCACCGACTCAATGCCGGTATCGACTGATTCCTTTGGCACCACTAGGAACTTCAACGAGTATTTATGCCCGTCGATTTCATAACCTTCACGTGCAATCTCACGCCGGGACTTGGCATCACTACCGAACTCCCTGTTGTCGATATCGTGCGGCCCCCAGTGCTCACCATAGGTGTAGCCTCGGTCTTTCAGAACCTTCATGTAGTGCCGCAGGCCCTCGCCAGAGTTTTCGTAGTAGTCGATGATATGGAACTCTTCGCCGACCTCGCGAACGAACCAGATTGCCGTGGAGTCACCCACACCGATATCCCAGAACGTGTGCACCGGGAGGTGTGAGTTATCCGGGATTTTGCCGATCCGCTTGTTGGTGTAGAGCCAGCGGAATTGCTTGGCGTAATACGCGCCCTCGACAGACTGCTGGAACGCCTCAGCCGGAATGGTCGGGTACTCTCGCTTCATATCATCGCCGAGGGTCTTCTCTTTGGCGTGATACCAGGCTTTCTGGCGTTCGTTGACGACTACACCATGCTTTGCTTCCATCTCGGCGAAGTAATCAATCAGGCGCTGCGGTAAAGGCTCTACCGGGTCGATTGCATACTGCGGATTCTTCCACCAGGAGAAGAAGAAAAACTTCCAGTCTAGTGCGGATAACGTTTTACCCTGAAGCAACGCTTTCTCAGCCGTCTGGCAGTAATCGAAGAAATATCCCGCCCGCCCCTCTGCCGTGCTTTCGATAGTGGCAAAGCATCCGGTTGATACCGCCTCAAATGCACCAGTGACGATTTCACGGGCTTTATGAGGAAACTTGGCGCATATCTTCCCAAACTCGGACACGTGCAGGTAACGCAGCGTACCACCACGAAATGAGGTGCTGACGTATAACGACCCACCCTTCTGAAATACCAACTCCCCTGAAGAGTCATTGCTCGCCGGGTTCGCAGCTTTTATTTCTTTAGGCAGCTTGTCGTACGCGTACTTCACTTTCTCGCGGAACAGGCGCTTAGCGTCATTCAACGTGTGGGCAATCAGCGCGCACTTCGCAGACTCAAACAGGGCCGCGTCGAGCTGGATGATGCACACCTCAGTGGTGAAACCTAGCTGGCGAGCTTTCAGGATGATGTTGCGGGTGTGGATCCCCTCGAAGTATTCCCGCTGCTCAGGCGTCATCCTGAAGCGAGTAGGCTTACCCTCTTTGTCGGTGATCCAGTAAAGGTTGTTCAGCCGCCAGTCTTTGTCGGACAGCAGCTTCAGATGCTCAGGTTTCATTACGCCCCCTGAGACAGTGAATCCATCAGGTTAGACAGGTCATCAACCGTCTTATTGCCTTCCTCGGTGTCGAGGTTATACGCCTTGCGCTCAGCGTTTATAACTTTGATTTGAGCATCGACACCGGCCGTGATCGAACGTGACATTGAGGCATGATTTTCTTCCGTGATATCCGCATCTTCGAGGAAGTCGCGCAGCTTATTAGTGATGCCTCGCCATGCCGCCAGACTTTCTCGATGAGCCATGACTACAGCGGCAGCCTCATCGGAGGCCTGGTCAATAATCTGCTCATCAGTAACCACTGGTGACTGGTTACCGTCTTTGGTTACCGACTTGGTTACCTTGGCCTTGGTTGCCGCCCTGACCTTTTCTGTCAGGTCGCGCTGCCATCCTTCTTTGTTTGCTCTCTTCAGGATGGTGGCATGGTTAACGCCATGCTTTTCGCCGATGGCCCTTACTGACAATGAACCAGCCCGGTAAGCCGATTCAATGGCCTCCCAATCTGGTTTGCTCATTGGTTACTCCGTTATTTCTTTACAGGCTCATACTTCAGCTTCTGGCTAATGCCATGCTTGACGAGGAAGTTTCTCACCTTTTGGTAATCAGGCTCGCAACGCATCATCAGGCAGAACACTGTCAGCGTCCTGAGGTAGACAGGAACCCACCACCTGCTTTTGATTTCAGCTGACAGTCTGCACATCGCCATTGATTTCTTCCTCGGTAGGAACCGGCGTGAACTCCACGCGCTTCACATCGGCAGGAGCGAAATACAGCCATTGGCCCGTTTCTGTCGCAAGCGGCACAAAGCCGTTAACCAGCTCAGGCTGACGTCGTGACATCTTGCCCGTGAAGGTTTCGCCTGTTTGGGTGGTTAGCGTGATTTGGTAAATGTCGGACATTGAGAGCCTCTTTATCCGTTTGTTAGGGTATTGCCATTACGATGAGCCTACCCATGGTGATGGCAATAAAAAACCGCACGATGGCGGCTACTGTTTGAATATCAGGGTGTTACTTGTCATTAACCCTGGGTAAGGTAAGCATTCATCCCGTCAGTGGTGGGACACTGGCGCACATATGCGCAGAGGGATGGCTGAATAACTCTTCGAAGGAATAAGGATGATCACCAAAGTAAAAATCAAATTTATTTCCCCTATTGATGGATCGGTATCAGATACCCCCACGGAGCATGCAATTCCCGTAGTTCCATTGACAATATGGCCAAGTAGCCCAAAAGATATAAACGTTTATAAACCAAATGGATTGAAGGCTGGTGCCTACGCACTTATAGATACCGGAGCAGATCTTTGCTATGTGGATTCAGACTTTGCTGACAATTTAAAACTCCCAGTCGCGGAAAAAACAACTGTAAGCGGAGCCACCTCAACAATAGAAACTACAGTTCGGCATGCGGTGATATCGTTCACTGAGGACGAAAGAGTTTTTTCAACAGAATTGACTTCAGTGCCATTGGTAAGTAACGGGAGAAAATTCCAGGTCGTTTTCGGAATGCAACTAATTAAAATGGGCGCCCTTACGATGGATTTTTCCAATCAAGTATTTGAGTTAACATTTTTTAACTAACCCCCCAGGGATACCTCCCTCTTTTGCAAGACTGGATAAGGGCATTGCTTTTGCTGTTTTCCTAGAATCGGTACCAGAATTGAGTTGCGATTTAATATCTTTTAATTCGCTCTCAATTCTCTTTACACGTTCAGCTAAAGTCATGATTGCCTCTTAATAATCGCTTAACATCTACAAAGCCTGCCCGAAGACAATACTTACCATTATCAAGCCCACCAGCAGGTGAGCTTTGTAATGGCTGCCACTACCCGGAGTGGCCACGCTCATGCCCTTGAGACGCTGTCGCTTCATCGCCGCTTATAACCGGTGCGTGTCTGGCGTTCGCGCTGCTTTACCGGAGCATGTTCCCTTACTTACCCTCACAACGGTCTGCTATACCTGCTCGCCATTACGCGACTCGGGGCAGCATCATGACTGCTGCATTGCCTTTCCGGCCTATCCGCTTTATTGGTTCATTGGCTTTCTCCCGGCAATAAAAAACCGCCCTGAGGCGGCTTATGCTTCTTGAAAATATTTCATGTTGAATTAGGAATTTTCGCACCAATAACAGATTTGCCCAATCCGGGATAACCTCTGGAAAATTCTATGATTCATACTGTTCATTTTTTATGCCCAGTCAATCCAAGCACAGTAAGCTTGCTTCAAAACAACATTTTGTCAGCAATAGCTCAAGGGGCAACCCGAATCAACCTACACATTTCGAGCTCTGGCGGCGACGTAACATCCGGCTTTACCGCTTACAATTTCATCAAAACACTTCCAATTCCAGTTTATTGCTTCAACATTAGCAATATAGATTCTATTGCTAATGCGATTTTCCTCGCTGGGATAAAGCGCTTTGCTAATCATGGAGCAAGATTTTTGTTGCATCCCTTTCAGTGGAACTTCGGCGGAATGCAAAGTGTCGATCACGAACGAATGCGCGAATGGGTATCTAGTTTAGATCACGACCTTGACCGCCTCGTTTCTATCTTTAACGAGGAAACTGTTTCCGCTGGACAATTCACTGACTGGCGTGAGCTGATCAGAACTTCTTCCATTCTTAATCCTGAGAGAGCTGCAACTCTCGGCCTTATTGAAGGTATTCAGGAGGCTAGCATCGTTGAACCCAATGCTACCTGGTGGATTAATTGTTGACATAAAGTAACCTTTCAGAGCCCGATTATTTTTAAGATTATAGTCGGGCTTAATCATTGCGATTGTCAAATAAATGTTCAATTAAGAATCTTTTTCTTGCAATTGACCTGCCAAGATCTGTTATGCGTCAGGATGTCTTTCTTCGTCTGGCGGTCCATAACGTCGATGTCGTGATCAGTCAGGTAGATTGGCTTTACCCAGTCACAGGCGGTATCAACCACCACCGGGACGCTTCCACGTGTCCCGCAGCTCGCGATCAACATCGTTGCCAGGCATATGGTTAACAGTCTGCTGTACATTGCTGGCCTCTTTCGTTGCTTCAACCCGGCGCTCTGCAACTGCTTCAGTGGCGGCGGCCTTCTCTTCAGTGCGTTGCTGATCGGCTTTAGCTTCCGCTTTGCTGGTGCCGCGGATATGGCCCAGGCCAAAAGCGCCTGCAATGGCGGAAATGACCAGTGCGGCCAGCCCGATTATCGTTTCGATACCCACATTCACCTCACACCAGAACTGATTTCGCCAGGTTAAACAGCGCGCGACGTTTATCCAGACCATTACGTCCACCGTTGATAAGCAGCGTAACGCGCTCAACATCGCCGGAATGAAGCAGGCAACCGCGGGACGAATAGAACCATGCAGCGGAGCGCGCAGCATATTCATCCTGTTCCAGCAATTCAGGCTGGGTTACAAGGTCCAACTTCAGCGCGTGGCCACAGTTGCGGTAATTGCTGAGCCCGGTGATTTGCTTCAGGCCGCGACCGCGATATTTCCAGCCATCACCAGCAACCTGGTTGCCCAGGTTCTTTTTGCCCCACTCACCGCCATAAACCAGATTGGCTATCGCTTTCTGATTTGCCGGTTGCGTTGCCGTTCTGCCAAGTGCGGCGGCCTGCTGTGCAGTAATGCGATGCTTGCCGAACGTAGGTACCAGGTTTTCTGCCGCATAGTTCAGGTTTTCCACCAGCCGGGTGAAACCGCCGGACTCATGGCCCATCTGCGCGATAAACATGGCCTGATCGAGCGGCGCGGTTATGCCGAATTCCTTCATTGCAGCATCGATATAGTGAAACCAGCGCACGGCTAGACCGGCGCTTATACCTGCCGCCTTTTCAAATTGTGTTTGGTTCATTAGTGCCTCAGATGATCTACCAGACGTGCCAGATTTCCCCGGGCCCTCATAACGGCGGCGCAGATAAGGAGGTTTGCCACCACCACCAGCCAGCTGGAGTCACGATAGAGACCGAAGATAAACTGCAACGGGATAACGGCATAAACCAGTACGGTTACATACGCCATGATAGAGATGAAAGGACGATGCCGGGCGCCATGTCGCTGGTAGAACATCAGAACGATAACAATTACCGCGCAGATAAATGCATTAAAGAATGCAGTCAGCTCACCTGCCATTTCCCCCTCCTCCGCGTAAACGCGAGAAAAAGCTGAACAGGCTGTTCAGATCCTGGTTATTAAGATAAGTTAGGATTTTGATACACAGGGCAGACAGAATCACTGCTCCTAGTGCATCCAACGGTTTTTCATATCGCGATGCGGCATTTAGCAGTGAGCCAACAAATCCAGCCCCAAGCACCCCAACGATAAACGACGTCAGAAAATACCCAGCCAGTCGTGCACGAGACAGGTTCGTTGCTGTTGCGACGTAGAACACCGCACCACCAAACGCCCCAAACACCACACCGAAATCTGTATGAGTAAAGACGCCGTACAGGACTGAACCCAGCAGGCCGCCGCCGAGAACTGCGCCGGTGCCGGTTAATGGATCGGACATTAAGCCCCCTCTTATTGCTGTTGATCCTCTCAGAAGGTTGAGGGGAAACAAAAAAGGCCACCCGAAGGTAGCCTGTAGTAATGATTGTGAAGGCTGGAGTCGAACCAGCTTCCATCGGTGCGCTGCCGATTGGGTTACGCGCGCCTTGTGGCTACTTATCCAGAATATTCACCGCAAAACTATTCCCTAGCTCGCCGCTGAGCTTCATCACAATGGGGATCGCTTTGCCGCGCCAGGGAGGTGTGCCTGGTCTCACCGGGATGTCGTCACATACTCAAAGCGATTTCCATTGCCTAGAAACTAAAAAGCCACCCGAAGGTGGCTTGTTGTTCAGCGTTAGTGGGATACCCGCCTTCGCTTTAAGAGCAGCATTGTCATCCTTCAGGCGATCAACTTGATTTCTCAGTCGCTCGATTTCTTTCCCATTGTTATCAATGTCCCGCTGCTGACCTTTGATAATTTCTGTCTGGGAAGCCTGTACTTCTCTCGTAGCCTGTAGAGCCTTATCCATTTCGTCAACTTGGTTAACCAAGCGAGAGCCGAAAAAGCTAACTATTGCAATAGTTATCCCGACCATAATGGTCAGAGCCCATACTTTTGTTCCAGAAGCAGTATTTGAAGTTTCGTCTATAGACAGGCACCTTATCCAGATTAACACAACCCAACGTCTGCGCAGATCGTTAGTTCCAGGGCTATTCTATATGGATAAGGTGAGAAAAATCTTTAAAAATCAGATAGAGTGAGGTTGTTTGGTTATTTAACGAGCGAAAGCAGCCAAATTCCCCATACAGGGATTGCAAAAAAGGTCATTGTATAAACAATAGCTGGCTGTATTTTGTTCAAATTAAATTTCCTTAGTAGAGCCTTGAATGCGCTACAACTCCAACCTACCTAAAGATTCGACTTCGCACAAGAAGAAAAACACTACTTTTTTATCAAATTATCACGAATTTTAAATCCGCTTTTTTTACCTGAAAGGTAATCGATGGCGCGGCATTATACGTGCATATACAAAGTTATCAACAGGAAATGTAGCTTATTGATGGCAATTTGTGCCTTCCCTACTGACTTGTTGTAAGAAGTGCTATCAATCGTGAGCTGGCAGAAAAATGAAAATTCTTTGCCGATACCCTGGACATGCAACGCCCATCGTTAGAACCAAATTAACACAGTTTCCGGAAAAGTAAATAGCTCACTATAGAATAATGAGCTATTTTATCGATCGCTATTTTGTTATCTGTTTAAGCTGAGCCTCCGCCCACGCTTCCTCAATGTCAAATTTAGTGATCAGCTGGTCGTAGAACCGTTTAACGGACTTCTCCCAGGTGGCAACGGATATCGCATCGGTAATACGGCAAACAGCCGCATATGCCTCAGTCGAGGGGATACGCTCATATCCACGTCCGCCGCAACGCTTACAGTCGGCCAGAACCGGCACGCCCTGCTTTTCAGTGAGGACCTGATTCACTGCTTTACCGCGCCCGTGGCAGTCTTTACAGGCGCAACTGACAACTTTCTTACCTTTGCAGGCCGAACACAGAACCCGCACCACCTCTTTCACCTGGCGTTTAACTTCGAAATCACTAGGCGACTGCTTAAGGTCTTTTGCCCACTGTGGAAGCTTCATGGTGTAGTGCGATTTCATCGTGAAAACATCAGCCTCAATGAATCCCTGACCCGAGCAGCAGTCACACTGTTTCACGCTGGCGGCGCTGCGAGAATAATCTTCAAAAGCGAAGGCGGCCAACTGGTGCATCACCAGCGGCTTAACACTGTCGTCAAGCTTGCGCAGCGCCGCTACGCTATCGCATTTTGTCAGTGCATACTCTGCTAGAAGCTCGATCGCCCTCGCCCGGTCGTTGTAACTGATACCCATCTTTCCGAGGAAGGCACTGTATCCCATGCCAGCGCGTTCTTGGGTCATGCCCATGGCCGCCATAACATCCGTCCCGGTCAGTGAATCTGAAGCAGTGGCGCGCGGAGAGTCGCTAATAAGCGTCGACTTGGCGAAGTGGTATTTCACGGTGTTTTCGAGGTTCATTATGCGGCTCCTGCTGAATGATAGATGCGAACAAAATTACGAAGGATGCGGTAATCCACCAGCACCGATCCCCGGAAGCGGTAGATGCGAAGGCGCTGCCAGCGCGCGCGGAGTACCTCAAGCGTTTCTGGCTTCATGTGGCCTCCCCGATGATAATTTGCCCGGTTTCTCCCCAGATTTTGGTAACCCGCCCGTCCCAGACATGGCTATCTTCGTCAAACACCGCATCCAGTAGAGCCTTTTCCAGGTTGTCTTTGTCAGGCTTTTGCTGGTGAGGCCGGCCGACATATTGCGCCCGCTTTGTCTTACTCCAGCTCTTCGGCATGGGGATAACGAACGTGACGTGATATCCGGACTCTGGCAGATGGACACCCAGCAACCTGACCTGTTCTTTGTATGCCCAGTACGCTGCTGTTGCTGGCCGTTTATGCCATCGGTCGCGCTGAGTCATTCGGGGTTTGCCAATCGGCGTAATTTCGTAAATTTTCATGCGGGCACCACCAGCCCGCGGCGGGCAACTTCGATCACTGTCAGAACTATCGCGCGGTCCATAAGCTGCCGCCGCTCGTCCCGGTTAAGCTTATTCCCGTTATCAATGCTGTCATGACAACATACGCAGAGAGCTGCTGTCGCACAGTCATCGGTTTTTAATCCCATGCCTTTCCCTTCGTTCCGGTGTGCCACCTGCGTCCCCCATGCTCCACAAAGAACACAGCGCTCGATCTGCCCGACGGCGGCAAGCCATTTTTTGCTGCGATAAATTGCCATGCTCACCCCCATATCCGGTTTTGCCACCGGCGATTTATACGCGGTGGTTTATTGCCTTCAGGCAGCCGGGCGCTTACGGTCCAGGTGAGATAATCGGAGTTCAGGCTGCGCTCTACCTTCACGCCGCGGCGCTGGTATTCCGCCATGAGGTCTTCGGCCTGCTGGGTTGTGCAATCGGTATGATGGAACCAGGTCTTCTTCATTCCCGTCACCCCGCAAAGCTCATGAGTTGCGCAGCGGCGTTCTCCGCCTCGCGCTGGTCCCTGAATGCTTTGGATAATATCCAGCGCCAGAGGACATCAAGCGCGGCCTTGTACAGCTGCTGGAACTCAATTTCGTCCATGTTCGCGAATGAGATGCTGCGAGGATGTTTCTGAAGGGTGCCATCTGGAAGCTTTATGGCGTCGTAATGCCCGGCCTGAATCGTCACCCAGGCGCGGTATGCATCGAAGGATTTACAGAGACTGATCCCGTTTGTTACACGGCGGCTCGCAACCTGCTCAAGATAGTGCTCAGCGGCATCGAGCAGTGCGCCTTCGTTTCCGCCATAGGAAGCCAGGAATTTAGCGTAGCCGGTAACCAGCTTGCGCTCGTTGGAGGAGATTGCGCCGCCGGTAGGCTCCCAGTATTCGAAGCCCAGATTCAGCAGAGCGAAGAAGCGACGATGAAACGCAGGATTGCGTACCTGTTTGAAGTCGGCCACCAGCACGGCGCCGAGCTTGATTTTTGATTGCAGCAAATCGCTGGTCTCCGGCGTAGCCGGGATCAGGATCCCTGAGGACTGCTTAATGAGTTGTAACTGCGCCATGGTGTTCACTCCGTGGCGCATCGCGGTCAGGTTGCTGGTTGTTCAGGCCAGCTCAAGAATTATGATTGCGTACGTAGTGACAAGTCAATTTTTAGAAGCCATTTCCCTTACAACTTCCATAATGGTTTCTTTGGACCAGTAATGATCATCCCTGCTTAGTTTTCTGTGAGTTATGGAGCTATCTTTGGTGGAAATTATATAGCGCTCTTCCGCCCCCAACTTGAAGGACAGCAGCTCCCTTCCTTTCCCATCGGTTATGGTCACTCGCAGATCTGACTGAACTACACCCTCCACGGAATCCCCCTGAGCGACATACAGACGCGATTAGAAATTGTCGGCAGCAGCATCAAAGGGATTCGCAAATTGCGGTATTCTGAAAATGCGCGCTACCCCTGTGTACACCCTTAATAGAACCAGTCGTCTGCACTTTCCCAGGTTTCCTGAAGGATCCCTTCAACCGTCTTCTTCGCTTCCTTTGCCCCACCATAAACGCTTAATCCATCCGAACCAGCACGACGAACAACCAGACTGCAATCCTCGAACTGATTTCGGAGCCGTTTTAGCAGTTCTTTTTCCAGCGCTGGCATTGCTCCATCTGGAAGTTTCTTTGTGCGATCAATGGTTAATTCAACTTTCATGGTGGCCTCCTTTGCATATACTGTGTTTTTATACAGTACACCTACCTGGAAAAATGGTCAACGCAACAAGAGCACAAAATGCTAATTTTATGCCAGTAGGAAAAAATTAAACCCGCCGTAGCGGGTTGAATAATCAGATGATTTTAAGCTGCTATCTCTTTCGACTGGCAAAGTTCAGGAAGATTTGCCCTCACCAGCGCTTCGGCGAATGGCGGAGGAACAGCATTTCCACAACGCGCCACCTGCTTATCCTTCGCGTACTTCACGCCCCGGAAATCCTGGTCGATGATGTACCACTCCGGGAAGCCCTGCGCCCGGTATAGCTCATGCGGTTGCAGCATGCGCATGCCAATATCGACTATGCGATAAACCACCCCATCCAGCGTCACCAGGCCTGTGCTGTCCGGGCCACAATATTCACGCAGGAACTCCAGCGCCTGCTGCGCGCGCTGCTCGTCGTACCCGTCCACGGCAAGCATAGTTTTCACCTCCCCCACATGCGTGCCGCCAGCGGTAATTGTCGGCATTGGCTGGTCGGTGCGCTGCCCGTCCCGGCAGGTGCCACGCAGCTTCACCAGATGAGAGGTTACCGCAGCATGGTGATCGACGGTTGTCACAGAGTGCATCGGTTCGTCCATGCCCACGCCAGCGCCCTGGTAATTCCCGCCGTAGTGCTTCGCCAGGAACGCGCTCACAGTGGCGAATTTATTGCCTCCTGCCGTAACGGTACCCAACGGGTTATCCAGTTGCAGCACACGCGGCTCCTGCCCCGGGCGTTCGCCATAGCCCATCTGAATGAGTGTGGGCATCACCAGCTGCGATTTGCCGCCACCACCAGCAGTGATTGTCGCGCTGGGTTCGTCTGCCCGATGTCCTGTACTGGCGCCGAACTGCCGGACGATAACCGGTGCAACAACGCAGGCCCGGGACTGTTTCAGGATTGTATGCGCAGGCTTTTCCAGCGGGCGCGGCTTTGCCTGATATTCACTGCCGCCGTTACCAGCCAGGAAAGGTGTAAGCGCGGCTTCTACCATTCCCAGTGCATGCCCGTTGCCGCCCGGACGCTTCGATGTACCTGCGGTAATCGTCGGTACCGGTTCAGTGACTTCCTGCCCGGTGGCTCCCGTGCGGAACTTCGTCAGGTGCGGTACTGCGATTGCGTAGCCGTGTTTTTTTGTGATGGTCTGTAAAGGCTCATTCAGGCTCTGGCCTCTGAAACAGTCATAGCCCGAACGGGTGCTGGTGTGGTTACACTTCACGATAAACGGCGTCGGATTGTCCAGGACGAAACGCTGAATTCCCCGGGCGATCCGCTTCAGAGTGTTATCTGCCAGCGGCTTTTTACGGCCAAAAATTGACGGCGCGGCAATCGACCAGTCGATGCATTCAGCAGCTGTTCGCCACGGTGCCAGCTTGCCAGCCTGCACTGCTGGAGATTTCGGATCCCCGTGCGTTGGTTCCGGCCATACAATCGGCTTCCCATCACAACGCATAACCATGAAGAAACGCTTTCTGATCGTCGGGGCACCATAATCACAGGCACGAAGCTCGCGATACTCAACGGCATAGCCCAGGCCTTTTACCAGGCGTGCAGCCTCCTCGCTGTCCAACGAAATATTCAGAAATTCACAGCATTCCGCCAGCGCAGGATGATCCTCTGATATGCCAGTGGTCAGCATGCCAATGAATGCCTCAAAAGTTTCGCCAGCGCGGGTAGGATCCGGCCGCATTTCCCCGGCGAGCAGCGGCCCCCACGTTTTGAACTCTTCGACGTTCTCGAGTTTCATCACTCTCGGCTTAACATCCAGCCCCCAGCGCAGAACAACCCAGGCCAGTCCCCGAATAGCTTTTTCGACTGGTTTGGCACCCTTGGCTTTCGAAAAGTGACGGCAATCGGGGGAAAACCATGCCAGCGCAACCGGGCGTCCAGCGGTCGCAATCTTTGGCCGGACCTCGTAGACGGATTCGCAATAGTGCAACGTGTCCGGGTGGTTGGTGGTGTGCATCGCAACGGCGTTCGGGTCATGGTTGATTGCAATATCCACACTGCGCCCGATAGCCATTTCAATGCCTGTACTCGCCCCGCCGCCGCCAGCAAAGTTATCGACAATAATTTCTCTCACGCGTATTCCTCCATGGCGGCGGCCAGCGAACGGGCAGCAACGATAATCGACGGTACCGGCATTTTCTCAAGCCACATCCGGTTGATGTGATGTTTCAGGCGGCGCTGGTGGTGTGCCGGGAGATCCCCGGCGTTTTCAATCTGGCTGAAGACCATTTCAACTTCGGCAGGCCAGACGGTATCCTGCACGTCCACCAGCAGAAGGGTTTCCAGTTCGGTAACCCTTCTGCAAGCGTACTGGAGTAAAGGATCCACTATTTCACCTCCACATCGACACGGGCGATGGTACAGCTGGTTTCGATAGCTTCTTTCACCCAGCGACGGTAGGTTTCAGGGTGGAAGGTCTCATTCTTCCCGGTACCGCTCCAGAAGGCCTTTGAACTGATGTCTGGTAGTTTGATGGTTAGCGGTTTACCAATGTTGCCGCCGGCACCCTGAAGCATGGCGGTGTAAAGAGGTTGAACAGACCAGCCACACGCCATAGCATCTTCCGCATCCTCGTCATTGTGTGGCGTTGTCAGTGATACGTCATTTTCGCGTTCTGGATGAGTCCAAAGCCACGCCACAGGCTCAGCTTCGAGCATTGCCAGCGCCAGTTTCATTGCCTCCAGCGCCATGGCCGCATCTTCGTTTATAGCGCCGGGCACAGAATCGCGCTCTTCTTCAAGCTCCGCGATTGTCTTCTGGAGCCATTCGTTTAGGGTAGTGCTCATTGGGCGGCCTCCGCTAAAACTTCTGCAATCAAGCGCTTTGCAATCCATTTTCTTAAATTCTGTCGTGACGGCAGGCGCTGATATCTCCCGCCACGGCTATTTCGTTGCCCACGTTGAGCGTGCCAGCGCCGGCGGACGCCACAGCTAATGTTAGGCGGGAGTTCATTGATATCAGTTTTCATGCTCATGACTGCACTCCCTTGCGAAGCTCGTCGGCGAAGTTCTCAGCATCAGCAGCCATGCCAGCAGCCTCTTCAGACATCCTCATGCTTCGGCTACGCAAAGCCTGTTGTCGCTCTCGCTTATGTGCAGCAAACATCTCAACACCCTGCGCCCTCACTTCAGCTAGGAAAGCGTCGGTGGCCGGGGTTTGTCTACGTTGCATTACGAAATTTATCGCCTGCTTTAAGCCCGCATCAGGCCTCGTGGAGCCGTGTGTGTTGAATGCGTCCAAAGCCAACAGCATTGTTTCGCTGTCAGTTGCCGAGACTTTTTTCAGCCCCGCATTCTCCACAGCCAGCGCAGCGAGCTTGGCTTCCGATTCGGCAATTTTCTTACGCAAACCAGTTTCACAGCTATGCGCACCGCTGCGCCCCCTCTCAAAGGAGAAACCGCAGTCACAATAAAAAACGTTGTCTTTCTCGGTGATCATGCTGCCGCCTTGCTGTGTGAAAAACGTTTCAGGTCAAAGTCGATTGTTGCCCGCAGGTCACGGAAGATACCGCATCGCCCGTGGCGAACCAGGCCACCCTGCTCCACCGCTACGCGGAGATATTTCTCCGCTGTGGTCCGGTGCAGGCTGAACATCGCAACGACATCATTCGTGGTGATGCGCCCCTGCTCCTTCACCAGTTCGATAATTCGGTTGATGATCAGGGCGCGTTCTTTGTCGGTTTTCTTTCTGGCCATCGGTTATTCCCTCCCTGTCAGCTGCTGCACGAGATTTTTGTGGCGACCAATAACACGAACCGCGTCACGCAGTTTGGTCAGTTGCTCCAGCTTGTTTCTGGTACGGCGGATTTCGCGAGAAATGTCCCGCACCGCTGGTACCGCTTCGACTGCGGTGCGCCCTTCGGTGAACGAGGGGATTTCACTCACGATCTGTTCGACTGGTTTTGCTTCTTCCGGCGCGGCAGGTGCCTCCGGTACCGGTTCTTGCTTAACGGGTTCTGTAACAACAGCAAGGGACCAGGTAACGCCTTTGCCCTTCCCGTTCTTCACCACAACGCCCTGGCGCTCCAGCGCGCGAAGAACAGAGACCATTCCGCGGGCATTGCGATTGACGGCCGCAGCCAGCGAAACTGTCGTCATTGCCCCCTGCTCACGCAGCTGCTGTCGGACGACATCAGGATCAACGGGTTCCGGCTCCTCACCTTTCAGACGCGGGGCCGGATTCACAGGAGCCTTTAGCGTTGGCTGCTGAGGCTTACCTGTCACGGTACCGAGGAACCAGCCGCCATCGCCAAAATCGCACAACCCCTGATCACGCTGCTCACGTAACATGGTGAGCGCATCGACCGGGTCGATATCAAGACGGGCAGCAACTTCGCGGTATGTCGCCCGGCCCATTTTTTCCAGTGCTTGAATTACGGTTTCCATGTGATTGCCTCTCAAATCAGTCCAGCGTCTTTTCGCTGTTTGTATTTCGCCATTAGCATCTGCGCCGGAGTCGGGCCTCGATCCTGAGCTGGTGCGGTTAGTGCCCGGCGTACTGGTGGAACAGGTTTTCCATCAAGAACACGCATTTCCCAGTCGTGGAGTAGATCACCAGCAACGCGAACAAGTTCTTTCTCGCTGAGCTGGCCGTCAGTACCGCGTCTGCGCAGTTCCAGGCAAATGTGATAGAGCACGGGCTGGCTCCACGGGTATTGCTCACTGGTCGGGTAGCGAAAAACCAGCTTTCGCCAGCGCCAGTATTCGGACATGACATCGTCAACGGTGATACCGAGAGCGCCATTACCTTCCCGACACCATGCGATGAACTGACCTGGCGACGGCAGGAACGGGCGTTCCTGGCGACGTGCAATGCGCAGCCCGGCGTTTACCTGTTCCATGGTGGTGATCCCGTTTTCACGAAATGCCTGAGCCCACTGGCGGCGCAGTTCGTCAAACTCAGACTGGTCGCTGAAGCTATGCACGCTGGCCGGGAATGTTGCACGCAAGGCGCTAAACAGCGCGTTGAAGATTTCAGCGGTCTGCTCAGCGGGCGTGTCCTGCGCATCCGGCAATTCAGGCATGCCGCGTGCTATGCGCGCAAAATTTTCACGGTCTATGCTGACCATCTGCTCAGAAAGACTTTTCATCGAACACCCCGTTGATCCAGTCTGTGTTGTTGAAATCGACCTTGCCCTTGGCAGTGGTCTTCGTTGTCTGTCCACCGCTACGCAGGCGCTTGGTAGTTAGGTCGTCCCACTTCCTGCGCAGACTTGACGGGCTCAGGATGTTGTCTTTCCAGAAATCATCCTTGTTGGCCCACTTGAACAGATCGCAAATCTCGAAGTGCGTACGTTTGTCCTGGACGCGCATCAGGCGGATTGTGTTAGCCCATTCGACCCATTTCGGTTCGCTCAGGCTGGCATTGACCGTCAGGCGCAGGGAGTGTATCCAGCGAGCGGCTTTGAGATCGTCAGCAGTACCCCATGATTTTCCTGCCGGGGTGTAGATTCCGTCGGCAGCTTCAGGGTGACGAGAGAGGAATTTTTGAGTCGCCTCGTTTCGGGATTCTTCAGAATTCCGAGACGAAGAGATCTTATTATTTATATTGTTGTTATTATATTGTTGTTCATGATGCGCGGGGAATTGCGCGGTCTTATGCGCGGGTAAATGCGCGGCATGACCCTCGCAAGCCGCGCCACTACTGGCTTCGTCATGCGCGGTGATATGCTCGCCGTTATGCGCGGGGAATTGCGCGGGTAAATCGTCTATTTTTTGAGCATATTGCTCATAATTTGTGATGGTTATCACAGTGCCTTTTCGCTTCTCTCCAGAACGAGAAATCATTCCTTCGCGTTCGAAAACATCAAGCATCCTGTCCACGGCGTGACGACTACTCGGCTTCCCTTCCCGGTCGCATAATTTCAGCCCCAAATCGGCCGTTGTGGTTACCAGTTGTCCGGTTTGTAAGGGCCATTGACGGCCTTTAAAGTTCGCCGTGTAGGGCTGACGTGCAGCACCCAAAAGAAGGTTCTCCCACAACGTGCGCAGGAACACATCTTTCGCCCAGGGCTTCTTCAGTACGCTCCGGTACAACGGGATGAACCCGGTCTTCTGGTTCTCCATCCGGTTGCTCCTGATGGCACTACGTGCCGCAAAATCGGCATAAGCGACATTTGACATGCTATGCCCCTTTAGCCTGGTGTTTAGTACATGCGTTTGTCATAATGACCTCGCAATTACGTCCCGTTTTTGCACCCGAAAGCCGTTGGTGCCCCCTCACCGCGGCTTTCACCCTTTTAGAACAGCCCCTGCTGCTTACCGCGCTTGATGCGCTTCGACTCAAACCGATCTGCCGGCACTGTCTGTTTTTCTGCCCATAACTTCGCGTGACGCAAAACATCATCGAAAATTCTCCCCTTACGACTTGCCTGAGACATTCGCTTGTACATATCGACGGCCTGAAATGCCCCCCCCCTGCGCCACAGCTGCGGTGAAGCCCTGCCGGATAAGTTCTTCGCGAACGTGCTTTTCAATAAATTCGACATGATTCACTGCACACCTCACATGACGCCCGGGCCCATGACTGCGAGACCACTCAGAACCTGAACAACAGCCTCCCCAGGCAGAAGCGCCAGCAGGTGTTCAATGCCCTCCCTCACCTCTTTCACCAGCTGGTGCTGCGGCGCCCTCAGAATCACCGCGCGTTTCGCTTCGCCGATCTCCTTCTCCATCGCTGCATAGCGCGTCATAAAGCAGTCCTGAGGTACCAGACGTCCACGGAACTCAAGCGGTAGAACGGCGATGATCGCGGGCGACAGCTGGCTGATGTTTTTGCGCGCATACTCCGTATCACCATCGAGCCAGCGGAAGAGTTTCTGACGCTTACGGCTCAGGTCTTCGGGAAATTCCAGCCCGGCGCCGCCCTGTCGTTCCCACTCCTCAACGATGATCCAGGCAACGACATCCTGGTTATCCAGTGACGCAGCCCAGGCACGAACGGCGTCTCGGATCTGTTCGTGCTTATCTGCCGCGCCTGGCTGATTGCGATTTATCATCGCCCCCGGATGTAATCCGGTATTTTGTTGATATGAAATGGCGTGCATGTTCAGGACTCCTGTTTTGGCAGCCCGTCTGTGGGATTTGGATATGTCACAGGGTCGATTTCATGAGGTGTAACCTGCCACTCAAGAATCCGACAGAGTGGCAAAATACGACCGTGAGGTATCTTTCCTTTCCGAAGCCACTTACCGACGGCCTGTGAAGAAATGCCAAAGCATTCTCCAATGCCTACTTGCGTCATATGGCTACTGATTTTGTTTTTAAGTTGGTTATCCATTTGTTGACCTGCGTGTTCGTTTATGGTGGCAGGAGAATAACATTTAAAACTTTTGGTTCCAACAAAAATCAAACCAATAGTTCTGATGAACTATAAAACCATTGGTTGTAAAATGAAAATATGAATAAAACTCCTCACCCTGTGTTTGCCAAAAGAATCCATCAAGTGATGGAGGAAAACGGCTGGAGCATGGCTGATTTAGCCAGGCGCGTGATGCTTTCACATACCTCAGTGCGTAAATGGGCGAATGGTGCAGCAGCTGCAAGCGGCGATCGCCTTAAAAGGCTGTCAGCCGTAACTGGTAGGCCTGAGTACTGGTTCTTTATGGAACCGGGCACAGAAGGGGAGAATGGAGAAGAGCTTCCGACATTACCTCGCGTTCTTGATGAACAGGAACAAACCCTGTTATCTCTCTTTAATCAGTTGCCTGAAGCTGAAAAGCTCCGTTTGATCATCCACACCAGGGGTGTGGTGAAAGAAATGGACTTACTCAAGAATGATGTTTACGACATCATGAACGATCTCAAGAAATAGCCCCATTCCCGCCCAGTACAAAAACATGACACCTCTACGGTGTCTTTTTTTACCCCAAAATAGAACTTTGAGTTCCATTTAGGCTTTACTTATCGAACCTTTGGTTGTACTCTTCAGTTCATCGACAACAAGCGCACCGTTGTCAGGTGATAAACGTTCCGCCAGCCTGGCGACAAGGGCAAATGAGGAGAGGACCCATGAGAGGTAAATTTCGATTAACAACAATAACTGGCGATGATGATCGTGTTGTTGTGATTCACAGTAGAAGCGTTACCTACCTTGAATCCTACGATAGTGGGGCGGGCGGTGAGGTGGTGAGAATTGTTTTGAACAGCGGCCACTCAATTTATGCAAGCGGCTCGCTGGAAGATGTTATGACCGAGCTATATGGCCGATCTCTTAAAGGACAAGCGGCCGAACTTTACCGGTCTTCAGCTTGCTTTCTTCGGAAGCTTTTTCGGAAACAAGCTTGATGCATTCAGGCATCAGCTCCATGACCTTCGCCAACACTAAGGCCGGAGTGGTTGTTGAAGTTTCTTTTGAGGCAATCGAAAGCGCCAAATCGTAGGCAACTGAATCAATCGTGCGATTGCCTGAGATGAGTTTGAATTTCATGACATTTCCTTGTTTTGACTGTGGAAATGACAGAGTACCGAATTCCTTTGACTGTGGAAAGCAAGGAACCCGCGCCGCCTGAGCGGGTTAACAAAACAGGCACTACTTAAGGGGATTGAGATGAAAGCTAATCCAGCAGTACCAAACAGCGGTCGCGCCGTTCAAATGCGCAACCAACGTACCGGCGCAGCATGGCTGGTTTCTTTTAACTACAGCGAAGGCACTTACTGGCATGAGCCGCAGGGCAATCTGCGCCACATTCGCCGCCCTTATGCCTCTCGCAGCATGGAGCCGCATCTGGTTCCCGCCGGAACGGGGCTGCACTGATGGGTTCGTTATTCGCACTCGTCCTGACCATCAGCATGACCAATGGTGAATTTCAGGATGTTGTTCTCGATGTTTACGACGACCAGCAGCAATGCGAGCAGGCAGCCATTGACCAGAAGGTGTCAGGTAACTGCTATCCAGTTGAAAGGATCGTCCGCAACGAAGAAGTACCAGCGGAAACCACAGTTAAGTTCTGAGGAGATGATGATGCAGACCGAATGCGGATACTGCGGCAAACCGGTTAAACCCGAGGAGGTGGTCAAAAGCACCCTTCTCTATCGCAACGGCTCACTGCTTGCGCGCAAAGAGAAAGAGTACTGTTCCAGACGTTGCGCTTCGCACGACCAGATGGCTCACGAAGGCTAACGTAAAACCCGCGCAAGGCGGGATCTACGTCCGGTGGTACCGACCAAAGTTACACCGGAATTTATACCAAACCAAAAAAGACACCCAATGGGCGCTATCAATGGCCCGGGGATTCTAACACCCAAAAATGAGGATCTCACATGGAATTCTTTTATGTGGTCAAGGCCACTCAGAAATCCGGTAAGCAAGATGCAGTGATTTGGTTCACTGCAAAATCCGAAGCGCGCGCTGCGCTGACGCTCGATGTTGAGCTGGAAGACGCAGGCATCGAAACGGGTCGCGGTAAGGACTACACCAAACCGATTCGCACTGATTTCCCGGTGTACAACGACCTGCCAGAAGAAGGCGACGTTGATTTCACCTGGTGCGATCGTTATGAACTGGCCGAAGACCAGCGCACCTGGAATGTTAAACAACAGGCTGAAGATGAGTCTGTCGACGACGCAGATATTGAAGACAGCACCGCAGAAGAATCTCAGCAGTCAGAGCAGCCGAACCTGATCGTCGTTGCCACCCTGCCATTCCGTCAGCGTGTACTGGCTCAGTTCATCGGTGATGGTGAATATCTCTATCACGTCGACGCTGGGCAGAAAAACGAGATTGTCCGCCTTGAGATGGACACTGATGACGCGTACGCCCAAAACCTGCTGCTGGCTGCTGAGAATGTGGAAGCATTCAAAAAAGCCATTGAGCACGATATCCATAAAGTCGTGAATGCCGTTAAGAAAGCCTTCCCTGTCGACGGTAAAAAACCGGAACTGGCAACAGTTATCCAGTTCCTGACGGTGTGGTTCAAAACTGATTACATCGACCGTGGCATCCTGGCGCGCGAATGGGCCGCCGGTAACCGCATCAGCAATGTTCAGCGCACCGATTCCGGTACCAACGCCGACGGCGGATATGTCACTGATCGTGGCGAAGGCGCACACCATACGCTTGATTCTCTTGATCTTGAAATTGCCTGCGCCCTGCTTCCCATGGATTTCAACCCACACGAAATACCAGGCAGCGTTCTGCGCCGCGCGAAGGAAATTGTCGCTAAAAAAGAGGAGCCGTGGAAATCATGGAGCAGCATTCTGCGCAACCAGCCCGGCGTTCTGGCGGTTAACCGGACGGCAATTTTTAACCTGGTGCGTATCGCTCCTGAGAACATCCACAAGACGCCTGCTGCTCACTTGGAATTTGTTAATCGAACGATGACAACAAATTTCAATTCGACAACAGAGTTAATGCCGCTGCCTTCTGCCGCTCCAGGTATTTCACGTGAAAACGTGGACAAGCAGCTGGCAGCCGAACGTGGTGAGTTTGTCGAGGGTATTAGCGACCCAACAGATCCGAAATGGGAAATAACCCAGCGTGTGGCCACCACTACTCACGAAGAGAATTTACAACGGATTCGTGAAGAAGGTGCGCGCCGCCGCGCCGAGGAAGCGAAAGGACAACCGAAAATCACAAGTATGGGCAACGGCATATTTTCCATTGATGCCCTGCTCAACCAAAACGCCTCAAATGAAGCCGAAAAAACGGAAAACGCAGCGGAGACCACCAGCGATGTGCAGATGGAAACGACTCAGCCAGAGAAAGTCGAAAATACTGATCCGGTACAACCAGGCGAAGGCGCTGATGCAGCTGATACGCAAGCAGTTACCGTAGTTCCGGCAGAGCTACTGGCCGCAGCCGCACCAAGCCTCACTAACCAGGAGCAGGCTGGTGTTCACCAAAAAACAGATTCTGTCAGCCAGGAAGAGCCAGAACCTACTCAAAGCGAACCAGAATCGGTACAAAACGAACCAGAAGTGCATCAGGAAGAACCAGCTGTTGAATATCCTGCTTATTTCGAGCCAGGCCGCTATGAAGGTCTTCCGAACGAGGTTTACCACGCTGCCAACGGCATCAGCTCAACCCAGGTGAAAGATGCGCGCGTATCGCTGATGTACTTCAATGCGCGCCACGTTGAGAAAACCATCGTCAAAGAGCGTTCCGCAGTGCTGGACATGGGCAACTTAGTGCATGCGCTGGCGTTGCAGCCTGAACAGCTGGACGCAGAATTCAGCATTGAACCGGCTATCCCGGAAGGCGCATTCACAACAGCCGCGACCCTGCGCGCCTTTATCGATGAGTACAACGCCAGCCTGCCGGCGCTGCTGTCTGCCGACGACATCAAGGTATTACTGGAAGAGTACAACGCCACCCTCCCCGCGCAGGTGCCGCTGGGCGCTAACCTGGAAGAAACGGCGCAGAACTATATGGCACTGCCAGCTGACTTCCAGCGTATTGACGCAGACCAGAAGCAGACCGCCAACGCGATGAAAGCCTGCATCAAAGAGTACAACGCCACCCTGCCCCCGCAGGTGAAAACCAGCGGTAGCCGTGACGCGCTGCTCGAGCAGTTAGCGATCATCAACCCTGACATGGTGGCGCAGGAAGCGCAGAAGCCACAGCCGCTGAAAGTTTCTGGCACCAAGTCCGATCTAATTCAGGCCGTGAAAGCAGTCAAACCAGATGCTGTTTTTGCCGACGAGCTGCTGGATGCCTGGCGCGAGAATCCGGAAGGAAAAGTGCTGGTCACCCGCCAGCAGCTGAGCACCGCGCTGAATATTCAAAAAGCGCTTCTGGCTCACCCGACCGCCGGCATGCTGCTGACCCACCCGGGCCGCGCCGTCGAGGTGAGTTACTTCGGCTTTGACGAGGAGACGGGCCTGGAAGTTCGTGTGCGCCCTGACCTTGAGATCGACCTGGACGGTGTGCGTATCGGCGCAGACCTGAAAACTATCAGCATGTGGAACGTAAAGCAGGAAAGCCTGCGCGCCAGACTGCACCGGGAAATCATTGACCGCGACTACCACCTGAGCGCGGCCATGTACTGCGAAACCGCGGCGCTGGACCAATTCTTCTGGATTTTCGTCAACAAAGACGAGAACTACCACTGGATCGCCATCATCGAGGCATCCGCTGAACTGCTGGAGCTGGGCATGCTCGAGTACCGCAAAGCGATGCGCGCTATCGCAACCGGATTCGACACAGGTGAATGGCCAGCACCAATCACTGCCGACTACACCGACGAACTGAACGACTTCGACCTGCGCCGCCTCGAAGCGCTGCGTACACAGGCATAAGGGGAATGATGATGGAAAACATGAATATCGTAACTGCTGAGCAGCAAGCTCCTAACACTATCTCTGCCAGCAACTCAATTTTCAACGTTCAGGCATTGGGTCAGTTGCAGGCTTTCGCCGGGCTGATGGCCCAGTCTGTCGTTACAGTACCTGCTCACCTGGCAGGTAAGCCTGCGGATTGCATGGCGATTGTTATGCAAGCCATGCAGTGGGGCATGAACCCTTACGCGGTGGCGCAAAAAACTCACCTCGTCAACGGCCAGTTGGGTTACGAAGCGCAGCTTGTTAACGCTGTAATTACCAGTTCCAGTGCCATTCATGGCCGTTTTCATTATCGCTACGGCGGCGACTGGGAACGTTGCACCAAAACCAAAGAAGTGACCCGTGAAAAAATGGGTAAGAATGGTAAGTACACCGTGACCGAACGCGTTCGCGACTGGACTGATGAAGACGAAGAAGGACTCTATGTTGAAGTCGGAGCCATTCTTCGTGGGGAAAGTGAAATCACCTGGGATAAACCTCTTTACCTGTCGCAGGTGGTTACTCGAAATTCGCCGCTGTGGGTTTCAAAGCCGGACCAGCAAATAGCCTACCTCGGCGTGAAATATTGGGCGCGCTTGTACTGCCCACACGTGATCCTAGGCGTTTACACGCCTGATGAGATTGAGCAGCCCACCGAAAGGGAAATTAACCCGGCACCAGTTCAGAAAATGAGCCTGGCTGATATCAAAGGTGAAAATGTAGTAAACACGCAGGATCCTCAGGAGCCATCTGTAAATATCGACACCCTAGCCCAGGATTTCCGCGACCGCATTGAAGCCGCTCAGGATGTGGATAGCGCCAAAGCGGTCCGTGCAGACATCGAAACGGCTAAAGCGACGCTTGGATCCGCACTGTTCACCGAGCTGAAAAACAAAGCCGTTAAGCGATACTACCTGGTCGATGCACGTAACAAGGTGGAAGCGGCGATCAACTCCCTACCTTCTCCGGAAGAACCAGACGCGACAGAGCGATTCGCGGAAGCCGAGCGTGTGCTCGCATCTTCAAAGCGTCACCTGGGCGAAGAGCTGCACGATCAGTTCAGCATCACCCTGGCGGACATGAAACCGGAATACGTGGACTAAGGGAGGCGGGAGGGTCCGCCCTCCCGGTAATAACATGACGAAAATTATCGAACGCGGGATGATTTTTAACGCTGAGATGGTGCGCGCCATTCTCGACGGCCGGAAGACGCAGACGCGCCGGATAATGAAGGTGCAGCCGCAGCCATCGAAATCACGACCGGGAGATTTTTGGTTTTCATCGAAAAAATTAGAAAGCATGGTGCACGTTTCTGACCTCGTTCCAGGTAACTCACTTATTTCCGATTGCCATCTTTTCTTTCAAGAGCACTGCTGCCCTTACGGTGCTGTCGGCGATCGCATTTGGGTGCGGGAAACGTGGGCAGAGGCTGGAGCCAGCGCGCCGGATCTAAAACTTTATCGCGCGAATTACCCTGCGCATGTTCCAACTCATTACGAGAACGTGCCGCCGGCTGAGGATGTCCGCTGGACACCCAGCATCCACATGCCGCGCTGGGCGTCCCGCATTGTGCTGGAAATCACTGGGGTAAGGGTTGAGCGCCTGAATAGCATCAGCGAAACGGACGCAGAGGCAGAAGGCATCGATATGGAGGCACTTTTTGACTCCCAGGACTGTTACGACTGCATTGCAGGCCACAACATGACCGGAAGACCAACGGCAACGGGCGCATTTAAGTACCTGTGGGAATCCATCTACGGTTCTGACAGCTGGTATGCAAACCCATGGGTCTGGGTGATCGAGTTTAAGCGTATCGAAGGAGATGGCTATGCGACTGATTAACCGAGGTAACCAGCAGTCCCCGTTAGCGCGTCAGGCATGCGACATCGCTCTGGCAGCCCACCAGCAAAGATACGGCGACTATGGGCGCAGCAAGATGAAAGAGACGTACACGGTGAAGGTTGAAGGCGTGAAGGTCTGGGTTGAGGTGGTGAACCGCAAGGCGAGCTATGTGGCCACGGCAATGACAGGCATGCGCCGCTTGCGCGCCCTTCCCGGCCAGGCGTCCTGATAAAGAATTATCAAATGGCCCCGGTTGGGGCCATTGGAGAACGAAGATGAGCAAAGCAACGAATAAATTTGAGCTGATGAGCACCAAAGATATCTGCGGCCAGTTGTGTATTTCCCCGCGTACGCTCGAACGCTACAGGAAAAGAGCCCCAAACGAGAACCCTTTCCCTGAGCCGGATTGCGCCTATATGGGCGGCCCCAACAAATGGTTAAAAACCAAAGTCACCGCCTGGCAGATAAAAGAGATGTCCAGGGCTACCCGCAAGCCGATGTCTCACCTGAATTTAGTTAGGGATGAATTAGGAAAATTGCGTCGACCTGAGAACTTTTGAAACTTCAATAAACTGCTGGGCTGATTGATAAGCATAAAAAAACCGATTGAGTCAATCGGCTTTCAGCGGTTTCAAATTTTAAATATTTTGGATCCTGAACTCTTGGGCTTGACGGGTCCACTCTGCGACTTGTTGCTTGTCTTCAATCAACGCATGAGCTTTGTCGTTGCAATAGTCAATGACATAGAAGTGATGATCCTTATCTCTGTCAATAAAGTACGAATAGACGACGTAACTATCGCTTGTTGAAGCCCACTGCACTAGAAGCCCATCCTCATCTTCCCAGCAACAACCTTCCTGCCAGATATGAACATGATGTAGCTCTTCACCCCGAGCCTCGACCGGACGCTCCATGAGCTTGTCACGACCAATAGTTTCAATGTGGGCGGGATGAGCCAGTTGAATTTGAATGGCAGGAGCGGGAACGTCATCATAATTGATGCATTCCCGCTTATACTCTTCGAATTCTTGTATCGGAAGCTCAGTGATTGGAAACTGAGTAATAACTTCGGTTAGCGCTTGGGAGCGGCTTATTTTGAAGCCCATGCAGTACGCTTCTCTTCCATTTTGTCAGCCAGCATGGCAGAAGCTGCACTCAGACGCGCCTTATACTCAGCTGAGCGACGCACAGTCTGGCGCGGCTTGTCACTGGTTCTAACTTCGCGTTTTTGTGTCATACCCTTCCTCCATATCACTCTTTAGTGATGTAGAGTCAGTTTATAACCACAGTTATACGGGGTCAACATCATACTGTCTTATGTTGTCTTAAGTTGTCCTAAAATGTCCCTGTTTATTCATCCAGCCTGACGTGTCATGAACTCCAGGATATCGGGCTCAACGATGCTCATAAGTCGGGCCCACCACTTACTATATGCCACTCTCATTTCCTCAACATAGGTGTGCTTGTCGTACACCGACCACACACCAGGCAGTTTGTGCCCGAGCATTATCTCAGCGATATGCGGCTCGGTTAGCTCGGAGAAATTCGTTCGCGCAGTCCTGCGCAGATCATGAATAGTAAAATGTGGGACCTGCTCGTTATAAGCCTTAAGCATGAACTTAACCAGGTTGCTGCTGATGCTCATATGGAAGCCTTCGCTCATCGGCTTGTCTTCATATTTTGAAAAAACAAAGCGTCCTGGCGCCAGCTCAATTGCCCGTTTTATCAGCGGGAGCATTTCCGGGATGATAGGTCGAATTATCGGTTTCTTTGTCTTCCGCCCTGTCTTGTGGTTTTCCCATGGAACAGTCCAGATCCCTTCTTCAAAATCAAAATGTGCTACTTCAGCCTGCCGGAGTTCGCCGACCCTGCACGCCCATATTAGTGACAATTTATAGAGGATCTTGTTTCGCTCAATGAGGCGGGAATCCTCAATGGCTCGCCAGACAATAGCCAGTTCTTTGCGGTCCAGGGTTCGCTCACCCATTTGTTTCTGGATGCCGAAATCACGCCCAGACATTTCTGACAGCGGGTTAACTTCAAGCAGCTGCCGTTTCACTGCCCAGGAATAACACTGTCGGCCGTTGCTGATTACGCGCCGGGTGATCTCGCTGTACCCCTGGGCCAATCGGTCAAGGACAGTGAGCCAGTTGTGCAGCGTGAGCTGATGCGCAGGGTATTTCCCGAGCTTGGGGAAAACGTGCAGTTCGAATGTACGTAGAATCTGCCCTGCCGTTTCTTTCTGAACGCACACCATTGAATGCCATTCGCGAAACAGCTCTTCGAAGGTGTACTGACTGCTAATCTTGGCTTTGTCGAGGCTTTGCCTGATCCGTGGATTTTCGCCACGGGCAAGAATAGCAGCCCACTTAGCGACTTCATCGCGCGCGGCTTTTAATCCAAACTCCGGATAGCTGCCGATCGTCATCTTGTCCTGTTTGCCCAGGAAGCGGAATCGGTAGAAAAAAGTAACGGCCCCCTTTTTGGAGATGCGCACCCACAGACCATCCCGATCTGCCTTTTCTTCAACTTTGTCTCGTTCGCGCCCAAGGCACGACTTTAGATAACTATCTGAAATAGCCATGATTTATCCCTGCGTGTGTCCATCAGAACGGGAGGTAATGTGTCCATCATAGGATATGGACGCGCTGGTGGACACAAAAACCATGACTTATGATGTCGCAGGTTGACTGTACATGCAAACAGTATAATTTTTGGAAAGGCTGATTTGATGGGGATCTTGAGGCGTTTTTGTCGGAGGTTTGCGGAGGCTGGCGGGGTATCAATTATCGATGTGAGCAATGATCGAAAAGTTACGTATGTTCTTCATATAGTTAAATAATTATGCCTTACGAATTCCTGGAGGCCGCTGTTCTTAGCCTGACGTTTTTCAGTGCGAAAACGCAGCATTCTACACTACAACCTCGTCTGCTGGAAATGCACTTAGAGTCAGGTATAGCGCGAAGAGACGGCGTTTACTTTATTGCGATGTAAATAATAATAAAGCCCGGCAGATCACCGGGCCTCAGAAGAGAGCGTCTCAACACGAAGTTGGTCGGGTGCCAGTGCAACGCTGAGAATGACGGGCTGCCAGGCTTCCCGGGCGGTAAGCCTTGGGGAAACGCCTTTAGCAAGCCAGAACCCGCCCACACCGCCCAAGGCGGCACCGCACATGGCGGCCAAATCTGTGCCGAACAGCATCTGGAAAACCCCGCCCATCACAAACAGTCCGGCGAGCGGAGAGAGGTAAACCAGTATGGCGGAAGTGAGCAGGCTGCCTTCAGCGATGCCGAGCTCCACTTTTTGCCCTGCCACCAGCGGCTGATCGCTCGACACAGCAATAGTGTGCGACGTTTGCGGCCCCAGCTTATTCAATACGCGGCTGCCGCAACCGGCTCGCGAAGCGCAGCTGCTGCATGATGCTTTAACGTCACAGCTGACAAGCGCTACGCCATCCTGCCAGGATACGACCGTCGCCCACTCTTTAATCATTGCGCAGCCCTGAATTTAATGCTGTCTGAAATACGTTTTGCTGTTGGCGGCGGTAATTCACCAACAATGGTAATTTCCGCATTATCGCGTACCGTCGTGCTAACCGTCCGGCGACCGGTACGGAGCATCTGTTCGGAACTGTTCGCCGTAGCGCGATTGATATTCACCGAGAAGCTAAATAGCCCATCGGAATAGAGGCGCGACTCAACCGGTGTTTCGATAGTCGGCAGCTGGCGACGGCTGCTGGATACTTCGCTGAATCCTTGCGGGATCCAGGAAGGTACCCAGTTGAAATTGACAGAATCGCCGGCAGGTACGGAAAGCAAAGGCGGCAGGCTGGCTTTGGCCAGATTCTGCATACTGTTGCCAACCTGACCGTTCACGTCGAAGGAGATCACGCGGAACTGCTCCAGCGTTTCACCGTCGCGATCGAGCAGATCAACGCGCATCGGCAGCTTCGTCTCTGCGTCAATCCAGACGATATAGCTGTAACGTGTCCCATCCCGCGCGACTACGCGGATCACTTCGCACAACCTGTCGGCAATACGCGTTCGCCCCACCGAGATAAAATCATAGTAGGGGGCGAGACGTTTAAAATCGGTGTAAATGAGCGATGGCAGGGAATCAACGATGTAGTCACCATTGAGCGTAAACGGCTCAAGGCCTGGCTCGAAATAACTGATTTCGTTCCCACGCTGGACCACTTCCCGACGCGGGCCATCCATCTGTAAAAGCTGGGCGAGCGGCTGATTATCAAGGCGGGCGTGGCGATAGCGTAACGATTCGACACCCTGCTTATTGATGCTAATAAATGCCAACTCGTAATTGAGTGACTGGCTGGCCAGATTCATTTGCTGCAACAACGCCCCGGATGAAACATCAGCCGAGGCGTTAGCAGAGAAGAACAGGCTACCCGCCATCAAAGACATGGCGAACCAAAGTTGCTTCATTACTGCGATTGCGTTCCTAAAGTTTGGTTTCCTGGCACCTGCACAGCAGCCTGCTGGGTTTGGGCCTGCTCAAACTGAAGCTGCTCGGAGTGCAGACGACGCTGCAACTCGTAATCCTGCAACATCGCATTAATGCGACGACGCTGCTCCTGTACCTGCTGTTGCTGTCCGCCGCTTGCGGAGGCATCTGCCGGTACGCCCAGGCTAACCGGACTGGCTTTACCCATCATCGGCAGCGTATTGAACACTGGCGCTTCAGGCTGCTGACTGGCTTCAGACTGGGTATTATAGTGCTGGACCCCAACGATAACTGCAAGCGATACACACGCAGCGACTCCCATCTGGGTGAGCTGGCTGGCCCATGGACGCACCTTGTGCCAGAACGGCATTTTCTGCCATTGGTGAGGTGCAGGCTGCGCTTCAGGAATAAGCGGCGTGGTCTGATGAACAGGTTCGTTCTCAATGGCCGCCATAACGCGTGCTGAGATATCGAAATGGAGAACATCGCTGGTATCACCCCGCAGAGTGTCGCGGATAAGATGATAGTTCTCCCAGGTCTGTTGCATTTCGGGAGAATGAGACAACTCATCGAGCAGCTCACTATCCAGCATTTCACCATCCATTAAAGCGGAAAGTTTTTCTTTCTGCATGCCTAATACCTTTTCCAGTATCCCGCTATCGTCAACGCCTGATAAGCGGTTGAACTTTATTATCAATGGCTTCTCGCGCACGGAAAATTCGTGAACGAACCGTGCCGACCGGACAATCCATGATGGCGGCTATCTCTTCATAGCTTAGGCCATCCAGCTCCCGTAACGTAATTGCCATGCGTAAATCTTCCGGGAGCGACTCGATCGTGCGAAAAACGATTTGTCTCAGTTCTTCTGACAACATTAAGTTCTCAGGGTTCGAAATTTCTTTCAGCGCGCCGCCACTTTCGAAGTTTTCTGCATCGATAGCGTCAACATCACTTGAAGGCGGACGACGCCCCTGAGCAACCAAATAATTCTTAGCCGTATTGACTGCAATACGATACAGCCAGGTATAAAAAGCACTATCCCCCCGGAATGAATCCAGCGCGCGATAGGCCTTAATAAAAGACTCTTGTACCACATCAGGAACATCGCCTGACGGTACATAGCGGGAAACCAGACTCGCTACCTTATGCTGGTAGCGCACCACCAGTAGGTTAAAAGCTTTCTGATCTCCCTTCTGGACCCGTTCAACCAGGACCTGGTCCGTTAACTGCTCGCTCATCCGAGGTAATGTCTCCCCAAACCAAATTCCACGCGTTATCGAAACGCCACTCTAACAACATTGCACTTTGAGCAAGCACCGAATTAGAGCGTCTGTTCTTCAATAAGTTCCGTAACGCCTTTGTTTTTGTTCATCGCGCCGCAGACCGTTCATTTTCTCTCATTATAAGTCTGTTCACGATACGCACCCGCTTTCTGACAAGAATCATTAACTTTATCGTCAGAAGAGTAACGCAACACAGGCTTTATTTCACCACAAAATCTGAAGCTAACGATCTGCTTCGCAAAATAATTCCAGTCATTTAGCGATGATTTAACTTCCGGCCATCCGTTTAGTCATTGCAACACGCTTCAAAAAAAACGTGCGATAACTCGCATCACAATGCTATTCTGCCCAGACCATGTTTAGTAAATTAAACAAACATCATGAATACAACGCCTGAACTCCATTGTGATGTACTGATTATCGGCAGCGGTGCTGCTGGCCTCTCCCTCGCGCTGCGCCTGGCGGAACATCAGAACGTAATCGTGCTGAGTAAAGGGCCGATGAGCGAAAGTTCCACCTTCTATGCACAAGGCGGTATTGCCGCCGTGTTTGATGAAACGGACAGCATTGCCTCACACGTAGAAGACACTCTGATTGCCGGTGCCGGGATCGTGGATGAGCATGCCGCAGAGTTTGTCGCCAGCAATGCCCGCCACTGCGTGCAATGGCTTATCGACCAGGGCGTGCTGTTTGATACGCAGGTTCAGCCTAATGGTGAAGAGAGCTATCATCTGACCCGTGAAGGCGGGCACAGCCATCGCCGTATTCTGCACGCTGCTGATGCAACAGGAAAAGCGGTTGAAACCACATTGGTCAGCAAAGCCCTCAGCCATCCCAATATTCGGGTGCTGGAGCGCAGTAACGCCGTCGACCTGATTATTTCCGATAAAATTGGCCTGCCCGGCACGCGCCGTGTTGTCGGCGCATGGGTGTGGAATCGGAATAAAGAGAAGGTGGAAACCTGCCAGGCTAAAGCCGTTGTGCTGGCGACCGGCGGCGCCTCCAAGGTTTACCAGTACACGACTAACCCGGATATCGCCTCCGGAGACGGTATCGCTATGGCCTGGCGCGCAGGCTGCCGCGTAGCGAATATGGAGTTTAATCAGTTCCATCCTACCGCCCTGTTCCACCCGCAGGCACGTAACTTCCTGTTAACTGAAGCGTTGCGCGGCGAAGGCGCGTATCTCAAGCGACCGGACGGTTCCAGGTTTATGCCGGACTTCGACCCCCGAGGTGAACTTGCCCCGCGGGATATCGTGGCCCGCGCCATTGACCACGAGATGAAGCGGCTTGGCGTGGACTGTATGTATCTGGACATTAGCCATAAACCGGCAGACTTTATTCGCCAGCACTTCCCGATGATTTATGAAAAGCTGCTGAGTCTGGGTATCGATTTAACCCGCGATCCGGTGCCGATTGTGCCTGCCGCCCACTATACCTGTGGCGGGGTGATGGTTGACGATCATGGTCGTACCGACGTGGATGGTTTGTATGCGATCGGCGAGGTCAGTTACACCGGCCTGCATGGTGCGAATCGCATGGCATCAAACTCATTGCTGGAGTGTCTTGTGTATGGGTGGTCGGCTGCGGAAGATATAACCAAACGCATGCCCTATGCACGTCCAACAACGCACCTGCCAGCATGGGATGAAAGTCGGGTAGAGAACCCGGACGAACTGGTTGTTATCCAGCATAACTGGCACGAGCTGCGGCTTCTCATGTGGGATTATGTCGGGATTGTACGCACAACGAAGCGTCTGGAACGCGCGTTACGCCGCATCATGATGTTGCAGCAGGAAATTGATGAATATTACGCCAACTTCCGCGTTTCCAATAATCTGCTGGAGCTGCGCAACCTTGTGCAGGTTGCCGAGCTGATTGTACGCTGTGCGATGATGCGCAAAGAGAGTCGTGGCCTGCATTATACGCTGGACTATCCCGACCCGCTGGAAACGTCCGGCCCGTCGGTGTTGACGCCGCAGGTTCACATAAACAGATAAAAGGCCTGGGTCAGGGCAGTGTAATCTTCGGAATAACGCTGGTCTGGCCCGCGAATAACCATCCTGTCGGTAAAGCACTCCCCCTCTTTCGGCGAGAGCGCCAGCAACACACGGTGCGGTAAGCGACCTTCCGTATCCGAAATATCGGTACGAAGACGCAAACTCCAGCCGATATCCCGAGCGATCTCAATGAAGGTGTTACCCGTGCTTTCGGGCAAGACCACGCAGAAAAATCCCTCTTCCGAGATGAGTTCCGCCGCGCTGGTCAGTAGCGCCTTGTGATCGAGCGAGCCGGTGTAACGTGCCTGCTCGCGTTCCGGCGTTCCACACTCCACACCTGGCGTGAAATACGGCGGATTGCTGACGATCAAATCGTAACGCGCAGTCTGCTCCGGTGCCCAGGTCAGGACATCGGCGCATTCCACCCTGATCCGTTCTGCCCACGGAGAATCGGCAGCGTTTTCGCTTGCCTGCTGGGCCGCCTGAGGATCAAGCTCAACGGCGTCGATCGTGACGTGTTCTTCGGTACGCTGCGCCAGCATCAGCGCCTGAAGTCCGCTGCCCGTACCAATATCCAGAATGCGTTTTACACCTGCGACAGGGGCCCATGCACCCAGTAAAATACCGTCTGTACCGACTTTCATTGCGCAACGATCGTGCGCCACAAAAAATTGTTTAAACGTAAAACCATCGCGGCGCAACTGCGCTTTGAGTTGAGACATGTCAGGGCAACCTTCTGTGTGAAACTGGAGTAGCATAGGGGAAAGCGAAGTGGTCGAAAAGCGATATCCATACAAACAGATGAAGATTACAGCCGTAACGTCTATAATCAGCGCCCCACACAGAGGTAGAACATGACTGTAACGACTTTTTCCGAACTTGAACTCGATGAAAGCCTGCTCAATGCTCTTGAGAGTAAAGGCTTTACACGCCCGACCGCCATTCAGGCCGCGGCCATTCCGCCTGCGCTTGAGGGCCGCGATGTGCTCGGTTCTGCGCCAACCGGCACGGGGAAGACAGCAGCCTACTTGCTGCCTGTGTTGCAGCATTTGCTCGATTTTCCGCGTAAAAAATCAGGGCCGCCGCGCATTTTGATCCTGACCCCGACCCGTGAACTGGCGATGCAGGTTGCCGAACACGCGCGTGAGCTGGCGGCGAACACCCATCTGGATATCGCGACCATCACCGGCGGCGTAGCGTATATGAACCACGCCGAAGTGTTCAGCGAAAACCAGGATATCGTTGTCGCGACGACAGGCCGTCTGCTGCAATACATAAAAGAAGAGAACTTCGACTGCCGGGCGGTGGAAACGCTGATTCTCGATGAAGCTGACCGCATGCTGGACATGGGCTTTGCCCAGGATATCGAACACATCGCGGGTGAAACGCGCTGGCGTAACCAGACAATGCTGTTCTCGGCAACCCTTGAAGGGGATGCCATTAAAGATTTCGCCGAACGTCTGCTGGAAGATCCGGTGGAAGTGTCCGCTACGCCATCGACGCGTGAGCGTAAGAAGATCCACCAGTGGTACTACCGCGCAGATAACCTTGAGCATAAGGTTGAGTTGCTGAAACATCTGCTGAAGCAGGAAGAAGCAACCCGTACCATCGTCTTCGTACGTAAACGCGAGCGCGTGCATGAGCTGGCAGAAATGCTGCGCAACGCTGGCATCAACAACTGCTATCTCGAAGGTGAAATGGCACAGGTTAAGCGTACCGAAGGGATTAAGCGCCTGACCGATGGTCGCGTGAATGTGCTGGTTGCAACCGACGTTGCCGCGCGCGGGATCGACATCCCGGACGTGAGCCATGTGATCAACTTTGATATGCCGCGCAGCGGTGATACTTACCTGCACCGTATTGGTCGTACCGGCCGTGCGGGCCGCAAAGGGATTGCTATTTCTCTGGTAGAAGCGCACGACCATCTGCTGCTCCAAAAAATTGGCCGCTACGTTGATGAGCCGCTAAAAGCTCGTGTGATTGACGAACTTCGTCCGACGACACGTGCACCGAGTGAAAAAATGACGGGTAAACCGTCCAAGAAAGCGCTCGCGAAACGTGCTGAGAGAAAAGAGAAAGAAAAAGAGAAGCCGCGCGTGAAGCAGCGCCACCGCGATACCAAAAATATTGGTAAGCGCCGTAAGCCAAGTTCTGCTGCGCCAGAGACAAAAACTGAAGAGTAAAAAAAAGCCGGGACATTCCCGGCTTTTTTATTCCACCCCCGAAGCTGAAACCTTACAGGCTTTCAGTAAAGGTACGGGCGATAACGTCGCGCTGCTGTTCCGGAGTCAGAGAGTTGAAACGCACCGCATAGCCAGACACACGGATGGTCAGCTGCGGGTATTTTTCTGGGTTCTCAACAGCATCCATCAGCGTTTCACGACGCAGGACGTTAACGTTCAGGTGCTGACCACCTTCCACGCGCACTTCTGGTTGCACTTGCATTGGAATTTCACGGTATTCAATTTCGCCCAGTTTGCTCACCGGAACGATTTCGTCTTCCGCAAAACCTGCTTTCGCTACTACACAGCGCGCTTCATTTTTCTCGCTGTCCAGCAGCCAGAAAGAGTTCAGCAGATCGTCATTTGCAGCTTTAGTAATCTGGATACCTGTAATCATGTGTTGCCTCCCTTAGGCTACATTAACTGATGCTGGCCTTTTGCGGCCAATTGGTAAAACCATTGTTTGTTGTGTGTATATATAACATTCAGACCCGGGTGATTTATTGATTTAAATCAACAAAATCACTAACCACATAAAGAGTGTGGTCTGAATTTTTTGTTTTAGATCAATTTTAATGATTTACCAATTCAACTTACCCTGCCTGGTTTTCAACATAAATTGAGACACTTAGCCGCTTTTCCGCGGGTAATTTTGCTCACCAGGCATTAGCAGGTAAGCTAGGCAGAGAATGAAATTCGCAGGAGAGCGAGATGACAACACCTTTAACCTGGCATGACGTGCTGGCAGAAGAGAAGCAGCAGCCCTATTTTATTAATACCCTCAGTACCGTTGCGGCTGAACGGCAGGCCGGCCAGATAATTTATCCACCGCAGAAAGATGTATTTAACGCCTTTCGCTACACCGAACTGAGCGACGTGAAGGTGGTTATACTGGGGCAGGATCCGTACCATGGTCCCGGGCAGGCTCACGGACTGGCATTTTCCGTGCGTCCGGGCGTGGCCATTCCCCCTTCTCTGCTGAATATGTATAAAGAGCTGGAAGGAACGATTCCGGGTTTCACCCGCCCTAATCACGGTTATCTGGAAAGCTGGGCGCGCCAGGGCGTGCTGTTGCTGAATACCGTATTAACCGTCCGGGCGGGTCAGGCACACTCCCACGCCAGTCTGGGATGGGAAACCTTTACCGATAAGGTTATCAGCCTGATCAATGAGCATCGTGAAGGCGTCGTGTTTTTACTCTGGGGTTCACATGCCCAAAAGAAAGGGGCGATTATCGATCGTCAGCGCCATCACGTACTGAAAGCACCGCACCCGTCGCCGCTGTCTGCGCATCGCGGTTTCTTTGGCAGTAACCATTTTGTTCTGACGAATGAGTGGCTGGAAAAGCGTGGCGAAAAGCCGATTGACTGGATGCCTGTGTTACCGGCAGAGAGTGAGTAGGGTTTGAATGTGCCGGGTCAGGCCCGGCACATATAAGGCTTATGCCTTGTTCTGACGCCACCATTCGGCCAGCAGCACGCCGGTCGCAACGGATACGTTCAGGCTTTCAACGTTGCCAGTGCCGTCGATAGAAACGCTCATGTCAGCGCTGGAGAGTGCCGCATCAGACAGACCATCGCGCTCCTGACCTAACACCAGCACCATTTTGCGCGGCAACGTCGCTTTAAACAGCGGCGTAGCGGCGCGGCTTGAGGTGGTGACAATGGTGTAGCCCGCGTTACGGAATTGCTCAAGGGCCTCCAGCACGCTGTCGCCGGTGATCGGCTGAACATGCTCAGCACCGCCTTCCGCGGTACGGATTGCCGCACCGGATTCCAGCAGCGCGGCATCCTGCAACAGAACGCCTTTCACGCCAAAGTGCGCGCAGCTACGCATCATAGCGCCCAGGTTATGCGGGTTACCCACATCTTCCAGCGCCAGCACACAGTCATCGGCATCCGCCTGGCTGACCCACTGCTGCACGGTGGTGCCGTTACGTTTTTTGATCAGGAAGCAGACGCCGCCGTGGTGTTCAGTCCCGGACGCTTTTGTCAGCTCGGCATCGTCAACCACGTGGTAGGCTTTACGGTTCGCCGCCATCCAGCGCAGCGCTTCTTTAAAGCGCGGGGTCACGCTCTGGATAAACCATGCGCGAACGATACACTCCGGGCGGCTCTGGAACAGGGCCTGACAGGCGTTCTCACCGTAGACACGGGTTTCTTCCGCACGCTGACGACGCAGCACTTCCGGATCGATAAAGCTTTTTCCGCTGATACCGCCGTGATCGGCTTTTTCGGTCGCCTCTTCACCGGGCGCGCGCGAAACGGTACGCCATGGCGATCCACCGTCGCGGACAAAATCATCGCGTTTGCGATCGTCACGCTTACGGTCATCACGTTTGCGGTCATCGCCGCGGTTATTTCTGTCATCGCGGGCGGGGCGACGGCCACCGTCTGCACGAGAAGACGCCGGACGCCCGCCACCTTTTCCGGTACGCGGATTTTGGGTGCGTTTATCAGAGTCATCATCACTGCGGACATACATCACTTTGACCTTGCCGCTTTTGTTTTTCATTTCGTCGTTCATGCTTTTCTCCACCAGCGCTGCGCGAAGCGCGCAGATTACCCGATGTGCAAGCTCATAGCCATAATTTCGTACAAAAGCCTGTGACTATTGTTCCCATTGAATAAAACGCGTTGTCGATTTATACAGGCTCACTGATAATATGTAACATATCAGAAACATTATCGGCGTTCTGCCGTTGTTCCACGGCTCTATCAGAGGTTAGTTATGAATACCGTATGTGCCAACTGTCAGGCTTTAAACCGCATTCCGGACGATCGGATGGATGACGGTGCGAAATGCGGGCGTTGTGGCCACGAATTATTTGATGGCGATGTCATTAACGCGACGGGTGCTACGCTGGACAAACTCCTCAAGGACGATCTGCCGGTTGTGGTCGATTTCTGGGCACCGTGGTGCGGCCCCTGCCGTAACTTTGCGCCCATCTTCGAAGACGTGGCTGAAGAGCGCAGCGGGAAAATGCGTTTTGTTAAAGTGAATACCGAAGCGGAACGTGAACTCAGCGCCCGTTTTCGCATTCGCAGCATTCCAACCATTATGATTTTCAAAAATGGGGAAGTGATCGACATGCTCAATGGTGCAGTACCGAAGGCGCCTTTCGACAGCTGGTTAAACGAATCCCTGTAACATTCACGGGGCACATCTTGTGCCCCGTTCTCTCCTCTGCGAAAATGGGTTTTTTCCTGCCTTTTCGCCCATGACTGATAACGCTGTACTTCAATTACGCGCCGAGCGCCTTGCGCGCGCAACCCGCCCTTTTCTGGCCCGAGGCAATCGTATTCGCCGCTGCCAGCGCTGCCTTTTACCGCTGAAAGTGTGTCTGTGCGAAACGCTTGCACCGAGCGAGGCGAAAAGCCGCTTTTGTCTGGTCATGTTCGATACCGAACCGATGAAGCCCAGCAACACGGGGCGTTTGATCGCCGATATTCTGCCCAATACCGCAGCGTTTCAGTGGTCGCGCACTGAGCCACCTCAGGCTCTGCTTGACCTGGTGGCAAACCCGGACTATCAGCCCATGGTCGTTTTCCCGGCATCATATGCAGGCGAACAACGCCAGGTGCTTACGGCGCCACCATCCGGTAAGCCGCCGCTGTTTATTATGCTCGACGGCACCTGGACCGAAGCAAGAAAGATGTTTCGCAAAAGCCCTTATCTTGATGCGCTGCCGGTGATTTCCGTCGATCTGTCGCGGGTTTCGGCCTATCGCTTACGAGAAGCGCATGCCGAGGGTCAATATTGCACCGCTGAAGTCGCCATTGCGCTACTGGATCTGGCGGGCGATACCCAGGCGGCCAGCGCATTAAGCGCCCACTTCTCCTGCTTCCGCGAACGTTATCTGGCAGGAAAAACCGTTCATAAGGGTAGCGTCACAGCAACAGAGACAGAAAGCGTTTAAAATCATCAGGTCGCTTGCATTCACAGGAGGCCTGCATGAGCCAGAGAGGGTTAGAAGCGCTACTCCGTCCGAAATCCATTGCCGTTATTGGCGCCTCGATGAAACCGGACCGCGCAGGGTATCTGATGATGCGTAACCTGCTGGCTGGCGGGTTTAACGGCCCGGTCATGCCCGTTACGCCCGCTTATAAAGCGGTACAGGGGGTGCTGGCGTGGCCGGACGTGCAAAGTTTACCGTTTGTTCCCGACCTCGCCGTGCTCTGTACGCATGCGAAACGAAACCTCGAATTGCTTGAGTCGCTCGGTCAGAAAGGCTGTAAAACCTGCATTATTCTTTCCTCGCCTCCTGAACAGCAGCCCGAACTGCTGGCCTGCGCCAGCCGCTACCAGATGCGCATTCTTGGTCCAAATAGCCTCGGTCTGCTTGCGCCCTGGCAAGGGCTGAATGCCAGTTTTTCCCCGGTTCCGATCCGTAAAGGCAAACTGGCCTTTATTTCACAGTCGGCAGCGGTATCCAATACCATCCTCGACTGGGCGCAGCAGCGTGAGATGGGCTTTTCCTATTTCATCGCCCTCGGCGACAGCCTGGACATTGACGTCGATGAGCTGCTGGATTTCCTGGCGCGTGACAGCAAAACCAGCGCTATCCTGCTCTACCTTGAACACCTGAGTGACGCCCGTCGTTTTGTGTCGGCATCGCGTAGCGCATCGCGTAATAAACCGATTCTGGTCATCAAAAGCGGGCGCAGCCCCGCGGCTCAGCGCCTGCTGCAATCCCATTCCGGGATGGATCCCGCATGGGATGCAGCGATCCAGCGCGCCGGTTTACTGCGGGTACAGGATACGCACGAGCTTTTTTCCGCCGTCGAAACGTTGAGCCACATGCGTCCCCTGCGCGGTGAAAAGCTGATGATTGTCAGCAACGGAGCCGCTCCCGCCGCCCTGGCGCTGGACGAGCTCTGGCTACGCAACGGCAAGCTGGCCACGCTGGGTGAAGAGACGCTCCAGCGCCTGCGGGACGCGTTACCGGGAAGCGTTGTTCCCGATAATCCCCTCGATTTGCGCGATGATGCCAGCAGCGATCGTTACATTAAGGCGATCACGATTTTGCTGGATAGCCAGGACTTTGATGCGCTGATGATTATCCATTCGCCCAGCGCGGTTGCGCCAGGCAGCGAAAGTGCACGAACGCTGATTGAGGCTGTCCGAAACCATCCGCGCGGCAAATACGTCCCCCTGCTGACCAACTGGTGCGGCGAGTTCTCCTCGCAGGAAGCGCGACGTCTGTTTAGTGAAGCCGGGTTGCCAACCTACCGTACGCCAGAGGGCACCATAACCGCGTTTATGCATATGGTTGAGTACCGCCGCAACCAGAAGCAGCTGCGTGAAACGCCTGCCCTACCGGGCAACCTCACAGCAAATTCGGTGGACGTACACAGTTTATTGCAACAGGCCATCGAAGAGGGCGCCACTTCGCTTGATACGCATGAAGTGCAACCCATTCTTGGCAGCTATGGGATGCAAACACTGCCGACCTGGATTGCCGGTGACAGCGCTGAGGCGGTACATATCGCTGAGCAGATTGGCTATCCGGTCGCGCTGAAGCTGCGCTCCCCCGATATTCCGCACAAATCGGATGTTCAGGGCGTCATGCTGTATCTGCGCACCGCGACAGAAGTACAACAGGCCGCGGATGCCATTATCGATCGCGTTAAAATGACGTGGCCACAGGCCCGGATCCACGGCCTGCTGGTGCAGAGCATGGCTAACCGAGCAGGTGCGCAGGAGCTGCGCGTGGTCGTCGAACACGATCCGGTTTTTGGTCCACTCATTATGCTGGGTGAAGGCGGCGTTGAATGGCGGCCAGAAGAACAAGCGGCTGTCGCGCTTCCACCTCTAAACATGAACCTGGCGCGTTATTTGGTTATTCAGGCCATCAAAAGTAAAAAAATCCGCGGCAGAAGCGCTCTGAGGCCGCTTGATATCGCCGGGTTAAGCCAGTTTCTGGTGAAGGTCTCCAACCTCATTGTTGACTGTGCGGAGATCCAGCGCCTGGACATCCACCCGCTCCTCGCTTCCGGAAATGAATTCACTGCCCTCGACGTGACGCTGGAAATTGCGCCATTTGTCGGTGACCGGGAAAGCCGTCTCGCCATTCGTCCTTATCCTCTCCATCTGGAAGAGTGGGTGGAGATGAAAAATGGAGAGCGGGCACTGTTTCGCCCTATCCTGCCGGAAGACGAGCCGCTGCTGCGAGCGTTCATCTCGCAGGTGACGAAAGAAGATTTGTACTATCGCTATTTCAGCGAAATTAATGAATTTACCCACGACGATTTAGCCAATATGACCCAGATCGACTACGATCGAGAAATGGCGATTGTGGCGGTCCGCCGTTCCGCAGAGGGAGAAGAGATCCTCGGCGTGACGCGTGCCATTTCCGACCCGGATAACGTGGATGCGGAGTTTGCCGTACTGGTGCGTTCCGATCTTAAAGGTTTGGGTTTGGGCAGACGGCTGCTCGAAAAACTCATTGGTTATACGCGCGATCACGGATTGTCACGGCTCAATGGCATTACTATGCCAAATAATCGGGGTATGGTGACCCTGGCGCGGAAGCTCGGTTTTGACGTTGATATCCAGCTGGATGAAGGCATTGTCTCTTTGTCCCTCAGCCTGACTTCGACGGATAAACAAGAGTAAGCTGCTGGAAATGTTACCCACTTTTCCCGGCACTGGGGTATCATTGTCCGCTTATGTTGTTTGCCTGGTACAGACAACCCTTCAATGAACAGAGAAGAAACGCACTGTGATGTTGTCAAAATTTAAGCGTAATAAACATCAACAACACCTTGCTCAACTACCGAAGATTTCTCAGTCAGTTGATGATGTAGAGTTCTTTTATGCTCCCGCTCATTTCCGGGAGACGCTTCTTGAAAAGATTGCCAGCGCTACGCGACGTATTTGCATTGTGGCGCTCTATCTTGAACAAGATGAAGGTGGGCGTGCGATCCTGAACGCGCTCTATGAAGCGAAACGTCAGCGTCCGGAACTGGATGTTCGCGTGCTGGTTGACTGGCACCGTGCTCAGCGTGGCCGTATTGGTGCGGCTGCCTCGAACACTAACGCTGACTGGTATTGCCGCACGGCCCAGGAGAACCCGGGGATCGATATTCCGGTGTATGGTGTGCCCGTGAATACCCGTGAAGCGCTTGGCGTTCTTCATTTCAAAGGATTTATCATCGATGACAGCGTCCTTTACAGCGGCGCCAGCCTGAATGATGTGTATCTCCATCAGCTCGATAAATACCGTTACGATCGCTACCATCTTATCCGTAATCCGCAGATGACCGACATCATGTTCAACTGGGTTGATAAAAACCTGGTTCATGGCCGGGGTGTGCACCGTCTTGACGATCCTCATCGCCCGAAAAGTCCGGAAATCAAAAACGACGTTCGCTCCTTCCGCCAGGAGCTGCGCGATGCGATTTATCGTTTCCAGGGTGATGCCAATAATGAAGAACTGTCCGTTACGCCTCTGGTAGGCCTGGGTAAATCCAGCCTCCTGAACAAGACTATCTTCCATTTGATGCCGTGCGCGGAGCATAAGCTCACCATCTGCACCCCTTACTTCAACCTTCCCGCCGTTCTGGTGCGTAATATCATTCAGCTGCTGCGTGATGGTAAAAAGGTGGAAATCATTGTCGGGGATAAAACGGCAAACGACTTTTTCATTCCGGAAGATCAGCCTTTCAAGATCATCGGCGCACTGCCTTATCTCTATGAGATTAACCTGCGCCGCTTTCTGAGCCGTTTACAGTACTATGTGAACACGGACCAGCTCGTCGTGCGCCTCTGGAAAGATGAAGATAACAGTTATCATCTCAAAGGAATGTGGGTTGATGACGAGTGGATGCTGCTGACCGGTAATAACCTGAACCCACGCGCCTGGCGTCTGGATTTGGAAAACGCCATTCTTATTCACGATCCTCAGCATGCGTTAGCCGCGAAACGCGATCGTGAGCTGGAGCTTATACGCACGCATACCACAGTGGTTCGTCATTATCGCGATCTGCAAAGCATCGCTGATTACCCGGTGAAAGTTCGCAAGCTGATTCGCCGTCTACGTCGGATCCGTATCGATCGCCTCATCAGCCGCATTCTGTAATACACGAGCCCTGTCATCGACGGGGCTTTTTTATGGAGCCTGTTAATGCGTACGCCTTGCCTGATAATCCCTCTTTTGCTGACAGGTTGCAGCCATATGGCTAATGATAACTGGTCGGGTCAGGATAAAGCTCAGCACTTTCTGGCGTCTGCAATGATGTCCGCTGCGGGTAATGAGTATGCGCTGCACCAGGGTTATAGCAGGGATCGAAGTGCCACAATAGGCCTGATGTTCTCCATCAGCCTGGGGGCATCAAAAGAACTTTGGGATAGCCGCCCCTCGGGAAGTGGCTGGAGCTGGAAAGATTTTGCCTGGGACGTAGCCGGGGCAACAACCGGCTACGCCGTCTGGCAGATGGCGCATTATTAAAGGCGGATACCTTTTCCTTTGCGATGCAGCATCAGCGAGACAATAAACGCCAGCGCCCCCATAACGGTGACATACCAGAAAAAGGTCGTTTCACTGCCCCATGACTTAAGGGATAACGCGACATACTCTGCCGAACCGCCGAACAGGGCGTTTGCAACCGCATAAGAGAGGCCTACGCCCAGCGCCCTCACCTGTGCGGGAAACATTTCCGCTTTCAAAATGCCACTGATTGCCGTGTAAAAACTGATAATAATGAGCGCCACCATGATTAAAGCGAAAGCGGCATACGGAGAGGTTGTATGCTGTAGCGCCGTCAAAAGCGGAACGGTACCCAGGGTGAGCATGCCGCCAAAGATCAGCATGGAGGTACGGCGACCAATTTTGTCCGACAGCGCGCCGACAATCGGCTGGATGAGCATAAAGACGAGTAACGCCACCGTCATGACGACACTCGCAACGTTTGCATGCATGCCCGTGGTGTTAACCAGATATTTTTGCATGTAGGTGGTGAAGGTATAGAAACTTAGCGAGCCCGCGGCGGTAAAACCTAATACCATCAAAAATGCTTTGCGGTTTCGCCAGAGCCCCTTCATCGAGCCCGCCTCTTTCAGCGCCCTGACCTCCTGTTGAGAGGTTTCATCAAGCTGACGGCGTAGCCACAGGGCGACAACCGCCAGGGCAGCGCCCATAGCAAACGGGATGCGCCAGCCCCAGGCGCGCAAATCTTCATCGCTAAGGATTTGTTGCAGGATCACCACAACCAGTAACGCCAGTAGCTGTCCGCCAATGAGGGTTACATACTGGAATGATGCATAGAAACCTTTGCGCCCTTCAACCGCCACTTCGCTCATGTATGTCGCACTGGTGCCATATTCGCCACCGACGGATAGCCCCTGGAACAGACGTGCCAGCAACAACAACGCCGGTGCCCATGTTCCGATAGTCTCATAACCGGGCAGGCAGGCAATCACCAGCGAGCCGACGCACATCATGCATACGGAGATGAGCATGGAGGTCTTGCGCCCTTTCCTGTCCGCGATCCTGCCGAATAGCCATCCACCGATAGGGCGCATCAGGAACCCGGCGGCAAAAACGCCTGCGGTTTGCAAAAGCTGAGTTGTGGTGTTCCCTGACGGGAAAAAGATATGCGCAAAGTAGAGTGAACAAAATGAATAGACGTAAAAGTCAAACCACTCTACAAGGTTTCCTGATGAGGCCCCAACGATTGCCCAAACCCGACGGCGAGTATCCTTACCTGCCAAATTGGTGTTATCCGTATCTGCACTGGCTACGGTTTCTGTCATTTTAATATCCCCTGTCTCACATTGCGGGCCTTTGCCCACAAACAGTAAAACCGGATTTAAAACGAATCGTTAGGTAAATAAAATGTTTCCAATATGTTTCATTGCGTTTTGTGAACTCGATCAGCTATCTAATTATTAGCGGACGCAGTAATTATCCCCAGGACTGCTGGTGGGCCTTTTTTCGCTGCAAGTAATCTTCGTCTGCACGAATTTTATCCCACCACTTTTTGAAGACTGCGGCTGCTTCTGCTTTCACTGGATCGTGATCGAGGGGTTTGACTTGTCGTTCCGCATCATACTTTTTACCGCCCTTATGATTCGCGTATCGCCGGGCGCGGGTATAGCCCATTTGTATGAATTTACGCGCCATATCCATGCCTACAAAATCGTTTTTACTGCGGTACTCTTCAAAGAGAGCGTATATCTCTTGTGCCGAACGCGCTGCGACTTCAGAATTTTTAAAACGCCAGTGTGGAAGGATTTCGCTTTTATAAGGCTCGACCATCAATACGCCCTGCTCACCCCGGCCAACCTGATACCGTTCGGGATGTTCGCGAAAATTTATATTTTCAAAATCTTGTTGGTAATCAAAAGGACGAGTCAAAGCGGCACCATTGTTAAAATCGTTTTAACAATTGTAGGCCGGATAAGGGGAAGCCGCCATCCGGCATGTTTTTCCGTGCACAAAGCAAAAAACCCCGCACCTTCCGGTACGGGGTTCTTTCTGATTGATGCCTGGCAGTTCCCTACTCTCACATGGGGAGACCCCACACTACCATCGGCGCTACGGCGTTTCACTTCTGAGTTCGGCATGGGGTCAGGTGGGACCACCGCGCTAAAGCCGCCAGGCAAATTCTGTTAATCTGTATCAGGCTGAAAATCGTGTCTGTCTCTTCGCCAAAACAGCTTCGGCGTTGTAAGGTTAAGCCTCACGGTTCATTAGTATCGGTTAGCTCAACGCATCGCTGCGCTTACACACCCGACCTATCAACGTCGTCGTCTTCAACGTTCCTTCAGGAGACTTAAAGTCTCAGGGAGAACTCATCTCGGGGCAAGTTTCGTGCTTAGATGCTTTCAGCACTTATCTCTTCCGCATTTAGCTACCGGGCAGTGCCATTGGCATGACAACCCGAACACCAGTGATGCGTCCACTCCGGTCCTCTCGTACTAGGAGCAGCCCCCCTCAATTCTCCAGCGCCCACGGCAGATAGGGACCGAACTGTCTCACGACGTTCTAAACCCAGCTCGCGTACCACTTTAAATGGCGAACAGCCATACCCTTGGGACCTACTTCAGCCCCAGGATGTGATGAGCCGACATCGAGGTGCCAAACACCGCCGTCGATATGAACTCTTGGGCGGTATCAGCCTGTTATCCCCGGAGTACCTTTTATCCGTTGAGCGATGGCCCTTCCATTCAGAACCACCGGATCACTATGACCTGCTTTCGCACCTGCTCGCGCCGTCACGCTCGCAGTCAAGCTGGCTTATGCCATTGCACTAACCTCCTGATGTCCGACCAGGATTAGCCAACCTTCGTGCTCCTCCGTTACTCTTTGGGAGGAGACCGCCCCAGTCAAACTACCCACCAGACACTGTCCGCAACCCGGATTACGGGTCTACGTTAGAACACCAGCCATTAAAGGGTGGTATTTCAAGGTTGGCTCCACGCAGACTGGCGTCCACGCTTCAAAGCCTCCCACCTATCCTACACATCAAGGACCAGTGTTCAGTGTCAAGCTATAGTAAAGGTTCACGGGGTCTTTCCGTCTTGCCGCGGGTACACTGCATCTTCACAGCGAGTTCAATTTCACTGAGTCTCGGGTGGAGACAGCCTGGCCATCATTACGCCATTCGTGCAGGTCGGAACTTACCCGACAAGGAATTTCGCTACCTTAGGACCGTTATAGTTACGGCCGCCGTTTACCGGGGCTTCGATCAAGAGCTTCGCGTTGCCGCTAACCCCATCAATTAACCTTCCGGCACCGGGCAGGCGTCACACCGTATACGTCCACTTTCGTGTTTGCACAGTGCTGTGTTTTTAATAAACAGTTGCAGCCAGCTGGTATCTTCGACTGATTTCAGCTCCGCCCGCAGGGGCTTCACCTACATATCAGCGTGCCTTCTCCCGAAGTTACGGCACCATTTTGCCTAGTTCCTTCACCCGAGTTCTCTCAAGCGCCTTGGTATTCTCTACCTGACCACCTGTGTCGGTTTGGGGTACGATTTCGTGTTACCTGATGCTTAGAGGCTTTTCCTGGAAGCAGGGCATTTATCACTTCAGCACCGTAGTGCCTCGTCATCACACCTCAGCGTTAATAAGGTACCGGATTTACCTGGAACCTCCGCCTACATGCTTAAACCGGGACAACCGTCGCCCGGCTGACATAGCCTTCTCCGTCCCCCCTTCGCAGTAACACCAAGTACAGGAATATTAACCTGTTTCCCATCGACTACGCCTTTCGGCCTCGCCTTAGGGGTCGACTCACCCTGCCCCGATTAACGTTGGACAGGAACCCTTGGTCTTCCGGCGAGCGGGCTTTTCACCCGCTTTATCGTTACTTATGTCAGCATTCGCACTTCTGATACCTCCAGCACCCCTCACAGGACACCTTCAACGGCTTACAGAACGCTCCCCTACCCAACAACGCCTAAGCGTCGCTGCCGCAGCTTCGGTGCATGGTTTAGCCCCGTTACATCTTCCGCGCAGGCCGACTCGACCAGTGAGCTATTACGCTTTCTTTAAATGATGGCTGCTTCTAAGCCAACATCCTGGCTGTCTGTGCCTTCCCACATCGTTTCCCACTTAACCATGACTTTGGGACCTTAGCTGGCGGTCTGGGTTGTTTCCCTCTTCACGACGGACGTTAGCACCCGCCGTGTGTCTCCCGTGATAACATTCTTCGGTATTCGTAGTTTGCATCGGGTTGGTAAGCCGGGATGGCCCCCTAGCCGAAACAGTGCTCTACCCCCGAAGATGAGTTCACGAGGCGCTACCTAAATAGCTTTCGGGGAGAACCAGCTATCTCCCGGTTTGATTGGCCTTTCACCCCCAGCCACAGGTCATCCGCTAATTTTTCAACATTAGTCGGTTCGGTCCTCCAGTTAGTGTTACCCAACCTTCAACCTGCCCATGGCTAGATCACCGGGTTTCGGGTCTATACCCTGCAACTTAACGCCCAGTTAAGACTCGGTTTCCCTTCGGCTCCCCTATACGGTTAACCTTGCTACAGAATATAAGTCGCTGACCCATTATACAAAAGGTACGCAGTCACCCCATAAAGAGGCTCCCACTGCTTGTACGTACACGGTTTCAGGTTCTTTTTCACTCCCCTCGCCGGGGTTCTTTTCGCCTTTCCCTCACGGTACTGGTTCACTATCGGTCAGTCAGGAGTATTTAGCCTTGGAGGATGGTCCCCCCATATTCAGACAGGATACCACGTGTCCCGCCCTACTCTTCGAGTTCACAGCAAGTGTGCTTTCGTGTACGGGACTATCACCCTGTACCGTCGGACTTTCCAGACCGTTCCACTAACACACAAGCTGATTCAGACTCCGGGCTGCTCCCCGTTCGCTCGCCGCTACTGGGGGAATCTCGGTTGATTTCTTTTCCTCGGGGTACTTAGATGTTTCAGTTCCCCCGGTTCGCCTCGTTAACCTATGTATTCAGTTAACGATAGTGCAACGAATTGCACTGGGTTTCCCCATTCGGACATCGCCGGGTCAAAGGTTCATATCACCTCGCCGGCGCTTTTCGCAGATTAGCACGTCCTTCATCGCCTCTGACTGCCAGGGCATCCACCGTGTACGCTTAGTCGCTTAACCTCACAACCCGAAGATGTTTCACTTCCGATTGCGAAAATTTGAGAGACTTGAACACACCATTAAAGATGTGTCGTTTCAATTTTCAGCTTGATCCAGATTTTTAAAGAGCAAATATCTCAAACATGACTCGCAAGTCAGTTTTGAGATATGACGGCAGGTGACTTTCACTCACGAACCAGCAAGTGGCGTCCCCTAGGGGATTCGAACCCCTGTTACCGCCGTGAAAGGGCGGTGTCCTGGGCCTCTAGACGAAGGGGACGTACAGTCTCAATCGCAAGACGCCTTGCTATTTACTTTTCATCAGACAATCTGTGTGAGCACTACAAAGGCAGGTTCTTTAAGGTAAGGAGGTGATCCAACCGCAGGTTCCCCTACGGTTACCTTGTTACGACTTCACCCCAGTCATGAATCACAAAGTGGTAAGCGCCCTCCCGAAGGTTAAGCTACCTACTTCTTTTGCAACCCACTCCCATGGTGTGACGGGCGGTGTGTACAAGGCCCGGGAACGTATTCACCGTGGCATTCTGATCCACGATTACTAGCGATTCCGACTTCATGGAGTCGAGTTGCAGACTCCAATCCGGACTACGACGCACTTTATGAGGTCCGCTTGCTCTCGCGAGGTCGCTTCTCTTTGTATGCGCCATTGTAGCACGTGTGTAGCCCTACTCGTAAGGGCCATGATGACTTGACGTCATCCCCACCTTCCTCCAGTTTATCACTGGCAGTCTCCTTTGAGTTCCCGGCCGGACCGCTGGCAACAAAGGATAAGGGTTGCGCTCGTTGCGGGACTTAACCCAACATTTCACAACACGAGCTGACGACAGCCATGCAGCACCTGTCTCAGAGTTCCCGAAGGCACCAAAGCATCTCTGCTAAGTTCTCTGGATGTCAAGAGTAGGTAAGGTTCTTCGCGTTGCATCGAATTAAACCACATGCTCCACCGCTTGTGCGGGCCCCCGTCAATTCATTTGAGTTTTAACCTTGCGGCCGTACTCCCCAGGCGGTCGACTTAACGCGTTAGCTCCGGAAGCCACGCCTCAAGGGCACAACCTCCAAGTCGACATCGTTTACGGCGTGGACTACCAGGGTATCTAATCCTGTTTGCTCCCCACGCTTTCGCACCTGAGCGTCAGTCTTTGTCCAGGGGGCCGCCTTCGCCACCGGTATTCCTCCAGATCTCTACGCATTTCACCGCTACACCTGGAATTCTACCCCCCTCTACAAGACTCTAGCCTGCCAGTTTCGAATGCAGTTCCCAGGTTGAGCCCGGGGATTTCACATCCGACTTGACAGACCGCCTGCGTGCGCTTTACGCCCAGTAATTCCGATTAACGCTTGCACCCTCCGTATTACCGCGGCTGCTGGCACGGAGTTAGCCGGTGCTTCTTCTGCGGGTAACGTCAATCGACAGGGTTATTAACCCTGTCGCCTTCCTCCCCGCTGAAAGTACTTTACAACCCGAAGGCCTTCTTCATACACGCGGCATGGCTGCATCAGGCTTGCGCCCATTGTGCAATATTCCCCACTGCTGCCTCCCGTAGGAGTCTGGACCGTGTCTCAGTTCCAGTGTGGCTGGTCATCCTCTCAGACCAGCTAGGGATCGTCGCCTAGGTGAGCCGTTACCCCACCTACTAGCTAATCCCATCTGGGCACATCCGATGGCAAGAGGCCCGAAGGTCCCCCTCTTTGGTCTTGCGACGTTATGCGGTATTAGCTACCGTTTCCAGTAGTTATCCCCCTCCATCAGGCAGTTTCCCAGACATTACTCACCCGTCCGCCACTCGTCAGCGAAGCAGCAAGCTGCTTCCTGTTACCGTTCGACTTGCATGTGTTAGGCCTGCCGCCAGCGTTCAATCTGAGCCATGATCAAACTCTTCAATTTAAGTTTGATGCTCAATGAATTAAACTTCGTAATGAATTACGTGTTCACTCGTTGAGACTTGGTATTCATTTAGTGTCCGAGGACATTAAGAATCCATGTCACTTTGAGTGCCCACACAGATTGTCTGATAAATTGTTAAAGAGCAGTGCCGCTACGTTTTCGCTGCGGCGCGGGGTGTGCATATTACGCTTTCCCGCTTCAGAGTCAAGCGTTTATTTTGCTTTTCTCTGCTGACCCGGCGGCTTGCGTGCCGTTGTTCCGTGTCAGTGGAGGCGCATTATAGGGAGTTCTTCTGAGGCTGCAAGTGCAAAGTGAAAATTATTTACTGACTGCTCACTTTCCAGGCAAAACACATCTCAGACCTTAATTCTTGCCTGGTTTTTAAACAAAAACGAGCCGCAAGCGGCCCGTTTTTGCGTTTTGTGACTTACTGCACTGCCACAATTCGGTCTTCGTTGGCTTCCAGACGGATAACTTTGCCCGGAACCAGCTCCCCGGAAAGGATTTGCTGCGCCAGCGGGTTTTCGATCTGCTGCTGGATTGCACGTTTTAACGGACGCGCGCCATAAACAGGATCGTAACCATTCTCGCTCAGCAGTTTCAGCGCATCATCCGAGATGTGGATTTCATACCCACGCTCTTCCAGACGCTTGTACAGACGCTGCAACTGGATCTGCGCAATCGACGCAATGTGTTTCTCACCCAGCGGATGGAACACGACTACTTCATCAATACGGTTGATGAACTCCGGACGGAAGTTTTGGCTGACCACACCCAGCACCAGATCTTTCATATGGCTGTAATCCAGCTCACCGAAGCGTTCCTGAATCAAATCGGAACCCAGGTTCGAGGTCATGATCACCACCGTGTTACGGAAGTCGACCGTTCTCCCCTGCCCGTCCGTCAGGCGTCCATCATCCAGCACCTGCAACAGGATGTTAAACACATCAGGGTGTGCCTTTTCCACTTCATCCAGCAGGATGACGGAATAAGGACGACGACGAACCGCTTCCGTCAGGTAACCGCCCTCTTCATAACCGACATATCCCGGAGGCGCACCGACCAGACGCGAGACAGAGTGTTTCTCCATAAACTCGGACATATCGATACGCACCATCGCGTCATCGCTGTCGAACATAAAGTTAGCCAGCGCTTTACACAGCTCGGTTTTACCGACACCGGTTGGCCCCAGGAACAGGAACGAGCCGATGGGACGATTCGGATCGGACAGCCCCGCACGGCTACGACGAATGGCGTTAGATACCGCTTCGACCGCTTCGTTCTGGCCAATGACGCGCTGATGCAGATCCTGCTCCATACGCAGCAGTTTTTCGCGTTCACTTTCCATCATGCGAGCTACAGGAATCCCCGTCCAGCGCGCCAGCACTTCGGCAATCTCGGCGTCCGTCACTTTATTACGCAACAGACGCATGGTTTTGCCTTCCGACTGCGTGGCGATCTCAAGCTGTTTTTCCAGCTCAGGGATCTTGCCGTACTGTAGCTCGGACATCCGCGCCAGGTCCCCTACGCGACGCGCCTGCTCAATGGCAATTTTCGCCTGCTCCAGCTCCGCCTTGATTGTCTGGGTGCCAGAGAGGGAGGCTTTCTCAGCTTTCCACTCTTCTTCCAGCTCAGAATACTGACGCTCTTTCTCATCCAGCTCTTCGTTGAGCATATCGAGGCGTTTCTTACTCGCTTCATCAGACTCTTTGTTCAATGCCTGCTGTTCCAGCTTGAGCTGAATAATGCGGCGATCGAGTCGGTCCAGCTCTTCCGGTTTCGAGTCAATCTGCATACGGATGCTGGACGCCGCTTCATCGATAAGGTCGATGGCTTTATCCGGCAACTGACGGTCGGCAATGTAACGATGCGAAAGCGTCGCCGCCGCAACGATGGCCGGGTCAGTGATCTGCACATGATGGTGCAGCTCATAACGCTCTTTCAGACCACGCAAAATCGCGATGGTATCTTCAACGCTTGGTTCTGCGACAAACACCTTCTGGAAGCGTCGCTCCAGCGCGGCATCTTTTTCAATGTACTGACGATACTCGTCCAGCGTAGTGGCACCGACGCAGTGAAGTTCACCACGTGCCAGCGCAGGTTTCAGCATGTTCCCTGCATCCATTGCGCCGTCAGCTTTACCTGCCCCCACCATAGTGTGCAGTTCGTCAATAAACAGGATGACGTTGCCTTCCTGTTTCGCCAGATCATTCAGCACGCCTTTCAGACGCTCTTCAAATTCACCGCGGTATTTCGCCCCGGCCACCAGCGCGCCCATATCCAGCGCCAGTACGCGACGGCCTTTCAGCCCTTCGGGCACTTCGCCATTAACGATACGCTGCGCCAGCCCTTCAACGATGGCGGTTTTACCGACGCCAGGCTCACCAATCAGCACCGGGTTGTTTTTGGTACGGCGTTGCAGTACCTGAATAGTCCGGCGAATTTCTTCGTCGCGACCGATTACCGGGTCAAGTTTGCCCTGCTCGGCACGTTCGGTCAGATCGACCGTAAATTTTTTCAAAGCCTGACGTTGGTCTTCGGCTCCCTGGTCGTTCACGCTTTCACCTCCGCGCATTTTCTCAATCGCCTGGGTCACATTAGCGGTGGTTGCACCGGCGGATTTCAGCAGGTCGGTTAAGGTACCGCGTGATTCAAGCGCCGCCAGAACAAACAGCTCTGACGAAATAAAGTTGTCCCCACGTTTTTGCGCCAGCTTGTCGCAAAGGTTCAGTACACGCACCAGATCCTGTGACGGCTGTACGTCGCCACCAGTACCTTCTACCTGCGGTAAACGACTCAGCGCCTGATCGATGGCGGTGCGTAACTGGCCAGCATTAATGCCAGCGGACGTTAACAAAGGACGTACCGATCCCCCTTCCTGAGTCAGCAAGGCGCTCATTAAATGAAGAGGTTCGATAAATTGGTTGTCGTGCCCCAGTGCGAGGGACTGGGCATCGGCGAGAGCAAGCTGGAATTTATTAGTAAGACGATCCAGACGCATAACTCCTCCCATAACAGGTCAAATTTGCTACTGGAGATTAAATGAGGTCATCCCTCAATTATTCAAGGTTAATAACCTGAATTATGTGAAAAGAAAACGGCGCGTACCGGATCGTCTTGATTCTTTAGGTTATATCAGCCAAATGAAACTTGCCATACGGCCTGTCGTCTTGTCACGGCGATAGGAGAAAAAATCACCCTTTTCGGTGAATGTACAGCGATCGCCGCCGAAGATCTGGGTCACGCCGACATTAATAAGGCGCTGGCGGGCAAGCTGATAAATATCGGCCAGATATTTATCGCCGGATGCCACAAACGCATTAACCGCCTGAGGATCTTTTTCCATAAAAGCTTGCCGAACCTCAGGCCCCACTTCAAATGCCTGCGGGCCAATCGCCGGGCCAAGCCAGGCGATGAGATTTGCAGAATCGTCCTGGAAGCAGGCAACGGTCTCTTCAAGTACGCCTTCACACAGGCCACGCCAGCCCGCATGCGCTGCTGCAATCTCCGTACCGGCACGGTTACAAAACAACACCGGCAGGCAATCAGCGGTCATCACCGCGCAAACCGTTCCCGGCGTATTGCTGTACGAAGCATCGGCGCGTTTAGACGCATAGGGCTCACCCGTAAGCTTCAGCACCGCTTTACCGTGCACCTGCTCAAGCCAGACCGGTTTTGAAGGAAGGTTTCCCGCAGCAAAGAGGCGTTTACGGTTCTCTTCGACGTGCTCCAGGTTATCGCCACAGTGCGCACCGAGGTTCAAAGACGCCCACGCACCCTGGCTCACGCCACCGATACGGGTCGAGCTACAGGCGGCCACGCCTTCAGGCAGCGGCCACTCCGGGACAATCAGTTTGGTCATAACCAGTCCACGTGATCCTTATGTTCTTCGAAATCTGCGCGCATCGCGTCGATAAGTTCCACCATATCCTGTGGGATAGGCGCATGCCATTCCATCTGAATTCCGGTGATTGGGTGGTAAAGACGTAGCATCGTCGCATGCAGCGCCTGGCGATCGAATTTACGCAGCACGGAGATGAATTCATCCGATGCGCCCTTTGGTGGACGCGGACGACCACCGTAAACAGGGTCACCCACCAGCGGATGGGTAATATGCGCCATGTGCACGCGGATCTGGTGAGTACGCCCGGTTTCCAGACGCAGACGCAGGCGCGTATGAATACGGAAATGTTCCATGATGCGGTAATGGGTTACCGCCGGTTTACCCATCGGGTGTACGGACATATGCGTACGCTTGGTTGGATGACGACTAATCGGCTCTTCCACCGTGCCGCCAGAGGTCATATGACCAATCGCCACCGCTTCATACTCACGGGTGATTTCGCGCAGCTGCAAAGATTCCACCAGTCGAGTCTGGGCGGGGATCGTCTTCGCCACCACCATCAGACCCGTGGTGTCTTTATCCAGACGGTGAACGATACCGGCACGCGGTACGTCAGCTATCGGCGGGTAATAATGAAGGAGTGCGTTAAGTACCGTACCGTCAGGATTACCCGCGCCCGGATGGACGACAAAGTCACGCGGTTTGTTGATGACCAGAATATCGTCATCTTCGTAGACGATATCCAGCGGGATATCCTGCGGCTCGAAGCGGACTTCCTCTTCGATTTCAGCATTGATGGCGACAGCTTCCCCACCAAACACTTTCTCTTTTGGTTTGTCCCAGATCTTGCCGTTTACCAGCACGCGCTGGTCAAGGATCCATTCTTTTATACGTGAACGCGAATAATCAGGGAACAATTCGGCCAAAGCCTGATCTAAGCGTTGACCGAGCTGATTTTCGGAGACTGTTGCGGTGAGTTCTACTCGTTGTGCCATAAACTGCTTCTTCGTTTAACGTTGGGTTTTACGGCTTTGCCGTTTAATATAGTGTGCTATTGTAGCTGGTCTTAATCGGGAGCAGGAACTGAGTTTCTCCCGGACAAACATTTGAGGAAAGTCAAAACGTCATGACGCGCATGAAATATCTGGTGGCAGCGGCCACGTTGAGCCTGGCTTTGGTGGGCTGCTCCGGTTCGAATGAACAGGTCCCTGACAATCCGCCGAATGAAATCTATGCGACTGCACAACAAAAGTTGCAGGACGGTAACTGGAAACAGGCGATAACGCAACTGGAAGCGTTGGATAATCGCTATCCGTTTGGTCCGTATTCACAGCAGGTACAGTTAGATCTGATCTACGCCTACTATAAAAATGCCGATCTGCCGCTGGCTCAGGCAACGATCGATCGTTTCATGCGTCTGAACCCTACCCATCCTAACATCGATTACGTGATGTACATGCGCGGCCTGACTAACATGGCGCTGGATGACAGTGCATTGCAGGGCTTCTTCGGGGTGGATCGTTCTGACCGTGACCCGCAACATGCGCGTGATGCTTTCAATGACTTCTCAAAACTGGTGCGTAGCTACCCGAACAGCCAGTACATTACCGATGCCACTAAGCGTCTGGTGTTCCTGAAAGATCGTCTGGCGAAATACGAGTACTCCGTTGCGGAATACTACACCCGCCGTGGCGCATGGGTTGCCGTGGTTAACCGTGTAGAAGGCATGCTGCGTGATTATCCGGATACCCAGGCCACGCGTGATGGCCTGAAGCTGATGGAGAATGCGTATCGCCAGATGCAGATGACGGCTCAGGCTGACAAAGTGGCGAAAATCATCGCCGCGAACAGCAGCAACACCTGATACCGCTACAACGCATAACGGCAGCCCGCAGGCTGCCGTTTTTTTATTCTTTCAGACTTACGCTGAAGCGGTTTAGCTTCAACACATCCAGTCAACTATGACCGCAATTGCTGGCTTCGACAAGGTAAATCTCACCTCTTCCTGCCCTGCCTCACAAAAAAGATTCCCTGACAAAAACCGACAAAATAACGTGATCTAAATCACACATTTTGACATTAGGTCGGGTATGCTGGAATCACCAAGACGGAAAGACAAGAGGTAAAATTTATGACAATGAACATTACCAGTAAACAAATGGAAATTACTCCGGCAATCCGCCAGCACGTCGCAGACCGTCTCGCCAAACTGGATAAATGGCAAACACATTTGATTAATCCACATATCATCCTGTCCAAGGAGCCGCAGGGTTTCGTCGCTGATGCAACTATCAATACTCCAAACGGCCATCTGGTCGCCAGCGCTAAACACGAGGATATGTACACCGCAATTAACGATTTGATCAACAAGCTGGAACGGCAGCTCAATAAAGTGCAACACAAAGGTGAAGCCCGTCGCGCCACAACATCGGTGAAAGACGCCAGCTTCGCGGAAGAAGTTGAAGAAGAGTAATCCTTTAAATTGAGTGTACCGACAACGCGCCTTCGGGCGCGTTTTTTATTGACAGGATCAAAACAGTACAGGTACTTTAACCCTATCAATTTCAGGATGACCTAATGAAACAGACGCCGTTTTTCTTCGCATTCTTTTTTACCTTCCCCTGACCGGGAGGCGTTTCGTCGTGTGATAAAGAATGCGAAGACGAACAACAAGGCCTCCCACACCGGGAGGCCTTTTTTATTGATAACGATAAAATGAGACAGACAACACTATGACACCGGAAAACCCGCTCCTGGATTTACGCGTAAAAATCAGTGCACTCGACGAAAAGTTACTGGCCCTGCTGGCAGAACGCCGCGCGCTCGCCATTGAAGTTGGCAAAGCCAAGCTGGATTCTCATCGGCCGGTGCGCGATATCGATCGCGAGCGTGATTTACTGGAACGGTTGATACAGCTCGGCAAAGCGCATCATCTTGATGCCCACTACATCACCCGCCTGTTCCAGCTCATCATTGAAGATTCCGTTCTGACGCAACAGGCCCTGCTCCAGCAGCATCTGAACAAAACCAACCCGCACTCTGCTCGGATCGCTTTCCTCGGCCCGAAAGGTTCTTATTCTCACCTGGCGGCTCGCCAGTACGCAGCCCGTCATTTCGAAGAGTTCATTGAGAGCGGTTGTGCAAAATTTGCAGACATCTTCAACCAGGTCGAAACCGGCCAGGCAGATTACGCCGTGGTGCCTATTGAGAACACCAGTTCCGGCGCCATCAACGATGTTTACGATCTGCTCCAGCACACCAGCCTGTCGCTGGTCGGTGAGCTGACTATTCCTATCGATCACTGCGTGCTGGTCTCTGGCTCAACCGATCTGAGTCAGATTGAAACGGTGTACAGCCACCCGCAGCCGTTCCAGCAGTGCAGCCAGTTCCTGAACCGTTATCCGCACTGGAAAATTGAGTACACCGAAAGCACCTCGGCGGCGATGGAAAAAGTGGCGCAGGCAAACTCTCCTGCCGTCGCGGCACTCGGTAGCGAAGCGGGCGGCGCGCTGTATGGCTTACAGGTGCTGGAACGCAATCTGGCCAACCAGACGCAAAATATCACCCGTTTCGTGGTTCTTGCCCGCAAGGCCATCAACGTGTCGGACCAGGTCCCGGCGAAAACCACCCTGCTGATGGCGACCGGCCAGCAGGCGGGTGCGCTGGTTGAAGCGCTGCTGGTGCTGCGTAATCACAACCTGATCATGACGAAGCTGGAATCCCGCCCAATACATGGCAACCCGTGGGAAGAGATGTTCTATCTCGACGTTCAGGCCAACCTGGAGTCTGCATCCATGCAGAAAGCCCTGCGCGAACTGGGCGAGATCACACGCTCCATGAAAGTACTGGGCTGCTATCCGAGCGAAAACGTGGTCCCGGTCGATCCGGCTTAATGTTCGATAAAGCGGCTTTTCTTCATCCCTGCCACATTTACAGGCAGGGTGAAGATGGCACCGGAAAGCGGGTATTTCGCCAGCTCCTCCGCCTCCATATTTTCCCGCGTGGTGGTGATAAACAGCGTTTTCATATCGTCGCCGCCAAAGCAGACCATTGTCGGGCAGCGTACCGGCAGCCGGTATTCTTCCAGCTGTTCGCCTTGCGGTGAAAACCGTGCGATACGCCAGCCGTCAAACAGTGCGCTCCAGTAGCAGCCTTCCTCATCCATTGCCGCTCCGTCGGGTATACCCTCTCCCTCGCTAAAACGGCGAAACTCTTCGCGCTTACCGGGTTCCCCCTGCTTATCAAGCGGCGTACGGTAGATCACACCGTTCGGCGTATCAGAAGTAAACATCCACCGTTTGTCAGGGCTAAACGCTAAACCGTTATGCCCCTGAATATCGCACTGGATCACTTTCGGTGTCAGGTCGTTGTCGATACGCATCAACATGGCGCCGTTATAATCTCCCGGCCCCCAGAACGTGCCCGCATAAAACCGTCCCTGATGGTCGGTGCCTCCATCGTTAAAGCGTGCAAGCTGCGGGTTGGACGGGTTATCGCAAACCTTACGCTGGAGCAGGCCGTGTTTATCGGTCAGCCAGATGGCGTTTCGCATCGCGACGATAAATCCGCCGCGTTCACGCAGGGCAAAACACCCAACTTCTTCATGGAATGAGAGCACCGAGTGTTCCGCGGTGGGCAGATGGTACCGATGAATCTCCCCTTCCAGAATATCCGCCCAGTAGAGCGCCTTTTCTTCAGCACTCCACGTCGGGCATTCGGGCAGATGCCCGGTATAGTTCAACAGCAGTTGCGGTTCAGCCATGACTGTTCCCCAAAATGAAAAAAGCCAGCATTGCTGTTTTAATTTTAGACGCAAAAGGCTGAAACAAAAGGATTTGTTTCTGACGATGTCCACACGTCGTCCACGCATCGAAAAAGCCCTGCCATGTGCAGGGCTTTCTTTTGGTCACATCCAGTGGATTTGTTGCTGGCCTGATTGCGTCGGGTGCGGCGGCGCTGGTACTACTTCACCCGGCGAAACGATAAAGCTCTCGACCGTCTCAGTGGTGATGAACGTGCAACTGCAAATGATGTTTGAGCACTGATGATACAGCTCCTTGCCTGTGCGGCGCGCATGGCCTGCGCCTTTGAGCCGCACCAGCGCTGTCACTGGCTGGCAAAAACTGGAATAAAAAATGAATGCAAACTCATCCACTGATGCATGCACATCTAAAATTGCGAATCAACTCGTCCAATTAATGATTTCGTCCAGCCCGGAAAGTATTGCAGGAAAATAACTTTCATCCATTCCAAGACTATCACTGACTACGACGCTTTCAGCAGGATTTTCCGGCCTTAGCGTTAATGTTAAAAGCACCCCACGCCCTGTTGATGATGGTGAAAACACAAGATTTAACTGATTTTCTGTGCTATCAAAAATCACCTCACGAGCCTTCGTGCCATCAACTAAACTTCTATGTAACTCCCTGAGTTTAGCTTTAAGAGCATTAAGCTCTCCGACATTAAAGGATGCCTGATATTGTGTTTTAAGCTCGGGTAGTTCGTACTCCACATAGGTATGTATCCAGTCATACTCTGGTATGTCAGGGGTATTATCACGCCCAAAGGGGGAAATCCGTAAAATTTTCCTGTCGCTAATTATCTCAATCATATTCCCCCCATCACTTGTATAAAAAATGAGTTATTGTCCAGTCTTTCTCACGCACCAATACTTCTATCATATATTTTTTATAATAATAGGTTCCTTTTTTCGCCCGATTCTCAACAAGTTTATATATCTCAGATTCGTAACGAAAAAGACCTTGAGCCTTTTGAGGATCTGGCGTTCTTTTGCCGTAGCGAATAACTTTTTCCTGAAGTTGCAAGGGCACATATCGCGCGGGATTAAGCATATGTTTAGCAGGAGTTGCGGTCATTTTAAGGGTTCGTGCAGATAACCCCATTTTCAGCTGACCACGTAAGAGACTGATAGTAGCCTCACTGAGCCTCACAGTTACAGCGGTTTTAACTCCACTCTCCAGTAACGCTTTACCAGCCCGAAAAAGACGAAATGCACCCAAGGCAATTAATACGATGTCTGTTGGGTCAGTCAGGGGGGCTTCTAGTGGCGCTTCTTCCAGCCTGACAAACATGCCGTCGGTATCATAAATCTGCCATAAACCGGGAGCCTGAGAGACTGAATAGCCAATACACATCCCGGTTTCGTCATCAACAATGGGTTTTGAATTCAGTGGAGGATTGCGGGGGCGAAATTCGAAGTATTCACCGGCTGGTAATGTTGACTGGAAGGTGTAGAAACGTCCTGGCTCGTCCGTAATTAATCCAACGCTCATTGTCCTAATTTCCTTTTGGGCTAACCTTTGGGGTCATCATAATGGACGTTTTTACTTCAATCTACTTTCCTGACTCTGATTTTATCGACTTAGAGGCTAACGCCTCGCCGCGCTCGTTGTTCAACACCACCGGCGCTGAAAGCAAATTTCAGCACCGGCGGTGCTGGCATTATTCGCGTATGGCTCATTTTAACCACCCATTTTTTTAGCATCATCAACAAGCTCGTCTGAATATTGCCAGGCTCCGTTATCAGCCACGAAGCCCCAGCCGAAACACCGTTAGTCATTTCATATCCAACAGCCAGCCCTGGCGGGTATAAAATTTCGTGATTAATTCTGAAAACCAGCCCCTTCTCGCTTAGTTCTTTCCAGTTCATGATTGTCATACCGCAGTCGGCGTCATCCAGCATCAACTGGAAACTCAACATTACATAATTTGCTACCCACTCAGTTAAATCGATAACATTCGTTACCCTCACTGACACGCGTTTTCGGTATACCCTCTTTCTTGTATCAGGCATGTTCACGAAGCTGATTCAACTTTAAGAGTTTGCTGGGGTGCACCCCGTTCATGGTTTGCCACCATTGGCAGAGGCTAACCCTGAAATGGCTTTCCTTAACAAAGCAGAAAGTGCGCTGCTGCTTAAGTCATTTACAGGTGAGGATCTGCTGGTTGCCCTGCTGGGGATTAGTACCGGCGGGCGGTGGTCAGAGCTGGCAACACTCAAACCGGCACAAATAGTAAACGGGCGCGTGACATTCCTGAAAATCAAAAACGCAAAAAAGCGCACTGTACCGATTTCTTCTGAGCTTGAATCGCTGATAAAGAAGAATACCAGCGGGAATCTGTTCAACATCGATTACGTGAGTTTTTGCAAAGTGCTGAAGATGGTTAAACCTGATATTCCTGCAAATCAGGCAACGCATATTTTGCGTCATACCTTCGCAAGTCATTTCATGGTGAACGGGGGTAACATCATTTCATTACAGCAAATACTGGGTAATGCAAACATCCAGCAGACGATGACTTATGCGCATTTGTCACCGGAGTACCTGCAAAATGCCGTGGCATTGAATCCGCTTTCAGGAGGGATATCGCTGTAGGTTCTGCTCCCCCCGGAGTGTCCACATTGCGTCCACACTTCGGGGTATTAGAAACGGTTCCAGATGGTTACAGCTTTTTTAAATTACTGTTTTTATTAGTGATAATTTAAATGGTTGATAAACCACATCCACCCATTATATGAAAAAAGCCAGCATTGCTGGCTTTCAGTATATACATCATCAGATTACTGGCGACTGTCATTTGCCTGGCGCAACAGCGTGCGGCTTTCACTCTGGAATCGCGTGGCGTAATCACCGAACCAGTGCTCCACTTTACGGAAACTGTCGATAAACGCTTGTTTATCGCCGTGTTCCAGCAAGGTGATCGCTTCGCCAAAACGCTGATAGTAGCGCTTGATCAGCGCCAGGTTATTTTCAGACGACATGATGATGTCGGCGTAAAGCTGTGGATCCTGGGCAAACAGTCGCCCGACCATCGCCAGCTCCAGACGATAAATTGGCGAGGAAAGCGCCAGCAATTGTTCAAGCTGAACGTTCTCTTCCGCCAGGTGCAGACCATAGGCGAAGGTTGCAAAGTGGCGCAGCGCCTGAATAAACGCCATGTTCTGATCGTGCTCAACCGCACTGATACGGTGCAAACGTGCCCCCCAGACCTGAATCTGTTCCAGGAACCACTGATACGCTTCCGGCTGACGACCGTCGCAGTAAACCACTACCTGCTTCGCCAGGCTGCCGCTGTCCGGGCCAAACATCGGGTGTAACCCAAGCACGGGCCCGGTGTGCGCCGCCAGCATTGCCTGTAGAGGGCCATTTTTAACGGACGCCAGATCCACCAGAATGCAATCTTCCGGCAGCGGAGGAAGTTTCGCGATAATCTGCTCCGTCACATGAATCGGTACGCTGACGATAACCATTCCGGCATCCTTCATGAGTTCCGGCGCATGCGGCCAGTCCTCTTTTTCCAGGATGCGCACCTGATAGCCAGAAAGCGTCAGCATTTTTTCAAACAGACGCCCCATCTGGCCGCCGCCACCGACAATCACCACCGGACGCAGCGACGGACAGAGAGTTTTGAAGCCCTTGTCGTTTTCGCTTGAATAGGATTCCCGCATCACACGACGCAGGACATCTTCAATTAAGTCCGGTGAAACGCCCAGCGCCTGTGCCTCTTTACGGCGGGAGGCGAGCATAGAGGCCTCACGCTCCGGAACGTAAATTGGCAGGCCGTATTTGCTTTTAACTTCGCCGACCTCAGCAACCAGTGCCATGCGGCGCGCCAGCAGGTCCAGCAACGCCTTATCCACTTCATCAATTTGATCGCGTAATGCGGTCAATTCAGCAACCATAACTATCCTCTTATGCCAGACGCGTCGCCAGCTGGCCGTTCAAATCTTTGTGGATCTCACGCAGTAGCGCATCAGTGGTTTCCCAGCTGATGCAAGCATCCGTGACGGAGACGCCGGGCTTCATCGCGCTACGCGGCTGTTCCGATGACTGATTGCCTTCATGAATATTACTTTCAATCATCAGGCCGATAATTGAACGGTTACCATCTTTAATCTGTGCAATCACAGATTCTGCAACCGCAGGCTGGCGACGGTAATCTTTATTCGAATTACCATGACTGCAATCTACCATCAGCGCCGGACGCAGTCCCGCCTGTTCCATCTCTTTTTCACACTGCGCGACATCCGCCGGGCTGTAGTTTGGCGCTTTACCACCGCGCAGGATCACATGCCCGTCCGGATTGCCCTGCGTTTGCAGCAGGCATACCTGGCCCGCCTGGTTGATCCCGACAAAACGATGGGGCATAGCGGCGGCGCGCATGGCGTTAATCGCCGTGGCCAGGCTGCCGTCGGTACCGTTTTTAAAACCAACCGGCATAGACAGGCCAGACGCCATCTCGCGGTGGGTTTGTGACTCGGTGGTGCGCGCCCCAATCGCAGACCAGCTAAACAGATCGCCGAGGTACTGCGGGCTGTTCGGATCCAGCGCTTCGGTTGCCAGCGGCAGCCCCATGCTGACCAGCTCCACCAGCAGGCGACGCGCAATCTTCAGGCCCGCTTCCACATCAAACGAGCCATCCATGTGCGGATCGTTGATCAATCCTTTCCAGCCAACCGTAGTACGTGGCTTTTCAAAATAGACGCGCATCACCAGATAGAGGCTATCGCTGACCTCCTCCGCTAATGCTTTAAATCGACGAGCGTACTCAATGGCGGTTTCAGGATCGTGAATGGAGCAAGGACCACATACCACCAGCAGGCGCGGATCGCGGCCTGCGATAATGTCAGAAATGGTCTGGCGAGAGTGCTCAATCTGAGCTTCCTGCGCGACGCTCAGCGGGAATTCCGCCTTCAGTTGATCCGGGGTGATTAACACCTGTTCGTCAGTGATATGTACGTTGTTCAGCGCGTCTTTTTGCATGATTGCGATCCTGTAAAACTCGTTTGCGATAGTGGTTTTCCTCGAAGAGGTGACACAACGATAACACATCAAGTAAAGATTTCAATCCAAAATACGTACAGATTATTTTACAGCAGCCATTTAAATGCCAAATTACAGGTTAAAATCGTAAACATAAAATTACACATACGCTTTTAACGCCAGTCTACGCTCACACCAGGCACGCTATCCCGGCGCTGGCCGTTAGCTTAATTATCCTCGGGTGAATTGAGGGAAAGTTGCGTGGCTACATAAATCCTGGCAACAAAAAATGAATAAAAGTATGAATTCCAGCAGACTTAATTGAGCCTGCCTAAATTACTTTGAATATCGTGCTCTGTAAGATTTAGCTTAGGTCAAGACAGGGATATTTCTGACATAATGACGGCTTTGAGAAAGAATGGTATTCTGCCGGAAATTCATAAGGGCATCTATTTCCGGGGCGGTTTGGCGGATTCTGATGAGAAATACATTCTTGATCGCTTTGCTTCACCTCCCCCTGGCGCTAATGCTGTTCATTTTGGTGAACCCTGCAAGGGCAGGCTCGCTCACGGAAACAGATAAATCGGTACGTTCGATTGTTTCTGGTATTGTAAGCTACACCCGATGGCCAGCACTTTCCGGCCAGCCTAAGCTCTGTATTTATGCCTCTTCCCGTTACAGACAGGCGCTCAGCAGTGAAGATGTAAATAACCCGTTGCCCTATAGTCCTGTCATTGTGCATAGCGATCGGGAAGCACTCACAGCAAGGTGCGATGCCCTCTATTTCGGGAGCGAATCACCGGCAAAACAACAGGAAATAATAAATCAATATCAGGGCCAGGCGTTGCTATTAATGTCAGAGCAAAATCCTGAATGCGTTATTGGCAGCGCATTTTGTCTGATAATAGAGCACAACAAGGTCAGGTTTTCCGTAAATCTGGATGCGCTGACGCGCAGTGGCGTAAGAGTCAATCCGGATGTATTAATGCTCGCACGGAATAAGAAGCATGAATAAGGAAGTCACACCAACACCGCGTCCGACGTTTAAAAGAACGTTGCGGCGAATCAGCATGATAAGCGTCATTATAACGATGACGTTTATATGGTTGCTGCTGTGTTTCGCTTCCGTGGTGACATTAAAGCAATACGCGCAAAAAAACCTCGAACTCACCGGCGCCACCATGAGCCACAGCCTTGAGGCCTCTCTGGTATTCAACGATGCCGTGGCGGCAAATGAAACGCTGGCGACCCTCGGCAAGCAGGGGCAATTTGCCGTGGCGGAAGTGCTTAATGCACATCATAAACGGTTTGCCTGGTGGTCGTGGAACCCGGCGGATAATACCGACACGCTGGGCGCGCTGGTCAACCGGTGGTTGTTCCCTGTTCCTGTCGCACAGCCCATCATACATAACGGTAATGTGATTGGCGAAATTCGTCTGACCGCACGAGATAGCCTGATTAGCCACTTTATCTGGCTCTCATTTGCGGTCCTCACCGGCTGCATTCTTTTTGCCTCTGCCGTCGCATTGACCATCACCCGCTCGCTACATCATGGCATGGTTGTTGAAATGCAAAACATCACTGACGTTGTGCATGACGTCCGTACCAACCGCAACTTCTCTCGCCGGGTAACGGAAGGCCGCATTGAAGAGTTCCACCAGTTTGGTGAAGACTTCAACAGCCTGCTGGATGAAATGGAAGAGTGGCAGCTCAAGCTACAGGCGAAAAACGCTCAACTGTTGCGTACCGCCATGCACGATCCGCTCACGGGGCTTGCAAACCGCGCCGCGTTTCGCAACAACATTGCGGCCTTAATGAATGACGCTTCGGCAAAGACCAATTCTGCCCTGCTCTTCCTAGACGGTGATAACTTCAAGTTTATTAACGACACCTGGGGCCATGCCGCGGGCGACTGCGTACTGGTCGAAGCCGCAAAAAGGATGGTCGAATTTGGCGAAAAACGTCATCAGTCTTACCGTCTTGGCGGCGACGAGTTTGCCATGATCCTTTATGGCGTCCACACAGCGCGTGAGGTCGAATATATTTGCGCTGCGCTGTCGCAGCAATTTATCCGTCCGTTTGATCTGCATAACGGACACACAGCATCAATGTCACTCAGCATTGGCTTTGCTCTGGCGTGGGAAAATGCCTCCGTCGAGGCATTGCTTGAGCAAGCCGATCGCAATATGTACCTGGTCAAAAACCAGCGTTCGAAACCAATACCCTGAAAGGAAGACGATATGTTGAAGCGATACTTCGCGCCGTTGTTACTGGCATCTCTGGTTATGTCCGGGTGCCAGACGCCGGAGGGTAAATTCACACCAGAGCAAATCGCGGCCATGAAGTCCTACGGCTTTAACGAACTGAATGGCGACTGGTCCCTGGGCCTGTCGGATAAGATCCTGTTTGATAAAAATGACGCCAGACTGCGTCCGGAAAGTGAAACGCAGATCCAGACTATGGCCTCACGTCTGGCGGCAACCGGTCTGAATCACGCCCGGATGGACGGCCATACGGATAACTATGGCGAAGAGAGCTACAACGAAGCGCTTTCGTTAAAACGTGCCAATGTTGTAGCGGATGCCTGGGCGAAGGGCGCGAACATCCCGCGCAGCAACCTCACTACGCGGGGTTTAGGCAAAAAATACCCTCTCAGCAGCAACCGTACTGCGCAAGGGCGCGCTGAAAACCGCCGTGTTGCGGTAGTTATCAGCACGCCTTAAGGCTATTTAGCGGATGTGCCGGCGAGCGACACGCCTGAAGCCGCTCGCCAGCGCAGCCAGTCAATCACGATAAATACAGCCAGACTGACGCCCATTACCGGCAACGCCAGCCCCAGCAGGAGGCTTATCATGAACGTCACTCCCCTTCCCCACAGCGGCAATGCCAGCCAGCTTTGACAGAGCGTCTGTACCGGGTTCGCGGCTGACGTCGCAGGACGACGCATCCACCACATCCGGTATCCCCAGATAATCAGCACGCACAGCGCAACGCCAAACGCGATGAGCAGCAGCTGATTTGCCAGACCAAACAGGATCCCCATATGGAAATCCACGCCCCAGCGGGTGAGTTTAGCCATCAGCGGGAAATCCCCAAAGCGAGTCCTGTCCAGCACCTTCAGAGAGTGGGGGTCCACGGCAACGGCATCAACCTGCGTCGGCCAGCGGCGATCGATTTCCGTCACCGTCCAGGCCTGGTCGACCCTGCTTGCCGGACGGATCTCAACGTTGTTAGCATCAATTCCTGACTGGCGGGCGGCCTGCAATACGCTGTCAAAAAGCGACAGTTCAACAGGCATTTCAGGCATCGACATTCCGCCGTGATGACCACGATGTTCGGCGTGTTCATCCATCATTTCCGGCGCACCGGAAAGGGTGGTGTTTACCTGCGGCGTCAGCCAGTTCATCTCTGCACGCAGCTTATCGACGTTGCCACCGGCCCATTGTGACCAGGTTAACCCGGTGACTGAGAACAGCAGCATTCCCGCCAGTAACGTCCAGCCTAAGATCACATGCAGGCGACGACGATTCTGGAAACGATTGTTAATACGGCGCTTCGGTCGGGTACAGAACCACAGCGCGATCCCGCCCAGGGCAGCAACCCACATCCACGAGGCGGCTAACTCGCTATAGAGGCGCCCGAGGTTGCCCAGCATCAGCGAGGTATGCAGATAATCGATAGTCTGACGCAGCGGTAAAATCCCGCTGGTGCCGTACACAGTCATATCCCCTCGAACCTCAAGGCTGGCGGGATCAATAAAAATAGCCCGATGCTCGGAGGGACCCAGCGCCGGGTCGGCAAACATCACGCGGGTCGTTTCGCCCTCTTCCAGCCCCGGACGAACGGCATGCAGACGCAGATCTGATTCTACGGCCTTTTCGGCCGCGGCAATCTGTGCAGCAAGAGGCTGCGCCTCACCCACGGCATCCGTGTGGAGTGCATGATGGTACAGCGCATTTTCAAGCTGCGGCGTGGCGACATACAGCGTACCGGTCAGCGCTGCGAAGAAAATAAACGGACCAACAAACAGCCCGATATAGAAATGGAGGCGACGCAGCAGGTTTCCCCATGCCGCGCGCGGAGTGCAGGTAGTCATACTTTTCCTTTTTAAGGCAAAAAGTGAGTGATTTTGTTTTAAAGGGAGAAAGCAGACCGACGCGGCGGCGCGCGGGTATCGGGGTAAAGCCAGGGGAAAAAGTGCCAGTGGCTGACCGCCTGACGAGGCGGCTTCATGCGCAGCCGCTGCAACACCACGCTGAGCAGAACGATAAGCGCCAGCATCACGCCCGGCACATGCGCTAACAGCACGCAGTAGCCGCAGGCTTCCGCATGGTCAACTGGCATGGAATGCGGCATATCCCCATGATGCTCGTCCATCGACATCATGCTCATGTCATGGTGCATACCCGGCATGGCGCTCATGGGATCTTTTTGCAGCGAGACGGAGATCAGCGGCGCCACGACGATCAGCAGGATCGCAAACAGCGCGGTCAATGCCGCTGCGCGTTTCCAGCTATGCTGATGCAGTACGTTATCCACTTACCCTCCACCCAAGAGGCGAACATTGTAAATGATTTATGACGGAAGGGTTAACGCGAGAGGTGCGATGGGATAAAAAAAGGGCCAGCCTTTCGGCCAGCCCTTTCTGACAGGATGTCGCTTAAGCGAATCTTAGTTCAGACGCTCTTTAATACGAGCAGACTTACCAGTACGCTCACGCAGGTAGTACAGTTTAGCTTTACGTACAGCACCACGACGTTTAACAGCAATGCTGTCAACTACCGGAGAGTGAGTCTGGAAGACACGCTCAACGCCTTCGCCGTTGGAAATTTTACGAACAGTGAATGCAGAGTGCAGACCGCGGTTACGAATAGCGATAACCACGCCCTCGAATGCCTGCAGACGTTTTTTGGAACCTTCAACAACCCATACTTTCACTTCCACGGTGTCACCTGGACGGAAGGAAGGTACGTCCTGCTTCATCTGCTCTTGTTCAAGTTGCTTAATAATGTTGCTCATAATTTAATCTCTTATCCTGGGTAAACTGATATTCGGGAGCGTATTACGCTTTCCCATCATGTTCATGCTGCTGGTGCGCGTGTTCAGTTTTGAACTCGGCCAGCAACTTTGCTTGCTCTTCAGTCAGAGCCAGGTTTTCCAGAAGTTCAGGTCTTCTAAGCCAGGTTCGGCCCAGCGACTGCTTCAAACGCCAGCGACGTATCTCGGCATGGTTTCCAGACAGTAACACTGCCGGGACTTCCATCCCTTCTAACACTTCAGGACGAGTATAGTGTGGACAGTCCAGCAATCCATCGGCAAAGGAATCTTCCGTTGCCGAAGCTTCATGGCCCAGAACCCCCGGAATAAACCGGGCGACGGAGTCAATCAGCGTCATTGCTGGTAGCTCACCACCGCTGAGAACGTAATCGCCGATAGACCATTCTTCGTCAATCTCGGTTTGAATTACGCGCTCATCTATCCCTTCGTAGCGACCACAGACCAGAATCAGCTTTTGATTCGTCGCCAGTTCGCTCACGCCCGCTTGATCAAGCTTGCGTCCCTGAGGTGACAGATAAATCACCTTCGCGCCTTCACCTGCCGCGGCTTTTGCTGTGTGAATGGCGTCCCGTAAGGGTTGCACCATCATCAACATCCCCGGTCCGCCGCCGTAAGGACGATCGTCCACGGTACGGTGCCGGTCATGCGTGAAGTCACGAGGACTCCAGCTCTGGATGCTCAGCAGGCCATTCTTAACTGCCCGGCCAGTTACCCCGTAATCGGTAATCGCGCGGAACATTTCAGGAAACAGGCTAATTATGCCAATCCACATAGCGCCGTCTTTTACCGTTTATCCGGAGAATTTAAAAACCAGGATCCCAATCTACTTCAATGGTTTGAGTAGTGAGATCGACTTTCTTGATAACCTGTCCATCGAGGAACGGGACCAACCGCTCCTTGATGCCAAATGCATCTTTCAGGTTTGCCTTAATGACGAGAACGTCATTTGACCCGGTTTCCATCATGTCGATGACTTTCCCCAGGCTGTAGCCTTCAGTGGTCACTACCTGGCAACCCATAAGGTCTTTCCAGTAGTAGTCACCCTCTTCCAGTTGCGGCAACTGCGACGAATCCACGACAATTTCACAATTAGTCAGCGCATTCGCGGCATCTCGATCGTCAATGCCTTTCAGCTTGATGATGATGTCCTGATTGTGGTGACGCCAGCTTTCCAGCTCGACCTCTTCCCACTTACCGGCTTTCTGGATAAACCAGGGCTGGTAATCAAAAATGCTATCAGCGTCTTCAGTGGAGGAAAACACTCTGAGCCAACCACGGATACCGTAGCAAGAACCCATTTTTCCCAATACGATCGGTTCAACAGGTGCTTTATTGCTCATCATGACCACCGTGACAGATTAAGCTGCTTTGTTTGCTGCTTTGATCAGCGTAGCAACGCGATCGGAAACAGTAGCGCCCTGGCCAACCCAGTGAGCGATACGATCCAGATCCAGACGAGTTTCTTCTTCTGCGCCAGAGGCCAGTGGGTTGAAGAAACCAACGCGCTCAATGAAGCGACCGTTGCGTGCATTACGGCTGTCAGTCACAACAACCTGGTAGAACGGACGCTTTTTAGCGCCGTGACGTGCTAAACGAATAGTTACCATAACATCCTCTTGTGTGAATAAAACAACCGGGCCCCATCGAGGAACGGAGCCCGGGTGTCATATTAAAAGCCCGAAAATTTTACTCATTTTCGGGCAAAAAGCAATCTCAAAAGCGATTATCGCCCAGGAAAACCGGGCGGCATCATGCCTTTCATGCCGCGCATCATCTTCGCCATGCCGCCTTTCTTCATTTTCTTCATCATGCGCTGCATGTCGTCGAACTGTTTCAGAAGGCGGTTAACGTCCTGGACCTGCATGCCGCAACCGGCTGCGATACGGCGCTTGCGGGAACCTTTGATGATTTCTGGCTTCGCGCGCTCTTTCAGCGTCATCGAGTTGATGATTGCCTCCATACGCACCAGCACTTTGTCATCCATCTGGGATTTGACGTTGTCCGGGATCTGCCCCATACCCGGCAGTTTACCCATCAGGCTTGCCATACCGCCCATGTTTTTCATCTGACGCAGTTGCTCAAGGAAGTCGGTCAGATCGAAACCGTCACCTTTTTTCAGCTTGCTGGCGAGTTTTTCAGCCTGCGCGCGGTCAACCTTGCTTTCGATATCTTCGATCAGCGACAGCACGTCGCCCATGCCGAGGATACGGGAGGCAATACGATCCGGGTGGAACGGCTCCAGCGCTTCGGTTTTCTCGCCCACGCCGAGGAACTTAATTGGCTTACCGGTGATATGACGAATAGACAGCGCCGCACCGCCGCGAGCGTCGCCGTCGACTTTGGTCAGCACCACGCCGGTTAACGGCAGGGCTTCGTTAAACGCTTTCGCGGTGTTCGCCGCATCCTGACCGGTCATGGCGTCGACAACAAACAGGGTCTCTACCGGATTGATAGAAGCATGAACCTGCTTGATTTCGTCCATCATCGCTTCGTCAACGTGCAGTCGACCGGCGGTATCCACCAGCAGCACGTCGTAGAATTTCAGCTTCGCCTCTTTCAGCGCCGCGTTAACGATGTCAACAGGCTTCTGCGCCACGTCGGACGGGAAGAAGTCTACGCCAACCTGCTCGGCCAGCGTTTCCAGCTGTTTGATCGCCGCCGGGCGATACACGTCCGCCGAAACCACCAGCACTTTTTTCTTGTGCTTTTCGCGCAGGAATTTCCCCAGCTTACCGACGCTGGTGGTTTTACCCGCACCTTGCAGACCCGCCATCAGCACGACGGCCGGTGGCTGAGCCGCCAGGTTAAGCACCTGATTCTCTTCGCCCATCGCCGAAACCAGCTCGTTACGGACGATTTTGACGAACTCCTGACCCGGAGTCAGGCTCTTGTTAACTTCATGACCAACCGCTTTCTCTTTCACGCGGTTGATAAAATCACGCACGACCGGCAACGCAACGTCTGCTTCCAGCAGCGCCATGCGCACTTCGCGCAGCGTTTCCTTGATGTTCTCTTCGGTGAGGCGTCCACGGCCGCTGATGTTGCGCAGCGTGCGCGACAAACGATCGGTTAAATTATCAAACATTGTCTCTCGCCTGGGGTAGAAACGTTAGGTCGCCTGGGCGACACATACACAGAATTTTGCCGGAGTATAACATGAAGGCGCCTTTGTTGTTATGCAACGGTTGGAGCAGGCGTCACGTAACGTTATACTGCTTCTCTTTCTTATTAAGACAACTGTCGACGCCTATATGCCTGTTTTCGCACTGATCGCCCTTGTTGCCTACTCTGTCAGCCTCGCGCTGATCATTCCTGGCCTGCTGCAAAAAAACAGCGGCTGGCGGCGCATGGCTATTCTTTCGGCAGTGATCGCACTGATTAGCCATGCGTTTGCGCTGGAATCACGCATCATTCCCGGCGACGGCAGCGTGCAAAATCTGAGCGTGCTGAACGTCGGCTCGCTGGTCAGCCTGATGATCTGTACGGTCATGACCATTGTCGCGTCTAAAAATCGTGGCTGGCTGCTGCTGCCGATAGTCTACGCCTTTGCGCTGATCAACCTGGCGTTAGCCACGTTCATGCCCAATGAGTTTATTACTCACTTGGAAGCCACGCCGGGGATGCTGGTGCATATTGGCCTGTCGCTGTTCTCCTACGCGACGCTGATCATCGCCGCCCTTTACGCCATGCAGCTCGCCTGGATCGACTACCAGCTGAAAAATAAAAAGCTGGCGTTTAACCATGAAATGCCGCCGCTGATGGTGATTGAGCGTAAGATGTTCCACATCACCCAGGTCGGCGTGGTTTTGCTGACGCTGACGCTGTGCACGGGCTTGTTTTATATGAAGAACCTGTTCAGCGTGGAGAATATCGATAAAGCGGTCCTCTCCATCATCGCGTGGTTTGTCTATATTGTCCTGTTATGGGGCCATTATCATGAAGGCTGGCGCGGTCGTCGCGTGGTCTGGTTTAACGTTGCGGGTGCGGGCATTCTCACGCTTGCCTATTTTGGTAGCCGCTTCATACAGCAATTTGCTGGCTAAGTAACAAAAGGAGTTCCCCCTGGAACACATCTCTACCACCACGCTGATCGTCATTCTGGTCATCATGGTGGTCATCTCCGCTTATTTCTCTGGCTCTGAAACCGGCATGATGACGCTGAACCGCTACCGGTTACGTCATCGCGCCAAGCAGGGTAACCGTGCCGCGCGTCGTGTCGAAAAGCTTCTGCGTAAGCCGGACCGTCTGATTAGCCTGGTGCTTATCGGTAACAACCTGGTCAATATTCTCGCCTCTGCACTGGGCACCATCGTCGGGATGCGTCTGTACGGCAACGCAGGCGTGGCGATTGCCACAGGTGTGCTCACGTTTGTGGTACTGGTGTTTGCGGAAGTGCTGCCCAAAACCATCGCGGCGCTTTACCCGGAAAAAGTCGCCTACCCGAGCAGTTTCCTGTTAGCACCGCTGCTTATTCTGATGATGCCGCTGGTCTGGCTGCTGAATATGGTGACACGGGTGCTGATGCGCATGGTTGGTATAAAGGCAGACGTCACCATCAGTAGCGCGCTCAGCAAAGACGAACTGCGTACCATCGTGAACGAATCCCGCTCGCAGATCTCCCGTCGCAATCAGGACATGCTCCTGTCGGTGCTGGATCTGGAAAAGGTCAGCGTTGACGACATCATGGTGCCGCGCAATGAAATCGTCGGGATTGATATTAACGACGACTGGAAGGCCATTGTCCGCCAGCTGACGCACTCCCCGCACGGGCGTATCGTCCTCTATCGCGATTCTCTCGACGATGCCATCAGCATGCTGCGTGTGCGCGAGGCCTATCGTCTGATGACTGAGAAAAACGAGTTCACCAAAGAGGTGATGCTGCGCGCCGCCGACGAAATTTACTACGTGCCGGAAGGCACCCCACTCAGCACGCAGCTGGTGAAGTTCCAGCGAAACAAGAAGAAAGTCGGTCTGGTGGTGGATGAATACGGCGACATACAGGGACTGGTGACGGTCGAAGATATTCTGGAAGAGATTGTCGGGGACTTTACCACGTCAATGTCGCCTTCCCTTGCAGAAGAAGTCACCCCGCAAAACGACGGGTCAGTGCTTATCGACGGCAGCGCCAACATTCGTGAAATCAATAAAGCGTTTAACTGGCATTTGCCGGAAGACGAAGCGCGGACGATGAACGGAATGATCCTGGAAGCGCTGGAAGAGATCCCGGCGGCAGGCACGCGCGTGCGCATTGAGCAGTATGATATTGATATTCTGGACGTTCAGGACAATATGATTAAGCAGGTGAAGGTCCTGCCCGTTAAACCTTTACGCGAAAGTATCGCCGAGTAATGTTGTAGGCCGGGTAAGGCGAAGCCGCCACCCGGCACTACGGGTCGGCAAATTACGCTTTCGCTTTCGCCACGGTCACCATCGCAGCGCGAATAGTACGACCGTTCAGGGTATACCCTTTCTGCATCACGCCCAGCACGTTACCCGCGGCAACGTCTTCGGATTCCACCATCGCAATGGCCTGGTGAACGTTTGGATCCAGTGGTACATCCGTATCGGCAATCACTTCAACACCGAACTTACGCACCACATCCAGCATGGATTTCAGCGTCAGCTCGATGCCTTCAATCATCGCCGCATTATCCGGATTAGCTTTATCCGCCACTTCCAGCGCGCGATCCAGGCTGTCGATCACCGGAAGCAGTTCGTTGACGAATTTCTCCAGCGCAAATTTGTGCGCCTTTTCAACGTCCAGCTCGGTACGACGGCGCAGGTTTTCCATTTCCGCTTTGATACGCAGTACGCCATCGCGTTCGCGATTCTGCGCTTCTACCAACTGAGCTTCCAGATTGGCAATTTTTTCATCGCGCGGGTCCACCTGCTCAGCAGACGTGTCTGGCTCTACTGCCTCAACTTCATCGTGCTGTTCCGTGATAATTTCTTCAGGGGCTTGCCCCTCAGGCGTTTTCTGTTCTTTACTACTCATGAATTTCTCCGCGTTTTTCTGCATTCATCTCGCTAACTTCGCTTATTATGGGGATCAGTTTCCTGGATTCAAGGGAACAAGGCAGATTGTCATCATTCATCAGGCACAAGGACCTCCAGAAAATGAATAATCATTTCAGGTGTATTGGGATCGTCGGCCATCCGCGTCACCCTACCGCATTGACGACACATGAAATGTTGTATCGCTGGCTGTGTGGTAAAGGCTATGAAGTGATGGTCGAGCAGCAGATCGCCCAGGAGTTGCAGCTTAAAAGCGTCAGAACCGGCACGCTGGCGGAAATTGGCCAGCAGGCGGATCTCGCCGTGGTGGTCGGCGGCGACGGCAATATGCTGGGCGCGGCGCGAACGCTGGCTCGCTATGATATTAAGGTTATTGGTATTAACCGTGGCAATCTTGGTTTCCTGACCGACCTCGACCCGGACAATGCGCAACAGCAGCTGGCGGACGTGCTGGAAGGTCACTATATCAGTGAAAAACGGTTTTTACTTGAAGCCCAGGTCTGCCAGCAGGATTGCCAGAAGCGCATCAGCACCGCTATTAACGAGGTGGTTCTCCACCCTGGTAAAGTGGCGCACATGATCGAGTTCGAAGTCTATATCGACGAAATCTTCGCTTTCTCGCAGCGCTCTGACGGGCTGATTATTTCAACCCCGACGGGGTCAACTGCCTACTCGCTTTCAGCCGGAGGCCCAATCCTGACGCCCTCGCTGGATGCGATCACCCTGGTGCCGATGTTCCCGCATACGCTCTCGGCGCGTCCGCTGGTGATCAACGGCGACAGCACCATCCGCCTGCGTTTTTCCCATCGCCGCAGCGACCTGGAGATCAGCTGCGACAGCCAGATTGCGCTTCCCATTCAGGAAGGAGAAGATGTCCTCATTCGCCGCTGCGATTATCACCTGAACCTTATCCATCCAAAAGATTACAGTTATTTCAATACATTAAGCTCAAAACTCGGCTGGTCAAAAAAATTGTTCTGATTTTACATCCAGCGCTTTACTGTATATAAAACCAGTTTATACTGTATACAAACACAGTTATGGTTTTTCATACAGGAAAACAATTATGCTGGCACAACTGACCATCAGCAACTTTGCCATTGTTCGTGAGCTTGAGATCGACTTCCATAGTGGAATGACGGCGATTACCGGTGAAACCGGTGCAGGTAAATCCATTGCCATTGATGCCCTCGGCTTGTGCCTCGGCGGTCGTGCAGAGGGTGATATGGTGCGCACAGGTGCGGCCCGTGCCGATCTCTGCGCCCGCTTCTCGTTAAAAGACACGCCTGCCGCCCTGCGCTGGCTGGAAGCGAACCAGCTGGAAGATGGACGTGAGTGTTTACTTCGTCGCGTTATCAGCAGTGACGGCCGCTCCCGCGGTTTTATCAATGGTACAGCGGTTCCTCTTTCCCAGCTTCGCGAGCTGGGCCAGCTGCTCATCCAGATCCATGGTCAGCACGCGCACCAGCAGCTAATCAAACCCGAACAGCAGAAAGCCCTGCTCGATGGCTACGCGGGTGAGTACGCGCTTACTCAACTCATGGCGGAGCACTATCGTCAGTGGCATCAAAGCTGCCGCGAACTTGCGCAGCATCAACAGCAAAGCCAGGAGCGTACCGCGCGCGCCGAGCTGCTGGAATATCAGTTGAAAGAGCTGAACGAATTTAACCCTCAGGCGGGTGAATTTGAGCAAATCGACGAGGAGTACAAGCGTCTGGCCAACAGTGGTCAGCTGCTTTCCATCAGCCAGAATGCCCTGAACATGCTGGCGGATGGCGAAGACGTGAATTTGCAGAGCCAGCTGTATACCGTGCGTCAGCTTGTTACCGAACTGACCGGCATGGACAATAAGCTTTCTGGCGTATTGGAAATGCTGGAAGAAGCCGCGATTCAGATTTCAGAAGCCGGGGATGAGCTGCGCCACTACTGTGAACGTCTGGATCTCGACCCGAACCGTCTGTTCGAGCTTGAGCAACGCATCTCCCGTCAGATTTCACTGGCGCGTAAGCATCACGTTACCCCGGAAGAGCTGCCGAATTACTATCAGTCTCTGCTGGAGGAACAGCAGCAGCTGGACGATCAGGCCGATTCCCTCGAAACCTTGTCTCTGGCGGTTAATCTGCATCATCAGCAGGCGCTGGAAACGGCGAAACGGCTGCACGACGTGCGACAGCACTATGCTCTGGAGCTTAGCCAGCATATTACCGACAGCATGCATACGCTGGCGATGCCGCATGGGGTGTTCACTATTGATGTTCGCTTTGAAGAGCATCACCTGACGGCGGAAGGCGCAGACCGCGTAGAATTCCGCGTCACCACCAACCCGGGCCAGCCTTTACAGGCGATTTCGAAAGTGGCTTCTGGCGGTGAACTGTCGCGTATCGCCCTGGCCATTCAGGTGATTACCGCCCGTAAAATGGAAACCCCGGCGTTGATTTTCGATGAAGTGGATGTGGGTATCAGCGGCCCGACCGCGGCCGTTGTCGGCAAACTGCTGCGTCAGTTGGGTGAATCGACGCAGGTTATGTGTGTGACTCACCTGCCGCAGGTCGCCGGCTGTGGTCATCACCACTTTATTGTTAGCAAGGAAACCGATGGCGAAATGACGGAAACGCACATGAAGCCGCTGGATAAACGCTCACGCTTGCAGGAGCTGGCACGCCTGCTGGGGGGCAGTGAAGTCACCCGTAATACGCTCGCGAATGCGAAAGAACTGCTGGCGGCATAAACTTTTTCGGGATCTTAGGGTCATACAGAACAACAAAAACGCCGCCAGACCAGTTTCAAAGTGGGGCAAGGTCTATTATCATCGGCATATTACATATGAGCCGCGTACTGCTCGGGCCCGAAAAGGAATCAAATCACTATGCGCTGTAAAACGCTGACCGCTGCCGCAGCGGTTCTTCTGATGTTGACCGCAGGCTGTTCCACTCTGGAGAAAGTGGTTTACCGTCCTGACATCAACCAGGGGAACTACCTTACTCCTAACGATGTGTCCAAAATCCGCGTAGGTATGACACAACAGCAGGTCGCTTATGCCCTGGGAACCCCGATGATGTCTGATCCGTTCGGCACAAATACGTGGTTCTATGTATTCCGCCAGCAGCCTGGTCATGAAGATGTGACCCAGCAAACCCTGACGCTGACCTTCAGCAGTGCCGGCGTGCTGACCAACATCGACAACAAGCCTGCCCTGACCAAATAATCAGGCGCCAGCAACGCAAAAAGGTGCTCAATGAGCACCTTTTTTGTGTATGTTTATTTGGCTACTTACCGGATTTCTCTGCTCGCTGACGGCGCAACTCTTTCGGGTCGGCAATCAGCGGACGATAGATTTCAACCCTGTCGCCCTCTTTCAGCACATCACCGAGCTTAACCGGACGGCTATAAATGCCGACTTTATTCTTCGCCAGGTCAATATCACGGCGAAGTTCAAGGATGCCGGAGGCCCGGATAGCCGCCTCAACGGTGGCGCCCTCTTCAAGCGTCACGCGCTGCAAATACTGCTTCTCCGGCAGCGCATACACCACCTCAACAGCAATCTTATGCGACACTGTAAACCTCTTTGGCGCGCGTGGTGAACGCCTGAACCATATTCGAGGCCAGCTCTTTAAAGATTCGGCCAAACGCCAGTTCGATCAGCTTATTGGTAAATTCAAAATCCAGATGAAACTCAATGCGGCAGGCGTCAGCGCTCAGTGGCGTAAACTTCCACCCTCCCATCAGTTTTTTAAACGGACCATCCACCAGATGCATCAAAATACTCTGATTGCTCGTCAGGGTATTGCGCGTGGTGAACGTTTTGCTGATCCCCGCTTTGGAGACATCCACGGCCGCAGTCATCTGAGTCGGGCCGGATTCCAGCACCCGGCTACCGGTGCATCCTGGAATAAATTCCGGATAGGACTGAACGTCGTTCACTAACTGATACATTTGTTCCGCGCTGTAGGGAACAAGCGCAGTACGGCTAATCTGAGGCATAGCATTTTCCATGGTCACACAACAGACAAATAATAACATTTATCACCTGTTAAAAAAACGCTAAGCCTTATCTCGTGCTAAGATAGCGCGTTAGACCTCACAGGACGCAATGAGGTGACTTTTTAAAATCAGATTACCGACGGCTTTACGACACTTATGACGAAGAAAAAAGCACATAAACCTGGTTCGGCGACCATTGCGCTCAACAAGCGTGCTCGCCACGAGTATTTCATCGAAGAAGAATTCGAGGCCGGCCTTGCGTTGCAGGGCTGGGAAGTAAAATCGCTGCGTGCCGGGAAAGCCAATATCGGCGACAGCTACGTGATCCTGAAAGACGGTGAGGCCTTCCTGTTCGGCGCGAACTTTACGCCGCTGACCGTCGCCTCTTCACATTACGTTTGCGATCCTACCCGCACCCGTAAGCTGCTGCTGAACAAGCGCGAGCTGGAATCCCTCTACGGACGCATCAACCGCGAAGGCTTCACCGTAGTTGCGCTCTCTTTGTACTGGAAAAACGCCTGGTGCAAAGTGAAAATCGGAGTGGCGAAAGGTAAGAAACAGCACGACAAGCGTACTGACCTGAAAGCACGCGAGTGGCAGCTCGACAAAGCACGTATCATGAAAAACGCAGGACGTTGATTCTGCGCGCTTATTGTACTATTCAATAAGTTAGCGTTTCGGGCTGGTATCGAGGAAGTGAAATCTGGTATACTGAGTTCAACACTATTGGGGCTGATTCTGGATTCGACGGGATTTGCGAAACCCAAGGTGCATGCCGAGGGGCGGTTTGCCTCGTTAAAAGCCGCAAAAAAATAGTCGCAAACGACGAAAACTACGCTTTAGCAGCTTAATAACCTGCTAAGAGCCCTCTCTCCCTAGCTTCCGCTCTTAAGACGGGGATCAAAGAGAGGTCAAACCCAAAAGAGATCGCGTGGAAACCCTGCCTGGGGTTGAAGCGTTAAAACTAATCAGGCTAGTTCGTTAGTGGCGTGTTTGTCCGCAGCTGGCGTGCGAATGTAAAGACAAACTAAGCATGTAGTACCGAGGATGTAGAAATTTCGGACGCGGGTTCAACTCCCGCCAGCTCCACCAAATAATGATCCGGATACGTCCGGTGAAGTACAGAAAGCCCGCACGGCACAAGCCCTGCGGGCTTTTTTGTGTCTGTCGTTGTCCGAATACATCCGGCTAAATCCAGAGAAAATTGGTACACGTTTAGGTACACGCTATACTGTTATCCATTAAACGTGTACCAATTATGGAAGGGAGCCAGGCATGGCGCGCATCACACGCCCTCTCACTAACAACGAAATCCTCAAAGCTAAACCCCGTGAAAAAGACTTCACCCTTCATGATGGTGATGGCCTGTTCTTGCTCGTCAAAACAACCGGTAAAAAACTCTGGCGCTTCCGCTATCAACGCCCAGCCAGTGGCAGTCGAACCAATTTGAGCCTCGGCTCATATCCTGCCCTTACACTCGCAGCAGCTCGCCAGATACGTGACCAACATTTGGCTACACTCGCGCAGGGGATGGATCCACAACAGCAGCAAGAGCAAGCATCAGAGCAACGTCAGATTGAGCTGGATAGCATTTTCTCAACTGTGGCCGCCAACTGGTTCAAAATGAAGAGCAAAAGCGTCACAGAGGACTACGCGAAAGATATTTGGCGTTCTCTAGATAAAGACGTATTCCCAGTAATAGGCGCGATACCTGTTCAGGAGATTAAGGCCAGAACGATAGTTGAAGCATTGGAACCAATCAAAGCACGCGGCGCATTAGAGACTGTTCGTCGCTTGGTCCAGCGCATTAACGAAATAATGATTTACGCAGTTAACACCGGCCTGATTGATGCTAACCCGGCATCAGGGGTTGGAATGGCATTTGAGAAACCCAAAAAGCAGAACATGCCCACACTACGACCAGAAGAATTACCTAAGCTGATGCGTTCTCTGGTCATGTCGAATCTGTCTGTTCCGACTCGCTGCCTTATTGAGTGGCAACTCCTGACCCTTGTTCGCCCTTCAGAAGCTTCTGGCGCTCGATGGGCGGAGATAGATGTCGATGCAAAGTTATGGACAATTCCAGCAGAGCGGATGAAAGCTAAGCGCGAGCACATTGTTCCCCTTTCACCTCAGGCTTTAGAGATTTTGGAAGTGATGGAGCCTATTAGCGCAAATCGAGAACATGTTTTCCCAAGTAGGAACGATCCGAAACAACCGATGAACAGCCAAACAGCTAATGCCGCACTCAAACGCATCGGTTACGGGGGAAAACTTGTCGCTCATGGATTACGTTCTATAGCAAGCACCGCGCTAAATGAAGCAGGTTTTAATCCTGACGTTATCGAAGCAGCACTTGCTCACAGTGATAAAAATGAAGTTCGTAGAGCATACAATCGTTCAACTTATATTGAACAGCGAATAGACTTGATGATTTGGTGGGGAAAGGTCGTCAAAGTAAAAATGTAATACCTACAATGGAAAAGGCAGCCATAAATGGCTGCCTTTGGAATCATTTTATATAAACACCAATTATATTACGATAATACAGCGTGTCATTTTCGCCCTTTACAATCACTTCCATGGTATGAAGCCCTCTAAATGAAGTCCCTTCAGGCAAAGATACTTCAAGACATTCATTTTCTTTTAATAGAGATAAATGCGAAGCATTTTTTACTTTAACCAATTCATCATCAACTATACGAATAGAATAATCTTCAGAAAGATCGTCTTTAGCTTCTTGCCCATGATTTCTTTTACAGAAAATGATATTTAGCTTACCAAGCCCGGGATATATTTTTAATTTAAATTTTAAGCTACGTTCCTTTGGTAAAAAGCGTGAAACAGAGCTATAGAGAACCTCCCTATCATCTTCAACAACAAAACATTCAAATGTAAAATGATTTGGATGTAATACTGCAGAAGCCATTTTTTTATCATTCAGTTTAAATGGTAATAGGTCTTGATAATTAGCCATATTCAACAATCTAATACGTCGATTTATTGGTTTTCCTTCTTTATTTGTTATATTTGGGATAATATACTTTAACTCTTCTCCGGCTTTTATTTTGGGCTTTGTATATTCCTCGGGGAAGTCAATATAATCTAATATCCCTTGCCCTAGCATTGCTGTATTTTTATCAGCCAATTGCTGTAGTTTTGCTGTCATATCAACAGGTAGTCCCAAAGCAGTCACTTCGCAAGACTCACCTAAGCCAAAATTCCCCCAAATAACCTCTTCTTCAGACCCATAATCCAATCCAATTCTTACTCCCAAATCAATCTTCTCTCCAATGTCTTCATTTAGCGAAGGGAATATGTAGTCCATCAATATAAGTCTCAAGGTTGAAGCTGCATTTATTGCATCTGCAATTGCATCTTCTTTGCTTATATCAGAACGTCCAAAGAAGGCCATCAATGCATCCCCCATAAGGCGATGAGGATAACCATCGAGCGCTCTAACAATATCTATGCATGCTTGTAATATCCTATTTTTAACTACATATGCCTGTTCTAACGGAAGTAGCAGAGACAACCTTGAACTTTTACGTATGTCAATAAACATAGTCACTATATATTGGCTATGGATTGCCCCTACACCATTTAAACCAGTCAATTCGGGGTGGGTACCAATACTATGTTCATTAAGACCTGGCTTTTGAAAGAAAGGCCTTACTTCTTTCTGATAGTCATACTCTATGAAGTTACTAGGACTTGTTGAAAAAGACTCTGATAACTCATCACCTAAACGGGCCTCCGTACCTACGCGAAGATATCCATCCATTGCCATTTTCTTCTTTAAAGTTACACTCCTCAATCCCTTGAAGTTCTTAGCAGTAACCTCTTTAAAGCTCATAATAAAACTCCGTTTACGTAGTCAATAAATTTAAATATAACAAGAAGTATGATGCATATATATGCTCGTTTAATCCAACTCACAGCTGAACTAAAACATAAGAATTTTTGTTTAGCAATATATGCTAAAATAAAACTTTGCTCGCACATATCCAGTAGCAATCCATCTTCAGATTCGCCTAAATATTTTTTGTAATATTCTTTGCCGTTATTATTACTGGAGATATAAACAAACGAAACATTAGATTCAGTAGAATCACCTTTTCCTTTTCTGCCGTTCATATTTGGCATAATGCTTCCGAGAGAACGTAAGACTGACATAAAAATAAAAACAGCGGTCATGAACAACAATAGAAAAAAAACAATCGTATATAATCCATTTTTCTGAAACAATCCAGCAAATGCACCCACTTTGTTAGATATTATTGTTGCAGTTGCTCCGTTCACAGCAAGGAGTAAAGCTGCTTTATTATTGGTGGTGGCAATATAGCCATCAGTCCTCTTTATAATATCAAATTGCAACTTGATTTTTTCTTTATTTTTTTCGATATCCATAGCAATCGCTATCCTAAGTCATTGATAGAATCAATTTACATTTTTAACATTGTTTCGCATAGAAATTAAGAGATTTTTGTGACGTTTTCGACACTAATTATCAAGTTCTTATCATTAAATGATGAAAAGTTTTGGAACTAACTTTATTTAGCTATAAGCACCCACCCAAACCTTCAAAAAAAAACAATTTAAATATCAAATAGTTATATGATCTTAGATTCTAAGGTTATAGTTTTTAGGTCCAATTAGTAAGTCAATAGAATTTTCCCTCACACTTAACCAGAATAGCGCTTATGTTTGTAAACACTTTAAAAACAAGCCTCACGATAAACGCGTATTCTACAGTAACCGCATCAGATCAATTCATGCGACGCTTTTCTCGCAAATGTGTACAGATTCAAGCTATACAGGGCATATTAGCAGAGGGAACTAGTCAACCTAAACCCCATAGCCAGCCCGAAGCAAGTAGCTAACTGCAACATGCTCAGGGTGCAGAAAATAAATACGCTAATTACAGCCAGCGCGCAATGCTCTCCCCGCCCCGCCTGCCCGCTTAAGGGGGCGCATTTAATGCAGGTGCATGACCGGCCTCAGGGCGCGCCAGTGCTGGCGCTGGCGGGGGTTCCAGTATCGGTAAAACGCATGCAAAACCATGCACCTTATGCATGCATGGCTTTTTTAGGGGAAAAAGGCGGGATTTTCGGGAATTTTTGAAAGGACTACTGCGCGGCCAGCTCTGCGCGTCGGCGGGTGTAATTCAGGTTCTGTGCGGGTGTGAATTTTTCACGATTATCATCGCGCGAGGCCGCGTCAGGTCTGAATCCGATGGCCGTCAAAATGTCATTATCCTGCGCCGAATAATTAATTTTTTCTCCGGCGGTCAGCCAGACCTGTAGCGCCTCACGCATATAGTCAACTGAGTGCTGCATGGCGCAGCGCTGAACGGCGGAATGTTGCCTGGAATAATTCATCAGCTCCGGGGCAAGGGCGGCGGCCAGCTCCGCGCCATGTGCCTGCATAAAATCATTCAGACGGTTACGGATGCTGATTCGCTGCACCTCCTCATGCGAGCGGATATAACGCCCGGCAGCCTGATTTATTTCCCACTTTTTCACGTCGATAATTTCGCGCAGGGTTTGCAGGCTCCGGCCGCTGCGGCCGTTACCGGCAAGTTGTTCGCGGTATGCCTGTTCGGCCTGCTTCAGTTCATCCCGGCGTTGCAGCCAGGCGGATTTATTTGCCTGACAGGCCTCAAAGGCTTTCTGTAGCGTCAGTGTGGTCACGTATATCTCTCCTGATGTCTGGCCGTGCTCACGCACCGGCACGGTTAACGGTGGCCGCCGGTGCGGGTACAGGGATAAGCGGCTCAGTAACCGGTGAACGGATAATACCGTCAACGGATTCAAGCGTACGGAACGTGGCCGAGCACTCGATGTTCATGCACTGGTGATAGCGCTGTTTGACGTTATCGGACAGATAGCGACTGGTGCGGGAATGCGCGCTGGTTTTGCAGAACGGGCAGTGAAACATGCTTACCCCTCCGCTTCTGTCTCGCCATTTTCAGCCAGCTTTCTGGCAAGCATCATTCTCTTCGCAGGGCTGCGTAACAGCTCCGTATCCACGCCGGTAATCTGCGGCCGGTGCATGCCCGTCACGGACAATACAGGCTCCTGCGTCATGTCGAAGTGATACATGCTGCCCTGACGGCTCAGCGCGTCGCGCAGCTCGCCGGTGGCCACGGACTGCGGGGCACTTTCACCCTTCATTTCGAGGGCACGAATGCGCAGCAGGAAAGCGCGGATGAGGGCGACAGGAACCGCATTGACAGCCTGAGCCCATTCCGCACCGGCGTAAGCGGTAAAGGCATCTTCATGCGCTGAAAGGTATTTATTGCCGGTGGAGCAGGCATTCAGCATGGCGCGTGTCCGGTCGGTCTCCAGCTCCGCAATCAGACCGGTGAACTCGTCGGCCAGCTCGCGGCTGGCGATACGCCTGCTGTGCTCAGCCTTCATTTCAGGGGGGAGACTGCCGCGCAGGGTGCGAAAGCGGCTGCGCCAGTCCTGCTCCGCCTCAGTGCTCTCATCGAGGGCGGTCTGCCGCTCCTGCTTACAGCGTTCAATGGACGTATCAATCTCTTTCAGAACCTGCATGCTGGCCGCGTGGGTGTCTCTTGCCGCAGTGAATGCGCTCAGCTTGTCGGTGATGCGCTGGCTGTTCTCTGCGTACCGCTGAGCGGCAACGTCTTGCAGGGCGGTAATGAGTGTTTCGGGTTTCATGTTCAGGCTCTCCGTTTATTCAACCTGAAATGATTCTGCCCTTCATGACACAACATCTCGATTCATTGCAGTTGTGGCAGTTCTGGCACAAACAGCACTTTAAACCCGGCTTGCCAGATAAAGGTCTCAGCAAAACCTTACTCATCGTTTGTTTTTTTACATATAACTGTTCACTACTGTTCACCTTAAATAAAAATATAAGTAATACAGTAAGATAAAGGGTGAACAGTTGAGGGTCTGACTGTTCACCGTCTGTTCACCACTATTCACCCATCTTCTGAACTTTCCTGGAGGTGTATATATTTTTTATTAATAAAAAATAAGCTATTAACCACTTTTGGTTATGTATGGATGTGCCAGAATGTGCCAAAAGATACCCACGATATACCAGAACATTGTCAGAGATTGTCGCTGTATAAAAAACAGTCTGTTGTGTGGTGAAGTACTGCAAAATGACTTGTTGCCCTGAGGGAAAATATTCACAAAATAGAGAGCTACCCGAGGCCGGACGGACATGACCGGCACTGTATGGACTTTATGAGGTAGCCCGATGCACACCGCTTTTTCTTCCCCGTCTTCTGCCCCTGCCACCCCACTGATGCCGGTTTCTGATGCCGTTCAGGAGCGCTTTCTCCGCCTGCCCGAAGTGATGCATCTGTGCGGCCTGTCCCGGTCAACCATTTACGACCTCATTAGCCGCGAGGCTTTCCCGAAACAAATCAGCCTGGGCGGCAAAAACGTGGCGTGGGCGCAGTCTGAAATCACGGCATGGATGGCGGATCGTATTGCCGAACGCAACCGGGGCTATGACGCATGATGATGACCGTTCAGCAAACAGACCCTTTTTCTGGCTTGCTTCCTGTCGCCGTTTCCAGGTATAGTTTTCCCGCTGTCGCAAAATCGACAGCCGGAATTGGCGTTCCGCGAAACTCAATGGCGACACCAGACGCGCCGTGCGTCTTTTTTTTCGTCGTAGCTCAGGCACACCCATTTTCCGGGCTGTGGTGTCTTTTTATACACCATGGTTCCAGCAAGATAATGGTAGTCCGGGCGGGGCAGCCTTCGGGCTGGCCGGTATCCATTGAGGCCGGTTACGCCAACCCCGTTCGGGCTGCCACCAGTGAAATTGGCGTTTCCGGTGGTAGCAGTAACCGCTACTCAATGGAGGCTGCCATCATGGCTACTATCCTCACCCCGTCACACCCGCAGTTTGTTTTTGTGTTTGCCGCCGTTCGTCGTGCAGACCGTAAACCCCGTATCTGTATGCTCCGCACCGTTGCCGGTGATGAACACGCTGCACGTCGTTCCCTTGTTCGCGATTACGTCCTCTCGTTTGCCGGCCGTCTGCCGGTTGCGGAGGTGCGTGCATGAGACACACCACCATTACCGCCCGTGACCTCGAATGCCTTGAGCACATGCGCAACGTCGGCCAGCTCGTCAACGAGCTGATGCAGGTACAGGACTGCGCCACCGTTCGTCGTGACCCTGCGCAGCAGTCACAGCTCACCTCCGTGATTTACCTTATGACCGCCCAGCTCGACGGCGTGGTAGAGCGCTGCAATCAGCGCTGGCTGACCGGGGAGGGCAACGTATGAAAAAGCCATTACCCCCCGTATTACGCGCCGCGCTGTATCGCCGCGCCGTGGCCTGTGCATGGCTGACGGTATGCGAACGCCAGCGCCGCTACCCGCACCTCACCCTCGACGCGCTGGAAAACGCCATTGCCGCCGAGCTGGAGGGCTTCTACCTGCGCCAGCACGGCGAGGAAAAAGGCCGCCAGATTGCCTGTGCACTGCTGGAAGATTTAATGGAAGCCGGACCACTCAAAGCCGCGCCGTCGCTGTCTTTTCTCGGGCTGGCCGTGATGGATGAACTCTGCGCCCGTTACATGCAATCGCCTGTTGTGCACTGAGGGAGAAAATAACGATGAAAATGAACGTAACACAGACGATACAACAGGCGTGCGGCCACTGGCCGCGAATTCTCCCGGCGCTGGGTGTGAAGGTGATTAAAAACCGGCATCAGGCCTGTCCGGTGTGCGGCGGCTCTGACCGTTTCCGTTTTGACGATAAAGAGGGGCGAGGGACGTGGCTCTGTAATCAGTGCGGCGCGGGGGATGGCCTGAAACTGGTCGAAAAGGTGTTCGGTGTAAAACCATCAGAGGCAGCCCAAAAGGTGAACGCCGTGACCGGCAACCTGCCGCCGGTTGCCACGGAAGTGATTGCGGCCGCAGAGGCCGAAACGGAGGCTGACCGCCAGGCTGCGGCCGCGCTGGCCGTCAGGCTCATGGAGAAAACCCGACCGGCCAGCGGCAACGCCTACCTCACCCGCAAGGGCTTCCCCGACCGGGAATGTCCGGTACTGTCGGCCACACACAAAACCGGCGGCGTGACGTTCCGCGCCGGTGATATGGTTGTCCCGCTGCATGACGATACCGGCGCACTGGTTAACCTTCAGCTTATCAATTCTGACGGTCTCAAACGCACCCTGAAAGGCGGGGCGGTAAAAGGAGCGTGCCATACCATCGAAGGGAAAAGACAGGCCGGAAAACGCCTGTGGATAACGGAGGGCTATGCGACCGCGCTCACCGTGCATCACCTGACCGGCGAAACCGTCATGGTGGCGCTGTCGTCCGTGAACCTCCTTTCTCTGGCGAGCCTTGCCCGTCAGAAACACCCGGCCTGTCAGATTGTCCTCGCCGCCGACCGCGACCTTAACGGCGACGGTCAGAACAAAGCCGCAGCGGCCGCAGGAGCCTGTGAGGGGGTTGTTGCCCTGCCGCCGGTGTTTGGTGACTGGAATGATGCGTTTGTGCAGAAAGGCGAGGAGGCCACGCGGAAAGCCATTTATGACGCCATCCGGCCACCGGCGCAAAGTCCGTTCGACACCATCAGCGAGGCGGAATTTACCGCCATGAGCGCCAGCGACAAGGCTCTGCGGGTGCATGAACATTACGGCGAAGCGCTGGCGGTGGATGCGAACGGCCAGCTCCTGTCCCGCTATGAAAACGGCATCTGGAAAAATATCCCGGCCGCCACTTTTTCACGGAATGTGGCTGACTTATTCCAGCGCCTGCGCGCCCCGTTCTCATCCGGGAAAATTGCCTCGGTGGTGGAGACCCTGAAACTAATTATTCCGCAGCAGGATACACCGGCGCGTCGTCTGATTGGTTTTCGCAACGGGGTACTCGATACCCAAAGCGGCATATTCAGTCCACATCATAAATCGCACTGGCTGCGCACACTGTGCGACGTGGATTTTACCCCGCCGGTGAAAGGCGAAATGCTGGAGACTCACGCGCCGAACTTCTGGCGCTGGCTCGACCGGGCGGCCGGTAAAAATCCACAAAAACGCGACGTGATACTCGCTGCGCTGTTTATGGTACTGGCGAACCGCTACGACTGGCAGCTCTTTCTCGAGGTCACCGGTCCCGGCGGGAGTGGCAAAAGCATTCTCGCCGAAATCGCGACCCTGCTCGCCGGAGAGGATAACGCCACGTCGGCCGACATCGACACGCTGGAAGACCCGCGCAAGCGTGCCTCCCTGATTGGCTTCTCGCTGATACGTCTGCCTGACCAGGAAAAATGGAGCGGTGACGGCGCAGGACTAAAGGCCATCACCGGCGGCGATGCGGTCTCGGTTGACCCGAAATACCAGAATCCGTACTCAACACATATTCCTGCGGTGATTCTGGCCGTGAACAATAACCCGATGCGCTTCACCGACCGCAGCGGCGGTGTGTCACGCCGCCGGGTGATTATTCACTTTCCCGAGCAGATTGCACCGGAAGAACGCGACCCGCAGCTCAGGGATAAAATTGCGCGCGAGCTGGCCGTTATTGTGCGCCAGCTTATGCAGCGGTTCAGCGATCCGATGACGGCGCGAGCACTGCTCCAGTCGCAGCAGAATTCCGACGAGGCGCTCAGCATCAAGCGTGATGCTGACCCGACGTTTGATTTTTGCGGCTATCTGGAAATGCTGCCGCAGACCAACGGAATGTTTATGGGTAATGCCAGCATTGTCCCGCGTAATTACCGTAAGTATCTCTATCACGCGTATCTGGCCTATATGGAGGCTAACGGATACAGGAACGTGCTCAGCCTGAAAATGTTCGGGCTGGGGCTGCCCATGATGCTGAAAGAGTACGGCCTGAATTATGTAAAGCGGCACACAAAGCAGGGGATACAGACCAACCTGTCGCTGAAAGAAGAAAGCTACGGCGACTGGCTGCCGAAATGCGACGAACCCGCAGCGACATAACCAACTCCAGACCGGCAACAGCCGGTCTTTTTCTTTCCGGCCATTATCATAAGGTGAACACTCCACTGTTCACCCTTCACCGTATATTCACCCTGTATCACTATGAAATTATTGATAAAAAACAAGAGGTGAACAGAGTGAACAGTAAAACCCAAAAAAACTTTTTATCCCCCCGCGTATCGCCTGGCCGGGCGTATCCAGAACGAACAAAAATCACAAAGGTGAAGAGTCGACTGTTCACTCTTCACCAACTCATCACCACCTAACCACATGATATAAAATGAGAAACAACCGAGGTGAACAGTGTGAACAGTTAAATGCAAAAAAACTTTTTTTTCTGTGCTTATTGTTTAAAAAAAAGACCACATGAAAAAGGTGACACATTTCTAAAGAGGGATCGTATTACTATGAAAATTCATAATTGGTACACGTTTAGGTACACAACTGAAAGTTGAATACGGAAAAATCCTTTATATTTAATATATTGAGAAATTTATTCAGACTCCGCCAGCCCACCATTTTTAAGTAGTATGAAGTAAAGTGAAGTCTACTAAGCCCGCTTGGAACCAGCCTCGCGGGCTTTTTTACGTCTAATGAAGTCTACTGAAATTTGCTAGAAGCTACTTGCTATGGCACCCTTTTTAGGACCCATCATTTTGGGTCCTAAAGCAGAGGGTCCTAAAATGGCAAAAATCGCAAAGAAACTTACTGACACTGAAATCAAAAGCACTAAGGCATCAGAGAAAGAGATTAACCTTTTCGATGGCGATGGACTGATGCTGCGGATTGCTCCCCTCACTAAAGGTGGAGCGAAAAGATGGTATTTCAGATACGCAGTGCCCTTAACAAAAAAACGCACAAAAATTAGTCTCGGCACGTATCCTCATCTCACCTTAGCGAATGCAAGAGCTTTACGAGATCAATATCTTTCACTACTCGCTAACGGCATTGATCCTCAAACTCATAACACTGATAAAGCAAATGCTCTCAAGGATGCTACTGAACATACGCTGCAGGCTGTAGCAAGGAAATGGTTAGATGAGAAAGCAAGGACTACAGGTATAACAAAAGACCATGCTGAAGACATCTGGCGTAGTCTAGAGCGAAACATTTTCCCTAGTCTTGGCCACGTTCCTATCAAAGAGATTCGACCAAAGTTGTTAAAACAACAACTTGAGCCTTTGGAGCATCGTCGCGTCTTTGAAACACTGCGGCGCATAATTTCCCGCTTGAATGAGATTTTCCGGTGGGCAGCTACCGAAGAGCTTATTGAATTCAATCCTGCCGATAATCTTGGACAACGGTTTACAAAGCCCAAAAAACAAAATATGCCAGCTTTACCTCCTGCTGAACTTCCTCGTTTTATGGTTGCTCTATCAAATGCTTCCATAAGGCTTGAAACACGTCTCCTAATAGAGTGGCAGCTTCTTACATGGGTTCGACCAGGTGAAGCAGTTCGTGCTCGGTGGAAAGATATCGATGAAGAGGCCTGTTTATGGAACATACCCGGTCAGTTTATGAAGATGAAGCTTCCTCATAAGGTTCCACTCAGTAAACAAGCCTTAGCAATACTTGAATCCATGAAGCCAATCAGTGGTCATAGAGAGTGGATTTTTCCAAGCATTAAAGCACCTCTCAACCATATGAACGAACAAACTGCGAATGCTGCGATAATCCGTATGTGAAGTGGTCAACAAAAACTGGCCACCGCGTTAGAGTTTTTCCAGTATCGGTTTTCTGATTCGTTTGGCGGTAACCCACCATTATATTCGTGCGGTCTTAGTGCGCTGTAATATCCAACGATATAGTCCGTTATTGCGTGAGCTGCATCGCTGAAGCTTACATAGCCCGTCGCCGGCACCCATTCGTTCTTCAGACTCCTGAAGAAGCGCTCCATTGGGCTGTTATCCCAGCAGTTTCCACGCCGACTCATACTCTGCCTGATCCGGTATCGCCACAGTAACTGCCGGAACTGCCTGCTCGTATAATGGCTGCCTTGATCGCTGTGGAACATCACCCCGACGGGCTTACCACGGGTTTCCCATGCCATTTCCAGTGCTTTCATGGTGAGCCTGCTGTCCGGCGAGAACGACATGGCCCAGCCCACTGGTTTTCTTGCGAACAGGTCGAGAACAACGGCGAGGTACGCCCAGCGCTTACCCGTCCAGATATAGGTCACATCACCGCACCACACCTGATTTGGTTCCGTTACGGCGAACTGTCGCTCAAGATGATTCGGGATAGCAACGTGCTCATGACCGCCACGCTTATACCGGTGAGTCGGCTGCTGGCAACTGACCAGCCCCAGCTCTTTCATGAGTCTGCCAGCAAGCCAGCGCCCCATCTGGTAGCCTCTCTGGGTTGCCATTGTGGCGATGCTTCTTGCTCCGGCAGAGCCGTGGCTGATGCCATGCAGTTCAAGTACCTGACTGCGTAATACAGCCCGTCTGCCGTCTGGCTTTTCAGGACGGTTTTTCCAGTATTTGTAGCTGCTGCGATGAACCCCGAACACATGGCAGAGAGTGGCCACAGGATAACGCGCCCTGAGTTTCCCGATTATCGAGAACTGTTCAGGGAGTCTGACATCAAGAGCGCGGTAGCCTTTTTTAATATTTCATTTTCCATTTCAATACGTTGTAGCTTTTTCCTGAGCTCACGGATTTCAATTTGTTCCGGGGTAATGGGGGAGGCTTTTGGTGTTTTGCCCTGCCGTTCATCACGTAATTGTTTCACCCATCGCGTCATTGTGGAAAGGCCGACATCCATAGCGCTGGCTGCATCTGCCACGGTGTAGTTCTGGTCAACGACCAGTTGAGCGGATTCGCGTTTAAACTCTGCGCTGAAATTTCTTTTTTTCATTATGACACCTGTGTTGTTCTGAGGTGAGCATATCACCTCTGTTCAGGTGGCCAAATTCAGTAAACCACTTCACAATCGACTGGCTGGCGTTGTCTTTGATAATGCTGTTGCCGCCGATGGCAACGACCATAAGCTCTTTCATTTTGTTTCCTTTAGAAGGTGCGTTCTGGCGCCCTCACCCTGGCCCTCTCCCACTGGGAGAGGGGAATTAACAGAGATATCGAGAACATGCTTCACCACAAACATCCCGCCCATCATCAGGTAGGCCGTGACGAACATCAGGGAACTGCCCTCGGCAAAGCCCACCACCGGCGCGTGGATCACGCCAAACAGCGCCAGCAGCGCGCCACCGGTCGCCGCGACGGCCCCGCGCAGCGGTTTGTTGATGATGGCGAAGATGGCGATACAGCCCCAGAGCATGCTGGCGAGCGGCGCGCCGTTGCCGAGATGCATCAGGCCTTCGTAGTAGATCCCCTTGCTGTGCAGCACGTCGGTGCCAATTTTCGCCGCGCTGGTCCCCGCCGCGCTCATCACGCTGTTCATCATGGTCAGCGCCCAGTTGGCAATCCATGGGAACAGGCAGATGAAGATGACGGGCACCTCCACTTTCGGGGTTTCCCTCACCACCTGGTTGGCGGTGACGACGCCGATAAACACCAGAATCGGCACGATGGCGGTCATCGGGATGATGGCGAGCATAAAGGCCCCCAGCCCGAACAGCGGCACGATGAACATGGTCACGCCGGACGCCAGGGTGTAGCCGATGCTGGCGCCCATCGCTTTCCAGCCTGGATGGCCGACGTAGACCGTGACCGGGAACGGATTGCCCATCAGGCAGCCGAGCATGGAGGCCAGACCGTTCGCCAGCATTACCTTGCGGGTCGGGTATTCATCCCCCGCCGCATGGGCGCTTTCGATGTTCTCCAGGTCAAAGATGTAGCTCGCCAGCCCCAGCGGTACGGCGGACGCCAGATACGGCAGCGCATGCGGCAACCCCTGCATAAAGCTGTCCACATGCACTTCCGGCGGGTTAAAGCCGAAGGATGACATGGACGCTTTAATGGCATCCGGGCTTTGCAGTCCGGAGATCCACGCAAGCAGAGTACCGGCAATCAACAGCAGCAGGCCGGTCGGGATGCGGGCGAAAATCGGCTTTTTACCGAACCAGTTAATGAAGATCAGCAGCAGGACGATAAACGACACGGTCGGCGCTTCGAACGCCTGCAACATCGGGTTCATCGCCAGCAGGAGCAGGCCAAGACCGGACAGGCACGACAGCAGCACGGTACGCGGGATCATCTTGCGGATGGTTTCCCCCAGGAAGGAACCGCCCGCGAGGATCATCGCTTCCACAAAGCACCACACCAGGCCAATCTGAATCGCGAAATCCGCATCGCCGGTTTGCTGGTAAACCGGCATTAAGACCAGGAAGGTCACGGTAAAAATCGACGGCGCGCTCGGGCCGGACGGCAGCGCGGTGACGTCCGTTCGTCCGGTGGCGCGCGCCATTTGCAGGCCAAACCACGTATAGCAAAGACTCGCCACCAGCACCGCCAGACCGAAGGCTGGCGCGATGCGTCCATAAACAATCTCCTTCGGGATGCCGACGACAAAAATGAGCAACCCCATCATGGTCAGCAAATTGGTCAGGTTGTTGGTCATCAACCCGAAATAAGCTGCCCAGTCACCTCTTTTCCACTCCAGTTTCATGTTTTTCATGGATGCATACCTTATAGAACGTAGCGATCGCGGAAGGTTAACAGCGCCTTTTCAAAACAGCTAAACGGCGGGTGAACGATGCCCGCCCCAATCATGCCGATACCGGCGTCCTTATGGGCAATGGCGGTATTAATGACCGGCAGAATGCCGCTGCCCGCGACCTTCGTGATGTCGATGGCGGACGGGATGCCCATAAACGACAGCAGCGGAATGGTGACGTTCGGGTTTTCGCCGAGAGTGATTTCGCGCATCTGGCGGGAGAAATCGATGGCTTCCTCCACCGTGCCGCCCACCAGCGCCACGATTGCCGGGGCTGTCGCCATCGCAAAGCCGCCGATGCCGTAGGTTTCGGTAATCGCGCTGTCGCCGATATCCAGCCCGGAGTCTTCCGGCTTATAGCCCGCGAACATCGGGCCGATCACCTGCTGCGCCGGGCCGGTGAACCACTGCCCCGGCAGGCCGGAGACGCGCAGGCCGAACTCGTAGCCGTTGCGCGCCATGGTGGTGACGACGGTGCTGTACTCAATGCCGTGGGCGGCATCCAGCGCGGCCTTACACATTGCCATCCACGTCGGACCGGAGAAGTAGTCGCTGCTGGCGACAAACTCGAACACTTCACGCTGCTGCGCCACCGGATAGCCCGCCTGGATCAGCCCCGGCGTCAGCGCCTGGATAAGCAGCGTGGTGCCCGCGTTGTTGCGGTTGTGGCACTCGTCGCCCATGTGCAGCGCCTGGGCCAGCATCAGGCGCAGGTCGATTTCGCCGATAATCTTCATCGCGTCGCGCAGCATTGGGCCGAGCACGTCGCGCATCCAGTTCAGGCGGTCGATCACGCTCTGATCGTTGGCCCCCATGCGCAGTATCTTCGCCATCTGCTCGCTGAGGTTGGTGAAGGCGCGGTTGCCGTAGGTTTTGTTCTCAACGATGTGCATAAACATCGACGCGGAGGTGACGCCCGCCATAGAGCCCACACAGTCGTGCTCGTGGCACGGCGAGAAGGTGATCTTCCCTGAAGCCGCCAGCCTTGCGGCGTCCTCCAGATCCGTCGCCAGCCCTTCAAACACCAGCGCGCCGGTGACCGCGCCCTTCATCGCCCCACACATGTTTTCCCAGGTAACAGGCGGACCGGCATGCAGAATGGTGGTGCGGGTCATGCCCGGCACCACGTTGATGGCCTGGTCATAGCCCACCAGCACCGGATGGGACTGAATAATGCGCTCAAGGGCAATGTTGTTCGCGGCGGCAATTTTCTCGGCCAGCGGTTTTTCCGCCAGCCGATCCAGCGCGTCCACCACCTGCATATTGCCCTGCCCCGGCGGCGTCCAGTCGAGCTGGGTCACGGGAACGTGCTGTTTTTTGAGGTCGTCGCTGAACATCGCAATCCCGACGTTAATCACGTTCAGCGGTTGGTTGAATAAGGTCGTCATTATGCTCTCTCCCCTTTGCAGACAAATTCGCGTGCCAGTAATCCGGTATTGGTGCTGCTGCTGGCCCAGATGACGCCTGCGTCGGTCAGCAGCTGGCACTGCTGGGCCAGCGACTGCGGATCCTGATCGGTGCCGAGCACGTAGCCGAGAATTTCCAGCGGACGGTTGTCGGCTTTCGCGATTGCCTGTGCCTCTTTGATCGCCTCGATCATCACCCCCACCGGATCCTCGTGTGCGCCAAAGCCCAGCACGAAGTCCATCACGATGACGCCCACCTGCGGATCGCGCGCCTCCTGTAGCAGGCGGCTGATGCGGTTGGTCGGGTCGATCATCGGGTGTGGTTTGCCGTTGGTGAAATCGTCGTCACCGAAATCAAGGAAGGTGTGGGCCTGGCTGACGCTGATGTCCTTCAGACGCCTGGCCGGATCCGGCTGGATGTTGCTGTAAACATCGTCAAACTTCTCCAGCGCGGCAAACATCGCTTCGTCGCACAGGGTGCCGCCGCAGAACAGGCCACGAATGTACTTCTGCCGCGGCGTCAGGCGGGCGCGCACCTCTTCGATCAGCGGCCAGTTGAGCGGATGTAAATCCAGGGAGTCTTTTTTAATGCCGGTAAGCAGCACCGCTTTCAGGGCCGCCTCTTTGGTGCCACGAGCAAACTGCAAGCCGTCTTCATCGTCTGGCGGTTCGTTGCGGCCCAGGAAGCACACAACCACAGGTTTGCGGCAGGCGCGTGCCCGGGCCAGCACCTTCTCTGCCACCGCGGGTGCAGGCGGTTTGGAGATGAGCACTATCACCCGGGTCGCGTCGTCCGCCTCCAGCATGTCGATGGCGTCGAGCATCATCAGGCCGCCAATCTTCTCGCTGAGATCGCGCCCGCCGGTGCCGATCAGCTGCGACACGCCGCCGCCGAACTCGTGAATGCGCACGCTCAGCTCCTGGCTACCGGTGCCGGAGGCGCCAACGATGCCAATCGGCCCGCGACGTACCGCGTTGGCAAAGCACAGCCCCGCGCCGTTGATAATGGCGGTGCCGCAGTCCGGCCCCATCATTAGCAATCCTTTGTCATGCGCCAGCTGCTTCAGCGCCAGCTCGTCGTCGAGCGACACATTATCGGAAAACAGCATCACGTTGAGATCGTTTTCCAGCGCCTGGCGCGCTTCGCGGGCGGCGAAGGTGCCGTTGACGGATATCACCGCAAGGTTGCTGTCCGGACGATGGGTTTTGGCGCTGGCAATCGTCGCGTAGCGTGCTTCATGGGAGCCAGCGCTCTCTTTACGCGTGAATAACGCTTCAATGGCAGCAAGGGTTTCCTCATTCGCCGCGTCGCCTTTAATAACGATCATCAGGTCGCCGTTTTTCGCGTCCGCTAATTCCGGCGTTAATAGCCCGAGGTTTTTTAATACCCCTTTGTTCATTTCCGTCGCCATCGCCACAAACGCCTGCTCGATGCCCGGCAATTTATTGGCTTTGGTGGAAACCGACATTAAGGAAACCGAATCGAAATACGTATTCTTTTTTATGACGATTTTGGTTGGCATTATTTTCACCTGTTTAAGATAAAAGGGGGCCGCCGTCGTGCTAAATGCACGTCGGTAACAATGCGTTTTTTGATTCACGGCCAGCCAGGGGAAGGCTGACCGAATGCGCTATGCGCCTGCCGCCAGCAGCAGGTCTGCGATCGCGTTGAAGCCTTTTTCCCGCGCCAGTTCGAGCGGGGTTTTGCCGTATTTATCAGTCATGTGCGGATTCGCGCCGTGATCCAGCAGCAGCTTCACAATTTCCTGCTGCTTTGCGCCGCCGTCGTTTAACACGATGGCCTCCAGCAGCGGCGTCCAGCCGACAAAATTGGTGTGGTTGACGTTAATGTCGGTTTTTTCCAGCAGCTCGCGCACGATTTCAACGTGCCCTTTTTCACTGGCAGGGGTAATGCCCACGCCGCCAAAGCGCGTCAGACGGTCGAGATCCGGATCCGCCGGAAGGACAATGCGCAGCAGGGTTAAATCATTGGTCAGGCAGCCGATCAGGAAGGGGTTAAAACAGGTCTGGTCCTGTTTATCAATATCCGCCCCGGCGGAAATTAAAAATTCCACACAGGCGTAATGCTTTTTCAGGCTGGCAATAATAATGGCGGTTCTTTTCTGGCGGTTGGTCGCGTCAATATCCACGCCTTTTTCCAGGCAGGCTTTTAGCGCGTCGATATTACCCTCTTCTGCCGCCAGCAAAAATTCTGTAACCAGTGCAGTTGCAGACATATTCAGACTCCCTATGTTTCACTTCTGATGACCTGAGAATAGCAACAGCCTGGTCATAAAAGAATCCGCTTAAAAATGATTCATCGACACGCAATTCATTGTTGAGTTAAATTCAACAGTCCGGCAAAAACGTGCGTCTGTGCAACCTTTTTCTTATGGTTTACCGCTTTTACGCGCCTCGGGCTGCATTATCCTTATGAATGAAAAAGCCTTACACAGCGCGGCCCTACGTAAAAATCCAGAACTGTGACCGACATCAACTATGATGTAACGCCGGTGTTAAAATATGTTCAAAACTGATGGTAACCAGGAGCCATAATATGAATTCCATCTTTACCGAAGAGAATTTGCTGGCCTTCACCACCGCGGCACGCTTTGGCAGTTTTAGCAAAGCGGCTGCCGAGCTGGGCGTGACCACTTCCGCCATCAGTTACACCATCAAACGTATGGAGACCGGGCTGGACGTGGTGCTGTTTGTACGCAACACGCGCAGCATTGAGCTGACCGAATCCGGTTTTTATTTTTATCGTAAAGCGACCGACCTGCTGAATGACTTTCATGCCATCAAGCGCGGGATTGATACCATTTCGCAGGGCATTGAGACGCGGGTGCGCATCTGCATTAATCAGCTTTTGTATACGCCACGCCATACCGCGCGTTTGCTCCAGGTGCTGAAAAAACAGTTTCCTACCTGCCAAATCACGGTGACGACCGAGGTGTATAACGGCGTCTGGGATTCCATCATTAATAATCAGGCCAACATCGCCATTGGCGCGCCGGATACGCTGCTGGATGGCGGAGGCATCGATTACACCGAGATAGGCGCGATCCGCTGGGTATTTGCCATCGCGCCCACGCATCCGCTGGCGTTCGCCCCGGAGCCCATTTCCGAAAGTCAGCTGCGTCTGTATCCCAATATCATGGTCGAGGACACCGCGCATACCATCAACAAGAAGGTCGGCTGGCTGCTTCACGGTCAGGAGGCGATTCTGGTACCGGACTTTAACACCAAATGTCAGTGTCAGATCCTGGGGGAAGGTATTGGATTTTTACCGGAGTATATGACGCGTGAGGCGGTGGAGGACGGGCTGCTGGTAAAGCGGCGAATCAATAATCCGCGCCAGGACTCGCGCATGCTGCTCGCCACGCAGCATGCGGCGACCGGTCAGGTCACGCGCTGGATCAAACAGCAGTTTGGCCCCGAGGGCGCGCTGACCCGGATCTACAGTGATCTATTGTGGCGTACCTAGCTTTTCGTCTGAACCCAAAACGCGTGGATAAGACCCGGGAAGTAACCCAGGATGGTCAGAAGGATGTTCAGGATAAACGCCCAGCCCAGTCCCTTGCCAAGCAGCACGCCCAGCGGCGGGAGAATAATCGTTAAAACAACGCGCCAAAAACCCATAAATAACTCCGTGCAAGCTAACCAATTGAAAATTATAAAAGACACTTCTCTAAGCGTAGCCAGTTTACGGGTAACTGCCATTCGTCTCTCGCGCTTTTACCTGCCTTTACCCTCTTTACACTGGCTGAAACCCTGCCTTAAATGCTCTACTGTTCTGAAATTGACCGTAAGGAAACACAATGTCTCTTCCTCTTATTTCGCCGCAGCAGGCAAACGCGCTTATTGCTGAAGGCGCCAAACTTATCGATATTCGCGACCCCGACGAGTATGCCCGCGAGCATATTCCAGCGGCACACTCCATTCCGCTGGATTCGTTACCCGGCGGGCTTAACGCAGCGCCGGGAGAAACGGTGATTTTCCACTGTCAGTCTGGCGCAAGAACCGCAAACAATGATGCTCGTCTTGCCCGGGCAGCGTCCCCTGCGAACGCCTTTGTGGTTGAGGGAGGCATTCAGGGCTGGAAGCAGGCCGGGCTGCTGACCGTTGAAGATAAATCGCAGCCGCTTCCGCTGATGCGTCAGGTGCAGATCGCCGCCGGGCTGCTGATTCTCTGCGGCGTGGTGCTGGGTTACAGCGTCACCAGCGGCTTTTTCCTGCTAAGCGGTTTTGTGGGCGCCGGGCTGCTGTTCGCCGGAGTGACAGGTTTTTGCGGTATGGCGCGACTGCTGAAAGTGATGCCGTGGAACCGACGTACCTGATAAGGGGTATCTGAAAGATTAGGCTGTACCCCGCCCCGGACGTGGGCTATGGTGAAGATCGTGACAATGATGAGGAGGTGCTATGTTTTCTGTCGGTGATTATGTCCAACCGCGTCAGGGCGGTCCGAAACTGAAAGTGCTCGAAGTAAATGGTGAAAACATTGTGGCCGTACAGGCCAGCAATGAGCAGGGCGAGAAATATCACCTGAAAGCGGCGGACGTAGTTCTGTACTCCGAAGAAGGTGACTTTGGCGTCTGCTAAGTCAATAATCGGGCGGAATACACCGCCCGAATAATCATCAGATCAGGAAATCATCCAGCGATTTACCGTTTGCCAGTGCGTTCGCAATTGGCTTTGGCGTACGTCCCTGACCGGTCCACGTTTTCTCTTCACCGTTCGCGTCGATGAAACGATATTTCGCCGCACGCGCTTTACGTTTTTTAGCCGGCTGGCCCGCATGAGCCAGTTCTCCGCCTAACAGATCGCTCGGGGAAATACCGTCTGCCTTCATCAGTTCCAGCAGAGCATTAATTTTATCCTGCTGTTCAGCGCGCTGGCGCTCTAATTCAGCCTGCTCGCTGCGTTTTTCTTCTGTGACAATCCGAACTTTTTCCAGCACTTCTTCCAGAACATCCATGGATAATTCACGCGCCAGCGCCCGGAGGGTACGGATATTATTAAGATTCTGTAACGTTAAAGCCATAATAATGAGAAACCTTTCTTCGTGTGTATAACATAAATCAGGCAACAGAATAATTGATTTTTGTTCTGATATCTACCCACTCTGTCGTTTTGACATTATTGTAAATGTTTTAGAATATCCCGTTAATATAACCCCGAATTACCTGTCAGTTTTAATGCGTAATATTCCGTCCTGCACCTGGTCAAAAACCCCTGTTTAATACCGTTCAAAAAACCGCCCGGCATCCTCCGAATAACAAACGTTACACGCTTGCTCAGATAAGCTAATAGTTTGATTTCGTTTAATAAAACGGTGAATGGGAAAGAAAATAACGACTCGCACAAAAAACAGCCAACTTTAGAGAATTTTATGGACAAAGCGCCCATAAATAAAAATTAATCACTACTTGTTAGTTAAAAGCCAGAGGGATACGCTATACACTCAAAACAAACCAACCTAAAGCACTAAACGCCGCAGGTAAAAACGCCACTTTTTTGTCCTGTTCGAGGAGTTCAGACATGTTCTCACCGCAGTCTCGCCTGCGCCATGCGGTAGCGGATACGTTCGCGATGGTCGTTTACTGTTCCGTCGTAAACATGCTGATTGAAATTTTCCTGTCCGGAATGACCTTTGAGCAGTCCCTCTCATCGCGCCTGGTGGCCATTCCGGTGAATATCATGATTGCCTGGCCGTACGGAATGTATCGCGATGCGGTGATGCGTTTCGCCCGGCGTATTAGCCCGGCAGGTTGGGTAAAAAACCTGGCGGACGTGCTGGCTTACGTGACGTTCCAGTCCCCGGTGTATGTGGTTATTTTGCTGACGGTGGGCGCAAACTGGCATCAAATCGCCGCCGCGGTAAGTTCAAATATCGTGGTATCTATGCTGATGGGTGCGGTGTACGGTTACTTCCTTGACTACTGCCGCCGCCTGTTTAAAGTCAGCCCTTATAGCCAGGCAAAAGCGTAAGATAAGGCGACTGGCTCATGCCAGTCGCTGATTTATTGTACGTCGCCAAACAGCCCTTTCAGGAAACGCTCCAGCGCCATACGCGAGCTGAAACCGTGCGGAATACCATAATGTTCATGCGTCTCGCCGCCTAAATAGAGCGGAAATTGCTGATAATGATCGCAGGTTTTAATATCCGAGGCGGGCTCAGCAAATGACAGGCTTCTGTCTTTGAGTGTCGGGTGAATAATGAGAGCAGTACGCCCCATTCTTGCTTCACGGTTGACGTAAACATAATTCTCACCACGGCGATATCCGTACGCTTTTGATGTTACCTCATCCATGGTGAACCCTTCTTTTTCAAGAACGCGCGCCACCTCATCGGGTCGTAAATACATATCTTTTCCTCATTATCATACCTGCCGGGCAACCTTACAGTATTCAGCATTAGCAGGGCTTTCAGAATATTCCATAAACTGCCCGATAAGCCGTGACTCGCTTCAGATATTACATTTCTGGACTAAACTAAACAGGAACACAAATTATGGAGGATCGTATGTTTAACAGACCGAACCGAAACGATATTAACGACGACACCCAGGATATTCGTAACGATGTCAGCCAATTAGCGGACACGCTGGAAGCCGTATTGAAATCCTGGGGCTCTGACGCGAAGGACGAAGCAGATGCCGCGAAACGTAAGGCTCAGTCTCTGCTGCGTGAAACGCGAGCAAGGATGAATGGCCGCTCACGTACCACTCAGGCGGCCTGCGATATGGCCAGCTGCGCCACCACCTTCGTACGTGAAAAACCGCTGTGTACGCTGGGAACGGTCGCGGCAGTCGGGATTTTTGTCGGCGCCCTGCTTAGCCTGCGTAAGTAAGCACGCGTTTTCAGCCCCGGTAGCCTCAGGCGCCGGGGCTTTTCTTTGCCTGAAAGCCTGAAAAACCCGCGCAGTTCGCCCTGCCCCGCCAGGCTCATCATTGGGGCCTTATCAATCTGAATTTCCCATATCTTGTGTGGTTGAAAGTTATCTCAACTACATCTAGTATTCCCTTTAGCAAGACAGACACAACATGACGCGTTTACTCGCGCCGTTCTCTCATTCTAAATGGAAATACGAATCATGAGCATTATTATTTACACTCGTAACGATTGTGTTCAGTGCCACGCCACGAAACGGGCGATGGAGAGTCGCGGCGTGGCATTTGAGATGGTCAATATAGATCAGGTGCCTGACGCGGCAGACACCCTGCGGGCGCAGGGTTTCCGTCAGCTTCCGGTCGTGGTTGCCGGCGACACCAGCTGGTCTGGCTTTCGTCCGGACATGATCAACCGCCTTGCCGTTCAGGGCGTCAGTGCATGAGCAGGCTGGTCTACTTTTCCAGCAGCTCGGAAAACACGCTTCGGTTTATGGAGCGTCTCGGGCTGCCCGCGATTCGCATTCCGCTGAACGAGCGGGAGCGTATTCAGGTAGACGAACCCTACATTCTGGTAGTGCCCAGCTATGGCGGTGGCGGCACCGCGGGGGCTGTGCCTCGTCAGGTGATCCGCTTTCTGAACGATCCCCATAACCGGCAGCTGATTCGCGGCGTGATCGCGGCAGGCAATCGCAACTTCGGCGAGGCCTTTGCCCGCGCCGGGGATGTCATCTCTCAAAAATGCGGCGTGCCGTATCTCTATCGTTTTGAACTGATGGGGACACAGCAGGACGTAGAGAACGTGCGTAAAGGAGTGAACGAATTTTGGCAACGACAACCGCAGAGCGCGTGATTCAGGCGACGCCGGATTACCATGCATTAAACGCCATGCTAAACCTCTATGACCGGGAGGGGCGCATTCAGTTTGGCAAAGATCGTGAGGCGGTGGACGCCTTTTTTGCCGCTCATGTACGCCCGAACAGCGTCGTCTTTGGCAGCCAGCAGGAACGTCTCGACTGGCTGGTAAAAGAGGGTTATTACGAAGAGCGCGTCCTGACCCGCTACGACCGCGCCTTCGCGGTGGCATTGTTTGAACGGGCGCACGCCAGCGGTTTTCGCTTCCAGACGTTTCTCGGCGCGTGGAAGTATTACACCAGCTACACCCTGAAAACCTTCGACGGCAAACGCTATTTAGAAAGCTTTGAAGATCGGGTGGTGATGGTAGCCCTGACGCTGGCGCAGGGCGATGAAGCCCTGGCCGAAAGACTGACGGAGGAGATCCTCTCTGGCCGCTTCCAGCCCGCCACGCCAACGTTCCTTAACTGCGGCAAAGCCCAGCGCGGCGAGCTGGTCTCCTGCTTCCTGCTGCGTATTGAAGACAATATGGAGTCGATTGGCCGTGCGGTAAATTCGGCGCTACAGCTTTCGAAACGCGGCGGCGGCGTGGCATTTCTGCTTTCGAACCTGCGGGAAGCGGGCGCGCCGATCAAGCGCATCGAAAACCAGTCCTCCGGCGTCATCCCGGTGATGAAGATGCTGGAAGATGCTTTCTCATACGCTAACCAGCTTGGCGCACGTCAAGGCGCGGGCGCGGTTTATCTGCACGCGCATCATCCGGACATTCTGCGTTTTCTGGATACCAAACGTGAAAACGCCGACGAAAAGATCCGCATTAAAACCCTGTCGCTCGGCGTGGTGATCCCGGATATCACGTTTAAGCTGGCCAAAGAAAATGCCGACATGGCGCTTTTCTCGCCGTATGACGTCGAGCGTATCTACGACAAAGCCTTTGGCGATGTGGCCATCAGCGAACTGTATGACGAACTGGTGGCGGACGAGCGCATTCGTAAGAAATACATTAACGCCCGCGACTTTTTCCAGACGCTTGCCGAAATTCAGTTTGAGTCCGGGTACCCGTACATCATGTACGAGGATACGGTGAACCGCGCCAACCCGATTGCCGGGCGCATCAACATGAGCAATCTGTGCTCGGAGATTTTGCAGGTCAACAGCGCGTCCAGTTACGACGAGAACCTCGACTACGCGGATATCGGCAAAGATATCTCCTGCAATCTCGGTTCGCTGAATATTGCCCACACCATGGATTCCCCCGATTTTGGCCGCACGGTAGAGACCGCCATTCGCGGGCTGACGGCGGTATCGGACATGAGCCACATCCGCAGCGTACCGTCCATTGAGGCGGGCAACGCCGCGTCGCATGCCATCGGCCTTGGGCAGATGAACCTGCACGGCTATCTGGCGCGGGAGGGTATCGCCTACGGCAGCCCGGAAGGGCTGGATTTCACCAACCTTTATTTCTATACCATCACCTGGCATGCGCTGCATACCTCGATGCTGCTGGCGCGCGAACGCAACCAGCGGTTCGCAGGCTTTGAGCAGTCCCGCTACGCCAGCGGAGAGTATTTCAGCCAGTATCTGGAAGGCGACTGGCAGCCGAAAACCGAAAAAGTACGCGCGCTTTTCGACCGCGCCGGCATTACCCTGCCGACGCGTGAGATGTGGCAACAGCTGCGTGAGGATGTGATGCACTACGGCATCTATAACCAGAACCTTCAGGCGGTTCCGCCAACCGGCTCCATTTCCTATATAAATCATGCCACGTCGAGCATCCATCCGATCGTGTCGAAGATTGAAATCCGCAAGGAAGGCAAAACCGGACGCGTCTACTACCCTGCCCCGTTTATGACTAACGAGAATCTGGCTCTGTACCAGGACGCCTATGAGATCGGCCCGGAAAAGATCATTGATACCTACGCCGAGGCGACCAGACATGTGGACCAGGGGCTGTCGCTGACGCTCTTCTTCCCGGACACCGCCACCACGCGGGATATCAATAAAGCGCAGATCTACGCCTGGAAGAGAGGCATCAAAACGCTGTACTACATTCGCCTGCGCCAGCTCGCGCTGGAAGGTACCGAAATTGAAGGCTGCGTGTCCTGCGCGCTGTAAGGAGAAAGGATGAAACTGTCACGCGTAAGTGCCGTTAACTGGAACAAAATTCAGGATGATAAAGACCTGGAGGTCTGGAACCGCCTGACCAGCAACTTCTGGCTGCCGGAAAAGGTGCCGCTCTCCAACGATATTCCGGCCTGGCAAACCCTGAGCCATGCCGAGCAGCAGCTGACAATCCGCGTCTTTACCGGCCTGACGCTGCTGGACACCATTCAGAATACCGTGGGTGCGCCTGCGCTGATGAGTGATGCGCTGACCCCGCACGAAGAGGCGGTAATGTCGAATATCAGCTTTATGGAGGCGGTCCATGCCCGCTCTTACAGCTCGATTTTCTCCACCCTGTGCCAGACCAGAGACGTGGACGCGGCCTACGCCTGGAGCGAAGAGAGCGCGTCATTGCAGCGCAAGGCAGATCTGGTGCTGGAATATTACCGGGCCGACGAGCCGCTGAAGAAGAAGATCGCCAGCGTGTTCCTGGAATCTTTTCTCTTCTATTCCGGCTTCTGGCTGCCCATGTACTGGTCGAGCCGGGGCAAGCTCACTAATACCGCCGATTTGATTCGCCTCATCATCCGCGATGAAGCGGTACACGGGTATTACATCGGCTATAAGTACCAGAAAGGACTGGAGAAAGTCACCCCGGAAAAACGCGAGGAACTCAAAGGTTTTGCCCTCGATTTACTGATGGATCTGTATGACAACGAGCTGAGCTATACCGAGGAGCTGTACGCCGGAACGGGCTGGGAAGAGGACGTAAAAGCCTTCCTCTGCTACAACGCCAACAAGGCGCTGATGAACCTGGGCTACGAAGCGTTATTCCCACCGGAAATGGCGGAAGTGAACCCGGCGATCCTCGCGGCGCTGTCGCCCAACGCCGATGAAAACCACGACTTCTTTTCCGGGTCCGGCTCGTCGTACGTGATGGGTAAAGCGGTGGAGACGCAAGACGAGGACTGGGATTTTTAATGAATGAATTAACGTTCATTAATTAACTCTACATTTCATTATTTTCAGCCGAATATTCCACTACGTACTACACTGTAATTTCTCCTTCATATTCGCCTGAATCACACCGATTCAGGCGAAATTCTCCCATGCAGTAGCAAAAAATTGAGAAAAATTCAAAGCGCCCTCAGCCCTTTATTCATGGGAAATTCAGCCGTTTCGCTTGCGGTAAAATTCCGACCTCAGGCAGGTCCAGGGTTGTCTCAGATTCTGAGTATGTTAGGGTAATGCCAGTTAACTATTTACCATGGTAATCATATCGACATAAACAAATAACAGGACACTCTCTATTGCATGGCAATTAAATTAGAAGTGAAAAATCTTTATAAAGTATTTGGCGAGCACCCACAGCGTGCTTTCAAATATATTGAGAAAGGCCTTTCGAAAGAGCAAATTCTGGAAAAAACCGGGCTATCGCTTGGCGTTAAAGACGCCAGTCTGGCCATTGAAGAAGGCGAGATTTTTGTCATCATGGGATTATCCGGTTCGGGTAAATCCACTATGGTTCGCCTTCTCAATCGCCTGATTGAACCCACCCGCGGACAGGTGCTGATTGACGGCGTTGATATCGCCAGAATATCAGACGCGGAACTCCGCGAGGTGCGCAGAAAGAAAATTGCGATGGTGTTTCAGTCATTTGCACTGATGCCGCACATGACGGTACTCGATAATACCGCCTTTGGCATGGAGTTAGCCGGCACGCCCGCTCAGGAACGTCAGGAAAAAGCCCTTGATGCACTGCGTCAGGTCGGGCTGGAAAATTATGCTCATGCGTATCCGGATGAGCTCTCCGGCGGTATGCGTCAGCGCGTAGGATTAGCGCGCGCATTAGCGATTAATCCGGATATTTTATTAATGGACGAAGCCTTCTCGGCGCTCGATCCCTTAATTCGCACCGAGATGCAGGATGAGTTGGTAAAATTACAGGCCAAACATCAGCGCACCATTGTTTTTATTTCTCACGATCTGGATGAAGCCATGCGTATTGGCGACCGTATCGCCATTATGCAAAATGGTGAAGTGGTGCAGGTCGGCACACCGGATGAAATTCTCAATAATCCGGCGAATGATTATGTGCGCACCTTCTTCCGCGGCGTGGATATTAGCCACGTATTCAGTGCGAAAGATATTGCCCGTCGAACACCAAACGGCATTATTCGAAAAACGCCAGGTTTTGGTCCGCGCTCCGCGCTGAAGCTGTTGCAGGACGAAGACCGTGAATACGGTTATCTGGTTGAACGCGGCAATAAATTTGTCGGCGTTGTCTCCATCGACTCCCTGAAAACCGCCCTGAGCGAAAACCAGGGAATCGATGCGGCGTTGATTGACGCTCCGCTTGCCGTGGACGCCGAAACGCCGCTCAGCGAGTTGCTCTCTCACGTGGGTCAGGCGCCGTGCGCCGTGCCGGTTGTCGGTGAAGAACAACAGTACGTTGGCATCATCTCAAAACGGATGCTGCTACAGGCTTTAGATCGCGAGGGGACAAACAATGGCTGATCAATCAAACCCATGGGGCACCACTGAAGCAGCGGACAGCGCGGCGCAATCTGCCGATGCGTGGGGGTCGACGCCTGCGCCTGCCGATGGCGGCGGCGCGGCAGACTGGCTCAACAGCGCACCGGCGCCTGCCCCAGAGCATTTCAATATTATGGATCCGTTCCACAAGACGCTGATCCCGCTGGATAGCTGGGTAACGGAGGGGATCGACTGGGTCGTTACCCACTTCCGTCCGGTGTTCCAGGGGATCCGTATCCCGGTGGATTACATCCTGAACGGCTTCCAGCAGCTAATGCTGGGCATGCCCGCGCCGGTGGCGATTATCCTGTTCTCGCTGATCGCATGGCAGTTCGGCAGCGCGGGTATGGGGATCGCCACGCTGATCTCCCTGATTGCCATCGGCGCGATTGGCGCGTGGTCTCAGGCGATGATCACCCTGGCGCTGGTGCTGACCGCCCTGCTGTTCTGCGTGGCGATCGGCCTGCCGATGGGGATCTGGCTGGCGCGCAGCCCACGGGCCGCAAAAATTATCCGCCCGCTGCTGGATGCGATGCAGACCACGCCAGCGTTCGTTTACCTGGTGCCTATCGTGATGCTGTTCGGCATCGGTAACGTACCGGGGGTGGTCGTGACCATTATCTTTGCCCTGCCGCCGATTATTCGCCTGACCATTCTGGGCATTAACCAGGTGCCTGCGGATCTGATAGAGGCATCACGCTCGTTTGGCGCCAGCCCGCGTCAGATGCTGTTTAAGGTTCAGCTTCCGCTGGCGATGCCGACCATTATGGCAGGTGTTAACCAGACGCTGATGCTGGCGCTGTCGATGGTGGTGATCGCCTCAATGATTGCCGTTGGCGGGTTAGGTCAGATGGTACTGCGCGGCATTGGCCGTCTCGATATGGGGCTGGCGACCGTCGGCGGCGTCGGGATTGTGATCCTCGCCATCATTCTTGACCGCCTGACCCAGGCTGTCGGTCGTGATTCACGCAGTCGCGGCAACCGTCGCTGGTATACCACCGGCCCTGTCGGGTTACTCACCCGCCCATTCACAAAATAAGGAACAACGATGCGACATAACGTACTTTTTGCCACAGCGTTTGCGACCCTTGTCTCCACCAGCGCAGTTGCCGCTGACCTGCCGGGCAAAGGCATTACCGTGCAGCCGGTGCAGAGCACCATTTCGGAAGAGTCCTTCCAGACCCAGATTGTCAGCCGTGCGCTGGAGAAACTGGGCTATACGGTGAATACCGCCAGTGAAGTGGATTACAACGTGGGCTATACCTCTATTGCCTCCGGCGATGCCACCTTTACCGCCGTGAACTGGCAGCCGCTGCACGACGATATGTATGCCGCCGCAGGCGGTGACAAGAAATTCTACCGCGAAGGCACCTTTGTGACCGGCGCTGCGCAGGGATATTTGATCGACAAGAAAACCGCCGATAAGTATCACATCACCAATATTGAACAGCTGAAAGATCCGAAGATCGCCAAACTCTTTGATACCAACGGTGACGGCAAAGCCGACATGATGGGCTGCTCGCCGGGCTGGGGCTGTGAAGCGGTGATTAACCACCAGAACAAAGCCTTCGATCTGGCGAAGACCGTCGACGTGAGCCACGGCAATTACTCTGCGATGATGGCCGATACCATCGCCCGCTTTAAAGAAGGCAAGCCGGTGATCTACTACACCTGGACGCCGTACTGGGTGAGCGACGTGCTGAAGCCGGGCAAAGACGTGGTGTGGTTGCAGGTGCCCTTCTCCTCCCTGCCGGGCGAGCAGAAAGATATCGACACCAAACTGCCAAACGGCATGAACTATGGCTTCCCGGTGAATACCATGCATATCGTGGCGAACAAAGCCTGGGCCGAGAAAAACCCGGCGGCGGCGAAGCTATTCTCGGTGATGAAACTGCCGCTGGCAGACATTAACGCCCAGAACGCGATGATGCACGCGGGTAAATCATCCGAAGCAGATATCAAAGGCCACGTGGATGGCTGGATCAAAGCCCACCAGCAGCAGTTCGATGGCTGGGTGAAAGAGGCGCTTGAGGCGCAGAAGTAAAAATACTACCCCTCACCCTGCCCTCTCCCCTTTGGGGAGAGGGGTAGGGTGAGGGGATCAAACCGCACCCAACCTAAACCGCACAATCCACCACGTAACAATCCCCCAACATTCACAATCATTGGTTATTATGTTTCCGGAAAAATAATCACTTAACTTACGATTCCTGAAACAAATGACAAAAACAACTCAAGGGCTTAGCTCCGCACTCATCCTTTTAATGTCCGTGGCAACGGGACTGGCCGTCGCCAGCAACTATTACGCGCAACCTCTGCTTGATACTATCGCGCGTGCTTTCGATCTTTCAGCCAGCTCCGCCGGCTTTATCGTCACCGCTGCGCAGCTCGGCTATGCGGCCGGGCTGCTGTTCCTGGTGCCATTAGGCGATATGTTTGAGCGCCGGATGCTTATCGTCTCCATGACGCTGCTGGCCGCAGGCGGGATGTTGATCACCGCCAGCAGCCAGTCGTTAACGATGATGATTATCGGTACCGCGCTGACGGGGCTGTTCTCGGTGGTGGCACAAATTCTGGTTCCCCTCGCGGCGACGCTGGCTTCCCCGGAAAAACGCGGCAAAGTGGTTGGCACTATTATGAGCGGCCTGCTGCTGGGCATCCTGCTGGCGCGAACCGTTGCCGGGCTGCTGGCGAGCCTCGGCGGCTGGCGCACCGTTTACTGGGTGGCAAGCGTGCTGATGGTTATCATGGCGCTGGCCCTGTGGCGCGGCCTGCCAAAGGTGAAGCAGGAGAATCACCTGAACTATCCGCAGCTCCTCGCCTCCGTTTTCAGCCTCTTCACCCGGGATAAACTCCTGCGCACACGCGCCGTTCTGGGGTGTCTCACCTTCGCCAACTTCAGCATCTTATGGACGTCGATGGCGTTTCTGCTCGCCGCGCCGCCGTTTAACTACTCAGAAGGCGTGATTGGCCTGTTCGGGCTGGCAGGCGCGGCTGGCGCACTGGGCGCGCGCCCGGCGGGTGGCCTGGCCGACAAAGGTAAATCTCATATGACCACCTCCGCAGGGCTGGTTTTACTCCTGCTCTCATGGGCGGCTATCTGGTACGGACACGTCTCAGTGCTGGCGCTAATTGTCGGTATTCTGGTACTCGACCTCACCGTGCAGGGCGTACATATCACCAACCAGACCGTGATTTACCGCGTGAAACCAGACGCCCGTAACCGTCTGACGGCCGGGTACATGACCAGCTACTTTATCGGCGGCGCGGCGGGCTCGCTAATCTCAGCCTCCGCCTGGCAGCATGCGGGCTGGACGGGCGTGTGCGCAATCGGCGCCGTCGTGGCGGCGATAAATCTGCTGGTATGGTGGCGCGGCTATCACCGCCAGGAAGCAATTCACTAAGTTTTACATTGCTTTGGGCCCCCTGGGGTGTAAAGGGGGCCTGCATCTGTTAAGGTAACGGTAATCATTTATCCCAGAAATTTTACTGTGGGTGACATATTTACTACCGGCATGAATAGTTCAGACCCCAGTCCTCACATCCCCTCTTTCGCGGGTACAAACCCCACACTTTCTGTGCTCACTGGGTCACGGATTTACCCGGCGCTTTCTGATGGTGACATACGTTTGGCGGATATAACCGCACAAATAATTCATTTACATTATTTGTCACTATCGTTACTATATCGGCTGTAATTAATGAGGTTATGCCCAAAATGGATAGTTCGTTTACGCCCATTGAACAAATGCTTAAGTTCCGCGCCAGTCGTCATGAGGACTTCCCGTATCAGGAGATCCTGCTGACCCGCCTGTGCATGCACATGCAGGGTAAGCTGCTGGAAAATCGTAACAAGATGCTGAAAGCGCAAGGGATTAACGAGACGTTGTTTATGGCGTTGATTACGCTTGAGTCTCAGGAAAACCACAGCATTCAGCCGTCTGAACTGAGCTGCGCGCTGGGTTCATCCCGTACCAATGCAACCCGTATTGCTGATGAGCTGGAGAAGCGCGGCTGGATCGAGCGCCGTGAGAGCGATAACGATCGCCGCTGCCTGCATCTGCAACTGACCGAGAAAGGTCACGAATTCCTGCGCGAAGTGCTGCCACCGCAGCATAACTGTCTGCACCAGCTTTGGTCTGCCCTCAGCACCGCCGAGCGCGACCAGCTTGAGCATATTACTCGCAAGCTGCTCACCCGTCTGGACCAGATGGATGAAGATGGCGTCATTCTTGAGGCGCTGCGCTAACGCGACGATCCGCTCAACATTCCAGATTGCAAAAGAAAAACTGACAGGCCAGCACGTGAAACTGCTGGCCTTTCTGACAACAGGTCGGCTCAGCCGATGTGAAAATAAAAAGATCGTGGAGAACAACAATGAGCGCAAATGCGGAGAACACCCCCCCGCAGCAACCGGTCAACAAGAAGGGCAAACGTAAGAGCGCCCTTATTCTGCTGACCTTGCTCTTTATTATTATTGCCGTGGCATATGGGATCTATTGGTTTTTAGTCTTGCGTCATGTTGAAGAGACAGACGATGCATACGTGGCAGGGAATCAGGTTCAAATCATGGCGCAGGTGTCAGGCAGCGTGACGAAAGTCTGGGCTGACAACACCGACTTTGTGAAAAAAGGGGATGTGCTGGTCACGCTTGACCCGACCGACGCCCAACAGGCGTTTGAAAAAGCACAGACGGCGCTGGCCTCCAGCGTTCGCCAGACCCGCCAGCTGATGATCAACAGCAAACAGCTTCAGGCCAATATCGACGTGCAGAAAACGGCCCTGGCCCAGGCGCAGAGCGACCTCAAGCGTCGTGTTCCTCTCGGCACCGCCAACCTGATTGGCCGTGAAGAGTTGCAGCACGCACGCGATGCGGTGGCAAGCGCACAGGCGCAGCTGGACGTGGCGATCCAACAGTACAACGCCAACCAGGCGATGGTGCTGGGCACCTCTCTGGAAAACCAGCCAGCGGTGAAACAGGCGGCGACCGAAGTGCGTAACGCATGGCTTGCCCTGCAACGTACCAAAATCGTCAGCCCGATGACCGGTTACGTTTCCCGTCGTTCCGTGCAGCCGGGTGCGCAAATTAGCACCACCACGCCGCTGATGGCGGTCGTTCCGGCGAACAACCTATGGGTGGACGCGAACTTCAAAGAGACCCAGCTGGCGCATATGCGTATCGGCCAGACCGCAACCGTGGTCAGCGATATCTACGGTGATGACGTGAAGTACACCGGTAAAGTGGTCGGTCTGGACATGGGGACCGGCAGCGCGTTCAGCCTGCTGCCTGCACAGAACGCCACCGGCAACTGGATCAAAGTGGTACAGCGCTTGCCTGTACGTATCGAGCTGGATCCTAAGCAGCTGGCAGACCATCCGCTGCGAATTGGCCTTTCCACGCTGGTGACGGTCGATACCGCCAACCGCGACGGTCAGATCCTCGCAAGCCAGGTGCGCAGCACGCCAGCTTATGAAAGTAACGCCCGTGAAATTAGCCTCGATCCGGTCAATAAGCTGATCGATGACATCGTGAAGGCAAACGCCGGTTAAGCCGAAGGTGAGCGTTATGCAACAGCAAAAGCCGCAAAAACCGCTTGAGGGGGCGCAGCTGGTCATTATGACCATTGCGCTGTCGCTGGCGACATTCATGCAGGTGCTGGACTCCACCATCGCAAACGTGGCGATCCCTACGATCGCCGGGAACCTTGGCTCATCGCTGAGCCAGGGGACCTGGGTCATTACCTCATTCGGGGTGGCGAACGCCATCTCTATTCCCATCACCGGCTGGCTGGCGAAGCGCGTCGGTGAAGTGAAGCTGTTCCTCTGGTCGACGATCCTGTTCGTGCTGGCCTCCTGGGCCTGCGGCATGTCCAGCAGCCTGACGATGCTGATTTTCTTCCGCGTCATCCAGGGGATTGTCGCCGGGCCGTTGATTCCGCTGTCGCAGAGTTTACTGCTGAACAACTATCCGCCCGCCAAGCGCTCCATCGCGCTCGCGCTGTGGTCGATGACGGTGATTGTCGCCCCAATTTGCGGGCCAATCCTCGGCGGCTATATCAGCGATAACTATCACTGGGGCTGGATCTTCTTCATCAACGTACCCATCGGTGCGCTGGTGGTGCTGATGACGCTACAGTCTCTGCGTGGTCGCGAAACGCGGACCGAACAGCGGCGGATCGACGGCATCGGGCTGGCACTGCTGGTTGTCGGCATCGGTAGCCTGCAAATCATGCTCGACCGCGGCAAAGAGCTGGACTGGTTCGCCTCTACGGAAATCATCGTGCTGACGGTGGTCGCCGTGGTTGCCATTAGCTTCCTGATTGTCTGGGAGCTGACGGACGAAAATCCGATAGTCGACCTCTCGCTGTTTAAATCGCGAAACTTCACCATCGGCTGCCTCTGTATCAGCCTCGCCTATATGCTCTACTTCGGCGCGATTGTTCTGCTGCCGCAGCTGTTGCAGGAGGTGTACGGCTATACCGCAACCTGGGCGGGGCTGGCCTCCGCGCCGGTGGGGTTAATTCCGGTTCTGCTGTCGCCAATTATTGGCCGTTTCGCCCATAAGCTCGACATGCGCAGGCTGGTGACGTTCAGCTTCATCATGTACGCCGTTTGCTTCTACTGGCGCGCGTATACGTTTGAACCGGGAATGGACTTTGGCGCCTCCGCGTGGCCGCAGTTTATTCAGGGCTTTGCTGTGGCGTGCTTCTTTATGCCACTGACCACCATTACGCTTTCCGGCTTGCCGCCTGAGCGGATGGCGGCGGCATCGAGCCTGTCGAACTTCACTCGTACGCTGGCGGGCTCCATCGGGACATCGATCACCACCACGCTGTGGACCAACCGGGAAGCGATGCACCATGCCCAGCTGACCGAAGCGGTGAACCCGTTCAACCCTAACGCTCAGCAGATGTATAGCCAGCTTGAGGGGATGGGGATGACGGAGCAGCAGGCGTCCGGCTGGCTTGCCCAGCAGATCACCAACCAGGGGCTGATTATCTCGGCAAACGAGATTTTCTGGATATCGGCGGGGATCTTCATCGTCCTGCTGGGGCTGGTGTGGTTTGCCAAACCACCGTTTGGTGCCGGTAGCGGGGGTGGTGGAGCGCACTAGCCCTGTGCACGGTTTGCCCGGTGGCGCTACGCTTACCGGGCCTACGAACGTAGGCCGGATAAGGCGTAGCCGCCATCCGGCAAAACACCGCACCGTGTCCAAAACGCGACAGCGATTGTCAGTTCCGATAAAGCAGCGCGCCTGAAATTGATTCACGAGAGTGAAAAGACAACAGGAGCGTACCATGCTGAACACACCCGCGCCACGCGCTGGCTCTCGACAGACTTACGTCGAAGTGAGCACGCCGAACGTCTATTTCGACCAGATCGAGTATTTCTGCCACTACTTCAGCCGCCGCAGCGACGTCTGTATCAGCGTGCATCCGCAAAACGATCGCGATACCGGCGTCGCCAGCGCGGAGCTGGCCGTGGTTGTCGTCATCAGTATTGTAGGCCCGGTCAGCGAAGCGCCACCGGGCATCCACAGGCACAATACTAAATGTGCAGTTCCTGAAGTTTTTCTTTTGGCAGGGCCAGCTCGTCGTTGCTGTTTACACGAACATCACGTTCGATGATATGGCGGGCAATCTCCTGAGCTTCTTCCAGAGAGTGCATTTGGTAAGTGCCACACTGGTAAACGTTCAGCTCTGGGATCTGGTTCTGCTCTTTCACCTTCAGCACGTCTTCCATGGCCGCTTTCCACGCATCCGCGACGCGTTTCTCTTCAGGCTGACCAATCAGGCTCATGTAGAAACCGGTGCGGCAGCCCATCGGAGAGATATCGATGATCTCCACGCCGTTGCCGTTCAGGTGGTCGCGCATGAATCCGGCGAAAAGGTGTTCCAGCGTGTGAATGCCTTTCTCTGGCATCACTTCTTTATTCGGCACGCAGAAGCGCAGGTCGAAAACGGTGATCGTGTCGCCGTGCGGCGTGTTCATGGTCTTCGCCACGCGGACTGCTGGTGCTTCCATACGGGTATGGTCGACAGTAAAGCTATCTAATAACGGCATACGTCACCTCCGATAGTGATTTTTTTTAAAATAAACTGAACTCTTCTACAGAATGCGCGTCTGAGTATATGAAAGACGCGCATTTGTTATCATCATCCCTGAATTCAGAGATGTATATTTTGGCCACAGCGATGTGGCCTTTTTCTTTTGGTTCAGGCCTGCTTCGCCAGAAACGCCTCAAACGACTCCGTATCCGCCGCTTCGACCTCTTTCTGACGCACAACGGACGCATCGCGCTCTGCCACAAAATCCGCTTCGCTCAGGATCTCTAACGGCTCCTGCATCAGCATCTCACGGTACTCCGCTGAGAGTGAACGCCCTGTGCCACCAATTCCCTGTTCAATCATAGAACGCAGAATACGTGCTGAGAATGTCAGTTCCGGGTTATCAAAGCTTTCAATCAGTTCGTCGCAGACCTTCTGGTAAGCTTCGCCGCCGTACACGCTATCCAGCGTCTGGGCTACGCGCTTCAGGTCATGGAACAGATCCTTCCCTACCTTAGACAGTGGGAACTGGGCCGTTTCACAGCCAATACCTAACGTCAGACCCGGCTTGCGCCCTTCCAGAATCACGCGATTCCAGTTGGCACGAGTACACAGCAGTTCGTCGGAACTCATTTCCGGCGCATCCGCCAGTACGCACCAGACCATAAACAGGTCAAGGAAGCGAACCTGCTGCTCGTCAACGCCAATCGGTGAGAACGGGTTGATATCCAGCGAGCGCACTTCAATGTATTCGATACCGCCGCGCTGTAGCGCATCCGACGGCGTTTCACCGCTGCGCGTCACGCGCTTCGGACGAATCGGCGCATACAGTTCATTTTCAATCTGCAATACGTTGGTGTTAATTTGCAGGCGCTTGCCGTCTTTTTCGAGGCCGATTTTTTCGTACTCTTCCGACGGGGTTTTTATCGCCCGCTTCAGGCCTGCCACATATTCGTGCAGATCGTTAAACGTAATTCCGAGATTGCTTTGCGACTTATTGGTATAGCCAAGGTCGCTCAGGCGCAGCGAGGTCGCGTACGGCAGATAGTACATGCCACACTCAGTCTTCTCGAACGGCAGCGTGGTCGGTTTCCCTTGCAGGAACGATGAACAGATAGCCGGGGACGCGCCGAACAGATACGGAATAACCCAGCCAAAACGGTAGTAGTTGCGGATCAGGCGGAAGTAGCCCGCGGAGATCGCTTCTTTATCCGTTTCACCGCACTTCGCCTGCCAGAACGCCATCGGCAGAGAGAAATTGTAGTGCACGCCAGAGATCGTCTGCATCAGTGCGCCGTAGCGATTTTTCAGTCCTTCGCGATACAGCGTTTTCAGCCGTCCAATATTCGAGGTGCCGTACTGAGCCAGCTCGATATCCTGCCCCTGCTCGATATAGCACGGCATGCTGAGCGGCCACATACGCTCGTCGCCGAGGTTGCGGGCGGTGAAGCGATGCACGTCGCGCATGATCGTCAGCATATGATCAATATCACCGTCTACTGGCGTAATGAACTCCAGCAGCGCTTCGGCGAAATCGGTTGTGATCCATTTATGTGTCAGCGCCGAGCCTAACGCCTTCGGGTGTCCCGTAGTCGCTAAGCTACCATCCGCATTTACGCGCAGCGTTTCGCGCTCAAGCCCACGCTGAATCCCCTTCAGTGCCTGAGGGTGATTTTCCAGCCAGGCCAGCGCCTGTGATACGTCCGGGATCAATTTGACCTCCCGCCTGTCAAAAAATTGTCACTCAGCATAATTGTAATGGTTGACGATTGAAGGTCGCGAATTCATTCCACCAATTAGTGCCACCACGTCATACCCTGTAGTGTTACCCATGCCAGTAAAACATAGCGTAACGCCTTGCCAAGGCACAAAAAAAAGAGCACCGGTCCCCAGGAGATGCGCATCCATCCCGCCAGCAGACACAGTAAATCGCCTATTACAGGCATCCAGCTTAATAACAGCGTGGCAGCGCCATAGCGTTTTAGCCAGCCCACTGCCTTTTCCTGCCAGCGAGATTTTTCGCGTAGCGGAAAGAAACGTCCAAGAATAACGTTAGTCAGCCCTCCAAGGCTATTACCCATTGTTGCTATTAAGACCAGCAACCAGGGCTGACTCACGCCGGACAACAGCATCGCCACCAGCACCACTTCCGAATTCCCCGGTAAGAGGGTGGAGCTTAAAAAACTGCTGGCGAATAATGAAGCGAGTGACAGCGCGTCACTCACAGTAAGCGAACATCCACCGCCGCCATTCCGGCATCACGTGCGGCCTGAATGCCAAAATCAGCATCTTCAAACACCACGCATTTTGCAGGTGGTACACCCATTAATTCTGCACAGCGCAGGAAGGTATCCGGTGCGGGTTTGTGATGTTTAACATGATCGGCGGCAACGACGGCAGAAAAATAGTGGCGCAGGCCAAGGTGTTTGAGTAGCGCTTCAGCAATCGCGCTCTCGCTGCCCGTACCGACAGACATAGGACGACGGCCGTGCCACTCCTTGACGACGTCAATGAGTGGTAAAGGCTGCACGGTGTCTAACAGTATGGCTTTTACCGCGTCGGTTTTTTCACGCGCGAGCTGGTGCGGGTCGAGATCGGCCTGATTCAGCTCAATCACGGCCTGTGCGATACGCCAGGTGGGCGATCCGTTGAGGGCAATCATCGCCTGTAAATCGAAGCGCATACCGTAACGGCCCAGGACTTCGGTCCAGGCCTGACGATGCGTGGGTTCGGTATCCAGGAGGGTGCCGTCCATGTCGAAGATCAAACCGTCATACTGTGCGTACATCGTGCTCTCGCTAAACGATTAACAAAGCATTACTTTATCGTAAAAGGGGATTTTTGTCGCTGATTGCGAAGTGATAACAATGAGAGTGATTAAGAACTAAACATCGAAGGGGATCACAAGAAGAGATGGTGCATCCGGGAGGATTCGAACCTCCGACCGCTCGGTTCGTAGCCGAGTACTCTATCCAGCTGAGCTACGGATGCATCGGGATTTGCTGCTGTACTTCTCGATACTCATATCACTTCAAAAGCAATATGAATTAAAAAATGGTGCATCCGGGAGGATTCGAACCTCCGACCGCTCGGTTCGTAGCCGAGTACTCTATCCAGCTGAGCTACGGATGCATCGGGATTTACTGCTGTACTTCTCGATACTCATATCACTTCAAAAGCAATATGAAGTAAAAAATGGTGCATCCGGGAGGATTCGAACCTCCGACCGCTCGGTTCGTAGCCGAGTACTCTATCCAGCTGAGCTACGGATGCATCGGGATTTACTACTGTACTGCTCGATATTCATATCACTTCGAAAGCAATATGAAGTAATAGATGGTGCATCCGGGAGGATTCGAACCTCCGACCGCTCGGTTCGTAGCCGAGTACTCTATCCAGCTGAGCTACGGATGCAAAATGGCGGTGAGGCGGGGATTCGAACCCCGGATGCAGCTTTTGACCGCATACTCCCTTAGCAGGGGAGCGCCTTCAGCCTCTCGGCCACCTCACCACACAACGCCTCTTTCGAGTGCTTCGAGCAACTCGTTAAGAGCTTCTCGTCGCTGCGTGGCGCATATATTACTTTCTGGGACTTATAAGTCAAACAATTTTCCACATGCTTTTTTCGTTTGCACAATTCGCACGCAATTCGCATGTAAAAGCCGCAAAGAGAGTGTTTTATAAGCGGATTTTGCAGGCATCTTCACAGAATTGTGTTGAGAGAAGCGCGTCATTTGGATGAGATAAGATTATGAGAGTGGTCAAAAACGAAGCGTTTGAAATAGAACGGTAACTTTATGCAGGAAAAATAGCGGGAGAGTTGCGTCTCGCCCGACAGCGAGACGCGACAATATCAGTAACTGGACTGCTGGGATTTTTCAGCCTGGATACGCTGGTAGATCTCTTCACGGTGGACAGATACTTCTTTAGGAGCGTTAACACCAATACGTACCTGGTTACCCTTTACCCCTAAAACTGTCACGGTGACCTCATCCCCAATCATGAGGGTCTCACCAACTCGACGAGTCAGAATCAGCATTCTTTGCTCCTTGAAAGATTAAAAGAGTCGGGTCTCTTGTATCCCGGCATTATCCATCATATAACGCCAAAAAGTAAGCGATGACAAACACGTAAAGTGTAAGCAGTCACGGCATCACATTCTGTTAAACGTAAGTTTAGCCGATATACACAAACTCAACCTGACTTTATCGTTATCGATAGCGCAGTGAGCAAGACGCCATAACGTTACCGCTATGGCGTCTGCTTGTGCTTTGTAGTTATTACAGTTTCGCGCTTACCCAGCTTTCAACGCTGGCTAATGCCGCGGGAAGTGCCGCCGCATCCGTACCACCGGCTTGCGCCATGTCCGGACGACCGCCACCTTTGCCACCCACCTGCTGGGCGACCATGCCAATCAGTTCCCCTGCTTTGACACGATCCGTCACATCCTTAGAGACGCCCGCAATCAGAGAAACCTTACCCTCTGCGACCGTTGCCAGCACGATAACCGTCGAACCAAGCTGGTTCTTCAGATCGTCGACCATGGTACGCAGCATCTTAGGCTCAACGCCCGCCAGGTCGCTGACCAGCAGTTTGACGCCCTTAATGTCTACCGCTTTGCTGGAGAGGTTTGCGCTCTCCTGCGCCGCAGCCTGTTCTTTCAGCTGCTGGAGTTCTTTTTCCAGCTGACGGGTACGATCCAGCGCGACACGCACTTTCTCGCCCAGGTTCTGGCTATCGCCTTTCAGCAGCTGCGCGATCTCGTGCAGCTGGTCGCTCTGCGCATGCAGGCTGGCAATTGCACCTTCCCCGGTCACCGCCTCAATACGACGCACGCCTGCCGCCGTACCCGACTCGGAAACGATGCGGAACAAGCCGATGTCACCGGTGCGGGATGCGTGAGTACCGCCACACAGTTCGGTAGAGAAGTCGCCCATGCTCAGCACGCGAACGCGGTCGTCATATTTCTCGCCAAACAGCGCCATCGCACCTTTCTTCTTCGCTGCCTCAAGATCCATGATGTGGGTTTCGATTGGCAGGTTGCGGCGGATCTGGGCATTCACCAGGTCTTCCACCGCACGAATTTCAGACGGCTTCATCGCTTCAAAATGCGAGAAGTCGAAACGCAGCACTTTGTCGTTAACCAGAGAACCTTTCTGTGCAACGTGCGTACCCAGCACTTCGCGCAGGGCTGCGTGCATCAGGTGGGTTGCCGAGTGGTTCAGACGAATGCGCGCGCGGCGAGCTTCGTCAACGTTGGCCTGAACGCCCTCGCCCACTTTCAGAGAACCGGAAACCAGTTTGCCCTGGTGACCAATTGCCTGACCGTATTTCTGGGTATCGCTTACGCTGAAGCTGAAGCCATTGCCTTTCAGTTCGCCTTTATCGCCAACCTGGCCGCCGGATTCCGCATAGAACGGTGTTTTATCCAGGATAACAACCGCGTCCTGACCTGCGCTAATGCTGTCTACGGCTTTACCGTCAACAAACAGCGCGGTCACGTTGCTGGTCAGAGCCAGCTCTTCGTAGCCTTTAAATTCAGACGCGCTATCAACGCGGATCATCGCGTTGTAGTCCGCGCCAAAACCGCTGGATTCACGCGCACGACGACGCTGCTCTTCCATTGCGGCTTCAAAGCCTGCTTCGTCAACTTTGATGTTGCGCTCGCGGCAAACGTCCGCCGTCAGGTCAACCGGGAAGCCGTAGGTGTCGTACAGGCGGAAAGCGGTTTCGCCATCCAGCGTGTCGCCCTTGAGTTTCGCCAGCTCGTCGTCCAGCAGCGCCAGTCCGCGCTCCAGCGTACGGGCAAACTGCTCTTCTTCGGTTTTCAGAACCTGTTCAACCTGCGCCTGCTGGCGTTTCAGCTCGTCACCGGCAGAGCCCATCACGCCAATCAGTGGCCCAACGAGTTTATAGAAGAAGGTGTCCTTCGCGCCCAGCATGTTGCCATGACGGATCGCACGACGAATGATACGACGCAGCACATAGCCACGGTTTTCATTCGACGGGATAACGCCGTCAGCAATCAGGAACGCACAGGAACGAATATGGTCTGCGATAACGCGCAGTGATTTGTTGTTCAGATCGGTTGCGCCCGTCACTTCGGCAACGGCTTTGATCAGGGTGCTGAACAGGTCAATCTCATAGTTGGAGTTAACGTGTTGCAGAACGGCCGCGATACGCTCAAGACCCATACCGGTATCTACGGACGGTTTTGGCAGCGGCTCCATGGTGCCGTCGGCCTGACGGTTGAACTGCATGAAGACGATGTTCCAGATCTCAATGTAGCGATCGCCATCTTCTTCCGCGCTTCCCGGAGGGCCGCCCCAGATGTGGTCACCATGATCGTAGAAGATCTCGGTGCACGGACCGCAAGGGCCGGTGTCACCCATCTGCCAGAAGTTATCAGACGCGTAAGGCGCGCCTTTGTTGTCACCGATACGGATGATACGTTCGCGAGGGATACCCACTTCTTTTTCCCAGATGTCGAACGCTTCGTCATCGGTCTCATACACGGTCACCCACAGACGCTCTTTCGGCAGATTAAACCAGTTTTCACCGGTCAGCAGTTCCCACGCATATTGAATGGCGTCGTGTTTGAAGTAGTCGCCGAAGCTGAAGTTACCCAGCATTTCGAAGAAAGTGTGGTGGCGCGCGGTGTAACCGACGTTTTCCAGATCGTTGTGTTTACCGCCCGCACGCACGCAACGCTGTGAGGTTGTGGCGCGGGAATAATTACGCTTGTCGAGACCAAGGAACACATCCTTGAACTGGTTCATCCCGGCGTTGGTAAACAGCAGAGTCGGGTCATTGTTCGGTACCAGGGAGCTGCTGGCAACAACCTGGTGTCCCTTACTATGGAAAAAATCGAGAAACGCCTGACGGATCTCAGCGGTGCTCTTGCTCATAATTATCCTGAAATCAAGCTAACGAAATGTCGCAGCAGATCTGTATCTGTAAACAGTTGGACGGACCAGCTACTGGAAAAAGTGGGAATAAGATAAGTTTTCTTTAGTGGGAAGTAAAATCCCGCATGCGTTCAATCGGTAAAATTACGCCAGATATCCTGAATATCTTCCATCAGGAAGCCGCGGTAGAGCAAAAAGCGCTGGATTTTAACTTTTTCTGAAAATTCACGCGACAGCGGCTCACCGTACTTTCGTACCGCCTGCTCACGCGCCAGTTCGCACCAGTCGATTTCACTTTCGCGCATGGCTTTTTCAATCGATTCACGGGCTACACCTTTCTGGTTCAGCTCCTGGCGGATACGCGCTGGCCCATAGCCTTTACGACCACGGCTGGCAAGAAAGCGAGCGGCAAAACGGCCGTCATCCAGATAGTGATGCTCGTAGCACCAGGCAACCACGCGGTCATAATCTTCCGCGGTGGCATCAATGTCTTCCGGACCGTTTTTGCTCATGACGGGCGCTGACAGTTTCCGCCGCAGCTCCTGTTCGCTATGGTCACGCACGGCAAGAATACGCACGGCCCGATCCAGCAAGCGTGAGTAGGCTGGTCGGCGTGATGTCGGTTCACTCATAAAAAACCTGTCGATTCAGAAATGCAAAAAGGGCCGCATCAGCAGCCCTTCATTTTTATCCGAGAGGATTAAAAATCTTCGTTGGTTTCTTCAGCATCCGCGCCGTCGACCACGAAATCAGGTTTAGAGTCCTGGTTGCTCAGCAGGAGTTCACGCACCTTTTTCTCAATCTCTTTCGCCGCCGCCGGGTTCTCTTTCAGCCAGGAGATAGCATTCGCTTTACCCTGACCAATCTTGTCACCGTTGTAGCTGTACCATGCGCCCGCTTTTTCAATCAGCTTCTCTTTCACGCCCAGGTCAACCAGCTCGCCGAGGAAGTTGATACCTTCGCCGTAGAGGATCTGGAATTCAGCCTGTTTGAACGGTGCTGCGATTTTGTTCTTCACAACCTTCACGCGGGTTTCGCTACCGACGACGTTATCCCCCTCTTTCACCGCGCCGATACGGCGGATATCCAGACGGACAGAAGCGTAGAATTTCAGAGCGTTACCGCCGGTGGTGGTTTCCGGGTTACCGAACATTACACCAATTTTCATACGGATCTGGTTGATAAAGATCAGCAGCGTATTGGACTGCTTCAGGTTACCCGCCAGCTTACGCATCGCCTGGCTCATCATACGTGCCGCGAGGCCCATGTGAGAGTCACCGATTTCACCTTCAATTTCCGCTTTTGGCGTCAGCGCCGCAACGGAGTCGACGATGATCACGTCAACCGCACCTGAGCGCGCCAGCGCGTCACAAATTTCCAGGGCCTGCTCGCCGGTGTCCGGCTGGGAGCACAGCAGGTTGTCGATATCAACGCCCAGTTTACGGGCATAGACCGGGTCCAGCGCGTGCTCGGCATCGATAAACGCACAGGTTTTACCTTCGCGCTGTGCCGCCGCAACAACCTGCAACGTCAGGGTGGTTTTACCCGAGGATTCCGGACCGTAGATTTCTACGATACGGCCCATCGGCAAACCGCCAGCGCCCAGTGCGATATCAAGAGAAAGCGAACCAGTGGAGATAGTTTCCACATCCATGGAACGGTCTTCACCCAGGCGCATGATGGAGCCTTTACCGAATTGCTTTTCGATCTGGCCCAGTGCTGCCGCCAACGCTTTCTGTTTGTTTTCGTCGATAGCCATTATTACTCCTGTCATGCCGGGAGAAGCAACTGCGCTTCACCATGGACTTCTGTTCTGTTGAGGCAATTATACTGTATAGTCATACAGTATCAAGTATTTTGTAGAAATTGTTGCCAGAGCGTTTTTAACGCGTATTCCGTTGCCTGACGACGCACGCTTTCGCGATCGCCGCTGAAGCATTCCCGGCGGGTGATCCCTTCACCTTTTGAGGTGGCAAAGCCAAACCAGACGGTGCCGACAGGCTTCACGTCGCTGCCGCCGTCCGGCCCCGCGATACCGCTGATGGAGATAGCGTAATCTGCGCGCGCCTCTTTCAGCGCGCCAATCGCCATTTCGATCACCACCGGCTCGCTGACCGCGCCATGCTGCTCAAGCGTGGCTTCACGCACGCCAATCATCTGCGCTTTAGCCTCGTTACTGTAGGTCACAAAGCCGCGTTCAAACCAGGCGGAACTGCCAGCAATATCGGTAATTGCTTTCGCCACCCAGCCGCCGGTGCAGGATTCTGCGGTCGTAAGAGTCGCGCCGCGCTGTTTCAGCGCCAGCCCCACCACTTCGCTTAGCTGCATCAAATCATGGTCAGTCATTCTCGCTCCAGGCCTTAGAAAAACATGCAGCACAAGATAGCACTTTCTCATCAAATATGGGGATGCGCGTCGGGTTTTACGAGGGGGCTTCAGAAAAAAGCCGATGCGGGCGCATCGGCCAGAGAGACGCTTATTTCATGCTGTTAGCGAGGGTATCCACATTGTGGCGAAACGCCTTGACGTAGGTGTCCGCCACGCCGCCCTTCGCGGACAGCGCTTCCGGGTAAAGTTCACCGCCCGGCTGGGCGCCCGTGGCGGTCGCAATCTGCTTCACCAGGCGCGGATCAAGCTGGTTTTCCATAAACCAGGTTTTCACGCCGTCAGCTTTAATCTGATTGATAATCTCCGCTACCTGCGCCGCGCTGGCTTCACTCTCAGACGACAGCCCCTGCGGCGCCATAAACGTCACGCCGTAGGCGCGGCTGAAATAGCCGAAGGCGTCGTGGCTGGTCAGCACTTTGCGCTTCGCCTGTGGGATGTCGCTGAAACGCTTTTTAGCCCAACCGTCCAGCTGAGAGAGCTGCGCAATATAGGGTTTACCAGTAGCTTCAAGCGCCGCCGTATCTTCAGGATCGGCCTTCACCAGCCCTGAGAGAATATTTTGCGCATACAGCGCGCCGTTCGCCGCGCTGTTCCACGCGTGCGGATCGGTCACGGTTTTACCGTCCTCTTCCAGCGTGTGCGTTTTCACGCCGTCCGAAGCAACCACCAGCTGGCCTTTGAATCCGGAGGCTTTCACCAGACGATCGAGCCAGCCTTCCAGCCCCAGCCCATTGACTACCACCACGTCGGCTTTACTCAGCGCCGCGCTGTCTTTGGGCGAGGGTTCGAAAGTATGGGGATCACCGTCCGGCCCCACCAGCGTCGTCACCTTCACACGATCGCCGCCAACCTGCTGCGTGATGTCTCCCAGGATGGAAAAGCTGGTCACCACATTAAGCGTTTTCGCCATTACGCCGTGCGTCATCATGCCGAGCGCGAGCGCCACGGCTAACCCTGTACGTTTCATCGTTTCCCCTTGCGTTAAAAAAGCGCCCGCAGGCTATCCGCCAGCCTGCTGCGCGTGCCAAATAAAACGGAAATAAAGAACAATGCGCTGGCGGTCAGCACAATGGAGGGCCCGGCGGGCAGACTCACTGCCCAGGAAAGGCTTAAGCCCAGCCAGGCGCAAAAAATACCGCTGATACCCGCCATCAGAAGTAACCCTGGCAGGGTGCGCACCCAGCAGCGTGCCGCCACGGCGGGTAACATCATCAGCCCGACGGCCATCAGCGTGCCGAGCACCTGAAAACCGGCCACCAGGTTGAGCACCAGCAGCGCCAGAAACAGACCGTGTAACATCCCGGGCAGCCAGCGCGCGTTCACCTGCAACCACGCGGTATCGAACGCTTCGCTGACCAGCCCACGATAAAACATCGCCAGCGTGAGGAGCGTGAACATGCAAACGCCCGTCACGAACAGGGCTGACGCGCTATCCACGGCGAGAATGGAGCCAAACAGAAGATGAAGCAGATCGACATTTGAACCGCGCAGCGACACCAGCGTGACGCCCAGCGCCAGGGAACCCAGGTAAAACCCCGCGAAGCTGGCATCCTCTTTAAGGGGCGTGCGGCGGCTGACCAGCCCGGCCACCAGCGCAACGGCGATCCCGGCAATAAACCCGCCGACAGTCATTGCCAGCAGCGACATACCGCTGAGCAGATAGCCCACCGCGACACCCGGCAAAATGGCATGAGAAAGGGCGTCCCCCATCAGGCTCATCCGACGCAGCTGAAGGAATACCCCCAGCGCCGTGGTGCTGACGGAGAGCGCCAGGCAAACCACCAGCGCACGGCGCATAAAGCCGTACTCAATAAACGGCAGGAAGAATGTATGCCAGATCATGCCACCCTCACCCGCTCGGTTTTCCATTGGGGACTATCAGCGTCCAGACGTAACGTCTGCGGGAAGTGACGTGCTACGCGCTCGCTGTCATGCAGAACCGCCAGCAGGGTCTGCCCCTGCATATACATCTCCAGCATCAGATCCATCAGCACGTTGCAGGTCGCTTCATCGACGCCGGTGAAGGGTTCGTCCAGCATCACCAGCGGTGCCTGCTGCACTAAAACGCGGGCAAACAGCATGCGCTGGAATTGCCCGCCGGAGAGTTCATCGATGGTGGATAACGCCATGGACGCCAGCCCCACGCGCTCAAGCGCGCCGGCAATGCGCATGCGGGTATCCCGACGAAAACCGGCAAATAGCGAGATTTCTGGCCAGCAGCCCATGCTCACCACGTCCTGCACGGTCAGAGGAAATTGCGCCTCCAGCGCGTGACGCTGCGCCAGCCAGCCCACCACCGGACGTCTCCCCTGCCAGCGAAACGTACCGCTGACGGGCGGAAGAAAGCCAGCGAGCGTTTTCAGCAGCGTGGATTTGCCGCAGCCGTTGGCCCCGACGATGGCGGTCATGCTCCCGCGTTCAATCACGCCGGACAGTGCGCGCGTAACGGGCTGGCGATCGTAACCCGCCACCAGGTCGTTCATCACGATCATGGCAACGCCACCGCCCAGCGCACGGCCAGGCCGAGAAACAGAATGAGCACCAGCGCCAGCAGCAGACGAACCGGGGATGAGAGAGAAAACAGGGACATGGACATCTCAATTAAAAATTATGTTATAACATAACAATAATGAAAGACGATTAAGATGTAAACGGCGGGAGTGAAATGGGAATGTGGCGAAATGTTTCTGCGGGAAACAGGTGCGGGCGGGTGCCCTCACCCCAGCCCTCTCCCACAGGGAGAGGGAGGCATAAGGGGACTTACTGGCTAAACGGTGACGCTGCCGGCACACGCGCCTGAGACACCGCCAGCCCCAGCTGCCACACCGCCATCGCATAGTGCGTGCTGTGGTTGTAGCGGGTAATGGTGTAGAAGTTCGGCAGTCCGAACCAGTACTGATAACCGGTTCCGACATCCAGGCGCAGCAGGCTCACCTGGTCAACATTGCCCAGCGGCTGCGACGGCGTTAAGCCTGCCGCTGCAAGCTGCGCCACGCTGTATTTGGTTTTAAATCCGTTTTCCAGACCAAACGCCTCGCCGTTCGCCTGTACCGCCACCTGGCCGCCCGGCGTCCAGCCGTGCGCTTTGAAGTAGTTGGCCACGCTGCCAATGGCGTCTTCGGGATCCCACAGGTTGATGTGACCATCCCCGTTAAAATCTACCGCGTACTGCTTATAGGAGGACGGCATAAACTGGCCGTAGCCCATCGCACCGGCGAACGACCCTTTCAGATCTAACGGATCGTCCTGTTCGTCTCGCGCCATCAGCAGGAAGGTTTCCAGTTCAGAGGAGAAATACTCGGCGCGGCGCGGGTAGTTGAAGGAGAGCGTCGCCAGCGCATCGAGGATGCGGGTTTTACCCATAATGCGTCCCCAGCGAGTCTCGACCCCAATAATACCGACGATGATCTCCGGCGGCACGCCATAGACCTGCCACGCACGATTCAGGGCGTCTTCATACTGATTCCAGAACACCACGCCATTTTGCACGTTGTCCGGGGTAATAAACTGTTTGCGATAGCGCAGCCACGCCCCGTTTGGCCCGGTCGGCACCTGGGCCGTCGGCGCCTGCCTGTCCATCAGGCGCAGCACGTAGTCCAGACGCTTCGCCTGAGACAAAATGGCATGCAGCTGCTGGCGATCAAAACCGTGCTTGCTCACCATTTTATCGATGAACTGTTCGGCCGCAGGGTTATTCGCGAAGTCGCCGCCCATCTGCATCATATTGTGCTGCGGCTCAAGCAGAAACCCGCCGGAAGGCGCGCCCGCCGTTTGTTGAACAGCTTCAGTCCTGGGTTTGCTACTACAGGCGGACAGGAGAATAAGCGCAGGTAACAGCGCTGCATAACGACGCTTGAACATGTGGCATCCATTTAACGAGTTCGGTAAGAACCCAGTATGGTAAAGCATCCGCAACACCTCAAGGAAGCGGTACACACCTCCCCAACGCAAATCCGCGCTTTTTTCCATCGAAAATCATTCGCCCCACCAATTATCTTTCAAATTAATCCATTTTTCTTTCATTGTGAGATCTAATTAACACTTTAAAAGCTTTCAATTTGATTATTATTAGCCCCGAACAGACAAAAACAAACGCCCTACAGGAGAGAAGAATGATAGAAACCATCACCCACGGCGCCGAGTGGTTCATCGGGCTTTTTCAGAAAGGCGGCGAGGTATTCACCGGCATGGTGACCGGGATCCTGCCCCTGCTGATCAGCCTGCTGGTGATCATGAACGCGCTGATTAACTTTATCGGCCAGCAGCGTATTGAACGCTTCGCCCAGCGCTGCGCCGGAAACCCGCTGTCCCGCTACCTGATCCTGCCCTTCATCGGCACCTTTGTGTTCTGCAACCCGATGACCTTAAGCCTCGGCCGCTTTATGCCAGAGAAGTACAAGCCGAGCTATTACGCCGCCGCCTCCTACAGCTGCCATTCCATGAACGGCCTGTTCCCGCACATCAACCCCGGCGAGCTGTTCGTTTATCTCGGGATCGCCAGCGGCCTTACCACGCTTGGCCTGCCGCTCGGCCCGCTGGCGGTGAGCTACCTGCTGGTCGGTCTGGTCACCAACTTCTTCCGCGGCTGGGTGACGGATCTCACCACCGCCATTTTTGAGAAAAAAATGGGCATCCAGCTTGAACAGAAAGTCCATCTTTCAGGAGCTACAGCATGAACCGGATCCGCATTGAGAAAGGCACGGGCGGCTGGGGCGGCCCGCTGGAGTTCGACGCCACCGAAGGCAAAAAGATTGTGTACATCACCGCGGGCACGCGCCCGGCGATCGTCGACAGGCTGCACGAGCTGACGGGCTGGGAAGCGGTCGACGGCTTCAAGGAAGGCGAACCGCCGGAAGCGGAAATCGGCGTGGCGGTGATCGACTGCGGCGGCACGCTGCGCTGCGGCATCTATCCGAAGCGCCGCATTCCGACGGTAAATATTCACTCCACCGGGAAATCCGGCCCGCTGGCGCAGTACATCCTTGAGGATATTTATGTCTCTGGGGTGAAGGAGGACAACATCACGCTGGTGAATGGCACATCCGCGCCGCAAAAAGCGGCCCCGCGCGAGTACGACACCAGCAAAAAAATCACCGAGCAGAGCGATGGCCTGCTGGCGAAGGTCGGGATGGGGATGGGGTCCGCCGTGGCGGTGCTGTTCCAGTCCGGGCGCGACACCATCGACACGGTGCTGAAAACCATTCTGCCGTTTATGGCGTTCGTCTCGGCGCTGATCGGTATCATCATGGCCTCCGGCCTCGGCGACTGGATTGCCCACGGCCTCGCCCCGCTCGCCAGCCACCCGCTCGGCCTGGTGACGCTGGCGCTGATCTGCTCCTTCCCGCTGCTGTCGCCGTTTCTCGGCCCGGGCGCGGTGATTGCCCAGGTCATCGGCGTGCTGATTGGCGTACAGATTGGTCTGGGCAACATTCCCCCGCACCTCGCTCTGCCAGCCCTTTTCGCCATTAACGCTCAGGCGGCGTGCGACTTCATCCCCGTCGGGCTGTCGCTGGCGGAAGCACGTCAGGACACCGTGCGCGTGGGCGTCCCCTCCGTGCTGGTGAGCCGCTTCCTGACGGGCGCGCCCACGGTGCTGATTGCCTGGTTTGTCTCCGGCTTTATTTATCAATAAGAGGTTCCTGCCATGACCGTGATTTACCAGACCACCATTACCCGCATCGGCCAGAGCGCGGCCGATGCGCTGAGCGACCAGATGCTGATCACCTTCCGCGAAGGGGCGCCTGCGGATATCGAAGAGTTTTGCTTTATCCACTGCCACGGCGAGCTAAACGGCGAGCTGAAGGCCGGGAGCCAGCTTGAGCTGGGCGAGGCGCGCTATGCCGTGACCGCCGTCGGCGACGTCGCTGAACAAAACCTGCGCGAGCTGGGGCACATCACCCTGCGTTTTGACGGGCAGCCGCAGGCGGAGTATCCCGGCACGGTTCACGTTGAGGGGCCGGTTCCGCAGGCTGTCACACCAGGCTGTACGTTAAAATTTGTTGCGTAATTAAGGAGAAACACATGAGTCAGGTTGCCGTTGTCATTGGTGGGGGACAAACCTTAGGCGAGTTCCTCTGCCGTGGGCTTGCCGCAGAGGGTTACCACGTAGCGGTAGTGGACATTCAGAGTGAAAAAGCCGCCCGTGTGGCGGACGCCATCAACACCGAGTTTGGCGAAGGGATGGCGTACGGATTTGGTGCCGACGCCACCAGCGAGCAGAGCGTGATGGCGCTGGCCCGCGGCGTGGACGAGATATTTGGGCGTATCGACCTGCTGGTCTACAGCGCGGGGATCGCGAAAGCGGCCTTTATCAGCGATTTCGAACTGGGGGATTTTGACCGCTCGTTGCAAGTGAATCTGGTGGGCTATTTCCTCTGCGCCCGTGAGTTTTCCCGGCTGATGATCCGCGATGGTATTCAGGGGCGCATCATTCAGATCAACTCGAAATCAGGGAAAGTGGGCAGCAAGCACAACTCCGGCTACAGCGCGGCGAAGTTTGGCGGCGTGGGGCTGACGCAGTCTCTGGCGCTGGATCTGGCCGAATACGGCATCACCGTTCACTCGCTGATGCTGGGTAACCTGTTGAAATCGCCGATGTTCCAGTCCCTGCTGCCGCAGTACGCCTCCAAGCTCGGCATCAAAGCTGAAGAAGTGGAGCAGTACTACATCGACAAAGTGCCGCTCAAGCGCGGGTGTGATTATCAGGACGTGCTGAACATGCTGCTGTTTTACGCCAGCCCGAAAGCCTCGTACTGCACCGGGCAGTCGATTAACGTCACCGGTGGGCAGGTGATGTTCTGAGTTTAATCCCCGGTGGCACTGCGCTTACCGGGGCTACAACCCCCGTAGGCCGGGTAAGGCGCAGCCGCCACCCGGCAATTAAGGAGCCGATATGGTAACCGCATTAATCACCTTCGCCGCCCTCGCCTGGATCTGCCAGATGGCGTTTGGCGGCTGGCAAATCCATCAGTTTAACCGCGCCTTTGACGCCCTGTGCCAGAAAGGCCGTGTGGGCGTCGGGCGTTCCGGTGGACGCTTTAAACCGCGGGTTGTCGTCGCTGTTGCGCTGGATGAAAACAATAAGGTCTGCGATTCCCTCATCATGCGCGGCATGACCGTCTTTGCCCGCCCGGTGAAAATCCAGGCGATCAACGGCATTTTGCTGCATGAATTACAACCTGATGTGATCTTCCCCCATGATTCACTCTGTCAGAATGCACTATCATTAGCGCTTAATCTGAAACATGGATAATTTCGTTGTGAAAATTATAAACTTGCGGAATTATCATTTCGCAACGTAAGGAACGAAGCGCCTATGAAACCACGTCAGCGGCAGGCGGCCATACTTGAGCATCTGCAAAAGCAGGGAAAGTGCTCGGTAGAGGATCTGGCCCACTACTTTGACACCACCGGCACGACAATACGCAAGGACCTGGTGTTGCTCGAAAACTCCGGCGCCGTCATTCGTACCTACGGCGGCGTGGTGCTCAATAAAGACGAAGCCGACCCGCCTATCGATCACAAGACGCTGATTAATACGCACCAGAAAGCGCTGATTGCCGAAGCTGCGGTCAAATTTATCCAGGACGGCGATTCCATCATCCTCGACGCTGGCAGTACCGTCCTGCAGATGATCCCGCTGCTCAGCCGCTTTAATAACATCACCGTGATGACCAACAGCCTGCACATCGTCAATGCCCTGTCAGAGTTCGACAGCGAGCAGACCATCCTGATGCCCGGTGGCACCTTCCGTAAAAAATCCGCGTCGTTTCACGGGCAGCTGGCGGAGAATGCCTTCGACCACTTCAGCTTCGATAAGCTGTTTATGGGCACGGACGGCATCGACCTCAACGCGGGCGTGACCACCTTCAACGAGGTGTTCAGCGTCAGCAAAGCGATGTGCAACGCCGCGCGGGAAGTGATTTTGATGGCGGACTCGTCGAAGTTTGGCCGTAAAAGCCCCAACATTGTCTGTAGCCTTGAAAGCGTCGATAAGCTGATTACCGACGCAGGTATCGATCCGGCATTTAAAAAAGCGCTGGAAGCGAAGGGCATCGACGTGATCGTAACCGGAGAGAAAAATGAGTGATTTTCTGTTAAACGCAGGCCGCCAGACTCTGCTGCTGGAGCTACAGGAAGCCAGCCGCCTGCCGGAGCGTCTGGGTGAGGATTTTGTTCGTGCAGCCAACACCATTATCCACTGCGAGGGCAAAGTGATCGTGGCGGGTATCGGTAAATCCGGTCATATCGGCAAGAAGATTGCCGCGACGCTTGCCAGCACCGGCACTCCGGCGTTCTTCGTGCATCCTGCCGAAGCGCTGCACGGCGATCTGGGGATGATCGAAAGCCGCGACGTGATGCTGTTTATCTCCTACTCCGGTTCAGCCAAAGAGCTGGATCTCATCATCCCTCGCCTGCAAGAAAAATCGGTAGCCCTGTTAGCGATGACCGGCAAATCCCGTTCGCCGCTGGCGCTGGCCGCGAAAGCAACGCTGGATATTTCCGTTGAGCGCGAAGCCTGCCCGATGCACCTGGCACCGACCTCCAGCACCGTCAACACGCTGATGATGGGCGACGCGCTGGCGATGGCGGTGATGCAGGCGCGCGGTTTTAATGAGGAAGATTTCGCCCGTTCCCATCCTGCTGGCGCGCTTGGGGCACGTCTGCTCAACAAGGTTCACCACCTGATGCGCACGGACGATGCCATTCCTCAGGTCAAACTCGACACCAGCGTGATGGACGCCATGCTGGAGCTGAGCCGCACCGGGCTGGGGCTGGTTGCGGTATGCGACAACGACCGTCAGGTGAAGGGCGTCTTCACCGACGGCGACCTGCGCCGCTGGCTGGTGGGCGGCGGCAAGCTGGAGGCGCGGGTATCCGAAGCAATGACCCGGGGCGGGCTGACGCTGAATGCCGACAGCCGCGCCATTGAAGCCAAAGAGGTGCTGATGAAGCGCAAAATCACCGCTGCGCCGGTGGTGGACGAGCACGGCAGGCTGTGCGGCGCGATCAACCTGCAAGACTTCTACCAGGCGGGGATTATTTAACCCTTAAGCCCCAGACGTTTCGCCAGCCTGTGAAGGTTGGCGACGTCCATCTCCAGCGCCCGCGCGCATGCCGCCCAGCTGCGGTTATTCTGCTCCAGGGCGCGGGTGATCATCTGACGCTGGAACGCATCCGTCGCCTCGCGCAGGTTTTCGTTCACGCTCTCAGGTATCACTGGCTTCACGGACGGCGTCGTTTCCTCACGCAGCGCGAAATGGCGCGCATGAATAACCACTTCATCCCCCGAACGCGTAGCCCGCGCCAGCACCACCGCGCGGTGAATCGCATGTTCCAGTTCACGCACGTTACCCGGCCAGCCGTAGCTCAGCAGGTGCGTCCTCGCGCCGGGGCTTAGCACCACGCGGGAAAGCCCCATTTTTTGCCGACACTGTTCGCAGAAAAAGCCCGCCAGCAGCACCACATCATCGCCCCGCTCGCACAGCGGCGGCACCGTGAGCGGGAACACGCTCAGACGGTGGAACAGATCGGCGCGGAAATTGCCCGCCAGCACCTCTTCGCGCAGATCGCGGTTCGTCGCCGCCAGCACGCGAACATCCACGCGTAAGCTGCGATCGTCACCCACGCGTTGAATATCGCCATACTGCAACACCCGCAGCAGTTTGGCCTGGAGCGAAAGGGAGAGTTCGCCAATTTCATCGAGGAACAGCGTGCCGTTATCAGCCATTTCGAACTTGCCGCTGCGGTTGCTGATCGCCCCGGTAAAGGCCCCTTTGACGTGTCCGAACAGCTCGCTTTCCGCCACGCTTTCCGGCAGCGCCGCGCAGTTGAGATAGACCAGCGGGTTCACCGCACGGGGCGAGGCTTCGTGGATCGCTTTCGCCACCAGCTCTTTACCGGTGCCGGTCTCCCCGAAGATCAGCACGTTCAAATCAGACGCGGCGACAATCTCAATCTCTTTTTTAAGCTGCGCCATGCCCGGCGAAAGGCCAATCATTTCGGTGTGCGCCACCTGCTCAAACGCCGTCGGGCTACCCGGAAGAATATTCTGGCTCTCCAGCTGTTCTATCAGCAGGGCGTTGTTCAGCGCCCCGGCCGCCAGCGCGGCAATCAGCCGTAGCTCTTCGTCGCTGAAGGTATCGAACTGATCCGGCGACATGCCGTCGAGGGTTAACGCGCCAATCAGGTTCTGCCCGGCAAACAGCGGCAGGCCGATACAGGCGTGCACCTTCAGGCTCTCCTGGCCGGGGATCAGGCCGTCGTACGGATCGGGCAGATCGCTGTCTGCCGGGAAACGCACCACGTCACCCGCACGGGCGATGGTTTCCAGACGCGGGTGGCCCTCCAGGGTAAAGCGCCGCCCGAGTACGTCCTTCGCCAGACCGTCGATAGCCAGCGGAATAAACTGCCGCCCTTCGTAACGCAGCAGCGCCGAGGCATCGCAATCCAGCACGTGGCGCAACGTGGAGATCAGCCGCTGAAAGCGGTCCTGATGACCAATACCGGTTTGCAGTTCTATGGCGATCTTCGCCAGCACATCTACGGAAAAGCTCATCTCTGCCTCACTGTCATTTTGACAACACATAGTGTCATATTGACAATTTTTAAGATAGTCAAAATGACTACCCATTAGGGAGAATCAAAACACAAATACATTATTTTCAATAAGTTAAAAAACTGGCACGCAACTTGATATATGACAGTCATCTTATTTGAAAACGCCGTATTAAGTTGAGGTTGCTATGTCTATTCTGGTTAAAAATAACATTCATTGGGTGGGTCAACGTGACTGGGAAGTACGTGATTTTCACGGGACGGAATACAAAACGCTGCGCGGCAGCAGCTACAACAGCTACCTCATTCGCGAAGGTAAAAACGTCCTGATCGATACCGTCGATCACAAATTCAGCCGCGAGTTCGTGCAGAACCTGCGCAGCGAAATCGATTTGAATGACATCGACTACATCATCATCAACCACGCGGAAGAGGATCACGCCGGGGCGCTGACCGAGCTGATGTCCCACATTCCGGATACCCCGATCTACTGCACCACCAATGCCATTGACTCCATCAACGGCCACCACCACCATCCAGAGTGGAACTTCCACACTGTAAAAACCGGCGACACGCTGGATATCGGCAACGGCAAACAGCTGATCTTCGTGGAAACCCCAATGCTGCACTGGCCGGACAGCATGATGACCTACATGACCGGTGACGCGGTGCTGTTCAGCAACGACGCCTTCGGCCAGCACTACTGCGACGAACGTCTGTTCAACGACGAAGTGGATCAGACCGAGCTGTTCGAACAGTGCCAGCGCTACTACGCCAACATCCTGACGCCGTTCAGCCGTCTGGTCACGCCAAAAATCACCGAGATCCTCGGCTTCAACCTGCCGGTGGATATGATTGCCACCTCCCACGGCGTGGTATGGCGTGAAAATCCAACCCAGATCGTCGAACTGTACCTGAAGTGGGCGGCGGACTATCAGGAAGACCGCATCACCATCTTCTACGACACCATGTCCAACAACACCCGCATGATGGCGGACGCCATTGCCCAGGGCATCAACGAAGTGGACCCGAACGTGGCAGTGAAAATCTTCAACGTGGCGCGCAGCGATAAGAATGAGGTATTGACCAACGTCTTCCGCTCCAAAGGCGTGCTGGTGGGTACCTCCACCATGAATAACGTGATGATGCCGAAAATTGCCGGACTGGTGGAAGAGATGACCGGCCTGCGCTTCCGTAACAAACGCGCCAGCGCCTTTGGTTCACACGGCTGGAGCGGCGGCGCGGTAGACCGTCTCTCCACCCGTTTACAGGATGCCGGTTTTGAGATGTCCCTGAGCCTGAAGGCGAAATGGCGTCCGGATCTCGACGCGCTGGAAATCTGTCGCCAGCACGGTCGCGACATTGCCCGCCAGTGGGCGCTTGCGCCGCTGCCGGAAACCGCACCCGCCGCGGCTGCTGCGCCGGAAGCCGTAGCAGAAGCCACTCCTGCCGCTGCCGACCTCGGCCCCTGCATGCAGTGCAGCGTCTGCCAGTGGATTTACGATCCCGAGCTGGGCGAGCCGTTGCAGGATGTCGCGCCGGGTACACCGTGGAGCGAGGTGCCGGACAACTTCCTCTGCCCGGAATGTTCCCTCGGAAAAGACGTCTTTGATGAACTGGCAACGGAGGCAAAATGAGCCACGGCATCGTCATTATCGGCTCGGGCTTTGCCGCCCGCCAGCTGGTGAAAAATATCCGCAAACAGGATGCTAACGTGCCGTTGACGGTGATCGCCGCCGACAGCATGGATGAGTACAACAAGCCTGATTTAAGCCACGTCATTAGCCAAAATCAGCGCGCCGACGATCTCACCCGCCAGACGGCGGGGGAGTTTGCAGAACAATTTAATCTGCGTCTGTTTCCGTACACCTGGGTCACCGATATCGACGCCGACGCCCACGTGGTGAACGCGAAAGATAAAACCTGGCAGTACGATAAGCTGGTGCTGGCGACGGGGGCATCTGCGTTTGTGCCGCCGGTTGAGGGCCGCGAGTTGATAGTCACGCTCAACAGTCAGCAGGAGTATCAGGCCAGCGAGACCCTGTTACGCGACGCCATGCGGGTGATGATTGTCGGCGGCGGGCTGATTGGCACCGAGCTGGCGATGGACTTCTGCCGGGCGGGAAAATCCGTCACCCTGGTTGACCACGCGGCCAGCATTCTGTCAGCGCTGATGCCGGCAGAAGTAAGCAGTCGCTTACAGCATCGTCTGACCGACATGGGCGTGCATCTGCTGCTGAAATCGCAGTTGCAGAGCCTGAGCAAAACCGAAACCGGCATTTGTGCGACGCTCGACCGCACCCGCAGGGTGGAAGTGGATGTGGTTATTGCGGCGACGGGGCTGCGCCCGGAAACCGCGCTGGCGCACCGCGCAGGCGCAGAGATCAATCGCGGCGTGAAGGTAGACAGCTACCTGCAAACCACCCAGCCGGACATTTATGCCCTGGGCGACTGCGCGGAAATTAACGGGCAGGTGCTGCCGTTCCTGCAACCGATTCAGTTGAGCGCCATGTTCCTGGCGAAAAACCTGCTCGGCGGCAACGCCCCGGTGAAATTACCCGCCATGCTGGTGAAGGTAAAAACGCCGGAACTACCGCTGCATCTCGCAGGTGAAACGCAGCGTCAGGATCTGAACTGGGAGATTGTCCTTTCGCCTCAGGGCATGGTGGCGCGCGGCACCGATACTGTCGGTCAGATGCGCGCCTTTGTGGTCAGCGAAGACAAAATGAAGGAGGCCTTTGCACTGCTGAAATCGTTACCTGCTTAACCCTCGTCATGCCGGGTGGCGCTCCGCTTACCCGGCCTACTTAACACCATAACGGTAAACCTTGTAGGCCCGCGCAAGCGTAGCGCCGCCGGGCAAAAACAGGGCTGCGTGGTTCAGGACCGCACCACCAGCGCGTCATAACCGCGCCAGCGGTAATTCGCCATCGAGATCAGCCAGCAGGCGACAAACAGCCCGACCACCACAAACCCGGCGTCGCCCAGGTTATCGTTCACCGCGCCAATCAGATCCCACACGCCGCCGCTGAGGGCGAACTTGTCCATCAGAAGACCCAGCGCTTCCAGCCCGCCGATAAACAGCGCCACCACCACCGAAGTGCCGGTGATGGTCATGTTGTAGTACAGCTTGCGCTGTGGCTTGTTAAACGCCCAGCCATAGGCACCCACCATCAGCAGGTTATCGAGCGTATCCACCAGCGCCATGCCGCTGGCGAAGAGCGCCGGGAAGATCATGATCGACCACACCGACATCCCGCTGGAGGCGCTGGCGGCGGAGATCCCCAGCACGCCGATTTCGGTGGCAGTGTCAAAGCCGAGGCCAAACAGGAAGCCCACCAGATACATCTGCCAGCTCCTGTTGACGAGGCGGAAGGTTTTGCCGAACAGCCAGTTCATGACGCCACCCTGGGCAGGCAGCGTGATGTCGCCCTGCACGGGCCTGCCGTGTTTCAGTGCCTGAAAACTGCGCCAGACGCCGTGCAGGATCACCATATTCACCAGCGCCATCGCCAGCAGGAAGGTGGCGGAGACGGCGGTGCCAATCAGGCTGCCGGTTTCGTGGAACCATTCCATATTTTTCTGAAACGCCGTGGCGGTGGCGGCGATGGCAATGGAGGCCAGCACCACGATGGTGGAGTGTCCGAGGGAAAACCATGCGCCCACGCCGGACGGGCGCTTGCCCTGCTGCATCATCTTACGCGTCACGGTATCAATCGCGGCGATATGGTCGGCATCCACCGCATGACGCAGTCCGTAACACCAGGCCAGCAGGCTGGCCGCCATCAGCGCCGTACTGCCGCTAAAGGTGTGCCACGCCAGCCCCCAGGCCAGCAGGTTAGCCATCACCAGAGCCAGCAGCAGGCACGCTGCACGAGGTTCATTGCGTAAAAGTCGTAACATTTTAAATCCTTTGTGAACATGATCGGGCGGCAGCAACCACCGCCTGCCCGAAGGAGATCGCTCCGTCGCCTGCGGGCAGGCACGAAGGAAAAAGAAGCGTGAAATCAGAAAGGTAATGACGAAAGCGCGCGCGTAGCAGGCGGTTGTGAAGGACACCTCCGCTGAAGCACACCGTAGAGAGCGACCGTCGGCGGGCATGCGTTGCCGCCAGTTCGCTCAGCCCTTTTGCCAGCGCATCGTGAAAGGCCCAGGCGCGCTCGCCGGGCTCCGCCCGCCAGGCCAGCCACTGCTGCCAGAACAGCGCAAGGTTATCCGTCTTGAGCGTCACCGGATGATCAACCCCTGCACAGTGTTCGGCCAGCGCCTCCAGCCGGCACGCGGCTTCGCCCTCATAGCGTTGCGTTTCAATGCCCAGCGCACAGGCCACGGCGTCGAACATACGACCACAGGAGGAGGCCCGCGGCGCATTGATACCGCGCGACACCGCCGTTGCCAGCAGCGGCCAGTTTTGACGCTGTACCGCCTCCGTTTCCGGGTACTGCTGCCAGTCAGGTACGAACGCCAGACAGTGGGCGAGCAAATTGCGCCACGGCTGTTTTGCCGCCAGATCGCCCCCCGGCAGCGCAACGGCTGGCAGACCGCCCAGCCGTTCGCAGTCGCGATAGTTCACCCGCAGGCACTCGCCGCCCCACAGCGCGCCGTTCTCGCCCATGCCGATCCCGTCCAGCGTCAGGGCAATAACATCCCCGCCGTCGAGCGGCCAGCCGTTCTCCGCCAGACACGCTGCCGCATGCGCATGATGATGCAGCACGGTCTCAACGGGCAGCGCCTGCGTCCGGGCCCACTGTCGGGCGTGATATCCCGGATGGGCATCGCACACCACACGCTCTGGCTGGAAGGCGTAGATGTCCTGCATCGTCGAGAGCGCACTGCGCCACTGCGCCTCTACGCCCTCGTCGCTCAGATCGCCAAAATGCTGGCTCGGCACCGCCTGGTTGCCACGTACCAGGCAGAAGGTATTTTTCATCTCCGCGCCGGTGCATAACATGGGCGAGATGTCGCGGAATCCGGCGGGCAATGTGATGGCATCCGGCACAAAACCGCGTGCGCGACGCAGCATCGCACCGTCCCGATCCATTACTGAATCATCCATCCGTTGCAGGATGTCGCGGTTGTGCAGCAGGAAGCCGTCAGCGATGTCACTGAGTTCTTCCAGCGCCTGCTGGTTGCTTATGGCGGGTGGATGGCCGCTGAGGTTGCCGGAGGTCATCACCAGCGGGCGCTGGCAGTCCAACATCAGCAAATGCTGGAGCGGGTTCGCAGGTAGCATCACGCCAATTGTATTCAGCCCCGGCGCAATCTCCTCAGGAAACGCAGGAAGGCAGGCTTTTGGCGTCAGCACAATCGGCGCAGCGGGTGAACCTAACAGCGTCTGGATGGCCTCCGGCAGATCGTTCGCATGCGGGATCATTACCGCCAGCGGCTTGGTCGGGCGCTGCTTGCGTGCCCGCAATTTCCGAATCGCCTGTGGGTTAAGCGCGTCGCAGACCAGGTGAAATCCGCCCAGCCCTTTGACCGCCACAATCCCGCCGTTTTTCAATCTCTCCACCGCCGCGCTTAACGCCGATTCGCGGGTGGTGGCAGCATCCCCGGCTTGCCACTCCAGCTGCGGCCCGCAGTCCGGGCAGGCCACCGGCTGGGCGTGAAAACGCCGGTCAGCCGGGTTGCGGTACTCCGTTTCACAGGGCACACAGAGCGGGAATGGCGCCATTGACGTGGCCGGGCGGTCATAGGGCATGGCGCGGATAATGGTAAACCGCGGCCCGCAGTGGGTGCAGTTGATAAACGGGTAGCGATAACGGCGCTCGCGCGGATCGCGCATCTCCGCCAGGCATGCGGGACAGGTGGCGGCATCCGGGACGATTTGCGTATCCATCGCCCCGCTCTCGCTGTGGCGGATGACAAACTCGTCCGGCAGCGTATTCCAGCTGTACGGCTGCGTTTCAACGCGATCGATGCGCGCCAGCGGTGGGCAGTCCTGGCGCAGTCTCGCGGTAAAGTCACCCCCACTACCCGCGAGACGCACCAGGACACCCTCTCCGTCGTTGCACACGTCGCCCGCCAGCCCCAGCTGGTGTGCAAGCTGCCAGACGAAGGGACGAAATCCTACCCCCTGCACCTTGCCGCGCACCCGAAGCTGTACGCCGTTAACGCGCATTGCAGCTTAAAACAGCAGCGATGACGAGGTGTCGAACGCCGCACGGCGGCGTTTTTCGGCACTCATCTGTTCGAGCTTATCGCGATCGACGCAGACCAGCGCATGCGTCGGACAGGCTTCCATACACGCCGGACCGGCGTCGCGGTGGTAGCAGAGGTCACATTTATTGGCTTCGGCTTTCTCCGCGCGCACACTGAGCCCGATACCGCTGTTGCGCACCACCGGGCGAACGACCACCTCCATCGCGCCATACGGACACGCCACCACACAGGTTTTGCACCCGATGCAGCGCTCCTGCATCACATGCACGAAGCCTTTCTCGCGCTTAATCGCCCCGTTCGGACAGACGTTGGCGCACGGCGCGTCTTCGCACTGGCGACAGATAGCGGCGGTGGAAATATTCACGCCTTTAATGACGTGGATGCGCGGCAGGAAGGTGTCGGGGGTCAGGGAGGCGCAATCCTGCTCCGCCTGATGGGACACCACGCACGCCACTTCACAGGTACGGCAACCAATGCATTTGCTGGCATCGGCCATAATAAAACGGTTCATCTGCTTCTCCGGCATAACTGTTATGCGCGAAGCTATTCATAAACCGTGCCAATATTTAATACATTGATTTTAAAGCGAAATAAAAAAGAAGAGGATCTGTCATCGTCATTTGTGACGATGACAGATGTCGACGTCAGCGATGCGGGCCGTCAATGACGGAGCCGCGCAGGATAAGCTCGCCGGAAAAAGTTTGCTGAGGCTTAAACTCACCGCCGTCGAGCATGAAGATCAGGCGGCTGATGGTCTCCTGGATCATCTCCGTTACCGGAATACGCACGCTGGAGAGGGACGGCACGATATAGGGCGCGATTGCCACGTCGTCAAAGCCGATGACGGACACCGCGCCCGGCGTGGCGACGCCGCTCTCGTGCAACTGCCTGATGGCGCCAATCGCCATATCGTCGTTACTCGCCACCAGCGCGGTAAACGTTTCGCCGCGGGTGAGCAGCTGAGAGACCGCCGCCGCGCCGCTGGCCGGGCTCCACTTCCCTTCGGCGATCAGCGCGTCACGCAGGGCAATGCCGTGCTGCGCCAGCGCGTCCTTGTAGCCGGAAAGACGCTCCACGCCGGTGGGGGAATCCAGCGAACCGGTGATAAACGCAATCTCCCGGTGGCCTTTCGCGATCAACTGCGATACTGCGTCCTGACACGACGCTTTATGATCGGACCAGACGCTGTGGCTGCTGTTTTTCCGCAAACGGCGGTTGAGCACCATAATCGGCTGCTCGCATTTCTCAATAATTTCGTCCAGCGCTTCCACGCTCAGAAAACGCGGGTAGATGATCACCGCGTCGCAGCGCATGTCGAGCAGGTACTGGATCGCCTCGCGCTCCTCTTCGGCGCTGTGCTTGCCGTCCGCCAGGATCAGCTGACGCCCCTTCTCTTCCGTCATCCGCGCGGCGTTAAACAGCAGCTCGCTAAAGTAGACCCCATGGTACAGGGTGTTTGTCACCACCAGCCCCAGGGTCTGGGTGCGTTTGGTCGCCAGGTTTCGCGCCAGCAGATTGGGGCGATACCCGCTCTCTTCGATGGCCTGAAACACGCGGTCTTTCGTCTCCTGGCTGACGTAACCGTTCCCCGACAGCACCCGGGAGACCGTCGCTTTCGACACGCCTGCCCGCTTCGCCACTTCCAGCATCGTGGTCATAGTGTTATTCCATTCAAATCTGATGAGCCGCAGTGTACTTCACCGCAGAAAAATTGTCGCAGCGGCGTTATCACGCTTTATACGGCCACGAGTGATCGTCATCACGAAACGAAAAAATGCATAAAAAGTGGTCTTGTTTCATTAAAAGAAACTCATGATGATTATGTGAAACCGGTTTCCTACACTTCTCACAACGATAACAGGATCACATCCGATGGCAAAAAATTACGCTGCGCTGGCAAATGACGTGGTTAGCGCGCTGGGCGGTAAAGAGAACATCGTCGCCGTCACCCACTGCATGACGCGCCTGCGCTTCGTTCTGAAAGACGAAAGCCTTACCGACGCCGCGCGTCTGAAAAGCATCAGCGGCGTGCTCGGCGTGGTGCGCAACGACAACCAGTGCCAGGTGATCATCGGCAACACCGTATCCCAGGCATACCGTGAAGTGGTGAGCCTGCTGCCCGCCAACCTGCAACCTGCCGTAGCGGAAGGTCCACAGAAGCTTACGCTGCGCCGGATTGGCGCCGGGATCCTCGACGCACTGATCGGCACCATGTCTCCGCTGATCCCAGCGATCATCGGCGGGTCGATGGTCAAGCTGCTGGCGATGATCCTTGAGATGACCGGCGTGCTGGGCAAAGGTGACCCGACGCTGACGATCCTGACCGTTATCGGCGACGGCGCGTTCTTCTTCCTGCCGCTGATGGTGGCGGCTTCCGCAGCGGTGAAGTTCAAAACCAACATGTCCCTGGCGATAGCCATTGCGGGCGTACTGGTTCATCCGAGCTTTATCGAGCTGATGGCGAAAGCGGCGCAGGGCGAGCATGTAGAATTTGCCTTAATTCCGGTTACGGCGGTGAAATACACCTATACCGTTATCCCGGCCCTGGTGATGACCTGGTGCCTGTCGTATATCGAACGCTGGGTGGATCGCATCACCCCGGCGGTGACCAAAAACTTCCTGAAGCCGATGCTGATCGTGCTGATTGCCGCCCCGCTCGCCATCGTACTGATTGGCCCGCTCGGGATCTGGATCGGTAGCGCCATCTCCGCGCTGGTCTACACCATTCACGGCTATCTGGGCTGGCTCTCCGTTGCCATTATGGGCGCGCTGTGGCCGCTGCTGGTGATGACCGGGATGCACCGCGTGTTTACGCCGACCATCATCCAGACCATTGCCGAAACGGGCAAAGAAGGGATGGTGATGCCGTCGGAAATCGGCGCCAACCTGTCGCTCGGCGGTTCGTCGCTGGCGGTGGCGTGGAAAACCAAAAACCCGGAGCTGCGCCAGACGGCGCTGGCGGCTGCGGCCTCCGCCATCATGGCGGGGATCTCTGAACCGGCCCTGTACGGCGTGGCGGTACGTCTGAAACGTCCGCTGATTGCGAGCCTGATCAGCGGCTTTATCTGCGGCGCGGTGGCCGGCATGGCCGGTCTTGCCAGCCACTCCATGGCGGCGCCGGGGCTGTTCACCAGCGTGCAGTTCTTCGACCCGGCCAACCCGATGACCATCGTCTGGGTGTTTGGTGTGATGGGTCTGGCGGTGGTGCTGTCGTTCGTGCTGACCCTGCTGTTAGGGTTTGAAGATATCCCGGTAGAAGACGAAGCCGAAAAAGCACGCGCCCTGCAAACCGCACCGGTACAGAACAAAGCAGCAGAAGCATAAACTGAAAGCGAGGTAAGAATGTCTGTTTTTCCACAAGGATTTTTATGGGGCGGCGCGCTTGCCGCCAACCAGAGTGAAGGGGCTTACCGTGAAGGCGGCAAAGGACTGACAACGGTCGATATGATCCCCCACGGCGCAAACCGTCTGGCGGTAAAAGTCGGCAAGGAAAAACGGTTTTCGTTGCGTGACGACGAATTTTACCCGAGCCACGAGGCGATTGATTTTTACCATCGTTACAAAGAAGACATTGCCCTGATGGCGGAGATGGGCTTTACGGTGTTCCGCACCTCGATTGCCTGGAGCCGCCTCTACCCGAACGGCGACGAACCGTTGCCAAATCAGGAGGGCATTGCCTTCTACCGCGCGGTGTTCGAGGAGTGCAAAAAGTACAACATCGAGCCGCTGGTGACGCTCTGCCATTTCGACGTGCCGATGCACCTGGTGACGGAGTACGGCTCCTGGCGCAACCGTAAGATGGTGGATTTCTTCGCCCGCTACGCCCGCACCTGCTTCGAGGCGTTTAACGGGCTGGTGAAATACTGGCTGACCTTCAACGAAATCAACATCATGCTGCACAGCCCGTTCTCCGGCGCGGGGCTGGTGTTTGAGGAAGGGGAAAACGAAGACCAGGTGAAATACCAGGCCGCGCACCACGAGCTGGTGGCGAGCGCGCTGGCGACCAAAATCGCCCACGAGGTGAACCCGGAAAACCAGGTCGGCTGCATGCTGGCGGGCGGTAACTTCTACCCCTACTCCTGCAAGCCGGAAGACGTGTGGATGGCACTGGAGAAAGACCGCGAGAACCTGTTCTTTATCGACGTGCAGGCGCGCGGCAGCTATCCAGCCTACTCCGCCCGCGTGTTCCGCGAGAAAGGGGTGGTGATTGTGAAAGACCCCGGCGACGACGACCTGCTGAAAAACACCGTCGACTTTGTCTCGTTCAGTTATTACGCCTCGCGCTGCGCGTCGGCGGATATGAACGCGGGCAACACCAGCGCGGCGAACATCGTGAAGTCCCTGCGCAACCCGCATATTCAGGTGAGCGAGTGGGGCTGGGGCATCGACCCGCTCGGGCTGCGCATCACCATGAACATGATGTATGACCGCTACCAGAAGCCGCTGTTCCTGGTGGAAAACGGCCTCGGGGCGAAGGACGTCATTGATGAAAACGGCGAGATCAACGACGACTACCGCATCAGCTACCTGCGCGAGCATATCCGTGCGATGGGTGACGCGATTGAGGACGGCGTCCCGCTGATGGGCTACACCACCTGGGGCTGCATTGACCTGGTCTCGGCCTCAACCGGGGAGATGAGCAAGCGCTATGGATTTGTCTACGTCGACCGCGACGACGCCGGGAACGGCACGCTGGATCGAAAACGCAAGAAATCGTTCTGGTGGTATAAGAAGGTGATTGCGAGTAACGGGGCGGATCTGGCGTAGCCTGTTTTGCCGGGTGGCGGCGTTGCCTTACCCGGCCTACAAACTGCTCGATGCGGTTTTCACCCTCTCCCCTCTGGGGAGAGGGCCGGGGTGAGGGGCTGAAAACCCCCGTCCCCAACCCACCCGGCAAGCCGTGAATACACCACGTCCACCGCCTCTTTCACCGGCGGCGTCATCGGATAATAAAACCCGACGATGTCCGGCTGAATGCCCAGAAACAGCACCTCACCCACGTCGTCTTTAATCTGATCCACCAGGTAGTTCAGCGGCATGTTGTGGGTGGTCATCATAAACATCTCGGCGATGTCGTCCGGGTCAATCAGGCGGATCTCGCCGGGGTTGAGCCCCATATCGGTGGCATCGACGATTAACAACCTGTCCGGGCGCAGCTCGCGAATGGCCACCACGTCGTTTTCCGGCGCGCTGCCGCCGTCAATCACCACCCAGTTGCCCGGCGGGTTCGCGGCACACATCTCCGCCAGCAGCGGGCCCGCGCCGTCGTCGCCCATCATGCTGTTGCCGACACACAGTAAAACGTCAGTCACGTAATCTCCTCACCATCAGGTAGATGGCGCTCTCCTGATGAATATCGTGCAGCATGCCGAGCAGCGTTTTGCTCCACGCCTTCTGCGCCGGGTTTTGTACGCTCAGCGCCGCGTCAAAGGCGTTGGCGAGCATCGCAATGTGGTTGGCGTCGATAACGATCTCACCGTACTTCGGCACGCCCTCCATTTTGCGCCGCGCCGTGCTGCCCTCCTCCAGCGTGGCGATCCACGCCAGGTACTCGGGCCACGGGCAGCTTAGCGCCGCCTCCAGGCAGTCGATCACCCCGAGGTGGTGCCCAATCGCCAGGCTGTAATAGACCACCTGCTGCGCCGCATCCGGCGTGGCATCGTTCTCATCAATAAACTTACGGCTCAGCTGGCTGAACACCACCGTTTCACTCATCGGATACGCGCCTCATCCACAATACTGTTCAGGTTTGCCACGATCTCATTGAGACGCGGATCGTTCTCGGCCTCCAGCCAGCGCGCCACCTGATGGTCGCCCTGGCTCAGCAGGCGCAGATAATCGTCGGCAATCTGACGGCCATAGCGGTAACCCGCCAGCCTGCGCGCCGTGCGATCGATCTTCACCCGCAGCGGCTGCACCATATCCGGGTGCAGGAGAGTGGCTGGCTGGTTGTCCAGCTCGCCCGGCTCGCGGGCGTGGATCTTCTGCTCCAGCAGGCCGAGCGCCATGGCAAAACCGTACAGCGTGGCGGCGGGCGTCGGCGGGCAGCCCGGAATGTAAACGTCCACCGGCACGATTTTGTCGGTGCCGCCCCAGACGCAGTAAAGATCGTGGAAGATGCCGCCGCTGTTGCCGCAGGCGCCGTAGGAGATGCAGATTTTCGGATCCGGCGCAGACTGCCAGGCGCGCAGCGCAGGCGAGCGCATCGCGCGGGTGACCGCGCCGGTGAACAGCAGGATATCCGCGTGGCGCGGGGACGGCACCACTTTGATGCCGAAGCGTTCGGCGTCAAACAGCGGCGACAGGGTGGCGAAGATTTCGATCTCACAGCCGTTGCAGCCGCCGCAGTCCACGCGATAGACGTAGGCCGAGCGTTTGATTTTTTTCAGCAGCGACGCCTTCATGCTGGCGATGGACTCCTCCACCGTCAGCGGTACCGGAATGCCGTTAGCGTCGCGCGGGCCGAGTAAGTTTTCCATCAGCTGGCCTCTCTCATATGACGGGTTAAATCGATGCGGTCAGACGGCAGCAGGCATTTCTGACGTTTGCACTCCGGGCAGGTTTCGAAGCTTTCACGGTGATGCTCCGCACGCACGTCGCCGTTGTGCTTCAGCAGCGCGATGGCGTAGTCGATCTCTTTTTGCACGGCGAACGGACGCTTGCAGACGCGGCAGTTGCACAGCGCAAAGCGCGACTGCTGGAGGAAATCCTCTTTTTTCCACACCGCCAGCTCGTACTTCTGAGACAGGCGAATGGCTACCGTCGGGCAGACCTCCTCGCAGCGGCCGCAGAAGATGCAGCGCCCGAGGTTAAACTGCCAGGCCAGCTCGCCGGTTTTCAGGTCCGTTTCCACCGTTAAGGCATTCGACGGGCAGGCGTTGACGCAGGCCGCGCAACCGATGCACTGCTGCGGGTTGTGCTCCGGCTTGCCGCGAAAGTTTTTATCCACCGGCATCGGCTCCAGCGGATAACTGCTGGTCTGCGCGCCGGTTTTGATCACTTTTTTGATAAAGGTAAACATGACGAGTCCTTATTTCAGCGGCGAGTTCTTACGCTCGATGCTGTAGCGCTCAAGCTCTTTGTACGGCACCACCTGGCTTTTCTTCTTGCGCACGTCCACGACGGTCATGCGGTCGGTGCAGGAGTAGCACGGGTCGAGGCTGCCGATGATCAGCGGCGCGTCAGAGACGGTGTTACCGCGCAGCATGTAGCGCAGGGTTGGCCAGTTGGCGTAGGTCGCCGCACGGCAGCGCCAGCGGTAGAGCTTCTGGTTGTCGCCGGTCATGCTCCAGTGAATGTCATCCCCGCGCGGCGCTTCGGCGAATCCGAGGGCAAAGCGGTTTGGAATGTAGGTGAAGCCTTCCACCATCAGCGGGCCGCCCGGCAGGTTATCGAGGCCGTAGTCGATCATGTTCAGCGCAGTAAACACCTCGTTGATGCGCACCTTCAGGCGGGAGATGACGTCGCAGCCCTGCTCGCTGTGCACGGTCATCGGCAGCAGGCCGTAGCCGACGAACGGGTGATCGGCGCGGGTGTCGCGGGCGTGGCCGCTGGCGCGCACCATTGGACCGACGTTGCTGAAGTCGCGGGCGATTTCCGGGTCAAGACGACCAATCCCGACGGTGCGCTGCTCAATGTTTGGCGTGCTGAGCAGCATGTCCACCAGCTCCTGCACGTCGCGGCGCATCTGCTGCGCCAGCTGGCGGGTCTGGATCATGTCATCTTTCAGCAGGTCGCGGCGGATCCCGCCGATCAGGTTCAGGCCGTAGGTTTTACGCGCCCCGGTGAGGATCTCCGCCATCTTCATTGATGCCTCACGCACGCGGAAGAACTGCATAAACCCGGAGTCAAAGCCGACGAAGTGGCAGGCCAGGCCGAGGTTCAGCAGGTGTGAGTGCAGGCGTTCCACCTCCAGCAGAATGGCGCGGATCATCTGCGCGCGTTCCGGCACCACGATCCCCATGCCGTTCTCCACCGAGGTGGTGTAGGCGGTGCTGTGGGCAAAGCCGCAGATGCCGCACACGCGGTCAGAAAGAAACGTGACTTCGTTGTAGCCCATGCGGGTCTCCGCCAGCTTCTCCATGCCGCGGTGGACGTAGAACAGGCGGTAGTCGGCGTCGATAATGTTTTCGCCGTCGACGAACAGGCGGAAGTGGCCCGGTTCGTCAGAGGTGACGTGCAGCGGGCCGATCGGCACCACATTATTCTTCTTGCTGCCCAGCTCGTTGATGAACTCGTAGGTTTCGCTGTCGGTTGTCGGGGCCGGACGCTGGCGGTAGTCCATGCTGTCCTTGCGCAGCGGATAGAGTTCATCCGGCCAGTCGTCCGGCAGCACCAGACGACGCTCGTCAGGCAGACCAACCGGCACCAGGCCGTACATGTCGCGCACTTCGCGCTCGCCCCAGACGGCGGCGGGTACGCGCGGCGTGACGGACGGGTACTCCGGCTTGTTCGGGTCAACTTCGACGCGCACGGTGAGCCAGCACTTCTCGCCCTGCTCCATCGACATCACGTAGTACACCGCATAGTTGCCGCACAGCTGACGCTCGTCGTTGCCGAACAGCACCGACAGCCAGCCGCCCTGCTGGTAGTAAAGAAACTCCACCACTTCCGGCAGGTAGTTCACCTTAATGGTGACGGTTACCTGGTCTTTGGTTTGCCATGACTCCTCCAGCACCACGCCCGGGAAAGCCTGATGCAACGCGGCGAGATACTGCTGACCTTTCTTTTCTTCAGACATAAACACTCTCTTTAATCACGCCACCAGCAAGGAGACGAACGCTAAAAATGCAAAACCAAAACCAGCCCAGGTAATGCGTGACGTTTCGACAAAACGCAGGCGCGCCATGCTGTTTTCAAACAGGGCAATCACCAGCACGCCGATAAGCAGCTTGAGCGCAGCCACCACAACGGCCAGCAGCAGGCCGCCCGCAGAGAAGTGCGTCATCTGCCCCCACGGGAAGAAAACGCCGACGAACATCTGCAACACCACCAGCTGCTTGAGGCTGATGCCCCACTTCAGCACCGCAAAGCCGTAGCCGCTGTACTCGGTGAGTGGCCCCTCCTGCAATTCCTGCTCCGCTTCCGCGAGATCGAACGGCAGCTTGCCCATCTCGATAAAGGTGGCGAACGCGCAGGCGCAGAGCGCCAGCACCAGCGGGAGCGAACGTGAAACCGGCCAGTGGTAAACGGTGTCGGTGATGAAACTGATGTGGGTCGAGCCAGCAACCTGCGCGGCGACCCACAGCCCCAGCAGCAGAATTGGCTCAACCAGCACGCCGAGCATCGCCTCGCGACTGGCGCCGATACCCGTAAACGGGCTGCCGGTGTCCAGGCCCGCAATCGCAAAGAAGAAACGCGCGATGGCGAAGAGGTAGATCAGCGTAATCAGATCGCCAAGCACGGGCAGCGGCGAGCCCACCGTCACTACCGGCAGCGCGGTGGCGATGGTCAGCATCACGCCGACCATCACGAACGGCGTCAGGCGGAACACCCAACCTGCGGCATCCGGCGCGACGCTCTGACGGGAGAGCAGCTTGAAGAGATCGCGGTACTCCTGGAGCACGCCAGGCCCGCGACGGTTGTGTAGCCGGGCGCGCGCCACGCGCGTGATGCCCGACAGCAGCGGCGCGGCGGCAAACAGCACCAGCGCCTGAAGAATTGCCAGTAACAAACTCATGTCAGGCTCCTCGTGAAATGACAATCACCACCAGCACCGCCAGCTCGATCAGCGCCAGGCGGCGGAACAGCACGGGCACGGCGGCACTCTGCCAGCCCGGCACCCAGCCCACCGGGTTCAGCCAGTGGCGCAGCTTCAGCACGGCGGCGAAGTTCTCCTTCACCGGCATGGCGAAACCGTGGGCGGTGATGACCATCGACTGCTCGTGTTCGTAGCCGCAGGCCCACGCCGCGCCGCGCGAGCGGGAGGCGAGACGGTCGCGTCTGAAGAACAGCATCAGCACGAACGGCAGGAGCGGCGCGGCAATCAGCAGCAGCGCCATCATCGGCTGGGACACGACGGTATGCGCCGTAGCCAGCGGCAGCGGAATGGCGTGGCCCAGAAGCGGCAGCAGCCACGGCGCGGCAACCCCACCTGCGATACAGCACAGCGCCAGCGCGACCACGCTGGTGGCCATCAGCACCGGGGCGCAACAGGCGTTTTCCGCTTCGCGGGTGCGCGGCGCGCCCAGGAAGGTGACGCCGTAAACCTTCGCCATACACATCACCGCCAGCGCCCCGGTAATCGCCAGCCCAACCGCCAGCAGCGGGCCGAGCAGCCGCGCGATAAACGCGTCGCTCTGGCCGAGCGCGAAGAAGGATTGATAGATCACCCACTCCCCGGCAAAGCCGTTCAGCGGTGGAAGCGCGGCCATCGCCATCAGCCCGACCAGCATCGCCAGCGAAATGACGGGCATTTTTTTGCCAATCCCGCCGAGCTTTTCAATATCGCGGTGCCCGGTGCGAAACCAGACGCTGCCCGCGCCGAGGAACAGGGTGCTTTTAAACAGGCTGTGGTTGATAAGGTGATACAGACCGCCAATAAACCCGGCGGCAATCAGCGCCGGCTGGTTGAGCGCCAGCCCGCTGACACCCGCGCCCATGCCGAGCAGGATGATGCCGATATTCTCCAGGGTGTGGTACGCCAGCAGGCGCTGGATGTTATGCTCCATCAGGGCGTACAGCCCGCCGACAAATGCGGTGATCATCCCGGCAATCAGCAGCGCCACGCCCCACCACAGCGGCGGCTGGCCGCCCGTCAGGGTTATCGTCAGGATGCCGAACAGACCGACCTTCATCACCACGGTGGAGAACAGCGCGGCAGCCGGGGCCGAGGCATTGGCATGCGCCTGCGGCACCCAGCCGTGCAGCGGGATAATCCCGGCCAGCAGGCCAAAACCGACTACGCCCAACAGCCAGACGTCATTCCCCAGCGGCTGGCCGTTAAGCACGGCAAAGTCCAGCGTGCCGAAACGCTGCCACACCAGCCAGCAGGCCAGCGCCAGCAGCAGCGTGCCGAGTCGTCCGAGCGCAAACCACAGCTTGCCGGAGGCGCTGCATCCGGTCAGGAACACGCCGCACAGGGCCATGATTTCAGCCATCACCACCAGCGCGCCGAGGTTGCTGGCGACAACAGTGCAGACCGCGGCGGCCATCAACAGGTTGACCAGCAGGCCGTTGGCGTTGGTATGCTGATGGCGGTGCCAGTCGATATTAAACAGGCTGATAAACAGCCCACACAGACCAAAGGTGACCAGCCAGATGGCATTTAGCGGCGTAAGCTCAACGGCGTGGTGAATCAGCGGGATGAGGGTGTCGACGGATTGGCCGTCGATCAGGACAACGCCGCCCGCCGCCAGCGTCATCAGGCTGCCGACCGCCCCGCCGATACCGGCGATCCAGCCGCTCAGCGTTTTATGGAAGGAGAGGAGCAGCGCCAGGACAGCGGCGGCGGCAAACCAGGCCACGCCGCTGGTCATCATAACTATCGCGTTCATTTCGCCCCCTCGTTAAGCGCCCGCAGCAGCGAAAGATCGCCGACGTCAGTATTGATGGTCAGCTCGCGCTTGCGTTTGCTGGTGCGGGCGATGTCGCGAATATTAACCAGAATTAACGCTTTGGTCGGACAGGTGCGCACGCAGGCCGGACCTTGTTCATCGAAGCTGCACAGGTCGCACTTCACCGCGACGGCGCGAATGCCCGGCACCCAGTCCAGCAGCGTGCTCACGCGTGCCGGTGCCGGTGGCGCAGGCGGCGCTTTCGGGGTGTTGGCATTCGCCGGAATATGCAGCGGACGGCTGCCGGAAAACTCAATGGCACCGAACGGACAGGCGATGCCGCACAGCTTGCAGCTCACGCACAGGCTTTCGTTCAGCTGTACCGCGCCGTCAACGCGGGTGATGGCATTGACGGGACAGACGCCTGCGCATGGCGCGTCTTCACAGTGGTGACAGAGCTGCGGGGCAGACTCTTTCTCATTACGCATGACGCGCAGGCGCGGCATGGACTGTAGCCCGTGCAGGCGGTGCGTTTCCGAGCACGCCGCCTCACAGGTTCGACAGCCAATACAGACCGTCGAGTCAGCAATTACAAAACGGTTCACCGGGTCATCCTCTGGTGATGGTCATTTTTGACGAAAAAAAACTGTCTTATCGACACTTCTCGACACTCGCTCTTCAGGCCACGTTCGCGGAGGATTTTCCGTCGATCAGCTGTTTCAGGTTGATCGGCTGATCGTGCTCAACGGCAGCGTAGAGGCCGTTATAAACCGGCGCGATTTTCTCCAGATAGTGCTCCAGCACCTGCTGGCGATCGCGGGTGCTGACGTGACCGTCCACCATGCCGTCGGCCATCAGTTGGGCTTTCGCAATACACTGTTTTTCACCCTCTTTTGTCTCAACGTAATACTCAATGGTGTGGCTGTTGAAGCTCTCCGCCAGGGTGACAAAAATCGTGAAGTGACCAAACAACACAAAGCGCATATCCCCCTGCGCCGCGCAGCTCATGGCATGGTGCAGACGGGCTTTTGACAGGGTGATCCCCTGAATCAGAGAGTTGCAGTAGAGGTGCCACTGATCCTGAAGCTGCTGATGACGTTGCGCGATGTAATCCGCTTTTTCGCTAATTTCCCAAATAGTCATAAAAGGTATCCGGTTAATGGAGTTAGCGGCTGTTAAGCAGATTTCGTGCCAGTTTTTAATTTATTGATTTAAATGGATTTTAAAGAGATGCGCACTGTCACCGCTGCGGTGTCGACGTGTCATTTCGACAGCGTTGACATCGTCACGCCGTAACGCAAATCAAGCTGGCACTGTTATTGCATTAAAGGGGCAATTCATTAAGGAGGCGTCATGCACGAAATCACCCTCTGCCAGCGGGCACTGGAACTTATCGAACAGCAGGCTGTGCAGAACCATGCGAAGCGCGTGACTGGCGTCTGGCTGAAGGTCGGGGCGTTTTCCTGCGTCGAGACCAGCGCCCTCACCTTCTGTTTTGAGCTGGTGTGCCGCGGCACGCTGGCGGAGGGTTGCGCACTGCATATCGAGGAGCAGCAGGCGGAGTGCTGGTGCGAGCAGTGTCAGCAGTACGTCACGCTGCTGTCATCGAAGGTACAGCGCTGTCCGCAGTGCCAGAGCAGCGGGCTGCGCATCGTGGCGGATGACGGTATGCAGATCCAACGCCTCGAAATCGAGAAGGAGTAATGTATGTGTAGTACCTGCGGTTGCGCTGAAGGCAACCTGTATATAGAAGGGGATGAACACCGTCCCCACTCCGCGTTTCGCTCCGCACCCTTTTCTCCTGCCCCGCGTCCCGCGGCGGCACTGACCGGCATCACCTTTGCGCCGCAGCGTTCAGACGCGGGCGACCTGCATTACGGCCACGGCGAAGCAGGCACCCACGCGCCGGGCATCAGCCAGCGCGAGATGCTGGAGGTGGAGATCAATGTGCTGGACAAAAATAACCAGCTCGCCGCTCGCAATCGCGCCCGCTTTGCCGCCCGTCAACAGCTGGTACTGAACCTGGTCTCCAGCCCCGGCTCCGGTAAAACCACCCTGCTGACCGAAACCCTCAAACGACTGAATAAACGAGTCTCCTGCGCCGTTATCGAAGGCGATCAGCAAACGGTAAACGACGCGGCGCGCATCCGCGAAACCGGTACGCCCGCGATTCAGGTCAACACCGGCAAGGGCTGCCACCTGGATGCGCAGATGATTGCCGACGCCGCCCCGCGCCTGCCGCTGGCGAACAACGGCATCCTGTTCATTGAAAACGTCGGCAACCTAGTCTGCCCGGCAAGCTTCGACCTCGGCGAGCGGCATAAAGTGGCGGTGCTCTCCGTGACCGAAGGGGAAGACAAGCCGCTGAAGTATCCACATATGTTTGCCGCCGCCTCCCTCATGCTGCTGAACAAAGTCGACCTGCTGCCGTACCTGAATTTCGACGTGGATAAGTGCCTGGCTTACGCCCGGGAAGTGAACCCGGACATTGAGATCCTGCTGGTTTCCGCCACGCGCGGCGACGGGATGGACGCCTGGCTGAACTGGCTGGAGAGCGAACGATGTGCATAGGCGTCCCCGGACAAATTCATTCTATCGTCGGCAATCAGGCCAAAGTGGAGGTCTGCGGCATCCTGCGCGATGTCGATCTGACGCTGGTGGGCAGCCACGATGAGACCGGCGCATCGCGTCTCGGCCAGTGGGTGCTGGTCCACGTGGGGTTTGCCATGAGCGTGATTAATGAGGAAGAAGCCCGCGACACGCTGGACGCGCTACAGAATATGTTCGACGTTGAGCCGGACGTGGGTGCCCTGCTGTATGGTGAGGAACGATAACACATGCGTTACGTTGATGAATATCGCGCGCCTGAGCAGGTGTTGCAGCTTATCGATCGCCTGAAAACCCGCGCGTCCCTGCTGGACTACACGAAAGAAAAACCGCTGCGGATCATGGAGGTGTGCGGCGGACACACCCACGCCATCTTCAAATTTGGCCTCGACCAGCTGCTGCCGGAGAACATCGAATTTATCCACGGCCCCGGCTGCCCGGTGTGCGTGCTGCCGATGGGGCGCATCGACAGCTGTCTCGACATCGCCAGCCGCCCCGGTGTGATTTTTTGCACCTTTGGCGACGCCATGCGCGTACCGGGAAAAAATGGCTCGCTGCTCCAGGCGAAGGCGCGCGGCGCGGACGTGCGGATCGTCTACTCACCGATGGATGCCCTGACGCTGGCGATGGCTAATCCTGAGCGTAAGGTGGTCTTTTTCGGGCTGGGTTTTGAAACCACCATGCCCGCCACCGCTATCACTCTCCAGCAGGCGAAAGCCCGCAACGTCACTAACTTTTACTTTTTCTGCCAGCACATCACGCTTATTCCCACGCTGCGTAGCCTGCTTGAAGCGCCGGACAACGGCATCGACGCCTTCCTGGCACCAGGACACGTCAGCATGGTGATCGGCACAGAAGCCTACAGTTTTATCGCTGAACAGTACAATCGTCCGTTAGTGGTGGCTGGTTTCGAGCCACTTGATCTACTGCAAGGCGTGACCATGCTGGTTGAGCAGAAAATAGCGGCCCTGAGTGTGGTGGAAAATCAGTATCGCCGCGTGGTGCCCGATGCAGGTAACAGACGGGCACAGCAGGCGATAGCCGACGTGTTTAGCGTCGAAGGCGACAGCGAGTGGCGCGGACTGGGGCTGATTGCCGAATCCGGCGTACACCTGACGCCCGCGTATCGCGCCTTCGACGCCGAAGCGCATTTCCGCCCGCAGCCGCAGAAGGTGTGCGACGATCCCCGCGCCCGCTGTGGCGACGTACTCACCGGCAAATGCAAACCTCATCACTGCCCGTTATTTGGCAACGCCTGTAACCCGCAAACCGCGTTTGGCGCGCTGATGGTCTCTTCCGAAGGGGCATGCGCCGCGTGGTATCACTATCGCAACCAGGAGTGTGAAGCATGAACACGGTGGAAATGGCGCACGGAAGCGGTGGACAGGCGATGCAGCAGTTGATTAACAGGCTGTTCATGGAAGCCTTTAACAACCCCTGGCTCGCCGAGCAGGAAGATCAGGCGCGTATTGACCTCGCGGCCCTGACCGCCCACGGCGACAGGCTGGCGTTCTCTACCGACAGCTACGTGATTGACCCGCTGTTCTTCCCGGGCGGCGATATCGGCAAGCTCGCCGTCTGCGGCACGGCAAACGACGTGGCCGTCAGCGGCGCGATCCCCCGCTACCTCTCCTGCGGGTTTATCCTCGAAGAAGGGTTACCGATGGAAACGCTCACGGCGGTGGTCAACAGCATGGCGCACACCGCCCGCGAGGCGGGGATCGCCATCGTGACCGGGGATACCAAGGTGGTGCAGCGCGGCGCGGCGGATAAGCTCTTCATTAACACCGCCGGAATGGGGGCGATCCCCGCCGACATTCACTGGGGCGCGCAGCAGCTTTGTGCAGGCGACGTGCTGATTGTCAGCGGCACGCTGGGCTGCCACGGGGCAACCATCCTGAACCTGCGCGAAGGCTTAGGGCTGGATGGCGAGCTGCACAGTGACTGCGCGGTACTCACGCCGCTGATCCAGACGCTGCGCGACATGCCGGGTGTAAAAGCCCTGCGCGACGCCACGCGAGGCGGCGTGAATGCCGTCGTACACGAATTTGCCGCAAGCAGCGGCTGTGGAATTGAACTGACCGAGCGCGGCCTGCCCGTTAAGCCTGCTGTACGCGGGCTGTGCGAGCTATTAGGGCTAGACCCGCTTAACTTTGCCAACGAAGGTAAGCTGGTGATCGGCGTGGAACGCACGGCGGCGGAAGCCGTACTTGAACAACTGCGCGCACATCCCTTAGGGAAAGACGCGGCCATCATCGGCGACGTGGTTGAGCGCAAAGGGGTGCGCCTGACCGGGCTTTACGGCGTGAAGCGCACGCTGGATCTGCCGCACGCTGAACCGTTACCCCGAATTTGCTAGACCGCGCCAAAAGCGGTCAGCGCTGAATGTCTCTTTTTTGCCAGTTTCTATTGGAAAGCAATAATGCCGTATACACCGATGAGCGATCTTGGACAGCAGGGCCTGTTTGACATCACGCGCACACTTTTACAACAGCCCGACCTCGGCGCGCTGAGCGATGCCCTGACGCGGCTGGTCAGGCAATCAGCGCTGGCGGACAGCGCCGCCATTGTGCTCTGGCATAGCGCAACCCACCGCGCGAGCTATTTCTCAACGCGTGATAACGGCAAAATCTTCGAATATGAAGATGAAACGTTTCTGGCCCACGGTCCGGTGCGACGTATTCTCTCCCGCCCGGAAGCGCTGCACTGCAATTTTGACCAGTTTCGCCAGGCCTGGCCGAAGCTGGCAGAGTGCAACCTTTACCACCCGTTCGGCCACTACAGCATGCTGCCGCTGGCGGTGGAAGGGCAAATTTTTGGCGGCTGCGAGTTTATCCGTAATAACGACCAGCCCTGGACCGAGGCGGAGTACGAGCGGTTGCATACCTTCACGCAAATTGTGGCCGTCGTGGCAGAGCAGATCCAAAGCCGCGTCACCAATAACGTGGATTACGACCTGTTGAGCCGCGAGCGCGATAATTTCCGCATTCTGGTCGCCATCACCAATGCCGTGCTGTCGCGTCTCGATATGGACGAACTGGTGAGCGAAGTCGCCAAAGAGATCCATCACTATTTCAGGATCGATGCTATCAGCATTGCGCTGCGCGGCAACCGTAAGGGCAAGCTGAACATCTACTCCACCCACTACCTCGACGAAGCTAACCCGGCGCACGAGCAAAGCGAAGTGGACGAAGCGGGAACCCTGTCTGAACGGGTATTTAAAAGCAAAGAGATCCTGCTGTTAAACCTCAGCGAGCAGGATCCGGTAGCGCCCTACGAGCGGATGCTGTTTAACACCTGGGGCAACAAGATCCAGACCCTGTGCCTGCTGCCGCTGATGTCCGGCAACACCATGCTCGGCGTGCTTAAACTGGCGCAGTGCGATGAAGCCGTATTTACCACCGCCAACCTGAAGCTGCTGCGCCAGATCGCCGAACGTATCTCCATTGCGCTGGATAACGCCCTCGCCTATCAGGAGATCCACCGTCTGAAAGAACGGCTGGTGGACGAAAACCTGGCGCTGACCGAGCAGCTCAACAATGTGGACAGCGAGTTTGGCGAAATCATCGGACGCAGCGATGCCATGTACAACATCCTCAAGCAGGTGGAGATGGTGGCGCAGAGCGACAGCACGGTGCTGATCCTCGGTGAAACCGGCACAGGGAAAGAGCTGATTGCCCGGGCGATCCACAACCTGAGCAACCGCAACAGCCGCCGGATGGTGAAGATGAACTGCGCGGCGATGCCTGCGGGCTTACTGGAAAGCGACCTGTTCGGCCACGAGCGCGGCGCGTTTACCGGCGCCAGCAGCCAGCGGCTGGGCCGTTTTGAACTGGCGGATAAAAGCTCATTGTTCCTCGACGAAGTGGGCGATATGCCGCTGGAGCTTCAGCCTAAGCTGCTGCGCGTTTTGCAGGAGCAGGAGTTCGAGCGCCTCGGTAGCAACAAGCTGATCCAGACCGACGTGCGTCTGATTGCCGCCACCAACCGCGATCTGAAAAAAATGGTCGCCGACCGCGAGTTTCGCAGCGATCTTTACTATCGTCTGAACGTCTTCCCGATCTGCCTGCCGCCGCTGCGCGAACGCCCGGAAGATATTCCGCTGCTGGTGAAAGCCTTTACCGCGAAGATTGCCCGCCGGATGGGGCGAAATATCGACAGTATTCCTGCCGAAACGCTACGCACCCTTTCGGCGATGGAGTGGCCGGGGAACGTGCGCGAGCTGGAAAACGTCATTGAGCGCGCGGTCCTGCTGACGCGCGGGAACGTGCTCCAGCTCTCCCTGCCAGAGGTTACTCTCTCTGAAACGACCGTGGCCGCAAGCGAGCTTGCGAAAGAGGGAGAAGATGAATATCAGCTCATTATGCGAGTGCTGAAGGAGACCAACGGCGTGGTAGCCGGACCGAAAGGTGCGGCGCAACGGCTGGGGCTGAAGCGTACCACCCTGCTCTCGCGTATGAAGCGTCTGGGAATCGATAAAGAGAGCCTGAAATAACCCGTCATTCCGTCAGCGGGTACATATCGCTCCCGCGCTGGCGCAGGGATATTTGGTGCTCTTTTTCTGTCTGCCTGCCTGCGCCGCACCGTCGCCCTGAGCGTGATTTGTCGTCCACTGCGGCGCTGAGCCGGTTATTTTTTGGGCCGATACTTTTCCGGTAATTCAGGAACCGGACGACGATCGTCGATCAGATGTCGGATGGTCAGAATCGGATGACGCCATAACATACGTGGCCCTGCCCAGCGCATCACCTGCTTCATCTCTTCCCGTCGGGCGGGCTGATAACAGTGCACCGGGCACTGTTTGCAGGCAGGTTTTTCCTCACCAAATACGCATTTATCCAGCCGCTTATCGGCATAAGCCTTAAGCGCCGAATAGCGCCCCTCTTCCTTTATGGCGTGTGGACACCTGTTTTCGTACAGGGCGATCATTCTGGCGATCGTCTTTTTTTCTCGTGAAATACGTTTACCGGACATAACGTCGTCCTCAACAATAAAGTGTATTTATAATACCTTTTTATCCGCACATTTTCAGTTATTGCATTCCGTTTTCTGAAGCGTCCTTCCAGAATTACCCCTCCCCTCGCTGCGTTTTACTGGTATTTTATACAGGTGTAAATAACCGCATTCACCGGAGAGCTTATGCAACAGATCGCGATCGCCAAACCCTATCGGCACTTAAAAGTGGGTTACTTCAGAAAACGTCATGAAGACCGTAAAACGAAAATTCCAAAACGCTACAGCGTACACGCAGCGCTGAGCCTGAAAGGCGACTGGCTTGAACAAGCGGGATTTACCACCAACTCGCAAGTTCGGGTGGGCGTCGAGCACGGAAAAATCATCATTGAATTAATAGCGGAAGATGCCTCGTAAAGTCGTGACTTTTTTCTGCGCCGCACCTTTTTTTCATGCGACAATAGAAGGAACAATCGGCCATTGAGCCGCTCAAAGCGTAATATTTTCAAAGAAATGGATATCATAACTCCATGAGCACAATCGACAATTTCGACGCGCATACGCCAATGATGCAGCAGTACCTGAAGCTGAAGGCACAGCATCCGGAAATTCTGCTGTTTTACCGTATGGGCGATTTTTACGAGCTTTTTTATGACGATGCGAAACGTGCGTCTCAGCTGCTCGACATTTCTCTGACGAAACGTGGCGCGTCGGCAGGCGAGCCCATCCCGATGGCGGGTATCCCGCATCACGCGGTTGAAAACTATCTGGCGAAGCTGGTGAACCAGGGCGAGTCTGTCGCTATCTGCGAACAAATTGGCGACCCGGCCACGTCGAAAGGCCCCGTTGAGCGCAAGGTCGTACGCATCGTGACGCCGGGAACCATCAGCGATGAAGCCCTGCTTCAGGAGCGCCAGGATAACCTGCTGGCGGCGATCTGGCAGGACGGTAAAGGGTTTGGCTACGCCACGCTGGATATCAGCTCCGGTCGTTTTCGCCTGAGTGAACCGGCTGACCGTGAAACCATGGCGGCTGAACTACAGCGCACCAATCCGGCAGAACTGCTTTATGCAGAGGATTTCGCCGAGATGGCGCTGATTGAAGGTCGCCGCGGCCTGCGTCGTCGTCCACTGTGGGAGTTCGAAATTGATACCGCGCGCCAGCAGCTGAACCTGCAATTTGGCACGCGCGATTTGATTGGCTTTGGTGTGGAAAATGCACCGCGCGGGCTATGTGCCGCAGGCTGCCTGTTGCAGTACGTGAAGGATACGCAGCGTACCGCCCTGCCCCATATCCGTTCAATTACCATGGAGCGTCAGCAGGACAGCATCATCATGGATGCCGCCACGCGCCGCAACCTGGAGATCACGCAGAACCTCGCTGGCGGCATGGAAAATACGCTGGCGTCGGTTCTTGACAGCACGGTTACCCCCATGGGCAGCCGTATGCTCAAACGCTGGCTGCATATGCCGATCCGCAACACCGAAACGCTGATTGGCCGTCAGCAAACCATTGCCGCATTGCAGGATCGTTACACCGAATTGCAGCCGGTGCTGCGTCAGGTGGGTGATCTTGAGCGTATCCTGGCGCGCCTGGCATTGCGTACCGCGCGTCCACGCGATCTCGCCCGTATGCGTCACGCTTTCCAGCAGTTGCCGGAACTGCGCGCTCAGCTGGGAGAGATTGACAGCGCGCCAGTGCAAAAGCTGCGCGAAACCATGGGCGAATTTACCGAGCTTCGCGAACTGCTGGAACGCGCCATCATTGATGCGCCGCCTGTTCTGGTGCGGGATGGCGGGGTTATTGCTCCGGGTTATAACGAAGAGCTGGACGAATGGCGTGCGCTGGCCGATGGCGCGACGGATTATCTGGATAAGCTGGAAATCCGCGAGCGTGAACGTCTGGGGCTCGACACCCTGAAAGTCGGCTACAACGCCGTACACGGTTACTATATCCAGATCAGTCGTGGGCAGAGCCACCTGGCACCGATTCACTACGTTCGCCGCCAGACGCTGAAAAATGCCGAGCGCTACATTATTCCCGAGCTGAAAGAGTACGAAGACAAAGTGCTCACGTCGAAAGGTAAAGCGCTGGCGCTGGAGAAACAGCTGTATGACGAGCTGTTCGACATCCTGATGCCGCATCTGGCTGACCTTCAAATGAGCGCCGCTGCGCTGGCCGAGCTGGATGTGCTGGTAAACCTGGCCGAGCGCGCCGAAACGCTGAACTACACCTGTCCTACCTTTACTGACAAACCCGGTATTCGCATTACCGAAGGTCGCCATCCGGTGGTTGAGCAGGTGCTGAACGAGCCGTTTATTGCCAACCCGTTGAACCTGTCACCGCAGCGAAGGATGCTGATCATTACCGGCCCCAATATGGGCGGTAAAAGTACCTATATGCGCCAGACAGCCCTTATCGCGCTGCTCGCCTACATCGGCAGCTACGTTCCGGCGCAGAAGGTTGAGATTGGCCCTGTCGACCGTATCTTCACCCGTGTGGGTGCGGCGGACGATCTGGCGAGCGGTCGCTCTACCTTTATGGTCGAGATGACCGAAACCGCCAACATTCTGCATAACGCGACAGAGAACAGTCTGGTGTTGATGGACGAAGTAGGACGCGGTACCTCCACCTATGACGGCCTGTCCCTGGCCTGGGCGTGCGCGGAAAGTCTGGCGAATAAAATCAAGGCGCTGACGCTGTTCGCGACGCACTATTTCGAACTGACACAGCTGCCAGAGAAAATGGAAGGCGTGGCTAACGTCCACCTTGATGCGCTTGAGCACGGCGACACCATCGCCTTTATGCACACGGTGCAGGACGGCGCGGCAAGCAAGAGCTATGGCCTGGCCGTCGCCGCGCTGGCGGGTGTGCCGAAAGAGGTGATTAAGCGCGCGCGTCAGAAATTGCGTGAGCTGGAAAGTTTGTCACCGAATGCGGCAGCTACGCAGATAGATGGTACGCAGATGTCACTGCTGGCGGTGCCGGAAGAGACATCTCCGGCTGTAGAAGCACTGGAAAATCTCGATCCGGATTCGCTGACGCCGCGTCAGGCGCTGGAGTGGATTTATCGGTTGAAGAGTCTGGTTTAGTTTTCTGCGGTCTTTTTTGCCGGGTGGCGGCTTCGCCTTACCCGGCCTACAAAACCCGTAGGCCCGGTAAGCGTAGCGCCACCGGGCAAAAGACCGCACAATATTAACGCCCGGTAAGCACAGCCGCCTCCGGGCTTTTTATTACAGCAGCGGCGGGATCGTCGGCACCTGCGGTGCCTCATCAATATCCTTCTGCGTCATGCGGAACGCTTCCGGGTAATGCTCACGGCTGGTACGGCGCAGCGGTTCGGTATCGCGCCAGGTATACAGACAGTGCTGACACTGGTATACCGTCCAGACACCTTTCACCGGTGATGTTGCCATCACTTCAATTTGTTCATCGGCACAACGTGGACAAATCATCTTTTCCTCCTTATTGACGTGCCGCCAGCATCGCGGTCAGTTTTTCGGCCCAGGCTTTGGTTTCAGGGAGATCCTGTACCGGCTGGCTGTAGTGACCACGGTTGTCCGGAGCGACTGGGGTGGTGGCATCAATGATCAGCTTGTCAGTGATCCCCGCCGGGCTGGAGCCGAGGTCAAGCTCCAGCACAGACATATTCGGTAGCTGCACCAGATCGCCAGCCGGATTGACCTTCGATGACAGCGCCCACATCACCTGCGGCAGGTTAAACGGATCGACGTCCTCATCCACCATAATCACCATTTTCACGTAACCCAGACCGTGTGGCGTGGTCATGGCGCGGAGCCCGACCGCACGGGCAAAACCGCCGTATCGTTTTTTGGTGGAGATAATCGCCAGCAGGCCGTGGGTGTACATGGCGTTTACCGCCTGCACTTCCGGGAATTCCGCCTTCAGCTGCTGATAGAGCGGCACGCAGGTAGCGGGCCCCATCAGATAATCAATCTCGGTCCACGGCATCCCCAGGTAGAGAGATTCGAAAATGGGTTTTGTGCGGTAAGAGACTTTATCAATGCGCACGATCGTCATGTTGCGCCCGCCGGAGTAGTGTCCGGTAAACTCACCGAATGGCCCTTCAATCTCACGTTTTCGGCCTTCAATCACCCCTTCCAGGATCACTTCCGACCCCCACGGCACATCGAAACCGGTCAGCGGAGCCGTCGCAATCGGATACGGGCTTTCGCGTAGCGCACCGGCCATCTCATACTCGGATTGATCGTATTTCAGCGGCGTGGCGCCCATCAGGGTGATGATCGGATCGTTACCCAGCGTAATGGCAACAGGCAGGTCTTCGCCGCGCTCTTCGGCCTTATGCAGATGCAGCGCGATATCATGCATCGGCACCGGTTGCAGGCCGAGCTTACGCTTGCCCTTCACTTCCATACGGTAAATCCCGACGTTCTGCTTGCCGAAGTGATCGGGGTCGAGCGGATCGCGGGAGACAACGCACGCTTTATCGAGATAAAAGCCCCCGTCACCGTCGTTCAGGCGGAACAGCGGCAGAATGTCGAACAGGTTGATGTCTTCCCCGTCCACCGTGTTCTGCGCCCAGGCCGGATTTGCACGACGCTCTGGCGAGACGGGGAATTTGTCCCAGCGACGAATAAACTCGTCGATCTGTTTTTTCACCGGGGTATTTGCTGGCAGCCCCATCGAAATAGCGTGGTTTTGCCACGAGCCGATAGTGTTCATCACCACACGGGCATCGGTGAAGCCGCGAATATTATCGAACCACAGCGCAGGCGCACCATCGCCAATGCGTCCGGTAGCGTTGGCGGCGGCCGCTAAATCCGGCTCAGCGTTTACCTCTTCCTCAATTTTCAGCAGCTGCCCTTGCTCATCGAGCGCCTGCAAGAAGCTTCTCAAATCATCAAATGCCATCTTTATTCTCCTGTGAAAAATGTTTCGCTGCCTGCAAACCTTCCCAGCGTCGGGCTTTTTTATGCTCCAGACCAAACTGGTCGAGAACGCGGGTCACGATATGCTGGGTTATGTCATCGGCGGTTTGTGGGTGGTTGTAGTACGCAGGCATAGGCGGCACCATCGCCACGCCCATGCGGGAAAGGGCAAGCATGTTCTCAAGATGGATGGTGCTGAGCGGCGTCTCACGCGGAACCAGCACCAGCTTGCGTCCCTCTTTCAGCACCACGTCTGCCGCACGCCCTACCAGCCCTTCGGCGTAGCCCACGCGGATACCCGCCAGCGTTTTCATGCTGCACGGAATGACGATCATGCCGTCGGTGCGAAACGAGCCGGAGGAGATGGTGGCAGCCTGATCGGCCGGGCTATGGACGACATCCGCCAGTGCAGCAACGTCATGCGCAGTGAAGGGCGTTTCCAGCTCAATCGTGGTTTTTGCCCACTTCGACATCACCAGATGCGTTTCCACCTCCGGCATTTCCCGCAGCGCCTGCAACAACGCCACGCCTAATGGCGCACCCGTCGCGCCCGTCATTCCCACAATCAATCTCATTCAGCACCTCAATTAGTTTGTTCGTATACGAACATATCAACTAAACTACGCCTGGATCCTGCTGCTTACAAGATCGTTCGCATACGATCACACTATTCGCTAAAAACTCTCGCGTTAAAATTCAGCCCGAGAGCGGCTATCATAGAGGGAGTATTTTTCCGTCGGAGTGTCCATGGAGTTAAGACAAGAAGCTTTTCACCTGCTACGTCAGCTTTTTCAACAGCATACCGCCCAGTGGCAACACGCATTGCCCGAACTGACCAAACCACAATATGCGGTGATGCGGTCAATTGCTGAAAATCCTGGCATTGAGCAGGTTGCCCTGACTGAAGTCGCGGTGAGCACCAAAGCGACGCTGGCAGAAATGCTGAGCCGCATGGAAGCACGCGGCCTGGTCAGGCGCGAGCACGATCCGGCAGACAAGCGCCGTCGGTTTGTCTTTCTGACGGCCGAAGGTGAGGCCCTGCTTGAGAGCAGTAAACCGATTGGAAATGAGGTGGATGAGGCGTTTTTAGGGCGCCTTAACGGCGCGGAACGAGAGCAATTTTCAGCGCTCATTAAAAAGATGATGCAGGGTTAAGTAACCCTGACGCGCATAAAATCAATAAATGTTCGCACTTTCGCGGGCACATGCCGGGCATCGGGATAAACAGCATAGATGCCCTGCTGAGCAAACGTGTACTCCGGTAACAGCGAGACCAGCTTCCCTGCATCCAGTGCGTTACGCACCAGCCACTCCGGCAGCAGCGCCACGCCACATCCCGCGAGGGCAAAAGCCATCAACGCCTGGGCACTGTCTGCATACAGGCGCGGCGCTTTTCTGATCTCAAAGGAAACCGGATGCCGATCAACGCCTCTCACCTGCCAGCGCAGCGGCGACGTTAAACGCTCGTGAATGATCCAGTCCGCTTCCGCCAGCTGCTCCAGCGAGTCAACCGGATGGTTTGCCAGCCAGCATGGCGTCGCCACGGGCAGGATGGTGAAGGAGGTCATCAACGCGGCGTGGTAGCGCGAATCTGCAAGCGTGCCGAGCCGGATAGCGACATCGAAGCGCTCGGCGATAAGATCGGCATGCAAAGAGGACGAGACATGCCGCACGCGGAGATCAGGGTGCAGCTGGCTAAACTCAGCCAGCAAAGGCACTACTACCTGCGAGCCATACTCGGGCGTGGTGGTGATCCGCAGTTCTCCCGTCAGCCCGGCGTGGTTGGCGCGAACATCATCCTGCAATCGCTCTGCATCCCGTAACAGCATCACGCTTCGTTGATGAAAGAGCTTCCCCGCTTCGGTCAGCGTCAGGCGTCGGGTGGTTCGCAGCAACAGGGTAACGCCCAGCTCCTCTTCAAGCTGACGAATATGAAAGCTGACCACCGCTTTTGTCAGCCCCATCGCCTCCGCCGCGGCGGTGAAACTGCCGGTGTCCGCTACGGCGATAAACATCGCCGTACGCTGTAAATTAAGCATCGCTTGCCTGGTTAACTGTCAAAATAATGTTGACAGTATATCGTCCTTTGTCGCGTTTATCCGTAACGCGCGGGCCGATACGATACGCCACCTCACCGGAGGAACTTCCATGACGTATCGCAGCAAAATCGCCGTCGTCTTTCTGCTCGGCTTTTTCCTTGATTTGATAAACATGTTTATTGCCAGCGTCGCCTTTCCGGCGATGGCTCACGCATTCAATACCACACCTTCCGCGCTTGCCTGGGTAAGTAACGGATACATTGCCGGGCTGACGTTAGTCATCCCATTCAGCAGTATTCTGACGCGCCGCGTCGGGCCGAAGCGCGTTATTCTGCTCTCACTGCTTCTCTTTAGCGCGGCCTCCGTTGCGGCGGGTCTCTCATCTTCGCTGGAAAGTTTGATTGCCTGGCGCGTCGTGCAGGGCGCCGGAGGGGGTTTACTGATCCCGGTTGGTCAGGCGCTGACCTGGCAACAGTTTAAGCCTCATGAGCGGGCCAGACTCACCTCGGCGGTGATGCTGGTCGCGCTGCTTGCCCCCGCCTGCTCACCGGCTGTGGGCGGCATGCTGGTTCAGACATTCACCTGGCGCTGGATATTTTTTGCCACCCTGCCCGTCGCCATTGTCACCTTTGTTTTGGCCTGCGCGTGGCTTAAAACAGAACCGTCACCGATAAACACCACCAGAATAGTAAACCTGTCTTTGCTGACGGATCCGCTGTTGCGCTTATCCATGCTTATCTATGTATGCGTACCCGGCATCTTTATTGGCGTGAACGTAACGGGCATGTATTACCTTCAGAGCGAGGCCAATATGACGCCCACCGCAACGGGCATGCTTATGCTGCCGTGGTCTGTGGCATCGTTTTTGGCTATCACCGCGACAGGACGCTATTTCAACCGTATCGGCCCGCGGCCGCTGGTGGTCATCGGTTGCCTTTTGCAGGCAACGGGCATTCTGCTTTTAATCAACGTCGGCCCGGCTATGCTGTTACCTGCCGTTGCGTTTGCGTTAATGGGTGCGGGGGGAAGCCTTTGCAGCAGTACGGCTCAGAGCAGCGCGTTTTTGACAACGCGGCGGGAAGATATGCCTGATGCCAGTGCGCTATGGAATCTGAATCGTCAGTTGAGCTTTTTTGCGGGTACCCTGCTGCTGGCGCAGGCGCTGAGCTTCATGCAAGCTTATTTTACGCCGCTGGCCGCCTGGCACGGGATGTTTATTTTTGCCGCAGTTATCACTCTGCTGCCCGTACTGTACGTCTACCGTCTTAATAACACGCAGTTACTTGCGCAACTGCAACAGGAGCAACCATGACCCATTTCGAACAAGAGATCCTCGACATCCACGTCGCCCTTGAAAACTGGTTAGGTGCAGGCGAAGGCGATCGGGACGCCCTGCTCGCCCGTTTCCGTCCGGATTTTCTGATGGTTCCACCGAGTGGCACCCATTTAGATCATCACGCTCTGGCCCAATTTTTATATGCGCAGCGGGGAACCCGACCCGGGCTCAGGATCGGTATTGATGCGTTAACAACGCTTCAGACATGGGACAACGGCGCGGTGCTCCATTACCGGGAGACGCAAACCCGGCCAGGCCAGCCCGTCAACGTGCGCAGGTCAACCGCGGTGCTTAATCAGGAAGGGGATAACATCACCTGGCGTTTGCTGCACGAAACGGCGCAATCGTAAGGCATAAAAAAGGCCCGTCTCACGACGGGCCTTTTCTGACGAATGGTTGCTTACTCGCGGAACAGCGCTTCGATATTCAGACCTTGCCCTTGCAGGATTTCACGCAGGCGGCGTAGCCCTTCAACCTGAATCTGACGAACACGTTCACGGGTCAGGCCAATCTCACGGCCGACATCTTCCAGTGTCGCAGCTTCATACCCCAGTAAACCGAAACGACGTGCCAGCACTTCACGCTGTTTGGCGTTCAGTTCGAACAGCCATTTGACGATGCTCTGTTTCATGTCATCGTCCTGCGTGGTGTCTTCCGGGCCGTTGTCTTTTTCATCGGCCAGGATGTCCAGCAGCGCTTTTTCGGAGTCACCACCCAGCGGGGTGTCAACCGAGGTAATGCGCTCGTTGAGACGCAGCATACGGCTTACGTCATCAACCGGTTTGTCGAGTTGCTCTGCAATCTCTTCCGCACTTGGCTCGTGGTCCAGTTTATGGGACAACTCGCGCGCGGTACGCAGATAAACATTCAACTCTTTGACGATGTGGATCGGCAGTCGAATCGTACGGGTCTGGTTCATAATAGCCCGTTCGATGGTCTGACGAATCCACCAGGTCGCGTAGGTTGAGAAACGGAACCCGCGTTCCGGGTCAAACTTCTCAACTGCGCGGATGAGACCTAAGTTGCCCTCTTCAATCAGATCCAGCAGAGCCAGACCACGATTGCCGTAACGGCGGGCAATTTTCACGACCAGTCGCAGGTTACTTTCGATCATGCGACGACGCGAGGCAACATCACCACGCAAAGCACGACGTGCGAAATAGACTTCTTCTTCGGCCGTTAGCAGTGGGGAGTAACCAATCTCCCCAAGGTAAAGCTGAGTCGCGTCCAGCACACGCTGTGTGGCACCCTGCGATAACAGCTCTTCTTCAGCCAAATCGTTATCACTGGGTTCCTCTTCTACTAAGGCTTTTTCGTCAAAAGCCTCTGATCCGTTCTCATCAAATTCCGCGTCTTCATTTAAATCATGAACTTTCAGCGTATTCTGACTCATAAAGGTGGCTCCTACCCGTGATCCCTGGACGAGACACCCTGGCTGGCATGCCCCGTCAATTTATCGCTGCGGTAAATATTGCAGCGGGTTTACGGATTTCCCCTTGTAACGAATTTCAAAATGCAAGCGTGTAGAACTGGTTCCGGTGCTACCCATGGTAGCGATTTTTTGCCCCGCCTTAACTTCTTGTTGTTCCCGGACCAGCATAGTGTCGTTATGGGCGTAGGCACTCAGGTAATCATCGTTATGTTTGATGATAATAAGATTACCGTAACCGCGCAGTGCGTTACCGGCATAGACAACGCGTCCGTCTGCGGTCGCGATGATTGCCTGTCCTTTACTGCCTGCGATATCGATCCCTTTGTTGCCCCCCTCAGAGGTAGCGAAGTTCTCGATAATCTTGCCGTCAGTTGGCCAGCGCCAGGTGGTGATTGACGAGCTGGCATTCTGACTGCTTGCAGTCGGTACAGTAGAGCTAACCACAGGTGCCGTAGTCGGTGCTGTGACAAAAGTCGCAGTACCTTTATTATTCGGCAACATTTTGTTAGCACTCTGATCACCTGAATCCTCAGAATACGTAATTACAGGTTGTGAAGCAACCACCGTGGTGGTTTTTTGTGCAGGAGTAACGCTGTTATTTTGCGCAGTTACGTCGGCCGCTGAAACGGTGTTGCCTGGCGTAAGCGGTGTCCCCGTCGCGTTGCCAACCTGAAGCGTTTGCCCGACTTCCAGAGCATACGGGGCCTGGACGTTGTTTCGCTGTGCCAGATCGCGGAAATCGTTCCCGGTGATCCAGGCAATATAGAACAGCGTATCGCCGCGCTTCACGGTATAGGTGCTGCCGCCGGTATAGCTACCTTTCGGAATGTTCCCATACTTACGGTTATACACTATGCGGCCATTTTCAGTCTGAACAGGCTGTTCCACTGCCTGAATCTGCGTAGGCTGCGTAACTGGACGCTGAACCGGCTGGATCTGCGGAGTTTGCTGCGCCGTTGAGGTGCCCATTTTAGGCGGAGGGGTGATCAACATTCCGCTGGACGTGTTACCCGAGCCGCTGGTTCCATTAACGGAACTGACGGGCGCAGGCGCGTTATTTGAACTTGTACAGCCTGCCAGCCAGAGCGAAACCAGTGATAATGCCGCAACACGGCTGATGGTGAATTTTGGGCTTCCCGCGCTCATTTATCCCCCAGGAATGTGTTAACTACCAGTGACTTAAAAATAACCGTGATGGCACGAATCTATCGCGCCACACCATACGCTGAATTTGCCTTAATAACCCTGGAAAAATCCGAGTCTCAGGCCAGTTCGCCCTTAACCAGGGGCACAAAGCGCACGGCTTCCACGGTATCGATAATAAACTCGCCGCCGCGTCGACGAACGCGCTTCAAAAGCTGCTGCTCATCGCCGACGGGCAATACAAGAATGCCACCCTCGTCCAGCTGCGAAAGAAGCGCAGTGGGGATTTCAGGTGGCGCTGCCGTGACAATGATGGCGTCAAACGGGGCGCGAGCCTGCCAACCCTGCCATCCATCGCCGTGGCGTGTCGATACATTATGTAAATCAAGCTGTTTCAGGCGACGGCGCGCCTGCCACTGCAACCCTTTAATCCGTTCCACCGAACAGACATGGTGCACAAGGTGAGCCAGGATCGCGGTTTGATACCCTGAACCGGTACCAATTTCCAGCACCCGGGACTCTGGCGTTAACTCCAGAAGCTCCGTCATACGCGCCACCATGTAGGGCTGCGAAATCGTCTGGCCTTGCCCAATGGGCAACGCCACGTTTTCCCACGCTTTGTGTTCAAACGCCTCATCTACAAACTTCTCACGGGGAACCTGGGCAAGCGCGTTCAGCACCTGCTCGTTGGCGATCCCCTGTGCGCGTAATTGTTCCAGAAGAGTTTGTACACGTTTACTTACCATTGCGCGTTCACTCCGACCCGATCTAACCAGTCCGACACCACATCATGCGCGCTATAAGCGGTTAAATCTACGTGCAACGGCGTAACGGAAACGTACCCTTCATCCACCGCAGCGAAGTCGGTGTCTGGCCCGGCATCGCATTTATCTCCCGGCGGGCCGATCCAGTACAGGGTATTGCCGCGCGGATCCTGCTGGGGAATAACCTGATCGGCAGGATGGCGACTGCCACAGCGCGTCACGCGGATCCCTTTGATCTCGTCCAGCGGGAGGTCCGGCACGTTAATATTGAGGATACGTCCGGTACGCAGCGGCTCGCGGCCAAGCGCACGGAGAATGGAGCAGGTCACCGCAGCGGCTGTGTCATAGTGGGTGTGACCGTTTAACGAGACCGCCAGCGCCGGAAACCCCAGGTGACGCCCTTCCATCGCCGCAGCCACGGTGCCGGAGTAAATCACATCATCGCCAAGATTTGGCCCGGCATTGATGCCGGAGACCACAACATCCGGCCGCGGGCGCATCAGCGCGTTCACGCCCAGAAACACGCAGTCGGTCGGCGTCCCCATCTGGACGGCAATATCGCCATTCTCAAAGGTAAAGGTGCGAAGTGAAGACTCCAGCGTCAATGAGTTAGACGCGCCACTGCGGTTACGATCGGGAGCCACGACCTGCACATCCGCAAATTCGCGGAGGTGTTTCGCCAGCGTCTGAATACCTGGCGCATGGATCCCGTCATCGTTACTCAGCAATATTCGCATAATCACCCGACGTGTTGATAAGTTCCCTGACAACACTGGTGGCAAAGCTACCTGCCGGCAGCCAGAAGCGTAACTCGACGGTTACGTCATCCCACCAGTTCCAGCTCAGCTGTTGCGGGTAGAGGAGCATCGCACGACGTGCCGCCTCGACCTTTTCCCGCACCAGCAACGATTGTAATTCTGGCGCATCCGCCACCGCTGACTGCTCAGCGGCCAGCGCCTCGCCCTGGGTTCCCCAGTCGCCTGAACCCGGCAAGGCGGCGGTAATCATCAGCGTTTTAGCGTCCACGCGCGACTGGACATCGGCCATCTCTTCGGCCGTTGCCACAAACCAGCTTCCGCGTCCCGCTAATTGTAGCGCATCGCCGACAACAACTTGATTCGCGTCCGGTTTTTTCAGCCGTTCGCTCACAATCTGATTAAACAACGCACTGCGGGCCGCCGACAACCAAAAACTGCGTTTATTACGATCGCGCACCGGTGCACCGCTTTGCGCCCAGCGCAGCGCGCCCAGCAGGTTGCTACCACCGATACCAAAGCGCTGAGCGCCGAAATAGTTTGGTACGCCGCGTTCGTTAATGGCCTTCAGGCGTTTTTCAACGTCCTCGCGTTCGGTCACTTCGCGCAACACCAGGGTAAAGGCATTGCCTTTCAGTGCGCCCAGACGCAATTTGCGTTTATGGCGGACATACTCCAGTACCTTACAGCCCTCAAGCTCAAATTTGCTTAAATCGGGCATGGCATTGCCGGGCACGCGGGCGCAAAGCCACTGTTCGGTCACGGCATGTTTATCTTTTTGACCGGCAAAGCTCACTTCGCGGGCGTGAATATTGAGGAATTTTGCCAGCGCGTCCGCCACGAAGCGGGTGTTGCAGCCGTTTTTCAGAATGCGCACCAGGATGTGCTCGCCTTCGCCGTCCGGCTCAAAACCCAGATCTTCCACTACCACGAAATCTTCAGGGTTGGCTTTCAGCAGACCCTTGCCCTGCGGTTTACCGTGCAGATACGTCAGATTGTCGAAATCCGTCATTTGGCCGCCTTCACCAGCAGCGCCACGGCTTCACAGGCAATGCCTTCGCCACGACCGGTAAAGCCCAGCTTCTCCGTGGTGGTCGCTTTGACGTTGACGTCGTCCATATGGCAGCCCAGATCTTCAGCGATAAACACGCGCATCTGAGGGATGTGCGGCAGCATCTTTGGTGCCTGAGCAATGATCGTCACATCAACGTTGCCGAGGGTGTAGCCTTTGGCCTGAATACGACGCCAGGCTTCGCGCAGCAGTTCGCGGCTGTCTGCGCCTTTAAAAGCAGGATCGGTGTCCGGGAACAGTTTGCCAATGTCGCCCAGCGCAGCGGCACCCAGCAGCGCGTCGGTCAGCGCATGCAGCGCCACGTCGCCATCAGAATGCGCCAGCAGACCTTTTTCGTAAGGAATGCGCACGCCGCCAATGATAATTGGGCCAACGCCACCAAAGGCGTGTACATCAAAACCGTGTCCAATACGCATTATGCCTTCTCCTGAGGGGTCGTACGGGTAAGATAAAATTCCGCGAGCTGTAAGTCTTCCGGGCGCGTCACTTTTATATTATCAGCGCGTCCTTCAACAAGCGTGGGGTGGAAACCGCAATACTCCAGCGCCGAGGCTTCGTCCGTAATGGTCGCACCTTCTTTAAGCGCTCGCGTTAAGCAGTCGTGGAGTAATTCGCGGGGAAAAAATTGTGGCGTCAGCGCGTGCCATAGATCGACGCGCTCGACGGTGTGGGCAATCGCCGGTTTACCCGGTTCGGCACGCTTCATGGTGTCACGCACCGGGGCGGCCAGAATGCCGCCCACTTTACTGGTTTCACTCAGGGCCAGCAGACGCGACAGATCGTCGTGATGCAGACAGGGACGCGCGGCATCGTGCACCAGCACCCACTGCGCGTTCCCGGCAGCCTGAATGCCCGCCAGAACGGAGTCAGCCCGCTCTGCGCCGCCGTCAACGACGGTAATCTGAGGATGATTCGCCAGCGGGAGCTGCGCAAAACGTGCATCGCCGGGGCTGATGGCAATAACAACGCGTTTCACCCGGGCATGCGCCAGCAGCGCCGCCACGGCGTGCTCGAGGATCGTTTTATCGCCAATTGAGAGATACTGCTTAGGACATTCTGTCTGCATACGCCGGCCAAAACCTGCGGCCGGCACCACGGCACAGACGTCCGAAAAAGTTGCTGCCATGTCGTAATCCTGGGCCTGATTATCGATTGTTTTGTGCGGAGCCCTGATTGCGTTTAGACGCATCCGGAACCAGGCGATAAAACGTTTCGCCCGGCTTAGTCATACTAAGTTCATTGCGTGCGCGCTCCTCAATCGCCTCCTGGCCGCCATTGAGGTCATCAATTTCAGCAAAAAGTTGATCGTTACGCGCTTTAAGTTTGGCGTTTGTCGCCTGCTGTGCCGCGACGTCATCGCTCACCCGGCTGTAGTCGTGCAGTCCGTTTTTGCCGAACCACAGCGAATATTGCAGCCAGACCAGCAAAGCCAGCAACAGCAGCGTTAGTTTACCCATCCTGCCCCCTGAAAAAACGGCATCATCATCCCATAACTTTCCGCTGGACTCTACTGCGGGGTTTTAATTATGCCGTAAGTTAGCCCATCAGCCATAAAAACAGCAGGCCAAAGATGACCACAACGGTGGCGATAGTGATGAGCGTACTATACAGGAGCTTGCCGTTGAAAAGGGAGTGCAGCGCCACGCCCACCACAACCGCAACGGGCATCAGCGCGAGGAAGAAAGGCCAGGTATAGAGGAAGAAAAAGAGGGTGTTTCCACCGTAGATCAAGAACGGGATACCCAGCGCCAGTAGCCACGACACAAAGCCGACAATCGCCCCAGGGAAGGACCAGGTCGTCTCGTCGTCGGTCGTTAACGGTTCCGACCCGGTGGTAATCATGTAGTTTTCACTGTTGCGCATAGCTAATCCTGTGACCGTGACTCATCGCTCGGGAAGACAGCTCCCGAACGATACCGTCTCAGGATCTGATAATATCGTCCCGTCTGAGCAGGTCTAATAATTGGCTTACTAAATTTGTTACCAATTGTTGACCTTCCAGATGAATCTCAGGGGATTCAGGCGCTTCGTAAACCGAGTCAATACCGGTGAAGTTTCGCAGCTCTCCCGCGCGGGCTTTTTTATACAGCCCTTTCGGATCGCGCGCTTCGCAGATTGCTAGCGGCGTATCCACAAACACTTCAATGAAGCGATTCCGGCCCACGCGCTCACGCACCATCTGACGTTCGGCGCGGTGCGGTGAGATAAACGCCGTCAGCACCACCAGCCCGGCATCCGCCATCAGGCTGGCGACTTCTCCCACCCGGCGAATGTTCTCTTTACGGTCTTCATCGCTGAACCCTAAATCGCTGCACAGGCCGTGACGCACGTTGTCGCCGTCCAGCAGGTAGGTGCTCACTCCCTGCTGATGCAGCGCCTCTTCCAGCGCGCCTGCCACCGTGGATTTACCGGAGCCAGACAGCCCGGTAAACCACAGCACAACCCCACGGTGACCGTGGAGCTGTTCGCGCTGGGCGACGGTGACCGGATGAGGATGCCAGACGACGTTCTCATCATGGGCAGCCATTACTTGCCTCCCAGCAAATCGCGTGCGCCCCAGTGCGGGAAGTGTTTACGCACCAGCGCATTCAGCTCAAGTTCAAACGCGCTGAACTCAGAGGCCACGGTAGCCTGCGTGTTTGGTTCACGGACCATCCCGGCGCCGACGGTGACGTTGGTCAGGCGGTCGATAAAGATCAGCCCGCCCGTCACCGGATTCTGCTGATACGGATCCAGCACCAGCGGCTCGTCGAAGGTCAGATCCACCAGACCGATGCCATTCAGCGGCAGCTCGCTCACGTCACGGTGGGTCAGGTTGTTGATGTCCACCTGGAACTGAATGCCGTCCACGCGAGCGCGGGTTTTCTTGCCGGCAATTTTAATGTCATAGCTCTGGCCTGCGGTCAGGGGCTGTTCCGCCATCCACACCACGTCCACGGATGCGCCCTGCACCGCCGCCAGCGTTTCCTGCGCGTCGACCAGCAGATCGCCGCGGCTGATGTCAATCTCGTCTTTTAGCACCAGGGTTACCGCTTCACCTGCCCCTGCTTCGTCCAGATCGCCATCAAAGGTGACGATACGGGCAATGGTCGATTCCACGCCGGACGGCAGCACCTTCACACGCTGGCCCACGTTGACCGAGCCGGACGCAAGGGTGCCGGAGAAGCCGCGGAAATCGAGGTTCGGACGGTTTACGTACTGCACCGGGAAGCGCATCGGCTGGGTCTCAACCACGCGCTGAATTTCAACGGTTTCCAGCACCTCCAGCAGCGTCGGGCCGCTGTACCACGGCATGTTCGCGCTCTGAGAGGCGACGTTATCCCCTTCCAGCGCCGACAGCGGCACAAAGCGAATATCGAGGTTGCCCGGCAGCTGTTCAGCAAAGGTCAGGTAGCTCTGGCGGATCTCGTCGAATCGCGCTTCGCTGTAGTCCACCAGATCCATTTTGTTCACCGCCACCACCAGGTGTTTGATCCCCAGCAGCGTAGAGATAAAGCTGTGACGACGCGTCTGATCCAGCACGCCTTTACGGGCGTCCATCAGCAGGATCGCCAGGTCACAGGTGGAGGCGCCGGTCGCCATGTTACGGGTGTACTGCTCATGCCCCGGGGTGTCGGCGATAATAAATTTGCGCTTTTCGGTAGAGAAGTAGCGATAGGCGACATCAATGGTAATGCCCTGCTCGCGCTCCGCCTGCAAGCCGTCCACCAGCAGCGCCAGGTCGAGTTTTTCGCCCTGGGTGCCGTGGCGTTTACTGTCATTGTGCAGGGAAGAGAGCTGATCTTCGTAAATTTGTCGCGTGTCGTGCAGCAGACGACCAATCAGGGTACTTTTCCCGTCATCAACGCTGCCGCAGGTCAGGAAACGCAACAGACTTTTGTACTGTTGGGCGTGCAGATAAGCTTCTACGCCGCCTTCATCGGCAATTTGTTGGGCAATAGTCGTATTCATGGCGGCTCCTTAGAAATAACCCTGACGTTTCTTCAGCTCCATGGAGCCTGCCTGGTCGCGGTCAATCACGCGGCCCTGTCGCTCACTGGTGGTCGACACCAGCATCTCCTCGATGATCTCCGGCAGCGTCTGCGCACTGGATTCCACCGCGCCGGTCAACGGCCAGCAGCCGAGAGTACGGAAACGGACCATCTGTTTTTTGATCACTTCACCCGGCTGTAAATCAATGCGATCGTCGTCGATCATCATCAGCATGCCGTCGCGCTCCAGGACCGGGCGCTCTGCTGCCAGATACAGCGGAACGATCTCAATATTTTCCAGATAGATGTACTGCCAGATATCCAGCTCGGTCCAGTTGGAGAGCGGGAAGACGCGAATGCTTTCGCCCTTGTTTATCTGGCCGTTGTAGTTGTGCCACAGCTCCGGACGCTGGTTTTTCGGGTCCCAGCGGTGGAAGCGGTCGCGGAAAGAGTAGATACGCTCTTTGGCGCGGGATTTCTCTTCGTCACGCCGCGCGCCGCCGAAGGCCGCATCAAAACCGTATTTATTCAGCGCCTGCTTCAGCCCTTCGGTTTTCATGATATCGGTATGCTTGGCGCTGCCGTGCACGAACGGGTTGATGCCCATCGCCACCCCTTCCGGGTTTTTGTGCACCAGCAGCTCGCAGCCGTAGGCTTTGGCGGTACGGTCACGAAACTCGTACATCTCGCGGAATTTCCAGCCGGTATCCACATGCAGCAGCGGGAACGGCAGCGTCCCCGGATAAAAGGCTTTACGCGCCAGGTGCAGCATGACGCTGGAATCTTTACCGATGGAGTACATCATCACCGGGTTAGAGAACTCGGCGGCCACTTCGCGGATAATGTGGATACTTTCCGCTTCGAGCTGCCGCAGGTGAGTAAGTCGTTTTTGGTCCATAACCGTTCCTTAAGCCAAATTTACAACAGAAGCGCCGAAGCCTTCTGTGTCGGTTGTGTGTTGGAACCAGGCGAGCGAGCTGTGCAACTGCACCACTTCTCCCACCACGATCAGGGCGGGCATCGGGGCGTCTTTCGCCAGGGTTGCAAGGTCTTGTAAAGTGCCGATGGCGACATGCTGATCGACGCGTGTCCCGCGGGAGATCACTGCTACCGACGTCGCCGCATCGCGACCGTGCTGAATAAGCTGTTCGCTGATGTCTGCCGCTTTCATCGTGCCCATATAAATCGCCAGCGTTTGTCGGCTCTGGGCGAGATGCGACCAGTCAAACGGCGTGCTGTCGGCTTTATAATGCCCGGTCACAAAGGTCACGCTCTGGGCGTAATCGCGATGGGTCAGCGGAATACCGGCGTAGGCCGTGACGGCAGACGCCGCCGTAATGCCGGGGACCACCTGGAACGGGACGCCCGCTTCGGCTGCCGCCTGCAACTCCTCGCCACCACGGCCGAAGATAAACGGGTCGCCCCCTTTCAGGCGCACCACGGTCTTGCCCGCTTTCGCGGCGGCAATCAGCATTTGATTGGTGTCGTGCTGCGGCACGGAGTGCTCGCCGGCACGTTTACCAACGCAGATTTGCTCCGCGTCACGGCGGATCAGTTCGCGAATACCGTCGGTGACCAGATGGTCGTAGAACACGACATCCGCATCCTGAAGAACCTGGAGGCCACGCAGCGTGAGCAGCCCGGCATCGCCCGGCCCGGCGCCCACCAGAATGATCTCCCCGCCCGTACTGCCGGGGTTATCCAGTTCGTCTTCGAGTATTTGTTGCGCCGCCGTCTCGTTACCGGCATGCATCAGGCTGGCAAAGCGGCCGCGAAACACACGCTCCCAGAAGCGACGGCGTTCCGTCACGCTGGTCAGACGCGTTTTAAGGTGGTTGCGCCAGTAGCTGGCCTTCTCCGCCATGCGCCCGAGGCTAGTCGGCAGCAGCGCTTCGATTTTTTCCCGCAGCACGCGCGCCAGCACCGGCGCGGTGCCGCCGGAGGAGATCGCCACCAGCAGCGGCGAGCGGTCAACAATCGACGGGAAGATAAACGAGCACAGCGGCTGGTCGTCTACCACGTTCACCAGACGGTGACGGTCCTGAGCTGCGTCGGAGATTCGGCGGTTGAGCGCCCGATCTTCGGTTGCCGCAATCACCAGCACCACGCTGTCGATCTGAGACTCTTCAAAATCCGCCTCTGCAACAACCCGCACCTGCGCCCCGGCGCGTTGCAGGAACGCGATTTTGCGATCGGCAATTTCACCCGTCCCGACAACCAGTACCGGTCGGTCTTTCAAGGCGGCAAAAAGGGGGAGATAGTCCACAGGCAACAACTCACTAACAACCAGGAATAAAGGGACTATAGGGGGCGGCTTAGATCGAATGAAATTACGAATTGGAATGAGTAGTTACTCAATGGAATAACGCCGTGAAAAAGCAAATATCAAAAAGTGCTTAACACGCGAAATTTCGGGCATTTAAGCGCAATTCAAATTGTGTCTACCCGATCACAGTTTCATACTATGCGGGTTAAAATTTTGCTCTGTTTTTAAGGACTCACTATGTTTTCCGCAATGCGCCACCGATTCGTTGCCCTGGCGCTCGGCGTTTGCTTTATCCTTCCGGCTCAGGCAAAAAATCAATCTTACGGTGAAATAGCCAGTATGCAGGCGCGGCATATTGCGACGGTCTTTCCGGGCCGCATGACCGGAACCCCAGCCGAAATGCTCTCGGCAGACTATATTCGTCAGCAGTTTGCGGATATGGGCTATGAGAGTGACATTCGCGCTTTCCACAGCCGCTACATCTATACCTCACGCAATAAAACGCAGAACTGGCATAACGTAACCGGCAGCACGGTCATTGCGGCGCACGAAGGAAAGGCGGCTGAGCAGATTATTATTATGGCGCACCTTGATACCTACACGCCGATGAGCGACGCCGATGTCGATAATAACCTCGGCGGCCTGACGCTTCAGGGACTGGATGACAATGCGGCGGGGCTGGGCGTCATGCTTGAGCTGGCCGAACGCCTGAAGAATATTCCGACGAAATACAGCATTCGCTTTGTTGCGACCAGCGGTGAAGAAGAAGGAAAACTCGGCGCTGAGAATCTCCTTAAGCGCATGACCGCTGAGGAGAAGAAAAATACGTTGCTGGTGATTAACCTCGATAATCTGATCGTGGGAGATAAGCTCTATTTTAATAGCGGACAGAGCACGCCGAGCAGCGTACGTAAACTCACCCGCGACCGCGCGCTGGCGCTTGCCCGCACGCATGGCGTCTATGCCGCGACAAATCCGGGCGGTAACCCCGATTATCCCAAAGGCACGGGCTGCTGTAATGACGGTGAAGTGTTTGATAAGGCGGGCATTCCGGTGCTGTACGTCGAGGCAACTAACTGGGCGCTGGGCAAAAAAGATGGCTATCAGCAGCGCGCTAAATCGAAGGCGTTCCCAAACGGGACCAGCTGGCATGACGTGCGGCTGGATAATCAGCAGCACATTGATAAAACGCTGCCGCAGCGGATTGAGCACCGCAGCCGGGATGTCGTGAAAGTGATGCTGCCGCTGGTGAAGGAGCTGGCGAAAGCGGGGAAAGCCTGATGCAATTAAGCCCGGTGGCGCTGCGCTTACCGGGCCTACAACGGCACGAAACGTATGCCCGGTAAGGCGTAGCCGCCACCGGGCGAAAAAACATTACCCTTCGTGCAGCCCGCACTCGCGCTTCAGCCCAAAGAATCGCGTCTCTTCTTCCGCCATTCCCGGTTCCCATTTACGCGTGGTATGGGTGTCGCCTACCGACAGGTAGCCCTGATCCCACAGCGGATGGTACTTCAGCCCGTGCTTTTGCAGATACTGGTACACCGTGCGGTTATCCCAGTCGATGATCGGCAGCACTTTGAACACGCCACGCTGCACCGCCAACACCGGCAGCGTTGCCCGGCTCCCGGACTGCTCGCGGCGGAGCCCAGCAAACCACGTCTGCGCATGAAGATCTTTCAGCGCGCGGTTCATCGGCTCGACCTTGTTGATCTCATTGTATTTCTCGATGCCCTCAACGCCCTGCTCCCACAGCTTGCCGTAACGCGCCTCCTGCCAGGCCGCGCTTTCGGTTGCGCGATAAACCTTCAGGTTCAGCTTGAGCTTGTCCGTCAGCTCGTCGATAAACTGATAGGTCTCCGGGAACAGATAGCCGGTATCGGTGAGGATCACCGGAATGTCCGGACGGATCTGATTCACCAGATGCAGACTGACCGCCGCCTGAATGCCAAAGCTCGACGAAAGCACATAGTCTCCCGGCAGGTTTTCCAGCGCCCACGCCACGCGCCCTTCGGCGTCGAGCTTTTCCAGTTGGGCGTTAGTTTCTGCCAGAGCCAGAATGCGTTCAACTTTTGGCAGGTCATTAAGGGCGTTTAGATCGAGTACGGACATAAGAACCTCGTTTGCCTGTTTCGCCGGGCGGCACTGCGTTTGCCCGGCCTACAAAACCCGTAGGCCCGGTAAGCGAAGCGCCACCGGGCAAAGGATGGATTACTCCCAGAAATCCCTTGCGGGATCGAGCACCGGGCGAATGATGCCCGCACGTACCGTAAAGTCGCCGAAGCCTTCACCCGCTTCGCGCTCTTTCGCCCAGCGTCCGATAAGCACGTCGAGGGAATCGAGAATTTCCGGCTCGGTGATGTTCTCGCGGAACATACGCGGAATACGTGTCCCGATACGGTTACCGCCCAGGTGCAGGTTATAGCGACCCGGCGCTTTCCCTACCAGACCGATTTCGGCCAGCATCGCGCGGCCGCAGCCGTTCGGACAGCCCGTCACGCGCATAACAATATGCTCGTTCGGAATACCGTGTTTTTCCAGAATCGCCTCCACTTTATCAGTGAAGGACGGCAGGAATCGCTCGGCTTCGGCCATCGCCAGCGGACAGGTCGGGAACGATACGCAGGCCATGGAGTTTTCACGCTGCGCGCTCACCGCATTCATCAACCCGTGCTCGCGGGCCAGCTCTTCAATTCTCGCCTTATCGCTTTCCGGCACGCTGGCGACGATCAGGTTCTGGTTGGCGGTAATACGGAACTCGCCTTTGTGGATCTTTGCGATTTCCAGCAGGCCGGTTTTCAGCGGACGGCCCGGATAATCAAGAATACGGCCGTTTTCGATAAACAGCGTCAGGTGCCAGTTATTGTCGATGCCTTTCACCCAGCCGATGCGATCGCCGCGACCGGTGAATTCGTAAGGGCGGATCGGCTCAAACTTGATGCCCGCGCGACGCTCCACTTCTTCTTTGAACGTCTCGACGCCTACGCGCTCAAGGGTATATTTGGTTTTCGCGTTTTTACGATCGGTACGGTTACCCCAGTCGCGCTGGGTCGTAACCACCGCCTCTGCCACGGCCAGCGTGTGCTCCAGCGGCAGGAAGCCGAACTCGCTCGCGGTGCGGGCGTAAGTTTTCTTGTTACCGTGCTCAATGGACAAACCGCCGCCCACCAGCAGGTTAAAGCCGACCAGCTTGCCGTTTTCGGCAATCGCCACGAAGTTCATGTCGTTGGCGTGCAGGTCGATATCGTTCTGCGGCGGGATCACCACCGTGGTTTTAAACTTACGCGGCAGATAGGTCTGGCCAAGGATCGGTTCTTCATCGGTGGTGGCGACTTTCTCCTGATCGAGCCAGATCTCCGCATAGGCGCGGGTACGTGGCAGCAGATGTTCGGAGATTTTTTTCGCCCACTCGTACGCTTCGGCGTGCAGCTCAGATTCGTACGGGTTCGAGGTGCAGAGCACGTTACGGTTCATGTCGTTGGCAGTCGCCAGCGCGTCCAGACCCACGGAGTGCAGCATCTGGTGCACCGGCTTGACGTTCTTCTTCAGAATGCCGTGGAACTGGAAGGTCTGACGGTTGGTCAGACGAATGCTGCCGTAGATTGTGTTTTCACCGGCAAACTTGTCGATCGCCTGCCACTGTTTCGTAGTGATTACCCCGCCCGGCAGACGACAGCGCAGCAGCATCGCGTGACGCGGCTCCAGCTTCTGTTCGGCACGCTCGGCGCGGATATCGCGGTCGTCCTGTTGGTACATACCGTGGAAACGGATCAGCAGGAAGTTGTCGCCTTTGAAACCGCCGGTCAGGCCGTCATTTAAATCTTCGGCAATGGTACCGCGCAGGTAGTTGCTCTCTACCTTCATGCGCTCGGCATCAGTCAGTTTGCCTTCGACCACCAGTGGGCCAGGATGTTTTTCGCTCATTAGTAGACATCTCGCTGATAACGGCGCTCTACGCGCAGCTCACTTAAAAATTCATCCGCCGTTTCGGCATCCATACCGCCGAATTCGGCAATCACTTCCAGCAGTGCCTGCTCAACGTCTTTCGCCATGCGATTGGCGTCGCCGCAGACATAAATGTGGGCGCCGTCATTGATCCAGCGCCACAGCTCTGCGCCCTGTTCGCGCAGTTTGTCTTGTACGTATACTTTTTCTTTCTGATCGCGGGACCAGGCCAGATCGATGCGGGTCAGCACGCCCTCTTTGACGTAGCGCTGCCACTCAACCTGGTAGAGGAAATCTTCAGTAAAGTGCGGGTTGCCGAAGAACAGCCAGTTTTTACCCGGCGCGTCGTCTGCCGCACGCTGCTGCATAAAGGCGCGGAATGGCGCAATACCGGTGCCTGGGCCAATCATAATCACCGGCGTTTCGGGGTTCGCCGGCAGGCGGAAGTTGTCGTTGTGCTCGATAAAGACGCGAACTTCACCCTCTTCTTCCACGCGGTCTGCCAGGAAGCCTGACGCCCCACCCGCGCGCGCGCGGCCTTCGATGTCGTAACGCACCACGCCAACGGTGATGTGGACTTCGTTTTCCACTTCCGCCTGCGAGGAGGCGATGGAGTACAGGCGCGGGGTCAGCGGACGCAGCAGGCCGACCAGCGCGTCAGCATCCAGCTGTGCCGGAGAGAAACGCACCATATCGACAATCGGCGTTGTCGCCGCGTATTGCTGTAACTTCGCCTTATCCCCGACCAGCGGAAGGAGCGATTCGCTGCGGGTTAAGGTGGCGTAGTTTTCAACGATGTTGGCGGTGTTCACCGTCAGTTCGAAATGCCACTGGAGCACCTCGGAGATCGAGAGCGTTTTGCCGTCCACGGTAACCGGTTCATCGCCTTTCAGCCACAGCAGCTCGACCAGCTCTTTCACCAGCGCCGGATCGTTCTGATACCAGACGCCCAGCGCATCGCCAGGCTGGTAACGCAGGCCAGAGTCACCGAGATCGATTTCGATATGGCGCACGTCTTTTTCTGAATCACGGCCCGTGATTTTCTGGTTTACCGACAGGCTCGCCGTCAGTGGCGCCTCTTTCGTGTAAGGGCTGGTGTGGATTTCGTTAACGGTGCCGGCTGCGGTAACGGCGGCCTGCGCTGGCGTCTCTTTCGGGACGCGGGCCTTCAGCACCTCAACGATGCGCGCCCGCCATTCGGCGGCGGCAGCCTGGTATTCCACGTCAGCGTCTACGCGATCCAGCAGGCGCTCTGCGCCCAGCTCCGCCAGCTTGCTGTCGAAATCTTTACCGGACTGGCAGAAAAATTCATAGGACGTATCACCGAGGCCGAAGACGGCAAAGGCGGTGCCCTCGAGCTTTGGCGCTTTTTTCGAGAACAGGAACTTATGCAGCGCGACGGCTTCTTCAGCAGGCTCACCTTCCCCCTGCGTTGACGCCACCACCACCAGCAGTTTTTCTGACGCGATCTGTTTGAATTTATAATCCCCGGCGTTGACCAGGTTAACGTTCAGCTTCGCGGCGAGCAGGTCATCACGCAGCGCTTCGGCCACACGACGGGCATTACCCGTTTGCGAAGCGGAGATAAGCGTGATGGCAGGAATTTCAACGGCCGTTGGCGGTACGCCTGCCACAGCACCCGGCTGCTGGTTCAGCATTCCCCAGAAATAGCCGGAGACCCAGGCAAGCTGGGTGGGTGAAAAATCGGAAGTCGCGGCCTGGAGGCGCGCCAGTTGCTCCGGGTTAAGGGGAAGCAAATTTGAAGGTGGGGCCTGTGTTGTCATGCGTCGTTATGTTCCAGTAGCAAAGCGGACTTTAAGCGAATAAATCCAAACTGAAGCTAAGGTTAACGGCGGGGATAATAACAATTAAAGAAGGGATGGAAATAATTAATAACCAAATGGACTAACCTGTTTTAGTTATCGTTCTTAACGATAAAAGCGATTAAATAACCATATGAAATAAAACAACAAAAATCGATAAACACTATGAATACGAGGCGGTGACCGTTCAGAGCCGTTTTAGTTAATGATAAAAATTGTGCTTTCCGGTACTATGCGGCGGTTTTTTCCGCATTCCTGAGAGCTATGATGTCCACCACACTGTTTAAAGATTTCACCTTCGAAGCCGCACACCACCTTCCACACGTTCCTGCCGGGCACAAATGTGGCCGCCTGCATGGACACTCGTTTATGGTGCGTCTTGAAATCACCGGTGAAGTCGATCCCCATACGGGCTGGATCATGGACTTTGCCGAACTGAAGGCCGCGTTTAAGCCGACCTACGATCGTCTCGATCACTACTATCTGAATGATATTCCGGGCCTTGAAAACCCGACCAGCGAAGTGCTGGCGAAATGGATTTGGGATCAGATGAAACCGCTTGTGCCGCTGCTAAGCGCGGTGATGATCAAAGAGACCTGCACGGCAGGCTGCGTCTACCGCGGGGAGTGAATCTCCTCCGTTTCGGCCTCAAGAGGCACGAGCGGTGTAAACTCGTAGAGCACCAGCGCATTACTCTCAAGTGATTCTGTCAGTTGCCAGCCGTCATCAATGCGTTCATCGTACAGGGAAAGCGTTGGACGCGCTTTGTGCGCTATCCAGCGCCACATCTCTTCGTCAGGGCCGCTTTCGCTGCCTACCCCTTCAAGCAACGGATAGAGCGCGCCGTTATGCTGATCGAAAAGATGGCGTTTAATTCGCCAAATACCGCGCATGCCCTTCAGATGTAAATGATACTGCTGGCGAAAACGCTGGATGAATGCTTCTTCACTGGAAAGGAGCGGATTAAAAACCACCACATTACGCAGCAGCAACTGGTAACCATTGTGATGGCGCGTGAGCAGAACACGCCCGTCGTTTACCAGCACCTCGCCCCGCAGGCGTTGCCAGAGCCAGAGTACCCAATAAACCGGCCGTGGGAGACCATGGTTGTACTGTAGCGCAAGGCTTGACGTATCGATGGTATTGTTCGCACGAGCTTCACCCTGAAGGCCCGAATTGAGCCAGAATCCCCCTAGCCAGACCTGCTCCGATAGCCCGAGCAGGCTCTGCATCAGCAGCGCCCCACGAAAAAACCAGCCGTTTGTCGCCCGCGTGTTCCCGGTGAGGGTATTCCAGGAGAGAAGCCAGACGGGAAGCGAACATTTGCGCAGACGAAGGGCGGCGATAATCTGGCGGATCTTCTGTACCGGATAATTTTCTGTAGAAGAGAGTTGGGCTGGCTCCCGCTGCGCAGGATCGAGAAGTTCATTGGCATCGGCTGAACAGGCAAGAAAATCGGCCTGCATCAGGATGGCTGAGCTGAACAGGGTATTGTCGCTCACGCCCGCGCTGTCGGGTGAAAATCGATGCCATAAACCAAACTTTGCCTGTGGCAGATAGTTGCGTATGACGTTTTGCTGCGCCAGCCAGACCTGCTCCCGGGTCTCCTCACTCGCCTGTGTTGACCAGTGCATGACAAAGTGCCAGCCCGCGGTGATCTCGGGCGAAAAATGATTGACCGACCGTTGTAAAAAACGGGCAAGTAGATCGCGACGGGTCGTTACGCCGGTGTGCAGCAGCACCGTCCATTGCTTTTTTGCCAGCCAGGTGAAGAGCTGATGCAGATTGTACCAGCAGGCGTAGCCCGCCATCTGGGGGTCATCCCACCCGGTGGCAAACAGACGGCTGCTGAGAAAAGGTTCGGCGATATCAATTCCCTCTATGGGAATGGCCTCATTTATCGCTTCAAGATTCTGACGAACGTCCTCACGCAGTAAATCGTCGAGCTCACGCAGGGTAATGACTACCCGCATACGGCGCAGCGAGGTGGAGAGAGGATTAAGCTGCTCAAGATCCAGTGTCTGCTCCTGCTGCGGGCGATCGATAAGCGGGGAGGCTCCCCAGCCGCGCGCCACCGGTTCATTGAGCAGGCTAAACAGTTTATCCATGGCCACCGGATAGCGCTGCTCACACCTGTCCGTACGAACACGTGTGGCCTCCGGGTGCTGGCGTCGGGACTTACGAAACTCACCCGGGGACATATTGTGAACACGCCGAAACCGATCGGTCATCATACGCGTGCTGGCGAAACCCTGCTCAAGCGCAATCTGATGCAGCGGTCGGTTCGTCAGACGGAGCGCGTCAGCCGCCTTTTCCAGCCGTAGGGTGGTGATGTACTGCATGAAACTGATCCCCACCTCCTTTCTAAAGAGACGAGAGAGCCAGGCTTCAGAGACATATTCACTCGCGGCGATTTCCGCAAGCGTAATACGGCGAGAATAACTGGCATTGATCCGCTCTATCACCCGGGCAATGCGTTTGCTGTGCGCTGGGGAAAGTTCACGGGACAAAAACCGGGCGGGCTGCTGAAAGCGGCTGGTCAGCAACAGCAATATCTCGCTCAGCCAGCGGTACGCCTCCAGCCGGTAGCGGTGTGGATCGTTGATGAGGGTGACCACAAGAAGCTGGCGCAGTAGATCGCGAAGCGCATCGCATTGGGGCCAGACGCCTCCGGCTTCTGCCGGTATAGCGTAATCATGGACAAAAAAATCATTGCAGAGCTGGACCACCCAGCGCCCGGAAAGGGACACGCGCAGGGTGATATTTGCCGTTTCGCTCGTGAACTGCCAGCGTCGATGACGGTTGATGATGGCAAGGGTATTGGCCTCCAGGATGTCACGTCCCACATCGGTATTCAGCTCAGCCCGCCCTTCCAGCACCCAGAGCAACGTTAGCGTATCGCCTTCATCCTCCACGCAGTGGCGAATGTCCTGGATCTCCACCCAAAATTCATCTCCCCGCTGATTCATCTTTCCCCTCATCAAAGACAAATAATGACCGGCTCTTTTTTGTCATAACGGAATTGTATGAAAAACAATCAAAACAAAACCGTCGCTTTACAACAAAAAAATGCATTTTCTGGCAGTGCGATCGTCATAGACTCGAAATTATCACCGTTTGGCATAAAAAGGATAACAAAAATGACACATCCAATTATCGAAGCTCTGCGCGGCAAAGAAGCCCAGTTCACTGAATTACGTCGCTATTTTCATCAGCATCCTGAAATTGGTTTTGAGGAGCACAATACGAGCGATCGCGTTGCGGCGTTGCTTGAGGAATGGGGATATGAGGTTCATCGCGGCCTGGCGAAAACCGGTGTGGTCGGCACGCTGAAGGTGGGTAACGGGCCTAAACGCCTGGGTCTGCGCGCCGACATGGATGCGCTGCCTACGCAGGAAAACAGCGGCAAGGCCTGGAGCAGTACCGTTGAGGGTAAATTCCACGGCTGCGGTCATGACGGCCACACCACAACGCTCCTGTATGCAGCGGAGTACCTGGCACGCACCCGCAATTTTAACGGCACGCTGCACCTTATTTTTCAGCCTGCGGAAGAACTTCTGTATGGCGGACGCGTTATGGTAGAGGACGGTTTGTTTGACCTGTTCCCCTGCGACCACATTTTTGGTCTGCACAATATGCCGTCACAGCCCGTCGGAAAAATTGGTCTGCGCGATGGCGCCATGATGGCCTCTTCGGACACCCTTCATATTGAGGTTAACGGCGTGGGGGGTCACGGTGCGGTGCCAGAACATACCGTAGATGCCACCCTCGTTGCCTGTCATATCACTATCGCTTTGCAGTCCATTGTTTCGCGCAATATCACCCCTTTTCAGCCTGCCGTCGTTACCGTAGGCAGTATTCAGGCCGGACATGCCCCCAACATCATCAACGACAAAGTATTGATGAAACTTACCGTGCGCACGCTGGATGAAAGCGTGCGGCAAACCGTGCTACAGCGCATCCATGATATCGCCGTTGCGCAGGCGGAAAGTTTCAATGCCACGGCTACCATTCGACACATTAATGGCAGCCCGGTACTGAAAAACAATCCGCAAGCCAATGAGATGGTGCGCAGCGTCGCCACCGATCTGTTCGGTCAGGATTCCGTCGCGGAGGTGAATGCGTTTATGGGCAGCGAGGACTTTGCGTTCATGCTCGAGAAAAATCCCAATGGCTGTTATTTCACCCTTGGCGCTGGCGATGAGCCTGACCGCTGCATGGTGCATAACCCGGGCTACGACTTTAACGACACTATTCTCCTCACCGGCGCGGCGCTGTGGGCCGCACTGACCGAACACTATCTGCGCTGATTCGCACCTTCCCGGGAGGGCTGCATTATGAGTACCGTTTCCCTGACAGACGCATCCGCCTACGCCGGTAACGATCGGCTGCTGGCGGGTATCGTCATGAGCGTTCTGACCTTCTGGCTGTTTGCCCAGTCGGTTATCAACGTGGTTCCGGCCATGCAGAATAGCCTCGACATTGCCCTCGAAACCCTTACGCTGGCCGTCAGCCTGAGCGCGTTGTTTAGCGGCTGTTTTGTCGTAGCCTGCGGTGGGTTTGCCGATAAGTTTGGGCGCATGCGCCTGACCATGACAGGCCTGATTTTGAGCATGATCGGAAGCGGTCTGCTGTTCATTTCATGGGAGCCCGTCCTGTTTCTGTTGGGAAGAGCGATACAGGGGCTATCCGCGGCCTGCATCATGCCCGCCACGCTGGCGCTGATTAAGACCTGGTATGAAGGTAAAGCACGCCAGCGCGCAATCAGCTTCTGGGTTATTGGTTCATGGGGCGGGAGTGGCCTGAGCTCGTTTGTGGGAGGTGCCATCGCCACCACGCTGGGCTGGCGCTGGATTTTTATTTTGTCGATAGTGGTGGCTCTGGTCGCGCTATTGCTTATCCGCGCCACGCCGGAAAGCCGCAGCCCTGATGCGTGTCGACACAAGCTGGATATCAGCGGCCTGGTGAGTTTTGTCCTTATGCTGGTGCTGTTCAATCTGTTTATCAGCAAAGGACACAGCTGGGGCTGGAGTAGCAGTTTATCGCTTCTTGTACTGTGTGGAGCCGTGATTGCACTGATGTGCTTTGTCGTTACCGGGCGGCGGAAGGGCGATGCGGCGTTGATCGATTTCGCCCTGTTTAAAAACCGTGCCTATAGCGCCTCGGTATTCTCAAATTTCCTGCTCAACGGCTGCATTGGCACCATGATGATCGCCAGCATCTGGTTGCAGCAAGGCCATCATCTGTCACCGCTACAGACCGGCATGATGACGCTGGGGTATCTGGTTACCGTACTGGCGATGATCCGGGTGGGTGAAAAACTGCTTCAGCGCTATGGCGCCAGGCTGCCGATGATGACCGGCCCGCTGCTGACTGCAACAGGTATTACGCTGATTTCATGCACCTTCTTAAGCAAAGAGGTCTACATTGTCACCGTCTTTCTGAGCAATATTTTATTCGGGCTGGGGCTCGGATGTTACGCCACGCCCTCAACGGACACGGCGGTAATGAATGCCCCTGAAAACAAAGTGGGGGTGGCTTCAGGGATCTATAAGATGGGCAGTTCCCTGGGCGGCGCAATGGGGATCGCGGTCACCGCATCGCTGTACGCCCTATGGCTGCCGATGGGAACGGCCAGTGCCGCGCAGTATGCCTTGCTTTTCAACAGTGCGATTTGTCTTGGGTCAGCCGTAGTGACCTGGGCTTTACTGCCAACAACAAAAGCCCCGCGTTAAGCGGGGCCACACAAGTATCAGGCAATGTTCAGATATTTGTGCGTCTGCATCGACAGGCGCCAGTTGCGGGCGATACAGGTTTCAATGCACAGACGGGTTGCATCGTCTTTCTGGCTGATAGGCTGTAGCGCGATCACGCGCTGCTTCTCATCCGTCAACGTCGCCAGCAGTTCGTCCAGCGCTTCGATGTCACGCACGCGCCCCACCGGATGTTTGATCTCATCCGCACGCTCAAGCGCCTGCGACAGTACGTCATAACCGCCGCGCATATTCACTTTCGGTGAAACCGTTACCCACGTTGAATGGGAGCAGCGCACTTCATGGGTACCGCTGGTTTCGATCTGACAGCTATAGCCGTTCTTCTCGAGCAGTTCGGTGAGGGGCATCAAATCGTGAATGCAGGGTTCCCCGCCGGTGATCACCACATGCCGCGCCGTCCAGCCCTGACGACCAATAATGGCAAGCAGATCTTCCGCGCTGCCCGCGCCCCATTTATCGCTCTCTTTGGTTTTCGCCAGAATGCTGAACAGCGACACTTCCCGATCTGCGAGCTTATCCCACGTATGTTTGGTATCACACCAGGCGCAGCCAACCGGGCATCCCTGTAAACGAATAAAGATAGCGGGAACGCCGGTAAAGTAACCCTCGCCTTGCAGGGTCTGGAACATCTCGTTAATCGGGTACTGCATAGTCAACTCTGTTAAGGGAATAAACGATAAGTATCGCAGATCCCCGTCAGATGATCATGCTCCATCGGTGCTTTGCGCGCCAATTGCCGCCATAAACCGTTCCGTAATTTGCTGCGGTCGGGTGATCACCCCGCCGACGACAACCGTATGCGCCCCCAACTCCAGACACCTGGCCGCGCGATCGGGGGTATCCACGTTACCTTCGGCAATCACGGGGATCGTGACGGCAGACAGCACCTCTTTCAAAAACGCGCAGTCATTTTCCGGTAGCGAATGGCCCGCGGTCTCTGCCGTATAACCGTAAAGGGTGGTTCCGACACAATCAAACCCCAGCGCCTGCGCGGTCACGGCCTCCTGCACGGTGGCAATATCCGCCATCAGCAGCAGCGAAGGGTAACGGGTGCGGATCTGCGCGATCAGCATGTCCAGCGATACGCCACCGGGCCGTTTCCGGGCGGTCGCATCCAGCGCAACGATGTCCGGGGCGACCGCCATCAGCTCATCCACTTCTTTGAGCGTCGCGGTGATAAACACCTCGCTATCCGGATAGTCCCGTTTGATGATGCCGATGACCGGCAGTGAGACCAGCCCTTTGATAGCCTTGATATCCACCACGCTATTGGCGCGGATCGCAGCGGCACCGCCCTGGGCTGCCGCCAGCGCCATTCGCGACATAATAAACGGGCTGTGCAGCGGTTCATTTTCCAGCGCCTGGCAGGAGACGACCAGTTTTCCTTTCAGGTTATCCAGTACAGTTTTCATTACGATAAGATCTCTTCCACTTCGTTTTTGATAATGGTGACGTGCGGGCCATAGATGACCTGGACACCGTTGCCGCGGACGATAACGCCGCGCGCGCCGGTCGCTTTCAGTGCTGCTTCATTGACTTTGCTACCGTCTTTCACCGTGACGCGAAGACGCGTGGCGCAGCAGTCAACGTCATCCAGATTGTCTCTTCCACCCAATCCGGCGATCACCGCCGCGGCACGCTCGCTTTGCGGCAGGGTAGCCTCGTCAGCCAACGCCTCCTTTTCACGGCCCGGCGTGGCAAAATCAAAACGTTTAATCAGATAGCGGAAAGTACAGTAGTAAAGGAAGAACCACGGTACGCCTACCAGCGGGACGAACATCCAGTTAGTTTTCGCTTCACCCTGCAAAATGCCGAACAGCACGAAATCAATAAACCCGCCGGAGAAAGTTTGCCCGATGGTGATATGCAGCATGTGCGCGAGCATAAACGCCAGCCCGTCAAACAGCGCATGAATGGCGTACAGCACCGGCGCAATAAACAGGAATGAGAACTCGATGGGCTCGGTAATGCCCGTCAGGAAAGAGGTTAACGCCGCTGACAGCAGCAGCCCGGCTACGCGCTTCTTGTTCTCGGGTTTAGCCGTGTGGTACATCGCCAGGCAGGCGCCGAGCAGGCCAAACATCATCGTGATAAAGCGCCCGGACATGAAGCGCGACGTGCCCTCATAGAAGTGCTGGGTGTTCGGGTCCGCGAGCTGAGCGAAGAAGATCCGCTGCGTGCCCTCAACCAGGTGACCGTTAACAATTTCACTGCCGCCAAGCGCGGTGGTCCAGAACGGCAGATAAAAGATGTGGTGCAGGCCAAACGGGCCAAGCATGCGCAGGATGAAGCCGTACAGCAATGTCCCCAGATAGCCGGTGGCATCCACCAGACCGCCAAGGCCAAAGATCAGCTTCTGAAAATGCGGCCAGACCACGGTCATCAGCGCGCCGACGAGTATCGCCACCAGTGAGCTGATAATGGGTACGAAGCGTGAGCCGCCAAAAAAGCCCAGAAATTGCGGAAGCGCGATTTTATTAAACCGATGATGCAGTGCGCAGGTCACAAGCCCAATAACGACCCCACCAAACACGCCCGTTTCAAGCGTCTGAATACCCAGCGTCATGCCCTGCCCTACGGCGCCCGGGTTCACATGCGCCAGTTTTCCGGTCAGGATCAGCAGCGCATTGATAGTGGCATTCATCACCAGATAAGCGAGTAATGCCGCCAGCCCTGCCGTACCTTTATCATTTTTTGCCAGCCCAACGGCGACCCCAACAGCAAACAGTACCGACAGGTTTGCGAACACAATCGAGCCTGCACTGCTCATGATGGTAAATATGGCCTGTAGCCAGCCAACGTCTAAAAATGGATACGCGGTAAGCGTATTCGGATTCGATAGCGCCCCGCCGATCCCCAACAACAGACCTGCTGCGGGCAGTATGGCGATAGGTAACATAAAGGATTTGCCAAAGCGCTGCGCTTTTTCAAACCATCCGCCGGAAGACGCTCCGCTGAACATTTGCATCATTTTATTATCCCCCTGGTTGTTGATGAAAATTTTTACCATATATAATTTTAATTGTGAAAATTACCACCAAAAACCAGGACGCCGATCATACTTTTTCGAAATGACTGGCATCTCTCCCCCGCTTTCCGCCACACTAGTTGGCAGAGAAACGCATTAAGGATCTAGCATGTCGGACCATGAAAACCTGCTGCTGAAGCTACGCCAGGAGGCTTCCGGGTACAGCCCAACGCAACAAAAACTGGGGGAGTTTGTTCTCAACGATCCTGCCAGGGTGCTCTACCTGACGATCACCGAGCTGGCGCGTGAAAGCGGCACCAGCGAGGCCAGCGTCACACGCCTTTGCCGCACGCTGGGCTGTAAGGGATATAACGAATTTAAAATGGCGCTTGCGCTGGATATTCAGCAGGGTTTGCCAGAGCGTCAGGCAGGAGATGCGATAGATAACGTGGTGGATGAGTCTGTCCAGGCGCTGCAAGATACCGCAAAACTCCTCGACCGGGCCCAGCTTGAACAGGCGACACTGGCCCTGCATCAGGCGCAATCAGTGCAAATTTACGGGGTGGCAGCCAGCGCGATTCTGGGGGAGTATTTGCATTACAAGCTGCTGCGACTCGGCAAACCTGCACAGCTGTTTAGCGATATGCATCGCGCCGCCATGAATGCGACGACGCTCTCGAAAGAGACGCTGGTGGTGGCCATCTCAAGTTCTGGCTCTACACGGGATCTGCTTCACGTGGTGAAACTCGCCCGCAAGCGTGGCGTTAAGGTACTGGCGCTCAGCAATACGCCCCGCAGCCCGCTGGCCTCCCTGAGCGATTTACAGCTGGTTGCAGCCAAGCCCGAGGGACCGCTGAGCGCAGGTGCGCTCAATGCCAAGGTTGGCGTGATGCTGCTGGTTGAACTGCTTACCACTTCCCTTATCGCAGTAGACAGCCATTACGGTGACGTAAGCCAGCAAACGGCCAGCGCCACGCTGCCGCTTCTGCTATAGAAAACAAAAAACCCGCCGAAGCGGGTTTTTTCATAAGAACGAAAGTTCAGGCTTATGCCTGGCCTTTGATCTCTTTACGACCGTTGTAAGGTGCTTTTTCGCCCAGCGCTTCTTCGATACGAATCAGCTGGTTGTATTTAGCAACACGGTCAGAACGGCTCATAGAACCGGTTTTGATCTGGCCAGCAGCGGTACCCACAGCCAGGTCAGCGATGGTAGCGTCTTCAGTTTCGCCAGAACGGTGAGAGATAACAGCGGTGTAGCCAGCGTCTTTCGCCATTTTGATCGCAGCCAGCGTTTCGGTCAGAGAACCGATCTGGTTGAATTTGATCAGGATGGAGTTAACGATGCCTTTCTCGATGCCTTCTTTCAGGATCTTGGTGTTGGTTACGAACAGATCGTCACCAACCAGCTGGATTTTGTCGCCCAGTACTTTGGTCTGGTATGCGAAACCATCCCAGTCAGACTCGTCCAGACCGTCTTCGATAGAAACGATTGGGTACTGTTTGGTCAGGTCTTCCAGGAAGTGGGTGAACTCTTCGGAGGTGAACGCTTTGTTGCCTTCGCCAGCCAGAACGTATTTACCGTCTTTGTAGAATTCAGATGCTGCACAGTCCATCGCCAGAGTGATGTCTTTGCCCAGCTCGTAGCCTGCTGCTTTAACCGCTTCAGCGATAACAGCCAGCGCTTCTGCGTTAGAACCCAGGTTTGGCGCGTAGCCACCTTCGTCACCAACAGCAGTGTTCATACCTTTAGCTTTCAGAACTTTAGCCAGGTTGTGGAACACTTCAGAACCCATACGCACCGCTTCTTTCAGGGATTTCGCGCCAACAGGCTGAATCATGAATTCCTGAATATCAACGTTGTTGTCTGCGTGCTCACCACCGTTGATGATGTTCATCATTGGTACAGGCATGGAGTATTTGCCTGGGGTGCCGTTCAGTTCAGCGATGTGCTCGAACAGTGGCATACCTTTAGCAGCAGCTGCTGCTTTGGCGTTCGCCAGGGAAACTGCCAGGATTGCGTTCGCACCGAAGTTAGATTTGTTTTCAGTACCGTCCAGATCGATCATGATCTTGTCGATGCCAGCCTGATCTTTGGCATCTTTGCCAACGATAGCCTGAGCAATAGGACCGTTAACAGCGCCAACCGCTTTCAGTACGCCTTTGCCCATGAAACGGGATTTGTCGCCATCACGCAGTTCCAGCGCTTCGCGGGAACCTGTAGATGCGCCTGATGGAGCAGCAGCCATACCGACGAAACCACCTTCCAGATGAACTTCGGCTTCAACGGTCGGGTTACCACGGGAGTCGATGATTTCACGACCGATGACTTTAACGATTTTGGACATTAGATTTTCCTCAGTACAAGTTAAACTAAAACTCCAGACAAACAACGCGTACCAGGGGTACGCGTTGCCGTTCTAACTTTTTTTACTTCGCCTGACGCTTCTGGTACTCGCTGGCGGCTTTCACGAAGCCTGCAAACAGCGGATGCCCGTCACGCGGCGTTGAAGTAAATTCCGGGTGGAATTGGCAGGCCACGAACCACGGATGGTTTGGCACTTCGATGATCTCGACTAACTGATCATCCCCGGAACGGCCTGCAACACGCAGACCTGCAGCTTCAATTTGTTTCAACAACATGTTGTTGACTTCATAGCGGTGACGATGGCGCTCGGTAATCACCGGCTCGCCGTACAGCTTGCGAACCACGCTATCGTCTGACAGCTGGCAGGCCTGTGCGCCAAGACGCATGGTGCCACCCAGATCGCTTTTCTCGGTACGGACTTCGACGTTACCGTCTTCGTCGCGCCATTCCGTAATCAGCGCCACGACAGGGTACTTACAGTCTGGCACAAATTCCGTAGAGTTCGCGTTTTCCATTCCCGCTACGTTGCGCGCAAATTCAATCAGCGCAACCTGCATACCCAGGCAGATGCCGAGGTATGGAATATTGTTTTCACGCGCATAGCGTGCAGTGGCGATCTTGCCTTCAACACCACGGTAGCCGAAGCCGCCAGGGATGAGAATCGCATCCAGATCTTTGAGAATTTCAACGCCGCGCGTTTCAACATCCTGCGAATCAATCAGCTTGATGTTGACGGAGACGCGATTCTTCAGACCACCGTGCTTCAGCGCCTCGATAACTGACTTATAGGCATCCGGCAGTTCAATATACTTGCCGACCATACCGATAGTCACTTCGCCGCCCGGATTGGCTTCTTCGTAAATCACCTGCTCCCATTCAGACAGGTTAGCTTCCGGACAGTTCAAGCTGAATCGTTTACAAATATAATCGTCCAGACCCTGTGATTTCAACAGGCCCGGGATTTTATAAATGGAATCGACGTCTTTCATTGAAATAACGGCTTTTTCAGGCACGTTACAGAACAATGCAATTTTCGCGCGTTCGTTCGCCGGAATCGCACGATCGGAACGGCAAACCAGGATATCAGGCTGAATACCGATGGAGAGCAACTCTTTAACGGAGTGCTGAGTCGGTTTGGTTTTCACTTCACCTGCTGCCGCCATGTAAGGCACCAGCGTCAGGTGCATGAACAGCGCGTTCTCACGACCAATATCTACCGCCAGCTGACGAATCGCTTCGAGGAACGGCAGGGATTCGATATCCCCTACGGTACCGCCGATTTCAACCAGCACAACGTCATGCCCTTCGCCACCGGCAAGGACACGCTCTTTAATGGCGTTAGTGATGTGTGGGATGACCTGCACGGTCGCGCCCAGGTAGTCACCACGGCGCTCTTTACGCAGAACGTCAGAGTAGATACGGCCAGTCGTAAAGTTGTTACGACGGGTCATTTTGGTACGGATGAAACGCTCGTAGTGGCCAAGATCCAGATCGGTTTCAGCGCCGTCTTCAGTAACGAACACTTCCCCGTGTTGGGTTGGGCTCATGGTGCCTGGATCGACGTTGATGTACGGATCCAGTTTCATCATGGTCACATTGAGGCCACGGGCTTCAAGAATGGCTGCGAGGGAGGCTGCGGCAATGCCTTTACCCAGAGAGGATACGACCCCGCCGGTCACAAAAATATAGTTCGTTGTCATGCTGAACCTGAGAAGTTAGGGTGAAACGATGGAATAACCAGGACGGGAAAGTAGTATACCCGAACACGACGAGCGCCACAAACTTTCATTCTCCGTCTCCTTCCCAGGCCATGACAAACATAAGGAGTGAGAAAATAGCCCCTTTTGGGTAAATGTTTTTGACACAAATCAAGCGCTTGTCATTTAAAAAATCACACAAATTGCGCTTGATCGCAAAATTTCGTTAGAGATCATGTTCCTGGCGTTTTACTTCCTGCCAGACTTCTTCCATCGCCTCGAGGTCAATGCCGCTCATTTCCAGGCCGCGCGAGGCCACAATGCGCTCAACTTCGCGGAAGCGACGTTCGAATTTAATGTTCGCTTTTTGCAGGGCGGTTTCCGCTTTTACACCGAGGTGGCGAGAAAGGTTGACGGTCGCGAACAGCAGATCGCCCATCTCCTCTTCCAGCTTTGCTTCATCCACAACGGCCTGCTGCGCTTCATGCATCACTTCGTCGATCTCTTCGTGCACTTTTTCCAGCACCGGGCCGAGAGAGGTCCAGTCAAACCCTACCGCCGAGCAGCGCTTTTGAATTTTGTGCGCGCGCATCAGCGCAGGAAGGTTCAGGGGAATGTCGTCCAGCGCCGAGTGCTGGGATTTTTCAGCGCGTTCGGCGCTTTTGATCTGCTCCCAGCGCGCCAGCACTTCCGCACTGTTGCCTGCGGAGGCATCGCCAAAGATATGCGGATGACGGCGCTCCAGCTTGTCGCTGATAGCGGCGCAGATGTCGTCAAAGTTAAAGCGCCCCTCTTCCTGCGCCATCTGTGCGTAGAACACCACCTGGAACAGCAGGTCGCCCAGCTCACCGCGCAGGTCGTCGAAATCTTCGCGCGAAATCGCGTCCAGCACTTCGTAGGTCTCTTCCAGCGTGTAAGGCGCAATGGTGGCGAAAGTCTGCTCTTTATCCCACGGGCAGCCGTTTTCCGGGTCGCGCAGGCGTTTCATGATGCCAAGCAGGCGGTCGATTTGAGTCATAGTTCTGTCCTGATGTCAAAATGCCGGGTGGCAGCGTTGCCTTACCCGGCCTACAGAAGAGGATGTTCAGCCGCCGTGCAGACGACGCGCGTCAATCACATCCGGCACCTGGTTCAGTTTACCGAGCACCCGGCCCAGCACCTGCAGGTTATAGATTTCGATGGTCATATCGATGGTGGCAAGCTGCTCGCGGGTATCGCTGCGGCTGGCAACGCCCAGCACGTTGACCTTCTCGTTGGCGAGAATGGTGGTGATGTCGCGCAGCAGGCCACTGCGGTCGTTGGCAGTGACGCGCACCACCAGCGAGTAGCCAGCGGAGTAGCTTTCACCCCAGACGGCTTCCACGATACGTTCCGGCGCATGCGATTGCAGCTCAGCAAGCTGATCACAGTCGGAGCGGTGAATTGAGATCCCGCGCCCCTGGGTGATAAAGCCGACAATATCGTCACCCGGTATCGGCTGGCAGCAGCGGGCAATATGGTGCATGAGGTTACCCACCCCTTCAACCACCACGCGGCCATTGTCCTTGCTGCGCTGCTGCGGAGCGTAGGTTTTCTGCTGGAGCTGTTTCAGCGCTGCCGCATCCTGCTCTGCCGCGCTTGGCTTGTTGAACTGCGCTTGCAGGAAGTTCACCATCTGGTTCAGGCGGATATCGCCGCCGCCAATCGCCGCTAACAGTTCGTCGAGCTCGTTGAAGTTGTAGCGCGGCAGCAGGAACTTCTCCGCCTCTTTCAGGTTTATCCCGATATGCTCCAGCTCGTCGTCAAGGATCTGACGACCGGCAAGGATATTCTTGTCACGATCCTGCTTGCGGAACCAGGCGTGAATTTTAGAGCGCCCGCGGCTGGTGGTCACGTAACCGAGGTTTGGATTCAGCCAGTCGCGGCTTGGGTTTGGCTGCTTCTGGGTGATGATTTCAATCTGGTCGCCCATCTGTAGCTGGTAGGTAAACGGTACGATACGTCCGCCGATCTTCGCCCCGATGCAACGGTGCCCCACGTCGCTGTGAATGTGGTAGGCGAAATCGAGCGGCGTAGAGCCTGCCGGCAGATCAACCACATCCCCTTTCGGGGTAAAGACGTAGACGCGATCGTCGAAGACCTGACTGCGCACTTCGTCGAGCATTTCGCCGGAGTCGGCCATCTCTTCCTGCCACGCAATCAGCTTACGCAGCCAGGCGATACGGTCCTCGTGTCCGGAGCGCGCGCCGCCGGAAGTGCCTTCTTTGTACTTCCAGTGCGCGGCGACGCCCAGTTCGGCGTCTTCGTGCATCTGTTTAGTACGGATCTGAATTTCCACAGTTTTGCCGCCGGGGCCGAGCACCACAGTGTGGATGGACTGATAGCCATTCGGTTTGGGGTTCGCGACGTAGTCATCGAACTCATCCGGCAGATGGCGGAAGTGAGTATGTACTATCCCCAGCGCGGCGTAGCAGTCCTGGAGACGCTCCGCCACGATACGCACGGCGCGCACGTCAAACAGCTCGTCAAAAGCGAGATGTTTCTTCTGCATTTTGCGCCAGATGCTGTAGATGTGCTTCGGACGCCCGTAGACCTCGGCGCGCACATTCTCCTCTTTCATCGACTGGCGCAGCCCGCTGACAAATTCCTCGATATAGTGCTCGCGGTCGATGCGGCGTTCGTGCAGCAATTTTGCAATGCGTTTGTATTCCGCCGGATGCAGATAGCGGAAGCAGTAATCTTCCAGCTCCCACTTCAGTTGCCCGATACCCAGACGGTTCGCCAGCGGCGCATAGATATTCGTACACTCTTTGGCGGCCAGGACGCGCTCGTCTTCCGGCGCATCCTTCACTTCGCGCAGATGGGCAACCCGTTCGGCCAGCTTGATCACCACGCAGCGAAAATCATCCACCATCGCCAGCAGCATGCGGCGGACGTTATCCACCTGCTCGGAAGAGACAGAATCCGTTTGTGCGGCTTTCAGTTGACGGATGGCGGCCATATCACGCACGCCGTGGATGAGCGCCACGACGGACTGGCCGACGCTTTCACGCAGCACGTCTTCCGTCACCACGTTAGCATCTGCCAGTGGGAACAGCAGTGCGGCCTGTAGCGTTTCGATATCCATGTTAAGCATGGAGAGAATTTCAACCATCTCCACGCCGCGCCACAACAGCAGTTCAGCGTCCGGATGCCCCTGCGTTGTGCGTAAACAATAGGCCCAGGTTTCGGTTAAGCGTTCACACGACTGCTGGCTGGAAATCCCCAGACTTGCGATCCATTTTTGAGGGTCAAACTCACCAGCTTTATTTAAATGTGCACTTCTTACCGCAACCATCGTCCTCTCCTTTAGGGACAAGGGCCTGTCGAAGTCGACAAGCCAAACTCATTAGATGTGCTCGAACAACACCATTGATTCCAGATGTCCAGTGTGCGGGAACATGTCCAGCATTGCCAGACGCCGAATCTGGTAACCCCCGCTCAATAATGCTTCGCTGTCACGGGCCAGCGTCGCCGGGTTACAGGAAACATAGACCACGCGTTCAGGCGCGAGTTTAATTATATGCTGCATCACGCCCGGCGCACCTGCGCGCGCCGGATCGAGCAGGATCTTATCAAAGCCCTGCTTAGCCCACGGTTGCTGAGTAACATCATCCTCAAGATTTTGATGAAAGAATGTCACATTTTGCAAGCCGTTCTGTTGGGCGTTCTCCAGGCCTTTCGCCACCAGCGCCTCAACGCCTTCCACCCCGACCACGCTTGCTGCTTTGCGGGCCAGCGGCAGGGTAAAGTTACCCATACCGCAGAACAGATCGAGCACCCGATCGGTGGGCTGGACGTCAAGCCACGCCAGCGCGTTCGCCACCATCTGCTGGTTCACGCCGTCATTGACCTGGATAAAATCCCGCGGGCTGAACGTTAAGCGTAGCCCGTCTGACGCATACCAGGGCGCGTCTCCGCTAACCTGCTCAAGTATCTCGCTTTGCGGCGCGAGGAAAAGCGCAAGCTCATGAGAATGCGAAAAGCGTTCCAGTTTTTCGCGATCTGCCCTGGACAGCGGTGCGGTGTGGCGCAGCACCATCAGCGGGCCGCCGTTGGCCAGCACCAGTTCGACATGGCCCAGCGAACGCACACCATCCAGCGATGCAAGACAGTGGTGCACGGCCGGGAGCAGTGCCTCAAGTTGGGGCACCAAAACAGGGCATTGCATGATGGAGACGATATCGCTGGAGCTGGCTTTGCGAAAACCCATCTCCAGCCTTTCAGTTTTTGGCTGGTAGCTTAGACTCAGGCGAGCGCGGCGACGGTAGCCCCACGGCTGGTCAGCGACAATGTCACTGACGTCATGTTTTAGCAGGCGGGCCAGCGCGTTGCTTTTACTTTTTTGCTGTAATTCTGTGCTGGCATGCTGTTGCTGACAGCCTCCGCAAACGCCAAAATGGGGGCAGCGAGGCGTCACGCGCTCCGGGCTATCATTAAGACGGCGCTTGACATGGCCGCGCGCATACTGGCGTTTGTCTTCCGTCAGCGTAATATCTGCGCGTTCTCCTGGCAGCAAACCTGTGATAAACAGTGTCTTACCCTTGTGACGCGCTACCCCCTGTCCAAAAGGATCGAGGTCAGAGGCTTCAACAGTTATGATCTGACGCGTCGTCACGCGTCGTTTTGCAGAGTAGAATTGCGCCATCGCCGAGATTGTTCTCAAATAAACATAATTAGCCTGATTGTCCCATAACGGAACTCCATGACCAACTACAGCCTGCGCGCGCGCATGATGATTTTGATCCTCGCTCCTACCGTTCTCATCGGTTTGCTGCTGAGCATTTTCTTTGTGGTGCATCGCTATAACGATTTGCAGAGACAGCTTGAAGATGCCGGGGCCAGCATTATCGAACCGCTGGCCGTTTCCAGCGAGTACGGAATGAACCTGCAAAACCGTGAATCCATTGGTCAGTTAATCAGCGTGCTGCACCGCCGTCATTCAGAGATTGTGCGCGCCATTTCCGTTTACGATGAGCATAACCGTCTTTTCGTCACCTCGAATTTCCATCTGGATCCCACGTCGCTGAAAATCCCGGAAGGTACCCCTTTCCCGCGTCATCTCACGGTCCTGCGGCGCGGCGATATCATGATCCTGCGCACGCCGATTATCTCAGAAAGCTATTCACCCGACGAATCCGCCCAGTCCGATGCGAAGTCCAGCAATAATATGCTGGGATATGCGGCGCTGGAGCTGGATCTCAAGTCGGTGCGGCTCCAGCAGTACAAAGAAATATTCATCTCCGGCGTGATGATGCTGTTCTGTATCGGCATCGCGTTGATCTTCGGCTGGCGGCTGATGCGCGACGTCACGGGGCCTATCCGTAACATGGTGAATACCGTTGACCGGATCCGCCGGGGTCAGTTGGACAGCCGCGTGGAAGGCTTCATGCTCGGCGAGCTGGATATGCTGAAAAACGGCATCAACTCAATGGCGATGTCGCTGGCGGCTTATCACGAAGAGATGCAGCACAACGTTGACCAGGCCACCTCTGACCTGCGCGAAACGCTGGAGCAGATGGAGATCCAGAACGTGGAGCTGGATCTGGCGAAAAAACGCGCTCAGGAGGCGGCCCGTATTAAGTCTGAGTTCCTGGCAAACATGTCACATGAGCTGCGCACGCCGCTGAACGGGGTGATTGGCTTCACCCGTCTGACGCTCAAAAGCGAGCTCAACCCGACCCAGCGTGACCACCTGCATACCATTGAACGCTCAGCCAACAACCTGCTGACCATTATTAACGACGTACTGGACTTCTCGAAGCTGGAAGCGGGCAAGCTGATTCTGGAGAGTATCCCCTTCCCGCTGCGCAGCACACTGGATGACGTGGTCACGCTTCTCGCCCACTCCTCGCATGATAAGGGGCTGGAACTGACGCTCAATATCAAAAATGACGTACCGGATAACGTCATTGGCGACCCGCTGCGCCTGCAACAGGTCATCACCAATCTGGTGGGCAACGCGATTAAGTTCACCGAGAGCGGCAACATCGACATTCTGGTCGAAAAAAGGGCGCTCAGTAATAATAAGGTCCAGATTGAAGTTCAGATCCGGGATACCGGCATCGGCATTCCGGAGCGCGATCAGTCGCGTCTGTTCCAGGCGTTCCGCCAGGCCGATGCGAGCATTTCCCGTCGGCACGGCGGAACGGGCCTGGGTCTGGTGATCACCCAAAAGCTGGTGAAAGAGATGGGAGGCGATATCTCCTTCCACAGCCAGCCTAACCGGGGCTCGACCTTCTGGTTCCATATCAATCTTGATCTTAATCCGAACGTGCAAACCGACGGTCCGGTCACCGACTGCCTGAAAGGGATGCGTCTGGCCTATGTGGAACCGAACGCCGCCGCGGCGCAGTGTACGCTGGATGTATTAAGCAGCACGCCGCTGGAGGTGGTCTACAGCCCGACCTTCTCCGCGCTGGCGAACGATCATTACGATATTCTTTTGCTGGGGATTCCGGTGACATTTACCGGAGAACTGACCATGCAGCAGGAACGGCTGGCAAAGGCTGCCTCAATGACGGACTACCTGCTGCTGGCTCTGCCGTGCCACGCCCAAATCAACGCCGAAGAGCTTAAAAACGACGGGGCGGCGGCATGTCTGCTGAAACCCCTCACCGCCACACGGCTGTTACCTGCGTTGACTGAATATTGCCGTCTGACGCATCAGTCCCTGCCGCTGGAAAACGACGAACATAAGCTGCCGATGACAGTGATGGCCGTGGATGATAACCCGGCAAACCTTAAGCTGATTGGCGTGCTGCTTGAGGATCAGGTTCAGCACGTTGAACTGTGTACCAGCGGCGCCGAAGCCGTAGAACAAGCCAAACAGATGCAGTTTGACCTGATCCTAATGGATATTCAGATGCCGGGCATGGATGGCATCCGCGCCTGCGAATTAATTCGTCAGCTTCCGCACCAGCAGCAGACGCCGGTGATTGCCGTGACGGCGCACGCGATGGCGGGACAAAAAGAGAAACTGCTGGGTGCGGGCATGAACGATTATCTGGCGAAACCGATTGATGAAGAGAAGCTGCACAGCCTGCTGCTGCGCTACAAACCGGGGCACATTGGCGGGACGTACACCATTTCAGCTGAATCGCCGGAAATCAGCGTTAACCAGAATGCCACGTTTGACTGGCAACTGGCGCTGCGCCAGGCAGCAGGCAAAGCCGATCTGGCCCGCGATATGCTGCAAATGCTGGTGGACTTCCTGCCTGAGATCCGTAACAAGGTTGAAGAACAGCTGGTGGGCGAAAACCCTGAAGGGCTGCTGGAGGCCATCCATAAACTGCACGGTAGCTGCGGCTACAGCGGCGTGCCGCGGTTGAAAAATCTCTGCCAGTTGCTTGAACAGCAGCTCCGCGCGGGTACGCCAGAATCCGATCTTGAGCCGGAGTTTCTGGAGCTGCTGGACGAGATGGACAACGTGACGCGGGAAGCGATGAAGGTGTTGGGAAGCTAAGAAAAAGCCCGGTGGCGCTTCGCTTACCGGGCCTACAGGAGCACGAACGTTAACGCGACATCCCCTGCCCCACCTTTATGGCCGCCGCAATATTCCTTGCGGCCATCTGTACATTCTGTTGCGCATTTTCCAGCGCATCCTCCAGCGAGCAGATGGTGTAAATCACGCTGAATACCGCATCCAGTCCGTGCTCGTGCACCACGCCAACATCCGCCGTCAGGCTGCCGGCAATGCCGATAACCGGTTTGTTATAGCGTTTCGCGACTCTCGCCACGCCAACGGGCACTTTGCCGTGGATCGTCTGGCTGTCGATACGCCCTTCGCCCGTGATCACCAGATCGGCGTCCGCGACCTGTTCATCGAGATGCAGGGCATCGGTGACAATCTCAATCCCCCGACGAAGCTGTGCCCCGCAAAATGCATACAGCGCCGCCCCCATTCCGCCAGCTGCTCCGCCCCCCGCCAGGTTTAAGACGTCAATGTCCAGATCCCTGGCGATAATGTTTGCGTAATGCGCAAGCGCGTTGTCCAGCGTCCTGACCATCTCCGGCGTCGCCCCTTTCTGCGGACCGAATACCGCAGAAGCGCCAGTCTCGCCAATCAGGGGGTTGGTCACATCGCAGGCCACTTCAATTCGACAGTCTGCCAGCCGCTCATCCAGCCCACTAAGATCGATATGCGCAAGGCTTGCCAGTTCGCCGCCGCCCGGCCCAACGGGCTGTGCTTTCGCATCCAGCAGTTTTACGCCCAGCGCCTGCACCATGCCTGCGCCACCGTCATTGGTCGCGCTGCCTCCAATGCCAATAATGATATGCTTAACGCCCGCATCCAGCGCATGACGGATCAGTTCCCCGGTCCCCCACGAGGTGGTGATTAACGGGTTACGCTTTGCAGGAGCAACAAGCTCCAGACCGCTCGCGGCCGCCATCTCGATAAACGCGCTTTTCCCGTCTCCGGATAACCCGAAAAACCCTTCCACGTGTTCTCCCAAAGGCCCGGTAACGGGAACATGGACAAGACGCCCATGGGTGGCTGCCACCATCGCTTCCACCGTCCCTTCGCCACCATCGGCAACCGGTAATTTGACGTACTCCGCTGAGGGGAAAATTTCGCGAAAACCGATCTCTATCGCTGTCGCCACCTCCAGCGCGCTCAAGCTTTCCTTATACGAGTCCGGAGCGATAACAATTTTCATAAGCCATCCTTACGCATGTTAGTTACGTTAAGCATACACCACGTAAGGGACCGCCCATGGGAGCGGTCCCAGTTGGCTTATCGTACCATGCACGGACGTTTATTGTCGAATGACCACTCTGGGATCAGGTACTGCATCGCCAGCGCATCATCACGTGCGCCCAGCCCGTGTTTCTGGTAAAGCTCGTGCGCTTTCATGACCTGATCCATATCCAGTTCAACGCCCAGCCCCGGCGTAGCTGGAACCTGCACCATCCCCCCCTTGATCTCAAACGGCTGTTTGGTCAGGCGCTGATTGCCCTCCTGCCAGATCCAGTGGGTGTCGATAGCGGTAATGTTGCCCGGCGCAGCAGCCGCTACGTGGGTGAACATCGCCAGCGAGATGTCGAAGTGGTTGTTGGAGTGCGAGCCCCAGGTCAGGCCGAACTCATGGCACATCTGCGCCACGCGAACCGAGCCCTGCATCGTCCAGAAGTGCGGGTCTGCCAGCGGAATATCCACCGATTGCAGCGAGAGCGTGTGCCCCATCTGGCGCCAGTCGGTCGCGATCATGTTGGTGGCGGTTGGCAGCCCGGTGGCGCGACGGAACTCCGCCATCACTTCACGTCCAGAGAACCCCTGCTCTGCGCCGCACGGATCTTCCGCGTAGGCCAGCACGCCTTTGAGCTGCTTACCAATTTTGATCGCCTCATCAAGGGACCAGGCACCGTTCGGATCCAGCGTGACGCGCGCCTGCGGGAAGCGCTTCGCCAGCGCGGCAATCGCCTCAGCTTCTTCTTCACCCGCCAGTACGCCGCCTTTCAGCTTGAAGTCATTAAAGCCATATTTTTCATACGCGGCTTCAGCCAGGCGCACCACCGCATCCGGGGTCATCGCTTCATCGTGACGCACACGATACCAGTCGCATTTTTCGTCCGGCTGGCTCTGGTACGGCAGCGGGGTGAGTTTGCGGTTGCCGATAAAGAACAGGTAGCCGAGCATTTCCACTTCGCTGCGCTGTTGGCCGTCCCCCAGCAGGGAGGCGACATTGACGCCCAGATGCTGGCCTAACAGATCCAGCATCGCGGCTTCAATGCCCGTGACCACGTGGATAGTGGTACGCAGATCAAACGTTTGCAGACCACGGCCACCCGCATCACGATCGGCAAAGGTCGTACGCACGCTGGTCAGCACATTTTTGTACTCGCCCAGCGTTTTACCTACCACCAGCGGAATGGCGTCCTCCAGCGTTTTACGGATCTTCTCCCCGCCCGGGATTTCACCGACACCGGTATGCCCTGAGTTGTCCTTGATCACCACAATATTACGGGTGAAGAACGGCGCATGGGCGCCGCTCAGGTTCATCAGCATGCTGTCATGTCCCGCGACAGGAATGATCTGCATGGAGGTGACTACAGGGGTAGAAAATGTGCTCATCGTTCGATCCTTTTATCAGTGACGTCCAAATACAGGGCGCTTACGGTCAAATGTCCAGCCGGGGATAAGGTACTGCATCGGGCCTGCGTCGTTGCGCGCGCCGCCCGGCAGTTTTTTATACGCTTCATGCGCCTTGTGGATCTGATCCCAGTCAAGCTCCACGCCCAGCCCCGGCGTATCCGGTACGGCAATGGTGCCGTTTTTGATTTCAAGTGGATTTTTGGTCAGGCGCGCTTCGCCTTCCTGCCAGATCCAGTGCGTATCGATGGCGGTCGGGTTACCCGGCGCCGCCGCGCCAACGTGGGTAAACATCGCCAGCGAAATGTCGAAATGGTTATTGGAGTGGCAGCCCCAGGTGAGCCCCCAGTCATCGCACAGCTGCGCCACGCGCACCGCGCCGGAAAGGGTCCAGAAGTGCGGATCAGCCAGCGGTATGTCCACCGCATTCAGCATCACCGCGTGGCCCATTTCGCGCCAGTTAGTGGCGATCATGTTGGTCGCAACCGGCAGCCCGGTAGCGCGGCGGAATTCGGCCATCACCTCGCGGCCAGAAAAGCCCTGCTCGGCGCCGCACGGATCTTCCGCGTAGGTCAGCACGTCGCCCAGTCCTTTGCACAGCGCGATAGCTTCATCCAGCCGCCAGGCGCCGTTCGGATCGACGGTGATGCGTGCCTCCGGGAAGCGTTTTTTCAACGCGCGCACGCTGTCAATCTCCTGTTCGCCCGGCAGAACGCCGCCTTTCAGCTTGAAGTCTTTAAAGCCGTAGCGATCCTGCGCCGCCTCTGCCAGGCGTACCACCGCCTCGCCAGAGAGCGCTTCCTGATGACGCAGGTGATACCACGCGTGGCTGCCCGGCGAGCGCTCCAGATACGGCAGATCGGTTTTCGTCCGGTCGCCAACGTAGAACAGATAGCCCAGCACCGTTACTGCATCACGCTGTTTGCCTGGCCCCAGCAGTTCGCAGACCGGCACGTTCAGCGCCTTGCCCAGTAAATCAAGGAGAGCCGCCTCCAGCGCCGCCACCGCGTTAACGCGCAGTTCAAACGTCCAGGCGCCTTTGCCGAAGGTATCAAAATCAGCCGACTGGTTGCCCTTATGCACCTGCTGAACCACCTTGTTCAGGCGGGCGACCTCCTGCCCAACCACCTGCGGGATGGCGTCGACCAGCGTCTGGTAAATCACCTCTCCGCCAGGCGCTTCCCCGACGCCGGTATTCCCTGCGCTGTCGGTCAGCACCACGATGTTGCGGGTGAACCAGGCGTTATGCGCGCCGCCAATGTTGAGCAGCATGCTGTCCTGACCCGCCACCGGGATGACTTTCATCTCCGTCACGATCGGGCTTGATTGCGTTGTCATCATCCGCGCTCCCCAACAGGTTTCAGTTCGATTCGTTTGATGTCCCCCACCAGCACCAGGTAACTGAGTACCGCCACCAGCGCATGGACGCCTACATAAATCAGCGCACCATTGAAGGAGCCGGTGGTGCCGACGATGTAACCGATAGCGATTGGGGTGACAATGCCGGAAATGTTGCCAAACATGTTGAACAGACCGCCGCTCAGGCCGCTGATCTCTTTCGGCGCGGTATCTGCCATCACCGCCCAGCCCAGCGCGCCGATGCCTTTACCGAAGAAGGCCATCGCCATAAAGCCGATAATCATCCACTCCGCGCTGACGTAGTTACAGAACACCATGGTCATGGAGAGCAGCATGCCGAGCACGATTGGCGTTTTACGCGCAATATTCAGCGAACCGGTGCGACGCATCAGCCAGTCGGAGATGACCCCGCCGAGCACCCCGCCCACGAAGCCGCAGATGGCTGGCACAGAGGCGACAAAACCCGCCTTCAGAATCGACATCCCGCGCGCCTGCACCAGGTAAACCGGGAACCAGGTGATGAAGAAGTAGGTTAAGGCGTTAATGCAGTACTGGCCGAGATAGATACCGATCATCATCCGTGAGCCGACGAGCTGTTTGATCTGCCCCCATTTCTGGCTGAACGGGACTTTTGCTTTCTGGGTTTTCTGATCCATGTTGATCAGCGCCCCGCCTTCAGCAATGTAGTCCAGCTCTTTCTTGTTCACGCCCGGGTGCTGGTTTGGTTCGTGGATCACTTTCAGCCAGATAAAGCTGATGACGATCCCCAGCCCGCCCATGAAGAAGAAGACGTGCGACCAGCCCACTTCGTGCGTCAGCCAGCCCATAATTGGCGCGAAAATAACCGTCGCAAAGTATTGCGCCGAGTTAAAGATTGCTACCGCCGTTCCCCTCTCCTGCGCCGGGAACCAGGCGGCCACAATGCGGCTGTTGCCCGGGAAAGATGGCGCTTCCGCTAAACCCACCAGGAAGCGGAGGGTAAAGAGCGCAATGATAATGCCGAAGCCGCTGAAGATATCCACGAAGCCCTGTAACAGGGTAAACATCGACCAGATGAAAATGGACCAGAAATAGACCCGTTTTGAGCCAAAGCGGTCCAGCAGCCAGCCGCCAGGGATTTGGCCGATTACGTAGGCCCATGAAAATGCGGAGAAAACATAACCCATACCCACCGGATCAAGTCCGATGTCCTTTGCCATCTCAGAGCCGGCAATGGATAACGTGGCACGGTCGCCGTAGTTGAAAGAGGTGACGATAAACAGCATCACCACTATCCAGTATCGGGCGTTGGTGCGCTTCTCAGCGCTGCTCGCCGCGTGGCTTAATGTACTCATTATTGCACTCCTGAAACATAGCTTTCGCCTGGTTCATTCTGTACAGCACCTGTAGGGTAATCAGAATGAGAGATTTGTGTTTGGTTTTGGTACGGCCCGAAGCCGTTTTATAGTGACGGGAAAAGTATATGAAGGAGTGACCGGTTCTCTCACCGTGCAGGAACACAACATTGACGGGCGTGGGGAACGTGGTTTGGGGCATAAGCCCAAAGTGGTGGAAGATACTTCACGGAATTGAGGATATGGTGCAGCTTCGTTGCCGGGTGGCGGCTACGCCCTACCCGGCCTACAGCTCGTATAGTACAGGGTTAGTTCAGGAGCGTGGCCCAATGTTCAACCCAGGGATTTGACTCGCTTTCCGGTTCGGGGTGCTCGCCAGCATCAATCAGTAACATCTCGCCGACCCGCTGAGCGTGCTGTTCCTGCAACAGCGCGTCGAACTGCTTACCGCCGCCGCAGAAATTGGCGTAAGAGCTATCGCCGAGGGCGATGATGCCATAGTGAACATCTGGCTGATAGCCAAGCTGGTCTTTAATGCCCTGGAAAAGCGGGACGATGCTGTCCGGGAGATCGCCCTGCCCGGTGGTGGAGGTCACCACCAGAATGTATTTATCTTTATACTTTTCCCAGTCCGCCAGCTCCGGGTCTTCATAGACCGTTGCTTTATGGCCCTGATTGACGAGGATTGCTTCTGCTTCCTCCGCAACCAGCAGCGAGTTGCCGTACATCGTGCCGACAAAAATACCTACTTCAGCCATGCTTTGCTCCCGTCATTATTGCGCTTGCTGTTCATCCTGAACGTTGCCTGCGGCAAACTCAACCCTTTCATTTTCGGGGAGTTGTCCCAGCCAGCCAAACTGTGACAGCGCCTGCATCCAGACCTCGTCCAGCCCCGCGCGAATAGTCAGCGGTTCGCCGGTAAACGGGTGCGTCAGGCTTAGCTCGCTGGCGTGCAGCATCAGTCGGTTACAGCCAAAGTGCTCTGCCGCGCTGCGGTTCTGCCGCAGATCGCCGTGCTTGCTGTCGCCGATAATTGGGTGGCGCAGATGTGCAAGGTGGCGGCGAAGCTGGTGCTTGCGCCCGGTTTTGGGCAAAAGCTCAACCAGACTGTATCGCGTAGTGGGAAATTTGCTGGTCGCCACCGGCAGTTCTGTGGTCGCCATACCGCGATAGTCGGTCACCGCAGGCTGCGGACCTTTATCTTCGCGGGCAAATTTATCGGCGATTTTATCCAGTTCCTCCACCAGCGGATAATCCAGCGTGGCGGAATCCGTCAGCCAGCCGCGCACAATGGCGTGGTAGCGCTTCTGGATCTGGTGCTGTTCAAACTGCTGCGACAGCAGGCGCCCGGCCTCACTGGAAAGCCCCATCAGCAGAACGCCAGAGGTTGGCCGATCCAGACGGTGGGCAGTAAAGACGTGCTGACCGATTTGGTCGCGCACGGTTTGCATAACAACCACTTTCTCATCGCGATCGAGCCAGCTTCGGTGTACCAGCCAGCCGGACGGTTTATTCACCGCCACCAGCCACTCATCCTGATACAGGATCTCAAGCGTCATGCATCGTCACCGGCGAAAAGCGTATCCAGCTTTTCCAGCTCAACCAACATAACGTCGCGCGCCGGGTGGGTCGCCTCCAGCGCCATTTCGTAATAGGGAGAGACGGCAAACGCCTGGGGCAACGCGTGTCCCCCTTCCAGCAGCGCGTGCATGCGCGGAATTAATACCCACTGGAGCCATTCGAATGGAGACAGCGTATCCAGACAAAACGGCTGGGTGCTGGCGAACGCGTCTGGCTGCGGCGCACTTTCCTGCCACAGCTGATGCTGGCGCATAAGGGCTTCGATGGCGTGCAACTGCGCACGAACGCTATCGTGATGCGTCATAGTAACCTCAACTGAAAAACGGAATGGCGCGAAGCATAGCATTGCGGAAGACAGAAATAAAAAAAGGGAGCACTGTAAAAACAGTGCTCCCGGTTCGTTTCGCAGCATTCCAGCTACAATACGTGCTCCCTGCTCATCCGTGACAACTTTTCCTGATGCCCGAAGGCCTGGTCATCCCTTTACCTTTTGCTTCCTGCTCACATCATCCTGACGTGTAGGTTTCGTCCTGAAACGTCCTGGCCATCCTGACCCACCGACCATCCTGACCGGCTCACGTTCTCCTTCCTGGAGGTGTCCCTTACGCATCCTGCGTGATCCACTTTGCTTCATCCTGAAGCCTTCCTGCGGCGTCGTCCTGACGTGTTCCTGGTGAGAAACGCCATCATCCTGATGTTCGTTTCTCGCGTCGGCATCCTGTCGACACAGATAGAATCCGCTATTCTGCCTCGTCTTACAACCCACCCTGTGAGCAAGGTAAGCCTGGCGAAACGGGGATAATCGTTTCAGGAAATCGCTAACCTGTTGAAAGGGAAACTAATATTAATCTGAAATCTCTAAGACAATGCTAATTGTTTCGGCGATGTCTCACAGTGCGTGTAAGAGATCTCTCACACGTCCAGTAGCATCATGGATTACAGAAGCGGCTCAAGTCGGGTAAGAAAATCCGCAAGAGAAGGCGCGAGAACGTCGCGATTGCGGGTGCCGAGCGTCTCTTTAATGACCTCGCCAGACAGGTTGCAGACTGAAATGACGTCCAGTTCACTGTCGAGCGTCGCAATAAAGAGAGTCGGGGAGAGCTTAAGGCGTTTTTGCGTGACCAGGTGACCAATGAGGTTTTCCTGAACGCGTTGAAGATCGTCTTCGCTCCAGGTTTGCAGCAGCGTCAGCGGCTGTCCTGCAAAACATGCAGTCATATCCCCGGCAAACTGCGTGGTATAAATTGCATGAAGCGCAGGTTGTATCACAATGTCCATTGCGCGTTCAACCGCATTTACATTCTGCTCGCCCGTGAACGGTTTCGGTTGCCAGATAACGTAATCATCCTGCGAAGCGATAATGCACGGTGACGGCACGCCATATAAGTCAGTACTTTGCGGCCACGTCCCCCGCTTTTCATGCCAGGCATCGCAATAGCGGGTCGTGAAGGACGTCAGGGCATTTGCAGTTTCGATATCCACCGATTTCTCTCTTCTTGTAAGACAGGATAAACTCAGCCCCTAAGTGTACCTGTAAAGTGGCTATGAAACATGTCTTACGAAAATCATCAGGCGTTAACGGGCTTAACGCTGGGTAAATCGACCGATTACCGCGACACCTACGACGCAAGCCTGCTTCAGGGTGTGCCGCGCAGTCTGAACCGCGATCCGCTTGGCCTTCATGCCGACGCGCTGCCGTTCGTCGGCGGCGACATCTGGACGCTGTACGAACTCTCCTGGCTGAATGCGCGCGGTCTGCCGCAGGTGGCCGTGGGCCATGTCGAGCTGGATTACGCCAGCGTAAACCTGGTCGAATCCAAGAGCTTTAAGCTCTATCTCAACAGCTTTAACCAGACCAAATTTAACAGCTGGGACGAGGTACAACAGACGCTTGAACGTGATTTAAGCGCGTGCGCGCAGGGGAACGTAACCGTCTCGTTATACCGTCTGCATGAGCTTGAAGGTCAGCCCATCGCCCATTTCCACGGCACCTGCATCGACGATCAGGACATTGATGTGGAGAGCTACGAATTTAGCACCGACTATCTGGAAAACGCGGCGGGCGGAAAAGTGGTCGACGAAACGCTGGTCAGCCATCTGCTGAAATCCAACTGCCTTATCACCCATCAGCCGGACTGGGGCTCGGTACAGATCCAGTATCGCGGCCCGCAGATTGACCGGGAAAAGTTGCTTCGTTACCTGGTGTCATTCCGTCATCACAACGAATTCCACGAGCAGTGCGTGGAACGCATCTTCAATGACATACAGCGTTTCTGCCAGCCCGAAAAGCTGAGCGTTTATGCCCGCTATACCCGTCGCGGCGGCCTGGACATTAACCCATGGCGCACCAATACCGATTTTGTGCCTGCCACCGGACGGCTGGTGCGCCAGTAAGATAAATATTTTCACAATATGCGGGCGGTATTCCGCCCGAAGTGTTGTGAAACGTCATAAGCCAGGGCTATTGTAATCAACAGGGAAAGACGATAATCGTCCCATAAGGAGCTCACTTGATTACACATATTAGCCCGCTTGGCTCTATGGATATGTTGTCGCAACTGGAAGTGGACATGCTTAAACGCACCGCCAGTAGCGACCTGTATCAACTGTTTCGTAACTGTTCACTTGCTGTACTGAACTCCGGAAGCCTGACCGACAACAGTAAAGAGCTGCTGTCCCGCTTCGAAAGTTTTGATATCAATGTGCTGCGCCGCGAGCGCGGGGTGAAGCTGGAAGTGATCAACCCGCCGGAAGAGGCGTTTGTCGATGGGCGTATTATTCGCTCACTTCAGGCCAACCTTTTTGCCGTGCTGCGCGACATCCTGTTTGTTAACGGACAGATCAGCAACGCCGGTCGTTTCCAGCATCTCGATCTGGAAAGCTCCGTTCATATCACCAACCTGGTTTTCTCCATTCTGCGTAACGCCCGCGCCCTGCACGTTGGCGAAGCGCCGAACATGGTCGTCTGCTGGGGTGGTCACTCCATTAACGAAACCGAATACCTGTACGCCCGCCGCGTGGGTAATCAGCTCGGCCTGCGCGAGCTGAACATCTGTACCGGCTGCGGTCCTGGCGCGATGGAAGCGCCGATGAAAGGCGCGGCAGTAGGACACGCGCAGCAACGCTATAAAGAAGGCCGTTTTATCGGCATGACCGAGCCGTCGATCATCGCCGCTGAGCCGCCTAACCCGCTGGTTAACGAACTGATTATTATGCCGGATATCGAAAAACGTCTTGAGGCGTTTGTCCGTATCGCGCACGGCATTATCATCTTCCCGGGCGGCGTAGGTACGGCGGAAGAACTGCTTTATCTGCTCGGGATCCTGATGAACCCGGCCAACAAAAATCAGGTTCTGCCGCTGATTCTGACCGGCCCGAAAGAGAGCGCCGACTACTTCCGCGTGCTGGACGAGTTTATCGTGCATACGCTGGGGGAAGACGCGCGCCGTCACTACCGCATTATTATTGACGATGCCGCAGAAGTGGCCCGTCAGATGAAAAAAGCGATGCCGCTGGTGAAAGAGAACCGTCGTGATACCGGGGATGCCTACAGCTTTAACTGGTCCATCCGTATCGCACCGGATCTCCAGATCCCCTTCGAGCCGTCGCATGAGAACATGGCGAACCTCAAACTCTATCCGGATCAGCCGGTGGAAGTACTGGCAGCTGACCTGCGTCGCGCCTTCTCTGGCATCGTGGCGGGGAACGTGAAGGAGGTGGGGATCCGCGCGATTGAGGAGTTCGGGCCGTATAAAATCCACGGTGACCCGGAGATGATGCGCCGCATGGATGACATGCTGCAGGGCTTTGTGGCTCAGCATCGCATGAAACTTCCGGGTTCTGCCTATATTCCCTGTTACGAAATCATCAAATAAAGCGTCCTTTCCCTCCTCTCAAGCCGGATTGTCATCCGGCTTTTTTATTAGTGATGTAATTCATAGCGATCTTCAATGTTATTAACAAATCTGGCGCCCGCGCAAACGATTACCTCGTTTTTGAAACCGTAAATAATCAGCCTTAATCGAAATTACCTGCCAGAAAATCCTAAAATCCTATTTCTTTACAGCGAAAGACACCTATCTCGCGGGTCAGCCTTTTCGAAAACATGTCGTTAATGGTAGCCTTCGCGCCCGTAAATCCTCTTTGATGTTTTTTTAACAGATAAATGGTCTAAATATGCCCACATCATAAGTGGATTATTGCATTTGGGATCGCGATCACTGATAGATTCATAACGAGAATGTATCTTTCCGCCCGCCAATAGTTACGGGCAAAAATTATTAAAAAACCGTCACTGAACGAATTTCATATTACCGTCAGGCACTTTTTCATCGGATTTGACTAAAAACCTGACAATTTGCTTCCTCCAGGAGATACAGATGGAAACCACTCAAACCAGCATCGTTGCTTCGATTGAATCCCGAAGCGGTTGGCGCAAAACGGATACCATGTGGATGCTTGGCCTGTACGGCACGGCAATCGGCGCTGGTGTACTGTTCCTTCCTATCAACGCAGGTGTCGGCGGTCTGATCCCGCTGATCATCATGGCCATCATCGCCTTTCCGATGACCTTCTTTGCACACCGCGGCCTGACCCGCTTCGTGCTGTCCGGTAAAAACCCGGGCGAAGACATTACTGAAGTCGTTGAAGAACACTTCGGCGTCGGCGCAGGTAAGCTGATTACCCTGCTCTACTTCTTCGCGATTTACCCGATTCTGCTGGTGTATAGCGTTGCTATCACCAACACCGTTGAAAGCTTCATGATGCACCAGCTGCAGATGACCCCGCCGCCGCGTGCGATCCTGTCCCTGATCCTGATCGTCGGTATGATGACCATCGTGCGCTTTGGCGAGCAGATGATTGTCAAAGCGATGAGCGTGCTGGTATTCCCGTTTGTTGCAGCCCTGATGGTGCTGGCGCTGTACCTGATCCCACAGTGGAACGGCGCTGCGCTGGAAACTCTGTCTCTGAGCAGCGCATCCGCAACCGGTAACGGCCTGCTACTGACCCTGTGGCTGGCGATCCCGGTAATGGTGTTCTCCTTCAACCACTCGCCAATCATCTCCTCCTTCGCGGTGGCGAAGCGTGAAGAGTACGGCAATGGTGCAGAGAAGAAGTGCTCCAGCATCCTGGCTCGCGCACACATCATGATGGTACTGACAGTTATGTTCTTCGTGTTCAGCTGCGTGCTGAGCCTTTCCCCGGCGGATCTGGCGGCGGCGAAAGAGCAGAACATCTCTATTCTGTCCTACCTGGCAAACCACTTTAACGCACCGCTGATTGCGTGGATGGCACCGATCATCGCGATTATCGCCATCACCAAATCCTTCCTGGGCCACTACCTGGGTGCACGTGAAGGCTTCAACGGTATGGTGATTAAATCTCTGCGCGGTAAAGGCAAGAGCATTGAAATCAACCGTCTGAACAAAATCACCGCGCTGTTCATGCTGGTGACCACCTGGGCGGTAGCCACCCTGAACCCAAGCATTCTGGGCATGATTGAAACCCTGGGCGGCCCGATTATCGCGATGATTCTGTTCCTGATGCCGATGTACGCGATTCAGAAAGTGCCAGCGATGCGTAAATACAGCGGCCATATCAGCAACGTGTTCGTTGTTGTGATGGGTCTGATTGCCATCTCCGCTATTTTCTACTCGCTGTTCAGCTAATACCTCCTGCGCCGTCTGCGGATGGCGCACTCCTCCCCTCTGACTGAAGCAATGGACGCATCATGATTAGCGTATTCGATATCTTCAAAATCGGTATTGGTCCTTCCAGCTCTCACACCGTCGGACCAATGAAAGCCGGTAAACAATTCACGGATGACTTGATTGCACGCGGCATTTTGCACGACATCACCCGCGTGGTTGTCGATGTATACGGTTCCCTTTCCCTGACCGGTAAAGGCCACCATACCGATATTGCCATTATCATGGGGCTGGCGGGTAACCTGCCGGATACCGTTGATATTGACTCCATTCCTGGCTTTATCCAGGACGTGAACACCCATGGTCGTTTGCTGCTGGCCAACGGCGAGCACGAAGTTGAATTTCCGGTTGACCACTGCATGAATTTCCATGCGGATAACCTGTCGCTGCACGAAAACGGCATGCGCATTACCGCGCTGGTCGGCGATAAAGCGGTTTACAGCCAGACGTATTACTCCATCGGCGGCGGGTTTATCGTCGACGAAGACCATTTTGGTCAAACCAACGGCTCCGCCGTTGAGGTGCCGTACCCGTACAAAAACGCGGCCGATTTACAGCGTCACTGCCAGGAGACAGGCCTTTCTCTCTCCGGCCTGATGATGAAAAACGAGCTGGCCCTGCACAGCAAAGAGGAGCTGGAACAGCACTTCGCAAACGTCTGGGAAGTGATGCGCAGCGGCATTGAGCGCGGGATCACCACCGAAGGCGTGCTGCCGGGGAAACTGCGTGTTCCACGTCGTGCGGCTGCGCTGCGTCGCATGCTGGTCAGCACCGACAAAACCACCACCGACCCGATGGCCGTTGTCGACTGGATCAACATGTTCGCGCTGGCGGTGAACGAAGAGAACGCCGCGGGTGGCCGCGTCGTCACCGCGCCAACCAACGGGGCGTGCGGCATTGTTCCGGCGGTCCTGGCGTATTACGACAAGTTTATCCGTGAAGTGAATGCAAACTCACTCGCGCGGTATATGCTGGTCGCCAGTGCGATTGGCTCACTGTACAAGATGAACGCCTCGATTTCCGGCGCGGAAGTGGGCTGTCAGGGTGAAGTGGGCGTAGCCTGCTCTATGGCGGCGGCGGGTCTGGCCGAATTGCTGGGCGCAAGTCCTGCGCAGGTTTGTATTGCGGCGGAAATCGGCATGGAACATAACCTGGGGCTGACCTGCGATCCGGTCGGCGGACAGGTCCAGGTGCCATGCATCGAGCGTAACGCCATCGCCTCTGTGAAAGCGGTGAACGCGGCCCGTATGGCGCTGCGCCGCACCAGCGAACCGCGCGTGTGTCTCGACAAGGTTATCGAAACCATGTACGAAACCGGTAAAGATATGAACGCCAAATACCGCGAAACCTCCCGCGGTGGCCTGGCGATGAAGATCGTTACCTGCGATTAAGCCTCTCAGGAAGCCTCGTTTTGCGAGGCTTCTTCCTGTTTTCCCCACCATTCATAGTTTCATGCTGCGCTCAGTGTTACCCTTCCCCCATTAGACAGAAGGGAGATTATCTGTGGCCATTCATTTGCTTATCGTCGATGCGCTTAACCTGATTCGCCGTATTCACGCGGTACAGGGCACCCCCTGCAAGGACACCTGTTTACACGCGCTGGAGCAGCTCATTCGCCATAGCGAACCCACCCACGCTGTTGCCGTATTCGACGATGAAGCACGCAATACCGGCTGGCGGCACCAGCGCCTGCCGGACTACAAAGCCGGGCGTGCGCCGATGCCGGACGATCTGCACGCCGAAATGCCCGTTATACGCGCGGCCTTTGAACAGCGCGGCGTTCCGTGCTGGGGCGCACACGGTAATGAGGCTGACGATTTAGCCGCAACGCTGGCGGTTAAAGTGGCAAGCGCCGGGCATCAGGCGACTATCGTTTCAACCGACAAAGGCTACTGCCAGCTGCTCTCTCCAACGGTCCGCATCCGCGACTACTTTCAAAAACGCTGGCTGGACGCACCATTTATTGCCAGCGAGTTTGGCGTATCGCCTGAGCAATTGCCGGATTACTGGGGGCTGGCGGGGATCAGCAGCTCCAGAGTGCCGGGTGTCGCCGGTATTGGACCCAAAAGTGCCGCACAGCTGCTGACGGAGTTTCAGAATCTGGAAGGGATTTACGCAAGGCTTGAGGAAGTGCCGGAAAAATGGCGCAAGAAGCTGGAGGCGAATAAAGAGATGGCGTTTATCTGCCGGGAAATCGCAACGCTACAGACGGATTTACAGCTGGACGGGAATTTACAGCAGTTAAGGTTAGAACGTTAAAACAACTACACGATTTTGTAGGCCCGGTAAGCGCAGCGCCACCGGGCGTTACAAACGTTATCGCTCGTCGCGACGCCCACCCACGGCCGCCCACCAGCGACGGATATGCACCGTCACTTCTTCACGGTCGTGATACAGCTGACGCGCCTGGATTTCCGCGTTAATCCCGTGTTCGTCCAGTTGCTGCTGAATATAAGCCAGGTTCTGCGACACCTCTTCGTAACGCTTTTTCATCGGCAGCTTGAGGTTGAAAATCGTCTCACGACACCAGCCGTTCACCAGCCAGGAGGCCATCAGCGCTGCGACTTTCGCCGGTTTTTCTACCATGTCGCACACCATCCAGGAGATGTTGTTACGGGTAGGACGGTAGCGGAAACCATCTTCACGCAGCCAGGTGACCTGCCCGGTGTCCATCAGGCTTTGCGCCATCGGGCCGTTATCCACAGACGAAACCCACATGTTGCGTTTCACCAGCTGATAGGTCCAGCCGCCCGGGCACGCGCCAAGATCGACGGCATACATGCCGTTTGCCAGACGTTCGTCCCACTCGTCCGCCGGGATAAAGACGTGGAACGCCTCTTCCAGCTTCAGGGTTGAACGGCTCGGCGCGTCTGACGGGAAGCGCAGACGCGGGATCCCCATAAAGAACGGCGAGTTATTGGTGGTATACGAGTAGCCGGTGTAGCAACATCCTGGCGCAATAAAGAAGATATGCACGACTGGACGCTTTGGCGTTTCGTAGTTTGTCAGCACTCCCGCATCACGCAGTGCCGCGCGGAGCGGCACGGTAAACTTACGGCAGAACTTCATCAGCTCTTTGCTTTCATTGGTGTCAGCCACTTCCACGCGCAAATCGCCGCCCTTCTCCACCACGCCCTGCAACAGGCCAACAATCGGCGTGATGCGATCTTCCGGCGGAAGATCTTTCAGTAATTCGCCCGCGACAAACATCTGACGGGCGAAAATCAGCGAGCTGAACGGCAGTTCGCGCGCCAGCTTGTCGGCATCATCAGGCTGATAGCATTCAAATACCACATAGCCCGCGTTCTCTTTGACGCGAGCGAATCCGAAGACTTCACGCTTCGCCGCTTTATCGGTGATTTCCGCGGCGCACTCTTTCTCAAACCCCGGGCGACAATATAAAACAACCTTATTCATGAACAACGCCCTTGCGTTTCAGACGGATAGCTCCGATAAACATTAAAACCCAACCCGCCAGGAAGCTGACGCCGCCGACAGGTGTAACAAACGCCCACAGGCGTAAATGCGACAGCGCCAGACAGTAGAGACTGCCGCTGAACAGTACGGTACCCAGCGCCAGAAAGACGCTGCTCCAGTAAAACCAGATGCTGATACGGCGCTGCATCGCCACCGCCAGCCCAAAAATTGCCAGCGTGTGGAACGCCTGATATTCAAGGCCGGTCTGGATCCAGCCCATCTCCACAACGCCCAAAGACTTGCTTAAGACATGCGCGCCAAACGCGCCCAGAGCTACAAAAATAAAGCCACTCACCGCGGCGAAAATCAGCATGAATCGGCTGGTCATGTTTAAGTCCTGAATTAATGCGTGCCCGGCACACAAACGTTATTGTTCATACCTGAAGCGGAATTTTTCTTGCTCGCTTGCCGCTTTCGCCAGTATCCACTGCCGGAAAGCGGCTATTTTACCCAGTTCTGCCTGACTGTCATGACAAACCAGATAAAATGCATTCTTGCTGACCAGTACATCGTTAAATGGGCAAACCAGACGGCCTGCCTCAATTTCGGACTGCGCCATGACGTTATTCGCTAATGCCACGCCCTGCCCGTGAATGGCAGCCTGTAACACCATCGCGCTGTGGCTAAAAATGGGCCCCTGCTGCACGTTTATATGATTAAGACCTAACTGGCGGGTATAAGTTTGCCAGTCGCGACGCGACGCATCGTGCAAAAGCGTGTGTTGCGCCAGATCGGCGGGCGTTTTGAGCGCTTTCTCCCCCGTCAGCAGCAGCGGTGAACAGACCGGCAGCAGATATTCTGCGTATAATTTTTCAACACGCAAGCCCGGCCAGTTACCGCGACCGTAAAAAATCGCCACATCCACATCGTCTGCAAGCTTGTCTTCCTGACGGTCCACCGCCTGGATTCGGACATCGATTCCCGGATAAGTTGAGTTAAAGCTTGAGAGTCGCGGCACCAGCCACTGAATGGCAAAACTGGGCAATAAACTCACAGTCAGGGCGCCTTTTGCGCTCCGTGCCTGAAGCTTACGGGTGGCTTCCGTCAGCTGGGAGAAAATCTCTTTAATATCCTGAAAATAGCTCTGCCCTTCTTCGGTCAACAGCAACGAACGGTTGCGGCGACGGAACAGCTTAAGCCCCAGAAAATCCTCCAGAGACTTGATTTGATGACTTACTGCGGCCTGTGTCACAAAAAGCTCATCGGCTGCGCGGGTGAAGCTGAGGTGGCGTGCTGCTGCATCAAAAACACGTAATGCATTTAGGGGTGGCAATCGCTTGGACATGGTTATCTGGCTTAGATGTTAACGAGATTTAACATATAGGAAACAACGTTTAACCTATTAGTTTTTTTTATCTGAGCCATTATAATTTGTCCGTTGAGGAACTACCAGCAAATACCTATAGTGGCGGCACTTCCTGAGCCGGAACGAAAAGCTTTTTTTGGAATGCGTGTTCTGAAGGGCTTTTGGCTTACGGTTGTGATGTTGTGTTGTTGTGTTTGCAATTGGTCTGCGATTCAGACCACGGTAGCAACGCTACCAATTTTTCACTTCCTGTACATTTACCCTGTCTGTCCATAGTGATTAATGTAGCACCGCCAACTTGCGGTGCTTTTTTTTCGCTTATCTAACTGTTAATGCTCGATTTCCTTCATCTCTTTCACGTCACTGCGATTGATCTGCTGTTTGTTCCCGTTAGCATCTTTGTATGAAATCATCCCGGTATCATTATCGGTTGTCGGTTTCCCTTCAGAGACGATAGATCGACCATCGTTGGTATGCATTACGTAGTTATTACCAGAACATGCGCTCAGGGCAAAGGTCAACGCACAGGCAGAAATGATTGCAGCTGTCTTTTTCATGATTATTCTCCTTTAGCAATTAATGCTATTCAAACCTCGATTTATAACAGGCTAAAACATCCGCCTAACACTATTTAGCATAACCTGCTTTTTCAGACTCGCCAGGATAAGCAGACAAATCTGATAGATATCAACTTCCTTGCCCTGCCGATGAATTTGCGCGACGATCGTAGAATCGATATGAGGAATTCCATGAACGCTTTCAGTCCTGCGCAGTTTCGCGCACAGTTTCCTGCGCTGGCCGATGCCGGCATTTATCTTGATAGCGCCGCCACGGCCCTTAAGCCGCAAGCGGTGATTGAGGCAACCCGCCAGTTTTACAGCCTGAGCGCCGGGAACGTGCACCGCAGCCAGTATGCCGACGCGCAGCGCTTAACGGCGCAATACGAAGCCGCACGGGATCAGGTCGCGCGCCTGATCAATGCTGACAGCGGTAAGAACATCGTCTGGACGCGGGGCACTACCGAGGCCATTAACATGGTGGCGCAATGTTACGCGCGTCCGCTGTTGCAGCCCGGGGATGAGATCATCGTCAGCGAGGCGGAACACCACGCCAACCTGGTGCCCTGGCTGATGGTGGCCGAACAAACCGGGGCACGGGTTGTAAAACTCCCGTTGGGTACAGACTTCCTGCCTGACGTGGCGCGTCTGCCTGAGCTGATTACGCCGCGCAGCCGTATTCTGGCGCTGGGGCAGATGTCCAACGTCACCGGCGGCTGTCCGGATCTGGCGCGCGCCATTGAGATTGCCCATGCCAGCGGCGTGGTAGTAATGGTCGACGGTGCGCAGGGTGTGGTGCATTTTCCGGCTAACGTTCAGGCGCTGGATATCGACTTCTATGCCTTCTCAGGGCATAAATTGTACGGGCCAACCGGTATCGGCGCGCTGTACGGCAAACCTGAACTGCTGGCCCGGATGACGCCGTGGCTCGGCGGCGGCAAGATGATTACCGAAGTCACCTTCGACGGTTTCAAAACGCAGGATGTGCCTTACCGCCTGGAAGCCGGTACGCCGAACGTGGCAGGGGTTATCGGTCTGAGCGCAGCGCTCGAATTTCTCGCAGATACGGACGTGGCTCAGGCTGAAAGCTGGAGCCGGGGCCTGGCGACGCTGGCAGAAGAAGAGCTTAAGAAACGCCCCGGGTTTCGCTCGTTCCGCGTCCAGGACTCCAGCCTACTCGCCTTTGATTTTGCGGGCGTACACCATAGCGACATGGTGACGCTGCTTGCCGGATACGGCATTGCCCTGCGCGCAGGACAGCACTGCGCCCAGCCGCTGCTGGCGGCCATGGGGGTGAGCGGTACCCTGCGCGCCTCGTTTGCACCGTACAACACAAAAAGTGACGTCGACGCGCTGGTTTCCGCCGTCGACCGCGCCCTGGAATTACTGGTGGATTAATGACAAGTTCAGCCTTAGCCGGGCATCCGTTCGGCACCGTTATCACTGAAGAGACGTTAAAACAGACCTTCGTCCCGCTCACGCAGTGGGAAGATAAATATCGTCAGTTGATCCTGCTGGGCAAACAGTTGCCCACGCTGTCAGACGAACTGAAATCGCAGGCGAAGGAGATAGCTGGCTGCGAGAACCGCGTCTGGCTTGGGTTTAGCATATCCGGTGAGAAACTGCATTTCTTCGGCGACAGCGAGGGACGCATTGTTCGCGGTCTGCTGGCGGTGCTGTTGACCGCAATCGAAGGGAAAAGCGCCGCAGAGCTGCTGGTGCATTCTCCGCTGGCGCTGTTTGATGAGCTGGGACTTCGCACGCAGCTTAGCGCCTCGCGCGGTCAGGGACTGATTGCGCTAAACGACGCGGTGCTGGATGCCGCCCGTCAGGCTCAGGCCTGACGTTCCGCCTTCGCCATCATCTTCTTCAGGGCGTGAGAGACCGCCACAAAGCCGAAGGAGGCGGTCACCATGGTGGCCGCTCCAAACCCTGAGGCACAATCCATCCGCTTTGGCCCTTCCGCCGTGCTTTTCATTGCACAGACCGAACCATCCGCCTGCGGATAAACCAGCGCTTCTGTCGAGAACACACAGTCCACGCCCAGCTTGCCTTTACTGTTCTTCACCACGTTGAAGTCGCTTTTTAAGCGCTCGCGCAGCTTAGCGGCCAGTGGATCCTGAATGGTTTTCGCCAGATCTGCCACCTGGATCTGCGTCGGATCAATTTGTCCACCCGCGCCGCCCGTTGTCACCAGCGGCACCTTGTAACGACGACAGTAAGCGATCAGCGCCGCTTTTGGCCGCACGCTGTCGATGGCGTCAATCACATAGCTGTAGCCTTTGCTCATGTACTCCGCGACGTTATCTGCCGTCACAAAGTCGTCAATCACCGTTACGCGGCACTCCGGGTTGATGAGACGAATACGCTCCGCCATCACCTCGGACTTCGCCAGACCGACGTTATCACGCAGGGCGTGGATCTGACGGTTAGTGTTAGTGACGCAGACGTCATCCATATCAATCAACGTAATTGCGCCAATGCCGGTTCTCGCCAGCGCTTCTGCCGCCCACGAACCCACGCCACCAATGCCCACCACGCAGACATGCGCATCCGCGAACAGTTGCAGGGCTTTTTCACCGTATAACCGTGCCGTGCCGCCGAAACGCTGGCGCCAGGCATCGCTGATTACCACAGACATAAAACCTCAGATATAAAAAGGGTGAGGTATTCCTCACCCTGAACCGTAATCCGTCTTGCGCTCAGAATACCACACTCAGCCGCTAAATACGTTCCCGGTACCCGGCGCTGTCTTCAGCACCCACACGCGCCCGTAGTGGTTATACCAGCCTGCACGGTGGCCGGCATCCGGGCCGATGCCCTGGTAAATATCGAAGTGCTGACCTTTAATCGCCCCGCCCACGTCCAGCGCCACCATCAGGCGTAATTCATACTTGCCGTTGAATTTGCCGTTGTTGTCGAGGAGAGGGACTTCCGCCAGCAGCGTAGTACCCGCCGGGATAATCGAACGATCCGATGCCACAGAAGCGCGGCCAATCAGCGGGACGGCGCTCGCCCCTTTCACCGGCGCAAAGTTCTGCGGTTTGAAGAAGACAAACGATGGATTCTGCTCAAGCAGCTCACGCACTTCCGCTTCGCTGTGTTTTTCGCCCCACTCGCGGATCGCCTGCATCGACATATCTTCTCGTTTCACTTCACCACGGTCGATGAGCACCTTACCGATGCTGCGATAGGCATGGCCGTTTTTCCCGGCATAGCTAAAGAAGTTCAGCGGCGAGCCGTCGCCAAAATCAATATAGCCGCTGCCCTGCACGTCCATGATGAAGTTATCCATCAGCGAGTTGCTGTAGGCCAGCACGTAATTTTCGCTAAGCGCACCGGCATAGATTTCAGCGCGGGACGGGAGACGACCGCGTTTTGGCGGCATGCGGTAAATCGGATACTGGAATTCGCCCTGACGCGTGTGTCGTGCCTGGACAACCGGGGTGTAGTAGCCGGTAAACTGAACGTTACCGTAGTTATCCGCCCCTTCCATCTGCCACGCGTCAATACCAAACTGGCGCATATTGCGCGTATCACCGCCAGCGCGCAGCCAGTCCTGCACTGCACTATAAACGTTGTTCTGTGAGCCATACAGGCGCGGCGACGCTTTGCGGATCTGGTACACCTGCTCGGAGAAATCCCCGGCATTGATTGGAGCACCCACGGCATCTGGCTGGTTAACTAAAGAGAAAGGCTGGGATAACTTCCCGTCTTTATACTGTTGACCGCGATCGGTCGGTTTGGAAGAGCAGGCCGCAAGAATCGCTACCATTGCGCCTGTCATCAGATACTTCACCCAACGTCCTTTCATTATATCTCGTCTTTTAGTTGCCCAATTCCGCGTGATGAAGATAACAAACCCACCGTGGTAATGAAATGCGATCGCCTTCCCTTTGGCAAATTCTGGACAAAAAATAGTCCAAAGTGGCTATTCCCGTTCATTTTGCATACAAAATAATGAATTATGCGAAAAAGGGGTTGCATCACAAACCTATCCGAGTATAGTGCGCTTCCACGGACGCGGGGTGGAGCAGCCTGGTAGCTCGTCGGGCTCATAACCCGAAGGTCGTCGGTTCAAATCCGGCCCCCGCAACCAATTAAAATTTGATGAAGTATCTTCTACGACTGTAGAAAGACGGACGCGGGGTGGAGCAGCCTGGTAGCTCGTCGGGCTCATAACCCGAAGGTCGTCGGTTCAAATCCGGCCCCCGCAACCAATCAAATTTGAAGAAGTAAGTTTCTACAAGTGTAGAAAGACGGACGCGGGGTGGAGCAGCCTGGTAGCTCGTCGGGCTCATAACCCGAAGGTCGTCGGTTCAAATCCGGCCCCCGCAACCAACACTTCTTAAAACAATAAACACCCTTAAGGGTGTTTTTTTTGTATCTGCCGTTTGTGAAAGTGCCGGGCGAGATACCCGGCGTAATACCCTATCCCCGCCGCGCCAGCGTTTCCCCGTCTGAGAAATAGGCCCGAATACCCGCCAGAATCGACTCCGCCACTTCCTGCTGGAATTTAGCCGTCTTGAGCTTGCGTTCCTCTTGCACGTTACTGATAAACGCGGTTTCGACCAGAATGGACGGAATATCTGGCGCTTTCAGTACCGCAAATCCGGCCTGCTCGACGCTGTTTTTGTGCAGCTTGTTGACCCGGCCCAGTTTGCCCAGCACCGCTTTACCAAACTTCAGACTGTCGGTAATGGTCAGCGACTGCACCATATCAAACAGCGTATGGTCGACGTAACGATCCCCGCTTTTACTCACGCCACCGATTAAATCCGAGGCGTTCTGCGTGTCCGCCAGGTATCTCGCGGCGGTACTGGTCGCCCCTTTCGTTGACAGGGCAAACACCGACGATCCGCTCGGCTGGCGGCTGGTGAAGGCGTCCGCATGAATAGAGACAAACAGATCCGCGCGCTGCTTCTGCGCTTTCGCCACGCGGACCTTCAGCGGGATAAAGACATCTTCGTTGCGCGTCATGTAGGCGCGCATATTGCCCTCTTTGTCGATTAACGCCTTCAGACGACGGGCAATTTGCAGCACCACATCTTTTTCGCGGGTGTGATATTTCCCAACGGCGCCGGAATCTTCTCCGCCGTGGCCAGGATCGAGCATGATCACAATCGGACGATCGCGCCCCGCCCTGCCCGGCTTAGGACCACTTTGCGCAGGTGGGACCTGCCGCTGGAGATCGCCTTTGTTGTAATCTTCAAGTAACGCCAGGAGCGGATCCTGAATATCCGTTGCATTCGCCGGATAGAGATCCATTACCAGGCGCTCCTTAAAGGCGGCAACAGGCGCAAGGGCAAAGAGCTGCGGTTTCACGTTCTGCTTCAGCTCAAACACCATGCGCACGGTTTGCGGATCGAACTGCCCGACACGCGCCGATTTGATAAAAGGATCGTCGCCACGGATCTGCGCCGCCATGCCTTTAAGCACGGAGTTGAGATTCACACCTTCGAGATCAACCACCACACGTTCAGGATTGCTGAGGGCAAATTGTTTGTATTTCAGCACGCGGTTGGACTCGACCGTCACGCGCGTATAGGTCGACGACGGCCAGACGCGCACCGCGACTACCTGGCTTGTGGCGGCAAGACCCACCTGGCTGACGCTAAGCAACCACATCGCCCCGGCCCCTTTTAACAGGCGGCGGCGGCTTATTGCTGAATTGGATCCCGACATGCTTCTCCCGAGCAAGAAATCTGATTGATGAACAAAACGCCCAAATTGACCGAAAACTTTAACGAATGACGCATAAACTGTCATCTATAAAAGGGTAAACAATCATACGTTAACGCACGGATTACTTATTATTTTCTGTGGGTCGCAGAAAATTTTGGCTTGCACACGCGGCCACAATCGAATAAAAATACATAAATAACGAATAAACATTCATTAAGGGTTGTGTCATGGTTAAGGAACGCAGAACCGAACTGGTCCAGGGATTCCGCCATTCTGTTCCCTATATCAACACCCATCGGGGGAAAACCTTTGTCATCATGCTTGGCGGTGAAGCCATTGAGCATGAGAACTTTTCCAGTATCGTCAATGATATCGGCCTGCTGCACAGCCTCGGCATCCGTCTGGTGGTGGTGTATGGCGCACGTCCGCAAATCGAAGCCAACCTGGCCGCCCATCACCATGAGCCGATCTACCACAAACATACCCGCGTGACGGATGCGAAAACCCTCGAACTGGTCAAACAGGCGGCGGGTCTGTTGCAGCTCGATATCACCGCCCGCCTGTCGATGAGCCTGAGTAATACGCCGCTGCAGGGCGCGCACATCAACGTGGTGAGCGGCAACTTTATCATCGCTCAGCCGCTCGGCGTGGACGATGGCGTGGATTACTGCCACAGCGGCCGCATCCGGCGCATTGATGAAGAAGCCATTCACCGCCAGTTAGACAATGGCGCGATCGTCCTGATGGGACCCGTTGCCGTTTCCGTAACGGGTGAAAGTTTTAATCTGACCTCAGAAGAGATTGCCACCCAGCTGGCCATCAAGCTGAAAGCGGAAAAAATGATCGGCTTTTGCTCCTCACAGGGTGTCGTGAACGATGAGGGCGTGATTGTGCCAGAACTTTTTCCGAATGAAGCCCAGGCGCGCGTCGAAGCGCTGGAAGCACAAGGCGATTACTATTCCGGTACCGTGCGTTTTCTGCGCGGCGCCGTCAAAGCGTGCCGCAGCGGGGTACGCCGCAGCCACCTGATCAGCTATCAGGAAGACGGCGCGCTGTTGCAGGAACTGTTCTCCCGGGACGGGATCGGTACGCAGATCGTAATGGAGAGCGCCGAGCAGATCCGCCGTGCCACCATCAATGACATCGGCGGCATTCTGGAGCTGATCCGTCCGCTGGAACAACAGGGCATTCTGGTTCGCCGCTCCCGCGAGCAGCTGGAGATGGAGATCGACAAGTTCACCATCATCCAGCGAGATAACCTGACCATTGCCTGTGCGGCGCTTTATCCGTTCCCGGAAGAGCAGATTGGCGAAATGGCGTGCGTTGCCGTGCACCCGGATTACCGTAGCTCCTCGCGGGGGGAACTGCTGCTTGAACGCGTGGCGGCACAGGCGCGCCAGATGGGTCTGAGCAAGCTGTTCGTGCTCACCACGCGCAGCATTCACTGGTTCCAGGAGCGCGGCTTCACGCCGGTGGATATTGATTCTCTGCCGGAAAGTAAGAAAGAGATGTACAACTACCAGCGCCGCTCGAAGGTGTTAATGGCGGACCTGGGATAACAATCACCCTCTCCTGTCGGAGAGGGTGATTACTCAGACAGATTCAAAAATCGCGCTTAATCCGCTTCTGCGCTCGGTGCGAGTGGCAATCGCCTGTCCCAGCACGCGTTCATCCGCATACAGCGACAGACGCTGGCGCGCACGGGTAACGGCGGTGTAGACCAACTCACGGGTTACGACCGGCGAAAGCTGTGTCGGCAGGATCAGCGCCGCATGGTTGAACTCTGAGCCCTGAGACTTGTGTACCGTCATCGCCCATGCCGTTTCATGCTCTGGCAGACGGCTGGGCTGGACGGACTTCACGCTGCCGTCCGGTAGCTGGAACCAGACGCGCAAACCGTTACCGCGATCGAGCGCAATACCGATATCCCCGTTGAACAGCCCCAGCGTACTGTCGTTGCGGGAGATCATCACTGGCCGGCCTTCATACCATCGCGAATGCTGCTGACGGTTAATTTTGCGTTTCTGCACGAGCAGCTGCTCCAGCCTGTCGTTCAGGCCCGCAACGCCGAACGGCCCTTCCCGCAATGCGCACAGAAGCTGGTATTCGCCAAATGCGGCAATGACCTGCCCGGGCTGACTGCGCTGCTGCACGCAGCTCAGAAAACGCTGGTATCCCTGGAGAGCCTCCTCAAGCATAGCCTGATACTCTTCCCCGCTTTGCAGCGATTTCTTTTCAATGTCAGTGAAAGAGCCGTCAAACACCGTGCGCGTGGCATGCCGATCGCCACGGTTGACCGCCGCAGCCAGCTGGCCGATGCCGGAGTTGCTACCGAAACGGTAGCTTTTTTGCAGCAGGCACAGGCTGTCACGCAGTGCGCCTGCGACCGGCGAGTGATCGGGTTCAAGCGAGCAGCCGGTCAGGCGGGCAAGCTCCTGCGCCCGCGCGGCGGTATAACCGTAGCTGGCGTAGGTACAGATATCCCCCAGTACCGCCCCGGCTTCCACGGAGGCGAGCTGGTCGCGATCGCCCAGGAAAACCACGCGCGCATGCGGCGGCAGAGCATCGATCAGGCGCGACATCATGGTCAGGTCAATCATGGAGGCTTCATCCACCACCAGCACGTCCAGATGCAGCGGATTACCCGCATGGTAGCGCAGCCGCTGGCTACCCGGCTGCGCGCCGAGCAGACGGTGCAGGGTACTCGCTTCACCCGGGAAAAGCGCAAGCTGCTCCTGAGTGAGCGGCAGCTGTTGCATCGCACCGCCCAGTGATTCGGTCAGTCGCGCCGCTGCTTTCCCGGTGGGCGCCGCCAGACGAATACGACATCGCTGCTCGCCTGATAGCTGGATCAGGGCTGCCAGCAGCTTTGCGACGGTCGTGGTTTTCCCGGTCCCCGGGCCACCTGAAATCACCGAAATCCGCCGCGTCAGGGCGACGGCCGCCGCCACTTTCTGCCAGTCTGTAGGCTCACCGGAGTCAAACAGCCTGTCCAGTGTCTGGCGAAGCTGCGCTTCGTCGCAGGGAAGCGGCGCGTTGGTCTCACTAAAGAAACGCGCTACCGTCAGTTCGTTTCGCCACAGACGGTTCAGATATAAGCGCTCCCCCGTCAGGATCAGCGGCGCCTGGTTTTCTCCCGGCCCGACGGCCGACGATTCGCGCAAAATTTTCTGCCAGTCCACCCTCTCCCCCAGCAGCGCAAAGCAGGACTGGAGGACAGGCGCCATTTTCTCGTCAACTACCAGACGCGAGAGCGGCAGACACACATGCCCCTCTCCGGCGTCTTTACTCAAAAGGGCAGCGGCAAGCATCACGGCGGGCTGGTCAGCGGCAATCATCATGGCAAACTGCACGTCCAGCTGACGCAGCACGCGTTGCTCTACCGCTTCCAGCAATAAGTCCTGCATCGTCATGCCATCTCCTCCGTGTTTGCTGCAAACAGGTTATCCATTTTATTAATCAATTCCGCATCCGGACGGGTGCTGAAGATCCCGGAGCGCGGATCGGCAGCGTCGACCCCGCGCAAGAAGAGGTAGATGACGCCACCAAAATGATCGTCGTAGCGGTAATCCGCAATACGGTGGCGCAAATAGCGGTGCAGCGCTAGCGTGTAGAGCTGATATTGCAGATCGTAGCGATGCATTTGCATGGCTGCCGCCATCGCCTGCTGGGTATAGGCTTCGCTGTTCTCGCCCAGCCAGTTCGATTTGTAATCCAGCAGGTAGTACCGTCCTTCGTGACGGAAGACCAGGTCGATAAAACCTTTCAGCATGCCCTGCACCTGACGGAAGTTCAGCGGCGGGCAACCGGCTGAGAGCGGATCGTACTGACGGATAAGCGCATCGAGCGCGTCGGCCTTAAGCGGGCCTGCGACAGGCAGATAAAACTCCATCTCAACCTGTTTATTTCTGGCCGTTAGCTGACGAAGAGCGAAGCCCTGCTCAGTCAGCGGCGCCTGCAAAATGGCGTTGATCCAGTCAGTGAGAACGGGCTGCCAGTGCGCGTCATAGCCCCCGCTCTGTAACATCTTCAGCACCCACTCCTCACTGACAGGCTGAGTAAAATCAAGCTCTTCAAAGAGGCTGTGCAAAAAGGTGCCCGGCGACGCGCCGCGTGGGAACTGATGCGGAGTTAACGTCGGTTCAACCGGAATATCACCCACCCCTGCGGCATCCACGTCCAGCTTCGGCATGAGATCCAGCGCAATACTTTGCCCGTGCTGTTGCAGGCCAGAATAGCTGGTGACGCGCCAGTCGTCGGCAAGCACCCGCGTGATCTGGCGCGCATTAAGGTCGGTCGCGGGCTCTTGCGCCATTTGCCAGCGGCTATTGTCTGGCAGAGACGGGATATGCAGCGCGATATCGTCACCGCAGAGCGACTCAATGCAGAGGCGCAACCCCGCCGCATCTTTCGGCTCGCCACGCTGAATAAGCCGCCCTAACGCGCTTAAATGGAAATCGCTTTCCCCTGTTTTCTCCCCGCGACGGCGGAAAACCGGGGCGACGCCCAGGCTGCAATGCCAGACAGAACGGGTCAGCGCTACGTAAAGCAGGCGCAAATCCTCCGCCAGACGCTCCGCTTCTGCCAGTTCAACGCTGGTCTCCGCCTTGCTGAGATCGAGCACCGCATCGAAAGTCTCGCGGTCATGGTAAAAGGCCTGATCCTGAACCCGGTAGTTCGCGATGAAAGGCAGCCAGACCAGCGGATATTCGAGACCTTTGGATTTGTGAATGGTGACGATTTGCACCAGATGCTTATCGCTCTCAAGACGCATCTGCTGGCTTGAAGAGTTACTGTTTGGATCCGCGATTTGCTGCGCCAGCCAACGCACAAGGGCATGTTCACTTTCAAGCTGGGTACCCGCTTCCTGTAACAGTTCGCTGATGTGTAAAATATCGGTCAGACGCCTTTCACCGCCGGATGTCGCCAGCATATTTTCGGCAATCTGACGCCGTGTCATCAGCTCGCGCAGCATCGCCATAACGCCGCGCTTTTGCCAGCGTTCACGGTAATGGACAAACTCTTCTACCACCGCATCCCATGCGTTTTCGTCATGGTTGAGTTCATCAATATCCCGTGCGTTCAACCCCAGCATAGAACTGGCCAGCGCGCTTCGAAGCGTATTTTCGCGCTCCGGCGCCAGCACCGCCTGAAGCAACCAGAGCATTTCCTGGGCTTCCAGCGTGTCGAACACGCTGTCGCGGTTAGAGAGATACACTGACGGAATATCCAGCAACGTTAGCGCATCGCGGATTAACGCCGCTTCCTGACGACTGCGCACCAGCACGGTAATATCAGAGGCCTTTACAGGATATGCCTGTTCCCCCTTCCACAGTAGTGCCTCGCCGCGCGCGCCTGCGCTTAGCCAGTCACGGATTTGCGCGGCGCAGTGCTGGGCCATCGCCGCCTGATAATCGGCAACGCCATAGCCTTCCCCCTCAAGCAGCCAGAAGGTCATGGCGGGTTGCACCGCCCCGCTGACTTCGAAGCGCAGGGATGCGTTTTTTGGGGCGGATTTCACCGGCAGGAAAGGGATTTCATTGAACATAAACGCCGTCTCCATACGGCTGAACAGCGCATTGACGCTCTCAACCATCCCCGGAGCGGAGCGCCAGTTGGTATCTAACGTGTAATGCGCGACCACCTCACTACGGGCTTTCATATAGGTGAAGATATCTGCCCCACGGAAGGCGTAAATGGCCTGTTTAGGGTCGCCTATCAGCAGCAGGGCAGTGTCGGGCTGCTGTCGCCAGATGCGACGAAAAATGCGGTACTGCTGGGGGTCGGTGTCCTGAAATTCGTCAATCATCGCCACCGGAAAACGGGTACGGATCGCGCTGGCGAGCGCTTCACCATTCTCGCTGGACAGGGCTTCGTCCAGGCGGCTCAGCATGTCATCAAACCCCAGCTCGCCCCGGCGACGTTTTTCGCGCGCGACGGCCTGGCGGATCTCCGTCATGGCGCGGGTGATCATCAGGTCATTGAGCGTTAATGGCTCCGCAAGCAGCGCTTCAATCGCCACAAACAGGGGATGCTCAGGCACAATACCGTCGGCTTTGGTTCGCTCGGTCAAAAAGCGCTGCGAAAATTTTTCCAGTGCGTCCGGAAGCTGGTAACCCCGCGTCTCCTCCTGGGCCCAGGCGCTGATCTTTTCGATCCACTTCCCCTGGTTCCCACGGTTGAACTTGCGTCTGTCGATGCCTGAGTTTTCGATGATTGCATCAATTTCACCAACCGACTCATTCCACTTCTGCTTAAGCGCGGTAATTTTGGCGACGATCTTTTCATGGCGCGAGGCCAGCGTTTCATCGGCAGGCGGAGGAGATTTAATGACCGGCGCTTCGCCTTGCAGGTAACGGTCGATGGCGCGAAGAAGCTCTTCCGGACCTTTCCACAGGGCGTGAACCGCTTCAGCAATGTCGCGCTGCAACGGATAACAGTGACGACGCCAGAAATCCGCACAGGCCTGATAGCGAAGCTCGGATTCATCTTCAATAAGCTGCTGCTCAAAGAGCATGCCGGATTCAAACGCATTCAGGCTCAGCATGCGCTGACAAAAACCGTGAATGGTGAAGACGGACGCTTCATCCATTTGCCGTTCGGCCAGCAGCAGCCATTGCGCAGCCTGTTGCTTATCCGCAATCTCGTCCAGCAGGCTCGCATAGAGGGGGTTATCCGTCGTCTGACGCAGACAGGCGATGCGCAGCTCATGAATGTTGCTGCGAATACGGCCACGCAGCTCGGCAGTGGCCGCTTCGGTGAAGGTTACCACCAGCAGCTCTTCCACGCTTAACGGGCGCGAAAAAGCGGCGTTGCCGCCGAGCCCCAACAGCAGACGCAGATAGAGCGCGGCGATGGTATAGGTTTTTCCCGTTCCCGCTGAGGCTTCAATCAGTCGCTCACCCTGTAGAGGTAAACTTAGGGGATCAAGCGGCTCAGCGGTATGGGTCATTCTTTCTTACTCCAGGGCATAGTTTGTTGCAGCGCGCTGACGCTCTTCCAGACGGTCCACTCTTTTGATTTTACGTAGTCCGTTTTCCCGTTCTGGCTGCCAGAAACCTGAGACAGGATGGCCATACCCTGCGGTTTAACTACCGCCTGATGGAAGAAATCGGCAACTTTTTGTGGCGTCAGCTGTTTTATTTCGGCCACTATTTTATCACGCGAATCAAATTTCATATTACCGCGATCAAAATCTTTGCTCAGCTGCGAGGCCTCTTCACCCAGCGTCTGCGGCGGTTGCATCACCTGGGCGATAACCGCCTGCTGGATCTGGGCAAACTCTTCCGGCTTCATGGCGCGCAGTTTTGCTTCCGCCTGCGGGAAGAATGCCTGATAACGTTGCCACAGGTAAGCAGGTTGTTTGTCGCTGCTTTGCAGAAGGAAGCCCAACCCCCACTGACGGCCCACATTCATCGAGAAAGCGAATACCGCATAACCCAGCTGCTCTTCGGTGCGCAGCTGGTTGTAAAACCACGGCTGAATAATTTGACCGAGCACCGCACTCTGGGCAGAGCTGGTAAATTCGTCATATCCGACAGGGACAAACACCGCGGCCAGCGCGGAATCCGTGCTGCTTCCCGCTTTTTCGAAGATCGCATTCTGCTTTTTCTCTACCAGCACATCCTGGTTACGGCACCACTCATCGCCTTTTGAACCCAGTTGCGCACGCACGTTTTGTGCCAGCGTTTTAGCCTGATCTTCGCTCATGTTCCCTACAACCAGGAACTCCGGACGGGTATTGGTTTTCAGCGAATCACGGTAAGCCAGCACCTCTTTTAAGGTGACTGAGGGCAATAACGCGCGGCGATCTTCGCGCTGGAAATAAGGAATTTGGGACAACATCTGTGCTGGCATAATCGCCTGATCGTAGGCTTTACCCTTCTCGGCAGACTCCATCATCTGGGCATACCAGGACTTAGCCTGCTCGAGCTGTTCTTCCGTAGGCGTATAGCTGAAATAACCGTCCAGCAGCGCCTGGAACAGCTGCGGCAAACGCTGGGTATAGCCGTTGGCATTCACCATCAGACCGTTATTGGCATTGGTGGAGAAACTGATACCGCCAACGGCAGCCTGGTTGCTGAGCTGATCGAGGGCAATACCGGCCAGATAATCGTTAAGCGCAAACAGCACCTGGTTTCTGGCGCTGTCCATTGCTTTAGGATTACGCAGCACTACGCTGACATCCGCTTTTGGCTCGTCGCCGAAATAGCGGCTTGGGGTGTAGACCACGCGCAGCGTCGGCTCATCAACAATCAGCTCCGGATGCGGATAGGCCTTTGCGGGTTTGATCAGCGAGAAATCGTCCGGGATGTAGGGGTTAAGCTCCGGTAACTTCAGCGCAATTTCCCCCGCCTTTTTCTGCCAGCCCGCGAAGGTCTGTTCGCTGATTTTTTCAACCTGATACGGGGCATCAACGAAGTAGGCCATTTTGTTATGCGGTTCGTTCGGGCTGATATACCAGACGCGGGCATTCTGCGGAGTCATCATCGCCAGACGCGCTTTGAGCGCCCCGGCGTCATACTGATCGGCAATATTTACCGCATCCAGCGTATGTTCCACCGGCACGCGGATCATGGTATCTGCCAGCCACTCGACGTAGTCCATATCACGCGTAATAGAGGGATAGCGGAAATCGAGATCCAGCACGTGCGCCAGCTCGTCGAAGTAGCGTTTATCGACGCCTTTGTCGCGCAGCAGAGAGAGATAACTGAAAATGGCCGCAACGACGTCGTCACGGTGAGCCAGCCCTTTATCGGTCAGCGTCGCGGAGATGGCCAGCACGCCGCTATTCCCGTTTACGACGGGATCGGAGTCAGCGCGAATACCTTCCACCAGCCCCTGCTTTTGCAGCCAGTCGGAGAGCGTACCCGGGCTGCGGTTACCGATAAGATAAGTCACCAGCTCGTCGGTTTTGCTGCGGAACTGCGCCGTGTTGTTATCAATACGGAATTCAACGCGTAACACCTTGCGCGGCAAGGCCGGCACATAGTGAATAACAATGCCTTTTTGCGCGTCCGTGACAACCGGCACGTTAATCTGCGGCAGATCGATATTTTTATTTGGCACCCTGCCATAGGTCTGCGCAGCCATGTTTGCCAGCGTCGGCAACGGTTTATTGCTGTAAATAACCGCTTTCATCAGATTGGCGGAATAGTATTTTTCACGAAACGCATGCAGCGCATCGAGCACCGGGCTACCCGGCTTGTCCCTCAGCGTTTCAAGGTTGCCGCCTGAGAAGCGCGAACCCGGATGCGCCGGATTGATGGTTTCAGCGCTAACCTGCGCCATGCGCATACCGTCTCGCGTGCGCGCCATCGTCAGTTCGGCGTTTACGGCGTTGCGTTCCCGGTCAGCATATTTTTTATCCAGCAGCGGTGCGGCGATGGCATCCGCCAGACGGTCCACCGCCCCGTCAAGCGCATCATTTTCCACTTCCAGGTAAAACGCGGTACGATACGGCGCAGTGCTGGCGTTGTGGCTGCCACCATGCATTTTCAGAAATTCGGACAGGCTGTCAGGCTGTGGGTATTTTTTAGACCCCATCAGCGTCATGTGCTCAAGGTAGTGCGCCAGTCCCGGATGGTCATCAGGATCTTCCAGCGATCCGACCGGCACAACCAGTGCGGAGAGCGATTTAACCGCCTGAGGATCGGAAACCAGCAGCACGGTCATCCCGTTATCAAGACGAATCGCCTGATACTGACGGGTGTCCTTATCGCTCTTACGGATTGTTTCCTGGACAGGTTGCCAACCGGAATCGGCCTGAGTGACGGGAGCCCAAAGGGCGATAAACAAAACAAATGCTTTGAACAAGGTGCTGCCTGGCATTACGACCTCTTTATCACGGCTACATCATTAACAACGTGCGTGCTGGACACGCCAGCATCTCTTTCTTTGGGTACATCAGTCCGTGATAAGAGGTGCATCATAAATGAACACCCCGTGCTGTGCAATTTTTATACAGCACTCAGGACTGCTTAAATTTGAACAACGGTAACAGGTAGCGTTGCGCCTCTTCCGTGATAATGTCGAAATATTCTGGGTCCAGCGTTCGCCATAAACGTTGATACCAGACATCGTCGCCCTCGCCACGTACCATCATGTTCCCTTCGTAGGCCTGCAAAAACTTGCTGCGCGCTTTCTGGAGCGAAGCCTCATCCGTTAACATGGCATCATTCTGCGCGTCGTAACAGGCTTTTATCCATGCCCCCCCACTTTCAGGCAGCAAAAGCAGAGGCTTGTTCATGCCCTGACGATAACCTTCAATATAAAGCGACAGATACGTCAACGCCTGCTCAGGCTCCATCGGCGGGAAGCGCCACTCGCCGTCCTTACGTACAAACAACCGGCTTTCGCCTTCGTGACCACTCGCACTGTAGACAAGATGTTCGAGCCAGAGTTGCAGGCCATGTGAAACGCTGAGCATAGATGGGCGCCAGCGTAGCAGCCCGTCAGACTGCACGTGCGTGAGCCAGCCGCTGAGGTGCATACCGTTGCAATCGAGATCAATTTCAATGCTGCTCGCCGGTTGCCGACACGCGATAACCCGGTCAGCAAGCGCTTGCATCTCCTCACACTGGGCATCCCAGACGATTTCGCCGAACGCACCATACGGCAGTAATCCCGACGCCCTGTAACGTCGGAACAGTTTACTGGCGTCTTCTTCGTCAACCAGCGCATTCAAAAGCTGGGAATTAAGCTTAAAACGCTCCAGTCCATCAAGAATAAACGGTTCCGCATCAGGGATTTCGCTCTCTTCCGAGCGGAAGTTCACCTGCAAGCGTTGCTGGAAAAAAGCCCGAACCGGATGGGCCCAAAAGCGCTGCAGCTGCTCAAACGTAAGGGTGTCTATGGCGCGCGGTTCGAGCGCCTGAATGAAATCGGTTTGCGGTGTGCCCGCGTTCTTCGCAGCGGGAAGCCACTCGCGGGCGTAGCTTTGCAGTTCATCAGGAACGTAATTGACAGGATCAAACGGCATACGGCTATGGTGACAGGTAATATGCGCTTTCACCCGACGTTCGCTTTCGTCGCAGTTACAGGCCTCATCGCCCGGCAGATAGTGACTCTGCCCGATGTAGTCCACCAGCTCCTGCACCAGCACGGACGGGAAACGCTCGCTGTTGTCCTGAATTGAACGGCCGATATAGCTGATATAAAGCCTGCTTTGCGCAGACATCAGCGCCTCAAGGAAGAGATAACGGTCATCATCGCGGCGGCTGCGGTCGCCCCGCTTCGGCTGTGCGCTCATGAGATCAAAGCCCAGGGGTGGCAGCGCACGTGGATAAATACCGTCGTTCATGCCAAGCAGACAGACTACTTTGAACGGGATTGAACGCATCGGCATCAGGGTGCAGATATTCACCGGCCCAGCAAGGAAGCGCTGGCTGATGCGCTCCTGATCGAGACGTTGCGTCAGCTCATCACGCAGAAGCGAAAGGGGAACCGCCTCGTGATAGTGCGAATTAACCCCCTCATCAACGATGGCCTGCCACTGCTTCTCGATAAGCGCCATGGCGGCTTCCGTTTCGCTGTCCGGCAGGAAGAAGTCATTTAGCATTTCGCGGCAAATCGGCAGCCACTCTTCGAGTGGACGGGGCTGCATCAATGCACGGCGCCAGCGGTTGAGCTGCATCAGCAGCGAGGCTAAGTGACCAACCAGTTCCGCAATTAACCCACTGGACTCATCGTACGGCAGCACGTCATTCCATTCGCCGTGGATGCTCTCCATCGCATACCCCAGCAGCATACGCGTCAGGCCAAACTGCCAGGTATGCTGGCCAGTCGCGGGCAGCTCAAACTCCTGGACGTTATCATCGTCGATTCCCCAGCGGACGCCGGATTCGTTGACCCACTGGCGCAGGTAGCGCAAGCCCTCTTCGTTAATGCTGAAGCGTGCGGCCAGAACAGGCACATCCAGTAATGCCAGCACATCCTCAGAGATAAACCGGCTATCAGGCAGCGAAAGCAGGCTGATAAAGGCCTGTAGCGCCGGGTGTGACTGACGAGCACGGCGGTCAGAGATCGCGTAGGGAAGATAGCGGTCGCCCGTTGCGCTGCCAAATACAGCCTGAATAAAAGGGCTGTAGCTGTCGATATCCGCCACCATCACCACGATATCGCGGGGTGTCAGGGTTGGGTCGTCCTGCAACATGGCCAACAGGCGGTCATGAAGAATTTCAACTTCACGCTGTGGGCTGTGGCAAACGTGGATCGCGATACTGCGATCGTCAGGATCCAGTTTTCGCTTCTTATCGCTTCGCGCAAACTCCTCGGCAGTGATCCCGGCCACGGCACGGTTTTCTAAATCCAGAATATCAAGCTGAATATTGTGCAGCAGGCTGTCCGGCGTAATATCCGCAAACGCGTCCACGTCCCCCTCTCCCGAGGAGGTGATATCTGAAAGCAGATAAATATAGTCGCGCCCCAGCTTGCCCCACGAGGCAAGTAGCGGGTTCGGCAGGTTCTGAATCCCCTCTTCATCGAAAAGCTGCGCCGCGTTTTCACTGTCTTTAAACAGCGGCACGGCGCGTTCCTCAAAGAGGCGTTTACGCTGGCGGGTGACCAGCCGTGAAAGCCAGCGCGGATCCTGAATATCTCCCCAATAGTGCCGACATGGGTTGGTAAAGAGGATATGGATATCAATGTGCTTACCGAGCGCTTTTAGCGCGTTCAGGTAGACAGGCGGCAGCGCGGAGATACCGCAAATGAACACGCGTGACGGCAAACGGGCTGGCCGTTCTGCGGTGTTCTCAAGTGTTGAGATAAAGCGATCGTACAAGTTAGCACGGTGCCATTTAGGCTGACCGAGCTGCCCGGTATGCTCGACCAGCGCTTTCCAGAGCGGTGCCTGCCAGATTTGCGCTTCCGGTAACCCATCGACTAATTCTCCCGCTTCCCAGCGAATCAGCCATTCTGCGCGGTAAACCAGATACTGGTCATAGAGGTCAGCAGTGCGTGAGGCCAGCTGAAAAAGTTTGCGCTTGTCGGTGTCGTCATTCAGATAGTGGCGCAGCATGGCGAACTCATCATGCGCCAGCATGTCCGGCAGCAGCGTCATCAGTTTCCAGGCCATGCTTTGTTTGTTGAAGGCACTCTGCTCAGGAATATCCGGCAGGACGCGTACAAACACCTCCCAGATAAAGCTCGCGGGCAGCGGAAAATCGATATTCGCCGCAATGCCAAACTTCTGCGAAAGGGACATTTGTAGCCACTGCGCCATACCGGTGCTCTGCACCAGCACCATTTCTGGCTCAAATGGATCGTCAAGACGCTCTTGCTCAACGATATACTCCATCAGTGCTTCCAGCACATCCAGACGATTTGAGTGGTAAACCCTTAGCATAAACGCTCCCGACTAGCGGCTAACCGGGCAATGCAGACGCGTCAACGCGCCCTGCCGCCCCAGAGGAGAAATAAGTGTGACCGTGATGCTGACACATCCGGACTGTGTTGTCTGCCCCCGACTGACCTGCCAGCCCGGCGGGAGCGTTAATGTTGAGATCTGCGACTGATTCCACGCATGATGCCATAGCTGGCGATACTGGCTAAGCGCCGCATACCGGGCAGCCAGCGCGCGATGATATCCGGATAACGCCGTCACAACCACAACCAGCAACATCATTGCCAGCAAAACCTCAACCATGCTAAATCCTTTTTGTCTGCTCAGGGTAACTGACATAGCGCACTTTCCTTAAGGGGGCAGAAGTCGCTCCAGCCGTGGGCAGAAAAGCGTATTTGTCCTTCCGCGATATCCCCGCCTCGCCATAGCAACAGATCGTCATTTCCGGCAATAAGCAAAACACGCTCCTCAAACAGCCTTACACAGACCCGCAGACCTTGTGTCTGCTTGCACTGAACCTCTGGCCGTAAAGCCCAGTCCTGAACGCGTCCCCACTCCAGTGCAGATTGCAAGGCAGCCTGCTGGCGAACAGACAAACTCTCGCCATTCACCAACGTACTAAAGGTTTGCAACTGCTGGTTTAATCCGGTGAGGATCAGCGTGCCGAGCACCAGCAATAGCAGGACCAGCGCCAGCGATGACATGCCCCGCTGACGATTCACAGATTAAACCCCGTTACGGTGTGGCGAGCCGAAAAGGGTGCGGTCAGTTCACCTTTGCGGCGGGCACGCAGCTCGATACTGATGACCGGCGCAAAGCCAGCACGATCGGTTTTAGTGACCATAAACTGCTCTATCAGGACCCGATCCGGGTCAGTGAGCTTATCCCATCCCTTACCTTCACAGGATGTCGCGCCCCGCAGCGTTTCGAGCGTTCCGGACTCAAGCCGGAATCCCGTGCTGTCATTTTCTGACGCGGTGCTATCCCACTGGCCGTTGCTGTTTGCATCCCATTGCACAATTGCACATCGCCCTTGCCTGCCGATAATTAACCCTTGCCCCTGACAATGCCCTGCACAGTATCCTGCTCGCTGGAGCTGTTTACCCATCGCAAGCAGGCGTTGCCACACCTCATCTTCCAGCTCCCGTTGCCCGGATTGCAGTAAAACACCCCGCTGTAGCGCCGGTAAAAAACGTGACGTGCTGAGTAACAGAATACTGCTTATCGTCATCGCAATCAGGACCTCCAGCAGGGAAAACCCTTTTTGTTTTACTGGCATAGACTTTCTCCTGCGGCATTACACAGCCTGATACGTCCGCCATTTGAGACAATAACCCACCACGCACCGGCGCGGCTCTGCACGCGAATATGTCCGGCCCATGCGGTATCCCTTAAGCCGTAAAATCCCAGCGCAGGCGTTACGTCGCTCAGCGTGACCTCCGGCCATAACGGTTTCATCACGAACGGGTCGCCGCTGTCGCAGCCCGGGACCACAGCGCTGACAAGGCAGGCCTGATTCCCGTCAGCGTGAAGCGCGATCCTGTGCTCGCTGTTGTGACGATTTGCGTCGTTTCGTAAGAACGCCAGGTAATCCCGCACCTGACAGGCTGTCTGCCAGAGCCGCTGCCGCTGTTGCCAGCTGTCCCAGCCATAAAGACCCGTCGCGCTGAGGATCACAACCAGCGAGATGGCGAAAAGGGTTTCGATAAGCGTAAAGCCATGTTCGTTTTTCATGGCGGAAGTGTGGCGGAATGGCAGAAAAGGCGCGAGCGTTAAACCAGAACATTACGAGCCGCTTTCCGGAGATTTTCACCCGTTGCAACGCGTTACATCGTCTCTGGAAACAGGCTCGAAGAACAAAACGAGCGCGAAAAAAAACCGGCGCTAAAGAGCACCGGTTGTGTCAGGATTCGCCGTATCAGATGGCGACAGGGGCTTTGATGCCAGGATGCGGGTCGTAGCCTTCAATCTCGAAGTCATCAAAACGGTAATCGAAGATCGAGTCCGGTTTGCGTTTGATCACAAGCTTCGGCAATGCACGCGGTTCGCGCGTCAGCTGGAGATGCGTCTGTTCCATATGATTGCTGTAGAGGTGGGTATCACCGCCCGTCCAGACAAAATCGCCCACTTCAAGATCGCACTGCTGCGCCATCATGTGCACTAACAGCGCGTAGCTGGCGATGTTAAACGGCAGGCCGAGGAACACGTCGCAGGAGCGTTGATACAGCTGGCAGGAGAGTTTGCCGTCCGCCACGTAGAACTGGAAAAACGCGTGGCAAGGCGCCAGCGCCATTTTATCCAGTTCACCCACGTTCCAGGCAGAAACAATGATACGGCGCGAGTCCGGGTCATTTTTCAGCTGGTTCATGACGGTCGTGATCTGGTCGATATGGCGGCCGTCCGGGGTAGGCCACGCGCGCCATTGCTTGCCGTAAACCGGCCCCAGGTCGCCGTTCTCATCTGCCCACTCGTCCCAGATGGAGACATTGTTTTCATGCAGATAAGCAACGTTGGTATCGCCTTGCAGGAACCAGAGCAGTTCATGAATGATCGAGCGCAGATGGCAGCGCTTCGTCGTCACCAGAGGGAAGCCTTCTTGCAGATTGAAGCGCATCTGGTGGCCAAAAATGGAGAGCGTACCGGTGCCGGTGCGGTCGTTTTTCGGCGTGCCCTCGTCGAGCACTTTTTTCATCAATTCAAGATACTGTTTCATGATTCCTCAGGAAAGTTGTTGCTGTGGACGACGACGATACGCCCAAATCATCATAATGGCACCCGCGACAATCATCGGAATGGAGAGGATCTGCCCCATGCTGATGTACTGTACCCACTCGCCGGTAAACTGTGCATCCGGCTGGCGGAAGAACTCGACGATGATACGAAACGCGCCGTAGCCAATCAGGAACAGACCAGATACTGCCCCCATTGGGCGCGGTTTGCGGATATACAGATTCAGGATGATAAACAGCACCACACCTTCCAGCGCCAGCTCATAAAGCTGAGACATATGACGCGGCAGAACGCCGTAGGTATCGAAAATGGACTGCCACTCAGGATGCGAAGGCAGCAGCGCGATATCCTCTGCGCGGGAGCCCGGGAACAGCATGGTAAACGGCACGCTCGGATCGACACGCCCCCAGAGTTCACCGTTGATGAAGTTGCCCAGACGCCCTGCACCCAGCCCAAACGGGATTAATGGCGCAATAAAATCAGCCACCTGGAAGAAGTTACGTTTGGTGCGTTTGGCGAAGATCACCATCACGAGGATCACACCAATCAGTCCGCCGTGGAAGGACATGCCGCCGTCCCAGACGCGCAACAGATAGAGCGGGTCGTTCAGGAATACCGGGAAGTTGTAGAACAGGACATAGCCGATGCGCCCGCCCAGGAATACGCCAAGAAAGCCAGCATAAAGCAGGTTTTCCACTTCGTTCTTCGTCCAGCCGCTGCCCGGACGACTGGCGCGACGACCAGCAAGCCACATGGCAAAGACGAAGCCCACCAGGTACATCAGTCCGTACCAGTGAAGCGCTACAGGTCCTATTGAGAAAATAACCGGATCGAATTCCGGAAAATGCAGATAACCACTGTTCATCTGTCACCACAAGATGTTGTTATTCCGCTGAAAGTGGACAGCGGCTGAATTGCATTCCCGCCGTTGGCAGGTGCTCCAAAGTTGCGAATCATAGCATAAGGCAGGCGCGGAGGATGCGCCTGAGATGTAAAAGATGTGTATAGGGTTTTATGCGCGCTGTTCCCCCTCACCCCATTCCTCTTCCTCAAGGGAGAGGGGGTCGTCCGAGCAGTCATTATTTTGTGGGGATCAGCGGCCGCCGCGGATCAAACCGCCCATGCCGCGTCGCTCCATAAACGCCGCCACCTGATGGCGCACTTCGGCTGCCAGCTGTGCTTCCAGGCTACGCGCGGCCAGCTCATGCGCCTCATCTTGTTCGATGTGACGTAACAGGTATTTCACGCGCGCAACGGAACGTCCGTTCATTGACAGGTGACGGAAACCGAGGCCAATCAGGATCGCCACGCACATCGGATCGCCGGCCATTTCACCGCACAGGCGCAGGTCGATATTATGCTGCTCGGCTTCGCGGGCGATCATCGCCAGGGCACGAAGCATCGCCGGATGCAGGCTGTCGTAGATACTGGCCACGCGGGTATTGTTGCGATCGACCGCCAGAATGTATTGCGTTAAGTCGTTGGTGCCAACGGAGATAAAATCAACGCGGGTTGCCAGCTGCGGTAACATAAAGACCATCGAAGGCACTTCCAGCATCACGCCAATACGGGGTTTAGGGATCGCGTAGCCGATCATCTCTTCCACTTCGCGCCCTGCACGTTCAATCAACCGCCGCGCTTCGTCGATCTCGTCAATACTGGTGACCATCGGCAGCAAAATGCTGAGATTCCCCGTGGCCGCGTTGGCACGCAGCATCGCACGAACCTGGATAAGGAAAATTTCCGGCTGATCGAGGGTAATGCGGATCCCACGCCAGCCGAGGCAGGGATTCTCTTCACTGATGGGCATATAGGGCAGTTGCTTATCCGCGCCGACGTCGAGGGTGCGCAACGTGACGGGTTTGTCGTTAAACATCTGCAACATGCCCTGATACTGCGCAACCTGCTCCTCTTCTGACGGGAAGCCGCTTTGCAGCATGAACGGTATTTCGGTGCGGTAGAGACCAATGCCATCGATGCGGCTGCCGAGCTTCTCTTCATGCTCGGGGCTTAATCCCGCGTTGAGCATCACCTTTACCCGCTCACCGCTCTTGAGCTGTGCGGGCAGGTTGACGTCATCTTCCGCCAGCTTGCTTAATTCATTCTCTTCGCTGATAAGACGCTGGTACTCCTGAAGAAGAACCGGCTCAGGATCCACCAGCAACTCACCGCGATATCCGTCCACCACCAGCGTGCGGCGATGCAGTACGGAGGGCTGAATATCCGCCCCCATCACGGTCGGAATACCGAGCGCACGCACCATAATGGCGGCATGAGAGTTAGCTGCGCCATCGCGCACCACCACGCCCGCCAGCCTGTCCTGCGGTAATTCCGCCAGCGTCGTCGCCGAGAGTTCATCGGCCACCAGCACAAACCGGTTCGGCCAGGCATTCGCCCCCTGAATAGTATCATCGAGGTGGAACAGCAGACGTTGCCCAAGCGCGCGTAAATCGCCGGCGCGCTCTTTCAGATAGCCGTCAGTCAGTACCGCAAACTGCTCGGCAAATTTTTCAATGACCTTTTTAACCGCCCACTCTGCCACCGACCCCTTATCGACCTCGGCAAATAACTCACGACGCAAACGCGCATCGGAAAGCAGGTGTGAGTAGAGATCGAAAATGGCCGCCGTCTCTTTTTGCGCGCCAGCGGCAAAGCGTTTGCTGTAGCGACGAAACTCATTCGCCGCCTCTTCCAGCGCAGCGGTGAGCCGTTCGCGCTCAAGCGCCTCATCCAGCGTAGAGGCTTCGTAGACCTGCTCCATCAGCGGGAGCGTGGCATCCATCCAGCCTTCGGCTATAGCGACCCCCGGCGAGGCCGGAAGCGCGCGAATACGCGTATGACGATACTGACCAAAAAGAGCTGTCAGTTGGGACTGAGAGAGGATCGCCGCCATCTGCGTTGCCAGCGTGACGAGGAAGGACTCCTCGCTTTCATCGTACTGGCGCAGCTCGCGCTGCTGAACAACAAGCACGCCAAGCAGCTGGCGGCGCTGAATAATCGGTACGCCAAGAAACGCGCGGAAACGCTCTTCTTTGACGGAAGGGATATATTTGAAGCTGGGGTGTTTTTGCGCATCGGCAAGGTTGATTGGCTCCGCCAGTCGCCCGACCAGGCCAACAATACCTTCATCAAACGCGAGCGTGACGGTACGTCCCCGTGGTTTTTTTAATCCGCGGGTTGCCATAAGGTAGTAGCAACGTCGGTCATGGTCGGCCAGGTAGACCGAACAGACCTCGGTTTCCATCGCAAGACAGATGTCCGTCACCAGAATATTCAGCGCCTCGTTGAGGCGAGGCGCACTGGCGACCTTTTCAACTATTTCTCGCAAGCGGGTGAGCATGATTTGCGTAGCTTAACCTCTTTTACGTCGCCAGGCAGGTGCGCTCTGTGGCTTCGGAGTCGTCTCCTGAAGCTGCATCACGACACTTGCGAACTCTTTCATCACCCTACGGTATACATCGCGCTTGAATGACACGACCTGACGAACCGGATACCAGTAGCTTACCCAGCGCCAGCCATCAAACTCTGGCGTGCTGCTGGTTTGCATATTGATATCTGAATCGTTGCCCACCAACTGCAAAAGAAACCACTTCTGTTTCTGGCCGATACAAACCGGCTTTGTGTCCCAACGCACCAAACGTTTCGGTAACTTGTAACGCAACCAGTTGCGGGTCGAAGCCAGGATGCGAACATCTTTTCGGCTTAAACCAACCTCTTCAAACAGCTCCCGGTACATCGCTTGTTCTGGGGACTCTCCAGGATTGATCCCGCCTTGCGGGAACTGCCAGGAGTGCTGACCATATCGCCGGGCCCACATCACCTGGCCCTGACGATTACAAATTACTATTCCTACGTTTGGGCGGTAGCCATCGTCATCAATCACCGGACTACCCCAAACTAAATCTGATATATGAATGATTGTTTCACACTACAGGGAGGCGGTAAACCACTCTCTTACAGGCCTGCAACCTAATAACATTTGAATAACTCACAATTTTGTGAGGAGTTATAAACAGATGAGGGCGACTGAGACCATTTTTATTCACCTTTTCTGTGGATATAGTTGTGAAGAAGTATGGAATTACCGATGAAAAACCTTGTGGCCCGGCGAATAGGCAATTTTCATCACTTAAAATAAATCATTTAAATTCATACAGTTAAATGTAAATTTAGGGTATCAAAGGCGATTAACGTGACGATCGTCACATCAAAGACCTTCCTGGTGATGAAAGATCGAACAGCGTCGGTTTTATCCACAGATTGTGCCAATAAGTTAGGCACAATTTGTGTGAAAATTCGATTTTCATCGCACGTCAAGGCTGTAAATTGAAACAGTAGTGGCGGTTATTCGCAGTTATCCCATTTTTCTGTGGATAACATGGTGTAAGATCCTGTTTATTGTCAGTGACCAGAATTGCACAACCTGTTTTTTAGCCATGGCGCGACGGGATGCATTCCTAAAAAACATAATATAAATCATCCACATGGAATATATACTCAGAAAAAAGTAAACTCTATCCACAAGGGATAAAATATCAGTTCATTTTTTAACCAAAAGGTTGTCAGCATGCATTCTCTCGCCCCACTGCTCTCTCCTCCCGTCAGTGAAGCCCAGTTGCTCCAGCAGGCACAACGTCTGGCAGGCTATGCACTGGGCGAGCTGGCCGTGATGGCGGGGTTGACGATACCCAACGATCTGAAGCGCGATAAAGGCTGGATCGGCGTGTTGCTTGAACGTTGGCTGGGCGCAAGCGCGGGCAGTAAACCCGAGCAAGATTTTGCGGCGCTGGGGGTGGAACTGAAGACGATCCCCATTGATAGCCTGGGGCGGCCACTGGAAACTACCTTTGTCTGCGTTGCGCCGCTAACGGGTAATAGCGGAGTGACATGGGAAACCAGCCACGTCAGGCATAAGCTGAAGCGGGTGTTGTGGGTACCCGTTGAGGGTGACAGGCAGATCCCGCTGGCAGAGCGTCGCGTTGGCGCCCCGCTGCTCTGGAGCCCGGATGAAGAAGAAGAGAGACAGCTTTCCCAGGACTGGGAAGAGCTGATGGACATGATTGTGCTGGGACAGGTTGAGCAGATCACCGCCCGGCATGGCGAAGTGCTGCAACTCCGTCCCAAAGCCGCCAACAGCAAAGCGCTCACTGAAGCGGTAGGTGCACAGGGCGAACCGATCCTGACGCTGCCGCGCGGCTTCTATCTTAAAAAGAATTTCACCGGTGCACTGCTGGCACGACACTTCCTGTTGAAAACATAGTTTTTTACCAATTTTGCGCTCCGGCTAACATAATCTCCTCCTTTTTAAGATTTCCCCCCTTTCACCTGTCGTAATATCAGGTTATTACTACACTATGATTTGATACGAGCCAGGTGAGGATGAGAACGATGAAAAAATGGGCAGTAATTATCTCAGCAGTCGGTTTAGCGTTTGCGGTATCGGGTTGTAGCAGCGACTATGTCATGTCAACGAAAGATGGTCGTATGATCCTGACCGATGGCAAACCCGAAGTCGACGACGATACCGGTCTGGTGAGTTACCGCGATCGCGAAGGCAATCAAATGCAAATTAATCGCGACGAAGTCTCCCAGATCATCGAGCGTTAAACAGATAAAGGTCAGTAGCTTGCTGGCCTTTTTGATTTTTTCCTTCCCCTTTTGCCTTCCCTCTGCCATGTTTATATTCCTTTGTCGGGAGGTTCCTGACGCGGTCTGTATGTCTAAAAAAGGAAACCGGCTATGCATTATCACCGTATCCCCCATAGCGCTCTGGAGATCAGCCAGCTGGGGTTAGGCACCATGACATTTGGTGAACAAAACAGCGAAGCCGATGCCCATGCACAACTCGATTACGCCGTCAGCCAGGGCATTAACCTGATTGACGTGGCGGAGATGTACCCAGTTCCTCCCCGCCCGGAAACTCAAGGTCTTACCGAAACGTATGTCGGCAACTGGCTGGCGAAACGCGGCAATCGCGAAAAGCTGGTCATCGCTTCTAAGGTTAGCGGCCCTTCCCGTAATAACGATGCCGGGATCCGCCCTAACCAGATCCTCGATCGCAAGAATATCCGTGCTGCGCTGGATGCCAGCCTCAAGCGCCTGCAAACCGACTATCTCGATCTTTATCAGGTGCACTGGCCGCAGCGTCCGACGAACTGCTTCGGTAAGCTTGGCTACACCTGGAACGAGAGTGCTCCGGCCGTCACCCTGCTGGAAACACTGGAGGCGCTTACGGAATGCCAGCGCGCGGGTAAGATCCGCTACATCGGCGTTTCCAACGAGACGGCGTTTGGCGTAATGCGCTATCTGCATCTGGCCGATAAACACGACCTGCCGCGGATCGTGACCATCCAGAACCCGTACAGCCTGCTGAACCGCAGTTATGAAGTGGGTCTCGCGGAAGTGACGCAGTACGAAGAGGTGGAGCTGCTCGCCTACTCTTGCCTGGGCTTCGGAACCCTGACGGGCAAATACCTGAACGGCGCGAAACCGGCTGGCGCGCGTAACACGCTTTTCAGCCGCTTCACCCGCTATAGCGGCGAGCAGACGCAAAAAGCCGTGGCGGCCTATGTGGATATCGCGAAGCGTCACGGACTCGATCCGGCGCAGATGGCGCTGGCCTTCGTGCGTCGTCAGCCGTTTGTGGCAAGTACCCTGCTCGGCGCAACGACAATGGATCAGTTAAAAACCAATATTGAGAGTTTCCACCTGAACCTGAGTGAAGAGGTCTTAGCGGAGATTGAAGCGGTGCATCAGGTTTATACTTACCCGGCACCTTAAGTTGACGATTTGCCCGGTGGCGGCGTTGCCTTACCGGGCCTACAAAATCCGCCAACATCACGAAACGTAGGCCGGGTCAGGCGGAGCCGCCACCCGGCAAAGATATCACCGCCGACGCTGCCAGACCCACAGCCCGGTAATCGCCAGCGCAAACAGTGCGCCAAACCCCACCCCGATTGCCACAACCGGCGCACCTGCTTTTACCGCCAGCGAGTAAATCCCCAGCATCAGCAGCATCGCCATGTTTTCGCCAAGGTTTTGCACCGCAATGGCGTTGCCAGCCCCGACGGTCTGCTTGCCGCGCTCCTGCAAAAGCGCGTTGAGCGGCACCACAAAGAAACCGCCTAATACGCCGATCAGTAACAACAGGGCATAGGCTGGCAATATGGCATGTTGCAGGGAGAAGAACAGAACGCCGACGCCGATCAGGATCCCTGCAGGCATGCAGCGCGCAACGGTTTCGAGCGTCACCAGTTTTGCCGCAGCTCCGGCCCCGACCACAATCCCGACGGCAACCATGGCATTCAGGTAGGTCGGCGTGGCGTTGTCTGTTATACCCAGCGCCACCGGCACCCACAGCACCAGCAGGAAACGCAGCGTAACGCCAGCCCCCCAGAACATGCTGGTGCCCATCAGCGAGAAGCGTGTTTCACCGTTACGCCACAGTACGCGGCAGGCGTTGAAGAAGCTGCCGGTCATTGGCCCGAAGCGCCAGGATTGTCCCGGACGCGCCACGGCCAGTTTGGGGATAAACAGGTTGGCGATCACCGCGCCACCGTACATCAGGGCACAGATGCCAAGCGCGGCGAGCACGTGCCAGTCTGCCAGCACGCCGCCCGCCACCGACCCCAGGAGAATAGCCGCAATGGTGGAGGACTCCATCAGGCCGTTGGCCTTCACCAGCTTATCGCCGGTGGTGAGCTCACCCAGAATGCCGTACTTCGCCGGGGAGTAAGCTGCCGCGCCAATGCCTACCAGCGTGTAGCCAACAAACGGGTTGATACCAAAGCAGATGCTTGCCGCGCCCAGAAGCTTAAGACTGTTTGCAAACATCATGACCCGACCTTTCGGGAAGCTGTCTGCCACCTGGCCAACAAACGGCGCAAATACAATGTAAGCACCCACAAACACCATCTGTAGGATCGGCTGGCTCCAGTCGGGATAAAACTCAGCTTTCAGCAACGCCAGCGTAGCAAACAGTAACGCGTTATCGCCGAACGCGGAAAGAAACTGGGCGGCGATAACCGCCATCATGCCTTTCGACCAGATTGAAGTGTTAGTGTGTACTGACTCACGCATTATGCTGTTCCGCCTCTTCAACCATGCCCTTCAGGGTCACAAAATCGGGTTTACCGCTGCCCAGCACCGGTAACTGTTTGAGGTAACGAATATCGCGGGGGACCGCCAGCTCGGGGATACCATGTTCGCGCGCATACCTGAGAAGCGCATCACGCTTCAGTTCACCGTCAGTAGTAAAGAGCACCAGCGCCTCACCTTTACTGGCATCACTTTTCACCACGGTCGCATGCATTTTCTCCGCCGAGACTGCGGTCGCCAGCGTCTCGACCATTTCAAGAGAGACCATTTCCCCGGCGATCTTGGCGAAGCGTTTTGCACGTCCCTGGATCTGCACGAAGCCCTGATTGTCGAAGCGCACGATATCGCCCGTGTCGTACCAGCCCGTTTCAACCTCGCCATTGACGTTCTCGGCCGTCGGCGCCTCAAGCACGCCCGGGTTTTCCACACGCAGATAGCCGTTCATGACGTTCGGCCCTTTCAGCTGAAGACGTCCGCCGTCTTCAATACCCGGTACCGCCAGCAGACGCGCGTCCAGCCCCGGCAGAATGCGGCCAACCGTTCCCGGTTTTGCCGCCATCGGAACGTTGATGGAGACCACCGGCGCGCACTCCGTCACGCCATAGCCTTCCAGAATCCGCAGGCCAAACTTGTCCTGCCAGATCTGGCGCGTACTGTCCTGGAGTTTTTCCGCCCCCGCCACCACGTAGCGCACGCGGAAGAAATCATACGGGTTGGCGAAGCGCGCGTAGTTTCCGAGGAAGGTGGACGTCCCGAACAGCACCGTGCAGTTACGATCATAAACCAGCTCCGGCACAATGCGGTAGTGCAGCGGGCTTGGGTAGAGGAACACCTCGGCACCGGTCAGCAGCGGCGTAAAGAGACCCACGGTCAAACCAAATGAGTGGAACAGCGGCAGCGCCGACATAAAGCGATCGTTGGCGGTAAAGTCAGCGATGGTTTTAATCTGTTCGACGTTTGCCAGAATGCTTTTGTGGCTATGAACCACACCTTTCGGGTTGCCTTCAGAGCCGGAGGTAAAGAGGATAATGGCATCATCCTCCGGCTGCTGCTTAACCTGCGCCAGACGCGGCATCAGCAGGTGCGCGAAAATCCACAGCTTGTCGGCGGTCGTGACGTCTGCTTTCAGATCTTCCAGGAACACCCAGCGCACCTGCGTCAGCTGTTCCGGCAGGTGCCACAGCTTGCCTTTATCCAGGAACTGGCGGGAGGTAAAGATGGTGTTGATTTGTGCTGCGGTAATCGCGCTGGAGAGCCCTTTCACGCCCGCCGTGTAGTTCATCATCGCCGGAATGCGGCCCCGGGAGACGGCACCAAAGATCACCGCCGCGCTGATACCCGCGTTTGGCAGCATCAGGCCGATCTTTTCGCCCTGTTTGCTGTACTTTTCCAGGATACGCCCGACAAACAGCGTTTTGGTCAACAGCTTACGGTAGGTATCCGGCGTAAAGTTGATGTCTTCGATGCAGTTTTTTTTCGCACCGTAGCGATACTGCGCCGACAGCAACGATTCATACAGCGTTTCGCGCGGGCGAACGGCCATGCGCGCTTCCATCATAATCTGGTGCAGCATTTCCCCGGCGATTTTACGGCGGTCGCGCGCGCGCGGCGCCTCGGGCATCGGCAGTGACGTCGGCGGTAATATATGCAGCGTAATTTTCGGGAACAGACGCTGCTTCACCAGCCCTTTCAGACGGCTGAAAAAGGTCAGCTCAGCCCCGTCGATGCGTAGCGGCACGACGGTGGCCTGAGACTTCGCCGCGACAAAACCGGCGCCGTCGTAAATTTTCATCAGGGAGCCCGTCACTGAAATCCGCCCTTCCGGGAAGATAACCACAGGACGCCCCTGCCCAATCAGACGCACCAGATGTTTAATCATCATCGGTTTGGTTGGGTCGAGCGGGACAAAATCAATCAGCGGTTTGAGCCAGCGCATGTACCATTTTTCACTGATGGAGCTGTAAACCGCGAAGACGGGGCGCACGGGCAAAAACAGCGCCAGCAATACGCCATCAAGAAAAGAGACGTGATTCGGTGTGATAAGCACACGCTCGCCATAGAGTGCCTGCGTATCGCCAGTCACGCGGATGCGAAACAGGACACGAAACAGTGTGCGGAAGAACCCAAAAAGCATTTCAACTCCCTTTGCCAGCCAGTGTGAAAGGTATAAATGGTGGCAGATTACACGAGAAGTAGTGAGGGAGCGATAGCAAAAACAGAGGCGAAAAAAAACCTGCGCATCCGCGCAGGTTGGTGCAAGTGAAGAGTACGAAAACGTACCAGGAATTCTCACCAATCAATACCTCTGGGATCTTGATTGTGGCCTCCGGCGACAGGCTTCGCCAGCAGGAAAACGCAAGGGAATGAGCCGAAGTGCAACCAGGTGTGAATAATCTCTTTTGCTGTTACAGGTTGAACTTACAGGCAAAAAAAAACCTGCGTAAAACGCAGGTTGGTGTAAATCGTGTTAATCAACCGAAGTTGATTCCACCTATCAATACCTCTGGGATCTCGACTCTAGCAATTCACAACGCATCGTTGCCAACGGACAATCGCAACAGCCTGAGGCAAAGTGTAACTAAAGGTTCAGATTGACATTATTCAGACATGACTGGCCGTGTAACGATTACACCGCGAGGGATGTTCTGCTTCACGTTTGCAGAGGACGCTCACCCGCTCCCCTTGAATGCACGCCGCTTTTCCGCAACACTAGTTAGTGTGTAAACGCTTACCCCTATAAGAAGGTATTGAATGGCGACAATTAAGGATGTGGCTCGTCTGGCCGGTGTTTCCGTCGCGACCGTCTCCCGCGTGATCAACAACTCCCCTAAAGCGAGTGATGCATCACGCCAGGCCGTGCAGGACGCCATGGAAAACCTGAATTATCACCCTAACGCCAACGCACGCGCCCTTGCCCAACAGTCGACAGAAACCATCGGGCTGGTGGTCGGGGATGTATCCGATCCGTTTTTCGGTGCGATGGTCAAAGCCGTAGAACAAGTTTCTTATCACACCGGTAATTTCCTGCTGATTGGTAATGGCTACCACAATGAACAGAAAGAACGCCAGGCCATTGAGCAGTTGATCCGTCATCGCTGTGCGGCGCTGGTGGTCCATGCCAAAATGATCCCCGACGCCGAGCTGATCCATCTGATGAAACAGATGCCGGGGATGGTGATTATCAACCGTATTATTCCCGGATTTGAAACCCGCTGCGTGGCGCTCGACGACCGTTACGGCGCATGGCTCGCAACCCGTCACCTGATCCAGCAGGGCCATACCCGAATTGGTTATCTGTGCTCCAACCACCCAATTTCCGATGCGGAAGATCGCCTTCAGGGCTATTACGACGCGCTGCGCGAAGCCGGTCTGCCGTGCAACGATCGTCTTGTGGCGTACGGAGAACCGGATGAGAGTGGCGGCGAGCAGGCGATGACCGAGCTGCTGGGCCGCGGGCGGAATTTCACCGCCGTGGCCAGCTATAACGACTCCATGGCCGCCGGCGCAATGGGCGTGCTGAATGATAACGGAATCGACGTCCCGGCAGAAATTTCGCTGATTGGCTTTGATGATGTGCTGGTGTCGCGCTACGTGCGCCCTCGCCTGACCACCGTGCGCTACCCGATTGTGACCATGGCAACGCAGGCGGCAGAACTGGCGTTAGCGCTGGCCGAGCATCGCCCGCCACCGGAAATTACCCACCTGTTCAGCCCAACCTTAGTGCGCCGTCACTCGGTGGTATCGCCCGCGGAAGCCGTGAGCGAACAGCGATAGAGATGGACGGTTTTATCCGGGTATTCCAGGGCATCACCGATGTAGTGCCAGCCGTAACGTTCGTAGAAGTCGCGGCAGGCAGACCAGAGATGAAGCTCGTGATACCCGGCGCGTCGCGCGTAGCCGATAACATGCTGCTGAAGTTTTCCCGCCAGCCCGTTTCCCCGCGCGGCTTCATCGACATACAGCGCAGCCAGCCAGGGATGAAGATCCTGCCGGGAAATTAAATCGCAACGCCACAACCCAATGGTGCCCAGCAGCTGGTCATCCTCAACGGCAATAAAGGTGAGCGGTAACTCGCCTGGCGTCAGGCTGTGCTCGACAATGCTCTGGAAAAAGGCACGCGGCATACCTTCACCAAACGCGTTCCAGATCCAGTCGATCACCTGCTGTGTAAACTGCGGCGCAGCGTGAAGCGGCAGTATATTCACACCAGCTTCCCCTGGAAAAGAGGGACCGATTCGAAGAGATAGCCGTCAAAATCGGGCGCGTCTTCGTCTGACAGCTCGAGCAGGCTCTTTTTGACGTTTTCAAGATGCTGGAACATCGCCTGCCACGCCCCCATCACGTCGCGGCGGCGGAGCGCAGCGAGAATGGTTTGCCTGTCTCCGAGCCACTTCAGGCGCCAGGCGCGGCTGGCGATATGGCCATTGAACTGCTGCCACAGCGGACTGCTGTCCATGTGATGCCAGACGCTCTCAACCGTCGCCAGCAGCATCTGGTTTTGTGTGGCCCCAGCCAGCACCAGGTGGAACATTTTGTTGTTGTCCTGGCTGCGATCGTCGACGGCAATCGCCCGTTGCTCTTGCTCGATAATGCGGCGCAGGTTGTCGATGTCCGCCCGTGTCGCCATTTTTGCGGCAAAGGCAGCGATGTTGCTTTCAAGCAGTTGACGCGCCTGGAGAATTTCAAACGGCCCAACGTCACTGTTCAGAAAACGCTCTTCCTCGTTTTCATGCTCTTCCGGAATGCGCATCACGTACACGCCTGACCCCTGGCGAATATCCACCGTTCCCTGAAGCTCAAGCATCAGCAGCGCCTCGCGCACGATAGTGCGGCTGACGCCATACGTATCGGCGATGTTGCGCTCCGGCGGCAGACGCGATCCCACGGGATAATGCCCCTGGATAATCTGCGCCCGTAAATCCTCGCCAATCTCCTGGTACTGTTTTTTTTCCGGCAGGATGACAGCCTTATCCACGTTTTCACCTGTGTTTTTCAGTTAATGCGCGGGCCGGACGTCCTCCCGGCCAGTTTGTGCGCTATTTTACCAGAAGGCTTACTTCCATTCATCGTCTACCCTGAGCGTCAGCACACGCTCATCGCGCAGCTGGCGGAACCAGGACGCTGATTTCTTTGCCCGCCGTGCGCGTTGATTTTCAAGGTCGATCTCAATCAGCCCGTAGCGGTTTTTAAACGCGTTCATCGGGGAGACATTGTCGGTGAAGGCCCACAGCATATAACCGTGACAGTTCGCCCCCGCCTCCCGCGCCAGCAGCGTGTAGTAGAGATGTTCGCTGATAAACTCGATGCGGTACGTGTCGTCAATGACGCCGTCACGATTGCGATACTGCGCTTCGTTCTCCACGCCCATCCCGCTTTCCGCCACAAACCAGTCAATGTTGCGATAGTCGTTTTTAATCCGCATCGCCATGTCGTAAATAATGCGCGGAAAGATCTCCCAGCCGCGGGAGGTGTTCATACGCCGTCCGGGCAGCTCAAACGGCTCGTAGTAGTACGCCGGATGGAACGGCGTCTCCGGGTGCCAGGCGCGGGACGGGGCTTTGACGCGATGCGGGTAATAGAGGTTAATGCCCAGCTCATCGACGGTGTTGTCGGCAATCAGCGCCAGCTCGTCAGCCGTGTAGTCCCACTGCACCTGATGCTGCGCCAGCAGGGTAAAGAGCGCCTGCGGATAGCGCCCGTGCACCAGCGGGTCGAGAAAGACGCGGTTGTAGAACAGATCGTACATCTCTGCCGCTCGCACGTCATGCGGCGCGCGGGAGCGCGGATAGGTCACTTCCGGGTTAAGAATACAGCCCACCGTGCCGTCATACCCTTTCTCGCGAAACAGCTTCACCACTTTCGCCGTCGCCAGCACCTTATGGTGGTTCCACTGCATCCAGGTGCTGGTGCTCTGCTCATAGGGCCAGCGCAGCGCGTCAAGGTAGACGCGCGTCTGGACCACAATCGGTTCGTTGAAGGTAAACCAGCGGGTGACTTTGCCGTGAAAGCGCTCAAATACCTTTTCCGCATAGCGAACGAACAGCTCGACGACGTGCTTTGACGCCCAGCCGCCGTAGGTCTCCAGCAGCACGCCCGGCAATTCGTAGTGTTCCAGGCAGATCATCGGCTCAATGCCCTGACGGTGCATTTCATCGAACAGCGCGTCGTAATACGCGGCGTACTCTTCATCTACCGTCGCATTTTCATAGTCGGTTAAAAAGCGCGACCAGTTGATCGAGGTGCGATAGTGCGTCAGTCCCGCCTGCTTCATCAGCGCTACATCTTCGCGGAAGCGATTGATAAAGTCGGTTGCCACCGCCGGACCATAGCCGTTGTGCCAGACGTGACGATCGTTCATGTACCAGAGATCGATCCACGAATCCTGCCCCGGCTTTTTGCCGCTCCAGCCCTCGGTCTGCCAGGCCGATGCCGCCGCGCCCAGAATAAAATCTTGCGGTATGGCTATCTGTTTTGTGCTCATCGTATCCTCATGCGTTATCGGTGGCTTGTTGCAGTGCGGCCTGCTCTGCGCGGCGTGAAGCAATTTTCACAAACGGCAGATAGATAATCACCGCGGTCACGATGCAGATAAACTGGGTGATGACCGCCCCCATGGAGCCCGCCGTTGACAGCCAGGCGTTGATCAGCGGCGGCGTGGTCCAGGGCACCATTACCACGGCTTTCCCGGCAAATCCGGTCACGGTGGCAAAGTAGCCAATCGAGCCCGTCACCAGCGGCGTGATGATGAAGGGGATAGCCAGGATCGGGTTGAGCATGATTGGCATACCGAAGATCACCGGCTCATTGATATTAAAAATACCCGGCCCGATGGAGAGCTTGGCTATCTCCTTCATCTCTTTACGTTTGGTGGCAATCATGACGGCTATCAGCAGGCCGATGGTCAGGCCGGAGCCGCCGATGCTCATATAGACGTCCCAGAACGGCATGGTGATGATGTTTGGCACCTCTTTGCCCTGCTCGAACGCGCTCATGTTAACGGTGATTGCCCCCAGCAGCAGCGGCTCGCGGATCGGCTTGATCATCTGGTTGCCGTGAATACCAATCACCCAGAACAGCTGGGCGACAAACATCAGCAGAAGGATCCCCGGCAGGCTTTGCACCACGCGCTCCAGCGGCTGTTGCACCACCTGGTATACCGCGTCGTAGAGATACATGCCGGTAATCTGATGAAACACGAAGCCAAAGGTGGCGATGGCGGTGGTGGTGATAATGGCCGGGATCAGCGCAGAGAACGACGCGGCAACGTTCGGCGGCACCGTGTCCGGCATCCTGATTTTCAGCCCCTTGCGGTTTTCCAGCCAGCAGTAGATCTCCACCGACAGGATGGCGATAAACATACCGAGGAACAGGCTGCGGGTATCTGAGAACTGGCGCAGCAGCACATCTTTCACCACGTGCATCTCACCGTCCACCAGCATTTCCACCGTGGTCGGCGTCACGCAGATAAAGCAGATCACCGCCAGCAGGCCGGGGAACAGGGACTTAATGCCGTTAATACGCCCCAGCTCAATGCCGATTAAAAACACCGCGCCGATGTTGAGAAAGTTCAGCGTGGCGTAGTTGAGCGCGCTGGTGATCGGCTTTAAGGCCGCGAGAAACGACAGCGACTGAAAGCTCGCCAGACCGTTTTTCGGATCCAGCACCATATTGGAGATCAATACCGAGAACGCCCCCACTATGATGACTGGCATTAAGGTAATAAACGCAGACTTGATCGCCTGGATATAGCGATAGCTGTTGAAGGTAGTGGCAAAACTGCCCAGAGCGTCGATCAGTTTTTCCTGAAATGCCATAGGGTAATACCTCAGTAAAAGGGCTTTTATTGAATAAGGTGTACAGCCGGATACTATTGGTATGCCAAAAATAGCGTCCACAGGCGATTTGTTCTGTGATTAAGCTCCCAACGCCGTTAGAGGTATTCCAGATTATGATTTATCACCATTTTGGTATACCAATGACAGGCATTTATTCCGCGGGCGAGGATCGTTACTGAAAAGCGTGATCGTTATGGGGTTTTGTCCTTCCCACGTCGCTTATGCGCCGGATGGTCTGTGTTAAACTGCAAACCATTACGTGGAAACAGGAATTTCGAATGGCAACAATGCTGGATGTCTCACTGCGTGCGGGCGTGTCGAAGGCCACCGTTTCGCGCGTGCTGAACGGCACAGGTCAGGTTAAAGAGAGCACGCGCCAGCAGGTATTTCGCGCGATGGAGGAGCTGGGCTATCGTCCGAACTTTCTCGCGCGCTCGCTGGCTAACCAGACCAGCAACAGCATCGGTCTGGTCGTCTCGACGTTCGACGGTTTTTACTTTGGTCGTTTGCTACAGCAGGCGTCACGGCAGACCGAAACGCACGGTAAACAGCTGATTGTTACCGACGGTCACGATGCCCCTGAACAGGAAGAACTGGCGGTGCAGATGCTCGCCGACCGCAAGTGCGACGCCATCGTGCTGTACACGCGTTACATGAGCGAAAAGACGATCCTGAAGCTGATCAACAGCGTGCAGACGCCGCTGGTAATCATTAACCGCGAAGTGAGCCAGGCGGCGGATCGCTGCGTCTTCTTTGAACAGCAGGACGCAGCCTTCAAAGCGGTGGATTACCTGATAAGCCAGGGCCATCGGGAGATCGCCTGTATCACCGTCCCGATCCACACCCCAACGGGTAAAGCGCGGCTGATGGGCTACCGTAAGGCGCTGGAGAAGCACGGTATTCGTCTCGATGAGCGGCGGATTAAATACGGCGATGCAGGCATGACGCGGGGTTACGAGCTGTGCAAAGAGCTGATTGCGGAAAAGACATCGTTCAGCGCCCTGTTTGCCTGTAACGATGACATGGCCCTGGGCGCCTCCAAAGCATTACACCAGGCCGGGCTGAAGATCCCGCAGGATATTTCGCTGTTTGGTTTTGACGATGCCCCCAGCGCAAAGTGGCTGGAGCCTGCCCTGTCGTCGGTGTATTTGCCGATCGACAACATGATCGTGACGGCGATCGACCAGGCGATCCGGCTGGCAAAAAACCAGCCGGTTGAAGCGATCCCACCGTTCACCGGCACGCTGGTGTTACGCGATTCGGTGACAACAGGGCCCTGGTTTAATCAGACCAGCTCTAACGCCAGCAATTCCTGAATGGTCTGGCGACGGCGAATCAGCCGCGCCACGCCATTATCAAACAGCACTTCCGGCAGCAGCGGACGGCTATTGTAGTTCGAAGACATAGACGCCCCGTACGCACCGGTATCATGCAGCACCAGATAATCTCCCGGTTTTACCTCTGGCAGCGAACGGGTTTCGACTTTCCCGCCTTCCTGCTGAGTAAAGACGTCACCGGATTCACACAGCGGGCCGGCAACAACGGTCTCGATGCGCGGGGCGTTGACCAGATCGCGGCCATCGGCGGCAAGCGCGGTGATGTGATGATAGCTGCCGTACATGGACGGGCGCATCAGGTCGTTGAAGCCAGCATCAATCAGCACAAAGTGACGGCTTCCCATCTCCTTCACGCTCCGCACCTGCGCCACCAGCACGCCAGCTTCGGCGACCAGGAAACGACCCGGCTCAATCTCCAGCTTCACCGCATGGCCCAGATGAGCGGCGATGCTGTCACGCGCGGCGCTCCACAGGCCGTAATAGTGATCCGTGTCGATCGCCTCCTCCCCTTCGCGGTAAGGGATCGAAAGCCCTCCCCCGGCGGAGATCGCCTCCAGATCCTGACCAAAATCGATAACCTGACGCACCATCGCGCCACAGACCTGCTCAAGATGGCCATAATCCACGCCGGATCCGATATGCATGTGAATACCCACCAGCTTAAGGTTGTAACGTTGTAAAACCTCCAGCGCCGCAGGCATATCGGCATACCAAATCCCGTGCTTGCTGTTTTCGCCCCCGGTGTTGGTTTTCTGACTGTGACCGTGACCAAAGCCCGGGTTGATGCGCAGCCAGACGCGATGGCCCGGGGAAACCTGCCCAAGCTGTTCCAGCATATCCACCGAACCGGCATTCACCGGGATTTGCAGCTCGTGCACGCGCGCCAGCGTGGCGTCGTCTATCAGGTCAGCGGTGAAGACGATCGCGTCGCTATCGGCCTTTGGATCAAACCCGGCCGCCAGCGCACGTTCGATTTCACCCAGCGATACGGAGTCAACCTTCACGCCCTGCTCGCGCATCAGGCGCAGAATATGAATATTGGAGCAGGCCTTCTGCGCAAAACGCACCACGTCAAACTGATGCAGCGCGGCGATTTTCTCGCGAACAATCTGCGCATCGTAGACCCACACCGGACAGCCGAATTCGGCAGGCAGGCGCAGCAGGTTATCGGCGTTTAAATCGGTTTCGGTCTGGTTGAGCGGGCGTGGCATGGTCGTCTCCGGTATTCTGTTTTTTATCATTACGCCACAGCCTGAAGAGAATAAAAAATATCGTTTTATCGTGAGTCTATGCAAAAATGATATGGACCACGCTCAGCCATCAGGTGCCCTATGCCCGCCGTTAACCTACGCCATATCGAGATTTTTCATGCGGTGATGACCACCGGCAATCTCACTGAAGCCGCGCAGATGCTGCACACCTCGCAGCCGACGGTCAGCCGCGAGCTGGCGCGTTTTGAGAAAGTGCTGGGGCTGAAGCTGTTTGAACGCACCCGCGGCAGGCTGCATCCAACGGTGCAGGGTTTACGTCTTTTTGAGGAGGTTCAGCGCTCCTGGTACGGGCTGGACAGGATCGTGAGCGCGGCGGAGAGCCTGAGGGAGTTTCGCCAGGGCGAGCTGTCCATCGTCTGCCTGCCGGTCTTTTCTCAGTCGTTCCTGCCGGTACTGCTACAGCCGTTTCTGGCCCGCTATCCGGAGGTCAGCCTGACCATCGTGCCGCAGGAGTCGCCGCTGCTGGAGGAGTGGCTTTCGGCCCAGCGCCACGATCTGGGTCTGACCGAAACCCTCGTCACGCCAGCGGGAACGGAACGCACGGAGCTGCTCTCGCTGGATGAGGTCTGCGTGCTGCCTGCCAGCCACCCGCTTGCTTTCAAAGCAGTTCTGACCCCGGCAGATTTTCACGGTGAGAACTATATCAGCCTGTCGCAGACCGACAGCTACCGGCAGCTTCTGGATGGCCTGTTTGCCGAACATCAGGTGAAGCGGCGGATGGTGATGGAAACGCACAGTGCGGCATCAATTTGCGCGATGGTGCGCGCGGGCGTGGGTATTTCGGTGGTGAACCCGCTCACGGCTATGGACTACGCCAGCAGCGGCGTGGTTCTGCGCCGTTTTAGCGTTTCCGTTCCCTTTACCGTAAGCCTGATCCGCCCGCTGCACCGGCCCGCCTCAGCGCTGGTTGATGCCTTTAGTGAACACCTGATTGCGCACGCGCGTCAGGTGGCGCTTCGCTTACCTGACCTGCAAAAACCTTTATGACAGCATAAACTCCACCGCATCCGCGGCATGGATGGCGGCGGTATCAAAGACCGGTATCGGGCTTTGGTCTGCCGGCACCAGTAGGCCAATTTCGGTACAGCCGAAGATGACTCCTTCCGCCCCCTGCTGCGCCAGTTTCTCAATCACGCTGACGTACCAGGCGCGCGAAGCTTCGCTGAAGGTGCCGAGGCACAGTTCATCAAAAATAATCTGGTTAATGCGCGCCCGGTCTGCCTCCTCCGGGATCAGGCTTTCAATCCCGAACTGGCTACTCAGCCGCCCGCGGTAAAAATCCTGCTCCATGGTGTAGCGCGTCCCCAGCAGCGCCACGCGCGTCATGCCGGCGGCTCGTATGGCACGCCCGGTGGCATCCGCGATATGTAAGAACGGCAGCGAACAGCGGTCTTCAATATGCGACGCCACCTTATGCATGGTGTTGGTACACAGCAGAATACCCTGCGCGCCCGCACGCTCCAGGCCAAGTGCGGCGTCTGCCAGCATTTGCCCGGCTTTGTCCCACTCCCCGCTCGACTGGCAGGCTTCTATTTCATGGAAATCCACGCTGTGCAGCAGCAGGCTGGCCGAATGCAGACCGCCCAGACGCTGTTTGACGCCTTCATTAATCAGGCGGTAGTACGGGATCGTTGATTCCCAGCTCATGCCCCCTAACAGACCGATCGTTTTCATCTTTCCTCCTGTACGTTTCACCCAGTGAAGCAAACTTGTGATCGCCTTTCCAGTTATTTGGCTAAACGTTTTCTTTTCGCTGCGGCTGAGATAAGTTAAATGAAACAATGTTTCATTACATAACAGGGCGAAAATATGTTTATTTTCCATAAAGAGACCACGCTTGAGGATTTGGGCAACGGCGTGACGCGTCGTATTCTGGCGCACGATGGCAGGATGATGGCGGTGGAAGTGAATTTCGAGCAAGGTGCGATTGGCCCGCTGCATAACCACCCGCATGAGCAGCTCACCTACGTTCTCTCGGGGGAATTTGAGTTCACCATTGGCGAGGAAAAGCATGTGGTAACGGCGGGCGACACTCTCTATAAAAAGCCGCACGTGATGCACGGCTGCGTTTGCCTCAAACCCGGCACCTTGCTGGATACCTTTACGCCGGTACGCGAGGATTTCCTGAAATAAAAAAAGGCGCTCATCAGAGCGCCTTTTTTCATGTTATTCCGTAACCGGCTCAGGAAGTTGTTCCGGCAGCGGGTTGCGGGAGCGCATTGCTTCGCGCAGCAGCACGCTGCCACAGGCGAACAGCCCACCCAGAATACCCGCCAGCAGCACGATCAGTGCTTTGCCCGGGCCATCTTTTTTCACCGGCATAGAAGGAGAGAGCTGGTATTTGAACGGCTCCAGGCTCACGTCTTCGAAGGAAAGTTTTTGCAGCTGCGCCAGATAGTATTCGCGGTTCTGGAAATCAGCGTTCAGCTCAGAAACATCCTTCAGATTTTTTTCAATCTGCAATTTCTGCGCAATCCCGTCCGCGCCGAGCGCGACGGAGTAATCCGGATCGTCTTTCACCGCCTGTCCGTTACTGTAAACCGGCTTTTTGATCCCTGCCGCGTTCGCCACTTCCAGCGAGTAGTTAAGGCGTTGCAGGTTGGTATTGTGGATATTGGTCAGTCGAACCCGATCCAGCTCCAGCTGCTGCTGAACCGTTTTGGTTCTCAGGATCAGCTGATCGCGGATGTTTTGCATGGTCTCCTGCTCGACGATGCGGGAAATGTACTGAATGTAACCATTCAACACTTTCTGCGCGTCCTCTGCCGTTGGGGCAGTGAAGCTTAACGTCCAGGAGAGATACGGTGCTTTATCAGCATTTTTTTCCTGGGTGTTATCAATAGCCTTCATCTTTTCGGCGATATTGACCACCGCGCGGTGCAGCTCCAGCGGGTCAACCTCGGCGCCATCGAGCTGAGCCATCACGTAAGGAGAGCTCTTCATGTACTCTTCAAGCAGGGACTGAGACTGAAACTTTTTGATAAACAGATTAAATACATCCGCACGGGTAACTTTAACGTCCACATCAAGCACCTGCAGCGTCACCATCATCTGGCGCAGCGAACTCCACTGCGTCTGTTCCGCTGGCGTAATGACCGCTTTACTGGTCCATTTTTGCGGTATCAGGAAGGCGATTGCCAGGCCGACCAGTGCAAATGCAAACACAATGGTAATGATGCGTTTTTTTGCTGCCAGCAGGACGTCCAGCAGACCCAGGAGATCTATTTCTTTAGCGCTGACCGCCGGGGGAGCATAGTGAGGAAAGTTGAGATCCGTATGTTGTTTGAAATCCATTGCTGACATAACTGTTCTTCTTTTAAGGATGCAGTGAAATTCTGCCTGACTGGTTCCGGTTTAAGAAATCATACAAGAATGTAAGAATTATCTGAATGCCGAATTGGTACATCTGTAGACCTGCTATCAGATCTGGTAGTTAGCCACGCTGCGTGACTATTGTTTTTCCCGTTTCCACTTGTGCTTCGTCTCGCCTCCTCGCAGCCCCGACGAACGTCCGTGAAAAGTCAAAAATGCCACCTCCCTCACTATATTGAAACAGCGTTTCGACGCTGATCACATTTCCATCATTAAGCGAATGACGCAGAAATAAATCGCAATAATATAAAATAAAACGATGTTTTAGTATCCAAGAACGGCGGTTCAGCTCTTTTGAAACCCAACGCGTTTAGCGCAAAGAGGAAGGCAAAAAAGCGTTAATAAACAATTTTATATTTAGCCGACGCCAGATATTGCACCCTAAAATTCAGCTCTCATGCCGCGCGATGCTGGCCTGGGAAGATGTAACAAAGCAGATTCCGTTTTAAACCATTGATCGCCAGGTAGGTATGTATGAATGAAAACAAGCTGCTGGGGCTCGCATGGATATCACCCTACATCATCGGGTTGATACTCTTTACGGCATTCCCCTTCGTCTCATCATTTTTCCTCAGCTTTACGGATTACGATTTGATGAGTCCGCCGGTGTTTAACGGCATCGAAAACTATCGCTACATGTTTACCGAAGACACGCTCTTCTGGAAATCAATGGGCGTGACCTTTGCATACGTATTTTTAACCATTCCGTTAAAGCTCGCCTTCGCATTAGGGATTGCCTTTGTCCTGAACTTTAAATTACGCGGCATCGGATTTTTCCGTACTGCCTACTATATTCCGTCGATCCTCGGCAGTTCCGTCGCCATTGCCGTATTGTGGCGCGCCTTATTTGCCATCGATGGCCTGCTGAACAGCTTTATCGGCGTATTTGGTTTTGACCCGGTGAACTGGCTGGGTGAACCGTCACTGGCACTAATGTCCGTTACCCTGCTGCGCGTCTGGCAGTTCGGTTCCGCGATGGTCATCTTCCTGGCCGCGCTGCAAAACGTACCGCAGTCCCAGTATGAAGCGGCGATGATCGATGGCGCATCGAAATGGCAGATGTTCATGAAGGTGACCGTGCCGCTGATTACGCCGGTGATCTTCTTCAACTTCATCATGCAGACCACGCAGGCGTTCCAGGAATTTACCGGGCCGTACGTGATCACCGGCGGCGGGCCGACCTATTCGACCTACCTGTTCTCGCTCTACATCTACGACACCGCGTTTAAGTATTTCGATATGGGTTATGGCGCGGCGCTGGCGTGGATCCTGTTCCTGGTGGTGGCCGTCTTCGCCGGTATCGCCTTTAAGTCGTCGAAATACTGGGTGTTCTACTCCGCCGATAAAGGAGGCAAAAATGGCTGATATTCAACAACTCTCCACGGCAAGAAGCATCGCCGAACGCGAAGTAGCCCGCACGCTGCGCAGAGAGAAAATCAATGCCACCGTTCGCTATGCGATCCTGCTGTTTGTCGGCCTGCTGATGCTTTACCCGCTGGTGTGGATGTTCTCCGCGTCGTTCAAACCGAACCACGAGATCTTCACCACCCTGAGCCTGTGGCCTGCACATGCCACCTGGGACGGCTTCATCAACGGCTGGAAAACCGGCACCGAGTACAACTTCGGCCACTACATGCTGAACACCTTTAAGTATGTGATCCCGAAAGTGATCCTGACCATTATCTCCTCCACCATCGTGGCGTATGGCTTTGCCCGCTTCGAGATCCCGTGGAAGAAGTTCTGGTTCGCCACGCTCATTACCACCATGCTGCTACCCAGCACCGTGCTGCTGATCCCGCAGTACCTGATGTTCCGTGAAATGGGCATGCTGAACAGCTATATGCCGCTGTACCTGCCGCTGGCCTTCGCCACCCAGGGGTTCTTCGTCTTCATGCTGATCCAGTTCCTGCGCGGCGTCCCGCGTGACATGGAAGAGGCGGCGCAGATTGACGGCTGTAACTCCCTTCAGGTGCTGTGGTACGTGGTTGTGCCGATCCTTAAACCGGCCATTATCTCCGTCGCCCTGTTCCAGTTCATGTGGTCCATGAACGACTTTATCGGGCCGCTGATTTATGTCTACAGCGTGGATAAATATCCGATTGCACTGGCGCTGAAAATGTCCATCGACGTCACCGAAGGGGCGCCGTGGAACGAAATTCTGGCAATGGCGAGCATCTCCATTCTGCCATCCATCATTGTCTTCTTCCTGGCACAGCGCTACTTCGTACAGGGCGTCACCAGCAGCGGAATTAAAGGTTAAGAGGGAAATACCATGGCTGAAGTTATTTTCAACAAGCTGGAAAAGGTCTACTCCAACGGTTTTAAAGCGGTACACGCTATCGATCTTAAAATCGCCGAAGGGGAATTCATGGTAATCGTCGGCCCATCCGGCTGCGCCAAATCCACTACTCTGCGCATGCTGGCGGGACTGGAAACCATCAGCGGCGGCGAGGTGCGTATCGGCGACAAGATCGTGAACAACCTCGCGCCGAAAGAGCGCGGGATTGCGATGGTGTTCCAGAACTACGCCCTCTATCCACACATGACGGTGCGCGAGAATCTGGCCTTTGGCCTCAAGTTGAGCAAGCTGCCGAAAGATCAGATTGAGTCCCAGGTGAATGAAGCCGCCAAAATTCTCGAGCTGGAAGAGCTGCTCGACCGCCTGCCGCGCCAGCTTTCCGGCGGCCAGGCGCAGCGCGTGGCGGTAGGCCGTGCGATTGTGAAAAAACCGGATGTGTTCCTGTTCGATGAGCCGCTTTCAAACCTCGACGCCAAACTGCGCGCCTCGATGCGTATCCGTATTTCCGACCTGCATAAGCAGCTGAAGAAATCCGGAAAACCGGCCACCACCGTTTACGTGACCCACGACCAGACCGAAGAGATGACCATGGGCGACCGCATCTGCGTGATGAAGCTCGGCCATATCATGCAGGTGGATACGCCGGACAATCTCTACCACAAGCCGAAGAACATGTTCGTGGCGGGCTTTATCGGCGCGCCGGAGATGAATATACGCAAAAGCGTGCTGGTCGAAAAAGCGGGACAGCTGCACATCGCCATTGGTGATGAAACCATGCCGCTGAACGCGGAGAAGCAGGAGAAAGTCGCCGCTTACGCGGGTAAGGAGATCTTCTTCGGCGTGCGTCCGGAATTTGTGTCGCTCTCTGATGAGCCCTTCCCGAACGGCGGTTGTAGCGGGGAGATGGTGCGCGTTGAGAACATGGGCCACGAATTCTTTGTGTACCTGAAGGTCGCGGACTACGAACTGACCGCCAGAATCCCGTCCGATGAAGCTAAACCAATGATTGATAAGGGACTTCATCGTAAGGTGTATTTCACGTTTGATATGAATAAGTGTCATATTTTTGACGCAAAAACTGAACAGAACCTCTCTCTCTGATGGAGTGATAAAAATGAAAAAAGTGCTTTTAAGCGCAGCTATCTCCGCGACCCTGGGCCTTACCGCTTTGCCATCGATGGCTCAGAATGTGGATTTACGGATGTCCTGGTGGGGCGGCAACGGCCGTCACCAGGTCACCCTGAAAGCGCTGGAGGAGTTCCATAAGCAGAACCCGGACATCAACGTGAAAGCGGAATACACCGGCTGGGACGGTCACCTCTCCCGTCTGACCACCCAGATTGCGGGTGGAACCGAGCCAGACGTAATGCAGACGAACTGGAACTGGCTGCCGATCTTCTCCAAAACCGGTGACGGCTTCTACGATCTGAACAAGATGAAGGAGGTGATCGACCTGTCGCAGTTCGATCCCAAAGAGCTGCAAACCACCACCGTGGATGGCAAGCTGAACGGCATTCCGATCTCGGTGACGGCGCGGGTGTTCTACTTCAATGACGAAACCTGGAAAAAAGCGGGTATTGCGTACCCGAAAACCTGGGACGAGCTGATGGCAGCCGGTAAAACCTTCGAGAGCAAGCTCGGTAAGCAATACTACCCGGTGATCCTCGAGCACCAGGATACGCTGGCGCTGCTGAATTCGTACATGATCCAGAAGTACAACATTCCTGCGGTGGATGAGAAAACCAAAAAGTTCAGCTACACAAAGGAACAGTGGGTGGAGTTCTTCCAGACCTACAAAAAGCTGATCGACAGCCACGTCATGCCGGACACCAAATATTATGCCTCATTTGGTAAGAGCAACATGTATGAGATGAAGCCGTGGATCCAGGGAGAATGGGGCGGCACCTATATGTGGAACTCCACCATCAACAAATATTCCGACAACCTGAAGCCACCGGCGAAACTGGAGCTGGGCAGCTACCCAATGCTGCCGGGCGCCACCGACGCGGGCCTGTTCTTCAAACCGGCGCAAATGCTGTCGATTGGTAAGTCGACCAAAAACCCGGAAGCGGCGGCGAAGCTGATTAATTTCCTGCTCAACAGCAAAGAAGGGGTCGATACGCTGGGTCTTGAGCGTGGCGTACCGCTGAGCAAAGTAGCGGTGCAGTATCTGACTGAAGACGGCACCATTAAAGAGGACGATCCTTCCGTGGCGGGCCTGCGTCTGGCGCAGTCGTTGCCGGCGAAACTCACCGTCTCGCCATACTTTGACGACCCACAGATTGTGGCGCAGTTCGGTACTTCTTTGCAGTATATCGACTACGGCCAGAAAACCGTGGAAGAGACGGCCGCTGACTTCCAGCGTCAGGCGGAGCGTATTTTGAGACGTGCGATGCGGTAAACACTAAGCCGCTTACCCGGCCTACACGGTATCGTAGGCCCGGTAAGCGAAGCGCCACCGGGCAATTACATTACACGCCGATATTACGTAGTTTCTCCCCTCTCATCAGCTTGCGTTCAATATGCTCCAGGGTCACGCCCTTGGTTTCGGGGATCAGCCAGAAGGTCACACCGATAAACGCCACGTTCAGCACCGTATAGAGCCAGAAGGTGCCTGCCGCGCCAATCGCATCCAGCAGCGTCAGGAAGGTCGCGCCAATGATCATGTTCGACACCCAGTTGGTGGTGGTGGAACAGGTGATACCAAAGTCGCGGCATTTCAGCGGCTGTATTTCAGAGCACAGGATCCACACCACCGGCGCGGCGCTCATCGCGTAACCGGCGATACACATCATGGTCATGCCCACGGAGAGCCAGGAGAGGCCGCTTGACGCCGTGCCGTTATCGAACTGCATCAGGCAGTAGCCAAGGATTAAGGTGCCGAGCGCCATCACGCTAAAGCCAATTTTCAGGGCGGGTTTACGTCCGGCCTTATCAACGGTGAACACCGCGATAAAGGTGGCGAACATAAAGGTCAGCCCCACCACCAGCGTGGCGATCATCTGCTGTTCGGTGGTGGTAAAACCGGCCATTTTAAAAATGCGCGGGGCGTAATACATAATGATGTTCATCCCCGTAAACTGCTGCATCGCCTGTAACAGCATGCCGAGGAACACCGCGCGGCGCACGTTGCGGTTCGCCTTAAACAGGGACCAGCCGCCCTGCTTCAGCTTCAGGCTTTCGCGGATTTCGTTCAGCTCTTCACGCGCTTTTTCAGACGTGTCGCGCAACATGCGCAGCACCTCTTCCGCCTCCACGTGACGCCCTTTTTGCGCCAGCCAGCGCGGGCTGTTCGGCAGAAAAATGACTAACACAATCAGCACCAGCGCAGGCAGCGCCAGCACGCCAAGCATTGCCCGCCAGTTGCCGCTGTAGCTGAAGTACGTATCCGACAGAAACGCCAGCACGATACCGAGCGTCACCATCAGCTGATACATACTGATCATCTTCCCTCGCACGTTCTCACTTGCCATTTCAGAGAGATAAAGCGGCGCGGTGTAGGACGCGATACCCACCGCTACGCCAAGCAACACGCGTGAAAGCAGCAGCACTTCTATGTTTGTCGCAAACGCGGAGCCGATGGAGCCTGCGACGAACAGGATCGCCCCAACCATCAGGCTGTATTTGCGCCCGAGACGGAACGACAGCCAGCCGTTAAACAACGCGCCGATGGCCGCGCCCAGCATCATGCTGCTCACCACCCACTCTTGCAGGCGGTTGCTTAACGTAAAGTGGTCGGTAATAAAGGGCAGTGCGCCAGCGATAACGCCGATATCCAGACCAAACAGTAGACCGGCTACGGCGGCCGCAACAGAAACAAACTGGTTCATGCGTCGGGTATCGCGCAGCGCAGCGGGCATAAGGGTAGAGTCATTTATAGATGTCATAGTTTCCTGCCTCAACAGCGAAATTCGTTAAGTGAAATTACGAGATACCGGAAGAAAGTGTCAGGTCGGAACTGGTGAAGATATGGATTATTTCGCTACGACATACCGTTCTGTGATGGACATTACAATTTCAAATCAGGGTGGTTTAACCTTATTTTTTATTAATTAGTTAATATTTAAGCAATAAATGTGTGATACCCGTCATTTATTCCTTTTTAGTATGGATTTTTCATCTTTAAGGATATGGATAAAGCCAATTTTGGCGCAAAAAAAACCTCCACCCGAGGGCAGAGGTTCTTTATTAAGGCTGAATTAACGTGCCAGCCAGCCGCCGTCAACGGCGACGGTATAGCCGTTAATGTAATCCGAAGCCGGAGAAGCCAGGAACACAACCGGGCCCATCAGATCGCTCGGCAGACCCCAGCGACCCGCTGGAATACGTTCCAGAATTGCCGCGCTGCGCTCTTCATCAGCACGCAGCTGCTGGGTATTGTTGGTGGCCATGTAGCCCGGCGCAATCGCGTTGACGTTGATATTGTGCTGCGCCCACTCGTTCGCCAGCAGACGGGTCACGCCCATCACGGCGCTCTTCGATGCGGTGTAAGACGGTACGCGGATGCCGCCCTGGAAAGAGAGCATGGAGGCAATATTGATGATCTTGCCGCCTTTCCCCTGCGCGATGAAGTGCTTCGCAGCCGCCTGGGACATAAAGAACACGCTCTTGATGTTCAGGTTCATCACGTCGTCCCAGTCCGTTTCGCTGAAGTTAATCGCATCTTCACGGCGAATCAGGCCCGCATTGTTGACCAGAATATCGATATGCCCGAACTCCGCCACCGCGCGATCCAGCAGTTCAGGGATCGCATCGATTTTGCGCAGGTCCGCGGTCAGGCTCAGGAAACGACGGCCCAGCGCGGTGACGCGCTCGATGGTTTCCGTTGGCTCTACGATGTTAATCCCGACGATATCACAGCCCGCTTCCGCCAGACCTAACGCCATACCCTGCCCCAGCCCGGTGTCACACCCGGAAACCACAGCCACTTTACCCTGCAGAGAAAATGCATCCAGAATCATGTTTGTTCCTTAATCGTTCAGCGCCTGTCACCAACAGGCAGATGTATGCTTAACTGCCTGCGACTAGCGCAGATCCTTAACAGCGACGTGGTCCATGTCATCGAAGACCTGGTTTTCACCGACCATACCCCAGATAAAGGTATAAGCTTTCGTTCCCACGCCAGAGTGGATGGACCAGCTTGGCGAAATGACCGCCTGCTCGTTGTGCATCACGATATGGCGAGTTTCCTGCGGCTGTCCCATCATGTGGAACACGCAGGCATCTTCATCCATGTTGAAGTAGAAATAGACTTCCATGCGGCGCTCGTGGGTATGGCACGGCATGGTGTTCCACAGGTTGCCCGGCGCAAGCTCGGTCAGCCCCATGCTGAGCTGGCAAGTTTCCAGCACATCCGGTACGAAGTATTTATTGATGGTGCGGCGGTTGCTGGTGAGGTTGTCACCAAGGGTCACCGGGGCAACGTCCGCTGGCGTGACTTTTTTGGTTGGGTAAGTCGTATGAGCCGGGGCGCAGTTGTAGTAGAACTTCGCCGGTTTGCTGCCATCGATGCTGGCGAACACCACTTCTTTCGCGCCTTTTCCGACGTACAGCGCGTCACGGTGACCAATTTCGTAGCACTGGCCATCGACGGTTATGGTGCCCGGCCCGCCAATGTTAATCACGCCCAGTTCACGGCGTTCGAGGAAGTAGCTCACGCCCAGCTGTTTGCCCACTTCACCGCCCACGGAGACGGTTTTCGCCACCGGCATAATCCCGCCCACAATAATGCGGTCAATATGGCTGTAGACCATGGTGTACTTGTCGGCTTCGAACACTTGCTCAACTAAAAACTCACTGCGCAGCCCCTGAGTATCCAGCGTTTTTGCGTGCGCACTGTGGATGCTTTGTCTGACGTCCACGTAAACCTCCAGAATTGATCGTGCCCGAAGGCAAAGATGAATAACGAAACAATGTTCCGTTTTCGTGATGAACACATATTATCCCCTGTACATGGGGTTTTCAATTACATTTAAAACAACGTTTCATTTTTTCTGTATGTTTATGCCAGAAATGGTGTTTCGATCACGATAAATCTTTAAGCCCCTCAATCTGGCTAAAGAAACTGAGAATTTGCGCTGTCAGTCACACACAATGAAACGATGTTTTGATAATTTAACACCTAGTTTTCAACTTACATTACGCGTTCAAAGGAGTGCATTATGGCTAAAGGTATGCGGGTCAAGCTGAACTACGAGGTCAGCCGCGATCCGGATACAGGCGTGGAAGTTACCCGCCTGACCCCACCGGAAGTAACCTGTCATCGCAACTACTTTTACCAGAAGTGCTTCTTTAACGATGGCAGCCACCTGCTGTTCGCCGGGGAGTTCGACGGTCACTGGAACTATTACCTGCTGGATCTGAAAAACGCCGAAGCGGTGCAGCTGACCGAAGGCGCGGGCGATAACACCTTTGGCGGGTTCCTCTCTCCGGACGATCAATCCCTCTACTATGTGAAGAACGATCGCACCCTGCTTGAGGTGGATTTAAAGACGCTGGCAGAGCGCGAAGTGTACCGCGTCCCGGAAGAGTGGGTTGGCTACGGCACCTGGGTCGCGAACAGCGACTGCACCAAACTGGTAGGTATTGAGATTGCCAGACGTGACTGGACGCCACTCAACGACTGGAAAATTTTCCACGACTTCTTCCACAAAGGGCCGCACTGCCGCCTGCTGCGCGTTGATCTAAAAACGGGTGAAAGCACTACCATCCATGACGAGAAGATCTGGCTGGGACATCCGATTTATCGCCCGTTCGATGACAATACCGTGGCCTTCTGTCATGAAGGGCCACACGACCTGGTTGACGCCCGCATGTGGCTGGTCAACGAAGATGGCAGCAACGTGCGGAAAGTGAAAACGCACGCGGAAGGGGAAAGCTGCACGCATGAATTTTGGGTGCCGGACGGGTCCGCGCTGATCTACGTCTCTTACCTGAAAGGTCAGCAAGGGCGCACCATCTCCCGCTTCAATCCGGACACCGGCGTGAATGAAGCGGTAATGAACATGCCCGCCTGTTCGCACCTGATGAGCAATGTTGACGGCACCATGCTGGTTGGCGACGGTTCCGGCACGCCTGTCGATGTGAAAGACACCGGCGGCTACACCATTGATAACGATCCTTATCTGTATGCCTTTGACGTGGCGAAGAAAGCCTATTACCGCATTGCCCGTCATGACACTTCCTGGGCTACGGTGGCGAACAGCCGCCAGGTAACCCACCCGCATCCGTCCTTCACGCCGGACGAAAAAGCGGTGCTGTACAGTTCCGATAAAGACGGCAAACCAGCCCTCTATATCGCGAAACTCCCCGAGCAACCTGAAATGTTGCATGCCTGAATGAGTTAGTGTTTCTGTAACTGGCCTTGCCCTCCGATTCGGAGGGCTTTTTTTTGGGTGATTGCGGCGCTTTTTGCCGGGTGGCGCTAACGCTTACCCGGCCTACGAAACGACTGATTGGAGAGAAAGTGTATGCCGGGTAAGCGCAGCACCACCCGGCATACGAAACGACGGAGTGGAAGGAAAGTGTAGGCCGGGTAAGCGCAGGGCCACCCGGCATACGAAACGACGGAGTGGAAGGAAAGTGTAGGCCGGGTAAGCGCAGGGCCACCCGGCATACGAAACGACGGAGTGGAAGGAAAGTGTAGGCCGGGTAAGCGCAGTGTATGACCGGATACATAGGTAACAGATCAGACCGGGAACATAGGTAACACTTTTCAGTCTATCCGGAGCACACTCTGGGTTTTTCGGTCGTAGTACGCAAGCGTTATTCCATTAAAGATGATGGCCTCCAGGCCATCATCTTGTTCTTCCAGCATGATGTACTCATCAGTCAGCGCTTCACTCAGGAACACCGTCCCCTTTTTCCCCATATAGAGTGTCCCCCTTGATTTCACCCTGTAGACCGTACCTCCTTCCGGATAAGCATATTCAGGAACCCTGCCATCCCAGTGCCGGCCTGAGGGTTGCCATACCGTTCCGGGCGTTGCACCCGCCAGGGCTTCATGTGGCCTTTCATAGTTAAACTCTTCCCGGTAGCCACTGAACCACCGCTGTTGTTCTTCCATCGTCATAAATATGTTGCCCTGTTTTACTGCACTTTTCAGCGAACGATGCATTCGCTCATGACGGCCGTTTTCTTCCGGATGCCCCTTTCTGATGCGTTCCGGTCTGATGCCCAGCTTTATCAGCCAGACTGCAAGGCGACTTAACCCGGCGATACCTGTTCCTGCGAAAGGCTGACCATTATCCGTTCTCAGGACTTCCGGCAGACCGTACTCCAGGAACGCATCCGTCAGGCACTGCCTGACGAAGGGCTCGCTCTCCCGGTCTGCTCCCCGGCAGCTCAGAAGATACCGGCTGTGATTGTCGGTGAGGGTGAAGGGATGACAGTATTTCCGGCTCAGCAGCCTGAACTTGCCTTTAAAATCAGCGCTCCAGACCTGATTGTTCTCACTGATGATGGTCAGGGGCTGGCGATTGCCCGGGGTTCTGCGTTTTCGCTTTTTATCCGGAACCAGGCCTTCACGCTTGAGGATATCGCCGATAGTACTGGCAGCGGGGACGGTAAAATCGACGTGATGATTGAGCAGCCACATCCGCAGTTTTTTGGGGCCCCAGTCAGGGTGTTTTTGCCTCAGGGCCGTAAGCTGCCCGGCGATATCATCAGGAACTGTCCGGGAGTGGGAGTGCGGAGCACGCGACCGGTCAGAGAGAGATGACAGGTCAGAGGGGTCAAAACGCTGAAGCCATTTGTAACCGGTTTTTCGACTGATGCCGAAGAGACGGCAGAGGGCAGAAAAAGAATCCGTACCTGCATGGCAGGCACGGATGAAATCAAGGCGTTGCATAGGTCGCGTCTCAGTCCAGGGCATAGCGAGTCTCCTCTTCTATGCCAGTTATAACTGTTACCCATGTATCCGGTCTAAAGTGTTACCCATGTTTCCGGTTCATACCCAGGGCCACCCGGCATACGAAACGACGGAGTGGAAGGAAAGTGTAGGCCGGGTAAGCGCAGGGCCACCCGGCATACGAAACGACGAAGTGGAAGGAAAGTGTAGGCCGGGTAAGCGCAGGGCCACCCGGCATACGAAACGACGGAGTGGAAGAAAAGTGTAGGCCGGGTAAGCGCAGGGCCACCCGGCATACGAAACGACGGAGTGGAAGGAAAGTGTAGGCCGGGTAAGCGAAGCGCCACCCGGCGGTTTTTAGCGAAGAAGCTGGATTATCAGAAGGAGTACGCCACGCCTAAACGGAAACGGGTCTGGCGTTCGTCAGTGTCTTTAACCCCCACGTTGCCCACCTCAACATACGGTGCCCAGTTTTTATCCCATTTGTAGGCCAGCTTGGCGTTATATTCATTGGAATAATCTTTATTGTTATTTCGGGCCACGCCTTCAGAGCTTTTCGCGTAAACATAGTTCAGCTCGGTACGCCAGTCACCTAATACCCAACCGACCCACGCATCACCACGGTTAACTTTATCATCGTCCTTATTTGAGCTTGACGGGTAGCGGGTATATTCATAACGGTAACGCGCGGCCACGTAGAAGCCATTATCGAAACTATATTGCACATGCAGATTCGGTTTATAAATGGTACGACTGTCTGTGCTTTCAATCGTAAACGCAGGCGTCAGGGCGATATTGTCTGTCGCTTTCCAGCGCCAGCTAATCTGATCTTCGTGACCGTTCCCCACCACATCCGCGAATGGCTGATCTGCCTTGTCCCCGCCTGATTTCCACTTCGCCTCGACTGAAAAACCGAAGCCATTATCAAAGCGGTGCGAGACGGCAACACGGTCGGCATTCGAGCCGCTGTCAATATATTCGTGACGCAGATCGACGGTAACGGCGCTAACCGCAAAAGAGGCACTAATAAGGGAAGCAAGGAGCAGAGATTTCTTAAACATGAAAAAACCCTCAATTAAAATAACGTTTCGTTTTTATGAAACTTGAGTTTATTTTTTATGTACCGTTATTTTAGTGACAAGGATCGAAATTATTTGTTTCATTTTTTTGGCAAAGATCGACGTGAACCTCATCAACAAAAAAGGCGTATAACGCATAAATTCCAGGCGTGAGATCACACTAAGAACTTCACAAAGCGAATAATTCACCGCGCAATAATTATTGTGGGCTTAAGAAAGAACGCAGAAGTGTTAAAAAAGGATTCTGCGGACATAAAAAAACCTCCCGAGGGAGGCTTTCTGTGCGCAGAGGGGGAAATTACCGTTCGATAGCCAGGGCTACCCCCTGCCCTCCGCCTATGCAGAGCGTTGCGATCCCTTTTCGGGCGTTACGCTTTTTCATTTCGTGGACTAGCGACACCAGAATGCGGCAGCCGGAAGCGCCAATGGGATGACCGAGCGCGATCGCACCGCCGTTGACGTTGACCCGCAGCGGATCCCATTCCAGCATTTTCCCGACCGAGATCGCCTGTGCAGCAAAGGCTTCATTGACTTCAATCAGATCTACATCGTTCAGTTGCCAACCCGCCCGCTCAAGACAGCGGCGCGTGGCATAGACCGGGGCGATCCCCATTAACGCAGGATCAACACCCACGCTGGCAAACGCTTTGATGCGCGCCAGCACCGGCAGCGCCAGCTCCTGGGCTTTGCTTTCACTCATCATCATCACCGCCGCCGCACCGTCGTTAATGGATGATGCGTTACCTGCCGTTACAGAACCGAGCGTTTCGAAGGCCGGATCGAGTTTTGCCAGCCCTTCTGCGCTGGCATCGGTGCGAGGCTGCTCGTCGGTATCAACGATGAGCGCTTCGCCGTTCTGGCGTTGGGTACTGACCGGGACAATTTCATCGCGAAAACGGCCGGAGTCGATCGCTGCACGCGCTTTTTGCTGCGAGCTAAGCGCATACGCATCCTGAAGCTCGCGGCTGATGCCGTATTCCCGCGCCAGGTTTTCCGCCGTTACGCCCATATGGTAGTCGTTGAAGGCGTCCCACAGCCCGTCATGAACCAGGCTGTCAAGCAGTTGACTGTTCCCGAGCTGCGCGCCGGTCCGGCTGTCGGTCAGGACATGCGGGGCGCGGCTCATGTTTTCCTGCCCTCCGGCAATGACCACGTCCGCTTCACCGCACTGGATGGCCTGCGTCGCAAGGTGGAGCGCTTTCAAACCTGAACCACAGACGTCGTTGATGGTAATCGCCGAAACGGTATTAGGCAGGCCGCCCTTCAGCGCCGCCTGGCGCGCAGGGTTTTGTCCCGCGCCCGCGGTCAGCACCTGGCCGAGGATCACCTCATCAATTTCATGTGCGGCAACCCCGCTGCGTTCCACCAGCGCTCTTACCACCACGCTGCCGAGATCAACCGCAGAGTGACGCGCAAGCGCTCCCTGAAAACAGCCGATAGCCGTACGTAACGCACCCACTATAACGACATCTTTCATCACGACCTCTGTGCAAAATGACATGACGATAGTAGAGGATTGTTATCAACAATTGACGCAAATGTTTAAAATTAGTGAGTTTAGTCACAGGATTATCGTGCGTCCTGCAAGTACTGGCGCAGCCAGCTTCCGGCGACGCCGGGCGGGGTTCTTTTGTTCCATACCAGATCGATGGCAATCGACCTCGGCCAACCCGGCACGTTCAGCTGCACCAGCGATTTCGATGCGGCAAATTCGTCGACCAGCGCGCAGGGTAACGCGCACCAGCCAAAGCCCTGTACCGCCATGCTTAGCAGCAGCAGGTAGTTCGGCGCAGACCAGACTGGCCCGCGCGCAAGGGGCGCTTCCCGTTCAAGATAGGTACTCAGCCGCAGCTCGCGCCAGCCATGCAGCTCGTCCGCCTGCGTCTCATGTTGCCCTGCCAGAGGATGTCCGGCAGAAACGTAAATAGCCATCCGCGTCTGCATAGGCAGACGGGTCGCGCCAATATCGGTCGGGTAGCTGTCGCGTGCTTCCGTCAGGCCAATTTGCGCCCGCTCCTTTTGCAGCAGATCGATCACGTCCTCCTCTTCCCCAATCAGGCACTCAAATTCGGTGTGCGGAAAACGCTGGTCGAACTGGCTCATCATCTCTTCCAGCACGGCCGGGTTAAGCGTATCGGAGAGAACAAAGGTAAAACGCGCCTCCGTTTGCGCCGTTAAGGATACGGCCAGCTCATCAAGGCGCGCGCTGGCGGCGAGGATTGACTGGACATAGCCCAGCACCTGTTCACCCTGGGCGGTTAACACCGGGTGACGCGCCGAGCGATCAAACAGCTCAAAGCCAAGGTCAGCTTCAAGGTTGGCGATGGAGGTGCTGATGGTGGACTGGCTTTTACGCAGCCGTCGTGCCGCAGCTGAAAACGAACCTGCGGCGACAGTTTCAACAAACGCGGTCAGTGCTTCGGGAGAATAACGCATGATGTATCTACTTTATCGATGGATACCATCTTTTATATATCACCTTAAGCGATAAGAATAGGCCGCATCAACGCCCATACTGGCGTCTATATGAGGTAAATATGCAACATCAGGATGCACTCCAACGTAAATTGCCGGAGCGGATCTTCCATGCCGTCTGTTTTGAAGGTATTGCTACGGCGATCCTCGCCCCTACGGCCGCGTGGCTAATGCAGCGCTCGGTGGTTGAAATGGGGGGTCTCACTATTATTCTGGCGACCACGGCAATGCTCTGGAACATTATCTATAACTTTGGCTTCGACCGTTTCTGGCCCGTTCAGCGGGTGAAGCGCACGGCAAAAGTGCGCGCCCTGCATGCGCTGGGTTTTGAATGCGGCTTTATTGTGATTGGCGTAACCATCGTTGCCGCCGTGCTGGGCGTGACGCTGCTCCAGGCTTTCACGCTGGAGATTGGTTTCTTCCTGTTCTTCCTGCCGTACACCATGCTCTACAACTGGGTGTATGACACCCTGCGGGAGAAAATTATCAAGCGCCGCCAGCAACGTCGCGCCCTGGCAAGCGAATGACCTTCCGGCCGGAGACCTTCTCCGGCCCAACCCCAGCGAAGCAACGGCGACCTCAACGCATAATTATGGTAAATTGCACTCCTTTTTGTTCGTTTTATAGTTGATACGTTGCTCTAATGTCGAAAATTTGGTCAAAAGAAGAGACTCTCTGGAGTTTCGCCCTCTACGGCACTGCCGTGGGCGCAGGAACCCTGTTCTTGCCCATTCAGCTCGGCTCTGCTGGCGCAATTGTCCTGCTGATCACCGCCCTTGTGGCGTATCCCTTAACCTACTGGCCGCATAAAGCGCTGGCGCAATTTATTCTGTCGTCGAAGACGAAAGGCAACGAAGGGATCACCGGTGCCGTTTCCCATTACTACGGCAAAAAGATCGGCAACCTCATCACCACGCTCTATTTCGTGGCCTTCTTTGTGGTGGTTCTGATTTACGCGGTGGCGATAACCAACTCACTTACTGAACAGCTGGCGAAACGGATGACGGTGGATACCAGCGTGCGGATGCTGGTGAGTTTTGGCGTGGTGCTGATTTTGAATCTGATCTTCCTGATGGGGCGGCACATCACCATTAAGGTGATGGGTTTCCTTGTCTTTCCGCTGATCGCCTATTTCCTGTTTGTCTCGCTGTATCTGACGGGCAGCTGGCAGCCGTCGCTGCTGACCAGCCAGATGGCCTTCGACCAGCATACGCTGCACCAGGTGTGGATATCGATCCCGGTGATGGTTTTCGCTTTTAGCCATACCCCGATCATCTCGACCTTCGCCGTAGATCGTCGCGAGAAATACGGTGAAGAGGCTATGGGTAAATGCAAAAAAATCATGAAAGTGGCGTACCTGATCATCTGCCTCAGCGTGCTGTTCTTTGTGTTCAGCTGCCTGCTTTCGATTCCACCGTCCTATATCGTGGCGGCAAAAGAGGAAGGGGTGACGATCCTGTCCGCGCTGTCGATGATGCCTTCGTCCCCGGCATGGCTGGGCATTTCCGGCATTATCGTGGCAATTATAGCGATGTCGAAATCGTTCCTCGGCACCTATTTTGGCGTGATTGAAGGGGCAACGGAAATTGTGAAATCGTCGCTGAATCAGGTGGGGGTGAAGAAAAGTCGCGCCTTTAACCGCGCGGTTTCGATTCTCGGCGTGTCGCTGATTACCTTTGCGGTCTGCTGCATCAACCCGAATGCGATCTCCATGATTTACGCCATCAGCGGTCCGCTTATCGCCATGATCCTGTTCATCATGCCGACGCTGTCGACGTACCTGATCCCGTCGTTAAAACCGTACCGCTCCATTGGCAACCTGCTGACGCTGATTGTGGGTGTGCTGTGTGTGTCGGTGATGTTTGTCGGTTGAGTGTGCTGCCCGGCGCAATGCCGGGCATCTGTATTACGCCCGAATATCGTCATACTCCCGCGTATTATCAAACTCATGCTTCGCAAACGGACACAGCGGGATAATTTTACGGTTCTCCCCGCGCATTTTCTCTACCACCTTCGCCACCAGCAGCTTACCCACACCCTGCCCTTTCAGGCTCGGATCCACATCGGTGTGCTCGATGATGCTCAGATGCTCGCCGGTCGGGACAAAGACGATCTCCGCAACCTGATTGCCTTCGGCGTCGTTGACATAAAACTTGTTATGGCCTTCAAGAATATCCATGGTTCCTCACTTATTTTAGGCGGTACTTCAGCGCACCGCTCGGGCAGGTATCAATTACGCGCGCAACAGTTTCTGCATCCACTTCATCCGGTGCGATCCAGGGTTTACGCTTCAGGTCGAACAGCGCCGCGCTGCCGCGTACGCAGTTGCCCGAGTGTTTGCAGATCCCTGTGTTGAAGTAGACATCGATTTTCTCACCGGTATAGGCCCGGTACCCTGCATCCAGTAGCTCCTGATCCATGACATTGCCTCTGTAATTATTGTGGTGACAAATGCAGCATACCCTCACCCGATCCGCCTGACCACGTCAAAACGACGATCGGATACACTGTTTCGGCTCGTTATTTTACTTTTCTCTTAAGACTATTCCGATTATAAAGACTCAGGTCGGCAAGATATATTTTTGCGCTACGTCAATTCTTGTAATCATTTCCGCCGCGTTCATATTAAGATTATTAGCTAAGCGGAATCCTAACGACACAAGTTATTTACCCCTAAGCAATGGATTTACTTCCAATTTTCAAAAAACGTAACGAAGCGGTATTTTCCCCGCATCTCTGGAAATGACGCAAAACAACCCAGGCAGGAAATTTGACTCTTCTCACATAACGACTAATGTTAATTTCTGAACGACAACTGATACGAATTACTTATCGTATCACCTGACATAAACGCAACATGAGGGTTGATATATGGCAGAGCAACATCGTGGTGGTTCCGGTAATTTCGCGCAAGACCGTGAAAAAGCATCAGAAGCTGGACGTAAAGGCGGCCAGCACAGCGGCGGTAATTTCAAAAACGATCCGCAACGCGCATCTGAAGCGGGTAAGAAAGGGGGACAGAACAGTCACGGCGGGGGCCGCAAATCTGATAACTCCTGATCTTATTTAAAGCTCTTATAAATATACCGAGAGCATGCTGCGGGCCTGTCGGCTCGCAGTACCTTCCCTTTATTTCACTGGAGCGAATATATGAATATGAAAACTGTTGAAGATGTATTTATTCACCTGTTATCCGATACCTATAGCGCCGAGAAGCAGCTGACCCGCGCGCTAAGCAAGTTAGCCCGCGCCGCATCAAGCGAGAAGCTGAGCGCTGCGTTCACGGCTCACCTTGAGGAGACGCAGGGACAGATCGAACGTATCGATCAGATTATTGAGCAGGAATCCGGCCTCAAGCTGAAGCGCATGAAATGCGTTGCAATGGAAGGCTTAATTGAAGAAGCCAACGAAGTTATTGAGAGCACTGAGAAAAACGAAGTGCGTGATGCTGCATTAATTGCCGCCGCACAGAAAGTCGAGCACTACGAAATTGCCAGCTACGGCACCCTGGCCACCCTGGCTGAACAATTAGGCTATAAAAAAGCCGTTAAACTTCTTGCAGAAACACTGGAAGAAGAAAAAGAAACCGATCTCAAATTAACCGATCTGGCTGTCGGCAATATTAATCAAAAAGCCCAGAAAGGATAAATAATAATTTGATGAGCATCAGCACCAACAATTAACCAGAAAATAAATCACAGGAGTTAATTATGAATCATGTAGAACACTACCATGATTGGCTACGCGATGCCCATGCGATGGAAAAGCAAGCCGAATCCATGCTGGAATCAATGGCCAGCCGTATTGATAATTATCCCGACTTACGTGCACGAATTGAACAACACGTTAATGAAACTAAACATCAAATTACCGTGCTGGAAGAAATTCTCGACCGCAATGATATTTCCCGTTCGGTCATAAAAGATTCCATGAGCAAAATGGCGGCGCTCGGCCAGTCCATTGGCGGCATGTTCCCTTCCGACGAAATTGTTAAAGGCTCCATCAGCGGCTACGTTTTTGAGCAGTTTGAAATTGCCTGCTACACCTCTCTGCTGGCCGCGGCCAAACAAGCGGGCGATACCGCCTCCATTCCAGCCATTGAATCCATTCTGGAAGAAGAGCGCCAGATGGCGGACTGGCTGATTCAACATATTCCACAGACGACGGAACAGTTCCTGCTGCGCTCCGACGCGGACGGCGTTGAAGCGAAAAAATAACGGAAGAGGGAGAAACTATGTTTCGACACGTAAAACAGCTGCAATACACGGTACGCGTAGCCGAACCGAATCCGGGTCTGGCTAATCTTCTGCTTGAGCAGTTTGGCGGGCCACAGGGCGAACTTGCCGCGGCATGTCGTTACTTTACGCAAGGATTGAGCGACGACGATCCCGGTCGTAAAGATATGCTGATGGATATCGCGACCGAGGAGTTAAGTCACCTGGAAATTATCGGCACCCTGGTGGGTATGCTTAATAAGGGTGCGAAAGGTGAACTGGCGGAAGGCGTTGAAAATGAAGCGGAGCTGTACCGGTCCATGACCGAAAACGGCAACGACAGTCATATCACTTCCCTGCTCTACGGGGGCGGTACTCCGCTCACTAACTCCGCAGGCGTACCGTGGACGGCGGCGTACGTGGATACCATTGGCGAACCCACCGCGGATCTGCGCTCTAACATTGCGGCCGAGGCGCGCGCCAAAATTATCTACGAACGGCTTATTAACGTAACGGACGATCCAGGTGTTAAAGATGCGCTGGCGTTTTTAATGACGCGTGAGGCAGCACACCAGCTTTCGTTTGAGAAGGCGCTCCAGTCGATCCGTAACAACTTCCCACCGGGTAAATTGCCGCCAATCGAAGAGTACACCAACAAGTACTACAATATGTCTGAGGGGGGAGAAGTTCGCGGAAGCTGGAACAGCGACAAGCACTTCGACTACGTGGAATCTCCTCAGCCAGCGGTCGATGGCGGTGACGGCGGCGCAAGCGTAACGCTCACAACAGAGCAGGCTACGCTGGTCAAAGCAATGTGCGCACGTACGAAATCCGATCCTAAAGCCGATCCGCTTACCGGTGCCGAGCTTGGCGCGGGTAAGAAAAAACCGTAACCGGTTTTGCCAGGCAGCCTGAGGCTGTCTGGCAATGCCTTGTGGGCTATCAGTTCCAGAGGTACGGAGCATGTTCGAGCTTGATGCGTTTCATCTGGCCAGGATACAGTTCGCCTTTACCGTCTCTTTCCATATTCTCTTTCCGGCAATCACCATCGGGCTTGCGAGCTATCTGGTGGTTCTCGAGGGCATGTGGCTTCGCACAAAAAATGATGTCTGGCGCTCGCTTTACCATTTCTGGCTGAAAATTTTCGCCGTTAACTTTGGTATGGGCGTGGTTTCCGGGCTGGTAATGGCTTATCAGTTTGGGACTAACTGGAGCGGATTTTCCCAGTTCGCAGGCAGCATAACCGGCCCTCTGCTCACTTATGAAGTCTTAACCGCCTTCTTCCTCGAAGCCGGTTTCCTGGGCGTGATGTTGTTCGGCTGGAATAAGGTCGGCCCCGGCCTGCACTTCTTTGCCACCGGCATGGTGGCGCTGGGCACGCTGATGTCCACCTTCTGGATCCTCGCCTCCAACAGTTGGATGCATACCCCGCAGGGCTTCAGTATTCAGAACGGTCAGGTCATTCCCGAAGACTGGCTGGCCATTATTTTTAACCCCTCATTCCCTTACCGTCTGATCCATATGTCCATCGCCGCCTTCCTGTGCAGCGCCTTGTTTGTGGGCGCGTCCGGGGCATGGCATCTGCTGCGCGGCAACGACACGCCCGCTATTCGCAAAATGTTCTCCATGGCCATGTGGATGGCGCTGCTGGTCGCGCCCATCCAGGCAGTCGTTGGGGATATGCACGGCCTGAATACGCTTGAGCATCAGCCTGCCAAAATCGCCGCGATTGAAGGCCACTGGGAAAATCCGCCCGGCGAGGCTACCCCGCTGCTGCTGTTCGGCGTACCGGATATGGAGGAGGAGCGCACCAAATACGGGCTTGAAATTCCGGCGCTCGGCAGCCTGATCCTGACGCACAGCCTGGATAAACAGGTCCCGGCGCTGAAAGATTTCCCGAAAGAGGACCGCCCGAACTCGCTCATCGTCTTCTGGTCTTTCCGCATTATGGTCGGCATGGGGCTGCTGATGATTACGCTTGGTGTGCTGAGCGTCTGGCTGCGCTATCGCCGCCGACTCTATCACTCGCGACCATTCCACTGGTTTGCCCTGTGCATGGGGCCAGCCGGACTGCTTGCGCTGCTCGCAGGGTGGGTCACTACCGAAGTGGGCCGCCAGCCGTGGGTCGTCTACGGCTATCTGCGCACGATAGATGCGGTGTCTCTGCACAGCACGTTGCAGATGAGCATCAGCCTGCTGGCTTTTATCGTGGTCTACTGTTCGGTATTTGGCGTGGGTTATGTTTATCTCGCCCGGTTGATAAAGAAAGGGCCGCAGCCTGTCGGCACGCTAACGTCTAATACGTCGGGCACCCCTGCCCGTCCGCTGTCCGCCGCCGAGTCTGTTCCGGAAGAGGAGAAGATCTGATGGGCGTCGATATCCCGGTCATCTGGTTTGCCATTATTGTCTTCGCCACGCTGATGTACATCATCATGGACGGTTTCGATCTCGGTATCGGCATGCTGTTCAGCTTTGTGGGCGATGCCAAAGAGCGCGACGTGATGGTGAACAGCGTCGCACCGGTCTGGGACGGAAATGAAACCTGGCTGGTTCTCGGCGGCGCAGGGTTGTTCGGCGCGTTTCCGCTGGCCTACGCGGTGATTATCGATGCCCTGACCATCCCGCTCACGGCCATGCTGATCGGGCTTATTTTCCGCGGCGTGGCATTTGAGTTTCGCTTTAAGGCGACCCCTTCCCACCGCAAATTCTGGGACTATTCTTTTGCTGGCGGTTCCCTGCTGGCAACCTTCAGCCAGGGGATCGTGGTCGGCGCGATGATCAACGGCTTTGACGTGGAAGGGCGACGCTTTGTGGGCTCCTCGCTGGACTGGTTAACCCCGTTTAACCTGTTCTGCGGGCTGGGTTTGATTGTCGCCTATACCCTGCTGGCTACCACATGGCTGATCATGAAAAGCGAAGGCGCGCTGCAAAACCGGATGCGTGAGCTGACCCGGCACGTGCTGCTGGCACTGATCGCCGTTATTGCGGTGGTGAGTATCTGGACCCCGCTCGGCTGGCAGTTTGTCGCCGAGCGCTGGTTTACACTGCCTAACTTCTTCTGGTTCCTGCCGGTTCCGGTTCTGGTGGCGGTATTCAGCCTATGGATCTGGCGGCTGACGCGCAATCCCGACAGCCATGCCCGTCCGTTCCTGTTAACGCTGGGCCTGATTTTCCTCGGCTTTAGCGGACTGGGCATCAGCCTGTGGCCACACATTATCCCGCCGCACATCACCCTGTGGGAAGCCGCCGCACCGCCTGCCAGCCAGCTGTTTATGCTGATCGGCACGCTGTTAATCATCCCGGTGATCCTGGTTTACACCGCCTGGAGCTACTACGTCTTCCGGGGCAAAGTGTCTGATACCGAAGGTTATCACTAAGGATTGCTATGGCAGGCTGGCATACACGCGCCATTATTTACCAGATTGATACCGCCCTGTTTTACGATCTTAACGGCGATGGCTGTGGCGACATCGCCGGGATCGCCGCGAAGTTGCGCTACATCCGCCGGATGGGCGCGACGGTTATCTGGATCACCCCGTTTTACCTCACCCCTTTTCTCGATGAAGGCTATGACGTAAGCGATCATTTGCAGGTCGATCCCCGCTTCGGCAAGCTCAACGATATCATCGCCTTTATTGAACAGGCGCGGGAGCTGGGGATGAAGGTCATTATTGAGCTGCTGATCCAGCACACCTCGGATGCGCATCCCTGGTTTCAGCAGGCCCGCCGCAACCCGCAGTCACCCTACCGTGACTATTATCTCTGGTCTGACACGGACGAGGACGATACGCCACCGATGTTCCCCGGCGTGGAAAAGAGCGTCTGGACATGGGACGACGAAGCGGGGCAATACTACCGGCATATGTTTTATCACCACGAGCCGGATCTCAATCTGGCCTCCCCGGCGGTGCTGAAGGAGGTTGAGAATATCATCATCTTCTGGCTAAAGCTCGGGGTGTCGGGCTTTCGCCTGGATGCAGCGTCGCACCTGACAAAACAGGCCGGGCGTGGAGATGAAAAACGTGGCCTGTGGATCCTGGAGCATCTGCGCCGTCTTATCGAGCAGCGTAATCCGGACGCGATCCTGCTCGGCGAAGTCGACGTGGAGGTCGACGCCTACAAAGATTATTTTGGTCAGAATGACCGGCTCAACCTGGTGCTGAATTTCTGGCTCAATAAGTACTTTTACGTCAGCCTTGCAGAGAAGAGCGCACGACCGCTGCGCAACGCGGTGAAAAAGATGATTGTGCCGCCGGACTCCTGCTGCTTCGCCAACTGGCTGCGCAATCATGATGAGCTGGATCTGGAAGGGATAGGCAAAAAAGCAAAGCAGACCGTCATTGATGCCTTCGCCCCTGATGAAGAGATGAGCGTGTATCAGCGAGGGATCCGCCGCCGCCTGGCGCCGATGCTTAAGGGCGATCGAAAGCGGCTGGCCTTTTGCCATGCGGTCTTGTTTTCGCTGCCGGGCGTACCGGTCATGCGCTACGGGGATGAAATTGGAATGGGCGATGATTTAGATCTGGAGGAGCGTTACGCCGTACGCACCCCGATGCAGTGGGCCGGATCGCAGGGCGGCGGTTTCTCAGATGCCGACCCGGAAACCTTTATCGCCCCAATGATAGACCATGGTCCGTACCGCTATCAAAAAATCAACGTGGCGGATTCGCTGTTGCACCGCAACTCCCTCCTGCACTGCATTATCGATATCGCCAATACGCGCTCGGAGTTTCCTGAGATCGGCGTCGCGCCGTTTCGTCTTATTACTATCGACAACGATGCGGTACTAGGGATCTATTACGAAACCGACACGCGCAGCATTCTGACCTTCGTTAATTTCAGCGATAAGCCCGTTAATTTTACCGCCAGAGGGATCCGGCATGCGACCTGGACCGCATGCCTGGCGGACAAACGCTACGACGACGCGCTGGAATGCGGCAAAACCGTCGCGCTTAACCTCAGCGGCTATGGCTACCGCTGGTTCTGGACCGATCGTACCGCACTGCGCTGATTATCGTCTCCGCGAGAGCAGCAGACGCGCCACGATCGCGCCCGTGACGGCGAGGGAGCCGAGCAGCACTTTCCCCGGCATGCCGGAGGTCACGCTGGTGGCGCGCTCTTTTGCTTCGTCGGTGAAGTGCCCGTGGATTTTATGCAGATCGTTAACCGGCTGATCCAGATAGTCCTGACGGTCATCCGCATTTAGCGTATCGGTCATCTGCCCTTCCCAGGCCTTTTTAACCATCAGCCGGTCCAGAAAACCGGGGAAAAGAAACTGCCCGACAATCGACTGGACGGTGCTGCTGCCCACCCATAGCTCCCGCACCGGTTTCTGCGCCACCTTAAAAATAGCGCTGGCGGCCACTTCCGGCTGAAAAACGGGGGGGACCGGGCGCATCGCCCAGGCAAATTTATTCCTCGCCCACTCGAACTGCGGCGTATTGAGGCCCGGCATCTGTACCATTGCGATCTGTACCCGGCTGTTTTCATGCATCAGCTCGGTGCGTACGGCATCGGTAAATCCGCGGATCGCGGCCTTCGCCCCACAGTAGGCTGACTGCAAGGGAATGGAACGGTAGGCCAGCGCGGAGCCAACCTGAATAATCGTTCCACGATCGCGAGGGGTCATTAACTCCAGCGCGGCGCGGGTGCCGTTAACATAGCCCAGATAGGTCACCTCGGTGACGCGGCGAAACTCCTCCGGGGACATGGTGCGAAACGGCGCCAGCATCCCGCCCATGGCGTTATTCACCCACACATCGATGGCTCCAAGCCGGTATTCAATTTCGTTAGCAGCATCGGTCACCGCCTTGCTGTCCGCCACGTCGGCCTGAACGGCACACGCGTTGATCCCGAAACGGCGCAACTCCTCTTCTGTGGAGCGCAGGCTCTGCTCATCGCGGGCAATAATGCCTACATCGTAGCCCGCTTTAGCAAAGTGCAGCGCCGTGGCTTTCCCCACGCCCGCCGTACCGCCGGTAATAACGATAACAGCCATAGCCTTTCCCCTTGTCTCAGACGTTATCCCACCCGGAGAGTATTTCGATCAGTTCAGACAGCGAATAACGCACCGCTTTTTCCACCACATCCTGACATTCACCGGAAAACAGCACGGTGCGGGTTTCCGTCTGTCCGCGAATATTCCAGCCGAAGCAGACCGTACCGGCTGCCGTGCCATCGTCTCCGCCTTCCGGTCCCGCATAGCCGCTGATGGCAACACCAATATCCGCCTCGGCAATATCGCGAATTTTAGCGGCCATCTCAGTAACCGTTTGTTCACTGACGGCGGTGAAGCGCTCAATCGTTTCGTGCCGCACGCCGAGGATCCTCTCCTTCGCCGCATCGCTGAACACCACCATGCCAACATCATAAAATTCCGCCGTGTTCTCTTCGGCACAAAGCGCAACCGCGAGATTACCGCCGGTGCAGGACTCCGCCGTGGTTAGACGCAGTCCTCTTTCTGTGAGCGTCGTGGCAAGCTTTTTCGTCAGCTCGCTGATGGTCGTATTATTATCGTGAATAAGGTTGCTCATGGATGTGCCCCTTAGTTAATTTTCTTCAGGAATAATTGAAATATGGCCGTTACGCTCAAGGATCGCGTACTTAATATCCTTTAATTCCGTTATGCCGTGGTTCTGCCGTGCTGAAACCAATATATCATCGCAGGATACATCGACTTTTTTCAGTTTATCCGCAATGGGAATACCATTCTCTACCAATATCACCGGGGTGCCATCAAGAACATTCTCAACAGAAGAAGAATATTTTTTAATCAGGCCAAAAATAATATCCACCACCACCAGCGTTGTTATTGTAATCATCGCACCGGTGACGGAAAAATCTTCGCCCAGTAGCGCCTGCTGTGTCGCCTCACTGATAATTAAGAGCAAAATAAGGTCAAAGCTGGTCATTTGCAGCAGGGCGCGCCGTCCGGCGACTTTAAACACGATCACCAGAAACAGGTATATTGCCAGGGCACGAAAAACCATGTCCATATTCGACTCCTAGGGGTAAATAAACTGCCAGAAGCGGATATCTGGCCCGTTGTTTACGCGGATGCTGTTGGTCCATTTCCCTGCTTTTGTCGGCGTGATGAACAGCAGGACGGTGAACTTATCGCTCTGTTTCAGATTGTCGTAAACGAGAAACAGGGTGTTCCCCCGGCTATACATGCTGTCCGGCTGCGGCCAGACGCTGCCCGGCTCATATACGTCGCTGCTTTCGCTGGTCAGGCTGAGAATATATTTACCCTCAGACGTCACCGGAAACGTCAGCGTCATCCGCGATTCGGTCTGGCGGCGGCCGAAGCGCTCATAGCTCAGGTTCAGGGATTTTGCTTCGTTTGTTTTCTCCACGTCGCTAACCGCACCGCTGGAAAACAGGCCGGCTAACGCGGCCACGATAATACCTAACAGAACAATAAAACCCACCTGACGAAATGCATACTCAAACGTCAGTAAACGATAACTCTCTTTTATCCCAGGCACTTTTTCATTTTTTGGTTCCATGGCTTTTGTCACCGTTTCGCTTAATTGCCGAAATTTTTGATTTTTCTACGCAAATGCTTTTAAGACTTATCACATTTGCCACATAAAGGAATAGCAACAATACTTAATAAGTCAAGACATCCAAAATGAAGGATATCAGATGAAATTATCAGTGATTTCAGCCTTGTTAATATTAATTATCCCTTCCGCATGGGCAGATAATAACGGCGGGTTACAAAAGGGTGAAGCGCCGCCACCGCCGCATGCCCTGGACAGTGGTTATCGTGGTACCGATGATGCGCGCATTATGACCATTACTCAGGCAAAAGAGATGCATGATGGCGCCTCTATTTCATTGCGCGGCAATCTTATTGATGGCAATGGCGATAAATACGTATTCCAGGATAAAACCGGGAAAATCGACGTTATTATCCCGAAAGCCGTATTTGACGACAGAACCGTGGAACCTGACAACATGATCAGTATTAGCGGCTCGCTCGATAAAAAATCATCCCCACCCGTAGTGCGGGTCAGCCACTTGCAAAAATAATTCAGCGAAGCGTTAACGCTGTAACTATCCATCAAATCTCACCCCTAACAAGGAGTTAGCTATGAGTGATAATGAACAACGTACGAACGCTTACCCAACGCCACCTTTCCCGGAGCAGCCCCAGACGCCACCGGGCCTGGCCTCTGAAATGGACCCTGTTCCCGATCACGGCGAGACAAGCTACAAAGGGCATGGCCGGCTTACCGGTAAGAAGGCGCTAATTACCGGGGGCGATTCCGGCATCGGACGCGCGGTAGCAATTGCCTATGCCCGCGAAGGGGCAGATGTCGCCATTAACTATTTGCCGGAAGAGGAAGAAGACGCTGCGGAAGTGATCGCCCTGATTAAAGCGGAAGGACGGAATGCCGTCGCGCTACCGGGCGATGTGCGGGACGAAACTTTTTGTCAGAACCTGGTGGAACAGGCCGTCGGAAAACTGGGCGGGCTGGACATCCTAGTGAATAACGCAGGCCGACAGCAGTATCGTGAGACGCTGGAAGAACTGACCACGGAAGATTTTGACGCGACCTTTAAAACCAACGTCTATGCGCCTTTCTGGATCACAAAGGCGGCGTTGCGCCACATGAAAGCTCCCGCTTCCATCATTAACACCTCATCTGTACAGGCGGTAAAACCGAGCGCCGTACTGCTTGACTATGCGCAGACCAAAGCCTGTCTCGCGGTGTTTACCAAAGCGCTGGCGAAACAGCTGGGTCCGAAAGGGATCCGCGTGAACGCGGTAGCGCCCGGACCTTACTGGACCGTGCTCCAGCCCAGCGGTGGGCAGCCACAGGAAAAAGTGAAACATTTTGGCGAGAGTACCCCTCTGGGACGCCCGGGACAGCCTGTGGAGATCGCACCGCTGTATGTCACTCTGGCCTCGGATGAGTGTTCATACACCTCCGGGCAGGTCTGGTGTTCAGACGGCGGCGACGGCGTCATCTAGCGCTCAAGCAGCGCAGAGTGTAGGCCGGGTAAGGCGAAGCCGCCACCCGGCAAATTGTTGCTGGCGAATGCTAAAAGGCTGCGAAAGCAGCCTTTTTTACTTTTAAGGGGTGACGACAGGAAACCAGAAACTGAAGCTCTCCATGCAGCGCAGCATTTCGTCTACCTTCGCGGCGTTGCCGACGATCGTCACCTCTCCTGCCTGTTGCGCCTTTTTCAGCGTGGTTTCCTTAAGGATGATTTTGTTCAGCGTTTCGCGGCTGAGCGTAATGGTTGCATCCGGATCTTCTGCCTGGATATTGGCACTATGGTTTAGCACGCCATTCTCCAGCTCCAGCTTATACCTGCCGCCCTCGCGGCCTAAATCAACGTTAAAAACGCTTCTGGCATTCGCCGCTCTGACGCCGTTAAGGTGAACGCCGAAGTAGTCAAAAATCATCTCAGTCGACATGGCACGGACCGCATCCGGGCTGGCGGTTTTGGGCGTCGGCTTTATCTTCACGCCGTTACGCAACTCTTGCGCACCGGTGAGGTAGGCGTTACGCCACGGCCCTGACTCCGCATGGTATCCCAGCTGTTCAAACGCATCGGCTTCCAGTTCGCGCGCCGCCTTATTATTCGGATCGGCAAAAACGACTTTACTGACCACCTGAGCCACCCAGCGATAATCCCCCCGGGCATAATCGACACGGGCTTTTTCAAGGATTGCGCGGGCTCCGCCCATGTAATCGACATACTTTTTCGCCGCCTCGACCGGAGGCAGTTCATCGAGCGTCGCCGGATTGCCGTCGAACCAGCCAAGATAGTAGACATAGGTGGCTTTGACGTTGTTGCTTACCGAGCCGTAATAGCCACGGCCTGCCCAGGATTTAGCCAGCCCGTAGGGCAGGGCGAAATTAGCGGCTATTTCATCCCTCGTCAGCCCCTTATTCGCCAGTCTGAGCGTCTGGTCGTTGATATAGCGGTAGATATCACGCTGGCTTTTCATCAGCTTCACCACTTTTTTGTTACCCCACGTGGGCCAGTGGTGCTGCGCGATAATGATTTCCGCTTTATCCCCCCAACGATCGATGGCGTTATTGATGTACTTTGACCATGCCAGCGGATCGTGTATTTTCGCCCCGCGCAGCGAGTAGGTATTGTGCAGGGTGTGAGTGACGTTCTCTGCTGCTTCGATCAGCTTTTTCTCTTCCACATACCAGAGCATTTCAGACGGTGCTTCCGATTCCGGCGTCAGCATAAAGTCATAGGTGAGACCGTCAATGACCTCTTTCTGCTCCTCTTCGGTAATAGAGTGAGTGGGCGCGATGAGCGTGACCGTTCCGGCTGAGGTGGTAGTTCCCAGACCTGCCCCCACCTGCCCCTTCACACCGGGTTTCAGCAGGTTTCCGTGGATATAGCTGGCACGGCGGCTCATGGCGTTTCCGGCCATGATATTTTCCGATACCGCCTCTTCCATAAAACCGGCTGGCGCATAGACTTTCACTTTGCCGGACATTACCCCGGCTTCATCAATTACGCCACGCACGCCGCCATAATGATCGACGTGGCTATGGGTATAAATAACGGCAACAACCGGACGTTTGCCGCGATGCTTAACGTAAAGATCCATGCCCGCTTTAGCCGTTTCCGCAGACACCAGCGGATCGATAACCGTGATCCCCTCTTTGCCCTCTATGATTGTCATATTCGACAGATCGAGGTTGCGGATCTGGTAGACGCCTTCCGTGACTTCAAACAGACCGCCGATATTATTCAGCTGCGCCTGACGCCACAGGCTCGGGTTGACGGTATCCGGCGCTTTTTGCCCTTCTTTGATAAAAGCGTATTTCTGGGGATTCCAGATAACGGCGCCTTTTTCACCTTTAATCACCGCAGGTGGCAGCGGGGCAATAAAGCCTTTATGCGCATTTCGGAAATCGGTTTTATCAAAGAAGGGCAGTTGACCATAAAGTGCATCATTCATTTGTTTCGTATGGGCAGTGGCTTCCTTCACCTCCTTTTGTGCCAGGACAGGCAATGAGATCAACGAGGCCAATAGCAGACCAGCAACGGCCATCGCACTAACGAGAGTTTTAAATTTCATACATCCTCGAGGCGTCATATTCACGCTGGCGGTACATGGGGGGAAAGGAGGCTATCACCGGGCTTTTCTTTTACCTATGGAAATAACGTTTATAAATAAATAAGTTTATTCTTTCGTCGCTGCGGCCTTCGGGGATAATGCTGAGTCCAATTATTTCCCCGGAGTGATTCGATGAAGAGCCTGCCGTTCTTTTTCGCTATATTAAGTCTGAGCACATTAACAGCATGTAGCTCTCCACCACCAGACAACGTTGAAAAGATTAATCATCTGCAAATTCCGCTGGTATTACCGGGGGAAAAACCGCCGCAGGCACAGATATCTCATATCGCGTCTCTTTATCAGGAAAATAAACAGCAGATCGATAACTTAACGCGCAGCGTAAAATCACAGTATCTTCAGGACACTACCGCAAAAGAAATTTTTGTTGCGGACAGCGCTGTTCAACGCGTTTACGCCTCGCTGACCAAACTGGAACAGTTAGATATGGTTAATCAGCAATACCTGAAAGACAATAATGTCACGGGCCTGCAAAATATTCATATTATGCTTGAACCGTTATTCGCCAGCTGACAACAAAAAACCCGGCAACATAGCAGCCGGGTTTTTCTTAATCGCCATATCACATGCATCAGTCGTACTGACCAAAGCGATAGCTAAGCCCTGCGGTGACGGAACTCAGGTCGCTGCTCACACCGATCTGGTTTGCATTACCCACATTGCTTACCCACTGATATTCCAGGCGGCCAGCCCAGTTTTTATTGAAGGCGTATTCAGTACCCACAGCTGCAAGCGGGCGCACACCGGTTTCAAAACGATTGTGACCACTTACATCGGATTCAGCGCGATAGCCCATCGCACCGGCACGGCCGTAGATATCCCAGTCATTGGTCAAGGCATAGCTGGCCTTCAGGGACATTTGCAGACCCTGCGTCTTCATTTGCGCCCCTGCACCATGCTGACCCTTGATCTGCATGTTGCCTAAATAATCATAACCGCCTTCTACCGCAAGCCATGGGGTAATCTGGTAACCCGTATAAACACCCCCACCGACATTATCATGGTCAAAATCGAAGTGGTCGGAATTATTGTTATCAAACGCTTTTGAACCCATATTGGTATCAAAATAGTGTGACCAGCCGAATTTCGCTCCGCCATACCAGGTGCCCGCATCAGCGGCGGCGAACGCGGAAGTGGCGGTAAACGCATTAACCATAATCAAAGCGAGAACTGTCTTTTTCATAAATATACCGTTTACTTAATAAAGATAAAACTTAGAAAGCAAACGATATAGAAAATTAACAGCCTCGTTAATTCCATTTCTGTTTAATTTTAAACTTCCCCTAGAATGATTCAGGTAAGTGTCTGACTTCAAGCAAATACCCACCGCGCTTAAAGGAGATATATTCTCCCTGTTTAAGGGCGGATAATACATTGAGTATACTACTGCGAGAAAGCAGCGTACGATCCTGAATATATTCCAGTATCGTGGTACGCAAACGCGTCTCCTCCGGGAGCAAAATCATTTCCTGAAGGTGGTTACGAATAACGGAATAGGTACGCTGCTGGAGTACCTGCGCATCACGGAATATCAAATAGGCCGTATGGTATGAGAGCAGCGCTGCGACATCCTCCCAGACGCCCTCGGCACGGAATAACTCGGCCGCCTTGTCCGCATCGAGACGTAAAATGGTCGACTCCCTTTCCGCACGGAGAAAATGGCCTTGCGTAGGCTGGATCATCTCAGCAATACCAAACAAATGCGGCTCGTAAACGGTCACGACCACCAGTCCATCCGATGTCCGCAGCAGGGACAGCTCCCCTTCCAGAAAGAGGTACATCTGCTGTTTCCCCTTCCGTAACCAGGTGAGTCGCTTACGTGGAACAACGTGCACTTTCTCCGCTATCGGCTCAAGGATAGCGGTCAGTCGTTCTATGGATTTTTCGGGTCGAACAGGCGGTAAAATATGCATGGTACAACCTTCTGACATTCAGTATCTGCCATTATAGACCATATATTTTAAGCGGTTAGCCGATCAAAACTGATAGCTGTAGTTGACGCTGGCAAACCAAAGATAAGGATGGTCGTAACTTCCGGCAAACGCCACCGGCGATTTCACATGCGACGACTGCATATGAAGATACGACACGGCAATACCAATATTGCTGGCCGGGGTGATCTGATACTGGGCTCCCGTACCAAATCGCCACTCATCGCCGGTAGGTAAGGTTAAGGCCACATCGCTCTGGCTTTCATACGGCGAGCTGTCGAACGCCACACCGGCATTCAGTCGCCACTGAGGCGTTGGACGATACTGCACGCCCACCGCACCGTGCCACGTGTCCTTCAGGCGGCTGACGTTGTTAAGCTGCTGGTCCCCGACGACGATTTGCGGCGCGCCGAACTGGCTCCAGTCCTGCCAGCCGAGATCGCCCATAACCGACCACTGCGGGTTAATGTCATGCACAAGGCTGAGCATAATTTGCTGCGGCGCGCTGATTTGTGCTGACACCGGCAGGTCGTAGGTGCCGTTCTGTAGACGCGCGTTGCCGTCAATATTGAAGCTGTAGTCCGTTTCGCTGTTCCAGGTAATACCAGCTCGGGTCTGGTCAGTTAGCTGCATCAGCAGCCCAAGCCGATAGCTCATGGCCAGGTCTTCATCGCGTCGCCGGTAGTCATCATCGTTAACGCTGCGAGTCAGCGAGAAGTAACCGTAGTTAACGTTGGCGGACGCGCCAATCGAAAGACGGTCGTTAAGCTTATAGGCCAGCGAGGGGCTGAGCGTCATGGCTACCATGGTACTCTTCTTAATCAGCCTGTCGCCCATCCAGCTGCCGTAATCGATCCCCAGGCCGTAATTACCGTAAAGCCCGACCCCGGCATAAAGATTATCGGTCACCTTCTGGCTATAAAAGGCGCTGGCATTCGGGATGGTTTTCATCACATCACCGGGGCTTTGATGGGCATCGTTATCCAGCTGGTTGTCGATGGAGCCATCCATAACCTGTAACCCACCGGTGACCATATGATCCGGTAAGCGCGTCATGCCAGCCGGGTTGGTCATAATTGTAGAGGCATCCTGCGCACGAGCCGCCTGCCCTGCTCCGGCAAGCGCGGTATCTTCGGTGCCAGCTTCATAAAAATAGAGGGCGCTGGCATGGGCACTGGAGGCAGCTAATAAGCCAGCGCACAGGAGGAGTCGTGTTTTCATCTGCGATCCGGGAAATAAAAAATTTGCCGACAGATATAACAGGGGCGATTGATTACGTAAAAAGAAAGAGGGTTTAATTTTAAATTATGCGCGCGCGTAATTATATTTATGACACTCCAGCGACAGCCGGAACAAAGGCACCGTGATTCTGCATGCACCGGGTGAGGAATTTCTTACAATGCCGTTTGTACTCGTTCGGCTTAAGACAAGCGTTACTCACTACTGGGATCGCTCTTATCCTCTCGCATGGATTCAATAAACTCCCGTTGCTCCGGTGTGAGTTCAAGCTCATCCAGCAGGCGATCTAACTCTTCTTCAGGCGATTCCTTTTGATTCTTTCTCTTCCCGCTAGCCATACTCACCCTTGAGTTATTAGGATTAATCTCAGGGTATCCAGGGTACAGGAAATGTGCAACTTAGCGTGTTACGCCATGAGTGATTCGTTGTTTAGCAAAAGAAGACTAAAAGCATATAAAACCACCCTTTACGCATAAAAATTCAGTGTTAGCATGGAGGTACATAATTTTTTTCTGGAGATGGCTATGCTGGACATAACTCATTTTGGGCTTTTCGTCCTATCTGTATTTCTCCTTTCCGTTACACCTGGGCCTGATATAGCCTACGTGGTAGGTCAAAGCGTGGTTAATGGAAGACGCGCGGGAATTATCTCTGCCGCTGGTGTAGCATTAGGTAGTTGCACACATGCAATTGCAAGCGCTGTGGGATTAACCGCGTTGATAACAGCATCTCCGATGATGTTCACCATCATTAAGTCTCTCGGTGCGGCTTATCTGATGTATCTCGGTAGTAAGATGATTTGGGGAACGCTGACAAAGCAAACCACGAATCACAACGAAGCTGAACGTGTTAAGGCAAAAGCGACTCTGACGAGTCTACTTACTAAAGGTTTCATAACTACCTTAACCAACCCGAAGGTACTGTTATTCTTCATCTCCTTTTTCCCTCAATTCGTTGCGCCTGGAAGCGAGCACCAGACAGCTTCTTTTCTACTCCTGGGAATGACCTACGCATTGATCGCTTTTATGACTGATTTAACGTTCGCCGTACTTGCAGGTAGTGCAGCCGGAACCGTTTCGCAAAACAGAAGGTTGCAGAAAATACTGGATAGAATTGTTGGTGTAACATTCATTGGATTAGGGCTCAGATTGGCGTTTACACGCCGTTAAGAATATGGGGCGTTCAGCCCCTTATTCTTTGGGATAAGAAAATACAGCAGTGACTAAATGTGACCCTGATTTATCAGATTGGACGTCATAGGCGAAGTTATACCGCTCTCCAGGTGTAAACTTAAATCCGAACACAGGAAGACACCCGCCCTTTTGAACATACACGGGCTTGTCATCAAAAATCTTGTGAAGAGAGTCGCTATTATCACTGTTGATTTGGATAGCAGTGATCCGTTCCTGTGGCTCCAGTGGTGACACGACACAAACTTGATTATCTTTGATTAATGCCGTTGAAGATTCACGATCTACCATTCGATCACCAGGCCCAGGGCATCCCGTTAAGATGAACACAACACCCAGCAACATTTTGTACTTCATGTTTAACGCCCCTGTACATCCCCATGCGCCCAGGCCTTTGATAATAAGACCACTTACTAATCCCATAAACCAGCAGTAACCAGTGATCAGCTAAAATAGAGGCTTGCTGTTCAAGAGAGTAATCAGTGAGCTTTTCTTTATCCAGCCTGTAGGTATATTCAGCAGCCCAGTAGGACTTGCTCGAAAGCTGGAGCCTGGAGATTATTCCGCTGGCTTTCACACGATTACTATCGCAATGTCAGCACAATCAGCACTCCTAAGTTAACAATGAAGATTGTCGGTTATGGCGTTAAAGCAAAAGTGATTTTCGACCTGTTAACAGCAGAAAATGGAACCCGTTAATCCTTTGTATTTTTTCGATAACGCCAGGATTTATAGGAAATTACCGGCGGCTGTGCGAAGGACATAATGGCAACCCCAAAGATCATCGCCAGCCCCCATGCAGCTGCTCTATCAGGTGAGCTGAAGACGAAAAGTAGCAGTAGGGTAAAGGTACACACAGCCACCACTCCCGCCAGGGTAACAAATCGTCTAGCGAGGTCATTTATGGCCTCTCCAGGCGTTCCTCCATATTTTTCAATATTGCTTTTTATCTTCTGCAATTCGGGTTGCGTAAACCCTGAACGTAACAAAGCCTCATCAGTCACTTTCATATCGTCTCGTCTCTTATCTCCCAAAAGTGTTTTTCCAATCGCTGATTATGCAAGCAATCATAATGATGAACTTTACAGCAATCCAGCCGAAACTTTTCGGCAGATTCCATCTCCACTTTCTTATTATTTGGGTGATTCAAGGACATTACGACAATGGTTGGTTTCGCTTTGCGAAAGTCAGAAGTACTTTGTATGGATTAACACTTAGTATTGATTCATGTACAAACTTTGCTAAAACCTCCCTACCCTCTGACAGAGGAAAGCCACTTACCTTCCTTCAGTGGTTTATGTCGGAATTTTTGACATGGTTTGATATGTCCGCGTCATGCTTCAATGGCACAATCAACGGCAACACCTGAGGCGGTCCAGACACCTGATCCGCTCCGAGTATTGATTATCCCCCCCGTTTTCATCTGAAAGTATCGACCATTCTCCGCGCTGGCTGAAGATTGGCAATCCTATACTGGTTTTCTGTGAAAATTAGGTGGATGATCTTTGCCACTGGCTATCCTGCGAACAAAATAGATTAAATGCACCTCAAATAGCCTATAATCCGTAGTTAATCATGCTGAAGTGGTCACTGAACGTACAAATCACAAGTCTGTACCTATGAGCGTTATGGTGTGGTGCATGCAGCAAAGCCAGTAATGGCGCGGCCTAGGCAGAACTACCATCTGTGGCGCAGCTAAACACAATCACCGATCCGCCCTTCTATACAGATAAATAATTTTCGTACAAAAACAACGAAAAACCCTCCATTTCTGGGCCTGTGAGAGCCTCTCAGCGGGACGCTGTGATATGGGTCTGTCAGTTTACAATTGTGAGGGGGATGACGAGCTGTAGAGCTTCTGGTGGAGCATACGGAGCTATTGGTGGTGGTGCTCGCGCTGGTGTGGATTTCGGGCAATAAAAAACCCCGCCGGAGCGAGGTCAAAGTGGGGATGTTTTAGAATTGTTCAGGCTTCGGCCTTAATGTTCATGACTGTTCTGGTGCTGACGTTGTGGCTTTCTGCGATTGCAGGAATGGTTTTACCTGCTGCGAGTTCTGCTTTAATGGCTTCACGATCAATAGAGCGACCTTTGCCCCGTCCGGTGATCCTGCCTGCGGCTTTTGCTGCTTCGTAACCTTCACGCTGGCGCTCCAGCATCGTTTCACGTTCCATCTGTGCGACTGCTGCCAGTACGGTCAGCATCATATTACCTGCTGGAGAGTTCTTCCCGGTCTTAAAATCCTCTTTGTGGAACTGAACAACTACACCCCGTTCTGTTAACCGCTCAACCATTGCCAGCAAGTCAGCAGTGTTACGGCAAAGGCACAGGAAGACAGCGTTTCGCCTGTTGTAATAAAGCGAGGCAAATTGCAACGCAAGCAAAGTAGTGTAACGCAGTGATAACACCAGGATATTTCATGCAGATTCAGTGAAATTATTAGGCGCTAATCGATCCACTCAGCGGATCTATATTAGAGCCGGGGATATTTTAAGCAGGAGGATGTAAACTGGGAGGATAAAGAGACGGGACACCTACGGGGGCGGGTTGTGTAAGTATTTCCTGTTGTCTTCGACCTTATTGCACGTAAAATGACCAGACACATTTTGGAAAGGAGTCTTTAATGGATATTGCGTTGCTTAACAGGGGCTGGAACAGAACATGGTCAGATACCATGGTAAATCTGGAAGCCCGGAAACTCGTCGAAACTGCAAATCGGCTATCAGCATTCTATTTGCAAGATGGGATAACACGTATCAAGTTTGTCGAAGAGATAAGGCAGGTCGTAGAGAAAGAATTTGAAACTGCACGACGGGCCAAAACCGATGAAGAATGCATTGCATGCATCAAAAATCTGCGTGCCGAAACAGATAATCTGCAAGAACAAGAACGCCTGTTAAGAACCAGAGCCGCCCAACTTTATGCAAAGGTCGAGTTTGTCAGGGAAAACAATAAAATCGTCGGATACGTGATTTCGGCAATCCATATAGTGGTATCTGGAGCAGCATTATTTGGTGGGATGGTTATGATGTCCACTATGACCCCTGTTGGAGTTCTTGCAGGAGCAGTTTTATTTGTTGATGGTATTAACGGTATAACAAAAGAAGCAAGCCATCTTCGCTATGGTGAACAATCCAAATCGGAAGGAATTTTTGCTGATGGCGCAATGGAGACCGCGCAATTTATGGGGTTTAGCCCAAAAAGTGGATTAGCTCTTTATAATACGGTGACTCTAGGGGCGAGTGTCTATAGTATCTTCGGCTTAGCAAGGAAACCCGGAGCTTGGCGATTATTCCGTTGGCTGCCGCGTGATTACTACCGAAAAGTTGACACAATGAGCAAGCCTAAGCTAACGATGAAAATCGCTGGATATGGTGTCAAAGCGAAAGTCATTTTTGATCTTCTGGCTACTGATAACAGTACTAATTAAGATTTGTTCGCTCTACAGAATCGCCAAGATTTATAAGCAAGTACAGGCGGTTGTATAAAAATTGCAACCGCTGCGCCACAAGAAAGGCCAATAGCACCAGAGAAAACACTCTGCTCAGATGCGAACATCACAAGAAAAATGAATACAGCAAGGCAACCGGATACAACCCACACGGCAAGAATAAATCGCCTAGCCAGGTCCCTGATTGCATTCCCCAACGTTCCACCATAGCTTTCAACGTTGTTCTTTATCTTCTTCAAATCCGATGGTGTAAAGCCAGAACTCAACAAAGCCTCATCAGTAACATCCATATTGTCCTCTCCGCATTTCTTAACTGGCAATGGCACACATAATCATAGTGATGAACTTTACAGTAATCCACATGATGTTTGTGCAATGTATCAGCTTTCAGACAATAGAAGCCATAAAGCCCCGTTAGTGGTAGAAGCAACAAGCGGAGCATAGCGACTGCAACAGGCCAACCTAGTTGGTTTCGCTTTGCGAAAGTCACCAGTGACCAAATCAGATTGTCAGGGGGATCACACCTTATCAGGGTGCTCGTGTACCTTTCGGAGCGTGAGCAAAGCGCTGGCAGAGCCGGATCTGTAGCTACCGGGGCATTACCACTATTCACCTGTTTAGGTGGCTCATAGGGCCACACATCGGGCTTAAATGCGTGTGTTCAATCTGTTCGGGAGTTATGCCAGGTATGCGGCTTTTTGTTCGTTGTTGTACTGTCGCGGTAAGAACCTGGAACCACCGCCAGCGTGAGGATATGTTCCCTTGTACCACAGACCTATCACGCGACAGGTACGGATATAGAACATTGGGTAGTTTTAGTTGTACCTGCTAAAGCAGAGCAACGTAACTAACTGATGAAATATAACTTCTTGATTTATGAGGAGACTGGAGCGGGCGAAGGGAATCGAACCCTCGTATAGAGCTTGGGAAGCTCTCGTTCTACCATTGAACTACGCCCGCTTTGAGGTGCGTAAGGCATTATAGACCTTACGCCTCTTCATACAAGCCTTTACCCCACTAAGTGGCGATTAAATAATCACTTAGCACTTCGGTTTACTGCCCTGCGCCGGAAGATAACGCTGCGGATCGATGGCCGTGGCCTTATAGCGGATCTGGAAATGCAGCTTCACCGTATCCGTCCCGGTACTGCCCATGGTCGCAATCTTCTGCCCCGCCTTCACGTTCTGGCCATTATTCACCAACATCGTGTCGTTATGCGCATATGCCGTAATGTAGTCCTCACCATGCTTAATCATGATCAGGTTACCGTATCCACGAAGCTGGTTACCGACATAGACCACCTTCCCGGCCCCTGAAGCGTAAACCGGCGTGCCGCGTGCGGCAGCGATATCAATTCCTTTATTGCCCCCTTCCGAGAGCGAGTACGGCGCAACCACTTTTCCGCTTGCAGGCCAGATCCAGCAGCGCTGACCGACCGGCGGCCAGGATGATTTAGGCACCTGATAGGATGGCGTCACTTTGGCTGTTTTACGCGTTGAGGACTTTTTCCCTGAGGAGGAACCGCCGTTAACCTTGAGCTTTTGCCCTATCTCAATGGTATACGGTGGAGAGATATTATTCAGGCGCGCCAGCTCCTTCACGCTGGTCCCCGTGGCACGTGAGATGCGGTAGAGCGTGTCCCCGCGCTTAACGGTATAGACGGCACCGGAATAACTGCCCATATCCGAAGATTTACTCCCCGAGCATCCTGCTACAAGTAGCGTCAGCGTCAGGCAGAAAACGGCAATGATCGGGTTTCTCGTCAGGCTTCCTGCAAACAAAACAGCTCCTCGGTCAGCGTGAATGGCGCACTATGATAGCAGCCCAAACTGATGCGGGTCATGCCCTTTTCCGCTCTGTGGGCCAAACCGTTTGCATAAGAATGCAGTATAATAATTCCGCTGATGGTGCTGAACCATTAAGCATTATGGCACTGGAGCATCAATGAGTATTCAAGAACACGTTATTTTGGTAAATGACCAGGGAAAGGTGATTGGCACTCAGGAGAAGTACGCCGCGCACACGTCACACACCCCGCTTCACCTGGCCTTCTCTTCATGGCTGTTTAACGCTAACGGAGAATGTCTGATTACCCGGCGCGCCTTAAGTAAAAAAGCCTGGCCCGGCGTGTGGACCAACTCCGTTTGCGGACATCCACAGGCCGACGAAGCGACAGAGCAGGCGATTATCCGCCGCTGCCGCTTTGAAGTCGGCGCCGAAATCATAGACATCACTCCCGTTGCCCCGGAGTTCCGCTACCGTGAAGCCGACCCTTCAGGGATCGTTGAAAACGAAATCTGCCCGGTCTATGCCGCCCGCGTAACGAATACCCTCGCAATCAATAGCGACGAAGTGATGGAGTATCAGTGGGTGGAGCTGGACGCGCTCTTCCGCGCGCTGGACGCCACACCGTGGGCATTTAGTCCGTGGATGGTGCAGGAAGCGAACACTGCGCGCGAAAAACTCAGCGCTTTTGCGGCGCAATAAAAAAGCCCCGGCGATGAACGCACGGGGCTTTTTTTACGACTTAACGGCTTATTTCACCGGACGCATCGCCGGGAACAGGATCACGTCGCGGATGGTGTGGCTGTTGGTAAACAGCATCACCATACGGTCGATACCAATACCCAGGCCAGCCGTCGGCGGCAGGCCGTGTTCCAGCGCGGTTACGTAGTCTTCGTCGAAGAACATCGCTTCGTCGTCGCCTGCCGCTTTCGCGTTAACCTGATCCTGGAAACGCTGCGCCTGATCTTCTGCATCGTTCAGCTCGCTAAAACCGTTACCGATTTCGCGGCCACCGATGAAGAATTCGAAGCGGTCAGTGATTTCCGGGTTCTCGTCATTACGACGCGCCAGCGGAGACACTTCCGCCGGGTATTCGGTGATGAAGGTCGGCTGAATCAGGTGCGCTTCGGCCACTTCTTCGAAGATCTCGGTCACGATACGGCCCAGACCCCAGCTCTTCTCAACCTTAATACCGATGCTTTCAGCGATCGCTTTCGCAGAGTCGAAGTTATCCAGATCCGCCATATTGGTTTCCGGACGGTATTTCTTGATCGCTTCGCGCATGGTCAGTTTTTCGAACGGCTTGCCGAAGTCGAACACTTCTTCACCGTAAGGGACCTGCGTGGTGCCCAGAATATCCTGCGCCAGGGTACGGAACAGGGATTCGGTCAGCTCGATCAGATCTTTGTAATCCGCATACGCCATATAAAGTTCCATCATGGTGAACTCTGGGTTATGACGTACGGAGATGCCTTCGTTACGGAAGTTACGGTTGATCTCGAACACGCGGTCGAAACCACCGACCACCAGACGCTTCAGGTACAGTTCCGGCGCGATACGCAGGTACATGTCCAGGTCCAGGGCGTTGTGATGGGTGATGAACGGACGGGCAGAGGCACCGCCTGGGATCACCTGCATCATCGGGGTTTCTACTTCCATAAAGTCGCGGTTAACCATGAACTGGCGAATACCGGCCATGATCTGGGAGCGAATTTTGAAGGTCTTACGGGATTCATCATTAGAGATGAGATCCAGGTAGCGCTGACGATAGCGCGCTTCCTGATCCTGCAAACCGTGGAACTTGTCCGGCAGCGGGCGCAGGGCTTTGGTCAGCAGACGCAGTTCGGTACAGTGGATAGACAGTTCACCGGTCTTGGTTTTGAACAGTTTACCTTTTGCGCCCAGGATGTCGCCGAGGTCCCACTTCTTGAACTGCTCGTTGTAGATGCCTTCCGGCAGGTCGTCACGAGAGACATACAGCTGAATGCGGCCGCCAACGTCCTGTAAGGTCACGAAGGAGGCTTTACCCATGATACGTCGGGTCATCATGCGGCCCGCCACGGACACTTCAACGTTCAGCGCTTCAAGCTCTTCGTTCTCTTTACCGTCGAAGTCTGCGTGCAGTTGGTCTGAGGTGTGGTCACGACGAAAATCGTTCGGGAACGGCACGCCCTGCTCGCGCAGCGCTGCCAGCTTCTCGCGGCGGGTTTTCAGTTCGTTGTTAAGATCGACTACCGCGTCAGCGCCCTGTGATTGTTGTTCAGACATGTTGGTTCCTCATAACCCTGCTTTCAAACTTGCTTCGATAAATTGATCCAGGCTGCCGTCCAGCACCGCCTGCGTGTTACGGGTTTCAACCCCGGTACGCAGGTCTTTGATGCGGGAGTCATCAAGGACGTAAGAACGGATCTGGCTGCCCCAGCCGATGTCGGACTTGTTGTCTTCCATCGCCTGCTTCTCAGCATTTTTCTTCTGCATCTCCAGCTCATAAAGCTTCGCTTTCATCTGCTTCATGGCCTGGTCTTTGTTCTTATGCTGGGAACGGTCGTTCTGGCACTGTGTTACCAGCCCGGTTGGAATGTGGGTAATACGCACCGCAGATTCCGTACGGTTAACGTGCTGACCGCCCGCGCCGGATGCGCGGTACACGTCGATGCGCAGGTCCGCCGGGTTGATGTCGATATCGATATCTTCATCCACTTCCGGGTAGACAAACGCGGAGCTGAAGGAGGTGTGGCGACGGCCACCGGAATCGAACGGGCTCTTACGCACCAGGCGGTGAACGCCGGTTTCAGTACGCAGCCAGCCGTAGGCGTAATCGCCAATAATCTTAATGGTGACGGACTTGATACCCGCCACTTCACCTTCGGACTCTTCGATAATCTCGGTTTTGAAACCGCGCGCTTCTGCCCAGCGCAGATACATACGCATCAGCATGCTGGCCCAGTCCTGCGCTTCGGTACCGCCAGAGCCTGCCTGAATATCGAGATAGCAGTCAGCGCTATCGTATTCGCCGGAGAACATGCGACGGAATTCCAGCTGCGCCAGCTTCTCTTCCAGCACGTCGAGCTCTGCCACGGCTTCGTTAAAGGTTTCTTCGTCGTCGGCTTCGACAGCCAGCTCCAGCAGCCCAGAAACATCTTCCAGACCCTGCGCCATTTGATCCAGCGTATCTACGATGGCTTCGAGGGAGGAACGTTCTTTACCCAGCGCCTGCGCGCGTTCAGGTTCGTTCCAGACGTCCGGCTGTTCCAGCTCGGCGTTTACTTCTTCGAGACGCTCTTTCTTGGCATCGTAGTCAAAGATACCCCCTAAGAACGTCAGAGCGCTCCGTGAGGTCCTGAATGCGGTTTTTTACCGGATTAATTTCAAACATGGTCTGTTTTCTTTTATGAGCTTGTCAAAATGCGGTGATAAGAGCGGGATTGTACCGAATCCACGCCCTTTTTTATAGAGATTACTGACGCTAAATTGGCCAGATATTGTCGATGATGATCTGAAGGGTGCGGTTACCGCGGAACTCGTTAATATCCAGCTTATAGGCCAGCTCAACCTCGCGCACGCCGTTGTCCGGCCAGATGGAGGTATCAACGTTAAAGGCGATGCCGTCGAGCAGCGGCCCGCCGCCGACCGGTTCCACCATCACTTTGAGATGGCGTTCGCCCACGATGCGCTGTTGCAGCAAACGAAAACGTCCGTCGAAAAGCGGCTCCGGGAACATCTGCCCCCACGGGCCGGCATCGCGCAGCATCTGCGCCACCTCCATGGTCATTTCAGCCGGAGAAAGCTCGCCGTCAGAAACCACTTCACCCTGCAACAGAGACGGATCGATCCACTCGGTGACCAGTTCGCCAAACAGACGCTGGAACTCGTCGAACTTCGCCTCTTCCAGCGACAGGCCTGCCGCCATCGCGTGGCCGCCGAACTTAATCATCAACCCCGGATGCAGCGTATCCAGACGCTCCAGCGCATCGCGCATATGCAGCCCCTGAATGGAACGACCGGAGCCTTTCAGCGTGCCGTCCCCGGCGGGGGCGAACGCGATCACCGGGCGGTGGAAACGCTCTTTAATGCGCGACGCCAGAATGCCCACCACGCCCTGGTGCCATTCGGGGTGATACATCGCCAGCCCACCCGGCAGGTTATCGCCGCTGCGCTCCAGCTTTTCGCACAGGGTCAGCGCTTCGGCCTGCATCCCCTGCTCAATCTCTTTACGGGTCTGGTTGAGTGCGTCCAGCTCACTGGCCAGCACGCGCGCTTCGCCGATGTTGTCGCACAGGAGCAGCGCGACGCCAACCGACATATCGTCCAGCCGCCCCGCCGCATTCAGGCGCGGGCCGAGGGCAAAGCCCAAATCGCTTGCCGCAAGCTTCAGCGGATCGCGGTTGGCGATTTCCAGCAGCGCCTTGATCCCCGGACGGCATTTGCCCGCCCGAATGCGGCTCAAGCCCTGCCAGGTGAGAATACGGTTATTGGTATCGAGCGGCACCACGTCCGCCACGGTTCCCAGCGCCACCAGATCGAGATACTCCGCAAGATTCGGCACGGCAATCCCGCGCGATTCGAACCAGCCCTTATCACGCAGCAACGTGCGTAACGCCAGCATCAGATAAAACGCCACCCCTACTCCGGCCAGCGATTTCGACGGGAAATCGCAGTCGCGCAGGTTCGGGTTAATGATGGCTTCGGCGTCTGGCAGGGTTTCTCCTGGCAGGTGGTGATCGGTGACCAGTACCGGGATCCCCAGCGCATGGGCATGATCGACCCCCGCATGAGAAGAGATCCCGTTATCCACGGTCATGATCATCTGTGCACCACGGGCATGGGCCTGATCGACCACTTCCGGGCTGAGGCCGTAGCCGTCTTCAAACCGGTTCGGCACCAGGTAAGCCACGTTATCGCAGCCCAGCGCACGCAGGCTGAGTACGCTCAGCGCGGTACTGGTTGCGCCGTCGGCATCGAAATCGCCCACCACGACAATCCGCGTCCCGTCACGGAACGCGTCGTAGAGCATTTCAGTCGCTTTTTCGATGCCACTCAGCGCTTGCCAGGGCAGCATGCCTTTAACGCTGCGCTCAAGATCGCTTGCCGTACGCACGCCACGGCTGGCGTACAACCGCTTTAACAGCAGCGGAAGCGTATCTGGTAAATCCGCGGTTTCAATCGCATCGCGGCGGCGCAGTTTTATCGGGGCTTTCACGCGAATTATTTACCACCCGTCTGTTTCTGGTGTTCGTCGAGGAACGCTTTCATCTCTTTTGGCCCCTGGTAGCCCGGCACCACATAGCCGTTGCTCAGCACAATGGCTGGCGTACCGCTCACGCCAAACTGTACGCCCAGCGCGTAGTGGTTAGCGATGTCGATATCGCAGGAGGCGGGCTTCACGCCTTTACCGTTCATCGCATCATCAAAGGCCTTGTTGCGGTCTTTCGCACACCAGATCGCTTTCATATCCTGCTCAGGCTGACTCTGCACGCCAGCGCGTGGGAAGGCCAGGTAACGCACGGTAATGCCCAGCGCGTTGTAGTCTTTCATCTCTTCATGCAGCTTGTGGCAGTAGCCGCAGGTGATGTCGGTGAAGACGGTAATGACGTGCTTTTCCTGCGCCGCTTTGTAGACAATCATCTCTTTTTCGAGCGCATTCAGGTTTTTCATCAGTAGCTGGTTGGTGACGTTCACCGGCTGCGCACCGCTCACGTCGTACATTGGCCCCTGAATGATGTGCTTTCCGTCTTCGGTCACGTACAGCACGCCGCTGTTGGTCAGCACCGTTTTCATGCCAGCCACCGGCGCTGGTTGGATCTCGCTGCTGGCGACGCCGAGTTTCGTCAGAGACTGTTTAATGGCGGCATCATCCGCATGGGCAAAACCGGAAACCGAAGCTGCCAGCAGGGTGAACAGCGCTAAAGACTTTTTCATATATGATCCTGTAACAATTCGTCGGCACTCACGCGCGAGGGTGGTGCTGTTGGTGTAGCTGCCGCAGGCGTTCCGTCGCGACATGGGTGTATATTTGCGTCGTTGAAAGATCGCTGTGTCCAAGCAACATCTGCACCACGCGTAAATCCGCGCCGTGGTTTAACAGATGCGTCGCGAAGGCGTGACGCAAAACGTGCGGCGACAGCTTCTCACTGTCAATACCCGCCAGTGTGGCGTAATGTTTAATGCGATGCCAGAACGTTTGTCGCGTCATCTGCTGCGCGCGCTGGCTCGGGAATAATACATCTATGGAGACGCCGTTCAGCAGCCACGGACGCCCGTGTTCCAGGTACGTCTCCAGCCAGTAGACCGCCTCTTCACCCAGCGGCACCAGCCGTTCTTTGTTCCCTTTACCGATAACGCGCACCACGCCCTGACGCAGGCTGATATCGCTCATCGTCAGGCCCACCAGCTCGGAAACGCGCAAGCCCGTGGCATACAATAGTTCAAGCATGGCTTTATCGCGTAACTCCAGCGGAAGGTCAACTGCGGGCGACTGTAATAATCTCTCAACTTGCGCTTCGCTGAGATCTTTTGGCAGCCGCTGAGGCAGTTTAGGCGATGCCAGCAGTGCGCTGGGATCATCCGCGCGGATCTTCTCGCGGTAAAGGTGCTGGAACAGGCGGCGCATGGCGCTCAGCAGACGTGCGGAGCTGGTGGCTTTGTACCCCCCTTCCATCCGCTCAGCCAGTAACCCTTGCAGGTCATCGCTTTGTGCGCTTTCAAGCGTCAGCCCCCGGTGCGCCAGCCACTCGACCAGCAGAGTGAGATCCCGACGATAGGCGCTAAGCGTATTTTCAGCGAGGTTTTTCTCCAGCCACAGCGCGTCGAGAAACTGTTCGATGAGTGCGAGATCCTTTTCCACATCAACCCCTATGGTTCTGCAATCTGGCCATTATGCCTGATTGCCATCGGTTTCTGGTACACTACGCGCAAAGTCATAGCAAGAATTGAGATAGTTACGCGATGAATATTGGTCTGTTCTATGGTTCCAGCACCTGCTACACCGAAATGGCGGCGGAGAAAATTCGCGACATTATTGGCCCGGAACTGGTGACGTTGCATAACCTGAAAGATGACGCGGTTGCCTTGATGGAGCAGTACGATGTGCTGATTCTGGGTATCCCTACCTGGGACTTTGGTGAGATTCAGGAAGACTGGGAAGCCATCTGGGATCAGCTCGATTCAGTCAATTTTGAAGGCAAAATCATTGCGATGTACGGCATGGGCGACCAGTTGGGCTACGGGGAGTGGTTCCTTGACGCACTCGGCATGCTGCACGACAAACTGGCGCCAAAGGGCGCGACATTTATCGGCTACTGGCCTACGGAAGGCTATGAGTTCACCAGTCAAAAACCGATTATTGCCGACGGTCAGCTGTTTGTCGGGCTCGCGCTGGATGAAACCAACCAGTACGATCTTAGCGACGAGCGCCTCCAGAACTGGTGCGAGCAGATTCTGGGTGAGATGGCCGAGCAGTTCAGCTGATTTACTCCTGCGTCGGCTGTTGCACGATCAACCGGCGCAGATCTCGCCACTCCGCAGGATCCATACTGTCTGCTGCCAGCCACAGGTGCTGGCGACGATTGTCCTCGACCCGACGCAGCCGTAGCATCATCCCGGTGTTGAGCATCCACGGCGTCCCTATCATTTCCCACTCTTTTCCCTGCCAGCGCAGGCGAGAATCCATCAGCAGCTTAATTTCACCCTGACGGGAGTTGATTCGACGCTGGCTGCGCACGCTGTCAAACACTACAAACGACAGCAAAAGCAGCCACAGAGGGGTATAGCTTAGCGGCCACGGCACCAATAACACCATTGCCGCGACCAGACCGTGGAGCAGTAAGGACATCCACTGTGAGCGCCACGAGACGCGAAGATCAGATTGCCACAGGACCACGTTCCTGATTCCGTGTTTGAATTAATTGCACCATCCGTTGCAACTCGGTGTCGGCGGGCTTGCCGTGATTCATCAGCCAGTTGAATAAATCCGGATCGTCGGACTCAAGCAGACGGACAAACAGGCGCTTATCGTCATCGCTTAAGCTGTCGTACTCATACTCGAAGAAAGGCATGATGGAGATATCAAGTTCACGCATGCCGCGACGGCACGCCCAGTGAATACGGGCCTTGTTGTTAATATCCATTTTCTGTTTCCTGCATTACGTTTGGCACAGTCGGTATCCCGTTCGGTATTCATTATTGCTCTTCGGGAACACCTGCTAGTGTAACGTGTTTTTGACCGTTTCTTTACTGGAATATTGCGAACCTCGAGCAGGCTTCCTGAATAATCCTTATAAAGACAGCGGATTACACTATTTTGCGTAGCGCCACGCATAACCGCGTAATGGCACGAATGGCCTGCTGAAAGCGCTTGCATTGAATACAGTCTCTTTTACCATTAGGTATTATCAAAGCGTTAAGCAATTCAGGACATCACTATGGCATTTACACCATTTTCTCCTCGCCAGCCCGCCGCCTCTGCGCGTCTGCCGCTGACGCTGATTACTCTTGATGACTGGGCACTGGCGACACTGACCGGTGCGGACAGCGAAAAATACCTGCAAGGCCAGGTCACGGCGGACGTGGCGCAGTTGACTGAGCACCAGCATCTGCTGGCCGCGCATTGCGATCCAAAAGGCAAAATGTGGAGCAACCTGCGTCTGTTCCGCCGTCAGGACGGATTCGCCTTCATTGAGCGTCGCAGCCTGCGTGACGCCCAGCTTAAAGAGCTGAAAAAATACGCGGTCTTTTCTAAAGTCACCATCGCCCCGGACGATGAACACATTCTGCTGGGGGTAGCGGGTTTCCAGGCGCGTGCAGCGCTGAAAAACCTGTTTGCCGAGCTACCGGATGCCGGAAAACAGCTGATCAGCGAGGGAGAAACCTCCATTCTGTGGTTCGAACACCCTGCGGAGCGCTTCCTGCTGGTAACCGACGAAGCAACGGCGGAACGCGTCACTGACGCCCTGCGCGGTGAAGCACAGCTCAACAACAGCCAGCAGTGGCTGGCGCTGAACATCGAAGCGGGCCTGCCAGTTATTGACGCGGCAAACAGCGCGCAGTTTATCCCGCAGGCGACAAACATCCAGGCGCTGGGTGGTATCAGCTTTAAGAAGGGCTGCTACACCGGACAGGAAATGGTGGCGCGTGCGAAATTCCGCGGCGCGAACAAACGCGCCCTGTGGACGCTGGCTGGTCACGCCAGCCGTGTGCCGGAAGCGGGTGAAGATCTCGAGATGAAGATGGGCGAAAACTGGCGCCGTACCGGCACCGTGTTAGCCGCCGTCCAGCTCGATGATGGCCGCGTGCTGGTGCAGGTTGTCATGAATAATGATATGGAGCCCGACAGCGTGTTCCGCGTGCGGGACGATGCAAACACGCTCAGCATTGAGCCGCTGCCGTATTCACTGGAAGATTGATGCTGTATCGCCCGGTGTTGATATTCTCCCTCTCCCTGTGGGAGAGGGTCGGGGTGAGGGCATCAGACCGAACCTTACAAAAAAACTACACCTGACCAACATACAGATAAATTGCCAGAAAGTGGCACACGCTGCCGCCCAGCACAAAGCCGTGCCAGATGGCATGGTTGTACGGGATACGCTTGCAGACGTAGAAAATCACGCCCAGCGAGTAGATCACTCCGCCCACCGCCAGAAGCGTCACGCCCCCCACCGCCAGCTTAATGGCTAACTGATACACCACAATCAGCGACAGCCAGCCCATTGTCAGATAGGTGACCAGCGACAATACTTTGAACCGGTGCGCGATGGTCAGCTTGAACAGGATCCCCAGCAGCGCCAGGCTCCAGATCACAATCATCAGGCCACGCGACAGCGGTGAGTTGAGCCCCACCAGCAAAAATGGCGTGTAAGTGCCTGCAATGAGAAGATAGATTGCGCAGTGGTCAAATTTCTTGAGCCATATCTTCGCCCGTTGATGCGGAATAGCGTGATACAGCGTTGAGGCAAGGAAAAGCAGGATCATACTCCCGCCATACAGGCTGTAGCTGGTAATGGCCATCGCGCTGGCGTTGGTATCTACCGCCTGCACCAACAGCAATACTAAGCCGACAATCCCAAACACCAGGCCGATGCCATGGCTTATACTGTTGGCTACTTCCTCAGCCAGCGAATATCCCTGTGCGATTAATGGTCTGCTCACCATACTTAACTCCGGGAAAACAAAAGATGATTATTCATCGCCAGTCTATGCTAACTGAGAATGATTCCAGTGAACACCTGTTAGCTAAAATAAATCCCCAATAAGAATTTATCTTTATAAATCAAACAAATACAAACCAAACCCACCGCACAGATGTAAATAATTTCATTAACACCTGAGTAATCAAGGAGATAAATCCGTCTCTCACCCTTCGTCATCATGGTATGCTTCAGGGATAGTGTCCGACAGCGAGTTTAGCCATTGTGAGTATGTTCAGCCATTCCGCCATTGCCAGCCTCAACAATCTGGAAATGATGGTCTACAACTATGTCATTAAGAACCGTGACAAAGTGATGTACATGACCATCCGCGAGCTGGCGGATGCGGCGGGAGTCTCTACCACTACTATCCTGCGCTTCTGCCGAAAGCTCAACTGCGAAGGCTACTCGGAATTTCGGGTGCGCTTTAAACTCTATCTGGAGCAGAACGAGCCGCAGCAGGCGAATTTTGGTGCCAGTGAAATTATCAGCTTCTTTAAAAGCGTAAATAACGAAGAGTTCGATGCGTTATTAGATAAAGCCGTCGATATTATTTTATCATCTGAACGAATTATTTTTGTTGGCGCAGGCACGTCCGGATCGCTGGCAAAATATGGCGCACGTTTCTTTTCAAATATCGGGAAATTCAGCAACCATATCGACGATCCTTATTTCCCGGTCACTAACGATATGGCTAAAAATGCACTGGCCATTGTACTTTCCGTCTCCGGAGAAACCGAGGAAATCCTGCGCTTCGCCAGCCAGTTCAGCCTGCATCGCTGCAAGGTGCTCTCTGTCACCAGCCACGAACATTCTCGTCTCGCGAAACTGGCGGACTTTAATCTCTCCTGGCATGTCCCCCAAACGCGCATAGGCGGCGTTTACGATATAACCACCCAAATCCCGGTCATCTATATTCTGGAATCATTAGGCCGGAAACTGGCGAAGAAATTAACAGAATAAAACATCCTGTTTTTTTGATGTGACAAATTACAATTTCCGCAAAATGTTATATCGTGACATTTATTTCCGCTTTGCTAGACTCGAAATCAATAAGTCCTGAATTGAGAATAGCAAAGATGAAAAAACTCACTTTACCGAAAGATTTTTTATGGGGCGGCGCGGTGGCGGCGCACCAGGTTGAAGGCGGCTGGAACAAAGGCGGCAAAGGGCCAAGCATTTGCGACGTGCTCACCGGCGGCGCACACGGCGTTCCGCGTGAAATCACGCAGGAAGTGATTGAAGGCAAATATTACCCGAACCACGAAGCCGTCGACTTTTACGGCCATTACAAAGAAGACATCAAGCTGTTTGCCGAGATGGGCTTCAAATGTTTCCGTACCTCTATCGCCTGGACGCGCATCTTCCCGAAAGGCGACGAAACTCAGCCAAACGAAGAGGGGCTGAAGTTTTACGACGACATGTTCGATGAACTGCTGAAGTACAACATCGAGCCGGTGATCACCCTCTCCCACTTTGAAATGCCGCTGCACCTCGTTCAGGAATACGGCGGATGGACCAACCGTAAAGTAGTCGATTTCTTTGTACGCTTCTCGGAAGTGGTATTTGAGCGCTACAAAAATAAGGTCAAATACTGGATGACCTTCAACGAAATCAACAACCAGCGCAACTGGCGTGCGCCGCTGTTCGGCTACTGCTGCTCTGGCGTGGTCTATACCGAGCACGACAACCCGGAAGAGACCATGTACCAGGTGCTGCACCACCAGTTCGTGGCCAGCGCGCTGGCGGTGAAAGCCGCCCGCCGCATTAACCCGGAGATGAAAGTCGGCTGCATGCTGGCGATGGTGGCGCTCTATCCGTACTCCTGCAAGCCAGAAGATGTGATGTTCGCTCAGGAATCCATGCGCGAGCGCTACGTCTTTACCGACGTACAGCTGCGCGGCTACTACCCGTCTTACGTGCTGAACGAGTGGGAACGCCGTGGCTTCTCCATCAAAATGGAAGCAGGCGACGAGCAGATCCTGCGTGAAGGCACCTGCAATTACTTAGGTTTCAGCTACTACATGACCAACGCGGTCAAAGCGGAAGGCGGCACCGGTGACGCCATTTCCGGCTTCGAGGGCAGCGTGCCGAACCCACACGTCAAGGCGTCCGACTGGGGCTGGCAGATTGACCCTGTGGGCCTGCGTTATTCGCTGTGTGAACTGTACGAGCGCTACCAGAAGCCACTGTTTATCGTGGAAAATGGTTTCGGCGCCTACGACAAGGTGGAAGAGGACGGCAGCATCAACGATGACTACCGCATCGACTACCTGCGCGCCCATGTGGAAGAGATGATGAAGGCGGTGACCTGGGACGGCGTGGATCTGATGGGCTACACTCCGTGGGGCTGCATCGACTGCGTCTCCTTCACCACCGGCCAGTACAGCAAGCGCTACGGCTTTATCTACGTCAACAAGCACGACGACGGCACCGGTGACATGTCCCGCTCCCGTAAGAAGAGCTTTGAGTGGTATAAAACCGTCATTGCCAGCAACGGCGAAACGCTGTAATGGCTTGCCCTCTCTGCAAGCGGAGAGGGCAAACTGCTTATCTTCCAGACACTTCTTTACAGCTTTTGCGTTGCCAAAATATGTTCGCCCGATAATATAGGCATCCTGAATATTTGAGGCGAACATGATTAAGCGACAACGCAACGCTATCCTGCTTGTAGCCCTGGCCTGTCTGGTGGTGCTGATATGTACCGCCCAGCGGATGGCCGGGATGCACGCGCTTGTCATGAACGTCACCGCCACGAGCCAGTTTGTCCAGCAGGGGCAGGAGAGTGCCGACGCACCGGTAACCCCGTGTGAGCTAAGCGCCAAGTCGCTGATGTCGGTCCCGCCTGTTTTGTTTGAAGGCGCCCTGATTGCCGTCACCCTGCTGCTGGCGTTGCTGGCAGCCAGTCCACCGCGCCGCGAACGGCAGTGGCCTCCCCGCGTTATCTCCCCGCCCCGGTTAAGGGTGCATCTGCGATTATGCGTCTTCCGTGAATGAGCCTTCGCCTGTTACTTCAGGTTAATTCATCATTTACGGAGAAAATTTATGTTTACTGTATTCAGGCGACTGCTGGTCTGCCTGCTTTGGCTATGGCTGCCCCTCAGCCAGGCTGCCGACAGCGGCTGGCTGCGCGCCGCCGATAATCAGCACGCCAGCGTCAGGCTGCGTGCGCAACCTGAAAGCACTGGCGAAACCCGCCTGCTGCTGGACGTCGCCCTGCAAAAAGGCTGGAAAACCTACTGGCGCTCGCCGGGCGAAGGCGGCGTCGCACCCGCGATTAAATGGCATCAGCCCGTCGAGGCGATCTGGCGCTGGCCTGTGCCGCAGCGTTTCGACGTCGCGGGCATCACCACGCAGGGCTATCACGGCGATGTCAGCTTTCCCCTCACTCTGCGGGGCGACGTCCCGACGATCCTGAGCGGCGTGCTGACGCTCTCCACCTGTAGCAACGTCTGTATTCTTACCGACTACTCGTTTTCGCTGAACATGACCGCATCCGCAGGCGCCGGTTTTGATTACGATTTCAGTCGGGCCATGGGCACCCTTCCGCTCAGCGGCGGGTTGACCTCAACGCTTAACGCCACCTATGCCCCCGGCAAGCTGACCGTAACGGCGCAGCGTGACGCAGGCTGGCAGGCGCCGTCGCTGTTTATCGACGGTATGGATGATGTTGATTTCGGCAAACCGGCCCTCACCGTGCGCGGTGATTCGCTGGTCGCCACCGTGCCCGTGACGGACAGCTGGGGCGAGGCCGCGCCCAACCTCAGCGGCAAAACCCTGTCACTGGTTCTGGCCGATAGCGGGCAGGCGCAGGAGTCCAGCCTGAGCATTCAGCCGGGGAACGCCGCGCCGACGCTCCCGTTAGGCTGGGTGCTGCTGATGGCGCTGGCTGGCGGTCTGATCCTTAACGTCATGCCCTGCGTACTGCCGGTGCTGGCCATGAAGCTGGGCACGCTGATGCAAACCGAACGGCAGGCGCGGGGTCAGGTACGCCGACAGTTTCTTGCATCGGTAGCCGGGATCGTGATCTCGTTCCTCGCACTGGCGCTGATGATGACGGTATTACGCTTAGGCAATCAGGCGCTCGGCTGGGGGATCCAGTTCCAGAACCCGTGGTTTATTGGTGCGATGGCGCTGGTGATGGTGCTTTTCAGCGCCAGCCTGCTGGGGTTGTTTGAAATCCGTCTCCCTTCCGGCGCCAGCACCTTCCTCGCCACGCGCGGCGGCAACGGGCTTGCGGGTCATTTCTGGCAAGGCGCGTTTGCCACGCTGCTGGCGACACCCTGCACCGCGCCGTTCCTGGGGACGGCGGTCTCGGTCGCGCTGGCGGCACCGCTTCCCCTGCTGTGGGGGATCTTCCTGGCGATGGGTATCGGCATGAGCCTGCCGTGGCTGCTGGTGGCGGCCTGGCCGGGGCTGGCCCAGCGGTTGCCGCGTCCGGGGCGCTGGATGAACGTTGTACGCGTAGTGCTGGGGATGATGATGCTCGGCTCATCGCTGTGGCTGCTGAGCCTGCTGACGGTGCACATTGGCAGCCTGCCGGTCATTACGCTGGGCGTGCTGCTGATCCTTGCGCTGCTGCTGGTCACCGCCTGGCGCTACCGCTGGCAAACGGCACTGCGCGCCGGGGTATTAGCTGTACTGGTGGCCGGGGTAGTCGCGTTTGTTTCCGGCTCCGGCGGCGAGGGCTCCCGCCGCGATCGTATTCACTGGCAGCCGCTCAGCGAGCAGGCCATTGTCCGCGCGCTGGCGGAGAACAAACGGGTGTTCGTCGACGTGACCGCCGACTGGTGCGTGACCTGTAAAGCCAATAAATACAACGTACTGCTGCGCGACGACGTGCAGGTCGCGCTCTCCGCCCCGGACGTTGTCGCCCTGCGCGGCGACTGGAGCCGCCCCTCAGATACCATCAGCCAGTTTTTAACCACGCGCGGCAGCGCCGCCGTGCCGTTTAACCAGATCTACGGACCGGGATTACCTCAGGGCCACGTGCTGCCTGCGTTGTTAAGCCGCGAAGCGGTGCTGAGCACCCTGTCCGATGCAAAAGGAAAATAACATGAGAACCTTCGTTGCCTTACTTCTGCTGTCGTTATCAACGTTCGGTTTCGCCGCACCGTCAGATGACGCTTCCAACGACCAGCTGGCAAAACTGCTGTTTAACGACCCCAACAGCCCGCGAACCGGCGCGACATCGCCGAAGCTCACCATCGTCTCCTTCACAGACTACAACTGCCCGTATTGCAAGCAGTTCGACCCAATGCTGGAGAAAATCGTGCAGGAAAATCCCGACGTGCAGCTCATCATCAAACTGCTGCCGTTCAAGGGACAAAGCTCGGTAAATGCCGCGAAAGCGGCGCTCTCAACGTGGCAGCAGGCGCCGGATCAATTCTGGGCACTACACCAGCGGCTGATGATGAAAAAGGGCTATCACGATGACGCCAGCATCGCCGCCGCGCAGGTGAAGACCGGGACGGACAGCATTAAAACCGATGATAAAACCATGGACAGCGTAAAGATGAACCTGATCCTGGCGCAGGTGCTGAATATTCAGGGCACCCCGGCGACCATCATCGGTGACCAGATGGTGGCGGGCGCAATCCCGTATGACGATCTGGAGGGGCTGGTCAAAGAACAGCTGGCAAACGCCCGTGGCAAGTAAGCTTCCTCGCCTGCTGCGCGAGCTGGCCGTGTGGCTGCTGATTGGCGTAGCCGTGAGCCTGGCGGTGGACTATTTCCGCCAGCCCGCGCTGCCGCAGAATTTCTCCGCGACGGCACTGCACACCCTCGATGGTCAGCCCGTCGATCTTATCGCCATGAGTAAGGAGCGACCGCTGCTGGTCTACGTCTGGGCGACATGGTGCGGCGTCTGCCGCTACACCACGCCGTCGGTGGCGGCGATTGCCGCGGACGGGGGTAACGTGATGTCGGTTGCGCTGCGCTCGGGCGATAACGCGACGCTCGAAACATGGATGAGAAAGAAGAAGGCGATGATGCCCACGGTCAACGACGCCAGCGGAGAACTGGCGCGTCAGTGGGACGTTCAGGTGACGCCAACGCTTGTGGTGATCTCTCACGGTGAAGTGAAGTCGATCACCACCGGCTGGACCAGCGGCTGGGGAATGCGCCTGCGGCTGTGGCTGGCGTCGTAGCGTTACTTCCCGCCAGCCAGCTCCAGGAAGCTACCGGTGACATAGGAAGCTTTGTCGCTCAGCAGCCAGGTAATGGCCTGGGCGACCTCCTCCGGCTGACCGCCACGCTGCATCGGTAACATCGACTTCACCCGATCCACACGCCCCGGCTCGCCGCCGGAGGCGTGAATATCGGTATAAATCAGGCCTGGCCGCACGCAGTTAACGCGAATGCCCTGCGCCGCCACCTCCAGCGCGAGGCCGGTTGTCAGGGAATCCACCGCCCCTTTGGAGGCAGCATAATCCACATACTCCCCCGGTGCGCCCAGTCGTGAGGCCGCCGAGGAGACATTCACAATCGCGCCGCCCTTGCCGCCGTGTTTATGCGACATGCGCTTCACCGCCTCACGGCAGCAGAGAAAATAGCCAGTGACGTTGGTGGACAGCACGCGGTTAATACGTTCAGCTGAGAGGTTTTCGATGGAGGATTGTTCAAACAAAATCCCGGCGTTGTTCACCAGCGCGGCGAGCGGCTCACCTTCGCGATCGATGCTGTCGAACATCGCCATCACCTGCGATTCATCGCTGATATCCGCGCGCACGGCAAAGGCCTTACCGCCCGCGTCCACGATCTGATTAATGACCTCTGTCGCGGCTTTGATGTTGTGATGAAAATTCACCGCAACGGTGTAGCCTTCGCTTGCCAGCTGTAGCGCGGTGGCTTTACCAATACCCCGGCTGGCGCCGGTGACCAATGCAATTGCCATTCTTTTCTCCCAATAAAAAAGCCGGGTGGCGGCTTCGCCTTACCCGGCCTACGTTACTACAGGAACAACGTTACTGGTATTCGCTCATCGGCACGCAGGAGCAGAACAGGTTACGGTCGCCGTAAACATCATCAAGACGTTTCACGGTTGGCCAGTATTTGTTTGCTACACCTGCCGGGAAGACAGCCAGCTCGCGGGTATAACCGTGGTTCCACTCTGCCACCAGTTCGTTCTGGGTATGCGGCGCGTTAACCAGGGGGTTATCTTCCAGCGTCCATTCCCCGCCTTTCACGCGGTCGATTTCGCTGCGGATCGCCAGCATCGCGTCGATAAAGCGATCCAGCTCCACCTTGCTTTCAGACTCGGTCGGCTCAACCATCAGCGTTCCTGCAACCGGGAAGGACATGGTTGGCGCGTGGAAGCCGTAGTCGATCAGGCGCTTGGCAATATCCAGCTCGCTGATGCCCGTCTCTTCTTTCAGAGGACGAATATCGAGGATGCATTCGTGCGCCACGCGACCATCGCGGCCGGTGTAGAGCACCGGATAGGCGTCTTTCAGACGTGTTGCGATGTAGTTGGCGTTGAGGATCGCCACCTGGCTGGCCTGCTTGAGCCCTTCCGCGCCCATCATGCGGATGTACATCCAGCTGATTGGCAGGATAGAGGCGCTGCCGAACGGTGCCGCGGAGACCGCGCCCTGACGGGTCAGCATGCCTTCAATCTGCACCACGCTATGGCCTGGCACAAACGGTGCCAGGTGCGCTTTGACGCCGATTGGGCCCATGCCCGGGCCGCCGCCGCCGTGCGGAATGCAGAACGTTTTATGCAGGTTGAGGTGCGACACGTCCGCGCCAATAAAGCCCGGAGAGGTGATGCCCACCTGGGCGTTCATGTTCGCACCGTCGAGGTAAACCTGGCCGCCGAACTGATGCACCACTTCACACACTTCACGGATCGTTTCTTCGTACACGCCGTGGGTGGACGGGTAGGTCACCATGATGCAGGAGAGTTTGTCGCCTGCCTGCTCGGCTTTCGCGCGCAGGTCGGCCAGATCGATGTTGCCGTTTTTGTCGCACGCCACGACCACCACTTCCATCCCTGCCATCTGGGCAGAGGCCGGGTTGGTGCCGTGGGCAGAGCTTGGGATCAGACAGATATCGCGGTGGCCTTCGTTGCGGCTTTCGTGATAGTGACGGATCGCCAGCAGACCGGCGTATTCACCCTGCGCACCGGAGTTCGGCTGCATGCAGAGCGCGTCGTACCCGGTCAGCTTCACCAGCCAGTCGGAGAGCTGGTTGATCATCATGTGATAACCTTCCGCCTGCTCAGCCGGGCAGAACGGGTGCAGCTCGGAGAATTCAGGCCAGGTGATTGGGATCATCTCAGCCGCGGCGTTCAGCTTCATGGTGCAGGAGCCCAGCGGGATCATCGCCTGGTTCAGCGCCAGATCTTTACGTTCCAGAGAGTGCATGTAACGCATCATCTCGGTTTCGCTGTGATAGCGGTTGAACACCGGGTGAGTCAGGATCGCGTCGTCGCGCAGCATGCTTTCCTGAATGGAGCGGCTGTCGAGCGCAACCTCTTTGTCGAGCGTATCAACGTCCAGACCCTGTGCGTCACTCAGCAATACGTTGAACAGGGTCAGGATATCGTCACGGGTGGTGCTTTCGTCCAGCGTAATACCGACCGCATTGTGAATGTCGCTGCGCAGGTTGATTTGTGCTGCCTCGGCGCGCGCCAGCACGGCCGCTTTGTCTGCCACATCGACACACAGAGTGTCGAAGTAGTGCTCATGACGCAGTCTGAGACCTTTCTGTTGCAGACCGCAGGCCAGGATATCGGCCAGACGGTGGATGCGGCTGGCAATGCGTTTCAGACCTGCCGGACCGTGGAACACCGCGTATAAGCTGGCAATGTTAGCCAGCAGCACCTGCGAGGTACAGATGTTGGAGTTCGCTTTCTCGCGGCGGATATGCTGCTCGCGGGTCTGCATCGCCATGCGCAGCGCGGTGTTACCGGCGGCATCTTTCGATACGCCGATAATACGGCCTGGCATGGAACGTTTAAATTCATCTTTCGCGCCAAAGAACGCCGCGTGCGGGCCGCCGTAGCCCATCGGCACGCCGAAGCGTTGCGCTGAGCCGAAGACAATATCCGCGCCCTGTTTACCTGGCGCCGTCAGCAGCACCAGCGCCATAAAATCAGCGGCGACGCTAACAATAACCTTACGGGATTTGAGCTCGGCGATCAGCGCGCTGTAATCATGCACTTCCCCGGTGGTGCCCACCTGCTGTAACAGCACGCCGAAGACGTCCTGGTGATCCAGCACTTTGTCAGCGTCGTCGACAATCACCTCAAAGCCGAAGGTTTCCGCACGGGTGCGCACCACGTCCAGCGTCTGGGGATGCACGTCCGCCGCGACGAAGAAGCGGTTGGCGTTTTTCAGCTTGCTCACGCGCCTCGCCATCGCCATCGCTTCAGCGGCGGCAGTGGCTTCATCCAGCAGCGAGGCAGAGGCGATATCCATACCGGTCAGATCCAGCGTCACCTGCTGGAAGTTCAGCAGCGCTTCCAGACGGCCCTGGGAGACTTCTGGCTGATACGGGGTGTAAGCGGTGTACCAGCCCGGATTTTCCAGCATATTACGCAGGATCACCGGCGGTAACTGCACGTTGGTGTAGCCCATGCCGATATAAGACTTATAGCGCTTGTTAAGGCCGGCGATGGCCTTCAGCTCCGCCAGCGCGGCGAACTCCGTCGTGGACTCGCCTACCTGCGGCGGTGTGGCAAGCTGGATGTCTTTTGGCACGATCTGGCCGATCAGTGCGTTTAATGAATCCGCGCCAACTGTCTTCAGCATCTCCTGCTGTTGCTGAGCATCCGGCCCAATGTGACGTTCAATGAAGGCGCCACGGTTTTCAAGCTGGCTTAAAGTCTGTGTCATGAGCGATGGTTCCTGAAACGTGCAGTGAATCGTAATTATCTGTAACGCTGTTGCCCGGTGGCGCTAACGCTTTCCGGGCCTACGTAGATCTGTAGGCCGGATAAGCGCAGCGCCATCCGGCACAACGTTATTCGTCTTCCAGTAGTGCTTCGTACGCGGTCGCATCCAGCAGCGCGGCAACCTGCGCTTCGTCGCTGGCTTTGATCTTAAAGATCCAGCCGCCTTCATAAGGCTCGCTGTTCACCAGCTCCGGGGAGTCGCTCAGCGCGTCGTTCACGGCAACAATTTCACCGCTCACCGGAGCGTAGATGTCAGAGGCCGCTTTAACGGATTCCGCCACCGCACAGTCGTCGCCTGCGCTCACGGTTGCGCCCACTTCCGGCAGGTCAACAAACACCATGTCGCCCAGCAGTTCCTGCGCGTGCTCGGTGATCCCAACGGTGTAAGTGCCGTCCGCCTCTTTGCGCAGCCACTCGTGTTCTTTGCTGTATTTCAGTTCTGCTGGCACATTGCTCATTGAAGTTCTCCTGATAAAAATAGTTAGGCGACCGGCTTACCGGCGCGAACAAAAATCGGTTTGGTCACGTTGACCGGCATTTCGCGGTTGCGGATCTGCACCACCGCCGTTTCGCCAATCCCCGCTGGCACGCGTGCCAGTGCAATACTGTAGCCGAGCGTCGGGGAGAACGTTCCGCTGGTGATCACGCCTTCGCGATGATTGCCATCGGCATCGGTGAAGCGCACCGGCAGCTCGCCGCGCAGAACGCCTTTTTCTTTCATCACCAGGCCAACCAGCTGTTCAGTGCCCTTCTCGCGCTGCATCTCCAGCGCTTCACGGCCAATAAAATCACGGTCAGCCGGTTCCCACGCGATGGTCCAGCCCATGTTGGCCGCCAGCGGTGAGACGCCTTCGTCCATCTCCTGACCGTAGAGGTTCATCCCCGCTTCCAGACGCAGCGTATCGCGCGCGCCCAGGCCCGCAGGCTTCACACCCGCCTCCACCAGCGCACGCCAGAAATCGGCGGCCTTTTCGTTTGGCATTGCAATTTCGTAGCCCGCTTCACCGGTGTAGCCGGTGGTGGCGATAAACAGATCCCCCGCCTGCACGCCGAAGAACGGCTTCATGCCTTCGGTTGCTTTGCGCTGCTCGTCGCTGAACAGAGACGCGGCTTTCGCCTGGGCGTTTGGCCCCTGCACCGCAATCAGCGACAGATCGTCACGAACGGTGATGTCGATGGCGTAAGGTTCAGCGTGTTGGGAAATCCAGGAGAGGTCTTTTTCGCGGGTGGCGGAGTTTACAACGAGGCGGAAGAAATCTTCGGTGAAGTAGTAGACGATGAGGTCGTCAATCACGCCGCCAGAGGCATTGAGCATGCCGGTATAGAGCGCTTTGCCCGGCGTTTTTAGTTTGGCGACGTCGTTTGCCAACAGATAACGCAAAAACTCCCGGGTGCGGCTTCCGCGCAGGTCGACAATCGTCATATGAGACACGTCGAACATACCGGCATCGGTGCGCACCGCGTGGTGCTCATCAATCTGCGAGCCGTAGTGCAGCGGCATCATCCAGCCGTGGAAGTCCACCATGCGGGCGCCGCATAACACGTGCTGTTCGTACAAAGGAGTCTGTTGAGCCATCTTTTCCTCGTTGAAAAATTCACCGTGAAACCCGGTGTCGACCTCGCGATCGAGGGCCGACGCAAACGTTCTCTTTTACCTGAACTTACCACCGAAACCGGCGGTTAACCATAAGGTAAAACGGGTCATCACATTAGCTTATGACCAAAAATCGCTGAAAAGCCTACAGAGTTATTCACTGGTAAAATGCGATTAAACCCGCATAAAATTAACATCGAGCTAACAGGATTTAGCAGATGGTGATATTTCGTGCGGAAAAACGGGCCGAATTTCAGTAACATAAAAATAGTAAGATTAGATTTTCTAATGCGAAAAATGACGTGAAATTAGATTATTTCAAACGAGGAGATTTCCCCGGCGCGAAGGCCGGGAAAATAAAGTGTGACGGGGATCGAGATTAACGTAACCAGTCGGGAAGATCGTTAAGGCCCATTGCCTGACGAAGAAGCTGCGGTTTGACGCCGGGAAGGGTGTCGGCCAGTTTGAGGCCGATATCGCGCAGCAGTTTTTTCGCCGGGTTCGCTCCGGCAAATAGCTCGCGGAAGCCCTGCATACCCGCCAGCATCATCGCCGCACTGTGTTTGCGGCTGCGCTCGTAGCGACGCAGATACAGATGCTGACCAATATCTTTACCTTCCCGATGCAGACGACGCAGCTCTTCAACCAGCTCGGCCGCGTCCATAAAGCCGAGGTTCACCCCCTGCCCGGCCAGCGGATGAATCGTATGCGCCGCATCCCCCACCAACGCCAGACGGTGCGCCGCAAACTGACGCGCGTAGCGACCGGTTAACGGAAACGCCTGGCGTTCGCTTTCAAGCGTGCACAGGCCCAGACGGTTATCAAACGCCACGCATAGCGCCTGATTAAAGGCGTCCGGCGTCGCCTCCTGCATCTGCTGCGCTTTCTCCGGCTCTAAAGACCAGACGATGGAGCAGAGATGCGGATCAGCAAGCGGCAGGAAGGCCAGAATGCCATCATTGTGGAAAATCTGGCGCGCCACGCCGCCATGCGGCTCTTCGGTGCGGATTGTGGCAACCAGGGCGTGATGACGGTAATCCCAGAAGGTCAGCGGAATATCCGCTTTGTTACGCAGCCAGGAATTGGCGCCGTCGGCACCCACTACCAGCCGCGCGGTCAGCATGTCGCCGCTTTCAAGAGTGATAAACGCGTCGTTTTCGCCCCACGCCACCTGCTGAAGTTTCGCCGGCGCGATCAGCGTGACGTCGCTGCACTGCTGCGCTTTTTGCCACAGCGCGTGGTGGATCACCGCGTTTTCAACGATGTGCCCAAGGTGGCTGTAGCCCATGCTTTCATCGTCAAACGCGATATGGCCGAAGCTGTCTTTATCCCACACTTCCATGCCATGGTAACAGCTGGCACGCAGCGCCACGATTTCAGACCAGACGCCAAGGTGCGTCAGTAGCTTTTCGCTGGCGGCATTGATCGCCGAGACGCGCAGCTCCGGCGGTGCATCCTGCGCCACAGGCTGCGGCGCGTTTTGCTCAAGCACCGCCACGCGCAGGCCGCTGCCCTGTAAACCACAGGCCAGCGCCAGTCCTACCATTCCGCCGCCGACAATGGCGACATCAACATTTTGCACGGTGATTACTCCTTAACGCGCGACCCAACCCAGGGTCCGCTGCGCCAGCACGTCACGTGCCGGAATGAACAGTTCCATCGCCATCAGCCCAAGGTTGCGACCCGCAACCAGCGGTGCCCAGCGATTGGCAAACAGGTGGACTAAACCGTCGGTAACGCCAATGGTCGCCGCTTTGTCCGCCTGACGTCGTTTCTGGTAATGGCTAAGCACTGAGTATGCGCCACAATCCTGTTGTTCGCTCCACGTCTGCGCCAGTAGTTCAGCCAGGCTCATCACGTCGCGCAGGCCAAGGTTAAAGCCTTGCCCAGCGATGGGGTGCAGCGTCTGCGCGGCGTTGCCGACCAGAGCGACGCGATGGGAGACAGTCTGCGATGCGGTCGTCAGCGCGAGCGGATAGGCCACGCGTTTTCCGGCCTGGGTGATACGCCCAAGCCGCCAGCCGAAGGCTTTCTGCAGCTCGGAACTAAAACGTTCGTCGGACCAGGAGAGAACCTCATCGGCCCGGTCCTGCGCATGGCACCACACCAGCGAGCAGCGCCCGTTCGACATCGGCAGCATGGCCAGCGGGCCGTGCTCAGTGAAGCGCTCAAATGCCCTGCCGTTATGCGTGCCAGCCGTAGAGACGTTAGCGATGACCGCCACCTGCCCATAGGGTTCAGAGCGCAATTCGACGCCGCACTGCGTGGCGATCGCGGAGCGTGAACCATCCGCCGCCACCAGCAGTTCCCCCTCCAGCGTGGTGCCGTTGTCCAGCGTCACGCTGACGGCTTCGTCACGGCGGCTAAAGCTGGCGACGCGCGCCGGACAGTGCAGCGTGACGCCAGGCGCGTCCTGTAAAAGACGGAACAGCCGCAGCCCTACGTCATGCAGCTCGACAACCTGCCCCAGCGCCTCGATCCGGTAATCGTGGGCATCCAGCGTCACAAACCCGGCGTGCCCGCGATCGCTGACGTGAACGGTGCCGATCGCCGTTGCGCAATCCGCTATCGCCTGCCAGATCCCAATACGCGTAAGCTGCTGACAGGTTCCCTGCGCCAGCGCGATAGCGCGGGCGTCGAAACCGGGATGATCGGCCGCCTGCGGCGCGACCGCCTCAACCAGATGCACCGGAAGCTGGCCTTGGGTTAACTGAGAAATAGCCAACGCCAGAGTAGCGCCGGTCATGCCTCCGCCAACGATGATTACGCTCATCCGCGTGCCGCCGCCATCAGCGCCTCGATGTCGTCGGCTTTTTTCACCACGGTCGCGGTCAGGTTTTCGTTACCGGTTTCGGTGATGACGATGTCATCTTCAATACGAATGCCGATCCCGCGGTACTGTTCCGGCACGTCGGCATCCGGCGCGATGTACAGCCCCGGCTCAACGGTCAGCACCATGCCTGGCTCCAGCACGCGCGAACGTTCCGGACCGTATGCCCCCACGTCATGCACATCCAGCCCCAGCCAGTGGCTCAGGCCATGCATAAAGTACGGACGATGGGCGTTTTCGGTTATAAGGGTGTCCACATCGCCTTTCAGAATGCCGAGCTTCACCAGCCCGGTAATCATGATGCGCACCACCTCGCCCGTAACCTCCTGGATGGAGGTGCCAGGGCGGAACAGCGTCAGCGCGGTCTCCAGAGACTCAAGCACGATGTCATAGATTTCACGCTGCGCTGGGGTGAATTTACCGTTCACCGGGAAGGTACGGGTGATGTCGCCCGCGTAACCCTGATATTCACAGCCGGCGTCAATCAGCACCAGATCGCCGTCGCGCAGTTCACTTTCGTTTTCGGTGTAGTGCAGAATGCAGCCGTTTTCCCCGCCGCCTACGATGGTGTTATAGGACGGGAAGCGCGCGCCGTGACGGTTAAATTCATGGTGAATTTCGCCTTCAAGCTGGTACTCGAACATACCGGGACGGCACTTTTCCATGGCACGGGTATGCGCCAGGGCGCTGATTTCGCCCGCGCGGCGCATCACATTCAGCTCTTCTTCAGACTTAAACAGGCGCATCTCGTGCACTACCGGTCGCCAGTCTGTCAGGGTTGCGGGTGCAGACAAATTCTGACGTGAGCCTTTACGCAGCTTATCCAGCGCAGTGAAAACAATCTCATCCGCATACGCGTATTCACCCTGCGCGTGGTACAGCACGTCCAGGCCGTTGAGCAATTGATAGAGCTGCTGGTTGATTTCGCTGTAGGCCAGCGCGCGGTCCACGCCCAGTTTTTCCGGCGCCGCCTCCTGCCCTAAGCGGCGGCCAAACCAGATTTCCGCGGTCAGATCGCGCACGCGGTTAAAAATCACGCTGTGGTTGTGGGTGTCATTGCTTTTAATCAGCACCAGTACCGCTTCCGGCTCGTTAAACCCGGTGAAGTACCAGAAATCACTGCTCTGGCGATAGGGGTATTCGCTGTCGGCGCTGCGCGTCACTTCCGGCGCGGCGAAAATCAGGGCAGCGCTTCCCGGCTGCATTTTTGCCAGCAGCGCCTGACGACGGCGAGAATACTCTTGACTGGAGATAACCATGACACCCTCCTGTGCGTTATTTTTCTTAGTGTAATGTTGGCTTGCGAACTTCCGGCGCGGTCGGCTGCGAGCGCGTAAAGTTGTCGTGGCACAGCAGAGACGCCACGCGCACGTACTCGATAATCTCTTCGAGAGACATCTCCAGCTCTTCCTGGTCTTCGTCTTCATCGTAGCCGAGCTGGGCGATGTTGCGCAGATCGTCGATGGCTTCACCCGCTTCGCCGGTCACTTTATCCAGTTTAGGCTGGGTTACGCCCAGGCCAAGAAGATAGTGGTTTACCCAACCCGCGAGCGCATCAGCGCGATCGAAGACGCTGACATCGTCGCCTTCAGGCAGATAAAGCTGAAAAAGAAAGCCATCGTCTTCCAGGAAATCGCTGGTTGCGGCGTGCATTTTACGCAGCGCTTCCGCCAGTTCGTGGCCAAACGCCAGCCCTTCGTTGGTGAGGTCGTGGATCAGCGGCTGCCATGAGCTGTCGCTGTTTCCGCCGCACAGTATGCCGCTGATCAGACCGTGCATTTCGGCAGGGGTTAGACCGACTCCCTGCTGGTTCAGTAACTGGTTTAAATCCTTGTAACCAGGCATTTCGTTCTGTATAGACATACGCATTCGTCATCAAAGGGAGGATATTCATGATATGCTACCACTTTGGACCCTGGTGATACCAGAAAAGGGCTTGTATCTTCACATCAGGGTAGCTATAGTGTCGCCCCTTCGCAGCCCCCAGGGCAGTAAGCGAAGGCAGCGCAGTCAATCAGCAGGAAGGTGGCATGTCTGCACAACCCGTCGATCTCCAGATTTTTGGCCGTTCACTGCGAGTGAATTGTCCGCCTGAACAAAGGGATGCTTTGAATCAGGCTGCGGACGATTTGAATCAGCGGTTGCAAGATCTAAAAGAACGCACTAGAGTCACAAATACTGAGCAGCTGGTTTTCATCGCCGCGTTGAACATCAGCTATGAACTGACTCAGGAAAAAGCGAAGACCCGCGATTACGCGGCAAGCATGGAGCAGCGCATTAAAATGCTCCAGCAGACCATTGAACAGGCATTGCTTGATCAAGGTCGCAGTCCTGAAAGACCGGGACCAAAGTTTGAATAACACTTCTCAGTTGACTATGGTAGAGTAACTGTGAAGACAAAATTTCTCTGAGATGTTTGCAAGCGGGCCAGTCCCCTGAGCCGATATTTCATACCACAAGAATGTGGCGCTCCATGGTTGGTGAGCATGCTCGGTCCGTCCGAGAAGCCTTAAAACTATGACGACACATTCACCTTGAACCAAGGGTTCAAGGGTTACAGCCTGCGGCGGCATCTCGGAGATTCCCTCTCTCTTCTTCTACCAACAACCATGACTCAATTCCCTGAAGTTTCTGCTTCACGCCAGGATATCCGTCAGCTCATTCGCCAGCGTCGTCGTGCCTTAAGCGCCGAACAACAGACACAGTTTGCCCAGCAGGCCGCCGCCCGTATGATGGCCTATCCGCCTGTGGTGATGGCAAACACCGTCGCCCTGTTTCTTTCGTTTGATGGTGAGCTGGATACCCAACCACTTATCGACCAGCTCTGGCGCGCCGGGAAAAAAGTTTATCTGCCGGTGCTGCATCCCTTTAGCCGGGGCAATCTGCTGTTTCTGCACTACCATCCGCACAGCGAGCTGGTGGTGAATCGTCTGAAAATCACCGAACCCAAACTCGACGTGCGCGATGTGCTGCCGCTATCTGAACTGGATGTGCTGATTACGCCGCTGGTGGCGTTTGACGAGCAGGGACAGCGCCTGGGAATGGGCGGTGGTTTTTACGACAGAACGCTACAAAACTGGCAGCAGTACGGGTTGCAGCCGGTGGGCTATGCGCATGATTGTCAGGGCGTGGAGGCATTACCCGTGGAGAAATGGGATGTGCCGTTGCCGGCGGTGGTGACGCCCAGTAAAACCTGGACCTGGTAGAACAAAGCCGGGTGGCGGCTACGCCTTACCCGGCCTACATAAATCCTCGAACTTTGTAGGTCGGGTAAGCGTGAGCGCCACCCGACACACAGACCGCACGAACATTGTAGGTCGGGTAAGCGTAAGCGCCACCCGACACACAGACCGCACGAACATTGTAGGTCGGGTAAGCGTAAGCGCCACCCGACACGCAGACCGCACGACCGCTGTAGGTCGGGTAAGCGTAAGCGCCACCCGACACCACAGACCGCACTATCAGTACAGCAGACGCGCGCGAATCGTCCCCGGAATGGCCTTCATGCTCTGCAATGCTTTCTCGGCAATGTCTTCATCCGCTTCAATATCAATCACCACATAACCCATCTGCGCGTTCGTTTGCAGATACTGCGCGGCAATGTTAACGCCCTGTTCGGCAAAGATCTGGTTGATGGCGGTCAGCACGCCAGGACGGTTTTCGTGAATGTGCAGCAGACGACGCCCACCGTGCAGCGGCAGAGACACCTCCGGGAAGTTTACCGCAGAGAGCGTTGAACCGTTGTCGGAATATTTGCTCAGCTTGCCCGCCACTTCCAGGCCGATATTCTCCTGCGCTTCCTGAGTAGAACCGCCGATGTGCGGCGTCAGGATCACGTTGTCGAACTCGCACAGTGGAGAGGTGAACGGATCGCTGTTGGTGGCCGGTTCCGTCGGGAACACGTCAATCGCCGCACCCGCCAGATGCTTACGCTTCAGCGCATCGCACAGCGCAGGAATATCGACTACTGTACCGCGCGCGGCGTTGATCAGCAGTGAGCCCGGCTTCATCAGCGCCAGCTCTTCCGCTCCCATCATGTTTTTTGTGGACGCATTTTCCGGCACGTGCAGGCTGACCACGTCGCTCATGTTCAGCAGGTCAGAAAGATGCTGCACCTGCGTCGCGTTACCCAGCGGCAGTTTGTTTTCGATATCGTAGAAAAACACGTGCATGCCAAGGGATTCCGCCAGAATACCAAGCTGCGTACCGATGTGGCCGTAACCAATAATCCCGAGTTTTTTACCACGCGCTTCGTAGGAGCCCGCGGCCAGCTTATTCCACACGCCGCGGTGCGCTTTGGCGTTAGCTTCCGGAATACCGCGAAGGAGTAGCAGCAGCTCGCCAATCACCAGCTCCGCCACGGAACGGGTGTTGGAGAACGGGGCGTTAAAAACCGGGATACCGCGTTTTGCGGCGGCATTCAGATCAACCTGATTGGTACCGATACAGAAACAGCCAATCGCCACCAGCTTTTCCGCCGCAGCAATAACGTCTTCAGTCAGTTGGGTACGGGATCGCAGGCCAATGAAATGGGCATCACGGATGGACGCTTTCAGCTCTTCAGTATCCAGCGCGCCTTTGTGAAATTCGATGTTGGTGTAACCTGCAGCGCGAAGGCTATCGAGCGCTTTCTGGTGCACGCCTTCAACCAGCAGGAATTTAATCTTGTCTTTCTCCAGTGATACCTTTGCCATTTACCCGACCCTGTTTTTATCTGAACTGATGTTGTGCTGGATATAAATCCCGTGCAGCCAACATATCAAAAAAAACTATTGCAGCAATATGAACGTTTGCGTCGGCACTCTGAAGAAAAGTCATACAGAGCAAAATGACAGAGGAAAATGCTATGGAAATTTACAAACGCGGCAGGATCGGCAAAAGAGGCGGAAAAACGTGACACAAGTCACCGAATTTAGCTTTTCAAAATTTTTTAGCGGGGGGAGCGCTCCCCCCGTCAGATCATTTTACGATGGTTTTTACACCGTCAGCCGTGCCGATCAGCGCTACGTCCGCGCCACGGTTGGCAAATAACCCTACGGTAACGACGCCCGGAATGCCGTTGATCGCATTTTCCAGCGCAATGGCATCGAGGATCTCAAGGCCGTGAACGTCGAGGATCACGTTGCCGTTGTCGGTCACCACACCCTGACGGTATTCCGGACGACCACCCAGCTTCACCAGTTGACGTGCCACGGCACTGCGCGCCATCGGGATCACTTCGACCGGCAGCGGGAAACTCCCCAGAATGTCGACCTGCTTGGAGGCGTCCGCGATGCAGATGAACTTATCCGCCACGGAGGCAATGATTTTTTCGCGGGTCAGCGCCGCGCCACCGCCTTTGATCATCTGCATGTGGCCGTTGATTTCATCCGCGCCATCAACGTAAATGCCCAGACGGTCCACTTCGTTGAGGTCGAAAACAGTGATGCCGAGGCTTTTCAGCTTTTCCGTGGAAGCATCGGAGCTCGAAACCGCGCCCTCGATTTGCCCCTTCATCGTGCCCAGCGCATCGATAAAGTGCGCCGCCGTCGATCCCGTACCAACACCGACAATGGTACCCGGCTGTACGTACTGGAGAGCCGCCCATCCTACTGCTTTTTTCAGTTCATCCTGCGTCATGATCGTTTTGCCTGTGGTGTGAAAACTCAGGGCGCATTATAGAACACGTCGAATGGATTTCGTCTGCCACGAAGGGAAAATTGTGTCATAGTGCAGATTAAGCAAAATTAAGGAGTCAGCCAGAGCAATGAAACGTCCGGACTACAGAACACTACAGGCACTTGATGCAGTTATTCGTGAACGCGGTTTTGAGCGCGCAGCGCAAAAGCTGTGCATCACCCAGTCCGCCGTATCACAGCGTATCAAACAGCTTGAAAACATGTTCGGGCAGCCGCTGCTGGTGCGTACCGTACCGCCGCGTCCAACGGAGCAAGGACAAAAGCTCCTCGCCCTGCTACGTCAGGTTGAACTGCTGGAAGATGAGTGGCTGGGCGATGAACAGACCGGCTCCACGCCGCTGCTGCTGTCGCTGGCGGTGAACGCCGACAGTCTGGCAACCTGGCTGCTGCCGGCCCTTGCGCCGGTGCTGGCCGACTCCCCTATCCGCCTGAATCTCCAGGTTGAAGATGAAACCCGCACCCAGGAACGTCTGCGTCGCGGCGAAGTGGTTGGTGCCGTCAGTATTCAGCCTCAGGCGCTGCCAAGCTGTCTGGTGGATCAGTTGGGCGCGCTGGATTACCTCTTCGTCGGTTCAAAAGCCTTTGCCGAGCGCTATTTCCCGAACGGTGTGACCCGCGCCGCGCTGCTGAAAGCGCCTGCCGTCGCGTTCGACCATCTGGACGATATGCATCAGGCCTTCCTGCAGCAAAACTTCGATCTGCCGCCGGGCAGCGTGCCGTGTCATATCGTTAACTCGTCCGAAGCCTTCGTGCAGCTTGCACGTCAGGGAACCACCTGCTGCATGATCCCGCATCTGCAGATTGAGAAAGAGTTGAAAAGCGGTGAGCTGATTGATTTAACTCCGGGGCTGTATCAGCGCCGGATGTTGTACTGGCACCGTTTTGCGCCGGAAAGCCGCATGATGCGCAACGTCACCGACGCGCTGCTGGCGTTTGGGCATAAGGTGTTAAGACAGGATTGAAAAACAAGCCGGGTGGCGGCTTCGCCTTACCCGGCCTACGGGTTACTGAGCTGGCTTTTCAGTCGGCTCCAGCTGGAACACCACATCAACCTGATCGTCGAACTGAATGGTTGGCTGCTCGTAGGTTTCCTGAGCAGAAACCGGCGCGGCGTCCGCTTTCATCATCCGCACCATCGGGCTTGGCTGGTAGTTTGAGACGTGGTAACGCACGCTGTAAACCGGACCGAGCTTGCTCTTGAAGCCGGATGCCAGCTGCTGTGCCTGATGAATGGCATCATCAATCGCCGCTTTACGCGCTTCGTCTTTATACTTCTCCGGTTGCGCAACGCCCAGCGAGACGGAACGAATTTCGTTCAGCCCTGCCTTCAGCGCACCATCCAGCAATCCGTTGAGCTTATCAAGCTGGCGGACGGTCACTTCTACAGTACGCACGGCGCGATAGCCTTTCAGGATGCTTTTGCCGTTCTGGTAATCGTAATCCGGTTGAGTACGCAGGTTCGCAGAGCTGATGTCTTTTTTCGCGACACCGTTCTGTTCCAGGAAAGAGAGGTATTGCGCAACACGATCGTCTGCCTGTTTCTTGGCGGAAGCAGCATCTTTCGCCGCCACGTTCACTTCAATTGCCAGGGTTGCAACATCCGGTACCGCATCCACGCTTGCCGTACCTGAAGTGACAATGTGCGGGCCGTTTGGCAGTTCATTCGCCTGCACCGACACCGCACCTAAACTTACTAATGCCGCCAGGGCCATCACCTTAAACTTCACTGTCATTCCTCCATGTTGCGAAGAGTGCCCTGTTAACAGGGCTCATGCCAGCAAGCTTAGCGGGTCTTGTTCAGATGTCCATAAGACAACGCTTAGTTGAACAATCCCTGTACGTGATGAATGCCCTCTTTCGCCAGCTGGAAGGCAATAAACCACATCACCAGCCCCACCAGGGTATTGATAATGCGCTGCGCTTTGGCGGTACGCAGTCGTGGCGCCAGCCACGCCGCCAGGATCGCAAGACCAAAGAACCAGAGGAAGGAGGCGCTGACCGTACCGAGCGCAAACCAGCGTTTCGGCTCAACGTCCAGCTGTCCACCCAGGCTGCCGAGCACCACGAACGTATCAAGATAAACGTGCGGGTTAAGCCATGTCACGGCGAGCATGGTGACGATAATCTTCCAGCGCCCTTGCTTCATCACTTCGGCGCTCGCCAGCTCAAGATTGCTGCTCATGGCCGTTTTCAGGGCGCCAAACCCGTACCACAGCAGAAACGCTACGCCGCCCCAGGTAACCAGTGCCAGCAGCCACGGCGACTGCATCAACAGGGCGCTGCCGCCAAAAATCCCGGCGCAAATCAGCAGCAGATCGCTCACCGCGCACAGCAAGGCAATCATCAGATGGTACTGACGGCGAATGCCCTGATTCATCACGAACGCATTTTGTGGACCAAGGGGAAGGATCATGGCCGCACCTAACGCAAGCCCTTGAAAATAGTAAGATAACATAACGTAATTCTCGCAGAGTTGTCCTGGGGCAGACTATACTGCGGGAACGACATTAGAGGAAATGGATAATATTAATTGGGGATTAGCGAGGCTAATAAAAGAAAAGCCCGGTGTCGCTGATGCTTACCGGGCCTACGGAGACGTTACTCTGCTTCTTTGACTTTTTTGACGTTTACGTCCATCTGCGGGTACGGGAAGCTGATGCCGTTAGCATCGAAGTCACGCTTAATGCGCTCCAGCACATCCCAGTATACGTTTTGCAGATCGCTGCTTTTGCTCCAGATGCGCACCACAAAATTAATGGATGATGCGCCCAGTTCATTCAGACGAACGGTCTGCTCGCGGTCCTTCAGAATACGGTCATCTGAAGCAATGATGTTGGTAATCAGAGACTTCACCTGATCGATATCGGAATCGTACGCCACGCTGATGATCAGCTCGTTACGACGCACCGGCTCGCGGGAGAAGTTAATGATATTGCCGGCAATGATTTTCCCGTTCGGTACCACCACAATACGACCGTCGACAGTACGCAGAGTGGTAGAGAAAATCTGTACCTGCAACACGGTACCCGCGATCCCGCCTAAATCCACGTATTCACCGGAACGGAACGGACGGAAGGTTACCAGCAGTACGCCCGCCGCCAGGTTCGACAGCGAACCCTGTAATGCCAGACCAATGGCCAGACCGGCAGCACCGAGCACAGCGATGACGGATGCCGTCTGCACGCCGACACGCCCCAGCGCCGCAATCAGCGTAAAGGCGATGATGCCGTAACGCACCAGCGCGGAGAGGAAATCGGCGACCGTGGCGTCAATGTGTCGTGCAACCATCACCCGGTTGACCGCGTTCGATACGATACGCGCCACGATCATCCCGACAATGATGATGGCAATAGCGGCAACAATATTCACAGCGTAGCTCAGCAGTAGCGCCTGGTTGCGCACCAGCCAGTTACCCGCGTGATTGATGCTGTCTACAACATCAAGTTGTTCCATTTATTCTTCCTTTTGCTAAACCAAAACACAAAATCTATCCCTTAAGGGGACAGGCAGGTCAGTAAAGGGTAAACAAAAAGAGCGGGTAATGCCAAACAGATCACAAAATCAGGTATTGCAGGATATTGAAAAAGCATAAAAAAAGGCCCGCATTTGCGGGCCTTCTGATGTGCTGTCAGCAGTTCAAATTACAGAACGTCAACCGCGTTCAGTTCTTTGAAAGCCTGCTCCAGACGAGTAATCATAGAAGTCTGGGCAGCGCGCAGCCATACGCGTGGATCGTAGTATTTCTTGTTCGGCTGGTCTTCGCCTTTCGGGTTGCCCAGCTGACCTTGCAGGTAAGCTTCGTTGGTTTTGTAGTATTGCAGGATACCGTCCCAGGTTGCCCACTGGGTGTCGGTATCGATGTTCATTTTCACTACGCCGTAGCTTACGGAATCTTTGATTTCCTGAGCAGAAGAACCGGAACCGCCGTGGAAGACGAAGTTCAGGCTGTTGTGCGGCAGGTTGTGTTTCTTAGACACATATTCCTGAGAATCACGCAGGATGGTCGGGGTCAGAACCACGTTACCTGGCTTGTACACGCCGTGCACGTTACCGAAGGATGCTGCGATGGTGAAGCGTGGGCTGATTTTGCTCAGCTCGGTGTAAGCGTAATCAACGTCTTCTGGCTGAGTGTACAGAGCAGAAGCGTCCATGTGGCTGTTGTCCACACCGTCTTCTTCACCGCCGGTGCAACCCAGTTCGATTTCCAGGGTCATGCCCATTTTGGACATACGCGCCAGGTACTTAGAGCAGATCTCGATGTTTTCTTCCAGAGACTCTTCGGACAGGTCGATCATGTGAGAAGAGAACAGTGGCTTACCGGTTGCTGCGAAGTGTTTTTCACCTGCGTCCAGCAGACCGTCGATCCATGGCAGCAGTTTTTTCGCGCAGTGGTCAGTGTGCAGGATAACCGGAACACCGTAGTGCTCAGCCATCTGGTGAACATGATGTGCGCCAGAGATAGCACCCAGGATGGCAGCGCCCTGAGGAACGTCAGTTTTCACGCCTTTACCTGCGATGAACGCAGCGCCGCCGTTAGAGAACTGAACGATAACCGGTGCTTTAACTTTTGCAGCGGTTTCCAGTACGGCATTGATGGAGTCGGTACCTACGCAGTTAACTGCTGGCAGAGCGAAGTTGTTTTCTTTAGCTACCTGGAACACTTTCTGTACGTCATCACCAGTGATAACGCCAGGTTTTACGAAATCAAAAATTTTAGACATGTTGCTTAGTCCTGTATCTTCGGCCGTTAGAAAAGGTGCGAGCTCTGATAAGCGCGCTGAAAATTGGGCAGGTTTCCCTGCCCCTGAATGGCTTACTTCTTAGCGCGCTCTTCGAGCATTGCTACTGCTGGCAGGACTTTGCCTTCCACGAATTCGAGGAATGCGCCGCCACCAGTGGAGATGTAGGAGATCTTGTCAGCGATACCGAACAGGTCGATAGCTGCCAGGGTGTCACCACCGCCTGCGATAGAGAACGCTTCGCTGTCTGCGATAGCGTTAGCCACGATTTCAGTCCCTTTGCGGAAGTTCGGGAATTCGAACACGCCGACAGGACCGTTCCACAGGATAGTTTTTGCGTTTTTCAGGATTTCAGCCAGTTTCTGTGCAGAAACGTCGCCCAGGTCCAGAATCTGCTCTTCATCTTTGATGTCATTAACAGATTTAAGGGTTGCGGTAGCAGTTTCGGAGAACTCGGTCGCCACGCGAACGTCAGTTGGAACCGGGATATCACAGGTGCTCAGCAGGCGTTTGGCTTCGTCAACCAGATCCGCTTCGTAAAGGGATTTACCCACGTTGTGGCCTTGCGCAGCAACGAAGGTGTTCGCGATACCACCGCCAACGATCAGCTGGTCAGCGATTTTGGACAGGGAATCCAGAACGGTCAGTTTGGTAGAAACTTTAGAACCACCAACGATAGCGACCATCGGACGAGCAGGTTCTTTCAGTGCTTTACCCAGCGCTTCCAGTTCGTCAGCCAGCAGTGGACCTGCACAGGCGACGTCTGCGAATTTACCGATACCGTGGGTAGAAGCCTGCGCACGGTGAGCCGTACCGAATGCATCCATCACGAATACGTCGCACAGCGCAGCGTATTTTTTGGACAGGGTTTCGTCGTCTTTCTTTTCGCCTTTGTTGAAGCGAACGTTTTCCAGAACAACCAGCTCACCTTCGGCAACTTCCACGCCGTCCAGGTAATCTTTCACCAGGCGAACCGGGTTGGACAGTTTGTCTTTCAGGTAATTAACAACCGGCAGCAGAGAGAACTCTTCGTTGTACTCGCCTTCAGTTGGACGGCCCAGGTGGGAGGTGACCATCACTTTAGCGCCCTGCTTCAGAGCCAGTTCAATGGTTGGCAGAGATGCACGGATACGCGCGTCGCTGGTCACTTTGCCATCTTTAACCGGTACGTTCAGATCGGCACGGATGAAAACGCGTTTACCTGCCAGATCCAGATCGGTCATCTTAATTACAGACATGGTGAATCCTCTCGTTGATTCTTAAAGTTTTGCAAGCGCAAGGTGCGCTCTACCTGAAACCTTTTGCGGCCATGGCTAACGTGGTGTCGAGCATTCGGTTAGCAAAGCCCCATTCGTTATCACACCAGACCAGCGTCTTGATGAGGTGCGCACCACTGACTCGCGTCTGCGTGCCATCCACGATGGCGCTGTGCGGGTCGTGGTTAAAATCTACTGAGACCAACGGTAATTCCGTATAGTCAACTATACCATGAAATGCTCCCTGTGCCGCTTTTTGCAGCAACAGGTTGACTTCACAGGCTTTTACCGGTTTTTTCACCGTCACGCTAAGATCGATTGCGGTGACGTTTATCGTCGGGACGCGCACGGCAATCGCTTCGAAACGGTCGTTAAACTGCGGGAAAATACGCGTGATCCCGGCAGCCAGTTTCGTATCCACCGGAATGATGGACTGGCTCGCCGCGCGAGTGCGTCGTAAATCCGGATGGTAGGCGTCGATAACCTGCTGATCGTGCATGGCGGAGTGAATCGTGGTCACGGTACCGGATTCAATGCCATACGCATCGTCTAACAGTTTAATGACCGGAATAATGCAGTTGGTGGTACAGGAGGCGTTGGAGACAATGCGGTGTTCAGCCTGCAGCTCGTGCTGGTTGACACCAAACACGACGGTGGCGTCGAGGTCGTGACTGCCGGGATGGGAGAACAGCACTTTTTTCGCGCCAGCATTCAGATGCGCTTCGCCATGTTCACGGTTACCGTACACGCCGGTACAGTCCAGCACCACATCCACACCCAGTTCGCGCCAGGGCAGCTCTTCAATACTGTTCTCATGCAGCACGCGGATGGCATCGTCACCGACGAACAGCTGTTCCCTTTCCTGGCGAACGTCCCAGGCAAAGCGACCGTGGCTGGTGTCATATTTCAACAAATGCGCCATGCCCGCAGCATCCGCCAGTTCATTGATTGCCACCACGGTGATTTCCGCACGACGCCCGGATTCATATAAAGCACGAACCACGTTGCGCCCGATGCGACCGAAGCCATTAATCGCTACGCGTACGGTCATAGATCTCCTGCAAAGCTATCCCTGAGTTTGAGGTGGCTGAAAGAGTAATCCAGCGACGCCCGAAGGGGAATCCTTGCTGTCACAAACTGCGATTGATTGGTCAATTGTCGAACATTTAATCGACTGAAACGCTTCAGCAAGAATAAGCGAATCGGGGAATAAAAGGAATCTCTGTACAGATCAAGAGCGATTTTATCTGATCTCCATCACATTTTTCCGGAATAATCCCTTTTCTTCCCGCCACGTAAAACGCGGCGGGTTGAACGGTGCCCCCATGGAAAGCCGCGAAAGATCAGACGAGTCGGTATTTGCCATTTGCCAACATCATCAGTTCCACATTGGCAGAACGGCTGTGACGCAAAACACGCTCCACGTTTGGCCCGTCGGTGCGCGCATAAAACGCGTCGGCGTCGGCCTGAGAGAGTCCCCCGGCCAGCTTACGCGCTACCAGGCGCGTACGTAACACTTCAGCGGGCGCGCGAATGAACAATGAAAAATCGCAGTATTCCATCAGCGTTCGCCATCGTTCGTCATCAAGCAGCAGCCAGTTACCCTCAACAATCACGACAGGGGCCGTTACCACAATAGCCTCTTCGACAGGATCGTGCGTTTGTCGGTCATACTGCGGCCAGGTACTGTCGCCTTCTTTTATCTGCCGCAGATGTTGCGCAAGCCTGTCGACATCAAAGGTCTCGGGCGCGCCTTTGTACGCACGCAGGTTATGGGCCTCAAGCCACGCGTTGTAGTGATGAAAACCATCCATCGGCAACGTCTGGATCGGCGGCATCCCCTCCATCTGACGAGAGAGGAATTCCCAGAAGGCGGTCAACGTGGATTTGCCCGTCCCGGGCGGCGCGCTGAGAAAAACAATCGTACGTTTGCTGGCGCTGGCAGAATGCAGTTTCGCCAGTTGCCGCAGCAAAGGCTTATGAACATTTTCGATTTCGTCATCAGGGTAATGTGCTTCTACATGTAGCCCGTTAACCGTTAGCCCAATTTTCACGGCGTCAGTTCCTTTAAAATTGTCGTTACCGCCAGGGTGAGCGCCGTCTTGATCATTGCGGTAAAGCGCACCTCAGACCATGCGGCAAAGTCAGCAAATTTCATCGACTCCAGCGCGCTGAATAACGTCGCGTTACGGGTGATGCAATTAACGTTGCTGATAAAATCCCAGGTGATGTCATCGGCGAAGCCAGGGATCGTATCCTGCTCTTTCAGATACTGATAAAACTGCGAAAAATGCGTAATGTCGGCGTAGAGCCATTTTTCCATTTTCCCCAGCGCATAGATCAGGCGTAACGCCACATCGATGTCATCAAGCGGCCCACTCCGGGCGAGTAACGGCTTCACTGCATATTCCACGATCTCTTCATCGTTATCGACAAACAGCGACGGCAGAAAACATTTAATGCCCTGGAGCAAAAAAGACTGTGCCGTCGTCATGAATGCGAGGAGGTTATTCTGAGCATCCAGTTGCTCAAGCACATCGTCTTCTGTCAGCGTCGTCATTTGTATCTCGATAAATCACCGTGAATGCAGAGAGTCTATTATATTACACGTTCGATCTGCGCCGCCGATCAGTAAAGTTTGCGTGCGCACACCCTTCGCAACCTGTTGAATACCTTTAACCAGTTCGCCGCCCGTCACGCCCGTCGCGCTGAACAGGATGTCATTGCCCTTTACCAGTTCGCTAAGGGTATAGATACGATTGACTTCCACTTTCATCTCCGCACAGCGGCGGTGCTCCTGCATGGCGACCCGACGGTTCTCAGGACTCTCCCCTTTCGCTTCACAGAAATCGATCAGTTCCGCCTGCATATCGCCGCCCAGCGCTTTCACCGCGCAGGCGGAGATCACCCCTTCCGGCGCGCCGCCTGTGGTGTACATCAGATCATAAGGGTTATCCTGTAAGCAGGTCAGTACGCTGGCAGCGACATCGCCATCGGGCAGCGCAAACACTTTCACGCCCAGCTGCGTCGCCTCGGCAATTGCATTTTGCAGGCGCGGTTTGTCCAGCGTCACCATCCGCAGATGCTCCAGCGGCTTGCCCAGCGCCCGGGCAACGTTGCGAAGGTTTTCTGCCAGCGGGAGATCGAGGCTGATTGCCCCGGCGGCCGCTGCGTTAACCACCAGTTTTTTCATGTACATATCAGGGGCATGAAACAGGCTGCCCTCAGGCGCAAACGCCATCACTGCCAGAGCATTGCTTTGCCCCATCGCCACCATGCGGGTGCCCTCTATGGGGTCGACGGCAATATCTACCGCCGGGCCGACGCCGCTTCCAACCTCCTCACCAATCCACAGCATTGGCGCATGGTCAATCTCACCTTCGCCGATGACGATACGCCCGCGAATCGCTATCGCGTTTAGCGCCTCGCGCATGGCGGTTACCGCCAGCCCGTCGATTCGGTTTTTATCGCCGCATCCGGTTTGCGGCCAGGCGGCCAGCGCCGCCTGTTCCGTAACGCGAAAGAGCGGCCATGCCAGAGACATCATGCTGCCGCCTCCCCAATATCCACCCCAAACTTCGCCAGCAAATAGCGCTCTGCTTTTTCATTCCAGATGCCGTGAGTCTCTTCCACAAGCCTTGCCAGCTCCCGGAAAAGCGGATCGGTTTTACCCTTTTCGGCAAAATCGGCAATGGCCGTTAACGGCATGGTGACACCGTTATAGATAAGCTTCTTGCCCCCAGGAATGTCCGGCAGATTGAGTACCGTATGCGGCACCGCATCAAGGCCGCCGATGTGGGTCACCATAAACGACGGCTGAAGCTGGCCCGTCGCACTCAGCGCAATCGCCTCTTTCATGTCCTCCGTCGAGCCGCCGGAGGTGCCCACCACGTGGGTACTGTTGTAATGGACGTTGTAAAAATTAAACGGCACCTTGAAATTGCTGTCCGTTGGTCCGGCGAAGAAATTCAGGCACCCGTCCTCGGCGAGAAGATCGTCAGCCAGTTCAATGACCGCCGGAACCGCAGCATAGACAAACACGTCGTCGAAGCCTGCATTGTCAGTTAATGCGCGTAACGTAGCGGCCGGGTTCTCCAGTACAGAGGTATTGACATAGATAAGCTCAATACCCTTTTGTGCCGCCAGCTCAACCGGCAGGAGTTTTTCCGCCTGCGCAAGGCGGGCCTCATCAATATCTACCACCACAACGCGCGACGGCTGAATCCCGCCGTTAATCGCATAATCAATAGCGCCAATTCCCATCGGCCCGGCGCAGGCCAGAAGCGCAATATTACCTCCCGGTTTCACACCCATCCGGTGTTCATAGACATATTGCGTCGTATGATAATTGGCGTTATACGCGCCGATAATGCAGCACATGGGTTCCGCCAGCGAAGCTGCCGCAAAATAGGAGCCATGATAAGGTAAAACGCAGCCCAGATTAATCGCGACTTCTGGAATAATCATATACGTCGCATTGCCGCCAAAATATTCGTAGCTGTATCCAGCGGAATAACCGCTTGGCAATCCCATTGCCGGTTGTAAAACAAAGCGCTGACCTTTTTTATATTTCCCGGCAAGGTTTTTTCCGACCTCAACAATCACCCCGGCGCATTCATGTCCGGTAATGACCGGATGATTTTCCAGATCGTCCGGCACACGTTTATGTTCACTGCCTAATTTGGCTGCCTTCCAGGTGGATAAACAAACGCTGTCGGAAATTACGCTCACCAGCAGTTCATTGTCGCTTATTTCGGGCAGTTCAAATTCGCGGATACGAACATCCTGCTTGCCATAAATGGCAGCCACTTTCGTTTTCATAATGACTCCAGGAACCAGATAGATTAATTCGCCGTTAGATGCTTAAATAATTCGTCAAGCTTCGGATCGCCGAGATAGTTTTTTATCAACACTAACGGTTTGTCACTAACCCGTTTAGCGCGCCCCTCCAGGCTGGCATGGGTAACAATAATGTCCGCGTCGTCAGGCACATTTTCGATGGCATAATGTTTTACTTCGATATTTTGTCCGGCTTTTTCCAGGCGCTTCCGGAATGTCGTCGCGCCCATAGCGCTGGAGCCCATTCCGGCATCGCAGACAAAAGCGATATGCTTAACATCCTGGTAAGAAAACTTGCCTTCCTGCTTCATGGCTTTAACGGCGTTGGCAGAATCATTGAAGGTATCTTCCGTTTCAGCTTCGCTATTTTTATCCATCTTCAGGATTAAAGAGGCGACCGCAAAGGTGACCAGCGTGCCTGCCGTTACGCCAGCAATCGTGGCGAGGAATGCGCCTTTAGGCGTTAACGCGAGGTAGGCGAAAATCGAACCCGGACTTGGGCCAGCCACCAGTCCGCCGCCTAACAGGTTAAATACCCACGTCCCGCTCATGCCGCCAGCAATCATCGCAATCAGCGTCAGTGGTTTCATCAGTACGTAAGGGAAATAGAGCTCATGAATGCCGCCCAGGAAGTGAATGATCATCGCGCCGGGGGCTGACTTTTTCGCCATTCCTTTGCCGAAAAAAGCAAAAGCCAGCAGCAGGCCTAAACCCGGCCCGGGGTTGGAGGCCACCATAAAGAAGATGGATTTACCCGTCTCGGAAGCCTGCTGCATCCCCAGCGGATAATAAACCCCCTGATCGATAGCGTTATTTAAAAACAGGATTTTTGCCGGTTCGTTAATCAACGACAGCAGCGGCAAGTAGCCTGCATGTACCAGTGATTCAATACACTCTTTAATAAAGTTATTGGCAATCGACACCGCAGGACCGATGACTTCAAACCCCAGCAGGCAGAGGATCATGCCCGCAATACCCAGCGAGAAGTTGTTGATGACCATCTCAAAACCCGCTGGAATGCGTTTATCCAGCATTCGGTCGATATGCTTAATCACCAGGCCGCCGAGTGGCCCCATGATCATTGAGCCGAGGAACATAGGAATATCCGCGCCGATGATCACGCCGATAGTGCCGATCCCCCCCATCACCGCCCCACGTTTGCCGCCAACCAGGTGTCCACCGGTAGAGCCAATCATCACCGGCAGTAAATAGGTGATCATCGGTCCGACAATTTTGGCGAAATGCTCATTTGGCATCCATCCGGTTGGTATAAATAATGCGGTAATAAATCCCCAGGCAATAAAAGCGCCAATATTCGGGATGACCATTGCAGTCAAAAAGCCCCCAAAAGCCTGGACCTTTGCACGAGCAGACTTGTGTTCCATAATAATATCCTGTAAAGGAGAGAATAATTATGCGCGAGCGATAATATCCGCCAGTTGCTTTTCTGACTTAGCGGTTAACAACGCTGACAGCATATCTTCTTCACATAATAATTCGCTTAATGCCTGGATAGCGTCGATATGTGAATCCGCATCCGCCGCAGATAAACCAATGAGTAATTTTACGGGCTCATCGTCGTCGGCAAACTGCACTTCCTGTTTAAGAAGCGTTAATGACATACCTGTTTTTAAGGCACCGCACTCCGGACGGGCATGAGGCATTGCTACACCCGGAGCGAGAATGTAATAAGGACCATTAGTGAGCGTCGAGGTTTTAATTGCTTCAATATAATCAGCGTTAATACAATGATTTTGCAGCAAAGACGACATGGAAAAATCAATGGCTTCCTGCCAGTCCTTTGCTGCGGATTTTATTGATATTGAGGATCCAGGGAAATAATCAATTAACCGCATATATCATCCTTATTTTATTTTTAGGGTACAACGTATCGCTAAAAACAAAATACGCCTGCGGTAAAATGAAATCAAATGGAGAGAAAATAGCGAGCATGTCAGAGTAGATTTTAATAAAACGAATAAAAACAGATCGTTAAAAATAAGAAATTAAAAAGCAAGCCTATATATGTGATATCCATTGCAAATTAAACATATTATAACTTTTCGTATTTGTGATGGAAATCACCAAATATATGTTGTTAACACCAAAGAAAATACCACCAAAATAAAAACGGGCCGCCTGAGCGACCCGTTTGCCTCACGGAGAGATTTACAGCAGTTCTTTCGCTTTAGCGACAACGTTCTCAACGGTGAAGCCGAACTCTTCGAACAGCAGCTCTGCCGGAGCAGATTCACCGAAGGTGGTCATACCGACGATAGCGCCGTTCAGGCCCACGTATTTGAACCAGTAATCAGCAATACCCGCTTCCACTGCCACGCGAGCGGAGACCGCTTTAGGCAGTACAGATTCGCGGTACGCGGCATCCTGCTTGTCGAACGCATCGGTAGACGGCATGGAAACCACGCGCGCTTTCACGCCTTCAGCAGTCAGTTTTTCCCATGCTGCAACGGCCAGTTCAACTTCTGAACCGGTCGCGATGAAGATCAGCTCAGGCTGGCCCGCGCAATCTTTCAGCACGTAACCACCGCGGGCGATGTTTGCCAGCTGCTCTGGGGTACGTTCCTGCTGCGCCAGGTTCTGACGGGAGAGGATCAGCGCGGTCGGGCCGTCCTGACGCTCAACGCCGTATTTCCACGCCACCGCAGATTCAACCTGGTCACATGGACGCCATGTGCTCATGTTCGGGGTCACGCGCAGGGAAGCCACCTGCTCTACCGGCTGGTGAGTTGGACCATCTTCGCCCAGACCGATGGAGTCGTGGGTGTAGACCATCACCTGACGCTGTTTCATCAGCGCAGCCATACGCACGGCGTTACGTGCATATTCTACGAACATCAGGAAGGTAGAGGTGTACGGCAGGAAACCACCGTGCAGAGCGATACCGTTGGCAATCGCAGTCATACCGAATTCACGTACACCATAATGGATGTAGTTACCGGCAGTGTCTTCGTTGATTGGCTTAGAGCCAGACCACAGGGTCAGGTTAGATGGCGCCAGGTCAGCGGAGCCGCCGAGGAATTCTGGAAGCAGAGGACCAAACGCTTCGATCGCATTCTGAGACGCTTTACGGCTGGCGATTTTAGACGGGTTCGCCTGCAACTTCGCGATGAACTCGTTCGCTTTCGCGTCGAAGTCAGACGGCATGTCGCCTTTCATACGACGGGTGAATTCAGCCGCTTCCTGTGGGAAGGCTTTCGCGTAAGCCGCGAACTTCTCGTTCCAGGCCGCTTCTTTCGCCTGGCCCACTTCTTTCGCATCCCACTGCGCGTAGATTTCAGATGGGATTTCGAAGGCAGGGTGTTTCCAGCCAAGCGCTTCACGGGTCAGTGCGATTTCCGCGTCGCCCAGTGGTGCGCCGTGGGAGTCGTGAGTGCCCGCTTTGTTCGGAGAACCGAAGCCGATGATGGTTTTGCACATAAGCAGGGACGGTTTGTCGGTCACGGCGCGCGCTTCTTCTACGGCACGTTTAATCGAGTCAGCATCGTGGCCATCAACGCCGCGCACAACGTGCCAGCCGTAGGCTTCGAAACGTGCGGCGGTGTCGTCAGTGAACCAGCCTTCAACGTGACCGTCGATGGAGATGCCGTTGTCGTCGTAGAACGCAACCAGTTTACCCAGCTTCAGGGTGCCTGCCAGGGAGCACACTTCGTGAGAAATGCCTTCCATCATGCAGCCGTCGCCCAGGAACGCATAGGTGAAGTGGTCAACGATGTCGTGGCCAGGACGGTTGAACTGTGCCGCCAGGGTCTTCTCAGCAATCGCCATACCCACGGCATTCGCAATGCCCTGACCCAGCGGACCGGTAGTGGTTTCAACGCCAGCGGTGTAGCCCACTTCCGGGTGACCTGGAGTTTTGGAGTGCAGCTGACGGAAATTTTTCAGCTCTTCGATTGGCAGATCGTAGCCAGTGAGGTGCAGCAGGCTGTAGATCAGCATAGAGCCATGGCCGTTAGACAGCACGAAACGGTCGCGGTCTGCCCATCCCGGGTTCTGCGGGTTGTGGTTAAGGAAATCACGCCACAGGACTTCGGCGATGTCAGCCATGCCCATAGGGGCGCCCGGGTGGCCGGATTTGGCTTTCTGTACTGCGTCCATGCTCAGCGCACGAATAGCATTAGCAAGCTCTTTACGTGAGGACATTTTAACTCCAGATCGGACTGTTAAAGGCCATGCCCTTGACGACAGCGCGTTTTGGGCTACGCCGGAAAAAAGTGCCAACAATGTAACCCAAGCCGCAGGGCATGTACATGGACCATTCTTTTGCAGCTTAAGAAATCTCTGGATCATGCTCGCATGTTGCGCAATCTACTCGCCCGCCCCTGTAGATATTCCTTATACTTAGCCCGACACCGGCTTCGTTGACGGTGCATTTTTCGGAATTAATTCAGATTAACGAGTACGGAAGCAACATCATGAAAATGCGTGCAATTGGGCTGGCTGTGGGAACAACGCTCCTGCTAAGCGGCTGTCAGAATATGGATTCTAACGGCCTGATGACCTCAGGCGCAGAAGCTTTTCAGGCCTACTCATTGAGCGATGCGCAGGTGAAAGCGCTGAGCGACGAGGCCTGTAAGGATATGGATGGAAAAGCTACGCTTGCCCCGGCAAACAGCACCTACACGCAGCGTCTGAACAAGATTGCTTCCGCGCTGGGCGACAACATTAACGGTCAGCCGGTGAACTACAAGGTGTATATGGCGAAAGACGTCAACGCCTTCGCGATGGCTAACGGCTGTATCCGCGTTTACAGCGGCCTGATGGACATGATGACCGACAACGAAGTGGAAGCGGTGATCGGCCATGAAATGGGTCACGTTGCTCTCGGTCACGTGAAGAAAGGGATGCAGGTTGCGCTGGGCACCAATGCCGTGCGTGCTGCGGCGGCCTCTGCGGGCGGCATTGTCGGCAGCCTGTCCCAGTCGCAGCTGGGCGACGTGGGTGAGAAACTGGTTAACTCCCAGTTCTCCCAGCGTCAGGAGTCGGAAGCGGATGACTACTCTTACGATCTGTTGCGCAAACGCGGCATCAATCCATCGGGTTTAGCCACCAGCTTCGAAAAACTGGCGAAACTGGAGGAAGGCCGTCAAAGCTCCATGTTTGACGATCACCCGGCCTCCGTTGAACGCGCGCAGCATATCCGTGACCGCATGGCGGCAGACGGAATTAAATAAAACTTCGGCCCGGTGCGCGCCGCGCTACCGGGCAACAAGGCTCAATCAGTACAGCGTTTTCTGTGGCGGCCCGGCAAACTTCAGGGCGCCAATCTGCCCCATCCGCACTTCCACCACCGACGGCCCCGGCATCGCCAGCGCTTCCGTCATCACCGCATCAAAGTCCTCAGCCCGCTCAACGCTCCAGGCCTGTAGGCCAATCGCCTGCGCCAGCAGGGTAAAGTCCGGTGTATGCAGTTCGTTATAATACTGACGCCCGCCAAAATATTTATCCTGAATACCGCGCATTACGCCGTAGCCCCCGTCGTTCATGATGAGCAGCGTCACGTTGGCTTTCTCCTGCGCCAGCGTCGCCAGCTCGCCTAAATTCAGGCTCAGGCCGCCGTCGCCCACCAGTCCCACCACCCTGCGCTGCGGGTTAGCAATCGCGGTGCCGATGGCCATCGGCAGTCCCATACCAATCGCCCCGGCGAGGGAGTGAATGTTCAGCAGCGGACCGTTAGCCCTGAACAGACGGCTACCCCACAGGCTGCCGGACACGGTGATATCGCGCACCAGCAGGCCGTCTTTCGGCAGGGCTTTTTCTATGGCGTCGTTAAGCTTCGCATAGGCGCCGCACTGCTCGCGCAGCCCCTGCTCAGCTTGCCCGACCGCCTGCTGCACCTGCATATCCCACTGCGCGTTGCCCCACTCGCGGCCCTGCACTTTTTCAGCCAGCGCGCCAAGCAGCGCGGAACAATCGGCTATCAACGTGCTATCCATCAAGTAGTTACGGCTGGCTGCCGCCGGGTCGATATCAATCTGCACGCACGGGGACGGCAGCTCAAGCGTCCAGGAGCGGGTTTCGTTGCTGCGCAGACGTGAACCGGCGACCAGCGTAAAATCACACTGCGCAATGAGCGCCTCCACCGACGGCGAGTTGTGGAACGCCCGCAGGCTGGCGCGGTGGTCGTCCGGCAGCACGCCGCGCGCGTGGGTGCTGGAAATCACGGTGATGCCCGCATCCGCCAGTTTTTTCACCGCCTCAGCGCTTCCCAGCGCCCCGCCGCCCAGCCACAGCAGCGGCTGTTTCGCCTGTTTGAGCTGCGCCCACAGCGCGTCAACCATCCCGGTATCCACGGCTGGAACCGATGCCGGTTTGACCGGGGCAGTTACCAGCGACAGCGGAATTTTGGCGCCCTGAATATCAATCGGGATTTCCACTGAAACCGGTCCGCACGGCGGGGTCTGCGCGTCCTGGATGGCTTTATGCAGAATGGCTATCGCCTGATTCGTATTGCTGATACGGTACGCCCGTTTTGAGCTGGCCTTCAGGAAGGTCAGCTGGTCGCGGGTTTCATGGATAAACCCGGTGTCGGCGTCCAGCCAGGCTTTCTCTACCTGCCCGGTTAAATGCAGCAGCGGCGTGCAGGCATTCATCGCTTCCACCAGCGCGCCTACCGCGTTCCCGGCCCCCGCGCCGGTGCTGGTCAGCGCCACGCCGAGGCCGGAAAAGCGCCCGTGAGCATCGGCCATGGTGACGGAACCGGCTTCACCGCGCGCGGGTACAAAGCGGATATTGCCCCGCTGCCCAACCGCATCCGCTATCGGCAGGTTGTGAATGGAGATGACGCCGTAGATGGCCTCAACCTGATACTGCTCCAGCGTTCTGGCGATGGCGTCGCCGACGGTTATCATTTCGCTCATTGCTCACCCTTTCTCAGTCGCACCAGTGGTTGACGCTGTTACCCGTCGCCAGATAAATGCTCTTTTGTTGCATCCAGGCTTTCAGCCCCTGGATACCCTTCTCGCGGCCCAGACCGCTCTCTTTAAAGCCCCCGAACGGGGTCGAAATCGCAAAAACTTTGTAGGTGTTGATCCACACCGTGCCTGCCTCCAGCTGCTCGCTGAGACGCAGGGCGCGCCCGGAATCGCGCGTCCAGATCCCCGCCGCCAGGCCGTAAACCGAGTCGTTCGCCTCGCGAATAAGCGCCGCTTCATCGCCAAACGGCATCGCCACCAGCACCGGGCCGAAGATCTCTTCCTGACATGCGCGGGCGCTGTTGTGTAGCCCTTCGATAATGGTTGGCTGGAAGAAGCTGCCGTTTGCCAGAGCGGGATCGGCGGGGATCTCGCCGCCGCACAGCACGCGGCCCCCTTCCCGCTTCGCAAGTTCGACGTACTCGATCACGCTCTGGCGATGTTTCTCGCCGATCAGCGGTCCTACATGCACGCCGTCGGTAAACGGATGCCCGACGCGCAGCCCGCGAGTTAATTCCAGCAGCCTCGCCATCAGCGGGGCGTAAATACTCTCGTGGATAAACAGCCGCGATCCGGCGATGCACGCCTGCCCCGCCGAGCTGAAAATGCCGTAGCAGATCCCGCGCGCGGCCTGTTCGATATCGGCATCCTCCAGCACGATAGTCGGCGATTTGCCGCCCAGCTCCAGCGAGGCCGGGATCAGTTTTTCCGCCGCCACGTGCGCCAGATGACGGCCCGTAGTGGTTCCGCCGGTAAAGGAAATTTTGCGCACGCGAGGATGACGCGCCAGCGCATCGCCAATCACCGAGCCTTTGCCCGGCAGCACGCTCAGCAGCCCGGCGGGCAGCCCGGCGTGTTCAAAAATCCGCGCCAGCTCCAGCGCCATCAGCGGCGTGGCTTCGGCGGGCTTGAGGATCACCGCGTTCCCGGCGGCAATCGCCGGTGCGACCTTCTGCATTTCGCTGGCAATCGGCGAGTTCCACGGCGTGATGGCCGCCACCACGCCAAGGGGCTCGTAGCGGCTCAGCGTCAGCAGATCCGGCTGGCGCGGTGTCGGAAGTTCACCCTCCAGCAGCTCGCAGGCGGCGGCAAAGTAGCGCGCCGTTCCCGCCGCGCTCATCACCAGCCCGCACGCTTCCGCCAGCGGCTTGCCGTTATCCCGGCTCTGCATCTGCGCCAGTTCATCCACACGGGATTCAATAAGATCCGCCACCTTGTGCAGGATCTTCGCCCGCACGTGCGGCAGGCTGTTACGCCAGGCGGGATCGCGCCAGGCGCGCTCTCCGGCGTCTACCGCCTCCTCCAGGTCATCCAGACTGGCGGCGTTCAGCGTCGCGTTGATCGACCCGTCTGCCGGGAAGTGGCTCTGCATCGGGTTACCTCCGCCGTGTCGCCACTGTCCGCCGATAAAAATCTTCAGATCGTCCATCGTCACTCCTCAGCTCAGGGCCAGCTCGCGGCAGGCGCGCACCGCGCTCAGTGCCGCCAGGGTGGAGGTTTTAGGGTTAGACGCCAGCGGCAGCCCGCTCAGCTCCAGATGGAACTCGCCGAATAATCCTTCGACGTGCAGCGTGTGGGTGTTACGTTTCGTTGCCGGGTCAACCATCAGCTGCACGCGGGTGTCATCCATCCCGACGCCGCCGAGCGCCACGGTCGCCGCCACGTTGGCGTTCGCCGGGAACAGCCGCGCCGCCTCGCGGGCGCTGCCTTCAAAAAAGACCTCTGCCTCTGACACCGCATTCAGATCGATAAGCTGCTCGGCATAGCTGCCGCGCCAGCTGGCCGGGCTTTTGCGCGACTGATAGGTGACGCGCTCAAGCCCACCCTCTTTCGCTGCCGCCAGCCCGTCGATACCGGCCACTGCACCGGAAAGCAGAGTCAGTTTTCCGCCCGCGGCGAGCAGACGCTGCTCCAGCGCGCTGTCCGCCAGCGCGCCGGTGGAAATGACGGCCAGATGCCAGCCGCGACGCAGGATCTCTTCCCCGTACTGGGCCACCGCCTGCTGGCTGGCGCATTCCAGCACCAGATCCGGCGTTTGCGCGCACACCATTGGCGACGTCAGCGCCTCGACCGCATCGCCAAACTGGTCGTGAATGGCGGCATGGTGAGACGCGCGCGCCACGATCCAGCCGATAGCCACACCGGCGGGCAGGCGCTCAATCACCGCCTGCGCCATGGCGCCAAAACCAATCAACATTACCTTTTTCATGATGCGTCCTTACAGATGGCGGCAGAAGCCGCCGGAAACGTCCAGTGCGGCGCCGGTGGTAAACGAGGCCAGCGGCGAGGCGAGGAACAGCAGCGCCTGCGCGGGCTCCTGCGGCTTGCCGAGGCGCGCCATTGGAATGCCGCGCTTGCGCGCGATATCCGCCGTCCACTCCGGCCAGCTCTGGCTTTTGTCCGCCCGGTTTTCAAAGCGGCGCAGCCACTGGCCGGACTCCACCATGCCGAGCAAAATGGAATTGACGCGAATGCCTTTACCCACCAGCTCTTTCGAGAGCGTGAGCGTCATGTTCAACAGCGCGGCACGAGCAGCGGAGGTGGCGATCATGTGCTCCTCCGGCTGTAGCGCCAGCAGGGAGTTGACGCAGGTAACAGAGGCAATGTCTGACTGCTCCAGCAGCGGCTGAAACGCCTGCACCGGATTGATGACGCCAAACAGCTTCAGCTCTGCCTCGTGCAGCCACGCCTCGCGCGGGGTGTCATGGAAGTGCGCCACGTAGCCCTGCCCGGCGTTGTTGATCAGCAGATCAGCCGCGCCAAAGCGCGCCTGCACCGCATCCGCAAAGGCCTGAACCTCGTCGGCGTTCAGCACGTCGCAGCGGTAAGAAAAAATCTCCCCGTGGGGGAATTCGTTTTGCAGCGTCGCATGGGCGCTGGCGAGCCGGTCCGGGTCACGGCCGCAGAAGGCGACTTTCGCCCCTTCCCCCAGCAGCAGGCGCAGCGTTTCAAAGCCAATGCCAGAAGAACCGCCGGTGACTACCGCTACGCGCCCGTCAATTTGTGCATTCATCGCGCACCTCTTCGTTAATGCGTAAAAGCTGTTGGTTGAAAAACACGTCGTTATCGAGATAGCTGGCGTGCCCGGCCTGCGGAATGGCGGTAAACGGCATGCCGTAGCGCAGCGCCAGCCCCTGCACCAGTTCGGGCTGCGTTATCGCGTCCTGCTCGCCACACCAGACTTCAAACGTGCCGGAGTATCGTTTAAGCCAGCCGTGAATGTCGTCATGCGCCAGCATCCACGCGGCTGCAAGGTAGCCTTCCGGGCGCAGCGTGCGCATGCCCGCCGCGACGGTGGCGATATCTTCCGCGCGCGCGCCGGGGCGCAGCAGCTTCGCGGCACGGGTCTGGGCGAGGATTTCGCCGCCCAATGCCATCTGCTGCTCGCGGTTGCGCCAGACCTGCTCCCGCTGCTCCGGCGCGGCATTGCCGTAGCCCTGCGCAGCGTCGGCCAGTACAAGATGAATGACACGATCCGGGAACTTCGCCGCAAACGCACTTGCGACCAGTGCCCCCAGGGAATGGCCCACCAGCACCGCCTGCCAGACACCGGCGCGATCCAGCATCGCCGCCAGCACGTCGGCGTAATCCCCCGCGTTTGCCCGCGCGACGGCCAGCATCGGGCTTTCGCCATAACCGGGCATGTCCCACGCCAGCACGCGAAAACCGTTCAGCGCCATCTGCTTGTGCCAGGACGCAGCGCCAGAGCTGATCCCGTGTAGCAGCATCAGCGGAATGCCGCTTCCCTGTTCACGAAAACCCGTCATGGCGCCCCCTTAGTTCCGCTTCACTTTCGAGAGCGGATGGTCGGACGGATAGGTCGGGATTTCCGGCTTGTTGGTTCCCAGCATGACGCACATCAGCGCCTCTTCTTCCCCGTGGTTAAACAGGCCGCGATAGATGCCCGGCGGGACGGAGATCAGGTCACGCTCGCGCAGCACGGTTTCGGTGTAGTTGTCGCCGTCCTGGATCATCAGCGTGATCTGCCCCTTGAGCATGAAGAACACCTCTTCCACGTCGTCGTGCAGGTGCAGCGGCCCTTCGCACTTCGACGGCAGTACCATGGTGGAGAAGGTAAAATGGTCCGCCTGCACGGTATTGGTGTCGTTCGCCACGCCGGTTGCGCCGGTGCCGATGTAGCGCATCTGCGCCCGGCGGTATTTCGGGTCAAAATCGGCCTGGAACTTCAGCGCGTTCCAGTCGTATTTACGGCCTTCGAAGCGCGCGATGCGCGACTCGACCCACTCTTCCATCGTCAGATGGTCAGGTTTGATGCCCGTTTTGTGGGTTACGGTTGAATCAGTCATGACACTCTCCTCAGTAACGTCTCAGCAGCGGCAGTAACAGGACGCAGCCCACCGCCGCCATCACCGCCAGAAAAATCAGCCCGGAATCCATGCTGTGGGTGAAGGCGATAAGCGCGCCCATCACCGCCGGCGACAGCGCGCCTGCAAAGTTTCCCAGCCCGTTGAAAATGCCGCCCGCCGTGGCGCTCACCCGGGGATGGGTGGCCTTCGCCAGCAGGGCGAAAATGTTGGGCGCGCCGGTGCCCCACATAAAGGTGCTGAAGCTCATCGCCGCGATGACGGCGAGCGGGGTATCGAGGTGCATCACAGCCGCCAGCCCCACCGCCGCCCCCGCCATCGAGATAAAGCAGGCCGCCGCGCGCTTATCGACCCTGTCCGAGAGCCACGCGCCAATCACTTCCCCCGCCAGCATGGCGATGAACGGCATCGACGACAGCCAGCCTGCATGCTCAAGGTGAATGCCTTTGCCTTTGATCAGGTAGCCCGGCAGCCAGCCGTTGATGCCCCACAGGTAGGTCAGGAACGCGATGTTAAAGATGCAGATGATCCAGAAGTGCGGGCTGACGAACAGCTCGCGCCGCGCGGCACGCCGCTCGTCCTGTGACGCCTGCGAAGTGCCGGGTTTAGCCTCCAGACGGATCCCGCGCAGGCCGATGCGTACAAAGATAAGCACCGGCACGGTAAGCATGGCCATGACAAAGAAGGTGCTCTGCCAGCCGAAGGTGTTCAGCAGCCAGAGGGAGAGCGGGAAGCCAATTGCCGCCCCTACCGGTGTGCCCAGCAGCCACAGCATGGTGGCGCGCGCCTGCAGATGCTGCGGGAAGTTGTGGCGCACGATGGCGAAAGCCAGCGGGAACAGCGGCCCTTCCGCCACGCCCAGCAGGATGCGCAGGACGATCATCAGCGTGTAGTTATGGGTAAAGCCCATCGCCACCATCAGCACGCACCACACAGCCATCATCCCGGTGAGCAGGCGCAGCGGCGCGATTTTGTCGCCTAAACCGCTCAAAAATACCGACGAAAAGCCGTAGCTCAGCAGGAAGGCGCTCATCAATATGCCGAGGCGCGTGGTGTCGAAATCAATGCCCATCGCCTGCTGGAAATGGGTATCCGAAAAGAGCGCCGCGATGCTGATTTTGTCGAAAAACGCCAGCAGCACGCAGGCCAGCAGCGACAGCGGGATGGCCCAGCGCACCGCTTTTTCGGGCGTGCGGGTCCCCTCACCGCTCGCCTCAACCGGCGCGGTGTTCGTCTCTAGTGTGGTCATCTCTCCCCCTACGGGTGCGGGTTAGCTATCGCAGTGACATCAGTGAAAATGTCGGGTCGGCAAGCGGTACGTTCGACAGATCCCGCCCCGCCGCCATCCAGCGCTTCGCCAGCTTGACGGTGCGCGCATCGTTGAACGCTACCAGCTGCGTCAGCCGCCCGTTTTCATCCAGCGAGAAGAACAGCGCCTCTTCACGCACGACCGTTCTGCTGCCTGGCTGCGGAATACCGAGGATCTGAATATTGTGCTGATATTGATCCGACCACAGCCACGGCGCGTCGTCGTAGCCTGGCGCATCGGGGTTGAGCATCGCTTTCGCCGTCGCCGCCGCCTGGTTCTGGGCGAAGGCCCAGGACTGGATGCACAAGCCGTAGTGATGGTGCTGGGCGACATCTCCTGCGGCAAAGATGAACGGATCCGACGTGCGTCCCTGGGCATCCACCACGATCCCGCGCCCGGTTTTCAGCCCCGCATCGCGCGCCAGTTCCAGATTGAGATCGACGCCGATCCCGACCACCACCGCATCAAAGGTTTCACGGTTGCCGTCGCAGTGGATGACCGGCAGGCCGCCGTCGTCCTCCAGCTCCAGCGCGCCGCAGCCGGTACGGATCTCCACCCCCTGCTCGCGGTGGATGGCCTCCAGGCGCTGGGACACCTCGCCGCTCACCGAGCGCATGCAGAGCGCAGGCTGCTGCTCGAACAGGGTGACCGCCACGCCGCTTTTCCGCGCGGAAGCGGCAATCTCAAGGCCAATCCAGCCGCCGCCGACGATCGCCAGTTTGTGACTTTCCGCCAGACGACTTTTCAGGCGCTGCGCGTCCTGCCAGTGGCGCAGGGTATAGACCTGCGGATGGCTGGCCCACGCCTGCGAAGGCAGGCGCGCCCGACCGCCGGTAGCGATTAAAAGGATGTTGTAACTAAGACATTCGCCGTTGCTTAAACGCACGATTTTCTCTTCACGATCGACTGATTCAGCACGCAGCGGGCGGTACCAGATCAGGTTCAGTGCCTGCTGCGATTCTTCGCTAAACAGCCGCGGAAGCGCGGAGTCCGGCTCCAGCAGAGACGCTTTTGACAGCGGCGGCCGCTCGTAGAAATCCCATTCCTCTTCCGCCACCACGCAAATCTCGCCGTCGAAGCCCTCGTCACGCAGGGTTTTCGCCGCCCAGCCGCCCGCCTGGCCGCCGCCGATAATGACAATGCGCGATGTCATACCGCCTCCGGCTTTTTCTGCTGACGGCGCGTGTCGTGGTCAATCCCGCCCTCCACCGCCCATTCGGTAAAGGAGACCAGGGAGTGCTCCAGCTCGCGCGGCTGCCAGTTTTCGGTCAGGTAGTCGTCGTTGGTGTAATACTCAAACGCGCCGCCTGTCGGGCTGTTGACGTACCAGAAGTACGCCGACGACACCGGATGACGGCCCGGCCCGATAAAGGTGCTCCAGTCATGTTTATTCATCGCGATACCGCCGCCGATCACCTCGTGGATGTCGCGCACGGTGAAGGCCACGTGGTTAAGGCCGCGCTTGCGGTTCGGCAGTTGCAGCAGGAACAGGTTGTGATGGCCGCCACGCGCCCCGCAGCGCAGGAACACGGCGCGGTTGATATAGCGATCCGAGACCTGGAAGCCGAGCACCTCGCGGTAGAATTTCTCTACTGCCGCCAGCTCTTCCACGAAGAACACCACATGCCCCACGTTGATCGGCTGGGCGCGATCGTAAACCGGGCTGGGTGTGTCGATACGGCGGGCATCGCCCCACTGGTTTATTGGCTCGACGTTAAGCTCCACGTCGGTCTGCTGGGTCACCTGCACGCGCAGCGTCATGCCGTTCGGATCCAGGCATTCCAGCGCGTCGCCCACTTCACGAAAACCTGGCTGTTGCGCCAGCTTCGGGCGCAGCGCATCCAGCTCAGACTGGCTGGCAACCGCCCAGGTCATGCGGCGCAGGGTGTTGCCCGCTTCAAACGCGGGCGGCAGGTCGGGGCTGTCGATCGGGTTAAGCTCCACGCGCGCGCCGCTCAGGGTGGTGAAACGCTGGCCGCTGGCATCGCCCGTCAGGCCAAAATCACGCATAAATTTGGCGCAGTGCGTCAGATCTTCCACACCAAATTCCAGCTTTTCAATTCCGGTTATACTCATCGTTCGTTGCCTCATCTGGCCCAGATTGGGCGTAAAACATGCCCGACGCAGTCAAGCGCCTGACGTTAACTCACTGATTTAACTGGCCTGTGACAGATACCCTAAGAAGCCAGAAATTTTATCCGCCGCAAGGCGAACCTCGTTTTGCAGGCGCTCGCGGTCGCTCAGTGGGATCTCCTCCGACGGCACCAGAATGCTGACCACCGCCGCCACGCGGCCGCTTCGGTCATACACCGGGTAGACGATGGAAGAGATGCCGTGGCGGAAGAAGGATTCGCCGATGACATACCCGCGGGCTTTGTCCTGCTGCACCATCTGCCACAGGGCTTCGCGGTCGTGAAGCTGCCCCGGCGTGTTGCCCGGCAGGCGCTCATGCGGGAACAGCTGTTCGAAATCAGCGCGGGAAATATCGGTCAACAGCATGCGGCCCAGCGAGGTGCAGTGCACCGGCAGACGGGTACCAATGCTGACCTGGTTGATACGCGACCCGGCGGCGCTGACGCGGGCGATATAGATAATGTCGCGCCCGTCGCGGATCGCCAGATGGCTGCTGCACTGGCTCACGTCGCGCAATTGCTCGATCACCGGCTGGCCGACCTGCGCCACGTCCAGCGAGGCGATGTACTCAAAGCCAAGACGCAGCACGTTCATGCCCAGCGAAAAGGTATTGGTGCGCGTGTTGCGCTCCAGAAATCCCATGTACTCCAGCGTCTGTACCACGCGATAGGCGGTGGCCTTCGGCATATCCACCAGCCGATGCAGTTCGGCAAAGGTCAGATCGCGATGCTGCTCGCCAAAGGCCAACAGCAGCTGTAAACCGCGCTCCAGCCCCGGCACCAGATACTTCACTTCCTGATCGTTTGCCATCATCGCCCTACCTTAGTTAAAGACAAAACCGCCGTTGACCGGGATCAGCTGTCCGGTGATGAACCGCGACAGATCGCTTAACAGCCAGACCACGCTGCCGGTGACGTCTTCCGGCTGCTGTGCCCCGGTTAACGCGCGGCCGTTTTCGTAGAGTTGATGCCGTTCGGCGGGGACATATTCCGTCGCCTCGACGCGGGTTAGCCCCGGCGCGATGGCGTTAATGCGTATACGCTTTTCACCCAGTTCGCGCGCCATTGAGCGGGTCATGGCAATCACGGCGCCCTTGCTGGCGACGTAGGCCATCAGGCGCGGCGCGCCCCACAGCGCGGTGTCGGACGCAACGTTCACGATGCCCGCCCCCTCGCGCAGCAGCGGCACCGCGGCGCGCGTCACCAGCCAGGTGCCTTTGACATTGACGCTCATCACCCGATCCCAGAGATCCGGATCGTAATCGAGCATATTTTTGCCGCCGACGCCCGTCGCCATCGCCGCGTTGTTCACCAGGCCGTCAATCAGCCCCTGCTCGCCAATCGCGCTGAACACCTGCTCAATGGACTGCGGATCGGCCAGATCGATAACGTGCGATTCGATCGCATATCCCCGCTCGCTCAGCCGGTGGGCGCTCTCGGCCAGCTCGCCTTTGAGGATGTCGCACATCACCACCGCCGCGCCCTGCTCCGCGCAGGCCTGGGAAAAGTGAAAGCCCAGCCCGCGCGCGGCGCCGGTTATGACGATGCGCTTACCGCTCAGCAGCCCGTTCATCAGGCGGCCCCCTGCTGTGCTTCACGCATCGCCAGCTGCTCTTTGGCGGCCTTTTGCATCATGCGACGCAGGCGCGAGAGGCCAACGTCGTGCTGATACAGGTATTCATGATCGCGCGCGTTTGGCGCCAGGCTCTCCAGCACCACGCGGTCCTGCTCCAGCACTTCCCAGTGCAGTTTTTCCAGCCGGTTGCGGTACATGAAGCGCCACATATCGCGCTGCCAGCCCTGCACGCGGCGGATGCGCCAGAAGAAGACGCGGCAGTTGTCGTTATCTTCCGGCACCACCATGCCGACGATAAAGAAGTGGCCGCCCGGCCCGAAACGCTTCTTGTACGGAATGGAGAGACGCATCCAGCAGGTGCCACTGTTGCCCAGCTCCACCCAGTCGAAGTTGACGCCGCTCTGCCCTTTCTTCTCAAAGATAAAGCCGGTTTTGGTCGGCTGGAGCACCATGTCGGCCTTGCGATCCCCTTCCGCCATCGAGTGCGAGGAGGAGTGCAGATAGGTGCCGTGCATCGGGTCCATCACGTTTTCCAGCGCGTACTGGTAATTGCATTTCCACGCGGCGGTGCAGAGGAAGTTGCTGAAGCTGTCCGTGTCGGCGAGTTCATCCGGGAAGGTCAGTTCGTCCGGCTGCTGATCCGCGGTGACGCCAAACCAGAGGAAGATGGCGCCATGCGCCTCCTGCACGTTATAGCTGCGCACGCACTGCTGGCCGACCAGCGGACATTTATCCACAGCGGGCACGTCTTTCACCTCGCCGTTGCCCGCCACCTCTACGCCGTGATACCAGCAGGCGATGCGGTCGCCGAGGTTCCAGCCCATCGACAGGCGCGCGCCGCGGTGCGGACAACGGTCCTCCAGCGCCTGCACCTGGCCGTCTTTGTTGCGCCAGACCACAATCTGCTCGCCCAGGCGGGTGATGCCCACCGGCGCAGACTGCACTTCCCAGCTCGCCAGCACCGGATACCAGAGGCCGCGCAGGCCTTTATCCAGATAGTGTTGTACGGTCGTCGTCATCGCGTTGCCCTCAGTAGCCGTTAACCTGTAAGAATGCCTGGAAGCTGGCGTCGCTCCACGGCTCACCCTGCTGGTCGTGCATGCGCACCGCGTTCAGCCCGTTTACCAGCTCCGGCAGGGTTTCAACGCCCTGTTCGAAGAGCTCTTCCAGCGTCGCAATCAGCTTCACCTCCCAGCTTTCCGGCTCACGGCTGCGGGTCTGCCAGATCAGGTTCTGGTACTCGCCCGGCTTGTGAATGGCGCCATTACCGCCCTCTGCCGGCGGGGTAAACTGGCGGCTTTCCGGCAGCGCCGGGTTGTAGTTCAGCGTGTCGCTCATGCCACGGTCTCCTCAACAAAGGTAATCTGAATCTGATTTTCAAAGACCCGAACCGGGTAACGGTTGAGGTTGCGTCCTCCGGGGCCGTGCAGACACTGGCCGGTTTTGACGTCGAACACCGCCTCGTGCAGCGGGCATTCCACCTTGCCGTCTTCTACGAAGCCCTGACTCAGCAGGGCATAGGCGTGGGGGCATACGTCTTCCAGCGCATAATATTCACCGTCGATCAGGTAAACGCCGATCTCTTTCCCGTCGACGTTGCCGCTAAAAGGGAAATCTTCCTGTACTTGTTCTGCGTCACATACGCCTATCCAGCTCATCACGATCCTCCAGGCTTTTGTTTCATATATGAAACTCTGTTTCTTATTTAATACGGTCAATATAAAAGCGATGAATGTTTCGTCAAGCGACAATGTGACGAATTTGTTAATCGATCGGCAATTAATTAACTAAGTGTGCAAGGGATCACGAAAAAATGCAGCGATATGAAATTTTCATTATTACAGCGTGAGAAATACGTTTTTTTAATGGTCTCTTATTTTGAATAAAAGATATTGACTTCCTTTCTTTTTACTCTTTAAAAATAAATTAACGTCACCTCTTTCGCGTTTCACCGGTGAAACTGATTTTTAATTTATCTTTAATAAACAATGAGTTTCACAGGTGAATCATTTTAGCTCCGTGACAATCACATTGATGAAAAATATAAGTTACAAAAAACGTAAGGCGGACATGATGACGGCAAGATGGCAAGGCACGATTGCGTTTTTATTACTCATTATTATTTCGTACGTCGATCGGGTAAATATCTCGGTAACGATTTTAAACCCGGAATTTGGTAATGCTGTCAACCTGTTGATGACTATTTTAATCTGTAGTCATTCAATCCTTGTAACATCAGGATGATCCTGGTGTCAGTGAAAATACGAAATCAACACGTTGGTATCATTACCCGGAATTTGCCGAACATTTTCAGTTAAATGAAAACAGAATATTACAGGGTCTACTCATGACCTGCTTTCTTCTGGGTTATGGTTTTTCCGCTCTATTATTAACGCCGGTTATTGAAAGCAAACTTCATTATCGGCAGGGATTATTAAGCAGCATTGCGATTTGGGCCGCGGTCTGCGCGGTTTCGCCTTTGTTAGGCTCGCTGACGGGAATGGTCATCGCCCGCGAAATAACCGGGGTTTGTCTACACCTTCACGCTGGCCTGGGGAATGTTGCTGCTGCGCATGCACCGCGCAGCAGCAATCAGCGCGTAAGGCTTATTCGCCTTTTTTCGCCGCCTGGATGTAGAGCATTTCCAGCGCCAGGGTCGCCGCGGCCAGCGCGGTGATCTCGGACTGGTCATAGGCCGGAGCCACTTCCACCACGTCCATCCCGACAATGTTCAGATCCTTCAGGCCGCGCACCAGCTTGATGGCGCGATCTGAGGTCAGGCCGCCGATCACCGGCGTACCGGTGCCCGGCGCAAATGCCGGATCCAGGCAGTCAATGTCGAAGGTCAGGTAGACAGGCATATCGCCGACGATCTGCTTAACCTGAGCCAGAATATCGTCCACGCCGCGATCGTTCACCTGGCCCGCGTCGAGTACGGTGAAGCCGTTGTCTTTGTCGAACTCGGTGCGGATGCCGATCTGCACGGAGTGGTTCGGATCGATCAGGCCTTCTTTCGGCGCGGTGTAGAACATGGTGCCGTGGTCGAATTCGCAGCCGTTCGCGTAGGTGTCGGTATGCGCGTCAAAGTGCACCAGCGCCATTTTACCGAAGTGCTTCGCGTGGGCGCGCAGCAGCGGCAGGGTCACGAAGTGGTCACCGCCGAAGGAGAGCATGCGTTTACCGGCCGCCAGCAGCTTCTCGGCGTGCGCCTGCAATTTTTCGCTCATTTCGCGCGCGTCACCGAAGGCGTACACCAGATCACCGCAGTCCACCACGTTCAGGCGCTCGCGCATGTCGAAGTTCCACGGGAAGCGGTTGTGCTCCCAGGCCAGGTTGGTGGAAACCTGACGGATTGCCGCCGGGCCATGACGTCCACCCGCACGACCGGACGTTGCCATGTCGAACGGTACGCCGGTGATCACCCAGTCAGCATCGCTGTCGTAAGGCTGGAAGTTCATCGGAAGGCGTAAAAAACCAAACGCGTTAGATACCAGAGAGTTATCGTACTGATGACCTAAAGTGCTCATGTCCTGACCTCTTATAAAGTCGATACATTAAAACAGATGAAAAAAAATCCCCTCCGCGTCGTTAAACCCGACGAGGAAGGGATTGATTCGTAAATCGCATAGTGGGGCGAATTATCGCCGTTAATTCATACGGGTTCAAGTGAGTATAGGGCATCGTGCGGTCTGATGCCCTCACCCCAACCCTCTCCCACCGGGAGAGGGAGGTTTTACTACTCGTCTTCCAGATACGTATACCCGTACAGACCCGCTTCAAACTCTTCCAGGAACTGCTGCTGCAAGGCATCGTCCAGACCGGTGTTTTTGACCTGATCGCGGAACTGGGTGAGCAGTTTTTTCGGATCCAGCTGAACGTATTCGAGCATATCCGCCACGGTGTCCCCTTCGTCGGACAGCTCAACCTCCACGCTGCCGTCAGGGAAGACAAACACGTCAACCGCTTCGGTATCACCGAACAGGTTGTGCATGTTGCCGAGGATCTCCTGATACGCACCCACCATAAAGAAGCCCAGCATTGGCGGGTTCTCCGGATCGTACTCCGGCATTGGCATGGTCGTAGCGATACCGTCACCGTCGACGTAGTGGTCAATCGCGCCGTCTGAGTCACAGGTAATGTCCAGCAGCACCGCGCGGCGTTCAGGCGCATGATTCAACCCTTCCAGCGGCAGAACCGGGAACAGCTGGTCGATACCCCAGGCATCCGGCATCGACTGGAACAGGGAGAAGTTGACGTACATTTTGTCCGCCATACGTTCCTGCAACTCGTCGATAATCGGACGGTGTGCGCGGTTGCTCGGATCGAGCTGCTTCTGCACTTCATGGCACATGTTCAGATAGAGCTGCTCCGCCCACGCGCGTTCCTGCAGGCTAAAGGTGCCTGAAGAATAACCGACGTGAATGTCGTGCAGATCCATCTGGCTGTCGTGCAGCCATTCGCGCAGAGAACGACGCGTGCCCGGCTCGTGCATCTCCTGCCAGGTTTCCCACATGCTTTGCAGGGAACGTGGAGCATCGTCTGCCGGAGGCGTGGCTTCAGTGATTTCGCTGCGCTCAACGCCGATGATGTTAGAGACCAGCACCGTATGGTGCGCAGTGACCGCGCGGCCGGATTCGGTGATCACCGTCGGGTGCGGCAGGCCGTGCTCTTCGCAGGCATCGCCAATCGCCCAGATAATGTTGTTGGCGTATTCGTTCAGGCCGTAGTTGACCGAGCAGTCAGACTGCGAGCGTGTCCCTTCGTAATCCACGCCCAGGCCACCGCCCACGTCAAAGCACTGAATATTTACGCCAAGCTTGTGCAGCTCAACGTAGAAACGTGCCGATTCACGCACGCCGGTGGCAATGTCGCGAATGTTGGCCATCTGCGAGCCAAGGTGGAAGTGCAGCAGCTGAATGCTGTCCAGACGACCGCGCTCGCGCAGAATTTCCACCAGCTGAAGCACCTGGTTCGCCGCGAGGCCGAACTTGGATTTTTCACCGCCGGAAGACTGCCATTTACCGGAACCCTGCGACGCCAGTCGCGCACGCACGCCAAGGCGTGGGATCACGTTCAGACGCTCGGCCTCTTCCAGCACGATCGCGATTTCGGTCATCTTCTCGATCACAAGATAGACCTTGTGGCCCATCTTCTCGCCAATCAGCGCCAGACGAATGTATTCGCGGTCTTTATAGCCGTTACAGACGATCACCGACCGGGTCATGCCCGCGTGCGCCAGAACCGCCATCAGCTCCGCTTTGGAGCCAGCTTCCAGGCCCAGCGGTTCGCCGGAGTGGATCAGGGACTCAATCACGCGACGGTGCTGGTTTACCTTGATCGGGTAAACGAGGAAATAGTCGCCGTTATAACCATACGATTCCCGCGCGCGTTTGAACGCGGCGTTAATAGAACGCAGGCGATGTTGCAGGATCTGCGGGAAGCAGAACAGTGCAGGCAAGCGCTGACCCTGGGCTTCACGGGCTTTCACCAGCTTAGCGAGATCCACGCGCGCTTCCGGGACGTCCGGATCCGGGCAGACACTGATGTGGCCCAGCTCGTTAACGTCGTAGTAGTTATTGCCCCACCAGGCAATATTGTAAGTGCGCAGCATCTTGCTGGCTTCCTGGGAGCTCATCGCAACCTCCTGCATAGAACGTAGTACACCCTGTTCGCCTGCTGACGAAGGCGAAAGCGAAGACATGTCGTCAGACATAGCGAACCTCAACTCTTTGTATTAAGTGTAAAACAGTTGACTACTATCGCAGCGTTATACGGCGATAACAACCCATTAACGGCTCCATTTCCCAGCAGAGTATGCTGAAATCCAGACCGTGCGACCGGTTTCTTATTCATATCATTGTAAAACACGTATCCGAACTCTGTATGACAAGGTTCGGCGAAACCACGAGAAAACTCCTGTATTAACAAGAGCGCCCTTGTTCAGTTTTCACAAAGCGTGACCGGCTCTGGAATCCTGAGAAGCACCGAGATGGGTATAACATCGGCAGGTGTTTAGACCAGAAGTGCGGGTGGGAATCAAATGCGCGCCAGAACGACTGCGCTGAATGAGCGGAAAACAATGGTTCATTATCTCGTATCACCTCCACGGCCGCCTCTGCTGAAACGGACCACAAGCCAAAGCTAAAAGTTCACTGCTTAACCCGGCTGGAAGTGGCGACACGATGTGTTCATCGAGCGCTTATTTTATATGAGCCGCGCGCCGCGTTTTATACCGAGAAGGTCGCTAAAAAGCAAAACAAAAATGCGCAGGTTGCCAGCGCCGTCAGGAAAAATTTCCAGCCGTGTTTTCAACGCAGTGAGAGGTGAGTCAAAAAAAACTGGAAATCGGGTGAAGAAGTGACCTAAAATAGACGTCCAGATGTTAATCCATCCATACCGATTAACACTCAGACTGCCAGTGTCAAAATCCTGCAGGCCTTGGTAGAATTATCTCCTTTGGCTATTCCACACAGCAGTTCGAGCTAACCAAATTCCTTTTAGGTGAAATAAAACATGGCAAAACACCTGTTTACGTCCGAGTCCGTATCAGAAGGACATCCTGATAAAATTGCTGACCAAATCTCCGATGCGGTGCTGGATGCGATCCTCGCGCAGGATCCAAAAGCGCGCGTAGCGTGTGAAACCTATGTCAAAACCGGCATGGTTCTGGTTGGCGGTGAGATCACCACCAGCGCATGGGTTGATATCGAAGAGATCACCCGTAACACGGTGCGTGAGATCGGTTATGTACATTCTGATATGGGCTTTGATGCCAACTCCTGCGCCGTACTGAGCGCTATCGGCAAACAGTCCCCGGACATCAACCAGGGCGTTGACCGTGCCGATCCGCTGGAACAGGGCGCGGGCGACCAGGGCCTGATGTTCGGCTACGCGACCAACGAAACCGACGTGCTGATGCCAGCGCCGGTGACTTACGCACACCGTCTGGTGCAGCGTCAGGCTGAAGTGCGTAAAAACGGCACCCTGCCGTGGCTGCGTCCGGATGCGAAAAGCCAGGTGACCTTCCAGTATGACGACGGGAAAATCGTCGGCATTGATGCCGTGGTTCTTTCCACGCAGCATGCTGAAGATATTGACCAGAAATCCCTGCAGGAAGCGGTGATGGAAGAGATCATCAAGCCGGTTCTGCCAACTGAATGGCTGAGCTCTGCGACCAAATTCTTCATCAACCCAACCGGACGCTTCGTTATCGGCGGCCCAATGGGTGACTGCGGTCTGACCGGTCGTAAAATCATCGTAGATACCTACGGCGGCATGGCGCGCCACGGTGGCGGCGCGTTCTCCGGTAAAGACCCGTCTAAGGTGGACCGTTCTGCGGCGTACGCTGCACGTTATGTGGCGAAAAACATCGTTGCTGCGGGCCTGGCTGACCGCTGTGAAATTCAGGTTTCCTACGCCATCGGCGTGGCTGAGCCAACCTCCATCATGGTGGAAACCTTCGGTACTGAAAAAGTGCCTTCTGAACAGCTGACCCTGCTGGTGCGTGAGTTCTTCGACCTGCGTCCATACGGTCTGATTCAGATGCTGGATCTGCTGCACCCAATCTACCAGGAAACCGCAGCGTACGGTCACTTTGGTCGCGAACATTTCCCTTGGGAAAAAACCGACAAAGCCGCCCTGCTGCGTGATGCTGCCGGTCTGAAATAAACGACTGCCAGCAGCTTAAACAGGCCAGCCTTTGTGCTGGCCTTTTTTATGTCGGGTGGCGGCTATGCCTTACCCGACCTACGGGTAGTGAATTTTTGTAGGCCGGGTAAGGCGCAGCCGCCACCCGGCAATGTTTGGAACCGTTTACACCTCACTCTCTATACCCCGCTTTCAGAATATTCTCTTTGCATGATCGCATTTCTTCTGCTGTTACATTCCCTTTCAGTTAAGTCTGAAATTTGTGCAAACGCGATGCATATCAATTAATTTACCTCTATATTTTCAAAGCTTTAATTATTTTTACGGTTACAAACTAGTGTAACCGATTACACCGTTGTGATTTGACTCACATATTTTTATGAGCCGCTCACCTACTCTTAATATCGTAAAAACTGATAACCCAACTGGAGGGCATAATGCCTGACAATAATAAACAGGGGCGTACGTCCAATAAGGCAATGACGTTCTTCGTCTGCTTCCTCGCCGCTCTGGCAGGATTACTCTTTGGCCTGGATATTGGCGTAATTGCCGGTGCATTACCTTTCATCACCGATGAGTTCCAGATTAGCGCACACACTCAGGAATGGGTGGTCAGCTCCATGATGTTCGGTGCCGCCGTCGGCGCGGTCGGCAGCGGCTGGCTCTCCTTTAAGCTCGGGCGTAAAAAGAGCCTGATGATCGGCGCGATCCTGTTCGTTGCCGGCTCACTGTTCTCTGCCGCTGCGCCTAACGTTGAAGTGCTGATCCTTTCCCGCGTGCTGCTCGGTCTGGCAGTGGGCGTGGCGTCTTATACTGCCCCGCTGTACCTGTCTGAAATCGCACCGGAAAAAATCCGCGGCAGCATGATTTCCATGTACCAGCTGATGATCACCATCGGTATTCTGGGGGCTTATCTTTCCGATACCGCCTTCAGCTACAGCGGCGCATGGCGCTGGATGCTGGGCGTCATCATCATTCCGGCCATTCTGCTGCTGATTGGTGTCTTCTTCCTGCCGGACAGCCCGCGCTGGTTCGCCGCCAAACGCCGCTTCCACGATGCCGAACGCGTGCTCTTACGCCTGCGTGATACCAGCGCCGAAGCCAAAAACGAGCTGGAAGAGATCCGCGAAAGCCTTAAGGTCAAACAGTCCGGCTGGGCGCTGTTCAAAGAGAACAGCAACTTCCGCCGCGCGGTGTTCCTCGGTGTGCTGTTACAGATCATGCAACAGTTCACCGGGATGAACGTCATCATGTATTACGCGCCGAAAATCTTCGAACTGGCGGGCTACACCAACACCACCGAACAGATGTGGGGCACCGTGATCGTCGGCCTGACCAACGTGCTGGCGACCTTTATTGCTATCGGTCTGGTGGACCGCTGGGGGCGTAAGCCAACCCTGACGCTGGGCTTCCTGGTCATGGCCGTCGGGATGGGCGTGCTGGGTACCATGATGCACATGGGCATTCACTCCCCAACGGCACAGTACTTCGCCGTGGCGATGCTGCTGATGTTTATTATTGGGTTTGCGATGAGCGCCGGTCCGCTGATTTGGGTACTGTGTTCTGAGATCCAGCCGCTGAAAGGGCGTGATTTTGGTATCACCTGCTCTACCGCAACCAACTGGATTGCCAACATGATCGTCGGCGCAACGTTCCTGACCATGCTCAATACCCTGGGTAATGCCAATACCTTCTGGGTCTACGCCGGTCTGAACCTGTTCTTTATTGTTCTCACGATCTGGCTGGTTCCTGAAACCAAACATGTTTCACTGGAACACATTGAACGTAACCTGATGAAAGGTCGTCCTCTGCGCGAAATCGGCGCACACGACTGATCCTCCTGCGGGGAGGCGCCTCTTGCGCCTCCCCGCTTCCCGCTTTATGCTCTGCCCCTATGAAATCTCCCCGTCTCCCCATCGCCATTCAGCAAGCCGTTATGCGCAGCCTGCGGGAAAAACTCGCCCAGGCCAACCTGAAGCTCGGCCGCGATTATCCTGAACCGAAGCTGGTCTATCAGCAGCGTGGCACCGCGGCAGGCACCGCCTGGCTGGAATCGTATGAGATCCGCCTGAATCCGGTGTTGATGATGGAAAATCAGCAGGCGTTTATCGAAGAAGTGGTGCCGCACGAGCTGGCCCACCTTTTGGTGTGGAAACACTTTGGCCGCGTCGCGCCGCACGGCAAAGAGTGGAAATGGATGATGGAGGCGGTGCTCGGCGTTCCGGCTCGCCGCACCCACCAGTTCGAGCTGGAATCGGTACGCCGCAATACGTTTCCCTACCGCTGCCAGTGCCAGCAGCACCAGCTTACCGTCCGCCGTCACAACCGCGTGGTGCGCGGCGAGGCTACCTATCGCTGCGTAAAGTGCGGCGAACCACTGGTGGCGGAATAATCACTCGAACTTTCAGGAACTTTCCTGATCTGACTGATTGCATACGGGAACAACATTCGTTACGTTGCGGGCTCGTTTTGACACGGAGTGTAAGATGTCCCGTAATGTTTCTCTCGCAGTCGCTTTTCTGGCGACGGCGCTCTCCGGCCATGCTCTGGCCGACGGTATTCACAGTTTCTCACAGGCAAAAACCGCAGGCGTAAAGATTAACGCCGACGTACCGGGTGATTTCTACTGCGGCTGTAAAATTAACTGGCAGGGTAAGAAAGGGGTCGTGGATCTGGGATCCTGCGGCTATAAGGTGCGCAAGAACGAGAACCGCGCCAGCCGAATCGAATGGGAACACGTTGTTCCGGCCTGGCAGTTTGGCCACCAGCGCCAGTGCTGGCGGGACGGTGGACGTAAAAATTGCGCAAAAGATCCGGTCTACCGCCAGATGGAAAGCGATATGCACAACCTGCAACCCGCCGTGGGTGAAGTCAATGGCGACCGCGGAAACTTCATGTACAGCCAGTGGAACGGTGGCGAAGGCCAGTACGGTCAGTGCGCCATGAAGGTCGATTTCAAAGAGAAACTCGCCGAACCGCCTGCCCGCGCGCGCGGCAGCATCGCCCGCACTTACTTCTATATGCGCGACCGCTACGATCTCAACCTTTCCCGCCAGCAGACGCAGCTCTTCAATGCCTGGGACAAGCTCTACCCGGTGACGGACTGGGAATGCCAGCGCGACGAACGTATCGCCAAAGTCCAGGGGAATCACAACCCTTACGTCCAGCGGGCTTGCCAGGCGCAAAAGAGCTAACCTACACTACGGCAATTCGCTTATATCGCATGACACATGGAATTTCTGACTATGCGCATCCCTCGCATCTATCACCCTGAACTGATTACCCCAGGCGGCGAAATCGCCCTGTCTGATGATGCCGCAAACCACGTAGGCCGCGTGCTGCGCATGGGCGCAGGCCAGGCGATTCAGCTCTTTGACGGCTCTAATCAGATTTTTGACGCTGAAATTACGCGCGCCGATAAAAAAAGCGTGCACGTGAAGGTGCTGCGTGGCGACGTGGACGACCGGGAATCCCCGCTGCACATTCACCTTGGCCAGGTGATGTCGCGCGGGGAAAAGATGGAGTTCACCATTCAGAAATCCATTGAACTGGGTGTAAGCCTCATTACGCCACTTTTTTCTGAGCGCTGCGGCGTTAAACTGGATGCGGAACGTCTGAACAAAAAGATCCAGCAGTGGCAGAAAATTGCCATTGCAGCCTGTGAACAGAGTGGCCGCAACCGCATCCCGGAGATCCGCCCGGCGATGGATCTGGAGGACTGGTGTGCAGAAGAGGAAAGCGGGCTTAAGCTTAATCTTCATCCGCGCGCCAGCGCCAGCATCAATACGCTGCCGCTGCCCGTTGAGCGCGTACGCCTGCTGATTGGCCCGGAAGGCGGCCTGTCGGCTGACGAAATCGCCATGACGGCGCGTTACCAGTTTACTGATATTCTGTTGGGACCTCGCGTTCTGCGCACTGAGACAACGGCACTCACCGCCATTACCGCCCTACAAGTGCGATTTGGCGATCTGGGTTGAAGCAAAGCCTGACCCATAACCGGAGAAGAACATGATTAAGCTCGGCATCGTGATGGACCCCATCGCAAACATTAACATTAAGAAAGATTCCAGCTTCGCTATGCTGCTGGAAGCGCAGCGTCGCGGCTATGAACTCCACTATATGGAGATGAACGATCTGTACCTGATCAACGGTGAAGCCCGCGCACGTACCCGCATCGTTAACGTCGAGCAGAACTACGAAAAATGGTACGAATTCGGCACCGAGCAGGATATTGCCCTGGCCGACCTTAACGTCATCCTGATGCGTAAAGATCCGCCGTTCGACACCGAATACATTTACTCCACCTATATCCTTGAGCGTGCCGAAGAGAAAGGCACGCTGATCGTCAACAAGCCGCAGAGCCTGCGCGACTGCAACGAGAAGCTCTATACCGCATGGTTCTCTGACCTGACGCCGGAAACGCTGGTCACCCGCAGCAAAACGCAGCTGAAAGAATTCTGGCAGAAGCACGGCGACATCATCATGAAGCCGCTGGACGGCATGGGCGGCGCATCGATCTTCCGCGTGAAAGAGGGCGACCCGAACATTGGCGTAATTGCCGAAACGCTGACCGAGCTGGGGACCCGCTACTGCATGGCGCAAAACTATCTGCCGGCCATTAAAGACGGTGACAAGCGTGTGCTGGTTGTAGACGGCGAGCCGGTGCCTTACTGCCTGGCGCGTATCCCGCAGGGTGGTGAAACCCGTGGCAACCTGGCGGCCGGAGGCCGTGGCGAACCGCGTCCGTTAAGCGAAAGCGACTGGGAAATTGCCCGCCGCGTCGCCCCTACGCTGAAAGCCAAAGGCCTGATCTTCGTTGGCCTCGATATCATCGGCGATCGTCTGACCGAAGTGAACGTCACCAGCCCGACCTGCATTCGTGAAATCGAAGCGGAATTCCCGATCTCGATCACCGGAATGCTGATGGACGCTATCGAAAAACGTTTACAGAAATAACCTGTGACAGCGCCTGTGTTTATCCCCATACTGGGCGCTGTCGCTTTTTAAACCAGGAAACAGTACCTCTGACAATGAATTTACAGCATCACTTTCTTATTGCCATGCCTGCTCTCCAGGATCCGATTTTCCGCCGCGCCGTGGTCTATATTTGCGAATACAACGAAGACGGCGCAATGGGGATTATCATCAATAAGCCGCTGGAAAACCTTCAGGTCGAAGGCATTCTGGACAAGCTGAAAATCCCTGCTGAAGCGCGGCTGCCGGAAATCCGTCTTGATAAACCGGTGATGCTCGGCGGACCGCTTGCAGAAGATCGTGGCTTTATCCTGCATACCCCGCCGGTTTTCTCGTCCAGCATTCGTATCTCCGATAACACCGTCGTCACCACCTCTCGCGATGTGCTCGAAACACTGGGCACGGCAAATCAGCCTTCTGAGGTGCTGGTTGCGCTCGGCTACGCTTCCTGGGAAAAAGGGCAGCTGGAACAAGAAATTCTGGACAACGCCTGGCTGACGGCCCCTGCGGATATGAATATCCTGTTTAAAACCCCTATCGCCGATCGCTGGCGTGACGCGGCAAAACTGATTGGCATTGATATTCTGACCATGCCTGGCGTTGCGGGGCACGCGTAATGAGCGGCACCCTTCTCGCCTTTGACTTCGGCACCAAAAGCATCGGCGTCGCTGTGGGTCAACGGATCACCGGCACCGCCCGCCCGCTCACAGCGCTGAAAGCTAACGACGGCACGCCGGACTGGAACCTTATTGAGCGCTTGCTCAAAGAGTGGCAGCCGGACGACGTGATTGTCGGTCTGCCGCTGAACATGGACGGCACCGAGCAGCCGCTTACCGCCCGCGCACGCAAGTTCGCGAACAAAATCCATGGCCGCTTTGGCGTCTCCGTTAAGCTGCACGATGAACGTTTGAGCACCGTCGAGGCACGCGCTGGCCTGTTCGAGCACGGTGGCTTCCGGGCGTTGAACAAAGGCAGCGTGGATTCAGCTTCAGCCGTCATTATCCTCGAAAGCTATTTCGAACAGGGTTACTGAGCGCCGGGGCCTACAGCCGCCCCTGCGCCCGTCGCTCCGCCAGACTCTGCTCAAAGTTCTGCATCCCCGCCTGCTGCCCCGTTTGAATAATGCCCGGCAGTTGCCAGGTTTTGCCTTCGCGGATCAGGTTTGCCGCCGCCGACGTATTCACCAGTAGCTCATACAGCGCCACGCGCCCGCCCTGGACATCCTGACGCAGCTTCTGCGCCAGTACCGCACGCAGGCTTCCCGCCAGCTGATTACGAACCGGATCTTTCTCCTGCGCCGGGAAGGTATCGACCAGGCGCTCGATCGCCTGCGCCGCACCGCGCGTGTGCAGCGTGGCCAACACCAGATGGCCAGTCTCAGCCGCCGTCAGCGCCAGGCGTATCGTCTCGCTGTCGCGCAGCTCACCAAGCAGAATCACATCCGGATCTTCACGCAGCGCACTGCGCAGGGCCTCGGCAAAGGACGGGCTATGCTGGCCTATCTCCCGCTGCCGGATGAGGCAACGTTGACTCTGGTACATAAACTCCACCGGATCTTCCAGAGTCAGAATGTGCCCGTCCGTATGGTGATTGAGAAAATCGACCATCGCGGCCAGGGTGGTCGATTTCCCGCTGCCGGTGGCGCCGGTGACCAGAATCAGGCCATTGTCATTGGACAAAAGCTCCGGGATCGCTCGCGGCACGCCTAGCGCAGAGAGCTGCGGACACGTCAGCGGCAACAGGCGTAGCGCGATCGAAACGCCGTGCATATGCTTAAACGCACTGCCGCGCAGCCGCTGACCGCCTGTGAGGGTAACGGCAAAATCTACCTGCCCGTTTGCCCACCAGGCACCCTGCTGCTCGTCGTTGAGCCACGCTTTTAATAACGCCTCCACATCCGGGGGCGGAAACGGCGCAGGTTCAAGACGGCCTGACCTGCGCCAGCGCGGTGGTGAATCACTGCACAGGTGTAGATCGGAGACGTTATGCTTTACACTAAGGGCCACAATTTCTTCCACATCCATAGACAACTCCTCGGAAAATGAACGACATTGCGCATAACCTGGCACAGGTCCGGGACAAAATCTCAGCCGCGGCAACGCGTTGCGGCCGTGCTTCAGAAGAAATTACGTTGCTTGCAGTCAGCAAAACCAAGCCTGCGAGCGCCATCGCAGAAGCGATAGCCGCCGGTCATCGTGCCTTTGGTGAAAACTATGTGCAGGAAGGCGTAGATAAGATTCGCGCTTTCCGGGAGCGGGGAAATACAGACCTGCAGTGGCACTTTATCGGTCCGCTACAGTCGAACAAAAGCCGTCTGGTAGCAGAGCACTTCGACTGGTGTCACACCATCGATCGTCTGCGTATCGCTACCCGTTTGAGCGACCAGCGCCCTATGGAGATGCCAGCGCTTAACGTGCTGATTCAAATCAACATCAGTGATGAAAACAGCAAGTCCGGCATTACGCTGAGCGAACTGGATGCGCTGGCGGCGGACGTGGCGGCGCTGCCGCGCTTAACCCTGCGCGGACTGATGGCCATTCCGGCACCAGAGTCAAGTTATGAAAGGCAGTTTGCCGTAGCACAGCAAATGGCTGTAGCATTTGAGGCGCTTAAAGCGCGCTATGACACGGTAGACACGCTTTCTCTGGGCATGTCGGACGATATGGAAGCCGCCATCGCGGCAGGCAGCACCATGGTGCGCATCGGCACAGCAATTTTCGGTGCGCGCGATTACACCCAATAATAAGGAAACCTGAGGAACGCCATGAAGACGTTGACTTTCCTGCTTTCAACGGTCATTGAACTGTATACGATGGCGCTGCTACTGCGCGTCTGGATGCAGTGGGCCCGTTGTGATTTTTACAATCCATTCTCACAATTTATCGTGAAAATCACGCAGCCCATTGTGGGGCCGCTTCGCCGCATCATTCCGGCAATGGGGCCGATTGACAGTTCATCTCTGCTGATGGCGTTTATTCTGAGCGTTATCAAAGCGATCGTGCTGTTTATGGTCATCACTTTCCAGCCGATTATCTGGATTTCAGCCGTTCTGATCCTGGTTAAAACCGTCGGCTCGCTGATCTTCTGGGTCCTGCTGGTGATGGCGATTATGAGCTGGGTAAGCCGGGGCCGTAGCCCGGTGGAGTACGCGTTGATTCAGCTGACTGAACCGTTACTGCGTCCGATCCGTAGCCTGCTGCCTGCGATGGGCGGAATCGACTTCTCCCCGATGCTTCTCGTTCTGCTGCTGTACGTGCTGAATATGGGTATCGCGGAACTGTTACAGGCGACGGGTAATATGCTGCTGCCGGGGCTGTGGATGGCGTTATGAGTGCAGTTAGCCCCTGCGCCGACGGGCTGGTTTTACGGCTGTACATTCAGCCGAAAGCCAGCCGCGACAGCATTGTTGGGCTGCATGGCGACGAGCTAAAAGTCGCCATCACTGCCCCGCCCGTTGACGGCCAGGCGAATGCGCATCTGACTAAATATCTGGCAAAACAGTTTCGCGTCGCTAAAAGCCAGGTCATCATTGAGAAAGGTGAACTTGGCCGGCATAAACAGGTAAAAATCCTTAACCCGCAATCTATCCCGACGGAAGTCGCGGCTCTGACAAAACAGGACTAAACCATGCAGAAAGTTGTTCTCGCCACCGGAAACGCCGGTAAAGTGCGCGAGCTGGCCTCGCTATTACATGATTTTGGGCTGGACGTGGTGGCTCAGACCGAGCTGGGCGTGGACTCCGCCGAAGAAACCGGCCTGACGTTTATCGAAAACGCCATTCTGAAAGCGCGCCATGCGGCGCAGATCACCGGGCTGCCCGCGATTGCCGATGACTCCGGTCTGGCCGTGGATTTTCTGGGCGGTGCGCCGGGGATTTACTCCGCCCGCTATTCCGGGGTGGACGCCACCGACCAGCAGAACCTGGAAAAGCTGCTTGTGGCCCTGAACGACGTCCCTGACGAACAGCGTACCGCGCAGTTCCACTGCGTGCTGGTCTACATGCGTCACGCGGAAGATCCCACGCCGATTGTCTGTCACGGCAGCTGGCCGGGCGTGATCACCCGTGAAGCGGCGGGCAACGGCGGCTTTGGTTACGACCCGATTTTCTTTGTCCCGACCGAGGGCAAAACCGCTGCGGAACTCACCCGCGAAGAGAAAAGCGCGATCTCCCACCGTGGACGCGCCCTGAAACTGTTACTGGAAGCACTGCGTAATGGCTAATTTGCCGCCTCTGAGTCTTTATATTCACATCCCATGGTGCGTGCAGAAATGCCCGTACTGCGATTTCAACTCGCACGCGCTGAAGGGCGAAGTGCCGCACGATGATTACGTCGCGCATCTGCTGGCCGATCTGGATGCCGATGTACCGTACGCACAGGGACGTGAAGTGAAGACCATTTTTATTGGTGGCGGTACGCCGAGCCTGCTTTCAGGCCCGGCGATGCAGACGCTGCTGGACGGTGTGCGCGCACGCCTGAACCTGGCAGCGGATGCTGAAATTACGATGGAAGCCAACCCGGGCACCGTTGAGGCCGACCGTTTTGTCGAGTATCAGCGCGCGGGCGTGAACCGTATCTCCATCGGCGTGCAGAGCTTTAGCGAGCCAAAGCTGAAGCGCCTGGGGCGCATTCATGGCCCGGAAGAGGCAAAGCGCGCGGCGAACCTGGCAACGGGGCTTGGGCTGCGCAGTTTTAACCTCGATTTGATGCACGGCCTGCCGGATCAGTCGCTGGAAGAAGCGCTGGACGATTTGCGTCAGGCAATTGAACTGAACCCGCCGCATCTGTCGTGGTATCAGTTGACCATTGAACCGAACACCCTGTTTGGTTCCCGTCCTCCGGTGCTGCCGGACGATGACGCGCTGTGGGATATCTTCGAGCAGGGCCACCAGCTTTTGACCGCGGCGGGGTATCAGCAATACGAAACCTCGGCGTATGCGAAGCCGGGCTATCAGTGTCAGCACAACCTGAACTACTGGCGCTTTGGGGATTATCTGGGGATTGGCTGCGGGGCACACGGCAAAGTGACCTTCCCGGACGGGCGCATTCTGCGTACTGCCAAAACGCGTCATCCGCGCGGGTTTATGGAAGGCCGCTACCTGGAGCGTCAGCATGACGTCGAGGCGGTGGATAAGCCGTTTGAGTTCTTTATGAACCGCTTCCGTCTGCTGGAAGCCGCACCGCGCGCGGAGTTTGCGCTCTACACCGGGTTGTCAGAGTCGGTGATTCGTCCGCAGATTGACGAGGCGCTGGCGCAGGGGTATCTGACCGAGTGTAATGAGTACTGGCAGATCACCGAGCACGGTAAGCTGTTCCTAAACTCCCTTCTTGAGCTGTTCCTCGCTGAAAATCCTGAAGGCTGATTCAGGATTTTACATCCCGTTCTGCTGGTTGAGGGAAAGGCTGGCAGAGTGTGGGGATGGAAAAATCAAAACAACTCCGCAAACAAATGACACCCGAAGAATTACGCCTCTGGTATCTGCTCAGAGGTCGCCGCTTCTTTGGGTATAAGTTTCGCCGACAGATGCCGGTTGGGCCGTACATCGTGGATTTTGCCTGCTTTAAGGCGAAACTGATTGTTGAGCTGGACGGGGGGCAACATCAGGATAAAGAGGCCTATGACTCTCGTCGCACCGAGTTTTTGAATGCGAACGGCTGGGAAGTCGTACGGTTCTGGAATCATGAATTCAGGGCTAATGAGGAGGAGATGCTGATGGCTATTCTGCAACGATTGCAATGCCTGATGCCCTCACCCTAACCCTCTCCCACAGGGAGAGGGAACTGGTTACTCCCTCTCCCCTGGGGAGAGGGCCGGGGTGAGGGGCCCTACGCGCAGAGGCGTTACTTCAGCGTCCCCACCAGCGCCTTCCGGCTGTCTTCCAGGGACACCACGCGTTTACACACGTCTTTGCCGAACTGCTGGAAATCGGCTTCCTGATTCTTCCACTCGTTCTGAATCGAGGTTTGCAGTCCGCCCAGGCTACCCAGTACACCCTGCAACGGATTACCGCCGCCTTTCAGCACCGCTTTGGCGCCCATCTCGTTGATGCTGTCCTGGAGAATGCCGCCCATCGCCTGGTTCACCAACTGCTGACCGTCGGCTCGCACCTGATCGATCGCCTTATAGTGGAACGTCAGGCCATCAGAGCGCGTCTCAATAATGCGGTTCATCTGTTCTTTCAGCTGTTTATCCAGCTTCGTCAGACGGGTGCGCATATTGCTGCTCTCCCCCACCTCTTTGGTGATGATTTTATCCAGCGCCACGCGGCCCTTCTCAACGCGGGTCAGCGCGCCATCGTTTATCCATGGCAGCGCGGTACGCAACTCGGCCTGGTAGTCCATCGCCTGCTCGCGCTGGGCGGCCGTCAGGTTTTGCTGTTTGCCGTTAAACGTCACGTTGCCATCCGGCGTGATCACCAGATTGCCATTCTCGCCCTTAACCTGCACGGTTTGCGGGCTTAATACCACGTCGTCACGCGGGGTGACGCTACATTTATACTCCGCATGGGCGGTGGTTCCGATTGCCAGTAAAGCAACCGCCAGCAACGTTTTACGCATCTTCAACACTCCCTCAGACAAAATGGGCCAGCTAATGCTGGCCCCGTTCTTGCTTTATTAGTCCCACCAAACGTCGAAAAGTTCGCTGACGCGGACATCTTCCAGTTTGTGGTCTTCAAGCCATTTGCGTACCAGCGCCTGATGTTCTTCGGTGCATTTCCCCACTTCCTGGGTGCAAATCAGACCTTCCCACGCCAGATAGCCGCTACCGTCGAAGGCCAGCTTGTTGGGTTCGATCACCTCGTTGATGAACGCATCAACGTCCTGATCGATCTGCTCAACGCTGGTGCCTTCCGGGAAACGCCAGGCAACGGAGAAACCCACTTCCTGGAATTCTTCGATGTGCATCTTTTTACGCAGACGACGGCTACGATTCTTTGCCATTATTTCACCCTCTCGAACATTAAGTCCCATACGCCGTGACCAAGACGATGGCCACGCTGTTCAAATTTTGTCACCGGACGTGAATCCGGACGCGGTACGTAGTCGTTGCTTTCAGACTGGTTTTTATACCCGTCCAGCGACGACATCACTTCCAGCATGTGTTCCGCATAAGGTTCCCAGTCGGTCGCCATGTGGAAGACGCCGCCCAGCTTAAGCTTACTTTTCACCAGCTCGGCAAACGGTGCCTGAACGATACGGCGTTTATTATGACGCGCTTTGTGCCACGGGTCAGGGAAAAAGAGCTGAACCATGTTCAAAGAATTGTCAGGAATCATTTTATGCAGCACTTCCACCGCGTCGTGACACATAACGCGCAGGTTCTCAACGCCCTCTTCATGGGCCGTTGCCAGACACGCACCGACGCCTGGCGAGTGCACTTCAATACCGAGGAAGTTCTGCTCTGGTCGCGCTTTCGCCATAGTGACCAGCGAGGTGCCCATGCCAAAACCGATCTCCAGCGTCACTGGCGCATCGCGACCAAACAGCTCGGTAAAGTCGAGCGGCTGCTCGCTGAACTCAACGCCCATCACCGGCCAGTAGTTGTCCAGCGCGTGTTGCTGCCCTTTTGTCAGGCGGCCCTGACGGCGGACAAAGCTGCGAATACGGCGCAGCGGGCGACCGTTTTCATCAAATTCCGGTGAAATGACGTCGTTTTTCATAAAAGAGTTGTCTGCTTGTGAGAGTGTACGGGAAACGGGCATTATCCAAAGTTAAGGCTTCTATGCAAGCATGGGAAAGATCCGGTTTACAGCAGATTGACGCTGTGCTGCAATCTGCCTCCCTGATTAAGCGAATCGATGACCATGCAAGCCTCTCAATTTTCAGCCCAGGTGCTGGACTGGTACGACAAATACGGGCGTAAAACCCTGCCCTGGCAAATTGAAAAAACGCCTTACAAAGTATGGCTCTCCGAGGTGATGTTGCAACAAACGCAGGTCGCGACGGTCATTCCTTACTTCGAGCGTTTTATGGCGCGCTTCCCGACAATCACCGATCTGGCCAACGCGCCGTTAGACGAGGTACTGCACCTGTGGACAGGCCTCGGCTATTACGCCCGCGCGCGCAACCTGCACAAAGCCGCACAGCAGGTCGCCACCCGCCACAACGGTAAATTCCCGGAGACCTTTGACGAGGTGGCGGATTTGCCCGGCGTCGGGCGTTCAACCGCAGGCGCAATCCTTTCCCTGTCTTTAGGCAAGCATTTCCCTATTCTCGACGGCAACGTCAAGCGCGTGCTGGCACGCTGCTACGCCGTAGAAGGCTGGCCGGGCAAGAAAGAGGTTGAGAAGCGCCTGTGGGAGATCAGTGAAGCGGTCACTCCGGCGAAAGGGGTGGAGCGTTTTAACCAGGCGATGATGGATCTGGGCGCGATGGTCTGCACCCGTTCAAAACCGAAGTGCGAACTCTGCCCGGTAAATAACCTCTGCGTGGCCTATGCGAACCACTCCTGGGCGCAGTATCCGGGGAAAAAACCGAAGCAGACGCTGCCTGAACGCACCGGGTACATGCTGCTGATGCAGCATGGCGACGAGGTGTTTCTCGCCCAGCGCCCGCCGAGTGGCCTGTGGGGTGGTCTATACTGCTTCCCACAGTTTGAGGATGAAGCTTCGCTTCGGGCATGGCTTGAACAGCGCGGCATTGCGGCCGATACCCTGACGCAACTCAACGCGTTCCGTCATACCTTCAGCCATTTCCATCTGGATATTGTGCCTATGTGGCTTCCCGTGTCCTCATTCACCTCCTGCATGGATGAAGGCACCGCTCTCTGGTATAACTTAGCGCAACCGCCATCAGTCGGGCTGGCGGCTCCCGTGGAGCGCCTGTTACAGCAATTACGTGTCGGTGCAATGGTTTAGCATCGGCAAGACAAAGAGGAATGAGTATGGCCAGAACCATTTTTTGTACTTTCCTGCAGCGCGACGCTGAAGGCCAGGATTTCCAGCTCTACCCGGGCGACCTGGGTAAACGCATTTACAACGAGATCTCCAAAGAAGCCTGGGGACAGTGGCAGAAAAAACAGACCATGCTGATCAACGAGAAAAAGCTCAGCATGATGAACCCGGAACACCGCAAGCTGCTGGAGCAGGAGATGGTGAACTTCCTGTTCGAGGGTAAAGACGTCCACATCGAAGGCTATACGCCACCGGAAAAATAATACTCTGCGGCTGCTGCCCGGCGGCGCTGCGCTTGCACGGGCCTACGGTTATGTAGGCCGGGTAAGCGCAGCGCCACCCGGCAACAGCAACCTCAAAGCAAACACAACACGCACTCCCGGAATGATGAAAAAACTATTAGCGCTAGCACTTGTTGCGCCGTTGCTTGTGTCTTGTTCTTCCAAAAAGGGCGATAGCTATAACGAAGCCTGGGTTAAGGACACCAACGGTTTTGACATTTTGATGGGGCAGTTTGCCCATAACATCGAGAACATATGGGGATTTAACGAAGTTCTTATTGCCGGACCGAAGGACTACGTTAAGTATACCGACGCCTATCAGACCCGTAGCCACATCAACTTCGATGACGGTACGATTACGATTGAAACCATCGCGGGGACTGAACCTGCGGCGCATTTACGTCAGGCCACCATCAAAACCCTGCTGATGGGCGACGATCCGGGATCTATCGATCTCTACTCTGATGCCGATGACATTACAATCTCCAAAGAGCCATTCCTGTATGGGCAGGTCGTTGATCAGACCGGTCAGCCGATTCGCTGGGAAGGTCGCGCGACGAATTTCGCAGACTATTTGCTGCAAACGCGCCTGAAAAGCCGCACCAATGGCCTGAAGGTGATCTATAGCGTTACGATCAACCTGGTGCCGAACCACCTCGACAAGCGTGCGCATAAGTATCTGGGCATGGTGCGTCAGGCGTCGCGTAAGTATGGCGTGGATGAGTCGCTGATCCTGGCGATTATGCAGACCGAATCCTCGTTCAACCCGTATGCGGTGAGCCGTTCCGACGCGCTGGGGCTGATGCAGGTTGTGCAGCACAGCGCCGGTAAAGACGTGTTCCGCGCGCAGGGGAAATCCGGTACGCCGAGCCGCAGCTACCTGTTTGACCCGCAAAGCAACATTGATACCGGTACCGCATATCTGGCGATGCTGAACAATGTTTATCTCGGCGGGATTGATAACCCGACTTCACGTCGCTATGCGGTGATCACCGCCTACAACGGCGGAGCGGGCAGCGTCCTGCGCGTCTTCTCGAACGATAAAGTTCAGGCCGCGAACATCATCAACAGCATGGCGCCGGGGGACGTGTACTCCACGATGACCACTCGCCACCCGTCTGCGGAATCCCGCCGCTATCTGTATAAGGTGAATACGGCGCAGAAGAACTATCGTCGTCGCTAGAAACCAACACCCCCCTCACCCTGCCCTCTCCCCAAAGAGGAGAGGGTGTTCAAGTTCCCTCTCCCCTTTGGGGAGAGGGTTAGGGTGAGGGGGCATCAGACCGCACTCACTCCACCCCACCCATACAAAAATGCTATTTGCATCACAATCCAAACTGCAAATTAATGTGGATTGCATTTTTTTGCGGGAGGTAACAAAACATATCGTTGCCAACTGATAGAATTGCATCAAATAACAACCCTGAATGTTCCTATAACAACATATCTCCCGCTCACTTGTGAGGAAAGTAACATGAACCTTAAGCTGCAGCTTAAAATCTTGTCGTTTCTGCAGTTCTGCCTGTGGGGTAGCTGGCTGACTACACTCGGCTCCTATATGTTTGTGACGCTCAAGTTCGATGGTGCGTCAATCGGTGCCGTCTACAGCTCGCTGGGTATTGCGGCTGTTTTCATGCCAACGCTGCTCGGTATCGTGGCGGATAAATGGTTAAGTGCGAAATGGCTGTATATGCTTTGCCATCTGGTGGGTGCGGGGACGCTGTTTATGGCGGCCGAAGTGACCACGCCGGGGGCGATGTTTATGGTGATCCTGCTTAACTCGCTGGCGTATATGCCAACGCTTGGCCTGATCAACACCATCTCCTACTACCGCCTGAAATCTGCCGGTCTGGATATCGTCACCGACTTCCCGCCAATCCGTATCTGGGGCACCATCGGCTTTATCATGGCAATGTGGGGCGTGAGCTTCGCGGGCTTCGAGCTGAGCCACATGCAGCTGTATATTGGTGCCGCGCTCTCCGTGCTGCTGGCGCTGTTCACCCTGACGCTGCCCACCATTCCGGTTTCTAACCAGCAGAAAAACCAGAGCTGGAGCACCATGCTTGGCCTGGACGCCTTCGCCCTGTTCAAAAACAAGCGCATGGCGATCTTCTTTATTTTCTCCATGCTGCTGGGCGCGGAACTGCAAATCACCAACATGTTCGGTAATACCTTCCTGCACAGCTTCGATAACGATCCGCTGTTTGCCGGGAGCTTTATCGTTGAACACGCGTCGGTGATGATGTCCATCTCGCAGATCTCTGAGACGCTGTTCATCCTGACCATCCCGTTCTTCCTGAGCCGCTACGGCATCAAGAACGTCATGCTGATCAGTATCGCTGCCTGGATGTTGCGCTTCGGTCTGTTCGCCTACGGCGACCCAAGCGCGTTCGGCACCGTGCTGCTGGTTCTGTCGATGATTGTTTACGGCTGCGCCTTCGACTTCTTCAACATCTCCGGCTCGGTGTTTGTAGAAAAAGAGGTGAAACCTGAAATTCGCGCCAGCGCGCAGGGCATGTTCCTGATGATGACCAACGGCTTCGGCTGTATTCTGGGCGGCGTGGTGAGCGGTAAAGTGGTTGAGATGTATACCACCAACGGCATCACCAACTGGCAGCCAGTGTGGCTGATCTTCGCCGGGTACTCACTGGTGCTGTTCTTCGCGTTCATCGTGCTGTTCAAGTACAAGCACGTACGCGAACCACACGGTGCGCAGCCGATCGCGCATTGATTGTTGTGCCCGGTGGCGGCTTCGCCTTACCGGGCCTACAAACCGCAAACCGTAGGCCGGGTAAGCGTTAGCGCCACCCGGCTATTTTATTCCAGACAGCACCCACCCCACCGACAGCAAATCCGCGCTGCCGCCCGGACTCAGGTTTCGTTCAATCAACGCGTTATCCATCCTAAGTAACGCATCCTGATCCCAGCCGTTCGCCAGCAGCTCCTGTGCATAATCCTGGACGTAGCGCAGCCCTTCAGTGCCGCCGCGCGAAACGAGATTACTGTCCTGGTTGATGGCCATCAGGCGCAATAACAGGTCATGAAGGGTGTTTCCCTTCCACTGCGCCAGCGCCTTACGCACCGTGCTGAAGCCGCTTTCTGCCTCACCGCGCGCGCCGGTTAAACCGTACTGTTGAAACTGTCGCTCTCCCGCCGTTGCCTGCCCGCTGCGCCCGCCCAGTTCCCGCGCCACCAGCCCACGACAGATGTTACTTACCTCACAACAGAGGCTATCCGCAGAGATATTTTTCACACGTCCGGCGGCGAAGCAGAGCAAACCAAGGGCAAAAATCCCGCCCTTGTGCGTGTTCACCCCGCCCGTGGCGGCGTACATCGCCTGCTCACAGGCCATTCCCATCGGGCGGATAATCCGTAGCTGCTCTCCAGCAGGTTTTTCCGCATGTGCTTCACCCAGTTCCGCAAAACGGGCAAACCACGGCGTAATCGCCGCAATGCTGCGGAGGAATAAGGTATGGTCCATATCGCGATGGGAGCCGTTATTGAGCCTGTCCACCAGCCCCGGCTTGGGCGTCAGCTCCAGCTCCTGCCACAGCGCCGCTTCGGCAAGCGCAGGCACGTCAACCGGGCGCGGTTTAGTCGCGAGCAAACCAGTCATCGATCATCTTCTCCACGCGGGAAACCACCTGCTCAACGGGATGGTGGCGCGAACGGGAACAGGCGTGGGCGGGCTCGTCGCAAATCAGACAGCGCCTGAGGTGTGAACCCAACGACTGACGGCCAACGTGGCCGTGCTGAGGGCAGATCACATCCAGATCCCACAGTCTGCCGAGCGGGTGCGTCTGCTCCAGTTCAGCACAGTGCGCTTTAATTTCCGCCGCCGGATGCGCGACGCACCACAGCGCTTCAGGTCCGGTGGGTAGCCAGAGCACCTGGCGGTCCAGCACCTGCCAGCGGTTTTCCCACAGCAGCTGGTCACACATCTGTAACGCCACGCCCATGGTGTTGCGATAGCGCAGGCTGTCTTTGATTTGCCCGGGCGTGACCAGCGTTAGGGAGATCACCGGTTGTTGATGGTGCGTAAGCCAGTCAGCCTGACGGGCTGCGCGGCGCTCTTTCGCCGCCAGCAGCGCGTCCAGGCTGACACCCGTCCGCACAGGTGTCGCAATAGTCATATTCACTCCTTTACCTGTCGAACGGTGTCGATCACGCTGCCGTCGCGGTAGCGGATCACCCCGACAATTTTGTCGGTGAACTCAATCGGTTTCGGTACGCCGGCCAGGGAAATCGCCCGCTCATAGAGCGCGTTGATATCTACAACCTTCAGGCCTGCTTCCATGAGTCGTTCGCGGATCTCCGGGCGCGCCGGGTTGACCGCAATACCGTGGTCGGTGACCAGCACGTCAATGCTCTCCCCCGGCGTGAGGCGAGTGGTAACGCGCTTCACAACGGTCGGGATGCGGCTTCGCAGCAGCGGCGCGACCACAATGGTCAGGTTGGCTGCCGACGCCACGTCGCAGTGCCCGCCGGATGCGCCGCGCATCACGCCGTCGGATCCGGTGATGACGTTGACGTTAAAATCGACGTCGATTTCCAGCGCGCTGAGGATCACCACGTCGAGCTGGTCGCAGCTTGCCGCCTTGCTGCCGGGGTTGGCGTAGACGTTGGTGGAGATCTCCACGTGGTTCGGGTTGCGCGCCAGCGAGGCCGCTGCCTGGCCGTCAAAGCACTGGGTGTCGAGCAGCTTTTCGATGAGCCCCTTCTCGTGCAAATCCACCAGGCTGCCGGTGATACCGCCAAGGGCGAAGCGCGCCTTCACACCGCTGCGCTCCATCTTCTCTTCCATAAAGCGGGTGCAGGCGGTGGCCGCCGCACCGGAGCCGGTCTGCATCGAGAAACCTGGTTTGAAATAGCCTGAGTGCTCAATCACGTCCGCCGCATAGCGGGCAATCATCAGCTCGCGCGGGTTGCTGGTGACGCGCGCCGCACCGACGCTGATTTTCGCCGGGTCGCCCACGCTCTCCACCTGCACGATGTAGTCCACCTGATCCTGCACCAGGCTGGCGGGCATATTCGGGAACGGCACCAGTTCTTCGGTCAGCAGCACCACCTTACGGGCAAAGTGTGCGTCCACCATGGCGTAGCCCAGCGAACCGCAACACGATTTGCCCTGCGTGCCGTTGGCGTTGCCAAACTCATCGCTGCACGGCACGCCGAGAAATGCCACGTCGATATTCAGCTCGCCATCCTGGAGCAGCTTCACGCGCCCCCCGTGGGAGTGAATTTGTACCGGCTCGTCCATCAGCCCGTGGGAGATGGCCTCCGCCAGCCTGCCGCGCATACCGGAGGTATAAATTCGGGCGATCACGCCGTTTTGAATATGCTCGATCAGCGCGTCGTTGCAGGTCATCAGCGAGCTGGAGGCCAGGGTCAAATTTTTAAAACCCATCCGCGCCAGCAGCGCCACAACGGTGTTGATCACCCGGTCGCCTTCGCGAAAGGCATGGTGGAAAGAGATGGTCATCCCGTCCTGCAAGCCGCTGCGCATGACGGCTTCTTCGAGGGAGGCGCAAAGCTTACGGTTGTGTTTCGCCTCGCTGTCCGCCAGCCACGGCGTCGCGCTGTGGGCGGTATCAAAGGGCTTCAGATCCCGCAGATGGGGGAAATTCACATGGAGAAGTTCTGTCTGATTCATTATGTCATCCTTACCGACGCACGCCGGAGGCCGCCGCGCGCTCCAGCACCACCTGCGCGTGGTTAATAATCGGTGCATCCACCATTTTGCCGTTGAGCGAGACCACCCCCAGGCCGTTACGCTCGCCCTCTTCTGCCGCTTCAATCACCCGTTTGGCGTGCTCCACCTCTTCCCGTGTCGGGGCGTAGGCGTTGTGCAGCAGGTCAATCTGGCGCGGGTTAATCAGCGATTTGCCGTTAAAGCCCATCTTGCGGATCAGATCGACCTCGCGCAGGAACCCGGCTTCGTCATTAACGTCTGACCACACCACGTCGAAGGCGTCAATGCCCGCAGCGCGGGCGGCGTGCAGCACGGCGCAGCGGGCGTAGAACAGCTCGGTGCCGTCGCCGCGCTCGGTCTGCATGTCCATCACATAGTCAAAGGCGGCCAGCGCGATGCCGATAAGTCGCGGGGAGCTGCGGGCAATCGCCACGGCGTTGATGACGCCAATGGCCGATTCAATCGCCGCCATCACGCGGGTGGAACCTACTTCACGCCCGCACTCCTGCTCAATGCGCTCGAGGTGGCCTTCCAGCTCGTAGATATCGTCCGGGGTGTCGGTTTTCGGCAGGCGAATCACGTCTACGCCCGCGCGTACGGCGGCCTCCAGATCCAGCAGGCCAAACGGCGTGCTCAGCGGGTTAATACGCACCACGGTTTCGATATCCTGATACATCGGGTGCTGCAACGCGTGGAACACCAGCATGCGTGCGGTGTCTTTCTCGCGCAGGGCCACGGCGTCCTCAAGGTCAAACATGATGGAGTCGGGGCGGTAGATAAAGGCGGTGGAGAGCATGGCGGCATTGGCGCCCGGCAGGAACAGCATACTGCGGCGGAGTTTACTCATTTCAGCGCCCCCCAGTTGATGGCCTGTTCATCGGCGGCACGCAGAAGCGCGCTTTGCAGGCGGGCGCGGATCACACAGTCCAGCGCCCCTTTGTCTTCAATAATGATTAATCCCTGGTGCACGTTCATGGCGCGCAATGTGTCGTTGACCACCTGGCGTATTTGCTCGCCAAACTGCTTAATCACTTCACTGTGGATGACAATCTCCAGCTCACCGTGAGCGGGGGCGATTTTCACCATCAGGTCGCTGGACTCCTGCGTTCCGGCCAGCGCCTCCCTTACAATATTCATGATAAATTCCTGATAGTTATGCGACTTCCGCACTCGCACGATAATGTGCTTCGAGGTGCGCGAAGGTGGAGTCCGGGACAATCTCCCGGATCCGGGAAAACTGCTGTGTCTTGAGTAAACGGCGCACTTCCGAGGCCGAAATAGCGTTGCCGGTGGCTTTGATGCGCGGCATCTCCACCACGTCGATGTGCGAGGCCAGCAGGTCGTGCAGCGTCTGGTTGTACTGGCGGGTGATATCGCAGAACGGCTCCGAGCCGATGAAGCGGTGCGTGATGCCCAGCGCCGGGGCGATAAAGTCCCGGAAGATCAGCACGTCGATCTCGCTCCACGCCTGCTGCACTTTGCCGGTCTCCTTCAGGAAGTAGGCCGGAAACGTGGCGCGGGAGATGATGTACTGCGAGCCTTCATGCACCGCCACGTTCGGCAGATGCGCCACGCCCGCACGCACCATCTCAAGGCGCGCGCTGAACGGGAAGAACGAGGCGTCTTCACGCACCACGAACAGATGTAGAGCATCGCACTGCGCCGCCGCCTGCTCCACCAGATGACGGTGACCGAGGGTGAACGGGTTGGCGTTCATCACGATGGCACCAATCTTCTCCCCACACTTGCGGCTAGCGCGCAGGGATCGGCAGTAGCGCACGATCCCTTGCGGAGTGTTCTCCATTAGCACCGCGTTGTTCCCGCTCTGGGCAACCGGCCAGAAACCGCTGCGGCCAAAGCGCTCCTTATTACACGGACGGGTGCAGAGGAAGAGGTGAAAATGGCCGCGCTCCAGCGCCGCATTTTCCACCTCTGCCAGCAGACGCGCGCTGAGGTTTTCCCCACGAAGCTGCTCGTTGACCGCGACGCACTTGATGACGTTGGCAGCAAGCCCGGCGCAACCCACCAGCTGCGCGCCGGACCAGGCTTCAACAAACAGCGTGATGTCGTTGTCCAGGCCAAGGCCGCTGTCTGCCAGCAGGTAGCGGATCTGGCTTAAGCGTTCCGGGTGTTTCGCCACAACGGTGTGGCGAAAATCAATGGGTTGCGATTGCATGCTGCCGCCTTACTCAGTGTGCTGCCGCGAGCCCGACGGCTGGCGCTTCCACGATCACGTTGCTCAGATGACCGATATGCTCGATCTCTACCTCAATGCGATCCCCCTCCTTCATAAACAGTGGCGGGTTGCGCTTTTTACCCACCCCGCCAGGCGAGCCGGTGATGATCACGTCGCCCGGGCTGAGACGGGTGAAGGTGCTGATGTACTCGATCAGCTCCGCCACCTTGTGGATCATGCTGCTGGTGTTGTCCTCCTGCACCATGCGGCCGTTCAGCCAGGTGCGGATCGCCAGGCTGTGCGGGTCCGGGATCTCATCCGCCGTCGCCATCCACGGGCCGAACGCCCCGGTCTGCCGCCAGTTTTTCCCGGCGGTGAACCAGGTGTGCTGCCAGTCGCGGGCGGAGCCGTCCATGTAGCAGCTGTAGCCCGCCACGTGGCGCAGGGCGTCGTCGCGGCTGATGTTCTCCCCGCCTTTGCCGATGATCACCGCCAGCTCGCCTTCGTAGTCGAACTCGCTGGAGTGGCGCGGCTTCAGCACCGGCTCGTTGTGGCCGGTCTGTGAATCCGGGAAGCGGACAAACAGGGTCGGGGCCGGGTTATGCTGATCAAACTCCTTGCGCTTGTCGGCATAGTTCATGCCCACGCAGAGAATTTTTTCCGGCTGGACAATCACCGGTAAGAAGGTGATGGCGTTCAGCGGTACATCCACCGCGTCGTTCAGAAAACGGGTGGCCTGCGCCAGCCCGTTCCCCTGCAACAGCGCTTTAAGGTCGCCATAGCGGTCGCCCAGGCGGCGGCCTAAATCAATCACGCCCCCGGCCTGAACGATGCCGTAGCTGCGTTTACCCTGGTATAAAAAGCTTGCGAGTTTCATTGTTCTTTCCTGAAAACTTAAACGAGGAAGTTGCCCAGAATCAGCAGTGAGACAGAGACGTTAATCGCCCCGCCGATACGGGTAGCAATCTGGGCGAATGGCATCAGGCTCATGCGGTTGCCTGCGGTCAGGATCGCCACGTCACCGGTACCGCCCTGCCCGCTCTGACAGCAGGAGACGATGGCGACATCAATCGGGTGCATACCAATCTTTTTGCCAACGAAGAATCCGGTTGCCACCAGCGCGGAAACCGTGCTGATAATCACCAGCAGGTTGCTGACGGTGAACGCCGCCACCAGTTCATGCCATGGGGTAATCGCCACGCCAACGGCGAAGAGAATCGGGTAGGTCACGGAGGTCTGGAAGAATTTGTACACCACCTGAGAACCCTCCAGCAGACGCGGAGAGGCGCCATTGCAGAGCTTCACCAGCACCGCCATAAACAGCATACCCACCGGCGCTGGCAGACCAATCAGCTTGTGGCCGAGCATGCCCAGCATGTACAGCAGCACCGCCAGCAGCGCGCCGGAGGCGATGGTGGTCACATCCGCTTTGCCGGAGAACGCGGGTTGAGAGACGGTGGCATCGGCGTTGGCGCGGTTAGGCATCAGCTGGCCTTCACCGGTCAGGTGCGGGTAGCGTTTACCGAGCTGGTTGAGGCAACCGGAGATGATGATCGCCGTCAGGCCGCCGAGCATTACCATCGGCAGCACGCGGCCGAGCGCCACGCCCTGATCCATGTGCAGCAGCGTGGCATAGCCGATAGAGAGCGGGATCGCCCCTTCCCCAACGCCGCCCGCCATGATCGGCAGAATAATAAAGAAGAAGATCTGGAACGGCTCGAGTCCCAGCGCCAGCCCAACGCCCATGCCGACAATCATGCCGACGATTTCGCCGCACAGCATCGGGAAGAAGATGCGCAGGAAGCCCTGGATCAGCACGGTGCGGTTCATGCTCATGATGCTGCCGACAATAATGCAGCAGATATAGAGGTAGAGAATGTTGGTGGATTTATAGAATTTGGTCGTGGACTCGACCACCACGTCCGGCAGCAGGCCGTAATAGACCAACGCGGAAGGGATAAAGGTGGCGCAAATTGCCGCCGCGCCGAGCTTGCCGACAATCGGCAGGCGTTTACCAAACTCGCCGCAGGCAAAGCCGAAGAAGGCCAGCGTCGCCACCATCACCACGATATCGCTCGGCAGTTTTCCGCCCAGGCAATCAATGGCGATCAGCGCGCCCGCCAGAACGAACAGCGGCAGAGGAATAATCCCGATTTTCCAGGTATCCATAATATGCCACCAGCGCTCTTTAAGCGAAGGCCGCTGAATTTCAATCGGGTCGTGGGTAACAGAGAAAGAATCGTCAGTTGTGCTCATAATAAGCCCCTTGGTTATTTTGTGCGTCCAGCTTAGAGTCACAAAGGCTTACTTTATGTGAGGGATGACATATTAAAAGCGAAGTTTTAATGGCCGCTATGGTTTTAATGGTTTCTTTTATTTAATGTGATTTATGCCTTATTTATTACCGTGGTTTTTATGGTTTCTTTTCTTAACTGAACAAAGAAATAACATTTATTCATTTAACCTTAAGAGGATGAGACTTTCGGAAAAATCTTTTACAGGCTGCGCTGTGCAAGGGATCACAAGTTTTCGGCAAAGCGGGCATCCTGGCCTTAAAAGATGATATATTCAGCCGACCTGTTGATATCTCGCGTGATAGTTATGAAAGTATCGTTTCAGATCAAGCTGTTTATTTCGCTGGTCGCCTTTTTCTCAGTGCTGTTCGCATTACTGGGCGGATATTATTATGTCGATGTCGGCAGGCAGCTTTATCAGGAAATGAGCGCGCGCGCAAAAATACAGGCCGAAGAAATTGCGCTTATTCCTTCTCTGCGAAAAGAAGTCGAACAAAAGGATATCCAGGGCATCCATGACTTTATGCAGAAAATAGCCGCCCGCAGCGACGCCAGTTTTATTGTGATTGGTGACAATAAAGGGCTGCATCTTTTCCATTCCGTGTTTGCCGACCGGGTAGGCAAAACGCTGGTTGGCGGAGACAACGACGAGGTATTACACGGCAAAAGCACCATCACCATCCGCAAGGGCGGGTTAGGCATTTCGCTGCGCAGCAAAGCGCCCATTTTTAATGATGCCGGGCAGGTGGTAGGGATTGTTTCGGTAGGCTATCTCACAAGCTATCTGGACACCATCACCGTCAGCAAGGTGGTTAATATCCTGATTGCCGCCGTGCTGCTGCTTATCGCCCTGTTTATTTTCTCCTGGTTCTTCACCCGCAGCATCAAGAAGCAGATATTCTCTCTGGAGCCGCGCGAAATCGGCCTGCTGGTGCGTCAGCAAAAGGCGATGATGGAATCCATTTATGAAGGGGTGATTGCCATCGACGACGATCTCCGCATTGAGGTGATTAACCAGGCGGCGCGTAAATTATTAGGCTTACGCCAGCCCGCCCGCGAACTGCGGGGTCAACTCATCAGCCAGGTGATCGCGCCCGTCCCGTTCTTTAACGCGCAAACCATGCTTGCGAAAGACACCCACGATGAGATCTGTCGCTTTAACGATCTCACGGTCATTGCCAGCCGGGTGCGGATCATGCTGGAAGATGCGTTGCAGGGCTGGGTGATCACCTTTCGCGATCGCAACGAGATCGACTCGCTCAGCGCCCAGCTCAGCCAGGTGAAACGCTATGTTGATAACCTGCGCATCATGCGCCATGAACAGCTGAACCGCATGACCACGCTGTCCGGCCTGCTGCATATGGGCCGTTATGACGAGGCAATTCGCTATATACAGGCGCAGTCGGAACACGCTCAGGAGCTGCTGGACTTTATCTCGTCCCGCTTTAGCTCCCCGACGCTGTGCGGTTTGCTGCTTGGAAAGGCCGCCCGCGCGCGTGAAAAAGGCGTTGAGCTGAGCTTCGATCCGGCCTGCCGGGTGGACAAACCCTTCCTGCCGCTGCTCGAATCGGAACTAGTCTCGATCATCGGGAACTTGCTGGATAACGCCATCGAAGCGACCCAGCGCGCCCCGCTCCCGCATGCCCCGGTAGACGTGCTAATAAAGTTGAACGAGCAAGAACTGATTATTGAAGTCGCCGACCAGGGCGTCGGCATCACACCGGAGATCCGCGACCGGATCTTTGAGCGCGGCATCACTACCAAAACGCGCGGCGATCACGGTATTGGCCTGTATCTGATTGAAAGCTACGTCACGCAGGCTGGCGGTGCAATTGAAGTTGCCGATAACACCCCACGCGGTGCCATTTTCTCACTGTTTATTCCCGCCACGGGAACGGTCCGGCACCCCGTACAGGAACTGGAAGATACCGACTATGCAACATGAACTTATCGACGTACTGATTGTTGAAGACGAGAACGAACTGGCGCAACTGCACGCGGAGCTTATCGGTAAACATCCGCGCCTGAGGCTGGTGGGGATTGCCGCGTCACTGGCCGACGCGCAGGTACAACTGGAGAGCAAACAGCCGAAGCTGATGCTGCTGGATAACTATCTGCCGGACGGCAAAGGCATCACCCTTATCAGCAACCCGATGCTCACCCGCGCCAACTGCTCGGTGATTTTCATCACCGCCGCCAGCGATATGGACACCTGTAGCCAGGCCATTCGTAACGGCGCGTTCGACTACATCCTCAAGCCGGTTTCCTGGAAACGCCTGAGCCAGTCGCTGGAACGTTTTGTGCAGTTTGCCGAACAGCAGCGCGTCTGGAAGATTGTCGACCAACAGAACGTGGATTCACTCTATCAGCTACAGGCGAAAAATTATCGACTGGACAACGGCAGCAAAGGGATAGAGGAGAACACGCTGGCGCGGGTGCAAACGTTGTTTAACAACAAGGCGGCGCACTGCTTTACGGTGGATGAGGTGGTGAGCGAGACGGGACTGAGTAAAACCACCACCCGGCGCTATCTGGAACACTGCGTGGAGGTGGGTTTTCTGACGGTGGAGATGCTGTACGGGAAGATTGGGCATCCGAGAAGGATGTACCGGCGTAGTGCGACTTAACTCCCCTCACCCCGGCCCTCTCCCCAAAGGGGCGAGGGTGAAAAGACGGCTCCGTGCAATCCCCTCTCCCCTTTGGGGAGAGGGTTAGGGTGAGGGGCCCTACTTTAACACGTACCCATACAGTCGCTTGATCCCGTCGGCATCCTTCTCGCTGTAAACGCCCTGCAACTCTGGCGAGAAACCCGGCAGCATATTAATGCCCTCTTCCAGCGCCAGGAAGTAGCGCTGTACTGCTCCACCCCAGACTTCCCCCGGTACCACGCACAGCACGCCCGGCGGGTATGGCAGCGCACCTTCGGCGGCAATGCGTCCTTCGGCGTCACGAATACGCACCAGTTCGACGTTCCCGCGAATGTACTCCTGGTTGGCATCCTGCGGGTTCATCACCACGGCAGGCAGGCTCTCCTGGCGGAACATCGCCTTCTGTAAATCCTTCACGTTAAAGCTGACGTAGAGATCGTGCATCTCCTGGCACAGCTGACGGATCGTATAGTCGCGGTAACGCACCGGGTATTTCTGATAGATGGTCGGCAGCACATCCACGAGCGGCGTATCGTCTTCAATATGCTGTTCAAACTGCCCCAGCATCGCCACCAGCTGCATTAGCTTCTCCGCGCTCTCGGCTGGCGTCAGCAGGAACAGGATGGAGTTGAGATCGCACTTCTCCGGCACAATGCCGTTTTCGCGCAGGTAGTGGGCGAGAATGGTCGCCGGAATGCCGAAATCGGTATAGTGCCCTGTTTCCGCATCAATGCCCGGCGTGGTCAGCAGCAGCTTGCACGGATCGACGAAATACTGTTCACGGGCATAGCCTTCAAAACCGTGCCATTTTGCACCCGGTTCAAAACTAAAGAAGCGACGCTCGCTGGCGATAGCCTGCGTGGGGTGATCCTGCCATGGCCGCCCCGCCACCACCGGTGGGATAAAGGGTTTGATCATATTGCAGTTGGCGATAATGGCTTTGCGCGCTTCAATGCCCAGCTCGACGCACTCAGCCCACAACCTGCGTCCGCTCTCACCCTCGTGGATCTTGGCGTTCACGTCCAGCGCCGCAAACAGCGGGTAAAACGGGCTGGTGGAGGCATGCAGCATGAACGCATTGTTCAGCCGCTTGTGCGGGCAGAAGCGCGACTGACCGCGAATATGGTTATCCTTTTTATGGATCTGTGAGGTTTGCGAGAACCCGGCCTGCTGTTTGTGGACCGACTGGGTCACGAAAATTCCCGGATCGTTCTCGTTCAGTTCCAGCAGAAGCGGAGACGTTTCCGCCATCATCGGGATAAATTGCTCGTAGCCGACCCAGGCGGAGTCAAAGAGGATGTAGTCGCAAAGGTGACCGATCTTGTCGATCACCTGACGGGCGTTGTAGATCGTGCCGTCGTAGGTGCCGAGCTGAATGATCGCCAGACGGAACGGGCGCGCCTCGGCGGCTTTCTGCGGCGCGACGTCACGGATCAGTTCCCGCAGCCAGGCCTCATCAAAGCAGTGTTCATCGATCCCGCCGATAAAACCAAACGGATTACGGGCTGCCTCAAGATAGACAGGCGTTGCCCCGGCCTGGATCAGCGCCCCATGATGGTTGGACTTATGGTTGTTACGATCGAACAGCACCAGATCGCCACGGGTCAGCAGCGCATTGGTCACCACTTTATTGGCTGCCGACGTGCCGTTCAGCACGAAGTAGGTTTTATCCGCGTTGAACACTTTCGCCGCGAACTTTTGCGCGTGCTTGGCAGAACCTTCGTGGATCAGCAAATCACCGAGCTTCACGTCGGCATTGCACATATCGGCACGAAACACGTTTTCACCGAAGAAGTCGTAAAACTGCCGCCCGGCGGGATGTTTTTTGAAAAAGGCGCCGTGCTGGTGACCCGGACAGGCAAAGGTGCTGTTTCCCATCGCCACATACTGGCTCAGGGTGTCAAAAAAGGGTGGCAGCAGGTTCTCTTCATACCGGCAGGCGGCAGATTCCAGTTCCAGCAATTCTTGTGCTTTACCCGAGATGATCGCCGTGACACCCTCTGGCACCTCTCCTGGCTCTGTTGAGAACATAAATACCGGTAGCTGAAAGCCCGTACGCTTCAGCAACGCAAGAATGCCGCTGTAGCTTTCAACAACCGTAATGACGACTGCCGCCACATCGGTGAAATCGGTGTTATCCAGCATAACCTTTTCGCGATGCGTAGAAACTTTGGATACCAGCTCACGGCTGACGGCAATTTTCATGGTTTTCATAAGCGCAAATACCCTCACCGAACGGTGAGACAGGAAGGAGAAAATTCGCGCAATCATGTCACCTTTTATTTTCAGGTGCAAGAAGGAATCAGTATGCGTTACGCCTCCCAAAGCTAAGCATAATCAGGGACGGACGTGCCATAATCATGCAATGCCAGTGCTTAAATAACAGGAGTTAAACGTGGTGATTGGACCCTTTATCAATGCGGGAGCCGTATTGCTGGGCGGTGTACTTGGGGCAGTATTAAGCCAGCGGTTGCCGGAGCGTATTCGCGTCTCCATGCCCTCCATTTTTGGCCTGGCGTCGTTAGGGATTGGTATCCTTTTAGTGGTGAAATGCGCCAACCTGCCGGTGATGGTACTGGCGACACTGCTCGGCGCGCTGATCGGCGAGTTTTGCTATCTGGAAAAAGGCATTAATCACGCGGTAGGCAAAGCCAAAAATCTGATTGCCCGACCGGGCAAGGCAAAGCACGGCACGCACGAGTCGTTTATTCAGAACTACGTTGCGATCATTATTCTGTTCTGTGCCAGCGGCACGGGGATATTCGGTTCGATGCAGGAAGGGATGACCGGCGATCCCAGCATACTGATTGCGAAAGCGTTTCTGGATTTCTTTACTGCCACCATCTTTGCCACTACCCTCGGCATCGCCGTGGCGGCGATTTGTGTACCGATGCTGCTTATTCAGCTGGCGCTGGCCACCTGCGCCACGCTGATCCTGCCGCTGACGACGCCTGCGATGATGGCGGACTTTACCGCCGTCGGCGGCCTGCTGCTGCTGGCGACAGGGCTGCGCATCTGTGGCATCAAGATGTTTGCAGTGGTGAACATGCTCCCAGCCCTGCTGCTCGCGATGCCGCTTTCCGCGCTCTGGACGCACTTTTTCGCTTAAGTTTGCGACGAAATGGTGAGAGAGTGTGCAGTCTGCAACGAAAACAACAAATTTCGTTGACGTCGGAGGGCGGATCGGGTTTAATGCGCCCCGTTGCCCGGATAGCTCAGTCGGTAGAGCAGGGGATTGAAAATCCCCGTGTCCTTGGTTCGATTCCGAGTCCGGGCACCACTTATTTATAACCCTCGCTTCGGCGGGGGTTTTTGCTTTCTGAGTCAGCAACTCGTTGTTTGAACAGTAGTTACCGCCCTTATCTCTCCTCCGGCCCCGCTTCCCGGTGGTACAACTGGCGTTGTTTACCGCCTTTACCGCCACACAGAAGCAGAAAAACCTGACCTTCACCGATCTATTTGAGCATTACAAATGCACATATCAATTGGACAGAGCCCGACAGAGCGGCATCACGTATCCGTGATTACCCCCCATCGGCTAACTGTTTTATTAGATTCATCGGTGGTAAATCCATCCGGGACATCCTGAAAAGTGACCTTTCGGCGTTCCGTACACTGCTGGAACAGGCCCTGGCTAACCGCAGTAAAGTAGGCCGAGGAACGAAGCTGTAAAAAGCGACTTCTACTTCAGACACCGTAACCACATTGCTACTATATTGTGTGTGCGTTGGCACGCATGGCTGTCATGGGGGCGTTTATCAGTCTAAGCAGAGGCCGGTAAAGCAATTGAGAGGAACTACAATGGATGCAGCATTACTTAACATGATGCGCTCAGATGGAAGAAATAAAGCCTGGGCGGAAACTATGGTGAATATGGAAGCCAGGAAACTGGTAAATACAGCCAACACTCTGTCGGCTTTTCATCTCAGCGATAGTTTGACTCGAATGAAGTTTGTTCAGGAAATTCGGGACCTCATAGAACATCAGTTTACGTTAGCTCGTCGGGCTTAATCAGATGAAGAATGCATGGAATGCGTTAAAATTCTCAGAGAAGAAAACAGTAACCTGCTGGAACAAGCGCGTTTATTAAGAACGAAGGCAGCGAAGCTTTACGCTAAAGTCGAGTTTATCCGAGAGAATAACAAAATTGTTGGGTATGTGATCTCGGCTGTTAGTGTTGTCCTGGCCGGTGCTGAATTAGCCGCAGGATTTACCCTCATAGGCACTATGACCCCTCTCGGGGTTCTTGCTGGTGCGATTCTGGTTACTGACGGGACAAACAGCATCAGTAAAGAAGTGGCTCGCTACGCAACTAACAACACTACCAGTGAAGGGCTGGTCGCGAATGCCGCGATGTCTACAGCTGAGTTTATGGGCTTTAGTCGTGAGAATGGGTTAGGTGTCTACAAATCAATTTCACTGGCCGCTAATGCGTACACCATTTTTGGCTTGTTACGGCGACCTGGTACCTGGCGACTGTTTCGTTATCTCCCTGCTGACTATTACCGAAAGGTGAGCACACTGAGCCGCCCGCAGCTTACAATGAAAATAGCGGGTTATGGCGTGAAAGCTAAGATTATTTTTGATCTGTTGTCCGTCAGCGACCCGTCCCAGAATTAGTCAGCATTTTACGATAACGCCAGGATTTGTAGCCAAGTTTTGCTGGCGTTATATACCAGATGAAAGGTAGTACAATCAATAATGTGAGCGCAAGTGTCAGGCTTGTATCCTTGGATGCAAGTAAAAGAGTTAAAGCCAGTATGATGAAGGCAATAATAGTTATCCACTTCATAGCCTTAAAACGATTGGCCAGATCATGAGTTACGCTATCAAACGAACCACCGTAATTTTCAATATTGTTTTTTAACTTTTGAAGATCTCGTTTGCTAAAACCTGATTTTAAAAGTGCCTCTTCGCTGGTCATTCTATTATCCGTCCCATAACTCACTGAAACCTGTGACGAAGTTTAACTTAATTTTGCGGATAAATCGCTACCTGACGATATTCGTCAAATCTATATATATCAACGAGTTGAAGATATCTTAGAGTATACGCTCGAAAACTGACATTATTGCCCACTGCGGAACTTCGCTGGTAGCAACTCTAATGACTCCTTCGGGGCCGTTTCCAACATCTCCCGCCCTGCCCGGTAGAAGCAACATGCAGATCACCACAGGAGGCTGAATCATGCACGATGAAATCATTAATCAGGCCCGCGAAATCCTCCCTCAGCGGCTCAACCATACCGACACATTGGCATCACAGCAGGACACCGCGTACTATCTGGCCCTACAGTGAAGCGCAATGCTGCTATTATCTATTCCCCTATCCACGACACCCTGACCACTGCGTCAGCAGCGCATGCAGTTTAGCCGGCTCCAGAGGCTTGCGAAGCACCAGGTACCCCTCCTGCTCCGCCTCCAGCAGAACCGGTGAATTAAATTCGCCGCTGACTATCGCGCCGCTCATATCCGGCAGACGTTCAAAAAGCGCTTTCAGGATATCGAAGCCGCTTTCGCCGGATCGCAGGCGCTGGTCGCACAGCACGGCGAACGGCGTAAAGCCGTCGTCGATGATGGCAAACGCTTCTTCAGCGGAGGCCGCACAGCGTACATCGATTCCCCAGACGCTCATCAGGCTCTCCCAGGCAGACGTCACCAGCGGGTCGTCATCGACGACCAGGCAGGAACCGTGCAGCGGCGCATAGCGTACCGGCGTGGCGGTGTTATCAGCGGCGGGCGGGGTGTCCAGCGCGCTATCTTCGCCAGCATATTGGGTAAAGCGCATCCAGAAGCGGGAGCCTTTCCCTTCAATGGATTGCATCCCGTATTTCACCTTCATCAGCTTGGCACAACGGGCCACTACGGCTAGTCCCAGCCCGTGTCCGGCGCTGTCGATCTTCCATGCCAGCTCGGGGCGGTAGTAAGGTGAGAAGATTTTGCCCTTCTCTTCATCGGCGATACCGACTCCCGTGTCCCACACCTCCACCATACACTCGTCACCGCGCGGTCGGATGGCGACCAGCACCCCGCCCTGGAGCGTGTAACGAAGGGCGTTTTGAATCAGGTTAATCAGGGACTGTCGCACCAGCAGCGAATCGCCCATCACGTAGATACGGCGTTTAGGCCGCCGGATGCACAGCCTAAGCGCGCGGCTGTTGGCCTCTTCGCGAAACAGCGTGATGACCGAGTCGAGCAGAGCACCGATATCCACTTTGGTCGGGACAGAGAGGACATTCCCGGATTCTATTTTGCTGAGATCGAGCAGAGAGTTGAGCATTAAATGTACCGAGCGAACGCTCTGCTGCAGGTCAAGAAGCTGTGGCGTCAGGCTGTCGTCCCGGTTTCGGTGGAGGATGGCTTCGATCAGAAAGCCCATAGCGTGTACGGGCTGGCGCAGATCGTGGCTGGCGGTGGTCAGAAACTGATTTTTATCCAGCAGTGCCTGCTCCGCGTCCTCTTTGGCCTGACGAAACTGTTCCGCCAGGCGTGAGCTTTTTTCCTCAAGCAGTGCCTGCTGAATAAAGAACGCATGGGAAGTTAACGCATGGCGGTAAATTGCGAAGCCGTAAAGCAGATTCAGCATGAGCACGATGAACATCAACTCATCCAGCCGCCAGATAATACCGAGGTTCAGCCCCCCCCAGGAGGCGAAGAAAAAGCGCGTAAAGGTGCTGATGACCGGCGTCAGATGCGTTGCATTGGCGGCGACGATAGCGGCGATGCTGATATTAAGTAACAGGAAAAAGTCAAAATTCTGCGTCTGTGGAGTAATTAAATAGAGCGAAGAAATGCCCAGCCCGTGAATAAAGGCGATATTATTAATACGCGGAAGCCAGCGTCGCAGGACGTCCCTATCACCGTTTTCTTTCGCTTCACGCTGATAGCGTCGGTGCAATAGTCGTATCGCCCCGGCACATAGCAGATAAATAATTATCCAGATAATCGTTGGGCCGAGGTCGTCCCCAAGCATATAAATCCAGATGGCGAAAGGAATACCCACAAAGGGCACAGCACTAAAGCTAAATACCAGCCGCAGAAAGGTGTTGTTTAGCAAACGGATCTGCGCCGGAGCAGATATACCTTCGTTTTGTAAGCTCTGGAAAAACCTCATTCCGACGGTTCCTGCTTGCCATGCAGAAGCGTGATGGCTTCAACCCGGCTGTTAACGCCTATCTTTTTCAATATATTGCTGATGTGTTCTTTGACCGTGGGCTCAGAAATTGAAAGCTGTGCGGCGATTCGTTTATTTGGCAGGCCGCGCATAATCATATTTAATACGTCTATTGTCGCGGCGTTAAGTTAAATTTACTTAACTTCTCATTATTTGCCTTAACGGAAATTTCGTTTCCCTCAGGAAACCAGGTCTGATTATCAGTGAGTGCGAAAACGGCCCGCGAGAACATCTCAGGTGGCTCGCTTTTCAATACAAAACCGTGGCCCCCGGCGGCATTAACTTTGCGCCAGATGTCATTATTGTCATCCCCGCTGACCACCAGGAGTCGTACCTGTGGGTAAAGTTGTTTTACTTCTTTGAGTAATTTCAGGGCCGTTCCGGAAGAGAGCCAAAAATCGATTACCAGCAAACGTGGCGGGCCATGATCCCTAATTTGGCGGTAGCAATCATCCTCATTCGTCACCACACACGCCTGTTTAAACTGGCAATGTGTAATCAGAAAATTGGCGATGCCGCTTGCTACCAATGGATGGTCATCAACGACTAACGCATAATTCTGTCCCAAAGGAGCCTCCTTTTACCTTCGCATATCTTAGAGTACAGATGAATTATTATCTACCCACCCTACTTTAGGAGGGTTTTTTCGATTAGGAAAGAGAAATATATTATTCGCTGATTTGGGTAAAAGAAAACATAAATACAATCAGTGAAATTAACTGGTTGGATATCAAGGATAATTTATGAAAAAACCACTAATCGTTTTAACCGTTACGTTGATGCTAGCCGGTTGTTCCACGTTGAAAACCGATCAGGCTATTCCACTCCTGCAAGCGGAGACCGCTAAAATGCTGGGACTGGGCTCATCGGATGAAATAACCGTGACCAACGTTAATGGCGCCCAGCCGGACGCACTGGGAGGACAAAAACTGTCTTATCGCGCCACGACAGAAAAAGGGCGTATTTTCGATTGTTCATCAATGATGATGCCGGGGATTTTAGGATCCGCACCGACGCTAAGCGCGCCAACCTGTACACCTGTTGTCACACATAAATAATTAACGCCGCATCAAAAGGCGTACATAAATAACGCCTTTTACATTTTCTGACGTATCTGAGTTTTCATAAAAACGATTTTCCAGACATCACGCTAATGAGTACGGAGATAGCCCGTGAATAACTCTACATCGCATGCTTTAGCGGTTAAGACGCCGCTTTCCAGACTTTACCTCGCTCTATTTTCCGCGCCGCTGTTACTGTTTTTATCTGCCGATATCGCGCGTGCAGCCGATGCCTTTTTTGATGGCGACTCGCGTATTACCGAAACGCTGGGTTACACCGGAGATGTTTATGTTGGACGTAATCAACGCGGAAACCTGCTGATCGATAATGGCAAAATCACCGCCTATAACATCAATATCGGTCGGCTGTTCGATGGCAAAATTTATGAAAGCGTGGTCACGGTCCGTGGGCCAGACGCTGAGCTTAACGCGGTGAACGATCGGTACGTCCTGCGCGGCGACCTGAATCTTGGCCTCGGCACCCTGCGAGTTGAAGAGGGCGCGCTGGCCAGCGCAAAGGAGATTGTTGTCGGCACCACCCGCGGCTACGACAGCCACCTTATCGCCACGGGTGCCGGTTCTCGCGTGACCAGTAATTTTCTGAGCGTAGGCACCGATCTGGGCGCACGCTCCACGCTGGCAATTGAGGACGGCGCGGCGCTCAATACCGCCTACGATGCGCGCATCGGGAATGGTACCGGGCCGGGTGAAACCGACACGCTGAGCCCGAAAGCCACCGTCACCGGGAGCGGCTCACAGTGGAACGTTGGCCGTACGTTGACGCTTAATGGCGACCTGGACGTACTGGACGGCGGAGCGGTTAACGTTGGCGGCGTGCAGGTGGCGGGCGTCTCCGGCGCAGGGAAAACCGCCGAATTGGTTATTGCGGGCAAGGACTCGCGCTTTACCAGCGGCAGCAGCGTGAGCGTGGGCGATTACGGCAATGGCGTGCTGTCTGTGATTGACGGCGGTTCATTTTCCGCTGGCAGCAATGCGCTGATCGTGGGGACATCGGGTTCCGGCTCGAACCGGGGTGCGCTCATCATCGGCAGCCGCGGCAATATGGACACCGGCACGGGTTTAACTGAGCCAACACCTGGCACGGCGGGCGGCGCAGGTACCCTCGATGCGAAGACGGCAATCAGCCTGCGTGGCGGACTGTTCGGCAGCTATGTCTACTTCAACCATACCGACGGAAATTACATCTTCAGCAACACGATGAGCGGTGAAGGTGATGTGATCAACACCTCCGGGCAAACGACGCTGAACGGCGATCTTTCCGCACTCAAGGCGAACGTAACCGCGCGGGGCGGTAAAGTTATCATTGCCAGCAATATTAATACCCAGCCAGAAGACGATATTTTTGATGTTCAGACGCTTAGCGCCGAGAACGGCGGTACGCTGATCCTCAACGCGACGGCGGGTTCAGACGTCAGCGACGGGGTCGGTTACAGCAGCGCCGCGTCAATCAAGTCCGGCGGCACGCTGGGCGGCAACGGCACGCTGGGCCAGACCGAGATCCTGTCTGGCGGGCATATCTCGCCTGGCGACGGCAATATCGGTACGTTGACGCTGAAACGCTATCTGAACTTTATCGGCGAATCCTTCTATGACGTGGATATCGCGGGCGATGGCAGCAGCGACCAGCTACTGGTATCGGGCAAAACCACCATCAGCGATCGGGCTAAGGTACAGGTCACCGCGCTGGATCCGCAAACCAGCTATAAAACGGGCCAAAGCTACCGCATTTTGACCTCCGACGGGGGAATTGACGGTGAGTTCGCCGGAGCGATTTCCAAATCCGCCTTCCTGGACGTGGCGCTTGAGCAAAGCACCAACGCCGTCGATCTGACCATCGCGCAGAAAGAAACCGGTGGCGAGAATCCTGGAGGCGAAAACCCTGGCGGTGAGAATCCCGGAGGCGAGAACCCGGGCGGTGAAAACCCCGGAGGTGAAAACCCGGGCGGTGAGAATCCTGGCGGCGAAAACCCGGGCAGCGGCAAGCCGGGCATTTTCCAGACCGTGGCCCAAAGCAGCAACCAGTGGAATACCGCTGGCGCGCTCTCCACGCTGACGCAAAGTGGCCCGTCGCTGGCGCTGTATAACTCGCTGTTGCTGCTGAGCGCGCCGGAAGCGCGCGAGGCGTTCAACCAGCTGTCTGGCGAAGTTTATCCATCAATGCAGTCCAACCTGATCGCTGGCAGCACGCAGGTGTTTAACGTGTTAAACCAGCGTATGCAGCGCGCGTTTGATAACGACAGCCTGCCGATCCCACCGTTAGCCATGTCGCTGGTGCAGCAGCCGGAGCCGCAAAACAATGGCGTCTGGGGCCAGACCTTCAGCTCCTGGAGCCGAAACAGCGGCGACGGAAACGTGGGCAAGCTGGACGGCAACACCACCGGCTTCCTGCTGGGGGCAGATCGCAAGCTGGCGGATCATAACGTGCGTGTCGGCGGCTACTTCGGCTACAGCCGGGGTGATTACGACGTCGACAGCCGTCGCTCCTCAACGGATACCGACAACTATCACCTTGGCCTGTATGCGGCGGGTCAACAGGATGCGTTCTCCCTTCGCGGCGCGCTGGGTTACACCTGGCACAAGATCGAGGGCGAGCGCAATGTTGATTTCAGCGGCTTCTCGGATCGGCTGAAGTCAGATTACGACGCTAACTCGCTGCTGGCGTTTACCGAAGCGGGCTACCGTTTCGGCCAGCCAGACAGGAATATTGAGCCGTTCGTCAATTTATCGTACATCCGGCTGCATACCGACAGCTTCAGGGAAGACGGCGGTGCCGCTGCGCTGAGCGTCCGTAACGAAACGATGAACACCTTCTATTCCACACTCGGGGTGCGCGGTGTGACCGAGCTGCCGAAGAACGTTAACCTCTACGGTTCGCTGGGATGGCAGCACGCTTATGGCGATAAAAATACCTCTTCGCGCATGGCGTTTGCGGGCAGCGACGCGTTCATTACTCAGGGGCAAGCCGTGGATGAGGACGTAATGGTGGGTGATATCGGCGTGAGCGTACAGCTGTCGCGTGCTGCGACGCTGGATGTGGGTTATCAGGGACAATATGGTGCGGATACCCGCGTCAACTCGGTGAACGCCAATCTGCGCTGGTCGTTCTGAATTATTTCCATTAAAAGAACCCGCCCTCGTGGCGGGTTTGTGCTTTTGGCTTCTGACGAAGCTAGGGATCGTTCCCAGCCGCGTCCAGCAGTTTGTTTTTGAAGATAAACAAACACGCCTCGTTGAAGTTCCCTGCCCCTAACCGCTCCGATAGCGCCGTTCGCTTGCGATAGAGGCTTTTAACCGACATATTCAGCTTATCTGCAATCTCTTCCATTGGCCTCCCTGCCTTCAGCAACCGGAGCATTATCGCTTCATGTCTACTCAGCCGTAAGTTAAGCAGCCATTTGGTTGTCAGACGCCAGCCTTTCATATCAAGCACCAGATTGAATAACGACGCCATATCCGGAGGCGTAAGCGACGTGTTCATAAACAGCTTCATACTGTGCAGATCCTCCTCTCGAGGGCGCATATCCAGCATAACGCAGCAGATGGTTTTTCTCGTTCTGGCCGGATGGCGTATCAGGTAATCATATAAACGGAGCGGCGTACGGCTATCAATCAGTACAGTATATTCATTTGCGTCGGTATCAAATATGTTTCTGTCTATCGAACAGAGGCAAATTATATCCGGGAAAAATAGCCGCATCCCCCTGACAAGGAAACAATCCTGAGTCACTAACACTATTGAAGTCGCCACTAATCATCCCTTTTAGATTAAAGCAAGCCCGCCTCTTAAGAAACAAGGACGCTTTCGTTTATAGCGCTTTACATTAACGGCAAATGTTTTCTGGCTTTGATCATCCCTCAATATGACATTGGTGAGCTAGACTTTTTGTAGACTATCACTCAATGCCTGGCGTTAATTATAAATAAAAAAGAATTTCAGAAAAGTCACTTCTCTGAACATTAAGAATTTTTGTCATGAAACTTCCCAAACATGCACCGGAAAGTACTTTAATTAACTCAGCAGAACTTCATTTCAAATATAAAAAAACTGCAAGCAGCAAAAGAAAAAACATTTAATATCAATCAGTTAAAAAGAATAATCCTGCACTGAATTATCTAAAAAACTTACTTCTTCCAGAATTATCTCAAAACCTCCCAGCCGCTTTTCAACTTATTTATCCCCCAACACATCGGGTGTACATTAAGCCCAATCAGACCACTGAGATGAGGGCGCATAATTACCTTTAAGTAAGTACCCCATAACGTAGCATCATTCAGATTTAATGTTCTCCTTTATGCCCTTTAACGCAGAGTTAAAAGGCGGCCGTGTTATGCAATGGATTCACGATAAACAAATGGCAAATAGATATGGAAAGATCGCTTAGCTTCACTACGTTATTCTTTTATCGCACCACAATATTATTGTTCCTGCTTTTACTCTTTCCTGTTCTGGTTCAGGCTGATGAATCCGTTTATGAGCATCAGATACAACAGGCACGTAACGGTAATTACGCTCTGTTTCTTGATTACCTACAGCGCTATGAGCAACAGCATGCCTTAACACCTGGACAGGTTGCGGACTGGTTACAGGTAGCCTCCTGGGCAGGACGCGATGATGAGGTTATTCGAGTCTGGCAGCGTTATGGTATTTATATGCCGCTGCCCGCTCGCGCCATCGCTGCTGTCGCCCAGTCCAGAAGAAACCAAAAAGCCTGGCCATCCGCCTTATCGCTGTGGAAAGAGGCGCTCAGCCTTGCGCCGGATAACGACGATTACCGCATCGGCTATGTTAAGACCCTGGCCGATGCCCGCAGAGATCGCCTCGCGCTTTCGGAAGCCCGGCAGCTGGTTAAGGACGATCCTTCTCCCGCGCACCTTGAGACGCTCTCCTATGTCTGGATGCGCCAGGGAAAAAACGGGGACCGGCTGCTGGCGGACATGCGCGCGCTGAACGCCGCACCAGGGAATAACGCCCTTCTTCGCGAGACGATCGATGCATTAACGGATAACCGGGTAAGCACACCCGCACTCTGGCTGTCGCAAAGCGCAGCGATGTCCCCCGCGGAGCGTCGCCGCCTTGAGCGTAACGCCGCGGCTGAAAAGGTACGCCTGGCGGATGTGCCTGGCAGAACGGAGAAAGAGCGGCTGCGGCTGGCACAAAACGCATTAGATCGCTATCACGTCCTGCTTTCCCGCTGGCAAAACGAACCGCAGGCGGCTGAAGACATCATCCTTGCCCGTATCGATCGGCTTGGCGCGCTGTATGCGCAGGGTGATTACCGGCAGGTTATTAGCGAATATGAGGCGCTGACGACCGCACAGCATCCGGTGCCGGACTGGGCCATCGGCTGGGTGATCTCTGCATATTTGCAGGAGAAAAACACCGTCGCCGCCTTCTCGCTTGTACAACGCTATCCACACTACGCCTCCGATCCGCAGGATGAGGAGCATGCGCTTTTCTATGCCTGGCTGGATACGGGGCAGTATCAGGCCGCCCGCCGCTACGTTGAGCGCGAGACCCGCAGCGTTCCCTGGACCCGCTACGATTTCGGATCCCCGACCGCTCAGCCGAACGATCGGTGGCTCACCGGACAGTCACTCAAACTTAACTATTTGCTGGCGACCAACGCCCTGCCGGAAGCCGAAAAGCTGTCGTATCGTCTGGCGTCAACGGCGCCGGGAAATCAGGGATTACAGATTGATTATGCCGCCCTGCTTCAGGCCAGGGGCCTGCCGCGCGCGGCCGAGCAAAAGCTTAAACGAGCAGAGGCGCTCGAACCCACGAATCTGGAGCTTGAAAAACAGCAGGCTTACGTCGCAATGGACCTTCAGGAGTGGCGCCAGATGGATTTACTGGCTGATGACGTAATTGCTCGCGCCCCCGCCGATCGCAGCGCCCGTCGCCTGGACAGGCTCAGAGCGGTCCACCATATGTCAGAGCTGCGTCTGAACGCGGGTAAAGGATTGCACTCAGATAACCCCGTCAGCGGTAGCCACGACATGAGCTGGGACGCCACGCTCTATGGCCCACCCGTGGCGGATAACTGGCGGCTATTTGCTGGCGCCCGCTATGCACAGGGGAATTTCGACGAAGGTAAAGGCATCAGCCGCCACCTGTTGGGCGGCGTTGAGTGGCGCCCACGTGACCTCACGCTCGAAGCCGAGCTCTCCAGCAACCGCTATCACGGCACAAACAGGCCGGGCGCACGGCTCTCAACAACCTACAGCCTGAGTGATAACTGGCAGGTCAGCGGTAGCCTCGAGCGCTCATCACGCGCGACACCCTTACGGGCATTACGCAATGGGATCAGCGCCAACCGGGGTGAAGGTGGGGTGCGCTGGTATCAAAACGAGCGACGTGAATACCAGTTCAACGCCGCCGTCAGCCGCTTCTCAGACCACAACCGCCGTCAGGAATACACCCTCTCTGGGAAAGAGCGTCTCTGGCAGACCCCGACCCTGACGCTGGATCTCGAACCGGGGATCGCCGCCAGTAAAAACAGCCTGCGGAATACGCTCTATTACAACCCGGCACGGGATCTGTCCGTGACGGCAGCCCTGTCCGTTGACCATGAGATGTACCGCCACTACGACACCCTCTGGAGCCAGCAGTTCGTGGCAGGCGGCGGCAGCTACTGGCAGAAAAATCAGTCGCCTGGCGCCATTACCCTGCTGGGTTACGGGCAACGCATTCAGTGGAACAACGTTCTCGATACTGGCGTGATGCTGAACTGGGATAAACGCCCTTACGACGGCAAACGCGAGAGTAATCTCTCCGTCACGTTAGATGCGACTTTACGCTTTTAAGGATGAATATGCTGAATACACGTTTTTCTGTAAGCCTGATCGTCATCGGCTGGCTCTGCCTCTGCGCGCAGCCGCTCTCCTTTATGGCTCCTGAAGAGAGGCCGCAGCTGGAGGCCAGCAAACCCTGGCCGGAGAATCAGTTTCTGGTCCTGGCCTACCACGACGTCGAAGATGATGCTGCCGATCAGCGCTACCTCTCCGTTCGCACCAGCGCGTTAAACGAGCAGATAAGCTGGCTTTTGCACAACGGCTATCACGCCATCAGCGTGCAGGACATTGTGGATGCGCATGAAGGAAAAAAAGCGCTGCCGCCGAAAGCCGTTTTGCTCAGCTTCGACGACGGCTACAGCAGCTTTTACACCCGCGTCTGGCCCCTGCTTCAGGCCTGGAACGTTCCTGCGCTGTGGGCGCCGGTGGGCAGCTGGGTGGATACGCCGGCAAATCAAAAAGTTAACTTCGGCGGTCTGATGACGCCCCGCGATCGGTTCGCGACATGGGACATGGTGCGCGAGCTCAGCCAGTCCCCGCTGGTTGAAATCGGCTCGCATACCTGGGCCTCGCATTACGGCATCCCGGCCAACCCGCAGGGAAGCCGTGAACCTGCTATCGCCAACCGTTTTTTCGATAACGCGACGGGGCATTACGAAACCGATGAACACTTCAACCAGCGGATCGCCGCAGACGTAGGGAAAGTCACCGAAAAAATCACCCAGGTGACGGGAAAAGCGCCGCGTGCCTGGGTGTGGCCCTATGGGGCTGCCAACGGTACATCGCTCGCTATCGCCCAGAAACAGGGCTATCAGCTGGCCTTTACCCTGGAGGACGGGCTGGCAAACGTGCGCGACCTCGGCAACATCCCGCGCCTGCTGATTGCCGGAAATCCGTCGATAAAAACCTTTGCCAACACGGTTAGCCGCGTTCAGGAGTTTGACCCGGTGCGCGTCATGCATGTTGATCTCGATTATGTCTACGATCCCGATCCGGCCCAGCAGACGAAAAACATCAACAAACTCGTCCAGCGGGTCTACGACATGAAAATCAGCCATGTGTTTCTCCAGGCGTTTTCGGATCCGCGGGGCGACGGCAGGATCGGCGCGCTCTATTTCCCCAACCGCCGGCTTCCGGTCCGGGCCGATCTCTTTAATTTTGTCGCCTGGCAGCTACAAACCCGCGCGGGAGTGAAAGTCTTTGCGTGGATGCCGGTCCTCTCTTTCGATCTCAGTCCAGCCCTGCCGCGCGTGCAGCGCCGGGATCGCCAAACGGGAGAGTTGACCGTGGCCGCCGAGCCCTATATCCGGCTCTCCCCCTGGAGTCCACAGGTTCGCCAACAGGTGACGGAGATCTATGAAGATCTGGCCCGCTATGCCAGCTTCAACGGGATCTTGTTCCATGACGACGCGGTGCTGACGGACGTTGACGATGCCGGGCAGGAGACGACGCGCCAGAAAAGCCAGCAGCTTATCGGGCTTACCCAGGCCCTTAGCCAGACGGTGAAGGACATCCGTGGCCCGCAGATCAAGACCGCGCGCAATATGTTCGCCCTCCCCATTCTGCAGCCCGAAAGCGAAGCGTGGTTTGCGCAAAATCTGGATGATTTTCTGTCGGCCTACGACTGGACGGTGCCGATGGCAATGCCACTGATGGAGTCCGTCCCGGCAGAAGAGAGCAATGCCTGGCTGACGCGTTTAGTCAACGCCGTCGCCGCACGCCCCGGCGCGCTGAATAAAACGATTTTTGAGCTACAGGCCAGGGACTGGGCGCAGAAACCGCAGCGTGCCGTAGCCGATGAACGTCTGGTGGGGTGGATGCAGGTGCTCCAGCTGAACGGCATCAAAAATTACGGTTATTACCCCGACGACTTTCTCAACAACCAACCTGATATTTCGCGTATCAGGCCTGAATTTTCTTCGTACTGGTATCCTGACAATGACTGATCGCATTATCGCCTTCTCTATTTTGTGTCTGGTATTCGGGTTGCCGTTAGGCGTAGCCGCGCTGTTTACCGGCGAACTGATTCTGGACTTTGTCTTTTCTGGCCGCTGTTTATGTCCGTGTTCTGGGTAACCGGCGGCCTCTATTTCTGGTTTCAGCTTGAACGGCACTGGTCGTGGGATAACGCAACACCCGCGCCCGCCTTAGCCGGTGAACCGTTAATCTCGATTCTTATTCCCTGCTTTAATGAGGAACGCAACGCACGGGAGACCATTAGCGCCGCGCTGGGTCAGCGGTACTGGAATGTTGAGGTTATCGCCATCAACGACGGCTCTTCGGACAATACCGCGCAGGTGCTGCATCAACTGGCGCAGGAGCAGCCGCGCCTGCGGGTGATTAATCTCGCGGAGAATCAGGGGAAAGCCGTGGCGCTCAAGGCTGGTGCGGCGGCGGCCCGGGGCGATCTGCTGGTCTGCATTGACGGCGACGCCCTGCTCGATCGCGATACGGCCGCGTATCTGGTGGCACCGCTGATTCAGTATCCCCACGTTGGGGCCGTCACCGGAAATCCGCGTATTCGCACGCGCTCAACGCTGATTGGTCGTATTCAGGTGGGCGAGTTTTCTTCCATTATTGGTCTTATCAAGCGAACGCAGCGGATCTATGGCCGGGTCTTTACGGTCTCCGGCGTCATCGCCGCCTTTCGCCGACAGGCGCTGGCGGATGTCGGGTACTGGAGCCCGGATATGATCACAGAGGACATTGACATAAGCTGGAAGCTTCAGCTGCGCCACTGGGATATCTTTTTCGAGCCGCGGGCGCTGTGCTGGATCCTGATGCCGGAGACGCTCAAGGGGCTGTGGAAACAGCGTCTGCGCTGGGCTCAGGGCGGTGCAGAGGTGTTTCTGGTTAACCTGCGCAAAATGGCCCGCTGGGAACATCATCGGATGTGGCCCCTGTTTCTCGAGTACGCGCTATCAACGCTGTGGGCGTTTGCCTATGGAGCGACCGTGGTGTTGTTCATTCTTAGCCATATTATCCCTCTTCCCGCGAACCTGGCCGTTGCGAGTCTGTTTCCCCCGGCGTTTACCGGGCTGCTGCTGGGGGTGATGTGCCTGCTGCAATTCCTCGTCAGTTTGTATATCGAGCGGCGCTACGAGCGGAAAGTGGCAGGCTCGCTGTTCTGGGTGATTTGGTTCCCGATGGTGTACTGGATGATTGGCCTGTTTACCACCCTCGTGGCATTTCCGAAAGTCATGCTTAAACGTAAACGCGCCCGCGCGCGCTGGATCAGTCCGGACCGGGGAAAAGGGAGCATTCAATGAACGAGAATACGTTAATTTTGACTGAACATCGGCTGGCACCGCGTCTTTTCGATGCCGCATTAACGCTGATAGCCTGGGGAGGATTCCTGTTTTTCCTGTATGCCAGGCTGTGGATGCAGTTAACCGAGGAGAGCGATCACCGCTGGAGCGTGATTATCGCCTCTTTTAATACAGTACTGGTCTATCTGCTGATTGCCGCGCTCAACGGCTGGCTGCTGATCCTGTGGTATCAGTACAATCGCCGCCGCGCGCATGTGAGGCGGCGTCATCCGCAAATGTTGCGCCATGACGAGCTTGCCCAAAGTTTTAACGTCACGCCGCAAATTATGTCCGAGATGAGCCAGTACAACCTGCTGACGGTCTATCATGACCAGATCGGCCGCATCATTGATTTGAAGATCAGCGAGCAGCAGGTCGAGGAAGAAGAGTAATAAAAAGCCCCCGCAGCATACCCTGCGGGGGCTTTTTTATAACAGGGAGACGTTATTTATCCTTCACCACAATCAGCGGTTCAATATCGCTCTCTTTCTTCACCACCAGCGAGTCATCCCCACGCAGACAGGTTCCGCCATAGTTTCCGCCCACGGTAAAGGTGCAGACCTGTATGTATCTGCCGTCAACCTTTGGCAGGCACCATAGCTGCTGGTAGATATTTTTGCGGTCAACAAACTTGCCGCTGGACTGGTCCAGCAGTTGATCCTGGGCGCCGATCAGATCGATATTGCTCCCGCAGCGTCCGGCTATCGGTTTAACGGCATAGCCTGTCCGTTTCAGCAGCGCATTCACCTCAAAATCGGTATCCAGCAGGTAACGGTGGTTCGGGAACAGCTGCCACAGCACCGGCAGGATCGCCTTGTTACCTGGGATCACCGTCCACAGCGGTTCAAAGACCAGCACTTCCGGGCGCAGCAGGACGTCAATCAGGCGCACTTCACCTTGCGGGTGACCGGTACGGATGGGCACGGCGGCGTACTCGGTTTCGCTCACCTCGCGGATCTGCTCGATCGCCGTTTCCCACGCCCAGGTTTTCCATACGCAGTTGACGTGACGGCCTTCATCATCAATCAGTTGCCCGGCAGCATCCCAGCTCAGCGCGCCCAGTCCATGCAGGATTTTGGTTTCAAACCCGGCCTGGATCAGCGAGCGCTGAATAAAGAGCGCGTGGTAATCCTCTTCGATATCGTTGTCCTGCATGATATGGACGAACGGCCGCGCGTGGCTGTGCTTCCAGGCGCCGGTCAGCTCCTCCAGCAAGCCTTCCGCCGGATTGTGGCCGGTGCCGCGATAGCCGTTTTTCACCCACTCTTCAAGAATCAGCCCGCCCTCGGTATGGCAGGAGGCGGAATCCGCGTTGTACTCGTAAACCTTAATGCCGCGCTCATCCATGCAGAAATCCATACGACCGGTGATCATATGGTGACGACGCCACTGCCACGAGAGGCGCAGACGCGGCCAGAGAATTTTCGGGATGTCGAAAAGCGCGAGTAAGCTGTCGTCTTTCAGCACCTTGTCGGTGGCATGAAGGTACATCAGGTGCAGTTCATTGGTGGCTTTGATCAGCTCCTGCTCGGCACTTTCGGTAATGGTGAAGTACTGGCAGGGATCGTTGTTAATAACGTGGCCGTTCGCGCGAACGTACGCCTGTTGCAGGGCGTCGTTTTCATTGAGCCATTTTCCGTCGAACTGACGGTTGTTCTTCAACCGCGCGCCGCTGATTTTCAGCAGCTCACCGTCGATCTCCGGCTGAGGAATACTGTGTTCCGTCTCCTCCGTCTGGATCATCCAGCCGAGGATCTCGGTATCGCTGAACGTATCATGAAGCGTATAGCAACCGTTCTCAACGCTCAGACGCAGCTCGCGCGTCCACTGCTGCCCCATCGGCAGCGGAGAGTGAATAACGTTCTGCTCGGCAATGCGCACTCTGTCGTCCAGCAACTGGGTGATGACGGCGACGTGGCCGGTCTCTTGAAATTCACCGCCCTTTTGCCAGATGAGCAATGCACCGGCCTGCGGCGCGCGCTTCGAGCCATTAGCAAAGGCCTGTAGCGGCAGGATGTTGTCATTCACCACCTGGCGTAAAAAACGCAGGGAGAAGATCTCCCACGCCATCCCGACGTCGGTAAAGACAAACCCGTGGTTGAGAAACAGGAAACGGCGCGCAAACTCAACGCACTGCCATTTATGGCCCATGTATTCGTTGCCGATATAGCTGCGGAATTCCGCGTCTTCCGGATAGTGACGCGGATCGAGACTGCCGTAATTTGAAGAGTAAATCGCCACGCCACCCGGCGCATAGCCTAATAACGTCCCGAAGGGTGCGTCACTGCTTAACGTTCCTTTACGCATGTGTCCAACCTAAAACAGGCAGGCGGCAATTTTTTTGTGGGGTTGTCGTCGTCTGCACGTTGTAATTAACTGACAGAGGTGGCGTTATCATACACCCGCCCTGCCCATTACGCTCGCATCGTTAAACGGTTCCCCTATCTCCTGCTACACTGCCTCAACACAACACCAAAAAGGCAGGCCAACATGTCAGATAACACCTATCAGCCACCGAAAGTGTGGGAATGGAAACAGAATAACGGCGGCGCGTTCGCCAATATCAACCGTCCCGTCTCGGGCGCTACGCACGAGAAAGAGCTGCCCGTGGGCGAGCACCCGCTCCAGCTGTACTCTCTGGGTACGCCGAATGGACAGAAAGTTACCATCATGCTGGAAGAGCTGCTGGCGCTGGGCGTGACGGGCGCGGAATACGACGCATGGTTAATCCGCATCGGTGAGGGCGATCAGTTCTCCAGCGGTTTTGTCGACGTGAACCCGAACTCGAAGATCCCGGCACTGCGTGACCACTCCACCACCCCGCCGACGCGCGTCTTTGAATCCGGCAATATCCTGCTCTATCTGGCCGAGAAATTTGGTCACTTCCTGCCAAAAGATCCGGCAGGACGAACGGAAACCCTGAACTGGCTGTTCTGGTTACAGGGCGCGGCCCCGTTCCTCGGCGGCGGTTTTGGCCACTTCTATAACTACGCGCCGGTGAAGATTGAGTACGCTATCGATCGCTTCACCATGGAGGCTAAACGCCTGTTCGACGTGCTGGACAAGCAGCTGGGGCGCGGTCGTTATGTAGCGGGTGAGGAATATACCATCGCCGATATGGCGATCTGGCCGTGGTTTGGCTGCGTGGCGCTGGGCAGCGTCTACAACGCCGCCGAATTCCTCGACGCCGGGAAGTACACCAACGTGCAGCGCTGGGCAAAAGATGTGGCGAATCGCCCGGCCGTTAAACGCGGGCGCATTGTTAACCGCACCAACGGCGAGCTGAACGAGCAGCTGCATGAGCGCCATTCAGCGAGCGACTTCGATACCCAGACGGAAGATAAACGTCAGGATTGACCCATCACCGGGCGGTTCGCCGCCCATCTTTTGCGATGAGAAAAATGAGTCAGCACGCGTGAGCAAGGATCCTCGAATGTCAGACCAGACGCTAAAAGCGACCCGACAGCAGAGCATCATCACCCTGCTGAGTAAAAGTGACTGGCTGACCACCGATGCCCTGGCTGAAAAGCTCTCCGTCAGCAAAGAGACGATCCGCCGGGATCTGAAGTCGTTACAGCAGCAGGGGAAACTTCTGCGCCAGCACGGGCGTGCGCGTCTGATTCACCCGGACAGCCGCGACAGCGGTGAACCCTTTGGCGCACGCCTGAAAAGCCATTATGCCGACAAAGCCGATATTGCCCGACACGCGCTGGGCTGGATCAGCGAAGGGATGACCATCGCCCTCGACGCCAGCTCGACCTGCTTTCATCTGGCGCGCCAGCTTCCGGATATCGAACTCACCGTGTTTACCAATAGCCTGCCTGTCTGCCACGAGATGGCGAAGCGCGAGCGGATCACGCTTATCTGTTCCGGTGGAACGCTTGAGCGTAAGTATCGCTGCTATGTTAATCCGGCGCTGGTGACGCAGCTTAAAGGACTGGAGATCGATCTGTTTATCTTCTCGTGTGAAGGGGTTGATGAGCATGGCATCCTTTGGGATCCGTCCGAGCACAACGCGGGCTTTAAGGCGCTGCTGTTAAACCGGGCCAGCCAGTCGCTGCTGCTGATCGACAAAAGTAAATTTATGCGGGCAAGCGAAGTGAAAATCGGTCAGCTGTCGCAGGTGACACAGATTATTCAGAGCGATAAATGTCAGGCCGCCAGAGACGGCCTGACGCGATGATGTTACGCGGAGAGACGGAACTTCTGCACTGAGCGCTGGAGTTCTTCGGTCTGCCGTTCCAGTGCGGCCGCGGCGGCGGAAACCTGCTCCACCAGCGAGGCATTCTGCTGGGTCACGCCGTCCATCTGCGTGATGGCTACGCCGACCTGAGAAATACCTTTGCTCTGCTCCTCTGACGCGATGGCGATCTGCTTCATAATGACGGTCACCTCCGTCACGTCGCGCAGGATAGCTTCCATCGTCGTGCCGGTATCGTTCACCAGCTGCGCCCCCTGCTCCACGCGGGCAACGGAATCCGCAATCAGCCCTTCGATCTCTTTTGCCGCATTCGCGCTGCGGCTGGCCAGATTACGCACCTCACCCGCCACGACCGCAAAACCGCGCCCCTGCTCCCCGGCCCGAGCCGCTTCCACCGCGGCGTTCAGCGCCAGAATATTGGTCTGGAAGGCGATGCTGTTGATAACGGTAGTGATTTCAGCAATTTTCTTCGAGCTGTCCGAAATGCCGCTCATGGTCGTGACCACATCATCTACCAGCGACCCGCCGCGGCTGGCCGTACTGGAGGCGACATCCGCAAGCTGGCTGGCCTGGCGCGCGCTTTCGGCGTTCAGCTTCACCGTTGCGGTAAGCTGCTCCATGCTGGCCGCGGTCTCTTCCAGCGCAGCGGCCTGCTCTTCGGTACGCGAAGAGAGATCGTTATTCCCGCTGGAGATCTCCGTTGCCCCGCGCCAGATATTCTCGCTGCCGGAACGAATCGTGCTGACCGCCTCCCGCAGGCTGTCCTGCATGGCGCTTAGCAGCGGAACCAGTTGCCCCACGCAGTTGCGGCCAATGGGCTCAATCGGCTGGCTGAGATCGCCCTGCGCAATCTGGCGGAACTGCTGACGGATACGCTCCAGAGGTTTTACCAGCAGCGCCACCAGGTAGCGGTCGGTGAACAGCAGGATCAGCAGACCCACGATCGTGGCGGTGATAATCACCGTCCGGGTCATGCTGGTCAGGCTGTCGACCACAACGCGCGTACTGTCGAGCGCCTTCACCGCAGAATTGTTAAAGTTCTCAACCGCGGCGCCAAACGCGCGGCTTAGCGGCGGCGTAACGTTGTTGGCATGCTGACGATAGCCTTCGAGCGTCGCCTGCTTTGCCTGCACCATCTGAGGCGTAACGCCCCGATCGAGCAGCGCCTGCCAGGTGGAAATCACCTGCGCAGAGACCTTTTCATCCATCGGGCCCGGGGAGATAGCCTTCATCTCTGCCAGCTTTTTACTCATGTTATCCAGCGCCTGCTGAGCAGGAGCCAGGTCCGGCGTGCCGCCCGCTGCTTTAGCTTCCATCGCCCGGCTCAGGCGGGTGACGAAACGGAAATACTGATCGTTGCCCTGGCTCAGCACCGTCATTTGCCTGACCAGCTGGCGGTCAACGTCATTACCATCAGAAACACGAGACAGAGACCAGGTGCTATAAAGCCCCACGCCTGCCCACATGACACAAAAGATCCCCAGTACCGTCAGCATGACGAAACGGATGGTGAAATTACGAAGCATCTTCATTGAGTATTCCTTGCCGTGAGGGTGAATTCGCCCAGAGGCGAGTACTACCCTCGTTATCGGCAGGGACAGGGGAAAAGATAACCCTTTGTGATGATTTATTTAAGCAGGGCTTATCATTCCAGATATTTTTTAAACCAGCTTAACGTTCTCGACCAGGCCAGTTCGGCTGCGGGCTGGTCATAGCGTGGGGTAGAATCGTTGTGAAATCCATGGTTTACGCCAGGGTAGATATACGCTTCATAAACCTTATTATTTGATTTCAGCGCGGCTTCATAGGCAGGCCAGCCCTCGTTAATATTTTTGTCCAGCTCGGCATAATGAAGCAGGAGCGGCGCGCTAATTTTTGGCACATCCTCCACCCGCGGCTGACGACCATAGAAGGGCACCGCGCAGTCGAGTTCCGGATACGCTACGGCGGCGGCATTCGATACGCCGCCGCCGTAGCAAAAACCGGTAATCCCCACCTTCCCGGTGGCTTCCGGATGATTTTTCATAAACTCTATGGCGGCAAAAAAGTCGTTCATCAGCCTTGTCGGGTCGACCTTCTGCTGCAAAACCTTTCCTTCGTCGTCGTTGCCGGGGTATCCCCCCACCGAGCTCAGGCCGTCGGGAGCCAGCGCGATATACCCCGCTTTCGCCACGCGTCGTGCCACGTCTTCAATATACGGATTCAGCCCCCGGTTCTCATGCACGACCACTACCGCGGGCGTTTTCGCGGTAGCTTTGGCCGGCTTCACCAGGTAACCGCGCACTTCGCCGTGACCATTGGGCGAGGGATAAGTGATGTATTCCGGAAGAATATCGGGATCGGTGAATTTAACCTGCTCCGCGAGGGCGTAGTTGGGTTTAAGCATATTAAACAGCATCAGCGCCGTTACGCCGCCTGCGGCATAGCGCGCCGCGAGATTCAGAAATTCGCGTTTGCTGATTTTACCGTGGGCGTAATAGTCATAGTAATCAAGCAGCTCTTGCGGAAAATCTTTGGCAGTCAGGCGCGTCATCGCTTATCTCCATGATTTATGATTTGATAAGCTTAGAATAAAAACGCTGTTTCGAAAATTCACCGATAAGAAAGGAGACATCATGTCCTGGCACCCTTACACCGGCCGATACGAAAACATGCAGTACCGATACTGCGGCAAAAGCGGCCTGCGCTTACCGGCGCTGTCGCTGGGTCTGTGGCACAGCTTTGGCCACGTTCAGGCGCTCGATTCCCAGCGCGCGCTGCTGCGTAAGGCCTTCGATCTCGGCATTACCCATTTTGACCTTGCCAACAACTACGGCCCCCCTCCAGGCAGCGCTGAAGAAAATTTTGGCCGCCTGCTGCGAGAAGATTTTACCGGGTATCGCGACGAGCTGATCATCTCCACCAAAGCGGGCTACGACATGTGGCCAGGACCGTATGGTTCGGGTGGTTCACGTAAGTATCTGCTCGCCAGCCTCGACCAGAGCCTTAAACGCATGGGCGTGGAGTATGTGGATATTTTCTATTCTCACCGCGTAGACGAAAACACGCCGATGGAAGAGACCGCCGCCGCGTTGGCACACGCGGTGCAGAGCGGAAAAGCGCTGTACGTCGGCATTTCGTCCTACTCCACGGAACGCACGACGGCGATGGCCGAATTGCTGCGCGAGTGGAAGATCCCGCTTTTGATCCACCAGCCGTCTTACAACCTGCTTAACCGCTGGGTCGACAAGACTGGTCTGCTGGACGCGCTGGAGAAAAACGGAACGGGCTGTATCGCCTTTACCCCGCTGGCGCAGGGCCTGCTGACCGGAAAATACCTGAACGGTATTCCGGACGGTTCACGTATGCAGCGCGAAGGGAAAAAAGTGCGCGGCCTGACGGAGAAAATGCTGACCGAAGCCAACCTGAGCAGCCTTCGTCTGCTGAACGAGATGGCGCATGCGCGCGGGCAGACGATGGCGCAGATGGCGCTAAGCTGGCTGTTGAAAGATACACGTGTAACGTCAGTGCTGATTGGCGCGAGCCGCCCGGAGCAACTGGAAGAGAACGTTCAGGCGCTGAATAACCTGTGCTTTACCGAAGATGAACTGACGCGGATTGACCAGCACGTGGCGGATGGTGAGCTGAATTTGTGGCAGGCGTCGTCGGATAAATAGTGCGGTCCGATGCTTTCGCCCCTCACCCTAACCCTCTCCCCAGAGGGGAGAGGGAACTTGAACACCCTCTCCCCTCTGGGGAGAGGGCAGGGTGAGGGGCCTGGTAAATTTATTTCTTACTGATTTTATCCAGATATCCCATCACAAACGCCGACAGTACAAACGTCAGGTGGATAATCACATACCACATCAGCTTATTATCCGGGACGTTTTTAGCATCCATAAAGACACGTAACAGGTGAATAGACGAAATCGCCACAATCGACGCCGCGACTTTATTTTTCAGCGATGAGGCGTCCATTTTCCCCAGCCAGTTGAGCTTTTCTTTGTGCTCGGCGATATCAAGCTGAGAGACGAAATTCTCATAACCGGAGAACATCACCATCACCAGTAATCCTCCTACCAGCGTCATATCCACCAGCGACAGCAGAACCAGAATCAAATCGGCTTCTGCCACGGAGAAAATGTTTGGCAGGACGTGGAATATCTCCTGGAAGAACTTGATCGTCAGGGCGACCAGCGCCAGAGAGAGACCAAAATAGACGGGTGCGAGCAGCCAGCGAGAGGCATACATTGCGTTTTCAAAGAAGCGTTCCATAAAATCCTGTCTGCAAACGAAACCAGCGCTCAGTATATCTCAACTATACCTCGTTGGGATCCACATCCGGACGCGCATACTCCGGCCAGACCAGTGCGACCAGTTCCGGGTAGGCTTCCAGGCTAAACTCGCGAAAACACTGGCGCAGATTTAATACGTCTAAATCGGAATACGACACCTTCTCGCCATTCAGACAGCGTTTTTTGATATTGTCGTAATATTTATAGACCGCCGAATTAAGGTCGCTACAGCGGCGCTGCGCGTCGAACAGACCGGGCGTATCATTAATTTCGGCCATTTTCATTCGCTTAATTGTCGCATGGAGAAAATCGATATATTCGTGATTCACCCGCCAGTACCAGACTGGCGTCACGGCGTTCATCAAGACGGAGAAATGATCTTCCCCCTCCTCTTTGGACATCAATTCAGGCTGCGGTGGTTCACTGGCGTCATTTGACACTTTCGTTTTATTGAACTCTTGCATCAATAAAAGCACGCCAGCGGTCAGTAATAGTAACGTTACGACCGTGAAGAAAATGCTGTTCATGGGTAGGCTCCATTTTTTTTGATTTTAAAATTGCCTCATGATATTGTCAACGAATCTCACCCTTTTTCCAACCCCACCCTTTTGAAATTAAAGGAAATTAAAATGCTGCCCGACAATCTTGTCCCGGCAAAGTACCACATTACGCCTGTGGAACAGCCTTCGACGGAAGCAGATAAAGAGGCGAATTTCACTCAAGGAAAAAGAAAACTCTCCGACTATGAAGCCGATATATTAATTGGTGTTTCACGCACCGGCAAATCCCGTAATATGGTGCTGGAAGAGCACGATCGCCATTTAAAAGAACGGTTATTTCGTGCCATCAAGATTGAAGCCTTAGTTCATCTGCTAAATGATTTACAGGCCGAAGGGGAAATAGATGCCCAGGCTCTAAGTCAAATAATGGCCGAGAAAACACAGCAAATAAATGAAGCTGGCAATGAAATTTGGCTTAACTTAATTACGCGTGAAAAAAGCAATCCCATTTTTTATAACCTGGGGGATGATTAACGTGAATGATGATAGCGGTAATAACGTTTATTTGACTTTAGATGATAAGAAAAGCGATGAATTTATCTTAAAGCAGAATCTCGACGCCCTGAAAAAGATAAAAAATGACGAGATGACGCGAATAACGCAGGACTTGGTTTCGATTCCGGCCACGCTGGTGCGCCTGAAATGGCAGAACCGTCGGGAAATTTATGCCTTGCAGGCCAAAGAGGAGATTTACGGCGCGGTGATGAACGCCATTATTGAGCTGCGCCCTGAGCTTAAAGAGAAGATCCTTGGGCGACTGGAGACGAACTATCAGTACCTGCTGGCACGCGAGACAGCCACCCTGCGCCTGACCCGTAAACTCTCGGAAGGCAACTATCGCACATCAAACGTCACCTGCGTGGCGCTCGATGAAGAGGCGTCAACAACATCTTCTAACTGCTGACAACGTGGTTCGCCCGGCGGCGCTAGCCTGAGATTGTAGGCCGGGTAAGGCGAAGCCGCCACCCGGCACGGAAGGCGGCTTCGCCTTCGTTTTACTTCGCGGCCGCTTTCTCTTCGCCGACCAGACCAATCTTCAGGTATCCCGCCTGATGCAGCGTGTCCATTACCTTCATCATGGTTTCATAATCGACGGTTTTATCCGCGCGGAAGAAGACGGTGGTGTCTTTCTTGCCGCCGGTCAGCTGGTCCAGCGCCGGAATAACCGAGGCATCCGTCACCGGATCGTTGCCCAGGAACATGGACTTATCGGCCTTCACGGACAGGTAGACAGGCTTTTCCGGACGCGGCTGCGGCTGGCTGGAGGACGCAGGCAGATTCACCTTCACGTCCACCGTCGCCAGCGGCGCGGCAACCATAAAGATAATCAGCAGAACCAGCATGACGTCGATAAACGGCGTCACGTTGATCTCATGCATTTCACCGTTATCGTCCAGATTTTCATTAAGACGCATTGCCATACAATCAACCTACGCGCAGTTTGGACGCCGCATGCACCGGTTTAACGGCGCTGGCGTTCAGGTCCAGATCGCGGCTTTGCAGCAGCAGAACCTGCGCGGCAACGTCACCCAGTGTGGCTTTGTAACTGCCAATCATGCGCGCGAAGATGTTATAGATAACTACCGCAGGGATAGCGGCAACCAGACCGATAGCCGTTGCCAGCAGCGCTTCTGCGATACCCGGCGCGACGACCGCAAGGTTAGTGGTCTGCGTCTGGGCGATACCGATAAAGCTGTTCATGATGCCCCAGACGGTACCGAACAGGCCGACGAACGGGGAGATAGCGCCGATAGTCGCCAGGTAGCCGTTACCGCGGCCCATATGACGACCCACGGCCGCAACGCGACGCTCCAGACGGAAACCGGTACGCTCTTTAATGCCTTCGTTATCTTCACTGCCTGCGGAGAGTTCCAGCTCGTTCTGCGCTTCGTTCACTAACAGGGTAGTCAGGCTTTTCGCATGGAAGGATGAGGTGATATCAGAAGCCTGATCCAGAGAGCGGGCTTCCGCCAGCTGCTTCTGCTCACGCTTGAGGCGGCGTTTTTGTGAAAGAAGTTCGGCGCTCTTGCTGAAGAAGATAGCCCAGGTGATCACGGACGCCAGAATCAGGCCGATCATCACAACCTTAACGACGATGTCAGCATGTTGATACATGCCCCAAACGGAGAGATCCGTCTGCATCAAATTATTACCCACTCTGTATCTCCAGGACGCAAATCACACAATCTGAACGTAATAATATCAAAACGTCGTCGAATTGATAGTAGTTCTCATTAGTATTTACATAGTGCCGTAATTTTCGCTCACTTTCCTTGCGCTTACGCAGTAAAAATTTCTTATGCGAATATTTGATAATATTTTCTGCTTATTCGATAAGCATCCGGATGCACATTGTGACAATCGTGGTAGTCTGGACGTCCAGACGTATAAAAAATAGGGTTAGCGAACATGACTAAAAAGCAGCTTGAGACCACGCTGGTGCAGGCAGGACGCAGTAAAAAATACACCCAGGGCTCGGTCAACAGCGTGATCCAGCGTGCCTCCTCGCTGGTGTTTGATACCGTCGAAGATAAAAAAATCGCCACGCGTAATCGCGCGAAGGGCGGGCTGTTTTACGGTCGCCGTGGCACGTTAACCCATTTCTCGTTGCAGGAAGCCATGTGTGAACTGGAGGGCGGCGCGGGCTGCGCGCTGTTCCCGTGCGGTGCGGCGGCGGTCGCCAATACCATTCTGGCGTTTGTTGAACAGGGTGACCACATCCTGATGACCAATACCGCCTACGAGCCAAGCCAGGACTTCTGCACCAAAATACTCAGCAAGCTCGGCGTCACCACCAGCTGGTTCGATCCGCTGATTGGGGCCGGTATTGCCGGGCTTATTCAGCCCAACACGCGCGTTGTGTTCCTGGAATCTCCCGGCTCCATCACTATGGAAGTGCATGACGTCCCGGCCATCGTGAAGGCGGTGCGCAGCATAGCGCCGGAAGCGATCATCATGATCGACAACACCTGGGCGGCAGGTGTGCTGTTTAAAGCCCTGGAATTTGACATCGATATCTCCATTCAGGCGGCGACCAAATACCTGATTGGCCACTCAGACGGCATGATCGGTACGGCGGTATCTAATGCCCGCTGCTGGGAGCAATTGCGTGAAAACGCCTACCTGATGGGCCAGATGGTGGATGCCGATACCGCCTACATGACCAGCCGGGGCATCCGTACGCTCGGCGTGCGTCTGCGTCAGCATCACGAAAGCAGCCTGCAAATTGCTCAGTGGCTGGCGCTGCATCCGCAGGTGGAGCGCGTTAACCATCCGGCGCTGCCGGGCAGCAAGGGCCACGAATACTGGCAACGTGACTTTACGGGCAGCAGCGGGTTGTTCTCATTTGTTCTTAAGAAGCGCCTGAATGACGCCGAGCTGGCAAGCTATCTGGATAACTTTACCCTCTTCAGCATGGCCTATTCATGGGGTGGGTTTGAATCGTTGATCCTGCCCAATCAGCCGGAGCAGATTGCGGCCCTGCGCCCGGGCGGCGAGGTGGACTTCGAGGGGACCTTAATCCGCCTGCATATCGGGCTGGAAAATGTGGACGATTTAATTGCGGATTTATCGGCAGGATTTGAGCGCATCGTGTAAAGTGCTGGCTGACATGTACTCCCTGGACGCTATTCTGAACACCGCAAGCAGAAAAGTCTGTATGAGATGCGCCTGCGATCAACCCCGACAGGCAAAATTGGGAGTACAATAGCGTTATATCTGCTGTTCCACAGGAAAGTCCATGGCTGTTATTCAAAATATCATCACGGCGCTCTGGCAACACGATTTTGCCGCGCTGGCGGACCCACATGTCGTCGGGATTGTCTATTTCGTGATGTTCGCGACGCTATTTCTGGAAAATGGATTACTGCCAGCCTCATTTTTACCCGGTGACAGCCTGCTCCTGCTCGCAGGGGCGTTAATCGGCAAGGGCGTGATGGACTTCGCACCGACAATGGTGATCCTTACCTCTGCGGCCAGTCTCGGCTGTTGGCTGAGCTACCTGCAAGGGCGCTGGCTTGGAAACACCCGCGTGGTGAAAGGCTGGCTGGCGCAGCTGCCGCATAAATATCATCAGCGCGCGACCTGCATGTTTGACCGTCACGGCCTGCTGGCGTTGCTTGCCGGGCGTTTTCTGGCGTTCGTTCGCACCCTGTTGCCTACCATGGCGGGTATTTCAGGCCTCTCTAACCGCCGCTTCCAGTTCTTCAACTGGCTGAGCGCTCTGCTCTGGGTGGGCGTGGTCACCACGCTCGGCTACGCGCTGAATATGATCCCCTTTGTTAAGCGCCATGAAGACCAGGTGATGACCTTCCTGATGATCCTGCCGATTTTCCTGCTGGTTGCAGGGCTGGTGGGTACCATTGCGGTGGTGATCAAGAAAAAGTATTGCAGCGCATAAATAAAAGCCGGGTGGCGCTACCGCTTACCCGGCCTCCGTTTCCCCTCACGCTCCCTGCATGGTTCTGATACGTGACGCATCTTCCCCCGGCGTGACGCCGAAGTAACGCTTAAACTCCCGACTAAACTGCGACGCGCTTTCATACCCGACCCGCATCGCCGCGGCGCTGGCCTTCATGCCATCGTGGATCATCAGCATCCGCGCCTTATGCAGACGGTAGGTTTTGAGGTACTGCAACGGCGACGTGCTGGTGACGGATTTAAAGTTATGGTGAAACGCCGAGACGCTCATATTGGCTTCCGCCGCCAGCTGATCAACGCTGAGGTTTTCCGTGTACTGGCTCTCGATGCGCTTCAGCACGCGACTAATGAGGCTGAAGTGCGTTTGCCGGCTTACCAGCGCCAGCAGCGCCCCGCCGCCCGGTCCCAGCAGCACATGGTAAAGAATTTCGCGGATAATCTGCTTTCCGAGAATACGCGCGTCCAGAGGCCTTTCCATCACGTCTAACAGGCGTTCAATCGCGCAGAGAATTTCCTCCGATAGGGTCGCGGAGTTGATACCGCTTGCCGCCATCGACGGCCGGAAAAGTTCGTCCTCCCCAATCTCCATCAGCAACTCCTGCAACTGGAGAATGTCGACGTTGACGCGGATCCCGGCCAGCGGTACCTCCTCTGTCGCGAAAGTTTCACATTCGAAGGGTAAAGGTACAGTCAGAAGCAGATATTCATTGGTGTCGTAACGGAACACGCGCTCATTGATATAGCCAATCTTATGGCCAGAAAAGAGAAACACGATGCCGGGCTGATACATCACCGGGGTGCGCGTTCCGGGCTGGGTACCGTAGAGCAATCGGATATCCGGCAACAGCTCAGCCGAATCATTTCCGTTATCTATCAGTCTTTTAATCTGCGACGTTAGCTGGCGGCAGATGGCATCACGGTTCATTTTCAATTACTCCGGGTACGGTTTCCGACGCTGACAGTGTGCGCATTTTCTTACCGTTTCTCCAGCGTGCTGTAGAAATGGGCAAGACATCGGCAGGAATGTGCATTGAGAGGATAGCGCCTGCCCGCCACAATGTGCAGCATCAGGTTGCCTTCTGCGCCACCACGATTTTTTACCCACTACAGGGAACAAGCCATGAACAACTTTAATCTTCACACCCCAACCCGCATTCTGTTTGGTAAAGACGCTATCGCTGACCTGCGCGCGCAAATCCCGACGGACGCCCGCGTCCTGATTACCTACGGCGGCGGCAGCGTGAAAAAAACCGGCGTACTGGATCAGGTTTACAGCGCTCTGGAAGGGCTGGACGTACGCGAGTTCGGCGGTATCGAGCCTAACCCGTCTTATGAAACGCTGATGAACGCGGTAAAAATCGCCCGTGACGAGCAGATCACTTTCCTGCTGGCGGTGGGCGGCGGTTCCGTGCTGGACGGCACCAAATTCATCGCGGCGGCAGCGCATTACGCTGACGGCATCGACCCGTGGCATATTCTGGAAACGGGCGGCAGCGACATCAGCAGTGCGATCCCGATGGGCTCCGTGCTGACGCTGCCGGCCACCGGCTCTGAGTCCAACAAAGGCGCGGTCATCTCCCGTAAAACCACCGGTGACAAGCAGGCCTTTATGAACGAACACGTTCAGCCCGTGTTCGCGATCCTCGATCCGGTTTACACCTATACCCTGCCTGCGCGTCAGGTGGCGAACGGCGTGGTCGACGCCTTTGTTCACACCGTTGAGCAGTACGTCACTTACCCGGTGAACGCCAAAATTCAGGATCGTTTCGCGGAAGGCATTCTGCTGACGCTGATTGAAGAAGGTCCGAAAGCGCTGAAAGAACCTGAAAACTATGACGTGCGTGCTAACGTGATGTGGGCTGCAACACAGGCACTGAATGGCCTTATCGGTGCAGGCGTGCCACAGGACTGGGCTACCCATATGCTCGGCCACGAGCTGACGGCGATGCACGGCCTGGATCACGCCCAGACGCTGGCGGCGGTTCTGCCTGCGCTGTGGAATGAAAAACGTGACGCTAAACGCGCCAAACTGCTCCAGTACGCCGAACGCGTGTGGAACATCACCGAGGGTTCCGACGATGCGCGTATCGATGCCGCAATTGCAGCCACCCGTCACTTCTTTGAAAGCCTGGGCGTGCCAACGCGTCTCTCTGACTACGGCCTGGACGGCAGCTCCATCCCTGCCCTGCTGGCGAAGCTGGAAGCACACGGTATGAAGCAGATCGGCGAGCACGGCGACATCACCCTGGACGTCAGCCGTCGTATTTACGAAGCGGCACGCTAAGCGTTTTTAGGATCCTGACTTTCGTTTTTTGACATTTCGTCCAGACTTAATGCACATCACATCGTCGGAGGTTCCCTCCGGCGATGAGCACCTGAAGGAGGAAAAATGGCAAACCAAACCGTAATCAAGCTACAGGACGGCAACGTGATGCCCCAGCTGGGGCTAGGTGTATGGAAAGCCGGTAACGACGAGGTCGTCTCCGCCATTCATAAAGCCCTGGAAGTCGGCTATCGGTCCATTGATACCGCCGCCGCCTATAAAAACGAGGACGGCGTGGGGACCGCGCTTGCCAGCGCTGGCATTCCCCGCGATGAGTTATTCATCACCACCAAGCTGTGGAACGACGATCAAAAGCGTCCCCGCGAAGCGTTGCAGGAGAGCCTGGAGAAACTCCAGCTCGATTTCGTCGATCTTTATCTCATGCACTGGCCGGTACCGGCTATCGACCATTACGTTGATGCCTGGAAAGGGATGATTGAGCTGCAAAAAGAGGGACTGATAAAAAGCATCGGCGTCTGTAATTTCCAGGTTCATCACCTGCAACGCCTGATTGATGAAACGGGCGTCGCGCCGGTGATTAACCAGATTGAGCTACACCCGCTGATGCAGCAGCGCCAGCTTCATTCGTGGAACGCCACGCACAAGATCCAGACCGAATCCTGGAGCCCGCTGGCTCAGGGCGGCGAAGGGGTGTTTGACCAGAAAATTATCCGCGAGCTGGCGGATAAGTACGGCAAAACGCCGGCGCAGATCGTCATTCGCTGGCATTTGGATAGCGGTCTGGTGGTGATCCCGAAATCGGTCACGCCATCGCGTATCGCCGAGAACTTCGACGTCTGGGATTTCCGCCTGGATAAAGACGAGCTGGGTGAGATTGCGAAGCTGGATCAGGGCAAGCGGCTTGGGCCGGATCCGGATCAGTTTGGCGGGTAGTTTCCCCTCACCCTAACCCTCTCCCACAGGGAGAGGGAATGCTTTCCACCCTCTCCCTGTGGGAGAGGGCCGGGGTGAGGGCATCATCGTTATCCGATCTTACGTTTTCCCGTTTTTTTCGTCCCCGAAGCCCCACCGTTCGAACGCTGATGCACAATTGGCGTGTGCTTGGTCAGCGCCGGGCGCGTATTGCGGTTCTGGCGGCGCGCTTCGCGCATCTCTTCCAGCGTTGGCGCTGGCACCAGACAATCACGACGCGAGCCGATCAGGTGCTTTTTCCCCATCTCTTCCAGCGCCTGACGGATCAGCGGCCAGTTTTTCGGGTCGTGATAGCGCAGCAGCGCTTTGTGCAGACGGCGCTGTTTATCCCCTTTCGGCACCACCACGTCTTCACTCTTATAGCCAATCTTACTTAGCGGGTTTTTGCCGGTGTAATACATGGTCGTCGAGTTAGCGAGCGGCGACGGGTAGAAGTTCTGCACCTGATCCAGACGGAATCGACGCTGCTTCAGCCACAGCGCCAGGTTCACCATGTCTTCATCACGGGTGCCGGGGTGCGCGGAGATGAAGTATGGGATCAGATACTGCTCTTTCCCCGCCTGTTTTGAAAAGGTATCAAACAGCTGTTTAAAGCGGTCATAGCTGCCCATGCCCGGCTTCATCATTTTGGACAGCGGGCCCTCTTCGGTGTGCTCCGGGGCGATCTTCAGATAACCGCCAACGTGGTGCGTCGCCAGCTCTTTGATGTAGCGCGGATCTTCCACCGCAATGTCGTAACGCACGCCGGAGGCGATCAGGATCTTCTTGATGCCTTTCAGGTCACGGGCGCGACGGTAAAGATTGATCGTCGGCTCGTGGTTGGTGTCCATATGCTCGCAAATGCTCGGATAGACGCAGGAGAGACGACGACAGGTCTGCTCAGCGCGCGGCGATTTGCAGCGCAGCATGTACATGTTAGCCGTTGGGCCACCCAGATCGGAGATTACGCCGGTAAAGCCCGGGACCGAGTCGCGAATCGCTTCGATCTCGTTAACAATCGACTCTTCGGAACGGCTCTGAATAATACGACCTTCGTGTTCGGTGATCGAACAGAGCGAGCACCCTATAATTCTGATCATTTAGAAATTTTTTTGCGTTTAAAATCAATGAATTGAAAGATTTCATTTTTCTAAGTCTGATAAAACAGATGAAAACCCAACTGACTATACTCATAAAACTCAATCTTTGCGCTGCTGTACGATACCAGTAATTACAGGCGCCGAGTTTAACATCATGAAAAGTAGCCCAATAATGAATGACGCAACGCCAGCTGCGGTGCCTAACTTCTGACTGAACACCATTGAAACAAAGTACATATTTGGGATAAAAACGGACATAGCAATCACGAAAAGTAACTTATTCAGATAATTATTTATTCGGGTCTTAACCTCAACTCTATCATAAAAAGCCATCGAAACGTAAGCAGTTATCAGTGAATAAAAAGACCATGTCATATAGTTAACCGATTCATTAAATGCCTCTCGCAAAAGCAAAGCACTTTCTGTCATTCCCTACCTCATTAAATCAATAGAAAATAAATCTGAATAATTTATTTTTAAAAGAAAAGAACACAACATAACTTCAGTAGTTATGATTAATCCCTGAATGATTATTTCTTAGCAAGATATAACATGCTTAATGTATATCAGGCAATAAAAAAACTCCCAAAGACCACCGCTGTGGTCTTCAGGTATAGGATTTAAAGAACGAACTCAGTCCGGAAACGTATCACTATCTTCTGTAACGTCCGCTTTCTCTGGTAACATTCTGTTTTTAATATACTGTGAATTCCTGCAGATGAGAGGAAAAATCTCCGAGTTATTCATTATACAACTCGTTGCCGTACGGGCGTCCTCCGGAGACCATGATGAAAATGAAAACGTCTGACGGTCAAGCCATTGAGACAATAATACATTATCAACAGAAGCGCTAAACAGCGCCGCAATAGCCCTGCGTTCAACGGCCTTCTCAGGTTCAATAAACGACAACTCATTATGAAAACGGGTAATAATCGCAATACGGCTGTCAATACGAATATGTCTTTCAAGTAAGACATCGTGCAACTCATCAAGTACAGTCTCTCTCTGGGTATCGTCGAGGCAAGACCACAGGAAATGAATGTTCTCGGCATTTGTGACAACGTCTGGCTCTGCATCACGGAACCATGATGCAAAGATACCCACACTACCTTCCATCCGGATATGCTGCCCCTGAAGTTGCATTTGTTCAAGGATAAAGCGCATGTTCACAGGAAGAACCGTAAAACACTCAATAAGCCTTTCAGAAGAACTAAATACTCCACATGCCAGGGCGTTCAGCTTTTTCTTCAAAATATCAAACTGCTCACCTGACTGATATACGTCATGGAGAAATACTGGACCCATAGCATTCACATCAGACTCAATTATTTTCTCTGACAGTGCTTTTTGACGCTCTCGCACAAATATTAAAAGAGAGGTTGCATTTGTAGCTTCTTTGATGACGTCATACTGACCTTTAACAAAGCTCAGGACAGGTATATTCACCAGAAGACCTAAATCAACAATCCTGCCAACAGCATTTTTGATGTACGGCAGAACATTTTTATCCTTAAGTGCTATAAAGATACTCTCGGCAGTACGTAGATAACGAAGATATGCAGCCAAAGCCAGGTCAAACCGTTCCTCACCAATATGTTCACTGTACGACTCGATACCGGCATAGTTACCATGGAGCACCATGTGAGCAACAGCCTGTGCAGCAAATTCCGCAGGGAAGAGATTCCTCGTCGCCGTATTATTAAGATAATATTGATTTAAAACATTATTATTCCAGTCCGGGCTCAGAACAATTTTTCTGAAATGGATAACGTCCTCAACAACCTGACGATTTTTAAGCGTCATTATTGCAGAGCTAACCTGAGCCCCACCTGTACCATCATTCTTTCCAATTACGTTCTGTACCGCCTTCGATGCAATATTGATATGCCGGATAATTCCCGGATTAAAAAGGTCTATCTGAGGTTGCTCAGCTCCATAGCGTAACATCTCCTCCCGACCGTGATTTCCGATATCTAGTGTGCCAATTTTCAGGTTTGACAAGGTCTCTTCATTATTGACAAGGTATTCCACATAAAATACGCCATCTACAAAATTCTCCATTTTATTCAGTAGTGATTCACCGGCCAGAACAGAGTATGAATCAGCTTCCTGCAGCAACGTCTGCGTGGATTCAGCCTCCAATTTTTCTGAATCCTGAATTTCATCAAGTTTACTCACAATAAACGATATTTGCCTTTCGACGAAAGGCTCTAGGCTTATCCGCCCGTCAGCCATCAGTTTCTGCAGACTCAATACGAAACCTTCATCATTCTTTTCTCTGAGTGAAACAGCATAACTCTGATTCAGCATTTGCACTGCGACTTTGAGTTGCGGTTCGGCGAGAGCCTGACACTTCTCATCCATCCGGCTATAAGAAACCAGCCAGTCTCGCATCTGAATATGTGGTGCCACTCGCTGCCATGCTTCAGCGAAACCCCACAAGGCCGTCAGTTCTTCAAGCCGTGGGATATTTATAGCACCAATCGCGTCTTTAAGAGGCGTATCAAGCAACTCGCTCCTGGCAAGCTCCACCGTGGACTGATAGTGGATGCTCATCAGAAATTCGCTCCATCTTTCTGTATCGTTATTAAAAATTCGGGATATTTGTTGATAAGTTAGCGAGAGCATCTCGTCAAAATCATCCGGAGCAATACCGGGTTCGGTCTGACTAGCTTTGGGATCGCGAAGTAATACTTTAATATCTCGCTCCCCGTATCTGACCACCAGTAAGTAGAGAGCAATAAGAATATGGCGATGATCTTCTGTTGCAGGAACGGTAAGGTTCAGAATATGAATATCATTAACAAACTTCTTCATTAATCGCGGTGTGATACGAGGATACTCAGAGGGTTTCCAGCGCTCAAGCAACACCGTTGCTTCCCGGCACGCTATCCCTGCATCCTCATTTACTGTTTCTTTCCAGTACTGCCTTAACGCTTCCTGCCATCCTGCCGAAATAAGAGGAGGAACCTGAAAACTTACAGGAATCCGCTTTGCAATAAACTCACGCCCGCTGAAACCCGCCACAGAAAGTGAGGCTGAAACCTGTCTTGCCGAATAGGGCACCACTATCCTGAAGTGTTCATGAGTGGCTCCGGCAATAAGCTCCATATCACTCCAGAGCTCTTTCACTTTGTCTGCACTGATTCGGTCCAGATTATCAATGATAAGGATGAAGCGATCTCCATGGGAAATGACCTCTTTGGAGGTAAATCCCTGCAGAGCTTCAGCCAGCTCAATAGCTCCGACCTCCTTATTAACTAGCCAAGTCTCTTCAATCCTGTCAGTACTGTTGCGTTTGAACAAATCACCAATACTCGAATACCCTTTCTTTCTGTACCATTCCATGTTCTGCAGGCATGCCAGTCCTGCGACCATAATGGCAGGAGAAAGAAACGCGGCCACCTCAACATAAAAAAGCCACCCTAATAATGACTCCTTGTGATCCTACCCACGTAATGTGGACACGGCCCTAAGCGAGGTTCTGGTTTTCAAATTGTTCGGGACTGAGTCCGCCACAGGCACTGTGTCGGCGCCACCGATTGTAATCACACTCGATATAATTAAACACCGTCATCCGCATGATTTCCCGGCTGATAAGGCGTTCCCCGTGGATACATTCCACCTTCAGCGAGTGGAAGAAGCTTTCCGCGCAGGCATTGTCGTAACAACATCCTTTGGCACTCATGCTACCGTGCAGATTATGCCGCTTCAGTAACGCCAGATAGTCTGCCGAACAGTACTGCCCGCCTCTGTCCGTATGCACGATGACATTTTCCGGGCGCTTACGTCGCCAGAGTGCCATCTGTAGCGCATCGCAGGCCAGCTGCGCTGTCATCCGCGACGACATCGACCAGCCGATGACAGCACGGGACCACAGGTCAATGACCACCGCCAGGTACAACCAGCCTTCGTCCGTGCGCAAGTACGTGATGTCACCCGCCCACTTCTGATTCGGGCCACTCGCGTAAAAATCCTGTTTCAGCAGATTTTCAGACACCGGCAGGCCATGTTCGCGGTATCGGACCGGGCTGAACTTCCGGGCCGCTTTTGCGCGAAGCCCCTGACGCCGCAGGCTGGCGGCAATGGTTTTGACGTTGTACTCAGGCAGTTCGTCAGCGAGACGAGGCGCACCATAACGCTGTTTTGCCTCAGTGAATGCCTGACGGACAGCAGTATCACAGACGAGCCGGAACTGCTGACGTGGTGTTATCTGCTGACGACGCAGACGCCACGCATACCAGCCGCTACGGGCGACCCGCAGTACCCGGCATATGGCTTTGACGCTGAACTCAGCCCGATGTTTTTCAATAAAGACATACTTCATTTCAGGCGCTTCGCGAAGTATGTCGCGGCCTTTTGGAGAATGGCCAGCTCCTCTGCCTGTTCCGCCAGTTGGCGCTTAAGACGGGCAATTTCAACGGACATTTCCTGCTCACGTTCGGAAGAGCTGCGGGCATTGTTAATCTTACTGCGCCATGCGTAGAGCTGGGATTCGTACAGGCTGAGTTCCCGGGCAGCGGCAGCAACACCGATACGTTCCGCAAGCTTCAGGGCTTCGTTGCGGAATTCAGGCGTGTACTGTTTGCGGGGCTTCTTACTGGTTGATGCTGGTTTTGTCATGAGTCACCTCTGGTTAAGAGTTTACTCACTTAGTCGTGTGTCCACTATTCGTGGGTAAGATCATTGTTAGTAAAATATTGATTAAGGTCTGTTAGCACATAACGAAGCATCTGCACGGAAAGCAATGACAGTAAAATAAAAACGACGGTCAACCAGCTTAGCCTGCTGCTGACCCTCTTGTCGTATTCAACGATGTTACCCAGAGCCAGATTTTTATACTTATCCAACACATCCCGGGAGCCCGGACATTGTAGGCTGACCCCGTGGTGGATGACATCGATAAGCGCTTTTTTAGTTGAGCCATGATGGTAACGTTCTGCATCAAAGTTAATGAACGTAAAATCATCTTTAAGCTTTTTCTGCAGGAACTTCAATATTGTTGACTTACCTGAACCCAGCTCACCTTCCAGACCAATAATATTGACATCAGGTGTCCTGATGATCTGAGCCACATTCTCTGCAACTTTTTCATGACTGCTGCCTCTAAACATATCCTGGTCAGCGGGTGATTCCGTCTGCAATCGTAGAGTCATTCAGCAATTTCCTTCGTTATAACGTAAGATTCTTTCACTATTAGACACAGTACAGAGCCCACAGCAACCAAATGACTGCAGCCGGGGCAGTTTAGTTTTAAGCATGCATAAGCCGATTTCGATGGAATCCCTTTCACACAATAATATTGAATTGAAGCAATGAAAACATTAATGTGTTTGTTGTGACTAGCTGCAGGGGCCTGGAAGAAATTCCAAAGCCTGACAAACCGGAACAGGGCTTGCTCTGCTCCGGTTTTATCCAGTTCATCTTGAAGCCCTTGTTTTTGTTACATATCCCTGCTCACTCTTTCAGCCATTGTTAAGCTTCTTGTGTGTAATCTGCGAATAATACGGATGCAAAATTGATGCAATGGATTATACATACCTACAGCGCACGTTACGCTGAGCTGAATCGAATTTCAGAGAACGTTCTTCGCTATTACCCTGCCCAGCCAGTTGAACACATTTTATCATCCGGCCCCGAGAGTGACATGTTCTCTGCCTGGTACAGCCTTCATCAGAGTCAAACTAGACGTTATTTACAGGCAAAAGAAGACAGCTACAGAGTTTAAGTCTGACATTATTCGTGGCTGTGTCTGCCTTCGGAGTTTTCAGCTTATCCCGATAACAGCGGTTTTGAAAAATTGACGTTTTTTACACCGGTACATTGCCCGAACGCAATCTCCCCCGTAGCGAAATACCGCCCCGCAGAAAATCGTCCATGCTCGGCATGCCCCTGGAACATCAGCATCTTTTCAATAAAGGTTTTACAGCCTATAGTCTGTATAACACAAAATACACCTTACCTGCTGTATTACAGGGCGGTACTCCCTACTCAGTCTGCGAGGCAGGTCACTTATGAATAATCAGTTCCCGATAAAAACGCTGAACCAGCTCAGACCTGTGCTAATCGGGTTTCGCAAAATCAAGGGCTTCACGCAAAAAGATGTGTCTGAGAGGCTTGGCGTAACGCAGCAAACCTATGCCCGCCTGGAAGCAAACCCTGCTAGCGCCAGTATTGATCGTCTGTACAAGGTATTCAGTATTCTGGGCGTAGAAATAACGCTGTCATCTATTTCCCCTTCACCCTTCATTTCCCACACAGAGATGAGGGGGGCATTTGACAGCACTCCCGCCAGACGGGAGAAATGGTGACTATTAGAAGTTTGCTAGTTTTGTCGAATGACGCCAACTACATGTCCGCATCCATCGAGTAGTGGCTTCAAGCCACGATTGTCACTGCCTCCGCTGCCTTTTTCCAGTAACTCTCTCCTTTTAATTCTAATATTTAGGGGTGTCAACGCAAAGCAGAAACGGCACCTTCTTTGCGAGACAGAAATGACCTGTGATTGCCTGGCCGATTTATGGCAGCTAAGTGCGAGAAGCGGATATAGCGAATTCGCCATTGTACGGGATTAGCAGGTTTACTGAAGCAACCTGCGATGGCGTTATGGCAATAGTCAGTCCCCTGTCCAGTCGGCATAGGTGGCCACCTCGTCACCGCCGGGGATAAACTGATTGAAGCCTCCGCGCAAAATCACTTATTCTTTTCCGTTAATAAAATGCAGGAGCAAAGTCATGACTGGCGAAATTCGTGGGCGAGGCAGGCCACGAAAAACAGAGAGTACCTATACAGATACCCGTAATGACCTGATCCGAAGCGGGCTTGAACTGCTCACGCAGAATGGTTTTCTTTCAACGGGAGTCGATGCCATTGTCAAAAATGCCAGTGTTCCTAAAGGCTCATTTTATTACTATTTCAAGAGCAAAGAAGAGTATGCCCAGACTGTTCTGAGCGCCTATGACAGTTTCTTTGTGCATAAACTCCAAAAACATCTGTATGAATCATCCTTCACACCAATGATGCGTCTGGAAAATTTCATCGACGATGCCTGCGACGGCATTAAAAAGTACAATTTCACCCGGGGCTGTCTGGTTGGCAATATGATGCAGGAGAGTCCGGGTCTTCCACTGTCCTTTATCAAACAGCTCCACGAAATACTTGAGCGCTGGCAGGCGCTTGTGGCGTGCTGTCTGTCCGACGCGTTATCTTCGGGCGAAATCCGTTCCGATATGAATAATACGCAACTGGCGGCCATTTTCTGGAGCAGTTGGGAGGGTGCCGTAATGCGTGCCAAACTTTATTGCTCAACCCAGCCTGTGTACGACTTCTGGAGCTATTTCAAAAAGTCAGTACGCTATCAGCCCTCTAAGGACACGGCTGTTGAAAAGTAAAAAAGGGGCCGCAGCCCCTGATAATAATTATCAAACCCAGGCTGAGCCTGGCTTCCACTTCATTAGCTACACTGAATTACTGCCCGGCCACGAATTCCGCCACTCAGAAGTTTTTCGGCCACATTGATGGCATCACTCAGCGGATAAACGGTGGTCAGGCTATCCAGTCTGGACTCCGGTAAATACTGTACCGCCTGCTGCCAGATCGCCGCTCTTTTTTCCTTCGCGAACATGACACTGTCAATCCCTTTCAGCGTGACGCCACGCAGGATAAACGGAGCCACATTCCCCATTAGTTCCATCCCCTGTGCCATGCCGCAGGCTGCAACAATACTGCCATAACGCACCCCGGCGCATACATTGCAGAGCGTATGGCTACCGACTGTATCAATGGCGGCAGCCCAGCGTTCTTTCTGTAACGGTTTTCCGGGACAGGAGAGCTCGGAACGGTTAATAATCTCGTCCACACCGACCGTTTTATAGAGCCAGGCAGCCTCTTCCGGGCGTCCAGTAGACGCCGTAACGCGGTACCCCATTGATGCAAGGATCATGGCCGCAATGCTCCCGACGCCGCCGCTGGCACCGGTAACAAGTACCGGACCATCTTCAGGCTTAATACCATGATTCAGAAGTGCGTCTACGCACAGCATCGCGGTAAACCCAGCTGTTCCGATTGCCATTACGTGTTTGCCGTTAGCGCCAGCCGGGAGCGGCGTCAGCCAGTCTCCATTTACCCGTGCTTTTTCGGATAGTCCGCCCCAGTGTTTTTCCCCAACACCCCAGCCGGTCAGGAGAACCTTATCTCCGGCCTGATATTCGGGATGTGAACTGGCGGACACTGTACCGGTAAAATCAATGCCGGGCACCATGGGAAAGCGTCGGACGATTGGGCCCCGGCCCGTAATGGCCAGTGCGTCTTTGTAGTTGATGGATGAATAGTCAACATTGACCTCCACATCCCCCTGCGGTAGTTCACTTTCAGCGATTTCAGCAAGTTGCGCACTATAGCGTCCATCTGTTTTGTTGATTAATAAAGATTTAAACACGTTCACCTCGTTTGTCCGGGCGTTTACCGTTCAGTCATTAAGTCGTCAATAAATAATATTGACCGATCGTCTAATAATCAACACTACTATCCCAGTGCTTTGCCAGCATTCAAGAAACATTATTCATTTCATGCACTTAAAGCTGTCTTTTTTGACCGACATCAAACTGTATTCTGGTTTATCTGGTGCAGAGGGAAAATCAGCATCCCTGAAGATACATAGCTAATGCTTCAGAACACGGCTGATGATGCGATAAAACAACCAGGCTTTAATGAGTTAGTCTGAGCGGACCTTCGGCTCAGTAAATAGGTCCGCTCCGTGCCAAGAGCAGACGCTGGTAATTCGGGTAATGGTGCCAACTTACTGATTTAGTGTATGATGGTGTTTTTGAGGTGCTCCAGTGGCTTCTGTTTCTATCAGCTGTCCCTCCTGTTCAGCTACTGAAGGCGTGGTGCGTAACGGTAAAAGTACTGCCGGACATCAGCGCTATCTCTGCTCTCACTGCCGTAAAACATGGCAGCTACAGTTCACTTACACCGTCTCTCAGCCCGGTACACACCAGAAAATTATTGATATGGCCATGAATGGCGTCGGATGTCGCGCCAGTGCACGCATTATGGGCGTTGGCCTCAACACGATTTTACGACACTTAAAAAACTCAGGCCGCAGTCGGTAAACTCACGCATACAACCGGGCAGTGACGTCATTGTTTGCGCGGAAATGGACGAACAGTGGGGTTACGTCGGCGCTAAATCACGCCAGCGCTGGTTGTTTTACGCGTATGACAGGATACGGAGGACGGTTGTGGCGCACGTATTCGGTGAACGCACGTTGGTCACGCTGGAGCGTCTTCTGGGCCTGCTGTCGGCCTTTGAGGTCGTGGTATGGATGACGGATGGCTGGCCGCTTTATGAATCACGCCTGAAGGGAGAACTGCACGTTATCAGCAAGCGATATACGCAGCGCATTGAGCGGCATAACCTGAATCTGAGGCAGCATCTGGCAAGGCTGGGCAGGAAGTCACTGTCGTTCTCAAAATCGGTGGAGCTGCATGACAAAGTCATCGGGCATTATCTGAACATAAAACACTATCAGTAAGTTGGAGTCATTACCGGTGCTCTGATATATTTATTATACTATAGTGGGGTATGTGTTGATCTTAATGTAATACTCCCCTATAGTATAAGAAATACAGAGCAGTGAGGTAAGCAATGCCCAGTACTCCTGAAGAGAAAAAAAAGGTCCTAACCCGGGTTCGCCGTATCCGGGGTCAGATTGATGCTCTGGAAAGAGCACTTGAAAGTGGCGCTGAATGCCGTTCCGTTCTCCAGCAAATCGCCGCCGTCCGGGGCGCCGCTAACGGACTGATGGCAGAGGTGCTGGAGAGCCACATACGGGAAACCTTTGACCAGAATGACAGCTACAGTCATGAAGTCAGTAAATCAGTTGACGATACGATTGAGCTGGTTCGTGCCTATCTTAAATAGGTGAGGCCATTATTACATTGAGGATATATTACGTATGAAATCACGTGCCGCTGTTGCATTTGCACCAGGGAAGCCCCTGGAGATTGTTGAAATTGATGTTGCTCCGCCTAAAAAAGGCGAGGTGCTGATTAAAAACACCCACACAGGTGTCTGCCATACCGATGCCTTTACCCTCTCAGGGAATGACCCTGAGGGCGTTTTCCCGGTGGTTCTCGGCCACGAGGGAGCCGGTATCGTCGTTGAAGTTGGTGAAGGCGTCACCAGTGTGAAGCCGGGTGACCATGTTATTCCGCTCTACACCGCTGAATGCGGGGAGTGTGAATTCTGCCAGTCCGGTAAAACGAACCTCTGTGTATCGGTTCGCGAGACTCAGGGCAAAGGACTGATGCCTGACGGGACCACTCGCTTTTCATACAACGGTCAGCCTCTTTACCACTACATGGGATGTTCCACATTCAGTGAATACACCGTTGTGGCCGAGGTTTCTCTGGCAAAAATTAACCCGGAGGCGAACCATGAACACGTCTGCCTGTTGGGTTGTGGCGTGACTACCGGTATTGGCGCCGTCCATAACACGGCTAAAGTGCAGCCGGGCGATTCAGTTGCCATTTTTGGTCTGGGGGCAATTGGTCTGGCTGCGGTACAGGGGGCCCGTCAGGCAAAAGCGGGACGTATTATCGCTATCGATACTAATCCGACAAAATTTGACCTGGCCCGTCAGTTCGGGGCCACTGACTGCATTAACCCGAATGATTATGACAAACCGATTAAAGATGTTCTGCTGGATATCAACAAGTGGGGTATTGACCATACCTTTGAATGTATCGGTAACGTTAACGTCATGCGTGCAGCGCTGGAAAGTGCTCACCGTGGGTGGGGGCAGTCCGTTGTCATTGGTGTCGCAGGGGCCGGACAGGAGATTTCCACCCGTCCTTTCCAGCTGGTCACCGGGCGCGTATGGAAAGGTTCCGCGTTTGGCGGAGTAAAAGGCCGCACTCAGCTCCCCGGTATGGTCGAGGATGCCATGAAGGGGGATATTGACCTTGAGCCATTTGTAACCCATACGATGACACTGGATGAAATCAATGACGCCTTCGAGCTTATGCATGAAGGCAAATCTATCCGGACAGTGATTCATTACTGATCCCATCAGAATTTTAATCAACTCAAACTGAAGGAAGTGGAAAATGACAACTCCGGTAATTTCTGGTGACGGCATCTTTTCTCATGTGTTCATTGGCGCAGCCGATGTCGAGAAATCCTCCGCATTTTACGATGTCGTCCTGGGCACGCTTGGTATCAATAACCTCGGCCCGTTTGGCAACGGCTGGGTACTCTATGGCCGCGAAAAGCCGGCATTTATCATTGCCCGTCCGGGCAACGGTGAAGCACCTTCCGCTAACGGGGTGACTGTCGGCTTCGCTGCTGCCACCCCGGAAGAGGTTGATGCTTTCCATGCTGCCGGCCTTGCCGCCGGTGGAGCTGATGAAGGTCAACCTGGCCCGCGTGGTCACCTTCCCGGGGCCTATGCTGCCTACCTGCGGGATCCGGCGGGTAACAAAATCACGGCGTATACGTTTATCTGACGTCCGGATTTAAAGATACTTCCCCTGGCTTCGGTCAGGGGAAATAACCATGAGATAACGGCTGATGGAACTCATTGAGCAGCATGCCAGCTCTGGCGGCTGGCAAAACGTGTACCGGCATTATTCACAATCCCTTAATTGTGAAATGAATTTCGGTGTGTATCTTCCTCCCAAAGCAGTAACAGAAAAACTGCCGGTACTATACTGGTTGTCGGGCCTGACCTGTACTGAGCAGAATTTCATCACCAAATCAGGTATGCAGCATTATGCAGCCCGGCATAACGTCATCGTTGTTGTCCCGGATACCAGTCCCCGGGGTAATAATGTCCCGGATGCCGACAGTTACGATCTTGGCCAGGGGGCCGGTTTTTATCTGAACGCGACGGAACAGCCGTGGAATGTTCATTACAGGATGTATGACTATATTCTCAGAGAGCTTCCGGATGTCGTCATGAATCATTTTCCTGCAACGGCAAGAAAATCTATATCCGGTCATTCTATGGGAGGGCTGGGTGCTCTGGTGCTGGCTCTGCGAAATCCTGGTGAATATGTGAGCGTATCAGCATTTTCCCCGATAGTATCGCCTTCTCAGGTGCCATGGGGGCAACAGGCATTTAGCGCTTACCTGGGTGAAAACAGAAAAACGTGGGAAGCCTACGATCCAGTCAGCCTCATTTTACAGGGTGAAAAATTACCAGAAATCTTCATTGATCAGGGGCTGAGTGACGCCTTTTATGAAGAGCAACTGCGCACCAAAATCCTTGAGAGAGTATGCAATGAGATGAACCTCAATGCGTCGTTCCGATATCATACTGGATACGACCACAGCTATTATTTCATTTCCAGCTTTATTGGTGAGCACATTGCTTACCATGCCAACAGGCTCAGGCTGTCAGCATGAGTTGATTTCCAGCCTCAGAAAATGTGCTTAATTTTCAGGCCTGAACAGGGCCTGAACCCTGCAGACCTGAGATGTACTGTAACTGAATCGCCACGGATAATCTAGACACTTCCGAGCCGTTGATGGACTGACCCCGCCCCGGTAGACGATCCTGCCCTATAGTTTGGACTGACCCCACGCCTGTAGACAAATCCTGTCCTCACGACGAGGCCTGTTCGAAGGCCTCCGGACTGACGTCGCCGAGGTGGCTGTGGCGCCGGGACCGGTTATAGAAGACTTCAATGTAATCGAAGATCCGCCCGGGCCAGATCCCTGGTTTTATATATGCGTTTTCTGATCCGTTCTTTTTTCAGCGAACTGAAGAACGATTCGGCCACCGCATTATCCCAGCAGTTGCCACGCCGGCTCATGCTCGGCGCCAGGTTATTGGCCCGGTAGAAGCGCTGCCAGTCGTCACTGCCGTACTGGCTGCCCTGATCGCTATGTACGATAACCTCGCTGTCTGGTTTTCGGCGCCAGACCGCCATCATCAGCGCGTCGAGCGCCAGTTCGCGTGAGAGAGTGGGTTTCATCGACCAGCCGACCACATTACGGGCGAAGAGATCGATAACCACCGCCAGATACAGCCAGCCCTGCCAGGTGCGGATATAAGTAATATCGGTGACCCAGACCTGGGTGGCCCGGACAACGGTGAACTGCCGCTGCACGAGATTAGGAGCAACGACTGAAGGCCTGCCAGCGATACGACGTGGCGCTTTATAGCCGCGCACAGCTTTAATCCGGTCCAGTTGCATGATCCGACCCACCCGGTTTCTACCACAGGTTTCCCCGATTTCGTTCAGATCGCCATGAACCCGCCGGTAACCGTATACGCCTCCGCTCAGGGAATATGAGTCGCGGATAAGCATCAGCAGGCGCTGGTTATCTTTATCACGCGCCGAGACAGGGTTATGCAGCCACGCATAGAACCCGGCCCGGGCGACATTCAGTACCCGACACATCGTCATCACACCCCATACAGTTCGGTGCTCATTGATAAAGCGGTACTTCAGTCGGGCTCCTTTGCAAAGTACCGCGCGGCCTTTTTCAGGATATCCCGTTCTTCTTCGGTGCGTTTTAGCTGCGCCCGGAGTTTCAGGATCTCGCTTTTAGCTTCCAGTAAATCCCGGGCATGCTGCTCGCTGTTATCAGGTTTGATAGCCCGTAGCCACTTGTAGAGGCGGTGTGCAGAGACGCCCAGACGCTCAGATACTTAGGCGACGGAATAACCGCGTTCCGTTATCTGACGGACGGCTTCTTCCTTAAATTCAGGTGTAAATCGTGGTGTGCCCATACGCTCCTCCTATACTCAAACTATAGGGCAGGATCGTCTACCGGGGCGGGGTCAGTCCAGGGAGCCGTTAACGACCTGATGGCGGTTGTTCTGGAAAGCTATCTTCGGGAGGAATTCCCCGATACGGGCAAACGAAATGAGTCGCAGAAGAGGTCAATCGACGACACCATTTCGATAGTCCGCTCCTATCTCCGTTAACTCTGCCAGGCAGATGTCTGATGGGGTCTAAAACTGTAATGAAAGGAAATGACATATGAAATCACGTGCATTATTCATCTGTATTTTTTAATTGGTACCCGAAACCGCCTGAGTGTCGCCATCAGCTGGGTCTGGAACCACAGCGTCGCGTACCGGGGAGCCCGCATTATCACGGGAGCCAAATCTCCGGTCCCGGGTACGCCGCCAGCCAGTTCTCATACAGAAGGCGGATCCGCAGGGTACCGCTGAAACTTCAGCGGTGTCCCACATGGTACCACCGGGCCCAGCTTCAGCAATCTGTTTCCAGTCACACAAACGCTTTTTTCGACGGGCTTTCTGATCGAGCGGTCCGGCACACCAGATACCGTCACAAGAGGTGGCCTTATTAAGAGCGGACACACCTAGCACAGGAAATTCTATGGCAAAGAAACTTTTCGGTTATCATCCCATCCTGACTGACGACAACAATTCAGTTGTGATTCGCGGTGCTCGCGAGAACAACCTTAAAGAGGTGGATGTTTCCATTCCGCGCAACGCATTGGTTGTTTTTTCGGGTGTGTCAGGCTCGGGTAAGTCTTCACTGGCCTTTGGCACCATTTATGCTGAGGCGCAACGGCGCTACTTTGAATCGGTTGCCCCCTACGCTCGTCGCCTCATTGATCAGGTCGGGGTTCCGGATGTGGATGCCATTGACGGACTGCCGCCAGCCGTTGCGCTTCAGCAACAACGCGGTGCCAGTAACGCGCGCTCCTCTGTCGGCAGCGTGACCACCTTATCCAGTCTGGTGCGAATGATGTACTCACGGGCGGGCGCTTATCCTGCCGGACAACCGATGCTGTATGCCGAGGATTTTTCTCCCAACACGCCGCAGGGGGCATGCCCTTCTTGCCATGGTCTGGGCCATATCTATGAGGTAACTGAAACACTGATGGTGCCCGATCCCTCACTTAGTATCCGTGAAAAGGCTATTGCTTCCTGGCCCCCGGCCTGGCACGGACAGAATCTGCGGGATATTCTGGTGACGCTGGGGTATGACATCGACACTCCCTGGAAAAATCTGCCAGCGGAAGACCGTCAGTGGATCCTTTTTACCGAAGACACCCCCACTGTACCGGTTTTCCCGGGACTGAGTCCGGAAGATACGCGCGAAGCCGTCAGGAAAAAAATGACGCCGGGTTATATGGGGACCTTCACCGGGGCACGTCGTTATGTGCTACATACCTTCGCCAGCACGCAAAGCGCGTTGATGAGAAAACGAGTCTCCCGTTTTATGGAAGGCAAGCTGTGTCCGGTCTGTCACGGGAAAAGACTGAAGTCAGAATCATTGTCCGTCACCTTTGCCGGTGTGGACATTGGTGAATTTATGCAGATGCCCTTAGACCAGCTGGCGGAATTGCTCCTTCCAATCTCCCGGGGGGATTTCAGTGCCCACCACGCCGGCGCAGATGCCGACAGGGATATCACCCGTCGGGATCTGACAGAGCGTGCTGCATCCGGAAAAGCGGTCCATTCCGATAACGCCGATGTCTGCCGGACATCGGCGTTATCGGAAGAGAAACGACTGGCGGCACAACGGCTGACCGGTGGTGTCATGGCCCGGTTGTATCAGTTGCAGAAGCTGGGGCTGGGTTATCTTACGCTGGACAGAGCAACCCCAACTCTATCTGCAGGAGAGCTTCAGCGACTGCGTCTTGCCACGCAACTCAGTTCGATGCTGTTTGGTGTGGTCTATGTTCTTGATGAACCGTCTGCGGGTCTGCACCCCTCAGACAGTAAAGCGCTTTACGATGCGCTTGAGAACCTTCGTGATGCCGGCAACTCGGTGTTTGTCGTTGAACATGATCTTAACCTGATGCGACGGGCGCAATGGCTTGTTGATGTGGGACCGTCGGCTGGTGAACAGGGAGGACATGTTCTCTACAGTGGTATTCCTGAAGATCTGAAAGCCGTCACCCAATCTCGTACCGCGCGTTATTTATTTGATGAAGTCCGGCCACCACAATCTTTTGCCCGTATCCCATCCGGGTGGCTGAAACTGCAGGGGATCCATCGCCACAATCTTAAGTGGATCGATGTTGATATTCCTCTGGGTGTGCTGACAGCCGTGACGGGAGTCTCTGGCTCCGGTAAATCCAGTCTGATTGCCCAGGCCTTACCGGAACTGGTGCTTTCTTCACTTGGCGGTGAGCCAGAAGACGTGCTTTCCGAAGCCAGCGACGCTGAGGGGCCATCCGTAACGGAGAAAACGTACGGTACCCTGACCGGTGATACCGGACTGGTAAAGCGTCTGGTTCAGGTTGACCAGAAACCGATAGGCAGGACCCCCCGTTCAAACCTGGCGACATATACCGGGTTGTTTGATCCTGTTCGTAAGCTCTTTGCCGGAACGACTGACGCCAAACTCCATCATTACGATGCGGGTCAATTCTCTTTCAATGTGGCAAAAGGCCGCTGTGCAACCTGTGAAGGTGAAGGATTCGTCAGCGTGGAGCTGTTGTTTATGCCGAGCGTGTATGCACCGTGCCCGACCTGCCATGGCGCGCGGTATAACCGGGATACTCTCAGGATCTGCTGGCAGGACAAAAATATCGCGGAGGTCCTGCATATGACGGTGGATGAAGCCAGTCAGTTCTTTGCGACTGAAGAACCAGTGGCTCGTCCCCTCCGTCTGCTGAGTGAAATTGGTCTGGGCTACCTGCGTCTGGGACAACCAGCAACCGAGTTATCCGGAGGGGAGGCGCAAAGGATCAAGCTGGCAACCGAACTACAACGTAGCCAACGTGGCCACACGTTGTATATCCTAGATGAACCGACAACCGGCCTGCATGCTTCAGACGCCGACCGCCTCCTTGTGCAGCTGCAGCGGCTTGTTGATGCAGAAAATACGGTGATAATGATTGAACACGATATGCGGGCGGTTACTCAGGCAGACCAGGTTATCGACATCGGTCCTGGAGCGGGACATGAGGGAGGACGCCTGGTTGCCGCAGGAACTCCCGAACAGGTATCGCAGGTCAAAGAAAGCCGTACCGCACAGTATATTGCCAGGGAACTCTCACGGAACGGTTAAAAAGGGCTGTGTCGTCATTGCGTCAATGGCGGCACATTCCCGGCGTGTTCTGTATCAGTAATCTCCCGCAGGTATAATTTCAGCGCATCCCACTGGTTCAGCGCGTACGCGAACGCCTTCGACAGCTCCGAGTGCCGTGACAGCGTTTTCTGCTTTTCACGCAGCCAGCCCTCCAGCGCGGTCAGCAGCGGTACCGCTTTTTCCTGCCGAATGGCCAGCCGTTCCGCCGCGCTTTTGCCCCGGATGCCCGCCTCGATGCCATACAGCTCGCCGATACGGCACAGCGCTTCGGTCGTGGTGTCAGAGGGCGTCCGCACGTGCACGTCCGCCTGCAACACCCCGCTGAACCCCGCAAGATGCGACTGCGGATGTGTAACGCTGGCGTGATAGAAATTTTAAGTCAGTCATCAGGTGTCCACCTAATTAGGGGTCAGTTTGGATATCGAAAATTATTGTACGTCAAGGTTATTTTTTGACCTCTCTACTTTAGCGGGCCTCAGCCGACGAAACTTATCGGAAGCCGGTACCGGCCAGTCTGACTGAAGATGGAAGCAAAATTAATGCTGTGGGCTACCATACCTTCTTTAACAGGTGATTTGTGAACTGCAACTTCTCGGAACGGGAGTTTGCGCAAGGACCGGAAGTCCGCTTTTCGCTCATAGCGGACCGTTCCTGCGCACATGTCTGCTATGTGGTAGAGGCAGACAATACTTACAGCACAGGGCGTTAATAAATACGGAACAGATCAACCGCAGATGCCTCCTCCTGAATGTATTAATTTTGCTATCTCGTCGGCAAAATCAGGGAACAAGTCTGGATATGGAAGCGCCTGGCAGCTGAAAGTATGAATAATAACGCCCTGACAGGATATTTTATTGCACCCTGTCAAAAGTCATACATTCTTTCCCGGTTTTTGCTTTCTCATACCGGATAACTCTATTTAAGGCTTAAGGATAACCTTCGTCCATCCTTCATCCCGCTCATCGAAGTGCTTATATCCGGCAGGAGCCTCTTCAAGCGAAAGACGATGAGAAATTATTTTGCCCGGACTGGCTTTATCGTGATGGATGAGGCGAGACAGCTGACGGTTATAGGCCTTAACGTTCGCCTGGCCGGTACGGATTGCCTGTCCTTTAAACCAGAAACTCCCAAAATCAAATGGCATCTTACCCTCTCTGGCAAGCTCCGATTCAGCCCCCGGATCCTGAGGAATAAAGACGCCAACCACACCAATTCCCCCGGTTGCTTTCGTCGACGCAACAAGACTGTTCATGGTAACAGAGTTATCTTCATGGCCATGTTTGTTACAGCACTGATAGCCAACACATTCGCAGCCACAATCCGTACCGCGTCCATCCGTCAGGTCGAGAATTTTTTGTACAGCTTCATCGCCAGTAGCATTGATGCCCGTCGCCCCCATTTTTTCAGCCAGAGCCAACCGGTCTGTGTGCGTATCAACCACAAACACCTGTGAAGCACCTTTAATGATCGCCGAATGAGCTGCCATCAAACCGACCGGCCCCGCGCCATAAATGGCCACGCTTTCACCAGGCTTCAATCCGGCAAGTTCTGTTGCATGCCAGCCGGTAGGAAAAATGTCAGAGAGCATCACATAATCATCTTCTTTTTCTGCCGCATCAGGGGGAAGAACAAGGCAGTTAAAGTCGGCAAATGGCACCCGAAGAAGTTCCGCCTGACCTCCCTCCCAGGGACCCATTTCAGCAAAACCATAAGCTGCGCCTGCCGTACCCGGATTGGTAGTGAGACAAAAGCCGGTCAGACCTTTTTCACAGTTTTCGCAAAAACCACATCCCACGTTAAACGGCAGACAAACATAGTCGCCCACCTTAATACGTTCAACGCCTGAGCCAATTTCGACCACTTCACCCAGGTTTTCGTGACCCAGAATCCGTCCCTGTTCAAAGCTGGTCCGGCCCTCATACATGTGCAAGTCCGACCCACAAATGTTGGTGGTGGTGATGCGGACGAGTACATCCGTGGGGCGGACAATTTTCGCATCCGGTACGTCTTTTACTTTTACATCATAAGGACCGTTGTAAATTACTGCTTTCATGATCTTCTCCTTCTTGCGTGCGGAAAGGAAATGCTGCCCCGCGGATTGGGGTATCAATCGAGTTTAGCTGCCATAACAGATCTCGCGATCGGCGAAAGGACGATTAGGATGTTTCTTAACTAAGTGCATTGAAGTCTGTAAGACAGGTACTTACCGATGAAGGCTGCCTGGAAAACGTAAAAACATCACACGTTAATCCGGTTTTTTTAAGCAGGCAAGGGATTACGGACAGCTTTGAGCGAGAAGCGGATAAAGTAAATCTATCTCATTTCTGCATTGTGCCAGAAGTAGACATAGGTGAATTAGGTAACCCTAGAGATGCACTTTGAATCAATGATATGAAATGCTGAAAAGGTAATTAACTAATTCAAAATTTGAATAATCAGTTATCTCTTCCATGCTTAATACGTAACCTTAGCTAAGGAGAAATTATGTTAGACGAATACAAAAAATGCATCGAAGCCTGTTATCTATGTGCAACGGCATGTGATAACTGTGCGGCTTCGTGTCTCGACGAAGAGAATCTGGAGATGATGCGCGAGTGCATAAAACTGGATATGCAGTGTGCAAATATCTGCCGTCTTGCAGCTCAATTCATGACACTAAATAGCGGGTCTGCCCAGGATCTTTGCCGTCTTTGCGCTGATGTTTGTCAGAAGTGCGGTGACGAGTGTGGAAAGCATGAACATGACCATTGTCAGGATTGCTCAAGCGCTTGTCATCACTGCGCCGAACAATGCAGAAAGATGGCCGCCTGAGAAAAACTCAAATTACCAAACCCGCTTCGGCGGGGTTTTATATTCCCGGTAATAAGTCGTAGAAGGATGAGATAGATGAGTTTAAGAGTACGGGCGGGAAATAGATCTACTCGAAAGTACTAGCCTCAATGACAAATTCTGGCACAGATTATTTGATTGGCTCAATGTCCGTTTTCGCTGACAGCGGACTGCACCCCGCCGGGGTGACCGCTTCGTGCCAGAATTGGACGTTTCCAAAATCTGCATGCACTAATCGGTGGAGAGCAGATCTCACTGCATAGCCATGCAGACGCGCAGAAATCATCAGGGGCGTTTGAAAGGTGCCGGAAACAGGCGGGAGGCCGCAGAAACGTGCTGAGGGCGCCTGCGGCGGTGCGCCCAAGGGTTGTTATGTTTAATATGGCAGAACTTTCCTGTCGCTATCATTTTGACGCCCGCTATTCGCTCATAGATATGCCTGTCGCGTTTGCGGCTTTACTTGTTATACCCAACCTGCCTGATTTTTATCGCCAGCATCCCGGAATTGAAATTATCCTGAGCAGCTCAGACCGCCGACGGAATATGCTGCATGATGGCCTGGACTGCATACTGAGGGTGGGGGAGCTGGACGATGGCGACTATATCGCAAAGGAGGTGGGAACCGTTAAAATGACGACCTGCGCCAGTCCTGCGTATCTTGATCAACACGGCACCCCGGAAACAATGGACGAGTTGCAGCAGCATCAGGCCGTCAACTGGATTAACAGCAGCAACAGACAAGTTATGCCCTGGACATTCGGGACGTCAGAGGGCTCCACCGAAATTGAACTTCCAGGCAGGCTTGTCGTGGATAACTCAGAAGCCTACATTGCAGCAGGCCTGGCGGGGCTGGGAATACTACAGGGCATGAATATTTTTTTGCAGCCTTATCTCGATCGCGGGCTGTTGGTAGAGGTTCTGCCAGATAATACGTCCCCGAATCGCAAACTGTAACTTCTGTATCCGCACCGCCATCTCTCCCGAAAAGTACGGGCGTTTACCGACTGGCTGGAAAGTTTATTGTAAACGCCTGGGGGCCTGCAGCCTGCTGGTACGTGCGCTGCCTTTTATCGGCCCGCCAGCTTCTGTATGGCTTCACGGACAGGAGCATCGCCAGACGTCAGCTCAATGATGACGCGGCTGACGGCAGGTTGCTCAATGAGTTCAGCCAGCGTAGCCGCCACGTCATCACGGGGCACGTTACCATACGGGATGGCCAGGCCGGCACGTACATAACCCGTACCAGTCTTATCCTGCAGCGCGCCGGGGCGCAGGATCACCCAGTCAAGCTCGCTTTGTGCTAGTTCCACATCGGCCATTTTTTTAACACGCATATAATTTTCGAATGATTCAGAAGTGGTTTCTCCCCGTGCGGACTCCGGGAATGCAGAAACGAGCAGAAAGCGAGACACACCGGCACTGAGGGCGGCAGCTACCGACTTTTTCAGCCCTTCGCCGTCGACCGCATTGGTCATCTCCTGTCCCCCCTTACCGCCGGCACCGGCAGTAAACACCACTGTATCACTACCTGCAAAGTGCATCGCCAGCGCAGCTGCATCCAGCTCTGTCAGGCTCCCACTGACGGGCTCAGCACCCAGCTCGCCTAGCAATGCCTGCTGCTCTGGCTTACGGTAGAGGGCACGAACAGCATGCCCCCTACCTGAAAGGATCCTGCACAGACGCTGGCCGATTTTGCCTGCACCACCGATAATGAAAACATGAACCACAGTTGTCTCCTTCTGGGGTTATGATGTGTCCGAAATTATAACCTGACATCAGGTCAGTTCCTTTGAGCCTGACCGATTGCACTGCATGCTGCTGCCAGCACCAGACAGCTGGTCAGATACTCAGTTGTTCTTATAGCTGAGAACAACAGCCGTACCGATTTAGCTCTCCCGTCACGATGAGAACTCCTGAACCGGTTACACGCAATGCCGGCCAATATCTTCCGTTATATTCGAAAGATCCACGCAAGTTACTGAAGTGCGAGGGACGCAATGTGTACCTTGAACGAACTGAAGTCAGCGGAACCCTGAAGGTTCGATTCCATAGCGTTCAGAAAACTGCTTGCTGAAGCTCGATAGTGAATTGTAACCCACCCGCCCCGCGACCGTTTTTACCGGCAGCGTCGATGTCATCAGCAGGCGGAGAGCCTCCGCGATACGTGCATCGGCGATAACTGAGCGTAAGCTGGTTGACTCACTGGCCAGGTGGCGCCGAAGCGTGGGGCCACTGAGTCCCGTCAGATCTTCAATTTCAGCAGCACTCCAGGGATGAGCCGGTTTGTCCGCTACCATCTGACGGATTTTCATGGCCAGACTTGGCTGCCGGGCTCGCAGCAAAGCATGGTATCCCATGCCATAAAGCCAGAGCACCACTTCAACCATGGCGTGCAGGGAAAGCGGACGCTTCCCTTCCCGCATTGCGGCTGTCCAGCGGTTAAGGGGTGAAAGAAGAGCTGATACGGAAATGGCTGCGATGCTGCCGGTGTCCTGTGGTGGTGGTGCGGCAAGTAACAGCCTGGCTGCTTCAAGCTGTTCCTCCGCGAGCACCACGCTCAGGGCAACAAACTCACCACTTTGTTCTGAAGGGGCATATTCTATATCGATGCTACGGGCATTCGGGACGACCATAATCTCGCCCGGGATCACCCGGTGCCATTTCTCATTTTCACGATACCGGAATTCTCCTTCCAGCGGGAAGGAAAGGGTCGCACCTTCCACCTCGAACTTCTTTACCTGATGCGTCTGTTCTGCGCGAAGGCAATCGCAGGGAAGTGGAAAACGGGAGCGTGCCAGGGTAAGAAGCTCAGCGAGGAGATCATCAACGGGAGAATCGGAAAAGCTGACTGTTTGCATATTCATCCGGAATTTGACTTTGACCGCTATTATACGTCGCCATATACAAAAGCATACAGCGACGCGTGCGGTTGTCTATTCCCGGATGACAAAAATCAGGCCGATTATAGTTATTGCCATACCCACAAGCATGGGCAATGTAATGGCCTCTCCAAACAGCAACCACGCTTCAGCTGCCGTGAGAATGGGAACCAGGTAAAAGTAAGTAGCGACTTTGGTTGCTTCACCGCTTCGTATCATAAAAATCAGCAACATAATCGCCAGAACCGATACGCCAATAACCAGCCAGCCCAGACCCAGCGCAAATGATAAGCTCCACTGCGTCGGAGCAGATTCGAACATCAGGCTAATTGCACCCATCGATATTGTCAAAGTGACGTACTGTAAAAACGTGTTCGCAAAGATATGTCCATCTCCCTGAGCACGGCGCTGATAAAGCGCTCCGATCGTTACGCCAAATAACCCCAGCATGACCGACCCAAAAGCCACAGGATCCAGTGCAAAACTATGCTGGCCTGGCGAGAGCACCAGGAAAACGCCCGCAAAGCCAATCGCAATACCCAGCCATTTCCGGGGATGCAGGGACTGACGGTGCATGAGTGAAACCAGTATTGCAGTCAGTACCGGCTGCAGGCCGGTGATGAGCGCCACAATGCCTGACGGCATGCCACGATGGATGGCATAAAAGCATCCGCCCAGAAAGAAGCTCTGCAGGAAAAGTCCGACAATCAGGTTGCGAACCATTCCTCTGCCGGACGGAAAACGGGCCCTGAACCCCAGTGTAAGCAGCAGAAGGACCAGACAGGAAAATGCGCCACGCAGGAATAAAAGATGAAACGGCGCGCTGTACTGCACGGTAAATTTGGCTGCGACAAACCCTGACTCCAGAGGAATACAAAAAGCCAGGGCGCAAGAGTAATGAGCCATTTTTTTGTGAGGCAGTGATATTCATAGTATTGCAGGTGGGTTCTTGTCGGGCGATATGAAAGGGGATCTTCCCGGTCACTATTGTGTGCACCGGGAAGGAAGGTGATCAGACTGCGGGTGACCACAGGTCGTAATTCAGTGCGAAGCTGTTACCTTCACGGATAACCTTACCGGTAGTAGGCAGGTTGAAGTGCATACCACTGACAGCCAGGTTATCGCTCGCTGCGCGGTCAAGCACTTTGCTACGGATGGCCGCCGCCGCCGCAGGATCGCTGTCGAACGCGATAGTAACGTCAGGCTGAGCAACCTGAATGTGCGGGAAGTGAACAATATCACCCCAGATGAGCAGCGACTCTTTTTCATCACCCAGCAGATAACCGGTATGTCCTGGTGTATGGCCGAACAGCGGTACAGTCTGAATACCTGGTAAAATCGCTTCCTCGCGGAATGGCACCAGTTTGTCGTCATAAGCGCTGAAGGCGTTCCTTGCTACTTCAAAGAACGGCTTGAATGCGTCAGGCGCGCCAGCGGAAATGGTTTCATCACGCCAGAAAGCGAGTTCTTTCTCATGCACAAACAACTGCTGAACATTGCGGAAAACGGGAGTCTGCAGGGGGCCTGCAAGCCCGCCGATATGGTCAGGATGCGCGTGAGTCAGGAGAAGGGTATCAATCTGAAGCGGGTCAATGCCTGCCGCGGCCAGGGCTACCTGAAGCCGACCGCCCCAGCCATTGATACCTCCGGCACCACTGTCAATCAGGATGGTTCGCTCAGGCGTCTGGATAACGTAGACGTTGATATTAATACGGGGTACTGCTGGCACACCGCGCTTCTGCAGTAAATCCTCGGCACGTGAGCCGTCAATACCAGACAGCAGCTCAAAAGATACGTCCAGATAGCCATCACTCAGCATGGTCACAGTCATGTCACCTACTTTTTTGCGATTGATAGCCGGGGCCTGCCAGTTCAGTTGTGAAGTCATATTGGTCTCCGTTACGATTAGAGGTCATCAGGTTTTACTTTAGCAATAGTAACGAAATTTCTGGTTCGAACTGCTCATCCTGCTACGTAAACCGCTCATTCTTAAAATCCGGAGCACAGCAGGTTATATTGCTTTTGCCTTTCTCATGTAAGGTGTCGGTATTATCTTTACCGGAGCCTGTAATGGACATTATTGGAATTATCATGTCGGCGGGAAAAGCCTCTGACCAGTCCTCAAGCACCCGACAATAGTGTCCCGCCTCAATCCCCGCCAGGGCAGAAGACTCCGGCAGGTAGGCCAGGCCGTAGCCATCTTTTACTGCCTGAAGCATTGGATAAATGCTTGAAAAAGTAAGCTGCCCGTCCACTTTTTTCACAATCTCCCCCTGCCTGACAAATTCCCAGCCATACAGCGGGCCTGTGGGTGACAGACGTATATTGATGCAGTCATGTTTTTCCAGCTGAGAGGGATGTAGCGGCAGACCTCTTTCTGCAAGATAGGTGGACGATCCAATGACGACAAACCGTATGTCCGGTGCGATTCGGACGGCCACCATATCCTTTAATATGTCATCACCAATTCGGACTCCGGCATCAAAATTGCCCTCAACAATGTCGACAAAACCGTTCTGCTGCGACATTTCCACCTTGATATCCGAATATTTTTTTAGTAACGGTGACAATCGTGGCCAGAGACATTCATGAATCATGTGATCTGATACCGTAAGTCTGACCAGCCCAGCCGGTGTATGGCGCAGTCTCTGAAGAGCTGTCACGCCCGCTTCAATGCGCGCAAGACCGGGTTCAAGCGTCAGTAATAATTGTTTACCGGCTTCGGTGACAGCCACCCGCCTGGTTGTACGCATAAGTAACGGCATGCCAACGCGCTCCTCGAGACGACGTATCGTGTGTGAAAGCGTGGATGCCGAGATCCCGAGGCGGACAGCAGCCCGTGAAAAACTGCACTCCTGTGCTACTGCCATGAATGCAACATAGTCATTAAAATCGTGACGCATACCGTTCCCGTTCAGGATCTCCGATAACATTATCAGAACCATTTAGGTTCATGATGCCGATTCTGTGAGCCATCAGGCAACCCCCCCGTTCCGCTCATCCGATCATAATTTTTATAAATCTAGATATTGGTAAATCTCAATATGTGGAATAAAGTGTCGTGGTTCTGCGGCTACATCGGCCGAACGACGACATGCCAGGTCGTAAATGCTGAGACATGGCGTTTCAGTGATATTGAAAATTCGCTATATCAGGATATGTAATGAAGACGAAAAACCTGTTCTCTCCCACCAGACTAGGTCCCTACACCCTGAAGAATCGTGTTGTACTTCCGCCTTTAACCCGCTCACGGAGCTCACAACCGGGTGATATTCCGAACGAACTGATGGCTGAATATTACGCACAGCGCAGCAGTGCCGGGTTTATGGTGACCGAAGGAACACAAATCGAACCTCGTGGGCAGGGTTATGCGTGGACCCCGGGGATCTACAGCTCACGGCAAGTGGAAGGCTGGAAGAAAGTGACGCGGGCAGTGCATGAAAAAGAAGGCATCATTTTTGCCCAGCTCTGGCATGTCGGAAGAGTATCCCATAACTCCCTGCAGCCATGTAACGCCTCGCCTGTCGCTCCGTCGGCGATACCGGCAGGGGAAAACGTTAAGGTATTCATCGAAACCGGGCCGGGAGAGGGTGCGCTGGCTACCGCTTCCTGCCCCCGCGCACTGGAAAAAGAGGAAATTAGTGAGATTGTCAGGATGTACGCCGGGGCAGCTCAGAACGCCCTTGATGCCGGTTTTGACGGTGTGGAAATTCACTGTGCAAATGGATACCTGGTTAACCAGTTCATGTCATCCCATAGCAACAAAAGAGAGGATGAATATGGTGGCTCATTACATAACCGGCTGCGGTTTCTGCGCGAAGTGACGCAGGCTGTCGCTGATGTGGTCGGTAAAGACCGTGTGGGAGTCCGTTTTGCTCCGCTCTTTCAGACCACGGATGAAGTAAGGGTCTATCTTGGCCTGGTGGAAGATGATCCCCATGAAACCTATACCGAAGCCGTTAAAATTCTTGAAGAAATCGGAATAGCCTATATTTCTCTTGCTGAAGCCGACTGGGATGATGCTCCCGAATTGCCTGAAGCATTCAGAGCTGAAGTCCGTAAGTTATTCAGCGGTGTAATTATGTATGCCGGGCGATATACGCAAGAAAAAGCCGAACGGATTATCGGTGCTGGCTGGGGAGACATTATCGGATTTGGCCGCCCGTTCATAGCTAATCCGGATTTACCGCAGCGCCTTTATCATGAATGGCCACTGAATCCGGTCGATCCAACAACCATGTATGGTGGAACGGCAAAAGGCTACACAGATTATCCCGCCTTTGGCTAACCATTCTTATGAGCATCAGCTTTTCAAAAGCTGATGCTTAACGTAGAGAAGTATCGTAACATTGCAATTCCTCAATGCGACAAGTGACAGAGTTTATGCCTGATATTGATTTGAATGACGTGATTAAGGCGCTGGGAAACCCTGTTAGAAGAAAAATTCTGCATATGCTCAAGGAACCGAAAATACACTTCCATCAGCCTTATGCTGATGCGGACGAGTTCGGTGTGTGTGTCAGTATCATTCAGGAAAAGGTCGGGCTCTCACAGTCTACCGTTTCTCTTTACCTCTCAGCTCTTCAACGGGCACAACTTGTTACTTCTCAGCGCATCGGTCCCTGGACGTACTACAAACGTGACAATGATAAAATAAGGGTTGTTCTTGAGTTGCTGAAAAATACAATCTGATACAGGACTGAGCACATTCAGTGTAACAGTACCGGGGGTTCGTACTTGCGATCCCGGCAGGCATTCCATGAAAGCGCACTAATTCCTCAATATCAGGCTGCAGACCGGTCATAAGAGGCTAATAGTTTTGCAAAATATCCACCAGTTTGGGTCAAATCACTCTGTCGGTTGGTGTGCATACTCGGTGCAAGGACCTGCAGATATTTAAGATGGCGGATAGCTTGTTACAGTGCCGCTGATGACATTCCGACCCTGTTGCCGTCCGGGTAAGATAATACCTCTGACAGCGGTCATAAAAGCCCAACATAATTGTCTTTCGAGCCATATATTAATCGCTCATCGCGCTCTCTTTTTCGAAGAGGTGTCACTTAATCATGATCGGTCAGTACAAAAAGACAGTGCTTTTCCAAATTCCGGACGGTTGTATGCGAAAACGGTGAAGCTCAACAAATGGTGTCATCGCTGTGCAATGCTCTGCGGGCTCATTCTTTCAGTTAACTGTTTGGTTACAGCTTCAATGAAGTATTTCAGTTAATTCACAGCGAGGGTTTGAGGAAACCACGCTGTGATTACCCAACGCTCATCCGGAGCATCCGGATTGAACTGTCGCTGGAGCTTGTTGGGCGACACGATACTGGCCTCGCCTTTACATGCCCTCGGGCTCCGGTATCCGACCTGAGCCTTTATCCCGACACGTTTCATCAGTCGCCAGACTCTGTTCACTCCGCACTGTTGCCCGCTGTCCCGCAGATCCAGATGGATTTTGCGATAACCATAGACGCATCCCGATTCCAGCCAGAACTGTTTAATCTGTCCTGTCAGTCTCAGGTCTGCCTGATGGCGTTGTGAATGCGGCTGCTGAAGCCAGGCGTAAAAACCACTGGGATGTTCATCCAGCACCCGACAGAGCAGGCGAACAGGCCAGCAATAGGTGTTGTCACGAATAAAGGCGTACCTCAGTCGGACAGCTTTGCGAAGTACGCCGCGGCTTTTTTTAATATGTCCCGTTCGTCGGTAACCCGCTTCAGCTCTTTCTGAAGACGGCGGATCTCGGCCTGAGCATCTGACTGTTCTTTATTAGTGGAAGAATCCGGACCGTAGTTCTTTATCCAGGCGTAAAGACTGTGGGTGGTGATATCGAGACGCGTTGCAACGCTGGCAACAGAATAACCGCGATCAACAACCTGTTTGACTGCTTCAATTTTAAACTCTTCAGGATAACGCTTACCGCTCATGGGCACCTCTCTTTAAGTCATCTTAAATGACTCTGAGGTGTCTGTTAAACCTGTGGCGATTCACCTCGCGTCCTTCCGTTCAGTATAGCCTCAGTCCCTGACACCACCCGAGAACGGAATGACGTCCCCTTTCTCCCTCCCGGTGTTGCGTTCAAGCTCCCTGACATACTGCTGTAAAAGTATAAGGTTATGTAACAGCTCTACATTTTCAGCCATCATCTTTTTGATTTCTTCCCTCAGCTCATTTCTCTGACGGCGATACTTTTCTTTCAGCTTGATCTGCTGCTCAATGCCCTGCTCATCAACCGGCGCGGTGCCCTGGCACGTTTTTTTCAGACTGCGGATAGCCTCCCTGACCTGCCTGTACTCAGGACAGTTATAATTCAGGGTGCCGTTTGCCAGCCCCGCTCGTTTTTCCACAGCATACTGGCTGATACGCTCCCCTGATAACATCAGTTCCCTCAGGGCCTGCTCTGCTCTTGCCTGTGTTTTTTTAACCCCCGACTGTTCGTTCGTCATGCTCTATTCATCCTTTTCAAAAAAACGGACAGCATCTGCATAAAAATCTCTCTCAAGCATCAGAAAATCCCTGTCAGCCTGAGGAGCATTATTTCGCACGGCAATCTCCAGAAGGTTGTCATAATGAGCCATCCTGCGTTTCCACACGGGAACAGAATCAGCTCCGGCCAGCATGTTCTCACATCCCGGATTGCAGGACGCTGACTGAACAACCGCCTTAAACTCGCAGTCATGGCCATTCATGCAATAAAAACCGTTTCCAAGAGATACCAGTTTTTGCCCGCCTCGTTTAGCCATGCTCATCGCTTTTTTCAGTGTAGGAAACGTCATCTGATGTAAGTGCCCACCTCTCTGGGACATCAGTAACTTCCCGCCTTCGCCATAAAGCAGGCCTTCATGCTGATAAGAAACAGCCCTGGAAGCTGAGAGTTCGGTATCAACCCTCTCAATCTCGGCAGCGAATGCCTGAGGGATCGCCCGGCTAAAATGCGAAGCGTTGAGTGCACCGGACATATACCACTCCGTCATGCCTCTGATTAAGTGCTTAAACTGCCGGATAAGATCATTAGTAGAAATCAGATCAAGACGCCTGAGGTGTACAGCAAGTGAACGGCGAAACTGATGGGTTCGCAATGGCCAGAAAGCCCCCTCCCGAATCTCCATCGCAACGCGTTCATCATCACGTATGTTTGGATTTAAAAGCCTGAACTCATCAATATGGTCACGTCGGATGAACAGATGGTGTCTTTTCACAAATTTCTTTGCCCACTCAGTCTGGCGCTGCGTCCCCATAAAAGAGAGTTTTTGCTCCGAGAACCACGACCTGATATTTAAAGACAATGGAACATTGTCCAGCGTCTTCCCGTCCAGGCCTGTCATGATTTGATTAATTCTGCGTAAATGCTGAAAAGGCTTTTCCACATAGCGACAAACAACCCAGTCTTCGTGACTTCCACCTTCCGGGGCGAACTTATGCAACACCGAACGAAGTCCCAGGATATCACCATCATAAATCAGTGAACCGTGCATCACGCCAAGCACTTCGCTGTGTCTCATCCCCGACATGGCCTGTATCACATTCATGACTTTTAACGTCAGCTCAAAATGCCAGGTGTTCAGCTTTATGTGATCAACGCCAATAAAATCAGATCTCCAGCGCTTATTTTTATGTACCGAGAACCAGCCCTGCATCCCGGGGCCAAGTGTCGCGAAAAGCGCCCGAATTTCCCCGGCAACAATATTGTAGTAATACGCGGCCCGGTAATCCGGTATGCTTTTTGCTGTCCCTCTTTTACGGGCTTCCAGCATCGACGTATAGTAAGGCGAATCATAAAAACCGTTTATGATAGCGCACAGCCGGGAAAACCCGTCAAAATCGAAATCACTGATTTCAGCATCCAGTTCAGTAATCAGCCCTTCCCAGACAGACATCATAAGACTGAAAGGCATACAATATGTCTGGTTTGAATCATCCACACTGTTGTAACTGTCGAAGCTAATATCAGGAAAGTAACCGTATTTTCGAAGACGGGTATGACCTGTCAGCGAGATATCCGCCAGGTCCATAAAGTAATTACGTAATGTTCTTTCAGAACGCTTCCTGCCGTGCTCATCCTCCTCCTTCATCTTTACAATGAAAGCATTCCGGACAAGCGGAAAACGAAGCTGAAACAGACTGCGATACCCCATAGACTCAATAATACGGGCTCCCGCCACAATGTTTGCACATTTCCGGATCAGGGACTGCGTCTTCGCGGTCCTGCCGACAATCCAGAGCAGGCTGGCTGAGATGATTTTGGCTTCAAGACGCAGTTCAGGATCCCGTATGCCTGAAAAATTAACGGTTCTTAACGTTTCACCAATATGGGTTCTGACATAGCGATTGGTCCAGACATCATCCCTGAAATAAATATTCAGCGTCTCCTCATTGATAAAACGCATATCATGTTCATCTGAGCTGGCGATAACCAGGCAGTTATTCAGACGTTCAAAGCTTTTGTTTTCTAGTGCCTCACAGATGATATCCTCAGTCGGAAACTCATCCCCTGAACGAAGCGGCGTTCCGGCAGGAAACTCCGCCATTCGACTACGGCTTACCTCTTTTTTCTTCAAATCTGCCATACCGGAGCCACACCTTCTCGCTGAAGTTTAACGCGCGCTTTTTTCAGGGTCGCCTCATCTACCAGCCCAAGCCGTAAATCAATCTTCAGGAGTAACGTTTCATAACGCTCCACAGCATTGACCGAACCGATGTACAACGGTTTTCCATACTCGATAGCATGCCTGAATGACAGCAGGAGCCATACAGACTCCAGCGTTTCCACAACGCAACTTTTTGAACATTCGACACAATGAGAAAAATCCGCACAAGCCTTTGGTGTCCGGCCAAATCGTTTTTGCTTTTTTATAAAGCGCAATTCAATATCTGTAGGCGGCTCCTGCGATCGACATCCCAGGCCATTCAATAAAAGATCCACACCCTCATCGCTTCCACGCAGATCGATCCCCAGCTCATCAGCAACTTTTACCCGCTCGGATAACGCACGTGTCGCAATCCCCTGATTCATAAGCGTATCAAGTGCAGCACTGAAGTTTTCCTTCGCCCCCTGTGGGTTACCTGCAGCATAATTCCGCCTGTAAGTGCCCCAGTTATGCTGTGCTTTTTCCGCCGTAATCAGACCATTCTTTAATGTTCTGTCCGTATACTGCTCAGACGTTTTGCGCAAGCCAGAAACGGTAATTGATGGAAGCGAGGGATTAAGCTGCCGCATCGTGGCCCACGCCCCCTCAGAGTTAGAAAATTTAGTCAGATGACTGGGATTAAGAGAATAAAGCTTACGGAATTTCACCTGCGGCTCACTCAGAAACAGCGCCTGTACCGGAGGGAAGTTATCTGCGGAAACCAGATAGTTAACGATGTCGTCCCTGAGCCTGATAAAAGACAGAAACCAGTAATAGCCCGCACGTTTGGTCACATACTCCGATTTACCTATCGTCAGACGTATATACTTATTCGCTCTCCCCTTATAAACATAATCAGTGCTGATACCCTTTTCATCCAGATGTATATCATCCCGCGTCAGACCCAGAACCTGAGAGGTGTTTCCCCATGTGTGGTAACAGAACAGAAAAAAAGAAGTAAGAAAGTAATTTTCCAGAACGTCCCTGATGATGATCTCTGCCCTGCTGACCCCGTTCTCTCCCGGATACCGGAAATACGCTTCATAAACAGGTGCCAGCAAAGACGGTGAGAAATGCCGCACCCCTTTTTCCGATTTAGCGATATGCTCCCGGATACATCCCGCAAGGAACTCATTCATGGATGACAACTGCCTCAGGATCTCGGAAAGTTCATTCCTGGTATAGCTATCCCTTCCCTGCTGCTGATACGTTCCTTTCGGTAAGAATTCATATTCATACCGCCTCTGAATCTGCCCGCCCGTAAGCAAAAACCGGTTGACCACGGACAAGTAGTGTCTTGCCATCCTGACTGAAATTTTTCGCCGACGAATATCGTTCATGAGATGTTTAATATACATTTCAACGCCTTCAGCCGTGCCATAGTCATACTGATTGACTGACTGCCATATAAAAAACATATTGAGATAACGGAAAATGGTTAACCTTCCGGCGGGACGGTAAGACAGAAGAAATCGTTTCAGAGAGGCAATAAAATCGCGTTTTTCAGGGCGGGCAAGATGCGAATGTTCACTAAACCATCCGGGGAGCAACACATAATCTGAAAAATGAGCCTGAAGATAAACGTCAAGTAAATAATATCGGTTCAGATCCCGCTGAGTGATGTGTCCGCTGACCGTCTCCCATGACAGCACATTTTCGGCCATCCACGTTATCTGCGTTTCACTCCGGCTCATATATGGCTCCATCGCGACCTGCAGCACCGTCAATCAATGCGTCCATGACCCCGGCGACTGCATCAGAAATCTGGTTTTGCTGAAGAAAGACGATGTATTTCATCGTCGTATTTTCGCTTTTATGGCCCATCCAGTATTTTACTGTACCCAGCGCATTTGCGGCCTGATCGGGATAGCAACTCAGTGCCGAGCGTAAAAAATGGGTCGCAAACGTTGCCCGCAAATCATGGGGTTTATGTCTGAACACATTTCCCGGAGCAGACCGGGCCAGGCGATGGCGAAAACTGTACCAGCGGGAGTAAAAGGCTTTTTCAGACATCCGTTTCCCGTTTGCCATTAAAAATAAAGGCTCGTGCCGCCCTTCCCCACCCTGTCGTGCACGCCATTTTTGGATCTTCTTTTCATACTCCTCATCCGCCAGATAATCCAGAACCTGCTCGTACAATCGTCTGGTGATGAAGAGTTCTCGCGTCATCCCAAACTTCGTATGAACTCCGCATCTCGGACCAATATGAAGCCCCCTGATGGTCAACTCAGATACAGGGACACTGGCAAGGTACTCTTCAGTAAAGAGTGACGACGGCAGGGTCAGCATTTCATCCAGCCGTAACCCACAATTTTTCATCAGCACAATCATTAAACTGAACAACCCGGACTCAGATTTCAGTGCCTCATCCAGGATATGAACCTCTGCATCATTCAGTGGGTTGATTGTCCTTTTTGTTGTGCTGGTTATCCTGATGGCAAGATCCGAACTTATCACCTTGCGTCGCCCGTCAACGACTTTTTCGACCAACGTAAAAAATGAGCTGGCAGCCAGCTCACCACACTTGCCCAGAAATACGTAAAACCGTCGGATAACGCTGATGTACACCGCCGCGGTGGATGAGGCGATGCGCCCCTGCCTTACGGCCCCCAGAAGATACTCCCTGAAGCCATATGTAGGGCTTTGGTATTTCAACGTTCCCGGGGTGAAAGGGTCAAGTCCGTTATCCTCCAGCCACCTTATCCAGCGTAAAAATGCCCGGGCTAAAGGCTTTAAATCCCTGGCCTGCAGGATAGCTTTATCCATAAGATAAAAGTGTACATATCGGCTCAGTTTTCGATTCTGGATGCCGCTAATATAAGGTATTTCAGCATACAGAAATCCGGGTTCAAATTTCAGTTTCGGCTCTGTTGCATCCAGTTTGCTGACACGCCCATAACGCGCATGAATGTTAGTGATTATCCTCACAGTCTGTCGCCCTGAAACGCCACCTCATGCCTACACTATAAATCCGGAAGAAGAAAAAACAAACAACCAGGTTGCCGGGAGTGAATATGCAAATCAGGAGGAAAGTAAAAGATGTAACGACACCATCACGATGCAATACATTGACCTCAACACGTTACCCGGACCATACGTGATAAACATCACAAATCCTTTGAGTGAAGAACTTAAGATGTGATTTTCATTTCCCGGCACAAACCGTGCCCTTAAAAAACAGGCAACGGATACATCTTAATGCCAGAAGTAAACCTTAATTGATTGAATACAGCCTGAGTCCATTGCAAAAATAACACACAGGGTAAATTCGCATATACAGAACCCAACGAAAAGCAAAAGAAACCTGTAACACATTTCGTTTACCTGTCACTTTCAATTGTAAAAGCCAGCAGAAAAAGCGCATATAACTATATTTATCCCTGCGGGGACTTTTGTTTGTGCTATATATTTTTTACAGAGAACCGCAACGCGTCCAAACACAAGAATATATTTACCTCTGGAAAATGGTCTGACTCCCTTTCACGTGGTTGTAGTGACCTGTTCTGTGATTCATGTAATGTCTTTTCTGGATGAGGAAAATATGTCATCACTGATATTTTATACAGACGAAGCACAAGCACTGATTGTAACAGATACCCTTGCCGTCACCGATAATGGGGAGCCGTTATCTTTTGTTTCCAAAGCAGGTTACATCCCCCAGCTAAGAACCATCATAGCAGGTACGGGGGCAGGTGGATTTTCTAACACCTGGTTGCTTGAAGCATCAACCAGAATGGTCGTATCAGGTATACAAAATCTCAATTATCATACATCGGCCTGTCTAAGGAGGCTGTGGAAACAATACAAGCATGACCATGCAATTCCCTCTTCTTCAACGGTGACAACCAGTGTTTATCAGTTCGCAATTTGCGAGGAAACAGGAAATATCGTTTCGTTCGCCTATCGCTCAGTCCATGATTTCGAATCAGAGCAATTACAATACGGAACAGGAGTAAAACCTGAGTGCCAAATCCTGGATGGGGATTTGTTGCAGACAATTCCTGTAATGATGAATGAACAAAGGGCTATACAGGCGACATACTCACACCCGGAACGGATCCATATTGGCGGTGAGATGATTGCGCATTATCTGACATCATCTATGTATCAATGCTTTAAGATTGGGGAATTTGAGGATTTCAGAACTCAGGGAGAGTATATATTGAGCAGGATTTAGGCAAAACGCGGTTCAGATAAAGTGCTTTTAACAGGCTTGCTGAACATTAAAAGGATATCTCTCAATTACGATGAATAGCTTGAATTCTAAAAATAGAAAAGTAGAGTTTAACTCTAAATACATAAAAACAAGAGTAAAGGAGCACCCGCCGAAGCAGCCGCGCATGATGTTGACCGAGAAGCGGATCATCTCGTACGCCGGAATACGGCTGTTGCCATATGACGGATGCGGCACACGCTTGTACGGCAGGGCAAAAACGCTGTCCATCTCTTCGGTAGAGAGCGGGATCGCCGGCGGGTTAACCCAGATATAACGCTCGCCGTGCTTTTGCATCAACGCGCGGGCACAGCCCGGGTTGGTTTCATGGTGCAGAATACGGGAGGCGTGTGCGTAGAGCACCTTGTCAGCTTTGACCTTCTCATATGACGGCAGCAGCACATAGGTCTTTTCCCACGGCTTCGGACGCGGCGGCTGCACCACCACGGCCTTTGCTTCCGCTTTCTTCGGCTCAACTGGTTTGTTATCCGCGCACGGCAGATCGTCACCGTACGGGTGCGGGATAGGGTCGATTTTGCCCGGCATATCGATAATGCGGGAATCCACCCCGCTCCAGCCCGGCAGCGCCTCTTTCACCATGATCGCGGTGTTGCGCACGTCGCGGATCTCGCTGACCGCTTCACCCTGCGCCAGGCGATGCGCCACTTCCACCAGCGGACGCTCGCCGTTGCCGAAGATCAGCATGTCGGCTTTCGAATCCACCAGCACCGAACGGCGCACGGTGTCAGACCAGTAGTCGTAGTGCGCGGTGCGGCGCAGGCTCGCCTCGATGCCGCCCAGGATCACCGGCACGTCTTTCCATGCTTCTTTGCATCGCTGGGTGTAGACGAGGGTCGCGCGATCGGGACGTTTACCCGCCACGTTGTCAGCCGTATAAGCGTCGTCATGACGCAGCTTACGGTCCGCGGTATAGCGGTTGATCATCGAGTCCATGTTGCCCGCGGTCACGCCAAAGAACAGGTTAGGTTTACCCAGACGCATAAAATCGTCTTTGCTGTTCCAGTCAGGCTGAGAAATAATCCCCACGCGGAAACCCTGAGCTTCCAGCATACGGCCGCAGATCGCCATGCCAAAGCTCGGGTGATCGACATACGCATCACCCGTCACCAGAATGATATCGCAGCTGTCCCAGCCCAGTTGATCCATCTCTTCCCGGGACATCGGCAGGAACGGCGCCGGTCCAAAGCAGGCTGCCCAGTACTGGGGCCAGGAGAAGAGGTCGCGATCCGGCTGGATCAGGGAAATTGCGCTCATAATGCTTCCGAAGAAAAAATAGACAAAAGGAGCGGGATTATACGCTGGTTTATCGGGGGAAATGAAGGGGTATTTATTGCCCGGTGACGCTACGCTTACCGGGCCTACGGGCCTGTAGGTCGGGTAAGGCGAAGCCGCCACCCGACTCGTTTTACGGTGCCGGATTCACCAGCATCTGCCCTACCGACCCCCTGTCCATCATCTCCAGCGTCTGGCTGTGGAACAGGAACGGGAAGTGCGGCCATGACGGCTGTCCATAGTAGACGAGCAGTTCTACCTGCCCATCCACCCAGACGGTGTCTTTCCAGCCCCTGTCTTCCGGGAACGGCATCGCCCCGTTGACGTTGCGGATCAGGAATGACACCCCTTCAATATGGAACGACTGCGGCATCTCCGAGCGGACGGTCCAGCGCTCCCAGGTTCCCTGCTGGGCGGTGATATCAATACGGTTTACGTCCCACAGCGCACCGTTGATGCCCGGATCGTCGCCAAGGCTGATATCGCGACTGCGTACTGCAGGGCCGGTCACAATTTCTTGCGGCAGCAGGCGCATCGGCAGACTGTCGGTCACCAGCGGCAACAGGCCGGTCGGGCGCAGCGTCAGCACCAGCGTGGAGACCAGAACGCTCGACGGTTCAAAGAAGCCGCGAATGCGGTCAACAATGCTTGCCGCTTCGCCGCAGGTCACGGACACTTCATCCCCGTTGGTCATATCCACGAGGATTTCACGACGTTCGCCCGGCGCCAGCGCCAGCTGTTTCACCGACACCGGCGCAGGTAATAACCCCTGATCGCCTGAAATCACATGCAGGGCGCGGCCGTCGCTCATTTGCAGCAGGTAGCGGCGCGAGTTAGAGGCATTCAACAGACGCAGGCGCACCCAGCCACGAGACACTTCGACATACGGGCTTTGCGCGCCGTTAACCAGCAGCGTATCGCCCACAAAGCCACCGCTGCCCGGCTCGCTGTACTCCGGCGTACCGAAGTTATCCAGACGCTTGTCCTGAATAATGATCGGGAAATCATCAACACCGTAGTGATTCGGGATCGGCAGCGTTTTACTGACCTCATCTTCAATCAGCCACATCCCGGCCAGGCCGTTATAGACCTGCTGGGCGGTGCGGTTCGGGGTGTTGGCGTGATACCACAATGTCGCCGCGCTCTGACGAATCGGGAGGACGGGCGCCCAGTCGGCATTCGGCGACATCATGCGCGCCGCGCCGCCCATCAGCGGCCCCGGCACCTGCAACCCACTGACGGTCATTGCGACATTTTCCGTCGTCCGGTTACTGTAGATGAGCTTGACGTCATCCCCATTCCACACGCGAATGGTCGGCCCGAGGTAGCGTCCGTTAATGCCCCATACCTGCGCGCGCGTTCCCTGGGTAAAGGACCAGTGGCTACGCTGAAGCGTGAGGAATAGCGGCTGTCCGCGACGGGATTCAATCAACGGCGGAATAGGCAGCGGCTGTTGCTGCCCGGCGGCGCTGGCTGTCCGCGGCATCGCACCCGCACAAAGGGCGATACCCGAAGCCTGAATAAACTGACGCCGACTGAGTGACATATAAGCTCCATCTGAAACGACTAACAACGCGGGAATTCGTTTTCCCTTGAACGAAACCGGGTTAAATCTTACCGGCGGCTTCTCGCTCTGCAACTTCTTTATCGAGCTGTGCAATGTGCTGAGCCATCAGCTCGCGGCAGTGCGTGGCCAGCTCGCGCACCTGGTCTTTACCGTATTTGGAGGTATCCACCGGCGGTAGCATTTCGACAATGACCAGTCCGTTTTTCAGACGGTTAAGATTAATCTTATTCGATGTATTGGAAACGCACACGGGAATAATTGGAACGCCTGCCGCAATTGCAGCATGAAACGCGCCGGTCTTGAACGGCAGCAGGCCGCGACCGCGGCTGCGCGTCCCTTCCGGGAACATCCAGATTGAGATCCGGCGCTTTTTAAACTGATCCACCACTTCCGCAATGGTGCCATGCGCTTTCGCACGGTTGTTGCGGTCAATCAGCAAGTTACCGGTGAGCCAGTACAGTTGGCCGAAAAGCGGGATCCACAGCAGGCTCTTTTTCCCGACGGTTACGGTCGGCGGAATAACAATATTTGAGGCCGTCACCATATCGTAGTTGTTCTGATGGTTAGCGATATAGATGGCGTTACCGAAATTCTCCGCCCCTTCAGGCAGACGCTTTTCAACCTTCAGGCCGAACAATGGCGCAAGGCGACCAAACATGTGCCCGAACGTCGCGACATGTTTTGGGTTACGCGGGCTGAACAGGCAATAAATCGATCCGAAAATACAGACCAGAATGCAGTAAATAACGGTAAGAATAAGACGAACAATGTATAGCATAGCGACCTCTGAAGCCCTGACAGCTGACAATTATACTTCACCTGTGGCCAGGTAAGGACTTTATTACGAGCGCGTATTGTTAATCGCAACGCACGAATTAACAACGTTTTTACGGGAAATTTTATGGTAATCCCCCTCCGGAAAGAGGGGGGGATGAAACAGGTTACTCTTCGCTGTCGTCCGCTTTGCTGCGCGCCGGCGAGTCGATCTCCACGCGGTCGATGCGCTGCAGGCCACGCATCAGTGAGCCGCGACGTCCGCGCTCGCCAACCACCTTCTGCAACTCTTCCGGACGCAGTTTGATCTTACGTTTGCCGACATGAATGGTCAGCGTGCTCTGCGGCGGCAGCAGGAAGAGATGCGCCAGGCTATCTTCGCCTTTTGCCGCTTCCGCTGACGGGATACTGATGATCTTGTTGCCCTTCCCTTTCGACAGCTCCGGCAGATCGCTGACCGGGAACATCAGCATGCGTCCGGCAGCGGTGATCGCCAGCAGCATATCGCTTTCGTTCTCGATGATCAGCGGCGGCATGACGTGGGCGTTATCCGGCAGGCTGATCAGCGCTTTACCGGCGCGGTTACGCGACACCAGATCGTTAAAGGTGCAGATAAAGCCGTAGCCAGCATCAGACGCCATCAGCAGTTTTTGATCGTCGGCTTCCATCAGCATATGGTCAACCGTGGCGCCCGGCGGCAGCGTCAGCTTGCCGGTCAGCGGTTCGCCCTGCCCGCGCGCGGACGGCAGCGTGATCGGATCAATGGCGTAGCTGCGGCCCGTGGAGTCGATAAACGCCACCGGCTGGTTGCTCTTGCCCTTCACCGCCGCCTTGAAGCTGTCACCGGATTTGTAGCTCAGACCCGGCGCGTCGATATCGTGGCCTTTGGCGCTACGCACCCAGCCGCTCTGGGAAAGCACGATGGTCACCGGCTCGGACGGCAGCATGTCGTGCTCGTTCATCGCCTTCGCTTCTTCGCGCTCATGCAGCGGAGAACGACGGTCGTCGCCAAAGGCGTCGGCATCGGCCTGCAACTCTTTCTTCAGCAGGGTGTTCATCTTGCGCTCGGACGCCAGAATCGCCTGAAGCTGATCGCGCTCTTTTTCCAGCTCGTTCTGCTCGCCGCGGATCTTCATCTCTTCCAGCTTAGCGAGATGGCGCAGCTTCAGTTCGAGGATCGCTTCAGCCTGGGTTTCGCTGATGCCAAAGCGCGACATCAGGGCAGGCTTAGGTTCGTCCTCGGTACGAATGATCTCAATCACTTCGTCAATGTTGAGGAACGCCACCAGCAAACCTTCGAGGATATGCAGGCGCTTAAGCACTTTCTCCAGGCGATGGTTCAGACGGCGGCGCACCGTATCGCGGCGGAAGGCCAGCCATTCGGTGAGGATCTCCAGCAGGTTTTTCACCGCCGGACGACCGTCCAGACCAATCATGTTCAGGTTGATGCGGTAGCTTTTTTCCAGATCGGTAGTGGCGAACAGGTGGTTCATCACCTGCTCCATATCCACGCGGTTAGAACGCGGCACAATCACCAGACGGGTCGGGTTTTCGTGGTCCGATTCGTCGCGCAGGTCGTCCACCATCGGCAGCTTTTTATTGCGCATCTGGGAGGCAATCTGCTCCAGCACCTTCGCGCCGGAGACCTGGTGCGGAAGCGCGGTGATCACCACGGCGCCATCCTCTTTGGTCCATACCGCGCGCATGCGCACGGAGCCGCGGCCGTTCTGGTAGATTTTACGGATTTCCGCACGCGAGGTGATGATCTCGGCTTCGGTCGGATAGTCCGGCCCCTGCACGATCTCCAGCAGATCGTCCAGCGAGGTTTTTGGCTGCTCAATCAGGGTGATGGCCGCTTTCGCCACTTCACGCAGGTTGTGCGGCGGAATGTCCGTCGCCATGCCCACGGCGATACCGGTCGTGCCGTTCAGCAGGATGTTCGGCAGACGCGCAGGCAGCATTTTCGGCTCCTGCATCGTACCGTCGAAGTTTGGCACCCAGTCGACCGTACCCTGGCCCAGCTCGCCCAACAGCACTTCGGCATATTTAGACAGACGGGATTCGGTATAACGCATCGCCGCGAAGGATTTCGGATCGTCCGGCGCCCCCCAGTTCCCCTGACCATCCACCAGCGGATAGCGGTAAGAGAACGGCTGGGCCATCAGCACCATCGCTTCATAGCAGGCGATGTCACCGTGCGGATGGTATTTCCCCAGCACGTCACCGACGGTACGGGCGGATTTCTTGAACTTGGCGGTCGCATTCAGCCCCAGTTCGGACATCGCATAGACGATGCGGCGCTGAACGGGCTTCAGGCCATCCCCGATAAACGGCAACGCCCTGTCCATGATGACGTACATGGAGTAGTTCAGGTAGGCGTTTTCCGTGAATTCATGTAGCGCGAGGCGCTCTGCCATATCGCTCATTACGTGTGATTCCTCAACTCAGAAACCGATGGGTTTCAGGCAATATTGCCGCAGATACTACCTCATCTGGCGAGTTGAGTCACAAAGAAAAAGGGCCGCTCATGCGGCCCTTTCCGGGTTATTTGTTCAGCTTGATAACCTGCTTCACGTCGATTTCAAACTCGTTCCAGTCTTTATCGATTTTACCCTGGAGTTCGACTTTATCCTGGGGCGTCACCGTCACGCCGTTCCAGCGCTTGTGGTCGATCTCCACCACCACCGTGCCGCTTTCATCGCGGAAGGTGTAACGGTCATCGGACAGGCGCTCGGTAATATTACCGCGCAGCTTCACCCAGCTGTCGTCCTTCATATCTTTGACTTTAGCCGCGGTAGTGAGGTTGGCGTTATTATCGACAAAGCCACCCTGCTGGGTTTGCGTCTGGGTCTGTGTCGCAGATGGGCCAGAGAAGCCACCCTGTGCAGCAAAAACAGGGGCAGTGGTCATCATCATGATGGCAGCAATTGCAGCGTATTTTTTCATCTTAATCTCTCCCTTTAATGTCGTTTCACAATCCATTAAACAGGGTAAACCTTAACAACTTCTTAAGGGGAAAATTTATTTATTTTTACTGTACAGCAGGCGCTTGCAGAAGGTTTACTGACGGCATCAAGGAGGAAATATGCGCATTTTACTGGTAGAAGACGACAAACTCATCGGCGATGGCATCAAAGCGGGCTTAAGCAAAATAGGCTTTAACGTGGACTGGTTTACCGACGGTAAAACCGGGCAGGCGGCCCTGTACACCGCGCCGTACGATGCCGTGGTGCTGGACCTGACGCTGCCGGAAATCGACGGGCTTGAGATCCTGCGCGCCTGGCGCGAAAGCGGTAAGAGCGAACCGGTGCTGATCCTCACCGCGCGGGATGCGCTGAATCAGCGCGTCGAAGGGTTACGCCTGGGGGCGGATGATTACCTGTGTAAGCCGTTCGCGCTGATTGAAGTGGCAGCCCGCCTCGAAGCGCTGGTGCGCCGCAGCCACGGGCAGGCGCGCAGCGAGCTGCGTCACGGCAAGGTCACGCTCGATCCGGCAAGTCTTGTCGCCACGCTGGAGGGCGAAACGCTGGTGCTCAAACCCAAAGAGTTCGCCCTGCTGGAACTGCTGATGCGCAACGCGGGCCGCGTGCTGCCGCGCAAGGCCATTGAAGAGAAACTCTACAACTGGGATGATGACGTCTCCAGCAACGCCGTCGAAGTCCACGTTCATCATTTACGCCGCAAGCTCGGCAGCGAATTTATCCGCACCGTGCACGGCATCGGTTATACCCTGGGTGACGCATGAAACTGACCCAACGCCTGAGCCTGAAGCTGCGCCTGACGCTCCTCTTTTTGCTGCTGTCCCTGGCGGCCTGGTTTGCCGCAAGCGTGGTGGCCTGGCACCAGACGACCGACAAGCTCGATAAGCTGTTCGATACCCAGCAGATGCTGTTTGCCAAACGGCTGCTGACGATGGACGTGGACGAACTCCGCGCCCCGGAACGCATGCGCGAGGTGCCGAAAAAAGCCAAACACGGCCATCTTGACGACGATGCGCTGGCCTTCGCAATCTTCACCGCAGACGGCAGCATGGTGCTTAACGACGGTGAGAACGGGCGCGACATACCTTATCACTACCGCCGGGACGGATTTGATGACGGTCGGTTGCAGGATGACAACGACGAATGGCGTTTCCTGTGGCTGACCTCCCCGGACGGAAAATACCGCGTGGTGGTTGGCCAGGAGTGGGAGTACCGACAGGATATGGCGCTGGACGTGGTCAGCTCGCAGCTGACGCCGTGGCTGGTGGCGCTGCCCGTAATGCTGCTGTTGCTGATTGTCCTGCTGAGCCGGGAACTGAAACCGCTGAAAAACCTGGCGCAGACCCTGCGTTCACGCTCGCCGGATGCGACCGATACGCTGCCCACCCACGGCGTGCCGACGGAGGTTCGCCCGCTGCTTGATGCGCTTAACCATCTTTTCGCCCGTACGCAGGAGATGATGGCCCGCGAGCGCCGCTTCACCTCGGATGCCGCTCATGAGTTGCGCAGCCCGCTGGCCGCGCTGAAGGTGCAAACCGACGTGGCGCAGCTTTCCCTTGACGATCCCGAGGCGCAGTCTAAAGCGCTGGGGCAATTGCATGCGGGCATCGACCGCGCCTCCCGGCTGGTGGACCAGCTTCTCACCCTGTCGCGCCTGGATTCACTGGATAATCTTGATGACGTCGAACCCGTGATGATGGCCGATTTGCTGCAATCCGCGGTGCTGGATATCTGGCATCCGGCGCAGCAGGCGGGCATTGATATTCGGCTCAACGTCAACGCGCCCGAGGTAATGCGTCACGGACAGCCGCTATTGCTGAGCCTGCTGGCGCGTAACCTGCTGGACAACGCCGTTCGTTACAGCCCGCGCGGCAGCGTGGTGGACGTGACGCTGAACACCCTAAGCTTTACCGTGCGCGACAACGGCCCGGGCATTTCAACCGATGCGCTGGCGCGTCTCGGCGAGCGCTTTTATCGTCCACCGGGCCAGGACGCCACCGGCAGCGGTCTGGGGTTGTCTATTGTGAAGCGCATCGCGGCGTTACACGGGATGCGCGTCTCGCTGGGCAATGCGCCTGAAGGGGGCTTTGAGGTGACCGTCAGCTGGTAGCCATTATTGCGCTGAGCGCAAAAGACTTTGCACATTTTGCTTATTTTTCCGCTCCGTCCTCGCGCGTAGAATACCTGGCATACTCTCAGCATCGAGGACAAATAATGAGCAACATTCTGATTATCAACGGCGCGAAAGAATTTGCGCACTCTAAAGGCCAGCTCAATGACACCCTGACCGAGGTCGCGGATGGTTTCCTGCGCGACGCCGGACATGATGTTAAGGTCGTGCGCGCGGACAGCGATTACGACGTGAAGGCCGAAGTGCAGAACTTCCTGTGGGCCGAAGTGGTTATCTGGCAGATGCCGGGCTGGTGGATGGGCGCACCGTGGACCGTGAAAAAATACATGGACGATGTGTTTACCGAAGGTCACGGTTCGCTGTATGCCAGCGACGGCCGCACCCGCTCAGACGCGTCTAAAAAATACGGTTCCGGCGGCCTGTTGCAGGGCAAGAGATACATGCTCTCCCTGACCTGGAATGCCCCGCTTGAAGCGTTCACCGAGCAAGATCAGTTCTTTGAAGGCGTAGGCGTAGACGGCGCGTATCTGCCATTCCACAAGGCGAATCAGTTCCTGGCTATGGAGCCGCTGCCGACCTTTATCGTCAATGACGTAATTAAAATGCCAGACGTCCCACGCTATATCGCAGAATATCGCAAGCATCTCGCGGAAATTTTTGCTTAACTGGTAGCCTGGAATTAGAAGGAGTTAATTATGCTTACCGTTATTGCTGAAATCCGTACGCGTCCTGGCCAACATCACCGCCAGGCGGTGCTGGATGAGTTCGCAAAGATCATCCCGACCGTACTGAAAGAAGAAGGCTGCCACGGCTACGCGCCAATGGTGGACGCCGCCACCAGCGCAAGCTTCCAGGCGACCGCGCCAGACTCGATCATCATGGTTGAGCAGTGGGAAACCGTCGCGCACCTTGAAGCGCATTTGCAGGCCGCGCATATGAAAGCGTGGAGCGACGCGGTGAAAGGGGACGTTCTGGAAACCCATATTCGTATTCTGGAGCAAGGGGTTTAAGTTCTGTGAAATTTACCGGGTGGCACTGCGTTTACCCGGCCTACAACTTCCCTCCCAGGCCCGGTAAGCGTTAACGCCACCGGGCTTTTTTTATCACCTTAACACTCAACTGCTATGCTTATTCTGACTTCATGTTAAACAGGAGGATGGAATGGGTCTTTTTAATTTCGTAAAAGAAGCAGGCGAAAAGCTGTGGGACAATCTGACCGATCATAAGGGTCAGAGCGACAAAATCACCGAGCACCTCAAGAAACTCAACATTCCCGGTTCCGATAAGGTTCAGGTTGACGTCACCGACGGCAAAGCCAGCGTGACGGGCGACGGGCTGACGCAGGAGCAGAAAGAAAAAATCCAGGTCGCCGTCGGCAACATCGCAGGCGTCAGCGAGGTGGAGAACAACATCACCGCGACAGATGCCAAAGATGAAGCTACTTACTATACGGTGAAATCCGGCGATACCCTGAGCGCGATCTCTAAAACCGTGTACGGCGATGCTAACCAGTACAACAAGATTTTTGAGGCTAACCGCCCTATGCTCTCCAGCCCCGATAAAATCTATCCCGGCCAGACGCTGCGTATTCCTAAAGCATAACGTCTAAAACAGTCGGTTCACGTCGCGCAGAGGAACAGAATGAAAATAGCTTGTCTTGGCTGGGGTTCGTTAATCTGGAAAAGCGGCGCGTTACCGGTAGCCGGTGAGTGGCAGACCGACGGGCCTTCTTTGCCCGTCGAGTTCTGTCGGGTCAGCGATGGCGGTGAACTGGCGACCGCCATCTGTATGAATGCCCCTGCCGTGCCGGTGCTTTGGGCATGGCTGGAGGCCACAACGTTGAGCGTGGCCTGCCGCGCTTTGCGTGAGCGCGAAGCCATTCCCGAGGATCGCTGCGATGGTATTGGCTCGCTGCTAATCACCGGACGCGACACGGGTATCCTGACAACATGGGCCAGGGAGAAAGGTATTGAAGCGATCATCTGGACCGGGCTCCCGCCGAGAAGCGCGTCACAGGAAGGCAGGGTTCCTGCCGTGGACGAAGCCATCGCTTATCTCGACGGCCTCAGCGGAGAGACCCGCAGCCATGCGCAGGACTATATTTGCCGCGTGCCTGCCCAGCTTGATACGCCCTACCGGCGCGTCATTAAAGATGTGCTTGGATGGTAATCCCCCGGCCAGTTACCAGTACAGTTTCCAGCTCCGGGTGAAACGCACCAGCGCCTCAACGTAGAAGTAATCTCCCCAGCTTGCGCACTCATCCACGCCTTTGTTGCTCCCGAGGTGGTAAACCGAGTGTTTAAGCAGCCCGTTGCCCTTTTCTTCTCTCCCCATCAGATAGTGTTTCGTCAGTGACGACATAATGCCTTTAGCCCACTCCATATAGCGCTCGCGATCCGGATCCGTGACCGGCAGGTGTTTCACCAGCTCCAGCAGCCCACATACCGCAATCGCCGCCGAGGAAGAGTCACGCAGCGCGTCGGTGCCCACCAGCGCCAGATCCCAGTGGCAGACGTAGTCTTCGGGCAGGCGATTGAGGAAGTAGTTCGCCAGCCGTTTTGACAGGGCGATCATCGTCTCGTCGCCGGTATAGATATAGCTCAGCAGGAAGCCGTAAATTCCCCACGCCTGCCCGCGTGACCAGCAGGAGTCGTCGGCGTAGCCCTGCTGGGTGTTGCCGTAGCGCGGTGCGCCGGTTGTCACATCCATATAGTAGGTGTGGAAGGTGGAGGCATCGTCACGAATGAGGTACGTCGCCGCCTGCATGACGTGCGCTTTTGCGGCGTCGGCAAAGCGCGGATCGCCCGTCTGCTCCGTTGCCCAGTAGAGCAGCGGCAGGTTCATGTTGCAGTCGATGATCATCCGCCCGGCCTGGTCCGGATCGGAGAGATCGCCCCACGCCTGGATGATCTTCGCCTTCTCGTGGAAGCGTTCCAGCAGAGCTTCCGCCGCCAGCAGCGAGAAGCCGCGCGCCTCGCGGTTTCCGGTCAGCCGCCACGCGGCTACGCAGGAGAGCGTGTAGAGGAAGCCTAAATCGTGGGTGTTGGTGTCGTTGCGCCCGGCGATGCGCAGGCCAAACGAGCGCACGTGTTTTTCCGCCATCGCGCGGAATTTTTCCTCGCCGCTCATCTCCCATGCCAGCCATAGCTGCCCGGTCCAGAAGCTGGTGGTCCACTCCACGTTGTCAGTCAGCGGATAAAAACCGTTCTGGCAGGTTTCCGCCGGGAATTTGTCGCCGAACTCCGTTAAATGACGGCTAATCAGGTCCAGAACGTGGCTGCGCGCCGAATTCAGTTCATCGCTGAATGCGCGGGAGTCAACGGGCGCAGCGATAACAGGCAGACGTTCTTCTTTGATACGACTTAACATATTTCGGTTCCTTCTTTGACGGCGTAATTTATCGTGTTGACGTTTCTGCTACGTTCAGCGCACGAGCCCCGCGCCATTTGCTCTGACAGGCGGATAACGTAAAAGCAGAAATAAGGGTAAAGGTCAGCGCCGTTGCGCCCATGATGATATAGGTGTGCTCAAAGCCAATACGGTCATACATATAGCCAGCAGGGGAAGAGACCACCACGTTGCCAACGTAGAGCATCGCCTGATAGCCGAGTAAATACATGGTGGCATTGACGCGCTTGTCGAAATGCTCGGCGATATATTTAAATACCGACACCAGCAGGAGACAAATTTCCAGACCGTACAGCGGCTTAAGCACTGAAATTAACAGGTGAGAATCACACATGCCGGAAATAATCAGACGCGCCCCGACCACCAGCCCGACAATTAATAGCCCGCGTTTGGCGCCAATAAAGTTCACAAACAGCGGGACCACCATATACATGACAAATTCCATGCCCGACTGCACGGTCCCGAGATAACCGAATACCGCGTTGCCCTCATGAATATCATCGAAGAAGGTGACGAAATAGCGCGAGAACTGCTGCTCGGCGATAAACATCATCCACGCCACGCCCGCCACGTACAGGCAGAAGGCCCAGAATTTGCGGTTTCGCAGCAGGGCGTAAACGTCTGACGGGGCGATTTTCTCTTTCGTCAGCACCTCGCCCGCGTGAATGGAGTTAGTGTTCACTTTCAGGCTCAGCAGGACGATCAGCATCACCACCGATGCCACGCTGCCGAGAATAAAGTTATACGCCGGTGAGAGGTTAAAAAGCAGGCCGGAGAAGGACGATGCCACCGCCCAGCCGAGCGAACCCCACATGCGAATTTGCCCGAACTCCATGCCGTTTAAGCGGCTAAAGCGGTCGGAATACGATTCGCACGCCGCCACACCCGCGTACCAGGCAAAGCTTAAATAGAGCGCGCCGATAATAATCCCCAGCAGGGTATTAGACATTAACAGCGGCTGGTATACGTAAATAAAGAACGGCGCCATCAGGGCCGACATGATCACCACAAAATAGAGCAGGTATTTGCTCATGCCGATCTTATCGAGAATATAGCCGTAGATCGGTTTAAGAATAACGGAGAATATCCCGTTCACCGCAAAAACGGTTCCAATCACCGAGCCGCTGAGATTGGCTTTCTGGCCAAGCCAGATCGCCAGCAGTCCAATACTGGCAGACCAGGTAAAGAAATAGAGAAAGATAAAGCTACTGATTTTGTAATATTCAGTTCTGTTAGTTGTCGATGTGCTTTTCATATCATCCTCGCCGACGTGTAGGGCCAGATTTTTATAATGTGAACGACAGCTTACGTTCGCTTCCGGGTTCGCTAATGACGACCCGGCTATGGGTTATATTCAGCTGCGGCGTCGCCGCAACGGCCTGTTTTCCGCCAGCCAGAACGGCGCAACAGAGCCAGCTTTCCCCTTGCGGGAGGTCGGCCTTTAACAACGGAATGGAAGCGCACTCCGCAAACATAATGCTGCTGTTCGGCGGCGTGACGATGCTGTCTGGCTGACGGTGAATGACCGGCGAAAGATCGACAATGACGCTGCTGCCGTTTTCAGCCATCAGATAACAACCGCGATCGCGCACCTGGTGGGCGGTTTTCATCACCGCAAAGCCGCCCTCGACGGTTTGCAGAGTGCGCGCGCTGTTGATGCGGTGCAGGCGCAGGTGCCACTCCCCGAACGGGATCTGCCAGGTCGCAATCTGCACGTCGCGCCACGGCGACCAGCGCGAGAAAATGTTATGTTCATCTACCCGAACCTCTTCGCACTCGCGACGACCACGGAAATAGTCATCTCCGTCCGCCAGCAGCAGCATCGAATCGCAGGCGGCATGCTTCAGGCCAAAACGCCCGCGCTCAATGGTGAATCCGAAGCGGCTGGAGTAGGCAAATTTGGTGTATTTCGCTTCGGTGTTAACGTAGTTATTCAGCTCCAGCTGACCAGCCGTGAGCATGACGACGTGCTGCGAAGCTTTCGAATGCATCAGGATCTGCTGCGCATGCGGGATCACATGTTTTTCAGCAAGCGCGGGCAGCGGCTGCTCGTCGGCCTGCCAGAACGGATGCGCCTCCGGCAGCGCCAGGATCAGGTAGGTTTTCAGCGCCCAGTACGGTGAACCGGGGGAGTTGTAATCCTCGCACATCGCCAGGTTCGGATACGCAAACCCCAGGGTAAGAATACCGTCGCGATCGACAATCGACTGCTGCTGCCACCAGCGCAGATGCCGCAGCACAATGCCCTTCACGATACCCGGGGTGAAGACGTCCAGCTGAGAAAAAGCCACCGCGCTCCAGAAGGCAACCATGGCAAAGCGGTAGATCAGGCTGCGGCCAAACGGCACCGAGGCACCATCGGCGGCGGACCAGTAGATAAAGTCTTCCGCGAACAGACGCGAGCGCTCGCGCAGCACCTTTGCCCTCGCCTCGTCGTCACTCAGGGTGGCGTAAATCAGGCCGTAAAAATGGAAAGCCATGGAGATGTAATAGTCTTTCGGGCGGCCGGGACCGTCGGAGTACCAGCCGTCGCCGAGGTAGTAGGCGTCCATCAGCGTAAAGCGACGGTCAATGGCGGCCTGGTCGTACGGCAGCCCGGCGCGCTTAAAGCCGAGCTGAACCATAATGGCAAAATAGTTCCAGTTGCTGTCCGGCATCTGCGCGTCGGTGATTTGGTTGAGCCACGCGTGCAGGTTCATCACCTCGCGTCCGGTAAAGCGCGCGGTGAGCGTCTCCCCCAGCAGAGCAAGTCCCAGACCGTAGGCCGCCATCTCCACCAGACGCTGATCGTACGGGCCGGTTTCGCCCCAGTAGCCTGTGCTTTGCGGGTCGGTACCTATCTTGATGGCGGTAAGGTACTTCTCGCTGAACGGCGTGCTTTCGCCGGACGCCATCAGCGGAAACAGCCCCCACAGCGCGCGGGAAAGTCCCTCCATCTGCGCAATATCCGCTGTGTAATGGGCGCAGGTATCACCCAGCGAGAATCGTGAACGGTTCGCCGGAAATTGCGTGTCCAGCGCCTGTAAAAGTGCATTCAACGACGCCACTACATCCTGGCGTGAAGACAACGGATTTGATTTTTCTTTGTTTGCCGCCCACATCGGTTCGCCCTCGTAATCAACTGCGGCAAAGCATAGTGAATACGCAAGGGGCAGAAATGTTAGCCGTGTCACAGGCATGAACGATGAATAAACCTCCAGTTGAGAAAATTTAAAAAGGTGGTTTATAAAGACGGTCAGACGGGAAAAAGTTGAGTTTTATTGCACTATGCGCGACACGCCGACATCCGATCTTCTGGAACTGATCGCCCTGAACGATACCGTGGCCTCGTTCAGCCGCCTGTTTGCCAATACCGTGCGCTACCATCACTGGCACCAGTGTCTGGAGATCCTCTATGTGGAAGAGGGCTTTGGGGTGGCGATTGTCGATAATCGTCACTACACCATGCGCCCCGGACGGCTGTTTTTCTTCCCGCCTTTTACGCTGCACAAGGTCATGGTGGACGAACAGGCGGAGGCAATTTACCGCCGCACCATTATTCATCTCGACCAGCACGCGGTGCTGAAGATCCTGCGGGATTTTCCCCAGACCCGGCAGCGTCTGGAGCGGCTGTCACGCCGTGGCGGCGAAGCGTGGGTCGCCGATTTAGCCCACTTCCATCACCATATCGACCATCTGTTTAGCTGCTATAAACCGCCGATGAACGGCGAGAGCATCGCCAGCCTGCTGATAGGCCTGTTCGCGATGCTGCCCGACGATCGCGACGGCGAGCCGGGAAACAGCCAGGGGATCGCCAGCCAGGTGATGTTTTGGCTCGACGAGCATTATCAGGAGAAATTTCGTCTGGATGCGCTGGCCAATGAGCTGGGAAAATCCCGCAGCTACGTATCGCGAAAATTCCATGCGGAAACGGGCGAAAAAATTCACGACTACCTGAATACGCTAAGGTTGCGTAAGGCGTGTGAGTGTTTACTCCACACTGATTCGAGCGTGCGTGACATTGCCGCACAGACGGGTTTTTCCGACGTGACGTGGTTTATCAGCGCGTTTAAAAAAGGGATTGGCGAGACGCCGCTGCAGTACAGGAAGAACCATCGTGCGGTTTGACGCCCGCACCCACGGGGCTGAGGGTTCCCCACAAATTAATGCGAGCACTGAGCAATCCCCTCGCCCCTCCGGGGAGAGGGTTAGGGTGAGGGGAACATACGGCGGTGGTGGTCATTCCGTTCACTTTATGTTCCTTGCTACTCTGTAACGACATGACCGGTGAACGTGCCAGGGTGGCTCAGTCGCCACCACCCTGGCGACCCGGGCTCCCGGCGGTAAATCGCCGCTTCGCGGTGCCCTCGGCTCATTCCTTCCGGCTTATCGGGTACGGGCTGAGGCAACTTCCCTGTAAAGCCGCCCTCTCGGCGCATCCCTGCGCCTCGCCCCGGCCTGCAGGAAACGCCTCAGCGATTTACAGCCGGACCAGGGCATCGCTGACAGCCCTCAGTCATTTAGAAAGCAACTTTATTGCTTCTGCATAAAAAAATTACTGGGGATCCCTCAGCCCACGGGGAGAGGGGGAAAATCAACCGCTCTTCTTGCCCGGCTTTAATCCGCGGTGTAACTCGTTGATGCGCTTCATCGACTTGATGGTGCGCTGCGGCTCGGTGGAGGCGACGGACAGAATAATCATCTCCAGGCACAGCAGCACCGTGCCGTGCAGCGGGATTTTGCCCTTCTCGCCGCCGCGCGGGACGTGGATCACTACGCTTGCCTCTTTGCTAAAGCGCGAGTCCGTGGCGTTGGTCAGCAAAATGGTGGGAATACCCAGGCGCTTCGCTTCGCGCAGCGTGGTCTGTCCCTCCCGGTGCGCGGATTTTTGCGCCATCATTACCAGCACGTCACCGCGCTGTAGGGCAATCAGCTGTTCGGCGAGGCCAATACCGGTGCGGTTGAGCGGGATCGCAGGCAGGCCTATACGGCTAAACAGTCGCGAGGTGTACTCAGCCAGAATGCCGGATGCGCCAATGCCAAAAATAGCGACCTGTCTCGCCTGCGCCAGCAGCGACACCGCCTGCGCCATCGCGTAGCGGTTGCCCGGTTCGGACAACACCGCGCAGGTGTGTTGATGGCCTTCCAGCACAAAATCGATGCTCGCGTCGACGTCGCTGGTAAGCGTGTTTACCGTCGTGGACATCTTCTCGCTGGAGGTGACCACCGGGCCAAACCACTGCTCCAGGGTCTGCTTGAGATCCCGCAGCCCGCCAAACCCAAGCGCCTGAATGGCACGCACCACGGTGGCGTCCGAGGTGTGTAGCACAGCGGCAATCTCCATTGCCGTCTGCTCCATAACCGCTTCACGATTTTCATTGATATAGCTCGCCACCTGCAGCAGGCGCGGCGTCAGCTGGTGCGCCCGCGAGCGGAGGCGGTCGCCGTAGACATCAATTTTTCGGATCATCGTGCGGCCTCCGGCAGCGGACGGCCCGCTATCTGCGACTGCACCTGCGCGGCCATCAGCCCCAGCGAGGCAAATGAATTTGAGATCGCTTCCTCGCGGGAGATGAGCACGTAATGCCCGGTTCGGCAGGCGTTGAGAAACTGACACCAGCCCGGCATCACCGCATCCATCGCCGCCAGCTCGTCCTGCGGTTTTCCGCCGGTGTCCCCGCGCCAGGTTGCAAAGACAAAATCAGCATCCAGCTCCGGCAGGCGCTCGGCGCTGACGTCGATGCGCCCGCCCTCCGGGATGCTCTCAATCAGCGGCGGGAACCTGAACCCTGCGTCGCGCAGCACGCGCCCAAGCGAGTGGTAGCTGTGCATGGCGTTGATTTTGCCCTGATTGGCCTGAATCACCGAGACGGTCAGTTTGCTCGTATCGATGGTCGCCTTTAGCGCCTCGATCTGCTCCTGATAGCGACGCTCCAGAATCTTCAGCCGCGCCTCTGTCCCGGTAAGCTGCGCCAGCTTGCGGTAGATCTCCGGCGCGCCGCCGTCGAGGTGATCGATACTCACCGTCGAGGCAATTTTTTCCAGCTGTTCGACCGGCGTGTTGCGGGTCGGCTCGGTGATGATAAGATCCGGCTTCGCCGCGGCGATGGCTTCAATATCGATATCGGCGGTGCCGATGAATGTGATGTCGGAATTATCAAAATCGATGCCCGTCAGCATGCCGCTGGAGCGCAGAAAATGGCTGCCGTCCGGTCGGGTACGGCCATGGCTGGCAACCGGCGGTACGCCAAGCTCGATCAGCGGAATGGTGATATCCAGGTCGTGCAGGGACACAATCCGCTTCGGGTTAACCGGCACCACCACTTTGCGGTTCAGGTCGTCAGTAAACGTCTGCGTTGGCTCTGCGGCTCCTGCAGCAAATCCCACCAGCACCAGCATTGCAAAAAATACGCGCATTTCTATCCCCTAAAATCGATCCCGACGCTGCCAGAGCAGCAGCAGGAAAAACGGTCCGCCAATCAGTGAAATGACAATTCCCGCCGGCAGCTGCAACGGGAGAAATGCCAGCCGCCCGACGTTATCCGCCAGCAGCACCAGCAGCGCGCCCAGTACGGCACTTCCCGTCAGCAGTGCCGTTTGCCCTCCGCGCAGCAGCAGGCGCGCCATGTGCGGGGCAATCAGCCCGACAAAGCCGATACTCCCCACGCAGGAGACGCAGGCCGCGGTGAGCACCACGGGGGCAAACACGCGCAGCAGCGCGAGGCGTGAAGTCCGCACGCCCAGCCCCGTCGCAGTGTGGTTGCCGAGCAAGGCTACGTCTGCGGCGCGCGCGGTAAAGAGCAGCAGCGCAAACGCCGGCACTGTCCAGGCAGCAGCGATGCTGACCAGCGTCCAGCTTGCCGCATGCAGACTCCCCGCCAGCCACAGCATCGCCGTCTGGACGTCGCGCACGTCGGCGGTCGTCATAAAGACCCCCATCGCGGCGGCAAACGCCCATGACACGCCGATGCCGATCAGGATGAATCGCGGGCGCGAGATATCACGCGCCAGCGCCACTACCAGCAGCGCGGTCAGCAGCCCACCGGCCATGCCGATAAGTGGACGCCAGTACGGCCCCAATCCCGGAAACTGAAAAATCAGCAGCAGCACCGCCGCGCTACAGCCCTCTTTCACGCCGATAAGACCGGGGTCAGCAAGGCCGTTGCGGGTAATGGACTGCATGGCCGCCCCCGCCATGCCGAGCATCGCGCCGCACAGCACCGCCATCAGCAGGCGCGGCAGGCGGATATCCATCACAATGTAATGCGCATCCGCCGTCAGACGTTCAGGATAAAACAGCGCACGTCCGATGGCGGAAGCAGGAATGGGCAGCGAGCCGTGCGTCAGGCCAAAACTTAGCAGCAGTAAAACGGCAAGGGTTAAAACGGTCAGATACAGCAGCGCCCTCGGGCGAACCAGCGCCGAGAAGGAGGAAAATCGTACTGCCCTCAATCCAGCCCGGTTCATTTGAACATCCTTGACGCCATAAGGATAAAGACCGGCGCGCCGACCAGCGCAGTCATCACGCCGGTTGCCAGCTCATACGGCGTAAACAGCGTGCGGGCGGCGATATCCGCCATCAGCAGAACCAGCGCCCCGCAGAGGGCTGAGAGCGGCACCATCACGCGCAGGTCCACCGATACCAGACGGCGAATCAGCTGCGGCACAACGAGTCCGATAAACCCGATCGGTCCGGCAACTGAAACCGCCGCGCCGCACAGCAGGGCGATGGCCAGCAGCGCGAGCAGGCGCGTTTTCAGCAGCGACACGCCAAGCCCCTGCGCCATTCTGTCCCCCAGCGCCAGCATGTTCAGCGACGGCGACAGCCAGAGCGCCAGCGCAAAACCCACGGCAGCGGCCCCCGCGGCGCTAGCGGTCGTCTCGCCGATGACTCCCGCCACATCCCCCGCAAGCCAGGTCCGCATGGCCAGCAGCGTCTGTTCATCCAGAATCAACACCGTGGCGGTTATCGATGAGGCAAATGCCGACATCGCCACGCCGCACAGCGTGACCTTCATCGGCGTGAGACCGGTACGCCCGGATGAGGAGAACGTTAGCACCAGCAAAAAGAGCGCGGCGGCGCCAGCTGCGGCTATCAGAGGGCGGCCAAACGGCAGCGACAGCCCGAGGGCACTCGTCAGCACCACCGCCAGCGCCGCCCCTGCATTAAGCCCCAGGATATGCGGCTCGCCGAGCGGGTTGCGGATCACTGACTGCAGCAGCACGCCCGCGACGCCGAGCGCCGCGCCCGTCATCAGGGCGGCGCACAGTCGCATCAAGCGCAGCCTGACGATCACGCTATGCTCAAAATTGCGCGGGTCGAAGTGGAAAAATGCGTCTACTACCGTCCGGGGGGCGATAACGCGCGCCCCGATGCTCAGGTGCGCAATCGCGCCTGCCAGAAGCAGCAGCGTAAAGAGAATAAAGGCCACAGACGTGCGCATCATGGTTTGTCGACAGCCTGACGGAACGGCATAAAGAACGGCTTGCCGGTCAGCGGGTTAACCGACATATGCACGTCGACATCAAACACCGCTTTGATCAGCTCCGGCGTGCAGGCGTCGCCCTCATGCAGTACCCCCTCAACCTTTCCCTGACGTAAAAAGACCAGCGAATCACCGTAGTTCACGGCGAAGTTGAGATCGTGCAGAACCACCACCACGGTGCGCCCGTGCCGGCGCGTCAGCGTGTGCAGCAGTTCGAGGATCTCCACCTGGTAGCGAAGATCGAGGTACGTCGTGGGTTCATCCAGCAGGATGTAGGGCGTTTGCTGCGCCAGCACCATGGCGATCCAGCAGCGCTGGCGCTGGCCGCCGGACAGGCTTTCAACCAGATGATGGGCAAACTCTGCCGTCCCGGTCAGGCGTAACGCCTCCTCCACGGCCCGCTCGTCTTCCTCGCTCCACTGGCGCATCACGTTCTGCCAGGGGAAACGTCCGCGCGAGACCAGCTCAAATACGGTTAACCCTTCTGGAAGCAGCGGAGACTGCGGCAGGATCCCGAGCTGGCGGGCGACCGCTTTGGTTGGCTGCGAGTGGATGGCTTTGCCGTCCAGCACCGCGCTGCCGCCGAGCGGCTGAAGCAGCCGCGCGAGGGTACTTAACAGCGTCGATTTTCCGCAGCCGTTTGCGCCCACCAGAACAGTCATTTTCTGCTGGGGGATCGCAAGGGAGATATCATCAACGATGATTTTTTTCTGGTAACCCGCGGAGAGGTTCTCAAGAACCAGTCCCGGCTTTTTGATGTAGTGAGCCACGTGAACGCCAACGTAAGAAAAAAAACCAACAAATAAAAATAAAACTCATTCTCTTCTGTGAGTTTGCCGCCGCGCTATGTAGTAGTCAAGCGAAGATATACCCTGTAAACCCCAGGGATAACTGAGCATCGCTTCACAAATCAAAATTCCTTTTTATCAATTATTTTCAATGCCTTAAACAGGAAATCAACGCGTATTAGCCAGAGAGAAACCTCTGTAGCGAAATTTTTATTTATTCCATTTACTACTACATTCCCTCATGCTTGAATGATTCTCAATTACAAGTCCGATGCCGTAGAGGCTAACGGACAGACCGTAAGGGCAATGACTCACACATTCTTCCGCGAGCATTTCATCGCAGGATATTTTGGGAAAACAGATGTAATGGCTAAGTTCACACCTTCATTCGCCGGGGTAAAAGGGCGCGCGCTCTTTTCACTCCTGTTCATGGCGCCTCTGGTGCACGCAGCAGCAAAAGACGGTGAGACGCTTACCGTCACTGCCGACCCTTACGCTTCCACCGACGCCACCAGCGGCTATCAGCCCCTGAACACCTCCACCGCCACGCTGACCAACATGCCGATGCTGGACATCCCGCAGGTGGTCAATACCGTCAGCGATGAAGTGCTGGAAGACCAAAACGCGACCACGCTCGACGAGGCGCTGTATAACGTCAGCAACGTGGTGCAGACCAACACCCTGGGCGGCACGCAGGATGCTTTCGTGCGCCGTGGCTTCGGCGCAAACCGCGACGGCTCGATCATGACCAACGGCCTGCGCACCGTGCTGCCGCGCAGCTTCAATGCCGCAACCGAGCGCGTGGAGGTGCTAAAAGGCCCGGCCTCGACCCTTTACGGTATTCTCGACCCCGGCGGCCTGATTAACGTGGTGACCAAACGCCCGGAGAAAACCTTCGGCGGCTCGATTTCTGCCACATCAACCAGCTTTGGCGGCGGTACCGGACAGTTTGACGTCACCGGTCCGATTGAAGGTACGCGTCTGGCCTATCGCCTGACGGGGGAGTATCAGGACGAGGATTACTGGCGTAATTTCGGCACCGAACGCAGCACCTTTATTGCCCCGTCTTTGACCTGGTTCGGCGATGATGCCACCGTGACCGTGCTCTATTCGCATCGCGACTATAAAACGCCGTTCGATCGCGGAACGATCTTCGATCTCAACACCAAAAAGGCCGTCGACGTCGATCGCAAAACCCGCTTTGATGAGCCATTTAACGTGACCGACGGTCAGTCCGACCTCGCTCAGCTTAACGCGGAGTATCGCCTTAACAGCCAGTGGACCGCGAAGTTCGACTACAGCTACAGCCAGGATAAGTACAGCGATAACCAGGCTCGCGTGATGGCCTACGATTCAAAAACCGGCAACCTGACCCGCCGCGTGGATGCGACCCAGGGTTCGACCCAGCGTATGCACACAACGCGGGCAGATTTGCAGGGGAACGTGGACATCGCGGGCTTTTACAATGAGATCCTGACCGGCGTGTCGTATGAGAATTACGATCTGCTGCGTACGGACATGATCCGTTGTAAGAACGTTAAGGATTTCAATATTTACAACCCGAGCTATGGCAGCCTCGGCAAGTGCACCACCGTCTCGGCATCCGACAGCGATCAAACCATCAAGCAGGAGAGCTACTCCGCTTACGCGCAGGACGCGCTGTACCTGACCGATAAATGGATCGCCGTTGCCGGACTGCGCTACCAGTATTACACCCAGTACGCGGGCAAAGGCCGTCCGTTTAACGTCAACACCGACAGCCGCGACGACCAGTGGACGCCGAAGCTGGGCCTGGTATACAAGCTCACGCCGGCAGTCTCCCTGTTTGCTAACTATTCCCAGACGTTTATGCCGCAGTCGTCCATTGCGAGCTACATCGGCGACCTGCCGCCGGAAACGTCGAACGCGTATGAAATAGGCGCTAAATTCGACCTGTTCGACGGCATTACCGCCAATATCGCGCTGTTTGATATCCACAAGCGCAACGTGCTGTACACCGAGAGCATCGGTGATGAAACCGTCGCCAAAACCGCGGGCCGCGTGCGCTCGCAGGGTGTCGAAGTGGATCTCGCCGGATCGCTGACCGAGAACACCAACATTATCGCCAGCTACGGCTATACCGATGCGAAGGTGCTGGAAGACCCGGACTACGCGGGCAAACCGCTGCCGAACGTGCCGCGCCATACCGGCTCCCTGTTCCTGACGTACGATATTCACAATGCGTTTGCCGGGAATACGCTGACAATTGGCGGCGGCGGGCACGGCGTGAGCCGTCGTTCAGCGACTAACGGTGCGGATTATTATCTGCCGGGCTATTTCGTGGCGGATGCATTTGCGGCGTACAAAATGAAGCTGCAATATCCGGTGACGCTACAGGTGAACGTGAAGAATTTGTTTGATAAGACCTACTACACGTCGTCGATTGCGACCAATAACCTGGGCAACCAGATTGGCGACCCGCGTGAAGTGCAGTTTACGGTGAAGATGGAGTTTTGACGTCAGTGCGAGGCGTTCCCCTCACCCTAACCCTCTCCCCAGAGGGGCGAGGGGATCGATCGTAGGCCCGGTAAGCGCAGCGCCACCGGGCAAAAAAAAGCCCTGCATCGCAGGGCTTTTTCAGCATCAGGCCTCAATATCCGCCATATCGCCTTTCTCCTGCAGCCAGTTACGTCGGTCTTCCGAACGTTTCTTGGCAAGGAGCATATCCATCATGGCGTTGGTTTGCTGTTCGTCTTCGTCGCTGATCGTCAGCTGCACCAGACGGCGCGTGTTCGGATCCAACGTCGTTTCGCGAAGCTGCATCGGGTTCATCTCGCCCAGCCCTTTAAAGCGCTGCACGTTCGGTTTGCCCTTCTTGCGCTTCAGCTGTTCCAGCACGCCCGCTTTCTCTTCTTCCGTCAGCGCATAGTAGACTTCTTTGCCAAGGTCGATACGGTACAGCGGCGGCAGCGCCACGTGGACGTGACCGTTTTTCACCAGCGCGCGGAAGTGCTTCACGAACAGCGCGCACAGCAGCGTGGCGATGTGCAGGCCATCGGAGTCCGCATCCGCGAGAATGCAGATCTTGCCGTAGCGCAGCTGGCTCAGATCGTCGCTGTCCGGATCGATGCCGATCGCCACGGAGATGTCGTGTACTTCCTGCGAGGCCAGCACTTCATCAGACGAGACTTCCCAGGTATTCAGGATCTTACCCTTGAGCGGCATGATCGCCTGATACTCACGATCGCGCGCCTGCTTGGCCGATCCGCCCGCCGAGTCCCCTTCCACCAGGAAAAGCTCGGTGCGGTTGAGATCCTGCGCGGTACAATCCGCCAGCTTGCCCGGCAGCGCGGGGCCGCTGGTCAGTTTTTTACGCACCACTTTCTTCGCCGCGCGCAGACGACGCTGGGCGCTGGAGATCGCCATTTCAGCCAGCATTTCTGCGGCCTGAACGTTCTGGTTCAGCCACAGGGTAAACGCATCTTTCACCACGCCGGAAACAAACGCCGCACACTGGCGTGACGACAGGCGCTCTTTAGTCTGACCGGCAAACTGCGGATCCTGCATTTTCACGGAAAGCACGTAGGCGCAGCGGTCCCAGATATCTTCTGCGGAAAGCTTCACGCCGCGCGGCAGAATGTTGCGGTATTCGCAGAACTCGCGCATCGCATCCAGCAGACCCTGACGCAGGCCGTTGACGTGCGTCCCACCGAGCAGCGTTGGGATCAGGTTGACGTAGCTTTCCGTCAGCAGCTCACCGCCTTCAGGTAGCCACAGCAGCGCCCAGTCCACCGCCTCGGTATCACCTTCGAAATTCCCGACGAACGGTTTTTCCGGCAGGGTCGGCAGGCCGTTAACCGCTTCGCACAGGTAGTCGTTCAGACCCTTTTCGTAGCGCCAGCTCTGTTCGGTGTTGTTAACGTGATCTTTAAAGGTGATTTCTACGCCTGGGCACAGCACCGCTTTGGCTTTCAGCAGGTGCGTCAGGCGGGAAACAGAAAAGCGTGGGCTGTCGAAGAAGCTTTCGTCAGGCCAGAAATGGACGCTGGTGCCGGTGTTGCGTTTACCGCACGTCCCGACGACCTGCAAATCCTGCACTTTTTCGCCGTTTTCAAACGCGATGTTATACACCTGTCCGTCGCGACGGACGTTCACTTCCACGCGCTTTGACAGAGCGTTAACCACGGAGATCCCCACGCCGTGCAAGCCGCCAGAGAACTGGTAGTTTTTGTTGGAGAACTTACCGCCCGCATGCAGACGGCAGAGGATCAGCTCAACGGCAGGAACCCCCTCTTCCGGGTGAATATCCACCGGCATGCCGCGGCCATCGTCGATGACTTCCAGCGACTGATCGGCGTGCAGGATAACGTCCACGCGTTTGGCATGACCTGCCAGCGCTTCGTCCACACTGTTATCAATTACTTCCTGGCCCAGGTGGTTTGGGCGCGTCGTATCGGTGTACATCCCCGGGCGGCGGCGAACCGGCTCAAGCCCGGTGAGTACCTCAATGGCATCAGCGTTATAGGTTTGCGTCATGATTTAAGCTAGCAATTCGCATTGATTGTCAGTGGCTGTGCAGTCCAAGAAAATCGACAATCTGGGTGAAATGATCTTCAAAGCCCGTGAAAGCATGGTTTCCGCCCTCTTCTACAGTCTGGCGGCAGGATGCGTAATACGCCACTGCCTGGCGGTAATCCAGCACTTCATCTCCCGTCTGTTGCAGCAGCCAGATAAGATCGGGCGCTTCAAGCGGGTCGACCTGCATAACTTTGAGATCGTAAATATGGCGTGACTCTAGCACATATTGTTGGCCGGTGTAGGGGTTCTCGTTTTCGCCAAGAAAGTCCCTTAACAGCTCAAATGGCCGGACCGCCGGGTTAACGACGACAGCGGGCACCATAAAGCATTGCGACAGCCAGGTGGCGTAGTAGCCGCCGAGGGACGAGCCGACAACGCCAAACGATTCGCCGCCGTGTTCAAGCACAATCGATTCCAGCATTTCTGCCGCGTCCGCCGGATAAGGGGGCAGCTGCGGAATAATCATCTCCACGTGCGGATGATGTTCGCTCAGCCACTGGCGAAACTGCGTCGCCTTTGCGGAACGCGGAGAACTGTTGAACCCGTGCAGATAGAGGAGCGTCGACATCAATAGCCTTCTGAAGCGGTATCCGGGCGGAACTGCGCGCCAGCCAGACGGCACACTTCGGTGGTCAGCGAGCCGTCGGCATGCAGGTCCAGCCAGCGCCAGCCCGGTGCGATGGTGTCCAGCGTGAAGTTAGCGCAATGGGGCTTGAACTGCACGCAGGTGGACGGCGTCGCGAGCAGGCGGCGACCGTTCCAGTCGAGATCCTGTTCCTGGTGAATGTGCCCACACAGCAAATTTTTCACGCGCGGGAATTTCGCCAGCACGCTATCCAGCGCCGCAGAGTTGCGTAAGCTGTGCTGATCAAGCCAGCTACAGCCCGCCGGCAGCGGATGATGATGCAGTAACAGCAGCGTATTACGATTCGGTTCGGCGGCCAGTTTTGTCTCCAGCCAGTCAAGCTGATAGTCGCTCAACTCACCGTGCGGAACGCCAAACACCTGACTGTCGAGGAGCAGAATTTGCCACTGGTCCCCCGTAAAGACACATTTTGCCGGCGAAATCCCCGCCTCCTGAAGCGAACTGTACATGGCGGGCTGAAAATCGTGATTGCCCGGTAGCCAGACGCAAGGCACACTAAAGCTCGCAATTCCTTCGGCGAAATGCTGATAGGCTGCGGAGGATTGATCCTGCGCCAGATCGCCTGTCGCGACGATCAGATCGCATGGCCGCTTTTCAGCATGGATCGCGTCAAGAACCGCCTGATAACTCTCCCAGGTGTTCACGCCCAGAAGCGTCTCATGCTTTTCGGCAAAAAGGTGGGTGTCGGTGATTTGTAATATCCTGACTGGCGCCCCACCAGCAACAGTCAGGTTCAACAGGCTTTCCAAATGGTGTCCTTAGGTAGGTTTATGACGCTAACAAACCGGAATCGCCATTGCTCCATGTGCTAAACAATATCTTAGCCAGTCGGCTAAAAACTGGTTAATTTGATGCTTTTCGTCGCGTTGATGCAACTTTTTATTCGGATAATCATACCGCGCTTTGAAGCGAAAGATCTGCTGGCTTGAACACACTTCAGCGACCATCGCATCATGATAAAGACGTACCGTCATTGACGGCAGGCTCCAGTAGCTGATGCTCGGCGCCGTTTGCTCAATCTCCACCAGCGTAGTGTAGCGCGTTGATTCTGTTATCGTTAACCGATACTGCGCGTTGCTCACCTGATAGCTTACCGTTTCGCCGGGCGCGTCGTTTCGCGGCAGCAGGCGGCGCAGCTGGGCGAAATTGGTTTCGCACAGGCGCATCATTTCTGGGAAGTCAGGTGTATAGCGCTTCATTTTTTCCACTCGTTTCGTAAATTCTGATGATGCAGTTGCAGCCATTGCAAGGCGATGACAGACGCTGCGTTGTCGATTAAACCCTCTTCTACCCATTGGTAAGCCTGCTCCCGACTCACCACATGAACCCGAATATCTTCGTTTTCATCTGCCAGACCGTGGATCCCTTTCGCTGTCGTGGCGTCCACTTCGCCCACCATAATAGATGAGCGTTCCGTTGTTCCCCCCGGACTTGCCAGGTAGCTCAACACCGGTTTCGTCCGACCGATCGCCAGGCCTGCCTCTTCCAGCGCCTCGCGGCGAGCGACGTCTTCGACCGACTCACCCTCCTCGATCATCCCGGCCACCATCTCCAGCAACCACGGCGTTTCGCTGGTATCATACGCCGCAATACGGACCTGCTCGACCAGCACGACTTCATCACGCACTGGGTCAAAGGGTAGCAAGACTGCCGCATGCCCGCGCTCAAAAATTTCGCGTTTGATTTCACCGCTCATTTCACCGTTAAACAGGCGATGCCTGAAACGGTAAAGTTCCATTGAAAAAAAACCGCTATAAAGCGTTTCTCGTGCAATAATTTCTACATCGTTTTTGGCGAAGGTGACAGGCACGTTTTCTGGTTTTTGCATCGGTCGAGTCCTGGTAGCAATGGTGATGAAATTGTGAATTTCAAGGCTGTTTGGCTGCCGTTTGTATGGCTATATGGTAGATTGGAGCAAATTACCGCCAGATGGCACGTTACGCCAACCTTTTGGTGTGGATGATTCTGTTAGAATCGGCAATTATTTTTAATTAGATCAGCGCTAATACTGCTTCACAACAAGGAATGCAAATGAAGAAATTGCTCCCCATCCTTATCGGCCTGAGCCTGACGGGCTTCAGTGCAATGAGCCAGGCAGAGAACCTGTTACAGGTCTACCAGCAGGCACGTCTGGGCAACCCTGATTTACGTAAATCAGCGGCCGATCGTGATGCTGCGTTTGAAAAGATTAACGAAGCACGTAGTCCACTGCTGCCGCAGTTAGGCTTAGGTGCAGATTATACCTACACTAACGGTTTTCGCGATAACAATGGCATCGACTCGAATGCCACCAGCGCCTCTTTACAGCTTACACAGACCCTGTTCGACATGTCCAAATGGCGTGAACTGAGTTTGCAGGAAAAGAGCGCAGGCATTCAGGATGTCACCTATCAGACCGATCAGCAAACGCTGATCCTGAATACCGCGACCGCCTATTTCCAGGTGCTGAGCGCGATTGACGCGCTCTCCTATACCGAAGCGCAGAAACAGGCGATTTACCGCCAGTTAGATCAAACCACCCAGCGTTTTAACGTAGGCCTGGTCGCGATCACGGACGTGCAGAACGCCCGTTCACAGTACGATACCGTACTGGCTAACGAAGTGACCGCACGTAACAACCTCGACAACGCACTGGAAGCACTGCGTCAGGTCACCGGTAACTACTATCCTGAGCTGGCCTCTCTGAACGTGGACAGTTTCAAAACAGACAAACCGCAGGCGGTTAATGCTCTGCTGAAAGAAGCGGAAAACCGTAACCTGACCTTATTGCAGGCGCGCCTGAGCCAGGATCTGGCACGCGAGCAGATCCGCCTTGCACAGGATGGTCACCTGCCAACCCTGAGCCTGAGCGCCTCTACCGGCGTATCGGATACCAGCTACAGCGGGTCTAAAACGACGTCTCAGGCCTATGACGACAGCAACGTTGGCCAGAATAAAGTGGGCCTTAGCTTCTCTCTGCCGCTGTACCAGGGCGGGATGGTTAACTCTCAGGTGAAACAGGCGCAATACAACTTTGTGGGTGCCAGCGAGCAGCTGGAAAGCGCGCACCGCAACGTGGTGCAGACCGTGCGTTCTTCCTTTAACAACGTCAATGCCTCTATCAGTAGCATCAACGCTTACAAACAGGCCGTTGTCTCTGCGCAAAGCTCTCTGGACGCGATGGAAGCAGGCTACTCCGTCGGTACGCGTACCATCGTTGACGTGTTAGACGCAACGACCACGCTGTATAACGCGAAACAGCAGCTTTCCAGCGCACGTTACCAGTACCTGATTAACCAGCTGAACATCAAGCAGGCGCTGGGTACGCTGAACGAGCAGGATCTGCAAATGCTGAACAGTACGCTGGGTAAACCGGTATCCACGTCGCCTGACAGCGTGGCGCCGGAAAATCCAGAGCAGGATGCCGCGGTTGATAACTTCAACGCTAACGGCAGCGCCCCGGTTGCACAGCCAGCGGCAGCACGCAGCACCTCACCTGCCAGCAGCGGCACGAATCCGTTCCGCAACTAAGTGTGTCATCAGGCCCAGTGCGGCCTGATGCCCTCACCCCAGCCCTCTCCCACAGGGAGAGGGAGCACATTAATCCCCCCCGAACGTAAGCCAACGTAAAGATCCCCCGGATTTCGCCCCTCTTCGCTTCATTTTCAACCACTCATCCTCTATCCTGAGCGTTAATACCCCTGGGTCCTGGAAGACAAATATGAAACGGACAAAAACGATGAATCACGCGTCGTTCCGCAAAAGCTGGAACGCACGCCACCTGACACCTGTCGCGCTGGCGGTCACCGCCGTCTTTATGCTGGCAGGCTGTGAGCAAAGCGACGAAACGGTGTCGCTCTATCAAAACGCTGACGATTGTGCGAGCGCAACCGGTAAAGCCGCCGAGTGTACGACGGCCTATAACAACGCCCTGAAAGAGGCAGAACGTACCGCGCCGAAATATGCCTCACGCGAAGACTGTGTAGCCGAATTCGGCGAAGGCCAGTGCCAGCAGGCTCCTGCTCAGGCAGGTATGGCGCCGGAAAACCAGGCGCAGGCACAGTCCAGCGGTAGCTTCTGGATGCCTCTGATGGCGGGTTATATGATGGGCCGTCTGATGAGCGGCGGCGCGGGCTACCAGCAGCAACCGCTGTTTAGTTCTAAAAACCCAAACAGCCCGGCGTACGGTAAATACACCGATGCCACCGGCAAGGGTTACGGTGCTGCAACGCCTGGCCGTACGATGACCGTACCGAAAACCGCGATGGCACCGAAACCAGCCACTACCAGCACCATTACCCGTGGCGGCTTCGGTGAGTCTGTGGCGAAACAAACCACCATGCAGCGTAGTGCGACCGGCTCTTCGACTCGCTCAATGGGCGGCTGATCATGGAACGAGTCAGTATTGTCGAGCGCCCGGACTGGCGCGAAAAAGCCACCGAATACGGTTTCAACTTTCACACCATGTACGGCGAGCCGTACTGGTGTGAAGACGCTTACTATAAGCTCACGCTCGCGCAGGTCGAAAAGCTTGAAGAGGTGACCGCAGAACTGCACCAGATGTGCCTGAAGGTGGTAGAGAAAGTCATCGACAGCGATGAGCTGATGACCAAATTCCGCATTCCGAAGCACACCTGGAGCTTTGTTCGTCAGTCCTGGAAAACGAACCAGCCTTCGCTCTACTCTCGCCTCGATTTGGCATGGGATGGCGTGGGTGAACCGAAGCTTTTAGAAAACAACGCAGATACGCCAACCTCCCTGTACGAAGCCGCGTTCTTCCAGTGGATCTGGCTGGAAGATCAGGCGAATGCCGGAAACTTGCCGGAAGGCAGCGACCAGTTCAACAGCCTTCAGGAAAAACTGATTGAGCGTTTCGCCGAACTGCGTGAACAGCACGGTTTCAACCTATTGCACCTCGCCTGCTGTCGCGATACCGAAGAAGATCGCGGTACGGTTCAGTATTTGCAGGACTGCGCAGCCGAAGCGGAAGTGGCGACGGAATTCCTCTATATCGAAGAGATCGGTTTAGGTGAAAAAGGTCAGTTTACGGACACGCAGGATCAGGTGATCAGCAACCTGTTCAAGCTCTACCCGTGGGAATACATGCTGCGCGAAATGTTTTCTACCAAGCTGGAAGACGCCGGTGTGCGTTGGCTGGAACCAGCCTGGAAGAGCATTATCTCCAATAAAGCCCTGCTGCCAATGCTGTGGGAGATGTTCCCGAACCACCCGAACCTGCTGCCTGCTTACTTTGCCGAAGATGATTTCCCGCCGATGGAGAAATACGTCGTTAAGCCAATCTTCTCCCGTGAAGGCGCGAACGTCTCGATTATCGAAAACGGTAAAACGCTGGAAGCGGTTGAAGGGCCGTACGGTGAGGAAGGGATGATCGTCCAGGCGTTTTATCAACTGCCGAAGTTTGGCGAAAGCTATACGCTGATCGGCAGCTGGCTTATTAACGATCAGCCTGCCGGGATTGGTATTCGCGAAGATCGCGCGCTGATTACGCAGGATCTGTCGCGTTTCTACCCGCATATTTTTATTGAATAAGACTTGCCGGGTGGCGGCTTCGCCTTACCCGGCCTACATGTCGAGCGTAGGCCCGGTAAGCGCAGCGCCACCGGGCATGTTTTACCCCACCTGCACCGACAGCATACTTAAGCTCCCCATCTCAATACCGTCGACCGGTGTTGTGATAACCTCCTGACCATCCCATGCGCCTAATACATACAGCAATGGCAAGAAGTGTTCCGGCGTCGGGTTAGAGAGCGAACCGCCGTCGTGATCCAGATAGTTCACCAAAGGGTGCCGTTCGACCGGCCCTTGCCAGGTCAGGTTGTCTTTTACATAGTCATTAAAGGCTGTTGCCCAAGGGTACGGCGTATTTTCACCGTGCCAGCGTACCGTACGCAGGTTATGCACCACGTTGCCACTGGCAATCAGCATGATGCCCTCATCACGAAGCGAAGCCAGCTTACGCCCCATCTCCATGTGCCAGGCAGCCGGTTTGGTGCTGTCGATACTCAGTTGCACCATCGGGATATCCGCATCAGGATACATCTTAATCAGCACGCCCCACGAGCCATGGTCAAAGCCCCAGGCTTCTTTGTCCAGCGCAACCGGAACAGGGGCGAGCAGATCAACCAGCCGCTGCGCCAGCTCAGGCGAACCGGGGGCCGGATAATGCGTATCGTATAGCGCCTGCGGAAAACCGCCAAAATCATGGATCGTTTTTGGCGCTTCCATGGCCGTCACGCCGGTACCCCGGGTAAACCAGTGCGCAGAGACCACCACAATTGCCTTCGGACGCGGTAACGTCTTACCCAGTTGACACCAGGCGCGGGTATAGACGTTATCTTCCAGAACGTTCATGGGGCTGCCATGGCCTAAAAACAGTGCTGGCATACGAGAAGGAGACATGGTGATATCCTTAGAGGAAGTGACAAAGTGATGGGCCTACATTACGCGCATTCAGGTGAAGATGAACGTAGATAACCGTGAAGATCATCATCAGGAAATTTGAATGCCAGATATCGCTTAAGGAGAATGCATGTCAGTACCTTTGATTTTGACCTTACTTGCTGGCGCCGCGACCTTTATCGGTGCGTTCCTTGGGGTACTCGGTCAAAAACCCTCTAATCGCCTGCTGGCCTTCTCGCTGGGTTTCGCCGCCGGGATCATGCTGCTTATCTCGCTGATGGAGATGCTGCCCGCCGCGCTTCACGCCGAAGGGATGTCGCCTGTTCTGGGCTATGGCATGTTTATCATTGGCCTGCTGGGTTATTTTGCACTCGACCGTATCCTTCCTCACGCGCACCCGCAGGATCTAATGCAAAAAAGCGTTGCCCCCATCCCTGGCAATATCAAACGCACGGCCATTCTGCTGACGCTGGGTATCAGCCTGCATAACTTTCCGGAAGGTATCGCCACCTATGTCACGGCTAGCAGCAACCTGGAAATGGGTTTTGGTGTCGCGCTGGCCGTTGCTTTGCACAATATTCCTGAAGGACTTGCCGTTGCCGGGCCCGTTTATGCCGCCACGGGTTCAAAACGTACAGCTGTCTTTTGGGCGGGTATCTCCGGGATGGCTGAAATTCTCGGCGGCGTGCTGGCGTGGCTGATCCTCGGTAGCCTCGTATCCCCGGTTGTAATGGCTGCAATTATGGCTGCCGTGGCCGGGATTATGGTCGCGCTATCTGTCGATGAGCTGATGCCGCTGGCAAAAGAGATCGATCCCAACAATAACCCAAGCTACGGCGTGCTGTGTGGAATGTCAGTGATGGGGATGAGTCTGGTTCTGCTACAAACGGCAGGTATAGGTTAAGAATTAATGCCTCCGTTTCATACGGAGGCATTATACTATTCAAAATAACAATCCTATATATTTACCCTATAATAACCCACCAAATATAAACCCATTAGAATTTCAAAAAAAGGCGTCTCTTAAGATAGCCTGAAAATATTAATTAAAAGCACCTACAAATATATTTAAGTCACGTTAATCGCGTATTCCCACCCCAATCCGTATACTTTGCAAGTATTCTGAAATTAATATTCACATTATGAATCACTCTGAAAAAGGATATTTCCATGTATATGGGTAAGAAATTACTGTTAGCAGCGGCTATGGCTGGCATTGTGTCGGGTTCTGCTTTTGCTGAAGATCAAGGCTCTGGCAAAATCAAATTCAAAGGTGTTGTTATTGACGCACCGTGCAGCATCGCACCAGACAGCGTTGATAAAGAAGTCGATCTGGGTGAAGTGACTACGGCCGTTATCAACGCCAACAAAAAATCCACGCCGGTTCCGGTCGATATTAATCTGGAAAACTGCCAGCTTGACGATCCGGCAGACGAAACCGACACGCCAATTACCAAAGTGGATGTCACCTTCACCAGCGCAGCGACAGACGCGACAGACACCAGCCTGATGAGTAACACCTATGCAAGTGGTGCGCAGAACGTGGGTGTACGTCTGCTGGATAATGCGGAGGCTGCTATCACGCTGGGAGAATCCAACGAGGTTGAGTTGCTGGCAGGATCAACCACCCAGACGCTGCATTTCAAAGCGGTTATGGAAGTCCCCACGGGTAAAACTGCGACGGCAGGCCAGGTTGAAGCCACGGCTAACTACGTCCTGTTGTACAAATAGTTCTGTTACGTAACAGTATTAGCCGACTGGTAATTCATGCCGGTCGGCATCCTTTATATATTCGAGTAACAGGATGATGACATACAAATTACAATGGATAATCATCATTGCATCCCTGTTAATGACGAGACTTACCTCTGCCACTGAATTTAATATAAATGCCATTGATAAAGATCAGCGCGGCAGCGTCGATTTATCACGTTTTAAAGATCAAATATCGGTTACGCCGGGAAGCTATTTCGTTACCGTTTCAGTTAATGATATTCCGCTGGCAAATGGCTGGCTCCTTCGCTGGAGAGAAATAAATAATGCAGTTCAAGTGTGTATTCCTCCCGAACTGGCCGATACATTTGCGTTACAGGATGAGGTTCGTCACGCTTTGCCAGAAAAAGAGGGATGCGTTGATTTCGCCGCCAGACCAGACATCAGATTTACGTTTGAGCAAGATAGCCAATCCCTGAATGTGACGATCCCCCAGGCATGGCTGCAATACCGTGCGGTGGACTGGATGCCGCCATCCACCTGGGACAACGGCGTGCCGGGCGTACTGCTGGATTACAATCTTTTTGCCAGCCATTATCAGCCCAATAGCGGCAGCAGCAATAACAACGCCAATACCTATGGCACCGTCGGTGCGAACATGGGCGCGTGGCGCCTGCGAAGCGATTACCAGTACACGCGAAGCGATACTGAAGCAGGCTCAGAGCAGGATGGCCGTTTTTCACGCGTATATATGTTCCGCCCTCTGCCCTCAATCGGAGCGAAACTGACGCTGGGTGAAACGGATTTCCAGTCCGCAATTTTTGACGCCTTTACCTATACCGGCGCATCGCTAATCAGCGAAGAACGTATGCTGCCATGGTCGCTGCGCGGCTATGCCCCGCAGATTACCGGGATAGCGCAAACCAACGCCACGGTGACCGTAAGCCTTGCCGATCGCGTGATTTACCAAAGTAAAGTGCCACCAGGCCCGTTTGTTATTCAGGATCTTAACCAGTCGGTTCAGGGCACGCTGGACGTCAAAGTCACGGAAGAGGACGGCCGCGTCAGCACCTTCCAGGTCTCTGCCGAGTCCGTGCCGTTTTTAACGCGCAAGGGTCAGGTTCGCTACAAGTTCGCGGCGGGTAAAGCGCGCCAGGGTGCCTCCCATGACGTTGAAGATAACGCCTTCATGAGCGGCGAATTTTCCTGGGGCATGCTGTCACACACCTCCCTGTATGGCGGCACGCTGACCGATGGCGACGGTTATCGTTCCGTCGCTGCCGGGATCGGCCAGAATATGGCCTGGCTGGGGGCGCTCTCTTTTGACGTCACGCAGGCCACCAGCCAGCTGCCACACCAGCGCAGTCAGACGGGTTACAGCTATCGCATAAACTACAGCAAGCGTTTCGATACCACCGGCAGTCAGCTTACGCTTGCCAGCTACCGCTACTCAGACCCCCAGTTTTTGAGCTACGCCCGCTACCTTGATTATGACGACGGTGACCGCCAGTCGGAGAAACAAACCCTGAGCGTGACGGCAAGCCAGTACATTTCAGCGTTATCCCTGAACCTGTACGTCAACATGCTGCGTCAGACATGGTGGAATGATTCACCTTCCACGACCGGCAGCATCACGGCGGGCTACAACTTTGATATGGGCCGCTGGAAGAACCTCGGCGTAACCCTGTCCTGGAGTAAAACGCATTACGATGAGGAAGACGAAAGTGACGATACTCAGTTCTATCTCTCGCTCAGCGTACCGCTCGATCCCGATCATCGTCTTAACTATGACCTGCGTAACAGCGAAGCGCTGAGTCATAACGTGTCGTGGTATGACACGTCGGATCGCAATAATACCTGGGGCGTTTCCGCAGGCGCGGAGAGCGGAAAGCCAGATTCCGGCGCGCAGGTCAGCGGGAATTATCAGCATTATTCTACGTACGGCGATCTCAATCTCTCAGGCAGCTATAAAGCTGACGAATATAACTCCCTCAGCGCGAGCTGGAGTGGTTCCTTCACCTCAACGGCGAAAGGCGCCGCGCTGCACCGGCGCAGCTACGGTAATGAACCTCGTGTGATGGTCAGCACCGACGGGGTAGGCAATATCCCGCTGAACATGTCGCGAGATGAGACCAACCGTTTTGGCATCGGCGTTTTACCGTCATTCTCCAGCTATTCCCCCTCCAGCGTGCAGGTCAATCTGAACAACCTCCCTGATGGCGTGGACGTAGACAACCGCGTCGTGACCTCAACCTGGACTGAGGGAGCCATTGGTTATCGTCAGATTGCCACGCGCGCAGGTAAGGACGTGACAGGCGTTCTGCGAATGTCATCAGGAGCGCCACCTCTCGGGGCGATTGTTCGCCTGGAAGCAAGCAATTTGCAGGTTGGGATGGTGGCCGATGAAGGCCGCGTCTGGCTGGCCGCCGTTGAGCCAGAACAGCAGTTTCGCGTGACATGGGGCGACAACCAACAGTGTCGCTTCTCGTTACCTTCTCACTTAGAAAACAGTATGCAGTTGATACTGCCGTGTCAGTAAGAAATCATCATGAAATTAACGCCGTTTAAAAGCCTGTGCCTGATGCTAACCAGCACAGCATTTGCTACCCACGCAGCCATTAATCTGGACCGCACGCGCATTGTTTTTCCAGAAAGCGACAAGGCCAGCAGCCTGAAAGTGGACAATCAGAGCAAGGTGCTGCCTTATCTGGCGCTCTCCTGGATTGAAGATGAAAAGGGACAAAAAGAAGATACGCACTTTATGGCGCTTCCCCCCATTCAACGTATCGAAGCGGGCACCTCGTCGCAGATAAGGATTGTTAAACAAGCCGCTACTCGCCAGCTGCCAGGAGACAGGGAATCGCTGTTTTATTTCAACCTGCGTGAAGTACCGCCAAAAAACACCAGCGCCAGCGAGGAGCGCAGCGTGATGCAGGTAGCAATGCAGAGCCGAATTAAGCTGTTCTGGCGTCCAGAAGCGATTAGCAAAAAATCCGGCGAACTGACTGAAATGCGAATGGAAATTTCCGCCAACGCGAATGGGCTCACGGTCCACAACCCTACGCCGTACTACATCACGCTGGCGTGGCTGAGCAAAAATGCTAAAACCATGCTGCCGGGTTTTGACAGTCTGATGATTGCGCCTTTCGCCACGGCAACCGCGTCTACCGGCGATTACCACGGTAGTTATTACAGCATCGGCTATATCGACGATTACGGTGCACTGAAAAAAGTCGACGTGCAGTGCACCGGAACGGCGCAATGTAAACTTACCGAACGGAAAATCGATAAAGATGCGAAAGCTCGCTAGTGTCCTGCTTACATTGCTGCTTTCAGCGCTGCCTTTGGAAGATGCGATGGCGCTTAACTGTTATCTGGGTGGCTCTGGCGGTTCCGTCGAGGAGACAAAAACGATCTCCCCCTTTGCCATACCCAGCAACGCCCAAATTGGCCAAAAAATATGGGAGTCTGATGACATTAAGATTCCGGTGACGTGTGATAACAACGTCTCGAGCAATTTTAAGCCGGAAGATGTCTTTGCCTGGGTAAACCCTTATCCTGCCGCAACCGATCCCTACTATGAACTGGGCGTCACCTATGAAGGCATAGATTACGATGCCACAGGCCAGCCCAACGGCGTGGATACCCGCCAGTGCCTGGACAACGATAACATCACTATTTACACCCCTGCTCAAATCCGCCAGATGGGGTGGGAGAATCGCATTTGTTCTGGTAATCCGGATGATATCCATATTTCGCGCACATTCGTCGCCCGATTACGACTTTTCGTGAGAATAAAGGCTGTGCCGCCGCATGGCTATGTCAGTTCGCTCAGCGATTACATCGTTGTGCAATTTGACGGTAAGGGCGGCGTTAATCAGATGGCCGACGCGAAGAACCTGAAGTATCACATCAACGGGCTGCAAAACATTACGGTCCTTGATTGCGGGGCGACGTTTAGCATTTACCCTGAGAATCAGGAGATCGACTTCGGCACTTTCAGTGCGCGCGACATTGTGAATCAGCAGAAGCGTATTCGCATGTTTTCAATACGAACCACCAAAGTGCAGGATGCCCAGTGCTCGGACGGATTTAAGATGGACTCGTCATTTTACACAACCGAAACGCTCAGCGCAGACGACACCGCGGTACTGATAGGGAATGGGTTAAAGCTGCGTATTCTTAACGGAACGGAGCCTTACACATTCAACCAGTACAAGGAATACGCCGATTTTACGGGCGATATGATGAATCTTGAGCAAAACTACACGGCTGAACTTTCGCGGGATGAAGGAAAAGCGATTCAGTCCGGGCCGTTTGAAACCGTGGTACTGTTCAAAATTAACTACCACTAGAAACAAAAAAGCCGGGTTTCCCCGGCTTTTTCACATCAGCATGTTCAGCTGGCTTTACGCTCATGCGCCCGGCGGTATTCAACCAGATCTTCAATCGTCACCACTGGCATATTGTGCAGACGCGCAAAGGTGATGCACTCCGGCGCGCGCGCCATGGTGCCATCATCGTTGGTCAGTTCGCACAGCACGCCTGCGGGTTTGAAGCCAGCCAGCGTCACCAGATCGATGGTCGCTTCGGTATGACCACCACGGGTCAGCACGCCGCCCGGCTGCGCGCGCAGCGGGAAGACATGACCAGGGCGGTGCAGATCGGAGGGTTTTGCACCATCAGCAATCGCTGCACGCACGGTAGTCAGGCGGTCAGCCGCCGACACCCCGGTGGTGACGCCATGTGCCGCTTCAATGGTCACGGTGAAGCCGGTACCAAAGGCGCTGGTGTTGTTTTCAACCATCATCGGCAGATCAAGCTGCTGGCGACGGTCTTCGGTGATGCACAGGCATACGATGCCGCTACCGTGACGGATGGTCAGCGCCATCTGCTCAACGGTCATGTTCTCGGCGGCAAAAATCATGTCGCCTTCGTTTTCACGGTTTTCATCGTCAAGCACCATCACACCGCGGCCTTCGCGCAGTGCATCCAGTGCATGTTCAACACGTTGAGTTGAAGTGTCAAAAGAGGAAAGTAGCGTCTGATTCATGGTAAAAAAACCTCATTAACTTTATGGTTACCAGAATCAGGGCAGTCTTAGGAGCGCCGTACAAGCGGCAAAAAAATAACGTGAGCGGGCCTTGCCCGACTGGATCGTTACTCTCTCCCATCCGGACTCTAACCGTCGGCCCCGGAATTACACCGGATCTGCTGACCTTTGAGAATTCACCCAAAGCGCTCGCGGGCTTTCAGCGTTAAGCTGATTTACCGCCGGTGGGGAATTTCGCCCCGCCCTGAGAATAAGCGAGATAACTATAACGCTATTGATTACCCTGGGCAATGCATAAGCTTCAAACAATTTTGTTTAACCCGCGGCATGACGCGCTACAATAGGCACTAACACCTTTTCATCAAGGGAAACGACAATGATTGACCCAAAGAAAATTGAGCAGATCGCGCGTCAGGTTCATGAGTCCATGCCGAAAGGTATTCGTGAGTTTGGTGATGACGTTGAGAAGAAAATTCGCCAGACGTTGCAGGCACAGTTGGTTCGCCTTGATTTAGTCAGCCGCGAAGAGTTTGACGTGCAGACGCAGGTGCTGCTGCGCACCCGCGAGAAGCTGGCGCTGCTGGAACAGCGTCTGAGCGAGCTGGAGAGCCGCAATGCGCCGGAAGAGGTGAAGCCAGCGCCAGCTATTCCACCGGTGGATGACCAGGCATAGTGCGGTCTGTTGTGCCCGGTGGCGGCTACGCCTTACCGGGCCTACATGAACGCGTAGGTCGGGTAAGGCGCAGCCGCCACCCGACATAAAAAAACGGGCCAACTGGCCCGTTTTTTACTGACTGTCTTTCTGGATCTTCTTAATGATGTTGGTGGTTGAACACCCGTCCTCAAAGTTGAGCACCATCACTTCACCGCCATTCGCCCAGACCTCTTCGCTACCTGCGATTTGCTCTGGCTTGTAATCACCGCCCTTCACCAGCAGGTCAGGCAGAATTCCGGCAATCAGGCGCTGCGGGGTGTCTTCTTCAAATGAGACCACCCAGTCCACCGCTTCCAGCGCGCCGAGCACTATCATGCGCTGCTCCAGCGGGTTCACCGGACGCGTTTCACCCTTCAGACGTTTGGTTGAGGCATCGCTGTTGACCGCCACAATCAGGCGGTCGCCCAGCTTGCGCGCATTCGCCAGATACGAGACATGACCCGCATGCAGGATGTCGAACACGCCGTTCGTCATCACCACTTTTTCACCGCGTTTGCGCGCGGCGGCAACGGCCACTTTCAGCTCGTCTTCGGTCATGACGCCAAAGCCGGTATCCGCACGCCCACGCACAGCATTTTCCAGCTCGATTGGCGAAACGGTGGAGGTCCCGAGTTTACCGACGACCACGCCCGCCGCGGCGTTCGCGAAGTAGCACGCTTCTTCCAGGGAGTTCCCCGCCGCCAGCGTCGCTGCCAGCACGCCGATCACCGTATCACCGGCACCGGTCACGTCGTACACTTCCTGCGCCTGAGTTGGCATATGCAGCGGCGCCTTGCCCGGTTGCAGCAGCGTCATGCCCTGTTCGGAACGGGTCACCAGCAGCGCAGACAGCTCGAAATCAGCGATGATTTTCATGCCGCGCTCAACCAGCTCTTCTTCAGTTTTGCACTTGCCCGCCACCGCTTCGAACTCAGAGAGGTTGGGCGTCAGCAGGGTTGCGCCGCGATAGCGCTCGAAATCGGTGCCTTTCGGGTCGATCAGCACCGGAACGCTGGCTTTGCGCGCCAGCTGGATCATGGTCTGCACGCTCGCCAGCGCACCTTTGGCATAATCAGACAGCACCAGCGCGCCGATATTGCCCAGCGCCTGGCTAATGCGCTCATGCAGCGGCTCAGGATCAACGCCTTCGAACCCTTCTTCAAAGTCGAGGCGGATCAGCTGCTGGTTACGCGACAGCACGCGCAGCTTGGTGATGGTTGGGTGGGTCGGAACAGAAACGAAGTCGCACTTCACGTTCACGTCCGCCAGCGACTGGCTCAGCGCACGCGCCGCATCGTCAATGCCGGTCAGGCCCACCAGACGCGAATGCGCGCCCAGCGAGGCTATGTTCATCGCCACGTTTGCCGCGCCGCCTGGACGTTCTTCAATGGTGTCGACCTTAACTACCGGCACCGGCGCTTCCGGAGAGATACGGCTGGTCGGCCCATACCAGTAGCGATCCAGCATCACATCCCCGACAACCATAACTCCAGCACGTTCAAACTCTGGCAGTGTTACTTTCATTCCTGACTCCAGAAAGATTCACAATTTGCGCGCGATAATATCACACTTGTTTTGTTACGCACGGTTCCACCAGCCACTTCTGCCAGCTTGCGGTCACCTGCGCGCGTTCATCGGTGAAACCGTCCAGCGCCACATGGCCCGGCTGTTCCTGTAAGGCCAGATGGTGCAGCTCGTCACGCAGCGTGGTGTAGGCGCGGGTTAATGCCTGCGCCTCCTGCTCATCCATAATGTCGTTCTGCGCCAGCAGTTCCAGTATGCGCACGTTATCCGACCAGCGGGTCAGCTTCGGCTTATCGTGCGCGTGCAACAGCACCAGATACTGAGTGATAAACTCAATATCGGTAATCCCGCCCTCATCAGCTTTGATATCAAAGCGATCGCGATGTTTGTTGCCAAGGTGCGCGCGCATTTTCTCACGCATTTCCCGCACTTCGGTTTGCAGCGTACAGCCTTCGCGCGGGGTCGTCATGACCGCCTTGCGGATCGCATCGAACTGCGTTTTGAGCTGCGGATCGCCGTACACCACGCGGGCGCGCACCAGCGCCTGATGCTCCCACGTCCAGGCTTCGTTCTTCTGATAGTCGGCAAAAGCCTCCGTGGAGGTAACCAGCATGCCTGCCGCGCCGGACGGGCGCAGACGCGCATCCACTTCATACAGAATGCCGGATGAGGTGCGAGTGCTGAACAGGTGCATGATGCGCTGGGCCAGGCGCAGGTAGAACTGCCGCCCGTCGATTTCGCGCTCGCCGTCGGTCATCACGTCAACCGGACAGTCGTGGAGGAAAATCAGATCCAGATCGGAGCTGTAGCCCAGCTCCCAGCCGCCCAGCTTGCCGTAACCCACCACCGCAAAACCGCGGCCTTCACGGTCAGCAAGGTGCTTCGGCTGCCCGTAGCGGGCCACCATCTGCACCCACGCCTGGTGGACCACCGCGTCGATGATCGCTTCCGCCAGCCAGGTTAAGTGATCGCTCACTTTCATTACCGGCAGGGTACCGGCGATATCTGCCGCCGCCACGCGCAACATCTGTGCCTGCTTAAACTGACGCAGCGCCTCAAGCTGTTGCTCTTCGTCCTCTTCCGGCACGCGCAGCAGATACTGACGCAGCTCGTCGCGGTAAGCATCCGTCGCCGTCGGCTGATAGAGCGTATTCGGATCGAGCAGTTCGTCGAGCAGCAGCGGATAACGCGCCAGCTTGTTCGCCACCATCGGGGAGGCGGCGCAAAGGGAAATCAGATGCTTCAGCGCGCCGGGAAACTCACTTAACAGTTCAAGGTAGGTGGTACGCGTGACGATCCCGCTCAGGAGCGGCATCATGCGCGACAGCGGCACCGGCGCATCCTCGCGGGAGCAGACATCGCTCAGCAGATGCGGCATCAGATGATCCAGCACCTGACGACCGCGCGGGCCAATGGCGCGTTTGTTCAGTTCGAGACGGAAATCAGCAATCAACGCCACCACGCGATGGCGGGCATCGTCGCTTAAGTGCGCCAGCACCGGCGTGGTGTCATCTTCCTGAAGCGCGTCCTGCCACAGTTCGCGCCAGTGCTCGGAGAGCGCATCGTCCTGCGATTCACTTTCGTCGTCGCCGATCAGATCGTTAAAGATGCGGCGCACGCCCGCCATATGCGCTTCCAGCCGTTCCGTCAGCGCTGCCCAGTCATCCACCCGCATCCCCCAGGCCAGACGCGCCCGGTTCAGCTCATCGCCCGGTAACGTCTGGGTCTGTTCGTCGTTGATACTTTGCAGCAAATTTTCCAGACGACGCAGGAAGAGATAAGCGTCACGCAGCGTTTGCGCGTCGCCTTCCGGCAGCAGATGCAGCTGATCGATAGCGCTGAGCGTTGGCAGCAGCGAACGGGATTGCAGAGAAGGTTCGCGCCCGCCGCGTATCAGCTGGAAGACCTGAACGATAAATTCGATCTCACGAATACCGCCCGCGCCGAGCTTGATGTTGTCCTTCAGGCCACGGCGACGCACCTCGCGGGCAATCATCCCTTTCATATTTCGCAGGGACTGGATCACGCTGAAGTCAATGTAGCGGCGGAACACGAACGGGCGCAGCATGGCGCGCAGCTCGTTGGCGTAGGCATCGTCGCTGTCGCCCATGATCCGCGCTTTGACCATCGCGTAACGCTCCCAGTCGCGCCCCTGCTCCTGGTAATAATCTTCCAGCGCGGCAAAGCTCAGCACCAGTGGCCCGCTGTCGCCAAACGGACGCAGACGCATGTCCACGCGGTAGACAAAACCATCCTGGGTGGGCTGATCCAGCGCCTTAATCAGCCGCTGGCCGAGGCGGGTAAAGAACTGGGCGTTGTCCAGCTCGCGACGACCGCCGCGCGTGGAGCCGTTTTCCGGCCAGGCAAAAATCAGATCGATGTCTGAGGAGAAATTGAGCTCGCAGCCGCCCAGCTTGCCCATCCCCAGAATCAACAGCGGTTGCGGAACCCCGTCTTCGCTGCACGGCGTGCCCCACTCTTTACAGCAGGCGGCGTAGAGCCAGTCCCGCGCGGCGACGATCAGCGTCTGCGCCAGCTCGCTCAACTGCTGCAAGGTGCTCTCTTCACTCACCAGCTCCAGCGCCTGCGCCCAGGCAATGCGTACCATCACCCGGCGGCGGAACTGACGCAGAACGCGCATCAGCGTGGGTTCATCTGCCACCTCTGCCAGCGCGGTTTGCAGCCAGCCAGCATAATGCCGCCACTCGTCAGCCTGCGGCGGCGCGCTTTCCAGCGTTGCCAGCCAGTCCGGGTAAGCGCTGACGCTCTCCTGCACAAAATCACTGAACGTGAGCACGCTTTTCGCCTGCTCGCTTAACGATGACGCGGGTAACGACTCAGGCAGGCGTTCACAAACGGTCTGCCAGTGCTGCTGTAACTGCGAAGAAAGCGGCATATCAGGGGTTCCTTGCCAGAATTAACGTTTTCCGCTGTGCAGCCAGTACGGATCCTGCGAAATGGCCTCGTTGCGGAAATGCTCGATCTCAATCTGCTGACGGGTCTCGATGGCATGCTTAAGCCCCTGCCAGTTCTCCAGCCAGGCCTGCGCCTTCACGCCCTCATACGCACCTGACAGCAGCAACATGCTGTCGATGTTACGCGCCAGGCGGGGAAGCTGATCGCCATACTGATCGCCCAGCGGATGCGCGAAGGTGGTTCGCAGCTCGGCCGCGTGACGGGAGAGGTGGATATCCGCAAAACGTTTGAAGTTTTCCGCGATTTTAGTCTGCCCTTTCGCATCGAGGAAAATGCGCCAGCCGCGCGTCACCAGAAATTCGGTCAACGCCAGTTTCGCGCTGGCGTTTTGCGGGCTGTAGATCGCCGTTTGTGCCGACACGTCAGAAAGCATCAGCGTTTCGGTTTGAGTGAGCAGATCACGTAAGTGAGCACTGGCTTTACGCGGTACAATACCGCCGAACAGCGCCAGGGTGTGACGCACCAGCCCTATAGCAGCGAGCACCTGTTTTTTGGCATTTTTCACGTTACGCGCCCACAGCTCCTCGTGGTACTGCCACTGAGAGAGCGCCAGCTCCAGCGCCGCTTCCATGCCCTGCTCAACGGAGGCTTTCGGCACAACGCGCAGAATCGGGGTTTCTCGCAGCACGCGCGGCGCATTCCCGGCGGCCAGGTGATAGCCGCGCGCCGCTTTACTCAGGCTGCCCTGACGCAGGCCAGGCTGGTTCACCAGCTTGTGCGCCAGCTTCAGCACGTCGCTCGCCTCACCTTCCAGCAGTTCAAGCTCCAGCTCGCAGATCGGCTCCTGCTCTTCACCAGCCTTAATTTCACCTCGATCAAACGCAATCTCAATGCGGCTCTTGCCTTCCGTCACCAGCCATTTCTCGCGCCAGAAATCGGTGCTGAACAGCGGTTGCGCCTCTGCCGACAGCGTTGCGGGCAGCGTCCCTTCCGGCCACACTTCCGCCGGAAAACGATCCAGCTCAAGTTCTGGCTTACTGATGTCGATATTGTATTCCGGACGCTGGTGCAAACCGCCCACCACGCGACCGGCGATTTTCATCGTCATCTCGTAGCGCCCGTTCGCACCACGGATGCGCAGGCCCATATCGTGGTTGCGCAGCCAGTTGTCCGGCGTTTCGTAATAGATGTTGAGCAGCTGTACGGGTTCATGGTGCTCGCCGGACAGCGTATTCAGATGCTGGCGGAGCGCGTCAGCGCTGTCTTTTTCGACGATAAACTTTAATTCGATCTCTTGTGCCATAGCCTTGTACTTTTGCGTGCGTCACAGACGCGTCGATGAAGGCGAACTTCCTCGCCATTTGTTTGTCAGTACATAGTATTTTGCGCCAAATTGCCACGCAATGAGCAATTTGACGGGCGTAAAAGTTTAAAGCGGTGGAAATCATGACACAGATGATTCCGATTGATGATGAATCCTTTGCGTAGCGACACTGATACCACTACTATCGTTCCACTTTTTATGAAAATAACGACTGATATGCTTAAATTACGCCTGATTGGACTTACTTTACTCGCTTTTAGCGCCGCAACCGCGGTCCACGCTGAAGAGAAACGTTACGTTTCTGATGAACTGAATACCTGGGTACGCAGCGGCCCTGGAGACAATTATCGCCTCGTGGGTACGGTAAATGCCGGCGAGGAAGTGACTCTGCTGCAAACTAACGCAGACACCAATTACGGTCAGGTTCGTGACAGCTCTGGCCGCACCTCATGGATCCCGCTGAAAGAGCTAAGCACAGTGCCAAGCCTGCGCACCCGCGTGCCGGATCTGGAAAATCAGGTGAAAACCCTGACCGATAAGCTGAACAACATTGACGGTACCTGGAACCAGCGCACCGCAGAGATGCAGCAGAAAGTGGCGCAAAGCGACAGCGTGATCGCCGGTCTGAAAGACGAAAATCAGAAGCTGAAAAATGAGCTGATCGTCGCACAGAAGAAAGTAAACGCCGCTAATCTACAGCTGGATGACAAACAACGCACCATCATCATGCAGTGGTTTATGTATGGCGGCGGCGTACTGGGCGTCGGTCTGGTGCTGGGTCTGGTGCTTCCTCACCTTATCCCAAGCCGTAAACGTAAAGACCGCTGGATGAACTAACTCGTCTTCTCTGCCACACTTACGTATCATCTTGCGAAAAGAGAAAACGGGAGTGTTGGCGTGAAGAGTTATCTGGTCGGTGGTGCGGTACGTGATGCGTTATTAGGTCTGCCGGTCAAAGATAAAGATTGGGTCGTGGTCGGTGCCACGCCCGAAGCGATGATTGACGCGGGCTACCAGCAGGTAGGCCGCGATTTTCCTGTGTTCCTCCATCCGAAAAGCCGCGAAGAGTACGCCCTGGCGCGTACCGAACGGAAATCGGGTTCCGGTTATACCGGCTTCACCTGCTATGCCGCGCCGGATGTCACGCTGGAGCAGGACTTACTGCGCCGCGATCTCACCATTAACGCCCTGGCGCAGGACGAAAACGGACATATCATCGACGCCTACGGCGGCCAGAACGATTTGCGCGATCGTCTTTTACGCCATATTTCCCCCGCCTTTTCTGAAGATCCGCTTCGCGTACTGCGCGTGGCGCGTTTTGCCGCCCGTTATGCCCATCTGAGCTTCCGTATCGCCGACGAGACGATGGCGCTGATGACGGCCATGACCGACGCGGGCGAGCTGGAACACCTGACGCCAGAACGCGTCTGGAAAGAGACCGAAAACGCCCTGACCACCCGCAACCCACAGGTCTTTTTCCAGGTTCTGCGCGACTGCGGGGCGCTGAAAGTGCTGTTCCCGGAAATAGACGCGCTGTTTGGCGTGCCCGCCCCGGCGAAATGGCACCCGGAAATTGATACCGGCATTCACACTCTGATGACCCTGAGCATGGCCGCCATGCTCAGCCCTGAAGTGGACGTGCGCTTTTCCACCCTCTGCCATGACCTCGGCAAAGGTTTAACGCCAAAGGAGTTGTGGCCACGCCACCACGGGCACGGTCCGGCTGGCGTAAAGCTGGTTGAAGGGCTTTGCCAGCGCCTGCGCGTGCCGAATGACATTCGCGATCTGGCAAAACTGGTCGCCGAGTTCCACGACCTGATCCACACCTTCCCGATCCTGAAACCCGCCACCATCGTCAGGCTGTTCGATAACATCGACGCCTGGCGCAAGCCGCAGCGCGTGGAGCAAATTGCGCTGACCAGCGAAGCGGACGTGCGCGGCCGTACCGGGTTTGAAGCGTCCGATTATCCGCAGGGTCGTTTGCTGCGCGAGGCGTGGGAAATCGCAAAAGCGGTGCCAACGAAAGAGGTGGTGGAGGCAGGGTTTAAAGGCCCGGAGATCCGCGAAGAGCTGACGAAACGGCGGATTGATGCGGTCGCGGCGTGGAAGGAAAAACGTTGCCCTCAGCCGAAAGACTGAGGGCGGTCGGTCATCAGAAGAAGACCACGTACACGGCAGCCGCGACGATAAAGCGGTAGATCGCGAACGGAATAAACGAGATACGCTTAATCAGTTGCAGGAAGGTTTTGATGGCAATCAGCGCCACGATAAAGGCGGTGATAAAGCCCACGGCGAACATCGGAATGTCGCCTACGGTCAGGAAGCCGATGCTTTTGTAGAGATCCAGTGCGGTGGCGCCCATCATCATCGGTACCGCCAGCAGGAACGAGAACTCAGACGCCGCGTAACGGCTCACGCCCATCAGCATCCCGCCGGAAATGGTTGCCCCTGAACGGGAGAAGCCCGGCCACAGCGCCAAACACTGGAAGCAGCCAATCATAAACGCCTGGCGATACGTCATATCGTCCAGACCTTCTGCACGCGGGGTTTTTGGCTTCAGCACTTCGGCGGCAATCAGCAGGAAGCCGCCGACAACCAGCGCGTACATCACGTTAATCGGGTTGAAAAGCGATTTTATGGTGTCGTGGAACACCAGCCCCAGCACCACCGCCGGGATCATCCCCAGCAGAATATGAATCAGCGTCAGGCGCCCCTTGCCCTCTCCTTCACGCTGCGGTAAACGCCCGAAGTGGATGCCGATCAGACCAAACAGACGACGCCAGAACATGACGACCACCGCCAGAATAGAGCCCAGCTGAATCACCACCTCAAACGTCTTTGCGGTATCGCCTTCAAAGCCCAGGAGATGGCCAACGATAATCATATGGCCCGTACTGGACACCGGCAAAAACTCCGTCAATCCTTCGACCACACCCAGAATTGCCGCCACCAGCAGCGAGTGCATATCGCTCATCTATAAACCCCTAAAAAGATATAAAAAAACGGTGTCCCACGCGGACAACCGTGAAAGATACAGCTTTAAGACCGATATAACCTAAAATGGTTTAGCTATTATGACGTTAAATCTTTTCCTTTCAGATTTGTGCCACGCTCGATAATCACGCCCACGTTGGCGGCGCGCGCCACCGCGCCCGGCTTGCTTAGTTTGATGCGCACCCACGGGGAGTTAAATTTGCTCAGTAGCAGGTCCGCTACCTCTTCCGCCACGCGTTCCACCAGCGCAAATCGTTGCCCTTCCACGTGGCCAACTACCGCTTCACTGATGTCGGCGTAGCTCAGACAGTCATTCACATCATCGCTTTTTGCTGACTTGCGGTTATCCCAGCCCATTTCGATATCGAACACCAGTTTCTGCTCGATGGTCTGTTCCCAGTCGTAAACACCAATTGTGGTGATTACCGAAAGTTGCTCTATAAATACAATATCCATCACGACCTGCCTGCTTTTTGGCTAAACCGGATACCACTTCCGGCGAATTATGCGTATTATCCACAGATGCTGAGAATACAGATACATTTTCAAAACGGAACAGCGTTATGAGTGCAATCGCGCCTGGAATGATTATCCTCGCCTACCTTTGCGGCTCAATCTCCAGCGCCATTCTGGTCTGCCGCATCGCCGGGTTGCCTGACCCGCGTGAAAGTGGTTCCGGGAATCCGGGGGCGACCAATGTACTACGAATTGGCGGCAAGGGAGCAGCCGTAGCGGTTTTGATTTTTGATGTTCTGAAAGGAATGCTCCCCGTCTGGGGTGCGTATGCGCTGGGCGTCACACCCTTCTGGCTGGGGCTGATTGCTATCGCCGCCTGCGTCGGCCATATCTGGCCCGTTTTCTTTGGTTTTAAAGGCGGTAAAGGCGTTGCAACCGCGTTTGGCGCGATTGCGCCGATCGGCTGGGATCTCACTGGCGTGATGGCGGGCACCTGGCTGCTGACCATCCTGCTGAGCGGCTATTCATCGCTGGGTGCCATCGTCAGCGCGCTGATCGCTCCGTTTTATGTCTGGTGGTTCAAACCGCAGTTTACCTTCCCGGTATCGATGCTCTCGTGCCTGATCCTGCTGCGTCATCATGACAACATTCAGCGCCTGTGGCGTCGCCAGGAAACCAAAATCTGGACGAAGCTCAAGCGTAAAAAGAAAGACGCTCAGTAAACCGTTCGTTATGCCTTATAACCAAATGTGATTTTTGTCCCCTTCTGCCTGTGGTAACTGTTAGGTACACAACACAACCACATAAAAGAAAATGGCAGAAATCACAGACACAACTCCCCTCCCAACGGCAGGAAACACCCCGGATGGCGACATCAAGTGGGTACGCAGCGCATCGGACGTTTCACGTCTCGTTAATGACGGCTCTCAGCGCCGGGCCAATGCCCGCATCGTGGTCGGTATCGCGCTCGGGGGAATTTTTCTCGATGCCTACGATCTCGGCGCGCTGGCATTTGGCATCAAAGACATCACCCGCGAATTTAACCTGACGCCCGCTGGTACCGGCATGGTGGCTTCAGCTATTACCTTTGGTGCCATTGTCGGGGCGCTGCTCGGCGGCTATCTTACGGATAAAATCGGGCGCTACCGCGTCTTTATGGCCGACATGGTGTTCTTTGTCGTCGCCGCCATCGCCTGTGCGCTGGCTCCGAACGAATATGTGCTGGCGGGCGCACGCTTTGTGATGGGTCTTGGCGTCGGGATCGACCTTCCCGTGGCGATGGCGTTTCTCAGCGAGTTCGCCAGGCTGAAAGGCCCGGGGAATAAAGCCTCCAGCGTGGCAATGTGGTGCCCCACCTGGTATGCGGCCATCAGCATCTCTTATCTTCTGGTGCTCTTCTTCTACGCCGTGCTGCCGGAAGGCCACAGCGACTGGCTCTGGCGTCTGATCCTTGGCTTCGGCGCGGTGCCCGCGCTGGTGATTATCGCCATCCGCAGCCGCTATATGAGCGAATCCCCGGTCTGGGCGGCGAATCAGGGCAATCTGAAGGAGGCGGCGTCCATCCTGCGGCAGTCGTACAACATTAATGCCCACGTGCCACAGGATGCGCTTGACCAGCCCGCGCCGGTGGTCAATAAGGCAAAATGGTCGAACTACCTGAACCTGTTCCGCGGTTTCTATCTGCGGCGTACCACGCTCGCCACGCTGCTGTCGGTCGTCTCCTCGTTCGCCTATAACGCCGTAGCCTTTGGCCTGCCGGTGATCATCTCCAGCTTCTTTGTGCAGTCGATGCTGACCACCATTCTGATCTCGCTGGCGCTTAACCTGCTGTTCGCGTTTGTCGGCGGGCTGCTGGCAGTGCGCTATGTTCCGCGCTTCGGCGCGTGGCGGATGTCACTGGCGGGTTACGCCTGCCAGCTGGTGGCGCTGCTCGGTCTGGCGCTGATTGGCCGCCCTGACGGGGCCACGGAAGGCGTGGTCGCCGTCGCGATGCTGGCGCTGTTCCTGTTTGGCCAGGGTTTTGGTCCGGGTGCGCATACCATGACGTTTGCCTCCTTGAGCTACCCGACCTCGCTGCGCGGCGTGGGCGTGGGGCTTAACCAGACGCTGATGCGCAGCAGTTCAACGCTGTCACTGTTTCTGTTCCCGCTACTGGTCGCGTCGCTGGATACCGCCGTGTTCTGGGTGATTGCGCTGGCGCCGTTTATCGGCCTGGTATCGCTGCTGGCGATCCGTTGGGAGCCGTCGGGGTATGATGTGGATGCAGAGGATTATCGTTAACCTTTCTTGCCGGGTGACGCTGCGCTTACCCGGCCTACATTACTGAAACCGGCTCACATGAACCGGTTTTTTATCCATAAGCGACTCATATGACAGCCTTCATTTCCGCCAGGGCATACTGAAACGTACCCCGATAGTGTGGAAATGGAAGCACCATGTTAGCAACTCAGGTCACTGATAATTCATACAAAGGCTGGCAGGCCACGCTTGCCCTCCAGTTTTGTTATACCCCTGAGAAAACCCTCCTCCATTTCGCGCGTCACACCGGGCCGCTCACCGTTCAGCGCCCGTTTTATCCCGAAGGGGAAACCTGTCACCTTTACCTGCTGCATCCGCCAGGCGGGATTGTGGGCGGGGATACGCTGGATATTTCCGTGCGGCTCGACGCCAAAAGCCATGCCCTCATCACCATGCCCGGCGCCAGCAAGTTCTATCGCAGCAGCGGCCCGCTGGCCTGTCTGAATCAGCATTTTTACCTCGACGAAGAGGCCACGCTGGAGTGGCTGCCGCAGGACACCATTATTTTCCCCGGTGCGCACGCCGCGCTGCGTTCCGTCTTTCACCTGCACGCCACCAGCACGCTGCTGGCGTGGGAGCTGTACTGCCTTGGCCGACCGGTGATAAACGAAACCTTCAGCCACGGCACGCTGGAGAGCCGCCTTGAGGTGTGGGTGGATGGCGAGCCGCGTTTGATTGAGCGACTGCATCTTAACGATGGCGATCTGTCGCCCGTCGCAGGCCATCCGTGGGTCGGCACGCTGCTGTTCTACCCGGCCCGGGAAGCTCATCTTGATACAGTGCGCGAGCGGCTCGCCCCGCTGGAAAACTTTGGCGGGGCGACGCTCACCGACGACCTGCTGTCGGTGCGTTTTCTCTCCCTCGACAACCTCATTTGCCAGCGGGTGATGCGCGATATCTGGCAGTCGCTTCGCCCGCTTTTAACCCCCAAAACCGCCTGTTCGCCGCGTATCTGGCAGACATAAGAGAAACGCTATGGAACTGACTCCCAGAGAAAAAGACAAGCTGTTGCTGTTCACCGCCGCGCTGGTTGCCGAACGCCGCCTCGCGCGCGGGGTAAAGCTCAACTACCCGGAATCGGTCGCGCTGATCAGCGCCTTTATTATGGAAGGCGCGCGCGATGGCGAAACCGTCGCCTCGCTGATGGAAGCCGGCCGCCACGTCCTGACGCGCGATCAGGTGATGGAGGGCGTGCCGGAGATGATCCCGGATATCCAGGTGGAAGCCACCTTCCCGGACGGATCCAAGCTCGTCACCGTCCACAATCCGATCGTGTAAGGAGCGCGTGATGATCCCAGGCGAATACCGGATCCAGTCCGGCAACATTGCGCTCAACGTCGGGCGCGAAACCCGAAGTGTGATCGTGGAAAACCACGGCGACAGGCCGATCCAGGTCGGCTCGCACTACCACTTTTACGAGGTCAACCCGGCGTTGAAATTCGATCGCGAAGCCACTCGAGGCTACCGACTCAACATCCCGGCCGGTACTGCCGTGCGCTTCGAGCCCGGCCAGAAGCGGGAAGTGGCGCTGGTGCAGGTGACGGGCGCGCAGCGCATTTTCGGTTTTCGCGGCGAGGTCATGGGCGAGGTGAAACATGGCTGAGATTTCACGCCAGGCGTATGCCGATATGTTCGGCCCCACTACCGGGGATAAAGTGCGGCTGGCCGACAGCGAGCTGTGGATCGAAGTGGAGGACGATCTCACGATCTACGGCGAAGAGGTTAAATTCGGCGGCGGAAAAGTGATCCGCGACGGCATGGGACAGGGGCAGATGACCGCCGACGACTGCGTGGATCTGGTGCTCACCAACGCGCTGATTGTCGATCACTGGGGGATTGTGAAAGCGGATATCGGCATAAAAGATGGGCGGATCTTCGCCGTCGGCAAAGCCGGAAACTCGGACATTCAGCCCGGCGTGACGATCCCGATTGGCGCGGCAACGGAAGTGATCGCCGCAGAAGGGAAGATCGTCACCCCTGGCGGGATCGACACCCACATCCACTGGATCTGTCCGCAGCAGGCGGAAGAGGCGCTGGTCTCCGGCGTCACCACCATGATCGGCGGCGGCACCGGCCCTGCGGCAGGTACAAACGCCACCACCTGCACGCCGGGGCCGTGGTATATCGCCCGCATGTTGCAGGCCGCCGATACGCTGCCGGTGAATATTGGCCTGCTGGGCAAAGGGAACGGTTCAAACCCGGACGCGCTGCGCGAGCAGATCGCGGCAGGCGCTATCGGGCTTAAGATCCACGAAGACTGGGGCGCGACGCCTGCGGCAATCAACTGCTCGCTGGAGGTCGCTGAAGAGATGGATATTCAGGTGGCGCTGCACAGCGACACGCTGAACGAGTCCGGTTTTGTCGAAGACACGCTGGCTGCCATCGCCGGGCGCACCATCCACACCTTCCACACCGAAGGGGCGGGCGGCGGCCATGCGCCGGATATCATCACCGCCTGCGCGCACCCGAATATTTTGCCCTCCTCTACCAACCCGACGCTGCCCTACACGGTGAATACCATCGACGAGCACCTGGACATGCTGATGGTCTGTCACCATCTCGACCCGGATATCGCCGAGGACGTGGCGTTTGCGGAATCCCGTATTCGTCGGGAAACCATCGCCGCCGAAGACGTGCTGCACGATATCGGCGCGTTCTCGCTCACCTCGTCAGATTCACAGGCCATGGGCCGCGTGGGGGAAGTGATTATCCGCACCTGGCAGGTGGCGCACCGCATGAAGGTGCAGCGCGGCGCACTGCCGGAAGAGACAGGCGAGAACGACAACTTCCGCGTGAAGCGCTATGTCGCCAAATACACCATTAATCCGGCTCTTACCCACGGCATCGCCCATGAGGTCGGTTCTATTGAGGCGGGCAAGCTGGCGGATCTGGTGGTCTGGTCCCCCGCTTTCTTTGGCGTCAAACCCGCCACCATCGTCAAAGGCGGGATGATCGCCTGTGCGCCAATGGGCGACATCAACGCCTCGATCCCCACGCCGCAGCCGGTGCATTACCGCCCGATGTTTGGTGCACTTGGTGCCGCACGCCACGCCACGCGGCTGACGTTTGTCTCGCAGGCCGCTGATGCCAGCGGCATTCCGCAGCGGCTCGGATTGCAAAGCTCCACTGCGGTGGTGAAAGGCTGCCGGACGGTGAAAAAGGCCGACATGATCCACAACGATTTACAGCCGAATATCACCGTTGACTCGCAAACCTATGAGGTTCGCGTCGACGGCGAATTGATCACCAGCGAACCGGCAGAAGTTTTGCCGATGGCGCAACGCTATTTTCTGTTTTGAGGAGTGATGATGATTTATTTAACCCAACGCCTGGACCACGCGCACCCGATTACCTCCAGCGTCACGCTGCCGATTGACGTGCGGGTGAAAAGCCGCGCCCGCGTGGCGCTGAACGACGGCCGCGAAGCCGGGCTAATGCTGCCGCGCGGCCTGCTGCTGCGCGGGGGCGACCTGCTGACTACCGACGACGGCAGCGAAGTGATCGAAGTGATCGCCGCCCCGGAGTCGGTTTCCGTGGTGCGCTGCGCCGACCCGTTCCTGCTCGCCCGCGCCTGTTATCACCTGGGCAACCGCCACGTACCGCTGCAAATCATGCCCGGCGAACTGCGCTACCACCACGATCACGTTCTCGACGACATGCTACGTCAGTTCGGGCTGGAGGTGACCTTCGCCAGCCTGCCCTTTGAACCGGAAGCGGGCGCTTACACCAGCGATGCCCACAGCCATGGCCACTCCCACGCTCATTCACATTAAGGACTCATCATGCGTAAGTATTTGCCGTTGTTTCTGCTGGCCTTTTCCGTTCCGGCGCTTGCCCATCCCGGTCACGGGACCGACAGCTTTCAGGCAGGTTTTCTCCATCCGCTGACCGGGCTGGATCACCTGCTGATGCTGACGGGGGCTGGCGTGCTGTCCGCCCTGAGCGGCCGCAAGCTGCTGCTGCCGTTAGCAACGCTCGGCATGATGCTGGCTGGCGCCGTTGCGGGCAGCCTGCTCGGCGGCTTTAGCGGCATGGAGATGCTGATTATCGCCTCGCTGGCGGTCTGCGGCGTGATGATGTTTAAGACTGAAAATCGCCTGCTGCTGGCGGTTCCAGCCCTGGCGATGTTCCACGGCTGGGCGCACGGCGTGGAGATGTCCGGCCACAGCTTCTGGCTCTTTACCAGCGGATTTATGTTAGCCAGTGCCACGGTGCTGTGCGCCAGCTTCGCGGCAGGGCTGCTGCTGCGCCGTCACGACGGCCTGCGTAAAACCTTCGGCGGCGGGCTGATCGTCTCTGCCCTGCTGGCGTTGATGAGCTGATGGAGCACGCCCGCCAGCGGCTGCGCCTGATGCAGCTCTCCAGCAGTAGCCTGCCGGTCGGATCGTATACCTGGTCACAGGGGCTGGAGTGGGCTGTCGAGGCCGGGTGGATCACGGACGCTGAGGCTTTCAGGCGCTGGCAGATCCAGCAGATGGAGCAGAGCTTTTTCTGCGTCGACCTGCCGCTGTTTATCCGCCTGTATCATGCCTGCGAGAAGCAGGAGGTCGCGACAGCAAAACGCTGGACGGCATACCTCCTCGCCTGTCGGGAAACGCGCGAACTGCGCGAGGAAGAACGCAACCGCGGCGCAGCCTTTACGCGCCTGGTTAAAAGCTGGGAACCCGCCTGCCCGCCAGAATGGCTGCCGCTGTTGATGCAGAGCCAGCTCGGCGGTATGGCGTGGCTCGGCGTGCGCTGGGGCATTAGCGCGCGCGAGCTGGCGCTGAGCCTCGGCTACAGCTGGATTGAGAGCGCGGTGATGGCGGGCGTCAAGCTGGTGCCGTTTGGGCAGCAGGCCGCACAACAGCTGATTATCGACCTGAGCGACCATTTTGCCGCCGGGTTTGAACAGGCATTTTTACGTGGCGACGACGCGCTGGGGGCAGCTACGCCGCTGTCCGCCATCGCCTCCGCACGCCACGAAACCCAATATTCACGACTATTCCGTTCCTGAGGAGTCAATATGGCTGATTACAAACATCCCCTGCGCGTTGGCGTGGGCGGCCCGGTAGGGTCGGGCAAAACCGCCCTGCTGGAAGCGCTCTGCAAGGCGATGCGCGACACCTATCATCTTGCGGTGGTGACTAACGATATCTACACCAAAGAGGATCAGCGCATCCTGACCGAGGCGGGTGCGCTTGAGCCAGAGCGCATCGTAGGGGTGGAAACGGGCGGCTGTCCGCACACCGCCATCCGCGAAGATGCCTCAATGAACCTGGCAGCGGTGGAAGCCTTGAGCGAGAAGTTCGGCAATCTGGATCTGATCTTCGTCGAAAGCGGCGGGGATAACCTGAGCGCGACCTTCAGCCCGGAGCTGGCGGACCTCACCATCTACGTGATCGACGTGGCCGAAGGGGAAAAAATCCCGCGCAAGGGCGGGCCGGGGATCACCAAATCCGATTTTCTGGTGATCAATAAAACCGACCTCGCGCCGTACGTGGGGGCGTCCCTGGAGGTAATGGAGCGCGACACTAATCGCATGCGCGGCGAGCGTCCGTGGACCTTTACCAACCTGAAGGCGGGTGACGGGCTGGCGACGATCATTGCGTTTCTGGAAGAGAAAGGGATGCTGCGGATGTAGTGCGGTTTATTGCCGGGTGGCGGCTTCGCCTGACCCGGCCTACGATTTTTGCAGACCCGGTAAGCGCAGCGCCACCGGGCAAAAGACTTACGCCTCAGGCAGCTCCGCCAGCGGCCAGCGCGGACGCACGGACACGCTCAGGTCAGCCGTGGCGCCAGCGTTCAGGCGCACCATCCCGGCGTAGGCGATCATCGCCCCGTTATCGGTACAAAATTCCGGACGCGCGTAGAACACTTCCCCACGACGCTTTTGCATCATTTCGGCAAGCTTCGCGCGCAGCGTACGGTTGGCGCTCACGCCACCGGCCATCACCAGGCGCTTAAAGCCCGTCTGATCCAGCGCACGCTTGCACTTGATCATCAGCGTATCCACCACCGCATCTTCGAACGCGCGGGCGATGTCGGCACGCGTCTGCTCGCTGTCGTCATTATTGCGAATGGTGTTCGCCGCGAAGGTTTTCAGACCGGAGAAACTAAAATCCAGCCCCGGACGATCGGTCATCGGACGCGGGAAGACAAAGCGCCCTTCCGTTCCCTGCGCGGCCATTTTCGACAGCATCGGGCCGCCAGGATAATCCAGGCCCAGCAGCTTGGCGGTTTTGTCGAAGGCTTCACCGGCCGCGTCGTCGATTGATTCGCCCAGCAGCTCATACTTGCCAATGCCCGTTACGCTAATCAGCTGCGTATGACCGCCGGAGACCAGCAGCGCCACAAACGGGAACGCTGGCGGATTGGCTTCCAGCATCGGAGCCAGAAGATGTCCTTCCATATGGTGAACCGGAATGGCCGGAACGTCCCACGCGAAGGCCAGCGAACGCCCTACCGTTGCGCCGACCAGCAGCGCGCCAACCAGGCCCGGTCCTGCAGTATAGGCCACGGCATCAATATCTTTTGCACTTAACCCGGCCTCTTTCAGTGCCGCCTGAATCAGGGGAACCGTTTTACGCACGTGGTCACGAGAGGCCAGTTCAGGCACGACGCCGCCGTAGTCAGCGTGCAATTTCACCTGACTATACAGTTGGTTGGCCAGAAGCCCTTTTTCGTCGTCGTAAATCGCGATGCCGGTTTCATCGCAGGATGTTTCAATACCCAGTACACGCATGACTTGTTTTACCTCGTTTCAATACCGCGCAGTGTAGAGCCTGGGCGGGTTGATGTAAAACTTTGTTCGCCCCAGGAAGAAGCCTCGTGTATACTCTTCCCCCTTATAAAAGTCCCTTTCAAAATCGCATCGGTGCTTTACAAAGCAGCAGCATTTGCAGTAAAATTCCGCACCATTTTGAAATAAGCTGGCGTTGATGCCAGCGGCAAACCGAATTTATTAAAGGTGAGAGTTACATGCCGGTAATTAAAGTACGTGAAAACGAGCCGTTCGACGTAGCACTGCGTCGCTTCAAACGTTCATGCGAGAAAGCAGGTGTTCTGGCTGAAGTTCGTCGTCGTGAGTTTTATGAAAAACCAACGACCGAACGTAAGCGCGCTAAAGCTTCCGCTGTGAAACGTCACGCGAAGAAACTGGCTCGCGAAAACGCACGCCGTACTCGTCTGTACTAATCTGTTGAGGGCCACAGCCCTCAATTGACAGACAGAGTTGTAGTCGTAAGGCCGTGCTTCCGGAAGGAATGCGCGGCTTGTTTTCGTTTATAAGTCGCTTAAATTTTTGGGGCATATGGCCGGAAGAATCCCACGCGTTTTCATCAATGACCTGCTTGCCAGAACCGACATCGTCGATCTCATCGACGCGCGGGTGAAGCTAAAAAAGCAGGGCAAGAACTACCATGCGTGCTGTCCGTTCCATAACGAAAAAACCCCCTCTTTCACCGTAAACGGTGAAAAGCAGTTTTACCATTGCTTCGGCTGTGGCGCACACGGTAATGCCGTCGATTTTTTGATGAACTACGATAAGCTCGAGTTCGTTGAAACCGTCGAAGAGCTGGCGGCGATGCATAACCTTGAAGTGCCATATGAAGCAGGCAGTGGGCCAAGTCAGATCGAGCGCCATCAGCGGCAAACGCTATATCAGTTGATGGATGGCCTGAATTCGTTTTACCAACAGTCTCTTAAGCACTCTGCGGCTGAGCCTGCGCGTCAGTATCTGAACAAGCGCGGACTGAGCGACGATGTGATTGCGCGTTTCGCTATTGGTTACGCCCCGCCCGGCTGGGACAACGTGTTAAAGCGTTTTGGCGGCAATAGCGAAGATCGTAAATCCCTCATCGACGCAGGCATGCTGGTCACCAACGACCAGGGACGAAGCTACGACCGCTTCCGTGAACGGGTGATGTTCCCGATCCGCGACAAGCGTGGCCGGGTGATAGGTTTTGGTGGTCGCGTGCTGGGTGATGCCCTGCCGAAATACCTTAACTCCCCGGAAACCGATATTTTCCATAAGGGCCGCCAGCTTTACGGTCTTTATGAGGCACAGCAGGATAATGCGGAACCTCCGCGTCTTCTGGTCGTCGAAGGCTATATGGATGTTGTTGCGCTGGCGCAGTACGACATTAACTATGCCGTTGCGTCGCTGGGAACGTCCACCACGGCGGACCATATCCAGTTGCTGTTCCGCGTCACCAACAACGTGATTTGCTGTTACGACGGTGACCGCGCAGGACGCGACGCCGCCTGGCGAGCGCTGGAAACCGCGTTGCCGTATATGACCGACGGGCGTCAGCTACGCTTTATGTTCCTGCCCGACGGTGAAGACCCGGATACGCTGGTGCGTAAAGAGGGCAAAGCGGCATTTGAAGCGCGGATGGAGCAGGCTCAGCCGCTCTCTACGTTTCTGTTTAACAGCCTGATGCCGCAGGTGGATTTGAGTACCCCTGACGGGCGCGCGCAGCTCAGCACGCTGGCGCTGCCGTTAATCAGCCAGGTGCCCGGCGAAACGCTGCGCATCTATCTGCGTCAGGAGTTAGGCAACAAGCTCGGCATTCTGGATGACAGCCAGCTTGAACGTTTAATGCCTAAACAGGCTGAAAACGGCACGGTACGCCCCGCGCCTCAGCTAAAACGCACAACCATGCGTATACTGATAGGGTTGCTGGTGCAAAACCCCGAACTTGCTCCGCAAGTGCCGTCACTGGCGGGTTTGAACCACGAAAAATTGCCCGGACTTGGCTTATTTTCAGAATTGGTCAACACTTGTTTGTCGCAGCCAGGTCTGACCACCGGACAACTTTTAGAGCATTATCGCGGCACAAAAGAGGCCGCTACCCTTGAAAAACTGTCGATGTGGGACGATATAGCAGATAAGGATATCGCAGAAAAAACGTTCACCGACTCACTCAACCATATGTTTGATTCGATGCTTGAGTTGCGCCAGGAAGAGTTGATAGCTCGCGAGCGCACCCATGGCTTAAGCAGCGAAGAACGCCGGGAGCTCTGGATGATTAACCAGGAACTGGCGAAGAAATAAAAAATTTAACGGCTTAAGTGCCGAATATCGATCGGGAAGCCCCCGGCAGCCGCACTGAGAGGCAGCGGCAAAAATATAAGTACGCCCTCGCTTTAAAGGTTGGCAGCCCTATCGCCGACACCAATCAAACGAATTAAGTGTGGATACCGTCTTATGGAGCAAAACCCGCAGTCACAGCTGAAACTTCTTGTCCAACGCGGTAAGGAGCAAGGCTATCTGACCTATGCCGAGGTCAATGACCATCTGCCGGAAGATATCGTCGATTCAGATCAGATCGAAGATATCATCCAAATGATCAATGACATGGGCATTCAGGTGATGGAAGAAGCACCGGATGCCGATGATCTGTTGCTGGCTGAAACCTCCAACAACACTGACGAAGATGCGGAAGAAGCTGCTGCACAGGTACTGTCCAGCGTGGAATCTGAAATCGGGCGTACCACTGACCCGGTCCGCATGTACATGCGTGAAATGGGTACCGTTGAACTGTTGACCCGCGAAGGCGAAATTGACATCGCAAAACGCATCGAAGACGGGATCAACCAGGTTCAGTGCTCTGTTGCCGAATACCCGGAAGCGATTACCTATCTGCTGGAGCAGTACGATCGCGTTGAAGCGGAAGAAGCGCGTCTGTCCGATCTGATCACTGGCTTTGTCGACCCGAACGCTGAAGAAGATATGGCGCCAACCGCCACTCACGTCGGTTCTGAGCTGTCTCAGGAAGAGATGGATGACGACGAAGACGAAGATGAAGAAGAAGACGACGACAGCAGCGACGACGACAACAGCATCGACCCTGAACTGGCGCGCGAGAAGTTTGCCGAGCTGCGTACTCAGTACGAAGTGACGCGTGACACCATCAAAGCGAAAGGCCGCAGCCATGCTGCCGCTCAGGAAGAGATCCTGAAGCTGTCGGAAGTGTTCAAACAGTTCCGCCTGGTGCCAAAACAGTTCGACTACCTGGTGAACAGCATGCGCGTGATGATGGATCGCGTACGTACCCAGGAACGTATCATCATGAAGCTGTGTGTTGAACAGTGCAAAATGCCGAAGAAGAATTTCATCACCCTCTTCACCGGCAATGAAACCAGCGAAACCTGGTTCAACGCCGCTATCGCGATGAACAAGCCGTGGTCTGAAAAGCTGCACGACGTGAAAGAAGACGTACAGCGCGGCCTGCAAAAGCTGCATCAGATTGAAGAAGAGACCGGCCTGACCATCGAGCAGGTGAAAGACATCAACCGTCGTATGTCTATCGGTGAAGCGAAAGCCCGCCGTGCTAAGAAAGAGATGGTTGAAGCGAACTTACGTCTGGTTATCTCTATCGCCAAGAAATACACCAACCGTGGCCTGCAGTTCCTGGATCTGATTCAGGAAGGCAACATCGGTCTGATGAAAGCGGTAGATAAGTTTGAATACCGTCGTGGTTACAAGTTCTCCACCTATGCTACCTGGTGGATCCGTCAGGCGATCACCCGCTCTATCGCAGACCAGGCGCGCACCATCCGTATTCCGGTGCATATGATTGAGACCATCAACAAGCTCAACCGTATTTCTCGCCAGATGTTGCAGGAGATGGGTCGCGAGCCGACGCCGGAAGAGCTGGCTGAACGCATGCTGATGCCGGAAGACAAGATCCGTAAAGTGCTGAAAATCGCTAAAGAGCCAATCTCCATGGAAACGCCAATCGGTGATGATGAAGATTCGCATCTGGGTGATTTCATCGAGGATACCACCCTCGAGCTGCCGCTGGACTCTGCCACCACCGAGAGCCTGCGTGCCGCTACGCACGACGTGCTGGCTGGCCTGACCGCCCGTGAAGCCAAAGTGCTGCGTATGCGTTTCGGTATCGACATGAACACCGACCACACGCTGGAAGAAGTGGGCAAACAGTTTGACGTTACCCGCGAACGTATCCGTCAGATCGAAGCGAAGGCGCTGCGTAAGCTGCGCCATCCGAGCCGCTCTGAAGTGCTGCGTAGCTTCCTGGACGACTAACCCATGTAAACCGCAAAAAGCTCCCAATCGGGAGCTTTTTTTTTGTTTATTCCCTCTCCCTGTAGGAGAGGACCAGGGTGAGGGCATCAGGCCGCAGAGGAGCTAAAGCCCCCTCACCACCAGCGCCTCATCAAGTTCCCGATACGCCTCCACCAGCTTGTCCAGCGTCGCCCTGTTCAGCCCGCTCGGATTCGGCAACACCCAAACCTGCGTTACGCCAATGGTAATGTTCTGCTTACCCCACTTCGCACCGCGCTGGCTGAACGCCTGCTCGTAGGCCTGCTTGCCGAGGATCGCCAGCGCCGCGGGCTGGTAGTCTTCAATCTTCTTCACCAGTTCCCGCCCGCCAGTACGCAGCTCATGCAGATTTACTTCGCTCGCCTGCACCGTTGGACGCTCGACCAGCATGGTGATGCCACAGCGCGTATCCAGCAGCTGCTGCTCTTCTTCCGGCTTAAGCTGTTTGTCGGTAAAACCGGCCTGGTGGATCACCTTCCAGAAGCGATTTCCCGGATGAGCAAAGTGAAAACCGGTGTGCGCCGAGGACTTGCCCGGGTTGATTCCGCAGAACACCACCCGCAGGCCAGGGGCCAGAATATCGTTGATCATCTCTACTCCTGTCTATGCATCTTAAGATAAGTATAAAGGATTGATTATGCGTTGTTTATAAAAACAGCAGGCAGGTGTGAATGGCTGGATTGATGAGGGGAGTTACTTTATAATTCACCGCCACGGCCCCTTAGCTCAGTGGTTAGAGCAGGCGACTCATAATCGCTTGGTCGCTGGTTCAAGTCCAGCAGGGGCCACCAAATTTTAGCTTTAGAATCATATAATTAAGCCACTCTAACGAGTGGCTTTTTCTATGTAACTGACAGTGTTCCATTATCGTTACATGGCATCTTAACTGAACCCGATCTCGATCCAGACCCCAATTGTATGACGCAGATCAGAACACACTTAACTCCCCCCTCACCTGCCGCCTTGTGGATCAGTTTTGAAGATTAGCTTTTGTATCGAGTGACATGGCGGTAAATTTTTTTCGTTACAAAAATGGCGAGTATGCCCAGCAGAATTGAAGCTAAGCCAAGGAAAATCAATAAAGAAAGGATATGACTAAACAAGCCACCAAAGCTTGTAAAATCACCCAATCGAGCAAACTGCTCCGGAGTGAGTACACGAACGACGATCTCTGGAATAGTTAGAAAGAAAATAATCACCACTAGAACATAAATTGCCACTCTACCGCTTTTTTTCATTTTCTTCCTTGCCCCCTATGACAATGATGATCAATTATTGACAGGGTAATGTTACAACAAGGGAAATTACAATGGCAGACGGCTATGCAAAAATGAAGTTGCAATCAGAAAGGAATCTAGCCCTGGCGCTAACCAAAGCATTGCGAGAAATACAAGCTACCAATATGAGTGCTATCGAAAATCTAAAGCTTGGTACACAACGTATAATTAACTATGGTTCGTGCCTGATACCAGACGATTACTATCGCAATACCTGTCGCGAGCTAATAAATGAAGACCGCCGTCTCACATTAGCACTTGCCGAAATCTATAACCGAAACGATGTTACTCTTGATATGGTTGAGATTTACTTTCAGAAAACTCTCAAAAGACTGGGAGAGCAAAAAAGTAACAATCTCGCTGCATTTCTTAAAAAGGAATTAGGCGATAAGGCTTATGAGTACGCTGAGAAATCTAGCAAACTAGCGCTGTCCTTAACTATTGCAAAGCTGATAATCAGTAGCGGCGATTTTCACGAGTCGCATATCAGAATGGTTAATTCTTTATCATCAATGTATGTTAACGGTGCTATAATCTATTCGAAAGCACAGGTGGCGGCGCTAGCAGCTAATAAGCTCAAATTTCAGGACCCTGCATATTACCAGGCATTGTACCAACAGAATCTGGAGATGCTTTACTTTCTTATTGAACCGCAAATGACAAAAATAATTTATCAAATTGAATCAGGTGGCAACAATGAGGAAATAATCGGCGATGCTTTATATGAGTTATTAAGAAGATGAAACGAGCAATATTATGGTTTTTGCAATCATATATTTATTATATCCCTATAGCGCTCATCGTTGCTGGTGCTTATCTTTTTGCGCGTTTCATCCCTGGCTATTTTGGTATTCTTACCCTGACATGGATCATCATCGTTACCTATTTTTATGTAAAACATAATCGTTGGTTTTGATGGAAATCAGGAACCCCACATGCCACATGCGCACAAGAAAAAAGCCAGCCCCACACTCCCACGGTGTTGGCCTTGCTTTAAAGCAGTGATATTCACAACAGGTTAAAACACGTAACACATGCCCAGCGTAAATTCGTTAGAGACAATTTGCGCCTTCATCTGCTCATCCTTTAAGCCACGCATGTTCGCATAGTTGTTATATCCACTGTCGATCTTACCCATATCGATATAGTGATAGCCCCGGTCGACATACAGACGCTCACCGCCTAAGTGCTCTTTCTGTTTGCCGCCAGAACGGTAGCCGGGATCATCACGATCGGCAGGGCGTCTACAATAGCTTTCATCTTCATCTACACTCCTTTGGAAAAGCATTCCGCACGGCGAACCATCGTCTGCCAGTGTCAGGAAAAGTCAGTGACACGAAGCGTAAGCACTCCCGAAAGGGCAAACTATTCGGGGGAATACGCGTTTTACCTGGTAATTTTAAGTAGGGACTGGTCTTGGTTTTAAAGCGATTGCTATTTATTTCAACGGATTAGCGCTTATCATCAAAAGCAACCTGCTCATTTCATCTGTTACGCGCCCATCTTCACATTCTGCAATTCTAAAGAAATCCCCCATCGCGCCGATCATCATCCGTGTGTATTATTTCCAGTAGCTTTTACAACAACTAACCTTAACTCAAATACTTAAGCGCCAGAGCGAAAGGCATCATGAGCACACCGATCAAACGGCTAGAAATCATTAAAAATGCCATTGAGCTGGAAGATGACGACATCATCCGGAGCCAGTTGAAACGTCTCAAAGAGGAAGCCTTTGACGATAATCTCCTGTCCATCGTCGCGGCGCTTGAGCAGAAAAATTACACCGCAGCCCTTCGCGCTATCACCGCCTGGCTGCAAAGCCAGCGCGCCGTTACCCCGTGGCGTGACCCGCAGCTGGCGGCCAGCAAGCTGGAGCTGAAAGCTCTGGAAGAGCGCTTGCGCGATCTGATTGATCGCCGTAACGCCCGGGTACAGCAGCTTGATGAATTCAACGATCTCTATTTCTCCCGCCTCGGGCCGTTGATGCAGCAGATCCTCGCCCTGCGTAAAACGCTGGCGGAGCTTAACCTGCGTCGTCAGCAGGCGGAGACGCGTCGTCGGGAAGAGGATTACCGCCGCTGCCAGGGCTATATGGCGCAGGCCGTAGAGGTTCTGACAACGCTCACCCGGCGCTGGCGAGATCTGCCTGCAGATTCCGTTCAGGCGGCAGAGGCGCGCAAGCATCTTCAGCAGCAAAGTAATCTGATTGCCAACCTACTGGCCGAAGCGATGGAGCTGGAGACCGGTTTAACGCGTGAAGAAGAGCCAGCACGTCAGGCGCGCGATGAGGCCAACGAAGAGTACAAAAAGTATCGCGAACAGCATCATGATGCCGAAGTGCGCCTGCGTAAAGGCAAGGATCTCTCTGAAGAGGATCGGAACGAGCTGAAGCGGCTCTGGCGTCAGGCGAGCAAGCTATGCCACCCGGATCTGGTTGCCGATGATTTAAAAGAGGAAGCCAACAGGATGATGGTGCAACTCAACCAGGCCAAACAGCGCGGCGACGTGAAGGCCATTCGCTCGCTGGTCGCCCGTCTGCAACAAGGGTTTGAACCGATGATGGCGAGCGACAGGCTGAACGACCTGGAACGTATTCGCAAAAAAATGGCGCAGGTGCGTGAGCAAATCGACATCCTGGTGAACGAGCTGGCAGAGCTGGAGAAGGAAGAGTCCTGGCTGCTCGTCTCGTCGCTCAGCAATATGGAAGCCTACTTTGCCCAGCAGGAGAAAGCGCTGAGAGAGGTATGCGCCTCGCTCGAACATCAGGTGAGCGAAGCGCAGCTGGATCCCGCAGCCTGATTATTTGGCGTGCCAGTACGCACTGGCACGTACCAGCTGTGGGTCAATTGCGTCGGTTTCAAACTGACGGCTCAGGCGTTTCACCACCTTCCCCTCTCCGGTCAGCCAGATAAAGTAATCCTCTTCCGGCACGGCCAGCGCTGCAAGATGGTCGGCTACCGCCTGCTCGTTGTGGCCGATAACCCAGGTGATGTTGAACCCGCTCAGGTGCGCCAGATAGTCCTGGTACGCCGCATCGCCCACGGTGACGATGGCGTGGATCGCCGGGGGAACAGGCAGTTTTGCGATGCTTTCTAAACGGCGGCGCAGCGCGGGCATACCCGACTCGTCGCACACGTACAACTGCCAGGCGTAATCTTCCGGCACCACCAGCGAACCACGCGGACCGCCGATGGTCAGCTTGTCGCCCACCTTCGCCTCTACCGCCCAGTTGCTGGCAATGCCGCCATCATGCACGAAAAAATCGAGCGCCAGCTCGTGTTTTTCGTCATCGTACAGCGGGGTGTAGTCACGCGCCTGCGGACGCACCCCGTCGCCCCAGTCGATGCCTTCATCGGTCACCACAGGCGGCACGAAAGGGGTGCCCGGTGCCGGGAAAAAGACTTTGGTATGGTCGTCAAAGCCGCGAGAGCTAAAGCCCTCCAGCGCCTCGCCGCCTAGTACAATGCGCTGAAATCCTGCGCTGACTCGCTCAGTGCGCATCACGTTCAGCTCACGAAAACGCAGGTCATTGCGGACACGTTGAGGGTAACGGGTAGATGCCATGTTGATGCCCTTCTCAGGTGAATACGATATATCGGAATGAATTTTTAATGATAATGATTGCTATTAACTCAGAAATCAAGATCTTTTAGATTGCATCTGAATATATCTTAGATATAGTTTAGATATATCAAATTGAGGAAGAAACATGCGACACGAACACGACGGCGGCGGACGCCGGCCACGATTTTTTGGCCATGGTGATTTGCGGCTGGTGATCCTGGATATCCTGACCCGCAACGCGAGCCATGGTTATGAGCTGATCAAAGAGATCGAAAACCTGACGCAGGGACATTACACGCCAAGCCCTGGCGTGATCTACCCGACGCTGGATTACTTGCAGGATCAGGCGCTGATCACCATTACCGAAGAAGAGAACGGCCGTAAGCGGATTGCAATTAACGCCGCCGGGCAGCAATGGCTGGATGACAATCGGGAACAGCTGGAGCAGATCCAGACGCGTATCAAGGCGCGCTCCGTCGGGTTCCAGCTGCGCAAAAACCCACAGATGAAGCGGGCGCTGGATAACTTCAAAGCGGTTCTGGATCTGAAGGTTAATCAGGGAGAACTCAGCGACGCGCAGTTAAAACAGATTATCGGCGTGATTGACCGCGCGGCACTGGAGATCTCCCAGCTGGATTAAGCCAGCACGCCGTCGCTCACGCGGAACACGCGGACCAGCTCTTTCAGGTGCATCGCCTGTTCGTTAAGGGATGCCGCCGCCGCAACGGACTCCTCCACCAGCGCGGAGTTCTGCTGGGTGGTGGCGTCTATCAGGCCAATCGCGCTGTTGATCTGCGAGATACCTTCCGTCTGTTCATGGCTGGCCTGGCGAATTTCACGCAGGATGACGTCCATCTCTTCCACGTTGCCGACCATGCCGTTGATAAGCCCGCTGGCTTTCTCCACAAGGTTCATGCCGTCCTGCGTCTGGCTTGTGGAGCTTTCAATCAGCTGGCGGATCTCACTCGCAGATGTTGCACTTTTCTGCGCGAGCTGGCGTACCTCACCCGCCACCACCGCAAAGCCGCGGCCATGCTCACCCGCACGCGCCGCTTCGACCGCCGCGTTCAGCGCCAGAATGTTGGTCTGGAAGGCAATGGCGTCGATCAGGTCGATGATGTCGGACATCCTGTTCGATGTTTCGTTAATCAGGCGCATCTTGCTGGTGACCTGCTTCATCATCTCGCCGTTGTTTTTGACCACGGCAGCCGCATCGGCAGACAGGTTCGTCGCTTCTCCGGTGTGGGACGCGGTGTTCTTCACCGTGGCGGTAATCTGCTCCATCGACGCGGCCGTCTGTTCAACGGAACTGGCCTGCTCCTCCGTGCGGGCAGCCAGATCCTGGTTGCCCGCGACAATCTGCGCGGCGGCGCTGGAGATGTTTTCCGATCCGGTTTGCACCTGCTGCACAATCTCCAGCAGGCGCGTTTTCATCTCCATCAATGCGGTGAGGAGCAGTCCGGTTTCATCTTTACCGTGCGAGGTAATGCTGCCGGTGAGATCGCCATCGGCGATGGCCTCCGCAAAATTCACCGCGTCGTTCAGCGGGCGGGTAATGGATCGCACAATGAACCAGCCAGTCAGGCTGGCTGCCGCGACGCTGAAAAGCGTAATCAGGATCAGCAGCAGACGATTAGTGCGGAAATCGCCTTCCACCTGCTCGCCCGCACTCTGCATTTCATGATCCTGGATCGCAATCAGCGCCTGCACTTTCGCTTTATAAGACTGTTGCAGGTCCAGGGTGTTGGTCATCATCTCGTTTATCGCGCCCGCACGGTCGTTATTCTGCACGGCCTGCAAAATGCGGTAGCGCGAGTCAAGATATTGCTGGCGTACGCCGTGGATGTCCGCCAGCACCTGTTGGGATTTTTTATCCTTGAGAGCGTTGTCCAGCTCGCTCAGGATTGCGGTGATGCGCTCGCTTATCGCCTTCAGACGCTGTTCTGATTGCGTCGTGTACGTTCCCTGTTCGTCCAGCAGCATGAGCTGCTGCGTGCTGATAAATTCCTGGAAGTTGTCGATTAACTGGTTCGCTTTTACCGTAGTTGGATAGTCGCTGGTAAGAATGGTTTGCATTCCATTGTTTGCCCGATTCAGGCTCATCAGAGACAAGCTTGCGCTGACGACCATCAGGACAATAAATAATCCAAACGCCAGAAATAATTTCGTGCCGATCTTTACGTTATGTATGAACATATTTACCCCATCGATGTGATTATTTCTCAGACGATCGCTGTTATCGGTAGGAAACTCGCTAACTTTATGACTTTGATCGTTTTTTTATTTCTAACTTTCAATAAATCCGGGGCGTAGCAATTAAAAATCGGGTGCTTTTTTTAGTTACTTAATATTTCATTAACAACATAACTTATTCTGAAAAACAAAAAAGCCGTTTACCCCGGAGGAATAAACGGCTTTATCGAAGCATGCATTTCTTAATGCAGCACGGTAACCGCATCTTCAAGACGTCCGGCCCGGTGCTTAACCATCGCGGAAATCTGCGCGCTCTCTTCGACCAGGTCAGCATTTTTCTGCGTAATGCTGTCCAGTTCTGCCACGGCACGGGTCAGCTCTGTCAGGCCTGTAGCCTGCTCGGAGGTGGAGTGGCTGATCTGCGCGATAAGCTGCGTGACGTTTTTCACCTGCTCGACAATATCATCCATGGTACGTCCCGCGGCGTGGACCTGATCGGCGCCCGACTGCACTTTGCTGGCGCTGGCGTCGATCAGCTTGCGAATATCGTTAGCCGCGTTCGCGCTGCGGCTGGCAAGATGACGCACTTCGCCCGCCACCACCGCAAAGCCTTTCCCCTGTTCGCCCGCGCGTGCCGCCTCAACCGCGGCGTTCAGCGCCAGAATATTGGTCTGGAAGGCGATGTCATTGATAAGCGAGGTAATAGAGCCAATGCGCTGGGTACTGTCGGCAATGTCATCCATGGTTTTCACCACGGTCTGCATCACGGTGCCGCCCTGCGTGGCCGCGCTGCTGGCAGCCATCGACAGCTTGTCGACTTCGGCTGCGGTCTCAGAGTTACTCTGCACCGACGCCGCCATCTGGTTCATTGTTGCCACGGTCTGCTGCACGTTAGCCACGGTCTGGCGCGTGCGGTCGTTGAGATCTTCATTACCCTGCGCCAGCCTGTCGCTGCCGTCGCGCACGCTCACCACCTGGCTGGAGACGTCGTTGATAAGCCAGCGGCACATCAGCCCCAGTTGTCCGACGGCCCGCAGCGTCAGCCCCAGTTCATCGCTGCGGTTAAGATGCTGCACGCTGTTACGCTCGCCGGTAGCGACCCTGAGCGCCTGCCTTGCGACGTTTTCCACCGGGCGGATAATCTGTTGCTCAAACACCAGGGTGCCAAGCAGCATCACCACGGCTGCCGCCACCAGCGAAGCCCAGCCTGCGGCACTGGCAACCAGCGTTGCAGCCATCACCGCAAAAAGTACCGCCATTACGCTACGCACGCGCCAGCGCAGCGGCATCGCCGGTAATTTGCCGAGCCAGCCTTTGCGTACCACCAGCCCTTTATGAATGCGTTTTTTGCTACGTCCTTCATTGAGCGCCTTATAAAGCGGCTCCACCGCGGCGACCTCGTCCTCGGTGGCGCGGGTACGAATGGACATATAGCCCGTCATCTGACCGTTACGCACCATTGGTACCGCATTGGCGCGTACCCAATAGTGATCGCCATTTTTACGTCGGTTTTTGACAATCCCGCTCCAGGGCTCGCCCTTTTGCAGCGTGTACCACATGTCGGCAAAAGCCGCTTTCGGCATATCCGGGTGGCGCACAATGTTGTGCGGCTGCCCGAGCAACTCCTGAAGCGTAAAGCCACTCACTTGCACAAAGGTGTCGTTAGTGTGGGTCATGTAGCTGTGGAGGTCGGTGGTCGACATAAGCGTGGTGTCATCGTCCAGCGGATATTCATTCTGGGTGACATAGTCAGGAGAGGACATAGTGAGCATCCCTTGCAGGTTATTTGAATGTTAATTTTGTGGCTTATGTTTTTTCGGCGATAAAAAATTTATCTTTAGTTGTTAAATATGATTGAGATCGCAAATCTCGGTTAAACCGCACTTTTCGTACGCTTTTCTAATTAATTGATTTAAAATACTTTCGACACGCAACTACCTACAAAGCATGATCCTCCGGCGCACACTTAAGGCGCATTTCCTGCCCTGGAGCAGTGCAATTGACGAAACCCAATCCCCGGCTCGTTATCCCTTATCCCGTGCGGCGCGCGATGGCATGATTAAATATTGTGCAACTTTGATTTCACCTGGCGTTTATCCCGATTTTTGTTAAGGCATCTGAGGTGGCGTAATCCCTGCAATACTTAACTCAGTATCATGTGATACGCGATCCCCGGGAGCATATTTTGAACAGGTTACCTTCCAGCGCCTCGGCTCTTGCCTGTACCGCGCACGCACTGAATCTCATTGAAAAGCGAACGCTTGATCATGAGGAGATGAAACAACTTAACCGTGAGGTCATTGATTACTTTAAAGAGCATGTGAATCCTGGTTTTCTGGAGTATCGCAAATCTGTTACCGCCGGCGGGGATTACGGAGCCGTAGAGTGGCAAGCGGGGAGTCTGAATACGCTTGTCGACACCCAGGGACAGGAGTTTATCGATTGCCTGGGTGGTTTTGGTATTTTCAACGTGGGGCACCGTAATCCAGTTGTGGTTTCCGCCGTACAGAATCAACTTGCGAAACAACCTCTCCATAGCCAGGAACTGCTCGATCCGCTTCGCGCCATGCTCGCGAAAACGCTGGCAGCCTTAACGCCCGGTAAGCTGAAATACAGCTTCTTCAGCAACAGCGGCACCGAATCGGTCGAAGCGGCGATTAAACTCGCCAAAGCGTACCAGTCACCGCGCGGGAAATTCACCTTTATCGCCACCAGCGGCGCGTTCCACGGGAAATCCCTGGGCGCACTGTCGGCGACCGCCAAATCCACCTTCCGCAAACCGTTTATGCCGCTGCTGCCGGGCTTCCGCCACGTACCGTTTGGCGAAATCAACGCCATGCGCACCATGCTGAGTGAATGCCGTAAAACCGGCGACGACGTGGCGGCGGTGATCCTGGAGCCGATTCAGGGCGAAGGCGGGGTGATTCTCCCGCCGCAGGGCTATCTGCCCGCCGTGCGTCAGCTGTGCGATGAGTTTGGCGCGCTGCTGATCTTCGACGAAGTGCAGACCGGGATGGGGCGTACCGGCAGGATGTTCGCCTGCGAGCATGAGAACGTTCAGCCAGACATTTTATGCCTGGCGAAAGCGCTCGGCGGCGGCGTGATGCCGATTGGCGCAACGGTCGCCACTGAGGAGGTCTTCTCGGTGCTATTCGTCAACCCGTTCTTACATACCACCACCTTTGGCGGTAACCCGCTGGCCTGTGCGGCAGCGCTGGCCACCATCAACGTGCTGCTGGAGCAAAACCTGCCTGCGCAGGCGGAGCAGAAAGGCGACATGCTGCTGGACGGCTTCCGTCAGCTGGGCCGGGAATACCCGGATTTGGTACAGGATGCACGCGGGAAAGGGATGCTGATGGCGATTGAGTTCGTTGATAACGAAACCGGTTATAGCTTCGCAAGCGAGATGTTCCGCCAGCGGGTACTGGTGGCGGGAACGCTCAACAACTCGAAAACCATCCGCATTGAGCCACCGTTGACGCTCACCATTGAGCAGTGTGAACAGGTGCTGAAGGCGGCGCGTAAGGCGCTGGCGGCGCTGCGGGTGAGCGTGGAAGAGGCGTAAAAACGCCCGGTGGCGCTAACGCTTACCCGGCCTACAACATACTGCAGATGTCGGCCCGGTAAGCGTTAGCGCCACCGGGCTGCTTTTTATCGGTGAAACTCTGCCACCGTCATGGTGAAGCGAAGCACGGTATCGCCTTCATTGGCGTAGCCGTGCGCCGCTTCCGTTTTCGCTACCGCCGACGCGCCAGCATTAACCTGTGCCACCGTCTCGTCCACCGTCAGGGTTAATACGCCTTCGTTCACGTGCAGCAGCTCAAACGTTCCCGCCGGATGTCCCGGAGAGGTGAACGTTTCTCCCGGATGCATCTCCCACTGCCACAGCTCAATCATGTCCGGGCCTGCGGTGCCTGCCAGCAATCTGGCGTAACCGCCCTGTGCGCCCTGCCACAGAACCGGGATCGCCTCTTCCTGAATAATGTGTACCTGCGGCTCGCTGGAGACATTAACGATATCTGCCACCGAGACGCCAAGCGCGGCGGCCAGTTTACACAGAATGGCAATGCTGGGGTTGGCAGCCCCTTTTTCGATCTCCACCAGCATGCCTTTGCTGACGCTGGCGCGGCGAGAAAGCTCGTCCAGCGACAGTTTTTTCTCTTTCCGCCAGCTGCGGATACGGTTAGCCACGGCCAGGCTTACCTGGGCAACATCGGCGCCCGCATCGGTCATTATATTGACTTTATCAGTCATTGGTCACTACCATGGTATAAAACAGTCAATACAGGATTATTTATGTCTCTTGTAGCACCGTCAATAGATTCGCGACTTGTCGGGATCGCGCCCGGCTTTCGGGCGCTGAGCATTCAGGTTGAAGCCGCCCCGATTACCCAACCGGAGGTTGCTCCCGCCGCGCTGGCGCAGGTCTGCCAGCAGATGCTCAATGATGATGTGCCCTGGGCAGAAAATCATCTCGCCGCCTGGGATGAGGTGTTTAAAGCCTTTGGTGCAAAACCCAAACGTACGCCCTGCTCGGCCTCGGCTCTGCGTAAGCGCGTGATGAGAGATGGTTCGCTGCCGCCGCTCGACCCGGTGGTGGATATCTATAATGCCATCAGCATCCGCTACGCTATTCCGGTGGGGGGAGAAAATCTGGCGGCTTACGCGGGTGCGCCGCGCCTGACGCTGGCCGACGGCAGCGAGCCGTTTGATACCTTTAAAGAGGGTGAGCCGGTAGTCGAAAACCCGGAACCAGGCGAAGTTATCTGGCGTGACGATCTTGGCGTCACCTGCCGCCGCTGGAACTGGCGACAGGGGATACGCACGCGTCTGGACAGCCAGGCGCAGTCCATGTGGTTTATTCTCGAAAGCCTGCCGTCGATGCCGCTGGCGGCATTACAGGAAGCTGGCGATGAGCTGGTGAGCAATCTGCAAAAGCTGATGCCGGGCGCGACGGCGCGTGTTCAGTTGCTGGAGCTGGCGTGAACAACGCCGGGTGGCGCTTCGCTTACCCGGCCTACAAAATCAACCCCCCCGTACCCGTAGACCCGGTAAGTGCAGCGCCACCGGGCAAACACCGCACCATCCTCCCGTAGGCCCGGTAAGCGTTAGCGCCACCGGGCAAACACCGCCCCCTCTCGCCCCCGTAGGCCCGGTAAGCGCAGCGCCACCGGGCAAAACGCTACTCCGGCAACAACCCCACAAAGCAGCGTTTTTTGCGCGGCTCTGACATCAACTCTTCGAGCTTGTCCACGCACGCCAGATAGTGTGGCGTTTGCTTATGCGCCAACACCGCCTCTTCGTCTTTATAGGCCTCATAGATAAAGAACCGGGTTTTCACCCTCGGGTCCTGCAAGACGTCAAAGCGCAGGTTTCCCGGCTCCTGGATCGCCCCCTCGTGGTTGGCGCGAAATACCTCCAGAAACTCATCCACCCGCTCGGGTTTGATGTTGATTTCCACCAGCGTCACGTTCATTTTGCTTCTCCCTGTTTCTCTTCCTGCCAGAACTGGAACGCCTCCCGGGCGCTCATGTTCTCGTGAACCACTTTCTTCACCGCCTTCAGCATGGCGAGCGGCGCGCTGGACTGGAAGATGTTGCGCCCCATATCCACGCCGGACGCGCCCTGGTCAATCGCCCGCCAGCACATCTCAAGCGCCTCATGCTCCGGCAGCTTTTTGCCGCCCGCGATAACAATCGGCACCGGACAGCTGGCGGTCACTTTTTCAAAGCCCTCGTCCACGTAGTAGGTTTTGACGAACTGGGCCCCCATTTCGGCAGCGATGCGGCTGGCGAGCGAGAAATAGCGCGCGTCGCGCGCCATCTCTTTACCCACGCCCGTCACCGCCAGCGTCGGCATGCCGTAACGTGCCCCCGCATCCACCAGCTTGATGATGTTGTTGATCGACTGATGTTCAAACGGGCTTCCGATATAGACCTGCGCCGCCACCGCGCAGACGTTCAGGCGCAGCGCGTCTTCCATCGCCACCGCCACGCACTCGTTAGACAGCTCGCCCAGAATCGAGTTACCGCCGGAGGCGCGCAGCACCACCGGTTTGTTCGTCGCGGCAGGTACCTGGCTCCTGAGGATGCCGCGGGTACACATCAGCACGTCGGTTTCGCCAAACAGCGGCGCGATGGAGAGATCGATACGCTCAAGGCCGGTGGTCGGTCCCTGAAAGTAACCGTGGTCAAAGGCCAGCATCACCGTGCGGTTGCTCTGCGGGTTGAAGATGCGCGAAAGCCTCGACTGCATGCCCCAGTCGAGCGAACCGCAGCCCTTCAGGGTGTACGGCACATTCTGCTGCGGCGTACCGATGCCAAAATCCTTGCCGTCTTTGATGTCGTCTAAATCAGCCATTTGCTCCCCCGTCAGAAATCGTATTTGCTGATGTTCTCTTTGGTGAACACCACCCGCTCCGGCAGCAGCACGATGCCGTTGCCCTTCGCCTCATACTGGTAGCCCTGCACGCTGTTCGGCTCGACCTTCAGCGTCCCGATATCTTTCACCTCCACGCTGTCGCCAGGGTTAAGATCGCCCTTTTTCAGCAAACGATCGGCGACATTGACCGCAATTTTGCCCTGCTGCACCACGTCCCACAGGCCGAAGGCTTTCACTGTGCCGCGCTCAACGTACGGACGCATCACGTTTGGCGTGCTGAAGCCGACAATCGCCACCCCTTCCCGCTTCAGGTTTTCCGCCGCCTGTGCCGCCGCCGGCAGGGCGTTGGCGTCCGGGGCGATGATCGCATCCAGATCCGGATAGGCTTTTAAGATCCCCTCGGCGGTTTGCAGGGATTTAGTGGCGTCGTTATAGCCAAACTGCGTGGTGACGACCTGCCACTGGGGATGGTCTTTCTCGATTTTGGCCTTCGCCTCTTTCACCCACTGGTTCTGGTCGGTGACGGTGGGGCTGGAGTAGAAGAACGCCACTTTCGCGTTCGGTTTGGTGACCTGCTTGCCTGCCATCTCCACCAGCAGGCCGCCCAGCTGTTCCGGCGTGCCCTGGTTGATGTAAATGCTGCGGCACTCCGGTTTGGTGTCGGAATCCCAGGTCAGGACCTTCACGCCGCGCTGCATCGCGCGCTTCAGCGCCGGGCAGAGACCGTCCGGCGACACGGCAGAGACGATGATGGCGTTATAGCCCTGGTTGACGAAGTTATTGATCAACTGCACCTGGCCGGAGACGCTCGGCTCGGTCGGGCCGTCGTAAGTCACGTCCACGCCAAGTTCTTTCCCCGCCTCTTTCGCGCCGTTGCCGCCGCTGGTGAAGAATCCCACACCCACCAGTTTTGGGATAAAGGCAATGCGGTCCGCCGCCTGCGCCGAAGCGAAGCTGAGGGCCATTGCCAGGACGAGCAGTTTTGTTTTCATCTTACGCTCCGGATAGTTTTCTGAAGAGAGAACGCACCCATTCACGGTGCAGACTCAGCGAACGCCCCATCACCACCACAACCAGCAGCGCCCCTGACAGCGCGCTCGACACCTGGTTGGGGATACCAACCATCTGTAAACCCTGTTGCAGGTACCCCACCAGCAGCGCCGCCAGCGCCGTACCGACAACCGAACCTGAGCCGCCGTAGATATTCGCTCCGCCGAGCACGGCGGCGGTGAGCGCAGGCATCAGTAAATCGCGCCCCAGATCCGAACGCGCGGAGCCGAAATAGGAGACCATCACCAGCGCGGCAACCGCCGAGGCCACGCCCACCAGGCCGTACAGCGCATACGGCATACCGTTCACCGACAGCGCCGCATAGCGCGCCGCGCGCGGATTCTGGCCAATTAAAAACAGATGCCGACCAAAGCGCCCGCGATGGGTAATCAGCCAGAAGAAAGCGGTAATCACCGCGAACAGCACCAGCGGGATCGGCAGGCCCAACACCGTCAGGTTAGCGAACGCCGTGAAGCTGTCCGGGAAGCCGCCGATCCCCTCGTAGCCCGTCGCACCCGCTATGCCGGAGAGCAGCAGCGCCCCGCCGCCGTAGAGGTAGAGCGTGCCGAGAGTGATCACTAAAGGGCTGATGCCGGTGTAGTGGATCAGCGCCGCATTCAACAGTCCGCACAGCAGGCCGAGCAGCAGCGTCAGCGGGATGGCGACCGCCATCGGCCACCCTGCCTGCATCATCACCCCCAGCGCGATAGCGCACAGGCCGATGGTTGAGCCGAGGGAGATGTCGATCCCGCCGCTGATAATCACCAGCGTGAGCGGTAGCGCCACGATACCAATGCAGATAAAGTCGCTGGTGCTGAACAGCAGCATATTGATGTCGAGCATGCGCGGGTTGATGGCGCCGAAGAGCAGGATCTCCAGCACCAGTAAAATCAGCAGCGCGCTTTCCCAGTTAAGCCTCATTTATGCCACCTCTTTGTTGCGTTTGGGAAACGGGGTGACGTGCTTTCCCCCTCTGTTACCCGGCTGGAAACGGCTGTATTTCAGCGCCCGCTGATGCCGTGAGAGCGCCTGACGCAGCCGCCCGTCGAGCACCAGCACGCCCAGCAGCACCAGCCCGGCGATAAAGTCATTCCACCAGGCCGGCAGCCTGAACAGCACCAGCACGGTGTCGATTTGGGTGAGGAAGAACGCGCCGAGGAGGGCGCCGATCAGCGTGCCGGTGCCGCCCAGCAGCGAGATGCCGCCGAGCACGCAGGCGGCGATGGCCTTCATCTCCAGCCCGCTGCCGGTCTGGTTGGGCACAAAGCCAATCTGCGCGGCAAAGACGATCCCGGCGCAGGCCGCGAGTATGCCGTTGAGGGTAAAGGCGATCATGCGGGTGCGGTTCACCGCCACGCCCAGCTGACGTGCGGCGGCGAGGTTATCCCCCACGGCGTAGAAATCACGGCCAAAGGCGGTGCGCGACAGTATCCACGCGCCTGTGACCACGATTATCAACACCACAATGCCGAGCGGCGAAATGCCGACGGCGGCAGGCTCAGAGAGGGATTTCAGCCCCGGCGGCAGCCCTTCAATCCACTTCCCGCCGGTCCAGAGCAGCATCGCTCCGCGATACAGCCCCAGCGTGCCGAGGGTGGCGACAATCGCTGGAATGCGCAGCCCCACCACCAGAAAACCGTTGAACGCCCCCGCCAGCGCGCCAATCGTCAGCGCGAAGAGAATGGAAACGGGCAGACTGTAGCCGCTGTTGAGCGCCACGCCGACGGCAATGGCGGACAGCCCGACGGTGGAGCCGACGGAGACGTCGATATTACGGGTCAGCATCACCAGCGCCGCGCCGATGGCCAGCAAAATCAGGATCTGCGAACTGGCGAAGATCATCCCCAGGGTTTGTAAGCTAAGGTAGGACGGGTTCAGCGCCACCAGCACGGCGAACAGGGCCAGAATGGCGAGAAACGCGCTCAGCTCGCGGTTTTTCAGTAAGATCTTCATGATTGCCCTCCAAACGCCAGCGCCATCATCCGGTCGAGACTGACGGCCTGGCGCGGCAGTTCGCCGCTGAGCACGCCCTGATGCATTACCAGCACCCGATCCGCGAGGCCGGGAAATTCATCGAGATCGCTTGAGATCATCAGCACTGCCACGTTCTGCGCCGCCACGCTTTTCAGCAGCTGGTAGATATCGGCGCGCGCCGATACGTCCACGCCGCGCGTCGGTTCATCGACGATCAGCAATAAAGGATTAGCCTCCAGGCAGCGCGCCAGCAGCACCTTCTGCTGATTACCACCGGAGAGCGTGCGCACGGTTTGATCCGCATGGTTGAGCTTGATCCCCAGCGCCCGGTGGTAACGCTCCACTACCGCAGACTCCCGCTTTCGCTGCTGCCAGAGCGACGGCTCGTTCAGCGTCACGGTGTTCCAGCGGACAGGCGCGTCGAGAAACAGGCCGGACACCTGCCTGTCTTCCGGCAGATAAACCAGCCCTTTTTTCAGACGGGAACTGACCGGATCGGCGGTGATCTCCTGGTTCTCCAGCCACACCCGCCCGCCGCGTACCGGACGCAGGCCGTAAAGCGTTTCGGCAAACTCGGTACGCCCGGACCCCACCAGCCCGGCCAGACCGACAATCTCCCCGGCATAAATCTCAAGGCTGAGATCGATAAACCCTTCCCCGGTGAGATCCTCCACCCGCAGCACCGGGAAATCCTGCGCCTGGGTTCGGCGGTTGCCCGGCAGCGCCAGCCACAGCTTTTGCGTATCGCTTAGCGACTTTTCCCGGCTGACCGGCGTCATGGCGGCGATCAGGGCGTTATCGTCAAACTGCGCGGTTTCGCCGCTCAGCACCACCGCGCCGTCGCGCATCACCGAGACGTGGCTCGAAATCATGCGAATTTCCGGCAGCTTGTGCGAGATAAAAACAATGCCAACGCCGAGATCCTGCAGCGCGCGGATCTGGCGAAACAGGCGTTCGGTCTCGCCCGGCGTGAGCGATGCCGTGGGCTCGTCGAGGATCAGAATTCTGGCGTTGCGCATCAGCCCGCGAAGGATCTCCACCATCTGCTGATCCGCGACTTCCAGAGTGCTGGCAGCGGCATCGAGATTAAGCTGACATTGCAGCTGCTGGAGTTTCTCCGCCAGCCGCTTTTCCCGATCTCGTTCGCGCGGCAGACGAAACAGGATGTTTTCCCGCACCGTCAGGTTGGGGAAAAGCAGCGGCTCCTGTGGCACCAGATAAATGCCTAACCGGTGCGCCTGCGACGGGGTAAGCCGTGCAAAAGACTCGCCCGCAACCGAAAGCTCACCGCGATCCGGCGTTTCAACCCCGGCGATGATTTTCATCAACGTCGATTTTCCCGCGCCGTTACCGCCCATCAGCGCATGCACCTGCCCAGCAAGCAGCGTGAAATCAATGCCTTTTAACACAGGCACGCCAGAGAACTGTTTGCAGATGTCACGTGCCTCGAGAAGTGGTGTCATCATCGCTCCGCTATTGAACAAATGATTTTTAGATTTAATAATGTTCAAAAGCGTAGACGGTGAACTATATTTACAACCGTGCAGGGATCACAGTTTTATCGATTGAGATTCAGATAAACCGGAAAGGATCGAAAAGATCCGTTTTGTCGCGTGGCTCACATTTTCACGCCGCACCATCACGAACATATGATCTAAATTTTTATAAGAGTTCAACTATGAGCGATAAACGCACTGCGGAAGAAGGACGGTTTGCCGGGCTGGCACTGGCGGAAGAGGAGCTGGTGGCGCGCGTGGCCTGGTGCTACTACCACGACGGGCTGACTCAGAACGACATCGGCGAGCGGCTCGGGCTGCCGCGCCTGAAGATCTCCCGCCTGCTGGAGAAAGGCCGTCAGTCCGGGGTGATCCGCGTGCAGATAAACTCCCGCTACGAGGGCTGCCTGGCGCTGGAAACCGAGTTGCAACAACGATTTGGCCTGAAGCTGGTGCGCGTGATGCCCGCCCTGAATACGCCGCCGATGAACGTGCGGTTAGGCATTGGCGCGGCCCAGTCGCTGATGGGCGTGCTGGAGCCCGGCCAGCTGTTAGCGGTGGGCTTCGGTGAAACCACCATGAGCAGCCTGCAACACCTGAGCGGCTTTATCAGCTCACAGCAGATCCGCCTGGTGACGCTCTCCGGCGGCGTGGGGCCGTATATGACCGGTATCGGCCAGCTGGATGCGGCCTGTAGCGTCAGCATGATCCCTGCCCCGCTTCGCGTGTCATCCGCTGAAGTCGCCGGGATCTTAAAGCGCGAAACCAGCGTGCGGGACGTGATCCTCGCCGCCACCGCCGCTGACGTGGCGGTGGTCGGCATTGGCTCGGTGAACCAGCGCCGTGACGCGACGATACTGCGCTCCGGCTATATCAGCGAAGGTGAACAGTTGATGTACGCCCGCAAGGGCGCGGTCGGCGATATCCTTGGCTATTTCCTCAATGCCGAAGGGGAATGCGTCGAGGAGCTGGAGATCCACAAAGAACTACTGGGCGTCACGCTCGATGAACTGGCACAGCTGCCCACCATCGTAGGCGTGGCCGGGGGGGAAGAGAAAGCCGATGCGATTTATGCCGCACTGAAGGGCCGTCGTATTAATGGCCTGGTGACGGAAGAGACGACAGCCCGCGCGGTGCTGGCTCTGGCCATTTAAGAGCCCTCCCTGCGCTAACAATGAGGCATGCTCATGAGTTACCTTTTAGCGTTAGATGCAGGGACAGGCAGCGTTCGCGCCGTTATTTTCGATTTGCAGGGCAACCAGATTGCCGTTGGCCAGGCCGAGTGGAAACACCTGAGCGTCGAGAACGTGCCGGGCTCGATGGAGTTCGACCTCGACACCAACTGGCAGCTGGCCTGCCGGTGTATTCATCAGGCGCTGGAGCGCGCGCGCCTGAGCGCGGCGGATATTCAGTCCGTCGCCTGCTGTTCGATGCGCGAAGGGATTGTGCTGTACGACCGCAACGGCGAGGCTATCTGGGCCTGCGCCAACGTCGACGCCCGCGCCAGCCGAGAGGTAGCTGAACTCAAAGAGATCCACGACTACCGGTTTGAATCCGAAGTGTATGACGTTTCCGGCCAGACGCTTGCCCTCAGCGCCATGCCGCGCCTGCTGTGGCTGGCGCACCATCGTCCGGATATTTATCGTAAAGCCGCCACCATCACCATGATCAGCGACTGGCTGGCGGCGAAGCTCTCCGGCGAGCTGGCGGTGGACCCGTCCAATGCGGGCACGACGGGCATGCTGGATCTCTTCTCCCGCGACTGGCGTCCGGCGCTGCTCGACATGGCCGGGCTGCGCGCCGATATCCTCTCCCCGGTAAAAGAGACCGGCACCGTGCTGGGGGCCATCACCAAAGCAGCCGCACAACAGAGCGGCCTGCGCGAGGGCACCCCGGTGGTGATGGGCGGCGGCGACGTGCAACTGGGCTGTCTGGGGCTGGGCGTGGTGCGCGCCGGACAAACGGCGGTGCTGGGCGGCACCTTCTGGCAACAGGTGGTGAACCTGCCGCAGGTGCGCACCGACCCTGAGATGAACATCCGCGTAAACCCGCACGTTATCCCCGGCATGGCGCAGGCAGAGTCGATCAGCTTCTTTACCGGGCTGACCATGCGCTGGTTCCGCGACGCCTTCTGCGCCGAAGAGAAGCTGATTGCCGAACGCATGGGAATGGACCCCTACTCCCTGCTCGAAGAGATGGCGAGCCGCGTCCCGCCGGGCTCCCACGGGGTGATGCCGATCTTCTCCGACGCGATGCATTTCAAACAGTGGTACCACGCCGCGCCGTCGTTTATTAACCTCTCCATTGACCCGGAAAAGTGCAACAAAGCGACGCTGTTCCGCGCGCTGGAAGAGAACGCGGCGATCGTCTCGGCCTGCAACCTGGCGCAGATTTCGCGCTTCTCCGGCGTGACGTTTGAGAGCCTGGTGTTTGCGGGCGGCGGCGCAAAGGGCGCCCTGTGGAGCCAGATTTTAAGCGACGTCACCGGCCTGCCGGTGCGCGTGCCAGAAGTCAAAGAGGCAACGGCGCTCGGCTGCGCCATTGCCGCAGGAGCTGGCGCGGGGCTGTTCGCGGATATGGCCTCGACGGGCGAGCGGCTGGTGAAGTGGAGCCGCGAGTTCACGCCAAACCCGGCGCACCGCGAGCTGTACGACGGCATGATGCAGAAATGGCAGGCGGTGTACGCGGACCAGCTCGGGCTGGTGGACAGCGGGCTGACAACCTCGATGTGGCAGGCGCCGGGCCTGATGCGCGACACACGCCCCTCACACTAACCCTCTCCCCAGAGGGGAGAGGGGACTGCTCCGTGCGGCCTTTCACCCTCTCCCCTCTGGGGAGAGGGCCGGGGTGAGGGGTGAAGTTCTTTGAGATCTATCACAATCATTCGATCCCGCTTTTACCTTTCTGCCGCCGCTGGCTAAATTAGTAACTCATCCGACCACATAACAATAATTTTACACTGGAAGAGACTATGAGCCGCTACCCGTCGTTATTCGCCCCTCTCGATCTGGGGTTCACTACCCTCAAAAACCGCGTGTTAATGGGCTCAATGCACACCGGGCTGGAGGAGCGTCCGGACGGGGCTGAACGTCTGGCAGCCTTCTATGCCGAGCGCGCGCGCCACGGGGTGGCGCTGATTGTCACTGGCGGCGTAGCCCCTGCCCCTTCCGGGGTGACGATGGAGGGCGGCGCGGTGTTGAACGATGCGACACAGCTGCCGCACCACCGCATGGTGACCGACGCGGTTCACAACGAGGGCGGCAAAATCGCCCTGCAAATTCTGCATACCGGGCGCTACAGCTATCAGCCGAACCTGGTTGCCCCCTCTGCTATTCAGGCACCGATTAACCGCTTTACTCCCCATGCCCTCAGCCATGACGAGATCCTGGCGCTGATAGATGACTTTGCTCGCTGCGCCGCGCTGGCGCGGGAAGCGGGCTATGACGGCGTGGAGGTGATGGGCTCCGAGGGCTATCTGATCAACGAATTCCTCGCCGCACGCACCAACCAGCGCGACGACGAATGGGGTGGTGACTATGCCCGCCGCATGCGTTTTGCCGTGGAGGTGGTGCGCGCGGTGCGTGAACGTGCCGGTGCGGATTTTATTATCATCTTCCGCCTGTCGATGCTCGACCTGGTGGAAGGCGGCGGCACCTTCGACGAAACCGTACAGCTGGCGCAGGCGATTGAAGCCGCCGGTGCCACCATTATCAACACCGGGATTGGCTGGCACGAAGCGCGCATCCCCACCATCGCCACGCCGGTGCCGCGTGCGGTGTTCAGCTGGGTAACGCGCAAGCTGAAAGGCAAAGTCTCCGTTCCGCTGGTGACCACTAACCGCATTAACGATCCGCAGGTGGCGGACGATGTGATCTCCCGCGGCGACGCCGATATGGTGTCGATGGCGCGTCCGTTCCTCGCGGATGCCGAACTGCTCTCCAAAGCGCAAAGCGGCCGTGCGGATGAGATCAACACCTGTATCGGCTGTAACCAGGCGTGTCTGGATCAGATCTTCGTCGGCAAGGTCACCTCCTGCCTGGTGAATCCCCGCGCCTGCCATGAAACCAAAATGCCGATCGTTCCTGCGACCAACAAGAAGCGTCTGGCCGTGGTGGGCGCAGGACCCGCTGGCCTGGCGTTTGCGGTCAATGCCGCCTCGCGTGGGCACAGCGTGACGCTGTTTGATGCGCTGGCGGAAATCGGCGGGCAGTTTACTATCGCCAGACAGATCCCCGGCAAAGAGGAGTTCTATGAAACGCTGCGCTATTACCGCCGGATGATCGAGGTGACGGGCGTCGATCTGCGGCTCAATCAGGTTGTCAGCGCGGCGGATCTGATCGGTTTCGACGAGGTGATCCTCGCGAGTGGGATCGCCCCGCGCACCCCTGCGATCGAAGGCATCGATCATCCGAAGGTATTGAGCTATCTGGACGTGCTGCGCGACAAAGCGCCGGTTGGCGAGAAGGTGGCGATCATCGGCTGCGGCGGGATCGGTTTTGATACCGCGATGTATTTAAGCCAGCCGGGCGAAGCCACCAGCCAGAACATCGCTGAGTTCTGCGTGGAATGGGGCATTGATACCAGTCTCAGTCAGTCCGGTGGTTTACGCCCGGAAGGTCCGCAACTGCCGAAAAGCCCGCGTCAGATCGTGATGCTCCAGCGTAAAGCCAGCAAGCCGGGTGAAGGGCTGGGGAAAACCACAGGCTGGATCCACCGCGCCACCCTGCTCTCGCGCGGGGTAAAGATGATCCCGGGGGTGAACTACCAGAAGATCGACGACGACGGGCTACACGTTCTGATCGGCGGTGAGCCGCAGCTGCTGGACGTGGATCATGTGATTTTGTGCGCCGGGCAGGAGCCGAAGCGCGATCTGGCCAATCCGCTGCGTGAGGCAGGGAAAACGGTACATTTGATTGGCGGGTGCGACGTGGCGATGGAGCTGGATGCGCGGCGCGCGATTGCGCAGGGGACAAAACTGGCGCTGAGTATTTAACGGCATCGCCCGGTGGCGCTTCGCTTACCGGGCCTACGGGTCCGAGGCCATTGTAGGCCCGGTAAGCGAAGCGCCACCGGGCATTTGAAACCGTAGGCCTGTACAAGCGAAGCGCCGCCAGGCAAAGCGATCTTATCGACGACGCCCCAGCTTCACCGACTTCAGCACCACAAACTTGTTGTTTGTCGCAATGGTGACGCAGTTACCGAAAATCTTCTTCAGCTTGTGGAAGTAGTCCAGATGGCGGTTCGCCACGATGTACAGCTCGCCGTTGATTTTCAGGCAGCGGCGCGCGTGGTGGAACATCTCCCACGCGACGTTATCCGTCAGGGCGTGCTTCTGGTGGAACGGAGGATTGCAAAACACCGCGTTGAAGCGGAAAGGCTCTACGCCGGACAGTGCGTTATTGATCATAAACTCGCAGCGATCCAGCGCCTCCGGCAGATTGGTTTGCACGTTCAGACGGCTTGAAGCCACCGCCATTGGCGATTCGTCGCTGAACACCACGCTGGCCTCCGGGTTCTTCGCCAGCAGCGTCAGGCCAATCACGCCGTTACCGCAGCCGAGATCGACAATCTCCCCTTCCAGGTTTTCCGGCAGATGTTCCATAAAGAAGCGTGCGCCGATATCCAGACCGGTACGGGAGAAGACGTTCGCGTGGTTGTGGATGGTCCAGTCGGTGCCTTCCAGCTTCCAGCTCAGCGTCTCCGGCGCGTCGGCCAGCGCCGGTGCGCTGAAGGTACAGTTGATCAGGCGCGCTTTTTTCCAGGCAAGCGTCGTAGTGGTCGGGCCGAGCACTTTCTCGAACAGTTCCAGCGTCGAAGTGTGAATATCACGCGCCTTGGCGCCCGCGATGATGCGCGTTTCTGGCGTCACGACTTTACGCAGCGCGCGCAGTTGCTGCTCCAGCAGCGCCATGGTTTTGGGCACTTTAATCAGCACCACCCCTGGCGCCTGCGGGTAGCCCGCGGTGCTGTCGAGGAACTTCACGCTGGATTCGTCGATATCGTTGTGGCGCAGGTTTTCACGCGTCGCCAGCTCGCTTAAGTAAGAATCGCCGATACTGTAAGGCGCATGTTCCGCCAGCGCACAGCCCAGCGCGCCAAACGCGTCATTCAGGATCAGAACCGGGCCGCGGATTTCAGTCTCATCCAACTGCTGCAGCAGATATTCATCCGCCGCTTCCCACGCCTGAAGCGGGTTCACGTCGTCCGTTTCCGGGAAACGTTTAAGGTTGAGTGAACGGAAACCGTTGTCTAAGTGGCTCATCGGCCCTCCTGAATGGTAAAATTTGGCGTATCCCTGAAAAGGGTGCGTGAGTATACCCGTTTTCACACTATTTTGGGGTTTTGATGAACCAGCTGACTTATCTCCAGGGCTACCCGGAGCAATTACTATCCCAGGTTCGCGACCTGATCGCCGCGGGAAAGCTCGGCGCGGTGCTGGAAAAACGCTACCCGGGCACGCATGATTTCGCGACTGACAAAGCCCTCTGGCAGTATACGCAGGATCTGAAAAGCCAGTATCTGAAGAGCGCCCCGCCGATCAACAAGGTGATGTACGACAACAAGATCCACGTGCTGAAAAACGCGCTCGGCCTGCATACCGCCATCTCCCGCGTGCAGGGCGGCAAGCTGAAGGCTAAGGCGGAGATCCGCGTCGCGACCGTCTTTCGCAATGCGCCGGAAGCCTTTCTGCGGATGATCGTGGTGCACGAGCTGGCGCACCTGAAAGAGAAAGATCACGACAAAGCGTTCTATTCCCTGTGCTGCCATATGGAGCCGCAGTACCACCAGCTGGAGTTTGATACCCGTTTGTGGCTGACGCATTTATCGTTAAAGAGTAATGCGCAGTAGCGCACGCGAAATGTCATGAGGACGTGCTACAGTGGCTTTAGGTTCCCTGCTACGGAGTACGTAAACGTTTATGATACGTTTCGCAGTCATCGGTACGAACTGGATCACTCGCCAGTTCGTCGACGCCGCCCACGAAACCGGCAAATATAAGCTCACCGCAGTCTATTCCCGCAGCCTTGAGCAGGCGCAAAGTTTTGCGAATGACTACCTGGTTGAACATCTGTTCACCTCGCTCGATGAGATGGCGCAAAGCGACGCCATTGACGCGGTCTATATCGCCAGCCCGAATGCTCTGCACTTCCCGCAAACGAAGCTGTTCCTCAGCCATAAAAAGCATGTGATCTGCGAGAAGCCGCTGGCGTCGAATATCCACGAAGTGGAAGCCGCCATTGCGCTTGCCCGCGAAAACCAGGTGGTGCTGTTTGAAGCGTTCAAAACCGCCAGCCTGCCCAACTTCCTGCTGTTGCAGCAGTCCCTGCCGAAAATTGGCAAAGTGCGTAAAGCCTTTATCAACTACTGCCAGTATTCCTCGCGCTACCAGCGCTATCTGGACGGCGAAAACCCGAACACCTTTAACCCGGCCTTCTCGAATGGCTCGATTATGGATATCGGTTTTTACTGCCTGGCCTCTGCGGTTGCGCTGTGGGGGGAACCACACGGCGTGACGGCCACCGCCAGCCTGCTGGAGAGCGGCGTGGATGCACACGGCGTTGTGGTGCTGGACTACGGCGATTTCAGCGTGACGTTGCAGCACTCGAAGGTCAGCGACTCCGTGCTGCCAAGCGAAATTCAGGGCGAAGACGGCTCGCTGGTGATCGAAAAAATCTCCGAATGCCAGAAGCTCAGCATCGTTCCGCGCGGCGGAAAAGCGCAGGAGCTGACGCAGCCTCAGCATATTAACACTATGCTTTATGAGGCAGAGGTCTTCGCCCGTCTGGTAGAAGACAACGAAGTTAACCACCCGGGACTGGCGATCAGCCGCACCACGGCGAAGCTGCAAACGGAGATCCGCCGACAGACCGGCGTAATCTTCCCCGCAGACGGCGTGAATGTGGAAGCCGTCGCGTAAAGCTGTGTAATGAAATCGTGCAGACCATTGACGAAATCAATGGTCTGACATAATTTGTTACCTGCAAAGGGGAGTAACTTCTTCGCCGGTGGATCGTCATTACGATGCGTGCAAAACCGCATCCGGTCGCCGGGCAACCTTCGTGGTTGTAAGTGAGACCTTGCCGGAAGGCGAGGTCTATGCATAAAAAGCTAACGGCTATCGTCTTCTGACCATAGCCGTTTTTGTTTTTTTATGTGTAAGGAAAATAGTATGCATTCTGTCGGCACTCCAATGCTGTGGGGCGGATTCGCGGTTGTCGTGCTCATCATGCTGGCGATCGACCTCTTTTTGCAGGGTCGTCGCGGCGAACACGGCATGAGCGTTAAGCAAGCCGCCGTCTGGTCACTGGTATGGGTTACCCTCTCACTTCTTTTCTGCGCCGCCTTCTGGTGGTATCTGGCCTCAACCGAAGGTCGCGCGGTGGCCGATCCTCAGGCACTCGCCTTCCTCACCGGCTATCTGATTGAAAAAGCGCTGGCGGTTGATAACGTCTTCGTCTGGCTGATGCTGTTCAGTTACTTCGCCGTGCCTGCGGCCCTGCAACGCCGCGTGCTGGTATACGGCGTGCTAGGCGCCATCATCCTGCGTACCATCATGATCTTCGCCGGTAGCTGGCTGATTACCCAGTTCGAATGGCTGCTGTACGTGTTTGGTGCGTTCCTGCTGTTCACCGGGGTCAAAATGGCGCTGGCGAAAGAAGACGATACCGGTATCGGTGATAAGCCGCTGGTGAAGTGGATCCGGGGTCATCTGCGCATGACGGACAAGATCGAGAGCGAGCATTTCTTCGTGCGTAAGAACGGCCTGCTGTTCGCCACCCCGCTGCTGCTGGTGCTGATTCTGGTCGAGCTGAGCGACGTGATTTTCGCGGTGGACAGTATCCCGGCTATCTTCGCGGTCACTACCGACCCGTTCATCGTCCTGACCTCGAACCTGTTCGCCATCCTCGGCCTGCGTGCGATGTACTTCCTGCTGGCGGGCGCGGCAGAGCGCTTCTCAATGCTGAAGTACGGTCTGTCGGTGATTCTGGTCTTTATCGGTATCAAGATGCTGATTGTTGATTTCTACCATATCCCGATCGCCATTTCGCTCGGCGTGGTGTTTGGCATTCTGCTGGTGACGCTGATTATCAATACCTGGGTTAACCGCCAGCACGATAAGAAGCAGCAGGCTTAGTGCAACGTTCGGTGCGGGCTGATGCCCTCACCCCACCCCTCTCCCACGGGGAGAGGGGGAAATGCAATGCAGGCCGGGTAAGCGCAGCGCCACCCGGCACTTTCGTTAACCAATAGTTAAAAAACATGACGCAACACGTAAAATCCAGCATTTTACGCTTCCGCCTTTCGCTGCTTTCCCTGATACTCAACCAGGCAAACAAATACTTACATCCGGATACAAATGTGACTTAGAGCACATCCAGGATGGAACGCAATTTCACTCAGGAATAACGTATGAGCACACAATCTAAGGGCCTGCTTGCGCGCCTGGCGCAGGGCAGTCTTGTAAAACAAATTCTGGTCGGGTTGGTACTGGGTATTCTGCTGGCGATGGTGTCAAAACCTGCCGCGGAAGCGACGGGACTGCTCGGCACCCTTTTCGTTGGCGCACTGAAGGCCGTCGCCCCGGTACTGGTGCTGATGCTGGTGATGGCGTCGATTGCCAACCACCAGCACGGACAAAAAACCAACATTCGCCCTATTCTGTTCCTGTATCTGCTGGGAACCTTCTCTGCTGCCTTAACGGCCGTTGTGTTTAGCTTCCTGTTCCCGTCCACGCTGCACCTGACCAGCGCGGCCGGTGATATCACCCCGCCGTCCGGGATTGTGGAAGTCCTTCGCGGCCTGCTGATGAGCATGGTCTCTAACCCCATCACCGCACTGATGAACGGAAACTACATTGGCATCCTGGTCTGGGCGATTGGTCTGGGCTTCGCGCTGCGTCATGGCAACGAGACCACGAAAAACCTGGTTAACGATTTGTCCAATGCAGTGACCTTCATGGTGAAGCTGGTGATTCGCTTTGCACCAGTCGGTATCTTTGGTCTGGTTTCTTCGACGCTGGCCACCACCGGTTTCGACGCACTGTGGGGCTACGCGCAGCTGCTGGTCGTCCTGGTCGGCTGTATGCTGCTGGTGGCGCTGGTGATCAACCCGCTGCTGGTGTTCTGGCAGATCCGCCGCAACCCGTATCCGCTGGTGCTGACCTGCCTGCGCGAGAGCGGCGTGTATGCCTTCTTCACCCGCAGCTCAGCGGCGAACATACCGGTGAACATGGCGCTGGCGGAGAAGCTGAACCTGGACCGCGATACCTATTCGGTGTCGATTCCCCTGGGTGCAACCGTGAACATGGCCGGTGCGGCGATTACCATCACCGTGCTGACGCTGGCGGCGGTGCATACGCTGGGTATTCCGGTAGATCTGCCAACCGCGCTGCTGCTGAGCGTCGTTGCATCACTGTGTGCCTGTGGCGCATCCGGCGTGGCGGGCGGCTCTCTGCTGCTGATCCCGCTGGCCTGTAACATGTTCGGTATTCCGAACGAGATTGCCATGCAGGTTGTCGCGGTCGGTTTCATTATCGGCGTATTGCAGGATTCCTGCGAAACCGCGCTGAACTCCTCTACCGACGTGCTGTTTACCGCCGCAGCCTGTCAGGCGGAAGATGCGCGTTTAGCGAAGAACGCCCTGCGCAGTTAAAAAGAAAAGCCCGGTGGCGGCTACGCCTTACCGGGCCTACAAGGTAAATGCAAAACGGCAACATGTGTTGCCGTTTTTAGTGTTTGCACCCTCTCGCTGTGGGAGAGGGCCGGGGTGAGGGCACCAGCCCGCACCCGACTTATAGCGTCACACCACTCTTAAAGATCGCCAGCTCGCGGAAGTCGTTCTTCTCGTTGCAGGTCTGCCTGCCGCTGGCAAATTCCACAATCGTGTCCACGAATTCGCTCAGCAGCTGCGGCATCGCTTTGCCGTGGATCAGTTGGCCCGCATCAAAGTCGATCCAGTGCTTTTTCTTCGCCGCCAGTTCGCTGTTAGTGGCGATTTTCACCGTCGGCACAAACCCGCCGTACGGCGTACCGCGACCGGTACTGAACAGCACCATATGACAGCCCGCTCCCGCCAGCGCGCTGGTGGCGACCGCATCGTTGCCCGGTGCGCTGAGCAGGTTCAGGCCGTGCGTTTTCAGCCGCTCACCGTAGCGCAGCACGTCCACCACCTGGCTGGCGCCCGCTTTTTGAGTGCAGCCCAGGGATTTCTCTTCAAGCGTGGTGATCCCGCCCGCTTTGTTACCCGGCGAGGGGTTCTCGTATATCGGCTGGTTATGGGCGATGAAGTACTGTTTGAAGTCGTTGACCATGGTGACGGTCTTCTCAAAGGTCTCTTCGTCGCGGCAGTGGCTCATCAGAATGCGCTCTGCGCCGAACATCTCCGGCACTTCGGTCAGCACCGTAGTGCCGCCGTTGGCAATCACGTAATCCGAGAAGCGACCCAGCATTGGGTTAGCGGTAATGCCGGAAAGGCCATCAGATCCGCCGCACTCCAGGCCAAACTTCAGTTCGCTCAGCTTGCCCGGCTCGCGCTTGTCGTGACGCATCACCTCGTACAGCTGATGCAGCTGTTCAACGCCCGCTTCCACTTCGTCGTCCTGGTGCTGACACACCATAAAGTGCACGCGCTCAGGGTCAAATTCGCCCAGCGTGTCGCGGAAGGCGTCGACCTGATTGTTCTCGCAGCCGAGGCCGATCACCAGCACCGCGCCCGCGTTCGGGTGGCGCACCATGTTTTGCAGCATGGTGCGGGTATTGATGTGGTCGTCGCCCAGCTGGGAACAACCGTAGGTGTGGCTGAACAGATACACGCCGTCGGTGCCTTCAGCATCATTAGTCTCTTTCAGGAAACGCGTCTGAATTTGACGCGCGATCCCGTTCACGCAGCCGACAGTCGGGAGGATCCACAGCTCATTGCGGATCCCCACCTCGCCGCTGGCGCGGCGGTAGATCTGTACCTCACGATCGGCCGCCTGTCCTTCTTCTGGCTGGAAGTCAGGTTGATAGCTGTACTCGTCCAGATCGCTGAGATTGGTGCGGGTATTGTGGGAATGAATGTATTCACCCGGCGCAATATCCGCCAGCGCATGACCGATGGGCAAACCGTACTTCACCACGTTCTCCCCTTTCGCGATGGGGATCAGGGCAAACTTATGTCCACGTCCAATGGCCTGGCGTAACGTCACCGACTGGTTGTCGAAGGTCACTTCCGTCCCTTCGGCTAAATCGGCCAGCGCGACGGCAACGTTATCCAGCGAATGGATTTTGATGTATTGCATATCAACCTCAAACGGCCTTAGTTCAGTTCAATGGCGAAGTAGTCACGCGCATTGTTAAAGCAGATGTTTCTCACCATTTCGCCCAGCAGCTGGATATCAGCTGGCGCTTCACCCGCGTGCACCCAGCGGCCAATCATCTGGCACAGAATGCGGCGGAAATATTCATGGCGGGTATAGGAGAGGAAACTGCGGCTGTCGGTCAGCATGCCAACGAAGCGGCTCAACAGGCCGAGCTGCGCCAGCTGCGTCATCTGACGCTCCATGCCGTCTTTTTGATCGTTAAACCACCAGCCGGAACCGAACTGCATCTTGCCCGGCATCCCTTCGCCCTGGAAGTTGCCGATCATGGTGCCCAGTACTTCGTTATCGCGCGGGTTCAGGCAGTAGAGAATGGTTTTTGGCAGCAGGTTTTGCTCGTTCTGTTTGCTCAGCAGTTTTGACAGCTCTTCCGCCAGAGGGCGGTCGTTGATGGAGTCGAAGCCCACGTCCGCGCCCAGCAGTTTAAACTGACGCTGGTTGTTATTACGCAGCGCGCCGATATGGTACTGCTGAACCCAGCCGCGACGGGCATATTCCGCACCGAGGAACACCAGCACCGCGGTTTTGAACTGGGCGACTTCATGCTCGTTCAGGGCTTCGCCGGAGAGACGACGCGCCAGGATGCTGTCCAGCTCGGCTTCGCTGGAATCCGCGAACAGCACCACGTCCAGCGCGTGGTCAGACACTTTACAGCCGTGTGCGGCAAAGTGATCCAGACGTTTGGTCAGCGCGGATTGCAGATCGGCGAAACGACGGATATCGGTATCCGATACTTCCGCCAGCTTCGTCATGTAGTCATTAAAGGTCGGCAGCTCAATGTTGAAGGCTTTATCCGGACGCCAGCTTGGCAGCACTTTGATGTCAAAGGTGCTGTCCTTCGCGACAACCGCGTGGTGCTCCAGGGAGTCGATCGGATCGTCGGTTGTGCCCACCATCTTCACGTTCATCTGGTGCATGATGCCGCGCGCCGAGAAGCTATCCTGCCCCAGCAATTCGTTGCACTGATCCCAGATTTCATCCGCCGTGGCGGGAGAGAGCAGCTTGCCGGTGATACCAAAAGGACGACGCAGTTCGAGGTGCGTCCAGTGGTATAACGGGTTACCGATGGTGTGGGGAACGGTAGCGGCCCAGGCGTCAAACTTCTCGCGATCGGTCGCGTCGCCGGTACACAGGCGCTCGGCCACGCCGTTGGTGCGCATCGCGCGCCACTTATAGTGGTCACCCTTCAGCCAGATATCATACAGGTTTTTGAAACGGTAATTTTCGGCAACCTGTTGCGGCGGTAAATGGCAGTGGTAGTCGAAAATCGGCTGATCTTTTGCGTAGTCGTGGTACAGGCGGCGAGCAAATTCGGTATCTAACAGGAAATCTTCGGTCATAAACGGTGTCATTATCGTCTTCCTCATTACGGGAGCGTCAGAAAGCTTATGTTCAGATGCTGCAAAGTTATCACACCAATTCCCAGAGTCCGACGTTTTTTTCGTGAGTTAGATCAATAAACGTCGACAAATAAATTACCCTCAAAGGGGTAAACCTTCTTGCAGGCCGCGCCAGATCTGGCTTTGCGCACGCCGCATAATATCCCTACAAAGATTCACTCTTTTGTGATGTCACTCACCTTTTAAAGTTGTATGACAAGTTATCTTTTCGCCGTCGCAAACTATAAGCCGACGGAATGCATTACCGGTGTTTGTTACATCGGATTTAACGGTACGGAAGCCGACTTAGCACGATGACTTATGGCAAGGTTCGGGCCGTTCCGGGACAGGTTCCCGGTTACGCCCCTCCCGTTACAGAACAGCTCCCGGCAACGGTTGAGTTGTTGCCGTGTCCCGACACGGAAATAACATAACGATGAGGTTTTACATGCGTAAAATTAAAGGGTTACGTTGGTACATGATCGCACTGGTGACGCTCGGCACCGTGCTGGGCTACCTGACACGTAACACCGTGGCAGCAGCGGCGCCAACGTTGATGGAAGAGTTACATATCTCCACACAACAATACTCTTACATCATTGCGGCGTATTCTGCCGCTTACACCGTAATGCAGCCTGTTGCAGGTTATGTTCTTGATATTCTGGGTACAAAAATTGGTTATGCCTTCTTCGCTGTAGCATGGGCCGTCTTCTGCGGGGCGACGGCGCTGGCTGGCAGCTGGGGCGGGCTGGCGCTGGCGCGTGGTGCGGTAGGTGCTGCCGAAGCGGCGATGATCCCTGCGGGTCTGAAAGCCAGCTCTGAATGGTTCCCGGCAAAAGAACGTTCAATCGCTGTCGGTTACTTCAACGTGGGTTCCTCCATCGGGGCGATGATTGCTCCGCCACTGGTGGTGTGGGCGATTGTGATGCACAGCTGGCAAATGGCGTTCATCATCTCCGGTGTGCTGAGTTTTGCCTGGGCCATGGCGTGGCTGATCTTCTATAAACACCCGCGCGACCAGAAAAAGCTGTCTACCGAAGAACGTGACTACATTATCAATGGTCAGGAATCTCATCATCAGACCGACAACGGCAAGAAAATGTCCGTCTGGCAGATCCTGGGTACCCGTCAGTTCTGGGGTATCGCCCTGCCACGCTTCCTGGCGGAACCGGCCTGGGGTACGTTCAACGCCTGGATCCCGCTGTTCATGTTCAAAGTCTACGGCTTTAACCTGAAAGAGATCGCGATGTTCGCCTGGATGCCAATGCTGTTTGCAGACCTGGGCTGTATCGTCGGCGGCTACCTGCCACCGCTGTTCCAGCGCTGGTTTGGCGTGAACCTGATTGTGTCCCGTAAGATGGTGGTCACCATGGGCGCCCTGCTGATGATTGGCCCTGGCATGATTGGCCTGTTCACCAGTCCTTACGTGGCTATCGCCCTGCTGTGTATCGGGGGCTTTGCTCACCAGTCTCTGTCTGGCGCGCTGATTACGCTCTCGTCCGACGTGTTTGGTCGTAACGAAGTTGCCACCGCCAACGGTCTGACCGGGATGGCCGCCTGGACCGCAAGTACCCTGTTTGCGCTGGTGGTCGGCGCGCTGGCAGACACCATCGGTTTCAGCCCGCTGTTCGCGGTACTGGCCATCTTCGACCTGCTGGGTGCAGTGGTTATCTGGACGGTGCTGAAGAGTAAATCCGCCGAGGAACTGGCGAAAGAGTCCCTTGGGGGACCGGCGACGCAGAGTTAGCTTGTTGTGCCGGGTGGCGGCTTCGCCTTACCCGGCCTACAACACCCGATAAAACCGTAGGCCGGGTAAGCGTAGCGCCACCCGGCAAAAACGTCGCAAAAGCCGCCTCCGGGCGGCTTTTTTAATGGCGAAATCTGGAGAGTGGCAAGCAAAAGTGGTATAACAAATCATTCGCCGTACCCTGCCTGGAGCGCATATGGAAATCACCGAATCACGTCGTTTATATCAACAACTTGCCGCCGAGCTGAAAGATCGCATCGAGCAAGGGGTCTATCTTGTCGGTGATAAACTTCCCGCTGAGCGTTTTATTGCGGATGAAAAAAGCGTCAGCCGTACGGTGGTCCGCGAAGCCATCATCATGCTGGAAGTTGAAGGGTATGTTGAGGTACGCAAAGGTTCCGGTATTCACGTGATTTCCAGCCAGGCGAAACACTCCCCCACGCCGGACGAAAGTCTGGAATTTGCCAGCTACGGTCCGTTTGAGCTTCTCCAGGCTCGCCAGCTGATTGAAAGCAATATCGCAGAATTCGCAGCGACGCAGGTCACCAAGCAGGACATCATGAAGCTGATGGAAATCCAGGATCATGCGCGTAAAGAAAAATGTTTCCGCGATTCCGAATGGGACCTGCAATTCCACGTCCAGGTCGCCCTTGCGACTCAAAACACAGCGCTGGCGGCAATCGTTGAAAAAATGTGGACTCAGCGCGTTCACAACCCGTACTGGAAGAAACTGCACGATCACATTGATTCCCGCACGGTAGACAACTGGTGTGACGACCACGACCAGATTCTTAAGGCCCTGATTCGTAAAGATCCGCATGCGGCGAAACTGGCAATGTGGCAGCATCTGGAGAACACTAAACAGATGCTTTTTAATGAAACGAGTGATGACTTTGAATTTAACGCTGACCGCTATCTTTTTGCTGATAATCCGGTGGTTCACCTCGATACCGCGACCAATGTCGCAAAATAACCTCCTGAACTGCTGGCAGGCGCACCGCCGCGCCTTCCGGCCAGACAGGGTAAGAAAAGCTCTATAGTGTCAGCCTTTGTAAAATCTCTCGCTCCCCTCCGTGGCTTACGCCAAAATCGTGTTTCCCCTCAAATTCTGTGACGCAGAACGTCGGGCTTTGTTACAATTGGATTCACTTCGTTATTTTGTAAGTTAGTGCTTGCTAACCAGCCAATTAACAGGGAACAGTGTTGGCCACACATCATTGTGTCCGCGAGCGACCATAATGAAATCATAACAATGTCGCCGTGCTGTTTTCCCGAATGACAGGCGTGACGTTAACCGATTTCCAGGAACACTGAATGGAACTTTTGACCCAACTACTGAACGCCCTCTGGGCTCAGGATTTCGAAACGCTGGCCAACCCGTCCATGATTGGCATGCTCTACTTTGTGTTATTTATGATCCTGTTCCTTGAGAACGGTTTGCTGCCTGCTGCCTTTTTACCGGGCGACAGCCTGCTGGTGCTGGTTGGGGTGCTCTGTGCAAAAGGGGCGATGGCTTTCCCACAAACGGTTCTGCTGTTGACCATTGCCGCCAGCCTGGGTTGCTGGGTGAGTTATATTCAGGGGCGATGGCTGGGCAACACGCGAATCGTTCAGAACTGGCTTTCGCATCTTCCGGCACATTATCACCAGCGAGCGCACCACCTTTTCCATAAGCACGGGCTCTCCGCCTTGCTGATTGGCCGCTTTATCGCATTCGTACGCACCCTGCTGCCGACCATTGCGGGCTTGTCCGGCCTGAGCAGCGCGCGCTTCCAGTTCTTTAACTGGATGAGCGGCCTGCTGTGGGTTCTGATCCTGACCACGCTCGGCTACGCGCTCGGTAAAACGCCGGTCTTTATGAAATATGAAGACCAGCTGATGTCTTGCCTGATGCTGCTGCCCGTCGTCCTGCTGGTGTTTGGCCTGGTCGGTTCACTGGTCGTACTGTGGAAAAAGAAATACGGAGCCAGGGGTTAACGATGGTTATCTCCCCGCTCGCGCTGCGCCGCTTCTCTTACGCCATCGTCGCGCTAATGATGTTCAGCGCTCTCATCCTGCTATGGTCTGCCCTACAGCACCAGGAGTCGACGCTGACTATCCGTCCTGTGAGTCAAGGAACCAGCGTGCCGGATGGTTTTTCCATCTGGCATCATCTGGACGCTAACGGGATCCGCTTTAAGAGCATCACGCCGCAAGACGATGTGCTGCTGATAAAATTTGACTCCAGTGCGCAAAGCGCCGCGGCGAAAGCGGTGCTGGACCGCACGTTGCCGCAGGGTTACATCATCGCGCAACAGGATGATGACAGCCACGTAGCCTCCTGGATGTCACGGTTACGCGACACGTCGCATCGATTTGGCTAACGACTAATATTCCGAATATTTTCACCCACTTTGGTGAAACTCCCGTTTACTTACTATGCTTAAGTACGCGGAGCACCCCTCAGATGTTCTCCGCATAGTTCTGGAACACGGCTTACGCCGTAACACAATGGAAGGTTTCTATAATGAAATACCGCATCACCCTGGCTCTGGCCCTTTTTTCTTTAAGCACAGCTTCCTTCGCTATGTCTCTTTGTCAGGAGAAAGAACAGGATATTCAACGCGAAATCAGTTATGCCGAAAAGCATAACAATCAGCACCGGATCGACGGACTGAAAAAAGCGTTGAGCGAAGTGAAAGACAATTGTACGGACAGCAAGCTGCGTGCCGATCATCAGGAAAAAATCGCTGAACAGAAGGACGAGATAGCCGAGCGCCGTCAAGACCTGCAAGAAGCGAAAGAGAAAGGTGATGCGGAAAAAATTGCCAAGCGCGAGAGGAAGTTGCAAGAGGCGCAGGACGAACTGAAAGCGCTGGAAGCTCGCGATTATTGAGTTAACGGAAATCTCAACAGGAGAGAATCATGTCAAAAGATACAACTTCAGAACATCTGCGCGCTGAGCTGAAATCCCTGGCGGACACCCTGGAAGAGGTGCTGAACTCTTCTGCCGATAAATCGAAAGAAGAAGTCAGCAAACTGCGCAGCAAAGCGGAGCAGGCACTGAAAGAGAGCCGTTACCGTCTGGGTGAAACCGGTGATGCACTGGCGAAACAGACCCGCGAAGCGGCTGCGCGCGCAGACGAATATGTACGTGACAATCCATGGACAGGCGTTGGTATTGGTGCCGCAGTGGGTGTGGTGCTGGGTGTCCTGCTGACGCGTCGTTGATTATGGAAGATCCACGTCACGCACAAGGGCCTGCTAAAAACGTCCTCGGCATCGGCCAGCGTATTCTTACGACGCTGGTCGGGATTGCCGAAACGCGCGTCCGGCTTGCGGTAGTGGAACTGGAAGAGGAGAAAGCCAATCTCTTCCAGATGCTGCTCATGCTTGGGCTTACGATGCTCTTTGCCGCGTTTGGTCTGATGAGCCTGATGGTGTTAATCATCTGGGCTATCGATCCACAGTATCGGCTGAACGCGATGATTGCGACTACCGTGGTTCTGCTGGTGGCGGCGCTGATAGGCGGTATCTGGACCCTGCATAAAGCGCGCACGTCGACCTTCCTGCGCCATACTCGCCAGGAGCTGGCCAACGACCGCGCCCTGCTGGAGGATGATAAGTCGTGAGCGACAAAGCCGAACGTCAAAAGCGGAAAGCGTATCTGCTGAGCCAGATCCAGCAGCAGCGGCTGGACCTGTCCGCCAGCCGTCGCGACTGGCTGGAGCTGACCCAGCGTTACGATCGCGGCTGGAATACTCTTCTGAGCCTGCGTTCGTGGGCGCTGGTGGGTAGCAGCGTGATGGCGATCTGGACGATTCGTCATCCAAACATGCTGATTCGCTGGGCACGCCGTGGCTTTGGTGTCTGGAGCGCATGGCGTCTGGTGAAAGCAACGATTCGTCAGCAGCAGCTGCGCTAGCCTTCTCGCCGGGTGGCACTGCGCTTACCCGGCCTACGGTAAAAAAGTAGGCCGGGTAAGGCGTAGCCGTCACCCGGCAAAATCTCTCTATGCTCCCTTACTCAATATCTTTGAAAAAGATTGACAGTTTTCCTTGCTAACAATTGCCATCCGCCCCGTTTACACTCCTCTCCATCGACAGCAAAGACGCGGTATCTACCCGAATTTGCACGCAAATAACGTTTAGCCGCTGATGTGGTTTCCTGGAGAGTAAAATGAAAAAATTAGATGATGTTGGTGTATTGGTAGCGCGTATTCTGATGCCTGTGCTGTTCATCACCGCAGGCTGGGGCAAAATTACCGGCTATGCGGGCACTCAGCAGTATATGGAAGCGATGGGCGTACCGGGTTTCCTGCTGCCACTGACCATCCTGCTTGAGTTCGGCGGCGGCCTGGCAGTGCTGTTCGGTTTCCTGACCCGCACCACGGCGCTGTTCACCGCAGGCTTTACCCTGCTGACCGCGTTCATCTTCCACAGCAACTTTGCGGAAGGCGTGAACTCCCTGATGTTCATGAAAAACCTGACCATCGCAGGTGGCTTCCTGCTGCTGGCTATCACGGGTCCGGGCGCCTACAGCATCGACCGTCTTCTGAATAAGAAGTGGTAAGCACGCTATACTGATTAAATTCAAAGCGAGGAGACATCTCCTCGCTTTTGCTATCTGACGGAGGAGTAAAAAATGGGACAACTCGTAGACGGCGTCTGGCAGGATGTCTGGTATGACACCAAATCCACCGGTGGACGCTTTAAGCGCTCTGTTTCGGCCTTCCGTAACTGGCTGACCGCCGACGGCGCGCCCGGCCCGAGTGGCGAAGGGGGCTTTGCGGCGGAGAAAGATCGTTATCATCTGTATGTTTCTCTCGCCTGTCCGTGGGCGCACCGCACGCTGATTGTGCGCAAACTTAAAGGTCTCGAATCGCTAATTCCGGTTTCGGTGGTCAACCCGCTGATGCTGGAAAACGGCTGGACGTTCGACAGTGACTTCCCGGCCGCGACGGGTGATGAGCTTTATCATCACGATTTCCTGTATCAGCTCTATCTGCGCGCCGATCCGCACTACACCGGACGCGTAACGGTGCCTGTGCTGTGGGACAAGAAAAACCAGACGATCGTCAGCAATGAATCCGCTGAAATCATTCGCATGTTCAATACCGCGTTTGACGCGCACGGCGCCCGCGCCGGGGATTACTATCCGGTTGAGCTGCGCGAGAAAATTGACGAGCTGAACGGCTGGATCTACGACAACGTCAACAACGGCGTCTATAAAGCCGGTTTTGCCACCAGTCAGGAAGCGTACGACGAAGCGGTCGGCAACGTGTTTGGATCCCTGGAACGTCTGGAGCAGATCCTCGGCCAGCATCGTTATTTAGCGGGCGATCGCCTCACCGAAGCAGACATCCGCCTGTGGACGACGCTGATCCGCTTCGATCCGGTGTATGTCACCCACTTCAAGTGCGACAAGCATCGCATCAGCGATTATCTGAACCTGCACGGTTTCCTGCGCGACATCTATCAGATGCCGGGTATTGCGGAGACGGTCAATTTTGACCATATTCGCACCCACTATTTCCGTAGTCATAAGACCATCAACCCAACGGGCATTATCTCCATTGGTCCGTGGCAGGTTCTGGATGAACCACACGGGCGCGACGTGCGTTTCGGATAATTATTTAGGGAATCAATTGATTCCCTTTTTTAATTCACGGCATACATCTATCCTTACCTCGATCGCTTAGAAAACAAGTGATTGACTGACTAAGAGGCAAGGAAAAATGGACTGGTATTTAAAAGTACTGCGCAACTACGTTGGATTTGGTGGCCGTGCCCGCCGTAAAGAGTACTGGATGTTCGTTCTGGTGAACTTCGTCCTGATTATGGTGCTGGGTATTGTGGACAAAATCCTCGGCTGGGAACGCGAGGGGGGCGAAGGCATTCTCACCACCATTTATGGTGTGTTGGTTCTGCTGCCTTCATGGGCCGTACTGTTTCGTCGTCTTCACGACACCGATCGTTCGGCGTGGTGGCTGCTGTTGCTGTTGATCCCGCTTATCGGCTGGATCGTGATTTTGATTTTCAACTGTCAGAGCGGAACGCCGGGAGAAAACCGCTTTGGTCCGGATCCGAAGATCTGCGCATAAAAAAAAGCCCGGTGGCGCTTCGCTTACCGGGCCTACAAATTACGATTTTATTTATTATATTGCGTGAAAAGCTTCGGAATTTCGCGTAAACACCATGATTTGGCTTCGCCCATGCTGTCACGACGCCACGCCATAATAATATCCACTTCGCTGGTGTATTCCGGGCTGACAACGCGCAGCCGTCCCTCTGCAATGTCCTTTTCGACGAACGGATACGGCATGGTCGCCACGCCCAGCCCCGCCAGCAGCGCCTGACGCTTATCTTCCAGCGACGTCACCGTCAGACGCGGCTGTTTATCCAGCAACTGCACCGTTAGCACCGGGCGCTCGCGCGCGGTATCCGCCACCGCCACGCCGCGGTATTTCACGCGCGTGACCTCAGAGAGCGGTTCCGGCTCATGATGGATCGGGTGACCCGGCGCAGCGACGTAGACGTTCATCACGCTGTACAGTTTGCGCGAGTTAATTTCTGACGATGAGCGGAAATGCATATCCGGCGCAATGACGATATCCGCCCTGCCCGTCTCAAGACGCTCCCACGCCCCGGCCAGTACCTCGGTGATGATCGACAGCTGGGTATTGGCTTTCGCGGCCAGTCTGTCCACCAGCGGGAACAGCGCCTCGGTGGGCACCAGCGCTTCGGTCACTAACGTCAGATGGGTTTCCCAGCCGCGGGCCAGCGCTTCGGCATCGGTCGTCAGTTTATCCGCCGCTTCCAGCAATACGCGGCCGCGCTCCAGCAGCATCCGCCCAACGTTGGTGAATTTTGTTCGATGACCGGAGCGATCGAAGAGCACAACATCCAGCTCCTCCTCCAGCTTTTGCATGGTATAGCTCAGCGCAGACGGAACGCGCCCCAGTTCATCTGCCGCCGCGGCAAAACTGCCGCGCCTGTCAATCGCGTCCATGACGCGAAGCGCCTCAAGCGTCAATGCTCTCTCTTTAGCCATCTCGTTCTCATTCAGGAAATTTGAACATACCGGGCAGAATATCTGGCTAACAATGCAGCGTCCATACCTTTACCATTGATTTAGTGTAAAGAGAGGTCAAGTTTATGATTACGACAAGAACAGCGAAACAGTGCGGACAAGCCGATTTCGGTTGGTTGCAGGCCCGCTACACCTTTTCCTTTGGACACTACTTTGACCCTAAACTTCTCGGTTACGCTTCACTGCGCGTATTGAACCAGGAAGTGCTCGCCCCGGGCGCGTCCTTCCAGCCGCGCACGTACCCGAAAGTCGATATCCTGAACCTGATCCTGGAAGGCGAGGCAGAATACCGCGATAGCGAGGGCAATCATGTCCAGGCGAAGGCTGGCGAGGCGCTGTTAATTTCCACGCAGCCGGGTATTAGCTATAGCGAGCATAACCTCAGCAAAGACAAAACGCTGACCCGCATGCAGCTGTGGCTGGATGCCTGTCCGGAGCGGGAAAATCCGCTGGTGCAAAAAATCGATCTGAAGGGCGATAAACAGCAGCTGATTGCCTCGCCAGACGGCAGCAAAGGCAGCCTGCAGTTACGCCAGCAGGTGTGGCTGCACCATATCGAACTGAAAAAAGGTGAACAGGCAAGCTTCCAGCTTCATGGCCCGCGCGCCTATCTGCAGTCCATTCACGGAACGGTGCATGCGGTGACGCACGCGGAAGAGAAAGAGGCGCTCACCTGCGGCGACGGCGCGTTTATTCGTGATGAAGCGAATATCACCCTGGTGGCGGATACGCCGCTGCGCGCGCTGCTGATTGATTTACCGGTTTAACCCCCCCCCTCACCCTAGCCCTCTCCCCAAAGGGGAGAGGGAACGATCGAGCCCCTCGCCCCAATGGGGAGAGGGATTGGGGTGAGGGGAAATTTTTACACCTTACTCGCCATAATCTCAATAATCTGCCGGTCCGTTGCCTGCATCGAGCGGCACGCCAGCGCGCACAGGTTCGCGATCGACTGCTCCACGTCGTGGGCCACAATCCCCTCGTTGCCCGTCACGGCAGTATCATCCAGCGCCATCATCACGGCTTTCCAGGCGCTGGTGACGCTGGTCGAGACCTTCATTGCGCAACTGTTAGACGCCCCGTCACAGATCATCCCGCTGACGTCGCCGATCATACTGCCGATCGCCATGGAAATTGTCTGGTAAGAACCGCCCATCAGCCACGCCATCCCTGCGGCGGCCCCCATTCCGGCCGTTGTCGCCGCACACAGCGCGGACAAGCGCGGAAGCTGGTAATGGATATAGATCGCCGACAGGTACGAGAGCATCAGCGCCCGCGCCAGCCGTTCGTCATCGGCCTGAACGTGCTCAGCCACCACCACCACCGGCATGGTGGCGGTGATGCCCTGATTCCCGGAACCCGAGTTGCTCATCGCCGGCAGCGTCGCGCCCCCCATGCGGGCATCCGAAGCTGCGCTGGTGCGGATAACAATGTCTGAACCCAGATCCTGCGCCATCCATCCGCGTGTGCGCTGTTTATTGAGCGTCGCACCAATATGCAGCCCCCAGTTGCCACGTAAACCTTCCCGGGAGAGCGCATCGTTCAGCCGTCCCGCATCGAGGATAAAGCGGATCGCGTCGAACGGCACCTGTTCCACAAACTCAAGGATCTGCGACAGCGTGGTGGTCGAGAGCACCTCCAGCGGATCGTCGCTGTTCTGGCTCTGATTATCGTCAAGCCTGAAGCGCGTTTCGCCCTGACACACCATCTCCACCACACGGGTGTGCCCGCCGGCGATGGTCACCATCGCCGAGGATTCACCGACGTAAACGCAGGCACGTGAATAGAGGATCTCATCGCACGGCTCCTGCAATTTTACCTGCACCAGACCCGCGTTCAGCAGTGCTTTGGCGCGCGTTAGCGCCTCGGACGACGCGTCTTTCAACACCTCCAGTCCGGCATGCGCGTTACCGCCAATCGCGCCCAGCGCGGCCGCGATGGGTAAACCGACCATACCGGTACCGGGCACCGTTACACCAAGCCCGTTTTTCATCAGGTTCGGCGATACCCACGCCTCGATACGCGTCACCTCACCGTCAAGCTGTCCGGCAGCCATCGCGCACGCCAGCGCCAGCGAGACGGGTTCGGTACAGCCCAGCGCAGGCTTTACCTCTTCCTGCACCGCGCGAATAAAATGGTTCCATAAAGGATTAATTTGCTCAGACATCGTTACGACCTTATTTAACCTCATGAGAAGGCGAGGAAAGGAGAAACACAAAGCAGCAGCCCGGTAATTACAATAATCACCAGCGATACGCCTTTATATTTATGAAGTGCGGGCACTTTGTAGACCAGCCACGCCGGAATTAAGCAGCCCACCATCCCGAAAATAGGGCTACAGATGGAAGTGAAGCTCAGCACCGGCGCGTTTAACACAATCGCGCTCCAGGCCAGCAGGATGGCAAACAGCATAATCCCGCGCTGGACGGCATTTTCATTGATTTTCTCCGCCGGCATTTTGCGGCGCAGGATGTTCATCACAATGCCCTGCGTCGCCTCACGAAAGCCGAGATAGACGCCAAAGAACGCGGTCATCACAGCGAAAATATTGAGGATTACGCTGACGATTTTGACCCAGCCCGCGCCGTCACCGCTGATAAACTGTGCTGCGATTGCCAGGGCGGAAATATTCTGCTCGTAGGCTTTTACCGCCTCGTCGTGCCCCATCGCCAGGGTGAAGGAGACAGCGTAGAAAAAGACCGTCACAAACAGCACGCCAAAGGCGATATTCATTGCCCGCAGCGCTTTATGACGGCGCCACCTCAACGGATTTTTCCCTTGAACGATAGGAAATCACCATCGGGCTTAATGTCTGAATAAACAGAATGGAGGTTAAGGTGAAAGGCAGCGTAATAATGGCGTTTTTAATCAGCAGCCCCATTGGCGGCAGCATGCCGACGTTGGCTAAATGCCAGAGGCCAATCATCGAAAGCCCCAGCGCCGCCACCACAAATAATTTGGTCAGCACCATCAGGCTGGAGACTTTAAACAGCAGCTTTTCACCGCGCGACGAAATGGCGACCAGAATGCAGATCAGGAATAAGCCGTAGAACGGATTTTCCGAGAGCAAACCGTCGGTTACGCCGAAGGTGTGTAAATAGGATGCGCTGTCGTTGGTAATGGCCGTCGAATAGACAAACATCCAGATCACCAGCATCACGAAATAAAGTGCACCCAATAAGATGCCCCAGTTTTTGCCTAAATATCCGCTAATAACGCTCGGATAGTCTTTACATTCCGGTGATTCCGCCAGCGTATTAATAAACAGGCGCTGGAACAGGTACATGGCCGGATAACCAATTATCGACGAGAGTAAAAATACCCATAGCCCCATTAATCCAACCTGCACCGGAAGAAAAACAATGCCCGCGCCGATAGCCATCCCAATACTCATGATGACCCAGCCCGTATCGGTGCTGTCGAATTTAATCGCCTCTCGCCATTCGCTTTCGCTCATTCCCGCCCGCCTTGCCGCAGGGGAATCACTCACAATCACACTGCTGTTTGTTGCCATATTCATTGGGCACTCGCTTATTTTGTAGGGTAACGATTTGTTTTTATAAGGTTCCGATCGCCAGCGATTGCGAGTCAGAGGGTGCAGGTGTGAGTTATTGGTATGGGGAGATCATATCCGGAGCGCGGGAGAAAAAAGTCACAACTTTTATAGGGATTTCCTTAGGCGAGAGGAAAATATTACTTCGGGATAGCAGAAAAGAGAGCGAGTTTTCTAAAATTGACGGTGTTCACAAAATTAAAAGCCTCCTCATCTGAGGAGGCTGAAGATGGAGCCTGTGTTAGATCGCCTGCGTAAACGTCCTCGAAATCACGTCCTGCTGCTGCTCGCGCGTCAGAGCGTTAAACCGCACCGCATAGCCTGAAACGCGGATCGTCAGGTTCGGATAGTTCTCCGGATGGGCGATGGCATCCAGCAGCATCTCCCGGTTCATCACGTTGACGTTCAGGTGCTGCCCGCCCTCAATGGTCGCTTCGTGGTGGAAGTACCCGTCCAGCAGCCCGACAAGGTTGGTTTTGCGCACCAGCTCGTCCTTGCCCAGTGCCTGCGGCACGATGGAGAAGGTGTAGGAGATCCCGTCTTTGGCATAGGTGAACGGCAGCTTGGCGACCGAGGTCAACGACGCCACCGCCCCTTTTCTGTCGCGCCCGTGCATCGGGTTGGCGCCAGGCGCAAACGGTGTACCGCCGCGACGTCCGTCCGGCGTGTTGCCGGTCTTCTGCCCGTAAACCACATTGGAGGTGATGGTCAGGATCGACTGCGTCGGCACGGCGTTGCGGTACGTCGGCAGCGCCTGGATTTTCTTCATAAAGCGCTCAACCAGATCGCAGGCGATACTGTCCACCCGATCGTCGTTGTTGCCGTATTGCGGATAGTCGCCTTCGATGACGAAATCGACCGCCAGACCGGTGTGGTCGCGCACCGGTTTTACCGTGGCGTATTTGATGGCTGACAGGGAATCCGCCGCCACCGACAGTCCGGCAATGCCACAGGCCATGGTGCGGTAAACGTCCCGGTCGTGCAGCGCCATCAGCGAGGCTTCGTAGCTGTATTTATCATGCATGTAGTGAATGAGATTCAGCGCACTGATGTACTGCACTGCCAGCCAGTCCATGAAGTGATCGAGGCTCGCCATTACGGTGTCGTAATCCAGTACATCATCCAGCAGCGGCTCGGTTTTCGGCCCCACCTGGATCTTCAGCTTCTCATCCACCCCGCCGTTAATCGCGTACAGCAGCGTTTTCGCCAGGTTGGCGCGTGCGCCGAAGAACTGCATCTGCTTGCCGATCACCATCGGACTGACGCAGCAGGCAATGGCGTAGTCGTCGCTGTTAAAGTCGGCACGCATCAGATCATCGTTCTCGTATTGCAGCGAGGAGGTGACGATCGAGACCTGCGCGGCGTATTTCTTGAAAGCGATCGGCAGCTGTTCGGACCAGAGGATCGTCAGGTTTGGCTCCGGCGCAGGCCCCATGGTGTGCAGGGTATGCAGATAGCGGAAGCTGTTTTTGGTCACCAGCGTACGGCCATCCAGCCCCATGCCGCCGATCACTTCCGTGGCCCAGATCGGATCGCCGGAGAAGAGCGTGTCGAACTCCGGCGTGCGCAGGAAGCGCACCATGCGGATCTTCATGATGAAGTGGTCGATCAGCTCCTGGGCCTGCACCTCGTTCAGCCTTCCTGCCTGCATGTCGCGTTCAATGTAGATATCGAGGAACGAGGCCGTGCGCCCCAGCGACATCGCCCCGCCGTTTTGGGATTTCACTGCGGCAAGGTAGGCAAAGTAGACCCACTGCACCGCTTCCTGCGCATTCATCGCCGGACGTGAAATATCAAAGCCATAGTTCGCCGCCATCTGCTGGATCTGGAGCAACGCACGTTTGTGCTCCGCCAGCTCCTCGCGCAGGCGGATCGTGGCCTCCAGATCGTCTCCGCGCTCCAGTTTCCCCTGGAGATCGGCGAACTGAAGTTCACGCTCGCGCACCAGATAGCTGATGCCGTATAGCGCCACGCGGCGGTAGTCGCCGATGATGCGTCCGCGCCCGTAGCCGTCCGGCAAACCGGTGAGCACGCCGGATTTTCGGCAGCGCATCATCTCCGGGGAGTAAACGTCAAACACGCCCTGGTTGTGGGTTTTGCGCAGGTCGGTGAAGAGATATTCAAACTGCGGATCCATCTCGCGGCCGTAGGCTTCGAACGAGCTGCGGATCATGTTGATCCCGCCGTACGGATGCAGGGCCCGCTTGAGCGGCTTGTCGGTTTGCAGGCCGACGATCGTCTCCAGCTCCTGGTCAATATAGCCCGGCCCGTGCGCGGTTATGGTGGTGGCGATGTTGGTGTCAAAATCCACCGGAGCGTGGGTGGCATTCTCCTGGCGAATGCCGACCATCACCTTCTGCCACAGCGCCGTCGTTGCTGGCGTCGCCTGCGCGAGGAAAGCTTCATCGCCTTCATAAGGGGTGTAGTTATGCTGAATAAAATCGCGCACGTTAATGGCGTTTTTCCATTCTTCACCGCGAAACCCGGCCCATGCATCGCTGTAAGGCGCGACGCCCGTATCGATTGTTACTTTCATCAGATTCTCGCTTTATCAGGCGTAAGCCGCAGCCGGGGTGACCTTCCCAAGACGGAGGGCATCCAGCGCGATCATTTTTTCTTCATTGGTAGGGATCACCGCGCAGGCCGCGCGGGACGACTCGGTGGAGATCACGCGCTCACCCGCGCTGCCCGGCAGGGCATTTTTGGACTCGTCGAGGATGATGCCAAACACCTTCAGGTGCTCCACCACCAGCGCGCGTATGAGAACAGAGTTCTCACCGATCCCGCCGGTAAACACCACGCCATCCAGACGGTGCAGGGATGCGGCATGACCGGCGATATGCCGCGCTATGCGGTGGACAAAGGTCTTTATCGCCAGCCGCGCCCGCTCGTTGCCGTCATGCCAGGCTTTCTCCAGCACGCGCAAATCGGAGGAGATGCCGGAGATCCCCAGCAGCCCGGACTCTTTGTTGACCACGCGCTCCAGATCCTCGAACGTCTGGCCGGTCTGCCGGGCAATCCACGCCATCGCGCCAAAATCTACGTCGCCACAGCGCGTGCCCATCACCAGTCCTTCAAGCGGCGTCATCCCCATGGACGTGTCCACGCTTCTGCCGTTACGCACCGCGCAAATGGACGCCCCGTTGCCGAGATGGGCAATCACCAGGCCGCTGTCTTCGGCGGAGAGCCCGAGAAGCGCGTGCGCCTGCGCCGCCACGTAGCGGTGAGAGGTGCCGTGGAAGCCGTAGCGGCGCACGCCCAGCTCTTCAAAATAGCGGTACGGCAAGCCGTACAGATACGCCTGCGGCGCCATGGTCTGGTGGAAGCTGGTATCAAATACCGCCACCTGCTGCACCCCGGGGAAGAGTCGCTCTGCGGCTTCCACGCCGCTCAGGTTAGCGTAGTTATGCAGCGGCGCCAGCGGGGAGACCTGGCGGATCTGCTCCATCACCTCTTCCGTGATCAGGGTCGACTCGCTGAAGAGATCGCCGCCGTGGGCAATGCGATGGCCAATCAAAGCCACGCTGCCCATCAGGTCGCGCTTCTCCAGCTCCAGGGCGATGGTGGCCAGCGCCCCTTCGTAGTCCTGATGAGCCAGTCTGACTGGCTCACCCCCATTCACGGAAATAAAGGCTTTTTCTGTGTTGATGCCGTCCGCAATGCCCGTCAGCAGGGCATCGCAGCCTGCGGCGTCCAGCACCGAAAACTTAACAGAGGACGATCCGCAGTTAATGACCAGTACTACCGGAAACTCAATCATGGTATGGCTCCGCTCTTCCTGAGCTTTGGTTTAAAACAATTTGTACACGATGTTCAGAATGGTCAGCAGGCCGACCACGGTTACGAAGATGTTCTCGGTCCGGCCTTTGTATTTCGCCAGCGCCGGTGCTTTGCGGATGGCGTACATCGGCAGCAGGCACAGCAGAGAGGCGATAATTGGCGCGCCCATGGCTTCAATAAGGTCGAGAATGTTCGGGTTGGCATAGGCCACAATCCAGGTGGAGCCCATGATGAAGACCATGCTGATGGTGTTCAGCTTGCCCACGGAGACGTTCTTCTTGTCGCCCTTGTAGCCGAACTTAACGATCAGGCCGTTCAGCCCCTCCAGCGTGCCCAGGTAGTGACCGAAGAAGGATTTAAAGATAGCGACCAGCGCGATGATGGACGCGCCGTACTCCAGCACCGTGGCGAACGTGGATTTACTGCCTGACATCGACGCAAAGTGGTTCGCCAGGTAAGAGAGCACCGGAATGTTCTGCGCTTTGGCGTCCGCCATGTTCTGCGGAGAGAGCGTAAACAGGCAGCTAAAGGCGAAGAACATCACCACCGCCACCATCAGCAGGCTGGCGCGACCGATGATTTTGGAACATTTCTGCTCGGTGAATTCTTTACCAAACTCCGGCTCGTACTCTTCGCGCTTGGAGACCACAAACGAGGAGACGATAGGCGAGAAGTTGAAGGAGAAGACCATAATGGAAATCCCCAGCCACACCGTGACAAGAATGCCGTCATGACCGGTGAAGGCGATATCGCTCAGGTTAACCTGGTCGATCACCGCTGAGTTCCAGTACGGGATCAGCGAGAGAGAAATCAGCACCAGGCTGGCGATGAACGGGAACACCAGGTAGCTCATCACCTTCACCATCAGGTCTTTACCGAACCAGATAACAAAGGCCATCAGCAGCAGCAGGAACAGCGCCACCACGCCGCGGTTCAGGGCAGGCATCTGGAGCTGGTTTTCCCAGAAGGTCATAAAGGTGTTGGTAATGGTGACGCCGTAAATCCACAGCAGCGGGCAAATGGCAAAGAAGTAGAGGAAGGTGATCACCACCCCGCCGGTCTTACCAAAATGCTCCTCCACCGTTTCGGTGATGTTGCCGGAGACGTTACTGCCGGACAAACACAGACGCGCCAGCGCGCGGTGGCAGTAAAAGGCAATCGGGAACGCGAGTACCAGCATCAGCAGAATAGGGATCAACCCCCCAAAGCCTGCGCGGATGGGGAAGAACAGCACGCCAGCGCCAATGGCGGTACCAAACAGGCCGAGCGTCCAGGTGGTATCCGATTTACGCCAGGAGGACGTTTTTGTCTGGCCAACGATAATGCTTTCTGTGTTGCTCATAGGTCACCTTTATGCGTCAACGAAGCCGGTAATTTGGGAAACACGGGAGAGATCAATATTGCCACCGGAAATAATGCAGACGGTTTTACGGCCCTGAATATAGTGGTCCAGCTTGCCGCTTAATAACGCCGCGCACGCCAGCGCGCCAGCACCTTCCGTAACCACTTTATTTCGCTGAATAAGCGCGATCATGCTGTTGCGAATCTCGTCTTCGCTGACCAGCACAATGTCGTCAACCAGTTCACGAACGATTTCGAAGGTTAAATTACCCGGGCGAGACACGTCGCAGCCGTCCGCTAATGTGCCGGTAATGCGGTGGTTCGTTATTTCACCGGTCTGATACGACGCCGCCATTCCGTGCACGTTTTCAGACTGCACGCCGATAATATTGATAGTTGGGTTGATGGATTTAATTGCTGTCGCAATACCGGCAATTAAACCACCGCCGCCGATGGGGACAATCACGTTATCCACGTCGTATAAATCTTCGAGGATTTCCAGGCCGATGGTGCCCTGACCGGCGATCACTTTCGGATCGTCGTAAGGCGGGATAAATATGCGCCCTTCCATCTCGACGATTTCGCTCACTTTGGCGATAGTGTCGTTAAAGTTCTCGCCATGCAGCACAACTTCGGCGGAGTAGTCGCGCGTGGCGGCCACCTTGGATTTCGGCGCGCCCATAGGCATTACCACTTTGCCGTCGATGCCGAGCATGGCGCAGGAGAGCGACACCCCCTGCGCGTGGTTCCCTGCGGAACAGGCAACCACGCCCTTGCGTTTTTCCGCATCGGTCAGCGAGCTTAATTTATTAAACGCCCCACGTATTTTAAACGAACCGGTACGCTGCATATTTTCAAATTTCAGGAATATCTCACCCTTACACCGTTCGCTCAGATAATTTGAACGCGGCATACCGGTTTTATAGATCTTTCCCGCCAGTCTTTTTCTGGCGTCCTGAATATCGTCAATGGTCACCGGGAGATCGTAAGTAATGTGCATAATATCCTCGTTATAATAATTCATTATTTTCAGGCAAAGTCAGGGTATCAGAGCGTTAAAAAGCGTCGCTCCGGGTCTTTTAAATCATCATTATTTCTATCGTCGTTTTTCGATATTCATCGACGAATATTGTTTTGCCAGTTCAACTAATACTGACGCCGATTTTTTAATACTGTAATTTTTTGACCACACGGCAGCATAACGCGCCACAGGTAATGCATCTTCCACCGGCAGGACAATAAACTGGTCCGAGCCGAATGGCGCAATCATGTCACGGGGGATCACCGTCAGGTAATCGGCATTGAGAACAAGGTTATAGATGGTGACGACGGAATCGGTCTGGACGATGTTTTCAATGCTGATGTGGTTATCTTGCAGGGTGGTCAGGAGTTCATTGTAGTAGCCCATATCGGTTTGCGGCATCACCCACTGCTCGTGCGTGAGCGATGCCAGTCTGGTCGGGCCGGTGCACGTTCGTGATTTACTCGCCACCAGCACAAACTCAGATTCAAAGAGTGGCTCAACGTGAAGATCCTGGAGCAACATCCCGTCGCTCAGCGTGCCGATGGCGAAATCCAGCCGGCCATCGCGAATGGCGGGCAGGAATGAAGAGAGCTGCGCTTCATACATTGAGACGCGCGCCTTCGGGAACACTTCCTTGAATTTTTTGATCATCCCGGACAGGAAGGTGAAGCCAATCAGCGACGGATAGCCGAAGGAGACGTCCATGACGGTACTGAAACTGAGGCTGTTGATCTCGCTCACCATGTTTTTCATTTCGCGGGTGATCGACTCAGCGTAGGACAGCAGCACCTGACCGGCGGCAGTGAGTTTTACGCCGGTGTTTTTACGCACCATCACTTCCACCCCAAAGTAGGATTCGATGTCGCTGATGATTTTGCTGACGGCAGGTTGCGTCAGCCCCAGTTGTCTTGCAGCAGAACCTATGGAGCCACTTTTGATGACTTCCTGAAATACCACGAGGTGCTGTGTTTTCGGTAGAATAATAGTATTCATAATATTCTGCGCTTATTTCCCTATGACGCAGCGGATTCTACCCAATATTGTTTCAGGGGGTATGTGCTGTTACTCACAATTTGCCAGGATGCCCTTTTTACAACCACATTCAAAATCGATTTATAATCTTATTATTCAAACAGTTAGATAGCTAAAAATACGCAATTACGCTGATATTGATCAACAAAATCCGCGGTAATAAATTTATTTTATGGCAATAACCAGCATGAATTTTTTTGCCTTAACAATATTAATAAAGACTATCTTTCAGGCAATTAAAGGTTAATAAACCATCATTATTCTTTTAAAACATTTTTGTGGTTTATCAACTTTATCAGGAATATTTTCTCAGCTTCCGGTTAAAGAGTGGGATATATCACACATTCACCAGAAGAATGTTTTTAGATTCAATATTAAATTATCAAATGAATAACATTCAGCATCACTGATTCAACATTCACAACATCTGTTCAACACTAAAATTTTCTAATTTTATAGCGTTAAATTTTGTGATTACGATCATGCGCAGCAGATGAAAGGAACGCATAATCGGTAAAGCAGTGAAATGTGCTTGGCGTCGCAAAATTGAGAATTGATGTCGTTTGGCGCTTCGCTGACCCGGCATGCAACCTTCAGAAAACAAAAACCCCGCCGAAGCGGGGTTTCGTAAGAAGTTGAAGCTGACCGATAAGCCGGGTTCTGTCGTGGACAGTCATTCATCTAGGCCAGCAATCGCTCACTGGCTCAAGCAGCCTACCCGGGTTCAGTACGGGCCGTACCATGTGAACCCCTATTTGGCCTTGCTCCGGGTGGAGTTTACCGTGCCACGGACTGTTACCAGCCGCGCGGTGCGCTCTTACCGCACCCTTTCACCCTTACCTGATCCCGCTTACGCGGGCCATCGGCGGTTTGCTCTCTGTTGCACTGGTCGTGGGTTTCCCCCCCAGGCGTTACCTGGCACCCTGCCCTGTGGAGCCCGGACTTTCCTCCCCTCCGCCCGTCTCCCCCGAAAGGGACGACGACGAAGCGGCGACTGTCTGGTCAGCTTCGGCGCGCAGTATAGAGGGTTTGCGCGCCGCTGTCACCCCTGGCTACGCATGCCTACCTGCAATGTGGCCGCGATATTACGCGAGGCGCGGTAAATGTTGTCGTACGCTCCCTGGAACGCCTCTTCCAGTGAACCGATGCGGGTCAATACGCTGAACACCGCGTCGATGCCGTACTGATGCACCACACCCACATCCTGCGTCAGACTTCCGGCAATCCCTATCACCGGCTTATGGTATTTTTTGGCGACGCTCGCCACGCCGACGGGCACTTTGCCATTAATGCTCTGGCTGTCGATGCGCCCTTCTCCCGTCAGCACCCACGTGCAGTCGTGAATATGTTCTTCAAGATTGAGCGCCTGAGTGACAATCTCAATGCCGCTTTTCAGCTCAGCGCCCAGGAAGGCCATCAGCGCCGCGCCCATGCCGCCCGCCGCTCCTGCCCCCGGAACCGGGTTGACGTCAATGCGCAGGGATTTTTTGATCACGTTGGCGTAGTGGCTAAGACTGGCGTCGAGTTCGAGGATCATCTCCTCCGTGGCGCCTTTTTGCGGGCCAAAGATACGCGACGCGCCGCTTTCACCGACCAGCGGATTCGTCACGTCACAGGCGACGCGGATTGCGCACCCCTGAAGACGCGGATCAAGATCCGAAATATCAATACGGTTCAGCGCCATCAGGCTGCCGCCGCCGTAGCCGATCTCCGTCCCGTTCGCATCCGTAAACCTCGCGCCCAGCGCCTGCATCATACCCGCGCCCCCATCGTTGGTTGCGCTCCCGCCGATACCGATAATGATGTTGCGCGCGCCTTTATCCAGCGCGCGGAGGATCAGCTCCCCCGTCCCGCGCGACGTCGTGACCAGCGGGTTACGCTGCGCGGGAGGAACAAGTACCAGGCCGCTGGCGGCGGCCATCTCGATAAACGCGGTGGTACCGTCGCCCGAGATCCCCCAGCTGGCCTTCACCTTTTCCCCTAACGGGCCGGTGACGACAGCCTGCTGCCAGGTGCCCTGCGTCGCGGCGATCATCGCTTCAACCGTACCTTCTCCGCCGTCAGCAACGGGAACAGACACGTAATGAGCGTCGGGGAAAATTTCCCGAAATCCTTTTTCTATCGCCTGCGCCACCTCAGTGGCAGACAGGCTTTCTTTATAAGAGTCTGGCGCGATTACGATTTTCATAGTTGTATGCCTGAGCCGTAGGCCCGGTAAGCGTAACGCCACCGGGCGGGACGTCATTAGCGAGCAATTTCAACCTTCGCCAGCTTTTCGTAATAGCACGCTAACGCGCTGTGATCGGCGGTGCCCAGACCGTCCGCACGCAGCGCCTGCATCATCTCCATGACGGCGGCAGTCAGCGGCAACTGCGCGCCCACGCCGTGGGAGGTATCCAGCGCATTCGCCAGATCTTTAATGTGCAGATCGATGCGGAAGCCCGGCTTGAAGTTACGATCCATCACCATCGGTGCCTTGGCATCCAGCACGGTGCTGCCCGCAAGACCACCGCGAATGGCCTGATAGACCAGATCCGGATTAACGCCCGCTTTGGTGGCCAGCGTCAGTGCTTCGGACATGGCCGCGATGTTCAACGCCACAATCACCTGGTTTGCCAGCTTGGTGACGTTGCCTGCGCCAATTTCACCGGTATGCACCACGGAGCCAGCCATGGCTTTCATCAGGTCGTAGTATTTGTCGAACACGGCTTTATCGCCCCCCACCATCACCGACAGAGTACCGTCGATGGCTTTCGGTTCGCCGCCGCTGACCGGCGCATCCAGCATCTCCACGCCTCTCGCTTTCAGCGCCTCACTGATTTCGCGGCTCGCCAGCGGCGCGATAGAACTCATGTCGATCACCACCAGACCCGGCTTCGCGCCGTCGATAATGCCGTTCTCACCCAGCGCCACCTCTTTCACGTGCGGGGAGTTTGGCAGCATGGTGATAATGACATCGCACTGCTCGGCGATCGCTTTTGCAGTTGTCGCCGTTTCTGCGCCAGCCGCAATCACTTCTGCCACCGCGTCTGAATTACGATCTAAAACCACCAGTGAGTAACCTGCTTTGATGAGGTTTTTGCTCATTGGTTTGCCCATGATACCCAGGCCAATAAAACCCACTTTCAGCGTCATAATCTGTTTCCTCAATGATGGTTATTTTTTAAAAGCGTCTGCTAATTTCTGCGTGGCGGCGCGGAATACGCCGAGGTCGCTGCCGACGGCGACAAACGTTGCGCCCCACTCCAGGTAGCGGCGGGCATCAGCTTCCACCGGCGCCAGAATGCCGCACGGTTTACCGTGCGCTTTGGCACGGGCAAAAATGTGCTGGATTGCCCGCTGCACGTCCGGGTGGCTGGCGTTGCCCAGATGACCAAAGGCGGCCGCCAGATCGCTCGGGCCGACGAAAATACCGTCGACACCTTCGGTCGCGGCAATGGCGTCGACGTTATCGACCCCCTGCTGGCTCTCGATCTGAACCAGAATGGTGATGTTCTTGTTGGACTGGGCGAAATAGTCCGGCACGGTGCCAAACATGTTGGCGCGGTGCGAGACAGACACGCCGCGGATCCCTTCCGGCGGATAGCGGGTGACAGCTACGGCCAGCACCGCTTCTTCTTCCGTTTCAACAAACGGGATCAGGAAGTTGTAGAAGCCGATATCCAGCAGACGCTTGATGATCACCGGCTCGTTGGTAGGTACACGCACCACCGGCGCGCTGTGGCTGCCTTTCAGCGCCATCAGCTGCGGAATAAACGTGTTGATATCGTTTGGCGCATGTTCGCCGTCCAGCACCAGCCAGTCGAATCCGGCCAGGCCCAGCACTTCGGTGCTGATGGGGTTGGCCAGCGCAGACCAGCAGCCAATCTGAATCTGATGCGCCGCAAGGGCCGCTTTAAATTTATTCGGGAAGATGTCGTTACTCATTACGTATACCTTTTTTAATTCCGCAGTTTTAGCCAGTAGCTTTTCTTATTTATTCCGACTCAGCGTCAGCGTTATATTTATTTTCCTGACTGAATTTTGGCTTTATAAAATCGTCATTCAGTATAATCGTCACCACCCGGCAGCACATTGTCTCAATGCTCAATTATCCAACGGGGTTAGCACGCTATTTTGAGCATATGCCCAATGCAGTGGGCGCTGATGCACAGAATCAACGATTAGTGTTTCGGGAGCGATCGCGATCACATTCTCACTTTTCCTCTCCTGACATTCTTTATTTCCTCAATAAGAAACGATTAACCATCTGGCTATATTTAGTATCAGATATTTTGCTGGAGATGAGTGAACAATGGCCGATATTGAAATTCGACAGGCGTCGCCGACGGCGTTCTATATAAAAGTGCACGATACCGATAACGTGGCGATTATTGTCAACGACAATGGCTTAAAAGCGGGTACCCGCTTTCCGGACGGGCTCGAGCTGATTGAGCACATTCCGCAGGGGCATAAAGTCGCACTGGTCGATATCCCGGCGCAGGGCGAAATCGTGCGCTACGGCGAAGTCATCGGCTATGCGGTGCGCGCTATCCCGCAGGGTAGCTGGATTGAGGAGTCGCTGGTTGAGCTGCCCACCGCCCCGCCGCTGGAGACGTTGCCGCTGGCTACCCGCGTCCCTGAGCCGTTACCTCCGCTGGAGGGTTATACCTTCGAAGGTTACCGCAACGCGGATGGCAGCGTGGGAACCAAAAACCTGCTTGGCATCACCACCAGCGTGCATTGCGTGGCGGGTGTCGTGGATTACGTGGTGAAAATTATTGAGCGCGATCTGCTGCCGAAATACCCCAACGTTGACGGCGTGGTGGGTCTTAACCACCTGTACGGCTGCGGCGTGGCGATCAACGCGCCCGCAGCGGTCGTGCCGATCCGCACGATCCACAATATCGCCCTTAACCCAAACTTTGGCGGCGAGGTGATGGTGATTGGCCTCGGCTGTGAAAAATTGCAGCCAGAACGCCTGTTGCAGGGTACTGAGGATGTGAAAGCCATTCCGGTTGACGAGGCCAGTATTGTGCGTCTTCAGGATGAACACCATGTCGGCTTCAGATCGATGGTCGACGACATTTTACAGGTGGCAGAGCGCCATCTGGAGAAGCTGAACAAACGCCAGCGTGAAACCTGCCCGGCCTCTGAACTGGTGGTTGGGACACAGTGTGGCGGCAGCGATGCGTTTTCCGGCGTCACCGCTAACCCGGCGGTAGGTTATGCCTCCGATCTGTTCGTGCGCTGCGGCGCCACGGTGATGTTCTCTGAAGTCACCGAGGTGCGTGATGCTATCCACCTGCTCACGCCGCGCGCCGTTAACGAAGAGGTGGGCAAACGCCTGCTGGAGGAGATGGCCTGGTACGATAACTATCTCGACATGGGCAAAACCGACCGCAGCGCCAACCCGTCTCCGGGTAACAAGAAAGGCGGCCTGGCGAACGTGGTGGAAAAGGCCCTCGGGTCGATTGCCAAATCCGGCCAGAGCGCGATTGTGGAAGTGCTCTCACCTGGCCAGCGACCAACCAAACGCGGTCTGATCTACGCGGCAACGCCTGCCAGTGATTTCGTGTGCGGCACCCAGCAGGTAGCATCCGGCATTACGGTACAGGTCTTTACCACCGGACGCGGCACGCCGTACGGCCTGATGGCGGTACCGGTGATCAAAATGGCGACCCGCACCGAGCTGGCAAACCGCTGGTATGACTTAATGGATATCAACGCGGGCACCATCGCCACCGGGGAAGAGAGTATTGAAGAGGTGGGCTGGAAGCTGTTCCACTTCATTCTGGATGTGGCAAGCGGGCGGAAGAAAACCTTCTCCGATCAATGGGGATTGCATAACTCGCTGGCGGTGTTTAACCCGGCGCCGGTGACGTGATGGCCCCTCATCCTGCCCTCTCCCCACCGGGGAGAGGGTAAAAAAACCGCACCGAGCAGTCCCCTCTCCCCTATGGGGAGAGGGTTAGGGTGAGGGGAAAAGCCTCTTTAGACCAGCACCACATCGATCCCGCTTTTGCGTAACCCTTCCAGGCTTTCCGCCGGAATACCTTCATCAACGATAATCATGTCGATCCGCTGAGTATCAATGATTTTATGCAGGCTTGAACGGTTAAACTTGCTGGAATCAGTGACAACGATAATACGCTCCGCCACCTCGCACATTTTCCGGTTCAGACGGGCTTCATCCTCGTTGTGCGTACTCACCCCCCGATCGAGATCGATGGCATCGACGCCCAGGAACAGCAGGTCAAAATGGTAATTCTGTAAGGACTGCTCCGCCTGGTCACCATAGAAGGACTGCGACTGACGGCGCAAGTGCCCGCCGGTCATCAGCAGCTCTACGCCCTCCGCTTCCAGCAGCGCGTTTGCCACGTTCATCCCGTTGGTCATGGCAATAACATCGGTGTGCTGGCGCAGCATGCGAGCAATTTCAAAGGTCGTGGTGCCGGAGTCCAGAATAATGCGGTGACCCGGCTTCACCAGTTCAGCCGCCGCCTGCGCGATGCTGCGCTTCACAGCCGTATTAAGGGAACTTTTGTCCTCAACGGACGGCTCCACGCCGGGGGCATTACCTTCACAAATCAGCGCGCCGCCGTAAGCGCGAACGGCAATCCCCTGCTTTTCCAGAAAGGCCAGATCGTTACGGATCGTCACCGTCGACACGCCGTATAAAAGAGAAAGATCGTTAACCTGCACGCTTCCCTGCGCCCGCAACCGCTGAATGATCTGCTCTCGCCTTTCACTGGTGCCGGTGATGCGCTTCTCTGCGGATGAATCGGTGCTGCTCATACGAGCTCCTTAGTAAATAAACTTTCGTTTCATTTCGTTTTGCTTATTAACGCCTTTCTTTTGAGGGAATGCAAGCCCTGTATGGTGAGCAGACGCAAGCTTAACCGCCGCTGAAACCTTTCATTATGTTTCTTTTGTGAAACAGATCGGAAAACTATTATCTTTCGTTTTATTTTTACCCCACCATAATGCAGTATCAAATGAAACAAAACGAAAGATGAATACCAACACCATCCGAAATGGAGAGGAAAGTGAAACATCTGACAGAAATGGTGGAACAACATAAACGGGGGAATACAAACGGGATTTACGCCGTCTGTTCCGCACATCCATTGGTACTTGAAGCTGCAATTCGTTACGCCCATTCACAACAGACGCCTCTGCTGATTGAAGCCACCTCAAACCAGGTGGATCAATTTGGCGGCTATACCGGTATGACGCCCGCCGATTTTTATGGGTTTGTCTGCAATCTGGCGGGATCCCTCGGTTTCCCCACCTCACAGCTGATCCTTGGCGGCGATCATTTAGGTCCAAACCGCTGGCAAAACCTGCCAGCTTTGCAGGCGATGGCGAACGCCGACGATCTGATCAGAAGCTACGTGGCGGCCGGATTTAAAAAAATTCACCTCGATTGCAGCATGTCCTGCGAAGACGATCCGGTTCCTTTAACCGATGCAATCGTTGCCGGGCGTGCCGCTCGGCTGGCTAAAATTGCCGAAACCACCTGTCTCGAGCAATTTGGCGTAGCGGATCTGGTCTACGTTATCGGCACGGAAGTTCCGGTTCCCGGTGGGGCACACGAAACGCTGACCGAGCTTGAGGTCACCACACCAGAGGCGGCACGTGCCACGCTTGAGGCACACCGCCACGCATTCGAGAAGGAAGGGTTAAGCGACATCTGGCCGCGCATTATTGGCCTGGTGGTTCAGCCTGGCGTTGAGTTCGACCATGCGCACGTTTGTGACTATCAACCGCATAAAGCCGTCGCACTGAGCAAGATGGTTGAAGCCTACGACACGCTCGTATTTGAAGCACACTCTACCGATTACCAGACGCCGCAGGCGCTGCGCCAGTTGGTGAAAGATCACTTCGCCATTCTGAAAGTCGGCCCTGCGCTAACCTTCGCGCTGCGCGAAGCGCTGTTCTCCCTGGCTGCAATTGAAGAAGAGCTTTTGCCGGCAAAAGCCTGCTCAGGACTGCGTCACGTCCTGGAAAACGTGATGCTCGATCGCCCGGAATACTGGCAAAGCCACTATCACGGCGACGGCAATGCCCGTCGCCTGGCCCGCGGTTACAGCTATTCCGACCGCGTGCGCTATTACTGGCCAGACAGCCAGATTGACGAGGCTTTTGAGCGACTGGTACGCAACCTGGCGGATGAACCGATCCCGCTGCCGCTGATCAGCCAGTATCTGCCGTTGCAGTACAGCAAAGTTCGCGAGGGTGCTCTCAGGTCCACACCACGGGAGCTCATTCTCGACCACATTCAGGACATACTCCAGCAGTACCATGCCGCCTGCGAAGGCGTAACGACTCAACACGCATAATTAAAAAGAGGAAAACGCTATGCCAAACATTGTCTTATGCCGCATTGATGAACGCCTGATCCACGGTCAGGTGGGCGTACAGTGGGTGGGGTTTGCGGGGGCGAACCTGGTGCTGGTGGCAAATGACGAGGTTGCAGACGATCCGGTTCAGCAAAACCTGATGGAGATGGTGCTTGCGGAAGGCATCGCCGTGCGTTTCTGGTCCCTGCAAAAAGTGATCGACAACATTCATCGCGCCGCCGATCGGCAGAAAATTCTGCTGGTTTGTAAAACACCGGCTGATTTTTTAACGCTGGTCGAGGGCGGCGTGCCCATCACCCGTATCAACGTCGGAAATATGCATTACGCCAGTGGCAAACAGCAAATTGCCAAAACGGTATCTGTAGACGCGAACGATATCGCCGCGTTTAACGGCCTGAAGGCGGCCGGAGTGGAATGCTTCGTTCAGGGCGTTCCAACAGAGACTGCTTTGGATCTCTTTAAACTGCTCTGAGGGATTCACAATGGAAATCAGTCTGTTGCAGGCTTTCGCGCTGGGGCTTCTCGCCTTTATCGCGGGCCTGGATATGTTTAACGGCTTAACACACATGCACCGTCCGGTGGTGCTCGGGCCACTGGTTGGCCTGATTCTGGGCGATCTGCACACCGGAATTCTGACCGGCGGTACGTTAGAACTGGTCTGGATGGGTCTCGCGCCGCTGGCGGGCGCGCAGCCGCCAAACGTGATTATCGGCACCATCGTTGGCACCACATTTGCCATTACCACAGGCGTGAAACCGGATGTCGCGGTTGGGGTCGCCGTGCCGTTTGCCGTGGCGGTTCAGATGGGGATCACTTTCCTCTTCTCGGTGATGTCCGGCGTGATGTCCCGCTGCGATCGCATGGCGGCTAACGCAGACACCCGTGGTATTGAACGGGTCAACTATCTGGCACTGCTGGCGCTCGGCGTCTTCTACTTCCTGTGTGCGTTTCTGCCCATCTACTTCGGGGCTGAACATGCGAATACCGCGATTGATGTCCTGCCGGAACGTCTGATCGACGGTCTGGGCGTCGCGGGCGGCATCATGCCAGCGATCGGCTTCGCCGTGCTGCTGAAGATCATGATGAAAAACGTCTACATCCCTTACTTCATTATCGGCTTTGTCGCCGCGGCCTGGCTGAAACTGCCGGTGCTGGCGATTGCCGCGGCTGCGCTGGCGATGGCGCTGATCGACCTGCTGCGCAAATCGCCTGAACCGACGGCGCCTGCGGCCCAGAAAGAGGAATTTGAAGATGGCATCTAATCCAACCACCCTGCCGGGCGTGTCTGAAAGTGAAGAGACGCTGCTGACCGGCGTGAATGAAAACGTCTACGAAGACCAGAGTATTGGCGCTGAGCTAACGAAAAAGGATATTAACCGTGTCGCCTGGCGTTCCATGCTGCTACAGGCCTCGTTCAACTACGAGCGAATGCAGGCCTCCGGCTGGCTGTATGGGCTACTGCCCGCGCTGAAAAAGATCCACACCAATAAGCGGGACCTGGCGCGCGCCATGAAAGGCCATATGGGCTTCTTTAACACCCACCCGTTCCTGGTGACCTTCGTCATCGGCATTATTCTGGCAATGGAGCGTTCCAAGCAGGATGTGAACAGCATCCAGAGCACTAAAATTGCCGTCGGTGCACCGCTCGGTGGCATTGGTGACGCCATGTTCTGGCTAACCCTGCTGCCTATTTGCGGGGGGATTGGCGCCAGCCTGGCGCTACAGGGATCCATTCTTGGCGCCGTGGTCTTTATCGTGCTGTTTAACGTGGTGCATCTCGGCCTGCGTTTTGGTCTGGCGCACTATGCCTACCGGATGGGTGTCGCCGCGATCCCGCTGATCAAGGCCAACACCAAAAAGGTTGGTCATGCTGCGTCCATTGTCGGGATGACGGTGATTGGTGCGCTGGTGGCAACCTATGTGCGCCTGAATACCACACTTGAGATCAAAGCCGGGGATGCGGTCGTCAAACTGCAAACCGACGTGATCGACAAACTGATGCCCGCCTTTCTGCCGCTGGTCTACACCCTGACCATGTTCTGGCTGGTACGCCGTGGCTGGAGCCCGCTGCGCCTGATTGGTATCACCGTGGTGCTGGGCGTTGTCGGTAAATTCTGTCACTTCCTGTAAAAGCAAAGAGGTTGCGATGTTAGGCATTATTTTGACGGGTCATGGCGGTTTTGCCAGCGGGCTGGAACAGGCGATGAAGCAAATCCTCGGCGAACAGCCGCAGTTTATCGCCATCGATTTTCCGGAAAGCTCCACCACTGCGCGGCTGACCGCGCAGCTTGAGCAGGCAGTGAATGATTTGGATGCAGAGCACGATATCGTGTTTCTCACCGATCTTCTCGGCGGTACGCCGTTTCGTGTGGCCTCTACCCTCGCGATGCAACACCCCGGCAGCGAAGTGATCACCGGCACCAATCTCCAGCTTTTGCTGGAGATGGTTCTGGAGCGCGAAGGGTTAAGCAGTGAAGCATTTCGTTTGCAGGCGCTGGAGTGCGGCCATCGCGGCCTGACCAGCCTGGTGGATGAGCTTGCACGCTGTCGCGAGGAAGCGCCCGCCGAGGAAGGGATATGAGCCAGCTGCTGCGCGCGCGTCGTCTGCTTACCGGGCAGGGCTGGCTGGATGACCATCAGCTGCGCATGGATAGAGGCGTCATCACCGCCATCGAGCCGATTCCGGCAGGGGTTAACACCCGCGAGGCAGACCTGCTTTGCCCGGCATACATTGATATCCACGTCCACGGCGGCGCGGGTGTGGATGTGATGGATGATGCCCCCGACGTGCTGGACCGGTTAGCCATGCATAAAGCGCGTGAAGGCGTGGGGGCGTTTCTGCCTACCACCGTCACCGCTCCGCTGGAGGCGATCCATGGCGCGTTACGGCGCATTGCCCGACGCTGTCATGTCGGTGGCCCCGGTGCGCAGGTCCTGGGCAGCTATCTGGAAGGCCCGTACTTTACGCCGCAGAACAAAGGGGCACATCCGCAAGAACTGTTTCGCGAACTGGATCTCGCGGAACTTGATGATCTGATTGCGGTTTCGCAGAACACGCTGCGGGTAGTGGCGCTTGCGCCGGAAAAAGCGGAAGCCCTGAAGGCGATCCATCACCTCAAGCAAAAAGGGATACGCGTCATGCTGGGCCACAGCGCCGCTACATACGCGCAAACCTTGGCCGCATTTGATGCAGGCGCAGCCGGGCTGGTGCACTGCTACAACGGCATGACGGGGTTACACCACTGGGAGCCCGGCATGGTTGGCGCTGGCCTTACGGACCCACGCGCGTGGCTGGAGCTTATTGCCGACGGGCATCACGTTCATCCTGGAGCCATGCGGCTGTGTTGTTGCTGCGCGAAGGATCGTACGGTGCTGATTACCGATGCCATGCAGGCGGCGGGTATGCCTGATGGACGCTATACGTTGTGTGGTGGAAATGTCGAGATGCAGGGCGGCGTTGTCCGCACGGCCTCAGGCGGGCTGGCGGGCAGCACGCTCGCGCTGGATGCCGCCGTGCGAAATATGGTGGAGCATACGGGGGTCGCCCCAGAGCAAGCTATCCATATGGCTTCACTGCATCCCGCCCGTCTGCTCGGTATGGATCACCTGCTGGGATCGTTAGCGCCGGGCAAACGCGCCAATATTATTGCGCTGGATGCGGGTTTACACCTCCGGCAGATTTGGATCCAGGGTCAGGCTCTTTCCCTGTAGCCCTTTCACAGTGTGCCCTGTTGGCCTTACGGAAGACGATCGTAAGGCCTTTCTTTTCCTTTCCTTGATTTTCTCCTTTCCTTTCGCGATCACACTTTTCGTTTTATTTCTTTTACGCCATTGAACTTTCGATTTCTTTTCTATAGATTTTATTTAACTGCTAAAGTGAATAAGTGAAACGAAACGAAAGATAGCGACACGTTTGCCAGCGTCTGATGTGGAATTCACACGACTAAGGACTGAGTTATGCCACAAACCACTACCGCCACCACCGGCACCTGGACCGAAAAAGAGATCCGCCAGCAGCCAGCCAGCTGGCTTCGCTCGCTCAACAATATTGATAACCTGCGCACCTCGATCGACAGTTTTCTGACGCCACTGTTGCGCAAGCGCGATCTGCGGATCGTTCTGACCGGTGCGGGTACGTCCGCTTTTATCGGCGACATCATTGCGCCATGGCTTGCCAGCCACACGGGGAAAAACATCACCGCGATACCTACGACCGATCTGGTCACCAACCCGATGGATTATTTCAGCCCTGCGCACCCGCTGCTTCTGGTCTCTTTCGCCCGTTCTGGCAATAGCCCGGAGAGCGTCGCCGCCGTTGAGCTGGCGAATCAGTTCGTACCGGAGTGCTACCACCTGTCGATCACCTGTAATGAAGCGGGCAGCCTGTATCAGAATGCCGTCGACAGCGATAACGCCTGCGCTCTGCTCATGCCAGCCGAAACGCACGATCGCGGGTTCGCGATGACAAGCAGCATCACCACCATGATGGCGAGCTGCCTGGCGGTATTCGCACCGGAAACGATCAACAGCAAAACGTTCCGCGACGTGTCCGATCGCTGTCAGGCGATCCTCACATCGCTTGGCGATTTCAGCCCCGGCGTCTTTGGTAACGAACCGTGGAAACGCATTGTTTATCTGGGCAGCGGTGGATTACAGGGCGCCGCACGGGAGTCTGCGCTGAAAGTGCTGGAGCTGACCGCCGGTAAGCTGGCGGCATTCTACGATTCGCCAACGGGTTTCCGTCACGGGCCTAAGTCACTGGTGGACAACGAAACGCTGGTCGTCGTGTTTGTCTCCAGCCATCCGTACACGCGTCAGTACGATCTGGATCTGCTCGCCGAGCTACGTCGCGATCGTCAGGCTATGCGGGTAGTAGCCATTGCAGCCGAAACGGATCCGGTCATTGAAGCTGGCCCGCATATCCTGCTGCCGCCTTCTCGTTCATTTAACGATATGGAGCAGGCGTTCTGCTTCCTGATGTACGCCCAGGTCTTCGCACTGACCCAGTCTCTGCACGTTGGCAATACGCCAGATACGCCATCCGCCAGCGGTACGGTTAACCGTGTGGTCCAGGGCGTCGTTATTCATCCGTGGCAGGCTTAAGAGGACAGGCTCATGAGTATTATTTCTACCAAATATCTTTTGCAGGACGCACAGGCAAAGGGCTATGCCGTTCCGGCCTTTAACATTCATAACGCCGAGACGATCCAGGCGATCCTCGAAGTCTGTAGCGAAATGCGATCCCCGGTGATCCTCGCGGGTACGCCGGGGACGTTTAAACATATTGCGCTGGAAGAGATCTACGCCTTGTGCAGCGCATATTCCCTTACTTATGACATGCCGCTGGCGCTACACCTCGATCACCACGAATCGCTGGATGACATTCGCCGCAAAGTCCATGCCGGCGTACGTAGCGCAATGATCGACGGTAGCCATTACCCCTTCGAACAAAACGTCAAGCTGGTGAAATCGGTCGTCGATTTCTGTCACCTCAACGACTGTAGCGTCGAGGCCGAACTGGGCCGACTGGGTGGAGTGGAAGATGACATGAGCGTCGACGCCGAAAGCGCGTTCCTGACCGACCCGCAGGAAGCAAAACGCTTTGTCGAACTGACAGGCGTGGACAGCCTCGCCGTTGCCATCGGAACCGCGCACGGCCTCTATACCAAACGCCCAAAAATCGACTTCCAGCGGCTGGCCGAGATCCGTGAGGTAGTGACAGTGCCGCTGGTACTGCACGGTGCGAGCGATGTTCCGGATGAGGATGTGCGCCGCACCATTGAGCTGGGCGTCTGCAAAGTTAACGTCGCAACAGAGCTGAAAATCGCCTTCTCTGACGCAGTCAAAGCCTGGTTTGCCGAGAACCCACAGGGCAACGATCCGCGCTTCTACATGCGCGTCGGCATGGATGCCATGAAAGAGGTGGTCAGAAGCAAAATCACCGTTTGCGGCTCGGCGAACCGCCTGCTGCTTCCGGCTGAAGCCTGAACCCATCGCGCATAACGTTAGTACCGAAAAAATAACTATAAGCCTCGCAAATATGAAGGCGCGTCCTTAAGCCGGACAGCGCCTTCCATTATCCTAAAAATCCGAGGAGTCCCTACATGACACAGGAAAAGTCGTTTAAATCGAAAGCGTGGGAGTTTTTCCAGAGCCTGGGAAAGACGTTTATGTTCCCGGTTTCGCTATTGGCCTTTATGGGGTTGTTGTTAGGTATCGGTAGTTCTGTCACCAGCCCTTCCACCATCAAAAGTTTTCCCTTTCTGGGCGGCGAGTTAACGCAGCTCACCTTTGGTTTTATCGCCATGGTCGGTGGCTTTGCTTTTACCTATCTGCCGCTGATGTTTGCCATGGCGATCCCAATGGGCCTTGCCAGGCGTAATAAAGCGGTGGGCGCTTTTGCCGGATTCGTTGGCTACATGCTGATGAACATGAGCATCAACTACTACCTGACCGCCACCCACCAGCTTGCGGATGCCGCCACCATGAGACAGGTGGGACAATCCATCGTGCTTGGCATTCAAACGCTGGAGATGGGCGTGCTCGGCGGCATTGTGGTAGGGGTGATCACCTACTTCCTGCACGAACGCTTCCAGGACACGGTGCTGCACGACGCATTTGCCTTCTTTAGCGGCATTCGTTTTGTACCGATTGTTACCGCCCTCACCCTGTCGCTGGTCGGCCTGGTCATCCCCCTGCTGTGGGAATATGTGGCAATGGGCATTGCCGGGATTGGTCATATCATCCAGAGCACCAGCGTCTTTGGGCCGTTCCTGTATGGCGTGGGCGTGCTGCTACTCAAACCTTTTGGCCTGCATCACATACTGCTGGCGATGGTGCGCTTCACCCCGGCGGGCGGCATTGAGATGGTTAACGGCCAGGAAGTGGCCGGTGCGCTGAACATTTTCTACGCCGAGCTGAAAGCGGGTCTGCCGTTTAGCCCGCACGTTACGGCATTTTTATCGCAAGGGTTTATGCCGACCTTTATCTTCGGCCTGCCTGCCGTGGCTTACGCTATCTACCGCACCGCGCGCCCGGAAAACCGTCCGGTGATTAAAGGGCTGCTGCTTTCAGGCGTGCTGGTTTCAGTTGTCACGGGTATTTCAGAGCCGATTGAGTTCCTGTTCCTGTTTATTGCCCCTGTGCTTTACGCGTTTCATATCGTTATGTCTGGCCTGGCGCTGATGGTGATGGCGCTGCTCGGCGTCACCATCGGCAACACTGACGGCGGTATTCTGGATCTGCTGATCTTCGGCGTCATGCAGGGGATGTCGACCAAATGGTATCTGCTGTTCCCGGTGGGTATTGCCTGGTTTGCTATCTACTTCTTCGTCTTCCGCTGGTACATCCTCAAGCACGATATAAAAACGCCAGGCCGTGAGGTTGACGCGCAGGGTGCGCTCCAGGCGGTGGAAGCCAATACCCGGGCACGTGGAAAATCAAAATACGATCATGGGCTTATTCTTCGCGCGCTTGGCGGTAAAGAGAATATTGAGTCGCTCGACAACTGCATTACCCGCTTACGTCTGGTGGTGAAAGATATGGGGCTTATCGACCAGCAGGCGCTGAAGGCCGCTGGCGCCTTGTCAGTCGTGGTGCTTGATGCCCACAGCGTTCAGGTGATCATCGGCCCGCAGGTGCAGAGCGTCAAATCCGGCATTGAAGCCTTAATTTAACAGGGGGTCGTTGTGTTTGATTTCGACAGAATCATTGAGCGTAAAAGCGATAAATGCCGTAAATGGGATCATGCGTTTGTGTGTTCGCGTTTCGGTGATGTCCCGGAGGGATTTATCCCGCTGTGGATAGCAGACATGGATTTCACCTCGCCACCCGCCGTGATTGAAGGCTTTCAGCGCATCGTGGAGCATGGCACCTTCGGTTACACCTGGTGCTTCGACGAATTCTACGATGCGGTCATCGCCTTCCAGCGCACCCGTCATCAGGTTGAGGTGCATAAGTCATGGATCACCCTGACCTACGGCACCGTTTCTACGCTGCACTATACGGTTCAGGCGTTCTGCAATCCCGGCGACTGCGTGATGATGAACACCCCGGTGTATGACCCGTTTGCGATGGCGACACAGCGACAGGGCGTGCGGGTGCTTGCAAATCCGCTGAGCGTGAAGGAAAACCGCTATCAGCTGGATTTTAATCTGATTGAAGTTCAGCTCAAAACTCACCGTCCAAAACTGTGGTTCTTCTGCTCGCCGCATAACCCCTCGGGCCGCATCTGGCGCGCGGATGAGATACGCCAGGTGTCCGATCTCTGTAAGCGCTACGGCACGATTCTGGTGGTTGATGAGGTTCACGCCGAGCACATTCTGGACGGTACATTCGTCAGCTGTCTGACTTCGGGCTGTGCCGCCCAGGACAACCTGATTGTGCTGACCTCCCCCAATAAAGCCTTCAACCTTGGCGGGCTAAAAACATCCTACTCAATGATTCCAGACGATTCGCTGCGCCAGCGTTTCCGCCAGCAGTTGGAGAAGAACTCCATTACCTCGCCCAATATCTTCGGCGTGTGGGGAATTATTCTGGCCTATCGGCAAGGTCTGCCATGGCTCGACGCGCTGAATGGTTATCTGCGCGGCAATGCCCGCTACCTTGCGGATGCCATCCAGACCCACTTCCCTGCATGGAAGATGATGAACCCGGAGTCGTCGTATCTCGCCTGGATAGACGTCAGTGCGGACGATCGCAGTGCGACGGCGCTAACCCAACATTTCGCCAAACAGGCTGGCGTGGTCATCGAAGATGGCAGCCACTACGTACAAAACGGCGAAAACTACCTGCGTATTAACTTCGGCACCCAGCGCTACTGGCTGGAACAGTCCATCAACCGAATGCTGAAGCATTACTGATAAGGATCTTACCCCGATGAAAACAAGGCTCACTCTCTCGCTGCTGGCTCTCTGTGTTTCTCATGGCGCGGCGGCAGCAAACTACGCGCTCAGTAACAACAATATTGCCCTTTCGTTTGATGATGCAAATGCAACGGTAGTAGTAACGGACAGCAAGGCTAACCATCCGCTCACGCCACAGGAGTTGTTCTTTCTGACGCTGCCGGATGAAACAAAAATCCACACCGCTGATTTCAAAATCAAGCACGTCGAAAAGCAGGACAACGCGATAGTCATCGACTTTACGCATCCGGATTTTAACGTAACGGTGAAACTGAACCTGGTGAAGGGAAAATACGCCAGCATCGGCTACACCATCGCCGCCGTCGGGCAGCCGCGGGACGTAGCGAAAATGACCTTCTTCCCGACGAAGAAGCAGTCTCAGGCACCTTACGTTGACGGGGCGATTAACAGCTCGCCAATCGTGGCCGACTCGTTCTTCATCCTGCCAGACAAACCGATTGTGAATACTTACGCTTATGAAGCCACCACGAACCTCAACGTGGAGCTGAAAACGCCAATTCTGCCTGAGACACCGGTCAGTTTTACCACCTGGTTCGGCACTTTCCCGGAAACTAATCAGCTGCGGCGCAGCGTAAACCAGTTTATCGATGCCGTGCGCCCGCGGCCTTATAAGCCTTATCTGCACTACAACAGCTGGATGGACATTGGCTTCTTTACTCCTTACTCCGAGCAGGATGTCATTGGGCGGATGGACGAATGGAATAAAGAATTTATTGCCGGACGCGGGGTGGCGCTGGACGCGTTCCTGCTGGACGATGGCTGGGACGATCGCACCGGACGCTGGCTGTTTGGCCCGGCATTCAGCAACGGTTTTGGCAAAGTCAGGGAAAAAGCCGATAGCCTGCATAGCTCGGTTGGGCTGTGGCTTTCACCGTGGGGCGGTTACAACAAGCCGCGCGATATTCGCGTCTCGCATGCAAAAGAGTATGGTTTCGAAACCGTAGACGGCAAGCTGGCGCTGTCGGGGCCGAACTACTTTAAAAACTTTAACGATCAGATCATTAAGCTGATCAAAAACGAGCACATTACCTCGTTCAAACTCGACGGAATGGGTAACGCCAATTCGCATATCAAGGGCAGCCCATTTGCATCGGATTTTGACGCGTCCATTGCCCTGCTGCACAACATGCGCAGCGCAAACCCGAACCTGTTTATCAACCTGACCACCGGGACCGACGCGAGCCCGTCCTGGCTGTTCTATGCTGATTCAATCTGGCGTCAGGGCGATGATATCAACCTGTACGGTCCCGGCACGCCAGTGCAGCAGTGGATGACCTACCGGGATGCCGAAACTTATCGCTCCATCGTACGCAAAGGCCCGCTGTTCCCGCTGAACTCCCTGATGTACCACGGGATCGTCAGTGCAGAGAACGCTTACTATGGACTGGAGAAAGTACAAACGGACGGTGATTTTGCCGATCAGGTCTGGAGCTACTTCGCGACCGGAACTCAACTTCAGGAGCTGTACATCACGCCGTCCATGCTTAACAAGGCGAAGTGGGACACCCTGGCACAGGCGGCGAAGTGGTCGCGTGAGAATGCCAGCGTGCTGGTGGATACGCACTGGATTGGCGGTGACCCAACTTCGCTTGAGGTTTACGGCTGGGCCTCATGGAGTAAAGACAAAGCGATTTTTGGTTTACGCAACCCGTCGGATAAGCCGCAACGTTACTACCTGGATTTAACCAAAGATTTTGAGATCCCGGCAGGAGAGCGCTCGCAGTTTACCCTGAAAGCCGTGTACGGCAGTAATTCGACCGTACCAGAGGAATATAAAAACGCTGTGGTGATTACGCTGCAACCGCTGGAAACGCTGGTGTTTGAGGCGATTCCGGGAAAATAGTAAGGCTTTGACACGGTGTAGGCCGGGTAAGGCGAAGCCGCCACCCGGCAAAACAGGCGGCAGGGGCTTACTCCCCCTGCTGCTCCAGCGCATATTTATACAGCGCATTTTTCTTCACGCCGTGGATCTCCGCCGCCAGCGCCGCCGCTTTTTTCAGGGGCAGTTCAGCCTGTAGCAGGGTCAGCGTACGCAGCGCATCGGCAGGCAGGGCGTCTTCCTGCGCTTTATGCCCTTCGACAATCAGCACCATTTCGCCCTTGCGGCGGTTCTCATCCTCTTTCACCCACGCCAGCAGTTCGCCAACCGGCGCGCCGTGAATGGTTTCCCAGGTTTTGGTCAGCTCGCGCGCCAGCACCACGTAGCGGGATTCGCCCCAGACGGTAACCATATCGTCCAGGCTTTCCAGCAGGCGGTGGGTTGATTCGTAAAAAATCAGGGTACGCGGCTCTGCTTCCAGATCCTTTAACACGTCGCGACGGCCTTTGGATTTAGCAGGCAGGAAACCTTCGTAGCAGAAACGATCGGACGGCAGGCCCGCCGCGCTTAATGCAGCAATAGCAGCACACGGCCCCGGCAGCGGCACAACGCGGATCCCTGCTTCACGGCAGGTGCGCACCAGATGGTAGCCCGGATCGTTGATAAGCGGCGTACCCGCATCGGAGACCAGCGCGATGTTCTGCCCTTCTTTCAGCTTCGCCACCAGCGTTTCGGCTTTTTGTTGCTCATTGTGATCGTGCAGGGCAAACAAACGGGCGTTAATGGCAAAGTGCTGCAGCAGTAAACCGGTATGACGGGTGTCTTCAGCAGCAATTAAATCAACAGCTTGCAATACAGTGAGTGCACGTTGGGTAATATCAGACAAATTCCCGATAGGAGTAGGTACAATATAAAGCTGGCCTTGAGAATTATCTGCCGTTTCGTGTTGTTTCATTGTTTCGTCCGTATTGCCGATTTAATATTGAGCATTGCGTAAAAAAATCACTGGATACAGTATGGTACCGTTAACGTTTCTTCGAAAAAAAGCCGCGCACAGCGTGCCCCTCCTGCTGGCAGCCCTGATCTTTACCGGCTGCGGCACCCAGGCACCTGACCAGAGCACTGCTCATATGCAGGGATCCGCTCAGGCTGATTCTGGCTTTTATCTGCAACAAATGTCGCAGAGTTCAAATGATACCAGGATCAACTGGCAATTACTCGCCATTCGTGCACTGCTGAAGGAAGGAAAAACCCAGCAGGCTGCCGAGCTGTTCAGCCAGCTGCCGCAGGATCTTAACGACGATCAGCGCCATGAGCAGACGCTGCTGTCGGCAGAACTGAAGGTCGCGCAGAAAGATTTCGACGGCGCTAAGAAGATCCTCGGCACTATCGAACTGAGCGCGCTGGATAAGAATCAGCAGGCCCGTTTCTGGCAGGCCGGTATCACCGCTGAGCAGGGTCACCCCTCCCTGACGCTTCTCCGCGCGCTGATTGCCCAGGAGCCTCTGCTTGCGGGTGCGGACAAGCAGAAAAATATTGACGCAACCTGGCAGGCACTCGCCTCCATGACCCAGGATCAGGCCAGAGCGCTGGTGATCAACGCCGATGAAAATGTCCTGCAAGGCTGGCTGGATCTGCAACAGATGTGGTTCAACAACCGCAGCGATCCGAACATGCTGAAAGCCGGCATTACCGACTGGCAAAAGCGCTACCCGCAAAACCCGGGAGCAAAAATGCTGCCAACGCAGCTGGTGAACGTGCAAAACTTTAAGCCCGCCTCCACCAGCAAAATCGCCCTGCTGCTGCCGTTAAACGGCCAGGCAGCGGTGTTTGGCCGCGCCATTCAGCAAGGTTTTGAAGCCGCGAAAAACGGCACTACCGCCGTCACCGGCAGCGCCGTTCCGGCGCAGGCAGCACAGGCGGCGAATGTGAATGACGTCGTCAGTCCGTCAGCCGCCGAAACCAGCGACCTGACCACCGCGCAAACCCCTGCCCAGGGCACCATGCAGAATCCGGTTACCGCCCCAACGACGCAACCCGCTACCTCAGCGCCTGCGGCAACACAGGCCCCGGCTGAAACCCCGGCGCCCGCGACGGCAGAACAACCTCAGCCGCAAACCGCGCAGCCGGAACAGCAGCCAGCAGCCCAGCCGCAGGCTGTGGCCACCACCAGCGCTAACCCTGGTGCAGAGTTGAAAATCTACGACACCAGCGCCCAGCCGCTTGACCAGGTGCTGGCGCAGGTTCAGCAGGACGGGGCCAGCATCGTTGTCGGCCCGCTGTTGAAAAACAACGTGGAAGCGCTGATGAAGAGCAACACCACGCTGAACGTGCTGGCGCTTAACCAGCCTGAGCAGGTTCAGAACCGCGCCAATATCTGTTACTTCGCCCTCTCTCCGGAGGATGAAGCCCGCGATGCGGCCCGTCATATCCACGAGCAGGGCAAACAGGCGCCGCTGCTGCTGATCCCACGCAGCACGCTGGGCGACCGCGTTGCCAACGCCTTTGCGCAAGAGTGGCAGACCCTTGGCGGTGGCGTGGTGTTGCAGCAGAAATTTGGCTCAGCTTCCGAACTGAGAGCGGGCGTGAACGGCGGGGCAGGTATTGCCCTCAACGGTAGCCCGGTATCCGCCAGCCTGCCGCAGCAGCAGAGCGTCACCATCGGCGGTCTGACGATCCCAGCCCCCCCTACCGACGCGCAAATCAGCGGCGGCGGTAAAGTGGATTCGGCGTACATCGTCGCTACGCCGGAAGAGATCGCCTTTATCAAACCAATGATCGCCATGCGTAACGGCAGCCAGAGCGGCGCAACGCTCTACGCCAGCTCACGCAGCGCACAGGGTACCGCAGGCCCGGATTTCCGTCTGGAAATGGAAGGACTGCAATACAGCGAGATCCCTATGCTGGCAGGCAGCAACCCGCAGTTGATGCAGCAGGCGCTGGGCGCGGTGCGCAATGATTATTCCCTGGCGCGTCTGTACGCGATGGGCGTCGATGCCTGGGCGCTGGCAAACCACTTTACCCAGATGCGCCAGGTACCGGGCTTTGAGCTTAACGGGAATACCGGCGATCTGACCGCCGATCAGGATTGTGTGATTAACAGGAAGTTATCATGGCTCAAATACCAGCAGGGGCAGATCGTCCCGGCCAGTTAAGCCGCAAAGAGACCGGCGACGCGTGGGAGCTAAAAGCGCGCCGCTGGCTTGAAGGCAAAGGACTGCGCTTTGTCGCCGCCAACGTTCGCGGGCGCGGCGGCGAGATTGACCTGATTATGAAAGACGGTCAAACCATCGTGTTTGTTGAAGTACGCTACCGACAGTCGTCCCGTTTTGGCGGTGCTGCCGCCAGCGTGACGCTCGCCAAACAACAAAAATTATTACAGACTGCCCACTTGTGGCTTGCCCGCCATAATGGGAGTTTTGATACTGTGGATTGCCGTTTCGATGTGGTAGCCTTCACCGGAAATGCGATCGACTGGCTTAAAAACGCGTTTGGCGAAGACGCATAAATAAGATTTTAAAGGGATACCGTGCTCGAACGAATAAAAGTGTGCTTCACAGAAAGCATTCAAACGCAGATTGCCGCAGCGGAAGCCCTTCCGGACGCGATCTCGCGTGCAGCGATGACGCTGGTTCAGTCGCTGCTCAACGGCAACAAAATCCTCTGTTGTGGCAATGGCACGTCCGCCGCCAACGCACAGCATTTTGCTGCCAGCATGATCAATCGCTTCGAAACCGAGCGACCGAGTTTACCTGCCATTGCACTAAACACCGATAACGTGGTCTTAACTGCGATTGCCAACGATCGTCTGCATGACGAAATTTACGCCAAGCAGGTGCGCGCCTTAGGCCATGCCGGAGACGTGTTGCTGGCGATCTCCACGCGCGGTAACAGCCGGGATATCGTTAAGGCGGTTGAAGCGGCAGTAACCCGGGACATGACGATTGTCGCCCTGACCGGTTACGACGGCGGTGAGCTGGCTGGCCTGCTGGGGCCGCAGGATGTGGAGATCCGCATTCCTTCGCACCGTAGCGCCCGCATCCAGGAGATGCATATGCTCACGGTGAACTGCTTATGCGATCTGATCGATAACACGCTTTTCCCTCACCAGGATGATTAAGGAGTTCTCATGAAGGTTTTATCGGCCCTTGCAGTCGTGATGTCTGCATTACTGCTTCAGGGATGCATCGCTGCCGCTGTAGTCGGTACCGCAGCGGTCGGCACCAAAGCAGCGACCGATCCGCGTACCGTTGGGACGCAGGTGGATGACGGTACGCTTGAGCTGCGCGTAAACAGTGCGCTGTCGAAAGACGAACAGATCAAGAAGGAAGCACGCATTAACGTGACGGCTTATCAGGGTAAAGTTCTGCTGGCAGGCCAGGCGCCAACCCCTGAACTCGCCTCGCGCGCCAAACAGATCGCGATGGGCGTAGAAGGTACGGCGGAAGTGTTTAACGAGATCCGCCAGGGCCAGCCGATTGGTCTCGGCACCGCGTCATCTGATACCTGGATCACCACCAAAGTGCGTTCCCAGCTGCTGGGTACCGACCAGGTGAAATCCTCAAACGTGAAAGTAACCACTGAGAACGGCGAAGTGTTCCTGCTAGGCCTGGTGACAGAACGTGAAGGGAAAGCGGCGGCGGATATCGCCAGCCGGGTGAGCGGCGTGAAGCACGTCACCACCGCCTTTACTTATATCAAGTAATTCACACCTGACTGTAAGCCCGGTAAGCGCCAACGCCACCGGGCTTTCTTTCACACCAGCGCCATACTCCCCACAATCACTCCGCTCAACGCCACCAGCCCCGCCGTCAGCCACAGCGCTTTCGCCGGGAATGACTTACGCAGCATGATCAGCGACGGCAGGCTCACCGCCGGCAGCGTGATGAGCAGCGCCAGCGCCGGTGCGGTACCCATGCCAGCCATCATCATGGTCTGAATAATCGGGATCTCCGCCGCGGTTGGGATCACAAACAGGCAACCGGCCACCGCCATCGCAATCACCCACATCAGCGTGTTGTCGATAGCGCCATCCGCATGCGGGAACAGCCAGACGCGCGCCGCCCCCAGCACCAGTACGGCCAGGATATAGACCGGGATTGTGCTCCAGAAAAGCTGCCACAGCGCTTTGCCCCAGCGAGCTAAGAAACTGCCCTGCGGATCGCTGAGGTCCAGCTCAACGGAGGCAGGCCCGGCCTCGTTGTCTTTCACCAGGTGCTGCACTAGCGTAGCGACAAGCACCACCGTCAGCAGGCCAGCCGCCAGACGGATAAACGCGAAATGCCAGCCGAGAACGAAGCCCATAAACACCAGCGTTGCCGGGTTCAGCAGGGGGTTACCCATCCAGAAGGCAAGCGCACCGCCCATCGACACGCGCTGTCGGCGCATACCCGCCGCCACCGGTGCAGCGCAGCAGGAGCACATCATGCCCGGCAGGGAGAAAATCGTTCCCAGCAGCGTGCCCTGCAGGCGCGGTTGTCCCAGGGTTTTTATCAGCCAGTTACGCGGGATAAGTACCTGAATCAGCGAGCCCAGCAATACGCCCAATACCGCCGCTTTCCAGACGGCAAGAAAATAGACCATTGCGTAATCCCACGCCGCGCGAAGCGGGCTGGAATCGGCCTGCGCGAGAATCGATTTACCGATGCTGTGGGTGTCGGCGGCGGTGAAGGCTTTACCGTAGTACGGCTGCCATTTCACATACCAGAGGCCAATGATGACCACGAGAAAGAAGAGTGCGGGCTTCCACCACTGAACAGGTGTTGCCGCCTGAGATGAAGACTGACCAGTCATACCATTCCCCGGAAGGTGTTATTTAATAAGCCGGGGAAGTTTACGCCTCGCCCTGCGCGATTTCACGCAGTTTTGCCGAAGGGATAATATTAACCCCCTCTTGCGACGGAGCCAGTGCCTCTTTCAGCATCGCCTGCGCGACATCCCGCGCCTCGATGGACTTCCAGTTACCGGGCAGGATGCGAAACAGCGGAGCGAAAAAAGACTCGTTAAAACGCCGTTCGTCGCGGTGGCCCATCAGCATGGAAGGCCGTACGATGGTCAGGCGCTCCCATTGCTGCGCGATTAACGCCTCTTCCATTTTGCCCTTCACCTGGTTGTAAAAAAACGGCGAGCCTGCGTTCGCGCCGTGCGCGCTGACCACCAGGAAATGCTTAGCACCCAGCTTCTTGGCCGTCAGGGCGGTATCTACCACCAGCGTGTAATCTGCATGGACAAAGGCTTCTTTACTGCCCGCTTCCCGTCGGGTGGTGCCAAGGCAGCAAAAGGCGATATCAATGGGATCCTGCACCTGCGCCAGCGCGTCGGTAAGCTGGGGATCGTGCGGGTTATAGACGCCGGTGATATCCAACAGCGGGCGACGCGTCGGGGCGGCGATATAGTTGATATGCCGATCCTGGATCAGCAGCCGCAGCAGATGTCCACCCACCAGCCCGGTTGCGCCGGTAATCAGTACCTGACTCATCTTGTCCCCTTTACAGAATTGTCCGTTTGCGATCTGGGCCTGCTCTACCACACTTAAAAGTCTGTTACCGGTAAGTATTTACCACAAACGGGAAAAAAACAGTCTGAAGCGAAAACAACGGAGGAAGCATGGGTAAAAAAATCGCAGTCTTGATTACCGACGAGTTTGAAGATTCAGAATTTACGTCGCCAGCAGAGGCATTCCGCAAGGCGGGCCACGAGGTGGTCACCATCGAAAAAGAAGCGGGTAAAACCGTGAAGGGCCACAAGGGTGAAGCCAGCGTGACCATTGACGAATCCATTGATAACGTCAGCCCGTCGGATTTCGACGCCCTGCTGTTACCGGGCGGCCATTCACCGGATTCCCTGCGCGGGGACGAGCGTTTCGTCACCTTTACCCGTGACTTCGTCGGCACCGGTAAACCGGTGTTTGCCATTTGCCACGGTCCACAGCTGCTGATCAGCGCCGAGGTGGTACGCGGGCGTAAGCTCACCGCGGTGAAACCGATCGTTATCGATCTGAAAAACGCCGGTGCCGAGTTCTACGATCAGGAAGTGGTGAACGATAACGATCAGCTGATCACCAGCCGTACGCCGGACGATCTTCCAGCGTTTAACCGCGAAGCGCTACGCCTGCTCGGTGCGTAACCAGTGCAGCTTCTTGCCAAAGCCCAGGGTGTTGTCGGTAAATTTCAGCTCATCAAGGCGGATTTCCCACACCGGGGCTTTTAGCGCTGCGGCCACCGGGAAGCGGCGCGTATAGCGTTTACGCTGGGCGTCGCTTTCCTCACCTTCCAGGCGACGAATTTCGCCTTTGAACTGGACCCCGCGGATCAGCGCAACGGTTTTAGGCTGACCATTTACCGTGCCCGCCACTTTTGCCTGTTGGCCCGTCATCTGCGCATGCCGCGTTTTGTCTTCGCTCATCACGTAAAAGGCCACGCGCTCGGGATCGTAGTAATAAAAGGCATTTGCGCACCACATCTCCTCGTCTTTACAGACGCACCAGGTCACAACATGCTGCTTTGCCAGCCAGCGGTTAATGGCGGCCAGTGTTTCCATTTTCGCTCTCTCTCATGCTATGGTGCGTTCACCTTAACATACTGAATCTGTTTACCGTGTGCTGGTTTCTCTATCTTGTCCGAACCGCTGATAACGCACTCTACACCGGGATCACTACCGATGTGGCACGGCGTTTTTTACAACATCAAACGGGAAAAGGGGCGAAAGCACTGCGGGGGAAAGGTGAACTTCAGCTGGCGTTTTCAGCCGCCGTGGGCGACAGATCCCTGGCGCTCAGGCTGGAATACCGCATCAAGCAGCTGACGAAGCGCCAGAAAGAGCGTCTCGTCAACGGGGACGGCTCTTTCGAGGCGCTACGCGAAAGCCTGCTTAAAAACGATTGAAATGATCGTGGTACTCCACCAGACCGGTAACGCCGTCGAGCGAATCGTCCGCCAGAGGATGTACCAGGAAAGATGTTTCCGTGCCTGGCCAGTGACAGCGCAGATCGTATCTGGACGCTGGCTCAAAGCCTAAACGCTCGTAGAACGCCGGATCGCCCAGAACGACGACAGCGGCATAGCCAAATTCATTCAGGGAATCCAGCCCTTCATAGACCAGCTGGCGTGCCAGGCCCTGTCCACGGTAGTTTTCATCCACCGCCAGCGGCGCCATGCCGACCCACTGCAACTCTTCACCCTGCACAATCACCGGGCTGAACGCCACGTAGCCGACTACCTGCCCTTCATCGTCGGTGGCAACCAGGCCCAGCGTAATCAGGCCATCTTCGCGAAGATCGTGAACCAGTTGAGCTTCGGCGTCGCCTGCAAAAGAGCGGCGTAACAACGCATCGATACCCGGCGCATCAATCCCAATTTCGACTCGAATCAGCATGGTTCACCTACTGAAGTGTGTTTACTGTCCGGCGGGGTTTTTAGCCCGGCCTCAACGAAATCTGCCATTTGCATCAACATCATACGCAGTGCGTTCGGCATCTGCTCCAGCTCAATGGCATCCATTAAATTTTTGACGTACAGACCGAGCTCCGTGTCGCCTTCAATCACCAGACGACGCTGGAAGAAAAGGGTGTCCGGATCCTGTTTGCGCGCGGCGATCATCAGCAGATCGCTGGCATCCGCGCTAAAGCTGACATCCGCCTCGGCGGTTTCACGGACGATAAGCCGATCGTTCTCTACGGAAGTAAACCAGCGCAACCCGATATCGCGTACTTCAATCTTTAACCAGCGGCCTTCCAGAAACTCAAGCTCACCGTCCTGTAGCGCCTGGCGGAACTGCCAGCTCAGTACCTGTTCCAGCACCTGGCGTTTAAGCGCGAACGGCGCCAGTTTTACCGGCACGCTCAGCATTGATGGACCGAATTGTACGAGACGTGAACGCAGTTTATCCAGCACGAGCTTTACTCCCTGATAGCTATAGTCCTGCTATTTTGCCATATCCCGACAAGAAGATAGCGGCGTAAATCAACAAACCGTTGTCCGGTATACCTCATTATTGGTGCCATCAATACGCCATAAGCTGCCTTAAATCAAAAATTGTCGCGTATGGGTTAATTAAAATCCCAGCTCGTTAACATTTTTTACGATCCCTGCGATCGACAACATCGGGATAAATTATGGAGCTGCTCTGCCCTGCCGGAAACCTTCCGGCGCTTAAGGCGGCCATCGAAAATGGGGCCGATGCGGTCTATATCGGGCTGAAAGATGATACCAATGCCCGCCATTTTGCGGGTCTTAACTTTACGGAGAAAAAGCTTCAGGAAGCCGTTAACTTCGTTCACCAGCACCGGCGAAAACTGCACATCGCCATCAATACCTTTGCCCATCCTGATGGCTACGCCCGCTGGCAGCGCGCCGTGGATATGGCGGCCCAGCTGGGCGCCGATGCGTTGATCCTGGCCGACCTCGCTATGCTTGAGTATGCGGCAGAACGTTATCCGCATATTGAGCGCCACGTCTCTGTTCAGGCATCGGCCACCAATGAAGAGGCCGTGCGTTTTTATCATCGACACTTTGACGTGGCTCGCGTGGTGCTGCCGCGCGTGCTCTCTATTCATCAGGTTAAGCAACTGGCGCGCGTCACGCCAGTGCCGCTGGAGGTTTTTGCCTTCGGCAGCCTGTGCATCATGGCCGAAGGCCGCTGCTATCTTTCTTCCTATCTTACCGGGGAATCGCCAAATACCGTCGGTGCCTGCTCGCCTGCCCGCTTCGTTCGCTGGCAGCAAACGCCGCAGGGGCTGGAGTCGCGCCTGAATAACGTGTTAATCGACCGCTATCAGGACGGTGAAAACGCGGGCTACCCGACGCTGTGCAAAGGCCGCTATCTGGTGGACGGCGAGCGCTACCACGCGCTGGAGGAGCCCACCAGCCTCAACACGCTGGAGCTGCTGCCGGAACTGCTGGCCGCCAACATTGCCTCGGTGAAAATCGAAGGCCGCCAGCGTAGCCCGGCCTACGTGAGCCAGGTGGCGAAGGTGTGGCGTCAGGCTATCGACCGCTGCATGGCGGACCCGCAAAACTACGCCCCGCAGGCGGCCTGGATGGAGACGCTCGGCGCGATGTCCGAAGGCACGCAAACCACGCTCGGCGCGTATCACCGTAAATGGCAGTGAGATAATCATGAAATATTCATTAGGGCCGGTGCTTTACTACTGGCCAAAAGAGACGCTGGAAGATTTTTACCAGCAGGCGGCTAACAGCAGCGCCGATGTGATTTACCTCGGCGAAGCGGTGTGCAGCAAGCGCCGTGCCACCAAAGTGGGCGACTGGCTGGATATGGCGAAAAGCCTGGCCGGCAGCGGCAAGCAGGTGGTGCTCTCGACGCTGGCGCTGGTGCAGGCGTCCTCTGAACTGGGCGAGCTGAAGCGCTACGTCGAAAACGGTGAGTTCCTGCTGGAGGCGAGCGACCTGGGCGTGGTGAACATGTGCGCCGAGCGTAAGCTGCCGTTTGTCGCCGGACATGCGCTGAACTGCTATAACGCGGTGACCCTGCGCCTGCTGCTCAAACAAGGGATGACACGCTGGTGCATGCCGGTTGAGCTCTCCCGCGACTGGCTGGTCAACCTGCTAAATCAGTGTGACGAGCTGGGCATTCGCAATCAGTTTGAAGTCGAAGTGCTGAGCTACGGCCATCTGCCGCTGGCCTACTCTGCCCGCTGCTTCACCGCGCGTTCCGAAGATCGCCCGAAAGACGAGTGTGAAACCTGCTGCATTAAGTACCCGAACGGACGCAGCATGCTCTCGCAGGAGAATCAGCAGGTGTTTGTCCTCAACGGCATTCAGACTATGAGCGGTTACGTCTATAACCTCGGCAACGAGCTGGCGTCAATGCATGGGCTGGTGGATATGGTGCGTCTTTCGCCGCTCGATACCGGCGTGTTCGCCATGCTGCACGCCTTCCGCGCCAACGAAAACGGCGCCTCGCCGCTGCCGCTGACGGCAAACAGCGACTGCAACGGTTACTGGAAACGTCTCGCCGGGCTGGAATTGCAGGGGTAAAAAAGCTCACTTTGTTAACAACGGTTATCATTTTTTAATGCAGTATTAAAGATTGACCGTCGACAAAGTGAGCTGTTATGACTGACAAAACCATTCCGTTTTCGGTGCTGGATCTGGCACCGATTCCACAAGGCTCCTCGGCAAGAGAAGCCTTTTCGCACTCTCTGGATCTGGCTCAGCTTGCCGAAAAACGTGGCTATCACCGCTACTGGCTGGCGGAGCACCATAACATGGTGGGCATCGCCAGCGCCGCCACCTCAGTACTGATTGGCTATCTGGCGGCGAATACCACTACTTTGCACCTTGGCTCCGGTGGCGTGATGCTGCCGAACCATGCCCCGCTGGTGATTGCCGAGCAGTTTGGCACCCTGAATACACTCTACCCCGGACGCATTGATTTGGGTCTTGGCCGCGCGCCGGGCAGCGACCAGCCGACCATGCGCGCCCTGCGTCGCCATATGAGCGGCGATATCGACAACTTCCCGCGTGATGTAGCGGAGCTGGTAGACTGGTTCGATGCGAGCGATCCTAACCCGCACGTGCGCCCGGTGCCGGGCTACGGCGAGAAAATCCCGGTGTGGCTGTTAGGCTCAAGTCTGTACAGCGCACAGCTTGCCGCACAGCTGGGGCTGCCGTTCGCGTTCGCTTCCCACTTCGCACCGGATATGCTGCATCAGGCTCTGCATCTCTACCGCACAAACTTCAAGCCTTCCGAGCGTCTTGAGAAGCCGTATGCGATGGTGTGCATCAATATCATTGCCGCCGACAGCAACCGCGACGCGGAATTCCTGTTTACCTCCATGCAGCAGGCGTTTGTGAAGCTGCGTCGCGGCGAGACGGGCCAGTTGCCACCACCGGTAGAAAATATGCATCAGCTGTGGTCGGCCTCTGAGCAGTATGGCGTGCAGCAGGCCCTGAGCATGTCGCTGGTGGGTGATAAGGCGAAGGTGCGTCACGGTCTGGAGGCAGTGCTACGAGAAACGCAGGCGGATGAAATTATGGTCAACGGCCAGATTTTCGATCATCAGGCGCGTTTGCATTCATTTGATCTGGCGATGCAGGTGAAAGAGGAGTTGGTGGGGTAGTTTTTTGCCGGATGGCGGCTTCGCCTTATCCGGCCTACGCGATCCCTGTAGGCCCGGTAAGCGTAGTGTATGACCGGATACATAGGTAACAGATCAGACCGGGAACATAGGTAACACTTTTCAGTCTATCCGGAGCACACTCTGGGTTTTTCGGTCGTAGTACGCAAGCGTTATTCCATTAAAGATGATGGCCTCCAGGCCATCATCTTGTTCTTCCAGCATGATGTACTCATCAGTCAGCGCTTCACTCAGGAACACCGTCCCCTTTTTCCCCATATAGAGTGTCCCCCTTGATTTCACCCTGTAGACCGTACCTCCTTCCGGATAAGCATATTCAGGAACCCTGCCATCCCAGTGCCGGCCTGAGGGTTGCCATACCGTTCCGGGCGTTGCACCCGCCAGGGCTTCATGTGGCCTTTCATAGTTAAACTCTTCCCGGTAGCCACTGAACCACCGCTGTTGTTCTTCCATCGTCATAAATATGTTGCCCTGTTTTACTGCACTTTTCAGCGAACGATGCATTCGCTCATGACGGCCGTTTTCTTCCGGATGCCCCTTTCTGATGCGTTCCGGTCTGATGCCCAGCTTTATCAGCCAGACTGCAAGGCGACTTAACCCGGCGATACCTGTTCCTGCGAAAGGCTGACCATTATCCGTTCTCAGGACTTCCGGCAGACCGTACTCCAGGAACGCATCCGTCAGGCACTGCCTGACGAAGGGCTCGCTCTCCCGGTCTGCTCCCCGGCAGCTCAGAAGATACCGGCTGTGATTGTCGGTGAGGGTGAAGGGATGACAGTATTTCCGGCTCAGCAGCCTGAACTTGCCTTTAAAATCAGCGCTCCAGACCTGATTGTTCTCACTGATGATGGTCAGGGGCTGGCGATTGCCCGGGGTTCTGCGTTTTCGCTTTTTATCCGGAACCAGGCCTTCACGCTTGAGGATATCGCCGATAGTACTGGCAGCGGGGACGGTAAAATCGACGTGATGATTGAGCAGCCACATCCGCAGTTTTTTGGGGCCCCAGTCAGGGTGTTTTTGCCTCAGGGCCGTAAGCTGCCCGGCGATATCATCAGGAACTGTCCGGGAGTGGGAGTGCGGAGCACGCGACCGGTCAGAGAGAGATGACAGGTCAGAGGGGTCAAAACGCTGAAGCCATTTGTAACCGGTTTTTCGACTGATGCCGAAGAGACGGCAGAGGGCAGAAAAAGAATCCGTACCTGCATGGCAGGCACGGATGAAATCAAGGCGTTGCATAGGTCGCGTCTCAGTCCAGGGCATAGCGAGTCTCCTCTTCTATGCCAGTTATAACTGTTACCCATGTATCCGGTCTAAAGTGTTACCCATGTTTCCGGTTCATACCGCAGCGCCACCGGGCTTTCTGTTTACTGATACACAGGCAACAGATTAAAACTCGACAGCATGTGCACCACCGCGTTGCCGAGACCAAATACCAGGATCAGCGCAATCATCGGTTTTCCGCCCCAGACGCGGAATTTCGGGCTGCCGAAGCGCTTACGTGATTTACGCGCCAGCAGCGCCGGTACAATCGCCGCCCAGATGGTAGCCGCCAGTCCTGCATAGCCGATGGCGTACAGGAAACCGTTCGGCCACAGCAGGCCGCCCACAATCGGCGGCAGGAAGGTTAACAGCGCCGTTTTGAAGCGCCCCATCGCAGAGTCATCAAAACCAAACAGATCTGCCAGGTAGTCAAACAGGCCCAGCGTCACGCCGAGAAATGAGCTCGCCACCGCAAAGTTAGAGAAGACCACCAGAAGCAGATCCAGACTGCGGCTGTTCAGCACGCCACTCAGCGCCTGTACCAGCACATCAATGTTACCGCCCTTCTGCGCAATGCCGATAAATTCCGGACGCGGGATGTTACCCATCGTCCCCAGCAGCCAGATCACATACAGCCCCAGCGCCAGCAGCGTGCCGTAAATCAGGCATTTCACGATGGTGCGCGGATCCTTGCCGTAGTACTTCATCAGGCTCGGTACGTTGCCGTGGTAGCCGAACGACGCCAGACAGAATGGCAACGTCATAAGCAGGTATGGCGTGTAGGAGGTGTTCACTTCCGCAACGTTAAACAGCGTGGCCGGCGTGACGTGCCCCAGCAGGCTGCCGAAGGTCAGGAAGAAGGTGATGACCTTGGCGCCCAGCACGATCGCCGTCATGCGGCTGACCGCTTTGGTACTCATCCAGACGATAAACGCCACGCCCAGCGCGAAGCAGAGACCCGCCAGACGCGCCGGAACGTTCAGCGACATCTCGGAGAAGGTGTGATGCAGAATCGACCCGCTCGCTGAAATGTACGCGTAGGTCAGGATATAGAGTACAAACGCGATGGACAACCCGTTCACCAGGTTCCAGCCTTTGCCCAGCAGATCTCGGGTGATGGTGTCGAAGCTGGAGCCAATGCGGTAGTTCAGGTTTGCTTCAAGGATCATCAGCCCGGAATGGAGCATGCAGAACCAGGTGAAAACCAGCGCCGCCAGCGACCAGAAGAACCACGCACCGGACATAACCACTGGCAGGGAGAACATCCCGGCACCAATAATGGTTCCGCCGATGATCACCACGCCGCCAAGCAGCGAAGGTGACGTTTGGGTGGTGGTTAGTGTTGCCATGCGGCCTTATCTCCAGTCAAAAATGTGGTGTGCATTTTAATGTGATGCACTGTACCAGTACAAGAGTACAAAAGGAATAAAAAAAGCCCCGATAACAACTATCGGGGCTGTATATTTTACTTTACGTCAAAAGCGAAAAGGCTTACGCGTCACCGAAACGACGACGGCTGGTGCCTTCTTCGCGGCGTGGGCCACGATTTTCACGGCGCTCGCCGGAGAAACGACGAGGTTCGCCAGTGCGACCTTCGCTACGACCGCCTTCACGACGCTCGCCACCGAAGCTGCGACCACCGCCACGGCGTTCGCCACCGCGGTCAGAGCGAGGCTGTGCATCACCCATCAGTTGCATGTTCATTGGCTTGTTCAGAATGCGGGTGCGAGTAAAGTGCTGCAGTACTTCGCCCGGCATGCCTTTTGGCAGCTCGATCGTTGAGTGTGAACCGAACAGCTTGATGTTACCGATGTAACGGCTGCTGATGTCGCCTTCATTAGCGATCGCGCCAACGATGTGACGAACTTCAACACCATCATCACGGCCCACTTCAATGCGATACAGTTCCATTTCGCCAGCGTCACGACGCTCGCGACGTGGACGGTCTTCACCACCACGCTCTGGACGGTCACCGCGTGGACCACGGTCGTTACGGTCGCCACGACGTTCGAAACGATCGTCACGGTCACGGAACTCACGCTTAGGACGCATCGGTGCATCAGGTGGCACGATCAGGCTACGTTCGCCCTGCGCCATTTTCAGCAGTGCTGCGGCCAGAGTTTCCATATCCAGCTCTTCGCCTTCAGCGACAGGCTGGATCTGGGACAGCAGCGCACGGTACTGATCCAGATCGCTGCTTTCCAGCTGCTGCTGTACTTTCGCGGCGAATTTTTCCAGACGGCGTTTGCCCAGCAGTTCTGCGTTTGGCAGTTCCGCTTCTGGAATGGTCAGCTTCATGGTGCGTTCAATGTTACGCAGCAGACGACGCTCGCGGTTCTCAACGAACAGCAGCGCACGGCCCGCACGACCCGCACGACCGGTACGGCCGATACGGTGAACGTAAGACTCGGAGTCCATTGGGATATCGTAGTTTACAACCAGGCTGATACGCTCAACGTCCAGACCACGTGCTGCCACGTCGGTTGCAATCAGGATATCCAGACGACCGTCTTTCAGACGCTCCAGAGTCTGCTCACGCAGCGCCTGGTTCATGTCGCCGTTCAGCGCTGCGCTGTTATAGCCGCTACGCTCCAGCGCTTCAGCCACTTCCAGGGTCGCGTTTTTGGTACGTACGAAGATAATCGCCGCATCAAAATCTTCCGCTTCCAGGAAACGGACCAGCGCTTCGTTTTTGCGCATGCCGTATACAGACCAGTAGCTCTGGCTGATGTCCGGGCGAGTGGTCACGCTGGACTGAATACGCACTTCCTGCGGCTCTTTCATGAAGCGGCGGGTAATGCGACGGATCGCTTCTGGCATGGTTGCAGAGAACAGAGCGGTCTGATGACCTTCCGGGATCTGCGCCATGATGGTTTCAACGTCTTCGATGAAGCCCATACGCAGCATTTCATCTGCTTCATCCAGTACCAGGCCGCTCAGCTTAGAGAGGTCCAGGGTACCGCGCTTCAGGTGATCCAGCAGACGGCCCGGCGTACCGACAACAATCTGTGGGCCCTGGCGCAGGGCGCGTAACTGCACGTCATAACGCTGGCCGCCGTACAGGGCTACCACGTTTACGCCGCGCATATGTTTAGAGAATTCCGTCATTGCTTCAGCAACCTGAACAGCCAGTTCACGGGTTGGAGCCAGGACGAGGATTTGCGGTGCACGCAGGTCCGGATCAATGTTGTTCAGCAGCGGCAGCGAGAATGCTGCGGTTTTACCGCTACCGGTCTGGGCCATGCCCAGCACGTCACGACCAGAAAGCAGGTGTGGGATACACTCAGCCTGGATCGGAGATGGTTTTTCGTAACCCAGATCGTTAAGGGCTTCAAGGATAGGAGCCTTCAGGCCCAGATCTGCAAAAGTGGTTTCGAATTCAGCCATGTAGTACAAGTGCCTCGATATTAATGGCGGCCAGTCTACTTAGCTCATCGTGAAAATGATTAGCAATTTTCATTGAAAAGTGTGAACCGGCTCAAATTAGGTGTATTGACGAACAACAACGCCCTCACCAGTGAAGGTGATGGCAATCAAAAGATTACGGGCTGATGTTTATGTCGTCAGCTATTGCTGGTCCGATTCTGCCAGGTCGTCTTGCTCCTGGCCCAAGAGCGATAATTCCAACAATGCATAACGGTGCTCAACGAAGTTATGTACGTTGTTAGCAACCGCTAATTTGAACAGTGCCGTAGCGCTGTCCATATCCCCCAGACTTAGGTAGTACTTACCTAAATAGAAGTTGGTTTCACTGAGATGCTCAGCGAGCGAGGTGTTATCCGTTGCGTCCGCCTTGAGGCGTTCCATCAGCGTTGCTTCGCTAATGTTGCCCAGGTAGAACTCGACAATGTTCCATCCCCACTGTTCCTTGTCCGATTTCTCGAAGCGCTGTTTCAGTGCTTCTTTGGCCTGCTTCTCATCGAGCTTCTGCTCAACGATGTAAAGCCACAGGCTGCGGAAAGGATCATTAGGATCGTCTTGATAAAACGCCAGCAGATCATCTTGCGCTAACTTATCACGACCGCCGTAATACAATGCGATACCGCGATTCAAGTGCGCGTAGTTGTAAGTTGGATCAAGCTCAAGTACAGAATCAAACGCTTCATAGGCAGCATCAAAATTGCCTGCCTGCGTTAAATAAATGCCTAAGTAATTGAATACTTCAGGCATATCAGGTCGAATTGCCAGCGCTTGTGAAAAATCATTTCGCGCTAATGCCCTCAGACCGAGACTATCATACAACACTCCGCGCTCATATAAAAGCTGTGCGCGTTCGTCATCGGTTAAAGCCCGACTGGCAAGTATTTGTTCCATGCGTGCCAGAATCACTTCCTGCTGCAAAGTCGGTTGCAATGGCACTGCGAGGACTTCGCTCTTACGCCAGGCAGAGTTGCTGCATCCTGCCAGCGTTAAAGCTGTCGCAACGAAACACCAGCGCAAAAAAGGCTTCATTTCCCACTCCCGAAGACAACTATTGGATGAACGTCCTGTCCCCCGGCGGCTTAACAAGGCGTCCTGCCTGATAATAAGCCCTCCGCCTGCGCGGAGGGCAAATGGCAACCTTACTCGCCTTGCTGTTCGGCAGCCGGAGCTTCCGGCGCCGCAGCAGGCTGAGACTGCTCGGTTGCTTCTTTAATGCTCAGACGGATACGGCCCTGGCGGTCAACTTCCAGAACTTTCACCGGTACTTCCTGACCCATTTGCAGGTAATCGGTCACTTTCTCAACGCGCTTGTCAGCGATCTGAGAGATATGTACCAGACCTTCTTTACCGCCACCGATGGCAACGAATGCACCAAAGTCAACGATACGGGTCACTTTACCATTGTAGATACGGCCCACTTCGATTTCTGCTGTAATCTCTTCGATACGGCGGATAGCATATTTCGCTTTCTCACCGTCGGTTGCTGCGATTTTCACAGTACCGTCATCTTCGATTTCGATGGTGGTGCCCGTTTCTTCGGTCAGTGCACGGATAACAGAACCGCCCTTACCGATAACATCTTTGATCTTGTCTGGATTGATCTTGATGGTGTGAATACGCGGAGCGAATTCAGAGATATCACCGCGTGGTGCGTTGATAGCCTGTTCCATCACGCCCAGAATGTGCAGACGCGCACCTTTAGCCTGGTTCAGAGCAACCTGCATGATCTCTTTGGTGATACCTTCAATTTTGATATCCATCTGCAGGGCAGAGATACCGTCGCGGGAACCCGCCACTTTGAAGTCCATATCACCCAGGTGATCTTCGTCACCCAGAATGTCAGACAGAACAACGAAGTTGTCGCCTTCTTTCACCAGACCCATTGCGATACCCGCAACGGCGGCTTTGATCGGCACGCCTGCATCCATCAGCGCCAGAGAGGCACCACACACGGAAGCCATGGAAGAAGAACCGTTGGATTCAGTGATTTCAGACACGACACGTACGGTGTACGGGAATTTGTCTGCTTCTGGCATTACTGCCAGCACGCCGCGCTTCGCCAGACGACCGTGACCAATTTCACGACGCTTCGGTGAGCCAACCATACCGGTCTCGCCCACAGAGTACGGAGGGAAGTTGTAGTGGAACAGGAAGCTGTCAGTGCGCTCGCCCATCAGTTCATCGATGTTCTGTGCGTCACGTGCAGTACCCAGGGTAGCGGTAACCAGCGCCTGGGTTTCACCACGGGTGAACAGCGCGGAACCGTGAGTACGTGGCAGCACGCCAGTACGCACATCCAGACCACGGATCATGTCCTTTTCACGGCCATCAATACGCGGCTCGCCTGCCAGTACGCGACTACGAACAACGTTTTTCTCGATAGCGTGCAGGATTTCGCTCAGCTCGTTAGCGTCCAGCGTTTCGTCTTCCGCGATCAGGGTTGCGATGGTTTCATCTTTGATCACGTCAACCTGAGCATAACGCTCCTGTTTGTCTGTAATGCGATATGCATCGCTCAGACGAGATTCTGCCAGTGCAGCTACGCGTGCGTTCAGCGCGTCGTTTACCGCTTCTGGCTGCCAGTCCCAACGTGGTTTACCGGCTTCTTTCACCAGGTCGTTGATGTTCTGGATAACAATCTGCTGCTGGTCGTGGCCGAAGACCACTGCGCCCAGCATCTGGTCTTCACTCAGCAGTTCTGCTTCAGATTCAACCATCAGAACCGCTGCTTCAGTACCGGCAACAACCAGGTCCAGCTTACTCTCTTTCAGCTCTTCCTGAGTTGGGTTCAGCACGTACTGGTCGTTGATGTAACCGACGCGCGCGGCACCGATTGGGCCATTGAATGGGATACCAGACAGTGACAGGGCAGCAGACGCACCGATCATCGCTACGATGTCCGGGTTAACCTGTGGGTTAACGGAAACAACGGTTGCGATAACCTGCACTTCATTGACGAAACCTTCCGGGAACAGCGGACGAACCGGGCGGTCAATCAGACGCGCGATCAGGGTTTCGCCTTCGCTTGGACGGCCTTCACGACGGAAGAAGCCACCCGGGATTTTACCGGCAGCGTAGGTACGCTCCTGGTAGTTCACGGTCAGTGGGAAGAAGTCCTGACCTGGTTTAGCTTTTTTCTGGCCAACTACGGTAACGAATACAGCAGTGTCATCCATGCTTACCATTACGGCAGCAGTAGCCTGACGAGCCATCATGCCGGTTTCCAGCGTGACGGTATGCTGACCATACTGGAATTTACGAACGATCGGATTCAGCAAAATTCTGTCCTTTCTTAAATGTTTGAAAGCACACCTCAGGTGTGCTGACGATTTAACCCGACCTTCTTCGCATCCTCGCGACTAATGACAACCGACACCCCCATGGGTGAAGCCTCTCATTAGCCGCGCGAACCTCTGCAATGAAGATCATTTATAGCAACAATACAATAGTTTCCCCTGAATTGCTGCCGTCTGGTTGAAAAAAGGGGCCATCAGGCCCCCTTTTCTGAAACTCGCAAGAATTAGCGACGCAGACCCAGACGCTCGATCAGCGCGGTGTAGCGTGCAACATCTTTACGCTTCAGGTAGTCGAGCAGTTTACGACGCTGAGAAACCATACGCAGCAGACCACGACGGCTGTGGTGATCTTTTTTGTGCTCTGCAAAGTGACCCTGCAGGTGGTTAATCTGTGCAGTCAGCAGTGCAACCTGAACTTCGGTAGAACCGCTGTCGTTAGTACCACGACCAAACTCAGAAACGATTTTAGCTTTAGCTTCAACGCTTAGAGACATTTTCAAACTCCAAAGTATAAAGAATGTAAGGATGCCGATCTCTAATTCAGCTATCCCATGTACGCCCCGCAGATTGTTAAACAATTTACCAGGCGTTAAGCGGCGATATTCTACTCGTCTCCCCTGCTTATCGCAAGATGAGGCGTTATCACCGTCACGCTTCGACCGGGTATTCGACGACCAGACGACGCGGGGCAACGCGCCCTTCACCGTCCATTTCGCCCATCCCGATAAACTTGCCTTCCTCCCCTTCCGTCACACGGACCAGGCCCTCAAGCGGCGCCCCCGTTGTGCGGACCGGGTTTCCGTTCTTAAAATAAACGGACGATGTTAAAGGAAGATTAACAACCGGGAAATCTGCTGCCGGACTGTCCATTGGCATCAGCAGCGGATCCAGCAGATCTGCCGGCGCAATTCCCTGCGCTTGCGCCTGTTCAGCCAGGGCGTGCAGATGCTCAAGCGTTACCATACGTTCGACCGGATACTTGCTGACCGCCAGACGACGCAGATAAATCACATGCGCGCCGCAGCCCAGCTTTTCACCGAGGTCGTCAATGATGGTGCGGATGTAGGTCCCTTTCGAGCAGTGCACTTCCAGCTCCAGCTCATCACCTTCGTGGCGAATGAACAACAGCTCATACACGGTAATCGGACGGGCTTCACGCGGAACGTCAATGCCCTGACGCGCATATTCGTAAAGCTTCTTACCCTGATATTTCAACGCCGAATACATCGACGGCACCTGCATTGTGTCGCCCCGGAAGCTCTCCAGCGCCGCATCAAGTTGCTCTGCGCTGAAGGTTACCGGGCGCTCTTCAACCACCTGACCATCCGCATCGGAAGTGTCCGTGCGCTGGCCCAGTTTGGCAATCACGCGGTAGCGCTTATCGGAATCCAGCAGATACTGGGAAAACTTTGTCGCTTCACCCAGGCAGATCGGGAGCATCCCGGTTGCCAGCGGATCCAGCGCGCCGGTGTGCCCCGCGCGATTGGCATTATAAATACGCTTTACTTTTTGCAGCACGTCGTTGCTGGATGCGCCCTGTGGTTTATCCAGCAACAGCACGCCATGCACGTCACGACCGCGACGACGAGGACGACTCATCAGTCCTCCTTGCTGTCGTCCGCCGGGTTAACACGACGCTCATCGTCATGTTTCACCACGCTGGTCACCAGGTTGGACATACGCATACCCTCAACCAGCGAGTTGTCGTAGAAGAAGGTCAGCTCCGGCACAATACGCAGACGCATCGCTTTGCCAAGCAGAGAGCGGATGAAACCAGAGGCTTCCTGCAGCGCTTTAATGCCGTTCTTCACGGCGTCTTCATCCTGGTCATTCAGGAATGTCACAAACACTTTGGCGTACGCCAGGTCGCGGGACATTTCCACGCCAGACACGGTGGTCATCATCCCCACGCGTGGATCTTTGATTTCACGTTGCAGAATGAGAGCGATCTCTTTCTGCATCTCCTGCGCGACGCGCTGTGGGCGACCAAATTCTTTCGCCATAATAAATTCTCCAGACAAAAAAGGGGCTTAAGCCCCTTTTTAAAATTACTGCCGGGTGGCGCTTCGCTTACCCGGCCTACGCTAATTAATCTTCAGTTGACGAAGATTACGCGATGGTACGCTGAATTTCGATGATCTCGAACACTTCGATCATATCGCCAACGCGAACGTCGTTGTAGTTCTTAACACCGATACCACATTCCATGCCGTTACGAACTTCGTTAACGTCATCTTTGAAGCGGCGCAGGGATTCCAGCTCACCTTCGTAGATAACCACGTTGTCGCGCAGTACGCGGATTGGGTTGTGACGCTTAATGGTCCCTTCGGTAACCATACAGCCCGCGATCGCACCGAATTTCGGTGATTTGAACACGTCACGTACTTCAGCCAGACCGATGATCTGCTGTTTCAGCTCAGGAGACAGCATGCCGCTCATCGCTGCTTTCACTTCGTCAATCAGGTTATAGATGACGGAGTAGTAACGCAGATCCAGGCTTTCAGCATCGATAACTTTACGCGCAGATGCGTCAGCACGAACGTTGAAGCCAACCAGGATAGCGTTGGACGCAGCTGCCAGGGTTGCGTCGGTTTCGGTGATACCACCTACGCCAGAACCGATGATCTTCACTTTCACTTCGTCGGTAGACAGTTTCAGCAAGGAGTCGGAGATCGCTTCCACAGAACCCTGTACGTCCGCTTTCAGAACGATGTTCACTTCGTGAACTTCGCCTTCAGTCATGTTGGCGAACATGTTCTCGAGTTTAGATTTCTGCTGGCGAGCCAGTTTCACCTCACGGAATTTACCCTGACGATACAGAGCCACTTCACGTGCTTTCTTCTCGTCACGTACCACGGTTACTTCGTCACCGGCAGCCGGAACACCGGACAGGCCGAGGATTTCCACTGGGATGGACGGACCCGCTTCCAGCACTTCCTGACCCAGTTCGTTACGCATCGCACGAACGCGACCGTATTCGAAACCACACAGAACGATGTCGCCCTTGTGCAGAGTACCTTCGCGAACCAGAACGGTTGCAACCGGACCACGACCTTTATCCAGGAAGGATTCGATTACCGCGCCGCTCGCCATACCTTTACGAACCGCTTTCAGCTCCAGAACTTCAGCCTGAAGCAGGATAGCGTTCAGCAGGTCGTCGATACCGGTACCTGCTTTTGCAGATACAGGGATGAACTGCGCTTCACCGCCCCACTCTTCCGGCATAACGCCGTACTGTGACAGTTCGTTCTTAACGCGATCCATATCGGCTTCTGGCTTATCGATTTTGTTGACTGCAACAACCAAAGGCACCTGCGCCGCTTTCGCGTGCTGGATAGCTTCAATGGTCTGTGGCATCACGCCATCATCGGCAGCAACAACCAGAACAACGATATCCGTTGCCTGAGCACCACGAGCACGCATTGAGGTAAACGCTGCGTGGCCTGGGGTATCCAGGAAGGTGATCATACCGTTTTCGGTTTCTACGTGGTAAGCACCGATATGCTGGGTAATACCACCCGCTTCGCCGGAGGCAACCTTAGTAGAACGAATGTAGTCAAGCAGAGAGGTTTTACCGTGGTCAACGTGACCCATGATGGTCACAACCGGTGCGCGCGGTTCAGCCGCTGCGCCCGTATCACGGTCGCTCATTACTGCTTCTTCCAGCTCGTTTTCACGACGCAGGATAACTTTGTGGCCCATCTCCTCGGCAACCAGCTGTGCGGTTTCCTGGTCGATGACCTGGTTGATGGTGGCCATTGCGCCCAGCTTCATCATCGCTTTGATGACCTGAGAGCCTTTCACCGCCATCTTGTTAGCCAGTTCGCCAACGGTGATGGTTTCGCCGATCACAACGTCACGGTTAACGGCCTGAGCTGGCTTCTGGAAGCCCTGCTGCAGAGCGGAACCTTTACGCTTACCGCCTTTACCACCGCGAACCGCTGCACGTGCTTCTTCACGGTCAGCTTTAGATTCAGCGTGCTTGTTACCTTTTTTCGCAGGACGCGCCGCTTTTGTACTGCGAGTACGGCCACGACCACCTTCAACTTCACGGTCGTTATCGTCTTCTGCCTGGCGCGCATGCTGAGAGGTGGTTACGTGATAATCGCTGTTGTCTTCAGTTGGTTCAGCGGTATTCACACCGTTCTTCTCGTTTTCTTCTGCCATGCGACGCGCTTCTTCGGCGACGCGGCGAGCTTCTTCTTCAAGCTTGCGGCGGGCTTCTTCTTCCGCTTTACGCTTCAGCTCGGCAGCTTCATTTTCACGGCGGGCTTTTTCAGCCTGGGCAGTTTTGGTCATTTCGTCGGTCTGTTGATTGCTCACTTTGTCTTTTTCCGCAGCGTCACGCTTCGCTTTTTCACCGGCGTCGCGTTTCGCTTTTTCTGCGGCCTCACGTTCAGCTTTTAATTCTGCTTCGCGTTTAGCAGTGGCTTCTGCCTCACGCTGAGCTTGTTCTTCCGCTTCACGCTGTGCCTGCTCTTCCGCAGCAAGGCGTTCTGCCTCTTGCGGATCACGTTTTACAAAGGTGCGCGTCTTGCGGACTTCAATTTGTACCGATTTGCTTTTGCCACCGGTACCAGGGATGTTCAACGTGCTACGCGTTTTGCGCTGCAGCGTTAACTTGTCAGGCGTAGAGCCGTGTTCACGGTTCAGGTGCGCTAACAAGGTTTGTTTTTCTTGCGCGGTCACCGAGTCATCAGCGGCCTTCGGGATCCCTGCATCAGCAAATTGCTGTACCAGGCGGTCCACGGAGGTCTGAATCTCAGCAGCCAGCGATTTTACAGTTACATCAGTCATGCTGTTCCTTCCTGCTACAGTTTATTACGCTTCGTCGCCGAACCAGCAAATATTACGTGCGGCCATGATGAGTTCGCCGGCTTTCTCGTCGGTTAAACCTTCGATATCAGCCAGGTCATCAACGCCTTGCTCAGCGAGATCTTCCAGCGTACAAACACCACGGGCAGCCAGCTTGAACGCAATCGCACGATCAAGACCTTCCAGATTCAGCAGGTCATCAGCCGGCTTCTTATCGCCAAGGCTTTCTTCCTGAGCCAGCGCCAGGGTGGTCAGTGCGTTTTTAGCGCGTTCACGCAGGGCTTCAACGGTTGGTTCATCCAGACCGTCAATTTCCAGCAGCTCTTTCATTGGCACGTAGGCCAGTTCTTCCAGCGTAGAGAAACCTTCTTCAACCAGCACAGTGGCGAAGTCTTCGTCAATGTCCAGGTATTTGGTGAAGGTATCGATCGCCGCGTGGGCTTCAGCCTGATGCTTGGCCTGAAGGTCATCAACGGTCATCACGTTGAGTTCCCAGCCGCTCAGCTGTGACGCCAGACGTACGTTCTGACCGTTACGGCCAATCGCCTGCGCCAGGTTGCCCGCTTCTACAGCGATATCCATGGTGTGTTTGTCTTCGTCAACAACGATAGACGCCACATCAGCCGGTGCCATTGCGTTGATCACGAACTGCGCCGGATTGTCGTCCCACAGAACGATATCAATACGCTCGCCGCCCAGTTCGGTAGAAACCGCCTGAACACGTGCGCCACGCATACCGACGCAAGCACCGACCGGGTCGATACGCTTGTCGTTGGTTTTCACCGCAATTTTCGCACGGGAACCCGGATCGCGGGCCGCCGCTTTGATTTCGATAACTTCTTCGCCGATTTCCGGCACTTCGATACGGAACAGTTCAACCAGCATTTCTGGTTTAGAACGCGTCACGAACAGCTGTGCACCACGTGCTTCAGGACGTACGGCATACAGCACACCACGAATACGGTCGCCTGGGCGGAAGTTTTCACGCGGCAGCATGTCTTCACGCAGGATAACGGCTTCAGCGTTACCCGGCAGCCCTTCGGATTTGATCTCCAGAGAGATGTTATCGCGGTTCACTTTCTTCACCACGCCAGTGATGATTTCGCCTTCCTGATCGCGGAACTGATCGACAACCAGCGCGCGCTCGGCTTCGCGAACTTTCTGCACGATAACCTGCTTCGCGGTCTGGGTGGTGATACGGTCGAAGGTGACAGATTCAATCTGATCTTCAACGTAGTCACCCACGTTCAGACTTTCGTCTTCAAAACGTGCCGCTTCCAGGGTGATCTCTTTGGTCGGTTGGGTCACTTCTTCAACGATTACCCAACGACGGAATGTATCGAAGTCACCGCTTTTACGATCGATTTCTACGCGAACATCGATCTCTTGTTCGTATTTTTTCTTGGTTGCTGTAGCCAGTGCACTTTCCAGCGCTTCGAAAATCTTCTCACGCGGCAGTGATTTCTCGTTGGAGACGGCTTCAACAACAGCCAAAATTTCTTTGTTCATCGCGGGCTTTTCACCTCAATCCAGACTGTTAAAAGTGGGGAACCAGGTTCGCCTTCTGGATATTACTCAGCGCGAACACTTCATCTTTGCCTTCGACTGTCACCGTGATCATTTCACCATCAACGGCTTTGATAATTCCCTGCCATTTACGGCGGTTCTGTACGGCCATACGCAGAACGAGAGCCACTTCTTCACCGGTAAAGCGCACATAGTGCTCGGCCGTGAACATCGGACGATCGAGGCCAGGTGAGGAAACTTCCAGGTTGTACGCAACGGTAATCGGATCTTCAACATCAAGAACCGCACTCACCTGGTGGCTGACATCAGCACAATCATCAACATTGATGCCATCTTCACTATCAATATAGATGCGCAGCGTCGATGTGCGGCCGCGAACGAATTCGATGCCGACCAGTTCGTAGCCCAGTGCTTCGACCGGTGCAGTAATCATCTCTGTTAATTTTTGCTCTAATGTGGACAAGCCCACCCCCAAGACATAAAAAAAGGGCGTAAAGCCCAGTTATTCTGTAGTCAGATAACAAAAAACCCCGATAAATCGGGGCTTTAGATAACTGAACCCTATAGCCACAACTGTGGCCTGGAGCACTTTCCGAAAGAATTTTTTCAAATCCAGCTACGAAGGCTCTAAGTCTTCACAGTATATTTGAAAAAGAACTTTATAGGAAAGTGGTTGCGGGGGCCGGATTTGAACCGACGACCTTCGGGTTATGAGCCCGACGAGCTACCAGGCTGCTCCACCCCGCGCCTGAAACGTGGCAAATTCTACGCGTTTTGGACAGAATTTGCAAATAATGCTGGGATTTGGTACCGAAGACGGGACGTAAAATCGGCGTTTAGTATATTGATAGTTGACCCCACCTGTCAACCCAGCTTCTGCCAGACAGAACAGACCAATTTTTTTACAAAAAACGCACGAGTCTCTTTCGGTCTTCGACAAAAGATGATTAAATGAATACTCACTTATTTTGCATAAAAATGCACAAGAGAGCGAAAGCGGTCTCTAATCAGTCAATCAAGCAGGGTTTTATTCTATGACGACGATTCTCAAGCATCTTCCGGTAGGACAACGTATTGGCATCGCTTTCTCAGGCGGCCTGGATACCAGCGCTGCACTGCTGTGGATGCGCCAGAAGGGAGCGGTTCCGTATGCATATACTGCGAACCTGGGTCAGCCGGACGAGGAAGATTATGACGCGATCCCTCGTCGTGCCATGGAGTATGGCGCAGAGAACGCACGTCTGATTGACTGCCGTAAGCAACTGGTCGCTGAAGGCATTGCCGCTATCCAGTGCGGTGCTTTTCATAACACTACCGGCGGCCTGACCTATTTTAATACCACTCCGCTGGGTCGTGCTGTCACCGGCACCATGCTGGTCGCCGCCATGAAAGAAGATGGCGTGAACATCTGGGGTGATGGCAGTACCTATAAAGGCAACGATATTGAACGTTTCTATCGTTACGGTCTGCTGACCAACGCCGAGTTGCAGATCTACAAACCGTGGCTGGATACCGACTTCATCGACGAACTGGGTGGCCGTCATGAAATGTCTGAGTTTATGATTGCCTGCGGCTTTGACTATAAGATGTCCGTTGAGAAAGCCTACTCAACCGACTCCAACATGCTGGGTGCGACGCACGAAGCGAAAGACCTGGAATTCCTGAACTCCAGCGTAAAAATTGTTAACCCGATCATGGGCGTAAAATTCTGGGATGAGAACGTGAAGATCCCGGCGGAAGAAGTGACCGTGCGTTTCGAACGCGGTCATCCGGTTGCCCTGAACGGTAAAACCTTCTCAGACGATGTTGAACTGATGCTGGAAGCAAACCGCATCGGCGGTCGTCACGGTCTGGGTATGAGCGATCAGATCGAAAACCGTATCATCGAAGCGAAAAGCCGTGGCATTTACGAAGCTCCGGGGATGGCGCTGCTGCACATCGCTTACGAGCGTTTGCTGACCGGTATTCACAACGAAGACACCATTGAGCAGTATCACGCTCATGGCCGTCAGCTGGGCAAACTGCTGTATCAGGGTCGCTGGTTTGATCCACAAGCGCTGATGCTGCGTGACGCCCTGCAACGTTGGGTGGCGAGCGCAATCACCGGCGAAGTGACGCTGGAACTGCGTCGCGGCAATGATTACTCCATCCTCAATACCGTGTCTGACAACCTGACCTATAAAGCAGAGCGTCTGACCATGGAGAAAGGTGAGTCAGTATTCTCTCCGGACGATCGTATTGGCCAGCTGACCATGCGTAACCTGGACATCACCGATACCCGTGAGAAGCTGTTCAACTATGTTGAGAATGGCCTGCTCTCCGCGAATTCCGGTAATGGTCTGCCGCAGGTTGAGAACCTGGAACACAGCGATAAGAAGTAATCGACAGCAAGACATGCAAAAGGCGCCCAATGGGCGCCTTTTTTGTGGTCTTCGTAGGCCCGGTAAGCGCAGCGCCGCCGGGCAAAACGGCGGGCGGCGCTGCGCTTACCCGCCCTACAATAGATCGGAAACACAGAATGTACAGACGAAAAAAAAGACGTCTTGCGACGTCTTTCTTCTGGAATATTGGTACCGAGGATGGGACTCGAACCCACAAGCCCGTTAGGGCACTACCACCTCAAGGTAGCGTGTCTACCAATTCCACCACCTCGGTACTGAATACTTACTGCGGGATATCGCTGGTTGGCTTAGCCGGTGCAGCTGGCTGAGTTTGCTCAGTTTTTGCTGGCGCGCTCAGATTTTCCCACTCGCTTCCTTTACTGGTCTTGTTGCTGTTGATATTGCCCAGCACCAGACTGATGATGAAGAACAGCGTAGCCAGAATCGCCGTCGTACGGGTCATGAAGTTCGCAGAACCACTTGAACCGAACAGCGTACCGGAAGCGCCTGCTCCGAAGGAGGCTCCCATATCAGCGCCTTTACCTTGCTGCAGCATAATCAGCGCTACGAGAGCGATGGCTACAATAAGGAAAATAACTAAAAGAGCTTCGTACATAATCAACCTGTTCCTTGCGGATTTGCCGCATACCAATGCTTCGACCAATTAGCAGGATTTTGTTTCCCACTGAAGCGGGTGTGAATACTAACCAAAGCGAATCACCTTCGCAAGGGCATTTTCGAGGCATTGTATCAACTGCGGAAAAAAACAGCAAAAAGCCATTAATTGCTTAAAACAAAGGCGGCAAACGCCGCCTTTTTAAACACTTATTCTGAAAGATTATGCAGCTTTCACTGCATCCGCAATGCGGTGCGCAAATTCAGTTACCTGCGCTTCGTCTTCACCTTCCACCATCACGCGGATCAGCGGCTCGGTACCCGACTTACGCAGCAGGACGCGTCCACGGCTGCCAAGCGTCGCTTCCACCTCTGCCATCACCGCTTTCACGTTATCATTTTCCAGCGGGTCGCCTTTACCAGCGGTGAAACGCACGTTCACCAGGATCTGCGGGAACATTTTCATGCCGCTGCACAGATCGTGCAGGCTCATATGGTTACGCGCCATCGCGGCAACAACCTGAAGCGCCGCCACAATGCCGTCACCGGTGGTGGTTTTATCGAGCAGGATCACGTGGCCGGAGTTTTCCGCGCCAATGCGCCAGCCTTTTTCCTGAAGTTTTTCCAGCACGTAGCGGTCACCCACTTTCGCGCGAACAAACGGGATGCCCAGCTGTTTCAGCGCCAGCTCCAGACCCATATTGCTCATCAGCGTGCCCACCGCGCCACCGCGCAGTTGTCCCTGACGCAGGCCTTCACGCGCAATGATGTAGAGGATCTGATCCCCGTCGACCTTGTTACCTTCGTGGTCAACCATGATCACACGATCGCCATCGCCATCCAGGGCAATACCCAGATCGGCTTTTTCAGCCAGTACACGCGCCTGCAAGGCACGCACGTCTGTCGCGCCGACTTCTTCATTGATGTTCAGACCGTCCGGCTCGCAGCCGATGGTGATCACTTTCGCACCCAGCTCGCGGAAAACATTCGGCGCAATGTGATAGGTCGCACCGTTTGCACAGTCCACCACAATTTTGAGGTGTGCCAGGCTCAGTTCATTCGGGAACGTGCCTTTGCAGAATTCAATGTAGCGGCCTGCGGCATCGACAATACGGTTGGCTTTACCCAGCTCAGCGGAGTCGACACAGGTGATCTCTTTCTCCATTTCCGCTTCAATCGCCTCTTCCACGTCATCCGGCAGTTTAGTGCCGTCGATGGAGAAGAATTTGATACCGTTGTCATAGAACGGATTATGAGAAGCTGAAATGACGATGCCCGCTTCCGCACGGAAGGTACGAGTCAGATAGGCAACAGCAGGGGTCGGCATTGGCCCCGTAAAGGAAGCTGAAAGCCCCGCCGCCGCCAGCCCGGCTTCCAGCGCGGACTCAAGCATATAACCCGAAATACGGGTATCTTTACCAATAATGATCTTACGGGAGCCATGACGCGCCAGTACCTTACCCGCCGCCCAGCCCAGCTTCAGGACAAAGTCAGGGGTAATTGGCGCATCGCCTACGCGCCCACGGATGCCATCGGTACCAAAATATTTACGATTACTCATAGCGTTTGTTTTCCTTCGCTGCCAGTGTGGCTTCCACCACACGCATGGCTTCTACTGTTTCTTTTACGTCATGGACGCGAATGATGTGTGCACCTTGCATCGCGGCAATCACCGCGCAGGCCAGACTGCCGCTCAGACGTTCGTTCGGCCCGACATTCAACAACTGACCAATCATCGATTTTCTCGACATTCCCACCAGCAGTGGCAGGCCGAACTGATGAAACTCTGATAAGCGCGCAAGCAACGCGTAATTGTGTGAGAGATTTTTACCGAAACCGAAGCCCGGGTCGAGCAGCAATTTCTCTTTTGCGATACCCGCACGTTCACAGCGTTCGATATGCTCAATAAAGAAGCGGGTGACGTCGGCAAACACATCTTCATATTTCGGCGCCTCCTGCATTGTCTTAGGCTGGCCCTGCATATGCATCAGACACACCGGTAGCCCGGTTTCAGCGGCGGCTTCAATTGCGCCCGGCTCGGTCAGCGAGCGGATATCATTAATAATGTGAGCACCCACTCTCGCCACTTCACGGATCACTTCGGGTTTGGAGGTATCAACGGAGATCCACACTTCAAAGCGCCGGGCGATAGCCTCCACCACCGGCACCACGCGCGCCAGCTCTTCTTCCACCGAAACCTCCGCCGCGCCAGGCCGCGTTGACTCCCCTCCAACGTCAATGATGGTGGCACCCGCGTTGATCATTAAATTCGCGTGTTTAACCGCGTCGATAAGCGAGTCATGCGTGCCGCCGTCAGAGAAGGAATCAGGCGTGACATTCAGGATCCCCATCACATGCGGATGTGAAAGGTCGAGATGCGAGTCCTGGGCGAAGAGTTTCATGGCTAAATCCCTGTTATTTGCATGGTTATATAAAAAAGAAAAACCCCGGAGCACGCTCCAGGGTTTGATGTACAGACAAACGCTTCAACAGCAGTGACTTACTTGTCGCCCAACTGCTCTGACATGGTGTTGCCCGGGTTTGGCGTACGCGGTTCATCGACCGGACGCGGTGCACGCGGGGTGCCATTGTTGTCAGAATTGTTAGACGCGCCTGGGTCTTCCCAGCCTGCTGGCGGACGCACTTCGCGGCGAGCCATCAGGTCGTCAATCTGCGGCGCATCGATGGTCTCATATTTCATGAGCGCATCTTTCATCGAATGCAGGATGTCCATATTGTCATTCAGGATCTGACGGGCGCGAGCGTAGTTACGCTCAATCAGCGCTTTCACTTCCTGGTCGATGATACGAGCCGTTTCATCGGACATATGTTTCGCTTTTGCCACGGAGCGGCCCAGGAATACTTCGCCCTCTTCTTCTGCATAGAGCAGCGGACCGAGTTTGTCGGAGAAGCCCCACTGGGTCACCATGTTACGTGCCAGGTTTGTCGCCACTTTAATATCGTTCGACGCACCGGTGGAAACATGTTCCGCACCGTAGATGATCTCTTCTGCCAGACGACCGCCGTACAGGGTTGAAATCTGACTTTCCAGCTTCTGACGGCTGGCGCTGATCGCGTCGCCTTCAGGCAGGAAGAAGGTCACACCCAACGCACGACCGCGTGGAATGATCGTCACCTTGTGTACCGGATCGTGTTCCGGCACCAGACGACCGATAATCGCGTGGCCCGCTTCGTGATATGCCGTGGACTCTTTCTGCGCTTCCGTCATCACCATGGAGCGACGTTCCGCACCCATCATGATTTTGTCTTTCGCTTTCTCAAATTCCACCATGGACACTACACGTTTGTTACCGCGAGCGGCAAACAGTGCTGCCTCGTTGACCAGGTTAGCCAGATCCGCACCGGAGAAGCCTGGAGTACCACGCGCGATGATTGCCGCGTCGATATCTGGCGCCAGCGGTACGCGACGCATATGCACTTTCAGGATCTGTTCACGACCACGAACATCCGGCAGACCGACCACAACCTGACGGTCGAAACGGCCTGGACGCAGCAGCGCAGGGTCGAGTACGTCTGGACGGTTAGTTGCCGCGATAACGATGATACCTTCGTTACCTTCAAAGCCGTCCATTTCAACCAGCATCTGGTTCAGGGTCTGCTCACGTTCATCGTGACCACCGCCCAGGCCTGCGCCACGCTGGCGGCCAACGGCGTCGATTTCATCGATGAAGATGATGCACGGTGCTGCCTTCTTAGCCTGCTCGAACATGTCACGCACACGAGATGCACCGACACCCACGAACATTTCAACGAAGTCAGAACCTGAAATAGTAAAGAACGGGACCTTCGCTTCACCCGCAATGGCTTTTGCCAGCAGGGTTTTACCGGTACCCGGAGGGCCGACCATCAGGACGCCTTTCGGGATCTTACCGCCCAGTTTCTGGAAACGGCTCGGCTCGCGCAGGTATTCAACCAGTTCACCCACCTCTTCTTTTGCTTCGTCACAACCTGCTACGTCAGCAAAGGTGGTCTTGATCTGGTCTTCCGTCAGCATACGCGCCTTGCTCTTACCGAACGACATGGCACCTTTGCCACCACCGCCCTGCATCTGGCGCATAAAGAAGATCCAGACACCGATAAGAAGCAGCATCGGGAACCAGGAAATGAAGATAGAAGCCAACAGGCTTGGTTCTTCCGGCGGCTCGCCTACCACTTTGACGTTTTTGGTCAGAAGGTTATCAAGCAGCTTAGGATCGTTCACCGGGATGTAAGTCGTGTAACGGTTACTATCTTTCTTGGTAACGTTGATCTCACGTCCGTTGATACGCGCTTCGCGAACCTGGTCCTGATTGACCTCTTGCAGGAAGGTAGAATAATCCACCTTGCGGCCATTCGACTCGCTGGGCCCAAAGCTCTGGAAAACTGACATCAGCACAACGGCAATGACCAGCCAGAGTATTAGGTTTTTCGCCATGTCACTCAAGGGATTAACCTCATATTACAACTGTGTTAAAAACAGCGTCAGGATACTCTATATCCAGTTTCATTCAAACTTTCGCCTGAAATCTACCGGTTATCATTTTCGCCCGGTCGCTACAATATACACTTCACGGGAACGGGCCCGGGAAGAGTCCGGCTTACGAACTTTGACCTTCGCAAACAGGGAGCGAATTTCCTTAAGATACTCCTCGAAACCTTCGCCCTGAAACACCTTCACAACAAAACTACCACCAGGCGCTAGTACATCACGACACATTTCTAACGCTAGTTCCACCAGATACATGGCGCGGGGGATATCCACCGCCGGTGTTCCACACATATTTGGTGCCATATCCGACATGACAACCTGGACCTTACTGTCACCTACACGATCAAGTAATGCTTTAAGCACTAATTCATCACGAAAGTCGCCCTGAAGGAAGTCGACACCGACGATGGGATCCATTGGTAAAAGATCGCATGCGATGATTCGGCCCGTTCCGCCGATCTGCGTAACCGCATACTGAGACCATCCGCCAGGTGCCGCACCGAGGTCGACCACCGTCATTCCCGGTTTAAAAAGTTTGTCACTTTGCTGTATTTCATCAAGTTTAAACCAGGCGCGGGAACGTAACCCCTTTTTCTGCGCCTGTTGAACATATTTATCGCTAAAGTGTTCCTGAAGCCAGCGGCTGGAGCTGGCAGAACGCTTTTTACCTGTCATTTAACATTTCCGTCCTGGTTCATCGTTACTTGCCTGTGACGTAAATTTCTACGCAGCTATTTGGCGATATTAGGGAGATGGCGGTAGAATGAACCGTTTTCAATCCCAACGTAAGCAAAAATATACGATGAATCTGAGTACTAAACAAAAACAGCACCTTAAAGGTCTGGCACATCCGCTCAAGCCTGTAGTGATGCTTGGCAACAATGGTTTGACCGAAGGGGTGCTTGCCGAGATTGAACAAGCGCTGGAACACCACGAGCTGATCAAGGTGAAAATCGCCTCTGAAGACAGAGACACTAAAAACCTGATCGTGGAAGCCATCGTGCGCGAAACCGGCGCCTGTAATGTACAGGTCATCGGTAAAACGCTGGTGCTCTATCGCCCATCTAAAGAGCGCAAAATCTCGCTGCCACGTTAAGGATATCCTGAATCAAACACATTTTCTGTGTGAAACGAGGGATTTCTTTCAGCAGGCGAGCAAAATGCCATGCTCCTTGAGTTGATAAAAGGCCGCTATGCGGCCTTTTTCTTTTCTTTACAATGTATCAACATCTTAGAAGAGAAGCGAATTACAGGTATTCAACCTTAATAATTTCGTATTCCACTTCGCCACCTGGGGTGCGGATAGTCACAACATCATCCTGCTCTTTGCCAATCAGGCCGCGAGCAATCGGGGAGTTCACCGAAATCAGGTTCTGTTTGAAGTCCGCTTCATCATCACCCACGATGCGATAGGTTTGCTCTTCGTCGTTGTCCAGATTCAGGACGGTGACGGTAGAGCCGAAGATCACGCGACCGTTGTTTGGCATTTTAGTGATATCGATAACCTGCGCGTTGGACAGTTTCGCTTCGATATCTTTGATACGCCCCTCGCAGAAACCCTGCTGCTCACGCGCCGCGTGGTATTCAGCATTCTCTTTCAGGTCGCCATGCTCACGCGCATCCGCGATAGCGGCGATGATTTCAGGGCGACGTACGGATTTCAGAAAATCCAGCTCTTCGCGCAGTTTTTCGGCACCACGTAAGGTCATCGGAATAGCTTGCATTTGTTATACCTCTTAAACATTCCTGTTGGGAGCAGTGTTCCCTGCTCCAGCCCACCTGAACAGGCCAGAAGCAAAAAGAAAACCGACCCGGGAGCAACGCCCCAGGTCAGCAGCAATTTTTCAATTTGATACGCATTTTACCGCGAAGTTCACTATGGGTCATCGTTTACTTTACAGTGCCATGCACCGTAGTATGACGGTTTGTTTTCGGGTTGTTAGCGCGAGATTATGCGATTTTCCAGTTTTATCATCGGATTGACTACCAGTATAACGTTCACCGTTCAGGCCGCGAATGTTGATGAGTACATTAATCAACTGCCCGCCGGCGCGAACCTTGCCCTGATGGTGCAGAAGGTTGGCGCGCAGGCTCCCGAGATTGACTATCACAGTCAACAGATGGCGCTGCCTGCCAGTACCCAGAAGGTGATCACTGCCCTCGCCGCCCTGCTCCAGCTCGGGCCTGACTTCCGTTTTACTACCACCCTTGAAACCAGAGGTAACGTTGAGGGTGGCGAACTGAAAGGCGATCTTATCGCCCGTTTTGGTGGCGATCCCACCTTTAAGCGCCAGGATGTCCGCAACATGGTGGCGGTACTGAAAAAATCCGGCGTAACAAAAATTGATGGCAACGTGCTGATCGACACCTCCATTTTCGCCAGCCACGATAAAGCGCCTGGCTGGCCATGGAACGACATGACGCAGTGCTTTAGCGCCCCGCCAGCCGCCGCCATCGTTGACCGTAACTGCTTCTCCGTATCGCTTTACAGCGCGCCAAAACCCAATGACTTAGCGTTTATCCGCGTGGCGTCTTACTACCCGGTCACGATGTTCAGCCAGGTGCGGACGCTGGCGAAAGGCTCCCCGGAGGCGCAGTATTGTGAGCTCGACGTGGTACCGGGCGATCTCAATCGCTATACGCTCACCGGCTGCCTGACCCAGCGGGCCGATCCCCTCCCGCTGGCCTTTGCCATTCAGGATGGCGCAGGCTATGCCGGTGCCATTTTTAAAGATGAACTGAAGCAGGCGGGCATAACCTACACCGGAACGCTGCTGCGCCAGACGCAGGTGAATGAACCAGGCACGGTGATTGCCAGCAAACAGTCCGCGCCACTGCATGATTTGCTTAAGATTATGCTGAAAAAGTCGGATAACATGATTGCCGACACCGTGTTCCGTATGATTGGGCACGCACGCTTTGGTGTGCCTGGAACCTGGCGGGCCGGTTCTGATGCCGTACGTCAGATCCTGCGTCAGCAGGCGGGTATCGATCTGGGCAATACGATCGCTGTCGACGGTTCCGGTTTATCGCGCCATAACCTGATCTCACCGGCCACCATGATGCAGGTGTTGCAGTACATCGCTCAGCATGACGCTGAGCTAAACTTTATTACAATGCTGCCGCTCGCCGGACACGATGGGTCACTTCAGTACCGTGCGGGCCTTCACGCTGCAGGCGTGGATGGCAAAGTGTCAGCCAAAACGGGTTCCCTGCAGGGCGTTTACAACCTTGCCGGTTTTATCACGACAGCCAGCGGGCAACGCATGGCCTTTGTGCAGTATCTGTCCGGCTATGCCGTCGAACCGGCTGACCAGCGCAATCGTCGTATTCCACTGGTGCGTTTCGAAAGCAGGCTCTATAAGGACATCTACCAGAATAACTAGCAATGAAACTACTGATAGTTGAAGACGATCTGTTATTACAGGAAGGGTTAGCGCTGGCGCTGGGGAATGAGGGCTACGCCCTGGATTGTGCCGACACGGCGGCTGAAGCAGATGCCTTGATCCAGAGCGGAGAATACAGCCTTGTGATCCTGGATTTGGGACTGCCGGATAAAGACGGCGCGACGCTGCTCTGCCAGTGGCGTCGTCGCGGAGTGGAGAATCCCGTATTGATTCTCACCGCCCGCGATGCCATTGAAGACAGAATTAACGGGCTGGATTCTGGCGCTGACGATTATCTGGTAAAACCCTTCGCCCTTGCCGAGCTACAGGCTCGCGTACGGGCGTTGATCCGCCGCTATCAGGGCCACAGCGACAACATGCTGACGGACGGGGATATCACCCTCAATCTGCAAACTCAGCAGGTGCTGCGCCAGTCTCAGCCTGTGGAAGTGACCCCAAAAGAGTTCGCTCTGCTGACGCGTCTGATCATGCGCAGCGGGCAGACCGTGCACCGTGAAACGCTGCAACAGGACATCTACTCCTGGCAGGACGATCCAGGATCAAACACGCTTGAAGTTCACATTCATAATCTGCGCCGCAAGCTCGGTAAAGATCGCATCAAAACCGTACGTGGCGTGGGTTACCGTCTGGAGAGCCAGAAATGAACAGTATGCGCCGGCGATTAATGGTGTTGCTGGCGGTTATACTGCTATTTTTTCAACTGGTTAGCGTAGTCTGGCTGTGGCATGAGAGCCGCGAGCAAATCGGTTTTCTGGTGAATGAAACGTTGTCTGCGAAAGCGCGCAACAACCATGTCGAAAAAGAGATCCGCGAAGCCATTGCCTCCCTGCTGGTCCCTTCTCTGGTGATGGTCGGTTTTACCCTGCTCTTCTCATTCTGGGCCGTCACCTGGATCACCCGACCACTCAACAAACTTCGCGTCAGCCTTGCGAACCGTTCGGCGGATAATCTGACTCCCCTGCCGATGTATTCTGATATGGAAGAGATAGGCGCTGTGACCACATCGCTCAATCAACTCCTCGCCCGGCTGGATCACACTATTCAACAGGAACGCCTGTTTACCGCCGATGCGGCACACGAGTTACGTACGCCGCTTGCGGGGATCAGGCTCCATCTGGAACTGATGGCTCAGTCCGGTTCCCCGCAGGCCACACCACTGATAAACCGGATCGATCAGTTGATGCACACGGTGGAACAGCTGCTGATGCTGGCGCGTGCCGGACAGGCGATGGCCAGCGGCCATTACGATACCGTGAACTGGACTGAGACGATCATTGCTCCGCTTAGCCTGGAGCATGAAGCCAAAGAGCATACGGTGATATGGCCGGCCCACAGCGCGCTGACGGTTCAGGGGGACGCCGTCCTGTTACGTCTGATGCTAAGGAACCTTCTGGAGAATGCCGCCCGCTACAGCCCGGCAGGCACAACCATTGAAGTGGCATTAACAGCGACGGAGAGCGGTACCCGGGTGAGCGTTATCGATCAGGGGCCGGGTATTGATGAGGCACACCGCCAGTCGATCACCGAACCTTTCCGACGTCTCGACCAGCGCTACGGCGGCAGCGGCCTTGGGCTGAGCATCGTACAGCGTATCGTACAGCTCCATCATGGCAATTTAACGCTGGAGAACGGCGATGAGGGCGGCCTCATCGCCAGCTGTTGGTTACCGGCGAAAATAGGATAAAAAAAAGCCCCGTTAAGGGGCTTTATACTGAGGTTAGTGCTTGTAGATGAACTCGACGCCTTCTTCGTCGTCTTCATCCCAGTCATCGTCCCAGTCTTCATCATCTTCTTCCGCTTCCAGCTCTTCGAGCTGCTGGCGGTGGTAGTCATCCCACATGAATTCAACTTTTTCAGGCTGTTTTGCCTCTTCTGCCTGAACAACCGGATTCTCGATGATAAAGGTCATCACATCCCAGCAGAGATCTTTCACGCCAACCTGGCTGGCGGCAGAGATCAGGTAGTACTTATCTTCCCAACCCATCGCTTCGGCAATCGCTTTAGCTTTCGCTTCAGCTTCCGCTTTATCCATCAGGTCGATCTTGTTAAATACCAGCCAGCGCGGTTTTTGCGCCAGTTTTTCACTGTATTTCTCCAGCTCACCGATAATGATACGGGCGTTTTCAACCGGATCGGAACCGTCGATTGGATCGATGTCGATGAGGTGCAACAGTACGCGACAACGCTCAAGGTGCTTCAGGAAGCGAATCCCCAGACCGGCGCCTTCTGCTGCCCCTTCAATCAGACCCGGGATGTCAGCGACCACGAAGCTCTTCTCGTTATCCATACGGACAACGCCCAGGCTCGGTACCAGCGTCGTAAACGGATAATCTGCCACTTTTGGTTTCGCCGCAGAGACCGCACGGATAAACGTCGATTTACCGGCGTTTGGCATACCCAGCATCCCCACATCCGCCAGCAGCATCAGTTCCAGTTGCAGGTCGCGCTTATCACCCGGGGTACCCATGGTTTTCTGACGCGGGGTACGGTTAACGGAAGATTTGAAACGGCTGTTACCCAGACCGTGCCAGCCGCCTTTCGCCACCATCAGGCGCTGACCGTGTTTTGTCATATCACCCATGGTTTCGCCCGTGCCCTGATCGATGACACGCGTACCTACCGGCACTTTGATCGTCACGTCTTTACCGCGTTTACCGGTACAGTCGCGGCTCTGGCCATTCTGCCCACGTTCGGCGCGGAAAGATTTTTCGAAACGGTAGTCGATCAGCGTGTTGAGGTTTTCATCCGCCTCCAGCCACACGTCGCCACCGTCCCCACCGTCCCCACCGTCAGGACCGCCACGAGGAATATATTTTTCACGGCGGAAGCTTACACAACCGTTACCGCCATCACCTGCCACGACCAGAATCGTCGCTTCATCAACAAACTTCATTTTACTCTCCGTAACTCATTCGCCTGAGCGGGGGACTATTACAACCGCTTCATTTTTGCGCCAACGCCCCCAGAGACGATGACCAATGGCGGAATACATCGCGCCCGCAACCACGACAAACGCACCGAGATAACCCAACAGGTTGAGCATCGGCTTGACGAAGACATCGGGCCAGGCCATTGATAACAAATCTGAAAATAACAGCGTAAACAGCGGGGTAAGCGTGATTAAGGCGCTCACCTGTGCTGCCTGCCAGCGCGCCATGGCTTCAGCCAGTGCGCCATAACCGACCAGCGTGTTCAGCCCACAAAAAATGAGGCACGCCAGTTGCCAGTCGCTGAGCTGGGTAATCACCCCCGGCTTAGCTAACGGCAATAATGCCAGTGTACACAAAGTGTACAGCAAAAAGAGGATCTGCTGTGAGGCAAGTCGACGCAATAACACCTTTTGCGCGACGCCATAACTCACCCAGACCGTTGCTGCGCCCACCCCAAAAATGACACCCCAGGTGTAATCCGTCAGGCGGGTAAAAATCTCGATCAGACTGGTGTTAAAGAACATCACCAGACCGCAAAGCAGCATGCTTGCCCCGATGATCTGCGTACCGCGCATCTTCTCCTTGAGGATGAATACGCTGGCGACCATCATGCCGACCGGTGATAGCTGACCAATCACCTGCGACGCTGTAGGGCTAAGATATTGCAGGGAAGAGCTGAACAGAATGAAGTTACCGAACAGACCGCCCGTCGCGATAGCCAGTAACACCAGCCAGCGCGGTTTTCGGAAGATGCGCAGCGGTGGCAGCTTACCTTTGACGGCCAGAATGGCGCCCAGGCCTATACTTGCCATCAGGAAGCGATAAAACACCACCGTGGGCGGTTCCATCACTTCCAGTACCTGCTTCATTGCAATTGGCAGTGCACCCCAGCACATCGCGGTAGTGAGCGCCAAAAGAATACCAATGCCGGCCTGCTGCTTCATGCCCGTTTTCCCTACAGAAAATTTTCCGGGTTTCCAATGTAAAAAGCCCCGCAACACGTTGCGGGGCTTTAATCCGTTACCGGACCGAGAAAACCTTACTCAGCAACGATGCTGATGTATTTACGGTTGTTCGGGCCTTTAACTTCAAATTTCACTTTACCGTCTGCTTTAGCAAACAGAGTGTGGTCACGACCGCAACCTACGTTGGTACCCGCGTGGAACTTGGTGCCACGCTGACGAACGATGATGCTACCCGCCAGAACGGATTCGCCACCGAAACGCTTAACGCCCAGGCGTTTAGCTTCTGAATCGCGACCGTTACGTGTGGAGCCGCCAGCCTTTTTATGTGCCATTTAAATCTCTCCTCAGGTCTTAGGCGCTGATGCCAGTAATTTTCACATCAGTGAACCACTGACGGTGGCCCTGCTGCTTACGATAGTGTTTACGACGACGAAACTTAACGATTTTAACTTTCTCGCCACGACCGTGAGCAACAACTTCAGCTTTGATAACGCCGCCATCAACGAAAGGAACGCCGATTTTGACTTCTTCACCGTTTGCGATCATCAGAACTTCAGCGAACTCAACAGATTCGCCAGTTGCGATGTCCAGCTTTTCCAGGCGAACGGTCTGACCTTCGCTTACTCGGTGTTGTTTACCACCACTTTGGAAAACCGCGTACATATAAACTCCGCTTCCGCGCACATCCTCGTATGATTCAGAGTGCGCTATAAATATTCACAATAGGGCGCGAATATTACGCAAAACGCGAGCCTTTGACAAGTGCTACCATCAATACATGAAGAAAAAAAACACAACACGTACGGTAACGTTTATCTGAGCCATTTTTTCAGTACAATCAGCAATACTATTTATAAACCGAAACCCTTTGTGTACCCATCTCGTGTGGGATAAACAGGATAAAAAGCCCGGCTTTTGCGATGAATTTAGAAAAAATCAATGAGTTAACCGCGCAAGATATGGCGGGTGTGAATGCAGCAATCCTGGAGCAACTCAACTCTGACGTTCAGCTGATCAATCAGTTGGGCTATTACATCGTCAGCGGCGGCGGTAAACGTATTCGTCCGATGATTGCTATTCTGGCCGCACGCGCGGTTGGCTATCAAGGAAATGCCCACGTCACGATCGCGGCGCTGATCGAATTTATCCACACCGCCACCCTGCTTCATGACGATGTTGTGGATGAATCAGACATGCGTCGTGGCAAAGCCACCGCCAATGCCGCGTTTGGTAATGCGGCAAGCGTTCTGGTAGGGGATTTTATCTATACCCGAGCCTTCCAGATGATGACCAGCCTTGGCTCGCTGAAGGTGCTGGAAGTGATGTCAGAAGCCGTAAACGTTATCGCTGAAGGCGAAGTCCTACAGTTGATGAACGTCAACGACCCGGATATCACCGAAGAAAACTATATGCGGGTGATTTACAGCAAGACCGCACGTCTGTTTGAAGCCGCCGCGCAGTGCTCCGGCATTCTGGCAGGCTGTAGCGAAGCTCAGGAAAAAGGGCTTCAGGACTACGGCCGTTACCTCGGCACCGCGTTCCAGCTGATTGATGATTTGCTGGACTACAGCGCGGATGGCGAAACGCTCGGTAAAAACGTTGGCGATGACCTGAACGAAGGGAAGCCAACGCTGCCGCTGCTCCACGCGATGCGCAATGGCACACCAGAGCAGGCGAAAATGATCCGGGAGGCTATCGAGCAGGGAAATGGTCGCCATCTTCTGGAACCGGTACTGGAAACAATGGCCATCTGTGGTTCCCTTGAATGGACGCGTCAGCGTGCTGAAGAAGAAGCAGACAAAGCCATCGCCGCAATTCAGGTCATTCCCGACAGCCCATGGCGTGATGCGCTAATCGGCCTCGCGCACATCGCCGTCCAGCGCGACCGTTAATCCTCTCCTCATCTCCCTGCGATCTCGTAGGGAGGTTCCAGTACGCACCAATAAATTACATTTACGCGTAAGCTCATCAGGTTACAGGCCGTATGTATAAAGCCGTGCCTTATTCTGAATATTGCTTCTCGTAACATGAACTTTTTAGAACAGATGTTCGAAGTGAGTATAGTAATGCTGTCTTTTCACACGAAACGACGTGGACGATAACGAACACAAGGACAGCATTATGGATACAAAATTCATCGACTGGCATTCTGCTGACATTATTGCGGCACTGCGTAAAAAAGGGACATCGCTGGCTGCCGAATCACGTCGTCATGGGCTGAGCTCGTCGACGCTGGCAAACGCCCTGACCCGCCCATGGCCGAAGGGGGAACTGATTATTGCGACGGCGCTGGATACGCATCCGTGGGTGATATGGCCGTCACGCTATCACGATCCCATTACCCATGAATTTATCGACAGAACGCGCATGATGCGCCAGAGCAAAGCGAAGAAAGCACATCAGGACTGATGCACCCGGATTTACAGGAACAGCAATCCCCCGGCCTGTTCTGGCAGGGGGGTGCCGGAACGATTACTCGCCCTTCACACGCTCGATATTCGCACCCAGCGCGCGCAGTTTGTCTTCAATACGCTCGTAACCACGATCGATGTGGTAGATACGATCGACAACGGTAGTCCCTTCTGCAATACAACCTGCCAGTACGAGGCTCGCAGACGCGCGCAGATCGGTCGCCATCACCTGCGCACCGGACAGTTTTTCAACGCCGTGGCAAATGACCGTGTTGCTTTCAATCTCAGCATGCGCACCCATACGGATCAGTTCAGGTACGTGCATGAAACGGTTTTCGAAGATAGTTTCCGTGATGAAGCCTGTGCCTTCGGCCACCAGGTTCAACAGGGTGAACTGTGCCTGCATATCCGTCGGGAATGCCGGATGTGGCGCAGTGCGCACGTTAACGGCTTTAGGACGCTGCCCGTGCATATCGAGGCTGATCCAGTCTTCACCAATTTCAATGTCCGCACCCGCATCGCGCAGTTTCGCCAGCACCGCATCCAGGGTATCCGGTTGTGCGTTACGACAAACAATCTTACCGCCAGAAATGGCAGCCGCTACCAGGAAAGTACCGGTTTCGATACGGTCTGGCAGTACGCGGTACACACCACCACCCAGACGTTCAACGCCTTCGATGGTGATACGGTCTGTGCCCTGCCCGCTGATCTTCGCCCCCAGCGCGACCAGGAAGTTCGCGGTATCCACGATTTCCGGCTCTCGGGCGGCGTTTTCGATGATGGTAGTGCCTTCTGCCAGCGTAGCAGCCGACATGATGGTTACCGTTGCGCCCACGCTCACTTTGTCCATGACAATGTGCGCGCCTTTCAGGCGACCATTGACGGACGCTTTAACGTACCCCTCTTCCAGCTTGATCTCCGCGCCCAGCTTTTCCAGACCGAAGATATGCAGGTCGACTGGACGGGCACCGATAGCGCATCCGCCCGGCAGTGAAACCTGTCCCTGACCGAAACGCGCAACCAGCGGGCCAAGCGCCCAGATGGAAGCACGCATGGTTTTCACCAGCTCATACGGCGCTGAGAAGTTGTTCACGTTGCTGGCATCGATCCAGACGGAACCGTTACGCTCCACTTTGGTGCCCAACTGGCCGAGCAACTTCATGGTCGTGTCGATATCTTTCAGCTTCGGTACGTTCTGGATCTCTACCGGCTCTTCTGCGAGCAGCGCAGCGAAAAGAATGGGCAGCGCGGCGTTTTTAGCGCCAGAAATTGTGACTTCGCCCTGGAGACGCGTGGGTCCCTGTACACGAAATTTATCCATCGTTTGCTCTCTTATAAATTCAACCGTGCTGCGGGCGCTTCGCCCTCAGCTCAAAAACCGTTTAGTTTGCGATCGCGTGCCCACTCCTGTGGGGTGAACGCTTTAATCGACAGGGCGTGGATGCGGTTATCCGCAATGTATTCCATCAGCGGCGCGTACACAGCCTGCTGTTTCTTCACGCGACTCATTCCGTCGAACATCTCACCCACAGCAATAACCTGGAAGTGACTGCCATCGCCAGAGACGTGGGCTTCCTGAAGGGAGAGTGCATTCATCAGCACTGTCTGGATTTCATTATTTTCCATGGGGTCTACATCATCTGATAGTGAAAACAAGCTCAACATCTTAGAGCAAAGTGGCGCGGTCTTAAACAAGCAAAAAGCCCCGACGCGTAAACTGTCGGGGCTTTCGGAAGTAACGTACTGAAAAAGTTAGCGAGGTAATACGTCTTCAGGCAAATTGTAAAGCTGTGCAAGGGTTACGACATTATCGCTTACCCCCGTCAGGGTGACGCTACTCCCCTGCTTTTTGCCCGTGGCCACCAGGTGCGCCAGCAGGGCGATACCGGCGGTATCTACCCGCGTGACGCCATGGAGATCAATCAACGTCACGCCCTGCATCGCGTTATGGCGAGCGTCCCACAGCGGGTTAAGCAGATCCTGATCCAGCTCTCCCGTCAGCGTCAACGTCTCGCCGTCACGCGCCCAGCTAAGCTGCTGTGACATTACTTCTTCTCGTCCAGGGTAATTTTCTGACGAGAGATGGACTGAAGCTGAGCCGTCAGGCCATCGATGCCTTTGGTGCGCAGCAGATCGCTCCACTCGTTCTGTTTAGTGGTGATCATGCTGACGCCTTCAGCGATCATGTCGTACGCCTGCCAGTTTCCGGTCTGGCTGTTTTTACGCCACTGGAAGTCCAGGCGTACCGGTGGACGACCGTTTGGATCGATAATCGTCACGCGGATAGGAATGATGGTGGCATCGCCCAGCGGCTGTTCAGGGGCAATCTGATAGGTCTGCCCGTGGTACATCGCCAGCGCCTGGCCGTAAGCCTGTTTCAGGTATTCACGGAACGCCGCAAAGTAAGCCTCGCGCTGCGCCGGGGTCGCGTCTTTGTAGTAACGGCCCAGCACCAGTGCGCCCGCGTACTTGATCTGCACATACGGCAGCAGCTCCTGATCCACCACATCGCGCAGATAATCAGGGTTAGAACGGATTTTGGGCTGTTCGTTTTTAAGACGGTCGAAGGTTTTCTTCGCGGCCTCATCCATCAGTTTGTACGGGTTACTCTGATCCGCAGCGTGCGCCGCGGTTAGAGGGGCAATGACCAGCATGGCAACCATTAACAGTCGTTTAAACATGAATGACTTCTCCTGAAATTAATTCGTCGCGCCTGGCGTCGGTTCGACGTTGGTGTGGTCTTCACTCTGCGCAGGGGCATCGTCAGACTTTTTATCATCCCCTTTACTGTTGTAAAGGAACTGACCAATCATATCTTCCAGCACCATCGCTGACTTGGTATCCTGGATTACGCTACCGTCTTTAAGGATAGACGTTCCCAGCTCAGGATCTTCAAAACCAACGTTAAGGGCCAGATATTGCTCCCCCAGCAGGCCAGAGGTGCGGATAGAGAGCGAGCTGGTGTCCGGAATGTGGTTATAGCGTTCTTCGATATCCATTGCGACGCGCGGCAGATAGGTTTTCTCATCAAGCGTAATGTCAGCGACACGTCCAATAACGACGCCACCAATACGGACCGGTGAGCGCGCCTTCAGGCCGCCGATATTATCGAAAGTCGCGTAGACGCGATACGTCGGCTCGGTGCGAACAGAGGTGATGTCCGCCGCGCGCAGGCAGATAAACAGCGCGGCCAGCAGCGCCAGAAGCAAAAACACGCCAACCCAAATTTCATTTTTTCTCGTTTGCATGAACTCAATTCCCAAACATCAGTGCGGTGAGCACAAAATCCAGACCTAAAACGGCCAGCGACGAATGTACGACAGTACGCGTCGTTGCACGGCTAATGCCCGCCGACGTCGGAATGGCATCGTAACCATTAAACAACGCAATCCAGGTAACCGTCACAGCGAAAACCACGCTCTTGATCAGACAGTTCACCAGATCCATCCGCAGATCGATGGCGTCCTGCATGGCAGACCAGAAGAACCCGGCATCAATGCCTTTCCAGTTGACGCCAACCAGCGCGCCTCCCCAGATACCTACCGCCACAAAGAGGATAGTCAGTAACGGCAAGGAGATAACCCCGGCCCAGAAGCGCGGCGAGATCACCCGGCGCAGCGGATCGACCGCCATCATCTCCATACTGGAGAGCTGCTCTGTGGCGCGCATCAGGCCAATTTCAGCCGTCAGCGCTGATCCGGCACGCCCGGCGAACAGCAGCGCTGCTACAACCGGCCCGAGTTCACGCAGCAGCGAGAGCGCCACCAGCATGCCAAGGCTGGTTTCCGCGCTGTAGGTTGTCAGCACCAGATACCCCTGCAACCCTAGCACCATGCCAATAAACAGACCCGACACGATGATGATAAGCATCGACAGCACGCCGACGTTATAAAGCTGCCGCACCAGTAACGGCGCATGCTTGCGGAACTCCGGTTTGCCAACCAGCGCGTTGAACAACATTAATCCGGCACGCCCGAACGTACTGATGGTTTTTAGGCCACGGTGTCCAAGACCCGCCAACGCATTTAACAGCATGAGTGGATTAACTCCCTATTCCCAGTAAATCGTCATGATAGTCGCCCGCCGGATAGCGGAAAGGCACCGGCCCATCTGCGATACCGTCCAGGAACTGCCGCACGCGCGGATCGCCATTCTCCTGCAACGCCTGAGCGCTGCCGTGGGCGACGATCTTTTTGTCAGCCACAATATAGGCGTAATCAGCAATACTCAGCACTTCCGGCACGTCGTGGGAAACCACCACGCAGGTGACGCCAAGGGCGCTGTTCAGCTCCGAGATTAACTTCACCAGCACGCCCATGGTGATAGGGTCCTGCCCAACGAACGGTTCATCGAACATGATTAAATCGGGTTCCAGGGCAATAGCACGCGCCAGCGCGGCGCGGCGCGCCATCCCACCCGAGAGTTCGGACGGCATAAGTTTCGCAGCCCCCCGCAACCCCACGGCTTCGAGCTTCATCATCACCGTGCTGTGCAACAGCGCAGGAGGAAGATGGGTGTGCTCACGCAGCGGATAGGCCACGTTGTCAAATACGTTCATATCGGTGAACAGCGCACCCGACTGAAAGAGCATGCTCATCCGTTTGCGAACCGTGTAGAGGCGCGAGCGAGACATCTCCGGGACGTTTTCACCGTCGAAGAGAATTTCGCCGCTATCAGGGGGGATTTGCCCGCCGATAAGACGCAGCAACGTCGTTTTACCGATCCCTGACGGCCCCATGATGGCGGTGATTTTACCGCGCGGCACGGTCAGCGAAATATCATCAAATATCACCCGGTTGCCGCGAGAAAAACTGACGCCCCGGACATCGACTATATTCGCCATCGTTTGGCTCATTTATGGTTCCTTACTTACCTTGCTTCACTGCTGGCATGAAGCGTAAATCAGCCCTAAACCCCGCATTTTTACAGAATATTCACTATTGGGGTTAGCGAAAGCTGGCATTTGTTTTACTTTTCCGGCGCATAAAGTCAAAATTAGGAATTCGTCACGTCTCAGACTTCATCTGGCGCTAAAATTCGTGCGCAGTGGACCAGCGAGTATACCTGAAGAAAGGACTTTTGATGCTTTTAGCAACAGCACTGTTAATAATTGGTTTACTGTTGGTGGTCTACAGTGCTGACCGTTTGGTCTTTGCCGCATCCATTCTCTGTCGACTCATTGGCATGCCGCCCATCATTATTGGGATGACGGTGGTCAGTGTAGGCACATCGCTTCCTGAAATCATCGTTTCTGTTTCAGCCTCGTTGCATGGCCAGGTCGACCTCGCTATTGGCACTGCGATTGGCTCTAACATCGTCAATATCTTGCTGATTTTAGGCTTAGCCGCATTACTGCATCCATTTCGCGTACATTCCGATGTTTTGCGTCGTGAATTGCCGCTAATGTTAGTCGTCAGTCTGCTGGCAGGCTATGTGCTTTATGACGGGGTGCTGAGCGTCGGTGACGGTATATTCCTGCTCGCCCTGGCCGTGATCTGGTTGCTTTACAGCGTGAAGATCGCACGTCTGGCGGAAAAACAGGGTAATGATAGCCTCACGCGTGAGCATCTCGCCGAGCTGCCACGGGAAGGGACCTTACCCGTCGCCCTGCTGTGGCTGGGCGTCGCGCTGATCATAATGCCAATGGCCACGCGGATGGTGGTCGATAACGCGACGGTGCTGGCGAACGCGTTTGCGATGAGCGAACTGACAATCGGTCTGACGGTCATCGCCATCGGCACCAGCCTGCCAGAGCTGGCTACCGCCATCGCCGGGGCGCGTAAAGGGGAAGATGATATCGCCATCGGCAATATCATTGGCTCGAATATTTTCAATATCGCGATCGTGACGGGGCTGCCGGCATTAATCTCACCGGGGCCGTTTAACCCTATGGTCTTCACGCGCGATTACGGTGTGATGCTACTGGTCAGCGTAATTTTCGCCCTGCTCTGCTGGCGGCGAAAAGAGCAGATCGGCAAAGGCGCGGGCGCGCTGCTGACGGGTGGATTTATCGTATGGCTGGCGATGCTGTACTGGCTCTCGCCACTTCTCTCTGGGTAAACGGAAACGCATTATGTCGCAAATAGAATTGCAGCCGGGTTTTGACTTTCAGAAAGCAGGCAAAGACGTTCTGGAGATTGAACGTGAAGGTCTGGCGCAGTTAGATCAGTACATTAATCAGGATTTTAGTCTGGCCTGTGAGAAGATGTTCTACTGCGCCGGTAAAGTCGTGGTGATGGGGATGGGCAAATCCGGCCATATCGGGCGCAAAATGGCGGCGACCTTTGCCAGTACCGGCACGTCGTCATTCTTCGTTCATCCCGGTGAAGCCGCGCACGGTGACCTCGGCATGGTTACGCCGCAGGACGTGGTTATTGCGCTGTCCAACTCCGGGGAATCGAATGAAATCCTGGCGTTGATCCCGGTGCTGAAGCGTCTGCACGTACCGCTGATTTGCATGACCAGCCGCCCGGAAAGCAGCATGGCGCGTGCGGCAGATATTCACCTGTGCGTGAAGGTGCCTAAAGAAGCCTGCCCGCTGGGGCTGGCGCCGACCTCCAGCACAACCGCCGCGCTGGTGATGGGCGATGCCCTTGCCGTTGCGCTGCTGGAAGCCCGCGGTTTTACGCCAGAAGATTTCGCCCTGTCTCACCCCGGCGGCGCGCTCGGGCGCAAACTGCTGCTGCGGGTCAACGATATTATGCACACCGGGGATGAGATCCCGCACGTCAGCAAAGAGGCCTCTTTGCGCGACGCGTTACTGGAGATCACCCGTAAAAACCTGGGCATGACGGTTATCTGCGACGATCTGATGAAGATTCAGGGCATTTTCACCGACGGCGACCTGCGCCGGGTATTCGATATGGGTGTGGATGTCCGAACGCTGGGCATCGCTGATGTAATGACACCAGGCGGGATCCGCGTCCGTCCGGGCACGCTGGCGGTAGATGTACTGAACCTGATGCAGTCCCGTCATATTACCTCAGTGATGGTTGCCGATGGCGACCAACTGCTGGGTGTGGTACATATGCATGATCTGCTGCGCGCTGGCGTAGTGTAATGAAGGATAAGACAATGAGTAATGCGGGTGCATCCCTTGCAACCTGTTATGGCCCGGTGAGCGCCCACATGATGGCAAAGGCGGAAAATATCCGCCTGCTGATCCTCGATGTGGATGGTGTGCTCTCCGACGGTCTGATTTATATGGGCAATAACGGCGAAGAGCTGAAAGCCTTTAACGTTCGCGACGGTTACGGTATCCGCTGTGCGCTCACGTCCGGTATTGAAGTTGCAATCATCACCGGGCGGAAAGCTAAACTGGTAGAAGATCGGTGTGAAACGCTGGGCATTACCCATCTCTATCAGGGGCAGTCTGATAAGATGGTAGCCTTCCGGGATCTGTTGGGAAAACTGGCCATTGCACCAGAGAATGTGGCATACGTCGGGGATGATTTGATCGACTGGCCAGTCATGGCGGAGGTGGGTCTGAGCATCGCCGTGGCTGACGCGCACCCGCTGCTGATCCCGCGTGCTGATTATGTTACCCATATTCACGGTGGCCGCGGCGCCGTCCGTGAAGTCTGCGATCTGCTTCTGCTGGCGCAGGGCAAGCTTGATGAGGCGAAAGGGCAATCGATATGAGTAAAACCAGACGTTGGGTTATCATTCTGCTTGCGCTTGTCGCCCTGGTACTGATTGGCGTAAACCTCGCTGACCGCGAAGATACGCAAGCGGAAGTGGTTAACACGAGCGACCCGACCTATAAAAGCGATCACAGCGACACCGTGGTCTATAGCCCGGAAGGCGCGCTGAACTATCGCCTCGTTGCTCAGCATGTAGAATATTTTTCAGATGACGGTACTTCGTGGTTTACCCAACCGGTCATGACCACCTTTGATACGGACAAAGTGCCGACGTGGTCTATCAAGTCTGACCGGGCAAAACTGACAAATGACCGTATGCTTTACCTGTATGGTCACGTTGAAGTCAACGCCCTGACCGCTGACGCGCAACTGCGAAAAATTACGACGGATAACGCCCAGATCAACCTGGTCACCCAGGATGTCACGTCGCAGGATTTAGTCACCCTGTATGGCACAACATTTAATTCCAGCGGTTTAAGAATGCGCGGGAACTTACGCAGCAAAAACGCCGAGCTGATTGAAAAGGTTAGAACCTCCTATGAAATTCAAAACAAACAAACTCAGCCTTAAAGTTGTTATCGCCAGCGCGCTGCTGGCGGCCAGTCTTCCCGCGCTTGCTGTGACTGGCGACACCGAACAGCCGATTCATATTGAATCCGATACCCAGTCTCTGGATATGCAGGGTAACGTCGTCACCTTTACCGGCAACGTGGTCATGACCCAGGGCACCATCAAAATCAACGCCGACAAAGTGGTCGTTACCCGACCGGGCGGCGAGCAGGGCAAAGAGATTATCGATGGTTATGGCAACCCGGCCACCTTCTACCAGATGCAGGACAACGGCAAGCCGGTGAAAGGCCATGCCTCGCATATGCACTATGAACTGGCGAAGGATCTGGTCATCCTGACCGGTAATGCTTACCTGGAACAGCTGGACAGCAATATCAAAGGCGACAAGATCACTTATCTGGTGAAAGAGCAGAAAATGCAGGCCTCCAGTGAAAAAGGCAAACGCGTCACGACCGTTCTTGTGCCTTCGCAATTGCAGGACAAGAACAACGGCCAGGCTCCGGCACAGAAAAAGAGTAACTAATTCGTTATGGCAACTTTAACTGCAAAAAACCTCGCGAAAGCGTATAAGGGCCGCCGCGTCGTCGAAGATGTCAGTCTGACCGTCAACTCCGGCGAAATCGTGGGTTTGCTTGGCCCTAACGGGGCGGGTAAAACCACGACTTTCTACATGGTGGTGGGCATCGTCCCGCGTGACGCCGGCAACATCATCATCGATGATGAAGATATCAGTCTGCTGCCACTGCATGCCCGCGCGCGTCGTGGCATCGGCTATCTGCCGCAGGAAGCCTCCATCTTCCGCCGCTTAAGCGTGTTCGACAACCTGATGGCCGTGCTCCAGATCCGTGACGATCTGACCAGCGAGCAGCGCACTGACCGTGCGAACGAGCTGATGGAAGAGTTTCATATCGAACATCTGCGTGACAGCCTCGGTCAGGCGCTGTCCGGTGGTGAACGCCGCCGCGTTGAGATTGCGCGCGCGCTGGCAGCAAACCCGAAATTTATCCTGCTGGATGAACCGTTTGCGGGCGTTGACCCCATCTCCGTTATCGATATCAAACGTATTATTGAGCACCTGCGCGACAGCGGGCTTGGCGTACTGATCACGGACCACAACGTTCGCGAAACGCTGGCCGTGTGTGAGCGCGCCTACATAGTGAGCCAGGGCCATCTGATTGCCCACGGTACGCCGCAGCAAATCCTCGAAGATGAGCATGTTAAGCGCGTGTACCTTGGGGAAGACTTCAGACTCTGATAGGGTAGAGGTTAAGTCACGCCGAACCGGAGAAAAACGCTCTGAACATGAAGCAAGGTTTGCAATTACGGCTCAGCCAGCAACTGGCCATGACGCCGCAGCTACAACAGGCAATCCGTCTGTTGCAGCTGTCCACGTTAGAACTCCAGCAGGAGCTCCAGCAGGCGCTGGACAGCAATCCGCTGCTGGAGCAAACCGATCTTCATGACGAGATAGACGCTCAGCAGACGCAGGACACAGAAACGCTCGACTCCGTAGATGCGCTCGAACAGAAAGAGATGCCGGAGGAACTGCCGCTGGATGCCAGCTGGGATGAAATCTACACCGCGGGTACCCCTTCCGGGACGCGTGCAGATTACCAGGACGATGAACTCCCGGTCTACCAGGGCGAAACTACCCAGTCGCTTCAGGACTACCTGATGTGGCAGGTGGAGCTGACGCCTTTCTCCGATACCGATCGCGCCATTGCCACCTCGATTGTCGATGCCGTTGACGACACGGGCTATTTGACCGTGACGCTGGACGAGATTCTGGAAAGCATCGGCGATGACGAGATTGAACTGGAAGAGATCGAAGCCGTCCTGAAACGCGTTCAGCGTTTCGACCCGATTGGCGTCGCCGCGAAAGATCTGCGCGACTGCCTTCTGATCCAGCTTTCGCAGTTTGCCAAAGAGACACCGTGGATTGACGAAGCCCGGCTCATCATCAGCGAGCATCTGGATTTGCTGGCAAATCACGACTTCCGCACCCTGATGCGCGTCACGCGCCTCAAAGAAGAGGTGCTGAAGGAAGCGGTGAATCTGATCCAGTCACTCGATCCGCGTCCGGGGCAATCTATCCAGACCAGCGAACCGGAATACGTTATTCCTGATGTGCTGGTGAGAAAACACAATGGCCGCTGGGTCGTTGAACTGAACGCCGACAGCATTCCTCGCCTGCAAATCAACCAGCAATACGCCTCCATGTGCACCAGCGCCCGTAACGACGCTGATAATCAATACATTCGCAGCAACCTTCAGGAAGCACGCTGGTTGATTAAGAGTCTGGAAAGCCGTAATGACACGCTGCTGCGCGTCAGCCGCTGTATTGTCGAACAGCAGCAGGCATTCTTTGAGCAGGGCGAAGAGTTTATGAAACCGATGGTGCTGGCGGACATCGCCCAGGCCGTCGAGATGCATGAATCAACCATTTCCCGCGTGACCACGCAGAAGTATCTGCACAGCCCACGCGGTATTTTTGAGCTTAAGTATTTCTTCTCCAGCCACGTGAACACCGAAGGCGGCGGCGAAGCCTCGTCAACGGCTATTCGCGCCCTGGTGAAGAAGTTGATCGCCGCGGAGAACCCCGCGAAGCCACTCAGTGACAGTAAGTTAACCACCATGCTGTCCGATCAGGGTATTATGGTGGCACGCCGTACTGTCGCGAAGTATCGAGAGTCTTTATCCATTCCGCCGTCTAACCAGCGTAAACAACTGGTTTGACACAACCGATAAGGAAGACACTATGCAGCTCAATATCACCGGACATAACGTCGAAATTACTGAGGCTTTACGCGATTTTGTAAACGCTAAGTTCGCGAAACTCGAGCAGTATTTCGAGAGGATCAACCAGGTCTATGTTGTGTTGAAAGTGGAGAAAGTGACGCATATCTCGGATGCGACCCTGCACGTCAACGGAGGGGAACTTCATGCCAGTGCGGAAGGGCAAGACATGTACGCGGCTATCGACGGCTTGATTGATAAGCTTGCGAGACAGCTCAATAAACATAAAGATAAACTGAAACAACACTAATTGTCCGGGCAGTTAACGGGTGCAGGACGGCCTGTTGTGAAACACAACAGGCCATTTGTACAGTTAGCGCTTAGGTGAAATTATGATAAACAACGATTCCGCTCTTCAACTGAGCAATGTCCTTAACCAGGATTGTACCCGCAGTGGCGTTCACTGCCAGAGCAAAAAACGTGCGCTGGAAATCATCAGTGAGCTGGCCGCAAAACAGCTGGGTCTGCCGCCGCAGATCGTGTTTGAAGCCATTCTGACCCGTGAAAAAATGGGCAGTACCGGCATCGGCAATGGCATTGCGATCCCGCATGGCAAGCTGGAAGAAGATACGCTGCGTGCCGTGGGGGTGTTTGTGCAACTGGAAACGCCTATCGCTTTTGACGCCATCGATAACCAGCCTGTGGATCTGCTCTTCGCGCTGCTGGTTCCTGCCGATCAGACCAAAACCCACCTGCACACGCTGTCGCTGGTTGCCAAACGTCTGGCGGATAAAACCATTTGTCGTCGACTGCGCTCAGCTCAAAGTGATGAAGAGCTTTATCAAATTATCACTGAAGCAGAAGGCAATCAGGATGAGGCATAATCGGGAAAGGGCCTTCAGAACGGCTGCCCTGAGGAGAAACGGAACATGGTGCTGATGATCGTCAGCGGTCGTTCGGGGTCCGGGAAGTCCGTGGCCCTGCGCGCGCTGGAAGACATGGGATTTTACTGCGTAGATAACCTGCCGGTAGTGCTGTTACCCGATCTGGCGCGGACGCTGGCGGACAGGCAAATCTCTGCCGCCGTCAGTATTGACGTGCGTAACATGCCGGAATCGCCGGAAATCTTCGAGCAGGCAATGAACAGTCTGCCGGAGTGCTTCTCGCCTCAGCTCTTGTTCCTGGACGCTGACCGCAACACGCTGATCCGCCGTTACAGCGATACACGTCGTTTGCATCCGCTCTCAAGTAAAAATCTTTCGCTGGAAAGCGCCATCGATAAAGAGAGCGATCTGCTTGAGCCGCTGCGTTCCCGGGCCGACCTGATTGTCGACACCTCAGAAATGTCCGTCCACGAGCTGGCGGAAATGCTGCGTACTCGCTTACTCGGCAAGCGCGAGCGCGAACTGACGATGGTGTTTGAATCCTTCGGCTTTAAGCACGGTATCCCTATCGATGCGGATTACGTTTTTGATGTGCGTTTCCTGCCGAACCCACACTGGGATCCGAAACTGCGTCCGATGACCGGTCTGGATAAGCCGGTGGCGGCGTTCCTCGACCGACACACAGAAGTACACAATTTTATCTACCAGACGCGAAGCTACCTTGAGCTATGGTTACCTATGCTGGAGACAAACAATCGTAGCTACCTGACGGTGGCGATTGGCTGTACCGGCGGTAAACATCGTTCGGTCTACATTGCCGAACAGCTGGCCGATTACTTCCGCTCACGCGGGAAGAACGTTCAGTCCCGTCATCGCACGCTGGAAAAACGTAAAACATGACCGTAAAACAGACCGTCGAAATCACCAATAAGCTGGGCATGCATGCGCGCCCGGCGATGAAGCTGTTTGAACTGATGCAGGGTTTTGATGCTGAGGTGCTGCTGCGCAACGATGAGGGAACCGAGGCAGAAGCCAACAGCGTGATTGCGCTGCTGATGCTGGATTCTGCCAAAGGCCGCCAGATTGAAGTTGAAGCCACCGGCCCGCAGGAAGAAGAAGCGCTGGCGGCAGTGATTGCCCTGTTTAACGCCGGGTTTGACGAAGATTAACGTTCGCCACGTCGGCGGGTAGCGCTGCGCTTACCCGCTTTACATAAGATTATTTCGCTCCATAAAGCCTTCCCCACCCAGCTGACGCATCTGGCGCATAATCCACGCCTGGCGGCTTCGCACGTAGCCTGACGGCGCGCTGGCCTTAAAACGCAGCGGGTTCGGCAGCACGGCGGCAAGCAGTGCCGCTTCGGACATAGTCAGCCTGCTGGCGGGCTTGCCAAAATAGCGCTGCGATGCCGCTTCGACGCCAAACACGCCGTCACCAAACTCCGCGATATTCAGGTAGACGGTCAAAATGCGTTTTTTGCTCCACACCGTCTCGACGCCCAGCGTCAGCCCGGCCTCCAGCCCTTTTCTCACCCAGCTGCGACCGTCCCATAAGAACAGGTTTTTTACCGTCTGCTGGGAAAGCGTCGACGCACCGCGGACGCGGTTTTCATGACGTTCATTATGATCCAGCGCCTTCTCGATAGCCGCCACGTCAAAACCCCAGTGCTCCGGGAATTTCTGATCTTCTGCCGCAATGACCGCCAGCCCCATCCACGGGGAGATTTCGTCCATGCCGACCCAGTCTGAGTGGGCAACATAGCCAAAATCACCCGAGAGCCAGGCGCTAATCTGCCGCTCTGCCATCACGGCCGAGAACGGGACGGGCAGGATGCTGAACAGCGCAATGCCTCCGCCCCAAAAAACGGCCAGGACCAGCACAATACGCAGCAGGATCCGTTTTAACCACCCGCCAGGGGATAATTTACGGCTCATTCGGTAAGAACCAGCACTCTGTCCACCAGCTTTTCAATGCCTGCAGCAGCCTCGGCAATGTTCTGCGCCAGCATATACGCCGGCGTGGTGACGATTTTATTGTCCTCATCCACCACAATGTCGTCTACCGGGCATGGCACGTGTTCGCCGCCCATATCTTCGACAATTTCAGCAGTATCAATGTCGGTTCCGATCGTGAGCCGCAGCGGGAAATCAAAAATTTTCGGCAGCATGGCTGGCGCAATGCAGATAAAGCCCTGCGGCTTACCCGCCGCATGCATCGCCAGCGATAGCGCTTTCAAATCGGGCTCGACCTGACACGCCGCGCCTTGCGTTGCAAACGTGCTCAGGTTTTTCGCCGCGCCAAAGCCGCCCGGCACGATGAGCGCATCTAGCTCAGCCGCATCGGCCTGTACCAGCGGATGAATATCCCCGCGCACAATACGCGCCGCTTCAATCAGCACGTTACGGCTTTCCGCCATTGGCTCGCCGGTAAGATGATTAACCACGTCTGCCTGCGTTTTATCCGGAGCGAAGCAGATAACGTCGGCCCCCTGGCGCGATAATGCCAGCAGCGTTAATACGGTTTCATGTATCTCTGAACCATCGTAAACGCCACATCCGCTCAGCACGACACCCACTTTCTTCATTCTGACGATCCTTCTATGCAACTCGCTGAAGCACATTAAAAATTCTGATTAAAACGCTATGCTTCACACATTTCACTGATTCATGTAACAAACTGTTTAAGATTTGCTATCTTATCTGCGTGCGGCCTTAATTTTCAGGCGGCGTCCATGCGAAAACAACCCATAAAAATCAGGCGCAGCCACGATTTCCCTGGTGTTGGCGCAGTATTCGCGCACCCCGGTATAGCCGGGGTCATTTTTTTCGGGATTCTACCCAGGCTTTCAGCACTGCCACATCGTTTTGCCACTCTTGTTTCATCTCTTCAACCCAATCACCTACGTTATCTTCCCAGGCAGGTAAATCAGGCGACTGAATCTGTTGGCCCAATTGCTGGAGATGGCGTAACCCGACTGAACCAGCTGCGCCTTTGATTTTATGTCCCTCTTCGACGATGCCCTTCTGGTCACGCGCCGTCAGGTTGGATTCGAGCACGTTCAGATAGCCCGGCATCATTTTTTCGAACACGGCCAGGCCATCGGTGATCAGTTTGGGTCCCACCAGATCGATATACTGCTCCAGCATGGCGGTATCCAGTATCGTTTGGGTTTTGGCGCTATCAACAGACGTCATGGTGCTCTCCTCTTCATCACAGGTATCCCAGAACTTCTTGATCATCGCCGTCAGGGCAGGTACTGCCAGCGGCTTGCTGAGCACATCGTCCATACCGGCCTCGAGGTACTCTTTTTTATCTTTCAACACGTTTGCGGTCAACGCAACCAGAGGCGGCAGCTCGTCAGGAGCATATTTGTGCGTCAGCTCGCGGGAGATATCCAGCCCGGTCATGTCCGGTAGCTGAATATCGAGCAGCACCAGGTCGTACTCGCCCGGCGTGAACATCTCCAGCGCGGCTTTGCCGGTCATCGCGACATCCACGCTGTTACCGAGTTTTTCCAGTACCGACCGGGCGACAATGACGTTCAGCTCAATATCTTCAACCAGCAGGACGTGCAGGGCTGGAAGCGGCATATCGTCGTTCTCAAACGTATCTTCCACTTCTTCAGCAACAGCAGGGGCGTGGACGGTAAGCGTAAAGGTGGAGCCTTTACCCGGCTGGCTGGCAACGGTGATATCCCCACCCATACTTTTCGCCAGACGTTTCGACACCGCCAGGCCAATGCCCGTGCCGGTCGCCGGTTTACCGCCGTGGCTGTCTTTAACCTGATAATACATGGCGAAGATCTTATCCTGCTCATCCTGAGGAATGCCGATACCCGAGTCCTCAACTTCAAAGTGCAGCATGTCCCCCTCATCATAGCGAATGCGCACCGCAACCTGTCCCTTCTGGGTAAACTTCACGGCGTTGCTGATGAGATTCCACAGGATCTGACGCAGACGCGTGCCGTCCGTCACCACTTTATGCGGCAGCGGCAGCGTCGGCTCCATCACGAAGCTCAATCCTTTCTGCTGGGCCTGCAAACCTGACAGGTTCTCCAGGTCTGCGAGGAAGCCGGTAAAATCAACCGGCTGGTTGTCGAGCTGAACTTTACGGCGCTCCATCTTATCCATGTCGATAATATCATTGAAGATATTGCCCAGCGTGACCGCCGAAACGTGGATCGTTTTGAGGTATTTTTCCTGCTCGCTGGTCAGGTCGGTATCCAGCAGAATACGGCTCAGCCCCACGATACCGTTTAGCGGCGTACGAAGCTCATGGCTGATGGTGGAGATGAAGGTGGTCTTGTCACGACTGGCGCGCTCCAGCGCATCCTGATATCGCTTACGCTCGGTGATATCACGGCCAAAGCCCATCAGACCATGACGTTTACCCACCCAATCGTAATAAGGCACTTTGCGGATCTCAAAGCAGGCCTTGCGCCCGTCGGGGTAGTCCAGCCACTGCTCATAGGTCAACGAGACGTTATGACGGAACACCTTTTCATCCGTCTCCATCACTTTTGCCGCCGCCTCTTCGGAATAGACATCCTGAGGTTTCAGGTGTATCAGCTGCTTTTCGCTTTTCCCGGTCAACAATTCCATGGCCCGGTTACAGCCGGAGAACTCTTTATCTTCATTACGGTAGAACACCAGATCCGGCGACGCATCGAGGAACGAGCGCAGGAAAGAGGATTGCTGTTCAAGCTGGATCTGCGTGACCTCACGCTCTTTCATCTCAATTTTCAGCTGCTCCAGCGTGGTCTGACGCTCGGCTTCCGCCTTCTCACGGTCTGAAATTTCCTGATTCAGCTGGGCAATGTTGTCCTTGAGCTGAACGTTGAGTTTAAGATCGCGCTCGCGCATCTCTTCCAGCTTATCCACCAGTTTCGATAAACGCTGTCGGGACTCTTCCAACTGCTCAACCACCACGGAGAGGAAATAGACCGCCCATGGGGTGATCAGCAGGCCAAAGAAAATAGAGCGGATCACGTCGATGCTCTCGACCTGACCATGCAGAACCATGGTCACGGCCATTTGCACGACGATGGCCAGAACGACCAGCGCCAGCGCCAGCAGCATGGAAAAACGCACCAGCCCGAGCTTCATCATCAGGTCGACGTAGTACTGGGCCAGCATTCGAATTTGCTTCATAGAGGATCCCTTCACGACTTTATCGCTCAATAATACTCAAATTCACGGCGAGGCGTTGAAGGTTGTGAGAAAAAGTGCGGGGTGAAACAGGAGATTAGCCTCGCCCCCGGGCAAGCGGGAGCGAGGAAGAAGGTTTATCAGGAGCGTTTTAGCAGCATCCAGAGGCTGATCAGGAAGAAACTGGCGCTCGGCAACAGCGCGCCGATAATTGGCGGAATGCCATACACCAGCGTCAGCGGACCAAAAATCTGATCGAGGACGTAGAACACGAAACCAAAGCTGATACCGGTTACCACGCGAACCCCCATCGGCACGCTACGTAGCGGTCCAAAGATGAACGACAGCGCCATCAGCATCATCACCGCCACGGACAGCGGCTGGAAGATTTTGCTCCACATGTTGAGCTGGTAACGCCCCGCATCCTGCCCGCTCGATTTCAGATACTTCACGTAGTTATGCAGACCGCTGATGGAGAGCGCATCGGGATCAAGCGCCACGACGCCAAGCTTGTCCGGCGTCAGGTCGGTTTTCCAGGTACCGCTAACGGTCTGCGAACCGGTGATCTGTTTCGGGTTAGTCAGGTCAGATTCATCAACCTGGGATAACCGCCACAGCTTGTTGTTTGCATCAAATTTAGCAGAGGCGGCATAACGCACTGACTGCAAACGACGATCGTTATTGAAAGCATAGATACTCACGCCACCCAGCTCGTCATCCCCTTTCACGCGTTCGATATAGACAAAGTTCTGGCCATCTTTCGCCCATAATCCCTGCTGCGTGGAGAGCAGAGAACCGCCGTACATCGCCTGAGCACGGTAGTTACGCGCCATCTGTTCGCCCTGCGGCGCGACCCATTCGCCGATCGCCATGGTCAGCAGCACCAGCGGGATCGCGGTTTTCATCACCGACAGCGCAACCTGCATACGGGTAAAGCCCGATGCCTGCATCACCACCAGTTCGCTACGCTGAGCCAGCATCCCCAGGCCCAGCAGCGCACCCAGCAGGGCCGCCATCGGGAAGAAGATCTGCACATCTTTTGGTACGCTGAGCAGGGTGTACATCCCGGCGCCCAACGCGTCGTAACTCCCCTGCCCGGCTTTTTTCAGCTGGTCGACAAATTTGATAATGCCCGAGAGCGACACCAGCATGAACAGGGTCATCATGATGGTGGTAAAAATTGTTTTACCGATATAGCGGTCAAGTACGCCAAACGCCTGCATTAGATGGCTCCTTTACGCGTAAACCGGGCACGAAGACGACGCACAGGCACCGTGTCCCACAAGTTGAGTCCGACTGCCAGCAGCAGATACAAACCATTCACGACCCAGGTCCAGATCATCGGGTCAATTTTTCCTTTCCCGCCGTTAGACTTGATTGAGGTTTGCAGCAGGAAGAACACCAGATACAGCAGCATCGCTGGCAGCATCGACAGCACGCGGCCCTGGCGCGGGTTTACCACGCTCAACGGAACCACCATCAGCGCCATCATAAATACGGTGAATACCAGCGTGATACGCCAGTGCAGTTCAGCACGCGCACGATCGGTATCAGTATTCATTAAGGTGCGCATATCCATCTGCTCGGTATCCGTTGGATCGAGCGCGACGGCCTGGTGACCAATAATGGCCTGGTAGTTCTGGAAATCGGTGATACGGAAGTCACGCAGCATAGCCGTGCCTTCGAAACGCGTTCCTTTGTTCAGCGTGACAACCTGAGAGCCGTCTTTACGCTGCGCCAGCTGACCGGAATCCGCCACTACCACAGAAGGGCGAGCGTTACCTTTCGGGCGCAGTTGAGCAAGAAACACGTCATTGAAGCGGCTGCCATCGACGCTTTCGATAAACAGCACGGAGTTACCGTCGGTCGCCTGCTGGAACTGCCCCTGCGCCAGCGCCGCCAGCCCCGGGTTAGCTTTTGCTTCCGCCAGCACCTCATCCTGATGACGGGACGAGGTCGGCCCCGCCCACATGACGTTAACCGCGGCAACAATGCCCGTAAACAGCGCCAGCACCATGGCTGCCTTTACCAATACGGCCTTACTGAGGCCGCAGGCATGCATCACGGTGATTTCACTTTCGGTATAGAGCTTACCCAAGGTCATCAGCAGACCAAGGAACAGGCTTAACGGCAGGATAAGCTGCGCCATTTCCGGCACGCCAAGCCCGAGCAGGGAAAGCACCAGATTCGTTGGGATTTCGCCATCAACTGCCGCGCCGAGGATCCTGACCAGCTTCTGACAGAAAAAGATCAGAAGGAGGATAAAGAGGATCGCCAGTTGGCTCTTCAGCGTCTCCCGAACCAGATATCTTATGATTATCACTTTAAATACGCCCGTTAAAACTCGTCTTATGCAGGAATTTAGCTTGTTTCATGGCTTAAACGTCATTTATTCTCTTGAGTCGTCGAAATCATCGCTAAGATTAAAAAACCCGGCGGATTCGCGCTTCATGACATTTATTGACGTGTCGAAACCGTAGTAACGTAAGATTAACACGAAGTCACCACAACGGCGGACATGAGTTACGAAAGGTTTCAATTCTATCCGTAGCCGCCGCCGTTGTCTTTAAGATTCAGGAGCGTAGTGCATGGAGTTCAGTGTAAAAAGCGGTAGCCCGGAGAAACAGCGGAGTGCCTGCATCGTTGTGGGCGTCTTTGAACCACGCCGACTCTCCCCGATCGCCGAGCAACTCGATAAAATCAGCGACGGCTATATCAGCGCCCTGCTGCGCCGTGGCGAACTGGAAGGCAAACCAGGGCAGACCCTGTTGCTGCACCACGTTCCAAACGTCCTGTCCGAGCGTATTCTGCTGATTGGCTGCGGTAAAGAACGTGAGCTTGATGAGCGCCAGTACAAGCAGGTTATTCAGAAAACCATTAATACACTGAATGATACTGGTTCGATGGAAGCCGTCTGCTTCCTCACGGAGCTGCACGTTAAGGGCCGCAACACGTACTGGAAAGTACGCCAGGCCGTCGAAACCGCAAAAGAGAGCCTCTACAGCTTTGATCAGTTGAAGACCACCAAAAGCGAGCCGCGTCGCCCGCTGCGTAAAATGGTCTTTAACGTGCCGACCCGTCGCGAGCTGACCAGCGGCGAGCGCGCCATTCACCACGGTCTGGCGATTGCTGCCGGTATTAAAGCGGCAAAAGATCTTGGCAATATGCCGCCAAACATCTGTAACGCCGCGTACCTGGCGTCACAGGCGCGCCAGCTGGCTGACGCCTACAGCAAGAACGTCATCACCCGCGTTATCGGCGAACAGCAGATGAAAGAGCTGGGGATGCACTCTTATCTGGCGGTCGGTAACGGCTCCCAGAACGAATCCCTGATGTCGGTCATCGAATACAAAGGCAATCCGTCTGAAGACGCGCGTCCGATCGTGCTCGTTGGCAAAGGGCTGACCTTCGACTCCGGCGGTATCTCCATCAAGCCTTCAGAAGGCATGGATGAGATGAAGTACGACATGTGTGGCGCGGCGGCGGTTTACGGCGTCATGCGCATGGTCGCGGAACTTCAGTTGCCCATCAACGTGATCGGCGTGCTGGCGGGCTGCGAAAACATGCCTGGCGGCCGCGCTTATCGCCCGGGTGATGTGCTGACTACCATGTCCGGCCAGACCGTTGAAGTGCTGAACACCGACGCCGAAGGCCGTCTGGTGCTGTGCGACGTGCTGACCTACGTTGAGCGTTTCGAACCTGAAGCGGTTATCGACGTAGCTACCCTGACCGGCGCCTGCGTGATTGCGCTGGGGCATCACATCACCGGCCTGATGTCGAACCACAATCCGCTGGCGCATGAGCTGATCGGCGCGTCCGAACAGGCTGGCGACCGCGCGTGGCGTCTGCCGCTGGGGGACGAGTTCCAGGAACAGCTGGAGTCTAACTTCGCGGATATGGCGAACATTGGTGGTCGTCCTGGCGGCGCAATTACCGCAGGCTGCTTCCTGGCGCGCTTCACCCGCAAGTACAACTGGGCGCACCTGGACATTGCGGGGACCGCATGGCGCTCCGGTAAAGCCAAAGGCGCGACCGGACGTCCGGTGGCGCTGCTGTCGCAGTTCCTGCTCAATCGCGCGGGTTTTAACGGCGACGAGTGATGAAAAACGCCGGGTAGCGGCTTCGCCTTACCCGGCCTACAACGTCACTCAACCGTAGGCCGGGTAAGCGTAGCGCCACCCGGCTTTGCATTTAAATCCACGACAAGAAACCCCATATATGAAGAATGCAACGTTCTACCTTCTGGACAATGACACCCATCAGGATGGCCTCAGCGCCGTTGAACAACTGGTGTGTGAAATTGCCGCAGAACGTTGGCGCGCAGGTAAACGCGTCCTGATTGCCTGTGAAGATGAGCAGCAGGCGATTCGTCTGGATGAAGCGCTATGGGCGCGCCCGCCGGAGAGTTTTGTTCCGCATAACCTGTCGGGCGAAGGTCCACGCGGCGGGGCACCGGTGGAGATTGCCTGGCCGCAAAAACGCAACAGCAGCGCGCGCGACATTCTCATTAGCCTGCGGACAGACTTTGCAGATTTTGCCACCGCTTTCACAGAAGTGGTAGACTTTGTCCCTTACGAAGAATCTTTGAAACAGCTGGCGCGCGAACGCTACAAAGCGTACCGCCTGGCCGGTTTTAACCTGAATACGGCAACCTGGAAATAATGGAAAAGACATATAACCCACGCGATATCGAACAGCCGCTTTACGAGCACTGGGAACAGCAGGGCTATTTCAAGCCTAACGGCGACGAAAGCAAAGAGTCCTTCTGCATCATGATCCCGCCGCCGAACGTCACCGGCAGTTTGCATATGGGGCATGCTTTCCAGCAGACCATCATGGATACCATGATCCGCTACCAGCGTATGCAGGGTAAAAACACCCTGTGGCAGGCGGGGACTGACCACGCGGGTATCGCGACCCAGATGGTGGTTGAGCGTAAAATTGCCGCTGAAGAGGGTAAAACCCGCCACGACTACGGTCGCGACGCGTTTATCGACAAAATCTGGCAGTGGAAAGCGGAATCCGGCGGCACTATTACCCGTCAGATGCGCCGTCTCGGCAACTCCGTGGACTGGGAGCGTGAGCGCTTCACCATGGATGAAGGCCTGTCCAACGCCGTGAAAGAAGTCTTCGTGCGCCTGTACAAAGAAGACCTGATTTACCGTGGCAAACGCCTGGTCAACTGGGACCCGAAACTGCGTACCGCCATCTCTGACCTGGAAGTGGAAAACCGCGAGTCTAAAGGCTCCATGTGGCACATCCGCTATCCGCTGGCCGACGGCGCGAAAACCGCCGACGGTAAAGATTACCTGGTGGTGGCGACCACCCGTCCGGAAACCCTGCTGGGCGATACCGGCGTGGCCGTTAACCCGGAAGATCCGCGCTATAAAGATCTGATCGGCAAATTTGTGGTGCTGCCGCTGGTGAACCGCCGTATTCCGGTTGTGGGCGACGAACACGCCGACATGGAAAAAGGCACCGGCTGCGTGAAAATTACCCCGGCGCACGACTTTAACGACTATGAAGTCGGTCGTCGTCATCAACTTCCGATGATCAACATTCTGACCTTCGACGGCGATATCCGCGAAAGCGCAGAAGTGTACGACACCAAAGGCAACGAATCCGACGTTTATTCCAGCGACATCCCGGCTGAGTTCCAGAAGCTGGAGCGCTTTGCCGCGCGTAAAGCCGTCGTAGCCGCCGTGGACGCGCTCGGCCTGCTGGAAGAGATTAAACCTCACGATCTGACCGTGCCGTACGGCGACCGTGGCGGCGTGGTTATCGAGCCAATGCTGACCGACCAGTGGTACGTGCGTGCCGACGTGCTGGCGAAACCGGCTGTGGAAGCGGTTGAGAACGGCAGCATTCAGTTCGTGCCGAAGCAGTACGAAAACATGTACTTCTCCTGGATGCGCGATATTCAGGACTGGTGTATCTCCCGTCAGCTGTGGTGGGGTCACCGTATCCCGGCGTGGTACGACAATGAAGGCAACGTCTACGTTGGCCGCACCGAAGAGGAAGTGCGTCAGGAAAACAACCTGGGCGCTGACGTTGCGCTGCGCCAGGACGAAGACGTGCTGGATACCTGGTTCTCTTCCGCGCTGTGGACCTTCTCGACCCTCGGCTGGCCGGAAAACACCGACGCGCTGCGTCAGTTCCACCCAACCAGCGTGATGGTCTCCGGCTTCGACATCATCTTCTTCTGGATCGCCCGCATGATCATGATGACCATGCACTTCATCAAAGACGAAGATGGCAAGCCGCAGGTTCCGTTCCATACCGTTTACATGACCGGCCTGATCCGCGACGACGAAGGCCAGAAGATGTCCAAATCCAAGGGTAACGTTATCGACCCGCTGGACATGGTTGATGGTATCTCTCTGGAAGAGCTGCTGGAAAAACGTACCGGCAACATGATGCAGCCGCAGCTGGCGGAGAAAATCCGCAAGCGTACCGAGAAGCAGTTCCCGAACGGGATCGAATCTCACGGTACCGACGCCCTGCGCTTCACCCTGGCGGCGCTGGCCTCCACCGGTCGTGACATCAACTGGGATATGAAGCGTCTCGAAGGTTACCGTAACTTCTGTAACAAGCTGTGGAACGCCAGCCGCTTCGTGCTGATGAACACCGAAGATCAGGATTGCGGATTTAACGGCGGCGAAATGACCCTGTCTCTGGCAGACCGCTGGATCCTGGCGGAATTTAACCAGACGGTGAAAGCGTTCCGCGACGCGCTGGACAGCTACCGCTTCGACATCGCGGCAGGCATCCTGTACGAATTCACCTGGAACCAGTTCTGTGACTGGTATCTGGAGCTGGCGAAGCCGGTCATGAACGGCGGCACTGAGGCGGAGCTGCGCGGTACGCGTAATACGCTGATTACCGTCCTGGAAGGTCTGCTGCGCCTTGCGCACCCGATCATTCCGTTCATCACCGAAACCATCTGGCAGCGCGTGAAGGTAATTGCCGGTATAAACGCCGATACCATCATGCTCCAGCCGTTCCCGGCATTCGATGCCGCGAAAGTGGATGAAGCCGCGTCTGCGGATACCGAGTGGCTGAAACAGGCGATCGTTGCGGTACGTAACATCCGCGCGGAAATGAACATCGCTCCGGGTAAACCACTGGAGCTGCTGCTGCGCGGTTGCAGCGAAGCTGCCGTTCGTCGCGTCACCGAGAACAACACCTTCCTGAAAACCATGGCGCGTCTGGAAAGCATCACCGTGCTGCCTGCCGATGACAAAGGTCCGGTTTCCGTGACCAAAATTATCGACGGCGCGGAGCTGTTGATCCCGATGGCGGGCCTGATCGACAAAGACGCTGAGCTGGCTCGTCTGGCGAAAGAAGTGGCGAAAGTCGACGTGGAAATCGGCAAAATCGAAAGCAAACTGGCGAACGAAGGCTTTGTGGCCCGCGCGCCGGAAGCGGTCATCGCCAAAGAGCGTGAGCGTCTGGTTGCCTTCGCCGATGCGAAGACCAAACTGATCGAGCAGCAGGCGGTTATCGCAGCCCTGTAATGCTTTTACCCCTTACGCTTCAGGGCGTAAGGGGTATCCTTCCTGAAAACTCCTCGCTTGCACTCCCCTTTCTGCGGTGCTATTAACAGCAGTTGTGTGTCAATTTTTGTCATGAGTAATGCTATGAGCGTGATTACCCCCGTCGCGACGACAATGCGTCGGATCACTGAGCAGGACAACCCGGCTATCGCCGCCGTTATCCGCACGGTATCGGCCGAATATGGCCTGACCGCCGACAAAGGCTACACCGTGGCCGACCCAAATCTGGACGAACTTTTTCAGCTGTACAGCCAGCCGGGCCATGCCTATTGGGTCATCGAGCAGGACGGCCAGGTCGTGGGCGGCGGCGGCATTGCCCCCCTGCTCTGCAGCGAGCCGGATATCTGTGAACTCCAGAAAATGTATTTCCTGCCAACGATACGCGGACAAGGCCTGGCGAAAAAGCTGGCGCTGGTCGCCCTGGAACATGCACGCTCACAGGGCTTTAAACGTTGCTACCTTGAAACCACCGCTTTCCTTAAAGAGGCCATTGGCCTGTATGAGCATCTGGGCTTTGAGCATATCGATGCCCCACTGGGCTGCACGGGCCACGTGGACTGCGAAGTCAGGATGCTGAAAAGTCTGTAAGTTTTGTTCCTGCCGTCTTCTGTTAAGCGTCTGTAAACTGAATGCTCTACACTCACAGTTCACACCAAAACAGGGGAAACGCGATGTCGAAGATAAAAAGCTACGCCGCACCGCAGGCGGGTGCAGAACTTGAGCTGTACGAGTACGATGCGGGCGAACTAAAAGCGGAAGACGTCGAAGTACAGGTGGATTACTGCGGGATCTGCCATTCAGACCTCTCGATGATCGACAATGAATGGGGCTTTTCCAGCTATCCGCTGGTTGCCGGGCACGAAGTCATTGGCCGCGTCGTTGCGCTCGGCAGCGCCGCGCAGGACAAAGGGCTGAAAGTGGGCCAGCGCGTGGGTATCGGCTGGACGGCACGCAGCTGCGGCCACTGCGACGCCTGTATTAGCGGTAACCAGATCAACTGCCTTGAGGGCGCTACGCCGACCATCCTGAACAAGGGTGGTTTCGCCGATAAACTACGCGCCGACTGGCAATGGGTTATCCCGCTGCCGGACAGCATTGATATTGAATCAGCAGGTCCGCTACTGTGTGGCGGTATCACCGTATTTAAACCGCTGCTGATGCATCACGTAACTGCCACCAGCCGCGTGGGCGTGATCGGTATTGGCGGGCTGGGGCATATTGCCATCAAACTGCTGCACGCGATGGGCTGTGAAGTGACAGCGTTCAGCTCTAACCCGGCGAAAGAGCAGGAAGTGCTGGCGATGGGTGCGGATAAAGTGGTGAACAGTCGCGATCCCGAGGCGCTCACCGCCCTGGCAGGCCAGTTTGACCTGATCATCAACACCGTCAACGTCGATCTCGACTGGCAGCCGTACTTTGAAGCCCTGGCCTACGGCGGTAACTTCCACACCGTGGGTGCGGTGATGAAGCCGCTGCCGGTTCCGGCGTTTACCCTGATCGGCGGCGATCGCAGCGTATCCGGATCTGCTACCGGCACGCCATATGAGTTACGCAAGCTGATGAAGTTTGCCGGACGCACAAAAGTGGCGCCGACCACCGAACTGTATCCGATGTCAAAAATCAACGAAGCAATCCAGCACGTGCGCGACGGCAAAGCCCGCTACCGCGTGGTGTTGAAAGCGGATTTCTGATGTGAGTTTGCCGGGTGGCGGCTTCGCCTGACCCGGCCTACTTTCACTGCCGCGCCAATACGTTAAGTACTTCTGCCACCGCGACCGCTCCCGGATCCATCACCCCATCCAGGTTCTCTTTATTGACATACGACGAGCGTCCCGCGCCGGTTTTCGCCATTTTTGCCGTTGCTTCGGCGCCCTGCTGCGCAGCCTGCGCCGCCGTCCGCAGATCGCCATCCCTTAACGCCTCCAGCGCCGGTTGCAGGGCGTCGATCAGCGTGCGATCCCCGAGATCTGCACCGCCATACTGCTTCATCTGCGCCAGTCCGCTCAACAATGCTTCTGGTAGCGGCTGTCCATCGTGAAGCTTTTGTCCTGCCGCCGTGAAGAAGATCGACATCAGCACCCCGCTCGACCCGCCCATTACCGTAGCCAGCCGCTCCCCCACCAGCAGGAGTAATGTCGGCACGTCGTTAAGGGGCAGGTTGTTCTCCTCAAGTCGCTGCGCAATATCCCGCGCCCCTTGCGCAAAGGTGGAGCCCGTATCGCCATCGCCTACTTTGGCATCCAGCGCGTTGAGGCGATTTTCCAGCTGGATCAATGTCTTCGTTACCGAAGCGACGGCCTCGCTCACCTGCGGATTGTCCGATGGGGTATATTCCACGCGGTCATGAAGGGCGCTATGGGGGACGGTACGCAGGGGCGCGAACGCGACGGGCTTCTGCCAGCCCAGCGTCTCGACCTCGGCGTGTATCGCCTTCTCGAAGAAATCGCTGAGCTTTAACAGCGTTAGCGAAAACCCTTTCATATCCAGCGCACTCACCAGCGGCGCCGGGCCAATCAGATACGCTATGTTCTCTTTCAGCGCCGAATGCGCCAGCTCTTTGGTGAGCAGAGCCATCTCAAGCGCTGACACGCCGCCGAGGTTGTTGATCAGCACCGCAAAGCGCCCGTCACCCGCCTGCGCGCGTAACGGCGTCACCAGCGTGTCGATAATGGCTTTGCTGTTTTGCGTATCCACCACCGATGCCCCCGGCTCGCCGTGAATGCCCAAACCCAGCTCGACATGGCCTTGTTTTATGCGCCCCTCTTCATCATCGCTGCCCGGCAGGTTGCACGTTTGCATCGCCACGCCCAGGCTCCAGAGGTTATCGCAGGCCTGTTGCGCTATATCCCGCACGTCGTTTAGCGATTTCCCCTGCTCTGCCGCATATCCCGCAATCTTATGCACCAGCGCCGTTCCCGCGATACCACGCGGTTGCTTGTTATCCGGCAGGGCAATATCATCCGCGACGATAACCATCTCCACCTTCAGGCCGTAGCGTTTGGCTTTTTCCGCTGCCAGGCCAAAGTTAAGCCGGTCGCCGGTGTAGTTTTTCACAATTAGCAGGCAGCCACGATCGCCCGTCACCGCCACAATGGCATTGAGGACCGCATCCACGCTTGGGGAGGCGAACAAATCGCCACACACCGCTGCGGTAAGCATGCCTTTACCGACGAACCCGGCATGTGCCGGTTCATGGCCGGAGCCGCCACCGGAGATCACCGCCACGCGGCTTTTATCCCAGTCGCCGCGTGCCACCACGCGGATGGCCGGATCGATATCCAGTTTGACGAGATTACCGTGCGGCGCGGAGAGAAGTATGCCTTCAATGGCATCGTTGACAAGCTGTTTGCGGTCGTTAAAAAAGAATCTGGACATAGTTTCCCAAAATTTTGTTTACCGTATGCAAAAGCATAGTCCGCACTGGATAATGCGCCGCAAAGTGAGGAATTTACGCAGACATTTTGCCGTCAGGTTGCCTATACTCCACCCAGGACTACGAGAGGACGTGCATCATGAGTACACCATTGTTAATCGCCAGGACGCTGGAAAAAGAGCTGTTTTTACTGCCCGCGATGGCGAACCGTCATGGCCTGATCACCGGCGCGACCGGGACGGGAAAAACCGTCACCCTGCAAAAGCTGGCTGAGTCGTTGTCCGAGGCTGGCGTGCCGGTTTTTATGGCTGACGTGAAGGGCGATTTAACCGGGGTGGCTCAGGAAGGCACGGCGTCAGAAAAACTGCTCGAGCGCCTGAAAAATATCGGCATCACGGACTGGACGCCGCACGGTAATCCAGTGGTGGTCTGGGATATCTTCGGCGAAAAAGGGCATCCGGTGCGCGCCACCGTCTCCGACCTCGGCCCTTTGCTGCTGGCCCGTCTGCTTAATCTTAACGACGTGCAGTCCGGGGTGCTGAACATTATTTTCCGTATCGCCGACGATCAGGGCTTACTGCTGCTCGACTTCAAAGATCTGCGCGCCATCACCCAGTACATTGGCGATAACGCCAAATCCTTCCAGAACCAGTACGGCAATATCAGCAGCGCCTCGGTGGGCGCCATTCAGCGCGGGCTCCTGACGCTGGAGCAACAGGGCGCCGAGCATTTCTTCGGCGAGCCAATGCTGGATATCAAAGACTGGATGCGCACCGACAGCAGCGGCAAAGGCATCATCAACATTCTGAGCGCAGAGAAGCTCTACCAGATGCCGAAGCTCTACGCCGCCAGCCTGCTGTGGATGCTCTCTGAACTCTACGAACAACTGCCGGAAGCAGGCGATCTGGAAAAACCCAAACTGGTGTTCTTCTTTGACGAAGCGCACCTGTTGTTTAACGACGCGCCGCAGGTGCTGCTGGATAAAATTGAACAGGTTATCCGCCTGATCCGCTCCAAAGGCGTCGGGGTCTGGTTTGTGTCGCAAAACCCGTCGGATATTCCGGACAACGTACTGGGGCAACTGGGTAACCGCGTGCAGCACGCCCTGCGCGCCTTTACGCCGAAAGATCAAAAAGCGGTGAAAGCCGCGGCGCAAACCATGCGTGCCAATCCGGCCTTTGATACCGAAACCGCCATTCAGGCGCTGGGCACCGGTGAAGCGCTGATTTCGTTCCTCGATGCAAAAGGCAGCCCGACAGTTGTCGAGCGCGCGATGGTGATTGCGCCCTGCTCGCGCATGGGGCCAGTAACGGACGATGAACGCAACGGCCTGATCAACCACTCCCCGGTGTACGGGAAGTATGAAGACGAGGTGGATCGCGAATCCGCATTCGAGATGCTGCAAAAAGGGGTGCAGGCGACTGCCGAATCGCAGGATGCGCCTGCCGCCAAAGGGCAATCTGTAGCCGTGGACGACGGTATTCTCGGCGGGCTGAAAGATATTCTGTTCGGCAGCACCGGGCCGCGCGGCGGCAAACGCGATGGCGTGGTGCAGACCATGGCAAAAAGCGCGACGCGTCAGATTACCAACCAGATAGTGCGCGGCATGCTGGGAAGTCTGTTAGGCGGCCGTCGCCGGTAGCGGTGGAACCCACGGGCGGCCAAGCGCCGACCCCTGTACGCCGTTCTCCTGTAGATAGCGGTCGATTTCCAGCATCCCCGTCCAGCGGTTCTCACACCAGAGCGGTGCCAGAAGCGTTGGGCGGCGGGCGCTTGCCGAGATGCGGTGGTAAACAATCTCCGGCGGCGTGTGGCGAATCATCTCCCCCGCCGTCACCGTATAGTCGTCGAGTTCGATGCCACTTAACCGCCCCGCTTCCCAGGCTTTCGCCATAATGCTTCCCGTAACGATATGCAGCGGGTGCAGCTTAATGCCGTCCACGCCGGTCTCGACGACTTTTTCCAGCGTTTCAAGGCCATGCTGCTGCCCTTCTCCCGGCAAGCCGACAATCAGATGCGAGCAGACTTTTAATCCACGCTCGCGGGCGAGACGCGTGGTGCGCTGGTAGCAAGCAAAATCATGCCCGCGATTGATACGGTGCAGGGTTTTGTCGTGCGCGGTCTGCAAGCCCAGCTCCAGCCAGATCTCGTAGCCCTTCTCTTTGTACTCACTAAGTAAATCCAGCACGGCGTCCGGCACGCAGTCCGGACGCGTCCCCACGCACAGCCCGACAATGTTCGCTTGAGCAACCGCCTGTTGATACATAGCGCGCAGCACCTGCACCTCCGCCCACGTGCTGGTGTAGGCCTGGAAATAGGCCAGATATTGCTTCGCGCGGTTCACCAGACTCGCCTGATGGGCGAGCTGTTCAGCGATAGATTTATGCTGTTGGGCTTCATCAGCAAACGAGGCCACGTTACAGAAGGTGCAGCCACCACGCCCGATGGTGCCATCGCGGTTCGGACAGCTAAAGCCGCCGTGCAGCGTCAGTTTGTGAACCTTTTGTCCGTAGCGCTGCAAAAGATCCCCACCAAACATATTGACTAATTTCTGTAACTGCATAATCTGATAGACCGTCCCGAAGAAAGGGGACAAGCCTGCCATTTTTAGCCTCTGTCGGCGATGACCTGGATCAATCGCCCTGGACGGCCTTTATCTATTTGAATAAATAATCACGATTACCGAGATTTCATTCACCCTGCACGTAATTACTTTTCCTTATGTTCTGATGGTTTTTTTCATTTATAGCGCCAGGTCTGAAAAACAGTGATTTTATGCGGGTTTGAATGCCACCCCAGATTATTATTCTGCTATAAATCTGCATTTCAGCACGCTGCATTGATAATACCGCTTTCATATAGTGAGTCAGATCACACTCCCCTGCACCTTCCCGGCGCTTTAAGTGGTTGTAAAAATAGTGAAATAATCAATAAAAACAACAATATGAGCACTCTTTAGCACATTTTTGTATAAATAAGATTGCCATTTGACCTGTGTACCAATTCCCGATAAGTTGGGAATCCGCTGGAAGCTTTCTGGATGAGCGGCCTGCTCATCATATTTATGCAGTAATTGAGATTCCCTCTGAAGCAAGTCCTCAAACTTGTTTACCTGCGCGAAAGGATGAAAAAGAGGGCGAATGCGAGGTCCGCGTATGAAACGCTAACCCCGTCGCCATGCTCTTTCTGCGCCTGTGCGCCACGGTAAAGTTCAGTGGGAAGCCCGACGAGCCTGGGGAGGTTCACTGATATGTTGTACGATAAATCCCTTGAGAAGGATAACTGTGGTTTCGGCCTGATCGCCCACATAGAAGGCGAACCTAGCCACAAGGTAGTGCGTACTGCTATTCACGCACTGGCCCGTATGCAGCACCGTGGCGCCATCCTTGCCGATGGTAAAACCGGCGACGGTTGCGGTCTGCTGCTGCAAAAACCGGATCGTTTCTTCCGCATCGTGGCGGAAGAGCGCGGCTGGCGTTTAGCTAAAAACTACGCTGTCGGTATGCTGTTCCTGAATCAGGATCCTGAAAAAGCTGCCGCGTCACGCCGCATCGTTGAAGAAGAACTTCAGCGTGAAACCCTGTCGATTGTCGGCTGGCGCGATGTGCCAACCAACGAAGGGGTGCTCGGTGAAATCGCCCTCTCCTCGCTGCCTCGTATTGAACAGATTTTCGTCAACGCGCCTGCGGGCTGGCGTCCGCGTGATATGGAACGCCGTCTGTTTATTGCCCGCCGCCGCATTGAAAAACGTCTTCAGGACGATAAAGAGTTCTACGTCTGTAGCCTCTCTAACCTGGTGAACATCTATAAAGGTCTGTGCATGCCGGCTGACCTGCCGCGCTTCTACCTGGACCTGGCGGATCTGCGTCTGGAATCGGCCATTTGCCTGTTCCACCAGCGCTTCTCCACCAATACCGTTCCACGCTGGCCGCTGGCTCAGCCGTTCCGCTACCTGGCGCACAACGGTGAGATCAACACCATCACCGGTAACCGCCAGTGGGCCCGCGCCCGTACCTATAAGTTCCAGACCCCGCTGATCCCGGACCTGCACGATGCCGCGCCGTTCGTGAACGAAACCGGCTCGGACTCCAGCTCAATGGATAACATGCTGGAACTGCTGCTGGCGGGCGGGATGGATATCGTGCGCGCCATGCGTCTGCTTGTACCGCCGGCCTGGCAGAACAACCCGGATATGGACCCTGAGCTGCGCGCGTTCTTTGACTTTAACTCCATGCACATGGAGCCGTGGGATGGCCCGGCAGGCATCGTTATGTCCGACGGACGTTTTGCCGCCTGTAACCTGGACCGTAACGGTCTGCGTCCGGCGCGCTATGTCATTACCAAAGACAAGCTCATCACCTGTGCCTCTGAAGTGGGTATCTGGGATTACCAGCCAGACGAAGTGGTCGAGAAAGGCCGCGTCGGACCGGGCGAGCTGATGGTGATTGACACCCGCGGTGGGCGTATTCTGCACTCTGCTGAAACCGACAACGATCTGAAGAGCCGCCATCCGTACAAAGAGTGGATGGAGAAAAACGTGCGTCGTCTGGTGCCGTTTGAAGATCTGTCAGACGAAGAAGTGGGTAGCCGCGAGCTGGACGATGACACCCTCGCGAGCTTCCAGAAGCAGTTTAACTACAGCGCGGAAGAGCTGGACTCGGTTATTCGCGTGCTCGGCGAAAACGGCCAGGAAGCGGTCGGCTCAATGGGTGACGATACCCCGTTTGCTGTGCTCTCCAGCCAGCCACGCATTATTTACGACTATTTCCGTCAGCAGTTTGCGCAGGTCACCAACCCGCCAATCGATCCGCTGCGCGAAGCCCACGTCATGTCGCTGGCCACCAGCATCGGCCGTGAGATGAACGTATTCTGTGAAGCCGAAGGCCAGGCGCACCGTCTGACCTTTAAATCACCGATCCTGCTGTACTCCGATTTCAAACAGCTCACCACCATGACCGAGGAGCACTATCGCGCCGACACGCTCGATATCACCTTCGACGTGACCGAAACGAGCCTCGAAGAGACGGTGAACGCGCTGTGCGACAAAGCCGAGCAGATGGTGCGTAACGGCACCGTTCTGCTGGTGCTGTCTGACCGCAACATCGCGAAAAACCGTCTGCCGGTACCTGCACCCATGGCGGTGGGGGCTATCCAGACGCGTCTGGTGGACAAGAGCCTGCGCTGCGATGCCAACATCATCGTTGAAACTGCGAGCGCGCGCGACCCGCACCACTTTGCGGTGCTGTTAGGCTTTGGCGCCACGGCGATCTACCCGTATCTGGCCTACGAAACACTGGCCCGCCTGGTGGATACCCGCGCGATCGATAAAGACTACCGTGCTGTGATGCTGAACTACCGTAACGGCATCAATAAAGGTCTGTACAAGATCATGTCCAAAATGGGCATCTCGACCATCGCCTCTTACCGCTGCTCGAAGCTGTTTGAAGCGGTCGGTCTGCATGACGACGTTGCCAACCTCTGCTTCCAGGGCGTGATCAGCCGTATCGGTGGCGCAGGCTTTGCTGACTTCCAGCAGGATCTGGTGAACCTGTCGAAACGCGCCTGGCTGGCACGTAAGCCGCTGGAACAGGGCGGTCTGCTGAAATACGTTCACGGGGGTGAGTATCACGCTTATAACCCGGACGTGGTGCGCACACTGCAACAGGCGGTGCAAAGCGGCGAGTACAGCGATTATCAGCAGTATGCTGAGCTGGTGAACAACCGTCCGGCGGCGACGCTGCGCGATCTCATTGCCCTCAATCCGGGTGAGGAAGCGGTCAGCATTGACGAGGTTGAACCCGCATCTGAGCTGTTCAAACGTTTCGATACCGCGGCGATGTCCATCGGCGCGCTGAGCCCGGAAGCCCACGAAGCGCTGGCGGAAGCCATGAACAGCATCGGCGGCAACTCCAACTCCGGCGAAGGCGGTGAAGATCCTGCCCGTTACGGCACCAATAAAGTGTCCCGTATCAAGCAGGTGGCGTCCGGCCGTTTCGGCGTAACGCCTGCGTACCTGGTTAACGCCGACGTCATCCAGATTAAGGTCGCGCAGGGGGCAAAACCGGGTGAAGGCGGTCAGCTGCCGGGTGATAAAGTCACCCCGTACATCGCTAAGCTTCGCTACTCGGTGCCGGGCGTGACGCTGATCTCCCCGCCGCCGCACCACGATATTTACTCTATCGAGGATCTGGCGCAGCTGATTTTCGACCTGAAACAGGTCAACCCGAAAGCGATGATCTCCGTGAAGCTGGTTTCCGAGCCGGGCGTTGGCACCATCGCCACCGGCGTGGCGAAAGCCTATGCGGATTTGATCACCATCGCCGGCTACGACGGCGGCACCGGCGCAAGCCCGCTCTCCTCCGTAAAATACGCGGGTTGTCCGTGGGAGCTTGGTCTGGTGGAAACCCAGCAGGCGCTGGTCGCCAACGGCCTGCGTCACAAAATCCGTTTGCAGGTAGACGGCGGGCTGAAAACCGGCCTCGACATCATCAAAGCGGCGATTCTGGGTGCGGAAAGCTTCGGCTTCGGTACCGGCCCGATGGTTGCGCTCGGCTGTAAATACCTGCGTATTTGCCACCTGAACAACTGCGCAACGGGCGTTGCTACCCAGGATGAAAAGCTGCGTAAGAATCACTATCACGGCCTCCCGTTCAAAGTGACTAACTACTTTGACTTCATCGCCCGTGAAACCCGCGAGCTGATGGCGCAGCTGGGCGTGAAGCGTCTGGTGGATCTGATTGGCCGTACCGACCTGCTGAAAGAGCTTGAGGGCTTCACGGCCAAGCAGCAGAAGCTGGAGCTGTCTAAGCTGCTGGAAACCGCTCAGCCGCATCCTGGCAAAGCGGTTTACTGCACCGAGAACAACCCGCCGTTCGACAACGGCGTGCTGAACGCGCAGCTGCTGCAACAGGCGAAGCCGTACGTGGATGAGAAGCAGAGCAAAACGTTCTGGTTTGATATCCGCAACACCGATCGTTCCGTGGGTGCATCCCTCTCCGGTTACATCGCGCAAACGCACGGTGACCAGGGCCTGGCGTCGGATCCGATTACCGCGCACTTCAGCGGTACCGCGGGTCAGAGCTTCGGTGTGTGGAACGCGGGCGGCGTTGAGTTATACCTGACCGGTGATGCCAACGACTACGTCGGAAAAGGCATGGCGGGCGGTCTGCTGGCGGTGCGTCCTCCGGTTGGTTCAGCCTTCCGCAGCCATGAAGCAAGCATCATCGGCAATACCTGTCTGTACGGTGCAACCGGCGGTCGTCTGTTTGCCGCGGGCCGTGCGGGCGAGCGTTTTGCGGTGCGTAACTCCGGTGCCATCACCGTGGTGGAAGGCATCGGCGATAACGGCTGTGAATACATGACGGGCGGAATTGTGTGCGTCCTGGGTAAAACCGGCGTGAACTTTGGGGCGGGCATGACGGGCGGTTTTGCCTACGTCCTGGATGAAGACGGTGAGTTCCGCAAACGCGTGAACCCGGAACTGGTGGAAGTGCTGGACGTTGATACGCTGGCCATCCACGAAGAACACCTGCGCGGCTTAATTACCGAACACGTGCAGCATACCGGTTCTTCGCGCGGCGAAGAGATCCTGGCCAACTGGCCGGCGTTCTCTGCGAAATTTGCGCTGGTTAAGCCGAAGTCCAGCGATGTTAAAGCCCTGTTGGGTCACCGTAGTCGTAGCGCAGCAGAGCTGCGCGTGCAGGCGCAGTAAGGAATTCAGATGAGCCAGAACGTTTACCAGTTTATCGACCTTCAGCGTGTTGATCCGCCAAAGAAACCGCTGAAGATCCGTAAAATTGAATTTGTTGAAATCTACGAGCCGTTTTCAGAAGGCCAGGCCAAAGCACAGGCAGACCGCTGCCTGTCCTGCGGTAACCCTTACTGCGAATGGAAGTGTCCGGTCCATAACTACATCCCGAACTGGCTGAAGCTGGCCAACGAAGGGCGTATTTTTGAAGCCGCCGAGCTGTCTCATCAGACCAACACCCTGCCGGAAGTGTGCGGCCGCGTGTGCCCTCAGGATCGTCTGTGTGAAGGCTCCTGTACGCTGAACGACGAGTTTGGCGCGGTGACCATCGGCAACATCGAACGCTATATCAACGATAAAGCGTTCGAAATGGGCTGGCGTCCGGATATGACCGGCGTGCGTCAAACCGACAAGCGCGTGGCGATTATCGGCGCGGGCCCGGCAGGCCTGGCCTGTGCGGACGTGCTGACCCGTAACGGCGTGAAGGCGGTGGTCTTTGATCGCCACCCTGAGATTGGCGGCCTGCTGACCTTCGGTATCCCGGCCTTCAAGCTGGAGAAAGAGGTGATGACCCGCCGCCGCGAAATCTTCACCGGCATGGGCATTGAGTTCAAACTCAACACCGAAGTGGGCCGCGACGTGCAGCTCGACGACCTGCTGAAAGATTACGACGCCGTGTTCCTGGGCGTAGGCACTTATCAGTCCATGCGCGGTGGTCTGGAGAACGAAGATGCGCCAGGCGTGTACGACGCGCTGCCGTTCCTGATTGCGAATACCAAACAGCTAATGGGCTACGGCGAGACCGCCGATGAGCCGTTCGTCAGCATGGAAGGCAAACGCGTGGTGGTGCTGGGCGGCGGTGATACCGCGATGGACTGCGTGCGTACCTCCATTCGTCAGAACGCGGCGCACGTCATCTGTGCTTACCGTCGTGACGAAGAGAACATGCCGGGCTCTAAGCGCGAAGTGAAAAACGCGCGTGAAGAGGGCGTGGAGTTCCAGTTCAACATCCAGCCTCTGGGTATTGAGGTGAATGCCAACGGTAGAGTGAGCGGCGTGAAGATGGCGCGCACGGAGATGGGCGCGCCGGATGCGAAAGGCCGTCGTCGCGCGGAGATCGTGGCCGGTTCTGAACACGTGATCCCGGCTGACGCCGTGGTGATGGCGTTTGGTTTCCGTCCTCACAGCATGGAGTGGCTGGCGAAGCACAGCGTAGAGCTGGACTCTCAGGGCCGCATAATTGCGCCGGAAGGCAGCGACAACGCGTTCCAGACCAGCAACCCGAAAATCTTCGCCGGTGGCGACATCGTTCGCGGCTCTGACCTGGTGGTCACGGCGATTGCCGAAGGCCGTAAAGCGGCTGACGGGATCATGAACTTCCTGGAAGTGTAAGCCCCTCTGACTCCCCGGCAGAAGCATAAAGCGGAACGCTGGGGAGCCTGTTTTCAGTAGCCTGCCCTTAAGTTAATGATACCTTTTTAAGCAAAAAAGCAGCGTAAATCCTGACGTAAACGTTTGCTTTCATGAAAAAAATGTATATTATGCGGCGGATTTTTTGGCCAAAATTCAAGGAGGCGTTGTGTCGCAAGATAACAATTATAGCCAGGGCCCCGTCCCTCTGGCGGCGCGGAAAGGCGTGATTCCACTCACTTTTGTGATGTTAGGGTTAACCTTTTTTTCCGCCAGTATGTGGACCGGAGGTACGCTCGGTACCGGTCTTTCCTATAATGATTTCTTCCTCGCAGTTCTCTTCGGCAATCTCCTCCTCGGTATTTACACTGCTTTTCTTGGCTACATTGGCGCAAAAACCGGCCTCTCAACCCATCTTCTTGCGCGTTACTCGTTCGGTATAAAAGGTTCCTGGCTTCCCTCCATGCTTTTAGGCGGTACGCAGGTAGGATGGTTTGGCGTCGGCGTAGCGATGTTTGCCATCCCGGTGAGTAAAGCCACGGGCATCGACGTCAATATCCTGATCGCGGTATCCGGTCTGTTGATGACTATGACCATCTTCTTTGGTATCTCAGCGCTGACGATTCTGTCGATCATCGCCGTTCCCGCGATAGTTATCCTCGGCAGCTACTCCGTCTGGCTGGCGGTGGACGGCGTGGGCGGGCTGGATCATTTAAAAGCGATGGTGCCACAGACCCCGCTCAATTTTTCAGGCGCGCTGGCGCTGGTCGTCGGCTCCTTCATCAGCGCCGGAACGCTGACCGCCGACTTCGTCCGCTTTGGGCGTAACGCGAAAGGCGCCGTGGTGGTGGCAATGGTGGCGTTTTTCCTTGGCAACTCGCTGATGTTTATCTTCGGTGCGGCAGGCGCCGCGGCAGTTGGACAGGCGGATATCTCGGACGTGATGATCGCTCAGGGGCTACTGCTGCCCGCCATTATCGTTCTCGGCCTGAACATCTGGACAACCAACGATAACGCGCTCTATGCGTCGGGTCTGGGCTTTGCCAACGTGACCGGCCTTTCCAGCCGCACGCTGTCGGTGGTTAACGGTATTATCGGCACGCTCTGCGCGCTGTGGCTGTACAATAACTTTGTCGGCTGGCTCACCTTTCTGTCGGCGGCGATCCCTCCCGTCGGTGGGGTGATTATCGCCGACTATCTGATCAACCGCCGCCGCTACGCCAGCTTCCATAGCGCTACCTTTGTGCCGGTCAACTGGGTAGCCATTCTTTCGGTCGCGCTCGGCGTGGCTGCCGGGAATATTATTCCCGGTATAGTGCCGGTGAATGCGGTCCTCGGTGGCGTATTCAGCTACCTTCTGTTAACCCCCTTTGTCAGACGTACCTTTGCTACCGCCCCGGAGGCTCCCCATGCAGAATAATACCCTCACCATTCGTCAGGCCCGTTTACAGGGGCAAGAGGGGTTATGGCAGATCGCAATTGAAAACGGGCGCTTTAGCCGTATTGAACCGCAGGACGCGGCATCGTCACCGGTGGGCCAGGTGCTTGATGCTGAAGGCGGGCTGGTCATTCCCCCTTTCGTTGAGCCGCATATCCATCTGGATACCACTCAAACGGCTGGTGAACCGAGCTGGAACCAGTCTGGTACCTTATTCGAGGGGATTGAGCGCTGGGCTGAACGTAAGGCGCTGCTCACCCACGAAGATGTTAAGACCCGCGCAATGCAGACGCTGAAATGGCAGATGGCCAACGGCATTCAGCATGTGCGTACTCACGTTGACGTCTCCGATCCCACGCTGACGGCGCTGAAAGCGATGCTGGAAGTGAAGCAGGAGGTCGCCCCGTGGGTCGATCTGCAAATCGTGGCGTTCCCCCAGGAGGGCATTCTTTCTTATCCCAACGGTGAAGCGTTGCTGGAAGAGGCGGTGCGTATGGGGGCGGACGTTATTGGCGCAATTCCGCACTTTGAATTTACCCGCGAGTATGGTGTGGAGTCGTTGCACAAAACCTTCGCACTGGCGCAGAAGTACGACAGGCTGATCGACGTACACTGCGACGAAATCGATGATGAACAGTCGCGCTTCGTGGAAACCGTCGCCGCGCTGGCGCACCGTGATGGGATGGGCGCGCGCGTTACCGCCAGCCATACCACAGCGATGCACTCCTATAATGGCGCCTACGCGTCCCGCCTGTTTCGTTTGCTGAAAATGTCGGGCATCAACTTCGTCGCCAATCCGCTGGTGAACATCCACCTTCAGGGCCGTTTCGACACCTATCCTAAGCGCCGCGGCGTAACGCGCGTGAAAGAGATGCTGGAGGCGGGGATCAACGTCTGCTTTGGGCATGATGACGTTTTCGATCCGTGGTATCCCCTGGGCACCGCCAATATGTTGCAGGTGCTGCATATGGGTTTACACGTCTGCCAGCTGATGGGGTACGGGCAGATTAACGACGGGCTGAATCTGATCACCACCCACAGCGCGAAAACGCTCAACCTGCAGGACTACGGCGTGAAGGTGGGTAATTCTGCGAACCTGGTTGTTTTACCGGCCGAAAATGGCTTTGATGCGGTTCGTCGCCAGACGCCTGCGCGTTATTCTGTTCGTCACGGGCGGGTTATCGCCGAGACGGTACCCAGCCAGACAACGCTGCATCTGACGCAGCCGGAAGCGGTGACCTTTAAACGGTAATTATCGCTTCAGGAAATCTCATCCGGAGACGTATCAGCCTGTTTACGCTTTATCAGGTCTACAAACCGCAGCCTCTTTGCAGACCTGGTAAGTGCGGCGCCAGTGGTGAACTGGCGCGTCTATTTTCGATATTCTTTTACAGAAAAGAGATTATAAATAGACCAGCGTAATCACCGCCTCGCCGTCCAGCTTGATCTCTTGCCCGCTGCCAAGCCCGTTGGCGACAGCGGCGCTCACCTGTAGCGGAACAACCGCCGATGAGATCGGCTGCGGAATATCCGTGCCTTTTTGCACAAACGTATAGAAAAAGTCCTGCTGGGTCGGCAAGGGCAATAGCGTCGTGCGCGTCCATGGACCATTTTTGGTCGCGGCCCCGGCGATCTCCACCTGAACAGCGGCACTTTCGTCGGCTGCCGTCACGCCTGCCGCGTTAATTTGCACCCCATAACTGCCAATCGGCTTCTGCTCGCTGGTCAATCCTAAACCAAACAGGCGGGTCGTATCACGCACATAGGCACCGTTATTTATCTGGAATTTTACCCCTTCTTGCCCGGATTTATCTTTGCCAACGACCACGGAACTGGCGCGGGTATCACGCGCGGTAATCGCAACTCCCGTAGAAGATTCACACGTCACCGATAGTGTAAGATCGCGAGTACCAAGCTGTGTGAATGCGCTGGAGGAGAGCGACCCCGCATAGCGCGTGCCGAAATCTGCCACACCGCCATTGCTCAACGCCGGTGTACAGGCGGCAGCGTCAACGGTGACATCCACATCAATATTGACCGTATCAGTTGCCCATACCGCTGAAGCGGCAGACATTCCGCAGAGTAATAGCGCTATACGCTTTTTCATTGTACATCCATCCTTACGCGTAAATTTCCGCGCCACACTTCTCTGTCCGTAATATGGTTACTTTTGAAGCGCGGTTTGATGGTAAGCGTGACAGACGCCGTTTTTCCCCGCAGCTCCTGACCGTTGATAAACGCAATCCCTTCGTTAAGCGCTGGCGCGATCTCTCTCACGCCGCCATTGGTAACCCACGGGTCGCCGGCATGGATAGCCGCCAGATTGACTGTACGATCGTCCACCGTTGCCTGCGCGGCAGTAATGCGCATGACGCCGTTATCACCAAAACCAAATTCATGCCCTTTCGGTACGTTACTGCCCAGAAAGAGACGAATACGCGACGGTTCATCGCATATCACGTTCAGGACAATCTGTTTCTCCGGCATCTCAATCAACGTGTTCCCTTCCGCCTGGCGCTCTGCGGCACTCATACGGCCATAGCTGAGTTTTTGCTGGCTTGATACTAACTGGCAGTCAGCCATAGCATGCAGAGAAAACGCCATTGCGCACACGGCTAAAAAAAGCGCCTTCATTTACACACCTCATTGACAGTTTCATAGAATGTATCGGTATTTGCCTCTTTCGGAAGCTTCAGACCAAATGCACAGGTGCCGTTATCCAGTTTTGCCACCACCTGTTGAGCAGGTTCAACATCGTTAAAAAAGACCACGCCGTCATCCACTGAGGTCGTAAGATAATTTCCGTGCGAATCCTCAAGGGCGATCCCTTTCGGCAGCTTTTTACCGTTTGCCAGGGTAACGTTCACCAGTGCACGTCGCTGGGTTAACGCAGTAAAATCAAGATGCCCTACCGCTCCTTTGCCAAGCGTGACGACACGGGTTCCATTCCCGATATCCATATTTTTCGGCAATGTTTCCGTATCCACTTCTACCCGCGCTGGGCGCCAGGCTCCCACTGACGGTACCACTGCCTGACCACGGAAGTCGGTCCATACCGGCCCCTGGGGCGTGTCAATCCTCACACCGGAGACGGGTTTATCCAGAGCAGCGATCGCGAACGTGTCGCGGATCGCCCATGGAGAGAACGTAACGCCTTGTCCATGAACCGCGATGCCCCCCTGTAGCGATCCTGAATAGCTGCGGCTATTCTCGTTATCCGAACTGGCGCTCAGGCCAAGCTGCGTATAGTGAAGGTTGCTGCTTATCCCACCGTTTACATTATCGCGATTCGTGGCCTGATCGTGTTCAGCTCCCAGCGACCAGGATGTGGTATCACTTACAACGCCAAGCGCAGAGGCGCCATACCGCGTTTTATGGTCATCATGACGGCTGTACAGGCTAACGCTATTGCTGGCACCAAAAGGAATACTGAAGTTGACGTAGAACAGATCGCCATCATCCTCATTCTCCTCATCTGCACTCAACTGATGTTGCCAGTTCATGGAAATCGTGGCGTACTTGAATGACTTGTTCCAACCCGCAGAGATGAAGCGGGAATCATCTGACTTATCATAACCCTGCGTTTGGTAGTAGCTGGTGCTAAGCGTGCCTAAGTAGGGCACACTCCAGGTCAGCCCGGCGGAATACTCATTTTTATTACCGCTGTCGAAATCATCATCCAGTGCTTCAAAAAGTTCGCGATAGTCTTGCGATTTATGCGTAACAGAGGCGTTAGCCCCCATGCCAAATGCGGGGTCAGAACTCCATGTTGCCGATAGCGTGTACCTCTGCCCTTTCAGTGAATCTTTCGAATCGTTGGACTGGTTCGCCTGGAGTGAAACAAGCCAGGCTGGTAGCGGCACTGTATCAAGGCTGGTGGCGACAGCCTGGTAATCTTCGCCTACGATTGAGCCTGCGTTGACATTCACCCGTTCGCTTAGTTTCCAGCCTCCAGAAAGGCTGGCTACCCATGGCGTTTCACTATAGCTATCGCTCACTCGTCCCAGCGCGAAGTGATATCCTGAAGGCGCCCCTGCGCTCTGGTTATACAGCGCTGCGGGCACCACATAGCTGTGCTGGCTGCCATCGGTTTCCACTACCGTCACGTTCAGATCGCTAACGCCGTTACGTACCGGCACATCGGTGAGATTAAACGGCCCGACCGGCACCAGTGTGCTGTACACCAGAACATTTTGCTGACGCACTTCAATACGGGCCTGAGGCGTATTGGCGATACCGGACACGCTCACTCCGCTACCGCCCTGTTGTAAGGCGCTCTCCGGTGAAAGCTCGATACCATAGATTCCCGTTCCCTGAAGAAGGGAGTTATTGATATTGACCTCGCCCGCCCTCAGGGTACTTTTCAGGGGGACAAAAGTATGCTGCAAATAGGTCGACGAGTTATTACTCTCGAATTCTCCGTCGCTCCGGCTCAGCAGTTGCTGAGTACGTAAGATCCAGTCGTCGAAATTGACCCCACCGTCCAGCATGGCCTGTGAATAGTCTGAGTGCCCGTCACCAAACTCATTGCGCGAGGAGAGAAGAGAATAATTCAACAGCGCAGCAGTGCCACCGGAAGTATAAGCTCCGATATCCGATTCGCTGTTTGCTATCCGATCCGCCGGTACAACCAGACTTAGAGATTCTTGCGCAGGCGAAGCCTCCACAATAGCGCTCGGGATATGACCGGTATAATCGTAGCAGCCGGACTCATAGTCAGAGGGAACTTTTAATCCTGCCTGCTCCATAAAAGGTTTGTCGAAACAGAGATCGCCGTTGTTGTCGAAACGAGCAATAACGTTGCCTTTATTATCACCATTCACCTTCAGGGCGACGGAAACGCTACCCGGTAAATACTTCGTCTTGCGAGAGAAATAATTTGATACGTCCGGGTTTATCCCCAGTGAACGAAGCGTTTCCTGATCAAAATTAATGGCAGCAGTTTCCATCTGCTGAGCCATCGCCTGGCCAGAACAGACCAGGCCAATGAGACAGGCGAGTAACGTTTTTTGCTGCATATCCTTTGCTGTCCTTATAGAGGCTTACTTCAAATCTGTAGTAAAGCGATCCCCTTTATAGCCGTAACGACTCGCCGGATAGAATTCAACTTTATTATCAGAGAAATTTGGTAATGTTGTTTTTATCGAGGTGTGAGGAAGGATGTAGGTCTTATCCAGCACACCCGCTTTTCCTGAGGGTAATGTTTTAAAGGATGCCGTTATACGAACAACGTAATCGCTGGGATTGTTGATAACCAGGCCATCACCCTTTTTGTTCCATGTCAAAAATTTCCATGGCTGCGTCTCCTCAGGTAGACCCGCAGGATGAATTACAACAGGAAGATCCTGGCGGATAGTCAACGCAACTTTATCTTCTCCTTTCTCCTTTGGAGGAATGCCTTCGAACGTGACGCGTTTAAGTTCTTCATACTTCATGGGTTTGCTGGTTTGCAGCAGAAAACGCATTCGCTGTGTTTCCCCGGCGTCGACACGGACTACAGGTTGAGAAACGATTAAACGAATAGATTTATCGCTATCAGGTAAATCTACAATGTTTGTATAAAGCAATGCAGGCTGCGAATCCGTATTTTTAACATTCATACTGGCTTCGCCTTTTTGTGCATCGACTAATAAAACCGATGTTTCTGGAACCATACCGGTGGCACAACACTTTGTCGCTACAGCCAACAACGCAAGATATAGAATTTTCTTCATGACTTTCCACTCACATAAATAAATAAAAATCATACCGGCATTATTTTTATTATTCTTGCGGCAGAGAAAGCTATTTTAATGCAAAAAAAGCGTGACAATGGCTTTTAAATACTCTAACCATTGCCACGTTAATTAAGCGTTAAATTATTAGAGATATACCAGACTAATGGTTGCGTTACCGTCCAGCGTAATTACGTCAGTCGTACCTAATACCGAGTTATCCTGCACTGCAGAGGTAACCAGCAACGGCACGCTAAGCTGTTTGAAGGCTTTTGGCTGCGTGGTACCGGCTGTTGCTACGGTATTCGCTTTTTGGTAGCCCGTGCAGCCATTAAGCGAGCAGAGGTAACCCAGGCCTGGCGCAACTTTCTCCCAGGAACGCTGGCCTTCAGTGATGCTCCCTGTTACCAGGGTGTCAACATTCGCGCCATCCGCTGTGACCGCTTCAGTATTGATGGCAACGGTGTAAGCACCAATGCTCACGCCAGCGGTGGTTTTACCCAGACCAAAGGCACCAGCGGTGTTGCTGAAGTCTGATTTATCCGTACCGCTACCTGCGATAAACGCGGTTGAAGACAGGTTAACGCGACTGTCCAGGCGGTTATCGGTGGAGGTAAAAGCAACGCTCATGTTGCTTTCGCAACTGATATTTAGCGTGATGCTTTTCTGCCCCAATTGTACCAGCTTGTTTGTCGCACCGGTCGGTGCAATATTTTGGTTCAGTACCGTTCCATAATCTACAACGCCGCCATCAGGCAGGGTCGGCGTACATGCAGCCGGGTTAATCGTACCGACAACTTTCAGCGTAACATCGTTAGCGGCCTGGGCAGCAAAAGCGGATAAACCGAAGGCTACGGCGACGGTTGCTGCCGAGAGTACTTTTTTAAATTCCATTATTTTCATTTCCCGATTTATTTTCTACAACATTTAGCAATAACGAATATCAAAGATAAACAAGGCTCAGCGTGGCATTACCGTCAAGCGTGATAGTATCGCCTGTACCCAATACAGTGTTGTCCTGAAGCGCAGTTGTAATGCGTAACGGCATATTCATAACTTTAAAAGCTTTTGGTGTGGTGGTTCCCGATGCAGCAGCCGTAAAGACACGTGTCTGGCCTGTGCCACTGTTAACTGGTGCAAAAGCACCCGTACTGGATTTTACCCAGGTATAATTTGATGTATCGGTACCTGTGGCTGCAATGAGATCAGCGACAACACCATCTGTTGTTGTATTAACGGGATCTGCTGCAATTACATAGGAGCCAATATTCACACCCGCACTCGTTTTACCCAAGCCATAGGCGTTTCCTGAAGCGTTAGCATTTACATTATCGAAAAACCCATTTTCAATATAAGCGGCGCTCCCCAGGCCCACACGAGTATCATGGCGGTTATCCGTAGAAGTCACCCCAACGCTGGTATCGCTGTCACAGGTAATAGTGAGAGTAATACTTTTAGCCCCCAACTGAACCAGTGTATTCGCCGTGCCAGTTGGATTGATGGTAGAAGCTGGCATTGTGCCATAATCTACCACTCCACCGTTTGGCAGTGAGGGTACGCAGGAACCAGGAACGATATTACCAATAACTTTCAACGTCACATCATTAGCAGCGTGTGCATTTGACATGGCGAGGGCTGCACAAATAGCAGCAGATGAAAATAATTTTTTAAAAGTGATATTCATAATTTGTCCTTAAAAGAAAATCCGTTTTTGTTAACGCACATATATATTTTCACAGGGTGATATCGGATACAATCAAATTAAAATAAAACATTATTGAAGATAAATTTAACTGTCCTACAGAAAATAACCCAACAAGATTAATCCCATGCCAATTAATAGACCGATATCTTTTGCAAAGACACAAGTTTTTTAGAGAGTAATTTTATGCAGAAAATAAAAAAACCTGCACAGTTGTGCAGGTTCGGAAAAATATTGTGCTTTATGAAGTTTATTTGACGACACGGAGTGCCGGACGACCACCGCGCGGAGGCGGATCGTCATCAGGGTCATTGTCGTCGTGATGGTCGGGTTGATCGCCATCAATCACAGACATTACCGTGTCGCTTTCACGTTCATCGGATGTCCCATCATCGTTCAGGCTGGCGACCTCTTCATCATAAGCCGCTTCCGGTTCGAACATGGTACCTGCACCGTTTTCACGGGCGTAGATAGCCAGAACCGCAGCCAGCGGAACGGAAACCTGACGCGGCACGCCGCCGAAACGCGCATTAAAGCGCACTTCGTCGTTCGCCAGTTCCAGGTTACCCACTGCACGTGGCGCAATATTCAGTACAATCTGTCCGTCGCGTGCGTATTCCATTGGAACCTGCACGCCCGGCAACGTCACATCCACAACCAGGTGCGGCGTGAGCTGGTTATCCAGCAGCCATTCATAGAAGGCGCGCAGCAGATACGGACGGCGTGGTGAAAGTTGTGACATTTCCACAGTCATTAGCCTCGGCCGAGACGCATTTCGCGCTCCGGTTCAGTTAAGGATGCCAGGAAAGAGTCGCGTTCGAATACGCGAGTCATGTAGCCTTTCAGCTCTTTCGCGCCAGGACCGCTGAATTCTACGCCCAGGGTTGGCAGGCGCCACAGCAGCGGTGCCAGGTAGCAATCTACCAGGCTGAACTCATCGCTCAGGAAGAAAGGTTTTTGACCAAATACCGGCGCAATCGCCAGCAGCTCTTCACGCAGCTGTTTACGCGCAGCATCCGCTTCTGAAGAGGAACCGTTAACGATAACGTTCATCAGCGAGTACCAGTCTTTCTCGATACGCTGCATGTACAGGCGGCTTTCACCACGCGCAACAGGGTAAACAGGCATCAGCGGCGGATGCGGGAAACGCTCATCCAGGTATTCCATAATGATACGGGATTCCCACAGGGTCAGCTCACGATCCACCAGCGTCGGTACGCTTTGGCTCGGGTTGAGATCGATCAGATCCTGAGGCGGGTTATCCTTTTCCACATGCTCGATCTCAAAACTGACACCCTTCTCGGCCAGCACGATACGAACCTGATGGCTATAAATGTCAGTAGGACCAGAAAACAGCGTCATTACCGAACGTTTGTTGGCAGCGACAGCCATGAAAACCTCCAGGTATATTCAGAATTTTTACTGCTACCAGCCCAACGGGGCCAGCCAGATGATGTATCGCCCATCCCAGAGAAAACACATTGTTCAAGAATCGAACAAAAATCGAGTATTCACCGATATTTGGGCATAAAATTGGATGATAGTTTACCAGATTTTGATGGCTTTGTGGTGAGGGGATGCCGGAAATGTGGAAAAAGAGAAGATATATGAAATGTTACTGTGGATAACCTGCGCATTATCCATAAAAAAACCCGCCGAAGCGGGTTTTTCGCCAATCGTTCTGCGTAAGCAGAATAGATTAACGTTTGGAGAACTGTGGACGACGACGTGCTTTACGCAGACCCACTTTCTTACGTTCAACCTGACGAGCGTCACGAGTAACGAAGCCAGCTTTACGCAGTTCAGAACGCAGGGATTCGTCGTACTCCATCAGCGCGCGGGTGATACCGTGACGGATCGCACCTGCCTGACCGGAGATACCACCACCTTTAACGGTGATGTACAGATCCAGTTTTTCTACCATATCAACCAGTTCCAGCGGCTGGCGAACTACCATGCGGGCAGTTTCGCGACCGAAGTATTGTTCCAGAGAACGCTGGTTAATTACGATTTTACCACTGCCCGGTTTAATGAAAACGCGAGCTGCGGAACTTTTGCGGCGACCAGTGCCGTAGTATTGATTTTCAGCCATTGCCTATAATCCCGATTAGATGTCAAGAACTTGCGGTTGCTGTGCCGCGTGGTTGTGCTCGTTGCCTGCGTAAACTTTCAGTTTACGGAACATAGCACGACCCAGCGGGCCTTTTGGCAGCATGCCTTTAACCGCGATTTCAATCACACGCTCAGGACGGCGGGCAATCATCTCTTCAAAGGTCGCTTCTTTGATACCACCGATGTGGCCGGTGTGGTGGTAGTACATTTTGTCAGTACGCTTGTTGCCGGTAACAGCAACTTTGTCAGCGTTCAGAACGATGATGTAATCACCGGTATCAACGTGCGGAGTATATTCCGCTTTATGCTTACCGCGCAGGCGACGAGCCAGTTCAGTAGCCAGACGGCCCAGAGTTTTACCGGTCGCGTCAACAACATACCAGTCGCGCTGTACGGTTTCTGGTTTAGCTGTAAAAGTTTTCATTAAAAGCTTACCCAAATAATAAGTTACACGTTGGTGAACACCCAAACGTTTAGTCAGTTGAGGTTCACACGACAAAGTCCGGCAAACCTACCCCTTCGAATAGCACATGCCGACACATAGAAAGTTTCGGGAAAAAAACCTTCTCGTAACGTGGGGTCGCAAGATTATAGAGAAGTTGAGGTCAAAGATCGACCCTTAAATGTGATTTGGGATGGGTTTTTCGGGGTTGCGTATTGTGCGGTCTGGTGCCCTCACCCCCAGCCCCTCTCCCACAGGGAGAGGGTAGCGTTTGTTAAGGCCTGGTGCCCTTACCCACAGCCCCTCTCCCACGGGGAGAGGGTAGCATTTATGGCATATGCTCACGCTTGAGGTACTCTTCGCTCTGCATCTCTTGCAGGCGCGACAGGCAGCGCTGGAACTCAAACTTCAGGCGCTCGCCCTGATAGATCTCATATAAAGGCACCTCGGCACTGACTACCAGCTTGACGTGGCGCTCATAAAACTCGTCCACCAGCGCGATGAAGCGGCGCGCTTCGCTCTCCATGAGAGGGGTCATGACGGGCACATCCCATAACATAACGGTATGGAACAGACGCGAAAGCGCAATGTAGTCATGCTGGCTGCGGGCGTCCACGCAGAGCGTTGCAAACGAGACGGCCAGCGTCTGGTTCTCTACGCCAAGCGTCGGCAACGGACGATGATTAATCTCCAGCGCTGGCGCGTTATCCCGCGGCGCCCCTGCCAGCGCCAGCCAGAGTTTATCCATCTCGCGGGATGTGTCGGCATTCAGCGGTGAAAGCCACAGGTGCGCCTGCGTCAGCGTGCGCAAACGATAGTCGACGCCAGCGTCGACATTCATGATGTCGCAGTACTGCTTAATGGCATCTATGGCTGGCAGGAAACGCGCCCGCTGGAGACCGTTGCGATAAAGCTCATCCGGCGGGATATTTGAGGTCGTCACCAGGGTGATCCCACGCGCAAACAGCGCTTTCATCAGCCCCCCCAGCAGCATCGCGTCCGTAATATCGGAAACAAAGAATTCGTCGAAGCAGAGTACGTCCGTTTCCGCCTTGAAGCGGTCCGCCACGATTTCCAGCGGGTCGGTTTCGCCCTGGAGCGCCGTCAACTCCTCATGAACCCGCAGCATAAAACGGTGAAAGTGCAGACGCTGCTTACGCGTGCCGGGCAGGCTCTGGTAGAACATGTCCATCAGCCAGGTCTTACCCCGCCCAACGCCGCCCCACATATATAAGCCACGAACCGGTGCGTTTACCGTGGGCTCTTTTTTGCCCAGTAAACGGCCGAATGCCGCCTTCAGCCCACTGCTCTGCACCGCATCGGCGGGTTTCGCCAGAAGCTCCTGGTAAATCGTGTCCAGGCGGTTTACCGCTTCACGCTGGACATCATCCGGCTGGTGTGTGCCCTCACTCAGGGCGAGTTGGTAACGCGATGATGGGGACAGGTTTTGCATGATGTTATTGTTATTCCTTTAGTTAAACCTCATCAGCGGTCGTGGCTGATGAAAAAAAGGCCGTTCTACACTACGCGATGATACGTCAGGATTCCACTTCTGCGGAAATAGCGGTTATAGTGGCATAATCAGGCACAGGCAGGAGCCGAGCCAACACCCTACGGAACAACAAGACAACGGGAGAAGTTCATGACCTGGGAATATGCGCTAATCGGTTTAGTCGTCGGCATCATCATTGGTGCTGTGGCCATGCGTTTCGGTAACCGCAAATTGCGTCAGCAGCAGTCACTGCAATACGAACTGGAAAAGAACAAAGCCGAACTGGAAGAATACCGCGAAGAGCTGGTCAGCCACTTTGCCCGTAGCGCTGAGCTGCTGGACAACATGGCGACAGATTATCGCCAGCTCTACCAGCACATGGCGAAAAGCTCCAGCAGCCTGCTGCCGGAAATGACCGCGGAGAGCAACCCCTTCCGCAATCGTCTGGCGGACTCTGAGGCCGGTAACGATCAGGCACCGGTTCAGATGCCACGCGACTATTCAGACGGCGCGTCCGGCCTGCTGCGCGGTGGCGTAAAACGCGATTAATCGCACAACCTGAATAAATTTTACGGGCGCACCTTATGCGCCCGTCCTTTCTTCCCGTCCCCAGCTATTATTTAGTCAAACACCTCATTGTTCAGCGGTTGAAAATTCAATAACATCAAGATGTTTTTGGGGCCGTTCTTTTTCATTCCAGGATACGAGAGTCAGCATCGATGAAGAAAAAAAACCAGCTGTTGAGCGCCTTAGCGTTAAGTGTCGGGTTATCTCTCTCGGCGTCCTTCCCCGCCAGTGCGGCACTACCTTCGCAGGTGCCAGGACAAGAAGCCATTCCCAGCCTTGCGCCGATGCTTGAAAAAGTCCTGCCTGCGGTAGTCAGCGTTCAGGTGGAAGGGACGGCACGCCAAAGCCAGCGTATTCCCGAAGAGCTGAAGAAATATTTTGGCGAAGAGGCGCCGGATCAGCAGGCTCAGCCGTTTGAAGGCCTTGGTTCGGGCGTGATTATCGACGCGGCCAAAGGCTATATCCTGACCAATAACCACGTGATCAGCCAGGCTGATAAAATCAGCGTTCAGCTGAACGATGGCCGGGAGTTTGACGCCAAACTGATCGGCGGTGACGATCAGAGTGATATCGCCCTGCTACAGGTGCAAAACCCCAGCAACCTGACCCAGATCGCCATCGCCGATTCCGATAAGCTGCGCGTGGGTGATTTTGCCGTCGCGGTCGGTAATCCGTTCGGTTTAGGGCAGACCGCCACCTCCGGGATTGTCTCTGCCCTGGGGCGCAGCGGCCTGAATCTCGAAGGGCTGGAAAATTTCATCCAGACCGATGCCTCCATCAACCGGGGCAACTCCGGCGGTGCGCTGCTTAACCTGAACGGCGAACTGATCGGCATTAATACCGCTATCCTCGCACCAGGCGGCGGCAGCATCGGAATTGGTTTTGCCATTCCGAGTAACATGGCGAAAACCCTGTCTCAACAGCTGATACAGTTTGGCGAGGTTAAGCGCGGGCTGCTGGGCATTAAAGGCATGGAGATGAGCGCCGATATCGCCAAAGCCTTTAAGCTCAACGTCCAGCGCGGGGCGTTTGTCAGCGAAGTGCTGCCCAACTCAGGCTCTGCGAAAGCGGGCGTGAAATCCGGTGACGTTATTGTCAGCCTGAACGATAAACCGCTGAGCAGCTTCGCTGAATTACGTTCGCGTATTGCCACCACGGAGCCTGGCGCTAAAGTGAAGCTGGGCCTGATCCGCGAGGGCAAACCGCTGACCGTGGAAGTGACACTGGACAAGAGCACCTCCTCTTCCGCCAGTGCAGAACAGATCTCCCCGGCGCTACAGGGCGCAACGCTGAGCGACGGTCAGCTTAAAGACGGCACGAAAGGCATTTCTGTCACTGCCGTTGAGAAAAGCAGTCCAGCCGCGCAGGCAGGTTTGCATCAGGACGACGTGATCGTGGGCGTGAACCGCACTCGCGTGCAGTCTATTGCCGAAATGCGCAAGGTGCTGGAGAGTAAACCGGCGGTCATTGCCCTGCAAATTATCCGTGGCAACGACACCCTCTACATTTTACTGCGTTAACCATTTGCGACTCCGGGCATCGCCGCTGCGTGTGATGTCCGGATAACTCATGTTATGCTGCAAACCGTTCCTTTTTTAACGACACACGCATCATGCTTTTAAAGCTCTTTCGTTCAATTGTCATTGGTTTGATCGTTGCCGGTCTGCTGCTGGTGGCTATGCCATCTTTACGCCAGTTCAACAAACTGTCGGCTCCTCAGTTCGACAGCACGGATGAAACGCCTGCAACGTACAATCAGGCGGTACGCCGTGCCGCCCCCGCCGTGGTTAACGTCTATAACCGCGGGCTTAACAGTTCCGCTCATAACCAGCTGGAGATCCGCACGCTCGGTTCCGGTGTGATCATGGATGACCGGGGTTACATCATCACCAATAAACACGTGATCAACGATGCCGACCAGATTATCGTCGCCTTGCAGGATGGCCGCGTGTTTGAAGCCCTGCTGGTGGGGTCGGACAGCCTGACCGATCTGGCGGTGCTGAAGATCAACGCCACGGGCGGTCTGCCGACTATCCCGATTAATCGCAAACGAACGCCGCACATCGGCGATGTGGTGCTGGCGATCGGTAACCCGTACAACCTGGGCCAGACCATCACTCAGGGGATCATCAGCGCGACAGGTCGAATTGGACTGAACCCGTCAGGGCGGCAGAACTTCCTGCAAACCGATGCCTCGATCAACCACGGTAACTCCGGCGGTGCGCTGGTGAACTCTCTGGGCGAACTGATGGGCATTAATACCCTCTCCTTCGACAAGAGCAACGATGGTGAAACACCGGAAGGGATTGGCTTTGCCATTCCGTTCCAGCTGGCGACCAAGATCATGGACAAGCTGATCCGCGATGGCCGCGTGATCCGTGGCTACATCGGTATTGGCGGGCGTGAAATCGCGCCGATGCATACACAGGGCGGTGGTATCGATCAGATCCAGGGGATTGTGGTCAACGAAGTGGCACCTGGCGGCCCGGCGGCCAATGCAGGTATCCAGGTGAACGACGTTATTCTTTCCGTCAACGGCACGCCGGCGGTCTCTGCGCTGGAAACGATGGACCAGGTGGCGGAAATTCGACCGGGCTCTATCATCCCCGTAGAAGTCATGCGTAATGACAAGAAGCTCACAATTCAGGTCACCATCCAGGAATACCCGGCCACTAACTGACGGGCATAAAAAAACGGAGCTTAGCGCTCCGTTTTTTTTACCGGGACAAGATCACTTGTTAACGAACTCTTCGCCCAGCGTGATGTCTTTCTTCAGCGTATCCAGCATGCCTTCCATCGCGTTTTGCTCAAACGCGCTCAGCGTGCCGATAGACTTACGCTCTTCAACGCCGTTTTTACCCAGCAGCAGCGGCTGAGAGAAGAAGCGCGCGTGTTCACCGTCGCCTTCTACGTAAGCGCATTCAACCACGTTTTTCTCGCCCTGCAGCGCGCGAACCAGAGACAGGCCGAAACGCGCCGCCGCCTGGCCCATAGACAGGGTTGCAGAACCGCCACCCGCCTTCGCTTCCACCACTTCGGTGCCTGCATTCTGAATACGTTTGGTCAGGTCAGCCACTTCCTGCTCGGTGAAGCTCACGCCCGGGATCTGCGACAGCAGAGGCAGGATGGTCACGCCAGAGTGTCCGCCGATAACCGGCACTTCCACTTCCGTTGGCTGCTTGCCTTTCAGCTCAGCCACGAAGGTATTGGAACGGATGATATCCAGCGTAGTTACGCCGAACAGTTTGTTCTTGTCGTAAACGCCCGCTTTCTTCAGCACTTCTGCTGCGATGGCAACGGTGGTGTTCACCGGGTTGGTGATGATACCGATGCACGCTTTCGGGCAGGTTTCAGCGATCTGCTGAACCAGGTTTTTCACGATGCCCGCGTTGACGTTGAACAGGTCTGAACGATCCATACCCGGTTTACGTGCAACACCCGCGGAGATCAGCACCACATCGGCATTCTGCAACGCAGGACGCGCATCTTCACCGGAGAAGCCTTTGATTTTCACAGCTGTCGGGATGTGGCTCAGGTCAACCGCCACACCTGGGGTTACCGGAGCAATATCGTACAGGGAGAGTTCTGAGCCTGAAGGCAGTTGGGTTTTCAGTAGTAGGGCAAGCGCCTGGCCGATACCACCAGCAGCGCCGAGGACTGCGACTTTCATCCTAAACTCCTTATTATGGTTAACTTAAGTATCTGTAACTCCGTTGCGGCGACCATAATTCAGCACGTCATTAATTACAATTTTCATCGCTAAAGAATTTGAGGTCGCACGTCTTTGACCTTCACCCGAATGCTATCAGGCTGTGGGCAACAACGAATTAAGAGGGGGTTACAATACACCCTGCCACGCCACCAAAACAACATCATTTTGATAACATTTAATTTACTTTTAAGCTTATTTGCGCGGCGTGACCCAGGCATGTTTTCTGATAACGAAATCTGATAAAATCTCTCCCTTTCATAACATTATTTCAGCCTGGTGCCAGGTAGATAATTTGCATAAAAATTCATCCACATGCATAATAATGTTGTTTCTATCGTCATATTCCGGGTGACTTATGCGAAGCTCGTCTAAGCAAGAAGAATTAGTTAAAGCGTTTAAAGCGCTACTCAAAGAAGAGAAATTCAGTTCTCAGGGAGAAATTGTTCAGGCGTTGCAGGAGCAAGGCTTCGACAACATCAACCAGTCGAAGGTCTCCCGCATGTTAACCAAGTTTGGTGCAGTGCGTACGCGCAACGCCAAAATGGAGATGGTTTATTGCCTGCCTGCTGAACTTGGCGTGCCAACGACCTCCAGCCCGCTGAAAAACCTGGTTCTGGACATCGACTATAACGATGCCGTGGTCGTGATCCACACCAGCCCGGGTGCAGCCCAGCTGATTGCCCGCCTGCTGGACTCGCTGGGTAAAGCAGAGGGGATCCTCGGGACCATCGCCGGTGATGACACCATTTTTACGACCCCGGCAAATGGTTTCTCGGTGAAAGACCTCTACGAAGCGATTCTGGTCCTGTTCGAACAGGAGCTGTAATCTTCTGCCCCGTAGCGCCTGGCTGCGGGGATCATTCTGCGGCCGCCTCGTTTTACCCTGCTTTTCTCTGCCTGCTGCTTTTGCAAATAGTGCTTTTTACCGCCTGTTAACATTCATTCAGTGAATGATCTGCCTTAAAATCGCACTAAAAATCAAAGCCACCTATCCAATTGATTTAAATAAGAAAAAATCATAACACCTGCAGAGTAACGCCCTTTTTTATTCATTCCCGTTATAAAAAATGATGTTTTTAACACGTAATAACAGGCGAAACCATTAGTCTGGTATTAATTTTTTGCGTGATTAGTGTATACTTGATTTTGTGATGAGGGTCACAGAACAAAGACCCCAGTAAAATAATTGACGAGGTAAATAATCATGAAAATTAGAACCACTGTAGCTGCCCTGAGCGTACTGTCAGTCCTGTCATTCGGTGCGTTTGCAGCCGACACTATTAACGCCGAACAGGCACAATCCCGTCAGGCTATCGGGACCGTTTCTGTTGGTGCCATCGGTACTTCTCCGATGGACATGCACGAAATGCTGAACAAAAAAGCGGAAGAACAGGGTGCGTCATCTTATCGCATCATCGAAGCGCGCAGTGGCGACCACTGGCACGCTACCGCAGAACTGTACAAATAAACCCTCGTCGTATCTCATCATACGACTTGCCCCTGACCTCCCGGTCAGGGGCTTTTTTATCACTGGCGCACGTTGAAACGCAGTTGCCCTTCCAGCTCCTCCTCCGCTTCATCAAACAATAAAATCAATGCGCCAAAGCGTCTGCGCAGTTTTTCAGGCAGATGGGTAAATTCGATCTCCAGCGGTAACGGCAGCCTGTCGCCGGTAACCACATCCCACAGCATATCAAGATTGTTTACGCTGCCCCGCTCCAGGTCGAACGCCCGGATAAACTCGCGGTAGAAGTCTTCCTGACTATCAATTTCGTCAAAATCAAAGGTATAAATTTTCATTGCCAGCCACCCGGTACAGGCGGGCGGCAGATGCCGCCCTGTCTATTATAAGCCCCCGATATGCAGGGTTTTAACTTCCAGAAACTCCTCCAGCCCCAGCACGGACCCCTCGCGTCCCAGCCCGGACTCTTTTACGCCCCCAAACGGACCCAGCTCGGTCGAGACCGCACATTCATTAATTCCGATCATGCCGCTCTCAACGGCCTGTGAGACGCGGAACACACGCGAGAGATTCTGGGTATAAAAGTAGGCCGCCAGCCCGTAAGGCGTATTGTTAGCGCGCATAACCACTTCGTCTTCCGACGTGAAGCGGAAGCAGGCGGCAACGGGACCAAAGGTCTCCTCTTCTGCCAGCTTCATGCCTTCATGGCAGTCACCGAGTACGGTTGGCATCCAGAAGTTGCCGCCAAGTTCGTGCGGTTTACCCCCAGCCAGCACCGTGGCCCCCTTCGCTACCGCATCTTCGACGTGCTCACGGACTTTCTCGACAGCCGAAGGCTCAATCAGCGGGCCGACAACGACGCCCTCGTCCAGACCGTTACCCACCTTCAGCGCCTTCACCGCATCGGCAAGCTGATTGACAAACTTGTCATAGACCGTCTCCTGAATATAGAAACGGTTTACGCTGACGCAGACCTGCCCGGCGTTACGGAATTTATTGGCGATGGCGCCTTTGACGGCGGCCTCAATATCCGCGTCCTCGAAAACGATATACGGCGCATTGCCGCCCAGCTCCATCGATACCTTTTTCATGGTCTCAGCGGAATTGCGAACCAGCGTTTTCCCGACGGCGGTTGACCCCGTAAACGAGATTTTGCGCACGTCATGGCTGGCCATAATGGCGTCGCTAATTTCTGAGGTGCTCCCCGCGACCGCATTCAGCACACCATCCGGCACACCGGCCTGCTTCGCCAGCGTCAGCAGCGCAAAGGCGCTCAGCGGCGTGTTGTTTGCAGGCTTGATGACGCCGGTACATCCTGCTGCCAGCGCCGGGCCGAGCTTACGGGTGAGCATAGCCATCGGGAAATTCCATGGCGTGATAGCAGCAACCACCCCAACAGGTTCACGAGTGGCCAGAATACGGGAGCCGGGTTTAACCGGAGGAATGATTTCACCGTTAGCGCGCTTGGCCTGCTCCGCAAACCACTGAATAAAGCTGGCAGCGTAGTCCACCTCGCCCTCAGCCTCTTTCAGCGGCTTGCCCTGCTCGGTGGTCATCAGCCGCCCGAGCCAGCTTTTGTTCTCGATAATCAGTTCATACCAGCGATAGAGGATCGTGGAACGCTCTTTTGCCGTTTTTGCGCGCCATGCGGGAAAGGCTTTCGTCGCGGCCGCAATGGCCTCTTCGGTTTCGGCTTTCCCTGCTTTCGCCACTTTCGCAACCACCTCGCCCGTGGCCGGGTTTAGCACATCAAACGTGGTGTCGAGTGTTTTCCAGATACCGTTAACCAGATACCCGGTCTGAAAAAGAATACTGTCCTGAAGAGCCTGGGTTGTCATGTGTCCTCCCTTCCTGAATGTTTGAACCTGCAAGAATAAGTATAGCCACAAAAAAACCGACGCTTTTGGCGTCGGTTTTCTCTTCGTTAGCTGTCTGTCAGCGCATTCTGGTAGCGGTGCAGCATAAACACCAGCCGCTCTACCGGCTCGGTAACCTGCGGCGGGGCTTCCCAGAATCGCAGTTTCTCCTGGTAGATATCCAGCTCCTCCAGCAGTTGCTTAAAGTAGCGGCGACGTTTGTCATCACTGGATGCCGATATCACATGGTCCGCCGTTCGCCGTAGCTGGCGGTGGAAAGCGGACAAATCGTCGTTGATCGGCACTGGCGCGTTCCGCAGACGCTGGTGCGCGATAATCATGGTTAACGCCAGACGGAAGCGAGCGACATCGCCCGGGAATTTATTCAACAGCAGGAACAGTTGCTGGTAAAGGGCCGGAAGGTGGTTCTGCTTGCGCCGCGCGGTGTTGGTGGTCAAGGACGATACGGCGGCCGACACAAACTGATTGAGCAGCACGCGCCCTGTCCGCGCCTGAGAGTTATCCCGCACCAGCAGGATCACCATCATCGCCAGGAAACAGCCCACCAGCTGGCCTAATGCGCTATCCAGGAACTGGCTGAAATGGAAGGTCATCGGGTTATCCAACACGAGGATGTTAATCGTACTCGCCAGCGCACCTAACGATCCCAGACGGCGTTTTTGTACCTCAATCCCGATAAAGAACGCCATCACCGCCAGGCTGATACAGAGCAAAAGCATGCTTTGCTGCGTCGAGGGGATGATTACCAGGAAGTAGAGCGCGCCAATGGGTAACGCCGCAATGGTGCCGTACAGAAAATCAATAGCGACCATGCGCGGGTTGGGCAGACGCATCGCCAGCGCGGTAACGACGGCAATCATCACCATCGCGCCGCTGCCGGACGTCCAGCCGGTCCACAGCCAGAACAGCGTGCCGAGTATACAGGCCAGGGTGGTACGCCAGAAGTTAACCATCGCATGATGACGCTCGGCGGATTCCGGTTTGATCACCACTTCGCCCTGTAACACCTCTTCTTCCGCCGCACTGATTTTGGTGTTGCTAATCACGCCGCGTTTCAGAAGCAGGTAGCGCGTTGCGGCGCCAACCCAGGTATAAATGGTGACTGGCGTATCCCGTTCGCCCGTCCAGGCAATCACACGACGCATGCGTTTAAGCTGTCGATGCACGTCCTGCACTGTCTCCACAGGCTCATCAAACAGTTCGCGGAAGGTATCCGTTACCACTTCGGGGCGAGTGTTCTGAATCAGGTAGGTTTCACACGCCTGGGTGATCAGCGTTAACGAGACGGTATTGATCGCTTTCAGACGACGATTGGCACGCTCCCAGCGGGAAGACTCCATATTGAGATTACTGCGCATCCCTTCCAGCGCCTGCGTGCGGCGCACCAGCGCGCTCCAGGCCTTGTCGACCTCTTCGCTGTCGCCGTGTTTAATGCACAGCTGCATAAGCTGGTACTGGGCAACAATCAGCGCGTCCAGCTCACGATCGACTTCCTGCTTGATGGATCGCGGAGAGAAAAGCAGATCGGCGACAATCGCGCAGACGATACCAATGACAATCTCGCTGCAACGTTCCACGGCGAACTGCGGAGCAAGCAGCGGTTCACTCTGAATGGTGATGATAATAATCAGCGCGGTATATCCCGCCAGGCCCCAGGCGTACGAGTTCTCCACCTTCACCAGCGAAGAGACCCAGGTGCAAAAACCCGCCCAGATACAGCATACAATCAGCATCAGCAGCGGCGTGCGGATCATCAGGATGATAATGGTCAGGGCGGCGATACAGCCGATAAAGGTACCGATAATACGCAGCATCCCGCGATAGCGAATTGCCCCGGAGTAAGGCTCGCCACCCGCCGCGAAGGCAGGACCGGCGGCGACGATCGCGGCGGTCAGAACAGCCCAGCGCGGCGTTTCAAGCTGGAAATGGAAGCCAACAAACAGCGCCAGCACAATGGCGCATGCCAGCTTCACGGCGAAGCGGATGTGCTGGCTGGCTATGGAAAAAATGCCCATAGCGATCAACCAAACTCGCGCAGGCGATGGGCGATTTGACGGAAGATAGAATCCTGGCTGGCATCACGGTCTTTTTCACCGGTGATCACTACCGTCGCCGTGGTGCCTGCGGGCCAGAGGTTGCTCTGCTGCTCATCCAGACGAATGCGTACCGGTACGCGCTGCGCCAGACGAACCCACTCGAGGTTAGAATCGACGGTCGCCATCCCTTTTGAATCATTGGTACTGCTGGCGTTGGTCACCCCCGCGGCCACGCTGTCCACGGTTCCTTTCAGGACCCGGTTGCTGCCGAGCGGCGTGATTTCGGCTCGATAGCCCGGACGCACACCTTCCAGCTTGGTCTCTTCCATATAGGCGAGGACGTAGAAAGAGTTCTGTTTCACCAGCGCCACGGCCGTAGAGCCGCGCGTGATAAACTCACCCGCATAGACGTTGAGGTTGGTTACCCAGCCATCGGACGGGGCGCGGATAACGGTACGTTCCAGATCGAGCTTCGCCAGATCGCGCGTCGCCTGCGCTTTTGCCAGCTGATGCAGCACGGTTTGCAGCACGTTATTGGACTGATCAATCTCTTCCCGGGACATGGCCTGGATGCCCAGCTTGTTACGACGTCCTGCTTCACGGCGTTTTTCAGCGGCCAGCGCGTTGTAATACGCTACGTCGGCTTCCGCTTCTTCCAGCGCTTTTTGATAGCGCGGCTGGTCGATAGTGAACAGTACCTGATCTTTTTTCACCAGCTGGTTATCGTGGACATTGACCGCCGTAATGAGACCGGCGACATCGGGCGCTATCGCGACCACCTCCGCGCTGAAACGCGCATCGCGCGTCCACGGGGATTCGGTGTAATAAACCCAGGCGCGAAAAATAGCGATGAACGCCAGGATGACCAGCGCCATAGTGATGGCAGTGCGGGAGATTTTTCTTGTTAGCGTTTTCACATCAACCTCAGACAAACATGCGCGATATTAAATAGAACAGGCAGCAATACAGCGCGGTATTAAACAATGCAGGATGCCAGACGAAATCATAAATCCCGGTAGGGACCAGCACCTTGCGCACCAGCCAGAAGATCGCCAGTGATAAAAGAAGCTCGAAAAATATCGGTGGGAACGACAGACCGAACACCACGATAACGGGAAACAGACTCATGTTGACCTTGATTAAAGAGATGCAGGTTACTGGATTATTAAGCTCACGCCGCCGCAGGAGAGCATGAATTGCCGGGCGAGAGTGGCGCAGCCGTTATGTAATTAATAATATATTAACGTAACTGTTATGCTGTTATCTATCATATGTGATCTAAATCACTTTTAAGCCAGAGTGAATAATGGAACGTCTAAAACGCATGTCCGTCTTTGCGAAAGTGGTTGAGCAAGGCTCTTTTACCGCCGCAGCACGTCAGCTACAAATGAGCGTCTCATCCATTAGCCAGACAGTGTCAAAACTGGAAGATGAGCTCCAGGTGAAGCTGCTCAACCGCAGCACCCGCAGCATTGGGCTGACGGAAGCGGGTAAAATTTACTATCAGGGCTGCCGTCGAATGCTGCATGAAGTGCAGGATGTTCACGAGCAGCTCTACGCCTTTAACAACACGCCTATCGGCACGCTGCGTATCGGGTGTTCTTCAACTATGGCACAAAATGTTCTCGCTGCCATGACGGCGGAAATGCTGAAAGAGTATCCCGGTTTAACCGTTAATCTGGTAACGGGTATTCCGGCACCGGATCTGATTGCCGATGGGTTAGACGTGGTGATCCGCGTTGGCGCATTGCAGGACTCGAGCCTGTTCTCGCGTCGACTGGGCAGCATGCCGATGGTGGTCTGCGCTTCGAAAAGCTATCTGGCACAGTATGGCGTACCGGAAAAACCTGCCGACCTGAGCAACCACTCGTGGCTGGAATACAGCGTTCGCCCAGATAACGAATTTGAACTGATCGCGCCAGAAGGGCTTTCCACCAAACTGCTGCCTGAAGGCCGCTTCGTGACCAACGATCCGATGACCATCTCACGCTGGCTGGTGGCCGGGGCCGGGATCGCCTACGTGCCGCTGATGTGGGTGATCAACGAGATCAACAGCGGCGAACTGGAGATCCTCTTCCCGCGCTACCAGTCGGATCCGCGCCCGGTGTACGCGCTCTATACCGAAAAGGACAAGCTGCCGCTGAAGGTGCAGGTCTGTATTAACTATCTGACGGACTATTTTGTGGAAGTGGCAGAGCTGTTTCAGGGGATGCGGGGAAGAAGGAAAGAGTAGGCCTCCCCCCTCACCCCGGCCCTCTCCCCAAAGGGGCGAGGGAGAAAAGACAGCACGGAGCAGTCCCCTCTCCCCGTTGGGGAGAGGGTTAGGGTGAGGGGAAAATGAAAAAATTACGCCGTGCCGCCCACCGTCAGGTTATCGACCTTCAGGGTTGGCTGGCCCACGCCTACCGGCAGGCTCTGACCTTCTTTGCCGCAGACGCCCACGCCGTTATCCAGCTTCAGATCGTTACCGACCATGGAGATCTGCTGCATTGCTTCAATCCCGGATCCGATCAGCGTCGCCCCTTTTACCGCTTTGGTCACTTTGCCCTTCTCAATCAGATACGCCTCTGAGGTAGAGAAGACAAATTTACCGGAGGTGATATCCACCTGGCCGCCGCCAAAGTTCGGCGCGAAGATACCGTAATCAACGGATTCGATAATCTCCTGCGGCGTGGATTTACCCGGCAGCATGTAGGTGTTGGTCATGCGCGGCATCGGCAGGTGCGCGTAGGATTCGCGACGACCGTTACCCGTTGGCGCAACGCCCATCAGACGCGCGTTAAGCTTGTCCTGCATGTAACCTTTCAGTACGCCATTTTCGATCAGCACGTTGTACTGGCCCGGCGTGCCTTCATCGTCGATAGAAATCGAGCCGCGACGGTCGAGCATGGTGCCATCATCCACCACGGTACACAGTTCGGAGGAGACAAGCTGCCCCATCTGACCGCTGAATACGGACGTCCCGCGACGGTTGAAATCCCCCTCCAGGCCGTGACCGACCGCTTCGTGCAGCAGCACGCCAGGCCAGCCTGCGCCCAGAACCACCGGCAGCGTACCGGCAGGTGCCGCCACGGCAGACAGGTTGACCAGCGCCATGCGCACGGCTTCTTTTGCCCACGCATCCGCGCGCGCTTCGCCGTCAACGTCGCCGAGGAACCAGTCGTAGCCAAAACGACCGCCGCCACCGCTTGAGCCGCGCTCGCGCTTGCCGTCGTCTTCCACCTGCACGCTGATAGAGAGGCGCACAAGCGGACGCACGTCGGCGGCCAGCGTACCGTCCGTCGCCGCCACCAGGATCAGTTCATAAACACCGCTCAGGCTGGCAGAAACTTCCTGCACGCGTTTATCCGCCGCGCGAGCCACTTTGTCCACGCGACGCAGGATGTCCAGCTTCTCTTCGCGGCTCATGCTTTGCAGTGGGTCGATGCTGGTATAAAGCGCAGCGTTCTGCACTTCACCCAGGGTTTTCACGCGACCGTCGCCAGTATCACGCACAATGGTTCGCGCCGCCTGCGCGCTCTGCTCCAGCGCGGCCAGGCTTATCTGGTCTGCATAAGCAAAACCGGTTTTTTCGCCGCTGACGGCGCGCACGCCGACGCCCTGGTCAATGTTATAAGAACCATCTTTAATGATGCTGTCTTCTAAAACCCAGGATTCGTGATAGCTCGACTGGAAATAGAGATCGCCGTAGTCGAGGCGGCGTTCGGTCAGTTGACCAAGAATGGAGAACAGGTCCTGATGGCTCAGGCCGTTCGCTGCGAGCAAATGTTCACTTACCAGGTTCAGACTCATCGTATTGCTACTCGTTCGTTGCCGCCAGTGGCGGTATAAAATCAATATTATTGAGAGTGAGGCAATTACCTGCCCACGTCAAATCATTGCTGTGCTTCTTTGCGCGGCTGGCGCAGCACTTCATTAATCTGCGGTTTATCGATTGGGCCCGTAATGCGGTAGCGCAGAATCGAGACTTTGCTCCAGAGCGGCCCCAGCACTTTGCTGGCGGCAAATACCGCCGCGCCGATTATCGGGTTGACCACAAAAGCGGTAGCAACACCCACTGTAGCGGAGATTTCCGGGGCAACAACCGCTTCCATATCCAGCTCCCGGCGCACGAGGTTCACTGATCCTTTCATGGCGATGTCCGCTTCCAGGCCGTCCAGCAGCGTATCATCGGTATGCATCACGCCGTCCTTGATCCAGGCCGTTCCGCGAATGGAGTCATAATAGAAACCGTCGTTGAAGGTATCGCTGAAATCGAAGCGCAGCTTGCGCAGCAGCGCGTCAAAGCTCAGCAGGCGCAGTATTTGCCCTGCATGACCGGTGCTAACATCGGCAATTTGTCCCTTACCAAAACGGGTTCTGAGGATACCGTTCAGCGAGGCAACGTCCGGCTGCCACGGTGCCGCGCGCCAGTGCAGATCGTAATTCACATCGAAGGACGATCCGCGAAGCGGCGTGCTGATCCCAAAGAAGTTAGCCGCGGAGTCCAGCTTGTTGCCTTTAATATCGCCCTTCAGCGAGGTGCGCTGTTCACCCGGTTTGTTCACCCACTCGCCAGCGGCGGTCATGCGGCCAAAGCCGGTATCCACCAGCCCACCAGAGAGGCTCAGCGTATTGCCCTGAATATCAAAATCACCGTCGATACGGCCATATTTCTGTCCCCACAGCCAGCACTCCGCACAGCGCAGCTGGAGATCGGGCCAGTTGCTGAAATCCACGCGCGACGTTCCACTGCTGCTGAAAGGAGACGTACTTGTCGACTGTGTTTTAGACGCCGTAAAGGTCGGGTTGTAATAGAGATAACGGATAGCCGCCTGCCATGGCGCGTTATCGCGCATCGTCAACGAACCGTTAATTTCACGCCCCTGCGCCTCGACCTTTGAGCCGTTCACCGTCGGCTGGGAGACAATACTCAGGTTATTCCACTGCTGCCCACCCAGCGTCAGCGCAGGCGTGCGCAAGGTAATGGACTGGGGGAACTGCGCCGTTTGATCTACGTTTTGCCCGACACCTTTCTGAAACAGTGCCAGCCACTCTGCGCCATCCATCGGCGGGAGATTCAGTTCAATGCCCGCCTGCTCCGGCAGCGGCGGCGTGGTACGGCTGTCCGTCGTCCAGATCGCCCTGTCCAGCGTCAGCTTGCGGTTAAGCAGCCAGCGGCTGTTGAAGTGGTTTGTTCCGCCAGCGTTTCCGGTTAAATCGAAGCTGTTAAGGTTGCCCGCAACCTTTACGTTGACGGGCAGTGCTTCACCGCTTTTCTTGTTCAGCGGTGCGGGAAGCTGGCTACTGAGGTTTTTCAGATCGCCCGTAATGTCGACGTTATAGCGCGCACCGGCATGATAAGGCAGATCGATGGCGACCTTGCCATTCCATGACACCGCGCCGTCCACCGCATTCTCAATCGGCTTCGGCAGAACATCCATGCGTGACGGCTGCCAGTTCGCGTCCATATTGACCGCCACCTGGTAGGCTTTGTCGCCCTCGGTGGTGGAGAAATCGATATTGACGGGTTGATTGAACCAGGTCGCTTTCAGCGGCTTACTTTTCAGATTGCCGTTAACAAAGCTGAACTGACCGCTAAGGTTTTTCAGCGTGCTGTCCAGCGGCTTGATATAGAGGCTGTTATTGTTCAGACGAACGTCGCCTTTGGCGGTGGTCATTTCACCGTCGAGCGGGATATCCAGATGTAAGCGAGCATTCACATCACCATCTAACTGCAACTGCTGGAGAGTGGCCGCCAGGGAGTCATCCAGCGGCGTATCTTCAAAATACGGGCCAACCGCTTTACCCGGCCCCTTAATATCCGCATCAATCAGCAGTTTCTCTTTGGAGTAATCCGGGATGTTTGCCGTCAGGTTGCTTGCCGTTACGCCGCCCAGCGCAACGCTGTCCGTCTTCATCCACAAGCCGTCATTCAGGAAGTTGAGTTCGATATTCAGATTCTTCAGCGCGGGCCAGTCCGGCTGGAAGGCATAGGTGGCGTTGCGTAGCGGCACCAGAACCTGGAACTGGCCTTCGTTATGCTTATACGGGAACAGGTGCGGATTGCCGCCGTAGACCAGCGTGGCGTTATCCGCCTGACCGCCCTGAATGGCGCCGCTGAGATAGTCTACCAGCGCTTTCCCCATCAGGTTTTCCGGGAAGTAGCGCCACGCCTGCGAACCATCATCCGTGCTGATGCCCGCCAGAATGCCCAGCCACGGCTCATCGCCTTCAGGCTGTAGATAACGGAAATTACCGCGGGCATGTACCGCTTTGGCTTTTACATCAATATCGCGACCATCGAGCTGAAAACCTTTGTCATTCTTCAGCCAGTTAAGAGTGGCGTTTCCCTTTTCGATCTCCAGTGGCGCACGGAAGACCGTTTCGTACGGCATTTTTGCTTCCTGCATTTCTGCCGTCAGCCTGCCGTTTTCCACGCTTCCTTCCAGTTTACCGCTGAAGTGCTCGGCACCCGGCAGCAGCTTCCACTGTTTCCATGCGAGATTTTTCCATGCCGCCTGAAAACGCGTCTTTTCCGTGGCCTGGAGCGGAATATCCAGCGCCAGCCGGTTTATCTGCCCGCTCGGCTGCGTCGCCAGCCAGATTTCGCCCAGCTCCGGGGAGAGTTTTGCGGCCATTGAACGCAACCCTTCGATCGCCGTCAGATCCAGGTTACTGGCGCGGATACGCAGCTCATCGCTGCGTTTACCGTTTATACCGCCGACGTCCTGCTCCGGCATCCACGCCAGCGTCAGTGCGCCGCGCGGCCAGGGTTTGTTATCCATGGAGATGCGCGTATCCGGAATAGCGAACTGCCAGCCGCCTTTATCCTGCGTCACGTGTGCGGTGAGGTTATCGACGGAAAGCTGATGCTGATGGTTTTCCCCCTTCCAGCTCGCGCCCCCCTGCTTAAGCCAGATATCGCCGCTGGCGAACGCCCCGTTCGTCAGGGTCATCCAGCCTTCCAGGCTGAAGCGCGCGGTTTCCAGCTGCATGTTCTGCTGTAGCCACTCACCCAGCCACGGCTTCACGTCCACGTCGTCCGCCTGTAGCCACACCCTGCCGTTGTTCAGCAGGCCATTGTCGTCGCGCAGATCCATCCGCACCTGCATAACGCCGTGCTGCCCGTTCAGGCTGGAGAGATTCACCTGCCCCTCGGCGCGGTGGCGATCTTTCCCGTTTAGCCAGGTCAGCTGTGGGATCGCCAGCTCAGCGCGCTGTCCGGAAAGGGTTATAAAGCTCACTTCGCTGTCGCGGAGATCGAAATGATCGAACTGACGCAGGAAGAGATCGCTGATACGGCTGGTTTCCAGCCCACGATCGCTGTCGCCGCTTTGCAGCGGCGTGTTGGTCATCAGCTGAAGTTGCCAGAAGGTGAGATCGCGAAACTGCCAGCGCAGATGCAGCAGGCTTTGCCAGACATCCAGCGCCAGGGTGACGCGTTTGATTTTAAGATGGCCGCCATCTTTCAGGCTGGCGCTGATATCCCGCGCATCAAGCGTCGGGCCAAAGTTCTGCCAGCTTGCCTCGATATGGCTCACGTCCACCGGCAGACCGGTGGCAGATTCGATTTTTGCCAGGATCTGCGGCCGCCAGCTGTCCAGATGCGGCAAGGCGAGACGCAGCCCGCTCACGAGCAACGCGACAATCACGACCAGCGTTGCCCCTGTAAGCAGTAAAATCCCCGGCAATCGCCTCACGCGTCTCTCCTTGTCAGCCTTAAATCTCGCAGCGAACTGCGTTTACATCATGACGACGTCAAACTGCTCCTGGTTATAGAGCGGCTCAATTTGCACTTTTACCTGTTTGCCGACAAAGATTTCCACTTCCGCCAGCGCGTGCGACTCTTCCCCTTTCAGGGCCTCCGCCACCGCAGGGGAAGCATAGACCAGAAAACGGTCTGAGTCGTAGGCATGATGGACACGGACAATCTCACGCATGATCTCGTAGCAGACCGTCTCCACCGTCTTTACCGTTCCGCGTCCATGGCAGGTTGGACACTCATTACACAGGACATGTTCCACGCTTTCGCGGGTCCGTTTCCGGGTCATTTCCACCAGACCGAGCTGCGAGAAGCCATTGATGCTGGTTTTCACGCGATCTTTACTCAGCGCCTGCTCCAGGGAGTGCAGCACGCGACGGCGGTGGTCTTCATTATTCATATCGATAAAGTCGATGATGATAATACCGCCCAGATTACGCAGGCGAAGCTGGCGTGCGATGGCCTGCGTCGCTTCTATATTGGTATTAAAGATGGTGTCATCGAGGTTGCGATGGCCGACAAACGCGCCGGTGTTGATGTCGACGGTGGTCATCGCTTCGGTTTGATCGATGATCAGATAGCCACCCGATTTCAGCTCAACCTTACGCTCCAGCGCACGCTGGATTTCGTTTTCAACGTCATAGAGATCAAATATCGGCTGGCGTCCGGTGTAATGCTCCAGCAGCCCCGGCATTTCCGGGATGTACTCGGCGGTGAACTCCAGTAAGGCTTCGTACGTCAGACGGGAGTCCACGCGGATGCGGTCGAGCTGCGCATCGGCGAAATCACGTAATACGCGCTGAGCGAGCGCCAGCTCACCGTATAGCCGGTAGCGGGTCTGGTTGCGTTTTTTACGCTCCATCACTTTGGTCCAGACGCGCTTCAGATAGGCCGCATCCGAGGCCAGGTCTTCTTCGCTGATCCCTTCCGCTGCGGTACGGATAATAAACCCGCCCTGCTCGTCGCAGTAGGCGCTGACCACCTTTTTCAGGCGTTCACGCTCGCTTTCGCTCTCAATACGCTGTGACACGCCGACGTGCGACGCCCCCGGCATAAAGACCAGATAACGTGAAGGAAGGGTGATGTCGGTGGTCAGACGCGCGCCTTTGGTGCCCAGCGGATCTTTTACCACCTGCACCATCAGATCCTGGCCCTGACGCACCAGCTCAGAGATGTCGCGCACGGCAAACTGTTTTTGCTCTTCGCCTGCCACGCATTCGGTATGCGGCATGATGTCGGAGGCGTGCAAAAACGCCGCTTTATCGAGCCCAATATCTACAAAAGCCGCCTGCATACCCGGCAGTACACGACTGACACGACCTTTGTAGATATTGCCTACGATTCCGCGCCGCGCTTCACGCTCAATATGAATTTCCTGAAGAATGCCACCATCAATGTAGGCCACACGGGTTTCCGATGGCGTTACGTTTACCAACAATTCAGCCGTCATAATTATCCCTTCCCTCACGCAGTGAGTTAAAATTGCTCAGCAACTCATACGTTTCCACCAGCGGTAAGCCGACTACGGCGTGATAGCTGCCATTTATCTTCCTGACAAAACAGCCACCCAACCCTTGAATACCGTATGCACCTGCTTTATCCATAGGTTCACCGCTGGCGATATAGCCGGCGATCTCCTCGTCGGTGAGGACTCTGAACGTCACTTCCGTTACCACAAGGCAATCCAGAACGTACTGGCTGTCTGCCAGCGCTACCGCCGTCATCACCTGATGGGTTTGTCCGGACATGTTACGCAGCATCCGCGCAGCATGGTCTGCGTCGCGGGGTTTCTCAAGCACCTCACCATTGAGGATGACGATGGTATCGGCCCCCAGCACCGGTAAGTCACGCGGCACGCATGCAACGCCCGCCTGCGCTTTTTCACGCGCCAGACGGGAGACATACTGCTGAGCGCTTTCGCCCTCAGCTCGTTTTTCTTCGATACCGGTAACGATGCGTTCGAAGGATACACCCAACTGCGCGAGCAGTTCCTGGCGACGCGGAGAACCGGAGGCAAGATACAAAGACGTCATAGAAACCTTTTATTGCACGGCAAACTGCTGGCGAATTTTACGCATCAGCAGGAACAGCCACGGCCAGAGCACACCGTTTACTACACTACTCCAGAACACTTCCGGTCGGAAAGAGACGTTGATCACTAAAAACTCTGCCCAGAAAACAACGATATCCGCAGCGAGCGACAACAACATCACCACCAGCGCCTGTTGCCAGAGCGCAAGGTTACGAAAGAGCTGGAATTTGAGTGCAACGAGATACGCAATAATGCTCATGGATAAGGCGCGGACGCCAAGCGTAGAGCCACTGATAAGATCCAGTATGGCACCCATCACAAAACCTGTGCCGACATTTACGCGGTGCGGCAGGGCAAGGATCCAGTAGAGCAAAATGAGTAATACCCAGTTTGGCCGGAAAACAAGAATGTCGTCCGGCCAGGGCATAATTTGCAGCAACAATGCAACGAGGAATGAGAGCCAGATTACCCAGCGCCCCTGGCTACGATAACTGGCCACTACTGCCCTCCACCCGAGACTTGCGGCGGTGGCGGCGCATCCGGTAGCGGCTGCGTTAACCCCGTCGCCGGAGCCGGTACGGGCGCAGGTGGCCCCATTGCATCCGGCGCAGGCAGCACCTGCGGCATCATCTGCATCAGGCGCTCATTGGCCACGCGATGCACATCTTCCGGCGTCATCGGGTTAGCGCCGTTGCGATCGGCGCCCCATAGCAGCAGCAGGTAGCGTAAACGCTGCAAGCCAGCCGTTGGACGCGCCTGGATCACGGTGTAGGCACGTTGAGTGTCGAGCTTCACGGAAGAGACAACCGCAACCGGGTAGCCTTCAGGGAAACGACCGCCCAGACCAGACGTCACCAGCACGTCACCCACGCGGATATCCGTGTTGGCGGGCAGGTGTTCCAGTTGCAGATCGTCCGTACAACCATTACCGGCGGCAATTACGCGAATATCGTTACGCAGCACCTGAATCGGCAGTGCATGGGTGGCATCGCAAATCAGCAGCACACGGCTGGTCAGTTTGGCAACCGCCACGACCTGGCCCACAACGCCTTTATCGCTGATGACAGGCTGACCTTCGTATACGCCGTTCACGCTGCCTTTATCAATCACCACCTGATCGCTGTATGGATCGTTTACGGTGGAGATCACCTGGGTGACCATTTTCTGTTCATCCTGGCGCAGCGGCGAGCCAAGCAGTTCCCGCAGACGCGCGTTTTCCTGCTTATATTGCCCCAGCATCAGTAGCTCGCTGTTTTTCAGCAGCAGTTCCTGGCGTAATGCACGGTTTTCGAGTTCGAGCTGGTCACGCGATGAAAGCGTTTGCGACACGGAGTCGAGCAGTTCACGGGGACCATTTGAAATAAAGTAGAAAGGACTGACGGCGGTATCCATGTACGTTCGGATCTGGCTGAACGTACCGAGGCGGCTATCGGCAATAATGACCCCGAGCGCCACCAGAACCGCCAGGATCAGGCGAAACTGTAGCGACGGGCCACGGCTAAAAATTGGCTTCATAGGCTATGCGTATTCTCGCGTCAGAGAGAAAGGGTAGCCATTTGCTACCCTCTCACACCCGACTACTCTTCGCTAAACAAGTCGCCGCCGTGCATGTCGATCATTTCCAGCGCCTTGCCACCACCACGGGCGACGCAAGTCAGTGGATCTTCTGCAACTACGACAGGAATACCTGTCTCTTCCATTAACAGGCGGTCGAGGTTACGCAGCAGCGCACCACCACCGGTCAGAACCATACCGCGCTCGGAGATATCGGAGGCCAGCTCTGGCGGGCACTGTTCCAGCGCAACCATCACCGCGCTCACGATGCCGGTCAGCGGCTCCTGCAACGCTTCCAGGATTTCGTTGGAGTTCAGGGTGAATCCGCGTGGCACGCCTTCTGCCAGGTTACGACCGCGAACTTCGATCTCGCGAACTTCATCACCCGGATAGGCAGAACCGATTTCATGCTTGATGCGCTCTGCGGTCGCTTCACCGATCAGAGAGCCGTAGTTACGGCGAACGTAATTGATGATGGCTTCGTCGAAACGGTCGCCGCCGATACGCACGGAAGAGGAGTACACCACGCCGTTCAGGGAGATAACGGCCACTTCAGTGGTACCGCCACCGATATCCACCACCATAGAACCAGTTGCTTCAGAAACCGGCAGACCCGCACCAATTGCCGCAGCCATCGGTTCTTCAATCAGGAACACTTCACGCGCACCGGCACCCTGAGCGGATTCACGGATTGCACGGCGTTCAACCTGGGTTGCGCCAACCGGCACACACACCAGTACGCGCGGGCTTGGGCGCATAAAGCTGTTGCTGTGAACCTGCTTGATGAAGTGCTGAAGCATTTTTTCGGTCACGAAGAAGTCAGCAATAACGCCATCTTTCATTGGGCGGATCGCGGCAATGTTGCCCGGCGTACGGCCCAGCATCTGCTTCGCATCATGGCCTACTGCGGCCACGCTTTTTGGCGAGCCAGCACGATCCTGACGAATGGCCACAACGGAAGGCTCATTCAATACGATGCCTTGTCCTTTTACATAGATAAGGGTATTCGCGGTACCCAGGTCAATGGACAGGTCATTGGAAAACATGCCACGAAATTTTTTCAACATACTAAGGGATAATCCTGAAAGCTGGGGCGGAAAACAAAATCCGCTTACTTTACCAACCACACGCAGCAGCGACAAGGCGCAAAAATCGTCTGCTACGGTGAAAATTAGTGCAGCACGTTTCCTTTGTTACAAATTCATCCCCTGAATCCCTCAGGGCTGAGTAAACAGCAGCGTCCCTCACTTTCACTTGTAACCTATAAAAGGTCGTTCACTGGCTTTTATGCTCGTCTTACTCAAAGCTACAGGCGCGATATTCTACGTGAAAACAAAGTAAACGGCAGGTCAAACAGAGTATCTTTGCAAATATTTTTTCACATTGGTGTCAAGCGGCTGAGAGGCGGCAAAAAAATCCCCCTGACCGCCCGTCACGCCGCGCTCTGTCAACATCTGCCATTCACTGCGTGAACGTACGCCTGCGGCAAATACTTGCGTTTGCGTTCCTTTGCACGCCTCCACCAGGCTTTGTACCAGCAGCTGGTTTTCCGTGCGCTTTTCGATATTCCTTACCAGACCCGGATGCAGCTTCAATAATTCGACATCCAGCTCTTTGATCCAGCTGGTGCTGACCAGGGTAAGACCCGCCTGTGTTACCGCCACGCGAGCCCCAAGCGCATTGATTAAACGCACAACCGAGCGCAACCGGCTGATGTGTTGACCTACATCTGCCTCTGCAAGTTCAAAATAATGCGTTTGCGTTGCGATTTTTCGCATTGCATTAACGTGTCACGTAACCAACGCTGAAAACGCGGACGGATCAGCGATTCGACGGTCACCTGTAAAGCCAGATTTTCTTCAGGCCAGTACGATAAAAACGGAATGAGGCGGGTGATTTGCTGGCGGTCATACTCTTCGGACAATCCGAATTGCAGCACCATCGGCAAATACTCTGCGGAGATAACCTCCTCGGTCCCATCAAAAATACGGCACATCAGCTCACGATGATGGACATGACCATTTTTTATGACCGCCGGTTTTTGATAGATGCGCGGTCCACCCCGGCTCAGCATCTGTTCAATCAGGGTTCGCCAGCGTACGTTGCCGCGCCCTTTTTCCGGTAGCGTATCATCATAGACCGCCCAGCCGTTCGCCCCCTGCAATACGGCGTTGCGCGTGGCCGCTTCTGCATGTTCCATCACCTGCTCCGTCGACTGACCGCCGCGCCAGGCACAGATGCCCATATGCACCATGTCGTCGCGGTCGAGCATTTTGCTCTGGGGTAGCGCATCGACGGCTTTCAACAGCTGGCTGGCGATACTCTCGGACTCCTTTAAGGTGCGATGCGGCAGCAAGACGGCAAAGTCGCTGCGGTGGTAGCGTGCCAGTAACGCGCCGGGGTAGCGCATAATAAAGGTGGATAGCAGGTTAATCAGCGTGAAGAGGTTCTCTTCCGCCACGCGCTGGCCCCAGGTATCACGGAGCAGATCGAAGTCGGGCAGGCGAATCATCATTACCACGCCATGCGTCCCCACCTTTTCGGGATCATCAAGAAGCGTAGCCAGCTGATTATCAAAGAAGAGACGGTTGTTAAGGCCCGTTTTGTTATCCTGCGCGGCGTAGGAGCGAATCAACGTGTCCATACGGCTACGCTGATCGCTGGCAAACTGGATTTCGGAGAGCAGCACGTCCAGGGCGCTACTGGTACGTGATGGCCATTCATAAACCGATCCCCGTACCTGCGGACCCCGCTCGCCATTCAGTATTCGCACCGAGCGTGTTTCCAGCAGTTCCTGGCCGGAAAGTTGACGACGCTGCCAGCGAACGGCGAGGAAAATCAGCAGGACGATCAAGGCTACGGCGATGGTTAAGGGCGCGGTGGTCATGAGCGAGCGTAAATAGTTGCTCATCGGGTCCTGGTACATCAGATGGATTGTCATACCCGGATGTTTAAGTGAGCGTACCGTTATGTCCCGATACTGATCTACCGTGCCGGCAGGACGGTAGCTGCCCTGACGGGTATGGCTGAAAACGGTCTGCTTCCCCTGTTTAATGTCGATCTGCACTATATCCACAGGCACCATTAACTCATCCAGTTCACGCGAAAGTGCCGGGAAGGAGGTTGTAATCAGGCGAGTGTCGATAACCGATGCAACCGATTCTACCCGGTTAACCAGCTTATCCTGGATGGCATTATAAAAGCTCAGCGAGCAGCCGATTAGCGTGACAAATATGGTCAGTCCCGTCAGCAAGGTGATAAAAGCTGAGAACTTCGTCGTTAATCGCATCCTTGAGATTACTCCGTGGGTTGAAGGGGTCGCAAGTGAGCGCTAACTTGCATTTCAAATGCGGCATACTACCAAACCTGGTGTATCTGGCAATTTATTGCGTTAAATCGGCACTGCGTTTCATTGAGCGAGTATAGTCTTCAGTACATATTTTCCCATCATCAATCCTAGTGAGGACCCTGTATGCAGGCTTTGATCTTAGAACAGCAGGACGGCAAAACCGTTGCCTCGGTGCAAGCCATTGACGAGAGCCGCCTGCCGGAGGGCGACGTGACCGTAGATATCGACTGGTCAAGTCTGAACTATAAAGATGCACTGGCCATTACGGGAAAAGGTAAAATCATCCGAAATTTCCCAATGGTGCCAGGCATCGACTTGGCTGGCCGCGTGCATACCAGTGAAGATCCGCGTTTTCACGCCGGACAGCAGGTACTGCTCACCGGCTGGGGCGTAGGTGAAAACCACTGGGGAGGACTGGCAGCGCAGGCGCGCGTAAAAGGTGACTGGCTGGTCCCGATGCCGAAAGGCCTGGACGGCCGTAAGGCGATGATCGTCGGCACGGCAGGTTTCACCGCCATGCTCTGCGTGATGGCGCTGGAAGAGGCCGGGATCCGTCCTGACTCTGGCGAAATTGTCGTGACCGGCGCCAGCGGTGGCGTGGGCAGCACGGCCGTCACGCTGCTGCACAAGCTGGGGTACCAGGTCGCCGCCGTCTCTGGCCGCGAAAGTACGCATGATTATCTACGTCAGTTGGGCGCAAGCCGTATTCTGAGCCGCGACGAATTCGCCGAGACCCGTCCGCTGGAAAAACAGGTCTGGGCTGGCGCTGTAGATACCGTCGGCGACAAAGTGCTGGCGAAGGTACTGGCGCAAATGAATTACGGTGGCTGCGTGGCGGCCTGTGGTCTGGCGGGTGGTTTTGCCCTGCCGACGACGGTGATGCCATTTATTCTGCGTAACGTGCGTCTTCAGGGTGTCGATTCGGTCATGACCCCAGCCGAGCGGCGGGCTGAGGCCTGGGAACGTCTGGCGCGGGATCTGCCAGCCTCATTCTATGAGCAGAGCGCCACTGAGATTACCCTGAGCCAGGCGCCAGAGTACGCCAATAAAATCATGGACAACCAGTTCCACGGTCGTGCGCTGGTTAAAATCGCCTAATCTTCAAATTTTCGTGACATATTCGCGCTAACCCTCCTCCTCCGTCATGCTTAGAAAAACGCCTGACGGAGGATGCCATGAAAACCCGAAAACTGACGGAAGCAGACGTAACGTCCGAGTCTGTCTTTATGCTACAGCGTCGCCAGATCCTGAAAATGCTTGGCATCAGCGCCACTGCCCTGACGCTCACCCCTGCGGCCCACGCCGATCTGCTCGACTGGTTTAAGGGCAACGACCGCCCGAAAGCCCCCTCTGGCGCACCGCTTAACTTCACGAAACCGGCGCAGTGGCAGAATAAACTGACGTTGACGCCGGAAGATAAAGTCACCGGCTATAACAACTTCTATGAGTTTGGGCTCGATAAGGCCGATCCTGCCGCCAACGCCGGGAGCATGAAAACCGATCCCTGGACGCTGAAGATTGATGGCGAAGTGGCAAAGCCGCTGACGCTGGATCATCATGACCTCACCACCCGCTTCCCACTTGAAGAACGCATTTACCGTATGCGCTGTGTGGAAGCCTGGTCGATGGTGGTGCCGTGGGTAGGTTTCCCTTTGCATAAACTGCTGGCGCTGGTTGAGCCCACCAGCAACGCGAAGTATGTTTCCTTCCAGACGCGCTATGCCCCGGACGAGATGCCAGGCCAGAAGGATCGGTTTATCGGCGGCGGGCTGGAGTATCCCTACGTTGAAGGTTTACGTCTCGACGAAGCCATGCATCCGCTTACGCTGCTCACCGTCGGGGTTTACGGCAAAGCGCTGCCGCCGCAAAACGGGGCGCCCATTCGCCTGACCGTACCGTGGAAATACGGTTTCAAGGGCATCAAATCGATCGTCAGCATTAAGCTCACCCGTGAACGCCCACCCACCACCTGGAACCTCGCAGCGCCAGATGAGTATGGTTTTTTTGCCAACGTTAACCCGCACGTTGATCATCCACGCTGGTCGCAAGCGACGGAACGTTTTATCGGTTCCGGCGGCGCGCTGGATGTTAAACGCCAGCCAACGCTGCTGTTTAACGGCTATGCAGATGAGGTGGCATCCCTCTATCGTGGGCTGAATTTACGGGAGAACTTCTAAGTGCGTTTAACGGCAAAGCAGATAACCTGGCTGAAGGTACTCCTGCATTTAGCCGGATTGCTCCCCTTTATCTGGCTCTTTTGGGCAGCCAGCCAGGGACAGTTCAGTGCCGATCCGGCTAAAGATATTCAGCATTTTACGGGTCGGATGGCTCTGAAATTTTTGCTGGCGACCTTGCTCGTCTCACCGCTTGCGCGCTACGCTAAACAGCCATTGCTAATACGTACCCGTCGGCTTTTGGGGCTATGGTGTTTTGCCTGGGCGACGCTGCATCTCACCAGTTACGCCCTGCTGGAACTGGGCATTAACAACCTGGCACTCCTTGGCAGCGAACTGGTTACGCGTCCTTATCTGACGCTGGGTATCGTAAGCTGGCTGGTTTTACTGGCGCTGACGCTGACATCCACGCAGTACGCGCAGCGAAAAATGGGACGGCGCTGGCAACTGCTGCACAACTTCGTCTATCTTGTCGCGATCCTTGCGCCCATCCATTACCTGTGGTCGGTGAAGATATTATCTCCTCAGCCGGTCATCTACACCCTGCTGGCATTGGCCCTTTTAGCATGGCGTTACAAGAAGTTCCGCCAGTGGGTACGATAGTCCACGAAACTGTGCGTTTTCCCGCAGATTATTTATCAGCCGCGAATCTTTTTCGGATAGCGGTTGATAATCTTCCCTGATAAGACCAGTATTTAGCTGCCAAATGCTACGAAATCGTTATAATGTGCGACTTCGGTTTTCCGGACAGGGGTTTTTGGCCTCTGAAAGGGTGACAATTGCGTGTTGACGGTATATGTTGTTTTTTACCCGAAAATCGCAGGAGATAGCGGCACAATGGCTGACAAATTCCAAATTTTAGTATTGAACGGACCGAACCTGAACATGCTCGGCACCCGTGAGCCAGAGAAGTACGGCACGCTGACATTGAGCGAAATTGTTAACCGTCTGGGTACGGAAGCAGCCTCGCTGAATGTGGATTTGGACCATTTTCAGTCAAACGCGGAGTACGCAATCATCGACCGTATTCATCAGGCTAAAGACACTGTGGACTATATCCTGATCAATCCGGCCGCGTTTACGCACACCAGTGTTGCTATACGCGACGCACTGCTCGCGGTGAGTATCCCGTTTATCGAGATCCATCTGAGTAACGTGCACGCCCGAGAGCCGTTCCGCCACCATTCCTACTTGTCAGATATCGCCGCTGGCGTGATATGTGGGCTGGGTGCAGACGGCTATTCATACGCTTTACAGACAGCGGTAAAACGCTTGTCACAATCACACTAAACAAGAGTACGGAACCCACTCATGGATATTCGTAAGATTAAAAAACTGATCGAGCTGGTTGAAGAATCAGGCATCTCCGAACTGGAAATTTCTGAAGGCGAAGAGTCTGTACGCATCAGCCGTGCAGCCCCAGCCGCTAGCTTCCCGGTAATGCAGCAAGCTTATGCTGCGCCAGTGCAGCAGCCTGCGCTCTCCGCAGCCGTTGCACCAGCAGCAGAAGCCGCACCTGCAGCAGCTGCAGAAATCAGTGGTCACATCGTACGTTCCCCAATGGTTGGTACTTTCTACCGCACCCCGAGCCCGGACGCGAAAGCGTTCATCGAAGTGGGTCAGAAAGTCAACGTAGGCGATACCCTGTGCATCGTTGAAGCCATGAAAATGATGAACCAGATCGAAGCAGACAAATCAGGTACTGTGAAAGCGATTCTGGTCGAAAGTGGTCAGCCGGTAGAATTTGACGAGCCGCTGGTCGTCATCGAGTAACGAGGCGAACATGCTGGATAAAATTGTTATCGCCAACCGTGGCGAGATTGCACTGCGTATTCTTCGTGCCTGTAAAGAACTGGGCATCAAGACCGTGGCCGTGCACTCAAGCGCGGATCGCGATTTAAAACACGTATTGCTGGCGGATGAGACGGTCTGTATCGGTCCGGCTCCGTCCGTAAAAAGCTATCTGAACATCCCGGCGATCATCAGCGCCGCCGAAATCACTGGCGCGGTCGCGATTCACCCGGGTTATGGTTTCCTCTCTGAGAACGCCAACTTTGCTGAGCAGGTTGAACGCTCTGGCTTTATCTTCATTGGCCCGAAAGCCGACACCATTCGCCTGATGGGTGACAAAGTGTCTGCCATCACCGCGATGAAAAAAGCCGGCGTGCCAACCGTACCGGGCTCTGACGGCCCGCTGACCGACGATATGGATGCTAACCGCGCCCATGCTAAACGCATTGGCTACCCGGTTATCATCAAGGCGTCTGGCGGCGGCGGCGGTCGCGGTATGCGCGTTGTACGCAGCGATGCTGAACTGGCGCAGTCTATCTCCATGACCAAAGCGGAAGCGAAAGCGGCTTTCAGCAATGACATGGTGTACATGGAAAAATACCTGGAAAACCCACGCCACATCGAAATTCAGGTGCTGGCTGACGGTCAGGGCAACGCGATCTATCTGGCTGAACGTGACTGCTCCATGCAGCGTCGTCACCAGAAAGTCGTCGAAGAAGCGCCAGCGCCGGGCATTACGCCGGAACTGCGTCGCTACATCGGTGAGCGTTGCGCCAAAGCGTGTGTCGATATCGGCTATCGCGGGGCGGGTACCTTTGAGTTCCTGTTCGAAAACGGCGAGTTCTACTTCATTGAGATGAACACCCGTATTCAGGTTGAACATCCGGTTACCGAAATGATCACCGGCGTTGACCTGATCAAAGAACAGCTGCGTATCGCAGCCGGTCAGCCGCTGTCCATCAAACAGGAAGAAGTTGTGGTTAAAGGCCATGCGGTAGAGTGCCGTATCAACGCCGAAGACCCGAACACCTTCCTGCCAAGCCCGGGTAAAATCACGCGTTTCCACGCGCCGGGTGGCTTTGGTGTGCGCTGGGAGTCCCATATTTACGCCGGTTACACCGTACCGCCGTACTATGACTCAATGATCGGTAAGCTGATCTGCTACGGCGAAAACCGTGACGTGGCCATTGCCCGCATGAAGAACGCCCTTCAGGAGCTGATCATCGACGGGATCAAAACCAACGTAGATCTCCAGATGCGCATCATGAGCGACGAGCACTTCCAGAATGGTGGTACTAACATCCACTACCTGGAGAAAAAACTTGGTCTGAACGAGAAGTAAGAGACCAGTGTTGCTAAAAGGCCGGATTATCCGGCCTTTTTTATTTCTGGGGATCGCAAAGCCCCATCATGTACAATCCCCGCTTTCTTCATCCACAAGGGACAAAAAATGGACAAACGTTTTGTTCAGGCCCATAAAGAAGCGCGCTGGGCGCTGTGGCTGACCCTTCTCTATCTCGCTGCATGGTTAGTAACTGCTTACTTACCTGATTCAGCGATTGGCATTACCGGCCTCCCGCACTGGTTTGAAATGGCCTGCCTGCTGCTGCCGCTGGTGTTTATTGTGCTGTGCTGGGCGATGGTGAAATTCATCTATCGCGATATCTCCCTGGAGGACGATGATGCAGCTTGAAGTCATTCTGCCGCTTGTCGCTTACCTGTTCCTGGTGTTTGGCCTGTCGGTTTATGCGATGCGTAAACGTTCGACCGGCACCTTTCTGAACGAGTATTTCCTCGGGAGCCGCTCAATGGGTGGCGTCGTGCTGGCCATGACGCTGACCGCTACTTACATCAGCGCCAGCTCGTTTATCGGTGGCCCGGGCGCCGCTTATAAGTACGGACTGGGCTGGGTACTGCTGGCCATGATCCAGCTGCCTGCCATCTGGCTCTCTCTGGGCATACTGGGTAAAAAGTTTGCCATTCTGGCCCGTCGCTACAATGCCGTGACGCTGAACGATATGCTGTTTGCCCGCTATCAGAGTCGCTTGCTGGTATGGCTGGCAAGCCTGAGTCTGCTGGTGGCGTTTATTGGTGCGATGACGGTGCAGTTTATCGGCGGCGCACGTCTGCTGGAAACGGCAGCCGGGATCCCCTACGAGACGGGTCTGGTCATTTTCGGTGTGAGTATCGCGCTGTACACCGCGTTTGGCGGGTTCCGTGCCAGCGTTCTGAACGACACGATGCAGGGAATGGTGATGCTTATTGGCACTCTCGTTCTGCTGGTGGGTATCGTGCATGCCGCAGGGGGCCTGAGCCATGCGGTTGAAACCCTGGAAGCGATCGATCCGAAACTGGTCTCGCCGCAGGGGGCGGATGACATCCTCTCTCCAACCTTTATGACCTCGTTCTGGGTGCTGGTGTGCTTTGGCGTGATTGGCCTGCCGCATACCGCCGTGCGCTGCATCTCATATAAAGACAGCAAAGCGGTACACCGCGGGATTATTATCGGGACAATTGTGGTGGCAATCCTGATGTTTGGTATGCACCTGGCGGGCGCGCTGGGACGCGCGGTGATCCCTGACCTTACCGTACCGGATCTGGTCATTCCAACCCTGATGGTGAAAGTACTTCCGCCGTTTGCCGCCGGAATTTTCCTCGCCGCACCCATGGCGGCCATTATGTCGACCATCAACGCTCAGTTGCTGCAAAGTTCCGCTACGATCATTAAAGATCTCTATCTGAATTTGCGCCCTGAACAGGTCGAAAATGAGCGACGCCTCAAGCGCATGTCGGCGGTGATTACCCTGGTGCTGGGGGCGTTGCTGCTGCTGGCCGCGTGGCGTCCACCGGAGATGATCATCTGGTTGAACCTGCTCGCCTTTGGCGGGCTGGAAGCCGTTTTCCTGTGGCCGCTGGTGCTGGGGCTGTACTGGGAACGCGCGAATGCCGCGGGTGCATTAAGCGGCATGATTGTCGGGGGCGTCCTGTATGCCGTTCTCGCCACGTTGAAAATTCAGTATCTTGGCTTTCACCCGATCGTGCCTTCGTTACTGTTAAGTTTACTGGCGTTTGTGGTGGGTAACCGTTTTGGCCGTCCCGTTCCACCCGCCACCCTGATTTCTACTGATAAATAAAGAGTTTTGCCATGCCGTGGATCCAATTGAAACTGAACACAACCGGCGCGAACGCCGAAGAACTGAGTGATGCGCTGATGGAGGCCGGTTCGGTCTCTATCACGTTCCAGGACACGCATGACACGCCGGTCTTTGAGCCGCTACCAGGCGAAACGCGCCTGTGGGGTGATACGGACGTTATCGGCCTGTTCGATGCAGAAACCGACATGAAAGAGGTCGTGGCGATTCTGGAAAACCATCCGCTGCTGGGCGCGGGTTTCGCGCATAAAATCGAACAGCTGGAAGACAAAGACTGGGAACGCGAGTGGATGGACAACTTCCATCCGATGCAGTTTGGTCAGCGTCTGTGGATCTGCCCAAGCTGGCGCGACGTTCCCGATGAAAATGCGGTCAACGTAATGCTGGATCCGGGTCTGGCGTTCGGCACCGGTACCCACCCGACAACCTCCCTGTGCCTGCAATGGCTGGATGGCCTGGATCTGGAAGGCAAAACCGTGATCGACTTCGGTTGCGGATCCGGGATCCTCGCTATCGCGGCGCTGAAACTGGGCGCGGCAAAAGCCATCGGGATCGACATCGATCCGCAGGCGATTCAGGCCAGCCGTGATAACGCCGAGCGTAATGGCGTTTCCGATCGCCTTGAACTGTATCTGCCCGATGCACAGCCAGAGGCCATGAAAGCCGATGTGGTGGTCGCGAATATCCTGGCTGGCCCGTTACGCGAGCTGGCGCCGTTAATCAGCGTGCTGCCGGTTGAAGGCGGTCTGCTGGGCCTGTCCGGTATCCTTGCCAGCCAGGCAGCCAGCGTCTGTGAAGCCTACGCCGATCTCTTTGCGCTCGACCCGGTTGTCGAGAAAGAAGAGTGGTGTCGCATCACCGGTCGTAAAAAATAAGCCTTTGGCGTGGTCGTCTGACCACGCCTTTTCCCTTCGGTTTTTTCTCCCCCCTTCATCCTTTCTTCGATAAAATAACCTCACAAATCATAATGTTAATCATTGATTTGGATAATAAAATTCACAGGAAGAATACGATGAAACACATTTCAGGCAAGGCAGCGCTGCTGGCGCTGAGCATGATTTCGGCTACGGCTTACGCATCACACTGGAGCTATCAGGGAGAAGGCGCACCGGAACACTGGGGCGAACTGGACGAGGCGTACAAGACGTGTAAAAGCGGAATGTATCAGTCGCCGGTCAACATAGACAACACGGTCAAAGCCCACATCTCTCCGCTGGAAACGCACTATATCGACGGCCCGGTCATTCTGACAAACAACGGCCATACTATCCAGGCGAGTGAAAATGCCGATACACGCGACAGCATCACGCTTGATAAACAGCGCTGGACGTTACAGCAGTTCCATTTCCATGCACCATCCGAAAACACGGTGCACGGTAAAAAATACGCAATGGAAATGCATCTGGTCCATAAAAACGCTGACGGCGAACTGACGGTCGTTGCCGTTATGTTCGATCAGGGCGCGGCAAACACTGAGCTGGATAAACTCTGGGGCGTGATGCCAGGACAGGTTGACCAGAACGTTACAATTAAGCCAACCCTCGATATGAATAAATTACTGCCTGCGGATAAAACCTACTGGCGTTTTAGCGGCTCCCTGACCACGCCACCGTGCTCAGAAGGGGTGACATGGTTGGTGCTCAAGCATCCGCTGACCGTCTCTGCTGAACAGCTGCAAAAATTCACTCACACTATGCACCACGAAAACAGCCGCCCGGTTCAGCCGCTTCATGGCCGTCTGGTTGTTGAATAAGCCGATTTTTTGCGCTGATATCCTGTGCTGAAATGCGACGCAGATCGCAAAGAAGCGCCATAATCTGCTGCATATCGCAGCAGATTATCCCGGCCAATTGATTCATTTATTCAGAAATGATGAGAAGTTACGGGAAATTGTAAGCGCCCACAAAATGTTCATTTCTTCATAACACAATGATTTAAATAGCGAATAATCTTATCCGAAAAGAATGACTGGCGATTCCTTGATCTACAACAGAGGATTGTTCAAAGTTTGGCCTTTCATCTCGTGCAAAAAATGCGTAATATACGCCGCCTTGCAGTCACAGTATGGTCATTTCTTAACTCATGCGCATCGGACACCACCAGCTTAGAAATCGCCTGATCGCAGCCCCAATGGCAGGTATTACCGACCGGCCGTTCAGGACGCTGTGCTACGAGATGGGAGCAGGATTAACCGTTTCCGAGATGATGTCGTCTAACCCGCAGGTTTGGGAAAGCGACAAGTCCCGCCTTCGGATGGTGCACGTGGATGAGCCAGGTATCCGCACCGTGCAAATTGCCGGAAGCGTGCCTGAAGAGATGGCAGATGCCGCGCGTATTAACGTGGAAAGTGGCGCCCAGATTATTGATATCAATATGGGTTGCCCGGCCAAAAAGGTGAATCGCAAGCTTGCAGGTTCAGCCCTTCTGCAATACCCCGACCAGGTGAAGTCAATCCTGACGGCGGTTGTCAGCGCAGTGGACGTTCCTGTTACGTTGAAGATTCGCACGGGTTGGTCGCCGGAACACCGTAACTGTGTAGAGATTGCCCAACTGGCCGAAGACTGTGGCATTCAGGCCCTGACCATTCATGGACGCACTCGCGCCTGTTTGTTCAACGGTGAAGCTGAATACGACAGCATTCGGGCAGTTAAGCAGAAAGTTTCCATTCCGATTATCGCGAATGGCGACATAACTGACCCGCTTAAAGCCAGAGCTGTGCTCGACTATACGGGAGCTGATGCTCTGATGATAGGACGTGCCGCTCAGGGAAGACCCTGGATCTTTCGGGAAATCCAGCATTATCTGGACACTGGGGAGCTGCTTGCCCCGCTGCCTCTGGCAGAGGTTAAGCGCTTGCTTTGTTCGCATGTTCGGGAACTGCATGACCACTACGGCCAGGCAAAAGGGTACCGAATTGCGCGTAAACACGTATCCTGGTATCTCCAGGAGCACGCTCCAAATGACCAGTTTCGGCGCACATTCAACGCCATTGAGGATGCCAGCGAACAGCTGGAGGCGTTGGAGGCATACTTCGAAAATCTTGCGTAATGAAATAAAGAGCTGACAGAACTATGTTCGAACAACGCGTAAATTCTGACGTACTGACCGTTTCTACCGTTAACTCTCAGGATCAGGTGACTCAAAAGCCCCTGCGTGACTCGGTTAAACAGGCACTGAAGAACTATTTTGCTCAACTGAACGGTCAGGATGTTAATGACCTGTATGAGCTGGTACTGGCTGAAGTTGAACAGCCACTGTTGGACATGGTGATGCAATACACCCGTGGTAATCAAACCCGCGCTGCCCTGATGATGGGCATCAACCGTGGTACCCTGCGTAAGAAATTGAAAAAATACGGCATGAACTGATACTAATCAGTTAAATGCTTGTTTAAAAAGGCGCTCTTCGGCATGGGGAAGCGCCTTTTTTATTGCCCGGATGGGTGACCGTCAACGCTTTGTAAACCTTCTCCTTCCCCACTTTTCAACGCCCGCTTTTCGTGTATATTTCCACCACCTTACAGGCTCTCTTTTCGCGGAATGACACATGATTCGTAAATACTGGTGGCTGGTCGTTTTTGCTGTCTCTGTTTTCATTTTCGATGCGCTGCTGATGCAGTGGATTGAACTGATGAGCACCGAAACCGATAAATGTCGCAATATGAATTCCGTGAACCCGCTAAAACTGGTCAACTGCTCAGAGCTGGACTAGCCTCTTCCATCCTGTACCCCTCTGTTATCACCCAATAAAAACAGGGGCTTAAATCACTTTTCGTCATTTCCTGACGATGATAATGTCTGTGCCCTTTTCAACCGCTCTTGCTTAACGTCTCACAACGAGTGAACAGACCATGCTGGTTAGCCAATACAACCAAATCCTCGTCGTCATCTCCTTTATTGTCGCCATTCTTGCCGCCTATACCGCGCTGAATATGGCTGCGCGCGTTGCCGGAAGCCAGGGCGTCGCTGCACGCGTCTGGCTGGCAGGTGGCGGTGTTTCGATGGGGATTGGCGTGTGGGCGATGCATTTCATCGGTATGCTGGCGATGGATCTTTCCATGAGCATGAGTTACAACGCGACCCTGACCGTGCTTTCGATGATTATCGCCATCAGCTCGTCAATGTTCGCCCTGTGGCTCGTTAGCGGCGAGCAGCTACATTTGCGCCGACTGCTGCCTGGCGCCGTCGTGATGGGTGCAGGCATAGTTACCATGCACTACACCGGTATGGCTGCCCTGGAGGTCACTCCGGGTATTGTCTGGGATAAAACGTGGATGGCTATCTCTGTGGGCATAGCCCTTGCCGCTTCACTGGCCGCTCTTTGGCTGACGTTCCGTTTACGTCAGGAAGCTGCACGAATGGCGTTGATGCGTCTGGGGGCGGCGATCACCATGGGCATCGCTATCGCTGGCATGCATTACGCCGGCATGGAAGCAGCACAATTTCCAATGTCGACGATGGTCCACCATCATGGCATTAACGGGAGCTGGCTGGCGATACTGGTTAGCGTGGTCGCGCTCGCTATTCTGGGGATTACGCTGCTGGTATCGATGTTCGATGCCCGCCTTCAGGCTCGTACCTCGCTGCTGGCCTCATCACTGGCAGAAGCTAACCGTGAACTCGCTCAGCTGGCGTTGCATGATACGCTGACGCGCTTACCCAATCGTATTCTGCTTGAGGATCGCCTCGATCAGGCCATCAGCAAGGCCGATCGCGAAGGAAGCCCTTTCGCGCTGATGTTTATGGATCTTGATGGCTTTAAAACCGTCAACGATGCCTATGGTCATGATGTCGGTGACAATCTTCTGGTTGCGGTGACTCAGCGTTTGCTGTTGCAGTTGAAAGGTCAGTACACGCTGGCGCGTATCGGTGGGGATGAATTCGTCCTGCTGGCCGAAACCACTACCCCGGATGATGCTGCCTCACTGGCAAATTCACTGGTACGCGTCATTGATAGCCCGTTCCATCTCGATCCTTACGAACTGATGGTCACCCTGAGCATTGGCATTGCGCTCTATCCACACGATGGCAAAACCGATCGTGAACTGATGTTTAACGCTGATGCTGCGATGTACCACACGAAACATATGGGTCGCAACGGTTATCACTTCTTTCAGCCGTCAATGAATACGCTGGCGCAGACGCATCTTCAGCTGATGAATGATCTGTGGCAGGCCATCGACCGTAATGAGTTACGTCTGCTTTATCAACCTAAATTCCACGCCCCTGCCGGGCCGGTCATCGGATTCGAAGCGCTGTTACGCTGGCAGCATCCCAAACAGGGATTACTGCCCCCCGACCTGTTTCTACCGCTTGCAGAGAAAACCGGGCTGATTATTCCAATTGGAAACTGGGTAATCGACGAGGCCTGCCGCCAGCTGCGAGAATGGCACCTTCAGGGCCACACGGACTGGTCAATGGCGGTGAATCTTTCTACGTTGCAGTTCGAACAGCCGTCGCTGGTTAAAACGGTTCTCGATTGTCTGACGCGCCATAGCGTACCGCCCGGCATGTTGATCCTGGAGGTGACCGAAACCACGGCGATGAGCAATCCGGACGAAAGCGTTCGTGTCCTGACAGCGCTGACGGATGCGGGCGTAAAAGCCTCGATAGACGATTTTGGTACAGGTTATTCAAGCCTTCTTTATCTTAAGCGACTCCCTGCCTGCGAGTTGAAAATCGATCGTGCTTTTGTAAAAGAGTTAAGTGGAGAGAGTGAAGATGCGACGATCGTCTCGGCGATTATCGCCCTGGCAAAAACGCTGAATCTGAAGGTCGTGGCAGAAGGGGTCGAAACCGCAGCGCAGCAGACCTTTCTGACAGAACTGGGATGCAATACGCTACAGGGTTATCTGCTGGGCAAACCGATTACCGCGCAGGCTATTATGGAACAGTGCCAGCACGGGGAGATGTCTCCATCCCGTATGCAATCAAGAGGCTGTATCGTAGAACACTGGCGCCACTCGAGTGATATTTAGTGTCGCAAGAATATTATCCACCAGCGCCGGCGCCTGTTTGTACAGATTAAAACTGTTGCTATCCATTAACCAGTTTTTAATGACTCCGCTAAAAAATGCGTGGAAAACAATCAGCGCCAGTTCAATATTAGTTTGGGAAGAAATAATGCTACGCGCAACGCATTGTCTCAACGTCCTGCGAAGATAAGTATCGTTTAAACCGATCCGCTTGCGTATTTCACATTCTGAAATCACATCGTCATGAAATTCACACTTATGATACAGAATTTGTAAAAGAGCATACTGACGTGGCTCGCTCGCAATATATTGCAGCGCGACAATAAACTGTTCACGAAGCATTAACAAAGGGTCATCTTTTTCAGAAAGTATTAACCTGTCACGAATCATTTCACGCAGCGGCAATTGCTGTTCCCAGATGGCGTTAAATATTTCCGCTTTACTCGAAAAATGCCAGTAAACCGCCCCGCGAGTAAGTTGAGCAGCATCGGCGATGTCGGTAAGCGTGGTATTAGCCACGCCACGTGTCGCGAATAGCCCGATAGCGGCTTCAATCAGCTGCTGCCGGGTCTTTTGAGCCTCTTCTTTCTTTTTACGCGCCATAGCCTGCTACTCATTACTTATACGGTTGATACGACATCAAACGTTATTAAAGGGTCGTGTAAGTCAAAGTATTCACCATAACCCGTTTTAGTTTTGCACAAAAAAAGTCAATTCATTTAATTTATAATTCATACGAATAAATTGAGCGAATCAAATTCATTAAATAAATAGTTTGTATTTACTCATAAGTATTCCGTTGATTATCCTGACAGAAGCCGGATTTCGAATACACTGGTTCAGAATCTGATTTTGCTTTTTATTGCCTCCATCAGCACTTATAAATTAAAAAACCTTGAATACCCTCATTATTATACGCAGCTACATTTCTTTTTTTGCCTCACACCCTTTCACCGACTTATGGCATATATCGGTTCAAGGGTAGTTTAAGGAACAGTAATGACGAATCACTTCAGACGCTTACCCTTATCCGGTTTCATTGTCTGTGCTGCACTGCTCGCCGGGTGCGATGGGCAAGAAAACCCACAGCAGCATGGGCAAGCTCCTCAGGTCAGTGTTCATATTGTCAAAAGCGCGCCACTGGCCGTAACGACGGAATTGCCAGGCAGAACTGACGCTTATCGTGTGGCGGAGGTTCGTCCCCAGGTAAGTGGTATCATTCTGCACCGTAATTTTACCGAAGGCAGCGACGTCAAAGCGGGTGAATCACTTTATCAGATCGATCCGGCCACCTATCAGGCAGCCTACGACAATGCGAAAGGTGAACTGGTAAAAGCGCAGGCGGCGGCAAACATAGCCCATCTGACGGTAAAACGTTACCTTCCGCTGGTCGGTACGCAATATGTGAGCAAGCAGGAGTATGATCAGGCGGTGGCAACCGCCCAGCAGGCGGATGCAAGCGTCGTTGCCGCGAAAGCTGGCGTTGAAAACGCGCGGATCAATCTTGCTTATACGAAAGTCACATCGCCAATCAACGGGCGCATTGGCAAATCCAGCGTCACTGAAGGGGCGTTAGTCACTAATGGTCAGTCAAACGCACTGGCGACAGTTCAGCAGCTCGATCCCATTTATGTCGATGTAACGCAATCCAGCAGCGATTTTATGCGTCTGAAGCAGCAGACGAGCCTGCAAAAGGGAGACACCAGCAGCGTTGAGTTGCTGATGGAAAATGGCCAGCCTTATCCGCTGAAAGGAACGCTCCAGTTCTCTGATGTCACGGTAGATGAAAGTACCGGCTCAATCACCCTTCGCGCTCTCTTCCCTAACCCTCAGCATATGCTGTTACCGGGTATGTTTGTCCGTGCACGCATTGACGAAGGCACACAGCCTGATGCCATCCTTGTTCCCCAGCAGGGGGTAACCCGTACACCTCGCGGTGATGCAACCGTGCTTGTGGTAAACGATAAAAACCAGGTGGAATCTCGCACTGTCGTTGCACCGCAGGCGATTGGCGATCGGTGGTTGATCACGGAAGGTCTGAAAAATGGCGACCGCGTCATTATCAGCGGCCTGCAAAAAGTTCGCCCTGGCGTCACCGCCGTGGCTATTCCTGATACCGCCGCGACTCCAGCCAGTTAAGGGATAACGAGATGGCTAATTTCTTTATTCAACGGCCTGTTTTCGCCTGGGTGCTCTCCATCATTCTGATGATTGCGGGCGGGCTGGCCATTTTAAAACTGCCGGTGGCGCAATATCCAACCATTGCGCCGCCAGCAGTTGCGGTGACAGCGACCTACCCTGGCGCTGATGCCCAGACGGTCCAGGATACCGTGACGCAGGTTATCGAACAGAACATGAACGGAATCGACAATCTGATGTACATGTCGTCCACCAGTGATTCTGCCGGTAACGTCACCATCACCCTGACGTTCGAGTCGGGTACGGATCCTGATATCGCGCAGGTGCAGGTTCAGAACAAACTCCAGCTCGCTATGCCGCTGCTACCGCAAGAAGTACAGCAACAGGGGATCGGCGTGGAAAAATCCAGCAGCAGCTTCCTGCTGGTCGCGGGATTTGTGTCGGATAATAAAAACCTCACTCAGGATGATATCTCCGACTATGTCGCTTCTAACGTAAAAGATGCGATCAGCCGTACTTCCGGCGTCGGTGATGTGCAGCTGTTCGGTGCGCAGTATGCAATGCGCATCTGGCTTGACAGCAACGCGATGAATAAATATCAGCTCACGCCGTTGGATGTCATTAACCAACTGAAAACGCAGAACGACCAGATTGCTGCGGGCCAGTTGGGAGGAACGCCGTCCGTACCAGGGCAGCAACTGAACGCCTCAATTATTGCTCAAACGCGCCTGAAATCGCCGGAGGAGTTTGGCCGTGTGACGCTGAAGGTTAACCAGGACGGTTCAATGGTCCGCCTGAAAGATGTGGCCCGCATTGAGCTGGGTGGCGAAAACTACAACATGGTCACCAAAATCAATGGCCAGGCAGCAACGGGGCTCGGGATCAAGCTGGCGACTGGCGCAAACGCGCTGGATACCGCTGCCGCCATTAAGAGTAAACTGGCGCAGTTGCAGCCCTTCTTCCCTCAGGGCCTGAAAGTCGTTTATCCGTACGACACCACACCTTTCGTGAAGATCTCAATCCATGAAGTGGTGAAGACGCTGTTTGAAGCGATCGTTCTCGTGTTCCTGGTGATGTACTTGTTCCTGCAAAACCTGCGGGCAACCCTTATTCCGACTATTGCCGTGCCCGTGGTGCTACTGGGTACCTTTGCGGTACTGGCTGCGTTTGGTTTCTCCATTAACACCCTGACGATGTTCGGGATGGTATTGGCGATAGGTTTGCTCGTCGATGATGCCATCGTGGTGGTTGAGAACGTAGAACGCGTCATGGTTGAGGACAAGCTGCCGCCAAAAGAGGCGACCCAGAAGTCGATGGAGCAAATCCAGGGCGCTCTGGTGGGCATTGCCATGGTGCTTTCAGCGGTGTTTATTCCGATGGCATTTTTTGGAGGTTCAACCGGGGCTATCTATCGCCAGTTCTCGCTGACCATTGTCTCCGCGATGGCCTTATCGGTGCTGGTGGCGTTGATATTAACGCCTGCTTTATGTGCAACGCTGCTCAAACCGGTTTCCAGCGACCATCATGAAAAGAAAGGTGGATTCTTCGGCTGGTTTAACGCGCTTTTTGATAAGAGCGTGGAGCACTACAGCAACAGCGTGAGCGGCATTTTACGTAAGACCGGACGCTATCTGCTGGTTTACGTCATCATCGTCGGCGGCATGGCAGTACTGTTCCTGCGCCTGCCTTCCTCCTTCCTGCCGGAAGAGGATCAGGGGGTGTTTATGACGATGGTTCAGCTGCCGGCAGGGGCGACGCAGATGCGTACCCAGCAGGTACTCGATCAGGTTCAGGACTATTATCTGACGAAAGAGAAAGCGAACGTTGAATCGGTCTTTACCGTAAACGGATTTAGCTTTAGCGGGCAGGGGCAGAACTCCGGTATCGCTTTCGTCAGCCTGAAGCCATGGGAAGAACGCCCGGGCAAGGAAAACGGCGTTGAGGCGATTGTCAGCCGCGCAACGAAAGCGTTTAGCCAGATCAAAGATGGTCTTGTATTTCCGTTTAACCTCCCTGCCATTATTGAACTGGGTACCGCAACAGGCTTTGACTTTGAACTGATTGACCAGGCAAACCTGGGACATACGCAGCTCACGCAGGCACGTAACCAACTGCTTGGCATGGTAAGGGAACATCCTGACTTACTGGTCCGCGTGCGTCCTAACGGACTGGAAGATACGCCACAGTACAAACTGGATGTCGACCAGGAGAAGGCCCAGGCGCTGGGTGTGAGCATATCTGATGTCAATCAGACCATCTCAACAGCATTGGGTGGCACTTATGTGAACGACTTTATCGATCATGGACGCGTGAAAAAAGTTTATGTCCAGGCTGATGCTCGCTTCCGTATGTTACCAGGAGATATTAACGACCTGTATGTGCGTAGTGCTAACGGCGAAATGGTGCCTTTCTCTGCCTTTAGCAGCTCTCACTGGGTGTACGGCTCACCTCGTCTGGAACGTTACAATGGGATGCCATCAATGGAGATCCTCGGTGAGTCTGCGCCAGGCAAAAGTACCGGTGAGGCAATGGAGATGATGGAAAGCCTTGCGTCGAAACTGCCTTCCGGAATTGGCTACGACTGGACGGGGATGTCTTATCAGGAACGTCTTTCCGGAAATCAGGCTCCAGCACTGTATGCCATTTCACTGATTGTGGTGTTCCTGTGTCTGGCGGCTCTCTATGAAAGCTGGTCAATTCCATTCTCGGTCATGCTGGTTGTGCCCCTGGGGGTGATCGGCGCGCTTCTGGCTGCATCAATACGTGGGCTGAACAATGACGTTTACTTCCAGGTTGGTCTGCTTACGACAATTGGTTTATCAGCCAAAAACGCCATACTGATCGTTGAGTTCGCCAAGGATCTTATGGATAAAGAAGGCAAAGGGATTATTGAAGCCACGCTGGAAGCCTCACGTATGCGTCTGCGCCCTATCCTGATGACCTCTCTGGCATTTATCCTTGGTGTTATGCCTCTGGTCATCAGTAGTGGCGCAGGTAGTGGGGCACAAAACGCTGTCGGGACGGGCGTGATGGGCGGGATGCTGTCAGCCACTCTGCTGGCCATTTTCTTTGTTCCTGTTTTCTTCGTTGTTGTCCGGAGACGGTTTACAAAGCATAAGGATTAATGAAAATCATAAAGGCACCTCTGGTGCCTTTTTTATTTCCTGTCAGCATTCTAATAAAAAGACATCTCTTCACATTTCCTCCATAAATAATCAACGCCCCTCTTTTTTCTCCATGATTTTTACAATCCACACAATTTGAGATTATTCCCCGTGCTGTATGGTATTAGTGCGGTGGTAAAATAATCATCAATTCGTAAATTGCCGCATCGGCTCTTAAGCGAATAAGCGATCATATTGAGGTAACATCATGAAAAGATTCCTTTCCGTTGCACTCCTCGCTGCGCTGCTTGCGGGTTGCGCGCACGACTCTCCCTGTGTACCGGTATACGACGATCAGGGGCGACTGGTTCACACCAATACCTGTATGAAGGGGACTACCCAGGATAACTGGGAAACAGCAGGTGCGATTGCCGGTGGTGCCGCAGCAATAGCTGGCCTGACTCTCGGTATTGTCGCCCTGACTAAATAATACTTTTAAAAGCGCGGCCATCGCCGCGCTTTTATTTTATCTAATCAAAGGGATGTATATTTCCCCTCTCAGATATCATCAGATAATTTTTAGATTCAGTATCCTGTTTTTTTTATAGCCCTATTTCCTTACCTATACAACCTCCGTCTGAATCACTGAATTGATTTAACGCTGCTGCGAGTAAGCATTATGCATTCCGTGAATTCATTTATAGCTGGGTTAAGACGCTTTAATACGTCAAGTAAAGTATTAACGGCACTCGTTGGAATATCTGATAAGGAAATTGGTTTAGCTGAGGGCATAACGCAAAAAGGCCATCCTTTCGGATGGCCTTTCTACTTGTTTGATGTCTGGCAGTTCCCTACTCTCACATGGGGAGACCCCACACTACCATCGGCGCTACGGCGTTTCACTTCTGAGTTCGGCATGGGGTCAGGTGGGACCACCGCGCTAAAGCCGCCAGACAAATTCTTTTACTTCTTGCCGAACTTTAACCTAAGTATAAAGTGGTGCTGATACCCAGAGTCGAACTGGGGACCTCACCCTTACCAAGGGTGCGCTCTACCAACTGAGCCATATCAGCACGCTAAATTTGATGCCTGGCAGTTCCCTACTCTCACATGGGGAGACCCCACACTACCATCGGCGCTACGGCGTTTCACTTCTGAGTTCGGCATGGGGTCAGGTGGGACCACCTCGCTAAAGCCGCCAGGCAAATTCTGTTAATCTGTATCAGGCTGAAAATCGTGTCTGTCTCTCTTCGCCAAAACAGCTTCGGCGTTGTAAGGTTAAGCCTCACGGTTCATTAGTATCGGTTAGCTCAACGCATCGCTGCGCTTACACACCCGACCTATCAACGTCGTCGTCTTCAACGTTCCTTCAGGAGACTCAAGGTCTCAGGGAGAACTCATCTCGGGGCAAGTTTCGTGCTTAGATGCTTTCAGCACTTATCTCTTCCGCATTTAGCTACCGGGCAGTGCCATTGGCATGACAACCCGAACACCAGTGATGCGTCCACTCCGGTCCTCTCGTACTAGGAGCAGCCCCCCTCAATTCTCCAGCGCCCACGGCAGATAGGGACCGAACTGTCTCACGACGTTCTAAACCCAGCTCGCGTACCACTTTAAATGGCGAACAGCCATACCCTTGGGACCTACTTCAGCCCCAGGATGTGATGAGCCGACATCGAGGTGCCAAACACCGCCGTCGATATGAACTCTTGGGCGGTATCAGCCTGTTATCCCCGGAGTACCTTTTATCCGTTGAGCGATGGCCCTTCCATTCAGAACCACCGGATCACTATGACCTGCTTTCGCACCTGCTCGCGCCGTCACGCTCGCAGTCAAGCTGGCTTATGCCATTGCACTAACCTCCTGATGTCCGACCAGGATTAGCCAACCTTCGTGCTCCTCCGTTACTCTTTGGGAGGAGACCGCCCCAGTCAAACTACCCACCAGACACTGTCCGCAACCCGGATTACGGGTCTACGTTAGAACACCAGCCATTAAAGGGTGGTATTTCAAGGTTGGCTCCACGCAGACTGGCGTCCACGCTTCAAAGCCTCCCACCTATCCTACACATCAAGGACCAGTGTTCAGTGTCAAGCTATAGTAAAGGTTCACGGGGTCTTTCCGTCTTGCCGCGGGTACACTGCATCTTCACAGCGAGTTCAATTTCACTGAGTCTCGGGTGGAGACAGCCTGGCCATCATTACGCCATTCGTGCAGGTCGGAACTTACCCGACAAGGAATTTCGCTACCTTAGGACCGTTATAGTTACGGCCGCCGTTTACCGGGGCTTCGATCAAGAGCTTCGCGTTGCCGCTAACCCCATCAATTAACCTTCCGGCACCGGGCAGGCGTCACACCGTATACGTCCACTTTCGTGTTTGCACAGTGCTGTGTTTTTAATAAACAGTTGCAGCCAGCTGGTATCTTCGACTGATTTCAGCTCCGCCCGCAGGGGCTTCACCTACATATCAGCGTGCCTTCTCCCGAAGTTACGGCACCATTTTGCCTAGTTCCTTCACCCGAGTTCTCTCAAGCGCCTTGGTATTCTCTACCTGACCACCTGTGTCGGTTTGGGGTACGATTTCGTGTTACCTGATGCTTAGAGGCTTTTCCTGGAAGCAGGGCATTTATCACTTCAGCACCGTAGTGCCTCGTCATCACACCTCAGCGTTAATAAGGTACCGGATTTACCTGGAACCTCCGCCTACATGCTTAAACCGGGACAACCGTCGCCCGGCTGACATAGCCTTCTCCGTCCCCCCTTCGCAGTAACACCAAGTACAGGAATATTAACCTGTTTCCCATCGACTACGCCTTTCGGCCTCGCCTTAGGGGTCGACTCACCCTGCCCCGATTAACGTTGGACAGGAACCCTTGGTCTTCCGGCGAGCGGGCTTTTCACCCGCTTTATCGTTACTTATGTCAGCATTCGCACTTCTGATACCTCCAGCACCCCTCACAGGACACCTTCAACGGCTTACAGAACGCTCCCCTACCCAACAACGCCTAAGCGTCGCTGCCGCAGCTTCGGTGCATGGTTTAGCCCCGTTACATCTTCCGCGCAGGCCGACTCGACCAGTGAGCTATTACGCTTTCTTTAAATGATGGCTGCTTCTAAGCCAACATCCTGGCTGTCTGTGCCTTCCCACATCGTTTCCCACTTAACCATGACTTTGGGACCTTAGCTGGCGGTCTGGGTTGTTTCCCTCTTCACGACGGACGTTAGCACCCGCCGTGTGTCTCCCGTGATAACATTCTTCGGTATTCGTAGTTTGCATCGGGTTGGTAAGCCGGGATGGCCCCCTAGCCGAAACAGTGCTCTACCCCCGAAGATGAGTTCACGAGGCGCTACCTAAATAGCTTTCGGGGAGAACCAGCTATCTCCCGGTTTGATTGGCCTTTCACCCCCAGCCACAGGTCATCCGCTAATTTTTCAACATTAGTCGGTTCGGTCCTCCAGTTAGTGTTACCCAACCTTCAACCTGCCCATGGCTAGATCACCGGGTTTCGGGTCTATACCCTGCAACTTAACGCCCAGTTAAGACTCGGTTTCCCTTCGGCTCCCCTATACGGTTAACCTTGCTACAGAATATAAGTCGCTGACCCATTATACAAAAGGTACGCAGTCACCCCATAAAGAGGCTCCCACTGCTTGTACGTACACGGTTTCAGGTTCTTTTTCACTCCCCTCGCCGGGGTTCTTTTCGCCTTTCCCTCACGGTACTGGTTCACTATCGGTCAGTCAGGAGTATTTAGCCTTGGAGGATGGTCCCCCCATATTCAGACAGGATACCACGTGTCCCGCCCTACTCTTCGAGTTCACAGCAAGTGTGCTTTCGTGTACGGGACTATCACCCTGTACCGTCGGACTTTCCAGACCGTTCCACTAACACACAAGCTGATTCAGACTCCGGGCTGCTCCCCGTTCGCTCGCCGCTACTGGGGGAATCTCGGTTGATTTCTTTTCCTCGGGGTACTTAGATGTTTCAGTTCCCCCGGTTCGCCTCGTTAACCTATGTATTCAGTTAACGATAGTGCAACGGATTGCACTGGGTTTCCCCATTCGGACATCGCCGGGTCAAAGGTTCATATCACCTCGCCGGCGCTTTTCGCAGATTAGCACGTCCTTCATCGCCTCTGACTGCCAGGGCATCCACCGTGTACGCTTAGTCGCTTAACCTCACAACCCGAAGATGTTTCACTTCTGATTGCGAAAATTTGAGAGACTCGAACACACCATTAAAGATGTGTCGTTTCAATTTTCAGCTTGATCCAGATTTTTAAAGAGCAAATATCTCAAACATGACTCGCAAGTCAGTTTTGAGATACGACGGAAGGTGACTTTCACTCACGAACCAGCAAGTGGCGTCCCCTAGGGGATTCGAACCCCTGTTACCGCCGTGAAAGGGCGGTGTCCTGGGCCTCTAGACGAAGGGGACGTACAGTCTCAATCGCAAGACGCCTTGCTATTTACTTTTCATCAGACAATCTGTGTGGACACTACAAAGTCAGGTTCTTTAAGGTAAGGAGGTGATCCAACCGCAGGTTCCCCTACGGTTACCTTGTTACGACTTCACCCCAGTCATGAATCACAAAGTGGTAAGCGCCCTCCCGAAGGTTAAGCTACCTACTTCTTTTGCAACCCACTCCCATGGTGTGACGGGCGGTGTGTACAAGGCCCGGGAACGTATTCACCGTGGCATTCTGATCCACGATTACTAGCGATTCCGACTTCATGGAGTCGAGTTGCAGACTCCAATCCGGACTACGACGCACTTTATGAGGTCCGCTTGCTCTCGCGAGGTCGCTTCTCTTTGTATGCGCCATTGTAGCACGTGTGTAGCCCTACTCGTAAGGGCCATGATGACTTGACGTCATCCCCACCTTCCTCCAGTTTATCACTGGCAGTCTCCTTTGAGTTCCCGGCCGGACCGCTGGCAACAAAGGATAAGGGTTGCGCTCGTTGCGGGACTTAACCCAACATTTCACAACACGAGCTGACGACAGCCATGCAGCACCTGTCTCAGAGTTCCCGAAGGCACCAAAGCATCTCTGCTAAGTTCTCTGGATGTCAAGAGTAGGTAAGGTTCTTCGCGTTGCATCGAATTAAACCACATGCTCCACCGCTTGTGCGGGCCCCCGTCAATTCATTTGAGTTTTAACCTTGCGGCCGTACTCCCCAGGCGGTCGACTTAACGCGTTAGCTCCGGAAGCCACGCCTCAAGGGCACAACCTCCAAGTCGACATCGTTTACGGCGTGGACTACCAGGGTATCTAATCCTGTTTGCTCCCCACGCTTTCGCACCTGAGCGTCAGTCTTTGTCCAGGGGGCCGCCTTCGCCACCGGTATTCCTCCAGATCTCTACGCATTTCACCGCTACACCTGGAATTCTACCCCCCTCTACAAGACTCTAGCCTGCCAGTTTCGAATGCAGTTCCCAGGTTGAGCCCGGGGATTTCACATCCGACTTGACAGACCGCCTGCGTGCGCTTTACGCCCAGTAATTCCGATTAACGCTTGCACCCTCCGTATTACCGCGGCTGCTGGCACGGAGTTAGCCGGTGCTTCTTCTGCGGGTAACGTCAATCGACAGGGTTATTAACCCTGTCGCCTTCCTCCCCGCTGAAAGTACTTTACAACCCGAAGGCCTTCTTCATACACGCGGCATGGCTGCATCAGGCTTGCGCCCATTGTGCAATATTCCCCACTGCTGCCTCCCGTAGGAGTCTGGACCGTGTCTCAGTTCCAGTGTGGCTGGTCATCCTCTCAGACCAGCTAGGGATCGTCGCCTAGGTGAGCCGTTACCCCACCTACTAGCTAATCCCATCTGGGCACATCCGATGGCAAGAGGCCCGAAGGTCCCCCTCTTTGGTCTTGCGACGTTATGCGGTATTAGCTACCGTTTCCAGTAGTTATCCCCCTCCATCAGGCAGTTTCCCAGACATTACTCACCCGTCCGCCACTCGTCAGCGAAGCAGCAAGCTGCTTCCTGTTACCGTTCGACTTGCATGTGTTAGGCCTGCCGCCAGCGTTCAATCTGAGCCATGATCAAACTCTTCAATTTAAGTTTGATGCTCGTGAATTAAACTTCGTAATGAATTACGTGTTCACTCAGAGACTTGGTATTCATTTTTCGTCCGAGGACGTTAAGAATCCATGTCACTTTGAGTGCCCACACAGATTGTCTGATAAATTGTTAAAGAGCAGTTGCGACGCGCTTCAGCGCTCTGTCGCGAGGTGGCGTATATTACGCTTTCCTCTTTCAGAGTCAACCCGTTATTTCAGGATTTTTCTCTTCAACCGACCGGGTAGTCTGTGAAGTGATTCACATCTGCCGTGTCGATGGAGGCGCATTATAGGGATCCCAGTTTTTAGCACAAGTATTTTTTAGATCTTTTTTTCCAACTGATGATTTTCCGTGCTTTTCGCTGAAAACCCACCCGATCCGCTTAAAAATTGACGCATTTTGCCTTGCCTCGCTCCAGGAATACGATCAAAGTCTTCTTTAATAACGCTCATCTGTATCGAGGTAGATATGTTTGCAGTATTACGTCCTTATAAACATCTGTTCCCCCAAAAAGGCGATCGCGTGATGATCGATGCCAGCAGCGTGGTCATTGGTGATGTTCGCATGGCCGATGATGTCAGCATCTGGCCACTTGTCGCGATCCGGGGCGATGTTAACTACGTTGCAATCGGTGCACGCACCAATATTCAGGACGGCAGCGTGTTGCATGTGACTCATAAGTCATCTTATAACCCTGAGGGCAACCCGCTCATTATTGGGGAAGATGTTACCGTCGGCCATAAAGTGATGCTCCACGGCTGCACGATCGGTAACAGGGTTCTCGTTGGGATGGGATCGATTTTGCTGGATGGCGTCATTGTAGAAGATGACGTAATGATTGGCGCAGGGAGTCTTGTTCCACAAAACAAGCGTCTTGAAAGTGGGTATCTCTATTTAGGCAGCCCGGTTAAACAGATCCGCCCCCTAAAAGAGACGGAGATCGAAGGATTGAAATACTCAGCGAACAATTACGTTAAATGGAAAAACGACTAGCTGGATCAGGATAACCAGATCCAACCCTGATCGTCTTCCTGCTGATCGCGGATCAAATCGCTGGCATCCTCTTCCAGGTCCCAGCGATTTTCGCAAAAGACCGCTAACGGATCTGCCCCCCCAAAGCGCTGAAGCAACGTTTCCCCTTTAATCGCACAGGTAAGCTGCATACCATGCACCAGCACCGGGAAACAAACCGCTTGCTTGTTTTCATCCCAGATTTCTCTGTCGGGAAAAAGAATCGCCTGATTCACGCCGTCATTTCCTGTTTGAGCTTTTCAATCACCGGTTCTACTGCGGGTAACACGCCATGCCAGAGTAGCACCGCATGAGCCGCCTGCCCCACCAGCATTCCCAGACCATCAGCCACGTGTTTTGCCCCCTGTTGTTCGCACCAGGTCAGAAAGGGCGTTTTCCCTTTTTGATAAAACATGTCATAGGCGTAGATGTGGGAATGAATCAGGGATGCAGGAATCGCCGGGATCTCTCCATTAATACCGCTTGAGGTGGCATTAATCACAAGATCAAATTCGTGACGCGCGAGATCGTCAGGTGCTACCGCAGCTACGCTGCCTGTGTGTGCGAACAACGCCGCCAGCTCTTCTGCTCTGGAGAAAGTACGGTTGGTGATTGTCACCGCACAATCCAGCGAAAGAAGAGGAAGCAATACGCCGCGCGAGGCGCCACCCGCGCCGATCAGCAGGATCCGAAAGCCTGGTTTAATAAACGACAATCGCTCCAGATCGCTGAGTAAACCAATCCCATCGGTGTTATCGCCCAGAAGGCGACCATCTTCAAGCCGCTTAAGAGTATTGACGGCGCCAGCGAGCGACGCACGTTCGGTCAGTTCATCCGCGCGCCCGAAAGCCTCTTCTTTAAAAGGCACCGTGACGTTCGCACCTTTACCACCCGCATCAAAAAAGCTATTCAGCGTCGGTATAAATGCATCAACAGGCGCAAGAACCCGACCATACGGGTGATCTATATGCAATTGCTCCGCAAACAGCCGATGGATCAGAGGCGACTTGCTGTGCGCGATCGGGTTACCAAAAACAGCATAGGTTTCCATCACATTATCCCTGGCGAAAACGTTCGCCGGTCAAGGCATCGCGAATTTCTGACGGGTTAAGACGACCACCGGTTTCACCCACGGCTACCGGGAAATCATTCCCGAACTGCGCCAGAACTTCTTCGGTTGTCCGACAAGGGGGAAGCCCGGTCAGGTTGGCGCTGGTTGAAACCAGAGGTTTACCAAATGCCTGGCATAACTCCACCACCAGCGGATGGTCGGTGACACGTACCGCGAGTGAATCGAAACGCCCGGTTAACCAGCGCGGCGTTGTCGGCTGTGCAGGAAAAACAAACGTCACGGGACCAGGCCACGCAGAGAAAATGGTTTCCCGCTGTGCAGGTGTCAGCATGGAATCATCAATATAAGGCTTAAGCTGCTCGTAGTTCGCAGCGATCAAAATCAATCCTTTTTCGACAGGCCGCTGTTTTAGCGCCAGCAGACGGTTAACGGCGACTTCGCTGTCAGGATCACACCCGACCCCGAAAACGGCTTCTGTTGGATAGGCGATGACTTCTTCTTTTTTCAGGATTTCCACCGCCTGCGCGATGGAGCCTGATGGCAGGTTATTATTCACTGATTTGATCCGCCGAAACCGGCTTTCCACATTGTTTACTGGCGCAAAAGCGTTTCAAGCCTTGCGCGGTTTTCTTCTCTATAAGTAACGGATAATCGCAATGAGAGCAGACGCCCGCTACTGGTTTGAAATTGATGACGAACTGGCATTCAGGATAGCGATCGCACGAATGGAAGGTCTTGCCATAACGAGAGCGCCGCTGCACCAATTGGCCACGCTGGCACTGAGGGCAGGCAATTGCCGTTTCATCTGGCTTATCAATTTGTTCCGTATGTTCACACTCCGGGTAGCGGCTGCATCCGATAAACATCCCGAACCGCCCCTGCCGCAGCGCCAGTTCACCGCCACAGAGAGGACAAAGCTGTCCCTCCAGAATTTTGACGATATGTCCATCCGCCTGGCTTTTCAGGGGACGGACATAATCACATTCCGGATAGTGTGAACAACCGAGAAACGGACCGTGTTTCCCGGACCGAATAACAAGTTCTGCCCCGCACTGTGGGCAGGGCTCGTTTTTATGCACCGTGAAGAGTGCTGATTTGGCCATAACAACTCTTGTTGCTGCACATAGAATTAATGCAGCATACCTTCATTCACTTCAAAGAGTAATTCTTCCATTTGCTGATAGGCATTTTCACAGCCTGGAATGTTGAACAGAACCATCAGGATCACCCATTTCAGATCTTCCAGTTCAAACTCAGCAGTATCCAGCGCCATGACGCGCTCTATCACCATCTCTCTCGTTTCGAGGTTTAGCACCTGAATCTGCTCGAGGAATAAAATGAATCCCCGGCAGCTGGCATCCAGCCTTTCACACTCTTCAGCTGTATAGATGCGCACAGACAATGGGTCAGAAGCAAGCTGCATCGGTTCGGCGAGGCCGTCCTGATAATCAGCCAACTTATCCAGCCACATCAACGCATTATATATATCTTCCCGCTCAAAACCTGCGTCGGTCAGATCCCGTGTTAATTTGTCCTGATCCACCTGCATTTCTGCTTCGTTGTGGATGTAAGTCTCAAACAAATACATCAGTACGTCGAACATGGCATGCCCTCCTTAATCGGACATAGCCGCCGGGTACAGCTGCGATCCACCCTGCTAACTCCAGTTCGAGTAGCTGTGCTACCGTTACTGGCACAGGTTGGCCGGCACGTTCAGCGACAACGTCAACAGGTGTTACCTCATCTCCTACGTTAGCCAGGAGCTTGGGAAATGGCAATGCTACTGCCTCCTGATCCGATGAAATATGTCGCTTTTGGAGATCATCCTGCAACCAATGCAGTCCATACTGCAAATTTTCAAGGATATCTTCTTTGCAGGTCACCAGCGTCGCCCCCTGTTTTATCAGCCAGTGAGGGCCTTCGCAGCCGGGGTTCCCCAACGGGCCGGGCAGCGCAAAAACTTCACGCCCCTGCTCCAGTGCGCACCTTGCGGTAACCAGCGATCCACTCCGAATCGCAGCTTCGACCACCAGCACACCCTGGCTTAACCCACTGATGATCCGGTTACGCCGTGGAAAGTTACCCGGTCTGGGCGGTGTTGAGAGTGAAAACTCAGACACTATTGTCCCCTCTGAAGCGATAAGTTGCTCAGCCAGAATGTGATGACGACGCGGATAGAGACTAAAAAGACCATTGCCAAGCACGGCGACACTTCGCCCTTTTGCAGACAACGCCGCATGATGTGCTACACCGTCGATGCCGCAAGCCAGACCACTGGTGATCGTAAAGCCACATTGGGACAGCTGTTCGCTCAGCATTTTCCCCCAACGCTCGCCGTACCACGAGGGCGCACGGCTGCCCACAACCGCAAGCTGCATGCTATTAAGCACGTCAACGCGGCCTCGCACAAATAGCGCCCCGGGAAAATCAGGGATAGAACGCAACAATGGCGGGAAGCGAGGATCATCCGCCGTGAGAAGGTGGTTGTCGGCGTGTTCCAGCCATTCCAGACTACGTTCAAGCTCACTCTCGCTGAACGAAAAAAACTTTACGGCATGTTTGGGCGAAAGCCCTGACGCGTTGACAGCTTCAGCATCGACGGTTGCCTGGCGAAGCAGCCTCTGCGCAATCTCCAGCATCGCATCACCGTATAACGACCCAATGTTTATAAGCCGTAACCATATCTCTGTGGACGTCATCCTTTTCCCTGCCATAAGCAGCCTCAGCAATCTTTGCGATTGGTCACTGATGCTGTCAATCGACCGGGGATTTGTCTAGAATAGAAGTAATATTCTTATCAACTCCTGAACACGACTCTGGAAATTTATGGCAGTTTTGCAAGTGTTACATATTCCTGACGAGCGCCTTCGCATCGTCGCGGAACCGGTTAAAGAAGTGAATGCAGAAATTCAGCGTATCGTCGATGATATGTTCGATACCATGTACGCTGAAGAAGGCATTGGCCTTGCCGCGACCCAGGTAGACATTCACAAACGTATTATTGTGATCGACGTTTCTGAAAATCGTGATGAGCGCCTGGTGCTGATCAACCCTGAGCTGCTGGAAAAAAGCGGCGAAACAGGTATTGAGGAAGGCTGTCTGTCTATCCCTGAACAGCGCGCTTTGGTGCCACGTGCCGAAAAAGTTAAAATCCGCGCACTGGATCGTGACGGCAATCCGTTTGAGCTGGAAGCCGACGATCTGCTGGCGATTTGCATTCAGCATGAGATGGATCACCTGGTCGGTAAACTGTTTATCGATTACCTCTCACCTCTGAAGCAACAGCGTATTCGTCAGAAAGTTGAGAAACTGGATCGTTTGCGTTCTCGCGCTTAACGCCCCCGGATACAAGGAATAACGTGTCTACATCACTACGTATAATCTTCGCGGGTACCCCTGATTTTGCAGCGCGTCATCTCGACGCGCTGTTAACGTCTGGCCATCAGATTGTTGGCGTATTTACTCAGCCGGACCGTCCGGCTGGCCGCGGTAAAAAACTGATGCCTGGCCCGGTTAAGGTACTGGCAGAAACACATGGTTTACCGGTTTTCCAGCCTGCGTCATTACGACCTGAGGAAAACCAGAAGTTAGTGGCAGACCTGAACGCGGACGTGATGGTAGTTGTGGCTTACGGCCTCATTCTGCCGAAAGCGGTACTCGATATGCCCCGCCTGGGCTGTGTGAACGTTCATGGTTCTTTGCTCCCACGCTGGCGTGGTGCAGCTCCTATTCAGCGTGCTCTGTGGGCAGGCGATGCTGAAACTGGCGTGACAATCATGAAGATGGATGTAGGTTTAGACACGGGCGACATGCTGTATAAACTGGCGTGTCCCATCACCGCAGAAGATACCAGCGCCACGCTGTATGACAAGCTGGCGGATCTCGGCCCGCAGGGGCTGATTGAGACGCTGCAACAGCTTGCTGACAATACAGCGACACCTGAAGTGCAGGATGAGGCACAGGTGACCTATGCTGAGAAACTGAGTAAAGAAGAAGCCCGGATCGACTGGTCCCTGTCAGCAGCTCAACTCGAACGCTGCAGCCGCGCCTTTAATCCATGGCCGATGAGCTGGTTGATGATTGATGAGCAGCCAGTGAAAGTCTGGAAAGCTTCAGTTATTAACGGCAATGCATCGGCAGAGCCCGGTACGATTATCGACGCCAGCAAAAACGGTATCCAGGTTGCGACCGGAGAAGGGATACTGAATCTTGAATCGCTGCAACCGGCCGGTAAAAAGGCAATGAGCGCGCAGGATCTATTAAATTCTCGTCGTGAATGGTTCATCCCTGGCAATCGCCTTGCCTGAACAAATTTATTCTTAAGGCCCGGTGTTTCCGGGCATTTTTATTTTTACGGTTATGAAAAGACAAAATCTACGCACTATGGCGGCTCAGGCCGTTGAGCAGGTTATCGAGCAGGGCCAGTCACTGAGTAATGTCCTGCCTCCACTGCAACAAAAGGTTTCCGATAAAGACAAAGCCCTGCTTCAGGAGCTGTGCTTTGGCGTGCTGCGCACCCTCTCTCAGCTTGAGTGGTTGATTAACAAGCTGATGTCACGCCCGATGAGCGGCAAGCAGCGTACCGTGCATTATTTGATCATGGTCGGTTTCTACCAGCTTCTTCATACCCGCATTCCACCTCATGCTGCGCTGGCCGAGACAGTGGAGGGTGCCGTTGCGATTAAACGTCCTCAGCTAAAAGGATTGATCAACGGCGTGCTGCGTCAGTTCCAGCGTCAGCAGGACGAACTGCTGGCAGAATTTGCGCAAAGCGAAGCGCGCTTCCTTCACCCTGAATGGCTGCTGAATCGCCTTAAAAAAGCCTACCCACAGCAATGGCAAGACATTGTGGATGCCAATAATCAACGTCCGCCGATGTGGTTACGCGTCAATCGTAACCATCATACACGCGACGCATGGCTGGCCCTGCTGGAAGAGGCCGGAATGAGCGGCTTCACACACGCTGCTTATCCTGATGCGGTTCGTTTAGCCTCCCCTGCACCGGTACATGCATTACCCGGTTTTGAAGAGGGCTGGGTAACGGTACAGGACGCATCTGCTCAGGGCTGCATGACCTGGCTTGAGCCGAAAGACGGGGAGCAGATCCTCGATCTCTGTGCGGCGCCAGGGGGGAAAACAACGCACATCCTGGAAGTGGCGCCGCAGGCCGGCGTGATGGCCGTGGATGTTGATGAGCAGCGCCTTTCACGCGTCTATGACAACCTTAAGCGTCTGGGTATGAAAGCACAGGTTAAGCAAGGCGATGGACGCAAACCCGCTGACTGGTGTGGTGATACCCGGTTCGATCGCATTTTGCTGGACGCCCCCTGCTCAGCAACCGGCGTGATTCGTCGTCATCCCGATATCAAATGGCTGCGTCGCGATCGTGATATCAAGGAGCTTGCCCAGTTGCAATCCGAAATTCTGGATGCCATCTGGCCGCATCTCAAACCCGGCGGAACCCTGGTGTATGCAACCTGCTCTGTTCTCCCGGAAGAGAACAGTCAGCAAATTGCGGCTTTCCTGAAACGCACCCCGGACGCTACGCTGCACGATACGGGAACGCCTGAGCACCCGGGTCTGCAAAACCTGCCGGGCGCAGAAGAGGGTGATGGCTTCTTTTACGCTAAGCTAATCAAAGAGTGATGTTGAGAACAGGTCACGAAAGATGAAAATTATCATTCTGGGCGCAGGGCAAGTTGGCGGAACGCTGGCGGAAAATCTCGTGGGTGAAAACAACGATATCACCATTGTGGATACCAATGGCGATCGCCTGCGCGTTTTGCAGGACAAGTTCGACCTCCGCGTTGTTCAGGGGCACGGCTCTCATCCACGTGTGCTTCGGGAAGCGGGCGCGGACGATGCCGACATGCTGGTTGCAGTAACCAGTTCTGATGAAACCAACATGGTTGCATGTCAGGTGGCCTACTCGCTTTTCAACACCCCAAACCGCATCGCCCGCATTCGCTCCCCGGACTATGTCCGGGATGCGGAAAAGCTGTTTAATTCAGAAGCAGTACCTATCGACCATCTTATTGCGCCTGAACAGCTGGTTATCGACAGTATTTATCGTCTGATTGAGTACCCGGGCGCGTTGCAGGTTGTGAACTTTGCTGAAGGGAAAGTAAGCCTGGCGGTCGTGAAGGCTTATTACGGGGGCCCGCTGATTGGTAATGCCCTGTCGACAATGCGCGAGCATATGCCACATATCGATACGCGTGTTGCGGCGATTTTCCGTCACGACAGACCTATTCGTCCGCAAGGTTCCACCATTGTAGAAGCCGGGGATGAAGTCTTCTTTATTGCGGCTTCTCAGCATATCCGTGCGGTGATGAGTGAACTACAGCGTCTCGAAAAACCGTATAAACGTATTATGCTGGTTGGCGGCGGTAATATTGGCGCAGGTCTGGCGAGACGGCTGGAAAAAGACTACAGCGTGAAGCTGATCGAACGGGATCAACAACGCGCGTCAGAGCTGGCTGAAAAACTTCAGAATACCATCGTGTTTTATGGCGATGCTTCGGATCAGGAATTGCTGGCCGAAGAGCATATCGATCAGGTTGATCTTTTTATTGCCGTCACCAACGACGACGAAGCGAATATTATGTCCGCCATGCTCGCTAAACGTATGGGGGCGAAAAAAGTTATGGTGCTTATCCAGCGTAAGGCTTATGTCGATCTGGTACAGGGTAGCGTAATTGATATTGCTATTTCACCCCAGCAAGCCACCATCTCTGCCCTGCTAAGCCATGTGCGTAAAGCGGATATTGTCGGCGTGTCATCTCTTCGTCGTGGTGTTGCTGAAGCCATTGAAGCCGTCGCTCACGGGGATGAAACGACGTCACGCGTTGTTGGTCGCGCAATCGATGAAATTAAACTTCCACCAGGCACCATTATCGGCGCAGTAGTGCGAGGTAATGATGTGATGATCGCCAATGATAATTTACGTATTGAGCAGGGTGACCACGTTATTATGTTCCTGACCGATAAAAAATTTATTACCGACGTCGAGCGTTTATTCCAGCCAAGCCCGTTCTTCCTGTAATGATTTGGGTGCTCAGACGAGGGCACCCAAATATTAACCTTCTAATTTTCATGCCTTTTATTTTTCATAACGATTATTTATCCCCAATGGCAATTAGCTAATCATTTGTTAAACTTATAGGCGTCAGCTGGCACAAGGAGAACATAATGAGTTTTATTAAAGAATTTCGCGAATTTGCGATGCGCGGGAATGTGGTGGATTTGGCTGTGGGTGTCATTATTGGTGCGGCGTTCGGTAAGATCGTTTCATCATTAGTCGCCGACATTATTATGCCGCCGTTAGGACTGTTGATTGGAGGCATTGATTTCAAACAATTTGCCTTCACCCTTCGGGAAGCTCAGGGCGATATCCCTGCGGTTGTAATGCACTACGGCGTATTCATTCAGAACGTATTTGATTTCGTGATCGTGGCATTTGCCATTTTCATGGCGATCAAACTTATCAACAGACTTAACCGTAAAAAAGAAGAACCGGCTGCTGCCCCGCCAGCACCAACTAAAGAAGAAGTCTTACTGACTGAAATTCGCGATCTGTTAAAAGAGCAGAATAACCGCGTTTAATCAGGCGAGAGAAACAGAAAGGCCAGTGGTAAAAAAGCGATTAGCTTGCTTGCCACTGGCCTCCCAGTTACCACGTTGTGCATGTTTACCTTTACGCAAATAACTCCCTTTTCCCTTCTTGTTCTTCTCAACACGCTGTCTAAAAAGCGGGTCGTGAAGCAATGCCTCAATGGCGTTATCCTTAATTTGTCCCTTAGTATGCTGATAGCGGCTCATCATTTCTCCTGAGCATAGTTAATGTCGGCGGGAGTCTAGTCCGTGGCTGATAAAAAATCAACAACCCTGAGTTTCACTACTGGCGCCCTGTTCAAGGGCTTCCAGTATTGAGCAATAAACACTGCTGTGAGCAGTACCGCAGCACGCGTCATTCAGCCTTTGTAGAGATCGTTGCATGGCCTGCAGCTCCTGAATTCGTCCTTCAACTTCATCCAGCCGGGCCTGAACGATGCTTTTAGATTCCTGACACGTATGATGTTCAGGATCGATACGGATCGACAGCAGTTCACGGATCGACTCCAGCGTGAAGCCGAGTTGCCGGGCATAGCGGATAAAACGAAGGCGTTGCAGGTCGTTATCCGTATAAAGGCGAAATCCACCTTCTGTTCTGACCTCATGATCGATCATCTGCTGCTTTTCGTAGTAGCGGATAGTATCCGGCGTTACGTTAGCAAGCTTCGCAAGTTCACCTATGCGGTACATGGCTACTCCTCGTTTATTTTTTGCATTAACCTTTCACTGTACTCACCATGCAAAAAGTCAGTATTCATTCCCGTCTGGCGCAGTTTTATTTCGAAGAGCGCTAATCGACGGCTGATTTCGGAGTACCGCGGGTCATTCTTATGAATGCCTTTAAGCAGATCGGCAAGCTCGACGGCTTCATTGCGTTGCTGAAGTTCAGGGGGTAAACAACCTGCGTTTTTCAGTAAGCGATAACCGGCTCGTAATTCAGGGGGAATGTGTGAATCATCGTCCAGCACCAGTGGCTCACCGCTACCGGGGAGATTTTCAAACTCGCCTTTGTTTTGGGCATCGCTAATATGGCGTTCAGCCCACTGATCGAGCAACCACATAATGAACTCCAGGGGATGAGCAGAAAAGATACAGACATTGTAGATAAGTGGAGATTCTGCGGATATAAAAAAACCCGCCGAGGCGGGTTTTTTTACGTTACTACAGATTACTCTGCAGCAGCTTCTGCTTTCTCTGAACGATCAACCAGCTCGATGTAAGCCATCGGCGCGTTGTCGCCTGCACGGAAGCCACACTTCAGAATGCGAGTGTAACCACCGGCACGGCTCGCGAAACGCGGGCCCAGTTCGTTAAACAGTTTTGCCACGATCTCGTTATCACGAGTACGGGCGAATGCCAGACGACGATTAGCAACGCTGTCAGTCTTGGCAAGAGTAATCAGCGGCTCAACTACGCGACGCAGCTCTTTCGCTTTAGGCAGGGTCGTCTTGATGATTTCATGACGAACCAGTGAACCTGCCATGTTGCGGAACATAGCCTGGCGATGGCTGCTGTTGCGGTTCAGTTGACGACCACTCTTACGATGGCGCATGACCTTATCCTTCTCAGTAAAACCTTAACCTGTGATCCGGTTACTCGTCAGCAATGCTTGCCGGTGGCCAGTTTTCCAGGCGCATGCCCAGAGACAGACCACGTGAAGCCAGCACGTCTTTAATCTCGGTAAGAGATTTTTTACCCAGGTTCGGCGTTTTCAGCAACTCAACCTCGGTACGCTGTACCAGATCACCGATATAGTGGATAGCTTCTGCCTTGAGGCAGTTAGCAGAGCGGACAGTCAATTCCAGATCGTCAACAGGGCGCAGCAGGATCGGATCGAATTCTGGTTTCTCTTCTTTCACTTCCGGCTGACGTACATCACGTAAGTCAACGAAAGCTTCCAGTTGTTCTGCCAGGATGGTTGCCGCACGACGAATCGCCTCTTCAGGATCGATTGTGCCATTGGTTTCCATTTCGATGACCAGCTTGTCCAGGTCGGTACGCTGTTCTACACGCGCTGCTTCAACATTGTAGGCAATACGCTCTACAGGGCTGTAGCATGCGTCGACCAGCAGACGGCCGATTGGGCGCTCATCTTCTTCCGAATGAATTCGGGCAGAAGCCGGCACATAACCACGACCGCGCTGAACTTTGATACGCATGCTAATAGCTGCGTTCTCATCGGTCAGGTGGCAGATCACGTGCTGCGGCTTGACGATTTCAACATCACCGTCGTGGGTGATGTCGGCTGCAGTCACAGGGCCAATGCCAGATTTATTCAGAGTAAGAATAACTTCATCTTTACCCTGAACTCTCACCGCCAGCCCTTTCAGGTTGAGCAGGATTTCAAGGATATCTTCCTGAACGCCTTCTTTGGTGCTGTACTCATGAAGTACACCATCAATCTCAACCTCGGTCACCGCGCAACCCGGCATCGATGAGAGCAGAATACGGCGCAGTGCGTTACCCAGAGTATGGCCAAAGCCACGCTCTAAAGGCTCAAGGGTCACCTTGGCGTGCGTCGAACTCACTTGCTCGATATCTACCAGGCGCGGTTTTAGAAACTCTGTCACAGAACCCTGCATTGTGTCCTCTCTTTGGTACTAAGCTTTACTTGGAGTAAAGCTCGACGATCAGGTGTTCGTTAATGTCCGCAGACAGATCAGAACGCTCAGGCTGACGCTTGAACGTACCTTCCATCTTGCCAGCATCAACTTCCAGCCAGGTTGGCTTTTCACGCTGCTCAGCCAGCTCCAGAGCGGCTTTCACGCGAGATTGCTTTTTCGCTTTCTCACGAATGCTAACAACGTCATTCGCTTTAACCTGATAAGAAGCGATGTTAACAACACGACCGTTTACCATGATTGCTTTATGGCTAACCAACTGGCGTGATTCAGCACGAGTCGCGCCGAAGCCCATACGGTATACAACGTTGTCCAGACGACCTTCCAGCAGAGCCAGCAGGTTTTCACCTGTGTTGCCTTTCAGACGTGCTGCTTCTTTATAGTAGTTACGGAACTGACGCTCCAGCACACCGTAGATACGGCGAACTTTTTGCTTTTCACGCAACTGCACACCATAGTCAGACAGACGCGGTTTACGCGCACCGTGCTGGCCAGGAGCTTGTTCAATTTTACACTTGGTATCGATCGCGCGAACGCCAGACTTAAGGAATAAGTCGGTGCCCTCACGACGGCTCAGCTTGAGCTTAGGACCCAAATATCTTGCCATTTTCTATCTCCAACTAACCTAAAAAACGAGCGTTATACGCGACGTTTTTTCGGCGGACGACAACCGTTATGAGGGATCGGAGTCACATCAGTAATATTCGTGATGCGGAAACCAGCGGCGTTCAGAGCGCGAACAGTAGATTCACGACCCGGACCCGGACCTTTAACCATAACTTCCAGATTCTTGATGCCGTATTCTTTTACGGCTTCAGCGCAACGCTCTGCTGCAACCTGAGCTGCGAACGGAGTGGATTTGCGAGAACCACGGAAACCGGAACCACCGGCTGTTGCCCAACCCAATGCGTTACCCTGACGATCAGTAATAGTAACGATGGTGTTGTTGAAAGAAGCATGGATATGAGCCACGCCGTCAGAGACTTGTTTTCTTACACGTTTACGTGCACGAACTGGTGCCTTTGCCATTATTCAATCACCCCGATTATTTCTTGATCGGTTTGCGCGGACCCTTACGGGTACGTGCGTTGGTCTTAGTACGCTGACCGCGCACTGGCAGACCACGACGATGACGCAAACCGCGATAGCAACCAAGATCCATCAGGCGCTTGATGCTCATGCTGATTTCACGGCGCAGATCACCTTCAACGACAAATTTGGCAACTTCGTCACGCAGCGTGTCGATTTGTTCTTCAGACAGCTCACTGATCTTAACATCTTCAGCGATACCCGCTGCAGCCAGAATGGCTTTGGAACGGGTCTTGCCGACGCCGTAGATCGAAGTTAATGCGATCACAGCATGTTTCTGATCAGGAATGTTAATGCCTGCTATACGGGCCACTATGCACTCCTACTATTTAATATGTACGCACCATGCTGAAAAGCCCGTTTTCAGGATACTCAAATGGAAACGTACAGACATAAAAAAGATTGGCTGGCTAATCTAGCCAGCTCAACCCAACTTTGCAAGAAAAATATGCGAAATAATCAGCCTTGGCGCTGTTTATGCTTCGGCTCGGCACTGCAAATCACACGGATGACACCATCACGCTTAACGATTTTGCAGTTACGGCATAATTTCTTGACGGAAGCACGAACTTTCATTTTTACTCTCCGTAACTTCTCAGACGACCATTTAGCGGCCGTAGCCTTTCAGGTTCGCCTTCTTCAATGCAGACTCATACTGACTGGACATCATCAGAGTTTGCACTTGAGCCATAAAGTCCATAATCACGACAACAACGATAAGCAGTGAGGTCCCACCGAAGTAGAACGGTACTTTCATTGCATCACGCATGAACTCCGGGATCAGGCAGATAAAAGTAATATAAAGCGCACCAACCAAAGTCAGGCGAGTCATTACTTTATCGATATACTTCGCCGTTTGCTCTCCCGGACGAATTCCTGGTACAAATGCACCGGACTTCTTCAGGTTATCTGCTGTTTCACGCGGGTTGAAGACCAACGCCGTGTAGAAGAAACAGAAGAAGATGATCGCAGACGCATAGAGTAACACATAAAGTGGTTGCCCAGGCTGCAAATACAGCGAAATTGTTGTCAGCCAGTTCCAACCAGTACCGCCCCCGAACCATGACGCGATGGTTGCCGGGAACAGAATAATACTGGAAGCGAAGATAGCCGGGATAACCCCCGCCATATTCACTTTCAGCGGTAAATGTGTGCTCTGTGCAGCATAGACACGACGACCCTGCTGACGTTTAGCGTAGTTCACCACAATGCGGCGTTGACCACGTTCAACGAAGACAACAAAGAACGTCACTGCAAATACTAATACTGCAACCAACAGCAACAGGAGGAAGTGCAGGTCGCCTTGACGCGCTTGCTCGATAGTATGGGCGATGGCCGGCGGGAGACCCGCAACGATACCGGCGAAGATAATGATTGAGATACCGTTACCGATACCTCGTTCAGTAATCTGTTCGCCGAGCCACATCAGGAACATGGTCCCTGTGACCAGACTTACAACAGCGGTGAAATAGAATGCAAAGCCTGGGTTTAATACCAGGCCCTGCATACCAGGCATATTCGGAAGACCGGTAGCAATACCGATCGACTGGAATATTGCCAGCACCAGAGTGCCGTAACGGGTGTACTGGCTAATCTTACGACGTCCAGACTCCCCTTCTTTCTTCAACTCTGCCAGGGCCGGATGAACGACCGTCAGCAGCTGGATAATAATCGATGCCGAAATGTACGGCATAATACCCAGTGCGAAAATAGAAGCACGGCTGAGAGCACCACCAGAGAACATGTTGAACATTTCAATGATGGTGCCTCGCTGTTGCTCAAGCAGTTTGGCAAGTACAGCGGCATCAATACCAGGGATCGGAATAAAAGAGCCAATACGGAACACAATCAGCGCGCCGATTACAAACAGCAGTCTGCGTTTCAGCTCGCCAAATCCACCTTTGGCACTTTGAAAATCTAATCCCGGTTGCTTAGCCATCTGCTACTTATTCCTCAATTTTACCGCCAGCAGCTTCGATAGCAGCACGAGCACCTTTAGTAACACGCAGGCCACGAACAGTTACCGGAGTAGAAACTTCACCAGACAGGATCACTTTCGCGAACTCGATCTGGATACCGATAATGTTAGCTGCTTTCAGCGTATTCAGGTCTACAACGCCGCCTTCAACTTTCGCCAGGTCAGACAGACGGATTTCCGCTGTAATCGCTGCTTTGCGAGAGGTGAAGCCGAACTTCGGCAGACGACGGTACAGTGGCATCTGGCCACCCTCGAAACCGCGACGTACGCCACCGCCAGAACGAGAGTTCTGACCTTTGTGACCACGACCACCGGTTTTGCCGAGGCCAGAACCGATACCACGACCCAGGCGTTTACCCGCCTTTTTAGAGCCTTCGGCCGGAGACAGAGTATTTAAACGCATCTCTTACTCCTCAACTTTAACCATGAAGTAAACCGCGTTGACCATACCACGAACAGCAGGAGTATCCTCGCGCTCAACGGTATGACCAATACGACGCAGACCCAGGCCAAGCAGCGTTGCCTTGTGTTTCGGCAGACGACCGATTGCACTGCGGGTTTGAGTGATTTTAATAGTCTTTGCCATGGTCAATTACCCCAGAATTTCTTCAACGGATTTACCACGCTTGGCAGCGACCATTTCTGGAGAATTCATATTTTCCAGGCCATCAATAGTTGCACGAACCACGTTGATCGGGTTGGTGGAACCATATGCTTTAGCCAGAACGTTATGAACTCCAGCAACTTCCAGAACGGCGCGCATTGCACCACCGGCGATGATACCGGTACCTTCGGAAGCTGGCTGCATGAATACACGAGAACCCGTGTGAACACCTTTAACTGGGTGTTGCAGGGTACCGTTGTTCAGCGCGACGTTAATCATATTGCGACGGGCTTTTTCCATCGCTTTCTGGATCGCTGCTGGAACTTCACGCGCTTTACCGTAACCAAAACCAACGCGACCGTTACCATCACCCACTACAGTCAGAGCTGTGAAGGAGAAAATACGACCACCTTTAACGGTTTTAGATACGCGGTTTACCGCGATCAGCTTTTCCTGCAGTTCGCCAGCCTGTTTTTCGATGTGAGCCATCTTACACCTCTACCTTAGAACTGAAGGCCAGCTTCACGGGCAGCATCTGCCAGTGCCTGGACACGACCATGATATTGGAACCCGGAACGGTCAAAGGAAACATTGCTGATGCCTTTTTCCAGAGCGCGTTCTGCAACAGCTTTACCTACAGCTGCAGCGGCGTCTTTGTTACCGGTATACTTCAATTGTTCTGAGATAGCTTTTTCTACAGTAGAAGCAGCTACCAGAACTTCAGAACCGTTCGGTGCAATTACCTGTGCGTAAATATGACGCGGGGTACGATGTACCACCAGGCGAGTTGCACCCAGCTCTTTGAGCTTGCGGCGTGCGCGGGTCGCACGACGGATACGAGCAGATTTCTTATCCATAGTGTTACCTTACTTCTTCTTAGCCTCTTTGGTACGCACGACTTCGTCGGCGTAACGAACACCCTTGCCTTTATAAGGCTCAGGACGACGGTAGGCGCGCAGATCTGCTGCAACCTGACCGATCAGCTGTTTATCAGCGCCTTTCAGCACGATTTCAGTCTGAGTCGGGCATTCTGCAGTGATTCCGGCCGGCAGCGGATGCTCAACAGGGTGTGAGAAGCCCAGAGACAGGCCTACTGCATTCCCTTTGATAGCTGCACGATAACCTACACCAACCAGCTGAAGCTTTTTAGTGAAGCCTTCGGTAACACCAACAACCATTGAGTTCAGCAGGGCACGCGCGGTACCAGCCTGAGCCCATCCATCCACGAAACCATCACGTGGACCGAAGGTCAGAGCGTTATCTGCATGTTTAACTTCAACAGCTTTGTTGAGGGTACGAGTCAGCTCGCCGTTTTTACCTTTGATCGTAATAACCTGACCGTCGATTTTGACATCAACGCCGGCAGGAATAACGACCGGTGCTTTAGCAACACGAGACATTCTTTCCTCCGATTAGGCTACGTAGCAGATAATTTCGCCACCAAGACCAGCCTGGCGCGCTGCACGATCAGTCATAACACCTTTAGAGGTAGAAACAACTGCGATACCAAGACCAGCCATTACTTTTGGCAGCTCATCTTTTTTCTTATAGATGCGCAGGCCTGGGCGGCTGACACGCTGAATGCTTTCTACAACAGCTTTACCCTGGAAATACTTGAGAGTAAGTTCCAGTTCCGGCTTGGTGTCGCCTTCAACTTTAAAATCTTCGATAAAACCTTCTTCCTTCAGCACGTTGGCAATTGCCACTTTCAGCTTGGCGGAAGGCATGGTGACCGCAACTTTGTTCGCGGCCTGACCGTTACGGATACGGGTCAGCATATCCGCGATCGGATCTTGCATGCTCATCTGTCTTTACTCCCGTGATTCAATTGGTAATTACCAGCTAGCCTTTTTCAAGCCTGGTACTTCACCGCGCATGGCGGCTTCACGCAGTTTGATACGGCTCAACCCAAACTTGCCCACATAACCATGTGGACGACCTGTTTGACGACAGCGGTTACGCTGACGAGACGGGCTGGAATCACGCGGCAGAGACTGCAGCTTGAGAACCGCATTCCAACGATCTTCGTCGGAAGCGTTCACATCAGAAATGATCGCTTTCAGTTCAGCGCGTTTAGCGAAGAATTTATCAGCTAAAGCTACGCGCTTTACTTCGCGTGCTTTCATTGATTGCTTAGCCATTCAGTAACCCTACCTTACTTGCGGAACGGGAAGTCAAAGGCAGCCAGCAGAGCACGGCCTTCTTCATCAGATTTCGCAGTAGTGGTAATGGTAATATCCAAACCACGCACGCGGTCGACTTTATCGTAGTCGATTTCTGGGAAGATGATCTGCTCACGGACACCCATGCTGTAGTTACCACGACCGTCGAAAGACTTAGCGGACAAGCCACGGAAGTCACGGATACGTGGAACAGCAATAGTGATCAGGCGCTCAAGGAACTCCCACATGCGTTCGCCACGCAGAGTTACTTTACAGCCGATCGGATAGCCCTGACGGATTTTGAAGCCTGCAACAGATTTGCGTGCTTTGGTGATCAGCGGTTTTTGACCGGAGATTGCTGTCAGGTCAGCTGCTGCGTTATCCAGCAGTTTCTTGTCAGCGATCGCTTCACCAACACCCATGTTCAGGGTGATCTTCTCGACCCGAGGGACTTGCATGACAGAATTGTAGCTAAACTCAGTCATGAGTTTGTTAACTACTTCGTCTTTGTAGTAATCATGCAGTTTCGCCATCGTACTACTCCAAATTACTTGATAGTTTCGCTGTTAGACTTGAAGAAACGGACTTTTTTGCCGTCTTCAAATCTAAAGCCTACACGGTCAGCCTTACCGGTAGCCGCATTGAAGATTGCAACGTTAGAAACCTGAATAGCAGCTTCTTTTTCAACGATGCCGCCTGGTTGGTTCAGGGCCGGAACCGGCTTCTGATGTTTCTTAACCAGGTTGATACCTTCAACGACGAGTTTGCCGGAAGACAGAACATTTTTTACTTTACCGCGTTTACCTTTATCTTTACCGGTTAACACGATAACTTCGTCATCACGACGGATTTTCGCTGCCATGATTCGCTCCTTAGAGTACTTCTGGTGCCAGAGAGATAATTTTCATGAACTTCTCAGTACGAAGTTCACGAGTTACCGGCCCAAAGATACGCGTGCCGATAGGCTGCTCGCTGTTATTGTTTAAAATAACGCATGCATTACCATCGAAGCGAATGACAGAACCGTCAGGGCGACGAACACCCTTCTTGGTGCGCACCACTACCGCCTTCAGCACATCACCTTTTTTGACCTTACCACGTGGAATTGCTTCCTTGATGGTGATCTTGATGATGTCGCCTACGCCTGCGTAGCGACGGTGCGAGCCACCCAGAACCTTGATACACATTACGCGACGTGCACCGGAGTTGTCGGCGACGTTCAGCATAGTCTGTTCTTGGATCATTTTAGTGCTCCGCTAATGTCAACTACTACCTGAGACTCTAAAATCAGAGCCGTTAAAAAGCCCCATATCGAGGGCGCGGCATTATAACACCGCTTCTGCAATATGGGTAGAAAAAATAAACGGCTCATTGCTGAGCCGTTTATTCGTATTGAGAATGCGTACTCTATTACAGAACCGCTTTCTCTACAACGCGAACCAGCGTCCAGGACTTAGTCTTGGACAGTGGACGGCATTCACGGATTTCAACCTTGTCGCCGATACCACATTCGTTGTTCTCGTCATGTACGTGCAGTTTGGTCGTACGCTTGATGAATTTACCGTAGATCGGGTGTTTCACAAAACGTTCGATAGCTACAACAATGGATTTCTCCATTTTATCGCTAACAACACGACCTTGCAGAGTACGGATTTTATCGGTCATTACGCACCCGCCTTCTGAGTCAGTAAAGTCTTAACGCGCGCAACATTGCGACGCACTTGCTTCAGCAGGTGAGTCTGTTGCAGCTGGCCACTTGCAGCCTGCATACGCAGGTTGAACTGCTCACGCAGCAGGTTCAGCAGCTCAGCGTTCAGCTCTTCAACGCTTTTTTCACGCAGCTCTTTTGCTTTCATTACATCACCGTCTTAGTTACAAAGGTGGTTTTGATAGGCAGTTTCGCTGCTGCCAGGCCGAAGGCTTCACGGGCCAGCTCTTCCGGAACACCGTCCATTTCATAAAGGACTTTGCCCGGTTGGATCAAGGCAACCCAGTACTCCACGTTACCTTTACCTTTACCCATACGAACTTCCAGTGGCTTCTCGGTGATCGGTTTGTCCGGGAATACACGGATCCAGATCTTACCTTGACGCTTAACTGCACGGGTCATTGCACGACGTGCTGCTTCGATCTGACGTGCAGTCAGACGACCACGGCCAACAGCTTTCAGACCGAAAGTGCCGAAGCTAACATCCGTACCCTGCGCCAGACCACGGTTGCGGCCTTTGTGCATTTTACGGAATTTTGTACGCTTTGGTTGTAACATCAGCGACGCTCCTTATTTACGGCCTTTACGCTGCTGCTTTTTAGGTTGAGCAGCCGGTTTTTCCGGTTGTTCAACAGCAGCCATACCACCCAGGATCTCACCTTTGAAGATCCATACCTTAACGCCGATTACACCGTAAGTGGTGTGCGCTTCAGAGGTGTTGTAGTCGATGTCAGCACGCAGAGTGTGCAGCGGTACGCGACCTTCGCGGTACCATTCGGTACGTGCGATTTCCGCGCCGCCCAGACGGCCGCTAACTTCAACTTTGATACCCTTAGCGCCCAGACGCATTGCGTTCTGTACAGCACGCTTCATAGCACGACGGAACATAACACGACGTTCCAGCTGAGAAGTGATGCTGTCAGCAACCAATTTAGCGTCCAGTTCAGGCTTACGAACTTCAGCGATATTGATCTGTGCAGGAACGCCAGCGATATCCGCTACGACCTTGCGCAGTTTTTCTACGTCTTCGCCTTTCTTACCGATAACGATACCAGGGCGAGCAGTGTGAATAGTCACACGGATGCTCTTAGCTGGACGCTCGATAACGATACGAGATACAGACGCTTTAGCCAGTTCCTTAGTCAGGTACTGACGTACTTTAAAATCGCTGTCCAGGTTGTCAGCGAATTCTTTGGTGTTCGCAAACCAGGTAGAGTTCCATGGTTTTACAATACCCAGGCGAATACCATTAGGATGTACTTTCTGACCCATTGCTAGTCTCCAGAGTCTCAGCGATCGGACACAACCACAGTAATGTGGCTGGTGCGCTTCAGGATGCGATCTGCACGACCTTTCGCACGCGGCATAATGCGCTTCATGCTTGGGCCTTCATCTACGAAAATTTTCGCGACTTTCAGATCGTCGATGTCAGCGCCATCGTTGTGTTCAGCGTTAGCAATGGCAGATTCCAGTACTTTCTTGACCAATACCGCAGCTTTCTTGTTGGTATAGGTCAGGATGTCCAGGGCCTGCGACACTTTCTTACCGCGAATCAGGTCAGCAACAAGGCGAACCTTCTGTGCAGAAGAACGAGCATGGCGATGTTGAGCTAAAGTTTCCATCTCTTCCTCCTACCTTATTTCTTCTTCGCTTTTTTATCAGCAGCGTGGCCGCGATAAGTACGAGTCGGTGCGAATTCACCCAGTTTGTGACCAACCATTTCGTCGGTAACAAAGACTGGAACGTGCTGACGACCATTATGGACAGCGATGGTCAAACCGATCATGTTAGGAAAGATCGTTGAACGACGGGACCAAGTGCGCAGGGGCTTCTTGTCTCCGCTTTCCACCGCTTTCTCTACCTTCTTCAGCAAGTGCAGGTCAATAAAAGGACCTTTCTTGAGAGAACGTGGCATGGCTTATCCTCTAAAATTATTTGCTACGGCGACGTACGATAAATTTATCAGTACGCTTGTTGCTGCGGGTCTTCTTACCTTTGGTCTGAACGCCCCACGGAGTTACCGGGTGCTTACCAAAGTTACGACCTTCACCACCACCATGTGGGTGATCGACTGGGTTCATCGCAGTACCGCGAACGGTAGGACGAACACCACGCCAGCGTGCAGCACCAGCTTTACCCAGAACGCGCAGCATATGCTCAGCATTGCCAACTTCGCCCAGAGTAGCGCGGCAGTCTGCTTCGACTTTACGCATTTCACCAGAACGCAGACGCAGGGTGACATAAGCACCGTCACGCGCAACGATCTGAACGTAAGTACCCGCGGAACGCGCCAGCTGACCGCCTTTACCTGGTTTCATTTCTACGTTATGAACGGTAGAACCAACCGGGATATTGCGCATCGGCAGGGTGTTGCCTGCTTTAATTGCAGCATCAACGCCAGACTGAATCTGGTCGCCAGCTTTCAGGCCTTTAGGGGCCAGGATGTAACGGCGTTCGCCATCTTTGTACAGAACCAGCGCGATGTTCGCGGAACGGTTCGGATCGTACTCAAGACGCTCAACAACTGCTGGGATACCGTCTTTGTTGCGTTTGAAGTCAACAATACGATAAGCCTGCTTGTGGCCACCACCGATGTGACGAGTGGTGATACGGCCATTGTTGTTACGACCACCGGATTTGCTGTTTTTTTCCAGCAACGGAGCAAAAGGTTTGCCCTTGTGCAGCTCAGGGTTAACCACTTTAACTACGTGGCGACGACCCGGAGATGTCGGTTTACATTTAACAACTGCCATTGTATTACTCCTCCGACTTACTCAGCGCCGCCAACGAAGTCCAGGTTCTGGCCTTCTTTCAGGGTGACGTAAGCTTTTTTCCAGTCGCTACGACGACCGATACGCTGTCCGTGACGTTTAACTTTCCCTTTAACTACCAGGGTGTTAACGACTTCGACTTCGACTTCAAACAGTTTCTGCACAGCAGCTTTGATCTCTGCTTTGGTCGCGTCTTTAGCAACTTTGAGAACGATGGTGTTTGTTTTTTCCATCGCAGTAGACGCTTTTTCAGAAACGTGCGGTGCGCGCAGCACCTTCAGCAGACGTTCTTCACGAATCATGCCAGCATCTCCTCAACTTGCTTAACAGCATCAGCAGTCATTACGACTTTGTCGAAGGCGATCAGGCTAACCGGGTCGATACCAGTCGCGTCGCGTACGTCAACCTTGTGCAGGTTACGCGCGGCCAGGAACAGGTTCTCGTCCAGCTCACCGGTGATGATCAGCACATCTTCCAGAGCCATGTCTTTCAGTTTCTGTGCCAGCAGCTTAGTTTTAGGCGCTTCAACAGAGAACTTCTCGACAACGATCAGACGATCCTGACGTACCAGTTCGGACAGGATGCTTTTCAGCGCGCCGCGGTACATCTTTTTGTTAACTTTTTGACTGTGGTCCTGTGGACGCGCAGCGAAGGTCACGCCACCTGAACGCCAGATCGGGCTCTTGATAGAACCTGAACGCGCACGGCCGGTACCTTTCTGGCGCCATGGCTTTTTGCCTGAACCAGTTACTTCAGCACGAGTCTTCTGAGCACGAGTACCCTGACGAGCACCAGCTGCATAAGCAACAACAACCTGGTGAACCAGCGCTTCGTTGAAATCACGACCGAAGGTAGTTTCGGAAACAGTCAGCGCGCTCTGCGCGTCTTTCAATACTAATTCCATTGCTATCCCCTTACGCCTTCACAGCTGGTTTAACGATCAGGTCGCTACCGGTTGAACCCGGGACCGCACCTTTAACCAGCAGCAGGTTGCGCTCAGCGTCAACACGTACTACGTCCAGGCTCTGAACGGTTACACGTTCGTTGCCCAGCTGACCTGCCATTTTCTTGCCTTTGAACACTTTGCCCGGAGTCTGGTTCTGACCGATAGAACCCGGAACGCGGTGAGACAAGGAGTTACCGTGAGTAGCGTCCTGGGTACGGAAGTTCCAGCGCTTAACGGTACCAGCAAAACCTTTACCTTTAGAGGTACCGGTTACGTCAACTTTTTTAACGTCAGCAAACAGCTCAACGCTAATGTCCTGACCTACGGTGAACTCTTCGCCTTCAGCAAGACGGAATTCCCACAGACCACGGCCAGCTTCTACGCCAGCTTTAGCGAAGTGACCCGCTTCTGGTTTGGTTACACGGTTAGCTTTTTTAGCACCAGTGGTCACCTGAACAGCGCGGTAGCCATCGTTAGCCAGATCTTTAACCTGGGTAACGCGGTTTGCTTCAACTTCGATTATGGTTACTGGGATTGAAACGCCATCTTCAGTGAAGATGCGGGTCATGCCCACTTTTTTACCGACTAAACCAATCATTGTATCAACCTCTCAATCGCTCGATGACCTGATTAACCCAGGCTGATCTGCACGTCTACACCGGCAGCCAGATCCAGACGCATCAGAGCATCAACGGTTTTCTCAGTTGGCTCAACGATGTCAACCAGACGCTTGTGAGTGCGGATCTCGTACTGATCACGCGCATCTTTGTTAACGTGCGGAGAGATCAGAACGGTAAAGCGCTCTTTGCGGGTCGGCAGCGGGATCGGACCACGGACTTGCGCACCAGTGCGCTTAGCAGTCTCGACGATTTCCGCGGTTGATTGATCGATCAGACGATGATCAAACGCTTTAAGGCGGATACGGATTCTTTGGTTCTGCATGAGACCAGAGCTCCAATTATTTTATAAACGAAAATGATTACTCCTCAAACCCATTACGATTGATGGGAGAGTGTAACCGTTCTTACGTAGCTCCCCAATTGGGAGCATTGTTGAGTAACAAAGTGAGCTACTCTGGTTCAGATTGAACCCGCCGTCAATTACGACAAGCCCGCGCATTATACGTAAATCAGCGAAAGACGCAAGTGCCGTTTAGAAATTAAGCGCCAAAGTCGTACTCTGCGTAAGGCCTCGCAATTTTTTATGCAAAGTATCCCTTCTCAACTCTTTGTCTGAAGCCGCTATGCAATTGTTGTTTTTACACATTGCCGGGCATGCAGATTGTTACGAGTATGCGCTCAAACCATTTTGAGGCTCTCGCTATGCTAATGTCCCTCCCCTTTCTGCTGATCTATTTTGCGTTATCGGCCTTGCTTGTACGCACCGATATTCGCACGGGGCTGCTTCCCGATAAATTCCTTTGCCCGCTGCTATGGACAGGCCTGCTCTACCAGCTTTGTCTTCATCCTGATTTTTTGCCGAGCGCGGTAGTGGGTGCGACGGCAGGATACGCCGGATTCGCCGTTATCTATTGGGGATATCGACACATCTGCCGACGTGAAGGGATGGGGTATGGCGACATAAAATATCTTGCGGCGCTGGGAGCATGGCATGGCTGGTGTGTACTGCCAGTACTGGCATTAGTGGCCGCGTTAATGGCTCTGCTGTATCTGGTTGGTTTCTCGTTGTTCAACCCTGATAAGCAGGCATTAAAAAACCCACTGCCTTTTGGGCCATTTCTGGCGGCAGCGGGTTTATGCGTTGGCTGGGAAAGCCTGATTAACTTTCCACTTTGATCTGAGACTGAAGGTAGTTCTGTAGGCCAATTTTGCTAATGAGATCCAGTTCGGTCTCAAGCCAGTCGATGTGCCCTTCTTCATCGGCCAGGATCTGGATCATCATATCCCGGCTGACGTAGTCATGTACGCTGTCCGCATAGGCAATGGCTTCACGCAGGTCTTTTGCACCCTCCAGCTCCAGCCGGAGATCAGAACGCAGCATCTCTTCAACATCTTCTCCGATGCCCAGTTTTCCGAGATCCTGTAGGTTAGGAATGCCTTCGAGGAATAAAATACGCTCAATATATTTATCGGCGTGTTTCATTTCATCAATGGACTCATGGTATTCAACATCGTTGAGGCGAGTCAGTCCCCAGTTTTTGAACATTCTTGCATGGAGAAAATACTGATTGATTGCGACAAGCTCATTTCCCAATAATTTATTGAGATAACTTATGATTTTAACATCACCTTTCATTATATAGTCCCTCCGCTTCCACTCATTGAAGCGTAGATCGGGCTACAGGGATGTCAAAAAAAAGATGGAGGCTTACGCGATCTCTTTGAATTCCGGGATCTGCATCAGTTCGTCCTGCATGATCTCACGCGCTGCGCGAACGCATTTACCGCATTGATTTCCCACCGGAACAAACTTACGAAGCTGCTGGAAAGATTGTGGTTGAAACTGGCGAACGGCCTGACGAATTTTTTTGTCGCTTACACCATTACATAAACAAACGTACATAAAGACTCCCGTTCAAAATATGCGCAAAGTGTAAGTGAGAATGGTTATGATTACAATAGCACGGGCGTCGGAATACGTGGCGGGAGAAAGCAAAAAATGCGAATTTTTATGACAATGCCCAACGGCAGAAAACAAAAAAGGACGCCGAAGCGTCCTTTTTATTTCAGGGATAATTAATTAGCCCAGAACTTTAGCAACAACGCCCGCGCCAACGGTACGGCCGCCTTCACGGATTGCGAAACGCAGACCGTCATCCATCGCGATTGGGTGGATCAGAGTCACAACCATCTTGATGTTGTCGCCTGGCATTACCATCTCTACGCCTTCTGGCAGTTCGATGGTACCGGTCACGTCAGTTGTACGGAAGTAGAACTGTGGACGGTAGCCTTTGAAGAACGGAGTATGACGGCCGCCTTCGTCTTTGGACAGAATGTACACTTCAGATTCGAACTTGGTGTGTGGCTTGATTGAGCCTGGCTTCGCCAGAACCTGACCACGTTCGATTTCTTCACGTTTGATACCACGCAGCAGAACACCAACGTTCTCACCAGCACGGCCTTCGTCCAGCAGTTTGCGGAACATTTCAACGCCAGTACAGGTAGACTTCGCAGTCTCTTTGATACCAACGATTTCAACTTCTTCACCAACTTTGATGATACCGCGCTCTACACGACCGGTAACAACGGTACCACGACCGGAGATGGAGAATACGTCTTCGATTGGCAGCAGGAATGGCTTGTCAATCGCACGCTCTGGTTCTGGGATGTAAGAATCCAGGTAGCCAGCCAGTTCGATGATTTTCTCTTCCCACTCTGCTTCGCCTTCCAGCGCTTTCAGCGCGGAACCACGAACGATTGGGGTATCGTCGCCTGGGAAATCGTACTGAGACAGCAGTTCACGAACTTCCATCTCTACCAGTTCCAGCAGCTCTTCGTCATCAACCATGTCGCATTTGTTCAGGAACACGATGATGAAAGGAACGCCTACCTGACGACCCAGCAGGATGTGCTCACGAGTCTGAGGCATAGGGCCGTCAGTCGCAGCAACAACCAGGATCGCGCCGTCCATCTGCGCAGCACCGGTGATCATGTTTTTAACATAGTCGGCGTGGCCTGGGCAGTCTACGTGTGCGTAGTGGCGAGTCGGGGTGTCATACTCAACGTGAGAGGTGTTGATGGTGATACCACGAGCTTTTTCTTCTGGTGCGTTATCGATCTGGTCGAAAGCACGAGCAGCACCGCCGTAGGTTTTAGCCAGTACGGTAGTGATTGCAGCAGTCAGGGTAGTTTTACCATGGTCAACGTGGCCGATAGTACCAACGTTGACGTGCGGTTTTGTACGTTCAAATTTTTCTTTAGACACGGCTATATTCCTTACTATAGTGCTCTCCCCTTCGGAGAGAGCACGGGACTTAGGTTTTAATCCTGTGGATTACTTACCACGGGCTTCGATAACGGCCTGAGCAACGTTGTTCGGCGCATCATCATACTTCAGGAATTCCATAGTGTATGATGCACGACCTTTGGTCAGAGAACGCAGCTGAGTTGCATATCCGAACATTTCAGACAGCGGAACTTCAGCGTGGATCTTAACGCCAGTTACTTCGGATTCCTGACCACGCAGCATACCGCGACGACGGCTCAAGTCACCGATAACGTCACCGGTGTTCTCTTCCGGAGTTTCTACTTCAACCTTCATGATTGGCTCAAGCAGAACTGGTTTTGCTTTCTTAAAGCCTTCTTTAAAGGCAATAGACGCAGCCAGTTTAAACGCCAGTTCAGAGGAGTCAACGTCGTGGTAAGAACCGAAGTGCAGACGAACACCCATGTCTACAACCGGGTAACCAGCCAGAGGACCAGCTTTCAGCTGCTCCTGGATACCTTTATCAACGGCAGGGATGTATTCGCCAGGAATTACACCACCTTTGATGTCGTTGATGAACTCGTAACCTTTAGGGTTAGAGCCCGGCTCCAGTGGGTACATGTCGATCACAACGTGACCGTACTGACCGCGACCACCAGACTGCTTAGCGTGTTTACCTTCAACATCGGTAACTTTCGCGCGAATCGCTTCGCGGTAAGCAACCTGAGGTTTACCCACGTTCGCTTCAACGTTGAATTCACGCTTCATACGGTCAACGATGATGTCCAGGTGCAGTTCACCCATACCAGCGATGATGGTCTGGTTAGATTCTTCATCAGTCCATACGCGGAATGATGGGTCTTCTTTCGCCAGACGGCCCAGAGCCAGACCCATTTTTTCCTGGTCAGCTTTGGTTTTTGGTTCAACCGCGATGGAGATTACCGGCTCAGGGAATTCCATACGCTCCAGAATGATCGGGTGATCCGGGTCACACAGGGTGTCACCAGTAGTCACGTCTTTCAGACCGATAGCAGCAGCGATGTCGCCCGCACGAACTTCTTTGATCTCTTCACGTTTGTTAGCGTGCATCTGTACGATACGGCCAAAACGTTCACGCGCCGATTTCACGGAGTTCAGGATGGTGTCACCGGAGTTAACCACACCAGAGTAAACGCGGAAGAAGGTCAGGTTACCCACGAATGGGTCGGTAGCAATTTTGAACGCCAGCGCAGAGAACGGCTCGTCATCACTTGCGTGACGCTCAGCCGGAGTATCTTTACCGTCGTCCAGGATGCCGTTGATCGCAGGAACGTCAACCGGGGATGGCAGGTAGTCAACTACCGCATCCAGCATTGCCTGAACACCTTTGTTCTTGAACGCAGAACCACAGGTTACCAGGATGATTTCGTTGTTCAGAACACGCTGACGCAGAGCAGATTTGATCTCTTGCTCAGTCAGTTCTTCACCACCCAGGTATTTCTCCATCAGCTCTTCAGAAGCTTCTGCTGCGGATTCGATCAGGTTCTGGTGCCATTCGTCAGCCAGGTCCTGCATCTCTGCCGGGATATCTTCGTATTCGAAGGTAACGCCCGCATCTGCTTCGTTCCAGTTGATGGCTTTCATTTTCACCAGGTCGATAACACCGGTGAAGCCTTCTTCAGCACCAATTGCCAGCTGAAGCGGAACAGGGTTCGCGCCCAGACGGGTTTTGATCTGGCCAACAACTTTCAGGAAGTTAGCACCCATACGGTCCATTTTGTTAACGAACGCGATGCGTGGAACTTTATATTTGTTAGCCTGACGCCATACGGTTTCAGACTGTGGCTGAACACCACCAACTGCGCAATAAACCATTACCGCGCCGTCAAGAACACGCATGGAACGTTCTACTTCGATGGTGAAGTCAACGTGCCCTGGGGTGTCGATGATGTTTACGCGATGCGGTTCGTACTGCTTAGCCATACCTGACCAGAAAGCAGTAGTCGCTGCGGAGGTGATAGTAATACCACGCTCCTGCTCCTGTTCCATCCAGTCCATGGTGGCTGCGCCGTCATGAACTTCACCGATTTTATGGTTTACACCGGTGTAGAACAGAATACGTTCGGTAGTAGTGGTTTTACCGGCGTCGATGTGCGCACTGATACCGATGTTACGGTAGCGTGCGATGGGTGTTGTACGAGCCATTTGATTCCTCGTTTATATCTTTAGGCGTTCAGTTAAGTTACCCAGAGCGGGCGGCTTCTCTGAAGCGCCCGCCTGGTGACTACGACTCCGAAGGGATTACCAACGGTAGTGTGCGAACGCCTTGTTGGCTTCTGCCATACGGTGAACGTCTTCACGTTTCTTAACTGCAGTACCTTTGTTTTCTGCAGCATCAGAAAGTTCGTTCGCCAGACGCAGAGCCATGGATTTATCACCGCGTTTACGAGCAGCTTCAACGATCCAACGCATTGCCAGAGCATTACGACGAACCGGACGAACTTCAACTGGAACCTGATAAGTAGAACCACCAACGCGGCGAGACTTAACTTCTACAGTCGGGCGCACGTTGTCGAGAGCGACTTCGAAAGCTTCCAGTTCATTTTTACCAGAACGCTGAGCCAGGGTCTCCAGCGCGCTGTATACGATTGCTTCTGCAGTAGATTTTTTACCATCTACCATCAGGATATTTACAAATTTTGCCAGCAGTTCTGATCCGAATTTCGGATCTGGAAGAATTTTACGCTGACCAATGACGCGACGACGTGGCATGGGATTACTCCGTTGTTAATTCAGGATTGTCCAAAACTCTACGAGTTTAGTTTGACATTAAGATAAATCAGTTTGGCCTTACTTAACGGAGAACCATTAAGCCTTAGGACGCTTCACGCCGTACTTGGAGCGAGCCTGCTTACGGTCTTTAACACCTGAGCAGTCCAGCGCACCACGAACGGTGTGGTAACGAACACCCGGAAGGTCTTTAACACGACCGCCACGGATCAGGATCACGGAGTGCTCCTGAAGGTTGTGACCTTCACCACCGATGTAGGAAGTCACTTCGAAACCGTTAGTCAAACGCACACGGCATACTTTACGCAGTGCGGAGTTTGGTTTTTTAGGAGTGGTGGTATATACACGAGTACATACGCCACGTTTCTGCGGGCAGGCTTCCAGCGCAGGCACGTTGCTTTTTGCAACTTTGCGTGCACGTGGTTTGCGTACCAGCTGGTTAACTGTTGCCATTAAATAGCTCCTGGTTTTAGCTTTTGCTTCGTAAACACGTAATAAAACGACCTCATACAATATGAGGACGCGAAATTTTAGGGCTACGTCGAAAAGGTGTCAAGAAATATACAGCGATCTCAAATCACCAGTTCATTTGACTGGCGTGCGTCACAGTAAGATTGACGAAATCAGTATAGCCAACCACGTCAATTTTGGCTGAAATTTGACCAGAAAGACCCCGCGCATCCAGATCCTCTTTAAGCGCAGAGACTGTTATGGGGGCATTAGCGAGGATTTCAACAAAACGGCTGCCATCAAGCGCCGCGAGTACGCCATCCTGAATCAGCAGCAGATCATCGCCTTCGCGCAGCATGCTCAGTAACGTGTCGATATCGCATTGCCACGGTGAACGGCTCAGGGTATGGAGCATGACAGCCTCAGAAAGTCAGAACGGTATCGTAGTGAGAAAGTTGTTCGCGCAGCGCAGAAGATGTCAGGATCGTCACGTCCAGCACGAACGGTATTTTCTCATTTAACCCACGAGCGGCCAGCGAGTCGGCGCACACATAGAAGGTTTCAATGTCATAGAGCGGCAGAACTTTAAAGGTCGCAATGTAGTCGCGCGCAAGAATAGCCTGCGGTTGTTGGCCTGCCAGAAGCTGGAATACGCCATCGCCTAAAAAGAAGACGCCAATATCTTCGGTTAGAGCCGAGGTCGCGAGCAATGCATCCAGCCCTTCCCGGCCTGAAGCGCTGCCATGCGGGGCAGAAGTAAAAACAAACGCTACGCGCTTCATCAAAATTGCACCACTCTGTCGCAGGTCAACGCCGCCTGTGCTAATGCGCCTAATCCGCTGAGCGAAAAGCCCGGTTGCAGGTTAGCCCCTGCCAGACCAAGGCGTTCGGCTTCAGTCGCATCCGTCACGCCGCGACGCAGTGCCGCCGCGACGCAGATATGCAGGTCGACGCCCTGCGTTTCGTTTAATTTTTGCCAGGCGCGCACAAGGTCAAACTCATCGCTCGCCGGGGACGTAAACTGGTTCGCGTTATAGACCCCTTCACGATAGAAGAAGACGCTTGCCAGTTCATGACCGGCATCAAGCAGCGCATGGGCAAACTGTAGCGCGCTGCTGGCCTGCTGGGTACCATACGCCGGGCCCGTCACCATTAACGCAAAACGCATTACTTGTCTTGCCCCAGGAAGTCGCCGCTTTTGAACTGGCGAATATAGAGGTAAACCGTGTGTTTGGAGATATTCAGGCGATCGGCCACCTGGTTGATGGCATCTTTGATATCAAAAATCCCTTTCTCATAGAGGTTCAGGACGATCTGACGATTCTTGGCGTTGTTGGATACGTTGCGATCGGCATTCACCTCTTCAATGGTGAACTCCAGCGTCTGTGTCACGAGATCCTCAACAGAAGAGGCAAAGTTCACCGATGAGCCCACGTCCGGCGTTTCTGGCGGGATGAAGGTGCTCATGATTTGCGAGAATGGCACATCAAGGTTCATGTTGATGCACAGCAAACCGATTACCCGGTGTTCGCGGTTTCGAATCGCGATAGTTTCTGATTTCATCAGCACGCCGCTTTTGGCGCGGGTGAAATAGCATTTTGAGACGCTGCTGTCCGCGCCGGTCATGTCATGCAACATACGCAATGCAAGGTCGGTGATTGGCGAACCAATTTTACGGCCAGTGTGCTCACCATTCGCAATGCGGATAGCGGAACACTTAAGATCTTGCAGGGAATGCAATACGATTTCGCAGTGGGAACCAATGAGCATCGCTAACCCGTCCACTACCGCTTCGTAGGATTTCAGAATATCGAAGTCGGTCTGGTCAAATGGACGTTGATCCAGCAAATCAAGTTCACTGGTTTCGTTGGTTAAAAGCGACCTGGACATGAAAAAAACACTCCTTTTCAGGAGCCTGTCGTTAGGTTTTCAGGGCAGGCTCATTATCTACACGGACAACTAAATTAATACAGCGTGTATAACGCTTTCCAGTGTTAATTATATCTGCCCCACAATAAAAAAACCGCCGCCTGTAAAGGCGGCGGTTTTTTTCAGCATTACTTCTTAGCTGCTGCGGCTTTGTCGTCAGCCGGTGCGTCTGTTTTCGCATCCGCTTTCGGCGCCGGTTTGATGTCCAGCAGTTCTACATCAAATACCAGCGTAGAGTTAGCCGGGATACCCGGAACGCCGGTTTTGCCGTAAGCCAGATCCGGTGGGATGACCAGCTTGATTTTACCGCCTTTCTTGATGTTCTTCAGGCCTTCGGTCCAGCCCGGGATCACACCGTCGAGACGGAAGGAGAGAGGCTCACCGCGAGTATAAGAGTTATCGAACTCTTTACCGTCGATCAGCGTACCTTTGTAGTTAACTACAACGGTGTCGCTGTCTTTAGGCGCGTCGCCGGTACCTTCTTTCTCAACTTTATAGATCAGGCCAGTAGAAGACGTTTTAACGCCTTTCTCTTTAGCGAACTTATCGCGGTAGGCTTTGCCTTTCGCTTCGTTATCTTTAGCGTCTGCTTCCATCTTGGTCTGAGCGGCGCCTTTCACGCGCGCTTCAAACGCTTGCAGAGTCTGCTCGATTTCCTGGTCAGACAGTTTGCTCTTGTCTGCGAACGCATCCTGAACCCCTGCGATCAGCTGATTTTTGTCCAGTTTGATGCCCAGTTTCTCTTGTTCTTTCAGAGAGTTTTCCATGTAACGGCCCAGAGACGCGCCGAGTGCGTAGGCGGATTTCTGGTCGTCATTCTTGAATGCCGCTTTGCTGTCTGTAGTCGCAGCAGGCTTCGCAGCAGTATCAGCAGCGAAAGACAGCGGCGCATTGAGCGCTACAGCCATAGTGGTCGCCAGCAGCGTAACTTTAAACAGTGATTTCATCCATATCTCCAGGACCTGAGGTCTCTCACCCCAGTGTTAAATGTAAATGAGTGACGTACTATAAAACGTTGTGGAAGAAATCTACAGACAGACTCCCCCGAATGTCGCTTCTTTTCAGACTATTTTTGTTTAAATAAGTTTCTTGTCAGGGAGATGGATACTGTACTTAAGGAAAAAGTCAGATAAACTTCGCCGCCGCTGGTCCATTATGGCGCATGAGAGATAAACGAGGTGAATGATGAAGGATACAACGATCGAAGCGAGACTGGCTGAGCTGGAAAGCCGCCTGGCTTTTCAGGACATCACCATCGAAGAACTGAACCAGACCGTGACGGCTCATGAGCTTGAAATGGCAAAAATGCGCGATTTGATGCGACTTCTCACTGAAAAAGTGAAGGCAACGCAGTCGTCGCACATCGCCTCTCAGGCTGAAGAGACGCCACCACCTCATTATTGAGGCGTAAAAAAAGCGGGATTATCCCGCTTTTTTATTTTCCGCAGTACGGAATCAGTGGCAGCCGCAGCCGCCGTTACCGCAACCACCTTTACCGTGGCCGTGGTCATGACCATGATCGTGGCCGTGACCACCGCAGCAGCCGTCGTGGCCGTGATCGTGGTCATGGTCGTGACCGTGCGCACCATGAACGTGGCCATGAGCCAGCTCTTCTTCGGTCGCTTCACGGATAGCAACAACTTCTACGTTGAACTTCAGGTTCTGACCAGCCAGCATGTGGTTGCCGTCAACCACAACGTGGTCGTCTTCAACTTCTGTGATTTCAACCGGAACCGGACCCTGGTCAGTTTCAGCCAGGAAGCGCATGCCAACCTGCAACTCGTCAACGCCCATGAACACGTCTTTAGGAACGCGCTGAACCAGGTTGTCATCATACTGACCGTAAGCGTCGTTCGCGCCGACAGCAACGTCGAATTTGTCGCCAACTTCATGACCTTCCAGCGCCGTTTCCAGGCCGGAAATCAGGGAACCGTGACCATGCAGGTAGTCCAGCGGCGCACTCACCGGAGACTCATCAACCAACACACCGTCTTCTGTACGTACCTGATAGGCCAGGCTGACCACCAGGTCTTTTGCTACTTTCATGATATCTCCTGAGCGTGGGAAAATTGCTGGCGCAGATTGTAGCGGAATTCTGCACCCGTGTACCCTTAAGCTTAAAAAAACTCAGAGCATATCGCTAGTCTGGATGAAAAATGCCGATCACTTGCTCTTCTTTGCGAACGTGATCGCGGGCTTCTTTGTCGACCTCACGCATCTGGTGACCGCACTTAACACATTCAACAATATCGATATTATTCTCCCGCCACATGGCCAGCGTATCTTGCGCCTGGCAGGACGGGCATTTTGCGCCCGCGATAAAGCGTTTACGTAAAGCCATCTTTCGTTACCCTTTATTCAAATTCATCCCAGCCGTCGAGCTGGCGTCGTTCCTGTTGCATCTCACGCTGGAAGATCTCCTCCAGTTCGCGACGCGCTTCCCGCACGCGGGAGATCTGCGCCGTGTCGCTGTGCACAGGCATCAGTTCACGCAGCATTCGCATATCCAGCCGGCGGAAATGCATCTGGGCGCGTTGCGCCTGGTGAGGATGCATACCCAGCGAAACCAGCGCCTTGCGCCCCAGCTCCAGCGCGCTGGAGAAGGTTTCGCGGGAGAAGTGTTTCACACCCGCCTGCAAAAGTTCGTGAGCCTCAACACGTCCGCGCGCACGCGCCAGAATATGCAGATGCGGGAAATGCTGCTGGCACAGCTCCACCAGCTTCATTGTGTCTTCCGGATCGTTACAGGTGATGACGATGGACTCCGCAGCCTCTGCCCCCGCCGAGCGCAACAGCTCAAGCTGCGTCGCATCCCCGTAGTACACCTTATAACCATATTTGCGCATCAGGTTGACGGCGCTGATATCGCGCTCCAGCACCGTAATGCGCATTTTATTTGCCATCAACAGGCGACCAATCACCTGTCCGAAGCGGCCAAAGCCCACGACGATCACCTGCGGTTTATCATCTTCCACCCACGGCGCTTCGTCTTCATCGTCTGCGGGATTCAGGCGGCGCGACAGCAGTTTGTCCACCAGCTTCATCAGCAGCGGCGTGGTCATCATCGACAGCGTGACCGTCACCAGTAGCAGCGCCATCTGGTCATCTTTGAACAGCTTCTGAGACGACGCAGTGGAAAACAGCACAAACGCAAACTCTCCGCCCTGACTTAACACGCTGGAAAACTGCATCCTTTCCGAGCTGCGCAGCCCGTAAATCCGCGCGAGGAGATACAGCACCAGCGTTTTGACCGCCACCAGCACGGCGACACTCGCAATAACCCACAGCAGATGGGTATAGAGCACGCCAAGATTAAGCGCCATACCCACCGAGATAAAGAACAGCCCTAACAGCAGCCCCTTAAACGGATCGATGGCGGTCTCCAGCTCGTGGCGGTACTCGCTTTCCGCAAGCAGCACCCCGGCGATAAACGTCCCGAGCGCCATCGACAGCCCCAGCGCATCCATAAACAGCGCTGAACCAAGCACCAGCAGCAGCGTTGCGGCGGTGAAGACCTCGCGTACGCCGGATGCGGCAATAAACCGGAACACTGGACGCAGTAAAAACCGTCCGCCGATCAGCATCCCCGCGAAGGCCAGCACCTTCATGGAGATCTTCATCCAGTCGAAATGATCGTCTCCGGAGCCTGCCAGCAGCGGCACCAGCGCCAGCGCCGGGATCACCGCTAAATCCTGGAACAGCAGCACCGAAAAGCCCAGTTGCCCCGCCTCGTTGCGGTTCATCCCTTTGTCGCGCATCAGCTGAAGCGCCATCGCCGTCGACGACATTGCAAGACCGATCCCGCCAATCACCGCGGCCTGCCAGGAAAACTGCGTCAGCATCAGCAGGCCCGCCAGAATGGCGGCGCTGAGCAACACCTGCGCCGCCCCGACGCCAAAAATAGATTGCCGCAGTTGCCACAGCTTGGACGGATTAAGCTCAAGCCCGATGATAAACATCAGGAACACCACGCCCAGCTCGGAGAAGTGGAGAATTTCATCCACATCGCTGATAAACCCAAGCCCCCAGGGACCAATGGCTATCCCCGCCAGCAAATAGCCCAGCACCGCGCCAATGCCGAGACGCGCGGCAAGGGGGACCGCGACGACGGCGGCAAACAAAAACAGCACCCCGGCGAGGAGTAAATTCGAACCGTCCATTAGCGTCCTCCCGCCGGAATCGGTGACGCCAGCCATTCGCCATAGGCCCTGGCATGGCTCGCCAGCGCTTTCGGATCCTGCCGCCGTGCCCAGTAGATAATAATCGGGCTCATCCAGTGCATACGGCACATCGCCGCCGTCAGCTCAAACGGCCGCAGAATGTCGCTCATGGGGTAACGGTTCAGCCCGTCGTGACGGTAAGCGCTTTCCGGCTCACCGGTGGTGATGACACTCCGCCAGTACTTTCCCGCCAGCTGGTTGCCCCCCACCCCGCTGGAAAAGCCCCGGCTCAGCACGCGGTCCAGCCACTCTTTCAGCAGCGCCGGACAGCTATAGGTATAAAGCGGATGCTGGAACACAATCACGTCGTGCTGACGCAGCAGTTCCTGCTCGTAAGGAATATCAATAAAGAAATCGGGGTAGTGCGCGTAGAGATCGTGCACCGTTACGTTACTGAGCTGTGTGGCCGGCTTAAGCAGCACCCGGTTTGCCACCGAGTCCTGTGATTCCGGATGGGCATACAGCAGCAGCACTTTCGCTGTCTGAGACATCACTCCCCTCCCGGTTCTGTTTTTGTGTATTGTTGTCGTTTTGGGCTACCATGGCGGCCCGGTGGGGAAATTGGCCCACACCTTACATTATCATAATGACAAATTAACATAGTCGGAACATACGGCGCTTCTATGATTGTTTTCTCCTCGTTACAAATTCGTCGCGGCGTGCGCGTCCTGCTGGATAACGCGACTGCTACCATCAACCCGGGCCAGAAAGTGGGGCTGGTCGGCAAAAACGGCTGCGGTAAATCCACCCTGCTGGCACTGCTGAAAAACGAGATAAGCGCGGATGGCGGGAACTTTACCTTCCCGGGCAACTGGCAGCTCGCCTGGGTAAACCAGGAGACCCCCGCGCTGAGCGAACCGGCGCTCGACTATGTTATCGACGGCGACCGTGAATACCGCAAGCTCGAAGCGGAGCTCAACGCCGCCAACGAGCGCAACGACGGCCACGCCATCGCCACCGTCCACGGCAAGCTGGACGCCATCGACGCCTGGACCATTCGCTCCCGCGCCTCCAGCCTGCTGCACGGCCTGGGCTTCAGCAACGAACAGCTTGAACGCCCGGTGAGCGATTTCTCGGGTGGCTGGCGTATGCGCCTTAACCTGGCGCAGGCGCTGATCTGCCGCTCTGACCTCCTGCTGCTCGATGAACCGACCAACCACCTCGATCTCGATGCGGTTATTTGGCTGGAGAAGTGGCTCAAGAGCTATCAGGGCACTCTGATTCTGATCTCCCACGACCGCGACTTCCTCGACCCGGTGGTGGATAAAATCATTCATATCGAACAGCAAAGCCTGTTCGAGTACACCGGCAACTACAGCTCTTTCGAGCGCCAGCGCGCGACGCGCCTCGCCCAGCAGCAGGCGATGTATGAAAGCCAGCAGCAGCGCGTGGCGCACCTGCAAAGCTTTGTGGATCGCTTCAAGGCCAAGGCGTCAAAAGCCAAGCAGGCGCAGAGCCGCGTCAAAATGCTGGAACGCATGGAGATGATCGCCCCCGCGCACGTGGATAACCCGTTCCACTTCAGCTTCCGCGAGCCGGAGAGCCTGCCGAACCCGCTGCTGAAGATGGAAAAAGTGAGCGCGGGCTATGGCGATCGCATTATTCTCGACTCTATCAAGCTCAACCTGGTGCCGGGTTCACGCATCGGTCTGCTGGGGCGTAACGGCGCCGGTAAATCGACGCTGATCAAGCTGCTGGCGGGCGAGCTTAACCCGGTCAGCGGCGAAATCGGGCTGGCGAAGGGCATCAAGCTTGGCTACTTCGCTCAGCATCAGCTGGAATTTTTACGCGCCGATGAATCGCCGATCCAGCACCTGGCGCGCCTGGCGCCGCAGGAGATGGAGCAGAAGCTGCGCGACTACCTCGGCGGCTTTGGCTTCCAGGGCGATAAGGTGACTGAAAATACAGCGCGTTTCTCCGGCGGCGAAAAAGCGCGTCTGGTGCTGGCGCTGATCGTCTGGCAGCGTCCAAACCTGCTGCTGCTCGATGAACCGACCAACCACCTCGATCTCGACATGCGTCAGGCGCTGACCGAAGCGCTGATCGAGTTCGAAGGGGCGCTGGTTGTCGTTTCGCACGATCGCCACCTGATCCGCTCCACCACCGACGATCTCTATCTGGTTCACGGCGGCAAAGTGGAACCGTTCGACGGCGACCTGGAAGATTACCAGCAGTGGCTGACGGACGTGCAGAAGCAGGAAAACCAGCCGGAAGAGTCAGCGAAAGACAACGCCAACAGCGCCCAGGCGCGTAAAGACCAGAAGCGCCGTGAAGCGGAACTGCGCACCCAGACTCAGCCGCTGCGTAAAGAGATTACCCGTCTCGAAAAAGAGATGGAAAAGCTTAACGCCACGCTTGCCGCCGTCGAAGAGAAGCTGGGCGACAGCGAACTGTACGATCAGAGCCGCAAAGCGGAGCTGACGGACTGTCTGCAAACGCAGGCGAAAACCAAATCCAGTCTCGAAGAGTGCGAAATGGCATGGCTGGACGCGCAGGAACAGCTGGAAGCGATGCTGCAAGCCGACTAACACGCCGGGAGGGTTATGGGCTTCGATACCACGAGCGAGATTACATTCCGTAAGCTCAGCATCTTCATGACGTTCATGGACAAGGGCAATATCGCACGTACCGCCGAAACGCTCGGCCTGAGCGGTGTCAGCGTGCACCGCGCGCTGCATACCCTCGAAGAGAACGTCCGCTGCCCGCTCTTTGCTCACAAAGGGCGTAACCTGATTGCCCTCCCCTCCGCGTGGACGCTGCTGGAGTATTGTCAGGAGGTGATGCAGGTGATGGAGCGCGGACTGGAAGAGTCGCGCAAGATTGCCGGTATCGGCCAGGGACGGTTGCGCGTCGGTACGCTTTACTCGCTGACGCTGGAAACCGTGCCGCGCCTGATAATGGGCATGAAGCTGCGCCGTCCGGATCTGGAGATGGATCTGACGATGGGCTCGAACGAAACCCTGCTCCATATGCTGGATGAGGGGTCGCTGGATGCGATTTTAATCTCTATCTCCGAGAGCGATATCGACCGTAACAGCCTCGAAGTGCTGCCCCTGTTCCATGACGATATTTTCCTTGCCGCACCGGCCTCTGCCACGCTGAATACCAGCGGTCCCGCCGATCTGCGTGACTATAAAGATCAGAAGTTTGTCGCCCTCGCGGAAGGGTTCGCCACTTACGCCGGGTTTCAGGAAGCGTTTCATATTGCCGGTTTCGAGCCGGAGATTGTGACGCGGGTAAACGATATTTTCTCGATGCTGAGCCTGGTGCAGGCGGGGGTCGGGTTTACGCTGATGCCGGGCAGGATGAAGAAAGTGTACGAAAATTCGGTGCAGCTACTGAAGCTGGCACAGCCGTACCAGATGCAGCAGCTGATTGCGATCGTCTTTGCCCGCAACCGCGAGCAGGATCCGAGCCTGCGAGCATTGGCCGCGGAAGGGCGGATGTACGCCAGAAGTTTGCAGGACGGAGCCTGAGGCCTTGCCGGGTGGCGACGCGTTGCGTCTTACCCGGCCTACAAAATAATACAACCGAACCCGTAGGCCCGGTAAGGCGCAGCCGCCACCGGGCAAAAAAACTCACGCACGAAGCCGCCCCGCCAGATGCACCGCCACGTCCACCCCGCTGCGCTCCAGCGAAATGGATTCGCCTTCCCACGCCGCCTGCCGCGTCAGGCAGGTTAATATGCCTCCCGGCGGCATCTCAATCGCCAGCCGCGCTTCACGCTCGTTAGCGGAAATCACCGCCTCCTGCCAGCGCACGGTTCGCGCCATGTTCATTGCCAGATCGTCGGCAATTTTCTCCGGCTGCCAGAGCACGCGTCCGGTACTGCCGCTCAGGTACGCGCAGCGGGGCCGGGAAAGCGTGACCGATTCAAACGCCGCTGCCAGCTTCTTCGCCGGTTCCGCCAGCAGCGCGCAGTGCGATGGCACACTCACCGCCAGCCGTTTGGCCTTGCTTGCGCCCTTCGCCAGCGCGCGCTCCGCCACCTGCGCCATACCGTCATCGGTTCCGGCAATCACGATCTGCGTTTCGGCGTTCAGGTTAGCGATATAGGTTCCAGTCCCCTGAATCAGGTTTTCCACCTGCGGCAGGGTCAACCCCATAATCGCCGTCAGGCCGTAGCCGTGCGGATACGCCTGCTCCATCAAATCACCGCGCAGCGCCACCAGCTTCAGCGCATCCGTAAAGTCCAGCGAGCCTGCGATAACCGCCGCAGGATAAGCGCCAATGGACAGACCGCTGACAATATCCGGCGACACGCCGCGACGTTCCAGCTCGCGCGCCCAGGCCACGCCGGCAATCAGCAGTGAAAGCTGAACCGCACGGGTGTGGGTTAACGAGGATGCGCTGTCCAGGGTATCGACTTCCGCCCCCAGCACAGCACGGGCCTGCTCCAGCTCCGTTCCCGGCAGGTTTTGCAGCATACCTTCGTGCTGTGTGCCCTGCCCCGGAAAGGTAAACAGTATTTTCATTACTCCTCCCTGTGCCATGGATCCGCTACCAGGCGCGGTCCACATTGCGTTTTTAGCAGCGTTTTGCCGTCGCGTAGCCATTCTGCCAGCGCGAATCCGCCCTCGGGCGTGTCCACCTGCGTATCCGCCCGGCACAACGCACGGCTGAGCTGAGCCTGCCAGTCAGTAAACGCCTCAGGGGAAACGGTACGCGGGGCGCGGATCAGCAGATCGAGATCGCTGTCGGCGTGGATCACCGGAATGCCGGTCGCCAGCGCATAACCCGTACTGCCGGTTATCCCCCACGTCCACGGCCACGACTGCTGCGCAAGCTGAAGCGCCACCTGAACCGGCGGCTGAGTGACAAACGGCGAACGCAGCAGGTCGGCGGCAACGCTCAACTCTTCGGGCGACACCACGCGCAACACGTTCTCAGGCTTCACCCATCCGGCCGCCCGCTGGTCGCGGCGCAATCCGCGCACGCCAACGGGAATACGGCCTTCATTATCAACATCACGCCGCACCACTACCGGCAGCCCGGTATGCCAGGCCGCGTCTGCCCAGGATTCGGTAATCCCTTCCAGGGCGTCGCGCGCGGTAAGCCAGATGAGGTCGTGTGGGCGTAATGTTGTGGTCATAATTACATTCCTGAAGTCAGCGAGATAAACAGCGGCAGCGACAGGATACACAGTATGGAGCTCAACAGCAGCACGGCTTCAGCATCCGGCGACTGCACGCCAAAGCGGTTACCGAACACCACGCCAAAGAAGCCCGCAGACAGCGCAATCATCAGGATGGCGGTGATCGCCACGGAGCCGTGCAGACCGAAGATTAAAACGATACCCCAGGCAATTGCTGGCTGGATCAGCAGCTTGGCGATAGTGGAAGTGATCACCATGGTGTTGATCTGAAGCTTACGCGCGGAGAGGATCACCCCGGTCAGGAACAGCGCCGCAGCGGTCGCGGACAGTCCCAGAGGTTTAATCGCCGCCAGTACCAGCTCTGGCATTTTGATGCCGATAGCGGACAGGATCACACCCAGTAGCGGGCCCATCACGATCGGTTTTTTAATGGAGCGCCACATCAGCACCGGCAGCATGGAAAGCGTTGAACCGGAGTTATTGCCTTCGGCGCGGGCTTTCTCACGCTCCAGAATAAGCAGGCAGAACGGGGTCATCAGCACCGAACCACAGGCGATGGAGACAGCCACGGAGAGTGAAGTAGAAGAACTTTCACCCAGCACGCTGCCCAGAATCGGCAGGCCGAGCGCCGCATAGTTTGGCAGGGCGACGGTCAGCGTCAGTACGGCCGCATCCTGCGGAGATTTTTTAAAGACTTTGGTGGCGAGGAAGTAGATGGCCGCATAGGTGATCCACATCGCCAGGGTGAGAACCAGGATCAGCGGCGACTGCGCCACAATGCCGGTCCACGGGGTTTGCACGGTGGCGCTGAACAGCGCGGCAGGGAGTGCAAAATCCATAACGAAGATATTCAGCAGGGAAACATTTTTGTTATCGACCATCTTTGCTTTACCGGCCCAGAATCCCAGCAGCATGATGACGAAAATCGGTGCAAGAGCATGAACAATTACGTAAGTCATAAATCACCTGTAGTAAAAAAGTTTAAGCACTGGCGCGATGTTTATTATTTTCAGGATGCAGGTTCCCGCGTGGACGCAACGGGCGCGCCCACGGGGTAATGCATCTGGCAGGTCTCTTTTTACTTACCAGCTGGCTCGCATACGTTCACGTACGAGCGCCGAGCTGCGGCGGTTGTCAGCACCCAGACGGTTTTTCAACGTGATGTCCTGACGAGCGTCGCTGATGGCCTGTTGCAGGGTAGTTTTCACCCGCGTCAGATCGCTTTCGGAAGGGGCATCCGGGTTGCTGATATCCAGCAGGTCGGAGAGCAGCCCCAGCGTGGCGTAGTTGCTGATGTCGTACGCCATTGGCGGAATGGTTGCCGCCAGTTTTTCCAGCGCCTCAACGGTACGCAGCGTAATGCGCGCCGCAGACTCTTTGCCCATGGCATGGATCAGCACGCCTTTATCGTTGAAGGCAATCAGGCGGTTAGCCTGGTAGCCGTGCGCCAGAAACGCGCCGGACATGGCCTTACCGACGATAAGACCAATCACCGGATGCCCCGCCAGCCGCGCATTGGCATAGGCGGCAGCGGCGCCGGCCAGCGCCTGGTGGATACCAAACGCCTCTTCGCGACGGCCATAGGCCTGGCTTGGGACATCGATCACCGCCACAATCGGGCGCTTCACGGCTTTATCTGCGTCAGCGGCGACGGTTTCGCTGACCACTTTTGCCAGCGTCCAGCCCTCCAGCAGCCCCACTTCCCCTTGCGCCGCGCGCGGGAAGTGGTTGTTGGCGTCCGGCACCACGGCGACAAAGCGCACCGTTTCACCGTTCAGCTCGCCGTCTGCCGCCTGCACGGACGGGCATAACCCCTCCAGACGTTTCGCGTTCGGGGCCAGAGTTTCCAGCCAGAGTTCGCCACGGCTAATTGAGTTAGTCATCATTTCACCTCCCGGGCAAAAAGCGCTTTAATCTGTTCGGCATCGGCCTGTTTGCGGGTGTCGAAATTCGTCAGACGGTTCAGGTAATCGTCGTAGTTATCGGTGCGATGTTTCGCCGGTACGCCTTTGGCGATGGCCTCGTTCATCGCGGCTTTCACCGCGTTCACGCCGTCGCCCACCAGCGCGTCCACCAGTCCGCTTTCATAGCGCACTTCGCCGCCGGTCATGCTCCAGATAAACGGACGGTCGCGGGAGTCATACTCTTCAATGCCCGCTTCCTGCTCAATAACCTGCGGGCCGTTGAGGCCAAGACGCGCTTCGCGGGTCACAATCAGGTAGCTGCACAGCGCCGCGGCGATAGACATCCCGCCGAAGCAGCCCACGGTCCCGGCGACAATCCCGACAACCGGGGTATAGCGACGCAGGTCAACGATCGCGGCGTGGATATCGGCAATCGCCGCCAGGCCGAGGTTGGCTTCCTGCAAACGTACGCCGCCGGTTTCGAGGCACAGTACCGCCTGAGTCGGAATGCCGTTGCGGTTATCTTCCGCAGCCAGCTCCAGCGCCGCCGCCATTTTGGCACCGGACACTTCGCCCATGCTGCCGCCCTGGAAGGTGCCTTCAATCGCCACCACCACTGCAGGCTGGCCGTTGATGGTCCCTTTCGCGACTACCATGCCGTCATCGGCCTGAGGAACAATCCCCTGTGGCCCAAGCCACGGAGAGATAATGCCTTCAAACGGATCCAGCAGTTCGCGGTAGCTGCCGTCGTCGAGCAGCGCCTGCGCACGCTGGCGCGCTTTTAATTCGATAAAGCTGCTGTCATCACGCATGGTTCACCCCTTCAAAAACCTGTTCGATACGAATGCGTGCCACGCCCGGCGTCGCGCCGAAGTCGTGGATGGTCAGCTTACCTGCGGGCAGGCTGCTGACGGTTTGCAGGCGATTGAACAACGCCTCCCAGCGCCCACGGCTGTTGTCGACGGAGGTGGTGATATCAATGATTAAGGTCTGGCCCGGTTCGGCGGTGAAAAGCACCTCCATATCCCCGGAACCGACTACCCCTGCCAGCGCCCTGCCGCTTACTTCGCGGCTGGCGGGCACGGTCAATGTGATTTTTTCCATAACATCCTCTTAATGCTTTGAATAGGGCGTTTCGACGCGGTCAAGAAACAGCGTGGCGGCAAGCAGGTCTGCGGCTCCGCCCGGCGAGGCGTTAAGCGTCAGCATCTGACGGTCTAACCGCGCCAGCGCCTGCTGCCCCGCAAGTGTTGCGCATCCTCCCGCGTTCAGCACCGCACGGGCGCCGTTCTGCATGGCATCCAGCCCCTCCATGCCGGCGCGCGACAGCACGCAGGTGTCGGTGAGCGAGGTCATGATCGCCATCAGCGCGTCGAGTCTGGCCTGCGTTTCGCTGCTGCCGTTGAGACGGCTGAGGTGAAGCTGCGGCAGCGCGCGCTGCATGATGTGCGGAAACGCCTGCTGAGCCTCTTCACGCGCGCCCGGTACACGGTAGCGGTGCGTGACGCGTAACCCCTTGCTGAATACTTTCGGCGCCGCGTCATCCGGCAGTTTCGCCAGCTGAGCGGCGGTGTTCGCGACAGTTTGCGCCCGGGCATCGCCGCCCAGCATCGCCACCGCGCTCACCAGCAATCCCAGCGCCCAGATCGCGCCACGGTGTGTGTTCACGCCGTCGGTAGCGGCCATCATCTGCCGTTCGCCTTCACGACCCAGGCGGCCAACGGTTTGCCTGAGGGCAATATCCGCCGGACACTGCCAGCTCTGTTGCGCCAGCGCCTGAAACGTGGGGGTCAGGCTGTGAGCGGAGCGCTCCATCAGCGCAAGCGATAAATCGTGATGCGCGCCGTTCCCCCGGCTGTCCACCAGACCGGGCTTCGGGCTTAAACGTGCTTCGTCAATCAGACACTGCGTGGCGGTTCGCGCCAGCCATTCGGCACCGCCTTCAACCTGGATCTGGGGCAGAAGTTTCATTACCAGCTCCGGAATTTCGCAGGTGGGTTATACAAGCCGCCGGACCACTCAACGAGGTCAGCCACGCTGCCCGCAGCCAGCAGAGAGCGGGTGGCATCGGTACGACGAATGCCCATATCTTCCGGATACACAACCTTGCCGCTCTGGCGCAGTTCCGCCACGCGTTTGGCGTCAACGCCCAGACCGATATCGGTGATACCCGCCACGGCGGCGACCATGGCGCGACGCTCTTCCAGATCTTTCGCCCGGTAGAGGTAAGCAATCCCCTCTTCCGTCAGCACGTGGGTGACGTCATCGCCGTAAATCATAACCGGCGCCAGCGGCATGCCGGAGGCTTTCGCCACGTCTACGGCGTCGAGTTTCTCCACGAAGGTTGGCTTCACGCCCGCCTGGAAGGTTTCCACCATCTGCACAACCAGCTTTTTACCGCGCTGCATCGGGTCAGGCTCGGTGATCATGTTCAGCCAGGCCGGAGTGGCGTGGCGACGACCGTGCGGATCGTGGCCCATGTTTGGTGCGCCGCCGAAGCCGGAGAGACGGCCGCGGGTCACGGTTGAGGAGTTAGCGTAACCATCAACCTGTAGCGTGGAACCGATAAACATGTCGACCGCGTACTGACCAGCCAGCTGACAGAAGGCGCGGTTAGAGCGCATGGAGCCGTCAGCACCGGTAAAGAACACGTCCGGACGGGCGCGGATGTACTCTTCCATCCCCAGCTCGCCGCCGAAGCAGTGGACGCTCTCCACCCAGCCGCTTTCGATGGCCGGGATCAGCGTTGGATGCGGGTTCAAAGTCCAGTGTTTACAGATTTTGCCTTTGAGTCCGAGCTGTTCGCCGTAGGTTGGCAGCAGCAGTTCGATCGCTGCGGTATTAAAGCCAATCCCGTGGTTAAGGGACTGCACCTGGTGTTCAGCGTAGATGCCTTTAATCGCCATCATCGCCATCAGGATGTGTTCCTGTTTAATCAGGCGCGGGTCGCGGGTGAAGAGCGGCTCAATAAAGAACGGCTTGTCCGCCACCACCACGTAATCGATCCACGAGCCCGGAATATCGACGCGCGGCAGGTCGCACTCGTCGTCCACCAGCTCGTTCACCTGTGCGATGACGATGCCGTCGTGGAACGCGGCGGCTTCCACCAGCGCCGGGGTATCTTCGGTACTCGCCCCGGTGTAGAGGTTACCTTTACGGTCCGCTTTAAAACCGGCAATCAGCGCCACGTTTGGCGAAAGGTCGACGTATAAACGTGAGTAGAGTTCGATGTAGGTGTGAATCGCCCCGATTTCGAGCTGACCATCCTCCAGCAGCTGCGAAATGCGCAGGCTTTGCGTACCGGAGAAGGAGAAGTCGAGCTTGCGGGCGATGCCTTTCTCAAAGATGTCCAGATGTTCGCTGCGGCCCACGCTCGGCATGATCATATGCAGATCGTGCACGATTTGCGGGTTCACTTCGGCCAGTGAACGGGAAAGGAAATCCGCCTGCTTCTGGTTGTTGCCTTCCAGAACGACTTTGTCGCCTGGTGCGATCAGTTTTTCCAGCATGGCGACAAGATCGCCGGTTGGCAGTACCTTGCCCTGCACCGGTACGGACGCCAGACGACGCGCTTTCTCGCTGCGTCGGGTGTTCCATTGCCGGGTGGGTGTTTGCCCAGATAACATTATTAACCTCCTGATTCAGCACATCATTCTGATTTGCTTAACGTTGAGTAAAGTGTGCGCTCTGGTGAGAAAGGCATCAATTAAGCGTAGGACGTAATCATTAGCCTGAGAGTAATAATCAAGGTAAAGAAATGTGATCGGGATCAGTTCATGTTTCGGAAAAACGGGCTAAACGGGGTACAATTCGGAAGGTATAGTTAATTTCTGACAAGAATCAGCATCGCCCTTATGACCCAAATCATTCCCTCAGACTTCGACATTGCAGCCGAAGAGAGCGCAGAGTTCGTGCCCATGCGCGGTGTGGCTAACCCTCACCTGCAAACCATGCTGCCGCGCCTGATCCGCCGCAAGGTGCAGTTCAACCCCCACTGGCAGCGCATTGACCTGCCGGACGGTGACTTTTTGGATCTCGCCTGGAGCGAAGATCCGGATCGGGCCAGACTTAAACCCCGTCTGGTGGTGTTTCACGGCCTGGAAGGCAGCCTGCACAGCCCTTACGCACACGGTCTCATTGAGGCGGCGAAAGCCCGCGGCTGGCTTGGGGTGGTGATGCATTTTCGCGGATGCAGCGGCGAGCCTAACCGTCAGAAACGCATTTATCACTCGGGTGAAACCGAGGACGGCTCCTGGTTCCTGCGCTGGCTAAGAGACAATTTCGGCGAAGCACCAACGGCAGCGGTGGGGTATTCGCTGGGCGGGAATATGCTGGCCTGCCTGCTGGCGAAGGAGAGCGACGCGGTGCCGCTGGATGCGGCGGTGATTGTCTCTGCGCCCTTTATGCTGGAGCAGTGCAGTTATCATATGGAAAAGGGGTTTTCGCGGGTCTATCAGCGTTATCTGCTCAACCTGCTGAAAGCCAACGCCGCACGTAAACTTAAGGCCTATCCGGATACGCTGCCTGTGACGCTGCAACAGCTCAAACGCGTGAAGCGCCTGCGCGAGTTTGATGATTTGATCACCTCTAAAATTCACGGCTTTGCCGATGCGATTGACTATTACCGTCAGTGCAGCGCCATGCCTTTACTGAATCAAATCACGAAACCCACGCTGATTATCCACGCCAAAGACGATCCGTTTATGGATCATCACTCGATCCCCGCCCCTGACTATCTGCCGGATAACGTGGAGTATCAGCTCACCGAGTTCGGCGGGCACGTGGGCTTTGTTGGCGGCACGCTGCGTCGGCCAAAAATGTGGCTTGAGACGCGTATACCCGACTGGTTAACGGCCTATCTGGACGGTAAAAAATGATTATTCCCTGGCAGGATCTCTCTCCCGACACGCTCGATAATCTGATTGAAAGCTTTGTCTTGCGCGAAGGCACCGATTATGGTGAACATGAACGTTCGCTTGAACAAAAGGTCAGCGATGTGAAGCGCCAGCTTAAAAGCGGCGACGTGGTGCTGGTATGGTCCGAACTGCATGAGACGGTGAATATCATGCCCCGCAACGCGTTTCATGGCTGATCTTACACTTTTCCAGTCAGGGAGTTGCTATGTCTGCCAGACATCCGGTTATTGCCGTTACGGGTTCGAGTGGGGCGGGAACCACTACCACCAGCCTCGCCTTCCGCAAGATTTTCGCCCAGCTTAACTTACGGGCGGCAGAGGTAGAGGGCGACAGCTTTCACCGCTACACGCGCCCGGAGATGGATATGGCCATCCGCAAGGCGCGCGATCTGGGTAAACACATCAGCTATTTTGGCCCGGAGGCCAATGACTTCGGCCTGCTGGAGCAAACCTTCCGTGAATACGGGCAGAGCGGCACCGGGCAGTCCCGCAAGTATCTCCACACCTACGATGAAGCCGTGCCCTGGAACCAGGTCCCCGGCACGTTCACGCCCTGGCAGCCGCTGCCGGAACCGACTGACGTGCTGTTTTACGAAGGATTGCACGGCGGCGTGGTGACGCCTCAGCACGACGTGGCGCGCCATGTGGATTTGCTGGTGGGGGTGGTGCCGATTGTTAACCTTGAGTGGATCCAGAAGCTGACGCGTGACATGAGCGAGCGCGGCCATTCGCGAGAGGCGGTAATGGATTCGGTGGTGCGCTCCATGGAAGATTACATCAACTTCCTGACGCCGCAGTTCTCCCGAACCCACATTAACTTCCAGCGCGTCCCCACCGTGGACACCTCCAACCCGTTCGCCGCAAAAAGCATCCCTTCCCTGGACGAGAGCTTTGTGGTGATCCACTTCCGCAACCTGGAAGGCATTGATTACCCCTGGCTGCTGGCGATGCTACAAGGTTCGTTTATTTCGCACATGAATACGTTAGTGGTACCGGGCGGAAAAATGGGGCTGGCGATGGAGCTGATCATGACGCCGCTGGTGCAGCGGCTGATGGAAGGAAAGCAAATCGCGTGAGTTGTTTTGCCCGGTGGCGCTGCGCTTACCGGGCCTACGGGCGTGCTTTTGTAGGGCGGGTAAGCGAAGCGCCACCCGCCAAAAATTAAGCCTCGATCACTTCATACGAATGGGTGATGTTTACCGCTTTCTCCAGCATTAGCGCCACAGAGCAATATTTCTCCGCAGACAGGTCAACCGCACGCGAGACCGCCGCATCCTTCAGTTCTTTGCCGGTGACGATAAAGTGCAGATTAATATGCGTGAACAGACGTGGCGCCTCTTCGCGACGTTCTGACGTCAGCTTCACTTCACAATCGGTCACGTCATGACGGCCTTTTTGCAGGATCGACACTACGTCGATCGCGCTGCATCCACCTGCCGCCATCAGCACCATTTCCATCGGGCTGGGAGCTTTATCGCCGGAGTTGCCATCCATCAAAACCTGGTGCCCGGAAGCAGACTCGCCCAGGAACGTTAACCCTTCAACCCATTTCACACGCGCTTGCATATTCACTCACTCCAACGTTGCATTTTTTATGACAGATTACGTGTACGTTACATTTCTCGCAACGGAAGGCGACCTGCGTCATGCTGAAGCGAGACACCAGGAGACACGCGGCGAAAGCTATGCTAAAACACTCTGGATGCTACAGTAATACATTGACGTTACACATGTATGCAGAGGACATCAAACTTTACTGGCTGCGAAACGTTACGACAGCCGACTTCCCAGGTATGGGTAAGAATTCGATTGCAACCCCAGAGTCCGGATGCATCTTATGACTCTGGTGACAGCTTATAACAGAGGATAACAGCGCATGGTGCTTGGCAAACCGCAAACAGACCCGACTCTCGAATGGTTCTTGTCTCATTGCCACATTCATAAGTACCCATCAAAGAGCACGCTGATTCACCAGGGTGAAAAAGCGGAAACGTTGTATTACATCGTTAAAGGCTCGGTGGCCGTGCTGATCAAAGATGAAGAAGGGAAAGAGATGATCCTTTCTTATCTGAACCAGGGCGATTTTATCGGTGAACTGGGCCTGTTTGAAGAAGGCCAGGAACGTAGCGCCTGGGTTCGTGCAAAAACAGCATGTGAAGTGGCTGAAATTTCTTACAAGAAATTCCGTCAGCTGATTCAGGTCAACCCTGACATCCTGATGCGTCTTTCTTCCCAGATGGCACGCCGTCTGCAAGTGACCTCTGAGAAGGTGGGTAACCTCGCCTTCCTGGACGTGACCGGTCGTATCGCGCAGACTCTGTTGAACCTGGCGAAACAGCCAGACGCCATGACCCACCCTGATGGTATGCAAATTAAAATTACCCGCCAGGAAATCGGTCAGATCGTCGGCTGCTCCCGTGAAACAGTGGGCCGTATCCTGAAGATGCTGGAAGACCAGAACCTGATCTCCGCCCACGGTAAAACCATCGTGGTTTACGGGACCCGTTAATTCCGGTCAGACGGCGTGCCGCCGCAGGGTGGCACGCCGTTTTTGTCTCTACTCCTTATGTGGCGCAGGCTGATCTATCACCCGGAAGTTAACTACGCACTGCGACAAACGCTGGTGTTGTGTCTTCCCGTGGCCGTGGGCCTGATCCTCGGACATCTTCAGCAAGGCCTGCTGTTTTCTCTCGTGCCCGCCTGCTGCAACATTGCCGGTCTGGACACCCCGCATAAACGCTTTTTCAAACGCCTGATTATTGGCGGCTGCCTGTTTGCCGGCTGTAGCCTTGCCGTGCAACTCTTACTGGCCCGCGACATTCCTCTGCCGCTGATCCTGACCGTGCTGGCGATGACGCTTGGCGTAACCGCTGAAATCAGCTCGCTGCACGCCCGCCTGCTTCCCGCGTCGCTGATTGCCGCCATCTTCACCTTAAGCCTTGCGGGCAATATGCCGGTGTGGGAGCCATTGCTGATCTACGCCCTCGGCACGCTGTGGTACGGGCTGTTTAACTGGTTCTGGTTCTGGTTGTGGCGGGAACAGCCGCTTCGCGAATCCCTGAGCCTGCTCTACGTGCAGCTTGCTGAATACTGCGAAGCAAAATACACCCTGCTCACGCAACATACCGACCCGGAAAAATCCCTGCCGCCGCTGCTGGCACGCCAGCAAAAAGTGGTGGATCTGATCAGCCAGTGCTATCAGCAGTTGCACATGCTTGCCGCCAACAAAAATCATGAATATAAGCGGCTGCTGCGTACCTTCCAGGTCGGGCTGGATTTGCAGGAGCATATTTCCGTCAGCCTTCATAATCCGGAAGAGGTGCAAAAGCTGGTGGAGCGCAGCCATGCGGAAGCGGTGATCCGCTGGAACGCGCAGACCGTCGCGGCGCGCCTGCGGGTGCTGGCTGAGGATATCCTCTATCACCGCTATCCGACGCGCTTTAACATGGACAAACAGCTCGGCGCGCTGGAAAAGATTGCGCGTCAGCACGCGGATAACCCGGTCGGGCAGTTTGCCGCCTGGCATTTCAGCCGCATCGCCCGGGTGTTGCGCACCCAGCGCCCGCTTTATACCCGGGACCTGATGGCCGATAAGCAAAAACGACTGCCGTTGCTGCCTGCGCTCAAAAGCTACCTGTCGCTGAAGTCTTCCGCCCTGCGCAACGCCGCAAGAATTAGCGTCATGCTCAGCATCGCCAGCCTGATGGGAATGGCCCTGCACCTGCCGAAACCCTACTGGATCTTAATGACCGTGCTGTTTGTCACCCAGAACGGCTATGGTGCCACGCGGGTGCGCATTCTGCATCGGGCGGGCGGCACGATGGCGGGGCTGATTATCGCGGGCGTAACGTTGCACTTCCACGTGCCGGAAGGGTATACGCTGGTCGGCATGCTGGCGATTACGATGGTGAGTTATCTGATCATCCGTAAAAACTACGGCTGGGCGACGGTGGGCTTTACGGTAACGGCGGTGTACACCCTGCAGTTGCTTACGCTCAACGCCGATCAGTTAATTATTGCCCGCCTGGTCGATACCCTGATCGGCTGCCTGATCGCCTTTGGCGGCATGGTCTGGCTGTGGCCGCAGTGGCAAAGTGGATTACTGAGGCAAAACGCCCACGACGCGCTGGAGGCGGATCAGCAGGCCATTCGCCTGATCCTGAGCGACGACCCGCAGCCGTCTCCGCTGGCCTACGAGCGCATGAAGGTCAACCAGGCGCATAATGCCCTGTTCAACTCCCTTAACCAGGCCATGCAGGAGCCGGGCTTCAACTCGCACTATCTGGCAGACATGAAGCTGTGGGTCACGCACAGCCAGTTTATCGTCGAACACATCAATGCCATGACCACGCTGGCGCGCGAGCACACCATGCTGACGCCGGATCTGGCGCAGCGCTATTTGCAGTCGTGTGAAATTGCCCTCCAGCGCTGTCAGCAGCGTCTGGAGTACGACGCGCCGGGCGAGTCAGGGGATTCGAACATTCTGGAAGCGCCGGAGACGCTGACCCACGGGCCGATGAGCACCCTGGAGCAGCATTTACAGCGCGTTCTCGGGCATCTCAACACCATGCACACCATTTCGTCGGTGGCATGGCGTCAGCGTCCGCATCACGGGATTTGGTTAACGCGCCGGTTAAAACGAACCGCGTATTAGCCTCTGACGATCTTCACGACCGCCGCGGCAAAACGGGTTAACCCGTCTTCGATGTCTTTGTCTTCCACCACCAGCGACGGCGCGAAGCGAATCACGTCCGGCCCGGCGTTGAGCACCATGACGCCTTCGTGCGCGGCGGCGTGCAGGAAATCGCGCGCGCGGCCTTTGTACTGAGGCTTCAGCTCGGCGCCGATCAGCAGTCCCATCCCGCGGATTTCACTGAAGACATCAAACTGTTCGTCAATCTGCTGAAGATGTTTCACAAAAAGGGCGCGTTTCGCATTCACGCCATTCAGGACGTCCGGCGTATTAATGATGTCGAACGCCGCACCCGCCACGGCACACGCCAGCGGATTACCGCCGTAAGTGGAGCCGTGTGAGCCCACATGAAATGCGGAAGCGATATCCTGGGTGGTTAGCACCGCGCTGACCGGGAAACCGCCGCCGAGCGCTTTCGCGCTGGTCAGAATATCCGGCGTTACGCCGTAGTGCATATAAGCGAACAGGTCTCCGGTACGCCCCATCCCACACTGCACTTCATCAAACACCAGCAGCGCCTGGTGCTCGTCGCACAGTTCGCGCAGCCCTTGCAGAAATTCCGGGGTGGCCGCCGTGACGCCGCCTTCCCCCTGAATGGGCTCGACCACCACGGCACAGGTGTGATCGTCCATCACCGCTTTAACGGCGTGCAGATCGTTAAACGGCACGTGGATGATATCCGCAGGTTTCGGACCAAAGCCGTCGGAATACTTCGGCTGGCCGCCAACGGAAACGGTAAAGAACGAGCGACCGTGGAAGGCGTTATGGAAGGCGATGATTTTGGTTTTGTACGGACTATGACGCGTGGTTGCGTAGTAGCGCGCAAGCTTAAAGGCGGTTTCGTTGGCTTCGGTGCCGGAGTTCATAAACAGCACGCGTTCGGCGAAGGTGGCATCGATGATCTTACGCCCCAGACGCAGCGCCGGTTCGTTAGTGAACACGTTGCTGGTGTGCCACAGCGTTTCGCCCTGCGTTTTCAGCGCGTCCACCAGCGCAGGATGGCAATGGCCCAGCGCCGTCACCGCAATACCGCCTGCGAAATCAACATACTCATTGCCCTGCTGATCCCAGACGCGGCTGCCTCTCCCTTTCACCGGGATAAACTCAGCCGGTGCATAAATCGGCAGGATCACTTCATCGAATGTTGCGCGGGTAATTGCTGGTTGTTCAGTTGCCATGTCATGACCATCCATTTTTATGTCACAGTGATTGTGAAAATATAATCACAAAATATGCATAAAAAATCACAACAAGGCAACAGATATTCAGCGATTAAGGAAATTGGCCAGCAGTGCGTGCCCCTGTTCGCTGAGAATGCTTTCCGGGTGGAACTGCACCCCTTCCAGATCGTACTCGCGGTGGCGAATGCCCATGACTTCCCGGGTCGCACTCCAGGCGGTCACTTCAAAGTCTGCGGGCAGGGTCGGCGGATCAATCACCAGAGAATGGTAGCGCGTCACGGTTAACGGATTGTTTAGCCCCAGGAACACGCCGGTACCGGTGTGCGTGACCGGAGAGGTTTTGCCGTGCATGACTTTCGCGGCACGGACAATGGTGGCGCCAAAGACCTGCGCAATGGCCTGGTGACCCAGGCAGACGCCCAGAATCGGCAGCTTGCCCGCATAGTGGCGGATTACCTCCAGCGAGATACCGGACTCCGACGGCGTACACGGCCCGGGCGAAATCACGATTTTCTGGGGCGCCAGCGCGTCAATGTCAGCCAGCGCGATCTCATCGTTACGGCGGACAACCACCTCTGCCCCCAGCTCACAAAAATACTGGTAAAGGTTCCAGGTAAAGGAATCGTAGTTATCAATCAGCAGAATCATGGCGGCTCCTGAAAAAATGGCCGCCCTATTTTACTCAGATCCCCGCGCTTCGCTCACAACTTTGGCAAAGATAGCATTCAGGGCGGTCAGATCACCCATCGCCCCGCTCTGGTTGGCGGATGCCCAGTCGTCCGGGTCGATCCCCTGCCAGTTCAGCACGTAGCCCGCATGGATCGCCAGCTGTTCAAAGAAGATCCGCTGAGCCACGCCATTACCGCTCATAAACGGATGTAGCATGTTGATTTCACAGTAGTAATGACTGATTCTGTCTGTAAACTCTTCTTTCTGAAGGCCCACCAGATATTTATCGCTTTCCAGCGAAGCCATCAGCTCATTACCCACCTTCTCGATGTACTCGAAATGGCAAAATGGAATGTCGCCCTTGGAAATATCGGCGGTGCGCAGCTCGCCAGCGCCTTTCATTTCGTTGCGGAATAAATGGCGGTGAATAAGGCACAGATGGGGTAAACCCGGTGCAGAAGGCCCCAGTGCCAGCATCTCGATATCGGGTTCAGCGGGACCCTTGCCTTTTTCAAGGAGGCAACTGGCCTGAAGATTGACGCTACGCTGTTGCTCCCAGAGTCGGGATTTTTGCTTGTCGGTGAGTTTTTTCACTACGCCTCCCTGAATAGTCCGTTTGCCACAAGTATAAGCAGCAAAACGCGCTTTCGCAGGGAGGGCGGAAAGACACGGGCAGGATGTGCCCGTGTGAGGGAACGATTACGGCAGCACTTTCGCGGAGAGAATCACCACTGGCTTAGACGGCACATTCTGGTATGGACCGACATCGTGAGTCTGAACCTGAGAGATCTTGTCCGCCACGTCCATGCCTTTCACCACTTTACCGAACACCGCGTAGCCAAAGTCGCGCTGGCCGTGGTCCAGGAAGGCGTTATCCGCCACGTTGAGGAAGAACTGGCTGGTGGCGCTGTCTTTATCCGCCGTACGCGCCATAGAAATGGTGCCGCGCTTGTTCAGCAGGCCGTTATCCGCTTCATTCTTGATTGGCGGGTTAGGCTTTTTCTGCTGCATCTGCTCGTTGAAACCGCCGCCCTGAATCATAAAGCCCGGGATCACGCGGTGGAACGTGGTGTTGTTATAAAAACCACTGTTCACGTAGTCGAGGAAGTTTTTCACGGAAACAGGGGCTTTCTGGCTATCCAGCTCCAGCTCAATATTCCCCGCAGAAGTAGTCAGCAGGACGTGAGGGTCTCCTTTAGCTGCCAGCGCAGCAGGGGAAACGGCAGAAAGAGCAAACACAGCTGCGACAGCCGCCAGTGTTGATTTGAGCATGAGAATTCCTTAACAAAGCGCAGTATAAAAAGCGAATGGCTTGATTCTAAAGAGCAGTATGACCCCAGACCAGTCTTTTACCTAATTTTACGAAATTGAAACAATTATTACCGCGCAAACGATTGTTCACCCCGCGATATAATGTGATCTCCATCACGTTAAAGCCTGCAATTGTGCTCAATATTTTCTGAAAAGATTTAATTAGATCACTTTCGCGACTAAAATCTGCCCGCTCAAACGCAGTCATTGCGTTTTTCTTTACTTTTAACAGGCCAGACATGACTAACAGCAATCGCATCAAGCTCACATGGATCAGCTTCTTCTCCTACGCCCTGACCGGCGCGTTGGTGATCGTCACCGGGATGGTGATGGGAAATATCGCAGACTATTTCCAGTTGCCCGTTTCCAGCATGAGCAATACCTTCACTTTCCTGAACGCGGGGATCCTGATCTCTATTTTCCTTAATGCCTGGCTGATGGAAATCGTGCCGCTGAAAACCCAGCTGCGCTTCGGCTTCGTGCTAATGGTTGCCGCCGTGGCGGGCCTGGTGCTGAGCCACAGCATCGCCCTCTTCTCTGCCGCCATGTTCGTGCTGGGCCTGGTGAGCGGGATCACCATGTCGATCGGTACGTTCCTGATCACCCATATGTATGAAGGCCGCCAGCGCGGCGCGCGTCTGCTGTTCACCGACTCCTTCTTCAGCATGGCCGGGATGATTTTCCCGATGGTCGCCGCGTATCTTCTGGCGCGCAGCATTGAGTGGTACTGGGTGTACGCCTGCATTGGTCTGGTCTATGTCGCGATCTTTATTCTCACCTTCGGCTGCGAGTTCCCGGTGCTGGGCAAAAAAACGCAGACCACGTCTGAGCCAGTTGCGAAAGAAAAATGGGGTATCGGCGTGCTGTTCCTTTCCATCGCCGCGCTGTGTTACATCCTGGGCCAGCTGGGCTTTATCTCCTGGGTTCCTGAGTATGCGAAAGGTCTGGGCATGAGTCTGAACGACGCGGGTAAACTGGTGAGCGATTTCTGGATGTCTTACATGTTCGGCATGTGGGCGTTTAGCTTTATCCTGCGCTTCTTCGACCTGCAACGGATCCTGACCGTTCTGGCGGGTCTGGCAACCGTGCTGATGTATCTGTTCATCAACGGTTCCCCGGAGCATATGCCGTGGTTCATCCTGACCCTGGGCTTCTTCTCCAGCGCGATTTATACCTCGATCATCACCCTTGGCTCTCTTCAGACCAAAGTGGCCTCACCGAAGCTGGTGAACTTCGTGCTGACCTGCGGCACCATCGGCACCATGCTGACCTTCGTGGTCACGGGCCCAATTGTGGCGCACAGCGGCCCGCTGGCGGCGCTGCATACCGCTAACGGTCTGTACGCCGTGGTGTTCATCATGTGCTTCGTGCTGGGCTTTGTGACCCGTCACCGCCAGCACAATACAGCAACGGCTACCCACTAATCGCCGTAACCCCTTTGCGTACTGCAAAGGGGTTTTCCCCTGCTCACCCGCCCTGCCCGCCGATGGGTAAAAAACCCCACCAAAATTGTGTGAAAAACAAGCAAGCACAAAAATCAAACAATATCCGTCACTTATAAAAATCCTGACAAATCATAGATATACCCCCTAAGGGGTAGGTGAAGGCGTATTTGATTTGCATCAATAAGTGCCCCTGCTGAATCGTTAAGGTAGGCAGTAATAGAAAAGAAATCGAGGCAAAAATGAGCAAAGTCAGACTCGCTATCATCGGTAACGGCATGGTCGGCCACCGCTTTATTGAGGATCTTCTCGATAAAGCCGATGCTAACCAGTTCGATATTACCGTGTTCTGTGAAGAACCCCGCAAGGCGTACGACCGTGTGCACTTGTCTTCCTACTTCTCTCACCATACCGCCGAAGAACTCTCTCTGGTGCGCGAAGGTTTCTACGAGAAGCATGGCGTAAAAGTGCTGGTGGGCGAACGCGCTATCACCATCAACCGTCAGGAGAAAGTGATCCACTCCAGCGCCGGACGCACGGTTTTTTACGCTAAGCTGATCATGGCGACAGGCTCGTATCCGTGGATCCCGCCGATTAAAGGTTCGGAAACCCAGGATTGCTTCGTTTACCGTACCATTGAAGACCTCAACGCCATTGAATCCTGCGCACGTCGAAGCAAACGCGGCGCGGTTGTCGGCGGTGGTCTGCTGGGTCTGGAAGCCGCAGGCGCACTGAAAAACCTCGGCGTTGAAACCCACGTCATCGAATTTGCCCCGATGCTGATGGCGGAACAGCTTGACCATATGGGTGGCGACCAGCTACGCCGTAAAATCGAAAGCATGGGCGTTAAGGTTCACACCAGCAAGAACACTAAAGAGATCGTGCAGGAAGGCACTGAAGCGCGTAAAACCATGCGCTTTGCCGACGGCAGCGAGCTGGAAGTGGATTTCATCGTCTTCTCCACCGGCATTCGCCCGCGCGACAAGCTGGCTACTCAGTGCGGTCTGGCCGTTGCGCAGCGCGGCGGGATCATGATCAACGACACCTGCCAGACCTCCGATCCGGACATCTACGCCATCGGCGAATGCGCCAGCTGGAATAACCGCGTATACGGTCTGGTTGCACCTGGGTACAAAATGGCGCAGGTCGCCGTTGACCATATCCTCGGCAGCGAAAACGCCTTCACCGGCGCAGACATGAGCGCGAAGCTGAAGCTGCTGGGCGTGGACGTGGGCGGTATTGGCGATGCGCATGGTCGCACCCCGAACTCCCGCAGCTATGTTTATCTGGACGAAAGCAAAGAAGTCTACAAACGTCTTATCGTCAGCCAGGACAACAAAACCCTGCTCGGGGCGGTGCTGGTGGGCGACACCAGCGACTTCGGCAACCTGCTCCAGCTGGTGCTGAACGCCATTGAGCTGCCGGAAAACCCGGACACGCTGATCCTCCCGGCGCACGCCTCCAGCGGTAAGCCGTCCATTGGCGTGGATAAACTGCCGGACAGCGCGCAAATCTGCTCCTGCTTCGACGTGACCAAAGGCATGCTGATCTCCGCCATTAACAAAGGCTGCCACACCGTTGCGGCGCTGAAGGCGGAAACCAAAGCCGGGACCGGCTGCGGCGGCTGTATCCCGCTGGTCACCCAGGTGCTGAACGCCGAGCTGGCAAAACAGGGCATTGAAGTGAACAACAACCTGTGCGAGCACTTCGCTTACTCTCGCCAGGAGCTGTACCACCTGATCCGCGTGGAAGGCATTAAGTCCTTCGACGAACTGCTGGAGAAACACGGCCAGGGCTACGGCTGTGAAGTATGTAAGCCTACCGTCGGTTCCCTGCTGGCGTCCTGCTGGAACGAATATGTGCTCAAACCAGAACACACTCCGCTTCAGGACACCAACGATAACTTCCTGGCCAATATTCAGAAAGACGGGACTTACTCGGTGATCCCGCGTTCTGCCGGGGGAGAAATTACCCCTGAAGGGCTGGTCGCCGTGGGCCGTATCGCCCGTGAGTTTAATCTGTACACCAAAATCACCGGTTCCCAGCGTATCGGCCTGTTCGGTGCGCAGAAAGATGACCTGCCGGAAATCTGGCGTCAGCTGATTGAGGCGGGCTTCGAAACCGGTCACGCGTACGCCAAGGCGTTGCGCATGGCGAAAACCTGCGTGGGCAGCACCTGGTGCCGCTACGGCGTGGGCGACAGCGTGGGCTTCGGCGTCGAGCTGGAAAACCGCTACAAAGGCATCCGTACGCCGCACAAAATGAAGTTCGGCGTCTCAGGGTGTACCCGTGAATGTGCGGAAGCACAGGGTAAAGACGTGGGTATTATCGCCACCGAGAAAGGCTGGAACCTGTACGTGTGCGGTAACGGCGGGATGAAACCTCGCCACGCCGATCTGCTGGCTGCCGATCTCGATCGCGATACGCTGATCAAATACCTCGACCGCTTCATGATGTTCTACATTCGTACCGCCGATAAGCTGACCCGTACCGCGTCCTGGCTGGATAATCTCGAAGGCGGCATCGACTACCTGAAGTCAGTCATTATCGACGACAAGCTGGGCCTGAATGAACAGCTGGAATCCGAGATGACTCGCCTGCGCGAGGCGGTGATCTGCGAGTGGACCGAAACCGTGAACACGCCAGCGGCGCAGACGCGCTTCAAACACTTTATCAACAGCACCCAGCGCGACCCGAACGTGCAGGTGGTGCCGGAGCGCGAACAGCATCGTCCAGCGACCCCGTATGAACGTATTCCGGTGATGCTGGTGGAGGAAAACGCATGAGCCAGTGGGTAAACATCTGCAACATTAACGACATTCTGCCAGCAACCGGCGTCTGTGCCCTGCTGGGCAACGAGCAGGTGGCGATTTTCCGCCCTCGCCACGATGAACAGGTTTTTGCCATCAGCAATATCGACCCGTTCTTCGAGGCCAGCGTGCTCTCCCGCGGTCTGATTGCGGAGCACCAGGGCGAACTGTGGGTTGCCAGCCCGCTGAAAAAGCAGCGCTTCCGCTTAACCGACGGGCGCTGCATGGAAGATGAAAGCTTCTCGGTCAAACACTACGACGTCCGCGTGAAGGACGGCGAGGTGCAGCTGAAAGCGTAACCCCTCGCCTTTTCAATAGGAAAGGCTTATGACCCCTTATGGGTAACGGCAGGAAAAACCGTATGTTCTGTACGATTCCTGCTGTTATCCTGACGTCAATTCTTCCCCCGCCATGAATGCTGTGAGGTAACGTCGTGGATCACCTGCCGATTTTTTGTCAATTACGCAACCGCGACTGCCTGCTCGTGGGCGGCGGCGATGTGGCTGAACGCAAGGCGCGCCTGCTGTTAGAGGCGGGCGCCCGACTGACCGTTAACGCCCTCACCTTCGCCCCACAGTTTGACGTCTGGGCGCAGGAAGGGATGCTCACGCAGGTGCAGGGCGAATTTGATGAATCCCTGCTGGATACTTGCTGGCTGACCATCGCCGCAACGGATAACGATGACGTTAACCAGCGCGTCAGCGACGCCTGCGAAGCGCGCCGCATCTTCTGTAACGTGGTGGATGCGCCGAAAGAGGCGAGCTTTATCATGCCATCCATTATCGACCGCTCGCCGCTGATGATTGCGGTGTCGTCCGGTGGCCGCTCGCCCGTTCTTGCCCGTCTGCTGCGGGAAAAACTGGAAGCCGTGCTGCCTCAACACCTTGGTCAGATTGCCCATTATGCCGGGCAGCTGCGTTCCCGCGTGAAGCAAACCTTCGCAACCGTGGGCGAACGCCGTCGCTTCTGGGAGAAGTTCTTTGTCAACGACAGGCTGGCGCAGTCGCTGGCCAATCAGGACACCAAAGCGGTTGAAGAGACGACCGAGCAACTCCTCTCTGAACCGCTGGATCATCGCGGTGAAGTGGTACTGGTGGGCGCAGGTCCCGGCGATGCGGGCTTGCTGACGCTGAAGGGTCTCCAGCAGATCCAGCAGGCGGACATCGTGGTATATGACCGTCTGGTCTCTGATGACATCATGAATCTGGTGCGCCGCGATGCTGACCGCGTGTTCGTCGGCAAACGGGCAGGTTATCACTGCGTACCGCAGGAGGAGATCAACCAGATCCTGCTGCGGGAAGCGCAAAAAGGTAAGCGCGTGGTGCGTTTGAAAGGGGGCGATCCGTTTATCTTTGGTCGCGGCGGCGAGGAGCTGGAAACTCTCTGCAACGCGGGCATTCCGTTCTCCGTGGTGCCGGGCATTACGGCGGCATCCGGCTGTTCTGCCTATTCCGGCATTCCGTTAACCCATCGCGACTATGCCCAGAGCGTGCGCCTGGTGACGGGCCACCTGAAAACTGGCAGCGAGCTGGACTGGCATAATCTGGCCGCTGAAAAGCAGACGTTGGTCTTCTATATGGGGCTAAATCAGGCAGCCACGATTCAGGCGAAACTGCTGGAGCACGGCATGGAAGCAGATATGCCGGTCGCACTGGTAGAAAACGGTACCGCCATTACGCAGCGCGTGGTCGATGGCGTACTGACGCAGCTGGGCGAGCTGGCGCAGCAGGTTGAAAGCCCGGCGCTGATCGTGGTGGGCCGCGTGGTAGCACTGCGTGAAAAACTGAACTGGTTCTCCAGCCACTAACGCACAATCTCTCTTCCGGGAGTAGTCTTGAAGCGGACTACTCCCTTCTTACCTCAGTCGATAACATACCGCCCGCGTAATGGAACTTTTCCATTTATTCCCTCGTGTTACATCCAATTTTTTGATTTTATTGACAAGGAATGCGTATGTTCAAACTGGCAAAAGCTGCCGTTCTGGTCGGCCTGTTAACAACTCTGACGGCCTGCACCGGTCACGTTCAAAATACTAAAAATAATTGCAGCTACGATTACCTGCTGCATCCGGCAATCTCCATTTCGAAGATCATTGGCGGTTGCGGCCCGGCGGCACAGCAGTAAGCGTTTTTCAGGCGTAAAAAAACCGGGGATTTCCCGGTTTTTTTGTTTCGTCAGTTTTGTCGGGTGGCGGCTCCGCCTTACCCGACCTACACGGTCCCGTAGGCCGGGTAAGCGTAAGCGCCACCCGGCAAAGCGGCTTAAGGTTTCGCCACAAACCCAATCGCGTCGTACACCGCTTTCAGGGTTTCGGAGGCGCGCGCGCTGGCTTTTTCCGCGCCCTCTTTCATCACTTTTTGCAGGAAAGCTTCGTCGTTACGGTAACGGTGATAGCGCTCCTGCAACTCGGTCAGCATGCCGGAAACGGCGTCTGCCACTTCACCTTTCAGGTGGCCGTACATCTTGCCTTCAAAGTGTTTTTCCAGCTCAGGGATGCTCTGTCCGGTCACACCGGAGAGAATGTCCAGCAGGTTGGATACGCCCGCTTTGTTCTGCACGTCGTAGCGCACCACTGGCGGCTCGTCGGAGTCGGTCACCGCACGCTTGAGCTTTTTCACCACCGATTTCGGATCTTCCAGCAGGCCGATAACGTTGTTGCGGTTATCGTCAGACTTGGACATCTTTTTGGTCGGCTCCAGCAGCGACATCACGCGCGCGCCGGATTTCGGAATAAACGGCTCAGGCACTTTGAACACGTCGCCGTAAAGCGCATTGAAGCGCTGGGCGATATCGCGGCTCAGCTCCAGGTGCTGCTTCTGATCTTCGCCCACTGGTACCTGGTTGGTCTGGTACAGCAGAATATCTGCCGCCATCAGCACCGGATAATCAAACAGACCGGCGTTGATGTTTTCAGAGTAGCGCGCAGATTTATCCTTGAACTGGGTCATGCGGCTCAGCTCGCCGAAATAGGTGTAGCAGTTCAGCGCCCAGCCCAGCTGCGCGTGCTCTGGCACGTGAGACTGAACGAAAATGGTGCTCTTCTCTGGATCGATACCGCACGCCAGGTACAGCGCCAGCGTATCGAGCGTCGCCTTGCGCAGCTTCTCGGGATCCTGACGCGCGGTGATAGCATGCAAATCTACGATGCAGTAAATGCAGTGGTAGTCATCCTGCATGCTCACCCACTGACGTAACGCACCCATGTAGTTACCAATGGTCAGTTCACCTGAAGGCTGTGCGCCACTAAAAACGATGGGCTTAGTCATTATTCAATTCCTGATGTTCACTGTGCGAGAGCCCGAGTGCGGGCAACAAATCTTTGAAGTGGTCGAACACAACGTCCGGCTCACTCAGCGTAATGGCTTCACCGTAGTTGTAGCCGTAGGTCAACCCAACAGACGGGCAACCTGCCGCTCTGGCAGCCAGAATATCATTGCGGGAATCCCCGACAAAGAGCAGCTCCGCAGGCGCTAAGGATAATTTTCCTGCCACCAGCAATAGCGGTTCCGGATGCGGCTTTTTATTCTGCACGTCATCGCCGCCCACAATTACGGAGAAGTATTTCGCGATATCCAGCGCTTCCAGCAGAGGCGCAACGAACGGTGTTGGCTTGTTGGTCACCAGCCCCAGCGGGATGCCTTTCGCATGTAGCGCGCTCAGCGTTTCAGCGACATCCGGGAACAGGAAGCTGCCCTCTTCGACGGTCTCTTCGTAGAAACGGTCGAACAGTTTGCGCAGAATACGCTGCTGCTCATCCTGGGGAATATCCGCGTGGTCAACACTCGGTTTCCCTTGCGCAGAACGCTGAGAGGCACGTTCCTGACGAGCCCAGGTCAGCGCGCGCTCCATCAGCACGTCTGCACCGTTACCAATCCACGTCACGACGCGCTCTTCGCCCGCAACGGGGAGTTCAAGGGCATACAGCGCCTGATCGACGGCGCGGGTTAATCCTGGCGCGCTGTCGACCAGCGTGCCGTCGAGGTCAAATGCTACACCCCGAATAGCCTGCAATTTATCCATGACTTACCTTCGCCAGTTCACGGCGCATTTCATCAATGACTTTTTTGTAATCCGGTTGATCGAAGATGGCGGAGCCTGCGACGAACATATCCGCCCCTGCCGCCGCAATCTCACCGATGTTATTGACCTTCACGCCGCCGTCCACTTCCAGACGAATATCATAGCCAGACTCATCAATGCGGCGGCGCACTTCACGCAACTTGTCGAGCGTCTGAGGAATAAACGACTGGCCGCCAAAGCCCGGGTTGACGGACATCAGCAGGATCACGTCCAGCTTGTCCATCACGTAGTCGAGATAGCTCAGCGGGGTCGCCGGGTTAAAGACCAGCCCCGCCTTACAGCCGTTCTCTTTGATCAGCTGTAGCGTGCGGTCAACGTGTTCGGAGGCTTCCGGGTGGAAAGTGATGATGCTGGCACCCGCCGCGGCGAAATCAGGCACGATGCGATCAACCGGTTTCACCATCAGATGCACGTCAATGGGCGCGGTGATCCCGTAGTTACGCAGCGCTTTAAGCACCATCGGACCGATGGTCAGGTTGGGAACGTAGTGGTTATCCATAACGTCGAAATGGACGACATCCGCGCCAGCCGCGAGAGCTTTGGCAGTGTCTTCACCCAGGCGGGCAAAATCGGCCGACAGAATTGAGGGGGCAATCAAAAACTGTTTCATCCGCATCTCCTTGAAATGTGTTTACCGGCGGGCAAAGGCTCAGGGTCGATAAAGCGCCAGAAGTTCGTCCACCTTTTTACGTGTGCCGCCGTTGCTGCTAATGCTACGCCGCACTTTTACCTGAAAATGCTTCGCGGCTTTGTACCATTCGCGCGTATCAGGCGTGTCGTGATTCGAAATTAACACCGGAATTCTTTTGCTGACCAGCTTTTCCGCCATCTCAGCCAGACGCGCCTGCTCGGCCGGGCTGAAGCTGTTGGTGTGGTAGGCGGTGAAATTTGCCGTGGCAGACAGCGGCGCGTAAGGCGGGTCACAGTAGACCACCGAGTTTACACCCGCCAGCTCCATGCACTCTTCATAGGAGAGACAGTAGAACTCGGCATTCTGCGCTTTTTCAGCAAAGTGATACAGCTCTTCCTGCGGGAAATAGGGACGCTTATAGCGGCCAAACGGCACGTTAAACTCGCCACGCAGATTATACCGGCACAGACCGTTGTAGCCATGGCGGTTGAGATAAAGAAACAACAGCGCGCGACGGAACGGGTCCTGGCTCTGATTAAACTCAGCGCGGAACTGATAGTAAATGTCCGGGTTGTTGTTCTCTGGCGTAAACAGCTTCCGCGCCTCTTCCACATACTCATCGGTACGCAGTTTGACGATGTTATAGAGGCTGATAAGGTCGCTGTTGATATCCGCCAGGATATAACGAGAAAAATCGGTATTCAGGAATACCGATCCAGCACCCACGAAGGGCTCGATAAGACACTCGCCTTTCGGCAGGTGCTTTTTAATATCGTCGAGCAGGGGGTATTTCCCCCCTGCCCATTTAAGAAAAGCGCGATTTTTTTTCATGCTGACTAACTGATTACACCTTCTCCGGCTGTGGAGAAAGCTCCGACAGCATCCTGCGCTTTAAACATTACTTCAGATCGGCCTGCACCTGATGAATTGGCTTCGCCCACGGGTTTTTCGCCTGCACATCGGCAGGCAGCGTGGAGACGGCTCGTTTTGCTTCATCTTTTGAGGCATAAACTCCGCTTACCAGAACGTACCAAGGCTGTCCGTTACGGGTCGTCTGATAAACCACATAGTTTTTCAGATTCGATTTCTTCGCCCAGGCGTTGAGGTTGTCGTAGTTAGACGAACTGCTCAGCTGCAACGTGTAGTTGCTGGATGATGCGGATTTCAGAGAACCCACGTTACCCGTCGTTTTACCTGCCGCGGTGCTGGATGCGCTAGCGGTTGGCGTAGCAGCCGGTGCCGCAGTTGCAGCAGGCGCGGTTGTGGTCGCCGTTGCTTTAGGTGCAGCGGTTGCCGCAGGCGTTGGCGCTTTAACCGGTTGGCTCACCGCAGGTTTTGTCTGCGCTGGCGCTTTCGTTTCTGGCGCTTTTGCCACGGTCTGCGGTTTCGTCTCACGCTTCGGCTCAATCACAGCCTGCTTACGCTCCTGACGCGGCGCAGTCTGCGTCTGGCGCGGTTTGGTTTCCGTTGCCGCCGTTTGCTGCTGGGCATTGCTGCCATGAACTGGCGCAACGGTGGCAGGTTCAGTAGGCAGCGTGGAGTTCACCACGGCAGCGTTAACCTGCTCCTGATTCTGCGGCTGCGGCTGCGTCAGCGCGTTATTCAGATCGCCCTGAACTTCAACACGCTGCTGGCCCTCCGGCGTAACAGGCGCCTGGCCCTGAGTTGGGGTCGCAGAGACGGGCGGCAGAGAGATATCCTGACCGGCGCTGGTGTTACCTGCGGTCTGCTCTGCGGAAGTGGTGCCCGGCGCTGGCTGAGCGCCATTCGCCTGGTTGCTCGCATCGTTACCAGACAGGTCGATGCTCTTCTCGGCAGACGCTGTCTGCTCGGTAGAATGGGTAGAAGGTGCTTTTAGCGCGGAACCAATGCCGACAATCAGCAATACCAGAACCAAAACGCCAAGGCCCATCATGATGTACTGACGGGAGGCCGGTTTTGCCGCTACCGCTTTTTTACGTTTGCGCGGACGACGTTCAACAGGCTGTTCATCCATTAACTCTTCTTCGGATTCATACTCCTCGTCTTCACGCTCATTTCGCGCATTACGGCTACGCGAAGGGCGACGATCGTCTGCATCCAGATCGACATCGTCAAAGTTGATCTGCGGCTCGTTATCACGTTCTGAAGATTGACGAGAACGACCAGTACGACGATCGCTGGGATCGGGTTTCAGCTCGTCTTCTGGTTTGAATTCATCCATTTAACACCCCACTCAAAGGCTTCTGCCAACGACTCTGCATTTACCTGAAGCTAAAACGACCACCTGTTACAGCAGCCTGACCTTTCTAGTTGTTACGCCTGCTGACAATCAGCAATAGCGCCAAGTACGACTTCGTGCGGCACTCCGCCGCGCACTTCACTTTTCCCTATTGCAAGCGGGAGTACCAGACGCATCTCACCTGCCAATACTTTTTTATCGCGCATCATGTGGGGAAGGTACGCTTGCGCAGACATTTCCTGCGGACCATTCACCGGCAAGCCAGCACGTTTAAGCAACGTGATGATACGTGCTGTCTCTTCCGGCCTGAACTGCCCCAGACGTTCAGAGGCACGGGCCGCCATGACCATTCCGGCAGCGACAGCTTCACCGTGAAGCCAGTTACCGTAGCCCATTTCGGCTTCGATCGCATGACCAAACGTATGCCCCAGATTCAGTAAAGCACGTAAGCCGGTTTCACGCTCATCTGCGGCAACGACTTCTGCTTTCAGCTCACAGCAACGGCGAATACAGTAGGCCATTGCCTGCCCATCGAGGCGCAGCAGCGCATCCATATTCTCTTCCAGCCAGGTGAAGAACTCACCGTCAAGAATAATGCCGTATTTGATCACTTCTGCAAGGCCGGACGCCAGTTCGCGCGCTGGCAAGGTTTGCAGACAGTCGAGATCCACCACCACCGATGCAGGCTGGTAGAACGCGCCAATCATGTTTTTGCCGAGCGGATGGTTAACCGCCGTTTTACCGCCCACAGAAGAATCGACCTGTGAGAGCAACGTGGTTGGAATTTGAATAAAGCGCACACCGCGCTGGTAGCTGGCGGCTGCAAAACCGGTCAGATCGCCCACAACGCCGCCGCCCAGGGCAAGCAGTGTTGTATCACGACCGTGCGGTTTTTGCAGAAGTGCGGTAAAGACGGTATCCAGTACCGTCAGGCTTTTGTACTGCTCGCCATCGGGCAGAATCACACTGTCGACCTTCACGCCCGCCTGCTCAAGCAGGTGGCGTACACGGTCGAGATAAAGCGGAGCCAGCGTCTCGTTGGTGACCAGCATCGCCTGATCACCCGCTTTCAGTGGTAAGAAGGAAGCTGGATCGTTAAACAAACCAGCCGCGATGGTGATAGGGTAACTACGTTCCCCGAGAGTAACTGTAATCCTCTCCATGACGCGACATCCACCTTAAATGCTTTTACCCGCAGGCGAGTGTATATAAAGCCAGAATCAGTTGCTTTCCAGCATATGAATAATCTGGTTTGCAACCACTTTAGCGCTTTGATCGTCAGTACGAATGGTCACATCAGCAATCTCTTCGTACAGAGGATTGCGTTCATCGGCCAAAGCTTCCAGAACTTCACGTGGCGGTGTTTCAACCTGCAACAACGGGCGCTTTTTATCACGCTGCGTGCGTGCCAGCTGTTTTTCGATGGTCGTCTCAAGATAGACCACTACGCCACGGGCGGAGAGACGGTTGCGGGTTTCGCGAGATTTTACAGAGCCGCCGCCTGTTGCCAGCACAATGCCCTGTTTTTCCGTGAGTTCGTTGATCACTTTTTCTTCTCGGTCACGGAAACCTTCTTCGCCTTCTACGTCGAAGACCCAGCCCACATCCGCTCCGGTTCGTTTCTCAATCTCTTGATCAGAATCGTAAAATTCCATATTGAGTTGTTGAGCTAACTGACGCCCAATAGTGCTTTTGCCGGCACCCATAGGCCCAACCAGAAAGATATTGCGTTTCTCTGCCATTTTTTCGGTACTACTAAGACTATTCGTTAATGGTAATCCCCGCTGCGCAGACACCCGGCGTAGCAGGACATGAACTGAAACCTCATTTGCAATAGAGCGAGAGTCAGACGAAAAATTATCTCAATACTCCGGCTTGTTTGGCAACTGATTAAATCACCGTTCCCGGCGCATAAGGAAATAAGACGTAAGTCCAACTCAAATCGGTACTCCTTGTATGCTAATTCATGCCCCACGTCAAACATCTGCAACAAACTGAATGCAAAATCATTGCGGGGATCGTTACCCATTAATGAATACTGACCAGACGTGGCGTGATAAACACCACTAACTCGCGCCGTTCGTTATCTTTTCCGTCATGGCGGAACAACTGACCCAGCCACGGAATGTTGCCCAGCACGGGCACGCTGTCGCGTCCGGTTTTATTCTTTTGCGAAAAGATCCCGCCCAGCGCGAGCGTTTCCCCACTTTTTACCTCTACCTGCGTTTCGATCTCCTGCTTATCAATCGCCAGCGTTTCGCCGTCCGCCTGTTGCAGCACCTGGCCAGGCATATTTTCACTGATATGCAGCTTCAGACGAACGCGGCCGCCCGGGAGCACCACCGGCGTGACCTCCATGCCTAATACCGCCTCTTTAAACTCAACGGAGGTCGCTCCGCTTTCGCCGCTGGAAACCTGATACGGGATTTCGCTGCCCTGCTTGATGCTGGCCGGCTGCATGTGCGACGCCAGTAGCCGCGGGCTGGCGATGATATCCACCTGCTGCTTTTGCTCAAGCGCCGACAACTCAAGATCCAGCATCCTGCCGTTGATGCGCCCGATATTAAACCCAACGTGTGTGGTTGCACTGGCCACCGACAGGTCAGCGCCCAACGTCGTGACCTGACCCACCTTACCGGCCTCCGTTGCGTCAGCGAGGTTCCATTTCACCCCCAGTTCACGCAGGCTTTTTTCACTAATGGTCACAATCTGCGCCGCCAGTTCTACCTGCTCGACGGGCAGATCCATCTGCGCTGCCCAGCGCTGGATCATATCCACCACCGACTTGTTATCCCTGACCAGGAGACGGTTGGTGCGCTTGTCGACGTAGAGACTGCCTTTCGGGCTTAAGAGCTTTTCCGCCGCTTTTTGCAATTCGGCCGCATCCGCATAAGCAAACGGAATGCTGTGAGAGAGCAGCGGAGCGTCGAGCAGACGCTGGGCCCGCTCCTGCTCTTTACGCGTCTGTTGCTCCCGCTGCCAGGCCGCCGTATGCACATAAAAAATGCCGCCCTCTTCCCGCAATACCAGCCCGGCACTGTTCACTACCGTCTGAAGCGCCTGCCTCCAGGGCACCCGCGTTAGATTCAGCGAAAGCGAACCGCTGACATCCGGCGACACCACCAGATTGCGATCCTCCTGCGCTACCATCGCCTGTAATACCTGCACCACCGGGACATCATCCACCAGCAGGGTGACCGGTTTTGGCGTCGCGGCCCACAGGGGCTGGCTGAGTGCCGCCAGTAACAGCCCTATCCATATCTTCACTTTTTTTCGTTCCTTCTCGCTGCCATGTCCATCGCTTCGGCTCGCACATCTCGCCGACATCAACGGTCAGTTGTTGTGTATCTATCGCACTCACCCGCCAGCCTGGCGGTAACCGCATCTGCGTTTTTACCCGGTGCCAGCGGTTCTGCCCGTCCTGCATAAGGCCGATATCCCTGCTGCCGCTGACTACTCCCTGATACCGCCACTGGCTGAGTTGCCCTGCTGCGCAACGCTCTTCCGGCACGGAGAAGGGATCCCGCATCCCGGTCAGGAAAAGCGGAGAAAGCAGGATCAGCAAAAGGGTTTTACTGCGCATGACCGATCTCCAGTTGCAGGCTAAGGCGTAGCTGTTTTCCCTGTGGGGTGATGGAAAACGCGCTCACCCGCACGTTCTCAAGCGCCAGCCGGGAAAAGAGCGCCGGAACTGCGCCCCATAAGGCATCCAGCGCCAGCTCTCCCCCACTGTGCTGCGGTTTCCAGTACACCAGCCTTGCGTCCTCACGCTGAAATGCCAGCGGAGAAAAGGGCTGCACCGGCTTCACTTGCGTAACCACAGGTCGCCGCCCGGCCTTTGGCCACAGCGAGGCGTTGATTCGCTTCGCACTGCTGGCCTGCGCCTGAATATCGGCGTAGCACAGAGCAGCGGGTCTGAGCAGCGCTCCCCAAATCGCAAACGCAACGATCCCCGACGCGATCAACCAGCAAAGGACGCGCCGGGAAGGACGTGCATCTGTCCAGCGTTGATACCAGATGCCCACTGGCTACCTCCGGCTATGCAGTTGAAAAGAGAACATCCATCGCCCCTGGCTATCCTGTTGCAATTCGCCTGCCGGTCCGGGGTTAAACCCCGTCACCCTTTTCAGCGCATCGGTCATGGCGGAGAGCGTCGGGAGTGAGGTGGTATAGCCCGTCAGGATCAGCGAGGGTGGCTGATAACGCAGCGCCGTCAGCCACGCCTGCCGGGGCATTGCACTGGCAAGGGATTCAAGCGCGGGTTGCCATGCCACCGTCTCAGGCGGCTGCGAAAGGGGTTCCAGCCCCGCAGACTGCGGCTGACGGGCTTTCAATACCTTCTGCACCGCACGCGTTCCCGCCAGATCGCTCTGCAACGCCTGTGACGCGAGAGTCTGCGTCGCCCGAAGGCTGACGCCTCCCGCCAGCATCACCAACAATGAGGCGGTAAACAGCAGCCCCCAAAAACGCAGGCGCTGATTACGTTGCTGCCGACGCCAGGGTAAAAGATTGGGCATGCTCATTACGGCGCCTCGCTCATGGCCAGCGCCAGGGCGACGGTGTAATCAGCACCACATTCTGGCAACGGCGGCTGACACAGCGTCACCGCTTCCCAGGGATACCGTGCAGCATCAAACACGGCGATATCAGAAGGAGAAAGTGCAAGCAACGCCGCCAGCTCATTCACCGTCGCCGCTTCTGTGGTGTAGCGCCGCCCCCACTGGTGACGCATCGCCCACAGCCACTGGTGTTTATCCCTCCAGGCTACGCACCGGACGGGGGCAACAGCAGAGAGAAGATTAGCCAGTGCGCCGGCATCCGGGACGATTGCGGCCAGGCGCAAACGCAGCGCTTTCGCCAGCGACAACAGGGTATCGACCTCTCTGTTTTGCGCGGCGGTAACCTGAAAAGTGTTGCTGAACGTATCCTGCGCGTAGTCAAAGCAGAGCGTATCGGGAGGCATCTCCAGCTCACGCGCTAATGCGGCGCCTACCCAGGTGAGCTGTTCGCTGTCACGCAAGTTAACGGATGGACGGGGCAACGCGCGTTGCAGAACGCGCGTTGCCGGAAATGAGAGAAATACCCGATGCGAGTGCGGCAATGTTTTCCGCCAGCCACGTAATGCGTTAACCAGTTGTTCTGGCTTAAGTATTTTGCCTTCACCCATAACCCCGTCCGACAGCGGCACCGCCCACCAGCGCCGTAAACGCCAGCCGGCCCGCTCTCTGGTCAGCGCCACGGCAATCACCTTATCCTGTTGAATATGAACGCCTGTTTGCCACGTTTTAAAAGCCATGCTTCACGATCTCCTTATCGCCCGTCGGAGTGACGGCTATATCAATGAATCAGGCTTGCCTTTATACTACCGCGCGATTGTTTAGAAACTGCCCAGGCTAAACCAAATGGGAAATCTCCGGTGAAGTTCGTAAAGTATTTATTGATCCTTGCAGTCTGTTGCATTCTGCTGGGAGCAGGCTCGATTATTGGTTTGTACAAATATGTCGAGCCGCAACTCCCTGATGTCGCCACACTTCGTGATGTGCGGCTTCAGATCCCTATGCAGGTCTATAGCGCCGATGGTGAACTGATGGCGCAATACGGCGAGAAACGTCGTATCCCACTGACCTTAAATCAAATTCCACCCGTGATGGTGAAGGCTTTTATCGCCACCGAGGACAGCCGTTTTTACGAGCACCACGGTGTCGATCCGGTCGGTATTTTCCGTGCGGCAAGCGTGGCGCTGTTCTCCGGTCATGCCTCTCAGGGGGCAAGTACCATTACCCAGCAGCTGGCGCGTAACTTCTTCCTCAGCCCGGAAAAGACGCTGATACGTAAGATCAAAGAAGTGTTCCTCGCGATCCGCATTGAGCAACTGCTGAGCAAAGACGAGATCCTTGAGCTTTACCTCAACAAGATCTATCTGGGCTACCGCGCCTATGGTGTAGGGGCTGCGGCTCAGGTCTATTTCGGTAAGTCGATCGATCAGCTCACGCTGAGCGAAATGGCGACCATTGCCGGCCTGCCAAAAGCGCCATCAACGTTTAACCCGCTCTACTCGCTGGACCGCGCCACCGCGCGCCGTAACGTTGTGCTATCGCGTATGTTGAGCGAAGGCTACATCAGCCAGGATGAGTACGATCGGGCACGCAGCGATGTGATTGATGCCAATTACCATGCACCGGAAATTGCTTTCTCATCGCCGTATCTGACGGAAATGGTTCGCCAGGAGATGGTGCGCCGCTACGGCGACAAAGCATATGAAGACGGCTATCGCGTTTACACCACCGTGACCCGCAAGGTGCAGCAGGCTGCCCAGCAGGCGGTGCGTAATAACGTGATGGATTACGATATGCGTCACGGCTATCGCGGCCCGTCCAACGTGCTGTGGAGAGTGGGCGAAGGCGCATGGGACAGCAAAAAAATCACTGATTCCCTGAAAGCGCTGCCGACCTATGGCCCGCTGCGTCCGGCGGTGGTCACCCAGGCCGATCCGCAGGAAGCGGTGGCGATGATGGCCGATGGTACATCCGTTTCGCTGCGTATGGAGGGTATCCGCTGGGCGCGTCCGTACCGTTCTGACACCCTTCAGGGGCCTACTCCACGTAAAGTGACGGATGTGGTACAAACCGGACAACAAATCTGGGTGCGTCAGGTAGGCGATGCCTGGTGGCTGGCACAGGTGCCGGACGTCAACTCTGCCCTGGTCTCCATCAATCCGCAGAACGGTGCCGTGATGGCGCTGGTTGGCGGGTTCGATTTCAACCAGAGCAAATTTAACCGCGCAACCCAGGCGCTGCGTCAGGTCGGTTCGAACATCAAACCGTTCCTGTATACCGCGGCGATGGACAAGGGGCTAACGCTCGCCAGCATTCTCAACGACGTGCCAATTTCCCGATGGGATGCCGGTGCGGGCTCTGACTGGCAGCCGAAGAACTCTCCGGCGCAATACGCTGGCCCTATCCGTCTGCGTCAGGGCCTTGGCCAGTCGAAGAACGTGGTCATGGTTCGCGCGATGCGTGCGATGGGCGTTGATTATGCGGCAGAGTATCTGCAACGCTTCGGCTTCCCGGCGCAAAACATCGTTCATACCGAATCTTTGGCGCTCGGCTCCGCGTCCTTCACGCCGCTCCAGGTCGCGCGTGGCTACTCGGTAATGGCAAACGGCGGCTTCCTGGTCGATCCGTATTTCATCAGCAAAATCGAGAACGATCAGGGCGGCGTACTGTTTGAAGCGAAGCCGAAAATTGCCTGCCCTGAATGCGATATTCCGGTGATTTACGGCGACACGCCAAAATCCAATGTCCTTGAAAACAAGGATATGGAAGATGTTGCCATCTCTCAGGAACGTCAGAATCTGGCGGTGCCGCAGCCTCAGCTGGAACAGGCCAATCAGGCGCTGGTCGTCCAGAGTGGCGCGCAGGAGTATGCTCCGCACGTGATCAGCACGCCGCTGTCATTCCTGATTAAGAGCGCGCTGAACACCAACATCTTTGGCGAACCGGGCTGGCAAGGCACCGGCTGGCGAGCGGGCCGCGATTTGCAGCGCCGCGACATCGGCGGCAAAACAGGCACAACCAACAGCTCAAAAGATGCCTGGTTCTCAGGTTATGGCCCGGGCGTTGTCACCTCGGTCTGGATTGGTTTTGACGATCACCGCCGCACTCTGGGGCGCACAACCGCTTCTGGCGCGATTAAAGATCAGATTTCCGGTTACGAGGGCGGGGCTAAGAGTGCGCAACCGGCCTGGGATGCTTACATGAAGGCCGCTCTCGAGGGCGTGCCGGAGCAGCCGCTAACGCCTCCGCCGGGCATTGTCACGATCAATATTGACCGCAGCACCGGACAGCTCGCGAATGGCGGCAACAGCCGTGCCGAGTATTTCATCGAGGGTACGCAGCCAACCACGCAGGCGGTGCATGAGGTGGGTACCGAAATCATTGATAACGGCGAAACGCACGAGCTCTTCTGACGCCAACAAAAAAGCCGGGCGGTGGCGACGCCTGACCCGGCCTACAGCGTAATGCAAAACGGCAACCTTCGGTTGCCGTTTTTAATGGTGGCGCTACAAACGCCCCTGCCCCTTCAGCCACTCCCGCACCAGGAACAGTGCGCTCACGTTGCGTGCCTCGTTAAAGTCAGGATCTTCCAGCAAATCCATCAGATGAGCCAGCGGCCAGCGAACCTGCGGCAGCGGTTCCGGCTCGTCTCCTTCCAGCGATTCAGGATAGAGATCTTCCGCGACAACAATGTTCATTTTGCTGGAGAAATAGGACGGCGCCATGCTCAGCTTTTTCAGGAACGTCAGCTCTTTCGCGCCAAAGCCGACCTCTTCTTTCAGCTCCCGGTTTGCCGCTTCAAACACCGTTTCGCCCGGATCGATCAGTCCTTTGGAGAAGCCCAGCTCGTAGGATTCTGTGCCCACGGCGTATTCACGAATGAGGATCAGGTGCTCGTCGACGATAGGCACTATCATCACCGCTTCACGCGAGGAGGGGCGCATACGCTCATAAACACGACGCACACCGTTGCTGAACTCCAGATCCACACTTTCAACATTAAACAGACGCGATTTTGCGACGGTTTCAACATTCAGAATGGTGGGCTTTTGTAAGGGTTTGGTCATCTTGACGGGTCTTTGCTGGGTGAACTGGCTTTATTGTGCGATACGCCGCACGGTTTCGGCAATGTCAATTGCTCTTTATTTACATTTATGCAACGTAACTGTAGGCAATTCTCATTTCAAAACAAATGTCAAGAGGTTGAAAAGTTTCCAGGAATTTGCTGATATCGCGCCGGAACAGGCTTTGTTATCATTACCGGTCACTGGGATGCGCGTCAACATGCTCAAGTTAGACTCCATACTTGCCGATAGCCGACCACAGAATCTCATTCATTGTACAAAAGGTGCGACTGACAACACCTGTAAGAAGATAAGTAAGATGGGGAAAGCATGAGCACCATTTTGATTTTTCTCGCTGCTGTGCTGGCCTGCGCGTCGATTGCGGTGTGGGTATTCAGGCGCCGCGTACATCGCCGTTATCGGCTGCCCTTTTTGAACGCGTTTGCCGGGGCAAACACGCGCAAGCTCTCGCCAGAGGAACGCAGCACCGTTGAGCAGTATCTCGACACGCTGAACCGATCCCGGCTTTCGCCTGGCCCTACCGGCGCCAGCACCGCCCCCGTATCGCTCAACCTGAACGCCCAAAGCGACACCGTTCTGTGCGTAACGCGCTCTATTACCCGCTACGGCATCACAACCGACGATCCCAACAAATGGCGTTACTATCTCGACTCTGTTGAAGTGCACCTGCCTCCCTTCTGGGAGCAGTATATCAACGACGAAAACAGCGTCGAGCTCATCCATACCGATACGCTGCCGCTGGTTATCTCCCTTAATGGTCATACTCTGAGCGAATATGTTCAGGAAGCGCCACGCTTTGCGCTGGAACGCGCAAGCGGAACGCAGGCCTCTATTCGTGGTGAAGAGACAGAGCAGATTGAACTGCTCAACATCCGCCAGGAAACGCATGAAGAGTACGTCCTGAGCCGCCCGGATGGCATTCGCGAAGCGGTGCTGATTGTCGTCTCGTTCCTGCTCTTTTTCATCTGCCTGCTGACGCCGGACGTGTTTGTTCCGTGGCTCGCGGGTGGCGCAGTACTGCTTCTGGCCGCCGGGCTGTGGGGCATATTTGCCCCGCCGGCAAAAACGTCATTACGCGAAATTCACTGCCTGCGCGGAACCCCAAAACGCTGGGGACTGTTCGGCGAGAACGATCAGGAACATATCAACAATATCTCGCTCGGGATCATCGATCTTATCTATCCGCGCCACTGGCAGCCGTGGATTGCGCAGGACCTGGGCCACAAAACGGATATTGATATCTATCTCGACCGCCACGTTGTACGCCAGGGACGTTACTTATCCCTGCACGACGAAGTAAAAAACTTCCCGCTTCAGCACTGGCTTCGCAGCGCGGTGATTGCCGGTGGCGCCGCGTTAATCTTCCTCATGCTGCTGCTTTTCGTGCCGCTGGATATGCCGATTAAATTTACCCTGTCATGGATCAAAGGGGCGCAAACCGTGGAAGCCACCAGCGTACAGCAGCTCGAAGAAGCGGGTGTACGCGTGGGGGATACGTTGCGGCTGAAAGGCACCGGGATGTGTAATATCCACTCACCGGGCGCCTGGAACACGCGCCAGAACTCGCCGTTCGCGCCGTTCGACTGCTCTCAGATCATCTGGAATGACGCCTCTCCGCTGCCGCTTCCGGAATCGGATGTGGTCAATAAGGCCACCGCGCTCACCCAGACGATTAATCGCCAGCTCCATCCAAAACCGGATGATGATTCTCGCGTCAGCCCTGCCCTGCGTTCGGCCATTCAGAAGTCCGGCATGGTGCTGCTGGATGACTTTGGCGAAATCGTCCTGAAAACAGAAGATCTCTGCTCAGCTCAGGATGACTGTATCCGGCTGAAGAACGCGCTGGTCAACCTCGGCAACAGCAAAGACTGGGACGCGCTGGTGAAACGCGCCGAAGCGGGACGCCTCGATGGTGTGAATGTGCTTTTGCGTCCGGTCAGCGCCGAGTCGCTGGATAACCTGGTGGCGACCTCTACCGCCCCCTTCGTGATGCGTGAAACCACCCGTGCCGCCCAGGCGCTTAACAGCCCGGCGCCTGGCGGTTTTGTGATTGCCAGCGATGAAGGCAGCGACCTGGTGGATCAACCCTATCCGCAGGTTTCGCTGTATGACTATCCTGCCCAGGAGCAGTGGAGCGAATTCCAGCGTCTGGCGCAGATGCTGATGCAGACGCCATTCAGCGCGGAAGGGATCGTCACCACCCTCTTTACCGATGCCAACGGCACGCGTCATATTGGCCTGCACCGTATGCCGGATAGCGCTGGCCTGTGGCGCTATGTAGGGACATCCCTGCTGCTGATTGCGATGCTGGCGTGTATTGTCTGGAACGGTTATCAGGCCGTACGCCGCTATCAGCGCTCCCGCACGCGACTGGCAGAAATCCAGGCCTACTACGAAAATTGCCTTAACCCGAAACTGATCTCCTCTTCTGAGAGCCTGATCGGATAACGTCTCTGCGCGACAAGTTGTGCTACCCTGTCGCGCACGTTTCTTCTGGCTGGAGTTCCCCCTTATGCATCTTAATATCGACTGGCAGGCGGTCGATACCGTCCTGCTTGATATGGACGGCACGCTGCTTGATCTCGCCTTTGATAACTATTTCTGGCAAAAGCTGGTTCCGGAAACGTACGGTGAACAGCAGGGGATCTCCCCGGCGGAAGCGCAGGAATTCATTCGTTCGCAATATAGCGCGGTGCAGCATACGCTAAACTGGTACTGTCTTGACTACTGGAGCGAGCGACTCGGTTTGGATATTTGCGCCATGACCACCGCCCAGGGCGCACGCGCCGTTCTGCGCGAAGATACGGTCCCGTTCCTGGACGCGCTGAAAGCCTGCGGTAAGCGCCGTATTTTGCTGACAAATGCGCATCCCCATAACCTGGCCGTGAAGCTGGAACATACCGGTCTTGCTTCGCACCTTGATTTATTGCTTTCCACCCACACATTTGGTTATCCGAAAGAGGATCAGCGGTTGTGGCATGCCGTGGTGGAAGAGACCGGTTTACAGCCGGAACGCACGCTGTTCATTGACGACAGCGAGCCGATTCTGGATTCTGCGGCCGCATTTGGCATTCGCTATTGTCTGGGCGTGACCAATCCTGATTCCGGCCTGGCTGAAAAAAGCTATCTGCGACATCCGGGGCTGAACGACTATCGCCGGATGATCCCCTCACTCACCGTGAAGGAGACGCCATGAAAGAAAAACCCTCTGATGGGGTAAGACTGGATAAATGGCTGTGGGCCGCCCGTTTTTACAAAACGCGCGCCCTTGCCCGAGAAATGGTTGACGGCGGAAAGGTGCATTACAACGGTCAGCGCAGCAAACCGAGCAAGCTGGTTGAACTGAATGCCACGTTAACGCTTCGCCAGGGCAACGATGAGAAAACGGTGGTGGTGAAAGCCATTACCGAACAGCGGCGGCCCGCAACCGAAGCCGTTTTGCTGTATGAAGAGACGGCCGAAAGCATAGAGAAGCGCGAGAAAACCGCGCTGGCGCGCAAAATGAACGCGCTGACGATGCCTCACCCGGACCGGCGACCGGATAAAAAAGAGCGCCGTGATCTGATGAAATTTAAACACGGTGAGAGCGAGTAACCCTCACCTGCATGAGAGATGAAAATGGCCCAACACGACCAATTACACCGCTATCTGTTTGAACAATTCGCCGTGCGCGGCGAGCTGGTCACCGTATCCGAAACCTGGAAACAGATTCTGGAAAACCACAACTACCCGCTGCCGGTAAAAACCCTGTTGGGCGAACTGCTGGTTGCCACCAGCCTGCTGACCGCCACGCTGAAGTTCGCTGGCGATATTACCGTCCAGTTGCAGGGCGATGGCCCAATGTCGCTGGCGGTGATCAACGGCAATAACCAGCAGCAGATGCGCGGCGTGGCGCGCGTTCAGGGCGATATCCCTGAAAATGCGGATCTGAAAACGCTGGTCGGAAATGGCTACCTGGTTATCACGATCTCGCCTGAAGAAGGTGAGCGCTATCAGGGCGTTGTCGGTCTGGAAGGCGATACGCTTGCCGCCTGCCTGGAAGATTACTTCATGCGTTCCGAACAGCTGCCAACCCGTCTGTTCATCCGCACCGGTGAAGTGGATGGTCAGCCTGCTGCCGGCGGTATGCTGCTTCAGGTTCTGCCTGCGCAGGATGCGCAGACCAATGATTTCGAGCATCTGGCAACGCTGACGGAAACCATCAAAGCGGAAGAGCTGTTCACCCTGTCGGCGACCGACGTGCTGTGGCGTCTCTACCACGAAGAAGAAGTGACGGTTTACGATCCGCAGGCGGTGGAATTTAAGTGCACCTGCTCCCGCGAGCGTTGTGCTGGCGCCCTGAAAACGCTGCCGGATGAAGAGATCGACAGCATCATGGCGGAAGACGGTGAAATCGATATGCACTGTGACTACTGCGGTACGCACTACGTGTTCAATTCGATGGATATCGCGGAGATCCGCAATAACGCCTCTCCGGCGGATCCGCAGGTTCACTAAGCTCTGAGCCTGTTGCCCGGCGGCGCTACGCTTGCACGGGCCTACAATGAATTGTGCAATTTTTTGATATGATTGCTAATTGTAGGCCGGGTAAGCGTAGCGCCACCCGGCAAGAAAGAGCACTAACGCCGCCGCGCATTATTGTAACTGTCGTAGCTCATATCGACACGCTCCCCAAAAATCTCAATATCCGCCCAGGGCTTCACGACAGATTTCACTTTCCTCTGCCTTAATGCGCGGTCAAGTTCTTCTCTGGTCAATGCCTCCGGCATTTTCCACGCGTCCCCGGCGATCCTCCAGCCCGTGTTGGTTTGTGTGTAAGCCACGATCGTGCGATCGGTAAATTGAAATAGCACGGCTTCAGGCTTGCCGTCGCCGTTAAGATCCAGCGGCATGAGTAAACAGTTACTCTGGGCGCTATCGCAGCTCTCAAAGCGATACTGATTGCTGAGCATGGCTTGCCACAATGCCTTATCAGGACGAGCCATTCCCGGTGCGAGCTGGACCTGTTTTTCCAGCATCGCGGCGGTCATCTTACCTGCTCCGCCAGCGTTCCTGGAGAGAAGACCATTTATTTCACGCTGGCGTTTTGGGTTAGAGATAAACTGCGGATCGTTTTGCAGCGTGAGCATCGCCTCCCGCCCCTTTCGTCCAGCGTTACTGAGCATATACAGGCTGACTTGATCCGCCGTTATTCTGCCGTCCTGATAGCGGGCCATATGGCTTGCAACGCTTATTCGCCACGGATCCAGCACGGGGGTATGGATCAACGCCAGGAAGATGAGGGAAAGCAGCCCGGTCGCCGGTATGACGTACGCATGGATCTTCTGCGGTTCACGGCGCTGAATCAGAACGCTGGCGCAAAAACCGACCGCCCAGACCAGCGCCACGATGGTTATCAATACCCCGTACAGACGCTCGGGTGACCAGCCGTATTGCGAAATGCGTAGCCACAGCGCCCACCCCGCCAGAACCGGGTACGCGGGTACGATAGCCACAGCAAGGCGAATCATCCCTCGCAGCGGGGCATAGTAAGGCAGCGTTTGACGCTGTGGATGCCACACTATCGTCACCAGGAATAACAGCAGCAGCGCTAAGGTGGTCAGCAAGCCCGCGGCGGATATTCTGGCTGAAATGGATTCAAAGCCGACAAAAGGCAACGCGCCAATAAAGAGCAGCGCCAGCGCCGCCATCAGGGGAAGCAGACCGGTGGCTATGAGGGTCAGCAGATTTTGCAGGGCAAGGATTAACCTTACCTGCATACGCGTGAGCACGGCCGCACTGGCTGAAACCACGCCAATCGCCACTGAAATAAATCCGTCAGAATGAAAGAAAAGCAGATCAAAAAAGCCGATGCCGATAAGTTCGAAAAGCTCGGCCCAGAGGAAAAGCACCAGCCAGAAGAGACCATTCGAAACAAAAATAATGAGCAGCGTCAGCGCGTTATGCCAGTTTCGTTGATAAAAGTCGCTGTAGAACGAGGTAGTCGGGACGGGATCCAGACGCCGCTGAAGCCATGGCAACACGAACAGCGTCATCAGCAGCAGATGAAAGCCGAAAACGAGCATCTCATCTCTGAGATTCCAGCTTTCGAGTCCTGCAACGCTCCACTTAAGCCAGCCGCCCATACCCGCGACTGCCGCGCCGATCATCCCGAGTGACAGCCACAAAAATGGCTTTCTGAATGACGTCATGGCAAGAGACAACGTGGTTGTCATTACCACGGTGGCAGGTACTACACACATCAGCCACAGCGTATCCGATGGCAATTTTGCGTACTCGATATACCACGTAATTACATAGCAAATTACGCCCTGTAGAGCCCCCGCCAGCACGACGGCTACGCGCGTTGAAGGAGATAACGTCTCACGGTTTTCCATTTCTCATCCCTTGTTCATGAAAAATCTATTGTCTCATCAAGGCAAAAGTCTGGCCCCCACCTCAAACTCTGAAAATAGCTGACCCAAGAGACCTGAATCGTTTTCCCAATGTAACTCTTACGTAATTTTCTTTCATGTATGCGATTACATTCACATTCTTCTGGATAAATTCACCAGAGATTAACCTTTTAAGAACATTTTCCCCAACCAAAAAGCGATTCCTGCGATAATCTGCCCGCCCTGTGACTGGAGTCGCAGCGTTTTCCGTTAGTAAGGGTTTTGACCAGATACGTAAATCTATGAGCCCCGTCGCGGTTAACATCCCCAGAAAAACCCTACAATTTCAGGCAGTACATATTGGCTAAGGAGCAGTGATATGCGTGTTAATGGTTTAACCCCGCAAGATCTCAAGGCTTATGGTATTCACGACGTCCAGGAAGTGGTCTACAACCCCGATTACGATACGCTGTATCAGGAAGAGCTCAATCCGGCACTGGAAGGGTACGAGCGAGGTGTGTTGACGAATCTTGGTGCTATCGCCGTCGATACCGGTATTTTTACCGGCCGTTCGCCGAAAGATAAATACATCGTCCGAGATGATACCACCCGCGATACGCTGTGGTGGGCCGATAAAGGCAAAGGGAAGAACGATAACAAACCGCTCTCTCCTGAAACCTGGCAGCATCTGAAAGGGCTCGTCACCCATCAGCTTTCCGGCAAGCGTCTGTTCATCGTCGATGCTTTCTGCGGCGCTAACGCCGACACCCGTCTCTCCGTTCGGTTTATCACTGAAGTGGCCTGGCAGGCGCATTTCGTGAAGAACATGTTCATTCGTCCGACCGATGAAGAACTGCAAAACTTCACCCCTGACTTTATCGTGATGAACGGCGCGAAATGCACCAACCCGCAGTGGAAAGAACAGGGTCTGAACTCCGAAAACTTCATCGCCTTCAACCTGACCGAGCGTATCCAGCTGATCGGCGGTACCTGGTACGGCGGCGAAATGAAGAAAGGGATGTTCTCGGTCATGAACTACCTGCTGCCGCTGCGCGGTATCGCCTCCATGCACTGCTCGGCGAACGTCGGTGAAAAAGGTGACGTGGCGGTGTTCTTCGGCCTTTCCGGCACCGGTAAAACGACTCTGTCCACCGATCCAAAACGTCGTCTGATTGGCGACGACGAGCACGGCTGGGACGACGACGGTGTGTTTAACTTTGAAGGCGGCTGCTACGCGAAAACCATTCGCCTGTCTGAAGAGGCAGAGCCGGATATCTACCACGCGATTCGCCGCGATGCGCTGCTGGAAAACGTCACCGTGCGTGCCGATGGCTCTGTCGACTTCGACGATGCGTCCAAAACCGAAAACACCCGCGTCTCTTATCCGATTTACCACATCGACAACATCGTGAAGCCGGTGTCGAAGGCGGGCCACGCCACGAAGGTGATTTTCCTGACCGCAGACGCGTTCGGCGTGTTGCCACCGGTTTCCCGCCTGACCGCCAGCCAGACGCAGTACCACTTCCTCTCTGGCTTTACCGCTAAGCTGGCGGGTACCGAGCGCGGTGTGACCGAGCCAACCCCAACCTTCTCCGCATGCTTCGGCGCGGCGTTCCTGTCGCTACACCCAACGCAGTATGCGGAAGTGCTGGTGAAACGCATGCAGGCATCCGGCGCACAGGCATACCTGGTGAACACCGGCTGGAACGGGACGGGCAAACGTATCTCCATCAAAGATACACGCGCCATCATCGACGCGATTCTGGATGGTTCATTGGATAACGCCGAGACCTTTACGCTGCCGATGTTCAATCTGGCGATCCCAACAGAGCTGCCTGGCGTGGATACGCGTATCCTCGATCCGCGTAACACCTATGGTTCACCGGAACAGTGGCGCGAGAAGGCAGAATCGCTGGCGAAACTGTTTATCGAAAACTTCGAGAAGTATACCGACACCCCGGCGGGTGCTGCGCTGGTGAATGCGGGACCAAGGTAAAAGCAAAAAGGCAACGAAAGTTGCCTTTTTTAATGTTTTCTCCCTCTCCCCGTGGGAGAGGGCCGGGGTGAGGGCATCAGGCCCCACCCTTTTTTAACTCTCTTTCACCTGCCCCCGTAAAACCGGCACCGGTAACGATGCGCGAATGCTCAAACCACCCCGTTCGCTGGTGCCAATTTCCAGCAGTCCGTTATGGTTATCAACAATACGCTGCACAATCGCCAGGCCTAAGCCGGTTCCGCTGGTGCTGCGCGCGCTGTCGCCGCGCACAAACGGCTGGAACAGGTGCTTACGCTGCTCAGGCTTGATGCCCGGGCCATCGTCTTCCACCTGGAACCAGGCGCGGTTGAGTTCCGTACCGCTGCTGACTTTGATCCAACCGTTGCCGTAGCGCGCCGCGTTGACCACCATATTCGCCACCGCGCGTTTGATGGAGAGCGGGTGCATACGTACCTGAATCTCACCCGCCTGAAGGTCGGTCGCAATTTCACGTTCGTAGCCGCTTTCGGCAGCAACAACTTCGCCCAGAACCGCGTTCAGATCCGCCATCTCCATCGGCATCTCCTGCCCGGTACGCAGGTAGTCGATAAACTGCTCGATGATGGCGTTACACTCTTCGATATCCTTGTTGATGGACTCTGCAAGATAACCATCCTGCTCGCCCATCATCTCTGTTGCCAGCCGGATACGTGTCAGCGGGGTGCGAAGGTCATGGCTAACCCCCGCCATCAGCAGCGTACGGTCGTCAGCCAGCTGTTTAACGCCTGCCGCCATGTGGTTAAAAGCACGCGTTACCGAGCGCACTTCCGATGCGCCATACTCGCGCAGCGGCGGTGGGATAATACCTTTACCAACCTGCAATGCCGCATGCTCCAGGTCGACCAGCGGTCGGTTCTGGATACGAATAAACAGCCATGCGCCACCGATGGCCAGCAGCATGATCGCCAGGGTGTATCGGAACAGCGGTGAGAAGTCGCCCTGATGAATCTCGGTGAGCGGAACACGCACCCAGATGTTGGGTGACAGCCAGGTTTTCAGCCAGACAACCGGCGAGCTTTTATTGACCTCAACGCGCACTTCCGTCGGGCCGCCAAGCTGCTGCGCCATCTGCTGGCTAAGGAATTCATAGTGCTGCGCCCAGCGCAGGCCGGCATCTTCCGCCGCTTCGTTCGAGTAGAGAGAAATGCCCAACTCACGGTAGATTTCCCGACGGAACGCCGGGGGGACAACCAACTGCGTGCCGTCCTCCAGTTGCAGTTTGTCGGTCATCAGCATACGCACTTCGTATGCCAGCACCTTATTAAACTGCTGAAGGCTCGGCAGGATCGCAAAGTTCAGCACCACCAGGTAGGTCGTCACCAGGCTGACAAACAGCAGGGTGACGATCAATAACAGCGTGCGGGCAAACGAACTTCGCGGCGAGAAGCGCATTCGCCTCATGCTTTAGAGCCGTCCGGGACAAACACGTAGCCCAGACCCCACACGGTCTGAATATAACGAGGATGCGCCGGATCTTCTTCCACCATGCGGCGCAGACGAGAGATCTGCACGTCGATAGAACGTTCCATTGCGGAGTATTCACGGCCGCGCGCCAGGTTCATCAGCTTGTCACGTGAAAGCGGTTCACGCGGGTGGCTGACCAGCGCTTTCAGTACCGCAAACTCGCCGCTGGTGAGCGGCATTGGCTCATCTTCACGGAACATTTCACGGGTGCCGAGGTTCAGCTTGAACTTACCGAATGCAATGACGGCCTCTTCCTGAGACGGCGCGCCCGGCAGCTCGTTCGCCTGACGACGCAGCACAGCGCGAATACGCGCCAGCAGTTCACGCGGGTTGAACGGCTTAGGAATGTAGTCATCAGCGCCAATCTCAAGGCCGACGATACGGTCAACTTCTTCACCCTTCGCCGTCACCATGATGATTGGCATCGGGTTGCTCTGGCTACGCAGACGACGGCAAATAGAGAGCCCATCTTCGCCAGGCAGCATCAGGTCCAACACCATCAGGTGGAAGGATTCACGCGTCAGCAGACGATCCATCTGTTCCGCGTTCGCGACGCTACGAACCTGGAAGCCCTGCTCGGTCAGATAACGTTCCAGCAGCGCACGCAGGCGCATGTCGTCATCTACGACCAGAATTTTGTAGTTCTCTTGCATTGTGTGTACTCCCAAAGGTTCGGATAAGCCTGGAACAGCGTATTCTAAAAAAGTGCACGGGTTCGACCAGCAAATTCTGGTATAAATTCTAGACGAAATTGTTACAAAGCATATTTAACAGCAGCTTATCTGTTCATTTCATCACATAAATCATTATTAATCTTGTCTGTTACACTGTGCGCTACGTATTGTGCGCAAAGACAGTTAACCGGCATTAAAGGCAGCACCATGAAAACGCCTCTGATCACCCGCGAAGGGTACGAGAAACTCAAAAAAGAGATGGATTACCTGTGGCGCGAAGAGCGTCCGGAAGTGACCAAAAAAGTCACCTGGGCCGCAAGTCTGGGCGACCGCAGCGAGAATGCGGACTATCAGTACAATAAAAAGCGACTGCGCGAAATCGATCGCCGGGTACGCTACCTGACGAAGTGCCTCGAGAATCTCAAAATTGTCGATTACTCCCCGCAGCAGGAAGGTAAAGTGTTTTTCGGCGCGTGGGTCGAAATTGAAAACGACAACGGCGACACCCTGCGTTTTCGTATCGTCGGCTATGATGAAATTTTCGGTCGTAAGGATTACATTTCTATCGATTCACCCATGGCCCGCGCCCTGCTGAAAAAAGAGGTGGGCGATTTAGCCGTTGTCCAGACGCCCGCGGGTGAAGCAAGCTGGTACGTCAACGAAATCGAGTATGTTAAATAGTCCGAGAGCGCCCTCCCCGGCTGGCATTTTTTGGTGTCAGCCCGTATAACTATCCCCCTGATTTTCGATCCACAAGATGAACTGACCATGATGAAAGAGTCGCTCTGCCGCATTATTGCGGGTGATATTCAGGCCAGAGCCGAACAGGTAGAAGCTGCCGTTCGTCTGCTTGATGAAGGGAACACCGTGCCGTTTATTGCACGTTATCGTAAGGAAGTCACCGGCGGTCTGGATGACACGCAGCTGCGTAACCTTGAGACCCGTCTGGGCTATCTGCGCGAGCTGGAAGACCGACGTCAGGCGATCCTCAAATCTATCGGCGAGCAGGGCAAGCTGACCAGTGACCTGGAAAAAGCCATTAACGGTACCCTGAGCAAAACCGAACTTGAAGATCTCTATCTGCCGTACAAACCGAAGCGCCGCACGCGCGGGCAGATTGCGATCGAAGCCGGCCTTGAGCCGCTGGCCGACCTGCTGTGGAACGAGCCGTCTCACGATCCGGAAACCGAAGCCGCCAGATTTATCGACGCCGAAAAAGGCGTAGCGGACACCAAAGCCGCGCTGGACGGCGCTCGCTACATTCTGATGGAGCGCTTCGCCGAAGACGCGGCGCTGCTGGCCAAAGTGCGTGATTACCTGTGGAAGAACGCCCATATCGTCTCCACCGTGGTGTCCGGCAAAGAGGACGAAGGCGCGAAATTCCGCGACTACTTCGATCACCACGAACCCATTTCTACCGCGCCGTCTCACCGTGCGCTGGCGATGTTCCGCGGTCGTAACGAAGGCGTGCTGCAACTCTCCCTGAATGCCGATCCGCAGTTTGACGAGCCGCCTAAAGAGAGCCACTGTGAGCAGATCATTATGGATCACCTCGGTCTGCGCCTGAACAACGCCCCGGCGGACAGCTGGCGCAAAGGCGTGGTGAGCTGGACCTGGCGCATCAAGGTGCTCATGCACCTCGAAACCGAGCTGATGGGCACCGTGCGCGAGCGCGCCGAAGACGAAGCGATCAACGTCTTCGCCCGTAACCTGCACGACCTGCTGATGGCTGCGCCGGCTGGCCTGCGCGCCACCATGGGTCTCGATCCGGGTCTGCGCACCGGCGTGAAGGTGGCCGTGGTTGACGGCACCGGCAAGCTGGTTGCCACCGACACCATTTACCCGCACACCGGTCAGGCAGCGAAAGCGGCTGTCGTGGTCGCCGCGCTGTGCGAGAAGTACAACGTTGAGCTGGTTGCCATCGGTAACGGTACGGCGTCCCGCGAAACCGAACGTTTCTATCTCGACGTGCAGAAGCAGTTCCCGAAAGTGACGGCGCAGAAAGTGATCGTCAGCGAAGCGGGGGCATCTGTCTATTCCGCCTCTGAGCTGGCAGCGCAGGAGTTCCCGGAACTGGACGTTTCCCTGCGCGGTGCGGTCTCTATCGCCCGTCGTTTGCAGGATCCGCTGGCGGAGCTGGTGAAAATTGACCCGAAATCCATCGGCGTGGGCCAGTATCAGCACGACGTGAGCCAGACGCAACTGGCGCGCAAGCTGGATGCGGTGGTGGAAGACTGCGTTAACGCCGTCGGCGTGGACCTGAACACCGCTTCCGTTCCGCTGCTGACCCGCGTAGCAGGCCTGACCCGTATGATGGCGCAGAATATCGTCGCCTGGCGTGATGAGAACGGTCAGTTCCAGAACCGCCAGCAGCTGCTGAAGGTGAGCCGTCTGGGGCCAAAAGCATTTGAGCAGTGCGCGGGCTTCCTGCGCATCAACCACGGCGATAACCCGCTGGATGCCTCTACCGTTCACCCGGAAGCCTATCCGGTTGTCGAGCGTATCCTGGCCGCCACCCGGCAGGCGCTGAAAGACCTGATGGGCGACAGCAGCGCGCTGCGTAACCTGAAAGCGGTGGATTTTACCGACGAACAGTTCGGCGTGCCGACGGTCACTGACATCATCAAAGAGCTGGAAAAACCGGGCCGCGATCCGCGTCCTGAGTTTAAAACCGCGACCTTTGCTGACGGCGTGGAAACCATGAACGACCTGCTGCCGGGCATGGTGCTGGAAGGGGCGGTAACCAACGTCACCAACTTTGGCGCGTTTGTGGATATCGGCGTGCATCAGGACGGTCTGGTGCATATCTCTTCCCTCGCCGACAAGTTCGTTGAAGATCCGCACACCGTGGTCAAAGCGGGCGACATCGTGAAGGTGAAAGTGCTGGAAGTGGATCTTCAGCGTAAGCGTATCGCCCTGACCATGCGTCTGGACGAGCAGCCGGGCGACACTAACGCGCGCCGTGGCGGTAATGGCGGTGGCCGTGAACAGCAGCGTCCGGCAGCGAAAGCCGCGAAGCCACGCGGACGTGACGCACAGCCAGCAGGCAACAGCGCGATGATGGATGCTCTGGCAGCGGCGATGGGTAAGAAACGCTAATCCTGTAAATGCCCCTCACCCTAACCCTCTCCCCAAAGGGGAGAGGGAACTTGAACACCTCGCCCCTTTGGGGAGAGGGCCGGGGTGAGGGGAAAAATTATATCGTAAAATATGAAACCGATTGCATATCCATATTTAAACCGCTATTTATCACTCCATTAACAAATACGCTTTTTATTCCTTCCCGGGTATTCCCGCAAATATTGAGCAAGGTCAAGCAGACCGCAAATTAATACGATTAACAACATCCCGTCACATTTTTATTATTGCTGATAAAAACTATTCTCATTATCATCGCAGTGTTGATTATTTAACCTCTCGTGGAATCAGGCGCTATGCAATTCACTCCAGAAAGTGCGTGGAAAATTATCGGTTTTACCCGTGAGATAAGCCCGGCCTATCGGCAGAAGCTACTGTCACTGGGCATGCTACCCGGCTCATCATTCCAGGTGGTGCGCGTGGCGCCGTTGGGTGATCCTGTTCATATCGAAACCCGACGCGTTAATCTGGTTCTGCGTAAAAAAGACCTCGCATTAATTGAAGTTGAATCTTTATCCCGTTAACAAGCCAGCGGTTTCAGTGAGTCTAAAACAATGAAAAAATTAACTATTGGCTTAATTGGCAATCCTAATTCCGGCAAGACAACCTTATTTAATCAGTTAACCGGCGCACGCCAGCGTGTGGGAAATTGGGCAGGCGTAACGGTTGAACGCAAAGAAGGCCAGTTCACAACGACAGATAATCAGGTCACGCTGGTTGATTTACCGGGGACCTATTCACTCACCACAATTTCATCTCAGACCTCTCTCGATGAGCAAATTGCCTGCCACTATATTCTGAGCGGCGACGCGGATCTGCTCATCAATGTGGTGGATGCCTCCAATCTCGAACGAAATCTGTACCTCACGCTACAGCTGCTGGAGCTGGGGATCCCCTGCATCGTAGCGCTTAACATGCTCGACATCGCCGAGAAGCAAAAGCTGCGCATCGACGTCGACGCCCTCTCCGCCCGTCTGGGCTGCCCGGTGGTTCCGCTGGTTTCTACCCGCGCGCGCGGCATTGACGCCCTGAAGCTGGCAATTGACCGCCACACGGGCAATGCCGACGTCGAACTGGTGCACTACGCCCAGCCGCTGCTGCGCGAGGCCGGGCAGCTGGCGCAGGAGATGGACAACGCCATGCCCGCCAGACAGCGCCTGTGGCTTGGCCTGCAAATGCTGGAAGGCGATATCTACAGCCGCGCCTACGCAGGCGATGCGGCGGATAAACTGAGCGTTGCACAGGCTCGCCTGAGCGACGAGCTCGACGACCCGGCCCTGCATATTGCGGATGCGCGCTATCAGGCCATCGCCGCTATCTGTGACGTGGTCAGTAATGCATTAACCGCTGAACCCAGCCGCTTCACCGCCGCCGTGGATAAGATTGTGCTCAACCGCTTCCTCGGTTTGCCAATCTTTTTACTGGTGATGTACGTAATGTTCCTGCTCGCTATAAACATCGGCGGTGCATTACAACCCATCTTTGATGGCGGCTCTGTCGCTATCTTCGTGCACGGTATTCAGTGGCTGGGCTACACCCTCCACTTCCCGGAATGGTTGACCATCTTCCTTGCGCAGGGGATCGGCGGCGGGATCAACACCGTCCTGCCGCTGGTACCGCAGATCGGCATGATGTACCTGTTCCTCTCCTTCCTTGAAGATTCCGGTTACATGGCACGCGCCGCCTTCGTAATGGACCGCCTGATGCAGGCGCTGGGGCTGCCGGGGAAATCCTTCGTGCCGCTGATTGTCGGTTTTGGCTGTAACGTGCCGTCAGTCATGGGCGCGCGTACGCTGGACGCACCGCGCGAACGCCTGATGACCATCATGATGGCGCCGTTCATGTCCTGCGGCGCACGTCTGGCGATCTTCGCGGTCTTTGCCGCGGCGTTCTTTGGTCAGGAAGGGGCGCTTGCCGTCTTCTCCCTGTATGTGCTGGGTATCGTGATGGCTATTCTCACCGGCCTGATGCTGAAGCACACCATCATGCGTGGCGAAGCGTCGCCGTTCGTGATGGAACTGCCGGTTTATCACGTTCCGCATCTGAAAAGCCTGATTATTCAAACCTGGCAGCGCCTGAAGGGCTTTGTTCTGCGCGCCGGTAAGGTGATTGTAGTGGTCAGCATTTTCCTGAGCGCCCTGAACAGCTTCACCCTGAGCGGCCAGGCAGCGGACAACATTAATGACTCTGCCCTTGCCTCCGTCAGCCGGATCATTACGCCGGTCTTCAAACCGATTGGCGTACAGGAAGACAACTGGCAGGCAACCGTGGGCCTGTTCACTGGCGCGATGGCAAAAGAGGTGGTTGTCGGCACCCTGAACACGCTCTACACCGCGGAAAACATCCAGGAAGAGGAGTTCAACCCAGCTGAGTTCAGCCTCGGTGACGAACTTCTGGGTGCAGTAGAAGAGACCTGGCAGAGCCTGAAAGACACCTTCAGCCTGAGCGTACTGGCGAACCCGATTGAAGCCAGCAAAGGCGACGGCGTAATGGCGACCGGAGCAATGGGCGTGATGGGCCAGAAATTTGGCAGCGCGTCGGCGGCCTACAGCTACCTGATCTTCGTCCTGCTCTACATTCCGTGCATCTCGGTCATGGGCGCCATTGCCCGTGAGTCCAGCCGCGGCTGGATGGGCTTCTCCATTCTGTGGGGGCTGAACATTGCCTACTCGCTGGCGACCGTGTTTTATCAAACCGTCAATTACAGCCAGCACCCGCGCTACAGCCTGGTCTGTATCCTCGCGGTGATCCTGTTTAACGTGATGGTGATTGGCCTGCTGCGCCGGGCGCGTAGCCGCGTTGACGTTAACCTGCTGGCAACGCGCAAAACCCCAACGACCTGCTGTAGTAGCCCTGCGGGCGACTGTCACTGAGGGGAAAAAAGATGGCATCGTTGATTCAGGTCCGTGACCTACTGGCGTTACAGGGACGAATGGAGGCGAAGCAGCTCAGCCTCAGCCTGCATACGCCGCAGCCGATGATCGATGCCATGCTGGAAAGGCTGGAGGCGATGGGGAAAGCCGTGCGAATTCAGGAAGAGCCGGACAGTTGTCTGTCCGGCAGTTGTAAAAGTTGTCCGGAAGGTAAAGCCTGCCTCAGGGAGTGGTGGACGCTTCGCTGATAAAATTGGACAGCGCCGAACAAAACTCAGCAGGATGAGAGATGAACGGCGCATGTGCCGCTTTGGCAACCACCATTGATTCACTCTCCGGCCACAGCGCATCCAGCAGCGGAACCACCTTGCGCGGGACCAGCCCATCCAGATAGCCATAAATACGCAGATGCGGCACGGTCAGTGACGCCAGCGGCTCACGCAGATCGGCCGTTTTCAGGATCTCCAGTCCACCGTTCAGCACCTCAACCTCCGGCATCGGCAGGGAAAGCACCGTCTGCTTCAGCATCCGCGCGTCCTGACGGGCGGTTTCTGTTCCCATCGTCTGCAACGCCAGGAAACGCTCCACCGTCCGCTGGAAATCTTCGCTCAACTGGTGCTGGAACCCGGCCAGCACCTCAGGTTTGATGCCCGGCCACGCCTCGCGGGCGCTGAAACAGGGTGATGAGGCAACGGTGATCAGCGCCTGCACCCGCTCAGGATGGCGCAGCGTAATCTGGCTTGCCACCAGCCCGCCCAGGCTCCAGCCGAGCCAGACGGCTTTTTGCGGCGCCGCTTCCAGAACCTGCTCCGCCATGTCCTCGAGCGTCATCGCGCCGTAGCCGTGGCTACGGCCATACCCCGGCAGATCCACCAGGTGTACCGTAAATTGCGAGGCCAGTTCCTCACTTATGCAACGCCACACTTCGGCGTTCAGTCCCCATCCGTGCAGCAGCACAAGATGACAATTTCCCGTCCCAACGGTCTGCCACCACAGCGTCTTCATCAGTTAACGTTCTCTTTTTTCACATGGAGGTTGCGTATGCTAACAGTGCCCGGCTTGTGCTGGCTATGCCGAATGCCACTTGCGCTGAGCGCGTGGGGCGTCTGTTCCGTTTGCACGGGAGCGCTGGGTTACCTGAAGGGCTGTCCACAATGCGGCTTGCCTGCCGTAAGCCAGACGCTCCCCTGTGGTCGATGCCTGAAAAAAGCGCCGCCGTGGAGCGCGCTGGTGGCGGTGGATGATTACGTTTTGCCGCTGAGTCGTCTGGTTCATCAGTTTAAGTTTTCCAGCCAGTTCGCGCTGGCGCAGCCACTGGCACGCCTGTTATTACTGGCGGTATTGCAGGCGCGAAGAACGCGCGGGCTACCGTCGGTCGACACGCTCGTGAACGTGCCACTCTTTCAGCGTCGGCACTGGCGGCGGGGATACAATCAGAGCGACCTGCTGTGCCGTCCGCTCGCCCGCTGGCTGGGTTGCCGGTACCCCGCCTCTGCGCTGAAACGTATTCATGCCACTGCCGTTCAGCACCGGCTCAACGCCCGGTCGCGCAAAAGAAACCTGAAAAACGCCTTCCGCCTTGAATTGCCGGTCAACGGTCTCCATATCGCGATTGTGGATGATGTCGTCACCACGGGCAGTACCGTGGCTGAACTTTCCCGACTGCTTTTGCAAAGCGGCGCCGCGTCAGTTCAGGTATGGTGTCTGTGCCGTACCTTGTAGCCCTTCTTCAATGGGCGTATGATTATACCCAGGTAATTTAGTCAACTATTAGGCCAAAGCTATGATCCGTATTTCCGATTCTGCACAAGCGCACTTTGCCAAACTGCTGGCAAATCAGGAAGAAGGGACGCAGATCCGCGTGTTTGTGATCAATCCAGGCACTCCGAATGCAGAATGTGGTGTCTCTTATTGTCCTCCGGATGCTGTGGAAGCAACTGACACTGCCCTTAAATTTGAACAGCTCACCGCGTACGTTGACGAGCTGAGCGCGCCGTATCTTGAAGATGCGGAGATTGATTTCGTCACCGACCAGCTGGGTTCTCAGCTGACGCTGAAGGCGCCAAACGCGAAGATGCGTAAAGTCTCTGACGATGCCCCGCTGATGGAGCGTGTGGAATATCTGCTGCAATCGCAGATCAACCCGCAGCTGGCCGGGCACGGTGGACGTGTTTCCCTGATGGAAATCACCGAAGATGGTCTGGCGATCCTGCAATTCGGCGGCGGCTGTAACGGCTGCTCCATGGTCGATGTAACCCTGAAAGAAGGGATCGAGAAGCAGCTGCTGAACGAATTCCCGGAACTGAAAGGCGTGCGCGATCTGACCGAACACCAGCGCGGCGAGCACTCTTACTACTAATTCAGTGCCCGTCTGTATTGCCCGGTGGCGCTGCGCTTACCGGGCCTGCTTTTTCTTGCCTCCCCCTCTATATGTTGACCTGCGTCTCATAATTCAAATTTTGCCTCCCTGGGTGATTCTCAATCACGCCATGTTACCCGTATCATTCCCATGGGCACTCAACACCCTTATAACAGCCGACTAAACTTATCGTTTTCGCAGGCATCAGTATGAGTGCCGTTAATACTCTGTTCCCAGTTGGGACAACCGGAATTTGTCGTTGAAACAATGACGTTACCCATAACAATTCAAAGGCCAGGTCAATCATGCCATTAGTCATCGTCGCTATCGGTGTTGTGTTATTACTGCTCTTGATGATCCGCTTCAAAATGAACGGATTTATCGCTCTGGTTCTGGTGGCACTTGCAGTCGGTCTGATGCAGGGAATGCCGCTGGTTAAAGTTATCAGCTCCATTAAAGCCGGTGTCGGCGGTACGCTCGGCAGCCTGGCGCTGATCATGGGCTTCGGCGCCATGCTCGGTAAAATGCTCGCGGACTGCGGTGGCGCGCAGCGTATTGCCACTACCCTTATCGATAAATTTGGCAAGCAGCACATCCAGTGGGCGGTGGTGTTAACCGGTTTTACCGTCGGTTTCGCACTGTTCTATGAAGTGGGCTTCGTCCTGATGCTGCCGCTGGTGTTCACCATCGCCGCTGCCGCCAACATCCCGCTGCTGTTCGTAGGCGTACCGATGGCTGCGGCGCTGTCCGTCACCCACGGCTTCCTGCCGCCGCATCCGGGTCCAACGGCTATCGCCACCATCTTCCACGCCGACATGGGTAAAACCCTGCTGTTCGGTACGATTCTGGCGATCCCAACGGTTATCCTGGCCGGTCCTGTTTATGCGCGCTTCCTGAAAGGCATTGATAAGCCCATCCCGGAAGGCCTGTACAGCGCCAAAACCTTCACAGATGCAGAGATGCCTGGCTTTGGCGTCAGCGTCTGGACCTCTCTGGTACCGGTGATCCTGATGGCAATGCGTGCCGTAGCAGAGATGGTTCTGCCGAAAGGTCACGCGTTCCTGTCCGTTGCGGAGTTCCTGGGCGACCCGGTGATGGCAACGCTGATTGCGGTCCTGATCGCCATGTTCACCTTCGGTCTTAACCGTGGTCGTTCCATGGATCAGATCAACGACACGCTGACCTCTTCCATCAAAATCATTGCCATGATGCTGCTGATCATCGGCGGTGGCGGCGCGTTTAAGCAGGTGCTGGTCGACAGCGGCGTGGATAAATACATTGCTGCCATGATGCATGAAACCAACGTATCGCCGCTCCTGATGGCATGGTCTATTGCCGCGGTGCTGCGTATCGCGCTGGGCTCTGCAACCGTTGCGGCGATTACCGCGGGTGGTATCGTTGCGCCGCTGATTGCGACCACGGGCGTAAGCCCTGAGCTGATGGTTATCGCGGTCGGTTCCGGTAGCGTGATTTTCTCCCACGTGAACGATCCGGGCTTCTGGCTGTTCAAGGAGTACTTCAACCTGACCATCGGTGAAACCATCAAGTCCTGGTCCGCGCTGGAAACCATTATTTCGGTGTGTGGCCTGGTCGGGGTGCTGCTGTTGAATATGGTGGTCTGATGCCCTAAGTCGGGTGGCGGCTACGCCTTACCCGACCTACATGAGCACGACCTGATAATAAAAAACCCGCCACTGGCGGGTTTTTTATCATTTCTTCGCGGCTGCTTTTCGCCGTTTATCCAAATCCTTAATCAGCCTGTTCACCCCGTCATCGGCGAACATCGCTTCAAGCGTAGTGGACAGCTTGCGACGCCAGTTTTTGTACTGATAGCTGGTGCCGGGAATGTTTACCGGCTCCGCCATATCAATCCAGTCTTCCGGTTGCAGACCGAGCAACGCGCTGTTGCTGTCGGCAATATAGCGCTGTAAGCCCCGGTTAAGCGTTGGCGTCATCGACATCAGCGACGCCTTATGCCCGGCGCGCTTTGGCAGACAGCCATGCTTATGCAGCGCATCCAGCAGCCCCTGTTTCGCCAGCTCGCGATCCCGATACAACCCACGCAGAACCTCTTCATCCGGGTAGAGACCCAGCGTTTTGCCGAGCGTCAGGTCGCCGCTTTCCCAGTAGCCTCTGAGCGTAGGAAGATCATGCGTCGTCGCGACTGCCATTGACTGTTCAGGGTACGCTTTCGGCGCGCGGAAGGTTTTCTCATGGTCGTTTTCAAAATAGAGCACTTTGTAGGAGTAAACCCCGCTGTCGCGGAGCTTGCTGACAATCTCAACCGGCACGGTACCGAGATCTTCGCCAATCACCATGCACTGATGACGTTTACTCTCCAGCGCGAGGATTGAGAGCAGATCGTCCACCGGATACTGCACGTACGCCCCGTGATCGGCCGTTTCACCGTACGGGATCCACCACAGACGCAGCACGGACATCACATGGTCGATACGCAACGCGCCGCAGTTCTGCATGTTAGCGCGCAGCAGATCGATAAACGGCTCGTAGGCACGCGCCGCCATCACGTGCGGATCCATCGGCGGCAAGCCCCAGTTCTGACCAAGCGGGCCCAGAATATCCGGCGGCGCACCGACGGAGGCTTTCAGACAGTAAAGTTCACGGTCACACCAGGTCTCCGCCCCGCCTTCCGCCACGCCGACGGCCAGATCGCGATACAGACCGATCGGCATGTTATAGCCCTGACTCACCTGCCAGCAGGCAGCAAACTGGCTGTACGCCAGCCACTGCAACCAGAGATAGAAGTCCACCTCGTCGGCATGCGTCTCACAAAACGCCTTCACTTCCGGGGTATCCACGGACTGATACGCTTCCGGCCACACCGGCCAGCCCCAGCGCATCTCATCCTCCTGGACCTGATACGCATGCAGCGCATCAAACGCCGCCTGCCAGTAAAGGCTCTCGCCTTCCTGCATCACAAACTGGCGGAAGGCTGCCATCTGCTCGTCGTCACGCTTCGCAAAGCCCTTCCAGGCCAGACGCAGCGCCGCCATTTTCAGCGCGGTCACGGAGGCATAATCGACCCAGTCCGCATCGCGGGCCTGTTTCAGCAGCTGTTGGGTGGTCTCAAGCTTCCACCACGCCTGCGCCTCTTTGCTGTTTTTGAAATCGTCTAACGCGTTAACGTCGATGTAGATCACGTTCAGCCAGCGGCGGGAAGACGGGCTGTACGGGCTGGCGCTTTCCGGATTCGCCGGATAGAGGGCGTGGATCGGGTTGAGGCCGATAAATGCCCCGCCGCGCTCACCAACAGATGCCAGCATCTTTTTCAGGTCGCCAAAATCGCCAATGCCCCAGTTGCTGTCTGAACGCAAGGTGTAAAGCTGCACACAGGCGCCCCACAGCTTTTTGCCTTCGAGTAGCGCCTGCGGCTCATAGCAGCGCTTCGGCGCGACGATCACCCGACAGTGGAAGCGGCTGTCATTCTGGGTGAGCGTCAGGCTGTGATAGCCCTCCGGCAGCTTCGCCGGAAGGGTGAGGGTTTTGCCGCCGGTGGCATGGCCTTTATGCTGATGCCCCTCTTCGGTGGTGAGCAGCCAGCTGAACTCGCCGCGACCTTCCACCGCCAGCGGCATCTTTTTGCCCGCGGTAAAGACCTTCACGTTCGGCACCGGCGCTCCCGACGCTTTCGCGTCGGTTTTGTGCATGGCATCCAGCAAACGTCTTTTGGTGTCCGCACCAATAGACTGTGGTTTGCCGTGCGCATTGATGTAACTGAGGCTAATTCCCGCCGCCTGCGCGGCACTGTCCAGACGTTTACTCTCCATCGCGCTTCCTTAGCGTTTTGCCTGCCAGATACGAGCCTGATAATCACGGATTGAGCGGTCAGAGCTGAACATACCGCAGCGCGCGGTGTTCAGGATACATGCGCGAGTCCAGGCATCCTGGTCACGGTACAGCACGTCGACCTGCTTCTGCGCTTCAACGTAAGCGGTAAAGTCCGCCATTACCAGGTACGGGTCGCCGCCCTGTTTGTCCATGCTGTGCAGCATCTGGTCAAACGCGTGCTTGTCGCCATCGCTGTACTTCCCGCTTTCCAGCTCTTTCAACACCGCATCCAGCACTTTGTCTTTTTTACGCCATTTCACCGGGTCATACCCTTTGGCTTTGATGGCTTTCACTTCTTCAACAGTATGGCCGAAGATAAAGATGTTCTCTTCACCGACCTTCTCGGCGATTTCAACGTTCGCACCGTCCAGCGTGCCGACGGTCAGCGCGCCGTTCAGGGCCAGCTTCATGTTGCCGGTGCCGGACGCTTCTTTACCGGCGGTAGAGATCTGCTCGGAAATATCCGCCGCCGGGATCAGCATTTCAGCCGCAGAGACGCAGTAGTCCGGCAGGAACACCACCTTCAGCTTGTCGCCCACTTTCGGATCGTTGTTGATCGCCGCCGCCACTTTATTAATGGCAAGGATAATGTTTTTCGCCAGGTAGTAGCCCGGCGCCGCTTTCGCACCGAACAGGAACACGCGCGGGACGCGGTCGGCCTGAGGGTTCTCGCGGATCTCTTTGTACAGCGCCAGAATGTGCAGCAGGTTCAGATGCTGACGTTTGTACTCGTGCAGGCGTTTGATCTGGATATCGAAAATCGCATTTGGGTTAATTTCAATTCCGGTACGCATTTTCACGAACTCGGCCAGACGTACCTTGTTCTCCAGCTTAATGGCGCGGTACTGCTCGCGGAACTTCGCGTCGTCAGCGTATTTTTCCAGGTTGATGAGCTGGTCCAGATCGTTGGCCCACTCTTTCTTCAGGGTCTTGTCCAGCAGGCCGGCCAGCAGCGGGTTGCACTGTTTGATCCAGCGACGCGGCGTAATGCCGTTGGTCACGTTGTGGAATTTGGTCGGCCACAGCTGGTGGTATTCCGGGAAGAGATCTTTCACCACCAGATCCGAGTGCAGCGCGGCCACGCCGTTCACCGCAAAGCCGCTTACCACGCACATGTTTGCCATGCGCACCTGTTTGTTGTGTACCACGGCCAGCTTCGCCCAGACGGCTTTGTCGCCCGGCCAGGTTTTCTCCACCAGCGTTTTGAACTGGTCGTTAATCTTATTGATGATCTGCATATGGCGCGGCAGCAGCGTTTTCACCAGCTTCTCATCCCAGCACTCCAGCGCTTCCGGCATCAGGGTGTGGTTGGTGTAGGCGAAGGTGCGGCTGGTGATGGCCCAGGCGTCGTCCCAGCTCAGCTGATGCTCGTCGATCAGCACGCGCAGAAGTTCCGGGATGGCAATGGTTGGGTGCGTGTCGTTGAGCTGAATAACTTCGAAGTCCGGCAGCTGCGCCAGCTTGCGGCCTGCCAGGTGGTGGCGGCGCAGAATGTCCGCGACGGAACAGGCGCACTGGAAGTATTGCTGCATCAGGCGCAGCTTTTTACCCGCCAGATGGTTGTCGTTCGGGTAGAGCACTTTGGTCAGCTTCTCGGCGTCGATCCCCTGCTGCTCGGCGCGCAGGAAATCACCGTCATTGAATTTAGTCAGGTTAAATGGATGCGCGTGCTTCGCCTGCCACAGACGCAGCGGCTGCGCCACGCCGTTACGGTAGCCGAGCACCGGCAGATCCCAGGCTTCACCGGTAATGGTGAACGCTGGTTCCCAGAGCCCCTGCTTCGTGACTTTCCCGCCAATCCCGACCTGCACATCCAGCTGTGCGTTGTGGCGGAACCACGGGTAAGTATTACGATGCCAGTCGTCCGGCGCTTCCATCTGGTGGCCGTCAGCGAACGACTGGCGGAACAGACCGTACTGGTAGTTCAGACCATAGCCAATGGCCGACTGGCCCACGGTTGCCATGGAATCCAGGAAGCAGGCTGCCAGACGTCCCAGACCGCCGTTACCCAGCGCCGGATCAATCTCTTCTTCCAGCAGATCGGTCAGGTTGATGTCGTGTTCTTTCAGCACATCGCCGACGTCCTGATACCAGCCAAGGTTCAGCAGATTGTTACCCGTCAGACGGCCAATCAGGAACTCCATCGAAATGTAGTTGACGTGACGCTGGCCTTTCACATGCTTCGTCGCGGGCTGAGCGTCCAGCTGCTCTGCGAGCGCCCCGCTCACCGCCTGCCACCACTGGTGAGGCGTCATCTCGTTTGCAGCATGAAGGCCAAAACGCTGCCACTGACGCGTCAGGGCAGCCTGGAATTGAGCTTTGTTGAAAGTAGGCTGTGACATAGGGAATCGGCATCCTGTAGAGAGAAAACACATTTGGCGCTAGTGTGCCTGGCTCATTGCGCCTCTTCCTCCTCCTGTCGGGGATTAGGCAGGGAGGAGTAGCGGGGATGAGCATAAAAGTGTGATCGAGGCCACTGTGTAAGTGTGCACTTCGCTGAAAAAGCGATCCCGGAAGAGCGTCAAAGAAATGAAATGCAGTTTCGGAGGAAATTAATCATCGCTGAAATGATTACTTACGTAGAATAATATTTCTCACGTACAGCGGCTTTCCAGCAACACTATTAAGCCAGAGCAACTTTCCCCAAAGTTAATTAACTTCACCGTCATTATCTCTTTCTGAAACCAGTTTCAGCGCAACCGCGCGCCATGCAGTCAAGCCAGTAACAGTGCGGCATCCAGCCATTTATGAAAAGTTCCACCAATGATGAGAATGTTTTGTGACAGAGTGCAAATTCAGAGCCTCCAAACCCAGACATAACTTGCAATAGTTCCTCTATTGGCCGAACTTATAGATATTAATTACGAAGCGCAAAAAAATAAATTCTCTCGTTCCCCACAGTGAAGTGAAAACTATGTTGATTCCGTCCAAATTAAGTCGCCCGGTTCGTCTTGACCATACTGTGGTCCGCGAGCGCCTGCTGGCTAAACTTTCCGGTGCGCATAATTTCCGACTGGCGCTGGTTACGAGTCCTGCGGGTTATGGAAAAACAACGCTCATTTCGCAATGGGCGGCAGGTAAAAGCGATCTTGGCTGGTACTCCCTGGATGAAGGTGATAACCAGCAGGAGCGTTTTGCCAGCTATTTAATTGCCGCGATTCAGCAGGCAACCAACGGACACTGCGTCACCAGCGAGGTGATGGTGCAAAAGCGCCAGTACGCCAGCCTGTCCTCTCTGTTCTCCCAGCTGTTTATCGAACTGGCCGAATGGCATCGCCCGCTGTATGTGGTGATTGATGATTATCATCTGATCACCAACCCGGTTATTCACGAGTCGATGCGGTTCTTCCTGCGCCATCAGCCGGAAAACCTGACGCTGGTCGTCCTGTCGCGCAACCTTCCGCAGCTGGGCATTGCCAACCTGCGGGTGCGCGATCAGCTACTGGAAATTGGCAGTCAGCAGCTGGCCTTTACCCATCAGGAAGCGAAACAGTTCTTTGACTGCCGTCTGACTTCTCCGATTGAGGCGTCGGAAAGCAGCCGCCTGTGTGATGACGTTGCAGGCTGGGCCACGGCGCTTCAGCTGATTGCCCTTTCCGCGCGGCAAAACAATAGCCCAACGCACCAGTCCGCGCGCCGCCTGGCGGGCATCAACGCCAGCCACCTGTCGGATTATCTGGTGGATGAGGTACTCAACAGCGTAGACCTCACTACCCGCCATTTCCTGCTGAAAAGCTCCCTGCTACGTTCGATGAACGATGCGCTGATTGTGCGCGTCACCGGTATTGAAAACGGGCAGCTTCAGCTCGAAGAGATTGAACGTCAGGGTTTGTTCCTGACGCGAATGGACGATCCCGGCGAATGGTTTAGCTACCATCCGCTGTTTGGCAGCTTCCTGCGCCAGCGTTGCCAGTGGGAGATGGCCGCAGAGCTGCCAGAAATTCACCGCGCCGCCGCCGAAAGCTGGATGGCGCAAGGTTTCCCGAGCGAGGCTATCCACCATGCGCTGGCCGCCGGAGATGCCGGTATGCTGCGCGATATTCTGCTCAACCACGCGTGGGGACTGTTCAACCACAGCGAACTTACGCTGCTGGAAGAGTCGTTAAAAGCGCTGCCGTGGGAGAGCCTGCTGGAGAATCCGCGTCTGGTGCTGCTCCAGGCCTGGCTGATGCAGAGCCAGCATCGCTACAGCGAAGTGAACACCCTGCTGGCGCGCGCCGAGCAGGAGATGGAAAGCGAGATGGATGCCACCCTGCACGGCGAATTTAACGCCCTGCGTGCGCAGGTGGCGATTAACGACGGCGACCCGGAAGAAGCCGAACGGCTGGCGATGGTCGCGCTGGATGAGCTGCCGCTGGCGAATTTCTACAGCCGTATTGTGGCCACCTCGGTACACGGCGAAGTGCTGCACTGTAAGGGCGACCTCACGCGTTCGCTTTCGCTCATGCAGCAAACCGAACAGATGGCCCGCCGCCACGATGTCTGGCATTACGCCCTCTGGAGCCTGATCCAGCAAAGCGAGATTTTATTTGCTCAGGGGTTCCTGCAGGCCGCCTGGGAAAACCAGGAGAAAGCGTTCCAGCTGATCCGTGAACAGCATCTGGAACAGTTGCCGATGCACGAGTTCCTGTTGCGTATTCGCGCTCAGCTGCTCTGGGCATGGTCGCGTCTGGATGAAGCAGAAAGCTGCGCCCGCCAGGGCCTGAATGTGCTTTCGAGCTTCCAGCCGCAGCAGCAACTCCAGTGCCTGGCCCTGCTGGTGCAGTGCTCGCTGGCGCGAGGCGACCTGGATAATGCCCGCAACCACCTTAACCGCCTGGAAAACCTGCTTGGCAACGGACAGTACCATAGCGACTGGGTCTCCAACGCCGATAAGGTCCGGGTGATTTACTGGCAGATGACCGGCGATAAAAAGTCCGCCGCCAACTGGCTGCGTCACACGCCTAAACCAGAATTTGCCAATAACCACTTCCTGCAAAGCCAGTGGCGCAATATTGCCCGCGTGCAGATCCTGCTGGGTGACTTCGAGCCTGCCGAAATCGTGCTGGAAGAGTTAAACGAAAACGCCCGTAGCCTGCGCCTGATGAGCGATTTAAACCGCAACCTGCTGCTGTTAAACCAGCTTTACTGGCAGGCGGGACGTAAAAACGATGCCCAGCGCGTGCTGCTGGAAGCGTTGCAGCTGGCGAACCGCACCGGGTTTATCAGCCACTTTGTGATTGAGGGTGAAGTGATGGCCCAGCAGTTGCGCCAGCTGATTCAGCTCAACACGCTGCCGGAACTCGATCAGCATCGCGCCCAGCGCATTCTGCGCGAGATCAACCAGCACCATCGCCACAAGTTTGCGCACTTCGATGAGAACTTTGTTGAACGTCTGCTGAACCATCCGGAAGTACCGGAGCTTATCCGCACCAGCCCGCTCACACAGCGTGAATGGCAGGTGCTGGGGCTGATCTATTCAGGCTACAGCAACGAGCAGATAGCCGGTGAGCTGGCGGTGGCGGCAACCACCATCAAAACGCACATTCGCAATCTGTATCAGAAGCTGGGCGTGGCGCACCGTCAGGACGCGGTGCAGCATGCGCAGCAGTTGTTGAAGATGATGGGATACGGAGTTTAGTTTTGTGCGGCCTGATGCCCTCACCCCGGCCCTCTCCCACAGGGAGAGGGAGAACAATTTGTAGGTCGGGTAAGCGCAGCGCCACCCGACACCACCGCTAGCACAACTCCAGCTGCAAATTGTTATCCTTAATCACCTGCAACACGCCCGCCGGCGGCATCTCGTCGGTGTAGACCGCATTCACCATGCTAATGCTGCCCATGTTGACCATCGCATTGCGGCCAAATTTCGAGTGATCCACCACCAGCATCACGTGGCGCGAGTTCTCAATAATCGCGCGCTTGGTGCGCACCTCGTGGTAATCAAACTCCAGCAGCGAGCCGTCGGTGTCGATGCCGCTGATCCCCAGAATGCCGAAGTCGAGGCGGAACTGAGAGATAAAATCGAGCGTCGCTTCGCCGATAATGCCCCCGTCGCGGCTGCGCAGTTCGCCGCCCGCGAGGATGATGCGAAAATCGTCTTTCTGCATCAACGTGTTGGCCACGTTCAGGTTGTTGGTCACCACGCGGAGGTTCTCATGGTTCAGCAGCGCATGGGCGACCGCTTCCGGCGTGGTGCCGATATCAATAAACAGCGTCGCGCCGTTCGGGATCTGGCTCGCCACTTTACGGGCGATACGCTCTTTCTCTGCCGTTTGCGTCGCCTTACGGTCATGCCATGAGGTGTTCACCGAGCTGGACGGCAGCGCCGCGCCGCCGTGATGACGCAGAATACGGTTCTGATCGGCCAGGTCGTTGAGGTCACGACGGATGGTTTGCGGGCTGACGGCAAACTGCTCCACCAGCTCTTCAGTACTGACGTATCCCTGTTTTTTTACCAGTTCGATAATGGCGTCATGACGTTGTGTTTGTTTCATGAAATATCCCTGGGAATTATGTTCGTTTTCGCGCATGGAGCGTATCGGCCAGCGCCATCGCCAGCCCGACCGCCAGGCCGGTAACGTGCGCACCATTGGCGATAGACATACCAAACAGATCAAACCATCCGGCAATAAGCCATATTAACGCAAAGGTTATTAATCCACGTTGTAAATAGATGCCGCTTTCCGGGTCGCGCTCGCCTCTGAGCCAGGCGTAACCCATCAGGGCGTACACCACGCCGGATAACCCGCCAAACCACGGACCGCTGAATTTATGCTGCACATAGCCGCTTAACAGGGCGCTGATAAGGGTGATCACAATCAGCTTGCCGCTGCCGAGCCGCTTCTCCACCGCCCCGCCGAGATACCACCACCACAGCAGGTTAAAGAGGATATGCATCACCGAGAAGTGCATCAGCGCATGCGTGAAGTAGCGCCAGACGTCAAATTGCAGGGAGGGATCGTACGGCCATGCGAGGGCAATCATCACGCTCTGGTCGCCCACCACGCTCATAATAATGAAGACGATGATGCAGGCTGCCATCAAAAGCAGCGTAAACGGTCCTGCGCGCTCGCGGAGGGTGGCGAGAAACGGAAAACGTTGATAGTGCAGGCCACTGTCGGTCTGGCCGGATTGCCAGCTTGCTGCCAGATAACGCGGGTCGCCCGGGTTTTCCAGGAAACGCGCCAGCTCGGCGTTCACGCGCCCAGCCTGGCTTTCGTCTGCCAGCCAGACATCCGTCTGTGTATGCTGCTGAATAGTCAGGATAATGCCCTGCGTCGCCATATAGTCGACAAACGCCTGGGCGACGCGCGGGTTGCTAAAAGAGGTGATCATCAACATGGGCAGCGGTCGCTTATTTCCACACAAAAGGGGACAGTATAGCGGGATCAGCGCTCAAACGCGTATTCAACTTCTGCCGGGAAATGACGATGCCATGCATCGAAGCCGCCATCGACGCTGTATACCGCGTCGTAACCCTGCTGGAGCAGATACTGCGCCGCGCCTTTACTGCTGTTGCCGTGATAGCACATCACCATCACCGGCGTGTCGAAGTCGTTATCGCGCATAAACGCGCCCAGCGTGTCGTTGGTGAGATGGAACGCGCCCGGCGTGTGGCCCATCGCAAAGCTCTGCGGATCGCGGATATCCACCAGCACCGCGGTTTTCTGGTGCATCTTCTGATGGGCTTCTTCTACGTTAATACATTCAAACTGATCCATGGTGTTCTCTTTCTGTTGTTCTGGTTGGGTGCGCTCTGGTGCCCTCACCCCAGCCCTATCCCACAGGGAGAGGGAGAAAAGTTAGTCGCACGATTTTACCCCGTAGTGTACGTCCTGGCGGCGGGTAAACGCCATTATGTTATCCATATCACTCTAAATTGTTTTTTTGATGTTACCAAAAGCGCGTTCCTTTGCTATTATGAGCGATATCGAACATTTTTGAGCTTTAACGAAAGTGCATGAGGGTGTTATGGAAACCAAAGATCTGATTGTGATAGGCGGGGGCATCAACGGTGCCGGTATTGCGGTTGATGCCGCAGGACGCGGTTTATCCGTGCTGATGCTGGAAGCTAACGATCTCGCCTGCGCGACGTCGTCCGCCAGCTCCAAGCTGATCCACGGAGGCCTGCGCTACCTGGAACACTACGAATTCCGCCTGGTCAGCGAAGCGCTGGCCGAACGCGAAGTGCTGCTGAAAATGGCTCCGCATCTGGCGATCCCGATGCGCTTCCGCCTGCCCCACCGCCCGCACCTGCGTCCGGCGTGGATGATCCGCATCGGCCTGTTCATGTACGATCATCTGGGTAAACGCACCAGCCTGCCGGGTTCGACCGGTTTGCGTTTTGGCTCAGAATCGGTCCTTAAGCCTGAAATCGTGCGCGGTTTCGAATATTCCGACTGCTGGGTGGACGATGCGCGTCTGGTGCTGGCTAACGCGCAGATGGTCGAGAAGAAAGGCGGCGAGGTGAAAACCCGTACCCGCGCGATCGCCGCGCGCCGCGAAAACGGCCTGTGGATCGTGGAAGCGGAAGACGTGGATACCGGCGAGAAGTTTAGCTGGAAAGCGCGCGGCCTGGTGAACGCCACCGGCCCGTGGGTGAAACAGTTCTTCGATGACGGTATGCACCTGCCTTCTCCGTACGGCATCCGCCTGATCAAGGGCAGCCACATTGTGGTGCCGCGCGTGCATACCCAGAAGCAGGCTTATATCCTGCAAAACGAAGACAAGCGCATCGTGTTTGTGATCCCGTGGATGGACGAGTTCTCCATCATCGGCACCACTGACGTGGAGTACAAGGGCGATCCGAAAAACGTTGAGATTGAAGAGAGCGAAGTCAGCTACCTGCTGAAAGTGTACAACGCACACTTTAAGAAACAGCTGGCGCGCGATGACGTGGTCTGGACCTACTCCGGCGTGCGTCCGCTGTGTGATGACGAGTCTGACTCACCGCAGGCCATCACCCGTGACTATACGCTTGATATTCATGACGTGGACGGTCAGGCGCCGCTGCTGTCGGTGTTTGGCGGTAAGCTCACCACCTACCGTAAACTGGCGGAGCACGCGCTGGAGAAACTGGCGCCGTATTACAAAGGCATCGGCCCGGCGTGGACGAAAGGCGCCGTGCTGCCTGGCGGCGATATCGGCAATAACCGCGACGATTACGCCGCGAAGCTGCGTCGCCGCTTCCCGTTCATTACCGAAGGAATGGCGCGCCACTACGCCCGCACCTACGGCAGCAATACCGAACTGTTCCTCGGCAACGCGAAAGAGATTGCCGATCTGGGCGAGCATTTTGGCCATGAGCTGTACGAAGCGGAACTGCGCTACCTGGTGGAACACGAATGGGTGCGCCGTCTGGACGATGCCATCTGGCGTCGTACTAAAGAAGGGATGTGGCTGAATGCCGAGCAGCAGTCTCGCGTGGCGCAATGGTTGCAACAGCATGCGGGAAAGCGTGAATTGTCACTGGCGTCCTGAGGGTGACAAAAAATGCCCGGTGGCGCTGCGCTTACCGGGCCTACAGGATCGAGTAGGCCGGGTAAGGCGGAGCCGCCACCCGGCTTTGTTTTACAACCTCACTGGATCAATATGCCAGATATTCTCGGCATACTCTTTGATGGTCCTGTCTGACGAGAAGTATCCCATGTTGGCGATGTTATGCATCGCGGCGCTGGTCCACTTCTCCTGCTGACGGTACAGTTCGTCCACCTTATCCTGACAATCCACGTAGCTGCGGTAATCCGCCAGCACCTGATAGTGATCGCCAAAGTTAATCAGCGAGTCCACCAGGTCACGATAGCGCCCAGGCTCCTCAGGGTTAAACACCCCGGTGGCGATTTGCGTCAGCACCTGGCGTAACTCTTCATCCTCTTCATAATACTCACGCGGCGAGTAGCCCTGCTTGCGAAGCGCCTCTACCTCTTCCGCCGTATTCCCGAAGATAAAGATATTCTCCGCGCCCACATGCTCCAGCATTTCGACATTTGCGCCGTCCAGCGTGCCGATGGTCAGCGCGCCGTTCAGGGCAAACTTCATGTTGCTGGTGCCGGATGCTTCCGTCCCCGCCGTGGAAATCTGCTCAGAGAGATCCGCCGCCGGAATAATCAGCTGCGCCAGGCTTACGCTGTAGTTCGGGATAAACACCACTTTCAGCTTGTCGCCAATGTCCGGATCCTGGTTCACTACCTTCGCCACATCGTTGATAAGATGAATGATGTGCTTCGCCATGTAGTACGCGGAGGCCGCCTTACCGGCAAAGATTTTCACGCGCGGCACCCACTCCGCCGTCGGGTCAGCCTTAATGCGGTTGTAGTGAGTGATGACGTGCAGGACGTTCATCAGCTGACGCTTGTACTCGTGGATACGTTTGATCTGCACGTCGAACAGCGCTTTCGGGTTCGCCACCACGTTGAGATGCATCGCCAGCCAGACTGACAGCCGTTTCTTGTTCAGCAGCTTGGCTTCCCGTACGGCTTTGTTCACCGTCGGAAAATCAATGTGTTGCTCAAGCTCGCTCAGCTGGCTCAAATCGGTGCGCCAGGTGCGGCCGATATTTTCGTCCAGCACGTCAGACAGCGGCTGGTTCGCCAGCGCCAGCCAGCGGCGCGGGGTGACGCCGTTGGTCACGTTGCAGAAACGCGTCGGGAAGATCTTCGCAAAGTCTGCAAACAGCGACTGCACCATCAGGTTCGAATGCAGCTCTGAAACCCCGTTGACCTTATGGCTGATCACCACCGCCAGCCAGGCCATGCGTACGCGGCGACCATTGGATTCATCAATGATCGAGGCGCGGCTCAGCAGGCCGGTATCGTTCGGGTACTGCTCCTGCAAGGTCTTGAGGAAGTAGTCGTTGATCTCGAAGATGATTTGCAGGTGGCGCGGCAGAATTTTGCCGAGCATATCCACCGGCCACGTCTCCAGCGCTTCACTCATCAGCGTATGGTTGGTGTACGAGAACACCTGGCAGGTCACTTCAAACGCGTCATCCCAGCTGAACTTATGCTCGTCAATCAGCAGGCGCATCAGCTCAGGGATCGACAGCACCGGATGGGTATCGTTGAGGTGAATAGCGGTTTTTTCCGCCAGATTCGCATAGGTTTTGTGCAGCTGATAGTGACGGCTAAGGATATCCTGAATCGTTGCCGAGACGAGGAAATACTCCTGACGCAGACGCAGCTCGCGGCCCGAGTAGGTCGAGTCATCCGGATACAGGACGCGGGACACGTTCTCAGAGTGGTTTTTATCTTCCACCGCCGCGAAGTAGTCACCCTGATTGAATTTACCGAGGTTGATCTCGCTACTGGCCTGCGCGTTCCACAGGCGCAGCGTGTTGGTCGCATCGGTGTCGTAGCCGGGGATAATCTGGTCATAGGCCACGGCGAGGATCTCTTCGGTTTCCACCCAGCGGGATTTTTTCCCTTCCTGCTGAATACGCCCGCCAAAACGCACCTTGTAGCGCGTGTTGTGGCGCTTGAACTCCCACGGGTTACCGTACTCCAGCCAGTAGTCCGGCGACTCTTTCTGACGGCCATCAACGATGTTCTGCTTGAACATGCCGTAGTCGTAGCGAATACCGTACCCGCGTCCCGGCAGCGCCAGCGTCGCCAGTGAATCGAGGAAGCAGGCGGCAAGACGCCCGAGACCGCCGTTACCCAGCCCCGGGTCGTTCTCTTCGTCAATCAGCTCTTCTAAGTCCAGCCCCATCTCTTCCAGTGCGTTTTTGACGTCGTCATAAATCCCGAGCGATAACAGCGCATTGGAGAGGGTGCGACCAATCAAAAACTCCATCGACAGGTAATACACCTGTCGCGTCTCCTGCGAGAGCTGGGCGCGGTTGGAGCGCAGCCAGCGTTCGACCATACGGTCACGCACCGCAAACAGCGTGGCGTTCAGCCACTCATGTTTGTTGGCAATAACGGGATCTTTCCCAATGGTAAACATCAGCTTATAGGCGATGGAGTGTTTCAACGCCTCAACGCTGAGCGTGGGGGAAGAGTAGCTAAATGGAGCATTCATATCAGTAACTTCGCCTCGTTACATCAAGCGTTGATAAAGGTCGCGGTAGGACTGCGCCGCAACGTGCCAGCCAAAGTCCATGGACATCGCCTGACGTTGTACGTAACGCCACAGGGATGGACGGGACCACAAGACGAAAGCACGCCGGATCGCCCGAAGTAGCGACCAGGCATTACTGTCCTCGAAAACAAACCCGCTGGCGATACCATCCGCCAGGTTTTCCAGGGAGCTGTCAGACACCGTATCCGCCAGCCCGCCCGTGCGGCGTACCAGCGGCAGCGTGCCGTATTTCAGACCATAGAGCTGCGTCAGGCCGCAGGGCTCGAAACGGCTCGGCACCAGAATCACGTCTGCGCCGCCCATGATGCGGTGCGAGAACGCTTCGTGATAGCCAATCTGCACGCCCACCTGCCCCGGATGTTCCGCCGCGGCCGCGAGGAAACCTTCCTGCAATACCGGGTCGCCCGCGCCGAGTAGCGCCAGCTGGCCGCCCTGCTCCAGTAATCCTGGCAGCGCTTCCAGCACCAGATCCAGCCCTTTCTGGCTGGTCAGGCGGCTGACCACCGCAAACAGCGGTACCTTGTCGTTGACCTTCAGCCCCATCGCAATCTGTAGCTGACGCTTGTTCTCCGCTTTGTCCTCCACGGAGTCGCGACCATAGCGCGCTGCCAGCAGGAGGTCCGTTTCCGGATTCCAGATCTGTTCATCCACGCCGTTCAGAATGCCCGACAGACGACCTTCACGGTGGCGCTGTTGCAGTAGCCCTTCCATACCGTAACCGAACTCCGGCTGGGTAATTTCCCGCGCGTAGGTTGGGCTGACCGCCGTGATGTGGTCGGCGTAGTACAGACCGGCCTTCAGGAACGAAATCTGTCCGTTAAACTCCAGTCCGTGCATGTTAAAGAACGACCATGGCAGATCGATGTCATTCATATGATGCGCGTAATACATGCCCTGATACGCCAGGTTGTGCACCGTAAACACCGATTTCGCCGGGTGTCCTTTCGCCGCCAGATACGCAGGAGCCAGCCCCGCATGCCAGTCGTGCGCATGCACCACGTTCGGACGCCAGAACGGATCCAGCCCGACGGCCATCTCCGCCCCCACCCAGCCGAGCAGGGCAAAGCGCAGCACGTTATCGGTATAGGCGTACAGGTTGGTATCGTGATACGGGCTGCCGGGTCGGTCGTATAAATGCGGCGCATCAATCAGGTAAATCCCTACGCCATTGTAATGTCCAAACAGCAGGGTGATACGTCCCGCGAAGGTCTCGCGGCGGGTAACAACCTTCGCATCGGGAATACCCCGCCGGATATCCGGAAAAGCGGGTAACAACACGCGGGTATCCACCCCTCCGGCAATTTGCGCCGCCGGTAATGCACCAAGAACATCCGCCAGTCCGCCCGTTTTTAACAACGGGAACATCTCAGAACATACGTGTAAAACCTGCATCATCGCTCCTGTTTGATTTGCAGCTTCCGCAACATTTCCCGTGTTACTAACACGATCCCCTCTTCCGATCGGTAGAAACGACGTGCATCTTCTTCCGCGTTTTCCCCAATCACCATCCCTTCGGGAATGACGCAGGCACGGTCGATAACGCAGCGACGCAGACGACATGAGCGCCCTACCCAGACATCCGGCAGCAGGACTGCCGAATCGATATTACAGAATGAGTTTATACGCACGCGCGGGAACAGCACGGACTGCACCACCACCGAACCGGAGATAATGCACCCGCCAGAGACCAGCGAGTTCAGCGTCATACCGTGGCTGCCGGAGCGATCCTGGACGAACTTCGCCGGCGGCAGCGATTCCATATGGGTGCGAATCGGCCAGTTCTGGTCGTACATATCCAGTTCAGGCGTCACAGATGCCAAATCGAGGTTGGCTTTCCAGTAGGCTTCCAGCGTGCCGACGTCGCGCCAGTAAGGTTCCGCATTTGGATCGGACTGCACGCAGGACAATGGGAAAGGATGTGCATACGCCATGCCAGCTTTGGTAATTTTCGGGATGATGTCTTTACCGAAGTCGTGGCTGGAGTTTTCGTCTTTGTCGTCTTCTTCCAGCAGCTCATAAAGATAATCGGCATCAAAGACATAGATCCCCATGCTGGCGAGCGATTTGGTGTCGTCTCCCGGCATGGTTGGCGGATTCGCCGGTTTTTCGACAAAGTCGATAATCTTGTCATCGCCATCTACATGCATCACGCCAAACGCGGTTGCTTCTGCAACAGGCACCGGCAGACACGCCACGGTGCAGCGCGCACCTTTTTCGACGTGGTCGATCAGCATGTGGGAGTAATCTTGCTTGTAGATGTGGTCCCCGGCGAGGATAACGATGTATTCCGCGTTGTAGCGGCGAATGATGTCGAGGTTCTGGGTTACGGCATCCGCCGTGCCGCGGTACCAGTTCTCCCCGTGTACGCGCTGCTGCGCCGGGAGCAGATCGACAAACTCGTTCATCTCTTCGCTGAAGAATGACCAGCCGCGCTGAATGTGCTGCACCAGCGTGTGCGACTGATACTGGGTAATGACGCCAATACGGCGAATGCCTGAGTTCAGGCAGTTGGAGAGTGCAAAATCGATAATACGGAACTTACCACCAAAGTGAACGGCCGGTTTGGCGCGCTTGATGGTCAAATCTTTCAGACGGGTACCACGCCCGCCCGCGAGGATCAGGGCAACTGTTTTTAATGGTAGCTGGCGCGCCAACATTAACGGATCGTTCTTCTCTAATCTAACCATGACTAACTCCTTTTTTATCATCTTTGGAATACGCACACTCCGTGCGCAGGCCCGTGCCAGACAGCCATAACAACCGGATTATCCGCTCCGGCAAAGGGAGGAATGGCTCGCCATTCCCCGTCAGGTAAAACAATCTCTGCGACGTCATCCGTCGCGTTCAGCGTCACCAGCCACGCATCCGAAAGCAGGATTTGCAGACAGGGTATGCCGTGTTGCCACTCTTGCGCGCTTAACGGTTGCGCGTCTTTATTCAGCCAGCGAACGTTGCCGTCGCCCTCTTCCCACCAGCAGTCGGCGGTGAGCGCGGGGATGTGCTGGCGAAGATGGATCAGCGCCGCGGTGAAATGGGTCAACCCGCTGTTCGCTTCTTCCCAGTTGAGCCAGGTCAGGGTGTTGTCCTGGCAATAGGCGTTGTTGTTGCCGTGCTGGCTGTGACCGTGCTCATCGCCCGCCAGCAGCATCGGCGTGCCCTGCGACAACAAAAGCGTCGTCAGCAGCGCATGAACGCTGGCGCGTCGCCGCTCGATAACATCCAGACTTCCGCCTAACCCTTCTATACCATGGTTAAAGCTATGGTTGTTGTTAGTCCCATCGCGATTCTCTTCGCCGTTTGCCTCATTGTGTTTCTGATTGAAACAAACGCAGTCGCGCAGCGTAAAACCGTCGTGCGCCGTCACCAGATTAATGGTGGCCGACGGACGTTTGCCGTCACGCTTAAAGAGATCGCTGGAGCCGGCAAAGCGACCGGCAAACTCCCCCAGCGACAGATCGCGCGTCAGCCAGAAGCGGCGGACGGCATCGCGGAAGTGGTCGTTCCACTCGGCAAACAGCGGCGGGAAGTTCCCCACCTGATAACCGCCCTCGCCGATGTCCCAGGGCTCCGCAATCAGCTTCACCTTTGAAAGCACCGGACAGTTTTTGATGGCCTCAAACAGCGGCGCCTGCTGGCTGAACGCCGGGGTGCGCCCCATTACCGGCGCCAGGTCGAAACGAAAACCGTCCACGTGGAACGTCTCAACCCAGTATTTCAGGCACGCGTACGCGTAATGCGTAACGGCCGGATGACTGAGGTTGAGGGTGTTACCGCACCCGGTCCAGTTCTCGTAATCGCCGTCGTCCCTGATCCAATAATAGCTACGGTTATCGATTCCGCGCTGTGAGAGCGTCGGGCCATCAAGATCGCTTTCTGCACTGTGGTTCAACACCACGTCCAGAATGACCTCGATACCCGCCGCGTGAAGCGCCTTCACCGCATCGCGAAACTCATCCCGCGCCTTCTCCGGATGCACCGCGTAGCGCGGGTCGAGGGCGAACATCGCCAGCGGGTTGTAGCCCCAGTAGTTGCTTAACCCAAGACGCTGCAGCCGCGGCTCGCTGGCAAAATGCGCCACGGGCAACAGCTCCAGGGCGGTGATCCCTAAGTGCTTCAGGTACGCGACCATCGTCGGATGCCCAAGCGCTTTGTAGGTACCGCGCATCTCTTTGGGGATTGACGGATGCAGATACGTCAGCCCTTTGACGTGGGCTTCATAAATAACGGTGTTGCCCCACGGCGTGCGCGGCGGGGCATCGTCTTCCCAGTCGTAGAGATCGTGTACCACCACGCTTTTGGGCGCGACGGGTGCGCTGTCGCGGTGGTCTGGTTCGCCGTAGCCAACGTGGAACAGCGAGTCGTCTTTAAACTCGCCGTCCACGCGGTGCGCACATGGGTCAATCAGCAGCTTCGCCGGGTTAAACCAGTGCCCCTGAGAGGGCTCCCAGGGGCCGTGAACGCGAAAACCGTAGTGCACCCCCGGCCGTCCTCCGGGCAGGTAGCCATGCCAGGTATCCCCCGTGCGCGCCGGTAAATCGTAACGGTGTTCGTTACCTTCCCCGTCAAACACACAGAGTTCCACCCGCTCAGCGTGGGCAGAAAAGAGCGTGAAGTTCACCCCCTTTCCGTCAAAACTCGCCCCGAGCGGTTCGGGTTTACCTGCCGAGAGCTGCGTCATTCTCCCTCCCGCACCAGCCAGATTGTGCTCAGCGGCGGCAGCGTCAGGCCAAGGGAGTTCGGACGACCGTGGCTTTCGATGGCGTCGCTCTGTACCAGCCCGCCGTTACCGGCGTTGCTGCCGTGGTAGTGCATGGAGTCGGTGTTAAGGATTTCGCGCCATTTGCCCGGCTGGTTAATGCCGAAGCGGTAGTGTTCGCGCGGTATCGGCGTGAAGTTGCTGGCGACGATGATCTCGTTACCCGCCTTGTCGCGGCGCACAAAGACAAACACCGAGCGCTCGTGGTCGTCCACCACCAGCCACTCAAAGCCGTACGGATCGAAGTCCAGCTCGTGCAGCGCTTTGTGGTGACGATAGGTCAGGTTCAGGTCGCGAACCAGACGCTGCACGCCGTGGTGCCAGTTGTCCGCGCCTTCCAGCAGATGCCAGTCAAGGCTGGTGTCGTGGTTCCATTCGCGCCCTTGCGCAAATTCGTTGCCCATAAACAGCAGCTTTTTGCCCGGGAAGGCGAACATCCAGCCGTAATAGGCGCGCAGGTTGGCAAACTTCTGCCACGCGTCCCCCGGCATGCGGTCGAGAACGGATTTCTTGCCGTGTACCACTTCATCGTGCGACAGCGGCAGCATGAAGTTTTCGGTGTAGTTGTAGAGCAGCCCGAAGGTGAGCTTATCGTGGTGATACTGACGATAAACCGGGTCAAGCTTCATGTAGTCGAGCGTGTCGTGCATCCAGCCGAGGTTCCACTTGTACCAGAAGCCCAGGCCGCCCATTGCCGGTGGACGGGAAACGCCCGGGAAGTCGGTTGACTCTTCCGCCATAGTCACGGCGCCTTCCACCTGCTCGCCGATGATGCGGTTGGTGTTGCGCAGAAACTCAATCGCTTCGAGGTTTTCACGCCCGCCATACTCGTTTGGGATCCACTCACCCTCTTTGCGGCTGTAGTCGCGGTAGATCATCGACGCCACCGCATCCACGCGCAGGGCATCAATACCGAAACGTTCGATCCAGTACAGCGCGTTCCCGACCAGGTAGTTTGACACTTCACGGCGACCGTAGTTGTAGATCAGCGTGTTCCAGTCCTGGTGATAGCCTTCGCGCGGATCGCTATGCTCGTACAGCTTCGTACCGTCAAACTCTGCCAACGCAAAATCATCCGACGGGAAGTGGCCCGGCACCCAGTCGAGGATCACGTTCAGTCCGGCGGCGTGCGCGGCATCAATGAAATAGCGGAAGTCATCGCGCGTGCCGAAGCGGCGCGTAGGCGCATATAGCCCGGTCGGCTGATAGCCCCAGCTACCGTCGAACGGGTGTTCGTTGATTGGCAGCAGCTCCAGATGGGTAAAGCCCATCCATTTGGCGTACGGCACCAGCTGGTCCGCCAGCTCGCGATAGCTCAGCCAGAAGTTGTTATCGGTGTGGCGACGCCAGGAGCCGAGATGCACTTCATAGACGGAGATCGGCGCATCAAAGCGGTTGGCCTGCTTGCGCTCCTCGCTCTGGACAACCTTCTCCGGCAGGCCGCAAATCAGCGAGGCGGTATTCGGGCGCAGTTCGGCCTCAAAGGCGTACGGGTCGGATTTAATACGCAGCTTGCCGTTGGCATCGATCATCTCGAATTTGTAGAGCTGACCGTTGTGCGCGCCGGGGATAAACAGCTCCCAGATGCCGGTTTCCCGGCGCAGGCGCATGGGGTGACGACGACCGTCCCAGTAGTTGAACTGCCCGACGACGGAGACGCGCTGGGCGTTTGGCGCCCATACGGCAAAGCGCGTGCCGGTGATACCGTCCATGGTATCCGCATGGGCACCCAGCGTTTCGTAGGGGCGTAAATGGGTCCCTTCGGACAGCAGCCAGGCGTCCATCTCTTTTAAGAGCGGGCCGAAGCTATAGGGATCATCAATCAGGTTTTGCTGACCGTGCCAGATAACGGCAAGCTGATAACGAAAAGGATTTTTACGGCGGGGCATGACGCCCGAGAAGAAGCCACGCGAGTCGAGGCATTCCAGATTACCCACCTTGCGGCCGGTTTTGGGTTCGATAACCCACACTTCTGTTGCATCCGGTAACAGCGCCCGAACTTCCAGTCCGGCCTCTGTACGGTGCATCCCTAGCACAGAAAAGGGGTCGGCAAAGTGACCCGCAATAAGCGCATTAATCACGTCTCTCGAAATACGATCGGACATGGTATTCATCCTGTTTTTTTATGTCGCCCTTTTTACGCGCTCCGGGACGACTTTTAATGTGACCTAAACGGTGCAGTTAATCCTCTCTGCTCCGCCCTACCCTCAGGTGAGAAATAAATCTTCCTTAAAGCATAGCCAACGTCGTGGGCCCTCCTGATAAAAAATAAGACATCTGCGTTTTACTCCATGTAGTACGCAAAAAAAGGGGGTGACATTCACCCCCGGTGTTTAACAAATTATTACGCCAGCTGGCGCAGCATGCGGCGCAGCGGCTCGGCGGCACCCCACAGAAGCTGGTCGCCAACGGTGAACGCGGAGAGGTACTCCGGCCCCATGTTCAGCTTGCGCAGGCGGCCAACCGGGGTGGTCAGCGTGCCGGTAACGGCTGCCGGGGTCAGTTCGCGCATGGTGATATCGCGATCGTTTGGCACCACTTTCGCCCACGGGTTGTGCGCGGCCAGCAGCTCTTCCACGGTCGGAATAGACACATCTTTTTTCAGTTTAATGGTGAAAGCCTGGCTGTGGCAGCGCAGCGCGCCGATACGCACGCACAGACCGTCAACCGGAATGGTGTTCGCGGTGGCGAGGATTTTGTTGGTCTCAGCCTGGCCCTTCCACTCTTCGCGGGTCTGGCCGTTATCCAGCTGTTTGTCGATCCACGGGATCAGGCCGCCGGCCAGCGGTACGCCAAAGTTATCCATCGGCAATTCGCCACTGCGGGTGAGCTGAGTGACTTTACGCTCGATATCGAGGATCGCGGACGCCGGGTTTGCCAGCTCGGTCGCGACGCTCTGGTGCAGCTGGCCCATCTGGGTCAGCAGCTCGCGCATATGACGCGCGCCGCCGCCGGACGCCGCCTGGTAGGTCGCTACGGAGACCCACTCCACCAGATCCTGTGCGAACAGGCCGCCGAGGGACATCAGCATCAGGCTGACGGTGCAGTTACCGCCAACAAACGTTTTCACGCCGTTGTTCAGGCCGTCGGTGATGACATCCTGGTTAACCGGGTCGAGAATGATGATGGCATCGTCTTTCATACGCAGCGAAGAGGCCGCGTCAATCCAGTAGCCCTGCCAGCCGCTTTCACGCAGCTTCGGATAAATTTCGTTGGTATAATCGCCGCCCTGGCAGGTCACAATAATGTCGAGTGCCTTCAGCGCTTCCAGATCGTAAGCATCCTGCAACGTGCCTGTGGTACCACCAAAGGACGGTGCAGCCTGGCCGAGCTGGGAAGTGGAGAAGAAGACCGGGCGGATGGCGTCGAAATCGCGCTCTTCAACCATGCGTTGCATGAGTACAGAGCCGACCATACCGCGCCAGCCGATAAAACCAACGTTTTTCATAGCATTTTTTTCCTGCAAGGGGTGTGTGCTGATTGTGCAAGCCAGTATTGAACTGGGATATGCTTCACATTACAAAATGCTGCCAAAGTCGCAAGCGAAATTAATCGATGATTGCCCGGCAATCAGAAAAAGTGCTAATCATCGCAATGACCACAATAAGTATCAGGGATAATTTAAGATGAGTGAAATCATTTCCGCAGCGGTTTTATTGATCCTGATTATGGATCCGCTCGGTAATCTGCCGATCTTCATGTCGGTGCTGAAGCACACCGAGCCGAAGCGCCGTCGGGCGATCATGATCCGCGAGCTGCTCATCGCCCTGCTGGTGATGTTTATTTTCCTGTTCGCCGGTGAAAAAATCCTCGCTTTCCTGAACTTACGTGCCGAAACGGTCTCCATTTCCGGCGGGATCATTTTGTTCCTGATTGCCATAAAGATGATTTTCCCGAGCGCGGAGGGCAGCAGCAGCGGCCTGCCTGCGGGTGAAGAACCGTTTATCGTGCCGCTGGCGATTCCGCTGGTCGCCGGGCCAACGATTCTGGCAACGCTGATGCTGCTGTCGCATCAGTACCCGAATCAGATGAGCCACCTGGTCATTGCCCTGCTGATCGCCTGGGGCGGGACATTTATTATTCTGCTGCAGTCGTCGCTGTTCCTGCGCCTGCTGGGCGAGAAAGGGGTGAACGCCCTCGAGCGCCTGATGGGGCTGATTCTGGTGATGATGGCGACGCAGATGTTCCTGGATGGGATCCGGGCATGGATGAAAGGGTGAAGATGTAAAAAAGCCGGGTGGCGCTTACGCTTACCCGGCCTACGGGACCTGATTTTTTTATAGGTCGGGTAAGGCGAAGCCGCCACCCGACAAAATACGGTCTCGTTAGCTCAGCAGCGTAAACGCAATCATCCCGACAACCGCACCCGTCGTGCCGAGGATGGTTTCCATCAGCGTCCAGGTTTTGAGGGTTTGCGCTTCGGTTGCGCCGGTAAATTTACCGAACAGCCAGAAGCCTGCGTCGTTCACGTGAGAAACCACAATCGAACCGCCCGCGATACAGATAGAGAGCGCCGCCATCTGCGCGCCGGAGTAGTTCAGCTGTTCAATCACCGGCATCACCAGCCCCACCGCGGTTAAGCACGCCACGGTCGCGGAGCCCTGAATGATACGCACCGCCGCGGCCAGCACGAAGCAGGTGACCGCAATCGGCAGGCCCATTCCGGTCAGCGCTTCGCCCAGCGCCGGGCCAACGCCGGAATCCACCAGCACCTGCTTGAACACGCCGCCCGCCCCGATCACCAGCAGAATAATCCCCGCCGGTTGTAGCGCGGCACCGCATATCTCCATCACGCGATCTTTTGGCATGCCCTGACGCATCGCCAGCCCGTAAATCGCGACCAGACACGCCACCAGGATCGCAGTGAACGGATGGCCAATAAATTCGAACCATTCGTAAGCGGTTGACCCCACCGGCACAAAACGCGCAGCGATGGTTTTCAGGCCCACCAGCACCAGCGGCAGCAGGATCAGTGACAGACTGAAGCCGAAGGACGGCATTTTGCCCTCGCCCAGGTGCGGCTCGGAGATGTCATCCGGAATGTGCAGCTCAACGTAACGGCTAATGAAGTTGCCCCACAGCGGACCGGCGATAATCATCCCCGGGATCGCCGCACACAGGCCAATCAGGATCATCCAGCCAAAGTCAGCATGCATCTGGGAAGCCAGCAGCATCGGCGCAGGCCCCGGCAGCAGAAACGCCGCCGCCGCCGCCACGCCCGCAAACAGCGGAATGACCAGCTTCACGAGGTTGGTACCGGTATGGCGTGCCATGGAGAACGCCACGCTAATCAGCAGCACCACCGCCACTTCAAAGAACAGCGGCAGCGCGCAAATCAGACCAGCCAGACCAATCGCGTAGTGCGCACGGCTGTGTCCGAAGGATTTCAGCATCTTGACGGCAATCTGATCGACCGCGCCCGTCTCGTGCAAAATCTTGCCAAACATCGCGCCGAGCGCGACTACGATGGCCAGGAAGCCGAGCGTGCCGCCCATCCCTTTTTCCATCGTCGCCGCAATTTTGTCGAGCGGCATTCCGGAAAAGAGACCGGCACCAATAGAAACCACCATCAAAGCAACGAAGGCGTGCATACGTGCCTTCATCACTAAAAACAGCAGCAGCAATACGGAACCCACTGCTGTCAAAACTAGCGTTAATGTACTCAAAACTTACTGCCTTTTATTAATAACCTCGATGGTGCTGGCAACAACACCTTCCAGCGGCTGATCGATATCAACCACTAAGACATCCTGTTCGTCAGCCCCCGGCTCCTGCAACGCTTCGAACTGCGTTACCAGCATCTGGGTTTTGAAGAAGTGGCCTTTACGCGCCTTCAGGCGACTTTCAATTACCCCGAAATCGCCTTTCAGGTAGATGAAAGAGAGGTTCGGGTTGCCATCGCGCAGCAGGTCGCGATAGGTTTTTTTCAGCGCGGAACAGACTATCAGGGAGACTTTATTGGTGCGCTGCATCGCGAACGCGGCATCATTCAGCGCCTGCAACCAGGGTTTGCGGTCGTCGTCATTCAGCGGCTCGCCGGAAGCCATTTTCATGATGTTGCTACGCGGATGGAGGAAGTCACCATCAAGAAACGCAGCCTGGAGTTGATGCGCCACTTCGCTCGCCACGGCAGATTTACCGCTACCGGACACGCCCATCAGGACGTAAACGTGGTGATCGTGATTAGTCGTGCTCAAAGGGTGTCCCTCAGTCAATTGTTACGGGTAACAGTTATCGGTAACATTGTCCTGCCGGGGCATAAGAGAAGCAATATCCAAACGTGCGCGAAGTGAATAAGTGTGAGCTACTTCAAATTTGTCGGATTAAATAGATCCACCCGGTGACAAGGTGAAACCTAAATCTAACATTTTAGGGGTAACTGCCTCACCACGAATGCGCGCCAGCAGGCGTTCTGCACCAATGCGGCCCATGCGTTCACGCGGGGTCAGGACGCTTGCCAGACGCGGCTCCATCACCTGGCCAATGTCGTGGCCGTGGAAGCCGGCAATCGCCATATCATCCGGGATTTTTAAACCCAGGCGCTGACACTCAAACGCGGCGCCGACCGCAAGGTCATCGTTGGTACAGAAAATACCGTCCAGTTGCGGATACTCGCGTCGCGCCTGACGCATCAGCTCAATACCCGACGTATAAGAGGAAGATTGCTCCACCATCACGCTGTACGGGGTTAAACCGGCGTCGAGCATCGCCTGCTCGTATCCCTTCTGTTTGATGATAGTACGTTCATCCAGACGCGCACCCAGATAGGCCACATGGCGATGACCGCGGGCGATGATCGCCGCCGTCATCTGACGCGCCGCTTCAAAGTTATCGAACCCCACGGCGATGTCGAGGCACGGCGACTGGCTGTCCATCAGCTCCACCACCGGAATGCCTGCCACTTCAATCATTTTCAGCGTGCGCGGGGTGTGAGTACGTTCCGTTAAAATCAGGCCGTCAATGTTCCAGGAAAGCATCGATTCAAGACGTTCCTCTTCCAGTTCCGGCTTGTACCCATAGTGGGCGAGCATGGTCTGATAACCAAAGGCATCGGTCACGCTTTCGATGCCACGCAGCACTTCAGCGAAAACCTGGTTGGTTAAGGAAGGAAGCAGGACGCCCACCGCACGGCTGGTCGCATTGGAGAGAATATCGGGCGCGCGGTTGGGGATATAACCCAGTTCATCAAGGGCGGCGGCAATCTTGCCACGCAACGCCACGGAAACCTGCTCCGGGTTACGTAAAAAACGGCTGACCGTCATTTTGGTCACACCGACGCGATCGGCGACATCCTGAAGTACGGGGCGTTTCTTTTTCATCGTCCTGAGAAATCTTGAAGTGAGAGATTTGCTCAGTTTATCACGGACAAAGCTCAACCTTCCCCGTTTAAAGGGAAGGTTGAGAAATTATTTAGACCGGCGGCAGATCAAACAGCAGAATTTCACTTTCGCTGTCGGCATGCACGGAGAGCGCCTGCTCATCCCAGACTGCCAGGCCATCGGCGGTGGTGGCTTTGGTGCCATTGATGGACACCTCGCCTTTCACCACCTGGATCCAGACGCGGCGGTTGGCGGCGATCTGGTGCACAGACTGTTCATCTTTCGCCAGCGCCCAGCGGTACAGCTCCATATCCTGATGCACTTTCAGGGAACCTTCACGCGCATCCGGGGAGAGCACCAGCTGTTTACCCTGTTTCGCATCGAAGCGGCGCTGTTCGTAGCGTGGCGTGATGCCGGTCTCTTCTGGAATGATCCAGATTTGATACAGGTGCAGTTTTTCCGTTTTGCTCGGGTTGTACTCAGAGTGACGCACCCCGGTCCCCGCGCTCATAATCTGGAACTCGCCCGCCGGAACCTGCTCTTTATTGCCCATGCTGTCCTGGTGCTCAACCGCCCCTTCAAGCACATAGGTCAGGATTTCCATGTCCTTGTGCGGGTGGGTACCGAAGCCCTGGCCTGCATCAATCACGTCGTCGTTAATGACGCGCAGCGCGGAGAAGCCCATGAAGTTCGGGTCGTAGTAGTCGGCAAACGAGAATGAATGCCATGAGTCCAGCCAGCCATGATTCGCGTGACCACGTTCGTTTGCTTTGCGTAAGTAGATCATTGTTTTCACCCTCAGTTCGTTTCGATGGAGTAAGTGTGGACGCAAACGCTCAGGGATCATAGAGGGTGAAAATTGACTCCTCTGTTCAAAAATTTAGAACAAGCACAAAGGAGCCATTTTTGCTTATCTGGCGAGGGTTACCGTGGCAGGGGAAGCCTGTTCGAAGGCCCGCTCAAGGATTTCCAGGTTCGTCAGAACGTCAGATTCCTTGACGTAATTCGGCGTGCCGCTGGAGAGGGTTTCATACAGCGCATCGTAGACGCGTCCATAATCGCCCGTTTCCGGCTTCAGCTCTTCCCTGACCGTCAGGCCCTCGTCGTTCACGTACTCCAGCACGCCCACGGAATCATCTGCCGCAAAGCCCGGTTCGCCCGGCATGATGTTGGCCTTCAGGCTGGTCTCCTGCTGGTCAATGCCGTACTTGATAAAGGAGCCTTTCTTGCCGTGAACGATAAATTTCGGGTAGTCGATTTTCACCAGATGACTGGTTTTGACTATGGCTTTCAGGTCGCCGTAGAACAGCTGTGCTTCGAAGGTATCGTCCGGATTGGCCTTATTGCGCAGGCTGCGGATGTCGTACGCCACGTGGTCCGGGCGGCCAAACAGGGAGATGATCTGGTCCATGGTGTGTACGCCCAGACCGTAGAACGAACCGTCCTGCGGCAGGCCGGGTTTGGTTTCTGCCACAGGGCGGTAGTAATCGAAGTGGCTTTCGATCTCCACGATCTCGCCGAGCTTGCCGCTTTCGATTGCCTTTTTTGCCGTCAGGAAGCAGCTGTCAAAGCGACGGTTCTGGTAGGGCGTGACGGTCAGCCCTTTGCTTTTCGCCAGCGCAAAGAGTTCCTTCGCTTCGGCGATGGTCGGGGTGAACGGTTTTTCCACCAGCACGTTTTTACCCGCTTCCAGCGCGCGTTTCGCGTAGTCAAAGTGGCTGTCGGCGTGGGTACAGACCACCACCAGCTTCACCTGCGGATCATTTAACACTTCATCAAGATCGCTGGTGAAATGAATATGGGAATACTGCGGAGACTGCTCTTCTGGCTTCGCGCGGCGGCGATAGATATGGGCCACGTGCCAGGTCTCTTTTCGGTTAAGAACATACGGAAGGTGGTAACGCGTGGTGCTTTTGCCAAATCCAATAAATGCACAATGTAGTGTCATGGCTCAGTCCTTTTGGAAGGTTACTGAGTCTAACCATAACAAAAAAAAAGCCAGCGAGAAGCTGGCTAAAGTAATACTGGAAGCAATGTGAGCAATGTCGTGCTTTCAGGTTCCCGTAGGAGGTCTTCCTGAATGCAGAGCAATAATAATCATTCTCATTCGCACTTGTCCAACACTTTTTGCAAAAAATAGCGATTGACTCAACTTTTAAAGTCACTGATGTTGGAAGGGACTTTTAACTGACTGAGGAACAAGGAATGAGTGAGATAGTGATACGCCACGCTGAACCGAAAGATTACGACGCCATTCGTCAGATCCACGCCCAGCCGGAGGTGTACCACAACACGCTACAGGTTCCTCATCCCTCAGAGCAGATGTGGCATGACCGGCTAACCGATCAGCCCGGTATCAAGCAGCTTGTCGCCTGTATTGATGATATCGTCGCCGGGCATCTGTGCATTGCCGTAGCCCAGCGTCCGCGCCGCAGCCACGTTGCCGATTTTGGAATTTGTGTGGGTGCGCAGTGGCAAAACCGGGGCATCGCCAGCGCGCTGATACGCACCATGATTGATATGTGCGACAACTGGCTGCGCGTCGACCGCATCGAGTTAACGGTGTTTGTCGATAACGCACCGGCAATCGCGGTGTACAAAAAGCACGGGTTTGAGATTGAAGGCACCGGCAGGCGCTACGCCCTGCGCAACGGCGAGTACGTGGATGCGTATTATATGGCGCGTATGAAGTAACCCCTCACCCCGACCCTCTCCCCGAAGGGGCGAGGGAGAAAAGACCGCACCGTGCAATCCCCTCTCCCCTATGGGGAGAGGGTTAGGGTGAGGGGAGCCCTCAATACCCCGCCGTTAAATCATCCACCGACCGCGGATCCGACGCGCCAAACAGTGCCCCGTCCGGCCCGACCATAATGCTCTGGGTGCTGCCCATCGCCTCCTTCACCGCCACCTTCTGCCCGCGCTGCTCAAGCAGCTTGAGGGTATCCGGGCTAAAGCCCTTCTCCACGCGCAACTCGTCCGGCAGCCACTGGTGATGGAAACGCGGCGCATTGGTCGCTTCGGCGACGTTCATCCCAAAGTCGATGCTGTTCACCACCATTTGCAGCACGGTGGTGATAATCCGGCTCCCGCCCGGGCTGCCGGTCACCAGCCAGGTTTTGCCGTCTTTCACCACGATGGTGGGCGACATGGACGACAGCGGGCGCTTCTTCGGCCCGACCGCATTTGCATCGCCGCCGACCAGCCCGTAGACGTTCGGCACGCCCGGCTTGGCCGAGAAGTCATCCATCTCGTTGTTCAGCAAAATACCGCTGTTGCCCGCCACAATCCCGGTGCCGAAGGTGGTGTTGAGCGTGTAGGTCACCGCCACCGCGTTTCCGTCTTTGTCCACGACCGAGAAGTGGGTGGTCTGGTTACTTTCATACGGCGCCAGCTTGCCCGGGCGGATCTCGCTGGACGGTTTAGCCTTGTTGATGTCGATCTCATCGGCAATCGATTTGGCATAGGCTTTGTTAGTCAGCGCCTGCCACGGCACCTTCACGAAATCCGGATCGCCAAGATATTCCGAGCGGTCCGCGTAGGCGCGCTTTTCCGCCTCCGCCATCACCTGCATGGCATCGGCACTACCGAAGCCGAACTTGTGCATATCGAAGTTTTCCAGAATATTGAGGATCTGCACAATGTGAATGCCCCCGGAGGACGGCGGCGGCATAGAGAAGACCTCGTAGCCGCGATAGGTGCCGCTGATCGGCTCGCGCTCCACCGCCTTATATTCCGCCAGATCCGCTTTGGTGATCAGCCCGCCGTTCTTCTGCATCTCATCGGCAATCTGATCGGCAATCGGCCCCTTATAGAAGGCGTCCGGACCGTTTTCGGCAATCAGTTCGAGACTTTTTGCGAGGTTCTTCTGCACCAGCTTATCGCCCTTCTTCAGCGGCTCGCCGTCTTTCCAGAAGATAGCCTTGCTGTTTTCATGATTGGGAATAACTTCGCTGCCGTAGGTTTTGAGGTCGTCCGCCAGCGCGCCGTTGACGACGAAGCCGTCGCGCGCCAGCCTGATGGCAGGCTGTACCACTTTATTCAGCGGCAGCGTGCCGTATTTTTCCAGCGCCAGCGAGAACCCCGCAACGGTGCCCGGCGTGCCGGAGGCAAGGTGCGAGGTCAGGGATTTTTTACTGTCCGGATTGCCCTGATCGTCGAGGAACATATCGCGGGAGGCCTGATTCGGTGCCATCTCACGGAAGTCGATGGCCGTAGTTTTACCGTCTTTCGTGCGCAGCATCATAAACCCGCCGCCGCCCAGGTTCCCCGCCTGTGGATGCGTTACCGCCAGCGCGTACCCGACCGCGACCGCCGCATCCACCGCGTTTCCGCCCTGTTTAAGAATATCGACGCCCACCTGAGTTGCCAGCGCGTCAACCGAGGCCACCATGCCGTGCGTCGCCCGCACGGGATGAAAAACATCCTCCTCCACGCCGTAAGAGACCGGAGGAGCGGCGGGCGGGTTGGCCACCACGGTAAATGTGCCGCCTGCCATCAGCGCAGCGATGGCGACCCAGCGCAAAAAGGTTGGTTTCATCATTATTGTTCTCCAGGTGAAGGGGCCTATATTCCCCGCTTAAGCCTGGTTCACAACTCTTAAAAAATCATCGTTATGCCGGAATCAGGATAAACTTAAGAGAAGCCTCAAAGGAGGAGATAACCATGAAACGATTACCGATCCTGATCGCGCTGCTTCCGTTCGCCGCGCTCGCACAGCCGATAAACACGCTGAACAACCCAAACCAGCAGGGCTATGTCATTCCGAGCCAGCAGCGTATGCAGACGGAGATGATGAGCCAGCAACAGCAGCAGAAAGGGATGCTTAATCAGCAGTTAAAGACGCAGACCCAGGTGCAGCAGCAGCACCTGCAAAACCAGATGAACGCTAATACCCAGCGCGTGCAGCAGGGCCAGATGCGCGAGCAGCCGCTGTCAAACTCAAACGGTGGGATGTTAGGGGGCGGGGTGTCGCAAAGCAGCGGTCAGCAGCATATGCTGCCGACCCAGCAGAACGGCAGTATGCTTAATAAATAAAGTTCGGCCCGATCTGGTCAATCGCATCGGTACAGATGCTGTCCACGCCCCAGCGCAGCAGCTCGGCTGCACGCTGGGGTTTGTTGACGGTGTAGACCAGGATATGCAGACCAGCCTCTTTCAATAGCGTCACGCGCGCTTCATCCAGCAGCTTATGGTTGAGGTGGATCGACACGCAACCTAAGCGGGCAGTCAGCGCGCGCCAGTCTTCTCGCCACTCGTCCAGCAGCAGCCCGCGCGGCAGCTCTGGTACGGCCGCCTGTGCCGCTTCCAGCGCGTCGATGTCAAACGACGACAGCAGCGGTACCGTCATCCCTTCCCACAGCTCACGCGCGGCCAGCGCGATGACTTTGCCCGTCAGCGGCCCGGTGCCGGTGGTCGGTTTGATTTCGATGTTGGCCATCATGCCGTGCTGTCGGCAGCGGTCCGCCACTTCCGCCAGTAGCGGCAATGGCTCGCCTTTGAATTCGCCGCTGAACCAGCTTCCGGCGTCCACCTTCAGCAGATCGCGCCACGGCAGTTCGCCCGCCACGCCCCAGCCGTTGCTGGTGCGTTCAAGGTTGTCGTCATGCAGCAGGAAAATTTCGCCGTCCTTCGACAGCTTGGCGTCGAACTCGATCATCGTGTGGCCGTAGCGCGCGCCAGCGTCAATTGCCGCCAGGGTGTTTTCCGGCGCCAGTTTACCGCCGCCACGGTGGGCGACAATGTGGGGGTAAGGCCAGTTGCTCATACTCGTTGTCCTGTTTCACCGTCAAATAAGTGCAGGTGATTTTCCGGCATATGCAGCCACAGCGTGCTGCCTGCCTTCGGGCGCTCCTGATGCGGCAGGCGCACCACCAGCTTTTGTTCGCCCCAGCGTCCGTGCGCCAGGTTGTCTGCGCCCAGCATCTCCAGCGTGTCCATCACCAGCGGCACGCCGCCGTCCGCCTGAGACGTCAAACCAATATGCTCCGGGCGGATACCGAGCGTCATCTTACGCCCGGCGTAGCCACGATAGTACCAGTTGATCGGCAACGCCATCCCGCTTTCCAGCTCAAAATGGGTTCCTGCAGCATTGATCCGCCCGTCCAGCAGGTTCATCGCCGGGCTGCCGATAAAGCTCGCCACAAAACGGCTGGCCGGTTTTTCGTAGACTTCCACCGGGGTGCCAATCTGCTCGGCGATGCCTTTGTTCATCACCATCACGCGCTGGGCGAGAGTCATGGCCTCTACCTGATCGTGGGTCACGTAGAGGGACGTGGTTTTCAGGCGGCGATGCAGCTGCTGTAGCTCAAGGCGCATCTGCACGCGCAGCTTGGCGTCGAGGTTTGACAGCGGTTCGTCGAACAGAAAGACCGCCGGGTCGCGCACGATGGCGCGCCCCATCGCCACGCGCTGACGCTGGCCGCCGGAAAGCTCACGCGGGCGACGCTTGAGCAGGCCGTCAAGCTCCAGAATGCGCGCGGCTTCTTTCACGCGCTCCTCGATATGGCCTTTGCCCATGCCGCGAATTTTCAGCCCCCAGGCCATGTTCTCTTCCACGCTCATGTGCGGATAGAGGGCGTAGTTCTGGAACACCATCGCGATGCCGCGATCTTTGGGTTCCATCTCGGTAACGCGCTGGCGGTCAATCCAGATATCCCCGGACGTCACGCGTTCCAGCCCCGCCACCATGCGCAGCAGCGTGGATTTCCCACAGCCGGACGGGCCGACCATGACGATAAATTCCCCGTCCGCCACGTCGAGCGTCAGCGGCTGAATGACCTGGGTTTTGCCGTCCCAGCTTTTGGTTACTGCCTGTAATTTTAAACCTGCCATCTTATTTCTCACTGTCCACTAAACCACGCACAAACGCACGCTGCATGGCTAAAACGATAACGACCGGGGGGATAAGGGTGAGCAGCATCGCCGCCATCACCTGGTTCCAGAGGGTGGTGCCTTCGCCGGTGGCGATCATGCCTTTGATGCCCGCCACGGCGGTGCCGAGGTTGACGTCCTGAACGATCAGCAGCGGCCACAGGTACTGGTTCCAGCCGTAGATAAAGGTGATCACAAACAGCGCCGCAAGGTTGGTTTTCGACAGCGGCAGCACGATGTCGCGGAAGAAGCGCATCGGCGAGGCGCCGTCAATACGCGCGGCTTCAATCAGCTCATCCGGCAGGGTCATAAAGAACTGGCGGAACAGGAAGGTGGCGGTCGCCGAAGCCATCAGCGGCAGGGTTAAGCCCGCGTAGCTGTCGAGCATCTTCAGGTTGGCGATCACCTCCACCGTCGGGAAGATACGCACCTCCACCGGCAGCATCAGAGTGATAAAAATCATCCAGAAAAACAGGTTACGCAGCGGAAAGCGGAACCAGACGATGGCGAAGGCCGAAAGCATCGACACCGTGATTTTGCCGATGGTGATGCCGAACGCCATGATGAAACTGTTGAGCATCATCAGCCAGAACGGCGCGCTGTTGGCCCCCACGCCCTGGGTCCAGATAGTTTTCATGTTCTCGAAAAGATGCCCGCCGGGGACGAGCGTCATCGGCGTGTCGAACACCGCTTTGGTGTCCAGCGTGGCGGCGACGAAGGCCACGTACAGTGGAAACAGGATGACGAGGATGCCCAGGATCAGCAGGGTATGGCTGAAAATCGTCAGCCCGCGACGGTTCTCAATCATTGGTAGCGCACCTTACTTTCAACATAGCGGAACTGCACCACCGTCAGGATGATGACGAGGAACATCAGCACCACGGACTGGGCGGCAGAGGCAGAGAGATCAAGCCCGGCAAAGCCTTCGCGGTAAATTTTATAAATCAGCGTGGTCGTCGCCTGTACCGGACCGCCCGCAGTGGCGGCGTCGATCACCGGGAAGGTGTCGAAGAAGGCGTACACCAGGTTGACCACCAGCAGGAAGAAACTCACCGGGGCAATCAGCGGCAGCGACAGCCGGAAGAAGCGGCGCACTGGCCCTGCGCCGTCAATCGCGGCGGCCTCCACCAGCGAACGCGGGATAGACTGTAGCGCGGCGAAGAAAAACAGGAAGTTATAGCTGATCTGCTTCCACACCGAGGCGAACACCACCAGGAACATGGCCTGACCGCTGTTCTGGGCGTGGTTCCAGTCGTAGCCAAACTCGCCCAGGAAGTGGGTAATCAGCCCGCGCCCCGGGTTAAACAGGAAGATCCACAGCACGGCGGCCACGGCGGGAGCCACAGCGTAAGGCAGCAGCATCAGGGTCTGATACAGACGGCTGCCGCGCACTACGTAATCCACCAGCGCGGCGAAGAACAGCGACGCGACAAGACCGCTGACGGTGACCAGCGCGCTGAATTTGATCGTCGTCCAGAAGGAGTCCAGGTAGTAGCTGTCATGGAACAGCGCGGTAAAGTTGTCCAGCCCGACAAACTGGCTGGAAAGCCCGAACGGATCGACGCTTTGTACCGAGTACCACAGCGCTTCGCCCGCAGGCCAGATAAAGAAGATAACGGTGATGACCAGCTGCGGCGCGACCAGCAGGTACGGCAGCCAGCGGGAACGGAACACCGGACGGGATGATGACATAGGTTAGCTCAAGTAGGTTTTCGCCCCTCACCCCGGCCCTCTCCCCATAGGGGCGAGGGAGAAAAGACGGCTCCGTGCAGTCCCCTCTCCCCTATGGGGAGAGGGTTAGGGTGAGGGGTAAGATTTTAATTACGATTTCGTCGACTGCTCAAAGCGGCGTAACAGTTGGTTGCCGCGCTCTACCGCTGAATCCAGCGCCTGCTGAGGCGTTTTCTTCCCGGTCCAGACGCTTTCCAGCTCTTCATCAACGATGGTGCGGATCTGCGGCATGTTGCCCAGACGCAGGCCTTTGGTGAACGGCAACGGCGGCTTGTTCAGCATCTGACGCGTCGCGATGTCCGCGCCTGGGTTCTTGCTGTAGAAGCCCTGCTCCCGGGTCAGGTCGTACGCGGCTTTGGTGATCGGCAGGTAGCCGGTCTTCTGGTGCCACTCGGCGGCGTTTTCCGGCTTCGCCAGGAAGTCGAGGAACTCGGCCACGCCTTTGTAGGTGCCGTTGTCTTTACCCTGCATCACCCACAGGCTCGCCCCGCCGATGATGGCGTTCTGCGGCGCGCCTTTTACATCAGCGTCGTACGGCATCATGCCCACGCCGTAGTTGAATTTGGCGTAGTGACGGATGTCCGCCAGCGAACCGGAAGACGCGGTAGTAATGGCGCAGTCACCGTTGTAGAACTTCTCGGTGGATTCGTCTTTGCGCCCGAAATAGCTGAAGTCGCCCTTCTTGTTCAGATCGGCCAGCAGCGCGATGTGCTTCACCTGCTCCGGCTTGTTAAATTCCAGAACCGCGTCGGTGCCATCGAAGCCGTTGTTTTTGGTGGCAACCGGCAGGCCGTGCCAGGCGCTGAAGTTTTCAATCTGGATCCAGCCCTGCCAGCCGCTGGCGTAGCCGCACTTCATCCCCGCCGCTTTCAGCTTCGCGGTGTACTCCGCCAGATCCTGCCAGGTTTTTGGCGGCTGTTCCGGATCTAAACCGGCTTTTTTGAAGGCATCTTTGTTGTAGTACAGCACCGGCGTGGAGCTGTTAAACGGTTGGGACAGCAGGTGGCCGGTTTTGGAATCGGTGTAGTAACCGGAGACGGTCGGCACAAACTGGGATTCGTCAAAGTTGATGCCCGCGTCTTTGAACACTTCATAGACCGGCTTGATGGCTTTGGAGGCCATCATGGTCGCGGTGCCGACTTCATAAACCTGTAACAGGGCTGGCGCATTGCCGGTACGGAAGGCGGCGATGCCCGCGCTCAGGCTCTGCTCGTAGTTGCCTTTGTACACCGGCACAATTTTGTAATCCGGGTGGGTGTCGTTGAAACGTTGCGCCAGGGAGTCAACCTCTTTACCCAACTCCCCTTCCATAGAATGCCAGAACGGAATGGTGGTCACAGCCATTGCGTTCGCCGCAAAAGCCAGACCGATTGCCAGACCCAAAGCTGTGTGTCGTAACGATGTCATTGTCATCTCTCTTATTATGCCGGATGCGCGATATCACGCGTTTTGTGCTCGCGAGGTAACATGACATGCTCGAATGACAGAAAAATAACTGTTTGTTTACAGATAGGTGACAGCCAGGCGTCAGAGGGATGATGGTTGTGTGAAGGGGGTTGGGGTGTGGTTGGGTGCGGTCTGGTGCCCTCACCCCGCCCCTCTCCCACAGGGAGAGGGAGAAAAGCGATCGGTCCCCTCTCCCTTGAGGGAGAGGGTTAGGGTGAGGGGGAAATGCAATTAGCCGCCCAAATACGCGCTCCGCACCGCTTCGTTCGCCAGCAGCGCATCGCCGGTATCGGAGAGCACCACGCGGCCGTTCTCCAGCACGTAGCCACGGTCAGCGAGCTTCAGCGCCTGGTTGGCGTTCTGCTCGACGAGGAAGATGGTCATCCCCTCTTTGCGCAACTGCTCGATGGTGTCGAAAATCTGCTGAATGATGATAGGCGCCAGCCCGAGCGACGGTTCATCCAGCAGCAGCAGACGCGGCTGGCTCATCAGCGCGCGGCCAATCGCCAGCATCTGTTGCTCCCCGCCGGACATGGTGCCCGCGCGCTGAATTCGCCGCTCCCACAGGCGCGGGAAGAGTTCGTATACCCATTTGATGCGGGTCTGGTATTCATCCCGGTGGGCGAAGAAACCGCCCATCGCCAGGTTCTCTTCGACCGTCATGCGCGAGAACACGCGACGCCCTTCCGGGACGATCGCTACCGCTTCACGCATAATTTTAGCCGTCTGCCAGTCGGTAATATCTTTGCCGTCAAACATAATCCGCCCGCTGGTGGCGCGCGGATCGCCGCACAGGGTGCCGAGCAGCGTGGTTTTCCCCGCGCCGTTGGCGCCAATCAGGGTGACGATCTCGCCCTGATTGATGTGCAGGCTGACGTCGTGCAGCGCCTGGATCTTGCCGTAGTGCGCATTGACCTTGTCGAACGTTAACATCGCTTTTTCCATCTTATGCCTCACCAAGGTATGCGCGGATCACGTCCGGGTTGCTGCGGATCTCTTCCGGCGTGCCGTTTGCCAGCGGCGTGCCCTGGTTTACCACGTAGATACGGTCCGAAATGCCCATCACCAGCTTCATGTCATGCTCAATCAGCAGGATGGTGGTGTCGTGATGATCGCGAAGCTCGGCAATCAGCTCGTCCAGCTCTTTGGTCTCTTTCGGGTTAAGGCCCGCCGCCGGTTCGTCGAGCATCAGGATCTCCGGCTGGGTCACCATGCAGCGCACGATCTCAAGGCGACGCTGGTCACCGTAGGCGAGGTTGCTCGCCTGACGGTTGGCGTGCTGGAGCAGGCCGATACGGTCGAGCCAGGTGGCGGCGCGATCGAGCGCCTCCTCCTGCGCGCGGCGGAAGGCCGGGGTTTTCAGCAGGCCGGAAAAGAGGCCGGTTTTGAGCTGCTGATGTTGCGCCACCAGCAGGTTCTCAATCACCGTCATCTCCCGGAACAGACGCACGTGCTGGAAGGTACGCACCACGCCCATGCGGGCAATCTGCTGGCCCGGTAGCCCTTCGAGGTGCTGGTCGCGCAGCATGATGGTGCCACCTGTCGGCTTGTAAAAACCGGTCAGGCAGTTGAATACTGTGGTTTTCCCTGCGCCGTTCGGGCCAATCAGGGAGACAATCTCTTTCTTATGCAGATCCAGATTCACGTTGTTGACCGCCAGCAGGCCACCAAAACGCATCATCAGACCGTTAACGGATAATAATGGCTGACTCATGCCTGCTCTCCTTTCGCTTCCGCGCTCTTAAGCTTCAGCTGTGGACGCGTCATCGGCAGCAAGCCCTGCGGACGCCAGATCATCATCAGCACCATCAAGCCACCCAGCATCAGCATGCTGTATTCGTTAAAGTCGCGCATCAGCTCGCGCGAGACCACCAGCAGGATGGCCGCGAGGATCACGGCGAACTGGGAACCCATCCCGCCGAGCACCACAATCGCCAGCACGAAGGCCGATTCGGCAAAGGTGAACGATTCCGGGCTGACGAAGCCCTGACGCGCGGCAAACAGCGTTCCGGCGAAACCGGCAAACGCGGCGCTGATGGTAAACGCGGTCAGCTTGATACGGGTCGGATTCAGGCCCAGGGAACGGCAGGCGATCTCATCCTCACGCAGCGCTTCCCATGCGCGGCCCAGCGGCATGCGCAGCAGGCGGTTGATCACAAACAGGGTAATCACCACCAGCAGCAGCGCCACCAGGTAGAGCCAGATCACGCGGTCGGACGGGTCGTATTTGATGCCAAAGAAGTTGCTGAAGGTATCCCAGCCGCCTTCGCGGGCGGTACGGCTGAACTCCAGGCCGAAGAAGGTCGGTTTCGGGATCTGGCTGATGCCGTTCGGACCGCCGGTCACTTCGGTATTGTTGAGCAGCAGGATACGGACGATTTCACCGAAGCCTAAGGTCACAATCGCCAGGTAGTCACCGCGCAGGCGCAGCACCGGGAAGCCGAGCAGGAAGCCCGCGGCGGCAGAGACCAGCCCCGCCAGCGGCAAACAGGTCCAGAAGCCGAGGCCGTAATAATGGTTCAGCAGCGCGAAGGTGTACGCGCCGATGGCGTAGAACCCGCCGTAGCCCAGCACCAGCAGGCCAGACAGCCCCACCACCACGTTCAGACCCAGCCCCAGAATCACGTAGATCATGGTCAGGGTGGCAATATCCACCGTCCCGCGCGATACCATAAACGGCCACGCCACGGCAGCCACCAGCAGCGCCACAAGGAACAGCTTCTGCTTCACCGTTGTACCGTCGATAGCGGGCAGCACGAATTTCGGCCCGGAGACGTTTTTCAGCGTCTTCTGGAAGACCGGGCGCAGCAGCTGGAACAGGAATACCACGGCGGTGCCGATAAACACCCACTGCCAGCGGATGTCGGGGGCGGTATCCACCACCAGCTTCGTGCCGTCCAGCCCTAACTGAACGCCCATAAAGACGCCCGCCAGGACGAAGAACATGGCGGCAGAAAGCAGCGCCATCGCAAAATGCATCGGTTTCATACTTTCTCTACCTCCGGACGGCCCAGAATACCGGTAGGCATCACCAGCAGAACCAGAATCAGCAGGGCAAACGACACCACATCTTTATATTCGGTGCTCAGGTACGCCGAGGAGAGCGCTTCGGCCACGCCCAAAATCAGGCCGCCAATCATCGCGCCCGGAATGCTGCCGATACCGCCCAGTACCGCGGCGGTGAAGGCTTTCATCCCGGCCATAAAGCCGATGTACGGGTTGATTACGCCGTAGAACTGGCCGAGCAACACGCCCGCCACCGCCGCCATCGCTGCACCGATCACGAAGGTCAGGGCAATCACGCGGTCGGTGTTGATCCCGAGCAAGCTCGCCATCTTCAGGTCTTCCGCGCAGGCGCGGCAGGCGCGTCCCATGCGGGAGTAGCGGATGAAAACGGTCAGGGCCAGCATCGCCAGGAAGGTCACAATCCAGATAACCAGCTGCATGGTGGTGACAGAGGCAGAGAAGTTTTCGCTGGCCCCCACAATCCACTGGCCGTTAAACAGGCTTGGCAGCGCCACGTCACGCGAACCTTCTGTCAGGCTGACGTAGTTTTGCAGGAAGATGGACATACCGATGGCGGAGATCAGCGCAATAAGGCGCTTGGAGCTGCGCACCGGCCGGTAGGCCACCCGTTCGATGCTCCAGCCGTAGGCGCTGGCAATCACAATCGCGCCGACAAACCCGGCGGCCACCAGCAACCAGCTGCTGTCGATGCCCATCATCATCAGCGCGGCGATGATCATAAAGGAGACGTAGCTACCGATCATGTACACCTCGCCGTGGGCGAAGTTGATCATGCCGATAATGCCGTAAACCATCGTGTAGCCGATGGCGATCAGCGCGTAGGTGCTTCCCAGCGTGACGCCGTTAAACATCTGCTGCAAAAAGTAGAGAAACTGCTCGGACATATGCAAACCTTTTTATATCCGCCCGGTAAACCGGGCGGTGGGATTATTATCTGGCGACCGAGGAAGACCCGTCGGCGTGCCACTTGAAGACACCAAATTCAAATCCCTTCAGATCGCCTTTCTCATCCCAGTTCAGCGGCCCAATCACGGTGTTCGCCCCGTGCGCTTTTAAATCTTTCACCAGATCCAGCGGCTCTTTACTGCCGGTACGATCCATGGCCGTTGCCAGAGACTGTACGGCGGCATAGGTGATCCAGACGTATGGGCCACTCGGATCTTTCTTCTGTGCCTTGAGCGCATCCACGATAGCTTTATTCGCCGGATCCTGGTCATAGCGTTTTGGCATCGTCACCAGCATGCCTTCGGCAGAATCGCCCGCGATGTTCGACAGGGAGGCATTACCAACGCCCTCAGGCCCCATAAACTGGGTTTTCAGACCGGTGGCGCGCGCCTGGCGCAACATCTGCCCCATTTCCGGGTAGTAGCCGCCGTAGTAAACGAAGTCTATATTCTCTTTTTGCAGGCGGGCGATCAGCGCGGAGAAGTCTTTCTCACCGGCGGTAATGCCGTCGAAGAAGACGATATTCGCCCCGCCTTTTTTCAGGCCGTCCTGTACGGAGCGCGCCAGGCCTTCACCGTACTGCTGTTTGTCATGAATGATGGCAATGCGCTGTGGCTTAACGGTTTCGAGGATGTATTTGGCGGCGGTTGGCCCCTGCGAGGAGTCCAGACCGGCGGTACGCATAATGTGCTGGTAACCCCGCTGGGTCAGTTCCGGGTTGGTGGCGCCCGGGGTGATCATCAGGATGCCTTCGTCTTCGTAGATATCAGACGCAGGCTGCGTGGAGGAGGAACACAGGTGCCCGATGACGTACTGGATACCGTCGTTAACGATTTTGTTGGCGACCGCGACGGCCTGTTTTGGATCGCAGGCGTCGTCATACTCCACGCCCACCAGCTTGTCGCCTTTGATGCCGCCTTTAGCATTGATATCTTTGATGGCCTGACGCGCGCCGTTGAACTCCATATCGCCCCACTGGGCAACGGGGCCGGACATCGCACCCACTACCGCAACTTTAATGTCGTCTGCCATAGCGGCATGCGAGATCGACAGTGCGACCATCCCCGCGATTAACGTCTTCGCGTTCCTTTTCATCTCAGAATCCCCATTCGTGAAGTGATGTTTATATTTTGTTTTATTATGGTTAAAAAGCATTCTGTACTTTTAATGAACAACGCTATTTTTACCAGTGCCTTTAATGGTTTAGCGCAGGTTTTTAACAAAAACCAGACTAATATCTCTATTTTTCAGGCGATTAAGCAAAGATAATATTCTGAAATCAGACGGAGATAAACAAATAAAAGCGCAGTTTGCAGCATAAAATAACGGTACAAAGCGCCGAATAAATCACTACCATTCAGGTTAAAATTCTGCTTATTTTTCGATCCATGTGTTTTCAAACTGCCCATCGCGTTGCCAAAAAACTAATCACCTGGTAAATAGGAAGAAAAAGAGAAAGTGCCTGAGCAATTAAATTGAGTACACTGGCCGTACTCTTTTTGATTTGGACAAGCAGCTAATGAAACTGACTATCGTGCGTCTGGTGACCTTTAGCGACCAGGATCATATCGACCTGGGCAAGATCTGGCCGGAATATTCTTCTTCATCGCTGGCCGTCGATGAGAACCACCGCATCTATGCCGCGCGCTTTAACGAGCGCCTGCTGGCCGCCGTCCGCGTAACGCTGAGCGGCACGGAAGGGGCGCTGGACTCCCTGCGCGTGCGCGACGTGACCCGTCGTCGCGGGGTCGGGCAGTATTTGATTGAAGAGGTGATCCGCGAAAACCCGAGCGTGACCTCCTGGTGGATGGCCGACGTGGGCGTGGAGGATCGCGGCGTAATGGCGGCGTTTATGCAGGCGTTAGGGTTTACGGCGCAGGCGAACGGGTGGGAGAAGCGCTAAAAGAAAGCCGGGTGGCGGCTGCGAGGTGCTCATTGTAGGCCCGGTAAGCGAAGCGCCACCGGGCAAAAGAGGGCTGAGCGGCCTGATGCCCTCACCCCGGCCCTCTCCCACGGGGAGAGGGAGAAAACATTAAAAAAGGCAACTTACGTTGCCTTTTTGCTTTTATTTGGCGTCTGTCGCCGTGCCGTTGGCATGCCAGTCAAACACGCCGAACTCGAAGCCCTTCAGGTCACCCTTCTCATCCCAGGACAGCGGCCCCATCACGGTTTCCACCGAGTTCGCTTTCAGCCAGGTGGCAATCTCCGCCGGATCGGCTGACTGGTTCAGGCCCGCTTGCAGAGACTGCAACGCTGCGTAAGTGGTCCAGACGAACGCACCGCTTGGATCCTGTTTCTTCGCCTTGATGGCATCTACAACAGGTTTGTTCGCAGGCACCTGGTCGTAGTTTTTCGGTTTGGTCACCAGCAGCCCTTCAGCAGACTCACCCGCGATGTTAGACAGGGAAACGTTCGCCACGCCTTCTGGCCCCATGAACTGTGTCTTCAGACCCGCCGCACGCGCCTGACGCAGGATCTGCCCCATTTCCGGGTGGTAGCCGCCGTAATAAACGAAATCGATATTCTCTTTCTTCAGACGCGCTACCAGAGTCGAGAAGTCTTTCTCACCGGCGGTGATACCGTCAAAGAACACCACGTTGGCGTTCGCTTTTTTCAGGTTATCCTGCACCGCACGGGCCAGGCCTTCGCCGTACTGCTGTTTGTCATGAACAATCGCGATGCGCTGCGGCTTCACTTTTTCCACGATGTATTTCGCGGCGGTTGGCCCCTGATCGGAGTCCAGACCGGTGGTACGCAGGATCAGCTTATAGCCGCGCGCGGTCAGCTCTGGTGCCGTCGCAGCCGGCGTGATCATCAGAATGCCTTCGTCTTCGTAGATGTCAGACGCGGGCTGGGTGGAAGAGGAGCACAGGTGACCGATAACGTATTTGATCCCGTCATTTACCACTTTGTTCGCCACCGCGACCGCCTGTTTCGGGTCACAGGCATCGTCATATTTTACGATTTGCAGCTTTTCGCCCTTGATGCCGCCCTTAGTATTAATGTCTGCAACCGCCTGTTCCGCGCCCGTAAATTCCTGGTCGCCGTACTGTGCTACCGGACCGGACATCGCGCCCACCACGGCCACTTTAATATCGGCCTGCGCCATAGTGCTGAATGCCAACGCGATACATCCTGCCAGTAACGCTTTACCCTTCATGTTCATCCTGAGATTCCCCATTATTATGGTTATAACGATTGTTGTGATGTTGTTGTGTAGCGCTTTATTTCAATTATAGGCGTGCTGTTCGCGCTTTTTCAGCATACTCTGCTAAAACATACCCCATTTTTATGATTTTGGAATAGCTAATTTGAAATGAAAATATGATAAGCCCGACTGTCATTTGAGCCGGGCTTTTGGCTTTATCGTGTCAGCGAGGCGGAAATAATATCCAGCGCTTTACGGAACTGCGCTTCGGGGATGGTGAGCGGGTAGAGGAAGCGGATAACGTTGCCGTAGACGCCGCAACTCAAAAGCAGCAGCCCTTCGTTCAACGCGCGCTCCTGAACCTGACGGGTAAATTCCGGCGACGGCTGTCCGGTTTGCGGATCGGTAAATTCCACCGCCACCATCGAGCCCTGCCCACGGATATCGGCGATCCAGGGACAGCCATCCTTCGCTTTATTCAGCACCTCGACAAGATGATGGCCGAGATGAGACGCGCGCGTGCAGAGATCTTCCTCGTCAATCACGTCCAGCACCGCATGGGCCGCCGCAATCGCCAGCGGGTTACCCGCGTAGGTGCCGCCCAGTCCGCCCGGAGCGGGCGCGTCCATCACCTCTGCCCGGCCAGAGACGGCAGAGAGCGGCATTCCGCCCGCCAGGCTTTTCGCCATGGTGATCAGATCGGGCTTCACGCAGTGGTTTTCCATGGAGAATAGCTTGCCGGTACGGGCGAAGCCGGTTTGCACTTCGTCGGCAATCAGTAAAATCCCGTGGGTATCGCACAGGGCACGCAGCGCCTGCATAAAATCAGCGGGCGCGACGTTGAATCCGCCCTCGCCCTGAACCGGTTCAATAATGATTGCCGCCACCTGATCGGGCGCGATATCGGCTTTGAAGATGCGCTCCAGGCTTTTTAACGCTTCGGCGGTACTGACGCCGTGCAGGCTGTTGGGGAATTGCGCGTGGTACACCGAGCCGGGGAACGGGCCGAAGCCGAGCTTATAGGGCGCCACTTTGCCGGTCAGCGCCATGGTCATAAAGGTACGGCCGTGGAACGCGCCGCCGAAGGTGATAAGGCCGGGACGTCTGGTGTACGCGCGAGCAATTTTCACCGCGTTTTCGACCGCTTCTGCACCGGTTGAGAAAAAGGCGGTTTTGGCTGGCCCCTCTATGGGTACGCGCTGGTTGATGCGCTCGGCAAGCGCCACATAACCTTCATAGGGGACGATCTGGTAAGCGGTATGGGTAAAGGCATGAAGCTGTTTTTCGATGGCGGCGATAACTTTAGGATGGCGATGCCCGGTATTCAGCACGGCGATCCCGGCGGCAAAATCAATATACTCGTTACCTTCTACATCCCACACCGTGGCGTTGTCGGCTTTATCGGCATAGAAGTTACACATGACGCCGATACCGCGCGGCGTCGCCTGTAAACGCCGGTCGTTCAGTTCGTTATTTTTCACCCTGTCACCCTCTGAAAGTCGCCTGCTTAGCGCATCAGTAAGTGTTTGCCAGGGGGAAGAAATTCGCCAGAGCGGGCGCTAAAAAAACAAAACCCCCAGACTCTCATCCAGGGGTTCTCGGTGTACTTCGCGGAAGTTACGCTTCGATAGCGGCGCGAAGTTTTTTCATGGCGTTCTTCTCAAGCTGACGCACACGTTCAGCGGAGACGCCGTAGCGGTCGGCCAGTTCCTGCAACGTGGACTTGTTATCTTCGTCCAGCCAGCGGGCACGGATGATATCCTGGCTACGCTCGTCGAGGCCTTCCATCGCGAAGGTCAGCTTGTTTGCCGCCTGGTCTTCCCAGTTATCCTCTTCAATGCCGTCAGCAAAGTTAGAGGTTTTATCCTGCAGATACAGGACCGGGGCCATCGGCTGGCTGTCGGAGGCATCGTCGTCGGCAGACATATCAAACGTCATGTCCTGCGCGGCCATACGGGATTCCATCTCGCGGACGTCTTTGCTGGAAACGCCCAGCTCGCGCGCCACCATTTCCACTTCATCCTGGTTGAACCAGCCCAGACGCTGCTTGGTTTTACGCAGGTTGAAGAACAGTTTGCGCTGCGCTTTCGTCGTAGCGACTTTCACAATACGCCAGTTACGCAAGACGTATTCGTGAATTTCCGCTTTGATCCAGTGCACGGCGAAGGAGACGAGTCGCACACCCACTTCCGGGTTGAAGCGACGTACCGCCTTCATCAGGCCAATATTACCTTCCTGAATCAGGTCCGCCTGCGGCAGGCCGTAGCCCGCATAATTACGAGCAACGTGAACAACAAAGCGCAGGTGAGACAGGATCAGCGTTTTAGCTGCTTCCAGATCGCCCTGGTAATGCAGCTTTTCAGCAAGCTCCTTTTCTTCCTCAGCCGTTAACATCGGCCAGGTGTTCGCAGCCCGGATGTAAGATTCCAGGTTACCAACAGGGGCTAAAGCTAAAGTTTGCATTTCTTTGGTCATTCATTCCTCTCAATGTTTCTTCTGGTCCAGGTTGTCCCCGTCAGGCAACAACCATGCCAAAGCGTTTGAGCAACGAGATTAGCATTCACTCTTTTATCAGACAGTGATTTTATCCACAAGTTCCAGGTGCAACAGTGAATAAATTACGCACAAAATGTGACATGAAGATGATTACAGGGGAAGAGACAACAGGGACGCTTTCCCTGCAAGCGAACATCTCGGTGCAGGGAAAGATTATATCACGCTTTTATTAGTCGGGAGTAAAGTGGCGTAAATGTTGAACCGTTGCCAGCCATGCCGCCACCCAGCCGATCATGGAGCAGACCAGCAGCAACAGCAGGCACTCATCGAACCCTAAGCCACTGATATCAAACTTCGTTCCAAAAACCTGCGCCACCTCGGTGACGGCAGACGACAGCCGCATCACCAAAATTTCTGACAAAATCAATGAAAGAAATGCACCAGAAAAACCTAATAACGCGCCGCCATAGAGGAACGGGCGGAGGATGAAACCATCCGTTGCGCCAATCAGTTTCTGCACGTTGATGGTATCGCGACGGGCGAAGATGCTCAGGCGCACGCTGTTACCGATGACGAGGAACACCGCCGCCACCATCAGCACGCCGATCATCGCCGATACGCGCCCCACCAGCCCGGTCAGGGCGGCAAGGCGGGCAAACCAGCTGTCGTCCATGCGCACTTCATCAATCCCATTGATGCGGGTAATGCGGTCGCGCAGGGTGTTGAGCGAATCGGTGCCCTGGAAATCGAGCTTCGGGATCACCACCGCCACGGCGGGCAGCGGGTTCTCTTCCAGCATATCCAGCGCGCCGCCGAACCCGGACCAGTTGCGGAACTCGCCCAGCGCTTCATCGCGGGAAAGATAGTTCACCTTCTCCACGCCCTGCTCGGCCTGAATCTGCCCCACTACCTGAGCCGCCGCGTTATCGTCGAGGGCTTTATCCAGATAAACGGTAATCTGCGGCGACGGATAGTACTGGGACGCCGCCTGGTTTACGTTTTTGTAAACCATGTAGCAGACGCTGGGCAGCGTCAGGGAGATGGCAATCACCATCACCGTCAGGAACGTCGCCAGCGGTTTGCTTTTTAGATCCTGCAACGCGCCCTGGAAGGCGTAGCGCACCTGTTCGTTGAAGACGTTGGTTTTACGGGAGTTCGGTTTCGGTGTCGCTTTGGCACGCTTAGGCGCATGGCGATTGCCGTCCCCGCCGCCCTGAGGCTTGCGGAAACGGTCAAACCGGTTGCTGAACTGCCGAATCTGGTTCATTGCATCACGCTTATTCACCGTGGCCTCCGTGCAAATGCCCGTCGCTCAGGGTCAGCATGCGGTACGAACGGCGTGAGATAAGCCCCATGTCGTGCGTCGCCATCAGTACCGTGACCCCCACGCGGTTAAATTCCTCAAACAGACGCAGGATCCCTTCAGAGAGGGCATCGTCCAGGTTACCGGTCGGTTCATCCGCCAGCAAGACGGCAGGCTTGTTCACCACCGCACGGGCGATGCCCACGCGCTGCTGCTCACCGCCGGAGAGCTGGATCGGGAAGTTCTTCGCTTTGTCCAGCAGCCCGACCTTATCCAGCGCCGCCGAAACGCGACGGCGGATATCATCGTAACTGGCGCCGGCAATAATCAGCGGGATCGCGACGTTATCGAAAACCGTGCGATCCATCAGCAGGTGGTGATCCTGGAAAATCATGCCAATCTGACGACGCAGGAACGGCACTTCACGGTTCTTAAGACGGCTAATTTCATGGCCGCTGAACCAGATTTTCCCGGCACTTGGCCGCTCGATCCCACAGATCAGCTTGAGCAGGGTACTTTTCCCCGCGCCGGAATGGCCGGTCAGGAATGCCATCTCGCCTGGCTGGAGGTGGAATGTTACCCCCTGCAGCGCTTGTCTCCCGCCGAGATAGGCCTTGCTGACGTGTTCAAAGCGAATCATTGTTAGTCCTCTCGGGCAAATAGTGCCTCAATAAAGTCGTCCGCTTTAAACGGACGTAAATCCTCAATACGCTCGCCCACACCGATATAACGGATAGGAATGCCGAACTGGTCGGCCACGGAGAAGATCACCCCGCCTTTCGCGGTGCCGTCCAGCTTGGTCAGCGTGATCCCGGTCAGTCCTACCGCTTCATTGAACAGCTTCGCCTGGCTGATGGCGTTCTGTCCGGTGCTGGCGTCGATAGTCAGCATAATTTCATGCGGTGCATCTTCGTCCAGCTTCTTCATGACGCGAACGATTTTCTTCAGCTCTTCCATCAGGTGCGATTTGTTCTGCAAACGCCCTGCGGTATCTGCAATCAGCACGTCCACGTTACGCGACTTCGCCGCCTGGATGGCATCGAAAATCACGGACGCGGAATCCGCGCCGGTGTGCTGGGCAATGACCGGAATATTGTTGCGCTGGCCCCACACCTGGAGCTGTTCCACCGCTGCCGCACGGAAGGTATCGCCCGCCGCCAGCATCACCGATTTGCCCTGCTGCTCAAACTGGCGCGCCAGCTTGCCGATGGTGGTGGTTTTACCCACGCCGTTGACGCCAACCATCAGAATAACAAAGGGCATTTTGCCTTCAATATTAAGCGGTTCGTCAACTTTTGCGAGAATTTCACCCATCTCGTCTTTCAGCAGGCCGTACAGCGCCTCGGCGTCACGCAGCTGTTTGCGGTTCGCCCCTTCGGTCAGGTTGGCGATGATTTTCCGGGTGGTTTCCACGCCCACGTCCGCAATCAGCAGTTGCTCTTCCAGCTCCTCAAACAGATCGTCGTCGATCTTCTTGCCGCGGAACAGACTGATAAATCCGGAACCTAAGTTTTCTTTGGTTTTAAGCAGGCTGCGCTTCAGGCGCGCGAAGAAACCTTCTTTGGTCGGTTTTTCCTGCTCCTGAACGATCTCTTCTTCGGCCTGCTCTTCCACCGGCACGACGATGACCGCTTCTTCAGCCGCTTCCGCCGCCAGCGCCTGGGCCTCCAGCTCTTCGTCGGTCAGCTCTGGCTCAAGGGCCGCTTCTTCTTCCACCGCCTCAACAATTTCAACGGTTTCCGCTTCGGCCTGCCACTCTTCGGCAGAAACCTCTTCAGCTTTCACCTCTTCCGGCAGCGGCAGCGCTTCGTGTTCGATAGCGGCCTGCGGCGCTTCGGTAAGGGTTTCAACGATAACCGGCTCTGGTTTTTCGCTCTCCTGAACCTGTTCAGTAACCTCAACCACCTCTTCAGCAAAGGATTCAATCTCTTCTTTGCTGTGGGCTGGCTCTTCCGCTTCGACAACCGCAGCGGTTTCGACAGGCGTTTCAGGCTGTGACTGCTCTTCTACAACCTGCTGTTCTTCGGTTTTCTGTTCTGTTTCTTGCTCTTTTTCACCGAAACCCAACCAGGAAAAGAAGCCACGTTTTTTTTGTTTTGCCATCTGCGACTACACTCCTCGCGGCGCTATATACAGGGAAGCTAAAAAAATGATGAAATAGTCTAACACTTTACTTAATTGACATCACCGCCCGCAATCGCAGGGCATTGTTAACAGAGCTTTCCTGAGATGAAGAAACCCACCCGCGCCCCGGCCGGTCAAATTCGCATTATCGGCGGTCAGTGGCGAGGCCGGAAATTACCGGTGCCGGACAGCCCCGGTTTACGCCCTACCACGGACCGCGTTCGCGAGACGCTGTTTAACTGGCTCGCCCCGTCAATGGTAGACGCCCATTGCCTGGACTGCTTCGCCGGAAGCGGTGCATTAGGGCTGGAAGCGCTGTCGCGCTATGCTGCGAGCGCCACGCTGCTGGAGATGGAGCGCGGCGTCGCGCAGACGTTGCAGCAAAATTTGGCTACGCTGAAAGCAACCAACGCCAAAGTGGTGAATACCAACACGCTGAGCTTCCTCGCGCAACAGGGGACGCCGTTCAACGTAGTGTTTGTTGACCCGCCGTTCCGTAAAGGGCTGCTGGAAGAGACATTATCGTTGCTGGAAAAAAATGGCTGGCTGGCAGACGACGCGCTGATTTACGTTGAAAGCGAAGTGGAAAATGGTCTGCCGCCCGTTCCCGTTCACTGGGATCTGCACCGCGAGAAGGTCGCCGGCCAGGTGGCTTATCGTCTGTATCACCGTCAGGCACAAGGAGGATCCGATGCCAGTACTGATTAACGTAGGGCGCTTGCTGATGCTGGGCGTCTGGGCATTTTTGATTTTGAATCTGGTGCACCCGTTCCCGCGTCCGCTGAATATCTTCATTAACGTGGCGCTGATTTTCACCGCGTTCATGCATGCCTTGCAGATGGTGATGCTGAAAAACGGACTGCCGAAAGATAGCCCACCGATGACCGGCTGGCAGCAGCTACGGGTGTTTATTTTCGGCGTATTTGAGCTGCTGGTGTGGATGAAGAAGTTTAAGGCGCAGGTGAAGAAGTAACCGCCTCACCCTAACCCTCTCCCACAGGGAGAGGGGACGCTTACACCCTCTCCCCTTCGGGGAGAGGGCCGGGGTGAGGGGAAAATTACTGCTCCGGTTCAAACCCTTCAAACCGCGACCCTTTGTAGCTCAGCGTGCCTTTCTCCCCTACCGTCAACTGGTGGTACTGCTGCGCCTCCAGTCTGAAGGTCATCTCCAGCCCGCCGGTTTCCGGCTTAAAGCTCGCTTCATAGCGCATCGTTGTGCCCGCAGGCGTCACCTGCTGCTGGCGGGATCGGCGGTCATTAAGCGGTTTCTCGCGCTTGTTCGTCACCACCACGCGCTTTTGCATCAGCGGCGCGGCATCGTTGTCGGCCTTCTCACGGCGCTGCTGCACGAAGCGAAACGAGGCGGCAATGACGATAATCGCCAGCACGACAATAAAAAACAGCGGCATCTTGCTCATTGAAAAATCCCATCAGATTATGCGGAATTCAGGATACCTCGCCTGCCCCGGCATTGCCAAACGCCCGCACGCGTCACTACACTGGATCAGAAACTGATCATTCAGCCTCAACAGTTACAGGGAGTTAATATGCTTTGGTCATTTATCGCTGTCTGTTTTTCCGCATGGCTTTACGTCGATGCGTCTTACCGTGGCCCAGCCTGGCAGCGCTGGTTGTTTAAACCCGTCACGCTATTGCTCCTGCTGTTGCTTGCCTGGCAGGCACCGATGTTTAACGCCATCAGCTATCTTGTCCTCGCGGGGCTGTGTGCGTCCCTGATTGGCGATGCCTTAACCCTGCTGCCGCGCCAGCGTCTGCTGTACGCCGTGGGGGCATTCTTCCTGTCGCATCTGCTCTATACCATCTACTTTGCCAGCCAGATGACGCTCTCCATCTTCTGGCCGCTGCCGCTGGTGCTGCTGGTGATTGGCGCCCTGCTGATCGCGGTGATCTGGTCGCGTCTGGAAGAGATGCGTCTGCCGGTCTGTACGTTTATCGCCATGACGCTGGTGATGGTGTGGCTGGCGGGCGAGCTGTGGTTCTTCCGTCCGACAGCGCCTGCGATGTCCGCGTTCTTCGGTGCCGCACTGTTGCTGTTGGGTAACATCGTCTGGCTGGGCAGCCACTATCGCCGCCGCTTCCGTGCGGATAATGCGATTTCTGCCGCCTGTTACTTTGCCGGACACTTCCTGATTGTGCGTTCACTGTATATCTAAATAACGCTTGACTCTGGAGTCGACTCCAGAGTGTATGCTGCGGTTAATGAGAAAATTATCATTACCGGAGACTGCCATGTCGACTCCAGAAATACCTAAAAAAGTTCCCAAATTCTCGGCACTTAAGCTCAGCCCGGTTCCGCCAAAAGAGGACTGCTGCTGCGAGGGCGCATGCGAAACGCAAACTCAAACGCTGCCTGAAAGCGGCAATCACTACAGCTGGGTCGTCAACGGCATGGACTGCGCGGCCTGCGCCCGCAAAGTGGAAAACGCGGTGAAGCAGGTGCCGGGCGTGAGCCACGTTCAGGTGCTGTTCGCTACCGAAAAGCTGCTGGTCAGCGCCGAAAACGACGTCAGCAGACAGGTTGAAGCCGCCGTCAGCAAAGCGGGTTATACCCTGCGCAGCGAAACGGCGCCCGCAGAAAAAACGTCCCCGCTAAAAGAAAACCTGCCCCTTATCACCCTCATCATCATGATGGCCCTGAGCTGGGGGCTGGAGCAGATCAACCACCCGTTCGGCAACCTGGCGTTTATCGCCACCACGCTGGTTGGCCTGTTCCCGATTGCCCGTCAGGCGCTGCGTCTGATGAGAAGCGGCAGCTGGTTTGCCATCGAAACGCTGATGAGCGTGGCGGCTATCGGGGCGCTGTTTATTGGCGCGACGGCGGAAGCGGCGATGGTGCTGCTGCTGTTCTTAATTGGCGAACGCCTTGAGGGCTGGGCGGCGAGCCGGGCGCGTAAAGGGGTGAGCGCGCTGATGGCGCTAAAGCCGGAAACCGCCACGCGGGTTATTGATGGTCAGCGTGAAACGGTCGCCATCAACACCCTGCGACCGGGTGACGTGATTGAAGTGCCCGCAGGCGGACGTCTGCCAGCCGATGGGGCCCTCGTTACCGCCACCGCAAGTTTTGACGAAAGTGCCCTGACCGGGGAATCCATCCCGGTTGCGCGCGCGGCGGGTGAAAAGGTGCCTGCGGGCGCCACCAGCGTCGACCGACTGGTGCAGTTGACGGTCATTTCCGAACCGGGCGACAGCGCCATCGACCGCATCCTCAGGCTGATTGAAGAGGCCGAGGAGCGCCGCGCGCCGGTAGAACGCTTTATCGATCGCTTCAGCCGGATTTACACCCCCGCCATCATGCTGGTGGCGCTGCTGGTCACCGTCGTCCCGCCGCTGTTCTTCGGCGCGCCGTGGGAGGGCTGGATTTACAAAGGGCTGACGCTGCTGCTGATCGGCTGTCCGTGTGCGCTGGTGATCTCCACCCCGGCGGCGATTACCTCCGGGCTGGCGGCGGCGGCACGTCGCGGGGCGCTGATTAAGGGCGGCGCGGCGCTGGAGCAACTGAGTCAGGTCCAGCACATCGCCTTCGATAAAACCGGCACGCTGACCGTCGGCAGGCCGCAGGTGACCGGCGTGTATCCGCAGGACATTAGTGAAGACGCCCTGCTGACGCTGGCCGCTGCCGTGGAGCAGGGTTCCACCCACCCTCTGGCGCAGGCGATTGTGCGTGAAGCGAAGGGCCGCGGGCTGAACATCCCTCCGGCAACGGCCCAGCGAGCGCTGGTCGGGTCAGGGATTGAAGCTGTGGTCGAAGGCAAAAAAGTGCTGATCGCCGCGGCGGACGCGCGCTCTACTCCACAGGTTGAGGCGCTGGAGCAGGCCGGGCAGACGGTCATTACCGTGATGCAGGACGGTGTGCCGATGGGCATGCTGGCGCTGCGCGACACCCTGCGTGACGATGCGAAAGAGGCCGTCGACGCACTGCACAGGCTGGGAGTACAGGGCGTGATCCTGACCGGCGATAATCCGCGCGCGGCGGCGGCGATTGCAGGCGAGCTGGGGCTGGAGTTTAAGGCCGGATTGTTGCCTGCGGATAAAGTCAGCGCGGTAACCGGGCTGAACAGCAACGCCCCGCTGGCGATGGTCGGGGACGGAATAAACGATGCCCCGGCAATGAAAGCTTCCAGCATCGGCATTGCGATGGGCAGCGGCACCGACGTGGCACTGGAGACCGCCGACGCGGCGCTGACGCACAACCGCCTGACCGGGCTGGCGCAGATGATAGAACTTGCGCGGGCAACACGCGCCAATATTCGGCAGAACATCGCCATTGCGCTGGGTCTGAAGGGGATTTTCCTGGTCACCACGCTGCTCGGCATGACCGGACTGTGGCTGGCGGTACTGGCGGATACGGGGGCGACGGTGCTGGTTACGGCGAACGCGTTGCGGTTGTTGCGTCAAAGGTAAAAGTGAAACGGCAACCGGGTTGCCGTTTCTCGTGTTTGCCCCCTCTCCCCGCGGGAGAGGGCCGGGGTGAGGGCATCAGGCCGCACGCGTCACTGCATCCCTAACAGCCCCGGCAACCACAATGAAATCGCCGGAATGTACGTCACCATCCCCAGCACGACCAGCAACATACCGTAAAACGGCAGCATCGCCCGCACCACGTGTTCGATCTTCTGCTTACTCACCGCACTCGCCACAAACAGCACCGATCCGACCGGCGGCGTGATCAGCCCAATCCCCAGGTTAACCATCATGATCATCCCAAAATGCACCGGGTCGATACCCAGTGCATTGGTCACCGGCAGCAGCACCGGCGTCAGGATCAGGATGATCGGCGCCATGTCCATCAGCGTGCCAATCAGCAGTAGCATGATGTTGAGGTACATGAGGATCACGTACTTGTTATCGGAGAGCGATGTGAAGAATTCGGTGATGCGCATCGGCAGTTGCATGTAGGTCATCACCGCCCCAAACGCCGCGGCAAAGCCGATTAAAATCATCACGATGGTGACGGTTTTCACCGTGCGGCACATCAGCTTCGGCAGTTCGCTCCACTTGTAGTCGCGGTAGATAAACATGGTGACGAAGAACGCCCACAGGCAGGCCACGGCGGCAGATTCGGTGGCGGTAAAAATCCCGGACAAGATCCCGCCGAGGATAATCACCACCGTCATCAGCCCCCACAGGGCATCGAGCATAATTTTCAGCGCCTGCCTGAACGGGATTTTGTCCCCCTTCGGGTAGCCGCGCTTGCGGGCGAAGCACAGGCAGAGCACCATCAGGCTCACCCCCAGCAGCAGGCCCGGCAGCACGCCCGCGATAAACAGCGTGGCGATGGAGACCGTTCCCCCCGCCGCCAGGGAGTAAATCACCGAGTTGTGGCTGGGCGGGATCAGAATCGCCTGCACCGACCCGCTGGCCGTCACCGCCGCCGCGTATTCGCGCGGATAACCCTTCTTCTCCATCTCCGGGATCATCACGCTGCCTATAGACGCCGTATCCGCCACCGACGAGCCGGAAATCGCGCCGAAGAACGTCGAGGCGACAATGTTCACCAGCGACAGCCCACCGCGGATAAAGCCGACGAACACGTAGGCGAAATTCACCAGCCGTCGGGCAATGCCCCCTTCCGCCATGATCGCCCCGGCAAGAATGAAGAACGGGATTGCCAGCAGGGTAAATTTATTGACCCCGCTGGTGATCTGGATCATCAGCGCCTCCAGCGGCAGGTCAATCCACAGCGCGCCCGCCACGGCGCTTAAGCCGACGGCGAAGGCCACCGGCATCCCCAGCGCCAGCAAAATGGCGAGGGTGAATAACAAAACAAAAGCATCCATTGTTCACCCCTTAACTGTGATTGCCGATCAGCACGACCGGACGGTTTTCCTGCGAGCCAAACAGCAGGCGTTCAAGCACAAACAGGATCAAAATGGCCGACCCGACAGGCAGAGGCAGATAGCTTTCGCCGGAGGTCAGGAGCGGAAACTCCGCCACCGGCTGCTCCCACAGCTCAACGCACAGCCAGTAGCTGTACCAGCACATCAGGCCAGAAATCAGCAGCATCAGCAGATCCACTACCCGCGCGCACAGCCTTTGCAGCGACGCGGGCAGGCGGTCGGTAAGCATGTTGACCGCGATATGCGACCCGGCGCGGTAGCTCACCGCCGCGCCGATGAAGGTAAACGTCACCATGCAGATAATGGCGATCGGTTCCGGCCAGGATTCGCCGCGGTTGAGCACGTAGCGTGAGAAGATGCCGATGGGGATGACAATCGTCATCACCAGCAGCGAGAGACCCGCCACCGCCATGGCGAGCAGGTACAGACGATCCATCCACTTCAGGTAGAGTTCGGACATACGTACTCCGGATTACTGAACGTCAGCGATGGCTTTCATCAGATCCTGATGCTTGTCGCCATACTGCGCGCGCACCGGCTCAGTGGCTTTGATGAACACCGTTTTGTCGATATCGTGGAACTTCACGCCGCCAGCCTTCATTTTTGCCAGCGCCTGGTCGTTATACGCATTCCACAGCTTGCGCTGCTCGAACTGCGCTTCGCGGGCCAGCGTAAGGATCTTTTGCTGTTCGTCAGCGCTGAGCTTGTCCCATTTCACTTTGGAGTAGAGCAGCATTTCCGGAGTGATAAAGTGGCCGCTCAGCGTGTAGTTTTTGGCGATCGGCATGTAGTTGTGGGCGATAAAGGTTGGCGGGTTGTTCTCCGCGCCATCGATCACCCCGGTCTGCATGCCGCTGTAAACCTCGCTGACGCCCATCGCCACCGAGTTCGCCCCCATCGCTTTCAGCGTGGCCAGCGCCACCGGGCTACCCTGGACGCGGATCTTCTTCCCTTTCAGGTCTTCCGGATTAACGATTGGCTCTTTGGTGATCAGGTTGCGGGTGCCGGAATCCATCCAGCCGAGGAAGACCAGGCGCGATTTCGGGTTGGCGGTCAGCTTGTCGCCAATCTGCTTGCCGATATCCCCGTCGATCACCTTGTGCATGTGGTCTTCATCGCGGAATACGTAGGGCAGCGTAAACACTTCGATATCCGGCAGGATGGCGGCAACCGGCGCCATAGAGACGCGGATCATGTCTATCGCCCCCATCTGCGCCTGCTCAATCATCTGCTTTTCATCCCCCAGCACGCCGCCGGGGAAGACCTTAATCTCCAGCTTGCCATCGGTTTGTTGTTTGAGTTTTTCACCCATCTGCTGAACCGCCACCACGTTCGGGTAGCCTTCAGGATGCACATCGGCGGCTTTGATGGTCTGGGCAGAAACGGTGCAGGCAAAAGCAGACAGGCACAGAGCAGCCAGTAACGGCTTGAGGGTCGTTTTCATTGAGTCAACTCCAGGGTAGTGAAATAAGCGTTAAAACGATGTTTTAGTTTTTGACGTTTAAAAATTAGACTACGGCTGGAAAAAGGAGGGTGAAGCGCCTCACAAAAAGCGCGAAATTTTGAAACGATGGTTCGAAATTGTGATGAGTACTTGTCGGGTGGCGGCTGCGCCTTACCCGACCTACTACACCCGTAGGCCCGTGCAAGCGAAGCGCCGCCGGGCGTCAGGCCGCACTTACCCCTTACGAATCAAATACCGGTACGGCAAGGTCTCGGTTTGCTGCGCCACCAGCTCATGTTCCATAAAGGTACAAAAGCCGGGGATATCACGGGTGGTAGCCGGGTCATCGGCGACGATCAGCAGCGTTTCGCCGCTCTGCATGTTACGGACGGTCTTACGCACCATCATTACCGGCTCCGGGCAACGGAGGCCCTGAGCATCAAGCGTGTGGTCTGGGCTGGAAAACAGGTCGGTCATGTTCTTCTCGTTCAGGTAAAAACGGCTGTAGTTTACGCCCCGCTATCGCCAATGCAAACCAGGTTAACGATTGCGTGAAAATTAGCCATTGCAAAGTGTCGTTAAAGCAGTATCATGCGGCGGCTTTATTGGGTTCCCTCACCCCAAATATTAATCAAAAAGGTACAATATGAACTCCTTTACACAATCGCAACGCGTCAAGGCGTTGTTCTGGCTTTCGCTATTTCATCTGCTGGTGATCATCTCCAGTAACTATCTGGTACAGCTCCCCATCTCCATTTTTGGTTTCCATACCACCTGGGGCGCGTTCAGTTTCCCGTTTATTTTCCTTGCGACGGATTTAACCGTGCGTATTTTTGGCGCACCGCTGGCGCGGCGGATTATTTTTGCGGTGATGATCCCGGCACTGTTTGTCTCCTACGCCATCTCCTCGCTGTTTTACATGGGCAGCTGGCAGGGCTTCGAAGCGCTGACGCACTTCAACCTGTTCGTCGCGCGTATTGCCGCCGCCAGCTTTATGGCCTATGCCCTGGGGCAGATCCTCGATGTCCACGTGTTTAACCGCCTGCGTCAGAACCATCGCTGGTGGATGGCACCAACGGCTTCCACGCTGTTCGGTAACGTGAGCGATACGCTGGCCTTCTTCTTCATTGCCTTCTGGCGCAGCCCGGACGCCTTCATGGCAGAACACTGGATGGAAATCGCTCTGGTGGACTACGCCTTTAAGGTGCTTATCAGCCTGGTCTTCTTCCTGCCGATGTACGGCGTGCTGTTGAATATGCTGCTGAAAAGACTGGCAGATAAATCTGAAATCTCCGCATTGCAGGCAGGTTAAGGGTTCGCTTTATCAGTTGTGATAAGATGAACGAATGAGCCGCTATGGCCGTTTATCGAAAGGAAGAAGTCAATGCGCAATCTGGTTAAATATGTCGGGATTGGCCTGCTGGTTGTTGGCCTTGCAGCCTGTGATAACAGCGACACCAAAACGCCTGCTCAGGGCGCGTCAGCAGAAAGCAACGCCACCGGTCAGCCGGTGAGCCTGATGGATGGCAAACTCAGTTTCTCTCTGCCCGCGGACATGACCGATCAGAGCGGTAAGCTGGGCACCCAGGCGAACAACATGCACGTCTACTCCGATGCCACCGGGCAAAAAGCAGTCATTGTGATTGTCGGTGACGATACCAGCGAAGATCTGGGTGTGCTGTCCAAACGTCTGGAAGATCAGCAGCGCAGCCGCGACCCGCAGCTTCAGGTGGTGACCAATAAGTCTATCGAGCTGAAAGGCCACACGCTGCAACAGCTGGACAGCATCATCTCCGCCAAAGGCCAGACCGCTTACTCCTCCGTGGTTCTCGGCAAGGTAGATAATAAACTGCTGACCATGCAGATCACTCTGCCTGCAGATAATCAGCAAAAAGCGCAGGCAACCGCTGAAAACATCATTAACACCCTCGTGATCCAGTAATCGTTCACCAGGATGACGTGGCCTCCGTCGCTTGCGCCGGGGGCCATTTTTTTTCCATGACTTTAAGACTAACGCTCCAGACGAAGCGAATCCGGCGCACTACAATTAGCAAGCCCCCCGGAAAAAGGAATTCTTATGACTGCCAGCCCGCCCGACAAAGCCGGACTTCATATTTTATTAAAACTCGCCTGCCTGGTGGTTATCCTTGCGGGTATCCATGCGGCGGCGGATATCATTGTTCAGCTTCTGCTGGCGCTGTTTTTCGCCATCGTCCTCAACCCGCTGGTGACGTGGTTTTTACGCCGGGGCATCAGCCGCCCGGTCGCGATTACCATTGTGGTGATGGTGATGCTGGTTGTCCTGACGGCGCTGTTCGGCGTGCTCGCCGCCTCGCTGAGCGAATTTTCCACCATGCTGCCGCAGTACAATAAAGAGCTGACGCGCAAGCTGGTCGATCTCCAGCGCATGTTGCCGTTCGTTAATTTGCATATCTCACCGGAACGGATGCTGCGCCGGATGGATTCCGAGAAGGTGATGACCTACGCCACCACGTTGATGACCGGGCTTTCCGGGGCAATGGCCAGCATTCTGCTGCTGGTGATGACGGTGGTGTTTATGCTGTTCGAAGTGCGCCACGTGCCGTATAAGCTGCGTTTTGCCCTGAACAATCCGCAGATCCACATTGCCGGCTTGCATCGCGCGCTGAAGGGTGTGTCCAAATATCTGGCGCTGAAAACGCTGTTAAGCCTGTGGACCGGCGTGATCGTCTGGCTGGGGCTGGTGCTGCTGGACGTGCAGTTCGCGCTGATGTGGGGCGTGCTGGCGTTTTTACTGAACTACGTGCCCAATATCGGCGCGGTGCTTTCTGCCGTTCCGCCGATGATCCAGGCGTTCCTGTTTAACGGTTTTTATGAGTGCATGCTGGTAGGAGCGCTGTTCCTCGTCGTGCATATGGTGCTGGGCAATATTCTCGAACCGCGCATGATGGGTCACCGTCTGGGCATGTCGACGATGGTGGTGTTTTTATCGTTACTGATCTGGGGATGGCTGCTGGGACCGGTGGGCATGTTGCTCTCCGTGCCGCTCACCAGCGTCTGTAAAATCTGGATGGAAACCACGAAAGGAGGCAGTAAACTCGCCATTCTGCTGGGTCCGGGTCGGCCAAAAAGCCGTTTGCCGGGATAACCGGGTGGAAAGGGTTAAAAGTGACGTTTATTCGCCAGCGCGACGACAACATTGTACGATGTGCGCAGCAAATCGCGCTGGCGAAGAAAAAGTCACAGAAACAGGTTTATCGCGGACGCGCGTAGATGAAATTTACACTTACCCTTATCGACTGGCAGGCAAGAGCGCCAGGACTCAGCGATGCCGACGAATGGCAGGCATGGTCACGCCGGTCTGACGCCATCGATCCTGATGCACCGCTGGCGAAACTGACCGATCTGCCGATGATGACCGCCCGCCGCCTGAATTCAGGCAGCAAGCTGGCCGTCGATCTTGGCCTGATGATGCTGCGCAAACACCGCATCGACGCCGTCGTCTACAGCAGCCGTCACGGGGAGCTGGAACGCAATTTTCGTATTCTCCAGGCCCTGGCGGCAGATCAGCCCGTTTCCCCCACCGATTTTGCCATGTCGGTACACAACTCGGCGGTCGGCAATCTCACTATCGCCGCGCGTCAGCCTGTTGTCTCTTCGTCGGTTTCCGCCGGTATGGATACCTTCCAACAGAGCTTATGCGAGGTGCTGAGCCTGCTGCATGCGGGCTACTCACGCGTGTTGCTGGTAGATTTCGACGGTCTGCTGCCAGAGTTTTATCACGCCGGGCTGCCGCCGCAGATGCCCGTCTGGCCCTACGCGCTGGCGCTGGTAATTGAGGCCGGAAATACGCTCAGCTGTGAAACGCACGCCAACCGCAGGCCTGAAGAGCCCGCGCTGCCGCAAAGCCTGCAGTTCCTGCGCCATTACCTGCGGGACGAGCGCCAGTTTACCCTGCCGGGCGAGCGCCTGCTGTGGCAATGGACGCGCCAATGAGAGGGTTACGTTCCCGCCTCGATCGGGTATGGCGCATGCTGATGACCGGATTGTGCTTCGCCCTGTTCGGCCTCGGCGGGCTGACGCTGTCGCTGGTGTGGTTTAACCTGCTGCTGATTTTCCAGCGTGACCGCACCCAACGTCGCCGCCTGGCACGCCGCACTATTTCTGCCAGTTTCCGCCTGTTCCTCGCGGTGGTACGCGGTGTAGGGGTACTGGATTACCGTTTCAACAACCTGGACGTTTTGCGCGCCGAGCGGGGCTGTCTGGTGATTGCGAACCATCCCTCGCTGCTGGACTACGTTCTGCTGGCGTCGGTGATGAACGAAACTGACTGTCTGGTGAAAAGCGCGTTGCTGCGTAACCCGTTCGTCAGCGGCGTGATCCGCGCGGCGGACTATCTGATTAACAGCGAAGCCGACACGCTGCTTGCCGCAAGCCAGCAGCGTCTGGCCCAGGGCGACACCCTGCTTATCTTCCCTGAAGGCACCCGCACCCGGGTGGGAGAAGCCATGACCCTGCAACGTGGGGCGGCGAATATCGCCGTTCGCTGCAACAGCGCCGTGCGCGTGGTGGTGATCCACTGTAGCGAACGGATGCTGGATAAACAGAGCAACTGGTATAACGTGCCCCCCAACAAACCTGTTTTCACCGTGGATGTTCGCGAACGCATCAACATTCATGATTTTTATGATGCGAGTCAGCACGAACCGGCGCTGGCAGCAAGGCAGTTAAACCGGCATATGCAGCATCAGTTAACAACCGGTCTTCAATCTTTGTCAGGAACGAAAGATGCAAGCGCTCTATCTTGAAATTAAGAATCTCATTATCTCTACGCTGAATCTGGAAGAACTTACCCCAGAGGATATTGATACAGACGCCGCGCTCTTTGGCGACGGCCTCGGTCTGGACTCAATCGACGCCCTTGAGCTGGGGCTGGCGGTAAAAAATCAGTACGGCGTAGTGCTTTCTGCCGAAAGTGACGAGATGCGTCAGCACTTCTATTCCGTTGCCACGCTCGCGGCTTTTATTCATCAACAACGCGCCTGAGAATGACCGCTATGACAGAACAACAAACGATTTATCAGGAAGTCTCTGCGCTTCTTATTACGCTGTTTGAAGTCGCTCCGGAGGATATTACCCCTGAGGCACGGCTTTACGAGGATCTGGATCTCGACAGCATTGATGCCGTCGATATGGTAGTGCACCTGCAAAAGAAGACGGGCCATAAAATCAAGCCCGAAACCTTCAAAGCGGTGCGCACGGTGCAGGACGTCGTGGACGTTGTGGAACAGCTTCAGCGCGACGCGTAACGTGCGTTCGATTCCAGTTCTTCCCGCCCTGACGGGGCTGATGCTGCTGGCATGGCCGTTTTTGATCGGCTTCGGGCTGGCGAATAATAGCCTGCACGGGATACTGCCCGTGATGGCGCTGGTGCTGCTGTTACGCGTCTGCCAGGCCCGTCGGCAGGGCGGTCCCCTGCGTTATCTTTTCGTGAGCGTGGCGCTGGCTGGCATAGCGCTTTGCGCGGCGAGCTACGTCCTGCACGCGCACCAGTGGGTGCTGTTTTATCCGGTGGTGGTGAATCTGGTGATGCTGGTGGTGTTTGGCGGTTCGCTGTGGACGGCAATGCCTGTCGTCGAACGGCTGGCGCGCCTGCGTGAACCGGATCTCTCCCCCGTCGGGGTACGTTACACGCGCCGGGTTACCCGGGTCTGGTGCGGCTTTTTTATTATTAACGGGGCGATCGCGCTGTTTACCGTATTACACGCCGATATCCGTCTGTGGACGCTGTGGAACGGGATGATTGCCTATCTCCTGATGGGCACGCTGATGGCCGGCGAGTGGCTGGTGCGACAACGGGTGATGAAAAACGATGCTTAACCCTCTCCCGCTTAGCCAGTGGCTCAGTGCCCCCCGCCCTGACGACACCCCTGTCGCCTGGCAGGACAACCATCTCTGGACGCTTGGCGATCTGCGCCACGACGTCACTCAGCTGGTCGACACGCTGCGTGATGAAGAAGGCGAGCGCTGGGCGCTGTGCATCGAAAACGGCTATCTGTTTATTGTCGCGCTGCTGGCGACGCTGCATGCGGGTAAAACGCCGGTCCTCCCCGGGCACAGCCGGGCGGCACAGCTTAACGAACAGCGGGCGCTGTTCAGCGGCGTCCTGAGCGACACCACGCTCGATTTTCAGGGGCGACAGCTGCGGGTGGCTTCCGCTCAGCGGGCAGGGCATCCCTTTTCACCGCTGCCTGCCATCGATGAGATGCGCACGATCGAGCTTTACACCTCCGGCTCGACCGGCACGCCGCAGCGGGTGAGTAAGCCGGTGGTCAGCCTGGATCGTGAGGCTCGTCTGCTGGCGGAACATTTTGGCGAGCGTCTGGCAGGCTGTCACGTCGTCGCTTCCGTGGTGCTGCACCACCTGTATGGCCTGACGTTTCGTGTCGTCTTACCCATGGCGCTCGGCCTGCCGCTGCACGCCAGCCTGCTCAACTATGCCGAGCAGCTCTCTGCCCTTCCCGACAATAAACGCTATCTTTTCATCAGCAGTCCGGCGTTTCTCAAGCGGCTGGACGCGTCACTGACGCCGCCCCCCGTCAACCTGCTCTTCTCCGCTGGCGGCGCGCTGCCCTGGCAGGAGGTCGCCGCGGTTCAGGCCTGGCTCAACGTCTGGCCGGATGAAATATATGGCAGCACAGAAACGGGGGTTATGGCCTGGCGCTACCGTCAGGAGGAAAGCATCCGCTGGCAGCCTTTCCCCGGCGTGACGTTTCACGGCGATCGCGTGACGTCGCCGCTGATCCCCGAGGCGGAGGGGGTCCTGCTGGATGATATCCTGCACTTCACGGCTGACGGGCAGTTCAGCCTCGTCGGGCGCCGCGGTCGGGTGGTCAAAATTGAAGATAAGCGCATTTCGCTCGATGACATTGAGCGCCGCCTGCTGGCGCTGGACGGCATCCGCGAAGCCGCCGCGCTGACGGTGACGCGCGGCGGGCGCCAGGGTATTGGCGTATTGCTGGTGCTGAATGAAGCGGTGCGTCAGCAACACGAACAGAGCAAAAAAGCGCAGGAGCTCGCCTGGCGTCGCGCCCTTCGCCCCTGGCTTGAACCGGTTGCCGTGCCGCGCTACTGGCGGATCGTTGATGAAATTCCGGTCAACAGCATGAACAAGCGCGTAACTGCGCAGCTACAGGAGTTGTTTCATGAAAATCCCTGAAATCGAACGCCGCGAGCCTGGACCCGGGTATCTGGAGATAACCCTTTATCTTGATCCTGACCTGCTCTGGTTTAAGGGACATTTCGCCGTACAGCCGCTGCTGCCGGGCGTAGCCCAGCTCGACCGGGTGATGCATTACGCCGCCGCGCTGGCGCCGGGCTACCGTTTTCACAGTATTCAGAACGTAAAGTTCGCCGCCCCGCTGTTACCGGAGAACACGGTCACGCTGCTCCTTGCCTGGCAGCCCGAACGCCAGATGCTGACCTTTAGCTACCAGCGCCATGCGGGTAACGAGCGTCACACCGCCAGCAGCGGGAAGATTCGCTTATGTCAGTAACCTTCCGTCCCTGCGTCCTGATCCCGTGCTACAACCACGGGGCGATGATGGCTTCGGTGCTGGCGCGCCTGGCGCCTTTCGATCTGCCCTGTCTGGTGGTGGACGACGGCAGCGATGAAACCACGCGCCGCACGCTTGAAGCGCTGGCGGCGGATCGTCCGCAGGTCACGCTGCTGCGCCTCGCCGAAAACAGCGGCAAAGGCGCGGCGGTGATGCAGGGGCTGAAAGCCTGTGCCGATCGCGGCTTCACCCACGCCGTTCAGGTGGACGCTGACGGCCAGCACGCTATTGAAGACATCCCCAAACTGCTGGCGCTGGCCGAACGCCATCCCGATGCGCTCATTTCCGGTCAGCCCGTTTATGATGACTCGATCCCCCGTTCGCGCCTGTACGGGCGCTGGATAACACACGTCTGGGTCTGGATTGAAACCCTCTCCCTGCAACTAAAAGACAGCATGTGCGGGTTTCGCGTTTACCCGATAGCGCCGGTAATGCGCCTGGCGGCGGGCACGCCGCTCGGCAGGCGGATGGATTTTGATACTGAAGTGATGGTGCGCCTCTACTGGCAGGGCAACACCAGCTATTTTCTGCCCACCCGCGTGACCTATCCGCCGGACGGGGTATCCCATTTCGATGCCCTGAAAGACAACGTGCGCATCTCGTTGATGCATACCCGTCTGTTTCTCGGCATGCTGCCGCGCATTCCTTCCCTGCTGATGCGTCGCCGCTCGCAGCACTGGGCGCAGCAGCAGGAGGTGAAAGGATTATGGGGCATGCGCCTGATGCTGCGCGTCTGGCAGTTGCTGGGGCGAAAGGCGTTTACCATCCTGCTGTGGCCGGTTACGGCCGTCTACTGGCTGACCGCCCGCGCTGCGCGTCAGGCGTCGCAGCAGTGGCTGACGCGGGTTAAAACGGTGATGGCACAGCGGCAAATGCCGCAACCCGCACGGCTTAACAGTTTTTCCCACTTCCTGCGCTTCGGTCATGCCATGCTGAACAAAGTGGCCAGCTGGCGCGGCGAAATGAAGCTTCATCGCGATCTGGTCTTTGCGCCAGGCGCGCAGGAGGCGCTGGGTCTTGACGATCCTCAGGGCAAACTGCTGCTCGCGTCGCATCTTGGCGATGTGGAAGCCTGCCGGGCGCTGGCCCAGCGCGAAGGGGCGAAAACCATCAACGCGCTGGTCTTTAGCGACAATGCTCAGCGTTTTAAACAGGTGATGGAGGAGATGGCGCCGCAGGCGGGCATTCACCTGATGCCGGTCACCGACATTGGCCCGGAGACCGCCATCCTCATTAAAGAGAAGCTGGATCGCGGCGAGTGGGTGGCAATCGTGGGCGATCGGATCGCCGTCACCCCGCAGCGCGGCGGCAGCTGGCGGGTGATATGGAGCGAATTTATGGGCCAGCCCGCGCCGTTCCCGCAGGGACCGTTTATCCTGGCGTCCCTATTGCGCTGCCCGGTGGTGCTGATTTTTGCCCTCTGCCAGCAGGGAAAGCTGACCCTGCACTGCGAGCCGTTTGCCGACCCGCTGCTGCTGCCACGCGGCGAACGCCAGCAGGCGCTACAGCAGACCGTCGATCGCTATGCGCAGCGGCTGGAGCATTACGCGCTCTTGTCGCCGCTCGACTGGTTTAATTTTTTCGATTTCTGGCAGCTGCCAGAGGTCAACGAGAAGGAGTAAAGGGTGCTGACCGATCCCCGCTTTACGGCTGAAGTTGAAATCACCGTTCCGTTCCACGACGTCGATATGATGGGCGTGGTGTGGCACGGCAACTATTTCCGCTATTTTGAGATTGCCCGCGAAGCGCTGCTCAACCAGTTTGATTACGGCTATCGCCAGATGAAAGCGTCCGGCTACGTCTGGCCGGTGGTGGATACCCGGGTGAAATACCGCGACGCGGTGACCTTCGAGCAGCGCATTCGCGTCCGCGCCCATATTGAAGAGGTTGAAAACCGTCTGCGCATCGCCTATCAAATCTTCGACGCGCAAACCGGGAAACGCACCACCACCGGCTACACCATTCAGGTGGCGGTGGAAGAAGCAAGCCGGGAGATGTGCTTTGTCAGCCCGGCAATTCTGTTCGAACGCATGGGGATCGCGCCATGAAGTGGATAACGCTACTCGCGCTGCTGGTAAGCCCGCTGGTGAACGCGGTCACGCTGGATGAACTGCAACAGCGGTTTGCGGAGCAACCGGTGGTGCGCGCACACTTCGAACAGACCCGCACGATCAAGGACATGCCTCAGCCCCTGCGCTCGCAGGGGGAGATGCTGATCGCCCGTGACAATGGCCTGCTGTGGGATCAAAAAGCGCCGTTCCCGATGACGCTGCTGCTGGATGACAAACGAATGGTGCAAATCGTCAACGGTCAGCCGCCGCAGACCATTACCGCCGACACTAACCCGCAGATGTTCCAGTTCAACCATCTGCTGCGGGCGCTGTTCCAGGCCGACCGCAAGGTGCTGGAAGAGAACTTCCGCATCGATTTCAAAGACCTGGGCGAAGGCCGCTGGTCGCTGGTGCTGACGCCCGTTACCACGCCGCTGGACAAGATTTTCTCCACCCTTGATTTGAAGGGCGCGATCTATCTGGAATCCATTCGCCTGAACGATAAGCAAGGCGACACGACGGATATCGCCCTCTCCCGCCACCAACTGACGCCCGCCCGCCTGACCGATGCAGAACGCCAGCGCTTTGCCGCACCGTAACGCCCTGCGCCCGGCGCTGCTGTGGGCCGCGGTATGCCTGATCCTGCTGGGCGTGCTGCTGTCGCTGCTGCCCGGCGCGCGGCTGAACAGCAGCGTGCTCGCCATGCTGCCGAAACAGACGCTCGGCGCGATCCCTCCCGCCCTCAACGACGGATTTATGCAGCGCCTCGACCGCCAGCTCATCTGGCTGGTCAGCCCCGGTAAACAGCCGGACCCGCGCGTGGCGCAGCAGTGGTTAACCCTGCTGCAACGCAGCCAGGCGCTCAGCGAGGTAAAAGGCCCGCTGGACGCCGCCGGGCAACAGGCCTGGGGAGATTTCTTCTGGCAGCACCGCAATGGCCTGGTCGATCCGGCCACCCGCGCCCGCCTGCAAAACGGCGGTGAAGCGCAGGCTCAGTGGATCCTGTCCCAGCTTTACTCCGCCTTTTCCGGCGTGAGCGGCAAGGAGCTGCAAAACGATCCGCTGATGCTGATGCGCGGCGCGCAGCTCGCGCTGGCGAAGAACAGCCAGAAGATGCAGCTGATGGACGGCTGGCTGGTGACAAAAGATGCGGCCGGGAACTACTGGTATCTGCTGCACGGCGAGCTGGCAGGCTCTTCGTTTGACATGCAGCAAACCCACCAGCTGGTGACCACCCTCAACGCGATGCAGCAGACGCTGAAAAGCCAGTATCCACAGGCGCAGCTGCTCTCGCGCGGGACGGTGTTCTACAGCGATTACGCCAGCCAGCAGGCTAAAAAAGATATTTCCACGCTCGGCGTCGCCACGGTGCTCGGGGTGATCCTGCTGATTGTGTCGGTGTTTCGCTCCGTGCGTCCGCTGCTGCTGAGCCTGCTCTCCATTGCCATCGGCGCGCTGGCGGGGACGGTCGTGACGCTCCTGCTGTTCGGTGAGCTGCACCTGATGACGCTGGTGATGAGCATGAGCATCATCGGCATCTCGGCGGACTATACGATTTACTACCTCACGGAGCGGATGGTGCACGGCGCGGAACACTCGCCCTGGCAAAGCCTGGCAAAAGTGCGTAACGCGCTGCTGCTGGCGCTGCTGACTACCGTCGTGGCGTATCTCTTCATGATGCTGGCCCCCTTCCCCGGCATTCGTCAGATGGCGGTGTTCGCCGCCGCAGGGCTGAGCGCCTCGTGCCTGACGGTAATTTTCTGGCACCCGTGGTTGTGCCGTGGCATGCCGGTTCGCCCGATCCCCCTGAGAGGGATGATGCAGCGCTGGCTGAACGCCTGGCGCGACAGCAAAGCCCTCTCCGTCGGGCTGCCGGTAGCACTGGCGCTGCTCTCCGCCATCGGGATCGCCAGCTTGCGGGTGGATGACGATATCGCCCGGCTTCAGGCGCTGCCGCAGGACATTCTGGCGCAGGAAAAAACCATCACCGCCCTGACCGGGCAAAATGTCGATCAGAAGTGGTTCGTAGTGTATGGCGCGTCGGCTCAGGAAACGCTGGAGCGGCTGGAGGCGTTTACCCCGGCGCTGGCGCAGGCGCAAAAAGCCGGAGAATTAACCCGCTGGCGCACCCTGCCGCTGAACTCGCTGGCGCGGCAGAACAGCGATCTGCAACTTCTGCGTAACGCCGCACCGACGGTGACGAAAATGCTGCAAAGCACGGGGCTGAATGCCGTCGCCCCGAATCTGAACGCCATGCCTGTCAGCGTAGAGGCGTGGCTCGCCAGCCCGGCCAGCGAGGGCTGGCGTTTGCTGTGGCTGACGCTGCCGGACGGCAAAAGCGGTGTGCTGGTCCCGGTCGATGGCGTCAGAAACAGCGCTGCGCTCGGTGAGCTGGCCGCCCGCCATCCCGGAGTCGTCTGGGTTGACCGTAAGGCCAGCTTCGACAGCCTGTTTGCACTCTACCGCGCGCTGCTGACGGGGCTGCTGGGCGTGGCGCTGGCGGTGATTGCCTGCGGCGCGGTGGTGCGCCTCGGCTGGCGAAAAGGGCTGGTGGCGCTGGTGCCGTCCGTGCTGTCGCTGGGCGGCGGGCTGGCGGCGCTGGCCGTGACGGGCCATCCGGTGAACCTGTTTTCCCTGCTGGCGCTGGTGCTGGTCCTCGGCATTGGCATCAACTACACGCTGTTTTTCAGCAACCCGCGCGGCACGCCGCTGACCTCCATGCTGGCGATTACCCTCGCCATGATGACCACCCTGCTGACGCTGGGAATGCTGGTGTTCAGCACCACTCAGGCCATCAGCAGCTTTGGCATTGTGCTGGTGAGCGGTATCTTCACCGCGTTCCTGCTCGCCCCGCTGGCGATGCCGACTAACAAAGAGAACTTACCATGACCCGTTTCATTCGCCTGGCGGCAGTGATGATGGCCCTGTTGCTGGCGGGGTGTAGCCATACGTCGAACCGCGATGACGCGCGCCCTCAGGCCTGGCTCCAGCCCGGCACCCGCGTCACGCTGCCACCGCCGGGCATCACGCCTGCCATCCGCGCGCAGCAGTTGCTTACCGGCAGTTTTAAAGGCCAGACCCAGTCGCTGCTGGTGATGCTGAACGCCGATGGAAATAAAGTGACGCTTGCCGGCCTCTCCTCCGTCGGGATCCGCCTGTTCCTCGCCACCTACGACGACACCGGGATCCACACCGAGCAGTCGGTTGTGATGCCGCAGTTGCCGCCAGCCAGCCAGGTGCTGGCCGACGTGATGCTCAGCCACTGGCCCCTCAGCGCCTGGCAGCCGCAGTTGCCGAAAGGCTGGACGCTGAACGATACTGACACCAGACGCGAACTGCGCAACCCCGATGGCAAGCTGGTCACGGAAATTGCCTACCTGAACCGTAACGGCAGGCGCGAACCGATTAGCATTGTGCAGCACGCTTTTCACTACCACATCACCATTCAATATCTGGGTGACTGAGATGATTTACCTTTCTGCCGTTGGCATGGTCAACGCGCTCGGCAACTCGGCTGATGAAATAGCGGCAAACCTGAACGCTGGCGTGGCCCCCGGGATGCACCAGCGTGCGGGCTGGCTACAGGGCCTACCCGAGGCCGTGCTGGGCGGGGTAGAGGGTGATCTTCCCCCTGTCCCCGGGTCTTTTTCTGCGCATCGAAGTCGCAACAACCAGCTGCTGCTGGCGGCGCTGGCGCAAATCCGGCCCGCCGTCGATGCGGCCATTGCGCGCGTGGGGCGCGACCGCGTGGCGGTGGTGCTGGGCACCAGCACCTCCGGACTGGACGAGGGTGATGAGTACGTGCGCCGCGCGCAGAACGGCGAGCGCAGTCCGCAGTGGCAATATCCGCAACAGGAGCTGGGCGATCCGTCGCGCTTTCTCGCCAGCTGGCTTGCGCTGGACGGCCCGGCGTATACCATCTCGACCGCCTGCTCCTCCAGCGCACGGGCGATCATCAGCTGTCGACGCCTGATCGACGCCGGTCTGGTGGACGTCGCCATCGTCGGCGGGGCCGACAGCCTGAGCCGAATGCCGGTCAACGGCTTCAACAGCCTGGAATCCTTCTCCCCGACCCTGTGCGAACCGTTTGGCCGCAACCGTCGGGGGATCACCATTGGCGAAGCGGCAGCATTGATGGTACTGACCCGCGAGCCGGGCGAGATTGCGCTCCTGGGCGCGGGGGAATCCAGCGATGCGTACCATATTTCCGCCCCACATCCGCAGGGCGAAGGGGCGATCCGCGCCATCACCCAGGCGCTGAACGAGGCGGGCATGACGGCGGCGGACGTCGGTTATATCAACCTGCACGGCACCGCCACGCCGCTGAACGATCGCATTGAGGCGCAGGTGATCCACGATCTCTTTGGCGACCGCGTGCCGTGCAGCTCCACGAAACATCTTACCGGCCACACGCTGGGTGCCGCCGGGATCACCGAGGCCGCCCTGAGCTGGCTGATCCTGACCCGAGACCTGCCGCTGCCGCCGCAGGATTTTTCCCGCTACGCGCCGGACGACACCCTGCCCGCCTTCGGCCTACTGCACCAGAGCGCACCGCTGAATAAACCAGTGATCCTGTCAAACTCCTTCGCGTTTGGCGGCAACAACGCCAGCCTTCTGCTGGGGAGAGTATGATGCGCTACTTACCACCCGGGGATTATCTTCCTCACGACACGCCGATGCTGCTGCTTGAGAGCGTGGAAAGCGTCACCGATGACCGCGCCGTTTGCAACGTGACGGTGAACGATCGGGGCGTTCTGGCGCCGTTTCTGGACGCAGGCGGCAACCTGCCCGGCTGGTTTGCGCTGGAGCTGATGGCTCAGACCGTGGGCGTCTGGTCTGAATGGCACCGGATGCAAAAAGGGCTGCCGCACTGTGCGCTGGGTATGGTGCTGGGCGCGCGCGAGCTGGTGTGCGACGCAGGGCATTTTGCCGCAGGCTGCACGCTGACCATCACCATCGAACGTCTGATGCAGGATGAGCGCTTTGGCAGCTTCGAGTGCACCATTCATGCGGACAATGTCTCCCTCGCCACGGGCCGCGTGAACACCTTCCAGCCGAGCGAGGAAGAATTAACCACACTTTTTAACCAGGGAACACCATCATGAGATCCGTACTGGTCACCGGCGCCAGCAAAGGCATTGGCCGCGCTATCGCCCTTCAGCTTGCGGCGGACGGTTTCACCGTCGGCGTGCATTACCATCGTGATGAAGCGGGCGCGCAGGAGACGCTGGAGGCGATTGTCCAGGCAGGCGGCGCGGGCCGTTTACTCACCTTTGACGTGGGCAACCGCGAGCAGTGCCGTACGGTGCTGGAACAGGCGATCGCTGACCACGGCGCGTGGTATGGCGTGGTCAGTAACGCCGGTATTACCCGCGACGGCGCATTTCCGGCGCTCAGCGACGATGACTGGGACAGCGTGATCCACACCAATCTCGACAGTTTTTATAACGTCATTCATCCCTGCATTATGCCGATGATCGGCACCCGCAAGGGCGGGCGGATCATCACCCTGTCGTCGGTGTCAGGCATTATGGGCAACCGTGGGCAGGTGAACTACAGCGCGGCGAAAGCCGGGATCATCGGCGCCACCAAAGCGCTCGCCACCGAGCTGGCAAAACGCAAAATCACCGTCAACTGCATCGCGCCGGGGCTGATTGATACCGGTATGATCGAGATGGATGAAGCCGCGCTGAACGCGGCGATGTCGATGATCCCGATGCAGCGTATGGGCCAGGCCGAGGAGGTCGCCGGGCTGGCGAGCTACCTGATGTCGGATAAAGCAGGCTATGTGACGCGACAGGTGATATCGATCAACGGAGGCATGCTATGACCCGCCGGGTAGTGATTACGGGCATGGGCGGCATCACCGCATTCGGCGAGGACTGGCCGACCATCTCGCGCCGTCTGCGCGAGTATGAAAATGCGGTACGTACCATGACGGAGTGGCAGGCGTATGACGGCCTGCAAACCCTGCTCGCCGCGCCGATTGAAGATTTCACTCTGCCCGCTCACTATACCCGTAAGCGCATTCGCGCCATGGGCCGCGTGTCGCTGCTCTCAACCCGCGCCACCGAGCTGGCGCTGGAGCAGGCGGGACTGATCGACGACGCGGTGCTGACCAACGGTCAGACCGGCATCGCCTACGGCTCGTCGACGGGCAGCACCGGACCGGTCAGCGAGTTTGCCTCCATGCTCACCGAAAAGCACACCCACAACATCGCCGGCACCACCTACGTGCAGATGATGCCGCACACCACGGCGGTGAATACCGGACTGTTCTTTGGCCTGCGCGGACGGGTGATCCCCACCTCAAGCGCCTGTACCTCTGGCAGCCAGGCGATTGGCTACGCCTGGGAAGCGATTCGTCACGGCTACCAGACCGTGATGGTGGCAGGCGGCGCGGAAGAGCTGTGCCCGTCGGAAGCGGCGGTTTTCGATACCCTGTTTGCCACCAGCCAGCGTAACGACGCGCCCAAAACCACGCCGTCGCCGTTTGACGTTCAGCGCGATGGCCTGGTGATTGGCGAAGGGGCGGGCACGCTGGTGCTGGAAGCGCTGGATCACGCCAGAGCACGCGGGGCGACAATCTATGGCGAGATCGTGGGCTTTGCCACCAACTGCGATGCGGCGCACATCACCCAGCCCCAGCGTGAAACCATGCAGGTGTGTATGGAGCAGTCGCTGGCGATGGCGGGTCTTAGCCCGCAGGACATTGGCTACATTTCTGCCCACGGCACGGCAACCGATCGCGGGGATATCGCCGAGAGTCAGGCGACCGCCGCTATTTTCGGCGACAGCGTGCCCATTTCATCCTTAAAGAGCTATTTCGGCCATACCCTGGGTGCCTGCGGCGCGCTGGAAGCCTTGCTGAGTCTGCATATGATGCGGGAGGGCTGGTTCACGCCGACGCTCAATTTAAGACAACCGGATGAGCAATGCGGCGCTTTAGATTATATTATGGGGGAAACCCGCCCGATTGATTGCGAATTTATTCAGAGCAATAACTTTGCCTTTGGCGGCATTAATACCTCGATAATCATTAAACGCTGGGCGTAACTATGTACCAGTTTGTACTGGGAAAGATCTCCACCCTTAGCGCGGACCCGCTGGCGTCAACGCTCGCAGACATGGCACCTCAGGGTGCGCGATACGCTTCCTGGCTTGCAGGCCGGACGCTGCTCGCCAGAACTTTATCCCCCTCACCGCTTCCCGAGATAATCTACGGCGAGCAGGGAAAACCGGCCTTCGCTAACGGCCATCCGCTGTGGTTTAACCTGAGCCACAGCGGGGACGACATTGCCATGCTGATAAGCGATGAAGGCGAGGTTGGCTGCGATATCGAAGTGATCCGCCCGCGGGAGAACTGGCAGGCGCTGGCGAATGCCGTTTTCAGCCTCACCGAGCATGACGAGCTGGAGCGTGAAGCGCCGGAAGAACAGCTTTCCGCATTCTGGCGCATCTGGACGCGCAAAGAGGCGATCGTCAAACAGCGTGGCGGCAGCGCGTGGCAGATTGTCAGCATTGACAGCACCGCCCAGTCGCTCCCGGTCAGCCAGCTTCGCTTCGGCTCGCTGAGCCTGGCGGTCTGTACTCCTACGCCTTTCACCTTAACGGCGGAATCGGTGACTTACTCCGGTATTTCTGCAGCATAAAAAACGGCCATTCGGGTTAAAACCGAAATGGCCGTTGTGCATTTAACGCGTTGCTAAGCTTATTTTAAATTATCTGGAAAGTTTTTTGGCAACTCGCTGGCAGCACACGCAATAACGCTATCGTCATTCGCACCGCAGTCGCGTACAAAAGTAATCGTCGCAAATTCATCAATCACTTCGGTTGGATACGCTGGCCCGGCATCACGGTAGCTGTTCATCAGCGGAATGTGATCGTTCTGGAAGCAGACGGTTTTTTCCGGATTATTCATGACCCAGCGTGGGAAGAAGATGGTGCCGTGGAACAGGCGGTCGCCCAGGTTCACAATCAGGCTCACGTCGGTACCGGTTGGCTCCGTCCAGGAAATTTTATAGATGCTTTCCCCGACGCGGACAATGTAGGCCTGCTGATCTTTCACCCAACGATTGCCCACCAGACCACTGTGAATACGGTAGTCGAGCGTGTTCTCGTTTTTAACGTAAATTTCGTAGTTCCAGCCATTGTCGTAGGTATATACCAGATGTTTGCCAACGAAGCCGCTTAAATCATGTTTATCGAAGGTGCTCATAAGATGTCTCCTTTGTTTTGATGAGACGATCGTACCCCTTCAAAAAATGAATGAATAACGCTATGTTTTAATCAAATTCATCCAAAATTTAGATTAATCATGCACAAGACGACGCTCGAACAGTGGGCCTTGCTGGAAAGAGTCATCGAGGCTGGCAGCTTCGCTAAGGCGGCGGAAGAGACCCATCGCAGCCAGTCCTCGGTCAGCTATAACCTGTCGCTTTTGCAGGAGCGGCTGGGCGTAGCGCTCCTGATGACAGAGGGACGCCGTGCCGTGCTGACCCCGGCGGGTGAGCTGTTGCTGAATCAGGTTAAACCGCTGCTGAAAGCCTTCGCCTACGTTGAAACGCGCGCTGCAACCCTGCGCAGCGGGATGCGAACCCGTATCGACCTGATGGTAGACAGTATTTTTCCGCGCAGCCGGCTGTTCGCGATTTTGCGCCAGTTTCAGCAGCTGTACCCGCAAACGCAGGTGCGGCTTACCGAGGTGCTGGAAAACAGCCGCGCAGATGCGCTCAATGATGAGGCCGACGTGATGGTCTTAACCCGCCGCCAGGACATTACCGGCCTGGGCGAATGGCTGATGAATATCGATTTTGTTGCCGTCGCGCATCACGCGCACCCGCTGTTTGCGCTGGATACACCGCTTAACGACGAGATGCTTCGACCGTGGCCGCGCATTCAGATCGCAGACAGCCAGCCCACCGTTCGCCCCACCGGGGAGTCGTGGACATTCTCCACCATCGATGCCGCGATCGAAGCAGTGATGTATCAGGTTGGATATGGCTGGTTACCGGAAGAACGCATTCAGACCCCGCTCCAGCAGGGCATCCTCAAAATCCTGCCCCTCAGCCACGGCGTTCGACGCGCCACGCCGCTGCACCTCATCGTTAAACGCTCCCTCAGCCCGCTGGACGAGCAGGTTGAGACGCTGTTGCGCCTTTTTAAACAGGAGCCGTCATCGTCAACTGCTACGCTTTAAGTTTTGAACCATAAAACGGCAAGGAGTGAACGATGAAAATCGATTTAACGGGGAAAGTAGCGCTGGTGACCGCGTCCACCGGCGGTATTGGGTTTGCCATCGCCCGCGGACTGGCGGAGAGCGGTGCGGAAGTGATCGTCAACGGGCGCAGCGTCGACTCGGTGAACAAAGGCATTCAGGCGCTCCAGCAGGTGGTGCCAGGCGTACAGGTCCGTGCCGCCATCGCCGACCTGAGCTCGCAGGAGGGCGTTGACGAACTGCTCAGGGTCGCCACGCACGTCGATATTCTGGTGAATAACGCCGGGATCTATGGCCAGCAGGATTTTTATTCCACCGACGACGAGACCTGGGAACGCTACTGGCAAACCAACGTGATGTCCGGCGTGCGCCTCTCCCGTGCCCTGCTGCCCGGTATGGTACAAAAAGGCTGGGGTCGGGTAGTGTTTATCTCGTCAGAATCGGCCTGCAATATTCCTGCGGATATGATCCACTATGGCGTGACAAAAACCGCCCAGCTCTCGCTGGCGCGCGGTCTGGCGAAGTTCGTGGCAGGCAGCGGCGTCACGGTGAACAGCGTGCTGCCGGGCCCGACAATGTCGGACGGTTTTGCCGCAATGATGAAAGACGAGATGGAGAGAACCGGCAAATCGCTGGAGCAGCTGGCGAAAGCGTTCGTGATGGAGAATCGCCCCAGCTCGGTTATTCAGCGCGCCGCAACGGTAGAAGAAGTGGCGAATATGGTGGTGTATGTCTGTTCCATGCAGGCCTCCGCGACTTCCGGCGCGGCGCTGCGCGTTGACGGTGGCGTGGTGGATGACATAGTTTGACCCGTCAGGCCACAGGTTCGAGAAAAAATGAGATCGGATAGAAGGACTGTGAAGGTAAAGCAGGTAAACTAGTGAACAGAATGTGTATTTCAGCTAAGACGTATTTATGACCAATATGATTGCCGACGAAGCCGTGGCGAAGTCCAGCGTGCTCTCTGTCTTTGACTTTGATGGTACGTTGACGCACCACGACAGTTTTATTCCGTTCCTGCGCTTTGCCTTTGGCAAGCGCTACTTTGCGGGTCGCCTGGTGCGCATGGCCCTGCCCACGCTGCACTGCGTGCGTCGCAAGCTGACGCGTGATGAGCTGAAAGAGGTGTTGATCAAAACCTTCCTGACGGGGGTGGATGAGCACTGGTTACGTCAGCAGGCAGAGGCCTTCTGTGAAAAATACTGGAACAAGCTGATGCGCCCGGAAGGGGTCATGGCTGTCGCCAACGAAGTTAATTCCGGTGCGGAAGTGACGATTTGCTCCGCCTCCCCGGCGCTGGTATTGCAGCCGTGGGCCGATAAGCTCGGCATTAAGCTGATTGGCACGCAGCTGGAAGTGAAAGACGGCAAGCTGACCGGGCGGATCACCGGCAACAACTGCCGCTGCGCGCAGAAAGTGGCGAGGCTGGAAAAGGTGTATGGCGATCTGAACGCATATCACCTGCGCGCCTGGGGCGACACACGTGGCGACCACGAGCTGCTGGCGGCGGCGCAGGATCCGCACTGGCGCCATTTCCATCATCCGCGCAAGCGCCGAAACTCACCGATAATAAAGTAGCCTTTTGCCGGGTGGCGGTTGCGCCTTACCCGGCCTACATCCCAATCGTAGGCCCGGTAAGCGAAGGGTATGAACCGGAAACATGGGTAACACTTTAGACCGGATACATGGGTAACAGTTATAACTGGCATAGAAGAGGAGACTCGCTATGCCCTGGACTGAGACGCGACCTATGCAACGCCTTGATTTCATCCGTGCCTGCCATGCAGGTACGGATTCTTTTTCTGCCCTCTGCCGTCTCTTCGGCATCAGTCGAAAAACCGGTTACAAATGGCTTCAGCGTTTTGACCCCTCTGACCTGTCATCTCTCTCTGACCGGTCGCGTGCTCCGCACTCCCACTCCCGGACAGTTCCTGATGATATCGCCGGGCAGCTTACGGCCCTGAGGCAAAAACACCCTGACTGGGGCCCCAAAAAACTGCGGATGTGGCTGCTCAATCATCACGTCGATTTTACCGTCCCCGCTGCCAGTACTATCGGCGATATCCTCAAGCGTGAAGGCCTGGTTCCGGATAAAAAGCGAAAACGCAGAACCCCGGGCAATCGCCAGCCCCTGACCATCATCAGTGAGAACAATCAGGTCTGGAGCGCTGATTTTAAAGGCAAGTTCAGGCTGCTGAGCCGGAAATACTGTCATCCCTTCACCCTCACCGACAATCACAGCCGGTATCTTCTGAGCTGCCGGGGAGCAGACCGGGAGAGCGAGCCCTTCGTCAGGCAGTGCCTGACGGATGCGTTCCTGGAGTACGGTCTGCCGGAAGTCCTGAGAACGGATAATGGTCAGCCTTTCGCAGGAACAGGTATCGCCGGGTTAAGTCGCCTTGCAGTCTGGCTGATAAAGCTGGGCATCAGACCGGAACGCATCAGAAAGGGGCATCCGGAAGAAAACGGCCGTCATGAGCGAATGCATCGTTCGCTGAAAAGTGCAGTAAAACAGGGCAACATATTTATGACGATGGAAGAACAACAGCGGTGGTTCAGTGGCTACCGGGAAGAGTTTAACTATGAAAGGCCACATGAAGCCCTGGCGGGTGCAACGCCCGGAACGGTATGGCAACCCTCAGGCCGGCACTGGGATGGCAGGGTTCCTGAATATGCTTATCCGGAAGGAGGTACGGTCTACAGGGTGAAATCAAGGGGGACACTCTATATGGGGAAAAAGGGGACGGTGTTCCTGAGTGAAGCGCTGACTGATGAGTACATCATGCTGGAAGAACAAGATGATGGCCTGGAGGCCATCATCTTTAATGGAATAACGCTTGCGTACTACGACCGAAAAACCCAGAGTGTGCTCCGGATAGACTGAAAAGTGTTACCTATGTTCCCGGTCTGATCTGTTACCTATGTATCCGGTCATACAGAAGCGCCACCGGGCGATACATCAGGCCTCACGTTTCCCCGGGAACATCACGCTCGCAATAATCCCCAGCGCCAGTACCCCCAGCACCACAAACAGGCTTGCCGTGGCACCGATGTTATAACCGTGATGCCAGAAGTGATCGGTCGCATTCAGCCCCAGCTTGAACGCCACGAAGAACAGCAGTAACACTACCGCTTTCTCAAGATGCACCAGATACTGCTTCAGCGCTTCCAGCACGAAGTAGAGGGTACGCAGGCCGAGGATCGCGAACATCATGGCGCTGTAGATAATCAGCGGCTCGCGGCTGACGGCAATGATCGCGGGAACGGAGTCGAAGGCGAACATCACGTCGGACAGCTCTACCACCGCCACGCAGAGCAGCAGCGGCGTCGCGTAGCGCTTCGCCTTCTTCACACGACCTACCATTACATCCTTGTTTTCAGGCTTCTCCAGCTCGGCGTCCACCTCTTTTTGGGTCAGGATAAACGCGTGGCTGCTGATTTTTGGCCAGACCGGATAGAAGCGTTTTACCAGGCGGTACGCCAGATGGTTGGAGTAATCCTCGACTTCATCACTCTCTTCATTGCGTTTCAGCATCATCACCGCGGTCCAGCCGACGACCAGCGCAAAAATCACCTCAACGTATGGCCCCAGGCTTAGCAGGCTGGTGCCGATGGCAACAAAAATACCGCGGAACACAATCGCCCCCAGCACGCCCCAGTAGAGCACGCGGTGACGATACTTATCCGGCACGCCGAACCAGGCGAAGATCGCCATCATCACAAACAGGTTGTCGACGGAGAGCACCTCTTCCAGTGCATAGCCGGTGAGGAACAGACTGGCCATCTCCGCGCCGTGGTGCACGTATAAGAAGCCAGCAAACGCCATCGCCATCATGACCCAGAAGATGGACCACAAGGCCGCGCTTTTCAGCGAGATCGGTTTATCGTGACGGTGCATGAAGAGGTCGATAAACATCGCCCCAACGGCCATCACCACAAAGACAACAACGGTTTCCGTCGGGAAACCGAGATGAGCAGCAGACATAGACAACCCTTTTAAGAAGACAAAACACAACACCATGCAGGCTGGCGTAAACCAGAAGTGAGAATGGGGGAGCGTGTTATTCGCCTATACCCCACAAAACCGCAGCTCTTTGGCTGCGCAAGGTGTGTACTTTACCTCACAACGGGGGGTGGCGCATCTGTCGTTTAGGCTCACGAGGTAAAGCTCGTTAACTGTGAGTCACGTCTTATTTACATCATTTAAACCTTCCATTAACTGGATAAAAAGAAGGCGCCGACGCTATAGTGGTTTTGTTTAATAAAACAGAGTTGTACCTGATAAAACCAAGAACAGACCCTGCGAGGAACACATGACAGAACATATTCGTAATGGCACTGCCGCCACTGAGGACATAGAAAGAGAGACTATGCGCAAGGTGATCTGGCGTATCCTCCCGTTTCTGATAGTCAGTTATCTGGTCTCCATTATCGATCGCGGCAATATCGGCATGGCTTCGCTACAGATGAATGAGGATCTCGGTCTCAGCAAAGCGGCGTTTGGCTTCGCCAGTAGCCTCTATTTCGTGGCGTATTTTCTGTTTGAAGTTCCAAGCAATCTGGCAATGCAGAAAGTTGGCGCACGTCTGTGGATCCCCCGCATTATGATCAGCTGGGGGGTGGTATCCATGTGTATGGCACTGGTACAAAACACGACGTCGCTTTATATCGTGCGTTTTCTGCTGGGTGCCGCGGAGGCGGGCTTCTTCCCCGGCGTCGTACTCTTTCTGACCTGGTGGATCCCTTCCCGCTACCGTGCGCGAATTATCGCGTCCTTTATGGTCGCGATCCCGCTGGCCAATTTTATTGGCTCGCCGCTGTCCGGGTTGATTCTGTCGCTGGATGGATGGCTGGGTCTGCGCGGCTGGCATCTGCTGTTTATCATTGAAGGTTTACCCGCCGTCCTGCTGGGTATTGCCGCCTGGTTTGTTCTTCGCGATCGTCCGCACCAGGCTAACTGGCTTAACGCGGAACAGAAAAAATGGCTGGAAACGACGCTTGAAACCGAGCGTCAACAGCAAAAAAATATCGGACACCAGACGACATGGCAGTTGCTCAGGCATCGTCAAATCTGGCTGCTGGCGCTGATTTACGCAGGCGCGTCATCAGCGGGCACCACCATCAGCGTCTGGTCACCGCAGCTGCTGAAATCGTTCCACCTTGATAATCTGGAGACGGGTCTGTTCAACGCCATTCCTTACGGTCTGGCATCCGTACTGATGATTGTGTGGGGACGCAGTTCGGACCGAACCAACGAACGCCGCTGGCATACCGCTCTGACCCTTTTCATTATTGCCGCAGGCGTATTTGCCGCCTTTGTCAGCGTCTCTCTTTCCGCCACCATTGTTATCCTGAGCATCATGCTGATAGGGGCGTATTCAATGAAGGGGCCTTTCTGGGCGCTGGCGTCAGGCTGGATGAGCAGCACGTCGGCGGCTGCGGGCCTGGCTGCAATTGGCGCCATCGCTAACCTTATCGGCGGTGCGGTGATGGTCAACGCTTACGGTATTATCAACGAACGGACGGGTAGCCACACGCTGGCCATGCTTCCTCTGGCGGCGTTATGCGTCACGGGGGGTATCGCGGTATTGGTGATGGGACGCCAGGCCAGCAATGCTCAGTTGCATGAAAAGCAGGTCACCCATTAGACATAACAAAAGCGGGACGCACGTCCCGCTTTATGCTTAGAGACTCTCTTCCGCAGTATCCTGCGTTTCCCCATAAAACTGCTGGCAAAAAGGCTTACTGGCCCCCATTTTCTGTGACAGGCGGCTGGCGGTGGCATGCATTAGCTGGCTGATCCCCTGTTCACGGCGATCTTCAGTCAGTCTGGAGATGGGCCCGGTCAACGCCAGCGCCGCAATCAGCTTGTCATTGACGCCGAAGACGGGCATTGCGAACGCCGCAGTATGCGGGTCACGGGCGCCTGCGGTATAGAGCGGAACAGCGGGCTTCCCCTCTGGCAGCGCGTCATTAAGGCCCCAGTGGCGAAGCACTTTACTGATGGCAGAATCGTCCAGCGGAAACTGAGTACCCGGCAGATTGCTGTGACGCAACCCGTGCGATGCTTCTGCCCGGAACAGGCACAGACGTTGCCCGCCTTCTAACACATACCAGCTGGCGCTCTCCTGAGAGGCCTGTGATAACGCCTGAAGCTCAGGCTGCACCACCCGGGAAAGATGGAAAGATTGTTCATAAAGTTTGCCAAGGTAAAGCAGACGTGGGCCAAGCGCATAATTGCCGTCATCATGCCTGACGACATAGTTCATTCGCTCAAGCGAATTCATTAACCGGTAAACCGTGGTTTTGTGATAACCCGATAGCTGCGCCAGCGCGGTCAGCGTCAGGCTCTCATCGCCGGGACGGAAGCAATCCAGTAAAGCCAGCGCCTTTTCGACCGCTACAACGCCTTCGTTACCCATCATCATCTCCTTTTCTGCTCGGCAGTGAGTGTACCTCAATTTTTGTGAGTCACTTCGTGTTTACATCACAAACGCCATCGCAGATCTGGCTAATGGGAAAGTAACACCGCTATAGTTGTTTTGTATTGTACACCTGCATTGTACACAGTAAAACAATATGGAGGCATATATGTCCGTTTCTGAAAAATCATTGATTAATCGTCAGGTCGAACGCGTATCGGCTGAACAGGTTCACCAGGCTGCCGAGTATCAGGCCGCCATTCTGGCGGATGTTGCCGGTCGCCGCGGTACACTCCATGGTCGTATCAAACCGCTCGCGCCTCACATGGCCGTTGCGGGCCCGGCAGTCACCGTGGAGGTGCGCCCGGGAGATAATCTGGCCATCCATGCCGCAATGGCCGTAGCACAGCCTGGCGATGTGTTGGTTGTTGACGGGAAAGGCGACCTGACCTGTGCGCTGCTCGGTGAGATTATGGCGACGCAGGCCCAGGCAAGCGGTATTGCGGGCATCATCATTGACGGGGCGGTACGTGATGCCGATACCCTGAGTAAAGGGCACTACCCCGTCTTCGCCGCCGGTCTTAACCCCTGTGGCCCGACAAAATCAATTCCTGGCCGGGTTAATCACCCCATCTCTATCGCTGGTGCAACGGTACGAGCCGGGGATCTGGTGGTCGCGGATATCGACGGCGTGGTGGTGATCCCGCGTGATGAAGTGCAGGCCGTTATCGCCATGGCCAAAGGGAAACTCGAAACAGAGACCCGACGTCTTGCTGCTATTCGTGAGGGCGATTTACGTCCACACTGGCTTAACGACGCGCTGCGTAAGGCAGGCATGTTATCTGACGGGGAGACGCTGTAATGGAAGATAAACGCGTTGTACTGGTCACGGGGTGCGACCTGGCGGACCAGGCTGTCAGCATGCTGCGAGACTTTGACGTGGTGTATGCCGGTCACCAGCCCACAGAAGATCAGCTGGTTACGCTGTGCGAACGGCACAATCCTGTGGCCATCCTGGTGCGTTACGGCAAAATAACCGCAAGGATCATGGATGCAGCCCCTGCATTACAGGTTATATCGAAACACGGAAGCGGCATTGACGTGATAGACCAGCCAGCGGCAGCGGCGCGTAATATCGCCGTTCGTTCCGCCCCCGGCGCCAATGCGGCAGCGGTTGCAGAACATACCTGGGCATTGATTCTGGCTTGTGCCAAATCCGTGGTCACCCTCGATAAACGCCTGCGCGACGGGCACTGGGATAAAGCCACGCACAAATCTATCGAGCTGGAAGGCATGACGCTGGGGCTTATCGGTCTGGGGGCGATTGGCTCGCGGGTTGCGCTGGTGGGGCAGGCATTCGGCATGCAGATTGTGGCGTATGATCCTTACGCTAAAACGATGCCATCTGGTTGTGAACGGGCAAACACCTTACCCGACCTTTTATCCCGTGCCGATGTTATCTCATTGCATTGTCCGCTCACTGACGACAACAGAGGAATGATCAACGCAGACACGCTCGCGCACTGTAAACGTAACGCGATTCTGGTGAACACAGCGCGCGGCGGGTTAATTAACGATGAAGCCCTGTTACACGCGCTGAAGGATGGAACCTTGCACAGCGCGGCACTCGACAGCTTTACCAGCGAGCCACTGACCGCCCCGAACCTGTGGCAGACCGTCGATAACGTCATCATTTCGCCGCATATTGGCGGCGTCAGCGCAGCGTCATACATCAAGATGGGAACCGTGGCCGCCAGCAATATTCTGGACGTTGTACACCTGGCTGACGTCGCCGTCAGCCCCTGAAATGCAATGATGAATGACCGCGCCCGCTTGTCATTTACCCTCAGCGAGTGCCTGCGCGCATGCCCAGGCACTGGCCCACGCCCACTGGAAGTTATACCCGCCGAGCCAGCCGGTCACGTCCATCACTTCACCAATGAAATAAAGACCCGGCACGTTGCGGGCTTCCATCGTGCGGGATGAGAGTTCGTGTGTATCCACGCCGCCCAGCGTCACTTCCGCCGTGCGGTAGCCTTCGGTGCCGTTTGGCTGCACGCGCCAGTTCGTCAGCGTCTCCACCAGCGTGTCCTGCTCGCGGCTGTTGAGCTGCTTAAGCGCAACATCCGGAATTTGCTCTAACACCTGCAAGCACTCCACGAGACGCTTCGGCAGCTGCATCGCCAGGGTATTTTTCAGGCTTTGATTCGGGTGCGCGGCGCGTTGCTCATTGAGGAAGGCGTCCAGATCGCAGTCCGGCACCAGGTTTACGGAGACAAACTCCCCCGGCTGCCAGTAGCTGGAGATCTGCAATACCGCTGGCCCCGAGAGACCGCGATGGGTAAAGAGCAGGTTTTCGCGGAACACCGTGCCGTCTTCGGCCGTAATGACCGACGGCACAGACACGCCGGAGAGCGTCTGAAGCTGTTCCAGCAGCGGCTTATGCAGCGTGAACGGCACCAGCCCGGCGCGCGTGGGCAGTACCTTCAGGCCAAACTGCTCGGCGATTTTGTAGCCGAACGGTGAGGCACCCAGCCCCGGCATCGAGAGGCCGCCGCTGGCGATCACCAGGTTATCGGCGCTGACGGTTTCGCCGTTGAGTTGCAGCGTGTACCCTTGCTCGTTACGGGCGACGTCCAGCACTTCGGTGCGCAGGCGCATGACTACGCCGCCTTTCTCGCACTCGGCCACCAGCATATCCACGATTTGCTGGGCAGAGTCGTCGCAGAACAGCTGTCCCAGCGTCTTCTCATGCCACGCGATGCCGTGTTTACCCACCAGTTCGATGAAATCCCACTGCGTGTAGCGCGCCAGCGCAGATTTACAAAAATGACGGTTCTGGCTCAAATAGGCCGCAGGCTCGACATAAAGATTAGTGAAATTGCAGCGCCCGCCACCGGACATCAGGATCTTGCGGCCAGGCTTTTTTCCGTTATCCAGCAGCAGCACACGACGACCCGCTTGTCCGGCCATTGCCGCACAAAACATACCCGCCGCACCGGCGCCAATTACTACGGCATCAAACCTTTCCACGTCAAAATCCTCTTCGTTAACTGCCGCGGATTGTAAAGTTTCCTCAGTGGTCGCACCAGCGTAAAAAGATATTACAAAGCCATTTCATTGATATTTAAAGATTATCTATTCAGGCACATTTCTCAAATCAGGTGGTATGTCAAAAAAAGTCTATATTTCACTTTGCCCGTTGCGCATTTGTCCTGGATAATGCGCCGCGTTCATGTCCTCAAAATGGCGTAACGTCCTATGCTACATTTGTTTGCCGGCCTGGATTTACATACCGGGCTTTTATTATTGCTTGCTCTGGTTTTTGTGCTGTTTTACGAAGCGATCAATGGCTTCCACGACACTGCAAACGCAGTTGCAACGGTTATCTACACTCGCGCAATGCGATCGCAGCTTGCGGTCGTTATGGCGGCGGTATTTAACTTTTTTGGTGTCCTCCTGGGCGGACTGAGCGTTGCCTATGCCATTGTGCATATGCTGCCAACGGATCTGCTGCTTAACGTGAGTTCCGGTCATGGCCTGGCCATGGTGTTCTCAATGCTGCTTGCTGCGATTATCTGGAACCTCGGTACCTGGTATTTCGGCCTGCCGGCATCCAGCTCTCACACCCTTATCGGCGCGATTATCGGTATCGGTTTAACTAACGCCCTGATGACCGGTACATCGGTTGTTGATGCGCTGAACCTTCCTAAAGTACTGGGTATTTTCGGCTCTCTGATCATCTCCCCTATCGTCGGTCTGGTGGTAGCAGGTGGATTGATTTTCATCCTGCGTCGCTACTGGAGCAACACGAAGAAACGTGCACGTATCCACCTGACGCCAGCAGAGCGTGAGAAGAAAGACGGCAAGAAAAAGCCGCCGTTCTGGACGCGTATCGCGCTGATCATTTCCGCTATCGGCGTCGCCTTCTCTCATGGCGCGAACGATGGTCAGAAAGGTATCGGTCTGGTGATGCTGGTTCTGATTGGCGTCGCACCGGCAGGCTTCGTGGTTAACATGAACGCCTCTGGCTATGAGATCACCCGTACCCGTGATGCGGTAAACAACGTTGAGACTTACTTCCAGCAGCATCCTGATTTGCTGAAGAAAGCGACCGGCGTAGACCAGTTGATCCCTTCTCCTGACTCTGGCGCACTGACTGCACCGGGCGAGTTCCATTGCCACCCGGCAAACGCGATTAACGCGCTGGAACGTGCGAAAGGCATGCTGGCCGATATCGAAAGCTACGACAAACTGGCTGTAGAACAGCGTGGTCAGCTGCGTCGTATCATGCTCTGTATCTCCGACGTGACCGATAAAGTCGCGAAGCTGCCAGAGGTCAATGCTGACGATAAGCGTCTGCTGAAGAAACTGAAAGGCGATATGCTCAACACCATTGAGTACGCGCCAATCTGGATCATCATGGCGGTCGCGTTGGCGCTGGGTATCGGTACGATGATTGGCTGGCGTCGTGTGGCGACCACCATCGGTGAGAAGATCGGTAAGAAAGGCATGACCTATGCTCAGGGCATGTCCGCGCAGATGACGGCGGCAGTGTCTATCGGTCTGGCGAGCTACACCGGTATGCCAGTCTCCACCACCCACGTACTCTCTTCGTCCGTGGCAGGTACCATGATTGTTGACGGCGGCGGTTTGCAGCGTAAAACCGTGACCAACATTCTGATGGCCTGGGTGTTCACCCTCCCGGCGTCCATCCTGCTGTCTGGCGGTCTGTACTGGATTTCGCTGAAGCTAATTTAATCGGCTGAAGGCGACAAAAAAGCGGGTCAGGAAACTGGCCCGCTTTTTTTATGCTCAGTGCCATATCATCAGCGCAATCATACTCACCACAACCAGACCACACAGGGCGCTGGTCAAAATGAACTGACGACGCAGGCGCTCGCAGCGACGGATAAACTCTTCATCGTGGTGATCGCGGTAGCGCTGGTAGTAGATATACCCCACCAGACGCATCTGCTTGCTGGGCTGTCCGTGCGAGGTGAAGAACCCTCCACCGTCCACATATTGATAAAGCAACGGATCGCAACCACGAAGTACCACTAACAGCGCACGTAACGATGAGAAGTAGCGCGCCATATTCACTATGCAAACCACGCATAACGCCCAAAACAATGCGACGGTGCTAATCATACATCCTCCCCGGCGTCCACCCACGAAGCAAGGCTCCTGAGCTACCGCACCCCAATGCCCTGACAGACAGTTCAGTGAAAGAATGACTAAAAGTCGATCCGGTTCGCGTTTTAATATCCGAACGGCTCATTAAATAGTGTAGGAGATCCGTTAATTTTTTTGCCACAAGGTTAATCGTTATCAACACCAAAGCTTGAAAAATATGTTTAACTGGGCCGTAATGAAAGCATCAGACGACGGCTTTCCCATTTAGTCATCGATAACTTAAGGAAGGAGTAACACTATGGCTTACAAACACATTCTTATCGCGGTAGACCTCTCCCCGGAGAGTAAAGTGCTGGTTGATAAAGCAGTATCCATGGCACGTCCCTACAACGCGAAAGTTTCGCTGATTCACGTTGATGTGAATTACTCCGACCTCTACACCGGTCTGATCGACGTGAATCTCGGCGATATGCAGAAACGCATCTCCGAAGAGACTCACCACGCGCTGAGCGAGCTTTCTACCAACGCGGGCTATCCAATCACTGAAACCTTAAGCGGTAGCGGCGATCTGGGCCAGGTGCTGGTTGATGCGATTAAGAAATACGATATGGACCTGGTGGTATGCGGTCACCATCAGGACTTCTGGAGCAAACTGATGTCTTCCGCACGTCAGCTGATTAACACCGTACACGTGGATATGCTGATTGTTCCACTGCGTGACGAAGAAGACGAGTAAGTGCAAAAAAGCCCGGCGGCGCTAACGCATACCGGGCCTACAAGCGGCACTGAATGTAGGCCGGGTAAGGCGAAGCCGCCACCCGGCTTTTTTTATTCCGGCGTACCTGAATAGATATCAAAGCGATGCCCTTTGGTGGTCACCGCGTTAGTGGTCGCAACGTCCGCCAGCGGCGGCGCATAGTCAGGACGTTTCACCACCACCCGCTTCGTCGCCAGTTGACGAGCCGGCTCCAGCAGGCCATCGGCATCTAAATCTGGCCCCACCAGCGACTGAAACACTCGCATCTCTTTCTTCACCAGCGCGCTTTTCTGCTTATGCGGGAACATCGGGTCGAGATAGACCACCTGCGGGCGCGGGGTGATATCGGTCAGCGCCGTCAGGCTGGAGGCATGAATAAGTTGCAAACGTTCCTGTAACCACGAGCCGATTTCCGGGTCCGCATAGCCTCGCGTCAGCCCGTCGTCGAGCAGCGCGGCGACAACCGGATTACGCTCCAGCATCCGAACACGGCAGCCCACCGAGGCCAGCACAAACGCATCGCGCCCCAGCCCCGCCGTGGCGTCCACCACGTCCGGAAGATAGCTCCCTTTAATGCCAACCGCCTTGGCCACCGCTTCGCCGCGACCGCCGCCGAACTTACGCCGATGCGCCATCGCGCCGCCGACAAAATCGACAAAAATCCCGCCAAGCTTTGGCTCATCGCGCTTGCGCAGCTCCAGATGTTCCGGCGTCATCACCAGCGCCATCAGGTTCTTTTCATCATGTTCCAGCTCCCAGCGGGCCGCCAGAACAGATAAGGCGCCGTCACCGGCGCCTGTTTCATCTACTAAGCAGATCTTCACGTAGCAATCAGCCTTTGATTCCGTAATGCTCCAGCATCGCATCCAGCTGCGGCTCGCGGCCACGGAAGCGTTTGAACAGCTCCATAGGCTCTTCTGAACCGCCGCGGGTCAGGATGTTGTCGAGGAACGACTGACCGGTTTCGCGGTTGAAAATCCCCTCTTCTTCGAAGCGCGAGAAGGCATCCGCCGCCAGCACGTCGGCCCACAGGTAGCTGTAGTAGCCTGCGGCGTACCCGCCTGCGAAGATATGGCTGAACGCGTGCGGGAAGCGTCCCCAGGTCGGGCCTGGAATGACGGCAACCTGCTTTTTAATCTCAGCCAGGGTTTCGAGGATTTTCGCCCCCTGCTCCGGGCTGAACTCGGCGTGCAGGCGGAAGTCAAACAGGCCGAACTCCAGCTGACGCAGGATAAACATCGCCGCCTGGTAGTTTTTCGCCGCCAGCATTTTATCCAGCAGTTCTTTCGGCAGCGGTTCGCCCGTTTCGTAATGACCAGAGATAAACGCCAGCGCGTCCGGCTCCCAGCACCAGTTCTCCATAAACTGGCTTGGCAGCTCGACCGCATCCCATGGCACACCGCTGATACCAGCGACGCCAGCGGTTTCGATGCGGGTCAGCATGTGGTGCAGGCCGTGACCGAACTCGTGGAACAGGGTGATCACTTCATCGTGGGTAAACAGAGCAGGTTTGCCGCTCACCGGACGGTTGAAGTTACAGGTCAGGTAGGCAACAGGTTTTTGCAGGGAACCATCCGCTTTACGCATCTGGCCCACGCAGTCGTCCATCCACGCCCCACCGCGCTTGTTCTCACGCGCGTAGAGATCGAGATAGAAGCTGCCGCGCAGCTCGTTGTTCTCGTCATACAGCTCGAAGAAGCGCACGTCCGGATGCCAGACGTCGATATCGGTACGCTCTTTCGCGGTAATGCCGTAGATGCGCTTTACTACCTCGAACAGACCGTTGACGGCTTTGTTTTCCGGGAAGTACGGACGTAGTTGTTCGTCGCTGATGCTGTAGAGGTGCTGTTTCTGTTTTTCGCTGTAGTATGCGATATCCCACGGCTGAAGCTCGTCCACGCCGAACTCCGCTTTCGCAAAGGCGCGCAGCTGAGCTAACTCTTTTTCACCCTGAGGACGGGCGCGTTTCGCCAGATCGGTCAGGAAGTCGAGTACCTGCTGTGGGTTCTCGGCCATTTTGGTGGCGAGGGATTTATCCGCGTAGCTGTCGAAGCCCAGCAGCTGTGCCAGCTCGTGGCGCAGGGCGAGGATCTCCGCCATCACCGGGCTGTTATCCCACTTACCGGCATTCGGTCCCTGATCGGAGGCGCGGGTGCTGTAGGCCCGATACATCTCTTCGCGCAGGGCCTGGTTGTCGCAGTAGGTCATCACTGGCAGATAGCTTGGGATATCCAGCGTTAACAGGAAGCCTTCCTGCTCTTTCGCTTCGGCCTGGGCTTTTGCCGCCGCCAGCGCACTTTCCGGCATACCGGCCAGTTCGGATTCATCGGTAATCAGCTTCGTCCAGCCCATGGTGGCGTCGAGGACGTTGTTGCTGTACTGGTTGCCCAGCTCGGACAGGCGCGCGGCGATTTCGCCGTAGCGAACCTGTTTTTCTTTTGGCAGGCCAATCCCGGACAGTTCGAAATCACGCAGCGCGTTATCGACCGATTTTTTCTGCGCCGTGTTCAGTTCGGCATAATGGTCGCCGTCGCGCAGGTCGCGGTAGGCTTTGTAGAGCCCCTCGTGCTGGCCGACCCAGGTGCTGTACTCGGAGAGCAGCGGCAGGGTCTGTTCGTAGGCTTCGCGCAGCTCCGGGCTGTTTTTCACCGAGTTCAGGTGGCTCACCGGGGAGAAAATGCGCCCCAGCACGTCGTCCACTTCGGCCAGCGGCTGACACAGATTTTCCCAGGTGTACGGCGCGCCCTGCGCGACCACGTTCTCTACCGCCGCGCGGCAGTTTTCCAGCGACTGGGTAACGGCTGGAACCACATGCTCAGGGAGGATTTTAGAAAACGGTGGCAACGAAAAAGGCGTCAGTAATGGATTAGTCATAAACGCTGTCCTGTTGAAATAGATGAATGAAGCGCGCATCCGGCGCTGTGCATATTGTTTTCTGTAATGGGGTTAAGTGTAGAGGATTTCAATGCCGGAGGTTGTCGAAAAACGCCCTGTGGCGCTGCGCTTACCGGGCCTACGGGTAATCTGTGCCGTTCTGCTGTAAACTGTGGAAAATCGTCAATTCAGCGGAAAATCATTACCCATGCTCAGTTATCGCCACAGCTTCCACGCTGGCAACCACGCCGACGTCCTTAAACACACCGTTCAGAGCCTGATCATTGAAGCGCTTAAAGAGAAAGACAAGCCGTTTCTCTACCTGGACACCCACGCGGGGGCGGGCCGTTATCAGCTGAGCGGCGAACATGCCGAGCGTACCGGTGAATATCTGGAAGGCATCGCCCGTATCTGGCAGCAGGACGATCTGCCTGCCGAACTGGAGCCGTACATCGGCGTGGTGAATCATTTCAACCGCAACGGCCAGCTGCGCTATTACCCTGGCTCTCCGCTGATTGCCCGCCAGCTGCTGCGCGAGCAGGACAGCCTCCAGTTGACCGAGCTGCACCCAAGCGACTTCCCGCTGCTGCGCGCTGAGTTTCAGAAAGATAACCGCGCCCGCGTGGACAAAGCCGATGGCTACCAGCAGCTAAAAGCCAAACTACCGCCGGTTTCGCGTCGCGGCCTGGTGCTGATCGACCCGCCGTACGAAATCAAAACCGACTATCAGGCGGTGGTGACCGGTATCAACGAAGGTTACAAACGCTTTGCGACCGGAACCTATGCCCTGTGGTATCCGGTAGTGCTACGCGCGCAAATTAAGCGCATGATCAAGGATCTGGAGGCGACCGGCATCCGCAAAATCCTGCAGATTGAGCTGGCGGTGCGCCCCGACAGCGACCAGCGTGGCATGACCGCGTCCGGCATGATTGTGATTAACCCGCCGTGGAAGCTCGAAGCGCAGATGAACAACGTGCTGCCGTGGCTGCACAAAACGCTGGTGCCAGCCGGTACGGGCCACGCCACCATAAGCTGGATCGTGCCGGAGTAATCGCAGCCATCGGTGGAACCTATTGATTTCAGGTATACAATCGCGGCAATTCACGATTAAGGACAAAAGCTATGACTAAGCATTATGACTACATCGCAATCGGCGGCGGCAGCGGCGGCATCGCCTCCATCAACCGTGCGGCCATGTACGGCCAGAAGTGTGCGCTGATTGAAGCCAAAGAACTCGGCGGCACCTGCGTAAACGTGGGTTGTGTACCGAAGAAAGTGATGTGGCATGCCGCGCAAATCCGTGAAGCTATCCATATGTATGGCCCGGACTACGGCTTTGACACCACCATTAACCACTTCGACTGGGATAAGCTGATCGCCAGCCGTACCGCCTATATCGACCGTATTCACACCTCGTACGATAACGTGCTGGGCAAGAATAACGTCGACGTGATCCGCGGCTTCGCCCGTTTCGTGGATGCGAAGACGATCGAAGTGAACGGCGAGACGATCACCGCCGATCACATCCTGATCGCCACCGGTGGCCGTCCGAGCCATCCGAACATTCCGGGCGCGGAATACGGCATCGACTCCGACGGGTTCTTCGAGCTGCCTGCTCTGCCAGAGCGCGTTGCCATTGTAGGCGCGGGTTACATCGCGGTTGAGCTTGCTGGCGTGATTAACGGCCTTGGGGCGGAAGCGCACCTGTTTGTGCGTAAACACGCGCCGCTGCGTAGCTTTGATCCGCTAATCGTCGACACGCTGGTCGAGGTGATGAACGCCGAAGGCCCAACCCTGCACACCAACGCCGTGCCAAAAGCGGTGGTTAAAAATGCGGACGGTAGCCTGACCCTGGAGCTGGAAGATGGCCGCAGCCAGACCGTTGATTGCCTGATCTGGGCGATTGGTCGTGAACCGGCCACCGACAACTTCAACCTGGCCGCAACCGGGGTGAAAACCAATGAAAAAGGCTACATCGTCGTTGATAAGTTCCAGAACACCAGTGTACCGGGCATTTATGCCGTTGGTGATAACACAGGTGCCGTAGAACTGACGCCGGTTGCCGTGGCCGCGGGGCGTCGTCTTTCCGAGCGTCTGTTTAACAACAAGCCGGACGAACATCTGGATTACAGCAACATCCCGACCGTGGTCTTCAGCCACCCGCCAATCGGCACCGTCGGCTTAACCGAGCCGCAGGCGCGCGAGCAGTACGGCGACGATCAGGTGAAAGTGTATAAATCGGCGTTTACCGCGATGTATACCGCGGTCACCTCGCACCGTCAGCCGTGCCGCATGAAGCTGGTCTGTGTGGGCCCGGACGAGAAGATCGTCGGCATCCACGGCATAGGCTTTGGCATGGACGAGATCCTGCAGGGCTTCGCAGTGGCGCTGAAGATGGGCGCAACGAAAAAAGACTTCGATAACACCGTGGCGATCCACCCCACTGCGGCAGAAGAGTTTGTAACAATGCGTTGATATTGATGCCCCTCTTCAAAGGGGCATTTTTTTAACATTCATAAATCGTTGCAAAACGAATGCTCCGAAAATCGTGATCTACCGCACATATCCCTCCACATCCACCGAAGCGAATGTCTACGCTTATAAGACGCCCGGAAAAACCTGTCTTTTAGAACACACAACCGGAGGTCCTTATCACCATGTTCAACCAGAAACTACAGGCTACCGAGAACATCGAGTTCGAGATTGCAGAAGAGCTGCGCTACGAGACCGATCCCTGCGAGTTGAAACTGGATGAAATGATTGAGGCGGAGCCGGAACCCGAAATGATCGAGGGGCTACCTGCCTCCGATGCCCTGACGCCTGCCGATCGTTATCTTGAACTGTTCGAACATGTGCAGTCGACACGGCTGTTTGCGGACAGCAAAACTTTCCCAGACTGCGCGCCGAAAATGGACCCGCTGGATATCCTGATCCGCTACCGTAAAGTGCGTCGTCATCGGGATTTTGACCTGGCGCGCTTTGTGGAGAATCACTTCTGGCTGCCGGAGGACTACAGTAAAGAGTATGTCTCTGATCCCGGCTTCTCCCTGAAAGAACACATTGATAACCTGTGGCCGGTGCTGACGCGCGAGCCGCAGGATCACATCCCGTGGTCGTCGCTGCTGGCGCTGCCGCAGGCCTATATTGTGCCCGGCGGGCGATTCAGCGAGACCTACTACTGGGATTCTTATTTCTCCATGCTGGGGCTGGCAGAAAGCGGTCGTAACGATCTGCTGAAATGCATGGCCGATAACTTCGCCTGGCTGATTGAGCGCTACGGACATATCCCGAACGGCAACCGCACCTACTACCTCAGCCGCTCCCAGCCGCCGGTTTTTGCCCTGATGGTGGAGCTGTTTGAAGAGGACGGCGTGCGCGGGGCGAAGCGCTATCTTGAGCATCTCAAGATGGAGTACGCCTTCTGGATGGACGGGGCGGAATCGCTGCTGCTCAACCAGGCCTATCGCAGTGCGGTGCGCATGCCGGATGGCTCATTGCTCAACCGCTACTGGGACGATCGTGATACGCCACGGGATGAATCCTGGATTGAGGACGTTGAAACCGCCCGTCATTCCGGTCGTCCGCCGAACGAGGTGTATCGCGACCTGCGCGCCGGGGCAGCCTCAGGATGGGATTACTCGTCCCGCTGGCTGCGCGATCCTGCGCGGCTGGCCAGCATCCGTACGACGCAATTTATCCCCATCGATTTGAACGCATTCCTGTTCAAACTGGAGAGCGCTATCGCCAATATCTCAGCGTCGAAAGGGGATAAAGAGACGGCTGAACTATTCCGCCAGAAAGCCAGCGACCGGCGCGCGGCGGTGAACCGCTATCTGTGGGACGAAGAGAACGGCTGTTATCGTGATTACGACTGGCGCCGTGAAGCCCTGGCGCTGTTCTCTGCGGCCAGCATTGTGCCGCTGTATGTGGGCATGGCGACGCATGAGCAGGCTGAACGGCTGTCCGATGCCGTTAAAGCCCGTCTGCTCACGCCGGGCGGTATTCTCGCCACCGAATATGAAACAGGTGAGCAGTGGGATAAGCCGAACGGCTGGGCACCGCTACAATGGATGGCGATCCAGGGGTTCAAGCAGTACGGCAACGACTCGCTGGGGGATGAGATCGCCTGGAGCTGGCTGCACACGGTAAACCATTACTACAAAACCCATCATAAGCTGATTGAGAAGTACCACATCGCCAGCAGCACGCCACGCGAAGGTGGCGGGGGTGAGTATCCGTTGCAGGATGGCTTCGGCTGGACGAATGGGGTGGTGCGGCGGTTGATTGGGCTGTATGGGGAGCCCTGAGTCTCACCCCTCACCCTGACCCTCTCCCCTGAGGGGAGAGGGGACTTAACGGTGCGGCCTTTTCTCCCTCGCCCCTTTGGGGAGAGGGCCGGGGTGAGGGGGAAAAATAATCAGCGGATCACTTCATAAATGGCAGTCTGGATGGACTGCCATTTTTTTGTACTGGCATCGGGCTGCGTCTTCGCGCGGCGCGTTGCCATATCGGCGTCGTGCTGCTGACGTTTCACTACCGCGGGGACGGTACAGAATGCTTTCAGGTACTGCTTACGCATAGACGTCAGCGATTCGCCGTTCGCCATCGCATGGCTAAGCGTATTAATAAAGCGTCGGCAGGGCTTTTGCTCTGTCATTTGCAGGCGGTAGCGCAACATCACTTCCAGCACGTCATCGTAGCCTGCCGACAATGCCTCCTCCGTCCATGACATTTTCCAGTCCATGCCACCCTGCAAGAACAGGAGCGCCACGCGGGTATCGTTGCGGCTAATCGCTGAACGGAAGTTGTTTTCATCCCAGGTGACACCCATGCGCGTCAGCGTTTCTCGCGAGGAAGGCGTTTCGCGCATCTCCTGCACCGGCGCGGGAGATGCCGTGCTGGCCACAGTCGGCTGCGGTTTACTGCTGGTTACCAGCCAGGCTCCTCCCACGACAATCGCGATAACCATCACGCCAACCGCTCCCCACAGCACGCCGGAAATCAGCTGTTCGCGCTGCTCTGGCGTACGCGCGGCGCGCTGAGTCGGTTTCTCTATGCTGTCACGCACTTCAAACAGATCGCCGCCTGTTGTGCGGTCTATTTTTTGCGCCTTTTCCCAGAATGCATGCAGCTCGCTTTCATCCACCGCCATCAGCGCCGCCGGGTTAACGCGTGTCCGCCCTTCCTCAAACGCGCGCTGAACGGAGCGGGTGATCTGCATGTAATAGCTGTCGAGCAGCTGGATTTGCGCCCCGCTCAACGGCTGCTGCACGGTGATGCTGTTGCGGATTTGACGGATATCTTCGAGGAAGGTTTGCAGGGTTTTGCGGGGTTCTACCAGCAGCGTCAGCATGTCCGGGGCGTTAAACAGCGACACGTAGTAGCGGCTAAATTCTTTCTTATCCACCAGCAGCTGGGCCAGCTCACTAAATAACATGCCGCTCAGAACATCATTAATTTCACCGTTTTTCAGCCAGCGACGCACACGTTCAGCATTAAACAAGGTCTTAAGATGATTATTCAGCCGCACCGGATCGGGCCATGCCTGCTGTATCAATCCTTTTATCATCAGCTCAATGGCAAGCACCTGTTTCTGCGCCTGGAGCTGGCTCGCCTTGTCTGGCACCCTCCCGGTATCGTAGGTCAGAAGGGGCTGTTGCAGACGCAGATATTCAAGGGATGTGACGAAGCGCATCGCCGCAATCAGCTGGTTTTCGCTGACATCCTGCCCGCTTTCATACTGGGGAACGCGCTGCTGAAGCAAGCGTAATTGCAGCGTAAAGGCCGTCATTTCCGCATCATTCAGGTTCAGCTTTCTGGCTACGGCGCCCCACCCGCCCAGCCCCAGGCGGGCGCTATCCAGTTGTTCCAGAAACCAGCGTGGATCTTTTCCTTCAGAAACATGTACATTCAACAGAAGTAAGATTTCAACAGACGCCTGGCGGATCGCCGCCAGACAGTGTTCAAACTGTTCGCGGGTATGATGCGATGAGCTAATCATCATTGTTTTCCTTGAGAGACAATGAGTACCGCCAAAGCGGCATTAAAAGTCGTTTTTCTTTTTATTTATAGGAGGTTAAACATACCTGACTTTCTGTTGAAATAAAGTGACAACCCTATAATCATTTGCAATGTCTCCGGAGGATCGTCATGCCCGCCTTAACCACCGCGCGTCTCACCTGCTTGCCGCTGCAAGAGCAAGACTGGCCCTTTTTTCTGTCGCTACAGCAAAATCCTGACGTGATGCGTTTTGTCGCCCATGAGCGTAGCGAGGCTGACATTCGGGAGGCCTTTGTGTCTCGTCTGTTGCCGTGGGCACCGGGCAGCTCGCACTGGCTCTGCCTTGTGGTGCGTGAGACGGCCAGCCAGACGCCGCTGGGCGTAACCGGCTATGTGCACCGGGAAGCAGATTGTGCCGAAGTCGGTTTTCTCTTTGCGCCCTCTGCGCAGGGGAAAGGTTACGGCTTTGAATCTCTGCGGGCGGTGTGTGATTTCGCGCTGACCCAGGGCAATATCCGTCGGCTCACCGCGACCGTGACGGCGGGAAATATCGCCTCAAGGCGACTGCTGGAAAAAACAGGTTTTCAGCTGGAAGGTGAGTTGCGCGAGAGTTATTTCCTTTCAGGGCAATGGCATAACGACTGGCTATTCGGTTTACTGAAAAAGGAATATCTGTTCAGTAAAACCTGATCAACGGCCATTTGGCGGATATTCCCCGGGCTGTTTTCCCTTTATAGTTCCGCCATAAAGAGGAAACGCTTATGACGGGTTATGCAATGCAGATATCTTCTGCTGCAATCGCATTAATTAAAAAACAGCAGGGTCTTTCCCTGGAGAAATACCGTGACGAAAAGGGAATATGGGTTATAGGTTACGGTCACGTGATTCGCCAGTGGGAAAAATTTAACGGCCTCATCACGCCGACTGAGGCGGAGAATTTGCTTTTCAATGATATTCATTTATGTGAGTCGCTGCTGCGGGAAATGAACAAACGCCCATTAACCCAACAGCAGCATGATGCACTGGTATTAACGCTCTTCAGTTTTGGGGAAGATTCCCCTCTGCCAGAGAAGATCCTTCAGGCCGTCGCCCGGGTATAGTACATCGCGGCCTGCGTCCGGTTTTTGACATCAAGACAACGGAAAAGCGTCTCAAGATGGGCTTTTACCGTTGCCGCACTGATATTGAGATTACGACCTATCTCTTTATTTGACTCTCCGGCCGCCAGTAATTTCAATACCTCACGCTGGCGCTCACTTAACAATGACAGCTCATCATGAGAGGAGTGCTGGTTCATCCACTCGCCGGGAAAACAGACCATCCCTCGCGATACAGAATCCAGCACGGCGGAAAAGCGTTCGGGATTCGCATTACGAGGGATTATTGCCACCACGTTGCGCTGTAGCATTTGCTCAACCCAGCGAGGCTCTTTTTTCGTTAACACCAGCACCACGCGCGCTGTTGGAAAACGATTCATAATCTCTTCCGGTAAAGCCACACCGTTATCATGAATTAAATACCCATCTATCATGACGATAGCGGAAGGTGACGCGGATAAGTGTGCCCATAATTCATCAGTCTGACGAGTTCCTGTCAAATCTATTTCCGGAATTAATTTCTGCAAACTGCACTTCGCTCCATGAATAAATAATGACTGCCTGTCAAACATGATTACTCGCATCGTATTACTCCTCTGAGAATAGCGAAGGGGGATTCTACAGAGGCATTTTTTAAGAAAAAACTCAATGAATGGAGAGGTTACAATTCACCCAGCTCTCTTTATATCTTTCATCATTTAGACACACCTGCTTTAAGGATTTCCTTAAGAGGGTTCCCTCCCCCTTAAGTCTGAACATTACAGGAACATACCGCCTGAAACTTCAATACGTTGCGCATTCATCCAGCCCAGTTTGTCACTGAGCAACGCCGCAATGGCGTCACCGATATCATCGGGCAGGCCCACCCGTCCCAGCGCCGTCTGCGAGGCCAGCAGCTGGTTAAGCTCCGCATTATCCCTTACGCGTCCGCCTCCAAAGTCGGTTTCAATCGCGCCAGGCGCGATGATATTGACGGAAATTCCGCGCACGCCAAGCTCTTTTGCCTGATAGCGGGTCAGCACTTCCATCGCTCCTTTCATTGCTGCGTAACTCCCTGAACCTGGCTGAGTAAAACGGGCCAGTCCGCTTGAGACGTTCAGGATCCGTCCTCCGTCTTTTATGAGCGGCAGCAGCTGTTGTGTGAGGAAAAACGGACCTTTGAAGTGAATATTCACCGCATCATCAAACTGCGCTTCTGTCGTCTCGGTATAGGGTGCGTATAACCCTGTACCTGCGTTGTTCACTAAATAGTCAAAGGTGTCACGTTGCCAGACGTGTGTAAGGGTTTCCTTCACCTGTTGAGCGAAGCGCGCAAAACTTGCCGTATCGCCGACGTTAAGCTGCAATGCTGCCGCTTTTCTACCTTTTCCCTCAATTTCGCGTACAACTTCCTGCGCCTCCTGCTGACTGCTGTTCCAGGTCAGGATGATATCTGTCCCTTCCGCAGCAAGCTTCAAAACCGCATTTTTACCCAGGCCGCGGCTACCGCCCGTCACTAATGCAATACGTTCACGCATAATTCACCTCGTTTCGACTGCGATGAAGATTGAGAATGAGCTTATTAGATGGTAGAAAATCAATAAATAGTGCCGCCAACGCTTCACTGTTTCATTTCAAACAACAATGACCCATATCTATGGATAAAATATACGCAATGCAGCTTTTCCTTCGCGTCGCGGAACTGGAGAGTTTTACCCGCGCGGCGGAGACGTTAAGCCTGCCGAAGGGGAGTGTCTCGCGGCAGATCCAGGCGCTGGAGAACGCGCTTGGCACTCAACTGCTGCACCGCACTACCCGCCGCGTCAGCCTGACGCAGGACGGCATGGTTTATTACGAACGCGCAAAAGATCTGCTGATGAATCTGGACGAACTGGACGGCATGTTTCTGCACGACCCTTCCACCATCAGCGGTCGGCTACGTGTGGATATGCCCGTTGCCATTGCACGAAATGTCGTCATTCCGAAACTGCCTGCATTTTTACAACAGTTTCCCGGCATTGAGCTTGAGCTAAGCAGCAGCGATCGTCTGGTCGATGTCATCCGCGAAGGATTTGACTGCGTGGTTCGCGTGGGAAACTTGAAGGACTCCGGGCTTATCGCCCGCCCGCTTGGGAAGCTTTCAGTGATTAACTGCGCCAGCCCGGATTATCTCACGCGATTCGGCTACCCTGAGACGCTGGATGATTTGGGCTCACACGCCCTCATTCATTACTCCGCCACGCTGGGCACCCGTCCTCTGGGTTTTGAGTATTTCAACGGCAGCGCGACCCAGTGGATAAAAACGGGAGGCGTTTTGACGGTTAACAGCACGGAAACCTACCAGGCCGCCTGTATCGCCGGGCTTGGCATTATTCAGGTCCCGCGCGTCGGGGTGCGTGATGCCCTGCGCACGAAAAAACTCGTTGAGATCCTGCCGCAATATCGGGCTGAACCAATGCCCGTCTCCCTCATTTATCCCCACCGCCGTAATCTCTCCCGTCGGGTGCATGTGTTTATGGAGTGGCTTACCGAACTCACAAAAAGTTACGTGGACTAGTCGCAAGCTATAATTCAGTAACATCCAGCTCAACGAAAAGGAAAATGCGCGTGACGCCGGAAAATAACCCGCAACGACCGACTCAACATTTAGATTATGAACCCATCAAAAAGATGGATAACGAGCCTGAAGCGCCGAAGGAGCCTGGAACGACCAGCAAAGCGCTGGGCACCGTGACCGGCATAGCCGAAAAAATTCAGCAGATACCCGCGATTGCTCACCTGATCCGCGCCGCTGAGCGCTTTAACGACCGCATGGGAAATCAGTTTGGCGCGGCGATCACCTACTTCTCTTTCCTGTCGATGATCCCCATCCTGATGGTGTCGTTTGCTGCCGCCGGTTTTGTTCTGGCGTCTCACCCGACGCTGTTGCAGGACATCTTCAATAAGATCCTGACCAACGTCAGCGACCAGACGCTCGCCACGACGCTCAAAAGCACCATCAATACCGCCGTGCAGCAGCGTACCACCGTGGGTATCGTCGGGTTGCTGATTGCGCTCTATTCCGGGGTTAACTGGATGGGCAACCTGCGTGAAGCCATTCGCGCCCAGTCGCGTGACGTCTGGGAGCGTACGCCGCAGGATCAGGAGAAGATATGGGTGAAGTATTTGCGCGACTTTATCTCGCTGATTGGTCTGCTGGTGGCGCTGGTCATCACGCTCTCTATCACCTCGGTCGCCGGTTCTGCGCAGCAGATGATTATCTCCGCGCTGTATCTGGACTACATTGAATGGCTGAAACCGGCCTGGCGCGGTATAGGGCTTGCTATCTCCATCTTTGCTAACTACCTGCTGTTCTTCTGGATCTTCTGGCGTTTGCCCCGCCATCGGCCGCGCAAGAAGGCGCTGATCCGTGGGACGTTGATTGCCGCCATTGGCTTTGAGGTGATCAAAATTGTGATGACCTATACGCTGCCATCGCTGGTGAAGTCCCCCTCCGGCGCGGCCTTTGGTTCGGTGCTGGGGCTGATGGCCTTCTTCTATTTCTTCGCACGCCTGACGCTGTTCTGTGCCGCGTGGATCGCCACCGCAGAGTATAAAGACGACCCGCGCATGCCGGGAAAAACCCACCACTGATGTCCTGTCGGGCTGATATTTCAGCCCGATTCATCATTTCAGCATATAAATCCAGACCGTAACTTTTATTTAACTCAAAACCAGTTTTAATGACTGATATTTAAAATGTGTGAAGCATTTCATGGAAGTGTTTTCGCTGGCCTGAAAATTATCCGCTTTTTGTTGCTTTTATGACCATGTCACGCCTTTGTTACAGATTGAAATGTCGCTTTTGCTGTGCCTAATATGGCCCTTCGTTCGTCCAAAAATAAGAAAATATTATGCAAGCAACAGCCACCACACTTAACGAAGGGGCGGAACACGTTCCGGTCAACTCCCGCAATAAAGTCGTCGTCGCATCGCTGATTGGCACCGCCATTGAGTTCTTCGACTTTTATATTTACGCCACCGCTGCGGTCATTGTCTTTCCGCATATTTTCTTCCCGCAGGGCGACCCGACGGCAGCCACGCTACAGTCTTTAGCTACCTTTGCTATCGCCTTCGTTGCGCGTCCTATAGGTTCAGCGGTCTTTGGCCACTTTGGCGATCGCGTCGGTCGTAAAGTGACGCTGGTTGCCTCGCTGCTGACGATGGGGATCTCCACCGTCGCCATCGGCCTGCTGCCGACCTATGAAACTATCGGCATTCTGGCGCCTGTGCTGCTGGCGCTGGCGCGCTTTGGTCAGGGCCTGGGGCTGGGCGGGGAATGGGGCGGCGCGGCGCTGCTGGCGACCGAGAACGCCCCGGCGCGTAAGCGTGCCCTGTATGGCTCTTTCCCACAGCTGGGCGCGCCGATTGGCTTCTTCTTCGCGAACGGCACCTTCCTGCTCCTCTCCTGGCTGCTGACCGATGAACAGTTCATGAACTGGGGCTGGCGTATTCCGTTCGTCTTCTCTGCCGTGCTGGTGCTGATTGGCCTGTACGTGCGCGTGTCGCTGCACGAGACGCCGGTCTTCGCTAAAGTCGCCGCGGCGAAAAAGCAGGTTAAAGTTCCGCTGGGGACGCTGCTGACCAAACACCTCCGCGTGACCGTGCTGGGTACGTTCATCATGCTGGCGACCTACACGCTGTTCTATATCATGACCGTGTACTCCATGACCTACAGTACCGCCGCCGTACCGGTCGGACTGGGCCTGCCGCGTAACGAAGTGCTGTGGATGCTGATGATGGCGGTTATTGGATTTGGCGTGATGGTGCCCATCGCGGGCCTGCTGGCGGATAAATTTGGCCGTCGTTCAAGCATGATCGTCATCACCTCGCTGATCATCCTGTTCGCACTGTTTGTCTTCCCGCCGCTGCTGGGTTCAGGTAGCCCTGCGCTGGTGATGGCGTATCTGCTGATTGGTCTGAGCCTGATGGGGCTGACCTTTGGCCCAATGGGCGCGCTGCTGCCGGAGCTGTTCCCGACTGAAGTGCGTTATACCGGCGCGTCGTTCTCCTATAACGTTTCGTCTATTCTGGGCGCCTCGGTGGCCCCGTATATCGCCACGTGGCTTCAGGCGAACTATGGTCTGTTCTATGTGGGTGTCTATCTGGCGGCAATGGCAGCGTTGACGCTGATTGCGCTGCTGCTGACGCACGAAACTAAGCATCAGACTCTGTAAGCGAATGCCGGGTGGCGGCTACGCCTTACCCGGCCTACGATTCACATGTAGGCCGGGTAAGCGCAGCGTCACCCGGCAAGAACAGGCCACACCTTACTTCTTCATCTGCGACAAAATCGTCCGACACTGATTCGCTTCGCCTTCTGACGGCGAAATCAACGCCAGCAGCGCCGCCGCAGGGGTGACCAGCGTGGCGAGGGCGGCGGCAACCGCACCGCGCGCAATCAGCGGCCCGGCCTTCACGCCCGCCTGCGGATCTTTGAAGGTCCCGCGAACGTAGAGCGGCGAGCGCAGGGTGATGATGCGAATGCCTTTACTTTCCGGATCGATGGTTAAATCCAGCTGCTCGGACGCCATGCTGGCGGTACCGGTGATGTTGATAACCGCGTTTTCCGTGTCGAATGCGAAAATCTGCGGACGCGCCACACCGTTGACCAGGTCCACGTTTGCCGCCGCGCAGTTCACGCGCACTTCATCGTCTCCGAAGATTTGTCCGACGATGAAGTTACCGACGTTCAGCCCCAGGATCTCCATCAGGTTACGGCTCACCAGCCCGTCGTTCATTAGCAGCTTCAGGTTGCCGTTTCCGCTGCCTAACAGCGCGGCCACAGAGTTACCCGTGCCGCGAATGTCCGCATCGCCGTTCATCTCACCGAGGGTTTTCTGCATCAACTCCACGTCCGGCATCAGCTCTTTCAGCTTCAGACGACGCGCCTGGATCTCCGCCCTTCCCTGCATCGGCTTTTTATCCCCCTCAAGGTGGATATTCGAGGAAATGGTTCCCCCGGCCATGCCAAACTTCAGCGGTTGCAGGCGCAGATCGGCGTTTTTCAGGATGATATGGGTCGAGAGGTTGCTCAACGGCAGCGTGCTGCCATGCTCAATTTTACGTCCTTTGAAGCGCACGTCCGCATCCATTACGTCCCACTTGTCGGTTTCGAAGCGGTCATAGGGCAGCACTTTACCCGCAGGCTGAGCGTCCTTTTTGACCTCTTTTGACTTCGTGCCTTTACCCGAATCTACGCCAATCAGCGGACCAAGATCGGCCAGACGCAGCTGGCGGGATTCAACGTCCCCCTCCAGTTTCGGGCGCGGTTTTCCGGTGGTGTAGGTCAGCGTGCCGTGTATATCGCTATCGCCGATGCGGCCGTTGAACCCCCGGTAGTCAAAGACGGACGATTTTTCAGCGTCGATTTTTGCGACCAGCCGCCCGTCCGTTTCAAACGGCGGGGTATCCGGCAGCAGCACGCCGGTGAGATCGTACAGTTCACCCAGCGAATCCCCGGCAAACTTAAGCTGGAGGTCGACGCCGCCCATGTTCATCGGGTCGTTAACCGTGCCCACGAACGCCACGCGGGTATTGCCCGAGCGGAAGTCCGCCTGCACCGGGAACGGCGTGCCCTCACTCCTGAGCGCCAGCATGCCGCCGATTTTGCCTTTACCGGTCAGCGGCTGGCCGTTGTAGCGCCCTTTCGCTGTCAGGCCGAAGACGTAATCGCCAGCTTTGCTGTCATCGCCTTTGGCTTTGCTGCCCGTCACTTCGCTAAACGGCAGCGGCTTGCCCAGCGGATCGACGAGGATCTCCACGTCAGCCTTACTTACTTTATCGTCAATGGCGATCCGCCCCCGATCGAACAGAATATTGTCGAGGCGGAAAGACCACGAAGAGGGCTGCGCATTCGGATCTTTATCGCCGCTGCTGGCGAGATCGAACGTCCAGTTGTTGGTTTTCTCCGACAGGCGAATCAGCCGCGCGTCGGGCTGCTGAAGTTTGATCCACGGCAGATACACCGTTTTGGTTAACAGGGCTAACGGCGCCAGCGTGGCTTCCACGCGCGGCAGGTGGATCATGGTCACTTCGGGGATGTCCGGCGGGTTGCCAAGAATGATGTCGTCAGCGTGAACGTGCGGCCAGGGCACCCAGCTTCGCCAGCCGGTTTCCTCTTTCTGACGCTCCCACACGACCCCCAAATCGCCACGTATTGCGAAGGGGCGGTTTAGCTCGGTCGAGACTTTCTGGTTGATGGTCGGTTTGAGGCGGTTCCAGTCAAACGTGGCGATAATGATGATTAAGACCACGATCAGCAACAAGAAAATCCCTGCTGTCCAGGAAATCACCCTGGTTGTTTTTGTCATTGTTGTCCCCTTTCCTGATGAACTTGCCTTTAAAACTATAGTTCAGACAAAGGGAAGCGGGCAGATCAGAGGGTGGTTATCACCTTTTCCAGGGTATCCATGGGGACAGGACGAGAGAGGAAATAACCCTGTGCCGCCGCTGCCGGAGAATTTTGCACGTCGCGCCACTCTTCCAGCGTTTCCACGCCTTCCACAATGACGCCCTGGCAATAGCGGTTCATCAGTTGCAGGAGCATCGTAAACAGGTTCCGTCCTTCCGGTGTCTGGCGCAGCATGATAAACAGATCGCGGGCCACTTTGATGTAGTCATAACGCACTTCGCTCAGGGCGGAGAAGTTGGCCATACCGGTACCGAAATCATCCAGCCACAGCGGGCCAAACTCACACATCGAGGCAAATGAGGAGTCCTGCGGCAGCTGAACATGTTCCACCAGCTCGAAGCGCATCCACGGCAGGGTGGCAATCAGCGCCTGCAGCGTCGCATTCTGACGTAACGCCATCAGGGTTGGACCATCCACGTTCACCGAAGCCAGAATACCGTGCTGCTCGAAGAACGCCTGCTTCGTCGCCAGCATTCTCAACTGCTCTTCCAGCACGTCGATGCGCTGACGCACGGCAACCTCCGCAAAATAGCGGTCCGGCGCGATACGCTGCGAAGGGTTCGATGGATGAGTGACGACCGTTAACACCTCAATTGCCATTAACCGACCGTCAGTACGGTAGATAGGCTGATAGGTGTACGCTCGCTCACATTGCAGCCAGTAGCGATGCTCCTGCAAGTTCTCAATACTTGCCTCAGGCGTAGTGCTCAGCCGCTGGATAACCTGCTCTGACTTCATTTCGGATGTCCTGTTGTATGGGATAGCCTTTCTGGACTCGTCACTGAGTTATCGGCCCGCCAGGTGAGAACTTTATGTTCAATTCAGCGGGAAAATGAAATTAAGATGACAGAAATATGCCGGAACACGCGCTGGCTCAAAAAAAATAATGGAACGTCGTTTTAATATGGTTGACCGTAAAAAACACACAGCGCACACTACTCTTAATTACTCTGTTCAGGTTCACGACTATGTCTAAGAAAATTGCCGTGATTGGCGAATGCATGATTGAGCTGTCCCAGAAAGGCGCGGAAGTCAGCCGCGGTTTTGGCGGCGATACATTGAACACCTCCGTTTACATTGCCCGTCAGGTCGCCCCCGACGCGCTGAGCGTGAGCTACGTTACCGCGCTGGGAACGGACAGCTTCAGCCAGCAGATGCTGGAGGCCTGGCAGGGTGAAAACGTTGAAACTTCGCTGATCCAGCGAATGGAAAACCGTCTGCCGGGTTTGTACTACATCGAAACCGACAGTACCGGCGAGCGCACCTTCTATTACTGGCGTAATGAAGCGGCTGCCAAATTCTGGCTGGAAAGCGATGCCGCCGCTGCGATTTGCGAAGAGCTGGCCACCTTCGATTACCTCTACCTGAGCGGGATCAGCCTGGCGATCCTGAGCCAGCAGAGCCGTGAAAAGCTGCTGTCACTGCTGCGCGAATGCCGTGCCAACGGCGGTAAGGTGATTTTCGATAACAACTACCGTCCGCGCCTCTGGGCCAGCCGCGAAGAGACGCAGCAGGTGTATCAGCAGATGCTGGAATGCACCGATATCGCCTTCCTGACGCTGGACGATGAAGATGCCCTGTGGGGTGAAAAGCCGGTTGATGAGGTCATCGCCCGGACGCAGGCCGCTGGGGTCAGCGAAGTGGTGATTAAGCGCGGGGCGGAGTCTTGCCTGGTGGCGGTGGCGGGTGAAGCCGTGACAGAGGTGCCGGCGGTGAAGCTGGCGAAAGAGAAAGTGATCGATACCACTGCGGCGGGCGATTCTTTCAGCGCGGGGTATCTGGCGGTACGTTTGACGGGAGGTACGCCAGAAGCGGCAGCGCAGCGCGGACACTTGACGGCCAGCACGGTGATTCAGTATCGCGGAGCGATTATTCCGCGCGAGGCGATGCCTGCTTAAGGAATGGGCGGGCTGAGGGTTCCCCACAAATTAATGCGAGCACTGAGCAATCCCCTCGCCCCTCCGGGGAGAGGGTTAGGGTGAGGGGAACATACGGCGGTGGTGGTCATTCCGTTCACTTTATGTTCCTTGCTACTCTGTAACGACATGACCGGTGAACGTGCCAGGGTGGCTCAGTCGCCACCACCCTGGCGACCCGGGCTCCCGGCGCATCCCTGTGCCTCGCCCCGGCCGGAAGGCAAACGCCTCAGCGATTTACAGCCGGACCAGGGCATCGCTGACAGCCCTCAGTCATTTAGAAAGCAACTTTATTGCTTCTGCATAAAATCCCTCAGCCCACAGGGAGAGGGAACGCAGGGCCTTACTGGCCCTGCGGAATATCGCTCGCATCCTGGTGCAAATCATCGGCCGCCGCCTGTACTGGCTGCGACGGCGTCGCCATGATGGCGTTCCAGGTGGCCTTTAACTCTTTCATGTCATATTCCGGCTCACCTTTCGGCTGCAACAGAATCAACGCCATATCCTGAGACAGCTGCTGCCGCAGATCCTGATTCAGCATCTCCACGGTCAGACCGTTCAGGAAATCCTGACGCAATTTCTGATACTGCTCCGGCGCGATATCCACGACCTGATTCTGTAAGGAGCGAATGCGCTGGCTGATTAAGATATCGGTATCGGCGCGGGCATAGGTGGCAAACAGTTTCTGCAATTCGAGGGATTTCTGCGCCACCAGGGCGTTAAATTCCTCTTCAGACAGGCCCTCTTTACGCACTTTAGCCAGCTCTTTCGCCACCACGCCGAGATTGGCATTCAGCTTATCACCCGGCGATTCGACGTTAATGGCGCACTGGGCGCGCTGGAACAGCACGCGGCAGTCAAAGCCCAGACCAATGTCTTTCACGTTGTTCTTGCTGAGCGTCTGCTGAACATGCCAGAACAGCGCTTCACGCGCCAGGTCCGCACGCCAGTAACGCAACAGCGCCGAGGACTCACGGATCGGCTGCCAGGCGGTATCCCACATCATCGAAAGACGATCCTGACGCACGGTATCCGTCATGATACTGACCGTCTCAGGACGCAGCGGGGACAAAGTAGGAACAGGGGCGGGCGTTTCACGCTTCCCTTTTAGATCGCCAAAGGCTTTGTTGATCTGCTCTATCACCGCACGGCTGTCCACGTTGCCCACTACAATGAGGGTCATGGCATCCGGGGTGTACCACTGCTGGTAGAAAGATTTCACCTGCGCGGCATCAACCGGCTGTTTCAGCGGTTCTGCCGGGTCGTGTCCAAGCAGCGTGGACCCTTTCAGGCGGTAGCGCCACCAGCCTTCTTTGGTATCCGTCGGCCAGGTCGCCACCATGTCGCTGTTGCTCAACGCATAGTTTACGGTCTCAGGCGTAATCGCCAGTTTGCCGGTGGCATCGGATAGATAGGTAAGCGCTTCTTTAAGCAGATCGTTACGGTTGTTGGGCAGGCTCAGATTAAACATGGTGTAGTCATAGGAGACCACAGCCGGGGGCAGCGGGCGTTTCGGATCGATGGCCTGTTGCCATAAAGAACGCACCTGAACCGCCTGCAAACTGCCGCTCTGGGTGAGCGCCAGTCGAGGAATAAAATGGCTTAAGCCGGTCTGCTGGGTGCTTTCAGTGAGGGAGCCGGTATTCACAGCCAGACGAATTTCAATGCGATCGCTCGGACGTTGCGGAGTGGATAACACCTGCCACTGGAATCCGTTCGCCAGTGTTCCCTGTTGCCAGGCCGGGTCTGGCTGGAGCGCATCTGCCTGCACATAACTGGCTGCTGCCATCATCAGCAAACCGCCGGTTAAGAGTCGAATTTTTGTGCCCTGCATGTGAACCCCTGATCAACATTCCTGGTTAAAGAGAGTGTCTCGCGACGTGAGCACTCAAAGATGACGATGAAAACCTTCCGATTAGACAGCGTGTTCGGCTAAACGTCACGGGCGGAAGCGAAATATACCCAAAAAAATTTTGTCGAAATATGACAGGTATGAGCGGTTATTATGCGCAGGTGCCCGCATCCCCACAAGGGAATACGGGCATTTATGAGGGATTAAGAGGATAAACCGGGGGTTTTGTCCTCAGATGTGCGATTATTCAGCGTATCGTTAAGTTTCTTGTGATCCAGCTCTTTTACCCACTTCGCCACCACAACCGTCGCCACACCATTACCAATCAGGTTGGTTAACGCGCGGGCTTCAGACATAAAGCGGTCGATACCGAGGATCAGGGCCAAACCCGCCACCGGCAGATGGCCAACCGCTGAGATAGTGGCCGCCAGCACGATAAATCCGCTGCCCGTTACGCCCGCCGCCCCTTTCGAGGAGAGCAGGAGGACGACCAGCAGCGTAATCTGATGGAAGATATCCATGTGGCTGTTGGTGGCCTGAGCAATAAAGACCGCCGCCATCGTCAGGTAAATCGAGGTGCCGTCCAGGTTAAAGGAGTAGCCCGTAGGAATAACCAGCCCCACCACTGACTTACGGCAGCCCAGCTTTTCCATTTTATCGAGCATACGCGGCAGCGCGGACTCAGAAGAGGATGTGCCGAGGACAATCAGCAGCTCTTCACGAATGTAACGGATAAATTTGAAGATGCTGAAGCCGGTCGCACGAGCGATGGAGCCGAGCACCACCACCACAAACAGAATACAGGTGATATAGAAGCAGATAATCAGCTGGCCAAGCTGTACCAGCGTGCCGACGCCGTATTTCCCGATGGTGAAGGCCATCGCGCCAAAGGCACCAATCGGGGCCAGACGCATAATCATGTTGATGATGCCGAAGATAACCTGCGAGAAGCTTTCAATGACGTTAAAAATCAGCTGACCTTTGCTGCCAAGACGGTGCAGGGCAAAGCCAAACAGCACGGCAAACAGCAGTACCTGGAGGATATTTCCGCTGGCGAACGCGCCAATCACGCTGCTCGGGATCACGTCCAGCAGGAAGGCAACAATCCCCTGATCTTTCGCCTGTTCAGCGTAAACCGCCACCGCTTTCGCATCCAGCGTGGCCGGGTCAACGTTCATGCCCGCGCCAGGCTGTACCACGTTGACAATAATCAGGCCGATAATCAGCGCGATGGTACTGACAATCTCGAAGTACAGCAGGGCAACCGCCCCCGTACGCCCGACCGCCTTCATGCTTTCCATGCCGGCGATACCGGTCACCACGGTACAGAAGATGACCGGCGCGATGATCATTTTGATGAGCTTAACGAACGCGTCGCCAAGCGGTTTCATTTGCGCGCCCAGTTCCGGGTAGTAGTGACCGAGCAGAATACCGATGGCGATGGCTGTCAGGACCTGGAAGTAAAGACTTTTGAAGAGTGAGGTTTTCATAGGGTGTCCCTGGAAAGAATAACTACAGGCTTTGTAAGGTTATGGTTAACCTGCGGCTTTAAAATAACACCCACATAACAGGACAGAAATAAACGGGGTTCAAATTTGAAACACAAATGTTAAGAACTTTGAGCTGGCTCGCACAAGCCAGCAACAAAATTACACTTTTGCGTTATTGCCAGCGTCGGCGAGATAGCGTCGCTCAAAGGTATCCGTCGGCACGGCGCGGCCAAACAGGAAGCCCTGACCGCTCTCCACACCCGCCGCAGCCAGCCACTCGCGCTGGGCTTCGGCCTCAATACCTTCGGCAGTCACGTGCAGGTTCAGGCTGTGCGCCATCTGGATAATGGCCTGCACCAGGCTGCAATCCTCCGGCAGCCCTTTCACAAAGGTTTTGTCGATTTTCAGGACGTCCACCGGCAGGGTTTTCATGTGCTGGAGCTGACGCAGGCCGGAATACCCCATACCAAAATCGTCCAGCGCAATGCGGATCCCGGCATTACGCAGCGGTTTCAGAATGGCGACAGCGTCGTCAGGATTGTCAATACAACGGCTCTCGGTGACTTCCAGGATCAACGTGTGGGGCTGGATGCGGTAGCGATGGATCAACTCGAGCATATCCGGCACCATAGTCGGGTGCATCAGCTGTAGCGCAGAAAGATTCACCGACAGCGGCAGCGTGATGCCCCGTTGTTGCCAGGCCGCAAGCTGGCGGCACGACTCTTCCAGCACCCAGTATCCGACGGTGACCATCAGGCCGCAGGACTCGATACGTTCGATCATCCCCTCAGGCAGCTCCCACGTGCCGTCCGGCTGCTGCATGCGCAGCAACGCTTCGGCGCTGGTCACTTCACCCGTGCGCAAATCCACCTGCGGCTGTAGCCAGAGCGCAAACTGGCGATTGTCCATCGCCGTCAGAATGTCGCTCTCTTCCGTCAGGCGCTGCTGGGCTTTTTCCATTTGCTCCGGATCAAAGAACTGGATCTGGTTTTTGCCTTTTCGGCGCGCGGTAAACGCTGCTGAGAAAGCCCGACGGTATAACTGCTCGGCGGTCAGACCACCGTAGTACATTGCGATACCAATGCTGGCACTTGGGCGTAGCTGGATACCCTGAATGGGTAGCCGCTCATTTATGACAGTGAGTACTTGCTGACCTAACGTAATAGCGTGCCACGGCTCTTTTACACCGTGCGCAATCACCACCAGGTCATAGCCGCTGACCTGGGTAAGTACCATGCGCGGCGCCAGCACAGATTTGATTTTTTCCACCAGCGTCAGTAATAGCATCTCGCGCTGGCTCTCTTTCAGCACGCCCGTCGTGTCCTGCAAGGTCTCGCAGGCAATCACCATCAGCGCGGTGGTCTGCTGGCGAGCGACGGTCTGCTCCAGCAGGGCCATTAAAAACGCTTTGTTTGGCAGGTCGGAAACCGGGAAACGGGTGGCGTTATTACTGACCTCTTCCTGCTGACGCAGGACACGCTGCTGGTTGATATTGTAACTGCGGACCAGCATGCCGATTTCATCGTCGTGATGCAGACGCGGCAAGGGAAGCTGATGCCCCATATGCTCCTGCGGAGAGAGGTCATTCAGCTCCCGGGCTATGCGGCGCAACGGATGCACAATTAACCGGTTGATGCACCACGTCAGCGCCACGCTCAACATTAAGGTCAAAAGTAAGTAAGTAGTCACTAACGTAGCAACCCAACTCATGACGAATTTATACATGCGGTACGAGTCCGCCTGTAGTACCAGATAGGCCAGCGGCTGCGGGTTAGCCGGTCTTTCCAGGGAATAGAGAGGCAGGGAAATCTGCACCGGCAGTTCAAACAGGCGCATCACCATCATCGGGACGGGACGCTCCGGGATAAAGCTCATCCGCAGCGCCTGGAACTGGTTCGGCAGCACGACGTCGGCGCGGCTCACGATACCGGCGGGCTGAATGCGCTTCAGGATGGATTCCGCCTCGGGGATATCCCCTTTCAGGATCGAGGCCGACAGGGGTTCCCGCACCGAGCGGGCAATACTTTCCAGTTGCGAAGCCGTGTTATAGCGATTCTGCTGTACGGAATGAAACAGCAAAATGACGCAGAAGATGAAGACAAACAGCATTGTGACGGCAGACACCATCGCCATCTGTTTGATCGTTAAGGAACGGCTGACACGCAAAATGACTCTCCACAAAACTCGAAGCGCAGGGCGCACCAGGGCGTAAACCTGGTGCGCCCGAGTATACCCGATAGCTGCACTTTTAAGAGAGACTTACAATTAGATTAAGCAAAAATCCGATCACCAGTCTGCATAAGGCACCAGCGGTTCCGGCGGTAAGTCCATATCACCCTGCCAGCCTGCGGCAGAATACCGAACATAGAGCAACGCATGGCTCGGGGTATAGTCTTTCGCTTCCTGAATATCGACGCCCAGACCGACAAACCAGTTGGACGTCACACGGCGTTCAACAATCGCCCTTGCGGTATAACCCGTCCCTGACGAGCTACTTCCGGTTCCCATCACACCTTTATCGGTATAACGGCCTGGCTCATTGTCCGGTATCAGCCCCTGCAACGGATAACGCATCACATCTTTTGTTTTTGAATGGGACCATGAGACGGAACCGCCCAGTTCCCATGACCAGTTCTCTGTGCGTTTACGCCAGTTCACCGGTAAGGCGAACGACACATACTCCTGGGGACTGTAGTAACCGCCCTGGCCCAGCGAATAGCCACTTAAATCCTTATCGTAATGCCAGAGCATGTTGGACACACCGACCGTCAGACGCTCGTTGTTCTGATTGATAAGCTTGTAGTAATAGCCGGTCATCCAGCGGACCCGCCAGTTATCTTCGACATTCTTCCCGGTGAGGCTGTCGGCACTCAGGCTTGACCAGATCCCGTTAGCTTCGCCTTTGTCGTAGCTCATGCTCACGCCGCCACCGGTAGCACGCACGCCGCCCCAGGTGGTGTCGGTATTAGGATCTTTTTGCCCGGCGAAGGCCAGCACAGAGCTGGAAATCGGACGACGATGGGCGTTCAGGGTGTAGCCAATCGGCCCCAAGTCGTTGCTGTAGCTCAGGCTGCCCACCACATCGACCACGTCGAAGCCCATCGGCGTTGTACCGATGTCCCACGCCCAGGTGCTGTTCTGCCAGCCGACGGCCACGCTGGCGCCGTTGGCCGACTGGTTCGTGCTGCCGTGACATGGCGTTTCGGCGCAGGTACCCCATGTCGGATCGTAGGTTCCGTTATTGGTGTCAAAGGAACCGGCGTTCATATTGACCAGATCGCTACGGAAGAACATGCGGCCATCCGATAGCGGCGCATCCACCTGGAGCATAGTGGTGTGCGCTTTCAGGTCGGAATAGCCCCCCGTGCCGCTGGATCCCCAGTAGTCGTGTTGCAGCGTGACGTTCAGATCCTGCTGACGATAAAGATCGCCTGCATCGCTGCGCACGCCGCGCTTCAGCCAGTCATCTTTCTCATCGTTACGCGTAAGACGCGTAAAGCTGTCGTTATCGGTCGGACGGGTCGTCGTGATGCCCGATGAGACCATCGCATCTTTCCAGGTGTCCAGCGCCTGCTGAGGCTGGCCGTTTTGCGCCTGGAAACGGGCGGCATCACGCATCACCAGCGCGCTTTCCATAGAAGGCGGCTGCGATTTTGCCTGAGGAACAATGGCGTTGAAGGTCTTTTCTGCCGCGGCAGGATCACCCAGACCGGCCTGCGCCATGGCGATCCGGCGCTGCATATTGAGGGAGAGCGGTTCGCCGTTTTGTGCCGCGGGCAGTTTCGCCAGCTCAGCGCGAGCGGCGTCCCTGTTGCCCTGAGCAAGATTGACTTCGGTCAGGCCGAGAATTGCGTCTTCGTTCTGCGGTTCCCGTTGCAGGACGGTGTTGTAGGCGGTTTTCGCGGCCTCATGATCGCCACGCTGTTCAGCCCAGTCCGCCAGCGTTAAGTCGATACGAGTGGACGGGGGCTGCTGGCGAAGCAGCGCTTCCGCCTCCTGCTCTTTTCCACCGTCGCGCAGGCGGTTGGCGTTTTCCAGCACCTGGTTACTTTGCAGGCGGTCCGCCAGCGCCTGGATGTTGCCGTTCCACTTGTCGCGCGGCAGCGTGTTCAGATGCGCCAGCGCGGCCCGGTCCAGATCGTTACCGGACAGGTAAAGCCCGCTGGCGTAAACCTGATCCGGATCGCCCGGTTTCTGGCTTGCCAGCTGACGCATCAGGTTATCCGCCTGGCTGCGCTGACCCGCGCTATACAGATCGCGTGATAGCCGGTAGGTGATCCACACGTCGCCCGGGGAAAGCGCAAGGCGTCGGCGCTGAATTTCTGCGGCCTGCGCATAGTTTCCCTGGCTTTCCAGCTGTTCAGCCTGAGCCGAGAGCTGCTCGTTCGTCAGGCTACGTTCAATATCATCAATGCTGCGGCGCTGGCTGGCAGAGAGCGACTGAATAAACTGCGTCGCCTTCTCCGGAGACTGCTCGCGATAAATCTTGGCAAGACCGCGTACCGCGTTGCTGTTGCCGCTGTCCATCCGCAATGCCTGGCGATAATAGCGTTCAGCCGCGTCGTTATCTTTGCGCGCCGCCGCCGCGTCACCCAGCCCCAGGACCGCGTAGCTGTCCGTATTGTCAATGTTGCGCGCCTGCTGATAATAGCGTTCCGCCTGGGCTGTCTTGTTGGCTTTCAGGGCGTTGTCACCCTGCTGGATCAGCAGCCAGTATCGGTTAACCTTCAGCAGGCTGTCCCATTTGCCCCGGTTGTCGCTCTGCGGATCGAGGGCGATCGCCTTTTCAAACTGCGCAACCGCGCGGGCGCGATCGCCTTTCTGCGAATAGGCCTGCCCCAGCGCGCCTACGGCTTCACTGTCGGCGTGGTTGGCGCTGACTGCTTTCTGCAACTCCGTTACCGCTTTACTGCCCTGCCCGGCATCCACTGCGGCTAACCCTTCGGCTTTGGCGCGAAACGCCGGATCGGCGAGCTGTTTTTGCTGCGCTTCAAGCTGGGCGCGCGCCGCCGTCACGTTATCGCCATCGCTGAACACGCTCAGGTATTGTTGCAACGCGGTAACGCTGGCGCTGCTGGCCGGCTGATCTTTGATCTGCTGGTACCACATGTCCGACGCCTGACTGCGGCCATTGTTCGATTTGGCCATCTCCTGTAACACCGCAAACCCTTCATCACGCCGTCCGCTCTGGAACAGAAGCTGCGCCAGCGAAGCCTGTAGCGGGGCGTTGCCCGGACTGCTGGCGTTGATTTTCTTCAGCTGATTAATGGCCAGATTGCGGCGGGCAGGCTCTTTCGCCACCACGTTCCAGTACTCCGTCGCGATGTCGCCGCTGGGCGGATTACCGTCAAACAGTTTGTCATACGCGGCAATAGCTTCCTGCGTGTGCCCGGTGGTGGCGAGCAGGCGAGCCTGCTGGAGGGCCTGCCGACCATCCGGCGTGGAGAGCAGCATGGTCGTACGGGAGGACTGGTACGCACTGGAATCGGGTGCCATTCCTTTCAGGCGATCCAGCTCTTTTTGCGCGCCCGCCGTATCCCCCTGTCGTAACAGGTAGCGGAAGCGAGCGGCAATCACGTCCGGGTTGTTGGGGTCGATCAGCTCAAGGCGATAGAGCGACTGGCGCACCAAATCCTCACGCTGGTTGGATTCCCCCAGACGAACCTGTTCCAGCAGCTGTCTCTGCTGCGGGGAGTTGGCGGCCTGGGCCAGGGGCATGAGCGCCAGGCCAAGCGATAAGGCGAGTAGATTTAGTGTGAACGTACGCATTCCTGGCCCCAATCCGGTAGTAATTCACCTTGCGCGGTGAAACGAAAACGATGCTGATCCCACCCTTGTCCAAAGAGGGTCAGAACGTAGCTGTAATAAGCATTGTTATCGGGAAAACGATCGGCGACACGCTGGCGTTGCACCGCCTGCGCGTCCCGTTCTTGTAAAAATGGAAGCAGGGAGGCAGAAAACCCTACCGGCCCATCTCCGGTACGTTTCCCGGTCGCTACGTCCACTTTTTCCGGCGGTAAGCCTTGTTTGATTGTGGTGGTCGCCATGGGCTTGAAACGCGCCAGTAGCCGGGCTTTTTGCGGATCGTTATCGTTCATCATCCCTACCCACAGATAGACGCGAATCGCATCGTAACTGCCGATCAGGGTCGTATCCTGCTTCAACTGCCAGCCGCCCTTTTTCTGGTATTTCACCCAGTTCGGGGAAAATCCTTTTGGCGCGGTCTCCAGCAGCAGACGCAGGTTGGTTTCACGGAGCGTTGTCCACGGTGCGCCGAAACGGGTGAAATAGCTCGCAAGCTGCGGCGGCAGGTAGCTGGGGTTGAAGCGCCAGACACTCTCATCGGCAAAACCGACTTTACCCGGCAGCAGCATAGAACCCAGCCCCGGCACCTTCACCACTTCCTCACTGGCAATGCGCGTCAACAGCGCCTTACCCGTGCGTGTGTAATCGGGATTTTTCCACAGCCGCCCGGCTTCCAGCAGCGACCAGGCAATCCAGATATCGGCATCGGACGCGGAGTTAGGGTCGATAACCGCCCAGGTGTTGTCGTCCTTTTTTCCCCATAGCCACGCCGGGAGATGTTGGGCTAAATCCCCCTCGGCAAGGTTATCGCGCGTCCATGTCAGCAGCAGATCAAACGTCTTGCGATCGTTTGCTGTTAGGGCAAAGAACAGTCCGTAACTTTGCCCTTCGGAGGTGGTAATTTTGCGCGCGTCACTGGGATCAATGACGCGCCCACTTTCGCTCATATAATCCTGTTTGAACGTCTCCCAGGCAGGCCAGCGACAGGCGGCATGCAGATTCGCCGCCGCCAGCATCAACGCTGCGACTACACACCCGCGAAAGATTTTCATCACGGCTTACTCATGGTCCGGGTTAAGACGACGACGGCTGATGATTCGCAGCAGACGCCACAATACCCACGCCAGCAATACAACGCTGAGCGCAGCCAGCACGGCCAGCAGCACCGGGTGGTTAGAGAGGGCGTACCACAGGCGTTCGAACCACGGCAGATGACCGACGTAGTAGACATCCCCCACGCGCAGGCTGTTTACCCCCGACTCACGGATCACCGAGACGGAACCGAACATTGCCGCCCGTTTACCGCTGTCGTTCATGGCCGTGTTGAGCAGCTCATAGCCGCGCGGGCTGTCCGCAAGCAGGGCGATCACGCTGCGCTGGTCGTTATACGGAGACTGGAAACCGACAATCGCAGCCATCGGACCCGTTGAGCTTACGGTCGTCCTGATATTGGCCTGGCGATCGCCGCTGTCCGGCATGATGCTCGGGAACTCGGTCTGACGCAGCGGCGTGTTGACCCATGACTGAGCCGCCTGCACCAGCAGATCGACGCGCTTCTCGTCTTTCAGCTTGTCCGGAATGTTGCCGATGACCATGATATCGGCATCTTTGTTCTGGATCTGGCTACCGTCATCCGTCACCGTCACGTTGATAGCCGGTAAGCCGGTTTGCGCCCCGACGGTGCCCATGGTGTCCAGCAGCGTGGCAACCTGGCCTTCGTTGGCCGCTTTTGGCATCACGACAATCGATTCAGAGAGATCAGCCATGCGGCTGAACGGGAAACTGGCGTTAGCAAACGCACGCAGATCCGGCATCGCGATAAAGTGGTAATACTTCGAGAAGTCGATTGTGGAATCATCACCAATCACCACGTGGTTTTGCACCGGCTGGAAGGTAATACAGTTTTCCACCGATCCACCCGGCATCGGGTTCATATACTGGAAGTTAAACCGCAGCTGGTTCACCGCACCGAGCTTCAGCGCCGGGATCGACACATCGGTTTTGCCATCCAGCAGCCCCTGCAATACAGGCAGACGAAGCATCAACCGGTTTGTCTCCTGGCTGCTGGTCAGGCTGAAGGATTGCAGGAACTGGTTGTTGAGGCTGATATCCATGCGCGAGCTGTCTTTGGTTACCGGCGCGGTGTAACGGTAGTTCAGGTTGATATCAATACCGTTGGTGCGCAGCAGATAGAGATCCGGCGGCAGGTTCAGCGACAGGCTGACAGGAGAAGGTTCAAGCCCGGTTGACTGCAATTGCTCTTCATAGGTTTTCAGCTCGCCAAAGGTGATTGCCCGGTCGGTACGTACCCAGTTCGGCGCATCATAAGGCTTACGCGCCAGCAGCGGTTTCACCTCATCCACCACAACGCTGTTACCGCGGAACAGGATATTTCCCTGCGCAATGCCCTTCGCCGCCTGCACCAGATCTTTGTCATCACGGCCGAAGATCACCAGCAGCTTCACGTACGGATTGTCCGGATGGCTGATCATCTCGATGGTGGGTGCTTTCACCTCCGGATGGTCACGCAGGAATGCCGGGCGTTTGGCATTGGTGGCAAACACAATCGCGTTTTTGTCTGGCATTTTGTCGTACATGACCGGGAAACTTTGACCACGCCAGCCGGAGCGGGAACCAAACCAGGATGCCACGATAGAGGCCGCCAGCTGTTCGGTCACATCAGGAGAGCCCGCAAACACCATCGGCAGGTTCAGCGGACGGTTATCACGCGGGTCGAAGAACGGCACCGGGAAGGCGGAGAGATCGTTTTTCAACGCCAGCGGCTGATAGGTCATCTGAAGCGAAGAGTTACGACCAACATCCAGCCACAGGGTGCTGCTGGCCGGGTTTTCACAGACATCGCGGTAATGGCCGACAAATTCCAGACGCACGCGGTTAAAGTCGGTGATAAACAGCGGGTTAATCGGCACCTGAGCCAGGGTTTTCTTACCCAGTTGCTCTTTGGTGACGGGCAGGACGTCCATCAGCTCATCATTCAGATAGACCTTAAGCTGGGATTGCACCGGCAGCAGCGACGGCGACGGCGTGTATTCCAGGTTGAGCATCGCTTTCGACACGACTTCATCGCTACGCATACCGAATTCGACACCGCCATTTGGGTTGATGCCGCGCAGAACCATGCTGCCCGGAGGAGGCGCGATCTGGGCGAACGTCAGCTTAACGTCACGCGACGGCGTATTTTCCGCAACCACCGGTGCACTGGCTCCCGGCACGCCAGGCATAACCTGCCCAACCACCGGGTTGTCGGCGGGCAGCGTATTCCCCGTCGTCGGCTGATTCGGGACGACGTTTTCCGTCTGCCCCGGCGCCGCCGTCACTACCGGATCGGTCGCTTGCGCGACGACAGGCACCGTTGGCGCGGGTGTGGTCGCTGCGTTATCAGGCGCCGCGTTAGCCACTGTTGCAGGGAGCGCACTCATCCCCATTGCCACTGCACATAACCAGGAAAGTTTTGTTTTCATCGCGTTATCATCATTGTTGAGCCATAACCGGGTCCGCCTGCTTCGCTTCATCTCGCTCAGGTCGACGCGGAATGAACGACACGACCCAGGAAACCAGTGAAGTAAGTGACCGGAAAATTAATTTCACCGACGACGGGGCAAATTCTGCAAGGTGACGATAGCCACGGAACCCCAGCTTAAGAATATCCAGCAGGCTTTCCAGAGGCTTATCCTCAGGGAAGCTGTCCTGCCAGAGAGCCCACGTATCCGCGCGGGCAAACGTACACTGCACAAAATCAATGTGTTGCTTTTTAGTCAGCGGCATCAGTTGCAGACCCACTTCATTTCCTCTCACACGCACCACCTGCGTCGGGAAGACATACTCCTGCTGGCCGCGCTTAAGCAATAGGTTGACCTTCTGCCCCTCAAGCACCTTCGCCTGACCGTTGATCTTGATACCCAGACCGCCATCCGAAAAGTCATGTACGGTACAGGAGAAGAGATGTCCATCGTCGCGGGCAATGGCCGCTGGCATGCTGATTTCGACGCGATGCGCGCGGCGAACCTGTTTGCTCTCCACCGATACCGCCACCGCGCCACCGAGGATAACCAGGTTATAAAACACCCACGCCATACTCACGAAGACCGTCAGAATTTCGTTTTCCGGGCCGTAGAAGTAGCGCCAGACCCCAACAATCACGCCCACAATATTCAGCAGCACCAGGAAGATATAGGGCCGGGAGATCACCCAGTCGACATACTCCTCTTCCACCAGCCCGCCCTTCGCGGTGACGTTGAATTTCCCTTTATGCGGGTTAATCAGCGCCACCATGGTTGGCGGCGCGATATACCAGGCCAGCACCGTTTCGTAGATTTCACTCCAGAACGAATGGCGATATTTCCCCTGAATCTTCGAGTTCGTCAGGCTGGCGTGGATCATGTGCGGCAGAACGAACAGGGCAATCATCAGCGCAGGCGCATAGATGATGTAAGCGTGAAGAAGCAGGAACGCCAGCGGCGCAGTGAGGAAGATAAGCCGTGGAATACCCGACAGGAAGTGGAACATGGCGTTGACGTAGCACAGCCGTTGCGCCAGTTTCAGTCCTTTACCCATCAGCGGGTTATCGAGGCGGAAAATTTGCACCATGCCGCGCGCCCAGCGAATACGCTGGCCGATGTGCGCCGACAGGGATTCCGTGGCCAGCCCCGCCGCCTGAGGAATGCGCATGTAGGCGGAGGTATAGCCAAGACGGTGCAGACGCAGCGAAGTGTGCGCATCTTCCGTGACCGTCTCGACGGCGATCCCGCCAATTTCATCCAGCGGTTTACGGCGGATCACCGCACAGGAGCCGCAGAAGAACGTTGCGTCCCACATGTCGTTCCCGTCCTGCACCAGGCCATAGAACAGTGTGCCCTCGTTCGGGGTTTTACGAAAACGACCGAGGTTACGTTCAAACGGGTCCGGTGAGAAGAAGTGGTGCGGCGTCTGCATCATCGCCAGCTCTTTCTCCTTCAGGAACCAGCCCATGGTCATTTGCAGGAACGAGCGCGTTGGCACGTGGTCGCAGTCGAAAATAGAGACGAACTCCCCTTTGGCATATTTCAGCGCATTGTTGATGTTACCGGCCTTAGCGTGTTCATGCGTGGTACGGGCGATGTACTCGACCCCTACTTCGTCCGCGAACTGGCGGAACTCGGCGCGGCCACCGTCATCGAGGATCCAGATTTTGATTTTATCCTTCGGCCAGTCGATACCCAGCGCGGCGTAAATGGTGTTTTTCACCACCGACAGGTCTTAGTTGTAGGTCGGCACGAAGAGGTCCACCGTTGGCCACTGGGTCGTGTCTTTTGGCAGCGGCACCGGCTGTCGATTCAGCGGCCAGATAACCTGGAAGTAACCCAGCACCAGCACGATCCAGGCGTAGGTCTCAGCAAACAGCAGCACTAACCCACACACCAGGCTGACCGGATCGTCCCAGTTCAGCGTTGAGGTATATCGCCACCAGATGTAGCGGCAGGAAACGGTCAGCGACAGCACGATCAGCATCAGGGCAGAAAAACGCCCCGGAATGCGCCGCACCAGCAGCGCCACGCCCCACAGCAGGATCAGGAAGGTAAACTGTGCCAGCGGGTTGAAGGGCTGGGTAATACAGACCAGCGCCAGTATGAGCGAGAACACCACCACCACGCCGAGAATAAAACGCCGTAAGCCCGGGTGAAGGTGCCCGAGCTCTTTGTGATTATCTAAATGACCTGTTCTATCGCCAACCCGGTCGGGTAGCCGGTTAAGCCACTGGTGATAGTGTTCACGTAAGTTCTGCACGCGATCGAAGCTGCGCCAGCGTGACGTTTTTTTCTCCGCACCCGTTGAGGTCGCCAGAAGCCAGATGGACTGTATAGCGTAGCGCGCGGGATCGAGCGGACGCGGCTTGTCAGGGTTGATATGCGGATAGAGTTCACCGTGGCGCGCACGAATACGTTGCCAGCGTGGATGTTCGAGGGGGATGAACATCCACGCCAGAATCATCCAGAAGCAGCCCAGCGCAGCGCTCAGCGATGAGGCGCCGTGATGACGGTAATGGCGGTAGCGTTCACTTAAGCGCGAACTGACCGGCGGGATGAGCAACCAGTTGGTCAGGCGGCTCATACTGAACTCCCGGCAGGCTCCGGCCGTTTCGCAAAGTGCAGCAGACACCAGTTGGCCAGCGTCAGGATCTCTTCTGCCGCCAGTGAATCACTACGGTACTCCCCAAGCGGTTGTTTGGAAGCGAGGCACTCCGCCATCGCTTCGTCACGATGGATAACCATTGGCAACAGGCGGCGCTGACTCTGGAGCCAGACCTGGTACAGATCGTCCTGGATCTGGCTGCCAATGCGCAGATCGTTAATCAGAATATGGGCATTGGCAGGCATTGCCTGTTGATGCAGACGGATATGACAATTCGCATCTACGTTCGCAATGGAGAGCACATGGTCGCACTGCGCCAGAAGCTGGCGGGTCAGCGACGCGGCGCCGTGCGGCAGGTCCAGCAGGATCCACTGATAGTGTCCGCTCTCTTTCAGACTCTGCAAAGCGGTGGTGAAGCGAGAGAACAGGCGCTGAAACGCAGCTTCATTCCCGCGTTCGGTTTCCGTCATCTGACCAAAGGGAAGCAAATCGAGCTGGGAGGTATAGCGCAAACCCGCATCCCGCCAGTCTTTATCGTCCAGAAGCGCGCGCCCCCAGCCGTTTTCATGTGTAAAGTCGACATTGAATGACATGCGCAGCAAATTATCGGAGCAGGCATCAATAACCAGTACTGATTCACCTAAAACCTGTAATGACCACGCCAGCGCCGCGGTTACGGAAGTTGTACCCACTCCACCACGGACGCCCTGTAATCCTAGTACGGCCATCAATGGCTTCCTTATTGTTGTTGGGCAAACTCAGCTAATAACGGCCAACGTTTAATAGCCGCAGCCAACTGTTCCCGCTGGGAAATATCGGTGTAATCTATTTCAGGCAATGAAAAAGCCTGCGTGAGCGCCAGAAAATCGTTTTGGAATGTGTAACCCAGGCTTGGGTCGACTGGAGTTGCGGGTTCGTTATTTTGCATTCTTATTTCATCCCTTTGAGTAAAATCATAAGATTCAGATGCAGCGAGGCGTCCTGCCCACGAAATTTCATTTACATGCTAAATCTGATGTTCTTTAATTTCAATGTTAGGTTTATTTCTACGCTTTCGCTAGTAAACTGAGAGACATAGAAATTCGACGAAAAGAGGGACACCGTGGACTCCATATTTTCTATTGGCATCCAGTCATTATGGGACGAATTGCGCCACATGCCAGTCGGAGGAGTCTGGTGGGTTAATACGGATCGTAATGAAGATGCCATCAGTCTGGTAAACCAGACGATAGCGGCGCAGGGTAAGGATTACCGCGTGGCCGTCATTACGATGGGCGATGAGCCAAAGTCAATCATCAGGCTCGAAACTGACCGTGGACCCCAGACAGTACGATTATTTTCCATGCCAGCGGAGGCCGACAGTTTATACTTTTTGCCCCGCGATATTCAGTGCTCTATTGTTCCTGAACACTATTTACTGATTCTTAAATGTTCTCAAAACGGTCTACAAAATATCCCGTCTGAAAAACTGCTGAAATGGCTGGGAAGAATCAGCAGATGGGCAAAAAATCAAAATTGCACCTTATTGGTTGTTAACCCGGGCAGTAATAACGACAAACTTTTTTCACTTTTAATGAGTGAATACCGTTCCCTCTATGGCCTGGCCAGTATTCGTGTCCAGACTGACAGCCATCTTTACGACGTGGCTTTCTGGTGCAATGAAAAAGGGGTGAGCTCCCGACAGCAGCTTACCCTCAAAAATGACGGGGACGAGTGGCATCTTGCTCAACAGGAAGAGACGGTGGTTCAGCCACGCAGTGATGAAAAGCGCGTTCTGAGTCATATTGCGGTACTGGAAGGTGCGCCTGCACTGTCTGAGCATTGGTCACTGTTCGAAACTAACGAGGCCTTATTTGATGAGGCGCGCACCACGCAGGCGGCGACCATTATCTTCTCGTTGATCCAGAATAACCAAATCGAAACGCTGGCACGGCACATTCACACATTACGTCGCCAGCGCGGCAGCGCGTTAAAAATCGTGGTACGTGAAAATAATACCAGCCTGCGCGCCACCGATGAGCGCTTATTACTGGGCTGCGGCGCGAATATGGTCATTCCCTGGAATGCTCCCCTGTCGCGCTGTCTGACGCTGATCGAAAGCATTCAGGGCCAGCAGTTTAATCGATATGTTCCGGAAGATATCAGCACCCTGCTTTCAATGACGCAGCCGATGAAACTGCGCGGCTACCAGAAATGGGACACCTTCTGCGATGCGGTGGGCAACATGATGAGCAATACGCTTTTACCGGCAGACGGAAAAGGGGTGATGGTTGCCCTGCGTCCTGTGCCGGGCATTCGCGTTGAGCAGGCGCTCACCTTGTGCCGCCCTAATCGTATCGGGGATATCATGACCATTGGCGATAATCGCCTGGTGCTGTTCCTCTCCTTCTGTCGGGTGAACGATCTGGATACCGCCCTGAACCATATCTTCCCGCTGCCTACCGGGGATATTTTCTCGAACCGCATGGTCTGGTTTGAAGATAATTTGATCAGCGCTGAGCTTGTCCAGATGCGAGCCCTGGCACCTGAAAAATGGGCCAAACCGTTGCCTGTTACAAGTGGTGCCAAACCGGTTCTGAACGCGAAACATGACGGGCATGTATGGCGTCGGGTTCCTGAGCCGCTACGCTTAATGGATGAGAACAAGGAGAGCGTTCCATTATGAATATCAGCGATATCATCCAACTGGTTGTTCTGTGCGCGCTGATTTTTTTGCCGCTTGGCTACTATGCACGCCATTCCCTGCGCCGTATTCGCGATACGATCAGATTACTGTTCGTCAAACCTCGCTATATTAAACCCGCCGGCACACTGACTCGCGCTTCAAACGTCAAGGCAAACCGAAAACATGACTAATTCTACCTATACCTCTTCAGCGCCATCGCCACTCTGGCAATACTGGCGCGGTCTGTCCGGCTGGAATTTCTACTTTCTGGTGAAGTTTGGTCTGCTGTGGGCAGGCTATCTTAATTTCCACCCGCTGCTTAATCTGGTGTTTATGGCATTCCTGCTGATGCCAATTCCGAACCTCAGGCTGCACCGTATACGTCACTGGATTGCTATCCCTATCGGTTTCGCCCTGTTCTGGCATGATACCTGGCTACCCGGCCCCGAAAGCATTATGAGCCAGGGCTCCCAGGTCGCAGGTTTCAGTGCGGACTATATGCTCGATCTGGTTGAGCGCTTTATTAACTGGCAGATGATTGGCGCGGTATTTGTCCTGCTGGTTGCCTGGCTGTTCCTGTCTCAGTGGATCCGGGTGACGGTGTTTGTCGTCGCGATTATGATCTGGCTAAACGTACTGACGCTGACGGGCCCGAGCTTCTCGCTGTGGCCAGCCGGTCAGCCGACGACAACCGTAACCACCACGGGCGGTTCCGCCGCCGCTACCGTCGCGACAGCAGGGGATACGCCTGTGGTTGGGGATATTCCAGCGCAGACGGCGCCGCCGACATCTACGAACCTGAACGCGTGGCTCTCCAGTTTTTACGCTGCGGAAGATAAGCGTCAGACGAAATTCCCGGACGCGCTGCCTGCCGATGCTCAGCCGTTTGAGTTGCTGGTCATTAACATCTGTTCTCTGTCCTGGGCTGACGTTGACGCGGCTGGTTTGATGTCGCACCCGCTGTGGTCGCATTTCGATATTCAGTTCAAAGACTTCAACTCGGCCACGTCGTACAGCGGCCCAGCGGCTATCCGCCTGCTGCGCGCGAGCTGTGGGCAGCCCTCGCATAAGAACCTCTACCAGCCGGCAGCTAACCAGTGTTACCTGTTTGATAACCTGGCAAAACTGGGCTTTACCCAACACCTGATGATGGGCCATAACGGTCAGTTCGGTAACTTCCTGAAAGAAGTGCGTGAACAGGGTGGCATGCAGGCCCCACTGATGGACCAGAAAGGGCTGCCAGTGACGTTACTGGGCTTCGATGGCTCGCCGGTCTATGACGATACCGCCGTACTTCAGCGCTGGTTCGACACCGTCGGTAAAGAGGAAGGGACGCGTAGCGCGACGTTCTATAATACGCTGCCGCTTCACGACGGGAATCATTATCCGGGCGTAAGCAAAACGGCCGATTACAAGGCCCGTGCGCAGAAGTTCTTTGACGAGCTGAACGCGTTCTTTAACGAGCTGGAAAAATCAGGTCGTAAAGTGATGGTGGTGGTGGTCCCGGAACATGGTGGAGCGCTGAAAGGCGACAGGATGCAGGTGTCTGGTCTGCGCGATATCCCAAGCCCGTCCATCACAAACGTTCCGGCCGGGATTAAGTTCTTTGGCATGAAGGCACCGCATCAGGGCGCGCCAGTTGAGATCACCCAGCCAAGCAGCTATCTGGCCATCTCGGAACTGGTTGCTCGCGCTGTAGACGGTAAGCTGTTTGTGGAAGATAGCGTGAACTGGGATCAGCTCACCAGCGGGCTGCCGCAGACGGCGGAGGTATCGGAAAACGCCAATGCGGTGGTGATCCAGTATCAGAATAAGCCTTATGTCCGACTGAATGCCGGGGATTGGGTGCCGTATCCGCAGTGACCTGCTACACCCTCTCCCCTGTGGGGGAGAGGGTTACTCTGCACTTCGTAACGAAATTTCACCGCCCACCCAAGGCTTAATCACGCCATCCTGTTCAAGCAGCAACGCGCCCTGCGCGTCAATGCCGCGTGATGTGCCGTAAATCTCTTTATCCCCAATCAGCAGCTTCACCGGTCGGTTAATAAAGTTATCCAGCTTTTCCCAGCGGGACAGGAATGGCGCTAACCCCTCTTGTTCAAAGAGCGTCAGCGAACTACGCAACTCATTGATCATGCGGACGGCAAGCGTATTGCGATCGATGGTGATCCCCGCTTCCTGTAGGTTGGTCCAGGCCTGGTTCACGACATCGTTCTGCACGTTTCGCATCACCATGTTCAGCCCCGCCCCAATGACGATCTGTGCGGCATCGCCTGTTTTTCCCGTCAGTTCGACCAGGATCCCCGCCAGCTTTCGATCGTTGAGATACAGATCGTTGGGCCATTTTACCCGCACCTGATCGGCACCCAAATCATGCAGCACCTCTGCCATCACAATGCCGATGACCAGGCTCAGCCCGATGGCCGCAGCTGGCCCCTGTTCAAGCCGCCAGTACATGGAAAGGTAGAGGTTGGCACCAAATGGCGAAAACCACTTACGCCCCCGGCGGCCACGTCCTGCCTGTTGGTACTCGGCAACGCAGGCATCACCGGATTTCAGCTCGCTCAGGCGATCCAGCAGATACTGGTTCGTCGAATCAATGACCGGCAATACCGCGACGTTACCGTGTCCAATCTGGCTGCGGATGATCTCTTCATTCAGTAACTGGATTGGTTCCGGCAGGCTGTAGCCTTTTCCCGGCACCGTAAACACATCCACGCCCCAGTCGCGGAGCGTTTGAATATGTTTATTGATGGCAGCGCGGCTCATGCCCAGCTGTTCGCCCAGCTGCTCGCCAGAATGAAACTCGCCATCAGCAAGAATACCGATGAGAGTTAACGGAATAGTATTGTCCTTCACGCAATGGTCTCCACGGCATTCACTTCGCCCGTTCGGCCAATAAAGCGAACTTCAGGCTCCAGCCAGACGTTAAATTTTTCGCCCACACGCTGGCGAACATGGTGCGCCAGGTTGACGACATCCTCACTTGTCGCGTTGGACTGGTTGATCAGTACCAGCGCCTGCTGACGATGAACAGCAGCGCCACCAAGCGTAGTACCTTTTAATTCACATTGATCGATAAGCCAGCCTGCGGCCAGCTTCACGCTGCCATCCGCCTGAGGATAATGCGGGGCCGTTGGCCAGCCGGCGAGAAACGCTTTCGCATTTTCGCTGCCGATCACCGGATTTTTGAAGAAACTGCCCGCATTTCCATTCACTTTCGGGTCCGGCAGTTTGGTCCTTCGCATGTGGCAAACGGAATCAAAAACCTCACGCGGTGTGACGGTAGCCGGATCGAGACGGGCCAGTTCGCCGTAAGTCAGAACGGGTTTCCATGCTTTCGCCAGACGCAGGCCAACGGCCACAATGACAAAACGATCCTGATAGTCGTGCTTGAAAATGCTGTCGCGATAGCCAAAGCGGCACTGCTCTGCGGTCAAACGCTTCGCCGTTCCGGTCGCGAGTTCGATGCAGTCGACATATTCGCAGACGTGTTTCAGTTCAATGCCGTAGGCACCGATGTTTTGAATAGGAGATGATCCTGCACAGCCCGGGATGAGGGCCAGGTTTTCCAGTCCGGGCATCCCTTTTTCAAGGGTATATTGCACCAGATGGTGCCAGTTTTCGCCAGCACCCACGTGTAAATGCCAGCTGTCAGCGCTCTCTTTACGCTCAATCCCCATGATGCGATTAACGATTACCGTCCCCGCAAAATCATCGAGAAACAGGACATTACTTCCTTCGCCCAGAATAAGTACGGGTTCACCGTTTTCTGTTGCGTTTTGCCAGGCATTCAGCAACTGCTGAGCACTGTCGGCACGTACAATTTGATTAGCATTCCGTTGAATACCAAAGGTATTCCAGGGCTTAAGGGAGTGATTCATAGACGCTATCCTGATGCAAAAACCGGGATAGTTTACCGTATATACGAAGGGATGGGTGATTAGTTTATGGAAAGGAAGCAGGTGCAGAAACGCAAAAAGGCCATCCTTTCGGATGGCCTCTTCACTTGTTTGATGCCTGGCAGTTCCCTACTCTCACATGGGGAGACCCCACACTACCATCGGCGCTACGGCGTTTCACTTCTGAGTTCGGCATGGGGTCAGGTGGGACCACCGCGCTAAAGCCGCCAGGCAAATTCTGTTAATCTGTATCAGGCTGAAAATCGTGTCTGTCTCTCTTCGCCAAAACAGCTTCGGCGTTGTAAGGTTAAGCCTCACGGTTCATTAGTATCGGTTAGCTCAACGCATCGCTGCGCTTACACACCCGACCTATCAACGTCGTCGTCTTCAACGTTCCTTCAGGAGACTCAAGGTCTCAGGGAGAACTCATCTCGGGGCAAGTTTCGTGCTTAGATGCTTTCAGCACTTATCTCTTCCGCATTTAGCTACCGGGCAGTGCCATTGGCATGACAACCCGAACACCAGTGATGCGTCCACTCCGGTCCTCTCGTACTAGGAGCAGCCCCCCTCAATTCTCCAGCGCCCACGGCAGATAGGGACCGAACTGTCTCACGACGTTCTAAACCCAGCTCGCGTACCACTTTAAATGGCGAACAGCCATACCCTTGGGACCTACTTCAGCCCCAGGATGTGATGAGCCGACATCGAGGTGCCAAACACCGCCGTCGATATGAACTCTTGGGCGGTATCAGCCTGTTATCCCCGGAGTACCTTTTATCCGTTGAGCGATGGCCCTTCCATTCAGAACCACCGGATCACTATGACCTGCTTTCGCACCTGCTCGCGCCGTCACGCTCGCAGTCAAGCTGGCTTATGCCATTGCACTAACCTCCTGATGTCCGACCAGGATTAGCCAACCTTCGTGCTCCTCCGTTACTCTTTGGGAGGAGACCGCCCCAGTCAAACTACCCACCAGACACTGTCCGCAACCCGGATTACGGGTCTACGTTAGAACACCAGCCATTAAAGGGTGGTATTTCAAGGTTGGCTCCACGCAGACTGGCGTCCACGCTTCAAAGCCTCCCACCTATCCTACACATCAAGGACCAGTGTTCAGTGTCAAGCTATAGTAAAGGTTCACGGGGTCTTTCCGTCTTGCCGCGGGTACACTGCATCTTCACAGCGAGTTCAATTTCACTGAGTCTCGGGTGGAGACAGCCTGGCCATCATTACGCCATTCGTGCAGGTCGGAACTTACCCGACAAGGAATTTCGCTACCTTAGGACCGTTATAGTTACGGCCGCCGTTTACCGGGGCTTCGATCAAGAGCTTCGCGTTGCCGCTAACCCCATCAATTAACCTTCCGGCACCGGGCAGGCGTCACACCGTATACGTCCACTTTCGTGTTTGCACAGTGCTGTGTTTTTAATAAACAGTTGCAGCCAGCTGGTATCTTCGACTGATTTCAGCTCCGCCCGCAGGGGCTTCACCTACATATCAGCGTGCCTTCTCCCGAAGTTACGGCACCATTTTGCCTAGTTCCTTCACCCGAGTTCTCTCAAGCGCCTTGGTATTCTCTACCTGACCACCTGTGTCGGTTTGGGGTACGATTTCGTGTTACCTGATGCTTAGAGGCTTTTCCTGGAAGCAGGGCATTTATCACTTCAGCACCGTAGTGCCTCGTCATCACACCTCAGCGTTAATAAGGTACCGGATTTACCTGGAACCTCCGCCTACATGCTTAAACCGGGACAACCGTCGCCCGGCTGACATAGCCTTCTCCGTCCCCCCTTCGCAGTAACACCAAGTACAGGAATATTAACCTGTTTCCCATCGACTACGCCTTTCGGCCTCGCCTTAGGGGTCGACTCACCCTGCCCCGATTAACGTTGGACAGGAACCCTTGGTCTTCCGGCGAGCGGGCTTTTCACCCGCTTTATCGTTACTTATGTCAGCATTCGCACTTCTGATACCTCCAGCACCCCTCACAGGACACCTTCAACGGCTTACAGAACGCTCCCCTACCCAACAACGCCTAAGCGTCGCTGCCGCAGCTTCGGTGCATGGTTTAGCCCCGTTACATCTTCCGCGCAGGCCGACTCGACCAGTGAGCTATTACGCTTTCTTTAAATGATGGCTGCTTCTAAGCCAACATCCTGGCTGTCTGTGCCTTCCCACATCGTTTCCCACTTAACCATGACTTTGGGACCTTAGCTGGCGGTCTGGGTTGTTTCCCTCTTCACGACGGACGTTAGCACCCGCCGTGTGTCTCCCGTGATAACATTCTTCGGTATTCGTAGTTTGCATCGGGTTGGTAAGCCGGGATGGCCCCCTAGCCGAAACAGTGCTCTACCCCCGAAGATGAGTTCACGAGGCGCTACCTAAATAGCTTTCGGGGAGAACCAGCTATCTCCCGGTTTGATTGGCCTTTCACCCCCAGCCACAGGTCATCCGCTAATTTTTCAACATTAGTCGGTTCGGTCCTCCAGTTAGTGTTACCCAACCTTCAACCTGCCCATGGCTAGATCACCGGGTTTCGGGTCTATACCCTGCAACTTAACGCCCAGTTAAGACTCGGTTTCCCTTCGGCTCCCCTATACGGTTAACCTTGCTACAGAATATAAGTCGCTGACCCATTATACAAAAGGTACGCAGTCACCCCATAAAGAGGCTCCCACTGCTTGTACGTACACGGTTTCAGGTTCTTTTTCACTCCCCTCGCCGGGGTTCTTTTCGCCTTTCCCTCACGGTACTGGTTCACTATCGGTCAGTCAGGAGTATTTAGCCTTGGAGGATGGTCCCCCCATATTCAGACAGGATACCACGTGTCCCGCCCTACTCTTCGAGTTCACAGCAAGTGTGCTTTCGTGTACGGGACTATCACCCTGTACCGTCGGACTTTCCAGACCGTTCCACTAACACACAAGCTGATTCAGACTCCGGGCTGCTCCCCGTTCGCTCGCCGCTACTGGGGGAATCTCGGTTGATTTCTTTTCCTCGGGGTACTTAGATGTTTCAGTTCCCCCGGTTCGCCTCGTTAACCTATGTATTCAGTTAACGATAGTGCAACGGATTGCACTGGGTTTCCCCATTCGGACATCGCCGGGTCAAAGGTTCATATCACCTCGCCGGCGCTTTTCGCAGATTAGCACGTCCTTCATCGCCTCTGACTGCCAGGGCATCCACCGTGTACGCTTAGTCGCTTAACCTCACAACCCGAAGATGTTTCACTTCCGATTGCGAAAATTTGAGAGACTCGAACACACATGAGCTGTGTGTCGTTTCAATTTTCAGCTTGATCCAGATTTTTAAAGAGCAAAACTTCGCAGTGCACCTTTTCAGGTTCACTCTGAAGTTTTCTTGTGTTCGCAGTAAAGGATGGTGGAGCTATGCGGGATCGAACCGCAGACCTCCTGCGTGCAAGGCAGGCGCTCTCCCAGCTGAGCTATAGCCCCATCGTAGTTATCTCTCTACCGATAATTTTTGTTGAGGCAAGGCGTGGTGACACGAAGCATACTCAGGTATGTGAGTGTCGCCGCAACGCAGCATCAGCAAAAATTTGGTAGGCCTGAGTGGACTTGAACCACCGACCTCACCCTTATCAGGGGTGCGCTCTAACCACCTGAGCTACAAGCCTGCAGAGATTTTTTACTGCTGTTTTTCATCAGACAATCTGTGTGGACACTGCAAAGGCAGGTTCTTTAAGGTAAGGAGGTGATCCAACCGCAGGTTCCCCTACGGTTACCTTGTTACGACTTCACCCCAGTCATGAATCACAAAGTGGTAAGCGCCCTCCCGAAGGTTAAGCTACCTACTTCTTTTGCAACCCACTCCCATGGTGTGACGGGCGGTGTGTACAAGGCCCGGGAACGTATTCACCGTGGCATTCTGATCCACGATTACTAGCGATTCCGACTTCATGGAGTCGAGTTGCAGACTCCAATCCGGACTACGACGCACTTTATGAGGTCCGCTTGCTCTCGCGAGGTCGCTTCTCTTTGTATGCGCCATTGTAGCACGTGTGTAGCCCTACTCGTAAGGGCCATGATGACTTGACGTCATCCCCACCTTCCTCCAGTTTATCACTGGCAGTCTCCTTTGAGTTCCCGGCCGGACCGCTGGCAACAAAGGATAAGGGTTGCGCTCGTTGCGGGACTTAACCCAACATTTCACAACACGAGCTGACGACAGCCATGCAGCACCTGTCTCAGAGTTCCCGAAGGCACCAAAGCATCTCTGCTAAGTTCTCTGGATGTCAAGAGTAGGTAAGGTTCTTCGCGTTGCATCGAATTAAACCACATGCTCCACCGCTTGTGCGGGCCCCCGTCAATTCATTTGAGTTTTAACCTTGCGGCCGTACTCCCCAGGCGGTCGACTTAACGCGTTAGCTCCGGAAGCCACGCCTCAAGGGCACAACCTCCAAGTCGACATCGTTTACGGCGTGGACTACCAGGGTATCTAATCCTGTTTGCTCCCCACGCTTTCGCACCTGAGCGTCAGTCTTTGTCCAGGGGGCCGCCTTCGCCACCGGTATTCCTCCAGATCTCTACGCATTTCACCGCTACACCTGGAATTCTACCCCCCTCTACAAGACTCTAGCCTGCCAGTTTCGAATGCAGTTCCCAGGTTGAGCCCGGGGATTTCACATCCGACTTGACAGACCGCCTGCGTGCGCTTTACGCCCAGTAATTCCGATTAACGCTTGCACCCTCCGTATTACCGCGGCTGCTGGCACGGAGTTAGCCGGTGCTTCTTCTGCGGGTAACGTCAATCGACAGGGTTATTAACCCTGTCGCCTTCCTCCCCGCTGAAAGTACTTTACAACCCGAAGGCCTTCTTCATACACGCGGCATGGCTGCATCAGGCTTGCGCCCATTGTGCAATATTCCCCACTGCTGCCTCCCGTAGGAGTCTGGACCGTGTCTCAGTTCCAGTGTGGCTGGTCATCCTCTCAGACCAGCTAGGGATCGTCGCCTAGGTGAGCCGTTACCCCACCTACTAGCTAATCCCATCTGGGCACATCCGATGGCAAGAGGCCCGAAGGTCCCCCTCTTTGGTCTTGCGACGTTATGCGGTATTAGCTACCGTTTCCAGTAGTTATCCCCCTCCATCAGGCAGTTTCCCAGACATTACTCACCCGTCCGCCACTCGTCAGCGAAGCAGCAAGCTGCTTCCTGTTACCGTTCGACTTGCATGTGTTAGGCCTGCCGCCAGCGTTCAATCTGAGCCATGATCAAACTCTTCAATTTAAGTTTGATGCTCGTGAATTAAACTTCGTAATGAATTACGTATGTTCACTCAGAGACTTGGTATTCATTTTTCGTCCGAGGACGTTAAGAATCCATGTCACTTTGAGTGCCCACACAGATTGTCTGATAAATTGTTAAAGAGCAGTGCCGCTACGTTTTCGCTGCGGCGCGGGGTGTGCATATTACGCTTTCCCGCTTCAGAGTCAAGCGTTTATTTTGCTTTTCTCTGCTGACCCGGCGGCGTGTATGCCGTTGTTCCGTGTCAGTGGAGGCGCATTATAGGGAGTTCTTCTGAAGTGACAAGCACTAAATACAAAAAACTTTTCGTTCGCTCACTTTTCAAACTCAACGCTTATTTAACCCGCGAATCGTCCGTTAAACGTGCAATTTCACGGGCAAAACTGGCCACTTGATCCCAGTCGGTATAAACCACTTCTTTACGCGTATCCGTTTCCCCGCCCGTCATCTTCATGATCAGGCGGATCATAAAGCGGTCATACCAGCGGTAACGCGGGTAACGCAGCGCGCCCGCAAAGACAGAACAGATATCGGGCTGCCATGGCGAGCTCAGCAAAAACTTGCGCGTATAGCTGTTAGTCTGCGGTGTACGCTTCTCTGCTTTACGGGCAACCAGGTTGACCGAGTAAAACGCGCCGGGCAGCTTAGCGAGCTCCGCCGTATGCTTTTTCACAAAGCGATCCAGCGCCGGATGGAAATGACCGTAACGAATTGAAGCGCCAATGACCACACGGTCGTAATCCTGCCAGGCAATCTGTTCAGTGCGATTCAGGTTCACCACATCAGAATAAATGCCCAGCTCTTTGAGTTCAGAAGCCAGATATGAAGCAATCTCACGCGTTTGCCCATCACGCGTTGAGAAAAGAATTAACGTTTTCACCAATGTCTCCTTACTCACGCCAGAATGTTGGGGTAAACAGCACCAGCAGCGTAAAGACCTCAAGACGACCAAACAGCATATTGGCGATTAAGATCCACTTTGCCACCGGGTTCATACTGGCGAAATTATCCGCCACGACACCCAGCCCCGGCCCCAGGTTGTTTAACGTTGCCACCACAGAGGCGAAGGCAGAGAAATCATCCACGCCCGTGGCGATAATCGCCAGCATACTGACAATAAAGACCAGCGCATAAGCGGAGAAGAATCCCCACACCGCTTCGAGGATACGCTCCGGCAGTGCACGATTGCCCAGCTTGATGCTGTAAACCGCATTCGGGTGGACGAGACGTTTAAGTTCACGGTTCCCCTGCTTGAACAGCAGCAGAATACGGATCACCTTCAGGCCGCCGCCCGTCGACCCGGCACAGCCGCCGATAAACGCAGAGCACAACAGCAGCACCGGCAGGAACAGCGGCCAACGCGCAATACTGTCCGTGGTGAAACCGGCGGTTGTCGCCATCGATACCACCTGGAAGAAGGCCTGGTTCAGGGTCGTGACCGCCGAGTTATAGACATCGTGGAACCATAGTACCAGGGTACAGATGATCACCAGGGTCAACTGGACGCCAATAAACATCCGGAATTCCGGGTCGCGCCAGTACACCTTCAGGCTCCGGCCGCTAAGCAACGAGAAGTGTAGACCGTAGTTACAGCCTGAGATCAGCAAAAAGATGGCAATGATGGTATTGATCGTCGGGCTGTCGAAGTACCCAACGCTGGCATCGTGGGTGGAGAACCCGCCGATAGCGATAGTGGCAAAGCTGTGCCCGATGGCATCAAACGCAGGCATCCCGGCAAACCAAAGCGCCAGCGCGCAGGCCACCGTCAGCAGGACATAAATAAGCCAAAGGGTTTTCGCCGTCTCCGCAATACGCGGGCGCATCTTGTTATCTTTCAACGGGCCAGGCATTTCAGCCCGGTAAAGCTGCATCCCCCCGACGCCCAGAATCGGCAGGATAGCCACCGCCAGCACGATGATCCCCATACCGCCGAACCACTGGAGCATCTGCCGGTAAAAGAGAATTGCATGCGGGAGTGAATCCAGCCCCACAAGCGTGGTGGCCCCGGTGGTCGTTAATCCGGAGAACGATTCAAAAAACGCATCCGTGACGGTGAGATTCGGTTGTTCAGAGAAGATAAACGGCAGCGCACCCACGCTTCCCAGTACCGTCCAGAACAGGACCACGATCAGAAAACCCTCCCGGGATTTCAGTTCACCTTTCTCACGGCGGTTTGGCCACCACAGCAGGGAGCCAATCGTCAGCGCGACAAAAAAGGTTTGCGTAAATGCACGCCCCGCGCCGTCCCGGTAGATGAGCGCCACCAGTCCGGGAATGATCATTGTCCCGGAGAAAAGTATGACCAGCAATCCAACGATTCGGGTAATGGCACGAAAATGCATCTCTGCCGCTTCCTTAGGTATTCAAAATTGTGAGGTGGGGATTATTCTTCAATCGGCAGTAATTGCAATGAACCGCGACTAAAATCAGCGAGTTTTGCTGAAAAAGCAGCCAGTTCCGCCTGAGGAAGCGCCACGCGTAATTGCACCATTGCCTGATAATCACTGTGTGCGATGACGCCGTTAAACTGTTTAAGCAGTGCTTCGATACCCGATAGCTGGGCGTAATCGCATAACAAAGTATATTCCGTAAGTGGCGTTTTGCGGGTTGTTATCAGCAGATTAAGCGCCTGCTGGACACCCCCTCCGTAGGCTTTAACCAGCCCTCCGGTGCCTAACAAAATGCCCCCGTAGTAGCGGACCACGACGGCGGTGATTTCACCCACGCCGCTGCCCATCAACTGGGATAGCATCGGTTTTCCGGCCGTACCCGCCGGTTCACCGTCGTCAGAAAACCCGAGCTGCTGTGAGTCGTCTGGCGGCCCTGCGACCCACGCCACACAGTGATGGCGGGCATCGGGGTGCTGCGCGCGGACGGACTCGACGAACGCCTTCGCCGCCTCCACGCCGTCAGTATGCGCCAACAGCGTGATAAAGCGGCTTTTCTTGATTTCCTCAACAAAGGTGACCGGCTCGGCCGGTATCAGCCAGCTTTCCATCAGGCCAGCTTCAGATCTCGCGTCATGTTCTCGATGCTGTTCTCGTGAATAACCACGTTATCTTCGATACGAATGCCGCCATACGGCTTCAGCGCTTCAATTTTCTCCCAGTTGAAGTGCTTGCTGAACTGCCCTTCGCGCCACGGCGCCAGCAGGGATTCAATAAAGTAGATACCCGGCTCGATGGTCAATACCATACGCGGCGCCAGAACGCGGGTGCAGCGCAGATAAGGATATTTAGACGGTGCCGCCAGGTGCGTACCGGTATCATCCTGCATAAAGCCCGCGACGTCATGAACCTGTAAACCCAGCGGGTGGCCGATACCGTGCGGCATAAATGGCCCGGTCAAATCGTTCTCAACCATCGCCTCTTCGCTCATGTCTTTGACAATCTGATGCTTACGCAGCAGTTTAGCGATGCGCTGATGGAACTGGATGTGATAATCCACATAGCTGGTTCCGGCCTTCATGGTGCCAATCAGCGCCAGCTGTTCATCGTTCACGTCTTTGATCAATTGCGCAAAATCAGTATCCGCATTCGCCGCCCAGGTACGGGTCAGGTCTGCCGCATAGCCATTGTACTCAGCCCCCGCGTCCAGCAGGAAGCTGCGCATCTCAGCCGGAACCTGATGATCCAGTTTGGTGTAGTGCAGAACCGAGGCATGTTCATTCAGCGCCACGATGTTGCTGTACGGCACGTCGGTATCGCGGTGGCCGGTCGCCGTCAGGTAGGCCTGATTGATATCGAACTCGCTCATACCGGACTGGAACGCTTCGTGCGCCGCACGGTGGCCATTCACCGCCGTTTTTTGCGCTTCACGCATGCAGTAAAGTTCGTAGTCGGTCTTGTAGGCGCGATAGTAGTGCAGATAATCCAGCACGCCTTTCGGGTTGAGTTTATCTGCCGGAATATCCAGACCCAGCGCCCGCTCAGGAACCGGACCAATGTAGCCGATGTTCCCACGCGCCGCTGGCAACTGGCTGCCAATGCCGTCTGCTTTTGGCAGCGCAATCACGTCAATTTCTTCGGTCCAGAATGAGGTCGGCAGCGGCTCCACGTTGTGCCAGTAATCGACCGGCAGGTAGAACCACAGTTTCGGCTTGTTCACGCCATCCACCAGCAGCCAGCAATTTGGAACCTGCGTGACAGGCACCCAGGCTTTAAACTGCGGGTTAACCTTGAAGGGATAAGCGTGGTCATCAAGAAAAGTATTCATCAGCTCGCCGGAGTGGATCAGCAGGGCATCCAGCTTGAAGCGGGCCAGTACATCGCGGGTACGTTCCTGTAGGGTAACGATATGATTTTTATAAAGCGAAGCCAGTGAGTCCATCATTCTTCCTTTCGTTTTTTTGACCTCAAGTCATCGCATCTTAGCACACCTCACTCCGGCTGCGTGATTTCCACCGACCGTGATCAGCGCAGCAATTTCTTAATGACTAATTTGCATTTTATTAACATAAATTCCACACTCCGTTTCATCTGGTATGACCAGATCCAATTGCTGGATTCAGGAGACCGACATGCTCTACAAAGGCGACACCCTGTACGTAGACTGGCTGGAAGATGGCATTGCCGAACTGGTGTTCGATGCCCCCGGCTCAGTGAACAAGCTTGATACCGCGACGGTGGCCAGTCTTGGCCAGGCGCTGGATGTACTTGAAAAGCAATCAGATTTGAAAGGGCTGCTGCTGCGCTCCAACAAAGCGGCCTTTATCGTTGGCGCGGATATCACCGAATTCCTGTCGCTGTTCCTGGTGCCCGAAGAACAGCTGAGCCAGTGGCTGCACTTTGCGAACAGCGTCTTTAATCGTCTGGAAGATCTGCCTGTCCCGACCCTTTCTGCCGTTAACGGTTACGCGCTGGGCGGCGGCTGCGAATGCGTGTTAGCCACTGATTACCGTCTGGCGACCCCAGACCTGCGCATCGGCCTGCCGGAAACCAAACTGGGCATTATGCCGGGCTTTGGTGGCTCGGTGCGTATGCCGCGCATGTTGGGTGCCGACAGCGCGCTGGAAATCATTGCCGCAGGTAAAGATGTCGGCGCGGAACAGGCGCAGAAAATCGGTCTGGTGGACGGCGTGGTTAAGCCTGAAAAACTGATTGAAGGCGCTGTAGCCATTCTGCGTCAGGCGATTAACGGCGATCTCGACTGGAAAGCCAAACGTCAGCCAAAGCTGGAGCCGTTGAAGCTCAGCAAAATTGAAGCCACCATGAGCTTCACCATCGCCAAGGGCATGGTGATGCAGACGGCGGGTAAACACTACCCGGCGCCGATCACGGCGGTGAAAACCATTGAAGCGGCAGCCCGTCTGGGCCGTGATGAAGCCCTGAAGCTGGAAAACCAGAGCTTTGTCCCGCTGGCGCACACCAACGAAGCCCGCGCGCTGGTTGGTATCTTCCTTAACGATCAGTTTGTGAAGGGCAAAGCCAAACAACTCACCAAAAACGTTGAAACACCAAAACACGCGGCGGTACTCGGCGCGGGCATTATGGGTGGCGGCATCGCCTACCAGTCTGCCTGGAAAGGCGTGCCGGTAGTGATGAAAGACATCAACGAGAAATCCCTGACGCTGGGCATGACCGAAGCGGCCAAGCTGCTGAATAAACAGCTTGAGCGCGGCAAAATTGACGGTCTGAAGCTTGCAGGCGTGATCTCCACCATCCAGCCAGTACTGGAATACAGCGGTTTCGACCGTGTGGACGTGGTGGTTGAAGCGGTCGTCGAGAACCCGAAAGTGAAAAAAGCGGTGCTGGCCGAAACCGAAGACAAGGTACGTCCGGAAACCGTACTGGCCTCCAACACCTCCACTATTCCTATCAGCGAGCTGGCAAGCGTGCTGAAGCGTCCGGAAAACTTCTGCGGAATGCACTTCTTTAACCCGGTGCATCGCATGCCGCTGGTCGAAGTGATCCGTGGGGAAAAAACCTCCGACGAAACCATCGCCAAAGTGGTGGCGTGGGCGAGCAAGATGGGCAAAACGCCAATCGTCGTTAACGACTGCCCGGGCTTCTTCGTTAACCGCGTGCTGTTCCCGTACTTCGCCGGTTTCAGCCAGCTGCTGCGCGACGGCGCAGACTTCCGCAAAATCGACAAAGTGATGGAAAAACAGTTCGGCTGGCCGATGGGCCCGGCGTACCTGCTGGACGTTGTCGGCATCGACACTGCCCATCACGCGCAGGCGGTGATGGCGGCGGGCTTCCCGCAGCGCATGCAGAAAGATTATCGCGACGCCATTGACGCCCTGTTCGACGCCAACCGCTTTGGGCAGAAAAACGGTCTGGGCTTCTGGCGCTATAAAGAAGACAGCAAAGGCAAACCGAAGAAAGAAGAAGATCCGGCGGTGGATGGCCTGCTGGCCGACGTCAGTCAGCCAAAACGCGACTTCACTGACGATGAGATCATCGCCCGGATGATGATCCCGATGATCAACGAAGTAGTGCGTTGCCTCGAAGAAGGCATTATCGCCAGCCCGGCAGAAGCCGATATGGCGCTGGTGTACGGCCTCGGCTTCCCTCCGTTCCACGGCGGCGCGTTCCGTTGGCTGGATACGCTCGGCAGCGCTCGCTATCTCGATATGGCTCAGCAATATCAGCACCTCGGTCCGCTTTATGAGGTGCCGGAAGGTCTGCGTAACAAAGCGCGCCATAACGAACCCTACTATCCAGCAGTTGAGCCAGCCCGTCCGGTTGGCACGCTGAAAACGGCTTAAGGAGTCACAATGGAAAAGGTTGTCATTGTTGATGCAATTCGCACCCCGATGGGCCGTTCAAAAGGCGGTGCATTCCGTAACGTGCGTGCGGAAGATCTCTCGGCGCACCTGATGCGTAGCCTGCTGGCGCGTAACCCGGCGCTGGACCCTGCTGCGCTGGACGATATTTACTGGGGCTGCGTCCAGCAGACGCTGGAGCAGGGTTTCAACATCGCCCGTAACGCGTCTCTGCTGGCGGAGATCCCGCATTCGGTTCCGGCGGTCACCGTCAACCGTCTTTGCGGTTCGTCGATGCAGGCGCTGCACGACGCGGCACGGATGATCATGACCGGCGATGCGCAGGCCTGTCTGGTGGGCGGCGTGGAGCACATGGGCCACGTGCCGATGAGCCACGGGGTCGATTTCCATCCGGGCATGAGCCGCAACGTGGCGAAAGCCGCCGGTATGATGGGCCTGACCGCCGAGATGCTCTCCCGTCTGCACGGCATCAGCCGTGAAATGCAGGATGCCTTTGCCGCGCGCTCACATGCCCGCGCCTGGGCCGCCACGCAGTCTGGTGCCTTTAAGAATGAGATCATCCCAACCGGCGGTCACGACGCAGACGGCGTACTGAAGCAGTTCAGCTACGACGAAGTTATCCGTCCTGAAACCACTGTTGAAGCGCTTTCTACCCTGCGTCCGGCGTTTGATCCGGTCACCGGCACGGTAACGGCGGGCACCTCGTCTGCCCTGTCCGACGGTGCCGCCGCCATGTTAGTGATGAGCGAAAGCCGCGCCCGCGAATTAGGCCTGACGCCACGCGCCCGCGTGCGTTCGATGGCAGTCGTGGGCTGCGATCCTTCCATCATGGGTTACGGTCCGGTCCCGGCGTCAAAACTGGCGCTGAAAAAAGCGGGGCTGAGCGCAAGTGATATCGACCTCTTTGAGATGAACGAAGCGTTCGCCGCGCAGATCCTGCCGTGCATTAAAGATCTGGGGCTGATGGATCAGATCGACGAGAAGATTAACCTCAATGGCGGCGCGATAGCCCTCGGTCACCCGCTGGGCTGCTCCGGGGCGCGTATCAGCACCACGCTGATCAACCTGATGGAACGCAAAGATGCCCAGTTCGGACTGGCGACGATGTGTATCGGGTTGGGTCAGGGGATCGCGACGGTGTTTGAGAGAGTGTAAATGTAAATAAGGAAAAGTATCTTAAAGCCAATGACGTCAGAACAAGGCGGCAAGCGAGCGAATCCCGATGAGCTTACATTAGTAAGTGATTCGGGTGAACGAGCGCAGCCAACGCAGTTATGGCGCCATTGGCGAAGAGAGACAGTTTAGTTGCCGTTCTTCCCGCCTGTCAGGGGCGGGTTTTTTACATTATTGCAGCAGCGAAATATCCGCCACGCGCAGGAACAGCTCACGCAGTTTCTCAAGCATCGAGAGACGGTTAATACGCAGCTCTTTATCTTCCACGTTCACCATCACCTTCTCGAAGAAGGCATCAATGACGTCACGTAGCTCCGCCAGCTCCACCAGCGCTTCCTGGTAGCGACCTTCCGCGAAATACGGCTCCAGCTTGTCGCGCAGCACCACAACCTGCATCGCCAGAGAAATCTCTTCCGGCTCTTTCAGGGTTGCAGCGTTTACGCGTTCGTTCAGCGTCTCGTCGGATTTCGCGAGGATGTTGGATACACGCTTGTTGGCCGCGGCCAGCGCAGACGCCGCTTCCAGCGTACGGAAGTGGGATACCGCTTTCATACGCGCATCGAAATCTGCCGGACGGGTCGGACGACGCGCCAGCACCGCCTGAATGGTATCAACGGAGTAACCTTCGTCCTGATACCACGCGCGGAAACGACCGAGCATAAAGTCGATAACATCATCCACAACCTTCGCGTTGGTCAGCTTATCGCCGTACAGACGGACCGCTTCTTCGGTCAGCGTTTGCAGATCGAGATTGAGGTTCTTCTCTACGATGATGCGCAGCACGCCCAGCGCAGCACGACGCAGCGCAAACGGGTCTTTGTCGCCTTTCGGATGCTGACCGATACCGAAGATACCCGCCAGGGTGTCCATCTTATCGGCAATCGCCACGGCGCAGGCAACCGGGTTAGACGGCAGATCGTCACCGGCAAAGCGCGGCTGATATTGCTCGTTCAGGGCCACAGCCACGTCTTCCGCTTCGCCGTCATGACGCGCGTAGTGCATGCCCATCACGCCCTGGGTGTCGGTAAATTCGAACACCATGTTGGTCATCAGGTCGCACTTGGAGAGCAGGCCCGCGCGGGTAGCGTGGTTAACGTCGGCACCAATTTCACGGGCAATCCAGCCGGACAGCTCCGCGATACGGTCAGTCTTGTCGCGCAGCGTACCCAGCTGCTGCTGGAAGAGTACGGTTTGCAGACGCGGCAGGTTATCTTCCAGACGTTTTTTACGGTCGGTGTTGAAGAAGAACTCGGCGTCCGCCAGACGTGGACGCACCACTTTCTCGTTACCGGAGATAATCTGGCTCGGATCTTTCGATTCGATGTTCGCGACGAAGATGAAGTTTGGCAGCAGCTGGCCGTCGTTGGCGTAAACCGGGAAGTACTTTTGGTCACCCTTCATGGTGTACACCAGCGCTTCAGCCGGAACGGCCAGGAATTTCTCTTCGAATTTCGCGGTCAGCACAACCGGCCATTCGACCAGAGAGGTCACTTCTTCCAGCAGGCTATCGCTCAGATCGGCATTACCGCCAATTTTGCGCGCCGCTTCTTCGGCGTCAGCTTTGATTTTGGCTTTACGCTGTTCGTAGTCAGCAATGACCTTACCGCGCTCCAGCAGGATCTGCGGGTACTGATCAGCATTGTCGATGGTGAACTCCGGCTCGCCCATAAAGCGGTGGCCGCGGATCACGCGATCGGACGCCACGCCCAGAATGGTCGCCGGAATAACGGTATCGCCCAGCAGCAGGGTCACGGTGTGAACCGGACGCACAAAGTGTACGTCAGACGCGCCCCAGCGCATCAGCTTAGGAATCGGCAGCTTAGCCAGCGAGGTCGCAATCATATCTGGCAGCAGCGCTTCCGCGCTTTCGCCTTTCACATGGGCACGATACAGCAGCCATTCACCTTTGTCGGTGGTCAGACGTTCGGCCTGATCGACGGTGATACCGCAGCCGCGCGCCCAGCCTTCAGCCGCTTTGCTCGGCTTGCCTTCCGCGTCGAACGCCTGGGCAATGGCCGGGCCACGTTTTTCAACTTCGCGATCCGGCTGAGACGCCGCCAGATTTGCCACTTTCAGCGCCAGACGACGCGGTGCAGCAAACCACTCAATTTTACCGTGCGCCAGGCCAGCGTTATCCAGCTCAGCAGTGACGTTCGCAGCGAAAGATTCAGCCAGGCTGCGCAGGGCTTTTGGTGGCAGCTCTTCAGTGCCGATTTCCACCAGGAAAGTTTTCTCAGACATGGCCGCCTCTTATTTGTTTCGGTTGCACATCGGGAAGCCAAGGGCTTCACGGGACGCGTAGTAAGCTTCAGCAACGGCTTTGGTCAGGGTACGAATACGCAGAATGTAGCGCTGACGTTCAGTCACGGAGATCGCTTTGCGGGCATCCAGCAGGTTGAAGCTGTGGGCAGCCTTCAGAATACGCTCGTAGGCAGGCAGAGGCAGCGGAGTCTCCAGCGCCAGCAGCTGCTGGGCTTCTTTCTCGTACTGCTCAAAGCAGGTGAACAGGAAGTCCACGTCCGCGTATTCGAAGTTATAGGTGGATTGCTCCACTTCGTTCTGATGGAACACATCGCCGTAGGTGGTTTTACCCAGCGGGCCGTCACTCCAGACCAGGTCGTAAACGCTGTCTACGCCCTGAATGTACATGGCCAGACGTTCCAGACCATAGGTGATTTCGCCGGTGATCGGTTTACATTCCAGACCGCCAACCTGCTGGAAGTAGGTGAACTGGGTCACTTCCATGCCGTTCAGCCACACTTCCCAACCCAGACCCCAGGCACCCAGCGTTGGGTTTTCCCAGTTATCTTCCACGAAACGAATGTCGTGAATGGTCGGATCCATACCCAGCTCTTTCAGTGACCCGAGGTACAGTTCCTGAATATTGTCAGGTGATGGCTTAATCACCACCTGGAACTGATAGTAGTGCTGCAAACGGTTCGGGTTTTCGCCGTAACGGCCATCGGTCGGACGACGGGATGGCTGAACATAGGCGGTCGCCATCGGCTCTGGCCCTAACGCGCGCAGGCTGGTCATCGGGTGTGAGGTGCCTGCGCCAACTTCCATGTCCAAAGGTTGAACAATGGTGCAGCCCTGACGAGCCCAGTAATCCTGTAAGGTCAGGATCAGGCCCTGGAAGGTCTTGGTATCAAACTTTTGCATAGTATTTCGTGCTGGATACGTGTGGTTTTAAATGGAAGGGATCAGTATACCCGCTGGCTGCAAGATATACAGTACGAAACGGGGTTGTTTAGGGAAAATTGGGGAATAAGCCCTACAGCCAGAACCTGCGAAGGCTCTGGTTGCTGCTTATACGAGCAATTTAGCGCATTGAGAGATGTAAAAACTGGCCGTCTGCATCAAAAGAGCAGACAAAGCCCTCTTTACGCGCCGTATAGCCTTTCAGTTCATAGCTGCCCTGAAAGCGCTCGAAGCCGTTAATATGAATTTTCTGTGCTTCGGAATTATAACGGTGAGCCGCCTGATCCCTGCACAGCTGTTCCATATTCAGGGAACGCTCCGGGCTCATTTTCCCCTGCTGCGCTTTTTGGACTGGAGCCTCCTGAGAAGCACTGCACCCAGCTAATAAAAGCAGCAGAAAGAGTGACGCCCCACGCTTCATCATCATTTTTATTACCGCCCTGGTCAGTGGCTGTTATTTTTAGTAGCAACACGTTTATAGATTAATGTTCAACATTCTGCGAATCTCGCCAGCTCCCGACAAGACAGCCTGGCTAAACTCAGAATTTTCCAAGGGAAAAGTTTTACGCAATCGCAGTCACACTTTCTTTATCAGGAATACAGAGGAACTGATGCAGTCAAAAATTAACTGGATTGATAACCTGCGGGGAATAGCCTGTCTGATGGTGGTGATGATCCACACTACGACCTGGCATGTCACGAACGCGCACAGTATCAGCCCTGTTAACTGGGATGTCGCCAATATTCTGAACTCAGCCTCACGCGTGAGCGTCCCGCTGTTCTTTATGATTTCCGGTTTTCTCTTTTTTGGCGAGCGTAGCGCGCAGCCGAGACATTTCATCCGTATTGTCTCCTGTTTGCTGTTTTACAGCGCCATTTCGCTGCTCTATATCATCCTGTTCACTTCAATTAATGCTGAACGTTCCCTGCTCAATTTGTTGCAAAAACCGGTGTTCTATCATCTGTGGTTTTTCTTCGCGATAATGGTTATCTATCTGGTTTCGCCGTTAATTCAGGTAAAAAACGTTAGCGGTAAAATGCTGCTGGCCTTGATGGTAATAATCGGGATCGTGGCAAACCCGAATACCGTCTCTCAGAAAATTGATGGCTTTGAATGGCTGCCCGTTAACCTCTATATCAACGGTGATACGTTTTATTACGTGCTGTACGGCATGCTGGGGCGCGCCATCGGCATGATGGAGACGCAAAAGAGAGGAATAAACTGGCTTTGCGCGGCAGCATTTATCGCCGGTGTGTTTATTATCTCTCGAGGGACGCTGCACGAGCTGCAATGGCGCGGAAACTTTGCCGATACCTGGTATCTCTACTGCGGGCCGATGGTCTTTATCTGCGCGGTTTCGCTGCTGACCCTGTTTAAAAACACCCTGAATGCCCGCCCGCTTCCGGTGCTGGGGTTTATCTCTCGCCACTCGCTGGGCATTTACGGTTTTCACGCGCTGGTGATCCACGCCCTGCGCACCCGCGGCGTTGAGCTTAAAAGCTGGCCGGTGCTGGATATTGTCTGGATATTTACCGTTACGCTGGTTGTCAGCCTGCTGCTCTCAATGCTGCTGCAACGCATCGATACACGCAGGTTTGTGAGCTAACCCGGTTGAAGGCTGGCAGGCCGGGTAAGCGTTAGCGCCACCCGGCTCCTGTTTATGACATTAGCGGTAAAAGCTGCTGATAGATTTTGCGGAAAACGTCTCGTCTTTCAGCGTAGCGAGCATGATTTTTCGCATCAGGACGATGCTGCTGTTCAAGCGGCAGCTGGGGCAAAAGCTGGGGCAGTGGTTTATCCCGGTTCAGCGCAATTTGCGCAAGCCGTGCCGCACCGAGCGCCGGACCAACATCTCCCCCAGTACGATAGTCCAACTGCAACCCGCTGATATCGGAAAGCATTTGCCGCCAGTAGCTGCTTCGTGCCCCGCCGCCAATTAACGTAATGCTGGATGGCGTCAGGCCACAGTCATGCACGACATCCATGCCGTCCGCCAGCGCATAACCGACCCCTTCAAGCACCGCGCGCGCCAGCTCTGCCGGGCCGTGCTGATGGGTAAGGCCGAAGAAGACCCCTTTCGCTTCCGGGTTGTTATGCGGCGTCCGCTCGCCTGAAAGGTACGGTAAAAACCAGACCGCACCGGCAGTATCATCCGCCTGCTGTGCCGCTGCGATAAGCGCCGGGACGTCCGCCATTCCGGTCAGCTTTGCCGCCCAGTCGAGGCAGGAAGCCGCGCTCAGCATCACCGACATCAAATGCCATTTACCCGGCAACGCGTGGCAGAAGCTGTGTACGGCGCTTTCAGGGTTACTACGATAGCCGTCACTGACGGCAAAATAGACGCCGGAAGTGCCGAGCGAGAGCATGGCCTGTCCTGTCTCCACCATCCCCACGCCGACCGCACCCGCCGCATTATCGCCACCGCCGGCAACGACAGGTACGGCTGGCATATTCCAGCGTTCAGCAACAGAAGGCTGCAAAGCGCCCGTGATATCACTGCCTTCAAACAGCGCAGGCATATGATCGCGCGTCAGCTGGCAGGCATCCAGCATCGCTTCGCTCCAGTCCCGTTTCGCCACGTCGAGCCACATCGTGCCCGCGGCGTCAGACATGTCGCTGGCAAAATCCCCCGTCATGCGAAAACGAAGGTAGTCTTTCGGCAACAGAACTTTCGCCACCTGGCGAAAAATCTCAGGCTCATGGCGCTGCACCCACAGGAGTTTTGGCGCGGTAAAACCGGGCATCATCAGATTGCCCGTAATCTCGCGGGACGCAGGCACACGCTCCTCAAGGATCGCGCACTCTTCCGCACAGCGGCCATCGTTCCAGAGAATAGCCGGGCGCAGAACGCGATGCTGGCTATCCAGCAGCGTGGCGCCATGCATTTGCCCGGCAATGCCCAGCGCTTTCACGTCGCGCAGGCTGTGCTGCTCACCTAAGGCTTTCATCGCGCGGTCCGTCGCCTGCCACCACTGCTCCGGATCTTGTTCCGACCAAAGTGGCTGCGGGCGTGAAACCTGCAACTTTTCAGTCTGCGTGGCTAACACATCGCCCTGCTCGCTTAACAGGATGGCTTTCACCCCCGACGTGCCAAGATCGATCCCGATATACATGTGGTGACTCCTTTGACAGAAATGCCCGGTGGCGCTGCGCTTACCGGGCCTGGATGCTGTTATTTATCGAACAGGTAGTGATTGACCAGGTTTTCCAGCAGTTCCTGATGGCCGCTTTGATGCTGCGGTGCCAACTGATGCTGTTCAGCGTACTTCGCGATCTCCGCAAGCGATAACTGACCTTTCAAAATTTGCTGGCCCAGCTCACTGTTCCAGCCGCTGTAGCGCTTCGCCACGCGCTTATCCAGCTCACCGTCTTCAATCATACGGGCCGCCACCTTCAGCGCCAGCGCCATGGTGTCCATCGCGCCAATATGCCCGTAGAACAGATCGTATTTGTCGGTGCTCTGGCGACGCACTTTGGCGTCGAAGTTCAGGCCGCCGGTGGTGAAACCGCCCGCTTTGATGATTTCGTACATCACCAGCGCATTCTCTTCGACGCTGTTCGGGAACTGGTCGGTATCCCAGCCCAGCTGCGGATCGCCGCGGTTCGCATCCACCGATCCGAAGATGCCCAGCGCAATCGCAGAGGCGATTTCGTGATGGAACGAGTGGCCCGCCAGCGTGGCGTGGTTAGCCTCAATATTCACTTTGATCTCTTTTTCCAGACCAAACTGCTTCAGGAAGCCATACACGGTGGCGACATCGTAGTCGTACTGATGCTTGGTTGGCTCCTGTGGTTTTGGCTCAATCAGCAGCGTACCGCGGAAGCCGATTTTGTGCTTGTGGTCCACCACCATCTGCATAAAGCGGCCAATCTGCTCGCGCTCTTGGCGCAGGTCAGTATTCAGCAGCGTTTCATAGCCTTCACGACCGCCCCAGAGAACGTAGTTCTCGCCACCCAGCTGATGCGTGGCGTTCATCGCAGTCACCACCTGGGTTGCCGCCCAGCTGAAGACTTCCGGGTCCGGGTTGGTTGCCGCGCCCGCGCCATAGCGAGGGTTGGTAAAGCAGTTAGCCGTACCCCAGAGCAGCTTCACGCCGCTTTGCTGCTGCTTTTCAGCCAGCACGTCGACCATCTGCGCAAAATTGTTCAGATACTCTTTCAACGACGCCCCTTCCGGCGACACGTCAACATCGTGGAAACAGTAGTACGGTACGTTCAGCTTATGGAAGAACTCGAACGCGACGTCGGCTTTACGCTTCGCCAGCTCAATGGCCTCGCCCGGCTGTTGCCATGGACGGTCAAAAGAGCCCACGCCGAACATATCGGCACCGTTCCAGCAGAAGGTGTGCCAGTAGCAGGCGGCAAAGCGCAAGTGATCTTCCATGCGCTTACCCAGCACCAGCTCATCCGGGTTGTAGTGACGAAATGCTAAAGGATTGGTCGTTTTCGTGCCTTCGAAACGAACGCGATCGAGTTGGTCGAAATAAGCTTGCATATTGAGCTCCATAATGAGGGTATGCGGCGTGGTCTTGCTTCTGGAGTAATAGTGAATAGACATTGGAGGTTGCTCAATTACGTTATTTCACACTGCTATTGAGAGAATGCGCAATTGTGCGCTGGCTCGCAAAATAATGTGCAGACAAACTATTTTTCGGCACGCATTCCAGAATCAAATGTAATTAATAGGTTACGCTTTTTAAAATCCGATCGCGGTCATAAATTCAGAAATAAACCAAATATCGTAATGAGAAGATAAAAATCTGTAATTGCCAGCAGGCCTTTCCACGTTAAAAATTTGCTGCGTCTCAGCAGTGAATGTTTCTTTTATCTCAGCTACACATACCCCTACAAAAAGGCCTAATAATTATGAAGATAAAGAACCTGACCCTAACGCTCTGCACTACTCTCCTGCTTGCAAGCTTTGCCGGCCACGCCAAAGAGGTCAAAATCGGCATGGCGATTGATGACTTACGCCTGGAGCGCTGGCAAAAAGATCGCGATATCTTTGTTAAAAAAGCGGAATCTCTCGGCGCGGAGGTGTTCGTTCAGTCCGCTAACGGCAACGAAGAGACGCAAATGTCGCAAATTGAGAATATGATCAACCGTGGCGTCGATGTGCTGGTCATTATCCCGTATAACGGCCAGGTATTAAGCAACGTGGTGAAAGAAGCAAAACAGGAAGGCATAAAAGTCCTGGCTTATGACCGCATGATTAATAATGCGGATATTGATTATTATATTTCGTTCGACAATGAAAAGGTGGGTGAATTACAGGCTAAAAGCTTGATCGCAAAAGTGCCTCAAGGGAATTATTTCCTGATGGGCGGCTCGCCTGTGGATAACAACGCCAAACTGTTCCGTCAGGGACAAATGAAAGTGCTGAAGCCGTATATCGACGAGGGCAAAATTAAAGTCGTCGGCGATCAGTGGGCTGACGGCTGGTTACCGGAAAACGCGCTGAAAATTATGGAAAACGCGTTGACCGCAAATAACAACAAAATCGATGCAGTGGTGGCCTCTAACGATGCTACTGCGGGTGGTGCCATTCAGGCGCTGAGCGCGCAGGGTCTGGCCGGGAAAGTCGCTATTTCCGGACAGGACGCCGACCTTGCGGGTGTAAAACGCATTATCGCGGGTACCCAGACTATGACGGTCTATAAGCCCATTACCGAGCTTGCCAATACCGCCGCCGAAATTGCCGTTGAGCTGGGCAATGGCCAGCAACCTAAAGCAGACGCGACGTTAAATAACGGCCTGAAAGACGTGCCAGCTCGCCTGCTTACCCCTATCGAAGTCAACAAAGAGAATATTGACGCCACGGTGGTGAAAGACGGTTTCCATAAGAAGAGTGAACTGTAATCCAGCGCAGCCCCTGCCCGGCGGGGGCGCATCGACCTGCCCTGTTCATCTGTCGGGCTATGCGGAGCAGTTATGTCTTATTTACTTGAAATGAAAAGCATCACCAAAGCCTTCGGGGCGGTGAAAGCGGTCGACAACGTAAGCCTGCGGCTGAACCCCGGCGAAGTGATGTCGCTGTGCGGCGAAAACGGCTCGGGGAAATCCACGCTGATGAAGGTGCTGTGCGGGATCTATCCGCACGGCAGCTACGAGGGCGAAATCGTCTTTGCCGGTGAGGTGCTTCAGGCCACGCACATTCGTGATACCGAACGTAAAGGCATCGCTATCATTCACCAGGAGCTGGCGCTGGTGAAGCACCTTACCGTGCTGGAAAATATCTTTCTTGGGGCCGAACTCTCGCGCCACGGCGTACTGGATTACGACACCATGACGCTGCGCTGCGAAAAACTGCTGGCCCAGGTGAGTCTCGCTATCTCACCGGATACGCGCGTGGGCGACTTAGGTTTGGGCCAGCAGCAGCTGGTGGAGATCGCCAAGGCGCTAAATAAACAGGTACGCCTGCTGATCCTCGACGAGCCAACCGCCTCGCTCACCGAACAGGAAACCGCCGTTCTGCTCAATATCATCCGCGATCTGCAAAACCACGGTATCGCCTGCATCTATATTTCGCACAAGCTCAATGAGGTGAAAGCTATTTCCGACACCATCTGCGTCATCCGCGACGGGCAGCACATTGGCACGCGTGAAGCAGAAGGCATGAGCGAAGATGACATCATCACCATGATGGTGGGTCGCGAGCTCACCGCACTGTATCCCAACGAACCACACACCATAGGCGAAGAACTCCTGCGCGTGGAAAACCTGACGGCGTGGCATCCCGTTAACCGCCACATCAAGCGCGTGGATAACCTCTCCTTCTCGCTGCACCGCGGCGAAATTCTCGGTATTGCGGGTTTAGTGGGTGCCGGAAGAACCGAGGCCGTGCAGTGTCTGTTTGGCGTCTGGCCGGGGCGCTGGGAAGGCAAAATTTATATCGACGGTCAGCCGGTAAAAATCGACAACTGCCAGCAGGCCATTGCCAAAGGCATTGCCATGGTGCCCGAAGACCGCAAAAAAGACGGCATCGTGCCGGTCATGGCGGTGGGAAAAAATATCACGCTGGCGGCGCTCAGCCAGTTTTCCGGCGCGCTGAGCAGCCTGGATGATGCCGCAGAACAGCAGTGTATTCTTCAGTCACTTGCCAGGCTCAAGGTGAAAACCTCCTCGCCGGAACTGGCGATAGGTCGCCTGAGCGGCGGCAACCAGCAGAAAGCGATTCTGGCGCGCTGCCTGTTGCTTAATCCGCGCATTTTAATTCTGGACGAACCCACGCGCGGGATCGATATCGGCGCGAAGTATGAAATCTACAAGCTGATCAACCAGCTTGTGCAGCAAGGGATTGCCGTCATTGTTATCTCGTCCGAATTGCCTGAAGTGCTGGGGCTGAGCGACCGCGTGCTGGTCATGCATGAAGGGAAACTCAAAGCCAACCTGAACAACCAGAACCTGACGCAAGAGCAGGTGATGGAAGCTGCCTTAAGGAGCGAACGCCATGTCGAAAAGCAACCCGTCTGATATCAAAGTCGCTGTTCCGACGCCCGGTGCGTTCGCAGGACTTAAATCGCTGAATCTGCAAGTTTTTGTAATGATTGCCGCCATTATCGTCATCATGTTGTTCTTTACCTGGATGACCGATGGCTCCTATTTGAGCGCACGTAACGTCTCTAACCTGCTGCGTCAGACCGCCATCACCGGGATCCTGGCGGTGGGGATGGTCTTTGTGATTATCTCAGCGGAAATTGACCTGTCGGTAGGGTCGATGATGGGTCTGCTCGGCGGCGTGGCGGCAATTTTTGACGTCTGGCTCGGCTGGCCGTTGCCGCTGACGATTGTGGTCACGCTGGTACTGGGTCTGCTGCTGGGTGCGTGGAACGGCTGGTGGGTGGCCTACCGTAAAGTCCCGTCGTTTATTGTCACCTTAGCAGGGATGCTGGCCTTCCGCGGTATTCTGATTGGGATCACCAACGGCACTACCGTCTCCCCGACCAGCGCCTCGATGTCCCAGATTGGCCAAAGCTACCTCTCTGATGGCGTCGGTTTTACGATCGGTGTGGTTGGGCTGATGGCGTTTGTCGCGTGGCAATGGCGAGGACGCATGCGTCGCCAGGCGCTGGGGCTGGCCTCGCCTGCCTCAACCTCGGTTGTCGGCCGTCAGGCGCTTACAGCGGTGATTGTGCTGGGGGCCATCTGGCTGCTAAACGATTATCGCGGTGTCCCAACGCCCGTTCTGCTGCTGGCGCTGTTGCTGTTAGGTGGGATGTTTATGGCCACACGTACCGCATTCGGTCGCCGTATTTATGCTATCGGCGGCAATCTTGAAGCCGCGCGTTTATCTGGTATCAACGTCGAGCGCACCAAACTCGCCGTCTTTGCCATCAACGGCCTGATGGTAGCCATCGCGGGGCTGATCCTCAGCTCACGTCTGGGTGCGGGTTCCCCGTCTGCCGGTAATATTGCCGAGCTGGACGCCATCGCCGCCTGCGTGATTGGCGGGACCAGCCTCGCCGGAGGCATTGGCAGCGTGGCGGGGGCGGTGATGGGCGCATTTATTATGGCTTCGCTGGATAACGGGATGAGTATGATGGACGTGCCGACGTTTTGGCAGTATATCGTCAAAGGGGCCATTCTTTTGCTGGCAGTCTGGATGGACTCTGCCACCAAGCGGCGCGCCTGAGAACCGTATCGTGACTAATTTGGGAAAGTGAGCCATGTTTGAAAAGCGTCACCGCATTACGTTGTTATTCAATGCCAACAAAGCCTATGACCGTCAGGTGGTTGAGGGGGTTGGTGAATATTTGCAGGCGTCGCAATCCGAATGGGATATTTTCATCGAAGAAGATTTCCGTACCCGTCTGGAGAACATCAAAGACTGGCTGGGAGACGGGGTTATCGCTGACTTTGACGACCCCGTGATTGAACAGTTGCTGAGTGGTGTCGACGTACCTATCGTGGGCGTTGGCGGCTCTTACCATTCAGCGGAACATTACCCCCCCGTTCACTACATCGCCACGGATAACCATGCCCTGGTTGAGACCGCCTTCCTCCATTTAAAGGAGAAAGGCGTCCATCGTTTTGCGTTTTACGGATTGCCCGCCACCAGCGGAAAGCGCTGGGCGATGGAGCGTGAGTATGCCTTCTGCCAGCTGGTTGCCCAGGAGAAGTATCGCGGCGTCGTTTATCAGGGGCTGGAAACCGCGCCAGAAAACTGGCAGCACGCACAGAATCGCCTGGCTGACTGGCTGCAAACGCTGCCGCCCCAGACAGGGATTATCGCCGTGACGGACGCCCGCGCCCGCCACGTATTACAGGTGTGCGAACATTTGCATATTCCTGTGCCTGAAAAGCTGTGCGTGATTGGTATTGATAACGAAGAGCTTACGCGCTATCTGTCGCGCGTGGCGCTCTCATCCGTGGCGCAGGGTACCCGTCAGATGGGCTATCAGGCCGCGAAGCTGCTGCACCGACTGTTAGACAACGAATCCCTGCCGCTCCAGCGTCTGCTGGTTCCGCCCGTTCGCGTGGTCGAGCGTCGCTCAACTGACTACCGTTCCTTAAACGATCCGGCCGTGATTCAGGCGATGCACTACATTCGCAATCATGCCTGCAAAGGGATTAAGGTCGATCAGGTGCTGGATTCGGTCGGCATTTCACGTTCGAATCTGGAGAAGCGGTTTAAAGAGGAAGTTGGTGAGACGATCCACGCCGTGATCCATGCGGAAAAGCTGGAGAAAGCGCGCAGTCTGCTGATCTCCACCTCGCTGTCGATCAACGAGATTTCACAGATGTGCGGCTATCCGTCGCTTCAGTATTTCTATTCGGTGTTCAGGAAAGAGTATGACACCACGCCGAAGGAGTACCGGGAACGGTACAGTGAAGTCCTGCTCTAGAAAAAAGAACGCCTTCCAGTGGAAGGCGTTTTTTATTACATATGTGCGGCAATCAGACGCTGGTTATCCTGGTACATTGAGAACAGGTAGTTGTTGTAGCGCTGTCCCTGGGTGGAATAACCTTTCAGCTTGTGGATCATCGCCGTGGCCGTCACTTCCTGATCCGCCTTACGCAGCTGCGCGCGTGACTTACGGAACGAAGAGTAGGCCGGGTGGGTGTTCAGATTCACCACATAGGCATTCACGGAATCTTTCACCGATTCAAACTGTGAATAGCCCTTCACCTTGCCGGGTGCATTAGTACAACGACCTTTTGCGCATTTCATGCCAAACAGATTGTTGTTGTTGCGCGCCAGCTTCGAGGTGCCCCAACCGCTTTCGGCGGCGGCCATTGTCGCGACCATACTGCCTGGAATAATGTCCACACGCTCTAACAGAGTGTTCCACGGCACACGACGCGTGTTCCCGCTCCACTTCACTTTATAGCGTTTGGCGATGTCTTTCAGGCGAGTGCGCTCAGACGGCGAGCAGCGGCTATCGTACTGTTTGGCGATCAGCCAGTTACGATCCGCAGTAATCGCGGCATTTTGACTTTTAATGTAAGGCATTACCGTCCGGAGAAACGCTTTTTTCCTTGGTGTCCCGGAAGGGTATTTTCGCAAATCAGGAAGTGAACTACTCTTTGCACTATTGCGAGAATACTCTTGTTTACTGCTAACCTTACTGCTTGTCGTCTTTATTACGTGGGCTTTCTTACTCGTTGTATCCGTGTGCGTCTTTGCAAGCACCTCACCTGAAAATGCCATGGTGAGTAACATGAGTATCGCGGCCCCATATCGTCGAATGGGAGTCGATATCATTAGGTCTCCTGGTCGGATATAAGCATTCCAACACCTTATTTTCTTCAAAATTTGAGAGCGGAATCTCAAATCGTACCAAAAATAGTCTTCAAGAGCACGTCTATAAATAGTCCAATTCCGAAACTATGTCATCCGGAACATGCTCATTAAAGCACCAATACTGGAAAAATGTGCGCGATATCGCAGATAACTGCCTAATTTTGCGCGGGATCACTCATCCCTTCGCGTCCTCCTGACAGAAAGCCTCAGAGGAGGAGTTTTTCCCCTGAGCCGAATGGCACACTGGTCAAAAATGCCGCGACAGGAAAATGGAATGAAACGCACTGCATTAGTTGTTCTGATGTTACCCGCATTCGCGCATGCCGACTGGTCATCGCCGGGTTTTGACGCATTCAACGCTGAAGGTACCGGCGTCTTTACCAGCCAGGCAACGCTTGCGAAGGGTACCCGTCCACTGACGTTGAGTCTTGACAACGCGTGCTGGCAGCCGACAAAGGCCATTAAGCTCAACGAGATGCTGTCGCTCAAACCGTGCGAAGGCACGCCACCGCAGTGGCGATTATTCCGTGACGGCGTTTATCAGATGCGTATTGATACGCGCTCTGGAACGCCGACGCTGATGCTGACGGTACAAAGTGCGGCACCACAGCCTGTCGCAAACGTTACCCGCCAGTGCCCGAAGTGGGACGGCAAACCGCTCACGATCGACGTCGTTAACACGTTCCCGGAAGGCACGGTGGTGCGTGATTTTTACAGCAAACAGACCGCGACCGTTCAAAATGGCAAAGTGACTCTTCAGCCAGCCGCCAACAGCAATGGCCTGCTGCTGCTTGAGCGCGCCGAAACGGACAAACCCGCGCCGTTCAGCTGGCAAAACGCCACCGTCTATTTCGTGCTGACCGATCGCTTCGTGAATGGCGACCCCACCAACGACAACAGCTATGGCCGCCATAAAGATGGTATGCAGGAGATAGGTACTTTCCACGGCGGCGATCTGAAAGGGCTTACCAGCAAACTGGATTACCTTCAGCAACTGGGCGTGAATGCGCTCTGGATAAGCTCCCCGCTGGAGCAGATCCACGGCTGGGTTGGCGGCGGCACCAAAGGGGATTTCCCCCACTACGCGTATCACGGTTATTACACCCAGGACTGGACGAAACTCGACGCCAACATGGGCAACGAAGATGATTTACGCCAGCTTGTCGACGACGCGCACAGGCGCGGTATCCGCGTCCTGTTTGACGTTGTCATGAACCACGCGGGCTATGCGACGCTTGCAGATATGCAGCAATATCAGTTTGGCGCACTCTATTTACAGGGAGATGAGCTGAAAAAAACGCTCGGCGAACGCTGGACTGACTGGAAGCCAGGCGCGGGTCAAAGCTGGCACAGCTTCAACGATTACATCAACTTCAGTGACAAAGCCGCATGGGAAAAATGGTGGGGTAAAAAATGGATCCGTACCGATATCGGTGATTACGACAACCCGGGCTTTGACGACTTGACCATGTCCCTGGCCTTCCTGCCGGATCTGAAAACGGAATCAAAAACCCCGTCAGGTTTGCCGAACTTTTATCAACACAAGCCCGACACCAACGCGAAAGTGATGACGAATTTCACGCCGCGAGATTACCTGACCCACTGGCTTAGCCAGTGGGTACGTGACTACGGCATCGACGGTTTCCGGGTCGATACCGCCAAACACGTTGAGCATGAAGCCTGGCAGCAACTGAAAGACCAGGCCAGCCAGGCGCTGGCCGCGTGGAAGGCAGCCAACCCGGACAAAAAACTCGACGATGCGCCGTTCTGGATGACCGGTGAATCCTGGGGCCACGGCGTGATGCACAGCGATTATTACCGCCACGGCTTCGATGCGATGATCAACTTTGACTATCAGGAGCAGGCGGCGAAAGCAGTGGACTGTCTGGCAGATATGGATTTGACCTGGCAGCAAATGGCAGAAAAGCTGCAAAGTTTTAACGTGCTGAGCTATCTCTCCTCCCACGATACGCGTCTGTTCCGTGAAGGGGGTCAGCGCGCCGCTGAGTTACTGCTGCTGGCGCCGGGAAGCGTGCAGATCTATTACGGCGATGAATCAGAGCGTCCATTTGGTCCGACGGGCTCCGATCCGCTACAGGGAACCCGTTCGGATATGAACTGGCAGGACGTCACGGGTAAACAGGCGTTAACTGTCGCCCACTGGCAGCTTCTGGGGCAGTTCCGCGCCCGTCATCCGGCTGTGGGTGAAGGCAAGCAAACAACGCTGTCAATGAAAGAAGGCTACGGCTTTGTGCGCGAGCACAAGGGCGATAAGGTGATGGTGGTGTGGGCGGGTAATCAGTAGAACAGCCCCCTCACCCTAATCCTCTCCCCTAAGGGGCAAGGGGATTGCACGGTGCGGTCTTTCACCCTCGCCCCTTAGGGGAGAGGGTCGGGGTGAGGGGGACATTCATCAGAACGATTCACTGCAATAATCCCTCTCCACCATACAAAACAACAAATCCGACCACATCCGCCGATTTGCACCAACACGGTGCTGGCGTTATGGTTACTGCCTTTCATATTAAGCCCGACAGATCACCTGCTATGACGTTTTCACAATTCGGCGACAAATTTACCCGCCATTCAGGCATTACCCGCCTGATGGAGGACCTCAACGACGGGCTGCGCACCCCAGGCGCTATCATGCTTGGCGGCGGAAACCCGGCTCAAATTCCGGAGATGAACACCTACTTCCAGACGCTGCTGGCAGACATGCTGGAAAACGGTAAAGCAACCGATGCGCTATGTAATTACGACGGCCCTCAGGGTAAAACAGAACTACTGACGCTTCTGGCGACAATGCTGCGGGAAGCGCTGGGTTGGGATATCGAACCACAGAACATTGCACTGACAAACGGCAGTCAGAGCGCGTTTTTCTACTTATTCAATCTGTTCGCCGGACGCCGCGCCGACGGCACCACGAAAAAAGTGCTGTTCCCGCTGGCACCGGAGTATATCGGCTATGCCGATGCCGGCCTCGAAGAAGACCTGTTTGTTTCCGCACGTCCGAATATCGAGTTGTTGCCAGAGGGCCAGTTCAAATATCACGTCGATTTTGAACATCTGCATATCGGTGAAGAGACGGGCATGATCTGCGTATCTCGTCCCACCAACCCGACGGGGAACGTGATCACCGACGACGAGCTGATGAAGCTGGATGCGCTGGCGAATCAGCACGGCATCCCGCTGGTGATCGATAACGCCTATGGCGTACCGTTCCCGGGGATCATCTTCAGCGAAGCGCGTCCGCTGTGGAACCCGAACATCATCCTCTGCATGAGCCTCTCCAAGCTGGGCCTGCCGGGCAGCCGCTGCGGCATTATCATTGCTAACGAGAAAATCATCACCGCCATTACCAACATGAACGGCATTATCAGCCTTTCCCCTGGCGGCATCGGCCCGGCGATGATGTGCGAGATGATCAGGCGTAACGACCTGCTGCGCCTGTCAAATGAGGTGATCAAGCCGTTTTACTCTCAGCGCGTTCAGGAAACTATCGCCATCCTTCGCCGCTACTTACCGGAGGAACGCTGCCTGATCCATAAACCGGAAGGGGCAATTTTCCTGTGGCTGTGGTTTAAGGATCTGCCCATTACGACAGAGCTGCTTTATCAGCGTCTGAAAAAGCGTGGCGTGCTGATGGTCCCGGGGGATTACTTCTTCCCGGGTCTGGATAAGCCGTGGCCGCATACGCACCAGTGCATGCGCATGAACTACGTCCCGGACCCGGAAAAAATCGAAGCGGGTGTGAAAATTCTCGCCGAAGAGATTGAGAACGCCTGGCGCGAGGCCGGTTAATAAAACCTCAGGCCAGATTACGCAGCCGTTCCGCGCGTAGTCTGGCGGGGTCTATGCAGCGCAGCGCGTGGGTGGGACAGGCTTCGACGCAGGCGGGACCGCCCTCGCGATGCATGCACAAATCACATTTCAGCGCCTGAACGCGATCTCCCACAACCCGAACCTGCATTGCCCCGAACGGGCACGCCACCATACAGCTTTTGCAGCCGATACAGCGAGCCTGCTCAACGAGCCAGGCTCCCGCAGCACGGTGAATGGCCCCCGTCGGGCAGACATTCGCGCAGGGCGCATCTTCACACTGGTGGCAGCCCACGGCTGTGGTGAAGGTTCCCCCCTTAACCACGCGGATACGTGACGTAATCGCTTCTGGCGTGGCGCTGCTTTGATGCGACATCATGCACGCCGCCTCACAGGTGCGGCACCCGATACATTTTTCAGGATCCGTCAGAATAAATCGGTTCATCAGTTACGCCTCGCGCACGTTAAACCCCAGTTCTTTCGAGATAGCTTCCGCCGTGTCACGCAGCGGTTTTAACAAGTTTTTCTCGCCCACCTGCTTCATGCGCGACGTCGACAGCGAAATGGAGATGGCATAGGGCACGCGCCCGTGAATATCAAAGACCGGCACGGCGATACATGACACACCCAGCTCGTTCTCTTCTTTATCCATCGCCATACTGTGATCGCGAATTTCCGCCAGCTCATCATACATCGCGCTCAGTTCGGTGATGGTGTTGCGAGTCAAAGGTTGGATCTGTTCCTGGTGGCTTTCCCAGTAGCTCGCCACGTAATCCTGATGACCAAACGCCATATAGATTTTGCCCATCGCAGAACAATAGAGCGGCATATGCTGGCCGATATATGCGCGCGTGCGCAGCATACCGGTTGTCGGCTCAAGCTTATAAATCAGGATCGCGTGATCATCTTCACGGCTGGAGAAGTTGACCGTTTCGCCGGTGGCAATGTTCAGCGCCTCGAGGTGCGGCGCCGCCACGTGAATAATATTGAGCGATGAAAGCGCCTTTTGCCCGACGGCGATAAATTTGGTGGTCAGACGATAGCTCCCTGCCGCCGGCGCCGGCGTCACGTACCCGCACGACTGCAACCCCTGCAATAACCGGTGCACGGTGCTTTTATTCAGCCCCGCCAGTTCTGATAAATGCGCAAGCGGACACCCGTTCGGATAGTTACTGAGGATTTCAATCAGCATTAGGCCGCGAAACAAGCTCTGGCTACCTGCTGGCCTCTCTTTTTCTTGCGTCATTTCGCTCTCTTTTATGCTCATCAAATGGCTCCTGTTTATCGCGCCCTGATGGTAGCGCAAAGTGTGGTTTAGTTCACGATCTCAACAGAAAAAACACAACCATTTGATTTTAATCGATTTTGAAAAGCGTGAATGTCGTTGATCTGACAAAATTTGATCGTTATATTTGAAATCAGATTTCGCATAGTGAAATTTAGCGATAAAAAAGCACTCGCACTTGCCCCTAAAAAAACAGGAGAACAGGGATGAAAGTGACCTTCGAAGAGTTGAAAGCGGCGTTCAATCGGGTTCTGCTCGATCGCGGTGTAAAAGCGGATACCGCAGACGCCTGCGCCGAGATGTTCGCCCGCACCACGGAGTCCGGCGTTTATTCACACGGCGTCAACCGCTTCCCGCGATTTATTCAGCAGCTTGACGCAGGCGACATCATCCCTGACGCCCAGCCGAAACGCGTAACGACATTAGGCGCCATCGAACAGTGGGATGCCCAGCGTTCCATCGGCAACCTGACGGCGAAGAAGATGATGGACCGTGCTACCGAGCTGGCGTCCGATCACGGGATCGGCCTGGTGGCGCTGCGTAACGCTAACCACTGGATGCGCGGCGGCAGCTACGGCTGGCAGGCGGCGGAGAAAGGCTATATCGGCATCTGCTGGACCAACTCTATTGCCGTGATGCCCGCGTGGGGATCAAAAGAATGCTGCATCGGCACAAACCCGCTGATCGTCGCTATCCCGTCGAATCCAATCACCATGGTCGATATGTCGATGTCGATGTTCTCCTACGGCATGCTGGAGGTGAATCGCCTGGCCGGACGCGAATTACCGGTCGACGGCGGCTTTGACGATGAAGGCAATCTGACCAGAGAGCCGGGCGTGATTGAGAAAAACCGTCGCATTCTGCCCATGGGCTACTGGAAAGGTTCCGGCTTGTCGATTGTGCTCGACATGATCGCCACCCTGCTCTCTGACGGCGCGTCCGTCGCGGAAGTGACCCAGGACAACAGCGATGAATACGGCGTATCGCAGATCTTTATCGCCATCGAAGTGGATCGCCTGATCGACGGTCCAACCCGCGATGCCAAACTACAGCGCATCATGGACTTCATCACCACCGCAGAACGCGCTGATGAAAATGTCGCCGTCCGTCTGCCAGGCCATGAGTTCACACGCCTGCTGGAGGAGAATCGCCGCCACGGCATCACGGTTGACGACAGCGTGTGGGCGAAAATCCAGTCTCTGTAAGGAGTGGGTCATGATATTCGGACATATTACACAGCCAAATCCATGTCGCCTGCCGCTGGCGATTGAAAAGGCGCTTAATTTTCTGCGTACCACGGATTTCACCACCCTGGCGCCGGGCGTGATCGAAATTGAAGGCCGCAACATTTTTGCCCAGGTTCTCGACCTCACCACAAAGGAACAGCACGAGAACCGCCCTGAAGTCCATCGCCGCTATCTGGATATCCAGTTTTTGGCCTGGGGCGAAGAAAAAATCGGTATTGCTATTGATACCGGAAATAACAAAATCAGCGAATCATTGCTGGAGCAACGGGATATTATTTTTTATCACGACAGCGAACACGAGTCGCTTATCGAAATGATACCTGGCAGTTACGCCATATTTTTCCCGCAGGATGTTCACCGTCCTGCCTGTATTAAAAACAAGGGATCCGCAATTCGTAAAATTGTGGTGAAAGTGGCCATCAGCGAATTAGATTAATTTTCTGATAAATACAGGAATGCGAAATGACCAACACCGGTTTTATTATTGGTGCGTACCCCTGCGCACCCTCGTTTCGCCAGAAAGGGGAGCAGGAAGAACACGCCTTCTGGCGGGAACTTTCCGACACGCCAAATATTCGCGGGCTGGAACAACCTTGCCTTGAAAATCTCCATCCGTTTGGTGATGAATGGCTGTTTCGTCATACGCCGGGCAACTGGCAGATCGTTGTTACAGCCGTTATGGAAACCATGCGCCGCCGCGGCAGTAACGGCGCGTTTGGCCTGGCGTCCGCGGACGAAGAACAACGTAAAGCGTGCATTGAATATTACCGCCATCTGCATCAAAAGATTGATGCCGTTAACACCCGCTTTCCCGGGAAAGTGGTCGCTCTGGAAATGCAGGCCGCACCACAGGCGGGTAATGATTCTGTCGAGCAAGCGACAGAAGCATTCTCCCGCTCGGTAAGGGAAATCGCGAGCTGGGACTGGGGCTGCGATCTGGTGCTGGAACACTGTGATGCGATGAATAGCCCGGCGCCGCGTAAAGGGTTCTTGCCCTTAGAGCAGGTGCTGGAGGTAGTGAGAGAGACCGATATCAGCGTCTGTATCAACTGGGCACGTTCGGCCATCGAAGGTCGCAACACCGCCCTTCCGCTGGAACATGTTCAGGCGGCACTCGCTGCCGGGAAACTGGGGGCGCTGATGTTTTCGGGCACGACCCCTCGCGGTGTGTACGGAGAATGGCAGGATCTGCACGCGCCGTTTTCTTCGTTCTGCGCCGACAGTCTCATGTCCACTGAACATGTAAAAACGCTGTTTACTGCGGCGAGCGCCGCAACATTGAAATTCTCCGGTATTAAATTACTGGAAATAAATGCTAATGCTGACGTCAGCCATCGCATCGCTATTTTGCGCGACGGCATTAGCGCTATGAATAAAGCATCACAATAAAAATAAAGAATACATTTTCCGGTTACCTTCACTGAGATATTAACTATGAATATTTCTTCTAATGCTCTACACGCGGACATTCCGCGCCAGCGCTGGCTAAGGATCATTCCCCCTATTCTTATCGCCTGCATTATTTCCTATATGGACCGCGTAAATATAGCTTTTGCGATGCCCGGCGGTATGGACGAAGAGCTGGGCATTTCCGCCACGATGGCGGGCCTGGCGGGGGGGATCTTTTTTATTGGCTATTTGTTCCTGCAAGTTCCCGGCGGCAAAATTGCCGTGCACGGCAGCGGTAAGAAGTTTATCGGCTGGTCGCTGGTTGCCTGGGCGGTGATCTCGGTTCTGACCGGGCTTGTAACCAACCAGTATCAGCTGCTGGTGCTGCGCTTCTTACTCGGCGTGGCGGAAGGCGGGATGCTGCCCGTTGTGCTCACGATGATCAGTAACTGGTTCCCGGATGCCGAGCGCGGCCGCGCCAACGCGATTGTGATCATGTTCGTGCCCATCGCCGGGATCATCACCGCCCCACTATCGGGCTGGATTATCACCGCTCTCGACTGGCGCTGGCTGTTCATTATTGAAGGTCTGATGTCCGTTGTTGTGCTGGTGCTGTGGGCGTTCACCGTCTACGACCGGCCGCAGGAAGCGCGCTGGATCTCTGAGGCCGAGAAAAACTACCTGGTACAAACACTGGCGGCAGAGCAGCAGGCCATTGCGGGTAAAGAGGTGAAAAACGCCTCGCTCAGCGCAGTGCTGTCTGACAAAACTATGTGGCAGCTGATCGCCCTCAACTTCTTCTACCAGACCGGCATTTACGGTTACACCCTCTGGCTGCCCACCATTCTGAAAGAACTGACGCACACCAGCATCGGCCAGGTGGGAATGCTCGCCATTCTGCCTTACATCGGCGCCATTGCCGGCATGTTCCTGTTCTCTACGCTCTCTGACCGCACCGGCAAGCGCAAGCTGTTTGTTTCCCTGCCATTGATTGGCTTTGCGCTCTGCATGTTCCTCTCCGTGGCGCTGAAAGAGCACACCTGGCTGGCCTATGCCGCGCTGGTGGGCTGTGGCTTCTTCCTGCAATCCGCAGCGGGCGTGTTCTGGACCATCCCGGCGCGTCTGTTCAGCGCTGAGATGGCGGGTGGCGCACGCGGCGTGATTAATGCCCTGGGCAACCTCGGCGGGTTCTGCGGTCCTTATGCGGTAGGCGTACTGATCACCCTGTACAGCAAAGACGCAGGCGTTTACTGCCTGGCGGTTTCGCTGGCGCTGGCATCGCTGCTGGCCCTGATGTTACCGGCGAAATGCGATGCCGGAGCAGAGCCCAACCCCACGGTGAACTCGCATAAGCGTGCGGCCTGAGGCCCTCACCTGATTCACTAAACCAAACCGTAGGCCGGGTAAGCGAAGCGCCACCCGGCAATTAAGCGAGAAGAAGATGAGTGAAAAAGAGCCCTTCTGGCTGGGTATCGATTGTGGCGGTACTTATCTGAAAGCCGGTTTATACAACAGCCAGGGCAAAGAAGTCTGTATTGAACGCCGCTCAGTGGCCACGCTCAGCCCACGCGCTGGCTACGCCGAGCGGGATATGCACCAGCTCTGGCAGCACTGCCACAAAACCGTCGCCCTGCTGCTTAAAAATTCAGGCGCTGACGGCGGTCAGATTAAAGGTGTTGGCATTTCAGCCCAGGGCAAGGGGCTATTTTTGCTCGATAAACAGGATCGCCCCCTGGGTAACGCCATACTCTCCTCCGATCGCCGTGCGCTGGAGATCGTGCAACGCTGGCAGCAGGACGGTATACCCGAAAAGCTCTATCCGCATACTCGCCAGACGCTGTGGACGGGGCATCCGGCCTCACTCCTGCGCTGGGTTAAAGAGAACGAGCCGCAGCGGTATCAGCAAATCGGCAGCGTGATGATGGCGCACGATTACCTGCGCTGGTGTCTGACCGGAGTCAAAGGCTGCGAAGAGAGCAACATCTCGGAATCCAATCTCTACAACATGAATACCGGGCAGTACGATCCGCAGCTCACGCGCTGGCTCGGCATCAGCGACATTGACGGTGCCCTGCCGCCTATTATCGGTTCAGCAGAAATTTGCGGGGAAATCACCGCTCAGGCAGCCGCACTGACCGGTCTCACGGCGGGTACTCCCGTCGTTGGTGGACTGTTTGATGTGGTTTCCACCGCGATCTGCGCCGGGCTGCATGACGAAAATACGCTGAATGCCGTAATGGGGACCTGGGCCGTGACCAGTGGGATTGCCCACGGCATCCGCGACAACGAGCCGTTCCCCTACGTCTATGGCCGCTATGTCCATCCGCAGCAGTTCATCGTTCACGAAGCCAGCCCCACCTCGTCCGGCAACCTGGAATGGCTGACGGCCCAATGGGGCGAAATGTCATTCGATGAGATTAACCACGCCGTGGCCAGCCTGCCAAAAGCTGAAAGCGATGTGTTCTTCCTGCCTTTCATCTACGGCAGCAACGCCGGACTGGAGATGACCAGCGGCTTCTATGGTTTGCAGGCGCTGCATACCCGCGCGCACCTTCTCCAGGCGGTTTATGAAGGGGTGGTATTCAGCCACATGACCCACCTCAACCGTATGCTCGAACGCTTTCCCCACGTGCAGACCCTGCGCGTGACGGGCGGCCCCACCCATTCGGACGTGTGGATGCAGATGCTCGCGGACGTCAGCGGCCTGGCGATTGAACTCCCGCAGGTGGAAGAGACCGGCTGTTCCGGTGCGGCGCTGGCCGCGCTCGTCGGTACAGGTCTCTATCCCGATTTTTACGCCGCTCAGCGCGCCCTCAGGCATGACATCCGGATGATTGAACCTGACATGCGTGCCCATGCCGCCTACCAGCGCAAATATCACCGTTACCAGCTACTGATTTCAGCATTACAGGGCTATCACGCCCGTGTTAAGGAGTACGACCTATGAGCCGACCATTATTGCAGCTGGCGCTCGACCACACCTCACTTCAGGCCGCGCAGCGGGATGTCGCGACGCTTTCCGATCACGTCGACATCGTCGAAGCCGGCACCATCCTGTGTCTGACCGAAGGGCTAAACGCCGTTCGCGCCCTGCGCGCGCAGTGTCCGGATAAAATTATCGTGGCGGACTGGAAAGTCGCCGATGCCGGAGAAACGCTGGCTGAGCAGGCGTTTGGCGCAGGCGCAAACTGGATGACCATCATCTGTGCCGCCCCGCTGGCCACCGTTGAACGTGGCCACGAGGTCGCACTGCGCGGCGGCGGCGAGATCCAGATGGAGCTGTTTGGCAACTGGACGCTGGACGACGCGCGCGCGTGGCACCGCATCGGGGTGAAGCAGGCGATATACCACCGCGGGCGCGACGCACAGGCCAGCGGCCAGCAGTGGGGCGAGGCGGATCTCAGCAAAATGAAGGCGTTGTCCGATATCGGGCTACAGCTTTCCATCACTGGCGGTATCACCCCCGCTGACCTGCCGCTGTTTAAGCAGATCAACGTCAAAGCCTTCATTGCCGGGCGCGCGCTGGCAGGCGCCGCCAATCCGCCGCAGGTGGCACAAGCATTCCATTCGCAAATTCGCGACATCTGGGGAGAGTAACCATGCGTCAGCATCCGTTAGGCATTTACGAAAAAGCGCTGCCAAAAGATCTCTCCTGGCCGGAGCGCCTGGTTCTGGCAAAAAGCTGCGGCTTCGATTTTGTGGAGATGTCGGTGGATGAGACCGACGAGCGTTTATCGCGCCTTGAATGGAGTACCACGCAGCGCGCCTCTCTGGTGGAAGCGATGCTGGAGACCGGCGTGGCCATCCCGTCGATGTGCTTGTCTGCCCATCGTCGCTTCCCGTTTGGCAGCCGCGATGACACCGTGCGCGAACGCGCCCGCGAGATCATGACCAAAGCCATCCGGCTGGCCCGTGATTTGGGTATTCGCACCATCCAGCTTGCGGGTTATGACGTGTACTACGAGGAGCATGACGAGGGCACGCAACAGCGCTTTGCCGAAGGGCTGGCGTGGGCCGTAGAGCAGGCCGCTTCCGCGCAGGTAATGCTGGCGGTAGAGATCATGGACACCGCGTTTATGAACTCCATCAGCAAGTGGAAAAAGTGGGACGACATGCTCGCCTCGCCGTGGTTCAGCGTTTACCCGGACGTCGGCAACCTGAGCGCGTGGGGCAACGACGTCACCGCCGAGCTGACGTTGGGCATTGACCGCATCGCCGCTATCCATCTGAAAGACACCCGGCCCGTAACCGAAAAAAGCCCCGGCCAGTTCCGTGATGTGCCGTTTGGCGAGGGCTGCGTCGATTTCGTTGGCGTGTTTAACACGCTAAATCAACTTAACTATCGCGGCGCATTTCTGATTGAAATGTGGACCGAAAAAGCCAAAGAGCCGGTACTGGAGATCATCCAGGCGCGCCGCTGGATTGAAGCACGAATGCAGGAAGGAGGCATGACATGTTAGAACAACTCAAAGCCGAGGTGCTGGCGGCAAATCTCGCCCTGCCCGCCCACCAGCTGGTGACGTTCACCTGGGGCAACGTCAGCGCGGTTGACCGTGACAGCGGCATGATGGTGATCAAACCATCCGGCGTGGAGTACGACGTGATGACCGCAGAAGATATGGTGGTGGTAAATATCGCCACGGGTAAAGTGGTCGAGGGGAGTAAAAAACCCTCCTCCGACACCCCGACCCATCTCGCGCTGTATCGTCGTTACCCGGAAATTGGTGGCATCGTGCATACCCATTCCCGCCACGCCACCATCTGGTCGCAGGCGGGGCAGGATTTACCCGCATGGGGCACGACGCACGCGGACTATTTCTACGGTGCGATCCCCTGCACGCGGCTGATGACCACGGCTGAAATCGCGGGTGAATATGAATACCAGACGGGGGAAGTCATTATCAAAACCTTCGAGGAGCGCGACATAAGCCCGATGCAGGTCCCGGCGGTGCTGGTACACTCTCACGGCCCGTTTGCCTGGGGCAAAGACGCTGCCGATGCGGTACACAATGCCGTGGTGCTGGAAGAGTGCGCCTATATGGGGCTTTTCTCGCGCCAGCTTGCACCACAGCTTCCGGTTATGCAGCAGGAATTGCTGGATAAGCATTACCTGCGCAAGCATGGCGCAAATGCCTATTACGGCCAGTAATCATCCGGAATTAATATGCTCTTTACAGTACCGCCGTTTCCAGACGGCGGGCGTTAACCCGGTATGTTTCGAGAATATCTGCCGGAAATAACCCACGTCATTAAAACCGCACCGGGTGGCCACTTCAGTTAATGAGGCCGCATCGTTCAGCAACAATTTTTCAGCGGCCCTGACGCGCTGGCGGTGTATTGCCTCCGTCAGGGTTAAATGAAACGTCCGGCGAAATACTCGCCCCAGGTAATCTGCGTTGCAGTGCAGCTCTTTCGCCAGCTGTGAAGTGGATATGGGCAAATGAAAGTGAGTGCGGATAAGCTGTTTGGCCTTCCACGCCATTGCTGCGCCCGCATCATCCGCTTTATCTTCATATCCCGGCGAGAGCGATATCTGCTGCAAAATTAACAGCAAAATTATCTCCAGCGCCTGGCTACGCTGTAATTTTTCCTGCTCGCTTAAAAACTGACGGAATAACGCAATAACATATTGCGGATCCCGCACGCTACAGTGTTGCTCAATCGACAGTGGCGTCGCACCTGGCAACACAGGCAAGCCTTCATCCACCTCAAAATGCAGCCAGTAAAATTTGAGATCGCCCGGAAAATCTTCCACGCCGACATGCCGCCGCTTCGGCCAAAGTAATAAACTCTCGCCGGCGTTTACCTCAAACAGCGTATTTTCCTCCTGGATCGTTAATGTCCCTTTTTCGACAAAGATTATCTCCCACGAAGATAATTTTCGTGCGGGATGACGACCCACGCCCCGGGAGATAAATAACCCGCCATTTTGAACCTTAATCGGAAGTGCTATGGATAATTCAAGCATGGATATTCAATTTCCCGCTTTTATGGTGGCTAATATTGCGTTTATTGTTTGATTATTAATAAATATCAGCAGAACAGCTCGATCAAACTCACAGTTTTACCATCAGGTCGGAATCGTCACCTTTTTATACTTTTCCCTTCCCTTGTTGGTATGCCCGTTGAATGCAGAATAAATGGGGTACCTTGCACAAATACGATAATAAATCGTTTATCGAGGAGTTACCCCATGACTTCCACACCGATTACAGACGCAGAAGTTGCAAAACAGGCAGCCGATGACCGGCTGTCAGTCCGCGAGAAAATTGGCTACGGCCTGGGCGACGCGGGCGGCACGGTAATTACCTGCCTGATCATGAACTTCCTGACCTTTTTCTATACCGATGTATTTGGCCTGACGCCCGCGCTGGTGGGCACGCTGTTTATTGCCCTTCGGGTATTTGACGCGATTTCCGATCCAGTGATGGGCGTGATTGCCGACCGCACGCAGAGCCGCTGGGGGCGTTTTCGTCCGTGGCAGCTGTGGGTCGCGCTTCCCATCGGGATCGTCGGCGTGCTGACCTTCACCGTCCCGGACGCCAGCATGGGCGTGAAAATCGCCTGGGCGTTCGGCACCTATCTGTTGCTTTCAGTGGGCTATACCGCCATCAACGTGCCATATTGCGCGCTGATCAACACCATGACCACCCGCCACAACGAGGTAATATCCTGCCAGTCCTGGCGCTTCGTACTGTGCGGCGTGGCGGGCTTTCTGGTCTCCGTTGGCCTGCCGTGGCTGGTGTCAGAGCTGGGACAGGGCAATACCGCCCGGGGTTATCAGCTGGGCGTCGGCGTACTGTGCGCCATCGCTGTGGTGATGTTCTTGTGCTGCTTCTTCTGGGTGCGCGAGCGCGTCCCGCTTGCGTTGATGGGGAAATTCACCCTGCGCGAGCACCTGGCGGGCCTGCGTAAAAACGATCAGCTGCTGCTGATGCTGGTGATGTCGTTTCTGCTGATCAACGTCTTCAACATTCGCGGCGGCGGGTACATGTACTTCATCACCTACGTGCTTCAGGGCAGCACGGCGTACACCTCGCTGTTTTTCACCATGGTGACCTTTGCCGCCATTCTGGGCGCGGTGATCGTCAACCCGCTGTCGCGGCGGATTGATACCGTCAAACTCTACTACTACACCAACCTGGTACTCGCTGCGCTTGCTATGGGAATGTGGTTCCTGCCAGGTGGCCCGGCGCACCAGACGCTCTGGCTTATCGTGATTTTAAGTAACGGCGTGATCCTGGGCTTCACCCTGCCGCTTCACTTCTCGCTAATGGCCTTTGCCGATGACTACGGCGAATGGAAAACCGGCGTGCGCTCCTCGGGGATGAATTTCGCCTTCAATCTATTTTTCATCAAGCTCGCGTGGGCATCCAGCGCCGGGATCATCAGCCTGGTGTTTATTGCCGTGGCCTATCAGCCAGGCGCGGGCAACCAGACACCCGCCTCATTGCAGGGCATCACCGCCATGGAGACGCTGCTCCCTGCCCTTTTCCACCTGCTGCTGGCGGTCGCTATCCGCTGGTGCAGGCTTAACAATCCCGTGATGTCGCGCATTGCCACCGATTTGCGCCAGCGTCATGTACAGTCCTGAGGAGAACGATATGACCATAATGGAAGCCGACCTGCATCAGCTGAAAATCAACGACCCGTTTCTTGGTCAGTACCAACGGCTGGTCCGCGATGTGGTGATCCCCTACCAGTGGGATGCGCTTAACGATCGCGTGGCGGAGGCTGAACCCAGCCACGCCATCGCCAACTTCCGCATCGCGGCCGGTCTGGAACAGGGGGAGTTTTACGGGATGGTCTTTCAGGACAGCGACGTGGCGAAATGGCTCGAAGCCGTGGCGTGGTCGCTGTGCCAGAAGCCGGATGCCGAACTGGAAAAAACCGCCGACGAGGTGATCGAGCTGGTCGCAGCGGCGCAGTGTGAAGATGGCTATCTCAATACCTATTTCACGGTGAAAGCACCGGCCGAGCGCTGGACCAATCTGGCCGAGTGCCACGAACTGTACTGCGCCGGGCATATGATTGAAGCGGGCGTGGCGTATTTCCAGGGAACCGGAAAGCGCCGCCTGCTGGACGTGGTGTGCAGGCTGGCGGATCATATCGACAGCGTGTTTGGCCCGGGCGAAAACCAGCTGCACGGCTATCCGGGCCACCCGGAAATCGAGCTGGCGCTGATGCGGCTGTACGACGTCACGCAGGAGCCACGCTATCTCAATCTGGTGAAATACTTTATTGAGGAACGCGGCACACAGCCTCACTTCTACGATATCGAATATGAGAAGCGCGGCAGAACGTCATACTGGAACACCTATGGCCCGGCGTGGATGGTCAAGGACAAAGCCTACAGCCAGGCGCATCAGCCCCTTGCCGAACAACAAACGGCCATCGGCCACGCCGTGCGTTTTGTCTATCTGATGGCGGGCATGGCGCATCTGGCGCGCCTGAGCAACGACGAAGGGAAACGTCAGGATTGCCTGCGGCTGTGGAACAACATGGCACAGCGCCAGCTGTACATCACCGGCGGGATTGGCTCGCAAAGCAGCGGCGAGGCATTCAGCAGCGATTACGATCTGCCCAACGATACGGTCTATGCCGAAAGCTGCGCCTCCATCGGCCTGATGATGTTTGCCCGCCGAATGCTGGAGATGGAGGCGGACGGCCACTACGCCGACGTGATGGAGCGCGCACTATACAACACGGTGCTGGGTGGCATGGCGCTGGACGGTAAGCATTTCTTTTATGTGAATCCGCTGGAAGTGCACCCGAAAACACTGGCCTTTAACCATATCTATGACCACGTGAAACCGGTGCGCCAGCGCTGGTTCGGCTGCGCCTGTTGCCCGCCGAATATTGCGCGCGTGCTGACCTCGCTGGGGCACTACATTTATACCGTTCGCCCGGACGCGCTGTTGATCAACCTGTACGTGGGGAACGACGTCGCCATTCCGGTTGGGGATAACATCCTCCAGCTGCGGATTAGCGGAAACTATCCGTGGCATGAGCAGGTGAAAATCGAGATTACCTCACCAGTTCCGGTGACTCACACGCTGGCCCTGAGGCTGCCGGACTGGTGTGCGGAACCGGCTGTTTCGCTCAATGGTCAAGCCATTACAGGCGAGGTCTCCCGTGGATACTTATACCTCAACCGCAGCTGGCAGGAAGGCGACACGCTGACGCTGACGTTACCGATGCCGGTCCGCCGCGTGTACGGCAACCCGCAGGTGCGCCAGCAGGCGGGGAAAGTCGCATTGCAGCGTGGGCCGCTGGTTTACTGCCTGGAAGAAGCCGATAACGGCGCAAATCTGCATAACCTTTCTTTGCCGCAAGACAGCGCGTTTCGGGTATTTGAAGGCAAAGGCATTTTCGCGCACAAGATGCTGATACAGGCGGAAGGGATCGGGTGTCAGGCGAAGGACACTGATGCCCTGTGGCAGTACGACCACTCGCCGGTAGAACGTCAGCCCCAGACGCTGACCTTTATTCCATGGTTCAGCTGGGCAAACCGGGGAGAAGGGGAAATGCGGATATGGGTGGATGAAGGCTGAATAACTGCGGCCTGTTGCCCTCACCCCAGCCCTCTCCCACGGGAGAGGGAGTAAAAAGTAGGCCGGGTAAGGCGAAGCCGCCACCCGGCTTTAACCCGGCTCAGGCCGCCCGGGAGATTAAAACAGCCCCAGCGGTTTATCGGAGTAGCTGACTAACAGACATTTCGTTTGCTGGTAGTGCTCCAGCATCATTTTATGGGTTTCGCGCCCGATGCCCGACTGTTTGTAGCCGCCAAACGCCGCATGAGCCGGATAGGCGTGATAGCAGTTTGTCCATACGCGTCCGGCCTGAATGCCGCGGCCCATTTTATAGGCCAGATTACCGTTACGGCTCCAGACGCCAGCCCCCAGGCCATACTGCGTGTCGTTCGCGAGCTCCAGCGCCTCGTCCATGGTTTTAAACGTGGTGACGGCCAGCACCGGTCCAAAAATTTCCTCCTGAAAAACGCGCATGTTGTTCTTACCGAACAGGATAGTCGGCTCAAGGTAGTAGCCCTCCTGCAAATCGCCGCCCAGCACCTTACGACGACCGCCGGTCAACACATCAGCCCCCTCTTTTTTACCGATATCAATATAGTTGAGGATGGTTTCCAGCTGGCCATGCGATACCTGCGCCCCCATCTGGGTAACGTTATCCAGCGGATTACCGCTGCGAATCGACTCCACGCGCCGGATCGCCCGCTCCATAAAGCGCTCATAAATGGATTCCTGCACCAGCGCGCGGCTCGGACAGGTGCAGACTTCGCCCTGGTTAAACGCAAACAGCGCAAACCCTTCCAGCGCTTTGTCGAAGAAGGCGTCCTCTTCATCCATCACGTCGGCAAAGAAGATGTTCGGCGATTTCCCGCCCAACTCCAGGGTGACCGGAATGATGTTCTGGGTCGCGTACTGCATAATCTGCTGACCCACTTCCGTTGAGCCGGTAAACGCCACTTTGGCGATACGCTTTGAAGTAGCCAGATATTCGCCGATCTCTCCCCCGGCCCCGTTGACCACGTTAATGACCCCCGGCGGCAACAGGTCGCCAATTACCTCCATCAGCAGCAGTACCGAAAGCGGCGTTAAGCGTGCAGGTTTCAGCACAACGCAGTTACCCGCCGCCAGCGCGGGCGCCATTTTCCAGCTCGCCATCAGCAGCGGGAAGTTCCACGGAATAATTTGCCCCACCACGCCGAGCGGCTCGTGGAAGTGATACGCCACGGTATCTTTGTCAACTTCACTTATTCCCCCCTCCTGGGCACGGATGCAGGACGCAAAATAGCGGAAATGGTCGATCGCCAGCGGCACGTCCGCCGCCATGGTTTCGCGGATCGGCTTGCCGTTGTCCCACGTTTCTGCGGTCGCCAGCAGCTCCAGATTCTGCTCCATCCGATCGGCGATTTTGAACAAAATGGCCGCTCTGTCCTGAACGGACATTTGCCCCCACTTATCTTTCGCCTTATGCGCCGCATCCAGCGCTAAATCGATATCCCGTTTGCCCGAACTGGCAATTTCACACAGCGGCTGGCCGGTAACGGGCGTCAGGTTGGAATAGTATTCACCGTCGACGGGCGCCACCCAGTCGCCGCCGATAAAGTTGTCATAGCGGGGCTTCAGCTTAAGGGGAAAACCATACTCGCCAGGCTGGATACGCGATGAGGGAGGATTGTTTGTCATGACCGTCTCCTTGCTGTTGTTGTACAACAAGGGTAGTTCCGGCTGGTGATTTTCTCGCCAGCGGGTAGCGGGTTTACGAGCCGCATCACGGATTACCGTACTTTACGTTTCGTTTCTGCCGCCGCAGCCATACTTAATAGCTCAAGGGCTCATGAGGAATGATGCAATGCAGCTATTTATCGGCTTTGACGTGGGTGGAACCCACATCAAACACGGCGTAATTAATGAAAACGGCGAAGAACTGACATCCGATGAATATGATACGCCGGACGATGAAAGCACCTTCAAAGAGAAGTGGAAAGCGGTAGTGGATAAGTACTGCCAGGAGCACGAGATCGCCAGTATTGGCGTGAGTTTTCCAGGACATATCAATCACCATACTGGCGAAGCGGCCAAAGCCGGGGCGCTGGACTATCTTGACGGCGAAAACCTGTGCGAACTGTTCGCACAGCTGACCGATCTCCCTGTGACAATCGAAAACGATGCCAATTGCGCGGCGCTGGGCGAGCGCTGGCAGGGCGCGGGCAAGGACTATGAGCATTTCGTCTGCATCACCATCGGCACCGGCATCGGCGGCGGTATCGTCATGGAGGGCGATCTCTACCGCGGGTCGCACTACCGGGCGGGTGAGTTTGGCGTGCTACCCGTAGGCAATGAGGGCGAACCGATGCATGAAGTGGCGTCCGCCAGTGGCCTGATGAAAGCCTGCCGCCGCGCGCTGGCCGTGTCGGAAGATGAGATGCCTGATGGTGAGGAGCTGTTTAAACGCATGGACAGCGACGTGCATCTGCGCGAGGCCATAGAAGAGTGGGCGCATTTCCTCTCGCGGGGCATCTACAGCGTGATCTCTATGTTTGATCCGCAGGCGGTGCTGATTGGCGGCGGCATTAGTGAGCAGGAGAAAATCTATCTCCTGCTGGATAAATATTTACAGCGATTCGAGGAGTGGGAAGCGCTCCGGGTGCCCATCCTTCCCTGCGAGCTGGGTAACCAGGCGGGAAGGCTGGGCGCGGTCTGGCTGGCTAAGCAGAAGCAGGCGCGCAGCGCTTAACGCTTACGGAAATAACTGCGCGTCGCGTAGCACATGGTCATTGCCACGACGACGCGTAAACCCGATGCGGTTGAAATACTCCAGGATCTGAATCGCCAGTTTGCGTCCAACATTCAGCCGATCGCGGAAGTCTGCGGCGCAGGTTGATCCGCGCGCCTGATCCAGCTCCCGGATCAGGTTCGCAAACGCCACGATCCGATCGTTGCGGTAATAACGATCTTTCACGATCGCCACAATCATGCCCTGCTGCGCCGCATGCCGCAGTACCTGACGCATCAGCTGCTCATCGGTATTGGTTTCACGCGCCAGATCGCGCACCCACCAGGGTTCATCGCCAAACAGCGCCGCCACTTTTTGCCAGACCGCGTCCTGCTCAGCGGTAAAACCGGCCTTATGTTCCGGCAGGTGTAGCCAGCCGTGATGACTTGCAATCACGCCGCTTTCACGCATGTTTTCAATCAGCAACAGCACCAGCGCGTCGTCTTCCATGGGCAACGCCATACGCCGCAGACGTTCACGGCCTGGGCCTGGCTCATCCTGATGCTGTTCATGATAGGTCGCCAGCGTGCTCAACACTTTACGCTGCCAGCGCGCCGCCACCGGCGCGTTCAGCAGGCTGTTGCCAGCCTGAATAAAACCCGGCTCCTGCGTCAGAAGACGCAATCCTTCACCGCTGAGCTGGCGCGCCCAGGCGAACGCAGCCAGATCCACCGCACCACGCTCAAGGTGGATATCTAACGCAGACTTGTCGTCACGAGCCTGGGCCAGCGAGGCCAGCCACGCTAAATACTCGGGCTTACGCTTGCCGCGACGGGGCGGATTCAGCATCACCACGCGGGCGCCCGCCAGGGTTTCGCGCGCGGAGATGTCGCGCAGAACCAGGCGGTCGTTATCCGCCAGCCAGAGCGGGGAGTCGAACACCAGTTCGGCGAGATAGTTTTCCAGCAGCGACACGCGTCCGGTGATGTGGCTGGCCGCGTGATGGATATGCAGCGGCTGCCACTGGGTCAGCGGCGTGTGGGTCTGTAGAGAAACGATAATCCGTTCAGAAGGCTCCGGCGGCGCGTCGGCCAGCAGCCAGTCGCCGCGGTTAAGCTGGTCTTTTTCGGCATCACCAGCAATATTCAGGGCGATACGCTGCCCGGCGTGGGCCTGTTCCACCGGCTGGTTTTGCGCGTGAAGCCCGCGCACGCGCATGGGTTTGTTCACGCCCGTCAGCCACAGGGTATCGCCCACGTTAACTTCGCCGCTCAGCGCGGTACCGGTCACCACCAGCCCAGCCCCTTTCACGGTAAACGCCCTGTCGATCGCCAGACGGAAGCGGTGATGGCTGGCATGCTCACGAGACGGGATCTGCTGCAAATGGTCGCGAAGAGCGTCGATACCGCGGCCTTCTGTCGCCACGGTGACAAACAGAGCGGCATCCTTAAAACCGTATTCACTCAGCGCCGCCAGTACCTCTTCACGCACCTCGTTGATACGCGCCTCATCCACACGGTCCGCTTTGGTAAGGGCGACGGTCAACTGCGGGTTTCCCGTCAGTTGCAGGATCGCCAGATGCTCGCGCGTTTGCGCCATCACCCCGTCATCGCACGCGACAACCAGCAGAGCGTGATCGATCCCGCCCACGCCCGCGAGCATATTGGAAAGAAACTTCTCGTGGCCGGGCACGTCGATAAAGCCCAGCACGCGACCGTCGGGCTGTGGCCAGTAGGCGTAACCCAGGTCAATGGTCATGCCGCGCTTTTTCTCTTCCGGCAGGCGATCGGCATTCACGCCCGTAATGGCCTGCAATAACGTGGTTTTGCCGTGGTCAACGTGACCGGCGGTGGCAATAATCATTTCAACATCATCTCCAGAAACCGCCCTTCATCTTCCAGGCAGCGTAAATCCAGCCACATACGACCATCACCGATCCGGCCAATCACTGGCGTCGGTAATGCGCGCCAGCGCGTCGACAGCGCCTCAAGCTGGCTTCCGCGTCCGTCGCGCGGGGTGAACGTCAGCGCTTCGCTCGGTAACCTGTCCACGGGCAGCGAGCCGCTGCCAATTTGCGACAGGCAAGGCTCGATACGAACTTCAAACTCAGGGTAATGAGGAGCAACCTGCGGCAGTAGCGCTTCCGCCCGCGCGCGAACAGAGGCTTCATCACGGCTCAGCAAACGCAACGTGGGCAGGCGGTCAGCCAGTTTCTCCGGGTGGAGATAGAGCCGCAGCGTGGCTTCCAGCGCGGCCAGCGTCATTTTATCGGCACGCAGGGCACGCTTCAGTGGGTGCTGCTGTAGCTGCGCAATCAGCTCGCGCTTGCCGACGATAATCCCCGCCTGCGGCCCGCCCAGCAGTTTATCGCCGGAGAAACTGACCAGGCTTACGCCCGCAGCAACCATTTCCTGCACCATTGGCTCTTTCGGCAGACCGTACTGGCGCATATCCACCAGCGACCCGCTGCCGAGATCGGCAATCACCGGCACGTTTAGCTCGCGCCCGATGGCGGCCAGTTCGGCCTCTTCCACCGTTTTGGTGAACCCCTCAATGTGGTAATTACTGGTATGCACTTTCATCAGCAGGGCAGTGTTTTCATTCACCGCCGCGCGATAATCTTTTGCATGGGTACGGTTGGTTGTGCCCACTTCATGCAGCGTGCAGCCCGCCTGGCGCATGACATCCGGAATACGAAACGCCCCGCCGATCTCCACCAGCTCGCCGCGAGAGACGACAACCTCTTTTCCGCTCGCGGTGGCCGCCAGCATTAACAGCACCGCCGCCGCGTTGTTATTCACAATGCAGGCATCTTCCGCGCCGGTGATCTGGCAGAGAAGATCCGCCAGCGCGCGATCGCGATGCCCGCGCCCGGCGCCGTCCAGATCGTACTCCAGCGTCACCGGCGAGCGCATGGCCCGGGTGACGGCCTCTATTGCTTCTTCTGCCTGCTGTGCCCGGCCCAGATTGGTGTGCAGAACCGTGCCCGTCAGGTTAATAACCGGGCGCAACGCGCTTTGCGCGTGCTTGCTCAGCCTCCATTCAACTTCCTGCGCCCATGCCTCGCACCAGCCGGGTAGCGCGTTTTCAGCCTGAATATGGCGACGCGCATCGTCCTGAAGCTGGCGTAGCATGTCGACCGTTGCAGTATGGCCAAACTGCTCCAGCACCGCAGTGATGCGCGGATCACGAAGCAGACGATCGGTAGCGGGGATCTGGCTGTAGAGGGAATGATGAGTAGTCATGAATGCGCCTGGCGAGTAAATATCTTCCCCCCTCCCGACGGGAGAGGGAGTTAACATGTGGGGGGATTGTACCGCCTCCCGCCAGGAAGTGTTATAACCCGCATCAAGCCTTTGGTGGTTCAGTCCGGGCGAAACTTTCGCGCTGGAAGAGCGTCTCCGCCAGTTTGACCAGCAGCGGACGATCCACGCACCAGCCCGGCGAGACGCGGCGGAAATTAAGGTAGCCAATGGCGCAGGCGATGGCGATCGTCGCCAGATTCAGGCTATCGCTCTGAATTTTCCCGTCGCGGATCAGCTGTTCGCACATATCCAGGCTGCGGCTGATTTTTTCGCGCTGGCGCAGCAGCTCATTTTCTGACTGCTGGGCGGCGGGCCTTGCCTGCTCGCGTACGGACGTTAATGCCGCATCCATAATGCCATCCGCCAGGGCTTCAATTTGCTTCATCGCCAGCGCCGCTTTTGGATCCGCCGGCAGCATGGCTGGCGCAACGCCAAGCAGCTCGATGTACTCCGCAATGATCGGGGAATCAAACCAGTAGTCGCCCTCGTCCGTTACCAGCGCCGGGACTTTCCCCAGCGGGTTGTACTGCGCAACGCCGTTCTCTGCGTTGTACGGTTGTTCATTTACGAATTCAAATTCAATCCCTTTCTCCAGCAGGAGAATCGAAATCTTACGCACGAAAGGACTGGTATAACTGCCGATGAGTTTCATTGCTTATCCTTAATGCCCATAAAGAGGTCAGTATGGATCAAGCCGAGAAAAAAGGCAGGTGTACGTATCGCATTCCTGCCGTGAGGGGATACGGGAGAAATCTGCATAAAAATATTTTGTGAATCAAATCACAATCTGGAAACAAACAGCCAACTTAACATTGTGATATTAATCACAAAATAGCCCTCATTTTGGCGTAATTCTGAGCAATGTATTTTTTTTACACACCCATTATGTGATTGCGATCACTTCATTAATATCCTCACCCCCTACATTCATGTGATTCAGATCACACAAAATTCCGCTGTCTGGACAGTTGAACGATTCAGTGCCAGATTTCACAGCATCAGAACAGGGCCCGGCTACCTCTGCCGCCGCACATTAACGATAAACCTCGGGCCACAAGCCTAAGCGTAAACATAAGAAGGGGTGTTTTATGTCATCCGATTTCAAGATCAAAGTGCAAAGCTTTGGTCGTTTCCTCAGCAACATGGTGATGCCAAATATCGGCGCGTTTATCGCGTGGGGTATTATCACCGCATTATTTATTCCGACAGGGTGGTTGCCTAACGAAACGCTGGCGAAACTTGTTGGCCCAATGATTACGTACCTGCTGCCGCTGCTCATCGGTTATACCGGTGGTCGTCTGGTGGGCGGTGACCGTGGTGGTGTCGTGGGTGCCATCACAACCATGGGGGTAATTGTCGGTGCGGATATGCCGATGTTCCTCGGTGCGATGATTGCCGGTCCTCTGGGCGGCTGGGCTATTAAGAAATTTGACGTCTGGGTTGATGGCAAGATCAAATCCGGCTTCGAAATGCTGGTGAACAACTTCTCCGCGGGCATCATCGGGATGATCCTCGCGATTCTGGCGTTCCTCGGCATTGGTCCTGCGGTTGAAGTGCTCTCCAAGCTGCTGGCGGCGGGCGTTAACTTCATGGTGGCGCACGACATGCTGCCGCTAGCGTCTATCTTCGTTGAACCGGCGAAAATCCTGTTCCTGAACAACGCCATCAACCACGGTATCTTCTCACCGCTGGGTATCCAGCAGTCACACGATCTCGGCAAGTCCATCTTCTTCCTGATTGAAGCGAACCCGGGTCCGGGTATGGGCGTTCTGCTGGCGTACATGTTCTTTGGTCGCGGCAGCGCGAAACAGTCTGCTGGCGGCGCGGCGATCATTCACTTCCTGGGCGGTATTCACGAAATTTACTTCCCGTATGTGCTGATGAACCCACGTCTGATCCTGGCCGTTATCCTTGGCGGTATGACCGGCGTGTTCACCCTGAGCGTACTGGGCGGTGGTCTGGTGTCTCCTGCTTCTCCAGGCTCTATTCTGGCGGTGCTGGCGATGACCCCGAAAGGCGCCTACTTCGCGAACATCGCGGCGATCTGTGCGGCCATGGCCGTCTCCTTCGTGGTCTCCGCTATCCTGCTGAAAACCAGCAAGGTGAAAGAAGACGACGATATCGAAGCGGCAACCCGTCGTATGCATGACATGAAAGCCGAATCCAAAGGCGCAACGCCGCTGGCGGCGGGTGATGTCTCTAACGACCTGAGCCACGTACGTAAAATTATCGTGGCCTGTGATGCCGGTATGGGTTCCAGCGCAATGGGTGCGGGCGTGCTGCGTAAGAAAGTGCAGGATGCGGGTCTGACCAACATCTCCGTGACCAACAGCGCGATTAACAACCTGCCGCCGGACGTTGACCTGGTGATCACGCACCGCGATCTGACCGAGCGCGCCATGCGTCAGGTGCCGCAGGCGCAGCACATTTCCCTGACCAACTTCCTCGACAGCGGCCTGTACACCAGCCTGACCGAACGTCTGGTTGCGGCCCAGCGCCATGAAGATAACGAAGTGAAGGTGCGCACCAGCCTGCAAGACAGCTTCGACGAGAGCAACGCGCATCTGTTCAAACTGGGCGCAGAAAACATCTTCCTTGGCCGCACGGCGACCAATAAAGAAGAGGCCATTCGCTTCGCCGGTGAGCAGCTGGTGAAAGGCGGCTACGTTCAGCCGGAATACGTTGAGGCGATGCTGGAGCGTGAAAAGCTGACCCCAACCTACCTGGGTGAATCCATCGCGGTTCCACACGGTACGGTGGAAGCCAAAGACCGCGTGCTGAAAACCGGCGTGGTGTTCTGTCAGTATCCTGACGGCGTGCGCTTCGGTGAAGAAGAGGACGACATCGCCCGTCTGGTGATTGGTATCGCCGCTCGCAATAACGAGCATATCCAGGTGATTACCAGCCTGACCAACGCGCTGGATGACGAAACGGTTATTGAGCGTCTGGCCAATACCACCAGCGTTGAAGAAGTTCTGGCTCTGCTTAACAAGTAACAGCGCCTCTTCCCTCTCCCCCCGGGGAGAGGGCTAGGGTGAGGGGGAAAACGTTCCTCACCCCAGCCCTCTCGGGTAAAAACATTGATGAAGGTTAACACTATGAAAGCATTACATTTTGGCGCAGGTAATATCGGACGTGGCTTTATCGGTAAACTGCTGGCAGACGCGGGCATTACCCTGACATTCGCCGATGTGAATCAGGTGGTTCTGGATGCCCTGAATGCCCGTCATAGCTATCAGGTTCACGTGGTGGGTGAAAACGAACAGGTTGAAACGGTCTCTGGCGTCAACGCGGTAAGCAGCATTGGCGACGACGTGATTGACCTCATCGCAAGCGTTGATCTGGTCACCACAGCCGTGGGTCCGGTGGTGCTTGAGCGTATCGCCCCGGCGGTCGCGAAAGGCCTGGCGAAGCGTAAAGCACAAGGCGTTGAAACGCCGCTGAACATCATCGCCTGTGAAAACATGGTGCGCGGCACCACGCAGCTGAAAGGCCACGTTCTGGCCGCTGTGGCTGATGAAGATAAAGCCTGGGTTGAAGCGCACGTTGGTTTTGTGGATTCCGCCGTTGACCGCATCGTTCCGCCATCAGAATCCGCCACCAACGACCCGCTGGAAGTGACGGTGGAAACCTTCAGCGAGTGGATCGTTGATAAAACTCAGTTTAAAGGCGCGCTGCCGACCATTCCGGGAATGGAATTAACCGATAATCCGATGGCATTTGTCGAACGTAAACTCTTCACGCTGAACACCGGGCATGCTATAACCGCGTACCTCGGGAAATTGGCCGGTCATCAGACGATTCGTGACGCGATCCTCGATGAGAACATCCGTGCGGTGGTCAAAGGGGCAATGGAAGAGAGCGGCGCGGTGCTGATCAAACGCTACGGTTTTGATGCTGATAAACACGCAGCATACATCCAGAAAATCCTCGGTCGTTTTGAAAACCCGTATCTGAAAGATGACGTTGAGCGCGTGGGTCGTCAGCCGCTGCGTAAACTGAGCGCGGGCGACCGCCTGATTAAACCGCTGCTGGGCACGCTGGAATACGGTCTGCCGCACGCTAACCTGGTGAAAGGGATTGCTGCCGCAATGCACTACCGCAGCGAGCAGGACCCGCAGGCGATTGAGCTGGCTCAGCTGATTGATGACAAAGGCGCACAGGCTGCGCTGGCGCAGATTTCCGGTCTGGATGCCAACAGTGACGTGGTTGCGGAGGCGGTCAGCGCATACAACGCAACCAAATGATGCAGAGTCCGGCGCAGGTTAGCCTGCGCCCGAATAACAGATTGTCAGATATGCAGGCAATAATGGAACAAACCCAGGCCTTTGAAAATCGTGTGCTTGAGCGTCTGAATGCTGGCAAAACCGTACGAAGTTTCCTGATCGCCGCCGTCGAGCTGTTAACCGAGGCGGTGAACATTCTGGTGCTTCAGGTGTTTCGCAAAGACGACTACGCGGTAAAGTATGCTGTAGAACCGTTACTGGACGGAGACGGACCGCTGGGCGATTTATCGGTACGGCTGAAGCTGATCTACGGTCTTGGCGTGCTCAACCGTCAGGAGTATGAAGACGCCGAGCTGTTAATGGCGCTGCGCGAAGAGCTCAATCATGACGGCAATGAGTACACCTTTACCGATGATGAGATCCTGGGGCCCTTCGGCGAACTGCACTGCGTAGCCGCGCTCCCTCCCGCACCTCAGTTTGATGACAGCGACCCTGAGCTGTACATGATGCAAAAGCTGCGTTATCAACAAGTTGTCCGCTCCACCATGGTGCTTTCCCTGACTGAGCTGATTTCTAAAATCAGCTTAAAAAAAGCGTTTCAGAAGTAAGCCCGCACACATTGGTGTATCCTTCCCTGTAAATTCCCCGTTTTCAGAGTTATTTGTCATGAAAGAAGTCGAAAAGAACGAAATTAAACGCCTGAGCGACCGTCTGGATCTGATACGCCATCAGATGGCTGGCCTCTCCCTTGTTGATTCCGCCGAGAAATATGCCGAGCTGGAAAAAGAGTCCGTGAAGCTGGAGGCGGAAATTGAGCGCCTGCGCGATGTGAAAGGCCAGAAGCTGAGTAAAGAGGCGCAGAAGTTGATGAACATGCCGCATCGCCGCGCGATCACCAAAAAAGAGCAGGCCGACATGGGCAAGCTGAAGAAAAGCGTCCGTGGCCTGGTGGTGGTGCACCCGATGACTGAGCTTGGCCGCGAAATGGGCCTGAAAGAGATGACGGGTTTTAGTAAGACCGCGTTCTGATCGCTCTCCCCTGCCGCTGCGCAGGGGAAACTCAGTTGTAAATCAGGTTAAACGTCGCCATCGCATCCGCTTTTCCCGCCGTCACGTTCTCTTCCGTCTGAAGGTAATGCGCATCAAACCAGAAGGTCTGCGTCTGGTTATCCCCCACCTGGCCAAGCGCTGACACCTGCGGGGTGTTCCACGATACCACCTGCCCCTGAACCGAACCGGTATTGTCACCGTAAAGCAGTTCGATCCCGACACCTCTGGCGCTATCCTCCTGCTTCGTCAACGCCAGCGCCCGATCGTTGCCCGGCGTGGTATCGCCAAAGAAACCCATCTTAACCGCCGTGTTATTTTCACAGGTCACCGGAATGCTGAAGCGTCCGCCTCCGGCACGGGAGCCGATGCCGTGAAATTCACGCTGGCTCACGCTCCCCATGGGAACAAGAATGCTGCGAGAGCCCACTGAGCAGCTGGTACGCCTGACGGTGAAGCTGGCGAGATGGATCTGTACCGGTGTCGCCACGTTGGTGGCGCTGGCTTGATTTTCTCCCGCCTGCAATATCAGCGATCCGACATTTTGCTCCTGGGAGTTGGCGTTATCGTCAGGCATGGGGCTGGTCGTCGGGATTTTGTAAAACACCACCCAGAACTGCAATTTATACGTTGGGGCGCTGGCAAAGGCAGGATTCTGTGAGGCATCGCAGATACGCCGGGACTCGTTGCCGTCTACCGGGCTGGTGCCGTCAATATACTGTACGGCATCCGCACCACAGTACTGCTGCTCGCGGAACCCGAGCGCGTAGCCGATGCCGTCAATCTGGGTTTTGTAGACGTGCCGCGACGCACCGTCTTCCCCCACCACGGTGCCGACGGGGTTATCCAGCTCGACAAATCCGATACTACGCCAGGGGTCACTACCGCCATCACAGTTGTAGAAGTCTTGCCCGGTAGACTGTATCGGCGCGGAAACCGGCGTCCAATCCGCGGTGCCGGGAGCATATCCAATGGCGTAGGGTACCTGGACAACCCACTGATCGCGCGTGGTGCGGCAGGGCGAGGCCTGAGCGTGCGCATGAAAACTCAGCATGCCAAAAAGCGAAAGAAGGCTCAGATAGAAAAACCAGTGAATAAAACGACGCATGATATTCCTCTAATGGCACTCAACGGACAGCGTGGCGATACCGGGGGCCATATGAGCTTTCCCCAGTCTGAAAGGTGTCTGGCATTGCTGCTGCTCCCCGTTTTCATACCAGGTGACGCGCAGGGTGCCGCGCTCTGGTACCCCGCTCAGGTAGGCCTGACCGCCGTCAGCGACCATGCTTCGGTTTGCAGAATGGCGGTTCTGCTCCACCACTTCAGCCTGCGCGCCAAACGGCAACGGTTCGCCGTGGTCGCGCAGGGAAAACAGAACGCGATAACCAATGTGGGTTGTGTAATTGGCCAGCACCACCGCGCCGCTGGTGGGAATGAGCGTCAGACCGCTTTGCTCAATGTCGACGTTCTCACCCAGCGTCGCCGTATCAAGGCTGACGGTATTTTTGCGATACGCCGAGAGCGTTGGCATGACCGCATAGCCGCGGCTGTCGGTATGGATCCCGTTGTAGCCCTCCGGCTCAACGTTCGCCGCGCCGGGCACGCGCAGCAGGGCGACGGTATCGCCCAGCGGCTGGCTAAGCGTGACGCCATACTGCGTGGCGATAACGCCTCCGGCGAGTCCAAGACTCGCGTTGCTACCGTTTCGGCTGTGGTCATAACCGAGGCTGACGTTGCCGTAGCCACCGTTGTATTGCAGCGCCAGGCTGGTGCTGTCGGCCTCTCCCTCACTGGTCTTACTCTGCTGAACGCTGTAATTCAGGTTGCGGTTCGCCAGCGCGCTGCCGTTGAGCGACACCTGCTGCGTGGTCATCCCACGATTGTTGTGGTTGGCGTAGTAACTGACCGAACTGCCCGGCAGCCAGTTGCCAAGCGGAACATTGACGTTAAACGACACGGTGCGATCGGGATGCTGCTCAAGCGCTGAGTCGGTGTAGTCATACCCCGCGCCCCAGGAAATACCCCGCCAGCTGGTGTACCAGCCAATGTGGATGGTTTTATCCTGCCCGGACGTATGCCAGTAATCCTGCATCCATGCCGAGACGCTGAGGCTGCCGAACTGACCCAGCGTCTGTGAAAAAGTGACCTGCGAGCGGCTACGGCGATTATTGAGTTGCAGCTGTTGGCTGTCAGACTGATTCAGTTCACTAAATTCGTAGTAATTGCGCGAGGCATAGCGATAGCTCGCCAGGTTGAAGGCGGTGCCGGTAGCGCTGAAATCTTTCTGGTACTGAATGCGCCACGCCTGCCCCATCGCGCTTTTGCCGTCGGGTAAACGGCTTTTTGCCAGCGTATCATCAATACCCAGCGAGCCAAATGCGCCAAACCCTCTGCCTACGCCAATTGCACCGGCCTGATAGTTGCTCGCCGTACGAAAGCCGCCATACACAGTCATCCTGGAGAGCAGACCGTAGAAGAAAGCGCCTTCAACAAATTCGGGCGAACGCGCATCACCGGAGCCGGAGTGAAATCGTCCTGCATTGAGACTGTATTTCAGGCTGCCCTGGCGTCGCATAAACGGCACCGCAGAATAGGGCTGGGTAAAGACGCGCGTTGAGCCGTCACTTTCCGTGACCGTAACCTGTAGATCGCCACTTTGTGCGCCCGGGAACAGATCGTTAATGATAAATGGCCCGGCGGCCACCCAGGTTTCATAGATCACATAGCCATTTTGCGAAACGGAGACTTTAGCGAAGCTGTGTGCGACGCCGCGGATGGTTGGTGCGAAGCCGCGCTGGCTGTCGGGCAACATGCTTTCGCTTGATGAGAGCTGTACCCCGCGAAACGCCACGCTATCGAAGACGTCGCCTGCGGTCCAGGCATCGCCGATCCGTAGCTGGCTGTTAAGACGGCGAATATCCCGGGTCAGCCAGCTACTTTGCGACTGAAAATGGTCGCCGCCCGCGTCGCTGTAGCTCCAGGCCGAGGTGTTACGCAGCCGCCACGCCCCCAGATTGATGCCGTTACGCAGGCTCAGATAGCTGGATGTCGTGACCCCGCTCTGATGACGGGCCTGACCGCCCGACAGACTGTAATCAGTAAATGCCGCCGGGATACCATCGTCCCACTGCGACTGCGGCACGTAGCCACGGCTGCGGTGTTTCATTGCCGCCTGCGGCAGGCTGAGAAAGAGACGCTGCTGGTTGAAATCATAAGAAGTTCGCGCTGCCGGAATAAAATCCTCGAGGTGCGTGAACGTTTCTCCCTCCTGCAACCGGGAGAATGCAGGAATGGCCCCTACATTTACGCCAAGCGCTTCCAGCAGCGATACGCTAAAAACGGGTTGCAGGCTGCCTTTCTCATTGAAGAAGGTGATCTCCTGATGCCGCTCCTCGCGTCCGTTAATCTCCAGCGTCACGAGCCAGGTGCCTGGCATCTGCCCGCCCTTTTCAGAGAAATAGTGCAGATCCGCCGTTTTCTGTTCAGTAGAGGAAAGCTCCAGCGCGGCGGGATCAAAGTAATCCTCGGCCATCCCCGTGCGGCTGAAGCTAAGCAGCAACACCGAAAGCGGCGCGTAACGAAACAGGCGAAAAGGCATGGTCTTAAAGAGGCTGGGTGTGGGTGGCGGTGATGGCACCAAAATCATTAATAGCCGACCAGCTTACGCCCCCGGAGGCGGACACAGGCCATTCCCGGGTTTCCCCTGGACCGATCATGCCCGGCTGCTCAATTTTATGCCCGCCAACGGTCAGACGATAAAAAGAGACGTAGTATGGCGTCGGGTTAGCGGCCTTAAGCCCTTTTCCCGTTCGCGAAAACGTTATTTTCTGCCAGGCCGTGGCGGCGTCCCCTTTCAGGTTGTCCGGGCGGTAGAAGATTTTAAATTTCGATTTGACGTTTACCTGTAATTCGTTGCTGCTCTCTTTTGGCTTTGGCGCTATCGCTTTAATATCGAGCCAGAATACAGATTCACGATCTGTGGGCAGCGGAGCGCCGGTATATTGAATACGCAGCGTGTTGGTCTGCTCCGGATCAAGTCTGAACAGAGGTGGTGTGACAATAAATGGCGCAGCGTTATTTTTATCCGGCCCATCGCCTTCAACCCACGACTGAATAAGATAGGGAACCGCACTTTCCATATTAGAAACAGAAAATGCCACCTCCTTGCTGTTTTGCGGGTATACGATCCGTGTTCCCCCCATTACAACGCCAGCAGAAACTGACGCAGAACTAACCATTAATGCAGTGAGCATAATATACGATAAACGTTTCATCATTATTATCTCTGGAGGTGGCTGACAGTGAAATCAGTTATAAACCATCAGGAAGTTGGATACGGCGTTAACATCGCCGGCGTTGATTTCCGTGCCATCTTTGTCAAGTGCGGCATAGAAAGTTAATTCAGCATTGCCTTCATCATCCGGTGCGGTTGTTTCAGATACCGTACCCGGTTTAATCGCGGTGCTGCGATCGCTGTTATAAAGCTTCACGCCGACACCCGTCGCCATACCTTCACCTGGCGTAACCTGAAGCAGTGTGTCATTCACCGTATCTTTGGTTCCGTCAAACAGTACCGCAACCGATTCAACCGTCTCCGGGCAGTTTTCCACGTTGATTTTGAACTCGCGCGGCGTCGTTTCGTTGTGATCGTCAAAGTAGCTTTTTGCCCACGCCCCAAGGTCTACCGTTTTGTTTTTAGAGGCCGGAGTAATATCACAGGAAATAAGGGTAATCTTCCCGGTAAAATTGATCACCCCGCCCGTACTTTGCGAACCCGCACCGGTATCCAGAGAAGCATTAACGCCAGAATCACTGCTTGCCAGTACTGATTGAGAAGATAACAGCAGCCCCGCCGCGGCAATCGCCAGCGCCACATTTTTGATTTTCATTTGGAACACTTTCCCCTCTGTAAATTAAACAGATATAGACTTGTTGTACCAGGTACAATAACCGCTATAAGGATTTGAAAACGCCACCGAAAGGTTTTTAGCAGAATGGGTGACGCGACCTTATAGAATAAAGCAGGGTCCATCCCATGGTGATAATCCGTATATTTTCAGAAGGCCATACACAGATATCCTTCAACTGAGGAATGACTTCTGGCCGAAAATAACACTGAATACGTTGTGGTTAGTAATAAATTTAAAATCTTCTGTTACGTTGCTTCTGAATAAATAGTAAATCAAATGCCTTTTAACGTCTACGCATTGAAAAGCAATATGCCGCGTCTGTAAACACTCAGAAATTAACACTCAGCTAACAAATTTAACCCCTTTCGATTGCCCTAATAATTATTAATCTGCTTTTAATACCGCAACTAAATTACAAGAGAGATAACTGATCATTGTTTGATCAATTTATTTCAGAATATTATTAGCCAAAAAATGTCTGTTCAGCGCAAAATTCTTACCCTTTATCCTGAAAAACCGCAATTGAACAGGATATTTCTTTATCGATCATCAATTGATCGTTTGTAATACACTGTTAAAATCTATATGTGAAATTTACCTTAATTAAAATTTTTTGCTACAGCTTAGATTTCGCATTTTTAACCAAAAAAAATTTTTATTTATAGGAAATATATCAATCTGCTCACACATATACAGCTTCTCAAAAACACAAATAAAACAAACAAACCTCATTAAATTCACGAAACATTATCACCTCTCCTTTTTATATAACCTCTTTTACGCGCCGTATCTGCTTAAAAGGCGAATGTAAGGCTCTCCACCTGACCACCGCTCCCAACGCACACGGTGATTTGATTTTGCGGGTTTGGTCCTACCAATCACGCACAAAGCTATCCATCGTTCACAATTTCGATGCTCCACTTCACAAAACAATTGCTGAATAGCAACACTTGGTTAACCATTTGTTGTCATTAACCCTACATCACAATATTGGAAGGACCACTTTTACACTAAGTGTGACGCAGAGATGAGCAGAGACTCACCCGACGAACACCTGTGTGGTCCTCAGGAGACCTGCATGAGCCTCTGGCAACAAAACTACGATCCGGCCGGAAATATCTGGCTGTCGAGCCTGATCGCATCGCTACCGATCCTGTTTTTCTTCTTTGCGCTGATTAAGCTCAAGCTGAAGGGCTACCTCGCCGCGACGTATACCGTTGCCATCGCCCTGATGGTGGCGTTGTTCTTTTACAAAATGCCGGTCGATCGCGCGCTGGCCTCCGTCGTCTATGGCTTCTTCTACGGCCTGTGGCCGATTGCGTGGATCATCATCGCCGCCGTCTTTGTCTACAAAATCTCGGTCAAAACCGGGCAGTTCGACATTATTCGCTCGTCGATTCTCTCCATCACGCCGGACCAGCGTTTGCAGATGCTGATCGTCGGCTTCTCCTTCGGAGCATTTCTGGAAGGGGCGGCAGGATTCGGCGCACCGGTGGCCATCACCGCCGCCCTGCTGGTCGGTCTGGGCTTTAACCCGCTGTATGCCGCTGGCCTGTGCCTGATTGTGAATACCGCCCCGGTGGCGTTTGGCGCGATGGGCATTCCTATTCTGGTGGCGGGCCAGGTGACCGGGCTGGACAGCTTCGAGATCGGCCAGATGGTGGGCCGCCAGCTGCCGTTCCTGACCATTATCGTGCTGTTCTGGATCATGGCGATTATGGACGGCTGGCGCGGCGTGAAGGAGACCTGGCCTGCGGTGATGGTAGCGGGCGGCTCGTTCGCCATTGCCCAGTATCTCAGCTCCAACTTCCTCGGCCCGGAACTGCCGGACATCATCTCTTCCCTGGTGTCGCTGGTCTGTCTGACGCTGTTCCTGAAACGCTGGCAGCCGGTACGTATCTTCCGCTTTGCTGACATGGGCGCATCACACGTGGATCAGACGCTGGCGCGCACCGGCTATACCGCCGGACAGATTGTACGCGCATGGTCACCGTTCCTGTTCCTGACCGCCACCGTGACGCTGTGGAGCATTCCGCCGTTTAAGGCCCTGTTCGCCCCGGGCGGCGCGCTGTACGACATGGTGATTAATATCTCCGTGCCGTTCCTCGACAAGATGGTCGCTCGTATGCCGCCGGTGGTACACGACGCCACGCCGTATGCGGCAGTGTTTAAGTTCGACTGGTTCTCAGCCACCGGCACGGCGATCCTGTTTGCCGCTATCCTTTCCGTAGTGTGGCTGCGCATGAAGCCTGCCGCCGCGGTGCAGACCTTTGCGGCGACGATTAAAGAGCTGATGCTGCCGATTTACTCCATCGGCATGGTGCTGGCGTTCGCGTTTATTTCGAACTACTCCGGCCTGTCGTCGACGCTGGCGTTAGCGCTGGCGCATACCGGCCACGCGTTTACCTTCTTCTCGCCGTTCCTCGGCTGGCTGGGGGTGTTCCTGACCGGTTCAGATACGTCATCTAACGCCCTGTTTGCCGCCCTACAGGCCACAGCCGCGCAGCAGATTGGCGTCTCGGACGTGCTGCTGGTCGCCGCGAACACCACCGGCGGCGTGACCGGGAAGATGATCTCACCGCAGTCCATCGCCATTGCCTGTGCCGCGGTGGGGCTGGTAGGCAAAGAGTCGGATCTGTTCCGCTTTACCGTTAAACACAGCCTGATATTTACCTGCATGGTGGGCGTGATCACCACATTGCAGGCCTATGTCTTAACCTGGATGATTCCATGATAGTGATGCCCAGACGCCTGTCCGACGAGATTGCCACTCGCGTACGGGCGCTGATAGAAGAACAACAGCTGGAAGCGGGCATGAGATTGCCCGCCGAGCGTCAGCTTGCCGCCCAGCTTGGCGTGTCGCGCAATTCACTGCGCGAGGCGCTGGCGACGCTGGTCAGCGAAGGGGTGCTGCTGAGCCGTCGAGGCGGCGGCACCTTCGTGCGCTGGCAGCATGACGACTGGTCCGAACAAAACATCGTGCAGCCGCTTAAGACGCTGATGGAAAACGACCCGGACTACAGCTTTGACATCCTCGAAGCGCGCCACGCCATCGAAACCAGCACCGCGTGGCATGCGGCGATGCGGGCAACCGAGGCCGACAAAGAGAAGCTCAAAGCCTGCTTTGAGGCCACGCAAAGCAGCGACCCGGACATCGCCTCCCAGGCGGACGTGCGTTTTCACCTCGCGATTGCCGAGGCCTCGCACAACGTGGTTCTGCTGCAAACCATGCGCGGGTTCTTCGACCTGCTGCAATCCTCCGTGAAGCAGAGCCGCCAGCGCATGTATCTGGTGCCGCCAGTCTTTGCCCAACTGACCGAACAGCACGAGGCGGTGCTCAACGCCATTCTGGCCGGTGATGCCGAGGCCGCGCGCAAGGCGATGATGGCGCATCTCGGCTTCGTGCATACCACCATTAAACGATTCGATGAAGATCAGGCCCGACAGGCGCGTATTACCCGTCTGCCTGGCGAGAGTGATATTTCCAGGGAGAACAAAGCATGATTATTTCCGCAGCCAGTGACTATCGCGCCGCGGCACAGCGCATTTTGCCGCCATTCCTGTTCCACTACATTGACGGCGGGGCGTACGCCGAATATACCCTGCGCCGCAACGTGGAGGACCTGTCGGAAGTGGCCCTGCGCCAGCGCGTGCTGAAGAATATGTCTGACCTGAGCCTTGAGACGAAGCTGTTTAACGAGACGCTCTCCATGCCGGTGGCGCTTGCGCCCGTCGGCTTATGCGGCATGTATGCCCGCCGGGGCGAAGTGCAGGCCGCCGCCGCCGCAGATGCCAAAGGCATTCCGTTTACCCTTTCCACCGTGTCCGTCTGCCCGATTGAAGAGGTCGCCCCGACCATCAAGCGCCCGATGTGGTTCCAGCTCTACGTCCTGCGCGATCGCGGTTTTATGCGTAACGCCCTTGAGCGCGCCAAAGCGGCGGGCTGCTCCACGCTGGTCTTTACCGTCGATATGCCGACGCCCGGCGCACGCTACCGTGATGCGCACTCCGGCATGAGCGGTCCGAACGCCGCGATGCGCCGCTACTGGCAGGCGGTGACGCACCCGCAGTGGGCGTGGGATGTCGGCGTGAATGGCCGTCCGCACGATCTGGGCAATATTTCGACCTACCTGGGTAAACCGACCGGGCTGGAAGATTACATCGGCTGGCTGGCGAACAACTTCGATCCATCCATCTCCTGGAAAGACCTGGAGTGGATCCGCGAATTCTGGGACGGCCCGATGGTGATCAAAGGGATCCTCGATCCGGAAGATGCCCGCGACGCGGTGCGTTTTGGTGCCGATGGGATCGTGGTCTCTAACCATGGTGGCCGCCAGCTTGACGGGGTGCTCTCCTCCGCCCGCGCCCTGCCAGCCATTGCCGATGCGGTGAAAGGCGATATTGCGATTCTGGCCGACAGCGGCATCCGTAACGGGCTGGACGTGGTGCGCATGATTGCCCTGGGCGCAGACAGTGTGCTGCTGGGCCGTGCTTACCTGTACGCGCTGGCCACCAGCGGCCAGGCGGGCGTGGCGAATCTGCTGAACCTGATCGAGAAAGAGATGAAGGTGGCGATGACCCTGACCGGTGCGAAAACAATCGGTGAAATCAGCAAAGACTCTCTGGTGCAGGAACTCAGTAAGCTGCCTGCGGCGCTGGCCCCCCTTTCTCAGGGAAACGCGGCCTAATCTCCCCCGGTTAGCCTCCCCTTCTTCCGCGCCCGACTTCCCCCTCGGGCGCTTTTTTTGTCGAAAATAACACCTGCGTAACATTCTGGATAAGAAAATTTGACACAGCCTGCCCTCCGCAATTGTATAGACAAGCAAATACAAGAACACAAAAACAACATCACATCGGAGGGGAACGTATGACGTATTCAGGTCGGGTGGATATTCAGCAGGTGATCGATGAGAGTCCTTTTTCAGGGTTTCACTGGCTTCTTATTGTGCTGGGCTTTCTGGTGCTGGCGATCGATGGTTTCGATACCGCCGCGATGGGTTACATTGCGCCTACGCTGTCGGCGGAGTGGGGAATACATAAACAGGATCTGGGGCCGGTGTTGAGTGCGGCGCTACTGGGGCTGTCGCTGGGAGCTCTTATTGCAGGTCCGGTATCGGACCGTATGGGACGCAAGCGCGTACTGGTCTTTTCATGCCTGTTCTTCGGCCTGGCGAGCCTGGGCACGGCCTGGGCGCAAAGTCTGAATACCCTGACGCTGTGGCGATTTCTGACCGGTCTCGGGCTGGGCGCCGCGATGCCTAACGCCATCACGCTGATCTCAGAGTTTGCCCCCCAGCGCTGCCGCGCCATGGCAATTAACACCATGTACTGCGGCTTTCCGCTGGGTGCGGCGGGCGGCGGGGCGATCTCGTCCTGGCTTATCCCTCACCATGGCTGGCGAAGCGTGCTGCTGACCGGCGCGATTGCGCCGCTGATTTTAACGGTGCTGCTGGCGCTGCTGTTGCCGGAGTCGGTGAAGTTTCTGGTGCAGCGCGGGAAAGACGTCGCGCAGGTTCGCCGCATCGCCAGCCGGTTCGCCCGCAGCACGCTGGATAGCGTCACGGGCTTTTTCCTGGCGGAGGAGAAGGTCGCGTCGAAAAAAGGCAGCGTGTCGCAGCTGTTTTCCATGCCCTGGCTGCCCGGCACCCTGATGCTGTGGGTCACCTACTTTATGGGACTGGTGATTTATTACGTCCTGCTGAGCTGGATGCCAACGCTGATGCAGGGGATGGGGTATGCGCTGGCGGAATCCGCCTGGCTCACCTCGCTGTTCACCTTCGGCGGCACCGCTGGCATTCTGCTCGCGGGCTGGATGATGGACCGCTGGGAAGCGCACAAGGTGGTCGCGTGTGGTTTCGTGCTGACGATGGGCCTGATTCTTTTACTCGGCATTGAGCATAATCATATCGCCCTGTTTGGCGGGTTAATCTTCCTGATGGGGATCGCGATGAACGGCGCGCAGTCGGGGATGCAGACCCTGGCCGCCACCTTTTACCCTACCGAGTGCCGCGCGACGGGTATCGCCTGGATGCAGGGGATCGGCCGCTTCGGCGGCGTGGCGGGCACCATGACCAGCGCCCAGCTTCTCTCCATGCAGTGGCAGGCGGACAGTATTTTGATGATCCTCAGCGTGCCTGCTCTCGTGGCCGCGGCGGCAACCGTCTACAAAATGCTGTATAGCCGCTCGCAGGAGCCGGGCGTCGCCTAGTCCCTCTCTTTTCTGCTATTCTGCCCCCCGCAATTAAGGGGGCAGCATGCTTAACATCGTCTTATTCGAACCAGAAATCCCACCCAATACCGGCAATATCATCCGCCTGTGCGCCAACACCGGTTTTCGTCTGCACATCATTGAGCCGATGGGCTTTACGTGGGACGACAAACGTCTGCGCCGCGCGGGGCTGGACTACCATGAGTTTACTGCCGTCGTTCGTCATCACGATTACGCCGCGTTTCTGGACGCAGAGAAGCCGCAGCGCATGTTCGCCCTGACCACCAAAGGCACGCCAGCGCATAGCGCCGTAAGCTATCAGGACGGAGATTATCTGATGTTTGGTCCGGAAACCCGCGGCCTGCCGGCCACCATTCTGGATGCCCTGCCCGCTGAGCAAAAAATTCGTATTCCGATGATGCCGGACAGCCGCAGCATGAACCTGTCGAATGCGGTGTCGGTAGTGGTGTATGAGGCGTGGCGCCAGCTGGGTTATCCCGGCGCGATACTGCGTAGCTAAAACAGTTCGGGTGGCTTGCGCCACCCGATTGTCTTTTTAGTCTGCTACTGCGATACGTTTCATATCGGTCATGTAGCCACGCAGTTTCTGGCCCACTTTCTCGATTTCGTGACTGCGAATCGCTTCGTTTACGTCACGCAGCTGCGCGTTATCAACCGCACCTTCCGCAATCGCTTTACCCAGATCGCCTGCTTGCAGGGTAGTCATGAACTCTTTCAGCAGCGGTACGCAGGCGTAAGAGAACAGATAGTTACCGTACTCGGCGGTATCGGAGATCACCACGTTCATCTCATACAGACGCTTACGGGCGATGGTGTTTGCGATCAGCGGCAGCTCGTGCAGCGATTCATAGTACGCAGATTCTTCAATGATGCCGGAATCCACCATGGTTTCGAACGCCAGCTCAACGCCCGCTTTCACCATCGCGATCATCAGTACGCCTTTATCGAAGTACTCCTGCTCGCTGATTTTACCCTCGAACTGTGGTGCCGTTTCGAACGCGGTTTTACCGGTCTCTTCGCGCCAGGTCAGCAGTTTCTTATCGTCATTCGCCCAGTCCGCCATCATGCCGGAAGAGAACTCGCCGGAGATGATGTCGTCCATGTGTTTCTGGAACAGCGGTGCCATGATGGTTTTCAGCTGTTCAGAGAGTGCGAACGCGCGCAGTTTTGCCGGGTTGGACAGACGGTCCATCATCAGCGTAATACCGCCCTGCTTCAGCGCTTCGGTGATGGTTTCCCAGCCGAACTGAATCAGTTTTTCCGCGTATGCCGGGTCGGTGCCCTCTTCCACCAGCTTGTCGAAGCACAGCAGAGAACCCGCCTGGAGCATGCCGCACAGAATGGTCTGCTCGCCCATCAGGTCAGATTTCACTTCCGCAACGAAGGAAGATTCCAGTACGCCCGCACGATGGCCGCCGGTGGCCGCTGCCCAGGCTTTGGCAATCGCCATGCCTTCGCCTTTCGGATCGTTTTCCGGGTGAACGGCGATCAGCGTCGGTACGCCGAAACCACGTTTGTACTCTTCGCGCACTTCGGTGCCCGGGCACTTCGGTGCCACCATCACTACGGTGATGTCTTTACGGATCTGCTCGCCCACTTCAACGATGTTGAAGCCGTGGGAGTAACCCAGCGCGGCGCCGTCTTTCATCAGCGGCTGTACGGAACGCACAACGTCTGAGTGTTGCTTGTCTGGCGTCAGGTTAACCACCAGGTCCGCCTGCGGGATCAGCTCTTCGTAGGTACCTACTTTGAAGCCGTTTTCGGTCGCTTTACGCCAGGAAGCGCGCTTTTCAGCAATCGCTTCTTTGCGCAGGGCGTAGGAGATATCCAGCCCGGAGTCACGCATGTTCAGGCCCTGGTTCAGACCCTGTGCGCCACAGCCAACAATGACCACTTTTTTACCCTGAAGGTAGCTCGCGCCATCAGCAAATTCATCGCGCGCCATGAAGCGGCATTTGCCCAGCTGCGCCAGCTGCTGGCGCAAGTTCAGTGTATTAAAGTAGTTAGCCATGGGTGATACCTCGTGATGTTGTGTGTCTTATTGTTCGGTTCGCGTTTCAGCGAGAATGTACCCACATTACAACAGGAAATTTATTGCGGAAATTGATATATTCACAACGTCACATTGCAATTTATGCAATGTAAAAAGAGGGAGTGGAATCGGTGGATTTACGCGATCTGAAAATGTTCCTGCATCTGGCGGAAAGCCGTCACTTTGGCCGCAGCGCCCGGGCGATGCACGTCAGCCCTTCCACGCTGTCGCGCCAGATCCAGCGCCTTGAGGAAGACCTCGGCCAGCCGTTGTTCGTGCGCGATAACCGCACCGTCACCCTCACGGAAGCCGGTGAAGAGCTGCGCATCTTTGCCCAGCAAACCTTGTTGCAGTACCAGCAGCTGCGGCACACCATCGACCAGCAGGGGCCGTCGCTTTCCGGCGAACTGCATATTTTCTGCTCCGTGACCGCCGCCTACAGCCATCTTCCCCCCATTCTCGACCGCTTCCGCGCGGAACATCCGTCGGTTGAAATTAAGCTCACCACCGGCGATGCCGCCGATGCGATGGAAAAAGTGGTCACGGGCGAAGCGGATCTCGCGATTGCCGGGAAGCCGGAAACCCTGCCGGGCGCGGTAGCGTTCTCAATGCTGGAGAATCTGGCGGTAGTACTGATTGCCCCGGCGCTGCCCTGCCCTGTGCGCAACCAGGTCTCGGTGGAGAAACCGGACTGGTCGACGGTGCCGTTTATCATGGCCGATCAGGGGCCGGTGCGCCGCCGCATTGAGCTGTGGTTCCGCCGCCAGAAAATCAGCAACCCGTCGATTTACGCCACGGTCGGCGGCCATGAGGCGATGGTGTCGATGGTGGCGCTCGGCTGCGGCGTGGCGCTGCTGCCAGAAGTGGTGCTGGAAAACAGCCCGGAGCCAGTGCGCAATCGCGTGATGATTTTAGAACGCAGCGACGAAAAAACGCCGTTCGAGCTTGGCGTGTGCGCACAAAAAAAGCGGCTGCATGAGCCGCTTATTGATGCGTTCTGGAAGATATTGCCGAACCACTAAAGCCGGGTGGCGCTGCGCTTACCCGGCCTACACGCAGCTCAACCCTTAGCCCGCGAGGAAGAAGCGGAACGCCGGGTTGTGGGTTTCGTCATGGCACTCATAGCCCAGCTCGTTCAGGCGCGTTTCGAAATCCGGCTCGTGCTCGCCCAGCTCGAACGCCGCCAGAACGCGGCCGTAGTCGGTGCCGTGGCTGCGGTAGTGGAACAGAGAAATGTTCCAGTGGGTGCCCAGCGTGTGCAGGAACTTGAGCAACGCGCCCGGCGATTCCGGGAACTCGAAGCTGAACAGGCGTTCCTTGAGCGGCTTGGATGGACGGCCGCCGACCATGTAACGCACGTGCAGCTTCGCCATTTCGTCGTCGGAGAGATCGACCACGCTGTAGCCACCGTCATGCAGCAGGCTGAGGATCTCTTTGCGCTCCTCCACGCCACGGCTCAGACGCACGCCGACAAATATGCACGCATCTTTGGCATCGGCAAAGCGGTAGTTGAACTCCGTTACCGAACGGCCGCCCAGCAGCTGGCAAAACTTCAGGAAGCTGCCCTTCTCTTCCGGAATGGTCACCGCCAGCAGGGCTTCACGCTGCTCGCCCAGCTCACAGCGTTCGGACACGTAGCGCAGGCCGTGGAAGTTCACATTGGCGCCGGAAAGCACGTGCGCCAGACGCTCGCCGCGAATGTTGTGCTGGGCGATGTATTTCTTCATCCCCGCCAGCGCCAGCGCGCCGGACGGCTCCGCCACCGCACGCACATCCTCGAAGAGATCTTTCATCGCCGCGCAGATAGCGTCGCTGTCGACGGTGACGATATCGTCGAGATACTCCTGGCACAGACGGAACGTTTCATCGCCAATGCGCTTCACCGCCACGCCCTCGGCGAACAGCCCGACGCGCGGCAGATCCACCGGATGTCCGGCGTCCAGCGCCGCCTTCAGGCAAGCGGAGTCTTCCGCTTCAACCGCAATCACTTTGATCTGCGGCATCAGCTGTTTGATCAGCACCGCCACACCAGCGGCTAAGCCACCGCCGCCCACCGGAACGAAAACGCGGTCGAGATGGGCATCCTGCTGCAACAGTTCCAGCGCCAGCGTACCCTGCCCGGCAATCACCATCGGGTGATCGAAAGGCGGGACCCAGGTGAAACCCTGCTGCTGCGCCAGCTCAATCGCTTTGGCTTTCGCTTCGTCAAAATTCGCGCCGTGGAGCAGCACTTCCCCGCCAAAACCGCGCACCGCGTCGACTTTGATATCCGCCGTGGCAACCGGCATCACGATCAGCGCTTTCAGCCCTAAACGGGCCGCGGAGAACGCTACGCCCTGCGCGTGGTTGCCCGCCGACGCGGTAATGACACCGCGCGCTTTCTGCTCATCCTTCAGCCCGGCCATCATCGCGTAGGCGCCGCGCAGCTTGAAGCTGTGCACCGGCTGCCTGTCTTCGCGCTTCACCAGAATGACGTTGTCGAGGCGCGAGGAGAGTTTGTCCATTTTTTGCAGGGGCGTGACCTGCACGGCTTCATAGACCGGCGCGCGCAGCACCGCTCTCAGGTATTCCGCCCCCTCGGGGGCGGCGGATAAGGGTTGTGACTCGGCCATCATTAGCCCCCAAGTTTAGATTTATCGCGCACCGCGCCTTTATCTGCACTGGTGGCAAGGCTTGCGTAGGCACGCAGGGCGAAGGAGACTTCACGCTGGCGGTCTTTCGGCGTCCAGGCTTTGTCGCCGCGGGCTTCCTGCGCTTCACGACGGGCCGCAATCTCCTGGTCACTCAGCTTCAGCTGAATGCCGCGGTTCGGAATGTCGATTTCGATCAGGTCGCCATCTTCGATGATCGCGATATTGCCGCCGCTTGCCGCTTCCGGGGAGACGTGGCCAATGGAGAGGCCTGACGTGCCGCCAGAGAAACGACCGTCGGTGATCAGCGCGCAGGCTTTGCCGAGGCCCATCGATTTCAGGAAGGTAGTCGGGTAGAGCATCTCCTGCATGCCCGGACCGCCTTTCGGCCCTTCGTAGCGAATGACCACCACGTCGCCTTCCACCACTTTGCCACCGAGGATAGCGTCTACCGCCTCGTCCTGGCTTTCATACACTTTTGCCGGACCGGTGAATTTGAGAATGCTGTCGTCCACGCCTGCGGTTTTCACGATGCAGCCGTTTTCCGCAAAGTTACCGTACAGCACGGCCAGACCGCCGTCTTTACTGTAGGCATGTTCCAGCGAGCGGATGCAGCCTTCGGCGCGATCGTCATCCAGCGTGTCCCAGCGGCAATCCTGCGAGAACGCCTGCGTGGTGCGAATACCTGCCGGACCGGCGCGGAACATCTTTTTCACCGCGTCGTCTTTGGTCAGCATCACGTCGTACTGGTCCAGCGACTCCGGCAGCGTCAGGCCGAGCACATTTTTCACGTTGCGGTTCAGCAGCCCTGCGCGATCCAGCTCGCCGAGGATACCGATGACACCACCAGCACGATGCACGTCTTCCATATGGTACTTCTGGGTACTCGGCGCGACTTTACACAGCTGCGGCACTTTGCGGGAGAGCTTGTCGATGTCGCTCATGGTGAAGTCGATTTCGGCTTCCTGCGCGGCGGCCAGCAGGTGCAGAACGGTGTTGGTGGAACCGCCCATGGCGATATCCAGCGTCATGGCGTTTTCGAACGCCGCTTTACTGGCGATGTTGCGCGGCAGCGCGCTGGCATCGTCCTGCTCGTAGTAGCGTTTGGTCAGCTCAACGATGCGCTTGCCCGCGTTAAGGAACAGCTGCTTACGGTCGGCGTGGGTCGCCAGCAGCGAGCCGTTACCCGGCTGAGAAAGGCCCAGCGCTTCGGTCAGGCAGTTCATGGAGTTGGCGGTGAACATCCCGGAACAGGAGCCGCAGGTCGGACACGCGGAGCGTTCCACCTGGTCGCTCTGCTCGTCAGAGACTTTCGGGTCCGCACCCTGGATCATCGCATCGACCAGGTCGAGCTTGATGATTTTGTCGGAAAGCTTGGTTTTACCCGCTTCCATCGGGCCGCCGGAAACGAAGATCACCGGAATGTTCAGGCGCAGGGAGGCCATCAGCATCCCCGGGGTGATTTTGTCGCAGTTGGAGATACAGACCATCGCATCGGCGCAGTGGGCGTTAACCATGTACTCCACCGAGTCGGCGATCAGCTCGCGCGACGGCAGTGAATAGAGCATCCCCCCGTGGCCCATTGCGATACCGTCATCCACCGCAATGGTGTTGAACTCTTTCGCCACGCCGCCGGAGGCTTCGATTTGCTCGGCAACCAGCTTACCGAGATCGCGCAGGTGCACGTGGCCCGGCACAAACTGGGTGAAGGAGTTCACCACGGCGATAATTGGCTTGCCGAAATCGGCGTCGGTCATTCCGGTGGCGCGCCACAGTGCGCGGGCACCCGCCATATTACGGCCGTGGGTGGTGGTGGCTGAACGATACTTAGGCATGCTTTATTTACTCCCGTCTGACTATTAAATGGGACGGTGCGTGCCGTCCCAAATTTATATTTAGTGATTAACCTGATCCAACCAGCCGTATTTGTCTTCTGTTTCGCCGGTGAACAGGCCGAAGAAGGCTTGCTGAATGCGTTTGGTGACCGGACCACAGCGGCCTTCGCCCACCTGAATGCCGTCGACGCTACGCACCGGTGTAATTTCAGCCGCGGTACCGGACATGAACACTTCGTCAGCCAGGTACAGGGATTCGCGGGACAGCACCTGCTCGCGTACTTCGATACCCAGATCTTTTGCCAGCTTGATGATGGCGTCGCGGGTGATGCCCGGCAGCGCGGACGAGGTAAACGGCGGGGTGAACAGAATGCCGTCTTTCACTTCAAACAGGTTTTCGCCCGCACCTTCGGAGATGTAGCCATTTACATCGAGCGCGATACCTTCCTGGTAACCGTGACGGCGCGCTTCGCTGCCAACCAGCAGTGAGGAGAGGTAGTTACCGCCCGCTTTAGCCGCGGTCGGGATAGTGTTTGGTGCCACGCGGTTCCAGGAAGAAACCATTGCGTCGATCCCCTGATCCAGTGCTTCCGCGCCCAGGTAGGCGCCCCACGGGAACGCAGCAATGATCACATCGGTGTTATAGCCAGCGGGCGGATTGACACCCATGCCGACATCACCCACGAAGACCAGCGGACGAATATAGGCACTGGTCAGTTTGTTCTGGCGGATCACCTCGCGGCAGGCTTCCATCAGCTCATCAACGCTTTGGGAGACCGGGAAACGATAAATTTTGGCTGAGTCATGCAGACGCTGCATGTGTTCGCGATGGCGGAACACCACTGGTCCTTTGTGAGAATCGTAGCAACGGATGCCTTCAAACACGGAGGTGCCGTAGTGCAGCGCGTGGGACATCACGTGAACTTTCGCGTCTTCCCAGCGAACCATCTCACCATTGAACCAAATGTAATCAGCTTTTTTTGTCGTCATTTTTTCGTCCTGTCACGCTTAAGCGCGGATTTGTTGTGATGTGGTTGTGCTCTGGCAGATGGCAACATGGGCAACGTCTACCAGTTTTGATAACTGACTAAACAGTAAGTCGACCGGCCGCGGGCTGGCAACGGTTAATTCGATACTGATATTTTGTGCATCCGTGGCCGTTTCCATATTCATAGAGCAAATCTGAAAACCACGGTGACGGACCACACGCAATACGCGTTCTAACGTTTCCGGGTTGAAGCGAGCCTGCACGGCAACCTGATGTTGCATCATGATAATTTCTCCAGCATTTGTGAGTTACTGGCACCGGGCGGTACCAACGGCCAGACGTTCTCAAGCTCGTCGATTGAGACATGAAGCAGGTATGGCCCTTCGCTTGACAGCATGGTGTCGAGTGCCGCTTCAACCTGGTCTTTACGGGTGATGTGCTGGCCAGGAATGCCGAAGGCGCTGGCCAGGGTGAGGAAATCGGGGTTGTCGGTCAGGGTCGTTTCGCTGTAACGCTCCTGGAAGAACAGCTGCTGCCACTGGCGAACCATTCCCAAACGCTGGTTATCGAGCAAAACGATTTTCAGCGGTAACTGCTTACGCTTCACGGTGCCGAGCTCCTGGACGTTCATCATGAAGGAGCCGTCACCGGAGATACAGATAACGGTATCGTTCGGGCGGGCAACCTGTGCGCCCACGGCAGCGGGCAGGCCGAAGCCCATCGTGCCTAAGCCGCTCGAGGTGATGAAGTTCTCCGGGCGGGTGTAGGTCATGTGCTGGGCTGACCACATCTGATGCTGGCCGACATCCGTCGTCACCACGCTGTCTGCGGGTTTGCGGTCGGACAACTGTTTCAACAATAGCGGCGCATAGATGGCCTCGCCGGGGTGGTCGTAACGCCAGGCGTGTTCAGCGCGCATATCGGCGTTGTGCTGACGCCATGGGTTGATATCCAGCTGCTGCTCCAGCGCCGGTAACAGCGCGTTGAGATCGCCCTGCAACGCGACATGCGCCTGACGCAGTTTGTTCATCTCCGCCGGGTCGATGTCCATATGGATCACTTTGGCGTTCGGCGCAAAGGTGTTCAGCTTGCCGGTGACGCGGTCGTCAAAACGGGCGCCGACGGCGATGAGCAGGTCACACTCCTGCACCGCCAGGTTTGCCGCTTTGGTGCCGTGCATCCCTAACATGCCCAAATAGTATGGATAGTCCGCGTCGACCGCGCCCAATCCTTTCAGCGTGCAGGTGGCGGGCATTTGCGTTACTGCGATAAATTCGCGCAGGGCAGGAACAGCCTGCGCCATGCCCACGCCGCCGCCTACATACAGCATCGGCTGTTTCGCCTGCGCCAGCATCTGGCGAGCCTCTTCAACCTCCGTATGGGGAAACACGTCGTCGCTTTCAACGGTGGAGAAGTGCGGTTCCAGATCGCCGAGTGCAACCTGAATATCTTTCGGGATATCTACCAGAACCGGACCAGGACGGCCAGAGCTGGCAACCTCGAACGCTTCGGCCATCACGCGCGGCAGCTCTTCGAGAGACTGAACGAGGAAGCTGTGTTTGGTGCAGGCAAGCGATAAACCGAGCACATCCACTTCCTGGAAAGCATCGGTGCCGATGAACGGAGAGGCCACCTGGCCGGTGATCGCCACCACGGGTACGGAATCGAGCAGCGCGTCAGCCAGGCCGGTGATCAGGTTCGTTGCGCCCGGACCGGAGGTGGCCATACAGACGCCTGTTTTACCGGTCGCACGGGCATAACCGATGGCGGCCATCGCTGCGCCCTGCTCGTGTCGGCACAAGAGGTGTTCCACGCCGCCGTCATACAGTGCATCGTAAATCGGCATAATTGCGCCACCCGGATAACCGAATACGGTTTCGACTCCCTGCGCGCGCAACGCATGTACTACCCATTGTGCCCCATTCATAGTTAGTTCCCCGTCATAAATCTGGAGAAACAGAATTTTGTGCTAGTCGTCATTCTCTGCTCCTCATTTAAGTTTTTTAGTCATAAAAAAACCCCCGGACCTTTCGGTGCGGGGGTCTTAGTTCGTTAAGGCTTGATTTCTAAGCCTTTCCTCGTCCAAGTGCAGCCCCGCACGGTGGGATAATAATCACCACCACGCTAATCACGACCAGGCTAATCACTCGTAGAAGGGCTGTCATTTTCAGTTCTTTTTGCATCTTGTTCGAAGGAATACCTAAAGAGTTACCACAGATATTTCATCTGACACAAGATTTTTTTATGACCCATTTCTGTAGCAGGCGAACTATTTCTTTCAAAATCGTTGTTTTATATAGGGAAAAAATAGAAATGAAGATTTTTCATTTTTTTGTCCTGTTTCATCAGGCAAGGCGCGCATGATTTCTTTTCTGCGAGGCCGATTCCACCGACATGTAATGATTACATTTAGGCGCTAAAAGGCTGGAACGAGCGCCGTAATTCAGTGAATTAGCGCTAAACAGGAAAAAATGATGCTGGCATAGTTACCGCCAAGGAGGGGCTTATGTCACTGTCAGTTGTTTATACACGCGCGGCCATCGGCGTGAAGGCACCGCTTATTTCTGTAGAGGTTCATTTAAGTAATGGACTGCCCGGACTGACGCTGGTCGGCTTACCCGAAACGACCGTTAAGGAGGCCAGGGATCGCGTGCGCAGCGCAATTATTAATAGCGGTTATGCTTTTCCGGCGAAGAAGATCACCATCAACCTTGCGCCCGCCGATTTGCCAAAGGAGGGAGGGCGATATGATTTACCTATTGCTATAGCGCTTCTCGCGGCTTCTGAACAGCTCAATACGCCAGGGTTAAGCTCGTGCGAGTTCGTGGGTGAATTAGCGCTTACAGGCGCGTTAAGAGGCGTTCCCGGAGCAATCTCGGGTGCGCTTGAAGCCATACGCGCGGGAAGGCAAATCATTGTGGCCAATGAAAATGCCTCTGAAGTCAGCCTTATCGCCGAAAAGGGGTGTCTTGTCGCGGGACATTTGCAGGAGGTTTGCGCCTAGCTGGAAGGCCGACATGAGCTTGCCGAGCCGCAGGAGAATGAGGAGGTAGTGGCAGATTCACCCGATGACCTCAGCGATATTATGGGTCAGGAACAGGGTAAGCGGGCGTTAGAAATAACGGCCGCGGGTGGGCATAACCTGCTACTGATAGGTCCGCCAGGCACGGGGAAAACGATGCTGGCGAGCAGGTTGAGCGGCCTGCTGCCCCCCCTCAATAATCACGAAGCGCTGGAAAGCGCCGCGATATTTAGCCTGGTCAGTTCAATATCGCTGCATAAACAGTGGCGCCGCCGTCCTTTCCGCTCGCCACACCACAGTGCGTCTCTAACCGCGATGGTGGGCGGGGGCTCAATTCCCGGACCGGGTGAAATCTCACTGGCACACAACGGCATTCTGTTCCTGGATGAATTGCCAGAGTTTGAACGCCGCGTGCTGGATGCGTTGCGGGAGCCGATTGAATCCGGCGAAATCCATCTGTCTCGTACACGCGCCAAAATAAGCTACCCTGCGCAGTTTCAGCTGGTCGCCGCGATGAACCCTAGCCCAACGGGCCATTATCAGGGCAACCATAACCGCTGTACGCCGGAGCAGACGCTGCGCTATCTGAGTAAGCTGTCCGGCCCCTTCCTCGACCGTTTTGATTTATCTCTCGAGATCCCCCTGCCACCGCCCGGTCTGCTGAGGCAAACCGGTATCAAAGGCGAAAGCTCAGCAGTGGTGCGAGAACGGGTTATTGCGGCTCAGGCGCGGCAGTATGCTCGTCAGAACAGGCTGAATGCCCGGCTGGATAACAGCGGGATCCGACAGTTTTGCTCTCTCAACGCCGAAGATGCAGGCTGGCTGGAAGAGACACTGACGCGGTTTGGGTTATCCATTCGCGCGTGGCAGCGTTTGTTGAAAGTTGCGCGCACGGTCGCTGACGTGGAGGGCTGCCCCGGAATAGAGAGGCGACATTTGCAGGAGGCATTAAGCTACCGTGCGATCGATCGGCTGCTGTTGCATCTGCAAAAAATGCTGGCATAAAAAAAGGGGCCGTAGCCCCTTCTCTTCTTAATCGTCAGACTCGGTGTAGTCTTCTGCACCTTCCATCTGCGGCTTGCCGCCAGACAGCGTATGGAAACGCTTAGGACGCTTAATGCGAGCCATATACTTGATCCATACACGTTCTGCATCAGACTGCGGCTCACGCTCACCACGACAAACAGAGACAAACTGTTTTTCATCTTCGGTTGCCGGTTCGCGCTTACCCAGATCCAGCTCGTTAAAGGCATAACCATGGCGCTCAAGAAGTTGAGCTTCTTTGATAGTGAAATCGCCGTGACGAGAGAACCCGCGCGGATAATGTTTATTATCGAAAAAACGATTAGTCGTCGTAAAGCTTTCCGCCATCCTACACGCTCCTAATTCTTTGGCCGAGCTATTTATGGCGCGGAGTATTAGTTACGCTTGACAGAGTGTAAAACAAAACATTTAAATCATAACGACAAATAATTTTGTGGAGAAAGATGTGGATACGGAATTGCTAAAAACTTTCCTCGAAGTGAGCAGAACGCGACACTTTGGGCGAGCAGCTGAAGCCCTCTACCTGACGCAGTCAGCAGTCAGTTTTCGTATTCGACAGCTGGAAAATCAACTGGGTGTGAACCTTTTTACCCGCCATCGCAACAATATTCGTTTAACCCCGGCCGGTGAAAAGCTATTGCCTTATGCAGAAACCCTGATGAATACCTGGCAGGCAGCGCGAAAGGAGGTTGCGCACACATCCCGGCATAATGAATTCTCGATCGGTGCCAGCGCTTCACTATGGGAATGCATGCTCAGCCAGTGGCTTATGCGGCTATATCGCACACACAATCATCTGCAATTTGAGGCGAGGATTGCGCAACGCCAGTCGCTGGTTAAGCAACTCCACGAGCGGCAGCTTGATCTGCTGATCACCACAGAAGCCCCCAAGATGGATGAATTTAGCAGCCAGATTGTTGGACAGTTTAGCCTGGCGCTCTATGCATCCGAGCCTGCAATGATGAAGGCCGACCTGAATTATTTACGCCTGGAATGGGGGCCTGATTTTCAGCAGCACGAGACGGGGTTAATTGCCAGCGATGATATCCCGCAACTCACGACAAGCTCTGCGGAGATCGCATGCCAGCATCTTCCCACACTGAAAGGCTGTACATGGTTACCTGTTCGCTGGGCGGATAATAAACCTGCACTCCATGTTGTCACCGATTCAACAACGCTCTCCAGGCCGCTGTATGCCATTTGGCTGCAAAACAGCGATAAGCAGTCGCAGATAAAAGATCTGTTAAAAACCAGCATACTGGATTAACGCAAAAGCCTGCGGAAACGCAGGCTGCTTATTCTTCAGGAAGGTGTTGAGCCGTTTTACAGGCAAAAAAAAATCCTTTGCCGAAGCAAAGGATTCTATATGGCAGGGGCGGAGAGACTCGAACTCGCGACACCCGGTTTTGGAGACCGGTGCTCTACCAACTGAGCTACGCCCCTAAATTTTTTTGCCATTAAGCCTGCCCTTTGGGCAGGCTTAATGTCTTAATAAGTGGCGGAACGGACGGGACTCGAACCCGCGACCCCCTGCGTGACAGGCAGGTATTCTAACCGACTGAACTACCGCTCCACCGAATACTTCTGTAACCACCGGATTAATTCACCGGCTTACTACTTAATTTGATGCCTGGCAGTTCCCTACTCTCACATGGGGAGACCCCACACTACCATCGGCGCTACGGCGTTTCACTTCTGAGTTCGGCATGGGGTCAGGTGGGACCACCGCGCTAAAGCCGCCAGGCAAATTCTGTTAATCTGTATCAGGCTGAAAATCGTGTCTGTCTCTCTTCGCCAAAACAGCTTCGGCGTTGTAAGGTTAAGCCTCACGGTTCATTAGTATCGGTTAGCTCAACGCATCGCTGCGCTTACACACCCGACCTATCAACGTCGTCGTCTTCAACGTTCCTTCAGGAGACTCAAGGTCTCAGGGAGAACTCATCTCGGGGCAAGTTTCGTGCTTAGATGCTTTCAGCACTTATCTCTTCCGCATTTAGCTACCGGGCAGTGCCATTGGCATGACAACCCGAACACCAGTGATGCGTCCACTCCGGTCCTCTCGTACTAGGAGCAGCCCCCCTCAATTCTCCAGCGCCCACGGCAGATAGGGACCGAACTGTCTCACGACGTTCTAAACCCAGCTCGCGTACCACTTTAAATGGCGAACAGCCATACCCTTGGGACCTACTTCAGCCCCAGGATGTGATGAGCCGACATCGAGGTGCCAAACACCGCCGTCGATATGAACTCTTGGGCGGTATCAGCCTGTTATCCCCGGAGTACCTTTTATCCGTTGAGCGATGGCCCTTCCATTCAGAACCACCGGATCACTATGACCTGCTTTCGCACCTGCTCGCGCCGTCACGCTCGCAGTCAAGCTGGCTTATGCCATTGCACTAACCTCCTGATGTCCGACCAGGATTAGCCAACCTTCGTGCTCCTCCGTTACTCTTTGGGAGGAGACCGCCCCAGTCAAACTACCCACCAGACACTGTCCGCAACCCGGATTACGGGTCTACGTTAGAACACCAGCCATTAAAGGGTGGTATTTCAAGGTTGGCTCCACGCAGACTGGCGTCCACGCTTCAAAGCCTCCCACCTATCCTACACATCAAGGACCAGTGTTCAGTGTCAAGCTATAGTAAAGGTTCACGGGGTCTTTCCGTCTTGCCGCGGGTACACTGCATCTTCACAGCGAGTTCAATTTCACTGAGTCTCGGGTGGAGACAGCCTGGCCATCATTACGCCATTCGTGCAGGTCGGAACTTACCCGACAAGGAATTTCGCTACCTTAGGACCGTTATAGTTACGGCCGCCGTTTACCGGGGCTTCGATCAAGAGCTTCGCGTTGCCGCTAACCCCATCAATTAACCTTCCGGCACCGGGCAGGCGTCACACCGTATACGTCCACTTTCGTGTTTGCACAGTGCTGTGTTTTTAATAAACAGTTGCAGCCAGCTGGTATCTTCGACTGATTTCAGCTCCGCCCGCAGGGGCTTCACCTACATATCAGCGTGCCTTCTCCCGAAGTTACGGCACCATTTTGCCTAGTTCCTTCACCCGAGTTCTCTCAAGCGCCTTGGTATTCTCTACCTGACCACCTGTGTCGGTTTGGGGTACGATTTCGTGTTACCTGATGCTTAGAGGCTTTTCCTGGAAGCAGGGCATTTATCACTTCAGCACCGTAGTGCCTCGTCATCACACCTCAGCGTTAATAAGGTACCGGATTTACCTGGAACCTCCGCCTACATGCTTAAACCGGGACAACCGTCGCCCGGCTGACATAGCCTTCTCCGTCCCCCCTTCGCAGTAACACCAAGTACAGGAATATTAACCTGTTTCCCATCGACTACGCCTTTCGGCCTCGCCTTAGGGGTCGACTCACCCTGCCCCGATTAACGTTGGACAGGAACCCTTGGTCTTCCGGCGAGCGGGCTTTTCACCCGCTTTATCGTTACTTATGTCAGCATTCGCACTTCTGATACCTCCAGCACCCCTCACAGGACACCTTCAACGGCTTACAGAACGCTCCCCTACCCAACAACGCCTAAGCGTCGCTGCCGCAGCTTCGGTGCATGGTTTAGCCCCGTTACATCTTCCGCGCAGGCCGACTCGACCAGTGAGCTATTACGCTTTCTTTAAATGATGGCTGCTTCTAAGCCAACATCCTGGCTGTCTGTGCCTTCCCACATCGTTTCCCACTTAACCATGACTTTGGGACCTTAGCTGGCGGTCTGGGTTGTTTCCCTCTTCACGACGGACGTTAGCACCCGCCGTGTGTCTCCCGTGATAACATTCTTCGGTATTCGTAGTTTGCATCGGGTTGGTAAGCCGGGATGGCCCCCTAGCCGAAACAGTGCTCTACCCCCGAAGATGAGTTCACGAGGCGCTACCTAAATAGCTTTCGGGGAGAACCAGCTATCTCCCGGTTTGATTGGCCTTTCACCCCCAGCCACAGGTCATCCGCTAATTTTTCAACATTAGTCGGTTCGGTCCTCCAGTTAGTGTTACCCAACCTTCAACCTGCCCATGGCTAGATCACCGGGTTTCGGGTCTATACCCTGCAACTTAACGCCCAGTTAAGACTCGGTTTCCCTTCGGCTCCCCTATACGGTTAACCTTGCTACAGAATATAAGTCGCTGACCCATTATACAAAAGGTACGCAGTCACCCCATAAAGAGGCTCCCACTGCTTGTACGTACACGGTTTCAGGTTCTTTTTCACTCCCCTCGCCGGGGTTCTTTTCGCCTTTCCCTCACGGTACTGGTTCACTATCGGTCAGTCAGGAGTATTTAGCCTTGGAGGATGGTCCCCCCATATTCAGACAGGATACCACGTGTCCCGCCCTACTCTTCGAGTTCACAGCAAGTGTGCTTTCGTGTACGGGACTATCACCCTGTACCGTCGGACTTTCCAGACCGTTCCACTAACACACAAGCTGATTCAGACTCCGGGCTGCTCCCCGTTCGCTCGCCGCTACTGGGGGAATCTCGGTTGATTTCTTTTCCTCGGGGTACTTAGATGTTTCAGTTCCCCCGGTTCGCCTCGTTAACCTATGTATTCAGTTAACGATAGTGCAACGAATTGCACTGGGTTTCCCCATTCGGACATCGCCGGGTCAAAGGTTCATATCACCTCGCCGGCGCTTTTCGCAGATTAGCACGTCCTTCATCGCCTCTGACTGCCAGGGCATCCACCGTGTACGCTTAGTCGCTTAACCTCACAACCCGAAGATGTTTCTTTCGATTCACCATCGACTTGCGAAAATTTGAGAGACTCGAACACACATGAGCTGTGTGTCGTTTCAATTTTCAGCTTGATCCAGATTTTTAAAGAGCAAAACTTCGCAGTGCACCTTTTCAGGTTCACTCTGAAGTTTTCTTGTGTTCGCAGTAAAGGATGGTGGAGCTATGCGGGATCGAACCGCAGACCTCCTGCGTGCAAGGCAGGCGCTCTCCCAGCTGAGCTATAGCCCCATCGTTTGTAATCTCTGTACCGCTCATCCTTTAAAAGGAGTTTGGTAGGCCTGAGTGGACTTGAACCACCGACCTCACCCTTATCAGGGGTGCGCTCTAACCACCTGAGCTACAAGCCTGCAGAGATTTTTTACTGCTGTTTTTCATCAGACAATCTGTGTGAGCACTGCAAAGGCAGGTTCTTTAAGGTAAGGAGGTGATCCAACCGCAGGTTCCCCTACGGTTACCTTGTTACGACTTCACCCCAGTCATGAATCACAAAGTGGTAAGCGCCCTCCCGAAGGTTAAGCTACCTACTTCTTTTGCAACCCACTCCCATGGTGTGACGGGCGGTGTGTACAAGGCCCGGGAACGTATTCACCGTGGCATTCTGATCCACGATTACTAGCGATTCCGACTTCATGGAGTCGAGTTGCAGACTCCAATCCGGACTACGACGCACTTTATGAGGTCCGCTTGCTCTCGCGAGGTCGCTTCTCTTTGTATGCGCCATTGTAGCACGTGTGTAGCCCTACTCGTAAGGGCCATGATGACTTGACGTCATCCCCACCTTCCTCCAGTTTATCACTGGCAGTCTCCTTTGAGTTCCCGGCCGGACCGCTGGCAACAAAGGATAAGGGTTGCGCTCGTTGCGGGACTTAACCCAACATTTCACAACACGAGCTGACGACAGCCATGCAGCACCTGTCTCAGAGTTCCCGAAGGCACCAAAGCATCTCTGCTAAGTTCTCTGGATGTCAAGAGTAGGTAAGGTTCTTCGCGTTGCATCGAATTAAACCACATGCTCCACCGCTTGTGCGGGCCCCCGTCAATTCATTTGAGTTTTAACCTTGCGGCCGTACTCCCCAGGCGGTCGACTTAACGCGTTAGCTCCGGAAGCCACGCCTCAAGGGCACAACCTCCAAGTCGACATCGTTTACGGCGTGGACTACCAGGGTATCTAATCCTGTTTGCTCCCCACGCTTTCGCACCTGAGCGTCAGTCTTTGTCCAGGGGGCCGCCTTCGCCACCGGTATTCCTCCAGATCTCTACGCATTTCACCGCTACACCTGGAATTCTACCCCCCTCTACAAGACTCTAGCCTGCCAGTTTCGAATGCAGTTCCCAGGTTGAGCCCGGGGATTTCACATCCGACTTGACAGACCGCCTGCGTGCGCTTTACGCCCAGTAATTCCGATTAACGCTTGCACCCTCCGTATTACCGCGGCTGCTGGCACGGAGTTAGCCGGTGCTTCTTCTGCGGGTAACGTCAATCGACAGGGTTATTAACCCTGTCGCCTTCCTCCCCGCTGAAAGTACTTTACAACCCGAAGGCCTTCTTCATACACGCGGCATGGCTGCATCAGGCTTGCGCCCATTGTGCAATATTCCCCACTGCTGCCTCCCGTAGGAGTCTGGACCGTGTCTCAGTTCCAGTGTGGCTGGTCATCCTCTCAGACCAGCTAGGGATCGTCGCCTAGGTGAGCCGTTACCCCACCTACTAGCTAATCCCATCTGGGCACATCCGATGGCAAGAGGCCCGAAGGTCCCCCTCTTTGGTCTTGCGACGTTATGCGGTATTAGCTACCGTTTCCAGTAGTTATCCCCCTCCATCAGGCAGTTTCCCAGACATTACTCACCCGTCCGCCACTCGTCAGCGAAGCAGCAAGCTGCTTCCTGTTACCGTTCGACTTGCATGTGTTAGGCCTGCCGCCAGCGTTCAATCTGAGCCATGATCAAACTCTTCAATTTAAAAGTTTGATGCTCAATGAATTAAACTTCGTAATGAATTACGTGTTCACTCGTTGAGACTTGGTATTCATTTAGTGTCCGAGGACATTAAGAATCCATGTCACTTTGAGTGCCCACACAGATTGTCTGATAAATTGTTAAAGAGCAGTTGCAACGCGGCTTTCAGCTCATCGTTGCGAGGTCCCGTATATTACGTTTTCCTCATTCAGAGTCAAGCAATTATTTTCACTTTTCTCTGTTGGCGTTCATCTCTGAACCCCGCTGTCCCGGCGGCTTGTAAGCCGTTGTTCCGTGTCAGTGGAGGCGCATTATAGGGAGTTCTCAGACGTTGACAACCCCTCTTTGAAAAAAAACGTTCAACCGTCTCTTTTTTGCTCAAAACCGTGCTACAGCGCCAGTTTTTCGAGCGTTTCGAAGCCATAACGACGTAAAACGGGCAAAAGCTGTTCGGTTTCTTTTGTTATCGCCATACAGAAAGCGATGTTCGCATCCGCTGATTTCGCATCCGGCGCCTCGTGCTCCAGTAGCCAGGCCGTCCGACGCGCAATCGCAGCACCGGAATCCACCAGCCGGGTCCCTTCAGGCAAAACCTTTAACAGCTCTTCCTGTAATAGCGGGAAATGGGTGCAGCCGAGAACAACCGTATCCGGTGGTTCCTGCATCCGCAGCCATGGACGCAGAATGCGACGCAGCTCTTCAAGCGATACCGTCTCGCCGTGCAGTTTCGCTTCCGCCATTTCCACCAGCTCCGCGGAGCCGAGCATGGCGATCTGGCATTCATTGGCAAAGCGCTCAATAAGCTCACGCGTATAAGGACGTTTTACCGTACCGCGTGTCGCCAGCAACCCCACGATACCGTTCGCCGTCAGACGCGCCGCAGGTTTGATTGCCGGGACAACGCCCACAACCGGGAACGGGAATTTTTCGCGCAGGGCAGGAAGAGAGACCGTGCTTGCCGTATTACAGGCAATAACCGCCAGCGCCAGGGGATAGCGCTTTTGTACCGCAGTGACGATTTCAATCACACGCTCAACGATAAAGTCTTCACTCTTTTCCCCATACGGGAACGCGACGTTATCGAAGGCGTAGATGTAATGGAGATCCGGCAGGAGCTGCCGAATCTCATCATAGACCGAAAGCCCACCGACGCCGGAATCAAACACCAGCACGGTGGGACGCGGATCAGAAGGTGTAGCTGCCAGACAAGGTGTATTCCCGTCCTGCAGTTTGGTAGCCATAAACTGTCTCGTAATCTTTATCGAACAGGTTGGCTATTTTACCACGAACTGTGAGATGTGAGGTGACAGGATATGAAACCGCGACGTCCCACAGGCTGACGCCGCCCATTTTAACTTTCTCTGACGGATAGGTTCCAAAGTCGGTGTCGTAGCGCGTGCCGAGATAGTGATACGTCAGGCTCCAGTCAACATCATAGATCTGCGTATCAAGCTGATATTTCACCTGCTGTTTAGCACGACGGTCCAGAAGTTGATTGGTTGCCGCATTGCGGGCATCCACATAGTCGTAGCCCACAGTATGCGTCAACGGACCCGTATCAAACGACGCTGTCGCTTCTACACCTTTAATGCGTGCTTTGCCGACGTTGTAATATTGCTGCAGGTTATTGTTGAAGTCGATGAGATTATCAACGTCATTACGATAGCCGGATACGCGCCAGCTTACGCCTGCCGTCAGGCCTTCAAACGCCCCTTCCCACTGCTTGCTCTCTTCAGGATCAAGATGGGTATTGCCGTAGAAGCCATAGAGCTGACCCAGATTCGGCGCTTTATAGGCCGTGCCATAAGAGGCTATGAAGCGGTAACCGTCAACGAACTCCCAGGCTGCGCTACTTTGCCAGGTACCATGGCGACCAAACTGAGAGTTGTCATCGCTGCGGGCCGCCGCCTCCAGAGTGAAATCTCCAAACTGCTGCAACCCAGTCAGGTAGACGCCAGTGTTACGCAGGTCATAGGCGTTGGTTACGTAGTTGGTACCCGGCTCGGTGCTCTGTTTCTGCCAGTCAACGCCCGCGCCGATGTTGCCATGTCCCACGTCAACTGAGTTGGTCCACTGAACATTGTACTGTTTGATTTCATCCAGGGTTGCTGTGGAGTCATAGCGTCCAAGGTGCGGATCGTAATTGTAGTCTTTGCTGTGACTGTAGCTGGAGAGCAACTGTGAATGGAAAACATCCCGGTTAAACCGCAATCCGGCATCCCAGGTCTGGCTATAGAGTTGGCGGGTATCAACCAGCACATCAGGGGTAAATGAACTGTAATAGCCGTCATAGGCGGTACGGTTGCTGTAACCATAGCCGCGAACGAAACCACTCCATTGCTCAGAGAAAGCATGCTCCAGTGCGCCGTAGAGCGTTTTATTCATAAAGCCGTCGCGATCGGTCTGGGCAAGGCCGCCGTTATTACCGTCAGCAACGACGTCAAAGCCTTTTGTGTAGGTGTAATCCCCCGCCAGCGTAACGCGCGTACTTTCACCCAATGTTTGCTGGGTGCTGCCACCATAATTCTGGAAGCCGTGTGTCCCAACGCCAGCATTCAGCGTTGTGCCATCCTTCGCACGCGTAGTGATAATGTTGACTACACCACCGATCGCATCCGAGCCGTACACCGCCGAACGCGGTCCACGAAGATATTCGATGCGCTGCACCAGGGAGATCGGAAACTGGCTGAGATCGGACGACCCCGTGACGCCCGCCTGGTTAAGGCGGATCCCGTCGACGAGAATCAGGACATGGCTGGAGTTCGTACCGCGTATAAAGAGAGAAGAGAGCTGCCCCATCCCGCCATTTTGTGCCGTATCTACGCCAGGCAGGCGACGCATGACATCCAGAACCGTGGTGGATTGCCAGCGGTCGATATCGGCCCGCGTCACGACAGAAGTCGCAGCCAGAACAGATTTTTCAGGTTGTTCGAAACGGTTTGCTGTCACCACCAACGAGTCGGCGCTTTCCTGCGCCCAGCCCGAAAATGCCGTGACGGAAAACGCCGTCAACAGCGATACTTTTTTAATCATTGTTAAAGCATCCACAATATAAGAAGGATGCCGCAGGCCTCATCGATAGCACGCGATGATGAAACCAAATGCGACGTGATCCCGGCAGGTCTTCGGGCTGGGTGGCGTTATACGGATGAAGACTTCCCGTTTTCACAGTGTCTACAACTCTCATCCCGCCAGTCTTTACCGCTGCGCGTCAGCTCCAGATTTGCACTGGATTCCCTTTTCACTCTCAGGAGACCGGAAACAGAATGCTACAATTAGACACGTATAGATGTCCAGATAGCTATTAGCCATTAAATCTGGACATCCACTGCACAATCCCTACAATCCCCGCGTAATTCTTTATCACTCAGGACGCATCATGACCCCCGAACACCTCCCGACAGAACAGTACGACGCACAGCTGGCAGAAAAAGTTGTCCGCCTGCAAAGTATGATGACGCCTTTCAACGCGCCCGTTCCCGAGGTGTTTCGTTCTCCGGTCAGCCACTACCGTATGCGCGCTGAGTTTCGCATCTGGCACGATGGCGATGACCTGTACCACATCATTTTCGATCAGCAGACGAAATCCCGGATTCGCGTAGACAGTTTCCCGGCGGCGAGTGAGCTTATCAACCAGCTAATGACGCTGATGATCGACGGTGTGCGCACTAATCCGGTGCTGCGCAACAAGCTGTTCCAGATTGACTACCTGACCACCCAAAGCAATCAGGCCATTGTCTCTCTGCTCTATCACAAAGCGCTGACCGACGAGTGGCGCGAGCAGGCAGAAGCCCTGCGCGATGCGCTGCGCGCGCAGAACATCAACGTGCACCTGATTGGCCGCGCGACCAAAACCAAAATCATGCTGGACCAGGATTACATCGACGAGCGTTTGCCGGTGGCAGGAAAAGAGATGGTTTACCGTCAGGTGGAGAACAGCTTCACCCAGCCGAATGCGGCAATGAACGTGCAGATGCTGGAGTGGGCGCTGAATGCGACGGAAGGGTCGACGGGCGATCTGCTGGAGCTCTACTGCGGTAACGGCAACTTCTCGCTGGCGCTGGCGCGTAACTTCGAACGCGTGCTGGCGACGGAAATCGCCAAACCGTCGGTGGCCGCCGCGCAGTACAACATCGCCGCTAACCATATTGATAATGTGCAGATCATTCGTATGGCGGCAGAAGAGTTTACCCAGGCGATGAACGGCGTACGTGAGTTTAACCGCCTGCAAGGGATTGATTTGAAGAGCTACCAGTGTGAGACAATTTTTGTCGATCCGCCGCGCAGTGGCCTGGACAGCGAAACCGAGAAGATGGTGCAGGCGTACCCGCGTATTTTGTACATCTCCTGTAACCCGGAGACGCTGTGCAAGAATCTGGAAACATTAAGCCAGACGCACAAGGTTGAACGTCTGGCGCTGTTCGATCAGTTCCCATATACGCACCATATGGAGTGCGGCGTACTGCTCACGGCGAAGTAATGTGGGCCTTGTAGGGCAGGTAAGCGAAGCGCCACCTGCCAAAAAAGCCGGATGGCGCTTCGCTTATCCGGCCTACAATGACAAAACCCTTTACTCTGGTAACTGGCTCTTGCGGCTACGCATGCGCGAGCCAATCCAGAACACCAGCGCCACAGACAGCACCGCAGGCAGGAAGTTAGAACCGATATCCGGATACTCTGCACGCACCACGGTGCTGTACAACAGTACACCCAGAATAAAACAGGCTGCGGCCAGCCCCGGTAACCCAACCGGCATGGTGCGGTTCAGATAACGTTGATGCAGGCAATACACCGTCAGCACCAGCGCGATAATCGGGAAAATCGAGAACGGTACAATTGAGCTGAAAACCGCCGCAAACGTACCGTTAATGGATAAGCCAGCGATCAATGCCAGCAACAGCGTTCCTTTATCCTGACCTGACTGTTTCATTACTCACCTTCACTCATCGTTTTGATGTGCCAACTTCTCTTGTTCACGGCGATACCAGTAGTACGCACCTTTAGAAATCATCCGCAGCTGCAATACCAGTCGCTCTTCGAGTTGCTTACGTTGTTCAATGCTGACATCCAGCGCTTCGGCACCCGCACTGAAAACAATGGTCACCATCGCCTCGGCCTGTGCTTCAGTAAACGCACGCGGCATATGGTTTTCGAGTTCAAGATAGTCTGCAAGTTCCGCGATGAAATGCTGAATTTCACGCGCGACGGCGGCACGAAACGCCGCCGACGTGCCAGAGCGCTCGCGCAGCAAAAGGCGAAACGCGTTAGGGTTATTGCCGATAAATTCCATAAATGTCGACACGGAGGTGCGGATCACGCTGCCGCCTTTGGCAATACGCTGACGCGCCTGACGCATAAGCTGGCGCAGCATCAAACCGCTCTCGTCGACCATGGTCAGACCCAGTTCATCCACATCACGGAAATGACGATAGAAGGACGTTGGCGCAATCCCGGCCTCGCGCGCCACTTCGCGCAGGCTTAAACTGGCAAAACTCCGCTCAGCACTCAGTTGACTGAATGCGGCTTCCACCAGCGAACGCCGGGTTTTCTCTTTTTGTTGTGCTCTTACGCCCATCACGATAGTTGAATCCTTCCAAAGGCCCGTTGGCACTATACCAGAGAATAAAATTAATCTGTTTACCTGGCTTTGTGAATGATTGTTTACGCGCGGTTTGTGCTCCACTGCCCGAAAAAAGCACAACGATAATTGGGTTACCCAGGCAATGATGTTATGATTCTGTTGCTTTTATGTATAAGAACAGGTAAGCCTTGCCATGCCACATTCCTACGATTACGACGCAATAGTTATTGGTTCCGGCCCCGGCGGCGAAGGTGCTGCTATGGGTCTGGTAAAACAGGGAGCCAGAGTAGCGGTTATTGAGCGCTACCATAATGTCGGCGGCGGTTGCACCCACTGGGGCACCATCCCTTCGAAAGCCCTCCGCCACGCCGTTAGCCGCATTATCGAATTTAACCAGAACCCTCTTTACAGCGACCACTCCCGACTTCTTCGTTCTTCCTTTGCCGATATCCTGAATCACGCAGACACGGTCATTAACCAGCAGACGCGCATGCGTCAGGGTTTCTATGAGCGCAACCACTGTGAAATTCTGCAGGGTAACGCGCATTTTGTGGATGAACACACCCTGGCGCTGGAGTGCCACGACGGTTCGGTTGAGACGCTCACCGCTGAAAAATTTGTGATTGCCTGCGGATCGCGCCCATATCATCCGGCAGACGTGGACTTCTCTCATCCACGTATTTACGACAGCGACTCCATCCTCAGCCTGCACCACGAGCCACGCCATGTGATCATCTATGGCGCGGGCGTGATTGGCTGTGAATATGCGTCGATTTTCCGGGGAATGGAGGTCAAAGTTGATTTGATCAACACCCGCGACCGGCTGCTGGCGTTCCTCGATCAGGAGATGTCAGATTCCCTCTCCTACCACTTCTGGAACAGTGGCGTGGTGATTCGCCACAACGAAGAGTACGAGAAAATCGAAGGCTGCGACGACGGTGTGATCATGCACCTGAAATCTGGTAAGAAGCTGAAGGCGGACTGCCTGCTGTACGCCAACGGCCGTACCGGCAACACGGATTCATTGCAGCTGGAGAATATCGGGCTTGAAACCGACAGCCGCGGTCAGCTCAAGGTCAACAGCATGTACCAGACTGCGCTGCCGCACGTTTACGCGGTGGGCGACGTTATTGGTTACCCAAGTCTGGCCTCCGCTGCTTACGATCAGGGCCGCATCGCCGCACAGGCGCTGGTGAAAGGTGAAGCGACGGCGCATCTGATCGAGGACATCCCGACGGGCATCTACACCATCCCGGAAATCAGTTCTGTCGGCAAAACCGAGCAGCAGTTGACGGCCATGAAGGTGCCTTACGAGGTGGGTCGTGCCCAGTTTAAACACCTGGCGCGCGCACAAATTGTGGGGATGAGCGTGGGTACGCTGAAGATCCTGTTCCATCGCGAGACGAAAGAGATCCTCGGTATTCACTGCTTTGGTGAACGTGCCGCGGAAATCATTCATATCGGCCAGGCGATCATGGAGCAAAAAGGTGGTGGCAACACCATCGAGTACTTCGTTAACACCACCTTTAACTACCCGACCATGGCGGAAGCCTATCGGGTAGCTGCGCTGAACGGCTTAAACCGCCTGTTTTAACGCGTTGTCGAAATGGCCATCCATTGCACCACGGATGGCCTCTGCCAGCTGCTCATAGCGGCTGCGCAGCGGTGAACCCGGACGATAAACCAGGCCGATCGTGCGACGCGGCTCTGGCTTAATACACGGCAGATAGACCACGCCATCACGCTTACGCTCGCGCGGCACGGCCAGCGCAGGCAGCAGCGTAATGCCACTTCCCGCCGCGACCATGTTACGCAGCGTTTCCAGGCTGGTTGCGCGGAAATGGGTATCTTCATCTGCACCCGCTTCGAAGCAGAAGCCCATCGCCTGATCGCGCAGACAGTGGCCGTCTTCCAGCATCAGCAGCTTTTCTCCGGCCAGATCGGCCATCGGCACGCGATCGCGGTTCGCCCACGGGTGATCTTCATAGATCGCCAGCATCATCGGCTCATCGAACAGCGGTACTTCAATAAACGCTTCACTCTCTTTGACCAGCGCCAGGATCGCGCAGTCGAGCTTGCCGCTGTCTAACTGCGCCAGCAGCTGATGGGTTTGCGCTTCATGTAGGTACATTTCGAGTTTCGGGAACGTCTGGTGCAGCAGCGGAATGATTTGCGGCAACAGATACGGGCCAACGGTTGGGATCAGGCCAATATGCAGCGGGCCGGACATCGCCTCCCCCTGCTGGCTTGCCATTTCCTTGAGCACTTTGACCTCGCGCAGTACGGTGCGCGCCTGATCCACCAGCAGCAAACCTGCCTGCGTGAACAGTACCTTACGACTGGTGCGCTCCAGCAGCATCACGCCCAGCTCATCTTCCAGCTTGCGGATCTGACCGCTCAGCGTTGGCTGGCTGACATGGCAGGAGTCTGCCGCGCGGCGAAAATGGCGATGCTCAGCTAACGCTACCAGGTATTCAAGATCACGAATATTCATTATTCATCCTCCGTCGCCACGATAGTTCATGGCGATAGATAGCATAGCAACGAACGATTATCCCTATCAAGCATTCTGTTGAATAATACATCACATAGACGAGGCGGCACGTGTTTGACCCAAAACGACCCCGCACCGTCAGCGAGTTTCTCTCAAAACTCGAAAAACTAAAGCCAACGTGAACTTTTGCGGACCCCGTGGTCCGCTTTTTTTTGCGTATAAAAAAGCCCGGCACTAAGCCAGGCTCCGTTTTTCTCCCTCTCCCTGTGGAAGAGGGCCGGGGTGAGGGCACCAGCCCGCACAAATCAAACCAACCGGTTTTTCGCGTCCGTAATCGCCTGCGCCACCTGCTTCGGCGAGACTCCACCTTTCGCCGCACGCTTATCCAGGCAGGATTGCAGGGCCAGAATCGGGTAGACATCCTCCCCAATAACCGCACTGAATTTTTGCAGGTCGGCAAGCGCCAGCTCTTCAAGGGCTTTACCCTGACGAATCGCTTCCACTACCGCTTCACCCACAATATGGTGCGCCTCGCGGAACGGTACACCTTTCGCCACCAGGTAGTCCGCCAGCTCAGTTGAGTTAGCATAGCCCTGCTGCGCCGCTTCCTGGCAGCGCGGACGTTTCACCTGAATGCCGTCCAGCACCAGCGCGCCCATATGCAGACAGTCCAGCCAGGTGTCGAGCGCGTCGAACAGCCCCTCTTTGTCTTCCTGCATGTCTTTGTTGTATGCCAGCGGCAGCCCTTTCAGGGTCATCATCATGCCGGTCAGCGCGCCCTGCACGCGGCCACATTTGCCGCGGATCAGCTCCAGCGCATCCGGGTTTTTCTTTTGCGGCATCAGGGAGGAGCCGGACGTCACGCGGTCGGACAGCTCCACAAACCCGGCTTCGCCAGAGTTAAAGAAGATCAGGTCTTCGGCAAAGCGCGACAGGTGCACCATCCCGATAGAGGCATTCGACAGCAGCTCCAGCACGTGGTCACGGTCAGAGACGCTGTCCAGGCTGTTGCGGGTGGCGGAAGCAAAGCCCAGCCAGCCTGCCAGCTGCTCACGGTCGATTTCATAAGCCGTACCGGCCAGCGCGCCGCTGCCCAGCGGGCTGACGTCCAGACGCGTTAAGGTATCCTGTAAACGGCTCTCATCACGCGCCAGCATCTCAACGTAGGCCAGACACCAGTGCGCAAAGGTCACCGGCTGTGCGCGTTGCAGGTGGGTATAACCCGGCATCACCGCATCCTGATTGTTCTGCGCAGTGTCCACCAGCGCGCTCTGCAGCTGACGATTCGCCGCCAGCAGTTCGCCGACGGTCTCTTTACACCACAGCTTCAGGTCGGTCGCCACCTGGTCATTACGGCTACGCCCGGTATGGAGCTTTTTACCCAGCTGGCCGACTTTGTCGATCAGTTTGCCTTCCACCCAACTGTGAATATCTTCGGCATCGCTCTGGAGGATTTGCTGCGGATCCAGACGCACCTCTTCCAGCAGATTATTCAGCGCCTCTTCCAGCTGCTGCTGTTCCTCTGCGGTCAGCACGCCCACGGTCACCAGCGCTTTGGACCAGGCCACAGAGCCGACAATATCCTGTTCGGCCAGGCGGTAGTCGAAGCGCAAAGAGTCGTTGAACTGTTTGAACCGCTGATCCGCTGCCTGTGTAAAACGCCCACCCCAAAGTGCCATAACGAATTTCCTTAATGATGATATTTTTGCCCGGTGGCGCTGCGCTTACCGGGCCTACAAAATTCACGTAGGCCGGATAAGTGAAGCGCCATCCGGCACAGAATCTTAAGCCAGAATACGCGTACCAATCGGCGTACCGTTAAACAGCGCCGGGAGTTGCTCCGCGTGACGCCAGGAGGCGATATCCACCGGACGACCCAGCGTGCGCGCGGCATCCAGCGCCGCGTTCACCTTAACGATCATGCCGTCGGTGATAATGCCCTGATCGATCAGCTGTTCGGCTTTTGCGGCGGTCATTTCCGCAATGCGCTGGCCTTTGCCGTCCAGAATGCCGCTCACGTCGGAGAGCAGGATCAGGTCTGCGCCCAGCGTGGCCGCCAGCGCCGTCGCCGCCTGGTCCGCATTGACGTTCATCAGCTCGCCCTCTTCGGTCACGCCGATTGAGCTCACCACCGGCAGAAAACCACCTTCCAGCAGGGTGTTAATCAGCTTAGGCGAACCTGGCTGCGCCAGTCCAACATGGCCAAGCGCTTCGTCGAGCTGGGTCACTTTCACGCTATCGCCATCGCCAAGACAGAGGCCAACGGACGCGATGTGGTGCTTCTTCGCCCACGCCAGCAGCGTTTTGTTCGCCGTCCCCGCCAGCGCACCAGTAATAATGTCAATCTGGTCGGCAGGCGTGACGCGCAGGCCATTTTTCTTAATCACCGGCAGGTTGAGCCCTTTCATCAGCTCGTCCACCACACAGCCGCCGCCGTGGACAATCACCAGCGGACGTTGATGTGATTCACGATAGTTCACCAGCGCGGTAAACAGGCGCTCCAGCGCTTCTTCGCTGTCCAGCAGTACACCACCGAGTTTGATAATTAATGGATTCATCATCACACCTTAAATAAGAGCCTGCGTTTCAGGGAAGCCGAAACGAATATTTGCACACTGCATTGCCTGTGCGGCAGCGCCTTTGAGTAAGTTATCTTCCGCGGCGACCACAATCAGGTGCTCGCCCTGCACGGCAAAGCCGATGTCGCAGAACGGCAGGCCGACCACGTTTTTCAGCGCTGGTACGCCTTTGTCATACAGACGCACCAGTGGTTTATTCGCATACGCCTGCGTGAAGACTTCGCTCACCTGGTCTTTGGTCACACCCGGCTTCAGGCGGCAGGTAATGGTTTCGAGGATCCCGCGCGGGAAGCTACCGAGGTGCGGGGTGAAGATCACCTCCGCGCCCAGATGGGTGGTGATTTCAGGGTGATGACGGTGATTAAACACGCCATACGGCTGAAGGCTCACTTCGCAGAAGCTGTTGGAGATCGCGGCCTTGCGCCCGGCGCCGCTCACGCCGCTGGTGGCGTTGATCACCGGCCACTGGTCAAGATCCAGCAGACCCGCGTCGATCAGCGGCTTAAGGGAGAGCTGCGCCGCCGTCGGGTAACAGCCAGGCACGGCAATCAGATTCGCTTCTTTCAGTTTATCTGCGCTCCACTCCGCCAGGCCGTACACCGCTTTTTCGAGCAGATCCGGGTGCTGATGGGTGAAACCGTAATATTTTTCGTAGAACGCGCTGTCGTTAACGCGAAACGCGCCGGAGAGATCGAAGACCACGCAACCGGCTGCCAGAAACTGCGGCGCCAGGTCGTGACTGACCTCGTGTGCGGTGGCTAAAAACACCACGTCAACGCCGTCGGTAAACTCGCTGATGTCAGACATGGCCTGCAAAGGCAAATCAACCACGCCCTTAAGTTGTGGATGCAAATCGGAAATTAACTTTCCGGCATCATTGCTTTGCGCTGACACGGTCAAAGCGGTTATGGTCATATGTGGGTGGCGATTCACGTAGCTTACAAGCTCTGCGCCCGCATAACCGCTAGCGCCTACAATCAGCGTATTCAACATCGGGTTCCTTTATGCTCAACGTTAATGTATTTTTATTCACATTTATTGCATGAATATTGATACTATCACGACCTAAGGTGTGTCAACAATGAAAATGAACTTACCGCCATTTATCGAGATTTACCGCGCCCTGATTGCCACACCGTCCATCAGCGCAACGGAAGAAGCGCTGGATCAAAGCAATGAGTCTTTAATCAATCTGCTGGCGGGTTGGTTTAGCGATCTTGGGTTTAACGTTGAGGTTCAGCCCGTCCCCGGAACACGTCACAAATTTAACCTGCTCGCCAGCACCGGACATGGCGCAGGCGGCCTGCTGCTGGCTGGTCACACTGACACCGTGCCGTTTGACGATGGCCGCTGGACCCGCGATCCGTTCACCCTGACAGAGCACGACAACAAGCTCTACGGTCTCGGCACGGCGGACATGAAAGGCTTCTTTGCTTTTATCCTCGACGCGCTGCGTGACGTGGACGTGACAACGCTGAAAAAGCCGCTCTACATTCTGGCGACCGCCGATGAAGAGACCAGCATGGCGGGCGCACGGTATTTCTCTGAAAACACATCGATTCGCCCGGACTGCGCGATCATCGGTGAACCTACCTCTCTGCAACCGATTCGGGCGCACAAAGGCCATATTTCTACCGCAGTGCGCGTGCTGGGCCAGTCTGGTCACTCCAGCGATCCGGCGCGCGGCGTGAACGCCATTGAGCTGATGCATGACGCGATTGGCCGCATCATGACCCTGCGCGACGATCTGAAAGAGCGCTATCACTACGAGGCGTTCACCGTGCCGTATCCGACGCTGAACCTCGGCAGCCTGCACGGCGGTGATGCGTCCAACCGTATCTGCGCCTGCTGCGAACTGCATATGGATATCCGTCCTCTGCCGGGCATGACGCTGAGCGATCTGGATGGCTTACTGAACGAAGCGCTGGCACCGGTCAGCGAGCGCTGGCCGGGACGTCTGACGGTCTCCGAACTGCATCCGCCGATTCCAGGCTACGAATGCCCGCCTGACCACCAGCTGGTTCAGGTGGTGGAAAAACTGCTCGGGGAGAAAACCGACGTGGTGAACTACTGTACCGAAGCGCCGTTTATTCAGACCCTGTGCCCGACGCTGGTTCTGGGCCCTGGCTCCATCAACCAGGCCCACCAGCCGGACGAATATCTCGAAACCCGCTTCATCAAGCCCACCCGCGAACTCATTACCCAGGTTGTGCATCACTTCTGCTGGCATTAAAACGGCCCCTCACCCTGCCCTCTCCCCAAAGGGGAGAGGGTGTTCAAGTTCCCTCTCCCCTTTGGGGAGAGGGTTAGGGTGAGGGGAGTAAATCCCGCGATCTCCGTCACATTCCCATAAGCATCTCTTATCTGACGCAATACGAATTAAATTTCGTAAATTGCCCGCATTTATTCATCTGCTGAACCGTTTTCGCAGCAATTGACGACGGGGGTTTTACGTGGCTTTATAAAGGGAGATGACAAAATAATGTCCAGAAAATTTTCGCCTGGGCATAAACAAAAATGATGGGGTGACTGGGTTTTTATGAACGAACAATATTCCGCGTTGCGTAGTAATGTCAGTATGCTCGGCAAAGTGCTTGGAGATACCATCAAAGATGCGTTGGGGGAGAACATCCTCGACCGTGTTGAAACCATCCGCAAGCTGTCCAAATCTTCCCGCGCCGGTAACGAGGCCAATCGTCAGGAGCTGCTCACCACCTTGCAGAACCTCTCTAATGATGAGCTACTGCCCGTTGCCCGCGCCTTCAGCCAGTTTCTGAACCTGGCAAACACCGCTGAGCAATACCACAGCATTTCGCCAAAAGGCGAAGCGGCCAGCAACCCGGAAGTCATTGCCCGCACCCTTCGTAAACTCAAAGACCAGCCCAACCTCAACGAAGCGACCATCAAAAAAGCGGTGGAATCCCTTTCGCTGGAGCTGGTGCTGACCGCACACCCAACCGAAATCACACGTCGTACGCTGATCCACAAAATGGTGGAAGTGAACAACTGTCTGAAGCAGTTGGATAACAAAGACATTGCCGACTACGAACGTAACCAGCTTATGCGCCGCCTGCGCCAGCTGATTGCTCAGTCCTGGCACACCGATGAAATTCGTAAGCATCGCCCAAGCCCGGTCGACGAAGCCAAATGGGGCTTTGCGGTGGTGGAAAACAGCCTGTGGGAAGGGGTGCCAAACTACCTGCGCGAGCTTAACGAACAGCTGGAAGAAAATCTGGGCTATCGCCTGCCGGTCGACTTTGTGCCGGTTCGCTTCACTTCCTGGATGGGCGGCGACCGCGACGGCAACCCGAACGTGACGGCGGAAATCACCCGTCACGTCCTGTTGTTGAGCCGCTGGAAAGCAACCGACCTGTTCCTGAAAGATATTCAGGTGCTGATCTCCGAGCTGTCGATGGTAGAAGCGACGCCGGAACTGCGCGCGCTGGCCGGTGAAGAAGGTGCCAGTGAGCCGTACCGTTTCCTGATGAAAAAACTGCGCGGTCAGCTAATGGCCACGCAGGCCTGGCTGGAAGCGCGCCTGAAAGGCCAGCGCCTGCCGAAGCCGGAAGGTCTGCTGAGCCAGAACGAACAGCTCTGGGAACCGCTGTACGCCTGTTATAAATCGCTTCAGGCCTGCGGGATGGGCATCATTGCCAATGGCGAACTGCTCGACACCCTGCGCCGCGTGAAGTGTTTCGGCGTGCCGCTGGTGCGTATCGACGTCCGTCAGGAAAGCACCCGTCATACCGAAGCGCTGGGCGAGCTGACCCGTTATCTCGGCATTGGCGACTATGAAAGCTGGTCCGAAGCCGACAAACAGGCGTTCCTGATCCGCGAGCTGAACTCCAAGCGCCCGCTGCTGCCGCGCAATTGGGAGCCAAGCAATGACACCCGCGAAGTGCTCAACACCTGTAAAGCGATCGTGGATGCGCCGAAAGGATCGGTGGCCGCCTATGTGATCTCCATGGCGAAGACCCCGTCCGACGTGCTGGGCGTTCACCTTCTGCTGAAAGAAGCGGGCATCGACTACGCTCTGCCGGTAGCACCGCTGTTTGAGACTCTCGACGACCTGAACAACGCCAACGACGTGATGACCCAGTTGCTGAACATCGACTGGTATCGCGGCTTTATTCAGGGCAAGCAGATGGTGATGATTGGCTATTCCGACTCCGCGAAAGATGCGGGCGTGATGGCAGCCTCCTGGGCGCAGTATCAGGCGCAGGATGCGCTAATTAAAACCTGCGAAAAAGCCGGTATTGAACTGACCCTGTTCCACGGACGCGGCGGCTCAATTGGTCGTGGCGGTGCGCCTGCACACGCGGCGCTGCTCTCCCAACCACCAGGAAGCCTGAAAGGCGGACTGCGCGTGACCGAGCAGGGCGAGATGATCCGCTTCAAGTACGGCCTGCCGGAAGTGACCATCAGCAGCCTGTCGCTCTATACCAGTGCGATCCTGGAAGCCAACCTGCTGCCGCCGCCGGAGCCAAAAGAATCCTGGTGCCGGATTATGGACGAGCTGTCTGACATCTCCTGCGATCTGTATCGCGGCTACGTGCGTGAAAACAAAGACTTTGTGCCTTACTTCCGCTCAGCCACGCCTGAGCAGGAGCTGGGTAAACTGCCGCTCGGCTCGCGCCCGGCCAAGCGTCGTCCTACTGGCGGCGTTGAATCCCTGCGCGCCATTCCGTGGATCTTTGCCTGGACGCAAAACCGTCTGATGCTGCCAGCCTGGCTGGGTGCCGGTGCGGCGCTGCAAAAAGTGGTGGAAGACGGTAAGCAGAGCGAACTGGAAACCATGTGCCGCGACTGGCCATTCTTCTCTACCCGTCTGGGCATGCTGGAGATGGTCTTCTCGAAAGCCGACCTGTGGCTGGCGGAATACTACGATCAGCGTCTGGTGAAACCCGAGCTGTGGGCGCTGGGTAAAGAGCTACGCGAGCTGCTGGAAGGCGACATCAAAGTGGTGCTGGATATCGCTAACGACTCCCACCTGATGGAAGACCTGCCGTGGATCGCCGAGTCTATCCAACTGCGTAACATCTACACCGACCCGCTGAACGTTTTACAGGCTGAATTGCTGCACCGTTCGCGTCTGGCGGAAGAGGAAGGTAAAGAGCCGGATCCGCGCGTTGAACAGGCGCTGATGGTGACGATTGCGGGCGTTGCGGCGGGGATGCGTAACACCGGTTGATCGGTTTTGCCGGGTGGCGCTTACGCTTACCCGGCCTACAATAGGCTTTTCGTAGGCCCGGCAAGCGCCAGCGTCGCCGGGCAATACCCTGGTATCCACACCATGCACCACGATATCCCCCACATCCTGAATGACCTGATCAACGGCACCTTGCCGCTGCGTCAGGTGCATTTCCCCCCTTCGGCTAAACCGCTCCCCCGAACGTCACCTTGCCTCGTGCTTAGCTTTGATACGGCCTGCGAAGCGTTATTTTTTTCATCCGGTAATATTCCGCTTCAACCCGCCTTTTCGCTCAACATCAGCTTCGGCAAGCAACAACTGACTCTTCAGCTCGAGCGCGACAACACGCTTTTGCAACAGCAACAGGTTGCCAGACGCGGGCCGCGAGTGGGCGCATTCCTTTTGCAGACGCTCGCTGAATTGCAAATGCAGCCAGACGATCGGGAAACGGCCAGACTGGTGGTATTAAGTTTGCTCAGCCACTGTCGCGATCTGCTGGGCAGCGATATCCATACCGCCAGCCGCAGCCGTGCATTATTTGAAGCGATTCGTCACTACATCGAAGAACATCACGCCTCTGCACTGACCCGTGAATCGGTGGCGCAGGCGTTTTATATTTCACCGAACTACCTTTCTCATCTTTTTCAAAAAACAGGCAGCGTGGGGTTCAACGAATATCTTACGCAAACACGCCTCGAGCACGCGCGTCAGCTTCTTAAAGGCTACGAGTTTAAAATCAAAGATATCGCTGCAAGCTGCGGATTTACGGACAGTAACTACTTTTGCCGTCTCTTTCGCAAGCACACTGAACGTTCCCCTTCCGAATATCGACGCCAGTATCACAGCCAGCTGATCGCCAAAAAGTAGCATTGTGATCGCTCTCTCACTTCGCCAGGGACATTACATTTATCCAGTATTTGGCAAAATTGACCTGTATTCGCCGCGACTGGGTGCGCCGTATCCTTTATTCAACCTTTCTGACTTAAGGAAAAATAATGGAACTGTACCTGGATACCGCCAACGTGGCAGAAGTTGAACGCCTGGCGCGCATTTTTCCCATTGCGGGCGTGACCACCAACCCAAGCATCGTAGCCGCCAGCGGCGAATCTGTCTGGGAGGTGTTGCCGCGCCTGCAGCAGGCTATCGGCCCGGAGGGCAGGCTGTTTGCCCAAACCATGAGCCGCGACGCCGAAGGAATGGTGGCGGAAGCAAAACGGCTGAACAATGCCCTGCCGGACATCGTGGTAAAAATTCCCGTCACTGCACAGGGGCTCATCGCGATTAAAACGCTGAAGAAAGAGGGAATTACCACGCTGGGAACCGCCGTTTACAGCGCCGCTCAGGGGTTACTGGCCGCGCTGGCAGGAGCGAAATATGTCGCACCGTATGTAAACCGCGTCGATGCGCAGGGCGGTGACGGCATTCGCACGGTACAGGAACTGCAATCCCTGCTGGAACAGCATGCGCCAGAGAGCATGGTGCTGGCTGCCAGCTTTAAAACGCCGCGCCAGGCGCTGGATTGCCTGTTGGCAGGATGTGAGGCAATCACGCTTCCCTTAGACGTAGCGCAACAAATGCTCGGCACGCCAGCGGTAGAGTCAGCCATAGAGAAGTTCGAGCAGGACTGGAAAAACGCGTTTGGTAACCTCAACCTCTAAGGGAGAAATGTTATGGACCGTATCATTCAATCGCCGGGGAAGTACATCCAGGGCGCTGATGTTCTCACTCGTCTCGGCGACTACCTGAAGCCGCTGGCGGCTCGCTGGCTGGTGGTAGGCGATAAATTTGTGCTGGGTTTTGCCGAAGAAACCCTGCGTCAGAGTTTTAAAAAAGCCGGACTCCATGCCGAAATTGCACCGTTTGGCGGCGAATGTTCGCAAAATGAAATCGATCGCCTGAAAAAACTGGCCGACAGTACCGACTGCCTGGCGGTGCTGGGTATCGGGGGCGGAAAAACGCTGGATACCGCCAAAGCGCTGGCGCACTTTATGGACGTGCCGGTGGCTATTGCCCCGACCATTGCCTCCACCGATGCGCCGTGCAGTGCCCTTTCCGTGATTTATACCGACAGCGGCGAGTTCGATCGCTACCTGATGCTGCCGCACAACCCGAACATGGTGATTGTCGATACCAGGGTGGTGGCAAGCGCACCTGCGCGCCTGCTGGCCGCCGGGATTGGCGATGCCCTGGCAACCTGGTTTGAAGCGCGCGCCTGTTCGCGCAGCGGCGCCACGACCATGGCGGGTGGCAAGTGCACGCAGGCAGCGTTAGCGCTGGCTGAGCTGTGCTACAACACGCTGGTTGAAGAGGGCGAGAAAGCGATGCTGGCGGCGGAACAACACGTGGTGACGCCTGCTCTGGAACGCATTATCGAAGCCAACACCTATCTCAGCGGCGTGGGCTTTGAAAGCGGCGGGCTGGCGGCGGCACACGCCATTCACAACGGCATGACGGCGGTGCCGGATGCGCACCATTTCTACCACGGTGAAAAAGTGGCATTTGGTACGCTGACGCAACTGGTACTGGAGAACGCGCCGGTAGAAGAAATCGAGACCGTTGCGGCGCTTTGCCACAGTGTTGGGCTGCCGATCACGCTGGCGCAGCTGAATATCAAAGAGGATATTCCGGCCAAAATGCGGCTGATCGCGGAGGCGTCCTGTGCCGAAGGGGAAACCATTCACAACATGCCTGGCGGCGTAACGCCGGATCAGGTCTATGCGGCGCTGCTGGTGGCGGACCAGTATGGACAGCGATTCTTGCAGGAGTGGGAGTAACGAAAAAAGCCGGGTGGCGCTGCGCTTACCCGGCCTACATGGCACTTTAATTTGTAGGCCGGGTAAGGCGTAGCCGCCACCCGGCACAAGGGTTACTTCACGTCAAACCGATCCAAATCCATCACTCGCGCCCATGCGGCAACGAAGTCGCGGACGAACTTCTCTTGTGCATCGCTGCTGGCGTAAACTTCGGCCAGCGCGCGGAGGACAGCGTTGGAACCGAAGACCAGATCGGCGCGGGTGGCGGTATATTTCACTTCCCCGCTGGCGCGATCGCTACCGGCAAACAGCTCGTTTGAGTCGTCGGTCGCTTTCCACTGGGTGTTCATATCCAGCAGATTGACGAAGAAGTCGTTGCTCAGCACGCCCTCGCGGTTAGTAAACACGCCATTCTTGCTGCCATCGAAGTTTGCACCCAGTACGCGCAAACCGCCGATCAACACCGTCAGTTCCGGCGCGGTCAGGGTCAACTGCTGGGCTTTGTCGATCAGCAGCGACTCCGTGGTGGACACATCCACCTGCGCGCGATAGTTACGGAAACCGTCGGCAATCGGTTCGAGCAGGTTAAACATCTCGATATCCGTCTGATCCTGACGCGCATCCACACGACCTGGAGTGAACGGTACGTTGACGTAAACGCCTGCCGCTTTCGCCGCCTGCTCAACGCCCACGACACCCGCCAGCACAATGATATCGGCCAGTGACGCTTTGTTGGTGGTGCGCTGGATCGCTTCCAGAGCCGGTAATGCCCGCACCGCCGCGGCGTTAACGTCCCAGTCGCGCTGAGGTGCCAGCGCCAGACGCGCGCCGTTCGCGCCGCCACGCTTGTCGCCGCCGCGGAAGGTCGATGCCGACGCCCAGGCCACGGAAACCAGCTCGCTCACGGAGAGACCAGAGGCCGCGATTTCCGCTTTCAGGCTTTCAATATCTTCCTGCGTCGGATGGAACACCGGCTGAGGCAGCGGATCCTGCCAAATCAGATCTTCTTTCGGTACTTCCGGGCCGATGTACCGCGCTTTTGGCCCCATATCGCGGTGGGTCAGCTTGAACCACGCGCGCGCAAAGGCTTCGTTGAAGGCCTGCGGATCGTTCAGGAAACGACGGGAAATTTTCTCGAATTCCGGATCAAAACGCAGCGTCAGGTCGGTGACCAGCATGGTTGGCTTGCGTTTTTTCGACGGGTCGAACGGGTCAGGCATAATTTCCGGCGCATCCACGGCTTCAAACTGAATTGCGCCCGCCGGGCTACGCGTCTGCACCCATTCGTATTTGAACAGGTTCTCGAAGAAATAGTTGCTCCACTGGGTTGGGGTTTGAGACCAGATAACTTCCAGCCCGGAGGTGATGGCGTCAGCGCCAATACCGGTGCCGTGCGTGCTGGCCCAGCCCAGGCCCTGCGCTTCAATAGGCGACGCTTCAGGGTCAGTGCCCACGTGCGTGGCTTCGCCTGCACCGTGCGTTTTACCGAGCGTATGGCCGCCTGCAATAAGCGCAACGGTCTCTTCGTCATTCATGCCCATGTTGCCAAAGGTAGCGCGGATCGCCGCCGCCGCAGACAGCGGTTCACCACTGGCGTTTGGCCCTTCCGGGTTAACGTAAATCAGGCCCATTTCTGTGGCGGCCAGCGGGCGCTTCGCCAGCGCTTCCGGGTCACGGTGAGTCAGCCAGGCTTTTTCATCGCCCCAGTTCACGTCCAGATCCGGTTCCCAGACGTCTTCACGCCCGGCACCGAAACCAAAGGTGCGGAAGCCGGAGTTCTCCAGCGCCACGTTACCCGCGAGGATAAACAGGTCGGCCCAGGAGATTTTTTGTCCGTATTTTTGCTTAATTGGCCACAGCAGACGGCGAGCCTTATCCAGGCTGACGTTGTCAGGCCAGGAGTTCAGCGGCGCAAAACGCTGCTGACCGCGACCGGCACCGCCGCGACCATCAACGGAGCGATAGGTACCCGCACCGTGCCAGGCCATACGGATAAACAGGCCCGCATAGCTGCCCCAGTCGGCAGGCCACCACGGTTGTGAGTCGGTTAACAGTGCTTTGAGATCGCCCTTAAGGGCGGAATAGTCGAGCTTACTGAATTCTTTACGGTAGTCGAAGTCTTCACCCAGAGGGTTTGAACGGCTGGAGTGTTGATTAAGTAAATCGATGCGGAGTTGTTTAGGCCACCACTCTTTGCTGCCGGTACCTGCACCCGCGCTGTGATCGACGCCGCCCTGGTGGAACGGACATTTGCCGGCGGATGCCGCGTTATTGGTCTCGTCTGACATGCTCATCGCTATGCTCCCTTTACAGTGTTACCGTTACGATATACACCACTAGCGATAAGAGATAGTTGAATTAATCCACAGATTCGATAGCTAATACCTTTTAACTTTCTGTTCGAGTAAAAAACCCTCACTTTATGAGGGATTTTTACTTTATAACGCCGGGCGGACACCCAGCGTATGGCAAATGGCGTAACTCATCTCCGCGCGGTTAAGCGTATAGAAGTGGAAATCCTTCACCCCTTCACGGCTTAAAATCTTCACCATATCCATCGCGATATTGGCCCCCACCAGCTTGCGTGTTTCCGGGTCATCGTCCAAACCTTCGTACATTTTGGACATCCACAGCGGAATGCGCACGTTGGTCATATCCGCGAATTTCTTCGCCTGTTTGAAGTTCGAGACCGGCAGAATGCCAGGGATGATTTCGACATCAATACCCGCCGAGACGCAGCGGTCGCGAAAGCGTAAATAGCTTTCCACATCAAAGAAGAACTGAGTAATGGCGCGATTGGCACCTGCGTCCACCTTACGCTTCAGGTTAAGCAGATCCGCCTGGGCGCTTTTCGCTTCCGGGTGAACTTCCGGGTAAGCGGCAACGGAAATATCAAAGTCAGCAACGTCTTTCAGCAGGGCAACCAGATCGGTGGCGTACATGTCCGGCTTACCGCTCCCCGGCGGCAGGTCGCCGCGCAGGGCAACGATATGACGAATGCCGTTGTTCCAGTAGTCCTGAGCAATCGCGCGCAGTTCATCAGGGGTGGCGTCGATACAGGTGAGGTGCGGTGCCGCTTCCAGACCGGTTCTGTCTTTAATGCCCTTAATGATGCTGTGCGTGCGGTCACGCTCACCGGAGTTGGCGCCGTAGGTTACGGAGACGAACTTCGGCTTCAGGCTGCTCAGGCGATCGATAGAGCTCCACAGGGTTTGCTCCATTTCACTGGTGCGCGGCGGGAAAAATTCAAAAGAGACGTTAATCTGGCCGTTTACTTCGGCCAGGCTCTGATTCAGGGCTTCCCGCTGGTTGGCGTGAAAAAAGCTCATACCTTACCTCTATCTTTCGCGTGTCATTGTTTGTTGTGTTGTGAACTTCTATACGTTTAGACGTCCAGATGTAAAAATGACGGAAAAGCGGGATGACGTCAACAGAAATAATCAACATTAACGGTGAGGTTTGTTCAGGGAAGATGAAGGGCGTTCATGATGGGGGTGAGTGCGGTCTGATACCCTCACCCTGCCCCTCTCCCACAGGGAGAGGGAAATGCAGACGTTACAGCAGCTTAGCCAGACGATTAATATCAGACTGAATGGCTCCGGCGGTGACATCACGTCCCGCGCCCGGGCCACGGATCACCAGCGGGTTATCGCGATACCAGCGGCTTTCGATGGCGAAGACGTTGTCGCACGGCAGGAGCGCCGCCAGCGGATGTTCAGGACGTACCGCCTCCACGCCCACGCGCGCTTTACCGTTCGCCTCGAAGCGCGCCACGTAACGCAGCACCAGGCCCATCTCGTTTGCCGCTTCCAGACGTTGCACCATCTGCTCGTTCAGCTCGTCGCCGTTCTCAAAGAAGTGATCGACAGATCCTTCCTCGCAGCCCGCAGGCACCAGAGACTCAACGCGAACCTGGCCAGGCTCAATGTCGTAGCCCGCTTCACGCGCCAGGATCACCAGCTTGCGCATCACGTCTTTACCGGCAAGGTCGACGCGCGGATCCGGCTCGGTTAAGCCCTGCTGCCACGCCTGATCCACCAGGTCGGTGAACGGCACGGTACCGTCAAATTGCAGGAACAGCCAGGAGAGCGTGCCGGAGAAGATCCCGCTCAGCGCCAGAATGCTGTCGCCGCTATCAATCAGATCGCGCACGGTATGGTTAACCGGCAGACCTGCGCCAACGGTGGCGTTATACAGCCAGTGACGACCCGTTTTTTCGAAAGCGTCGTGGATCTGGCGATATTTATCAGTGCTGCTCGCGCCTGCCAGCTTGTTGGCGCTGATGACGTGGAACCCGTGGCTGGCAAAATCCAGATACTGATCGGCCAGTTGCTCGCTGGCGGTAACGTCCAGCACCACCAGATCGTCGTACGGGTGCGCGCGCATCCACAGGAACAGCGACTCTTCGTCCTGCTCAACCGCTTCATCGTTAAAGAAGGCCAGCGCCCGACTGGCGTCCAGCCCTTCGTAGTTCAACAGGCTGCGGCGGCTGTCCACCACGCCTGCCAGAATAAACTCAAATCCGGTACGCGCCGAAAGCGTGACCTGCTCGCGGGCGAACAGCTCCAGCCAGCGGGAACCGATGTTCCCTTTCCCGAACAGTACCAGGCCGATGCGTTTTTCCGCACGGAACAGGGAGGTGTGCAGGCCCTGAATCAGGCTTTCGGTTGGCCCCTTGCGCAGAACGGCAACCAGGCTGATGCCCTCTTCCGACTGCCAGGTGAACTCCACCGGCTGCCCTTTCAGCTGCTGCCAGAAGCGGTGGCAGTGCAGCGGGTTACGGGTGACGCCCGCGCCCACCATTGCCACCAGCGCCAGTCCCTGACGCAGGCGAAGCTCGCCCGGCAGTCCCGCTTCATCCAGAATCTTCAGGGCGCTGTCCACCACTTCAGCGGTATAGCAGAACTGCAACAGCTGGCGATCGTTATGCACGCCAACGGCCAGCGGACGCACCTGGGCACGTTTCAGGATGGTGTCGATATCTTTGTGCGCCAGTTTGAAATCCTGGCCCGCAGGTACCTGGAACTCAATCAGGCAGATGTCATCGTGGCTGGTGACAATGCGCGCGCCCGTACCGGATGCCAGCACGCGCTCGATGCGAGTGGAACCCTGATCCGGCGTGTAGCTACAGCGTAGTTGCAGGTCGATGTCGCTGCCGGAAACCGGCTGTAGCGTGCGCGCGTGCAGCACTGGTGCCGCCAGACGCGCCAGCTCGCTCGCTTCGTCGAGACGCAGCAGCGGCAGCAGGCAGGCATCTTTTACTTTGCGCGGGTCCGCGCTGTAGACACCGGCCACGTCGCTCCAGATGGTGACGCGGGACACGCCCGCCAGGGCGCCAATCTGCGTTGCCGAGTAGTCAGAGCCGTTACGGCCCAGCAGTACGGTTTCACCTGCGTTGCTGCGACTGATAAAGCCGGTCACTACAATACGTTTACCCGGATGTTGCACCAGCAGCTGTTGCAGCAGCGGGTAGGACAACCCTTCGTCTACCTGCGGCTGTGCGGCGCGTTCGGCACGCAGGAAATCACGCGCGTCGAGCCAGGCGGCTTCCACGCCAAGATGTTGCAGCACGGCGGCCATCAGGCGCGCAGACCACACTTCACCATGGCCAACCACTTCCGCATACACCGCATCGGTAATGCCGCTGTCCAGCAGAGCTGCCAGACGCTCAAGGTCGTGAGTAAAGGCGCTTATCAGCCCGTCCGCCACGTCCGCAGGCAGCAAACCGGCAATCAGTTCACTCTGGTAACGACGTAAGGACTGTTGCACCTGATGCGCAGAGAGGCGATCGGTCTGGCTCAGTTTCAGCCAGCTAATCAGCTGGTTGGTGGTGCTGCCCGCCGCAGAGACAACCATCATGTCCCCCGGCTGTGAATACTCGGTCATGATCCCTGCGACACGCAGATAACATTTCACATCAGCAAGACTACTACCACCAAACTTGTGCAGCTGACGACCCTTCGCCCCTGCCTGCGCTATCACACTCATGATTACCCCTTGGCTGCGACCCGGAAGCCATTTTCCAGATCGGCAATTAAATCTTCAGAATCTTCAATACCGGTCGAGATACGCAGCAGCGTCTCGGAAATCCCGGCGGCGGCACGTGCTTCGGGTGCCATACCTGCGTGCGTCATGGTTGCGGCGTGGGAGATCAAGCTTTCTACTCCCCCTAAGGATTCCGCCAGCGTAAACAATGACAACCCGCTCAGGAAGCGACGCAGCGTTTGCTCGTCACCGTCCAGTTCAAAACTTAACATCGCGCCAAATCCTTTCTGTTGGCGCGCGGCAATCTCGTGCCCCTGGTTTTCCGGCAGCGACGGGTGATAAAGCTTCTTCACCAGCGGCTGGGTTTTCAGGAAATCCACGATCGCCTGGGCATTACGCTGCGCCACGTCCATACGCGGTGACAGGGTGCGGATACCGCGCAGCAGCAAATAGCTGTCGAACGCGCCCGCGGTGACGCCAATGTTATTGGCCCACCATGCCAGTTCAGTGACAACATCAGGATCTTTGGCAATCACCACACCCGCTACCACGTCAGAATGGCCGTTCAGATATTTCGTGCATGAATGCAACACCAGATCGGCACCCAGTGCCAGTGGGTTCTGAAGGGCCGGACTGAGGAACGTATTATCCACTACACTTATCGCTCCCGCATCCCTTGCGAGCTGACAAATTTTCGCAATATCGACTACGCGCAACAATGGATTGCTTGGACTTTCCACCAGAACCAGCTTCGGCTGTTCGGCTAACGCCTGTTTCAGCGCCTGTTCGTCGTTTTGATCGACAAACAACACGCGGTAGCAGCCACGTTTCGCCAGGCTATCAAACAGACGATAGCTGCCGCCGTAGCAGTCGTGCGGCGCCACCAGCAGATCGCCAGGTTTCAGGAACACCGTGGTTACCAGGTGAATGGCAGACATGCCGGTATTGGTTAATACCGCCCCTGCGCCGCCTTCCAGTTCCGCCAGCGCGCGCTGGGTAACGTCACGCGTAGGATTGCCGCGACGCGAGTAGTCATGCGCGCGAGGTTCATTAAATCCGGTGAAATTATAGGTGCTGGAGAGATGAATTGGCGGGACAACGCAGCCGTACTGCTCGTCATCATTCAATCCGCTACGCACTGCGATGGTGGCCTGTTTACGCGTCATGGTGAGGCTTCCTGGCGAATGAGGTGAAAAGTCAGGCACCAGAGTAAACATTGAAAGTATGGACGTCAATACATCTGGACATCTAAACTTCTTTGCGTATAGATTGAGCAATGCGCAAATAGCCGTTAAAATTATATGCTTTAGGACACGCTACAGCGGCAATATCCGTGCCTCGGTATCGTCTCTACGGTAAACTACGAAAGATTACGGTTCAAAACTGATGGTTACCGGTTTTGCACCTTTAGATTAATGACTGAGAGGATTAAAGGTATCTCATGGCTGAATGGAGCGGCGAATATATCAGCCCATACGCTGAGCACGGTAAGAAGAGTGAGCAAGTCAAGAAAATCACGGTGTCCATTCCTCTGAAGGTGTTGAAGATCCTCACCGATGAACGTACGCGTCGTCAGGTGAACAACCTGCGTCACGCCACCAATAGCGAACTGCTGTGCGAAGCGTTCCTGCATGCGTTTACCGGCCAACCGTTGCCGAACGATGACGATCTGCGCAAAGAGCGCAGTGACGAAATTCCAGAAGAGGCGAAGGTGATCATGCGTGAACTGGGTATCGACCCGGATACGTGGGAATACTGATAAGCGGATACAAAAAAGGCACCTTGCGGTGCCTTTTTTTCGGGAAACTTATTTAGCGCCCGGGATGCTGAAACGCTTGTTGAAGCGGTCAACACGGCCACCGGTTGCAACATCACGCTGCTTACCAGTGTAGAACGGGTGGCATTTGCCGCACACGTCCAGGTTCAGATCGTGACCCACGGTAGAGCGGATCTGGATAGAGTTACCGCAAGAGCAGTTTGCAGTAATCATTTCGTATTTCGGGTGAATATCTTTTTTCATGGGAGAACCTCAGTTAAGGCCGCGTCGCTCTTCCAGCCCTAACGCCAGACACCACGCGATGTTGAATGTAAGTTCTTTGGCGTAAAGTACACCAAAGGCGGCGAATCATACAGAATTTAACCAACGTATGCAAACTGATCCGCACGCCGCTTTCACTAATGTGTATACTAACGCGCCACTTTTCAAGTCAGGAAGATTCGATGCCCGTCGCTCACGTTGCCCTGCCCGTTCCGCTTCCCCGCACCTTTGACTACCTGCTGCCCGACAGCATGAGCGCCAAAGCGGGCTGTCGCGTGACCGTGCCGTTCGGTAAACAGCAGCGCGTGGGGATCGTCGTCTCCGTCAGCGATAAAAGCGAGCTGCCACTTACCGAACTGAAATCGATCGTTGAAGTGCTGGATGATGAACCTGTTTACTCTCACAGCACCTGGCGACTGCTGCTGTGGGCGGCAGATTATTATCACCATCCTATTGGCGACGTATTGTTCCACGCCCTGCCGATTATGCTGCGTCAGGGTAAGCGCGCCAGCCATGCGCCAATGTGGTACTGGTTTGCCACCGAGCAGGGTCAGGCGGTCGACATTAACAGCCTGAAGCGCTCGCAAAAACAACAGCAGGCGTTGGCCGCGCTACGCCAGGGGAAAATCTGGCGCCATCAGGTCGACGAGCTCGAGGTGAGCGAAACCGCGTTGCAGGCATTAAGGAAGAAAGGGCTGAGCGAGCTGGCCAGCGAAGCACCTACCCTTCACGACTGGCGCGACGGCTTTTCCGTCTCGGGCGATCGCCTGCGTCTGAATACCGAGCAGGCCACCGCCGTGGGCGCGATTCACAGCGCCGCCGATCGTTTCTCCGCCTGGCTGCTGGCGGGCGTCACCGGCTCCGGTAAAACCGAAGTGTATCTGAGCGTACTGGAAAATGTGCTCGCGCAGGGTAAACAGGCGCTGGTAATGGTGCCGGAAATCGGCCTGACGCCGCAAACCATCGCCCGTTTCCGCGAACGCTTTAATGCGCCCGTTGAGGTTCTGCACTCCGGCCTGAACGACAGCGAGCGCCTCAGCGCCTGGCTGAAAGCGAAAAACGGCGAAGCGGCGATTGTGATTGGCACCCGTTCCTCACTCTTTACGCCGTTTAAAAATCTCGGCGTTATCGTGATCGATGAAGAGCATGACAGCTCCTATAAACAGCAGGAAGGCTGGCGCTATCACGCCCGCGACTTAGCCGTGTACCGCGCCCACAGCGAGCAAATCCCCATTATTCTGGGGTCCGCCACCCCCGCGCTTGAAACGCTGCACAACGTTCGCCAGCGTAAATACCACATGCTGCGCCTGACGCGCCGCGCGGGAAATGCCCGTCCGGCCATTCAGCATGTGCTGGATCTGAAAGGCCAGCAGGTGCAGGCCGGGTTAGCGCCTGCGCTGATTAACCGCATGCGCCAACATTTGCAGGCGGGCAACCAGGTAATCCTGTTCCTGAACCGCCGCGGCTTCGCGCCTGCGTTGCTGTGCCACGACTGCGGCTGGATTGCCGAGTGCCCGCGCTGCGATCACTACTACACCTTCCACCAGGCTCAGCGCCATTTACGCTGCCACCACTGCGACAGCCAGCGTCCGGTACCCCGTCAGTGCCCGTCCTGCGGCTCAACGCACATCGTGCCGGTGGGTCTGGGGACGGAGCAGCTCGAACAGGCGCTGGTGCCGTTCTTCCCTGATGTGCCCATTTCGCGTATCGACAGGGATACCACCAGCCGCAAAGGGGCACTGGAGCAGCAGCTGGCGGAAGTGCATCGCGGCGGCGCGCGCATCCTGATTGGCACTCAAATGCTGGCGAAAGGGCATCACTTCCCGGACGTGACGCTGGTCGCCCTGCTGGACGTCGACGGCGCGCTGTTCTCCGCGGATTTTCGCTCCGCCGAGCGTTTCGCACAGCTTTATACCCAGGTTGCTGGTCGCGCCGGTCGAGCGGGTAAGCAGGGCGAAGTAGTGCTGCAAACGCACCATCCTGAGCACCCGCTGCTGCAAACGCTGCTGCACAAAGGCTATGACGCCTTCGCCGACCAGGCGCTGGCCGAACGTCAGACGATGCAGCTTCCTCCGTGGACCAGCCACGTCATCATCCGTGCGGAAGATCATAACAACCAGCAGGCGCCGCTATTCCTGCAACAGCTGAGAAATCTCCTGCAGGCCAGCCCACTGGTGGATAATCAGCTGTGGATTTTAGGCCCGGTACCCGCGCTCGCCCCGAAACGCGGCGGCCGTTTCCGCTGGCAACTCTTACTTCAGCACCCTTCGCGTATCCGTTTACAGCAGATCGTCAGCGGCACGCTGGCGCTGATTAATACCCTGCCGGAAGCGCGAAAAGTGAAGTGGGTTCTGGACGTCGATCCGATTGAAGGCTGAAGACGGATCGAAAAATTTAATGCGCCTCACACTTTTTATGAAAATTCTGTAACCGATTCCATTAACTATCTGTAAAAATGGTGCGGTCCGCAGTTCGGTGTTCAGGCGAGGAGAAGACGTTGAAGTCCAGGAAAGAGGTTGCCTCGGCGACCATGAAAGACGTTGCCGAGAAAGCACAAGTCTCAACAGCAACCGTGTCCCGCGCATTGATGAACCCTGACAAAGTCTCCCAGGCGACCCGAAACCGGGTTGAAAAGGCGGCGCTTGAGGTCGGTTATTTCCCGCAAGCCATGGGGCGCAACGTTAAACGCAACGAATCCCGCACCATCCTGGTGATCGTGCCGGACATCTGCGATCCCTTCTTCAGCGAAATCATCCGCGGCATTGAGGTCACGGCCGCCGCCCAGGGCTATCTGGTGCTGATTGGTGATTGTGCCCACCAGAACCAGCAGGAAAAAACGTTCATCGACCTGATCATCACCAAGCAGATTGATGGCATGCTGCTGCTTGGCTCACGCCTGCCGTTTGATGCCAGCATTGAAGAACAGCGCAATTTACCGCCAATGGTCATGGCGAACGAATTCGCGCCGGAGCTGGAGCTGCCGACCGTTCATATCGATAACCTCACCGCCGCGTTCAACGCCGTGAACTATCTTCAGGAGCTGGGGCATAAGCGTATCGGTTGTATTGCCGGACCAGAAGAGATGCCGCTGTGTCATTACCGGTTGCAGGGCTACGTTCAGGCGCTTCGCCGTACCGGGGCTGTTGTCGATCCGCACTACATTGCGCGCGGTGATTTCACCTTTGAAGCGGGCGGGCAGGCGCTGGAAAAATTGCTTGCCTTGCCAGAACCGCCTACCGCGGTCTTCTGCCACAGCGACGTGATGGCGCTGGGGGCGTTATCCTACGCCAAACGTCACGGCCTGCGCGTGCCAAAGGACCTGTCGATAATCGGTTTTGATAATATTTCGCTTTCGGAGTTTTGCGATCCGCCGCTTTCGACTGTTTCGCAGCCGCGGTATGACATTGGCCGGGAAGCGATGCTGCTTTTGCTGGATCAGCTGCACGGTCAAACAGTTAGCAGTGGGTCACGACTACTGGATTGTGAGCTGATTGTGCGCGGCTCTACCCAGGCATTAACTTAAAGTAAATACCTTTCGACACCCTTATCTGGTCAAAGCCCCGTCGCTTAAGTAACATGGCGGGCTGACGAACGAATAAATACAGCGAAACGATAGTGGCACAACGAGATTATGTACGTCGCGGCCAGCCGGCACCTTCGCGACGCAAAAAGAGTAGTTCAAAAAGCAAGCAACGTAGCCTGTCTGCTGTCTCCCCAGCCATGGTCGCCATTGCTGCGGCTGTGCTGGTGGCCTTTATTGGCGGCCTCTACTTCATTACGCATCATAAAAAAGAAGAGTCTGAAGCCCTTCAGGGTAACAAGGTCGTCGGCAACGGCCTTCCTCCGAAGCCTGAAGAGCGCTGGCGCTACATTAAAGAGCTGGAAAGCCGCCAGCCTGGCGTACGTGCGCCTACCGAGCCTTCTGCCGGGGGTGAAGTGAAGAATGCCGATCAGCTGACGGACGAACAGCGCCAGTTGCTCGCTCAGATGCAGGCGGACATGCGCCAGCAGCCTACGCAGTTGAACGAAGTACCGTGGAACGAACAAACCCCGGCGCAGCGTCAGCAAACGTTGCAGCGCCAGCGTCAGGCACAGCAGCAAACGCAACAGCAGCAGTGGACGCAGACGCAGCCGGTACAACAGCCGCGTACACAACCGCAGCAGCAGACGCGTACCGTACAAACGCAGCCTGTTCAGCAGCAGCCGAAAGCCCAGCCGCAGAAGCAAACAGCACAGCCGTATCAGGATCTGTTGCAGACGCCTGCACATACCACTGCGCAACAGCCAAAAACGCAGCAGGCTGCGCCGGTCACTAAAGAGACCGAGGCACCAAAGCAGACGGCTGAGAAAAAAGATGAACGCCGCTGGATGGTTCAGTGCGGTTCGTTTAAAGGCGCTGAGCAGGCAGAAACGGTGCGTGCTCAGCTGGCATTTGAAGGATTTGACTCACGCATTACCACCAATAACGGCTGGAATCGCGTGGTGATTGGACCGGTCAAAGGCAAAGAAAACGCAGACGGCACCATTTCCCGTTTGAAAGTGGCTGGCCACACAAACTGCATTCGACTCGCCTCCGGGGGTTGAAACCCCCAAAATCCCCCCCATCTATCATTTAATTCAGCCCTGAGCACAGGCTCAGGGCTTCTGTTTCCCGAATCTGTAACCAGGGGGTCTGCTCGTGACAACAATAGTAAGTGTACGCCGTAACGGCCAGGTGGTAATTGCCGGTGATGGCCAGGCCACGCTGGGTAATACCGTCATGAAAGGCAACGTGAAGAAAGTACGTCGTCTTTATAACGACAAAGTGATCGCCGGTTTCGCAGGCGGCACGGCTGATGCCTTCACGCTGTTTGAACTGTTTGAACGCAAACTGGAAATGCATCAGGGTCATCTGGTGAAAGCCGCCGTTGAGCTGGCAAAAGACTGGCGTACCGACCGCATGCTGCGCAAGCTCGAAGCGCTGCTGGCCGTGGCTGACGAAAACGCCTCGCTGATCATCACCGGTAACGGCGACGTGGTTCAGCCTGAAAACGACCTGATTGCCATCGGCTCTGGCGGCCCGTACGCCCAGGCCGCAGCCCGTGCGCTGTTGGAAAATACCGACATGAACGCGCGCGATATCGCGGTGAAAGCGTTGGATATTGCAGGTGATATCTGCATCTATACCAACCACAATCACACCATCGAAGAATTGACCTCCAAAGCGTAAGGATCGCCCATGTCTGAAATGACCCCACGCGAAATTGTCAGCGAACTGAACAAACACATTATCGGCCAGGACAACGCCAAGCGCTCCGTGGCTATCGCACTACGTAACCGCTGGCGTCGCATGCAGCTCGACGAAGAGCTCCGCCACGAAGTGACACCAAAAAATATTCTGATGATCGGCCCGACCGGGGTGGGTAAAACCGAAATCGCTCGTCGTCTGGCCAAACTGGCTAACGCGCCGTTCATCAAAGTTGAAGCCACCAAGTTCACCGAAGTGGGCTATGTGGGTAAAGAAGTGGACTCCATCATCCGCGATCTGACCGATTCAGCGATTAAGATGGTGCGTGTCCAGGCGATTGAGAAAAACCGCTATCGCGCCGAAGAGATGGCCGAAGAGCGTATTCTCGACGTGCTGATCCCACCGGCAAAAAATAACTGGGGACAGGCTGAACAGCAGCCTGAACCTTCTGCTGCGCGTCAGGCATTCCGCAAAAAACTGCGTGAAGGCGAGCTGGACGACAAAGAGATTGAGATCGATCTCGCTGCCGCGCCAATGGGCGTTGAAATCATGGCCCCTCCGGGCATGGAAGAGATGACCAGCCAGTTGCAGTCCATGTTCCAGAACCTGGGCGGGCAGAAGCAGAAAGCGCGTAAGCTGAAAATCAAAGACGCGATGAAGCTGCTGATTGAAGAAGAAGCCGCGAAGCTGGTTAACCCGGAAGAGCTGAAACAGGACGCTATCGACGCGGTTGAGCAGCACGGTATCGTGTTTATCGACGAAATCGACAAAATCTGTAAGCGCGGCGGCAACAGCTCCGGCCCGGATGTTTCCCGCGAAGGCGTTCAGCGCGACCTGCTGCCGCTGGTGGAAGGTTGCACCGTCTCTACCAAGCACGGCATGGTGAAAACTGACCACATTCTGTTTATCGCGTCAGGTGCGTTTCAGGTTGCCAGCCCATCCGATCTCATTCCGGAACTGCAGGGTCGTCTGCCAATCCGCGTTGAGCTGCAGGCGCTGACCACTGAAGATTTCGAACGTATCCTGACTGAGCCAAACGCTTCTGTGACCGTACAGTACAAAGCGTTGATGGCGACCGAAGGCGTGAATATCGAGTTCACCGACGATGGGATCAAACGCATCGCTCAGGCCGCATGGCAGGTCAACGAAACCACCGAAAACATCGGTGCGCGTCGTCTGCACACCGTGCTGGAACGCCTGGTGGAAGATATCTCTTACGATGCGAGCGACCTTAACGGTCAAACAATTACCATTGACGCAGAGTATGTGGGCAAACACCTGGATGCGTTAGTGGCAGATGAAGATCTGAGCCGTTTTATTCTATAATCGCGTTCAATGCATTTTCATCACTGTTGATGGGGGCTATGGCCCCCATTTTTATTGGCTAAATAACTATGACTGATATCAGCCGTACGCAGGCGTGGCTCGAAAGTCTGCGTCCAAAAACGCTTCCTCTGGCTTTTGCCGCCATTATCGTCGGTACCGCACTTGCCTGGTGGCAGGGGCATTTCGATCCCCTGGTGGCTGGTCTGGCGCTTGTCACCGCCGGGCTACTGCAAATCCTCTCTAATCTCGCCAATGATTACGGCGATGCGGTAAAAGGCAGCGATAAACCTGATCGTATCGGGCCGCTGCGCGGGATGCAAAAAGGGGTAATTACCCAGGCACAGATGAAGCGGGCACTGATTATCACCGTGGTGTTGATTTGCCTGTCCGGCCTGGCGCTGGTGACGGTCGCCTCGAAAACCACCAGCGATTTCATTGGCTTCCTGGTGCTGGGCTTGCTCGCCATTATTGCAGCAATTACCTATACCGTCGGGACGCGTCCTTACGGGTATATTGGTCTGGGCGACATCTCCGTACTGGTGTTCTTCGGCTGGCTGAGCGTCATGGGAAGCTGGTACTTGCAGGCGCATACGGTGATCCCCGCCCTGTTCCTGCCCGCGACCGCCTGCGGTCTGCTGGCGACGGCGGTGCTGAATATCAATAACCTGCGCGACATCGACAGCGACCGTGAGAACGGTAAGAACACGCTGGCCGTGCGTCTGGGCCCGGTGAATGCCCGCCGCTATCACGCCTGCCTGCTCATCGGCGCGCTGGTCTGCCTGGCACTGTTCAATCTGATCTCTCTGCACAGCCTGTGGGGCTGGCTGTTTGTGCTCGCCGCACCGCTGCTGGTTAAGCAGGCCCGCTATGTCATGCGTGAACTCAGCCCGGCTGCCATGCCGCCGATGCTGGAGCGCACGGTAAAAGGCGCGTTGCTGACTAACCTGCTGTTCGTCATCGGGATTGTCTTAAGCCAGACGCTGAGTTAGCTGACAAATATCAATTAACAATTGATGATTTTGCCAACAAGGCATTTCGCACGATATACTGAACACATTCGCAGCAACAGAGCGTTAAACCTATGAAATACGATACCTCCGAGCTTTGTGACATCTACCAGGAAGATGTCAACGTCGTTGAACCCCTGTTCTCCAACTTTGGTGGACGGTCGTCGTTTGGCGGACAAATCATCACGGTGAAATGTTTCGAGGACAACGGGTTGCTGTACGATCTGCTCGAAGAGAACGGCCGTGGCCGCGTTCTGGTGGTCGACGGCGGCGGTTCCGTGCGCCGTGCATTGATTGATGCTGAACTGGCGGGAATTGCCGTCCAGAACGAGTGGGAAGGCATTGTGGTGTACGGTTCCGTGCGTCAGGTGGACGATCTCGAAGACATGGATATCGGGATTCAGGCCATCGCGGCCATACCGGTAGGCGCAGCGGGCGACGGCATCGGCGAAAGCGACGTGCGCGTTAACTTCGGCGGCGTGACCTTCTTCTCGGGCGACCACCTTTATGCTGACAATACCGGCATTATCCTTTCTGAGGATGCGCTGGATATTGAGTAGTTAATCGGTAAGCGAGATGCATAAAAAAACCGCCAACAGCAATGTGGCGGTTTTTTTGTCCCTCGGGATTCGCGGTCCGTTGGGAAGTCTAGCAACCTTTAACCAGGATTTTTATCTTACCCTGGTTCAAACCTCAGGTAACCCCATCGACCCTTTATAAATTCCTAATTATTTATAAAAACCTTAACTCCGCTGCTGTTGCTAACTATCATGCTGTGTCCCTTTCCGCCATCTCGCAAATGGGCGCCGGTCCAGGGAAAGGTGTATTCACAACCGTAAAGCAACCTTTAACCGGGCTTGTATCCACCGACTTATCACCGGTGGTGAACGGTGGAGCGGTAAGCAGCAGGGACCGCATAATGAAACGCTAATTATGTATCGCGTTCATTGTCGCCAGCGTACTCGTGGTAAAGAGTGATGAACCGAGTGGGTTTGTTGCTTATGCTATGACAGCGCAGGACAAGTAGCGTTAAGGCCGCCTCTGGCGGCCTTTTTTATGGTTGAAATCCGTGAGCAATAACCATAAAAAAGCCGGGTGGCGGCTTCGCCTTACCCGGCCTACTCAATTCATTCCCAAAGGAAATCAGACTTCTTCCATACGTCCCAGCAGTGCCTGCAGGCGATCCTGCCAGCCGTTCTGCTGTTCGCGCAGCTGGTTGTTTTCGCGCTCCAGTTCTTCACGGCTGTGCTGAGCATTCTGAACTTCCTGGGACAGGGAGTTGTTTTTCTCTTTCAGCTCTTCAATTTCCATCTGCAGCAGGGTGATGGTGTCGATCGCCTGCTGTACTTTCGATTCCAGTTTCTCAAACACTTCTAAAGACATGATGCTACCTCTCCTGAATTGCAAGGCGACGCTTTAACGTAAACGCGCACGACATATACCGTCGATTGTATGGAGCGCGGCGCTCTGTGTCCAGCGACACACCGCGCAGATCGCGGTTTGCAACACTTTTAGGTCTGGTCCTGGTGCGTTCGCGGTATATACCCCTAAATTGTTAACTCTTTAGTTAATGAAATGATTCAGCTCACATTATACCGTTGATGCAAAAACGCGCTTTATGGCGCGAAAACGCTCATTTTATTGACACAGACCACACATTTTGATTTCGATATTTCTCGTTTGTGCTCGTCAACGATAAATTAACACTATGTCTACAGGGCATCGTGGCTGTCACGGGCGGTCACGCAAACAATAAACATTACTCTTTTGCAGGATTCCGATTATGAGTCAGACATCAACCTTAAAAGGCCAGTGCATTGCCGAGTTCCTGGGTACCGGGTTGTTGATATTCTTCGGAGTAGGCTGTGTCGCTGCACTGAAAGTGGCAGGTGCCAGTTTTGGTCAGTGGGAAATCAGTATTATCTGGGGTTTGGGCGTGGCGATGGCCATCTACCTGACCGCAGGGGTTTCCGGCGCACATCTTAACCCAGCGGTGACCATCGCGTTGTGGCTATTCGCGTGCTTTGACGGACGCAAAGTTGTCCCTTTCATCATTTCACAATTTGCCGGCGCCTTTTGCGCAGCGGCGTTAGTTTACGGGCTTTATTACAATCTTTTCACCGACTTCGAACAGACGCATCATATGGTGCGTGGCAGTGTCGAAAGTCTGGATCTGGCAGGCATTTTCTCAACGTATCCGAATCCGCATATTAATTTTGTGCAGGCGTTCGCAGTTGAAATGGTGATTACCGCTATTCTGATGGGCGTCATTATGGCGCTGGGCGACGACGGAAACGGCATTCCGCGCGGCCCGCTGGCACCACTTTTGATTGGCCTTCTGATTGCGGTAATTGGCGCATCAATGGGTCCGCTGACCGGCTTTGCGATGAATCCGGCGCGTGACCTGGGTCCAAAAACCTTCGCCTTCTTTGCAGGATGGGGCGATGTCGCCTTTACCGGCGGCAAAGACATTCCTTACTTCCTGGTTCCGCTGTTCGGGCCAATCGTAGGGGCGGCGCTGGGCGCATTCGGCTATCGCAAATTAATTGGTCGCCACTTACCGTGCGACACCTGTGTGGAAGAGGAAAAAGAGTCGACTTCCACCACACAACAAAAAGCTTCGCTGTAATCTGACTACGGGACACATACCATGACCGAAAAAAAATATATCGTTGCGCTCGACCAGGGCACTACCAGCTCCCGCGCTGTCGTAATGGATCATGACGCGAACATTGTCAGCGTGTCTCAACGCGAATTTGAGCAAATCTATCCGCGTCCAGGCTGGGTTGAACACGACCCGATGGAGATCTGGGCGTCACAAAGCTCCACGCTGGTGGAAGTGCTGGCGAAAGCCGACATCAGTTCTGACGAGATTGCCGCTATCGGTATCACCAACCAGCGTGAAACCACCGTTGTCTGGGAGCGCGAAACCGGTAAGCCCATCTACAACGCCATTGTCTGGCAGTGCCGCCGCACCTCAGAGATCTGCGAAAAACTGAAGCGCGACGGAATGGAAGAGTACGTGCGCAGTACAACCGGTCTGGTCATTGACCCGTATTTCTCCGGCACCAAAGTGAAGTGGATCCTCGACCACGTGGAAGGTTCACGCGAGCGTGCACGACGCGGCGAGCTGCTGTTTGGCACCGTCGATACCTGGCTTATCTGGAAGATGACTCAGGGACGCGTTCACGTCACCGACTACACCAACGCCTCGCGCACCATGCTGTTCAACATCAACACTCTGGAGTGGGATGACAAGATGCTGGACGCGCTGGACATTCCGCGTGCGATGCTGCCAGACGTGCGCAAATCTTCAGAAGTATACGGCCAGACCAACATCGGCGGTAAAGGCGGCACCCGTATTCCTATCGCCGGTATTGCCGGTGACCAGCAGGCGGCGCTGTTCGGCCAGCTGTGCGTCAAGGAAGGGATGGCGAAGAACACTTACGGCACCGGCTGCTTTATGCTCATGAACACCGGCGAGAAAGCGGTGAAATCAGAAAACGGTCTGCTGACCACCATCGCCTGCGGCCCACGCGGTGAAGTGAACTATGCCCTGGAAGGGGCGGTATTCATGGCGGGTGCCTCCATTCAGTGGCTGCGCGACGAGATGAAGCTGATCAGCGATGCGTTTGACTCCGAATACTTCGCGACCAAAGTGAAAGACACCAACGGCGTATACGTGGTGCCAGCGTTTACCGGTCTGGGCGCACCGTACTGGGATCCGTACGCCCGCGGCGCGATTTTCGGCCTGACGCGCGGTGTGAACTCTAACCACATTATTCGTGCGACCCTGGAATCCATCGCCTACCAGACGCGCGACGTGCTGGAAGCGATGCAGGCGGACTCCGGCATTCGTCTGCACGCCCTGCGCGTGGACGGCGGTGCGGTAGCCAACAACTTCCTGATGCAGTTCCAGTCCGACATTCTGGGTACCCGCGTTGAACGTCCTGAGGTGCGAGAAGTAACGGCGCTGGGCGCGGCGTATCTGGCAGGTCTGGCGGTTGGCTTCTGGCAAAACCTTGACGAGCTTCAGGAAAAAGCGGTGATCGAACGCGAATTCCGTCCAGGCATCGAAACCACCGAGCGCAACTACCGCTACAGCGGCTGGAAGAAAGCGGTGAAACGTGCCCTGGCATGGGAAGAGCACGACGAGTAAGACATACTCACCCCTCACCCTAACCCTCTCCCCAAAGGGGCGAGGGGACTTAAAACACCCTCTCCCCTTTGGGGAGAGGGCCGGGGTGAGGGGCTCAGACCGCACCACCCCTCCCCCTCCCCACTCTGTGATAAACTTCGTGCAATTCCTTTTGATTGTACGAGTACCTCATGAAACGTGAACTTGCTATCGAGTTTTCCCGCGTCACCGAAGCTGCCGCCCTCGCAGGCTACAAGTGGCTGGGCCGTGGCGACAAAAATACCGCAGACGGCGCAGCCGTCCACGCCATGCGCATTGTGCTTAATCAGGTCAATATCGATGGCACTATCGTCATTGGCGAAGGCGAAATCGACGAAGCCCCGATGCTCTACATCGGTGAAAAAGTCGGGACGGGCAAAGGCGATGCGGTGGATATCGCGGTCGACCCGATCGAAGGCACGCGCATGACGGCGATGGGCCAGGCCAACGCGCTGGCGGTGCTGGCGGTGGGCGATAAGGGCTGCTTCCTCAACGCGCCAGATATGTACATGGAAAAACTGATTGTCGGTCCTGGTGCTAAAGGCGCTATCGACCTTAGCCTGCCGCTGGATGCCAACCTGCGCAATATCGCAGCGGCGCTGGGTAAACCGCTCAACGAACTCACCGTGACCATCCTGGCGAAACCGCGCCACGACGCCACCATCGCTTATCTGCAAGCACTCGGCGTGCGCGTATTTGCCATTCCTGATGGCGACGTTGCCGCCTCTATTCTGACCTGCATGCCGGACAGCGAGGTCGACGTGCTTTACGGCATCGGCGGCGCGCCGGAAGGTGTGGTCTCTGCGGCAGTGATCCGCGCGCTGGACGGCGATATGCAGGCGCGTCTGCTGCCACGCCATGAGGTCAAAGGCGACAGCGTCGAGAACCTTCGCATTGGTGAAGACGAACTGGCGCGCTGTGCGGCGATGGGCATCGAGGCCAATAAAGTGCTCGCGCTGAACGAGATGGCTCGCAGCGATAACGTGGTCTTCTCCGCAACCGGCATCACCAAAGGCGATCTGCTGGATGGCATCACCCGCAAGGGAAACATGGCCACCACTGAAACCCTGCTGATCCGCGGCAAATCCCGCACCATTCGCCGCATTCAGTCCATTCATTATCTCGACCGCAAAGACCCGGACGTACAGACGCACATTCTGTAAAACCGTTTGATCGATAGAGCTTTCCGGCCCGAATGGGCTGGAAATGTTTCCCACAAGTACGGAAGATAGAAGAGAGAAACAGCACAGGAGAAGATCATGGCGGACTGGGTAACAGGTAAAGTCACAAAGGTACAGTTCTGGACCGATGCGCTATTTAGCCTCACGCTGCACGCTCCCGTTCATCCGTTTACCGCCGGGCAGTTTGCCAAGCTCGGGCTGGATATCGACGGTGAACGCGTACAGCGCGCCTACTCTTACGTTAACGCGCCTGATAACCCGGATCTCGAGTTCTATCTGGTCACCGTCCCGGACGGTAAGCTCAGCCCGCGCCTCGCCGCGCTGAAACCGGGCGATGAGGTGCAGATTGTCTCCGACGCGGCGGGGTTCTTCGTGCTGGATGAAATCCCCGACTGTGACACGCTCTGGATGCTGGCGACCGGCACGGCCATCGGCCCGTATCTCTCTATCCTGGAGTACGGCAAAGATCTGGAGCGCTTTAAGAATATCGTGCTGGTTCACGCCGCGCGCTACGCCGCAGACCTGAGCTATTTGCCGCAGATGCAGGCGCTGGAACAGCGATATGGCGGGAAGTTAAAAATTCAGACGGTGGTCAGCCGCGAAATCGCAGCTGGCTCGTTAACCGGCCGCGTTCCGGCGTTGATTGAAAGCGGCGCGCTGGAAGAGGCGGTGGGTTTACCGATGAATACCGAAACCAGCCACGTGATGCTGTGCGGTAACCCGCAGATGGTGCGCGATACGCAGCAACTGCTGAAGGATACCCGGCAGATGACGAAACACCTTCGCCGCCGACCGGGCCATATGACCGCCGAACACTACTGGTGATCAGCGGTACTTCACCTCAAGGGTATCTTTTCCGTATTTGTTCTCGCTCTGGGTGCCAATAAACGCACCCAGTTCGACAACCATCATCACAAAGATAACCGTCGGCAGCAGTCTGCCCACCACCCACGGGAGGATGGAGGGCAGCATTGACCAGTTCCCCGCCACCAGCATCCACGCCAGAATAATCAGAAAAGCCCAAGCGCCGGAGCGACCGCGATCGTGCAGACGTTTCACCACCACGGCGGCGGTTGGCCACAGTAAACAGACCAGCGCAAAAGCCGCAGTTTGCGTGCTCAGCCAGGCGTTATAGGCAACAAAAAACAGAAGCAGCATGGCGACAACCCACGCTGCCATCCAGATCCAGAAGTCACGGCGTCCAATACGCCCTTTGAATGAAAACAACCACTGCTGTATGGTCATGTAAGGTTCCTTATTATTGTTTAGCCCGCATTTTACCCTGGAGTTGTGACCTTTTGACAAGCCGACCAGATATCGTTTTAATCATGGGCAATAACGGCCAGGGGTAATGTTGATGAAAAGTTCGGCACACTCTCTTTATTTGTGTTTAGCGATGCTGAGCGCCAGTTTTTCTCAGCACGCCGCGGAACCGGCTTCCCCGGTCACCGCCCCCTACCTTCTGGCGGGCGCCCCCTCTTTCGATCAATCTATCAGCCAGTTCCGCGAAGCCTTCAATAAAGAAAACCCCTCGCTTGCGCTGGGAGAGTTCCGTGCGATTGACGGTGCCCGCGATACGCCAACCCTGACCCGCGCTGCCAGCAAAATTAACGAGAATCTATATGCTTCCACTGCCCTTGAGCGCGGAACGTTAAAAATCAAAAGCATGCAGATCACCTGGCTGCCGATTCAGGGCCCAGAGCAGAAAGCGGCGAAAGCGAAAGCGCTGGAGTATATGAGCGCTATTCTGCGCGCCTTTACCCCCACCTTCACGAAAGCGCAAAGCCAGCAAAAGCTGCAAAAACTGCTTACCGCCGGGAAAAACAAACGCTATTACGCGGATACGGAAGGTGCCGTTCGCTATGTCGTCGCAGATAACGGCGAAAAGGGGCTGACCTTCGCGGTTGAACCGATTAAGCTGGCCCTATCAGACGCACTCGAGGGGGCGAATTAATGACAAAAAGCAAAGCCTTTCGAGGGAAAATCTCTATACTGATTCACAGACCATGCTGCCCTTAAGGGTGGCCATATTCCTTAATTCGCTTATTGAGCGTGGAGAATTGAAATGCGACATCCTTTAGTGATGGGTAACTGGAAACTGAACGGCAGCCGCCACATGGTAAACGAACTGGTTGCTAACCTGCGTAAAGAGCTGGCTGGCGTGACCGGCTGCGCGGTTGCTATCGCTCCGCCGGATATGTACCTGGATCTGGCTAAACGTGCCGCTGACGGCAGCCACATCATTCTGGGCGCGCAGAACGTTGACGTTAACCTGTCTGGCGCGTTTACCGGTGAAACCTCCGCTGAAATGCTGAAAGACATCGGCGCGAAATACATCATCATCGGCCACTCTGAGCGTCGCACCTACCACAAAGAATCTGACGAGTTCATCGCGAAGAAATTCGCTGTGCTGAAAGAGCAGGGTCTGATCCCGGTTCTGTGCATCGGTGAAACCGAAGCAGAAAACGAAGCGGGTAAAACCGAAGAAGTGTGCGCACGTCAGATCGACGCTGTGCTGAAAACCCAGGGCGCGGCAGCGTTCGAAGGCGCGGTTATCGCTTACGAGCCAGTCTGGGCGATCGGTACCGGCAAATCTGCAACTCCAGCGCAGGCACAGGCGGTGCACAAGTTCATCCGTGACCACATTGCAAAAGCAGACGCGAAAGTGGCTGAGCAGGTCATCATCCAGTACGGCGGTTCCGTTAACGCATCAAACGCAGCTGAGCTGTTCACCCAGCCAGACATCGATGGCGCGCTGGTTGGCGGCGCATCCCTGAAAGCAGACGCTTTCGCGGTGATCGTTAAAGCGGCAGAAGCGGCTAAGCAGGCGTAATTGCCTTTGGGGCGGGTGGCGCTTCGCTAACCCGCCCTACAAAACCACTACAAACGTCCTAATACGCTAAACCACAAATAATCCAGCGGCAGCAGCACCAGATACGTCGCAATCGCCAGCGCCAGGCAGAGCAGCATCCCCGCCTTCGCAGGCACTTTCCCTAAGCCCATCGCCACCACAATCGGCGACGCCTGATACGGCAGCAGCGGCGTGGAATACCCCAGCACCTGAATCATGATCACCGACAGAAGCGGGAAGCCGGTCGCGTCGGAGAAGCTCTGCGCCAGCGTGGTGTACAGCGCCGGAACGCCGTTGGCGGTCATAATGAAGTTGAGCGCCGTGGTGATCCCCGTCAGCGCCAGGAAGCTGGTAAACGGGCGGTCTGCATCCAGCGGCATGATATGGAGCAACGCCTCGCCTACGGCCGCACCGATACCGGTCTGCGTCACCGTAATGGCCAGCCCGAGTATACCCGCGACGTAAATACAGGTGCGCATATTCACCCCCGCCGAGAACTCCTCACCGGTGATAAAACCAATGCGCGGGAGCAGGACGATGACCGAGGCCGCCAGCCCTGTCCACGCTGGGCCCACGCCGTGCCAGCTCTCCGTTACCCACATCGTCAACACCACCGCCAGCAGCCAGGCGAGTCGTTTTTCGTCACGCCCCATCGGTTCAGACGGCGTCAGATCCTTCGCTGGTTTCGGGCTACCGGGGAACAGCCAGCAGATCAGGCCAATCAGAATCAGGCCTTTGAGAATACCCAGCACCGGCGTGTGCAGCAGCAGATACGGGACATAGTTGAGGTGGATGCCGTATGAGCCCTCCGCCGCGCCGCTCATCACCAGGTTTGGCACGTTAGCGGGCAAAATAGTGGCCGAGAGCTGGAAGGTGCCAAACCCGACCGCCAGCGCCAGGCCAAACCAGGCCCGCGAGCCATCAGGAATGCCGGCCCGCTTCGCCATCGCGGCGACAATCGGCATCAGCAGCGCAATACGTCCCATGTTCGACGGCATCACGAATGCCAGGGCATAGCTCAGCAGCACAACGCTTGCCACCATCAGCACCCAGGAGTCGGTAAGCTTTGCCGACAGCGCCCGGGCGGCCCTGTCCGCCAGGCCGGTTTTCCGAATCGCCACGCCCAGCACAAAGCCGCTGAACACCAGCCAGAAGGCAGACGAGGCGAAGCCGCCAAAGATCACTTCCGGCGGGGCGATTCTGGCGGTCATCGCCGCCGTAAAGAACAGCAGCGCGGTGATAAATTCCGGCAACAGCGACGTCGCCCACAGCACGATGGTGACGCCGACGATCAGCGAGGGAAGCAGCAGAGGATGCGTTAACCAGAGCGACATACCTGTCTCCTGTAGAATTTTTCAGCAAGTCTACGGCGACAGGCAGGGCGAGTAAACGCTATTTATGGTGGGGTCACTTCAGGATATCGCATTGATGATCCTGCAATTCCTCAGCCGACGCGCGGTTAAAGGTAAGCAGGTTACGCTCTGTCGCCAGCAGTACAAACGAGCCGTCCGACTGCTGCGCCATCGCCAGCGCGAAGCGTCCCATATGGTCGCGCGCTTCCGGCAGTTCTTCCGCCAGCATCATAAACGGGCTGCGCTGCACCAGTTCGTTCTCCGTCACCCGACGGGCAAGGTACTCATGCCCTTCCAGCCCGCCCGGAAGCGGTAGCCACTGGGTGCTGATTTGCCCCTGCGCCGCGTTCAGCTTCTCGCGCACGTCCGGGCGCAGGCAGGAGATGTGGATATGAAAATGGTTCTGCGTGCGTCCGGTCGGGGAGTTGATGGTCAGAGAAACAGCGCTGTCAGTCACGTCGGCTCCCCGTTTCATGCTCATAAAATGACGAGACTGCCATGCCAGCCAGAAGAAATTCGGTGTCTGAGGCTCAGTCAGCAGCGGGCTTTCGGTGCCGTTGATACGGTACGTGGGCATCAGGAGGTATTGCAGCGGTCCGTTGCGGTCCTTGAACACCACGTAGCCCGCATCTGGCTTCACCTGCGCACACGGTGCCGGGTTACGGTTATGCAGCTGGTTGGGCACACACTGGTCGAGAACGATATGACGCAACGCATTCGGATTACCCGCTTTCATCCAGTACACGCCGCCTGCGGCAAGGGCGATAACGATCAGAATCAGTAAGATAATTTTTTTCACAACGCGTTCCCTGTTTTCAATAGAGGCAAAAGAGTAACGCAAAATGATGACCAAATAAAAAACCCGGTGGATTTCTCACACCGGGTTACCGTGTCGTTCTTTGTAAAACGCTTAGCGCTTGCTGATCTGGTCGAAGGTGCCGCCGTTAGAGAAGTGCTCTTTTTGCGCTTTGGTCCAGCCGCCAAAAACATCATCGATAGTGAACAGCTTCAGTTTCGGGAAGGCGTTTTCGTATTTCTTCGCGACGGCCTCATCGCGCGGGCGGTAGAAGTTTTTCGCCGCAATTTCCTGCCCTTCCGGTGAGTAGAGGTACTTCAGGTAGGCTTCCGCCACCGCTTTGGTGCCCTTCTTATCAACAACCTTATCGACGACGGAGACGGTCGGCTCAGCCAGGATGGATTCGCTCGGGGTCACGATCTCGAATTTGTCTTTACCCAGCTCGTTGGTCGCCAGCAGGGCTTCGTTTTCCCAGGCAATCAGCACGTCGCCGATGCCGCGCTCGACGAAGGTGTTAGTTGCGCCGCGCGCGCCGGAGTCCAGCACTTCGACATTTTTAAACAGCGCTTTCACGAATTCCTGCGCTTTAGCCTGGTCACCGTTGTTGTGGTGCAGGGCGTAGCCCCAGGCCGCCAGGTAGTTCCAGCGTGCGCCGCCGGAGCTTTTCGGGTTCGGCGTGATGACAGACACGCCCGGCTTAATCAGGTCGTTCCAGTCTTTAATCTGTTTCGGGTTGCCTTTGCGCACCAGGAAGACAATGGTCGAGGTGTATGGCGCAGAGTTGTCCGGCAGGCGCTTGATCCAGTTTTTGTCGATACGGCCACGCTCCGCGATCGCGTCTACGTCATAAGCCAGCGCCAGGGTAACCACATCGGCTTCAATGCCGTTGATCACCGATGTCGCCTGCTTACCTGAACCGCCGTGAGACTGGCGAACCACCACGTTATCGCCGGTTTCCTGTTTCCAGTGCGCCGCAAAAGCTTTGTTGTACTGGTCGTACAGTTCACGCGTCGGATCGTACGACACGTTCAGTAACTGAATGTCCTTTGCCAGAACGCTGGTCGATGCCAGCAATAATGTTAACCCCACGCCCCATTTATTCATCGCCCGGCTCTCTTGTGTAGTGTTTTGATGAATGCAGCGTGCCAGAAAGCTAACCGATGATTAAAGAATAAAAAAAGATTGGCTATAACGTGGAGAAATAAAAAAAGGATGGGCACAAAAAAGCCGGGTGGCGGCTACGCCTTACCCGGCCTACGATCCGTGCTTTTGTAGGCCCGGTAAGCGCAGCGCCACCGGGCAACAGAGCCGATCAGTACAGTTTTTTCGCGCAGTCCAGCCAGTCACCTTTGAACGGACGCTTCATGTTTTCAATGGCGTCGATGATGTCATGGTGAACCAGTTTCTCGTTCTGAATACCGACGCAGCGGCCGCCGTGGCCCTGTAGCAGCAGCTCGATCGCGTACGCACCCATGCGGGACGCCAGGATACGGTCGTACGGGCCTGGGGAACCGCCACGCTGAATGTGACCCAGAACGGTCGCGCGGGTTTCGCGTTTGGTTTCGGTTTCGATGTACTTCGCCAGCTCGTCAACGTCACAGATGTGCTCGGTGATAGCAACGATGGCGTGTTTCTTACCTTTCGCGATGCCGGCTTTGATCTCTGCGACCAGATCTTCACGGCTGAACTCTACTTCCGGAACTACCACGAACTCACAGCCACCGGCAATGGCCGCTGCCAGGGTCAGGTCACCGCAGTAACGGCCCATCACTTCAACAATGGAAATACGCTGGTGAGAGGAAGAGGTGTCACGCAGGCGGTCAATCGCTTCCACAACGGTACCCAGCGCGGTGAAGTAACCGATGGTGTAATCAGTGCCTTTGATGTCGTTGTCGATAGTGCCAGGCAGGCCGATGCACGGGAAGCCCATTTCAGTCAGACGTTTTGCACCCATGTACGAGCCGTCGCCGCCGATAACCACCAGCGCATCCAGACCCCGTTTTTTCATGTTTTCGATAGCCACTTCACGGATGTGTTCGTCACGGAATTCCGGGAAGCGCGCGGAACCGAGGAAAGTACCGCCACGGTTGATCATGTCAGACACGCTGTAGCGGTCGAGCTGAACCATGCGGTCTTCATACAGACCCAGGTAACCGTCATAGATACCAAAAACTTCCAGACCTTCCGTCAGCGCTGCACGGACAACCCCACGGATTGCCGCGTTCATGCCCGGCGCATCACCGCCGCTTGTCAACACACCGATTTTCTTAATCATGACTACCTCTGAACTTAGGAATGCAAAATTGAAATCTGCTGCCGGAAGAAACTGTTCAACCGTCGAATACTGCAAATAGTATATCAATCCCTTCCAGCTGAATTGATTCAGGTCAGGCCATATGGTGGTAATTTATCCACAAAATGCTGGTCTGGCTCACTTTTTTACAACGAATTACGAAAGCTCAAAACGCCCTGGGGACGACAGAGCACGGATCCTGGTGAATAATGACGTCTGACCCAGGGAAACGCTGCAAAATCGCCTGCTCCACCTGTTCAGCGACCATATGCGCCTGAAACAGTGGCAGGTTGTCTTCCATTTCCAAATGAATCTGAATAAAGCGGGTCGGCCCTGACTGCCGCGTACGAAGATCGTGAGCACCACTGACGCCAGGCCAGTGGGTCACGATGGCATAAATTTCATCACGTTCTGCATCCGGAAGCGCACGGTCAAGAAGCGACTGTACCGCGTCATACCCCATCCGCAACGCGCTGTATAAAATATAGATCCCTATCCCTAACGCAAACAACGCATCGGCACGATGCCAGCCATACCAGGCCAGACCGAGCGCAATAAGAATAGCCCCATTCATCATAACATCAGACTGATAATGAAGCATATCGGCCCGTACAGCCTGGCTTTGTGTTTTGCGTACAACCCAGCGCTGGAACGTTACAAGAACAAGTGTGCTTATAAGTGCAACTACGGTTACGACCACACCAACGCCCGGATCGTTCATCGGAGAAGGCGAAATAAGATGCTGAATGCCGGTCAAAAACAGGAAAAGCGCGGAGCCAGAAATAAACATACTTTGTGCCAGCGCGGCCAGCGATTCCGCTTTGCCGTGGCCAAACGTATGCTCTTCATCCGCCGGTTGCAGCGAATAGCGCACCACCAGCAGGTTGGTCAGCGAGGCGGCAATATCCACAAGTGAATCCACCAGCGCCGCCAGAATACTAACCGACCCGGTGTACCACCACGCGAAAATTTTAATGATCAGCAAACACGACGCCGTCACCGTCGCGGCTATTGCGGCCCGGCTTACCAGCCGTCCATAGGATTGATTCATAAACACTCCTGTCATGCCATGGCGCTAGTATAACGGATGGCGGTGGAGTGAAAGGATGAATAAAGCGTTAACAACACTGAACGATGGGCAAAAAAAACCCCCACATCATGTGGGGGAAGACAGGGATGGTGTCTATGGCAAGGAAAACAGGGTTTACTGGTTACTACGGGTACTGCTATTGCTACTGAAAAGCGTCATATCTGAGCTTCGCTGCATCCGTGCAACCTCACGCAACTGGTTCATACGTTGCTGATGTTTGGTATTCAAAACCGCTTGCTGCTCGGGCGTTAGCAGGTGGAACATCTGGTTGCGAACCTTCGCCATTTCTACCTGGCGGGCAACCTGTTCCTGCGCCATTTTTTCTGCCTGAGCGCGTACAGCGCTTTCGTCAAAATTTTCTGCGGTGACAAGGCGATGCATTGTCTCCATTTCGCTAACATTAACAGGGGGCTGGTCGTGTCGTGCCCTCTGCATCAGATCTCGCATCTGTTGACGCTGATGTTCGGTTAAACTTATGCCGTCAAACATATGGCTTTGGCTGCTGTGCTGCGTTGCGCCCTCTGCTGAGGAACCGTTATCGCTGTTGATAGCTACAGCAGCCTGGCTAAACGCACAGAAGGCCAGCGTTGAGGCCATGACGGCAGCGGTAACTTTGCGCATCACTTGCTCCCAAAATCTTTCGTGTCGCGATTCAACGAGAGACAGTCTACGATTCAGGCTGCAAACATGCGTCAGGGGGTGTAAAACAACGTAAAGTCATGGATTAGATAGCCTTGATGTCGTAATTTCTGCCTCGGAGGTATTTAAACAATGAATAAAATCCTGTTAGTTGATGATGACCGAGAGCTCACATCTCTTTTAAAGGAGTTGCTCGACATGGAAGGTTTCAACGTCCTGGTTGCCCATGATGGGGAACAGGCGCTGAGTCTCCTTGACGACAGCATCGATTTACTTTTGCTCGACGTCATGATGCCGAAGAAAAACGGTATTGATACGTTGAAAGAGCTTCGCCAGACACACCAGACCCCCGTCATTATGCTGACCGCACGCGGCAGCGAGCTTGACCGCGTACTCGGCCTTGAGCTGGGTGCGGATGACTATTTACCTAAGCCGTTCAACGACCGTGAACTGGTGGCCCGTATTCGCGCGATCCTGCGCCGCTCTCACTGGAGCGAGCAGCAGCAGAATACCGACAACAGCTCACCTACGCTGGAAGTGGACTCCCTGAGCCTGAACCCGGGCCGCCAGGAAGCGAGCTTCGACGGTGAAACGCTGGAGCTAACCGGCACCGAGTTCACCCTGCTGTATCTGCTGGCGCAGCATCTCGGCCAGGTGGTGTCGCGTGAACACTTAAGCCAGGAAGTGCTCGGCAAACGCCTCACCCCGTTTGACCGCGCCATCGACATGCACATCTCTAACCTGCGCCGTAAGCTGCCGGAGCGTAAAGACGGTCACCCCTGGTTTAAAACCCTGCGTGGTCGCGGTTATCTGATGGTTTCCGCTTCATGATAGGCAGCTTAACCGCCCGCATCTTCGCCATCTTCTGGCTGACGCTGGCACTGGTTTTAATGCTCGTTTTGATGTTGCCAAAACTCGACTCACGCCAGATGACGGAGCTACTCGACAGCGAGCAACGTCAGGGCGTGATGATCGAGCAGCACGTGGAAGCGGAGCTGGCAAACGATCCGCCGAACGATTTAATGTGGTGGCGCAGGTTGTTTCGCGCTATCGACAAGTGGGCGCCCCCCGGACAACGTCTTTTACTGGTCACCAGTGAAGGCCGCGTGATTGGGGCCGATCGCAATGAAATGCAGATTATCCGCAACTTTATTGGCCAGGCGGATAATGCCGATCACCCACAGAAAAAGAAATATGGTCGGGTAGAGATGGTCGGTCCTTTCTCGGTGCGGGATGGGGAAGACAATTACCAGCTCTATCTGATTCGCCCTGCGAGCAGTTCACAGTCCGACTTTATCAACCTGCTGTTTGACCGTCCGCTTTTGCTGTTGATTGTCACGATGCTGGTCAGTTCCCCGCTGCTGTTATGGCTGGCGTGGAGCCTGGCGAAACCGGCGCGTAAGCTGAAAAATGCGGCGGACGAAGTGGCGCAGGGCAACCTGAGGCAGCATCCGGAGCTGGAATCCGGGCCGCAGGAGTTCCTGGCCGCCGGAACCAGTTTTAACCAGATGGTGAGCGCGCTTGATCGAATGATGACGGCCCAGCAACGTCTGCTGTCGGATATCTCCCACGAGCTGCGGACGCCGCTCACGCGTTTACAGCTGGGTACCGCCCTGCTGCGCCGTCGCAGCGGTGAGAGCAAAGAGCTGGAGCGTATTGAGACGGAAGCGCATCGCCTGGACAGCATGATCAACGATCTGCTGGTGATGTCGCGTAATCAGCAGAAAAACGCGCTGGTGAGCGAAACGGTGAAAGCCAATCACCTCTGGCATGAGGTGCTGGACAACGCGGCCTTCGAAGCGGAACAGATGGGCAAATCCTTCACCGTCAATTTCCCGCCGGGCCCGTGGCCGCTGTACGGTAACCCCAACACGCTGGAAAGCGCGCTGGAGAATATCGTGCGTAACGCCCTGCGCTACTCGCACACGAAGATTGAAGTGGCGTTTTCGGTGGATAAAGACGGGATCACTATCATCGTGGACGACGACGGTCCAGGCGTCAGCCCGGAAGATCGCGAGCAGATTTTCCGTCCGTTCTACCGTACCGACGAGGCGCGCGACCGTGAATCTGGCGGTACGGGGCTGGGTCTGGCGATTGTTGAAACAGCCATGCAGCAGCACCGTGGCTGGGTGAAAGCCGATGACAGCCCGCTGGGCGGTCTGCGGTTAACGCTGTGGCTGCCGCTGTATAAGCGTTCGTAATCCCCTCACCCTAACCCTCTCCCCATAGGGGAGAGGGGACGGCTCGGTGCGGTCTTTTCACCCTCGCCCCTTTGGGGAGAGGGCCGGGGTGAGGGGCAATTATTTCCCCCATAATCTCCGCGAACTGCTCTCGATCTTGCCGCTTATCCGCCGCTTCTGCATCGTTCTGGTCCAGCTGGTGGATAATCCTGCCGCTGACAGCAGGCGGTGAAACTGTTCATCGTCGAAGGGCATATGCCAGGCAATGGCACAGGCCTCGAATACCGACACCTCACTCAGGCGCGAAGCCAGCTCAATCGGCGCATCCGCCGAAACCTGTCCCGCCTGCACAACGCGATACAGCCAGCCGGTTTTACCCGCGTTTTGCAGCTGGGCCGACATATCCTGAATGCCAAAATGGTAGTTAAGTTTGAAGCACGGCGAGCGCGGCTGGGTGACCTGAATCAGAGCATCGCCCCAGCGATAAATATCGCCAATAAAGACGTTCTTCTCCGTCAGCCCTTCCGTTGAGAGATTTTCGCCAAACGCGGGGGCGACGAAAAGGTCCGCCTGTTCAGGAAATTCGGTTTTCCAGTGCTGATAGTGCTCGCGCGGATAGTGGCACAGCGCGCGATCGGGCCCGCCGTGGATTTTCTTTTCGGCCTGCTGGTCGCCCGCCAGACCAAGCTCGGTAAGCGTCAGCTCACCGTCGACCTGCACTTTGGCGATAGCGCTAGGGCGACTGCCTTCGTACTCCCTTACCTTGCCTGTAAACACATTCACCGGGTAATGCATCTCCACTCCTTCAGATACAAAAAAAGCGAGTCATCAGACTCGCTTCTCACAGGCGTCAATGCAACCTTATTTTTTAGCGGCGAAACGCGCTGCTGCTTCGTCCCAGTTCACTACATCCCAGAAGGCTTTGATGTAGTCAGGGCGACGGTTCTGGAACTTCAGGTAGTAAGCGTGTTCCCACACGTCCAGACCCAGAATTGGGAAGCCGGATGCGCCAGAGATAGCTTCACCCATCAGCGGGGAGTCCTGGTTTGCGGTTGAAACGACCGCCAGTTTGTCACCTTTCAGGACCAGCCACGCCCAGCCAGAGCCGAAACGGGTTGCAGCGGCTTTTTCGAATTCCGCTTTGAAGTTGTCAACGGAACCGAAGTCACGCTCGATAGCCGCTTTCAGGTCGCCCTGAAGGGTGGTGCCGGTTTTCAGGCCTTTCCAGAACAGGCTGTGGTTAGCGTGACCGCCCGCGTTGTTGCGCAGCACGGTTTTCTTGTCTGCTGGCAGCTGGTCCAGTTTGGTGATCAGCTCTTCAACAGGCAGATTAGCGAACTCTGGCAGGCTTTCCAGCGCAGCATTCGCGTTATTCACGTAGGTCTGGTGATGTTTAGTGTGATGGATTTCCATCGTCTGCTTGTCGAAATGCGGTTCCAGTGCGTCGTAGGCATACGGCAGGGATGGCAGTGTATAACTCATAATCCTCTCCATTATTGTCGGGCGGCACAGCTGTTAATGCCGCGTAAGCAGTTGGTTCATTATAGTTAATTAAATGATATTGAAAATGATTATCAATGCCGTAGTTTTTATAAGGTTATTCGGTTTTTGAGAAATGAAGGAATTGTGAGTCTGCTCACGCGGTTAACGTGCTGATTGCCATTCAAAACAAAAGTGCGGCAACCTTCTGAAGGTTCCCAAACCGCCTAATTTTTACACTCATCAAGTCGGCGGGAAGCCTCCGGCTATAAAAACGATGAGGATGTAAAAATGAATCATGCGATTACGATGGGTATTTTCTGGCATTTGATAGGCGCGGCCAGTGCAGCCTGTTTCTATGCCCCGTTTAAAAAGGTGAAAGGCTGGTCATGGGAAACCATGTGGTCCGTTGGCGGCACCGTGTCCTGGCTGATTTTGCCATGGACAATCAGCGCCATGCTGCTGCCCGATTTCTGGGGCTACTTCTCCTCCTTCAACGCCTCCACCCTGCTGCCGGTATTCCTGTTCGGCGCGATGTGGGGCATCGGTAATATCAACTACGGCCTCACCATGCGCTACCTCGGCATGTCGATGGGGATTGGCATCGCGATCGGCATTACGCTGATTGTTGGCACCCTGATGACGCCAATCCTCAACGGCAACTTCGATGTGCTGATCAACACCCAGGGTGGGCGAATGACGCTGCTGGGCGTGCTGGTAGCGGTGATCGGCGTGGGAATTGTCACCCGCGCGGGCCAGTTGAAAGAACGCAAGATGGGCATCAAAGCCGAAGAGTTCAACCTGAAGAAAGGGCTGCTACTGGCGGTGATGTGCGGCGTCTTCTCGGCGGGCATGTCGTTCGCGATGAACGCCGCCAAACCGATGCACGACGCCGCTGCGGCGCTGGGCGTCGACCCGCTGTACGTTGCCCTGCCAAGCTACGTGGTGATCATGGGCGGCGGCGCGCTGGTAAACCTCGGCTTTTGCTTCATTCGTCTGGCAAAAGTGAAGAATCTGTCGGTAAAAGCCGACTTCTCGCTGGCAAAACCGCTGATCGTCACCAACGTCCTGCTTTCCGCCCTCGGCGGTTTGATGTGGTATCTGCAATTCTTCTTCTACGCCTGGGGTCACGCCAGTATTCCGGCGCAGTATGACTACATGAGCTGGATGCTGCACATGAGCTTCTACGTGCTGTGCGGCGGGCTGGTTGGGCTGGTACTGAAGGAGTGGAACAACGCCGGGCGTCGTCCGGTTGGCGTGCTGAGCCTGGGCTGCGTGGTGATTATTATTGCGGCCAATATCGTCGGCCTCGGCATGGCGAACTGATTACGCTGCCTTTCGACTGCGATGACGCCACTGAACCGGCGTCATCCCCACCTCACGGTTAAACACCACCGAAAAGTAGTTACTGTCCTCAAAGCCGCAGCGCATCGCCACTTCACTCACCATCAGCTCCGTATGCTGTAACAGATACTGAGCGTGGCAGATGCGCAGCTGGCGCAGATAGTGGTTTACCGTCATCCCCGTCTGGGTGCGGAACTGCTGGCGCAGCGCGCGCTCGCTGCACTGCTCCTGCTCGCAGAATTTTTCCAGCACAAAGCTTTTATTCAGGCTGCCCGCAAGCCGGGTGATGAGTTTATCCAGCAACGCTTCCTGCGTGGTGGCAGAGGGATTATCCGTAGCGTAACGATGGCGCTTCAGGGTCATCACCAGCTGGGCAAAAAGCAGCTCCGACATCTGGTTTGCCACCGGATCGCTCTTCTGGCTCTCCTGCTCCAGCTGGGAAATCGTCTGGCGCACCTGAGCCATGCCGTTGCTGCTTAAGCGCCAGTGCGGTTCGCCTCTGGCATCATGTAAACCGGGGATATTGCCCGACCAGTCGACATTCAGTTTAAGCCTGTCAGGGCAGTAGATGACGTTCTGCAACACCAGATCGTTAACCGAGGCGTAAGAGTGTTTATCTTCGGCGCGGATGTAGAACAGGTCTCCGCGCGTGATGCGGTAGGGACGGTCGTTGAGGACGTGCAGGCCGTTGCCCCGCCACACCAGCACCAGCTCGCAGAACTCGTGGGTATGCTCGGCAAAGACGTTTTGCGGATAGCGATCCGCCACCGCGACGGCCTGACTCGCGGAGGCAAAAAAATCATCTTTACGAAGAATTAACTGAGCAGCCACACCACAACCTCGACGGCGAATAACCGGACATTATTAGCCTTTCTGCGGTAAAAAAACGGTGACTGCCCTCGCGTTACTGAAGCAACGCGTCTTTCCCCTGACGGATATCGCGCGGCGACCAGCTAAACTCCCGGCGAAACAGCGTCGAAAAGTGGTTACTGTCGCCGAAACCGCAGCGATAGGCGATATCGGTGACGCTTTCATCCGTGTGCCTTAAAAGGTGACGCGCTTTGATCAGGCGCAGACGGTTGAGGTAGCGCTGCGGCGTCAGCCCGGTATGCTGCTTGAGCTGACGATGCAGCGTGCGCAGCGAGAGCGAAAAGTCATCCGCCAGCGTTTCCCAGCAGACATCTTCGGCAAAATGATCTTCCAGCCAGGCCATCAGCTGATTCAGGCGCGCGTCGTTATTTTCCAGCCCTTCCACCAGGCTGCTGCGCCGCAGCAGCACCAGCAGCTGCATAAACAGCAGCTCGCGGGTAGCAATGGCGTGCGTCTCCTGTCCATCCTCGCTCTGCTCCATCTGGCTCACCAGCTGACGCACCTGCTGCAACGTGGACTGATTCACCCGCCAGTGCGACGGATAATGGCCGTCCTTCTCCTGCGGCAACAGCTGATTCAGCCCGGAGAGAAACTGAAACGCATCCGGAGAACGATAGAGCACATTGGTCAGGCACAGGTTATCGGTATGTTCATACAGGTGCCTGTCGTGATCGCGCACGAAGCACACCGTACCGCCGCTGATGGTATACGGCTGACCATTAAACACGTGGATGCCCGTTCCGTGCTCAACAATCACAATTTCATGAAAATCATGATGATGTTCCGGGAACGCAGCCTGAGGCAGCCGTGGCTCAATCGCAACCGGCGAAGCCCCCGAAGGAAAAAAATCGACGCTGTGCAGTACGGTCATAACGGCCTCTACCAATGAGAAAAGTTCTCAAAATAGTAATTAAGGCCTTCCCCGCTCACCTTAAATTTTTGACAGCAAACCGCGCAAAAGCTGCCGGTTTTTCAAGAAACAGGCGGAAAGATCGGGAAATGCGGTCAGCGTCACACTGCCTGCAAACCCCGCGATTACTGGAAACTGTGAACTCCCTCACGTTCATCTTTGCTTTCTTGCCAGCGCGAGATTTGGGCTGTCAGTGGCGAGAAGGTGGCTATTTCTTCCCTTTCTTACACTCCTCGGTAATGACTTAAGAAAGGACCCGACCATGACTTTTCGCCATTGTGTGGCTGTCGATTTAGGCGCATCCAGCGGCCGTGTAATGCTCGCCACCTGGGACTGCGACCTGCACACCCTTACGCTTCGCGAAATGCACCGTTTCGCCAATTGCCTGCAAAAACAGGACGGTTTTGTTACCTGGGATATCGACGCCCTGGAAGCAGAGATTCGCACCGGACTTCACAACGTCTGCGAAGACGGTATTCGCATCGACAGTATCGGCATTGATACCTGGGGTGTGGATTACGTGCTGCTGGACAGTCACGGCGAACGCGTCGGCCTGCCGGTCTCCTACCGCGACAGCCGCACCGATGGGCTGATGGCGCACGCCATCGCGCAGCTTGGCAAGGAGAACATCTATGGTCGCAGTGGCATCCAGTTCCTGCCGTTTAACACGCTTTATCAGCTACGTGCGCTGGTTGAGCAACAGCCTGAGCTGGTCGAAAAGGTGGCGCATGCGCTGCTGATCCCGGACTACTTAAGCTACCGTCTGACCGGCAATATGAACTGGGAATACACCAACGCCACCACCACGCAGCTGGTCAACATCAACACCGATAACTGGGATGAACATCTGCTGGCCTGGACGGGCGCCTCGCCGTCCTGGTTCGGCGCGCCAACCCATCCGGGCAATGTGATCGGTCACTGGCTTTGCCCGCAGGGGAATGAAATCCCTGTTGTCGCCGTCGCCAGTCACGACACCGCGAGCGCGGTCATTGCCTCGCCGCTCGCCGACAAAGATGCGGCCTATCTCTCTTCCGGCACCTGGTCGCTGATGGGCTTCGAGAGCAAAACCCCGTACACCAGCGATGCCGCGATGGCGGCGAACATCACCAACGAAGGCGGTGCCGAAGGCCGCTACCGGGTGCTGAAGAACATCATGGGGCTGTGGCTGCTCCAGCGGGTGCTGAAAGAGCAGGCCATCACCGACCTGCCCGCGCTTATCGCGGAAACCGAAACGCTGAAGGCCTGCACCTTCCTGATCAACCCGAACGACGATCGCTTTATCAACCCGGTGCACATGAGCGCCGAAATCCAGGCCGCCTGTTTTGAAGCGGGGCAGCCGGTACCTTCCCGCCCCGCCGAGCTGGCACGCTGCATTTTTGACAGCCTCGCCCTGCTGTATGCCGACATCCTGAGCGAGCTGGCTGACCTTCGCGGCAAACCGTTCACACAGCTGCATATCGTGGGCGGCGGCTGCCAGAACCAGCTGCTGAACCAGCTCTGCGCGGATGCCTGCGGCATTACCGTGGTGGCAGGTCCGATTGAAGCCTCCACGCTCGGCAATATCGGCATTCAGCTGATGACCCTGGACGAACTTTCAAACGTCGACGATTTCCGTTCGGTGGTGACGGCGAATAACAGCCTGACCACCTTCACCCCCCATCCCTGCCATGAAATTGCCCGCTACCGGGCGCAGTTTCAGCAAAAACGACTGACTAAGGAGCTTTGCGCATGACCACTCAACTTGAACAAGCCTGGGATCTGGCTAAACAGCGTTTCGCCGCCGTCGGCGTGGATGTCGAAGAGGCGCTGCGCCAGCTCGACCGTCTGCCCGTCTCCATGCACTGCTGGCAGGGTGATGACGTCGCCGGTTTCGAGAACCCGGGCGGTTCCCTGACGGGGGGTATTCAGGCCACGGGTAACTATCCGGGCAAAGCGCGCAACGCCACCGAACTGCGTGCGGATCTGGAGCTGGCGCTGAGCCTGATCCCCGGGCCAAAGCGCCTGAACCTGCACGCCATTTATCTCGAATCCGACGAGCCGGTCGCGCGTAACGAAATCAAACCGGAACACTTTAAGAACTGGGTGGAGTGGGCGAAGGCCAACCGGCTGGGTCTGGATTTTAACCCGTCCTGCTTCTCGCACCCGCTGAGCGCGGACGGGTTTACCCTTGCGCACGCCAACGACGAAATCCGCCAGTTCTGGATCGACCATGTCAAAGCCAGCCGCCGCGTCTCGGCGTATTTCGGCGAGCAGCTTGGCACGCCATCGGTAATGAATATCTGGATCCCGGACGGCATGAAGGACATCACCGTAGACCGACTGGCCCCGCGTCAGCGTCTGCTGGCCGCGCTGGATGAAGCTATCAGCGAAAAACTGGACCCGGCGCACCACATCGACGCCGTCGAGAGCAAGCTGTTCGGCATTGGCGCAGAGAGCTACACCGTGGGCTCAAACGAGTTCTACATGGGTTACGCCACCAGCCGCCAGACCGCGCTGTGCCTGGATGCCGGCCATTTCCACCCAACCGAGGTGATCTCCGACAAAATCTCCGCCGCCATGCTCTACGTGCCGCGTCTGCTGCTGCACGTCAGCCGCCCGGTGCGCTGGGACAGCGACCACGTGGTGCTGCTGGATGACGAAACCCAGGCCATTGCCAGCGAAATCATCCGACACGACCTCTTTGACCGCGTACACATTGGCCTCGACTTCTTCGACGCCTCCATCAACCGCATCGCGGCGTGGGTTATCGGCACCCGCAACATGAAGAAAGCCCTGCTGCGCGCGCTGCTGGAGCCTGTCGCCGCCCTGAAACAGCTGGAAGAAAACGGCGACTACACCGCGCGCCTGGCGCTGCTGGAAGAGCAGAAATCCCTGCCGTGGCAGGCGGTGTGGGAGATGTACTGCCAGCGTCACGATGCGCCTGCGGGCAGTCAGTGGCTGGACAACGTGCGGGCATATGAGGAAGACGTGTTGAGTCAGCGCGGGTAACAGCCCCCTCACCCCTGCCCTCTCCCCAAAGGGGAGAGGGAGCAAACCATCCCCTCTCCCCTTTGGGGAGAGGGTTAGGGTGAGGGGTTCAACCTCACCGCGATAACTGGAAATGAAAACTATGCAGACCATCACCACTTCCTGGTTCGTCCAGGGCATGATCAAAGCCACCTCTGACGCCTGGCTCAAAGGCTGGGATGAGCGCAACGGCGGCAACCTGACGCTACGCCTGGACGACGCGGATATCGAGCCATTTGCCGCCGATTTCCACCAGAAGCCGCGCTATATCGCCCTGAGCCAGCCGATGCCGCTGCTCGCCAACACGCCGTTTATCGTCACCGGTTCCGGGAAGTTCTTCCGCAACGTCCAGCTCGACCCGCAGGCCAACCTTGGCGTGGTGAAGGTGGACAGCGACGGCGCGGGCTACCACATTCTCTGGGGACTGACGGACGACGCGGTGCCGACCTCTGAACTGCCGGCGCACTTCCTCTCCCACTGCGAACGCATCAAGGCGACCAATGGCAAAGACCGCGTGATCATGCACTGCCACGCCACCAACCTGATCGCCCTGACCTACGTGCTGGAAAATAATTCTGATTTCTTCACCCGCAAACTGTGGGAAGGCAGCACCGAGTGTCTGGTGGTGTTCCCGGACGGTGTCGGCATTCTGCCGTGGATGGTGCCGGGCACCGACGAAATCGGTCAGGCAACCGCAACGGACATGCAGAAGCACTCACTGGTGCTGTGGCCGTTCCACGGCGTCTTCGGCAGCGGCCCGACGCTGGATGAAACCTTCGGCCTGATCGACACCGCCGAGAAATCCGCGGAAGTGCTGGTGAAGGTCTATTCCATGGGCGGCATGAAGCAGACCATCACCCGGGAAGAGCTGATCGCCCTGGGCAAACGCTTTGGCGTCACCCCCATGCAGTCGGCGTTAGATCTGTACCAATAACAACATCGCGCCCCGCTCATTGAGACGGGGCGAAAACCACCTGCAATCCCTACAACTAACTCAAGTCAGTGGAGTAAAAGCAATGAAAATAAAAGCAAGCTTGATCCTCACCGTTGCCGCTCTGGCGTTGTCCGGTTCCGCTTTAGCAGAAGTGAAAATCGCCCTGGTGGCGAAGTCCTTAGGAAATGGATTCTTCGAGGCAGCGAACGTCGGCGCGCAGGAGGCGGCCAAAGAGTTAGGCGATGTGAAAGTGATTTATACCGGCCCGACCACCACCACGGCGGAAGCGCAGATCGAGGTGCTGAACGGGTTGATCGCCCAGGGCGTGGATGCGATCGCGATTTCCGCGAACGATCCGGACGCCGTCGTGCCGGTGCTGAAAAAAGCGATGCAGCGCGGCATTAAGGTTGTGTCGTGGGACTCCGGGGTGGCGAAAGCCGGACGCCAGATCCACCTCAACCCGTCCAATAATGCCCTGATTGGCGAAACCAACGTGAAGCTCGCCGCCGACGCGCTGAAAGCGCTGAATGTCGAGAAAGGCGACGTGGCGGTGCTGAGTGCCACGCCAACCTCCACCAACCAGAATACCTGGATTGCGGAGATGAAAAAGGTGCTGCCGAAGTACCCGTCCGTCAATCTGGTGACCGTGGCCTACGGAGACGATCTCTCTGACAAAAGCTACCGCGAAGCGGTCGGCTTGCTGAAAACCTACCCCGAACTGAAAGTGATTGTTTCGCCATCGTCCGTGGGCATCGTGGCCGCTGCGCAGGCGGTGAAGGACCAGGGCAAGATTGGCAAAGTGTACGTCACCGGTTTAGGCCTGCCGTCCGAGATGGCGGGCGCGGTGAAGTCCGGCGCGAGCAAGAGCTTTGCCATCTGGAACCCGATCGACCTCGGCTATGCGGCAACCTACCTGGCGGATGACCTGGTGAAAGGCACGGCCACGAAAGGTGAGGCCAGCATGGGCAGACTGGGCAAAGTGAAGCTGGATGCTGACGGCAACGGCGCGATGGCCGAGCCGTTCGTCTACGATGCCAGCAATATTGATAAGTTCTCGAAAATCTTTTGATGCAATTTGTAGGCCGGATAAGCGTAGCGCCATCCGGCAAAAGGCGGGTGGCGCTGCCGCTTACCCGCCCTACAAATTCCTCTGTCCAGGAGAACTATCATGACCCCATTGCTACAGCTTTCTGGCATCACCAAGGTGTTCCCCGGCGTGCGTGCCCTTGAGAACGTGCAGCTTGCGCTGTGGCCCGGCAAAGTGACGGCGCTTATCGGCGAAAACGGCGCGGGCAAGTCGACGCTGGTCAAAGTGATGACCGGCATTTACCAGCCCGACGAGGGCGAAATTCTCTATAAAGCGATCCCCGTTCATCTCCCGACGCCGGAGTCGGCGCATAAAATGGGCATCACCGCCATTCACCAGGAAACCGTGCTGTTTGATGAACTCTCGGTCACCGAGAATATTTTTGTCGGTCAGTACCTTCACAAAGGCTTCCTGAAAAAGCTCGACTGGCCGGAAATGCACCGCCGGGCGCAGGCGATCCTCACGCGGCTGGAAGTGCAAATCGACCCGCGCGCGACGCTGAAAACCCTGAGCATCGCCCAGCGTCACATGGTGGCGATTGCCCGCGCGCTGTCGTTTGAGGCGCAGGTGGTGATCCTCGATGAACCGACGGCGGCGCTGTCGCAGCATGAAATCCTCGAGTTTTACCAGATTGTGGAGCGCTTAAAGCAGGAGGGCAAAGCCATCCTGTTTATTTCCCACAAGTTCGACGAGATTTTTGAGCTGGCCGATCACTACACTATTTTGCGCGACGGCGCGTTCGTCGGCGCAGGTGCAATAAATGAGATCACCGAGGAGCGCATGGTGTCGATGATGGTCGGGCGCGCCATTACCCAAACTTTCCCTAAAATAGACTGCGAAAAAGGCGAGACGGTGCTGGAGGTGAAAAACCTCTGCCATCCGACCGAGTTTGCGCATATCTCGTTCTCCCTGCGTAAAGGGGAAATCCTCGGCTTTTACGGGCTGGTGGGGGCCGGGCGTACCGAGCTGATGCAGGCGCTTTCCGGCGTCACGCGGCCATCGTCCGGGGAAATTATCCTCAACGGACAGCCCCGGCGCTTCTGCCAGCCTGCGGATGCGATCAAAGCCGGTATCGTCTGCGTGCCGGAAGAAAGACAGAAACAGGGGGCGATTATCGCCCTGCCGATTGCCCAGAACATCAGCCTGCCTCAGCTCAGCAAGCTCAATCCGAACGGTGTGCTGCATGACGACCGTGAATGGAAGCTGGCGGACGAGTACGCCAAACGCCTGCAAGTGAAAGCCTTCAGCTGGAAGCAGGCGGTGGAGACCCTCTCTGGCGGCAACCAGCAAAAGGTTGTGATCGGCAAATGGCTGGCGACGCACCCTGACGTGATTATCCTCGATGAGCCGACAAAAGGCATCGATATCGGCTCAAAAGCAGCCGTGCATCAGTTTATGTCCGAGCTGGTCAGTCAGGGGCTGGCGGTAATTATGGTCTCGTCCGAACTGCCGGAAGTGATGGGCATGGCGGATCGCATTATCGTCATGCACGAGGGGCTGATGGTGGCCGAGTACCAGGCGGGAGACGCGACGGCGGAAACCATCGTCAGCGCCGCCAGCGGTGCAAAACAGGAGGCGGCATAATGCTTAGCTCACTCTTAAAACACCGCGAAGCCCTGCTGGGCGCGGTGATTATCCTGATGATCGTCGCCATTGGCAGCCGCGTGCCATCGTTTATCGCGCCGGGCAACCTGGTGGAGATGTTTAACGACACCGCCATTCTGATCGTCCTCGCGCTCGGGCAGATGATGGTGCTTCTCACGAAAGGCATCGACCTGTCGATGGCGGCCAATCTGGCCCTGACCGGGATGATTGTCGCCCTGATTAATTTCCATTATCCGGACGTGCCCGTCTGGGCGCTGCTGATCCTTGCCAGCGTGCTTGGGCTGCTGATGGGCGCGATAAACGGCCTGCTGGTGTGGAAGCTGGGCATTCCGGCGATTGTGGTAACGCTCGGCACCATGAGCATCTACCGCGGAATGATCTTTTTGCTCTCCGGCGGCGGCTGGGTGAACTCAAACCAGATGGGTACAGATTTCCTCGGCCTGCCACGTGCGTCAGTGCTGGGCTTGCCGGTGCTGAGCTGGTGCGCCATCGCCGCGCTGCTGCTGGTGGGCTACTTCCTGCGCTACAGCCGCACCGGACGAGCGCTCTACACCGCAGGCGGTAATGCCACGGCAGCGTACTACACCGGGATCAACGCCGGAAAAATGCAGTTCATTAGTTTCTGCCTTTCCGGTCTGCTGGCCGGGTTCTGCGGCTACCTGTGGATATCGCGCTTTGCCGTTGCGTATGTTGACGTCGCTAACGGTTTTGAATTGCAGGTGGTGGCAGCCTGTGTGATTGGGGGGATCAGCACCATGGGCGGCACCGGGCGCGTGCTCGGCTGTCTGTTTGGCGCACTGTTCCTCGGGGTGATTAACAACGCCCTGCCGGTGATCGGCGTCTCCCCGTTCTGGCAGATGGCGATTTCCGGCACGGTAATTGTGATAGCGGTGCTGCTGAACGAGCGCGGCAATAAACGTAAAGGCCGATTGATACTGCGCGATGCGGCGCTGGCACGTCAGAAACTGGCGGTGAAATCATGAGCAAAATGATGACATCTGAAGCAATCAAACCCACTTCTGCGCCGGGCATCTTCCAGCGTCTGCTGTGCTGGGAGGGGTTCCTGCTGGCGGTGACGCTGGCGGTGTTTGTGGTGAACGCGCTCGCCTCACCCTACTTCCTCAATATCTGGAACCTCTCCGACGCGACGTTCAACTTCACCGAAAAAGCGATCATCGTGTTGCCGATGGCGATGCTGATTATCGCCAGGGAAATTGACCTGTCGGTAGCCTCCACCATCGCGCTAAGCTCCACGGTGATGGGCTTTTGCGCGGCAGCGGGCGTCGATACGCCGCTGCTGGTCTGCGTCGGATTAGGCGTCGGGCTACTGTGCGGGCTGTTCAACGGCATTCTGGTGACGCGCTTTAACCTGTCGTCCATCGTCATCACCATCGGCACCATGAGCCTGTACCGCGGGATCACCTACATCCTGCTCGGGGACCAGGCGCTGAACAGCTACCCTGAGAGCTTCGCCTGGTTCGGCCAGGGCTACGTCTGGGGCGCGCTGTCGTTTGAGTTCGCGCTGTTTATCGTGCTGGCCGCGCTGTTTGCCTTTGTGCTGCACCGCACCAACTTTGGCCGCCGCACCTACGCCATCGGCAACAACCCGACCGGCGCGTGGTACTCCGGCATCAACGTGAAGCGCCACAACCTGATCCTCTTCGCGCTGGTTGGGCTGATGTCCGGCCTGGCGTCGGTGCTGCTTACCTCGCGTCTGGGCAGCACCCGCCCGACCATCGCGATGGGCTGGGAGCTGGCGGTGGTGACGATGGCGGTGCTCGGCGGCGTCAATATTCTCGGTGGGTCCGGCAGCATGGTGGGCGTGATTATCGCCGCCTTCCTGATGGGGCTGGTGACCTTCGGCCTGAGCCTGCTCAACGTGCCCGGCATTGTGATGTCGGTGATTATCGGCGCGATGCTAATCGTGGTGATTTCGCTGCCGATTATTACCCGCCGGATGATGCAGCGAAGACGGAATTAAATTGCCCCTCACCCCTGCCCTCTCCCCTGAGGGGAGAGGGTGAAAAGCCGCACCGAGCAGTCCCCTCTCCCCTCCGGGGAGAGGGTTAGGGTGAGGGGAACGGATTACCTCAAAAGCATATTAAGGAGAATTATCATGAGCTTTATGTTGGCACTCCCCAAAATCAGCCTGCACGGCGCGGGCGCGATCGGCGATATGGTCAATCTGGTGGCAAACAAACAGTGGGGAAAAGCGCTGATTGTCACCGACGGCCAGTTGGTGAAGCTGGGCCTGCTCGACAGTTTGTTTTCCGCGCTCGACGCCCATCAGATGTCGTATCACCTGTTCGATGAAGTATTCCCAAACCCAACGGAAGCGCTGGTGCAGAAAGGCTATGCGGCATATCAGGACGCGGAGTGTGATTACGTGATTGCCTTCGGCGGCGGCAGCCCGATTGATACCGCCAAGGCGATCAAAATCCTCACCGCCAACCCCGGTCCGTCAACCGATTACTCCGGCGTCGGCAAGGTGAAAAACGCGGGCGTGCCGCTGGTGGCGATCAACACCACCGCAGGCACGGCAGCGGAGATGACCAGCAACGCGGTGATCATCGACGCCGCGCGTCAGGTGAAAGAGGTGATCATCGACCCGAACATCATCCCGGATATCGCCGTGGACGATGCCAGCGTGATGCTCGATATTCCGGCCTCCGTGACCGCCGCAACCGGCATGGACGCGCTAACCCACGCCATTGAAGCTTACGTCTCCGTGGGCGCACACCCACTGACCGATGCCAACGCGCTGGAAGCCATTCGTCTGATCAACCTCTGGCTGCCGAAAGCGGTCGACGACGGTCACAACCTGGAAGCGCGCGAGCAGATGGCCTTTGGGCAGTATCTGGCGGGCATGGCGTTTAACAGCGCCGGGCTGGGGCTGGTGCATGCTCTGGCGCACCAGCCGGGCGCGACGCACAACCTGCCGCACGGCGTCTGCAACGCCATCCTGCTGCCGATCATCGAAAACTTTAACCGCCCGAACGCGGTCGCCCGATTCGCCCGTGTGGCGCAGGCGATGGGCGTTGACACGCGCGGCATGAGCGACGAAGCGGCCAGCATGTCCGCCATTCAGGCGATTCGCGATCTAAGTGCCCGCGTCGGCATTCCGTCCGGATTTAGCCAGCTTGGCGTGACCAAAGCCGATATTGAAGGCTGGCTGGATAAAGCGCTCGCTGACCCGTGCGCGCCGTGCAACCCACGTACCGCCAGCCGCGATGAGGTCCGCGAGCTATACCTGGAGGCATTATGATCCGCAAAGCGTTTGTGATGCAGGTAAACCCGGATGCGCACGAGGAGTATGCGCGCCGCCACAACCCGATCTGGCCTGAGCTGGAAGCGGTGCTGAAAGCCCACGGCGCGCACCACTACGCCATTTACCTCGACAAAGCCCGCAACCTGCTGTTTGCGACAGTGGAGATTGAATCGGAAGAGCGCTGGAACGCGGTGGCAAACACCGACGTCTGCCAGCGCTGGTGGAAACATATGGCTGACGTTATGCCGTCTAACCCGGACAACAGCCCGGTGAGTGCGGAGCTGAACGAGGTGTTTTACCTGGACTGAGCCATGGCCCGGCATATTGTGTCGGGTCGCGTTATTTAACCGGCCAGTTATAAACAGCGCTATTACCGTTGTCGTCGATTAACTCCCCCTGCACCTGCCCGGAGAAGGGGGCATTGGCGGCAAAGGCGTAGCGCTTCTCCCCGAAGGGGGCAACCATCATGTCGGGTAGTTGTGTCACCGGATACAGCTTTTCGCCTGCCTTAAAGTTAATGCCCGCAAAAGAGACAAAGTAAGGCGAATCATTATGACAAACCAGCACAGAACCCTCGCGATGAAAGGTTAATCGCGCCCACGCGCTTTCTGGATTGTTGAGCGACGCCGGACGCCAGAATATTTTCATCTGTGTATTCATCGTCAGCACCATGCTTTGTTGTTGTGTGGCAACACTTCCGGTAGGCGGGATTTCATAGATGTTCAGCCAGAATGCCGATTCCCGGTCAGTGGGCATACGCGCTTTGTTGTGCATGATACGTAGCCCTTGTACGCCCTTAGGCTCCAGACGAAACAACGGCGGCACCGCAACAAACGGCGTTTTAACACTTCCCGGTTCGCGATTGATATCGCCATCATCCACCCAGGTTTGCACGACTACCGGCCACGGATTGGTATTCACCAGCATCAGACTCTGTTGCGCTTCGCCTTCATGAAAAATCACACGCGTTGCGGAGGCAATAATGCCCGCTGCGCAGGGCCAGGACACAAGCATCCATAGCAATAACAGAGAAATACGCATCATTGCACTTTCACCCAAACATACGCCCTGGCATCTACCTTACCGGCAGCGATCGCCTCGTCAGGTAAACGCACCAGTGAAGCATTAAAGTTAATCAGGTAGTCCTGGGTATTCCCTGATCCTGCAATTCGGGTTGCCCCTACATTGACGGGATACCAGCCACCGCTATTGCCCGTTGCGCAACTGGTGGTCGTACAGCGATCCCAACCGAGGAACTGGCGAACTATACCGTCGCTGGCATTAGCAATCTGTATCCCCACTCCCCTTGCCATACCGGTTTGTCCGTAATTCTCGGAAAGGAGATGGCTCACCCCGCCGCTGCTGTTTACCAGCCCAAGAGTTTGCGCGGCGAGAAAGCTTTCGTAAGGCACCTGTAACCCCAGCGCCGTCTGGTTTTGCGCCACACCGCCGACGGCTGTATTTTCACAACGAACCGTCACGCTGAAATTGGCTTGCGCCGCTTTGCCGCTTTCCAGCTCAGTTCGCGAAATAGAAGGGAACACGACCACAGGCGTGACGTTTTTCGCCACGCACGTAGCGATGGTGGTCAGCGTTGAGACAGGTGCCGTTCCCATGTTTAACGCCATCCAGTTATCGTAACCCCACCCGGTGTAACTGGTTGCCGAGTCTCCGGAATCACAGTAAGCATCGTTATTTTTACTGCCCGGCGAACAAAAACTGACGTAGCCATTGGGCTGATTACAGCTATAGCTGCCGCTACTCACCGGAGCGCCACACCAGGTTCCGGCTCCCGTGTTGGTGGGAACATCTGCGCTGAGACGAATCGCCTCGGCGCGAATGGGGCTAAAATCCTTGACCCGAATATAAATTTTTTTGCCATCGTCTGAGACCGCGTAACGGGTCATCGGTATCCGTTGATAATTTCGGGTAAACACAGTGCCTGAGTTAAGGTGCGTTAAACGCACCCCGACTTTTTTAAATAAGGTGCCGTAAACATTCGGATTACCGCTTGCCTGCCCCATATCCCAGTAGCCGCCGTAACGGTCATCTCCGTTAGTGGCAATGATTTCGAAGATGTTATTTTTATCGCTAATATCGCAGACCCACAAAATATTATCGGGGCTGCTATAGAGCGGATTATCAGAGAAGCGCACCACGCTACTAGCCAAAACTGTACCTTCCGGCTGAACGTCAATGCTGCTGACATTGATACGCCCCAGCGCAAGCCCTGTCCCCATTCCGTCCTCTTCGGTGTGCTCGAATTTTGGCCCTTTTTCGCACTGGGCAAACGCCGCCACGCTCATCAGGCAAAATGCCGCGACGACAAAACGTAGTCTGTTCATGATTTCCTCCCTGGTGGGCTTAACGGCAAGGCAACGTTAATACCCGTAACGGTTCCGACGGCTGCGTATTTTGCCAGGCTATCCGACAGCTTTCCTGCTGGGCCTCCCCCCACTTAATCCGCAATATGCCTTTCTCGTCGCTGGCGCGAAAATAGAGCTGACTCGCCTGCCCCATCATGCCAATGCTGTTGTCATACTCATCGTAAACGGCGGCCCCCATCGGGATAACCTCACCTTTCAGCCTCTGCGCAGTGATCAACATGGCCTGTCCCTGAAGCGTGGTGTAGCGCAGGCGAACCATCGCCCCGGCGAATGGCGCAACACGCTGAACCGATGTCTGGAGTTCCACATCGTCGGCCATGTCTTGCGGGTCCAGGCTGACAGTATTGAACTGATAAGGCACCAACGATGGTGCAAGCGCATAGCCAAACGCGTTCACCTGTGCCCCTTGCCCGCCGGATATCCGTGCGCCATCCGCACCGGGTGCTTCAATTAATGCGAAGGTGTCACCAAGATACGGTCCCGGCGTGATACCTCCACGATGCAATACCAGTGCCCCCTGTAACGATGCCGACGCCTGCCAGTAATCGCTGGAGGAAGACCACGACGCGCCGCCGCTGGCCCAAGGGAAATTCTTCTGAAAATTTGCTCCCCAGACGGACTGCTCCCCGCGATCGTTTGTGGCGTAGTTGAGGCTGTAGCTCAGCGGATCGCGCTCACCCATCACCCCGCTAAGCGTCGACTGATAATCTCCGCCGTCATCATCACTATGGTTAGCGCTAATCGAAAGCATTGGCGAGTAGCGACTCTGCCCAAGCGGAATAGAAAACGATAATGACCACAGCGTTTGCGTTTTTGCCTGCCAGGCGTCGCTCCAGTCGACGGCGTTCCCCATGCCGTTTTGTGAAGATGGGGTGATTCGTCGGGTGCGCGCCGCCGTAAGGTTCACCGATATGCCGTAGGCAAATGCCTTACTCCAGCTGGCCTGAAGCTGCTTATCGCGGCTTTTCTGGTCGCGATAGTCCTGTGAAGAGAAGGAAAGATTAATATTACCCAACCAGTCCAGCGCCTGGCTGGCCGAAAGCTCAACCCTGGAGCGCTGCCGCCAGGTGGAGGATTGCCACTCCTCATTATGCGCAGCGCGTGAACCGAGCACATCGTACAGCTCAGCATAGCCGCCTGTAGAGTAGCGGTAGCCCGCCAACGCAACCGACGTCCCCGTCTGTGGAAAATGTTTACTGTAGTTGAGCCTGGACATCCAGCCGGTTTGGTAATCGTCGCTGTTCAGCCGTGCGCGCGAGAAAGTGCTGTCCATCCCCCATGCGCCCAGCGTGGAACTGTAAACGCCGCCGAGCATAAACGCCTGATAGCCGTTTGCCAGTTGATTGCCCGCATTGATAGTGAGCGCATTCGTTACCCCGTGCTGCCAGACAATTTCACTGAATTCGTCATTGTTGCCCACGTCCCGCACGCGCCCCACTGTCGCACTGTATTCCGAAAACCCCGCGCGCATGGATTCCGCCAGCGCGGAAAAGGGTACGTTAAACGTACTTTCATTCCCATCCGCTTCCGTGACAATGACGTTCAGATCACCTGCGTAATTAGTGGGATAAAGATCGTCAATCGCAAACGCACCGGGCGCGACCGTGGTTTCATAGAGCGTGTTGTTGCCCTGGCGAATGGTCACTTTGGCGTTGGTTCGCGCAATCCCACGCACCACTGGCGCGTAGCCGCGCTGAGATTCCGGACGCATTCGGGTATCGGAGGTGAGCTGCACGCCGCGAAAGCTGATCCCGGAAAAAAATCTGCCGTCGGTGTAGCCTTCGCCAATCATCATTTCACTGCGCAGCGGCACAATCGCTCGCTGGACATAGCGCCGCGTTGTTGTCCAATGGCTGCCCAGATCGCTGTCATAGTTGAGCGCAGACTGCTGACGATAGCGCCACAGTCCCAGATTTAACCCGCCATTCAGGTTCAGGTAAGTGGAGTCTGTCGTGCCACCGCCATCCTGCTTTTGCGTGACGTGGTACTGGTTAGCCATGTAGTTGAGAAAGAGCATACTTTCTCCGGACTCCAGGCTCTCTTCACGTATTCCTCCTCGCGGCAGTTTATCCAGCAGGGTTTGTGGTACCGAAAAATCAACACGCATTTGCGACATCACGCTGCTCACCGTGATGCCGGAAAAAAGCGCATTGTCCGGACGATAGCAGCCTTCTCCAGGCTCTTCCGGCAACGATTTCAGCCCAATCTTTTTTAAGGTACCCCAGCTAAAACACGGCATTACGCGATGTTCCACGGCTGTAAATACGATGTCATCCCTCGCGGCCAGCGTACCGTTAACATATAGATCCAGTGTATAACTGCCGGGCTTGATCATTGAATCCTGGTTTAACTGTTCAATATCAACCTTATTCAGGCCAGACCCGCGAAGTAGCGACGCGTCAAAGACATACGCTTCTTGCGCTTGCACGAAAGAGGCGCTGATTAACGTCAGCGTCGAGACAAACAGACAACACCGGGGATACGCGCGATGTCGGAGCATAAAACCCTCCCTGCCCACTCTTTCCATGTCGACTTCTAGCGAGGCAGCGTGAAGGTGTGGCTCACCGCCGTGCCATAATCATTCATGGCGTAAACCGTGACAGATGTGGCCACCGGATCGGTTAAAACCCAGCGTGTGTCGCCAAATGGTGGAATCATCACCGATTGGCCAACCGCCCTAGATTTCTCACCTCGGGTTAACAGCGCGTTGCGCAGTGAAATATGCCATGGCGTAGGGTTTTGTAACGTCAGCATATTTCCTTTACGCTGCACCTGAAGTTGCGTCAGAGCCTGACCGGCGTCGCCGCGCAGACCGGGCGGGCGATAAAATACTTTGAGCCGGCTTTTTACAATCAATGCCAGGCGATTCTGTGCAAGATCGGACGATTTAATGGCGGGATATTGCAAATAATTAAACCAGAACACGGACTCGCGATCCTGTGGGAGCTGTTGGGTCTGCCCTGTAAATTTTAGCCGCAGCGCATGACCATTCAGCGCATTAATCCGAAATATTTGTGGCGTGACGATAAAAGGTGCATCCGCTGTGTCTGGCGTTGAGTCTGGGTTATTTTTATCCAGCCACACCTGCACCAGCATCGGTGTATCACCATTGTTAGAAAATTCTACAACCTTATCTTTTGCATCAGCAGAATAAATTATTCTATTACCTTTAAGAATAACACTGGAAGATGCTATGTTCGATATAAAAATAGAAGACAAAAATGCCATTACAGCAATAAAACAGCATTTATTAGTGTACAGCATATACACCTCCCTAATTAATAGGGAATAAATGGCGCTACGTTAAGTAGCGCCTAAAAGAGTTACAAATAGGTAATTGCGAACTGTGCTTGCGCTTCTACTGCTCCGGCCGTAGCCCCGCCAGCAGAAGAGTAGTAACGTGCAGCCATATCAAAGGAGACAGAGTCTGGACCGCTCGTTCCACCTACCGTCTGCATAGACGTTTTTGCTATGCCGCTGGTGAAGTCCAGCTCGGTCGTGCCTTCAAGTAGCTGAATAGCAACGTTCGTCGCCGGGCTTGCCGCCGCGATATTTTTTAGGTTGTTACCGTCCAGATAATTACTGACAAAACGTACGCCTGCCGAAGATGACGACGTCGCAGTAACATCGCAGCCGCTCAACGTCACAGTGAAAGGCGTTTGCCCTGCGCTGGACCCCGCGGCCGTCAGCTCGCTTTTACTGACGGCAGGCAACAGGACAACCGGATAAGAATCGGTGCCATTAATTTTTATGGTACAGGTTTGATCGGTAACTTCTCCTAAAAAACGTACGGTATTATTTGCATAGACAGCGCCACTTACTCCGACAGATACAATAAATGCTACCAGCACTCTTTTTTTCATTTTTATTGTCTCCTTTACATGCCCTTATCGTTATAAGAGCCAATGCGCGAATAATGATTATTTCTTAGAACAAACATACCCCTATAAAAATTATGTGTAAATATATTTCAGAGGTTAACAAATCATAAAAATAAGCAGCCCTGCGAAAAAACAAGGTAATCACACATAAATTCCATGAATAACAAAAATAGGTTAACAGGATAAAGTATCGCCATTAAACGTGACGTCTCCCACCTAACCCAATGAATTCTCGCATAAACGAACAATTAGTCTTTCATATTTATTTATAATCCAAATGATTAAATATTCTAAAAACTGTATTAAACTTAAATTAAAGTACAAAGAACAATTCACGCCATAAATGATTTAATGGTCGAATATATTTAATATGGATATTTTGTTTTATGATCTTAGTCTCATTTTATCGCCCCGCTGTCGTCTTACCGGCAGCGGGTTTGCCGCTGTTTAGCTTTGTTCCGCCACCAGCAGCGCGTGCGTATCTGGCTCCAGCGCCTTAAAGATATGCGGCTGGTCAGCGGGATAGCAAATGTAATCCCCCGGGCCGAGCTCTTCCGCCGCGTCGATCAGGCCGACCATCGCCCGCCCCTGGGTCACGATAATATGCTCAACCGACCCAGGCGGATGCGGCTGGGAAATACGGTCTGCCCCCGGCTGAGTCAGCAGCAGGTAGATATCACGACGCGCCCCCGGCGGACACGCCGCGAGCAAAATCGCCTCGTAGTTCGCCTGCCCGGCGACAACTTTTGTGCCCTCGCCGCGGCGGATCACCTGCGTGACGGGTTGTTGCGGCTCCAGTAACCGGGCAAACGGAATATCCAGCGCCACGCAAAGCGACCAGAGCGTTTCCAGGCTAGGGTTGCCGTTGCCAGACTCCAGTTGTGAAAGCGTGGATTTGGCGATCCCGGCACGGCGGGCGATCTCCGCCAGCGAAAGTCCGGTTCGCAGGCGTTCTCGCACCAGGCTTCTGGCGATTACGCTGATTGGCTGCGTCATAATAACGGCCTCATTCTCTCTATAACGAACGAATCGTTCGCCTTGTAAAACGTTTTTGATGCGTTCATTATAATGGAAATACGTTCGATATGGCTAAAATGGTATGAAGAATCACCTCTCTTGCCTGAAAGGCGACACGATAAAAGCGATCGTCCTGGTCTGCCTCGCGGTGGGCGTGGTCGGCATGTCCTACGGCTCGCTGGCGATGGCCTACGGCTTCCCGCTGTGGGTGCCATTTGTCCTCTCCCTCACGGTGCTGGCAGGCGCATCCGAGTTTATGTTTATCGGCATCGTGGCGAGCGGCGGCAATCCGCTGGCGGCGGCCGCTGCGGGTTTACTGGTAAACGCGCGCCATGTGCCGTTCGGCGTGACGGTGCGTGACCTGGTGGGCAAGCGCGGCCTGAGCTTTCTGGGCTGTCATATCATGAACGATGAAAGCGTGGTGTTTGGCCTGTCGCAAAAAACCGCCGAGCAGCGTAAAGCGGCCTACTGGCTGTGCGGGTTAGGCGTGGCAATCATCTGGCCGCTGGGCGCGGTGCTGGGGGCGATGGTCGGCAAGCTACTGCCAGACCCGGAAACCATCGGGCTGGACGCGGTGTTCCCGGCGATCCTGCTGGCGTTAGTGGTGCCGGCATTTAAAAACCGCACCACGCTGATCCGCGCCTGTAGCGGCGCAGTGTTGTCGCTGGCCGCCGTACCGTTTGCGCCGGTTGGCCTGCCGGTGCTGCTCTCTTTGCTCGGCCTTGCCGCGAGGAAAAAATAATGGAAAACATGACGGTCTTTATTCTCGGCATCGCCATTCTTTCTGCCGGAACCTATCTGATGCGTCTCGGCGGGGCAAAACTCGGCAGCCGGCTGGCGCTTTCTGAACGGTCGCAGGCGCTGCTTTCAGATGCGGCTACCGTTTTGTTGTTCTCCGTCGCGCTGGCGACAACGTTTTATGAAGGGGACCATTTTGCCGGGATGGCGCGCGTGCTGGGGGTGGGGTTCGCGGTGTTTCTGGCCTGGCGCAAAATGCCGTTAATTGTGGTGATCGTCGCGGCGGCGGTGGTGACGGCGCTGCTGCGTCTGGCGGGCATAAACTAAAAAAGCGCCCCAGGGGCGCTCTTTCGACGGTACTGCGAAATTATTTGTTCAGTTCAGCGGTCATGTGTACGCGGTTACCGGTGAATGCCTGAGTAATTTTGTAGGATGACGCGCCCGCTTCCTGAGCCTGTGCGGCGATTTTAGCTTCTGCACCGTCCAGCGTAGAGGCGGATGCGGTCACAGTCTGCGCAGCGAAAGAACCGAAAGATGTAGCCAGAGCGATTACTGCGACAAAAGTTTTGATGCTTTTCATGAGATAAACCCTTTCGTTAAGTTGTCTAGATAAGGCACCGTGCCTTGATGAGATAAATACTAGACCTCATCATGAACAACTAAAAGCGGAAGGATTTGCTATACTCATTCAAAATTACTGATTAACAATTAATCGCTGCGGATGGGTGTAAATTGTCGCCCTGCCTGGCTTGCAGAACCCCACCAGCGTCAGGTTGCAGCGCTCCGCCACTTCAACCGCCAGCGTGGTTGCCGCTGACACCGCAAACAAAATTTCCACGCCGCACATGGCGGATTTTTGCACCATCTCGTAGCTGGCGCGGCTGGAAACGAGCGCGGCCCCTTGCTGCCAGACGTTGTTTTCCCGAGCGCGACGGCCCAGCAGCTTATCCAGCGCGACGTGGCGGCCAACATCTTCATGCCCGCCTGCAATGCTCCCCGACGGCAATACCCACGCCGCCGCATGCGTACAACCGCTGAGCTGGCCGATGGGCTGAACGTCATTCAGGTGCTCAAGCGCCCGATCAAGATGCGCCAGATTGAACGTCTGGGTGAACGGCAGCGGGATAATGGGTTTGCCGATATCGTTAAGCTGTTCAACACCGCACACGCCGCAGCCGGTACGTCCGGCCAGCGCCCGGCGGCGCTCTTTCAACGCCATAAAGCGGCGGCTGGAGAGTTCGATTTGCACTTCGAGACCGTTGCAAGCCGGTACGACGTCCATGCCGTAGATCTCCTGCGGATGCGCAATGATGCCTTCCGAGAGGGAGAAACCGATGGCGAACAGCTCGAGATCTTTCGGCGAGGCCATCATCACCACATGCGAAATCCCGTTGTAAACAAGGGCAACGGGGACCTCTTCCGCCAGAAAATCCGGCGTGGCATGTGAAATGTGAGGCGGTCTGTGTACCGACAGTTCCACAATGCCCGCAGGCAGTGGCGACGCGTGGGTAGCACGGTTTTGTTTAAACACGACGGTATTCCTGAACAACCACGGAAGTGAGCCTGCTATTGCACCACAAACAGCGGACCTTACGCATAGTATGGATCAACTTTTCAGCATCCATTCTCCTACTCAATTCGGAGGGGTGCAACCGGTCATCTGCTACACACCCTTAACATCCGCAGAGAGAAATGTGATTGATATCACACTTTATAATCAATGCCGTGATAATACGTTCACTTTGTTTTAACGCCGTTGGAACAGGCGTACCGACATTGTGGTATTCTGGGCTTATCCCTCGGAGAAATGAGGGATTAACGCAAATTTTTCTCCTTTGCGGTTAATTCTCAACCGCAAAGTAAAACTACATAGCAATGTCGTAATGAACCAAGGAGTGACCCATGCAGGTCAGCAGAAGGCAGTTCTTTAAGATCTGCGCTGGCGGTATGGCAGGCACCACGGCGGCGGCACTGGGCTTTGCGCCCGGCGTAGCGCTGGCGGAAACTCGGCAGTATAAACTGCTGCGCACCCGCGAAACCCGTAACACCTGTACGTACTGCTCCGTCGGCTGTGGGCTGTTAATGTATAGCCTCGGCGACGGTGCGAAAAACGCCAAAGCATCTATTTTCCACATCGAAGGCGATCCGGATCATCCGGTCAACCGTGGTGCGCTGTGTCCGAAAGGGGCCGGTCTGGTAGATTTTATCCACTCCGAAAGCCGCCTGAAGTTTCCTGAGTACCGTGCTCCCGGCTCTGACAAATGGCAACAAATCAGCTGGGAAGAGGCGTTCGATCGCATCGCTAAGCTGATGAAAGAAGACCGCGATGCCAACTTTATTGCGAAGAATGCCGAAGGCACCACCGTTAACCGCTGGCTCTCCACCGGCATGCTGTGTGCTTCAGCGTCCAGTAACGAAACCGGCTATTTAACCCAGAAATTTACGCGCGCACTCGGTATGCTCGCGGTCGACAACCAGGCGCGTGTCTGACACGGACCAACGGTAGCAAGTCTTGCTCCAACATTTGGTCGCGGTGCGATGACCAACCACTGGGTCGACATCAAGAACGCCAACCTTATTGTGGTGATGGGCGGTAACGCCGCTGAAGCGCACCCTGTCGGGTTCCGCTGGGCGATGGAAGCCAAAATCCACAACGGCGCGAAGCTGATTGTGATCGATCCCCGCTTTACGCGTACAGCGTCAGTGGCGGATTTCTACACCCCTATTCGTTCAGGTACTGACATCACTTTCCTGTCAGGCGTATTGCTGTACCTGATGACCAACGAAAAATATAACCGCGAGTACACCGAAGCCTATACCAACGCCAGCCTGATCGTGCGTGAGGATTACCACTTCGAAGATGGCCTGTTCAGCGGTTATGACGCCGAAAAACGCAGGTACGACAAAACCAGCTGGAACTACGAGCTGGACGAAAACGGCTTTGCGAAGCGCGACACCACCCTGCAACACCCGCGCTGCGTGTGGAACCTGCTGAAAGAGCACGTGTCCCGCTATACGCCAGAGGTTGTCGAAAACATCTGTGGGACGCCGAAGGCGGACTTCCTGAAGGTGTGCGAGCTTATCGCCGAAACCAGCGCCAAAGATAAGACCGCGTCGTTCCTGTATGCACTCGGCTGGACGCAGCACTCCATCGGCGCGCAGAACATCCGCACCATGGCGATGGTTCAGTTGCTGCTCGGCAACATGGGGATGGCAGGCGGCGGCGTTAACGCCCTGCGCGGTCACTCCAACATTCAGGGTCTGACCGACCTTGGCCTGTTGTCTCAGAGCCTGACGGGTTACATGAACCTGCCGAGCGAGAAACAGACCGACCTGCAAACCTATCTGATGGCCAGCACGCCAAAACCGCTGCTCGAAGGCCAGGTAAACTACTGGGGCAACTATCCGAAGTTCTTCGTCTCGCTGATGAAAGCCTTCTACGGCGACAAGGCGACGGCGGAAAACAGCTGGGGCTTTGACTGGCTGCCGAAGTGGGACAAAGGGTACGACGTCCTCCAGTACTTCGAAATGATGCACCAGGGCCAGGTCAACGGCTATATCTGCCAGGGCTTTAACCCGGTGGCGTCGTTCCCGAACAAGAACAAGGTTGTCGAGTCTCTGTCGAAACTGAAGTATCTGGTGACAATTGACCCGCTCAATACCGAAACCTCGACGTTCTGGCAGAACCACGGTGAGTCGAACGATGTCGACCCGTCGAAGATTCAGACCGAAGTGTTCCGTCTGCCGTCCACCTGCTTCGCGGAAGAGAACGGCTCTATCGTCAACTCTGGCCGCTGGTTGCAGTGGCACTGGAAAGGTGCGGACGCCCCGGGCATCGCCCTGAACGACGGCGAGATCCTGGCCGGTATCTTCTTACGCCTGCGTAAAATGTACGCGGCTGAAGGCGGCGCAACGCCTGAGCCGGTGCTGAACATGACCTGGAACTATTCGACGCCGGAAAACCCTGCGCCGGAAGAAGTGGCCATGGAGAGCAACGGTAAGGCGCTGGCGGACGTTATCGACCCGGCGACCGGCACCGTGCTGGCGAAGAAAGGCGATCAGCTCAGCACCTTCGCACACCTGCGTGACGACGGTACGACGTCAAGCGGCTGCTGGATCTTTGCCGGTAGCTGGACGCCGAAAGGCAACCAGATGGCCAACCGCGATAACGCCGACCCGTCGGGCCTCGGTAATACGCTGGGCTGGGCATGGGCATGGCCGCTTAACCGCCGCATCCTCTATAACCGTGCCTCTGCTGACCCGCAGGGCAACCCGTGGGATCCGAAGCGTCAGCTACTCAAGTGGGACGGCGCGAAATGGGGCGGCGTGGATATTCCGGACTACAGCACTGCCGCACCAGGCAGCGATGTCGGGCCGTTTATCATGCAGCCTGAAGGGATGGGGCGCCTGTTTGCTATCGATAAGATGGCGGAAGGTCCGTTCCCGGAACACTATGAGCCGTTTGAGACGCCGCTGGGTACTAACCCGCTGCACCCGAACGTGGTCTCTAACCCGGCAGCCCGTATCTTCAAGGGCGATTTTGAAGCGCTGGGTAAAAAGGACAAGTTCCCGTATGTCGGCACCACTTACCGTCTGACTGAGCACTTCCACTACTGGACCAAGCACGCGCTGCTGAATGCCATCGCGCAGCCGGAACAGTTTGTGGAGATCGGCGAGAAGCTGGCGGGCAAGCTCGGCATCGCCCATGGCGATACCGTGAAGGTCTCCTCTAACCGCGGCTACATCAAAGCCAAGGCGGTGGTGACCAAGCGTATTCGCACGCTGAACGTTCATGGTCAGCAGGTGGATACCATCGGCATCCCAATTCACTGGGGTTATGAGGGCGTGGCGAAGAAAGGGTTCATTGCGAATACCCTGACGCCGTTCGTCGGTGATGCGAACACGCAGACGCCGGAGTTTAAGGCCTTCCTCGTGAACGTGGAAAAGGTGTAACGGAGACGACTTATGGCTTATCAATCTCAAGACATTATCCGTCGTTCCGCGACTAACGGTTTCACGCCCGCGCCTCAGGCGCGGGACCACCAGCAGGAAGTGGCGAAGCTTATCGACGTGACCACCTGTATCGGCTGTAAAGCCTGTCAGGTGGCTTGTTCAGAGTGGAACGACATCCGTGACGAAGTGGGTCACAACGTCGGGGTGTACGACAACCCGGCGGACCTGACCGCCAAGTCCTGGACGGTAATGCGTTTCTCGGAAGTGGAACAGAACGACAAACTGGAATGGCTTATCCGCAAAGACGGCTGTATGCACTGTGCGGATCCGGGCTGCCTGAAGGCGTGTCCGTCAGAAGGGGCTATCATTCAGTATGCCAACGGCATCGTCGACTTCCAGTCTGAGCAGTGTATTGGCTGCGGCTACTGCATCGCGGGCTGTCCGTTCGACGTGCCGCGCATGAACCCGGAAGACAACCGCGTCTACAAATGTACGCTGTGCGTTGACCGCGTAAATGTCGGTCAGGAGCCAGCCTGCGTGAAGACCTGCCCAACCGGCGCTATCCACTTTGGCTCTAAAGAGGATATGAAAACGCTGGCGGCAGAGCGCGTGGGCGAGCTGAAAACCCGTGGTTACGATAACGCGGGCCTGTACGATCCGGCCGGGGTTGGCGGTACGCACGTGATGTACGTGCTGCACCACGCCGACAAGCCGAATCTGTACCATGGCCTGCCGGAGAACCCGGAAATCAGCGCCACCGTGAAGTTCTGGAAAGGTATCTGGAAACCGCTGGCCGCGGTCGGTTTTGCGGCCACCTTTGCAGCGAGCATCTTCCACTACGTCGGCGTTGGTCCGAACCGCGCGGAAGAGGAAGACGATAACCTGCATGAAGAGAAAGACGAGGTGCGCAAATGAGAAAACGTGACACCATCGTGCGCTACACCGCGCCGGAACGCATCAACCACTGGGTCACCGCCTTCTGCTTCATGCTGGCGGCGATAAGCGGGCTGGGGTTCTTCTTCCCCTCCTTCAACTGGCTGATGCAGATACTGGGCACGCCGCAGCTGGCGCGCATCCTGCACCCGTTCGTGGGTGTGGTGATGTTTGCCTCGTTTATCATCATGTTTTTCCGCTACTGGCACCATAACCTAATCAATCGGGATGATATCTTTTGGGCGAAGAATATTCGTAAGATCGTCGTCAACGAGGAAGTGGGTGATACCGGGCGTTATAACTTCGGCCAGAAATGCGTATTCTGGGCGGCGATTATCTTCCTGGTCCTGTTGCTGGTGAGCGGCGTGATCATCTGGCGTCCGTACTTTGCGCCTGCTTTCTCAATCCCGGTGATCCGATTTGCGCTGATGCTGCATTCATTTGCCGCAGTGGCGTTAATTGTGGTTATCATGGTGCATATCTACGCCGCCCTTTGGGTGAAAGGCACCATTACCGCGATGGTGGAAGGATGGGTAACCAGTACGTGGGCGAAGAAACATCACCCGCGCTGGTACCGTGAAGTCCGCCAGAAACAGGAAAAGTCATCTGAATGAGTATTCGCATAATCCCGCAAGATGAGCTGGGGTCGAGCGAGAAACGCACGGCGGATTATATTCCGCCGTTGTTGTTCCCCAGACTCAAGAACCTCTACAACCGCCGCGCAGAGCGTCTGCGCGAGCTGGCAGAGAACAACCCGCTGGGCGATTTTCTGCGTTTTGCCGCGCTGGTCGCCCATGCGCAGGAAGTGGTGCTATACGACCACCCGCTGCAAATGGATCTGACCGCACGCATCAAAGAAGCCAACGCGCAGGGCAAGCCGCCGCTGGACATTCACGTTCTGCCGCGCGACAAGCACTGGCATAAGCTGCTGCATTCGCTGATTGCCGAGCTGAAGCCCGAAATGAGCGGCACGGCGCTGGCGGTCATTGAGAACCTGGAAAAAGCCTCAGAGCAAGAGCTGGAAGAGATGGCGAGCGCGCTGTTTGCCTCCGACTTCTCGCTGGTGAGCAGCGATAAAGCGCCGTTCATCTGGGCTGCGCTGTCGCTCTACTGGGCGCAAATGGCGAGCCTGATCCCGGGTAAAGCCCGCGCTGAATATGGCGAAGCGCGCCAGTTTTGCCCGGTGTGCGGCTCAATGCCGGTCTCCAGCATGGTACAGATTGGTACGACGCAGGGGCTGCGCTACTTGCACTGCAACCTGTGTGAAACCGAGTGGCACGTGGTGCGCATCAAGTGCAGCAACTGCGAACAGACCCGCGATCTGAACTATTGGTCGCTGGAAAACGAAGACGCGGCGGTGAAAGCCGAAAGCTGCGGCGACTGCGGGACCTACCTGAAGATTCTGTATCAGGAAAAAGACCCGAAAGTCGAAGCGGTAGCCGACGATCTCGCCTCGCTGATCCTGGACGCGAAGATGGAGCAGGAGGGCTTTGCCCGTAGCTCGATCAACCCGTTCCTGTTCCCGGGGGAAGGGGAGTAATCTCCTGTGAGAATGCCGGGCGGCGCACGCTTGCCCGGCCTACAGGTGGTAAGGTGAAACGACCCCAGCAATACCCGAAAAGTCTTTCGTATTGCGCGAAATTAACGGACAGCTTCTGCTCTGAGCAGTAGCCAGAATAATGGCGTCAGGAAGCTTCATCCCGTGCTGTTCGCGAAGTAATACGCTTCTTTCAGCAATTTCCCTTGTTATATCAATAATTTCAAAGGCCCCCATCACGGCTGCCGTTTTTGCTTCTTGACCGTGCCTGCGAGCGCCCACCATTACTTCCATCCATGTGATGAGGCTAATGGCACGATGCGAAGCTGTGCGATCGATCGCATCCGCAGCCTCAACGTGGTTATTAAAAAGATCGATGAGGATATTGGTGTCATACACAGCCATGTGCTCCATCATTACCACTCCTCACGCAGCTTGCGTTCGTACTCAAGCCCATCTTCCTGCTGATTTCCCCACAGGCCAAGCGCTTCGCGGATAACCGATGAATTCTGCTGGTCGAGATACAGTTCTATGGCTTCCCGCAGCAGTTCGGCGCGCGGCCGGTTGCGCAACTGCTTCAGGTTATCCAGTCGTTGAATCACGTCATCAGACAAATCGATCAGTATTCTGCCCATAGTAAGGTCCGCCAAAAGACTCATATATCACCTTAGTATATCATCTACGGTTAATTTTCAGGCAATATATCCATAATTAAGACATGGTTAAAGAACATTGTTAAGGCAGTCACTGATTTTGCGAGCCGCTTTCCAGGACATTTATATCTTCAAATTCCTCTGTTTTCATCTTTAGTAAACCAGGCTATAAAACTGTATATAAATACAGCTTGAGGACGTAACCATGGCGCTGGAAAAGGGAATTGATAAGCTTGTACAAGATTTTATTGCAGCAGGGCGGCCTTCCTCGCGAAAGCAGAATATAGATGAACGGAGAGCCGGGTATGTTGCCAGCACAGCTCTGGCCGGGGAGACAGAAACTCGTGTCCAGGTTGAAACGCTTGTTCTTGAGGAGATGACCTTTCGGCTATTTTCGCCTGTCATTGCCCCTGAAACGTTACCTTGTGCCCTCTACTATCATGGCGGTTGTTTTGTCAGCGGTGGGTTTGAAACCCATGATAATCAGCTTCGCCAACTGGCGTTTTACGGTAACTGTCGGGTCATTGCGGTTCAGTACAGACTCGCACCCGAGCATACCTTCCCCGCTGCGCATGACGATGCAGAGAGAGCGGCAGATCTTGTCTGGCAAAATGCAGAACAATTAGGTGTGGATAAAAACCGGATTACACTTTGTGGAGACAGTGCGGGAGGGCATTTTGCGCTGGTAACGTCATTGCGGCTTAAGGCCAAAGGTCTCTGGGATCCCGCACAGCTCATTCTTATCTACCCCATGCTCGACGCTACGGCCAGTTTTGAAAGCTATACCCTCAATGGCATGGACTACGTAATTACTCGCGATACCCTTTTGAGCGGCTATGAAATGTATCTGGATAAAGCTTACCGTCAGCATCCTGAAGTCAGCCCACTGTGGCGCAACGACTTTAGCGGTCTGCCGAAGGTCCATATTGTTACCGCTGAGTATGATCCGTTACGCGACGAAGGCGAGGCGCTTTATCAGCGCCTCACGGAGCAAGGCGTGAAGTGTACCGCTCAACGATGGCGGGGTGTAATTCACGGCTTCTTCCAGTTGGGTGGAATTAGCCAGTCAGCGCGAGACGTTATGCGAGATATTGCCTGGCGCATTAACCATGCCGGACGAGAGTGAGAAGGAGACTACTCCTCCTCGTTCCCGCCCTCTTCATACGCGCCATACGGCTTCGCAGGCAGAACGATATAGGTGCCTTCAAACACCGCGCCCGGCGTTTCATCGCCGAACAGCTCAACCTGCATTTGTACGCGTGCTTTACGCCCACGCGCCAGACGGTCGAGATCGCCGCCCAGTGCGCCCAGGTCAGCTACCGCGCTCGGCTTGCCGCTGATCGGCGCGCTGTAGCGGATATGGGCATCGGCCAGAATAATGGTGCCGCCGAGATGACGTTCGCGCAGCATCAGCCAGATCAGTCCCCAGCCGGTGAGCGTGGCGAGTGAAAACAGGCTACCAGCAAACAGGGTATGGTGTGGGTTCTGGTTGCCGGTTTCCGGCATGGTGGTTATAAATTTTTGCCCGGTATATTGCTGAATACGCACGCCCATTTTTTCACTGAGCGGAATGTGCTGATACCACGCCTGCTGGAGCTGCCCGCACCAGTCGGCACGATGGAGAATATCGTCCAGGGTGGCGATGGGTTTGATCATCAAAAAGTGACGAATCGGCGTAGTTTGCGGGGCGGTGATTTCCCCCTGATTCACGAAACCAAGCTTGGCAAAGAACTCAACGGCATCTTCACGGGCGCTACAGGTGACGCGCTTGACCCCTTCCTGACGGGCGACGGATTCCAGCGTCATGGCCATCAGCGTTCCAAGGCCTTTGTCCTGCACGGAGGGGTGAACGGCCATAAAGCGGATTGAAGCTTCGTTGTCGGCATTGATATACAGACGCCCCACGGCAACCAGATTGCCCTCTTCATCAACCACCATCTGGTGGTGCGCCATCGCGTCCCAGGCGTCGCGTTCAGACCCTTTCGGTTGATGCAGTGGCTTGCGCAGCATTTCCCAGCGGAAATGGTAATATACCTCTAACTCTTCTTCCGTTTGCGGTACTCGAAGGTGATACATAGCTGTACTCTCTCTTGTTACCCGCGGCCAGGCCGCCAGTTGGCTCATACCTGGAGCCAGAATGTGACGGGGCCATCGTTCACCAGCGAAACCTGCATATCCGCAGCGAATCGTCCGGTTTGTGTATTCATGTCCTGTTGGCGACAGCGCTCAACAAAGTACTCGTAAAGGGCTTCTGCGCGATCCGGTGCCGCGCCCTTCGAAAAACTCGGCCGCATGCCGCGTTCGGTATCCGCAGCCAGCGTAAACTGGGACACCACCAGCACGCTGCCGCCCGCCTGCTGAACGTTCAGGTTCATCTTGCCTTCCGCATCGCTGAAAATGCGGTAGCCCAGCACGCGCTCACACAAGCGGTTGGCTTTTTGTTCGTCGTCATCCTTTTCGACACCCAGGAGCACCAAAAGTCCTGGGCCGATTTCACCCGTCACCTCATCCGCCACGGTGACGCTGGCACGGGTTACGCGCTGAATCAATGCAATCATGGTTGGTCTGCTTCTTGTTGTTTTTCAGCTTCTGCTGCTTTTTTAAGTTCGCGGTAGACCCCGAGAGTGACAGTTATTTCGGCGCCAAGCAAGACGATGCACCACGTCCAGTAGACCCAGACAAACAAAATGGGGATCACCGCCAGTACGCCGTAAATCAGCTGATAAGAGGGGAACATGGTGATATAAAGCGCGAATCCTTTCTTGCCCAACTCAAAGAGCAACGCCGCGACCAGCGCACCCACCACGGCATCACGGTTGGGTACGCGCGTAGTTGGCACCACGCTATAAAGCAGCCAGAACGAAAGCCACGATAAAATCAGCGGGAAGATGCGCAGCACGTTATCGATCACGCTGTTTAAATCGCTCGCCCAGCGCAGCGAAAGAAGGTAGGAGCTGATCGCCAGGCTCGCCCCCGCCAGCAAGGGGCCGAGGGTTAAAATCATCCAGTAGACGGCAAAGGAATAGACCTTTGGGCGGACTTTTTTGCTCCGCCAGATAGTGTTGAGCGCACTGTCGATGGAGTACATCAGCAGCAGCGCGGTAACAATAAGCCCACACGCCCCCACCGCCGTCATCTTGCTGGAGTTAGCGACAAACTGTTCAATGTAGTTCTGGATCACATCGCCGGTGGCAGGAATAAAGTTTGCGAAAACAAAATGGCGAAGCTGCATGCTCACATCGGCAAACATCGGAAACGCCGAAAAAAGCGCAAAAATTACCGCCACCAGCGGAACCAGCGAGAGCAAGGACACGTAAGCGAGATTGCCCGCCAGCGTGGTCATGTTGTCCTCATCAATGCGATGCCAGAGGAGTTTCAGCCACGCCCTCAGCGGGCGCGTGTGGTGATTGGCTTTTTGATGAACGGTTTTTAGCATAACTGCTTCGCAAAGTAGTTCGGTATCGTCTCTTTTCCGGTCACCAGAATGGAGGTGATACCTAACTGATTAGCCCCTTCTATATTATCGGCGTTGTCGTCAAAAAAGACCGCATCCGCTGCCGTGAATCCTTCTTCCTGCAATACCGCCTGATAGATGCGCGCCTCAGGTTTACGCATCCCCATCTCCTGGGAGAGATACACTTTATCTGCCGCCGCGTGAATTTCCGGGTATTCATCCGGCCAGAAGGTGGTATGCAGGCGGTTGGTATTAGACAGCACGACAACGCGATGCCCCTGCTCGCGCAGCTTGTGCATGATGTCGATCACTTCGGGGCGGATCGCGACAAATATGGCCTGCCAGCCGTGGGAAAATTGCTCGTAGCTTAACGAGAGACCCATTTCCTGACAGAAACGCTCTGCGAACGCTTCGTCGCTGAGCTCACCGCGCTCGTGCAAATGGAAAGTCTCACCCATCGCGAAATTCTGCTTTAACGTCGCCAGCGGAACACGGCTAAAATCGCTCCATGCGCCCAGCACCCGGTTAAAATCGATATCGACGATTACATTTCCTAAGTCAAAGATATAAAGCATGTTTATCTCCTTTCGCCGTGGAAAAGTAACTGTAGCGGGAAAGAGAAAGTTTAGCTATGCGCCAGATTCAGCTTAAAGAAAGGAAAGGCCCGAATCGCAATATCGGGCCATAAGACGATCAGACAGCCTGCTGCTCTTCTCCGGAATTCACTTCGACAACCTCAACCTTGCTGGATTTTAGGTGACTTTGCAGCGCCGGGCCGGGCAGCTCATCGGTGAACAGTGCCGTCGCCTGCGCCACGTTGCCAATTTCAACCGCCGCGGAGGCGTGGTATTTCGTATGATCGGCCGCCAGTAAAATGTGGCGGGAGTGGGCAATCATGGTTTTCACCACGCTGGCTTCGTTAACGTCAAATTCCATCATCGCGCCGTCGTGCTCTATCGCCCCCACGCTGGTCACGAGGTAGTCCGCCCGGAAGCCAGACACAAACGCCGTTGCCGCAGGCCCGATAATGCCGCCGTTATGCGGGCGCAGCGTACCGCCAGGTACCATCACCTCAAAACGCGGGTTCTTATAAAGAATGTGCGCCACCCGCAGGCTGTTGGTGATGATGCGCAGATGATTATGATTAAGCAGTGCCCGGGCAACGTGCTCCACGGTCGTCCCGATAGTGATAAAGATGGTCGAGCCATCCGGGATATAGTCCGCAATCGCTTCGGCAATCGCCCGTTTCTCTTCGGTAAGCGAAACTTCACGCTGTTCGAACGCCGTATTGACCACGCTGGATGCCCTGCCCGCACCGCCGTGATGACGGGTGATCAGCCCCTGCTCGCTAAGCTTGCGGATATCCCGGCGCACGGTTTGCGTCGACACATCCAGCAGCTGCGCCAGTTCATCAATGTTCATATAGCCGCGATCGGCAATCAGCGTCAGCAGCTGATCGTGACGCGGGTTGCCGGTCAGTTCGGTAAGGCTCATGGGCTGTCCTCTGAAAACCATCACGCCCCGCATTTTATACAAAAAGTGACAAAAAAGAGCGGGTTTGATCACAGTCGGGTATACCCGCGCGCCCGCCGGGCTTTGTGCATTTCAGTGCTGCGACGGCGCTGGCAAAACGCACGGCGTCTGCGGCGGGCAATTTCTGCCCCAGGCTGACCGCCAGCGCACCGTGGAACACGTCGCCCGCGCCGGTGGTATCAATGACCTTCACTTCAAAACCAGGCTGATGACATAGCGCGCCGTTTTCCAGCCAGAAACAGCCGTCTCGCCCCTGCGTGACATACACATGTCCATTTGTGAGCATTTGTGCTTTTTTTAATGCGTCTTCTGTTTCATCCAACTGCGTTAAACGCCGCAGTCCCGGCGCAGAGAAGGCCGCGTGATCGCTTAAGGCGATCAGCTCCGCGATATCCTGCGGGGTAACATCCGCATCCAGCAACGTCGGAACGCCCTGCTGACGGGCCAGGGTAAATGCCTGTTTTGCCCCGTCATGCCAGCGCACGTCGGCTAAGACAATGTCCCACTGAGAGAAGTCGATTTCATGCAGCCAGCCTGCCTCGGCGGGCAGATCGGGGCTGGGGTAGTTGGCAATCACTCTTTCCCCACCTGCATCCACCAGCACCGCCGATTGCGACGATCGGGCCCCCTTAACTACGCGCGTATAGCGGGTGTTCACCCCCAGGGATTCCAGCTCCGCAAGCAACCGTCTGCCGGTATCGTCGTCCCCCACCCGACCAATAAAATCCACTTCCGCGCCCAGTTTCGCGGCTGCCACTGCCGCCGTTGCCGCCGGGCCGCCGCCCACTTCCGTGTAGTCTTTTGCGACATATTTCCCACCTTCTTTTGGTAAATCATCGAGATACCAGATGCGATCCAGCACGGTAATGCCGACACAAACGATGCGAGTCATGGTGATTCCTTCTGCGATTTCTGATGCCTTCATTTTAATTTCACCAAATGTTTAAAAAGTGACCCGTGTCAATTTTTTGACTATAAATTACAAATACGATCAAAAACAGACACCACAAACGCGCAAAAATTGACACGATGTGACAGGAGAGAGGCATGTCAGCAATCGCATTTATCGGTTTAGGACAGATGGGCGCGCCCATGGCGAAGAATCTGTTGAAACAGGGCCACCAGCTTAACGTTTTTGATGTGAACCCGCAGGCGGTTCAGGCGCTGGTAGAGAGCGGCGCCCGGGCGGCGGCAACGCCCGCACAGGCAGCAACGGATGCCGAATTCGTGATCACTATGCTGCCAAACGGCGACCTGGTGCGCAGCGTGCTGTTCGGCGAGCACGGCGTGTGCGAAGGGTTGTCCCGCGACGCGCTGGTCATTGATATGTCCACCATTCACCCGCTGCAAACCGACGCGCTGATCCGCGACATGGCTGAGCAAGGCTTCAGCCTGATGGACGTGCCCGTCGGGCGCACCTCTGATCATGCCATCGCCGGTACGCTACTCCTGCTGGCAGGCGGCACGGCAGAGCAGGTTGAGCGCGCCACCCCCGTCTTAATGGCGATGGGTAATGAACTGATTAACGCCGGCGGGCCGGGAATGGGCATCCGCGTCAAGCTCATCAATAACTACATGAGCATCGCCCTGAACGCCCTTTCCGCCGAGGCCGCCGTACTGTGCGAAGCGCTTGGCCTCTCCTTTGACGTGGCGCTCAAGGTGATGAGCGGCACACCTGCGGGCAAAGGCCACTTCACCACGTCATGGCCGAACAAGGTGCTGAAAGGGGATCTTTCACCCGCCTTCATGATCGACCTTGCGCATAAGGATCTGGGGATCGCCCTCGACGTGGCCAACCAGCTGCATGTCCCAATGCCGCTGGGCGCGGCTTCACGAGAAGTTTACAACCAGGCACGCGCCGCCGGGCGCGGGCGCGAAGACTGGACAGCCATTCTTGAACAGGTTCGCGCATCTGCCGGGCTGAAAAAATCACACTGATACGAAAGGACTGAGGAATGACGATGTACACCCTGAAAGATATCACCCGACCTTCCGGCGGTTTTGCGATGCTGGCCGTGGATCAGCGCGAAGCGATGCGCCTGATGTTTGCGGCGGCAGGCGCGCCGGTACCGGTAACCGACCAGCACCTGACGGATTTTAAAGTCAACGCGGCAAAAATTCTGTCGCCGTACGCCTCTGCCATTCTCGTCGACCAGCAGTTCTGCTATCGCCAGATTGTCGAGCAGCAGGCCGTGGCCAAAAGCTGCGCGATGATTGTGGCAGCCGACGAGTTTATTCCGGGGAACGGTATTCCGGTCGACAGCGTGGTGATCGACAAGAGCATTGACGCGCAGGCGGTCAAACGCGACGGCGGCAAGGCGCTGAAGCTGCTGGTGCTGTGGCGCAGCGATGAAGATCCGCAGCAGCGCCTGGAGATGGTGAAAGCGTTCAATACGCTGTGCCACGATAACGGTCTGTTGAGCATTATCGAGCCGGTTGTGCGTCCACCGCGCCGCGGCGCCGCGTTTGACCGCGAGCAGGCGATTATCGATGCGGCCAAAGAGCTGGGCGACAGCGGTGCCGACCTCTACAAAGTGGAAATGCCGCTGTTTGGTAAGGGCACGCAGCACGAGCTATTGACGGCCTCGCAGAAGCTGAACGAGAACATCGCCATGCCGTGGGTGATCCTCTCCTCCGGCGTGGACGATAAGTTATTCCCGCGCGCGGTGAGCGTGGCGATGCAGGCGGGGGCATCGGGCTTTTTAGCCGGTCGCGCCGTCTGGTCCTCTGTGATTGGCCTGCCGGACACCGAGCTGATGCTGCGTGATATTTCCGTACCAAAACTTCAGCGTCTGGGTGAGATCGTCGACGAAATGATGGCTCGCCGTTAAGAAAGGATCCGAACATGAAATGGTTTAATACCCTGAGCCATAACCGCTGGCTCGAACAAGAGACCGACCGCATTCTTGATTTCGGTAAAAACGCCGCCGTACCGACCGGCTTTGGCTGGCTGGGCAATAACGGGCAGGTGCGTAGCGATATGGGCACCCATCTGTGGATCACCGCCCGCATGCTGCACGTTTACGCGGTGGCGGCGAACATGGGACGTCCTGGTGCGTACGCCCTGGTTGAGCACGGCATTAATGCCCTGAACGGTCCGCTGCGCGACAAGCAGCACGGTGGCTGGTACGCCTGCGTAAACGATGAAGGCGTGATTGATGCGTCCAAGCAGGGCTATCAGCATTTCTTCGTCCTGCTGGGCGCGGCGAGCGCCGTCACCACCGGCCATCCGCAGGCACGCAAGTTGCTGGACGACGCCATCGAGGTGATTGAGCGCTACTTCTGGAGCGAACAGGAGCAGATGTGCCTGGAGTCCTGGGATGAAGCCTTCAGCAAAACGGAAGATTACCGCGGCGGTAACGCCAACATGCACGCCGTGGAAGCTTTCCTCATCGTCTATGACGTGACCCACGACCGTAAATGGCTCGACCGCGCCCTGCGCATCGCCTCGGTGATTATTCACGACGTGGCGCGCAAAGGGGAGTACCGCGTTAACGAGCATTTCGACACCAACTGGAACCCGATCCGCGATTACAACATTGATAATCCCGCCCACCGCTTCCGCGCCTACGGCGGCACGCCGGGGCACTGGATTGAGTGGGGTCGCCTGATGCTGCACCTGCGCGCCGCGCTGGAAGCCCGCTTTGAAACCCCGCCGGAATGGCTGCTGGAAGATGCGAAAGGACTGTTCCACGCCACTATCCGCGACGCCTGGGCACCCGACGGGGCCGATGGCTTTGTCTACTCCGTGGGCTGGGACGGCAAGCCAATCGTCCGCGAACGCGTGCGCTGGCCAATCGTCGAAGCGATGGGTACGGCTTACGCGCTCTACACCGTCACCGGTGAGGCGCAGTACGAAGCCTGGTATCAGAAGTGGTGGGATTACTGCATCAAGTACCTGATGGATTACGAAAACGGTTCATGGTGGCAGGAGCTGGACACCAATAACGAAGTGACCACCAAAGTCTGGGACGGCAAGCAGGATATTTACCATCTGCTGCACTGCCTGGTGATCCCCCGCCTGCCGCTGGCGCCGGGCTTAGCGCCTGCCGTAGCCGCCGGATTACTGGATAGCCTGGCCAAATAATAAAGACGGAGTTTTTATGCGTACCCTACACAATATTGACCTGAAAAATAACGAAAGTGGTTTTACCCTGCGCTGGCAGGACCGTCTGATTTTATCCCACTCTGCGGATGCCCCTTGCCTGTGGATCGGCGCAGGTGAGGCGGATATCGAGATGTTTCGCGGCAACTTCAGCATCAAAGACAAGCTCAACGAAAAGATTGCCCTGACGAACGCGACCGTTACGCAGCAAAGCACGGGCTGGGCAATCCGCTTTACCCGCGGCGACGCGGTGAGCGCGACGTTGTTGGTGGGCGTGGATGGTGAAGGCCGTCTGGAGCTGAAGCTGAAAAATGACGCCGCCAGCCATAACCGCATCTGGCTGCGGCTGGCAGCTCAGCCTGACGATCATATATACGGCTGCGGAGAGCAGTTCTCGTATTTCGATCTGCGCGGCAAGCCGTTTCCGCTGTGGACCAGCGAGCAGGGCGTGGGCCGCAATAAGCAGACCTACGTCACCTGGCAGGCCGACTGCAAAGAGAACGCGGGCGGCGATTACTACTGGACCTTCTTCCCGCAGCCTACCTTCGTGAGCACCCAGAAGTACTACTGCCACGTGGATAACAGCTGTTATATGAACTTCAACTTCAGCACGCCGGACTTCCACGAGCTGGCGTTCTGGGAAGATAACGCCACGCTGCGCTTCGAATGCGCAGAAACCTACGTCGATCTGCTGGAAAAACTGACCGGCCTGCTGGGGCGTCAGCCTGAACTGCCGGACTGGGTTTACGACGGCGTGACGCTGGGTATTCAGGGTGGCACCGAGGTGTGTCAGCAGAAGCTCGACGCCATGCGCGAGGGCGGCGTGAAGGTCAACGGCATCTGGGCGCAGGACTGGTCCGGCATCCGGATGACCTCCTTCGGCAAACGCGTGATGTGGAACTGGAAGTGGAACAGCGCGCTCTATCCGCAGCTTGATGAGCGGATTGCGCAGTGGAAACAGGAAGGCGTGCAGTTCCTCTCCTATATCAACCCGTACGTCGCCAGCGATAAAGATCTCTGCGAAGAGGCGGCGAAACGCGGCTATCTGACCAAAAACGCCAACGGCGAGGATTACCACGTTGAGTTCGGCGAGTTCTACGCAGGCGTTATCGACCTGACCAACCCGGCAGCCTACGGCTGGTACAAAGAGGTCATCAAAAAGAACCTGATCGAACTGGGCTGCGGCGGCTGGATGGCCGATTTCGGGGAATATCTGCCGACCGATACCTTCCTGCACAACGGCGTTAGCGCGGAGATCATGCATAACGCCTGGCCTGCCCTGTGGGCGAAATGTAACTACGAAGCACTGGAGGAGACCGGCAAGCTCGGGGAGATCCTGTTCTTCATGCGCGCGGGCTACACCGGCAGCCAGAAGCACTCGGTGATGATGTGGGCGGGGGATCAGAACGTCGACTGGAGCCTGGACGACGGTCTGGCGTCCGTCGTACCGGCGGCGCTGTCTCTGGCGATGACCGGGCACGGGCTGCACCACAGCGACATTGGCGGCTATACGACGCTGTTCGAGATGAAGCGCAGCAAAGAGCTGCTGCTGCGCTGGTGCGATTTCAGCGCCTTTACGCCGATGATGCGTACCCACGAGGGCAATCGCCCTGGCGACAACTGGCAGTTCGACGGCGACGCCGAAACCATCGCGCACTTCGCGCGCATGACCACCGTGTTCACCACTCTGAAGCCGTACATCAAAGCTGCGGTTGCGCAGAACGCGAAAAGCGGCCTGCCGGTGATGCGTCCGCTGTTCCTGCACTACGAGGACGACGCGCGCGCCTACACGCTGAAATACCAGTACCTGTTTGGCCGCGATCTGCTGGTGGCCCCGGTTCATGAAGAGGGACGCCGCGACTGGTCGCTCTATCTGCCGCAGGACAGCTGGGTCAATGCTTGGACGGGGGAAACCTGCCAGGGCGGTGACGTGAACGTTGATGCCCCGCTCGGCAAACCGCCGGTCTTCTATCGCCAGCAAAGCGAATGGGCAGATCTGTTTAGCACCTTACGTCATATCTGATAAGGCTCGCCCGCGGGGAAACCTGCGGGCAGACGGAGAACAATAATGAGTCAACATACTTCTGACCCGGCAACCCTGCGCCTGCCGTTTAAAGAAAAACTCGCCTACGGGATGGGCGATCTCGGCTCTAACATCCTGCTGGATATCGGCACGCTGTATCTGCTGAAGTTCTACACCGACGTGCTGGGACTGCCCGGTACCTACGGGGGGATTATCTTCCTGATTGCGAAGTTTTTTACCGCCTTCACCGATATGGGCACCGGGATCATGCTCGACTCCCGGCGCAAGATTGGCCCGAAAGGGAAATTCCGCCCGTTCGTGCTGTATGCAGCCTTCCCTGTGACGCTGCTGGCGATTGCCAACTTCGTCGGCACACCGTTTGAGATGACCGGCAAAACGGTGATGGCAACGGTGCTGTTCATGCTGTACGGCCTGTTCTTCAGCATGATGAACTGCTCTTACGGCGCGATGGTGCCCGCCATTACCAAAAACCCGGACGAGCGAGCCTCGCTGGCGGCCTGGCGTCAGGGCGGCGCCACGCTCGGCCTGCTGCTCTGTACGGTGGGCTTTGTCCCGGTGATGAACCTCATTGAGGGCAATGACCAGCTTGGCTACATCTTTGCCGCCACCCTCTTCTCGCTGTTCGGGTTGTTCTTTATGTGGTGGTGCTATAAGGGCGTAACCGAGCGTTACGTTGAGACGCAACCTGCTAACCCGGCGCAGAAACCGGGGCTGTTGCAGTCGTTTCGCGCCATCGCCGGGAACCGTCCGCTGTTTATCCTGTGCATCGCTAACCTGTGCACGCTGGGTGCCTTTAACGTCAAACTCGCCATTCAGGTCTACTACACGCAGTACGTGCTGAACGACCCGATCCTGCTGTCGTACATGGGCTTCTTCAGCATGGGTTGTATTTTTATCGGCGTCTTTATGATGCCCGGCGCGGTGCGGCGCTTTGGTAAGAAAAAGGTCTATATCAGCGGGCTGGCAATTTGGGTGGCAGGCGATCTGCTTAACTACTTCTTCGGCGGCGGCTCGGTGAGCTTTGTGGCGTTCTCCTGCCTGGCGTTTTTCGGTTCCGCGTTCGTGAACAGCCTGAACTGGGCGCTGGTCTCCGATACCGTGGAGTACGGCGAGTGGCGCACCGGCGTACGCTCCGAGGGGACGGTCTATACCGGCTTTACCTTCTTCCGCAAGGTATCGCAGGCGCTGGCGGGCTTCTTCCCGGGGATCATGCTTACGCAGATTGGCTATGTGCCCAACGTGGTGCAATCCGCCGGCACGGTTGAAGGGCTGCGGCAGCTGATATTTATCTACCCGAGCCTGCTGGCGGTCATCACCATCGTGGCGATGGGCTGCTTCTACAACCTCAACGAGAAGATGTATGTGCGCATCGTGGAAGAAATTGAGCTGCGCAAACGTACGGCATAAATGACGTGATTGAGCGCCCTGCGGGGCGCTTTGAGGATCGACCATGACACACAATACTGATCCGTTAACCCTGAAATTGAGCCTGCGAGAGAAGTGCGCCTACGGGATGGGCGATTTTGGCTCGAACCTGATGCTGTGTATTGGCACGCTGTATCTGCTGAAGTTTTACACGGACGAGCTGGGCATGCCCGCGTTCTACGGCGGCATCATTTTTCTGGTCGCCAAGTTCTTTACCGCGTTTACCGACATGCTGACCGGGGTGCTGCTGGACTCCCGGCGTAATATCGGCGCGCGGGGGAAATTCCGGCCATTCATTCTCTACGCCTCCGTCCCGGTGGCGCTGGTGGCCACGGCGCAGTTTATGGCCAACGACTTTAGCCTGACGGTGAAAACGGCCCTCGCCACCGTGCTCTTCATGATGTTTGGCCTCTGCTACAGCCTGATGAACTGCGCCTACGGTGCAATGGTTCCGGCCATCACCAAAAACCCGAACGAGCGCGCGCAGCTTGCGGCGTGGCGTCAGGGCGGCGCAACGGTAGGACTGTTGCTCTGCACCGTCGGCTTTATGCCGATTCAGGCGCTGTTCGTCAGCCAGCCCTCACTCGGCTATCTGGTGGCCGCGCTGGTGTTCGTCACCGGGGGGCTGTTCTGCATGTGGTGGTGCTACAGCGGGGTGAAAGAGCGCTACGTCGAGCTTACGCCCGATCACCATAAGCCCGGCATTCTGAAATCATTCTGCGCAATTTTCCGCAATCCGCCGCTGCTGGTGCTGTGCATCGCCAACCTCTGTACCCTCGCCGCGTTTAACATCAAGCTGGCGATTCAGGTCTATTACACCCAGTATGTGCTGAACGATCTGCATCTCCTGTCGTGGATGGGCTTTTTCAGCATGGGCTGCATTCTGATTGGCGTGTTTCTGGTGCCCGGTGCGGTAAAGCGCTTTGGCAAGAAACCGGTCTATCTGGGCGGGCTGGCGCTGTGGGCGGTGGGCGACGTGCTGAATTTCTTCTGGGGAACCAGCTCCCTGCTGTTTGTGCTCTTTTCCTGCATGGCCTTCTTTGGCACGGCGTTTGTGAACAGCCTGAACTGGGCGCTGGTGCCGGATACGGTTGATTACGGCGAGTGGAAAACCGGGATTCGCGCCGAAGGGTCGGTATATACCGGCTATACCTTCTCGCGCAAAATCTCCGCTGCGCTCGCCGGTTTTCTGCCCGGCATCATGCTGACCCAGATTGGCTACGTTCCCCATGCCGTGCAGAGCGCGGGCACGCTGCTGGGTTTGCGTCAGCTGATTTTCCTCTGGCCGTGCGGCCTGGCGATCGTTGCTGCCGTGACCATGGGGCTGTTTTATAAACTCAACGAAGCGCGCTTCGCCTTTATTATCGAGGAGATTGGAAAACGGAAAAAACAGACAGCAAATACCCCTGAGATAACCACCAACAATAAAGCGTCAGCAGTCACTTTATAACTATAAATCCGGCCAATATGTCCTTCCTGTTAATCAGGAGGGAGGCCTTTCTGTACCTGATACATGGACAAATTATGAATAGAATCATCACCGTACTGATCGTGTCGTCTGTGTCCTGCCCGGTTTTTGCCGGGGCCTATGTCGAAACGCGCGAAGCGTACAATACGGTCTCTGAGCTGCACGAGGTGATCCTGCGTGCGGGCTATAACTTCGATATGGGCGCGGGGCTGATGTTCACCAACGCTTATAACGTGGGGAAATGGGACGAACTGAAACACAGCTATAACGAAATCGAGGGTTGGTATCCGCTCTTCAAACCGACCGACAAACTCACCTTCCAGCCCGGCGGGTTAATTAACGACAGCAGCGCAGGATCGGGTGGAGCACTCTATTTAGATACTAACTATAAATTTACGGACTGGTTTAATCTGACGTTCCGCTATCGCTATAACCATAACAATTACGATACGCCGGACTATAACGGGCAGATGGATAAAAACGACACGCACGAATTCGCCAACTACTGGAATTTCAAAGTGACGGATGCGTTTTTCTACACCTTTGAGCCGCACTTTTTCCAGCGGGTGAATGATTACCACAGCAAAAATGGCAAAGATCATCACTGGGAAATTACCAACAAGTTCAGCTATAAAATCGACAGAAACTGGCTGCCGTACCTCGAACTCCAGTGGCTGGACCGATGGAATGATTACAACCGCGAGCAGTACCGGATTCGGTTAGGGTTACGTTATTCCTTCTAATAAAAAAGCCGCTGATCGCTCAGCGGCTTTTCGTTGCCGGGTGGCGCTTGCGCTTTACCCGGCCTACGGCATAACCGAATTACTCTTCTTTCGCACCGCGCATAGCACGTTTACGATCGTTCTCGGTCAGGTGACGTTTACGGATACGAATTGACTGAGGCGTCACTTCTACCAGTTCGTCATCATCGATGAATTCCAGAGCCTGCTCCAGCGTCATCTTGATCGGTGGAACCAGAACCGTTGCTTCGTCAGTACCGGACGCACGCATGTTGGTCAGTTTCTTACCGGTCAGGCAGTTTACCGTCAGGTCGTTAGAACGGCTGTGAATACCGATGATCTGGCCTTCGTAAACTTCAGCACCGTGACCCAGGAACAGCTTACCGCGATCCTGCAGACCGAACAGCGCAAACGCAACCGCTTTACCCTGACCGTTGGAGATCAGTACGCCGTTGTTACGCTGGCCCACTTCGCCCGGACGGATGTCGTCATAGTGGCTGAAGGTGGAGTACAGCAGGCCGGTACCGGAGGTCATGGTCATGAACTCAGAACGGAAGCCGATCAGGCCACGGCTTGGGATCACGTAGTCGAGACGTACGCGGCCTTTGCCATCTGGATTCATGTTTTTCAGGTCGCCTTTACGCTCACCCAGTGCCTGCATGACAGAACCCTGGTGCTGCTCTTCAACGTCCAGCGTTACGTTTTCGAATGGCTCTTGTTTACGGCCATCGATTTCGCGGAAGATAACTTTCGGACGGGATACCGCCATCTCGAAACCTTCACGACGCATGTTCTCAATCAGAACAGACAGGTGCAGCTCACCACGACCGGAAACGCGGAATGCATCAGCGTCTTCGGTTTCTTCAACGCGCAGCGCAACGTTATGCACCAGCTCTTTGTTCAGGCGGTCAAGGATCTGACGAGAGGTAACGAACTTACCTTCTTTACCACAGAACGGAGAGGTGTTGACGTTGAAGAACATGGATACGGTTGGTTCATCAACGGACAGGGCTGGCAGCGCTTCGACGTTCTGCGGATCGCAGATGGTATCGGAGATGTTCAGTTCACCCAGACCGGTAATAGCGATGATGTCGCCCGCTTCAGCGATGTCGCTCTCGATACGCTCAAGACCCAGGTGAGTCAGTACTTTACCGACTTTACCGTTACGGGTTTTGCCTTCGCTATCGATGATAGTGACCTGCTGGTTAGGCTTCACTTTACCGCGCTTGATACGACCAATGCCGATTACGCCAACATAGTTGTTGTAGTCGAGCTGGGAGATCTGCATTTGCAGGGTGCCTTCCAGGTCAACGTTTGGCGCAGGAACGCGGTCAACAATCGTCTGGTACAGCGGAGTCATGTCTTCCGCCATGTCTTCGTGATCCAGACCGGCGATACCGTTCAGCGCAGACGCATAAACGATAGGGAAGTCCAGCTGTTCGTCAGTCGCGTCGAGGTTAACGAACAGGTCGAAGACCTGGTCAACAACCCAGTCAGGACGCGCGCCAGGACGGTCAACCTTGTTGATCACAACGATAGGTTTCAGGCCGTGGGCAAATGCTTTTTTGGTCACGAAGCGCGTTTGCGGCATAGGGCCATCAAATGCGTCAACCACCAGCAGCACGGAATCCACCATGGACATCACGCGCTCAACTTCACCACCGAAGTCGGCGTGCCCTGGGGTATCAACGATGTTGATACGGTAGTCATTCCATTTGATAGCGGTGTTTTTGGCGAGGATGGTAATCCCACGCTCTTTCTCCAAATCGTTGGAGTCCATCACACGCTCTTGAGTTTCGGCACGAGCATCAAACGTACCGGACTGCTGTAGCAGCTTATCAACCAGGGTAGTTTTACCATGGTCGACGTGCGCGATGATGGCGATATTACGCAATTTTTCGATCACAACTTTGCCTCAGGCATTTAGAAATAGCGCGTTATTGTACACGGATTAATCGCACTACAAAACAGGATCACAAACATCCCCCGCAAACAAGTATTGCAGAGATGCTTTGTGATCGCTTTCACGGAGCGGTAAAAGGGCACTTTAACGTAAATTGCACCAATATGGTGCTCAATGTTCACACTGAAGCACTATAATGGTGCAAAGAATCCAATGTGGTGCAGCCCTTCTGCACTATGGTGCGCATGATAACGCCTTTTTGGGGTGTTTTAAAAGTTGGCACAGATTTCGCTTTACAGAAATACAGTAAAAATATGGCAGCCCAGCCGATTTGAAGACCTCGTTACCACGACGACAATGACCAATCTGGAGAGTTAAGTATGTCCGCTGAACACGTTTTGACGATGCTGAACGAACATGAAGTGAAGTTTGTTGATCTGCGCTTCACCGATACCAAAGGTAAAGAACAGCACGTCACGATCCCTGCTCATCAGGTGAACGCCGAATTCTTTGAAGAAGGCAAAATGTTTGACGGCTCCTCCATTGGCGGCTGGAAAGGCATTAACGAATCCGACATGGTTCTGATGCCAGATGCAACCACTGCGCTCATTGACCCGTTCTACGAAGAACCTACGCTGATCATCCGCTGCGATATCCTGGAACCTGGCACGCTGCAAGGCTATGACCGTGACCCACGCTCCATCGCAAAACGCGCTGAAGAGTACCTGCGTTCTACCGGTATTGCAGACACCGTTCTGTTCGGGCCAGAGCCAGAGTTCTTCCTGTTCGACGACATCCGTTTTGGTGCTTCCATTTCTGGTTCCCACGTCGCTATCGATGACATCGAAGGCGCATGGAACTCTTCCACCAAGTACGAAGGTGGTAACAAAGGTCACCGTCCGGGCGTGAAAGGCGGTTACTTCCCGGTTCCTCCGGTCGATTCTTCTCAGGACATCCGTTCTACCATGTGTCTGATCATGGAAGAGATGGGCCTGGTTGTTGAAGCGCACCACCACGAAGTGGCAACGGCTGGCCAGAACGAAATCGCAACCCGCTTCAACACCATGACCAAAAAAGCGGATGAGATTCAGATCTACAAATACGTTGTGCACAACGTTGCGCACCGTTTCGGTAAAACCGCGACCTTCATGCCAAAACCCATGTTCGGCGACAACGGTTCCGGTATGCACTGCCACATGTCCCTGTCCAAGAACGGCACTAACCTGTTCTCTGGCGACAAATACGCGGGTCTGTCCGAGCAGGCGCTGCACTACATCGGTGGTGTTATCAAACACGCTAAAGCGATCAACGCCCTGGCGAACCCAACCACTAACTCCTACAAGCGTCTGGTCCCTGGCTACGAAGCACCAGTAATGCTGGCGTACTCTGCCCGTAACCGTTCTGCTTCTATCCGTATCCCGGTGGTTGCGTCTCCGAAAGCGCGTCGTATCGAAGTGCGCTTCCCGGACCCGGCGGCTAACCCATACCTGTGCTTCGCAGCACTGCTGATGGCCGGTCTGGACGGTATCAAGAACAAGATCCACCCGGGCGAAGCCATGGACAAAAACCTGTACGACCTGCCGCCAGAAGAAGCGAAAGAGATCCCACAGGTTGCCGGCTCTCTGGAAGAAGCCCTCCAGGCGCTGGACGCAGACCGCGAGTTCCTGACCGCTGGCGGCGTGTTCACCGATGAAGCTATCGACGCTTACATCGCGCTGCGTACCGAAGAAAACGACCGCGTTCGCATGACGCCGCACCCGGTTGAGTTCGAACTGTACTACAGCGTTTAATTGATTTGTTTTACCCGGCGCATACGCGTCGGGAGTCGTTGCCGTGGAAACTTTAGCCCATCTTCGGATGGGCTTTTTTCTCCACCAACAACCTGATCTCACGCGCTTTTTACCTCTAAAACGCTATACTGCACTAAAATAGTGCAACGACTCCAGGAGACTGCTGAATGGCAACTGGCACGCTGCCCGATGCTGGGCAGATCCTCAATTCTTTAATTAACAGTATTTTGTTGGTCGACGACGAGCTGGCGGTGCATTACGCCAACCCGGCGGCGCAGCAGCTGCTCGCCCAAAGCGCCCGTAAACTGTTTGGCACGCCGCTGCCAGAACTGCTGAGCTATTTCTCGCTGAATATTGGCCTGATGCAGGAGAGTTTGCAGGCGGGTCAGGGCTTCACCGATAACGAAGTGACACTGGTGATTGACGGACGCTCGCATATTTTGTCCCTCACCGCACAGCGCCTGCCAGATGGCATGATTCTGCTGGAAATGGCGCCGATGGATAACCAGCGTCGTCTCAGCCAGGAGCAGCTTCAGCATGCGCAGCAGATTGCGGCGCGCGACCTGGTGCGCGGGCTGGCCCATGAGATCAAAAACCCGCTGGGCGGCTTACGCGGTGCGGCACAGCTTTTGACCAAAGCGCTGCCTGACCCTGCCCTGGCGGAGTATACCAACGTCATTATTGAGCAGGCGGACCGTCTGCGTAATCTGGTCGATCGCCTGCTCGGGCCGCAGCAGCCAGGGATGCACGTTTCAGAAAGCATTCACAAGGTCGCGGAGCGGGTGGTGAAACTCGTCTCGATGGAGCTGCCGGATAACGTCACGCTGGTGCGTGACTATGACCCAAGCCTGCCGGAGCTGGCGCACGATCCGGACCAGATTGAACAGGTGCTGTTGAACATTGTGCGTAACGCGTTGCAGGCGCTGGGCCCGGAGGGTGGCGAAATTATTCTGCGTACCCGCACCGCGTTCCAGCTGACGCTGCACGGCGTACGTTATCGTCTGGCAGCACGTATTGATGTGGAAGATAACGGACCGGGGATCCCGCCGCATCTCCAGGACACCCTGTTCTACCCGATGGTCAGCGGTCGCGAAGGCGGCACCGGGCTGGGGTTATCCATAGCCCGAAATTTGATTGACCAACACTCCGGCAAAATTGAATTTACCAGTTGGCCGGGACATACCGAGTTTTCGGTTTTCCTGCCGATTAAAAAATAAAGGTGACGTTTATGCAACGAGGGATAGTCTGGGTAGTCGATGACGATAGCTCCATCCGTTGGGTGCTTGAACGCGCGCTCACAGGAGCGGGATTGAGCTGCACGACGTTTGAGAGTGGCAGCGAGGTGCTCGACGCACTCACCACCAAAACGCCGGACGTTCTGCTCTCGGATATTCGCATGCCGGGAATGGACGGACTGGCGCTCTTAAAGCAGATCAAACAGCGCCACCCTATGCTTCCGGTCATCATAATGACCGCCCACTCCGACCTGGATGCTGCCGTCAGCGCGTACCAGCAGGGCGCGTTTGATTACCTGCCAAAACCGTTTGATATCGACGAAGCCGTTGCGCTGGTTGAGCGCGCTATCAGCCACTATCAGGAGCAACAGCAGCCCCGCAATGCCCCCGACTTTGGACCGACGACGGACATCATCGGTGAAGCGCCGGCCATGCAGGACGTGTTTCGCATCATCGGGCGTCTGTCGCGTTCGTCTATCAGCGTCTTGATTAACGGTGAATCAGGGACCGGTAAAGAATTGGTCGCACACGCCCTGCATCGCCACAGCCCGCGGGCGAAAGCCCCCTTTATCGCCCTGAACATGGCAGCGATCCCTAAGGATTTAATTGAATCTGAGCTGTTCGGCCACGAAAAAGGGGCGTTTACCGGAGCCAATACCATTCGTCAGGGACGCTTTGAACAGGCTGACGGCGGCACGCTTTTCCTGGATGAAATCGGCGATATGCCGCTGGATGTACAGACCCGACTGTTGCGCGTGCTGGCAGATGGACAGTTTTACCGCGTGGGCGGGTATGCGCCGGTGAAGGTGGACGTACGCATTATCGCCGCGACGCACCAGAACCTGGAGCTGCGCGTACAAGAGGGGAAATTCCGTGAGGATTTATTCCATCGTCTGAACGTGATCCGCGTCCACCTGCCGCCGCTGCGCGAGCGTCGGGAAGATATCCCGCGTCTGGCGCGCCATTTCCTGCAGGTGGCGGCCCGCGAGCTGGGCGTGGAAGCCAAGCAGCTTCATCCGGAAACGGATGCCGCCCTCACCCGTCTGGCGTGGCCGGGCAACGTGCGTCAGCTGGAAAACACCTGTCGCTGGCTGACGGTGATGGCCGCCGGCCAGGAAGTGCTGATTCAGGATTTACCGGCAGAACTGTTTGAAGCCACCGTGCCCGAGAGCACCTCAGGACATACGTTGCCGGACAGCTGGGCAACGCTGCTGGCGCAGTGGGCAGATCGCGCGCTGCGTTCCGGTCATCAAAACTTGCTCTCTGAAGCACAGCCTGAAATGGAGCGCACGCTGTTGACCACCGCGCTTCGTCATACCCAGGGCCACAAACAGGAAGCGGCTCGCCTGTTGGGATGGGGTCGAAACACCCTGACGCGCAAGCTGAAAGAGCTGGGAATGGAGTGATCTTACTCCGCTGTGTAAAGGTTACTAATTGAGCGCAAAGTGCCGTTATTTTGCGCTTTACTGTTCCGATGAGTTTTGTATGATCGTGCCCGGAAACTGGGGGGGTGCATCATGCTGGAATCATTAGTGACCTTGCTTTCGAGCGGTGCAGCAGAAAGCCACACGCCACAAACTGCCGTTGCGGCGGTATTGTGTGCGGCACTGGTTGGGCTGTTTAGCTAACGAGCTGTCGATGAAAAGCCGGGTGGCGGCTTCGCCTTACCCGGCCTACATAGTTGCGAGTTGTAGGCCTGGTAAGCGAAGCGCCATCCGGCATTGCAACTTAAATCACGCGCGAGAACTGCTGTAAACGCGCTTTCTGGCGCAGATAGGCATCGAAGCACATGCAGATATTACGAATCAACAGACGCCCCTTCGGCGTGACGACCACCGCGCTCTCCGACACATCCACCAGCCCGTCTTTCGCCAGCGGCGCAAGAAGCTTCAGGTCTTCGGCAAAGTAATCGCTGAATTGCAGATCCCATTGCGACTCCACCTCGCGGAATTCGAGACGGAAGTTGCAGATAAGCGCCTTAATCACATCACGACGGATGCAGTCGTCGCGCGTTAACGCAATGCCGCGCCACAGCGCGTTGCCCGTTTCATCAACTTGCTGGTAATACAGCTTCAGCTCTTTTTGGTTCTGGGCGTAGCAGTCGCCAATCATGCTGATAGCGGAGACACCCATTCCGAGCAGATCGGTATCTCCCTGGGTGGTGTATCCCTGGAAGTTACGGTGGAGAACACCTTCGCGCTGGGCAATCGCCAGTTCGTCGTCAGGGCGGGCAAAGTGATCCATCCCGATAAACTGATAGCCGGTTTCGGTCAGCGAGGCGATGGTCTCCTGCAAAATGTCCAGCTTCTGCTGGGCGGAAGGCAGATCCGCATCTTTGATTTTGCGCTGCGCGGCGAACAGCGTCGGCAGGTGCGCATAGTTAAAGACGCTCAGACGGTCCGGGTTGAGCTCAGCCACGCGTTTAAGCGTGTAGGCGAAGCTCTCCGGCGTCTGCTTCGGCAGGCCGTAAATCAGGTCTATATTCGTTGAGGTAAAGCCGATTTCACGCGCATGGTTGAGTAAGGCAAAGATAAACGCTTCATCCTGCTCGCGGTTGACCAGGCGCTGTACTTCTTTGTTGAAGTCCTGTACGCCCATACTCAGGCGGTTGAAGCCTTCGGCGCGTAAATGATCCAGCACATCCAGCTCGATTTCACGCGGATCGACCTCGATCGAAATTTCAGCGTCGTGGTTAAAACTGAAATTGCCGCGCAGAAGCGCCATCAGGCGGCTGATCTGCGCTTTGTTCAGATAAGTTGGCGTACCGCCGCCCCAGTGAAGCTGGCTGACGTGACGGCCTTTAAACAGCGGTGCGCGGTGCAGAATTTCCTGTTCAAGCGCATCGAGGTATTGATCGGCTTTGTGCTGCTGGCGGGTAACGATTTTATTGCAGCCGCAGAAGTAGCAGAGCTTGTGGCAGAACGGAATATGGACGTAGAGCGACAGCGGGCGCTCGGGATAGCGCGCCACAGCATGCTGAAAATCCGCCTCGCCGAAAGCGTCAGAAAACTCCAGCGCGGTGGGGTATGAGGTATAACGCGGCCCGGAATAGTTATATTTCTGGATCAGGGCCAAATCCCAGTCGATAGATGGTACAGACATGCTCACTCCTTCCGTTGGTGTCGCGTTCGTATACGGCGGCCCGTTCTGGTCCCGTTGCGGGCCATCATTCGGGTGCGCAGCCACTTCTGTCGCCGCGACAACCGCCGTAGTTTAACGAATAACCACACCAGATAACATATAACCGGAAGGGTTATAAGCAGGACGAGTGTACCTGCCGGGTGCAAATGTTAGTTTCCACCTTTCAGCAGACGCATCATATCTTCCTGCTTTTCGTCTTCCTCTTCGTCTTCTTCATCATCGTAGGACAGACCCAGCTTCTGCATCAGTTCATCAATGCGATCCAGTTTGGCATCTACCCAGGACTGCTCTTCAGCGGTCAGGGTTTCACCCTCTTCAAGACGTTCCAGCAGCGCATCCAGGCGCTCATCGTTCTCCAGCATATCCAGCTCAGCCTGCGGTGAAAGCATAGGTTTCTCGCTCTTTGGTTTGTGCTGCTTAGTGACCGGCGTGTCTGTCACGCCCAGTGGAATGGGAGTTTTACTGCCGATACGAGGATCTTTCTGCTGTTTGCCTTTTGCAGAAGCGCCTGCGGCACCGCCACCGTTAGCACGGCTACCCGCAGTATGGCCACGATGCTTTTTATCGCGTTTGCGATCGCGCGCTTCCTGATTCAGTTCTTCGCGCGTTTTGCGGCGTGCTTTTGCAGGGCGTTTCGCGCCCGCAGCGGAGGTCGGTTTTTTCATGATGTTTTATCTTTAAGTCGTTTTCTTCAGTATAGAATTGCGGCGAAATCTAGCAGAAAGCAAGCAAAGAAAAAAGGCGACAGAGCAATCTGTCGCCTTTTTTCCTGACTCACAACCCTTAACGGGTCAGACATTCCCTGTTTGCCTTCAACAAACCCTGTTTATCCCTTGGCTACTACCGTCCGTGATACGGTTCCGTTTCCTGTTAAAAACGCCTCCAGGCGCCGGTCGTCCTGACAATCCTGAGTCTTCGCCTCCTGGCGCTCCTGACCCTTATCCTTAAGTCGTTTTCCTGCTGGCATCCTCGCCTTGACGCACACTTTACCTTGTTCTCTTAAACTAACAAGCAACGAAAAGGTACTAAACCGGATTTTCAGATAATTACTCATTAATAACTCTTTGAATTTTAATATTTTGAGTTTTTTAGTGCCTGCGATTTCTCTTAAATTTCTCATACGCTTAAGGGCAGATCTCTTACATTCCGTAGGGCTTTCACTTACACGTCAATGACGAAGGGAAAAGCCTTTTGCCCGCATTCAGGTATAATCCCCCACAGATTACGATTTTTGGAGACGACCACGTGACTACCTGGAACTACCAACAGACGCATTTTGTCACCAGTGCGCCCGATATTCGCCACCTGCCCTCAGACACAGGGATTGAAGTGGCATTTGCTGGCCGCTCCAATGCGGGAAAATCCAGCGCCCTGAATACGCTGACCAATCAGAAAAACCTGGCGCGTACCTCAAAAACACCTGGCCGTACTCAGCTGATTAACCTGTTTGAAGTGGCTGAAGGCAAACGCCTGGTCGATTTACCGGGCTACGGTTACGCGCAGGTACCGGAAGAGATGAAGATCAAATGGCAGCGTGCGCTGGGTGAATACCTGGAAAAACGCATGTGTCTGAAAGGTCTGGTGGTGCTGATGGATATTCGACACCCGCTAAAAGATCTCGACCAGCAGATGATTGACTGGGCGGTGGCAAGCGATATTGCGGTGCTGGTGCTGCTGACAAAAGCGGATAAGCTGGCGAGCGGCGCGCGCAAGGCGCAGGTGAACAAGGTGCGTGAAGCGGTGCTGGCATTCAACGGTGATGTACAGGTTGAACCGTTCTCCTCGCTGAAAAAGCAGGGTGTGGACAAACTGCGACAGAAGCTAGACAGCTGGTTTAACGATCTGGAACCGGCGACAGAAGCGGAAGCAGAGTAACAACAGGCGCGGCGATGACCGCGTTTTTTTCGCCCGAAACTTTCCTTCCCGCAATAAAAAACGCCCCAGTCATTACTGACTGGGGCGGCTAAAATATTCAGCCAAATCCGATTACGTGAAGTAAAAGGTCTGAAAGATAGAACATCTTACCTCTGTACCCTACGTCGTTAACTCTACTCTTTTTTTGTCTCTTGAAAAAGCACTTTTTGTAGTTTTTTTTCATTCTTTACATAGGGAATTCTAATGATCGTCACAAAACGCGCGTACTTATGTTGCTTACTTACATAAAACGCGCGTTATTCCGATAACGCTTAGTGAGCCTGATCCCAGTTTTCGCCGCTACCCACTTCCACCAGCAACGGAACGTCCAGCTTCATGCTGTTTTCCATCAGTTCATGGATCTTCTGAGAGACCTTTTCCAGGTCGTCTTTATGGACTTCAAATACCAGTTCATCGTGTACCTGCATGATCATTTTCACGCGCGGTTTCTCTTTTTCCAGCCAGGCATCAACGGCGATCATCGCGCGTTTGATGATGTCTGCCGCAGTGCCCTGCATCGGGGCATTGATAGCAGCACGTTCAGCGCCAGCACGGCGCGCGGCGTTGCTGGATTTGATGTCCGGAAGGTAAAGACGACGGCCATCCAGCGTTTCAACGTAGCCTTTCTCTTTCGCCTGCGCGCGGGTACGCTCCATATATTCCAGCACGCCCGGATAGCGCTCAAAGTAGAGATCCATATACTTCTGCGACTCTTTACGCGGAATGTTGAGCTGGCGTGATAGGCCAAATGCGCTCATGCCGTAAATAAGGCCAAAGTTAATCGCTTTTGCGCTACGACGCTGTTCGTTTGTCACGCTGTCCAGCGGCAGGCCAAACACTTCGGCAGCTGTCGCCCGGTGGATATCCTTCCCTTCGGCAAATGCCGTCAGCAGGCCTTTGTCACGCGACAGGTGCGCCATAATACGCAGTTCGATTTGCGAGTAGTCTGCGGAGACAATCAGATAATCCTCTGGCGCAATGAAAGCCTGGCGTATACGGCGGCCCTCTTCATTACGCACCGGAATGTTTTGCAGGTTAGGATCGGTTGACGAAAGTCGCCCGGTCGCCGCTACAGCCTGGTGATAGGAAGTATGTACGCGGCCCGTTTTCGGGTTAATCATCAACGGCAGTTTGTCGGTATAGGTCGATTTCAGCTTCGCCAGACCACGGTACTGCAGGATAACTTTTGGCAGCGGATAGTCCAGCGCCAGCTCTTCCAGCACCTCTTCAGAGGTTGAAGGCGCGCCGCCCGGCGTTTTCTTCAGCGGTTTGATACCCTGCTTTTCAAACAGGATGGTTTGCAGCTGTTTCGGTGACGACAGGTTAAATGCCTCTCCAGCAAGTTCATGCGCTTTCTGTTCAAGCTCGGTCAGGCGCTGCGCCAGCTCGCCAGAGTGATTATGTAGCACCGTTGGGTCGATTTTGACGCCGTTACGCTCAATGCGGGACAGCACAGGCACCAGCGGCATCTCAATGTTCTGGAAAACATTCAGCGGCCCTTCGTGCTTCTGCAATTTCGGCCACATTTTGAGATGCAGCTGTAGCGTGACGTCAGCGTCTTCCGCGGCGTAGCGGCCTGCTTCTTCCAGCGCGATCTGGTTAAAGGTCAGCTGATTTTTGCCCTTACCGGCAATTTCTTCAAAGGTGATGGTTTTGTGTTTCAGCCAACGATCGGATAAGGAATCCATATCATGGCGGCCCGCCACGCTGTCCAGAATGTAAGATTCCAGCATGGTGTCAAAAGCGATACCACGCAGTTCAATGCCGTAGTTTTGCAGAATACCGCGGTCGTACTTCAGGTTTTGCCCGACCTTAAGCGCTTTCTCGTCTTCCAGAATCGGCTTCAGCAGTTCTAAGGCGCGCTCGCGCGAGATCTGCTCCGGCGCATCCAGATAGTCATGCGCTACCGGAACATAGGCTGCCATACCCGGCTCCGTCGCGAATGACAGACCTACCATATTGGCAGATATGTTATCGAGACTGTCCGTTTCGGTATCGAACGCAAATACCGGCGCTTTTTTCAGCTTTTCAATCCAGGCGACGAGCTGCGACTCTTCAAGGATGGTTTCATAGTTATCGAATGAGAGTGCTGCCGCTGCTTCTTCTGCCTGCTCTTCGGCATCGACAACGATAGTTTCTTTCGGCTTCGCCGCAGCTTTTGCCCCTTTCGCCTGAAGCCATTTCCCGGCTTCGACATCCGTGGTCCAGCGTTTAAATTCGTATTTTCTGAACAGGCCAAGCAGTTCTTCTGCGGCGGGTTCCTGCACTTCAAGCTGGTCGCAGGTAAGCTCCAGCTCGACGTCGGTTTTGATGGTGGCTAACTGATAAGAGAGGTAAGCCACCTCTTTGTTATCGGCGAGCTTTCCGGCCATGGTTTTTGCACCACGGAAGGTAAGTCCGGCAATTTTGTCGGACTCTGCGTACAGCGTATCCAACCCACCTAACCCTTGCAGCAGCGCCTGAGCTGTTTTTTCGCCCACGCCCGGCACGCCAGGGATGTTATCCGAGGAATCCCCCATCAGGGCGAGGAAATCAATAATGAGTTCTGGCGGCACGCCATATTTGGCAACCACTTCTTCCGGGCCAAGAATGGTGTTGGTCATGGTATTAATCAGCGTGATCCCAGGTGTTACCAGCTGCGCCATGTCTTTATCACCGGTACTGATCAGCACCGGACGGCCAGCCTTTTCAGCTTCGCGCGCCAGGGTGCCAATAACGTCGTCAGCCTCAACGCCCGAGACAGCCAGCAAAGGCAGCCCCATCGCTTTGACCATAGCGTGCAGCGGTTCAATCTGCGCACGCAGATCGTCAGGCATGGGAGGACGGTGAGATTTGTAATGCTCAAATAATTCATCGCGGAAGGTTTTCCCCTTCGCATCAAACACCACGGCCGCATGGGTTGGGTGGTATTGCAGAATCAGGCTGCGCAGCATATTCAGCACGCCGTACATTGCGCCGGTAGGTTCCCCTGCGCTGTTGGTCAGAGGAGGAAACGCATGATACGCCCGATAAAGGTAAGAAGAGCCATCGACGAGTATAAGTGGGTTTTCTGGGATCTGAACCATAATGTCCGTGCCTTTAATTAATTTATGGGTAAAGGATGCCACAGAAGGATGAAAACATCAGGTTTTAGCGCTTTATACAGAAAAAGATTTTGCGATCGTGAAGATCGCTCGCAAAAACAAACTGTGGATAAGTTTGTGCATATTTTTAATACAGGTGAATAACAGTTCTATAAAACTGATACTGAAAAATTATTTATCAAATAAAATCAATAATTTGAAATTAGATCACTTAAGATCCCATCCCGCTGATGGTTATTTAGTCTATGTGGATATAAGACGTAAGCACCTTGTCTATATATAGAAAATTTCGCTGCATGGCAGGAAAAGCCGCAGCCTCTTCGTGTGAAAGCGCCCTGGTCTGGGCCAATATCTGATAAGATCGGCGCCCAGCACCGGATAGCCGGCTGCTTAATTACAGCTAACTATCTGAAAAAATTCATTATGTCGAAAATACTCGCTGCGATAACCTTATTGCTAAGCGTCATTTTAACTATTCTGGTTACCATCGCCTGTTCTGTGCCAATCATCGTTGCCGGAATAATTAAGCTCCTGCTGCCCGTCCCTCCGGTATGGCGTGCAGTGTCTGCTTTTTGTAATTTTATGATGTACTGCTGGTGTGAAGGGCTGGCGATCCTGTTGTATCTGAACCCCTGGTTAAAGTGGGACGTGCAGGGCCTTGAGAAGCTGAATAAAAAGAACTGGTATCTGCTGATCTGCAATCATCACAGTTGGGCCGACATCGTTGTATTGTGCGTGCTGTTTCGCAAACATATTCCGATGAACAAATACTTTCTGAAACAGCAACTGGCATGGGTGCCTTTCATTGGTCTGGCCTGCTGGGCGCTGGATATGCCGTTTATGAAACGCTATTCACGCAGCTATCTGATTCGTCATCCGGAACGCCGCGGTATGGACGTGGAAACTACGCGCCGTTCTTGCGAGAAGTTTCGCGCGCATCCCACCACCATAGTTAATTTCGTCGAAGGTTCGCGCTTTACCGAAGAGAAGCGCCAGCAGACTCGCTCTCCGTATCAGCACCTGTTGCCGCCAAAGGCAGCGGGTATCGCAATGGCCCTCAACGTGCTGGGTGAGCAGTTTGATAAATTGTTGAACGTAACGCTCTGCTATCCGGAAAACGACAGGACGCCGTTCTACGATATGCTCAGCGGCAAGCTGACGCGTATCGTAGTCCGCGTTGATCTGTTGCCCATCGATACGGAACTGCACGGTGATTACGTTAACGATAAAAACTTCAAACGTCGTTTCCAGCTTTGGCTCAATACACTCTGGAAAGAGAAAGACGAACAGATAGCGGAGTTAAAATCTTCATACAAAAACGCCGGTCAATGACCGGCGTTTTCTTTATGTTTGTTACTTCATCTCAATCAGGTGTTTCACGGTATCAGCGTACTGTTGTACGAAGATATCCATACTGGTGGTGTCCATACCACGCATATTTACCTGGTATTTACCGTTAACATACATCGCTGGCACGCCCTGCAACTGGAAGTCAGCGGCAGCTTTTTCCTGCTGTGCCACGAGAGATTTCACCACAAAACTGTTCCAGGCAGCGTCGTAGTCTTCACCTTTCACACCGGCATCAACAAACACTTTACGGATATCTGCCGTAGTTTGTACGGTCTGGGTTTTCTGTACGGCTTCAAACATAGGCGCGGTGATCTTATCTTCCACACCCAGCGCAATCGCAACCGCCCATGCCTGAGTCAAATCTTTACCCAATGGGCCAAGGAACTCAACGTGGTATTTCGTCATTTTGGTGCCTTCCGGCAGCTTTTTCTTCACGTTGTCAGAAACATGAAGTACCTGCTCAAACTCGTAGCAGTGCGGGCAGTAGAAGGAGAAGAACTCCAGCACCTGAGGCTCGCCAGCTACAGGCTTGTCCAGCGTAATGTACTGCTTACCGTCGGTAAACTGCGCAGCAGTTGCGCTAAATGCCAGAATCATACCAGCCAGCGCCAGCCAAATTTTTTTCATGATTAACTCTCTCCTGGGTGTGTCCAATTAATACATCGGCGTTAATTGCAGAGGGGGTTCCTGTAGAACCTTAACCTGCTCGGTAAATGTGGATATCTGGTTGCGCCAGTAATCCTCCCCGGTAAGCCAGGGGAAATTTCGGGGAAAAGCCGGGTCTTCCCAACGCCTGATTAACCACGCGAGATAATAAACAAATCGCATCGCACGTAAAGGCTCTATCAGGGCAATTTCGTCTGAATTAAAGGGGCTAAATTCTTCATAAGCTTCAATTATGGTCTCAAGCTGCATGCGCTGCTCGGCTTTATCACCGTTGAGCAGCATCCACAGATCCTGCACCGCAGGTCCCATACGAGCGTCATCAAGATCGACAAATAGCGGGCCGTCGCGCCAGAGAATATTCCCGGCGTGGCAGTCACCGTGCAGGCGTAGAGCGGTAATATCATCCCGCCAGCAGGCTTTTACAGCCTCAATAAGCTTATCGGTCGCCGTGAGGAAATTATCCTTAAGCGCCTTTGGGATCAGCGCCGATGTTTCGAATACCTCTCGCGGCTCAATAAGATATTCCTGAACACCAATCGTCGGTCGGGCAACAAACGATTTTTTACGTCCCGTCTGATGAATGCGCCCCAGATAACGGGCAACCCATTCCATCTGATCGATATTATCTGCCTCAAACTGTCTTCCGCCCAGGCTCGGAAATACCGCGTAGTAAAAACCCTGATGGGTCAGCAGCGTTTGGTTATTAAATTTGAGCGGTGCCGCAACGGGAACATCGTCATCCAGCAGATCGTGGGCAAACTGATGCTCTTCCTGAATTTGTTCTGCGGACCAGCGCTGTGGCCGGTAAAACTTTACGACAAAGCGCTGGCGCTCTTCGTCCTGAAATTGGTAGACACGGTTTTCGTAGCTGTTTAAAGGGGTTAACCCGGAATCCACCCGAATACCCTGCTCGAACAGCGCATCCATAATGGTATCCGGGTGTAGTGTCTGGAAAGTAAAAGCCTGGTCGTTCATCCGATCATCCGGAAATTATACGAATGATTCAGGATATCATCTTGTGGCGATTTCGGTGGCTCCGCTTACAAGCTTTTACTCTTTAATTACGCCTCGGGCGCGCAGTAATGCGGTTTTAAAATCCTCTTCATAATCTTTCTGAATACCAGGAATAACAGCATCTTTAGCCGAGTCACGCATTTTGAGGTGGTAGATCAGGATGTCGTCAGAAAGGTCTGCCAGTTCGCCATCAAAACCTGACTCTTTCGCCAGTTTCTGTAAAAATTGCATCAGATTCAGCTCTGGCTCTTTTTGCCAGGCCGGCTGGAGAAGCTCAATGACTTCATTAAGACGTTTACATTTCATGGTAGTGCTCCTTTCATTTAGAGAGACACGTTAGCAGGGTCAATCCCACAATAAAAGAGGCGATATTCGTGAATCAATGCCAGGAAATCATCGGGGTCGTTCTTGCCGGAGGCAGGGCAACGCGAATGGGCGGAAAAGATAAAGGTCTTCAGCTCCTGAACAACACCCCCTTATGGCAGCATGTTGCTGATACCCTGGCAAATCAGGTGTCGTCGATGGCGATCAGCGCTAACCGACATGTTGATATTTACCAGCGCAGTGGATATCCGGTTTATCAGGATAAGCTTGTGGACTACCCCGGCCCGCTGGCGGGAATGCTTTCCGTTATGCAGCAGTCGCATGGAGAGTGGTTTCTCTTTTGTTCATGTGATACGCCCTTCATCCCGTCCTGTCTGGTTGAACGTCTGGTGCAGCGGTGCGAGGGTGCTCCCGTCGTCTGGGTACACGACGGCGAACGCGACCATCCGACGATCGCATTGATTAATCGCTCGTTAATATCTGCGCTGGAAGATTACCTGGCCGCAGGAGAGCGACGCGTCATGGTATTTATGCGCCAGTCAGGAGGGCATTCCGTTGATTTCAGCGACATGAAATCGGCGTTTGTGAATGTAAACACGACGGAAGATTTGCAGATGATGCAGGAGAAGAAATGATACCCGTATTAGCGATCTCTGCCTGGAGCGGCACCGGGAAGACTACGCTGCTAAAAAAGCTGATACCTGCACTTTGCGCTAAAGGTATTCGTCCCGGATTGATTAAGCACACGCACCATAACATGGATGTCGATAAGCCGGGGAAAGATAGCTATGAGCTGCGTAAGGCTGGCGCTGCACAAACGATGGTGGCGAGTAACCAGCGCTGGGCGTTAATGACAGAAACTCCGGATGAAGCACCGCTGGATCTCGCTTATCTTGTCAGCCGGATGGATCATTCCACGCTGGATCTGGTGCTGGTTGAGGGGTTTAAGCACGAGGCTGTTGCGAAGATCCTGCTGTTCAGAAACGGTGCCGGGCATGATGTAAGTGAGTTAACGCTGGATGAACATGTGATTGCTGTGGCCAGTGACGCTGCGTTGACGCTGGAAGTACCGGTTCTGGATTTGAATAATGTGGAGGGGATTGCAGAGTTTATTTTGGCGTGGTGTGCAGTCTGAAAGCTGCCGGGTGACGGCTTCGCCTGACCCGGCCTATCGTTTTTCGACGTACAAACGCAAAAAGGCCATCCTTGCGGATGGCCTCTTCACTTGTTTGATGCCTGGCAGTTCCCTACTCTCACATGGGGAGACCCCACACTACCATCGGCGCTACGGCGTTTCACTTCTGAGTTCGGCATGGGGTCAGGTGGGACCACCGCGCTAAAGCCGCCAGGCAAATTCTGTTAATCTGTATCAGGCTGAAAATCGTGTCTGTCTCTTCGCCAAAACAGCTTCGGCGTTGTAAGGTTAAGCCTCACGGTTCATTAGTATCGGTTAGCTCAACGCATCGCTGCGCTTACACACCCGACCTATCAACGTCGTCGTCTTCAACGTTCCTTCAGGAGACTTAAAGTCTCAGGGAGAACTCATCTCGGGGCAAGTTTCGTGCTTAGATGCTTTCAGCACTTATCTCTTCCGCATTTAGCTACCGGGCAGTGCCATTGGCATGACAACCCGAACACCAGTGATGCGTCCACTCCGGTCCTCTCGTACTAGGAGCAGCCCCCCTCAATTCTCCAGCGCCCACGGCAGATAGGGACCGAACTGTCTCACGACGTTCTAAACCCAGCTCGCGTACCACTTTAAATGGCGAACAGCCATACCCTTGGGACCTACTTCAGCCCCAGGATGTGATGAGCCGACATCGAGGTGCCAAACACCGCCGTCGATATGAACTCTTGGGCGGTATCAGCCTGTTATCCCCGGAGTACCTTTTATCCGTTGAGCGATGGCCCTTCCATTCAGAACCACCGGATCACTATGACCTGCTTTCGCACCTGCTCGCGCCGTCACGCTCGCAGTCAAGCTGGCTTATGCCATTGCACTAACCTCCTGATGTCCGACCAGGATTAGCCAACCTTCGTGCTCCTCCGTTACTCTTTGGGAGGAGACCGCCCCAGTCAAACTACCCACCAGACACTGTCCGCAACCCGGATTACGGGTCTACGTTAGAACACCAGCCATTAAAGGGTGGTATTTCAAGGTTGGCTCCACGCAGACTGGCGTCCACGCTTCAAAGCCTCCCACCTATCCTACACATCAAGGACCAGTGTTCAGTGTCAAGCTATAGTAAAGGTTCACGGGGTCTTTCCGTCTTGCCGCGGGTACACTGCATCTTCACAGCGAGTTCAATTTCACTGAGTCTCGGGTGGAGACAGCCTGGCCATCATTACGCCATTCGTGCAGGTCGGAACTTACCCGACAAGGAATTTCGCTACCTTAGGACCGTTATAGTTACGGCCGCCGTTTACCGGGGCTTCGATCAAGAGCTTCGCGTTGCCGCTAACCCCATCAATTAACCTTCCGGCACCGGGCAGGCGTCACACCGTATACGTCCACTTTCGTGTTTGCACAGTGCTGTGTTTTTAATAAACAGTTGCAGCCAGCTGGTATCTTCGACTGATTTCAGCTCCGCCCGCAGGGGCTTCACCTACATATCAGCGTGCCTTCTCCCGAAGTTACGGCACCATTTTGCCTAGTTCCTTCACCCGAGTTCTCTCAAGCGCCTTGGTATTCTCTACCTGACCACCTGTGTCGGTTTGGGGTACGATTTCGTGTTACCTGATGCTTAGAGGCTTTTCCTGGAAGCAGGGCATTTATCACTTCAGCACCGTAGTGCCTCGTCATCACACCTCAGCGTTAATAAGGTACCGGATTTACCTGGAACCTCCGCCTACATGCTTAAACCGGGACAACCGTCGCCCGGCTGACATAGCCTTCTCCGTCCCCCCTTCGCAGTAACACCAAGTACAGGAATATTAACCTGTTTCCCATCGACTACGCCTTTCGGCCTCGCCTTAGGGGTCGACTCACCCTGCCCCGATTAACGTTGGACAGGAACCCTTGGTCTTCCGGCGAGCGGGCTTTTCACCCGCTTTATCGTTACTTATGTCAGCATTCGCACTTCTGATACCTCCAGCACCCCTCACAGGACACCTTCAACGGCTTACAGAACGCTCCCCTACCCAACAACGCCTAAGCGTCGCTGCCGCAGCTTCGGTGCATGGTTTAGCCCCGTTACATCTTCCGCGCAGGCCGACTCGACCAGTGAGCTATTACGCTTTCTTTAAATGATGGCTGCTTCTAAGCCAACATCCTGGCTGTCTGTGCCTTCCCACATCGTTTCCCACTTAACCATGACTTTGGGACCTTAGCTGGCGGTCTGGGTTGTTTCCCTCTTCACGACGGACGTTAGCACCCGCCGTGTGTCTCCCGTGATAACATTCTTCGGTATTCGTAGTTTGCATCGGGTTGGTAAGCCGGGATGGCCCCCTAGCCGAAACAGTGCTCTACCCCCGAAGATGAGTTCACGAGGCGCTACCTAAATAGCTTTCGGGGAGAACCAGCTATCTCCCGGTTTGATTGGCCTTTCACCCCCAGCCACAGGTCATCCGCTAATTTTTCAACATTAGTCGGTTCGGTCCTCCAGTTAGTGTTACCCAACCTTCAACCTGCCCATGGCTAGATCACCGGGTTTCGGGTCTATACCCTGCAACTTAACGCCCAGTTAAGACTCGGTTTCCCTTCGGCTCCCCTATACGGTTAACCTTGCTACAGAATATAAGTCGCTGACCCATTATACAAAAGGTACGCAGTCACCCCATAAAGAGGCTCCCACTGCTTGTACGTACACGGTTTCAGGTTCTTTTTCACTCCCCTCGCCGGGGTTCTTTTCGCCTTTCCCTCACGGTACTGGTTCACTATCGGTCAGTCAGGAGTATTTAGCCTTGGAGGATGGTCCCCCCATATTCAGACAGGATACCACGTGTCCCGCCCTACTCTTCGAGTTCACAGCAAGTGTGCTTTCGTGTACGGGACTATCACCCTGTACCGTCGGACTTTCCAGACCGTTCCACTAACACACAAGCTGATTCAGACTCCGGGCTGCTCCCCGTTCGCTCGCCGCTACTGGGGGAATCTCGGTTGATTTCTTTTCCTCGGGGTACTTAGATGTTTCAGTTCCCCCGGTTCGCCTCGTTAACCTATGTATTCAGTTAACGATAGTGCAACGGATTGCACTGGGTTTCCCCATTCGGACATCGCCGGGTCAAAGGTTCATATCACCTCGCCGGCGCTTTTCGCAGATTAGCACGTCCTTCATCGCCTCTGACTGCCAGGGCATCCACCGTGTACGCTTAGTCGCTTAACCTCACAACCCGAAGATGTTTCACTTCCGATTGCGAAAATTTGAGAGACTCGAACACACATGAGCTGTGTGTCGTTTCAATTTTCAGCTTGATCCAGATTTTTAAAGAGCAAATATCTCAAACATGACTCGCAAGTCAGTTTTGAGATATGACGGCAGGTGACTTTCACTCACGAACCAGCAAGTGGCGTCCCCTAGGGGATTCGAACCCCTGTTACCGCCGTGAAAGGGCGGTGTCCTGGGCCTCTAGACGAAGGGGACGTACAGTCTCAATCGCAAGACGCCTTGCTATTTACTTTTCATCAGACAATCTGTGTGGACACTACAAAGTCAGGTTCTTTAAGGTAAGGAGGTGATCCAACCGCAGGTTCCCCTACGGTTACCTTGTTACGACTTCACCCCAGTCATGAATCACAAAGTGGTAAGCGCCCTCCCGAAGGTTAAGCTACCTACTTCTTTTGCAACCCACTCCCATGGTGTGACGGGCGGTGTGTACAAGGCCCGGGAACGTATTCACCGTGGCATTCTGATCCACGATTACTAGCGATTCCGACTTCATGGAGTCGAGTTGCAGACTCCAATCCGGACTACGACGCACTTTATGAGGTCCGCTTGCTCTCGCGAGGTCGCTTCTCTTTGTATGCGCCATTGTAGCACGTGTGTAGCCCTACTCGTAAGGGCCATGATGACTTGACGTCATCCCCACCTTCCTCCAGTTTATCACTGGCAGTCTCCTTTGAGTTCCCGGCCGGACCGCTGGCAACAAAGGATAAGGGTTGCGCTCGTTGCGGGACTTAACCCAACATTTCACAACACGAGCTGACGACAGCCATGCAGCACCTGTCTCAGAGTTCCCGAAGGCACCAAAGCATCTCTGCTAAGTTCTCTGGATGTCAAGAGTAGGTAAGGTTCTTCGCGTTGCATCGAATTAAACCACATGCTCCACCGCTTGTGCGGGCCCCCGTCAATTCATTTGAGTTTTAACCTTGCGGCCGTACTCCCCAGGCGGTCGACTTAACGCGTTAGCTCCGGAAGCCACGCCTCAAGGGCACAACCTCCAAGTCGACATCGTTTACGGCGTGGACTACCAGGGTATCTAATCCTGTTTGCTCCCCACGCTTTCGCACCTGAGCGTCAGTCTTTGTCCAGGGGGCCGCCTTCGCCACCGGTATTCCTCCAGATCTCTACGCATTTCACCGCTACACCTGGAATTCTACCCCCCTCTACAAGACTCTAGCCTGCCAGTTTCGAATGCAGTTCCCAGGTTGAGCCCGGGGATTTCACATCCGACTTGACAGACCGCCTGCGTGCGCTTTACGCCCAGTAATTCCGATTAACGCTTGCACCCTCCGTATTACCGCGGCTGCTGGCACGGAGTTAGCCGGTGCTTCTTCTGCGGGTAACGTCAATCGACAGGGTTATTAACCCTGTCGCCTTCCTCCCCGCTGAAAGTACTTTACAACCCGAAGGCCTTCTTCATACACGCGGCATGGCTGCATCAGGCTTGCGCCCATTGTGCAATATTCCCCACTGCTGCCTCCCGTAGGAGTCTGGACCGTGTCTCAGTTCCAGTGTGGCTGGTCATCCTCTCAGACCAGCTAGGGATCGTCGCCTAGGTGAGCCGTTACCCCACCTACTAGCTAATCCCATCTGGGCACATCCGATGGCAAGAGGCCCGAAGGTCCCCCTCTTTGGTCTTGCGACGTTATGCGGTATTAGCTACCGTTTCCAGTAGTTATCCCCCTCCATCAGGCAGTTTCCCAGACATTACTCACCCGTCCGCCACTCGTCAGCGAAGCAGCAAGCTGCTTCCTGTTACCGTTCGACTTGCATGTGTTAGGCCTGCCGCCAGCGTTCAATCTGAGCCATGATCAAACTCTTCAATTTAAAAGTTTGATGCTCAATGAATTAAACTTCGTAATGAATTACGTGTTCACTCGTTGAGACTTGGTATTCATTTAGTGTCCGAGGACATTAAGAATCCATGTCACTTTGAGTGCCCACACAGATTGTCTGATAAATTGTTAAAGAGCAGTGCCGCTACGTTTTCGCTGCGGCGCGGGGTGTGCATATTACGCTTTCCCGCTTCAGAGTCAAGCGTTTATTTTGCTTTTCTCTGCTGACCCGGCGGCGTGTGTGCCGTTGTTCCGTGTCAGTGGAGGCGCATTATAGGGAGTTCTTCTGAAGTGACAAGAGGTAATTTAAAAAAAGTTTCTGACCGTGTTTTTTTTCACCAAAAGCGATGAGATCAAGCTACAAATTGTTCTAATTGATGTATCTGCAACCACAATCACCCCTGAGATGGCATAATTAGCCGCATCAATATTTAAGGAATAAAAGCGATGCCATTAAGCGCACAACAGCTGGCAGCTCAAAAAAACCTGTCCTATGTGCTGGCAGAAAAGCTGGCTCAGCTGATCTTAGCGGGTAAATATGCCCCAGGTAGCATCCTGCCCAGCGAGATGGAGCTGGGGGATCAGTTTGGTGTAAGCCGTACCGCCGTTCGCGAAGCGGTAAAAACATTAACGGCGAAAGGGATGGTGCTTCCACGCCCGCGCATTGGCACCCGCGTTATGCCTCAGGGGAACTGGAACTTTCTCGATCAGGAGTTACTCACCTGGTGGATGACCGAAGATAACTTTAATCAGGTCGTCGATCACTTTCTGGTCATGCGCAGCAGTCTTGAGCCTCAGGCCTGTCTGCTTGCCGCTACGCTCGGCACAGCAGAGCAAAAAGCGCAGCTCAATACTTTTATGGAAGAGATGGTGGATCTGAAAAAGCACTTTAACCGCGAGCGCTGGATAGAGGTCGATATGGCCTGGCATGAACATATCTATAATATGAGCGGAAATCCTTTCCTGACCTCCTTTGCTTCTTTATTCCATTCTGTGTACCACACTTACTTTGCCTCTATCACACAGGATGAGGTGGTGAAGCTGGATCTGCATCAGGCGATAGTCGATGCCATTCAGGAAAGCGACGGGCAGCGAGCCCTGAGTGCGTGCCAGGCGTTGCTGGCCGCGCCAACCCACCAGCAGGTAAATAAATGACAGAGAAAAAAGCACGCAGTATGGCCGGATTGCCGTGGATTGCAGCCATGGCGTTCTTTATGCAGGCACTGGATGCCACTATCCTCAATACCGCCCTTCCCGCAATAGCCCAAAGCCTTAACCGCTCCCCACTGGCGATGCAATCCGCCATCATCAGTTATACCCTGACGGTGGCAATGCTCATTCCGGTCAGCGGCTGGCTGGCCGATCGTTTCGGCACGTGCAAAGTGTTTATGCTGGCGGTGACGCTGTTCACCCTCGGTTCTCTGGCTTGCGCCCTCTCTACCTCTCTGACGGAACTGGTTATCTTCCGCGTTCTACAGGGGATAGGCGGCGCGATGATGATGCCCGTCGCGCGTCTGGCGTTATTGCGCGCCTATCCGCGCAGCGAACTGCTCCCGGTGCTCAACTTTGTGACTATGCCGGGGCTGGTCGGCCCGATACTTGGCCCGGTTCTCGGCGGCGTACTGGTGACCTGGGCAAGCTGGCACTGGATCTTCCTGATTAATATTCCGATTGGTGTGGCAGGGCTAATCTATGCCCGCAAATATATGCCGAACTTCACCACACCACGACGCAGCTTTGATATGGGCGGCTTCTTCCTGTTTGGCCTGAGCCTGGTCCTGTTCTCCAGCGGGATGGAGCTGTTTGGCGAGAAAATCGTAGCGACGTGGCTGGCGCTGGCCATCATTCTTAGCGGTATTCTGCTGTTCCTTCTATATATCCGTCATGCGCGTCGCCATCCGACACCGCTTATCTCTTTATCTCTGTTTAACACCCGAACGTTTTCCGTCGGGATCGCGGGCAATATTGCCTCGCGTCTGGGCACGGGCTGCGTACCGTTCCTGATGCCGCTGATGCTCCAGGTCGGTTTCGGCTATCCGGCCCTGATTGCTGGCTGCATGATGGCCCCCACAGCGATGGGCTCAATTCTGGCAAAATCGACGGTCACGCAGGTGCTGCGCTGGTTTGGCTATCGTAAGACGCTGGTTGGCGTGACGATCTTTATTGGATTGATGATTGCGCAGTTCTCCCTGCAATCTGCGGCGTTACCCATCTGGATGCTGATCCTGCCGCTGTTTGTGCTGGGTATGGCCATGTCGACGCAGTTTACGTCGATGAACACCATCACCCTTGGGGACCTCACCGACGAGAATGCCAGCAGCGGCAACAGCGTACTGGCGGTCACTCAACAGCTGTCGATCAGCCTCGGGGTTGCCGTGAGCGCGGCGGTACTGCGGTTTTATGAAGGGTTTGACGGTACAAATACCGTTGAGCAGTTCCACTATACCTTTATCACCATGGGCGCGCTTACCGTGGTATCGGCGGTGGTCTTTATGTTGTTAAAACCAAAAGACGGCCGGAACCTGATCAAAGAGCGTCACAAAGAGAAGGCTAAACCGAACCGCGTTCCATCAGAACAGGAGTAAGCTGCAAACGTTGCTGTTGCAGCGTGGGCTGGGCCATGCGGTGGATCAACACATCGATGGCCAGCTCGCCCAGTTCATCCTTCGGCTGATGGATGGTGGTCAGTGGGGGCGTCATGTAGCGCGCCAGTTCGATATCATCGTAACCGACGATCGCCATGTCGTCCGGAACACGTAATCCCGCCTGATACAGCGCCTGATAAGCTCCGAATGCCATCGCATCGTTACCGATAAACACCGCCTGCGGGCGCGGCTCTTGCGCCAGCAGTTTCTGCATTGCTTCAAATCCACCATTAAATTCGAAATCGCCGGTGATGCGATAGCCATCAGGAATGGCAAGCCCCGCCCGTTCCATGGCCGAAAGATAGCCTTCCAGACGCAAGCGCGCCGGGGTTTTATCCAGCGGGCCGGTAATACAGGCAATGCGGGTATGACCTTTGTCGATCAAATGCTGAGTCGCCATATCGCCACCCAGCAGCGAGTTATCCTGGATCAGATCGCTGGTGCCATCGAACGGCGCCCAGTCCATCATGACCGTAGGAATAGAAGGGTAGCGCTGAATGATCTCTTTCGAGGGTTGATGCGTTTCGGTACAGAGCAGCAGCAGCCCGTCGACGCGTTTTTGCATCAGCGTCTCCAGGTTTCGGTTCATGCGCTGCTCATCGCCTTCGGTATTGCACAGCACCAGGCTGTAGCCGCGCTCGAAGCAGCTGCGCTCCACGCCGCGCACCAGTTCAGAATAAAAAGGGTTGGTACTGGCGGTGATCAGCATGCCGATGGTGCGCGTCTGGTTAAGCTTCAGGCTGCGGGCCAGCGCAGACGGCGCATAGTTGAGTTCTTTAATTGCAGCGTCAACTTTCTCCCGAATCGCCTCGCTGACGAAGCGATCCTTATTGATAACGTGGGAGACAGTCGAGGTAGAAACGCCCGCCATACGGGCGACATCTTTCATTGTGGCCAAGCGTTACCCCTGCTGACTTAAGAATTCATCAATCTCTTTACGCCATGGAACAGAAGGCTGAGCGCCTTTACGCGTCACCGCAATCGCGGCGGCGGCATGCGCGAAGCGAATCGCGTCATCCATTGCTTTTCCTTCCAGCAGCGCCGTTACCAGCGCACCGTTGAAGGTGTCACCTGCGGCGATGGTATCAATGGCTTTGACCTTAAAGCCCGGTACGCGACGGCCTTCGCCATTGACGCTAGCCCACACCCCACGGCTGCCGAGGGTGATGATCACGGTGCCGATGCCTTTATCATGCAGCGCAAGCGCGGCACGCGCGGCATCGTCATCATTTTCGACACGGATACCCGTCAGCTTTTCCGCTTCGGTTTCGTTCGGGGTGATGATATCCACCAGCGCCAGCAGCTCGTCTGATAATACACGGGCAGGCGCCGGGTTAAGTACGACAGACGTATGATTTTCATGCGCAATTTTCGCAGCGGCCAGCACGCTTTCAACCGGTGACTCCAGCTGCATCAGCAGAGCTTCCGCTCCGGCGATGATTCCACGCTGCGCTTCGACGCGTTCAGTCGTTAACGCGGCATTAGCCCCCGCATGAATACCGATGACATTCTCACCTTCCGCATTGACGAAAATCAGCGCCACGCCGGTAGATTCCCCTGCAACCACGCTGACGGGTGCGATGTCGATGTTGTCGCTTGCCAGCTGTTTGCGTACGCGCTCGCCGGTATCGTCATCACCCGTACAGGCGATAAACGCGATATTTGCCCCGCTGCGTCCGGCGGCAACTGCCTGGTTTGCACCCTTACCGCCGAACGCGACCTGATACTGATTGCCGGTGACGGTTTCGCCCGGAGTGGGGAACGTTTCAAGGTTAAGAATGTGATCGGCATTGATACTGCCAAGGACGACGAGGTTGCCTGCGGTTTTCATGTATTGAGGTGTCCATCTGAGAGCGCCACCGGTATTACCCGGTGGCGTATGCCACACTTTTCTTTTATTTGGTGTCCCTCAGGCAGCCAGCGACTGCCTGAATCGCCTTTACTGCTTAATGACCAGTTTCAGGTCAACAGGATATTTGGCCTGAACTTTTTCGCCCTTCAGCACTTTATCGGCAGTTTGCACGCCAGTCGCGCCAATCTGCTCAGGCAGCTGAGCAATGGTCGCAGCCAGTTTGCCATCATTTACTGCTTTTTCACCATCCGGCGTGCCGTCAAATCCGACAACCATCACATCTGATTTACCCGCAGTCTGGAGCGCACGCAGCGCACCGAGCGCCATTTCGTCGTTCTGTGCGAATACCGCCTGCACATCAGGATGCGCGGTCAGCAGGTTCTGCATGACGTTCAGACCCTTTGTACGGTCGAAGTCTGCCGGCTGGCTCGCCAGCACGTTAAATTTGTGCGCCGCTACAGCCTGCTGGAAACCTTCACCACGTTCACGGGCCGCGGAAGTCCCGGCGATACCCTGCAACTCGATCACTTTCGCGCCTTCACCTGCTTTCTTCGCGATGTAGTCACCGGCGATTTTACCGCCCAGTACGTTATCAGACGCAATATGGCTAACAACGTCGCCTTTGGTCGCCTGACGGTCCAGGGTGATTACCGGGATCTTCGCCTGGTTTGCCATCTTCACGGCGTTACCGACCGCGTCGGAATCGGTTGGGTTGATCAGCAGGATTTTGGTACCACGAACGGTTAAGTCCTGAACGTTAGCCAGCTCTTTCGCCGGGTTGTTCTGAGAATCCAGCACCACCAGGTTGTAACCCAGTTTGTCTGCTTCTTTCTGCGCGCCATCCTTCAGGGAGACGAAGAACGGGTTGTTCAGGGTAGAGACAACCAGCGCGATGGTGTCCTTCGCCATGGCGTTAGCACTTACGGTTGCGCTCAGCGCGACAGCAGAAACCAGGGTAGCCAGTTTTTTCATGTTCATATCTAAGATGTCCTGTAGTGTCGTCAGTTACTGTTTTTTGTTGTCTACCAGTACCGCCAGCAAAATCACCACTGCCTTAACGATCATCTGGTAATAGGAGGAAACACCTAACAAATTCAAGCCATTATTCAGGAAACCGAGGATCAGTGCGCCGATCAATGTCCCAACAATGCGACCTTTACCGCCCGCAAGGCTCGTACCACCCAGAACCACTGCCGCGATGGCATCCAGCTCATAGCCCGTACCCGCCGTTGGCTGCGCGGAAGAGAGGCGCGCCACTTCGATGATGCCCGCCAGAGATGCCAGCAGACCGCACAGGGAGTAAACGATAATTTTAACTTTGTTGACGCTAATACCGGACAGACGCGTTGCCGATTCGTTACCGCCCAGCGCATAAATATAACGACCCAGACGGGTATGATGCAGCATGTACCATGCCGCCAGGAAGACGATAGCCATGATCCAGACCGGGGTCGGGATACCCAGAGGGCGTCCGATACCAAACCAGCCAAACAGATCGGCGTTTTCGGTAAAGCCGGTATTCACCGGGCTACCGTTGGTGTACACCATGGTGACGCCGCGCAGCAGCAGCATCATCACCAGCGTGGCAATAAACGCCTGTACGCGGCCTTTTGCCACAATCACGCCGGTTACCGCGCCAATTGCCGCGCCTGCCGCCAGCGCAGCAGCAACGGCTACCAGCGCGTTGACCTCAATACCGACAATCGACGCGGCAATCGCACCGGTGAGCGCCAGCAGGGAACCGACGGACAGATCGATACCCGAGGTCAAAATCACCAGCGTCATCCCCACCGCCATAATGGCGTTGACGGAGGTCTGCTGAAGAATATTGAACAGGTTATTAACGGTAAAAAAGTTCGGGCTCATGGTCGAGACAATCGCGATCAGCACCAGCAGGGCAATCAGCGATTTTTGTTCCATCAGCCATGCCTTTGTGAAATAGCGGCGACCAGAAACAGCCTGGGTAGTCATCTTCTTACTCCTGATTCACGCGATTAAGCTTGCCCACAGCGGCAGCCATCAGAACTTCCTGGGTGGCCTGCTCGCGAGTGAATTCACCACCGAGATGCCCTTCATGCATGACGATAATGCGATCGCTCATGCCTAATACTTCTGGCATCTCGGAAGAGACCAGAATGATGCTCAGACCGTCGGCCTTGAACTGGTTAATCAGCTGATAGATCTCTTTTTTCGCGCCCACGTCAACGCCGCGAGTTGGCTCATCGAGGATCAGTACTTTCGGGCGCGTCATCAACCCGCGGGCAATCGCCACTTTCTGCTGATTACCGCCGGACAACAGGCCAATCGCCTGCTCCATCGATGGGGTTTTAACGTTAAAGAGACGGATAAAATCGCTGACCGCCTGCTGCTCATCTTTGTGTTTCAGGCTGCCGCCGCTGCGGCTGAAATAGCGTAGCGCGGTCAGGGACATGTTCTCTTTTACCGACATGCCCAGCACTAAGCCGTCACGCTTACGGTCTTCGGAGATATAGACAATGCCGTTCGCCAGGCCATCCTGCGGCGAGCGGGTGACCACCTCATGGCCGTCAAGGGTAACGTAGCCGCTGGTGCGCGGCAGTGCGCCATAGAGCACTTTCATCAGTTCGGTACGTCCCGCGCCCATCAGGCCCGCGACGCCAAGGATCTCGCCCTTGCGCAGGGTAAAGGAGACGTCATCCACGCCCGGCCCGCAGAGGTTATCCACCTTCAGGCGGATCTCTCCTGGCGCTTTGTCCAGACGCGGATACTGGTCTTCGAGCTTACGTCCCACCATCATTTCAATCAGAGAATCTTCGGTCAGCGTGGCCACTTCACGCTCGGCAATGAACTGCCCGTCGCGGAAGACGGTGACGTCGTCGCAGATCTCGAAAATTTCTTTCATGCGGTGAGAGATATAGACAATGCCGCGCCCCTGGGATTTCAACTCACGGATCACGCGGAACAGGGATTCGGTTTCGGTATCGGTCAGGGCGTCGGTCGGTTCATCCATAATGATGACCTTCGACTCGAAGCTCAGCACCTTCGCGATCTCCACCATCTGCTGATCGCCGATGGAAAGGTCGCCCACCAGTCGGTCGCTCTTAAAGCGCAGATTCAGCTTCGCCAGCAGTTTGTCCGCTTCGGCATACATGGTTTTCCAGTCGATTTTGCCAAACCGGTTCACGAACTCACGGCCGAGGAAGATGTTCTCCGCAATGGTGAGCTGCGGGATCAGGTTCAGCTCCTGGTGGATGATGCCAATGCCCGCTTCCTGAGAGGATTTCGGGCCGTTGAAGGTGGTCTCTTTACCCAGCCACAGCAGCGAACCGGCATCGCGTTGATAGATACCGGTCAGCACTTTCATCATGGTGGATTTGCCCGCGCCGTTTTCGCCCACCAGCGCCATGACGCGCCCGGAATAGACGTTCAGCGCCGCGCCAGAGAGGGCTTTAACGCCCGGGAACGACTTATCGATCCCTTTGAGTTGCAGTAATGCGTCCATGATGGCCTCAGAAGGTGACGCCAGCACAGAGAATGATATTCGCATACGGGGAACACTCCCCGCTGCGAATCACCGCCTGACTGTCTGCGGTTTGTTGTTTGAACTGCTCGTGCGTTGTGTAACGAATTTCTATGGTGTTTCCCTGGTGCTGTTGCAGTTGCTCAATGTGGCTGAGCAACGTTTCGTGGAGTTGCGGATTATGTTGTTTGATTTCCGCCGCGAGAATGGCCGCCTCAACCTGCATCTCCGCCGTCACGACTTCCAGTACCTGCATGAACGAGGGTACGCCCTGCGTTAACGCCATATCGACACGGGTTGTGCTGCGCGGAACCGGTAAGCCTGCATCGCAAACCACCAGCGTATCGGTATGCCCAAGACGGGAAATCACCGATGATATTTCTGAGTTGAGTACTGTGCCTTTCTTCATTTTTTGCTCCACTAGCGAAACGTTTCGCTAAAAACAGTGTAGCCGCAGAAGTGTTCAGAAAACCATCATGACGTAACGGATTTGTGATCGGCGTCGAAACGTTTCGCTAAGTGAAATGCAAAGGAGGTAAATGCAAAACGGTAACCGTCAGGTTACCGTTTTTTATGGTTGCGCCCTCTCCCTGTGGGCTGAGGGTTCCCCACAAATTAATGCGAGCACTGAGCAATCCCCTCGCCCCTCCGGGGAGAGGGGCTGGGTGAGGGCATCAGGCCGCACTGAGAATTAAATCTCGACCTGCGTCCCCAGCTCAATCACGCGATTGGGCGGGATCTCAAACTGGTCAGGCGCACGCAGGGCGTTACGTTGCAGGATGAGATACAGCTTGCCGCGCAGGCGCAGATACCATGGGCGCTTGCCGATGATCAGCGACTCGTGGGACATAAAGAACGACGTCTCCATCATGCGGCAGCTCAGCCCTTCCAGACCGCAGCGGTGGAATACTTCTTCCACGTTCGGCGTTTCGCGCCAGCCATAGCTTGCCACCACGCGCCAGAAGGTCGGCGACAGCTGCTCAATCTGTACGCGGCGCACGTTGTGTACATACGGCGCATCTTCGGTGCGCAGCGTCAGCAGGATCACGCGCTCGTGCAGCACTTTGTTGTGCTTAAGATTATGCATCAGTGCAAACGGGATCACGTTCAGCGCACGAGACATATACACCGCCGTACCCGGCACACGCACCGGCGGGGATTTCTCCAGCGAGGCGATCATCGCCTCCAGAGAATTACCGTGCTCATGCATACGTCGCAGCAGGCGGAAACGTTCGCTCTTCCACGTCGTCATCACGATGAACATCACCAGACCCAGCGTCAGCGGCAGCCAGCCACCGGAGACAATCTTATCGAGGTTCGCAGAGAACAGCGGTACGTCGATACAGAGGAAGCCAACCAGGATCAGCCCCACGAGGAACTTATTCCAGTGCCAGTTACGGTACGCCACGGTGGTAGAGAGAATAGAGGTCAACACCATCGTTCCGGTCACCGCGATACCGTACGCCGCCGCCAGGTTACTGGAGTGCTCGAAGCTGACGATAACAATCACCACCGCGAAATAGAGCAGCCAGTTGACGAACGGAATGTAGATCTGGCCTGACTCCATCTCAGAGGTATGGATAATGCGCATCGGCGAGAGATACCCCAGACGCACGGCCTGACGCGTCAGGGAGAATACGCCGGAAATAACAGCCTGAGAGGCAATGACCGTCGCCAGCGTCGCCAGGATCAGCATCGGAACCAGCGCCCAGTCCGGCGCCAGCAGGAAGAACGGGTTTTTAATCGCTTCAGGATGGGCAAGCAGCAGCGCGCCCTGGCCGAAGTAATTCAGCACCAGTGAAGGCAGAACAACGCTAAACCAGGCGACGCGAATTGGGAGTTTCCCGAAGTGGCCCATATCTGCATACAGCGCTTCAACACCGGTAATGGAAAGCACTACCGCGCCCAGCGCCACAAACGACACCACTTTATATTCCAGGAAGAAATGCACCGCCCACATTGGGTTCAGCGCGTGCAGGACATCCGGGTTGGCAATAATACTGCGTAAGCCCAGCGCCGCCAGGATCAGGAACCAGGCCAGCATAATAGGCGCGAACAGCTTACCCACCAGCCCGGTACCGTGTTTTTGTATAGCAAACAGCAACGTCAGCACGATAATAGCGAGTGGCACCACCCACGTATCAAGCTGAGGCGCGACAATCTCCAGCCCCTCTATGGCCGACATCACCGAAATCGCTGGCGTAATCACGACTTCCCCATAGAAGAAGCTGCCGCCAATCAGGCCAATGATGACCAGCACGGAGGTCATTCTTGCAGACGTATTGCGCCCAGCAAGGGACATCAGGGTCAGAATACCGCCCTCGCCCGCGTTATCAGCCCGCATAACGAAAGAGAGATACTTAAGGGAGACCACCAGTATCAGCAGCCAGAAGATGAGCGAGAGGAAACCAAATACGGCGTCACGCTCTACACCAAAACCAAACTGACCGGACAAACATTCACGAAGCGTATAAAGCGGGCTGGTGCCGATATCACCGTAGACAACCCCGATCGCTGCAAGCGTTACTGCGGGTAATGATTGCTTATTATCAGTGCTCATAGACTAGTCTTTTCGTTTGAATAACAAATGTGTGCTTAGTCCCTTGGCCCACAAAAAGCGCACAGTATGCACGATTCAATGCAAAATCGTACCCCTAAATGCAGCCGCATTAATGTAGCGCAAAGAAAATAGCGCCGCACTTCAGCCTATTACCAGGCCAGACCGAAACGTCTATACTCGCTTCAATTAGCCGCCACGACGGCGAAAGGATGCAAAACTATTATGGCTCACTCACATTTATTAGCAGAAAGAATTTCCCGCCTCAGCAGTGCGCTGGAGAAAGGCCTTTACGAGCGTAGCCACGCCATTCGCCTCTGTTTACTGGCGGCGCTGAGCGGGGAAAGCGTGTTTCTGCTGGGTCCGCCGGGCATTGCCAAAAGTCTGATCGCACGCCGCCTCAAATTCGCTTTCCAGAACGCTCGCGCATTCGAGTATTTGATGACGCGTTTCTCCACGCCGGAAGAAGTTTTCGGCCCGCTCTCCATTCAGGCGTTAAAAGATGAGGGACGCTATGAACGTCTGACGGCGGGCTATCTCCCGGAAGCGGAAATCGTCTTTCTTGATGAGATCTGGAAAGCCGGCCCGGCCATTCTGAATACCCTGCTGACGGCAATCAACGAACGCCGCTTCCGCAACGGCGCGAGCGAAGAGAAGATCCCCATGCGGTTGCTGGTGGCCGCGTCTAACGAACTTCCCGAAGCCGACAGCAGCCTTGAAGCGCTGTATGACCGCATGCTGATCCGCCTGTGGCTGGATAAAGTCCAGGACAAATCGAACTTCCGCTCAATGCTGGTAAGCCAGCAGGACGAAAACGAAAATCCGGTGGCACCATCATTACAGGTCACGGACGAAGAGTATGACCAGTGGCAGGAAGAGATAGGCAAAATTAAGCTGCCCGATGCCGTCTTTGAGCTGATCTTCATGCTGCGCCAGCAGCTTGATTTATTGCCCTCCGCGCCGTACGTCTCCGACCGTCGCTGGAAAAAAGCCATTCGTCTGCTTCAGGCAAGCGCCCTGTTCAGCGGCCGCGATGCTGTCGCCCCCATCGATCTGATCCTGCTGAAAGACTGTCTGTGGCACGACGCAGAAGGGATGAATCTGATGCAGCAGCAGCTGGACGTTTTGATGACCGGGCACGCGTGGGGTCAGCAATCCATGCTTAATCAACTGGGGGCGATTGCCCAACGTCGTCTTCAGCTTCAGCAGCAGCAAAGTGACAAAACCGCGCTGAAGGTGAACCGTCTTGGCGGGATGTTGGCCCGTAAACCGCACTATGAACTGCCAGCCGAGCTGACTGACGCCTCGCTCACGCTTCTTCTTCAGCAGCCGCTAAAGCTTCATGATATGCAGGTGGTGCACGTGACGATCGAACGCGTTGCGCTGGTTCAGTGGCTGGATAAGGGCGGCGAGATCCGCGGTAAACTCAACGGTATCGGCTTTGCACAGCCGCTGTCGATGGAAGTCGACAGCAGCCAGCACCTTGTGATCCGCGACGTCAGCCTTCAGGGATCGCGCCTGGCGCTGCCGGGCACGGCCTCTGACAGTCTTCCGGAGGAGATCAAACAGCAGCTCGAAGCGCTGGATAACGAATGGCATCAGCAGCACACGCGCTTCAGCGAGCAGCAGAAATGCCTCTTTATCCATAGCGACTGGTTAGGTCGCATTGAAGCCAGCTTGCAGGATGTCAGCGCGCAGATTAAACAGGCGCGTCAATGCTAACGCTGGACACGCTTAACGTCATGCTGGCGGTTAGCGAGGAAGGGTTGATCGAAGAGGTCGTCATTACCCTGCTCGCTTCACCGCAGCTGGCGGCCTTCTTTGAAAAATTTCCGAAGCTCAGAAAAGCAATGACGGACGATCTTCCCCGCTGGCGCGATAACCTGCGCCAGCGGTTTAAGGAGACGGAAGTCCCGCCGGAACTGACAGAGGAAGTGGCTGGTTACCAGCAGTGCCAGCGGCTTTCAACGCCGCAGTTTATTGCCCAGCTACAGCAAACCCTGACGCTGCTAGATAACGTTCACTCCCCGTTTGCCAGCCAGGCCAGAGCGCTGGTCACGGACAACCCCAGCTTTACTCCCGCCCTGCATACGCTGTTTTTACAGCGCTGGCGGCTCAGTCTTGTCGTTCAGGCCACCTCTCTCAACCAGCAGTTGCTGGACGAAGAGCGCGAACAGCTGTTAAGCGAAGTTCAGGAGCGGATGACGTTAAGCGGCCAGCTAGAACAGGTGCTGGTGGAGAATGAAAACGCCGCCGGTCGACTCTGGGATATGAGTGCCGGTCAGTTAAAACGTGGCGATTATCAGTTGATCGTGAAGTACGGCGACTTTCTGGCACAACAGCCGGAGCTGATGAAGCTTGCAGAACAGCTTGGTCGTTCCCGGGAGGCCAGGTCAATTCCAAAGAAAGATGCGCCGATGGAAACCTTCCGTACGCTGGTACGCGAGCCCTCCACCGTACCGGAGCAGGTGGACGGCTTACAGCAAAGCGATGATATCCTGCGCCTGTTGCCTACGGAACTCAGCACGCTGGGAATGACCGAACTGGAGTATGAGTTTTATCGCCGTCTGGTGGAAAAACAGCTTCTTACCTATCGGTTGCATGGCGAAGCCTGGCGCGAAAAAATCAGCCAGCGCCCGGTGGTGCATCAGGACTTTGATGAGCAACCGCGCGGTCCATTCATTGTTTGCGTAGATACGTCCGGATCGATGGGGGGATTTAACGAGCAGTGTGCAAAAGCGTTCTGTCTGGCTCTGATGCGCGTGGCGCTCGCCGATCGTCGTCGCTGCTACATCATGTTATTTTCCAGCGAAGTGGTGGGGTATGAACTGACCAGCCCACAGGGGCTGGAGCAGGCGATCCGCTTTTTAAGCCAGCGCTTTCGCGGCGGCACCGATCTGGCCAGCTGTTTTCGCAGCATCATTGAGCGCATGCAGGGCGGAGACTGGTACGACGCGGATGCGGTGGTGATTTCCGATTTTATTGCCCAGCGGCTGCCGGACGACGTCGTGAATAAAGTGAAGGAGATGCAGCGCGTGCATCAGCACCGCTTCCATGCCGTGGCGATGTCTGCACATGGAAAACCCGGCATCATGCGCATCTTCGATCACATCTGGCGCTTTGATACCGGGTTGCGTAGCCGCCTGCTCAGACGCTGGCGACGTTAATTAAAGAAGAGAACCGACGCTCTCACGTACCTGCTGCGGCCAGACCCCACACTGTACCTGACCGATATGGGACAGTTGCAACAGCAGCATGGTCAGACGAGACTGGCCAATACCACCGCCGATGGTCTGCGGCATTTCACCGCGCAGCAGCGCCTGGTGCCACTCCAGTTGCAGACGATCTTCATCACCGGTCACGGCCAGCTGACGCTTCAGTGCTTCAGCATCCACGCGGATCCCCATCGAAGAGAGTTCAAACGCATCTTCCAGAACCGGGTTCCAGACCAGAATATCGCCGTTCAGACCGGCATATTCGCTCTCGCCCACGGTGCTCCAGTCATCGTAATCCGGCGCACGGACGTCGTGACGTTTACCATCAGACAATTTCCCGCCAATGCCGATCAGGAATACCGCGCCCAGCTCTTTGGCGATCGCGCGTTCACGGCCTTTGGCATCCAGATCCGGGAAACGGCTCAGCAACTCCTGACTGTGAACAAAGTGGATCGTTTCCGGCAGGAACGGTGCCAGACCAAACTCTTTGCTCACGGCCGCTTCGGTCGCTTTGATCCCGGCGTAGATCGCCTCAACGGTGGATTTCAGTGTACCGACGTGACGCTCGCCGTCACCCATTACACGCTCCCAGTCCCACTGGTCAACGTAGACAGAGTGAATGGGGGAGAGGCGGTCTTCATCGGGGCGAAGGGCTTTCATATGCGTGTAAAGCCCTTCGCCCGCGCTGAAGTCGTGTTGTCCCAGGGTTTGACGCTTCCACTTCGCCAGGGAATGAACCACTTCGAACTGGGCGTCTGGCAGTGTTTTCACTTTTACCTGTACCGCTTTTTCGCAACCAGACAAGTTATCCTGCGTCCCGTCACCCACGCGGCTCAGAATCGGCGCCTGCACTTCAATAAGGCCAAGCTTCTCTTCCAGCTGGCGAGAAAAATGGGATTTAACGAAACTGATCTGGCGTTGTTTTGCGATGTAAGCGGTTTTCATTATTTATACTCCTGCGTCCTGTTGATACTGATTAAGCAACAGAACAGGCGCTTAATTCAATAACCCATCAACAAAAAGCCACCTTCACTTTTGATTCGTTAAAATAAGACGCTAGAATAGAAGGAATTATTAATCTTCATAAGAAAAACCTATGGAAAATTATCAGATCGACAATCTGGACCGCGGCATTCTGGAAGCGCTCATGGCCAACGCACGCACCGCGTATGCCGAACTGGCGAAACAATTTGGCGTCAGCCCGGGGACCATTCACGTTCGCGTAGAGAAAATGAAGCAGGCCGGGATCATCACCGGCGCACGCATTGATGTCAGCCCGAAGCAACTCGGCTACGACGTCTGCTGCTTCATTGGCATTATTCTGAAAAGCGCCAAAGATTACCCCTCCGCGCTGGAGAAGCTGAACGCGCTGGATGAAGTCACTGAGGCGTACTACACCACCGGGCACTACAGCATCTTTATAAAGGTCATGTGCCGATCCATCGACGCTCTCCAGCAGGTACTTATCAACAAGATCCAAACAATCGATGAAATTCAGTCCACCGAAACCCTGATCTCCCTGCAAAACCCGATCATGCGTACTATCCGCCCGTGATCGGGCAATTTCATTCCCACATTTTCCACAGGTAGATCCCAGCTCGTTCACAGCGTACAATGGCCGCCTCTTTATCTGAGCGAGCGATCAATGGCGGACATTACTCTTATCAGCGGCAGCACCCTGGGCGGTGCGGAATATGTAGCGGAACATCTGGCTGAGAAGCTGGAAGACGCGGGCTTTTCTACACAAACGCTGCACGGACCGCTGCTGGAAGATCTCCCGACTGACGGGGTCTGGCTGCTGATCACCTCCACGCACGGCGCGGGCGATCTGCCGGATAACCTGCAACCTTTATATGACGAACTGCTGGAACAACAGCCCGATCTGTCAAACGTCCGGTTTGGCGCTGTAGGGATCGGCAGCCGTGAATATGACACTTTCTGTGGCGCAATAGAGAAAGTAGAAGCTGCGGTGACCGCCTGCGGAGCAAAACAGCTGGGTGAAACGCTGAAGATCAACATCCTCGATCATGATATTCCCGAAGATCCAGCCGAGATCTGGCTCGCGGAATGGAAAAAATTACTCAAAAACGATTAAAGATCGTGCGATTAGATGTGGATAACTCTGGTTAAAAGCTCGTATTAACCCGTAGTTATCCAAAGAACAACGTTAGTTTAGTTTTTGACCTGTGTATAAAGTGGCGATCTGATCCCAGCTTATACGGTCCAGGATCACCGATCATTCACAGCAAACGATCCTTCCTAACTACATGATCTTATTTATGGGATCGGACTTATCCACAAAGGTCTGCGATCCTAATAAGAGATCACAATAGAACAGATCTCTAAATAAAAAGATCTTCTTTTTAATAACCCAGGATCCCAATGCTTTCTCGAAAGACTAAAGTTGAGTAGAATCCACGGCCCGGGCTTCAATCCATTTTCATACCGCTTTACGCGAGGCAGACCACCATGTTTTATCAGGATCCTTTTGACGTCATCATCATTGGCGGGGGTCACGCAGGCACTGAGGCCGCAATGGCCGCAGCGCGAATGGGTCAGCAGACCCTGCTTTTGACACACAATATCGACACGCTGGGACAAATGTCCTGTAATCCGGCGATTGGCGGCATTGGGAAAGGACACCTGGTAAAAGAAGTGGATGCACTTGGCGGCCTGATGGCGAAAGCGATCGATCATGCGGGCATTCAGTTTAGGATACTAAACGCGAGTAAAGGTCCGGCTGTTCGCGCCACCCGTGCACAGGCAGACCGCGTGCTTTACCGTCAGGCTGTGCGCACCGCGCTGGAAAACCAACCGAACCTGATGATCTTCCAGCAGGCTGTAGAAGATCTTATCGTGGAAAACGATCGTGTTGTTGGCGCCGTGACCCAGATGGGTCTCAAGTTCCGCGCAAAAGCGGTGGTGCTGACGGTCGGGACATTCCTGGACGGTAAAATCCATATTGGTCTGGACAACTACAGCGGTGGCCGTGCGGGCGATCCGCCGTCGATTCCGCTGTCTCGTCGTCTGCGTGAGCTGCCGCTGCGCGTAAGCCGCCTGAAAACCGGTACGCCGCCGCGAATTGATGCGCGTACCATTGATTTCAGCGTACTGGCACAGCAGCACGGCGATAACCCGATGCCGGTGTTCTCGTTCATGGGCAATGCGGCGCAACATCCGCAGCAGGTGCCGTGCTACATCACGCACACCAATGAAAAAACCCATGACGTGATCCGCAATAATCTCGATCGCAGCCCAATGTATGCTGGTGTGATCGAAGGGATCGGTCCGCGTTATTGCCCGTCGATCGAAGACAAAGTGATGCGCTTTGCCGATCGTAATCAGCACCAGATCTTCCTCGAACCGGAAGGGCTGACCTCTAACGAAATTTACCCGAACGGCATCTCCACCAGCCTGCCGTTCGACGTGCAGATGCAGATTGTGCGTTCAATGCAGGGGATGGAAAACGCGAAGATCGTTCGTCCTGGCTACGCTATTGAGTACGATTTCTTCGATCCGCGTGACCTGAAGCCGACGCTGGAAAGCAAATTCATCCAGGGTCTGTTCTTCGCAGGCCAGATTAACGGCACCACCGGGTACGAAGAAGCAGCCGCGCAAGGGCTGCTGGCCGGTCTGAACGCCGCTCGCTTCTCTGCCGAGAAAGAGGGCTGGGCACCGGCGCGTTCTCAGGCTTACCTGGGCGTTCTGGTCGACGATCTCTGCACGCTGGGGACCAAAGAACCGTACCGCATGTTTACTTCTCGTGCGGAATATCGCCTGATGCTGCGCGAAGACAATGCCGATCTGCGTCTGACCGAGGTGGGGCGCGAGCTGGGTCTGGTGGATGACGAGCGCTGGGCGCGCTTCAACGAGAAGCTGGAACGCATTGAACAGGAACGTCAGCGCCTGAAAACCACCTGGGTGAATCCGCAGGCGGAAACTGCTGCTGAAGTGAATGCTCACTTAACAGCACCGCTGTCGCGCGAAGCCAGTGGGGAAGATCTGCTGCGCCGTCCTGAAGTCACCTACGAGAATCTGGTCAAACTGACGGCGTTCGCACCGGGCCTTGAAGACGCTGAAGCGGCTGAACAGGTCGAGATCCAGGTGAAATACGAAGGTTACATCGCGCGTCAGCAGGATGAGATCGAAAAACAGCAGCGCAACGAAAATACGCTACTGCCGGAAATGCTGGACTATCGTCAGGTGACGGGGCTTTCCAACGAAGTGATCGCTAAGCTGAACGATCACAAACCTGTGTCGATTGGCCAGGCCTCACGTATCTCCGGTGTCACACCTGCCGCGATTTCGATTCTGCTGGTGTGGCTGAAAAAGCAGGGTATGCTGCGCCGCAGCGCGTAATTAACATTGTTTTTGGCGGGTGGCGCTTCGCTTACCCGCCCTACTTAATCGTAGGCCCGGTAAGCGGCAGTGCCACCGGGCGAAAAATCTCTCAACAGGTATCCACCGTGCTCAATAAACTCTCTCGTCTGCTGGAACAGGCAGGTATTTCGCTCACCGATCACCAGAAAAATCAGCTGGTGGCCTATGTCGATATGCTGAACAAATGGAATAAAGCGTACAACCTCACCTCCGTACGCGATCCCAACGAGATGCTGATTCGCCATATTCTCGATAGCATCGTTGTGGCGCCGTATCTTACCGGTGAACGTTTTATCGACGTGGGCACCGGTCCGGGCTTGCCGGGCGTTCCGTTGTCTATTGTTCGACCGGAGAGTCATTTCACGCTGCTGGACAGTCTGGGCAAGCGCGTACGCTTTTTACGACAGGTTCAGCATGAGCTGAAGCTGGAAAACATCACGCCCGTGCAGAGCAGGGTAGAGGAGTTCCCGGCAGAGCCACCGTTTGACGGCGTTATCAGCCGCGCATTTGCCTCACTCAATGACATGGTGAGCTGGTGCAAACACCTGCCGGCGGATAAGGGCCGTTTTTATGCGCTGAAAGGACAACTTCCGGGGGACGAAATAGAGCAGCTTCCGGACGGTTTTGCAGTGGAATCCATTGAAAAACTCCAGATCCCTCAGCTCGAAGGTGAGCGTCATCTGGTGATAATTAAGCCAAACACATTTTAAAAAATTAATAAAAAATGTGGAATTTGTGCTGTTCTGATGGTGTTAAAAAGCAGCACATCCAGTCTGATTTGGCCGTAGTTAATTTAACCTTGTTGTCACCATGGATTTTCTTATGGTTAACCTGAAGTGATTCGTTCACCCTGAAGATAGTCAACCATGAAAATATCAGCCTGCTAAAAGTGGGTAAAGGCAACAAGAATGAAATGTTAAATATTTATTAAGAATGTCAATAAAAGGTTTTTGTTGTATACGGCTCTGTTTTAAAAATAGTTGCGATTTTTTTGCTTTAATTTCAATCGGATGAAATAAATCGTTTTACGTCTTTGATAAATACCACTTTATCGCAAATGTGTATTTTGTGATCTCGTGCACGCTTTATCACCAACGTTTCCGCGCTGTTTGCAGTTTTGCCTGAAGGTTGGCACTGAGTTCAAAAGTTGAAAAATAGGACTGGGGAAAAATATTTAAACATTTATTCACCTTTTCGCTACTTAATGTTTGAAATCACGGGTACGCACCGTATAATTTGACCGCTTTTTGATGCTTGACTCTGAGCCTTAAAGGACGTTTTATACGACACGCGGCATACCTCGAAGGGAGCAGGAGTAAAAACGTGATGTCTGTGTCGCTCTTGAGTAGAAACGTTGCTCGTAAGCTTCTGTTCATTCAGTTTCTGGCTGTGATAGCAAGTGGACTGCTGTTTAGCCTCAAAGACCCCTTCTGGGGCATCTCCGCCGCGTGCGGAGGTTTGGCGGTGGTTCTGCCAAACGTGTTGTTTATGATTTTTGCCTGGCGTCATCAGGCGCATACACCCGCCAAAGGCCGCGTGGCCTGGTCCTTCGCTCTCGGCGAAGTGTGTAAGGTGTTGCTGACCTTTGCTCTACTGGTGATGGCGCTGGCGGTTTTGAAAGTGGTATTCATGCCGCTGATAGCAACGTGGGTTTTGGTGCTGGTGGTACAAGTTCTGGCTCCAGCTGTAATCAATAACAAAGGGTAAAAGGCATCATGGCTTCAGAAAATATGACGCCGCAGGATTACATAGGTCACCATCTGAATAACCTTCAGCTGGACCTGCGTACATTCTCGCTGGTGGATCCACATAACCCCCCGGCCACCTTCTGGACGATCAACATCGACTCCATGTTCTTCTCGGTGGTTTTGGGTCTTCTGTTCCTGGCCATGTTCCGCCGTGTTGCTAAACGAGCGACCAGCGGTGTTCCAGGGAAATTCCAGACGTTCATCGAGATGATCATCGGCTTCGTCCATGGCAGCGTCAAAGACATGTACCATGGTAAGAGCAAGCTGATTGCTCCGCTGGCCCTGACCGTGTTCGTTTGGGTCTTCCTGATGAACCTGATGGACCTTCTGCCTATCGATTTCCTGCCGTGGATCGGCGAGCATGTCTTCGGTCTGCCTGCACTGCGCGTGGTTCCGTCTGCCGACGTGAACATCACCCTGTCGATGGCGCTGGGCGTATTTATCCTGATTCTTTTCTACAGCATCAAAATGAAAGGCGTAAGCGGCTTTGTGAAAGAGCTTACCTTGCAGCCGTTCAACCACTGGGCGTTTATTCCGGTCAACCTGATCCTGGAAGGCGTTAGCCTGCTGTCCAAACCTGTTTCACTGGGTCTGCGACTGTTCGGCAACATGTATGCGGGTGAGCTGATTTTCATTCTGATCGCGGGTCTTCTGCCGTGGTGGTCACAGTGGATTCTGAATGTGCCATGGGCCATTTTCCACATCCTGATCATTACGCTGCAAGCCTTTATCTTCATGGTTCTGACGATCGTCTATCTGTCGATGGCGTCTGAAGAGCACTGATTTTTTACCAACACTACTACGTTTTAATTGAAACAAACTGGAGACTGTCATGGAAAACCTGAATATGGATCTGCTGTACATGGCTGCCGCTGTGATGATGGGTCTGGCGGCTATCGGTGCTGCGATCGGTATCGGCATCCTCGGGGGCAAATTCCTGGAAGGCGCAGCGCGTCAACCTGATCTGATTCCTCTGCTGCGTACTCAGTTCTTTATCGTTATGGGTCTGGTGGATGCAATCCCAATGATCGCTGTAGGTCTGGGTCTGTACGTGATGTTTGCTGTCGCGTAGTAGTTGTTTTAAAACCCCAAGCCACAGAAATTTAAGAGGTATTGTGCTGTGAACATGAACGCAACAATCCTCGGCCAGGCCATCGCGTTTATTCTCTTTGTCTGGTTCTGTATGAAGTATGTATGGCCGCCTTTAATGGCTGCCATCGAAAAACGTCAGAAAGAAATTGCTGACGGTCTGGCTTCCGCAGAACGCGCTAAGAAAGATTTGGACCTTGCACAGGCCAACGCGACAGACCAGCTGAAAAAAGCGAAAGCTGAAGCTCAGGTAATCATTGAACAGGCTAACAAACGCCGTTCTCAGATCCTGGACGAAGCCAAAGCTGAAGCAGAACAGGAACGTACTAAGATCGTGACACAGGCTCAGGCTGAAATTGAAGCTGAGCGTAAACGTGCTCGTGAAGAACTGCGTAAGCAGGTTGCGATTCTGGCTGTTGCTGGCGCCGAGAAGATCATCGAACGTTCCGTGGATGAAGCTGCTAACAGCGACATCGTGGACAAACTTGTCGCTGAACTGTAAGGAGGGAGGGGCTGATGTCTGAATTTGTTACGGTAGCTCGCCCCTACGCCAAAGCAGCTTTTGACTTTGCTGTCGAACACCAAAATGTCGATCGCTGGCAGAATATGCTGGCGTTTGCCGCTGAGGTGACGAAAAACGAACAAATGGCCGAGTTGCTTTCTGGTGCGTTAGCGCCTGAAACCCTCGCCGCGTCGTTTATCGCCGTGTGCGGAGAGCAACTGGATGCCAACGGCCAGAACCTGATTAAGGTGATGGCGGAAAATGGTCGTCTCCGTGTGCTCCCGGATGTTCTCGAGCAGTTTGAGCACTTACGTGCCCTTAGTGAAGCTACCGCTGAAGTTGAAGTAACTTCCGCGACTGAACTGAGTGATGAACAGCTTGCGAAAATCACCGCCGCGATGGAAAAACGTCTGTCACGCAAAGTTAAGCTGAATTGCAAAATCGATAAGTCTGTAATGGCAGGCGTAATCATCCGTTCGGGTGATATGGTCATTGATGGCAGCGTACGCGGCCGTCTTGAGCGCCTTGCAGACGTCTTGCAGTCTTAAGGGGACTGGAGCATGCAACTGAATTCCACCGAAATCAGCGAACTGATCAAGCAGCGCATTGCTCAGTTCAGTGTTGTGAGTGAAGCTCACAACGAAGGTACTATTGTTTCTGTAAGTGACGGTGTTATCCGCATCCACGGCCTGGCCGATTGTATGCAGGGTGAGATGATTTCCCTGCCGGGTAACCGTTACGCCATCGCACTGAACCTGGAGCGCGACTCCGTAGGTGCCGTTGTGATGGGTCCATACGCTGACCTTGCCGAAGGCATGAAGGTTAAGTGTACTGGCCGTATTCTGGAAGTGCCGGTTGGCCGTGGCCTGCTGGGTCGCGTTGTTAACACCCTGGGTGCGCCAATCGACGGTAAAGGTCCGGTTGAGCACGATGGCTTCTCTCCAATCGAAGTTATCGCACCAGGCGTTATCGACCGTCAGTCCGTTGATCAGCCAGTGCAGACGGGTTATAAGTCCGTTGATGCCATGATCCCAATCGGTCGTGGTCAGCGTGAACTGATCATCGGTGACCGTCAGACCGGTAAAACCGCGATGGCAATCGACGCCATCATCAACCAGCGTGATTCCGGCATCAAATGTGTGTACGTGGCTATCGGCCAGAAAGCGTCCACCATTTCCAACGTGGTTCGTAAACTGGAAGAGCACGGCGCACTGTCTAACACCATCGTTGTGGTAGCAACTGCGTCTGAATCTGCTGCACTGCAATACCTGGCACCATACGCTGGTTGCGCAATGGGCGAATACTTCCGTGACCGCGGTGAAGATGCGCTGATCGTATACGATGACCTGTCTAAACAGGCTGTTGCTTATCGTCAGGTTTCCCTGCTGCTCCGTCGTCCACCAGGACGTGAAGCATTCCCGGGCGACGTATTCTACCTCCACTCTCGTCTGCTGGAGCGTGCTTCCCGCGTTAATGCGGAATACGTCGAGAACTTCACCAAAGGTGAAGTGAAGGGTAAAACAGGTTCTCTGACCGCTCTGCCGATCATTGAAACCCAGGCGGGTGACGTTTCTGCGTTCGTTCCGACCAACGTAATCTCCATTACCGATGGTCAGATCTTCCTGGAAACCAACCTGTTTAACTCCGGTATTCGTCCGGCGGTTAACCCGGGTATCTCCGTATCCCGTGTGGGTGGTGCTGCTCAGACCAAGATCATCAAGAAACTGTCCGGTGGTATCCGTACCGCGCTGGCACAGTATCGTGAACTGGCTGCGTTCTCTCAGTTCGCATCCGATCTGGACGAAGCAACCCGTAAACAGCTGAGCCACGGTCAGAAAGTGACCGAGCTGCTGAAGCAGAAACAGTACGCGCCAATGTCTGTTGCTCAGCAGGGCCTGGTACTGTTCGCGGCTGAACGCGGTTACCTCGAAGATGTGGAACTGGCGAAAATCGGTAGCTTCGAAGCCGCTCTGCTGGCTTACGTCGACCGTGATCACGCTCCGCTGATGCAAGAGATCAACCAGACCGGTGGCTATAACGACGAAATCGAAGGCAAGCTGAAAGCTATCCTCGATTCCTTCAAAGCAACCCAATCCTGGTAATCGTCCGGCGGCTTGTCTCAGGACAAGCCGTCTGGCATTGAGGAGAAGCTCATGGCCGGCGCAAAAGAGATACGTAGTAAGATCGCAAGCGTCCAGAACACGCAAAAGATCACTAAAGCGATGGAGATGGTCGCCGCTTCCAAAATGCGTAAATCGCAGGATCGCATGGCGGCCAGCCGTCCTTATGCAGAGACCATGCGCAAAGTGATTGGTCACCTTGCAAACGGTAATCTGGAATATAAGCACCCTTACCTGGAAGAACGCGACGTTAAGCGCGTGGGCTACCTGGTGGTGTCGACTGACCGTGGTCTGTGTGGCGGCTTGAACATTAACCTGTTCAAAAAACTGCTGGCGGATATGAAAGGCTGGTCCGATAAAGGCGTTCAGTGCGATCTGGCACTGATTGGCTCTAAAGGCGTCTCTTTCTTTAACTCCGTTGGTGGCAACATTGTCGCTCAGGTGACCGGTATGGGTGATAACCCGTCCCTGTCCGAACTGATCGGCCCGGTTAAAGTGATGTTGCAGGCCTACGATGAAGGCCGTCTGGACAGACTGTACGTTGTCAGCAACAAATTTATTAACACCATGTCTCAGGTGCCTACGCTCACTCAGATGCTGCCGTTACCGGCATCAGAAGATGACGAGCTGAAACAGAAAGCCTGGGATTACCTGTATGAACCCGATCCGAAACCGCTGCTGGATACCCTGCTGCGTCGTTACGTTGAATCTCAGGTTTATCAGGGCGTTGTAGAAAACCTGGCCAGCGAGCAGGCCGCACGAATGGTGGCGATGAAAGCCGCGACCGATAATGGCGGCAGCCTGATTAAAGAGCTGCAGTTGGTTTACAACAAAGCTCGTCAGGCCAGCATTACTCAGGAACTCACCGAGATCGTCTCGGGGGCCGCCGCGGTTTAACCAGGTTTACGAATTACGTAGAGGATTCAAGATGGCTACTGGAAAGATTGTCCAGGTAATCGGCGCCGTGGTGGACGTCGAGTTCCCTCAGGACGCCGTACCACGCGTGTACGACGCGCTTGAGGTACAAAATGGTAACGAGAGCCTGGTGCTGGAAGTTCAGCAGCAGCTCGGCGGCGGTATCGTGCGTACCATCGCCATGGGTTCTTCCGACGGTCTGCGTCGTGGTCTGGAAGTGAAAGACCTTGAGCACCCGATCGAAGTCCCGGTAGGTAAAGCAACACTGGGTCGTATCATGAACGTATTGGGTCAACCAATCGACATGAAAGGCGACATCGGTGAAGAAGAGCGTTGGGCTATCCACCGCGCGGCACCTTCCTACGAAGAGCTGTCCAGCTCTCAGGAACTGCTGGAAACCGGCATCAAAGTTATCGACCTGATGTGCCCGTTCGCGAAGGGCGGTAAAGTTGGTCTGTTTGGTGGTGCGGGTGTAGGTAAAACCGTAAACATGATGGAGCTGATCCGTAACATCGCGATCGAGCACTCCGGTTACTCCGTGTTTGCGGGTGTTGGTGAACGTACTCGTGAGGGTAACGACTTCTACCACGAAATGACCGACTCCAACGTTCTGGATAAAGTATCCCTGGTTTACGGCCAGATGAACGAGCCACCAGGAAACCGTCTGCGCGTTGCGCTGACTGGCCTGACGATGGCTGAGAAGTTCCGTGACGAAGGCCGTGACGTTCTGCTGTTCGTTGATAACATCTACCGTTACACCCTGGCCGGTACTGAAGTATCTGCACTGCTGGGTCGTATGCCTTCAGCGGTAGGTTATCAGCCTACGCTTGCGGAAGAGATGGGTGTTCTTCAGGAACGTATCACCTCTACCAAAACTGGTTCTATCACCTCCGTTCAGGCGGTATACGTACCTGCGGATGACTTGACTGACCCATCTCCAGCCACCACCTTTGCTCACTTAGATGCAACCGTGGTACTGAGCCGTCAGATCGCGTCTCTGGGTATCTACCCGGCCGTTGACCCGCTGGACTCTACCAGCCGTCAGCTGGATCCACTGGTTGTTGGCCAGGAACACTACGACACCGCGCGTGGCGTACAGTCCCTGCTGCAACGTTACCAGGAACTGAAAGACATCATCGCCATCCTGGGTATGGATGAACTGTCTGAAGAAGACAAACTGGTGGTAGCACGTGCGCGTAAGATCCAGCGCTTCCTGTCCCAGCCGTTCTTCGTTGCGGAAGTATTCACCGGTTCTCCAGGTAAATACGTTTCCCTGAAAGACACCATCCGTGGCTTTAAAGGCATCATGGAAGGCGAATACGATCACCTGCCAGAGCAGGCGTTCTACATGGTTGGTTCCATCGAAGAAGCCGTGGAAAAAGCCAAAAAACTTTAACGCCTTAATCGGAGGGTGATATGGCAATGACTTACCACCTGGACGTCGTCAGCGCAGAGCAACAAATGTTCTCTGGTCTGGTCGAGAAAATCCAGGTAACGGGTAGTGAAGGTGAACTGGGTATTTTCCCGGGTCACGCACCGCTGCTCACCGCCATTAAGCCTGGTATGATCCGCATCGTTAAACAGTTCGGTCATGAAGAGTTTATCTATCTGTCCGGCGGCATTCTTGAAGTGCAGCCAGGCAGTGTGACCGTTCTGGCCGATACCGCTATTCGTGGCCAGGATCTCGACGAAGCGCGAGCCCTGGAATCGAAGCGTAAGGCTGAAGAGCACATTAGCAGCTCTCATGGTGACGTGGATTACGCTCAGGCGTCTGCGGAGCTGGCCAAAGCGATCGCGAAACTGCGCGTTATCGAGTTGACCAAAAAAGCGATGTAACACCGGCTTGAAAAGCACAAAAGCCAGTCTGGATCCCAGGCTGGCTTTTTTTTTCGGCCTTAATTCATGATGAAAAAGATGTAGAATTTTAAGCATCAAACGTTTTTACTTCTCACACAAACTACCGTCAGGATGCGTATGTTAAACAGTGCGATGAGCGTGGTGATCCTTGCCGCAGGCAAAGGTACCCGCATGTATTCCGATCTGCCTAAAGTGCTCCACACACTGGCAGGAAAGCCAATGGTGCAGCATGTTATTGATGCAGCTAATGAATTAGGCGCCAGCCAGGTGCATCTGGTTTATGGACATGGCGGCGATCTGCTGAAAAAAACGCTGCGTGACGACAATCTCAACTGGGTGCTACAGGCAGAACAGCTGGGTACGGGTCATGCAATGCAGCAGGCTGCACCCTTCTTCGCTGATGATGAAGATATCCTGATGCTCTACGGCGACGTCCCGCTGATCTCCGTTGAAACCCTCACTCGCCTGCGTGAAGCCAAACCGCAGGGTGGCATTGGGTTGTTAACCGTCGTGCTGGACGATCCAACCGGCTATGGCCGCATTACGCGTGAAAACGGCAAGGTAACCGGGATTGTTGAGCATAAAGATGCCACTGACGAACAGCGTCAGATTCAGGAGATCAACACCGGCATCCTGATTGCGAACGGTGCGGATATGAAGCGCTGGCTGTCCAAACTCAATAATAACAACGCGCAGGGTGAATACTACATCACCGACATCATTGCGATGGCGTACCAGGAAGGGCGTGAGATTGCTGCCGTTCATCCGGCGCGTATCAGCGAAACGGACGGGGTAAACAACCGTCTACAGCTGTCACGCCTGGAGCGTATTTACCAGTCCGAGCAGGCAGAAAAACTGTTGCTGGCGGGCGTTATGCTGCGCGATCCGGCGCGTTTCGATCTGCGTGGCACGCTGACCCACGGGCGCGACGTTGAAATAGATACTAACGTTATCCTGGAAGGTAACGTCACGCTGGGCAACCGCGTCAAAATCGGCACCGGCTGTGTGATTAAAAACAGCGTGATCGGTGACGACTGCGAAATCAGCCCGTACAGCGTGGTAGAAGATGCGCGTCTGGATTCCGCCTGTACCATCGGCCCGTTTGCGCGTCTGCGCCCGGGCGCTGAGCTGCTGGAAGGCGCTCATGTAGGTAACTTCGTGGAAATGAAAAAAGCACGTCTCGGTAAAGGCTCGAAAGCCGGTCATCTGACCTATCTGGGCGATGCGGAAATTGGCGACAACGTAAACATCGGTGCAGGGACGATTACCTGTAACTATGACGGTGCCAATAAGTTTAAAACCATCATCGGTGATGACGTGTTTGTAGGTTCCGATACCCAGCTGGTGGCGCCTGTTACCGTGGGCAAAGGCGTGACCATTGCCGCCGGGACAACCGTTACGCGCGATGTGGCCGAGAACGAGCTGGTGTTAAGCCGCGTTCCGCAGGTACACAAGCAGGGCTGGAAACGCCCGGTGAAGAAAAAGTAACGACAATATACACCCCTCACCCTGACCCTCTCCCCATAGGGGAGAGGGGAACTGAATGGTGCGGTTTTCACCCTCTCCCCTATGGGGAGAGGGCCGGGGTGAGGGGATAACATAATCCTCCCCCCACCAGCAGTACCCATAAAAATAACCCCACTCTCTACAAGGCTCGGGGTGCCCGGAAAGGGCAAATACAGGTCAGCGACAACGCATGGCATAACGCCATAATCAGGAAATCTAACTATGTGTGGAATTGTTGGCGCAGTTGCGCAGCGTGATATTGCTGAAATCCTTCTCGAAGGTTTACGTCGTCTGGAATACCGTGGTTATGACTCAGCCGGTCTGGCTGTCGTCGATGCAGAAGGTCATATGACCCGTCTGCGTCGTCTCGGTAAAGTGCAGATGCTGGCCCAGGCGGCGGAGGAACATCCGCTGCACGGTGGCACCGGTATTGCGCATACCCGCTGGGCGACTCACGGTGAGCCATCTGAAGGCAACGCACACCCGCATGTGTCTGAACACATTGTGGTGGTGCATAACGGCATTATCGAAAACCACGAACCGCTGCGTGAAGAACTGAAAGCGCGCGGCTATACCTTCGTCTCTGAAACCGACACCGAAGTGATTGCTCACCTGGTGCACTGGGAGCTGGCACAGGGCGGTACACTGCGTGATGCGGTGCTGCGCGCTATCCCTCAGCTGCGTGGTGCTTACGGTACGGTGATCATGGATTCCCGTGACCCGTCCACGCTGCTGGCCGCGCGTTCCGGTAGCCCGATGGTGATTGGTCTGGGCATGGGTGAAAACTTTATCGCTTCCGACCAGCTGGCGCTGCTGCCGGTTACCCGTCGCTTTATCTTTCTGGAAGAGGGCGACATTGCCGAGGTGACACGTCGCAGCGTGACCGTATTCGACACGAAAGGCGAGCAGGTTAAGCGCCAGGAAATCGAATCAAACCTGCAATACGACGCGGGCGACAAAGGTGCTTATCGTCACTACATGCAGAAAGAGATCTACGAACAGCCAAACGCCATTAAAAACACCCTGACCGGGCGCATCAGCCATGGTGAAGTGGATCTGAGCGAGCTGGGCGCCAATGCCAACGAAATGCTGAGCAAAGTCGAGCACATTCAGATCGTGGCCTGCGGTACCTCTTACAACTCCGGTATGGTCTCTCGCTACTGGTTTGAATCCCTGGCGGGCGTGCCGTGTGACGTCGAAATCGCATCTGAGTTCCGCTATCGTAAATCCGCTGTGCGCCGTAACAGCCTGATGATCACTCTTTCCCAGTCTGGCGAAACGGCCGATACCCTGGCGGCGCTGCGTCTGTCTAAAGAGTTGGGTTACCTGGGTTCGCTGGCCATCTGTAACGTACCGGGCTCCTCGCTGGTGCGTGAATCCGATCTGGCGCTGATGACTAAAGCGGGCACCGAAATCGGCGTCGCTTCCACCAAAGCGTTTACCACTCAGCTGACCGTTCTGCTGATGCTGGTGGCGAAGCTGGCGCGTCTGAAAGGCGAAGATGCTTCCGTTGAGCATGATATCGTTCACGGTCTCCAGGCGCTGCCGAGCCGTATCGAGCAGATGCTGTCTCAGGACAAACGCATTGAGGCGCTGGCTGAAGATTTCTCTGATAAGCACCACGCTCTGTTCCTGGGCCGTGGCGATCAGTACCCTATCGCGCTGGAAGGCGCGCTGAAGCTGAAAGAGATCTCCTACATCCACGCGGAAGCCTACGCGGCAGGCGAGCTGAAACACGGTCCGCTGGCGCTGATCGACGCGGATATGCCGGTTATCGTGGTGGCACCGAACAACGAACTGCTGGAAAAACTGAAATCTAACATCGAAGAGGTGCGCGCCCGTGGTGGTGTACTGTACGTCTTTGCGGATAAAGATGCCGGTTTCGCCAGCAGCGACAACATGCACATCATCGAGATGCCGCATGTGGAAGAGGTGATTGCGCCGATCTTCTACACCGTACCGCTGCAACTGCTGGCTTACCACGTCGCGCTGATCAAAGGCACCGACGTTGACCAGCCGCGAAATCTGGCGAAGTCCGTTACCGTAGAATAATCCTTCCAGGCTCCGCCATCCGGTTGTGGGCGGACAATAAAGTCTTAAACTGAACAAAATAGATCTAAACTATGACAATAAAGTCTTAAACTAGACAGAATAGTTGTAAACTGAAATCAGTCCAGTTATGCTGTGAAAAAGCATACTGGACTTTTGTTATGGCTAAAGCAAACTCTTCATTTTCTGAAGTGCAAATTGCCCGTCGTATTAAAGAGGGGCGTGGCCAAGGGCATGGTAAAGACTATATTCCATGGCTAACAGTACAAGAAGTTCCTTCTTCAGGTCGTTCCCACCGTATTTATTCTCATAAGACGGGACGAGTCCATCATTTGCTATCTGACTTAGAGCTTGCTGTTTTTCTCAGTCTTGAGTGGGAGAGCAGCGTGCTAGATATACGCGAGCAGTTCCCCTTATTACCTAGTGATACCAGGCAGATTGCAATAGATAGTGGTATTAAGCATCCTGTTATTCGTGGTGTAGATCAGGTTATGTCTACTGATTTTTTAGTGGACTGCAAAGATGGTCCTTTTGAGCAGTTTGCTATTCAAGTCAAACCTGCAGCAGCCTTACAAGACGAGCGTACCTTAGAAAAACTAGAACTAGAGCGTCGCTATTGGCAGCAAAAGCAAATTCCTTGGTTCATTTTTACTGATAAAGAAATAAATCCCGTAGTAAAAGAAAATATTGAATGGCTTTATTCAGTGAAAACAGAAGAAGTTTCTGCGGAGCTTTTAGCACAACTATCCCCATTGGCCCATATCCTGCAAGAAAAAGGAGATGAAAACATTATCAATGTCTGTAAGCAGGTTGATATTGCTTATGATTTGGAGTTAGGCAAAACATTGAGTGAGATACGAGCCTTAACCGCAAATGGTTTTATTAAGTTCAATATTTATAAGTCTTTCAGGGCAAATAAGTGTGCAGATCTCTGTATTAGCCAAGTAGTGAATATGGAGGAGTTGCGCTATGTGGCAAATTAATGAGGTTGTGCTATTTGATAATGATCCGTATCGCATTTTGGCTATAGAGGATGGCCAAGTTGTCTGGATGCAAATAAGCGCTGATAAAGGAGTTCCACAAGCTAGGGCTGAGTTGTTGCTAATGCAGTATTTAGATGAAGGCCGCTTAGTTAGAACTGATGACCCTTATGTACATCTTGATTTAGAAGAGCCGTCTGTAGATTCTGTCAGCTTCCAGAAGCGCGAGGAGGATTATCGAAAAATTCTTCCTATTATTAATAGTAAGGATCGTTTCGACCCTAAAGTCAGAAGCGAACTCGTTGAGCATGTGGTCCAAGAACATAAGGTTACTAAGGCTACAGTTTATAAGTTGTTACGCCGTTACTGGCAGCGTGGTCAAACGCCTAATGCATTAATTCCTGACTACAAAAACAGCGGTGCACCAGGGGAAAGACGTTCAGCGACAGGAACAGCAAAGATTGGCCGAGCCAGAGAATATGGTAAGGGTGAAGGAACCAAGGTAACGCCCGAGATTGAACGCCTTTTTAGGTTGACCATAGAAAAGCACCTGTTAAATCAAAAAGGTACAAAGACCACCGTTGCCTATAGACGATTTGTGGACTTGTTTGCTCAGTATTTTCCTCGCATTCCCCAAGAGGATTACCCAACACTACGTCAGTTTCGTTATTTTTATGATCGAGAATACCCTAAAGCTCAGCGCTTAAAGTCTAGAGTTAAAGCAGGGGTATATAAAAAAGACGTACGACCCTTAAGTAGTACAGCCACTTCTCAGGCGTTAGGCCCTGGGAGTCGTTATGAGATTGATGCCACGATTGCTGATATTTATTTAGTGGATCATCATGATCGCCAAAAAATCATAGGAAGACCAACGCTTTACATTGTGATTGATGTGTTTAGTCGGATGATCACGGGCTTTTATATCGGCTTTGAAAATCCGTCTTATGTGGTGGCGATGCAGGCTTTTGTAAATGCTTGCTCTGACAAAACGGCCATTTGTGCCCAGCATGATATTGAGATTAGTAGCTCAGACTGGCCGTGTGTAGGTTTGCCAGATGTGTTGCTAGCGGACCGTGGCGAATTAATGAGTCATCAGGTCGAAGCCTTAGTTTCTAGTTTTAATGTGCGAGTGGAAAGTGCTCCACCTAGACGTGGCGATGCTAAAGGCATAGTGGAAAGCACTTTTAGAACACTACAAGCCGAGTTTAAGTCCTTTGCACCTGGCATTGTAGAGGGCAGTCGGATCAAAAGCCATGGTGAAACAGACTATAGGTTAGATGCATCTCTGTCGGTATTTGAGTTCACACAAATTATTTTGCGTACGATCTTATTCAGAAATAACCATCTGGTGATGGATAAATACGATCGAGATGCTGATTTTCCTACAGATTTACCGTCTATTCCTGTCCAGCTATGGCAATGGGGTATGCAGCATCGTACAGGTAGTTTAAGGGCTGTGGAGCAAGAGCAGTTGCGAGTAGCGTTACTGCCTCGCCGAAAGGTCTCTATTTCTTCATTTGGCGTTAATTTGTGGGGTTTGTATTACTCGGGGTCAGAGATTCTGCGTGAGGGTTGGTTGCAGCGGAGCACTGATATAGCTAGACCTCAACATTTAGAAGCGGCTTATGACCCAGTGCTGGTTGATACGATTTATTTGTTTCCGCAAGTTGGCAGCCGTGTATTTTGGCGCTGTAATCTGACGGAACGTAGTCGGCAGTTTAAAGGTCTCTCATTTTGGGAGGTTTGGGATATACAAGCACAAGAAAAACACAATAAAGCCAATGCGAAGCAGGATGAGTTAACTAAACGCAGGGAGCTTGAGGCGTTTATTCAGCAAACCATTCAGAAAGCGAATAAGTTAACGCCCAGTACTACTGAGCCCAAATCAACACGCATTAAGCAGATTAAAACTAATAAAAAAGAAGCCGTGACCTCGGAGCGTAAAAAACGTGCGGAGCATTTGAAGCCAAGCTCTTCAGGTGATGAGGCTAAAGTTATTCCTTTCAACGCAGTGGAAGCGGATGATCAAGAAGATTACAGCCTACCCACATACGTGCCTGAATTATTTCAGGATCCACCAGAAAAGGATGAGTCATGAGTGCTACCCGGATTCAAGCAGTTTATCGTGATACGGGGGTAGAGGCTTATCGTGATAATCCTTTTATCGAGGCCTTACCACCATTACAAGAGTCAGTGAATAGTGCTGCATCACTGAAATCCTCTTTACAGCTTACTTCCTCTGACTTGCAAAAGTCCCGTGTTATCAGAGCTCATACCATTTGTCGTATTCCAGATGACTATTTTCAGCCATTAGGTACGCATTTGCTACTAAGTGAGCGTATTTCGGTCATGATTCGAGGTGGCTACGTAGGCAGAAATCCTAAAACAGGAGATTTACAAAAGCATTTACAAAATGGTTATGAGCGTGTTCAAACGGGAGAGTTGGAGACATTTCGCTTTGAGGAGGCACGATCTACGGCACAAAGCTTATTGTTAATTGGTTGTTCTGGTAGTGGGAAGACGACCTCTCTTCATCGTATTCTAGCCACGTATCCTCAGGTGATTTACCATCGTGAACTCAATGTAGAGCAGGTGGTGTATTTGAAAATAGACTGCTCGCATAATGGTTCGCTAAAAGAAATCTGCTTGAATTTTTTCAGAGCGTTGGATCGAGCCTTGGGCTCGAACTATGAGCGTCGTTATGGCTTAAAACGTCATGGTATAGAAACCATGTTGGCTTTGATGTCGCAAATAGCCAATGCACATGCTTTAGGGTTGTTGGTTATTGATGAAATTCAGCATTTAAGCCGCTCTCGTTCGGGTGGATCTCAAGAGATGCTGAACTTTTTTGTGACGATGGTGAATATTATTGGCGTACCAGTGATGTTGATTGGTACCCCTAAAGCACGAGAGATTTTTGAGGCTGATTTGCGGTCTGCACGTAGAGGGGCAGGGTTTGGAGCTATATTCTGGGATCCTATACAACAAACGCAACGTGGAAAGCCCAATCAAGAGTGGATCGCTTTTACGGATAATCTTTGGCAATTACAGCTTTTACAACGCAAAGATGCGCTGTTATCGGATGAGGTCCGTGATGTGTGGTATGAGCTAAGCCAAGGAGTGATGGACATTGTAGTAAAACTTTTTGTACTCGCTCAGCTCCGTGCGCTAGCTTTAGGCAATGAGCGTATTACCGCTGGTTTATTGCGGCAAGTGTATCAAGATGAGTTAAAGCCTGTGCACCCCATGCTAGAGGCATTACGCTCGGGTATCCCAGAACGCATTGCTCGTTATTCTGATCTAGTCGTTCCCGAGATTGATAAACGGTTAATCCAACTTCAGCTAGATATCGCAGCGATACAAGAACAAACACCAGAAGAAAAAGCCCTTCAAGAGTTAGATACCGAAGATCAGCGTCATTTATATCTGATGCTGAAAGAGGATTACGATTCAAGCCTGTTAATTCCCACTATTAAAAAAGCGTTTAGCCAGAATCCAACGATGACAAGACAAAAGTTACTGCCTCTTGTTTTGCAGTGGTTGATGGAAGGCGAAACGGTAGTGTCAGAACTAGAAAAGCCCTCCAAGAGTAAAAAGGTTTCGGCTATAAAGGTAGTCAAGCCCAGCGACTGGGATAGCTTGCCTGATACGGATTTACGTTATATCTATTCACAACGCCAACCTGAAAAAACCATGCATGAACGGTTAAAAGGGAAAGGGGTAATAGTGGATATGGCGAGCTTATTTAAACAAGCAGGTTAGCCATGAGAAACTTTCCTGTTCCGTACTCGAATGAGCTGATTTATAGCACTATTGCACGGGCAGGCGTTTATCAAGGGATTGTTAGTCCTAAGCAGCTGTTGGATGAGGTGTATGGCAACCGCAAGGTGGTCGCTACCTTAGGTCTGCCCTCGCATTTAGGTGTGATAGCAAGACATCTACATCAAACAGGACGTTACGCTGTTCAGCAGCTTATTTATGAGCATACCTTATTCCCTTTATATGCTCCGTTTGTAGGCAAGGAGCGCCGAGACGAAGCTATTCGGTTAATGGAGTACCAAGCGCAAGGTGCGGTGCATTTAATGCTAGGAGTCGCTGCTTCTAGAGTTAAGAGCGATAACCGCTTTAGATACTGCCCTGATTGCGTTGCTCTTCAGCTAAATAGGTATGGGGAAGCCTTTTGGCAACGAGATTGGTATTTGCCCGCTTTGCCATATTGTCCAAAACACGGTGCTTTAGTCTTCTTTGATAGAGCTGTAGATGATCACCGACATCAATTTTGGGCTTTGGGTCATACTGAGCTGCTTTCAGACTACCCCAAAGACTCCCTATCTCAATTAACAGCACTAGCTGCTTATATAGCCCCTCTGTTAGATGCTCCACGAGCGCAAGAGCTTTCCCCAAGCCTTGAGCAGTGGACGCTGTTTTATCAGCGCTTAGCGCAGGATCTAGGGCTAACCAAAAGCAAGCACATTCGTCATGACTTGGTGGCGGAGAGAGTGAGGCAGACTTTTAGTGATGAGGCACTAGAGAAACTGGATTTAAAGTTGGCAGAGAACAAGGACACGTGTTGGCTGAAAAGTATATTCCGTAAGCATAGAAAAGCCTTTAGTTATTTACAGCATAGTATTGTGTGGCAAGCCTTATTGCCAAAACTAACGGTTATAGAAGCGCTACAGCAGGCAAGTGCTCTTACTGAGCACTCTATAACGACAAGACCTGTTAGCCAGTCTGTGCAACCTAACTCTGAAGATTTATCTGTTAAGCATAAAGACTGGCAGCAACTAGTGCATAAATACCAAGGAATTAAGGCGGCAAGACAGTCTTTAGAGGGTGGGGTGCTATACGCTTGGCTTTACCGACATGACAGGGATTGGCTAGTTCACTGGAATCAACAGCATCAACAAGAGCGTCTGGCACCCGCCCCTAGAGTTGATTGGAACCAAAGAGATCGAATTGCTGTACGACAACTATTAAGAATCATAAAGCGTCTAGATAGTAGCCTTGATCACCCAAGAGCGACATCGAGCTGGCTGTTAAAGCAAACTCCTAACGGAACCTCTCTTGCAAAAAATCTACAGAAACTGCCTTTGGTAGCGCTTTGCTTAAAGCGTTACTCAGAGAGTGTGGAAGATTATCAAATTAGACGGATTAGCCAAGCTTTTATTAAGCTTAAACAGGAAGATGTTGAGCTTAGGCGCTGGCGATTATTAAGAAGTGCAACGTTATCTAAAGAGCGGATAACTGAGGAAGCACAAAGATTCTTGGAAATGGTTTATGGGGAAGAGTGAGTGGTTAGGCTAGCTACATTTAATGACAATGTGCAGGTTGTACATATTGGTCATTTATTCCGTAACTCGGGTCATAAGGAGTGGCGTATTTTTGTTTGGTTTAATCCAATGCAAGAACGGAAATGGACTCGATTTACTCATTTGCCTTTATTAAGTCGAGCTAAGGTGGTTAACAGTACAACAAAGCAAATAAATAAGGCGGATCGTGTGATTGAGTTTGAAGCATCGGATCTTCAACGAGCCAAAATAATCGATTTTCCTAATCTCTCGTCCTTTGCTTCCGTACGCAACAAGGATGGAGCGCAGAGTTCATTTATTTACGAAGCTGAAACACCATATAGCAAGACTCGTTATCACATCCCACAGTTAGAGCTAGCTCGGTCATTATTTTTAATTAACTCCTATTTCTGTCGAAGCTGTTTGAGCAGTACCGCTTTACAGCAAGAGTTCGACGTTCAGTATGAGGTTGAGCGAGATCATTTAGAGATAAGGATCTTACCCAGTTCATCGTTTCCTAAAGGGGCGTTAGAGCAGTCGGCCGTAGTGCAGCTTTTGGTTTGGTTGTTTTCGGATCAAGATGTTATGGATTCGTATGAAAGTATTTTTAGGCACTATCAACAAAATAGAGAAATTAAGAACGGCGTTGAAAGCTGGTGCTTTAGCTTTGACCCTCCGCCCATGCAGGGTTGGAAATTACATGTAAAAGGACGTTCTTCTAACGAGGATAAGGATTATTTAGTTGAGGAAATAGTAGGTTTAGAAATCAACGCTATGCTTCCTAGCACAACAGCTATTAGCCATGCCTCTTTTCAGGAAAAGGAGGCAGGTGATGGTAGTACGCAGCACATAGCGGTTTCAACAGAGTCAGTTGTTGATGATGAGCATCTACAGTTGGACGATGAGGAAACAGCCAATATAGACACAGACACACGAGTCATAGAGGCTGAGCCGACATGGATAAGTTTTAGTAGACCTAGTCGAATTGAAAAATCTCGCAGGGCAAGAAAAAGTAGCCAAACTATTTTAGAAAAAGAAGAAGCAACAACAAGTGAAAATAGTAATTTGGTTAGTACTGATGAGCCACACTTAGGTGGTGTCCTAGCAGCGGCAGATGTGGGTGGGAAGCAGGATGCAACCAATTACAACTCTATTTTTGCTAATCGATTTGCTGCTTTTGATGAGCTACTTTCAATTCTAAAAACTAAATTTGCATGTCGGGTGCTTTTTGAAGAAACCTTGGTTTTGCCAAAAGTTGGGCGTAGCCGATTACATCTGTGTAAAGATGGCTCACCAAGAGTGATTAAAGCCGTTGGGGTGCAACGTAATGGCAGTGAATTTGTATTGCTAGAGGTGGATGCATCGGATGGGGTGAAAATGCTTTCTACCAAAGTGTTGAGTGGCGTTGATAGCGAAACATGGCGGAATGATTTTGAAAAGATACGGCGTGGAGTGGTGAAGAGCTCATTGAATTGGCCAAATAGTTTGTTTGATCAATTATATGGACAAGACGGGCATAGAGGGGTGAATCATCCAAAGGGGTTGGGGGAGCTGCAAGTATCGAGAGAGGATATGGAAGGGTGGGCTGAGAGAGTGGTTAGAGAGCAATTTACGCATTAAAGGAATGACTGAAAGAGCCTGTAAACCCTTTTGTGTAAGTGCTTTTGCCGGTCTGTAGTGGTCAACTAAAACTGGCCACGGTTTTAGAGTTTTTCCAGTATCGGTTTTCCGATTCGTTTGGAGGTAATCCACCGTTATAGTCATGCGGCCTTAGCGAGCTGTAATACCCGACGATATAGTTTGTGATCGCATGAGATGCTTCGCTAAAGTTTATATAGCCTGTCACTGGCACCCACTCGTTTTTCAGACTTCTGAAGAAGCGTTCCATCGGGCTGTTATCCCAGCAGTTTCCACGTCGGCTCATACTTTGCCTGATCCGGTAACGCCACAATAACTGCCGGAACTGCCTGCTTGTGTAGTGGCTACCCTGGTCACTGTGGAACATCACTCCCGCTGGTTTACCTCGGGTTTCCCACGCCATTTCCAGCGCTTTGATGGTTAGCTTGCTGTCCGGTGAGAATGACATTGCCCAGCCTACCGGTTTCCTGGCGAACAAATCGAGAACGACGGCGAGGTAAGCCCAGCGCCTGCCTGTCCAGATATACGTCACATCGCCGCACCATACCTGATTAGGCTCTGTCACTGCGAACTGTCGCTCAAGGTGATTTGGGATAGCGATGTGTTGATGGCCACCACGTTTATACCGGTGGGTGGGTTGCTGACAACTCACCAGTCCCAGTTCTTTCATGAGCCTGCCGGCAAGCCAGCGTCCCATTCTGAAGCCTCTCAGGGTTGCCATGATGGCGATACTTCTCGCGCCAGCAGAGCCATGGCTAATGTTATGCAGCTCCAGAACCTGACTACGTAATACAGCCCGCTTGCCGTCTGGCTTTTCGGGGCTTTTCACCCAGTATTTGTAGCTGCTGCGATGAACCCCGAACACGTGGCAGAGTGTGACCACAGGATACTGCGCTCTGAGTTTCTCGATTAACGAGAACTGTTCAGGGAGTCTGACATCAAGAGCGCGGTAGCCTTTTTTAATATGTCGTTTTCCATTTCAATGCGTTGTAGCTTTTTCTTTAACTCACGTATTTCAATCTGTTCCGGGGTTATAGGAGAGGCTTTAGGTATTTTGCCCTGTCGTTCATCCCGTAACTGCTTTACCCATCGCGTCATGGTAGAAAGCCCCACGTCCATAGCACTGGCCGCAGCTGCAACGGTGTAGTTTTGATCAAGGACCAGTTGAGCGGATTCGCGTTTAAACTCTGCGCTGAAATTTCTTTTTTTCATTGGGACACCTGTATTGTTCTGAGATGAGCATATCACCTCTGTTCAGGTGGCCAAATTCAGTAAACCACTACAGTCAGTTAAAGGTGGCCATTTAAACGGTCACCAAATTCGATCATAAAACGGTTCATGGCCGGCTTCCAGTTGCGGATCGGCATCGTCCATTTCTTGGTCGCCGCCTGGATAGCCAGGTACACCACCTTCATCGCTGATTCGTCCGTAGGGAACACCTTGAGTTCATATTAATGGAATTTTCTACAAATAGCCTCCGTGGTTTTGAGGGGGGATTACAGACGATCCATAGTAGTAATCCAATGAGTTCTTGAGCGCGGCGACATGTTTGGACGCCTTGGCAAAAATTAGAGCCTGCTTGAAGTGCAGGCGAGCACGTGCTTGGACGATTGATCCATTCGCGGTCAAAAACTCAATCTTGGATGACAGCGTGTCAGGAAATCCAATATCGAAGTCCCGCCCCGTGTCAAAGTAGGGCATTTCATGATCAAAGGACGAAGCTTCCCAGGCCACTTCCCTAATATTCCAGCCGCTAGAAACAAGATTTCGTACGACTTCATCAACTTTTTTGCTTTCCAACTTGTCACAAAGTGCATAGGCAAGAGCTTTGGCGGCAGACACGTGCGTTTCCTCTTAAACATAGGTCGAACGGATACCCGAGGCAAAGCGGAGCATTAGTCCCAAAGCATCTCCGGTAGATCCGGAGGCTCCATACTGAAGGCATGGCATCTTGGGCATTGATATTTGAAACTTCTCTCTAGATAGCAGGGATTTCTTGGCCTTGCCTCATGCTGATAGCTTGTAAATATCACACGATCCTTAGCCCCACAAAGTGAGCATACTCCGTAGCTTTCATTTATAGAAATCGTCGTTAGATTGTCGCAGCATGTGCACGTTCCGACTATTTGCTCAGGAAGCATCGCCATACCTTGGCCTAGGTAAAGAAGATCAGACTCGTAGCCACATCGGTGGCAACTGAGCTTGTACGCAATGCCCATCTGGTTGTCTCACCTGAATCGTAACGTCAGAGCTATTCATCCATCCATTCGGCATCAATGTATGCCACTAAGCCGACCAGCTGACCGTTTGGACTGAAGTATGTTGCCTGCACCCCACTTGACATCTCATCAATACCACCGCACTGCGCTAGGCGCCGGTCCCACTTGCCCACAGAAGCGTCAGGATCGGCTGAGTTCCCCAAGACCCTTGTGAGCCATGCCTCCTTTAACTCAACCTCTCGAATGATTGCGTCGGCCAGCTCCTCCGCGTTATCTAGTTCGACATAGTCTGGAATTCGGACGTACGTTCTGAACACAGCTGGATACTTACTTGGGCGATTGTCATACATGACATCAACAATGTACCCGTTTGTGTAACCGTCTCTTGGAGGTTCGTATGACACTAGTGGTTCCCCTCAGCTTGCGACTAGATGTTGAGGCCTAACATTTTATTAGAGAGCAGGCTAGTTGCTTAGATACATGATCTTCAGGCCGTTATCTGTCAGGGCAAGCGAAAATTGGCCATTTATGACGACCAATGCCCCGCAGAAGCTCCCATCTTTGCCGCCATAGACGCCGCGCCCCCCTTTTGGGGTGTAGAACATCCTTTTGCCAGATGTGGAAAAGAAGTTCGTTGTCCCATTGTTGGCAATGACGTAGTAGCCGGCGAAAGTGCGAGACCCATTTGCGCTATATATAAGCCTACGATTTCCGTTGCGACTATTGTCGTAATTGGATGAACTATTATCGTAGTTGCTCTCAGAGTTGTCGTAATTTGATGGACTATTGTCGTAATTGCTTATGGAGTTGTCGTAGTTGCTTGGAGAAATGTCGTAGTTGGATGGGGAGTAGTCATAGGGAAGACGAGCTTCATCCACTAAAACAATTGGCAGGTCAGCAAGTGCCTGCCCCGATGCCATCGCAAGTACGAGGCTTAGAACCACCTTCAACAGATCGCGCATAGTCTTCCCCAGCTCTCTAACGCTTGAGTTAAGCCGCGCCGCGAAGCGGCGTCGGCTTGAACGAATTGTTAGACATTATTTGCCGACTACCTTGGTGATCTCGCCTTTCACGTAGTGAACAAATTCTTCCAACTGATCTGCGCGCGAGGCCAAGCGATCTTCTTGTCCAAGATAAGCCTGCCTAGCTTCAAGTATGACGGGCTGATACTGGGCCGGCAGGCGCTCCATTGCCCAGTCGGCAGCGACATCCTTCGGCGCGATTTTGCCGGTTACTGCGCTGTACCAAATGCGGGACAACGTAAGCACTACATTTCGCTCATCGCCAGCCCAGTCGGGCGGCGAGTTCCATAGCGTTAAGGTTTCATTTAGCGCCTCAAATAGATCCTGTTCAGGAACCGGATCAAAGAGTTCCTCCGCCGCTGGACCTACCAAGGCAACGCTATGTTCTCTTGCTTTTGTCAGCAAGATAGCCAGATCAATGTCGATCGTGGCTGGCTCGAAGATACCTGCAAGAATGTCATTGCGCTGCCATTCTCCAAATTGCAGTTCGCGCTTAGCTGGATAACGCCACGGAATGATGTCGTCGTGCACAACAATGGTGACTTCTACAGCGCGGAGAATCTCGCTCTCTCCAGGGGAAGCCGAAGTTTCCAAAAGGTCGTTGATCAAAGCTCGCCGCGTTGTTTCATCAAGCCTTACGGTCACCGTAACCAGCAAATCAATATCACTGTGTGGCTTCAGGCCGCCATCCACTGCGGAGCCGTACAAATGTACGGCCAGCAACGTCGGTTCGAGATGGCGCTCGATGACGCCAACTACCTCTGATAGTTGAGTCGATACTTCGGCGATCACCGCTTCCCTCATGATGTTTAACTCCTGAATTAAGCCGCGCCGCGAAGCGGTGTCGGCTTGAATGAATTGTTAGGCGTCATCCTGTGCTCCCGAGAACCAGTACCAGTACATCGCTGTTTCGTTCGAGACTTGAGGTCTAGTTTTATACGTGAACAGGTCAATGCCGCCGAGAGTAAAGCCACATTTTGCGTACAAATTGCAGGCAGGTACATTGTTCGTTTGTGTCTCTAATCGTATGCCAAGGAGCTGTCTGCTTAGTGCCCACTTTTTCGCAAATTCGATGAGACTGTGCGCGACTCCTTTGCCTCGGTGCGTGTGCGACACAACAATGTGTTCGATAGAGGCTAGATCGTTCCATGTTGAGTTGAGTTCAATCTTCCCGACAAGCTCTTGGTCGATGAATGCGCCATAGCAAGCAGAGTCTTCATCAGAGTCATCATCCGAGATGTAATCCTTCCGGTAGGGGCTCACACTTCTGGTAGATAGTTCAAAGCCTTGGTCGGATAGGTGCACATCGAACACTTCACGAACAATGAAATGGTTCTCAGCATCCAATGTTTCCGCCACCTGCTCAGGGATCACCGAAATCTTCATATGACGCCTAACATTTTATTAGTAAGCATGCTCGTTTTGTCACCCGCTGATGCTTACCGTTAATTAATATAATCACTTGTATTAAATAGACTTTCTTTAAAAATACAAGACACTCTGTTATTACAAATCGTGCATGCCGTCTATCCTGCTTGCACGATGCACATTATCTCACCCAAAGAACTCATAACATTTTAATTTATTTAGCATTAAATTAAAACTCTACCGGTAAACAAGCATCTCTAGGCGTAAAAAACAGGCACTTTTTTAAATCCCAGCTAGAATAGGCTGTATAGGCAGACAGTTGCAAGACAAGGAGCGTTTTATGTCTAACAGTCCATTTTTAAATTCTATACGCACGGATATGCGACAAAAAGGTTATGCGCTGAAAACTGAAAAAACTTACCTGCACTGGATTAAGCGTTTTATTCTGTTTCACAAAAAACGTCATCCTCAGACCATGGGCAGTGAAGAGGTCAGGCTGTTTTTATCCAGCTTAGCAAACAGCAGACATGTAGCCATAAACACGCAGAAAATCGCTTTAAATGCCCTAGCTTTTTTGTACAACAGGTTTTTACAACAGCCGTTGGGCGATATTGATTATATCCCTGCAAGCAAGCCTAGACGGCTACCCTCTGTTATCTCTGCAAATGAAGTGCAACGCATTTTGCAGGTTATGGATACTCGCAACCAAGTTATTTTTACGCTGCTGTATGGTGCAGGTTTGCGCATTAATGAATGCTTGCGTTTGCGGGTTAAAGATTTTGATTTTGATAATGGCTGCATCACTGTGCATGACGGTAAGGGTGGGAAAAGCAGAAACAGCCTACTGCCCACGCGCCTAATCCCAGCAATAAAATAACTCATTGAGCAAGCGCGGCTTATTCAGCAAGACGACAACTTACAAGGCGTAGGGCCATCGCTGCCTTTTGCTTTAGATCACAAATACCCTTCTGCTTATCGACAAGCGGCGTGGATGTTTGTCTTTCCCTCCAGCACGCTCTGCAACCACCCGTATAACGGCAAATTATGCCGCCATCATCTGCATGACTCCGTTGCGCGAAAGGCATTGAAGGCAGCCGTACAAAAAGCAGGCATCGTTAGCAAGCGTGTCACTTGTCATACATTTCGTCACTCGTTTGCTACGCATCTATTACAAGCGGGGCGTGATATTCGCACTGTGCAAGAACTCTTAGGGCATAACGATGTTAAGACCACGCAAATCTATACGCATGTGTTGGGTCAGCATTTTGCCGGCACCACCAGTCCTGCGGATGGACTGATGCTACTTATCAATCAGTAAAAGTAGATAAATATCTTTATGTAGCCCTGAGTAGCCCCTGATACTTTTTATGGTGAAAAAGATAAACAATCATAGAGGGGATAAATATGAGCCAGTTCTACCATTGTTCAGATAAGTTTAAGCAAGATACTGTCAATCACAGTGACCATTCATGGTCATTACACTTCCTCCAGTTGCCAGACAATGCCTAACATAAAAACGCAAAAGCCCAAAAGTCAGAGCTTAGGTGTTCTAGGCGTTTTCTAAGCGCTGAAGAAATACGTCTTACCGTAGATTGCGTGCGTTTCTGAAGCACATTTTCCTTATACATGGCTTTATCCCAGGCAGCTTCATCAAGCTCTTGGAGTAACAAGCCAGTAATAATGCGACACTCTCGGGTTTGTAGCGAGCCGCTGGTGAGATCGGAGTTATAGCGGAAAGGGGTCATTTGTAATTATTTGTGGGTGGAGGATAGTTAACTTATTATTGTAGTTGGAAGAGGCTGCTTTCCAAACATTAGCACCTCGTAATGCTTGTTACTGTATATTAATTTATGCTCTTAGCGCATGTTAATGGGCTATTACAATGCATAATGTCCACATCAAGATAACTGTGGCTTAACACCTGTACAAGCGAAAAAAATCAATCACCTGTCCGGAAATACGGGATCACTGTAAAGTGTTGGTGAGGCAGTCTAGGAGGGGGATTTAATTTGGGATACTGATGAAAGGATTATGATCAGTTGGATATAGGATCGTACTAAGCTGAGCGGCAGGTTAGCTAGATTAGTTAACCAGATAAGTGAAATCTAGTTCCAAACTATTTTGTCATTTTTAATTTTCGTATTAGCTTACGACGCTACACCCAGTTCCCATCTATTTTGTCACTCTTCCCTAAATAATCCTTAAAAACTCCATTTCCACCCCTCCCAGTTCCCAACTATTTTGTCCGCCCACACCGGTGGAGCCTTTTTTTATGACAATCCGTCATTTTCAGCTATTTTATCAGTGTCACATAAAGAAAATATTACTGAAAACAAGCTGTCATAATAATCATTAAGTTTATGATTTATTTATGGATTTTTGCTTAATTTTAAGTGAAATTTTCTTTGTCATAAAACTGTCATATTTCGTACATTTATCTGTCACCTGTTTGTCCTATTTTGCTCATCGTAGCCACTTAAACAATGATTTACGAAATCCTTGCAGGAGACATTATGAAAGTTATGCGTACCACTGTCGCAACTGTTGTCGCCGCGACCTTATCGATGAGCGCTTTCTCTGCCTTCGCAGCAGCAAGCCTGACTGGCGCTGGTGCAACCTTCCCTGCGCCGGTGTATGCCAAATGGGCGGATACCTACCAGAAAGAAACCGGCAACAAGGTTAACTATCAGGGTATCGGCTCCTCCGGTGGCGTAAAACAAATTACCGCGAATACCGTTGATTTCGGCGCATCCGACGCTCCGCTGTCTGATGAGAAACTGAATCAGGAAGGCCTGTTCCAGTTCCCGACCGTGATCGGCGGCGTTGTGCTGGCTGTTAACATTCCTGGCCTGAAATCAGGCGAGCTGGTGCTGGACGGCAAAACCCTGGGTGATATCTACCTGGGCAAAATCAAAAAATGGGATGACGAAGCCATCACCAAACTGAACCCGGGCGTTAAGCTGCCTTCGCAGAATATCGCGGTGGTTCGTCGTGCTGACGGCTCTGGTACCTCTTTCGTGTTCACCAGCTACCTGGCGAAAGTGAACGAAGAGTGGAAATCTAAAGTCGGTTCCGGCTCTACCGTTAACTGGCCAACCGGTCTGGGCGGTAAAGGCAACGACGGTATCGCTGCCTTCGTACAGCGTCTGCCTGGCTCTATCGGCTATGTAGAGTACGCTTACGCGAAGCAGAACAACCTGGCTTACACCAAACTGGTTTCTGCTGACGGCAAACCGGTTAGCCCGACCGAAGAGAACTTCGCTAACGCCGCAAAAGGCGCTGACTGGAGCAAATCCTTCGCTCAGGACCTGACCAACCAGAAAGGCGACGATGCATGGCCTATCACGTCTACCACCTTCATTCTGGTCCACAAAGAGCAGAAGAAGCCTGAGCAGGGTGCTGAAGTGCTGAAGTTCTTCGACTGGGCATACAAAAACGGCGGCAAACAGGCGAATGACCTGGATTACGCCAGCCTGCCAGACAGCGTGGTTGAGCAGATCCGTGCTGCATGGAAAACCAACGTGAAAGACAGCAGCGGTAAAGCGCTGTACTAACAGGATATTTTTGACGAAGATGGCGGGTGGCGCGCAGCGATCCCGCCCTACGGTTCATCCTGTAGGCCCGGTAAGCGCCAGCGCCACCGGGCATATTCGTAAGACGTCTCATAAAGAAGAGTAATTTATGGCTGCAACCAAGCCTGCATTTAACCCTCCGGGTAAAAAAGGTGACATGATTTTCAGCGCGCTGGTGAAACTGGCTGCGCTGATTGTGCTATTGCTGCTGGGCGGCATTATCGTGTCCCTCATATTCTCCTCCTGGCCGAGCATTCAAAAATTTGGTTTCGCCTTCCTGTGGACCAAAGAGTGGGATGCGCCGAACGATATTTACGGTGCGCTGGTGCCGATTTACGGCACGCTGGTGACCTCTTTTATCGCTCTGCTGATTGCGGTGCCGGTAAGCTTCGGTATTGCCCTGTTCCTGACGGAGCTGGCACCAGGCTGGCTGCGACGTCCGCTGGGTATCGCCATTGAACTGCTGGCGGCCATCCCAAGTATCGTTTACGGCATGTGGGGCCTGTTTATCTTTGCTCCGCTGTTTGCGACGTACTTCCAGGAGCCGGTGGGTAATGTTCTCTCCGCCGTTCCGTTTGTGGGCGCCCTGTTCTCTGGCCCGGCATTCGGTATCGGTATTCTGGCGGCTGGCGTGATACTCGCCATCATGATTATTCCGTACATTGCGGCGGTCATGCGCGATGTCTTCGAACAAACCCCGGTGATGATGAAAGAGTCGGCCTACGGCATCGGCTGCACCACCTGGGAGGTTATCTGGCGCATCGTCCTTCCGTTCACCAAAAATGGGGTGATCGGCGGCATCATGCTGGGCTTAGGCCGCGCGCTGGGTGAAACCATGGCGGTGACCTTTATCATCGGCAACACCTACCAGCTCGACAGCGTGTCGCTCTACATGCCGGGGAACAGTATTACCTCTGCGCTGGCGAACGAATTTGCCGAAGCGGAATCCGGGCTGCACGTCGCAGCGCTGATGGAACTAGGCCTGATCCTGTTTGTTATTACCTTTATTGTGCTGGCTATCTCCAAGCTGATGATTATGCGTCTGGCTAAAAACGAGGGGGCACGCTAATGGCGACTCTCGACATGCAAAACACCGCTCAGCTTGCGGAATCTCGTCGCAAAATGCAGTCAAAGCGCCGGATTAAAAACCGCATTGCGCTGACGCTTTCCATGGCCACGATGGCGTTCGGCCTGTTCTGGCTGATCTGGATCCTGATGTCCACCATCACCCGTGGTATTGATGGAATGTCCCTGGCGCTGTTCACCGAGATGACGCCGCCGCCAAACACGGCGGGTGGTGGTCTGGCAAACGCCCTGGCGGGCAGCGGCCTGCTGATCCTGTGGGCGACCGTTTTCGGTACGCCGTTGGGCATCATGGCGGGTATCTATCTGGCGGAGTATGGCCGCAAGTCCTGGATCGCTGAAGTCATCCGCTTTATTAACGACATTCTGCTTTCTGCCCCGTCGATTGTGGTAGGTCTGTTTGTTTACACCATCGTGGTGGCGCAAATGGAACACTTCTCCGGCTGGGCGGGTGTGATTGCGCTGGCGCTGTTGCAGGTGCCTATCGTTATTCGTACCACTGAAAACATGCTGAAACTGGTGCCGGACAGCCTGCGTGAAGCGGCTTACGCGCTGGGCACGCCGAAATGGAAAATGATTTCGGCGATCACCCTGAAAGCGTCCGTCTCGGGGATCATGACCGGTATCCTGCTGGCTATCGCCCGTATCGCTGGTGAAACCGCACCGCTGCTGTTTACCGCCCTCTCCAACCAGTTCTGGAGTACGGACATGATGCAGCCGATCGCCAACCTGCCGGTGACGATCTTTAAATTTGCGATGAGCCCATTCGCGGAATGGCAGCAGCTGGCCTGGGCCGGGGTGCTGATCATCACCCTTTGCGTACTGTTGCTGAACATTCTGGCGCGCGTCATTTTCGCGAAGCAGAAACACGGTTAAATTTTTACGGCGCGGCACATCGCGGCGCCGAATGAGGAAATGAGTCAATGAGTATGGTTGATACTGCCCCGGGTAAGATTCAGGTTCGTGATTTGAACTTCTACTACGGCAAATTCCATGCCCTGAAGAATATCAACCTGGATATCGCGAAGAACCAGGTCACGGCATTTATCGGTCCGTCTGGCTGTGGTAAATCCACGCTGCTGCGCACCTTTAACAAAATGTATTCGCTCTATCCGGAGCAGCGCGCAGAAGGTGAAATTCTGCTGGACGGTGACAACATCCTGACCAATACCCAGGATATCGCCCTGCTGCGTGCGAAAGTGGGGATGGTGTTCCAGAAACCCACTCCGTTCCCGATGTCGATCTATGACAACATCGCCTTTGGTGTGCGTCTGTTTGAGAAGCTCTCCCGTGCGGATATGGACGAGCGCGTGCAGTGGGCATTGACCAAGGCCGCATTATGGAACGAAACCAAAGATAAACTTCACCAGAGCGGGTACTCTCTCTCCGGTGGTCAGCAGCAGCGTCTGTGCATTGCGCGCGGTATCGCCATTCGCCCGGAAGTCTTGCTGCTGGATGAGCCGTGCTCAGCCCTTGACCCGATCTCAACCGGGCGTATCGAAGAGCTGATCACCGAGCTGAAGCAGGATTACACCGTGGTGATCGTCACTCACAACATGCAGCAGGCTGCCCGTTGTTCTGACCACACGGCGTTTATGTACCTGGGCGAGTTGATTGAGTTCAGCGATACGGACGCGCTGTTCACCCGTCCTGCGAAGAAACAAACCGAAGATTATATTACTGGCCGCTACGGTTGATTTGCCTTAGTGCATGTGGAGAAACCATGGACAACCTCAATCTTAATAAACACATTTCCGGCCAGTTTAACGCAGAGCTGGAAAGCATTCGCACCCAGGTGATGACCATGGGCGGCATGGTCGAGCAGCAGCTTTCTGATGCGATTACGGCAATGCACAACCAGGACAGCGAGCTGGCGAAGCGCGTTATCGAAGGCGATCACAACGTCAATATGATGGAAGTCGCCATCGACGAAGCGTGCGTGCGCATCATTGCCAAGCGTCAGCCAACCGCGAGCGACCTGCGTCTGGTAATGGCGATCATCAAAACTATCGCCGAGCTGGAGCGTATTGGTGACGTGGCGGATAAAATCTGCCGTACCGCGCTGGAGAAATTCTCCCAGCAGCACCAGCCGCTGCTGGTGAGCCTGGAGTCTCTCGGTCGCCACACCGTGCAGATGCTGCACGATGTGCTGGACGCTTTCGCGCGCATGGATCTGGACGAAGCGGTCCGTATCTACCGTGAAGATAAGAAAGTTGACCAGGAATACGAAGGCATAGTGCGTCAGCTAATGACCTACATGATGGAAGATTCCCGTACCATTCCAAGCGTGCTGACCGCGCTGTTCTGCGCGCGCTCAATTGAGCGTATTGGCGACCGCTGCCAGAACATTTGCGAATACATCTTCTACTTCGTGAAGGGACAGGATTTCCGTCACGTGGGCGGCGACGAGCTGGACAAGCTGCTGGCGGGTAAAGATCCGAAAGAGTGATGTGTGTGGCGGGTGGCGCTATCGCTTACCCGCCCTACGATCCTTGTAGGCCGGATAAGCGTTAGCGCCATCCGGCTTTGTTTTTTCAGCGAGTAATATCCCACCCGCGCGCCTTCCACAATTCCGGCAGCTGCGCCAGGTCTGTAAAGGTCGTCACTTTTGGATGATCGATCGGCTTGTTGTGCGGATCGGCGCAGAAGTAAAACACCTCCATCCCCGCATCAATCCCCGACTGCGCGCCCGCAGACGAGTCATCCACCAGGATGCAGTTCTCCACGTTGACGTTCATCGCCTTCGCCGCGTGGAACATCAATGCCGGATCCGGCTTCCAGCGCTGGATATCGTAGCCGCTGAACAGTTTTTCCGGGAAGTGGTGCAACATGTCCAGCTTGCCGAGTGAATGCTGCATTTTGCTGACCGGGCCGTTAGAGACCACGCAGATCGGCACCGTCATCGCATCCAGCAGCGCGTTAGCGCCGGCGATAACTTCCAGCTCGGCGTCGAAGAGGCGTGCGACCTCGGCGCGGTACACCGGTTCCAGATCCGCTTTCGCCAGATCCACCCCGTGCTCTTCGTTAATGATGTCGATGATCTCGTACAGCTTCACGCCCTTAAAGCGTTTAAACACCTCTTCGAGATCGAGCGTAATGCCAAATTCCTGGAACATGGCGACATACGCGCGGGAACAAATGACCTCACTGTCGACCAGCGTACCGTCACAGTCGAAAAATACCGCTTCAATTCCGGACATGCCTTTCCCTTTTAACAAGTTTAACGTTTACGTACGACAGTTTAACGAGACGCAATCGTTGCCGTATAAGCAAAATCAATGAAAAAAGTATCCCGTAACCGCCACTATTGTCGCATTTTGGTATAGGATAGCGACGAATTTTCCCTCCTTGTTCGGAAATTGATGATGAGTCAACAACACACTACCCAGACATCTGGTCAGGGGCTGCTTGAGCGCGTGTTCAAACTGCGCGAGCACGGCACAACGGCACGCACCGAAGTGATCGCCGGTTTTACTACCTTCCTGACGATGGTCTATATCGTTTTCGTTAACCCGCAAATTCTGGGCGTGGCTGGCATGGACACCAGCGCCGTCTTTGTTACCACCTGTCTGATCGCGGCGCTTGGCAGCATCCTGATGGGCGTTTTCGCTAATCTGCCCGTGGCGTTGGCCCCGGCAATGGGTCTGAATGCGTTCTTTGCGTTCGTGGTGGTTCAGGCGATGGGCCTGCCGTGGCAGGTCGGGATGGGCGCTATTTTCTGGGGCGCGGTCGGCCTGCTGCTGCTGACCATCTTCCGTGTGCGCTACTGGATGATTGCGAACATTCCCGTGAGCCTGCGCGTGGGTATCACCAGCGGTATCGGTCTGTTTATCGGCATGATGGGGCTGAAAAACGCTGGCGTAATCGTGGCGAACCCGGAAACGCTGGTGAGTATTGGTAACCTGACCTCTCACAGCGTGCTGCTGGGCGTGCTGGGCTTCTTTATTATCGCGATCCTGGCGTCGCGTAACATCCACGCTGCGGTGCTGGTCTCTATCATCGTGACCACGCTGCTGGGCTGGATGCTGGGTGACGTGCATTACAGCGGTATTGTCTCTGCGCCACCGAGCGTTTCTACCGTGATTGGTCACGTTGATCTGGCGGGCTCGCTGAACCTGGGTCTGGCCGGAGTGATTTTCTCCTTCATGCTGGTCAACCTGTTTGACTCCTCCGGTACGCTGATTGGCGTGACGGACAAAGCGGGTCTGGCGGACGAGAAAGGCAAATTCCCGCGCATGAAGCAGGCGCTGTATGTGGATAGCATCTCGTCCGTTGCGGGTTCTTTCATCGGCACCTCGTCTGTTACCGCTTACATTGAATCCTCTTCGGGCGTGTCCGTGGGTGGCCGTACTGGCCTGACGGCGGTAGTCGTGGGTCTGCTGTTCCTGCTGGTGATCTTCCTCTCTCCGCTGGCGGGGATGGTGCCACCGTACGCGGCAGCTGGCGCGCTGATCTACGTCGGCGTGCTGATGACCTCGAGCCTGGCGCGCGTGAAGTGGGAAGATCTGACGGAAGCCGTTCCGGCGTTTATTACCGCGGTGATGATGCCGTTCAGCTTCTCGATCACCGAAGGTATCGCGCTGGGCTTTATCTCGTACTGTGTGATGAAGATCGGTACCGGCCGTTTCCGCGAACTCAGCCCGTGCGTGATGATTGTGGCGCTGCTGTTTGTGCTCAAGATTGTGTTTATTGACGCGCACTAAGGTGCGGTTTGTGGTGTCAGGTGGCGCTTCGCTTACCTGACCTACTGATGAGTGTAGGCCCGGTAAGCGAAGCGCCACCGGGCTTTTTTATCAGCTTTTAACCCGCTTAATATAATCCCCAAACGCAGTCAACTGACCAGAGAGATGATCACGCGTACTCTGATCCACCACTTCACCCGTCTGCGGGTCGACTTTGTTCTGAATCACGCCGCCCATAAATTCCGGCTTGTTCATCACCATCGCATCCAGGAACACCAGGATCTGTCGCAGGTGATACTGGCAGCGCGCACCGCCGATGGCGCCCATTGAGCTGGTCTGGATCAGCACCGGTTTGCCTGACAGCGGCTGCTCCGGTAAACGGGATAACCAGTCAATCGCGTTCTTCAGACCCCCCGGAACCGAGTAGTTATATTCTGGCGTTACAATTACTACACCATCAGCCTGACGGATCTGCTCGGCTATCGCCTCCACGCTGTGCGGGAACCCTTCTTCCTGCTGAACGTCAGCATCATAAAGCGGGATGTCGCCAATAGACGGCAGGGCGCTGATCTCCATTCCCGCAGGCGCTAGCTGTGGCAGCGTGCGCGCTACCATCCCGTTAAACGAACCTTTGCGCAGGCTTCCCAGTAACGTAACAACTTTCAACGTATCAGACATGATTACTCCTGTTTCATCATGATGACCCTGGACGGATCAGCTATGGGTGTATGCTTTTTCTACCGGTAAACTGGTTAATCGCATCAGGCGCGCGGCGGGCTCGTTGGCGCGCTCAGGTACATCCGGAAGACTACGCCAACCGCGAATACTGTCAAACTCCCAGATTTTCAGCCGTTCGATGGCGGGGCTCACCGCAACGGACCAGATCAGTACGTCCTCAGCGTCGCTGAGCGCCTCTACCAGCGACGCTTTCGCGGCACGCAGGCGTCCGGAGCCGGGAAGCAGCTGCAACAGGCTGGCGTCGTCTGATGCCGCGCCGCTCAGTTTACGGATGCTCTGGCGAAGGGTGATGAGCTGCGCTCTGGCTTCTACGGGATCGTTCTGGTTACGTATCCACAGCTTTTCATTGCTGGAGAGCGGGTATTCATCGAGCGCGTTAGCACCATGGAAGCTGCGCGTGACGCGTTGCAGCTCCATATCCAGGCCGCAATCACCTTCAGTCGTCAGCGCGACGCCAACAATGTTGCCAGTGTACGCAATGGAAAAATGGGGGAGTGCCGGGTCCGCAAAAACCGGGCGACCTTCTGGCTGGGTGAGTATGTCCGGTAGTTCGCTGGTGCCGTACAGCATAAAAAGCAGTTCTGCGAGGAGCGCTCTGGAGGCTAAAAACCGCGTCCTGCGGTGTTCAGGTAGTTTGAGCGCCTCACTGTGACAGGCTGAAGAAATTCTGGCCGATACGAGATGCCCTTCCGTTAATGTTCCTCGTGCAAAGTGCGTAGCCATTTTTCGCTCCCTGATAATGGTCGTAGTCGGTTAAACGGTTACATGATTATCGCTTAACTCAGCTTCTGTTTTAATCAGTAAATAGAAATAAGAGAAGCCTGAGGACCGAACTTTACATTATCTTAGGCAAAAACCTGACCTGGCGCGGTATACAGGGCTTTTATAGTTTCGCGCAGCCAGATAATTTTCGGATTATGGCTGTTCCGCTTATGCCAGATTAGCGTGAAGGGTACGGTCAGCTTTTCTGCCTGCGCCTCATCGATGGGAATGGGAAGGCAGACCAGATTACGCTGGTGGAGTTGATTGTAGTGATGGCAGTAGTAGGGCGCAGTGGCAATGTAGTTGTGGTCCGGCTGAGCCGCCATAAACATCGACTGTTCAAAGCCGGGCAGGCTCATGGCGACGTTGCGCTTCCGGCCCATCTCTTTTAGCACTTCATCAAGCGCCCAGGTATCGCTGCGCTCCCAGAAGATGCTGATATGCGGGTAGCGCAGAAACGTCTCAAGGTTCCACGCTTCGTGAAGTGCCGGATGATCTTCTCGCAGATAGACGCACGGACGGTCGCTGAACAGGATTTCGTAGTCAATAAACCACGGCATCAGCTTTAGCAGCTCGCGGGAGCGCGGGTGCGTTTCGCGACCGGTAAAACCGAGATCGACCTCCCCGCGCGTAATGGCGTCCAGCGAATCATAATCCCACTGGCGCAACTTCACCGTCGCCTGTGGGTAGCGCTCATTCACCTGCTCCAGCAGGGTGTTGAAGCGAATCAGCATCAGCGGCGTTTCGGCGGCGAGCACAAACTTGAGCCCGCCTGGAGAGCTATGGTGGAATTTATCGACGATCTGATTGCCAATCTGCATCCAGTCGGCCAGATCCTGTTCCAGACTCACCGTTAGCGGCGTGGGCAGTAGCCCTAAAGGCGTTTTCACAAACAGCGGATCGTCGAACCAGTCGCGCAGCTTCGCCAGCGATTTACTCACTGCGGACGGCGTCACGTTCATTCGCTTCGCGGCTTTGGTGACGCTGCGCTCCTGCAACAACAACTGCAGGCAAAGTAAAAGATTAAGATCGAGACTGCTGATGGGCTTCTTCATAGTGCGCCGCGGGCTGGATGACCATAAGTAAGGTAATGCAGAGTATGCTACAGCCAATCAGAACCCCGATCAGCATATTCAGCGCGTTAAGGCCGATCACCGCCGCCAGCCAAATCCACAGCGACGAACCGCAGACCTGCGCAATGCCCAGCACCGAGCTTGCCACGCCTGCCCGCAGTGAGAACGGGCCAAGCGCCTGACTCATCGCCACGCCGAAGCCGCCGGAGAATCCGGCGCAGATCAGGGTCATACCCACCAGCATCAGCGCATGTGAGGTGGCGGTCGCCAGAATCACGCCTGCGGCGAGAAACAGCGTCTGTGAAGTGAGCATCAGCGTGCGCTGGCGGAAGATATTGAGCGCAAAGGGCATCGAGAATGAAACCGCCATGCTGACCATCGCATTGAGCGCCATCACCGTCGAATACTCACCGCGATCGAAGCCTATCGTCTCCATCAGTAACACCGGGGAAACGTTTACATAGGTGAGGATCACCGCCACGCTGAGCGTGATGATGGCCAGGCGGCTCAGGAAAAAGCGATTCAGAAGCTTTTCAGCCGGATGAATGGTAGCAGCGTGGTGCGTCTGCTGCGAACCGGGATGGGTCTCTTTCAACACCGTCACGGACAGTATAAAGACGATGGCGCCCATTGTGGCCATAGTCCAGAAAAGGCTCTGCCATGGAAATTTCAGCATGATCAGGTAGCCTACAACCGGTGCCAGCACCGGGATGATGCAGGTAATGCCGTTCAGCATCGACAGCACCCTGGCGCGGCGCTGGGCGCTCAAGGTATCGCGCAGAATGGCAAACGCCACCACGTAACAGCCGCCCGCGCCAATGCCCTGGATAAAGCGCCCTGACAGGAACATTGTGCTTTCCTGAGCCATTGAACACAGTACCGATGCCAGCGTAAAGATAACCGCCCCCGTAATGGCGACGGGTTGACGGCCGGCTCTGTCCGCGATTTTCCCGGCAAATACCATTGATGACGCCATACCCGCGAGGTAGGCCGAAAACGCGATGTGCAGTTGCGCCTCGCTGGCACCCAGATCGCGGGCAATATGCGGTAGCCCCACCAGATACATATCAATACCGGACGGATACAGCAGAACTAATGCGAAACTACAAAACAGAAAACGAGCCATAAATCCCCCATAGATGCAGGCAAGCAGGATAGGGGGCATGGGGGGATTAAGCGAGTTGCCATTGGGACAATGGTGATTTCCCTGGAGGAAATCACCATGTTCTATCGGGGATTACTTACCAATACAAAAGCTTGAGAAAATTCGTCCAAGCAGATCGTCCGACGTAAACTCCCCGGTGATCTCGCTCAGGTTCTGCTGCGCCAGACGCAGTTCCTCCGCCAGCAGCTCGCCGGCCCAAGCGCCGATCAGCTGGGCTTTGCCCTGCTCAAGGTGGCGAGCCGCCTCTTCCAGCGCCTGCAAGTGACGACGACGCGCCAGGAAGCCGCCCTCCATACTGGTGTCGAAGCCCATGCTCTGTTTGAGGTGGTTACGCAGGGCTTCCACGCCTTCCCCGGTACGGGCCGACAGACGAATAAGTGAGTGGCCATTCACATCGCTGATGCCCAGCGTTTCGCCGGTAACGTCGGCCTTATTGCGCACCACGGTGATCGGCAGTTTGGCCGGGAGACGGGCGATAAAGTCTGGCCAGATTTCAGCCGGGTCAACGGCGTCGGTCGTGGTGCCGTCCACCATAAACAACACGCGGTCGGCCTGCTCGATCTCCTGCCAGGCGCGTTCGATACCGATACGCTCGACTTCATCGCTCGCATCGCGCAGGCCAGCGGTATCGATGATGTGCAGCGGCATGCCGTCGATATGGATATGCTCGCGCAGAACATCGCGGGTGGTACCGGCTATGTCGGTCACGATCGCCGCTTCACGGCCCGCCAGGGCGTTCAGCAGGCTTGATTTCCCGGCGTTGGGGCGACCAGCAATGACCACCTTCATGCCCTCACGCAGCAGGCTGCCCTGGCGCGCTTCGGCGCGAACGGCATCCAGATCGTTCATCACCTGGTTGAGCTGGGCTTCGATTTTGCCGTCAGAAAGGAAGTCAATCTCCTCGTCCGGGAAGTCGATAGCCGCTTCAACATAGATTCGCAGGTGAGTAAGTGCTTCCACAAGGTGATTCACGCGTGCGGAAAATGCCCCCTGCAACGAGTTCAGCGCGGAGCGGGCTGCCTGTTCGGAACTGGCGTCGATCAGGTCGGCAATCGCTTCGGCCTGAGCCAGGTCGAGCTTATCGTTCAGGAAGGCACGCTCGGAGAACTCACCCGGCTTCGCAATGCGCAGGCCAGGCAGGGTCAGAATACGTTTTAACAGCAGGTCGAGGATCACCGGGCCGCCGTGACCCTGAAGCTCCAGCACGTCTTCGCCGGTAAAGGAGTTTGGGCCGGGGAACCACAGCGCAATGCCCTGGTCCAGCGAGGTGCCGTCGGCATCTTTAAATGGCAGATAATCAGCGTAGCGCGGCTTTGGCAGTTTACCCAGCACCGCTTCGGCCACCTCACGCGCCTTCAGGCCGGAGATGCGCAGAATGCCTACACCACCGCGTCCCGGTGGGGTTGCCTGGGCGACGATAGTGTCGTTATGGCTCATGGTTGCTCTCGTTCAATACAAATAAAAAAGGCGGTCAATCGACCGCCCTTATTTTAGCGTTAAGTTACCGAATCAGGACTTTTTCTTTTCGCGGCTATGCAGGCCACGTTTTTCCAGACCACGGTAAATCAGCTGCTGCTGGATGATGGTCACCAGGTTGCTGACGATATAGTACAGCACCAGACCTGACGGGAACCACAGGAAGAACACGGTGAAGATGACCGGCATAAAGGTCATGATCTTCTGCTGCATCGGGTCAGTCACGGTGGTCGGAGACATCTTCTGGATGAAGAACATCGTCACGCCCATCAGGATCGGCAGGATGTAGTACGGGTCCTGTGCGGACAGGTCATGGATCCACAGGGCGAACGGCGCGTGGCGCAGCTCAACGGAACCCATCAGCATGTAGTACAGCGCAAGGAAGATTGGCATCTGAATCAGCAGCGGGAAGCAACCACCCAGTGGGTTCACTTTTTCTGCTTTATACAGGGCCATCATCTCCTGGCTCTGACGCTGTTTGTCATCGCCCAGACGCTCACGCATAGCCTGAATCTTCGGCTGTAGCATACGCATCTTCGCCATGGAGGTGTACTGCGCTTTAGTCAGCGGGTACATGATGCCACGAACGATAAAGGTGATAACGATGATGGAGAAGCCCCAGTTACCCAGGAAGCTGTGGATGAACTTCAGCAGCTTAAACAGCGGCTGAGAGATGAACCACAACCAACCGTAATCAACGGTCAGATCCAGGTGCGGCGCAACGGCAGCCATTTTGTCCTGGATTTCCGGGCCGACCCACAGGGTGCTTGCCAGCTTACCGGTTTGACCCGGCTGCACCAGAACCGGCTGAGATTTGTAGCCGATGGCTGCAATACCGTTGCCGAGGTTCGCGGTGTAGAAGTTGTTCGTACCGTCGTTATTCGGTACCCACGCCGTCGCGAAATACTGTTGCAGCATTGCGACCCAACCGCCTTTAGAGCTGACGTTCAGGTTTTCGTTATCGGCAATGGTGTCGAATTTGTATTTCTCGTACTTAGTATCTGGCGTGGAGTAAGCCGCGCCACGGAAGGTATGCAGCGCAAAGTTGCTGCTTCCGGTGTCACGGTGAGACGGCAGATTGATGGACTGCTTCAGCTGACCAAAGGTAGAGATTTCCAGCGGTTTCGCACCGGTGTTCTGTACGCTGTAGCCCACGTTCACCGCATATTCACCGCGTTTCAGGGTGAAGGTTTTGGTGAAGGTGTTGCCTGCCGCGTCGGTGTAGGTCATCGGAATAACCAGTTCGTTCTGGCCATCAGCCAGCACAAAGGTGTCATTCTCGACGTTATACAGTGGACGCGCACCGTTCGCCGGGTTATCCGGGCCATCACGACCGGTCAGGCCGCTCTGTGCCTGGTAGATAAACTCAGGCGTGGTTTCCAGTAACTGGAACGGTTCGGTAGACTTCAGCTCTTTCGGGTAGGTCAACAGCAGCGCCTGCTCAACATCACCACCACGGGTGTTGATAGTCAGCTCAAGCACATCGGTCTTAACCGTAATCTGTTTCCCCTGGCCACTGGCCGGTACGCCCTGGTCGGCGGCGCTACCCGCTGCGGTGGTCGTGGTCTGCGTGGTCTGCTGCTGGGGTTGAGGATTTTTATCCTGCTCCCATGCCTGCCAGATCATGAAAGACACGAACAACAAAGCGATGATAAGAAGATTGCGTTGCGAATCCATCGTTAGTGTTCTCTGGTATCAAAAGGTCCTGGAGGGACGGGGTCGTCTCCACCTGGGTGTAAAGGGTGGCATTTTAATACGCGTTTCACCGTCAACCAACTGCCTTTTATCACTCCAAACCTGCGCAATGCCTCAATTCCGTAGCTTGAGCATGTTGGCGTGAAACGGCAATGTGGCCCGAGTAGCGGACTAATCAGGCGTTGATAGACCCGAATGAGGGCTATCAGGACCCGCGAGCCAGGCGACAGTGGCGGCGCCATAATTTTTCCAACGCTTCCGAGAGAGCACGGTTATCGAGGTCGGCAACCCCTTTTTTAGCCACCACCACGAAATCCATTGAAGGCAGTTCGTGCTGACGTAAACGGAAGCTTTCACGCGTCAGACGTTTAATCCGGTTGCGTTCATGCGCACGCTTAACGTTTTTCTTGGCGACTGTGAGACCGATGCGGGGATGCCCCAGCGAATTTTGGCGGCCGAGGATGGTGATTTGCGGCGTGCCAGCCCGTAGTGGCTGCTGGAAGACGAAAGTGAAATGAGTGGGAGTTAACAAACGTAACTCCCTGGGAAATGCGAGCTTAACCACTCAGGGGTTAGCTTTATTACTTGGAAACGGTCAGACGAGCGCGGCCTTTAGCACGACGACGTGCCAGAACCTGACGACCATTTTTAGTAGCCATACGAGCACGGAAGCCGTGAGAACGGTTGCGCTTCAGTACAGACGGTTGAAAAGTGCGTTTCATGGCGATTTCTACCTAAACTTGAATAAATTCACTGACTTTTGCGTATACCCGAACGAGATTCGAACGACTAACGCCTCAGCGTGGGTGATTAAAGAGGCCGGATTGTAATAATTGTACACTCCGGAGTCAATTCTCTTTCCTTAAATCCCTGCGTATTTCCGCACGATTTCGCGTGGAAAATGAGCAACGAACGACGCAGGAAGATGAGCATCACGCGCCGGGTCGAGGATTATACGGGCTCGCCAACAAAGCGCAAGGATCCTCCTGGATCTTCGTTAGATCATTTAAGCCCAAAATTGTCTGTGCTCATTAAATTTTCCAATATGCGGCCTAAATCGCGAGGCACTCGCGTCAGGATCGTTTACACTTACCCGATTCCGGATCTTCCTGTGGATAAATCGGGAAGAATCTGTGAGAAACAGAAGATCTCTGGCTCAGTTTAGGCTATGATCCGCGGTCCTGATCGGGATCCAGCGATCCTGGCCGGACATAAACACAACATCGTTCAGGCTGTATCAACGATAGC